>CAWAVF010000001.1:0-14786 GCA_963785405.1 uncultured Gammaproteobacteria bacterium
ACGAAAGTAAGGACTTGGACATGATGTTCCACGGGACTTATACGTCTGAGTTCTATCGTGCCATTCGTGATCTCTTGCACGAGCAGATTTCACCACAGACCACGGCCGCAGAAAGAACTCTGGATCAACGCTGGGACGATCTGCTGGCTGCAGAATTTCAATATCGGTCGGCTGCTCAACAATCCTTCGCCGCCAGCCGGTGACCATGCATGCAGTCTATGCGGCGCTCAACTATGCAAAATAACGAAGAAAGCCTCGTGGTTGCAAAATCATGCGCAGGGCTGCTTGGCGATACGCCGGGCCGAGACTATTCTCGTAAATTGCGCCTATTCAATGCGTTCGCAGAACCCGAGCTTCGCAGTCTGATCGCCAGTGTGGGACTAAAGCCCGGAATGCAGGTTCTGGATGTGGGGTGCGGCACGGGGGAGGCGCTTCCATGGCTGCTCGATGAGATCAGGCCTACGGGAGGTGTGATCGGTCTCGACTTGGCGACGGCCCACGTGGAGGCCGCTCGCCGGCACGCCGGCGCGCGCATCGAGGTCCTACAGGGGGACCTGCTCGAGGCGCCCATTGCGGGCGAAAGCATCGACTTCATTTGGTGCGTCAATACGATCAACCACCTGCGAGATCCCGCTCATGGTGTCGAGCAGCTCGCGGCTTTATTGCGGCCGGGTGGCCGAATCGCGCTGGGCCAAAGTTCGCTTCTGCCGGACATGGTCTTCGCCTGGGACTCAAAACTCGAGTGGCTCACGAACGAGGCAGTACGCTGCTACTACCGCGATCGCTATTCCCTGACCGCGAGTGATCTGAAATCGGTGAGGGCGCTCCTCGGTATCTTGCGCGGGGCGAACCTGCAAAGCGTCAGTGTGCGGACGATCCTGATTGAACGCGTGTCTCCCGTGAACGAAGCCACCGAACGTTACCTGCGGGATACGATATTCAGGGACACGTGGGGCGAGCGGTTACGGCCCTATCTTTCGGGCGAAGACTATGCGGAACTCGTTCGCCTATGCGATCCGCACCATGAGCAATTCGCGTTGCGGAGAGCAGATTTTCATTTTCTGCAAACCTTCACTCTGGCAATCGGAAATCTCCGGCCATGAACGCAGCACACAGCTCATTGCAGAAGCCACCAAACTCTGCCATGCCTCAATTGCGCGCTACTCAAGATGCTTTCGACAGCGTCGCCGCGAACTACGACGGCCCATCCGGCAACAATGAGTTGATTCAGGACATGCGCAGGGAAGTGTGGCGCTGGTTGGACGCCACATTTGCTCCGGGCAGCCAGTTGATCGATCTCGGCTGCGGCACAGGCATCGATGCCATCCGCATGGCGCAGTTGGGGCACAACGTAGTGGCAACCGATTGGTCGCCACAGATGGCACAACGGACCAGCGACCGCGCCGCAAGCGGACAATTGACGGACCGCGTACAAGTCCTCCCGGTGGGCGCCCATGAGCTTCATCGGTTGGACGGGTCGGGGGTCTATGACGGTGCGTATTCAAATCTCGGTCCACTCAATTGCGTGCCCGACCTCGGCGAGGTTTCGCGCGAATGTGCCCGCCTGCTGAAACCGGGCGGAGCCCTGGTGTTTACGGTGATCGGGCGCATCTGTCCGTGGGAGATCGCGCACTATATGCGCGGCCGGCGCTGGCAACGCGCGACGGTGCGTTTCGCCCGAGATGTCGTACCAGTCAACATGAACAACCACACGATCTGGACTAAATACTACAGCCCGCGCGAGTTCTACAGAGCATTCCGCAACGACTTCAAGCTGGAGAGTTACCGCGGAATTTGCGTATTTGCGCCACCGCCCTATCTGACGTGGATTCGCGAACGGCATTTGCGCTGGTACCAGCGATTGTGGCGGTTGGACCGACGCATGGCTGGCTGGCCCGTGCTTCGCATGTTCGGCGACCATTTTCTAATTGTGATGAGAAGACGTTGACGGATCTCGAATGAAGACAATGATCAAGAGGCTCGTGCGCAACGCGGTCGGCCAGCGGCGAGTACGCAGCCTGCGTACCTTGATCTGTAACTCGTCTGTGTACACGCAGCAAGCGGCAGTGTGCGAGCCGGCGAACGGGAGAATCGTGGTTCTGGCGCCGCACATGGACGATGAAACTCTCGGTTGCGGCGGGACGATCGCGAGGCACGTGCAAGCCGGCGCGCAAGTCACTGTGATATTTCTGACCGACGGCCGACACGGTGGACCATCGTGCGCAGGCATGACGGGGCCTGAACGCGACAGCAAGCAACGAGAGATCATCGATATCAGAAAGCGTGAAGCGCAGCGCGCCGGCAAGGTTCTCGGGGTGCAGTCGATCGTGTTTCTCGACGCGGAGGATATGCGATTGAATGTCGATACGCGCGTACCCAGATTGCTGCAGGGTATTCTGGGACGACTGCAGCCGGACTGCGTTTATTTGCCGTCCTTTCTGGAACAGCATCCTGATCACCGCGCCGCCACCAGTGTGCTGCTTGCCGCCGTGGCAGGTACCCGGCTCGAGTTCGAATGTCGTGGCTACGAGGTGTGGACGCTTCTGTTCCCGAATTGCGTGATCAAGATCGATGCAACCATCGAGTTGAAAAAAGAGGCCATAGCCTGCTATCGGAGCCAGCTCGAGCAGACGGACTATCTGCGCGCCGCAATAGGATTGAACGCCCATCGCTCACTGGCGCTGGGGGGCAGGGCGGGGAAATTTGCCGAGGCTTTCCAGGCGCTGCCCCTCGCCGAATATCTGCGACTCTACCGTGCCGTCCCGGCGTCAATGTTGAGGTGCCCCCGTTAGCGCCGTAAGCAACATCGTCACCGGCGCCGAGTACGTCAAACAAATCACGGCGTTGGAATCGGACCGCCGAACCCGCGCGGCCTTCCAGACACTCGCTCTGAGCTTTGTGTCGCCGGGTGGTAGGTTACTCGACTTCGGCGCGGGAACCGGGATGGACGCACGGTTCTATGCCGAACACGGCTTGACCGTTGCTGCATACGACGTTGACCCAAACATGTGCGAGTATTTCGCCGAATTTTGCAGGGATTTCATCGAGGCCGGCCGAGTCAAGCTCGAACGGGGCCCTTATCGGGAATTCCTCGCTGGCAAGAGCCCCGAGGTCGGTCTCGACGTCGATCTGGTCACTGCAAATTTCGCGCCGCTCAATCTCATCGACGACTTGCAGGTGCTATTCGCGAAATTTCACGAACTCACCGGACCCGGCGGGCGAGTGCTCGCGAGTGTCCTCAGTCCGTACTTCGTCGGCGACATGAAATATGTCTGGTGGTGGCGGAATTCGCTACGGCTGTGGCGCGATGGCCATTACTCCGTGCAGGGTGCTCAAGCCCCGATCGTGCGCCGGCGGCTGGCCAATTTTGCCGAGCAAAGCGAGCCCTACTTCGCACTCAAGCGCGTTTTTCGTGGATTACCCGCATCTGAGAAGCGAGATGCCACACACATCGACGTGAGCGGGGGCGCTGGTTGTGCCGGAATACGTGTGAGCGGCTGCCAGTTCGTGTTCCTATTGTTTGAAAAGCACTGAAACATGCGTTAGACAGGCAGCGCAAATCGGGCGAGGGCGCTACTGCACTGATCATAGGCCCTCGTGGCCCGTGCCAACTCGGGCACATTCAGATGGACCTGTATGGTTGGTGCTTTGTGAACTATTCTGCCGGCAGCGATGTTGGGCCCGGGGTCGCCGTGTTTCCCGGTGAACGAGTAAGTAGTGTAGGTTTGCGTGAACCGCTGTTGAAGTCCCAGAAACACACGCAGTGCCTCCAGTGTTTCCTGCGGCAAGTCCGTTAGGGTCTCGTAGCGGATCAGCGCGGCGCATTTCGGGCTGGCTAGGTTTTCCGCAAGTTCTGTCAGCGCTCCGAGGCGCTCAACGTAGTAGCCGACCGCCTGGGAAGGCGACCAGGCCTGCCTGTAATGGGCGCGGTACAGTTCAAGAATGCTTGCAATGGTGAGTTCGGGACGCCGCAGAAGGAACAGGATTCTGATTCGCGGATCCTTGAGCAGACGGCTGTTCGGTGTAAGCCAATTGTGGTTGACCTGATCGGCAACGTAACGCAATCGCCGGAATGGCGAGCGGCGCGCAATCCGCGAGGCGATCGCCAAGCGAGCGAAGTCAGCTCTCGAGGCGTACACGGCGCCCCGCTCTCCAAATGCCGCGACCTCAGGATTGGTCATCAGCAGGTGGAGCAGTAACGTGGACCCACTGCGCATATGACCGAGAAGCAGCAATGCTGACGGAATCGGCACGCCGACTGCCTTGAGGCCCCCTTCGGCGGCCATCGCTGCGGACTCGATCGCCCGCGTCCCAAGCCTACGGATCCCTTTCATGGCTATGGCAACGGGTCGTTGAGCTGTTGTACATCCGGGCCGAGCACCATCTCGTCCACGAACGACGCTCGTTGGCGTGCGTTGGACCCGTTGAGGTGATTCGAGTCCAGATAGAGCGGCATACCTTTCGAGTCTCTGGCTGAGCAGATCATTCCCTCGCAGAGCGTCAGGCGAGGATCGACCACCTTCGCGCCCGTCTGCGCCGCGATTGCGCGCAATCGGTTCATCACCGGCGCCGCGAACGACTCGAAGGGCCCCGCGTCGATTCGCGGCACTTCGTCGCTGCGCAGGCTGTTGGGAAGATGCAGCGACAGGCGGAGCTCGGTTGGGAATACGGGTTCAAACAGCGGCGATGTCGGGTTCGAGAGAATGATGAATACCCGCCGCCCGCTCGACATCAATCTCGAGATGGCACGCTGAAATTGCTCGAACGCGGCCTGCGTGCTGGGCGAGTCGAGTTGCAGCGGCGCGCGCGCCAAAAGCGGCACGCCGTAGACCTCTTGCACGTAGCGATCCGGCGGATATTCCCCGAGGAAGTAGAATTCCCAAAAGGCGCCGATTACCACGGTGTCGACGTCGGGTTGAAAAGCCAGTTCCATTGCACGGTCGAAAAAGCCGCTGCTTTTGGTTCTATGATACAAACGGTTGATGCCTGGCAGCGGAGGCCATGCCGGAAAACTCACAAATACGGCGGATCGCGCAGAGTCGGGATGCGCGTCGATAAGTCGCCTTACCCGGGGCCAATACTGCTGGATGTGCGAGTCGCCGATGAACAGAGCTTTGCGGTTCCGGCGGCTGCTCACGGTGAGCGTCCCGAATCCGGTTCGTTCGTCGATCCGATTGTCACCGGAAAAATGCCAGTCGTTGGCGGCAGAGTCCCATTGGGAGACTATCGGTCCGGACAATCGGCCCGTGATAAAACGCGCCTCGAGAGCAGCCCCTGCGACCGCCAGAAGTGCGAGCCCGGCGAGCAATGCCGGCACCGTTTTTCGGCCAAGGTCACCGTAGCGTATCGGCGCCTCCACCAAGCGGTAGGTTGCGTAAGCTGCGGCGACGGCGATGACAATCGCCCCTGCCGCCATGGCGGGCTGCGCCGGATGCCCGAGAACGATGCGCGTGAACGAAAAAAGCGGCCAGTGCCAGAGGTACAATGGGTAGCTGATCCGCCCGATGAATGTCATCGGCCGGCTTGCCAGAAACCATCGGTTCGCCGTCGCACTCGGTCCTGCTGCGATGAGCAGTGCGGCTCCCACGGTCGGTATGACACTCCAAATACCTGGAATTCGCCTGTCCGCGGTCCAACACGCGCCTCCCAAGATGATCAGCGCCAGTCCCACCAGCGAGATCGCCTGCGCGCCGAGCCACCGTGGCGGGTGGCTCAATGAATCGTCCGCAGCGCGCTTGCGAAGTGTTCCAAACCGCCATGCGGCCAGCAGCCCACCAACTGCCAATTCCCAGGCCCTCGTGGCCGGATTGTAGAAGTGAGGTGTAGGCCCAATCCAGGCGCTCCAGATACTCAGACCTAGCGATGCCGCGACCAGCGTGCCCAGAACGCGCATCGTCACGCCACGCCTCACCGCAAAGGTCAAAAGCACGGGCCAGACGAGATAGAATTGCTCCTCCACCCCCAACGACCAAAGGTGCAGAAGGGGATTCGATTCCGCGACTGGGTCGAAGTAGCCGCCTGTTTGCGCGAAGAATAGGTTTGCAAGGAACAGCGCGCACCACTTGATGGAACTGCCAAGCGCCCGCAACTCGCTGGGCAGCAGCAACAACCATCCGAAGATGCAACAAGCTGTCACGACCACGAGCAGAGCCGGCACGATGCGCCGCACCCGGCGACGATAAAACTCGATCAGACTGAACGTCCCGGTTTGCAGGCCGCTCAACACGAGCAGCGTGATCAGATAGCCGGAGATGACGAAGAAGACATCGACGCCAACGAAGCCTCCGGAGCGAAATCTCGGAAAGGCGTGATAGGCGACAACCAATCCTACCGCCAGACCTCGTAGCCCATCGATGTCGGGGCGGTACGTAAGCGCAATGCCGCCCTCGCGAGCGCGTCGAGCGGCGACCTCTACGCGCGCCGGTCGAGCGAGCAGATGTATCTTTGCATGTCGATTCGGAAGCACCCCTACAGATGAGTCACGATCGAGCATCTAATTCCGTCGTCTTCGCAGCTACATCGCTGCGCGCCGTGAGAGTCGCGTATATCGCCTGAAAGCTTCGTGCTGTGCAATCGGCATCTTCCTGAGTGGCTCGGCGCACCGCCTCGCGAGCGATGCGCAAACGCCGATCCTCGTCGCTCATCATTTCGCCCGTGATACGCGCCAGAGCGGCGGAGTCGCCAACAGGCACGGAGGCAGCCGCATGCGGTGCCCATTCCGCGATATGTCCCACTGCCGTCCCAACGGTAGGCACGCCCTTGACCGCCGCTTCGAGCAAGGCCAAAGGACCAGCCTCGTGACGCGAAGACATGACCATAAGATGGGCCTGCTCTATAAGCGGCAGCAGCCGCCGCTGCGGCAGGAACCCGTGGAATCGCACTCTCCGGGACAGTCCCAATCGGACCGCAAGCGCCTGAATTTCGCCTTGCAGCGTATCCTCGCCGATGATGTCCATCTCAAAATCCGCGCGCGATTCCGCGAGTAAGGCCAGGGCTCGCAACAACGTGGGCTGATCCTTGATCCGATTCAGACTCGCAGTATGAATAAGTCGCGCGGGCTTGCCGATGTCGCGACGCACGGGCTCGCGGGGTGACCAAATGTCGAGATCGACACCCAGCGGCAATCGCTTCGCTGCGATACCCAGCCTATCCAGCGTCTCGATCATGGGCGCGCTTGCCGCTGTGACGACAGTTGCGGCCCGCAGGACTGCGGCTTCGCGCAGGCGTCCTTTCCATCCGAGACGGCCCCCATAACCGATGTCACCAAAGGCCACCAGCTCGCCGCCGCCGAGGTGAATCACGCTCGGCAAATGTAGGATTCTTGCCGCCGCCACCGCAACGAAGCCCGGAGCGCCCGACCATATCGAGTGCACCAAGTGAAATACCGACGTGCGGTGCTCAGCGCAGATCGCGCGGATCGCGCGAAGACTTGTGTTGGCAGCACCTATGTTGTGGACACGCGCACCGAGCAGATCCCATCTTGCGGGTAGAGTTTCCTGGCGCAGAGCAAACACGTGAATCTCATCCTGCACCGACAGGCGAGCTATCAAGGCTAGAAGCGCGGGAATGACCCGGTACTCTCCGGATCGGTCCACCCCTCCGGGCACGACGAGGGCGATCTTCACGGTCTTTCTCGCTTTCTCGCCGAAGACGTCGGGCCGGACGGCAACAGTTCCTTTAGCGCCTCAACCGCCTGTAGTGGATGGTGTCCCCTGCTCAGCTCGAACACCGGCAGGCGGCAAACCCGCTTGATGAAGACGCTCCATCCAGGCTGCTTCGCCGCGTAGCGTTGGCCCGCGGCGAGTTTCGGAATCAGCAGCGCCCTTCGCATCGGCGCGAGCAGCGCGCGGGCGCCGGCGCGTCTTGGCGAGAGGAAAACCACCGCGTCGATGCAAAGCGGCGCGGTCGCCAGCCGGTACTGCGGGCGCCGCAAGTCGATCTCGAATTTCTCCACACCGCTGCGTCGCCGGATGACGGACGATCCCCGGATGAGGGCAGTCCTGGCGGCATCCTCGAGAAACTCGAGCGAGTCGGGACGCACGTGCAGGTAGTTCGCGACTCCGGTGGCAAGGCCATTCGGGTCGACCAGCACGCTGTCCTCGGCCAGGAAATCGAGACCTTGCAACAAGCAGTGCAAGGACACTGTCGATTTGCCCGAGCCGCTCGAACCCAACAGCAGAATCCCCCGGCCGCCGCGACCGACGCATGCGGCATGCAAAGGCACCAGCCCCTGCGCCCGCGACGCCAGCACATACACGGCGAACTCCAGCATCTCATACCGGACGTAATAGGGGAATCTGAGCATTTCCGGCGAAACGACAACAAGTGCCGAGCGCTGTTGGGGAGCGAGCGCCACGAAATTCGCGGTTTCCATGGCTCCGCAAAGAATCCCCCCTGCGGCAAACGACCTCACCCGCGGCGGCTCGCTCTCAGTGTGTACAATTGGGCGTGCGCGCTGCGTGGCCGCAAGTGCCAACCGCACCAAAAAGCGCGGCGCAAGGCCGGCAAACTTGTGCGACGGCAGCCGCGAATACGCCGCCCGCACGATCTGCGCCAGCGAAGCGTTGTCAGTTTCAAAATGAAACTGCCCCCCCATCAATTGAAAGTGCTCGCGCAGGCCCGATCGGTGCCGCTCCCCAAACGGATCGGCGGGCGGCTCGGCCAGTGTCGACTGCTTTCTGCGCGCCATGCGTAGGGTCGTCAGCGAAGTCCGGCCATGCGCCGGAACGCTTCCGAATCCCGCAGCAGAGCGTCATAGGTGCCGCTGCCGATGACTTTGCCGTGCTCGAGCTGGATGATCAGATCGCATGATCGCACCGTGCTCATGCGGTGCGCGATCACAATGGTCGTGTATCGGCCTCGCAGACGCCCGAGTGTCGCCATCAACTCCCGTTCCGTCAAACCGTCCAGCGCATTCGTCGCCTCGTCCAATAGCAGCACCGAAGCCTTGCGGTACAATGCGCGGGCGATGCCGATTCGCTGCCGCTGGCCGCCGCTCAACTTCACGCCTCGCTCGCCCACTCTGTGCTCGAACCCGCGCGGCAGCGCCGTAATCAATTCGTCGAGTTGAGCCAGGCGTGCGGCCTCGAGCAGCCGTCCCCGGTCTATGTCGGGTGCAGCAATTCCCAGAGCGATGTTCTGAGCGATGCTTGCGTCGAGCAAATAGATACTTTGCGGAACGTACGCAACTTGGGCCTGCCAGGCCGCACGATTGTCATCATCGAGCGCGGTTCCATCGACTTCCACATATCCCGCCGCAGGCACCAGCAACCCCGCGATCAGGTCCACGAGCGTCGTCTTTCCCGAGCCATTTGCGCCGACGATGCCGACCGTCGACTCAGGCGGAATGCACAATGACACGCCCTTGAGAGCCCACGGCCGATCGTCCGCATAACGGAACGACACATCGTTCAGCCGGATTTCCCGACAATGATGCGCGAGCCACGCGCTGTCGGAGCGCCGTAGATCCATCGAGGTCATCAGTATGTGCGGCTCGCGCGTGCCGCAAATCCGGCGCAATGAGGGCGAACGCGGGACGGTCGGCACGAATTTTCACGATCATGGCAAAAACCTGCTGCAGAGTCGGCAGAAGCCGGTACGCTGCAAACGCCAGGAATGTCAGCTGCCCCAGCCACGGTCCGACTCCGTCCTCACGGCCGCCGAGCACGAGCGCAATGCCGACGAGGACCGCCGCCGCCACGCATTCCATGAAGTGCCTGGGACTTTGCGCGACTACCTGACAATTCGCGGCGGCCAGCGCGAGAGCGCTGCTGACGCGCTCGAACCTGTCGCGAAAGAAGCTTTGGACATGGAGGACGATGAGTTCCTTGATAGCGCCGAAACCCTCGTTGACGATCTGTGCCTGTTCGGCGGCGAAGTGCGACTGGGCGCGTCCGAAGCGCAGCACGCGGTTGCGCACCGCGAGGTATATCAACGCATATCCGCCGGCCAGCACGGCGATCATCGCGATGGCGACCGTCGGATTCAACAGCACGATCGCAAGAACGATGAATGATGCGGTGACCAGATTGGCAACCAGCATGAGACCGTTCAGCAGGATGCCATTGGTTACACGGGTGCTCTCGTAGACGATGTTTTTGACGAGCGTTGCGCTGTTCGTCCCTGCGTGAAACGAGTAGGGCCGCGACAGGTAGTCCGCGAACATCGCCGTTTGCAGTTGATTGCCAATGCGCATTGCCAGGCGATTCATGGCCAGGGACCCCAATGCATTGATCAAATTGGCGATCAGCACCAACGAGATGAATGCAACGCCGAGAACCGCGATAAAACCGCGTTGATCGGAGAATCCGCCGTGAAGGTAGAGCCAATGCAGCAGTATGTTTTGATCGATCAGTCGCGGGTCGCCGAGTACTGCGAAGAACGGAGCGATCGCCGCAATCCCGGTAATGGTCGAGAAGGCCATCGCCAGTGAAATGATTTGCGCCGCGAGCACCCGCCGTCGTTGCGACGGCGTAAGTATGCTCCAGGCTTCGGCCGCGAGGCTCATGGGACCACCGAGTGAAAGCGGCGTTTTTGCCGGTAGTGACGGACGAGCGTGCGTACGGCCGCCGGCGCAAATGCGCGTGCAGTCGCGCCCAGTGCGCCGAGCCAAGACCTGGGGTACGCCCAGGAGTACGGCAGGCTCGTGAAGAGAGTGGCAAGGGCGCTCATCCGCCTGCCGGAAGCCGCCTGGCTCTTCGCAAGTCCCGCGGACATTTGCGCGCGGAGCTTGCGCAGGATCGGTTCTAGATGACTGCCGCCGCTCGTAGCGCAGCGCTTTCTCGAACACTCGTCTGCGATCTCTCCAGGCGATCATGTCGCCTCCGGAATGATGCTCGTGGCGGCGTATCAACGTGAGCGGCTCGTCGATCCCGTCGATTTCGCTGTGCGCCGCCAGCCGGAACCACAGTTCGTCGTCATAGCACATCACAAGCTCTTCATCGAATGCGCCCAGCTGTTCGAGCAGCTGTCTCGATACAACAACGCTCGGCTGCGCGATGACGGTCGTCTCCTCGAGCAGCTTTTCCAGGATCCAACCGCTCGGTGTTGGCCAATCTCTGATCCTTGCAGCTACAATCGGGCGGCTCGATCCGTCCACGACAGCGAACTTCGTGTAACTCCATCTGCGCTCCGGGCGCTCGCGCAGCGATTCGAGCTGCGTCTCCAGTTTCTTGGGCAGCCACAGATCGTCGGAATCCAGGAAAGCGACAAATTCGCCGCGCGCTTCTCGCAGGGCGATATTGCTCACGACAGAGGGTTTACCTGTATGCGGCAGCCACAGCACCGTGACGCGCGGATCATCGAGCCCTTGCAGGTAGGTCCTTGTCTCAGCGCCCGAGCCATCATCCGCGATTATCAATTCCCAATCCGTGAAGGTCTGGGCGAATACCGAATCGACTGCGGGGCGCAGAAACTGCAGACGATTGAACGTCGGCATAACGATCGAAATGACGGGCGTCGTCATGACGGTGCGCGGAAGATCACGGCGGCGCGCCGTTATGCGCGCGGCGAATGCTTCGATATTTGCGGGCGGCCTCGACCAAGGTTTGCGGTGTAACCGCACAGGCGGTCGCCCGCAAAGCGCCGACCCACCAGTGCGGGTATCGCCAGCAGTGGCGCACGCTCGAGGTTACCGTGCGCAGCGCGCTCATTCGATTTCCACGCGCCGCGTGGCTCCTCGCGAGCCCAGAGGCAACTTCGGCAAGCTTTTCGTGCACGATCGAATGCAGATGCTCTGTGCCGCGCGCGCGCAGCACCTTCTGGAAGACCCGCGCGCAATCCTGAAACGAGATGATCTCATTGCCGGAATGTTCGGCGTGACGGGTCACGAGCGTGCAAGGCTCGTCGATGGTGTCGACCTCGCTTTGTGCCGCCAACCTCAGCCACAGGTCGTAGTCTTCGCACATGACCAAGTCCTCATCGAATCCTCCTACCTGTTCCAGCAGCTCGCGGGCGACCACCACACTGGGCACGGCAATGACCGTCTCAGACATCACCAGCTTGTCGAAGATCCAGCCATCCGGGACAGGCCAGCTGCGCGATACGCTGCCAATCAGTCGGATGGCCCGACTCGTCCACCAGGACGAATCGGGTATAGCCCCAGCGGCGGCCGGCTTGCTTGCGTAGCGAGGCCAATTGGATCTGCAGCTTTGACGGCGTCCAAAGGTCGTCGGAGTCGAGAAAAGCGACATATTCGCCTTTCGCTTCACTTAGGGCCGCGTTCCGTGCAACCGCCGGCCTTCCGCTGTGAGACAGCCAGAGCACTCTGACGCGCGGATCGTCGAGAGCCTCCAGGTACGCTCGCGCGTCTGCGCCCGAGCCGTCATCCGCGATGAGAAGTTCCCAGTCCTCGAAGGTCTGCTCGAACACGGACGCAAGTGTTCTTCCAAGAAACTTCAGGCGATTGAACGTAGGCACAATGATCGATACGGCCGGCGGCACCCTGTTTCTCCTCAAGACGTCTGGATGGCCGCGCGATCCAGCGCCGATGCGTCGAATCGATATTGTCCGCCCGTGCGCTCGAGCAAATCTTCGTACATCGATACGAGCTTCGAGCCCAGCGAGGCGAACGACAGTTCGAGGTCGAAGTGTGCGCGCACCGCGGCGCGCGATGTGAAATCGGTACGCGCCGCGGCCCACTGCAAGGCATCGCACAGACCACGTGGATCACCGCATGGCCACAGACGTCCTACCGGACCGGCGCCCGTGATCGAACGAAAAGAAGGGATGTCGGTGACCACCGGCGGCAACCCACAGGCGAGTGCCTCGATCAAGGAATAGCCGGTGCTTTCGCGGTGACTTCCCTGCACGAATATGTCCGCCGCTCGCATCAGTTGCTCGATCCTTTCGTGGGGCACGCGGCCCAGCAGATGCACTCTGCCGCGCAGCGCAGAATCCGCTGCAATTCGATCCTGTACGTCGTGCAGCAGAGGCGACGTGCCGAAGCAGCAGTAAAGCTGCAGTCCGGGCAGCGCTCGGGTCGCGGCGCTGGTGCCCTCGAGCACAGTTAGCGGGTCTTTGTTGGCATTCAGGTGGCCAACCGACAGAACCGCAGGGTCGCCTGTGATCTGGGTGGCGCTACGCGCTTCCTGCCGGTCTCCGGGTGTAAATCGACTCGTGGATTCCGGGATGGCGTACAGATTCGTTTCCGGGCGAACCAGTCTCGCATCGACAAATGGACGCGCCTGCTCCGCGGCGCAGAATGAGATTCCGGCGGCAACCGACAGGCCGCGCCGCCACGAAGACCGGCGCCAGAATCGTGGTGGCCTGTCTGCGTGATCCTGCAGCACGATCGGGATGGTGGGAGCAAGTGAGTGCAGCGACAGCACGTCATGATGAAAGCCGAGACCGTGCACATGCAAAATATCCGGGGAAAGAGTGCGCAGCAATTCGCCGAACGCCCTCTTGTCCCCATTCGTAGATAGCGAGTTGCCGAACGGCAGAAAGCAGTAGTGCACGCCGTTGCGGACCAGATGCTCCGTATGGGTGCTCGCTTGGACAACCGAGACGCGAATGCCGGATTGCGATGAGGCTTCGGCAACATCGACGAGCGTCGGCCACGCGTCCAGGAGCTGCGCCGGCGAACGTGCTCCAGGATCGTTGAAAAAGCTGATTTGTACGACGTGCAGCAACTGGCGTGGCATGATCGTCACAAGCTCATCACGCGCGGATCCCAATGACGGATGAGTTTTCTCGAAACGCGAAGCTCCCAAGGGTGATCGTATCGTTGAAACCGATATCGCCAAGACGCGAGCGCTCTCAGAGCGGACTTTCCCCACTTTGAAGCACGAATATCCATGACGGTCGGATATCTGCATCCCAAGACGGTGGTGAAATCGACGATTCGGCGTCGAAGGCGCTCAGAAACCCACGGTGCGTGCTGGTGGCACCAGTAATCCACCCACTTCGGCTCGGCCCATTCATCGGCGGTGCGCGGAAATATTACTGGCCGGCCCGCGCAATCGCGAAAAGCGGGGTTGCTGCTGTCCTGCCGCCGCGGCAGAGGCGTATAGACGTAATTCATGACCTCTGTGCCAGGGTGCACTCGCTTGATCAGACGGATGAATTCAAACGTTTTCTCCGTCTCTCCCTCTGGGTCCTGGGGCGGCGCGAGCATGAAGGAGAGCTCCGGAATCACGCCATGGCTGCGGCAGATCTCCACCGCTTCCAAGGTCTGATCGCGGTTCGTGCCCTTGCGGATATCGTGGAGCAGCCAGTCGCTCGGCGACTCCGCTCCTATATAGGCCATGCGAAGACCGCTCTTCTTGACGAGTGCCCAGGATCGCTCCGATAGATTCACCAACGCATCGGACCGCGCAAAACACCACCACGGCATCTGAAATTTCGCGAGGACCTCCAACAGCGGCACCATGTCGACTTCGCGATCGAAAAAGTTGTGGTCATAGAATTGGATTCCATTCACGCCGAACCGGTCCTTCATGAATCCGAGGTCCTGCTCCAGCCTTGCGGCGGTGGGCAGCGCCATCTTGCCGCGAAACATCGCTGCGACTCCGCAGAAGGTGCAGCGGAATCGGCATCCTAGGGCGGCCTGGTAGCCGATGGTTCGCGACCCGAGATATGTCTTGGTCAAATATTGCCGTGGGTTTTCCAATCTCTCGTAAGGCAGCATCCGGCCGAGGCTTGCGGCGGAAAACTTGCGATCCTTGTTGTGCACCACCTGGCCGCGGCGGCGCCAACTCAGTCCGCTGATCAAGTCCAACGCCTCGTCCCGGCACTCAGCGAGCGCATCCAGAAGCTCGATGAGAGTGTCCTCTCCCTGCGAGCGT
>CAWAVF010000002.1:0-1305552 GCA_963785405.1 uncultured Gammaproteobacteria bacterium
ACTCTTCGGCCCTCTTGCGGGCGGTGATGTCCTCGTGCACGAAGGCGACGCCGCGCAGTGCGCCGTCCTCGCCGAACAGCGGCGCGGCCGCGATGCGGATATCGACGTAGCTGCCATCCTTGCGCGAGCCAGCCTGGTTTCGACGCCGCGAATGACCTCACCGCTGCAGGCGCGCCGATGCATCGCCGCTGCCGCATCCTTCTGGTCCGGGGGAACCACCGCGATCGTGCGGCCGAGCACTTCCGCTTCGCTGTAGCCGTAGATGTCCTCGGCGCGCGCGGGTCCGCACCGAACAGCTTGCGATCGAGATCCGAGCAGGCGATCGCGACCGGCGACGCATCGATGACGGCGTCGATACATAAGAGCCACACGGGGAAAGAACGGAGGAATCGGGCCCGCACGCGCTGCAGCGGATATCTCAATAGGCAGAGTCGTCCGGGATGTCGAACCGCTCACGCCCGTCGAATGCTTTGCGCCGGACTATGACGGATGCTGCGCTCTATACCCAAATTGCGCGCTGCGCGGCGCCTTGCAAACGGCACAGTTGCAGTTTCTAAAGACTCTCGACACCTTCAGCGTCGCTGACGTGATGGGTCCGGATTCATTTCCAGCGGGCGTGACAATCGTTCCCAATCGAGCGCAGCCAGCGCGCGCTCGGCACGGCGGGGAAAAGCTGAATCGCCGGCGGCTGAAGGCGCGCTAATGCTCGATGACGACCACACGCGGAGCGGCGTTGCTTAATGTTCCGATATTACGCCTGCATCAAGCTGACCCATGTCTCCTGCGTAGTCTTGTCGGGAAGTCTCTTTTTCTTGCGAGGAGTGCTGATGGTGAGCGGTAAAGCAGCTGCGAATCACCCTATGTTGGCCCGCCTATCGTACTTCATAGACTCGGCTCTCCTCGCCGCGGCGATCATGTTGACGTTCATCATTCACCAATATCCATTCGCTCAGGCATGGCTGACTGCCAAGGTGCTGCTGTTGCCGGTGTATGTCATCCTTGGAATTTTCGCGCTCCGCAGCGGCAAGACGCGATGGAGCAGGGCGGGATTCTTTGCAGCTGCTTTGGCCGTGTTCGGATTCATCATCAGTGTTGCCGTCATGCATAGCCCGCGTGGATTGTTCGGGACGTAGATAACGCCCGTTTCGTCCGCATGTAGAAGAACATCTGGCCTGGGTTGATCGCGACCACGCCCGCGCCTTACCTTCCAATACAGTAGTGCGCGTCTGGGCCGTGTCCCGCCGATGTTCCGTTACGACCCTGTGTCTACAGACATCCACGGACTCTGATGGCAGCGTGACCGCGATTTACAATCGCTATGGCTATGTAATGGAGATGCGGGCCGGGTTAGAAGCGTGGGCGCGAGAGCTGACGAAGTAGGGTTTACTCCCAAGTTCTGGAATTCGCAGTAGGGATAGAACTAGCGGCCCGCATTTAGATCTCGTAAAATGGACTTTAAGCCTTATTAGGTCTATTTTATGAGACCTTATGAAAGCGACGAAAAATAAGTCAATCCTCCCGCTGCGCCTGCGGCAGGCCATTGCCAAGCTTGGCGCTGACATTGCCGTAGCGCGGCGTAAGCGCTCTTTGACCATTGGCATGATGGCCGAGCGGATAGGCGTTCATAAGAATACTTATCTGAAAGTCGAGAAAGGCGACCCGAGTGTAGCCTTCGGAATTTACGCCATGGCTCTCTTCGTTCTGGGGCTATCCGACGCTCTAACCGCCCTAGCCGATCCTGGCGGGGACGACACCGGTCTTCTGCTTGACGCGGACCACCTGCCGAAACGGGTTCGTGCGCGTAAGGAACCTCAAGCATTATGAAGCGCACGATTGGCGTCTTTCTCGGCGACGCCAATCGTCGCGTCGGTACGCTTCGCTTTGACAGCCAAGGCGCGCGCCAAAGTGCGGCCTTCGAATATGACCGGGAATGGCTTGCCGCTTCGGATCGATTCGCGCTCGAACCCGATCTGCCTCTGGTGGCGGGCGCACAATTTCACAAGCCAACCAACCGTGATGCATCGATATTTCATGGAGCCATCGCCGATACCGAACCGGACGGGTGGGCGCATCGCGTCATCCTCCGTGACTTCGCCAAACGCCGCGCACAAACTCGAGCGGCCGGACAAGCTCAGGACCACGAGCCGCTCACGCCTATCGATTTTCTCCTAGCGGTCGATGATGTCAATCGCGTGGGGGCGCTTCGATTTCAAGATGAGGACGGTGTTTTCCAGCGTGCGAGCGGAGACGGGCGGCGAAGCGCACCTCCGTTGATCGAGCTGTCTCTGCTGATGACTGCCAGTCGGGCGGTCGAGACCAACACCGAAACGGCAGAAGACCTTGCTTACCTTCGCGGCCGAGGAACTTCGCTGGGAGGTCTGCGACTCAAATGCTCTGTCATCGACGATGATGGCGCGCTCAGCATTGGTAAGTTTCCAAGCGTCGAGGATCAGCGCGCAATAACCAAGGGCGAGGTCTTGGCGATGCAACTCGCTAAGGCAGCAGGGATCAATGCTCCCCAAGCACGGCTCATTGACAGCGATGGTATCCCCGTCACTCTCATTCGTCGGTTCGATCGAACTGCCAAGGGGAGACTCATGTACGTCTCCGCCGCGACACTGCTCGGTCTGGACGTCGGTGGGCCCGTAGAACATACCTACACCGAAATTGTCGATGCAATCCGTCAGCATGGAGCAGACGCGCAAGCCGATGTCGAGGAGCTCTGGCGCCGAATCGCCTTCTCCATCCTTATTAACAATGTTGACGATCACTTGCACAATCATGGCTTTCTTCATGTCGCAAAGGACCAATGGCGACTATCGCCGGCTTTCGATATCAATCCGTTCCCCGATCGTCAGCGTGAGTTGAAAACTTGGATCTCCGAAGAGGCAGGCCCAGCTGCTTCGATCGATGCGCTAATGGCGGTGACCGCCTATTTCAAGCTGGACAAGAAAAGTGCGCTTAAGATACTTGCAGAGGTCGAACGGACAGTTTCAACTTGGCGAGTGCGTGGCCGCGAGCTCGGAATGAGCGCGGGAGAACTCGAGCAATTCGCCGATGCTTTTGAGCATCGTGAGCGAGAGGTCGCGCAATCAATCGTGCAAAAGGTCTGACCAGTGGGTCTCTACAGCCTAAATTCGGTTCATCCAATTCGATGGCTCTGGCGAGTGACTTGTTTGCCCGTGCTCATGTTGCTCGTGATTCTGGAGCCCCTGGTCACTTTTGCGTTTGGCGCACTCGCGTTGTTAGATACCTTACGCAAACCTCCCGGAAGGACATGAAGAGTATCCGAGCCGTCTCTATGCAAACCGGCGTGCAATTCTGACCAGGCAAACGGGGTAACCGGCGTCCAAAATTGACCACCCCCGTACCCTGAGACAGCCAAACCGGCTGTCTTGGGAGAACTGGGGTGTTGTGCGTGGAAACGATCGGCAAGATTCGCCGGCGGCGGCTGGTGCAGGGCGAGTCGATTAGCGCGATCGCGCGCGATCTGGGATTGGCGCTCAACACGGTCAAGCGGGCGCTCAAGTTCGAGGGCGAGGCGTACGAGTACCAGCGGGTTCGCCAGCCGATGCCAAAGCTTGGGCCGTTCGTGGCGACGCTGGAAGCGTGGCTGGAGGCCGAGGAGACGCTGCCGGCGCGCGAGCGACGGACCGTGCCTTGAGGGATATACCGGCGCGGTCGATGCGGTGCGCCGATACGCGCGGATTTTTGAGCAGCGTCGCCGACCGGACACAACGGCGTTCATCCCGCAGATCTTTGCTCCCGGGGAGGCCTACCAGTTCGACTGGAGCCACGAGCACGTGGAACTCGGCGGCATTGACCAGGTGGTCAAGGTCGCGCACGTGCGGCTGTGCCACAGCCGCGCGTTCTTCCTGGCCGCGTATCCGCGTGAGAGCCAGGAGATGGTGTTCGACTCGCATGCACGGGCGTTCGAGTTCTTTGGCGGCGTGCCGCGCCGAGGTATCTACGACAACCTGAAGCCGGCGGTCGATGCGATCTTCGTCGGCCGCGAGCGGCGCTACAACCGCCGCTTCCTGGTGATGTGCAACCACTACCTGATCGAGCCGACGGCGTGCACGCCCGCATCCGGCTGGGAGAAGGGCCACCGAGCGCAAGATCATCGAGCTGTGGGACGAGGAGCGAGCGGATCTGCGCACGATGCCGATCCCGTTCGATGGTTACGCCGAGAAGTCCGCGCTCGTCTCGACGTTGTGCCTCGTCAACTTCGACCGTAACCGCTACAGCGTCGAGTCGCGCTACGTGCGCCAGGTCGCGACTATCCGCGCCTACTCCGAGCGGATCATCATCGTCTGCGGCGGCGAAGTCGCCGGTGAACATCCCCGTTGCTTCGAGCGGGGCCAGACGCTCTACAACCCCTGGCACTAGGTCGCAGCGCTTGCCCGCAAGCCTGGCGCGCTGCGTAACGGCGCGCCGTTCAAGGACTGGAACCTGCCGGCCTCGATGACTCGGCTCCGGGAGCGCCTCGCCAAGCACTCGGACGGCGACCGGCAGTTCGTCGATATCTTGTCGATGGTCGCGCTCTACGGCCTCGAGGCCGTCAGCGACGCCTGCGCGGTGGCCCTCGAGGAGCAGGTCGTCAGCAGCGCACACGTGGTGAACCTGTTGCACCGTGCGGCAGCGCCGCCCCAGCACCCAGTGCTGCAGGTGCCACAGGCGCTGAAGCTCGCCGTCGAGCCGGCCGCCAACTGCGACCGCTACAACCAGCTGCTGCGTGCCCGCCCCGCAATGCTTGTTCCCGTTGTTCCACCGTAGGAGAGTACCGATGAAAGAGAAACTGATCGACCTGTTGAAAACGCTGCGCTTGCGCGGCATGGCCGCGCTCTAGTGCCTTCTTTATAGAATTGCCTGGCCCTGCCAGGAGGAGAAATCATGGCAGATTTGATGCCTGATGGTTCGTTGTCAGGGCCATCCATTTCGGGTCGTCCGCAGATGTCCAAGGACAGCCGAAATCTCGTGTGACTTTTCCGCGCCGAAACTGGAACCGTTTTTGGAACCGTGAGCCTCTGGGACCTGGAACCGTAAGCAGGAACAGGAGAAAATACTTCAATAAATGAGATGTCGGGGTGACAGGATTTGAACCTGCGACTCCTACGTCCCGAAGGTTGTGCTGAAAGAGTGTTGTGATTAAATATACATTGTTACATATAAGTATGTATAATTCATCACATGAAATCAAATCTTCGGCAACGTAGGCAGCTCGCCGCATCTGCTCGCTCCAAGGCGATTCTGCAACCTCGGGATTTTGCTCGACTGCAAATCCATCCACAGGAGGTAAGCCGCCTTGTCGGCAAAGGGCAGCTTATACGCGTAGGCCGTGGGCGCTACATGCTGCCAGAGGCGGAGCACTCCGAGAATCTCGGACTCGCGCTTGTCGCGGCTGCGGTTCCGCATTCGGTAATCTGTCTACTCTCAGCCCTTCGATTTCATGGCATCGGCACCCAGGCTCCTCATGAAGTCTGGATCGCCGTAGCGCAGGGAGCCGCACGGCCTCGGCTCGACTACCCACCGGTTCGTGTGACCCTGGTCTCTGGTTCGGCTTTTACGTTCGGTGTTGAGCGTCATCGGGTCGATGGAGTTCCAGTACGCATCTATTCTTCGGCGAAGACAGTGGCCGATTGCTTCAAATTTCGAAACAAGATTGGTCTTGATGTAGCTATCGAGGCGCTGCGCGAGGCGCTGCGCGCAAAGCGTTGCACCCGGGAAGAGCTTTGGGCGGCGGCCAAAGAATGCCGCGTGAGCACCGTCATTCGTCCATACCTCGAAGCGATTTAGCGGCAGCACTTCTCATGGCAAGAGATAAACCCAGAAATACGTCCGCGTCCATCCGCCAGCGGCTGTTGAATCACTCAACTGCCATCAAGACAGATCCAAACCTAGTGCTCATCTGGTACGGACTTGAGCGGTTTCTTTATCGTCTTTCCGTGTCAACCCATAGCGAACGATTCGTCCTCAAAGGCGCGATGCTTTTTCGTCTCTGGGGCGGCGCGAATTTCCGATCGACAAAAGACCTCGATTTGGAAGGGTTTCTGCAGGACGAGGCTGAGGTGGTTCGTGATGTTTTCGCCTCCATCTGCGTGCAATCCGTCGAAGATGATGGACTGGTTTTCGATGCGTCGAGTGTGAAGGTCACCGAAATTCGCGATACGCAGGAATACGGCGGCTTTCGGGTGCGGCTGACCGCGAAGCTCGGAACCACCGTTTTGCGTCTACAGATCGACGTGGGATTCGGAGATGCAATCACGCCGGCGCCGGTCATCACTGAATTTCCGTCGATTCTCGGCCAGTCACTCCCTCGCATCCGCACCTATCCGCGAGAGACGGTTGTGGCCGAGAAGTTCGAAGCCATGGTGCAACTCGGAATGACAAACAGCCGAATGAAGGATTATTACGATCTTTGGTTCATCTCGCGCCACTTTGAATTCGAGGGACCGACGCTCGCTGCAGCCCTGCGGGCAACTTTCGAGCGCCGCGGGACCGTGATTCCAGGGCGGTTTCCGATCGGGTTGACTGTGGAGTATGCAGCCGACCTTAATCACGTGCGACAGTGGGCGGTGTTCGCCGAGAGTCTCCGTATTGAAACTACCCCTGACCTGGGAGTAGTGATTGATGAAATTTCCGAATTCGTATTGCCGCCCGCGGTTGCTGCGGCAAGCGAACAGACATTCAACCAGCAATGGAAACCTCAAAATCGGTGGCAGCCAGTCAGGTAACGCCGGTTCGTTTGACGAAACGCCATGCTTTCACTTTGTTGTACAAAAGTAATTCGAGACAGACTAGGTCTGCCACCGCAACTACCTGCGCCCGTTCATCCGAGTACGCGACTCGGTAATTGGTATGTACACCTCGCACGGTTAGGACGTCAGCAGATCGTGCTCGCGACCAGTGAGCGTTCTTTGCTGACCGTACTCCTGCCGGCACGTCAATTGCGGGAGAGCATTGGAACTAGTTTTCCGGCTGCGGTTGCTGAGCTCTTGGCGGCGCTTCAATTGCCGGCGCAGATCGTGAGCCGTGAGTTGGCAGCCACGCAACCCATATCGTTCGCAGCAGCCTCCAACCGACGTGTGATTGGTTCCATGAACGAGTACGTGTGGCAACTCGGCAGCTATCTGACGCGAACGGGTGATCCACTGGAGCTGTCACTGCAACTCAATAACACCCCGATGTCTGCGATCGGCTCCAAGTCGAACTACGGTTTTCCTGATGAGGTTGCTCGAGATCTGCTCATGAGCTGGGAACAATAGTCGGCGGTAAAACGAGTTTCGAGCTGGAGATAGCTGCCGGAGTGGGAACGCGCATTTGCTGCGCGACTTCAACCTGCGACTCCTACGTCCCGAAGGTTATTTACGGAAGAAACAATCGTCTCATGGCGACCACAGCTTGGTGGCGCGCGAACGCCGAATCGCTCGATCACGGGTCGCTAGCGGTACACCGTGTGTACGGGCCGTAGCCACTATCAGTCGATCGGCGGGATCGCCGTGAAATCGTGCGGGCAAGCTGTCTACCGCGATGACGACGTCTCGATCGAGGGGCAGAACCGTCAGAACTCGCGATTCCGTCGCGCGTGTCAGCCAGTCAGAAAACGGTACTGGTAGTTGCAAGCGCTGCTTGGAGTGCAGAAGCTGCGCCTCCCACAAACTGATGGCAGCTAGGCACACGCCCCCAGCCTCTGCTGCGGCATCGAGTGCATTTCTTTCCGCGGGCTTGAGAGGTGATCTTGGTGTAAGCCACCAAATCCAAAAATGCGTGTCGAGGAGCAAGATCAACGCAGGGCCTCAAAGTCCTCCTCGCGCACAACCGATTCATTTGGCTCCGCAAGTAATTTGCCTCCGAGGGCCCTTAGCTGCTGCCAAGGCTTAGCGTCCACACTTTGCGTGACTTGAAATGACGGCGCGAGGCGGGCCACAACCTTGCCTCGCCGTGTGATTGACACGGATTGCCCCGTTGCCTCTACGCGGCGAATTACGTCAAGGCAGGAGTTCTTGAACTTGGAAACCGAAATGGCCATTTGTGAATTATAAATGGCCATTTCAGTCGACGCAAGTCACTGGTCTGGACAACCAATGACAATTACAGTTATCACACTCTAAGAGAAATAGAAGTGGAAGGCGTTTGTATCCCCAGCGTGGCAGTCGTGGTTCTCACGGGGCAGGGGACGATGAAGCTATATGTCATCGCCACTTTGTTCATCAGTCGACGAAACGTCCCGGGACCCGCTCATGTCAGTTGTCATGGTCATTTCCTCAGTGAATTGTTTCCGATAACCCGTCAGACGCGCCGCGGCAGAAGCACTAAGTCGGCCGCTTCCTGAGCATCTTTGAGGAGCGTCTTGCGCGGCGTGCCTAGCTGCGCACGCATGGTCAGCCCACGCGCTAAATCCGTGACTTGGATTGCACGCGCGGCTACGGGAAAGTCAGATGGGATTTCTCCCGCGCTGATCCCGTCCCGGAAACGGCGCTCCGCCAGCGCCACGCCGCCCGCGACCGCGCTCTGCAGGAACCGCTGAACCTCAGCGTCGTTCACAAGCGGCGCGACGCACACCATAAGGCAACCCCGGGCGGACCCTCTCTCGGTCGCACTTTCGACGGCGTACCTCAGAAAGCTCGCGATCGAGTCGCGAAGACTATGTGGCGAGAGGAGTGCCTTCGCGGCTGATGCGCCCTTCCGTTGTGCGTACGCCCTCAGGACGCGCAAGAATATCGCCCGCTTGTCCCCAAAGACGGCATACAGGCTCGGCCGTCCCACACCCATCCCGACGACGAGATCGTCAATCGTCACTCCGTCGTAGCCTTTCGACCAGAACACCTGTGTCGCCTTTTCCAGCGCCCCCGTCTCATCGAAGCTGCGCGGTCGACCCACTGGCCTAGCTCTATTTTGAATCATTTGGTTCAAATCTCATTGACAATCGCCATCCTGTCAATATAATCCGGCCAATATATAACTGAACAGTTCGAAATTAGCAAGCTGGCCCTGGCCTCGCGGGGCCTCACGATGTAGACCTTCTCCCTCACCACGGAACCGCCCATGGAACATTCGATCGCTCTCATCACCGGCGCCACCTCCGGGCTCGGCCAGGCGGCAGCACGCCTGCTCGCCGGAGAGGGCTGGCACGAGATCATCGTCACCGGTCGCAGCTTGGCCGGGGCCCAGCAAGCGGCCGCTCAACTCGCGGCTGAGACCAAAAAACAGCTCTTCACGCCGCTGGCGCTGGATCTGGACAAGCCAACCAGTGTTCAATCCGCGCTCGCCGAGCTCGTCAAGCGACGTCCGCCTATCGATTTCCTACTGCTCAATGCAGGGCTGGTTCCATTCAAGAAGCGCGCACTCACTGCTTCGGGCATCGAGGCGTCTCAGGCCCCGCTGATCGGCCATCATCAACTGACTGTCGGGTTGCTTGGCGCCAACCTGCTGAGCCCCAACGCGCGGATTGTTATCGCCGGCGCGGAGCCTGCCCGAGGGGGCGTCCCCATGTTCAAGTACACCGACGTGCCAGCCTTCGCGGCCAAATACCACCGGGGTGACCGAACCGCCGCTATGGAAGCCCTGATTCACAACGGGCCGAACGTGAAGTACATGCCCAACAATGCTTATGCCGACGCGAAGCTCATTATCGCTTGGTGGGTCGCGGCGCTGGCGCGCAGGCTACCCTCCGGCATGGCCGTGTACGCTGTCTCGCCCGGTGGGGCGACCGCCACCAACGTAGTGCGAAGCGCTGGCCCGTTGTTGAAGTATCTGTTTATCCCAATCGTGAACCTCATTCCTGGCATGAATCAGACGCCGGAGACCGCGGCCCGTCGGTACCTCCAGGCGTCGGAGTTCGGAACCGACGTTTCAGGGCAATTCTTCGCCTCGGCTCAAGGGAAGTTCTCAGGCCCAATTGAGGCGCAGCGCCACCCACACCTCCACGATCGCGCCAGCCAGGAAGCCGCGTGGCAGGCCGTCGTCAAGGTCTCCGGCGTCGACTTGTCTTAGCCAGCATTCTTGAGCGCGGTGTCCTGAAGGAACGCCGGTCGCGGCGAAATGGTTGCGATAAACCGAATCAGCGGGCCATTGCGGACCTACAGGATCGTTCACGGAGTCTTGCGGTATTTTGAAATAAATAGTTCGAAACTGTCTTGACCACCGCCATCGTGGCTATTATCGTACCGAACAGTTCGAAATCATCAAAGCAACCCTAACCTCGCGAGGAGAATACACATGGAACGGTACCAAGATAAAAAGGTGGTGATTATCGGCGGCACGAGCGGCATGGGGCTCGCGACGGCGAAGATGCTCCTCGATGGGGGTGCACGTGTTCTGGTGACGGGTCGCTCGGAGGCCGGACTGGAATCGGCGGAGAAAGAGCTTGGAAAGGGCGCCCTCGTGGTTTCGAGCGACGCGCGATCGTTGACGGACATCGACGCTCTCGCCTCCCGGGTGAAGGCCGAGTTCGACACCTTCGATCTGCTCTCCGTCAGCGCCGGGTTCAGCATCCGAGCGCCTCTTGAGACCATCACCGAGGCTGTTTACGACGAGATGTTCAACTTGAACGCCAAGGGACCGCTTTTCGCGGTGCAGAAGCTCGCGCCGCTGATCAACCGGGGAGGCTCTGTCGTATTCACGACCTCGATCGCCAACGTCAAGGGAATGCCCGGCAATGCCGCATACGGAGCGGCCAAGGCCTCGGTGCGATCATTCGCTCGAACGCTCGCCGCCGAGTTGCTTCCTCGCGAGATTCGCGTCAACGCGGTGACGCCCGGTCCCATCGACACGCCGATCCTCGGCAAGGTGTTTACCGGTAAAGGCGAGGCCGACCAGATTAGGGAGAAGATGAACGGCATGGTTCCCATGAAGCGCTTCGGGACTTCGGACGAAATTGCCAAGGCCGTCCTCTTCCTCGCGTTCGACGCGACCTACACGACCGGCGCCGAACTTCCGGTCGATGGGGGTTGGTCGCAACTCTGAAGGCAATGCATGGAGCATTACAGGCGCACTTAGGAGGGTTGAGATGGCTGAATCATTGGCTAAGCGTTGGCGGCAATTCTGGCAGACGATTGTGGTCACCATGGACGCCGATCCGCACGAAGACGTCCACTCCCGGCTGAGGCGGCTAGAGGAGGCGGTTTTCCATGTGCCGGCACCGCGAGACCCCGTGGTTCGGAGACCGTCGGTGAGCGCAACCGAATGACGACTCGCCTGCGTCCGCGGGATCCGGTGCTGGGAGCCTCCAGCCGCGTTAGTGAGGTTCTTAATGGCAAACGTGAACTTAGTCTCACGATGGTTCGTAGGCTTCGCGAGCGATTTAAGGTATCAGCGGTTTGCTCATTTCACGTGGACAAGCGAAGCGTGCCGGCAAGCGGATGGCGGCATGAATTAGCATCAAATCATGTCGTCCGCAGGCATCCAAGGACAGCCGAAATTTCGTGTGATTTTTTCGCGCCGAAACAGGAACCGTTTTTGGAACCGTAAGCCTCGGGGACATGGAACCGTAAGGTGATGCTGCTGGAAAAACTCTAATGAAATCAATGGTCGGGGTGACAGGATTTGAACCTGCGACTCCTACGTCCCGAACGTAGTGCTCTACCAGGCTGAGCTACACCCCGAATCAAGCGAAATCAATTCTTGCGCGCCACCGCGAACTTGGCGAGTTCACTCAAACCGTCTTTGAACGCACTTTCGGGAAGGGGCGCCAGCGCCGCAAGCGCCTGATCCGCCTCGACTTGAGCGAGGCGCGCAGTGTACGCAAGCCCCCCGAGGCTTGCAACGGCGCGCGTGATTTCTCCCAGCTGATCCAGGCCGCCGTTCTCGATGGCGTGCCGGATCATGGTCCGCTGGGCCTCGCTCCCATGCTGCATTGCGTAGATCAGGGGGAGAGTGGGTTTACCCTCCGCCAGGTCGTCGCCCAAGTGTTTCCCGAGACTCGCTTCGTCGGCTTGATAGTCCAGTGCATCATCGACCAGCTGAAAAGCGGTGCCGATATGCCGGCCATACAGGGCCAGTGATTCCTCCATTTCAGGGGGCGCGTCGCTCAACACCGCGGCGATTTGCGCGCCAGCCTCGAACAGACGCGCAGTCTTGCGGCGAATCACATCGATGTAGCGCGCCTCGGAGGTGAAGGGATCATGTGAGTTCATCAGTTGCAATACCTCGCCCTCGGCGATGGCATTGGTGGCATCTGCGAGGATCTGCATGATGCGCATGCGATCCAAGGTCACCATCATCTGGAACGCCCGGGAATAGAGGAAATCGCCGACCAGAACGCTTGTGGCATTGCCGAATACCTCGTTGGCGGTATCGCGGCCCCGGCGCAGCGATGATTCATCGACCACATCGTCGTGGAGCAAGGTCGCCGTGTGGATGAACTCGATGATGGCGGCAGCATCTATGTGCCGGTCCCCGGAATGGCCGCAGGCGCGGGCGGCCAGGAGCACCAAAAGGGGGCGCAACCGCTTTCCGCCGGCATAAATGATGTAGGTAGCGACCTGGTCAACCAGCGCCACTTTGCTGTGTAGGCGCTCCTTGACGACCTTGTCGACGGCCTCAAAATCAGCAGTTACCAACCCACGAATCTGTTCTAGTGTCATGAAGCGCTCAAACGAATGGGCCATGGTACCTAAGAACGGTGCCACTGGCGCGGTGCCCTTAGGCCCTACCCACGGGTCGGTGGTTTGACCTGCCGGCGTTGGCCCGATACAATTCGCGGCTCTTTTGCGGTCATTGGCCGCCTTCGGAGTTGCAACAATGTACGCCGTAATCACCACGGGCGGTAAACAATACCGCGTTCAAGAAGGTGCCGTGGTGCGTGTCGAGAAGCTCGACGCCGACCAAGGCGCCAGCGTCGAATTCAATCAGGTTCTACTGGTCGGTGCCGGGTCTTCCGTGACCATCGGTGCGCCGTATGTCGATACCGCCAAGGTAGTCGCGACCGTGGAAAGCCACGGCAAGGGCGACAAGGTCCGCATTGTTAAATTCCGCCGCCGCAAGCATTACAAGCGCGAGAAAACCCATCGGCAGCCCTATACCGATGTGAAGATCACGTCGATAGTCGCATAAAGGTCCGGAGACACTCACATGGCACACAAAAAAGCCGGCGGCAGCACGCGCAATGGCCGCGACTCGCACTCCAAGCGTTTAGGCGTGAAGAAGTTCGGCGGTGAAGATGTTCTGGCCGGGAACATTCTGATTCGTCAGCGCGGCACGACCTATCGCGCCGGCGTGAACGTCGGCATCGGCACCGATCACACCTTATTTGCCAAAGCTCACGGCGTGGTTGAGTTTCGCGTCAAGGGCCCCGAGCAGCACACCTACGTCAACGTCATTCCGAAGTAGCGGGGCGTAGAGCCTTGAAGGCTCGCCGTTAGATTCTTCAAGGGGGCTTAAAGTTGGCCCCCTTTTTATGTGCGCGGTGCGGCGCGCCGCATTGGGTCCTCATGAAATTCGTCGACGAAGCCAAACTCAAGGTGCATGCCGGCAACGGCGGCCGCGGCTGCGTGAGTTTCCGGCGCGAGAAGTTCGTTCCTTTCGGCGGTCCCGACGGCGGCGACGGCGGCCTCGGCGGCAGCGTTTACTTGCGAGCTGTCGAGGGCATGAATACGTTGGCTGACTTTCGAATTTCCCGCACTTACAAGGGTCAGAACGGCGAGAGTGGCAGCGGCAACGATTGCACCGGACATGGCGGCGACGACACCTATGTCTCCATTCCCATCGGCACCGTCGTGACCGACAAGGATACCGCCGAGACCCTGGGCGATCTTACGGTCGAGGGTCAGACCTTGTTGGTTGCCAAAGGCGGCAAAGGCGGATGGGGCAACACGCGCTTCAAATCGAGCACCAATCGCACGCCGCGCAAGTCCGGCCTCGGGCTTCCGGGCGAAAAACGCGAGCTGCTGCTCGAGCTGAAGCTGATCGCCGATGTCGGACTTTTGGGCCTGCCTAACGCCGGCAAATCAACCTTGATCCGCGCCGTGTCCGCGGCACGCCCGAAGGTGGCGGATTATCCGTTCACGACTTTACACCCCAACCTGGGTGTGGTCGCCGTGGGACTGGGGCGTAGTTTTGTGATGGCGGACATCCCGGGTTTGATCGAAGGCGCCGCCGACGGCGCGGGTTTGGGCATTCGCTTCTTGAAGCATCTGCAGCGCACCCGGGTGCTGCTGCACCTCATCGACATCGCGCCGCTGGATCCGGATGAGGATCCCGTGAAGGGCGCGCGCACGATTGTCGCGGAACTGAAAAAGTTCGCCGCCGATCTGGCGGCGAAAGAGCGCTGGCTGCTGTTGAATAAGACCGATCTCCTGCAGCCCAAGGAAACCGAGCAACGCGCCAAGGACATCGTGCGGAGATTGCGTTGGAAGGGGCGGGCGTTTCTGGTCTCCGGCGCAACCGGCGCCGGCACCGAGGAACTCAAGCAAGCGGTGATGCGCTATCTCGAAGAGCATCCGCGTACGCCGTCGCCCGCGGCCGTACTGGCTTGAGGCGCAAAAAAAAGCCGGCGTCGCCGGCTTTTTTTCGCATTCGAACAGCGTCTATTTCGCGAGTGCGCGAACCTGTTTGGTAAGGCGGCTCTTGTGGCGCGCGGCCTTGTTGCGGTGAATGATGCCCTTGTTGACCATGCTGTCGATCACCGGTGTTGCATCGGCAAGCGCGGTCGCGGCTTCGTCATGCTTGCCGGCTTTGAGCGCCAGGGTCGCCTTGCGTATCGCACTGCGCAGCTGCGAGGTGAGCGCATCGTTGCGGGCGCGGTGCTGCGTCGATTGGCGGGCGGCCTTTTCTGCAGATTTCGTATTCGCCAAAGCTTTTAGACTCCTCGCAAAACCTTAAGGTCCCAGGGGACCCAAAAAGAGCCGCGTAGCTTGCCGATTGGCCCCGCACTTGTCAATCAGCCGCCGGCCCAACCCAAGCGGGGCTTGTTATAGTGCTGCCGATGAAAAGCGGGAAACCTGAGTATAATCACAGTCTTTCGCCATGGAACTAGTTCGCGGTCTGCACAATATTTCGCGCCGACATCAAGGCTGCGTACTCACCGTGGGCAATTACGATGGCGTGCACCTGGGCCATCAGCAGATGATCGGCGTGCTGAAATCGCGCGCCGCTGAATTGCGCGCTGCGGCCACGGTCCTGGTATTTGAGCCAAGCTCCAAGGAGTTCATCGATCCCGAGGGCGCGCCGCCACGGCTCACGCGTTGGCGCGAGAAATTCGTTGCCTTGGCGGCGCAGGGCGTCGATCGCCTGGTGACTTTGCGATTCGACGAGTACATGCGCGCGATGACGCCGGAATGCTTCGTCGATGAACTGATCGTCGAGAGCTTGCGAACTCGGCATATGGTGGTTGGACATGATTTTCGCTACGGTTGCAATGCCGTCGGTACGATTGAAAGCCTGCGGGCCGCCGGTGCGGCGCGCGGATTCGGCGTCGAGGAGATAGAGCCCTTCGTTTTCGACGGGATGCGCGTCAGCAGTACCGCCGTGCGCGAGCGATTGGCGCAAAGCGACTATGCCGGCGCCAAACGGCTCTTAGGGCGAGCCTATCGAATGTCCGGGCGTGTGGTCCACGGGCGGGAATTGGGACGCACGCTGGGTTTTCCGACGGCAAATCTGCGGCTCATGCGTCGCAAGCCGCCGGTGCGAGGCATTTTGGCGGCGCGGGTTTTTGGCATCGAACCTAAGCCATTGATGGCGGTAGTGAGTCTGGGGACGCGGCCCACGGTCGATGGCACCGACATGCTCCTCGAGGTTCATGTGTTTGATTTCGCGGGTGATCTATACGGAAGAGAGATTGAAGTGGAGTTCGTGGCGAAGCTGCGCGACGAAGTCAAGTTCGATTCCTTGGATGCTCTGATAAGGCAAATGAAGATCGACGCCGCACAGGCGCGCAATCTGTTGGCGAAGGTGAATAGTGGCTGATTACAAAAATACGATAAATCTGCCGAACACGGGTTTCCCGATGAAGGCCGATCTTGCCAACCGCGAACCGCGGATGCTGGCGGCTTGGGAACGCGACGGCCTGTATCAAAAGATCCGGCTCGCCGCCAAAGGGCGGCCGTCATTCATTCTCACCGATGGCCCGCCGTACGCGAACGGCATCATCCACCTGGGTCATGCGGTCAACAAGATTCTCAAGGACATCGTGGTCAAGTCGCGCTCCTTGGATGGCTACGATGCCCCCTATGTGCCGGGCTGGGATTGTCACGGGCTGCCGATCGAGATGCAGGTCGAGAAAACGCACGGCCGCGTCGGACAGAAAATCGATGCCAAATCGTTCCGCGCCGCCTGCCGGGAATACGCCCACAAACAGGTCGATGCACAGCGCAGCGATTTCAAGCGCTTGGGCATTCTCGGCGATTGGGAGCGGCCCTACTTGACCATGATGCCGCGCTATGAGGCCGACCAGCTGCGCGCTTTTTCTCTGATCATCAAAAATGGCCACCTCTACAAGGGTTTCAAACCGGTGCACTGGTGCCTGAACTGCCGCTCGGCGCTGGCCGAGGCGGAGGTGGAATACGAAGACATCACCTCGCCCGGCGTCTACGTGGGCTTCGAAGTAGTCGATCGCGCCGATTTCGCGCAGCGCATGGCGGACGGGGCCGAAGAGCAGCGCATGATTGCGGATGGGTCGACTGCGGTCGCCATTTGGACGACGACGCCGTGGACACTGCCCGCGAATCGCGCGGTCGCCCTGCATCCGCAGATCGAATACGCGCTGGTGGAATTTGATTTTGGAGCAGGGCGCGAGCGGCTGCTGTTGGCGGCCGAGCTGGTCAAATCCGTCATGCACACGCTGGCGGTGACGGAATGGACCGCCCTCGCAACAGCCAAGGGCTTAGGTCTGGAGCACCTTCAGCTGCAGCATCCTTTCTACGATCGCCAGGTGCCCGTGGTTCTCGGCGAGCACGTCAAACTGGATGCAGGCACCGGAGCCGTGCACACGGCGCCGGGACACGGCCTCGATGATTACATCGTGGGCCAGCGCTACAACCTCGAAATTGACAACCCGGTGGGCGGCGACGGGCGCTTTCTGCCCACAACTGCGCTGTTTGCAGGCGAGCTGGTATTCGACGCCAACGCACATGTGATCAGAGAGCTGATTGAGCACGGCCGGCTGCTCAAGGACGAACCGCATCATCATTCCTATCCGCATTGCTGGCGTCACAAGACGCCGGTGATATTTCGCGCCACGCCGCAGTGGTTCATCAGCATGGAACAAGCGGGCTTGCGCAAGGCAGCGCTCGAGGCCATTGAACATGTCGATTGGATGCCCGCGTGGGGTGAGCAGCGGATTTCCAGCATGATCGCAGTGCGTCCGGATTGGTGCGTCTCCAGGCAGCGAACCTGGGGTGTGCCGATTCCGTTGTTCGTCGACAAGGAAACCGGCGAATTGCACCCGAGAACGCACGAACTGATCGAAGAAGTGGCCAAACGGGTCGAGCATGATGGCATCGATGTTTGGTTCGATTTGGATGCCGCGGCGCTGCTGGGTGCGGACGCGAGCCGCTATGACAAGGCCACCGATGTCATGGATGTCTGGTTTGATTCGGGAGTGGCGCATTATTGCGTCTCGCAAATGCGCCCTGAAATCAGTTCACCCGGGGATCTGTATTTGGAGGGCTCGGATCAGCATCGCGGTTGGTTTCACAGCTCCCTGTTGTCCTCGGTGGCGATGTATGGCCGCGCTCCGTACCGCGCCGTGCTCACTCACGGCTTCACGGTGGATGAATCCGGCCGCAAGATGTCGAAGTCGCTCGGCAACATTCTCGCGCCGCAAAAACTGACCAGCACGTTGGGCGCGGACGTAGTTCGTTTGTGGATAGCGGCGACCGACTACGCCAACGAGATGAGCGTTTCGGAAGAGATATTCAAACGCATGGCGGATTCCTATCGGCGCATGCGCAACACCCTGCGATTTCTCTTAGGCAACTTGCACGGCTTCGATCCCGAGCGGCAATCGGTGGCGTTCGACGATATGCTTGCCATTGATCAATGGGCCATGACGCAGGCCTTTCATCTGCAAAATGAGGTGGTAACCGCGTATCGCAACTATGAGTTTCACGATATCTATCAGCAGATCCATAATTTCTGCGTGGTGGAACTCGGCGGGTTCTACCTGGACATCATCAAGGACCGGCTCTACACCACGGGCGCAGGCAGTGCGCCGCGGCGCTCGGCGCAGACCGCGCTACATCATTTGGCGCAGGCGATGGTGCGCTGGATTGCGCCAATTTTGAGCTTCACGGCCGAGGAGGTCTGGGGCCATCTTCCCAAAGTTCCGAACGAATCGGTATTCATGAATGTCTGGCATCAGTTTCCCGCCGGAGCCGAGCGCGCTTCGGCGATCGATTGGCCCGCGCTGATTGCGTTGAAAACGGACGTGGGGCGCGAACTCGAGCGCTTGCGGGCAGCCGGGGCACTTGGCTCGTCGCTCGAGGCCGAAGTGGCTGTATTCGTGCCCGAAGCGCTGGCGCCGCGCTTCGAGGCGATGCGCGACGAGCTGCGATTCTTGTTGATCACGAGTTATGCGCATGTGAACCCGGGCCCGATTCCTGCAAACGCCGTCAAGGCCAGTCATGAGGATGTTTGGATTCATGTCGAGCCCAGCGACCATCCTAAGTGCGTGCGCTGCTATCAATTGCGCGAGGATGTCGGCAGCGACCCCCGCCATCCCGAGATTTGCGCGCGCTGCGTGAGCAACGTTGAAGGTCCCGGCGAAGAGCGTCGATTCGCATGAGCACGCGTGACATTCGCAGCAGTGCTGCCATCTGGTTGGTGTTGTCTGCCGTCGTGGTCATGGCCGACCAACTCAGCAAGAGCTACATCGCCCAGCACTTCGGTGAATTCGAATTCATAACCGTGTTGCCGATCCTCGAGATCACGCGCATGCACAACGTTGGCGCGGCGTTCAGCTTTCTCGCCTCCGCCTCAGGGTGGCAGCGCTGGGTGTTCATCGGCCTTGCAGGTGTAGTCAGCCTCGGCATCGTCGTATGGCTGCTGCGCTTGAGGCGCGGCGCGCACTCGCTGCTGGCATGTGGGCTGGCACTCGTTCTAGGGGGCGCCCTTGGCAATGTGATTGACCGCATCCGCTTGGGGCATGTCATAGATTTCATTCACTTTCACTGGGATCGAGCGTATTTTCCCGCATTCAACGTGGCGGATTCGGCCATCACCGTCGGCGCCGCCTGTCTCTTGTTGGATGCCCTGTTGGAAGGAAGGCGGAAGACTGATGCAAATACTGTTGGCTAATCCGCGCGGATTCTGCGCCGGGGTGGACCGCGCCATCGATATCGTCGAACGCGCGGTCGCATTGTTTGGCGCCCCGATCTATGTGCGGCACGAAGTCGTGCACAACAAGCACGTCGTGGACCGCTTGCGCACGATCGGCGCGGTATTCGTCGAGGAATTGACCGAGGTGCCCGACGATGCCACCGTGATATTCAGCGCCCACGGCGTGCCACGCGCGGTGCAGGATGAAGCCCAGCGCCGCTCGCTTAAAGTCTTTGATGCGACCTGTCCGCTGGTCACCAAGGTACACATGGAGATCACGCGATACGCACGCGAGGCGCGCGAGGTGTTCTTGATCGGCCACGCGGGACATCCGGAGGTGGAGGGCACGATTGGGCAGTTCGATGCGTCGTTCGGCGGGTCGATCGTATTGGTGCAGACCGTCGAGGACGTGGCCAAATTGCAGGTGCGCAACCCCGAGCAGGTGGCTTTCGTCACTCAGACCACGCTGTCCGTGGATGACACGGCCGCCATAGTGACGGCATTGCGAGCTCGGTTTCCAGCGCTGAAGGCGCCGGTGAAGGAGGACATTTGCTATGCAACGCAAAACCGCCAAGACGCCGTCAAGGAACTGATCGGACGCTGCGACGTACTGGTGGTCGTCGGCTCAAAATCCAGCTCGAATTCCAACCGCTTGCGCGAAATGGCGGATAAAAACAATAAGGCCGGATACCTGGTCGATGGGCCGGAGGATCTGCGCCGTGAGTGGTTTGCGGGAATCAACAAAATAGGGCTGACGGCCGGCGCATCGGCGCCGGAAATTCTGGTGCAGGGCGTTATCGCAAAGCTGCGCGAGTGGGGCGGCGAAGTTGCGGAAGAGCTGCAGGGACGGCAGGAACATGTGATTTTCGCCCTGCCCAAGGCCTTGCGCGGCGTCGCCAAGCACGGCGTCAGTCTGTCGTCGATCGAACCTGCGGGTTAGGCGCCGCACCGCGTGGACGCGGTCCCATGTGTCCGCGGACTCCGTCCCACCAGCCCTGCGCGACGGCGGCCATCTTTCGGGTTTTCATCTGCTCGTACAGGGCGATCCGCTTGCACAGGCGAACGCAGCGGCTCAAGCTTTTCAACGCCCAAAGTCCCAACACATAGTTCCCGTATTCACGCAGCAGCACGGTATCGTTCCGCGCAATGTAGTAGCGGCGATCGGGAGAATGGTTGTACGTCCACTTTTTGAAGCCTAGAACGTTGTGCCGCGTGATCGCCCCGATCGCGTGCGACATGAGAGTGGCTCGCGTTTTGATCACCCTGAAGCCTAAGGCCCGCGCTCTGTAGCAATATTCGATATCGACATAGTCGATGAAGAAATCCTCCCGGAAGGGTCCGATCGCAGCGTGCACCGGCAACGGGATCAAGGAGCCCGAGGTGATTACGCATTCGACTTCGATCCAGCCATCGCCGACATTGATGGGCTTCGATTCCTTGCTGATGACGTCCCTGAAGCCGGATCCAACCACCGCCAATCGGTCGCGGTCGGGGAAGCCAGCGTGGACCGCCAGCAAGGTCTGCACCATCTCATCGTCGACGATGCTGTCTTGATCGAGCAGCAGCGCCCAGGCGAATCCGAGTGCGATCGCACGCTCAATGCCGATATTCAGCGCCCGCGCAATGCCGAGATTGTCTGCATTTAACACCAGTGTAATCATGGAATTAGCCGCTAACTGGCGCAGCATCTCAAGCTCGGCGGAGGCGGAGCCATTGTCCACGATCACCAGTGCGCCGACCTGTGGCAGAACACGGCTGATTTGCGCTACAAAGTCGGAATCCGGATGATAGGTCACCGCTAGGGCGCATACATCTTTCGGATTCGGTGGGGCGGCTATGCTGTCCATGTCGAGGCTGGCGGTTTACGAGGTGGAATCAAATATATCAGCACGTCGGCGGGGGAGTGGCGCCAGTGTGGACCTCTCCGTGACCAAGACTCACAATGCCGCCTGGCGGCACTAATGGACTATCAGCCTGGGCGATCTTTGTAATGTCGGAAATATTCATCTATCAGATTCTTCCTCACTACGCCAAGAGCGAAGATTTAGACCCTGGCTTTCTGGTGCTCGATAACTCGTCGAACGAACGGCTCGATTGGTACGAATATTGGCCGATCAGGAAGTTTCTGCTCGGCGAGCCGTTGGATGAGGACGCTTTCTACGGGTTTCTTTCGCCGCGATTCAATCAGAAAACCAATCTGAGTGCCGCCGCGGTCCGCAACATCGTTAGCCGTGAGAGCAACTCGGCCGATGTTGTGCTGTTCAGTCACAGTCTTGAAAAGACCGCCTATCATTGGAACGTGTTTGAATACGGAGAATTTTGCCACCCGGGCCTATTGGATCTCGCGGCGCGGTTCTTCACGCGCATTGGCCAGCCCACTGATCTCAAAGAGCTGGTGACCCATTCGCGCAACGAGGTGTATTCCAACTATATGATCGCCAAGCCGCGATTCTGGAAGGCATGGCTTGGCATCACCGAGCAGCTGATCGCGATTGCCGAATCGCCCGCGGATCCATTGGGCGCCGAGCTTCGGCAGCCGACCTCGTACCGGGGTAATCACGACGTGCAGATGAAGATATTCATCATGGAGCGGATTGCGACCTGGATTCTTGCGCGCGACCCTGAATTCGTGGCGCGCGTGCGCGATCCGTTCGTCTCGCATTCCCGCATCTACAAGTTGCCGGGGGCGATTGTCTGCGATGCGCTGAAAATTGCGTACGTTGCGGACAACCGCCAGGAGAAGTACAGGGTCATTTTCAATTTGTTCAGCAGATTGGGCAAATTATTCAGTTTGCAGATCAGAGTCGGAAATGTCCTCGGCTTCAAAAACGTACGTTCGTGCCTAGAGACCCTTTCATCCCCGCGGACAAAGTCGGGCGGACATGATGGGGCCGTTGAATCAGCCACTGATCGGCACTAGATGATCGCGGCCGCCGGCCGGGAAGGATTGTAAGCAAATCTCATCGGCGAATATCAGTCTGCCTTTTTTCCGACCTGGCACATAGAAATTGGCGCCCGTCATCGCACGGATCCGCCCCAAATACCCAAGTTCTGGAGCTTCAATGAAAGACATCAAAGATAAAGTCGCCGTTGTCACTGGTGCGGCAAGCGGAATCGGTCGTGGTATGGCCGAGACCTTCGTCGCCGCCGGCATGAAAGTGGTCTTGAGCGACATCGAGTCGGACGCGCTCGATCAGACGATTCGCTCCTTGCGAGACGCCGGCGCCGACGTACTTGCGATGCGCACCGATGTGTCCAAGCCTGAGCAGGTTGACGAATTGGCGCGGCAGACCCTCAAGAAATACGGCGCGGTGCACGTGCTTTGCAATAACGCGGGCATTGCCACCGGCGTTGGCGGCGGCGCCAGCTGGAAGAGTTCCCTCAACGACTGGCATTGGATACTCGGCGTCAATCTCATGGGCGTCGTGCACGGCATTCGCTCGTTCCTGCCTGTGATGATCGAACAGGACACCGAAGCGCACATCGTGAACACCGCATCATTGGCGGGACTGATCCCGAGCAGTGCTTTGTACGGTACTACGAAATTCGCCGTGGTCGGCCTATCGGAGAGCACTTATCTGGAACTGCAGCGCGGCGGCCACAAGCCGAAGATGTCGGTATTGTGCCCGGGTTTTGTCGACACCAACATTATTGATTCGGAGCGCAACAGGCCGGCGGAATTTACAGACCAGACCCCGCGGCCGGCGCCGCCGGATGAGGCGTTTCGCAAATCGTTCTCGGAGCTATTGAAGAATTCGTTGAGTCCGCGCGAAGTCGGAAAACATGTGCTCGCCGCGATTCGCGAGGAGCGCTTCTATATTCTCACTCATCCCGAATGGAACCCGCTCATCGAACAACGCATGAAGGATATATTGAGCGGCAACAATCCAACTCTGCGACCGCTCCCCGGCGCCGAGCTGCGGACACAATCGGCGCCACAAGCGAACTAAGGCGTCAGCCGGGTCAGGCGCACTTCCCGTTGCGGGTAAGGAATGCTGATGCCGCGCCGGCGCAACTCTTCGACCAGCGATACATGAAGCTCGCCGGCCACGGCGCCGTAGTCGGCCACTGCGACCCAGGGCTGCACCGCGATTTGCACGTCGGACTCGCCAAGCCTCACCACCTGAATCACGGGTGCCGGATCACTTAGCACGCGCGGATTGGCACGAACCAGGTCGCGGATGATGCCGAGGGCGATGCCAAGATCCGATTCGTAGGCGACGCCTACCCGCACGTCCGATTGGCGTATGCTGCCGTAATTGTGAAGAATTTCGCCGACGATCTTGCGATTGGGCACGATGATGCGCGACCGGTCCGGATGCCGCAGCGACGTATTGAACAATGCAATCGCTTCCACCTGGCCCTCGACCCCGACCACGGCGATGTATTCGCCGACCCGGTAGGGCTTAGTGAAGATGATCGTGAGTCCCGCGACCATATTGCTCAACACGCCTTGAGTCGCGAGGGCAATACCAGCGCCCGCGACACCCAGTCCGGCGATCAGCGGCAGCAGTTCGACCCCGAGATTCTGCAACGCCATCAGCAGGAACAATCCCAGCACCAGTACGCGCGTTACCCGGGTCAGGAGCTGGCGGACCGGCGGTTCGAGATCGATGCGCGAGAGGCCCCGGCTTGCCGCGCGGGCGACCCATGTGGCGACAAACGCCCCCGCCGTGAGGATCAGGACCGCGGTCAGCAGCTTTGGCCCGAATCGGATCGCCAAATCGATCAACGAGTCTTTTGCGTGTCCCAAAGGAGTCAGTTCCTGGTTCATCGGCTTCCCCTTGCGCGCAATTTATTGGCGACGGTCCATGAAAAGCAACACCACGCCGATCATGACGATGCCTGCCGCCGCCCATTCCCCCATGGATATCGCTTCTTTGCCGAGAGTTGCCCCTAGGATAAGACCAACCAGCGGATTCACCAATGAGTAGCTCGCTGCCAGTGTCGCCGAGGTCCGGGAGAGCAGCAGCATATAGGCGTTGAAAGCGATCAACGATCCGAATGTCACCAGATACAGCCACGCCAGCCATGCACTCATTTGCGTGGTGAAGTGCCAGGATTCGCCGCTCACTGCGGACATGGCCAGCAGCGCAATTCCCCCGCCCAGCAGCTCGGTCGCAAAGCCGGTGGCGCCCGGGGCGAGGGTGAAGCCTCGCTGACTCAATACGCTGCCGAGCGCCCAGCCGCTGCTCCCCAGACAAACGGCAAGCAGACCGGCTGGCGACGCGTGCATTCCTGCACCGCGAGTCAACATCAGAACGCCGGCGAACCCGATCAAGACCGCGAACAGTTCACTGCGGCTGGGATAAATGCGAAAGGCGAGATTGATCACGACCAGCAGCAATGGAAGTATGGCAACGAATGCAACCACCAAACCCGATGCGATGGTTTGTTCGGCGTAGGCGGTGCCGCCCATGCCGGCGCCGAGCATCAAGGTGCCCACCAGCAGCGCATTGCGCCACTGCTTGAAGCTGGGCAGCTGTGTGCCGCGAACCAGCTGCCAGGCCATCAGCAGCGCGCCAGCGCACAGGAAACGCGTCGCCATCAAAAAGAATGGCGCGAATCCCACCAGCGCAAATCGAATCACGAGATACGTCGAGCCCCAGACCAGCCACGTGGCCGCGAGGCAGCTGAGTACCAAAAGCGATAGCCGGCGGCGGGGCGGCTCTATCGTGGCCGCGGTGCCGTCAGGCGCCAAGAGCCAGTTGGACAGCCTTTGCAAAAGCCGTCTCGCTCAATGCGACATCTCGTTCCCACTGCAATTCAATCATTTCCGCTTGATCGATGGTGATGGGCACGACCTTGAAGCACATGACTGTATTGCCATCACTCTCCACAAACAGGGCCGTCCAAGTCTCATCTTCGTACGCCCGCGTGGATATCGGCTTCCCAGACTCGAGTACCCTTGCGAGCCCCTCGGCGTCGGGAATCGGCGCCAGGAAATTGGCCATCTCCGCATCATCATCGAGCCGCGCGGTGGTCGTCGAAATTTGCGCATGCATGATTGTGAACCCTCCCTGGCAGCGCCCGCAACCGAGCTACTCGTATACCAGCGCGCCGTCGTCCAGGTCAGCCGTCGGTATCTGATCCTTTTCAGCCCAATAGTCTTGCGAGTGTTGCCATTCCGGCATGGCGAGTCGTTTCGGCAGCAGGTGCATGCCGCGCATCACATAGCCCGGATTGAAATTCTGTGGATCGATCCAGGACTGCAGCGGCAAATTCTCCTCCTCCGGCCGCAGTCTCGGCGTGACCTTGCGCGCGCCTATTTCTTGCATGTGATTCAGCAGCCGGCAGGTGAAATCGGCAACCAGGTCGGTCCGCAACGTCCAACTAGCGCGGAAATATCCGAACACCCACGCCATGTTGGGAATGCCGGTGAACATCATGCCGCGATAGGTCACCGTCTCGGAAAATACCAGCGGCTTCGCGTCGATGCTGAATTGGATATCGCCGAGGACATTGAGCTCGAAACCAGTGGCCGTCACGATGATGTCGGCGGCAAGCAGCTTGCCGGATTTCAGCACAATGCCGGTCTCGGCAAATCGTTCGATCTCATCGGTGACCACCGATGCCTTGCCGGAGCGGATTGCCGCGAACAGGTCGGCATCCGGCACGAACGCAATGCGCTGGCGCCAGGGCAGGTACTTCGGCGTGAAGTGACTGTCGATGTCGCAGTCGGGGCCGGCGGCAGCGCGAACGCCTTCCAGCAGCTCCTTTTTCACCACCTCGGGCTCGCTGAAGGATCGGTGAGTAAACGCATCCTGCTCGCGCAGGATCTTGCGGCGCACGATCTCGTGGATCCAGGTTTCGTCCACACCCAGGTCCCGCAGTTCGTCGGCGATGACGATGGCATTGCGGCCGGTGATGAAATAAGTCGGTGAGCGTTGCAGCATCGTGACGTGGCTGACTTCGGCCGCAATCGCCGGGATGAGCGTCGCCGCGGTAGCACCCGAACCGATGACGACAACATTCTTATCCTTGTAGTCGAGGTCCTGCGGCCAAGTTTGCGGATGAACGATGCGGCCATTGAAGTTCTCAACGCCCTGCCAATGGGGCGTGTATCCCTTGGAGTGCCGGTAGTAACCCTGGCACATCCACAGGAAGCTTGCAGCGACTCGAACTTTCTCGCCGCTGTCCGTGCGGATCGCCTCGATGCTCCAAAGATTCTCCTTGCTCGACCAGCTCGCGGTCAGAATCCGGTGCCGATAGCGGATGTGGGCCTCAAGTTTGTTGTCCTCGATGACCTCGCCCATGTATCTCAAGATCTCTGCCGCGGAAGCAATCGGCGCGCTGGTCCAGGGTTTGAACCTATAACCGAAAGTGTAGAGGTCGCTGTCGGAGCGGATGCCTGGATAGCGGTGGGTGAGCCATGTGCCACCGAAACTCGCCTGGGTTTCGAGAACGACAAAACTCATCGCGCGGCACTGCTGGGTCAGGTGGAAGGCCGCGCCGATGCCGGAGATTCCTGCCCCAACGATGAGCACGTCGAAGCGCTCGATCGCCTGCAACTCGTCACTTACCGCGCTCATTCAACGCTCCCCAATTTAGTCGATCGGCCAGGGCATGGCGGCCGGCAGCGTCTCTGGCGCCGGCATTTCGGTAGGCTTGGGTGTCTGCGCGATTGTATCGACAGCCCGCCACCAGGGCTCGATGCCTCGGAAATGCGTGGGCTCGGCCGGTTCGCCGAGGCGCGGCATGAGAAGCTTCGCACCCGCTTTCGGGCCCAATTCCAGCAACGCCTCGGCGGGCTGGTCCCAGGCATGCATCGCAAGGCTGAAGGTGCCCCAGTGCACGGGCAGGAAAGCGCCGCCGCCGAGCAGTTCCCAAGCTTCGAGCGCGTTGTGCGGTCCCAAGTGAATGTCGCCCCAGGCCGGATGGAATGCGCCCACTTCCAACATCACCAGATCAAAAGGCCCAAGCCGGTCGCGGATGGTGCGATATTCCGTTGTAAGACCGGTATCGCCGCTGAAGAATACGGCATGGCGCTCGCTGCGCATGATGAATGAGGACCACAATGTTCGATTGCGATCCTTCAGACCGCGTCCGGAAAAGTGCTGGGAGGGCGCGGCACTGACGGTCAGGCCGGTGTTCGGCACCCGGTGGGATTCCCACCAATCGAGTTCGGCGATGCGCTCGGGGTTTACGCCCCAGGCTTCAAGATGGGCGCCGACGCCGAGCGAGGTGACGAACGGCACATCAAGCTTGGCGAATTCGCGGATGGTGGGATAGTCGAGGTGATCGTAGTGATCGTGCGACACGATCACGAGATCGAGCGGCGGCATGGCACGCAGCGCAACCGGCACCGGCTGGAAACGTTTGGGGCCGGCCAGAGTCGAGGGCGAGGCGCGCGGCCCCCACACAGGATCCGTGAGCACGCGCAGTCCATCGATCTCGATCAACACTGTGGAATGGCCGAGCCAGGTCGCGCGCAGCCCGCTGGCGGGCGGCTTGCTCCAGTCTGAAAGCGGGTTCATCGAGGGCAGGGGCCCACGCGGCACGCGCCGCTCGCCGCCGCACAGAAATTCGCTCAAGGTCGGCATCGATGCGTTGGGGTCGCGCAGTCCCGGAGCGATTGGATGTATGTTCCGAAACCGGTCGCCGGCCCAACGCGCCGATGCCTTGATGCGCTCGAGCCGCGCGCCCTGCGGTTTGCTGCCGAGCGATCTCATTGCTGCCTCCGGGAATTAGGCCTCGAAGCTTACCAAGTGTGCGCCGGATGACGCTAGACTTGTGATTCAATGATCAAGCTTTTATCGCGTATTCCCTTTGCCGTGCTCTACGCGTTTGCCGGCTTTCTGTACTTCCTGGCCTACTATGTGGTGCGTCATCGCCGCAATGTGATAGTCGAGCAGCTCGAGAAGGTGTATCCGGACGCCGGCGTTGCGCAGCGCGAGGCCATTCACAAACAATTCCTGAAAAATTACTGCGATGTCCTGATCGAGGTGCTGAAATCGGCGTCGATGAGCGAGGCCGCGATGCGCCAGCGCATGCGCGTCACAAACCTGGAAGTGGCGCGTCAGTATCTGGACGCCGGCCAATCCATCATGTTCGTCACATCGCACCTCGGTAACTGGGAATGGCTGCTGCACGGCGTGACGCTGCAATTGGGTTACCCCGTGGACGCCGCCTACAAGCCTCTGCACGATGCGTGGGCCGAGCGCTTGATGCTCGGAGTGCGCTCGCGGTTTGGCGCGCGGCTGGTGCCCGCCAAGGAGCTGCTGGCGGATATTCTGCGCCGACGTGGTATTACACGCGCGCTGGGCGTGAACGCCGATCAGGCGCCGGTCTCGACCGACCAGCGCTATTGGACGAAATTTCTCGGTCAGGACACCGCGTTCTACATCGGCGCGGAACAAATCGCGCGCGCGACGCGCCTACCCGTGATGTATGCGCGCATGCGCCGCGTGCGGCGCAGCTGCTACGAAGTGGAGTTTCGGCAGTTATGGGACGGGCGCGAGGCGCTCGAACCCAATCAGATCACGGAACGATATGCGCGCGCCTGCGAGGCCGATGTGCTCGCGAGCCCTGCCGACTGGCTGTGGTCCTACCGGCGTTGGCGCTTGAAAAAGCCGCTCTACGCCGGCGATTGAGGTCGCGGCGTTCCGAGTTTGGATTCCAGGTGCTTCGCCAGCTGCGCGATGGTTGGGTGATCGAACAATTCGGTCAAATCGATGAGGCCCGGAAAATCGCGGTCGATGCTCTCGTGAATCTCGATCAGTTTCAGCGAACTTGCGCCGATCTCAAATAAATTGTCGTTTACGTCGATTCTCTTGCCAGGCAGCGCCGCTTCACAAATCGATTGCAGCCGCGTTTCCAGACCCGCCGCGGCGCGATGCGAAACGCCGTGAGAGTCGTGCAGCGCCTTGAGTTCAGTAAGTTCGGCGTCGAACTCGCCCTCGATATAGGCCTGCTCCAAAAGGTGCCGCTGCACTTTGCCGCTGGTGGTCTTGGGGATGCGCTTGGTCGGTATGACCTGCGCGACCTCGAGGCCGGTGTGTTCGTTGACGAGCCGACTGACCGCTGCCGCGGTAGGCAGGAAATCCGCCATGTTGCCGCGGTGGAGCACGAACACGACCAGTTCCTCGCCCTGCGAACCCGGCTTCAAGACGCCGGCGGCGACCACCTTGTTGAGTTCGAGGCCGGGTGCGCGCTGTGCGATGTTCTCCAAATCGTACGGATAGTAGTTCTGGCCGTTGACGAAGATGATTTCCTTGGTGCGGCCGGCGATGTACAGGCCGGCTTCGTGTATGACACCGAGATCGCCGGTGTCGACCCAACCGTTGGCGTCGATCGCCGCTGCGGAGGCGGCTGGGTCCGCGAAGTAGCCGCGCGTGACGCTGGCGCCGCGAATCAGGATATGTCCCACCTTGCCGTCCGGCAGCGCGGCGCGCGAATCGTCCGCGATGAGCAATTCAGTGTTCGGCACTACGTGCCCGACGCACATTAATTCGAGCGCGTCGCGCGCTTCCGCAGGATTGACTTCGATTTGCGCGCCGACATTCAAACGATGCCGATTCACGCGTATCCAGCGATAGTCCGATCCCAACGGCGGCAAGGTGACCGCCAGCGAAGCCTCCGCCAGGCCGTACACCGGATACATGGCCTGGCGCTTCAAGCCCGTGTAGGCAAGCGAACTCATGAATTCGTTGCACAGTGGCACGGATATCGGTTCAGCGCCGTTGTAGATCAATCGAATCGCCGACAAATCGAGGTTTTCCAGGCGCCGATCGCCCAGCACCTTGAGAAAATGGCGATAGCCGAAGTTCGGCGAGCAGGTGATCGTGACGCGTTTCTTGGCTGCAATCTGCAGCCACAACAGCGGCCGGCGCACAAACAGCTCCGTTTGCATCAGGTTGACGTGCACGCGATTGGCGAACTGCATCAGATAGAAGCCGATCAAGCCCATGTCGTGCGTCAACGGCATCCAGCTCAATGACACGTCGCGATCGCTGAACTTGTCGATTTCTGTCGAACCCTGCGTGTTCGCGATCAAATTTCCGTGGCTGAGCATCACGCCTTTGGGTTCGCTGGTCGAGCCGGAGGAAAATTGAATGAATGCCAGATCCTCGGGTTGAGGCCGGACAATTTTGCCCGGCTTGGAGATATCCGCGATGGATTCGACCAAGAAGGCGCGCGATTTGATCTGCCGGAACAGTTCGGTCTCGCCCACCTCGGATGCCAGGTTACCCAGGCGCTCCAGACTTTTTGCGTCCGTATACAACAGAGAATTGCCGAGCTTACGCGCGACCCGCAGCAGCTTGTGGCGGTGTTCATCGCTGATGCCGACCGCAAGCGGCACCGGCACGATGCCGCCGCATATGGCGGCCCAAAAGCCGTCGAGGAACTGCTCATTGTTGTTGAGGAAAATGATCATTTTATCGCCGCGCTTGGCGCCGGCGCTCTGCAGCAGATATAGAATGCCCAGTGCGCGCGCGTAAACATCCTGGTAATGCACGCGCCGTTCGGCGTTCTCGCCCTCGATATACGTGACGCTGCGGTCCACGCCCCGATTGCTCTCGAGGACATCGACCAATGTCGCGTAGCTTGAGAGCCTGTCGTGATCATTCATCTCGTTTCCACCATCATCATGAGGTTCGATCGAGGCCGCAGGTTGATTTGCGCCTCGAGTTCAATGGGTTCGTTGGTTGCGCGCCGCAGGCGAAATCGCCGCACCATGGTGTGCATGTGCACCAGCATCTCGAACATCGCAATATTTTCGCCGATGCAGTGTCGCGGCCCCACCGCGAACGGAATATACGCGAAGCGGTGCCGCTCCTCGGCATCGGCGCCGGCAAAGCGCTCGGGCCGGAATGCCTCCGGTTCGCTCCAGAACTCCGGGTGCCGGTGCAGCATGTAGGGACTGATGAACACATCGGTGCGCGGCGCAATGGCGAAACCGCCGAGTTCATCTGCCTCGATCGCGCGGCGTGTGAGCAGCCACCCAGGCGGATAAAGCCGCAGGGATTCCTGCAACACCTGGTGGGTGAAGGACAGGGCTTCGGCGGCGTCGAGTCCAAGTGCATCGCGCGACGGCGTGCGATCGACCTCCGCCTGCAGCTGCTCCGCGGCCTCGGGGTGACGGCTGAGCAGGTACCAGGTCCAGGTAAGCGCCGCCGCGGTGGTTTCGTGACCCGCAACGATCAGCGTGAGCACCTCGTCGATCAGTTCCTTGTCGGGCATCGGTTCGTCGCTGTCGCGATCGCGGGTCAGCATGAACATGCTCAAGAAGTCGAAATGCTGTTCCTGCGTCTGCCGCCGCCTTTGGATCAATTCGCCCACCAATCGCGCCAGCGAGCGAAACTGAAACGCGAATTTCAAATCGCGGTTCGATTGTTTGGCCACGACCTCGAAGGGATTGGCGCCCATTTGAAGTTCCAAGCGCTCCAAGTCGTTGCCGAAAATGGACTTGAGCACGATTTCCAGCGTCAATTCGCTGGCGTCGCTCGACAGGTTGACCGCGTCGCCGCGCGCCGCCATCCCTAACCAGCGCTGCGCATATTTGTCGTTGACCTCGCTGAGCAGCTTGCTGAATTGATCAATCACGCGCCGGTGGAACGAGGGCTGCAGCATGCGGCGCTGCCGGCGCCAAAAAGCCCCTTCGCTGGTCATGATGCCGTTGCCAAGCAGGATCTTGACGCGATCAATGCCCTCGCCCTTGGTGTAATTGCGGTGATTCGTCAGCAGCACCCGCTTGATGTCGTCGGGATGATTGATGACATAGTTGAACACGCCGCGGCTGGGCGCGAATACCCGGTAGACATCGCCGAATCGGGCAAAGTAATCCTGCAATCGCGCCAGTGATTCATCGCTGCCGCCAAGATCGAAGCCTTCGGTCGGCCCCGGCGGAATGGCTATGGTGTGCATGGCGGCATTGTAACTTAGGGATTGCGCCCTACGGGGTGCTTCCCGACAATACGAGCTGTGCAAAAAAAACGCGAGAAGGGTGGACTCACCAACACCATCTATACGCAGCAAACCAGCTCCGGGCGCCGCCTGACGGCAGGGCGCCTGTGGCTATATAGAATGGGGGCGCCCATTTTTTTGGCGCTGATGCGCATGGTTTGGAGCTGGTGCCGCTCGGTACAGGTCGTCGGCGGCGAACACATCACGGCGACCCTCGCACGCGCACCCTCGTTCATCCCGGTGTACTGGCATCAGCATCAACTGTTCTGCGCCAAGTACTTATTCGAGCTGCGCAATGCCGGCGTGAAGCTCGGCGTATTGATCAGCCCCTCCGTGGACGGCGAGTTCGGAGCCATTATCGTGCGCAGTCTCGGCGGCGAAGTGATCCGCGGATCATCGACGCACACCGGTGCCCGCGCGCTGCGCGATTTTTATCAGGCGCTGATGCTCGAGGGCATATCGCCAGTCATTGCACCGGATGGTCCGCGCGGACCGCCGTGGAAGTTCAAGCCCGGCGCGTTGCTGCTCGCACAACTCTCGCAAAGGCCGATTGTGCCATTGAGTTACTTTGCAACACGCGCGTGGAAAATCAGTTGGGATCGATTCGTGATTCCAAAAATCGGCTCGCGCATCGTGATCGCGGTGGGCGAGCCCATCTATGTCGCAAAAGGTCTGGATGCGGCTGCTTTGGAGCGGCTACAAGCCGATATGGAACAGAGGCTTACAAGGTTGTTCGAAACAGCGAGGTCGGCTATCGCATGAATTACGGCGACAAGTTTGCCGCACTCGTCGACGTTGGAAAATTGCTCATCCGACTCGTGGGTCAGGTTTTTTGCTGAAGCCCCATTAATACAATCGCTTAGCTTGTATTCCTGACAACTTATGCGAGAATCCGATCGTATGTAAGCGTCGCATACCCTTCAGGAACTGTGTGACGCATTCGATTTTCTCGATGGACTGAGTGGCAAACTATTGATCTACAACCGTAACTTCACCTCTGGGACCTGTGACGGCGCATGGCAATAGCTCCAAACGATCCCCGCCACCCAGACCTGACCGCCTCGGACATATTGTCCCCGCACGCGTGGCCGCGGCGCGGTGCGCGACCCAACGCCGGACTTGACGTAATTTGCACCAAGATCGCCGTCGATTTTCAAACGATGACGGCCGCCACCGCGCTCGACACCATCATCGTGAATCTGGAATTGCTGCGCGAAGCGACTCGAGCGGACGCGGCTTTTCACATCAGCCTCGACATGGAATTGGGCGTGTTCAGCGAAGCCCAGGTCGCGCGCGGCTTGCTGGCCACGGGCAATCCGGAACAGTTGCGCGGCCAGCCGCTGGATGTCATGCCGTGGCTGCGCTCGCGGCTCGCGCCCTTGCGGGTATCGGAGCTGCGCGATACCGCGGCGCCCCGCGCCGATCAGCGCGACGATGCCGCGCTCTGGAGCCATCTCGGCATCGGATCGGTGCTGATGATCGGATACTTCATCAAGGGCAAAGCCGCAGGTGTGCTCGGCATCGGCAGCGCGCGTCCCCGCGATAATTCGGATGTGCAGCTGCATTTGCTGATGAAGCTGGTGGGCAGCAGTCTTGCCACCGGACTCGAGCGCATCGAGATCCAGTGTCATTTGGAGGACTTGGAAGAGCGCAACGAACTGGCTCTGTATAGCGCCAACGATGGACTGTGGGACTTCGACACGCTCAACAATCGCGTTTACTACTCGCCGCGCTGGAAAGCGATGCTGGGATACGATGAGAGCGATGCCGGGCAGGTACCGGACTGGCGCACACTGGTGCACTCGGACGACATGTCGCGCGTGCAGGCTGCGATTCGTGATCACGTTGCCGGCAAGACGCCGATTTTCGAGAGCTTGCATCGCATGCGCCATGCCACGGGCGAATGGCGCTGGGTGATCAGCCGTGCCAAGGCCAAGGTCGACGACAAGGGCCGGTTGCTGCGCTTGGTCGGCGTCGAGCTGGACATAACTGAACGAAAACTCTACGAAGAAGCGCTGTTTCGCGAGAAAGAGAGCGCGCAAATCACTTTGCAGAGCATCGGCGACGGGGTCATCACCTCGGATGCAAAGGGCATCATCGACTACGTGAACCCGGTGGCCGAAGCGCTGACCGGTTGGCGTCTCGAAGATAGTCAGGGTCGTGCCATCGAGGAGATCTTTCGAGCTTTCCACGAGGAGACTTGCGAGCCGCTCGAAAATCCGCTGGCGGTGGCCATCCGCCGCACTCGCTCGATCAAATCGGTGCGCCCGATGCTGCTCATCCGCCGGGATGGCAACGAAATCTATGTGGAAAGCACCGCATCGCCGATTCGCGACGGCAGCGGCGCGGTGTCCGGCGGCGTTCTGGTGTTCCATGATGTCAGCGAGGCCCGCGAGCTCAACCGGCGCCTGAGCTATCACGCCAGCCACGACGTGCTCACCGGCTTGGTAAACAGGCGCGAATTCGAAAATCGCATGGAACGCGCCCTGAAGAGCGCCAAAGCGCGCGAAACCTCGTACGCGTTGTGCGTCCTCGATCTGGATCAGTTCAAGATCGTCAACGATACCTGCGGCCACAGCGCCGGCGATGCCTTGCTGGGGCAGGTGGGCGCGCTCCTGAAATCAAAGGTCCGCTGGCGCGACACGCTGGCGCGCCTGGGCGGCGATGAGTTCGGCATTCTGCTCGAAAGCTGCTCGCTGGATGAAGCCATGCGCACCGCCGAGGCGCTGCGCGAGGCGGTGCGCAACTTCAAGTTCACCTGGGAGGAGCGCACCTTCCGCCTGGGCGCCAGCATCGGCGTCGTGCCGATATCCGCGGACAATGCCGATGTCGCATCGGTGTTGAGCGCCGCCGACAGCGCCTGCCAGGCCGCCAAGGAAGCCGGCCGCAATCGCGTCCACAGCTTCGAGGAAAACGACATTGATTTGATGCGCCGCCGCCGCGAAATGCAATGGGCGGCGCGCATCAACAATGCGCTGGAAGAGGGACGGTTCGAGCTTTTCCGGCAAACCATCATGCCGCTGCAGAAAACCGAAGCCGGCTCGCACTATGAGCTGCTGCTGCGCATGCGCGACGAAACCGGCAAGATCGTCGGGCCGGACAATTTCATGACGGCCGCCGAGCGCTACGGCATCACCCCGAGCATCGATCGCTGGGTGATCGAAAACGCATTTCGCTGGCTGGTGTCGGAAGCGGACGAGCGCGAAAAGCTCACGATGTGCTCGATCAATTTATCGGGGCAAAGCCTGGGCGACGACAAATTCCTGCCTTACGTCATCGACCAGTTCCATCGCAGCGGCTTGGATGCGACCAAGATCTGCTTCGAAATCACCGAAACCGCGGCCATCGCGAGCTTCTCGCAGGCCAACCGGTTCATCCAGGCATTGAAGGAACTGGGTTGCAAATTCGCGCTCGATGATTTTGGCACCGGCTTGTCATCGTTCGGCTATCTCAAGCATTTCCCGGTCGACTACCTGAAGATCGACGGCAGTTTCGTCAAGGAAATCCTGCATGATCCCATCGACCGTGAAATGGTTCGTTCGATCAATGAGATCGGCCACCTGACCGGCAAGCAGACCATCGCCGAGTTTGCGGAGAATCAGGAAATCATCAACATGCTGCAAAGCCTGGGCGTCGATTATGCCCAGGGCTACGGGGTATCGCAGCCGCAGCGCGTGCTCAAGGCCGCGAACAGCGTCTGACCCCAGGCGCTAGCCGCGCCATTCGAACCGCATCGACAAGTCCACGGCGCGCACATGCTTGGTGATGCTGCCGACCGAAATGAAGTCGACTCCGGTGGCGGCGATTTCGCGAATCGTGGCTTCGGTGATTCCCCCGGAAGCTTCGAGTTTCAACGGTTTCTTCGCACCGGCGTTGAGGGCCACCGCCTCACGCATCGTGGGCAGCGCGAAGTTGTCGAGCATGGCGATGTCGGCGCCCGAATCGATCGCCTGCTGCAATTGCGGGAGGTTCTCCACCTCGACTTCGACGGGCACTTTGCCGCCTTGAAGCCTTGCCGCCGCGACCGCCATCGCGATCGACCCCGCCGCCATGATGTGATTTTCCTTGATGAGAATACCGTCGAACAGCCCCATGCGGTAGTTGAATCCGCCACCGACGCGTACCGCGTACTTTTGCGCCGACCTGAGTCCCGGAATCGTCTTGCGGGTATCGAGCAGCCTGCAGTTCGTGCCTTCGAGAAGCGTCGCATAAGAATGCGCCGCGGTGGCGGTGCCGGAGAGCAGCTGCAAGAAATTGAGCGCGCAGCGCTCGCCGGTCAATAGTGCGCGCGCCGGGCCGTCGACCGCAAACAATCGCTGATTGCCCTGCACGCTGTCGCCTTCGGCCACCAGCCATTCGAAGCTCACGCGGGAATCCACTTGCCGGAAACTTTCTTCGACGTAAGGAGTGCCGCATACGATCGCCGGCTCGCGGGTAATCACGGTCGCACGGCCGGTTTTTTCAGCCGCAATCAATGCGGCGGTCAAATCGCCGCTGCCGATGTCTTCAGCCAGGGCCGCGGCGACCTGCTGCGGCAAATCCGCAGGCGCAGGTACCGATGAGCGCACCGGGCCCGTCATTGCCGACCTCAAGTGTTCAGAAAGGCAGACCGTGCATCGGTCCGACCATGCACATCAACATCGGAACTGACAGCAGAAAGTTGATCCGCGAGGCGTACAACGCGACTTTGCGGGCCTTGGCCTTCTCTTCGTCGGTGGCAGGCACGATCCCTAAAATCTTTTTTTGGTTGGGCCAAATCAGTCCCCACACATTGAACAGCATGATGGTACCCAGCCAGGCACCGATGCCGATGATGAGATTCGGGCGCGAAAACGGCGTGTCGAACATGCTCAAGGTGAACGCGCTGACGAAGCGGCCGTGGCTTTGCGACAGCAAGTAGGCGCCCAGCAACCAGGTGCCGAGTGCCGACCAGCGAAACCACAACAAGGCGCGCGGCGCGATGTATTTATTGACGCCGGCGCCGCCCGGTCCGCCCTTATCGGCAGCCGCCGCGGCCATGCCGGGGGTCTGCACGGCATTGAAGTAGTACAAGAGTCCAATCCAGAATACGCCGAATATGATGTGCATCCAGCGCGTCAGGGCGGCCAGGGTGATGCTATTGAAGGTCAGGCCGCCTTCCACCAGAGCAGCAATCACGACAGCCAGCACGAATCCTATGATTAGAGGCCATTTGACGGTTGTTAACGGGTTCATGCGATTCCCCTCCATAAAGTTGTGCGTCGGACCCCCTATTAAGCGGATCCTGCGTTGCGGCAACCTTGAAGAATAGGTGACTGACCTCAATAATTCAACGCGAGGGGTGCCGTCGGGGCTGTTATCGTACAATTGGGTTATGCCCGCCGGGTTGCCTCGCCTGAAATCATGTGGAGAATGTCGACTATGGACGCGATTGAACGAATCAAAGCACAGCTGTCTGGCGCCCCGGTGGTGCTGTATATGAAGGGCACGCCCGACTTCCCACAATGCGGGTTTTCCGCTCAAACGGTGGGAGCACTGCGTGCCTGCGGGGCCCAGTTTGCGCATATCAATATATTTGAAGACCCGGAAGTGCGCGAGGCCCTAAAGACCTACTCGAAGTGGCCCACCTTCCCACAGCTGTATGTCAACGGCGAACTGATCGGCGGCTGCGACATCACCTTGGAGATGTACAAGAGCGGCGAATTGAAGCAGCTGCTGGCTGAGGCGGGCGCGGTCGCAGCTTAAACGTCGGCGTCCTGATTTCGGTCCATCGAGTCGCTCGACGGCTCCACTTCCAACGGTCCCATCGAGGCCAGTCGCCGGCGGCTGCTCTCGAATATGCCTTGGAACTGATTACACACCGTGCAAAAAAGATCGGCGGTTCGCTCGGCGTCGTATGCGGCGGAATGCGCAGAAGAGGTATCCCAGTCCAGGCCGGCAGCCAGCGTCGCGCGCATCAGCACCGTTTGGCCAAAGGCCACGCCGCCGAGAGTTGCGGTATCAAAGGTCGAGAAAGGGTGGAACGGGTTGCGTTTGACCTGGGTACGCGCGACCGCCGCATTCAAGAAATTCAAATCAAAAAATGAGTTGTGCCCTACCAGCACTGCGCGGCTGCAATCCGCGGCCCGAATGGCGGTTCGAACTTCGCGGAAGATGCGCTGCAGTGCATCTTCCTCGGGGATGGCGGGCCGCAGGGGATGATGCGGGTCGATACCGTTGACGGCAAGCGACGCAGGCTCCATGTTGGCACCGGGAAACGGAACCACGTGGTAGCGATGAGTCTCGCCGCGCGCCAGCGTGCCGTCGCTGCGCATCTCGATGAGCACTGCAGCTATCTCCAGCAGTGCGTCGGTCTGCGAGTTGAAGCCGCCGGTCTCGACGTCGACGACCACCGGTAGAAAACCGCGGAAGCGTGTGGCGAAAGTAATCGGGGGAATCTGCGTCATGATGCGTTCGGCGAAGCCAGCCGCCAACTCAACGTCTCGCCCGCGCGATACGGCACCAGCGTCCCGCCCGCGAATTCCAACGTTGCAGGCGCCACCCATGGTTCCTTGACCAGGGTAATGGTGTCACGGTGGCGCGGCAGCCCGTAGAAATCGGCGCCGAAATGGCTGGCAAACGACTGCAGCCGGTCGAGCCGGCCCACGGATTCAAACGCCTCGGCGTACAACTCGATCGCGGCATGCGCCGTGAACATACCTGCGCAACCGCAAGCAGTCTCCTTCGTGGTGCGCTCGTGGGGTGCGCTGTCGGTGCCCAGGAAAAAACGCGGATTGCCGCTGGTCGCCGCGCCAAGCAGCGCTTGTCGATCCCGCTCGCGCTTCAATATGGGCCAGCAAAAATAATGCGGCCTGATGCCGCCGAGGAAAATAGCGTTGCGATTGTGCAGCAGGTGCTGCGGCGTGATGGTGGCGGCGACGCCGGCCCTGGCGCCGGCCACGAATTCGACCGCACGCTCGGTGCTGATGTGTTCCAGCACCACGGACAGCTTGGTGAAGCGCTCGAGCAGGGGTGCGAGCACGGTATCGATGAAATGAGTTTCGCGATCGAAGACGTCGACGTCGGCCTGCGGCGATTCGCCGTGCACCAGCAAGCGCATGCCGATTTCCTGCATGTGCTCGAGTACTCCGTAGAGCTTCTTGATGTCCGTAACTCCCGAGTCCGAATGCGTCGTGGCGCCGGCCGGGTAGAGCTTGACACCGTGGATGAATCCGCTGTCGCGGGCGCGGTCGATCTCAACGGCGCTGGTCGAATTGGTCAGGTACAGCGTGAGCAATGGCTCAAATCGGCTGTCGGCAGGCAGCGCCGCCAGGACGCGCTGCCGATAGGCTTGCGCCAGGGCGGCGGTGGTGATCGGCGGCGTAAGATTCGGCATGACGATGGCGCGCCCGAATCGCTCGGCGGTGAAGCGCACGACATCCTTGAGCGCTGCGCCATCGCGCAAATGTACATGCCAGTCGTCGGGCCGTTGAATCTGTAACCGAGTCATTGGCGCGTCGCTGCTGCAGGCGGCCAGCCGCGGCGCAGCAGATCAAGCGTGTAACGCACGCCGAATCCCGTGATCTCGGTGGCGATGTGCGCGAGGCCGCCATGTCGCGTTCCGGCCGCGAGATCGAGGTGCAGCCAGGGAATCTCGTTCGGCACGAATCGATTCAAAAAACGCGCGGCCAGGATGTGATCACCCTTGCCGTCGGCAGCGCATTGCATCACGTCGGCGACGCTGCTCTCCAGATCCGTGTCGAAGTCGCCATCCATCGGGAAACACCAGACGCGCTCGCCGCAGCTTGTGCCTGCAGCCTCGATCAGGTCGCGGGCCGCGGGGCGGTTGGTGAAGGCGCCGCTGTAGCGCTCGGTGAGCGCATGGACGCAGGCGCCGGTAAGGGTTGCATAGTCGATAATGGCGTGCGGCTTCCTGCGCGAGGCAAGGCTGAGCGCATCCGCCAGCACCATGCGGCCCTCGGCATCGGTGTGGATGACCTGAATGGTCGTGCCATTGTGCGGCGCGCACGACATCTTGCGGCTTGTAGGCGAGCGGGCCGATGCGGTTCTCGGTGATCGCCAGCCAGCAATCCACGGCCAGCGGTGAGCGCAGCGCATGCAAGTGCATAGAGGCTGCCGAGCGCCACGGCGCTGCCTTCCATGTCGGTGTGCATGTCCAGCATGCCCTTGTGCGCCTTCAGGTTCGTGCCGCCGGTATCGAAGCAAATGCCCTTGCCGACCAGGCTCACGGCCGCGGTTGCGGTGCCGCGTGGCCGATAGGAAAGATGCGCAATCCCGGCATCATGCGTGCCATTGCCGCGCGCGACCGCGAGAAACGCGCCCGCCCCCAGGCGCTTCAATTGCGTCTCGCCGTAGAACTTGAAGCCTAAGCGCAGGCGCTGCGCGAATTGCTGCAGCAGCCGGCGATAGCCGACGTAGCGTTGAGAGTGTTCGGCGGCAGCGCCGTAAGCCAGCGCGCCAGATTGTTGCCGGCCGCGCGTCGCCAGCGTCAGATCAAGGTCGGGAAGCTTGCCGCGCCGTGCCAGATCGATGCGCGCGACAGAGGCGCAGGTTTTTTCGGCTTGCTCTTGAACGACGCGAAGTGAAATGCGGCCGCTTGCAGTGCGGCGATGGCCGCAGCGCCGGCCGCATCGGCGGGCGCCGCGGCGCAGCCCTGATGCCAAATCAGCAGCGGTCTGCGGATCGCCGTCGAGCGCCGTGCGCGCCAGTTTGCCTGCGGCTTGCAGGCGTTCGAATGTGCTTGCGCTGCCGGCCAGACACGCGACATTCAACAGCGTCTGCGCTTCGGCTCCGACTCGCAGCTGGAATGTGTCGCCGGCTTTGCGTACTTTGCGTGCAAACAACGCGCGCAGCAGCGTACCGTGCGGCAGCGCCTGCCAGTCCGCCGCCGTTGGGGCGAGCGGCAAAAACAGCAAGGCGCTCGCGTAGCGCGCCAGAACCGAGGGGGTAATACGCGCGCGGATTTGGCGCACCGGCACGAGGAGTTGGTCGAAGGGCAAGCGAGTCGGCATAGCGTAAAACCGCAAAGGTATCGCGATCTAATCCCTTGCTTGACCGTGAAAAACCAAACCCCGAAGATAGCCTTAGGGCAAACTCAGTGGCAGTCAGCGCAGCGGCGCTGTAACGTGCCTGCCATCTTATCAGGACACGTGGGTGTGTGCATTCTATGACGCAGCAATCGCCGTTCGAAGATATCGATCCCGTCGAAACCCAAGAGTGGCTTGAGTCCATCGATTCGGTGTTGCGTGCGCAGGGACCGCAGCGCGCGCATTTTCTGCTGGAAAAATTGGTGGACTTCACGCGGCGATCCGGCGCGTACCTGCCCTTCAAACCAAACACCGCGTACCTCAATACCATTTCCAAAGCGCAGCAGCCTGATTATCCCGGCGACCGATCGCTGGAACGGCGCAACGAGGCGTTACATACGCTGGAACGCGCTTGCCATGGTCGTGCACGCCAATCGCTCGAATGCCGAATACGGCGGCCACATCGCGACCTACGCATCGGCGGCTACGCTGTACGAGGTGGGATTCAATCATTTTTGGCGGGCGCGCAGCGCGACACATCCCGGGGACATGATCTACATGCAGGGGCACTCGAGCCCCGGCATTTATGCGCGAGCCTATCTCGAAGGCCGCTTGGACGAGGGTCAGTTGCAGCGTTTCCGACAAGAGGTGCGCGGCGGAGGCTTGTCCTCCTATCCACATCCCTGGTTGATGCCTGATTTCTGGCAGTACCCCACGGTGTCCATGGGGTTGGGTCCGATGATGGCGATATTTCAAGCGCGATTCGTGCGCTATCTGGAGCATCGCGGCATCGTGCCGGCGTCCGACCGCAAGGTATGGGCGTTCCTCGGCGACGGCGAAATGGACGAGCCGGAGTCGATGGGCGCACTCACCATGCCGGTGCGCGAGAAGCTCGACAATCTCATCTTTGTGATCAATTGCAACCTGCAGCGCCTCGACGGTCCGGTGCGCGGCAACGGCAAGATCATTCAAGAACTCGAAGCGGCATTCCTCGGCGCCGGCTGGAACGTCATCAAGGTGCTGTGGGGCTCGCGCTGGGACCCATTGCTCGCGCAAGATCACCAGGGGCTGCTGAAGCGCCTGATGGAAGAATGCGTGGACGGCGAATATCAGAACTTCAAATCCAAGGGCGGCGCCTACACGCGCGAGCATTTCTTCGGCAAGTACCCGGAACTGAAGGAAATGGTCGCGAATATGTCGGATGAGGAGATCTGGCACTTGAACCGCGGCGGTCATGATGCCCACAAGGTCTATGCCGCGTACGCATCAGCCGTGGCGAACGCGGGCGCGCCCACCGTGATTTTGGCGAAAACGGTCAAGGGCTTCGGCATGGGTAAGGCAGGCGAAGGCCTCATGTCCACGCATCAACAGAAGAAACTCAGCGACGATGCGCTCAAGGAAGTGCGTGACCGCTTCAATATTCCGATCAGCGACGAAGAAATCGCCGGCCTGACCTTCAGAAAGCCCGCCGAGGATAGCGAAGAGATGCGCTACCTGCAGGCGCGCCGATCGGCGCTTGGCGGCTATTTGCCGGCGCGCAGCTCGGTGGCCGCGCCCTTGGTGGTGCCGCCGCTCGAGGCATTCAACGCACTGCTCGAAGGTACCGGTGAGCGCGAGATATCCACCACCATGGCGTTGGTGCGAATGCTCACCATCCTGGTCAAGGACAAGAATATCGGCCAGCACATCGTGCCCATCATCCCCGACGAGGCGCGAACCTTCGGCATGGAGGGCATGTTCAGGCAAATCGGGATCTATTCCTCGGTGGGCCAGCTGTACACGCCGCAGGACGCCGACCAGCTCATGTTTTATCGCGAGGACAAACAAGGCCAGATTCTCGAGGAGGGAATCAATGAGGCGGGCAGCTGTTGCTCGTGGATCGCCGCGGCGACGGCATATGCGAACCACGGCGTCAGCATGGTGCCATTTTACATCTACTACTCGATGTTCGGGTTCCAGCGAGTCGGAGATTTCATCTGGGCGGCGGGCGACAGCCGCTCGCGCGGATTTCTGGTCGGCGGCACGGCCGGCCGCACCACTCTCGCCGGCGAAGGCTTGCAGCATCAGGATGGGCACAGTCAACTGGTTGCGACCACGGTTCCCAACTGCGTGGCCTACGATCCGACCTATGCGTATGAATTGGCAGTGATCGTGCAGGATGGCCTGCGCCGCATGTATCAAGACCAGGAAAGCATTTTCTACTACATCACCTGCATGAACGAGAACTACCCGCATCCGGCGATGCCGGCGGGTGTCGCGCAGGGCATTCTCAACGGCATGTATCTGCTGCAAATAGGCGGCCGCGGCAAGGTACGCGTGACGCTGTTTGGCTCGGGCACTATTTTGCGTGAAGTGCTGGCGGCCGCGGAGCTTCTGGAAAAGAACTACGGGGTTCCGGCCGATGTGTACTCGGTGACCAGCTTCAGTGAGTTGCGGAAAAACGCGCTGGCGATCGAGCGCCGCAACATGCTGCATGCAACCGAAGCGCGCCAGCAGAACTACATCCAACAAGCGTTGGCGGATCGCGAAGGTCCGTTCATCGCTGCGACCGACTACATGAAGACGGTGGCCGATCAAATCCGCCAATGGGTACCGGGGCGCTACACGGTGCTCGGCACGGATGGCTTCGGACGCAGCGATTCGCGCGCGGAGCTGCGGCGGTTTTTCGAGGTGGACCGGCATTACGTCGTGGTCGCCGCTCTCAAAGCGCTGGCCGATGAGGGAAAGATCGACACGCAAACGGTGCTGATGGCCATGCAGACCTTCGGCATCGATCCGGAAAAATCCAATCCAGTGTCGGTCTAGGCGACGTGGCTACTCCAATTCAAGTGCTGGTTCCGGACATCGGCGGTTTCAAGGACGTCGATGTGATCGACGTGCTCGTGAAGGACGGCCAGCAGATCGATAAAGAAACACCCTTGATCACGCTGGAAACCGAAAAGGCTGCAATGGACGTGCCGGCTCCCGAGGCCGGCAAAATCGCCCAGGTCAGGATCAAGAAAGGCGATAAGGTCTCCGAGGGCTCGTTGATCCTGCTGCTCGAGCCGGCCGTGGCGGGCGTGCCGGCTAATCTCAAGGCCTCCGCCCCGGCGGCGGCGGTCGAAGCAAAGAAATCAACTTCCGCGGCGCCGCCCGCCGCGGACCAGGGGCAGTCGGTGATTAGCGCCGGCGCGGCGACCTTGGCCGCAGCCGAAGCGCCCGCCATAGTCGCGCCGCGCGCCGCCGCCGTCATCGACGAACAGGCCTTTTCCAAGGCCCATGCCAGTCCATCGGTGCGCAAATTTGCCCGCGAGCTCGGCGCAGACTTGGGGCAAGTCAAGGGCACCGGCATCAAGGGTCGCATTACCCAGGATGACGTCAAGAGCTACGTGAAAGGTCTGCTGGCCGCGGCGCGCACCGCGCCACCGGCTACGGCGCTGCCGAAAGTGCCGGTCGTGGACTTCGCGCAGTTCGGAGCGGTGGAAGTAAAACCGCTGTCGCGCATCCAGAAGATTTCCGGTGCGCGGCTGCAGGCCAGCTGGATCAATTTGCCGCATGTGACTCAGCATGAAGATGCGGATATCACCGACCTCGAAGATGCGCGCGCGGCATTGAAGAGCAAGGCATCTCGAGAGGGAGTGAAACTTACGCCGCTGGCCTTTATTGTCAGGGCCTGTATCTTGTCGCTCCAGGAATTCCCGCGCTTCAACTCGTCGTTGGACGCGGGCGGTGAAAATCTAGTTTTCAAGAAGTACTTCAACATCGGATTTGCGGCCGACACGCCCAATGGCCTGGTGGTGCCCGTGATCCTCAATGCGGACCGCTTGAGTCTCTATGACATTGCGCGCGCGCTGGCGTCCATGTCGGAAAAAGCCCGCACCGGGAAGCTCAAGGCAACCGAAATGCAGGGCGGGACATTCACGATCTCGAGCTTGGGCGGCATCGGCGGCACCTCCTTTACGCCCATCATCAATGCGCCGGAAGTCGCGATTCTAGGGGTGTCGCGTTCGGCGCAGAAACCCGTTTATGAGCGTGGTGCCTTCGTGCCGCGGCTGATGCTGCCGCTGTCGCTGTCCTACGATCATCGCGTGATCGATGGCGCCGACGCGGCCCGCTTCGTGGTATTTCTCGCCAAGACCTTGAGCGACGTCAAGGCGCTGTTATGAGCACGGTCGAGGTGCGGGTTCCGGATATTGGCGACGCCAAGGACGTCAGCGTTGTTGATGTGCTGGTGCAGAAGGGCAGCAAAGTCAGGGTCGAGGATCCGTTGATAACGCTGGAGTCCGAAAAGGCCTCCATGGATGTGCCATCGCCGGTGCAGGGTGTGATCAATTCGATCGCAATCAAGAAGGGCGATTCAGTATCGGCGGGCGCGTTGATAGCCACGGTGCAAGTCGCGGACCAGGCCGCAGCGCCGCCGCCGAAAGCCAGCGCCGGCAAGGCGAAGGAGGCTGCCGCTCCCGTCGCGCCCAAGAAGAGCACCCAGAGCGCGGGCAGCGTCGCTACCGCGGCGCCGCCGGGCGCGATTGATCTGGTGGTGTTGGGCGCGGGTATCGGCGGCTACACCGCGGCATTCCGCGCCGCAGATCTGGGCCTGAAGGTGGCATTGATAGAACGCTGGCCGGTGCTGGGCGGCGTGTGCCTCAACGTCGGCTGTATTCCATCCAAAGCCCTGTTGCATGCGGCCAAGGTAATCGAAGATGCCGCCGATATGTCCGCTTGCGGCATCGTATTCGGGCCGCCGCAAATCGACCGCGATCGCCTGCGCGCCTGGAAAAATAAAGTGGTCACGAGATTGACCAACGGGCTTTCATTGCTGGCGAAGCAGCGCAAGGTGGAGGTCATTCAGGGCGAAGCTAAATTTACCGGGCCGCATGCGCTGGATGTGAGGGGCGCAAACGGCGCGCGCCGCGTGGAATTCAAGCAATGCATCATCGCGGCGGGGTCCGAGGCAGCGCGGCTGCCGGGTTTGCCGGATGATCCGCGCGTTATCGATTCGAGTGGGGCGCTGGAACTGCCGCTCGATTGCAAGCGGCTGCTGGTGATCGGCGGTGGCATCATCGGCCTGGAACTGGCCTGCGTCTACGACGCGCTCGGCGTGCGCGTCACGGTGGTCGAGTTGACCGATGGTCTCATGCCCGGCACGGATCGTGATCTGGTGCGCCCGTTGCAAAAGCGGATCGAGAAGCGCTACGAACGGATTTTGGTGAAAACCAAGGTTGCCAAGCTCGACGTGCTGCCGGAGGGTCTGCGCGCGACGTTCTCAGGTCCCGATGCGCCCGAGTCGCAGATTTTCGATCGCGTGTTGGTGGCCGTCGGCCGCAGCGCCAATGGCAATGCAATCGATGCCGCCGCAGCCGGCGTAGCGGTGGATCCGCGTGGCATCATCGCGGTGGACCGACAGATGCGCAGCAACGTGCCGCATATATTCGCGATCGGCGATGTGGTCGGCGCCCCCATGCTGGCGCACAAAGCCTCGCATGAAGCCAAGGTCGCCGCGGAAGTTGCCGCCGGACTCAAGTCATCATTCGACGCGCGCTGCATTCCATCGGTGGCCTATACCGACCCGGAAGTCGCGTGGGTGGGCGTAACGGAGAGCGACGCGAAGCTAAGCGGCATCCAGTTCGGAAAGGGCATGTTTCCGTGGGCCGCAAGCGGGCGTGCTCTTTCTCTCAACCGCGACGAAGGCTTCACCAAGATATTGTTCGACAAGGACACGCACCGTCTTATTGGAGCGGGCGTCGTCGGTACCAGCGCCGGCGACTTGGTTGCCGAATTGGCGCTGGCGATCGAAATGGGTGCGGATGCCTCGGATGTTGCCCTGACCATTCATGCCCATCCGACGCTGTCGGAAACCATCGGGTTCGCCGCCGAAGCCTTCGAGGGCACGTTGACAGATCTTTACATTCCCAAGCGCTAGGATTGCCTCACGTGACCGGTACCACAGCCTCCTCGATTCTTCTCGCCGGCGTATTCTGCTTCAGCGCGCAGGCGTTCGCCGACGACTGTACGGACTTCAAGTGGGATGTGAGCAAGGAGCGAGCATTGTTCGCGGGGCCAGCTGCGGAGCTGCCGGGCGGAACGGACGTCAAATCCGCACCCGCGATCATGCCCAATCGGCTCTACCGGCTGCAGCTCGCGCCGCAAAGCAAAGTGCGCTTTGCAGCCGCCCCCGGAAAGACGACGCCCGCCGGCGGCGACTATGCTGGTCTCGCGAAGTTGACGATCGCACAATCCGGCAGCTATCGGGTCGCGATCGACGCCCAGTTCTGGATCGATGTGGTGTCGAAGCGCGCGCTGATGGCCGCAACGGATTTTCAGGGACAACATGGCTGCCGCGCGCCGCATAAAATCGTGCAATTCGATTTCACCGCCTTGCAGCCCCTGATCCTGCAACTGAGCGGTGCAGGTGTGGATCACATCCTGCTGACCATCACGCCCACGCCGGCAAGGACACTCTGATCGCCGGCTACGGCGCCGCGATGCAGTCCTTCAGAAAGACCGACTTTTCGGCGCCCACCAGCTTCTTGGTCTTGGCGTCCTTCAGGCAGGCAGTACGTTTGGCATGCTTTGCCGCTGCATCGTTGGCGGGCGAGGCGCTACCGGCGGCTTGCGAGGGCGTGGCGGCCGCGGCCGGTGCGGCGGCTGCCGCGGGCGTTGCCGTTTGGGTAATCGCCCGCTGAACGGTGAGTGCACACAGGCAAAGACCCAGGGCGCCTACCGCAAATCCAAGACGCATGGCTGATTCCTCGAAAAACACGCCGACGGACGGGCCAGCTTCAAGGATAGCGTCCGCGATCATCCGCCCCGATGAAGCGGGCATGAAGCTTCGTTAACCTTCGCCTGACGAGCGGCGCTACTTCAAGCGGTTGCGTGCCAGCGCCAAATATTGCGCTTCGTCCGGCGGCAGCCCGCTGCGCTGCGCTTGCCACAATGTTTCGCCGAGGGCCTCCATGAGGGCGTGTTCCGCGCCGTGCGAGTCTCCATGCCGAGCTTGCAGTTGACGGTGCAAATCGCGGACTCCGGGCGGCCGGTCGATGGACAACTGCTCGCGAACCGCAAGGTGCAGACCCATATGTAAAAACGGGTTCTCGACGACCCCGGCGCTGCCTGGCTCGAAGGACAGTGCGGTGTCCAAATCACTTACGACGCCCTGATATTCAGGATGCGCGCTGATCACATCGATTATCTGTGCCTCCAGCGCAGTGAGCGGAACACCCGCCAGATGCTTGGCCCAGGCCTCTGCATAGGACAGCCTTAGTTGCTCGCGGGTGTAACCATCAAACACGAGTTATCTCTCGCTTGGTCTTGCGACGGTATTCGCACAGGTCTTCGATCGCACATGTCGGGCACGCGGGACGGCGGGCTTTGCAAACATAGCGGCCGTGCAAAATCAACCAGTGGTGGGCGTCCCGGAGGAATTCCGGCGGCACAAGCTTCAGAAGTTTTTCCTCAACTGCGCGCACGGTCTTGCCGCGCGCCAGTCCGGTGCGATTGGCGACTCGAAATATGTGGGTGTCCACGGCAATGGTGGGCTGCCCGAACGCGGTGTTCAAAATGACATTTGCCGTCTTGCGTCCGACGCCCGGCAGCTGTTCCAAGGCTTCGCGCGTCCTGGGCACTTCGCCACCGTGTTGCTCGAGCAATAAACGGCTGGTTGCGATGATGTTCTTGGCCTTGCCGTTGTAGAGTCCGATGGACTTGATGTATGCGGAGAGTCCCGCGACCCCCAAAGCCAATATCGCGGCCGGAGTGCCGGCGACGCGGAACAATTCCGCCGTCGCCTTGTTCACGCTCTTGTCGGTTGCCTGTGCCGAAAGAATCACCGCGAGCAGAAGCTCGAAAGGAGATTTATAAGTCAATTCGGTGCGCGGCTGCGGGTTCAGCTGGCGAAGTCGCGAGAAAATTTCGCGCACCTTTCGCGCGTTCACGGCATAATCTCGCGGCGCGCCGCGGTGGCCTTTTTCGCGTCGAGTTCCCGCTGCCGCTCGACGGCGCGATTCAACAAGCGCGCGCTGTGCGCCGCAAATCTTTGGCGATTCAGCGCCGCTTGTTCCGCGGCGGGCGGCACGGCCGGACGCATCTCGATGCAATCGACGGGGCAAGGCGGCAGGCACAGCTCGCACCCGGTACAGCGCTCAATCAGCACCGTATGCATGTACTTTTGCGCGCCGACAATGGCGTCGACCGGGCAGGGCGCAAGGCACCGAGCGCAGCCGATGCAGCGCGCTTCGTCGATCCAGGCGACCAGAGGCGGCGATTCGATGCCGTGAACGGGGTTCAGCGGCAGCGCGGGCCGATTCAGCAGCTGCGCCAATGCCTGAATGGTCGCCTTGCCGCCCGGCGGGCATTGATTGATCTCTGCGGCTCCGCCCGCGATCGCAGCGGCGTAGGGGGCACAGCCGGGGTAACCGCACCGCGTGCATTGGGTTTGCGGAAGCAACGCGTCGATGCGCGCCACGATGTCAGGCGCGATATCGTTGCTCATGTCATTTGATGCGCATCCCCGGCGCAGCTCCCGAGTCCGGCGACAGCACGAAGATGTCCTTGCCGCCCGGCCCAGCGGCCAACATCATTCCCTCCGAAGTGCCGAAGCGCATTTTGCGCGGCTCCAGATTCGCGACCACGACGATGAGCTTGCCGGCCAGGGACGCAGGGTCGTACGCGGCGCGAATGCCGGCAAGGATTTCGCGGCTGCCCAGTTCACCCACGTCCAATTGCAGCTTCAGCAGTTTGTCGGCGCCGGGTACCAACTCGGCGCGGAGTACCTTGGCCACACGAAGATCGACGCGCAGAAAATCATCGATCGATATCAAATTGCCTTCGACCGCGGCCGCCGCCGCTATGGTTGCCGTATCCGCTGCGCCGCCCAGCGTCGCGCTGGGTGGCGGGGGCGTCGCGGCTTCCGGCTCGACCAGCCTTGAGACGACCTTTGGGTCGAGTCGCACCGCCAGCGGCTCATAGGGAACGATTGCCGCGGCCAGCAGCGGTGTTGCCGCGTGCGCCCAGGTCCACGCCGGTTCCTGAAAGAATCGGCGCGCCTTGGCCGCCATTTCCGGCATTACCGGCTGCAGATAGATCATCAGCACTCTGAAAAGATTCAAGCCTTGGGTGCAAACGCTCTGCACTTCGGCGCTGTTGCGCGGATCCTTCGCAAGCAACCAGGGCTTGCGCAGATCCACGAATTGATTGGCGCGGTCGGCAAGCGCCATGATCTCGCGTATCGCGCTCGCCGTGTCGCGCGTCTCGTACGCCTCCGCAATCGCATCGCCGCCGGCCACGAACGCGGCATACAGCTCGCCATCAGCCAGGCTGTGCGCCAGTCTGCCGCCGGAAGTCTTGGTGATGAAGCCGGCGCAGCGGCTGGCGATGTTGACCAGCTTGCCGACGATTTCCGAGTTCAAGCGGGTCGTGAATTCATCCAGGTTCATATCCATATCTTCGATGCCGGGGCCCAGCTTGGCCGCGAAGTAGTAGCGAAGGTACTCCGGCGGCAAATGATCCAGGTAGCGGCGCGCGGTGATGAAGGTGCCGCGTGACTTCGACATCTTCAGTCCGTTGACGGTGAGGAATCCATGCGCATGTACCGCGGTCGGGCGGCGCATTGCCGAGGCCTGCAGCACCGCCGGCCAGAATAGCGTGTGAAAATACAGGATGTCCTTGCCGATGAAGTGATGCAGTTCGGCGCTCGAGTCGACCCTGAGGAAATCGTCGAACTTCAACCCGGTGCGCGCGCACAATTGGGAGAAACTCGCCAAGTATCCGATCGGTGCGTCGAACCAGACGTAGAAGTACTTGCCCGGGGCGTCCGGAATTTCAAAGCCGAAATAGGGCGCATCGCGCGAGATGTCCCAGTCCCGCAGGCCCTGCGAGAACCACTCATCGAGCTTGCGCACGACACTTTCCTGCACCGCGCCGCTGCGCACCCAGGTGTTCAGCGGTTGTTCGAATGCACTGAGCTTGAAGAAATAATGTTCGGATTCGCGCCACACAGGGGCGGTGCCGCTGACCACCGAAATCGGGCTCTTGAGATCCGCCGGTGTATACGTGGAACCGCAGTTTTCGCAGTTATCCCCATATTGATCAGGGGTGTCGCAAACCGGGCAGATGCCTTTGACGTAGCGGTCTGGAAGGAACATGTTGGCGATTTCGTCATAAGCTTGACGTACGCTGCGCCTGTCGATGCACCCGGCCTCCCGCTGCGTGAGGTACATGCGATTGCACAGTGCCTGATTCTCCGGCGAATGCGTCGAACCAAAATTATCCATGCTGATCAGCATGTCGTCCAAATCGCGCTTATGCTCGATATTCACCTGCGCGATCAACTGCTCCGGCGTGATTCCTTCGGCCTGCGCCTTGAGCATGATTGCCGTGCCGTGCGTGTCATCGGCACACACGTAGTAGCACTCATTCCCACGCAGCTTCTGAAAGCGCACCCAGATGTCGGTTTGAACGGCTTCGAGAATGTAACCCAGATGCAGGGGACCATTGGCGAAGGGCAGCGCGCTGGAGACGAGGATTCGGCGTGGTTGAGGCATACTAAATTATGCCACGAGTTGACCGCGCGATTGGCGTGTTGCGCGATTAGATTGCCGCAGCGACGGGCTTAGGAAGCTTCCTTGTATTGCTCGAACTTGGACTTGTTGATGGCTTTTTTATAGGCCTCATTCCCGCTGATTTGCTTCGAATCGAACAGCGCCTGTATGGCCATGTCCATGAGCAGCATGCCGGTGGCCGAGCCGCTTTGCATGGCATTTTCCAACTGATCCATCTTGCCCTGGCGAATCAGATTCGAGACCGCCGGGGTGTTGATCAGAATCTCGAGCGCCGCAACCCGACCCTTCTTGTCGGCCTTGGGAATCAGCTGCTGCGAGACGACGCCGCGCAGGCTGGTCGACAGCATGGTGCGTACATGCGGCTGTTTGTCGGCAGGAAATGCATTCACCAATCGATCGACGGTCGCCGCGGCGCCATTGGTGTGCAGCGTCGCCATCACCAGAATACCCATTTCCGCAGCGGTCACCGCGATGCTCATGGTTTCCAGATCGCGCAACTCGCCCACCAGAATCACGTCCGGATCCTCGCGCAGGGCCGACAACAATGCGCTGGAGAATGTTCCCGCATGCACGCCGATCTCGCGTTGGCTGATCAGGCAGTTTTTGCGCAGATGCACGAATTCGATGGGGTCCTCGATGGTGAGGATATGGCCCTTTTCGCGCGAATTGATGTCATCGATCATGGCGGCCAGCGTGGTTGACTTGCCGGAGCCGGTCTTGCCGGTCACCAGAATCAGGCCGCTGTTGATCTTGCAGAGATCCATCACCGCCTTCGGTAATTTGAGTTCCTCCGCGGTGCGCGCCTTCGAGGGGATGGCCCGGAACACAGCGCCCATGCCGTTCAGCTGCCGCATGACGTTGACGCGAAAGCGCGCCACCCCAGGGATGGCGTAGGCGAAATCGGTGCCGTCCTTGGACTCGAATCGTTCAACCGCCAACTTCGGCATGATCTCGTACAGCGTGGTCTTCACGGTCTCGGCGGCAAGAGATTCCGGCGCCAGCGCTTGCAGCGTGCCGTATTGCCTGACGCGCGCCGGATCGCCCGCCAGAAAATGCAGGTCCGAGCCATCGCGCTCGAGAACCTGGGTCAAGTATTTATCGATGGCGGGCACGACGTCAGGTCCCCGTGGATTCTTCGGCCGGTGCGCCGGTCATGTCGGTAACGAAGCGCTGGAACTGGCGTTTGTCCGAAGCATAACTGTAGGCGTGCTCCGGATCGACTTCCTTGGCGGTGATGGCGGCAAGCAGCGCCTGATCCAGGAGCTGCATGCCATATTCCTTGCCCATTTGCAGCTGGCTGGGAATCTGGTGCGTCTGATCGGTCATGATGAGTTTGCCGATGGCCTTGGTCAGGACCATGATTTCGCATACCGCGCGCCGCGCGCGCAGGTCCGGAGTCTTCAGCAGCACCTGCGTGATGACCGCAATCAGGCTCGAGGCCAGAAAGCTCTTGGTCTGCTCGCGCTCCTCGGTCGGCAGCGCGTCGATGACGCGGTCAATGGTCTTGGTGGCGCTGGTGGTGTGCAGGGTTCCGAGCACCAAGTGGCCTGTTTCGGCGGCCGTCATCGCCATGGATATGGTCTCCGCGTCGCGCAATTCGCCCACCAGAATCACGTCCGGATCCTCTCGCATCGCCGCGCGCACGCCCTCCGCGAACGTCGGCAAATGAGTGCCGAGCTCACGCTGGATGACCTGGCTGGTCTTGCTGCGATGAACGAATTCTATGGGGTCCTCGAGGCTGATGATGTTGAGCGACCGCGTCGAATTCAAATAGTCGATCATCGCGGCCAACGTGGTGGTCTTGCCGGTACCCGTCGAGCCGGTCACCAATATCATTCCTTGATGGTAATCGCACAACTTGCGCACGACGGGCGGCAGGTTGAGCTGCTCCATGGTGGGTATTGCGGTCGGAATGGCTCGAAATGCGGCGCCGATGCCGGTCTCCTTACGAAACACATTGACGCGGAAGCGCCCGCCTTCGGTCGATACGTAGGAAAAATCCAGATCATTTCCCTCGCGCAGCACCTTGAGCTGCGATTGGGTCAGTACTTCGGTGATGTAGGCTTCGAGTTCCGCGTCGCCCAAATTGCGGAATTTGATCGGCATCAAATCCCCGTGCATGCGCAGCATCGGCGGCACGCCTACCGCGAGGTGCAGATCAGAGCATCCTTGGGCCACGCCTAACTTGAGGAACGCGTCGATTCTTGCCATAACGCGTAAGGCTACCCGTAAGCGCTTGGTTTTTCGAGTTTTTAGGGCCTGATTAGCCCATAAACGTGAGGTCCGTCAACCGCTACAGGAATTTCTCCAGCGATAAGCGCAGTTCGTCCATGCTTTGCGCGCGTTTTGCCTTGTCGAGCGACATGCATTTCATGACCAGGTTGTTCAATTCCACGGGCAAATCTTTGTTGATTTCGATCGGCGGGCGTGCCTTTCCCTGCACGTGCTGGTACATGACGGACATGTGATCGCCGCGGGAGTAGGGCGGCACCCCGCTGAACATTTCATACATGATCACGCCCAAACTGTAGATATCAGCCCGCTCATCGACTTTCTTGCCCAAAATCTGTTCTGGCGCCATGTATTTCGGCGAGCCGATCACATAGCCGGTCTTGGTCAATTGCGTATCGCCCTGAGTCTGGGCGGCGGCCACACCGAAGTCGACGATCTTGAGCAGCAGGTCGTTGTCGATCAGCACGTTTGCCGGCTTCAAGTCGCGGTGCACGATGCCGGCCTGATGCGCAACCGCCATGCCGGTCGCGATGTCGACCGCAAACTTTACTGCACGCTTGAGCACCACGGGCTTTTCATTGACGATTTCCCCGCCCAAGGTGTGGGAGGGAAAATACTCCATCGAAATCGCGTAATTGCCCCGGATGTACAAGAAATCGTAAATGCGGATGACGTTCTTGTGGGTGATCTTGCGGCTGTAGCGCAATTCATGCACGAAGCGCTTCATCATCTCTTCGTCCGAAGCGACATTGGGGTTCAAGAACTTGAGGATCAACCGTTCCTCGACCACCGTGTCTTCCATGAGCAGCACGGTGCCGAAGGCACCCTTGCCGATTTTTTCGATGAACTTGTAACGACCCTCGATCACATCACCCGGCTTCAATGTGACGATGTCCAACTTGGCCGACGCCGCTGTTTCCTCGTTCTGCTTGACCACCTTCGCCAGTTCCACGTTGTCGATGAGCAACGTTTTGGAGGGCTCCTGCATCTTTTGCGCGCGTTGATTCGCGGCAATTTGCTGCGTCGAAAAGCGGTTGTCCAATTCATGCAGGGCGCGCTCGACTGCCTGGCTGATCGTCCCATCGTTGTTGGTGGATACAGCCTGCAAGCGCACCCGTATGGTGTCGGCGCGCCGTTCATCGGCGAGTTTTGCGAGGGCTGAAATAGCCTCAACTTTGATTTCGTTTTCCGGCCGCGCCAGCATGGGCAACAGGTGCTCCAGGCTCTTCTGATCGCCGATTTTGCCAATTGCGCGAATCACGGTGGGCAGGGACTTCGCTTCGCCCTGCAGCATCTCAACGAAGCGCGGCAGCGCCTTGCTGCTGCCGATTTCCGCGAGGGCGTCGACGGCGCGCTCGCTGACCCACCAATCCTTATCCTTGGTGGCTTCGAGCAGCTGCGCGACGGCGCGCTCATCCTTGGTCTGGTTCAGGATCTCGATGGCTGCGCGGCGGATGTCCTGATTCTCATCCTTGATCAGGGCGAGCACGGCATCGACGACGCGCGGGCCGCCGATCTTGCCGAGCGCATCGGCGGCCCGGGTTCGAACCCACCAATCGCTGTCGGCGATCACTTCCAAGAGAAACTTGACGGATTTTGAGGTGCCGACGACGTTCAGTACCTCCACCGCCGCGCGCCGCGCGTTTTCATTTTCGTCCTTGAGTACGTCCACCAGGTACTTGATTGTCTCCGGATGGTTGGCCTTGATCACCACATCGACCGCTTTGTTCTGTACCTCGATTTCACCATCCCGCAGCATTCCGGTAATCAGCGGCATATCGAAGGGGCCATCGAGCTTCGCAAGTGCCGATAGGGCGGCCGAACGAATGAATTTGTTGCTGTCCTTGAGCTGCTTCTGGATTGCCTGCGACACCTTGGGCAGGTTGAAGCGTCCCAATACATTGATGATGTGCAGCCGCGCGACCGGATCCTTGCCTTCGATTCTCGCGATCAAGTCGTCGACCGAGGATTCATCGGCAATCTCGCCGATGATTTTGAACAGGCCGGTGCGTTCGGCGGGCTCCTGGGTATAGGCGGAGTTCAAGAGTTCGCGAACGGTAAAGCGGCTTTTCTGCGCGGCAATCACATCAAGCAGCGCCCCCTTGGGCATCCCTTGCTTGGCCAGCGCATCGAGCAGCGCGCTCGCCGGATAGTTACGGCTGGTTGACAGCGCCCCTGCGACTCCCGACATTCCTCGCCCGTTCGCTTCGGACATCGTTTTTAAAAGGTGCGGCAGGGTTTTCGAGTCGATCAGCTTGGAGAGCGCTTCCACATACACCGTCGACTCGCGTTTTTCAGACGTGGACAGTGCCTCGACCAAGGGGTCGATGGCGTCCGACCCCAGCGCGATGAGTTTTTCCAATGCCTTTTGCGCCAGCGGACTGCCTGGACTGGATTTGACTTCGGCGATCAGCCGATCGGCACGGTAGTTGGCGAATAAACTCATTCGGCGCCTAAGTAGCCCATTCCCCGGGAGCCATCAATTCTCACCTTATGTCAGGCGTCTTCACGTGGTCACATTTCTCAATTTCGGATTATGCCATACGTCACGGTTTTACCCGCCTGCGCTACAATACACACTTCTTATGAATCAACCCGCCCCCGCGGATGGCGCCATCCGCGAGAAACTAAGCACCTATTTGGATCCCTATCTCGGCCAATCACTGGGCGAGGCGAAGGCAATCGTGGCGGTGGCCTCCGCCAATGGGTTGGTGAGCGTCGAACTGGTCCTGGGCTTCCCCTGCGCGGATTACGTGCCCGAATTGGGTGCGGCGCTCGAAACCTACCTCAAACCCATCATTGGTGAGACCCGCTTGGCACTCACGTTGCGTATGCACATCACCTCGCATGCGGTACAGCGGGCGCTCAAACCGCTTGCCAATGTGAAGAACGTGGTGGCGGTGGCTTCCGGCAAGGGCGGCGTTGGAAAATCCACGACCGCCGCGAATCTGGCGCTTGCCTGGGCAGCGCAGGGCGCCAAGGTTGGCCTGCTGGATGCAGACATTTACGGTCCCAGTCAGCCGCTGATGATGGGACTGAGCGGCGCGAAACCGGTCAGTGAGGACGGCAAGCATCTGACGCCGTTGCGGTCTCATGGCGTCGAAGTGATGTCCATCGGTTTCATGATCGATCAAGAACAGCCCATGGCGTGGCGCGGTCCGATGGTGACCCAGGCACTGACCCAGCTGCTCGGCGACACCAACTGGGGCGATCTGGACTATCTGGTGGTCGACATGCCGCCCGGTACGGGCGACATCCAGCTCACGTTGGCGCAGCGCGTTCCGGTTAGCGGCGCCGTCATCGTGACCACGCCGCAGGACATCGCCCTCCTGGACGCTCGTAAGGGCCTGAAGATGTTTGAAAAGGTCGAAGTAAGGGTCCTCGGCGTCGTGGAGAATATGAGCATGCACGTCTGTAGTCAGTGCGGTCATGTAGAACATGTGTTTGGCAGCGGCGGCGGCGCACGCATGGCGGCGCAGTACGGGGTGCAGCTGCTGGGCGAATTGCCGCTCGATATCCGCATTCGCGAGGATGCCGACGGCGGCGCGCCGACGGTGGTTGCGGAGCCGAATAGCGCGCGCGCGCGCGCGTATTTCTTGATGGCGCGCCGCACGGCAGCGCGCTTGTCGACATTGAACAAGGACTACAGCCGCGCTTTTCCCAAGATAACCATCGAAGCAACCTAATGAGCATCAAGAGCGATCGTTGGATCAGGCGCATGGCCGCCGAACACGGCATGATCGAGCCGTTCTCCTCGCAACAGGTACGTGTCGCGGACGGTCACAAGATCGTCTCGTATGGCACCTCCAGCTACGGCTACGATGTACGCTGCGCTGAAGACTTCAAAATATTCACCAACATCAATTCCACCATCGTCGATCCAAAGAACTTCGACGAAAAATCGTTTGTGGATTTCAAGGGACCGGTGTGCATCATTCCGCCGAATTCCTTTGCTCTTGCGAGCACGGTTGAGTACTTCAGGATCCCGCGCTCGGTTCTGACAGTTTGTCTCGGTAAGTGCGTCACGGGCGATACTCGCGTGGTTGACGCCGATACCGGCGCCTATATGCCCATCACGGAAATGCGCTGGGGCAAAAGCACCATGGCCTGGGATGGTTGGCGTTTGAGGCCGGCGAAGGTGTCGGCCTTCATGCCGCAGGGCAAGCGAGAGATTTTTGAGTTGCGCACCCGGACGGGGTTGCGCATTCGCGCGACGGCGAATCATCCGTTTCGAATGCTAAAACGGTGGGTGCCGCTGAGCGAATTGCGGGCCGGCGATCGAATTGCGGTTGCCAGGGAGATTCCCGTGTTCGGCAAGACGCCCATTCCGGAATGGGAAGCAACTCTTCTTGGCTTGATGATTTCAGAAGGGCAGTGCGATACGCCGGGTCACAGCCCGACCTACACCACGGCGGATCCGGCCCTGGTCGCTCTGCTTAAGTCGGCAATGGCCGCCTCCGGTATGGGGGAGATCACTTACAAAGGCCGCTACGGATATCGACTCGTGAATCGCAAGGGCAGAGGGGGCATCGCGGCGCGAAATCGCGCACACGACTGGCTGAAGAATTTGGGACTCAACGTCGGCGCGGGCGACAAGCTCGTGCCGCAGAGTGTCTTTACCGCACCCGAGTCCGCGGTTCGCTTGTTTCTGCAGGCCCTCTTCAGCGGCGACGGCAGCATTTATCACTCCGATCACGGCATCTTCCTCGAGTACTACTCAAAGTCGCGGCGCCTGATCGAAGATGTGCACCATCTACTGCTGCGATTCGGAATCTTTTCGCTGATCCGCGAAAAGACCACCGCGATCGGAACACGGGCCTGCAAGATCCAGATCACGGACAAGGTTCAGATCCTGCGTTTTGCACAGAAAATCGGCTTCTCGCCGGGTTCGGTGAAGCAGCGCCTGCTCGAGGAGAAAGTGCTACCGATGATCGCCGCGCAACCCAAGCGCAAGAGCAACTTCGACTCGCTGCCCCAGGCGGCCTGGGCGATCGCAGGCACCGCAGCACGAGTCGGCGGACTGAGTTTGAACGCGCTTGGCATTCACTCCTCGCGGCATCAATCCATGCCGATTTCCGCCGCCGTGCGGGTTGCGCGAATGACGGGTGATCCGTACCTCAGCCCCCTGGTCGATGGACCCATATGGGATGAGGTCGAACGAATCGAGCCCGCAGGGTTCGAAGAAGTGTTCGATATCAGCGTGCCGACATTGCACAACTTCGTCGCTAACGATTTCATCATCCACAATTCAACATACGCCAGATGTTTTCGCGGTGACACGCGCGTGGCGCTGGTCGATGGGACCGCTCCGACTCTGGAGGAGATGGCGAGAAGGCACGACGCGGGCGAGCTGTTCCGGGGATACAGCGTCGGCGAGAACGGCGGCTTGATCGTATGCCTCCTGGATGCGCCTCGTTTCATTGGCCGAGACTCGCTGCTTGAAGTCGAGTTGGACAATGGCGAGCGAATTCACGCGACTCCCGACCATATGTTCATGAGGCGCGAAGGTCATATGGCCGCCGCCCATAGCCTTCGGCCCAACGACGCATTAATGCCGTTGTACCGAGATCTGGTTCGCGGTTACGAGGAGGTCTATCAGCCCATCGATGGCTTTATGTACGCAACGCATCGCTTGGCTGACGAGTGGAACTTAAGGCAGCAGATTTACGCCGATGCTGCCGGGACGCATCGTCACCACATGAATTTTGATCGACGCACAAAATTTCGCGGTTCGGCCGCGTACCGCAATCACAAAGTCGTTGCGATACGCGAGATTGCCGGCGATCACGATGTCTATTGCCTAACCGTTCCCGAAGCGGGCAATTTTGCCTTGGAAGCAGGCGTTTTTGTCCGCAATTGCGGGATAATAGTCAACGTAACGCCTTTGGAGCCCGAGTGGGAGGGACATGTCACGCTCGAGTTCTCCAACACCACTCCGCTGCCGGCAAAAATTTATGCCAATGAAGGCGTGGCGCAAATGTTGTTCTTCGAATCCGACGAGGTCTGCGAGACCTCGTACAAGGATCGCGGCGGCAAGTATCAAGGCCAGCGCGGCGTCACCTTGCCAAAGACCTGATCACGCTTAGCGGTTAAGGCTCCTGATTCTCATCGACATCTCCAATTTGCCGTTGCGGGTCCGCTCCGCCTGCACCGGCACGTAGCCCAAGGACGGCGCAAACCACATTTTTAAAATGCGATTGTTGCCCGGCTGCTGACTGGTCACGATCACGGTGTCGAGTTCTCCGATGGCCGTTTTGATTTTGGCGCTGCCTTCCCGGCGGTAGTTGAAATCCTTCAACTGGTCCTTGTCGATGATGTGAAAAATCTCCGGCAGGTTGCCGCTCTTGAGGTCGAGCATGACCTCGACCTGGATTGACATGACGTCCTGGGTTCCGTCCTTGAGGTTCAGGTCGACCGGTTTACCCTCCGATTCGCCGCTGGCGCGCTTGTTCGGCCAGTCGAAATTCAGGGCCACCGAGGTTGAGCCCTGCTTGCCGAAATACCTTTCCGGGCGTGCGTGATCGGCGTCGATGCTGAGCCAGCTGGTCTGCACGAGATCATCACTGTAGGCCAGGCGGAAGATGCCGCGAGCCGTGATGGTCCAGGTGTACACATAGCGGCCGGGTTCGCCGTCCGCCCTGAGCGCGATATTGCTGGTGCCCACCGTGATGCCTTTCCAGTCGGCCTGAAACTGCGCGGAGAATGGCGCAATCCCGGCAGCGCCGGCCGCGGCCGCATCCACGTGCAACGCCTCAGCAGGTTGAGCGGTCGCATGCGCCGCCGGCAGCGCGAGCAGCACCGTCAGGATACTTTGTCTTTTCATGGCGGGCTGTAGGTCTTAAGGTCGCTGTATGGAATCGGCTCACTCAAGGGTCGGCCGTCCATCAGCGCCCTGCCTGCCTGATAGCGCAATCGGCCCTCGCAAAACCAGCTTACCGCCAAAGGGTATATGCGATGCTCCTGAGCCAGCACGCGCAACGCCAATGAGTCTTCGGTATCGTCGGTGGTAACGGCAACGCGCGCCTGGATGATGCGCGGACCACCGTCCAGTTCCTCGGTGACAAAATGCACCGTAGCGCCGTGCAACTTGTCGCCGGCCTCGATGGCGCGCCGATGCGTGTGCAGGCCTGGGTATTTGGGCAGCAGCGAAGGATGAATGTTCAGAATTTTTCCCGCAAATCGTTGCACGAATTGTGCAGTCAGGATGCGCATGAATCCCGCAAGCACGATCAATGACGGAGAGACTTCGTCGATTGCGTCGGCCAAAGCCCCATCGTATGCGGCGCGATCAGCGCCTTTGGCGCTGGGCAGTGCCCGCACGGGTATCTCACAGTCGCGCGCGGCGACCAGTCCCGGCGCATCGGCTTGATCGGAGAACACCTGGGATACCACATACGGCGCGCCGCGCTGCCGGCTGCGATCGATGAGTGCATGCATGTTGCTGCCGCGCCCCGATATCAGGATGACGATCGGCTGCTGGGGCGGCGCCGTATTCAAGCAATGACGACGCCGCGAGTCCCTGCGCGCAGCTCGCCGATAATGAGCGCTTCCTGGCCGGCTGCGCTCAACACGCCGATGGCCCGGTCCGCATCGCTCGCCGCCACTTGCACGGTCATGCCGATACCGCAATTGAACACGCGATACATTTCCGCATCGGCGACCTTGCCTTCGCGCTGCAGCCACTCGAACACCACTTCACGGCGCCAGGAGCTGCGATTCAGTACGACTTCCAAACCCTCGGGCAGCACGCGCGGAATGTTGTCGACAAGGCCGCCGCCGGTGATGTGCGACACACCGTGCACCGTAACCTCGCGAAGCAACTGCAGCAGCGGCTTGACGTAGATGCGCGTCGGCGCCATGAGCCGATCGATGAGACTGACGCCGTCTACATCGGCATCAAGATCCGCGGCGGCGGCTTGCAGAATTTTGCGAATCAACGAAAAGCCGTTGGAATGAGGTCCGGAGGAAGGCAGCCCCAACACCAGGTCGCCGGCGCGGGTGCGGGAGCCGTCGATGATGGCATCCTTCTCGACGATGCCGACGCAGAAACCCGCGAGATCGTAGTCCGCGCCGTGGTACATCCCCGGCATCTCGGCGGTTTCACCGCCCACCAGCGCACAGCCCGCCTGCACGCACCCTTCGATAATGCCGGCAACCACGCGTTCGCCGACATCCACGTCGAGTTTGCCGCTGGCGAAGTAGTCCAAAAAGAACAAGGGTTCCGCGCCTTGCACGATCACATCATTCACGCACATGGCGACAAGATCGATCCCCACGCCGTCATGCCGGCGGCTATCGATCGCGAGGCGAAGCTTGGTGCCCACGCCATCGGTACCCGATACCAGCACCGGCTTGCGATAGCGATCCAGCGGCACTTCAACCAGGGCGCCGAAACCGCCGATTCCGCCCAGGACTTCGGGGCGCATGGAGCGCCTTACCCGGGGCTTGATTCGCTCCACAAGTTCGTCGCCTGCATCAATATCCACCCCCGCGTCGCGATAGGTGATGGGCGCTCGCTCAGTCATCTTTCAGGATCCTTGGCCTACGCGGCAGGAGGGTCGGCAGCTGTGGTATTTTACGACAAAACCATGGCGCAAACCTCAAGCAGCTTTTCAATCTCGTACTTGCGCAGCGCGGCGATTCTGTGCTTGTCTCTCGCGGCGCTTGCCGCGAGTGAGCCGGTCAATGCCGTGACGCGCGCGGAACTGTATCAGGCGACCACCGGCATTGCCGGCCGCTGCGACGGTGGCGACAGCGCGGCCTTTCAAGCCGCCATGAAGACCGTGCTGGTGCGGGTCACCGGGCGGCGTTCCGCTGATGAGGATCCCGCATTGGCGCCGCTGATCAGCAATGCGCGCCGCTACGTTCAACAGTGCCGCAACGCCCCCGACAACCAATTGTGGGTGGCCTTCGACGGTCCGGCGATCGAGCGTTGGCTGACTCAGAATAGCCAGCCCTTGTGGGGTCATGAGCGGCCGACGACCCTGGTATTGCTGGCGGTGCAAACCGGCCCGCAAACCGGGACGGTGGTCAGCGCCGACGACAGTGGCGAGCTGAAAGCAGCCATCGACGCGGCGGCACTGGCGCGCGGCTTGCCGCTGCTCTGGCCCAGCGCCGGCGAACTGCAAAGAAATCGGCTGGACTTCGCGACCGTGAATGGCGGTGCTCCGGCCGCATTGGCGGAGATTGGGCGTCGTTTCGGCGGCGAGGGCGTGCTGATCGGCCGCGCCAGCGGCGCCACTGCGACTGCCAACGTGCGCTGGATTCATTTGTTTCAGGATCGCAGCAGCGAATACTCAGGTACTTTGGAGGGCGTGAATCGCGCGGCTGATCTGTACGCCGGCATGTTTGCCGCCAGCGGCAATCTCGTGCCCGTGGACATCGAGGTCACGGGCGTGAACGATCTTCGCGACTATGCCGGTGTCGAGTCCTACCTCGAATCCCTGACCTTCATCTCGCACGTGAGCGTGGAGTCCTTGTCCGGCGACACCGTTAGATTCCGTCTGGCAACGCGCGTCGGGGTCGATTCTTTGCAGCGAGCGCTGACGCTGAATGGGCGACTGCAGCCGGTAGGCGCCGGCGAGAACGGGATTCAGCGCTTCCAGCTGCATCATTGATCGCGTGTTGCGGTTTGCGCGCCATATTCCCAACATGATCACTGCGATCAGGATCGCGCTGGTCGTGCCGATTGCGATCACACTCGCGCATCACGAATTCACGGCGACCATGCTGCTTTTCGCGGTGGCTGCGCTGTCGGATGCGGCCGACGGGTTTCTGGCCAGGCATTTCGGCTGGCAGAGCGAACTAGGCGGAGTATTGGATCCCATCGCGGATAAACTGTTGCTGGCTACGGTGTTCATCACCTTGAGCCTGCTGAATCTCGTGCCGCTGTGGCTGATGGCGGCGGCGGTCGCGCGCGATGTGATCATCGTGTTCGGCGCCGCGGCGTACCGCTGGTTCATCGGGCGGCTGACTGCGAACCCGTCTTTCATCGGCAAATTCAATACGCTGTGCCAGGCCGCTTTTATTTTTGCGATTGTCGTGCGCGCGCAGTTTTCGGTGCCGCCGGCTTGGGTGACGTTGGGGCTTGGCGCTCTCGTGTTCGCGACCGTGGTTGTGAGCGGCATCGACTATGTTCTGGTCTATGGAAGGCGGGCGGCGGCATGAGGCAGCTCGCCCTTGGCGTAAAGCTGCGCGCGGATGCGGTGTTCGAGAGTTTCGCGCCGGGCCAGAACTCGGAAGTCGTGGAGGCGCTGCGTGTGGCGCAAGCGGCGCCCATCTGGCTATGGGGTGCACATGGGTCCGGCAAAACTCATCTGCTGCAAGCTGTATGCTCGAACGCCGGTGAAACGGCCGCGTATTTCCCATTGCGCCGTTCGTCAGGGTTGCCGCCGGAGGCATTGGCTGGTTTCGAACGAACTGCCGTACTTTGCGTCGACGACGTCGATGCGGTCGCGGGAGATCGGGCCTGGGAACAGGCGTTGTTTGGTCTGTTCAATGAAGCTGCGGAGCTGCGCACCCGCTTGATATTTGCCGGCCGGGTCGCTCCGCGCCAGGCTGCATGGTCAATCGAGGACTGGCGTTCGCGAGCCGCGGCGTGCGTCGTGTATCAGCTGCGAGAGCTCGATGACGAGGGCCGCATCGAAGCGTTGCGGCTGCGCGCGGCGCAGCGTGGGCTGCAGCTGCCCCACGAGACCTCCGAGTACTTGCTGAAACGCATGCCGCGGGACTTGCCGTCGCTATTGGAAATTCTCGATGCGCTGGACGAAGCGTCGCTGGTGGCGCAGCGCCGGCTCACGATACCGTTCATTCGTGATGCGCTCGAGAAGCACGCAGGAACAAAATCATAGTGCAGAACCATGCGAACACCAGCAGCAGGCTGAGCGCGGCTACCCAGCGTGCTCGGCCGTTCACCAGAAGTTCGGTGACCGCGAACGCAAGATAGGGAACCGCGAACAAGGTCGCCCATGCATACGTGTAGCGGCGGCCGCGCACCAGCCCGTTCAGCGGGGCCAACAAGGGTAGTACTGCTGCTGCGCAAAACGGCCAGGAATACCCGACGCTGATCCACGCCAGCAGACTTGCCGCGATAGCGCCCCATAGCCAAATGGTCAGCGAGCGCGTGACGGATTGGGTGCTCAAGTAGCCCTCTGCAAGCGATCAGCCAGGGCGGCCACGCGCTTTCCCAAAGCACGCGCCAACGCGCCCTCTGGTTCCGACAGTTCTCCGTGACCGCTGAGTTCGGCGACGTGACTTGCGCCATAGGGCGTGCCTCCGCCGCGAGTATCGGTGAGCCCGCGTTCGGTGAACGGCAGACCCACGAGATACATGCCGTGATGAAGCAGCGGCACCATCATGGACAGCAGGGTCGATTCCTGTCCGCCATGCAGCGTCTGCGTGGAGGTAAAGACGGCGGCGGGTTTGCCCACCAGGGCTCCGGAAATCCACAGGGCGCTGGTGCCGTCCAAAAAGAATTTTACGGGCGCCGCCATATTTCCAAAGCGGGTGGGGCTGCCGAGAATCAGACCGCAGCACTGCTCCAGATCATCATGCGTTGCATAAGGAGGTCCCTGGTCGGGCACCGGCGGGTCGAGCCTTTGGGTCGAGGCTGCAACCGGCGGAACCGTGCGCAGCCGCGCCTGCATACCCGGGATCGCTTCAATGCCGCGGCAAATTTGTCGAGCCAGTGCGGCGGTGCTTCCTTGGCGGGAATAATACACAACCAGTATTTCGTTCATCGGTAGTCTTCCGTGGAATCAGGCATATTTCTGAGCGCCTGCTGCGTGGGCGCAACGGCGGTGTTGCAGTTGGCGGGGGATTGTATAACGGCGACTAAGGTTTGACGGCTTTGGCCGCTGTTGCTAGTGTCGCGGCACCCTATGCTCCGGTTCATTGTTGTCTTGGGTTGTGTCGCCTGCCTCGCCGGTTGCGCGAGCGGTCCGCCCGTGCAGGAGATGAGCGACGCTCGCCAGGCCATTGTCGCGGCCCAAACCGCGGGTGCGACCAGCGCAACGTCGCCGGAATACGCGGCTGCGCAGGCGGCGATTGCACGAGCGGAACAACACTTGCAAGCTCAAGAATACGTGCGTGCCCGATACGCGGCGGTGCAGGCCAAGCGTCATGCCGCCGCCGCCCTTGCCGATGCCCAGCACTCTGAAACACCCGCCACCGTCCCCCACTGACCTGACTCGCCACTACCGAGTGTCCGGCAAGGTGCAGGGCGTGTATTTCCGACATTCCACGCGGCTTGAGGCTAAACGCTTGAGTTTGCGCGGCACCGTCCGCAATTTGCCGGATGGCAGCGTTGAAGTGCTGGCGCAGGGCGCGCCGGCCGCGATCGAGGCGTTGCGACTATGGCTGCATCGCGGGCCCGCGCTGGCGCGCGTCGATAAAGTCGCCGAGATCACACTGGGCGATGAGGCAAATTTAAGAATGCCAGAGGACTTCGAAATTCTCTAAAAGCGCCAGATCCGCTGCCAGCGCTGCATTACCAATGCCGGGTAGGTATTTCGTCCGGTGCTGCCGTTATAGCGGGCCAGTGCGCGGGTCCAATTTCGATGCTCTGCGCGCAGGTAGTAGCGAAGAATCTCGCAGCCCATGCGGATATTGGGCGCGACTTTCACCAGCTGATTCTGCACACCCAACTCGCGCGGCCAAAAGGGCATCACCTGCATAAGGCCCACTGCGCCGGCCGGCGAGACCGCCCAACGATCAAAACGACTCTCCACCTCCATCATGGCGAGAACCAGATCCGGCGGGATTTGCAGCGAGGGATCGCGCTTGGCCTCGCAGTACACATGATCCAGGATCTCGACGCGCGCTTCGTGCGTCGGCACGAACTGCGCCAGCCGTGGCTCCATGGTCTTGTACCAAACTTCGGATTCGTAGCGATCGGCAAAGCAATCGGTGCTGGCGATGATCCTTTGCAATAGGGATTTGAGCTCCGGATCGCGCTGTTGATCCGCGCGGGCTGAGTTGGGCACGCCCACGACCAGGATCAGCGTTGCCAACGCTGCCAAGCCGCCGTGGAAACTTGCGCGCAACGAGCACCGCATGGGCAACCTCAAGTATTTAACTTATGCCGAATGTAGCCTACCGGATCCACAGCGGAAATTTCCGTCGACTCGGTCTCGCGCCGTTGACGATATTCGAGTTTTCCGGCCATCAAGCTGCGCTCGCCGATCACAATGCGGTGCGGTATCCCCAACAGCTCGGAATCGGCGAATTTGACGCCGGGGCGGGCGTCGCGATCGTCCAGCAACACATCGATGCCCGCGGTATTGAAGTCGCGGTATAGCGCGTCGGCCTTTTCCTGCACGAGCGTCGATTTTTGGTAGTTGATCGGCACCAATACCACTTGGAACGGAGCGATTGCCTCGGGCCAAAAAATGCCGTTGGCATCGTGATTCTGTTCGATTGCGGCGGCGACCACGCGGGTCACGCCGATGCCGTAGCAGCCCATGAACATGGGTATCGCCTTGCCCTGTTCGTCCAGCACGCTGGCATTCATCGCTGCGCTGTACAGCTGACCCAGCTGAAAAATATGGCCCACCTCGATGCCGCGGGCTACCTTTAGGGTTCCGCAACCGGTCGGGCTCAAGTCGCCGGTCTGAACATTGCGGATGTCCACCGATTCAGGATCAGGCAGATCGCGCCCCCAATTCACGCCGCGGTAGTGCATGTCGTTCTGGTTGGCGCCGCAGACGAAATCCGACAGATGGGCAGCGGCATGATCGACGTATAGCAAGCCTTTGAAGCCGATCGGACCGAGCGAGCCTGGGTCGGCGCCGGTGGCTGTCCGGACCCGCTCGGCACCCGCCATCCGCAATGGGCTGGCGACGCCCGGTAACTTCTGGGATTTCACCGCGTTCAGTTCATGGTCGCCGCGGATCACCAGCGCGACCACATCGCCGGCGCTGCCCTCAACCAGCAGGGTCTTCACGCATTGCGCCGGAGTCACTCCCAGCAGGGCGCTCAATTCAGCAATGCTGCGCGTGTTCGGCGTGGGTACCCGGCTTAAGGGCTGCTTAGCTAAGGCCCGAGGCGCGGCCGGCGGCGCGGTTGCGGCGAGTTCCAGATTTGCCGCGTAGTCGTCGGAGTCGGAGAACACGATGGCATCCTCGCCCGATTCCGCCAAAACATGAAATTCCTGCGAGGTGCTGCCCCCGATGCTGCCGCTATCGGCCTGCACGGCGCGAAAATTCAAGCCCATCCTCGTAAAGATGCGCGAATACGCCTCGTACATCAGCCGATAACCCTCGGCCAGGCTCGCTTCATCGGTGTGAAACGAGTAGGCATCTTTCATCACGAACTCGCGCGCGCGCATGACGCCGAAGCGCGGGCGAATTTCATCGCGGAATTTGAACTGAATTTGATAAAAATTGACCGGCAACTGCTTGTAGCTGCGCAGTTCGCGCCGCGCTATGTCCGTGATGACTTCCTCGTGCGTCGGCCCGTAGGCGAACTCGCGTTCATGGCGATCCTTGAAGCGCAGCAGTTCCGGTCCGTACTTGCTCCAGCGGCCGGACTCTTTCCACAACTCGGCCGGTTGAATGGTCGGCATGCATAATTCCAAAGCGCCGGCGCGGTTCATCTCTTCGCGCACGATTTGCTCCACCTTTCTCAAGGTTCGCAGCCCCATCGGCAACCATACGTACAGTCCGGCCGCCAGCCGGCGAATCAAGCCGGCCCGCAGCATGAGCTGATGGCTGATGACCTCGGCGTCGGCAGGCACCTCCTTGAGTGTCAAAATCGGGTATTGGGATAAGCGCATAGCCACATATCTTACATGAGCCCCCCTGGTATTATGGCGGCCAATGAGCGATGACGATGAGTCACAAGCGCGACGGCGCGGTGTTTACTGGCTGCCAAACCTGCTCACCACGGGAGCGCTGTTTGCCGGCTTCTACGCCGTCGTCGCGGCCGTCGACTTGAGGTTCGAATTCGCGGGCATCGCGGTGTTCGTTGCCATGTGCTTCGACAGTTTGGACGGACGCGTCGCGCGCTGGACCAACACGGCAAGCCCTTTCGGCAAAGAATACGATAGTCTCTCCGACATGGTCTCATTCGGAGTTGCCCCCGCCATCGTTACTTACCAATGGGGGGTGGCGCGAATAGCCGAGTACGGACCGCTGTGGCGTCGCATCGGTTGGTTGGTGTGTTTTTTTTATGCCGCAGCCGCGGCGTTGCGCCTGGCGCGCTTTAATTCCCGATCAGCCACTCAGGATAAGAATTATTTCGAGGGCCTGCCGAGTCCCGCGGCCGCGGCCGTTGTGGCGGCTCTGATTTGGCTCGCCAGCGATCAGACCAATGTTGGATTGCCGGGACTGGTACTGGCATTCGTGGTCACCGCCTCCGCAGGCGCGCTCATGATCAGCCGCTTCGCGTTCAACAGCTTCAAGCAGGTGAACGTTGGCGCAAAAGTGCGCTTTACGTACATCGTGTTCGTGCCGCTGGCTTTCGTGCTGATCTTTTTGCATCCGGCAATCACCTTGCTGCTGATGTCCGGATTGTATGCCCTGTCGGCGCCCTCGCTGTGGGTGTTCCGCAAATTGCGGCGCCGAAATCGCGCCTTGGTTCAGCATGAATAGCGCATTGCGTCGCGAGTATCTTGCCGCATTGGGGCTGACCACGTGGGTGGCGCGGGGTAAAGTTGTGCCCGCTATGCCCAAGGCCGCGAATAAGTCGGTCGCGATTCAGCCCGCCGCGATCGGCTCGCCGGCCGCGCGCGAGGCGGGAGTCGATTGGCCTGAACTGCGCGCCCGCGTGGCGGCCTGCACGCGCTGCTCCCTAAGCGCCACACGAACGCAGACGGTATTTGGCGTGGGCAACCTACGGGCAGAATGGCTGGTGGTCGGCGAAGCGCCGGGTGCCGAGGAGGACCGCCAGGGCGAGCCCTTTGTGGGCCGCGCCGGCCAACTGTTGAATTCCATGTTGCGCGCGGTGGGACTGGCGCGTGAGCAGGTTTATATTGCGAATGTGCTCAAATGCCGGCCTCCCGGCAATCGCGACCCCAGCCTAAGCGAGGCCGCCGAATGTTTACCCTATCTGGAACAGCAGATTGCGCTCATAAAACCGAAGATCATGTTAGCCGTGGGGCGGATCGCCGCACAAAACTTGCTACGGACGGATAAGACATTGGGAAGCTTGCGCCAACAGGTCCACCGATTCGGAATTTCGCAGGTGCCGTTGATCGTCACCTATCACCCCGCCTACCTGCTGCGCACGCCGACCGACAAGCGCAAAAGCTGGGAGGATTTGAAATTCGCGCGCGACGTGTGTGCGCATGTCTAGCGTCAAACGCGAACAAGAATTCGCGGCGGTCGAAATTCGTCCGATGCACGAACTCGACCTACCGGTAGTGGCGGCCATCGAGAGAACCGCCTATCAATTCCCGTGGAGCGAAGGCATATTTCGCGATTGTTTGCGCGTCGGCTATGTTTGCCGCGTGGTCGACGTTGGCGGCGACATGGGAGGCTACGGCATCATGTCGGTTGGCGCCGGCGAGGCGCATATCCTGAACGTGTGCATCCGCGAAGAATATCGTTCGCGCGGCTTCGCCCGCAGAATATTGCTGTACTTGGTGGACTGCGCGCGTGCCGCCGGTATGCAAGAGGCATTTCTCGAGGTCAGACCTTCGAACCTGGCCGCGACTCGCCTGTACCAGTCCTTGGGATTCGAGCAGGTTGGCGTGCGCCGCGGATACTACCAAGCGACGGTTGGCCGCGAAGATGCCGCGGTGCTGCGCCTGATGCTGGGCAAGGACGCCAAGTAAGGTCCCGATGCGAGCAATATGTTTCCACAATAAATATCAATAAAATCAATCTATAACAACTGAATATTGATCCAATTAAACATCCACGATTTTCCTCTACAATGCCGGGCCCCGTGCGGGACAGTGCCGTAGAGGAATTCTCGATCATGTCGACTGGCTCATTAGCCGATGAAATCCGCAGAAGACGAACTTTTGCGATCATCTCCCATCCCGACGCCGGCAAAACCACGCTGACCGAGAAACTGCTGCTGTTCGGCGGCGCCATCCAAATGGCCGGCACCGTCAAAGGGCGCAAGGCAACGCGGCATGCGACATCCGATTGGATGCGCCTGGAGCAGCAGCGCGGCATCTCGGTGACATCCTCGGTGATGCAGTTCCCATTCGATGAGTGCATCGTGAATTTGTTGGATACGCCGGGCCATGAGGATTTCTCGGAAGACACCTACCGAACTTTGACGGCGGTGGACTCGGCGCTGATGGTCATCGACTGTGCCAAAGGCGTCGAAGAGCGAACCATCAAACTCATGGAGGTGTGCCGCTTGCGCGACACGCCGATCATGACTTTCGTCAATAAACTGGATCGCGATGGCCGGGCGCCCATCGAATTGCTGGACGAAATCGAAAGCGTTCTGCAGATTCAGTGCGCGCCCATCACCTGGCCGATAGGCATGGGCCGCGATCTTTTGGGTGTCTATCACTTGATCGAGGACCAGATCTACGTATACGTCGCGGTCGAGAAAGGCCGCGTTGGCACGCACGAAACGATTGCCGGCATCGCCAGCGCGGAGGCGCGCGAGTTTCTTGGCGCTAGATACCAAGAATTTCTCGAGGAGGTAGAACTGGTGCGGGGCGCCAGCCCGCAATTCGATCTGTCGCGCTACCTCGCGGCGAAGCAAACGCCGGTGTTCTTCGGCTCGGCGGTCAACAATTTCGGTGTCCGGGAATTGCTGTCCGCGTTCGTTGCGCATTCGCCTGGACCGCAGCCGCGGGCAGCATTGCAGCGTACCGTCAATGCCGCTGAATCCAAACTCAGCGGTTTTGTCTTCAAGATTCAGGCCAATATGGATCCCGGGCACCGCGATAGAATTGCATTCATGCGCCTCTGCTCGGGGCGCTACGCGCGCGGCATGCGCTTGCACCATGTGCGCCTGCACAAGGATGTCCGCATTGCGGACGCTCTGACCTTCCTGGCCGCCGATCGCAGCCAGGCCGAACAGGCCTATGCGGGCGACATCATCGGTCTGCACAATCACGGCACCATCAATATCGGCGACACGTTCAGCGAGGGCGAAGACCTTACCTTTACCGGCGTGCCGAATTTTGCCCCCGAATTATTCCGGCGTGCCGTGCTCAAGGATCCGCTGCGCATGAAAGCTCTGCAGAAGGGGCTTTCGCAGTTGTGCGAGGAGGGCGCCACGCAGCTGTTCAAACCGCTGCGCAATAACGATTTGATTCTCGGCGCGATCGGCCAGCTGCAGTTCGAAGTGGTGGCCTTTCGCCTGCAGGACGAATACGGCGTGCAATGCGTTTTTGAACCGATCAACGTGGTGGTGGCGCGCTGGGTGAGCCTTAAGGATGAGAAAAGACTTGCCGAATTCAGAACCAAGGCCTATGACAATCTTGCCGTCGATCACGCCGGGGAACTCGTGTATCTGGCGCCGACGCGCGTGAATATGGGATTGACCGAGGAGCGCTGGCCGGAAATAAAATTCCTGAAAACGCGCGAGAATCTGTCGAGTTGAGCGGCCGGAGACAATGCCAAGCGTCTTGAGCCAGGACTACTTTCCCAAGGGCCGCGGCCGGAATCCGCGGACCCCTGCCTCGAACTGCCCGAGCGTGATGGCGGTCGACGGCGCGGCGTAGCGCAAGGACGAATACTGCCGGCACAGCGAGATGACGGCGGCGCCAAGATCGGGGCGCTGTCGCGCCACGCGGGCCGCATAGGCTTCGGCGCCCTCGTGCGGCAGGCGCGGCAGTCCCGCCGCGGCAAGTTTGATGCATAGCCGGCGAAAGGCTCGGGCGGTCGAGTCCTTCGGCTGTGGATCGAGTTCGCGCCGCACCTGCCAGGTCAACCAGCACAGTACGACAATCATGGCTCCGGCCAAAACCATCACCAGTTTCTGGCCATCGGGCTCGGGAATCTGCAGCATCTCGAGCAATTTGCGTTGCGAATCCTGGTCGAAGTCCAAAATGCGCTCGCGCCAGACCTCACGCAGAAAATCCAGGCGCAGCCGCGCACCCGCGAACCACGGCGAACTTCGCTGCCAGCGGCTGGCCAACGCCTCGCCGGCGCTTGCGGCGTCGGTCAAGGCGCCCTCCACGCGTTGAGGTGCAATCGCCGATGTGGGATCGATGCGCAGCCATCCCCGGCCCTCGATCCAGACCTCATCCCAGGCATGTGCATCGCTCTGGCGCACGATCCAATAATCTCCGTACGGATTGAGCGTGCCGCCCTGATAGCCGGTCACGACGCGCGCCGGTATGCCCGCCGCGCGCGCCAATGCGGCGAATGCCGAGGCGTAGTGCTCACAGAAGCCGCGCCGCGTGTCGAATAAGAACTCGTCCACCGGATCGTCGCCCAGCTTCGGCGGCGACAAGGTGTAATAGAACGGTTGCTGCGTGAACATGGCGAGAACGGCGCGCACGAACTCCATGTCGTCGGGATGCGCGCCGCGCAGCTGTTGCGCTAATTGCACAGTTCGTGGATTGCGTATGATCCGCTGGGTGTCGCGGCTGCGCGCATTGCTGCTCAATGACGCCGGGAATCGCACTTGGGAATACGAAGTGGCGACCACATCGACGGGACGCGCCAATGGAAAGTCCTGCACCAGGGTGTAGTCGCTGTTCAAGCCGGAGTGAGCTAAATCCCATTGCATGGGCCAATCAAGCATGAAAATCCATTTGTGTTGATGCGGCTCCATCATCACGGTGTACTGGTAGGCGGGCCCTTGCGGCTGCAAGAGTGGCGGCGCATTCGCGAAGGTGGAATCGGTGCGCCGCCAGGTGCGGCCGTCGAAACTATGCAGTACCGGGCCGCGCCAATAGCGCTCCGACGATGGGGGCGTCGCGGCGGCGAAGCGAACGCGGAACGCGACCTCGTCCGATAGCGCCAACTGGGTGATGTCTCCCGGACTCATGGTGTCGCTGATGCCCGATGAGGCAACGCTGGTATCGTTCGGGATCTGCCACAGAGGTCCCGCAAATCGTGGAAACAGCAGCCAAAAAACCAATGCCAAAGGCAGAGCCTGGCTCAATACCCGTCCGCCGTAGCCAAGGCTCGTGCGCCAATCGGGCGCCGGTCCGCTGCTCGTGAGTCGCAGCAGTGTGGCGGTGGTGAGCCAGCAAACGCCGATCAAATAGGCGAGCAGCCAGAAAGAGTTCCCCTCCAGCAGCGCTGCCAGGCTGACGAAATAAATGATCAAGGTGATGATGTAGATATCGCGCTTGGTTTTGGTCTCCAACAATTTCAAGCCCGCCATCACCACCAGCAGCGCGGTACCGGCGGTCAGGCCGTTGAAGGTGTGAAAGCGCATGAACAATAGAGGTATGGAAATCCCGGCGAGCGTCAGCACCACCCATCCGGGCGGCGCGCTGTGGCCGCTGCGCGCGAGGCCCAAGCGCAGCAGCCCGCAGACGATCACGACGATGGGTATCCACACCGGCAGCGCGGTGATGTGCGCCACCAGTGCCAGCGCCAGGCAGGCGAAAATGCCCAGCAAATGTTCGTAAGATACGCGCTCGGCGTTCATTCAAGGATCCGCAACGCCATGTGCTGCAAGCGCCCGCAGGCACGCGAATCGATGCGCCGCGCCGCCCGAGGGCGCGATTTCCTTGCCGGGGATTCGCAGGCCATACGGGCGCTGTGCCGCATCGCTTTCCAGTACCCACAAGCACAGCTGTGAAAGCCGAGCTTCTACCTCCAAGCCCTCCAACGAGGAGAAATCCAGCCACTCGGCTTGTGCGGCCAAACTCGAATAACTGCGCACGGCCGCCTCGCCGCCACGCGCCAGCACTTTCCACGCCATATGCTTGAGTGGAACCCCGGGTTGGTACGCACGCAGGCCGGAGAAATCCTCGTCGCCGCGTTTCTCCGAATGCGCGCCGTTACCCTGCGCGCCCTCCGACGGCAGGATTCTCGTGCCTGCGGGAGCGGGCGCAATGTAAATCGTAAGCAATTGCTGCACATACGTCCAAGAATAAAACCAACCAAAGGGATAACGCGTGCGCAGTTCGAACTGGTTGACGCGGGTCACGCCGCGCCGCGTGACGGGGACGACGACCGTGATCGATTCATTCTCGTTGGCCGCGACGCTGCCCATGCCGGTGGCCGCCATGCAGCGAATTTCGACGTCGCGGCGATCCACACTCGAGTTGTTGTGCAGCGCGAATTCAAACACGGCGTCGCGCCCGGCAAATGCATCGACTTCCGTGGTTACATCGACGGACAAACGCTGCAAGTTGCGATTGCAGTGATGCATGATTACGAGCGCCATGCTTGCCATCAAGAAAGCAAATGCCAGACCCAGATTGCTGTTGTAGTTGAGTCCGGCGATCAGCATCGCAGCAAGAATTGCCGCCAGCATGAAGCCGAAGCGCGAGGGCAGAATATATATGCGGCGCCGATTGACCGTCATCGGCAAGGAATCGCGCCCATGGCGGCGCGCGGACCGGGCCCGCAATTGGGCGGTGGCAACCTGCCGTAGTGTGGCCAAGGCAGCGAATCCTTACACTAGGGAACCGGTACTGCCTCGAGCAGGCTGGTCACAACGACGGCGTCGCTGCTCCGCTGCCGCACTCGATGCTCGACTACGCTGGCGAATATTGCCTGTACATGCTCAGGGATGACGGCGCTGCGGCCGGCTATCAAGGCCCAGGCGCGCGCCGCACGCAGGAGACCAATGGCCGCGCGCGGCGACAGACCCGCGTTGATTCCCGGCGCGCGTCGCGTATGGGCGACGAGCGCCTGCACGTAATCGAGCAACGCCGGCGCGACGTGTACGTCGAGAACGCTCTGCTGCAGCTGCCGCAATTGCTCGGGCGCTAGAATGGTGGTCAGCGTGTTCACCAGTTCGCGGCGGTCGATGCCGTTCAAAAGTTCACGCTCGACCGCGGCTGCGGGATATCCCAAATGTACGCGCATCAAAAAACGGTCCAGTTGCGATTCGGGCAGCGGAAAGGTGCCGACCTGATCCTGTGGATTCTGGGTGGCGATGACGAAGAATGGCTCCGGCAGCGCCATCGTTTGCCCGTCGAGAGTGACCTGATGTTCCTCCATCGCCTCCAGCAGCGCGCTCTGCGCCTTGGGCGAGGCGCGATTGATTTCATCAGCAAGCACCAGCTGCGCAAAGATCGGTCCGCGTTGAAAGCGGAATTTGCCCGTTTCGCGGTCGAAGATCGACACGCCGAGTACGTCGGCGGGCAAAAGGTCGCTGGTGAACTGCACGCGCTGGAAGGACAGCCCCAGGGATTTTGCGATCGCGTGCGCCAGGGTGGTTTTACCCACTCCGGGAATGTCCTCTATCAGAAGATGGCCGCGCGCCAGCAAGCATGCGACGCACAAGCGAATCTGCGCATCTTTGCCGAGGATTACCCGGTTCAGCTGCGATAACACTGCTTCGATCTGCGAATGCAGCGCGTTCATTGGTCTTTGAGCGTGGTCACCCGCGCAGTCTGGGCCGACAGTTGGGCAATTTCCGTGCGCAATTCCGCAACCCGTTGCTGATCTTTGGCCACGATATCCGGCGGCGCGTTGCGTGCAAATTGGCTGTTGGACAGTTTGGCGTGCAATTTATGCAAGTCAAGTTCGGCTTTGCGCAGCCGCTTGGTCAGCCGCTCGAGTTCGGCCGCAGGGTCGATCAGCCCCGCCATGGGCACGAGAATTTCCATGCTGCCCAACAATGCGACGGCGGAAATGGGCGCGGTTTGTCCCGTTGCCAGCACTCGCGGCATCTCGATACCGGCAAGGCGCGACAGGTAATGGACATTGCGCCCAAGATATTCGAGGTCTTTGGGTCCCGCGTTCTGCAGGACTACCTCCACCTTGCGGCTGAACGCAATGTCCATCTCGCCCTTGATTTGCCGAACGCCGAGAATGAAGTCCATGACCCAGCGCATTTCCGGTTCGGCTTGGGAATCCGCTTGGATGCCAGCGGCGGTGGGATACGCCGCGCGCATGATGGTTTCACCCGGTGCCGCGGCGCTAACACGCACGCGCTGCCAGATCTCCTCGGTGATGAAGGGAGCGAGAGGATGCAGAGCCCGCAGCAGAGTTTCCAGCGTGCTGATCAACGTGAAGCGCGCACCGCGCTTCGCTGCGGCGCTGGCCGCGTCCGACTGCAGCACCGCCTTCGATAGTTCTAAATACCAATCGCAGAACTCGTGCCAGGTGAACTCGTACAGTGCATTGGCGACGTTGTCGAGTCGATAGTCGGCGAATCCGGATTCGATGCGGGCCAGCATCGCCGCCAACCGCGATTGGATCCAGCGATCGGCCAGGCTGAACTCTGCGCCCGGCACCTGAAGATCCTGGCCTTCGACGTTCATCAGCACGTAGCGCGCCGCGTTCCACAATTTGTTGCAGAAATTTCGGTACTCCTCGACGCGGGCCATGTCGAATCGCAGATCGCGGCTTTGCGTCGCGAGCCGTGCGAAGCACAGGCGCAGCGCATCAGTGCCGTAGGCTGCGATGCCTTGCGGAAACTGCCTGCGTGTATCCCTCTCGATGGCCGCTCGCATTTGCGGCTGCATCAGCCCGGAGGTGCGCTTGCCGAGCAACGCCTCGAGCGAGATGCCATCGACAATGTCCAACGGATCGATGACGTTGCCCTTGGTCTTGGACATTTTTTGGCCGTCTTGATCGCGAATCAGCCCGTGTATATAAACGGCGCGAAAGGGCACGTCAGCGGTGAATTTCAGGCCCATCATGATCATGCGGGCCACCCAAAAGAAAATGATGTCGAATCCCGTCACCAACGCGGCGGTCGGATAGTAGGTCTGCAGCGCGCGGGTTTTTTCCGGCCACCCCTGCGTGGAAAACGGCCACAGCGCCGAAGAAAACCAGGTATCCAACACGTCGCTGTCCTGGCGCAAGGGCGTCGCCGCATCGATGCCATGCAGGGCGCGGGCTTGCAGCTCGCTGCGCGCCACATACCAGCGGCCATCCGGGTCGTACCAGGCCGGTATGCGATGTCCCCACCATAATTGGCGGCTGATGCACCAATCCTTGATCTTGTGCATCCACTCGAAATACACGGCGGTCCAATTCTCCGGGACGAAGCGTACCCGTCCGTCCTCAACCGCCCGTATGGCGGGCGCCGCCAACGGCTTTATGTCGACGAACCACTGATCCGTCAGCAGCGGCTCGAGGACCGCGTTGCTGCGATCGCCGCGCGGTACCGTGAGCTTGTGCGGCTCGACCCGCTCGATGAGACCGAGCGCGTCAAGATCCGCGACAATTCTTGTCCTGGCGACGGTTCGATCGAGACCTTGGTAGGCAACCGGTACGCTGTCATTGAGCGATGCGTCCAATGTCATGATATTGATCAATGGCAGGTTGTGCCGTAACCCAACCTCGTAGTCATTGAAGTCATGAGCAGGAGTGATTTTTACGCAGCCGCTGCCGAAGGCAGGATCGACGTACGAGTCGGAGATTATGGGCAGTTCGCGCTCGGTGAGCGGCAGCCGCACCTTGCGCCCGATCAAATGCCGGTAGCGTGCATCGTCGGGATGCACGGCGACCGCGGCATCGCCCAGCATGGTCTCCGGCCGCGTCGTAGCCACCACCAGGAATCCCTCGCCGTTGCTCAATGGATAACGCAGATGCCAGAGGCTGCCGGATTCCTCCTCCGCGACCACCTCCAAGTCCGATACCGCGGTTTTGAGGACCGGATCCCAATTCACCAGGCGCTTGCCGCGGTAGATCAGTCCTTCTTCGTACAGCCGGACAAACACCTCGGTGACCGTCTGTGAGAGGTGGGGGTCCATGGTGAATTGATCGCGCTGCCAATCGACCGAGTCGCCCAGCCGGCGCATTTGTTTCGCAATCATGCCGCCGGAAGCTTCCTTCCATTGCCAGACGCGCGCGACGAACGCCTCGCGTCCAAGATCGACGCGGCGTTTTCCCTCGGCATTCAGCTGGCGCTCGACCACCATCTGGGTGGCGATGCCCGCATGATCGGTGCCCGGCTGCCACAGCGTGTCGAAGCCGCGCATGCGATGAAAGCGGATCAGGGCGTCCATGATGGTGTGTTCGAACGCGTGCCCCATGTGCAGGGTGCCGGTGACGTTCGGCGGCGGTATGACAATCGAATAAGCAGGCCCATTCCCGCTGGGGGCAAAATACCCTGAGGCTTCCCAGTGTGCGTAGATGCGCGGCTCGATATCGGCAGGCGAGAATGCTTTATCCATAAACGCCGGCGGTCTCGTCTATCTGATGCGTTTCCATGGTGAGCCTGAGCCCGCGGTAGGCCTTGAAGCGCTCGCGGCCCAGGCGCCGGCGCTCATCGTCGGCGTCGATGATTTCGGCGATGCGCGTGTATTGCGGCAGTTGCGCTGGCAGGCCGTTCGCGAGATTCACCAGCAACTGCGCGGCTGGCGTTGCGGTCGATTGGAGCACGAGGTAAACCGGCGTCGCGAGATCTATGGACTGCTCATCGAGGCAGATCTTGTGCGGTATGAAAGATCGTTCATTGAACGTCCACAGCAGCTCATCCAGCTCTTTCGCCTGCTCCAGGGTTTCATTGACGATGACAACGCGCAAATCACGCAGGTAGGCTTTCTCGATCAGTCGGCAGGCAAACGTCCAGCGCTGTTTTGCGGCGGCACTTTTCAGTACATAGAAATCAACGCGCTCGGTCATGGTGCCTTGGCGCGATGGATCAGGAAGTCGACCAGCAAGGGGACGGGTCGACCGGTACTGCCCTTTTGCGCGCCGCCGAGCCAGGCAGTCCCCGCCACGTCAAGGTGAGCCCATTCAAGATCCTTGGCGAACTTCCACAGAAAGGATGCGGCGGTACAGGCGCCGCCCTCGCGACCGCCGACGTTGGCGATGTCCGCGAAGTTGCTCTTGAGCTGATCGACGTATTCCTCTCCGATCGGCAGCCGCCAGGCGCGGTCATCGGCGCGAATTCCGGCGGACGCCAATTCCTGAGCCAGCGGTTCGTTATTGCTCATCAAGCCGCTGATATGATTGCCGAGAGCGACGATGCAGGCACCCGTCAATGTGGCGACATCGATCACGGCCGCCGGCTTGTAGCGGCGGCTGTAGGTGATGGCAGTCGCACAGGACCAGCCGGCCCTCGGCGTCGGTGTTGAGAATCTCGACCGTTTGTCCGGACATGGTGGTGACGATGTCGGCGGGCTTCACGGCGCTGCCGCTCGGCATGTTCTCCGCTGCAGCGACGATCACCACCACGTTGAGCGGCAATTTGAGCTCGGCGACCGCGCGCAGCGTGCCGAGAACGGTCGCGCCGCCGCTCATGTCGAATTTCATTTCGTCCATGGCGGGGGGGTCCTTGAGAGAAATTCCGCCGGAATCGAACGTAATGCCCTTTCCGACCAAGACAAATCGGCGCCGCGCCTTTTCTGCCGCCCCGGTATTCGCAGACGATGAGACGCGGGGGCTGCTCCGAGCCTTGGGTCACCGCGAGAAAGGCGCCCATCTTGAGGGCCTTGATGCCGCTCTCGTCCAGGACCTTGGTCTTGATGCTGGAGAAATCCTTCGCCAGCTGCAGAGCGCGGCTTCCGAGGTACGTCGGAGTACATACGTTGGGCGGCAGATTGGCAAGATCGCGTGCCAGCGCTGAGCCGCTGCCGACCGCGGCGCCGATACGCAGGCCCTCCGCGGCCGCTTTCGCGCGCGCGCGCATCGGCTGCCGCCACATTGACGGTTGCCAGCGGTTTGGCGCTTCGGCTTGGCGTCGGTTTTCAGATCCGGAATCTTGTACGCCTGCGAGCAGAATACTTCCGCGATGACACGCGCACGGTATTGCATATCGAGCTCGGCCACGTGTTCCAGACGCTAAGTAAACGACAGCATCGCCGGCACCGGTCTTGGCGAGGGCGGAAGCGGCGGCCTGCAAGGCTTTGCGGTATTGCTTGCGGGCGAACCCCGAGCGGGTTCCCAGGCCGATCAACAGCAGGCGGGACGCTGCGGAACCTGACGGAAGCGGCAGCAGCAAAGAGTCGCCGAGCTTCGCGGCAAAATCGCCGCTGGCGTGCAGATTTGCGATCATTCCGTCGAGTTGCTTGTCGATTTGGCGCGCTGCGACGCCCAGCTCGCCGTTCTCATAGACGCCGACCACCGCGCAACCGGTCGGGTGGCGCGCTTTGGCATCAACAATGGCCTTGAATTCCATATCGTCAGCTCCGTTCTTATTTGATCGTGTTGCACGAGGGATTAAGCAAATAGTTTACTAGATTATTGCGAAGGCTCTAAGCTCCAAGCTATGAAATGGACCGTACAAAGATACGTGCTGCGCGAAGTCGTGCAGACATGGCTCGCCGTGACCGGGATTCTGGTCGCAATCCTGGTGTCGAACCAGGTATCGAGGGTGCTCGGCCTGGCCGCAGACAACCAATATGGCCGGCGCGTCGTGTTCGATCTGATCGCGCTGGGCGCGATCATGAACCTGTCGGTCATCGTGCCCGTCGGCTTGCTGCTGGCGGTGGTGCTGACGCTGGGCCGCATGTACCACGACAGCGAAATGGCCGCGCTGCAGGCCTGCGGCTTCGGACCCTCGCGGCTTCTGGCGCCCTTGTTCTGTTTCGCGATGCTCATCGCAGTGGGCTTGAGCTGGCTGGCATTCTTTCAGGTCCCGCGCGCGGATGGCCAGGCGCAGCTGCTGCGCCAATCCGCGATCAAGGAGGCGCATTTCGGTCAACTCGACGCCGGCAGGTTCCGCGCCTTCAGCGGCGGCGACGCGGTGTTCTATGCGGAACGCGTCGATCAGGACGGCGTGCTGCACAACGTGTTCATGCAGCGCGAATCCGCAGGGCGAATCGAAGTGGCGCTCGCCGATACCGCGACCTATTCGAAGGCCGATGCGAGCGGCATGCACCTGGTGACGCTGTTCAACGGCCAGCGCTATGAAGGCGTTCCCGGGCGCGATGACTTTCGCGTCATCGAATTTCGCGAACACGGCATCCCCATCGCCACGCCGGAAGACGCGCGCGGCCCCCCGGACCCGGACACCAAGCCAACCCGTGCGCTGCTCGGTTCTCATGAGCCGTCCGATATCGCGCAATTGCAATTCAGGGTATCCACGCCGTTAATGGCGCTGGTGCTCACGCTGGTGGCCGTGCCCTTGAGCCAACTGCGGCCCCGCCAGGGCCGCTACGCGAGAGTGGGCTTCGCCATCGTCGTGTACTTCGTCTACTCGAATCTGCTGTCTGCCGCCAAGGTATGGCTGGAGAAGGAGCGAATTGCCGCCCGTGATCGGCGTGTGGTGGGTGCATGCCGCGGCTTTGGCGCTCGGCATTGTATCTGGTCGCGCGCGATGCGAGGAAGGCATGAACACTCTCGACCGGTATCTGTATCGAACCGTGCTTGTTTATACATTCATGGCGATGGCGGTGCTGCTGGCGTTGGGCGCATTGTTCGTGTTCATCAGCCAGCAAGGTGACATCGGGGTCGGCAGCTACCGTGCGGTCGATGCGTTCTTGTTCACACTGCTCAACGTGCCGCAACAAGCGTTCGAGCTTCTGCCCATCGGCGCGATGATCGGGGCGCTGATGGGGCTTGGCAACCTTGCCTCGGGCAGTGAATTGGTCGTGACCAGGGCCTCGGGCGTGTCGGTATGGCGCATTGCATGGCCGGTTGGACTCGCCGGAATTACCCTGGCGGTGATCATGTACGGCGTCGGCGAGTACGCGGCGCCGCCGATGGCGCAGTTCGCGAAGCGCGAAAAAACCACCCTCAAATTGCAGGATGTCAGTTTCGCGGGCGCGAGCAGCGCCTGGGTCAAGGAGGGCAACCTCATCATGGGGGTGCATACCGGCGAGGTGGGTAGGGCATTTGGCGGCGTATCGGTGTTCGAATTGGATGGCCCCACGCATCTGCGCTCGATCCAGCGCGCGGCCAGAATCTCGGTTGCCGATCCCGGCCGCTGGAGCCTGCACAATGTGGCGACCTCGCGGTTCGACAACGACCGTGTTGAAGGCGATACGGTCGGCGAAGCGACGATGCGTTCGACTGTGAACCCTGAGTTTTTGGGTCTGGCCGCCACCGATCCGGAGTTGCTGACCCTGCGCGGACTCGCCGCTTACATCGATCACTTGCGGCGCAATAGTCTGGAGACCGCACCTTACGAGATCGGCTATTGGTCGCGCATTGCCAGGCTTTTCGCCGTGGTGATCGTGACGCTGCTGGCGCTGCCCTTCGTGTTCGGCCCTTTGCGCACCACGGGAGCCGGGACCCGCACCGTGATCGGCGTCATGTTGGGCGTGGTGTTTTTTCTCATTACCGGCACCATCGAGAAAGGCGGGCAGCTATTCGCCCTCAATCCGGTGATTGTCGGTTGGCTGCCCACCGGCGTCGTCGGCCTGTGCACGTTGATCGCGATATCAAGAACGCGCTAGGTACACGACCCGCGTCTTCGATAGTCGATCGTGTACGGCGAGGCGCTCCGGATCCACATACAGCCATAGCACGCCCAGTGCCGCCGGCGTCCAGGCGAGCAGGCCGAAAATCAAACGCAAGGCCGCCGCTTTGAACTTGAGAGGTTTGCCCAAGTCCGAGACGGCATGCAGATGCCAGGCGCGCATGCCCAGTGTCTGGCCGCTACGCAGCCAATTGAGCAGGTAGTAGCCTGCAATCACGCCGATGAGCCCTAGACGGTACAAGTAAATCCAGGCTCCAGCTGTCGCCGGCACCACCGCAGCGCCATGCGTGAAGAAAAGAACGCCGCCGGTAAATATCATGAGCAGAGCAGCCAACAGCACCGCGTCGTACAGCAGTGCGGCCAGCCGACGCCCGAAGCCGGCGCTGACACCGCTGGTCACGATGCCGGCGCGGGGGCGGGTCTTTTTACAGGCGTTGGTTTCGGCACCAGCAATTGTTCCAATGGCTTGAAAATAGCCTCGAAACGGTAAGCGGGAATCTCGAAGGCGCGTCCGGCCGTCTTGGCAATCAGTGCAGCGTCCTTGGTGGCGGTTACTTGGATCCAGCGCTTATCGCCGATGGTCGCGCCGGTGAATGTGACGATATTTCCATCGGACATCGTCACAGTCACGATGGATGATTTGCTGAAATCGAGGTCGCCAGCTGCGGCCACGTCATCCGCCGTGAGGCTGCCGAAAGTGCTGGGCGAGGGCGCCAGCTGCTGTGATTCGGCCGCCTTGCGTCCGCTCGGCACCCCGGTCAATTCGAAAGTGCTCGCGGGTGCAGCGGTATTGGTGGTATTGGCACCGCTGGCAGCGGCGGGCGCGGGCGCGGGCGCGGGCGCGGGCGCGGGCGCGGGCGCGGCAGCTCGGTGCACCGAATAGTTCGGTCCGCCGGCGGGTTTCGCTTCGATACCCTGAATCTTGTCAGCCGGCAAATCGAGCAGCCGGGTATCGATCCAGAATCGTGGCTCCGCTTCGACTGAAATCGCCGGCTCGACGATGTAACTGGTGTTTTCGCCCACGCGCCTGACGAAGCTGCCTTCCGCGGCCGGCTTGCCGATTATCACGGCATGCTTGCCGTCGTGAGCAGTTACCTCGATCTGCGCTCCGCTCGCGCCCGGCAGCGTCGGGTCTTCGACGCCGATGATTGAGTAACTGGTCGCATTCGAGGTCTTCTCTTCGCGAATCTTCGCGTCGCTCAAGGCCAGCAACAATTTGCGCAGCTTCGACACGTCCGCGGGGTAATTGGCCCGCTGCGCCACGGTCCATTGCTCGCCTTGCTTGTGAATCGTGACCAGCGGCGCGGCGCTGCCCTTGCGTACGTTCAATTCCGTCACGCTATTCAGTTCACCCGCCAGCGACGGCAGCAGCGGCAAGCCATGAGTGTCGCGCGCGAGATTGCGCTGGGTGCTTAAGTACAGCGCCCCGGATATCGCCAGCAGCGCTGCAATCAGCAGCACGACAAATCGCCGCCGGCTCATGTTGGGACCCGCAGCGGCGTCCGGCGTGGCGCTGCGCCTGCGCCGGCGCAGCGTCAGAATGACAATGCCGGCCGCGGCCACCAGCAGCGGTGCGATGGCGATGTTGACGACTTTCATCCAGGAGTTCAGTCGATTGATGTCGACATCGAGGCCACGCTGGGTTTCGCGCAGCTCCTTGCGCACCCGGGTCTTTTCCGCGGTAAATCGCTTCAGTTCCGGCTTCCTGTTCCGGCGACAGCATGATCGAGGATTGATCGCTGCGTTTGCTTTGCAGTTCGGTCAACTTGCGCTCGGTCTGCTGCAGCTCCGACTGCAATTCCAATGCTTTGCTGCGCAGGCGATCATCGGCCTGGCGGCGCAGTGCATCGACCCGCTCGAAGGGCCGTGAGAACGATGCACGACCCCGAATGCTGATGAGGGCGCTGCTGCCGCTCAGATTGTCGAGAATGTTGGCGATCAAATCGCCGTTGTTGGCAAACGCCTGAACAATGCGTTGACCGAGAATTTCGCGGGATTGCACCCAGAGATAGTCCATCAAGAAGTCGGTGTCTGCGATCACGACGATGTTGGCCGGCAGCGTGGACTTGGTGAGGTGCGCGAGCGGCGGCCCGGAGGCGGGCTTCTGATCCGCCGGCGGCCCGTTCGGATACGCCGATTCGACCGGGCCCGTGATGCGCGCGGCGATGGTGTAGCGCACACCCGTCGATTTGAACCCGTCGCGCAGCGTCGCCGGATCGACCAAGGCATTGAAGCGTTGCGCCGCAATCGGCGCCGCACTCTCGGAGCTCAACAGCAACGGTTCGAAGCTGGTTTTTGCGCCGGCTCGCGCCGCGAGCGACCCGACGGTGGCGAGATTGATGGATTCCAGAGATGCCGTCACCACATCCTTGGGATCCAGATCTTTGTGGCGCAGCCCGAGGATGCCGATGTGACGGGTGGGAGGCGAGGCGGCATTGGTGCGAACCTCAAGCCCCAATCTGAGATCGCCAATGACTTTGGTGGGGTCATAGTCGATTCCCCAGGTGCCGAGCAGCGGCTGCAAATCCGAGGAGTGATTCGCCATTGCGCCGGCCAATGGATTCGACGGGTCCTGGCCACTTAAGTCGGCGCCCGAATTCGGGTCGACGAGCAACAGCAGCCTGCCGCCGCGCATGACGAATTGATCTATGGCGTACAACGTCTTGGGGGGCAATTGCTTCGGATGAACGACCATCAGGACGTCGACGTCCTTGTCGATCTGGTCAAGATCCAGCGTCAGCGTGCGCAGGTTGAAAAGCTGCTGCAGCTGAGTGTAGATGGGCCACGGCTCGCCCATCTGCCCGGTCGCCGGATTGAATTGTCCCTGCAGGCCGATCGAACTCATGAGACCAATCACGGGTTTCTTCGGCGTAGCCAATTCTTGGATGAGCTTGGCCACGTCGTATTCCAGGAATTCTTCGCGGTCGGGGGTAAAGCTGGGAATCGAGGTACGGCCATCGGTCGAGTTGGTGCCGGCCAAACCGAAGTAAAGAGCGTCGCCGGTGCCCGCCTGCAAGGGCTGCAGACCGAATTCCGCGGCGCGGTCCTCATCATCGGAAAATGGCTGCGGATCGATGACCTGCAGATGAATCTTGCCGCCGGAGCGAGCAGCGATTTCCTCGAGAAACTCCCTCACGCGCGTGGCATAGGGCATTACCAGCGGCGACTGTTTCGCGGCGGCGTCGCGGGAGAAATAAAAATACAGGTTGACCGGTTCCTTGAGCTCCCGAAGCACCTGCCGCGTACCCGTGCTCAAGGTGTAGAGCTTGTTCTGCGTGAGATCCAGGCGCATGCCGCGCAAGCAGATGTTCGACAACATCACGACGCCCAAAAAAAGCACTGCGAGCGCGATCAGCCCGCCGGCGCCGTAGCCGGCCCTTCGCCAACGATTACCGTTCACCTATTCCGCCTTTTTCATGTCGAGAACCAAGGCCGTGGCGGCCAACCAGAAGCCGATCAGGGCGCCGAAATACACCAGATCCCGCAAATCGATCACGCCTTTGGAAATCGCCTCGAAGTGCGTGAAAAAGCTCAACGACGCGATGGCATCGACCACGGGCTGCGGCAAAACTCCGCGCACGAATTCCAGCACCAGAGGAAAGCCCGCGAGCAGGAACACGAATCCGACCAAGGCCGCGGTGATGAATGCGACCACTTGATTGCGCGTGGCTGCCGACAGGCACATGCCAATCGACAAAAAGCCCCCAGCCATCAGAAAGCTGCCCACATAGGCCGCAACGATCGCGCCGTTGTCCGGCGAACCTAGATAATTGACCGTGATCCAGACCGGGAACGTCAGCGCGAGTGCAATCCCCGCGAAGCACCAGGCGGCAAGGAATTTGCCCACCACCGCCTGCCACAGCGTGATTGGAAAGGTCATCAGCAATTCGATGCTGCCGCTGTTGCGCTCCTCGGCCCATAAGCGCATCGAAATTGCCGGGATCAGCACCAGGTAGAGCCATGGATGCCAGCGAAAAAACGGCTGCAGGTCGGCCTGATTCCGCTCCAAAAAGCCGCCGACCTGGAAGGTAAACACCGCCGCCAAACCCAAAAAGATGACGATGAAGACGTAGGCCAACGGGGTTGCGAAATAACTGCGCAATTCGCGCCGGAAAACCACCAGAACCTTGCTCATGCGCGTGGCTCCACCGCACTGCTCGCCACGTCAATTCCCGGCGGCGCCGCGTTGCGCTGGGTCAAGGAGCGGAACACCTCATCGAGGCGCCCGGATTCCAAATGCAATTCCGGCACATCCCAATTGTACTTGCTGATGATCGCGCTGACGGCCGACAAGGCGTTGGCGCCCGGCTTCGGCACCGCCGTGAGCCTAAGTTCACGCGCATCGGATTCGATTTCAGCGACCTCCGGCAACAGCGCCATTTCCTTGCGCGCTGCGGCCAACTCCTCGGCTTTTTCGAACCTCAAGGAGACCGCGTGATGATAGCGCGAGCGCGACTCAAGCGCGGTCGGCGTTTCATCGGCAACGATTCGTCCCTCCGCGATGATGATGGCGCGCGTGCATACCTCGTGCACTTCTTCCAGTATGTGGGTGGAAACGATAACCAGTTTGTCCTTGCTCAGCTCGTTGATCAGCCGGCGCACTTCGTGCTTTTGGTTGGGATCCAGTCCATCGGTGGGTTCGTCCAGGATCAGGACCTGCGGGTCGTGAATCAATGCCTGCGCCAGGCCGACGCGCCGGCGAAAGCCCTTTGACAAAGTTTCGATGACCTGGTCGATGACAGGTGCCAGCCCCAATCGTTCGATGACGATTCCGCGTCGCGCTCGCCGCGCTTCGCCGCGCAACTCGCGCACATCCGCGACGAAGTCCAGAAATTCGCTGACCGTCATCTCGCCATAGCTGGGCGCGCCTTCCGGCAAATAGCCCATGCAGGCCTTTGCCGCCACCGGTGCTCGTTCGATGTCGTGACCGCAAACCGACACTTGTCCGGCGGAGGGCGAAACGAAGCCCGCGATCATGCGCATGGTGGTGGATTTGCCGGCGCCATTGGCGCCCAAGAATCCCAATACCTCGCCGGGGGCCACCGAAAATGTCAAGTCATCGACAGCCAACGTATTGCCGTATCGTTTTGAAAGATTTTTCGTACTTATCATGAGCGCCTTTGAGCGTGGATCCTCGAAAGAGGTTCCCTAAATTTTTCACGTAACAGTCCGGCAGCGAAGCGCTGCAGCAGTCCGCTCTGCCAACCCCTTAGTTTAGGTGTTTCCGGCCTTCTTCTCGATGGCCGCTTTATTTTCCTTAAGTATACGCCGCACATCGGGCAATGAGGGGCGGTCCGCCATCCGAGCGATGAGTTCGGGTAGCTCGTACCATTTCCGACCCCATTGCACCAAGCGAGCTGCATCGCCAATCACCTGTTCGCGTGCCGCCTCCGAGGGCGCGGAACGCTCCGGATGTGGCGCCGGTTTCCTCGGCGGCGGTCTGCTCGGGGCCTTCATCGCAGGTTTCGCCGGCGCGGCAGACTTGCGTTCGGTGCGCGCCACGTGGGCGGTGCCGGTAGCCGGCGGCGCACGTTTGGGACCCAGGAATTTCGGCATTTCTCGGGTGGCGGTCGTCGTCACGGCCGCCGTCCGCGCCGTGATCTCAGGCGGAGGTGCCGGCGTCAATGGGCGCTCGTTGTGCGCTTCGGCCACCGGAATGAAGCGCTCGAGATGCTCGGCGCCGACCAGATTGGCGAGGAAGGCCATCAGCTCCAGCGCGTCGGAAAATTTCGCATCGCCGGCTTTGACGCGCTCTTCGACCTGGCTGCGCAGGGCGAGAGTCTTCTGCTTGGCTAAATTGAGAATCCACAAGTTCGGCCGTTGATGCTCGGACCACGGCTGGACTTTCCAATAGCTATCGTCGTCAAGCGACGAATACTTGACGTGCAGCTCGAGACTCTCGAGCCATCTCGCCAATAATTCCAGTAATCGTTGATCGGCCGGTGTTGCCATGTCTTAACAGCTCCAGCGCGCACCCTAAACGAACCCATGCCCCATGGCTAGCGGTACATCGCGACTCGGCCGCGCTAGACTGCCGCCCATGTGTGGTATCGCCGGTATTATTGGCCCGCAGGCCAGCGCGGAAATCGCGGAGGCCATGGCGCTGCGGTTGCGGCATCGCGGTCCGGATGACGAAGGAGTGTGGAGTCAACAGGGGGTTGCACTGTCTTTCCGCCGGCTTGCGATTCAGGATTTGACGGACGCGGGCCACCAGCCCATGGTCTGGGACGCGCACGTGCTGACCTACAACGGCGAGCTATATAATCACGAACGCTTGCGCGCCGATCTGCCGGGTTCATGGGCCTCGACCGGCGATACCGAGGTACTGCTGCGGTTGCTCGCGACACAGGGCAGCTCCGGCCTCGATCGTTTGGTCGGCATGTTCGCATTGGCGTGTTGGGACACCAAACAGAAGCGTCTGCTCCTCGCCCGCGATCGGCTCGGCATCAAGCCGCTTTATTACCGCCTATTGCCGGACGGCATTGCCTTTGCGTCGGAACTCAAGGCCCTCACGCTGCTGGGCCGGCCGGATGTCGACCAGAGCGCGGTACGGGATTTTCTATTCCACGGCTATATTCCCGCGCCGAAAACCATCTATCGCGGTATCGCGAAATTGCCGGCCGGGCATATGCTCACATGGCAGGCAGGGCGCATCGGCATCGAGCGCTACTGGCATCCATCGCCGGCAATCGTCGAGCGCAGCGCGAGCGACACTGTGCTTGAGCTGGATGCCCTGCTGCGCCAGGTGATTCCGGAACACACCGTAGCCGATGTGCCGGTCGGCGTGTTTTTGAGCGGCGGCGTCGATTCAGCGCTCACCGCCTTCTACTTGGAGGCGCCGCGTACCTACACCCTGGGATTTGAGGCGGCTGGCCGTTCCGAAGCGGATGCCGCGCGATCTGTGGCTGCGCACTTGCGCACCCAGCACTTGGAAATAACGGCCCCGGAGGCGAATTTCGCGCAAGCGCTGGACCAAATGCCGGCGCTGTTCGATGAGCCCTTTGGCGATAGCGCCGCTTGGTCGAACTACTTGATCGCACAGCTCGCGCGCCGCGAAGTAACAGTCGCTTTAAGCGGCGAGGGCGGCGATGAGATATTTTGCGGCTATCCGCGCTATTGGTCGAGAATCGGCGCGCGATCGAATTTCTTGAATAGGACCTTGGCCCGATACCTCCCGCCGGCCTCGCGACTCGCATCGTCCATGCAGCGCCGCGGGCTGGTCGGGTTGCCGGCCTACGCCGCGGCATTGGGCGGCTTGACGGCGCCGCAGGTCGATTACCTGCTGACGACGGACTGGCGCGAGCCCGAATACGATTACCTCTGGTTCTATCGCCAGTTCTGGCGCGAGGATCTTGAGCCGCTTGCGCAACTGCGGTGGCTGGACTTGAACACCGATTTGGCGGAAGGGTTGCTCACCAAGGTCGATCGAACCAGCATGGCGCATTCGCTGGAAGTAAGGCCACCGCTGCTGGATCATCGTCTGGTGGAGTTCATGCTGAGCGTCGATCCGCAGCTGCTGGTTGACGAGCGACAGCGCCGCGGCAAACTTCTAGTGCGCCAACTGATGGAGCCACGATTGCCGCCCCAGCACTTGAACCGGCCCAAATCCGGCTTTGGACTTCCCGTGCACCAATGGCTAAAGCGCCACCCGAAGCTGTTGCAGGAGGCCTTGCGGCGGTTGATGGATCGCGGCATATTGAAGCGCACGGTGAGCAGCGAATTTCGCCGCGCTTGGTACCTGTTGGTTTTGGATCGCTGGTTCACCGCCTTTGATTGATCCTGCCGCATCGCCTTCGCGCCGCAACGCCCTCGCGCCACGATTGCTCTTCGTACCGGTCTCCGGGCCCTTCGGGCTGGGCGAATATGCGCGCAGTTTGGCGATCGCGCATGCGGCGAAACGCCGCTGGCCCAACGCCGACATACGTTTTGTCTTGAGCCGCGAGGCTCTGTATGCGGCCTCGACGCCGTTTCCGGCGACCCTGTTGGCTTCATCGCCCACGTTCCATTCTGCTGAGGTCATCGCGTTGATGGAAAAATTCCGGCCCGACGTGCTGATCTTCGACAACGCGGGTCGCACGTCGCAGCTGCGCGCCGCACGCCGAGTCGGCGCGCGTGTCGTCTACATCAGCGCGCGATCGCGGCAGAGGCGCAAGGCGTTTCGCTTATCCTGGATGCGGTTGATCGATGAACATTGGATCGCCTACCCGGAATTCATCGCAGGTGGTTTGAATTTTCTGGAACGCTTCAAGCTGAATATGCTTGGCAGGCCGCTGATTCGCTATCTCGATGTCATATTGTCGCGTCCCCAAGGGTCAAACCCGGATTCGATTTTTGCGCGCACCGGCTGCAATGCCGGCGGCTACGTGCTGGTCGTACCGGGAGGTGGCACCGGCCATCCGCGGGCCAGGGATGCAATAGCCACGTTTTTGGCGGCGGCAACCGCACTCGCGGACAGCGGCGTTGCCACGGTTTTCGTGGGTCCGTGCGCCGCTGCGCCAAATCCACCCGCCGCCTCGCCGCTTCGCTGCGTCGATTCTCTGCCGCAGTCGGACTTGGCGGACTTGATGCGCGGCGCGCGTCTCATCGTCGTCAACGGCGGCTCAACGCTATTGCAAGCCATCGCCTGTGGCGGCGCATGCATCGCAATACCGATTGCACATGACCAGGGTGGGCGGATCCGACGCTGCGTGGACGCACAGGTTGCGATAGCGGCAACGCTCGACCCTGCGAACATCCTGCATGCCGCGACCGGCGTGCTGCAAAATGAGGCGTTGCGAGCTGCCCTGACGCAGCGTGCCGCAGCCCTCAAGCTTGCCGATGGCGTCGAGGTCGCCAGCGAAGCATTGAGTCGGCTGGTCGAAAGGAATTAGCCGGGGCCGCCATGTCGAACGCCGTACTGCTGGGTTATGGTCTGAATCAGCCGTCATTTCGCCATCGCATGCGCACGCTGGTTGAGCCTCTGGAAGCGGCGGGGTGGCAGGTGCGCGCCGAGCAGTTCCCCAGCGGACGCTATGGTATTCGCACTTGGGAGCGGCGCGATTTGTTGCGCTGGGCGGACGTCGCGGTGCTGCATCAGATCAAATTGAGTTCCATCGAGGCGCGCTTGTTTGCCTCGTACAGCCGGCGTCGGATATTCGACGTGGATGACGCCATCTATGTGCGCAAGCCACGCCGGCTGGGCGAGCCTCCGGACGAATCGCCGTGGCGCAAGCAGAAATTCGCCGCCACTTGCCGCTGGGTCGATGCGGTAGCTGCCGGCAACGATGTTTTGGCGCAAGTGGCGCGGATCTCGGCGCGCGACATTGCCGTATTGCCAACCTCGATCGATACTTCGTGTTATCGGCTGACGACCGCGGGTCGCAATGATCCGCCGACGGTCGCGTGGATCGGCAGTCCTGAAAACCTGATTTATTTGGAGATGATCCGCCCGGCGCTGGCGCGGCTCTCACGGCGCCATCCCGAATTGAGAATGCGCGTGATCTGCTCGCAGTTCCCGGAGTGGGGCGATGTGGCGGTGGAGCGAGTGCCGTGGAGTTCCGCAACCGAGGCGCAATCTCTGGCCGGCGCGCATATCGGCGTCATGCCCCTCACGGACGATGCCTGGTCTCGCGGCAAGTGCGCCTTCAAACTGCTGCAGTACATGGCCGCGGGCCTGCCGTGTGTTGCCTCACCGGTCGGCGCCAATACCGAAGCCGTGCTGGACGGGATCAACGGTTTCCACGCCAAGGACGTCGGGGAGTGGGAACGGAGCTTGGAAAGACTCCTTCAATCACCCGAGCTGCGCGCAAGATTTGGCGCGGCGGGCCGCGAGCACGTCGAGGAGCGTTACGCGCTGCGCACTTACCGCACCAACTACCTGAGGCTGTTGTCGCGCCTCGCCGCCGCGTAATGCGCGTGGCATTGCAGCCCCCAATCGATGTGGCGCGAGGATCGCAACCTTATCTACCCTTCATAGACGGGCTGCGTGGCCTGGCGGTATTGGGAGTCATTTTTTTCCATTTCGACGTGGCACACCTCAGCGGCGGCTACGTCGGGGTCGACGTGTTCTTTGTTTTGTCGGGCTTTCTGATCACAAACCTGATCGATGTGCGCCTGCGCGGACCGGGGTTTTCGTTTGCACATTTCTATGAGCGCCGCGCGCGTCGAATTCTCCCCGCGCTGATCATTACCTGCACGCTTTGCGCGATCACCGCGCTGTGGCTGTTTGTGCCGCATGACTTGCGAGAATTCGGCAAGTCGCTCAAAGCCGCGGCGTTCTTCTATTCGAACGTCGTGTTCGCGCAAGCAACGGGTTATTTCGCAGACGCGCAGTCGGTGCGACCGCTTCTGCATACTTGGTCGCTGGCGGTCGAAGAGCAATTCTACTTGCTGTTTCCGCCACTGCTGTACGCAATGCACTGGGCCACCGGCAACAGCCGGCCTCGGCTCTGGGGGCTCATGAGCGTGCTCGCCGCCATCACACTGACGTTGAGCATCTTCTGGGTGAAGGCGGACGCCGACACGGCTTTCTATCTCCTGCCGCCGCGTGCCTGGGAACTTCTGGCAGGCGCGCTCATTGCGCTCGCTCCATGGCAATGGCGATTGCCGCGGGCTGTGGCGGAGACGATGGCGGTGCTGGGGGTGCTGTTCATCGCAATCAGTTATGCGATATACGATCGCAGCACGCCATTTCCCGGCACCGCCGCCTTGCTGCCGTGCATCGGCACGATACTGCTCATCATCCCGAATCTGCATGGCCCAACCGGCGTTGGTCGAATACTCGCGCACCGCTCGCTGGTCTATGTCGGGCTAATTTCCTACGGACTGTATCTTTATCACTGGCCGATTCTCGCCTTCGGCCGCTATTTTCTCGACCATGAATTGAGCGGCGCGGAATCGTGCGCGGCGCTGGCGGCGACCTTGGGTCTATCGCTCGCTTCTTATCATTGGGTCGAGGTGCCGGTGCGCTCTGGAACCTTTCTGCGCTCGAGAAAAAGACTGTTCCAAGCCGCCGCGGCGGGTCTTTTGATCGTGGGCGCGATCGGCATCGCGTTGGTCAATGGCAATGGCTTGCCAGCGCGCTTCTCCGGCGCCGCCCTGCAATACGCGGCGGTGGCTCGCGATAATCCCGATTGGGACAGGTGCATGCCGGCGCCGCAGCGATTGGACGGTGGCGGCGTTTGCAAGTTTGGCGCTGCCACCGCCCAGCCATCCTTCTTGGTGTGGGGCGACAGCCATGCGGCTGCGTTGGCGCCGGGAGTGGACGCGCGCGCGCGCACCCTCGGCATCTCGGGATGGGTGGTTGGCTACAATCGCTGCGCCTCGCTGATCGGCGCCGCGCCGATGCAGCGCAATCACGGTGACTATCCTTGCGTGCTGATCGCAGAGAAGATCTTGAACCTGATCCGCGACAAGCACATCAAGCATGTGCTGCTGGCGAGCCGCTGGGACACGTACATTTCCGGCTGGGAACGCGGCGGCAGCGAGACGCTGCAGGATCTCACGATTTCCTTTACCTCCGCCGACGGCCATCGCGCCCAGGGGCTCGAGGCATTTCGCCTGTCCTTCGCGGAAACCGTTCGCCGGCTGCGCACGCTGGGCGTCGATGTGTGGGTTCTCGAGCAAGTGCCTCCACAACTCGTCGATGTACCCTCGGCGCTGGCAAAGGCGGTGTATTTCGGCAGAAATCCCGATGCTTTGCGCCGTCCCTACGCCGAAATCGAGAAGCGCCGCGCCGCGGCCGACTCGGTATTCGCACAATTACGCGACTCGCCGCAGGTCTCCTTCATCGATCCTGCGGAGCAATTCTGTCCGGCCAAATCACCTTGCCTGATTGCCGCCGCAGGCCGCGCCTTGTATTCGGACGGCAATCATCTCTCGGTGTTCGGTTCCCTGTGGAGCCAGGCCATGCTGGATCCTTTTTTCAGTTCCATAGTTCGGTGAGCTTTTCGCCTTTCAGCAATCTTTTGATGGCGCGAAAGGATTTGCGAAATATGGGCGGAATCAGATCAAGGATGAATCCGCGGACCATGCGCGAAACCCGCAGCCTCACTTTGTGAGGGCGGGAAATATAGTAAAGAGTGGTATGCGCCTGGACCGCCGGATCCCAGGTGTTGGTGTAGTAATACAGCGCCAGCGATCGCCTGGCTATGCCGGGCGGCGTCGCCAGCGGCGCCGGGTGGCCGTGCAACGATTCCTTGGTGGTGGAAAAGACCACGCAGCGATTGAAAATCGGCGACACCGACTTCGCCTTGGTCATGGTGTTTCGATCCCATAGCTCCAACTGGCCGTTGTACTCGTCCTTCCAATTCTCGTTCAAGTACAACAGTAGGTTGATGCGCCGTTCGAGGTTGTATTTCTTGAGGTGATTGAAATCGGCATGCACCTCGAGAAAGCCGCCGTTTTCGATCCAGTGCAAGCCGCCGCCAAAGTAGGAGGGGTCGGCGATCAAATTGTCGATGCCGGTCAAGGTCTCCATATAACTCAAGAAGGGTCCGGAATTAAGAAAATTGACCAGCCGCGAGGTTTCCGGACCAACCACCTCGGGAAAGTATGCAAACTTGTTATGGTCGGTCTTGCGGTCCAGGAACTTGGCGTAGCGCTGCGATCGGTCAAGCGCATTCACCTCGGAGAGAACCCCGCCCAAGGTGCGCGAGTCAAAAAAATCGTCAACGACGATGTGCGGAAACGGCACATTGTTGGAATAAGCTTGCTGCCACTGCTCACCCAATTCTCGCAATGATGCAGGATCGGATTGGTAGCTGATCATGACGACCACTCACCTGTTACGCAGTGCAGTTAGCGTTGAAACCTCGACAGTATACAGGCGCGGGACAATACGGGCGCAATCGCCCGCACTCAAGACGTCGCTGTGAAATGCAATCGCCGTGCGGCCATTGGCGGCGCCGCACGGCGATTTATCTTCGTCTTGCCGTTATTGTGCGGGCATATCTCCGGTGAAATACGTCAGCACATACGCCTTCAGCGATCCATCCGCCTGCGGCACACCATACACCTTCACGGGTGCAGCCATTGCTAGCCCGCTGCTCAGGCTGGCGAGTCCGGCCGCTGTGGTGATATCGATGGGGCTCACGGTCACGACACCATTGGTGCGATCCACTTGATAGACCAACGTGGCGCTGCCGCTGGTTGAGCTGACATCCACCGTGGCCGCGTTGGCGCCGCCCACGACCGTCATCGTGAAGCTGTCATTCGCGAACGGGCTTGCCACGAAGCCGAGGGGCAGGAGAGATGGCATGAGCACGGTGGCGGCAGCTGCCCAGCCATCGGGGTTGGCCATGTCGTTCCACACCGCGAAGCTCGCGCCGTAAGAGGGCACCGCACCCACCGCGCCGCCGAAGTTGACGCTGCCACTCGTGGCGGCGACGAAATCGGTGACGGCGTTCGCGCCGCTGTCCAACACGGTCGGATAGGCAAAGTTCCACCACTTGTAGCCCTGGATCGGATTGCCCATGTCATCCGCGCCGTTTGCGGTCGAACTGTCGATATAGTTCATGACGTAGGTGTAGTCGTCGCTCGCCGTCCTGAACATCCGCGTATAGGTGAAGGAGCCCGCGCCCGGCACCGATATCTTGCCGTCGTATTTCGCCGTTTCGATATCGATGCTCTGCGCGACCAGTGGGTTTGCAAGGACGTCGACCACACTGGCGTGCACCTTGAAACCACGCACGAGATCGTGGCTCGTGAGAAATGCGGTGCCGGTGCCGATCGGCGTCGCGTCGGCGGCGCCACTTTGTGGTTGCCGAAAGAAGAACTGCGTGTTGGCATCCACCACCAAGTCCACGGCACCACCGGACTCGTCCTCGATCGCCACCACATCGTTGCTGGTGTCGACATGCAGAACGTGGCCCTCGGGGCTCAGCCAGACATTGTTGAACTGGGTGCTCGCCCAAACACGCGTCGCCACCAGCGTGCCATCCTCTTGATAGCGCGCCGCGACCCGCACGAATTTCCCAACCAGCGAGGACTCGCCGGAGAAATTATTGATCACCGTCTTGGTCTTCGCGTCGACATCGTAAAGTATCGTACCGTTGCTCGCGTCAGCCAGAACATTCAACGACTGAGCGCTGCTGATGGCGGTTTCTGGATTGACGGCCGGCTCTGTTGGAAACTCCTTGGTGATGGTGATGCTGGCGGTAGCGGTGGCAGTCACATCGCCGTACATGTGGCGCAACACCAGTCGCGTCAAGTCATGCAACGGGTGATGACGCAGCGGCCCGTCGAAATTGACGGCCCACAGGGTTGTGCCTGCGCCCGGAGGCACGTGGCCAACGATGAAGGCCGGATGCGCCAAATCGAATTCAAGATCCAATGCGTTGTTCTGATTTGCAGTCACCACCAGCGCTGAATCGAAAGTCACGCCAATCGGCACCGTAAGATTGGGCGTCGAGCCTTGCGCGTGCTGTATTTGAATCTGCGCACCAGGAATGACTGCGCCCGGTGTGCCGGCGAATCCTACTTCAGGATCCGCGGCAACGGTCAAGCCAACATCGCCGGGATTCGCGCTGACGGTCAGCAGGGCCCCGCTGTAGGTGCCCACTGGCACGCTGACATTGCCGAGAATTTCGGCGATTTGGTCGAGTTCCGCCAAATTGACGGACGGGACTTGCATCGGTGCGCTGTATACCGTGACGTTTGCGCCACCGCCCTGGGGTACCAGCGCAATGGAAAGAATTTTTACGTCGATTGCGGCCCAATCTTCGGTGGACGCGTCGCTGATCAACATCGACACGCTGGAAGTTTGCGGCGCCATCGGAGCGGGATCCGCCGCGTTCCCGTTCGAGCCGCCGCCGCCGCAAGCGGCGAGTACTGCGCTGGCAACGCCGAGCGCCAGCATTCGCGATGTGTTCGAGACCATGATCAGTTCTCCTCTAATTTGACCATAAGCATTCATTGTTCAATCGCTGTGCGCATCGAGCGCTCAATGCATGCACCAACGGCGCAGGCACTGGCGGGTTGACAACGGCGCGTCGATTGGCGGCGTGAAATATGTCTGGTTCTGGAGACAACAATGCGCACTGCACTCGCAGAAACTGTGCGCCGCATCGCGTTTACGGCAGCGCGGTGCGCGCTATCGTGAACTCGATAAGGAGTTCGTTATGCGCCGCGACAAAAGTAATCGAGTGCTGGCATCAGCAATTGCCGCATTGGCAGGGCTCGCGGGTTGCGCATCGGTGCCGCCCGGCGTCGTTCCAGCCGCAAATGACGCCTACCAATTGAGAGTCTCGGGCGCGAGATACGAATCCCAGGCGGACACCAACATCAAGGCACTTGCCATCGCGAGTGAGTACTGCGCCAAACTGGACAAACATTTGCTGTTTCGTCAATCCACCGAGTCAGGGGAGCACAGCTGGGCGCCGAAACAGGAAGATCTAACGTTTGTCTGCAGCGACGCGAATGACCCCGAATTGGTGCGCGCCAGCGCACCCAGCGATGCGGGGATAGTCGCGCAGCAGTAGCCGCGGCGGCACCAGTTCTTCGTTCCTCTGCCGGGCGAATTCTGCATTAGTATATGCAGACGCCTCATGGTGGAGATGCGGTAATGGGCAGCGCGACTCGAATCTATTCGGTCATGGCACAAATCGACAACCCGGAGGCACTGACTTCGGTGTTGGCGCTGATACGCGATCGCGACAAGTTGGCGGAGCGATTGAGAAATGGCGAAACCGGATTTGCGTTCGAGTACAACGAAGAAGTCAGGACCGGACGCTATGTGGTCAGCGATGCAACCATCGTCATGTGTTTCAGCGTGACCGATCTTACGCCGCACGAAGCGCATGCGATCGCCGCCGAATGCCGCAAGTTGTCCGAGTGGGGGCACATCGAGTTTCAGGGGGCAGCAGGCCGTGCATTGGGCGGTTCCTTCGAACGCCTGCAATGACGATGTGTTACGCTCGGGCTGCGATTGCCACGGTGTAGCAGGGATTCTCGTCCTCGCTAAGTGTTGCCGGGAGCGACTGTCCGATCGCAGGACGCGACTACTCGAATTTAGTCGCGCTTGCAGATGCAATACAGCCCTTCAGCGGCAAGCGAGCTACCGTGTCACGTCCAAGTTCGATCGGGGCGGTGAATAATCGCCTGCTCGACGGGTTACCGCGTCGCGATCGTGATCGTCTGTTTGAGCGCTGTGAGCCGGTCGAAATCAAGCTTGGCGAGGTGCTCTCTGAGCCTGAGCGGCCGGTTCATTACGCTTACTTTCCCACCAGCAGCTTCATCTCTCTCATCGCCCCGATCAATGGCAGGGCCTGTCTCGAAGTCGGCATCGTCGGCTCCGAAGGCATGCTCGGGACCTCGCTGGTACTCGGCGTCCATGTGGCGCCGCAGCGGGCGCTGGTGCAGGGGCAAGGCAGCGCGCTGCGAATCAAGGCGGCGCCGTTCTGCCGCGAATTGGAACGCAGCCCGCAGCTGCGTCGTGACCTGAACCGCTATCTGTACGTAACCTTGTGCCAGGTGGCGCTGACGGCGGTGTGCACGCGCTTCCATGTGGTGGAAGCGCGGCTTGCGCGGTGGCTGCTGATGACCGGCGATCGGGCGCACTCGGATCGGTTCTACATTACTCAGGAATTCATGTCCTACATGCTGGGCGTGCGCCGCGTGGGGGTGACCGAAGCCGCCGGCGTGCTGCGCGGGCGCAAACTGATTCGCTATCAACGCGGGCAACTAACCATTCTCGATCGGCGCGGCCTGAGAGCGGCCGCGTGCACTTGCTACGCCGAGGCTATAGAGGTCTACGACCGTATCCTTGGTTGAGGAAGCATCGCACCCTGTCACGAATTGTTGGCGCCCGCCAGGCGCCGCGCCTCGAGCCAGAAGTCGATGTACCTGAGCTTATGGCAGAGGCTCACGAATCTTGGCTGTTTGGGGGCGTGGCCGTGCAGAACAGGAGGCGAGCCTAACGTCCAATGGTCAATTGGCTCAGATTCGCCCACAAATGACGATCCTTTATGGGGCGGATGGACGTGATTGCCGTAGTCGACGACGAAGAATCGGTTCGCAACGCAGTGGTTCGCGTACTAAAGGCGGCGGGTTTCGCCGCGCGCGGCTTCGCCTCTGGCGAGGAATTCCTAAGGTCCTGGCATTTTGATCGACCGGATTTTCTACTGCTCGATCTGCAGATGCCGGGCCTCTCTGGCAGGGAGGTCCAGCAAGCCCTCAGAGTCGCGGGGGCGCAATTTCCGGTAGCCATAATGACCGCCAACGAATCGCTGGGTGCGCCCGAAGCGTGCCTGCGCGAAGGCGCCGTTGCCTACCTGGCTAAGCCGTTTGATGTTTCCGCGTTGCTGCAAGCGGTGACGCCGGCCGCAGCTTCAACGGGGTAGGTGAACATCACCACGGCACCTTTTTTTCGGGCCAAGGTCCGGTATTGGCGCTCCCTACGGGATTACTCGGCGCTCCGCGCCTCGCCCCTTCGGGGCCGCCGTCGGCAAGGCCTCCGGCGTTCAAATCGACCGGACGGTCGATTTGTCGAACCCCGCGGGTTCTCGTCTCCCAGGGCAAAATCAAAGCAGAGTGCCGATGATGCATCGGCACTCTGCTTTGATATGGCGCTCCCTACGGGATTCGAACCCGTGTTACAGCCTTGAGAGGGCGAGTAACAAACAACAGCGTACAACATTGCATGATAGAAAACACCCAGAAAATAGCCTGTTTCTGTATGGTTGTCCAATGTCGTCTGCTATTATCCGGGTACGAATAGTGGACATAGTGGACATAAACGTATCGCGCGTTCAGTAAGGAGCGGAACTCTAGAAACCCGATCGGCACGATTGCGATTGGCGGCACGACCGCGTCCGTACTGGACTTCCAGCGGTAAGCCGGGGCTGCACCTGGGCTACAGACGTCTGCTGAAAAAGAACGGCTCTTGGATTGTCAGGCGCTACCAGGGGCAGGCCGGCGAGTACGACACGAAATCATTCGCGCGGGCTGACGACTTCTCTGACGCCGACAACTCCGAGGTGCTCACCTACTATCAGGCGATTGCGCGGCTCACCGGCGAGGCGCCGCCGGTACGCCACGGCGGCGAGCCGTATACCGTGCGGGCGTGCGTTGCCGATTATGTGGCGTGGCTCAACACTTACAAGAAGACAGCGCGCGATGCCGAGCTGAAACTCAACGCGTATTTGGTCCCGCGACTCGGCGACAAGCTTCTCGCGGATCTTAAGCCCGAGGATTTCGATCGGTGGCTTTCCTGGGCAGTGGACTATAAACCCAAAGGGCGGCGCGGCAACCGTCCGTCATTGGCGAAGAAAAAGCGCAATGGCAGCGACCCGGCAAAAACTGGGCGGATGAAGCCGGTCGTTGACGCCGCGGAACGAAAACGCCGCAAGAAATCCACGCTGAACCGCGTCATTAACAACGTCAAGGCCTGCCTCAATCGCGCGTTTCAAAACGGACACGTCTCAAGCGATGCCGCATGGCGACGGCTCAGGAAATTCAAAGGTGCCGATGGTGCGCGCACCCAATGGTTGACCGTGGATCAATGCAGGAGGCTGATCAACGCGGCGGCTCCAGACTTTCGGCCGCTCGCGCATGCCGCGATGCTGACAGGGGCACGCTGGGGCGAGTTGCGCGCCTTGAAATGTCGTGACTATGATCCGGCATCCGGCACCATCAATATTGCCGAGTCCAAATCCGGCAAGCCACGTCGGGTATACCTGACGGATGATGGTAAAGCCGCGTTCGAAAGTTGGACTGCGGGGCGTGGCGAGTCCGAAGTGATATTCAAGGATCGATTTGGCAACCCCTGGGGATCACATGACCAGCACCGACCCATGGTCGCTGCGTGCATAGCGGCCGCGATCGAACCGCCGGTCGGCATGCACACGCTGCGACATTCCTACGCCTCCTCCCTGGTGCAGGCCGGCGTGAGTTTGGCCATCGTCGCCGAGGCACTGGGGCATTCCGACACCCGCATGGTGAGCAAGCACTATGGGCACCTGGCGCCAAGTCATATAGCCGATGCAATTCGCGCGCATTTGCCAGCACTCGGAATTGAAATCGACAGCAGGGTCACGAGGCTCCGACCATGATTACCGCGCGAGCACCGATGCACAGTGTCGACCCGCAGACGGTCCCCGTGAGGGTCCGGTATCGGGAGGAATATCGGGCGCATCCCGGCCAAATCCGGAACCTCGCTGCGCCGAACTGCTTGCCTGAAAGCTGCCTGTCGCATGGAATTTGATTGGCTAAAATTGGCTTAATTTTAGTGCTACCGCCGCAACCGTGCGCGGGCGTCAAGAGAATGGCGCTGAAGTGCGGGCGGCCGACAGTCCCAGAGTTACAATACTCAATCTGCAGTTCAGACTGCGCGGATCTAAGGTAAAGCACTCTATGATTATCAATCTATCTTGAGAGATTAAGTACCCTTTGGAAACTAACGGTGATGCCGCCGATGAAGCTCGAATGTGCCCCTCCGGTTGCAGCGCTTCGCGATCACGTTCGATACTTTCAACAGCGCGAGGCCCAACTCACCGCCACGACCTTAATCTACCCGATTGCCGCACGTCCGGAAATGATCTTGGAGTTCTATCTGCAAGAGCGCTACCTGGTTCGCCTCTGCGAGTCCGGTGCACAGGACCTGGCGCCGCGCGCCGTCGTCGTGGGACCGTGCACATGTCGCCGCGCCGAACTCGTCTTGCACGGTCGCTTCGACGTATTCACCATTCACTTCCAAGCGTCGGGATTTCACCGACTCTTTCGCGTACCGATGACCGAGCTCACCGACCGTGCTTACGACGCGCAATCCGTCATCGGCTCCGTCGTGTCCGAGATCGAGCAAAAACTCGCCGAAGCATCGAACTTTCAAGAGCGTATCGGTCTCGCCAGCGAGTTCCTGTTGCAACGCCTGAGGGCGTGCGCCTGGCCAGATGCCGTGACCGCAGTCGTCAACCGATTTCTGCTGGAGCGCGGCGCGCTTCGCGTCGATGACGCGGCTGCGAGCGCCGGACTCAGCGTCCGACAGTTCGAGCGGCGGTTTGCCGAGCATGTCGGCCTCCCGCCCAAACGCTACGCGCGGATAGTCAGGTTTAATGCAGCGCTCAAGACGAAGATGATGGTGCCGGAACGACTTTGGAGTGACATTGCCCAAGAGTTCGGTTACTACGACCAAATGCATCTGATCCGGGACTTCGAACTCTTTGCGGGCGAGAGCCCTGCGACGTTCGTCAAGCGATTCTGGACGGTGCCAGAACCCTGGGCGTAATGTCGCGTTTTTACTATCGCGGGTGGCGTTGCAGTTGCTAGCGTCGCGCAATCGCACGTTTTGGCGGAGGTCTCAGATGGCGAGCGTCGGCGGTTCTTCGGCAAGCCCCTCGGACGAGCAAGCGATTCGAGCGGTATTGAGAGAATACGGAGCCTGCTGGAATCAACACGATATGGTGTCGATGGCGGAACTATTCGCCGACGACTGCCATTGGGTCAACATCGTTGGCATGCATTGGCCAGGCAAGACAGCCGTCGTCACCGGCCATGAGGCGATTCACCGCACGTTCTTCCGAACGACGGACATCGAACTTGCCGATGTCGAGATTCGAACTATCGCGCCGGACGTTGCCGCCGCTGTCATCCTCTTGAAGGTAGGTCCATTCGCTCCTCCTGACGGTATTCCCCGTCCAGAGAGCAAAGATCGCTTGTCGCTTGTCTTGACGAAGCGAGACGGGCGGTGGCGGATCGCCCACGGACACAACACTGTCATCGATCCGGCGGCGCAGCCCTTCGATCCCGTAAAAAGGGGTGGGCCGGACAAAGACCGACAGGCGCTGACGAAACAGAAAAGCTGAACAGACCGCAGCGAAGCAGGCACTCGTCACGGTCAGCATCGGGTCGACACGAGTCGATGGGCGGCCATCGTGTCGGCGTCGGGCAGTAGTCGGCCAAAAGCTGAAGTTCATTGTGCTGGAATTGTCGCCGGTTACCTAACGCTCGTGGAGGCCTACGCTCGATCAGCATTGAACCGCCTAGTCCATTCGTCCTGGAAGTCTTTACCCTCGTTGGCGTGCGGATATTCGGTGCTTGGACAGGCAACACCGAGAAAGCTGCACAGCGGTTCCCAGCCATCGCCAGCTCGAAAAATCAATAGGCGGTCAGGAGAGACGCACCGACGGACGTCGGCGTAGTGAGCACGGAACGCATCGAGTATCTGATCCTTGTCTCTCGAATACAGTCCCGGCAGTCTTGCGTGCATCTTGCGCACCATGGGTGCAATTGGGCTGCGATCGAGATCTTGCTGAACTCTCTCAGACAAAATTGTTGCAGTGGCCGAGACGTACCAGCGCTCCGGGTCTCGCGTGGTGAAGACAAACTTTGCTTCCGGATACTGAGCGATGAGCTCTCGGTAGAAGAAGGCTGTCGGATGATCGCATGCACTGTTATAGCCTTGGAAAATGGCTTCCCAATTGGGATCGCCGTCGAGCGCTCGGTCCCACAGTGGAATCGAACTTGGATTGCCCAGCCGTTCAGCGGTGTAGCACGGCCCAATCCCGAGCTGCTCAAGAGCCACGGCAAGAGAAGTGCAACCGGTACGCCCAAGACCAAATCCGATTGCTTTCAGTGGCACACCTAACCGCCTGCCCGGACCGGCCAGGCGCTAAAAGGCACAAAATCAGCGCTGGAGCGTAAGGCCATTGACGACGCTATTTCAAGATACTGCTGGCCGACCAGATTGCGGCCGTTCGCGAGAGGCGGCAACGGGTCAATGACGCCCATTGGAGGCCGGTCCCCAATTTGAGAGGCGACGGCGCTGACCGAACCTAATCCGGCCGAGCCGCCGCCCGTTTTGGGTCCTAGACCTCGGTCTGCTCCGCCATCTCCAGGGCGTCGTCGACCTCTATACCAAGGTACCTCACTGTGCTTTCCAATTTAGAGTGCCCAAGTAGCAGCTGCACTGCGCGCAGGTTTTTCGTCCGTCGGTAAATCAGCGATGCCTTCGTGCGGCGCATCGTATGGGTGCCGTAGGCGTCGGCGTCCAGACCGATTGCGGTAACCCACGCCTCGACGATTCTCGCGTATTGCCGGGTTGACAGGTGTGGGGACAATCGAATCCGGCTCGGAAACAAATAGTCCTCGGCTTTCAGTCCCGCGTGCCGGATCCAGGCGAAGACCGCCTTACGGGTTGGCTCTGTGATTTCGAACTGGACCGGCCGCTGCGTTTTTTGTTGCATGACGATCGTGCGCGCCGCGATTCGATCGCCATGAGCGACATCACGAACGCGCAGTTGCACAAGATCGCAGCCTCGCATCTTGCTGTCGATCGCCAGATTAAATAACGCGAGTTCGCGCTTGCGATCGCCCAGCTCAAGGCGAATTCGAATTGCCCAAATGTCCTTGAGTTTGAGCGGTGCTTTTTGACCGACCAGCTTTCCTTTATTCCAAGGACTGCCGCGGCCAGCTTCGACGGTTGGTGCCAACATCTTGAACTCCTGTAGTTTGAAAGGAGTTCAAAGCGTGAATTTCACATATTTAACGGCATACCTACCGGTCGGCAGATCTCGAACTTGCAATTTGACAGTGCTGGTTTAGCTGGTGACCGCGAATGGGTAAAGTCGACCCTCTGCGGTCCCTGACGAGCGGCAGCTTTGCGGCATCGGAACCGCAAATTGCTCGAACCGATTGTTAGAACCAGTGGGCCAATACGTGTTTATTGCGATTGCTTCTGTCGAATTCGCTTTCTGAAATGCCATATGAGAAAACCTGATGCGACGAGCCAGACTAGAATTAAAGTCCCAATGACCGCAAAAAAGAGCGCCGCGCTCGCGGAGTGACGCACGCCGATGAAGTAGTAGGCCGCAAAAGGAAGGCCAATAAATCCGAGCCAAGGGGCGGGACTAATAAACGCCAGCAATGGAAAGCCAAGGATTCGGGGTTGAGCTTTTGGCGGATACGCTGATGACAGAGACTGGCGAAGCCCAAGAACGAACTTTAGCCAATTTCCAACCATCGCGATTATCGCCAGCCCAGCGAAAAACCCAAATCCCAGCGGAAGCCACATATCGACGCCGGAAAGATTCATAGGGGCAGCATTAGAATGAGGTTGAGCGACGCGGGTATGCGTTGCTGCTGAACGAAGATGCTTTATCCAAATCATCGACTCCCCCGAAGACGCGACCCCGCGATCGCTCGAACCGATAGTTAGATTCACCACCAACTTTAACTCGTGCCTGGCCCTTCACCCAAAACTCCAGTTGCCAGATAAGTTAGCTCTTCCTCAGTAAGTGGAGTCGCATCCAATATCGTTTTTGCACGATCGAAGTGCTCGTCGCGCACCCACACCTCGAATCCTAGGGGTGGAGCATCCACGACGTCCGCCGGAATTAGCTCGTCCGCCAGTATATCTGCGAGGCGATTCGCAACCCTTGCGATCGAATATTTTCGCGACTGACCGCAGCATTGGTCCTGGGTGGTCTTCATAGGAAAAAATCTAACTATCAATTAGGCGACAGAACCGCCGTCATGAAATGCGAAACATAGACATCAGCTTACCGCAGGCCGCGAATGACAGCTTACTGGCCCGCACTTCTGGCCGCCCAATGTCTCAAAGTGGCCGTCAGGCGCCTGACTGTCGTCGCGACACCGGACATTCGGCGCGAAGTATCCGCTCATAGATCGTCTGGGGCTAATAATTGGATTGCCTTGCTTGAGTTTCACTGAAAAAGGAGTGAAACCCTAACCAGATCTCCCACGCAACTCGGGGATAATTCCTGCCGCGTGACACTACAGTCAGACTCTGTAGCTCGCACGAATCGTGACCTTTACCGGTCGCTCTTAGTACTCCGTGACTCAAATCTGAGGTCGTTATGGATCGCGCGTTGTATTCGATCGAAGAGACCCGAGCCCGTCTCGGTGGCATTTCGCGAAGCAGCCTTTACGCCATGTTGCGGGCCGGTGACCTTCCGAGCGTGGTCATCGGGTGTCGCCGCTTCGTGTCGGCGGAGGCGATCGCCGCGCTGATCAGTCATTCCACCACCTCCATAAGCCCAGCGCAGGACGCAGTACGGTCGCGGCGGCCGTTGGCTCATGCAGGCCGAGCCCATCCTTCGATTGCTCGCGTCAGCATTCGCTCGCGCAAGACTTATATCGGGTAGGTAGCTAGGGACTGGCGGATGAACTCGTGGAGGCAAGTACGCTGCTGTTGTCGCTCACAGCGAGGAGTGTTGATAGGTGTTTTTTCGAGTGATGGCAGGATAGCGAAGTGTCCGCGTTCTGCTGCAACTGAAGGTTGCGCGCAGTGAACGACGGCGTCTTGAAATCGACTGCGCCATCGATCACGGTGCGTCCGACGCCAGAGGAGAAGCGCTGGTTCGCCGCGGTTGCCGCGCAGCGGCACATGTCGGAGTCGAGGCTGGCACTGATCGCCATTCGTGCATGGCTCGAATCGCAATCGCCCGACTTGCCGCCCAACCCATCGAGCAGCGGTCCCGCCCTGGACCGGATCACGATCCGCCTGCGGCCGGGAGATCGACTTGCCATCCGGCACCGGGCGGCTGAGCGGCGCATGAAGGACTCAGGCTATATCGCCGCCCTGGTCCGGGGTCATGTGGCCGCCAATCCGCCGCTCACCACCCATGAGCTTGCGGAGTTCAAGGCGGGTGTGTCGGTCCTGGCTGCTTTCGCTCGAGTCTTGGCACGGACCGCCCGGGAGGCCGCGCGGACGGATGACCTGAGGCCTGATTTGCGGCAAGAGCTCAGCCGCTGCCGAGCTCTCGTATCGGAAGTGGAGCGGCGCATGCACCAATTCGCCCAAGCGGCGCTCATTACCTGGGAGAGCCGCGTTGACTAGACGAGTTTTTCGCGTGCCGCGGGATGGACCGGCACTCTTCGAGGTGGCGAGTTACGGGCGCGGCGGTCCGCAGATGCCCGCTCGATTCAGCCTCGCGCAGATTGCCCACATCACGCGCACCGTGAGCCGTACTCCGGAGGTCATGGTGAAGGTGACCGGCGGAGGTACGAGGAGGGGCGCGGTTGCGGCTCACTTCGGGTACATCGGCCGCCGGGGCGACTTGGAGATCGAGACCGACCAGGGCGAGCGCATCAGACGCCCGGATCAGCACAAGCAGCTGCTCGATTCTTGGCACTTGGAACTCATCGCCGGCCAATACCGCCGGCAGGGGGAAGACGGTCCGGCGCGGCGGCCGACGAAACTCGTGCACAACATCGTGCTTTCCATGCCGGCGCCGACGCCTGCAGACAAGGTCTTGGCCGCCGCGCGGAAATTCGCCCGCGAGAAATTCGCAGAACACCGCTACGCCATGGTCTTGCACACCGATCAGAAGCACCCGCACGTGCATCTGGTCGTGAAGGCCGAGAACGAGCTCGGCCGGCGGCTGCACATCGACAAGCAACGCCTGCGCGAATGGCGCGAGGACTTCGCGCGGTTGATGCGCGAACAGGGTATTGCCGCCAACGCCACGCAGCGGGCCATTCGCGGCGAAAACAAGAAATTCCCTGGGGAGAAGCGCTTCAAAGCGCAGCGATACGGGAAGCCCACTGCGTTGCTGGATCGGGTAACCGGGATCGCCAAAGAGCTGTCACTTTCCGGAACCATCGTGGATCCAGCGCGCGAAAGGTTGATTAAGACTCGCAAATCGCTGGTATCAACCTGGATGAAGGCCGCAGAGGTACTGGATGCGCAGGGGGAGATCATTCTCGCAGGCGACGTCCGATACTTTGCCAGCCATTTGCCGCCCGTCCTCACGGACAGGCAACAATTGGCGAAGCAATTCATTGGTTTTATCGAAAAGGAGCGTGGGATTGAACGGGATGCACCCGGGCGCGGCAAACCCAAGGACAATGATCTGACTCGGTAGATTGGCTGGGCTCGCCCGCGCTGGACCGATGTGCCGAAGCCGCCTGCTCTCGAACTCAATCCAGATCGAAAGCGGGGCATCCGATTTTCATGCAAATCTCGAAAAATCGTGGATATATGTGGATATCTCCGGGTCACTTCGCTGTAAGCCATTGATTGTTGGGGTCAACGCAGCCGGTCGCCCAGTCGCGCCCATTGATTAGTCCACAATGATTAGCTAACCTAAGCAGATGTCAGACAAACTTGTAAACGTCCACGCGGCAAAAACTCGTCTGTCCCAATTGGTGGCGCGCGCGGAGCGGGGCGAGCGCATCATTATCGCGAGGAACGGGAAACCCGTTGCGCAACTCGGTCCCGCGCCACAGGTAAAGCGCGCCGCACTGCCGCCCGATGATCCGCTATTAGACCTCGATAATTTTGCGATCGACGGTGCGGGCGGCGCTTTAACCAATACTGACATTGACACCATTTTGTATGGCAAGCCGTGAGATTTTCGTCGACACCTCGGGATTGTATGCATTGGTGGATAGAAAGGACGCGCATCATCCGGCTGCTCGCAGTGTGGTCGAGCGACTTGTACGCTCGGGTCGACGACTTCTGGCCACGGATTACGTGGTTGCTGAAACAGTAAATCTCGCCAACGCACGCAGCGGTGCGGGCGTCGCAATCCGAGTACTTGAGTTACTCGAGCAAAGTGCCGGAATTCGAATCGAATGGATTGGCTCGGCGCGCTTTGACGCAACGAAGACCTTTTTTCGCAAGCATGCAGATCATGCCTACTCATTTACGGATTGCACCAGTTTCGTCGTGATGCGCGAGCTAAAGCTTACACAAGCGTTGACCTCGGACCGGCACTTCACTCAGGCAGGGTTCGAGGCTTTGCTGCCCACCATATAGCAATCGCTGATGAACTGTCCCGCCAAGGTGATTCTATGGAATCCGCATTTGTTCTGGCTGAAAGGCCCCCTTTGGAGATCCTCATTCAGGTTCGCAACGGATTGCCGGCCGCTATGTTTCAGCAGGTCGCCTCGACGTTGGGACTTTCTGCCAGTGTGTTGGCGGCGAAATTGGGTATTGCCCGACGCATGGTGACCCGCAAACGCGGCAACCGTGCACCGCTATCCAGTGAAACTTCTGAGAAGCTTTTGCGGGTGGCGCGTGTGCGCAATCTCGGCCGCAGGCTCTTTGCCACAGACGCAGCGGTGTCAGAATGGTTATCGAAGCCCGATGCGAGTTTGGGCAATATGGCGCCCTTGGACCTGTTGGATACCGACCTTGGCGCGCGCGAAGTGGAGAATCTGCTGGGCGCGCTGGCTTACGGCCACTTCGTCTGAAGAGCGCGGGCTATTCCGCCTCGGGCAGCGCTCGTCACACTTACCCGGAAAGAAGGATCCCGGAGACCGCGTTTCGGCCTTCGACACGGCCGCTGCATCGCTCGAAAATAGTGGACAAAAAGTGGACATGGATGCATCCTTTTTCTGTAAGTCGTTGATTATTGGCGCTCCCTACGGGATTCGAACCCGTGTTACAGCCTTGAGAGGGCCGTGTCCTAGGCCTCTAGACGAAGGGAGCGGACTTGCGGATCTTTGGGCGCTTGAACCCAAGAGGGCTGGTAGTATACGGCCCAATTTTTTGGACTCAAGCAGGAACTCCCCTTTTTGAACTCACCCTCGACCCCACTCCAACCGTTGGTGGTACCCAGGTCCGAGCATTCGATATCGCGTGCAGCGATCTCGCCAAATGCCTTGAAAGTGCTGTACCGCCTGAAGGAAGCGGGCTATCAGGGGTTCCTGGTCGGCGGAGCGGTGCGCGATCTACTGTTAGGCATCAGGCCGAAGGACTTCGACGTCGCGACCAATGCGCTGCCCGAGGAGGTACGGCGTCTGTTTCGCAATTGCCGGCTGATCGGCCGGCGGTTTCGCTTGGCGCACGTGCATTTCGGCAACGAAATCATCGAGGTTGCGACTTTTCGGGCGGCGGCGGCTCCCGAGCGCGAGGACTCGGAAGATGAGGACGCGGACGGCAACGCGGAGCGCGACGCCGACCGCGATTCCGAGCACCGGGCCTTCGATCTTTCGGGACGCATTCTGCGCGACAACATCTACGGCACCATCGAGGAAGACGTGTGGCGGCGCGACTTCTCCGCAAACGGGCTGTACTACAACATCGAGGATTTTTCGATCTGGGATTTCGTCAATGGCGTCAGCGACGTCCGGGCGCGGCGTCTCAAGTTGATCGGCAATCCGGAAACCCGCTACCGCGAGGATCCGGTGCGCATGCTGCGAGCGGTGCGGTTTGCCGCGAAACTCGATTTTTCCATCGAGGAAGCAACCGAGCGGCCGATCAAAGTGCTTGCCTACCTGCTGGATGGCGTGCCGCCGGCCCGTCTGTTCGATGAGTGCTTGAAATCATTTCTCTCCGGATTCGGGACCAAGTCGTATCGATTGCTCAAGCAGTACGGGCTGTTCGAACATTTATTTCCGCTTTCCGCCGCCGCTTTCGCGTTGCCGCCGTACGCCTATGCGCAAGAAATGCTGGAACTGGGGCTGGCCAATACCGACGAGCGCGTAGCTGCCGATAAACCGGTCACCCCGACCTTCCTGTTCGCGATACTGCTCTGGGGTGCGGTACTGCGCGAGATGAATGAGAGGCAGGCCGGGCCGGCGCCCGACTTGTCCCAGCTCATGGCAGCCTGCGACACCGTGCTCAAGGCGCAGCAATCGCGCGTGGCGATACCGCGGCGCTTCGCCGTGCCGATGCGGGAACTGTTGATGCTGCAGCCGCGGTTCAGTCGCCGCAGCGGCGTGAAATCATTGAGCCTGTTGCAGCACCCGCGCTTTCGGGCCGCCTTCGACTTTTTATTGCTGCGCGCGCAAGTCGGCGTGGCGGACCCGGAATTGGCTCGCTGGTGGACTGATATTCAGGTGCTGCCGCAGGAGCAGAGGGTGGCGCTGGTTCAAGCGCGCCCGGCGGAGCCCGCCGTGGAGGGCGGCGGTACCGGCCGTCGCCGTCGCCGCCGGCGACGCGGCGGAGCGGCGCGCAGTTAAAAATGGATTCGCTCTGGCGCCCTGCGTACGTGGGGATCGGCAGCAATCTGGATTCTCCGCGTGATCGTGTTCTCGAGGCAATTGAGCGCCTGACTAAACTGCAGGCGGCGCGCTCAACATTGCGCTCGCGTCTTTATCTCAGCCGACCGCTGGGTCCTCAAGATCAACCGCAGTTCGTCAACGCTGCGGTAGGACTGCTGACACAGCTCGCCCCGCAGGACTTATTATCCGAATTGCTCGCCATCGAGCGCGTCATGGGCCGCGAGCGAAAGGAACGCTGGGGGCCGCGCGTGATCGACCTGGATCTTCTGTGGATGGTCGATTCGGCGGTCACGTTGCCGGCATTGACCCTGCCGCACCCCGGAGTGTCGACGCGCAACTTCGTCCTGTATCCTCTTGCGGACCTCGCCCCGACTCTCAATATCCCCGGACTTGGGCCGGTGCGCGAACTTAAGTCGCGCGTGGGTGATGAGGGAATTTCGATCTTGCAGTAGGTAGTACAAGAGTTTCAAATGACAGTGGCTGTAGCGCATCGATTTATCGTCGTCGAAGGTCCGATCGGGGTCGGCAAGACCAGTCTTGCGCGCCGCTTGAGCCAATCCTTGGGCGGCGAGCTGGTGCTGGAGCAGGCCGAGCAGAATCCGTTTCTCGAGCGTTTCTACAAGAATCCGCGCGCCGCCGCGTTTCAGACGCAACTGTTCTTTCTGTTTCAGCGCGCGCGCCAATTGGAAGAGGTGCGCCAGGAGGATTTATTCAGCGCGGTGCGCGTGGCGGATTATCTGCTGGAGAAGGACCGGCTGTTTGCGCGCGTCACTCTGGACGATGCGGAATACGCACTGTATGAACGGGTCTACGAACGCGTGGTGGTTGATGCGCCGAAGCCCGATCTGGTGGTCTACCTGCAGGCGCCGGTCGATGTGTTGGTCGACCGCATCGCCAGACGCGGTATCCGCTACGAGCAGCACATCGAACGCGCCTATCTTGACAAACTCACCCAGGCCTACGCGCGCTTCTTCCACAGCTATGACGCATCACCGCTGCTGATCGTCAATTCCGCGGCCATTGATACCGTGAACAGCGACAGCGATTATCAGCAACTCTTTGCCGAGATCGCCAAGCCGCGCCGCGGCCGGCATTTTTTCAACCCCACCGGCAGCAGCTTGCTGCCGGCCAGTTAATCGCGATCGTCAGGGTGTTGTGTGCTGGGCGAGCGCCCATTGCACGTGCTCGCGCACCAGTTGCGAAGGATGGCGCGCACGGCGGGTAAGGGCGGCTATCAATTGCTGCGAGGTAGGTGCGTTGCCGAGAGCGACGGCGATATTGCGCAGCCATCGTTCATAGCCGATGCGCCGAATGGCGCTGCCGCGAGTCTTCTCCAAAAACTCGGCCTCGCTCCATGCAAACAGAGCGGTGAGCTGCGCGTGATCGAGTCCGTGCCGAACCGCGAAATCCTTTTCCGCTGTGGGGCGTGCAAACTTGTTCCAGGGACATACCAGCTGGCAATCATCGCAGCCATAGATGCGATTGCCGATGGCGCGGCGAAACTCAACGGGAATCGCTCCGCTGAGCTCAATGGTCAGGTAGGAAATGCAGCGTCGAGCGTCAAGACGGTAAGGTGCGACGATGGCACCGGTAGGGCAGGCGGGCATGCACGCGCTACACGAGCCGCAGTGGGCGCTGCTTTGGCTATCGACGGGCAATTCCAGGTCGAGGTAGATCTCGCCCAGAAAGAAATAGGATCCGGCGTTGCGATCGATCAAATTCGTATGCTTGCCGATCCACCCCAACCCGGCGTTGCGCGCCAGGGCCTTCTCCAATACCGGTGCGCTGTCGGTGAACACCCGATGGCCGAAATGGCCTACCGCCTCCTGGATGCGATCGCAGAGTTTCTGCAGCCGTGCGCGCAGCAGCTTGTGGTAGTCGCGTCCCAGGGCATAGCGCGAGACATAGGCGACGCTGCCGTCCGCCAGCGCGGCCGTCGCATCGGCCGATTCGGCGGGCCAGTAGTCCATGCGCACGCTGATGCAACTCACCGTGCCCGGCACCAGCTCCGCCGGGCGGCTGCGTTTGCTCCCATGACGCGACATGTAGCCCATCTCGCCGTTGAATCCGGCGCGCAGCCAGTCCAGAAAAAACGCTTCGTCGGCGGATAGCTCGATATTGGTCACGCCCAGGCCTGTAAAACCAAGCTCCTCGGCCCAGCGTCGCAAGGAATGGGACAGGGTCTTAGGATCAAGGCCGGCGACGGACGGTGGTGCGGAGGCGTTCATGAGTTAGGCGTCCGTATAATGGCCAAAAACTTAAAGTAGCGCAGCAAGTCAATCAATGCCTCAAGACTCGATCAATCTGGACCTCCCTGAGAGCCGCATCACCGAAGTGTTGGGTGCGGCGCTCGCGCGTGCAATGCCTGGCTTGAGCGCCGGCGCAGTGCTGTACCTGCAGGGCGAACTAGGCGCCGGCAAGACGAGCTGCGCGCGCAGCTTGCTGTACGCGCTCGGCGTCACTGCGCAGGTGCGCAGCCCGACTTATACCCTGGTTGACAACTACAGCCTTGCGAACCTCGACTGCGTGCATATCGACCTGTATCGCTTGGGCTCCGCCGCCGAGATCGAGGAGTTGGGCTTGCGCGACTTGACCGGTCCCGGATCGCTCATGCTGATCGAGTGGCCGGAGAATGGCGGCGCTGCCGTTCCGGCCGCGGATGTGAATTTGCGGCTGTTCTATGCCGGCGACGGGCGCTCGGCATCCTTAACCGCCTTGAGTCCGTTGGGAAGGCAATGGCTGCTCAACTTACTAACCGACACTAGCTTAGCGCCCTATGTATCTAATTTAACTTGAAAAACACGTCGGTTCAGCGTTAACTTAATGTCATGAACCGTCTGCTCTCCCAGTGCGTCGCAGGATTGTTGCTCGCGACTCTCGGGACGCCCGTGTTTTCGGTCGAGGTGCGGGATGTCCGCCTCTGGGCGGGCCCGGATAACACGCGCGTCGTATTGGACCTGTCCGGCAATGCGCAACACAGCTTGCTGGTGCTGCAAAATCCCGATCGCGTGGTTCTGGATGTGTCGGGCGCCCGCCTGGCGAGAACTGCTCACACTCCATCGGCCGGTGCCGGCAACGTAAAACAAGTGCGCATGGCGCATCGTCCGTCGGGGGAGCTGCGCATAGTGCTCGATTTGACGCAGCCGATCCAAGCCAAGAGTTTTCTCACGGCGCCCAATAAACGCTACGGCTATCGGCTGGTCATCGATTTGGGTGTGGCCGCCCGCGCCGATCGCCCGATCAAGGTGCAGCACGCGCCGGCAGATGCTCGTGATCTCATAATCGCCATCGATGCCGGCCATGGCGGCGAGGATCCCGGCGCCATTGGCAAGTACGGCACGCGCGAAAAGGATGTGGTTCTCGCGATTGCCCGGGAACTGGCGGTAAAGATCGATGCGGAGGCGGGCATGAAGGCCTTTCTTACCCGCAGCGGCGATTATTTCATACCGTTGCCCGATCGCATGCGCCGCGCGCGCGCGCAGCAAGCGGACCTGTTCGTGTCCATTCATGCCGATTCGATACGCGACCGCAGCATCGACGGCTCGTCGGTATACATACTGTCGCAGCGCGGCGCGACCGACGAAGCTTCGCGCTGGCTCGCCGAGCGGGAAAACGCCTCCGACTTGATCGGCGGGGTCTCACTGGACGACAAGGATGATGTGCTGGCCTCGGTGCTGTTGGATTTGTCGCAATCCGCGGCGTTGAATGCCAGCCAGGTGGCCGCGACCAGCGTGCTGCGCGAATTGGCCCAAGCGGGAGAGGTTCGCAAGCACCAGGTACAGCAAGCGCGATTCATAGTATTGAAGGCGCCCGATATACCCTCGATGCTGGTTGAAACGGCCTATATCTCCAATCCGCAAGAGGAGCAGCGGCTGCGCACCCACGCACACCAGGCAAGGCTCGCAGCCGCGATCCACCAAGGCGTGCATGATTATTTTTACGCCAATCCGCCGTCGGGCACGCGCATCGCCCAACTTGCTGCGGCGGGCGCGCCGCGGCCTGCGTCGTCCAACTCCGCATCTGCCGCCGGCGCCGGCGAGTAGTGAAATCCGCCGCGCGATTCATCGCGCGCCCTTAACCTGCGGGCTTGTGCGAAAATGCGCGACGCCCGAGGTCGCCATTGCCCATTCAATTACTGCCCGACTCCTTGATCAGCCAGATCGCCGCCGGCGAGGTGATCGAACGTCCGGCCTCCGTGGTCAAGGAGTTGGTGGAAAACGCGTTCGATGCCGGCGCGCGGCGCATCGAGGTTGAACTGGAGCGCGGCGGCTGCGCTTCGATCCGCGTTCGCGACGATGGCATCGGCATCGAAGCTCGCGAAATGGCGCTGGCCCTGGCAAGGCACGCCACCAGCAAGATTGCCTCGCTCGAGGATCTTGAAAACGTCGCGACCCTGGGGTTCCGCGGCGAAGCGCTGCCGAGTATTGCGTCCGTTTCCGCGTTGTCGTTGATGTCGCGCACCGCGCTGGGGGAACATGCCTGGGCAGTGGATGCTCGCGATGGAGTGATCAGCGCGCCGGCGCCGGCATCGCACGGCCTGGGAACCAGCGTGGAGGTCCGCGACCTCTTCTTCAACGTGCCTGCCAGGCGCAAATTCCTGCGCACTGAGAACACCGAATACCAGCACATCGTGCGCATTCTGGAGCGCTTGGCGCTGTCGCGCTTCGATGTTGCCTTTACCTTGATCCACAACGGCAAGAAGATTTGGACGCTGGCGGCGGCGCCCAGCACAGCCGCGCGCCTGGAGCGCGTTGCGGCGGTTTGCGGCGATGAGTTCGCCGCCCATGTCATTGAACTGCACCATGACACCGAGACATTGCACTTGTCAGGGTGGGCGGCCCTGCCGACATTCTCGCGCAGCCAGTCCGACCTGCAATTCGCTTATCTGAATGGCCGCTTCGTGCGCGACAAGCTGATTGCCGGGGCGGCCCGGCTCGCCTATCAAGACGTACTGTTTCACGGCCGCTTTTGCGCCTACGTGCTTTATTTGAATCTGGATCCTGCCCAGGTGGATGTCAATGCGCACCCGCAGAAGCTGGAGGTGCGATTTCGGGACTCGCGCCGAATCCATGAATTCGTATTTCGCACCCTGGAAAAGGTGCTTAGCAATACGCGTCCCAGCAGCGAATCTGCCGGCAGTGCATCGCTGGATTGGCTCGCGAGCAGTACGCGCGCAAGCTACGTGGCAAATCCAAACCAAGCGCGCTTCACCTTGCCTGAAGCCGCGCCGCGTACGGCAGCGGATGCCTACCGAAGTTATGTGGGCACGGTGGCCGCGCGCGTGCAAGACGCGGCGCACCCCGACCGCTCCGCCAACGGCGCGCCCTTGGGCTACGCGATCGCGCAACTGCACGGCGTCTACATCCTGGCGCAATCTGCCGACGGCATGGTGCTGGTCGATATGCACGCGGCCCATGAGCGAATTTTGTACGAGAGCATGAAGAAGCTCCTGGCGGGACACACGGCGCAGCAGCAACTCCTGATGCCCGAAATCATCAACGTGACCCCTGCACAGGCCAACATTGCCGAAGGCCATACTCAGGAATTTGCCGCGCTCGGGTTCGCATTGTCGCGTTTGGCGCCGGATCAATTGGCCTTGAGGGCCATTCCAATTTTGCTGGCCGGGCGCGACCCTGCGGGCATCGTGCGCGACGTGCTGTCCGATCTTCTGGATCAGGGCCATTCGCGGCGCGTCGAGGAATCGATCAATCACTTGCTCGCCACGATGGCGTGCCACGCCGCGGTTCGTGCGCAGCGCTCCCTGAGCCTGCCGGAGATGAACGCGCTGTTGCGTGAAATGGAAGGAACGGAGCGCGCCGATCAATGCAATCATGGTCGCCCAACCTGGGTGCGTTTGTCGCTGAACGACCTCGATCGGCTATTTTTGCGCGGACGCTGATGCGGGGGGCGTCTCAACGCCGGGCAGCCGAGCGCCGTTGCGCGGTGCTGTTGATGGGCCCCACCGGCGCCGGCAAGTCCGCTCTCGCCGCGCGCCTGGCCGAACAGCTGGCGCTGGAGATCATCAGCGTGGATTCCGCGCTGGTGTATCGCGGCATGGACATCGGCACGGCCAAGCCGGATCAGACGCTGCGCGCACGCATTCCCCATCATTTGATCGACATACGTGATCCCAAGCTAAGCTACTCTGCCGGCGAATTTGCACGGGATGCGCATCTGGCGATGCAGGACATCTGGCGGCGCGGGCGGCAACCGCTGCTGGTTGGCGGCACCATGCTGTATTTTCACGCATTGAGCGCCGGCATTGCGCCACTACCCCCCGCAGACCTTGGATTGCGTGCAGCGATCGACGCCCAGGCCTTGGAGGAGGGTTGGGCCGCGCTGCATGGCGAGCTGGCCAGGGTCGATCCGCAGGCGGCCGCACGCATTCATGTCAACGATCCGCAGCGCATCCAGCGGGCGCTGGAGGTGTATCGGCTCACCGGCTGGCCCATCACCAAACTGCAGCAGCAGCGGCTGTCGGCGTTTGCTGACGTAAAGGTCATGGAATTTGCCATTGCGCCCCTTGAACGGGCCAAGTTACACACCAACATTGAATTGCGATTCAAGGCGATGCTCGACGCAGGCTTGGTGGCCGAGGTAAGGAGTCTGTACGAGAGGGGCGATTTGAGTGCGGAACATCCATCCATGCGCGCGGTCGGATATCGACAGATATGGCGATATTTGGCCGGATACTGCGCGCTGGACCAAGCGACCGAACAAGCGATTGCCGCGACGCGACAACTCGCGAAGCGTCAGTTGACCTGGCTTCGTCGGCGGCCCGCCGCACAATGGTTGGATTCCATGCATCCGGAGGTTGCACGCGCGATGATTGATGCACTGTCCAAGGGCGGTTTTGCGAAATGGTCTTCCATATAACGTGAGCCGCGCTGTGCTAGCATTGATAAGGCGTGTGCCTTGCCGCATGGAAGTAATACGGCAGTACAAACGACACTAAAAACAAGGAGTTCTACCCATGGCCCGTGGCCAGTCTCTGCAGGACCCATTTTTGAATGCCCTGCGCAAAGAAAGGGTGCCTGTTTCAATTTATCTCGTGAACGGCATCAAGTTACAAGGACAAATCGATTCATTCGACCAGTTCGTGGTGTTGCTGAGAAATAGCGTGAGTCAGATGGTGTACAAACATGCCATTTCCACGGTGGTGCCTGCGCGCAACGTGCGGCTGCCGACCGGGGAAGACGGCGAAGTGACGGAACCGGCTATCGTCGAATGAGTGGGTGGCACTCTGCAATTGTTTGAACGTCCACGGGGCGGTGAGCGCGCTGTACTAGTCGGCGTCGGCATCGGTCACCCGGTGGACCCTACCGATATCGCTGAATTCGCGGCACTGGCCGCCTCCGCGGGCACCGTGGGATTGGGTACGGTGCTGGCGGCCCGTGCGCGCCCGGACCCGAAGTACTTTGTGGGCTCCGGAAAGGCCGAAGAGATCCGCGCATTCGCGGAAGCACATCAGGCGGATCTGATCCTGGTGGATCAGACCCTTACTCCCAGCCAAGAGCGCAATCTGGAAAAGCTGACTGGACGTCGAGTATTGGATCGTAATGGCTTGATTTTGGATATTTTTGCGCAACGCGCGAGAAGCTTTGAGGGCAAACTGCAAGTTGAACTCGCGCAGCTTTCGCACCTGGCCACGCGCCTCGTCAGAGGCTGGACTCACCTTGAGCGTCAGAAAGGCGGTATCGGATTACGCGGTCCCGGCGAAACTCAGCTGGAGACCGACCGGCGCTTGATCGCCAAGCGGATTCGGACGCTGCGGTCGCGCTTGGAGAAGCTGGATCGTCAGCGCGAGACCGGGCGCCATGTCCGGCGCGAGGTGCCGGTGCCGACGGTCGCGCTGGTCGGCTACACCAATGCCGGCAAATCGACACTGTTCAATACGCTGACCGGAGCGGACAGCTATGTTGCCAATCAGCTGTTCGCGACACTCGATCCGACCGTGCGCCGGATCGAGTTGGCGGGAATTGGCGAGGTGGTGTTGGCAGACACCGTTGGCTTCGTGCGCGCTCTGCCGCACGAGCTGATTGCCGCATTTCGCTCCACGCTGCAGGAAGCCCGCGATGCGGACCTACTGCTGCACGTCGTGGACGCCAGCGATCCCTTGCGCGACGAGCGCATGGAGCAGGTGCGCGAGGTGCTGCGCGGCATCGGCGCGGGCGAGATCCGCGAACTGGTGGTATTCAACAAGATCGACTTAAGTTGCGATGCGCCGCGAACCATTCTCGGGCCGGATGGCGCGCCGACGCAGGCCTGGGTGTCCGCGGTAACCGGTGCAGGGCTTCAGAGCTTGTGCGAATCGCTGGCGCAGGCAGTGCGGCCCAATCAGGTGCGCCGTACGTTGCATCTGGATCTCAAAGCTGCCGCGGTCAGATCCCAACTGTACAAGCGCAACGCCGTGCGCGCTGAGCGGCAATGTGAGGATGGCAGTTGGGAGATGGACGTTGAACTCGATTTAACCGAAGTTGCCAAATTGCTTGGCGCCAAGGGCGTCAACTTAGGCAGCACGCCTAGAGCCCGCCAACAGCGCGTCGCTTGAGCTCTCTATGTGGGCGGCGAGTCGCCTGTTAGAATGCCCGGCTCCGCATCCATGAACCCGATACTCCGCAAATTAACTAGGCATAACTGATGGCTTGGAACGAACCTGGCGGGGAAAAACGCAATCCCTGGAACCGCCCGCAACAATCGCAGAACGATCTGGACGACGTGCTGCGCAATTTTCAGCGCCGCTTGGCATCGCTGTTTGGGCGCGGCGGTGGAGGCGGCGGGATCGGGGGCGGGCAGGGTTCTCCCGGCTTCAACCGCAGCCTGGGCAGCATCTTGGTCCTGATTGGCGCGGTATGGATCGGCAGCGGCTTGTACCGCGTCGACGCGCAGGAGCGCGCAGTCATCCTGCGCTTCGGCAAGTACGTGCAGACCACGGGTCCCGGCTATAACTGGCATCTGCCTTGGCCAATTGAACAAAAGCGCATCGTCAATGTGTCGCAGCAGTATAGCGTCACCGACGATGCCAGAATGCTCACGGCCGACACCAACCTGGTCGAGGTCAAATCGGCCGTGCAGTACACGCAGCCCGATCCTCTCAAGTATTTGTTCAAAGTGAAGGACGTCGAAGAGACGCTGGTTCAGGTCAGTGAGAGCGCAATGCGCGAGGCGGTCGGGCAGGCCTCGCTCGACAAGGCGCTGGCGTTTGATCCGTCGATCACGGACCGCGCCCGCGTGGTGTTGCAGCGTACCCTTGATAACTATGACATGGGCATCCGCATCATCAGCGTCAAATTGGGCGATGTGGTCGTGCCGGAACCCGTACAGGATGCGCAGCGCGACGCCATCAAGGCTGGCAAGGACCGTCAGCGCTATCAGCAGGATGCGGAGACCTATCGCAACGACGTAGTGCCGCGCGCACGCGGCCAGGCCGCCAAGAATCTGCTCGATGCCGAGGCCTATCGCCTGCAGGTGCTTGCCTTGGCGCAGGGCGAAACCTCGCGCTTCGACCAGGTCCTCGCACAGTATGAGCACGCGCCCGCGGTCACGCGCGAGCGCATGTACCTCGAGACCATGGAAAATGTCTACAAGAACTCGCGCAAGGTCATCGTCGATGCCAAAACCGGCAACAGCTTGCTGTATTTGCCGCTCGACAAGTTGATCGCGCCGGGACGCGACTCCATCTCCATGCCGAACGATACGATGACCGTGGCTCCGCAGCGGCTGCCGGAGATCCAGGTCTCCCCAGCCGAGGATCCGGCGCGCGCGCGTGGGCAACGCTGATGCAAAACCGACTGCTGTACATCTTGCTGGGACTGGTGGCCATCATTTTAGTGGCGCGCGCCAGCATGTTCACGGTGAGCGAAGGACAGCTCGCGATCAAATCGACCGGCGGTAATATCGTGGAATCGAATTTTGAGCCCGGGCTGCACTTTCGGATTCCCCTGGTCAACGAAGTCAGCCGCTTCGACAAGCGCATCCTGACGCAGATGTATCCCGCCGAGCATTTCTTGACGCTGGAGCAGGAACAGCTGAATGTGGATTTCTACGTCAAGTGGCGCATCCAGAATTTGCGCCGCTACTACGAATCGACCGGCGGCAGCGAGGAGGTCGCCAATGCGCGCCTCGGCGAGACCGTCAAGGACAGCATCAAGAGCGTGGTCACGCAGCGCACGCTGCAGCAGGTGATTACCGCCGAGCGCGCCGAATTCACCGGCGCCATGATGAAAACTGCACAGCCGCTCGCCGAACAGTTGGGCGTCGAACTCGTCGATGTGCGCATCACCAAGATCGATCTGCCGCAACAGGTGCAGGACTCGGTGTTTGATCGCATGCGCGCCTCATTCAAGGCCCAGGCCGCCAAGCTCCGTGCCGAGGGCGTCGAGGTCGCGGAGCGTACGCGCGCCGAAGCCAACAAGGAACAGACGCAGATCCTGGCGGATGCGGCGCGCCAGGCCGGACAGATTCGTGGTCAGGGGGATGCGTCCGCGAGCGAGGTGTATGCCAAGTCGTATTCAAAGAACGCCGAGTTCTATAGCTTTTATCGCAGCATGCAGACCTATCGCGAGTCGATTGGCACGCAAGGCGATGTGCTGCTCGTCGCCCCGGACAATGCCTACTTCAAGTATTTCAACAAGCCGCAGCCGCAGCCGCCACAGCGCTAGACCTACACGATGATGGACATTGGTTGGACCGAACTCGCGCGCTACCTGGGCGGCGCCTTCGCCTTGTACCTGGTACTCGAAGGCATAGTGCCCTTTGTCAACCCGGCCGCGGCGCAGCGCTTGATGGCGAAGCTCGCGGCAACCGAACCGTCGCAGCTGCGCTGGGGTGGATTGATCAGCATGGTGGCCGGACTGGCATTGCTGTGGATGGCGCGCAATGGGTAAAAACCTGGTTTTGATCGGTCTGCAGTGGGGCGATGAAGGCAAGGGCAAACTCGTCGATCTACTGACCGATCAAGTGCAGGCAGTGGTGCGTTTCCAGGGCGGCCACAACGCCGGACACACCTTGGTCATCGGCGGCAAGAAAACCGTGCTGTCGCTGATCCCCTCCGGAATTCTGCACGCGCACGTGCAATGTTTGATCGGCAACGGCGTGGTGCTGTCGCTCGAGGCGTTTTTTAAAGAGGCCGAGATGCTGATCGGGCAGGGAGTGCCGGTGTTCGAGCGCCTGCGCGTGAGCCCCGCCTGCCCGCTGATTCTCTCCTCGCACATTGCCCTCGACCGTGCGCGCGAGAAGGCACAGGGTGCCAAGGCCATCGGCACTACCGGCCGCGGAATCGGCCCTGCCTACGAGGACAAAGTGGCACGCCGCGCGCTGCGGGTCGCCGATCTATTCCATCGCGAGCGCTTCGCGGCGAAGTTGGGCGAGATCCTGGACTACCACAACTTTGTTCTGCAGCGCTATTACCAAACGGCGCCGGTGGATTTCCAACAAGTGTTGGAATCGAACTTGGGTTTGGGCGAGCGCCTCAAGCCGCTGGTCGCGGACGTTACCGGCATTCTCGAACAATTGAGTATCGACGGCCGCAATGTGCTGTTCGAAGGCGCGCAGGGCGCCATGCTGGACGTGGATCTCGGTACCTATCCTTACGTCACATCTTCCACCACCACTGCAGGCGGCGCCGCGGCCGGCACGGGCTTGGGTCCGCGAAGGCTGCACGAGGTGCTCGGCATCGTCAAAGCCTATGCCACCCGCGTCGGTGCGGGTCCGTTTCCGACCGAGCTGTTCGACGAATACGGCGAGCATTTATCCCGGGTCGGCCATGAATTTGGTGCCGTTACCGGGCGGCGCAGGCGCTGCGGCTGGTTCGATGCGGTTGTCTTGCGGCGATCGATCGTGCACAGCAGTTGCTCCATGCTGTGCGTGACCAAACTCGATGTGCTTGATGGCCTCGACACGATTCGCGTTTGCGTGGGCTACAAAACCGCCGACGGCATCAGCACCTCCCCGCCCTTGCTGTCGGAGAACTTCGGTGAGTGCGAACCGGTGTACGAAGAGTGGCCGGGCTGGAAGGAAAGCAGCGTCGGCATTACGCGCTACGAGGATCTGCCGGCAAATGCCAGGAGCTACCTGGAGCGACTGCAGTCTCTGGTCGGCGTGCCGATCACCATCATTTCCACCGGTCCGGATCGCGACCAAACCATCATACTGAAAAATCCCTTCGATTGAGGCCGCCCCGGTCGGGCGCGATCTATTTCAAACGAAGTGCAATTCGCCGCCGGCGCCGAACAAGCCGATCAGCCCGATTGCGATCAAGTAGAGGGCGACAATGTAGTTCAGCAGTTTCGGCATCACCAGAATGAGTATGCCGGCGATGAGCGAAACCAGCGGCGCGAGACCCAAGTGGATGTGCATGGATAACTCCGTTCAAAGCGGCGATTGCCGCGTATGGCTACTGAAACAACTTCATCGCGCTCTGCAGCGTTTTAAATACTCCCCACGCAAGCGGAATTCCAACCGCGATCCACAGCACGGCGAGTCGAAGTTTCATGATGGGTGTCTCTCGGGCGTCGTTGGAGCCTGGTAGTAGTATTTCGCATCGACCGCGCGCATCGCGAAATTGCACAAGAAGCCGATCAATAATAGTCCGCACATGATGTACATGGTGATTGAGTAGGCCTGCGTCTTGGGCACGCCGTTGTCGATCTGGTACTGGCGGATGTAGTTCACGAGCACCGGGCCGAGCACACCGGCGACCGACCACGCGGTGAGCAGCCGGCCGTGAATGGCGCCGACCTGGTAAGTGCCGAACATATCCCGCAGGTAGGCAGGGATGGTGGAAAAACCGCCGCCATACATGGAAAGAATGATGCAGAAGGCCGCAACGAATAACGCCGTCGAGCCGATATGGCCAGTCGTCGGTACCGCGGCGTAGAGCACGATGCCGAGCAAGAAGAACACCATGTAGGTATTGCGCCGCCCGATGTAGTCGGAGGTGGAGGCCCAGAAGAATCTACCAAGCATGTTGAACAGACTGATCAGCCCAACAAATGACGCGGCGGCGAGCGGCAACACTCGGCCGGGGAACATTTCCTGAATCATGGGCGATGCCTGACCCAGGACGCCGATGCCGGCGGTCACGTTCATGCAAAGCACCACCCACAGCAGCCAGAACTGCGGCGTCCGCCAAGCCGACTCGACAGATACTTGGGCCGAGGTCACCAGTTTTTTGGGCTGGGCGGGCGCAGTCCAGCCGGCAGGTTTCCAACCATCGGCAGGCACCCGCACCGAAAACACCCCGATCATCATGAACATGAAGTAGATCACGCCCATGGTGACGAAAGTTTCGAGCACGCCATTGGAAGTTGCGGTTTTGAAATGCGCCATCAGCAGCACCGACAGCGGAGCGGCAATGAACGCGCCGCCGCCAAAACCCATGATCGCCATGCCCGTGGCCATGCCGGGGCGGTCGGGAAACCATTTGATCAGCGTTGAAACCGGCGAGATGTAGCCGATGCCGAGTCCGGTGCCGCCGAGCACGCCATAGCCCAGGTAAATGATCCACAGCTGGTGCAGATGAATACCCACGGCGGACACCAGAAATCCGCCGCCAAAACACAGCGCCGCGACGAACATCGACATGCGCGGTCCGACGCGCTCCACCCAGCGTCCGAACACGGCGGCCGAGGACCCGAGAAAAACGATGGCAATCGAGAAAATCCAACCCAGTTCCTTCAGATTCCAGTCCCCCGGGGCCGATTGCGTGAGGCCGATCAACTTGGTGAGGGGCAGGTTGAAGGTCGAGAAAGCATAAGCCTGGCCGATGCAGAGGTGCACCGCCAGGGCGGCGGGTGGCACCAGGAAGCGGTTGAAGCCGGGCCCCGCGATCGTGCTTTCGCGATCAAAAAACGTGGATGACATAAGCAGCCCGTTCCTTTTCGTTGTTGTTGCGCGGCAAGATATATGAGCAATATGCCCCAGTTGCGGCAAGCTTGCCACCAGAACGTTCGCAGCTCGGCCTATTGTCCTGAGAGTTGGGTCACATTGGCCTGCCGAGCAATGCATTGCGCGATGCTCTGCGGTGAAAACCGTGACATTCGGTGGCGTACCAAATCGGGGAAACCCGTAATTTCTCCTCACTCATGTGTACGTCCATTTATACGGGCCGGCGCGCCTCCCGAGCGGGGCTGGGGCGGCTTTGCGCGGTGCTGCTGGCTGCATGGACTTCTATTCCCGTATCCGCGCCGGCCGCCTGTCTGCCCAATGCCGACCCGGCAATACGCACATTGCAGACGCTGGTCGATCAGGACGCACATGCGGCACTGAAGAAAGTTCAGGTGCTGCTGGATGCGGAGGCAGGCTTGGCGCACCCCGATCCGCGGCGGTTGGCTTCACTCTACGGCGTGCAGGCGCAGGCTTTCAGCATCTTGGAGTTGGAGTCAAAGGCGCGGGACGCGGTCTTCAGCGGGCTCAAGTATGCCACCGATAATACCGACCCGGTGCGCGTCGACTTGCTGTCAACGTATGCGGAGAACGTCTACGACCAAGCGGGCATCGCCGCGGCGGTAACGGCCACCGAAGCGGCGCAATCCGCCCAGAAACGCGGATCCCTTGCGGACATTTGCCTGCTCATCGGCCGCGGTCTGCTGCAGTACCGGGAGAATCGAGAAGATTTGGCGATCGGCAGCCTGACGCAGGCCTACAACGCCAGCGCGGCGCCCGCGTTCAACGAGCCGCGGGTGCTGGCCGCGAGTGTGTTATCCACCGTGCTGCGCGGTATGGGGGATTATCCGCAGGCGCTGGCGCTCAACCAGGAAGCAATCGATTGGGACATCGCCCAGCACGCGCCGCTCGCGCTTTCGGTCAACCGATTTCTGCGCGGCAGAGTTCTGGTATTGATGGGCAAGCATGCCGAGGCCCTCGATGAATTTGGCGAGGCGCGAAAGCTCAGCGCGCAATTGGACGATGCGCAGGGCGTCGCTTTCGCGGATCTGCACATTTGCGATGCGCGCGTCGAATTAGGCCAGCTCGACCACGCGAAGGCAGCGTGCCGCGCCGCCTTGCCCACCTTCATCGCATCGAAGTTCTGGGACCAGATGAAGGAAACGCAGGCGCTGCTGGCGCGCATCGATCTGGCGGAAGGCCATCCTGAGAAGGCGCTCGTCACATTGAATGAAGTCCTCGATCACGGCGGCACCGATGTGCTGCCTCGACGTGTGGCCGACCTGTACCAATGGCGCGCGCGCACCAACGCGGCGCTCGGCAACTACCGCGACGCCTACTCCGACCTGGCCGAGTACATGCGCCGCTACACCGCCACCAACGATGGCGATCGAAACAAGCAAGCAGCGGCGCTGCGCGCGCGCTTCGAGACCGACCGTGAGATCGAGCAAAACGGTCTGTTGAAGCGGGAACTGGACCTGTCCCAGGAACGCTCGCAGCGTCAAGCACAGCAGTTGCGCTGGAATGCCATTGCGGCTGTGTCGGGCGTGCTGGTGATTGCGCTGCTCATTTATTTCCTGGTGACCAACCTGCGTTTCCGCCAGCAGCTGGTGCGCTTGGCGAGCACCGACGGATTGACTGGACTGCCCAACCGCCGCCGCACCGTGGAATTGGCGAGCGCCGCGCTGACCGAGGCCAACGCGACGCAGCAGCCCCTGACCATCGCGATCATCGATATGGATCACTTCAAATTCATCAACGATCGCTGCGGTCATGCCACGGGCGACTATGTTTTGAAGGAGTTCGCCCGCATGGGGCGCGAATCACTGCGCGCCAGCGATGTGCTGGGCCGCTGGGGCGGCGAGGAGTTCCTGCTCGTCATGCCCGATGCGACCGGGGATGTCGCAATCAGCGCTCTCGAGCGCCTGCGCACCCTGGTGTTTGGGATTGTGTTGCCGCCATCCGGCGCGGGACTGCGCGTCACCCTGAGTGCCGGCCTCGCAATGAATGAAAAGCCCACGCGCTCGCTGGATGAGCTGGTGGCGCGCGCGGATGCCGCATTGTATGTCGCGAAAAACGATGGCCGCGATCTTGTGCGCTTCGCCGAAGAGAGGTTCCTGACCACTTCCGGAATTCGCCGCGCCTCGCGACAGTAAACGCGCGCTGATTGTGTTGGTGCCCAGGAGAGGACTCGAACCTCCACGAATTGCTTCACTGGTACCTGAAACCAGCGCGTCTACCAGTTCCGCCACCTGGGCAAGATGGGTCCGCCGTACGCGAGGCGCAGGAATGTACGCACTGAATTAGGGCTTGTCAATCTGCCCCGTTCCTGGCTTTCGCGCGCGACATGCTAAACTTGAACTACGCAGGTCGCCGCCCGAAATTTCGATTGGGATGGGTCGCTTCAATTCGTCAGGAAAGCCGCCGATTTGTTGATCGCATAGCCGGTGACAGCGCCGTTGGCCAGTGGTTCGCAGCGTAATGAGCGACTCGCAAGCCAGCGCGCAGCCTGCCGCTTCGGATCATGCGCTGCGTCAGCGGTTCCTGCTGGGGATGAGCCACGCCGCCTGTACCGTAAATGTGGTCACCACCGATGGGGCCGCCGGGCGGCACGGAATCACGGTGTCCGCCATGGTGTCGGTTTCCGCCGATACGCCCCAGCCCACCTTGCTGGTTTGCATCCATCATAAGAGCTCGGTCGCCACGGCATTGCTCGAGAACGGCGTTTTCTGCGTGAATGTCCTGCGCGACGACCAATCCCACATTTCGGACAACTTCGCGGGCCGGCGGGGCGCGCGCGGTGCCGCGAGATTCAATTGCACCGAGTGGACCACGCAGGTCACCGGCGCGCCGCGCGTAGTCGATGCCTTGGTTGCGTTCGACTGTCGCGTGACCGCCAGCGAGCGCGTCGGATCGCACTTCGTGGTGTTTGGCTCGGTGCAGGATATTTTCGTGGCCGGCGGCGGGGCGCCGTTGATTTATGCCAATCGTGCGTACGGAGTGCCGCGGCGGTTCCACCAACGGCGACACCCCCGCGGTTCCGCAGCGGGTCAGACACTGTCCATCGGCTGCCACCAAATGTTCGCTCCCTATGTGATGCCGGCGCTGGTCGCGCGCCTCACGAAACTACATCCCGGCATCGCACTCACGCTGCTGGAGGCGGATCAGGATCATCTGATTGCAAGTCTCAAGCGCAGCGATATGGAGGTCGCGCTGCTTTACGAAATTGGCCTCAGCGATGGCCTGCGCGTGTCTGCATTGGCCGAATTGACGCCGTACGTGCTGCTGCCCGACGGCCATCCGCTGGGTCAGAAGCCGAGCGTCGCATTGCGTGATCTGCTGCATGAACCCTTGGTGCTGCTCGATCTGGAGCCCAGCCGCAGTTATTTCCTGTCGTTGTTCAAGGATCTGGGTCTCGAGCCGCAGGTGGGCTTTCACACCCGGTCCCTGGAAATGGTTCGCGGCTTCGTCGGGCATGGATTGGGCTACAGCATTTTGGCGACCAAGCCTGCAAATAACATGACCTATGACGGCCGCGCGCTGCTGGCCCGGCCCTTGAGCGATGCTGTGAAGAACAGCCGTCTGGTTCTCGCGACCCTGGCCGGCCGCAAATTAAGCCCCATGGCGCTCGAGTTTGCCGCGCATTGCCGCTCATTTTTCGGAGTAACCCAGCGACTTGCGCCCGACTGAATGAAATCAGCAATCACGGCCAATCGCGAACACGCAGCGCAGTTGGAGATCAGCACGATCCAACCCATTGGATTGGATCAGCGTCATGGCACGGCGCGCGATCTCTTCACCGTGTGGTTCGGGTCGAATATCATGCTGCTGACGGTGGTTACGGGCGGACTGGCGGTGACGACATTCGCGCTGCCGTTTGCCTCCGCGGTAATGGCTCTCGTGATCGGCAACATGGTCGGCGCGATTTTCATGGCCTTGCATGCGGCGCAGGGTCCCACGCTGGGCGTGCCGCAAATGGTGCAAACCCGCGGCCAATTCGGCTCCTTGGGATCGCTGCTGGTGGTGGGCATCGTCATCGTCATGTACGTCGGATTTCTCGCCTCGAACCTGGTGCTATGCGGCGAGTCCCTCGCCGGCGTGCTGCCCGGCGTCACGGAAACTCCCGGTATCATCGTGGTCGGAATCTTGAGCGTGCTTGCCGCGATCTATGGCTACGACTTGATCCACGCCTACACGCGCCTCATGTCCTATGTCGCGGGCGCCGTCTTGTTCCTTGCGATCGGATGGATCATCTGGGTGCACGGACTGCCGGCGAATTTCCTGAGTCGAAATGCATTCAATTGGCCGGGTTTCCTCGGCACCATATCCACGGCAGCCGTCTGGCAGATCGCCTACGCGCCCTATGTGTCCGACTACACGCGCTACATGCCGCGGGACACCGGCGTGCGTCCCGCATTCTGGGCCAGCTACTGGGGCTGTACCTTGGGATCGCTGCTGCCGATGATACTGGGGGCGATGGTGGGCCTGGCTTCGCCCAAGGGCAGCCTGGTGGCAGGATTTGCCACGCTGACGCACGGGATTACCCCACTGGTGCTGATCGTGTTCGCGGTGAGCATTGCGTCCGCCAATGCCATCAACCTTTACTGTGGCGCGCTCTCGACTCTGACCTTCGGGCAGACACTGATTCCATCGTGGTCGCCCGGCCCCAGGGCTCGCGTGGCGGTGGCGATCGTTCTGTTCGGATTCTCGATTGCCGGCGCGCTGCTCAGCAAGGAATCTTTTCTGGCCAACTACGAGAGCTTCATTCTGGCCTTGCTGTACGTGCTGGTCCCTTGGACTGCAATCAATTTGGTGGACTACTACCTGTTGCGCCACGGCCGCTACGACGTAGCTTCGTTTTTTCGGCAGGATGGCGGCATCTATGGCCGCGTCAACGGCCCTGCCGTCACATGCTACGCGGTGGGAATATTGGTGCAGTTGCCCTTTATCCACTCGCAGCTCTATACCGGTCCCGTGGCGAAAGCGATCGGCGGCATCGATTTATCGTGGATCGTAGGTCTCGCGGTTACCTCGCCTGCGTACTATTGGTTGGCCAAGCGCTCGCGGGCCCATGCCAAGGGGTCGCTGGCCCAATATGCGCCCGGCGACTCGCAAAGCTGATAATCTGGTGCCGTAAATCAACTGCCGCGCGATGCGGAACCCTTGAGATTTACGCACCCACTTCACAGGTTTTCTAAATCCATGCATCGTATTTTCTTCACACCTAAATCCCCATGACGCGACGTGGACCAGGCTCACGGCGCAACAGCAGCCCCACGGCGAAGCGCAGCAACGATTGGCGCGGCGAGGATCCGAATTTAGAGCTGGAGAAGTTGCGCTACGCGGATCCGATCGCAAGCCGGGAACTGCTGCTGAAGCATTTGAGCGAAGCGCCGCAGCCTTTGACGGTGGTGCGTCTCGCCAAACAGCTGGGACTGAATAGTGATGCGCAGCGCGAGGCACTCGACAAGCGTTTGGCGGCGATGGTTCGCGACGGCCAGGCGATCCAGGGGCCGAACGGCTTTGCAGCGGCGGGCGAGGGTGAGCGCGTCGCAGGGCGCATCCGCGGCCGCGCCAGCGGCGAGGTGCTGCTGATGCCGGATGACGGCTCGGCGCCCTTGGTTCTGGCGCGAGTCGACACCGCGACGCTGATGCACAATGATCGGGTCGAAGTGCTTGCCGTCGGCATGAACGAACGCGGACGACGTATCGCGCGCTTGATTCGACGCACCGGCGATGCGCCGAAACGCATCGGCGGCGTCTGGCATGCCGGCCAGAATCATGGTCGCGTGGAGCCGGAGGATCCAGGCCATTGGTATTCGATTGAAGTGACCACGCGCGACCGGCACAGTGCAAAAGAGGGCGACAACGTCATCGTTGAAGTGAGCAAGCGTCCGCAAGGGGACGCCCCGGCGCACGGTCGCATCGTCGAAATTCTCGACAATCTCCGGCCGTCCGACTTGGCGGCCCGCTTTGCGATCTTGAGGCACGACCTGCCGCAGGAATTTCCGCCCGAAGTTTTGCGCGATGCCAATCGTTTTGCCGCGGATGTTCCGGCGGCTGACCTTACGGGCCGGGAGGATTTGCGCGACCTGCCGTTGGTTACCATCGATGGCGAGGATGCCAAGGATTTCGACGATGCGGTGTTCGCCGAAGCCACGCACGGCGGCGGCTGGCGGCTGGTGGTAGCCATCGCCGATGTCAGCCACTATGTGCGCTACGGCAGCGCGTTGGACAACGAAGCCCGGGCGCGCGCCACGTCCGTATACTTTCCGGATCGCGTCATTCCGATGCTGCCGGAAAATCTATCCAATCACTTGTGCTCGCTGATGCCGCGGGTTGAGCGCTTGGCGTTCGTCTGCGATGTGCACGTCAGCAAATTCGGCAAGCCCGGCAAGGCTCGATTTTACGAGGCGGTGATTCGCTCGCATGCACGGCTCACCTACGATCGGGCCTGGGCTTACTTGCAGAATCTAGAAGCGCCCGCTGCCGCGGAATTGACGGCGCCGGTGCGCGCCTCGTTGCAAATGCTGTATGCGGTGTATGGCGCGCTGAAGTCGGCGCGCGACGCGCGCGGCGCGCTCGATTTTCGCGGCGGCGAAGTCAAGGCGCGGATCGGCGAGAACGGCACCATCGAGGGCTTCTATGCGGTGATGCGCAACGACGCGCATCGCCTGATCGAGGAATGCATGATTGCCGCGAATGTCGAAGCGGCGGTGGCCCTGCGTCTCGCGAAGGCGGGCAGCCTGTACCGCGTTCACGGCCAGCCCGAAGACAAGCGGGTCAACGAACTGCAAAAGGTCTTGAATGCATTGCAGGTGGGTGCGGCGTTTTCGGAAAAGCCGACGCCGCGCGAGTTTCGCCAGCTGGTGGAGCGATTGGCTGCACGGCCCGATGGGCTGATGCTCGAGAGTTTGGTGATCCGCTCGCTCGCTCAGGCCGTGTACCAGCAGACCAATATCGGTCACTTCGGCCTCGCGCTGGAGGAGTACGCGCACTTCACCTCGCCCATACGCCGCTATCCCGACCTGCTGGTGCATCGCGCGATCAAGGCCGCGGTGCTGCCAAATTCGGCATCGGGACATCGCTACACAAAGGCGGAGCTGCAGACTTTGGGCGCGGAGAGTTCGCAGCGCGAGCGGCGCGCCGATGATGCGTCGCGGGACGTGATGGGGTATCTAAAGTGTCTGTATCTGCAGCCGCGCATCGGCGAGACCTTCGATGCGACCATCTCGAGCGCGCTCGAATTCGGTTTATTCGTGCAGTTGAAAGAGATGCCCATCGACGGCCTGGTACACATATCGCAAATCCCGGGCGACTACTGGCAGCTCGAAGACGGAGGCTTGGGGTTGGTCGGCCAACGCACCGGCCGGCGCTGGCAGATGGGGGACTCGGTCAGGGTGCGATTGACCCGGGTCGACCTGACGCAGCGCCAAATCGACTTCGAATTGGTGGACGCCAATGCTTCGGCAAGCCATGGCACGGTGCGCGCACCGCGACGCGGCGCGGACCGCGCGACGCATGCGCGGCGCGGAGGTGCAAAACGAGGCCGCCGTGGCTGAACGCGTGCGCCATTTGGTTTATGGCTGGCACGCAGTCAACGCGGCACTGGAACGGGCGCCGGAAAGGCTGTTGGAGATTTGGATGGTCCAGTCGCGCGACGATGCGCGCGCTCAGGGGCTCAAAGATCGCGCGAACATTGCGGGCGTACACGTTCATGCGGTCAGCGCGGATGCATTGGTCAAACTGGTCGGCGACGTGGTTCACCAGGGAACAGCGGCGGCGATGCGGCCTATGAAGGCGTGGGACGAACGCGATCTTGCCGAGACATTGAGTCAATCGGGCAAGGATCCTTTGCTGCTCGTCCTGGACGGGGTAACCGACCCGCACAATCTCGGTGCCTGCCTGCGCACCGCCGATGCCGCGGGCGTTCAGGCCGTGGTAATCCCGAAGGATCGAGCCGCGGCGGTGGACGGGGTGGTGCGCAAGGTGGCTGCGGGCGCTGCGGAATTCGTTCCCGTCGCAACTGTGACCAACCTCGCACGTACCTTGAGCATGCTCAAGGAACGCGGCATTTGGGTGGTCGGAACCGACAGCGAGGCGCAGCAACCCCTGTACGCGGCGGACCTCAAACGGCCGCTGGCCATAGTGCTCGGGGCCGAAGGCAGCGGTATGCGCCGTTTAACCCGCGACAGCTGCGACTTTTTGGTGCGCATACCGATGGCCGGACACCTGCAATCGCTCAATGTATCGGTAGCGGCGGGGGTCGCGCTGTTCGAGGTAAGCCGGCAGCGGGCGGAGGCCCGGTTGCCTTAATTGGTACAGACCGCTGACCCGTCGGGATTGCCAAGAGGACCTCCAGCTAGTATCCTTCGCGCTCTTTTTTGCCGGATGGCCGGCCTCACTCCTTGTCTCACCGCTCGCAACGGGAGGCTAAATCCATAGGGAGCTACAATGCGACATTATGAAATAGTGCTTCTGGTCCATCCGGATCAGAGCGAGCAAGTCCCTGCGATGGTCGATCGCTACAAAGGCATGATCAGTGCCGGCGGCGGCGCGGTGCATCGCTTCGAAGATTGGGGCCGGCGCCAGCTGACCTTCCCGATCTCCAAAGTGCATAAAGCGCACTACATTCTCCTCAACATCGAATGCGATCAAAAGACCCTGACCGAGCTGACCGGCTCGTTCCGCTTCAGCGATGCGGTATTGCGCAGTCTGGTGGTCAAAATGGACGAAGCGGTAACCGAAGCGTCGCCGATGGCGCGCGCACCGGATGAGAATGCCCGCCGCCACGACGACTTCGGCGATGAAGGCGATGACGACGACATGCCCATGGGCATGCGGTAAAGGAGAGCAACATGGCACGTTTTTTTCGTCGCAAGAAGTTCTGCAGATTCACGGCTGATGACGTCAAGCAGATCGACTACAAGGATCTCGCCACGCTCAAGAGCTATATAACCGAAACCGGCAAGATCGTTCCGAGCCGCATCACGGGTACACGTGCGCACTACCAGCGCCAGCTGCAGCTGGCGATACGCCGCGCGCGATTTCTAGCTTTGCTGCCCTACACAGATCAGCACTAAGTCGGCGAACGCACATGGACATCATATTGTTGCAGAAGGTCGCGAACCTCGGTCAAATCGGCGATCGCGTCAAGGTCAAGTCGGGATACGCGCGTAATTACCTGGTGCCGACCGGCCGCGCCACCATGGCCACCGCGGCCAATATCGCCAAGTTCGAAGCCCAGAGGCATGAACTCGAAGCCAAGGCGGGCCAGGAACTGGCCGCAGCGCAGGCGCGGGCGGCGAAGTTCGTGGACTTCAAGCTCACGATTCCGGCGAAGGCCGGCGCGGAAGGCAAACTCTTCGGCTCCATCGGCACCTCCGATATCGCCGAAGCTGCCGTCAAAGCGGGGCAACCCATCAGCCGCAGTGAAGTACGCATGCCGACGGGGCCGATTCGCCTTACCGGCGACACCTCGGTGCAGCTGCACTTGCACACTGACGTCGATGTGATTCTGAACATAACCATCGTCGCCGAAGAGTAGCGGCCGGCCATCGCTCCCTGCTAGGGTTGCGCATGGCCGCTCGCGTCGAAAATCGATCCATGAATGCCGGCGACGGCCTGCGCCTGCCGCCGCATTCCATCGAAGCCGAGCAATCGGTGCTCGGCGGATTGATGCTGGATTCCACCGCCTGGGATCAAATCGCCGATCGCGTCCTCGCCGAGGATTTCTACCGCAACGATCACCGGCTGATTTTCGCGGCCGTCGCCGGGTTGATCGAGCGCAGCCAGCCCTGCGATGCCGTCACACTGTCGGGGCATCTGGAGAGTCAGGGACTCCTGGATCAGGTCGGCGGACTCTCGTACCTAGGATCCTTGGCGCGCGACACGCCCACCGCCGCCAATATTCGAGCCTATGCGGACATCGTGCGCGAGCGCTCGGTGCTGCGGCAGCTCATTTCCGCGGGCAATTTGATCGTCGGTACGGCCTTGGAACCCGAAGGCCGCGAAGCGCGCGAGATCGTGGATGAGGCCGAGCGTGCCGTGTTTGAAATTGCCGAGCGCGGCTCTCGCGGTAAGGCAGGGTTCAGGTCCGTAAAAGCCATCCTGCCGGAAGTGGTGAACCGCATCGATGAGCTGTACCACTCGGACGGCAAGATGACCGGGGTTGCCACCGGCTACAAGAAGTTGGACGAGATGACCTCCGGTCTGCAGCCTGGCGACTTGATCATCATTGCCGGCCGTCCGTCCATGGGCAAAACCACGCTGGCGGTGAACATTGCCGAAAACGCCGCGCTCGGCGCCAACAAGTCCGTGGCGATATTCAGCATGGAAATGTCGGCGGAATCGCTCACCTTGCGCATGATTTCCTCCCTGGGCCGCATCAATCAAAGCAATCTGCGCTCCGGCCGCCTGGAAGAACAGGACTGGCCGCGAATCGATTCGGCCATGACGCAGTTGGGCAATGCGAAGATCTTCATCGATGAAACTCCGGCGCTCACGCCCACGGAGATTCGCGCACGCTCGCGCCGCTTGAAGCGCGAGCGCGGCTTGGATCTCATCGTGGTGGACTATCTGCAGTTGATGCAGGTCGCCGGCACCAAGGAAAATCGCGCCACCGAAATCGCCGAGATCTCACGGTCCTTGAAGGCGCTCGCCAAGGAATTAAAAGTACCTGTCATAGCACTGTCGCAGCTCAATCGCGGTGTCGAACAACGTGTCGAGAAGAAGCCGGTGATGTCGGATCTTCGCGAAAGTGGATCGCTCGAGCAGGATTCTGACTTGATCCTGCTCATCTACCGCGAAGAAGTGTACGAACAGAACACCACGCGCAAGGGCATCGCGGATATCATCGTCGCCAAGCAGCGCAATGGGCCCACCGGCGATGTGCAGCTCACCTTCCTGGGCCAGTACACCAAGTTCGAAAACTACGCGCCGGAATCCTATGCCGAGGGTGTTTTTCGGTGATACTCGCGTGACTCCGATGGTGAGCGCGACGATCGACATCGCCGCGCTCCGCCACAATCTACAAGTGGTGAGAATGCGCGCGCCGCTGTCGCGCGTCATGGCCGTCATCAAAGCCAATGCCTATGGGCACGGTCTCATCGCCGTGGCGCGAGCCCTCGATTCGGCCGATGCGTTTGCGGTGGCCCGGGTCGACGAGGGCCTGGCACTGCGCGCCGCAAACGTTCAGACGCCGATTGTGCTGCTCGAAGGCGTGTTCGATCGCGAGCAGCTCATTGCCGCGGCGGACGCCCGCTTTGAGCTGTTCGTCCACTGTGCCGAACAGATCGAGCTGTTGCGCGCGGCGCCGGCCGGCGTGCGCTTCAAAGTGTGGCTCAAGCTCGACAGCGGCATGAATCGTCTCGGCTTCAAGGGAACGGAATTTCAAGCCGCGCACGCGGCCTTGAGCGCGCTCGCGGCGTTGCAAGGCCCGGTGAACCTGTGCACTCATCTGGCCTGCGCCGATACTCCGGAGCGACCCAGCACGGCGGAGCAATTGCAGGTGTTCGCGGCCGCTACCCGCACGCTTCCGGGAGAGCGCAGTGTGGAAAGCTCGGCCGCGCTCCTGTCCTTTCCCGAATCGCAAGCCGACTGGGTCAGACCCGGCCTTTTACTGTACGGGGTCTCGCCGTTTGCCGGTTCAACCGGCGCCGATCATGGATTGCGGCCGGTGATGACCCTCAAGTCGCAGGTCATTGCCGTGAAGGATGTATCTGTGGGAGAGCGCGTGGGCTACGGCGGCGATTGGAGCGCGAGTCGTCCGACGCGGCTGGCGGTTGCGGCTGCGGGTTACGGAGACGGCTATCCGCGCAGCCTGGCATCGGGAACGCCAGTGCTGGTAAACGGCATACGCGCCAGCCTCGCGGGACGCGTATCGATGGACATGATCACGATTGATGTCACCGATCTTCCGCGCTCACCGCAAGTTGGCGATCCGGTGATCCTTTGGGGTGAGGGATTGCCTGTCGAGGAAATCGCGCTCTGGGCTGACACCATCCCCTACACACTGATGTGTGGAGTCAGCCAGCGCGTTGCCGTGACATCGAGCGAGAGCCGCCCCTAGCGATTGCTTTTGACCACTTGCTCTATGCGATGCACAATTGATCCGTGCAGCGACCGACATGGATGTTTTTTGCATCTGGCGCCAGACCGTACGCATCAGTGATACATGCGGCCGCACTCACGGCTCTCATCATCGCGCCTAATTGCGCATTTGCAGCTTGCAGATTGGGCAAGATTGCGGAGCTGCCCGTGACCATGTCCAACTTGAGACCGCTGGTAACGGCGAAAATCAACAATGACGAGGTGAAATTCCTCGCGGACAGCGGTGCCTTTTACAGCATGATCAGCGCAGCGGCGGCTGCGGAACACAATCTCAAATTACGGCCCGGACCCATGGGACTGTTCGTCTATGGCATAGGAGGCGCAACCCAGATTTCTGTCGCGACTGTGTCGACCTTCACCCTTGCCGATGTTCCCCTTCACAATATCCAGTTCCTGGTCGGCGGCAGCGAGGCCGGTTCGGGGAGTGTGGGGGTATTAGGCCAAAACGTCTTTCGCATCGGGGACGTCGAGTACGATCTGGCAAATGGCATGATTCGGCTAATGCGGCCCGAGGAGTGCAAAAAGGACGCGCTGCTCGCCTACTGGGTGAGTGGCAGCCAGGCGTACTCGGTCATGGACATAAATCCGACCAGCGCCAGATCGCCACATACCACCGGCACTGCGTATCTCAACGGCGCCAAAATTATCGTGACGTTTGACACGGGTGCCGCGACATCATTGCTATCGTTCAAGGCCGCGGAACGTGGCGGCGTCACTCCGGTTTCACCAGAAGTGACCGATGGGGGATATTCCCATGGAATTGGCCAAGGCTCGAGCAAGACGTTCATTGGGAGATTTGCCAGCTTCAAAATAGGCGAGGAAGAGATCAAGAATGCCCGTTTGCGTTTCGGCGAACTTGGTTTGGGTACCGACATGCTCGTGGGGGCGGATTTCTTTTTGTCGCATCGAGTCTATGTCGCCAACAGTCAGCACAAGCTGTATTTCACTTACAACGGCGGTCCGGTATTCAACCTGTCGAGATCGCCCGCCGGCGCTCCGGCGCCGGCCGTCAACGCGTCGACGCCCCCCGCGGACACTTCATCGCCGCCCTCCAGTGGTTCGTCGCCCCCTTCCGTTGGATCGCCAGAACCGGTTGCCGATGCCGCGGTGCCTCACAGCAAAGGGGAACCGGTGCCCGGCGATGCGGCAGAGCTCAGCAGGCTTGGCATGGCCCTGGCCGGCCGGCACGATTTTGAACAGGCACTCGCGGATTTAGATCGCGCTTGTGAGTTGGATCCGAGTAACCCCGAATACTTCTATCAGCGCGGCGTGGTTCACTGGCGAAACCGTCAATCCGATCTGGCCATGGCCGATTTCAACAAGGTGCTGGAACTCAAGCCCGATCATGTAGCGGCGTTGATGAGCCGGGCCGAATTGCGCTTGCTTGGCAGGGATTTCACCGGCGCGAAAATCGATCTCGATGCAGCCGATCGAAGCGCTGCCAAGCAAGCGGATGCGCGATTCGAGCTGGCGCTCGACTATCAGCGCGCGGATTTCCTGGACTCGGCGATAGCGCAGTACGAGATCTGGATCCTCTCGCATGCGGTGGATTCGAAGTTGGCATCCGCGCTGCACAATCTTTGTTTCTCAAGAGGGTTGTTGGGTCAAGATCTCGCAAAGGCTCTGGACAATTGCAACGCCGCCTTTAAGCTGGCCGCGAAGGCCAGTCCGCTCAGCGCTGGTATCCTAAATTCGCGCGGCCTGGTGCGGTTGCGTCTCGGCGATTACGACAAGTCGATCGCGGACTACGATGCGTCGTTGAAAGTGTCGCCAAAATTCGCCTCGGCGCTTTATGGCCGCGGTGTTGCAAAGATCAGAAACAAGAAGACAGCGGAAGGCGAGGCGGACATCGCCGATGCCATCAAGATTGCGCCCAACATCGAGGAGCAATTCAAGAAGCGCGGCATCACCCCCCAGCTTTGAACGCTGTTGGGGGCGCTTAAGATTTAGCTCTCGAAGAACCCCATCTTCACGCCGGCGAGTTGCACGACGTCGTTGTCGTTCAGACGCCTGGCCTGCGGTCCGATCGGGACGCCGTTGACCTGCGGGTAGTCATTTTCTTTGCCGCTATCGACGTGCACGATGAAATAGCCTTCGGAGCGCCGAGTGATGGCGGCAACCTGAACGCCCGGACGCCCGAGCGTTGTGAGAGCCTTGGTCAATTCAAGTTCGCGGCCGGCAAAAGCGCCGCTCAATACTTGAAGCTTGGCCTTCGGCAACGCCGTCGCGTTTTCCGGAACACCGGCGCTGTGGCCCGGGGTCGGGGCAGGACGTTTGGCCGCAATGGCTTTTGCGGCTTGATCCACCGCGGCGCTGACGCGGCGAATGCGGTCCTCACCCTGAGAACTCGGGGTGATGACCATGGTCTTTTCGAACTCGTCCTGTTCCGTCTCGCCATCCTGGCTGTCCACAAAGCGCAATTGGTGGTGCCCGACGGTGATGACATCGCCATGCTGCATCGCATGTTTCTTGATCAGCTTGCCATTGACGTACGTGCCGTTGGTGCTGTTCAAGTCCTCCAGGAAGGAGTCATTGAGAATGTTGATGATGAGCGAGTGGTGGCCGCTCACGGCCGGATTGTCGATACGAATATCGTTGTCCGGAAGGCGCCCGATCGTGTAGCGCTCTTTGTTCATGTTGTATTCCGCGAGGACTTGTCCGTCCAAGCTGAGCATCAGGCGTGCCATTCAGACTCCATTTTGCTAGCCGAACCATCCCAAGATTTTGTCAAATATACGCCGGTGCGCCGGGAACGGCTCCTCGACGTGCGCCATAATCACCGAGACATTATCCCGACCACCGTTATCGTTCGACAGCTGTATCAACTGTTTAGCAACAGTATCAAGATTAGCACTAAAGGTGCTGATTGTTAAGTGAATGTCCTCGTCCTCAATCATGTCAGAAAGGCCATCCGAACACAGAACGTAGTAGTCACTTTTCTGTGCCGGCTGCTCGTGTATCTCGACCTCGACATTCTGCTCTACCCCGAGGGCACGTGTAACATAATTCTTGTTGGTTGCCCGCTGCGCTTCCTGTTGGGAATAGAAACCTCGATCGACCAGTTCCTGCAGCAGCGAATGATCCAGGGTCATCTGCTCGAAGCGGTTATCTCGCAACCGGTAAACCCGTGAATCCCCGACATGCGCTATCGAAACCTTGTTGTCGTGGAACAGGCAGGCCACTACCGTTGTGCCCATACCCTCGCACTGGGGTTGGGTCTTGGACGTGTGGTAGATGATCTTGTTGGCGCGATGAATCGCGTCGCGCAGGATGATACTGGGCCGCGTCAGTCCGGACTCCGCGTCGCGGACGCTCAGGTCCTCGCGCACGAATGCATCGCGGACCAGATTGATGATGGTCTTCACGGCGATGCCGCTCGCGACCTCGCCGGCGTTATAGCCGCCCATGCCGTCGGCGAGCACGAACAGGCCAATGTCGGCTTCACTACCGATCATGTCCTCGTTGTGTTCGCGGACCTTGCCGGTATCCGTGAGCGCGACGCTGGCGATTTTCCCCTTCAAGCTCATGGGGTATTTTTCGCGGTTCGTGTCATGCAATTAAATCCATTCATGGCGACCCGCTGGCCATTCGCGAGGTACAGTCCTCCAACGCTGCAGCCATCTGGGCGCCTGAGTCATACCGGTCTTCGGGATTCTTGGCCAGTGCCCGATCGATCACGCTCTCGACGCAAGCGGGCAGGTCCGGACGGAACGCCCGCAACGGCGGATGCGGCGCTTCGGCGATCTGCTGCATCAGCCCGGTCATCGAATCAGCAGTGAACGGAAGCTGGCCGGTTAACAATTGAAATAGGCTAACACCCAGGGAAAACAAGTCCGAGTGACCTGTCACAGTTCGCCCCTCGAGCTGTTCAGGCGACATAAAGGAGGGTGTGCCGAGCACGATTCCGGTCCGCGTGGTGCCGGCGCCGCTCAGGCGCGCAATCCCAAAATCCGTGATTTTCAGCGTGTCGGTGCTGGCGTCGTACATGAGGTTTGCAGGCTTGATATCGCGATGGACCACCTGCTGTTTGTGCGCGAATCCCAGTGCATCCGCAGTGCGGGCAATGACCTGCAGCACTTTGCGCGGCTCCATCAAACTATCGGACTTCGTGTAGTCGCTCAAATGGCGGCCCTTCAAGTACTCCATGGCGATGTACGCCAGGCCGCGCTCCTCGCCCACATCGTAAATTGTCACAATGTTCGGATGATTGAGCCGACCCGCGGTTTCGGCTTCGCGAAAGAAGCGTGATCGCGCCTCGATGAGCTCAGCATCGCTGAATTCGCTGGCAAGCGGAATGGCTTTGATCGCCACCATGCGGTTTATCGCGGTATCACGTCCAAGATAAACCACCCCCATCGCGCCACGGCCGATTTCCCGCTCGAGTTGATACCTGCCAAGCCGCTCGGACCCGGGTATGGCGGCCACCACAGCGGCTCGATCAGCTGCAGGCGGCGCGTCTCGATCCGTCAGAGCGCGCAGGTTGGGCATGGTGGCATCGGTTGCAGCCTGCGGGGGCACGGCATTCGCGGTGGTCGCCGCCTTGGGCTTGTTGCGCTCGACGTCCATCAGTCGACGCAGTCGCGCCGAGACATCCCGATAGGTATTGTCGAAGCGTGCCAGGTGGCGGTATACCGCGATCGCCTGCGGGGTTCGCCCTCTTTGTTCCAGCTGGTTGGCCAGGGTGTAGAGATCGCCCAGCACGGTGGCATTGGGCTTGCGGCCCTTGAGCTCGGCGAAGCGCTGCTCGAAGTTGTCGAGCAAACGCGCGGTATCGCCGGGGGCAACCGCCGTCGACCTGGGGATTTTCAGTGCTACGGCGGGCTTCGCCCAGCGCGACCAGAGGATGAGGCCGCTGCCCGCGGCGAGCAGCAGGGAACCGGGCAGCCACAGCCAGGTATTCAGGTTATTTGCCAGCACTCGGAGCAAGACGCCCGCTGCCAGGACCAGAAAGCCCAAAATTGCCGCGATCAGCCCCAATTTGCGCATGCAATAGACATAATCCGAGCCACGAAAGCACGGCAGTATAGGGGATAGGATTGCAATATCCGCTGCTGATGTCACAAATCGACGCTTAGGAGCCCATGGCGAGGTCAAAAGAGGTCTTTATCTGCCAGAACTGCGCAGCCTCCTCGCCAAAATGGCAGGGGCAATGCGCCGCCTGCGGCGAGTGGAATACCCTGGTTGCCGAGGTTTTCGCCCCTAGTTCGCGCGCGAAGCGTGCTTCGGCGGCCAAGAACGGCGATCTATCCTCTTCACTCGCCGCGGAGGCCATCGTCGAGGTGCCGCGGCTGCCGACCGGCTCCACGGAGCTCGATCGGGTCCTTGGCGGCGGACTGGTCCCCGGCTCCGTGACGTTGATCGGCGGCGACCCCGGCATCGGAAAGTCGACGCTGATGCTGCAGGCGGCCGCAGCGCTCAATCGCTCGGGCGCCGTGCTGTATGCCACCGGCGAGGAGTCTTTGAAGCAGGTCGCACTGCGGGCGCGGCGGCTGGGTTTGGAGGCGGCGACCGCACGCTTGATCGCCGAGACCGGCGTCGAAAACATCGTCGCAGCTGCATCGCTGCTCGCAGCGCACGTTCTAATCGTGGATTCCATTCAGACCATGTATTCCGAACGCGTGGAGGCGGCGCCGGGCGCCGTCTCGCAGCTGCGGGAGTGCACCGCGGAGCTGGTACGGTTCGCCAAGCTCAGCGGCACGGCGGTGCTGCTCGTGGGGCATGTCACGAAAGAAGGGCAAATCGCCGGTCCGCGCGTGCTCGAACACATGGTGGACACGGTGCTGTACTTCGAAAGCGATACCGGCAGCCGCTATCGCGTGCTGCGCTCGATTAAAAACCGCTTCGGTGCGGCCAATGAGATCGGCGTATTTGCTATGCTCGAACAAGGGCTGCGTGAGGTAACCAATCCGTCGGCGATTTTTCTGTCGCGCCACGCAGAGCCGGTGTCGGGCAGCGTCATTACCGTCATGCGCGAAGGAACGCGTTCGCTGCTCATCGAAGTGCAGGTGTTGGCCGATGTCGCCTTGAGCGCCAACCCGCGGCGCGTGGCAGTCGGCATCGACGCAAACCGTCTGACCATGCTGCTGGCGGTCGCGCATCGGCACTCCGGACTGCTGCTGCAGGGCCAGGATGTATTCGCCAATGTGGTGGGCGGCGTGCGCCTCACCGAGACTGCCGGCGATCTTGCCATCGTCATGGCGGCGCGCTCCAGCCTCATGGATTTGCCGGTGCCCAATTCGCTGATCGTGTTCGGCGAAATGGGGCTCGCGGGAGAGATTCGTCCGGTACCGTTTGGCGAGGAGCGGCTGCGCGAGGCCGCAAAACATGGGTTCAAGCAGGCCTTGGTCCCCGAGGCGAACGTGCCGAAGCGCTCCCCCGACGGAATGAGCGTGCGCGGAGTTACGAGCTTGAATCAAGCGCTGCAGGCTCCACAGACTGCGCCGCGGACTTAAGGCGCCGATATCTCAGGCGGCCTGATGCGAACGGTCTTGATGGCGTTGTCGCCGGTCTGCAGTACTTCCAGCATGTAGTTCGCCAACTTCAAGGTGGTTCCCGGTTCCGGGATGGTTTCCAGAAACTCCACGATCAATCCGTTCAGGGTTTTCGGCCCGTCGGTCGGCAAATTCCAGCGCATCGAGCGGTTGAGTGCACGAATCGTGGCTGAGGCGTTGGCGACGAAACTGCCATCGCTCTCCGCATGCACGTCTTTGTGCATCATGGTGGCAGGGTCGGTGGTGAACTCACCGACGATTTCTTCGAGGATGTCCTCGAGCGTCACCAGCCCCTGAATATCGCCATACTCATCGACGACGAAGGCCATGCGGCGCCTGTCGCGCTGAAAATTCAGCAATTGGTTGTTGAGAGTGGTGCCCGACGGAACGAAGTACGCCTCGCGCGCGCCGGCGGCCGCAGCCAACGCGTCGCGGTCCAGCCGCCCGCGCGCCAACTCATGCACCACTGCCTTCATGTGCAGCACGCCGATGATGCGATCAATTTCGCCTTGATACACCGGCAAGCGGGTGTGCTGGCTCTGTCGCAGCTGCTCGATCACGCGATCCCAATCATCATCGACGTCGATGCCGACGATCTCATTGCGCGGCACCATGATGTCCTCGACGGTGGCATTCTCGAGATCCAGGATGCTGACCAGCATTTGCTGGTGGCGGCGCGGAATCATGGCGCCGGCCTCGGCGACGACGGTGCGCAATTCTTCACTGCTCAAGGAATTCGAGGCTTGCTGCCGCGCCACCCCGAACAGGCGCAGAATCCCATTCGCCAGCAAATTCGTGGCCCAGACGAACGGATACAACAAAAAAAGCAGCGGCGTGTAGATGTATGCCGCGGGCAGCGCCAGACGCTCCGGGTACAGAGCACCGAAAGTCTTGGGCGCCACCTCGCAGAATATCAGCAGCACGAATGCCAGCAGCGCCGCGCCGAAGGCAACCAGGAACTCGCCGCCCAAGCGCAGCGCGATGAAACCCACCAGAATCGGCGCTGCCACATTGACGAGCGTGCTCAGCAATAGGATCAAACCGATCAGGCGGTCGGGACGGGCGAGCAGCCGCTCCGTCAGCCGCGCGCCGCGGCTTCCTTGCTTGGCTCGATGCCGTAGCCGATAACGGTTGAGGCTCATCAACGCGGTTTCGCTGCCGGCGAAAAACGCGGCGAGAATGAGCAAGCCCGCCAGCGTTCCGAACATCAGTACCAGGGTGGGATGTGCCATGGGGAGACTAGCCCCAATGTCGCCCGAATACGTACTCGAGAACGAACTTCACACCGAAATACGCGAGTGCCAGAATCCCGAAACCGCACAAAGTCCAGCGTACGGCCGAACGGCCGCGCCAGCCGAAGCGTCTGCGCCCGATGAGCAGCACGCCGAACACCAGCCATGCAATCAGCGACAGTACGGTTTTTTGCACCAGGTTCTGCGTGAACAGATTGGTGACGAACACGAAGCCTGTCAGCAGCGCCAGCGTCAAGAAAGCAAAGCCCGCCGCAATCAGCCGAAACATGAGTTTTTCGAGCGCATCGAGCGGCGGCAGCGCGCTCGGCAGATCGGCAAGGCGTCGGGTGCGCAACCGCCGATCCAGAAACACCAGCAACAATGCCGTGGCCGCGGCCGCGAACAACAGAGCGGCGGCAGCCATGGACAGCAAGATATGCGCCGTGAGTTCCCACCCGCCGGTCGTGGCCTCGGCATAGTTGCCGCCGGCGCCGGTCAACGCCGCGCCGACCGCGGCGCTCAACATCAGGATGGCAGCGAGCACGCGGTACTGTTTGTCGATGGAGATCAGGCAGGCCAGCACCGCAAGCGTCCATCCCAACAGCGACATCGCCTCGAACAGGCCGATGGAGAACGGCCCGCGGCTGCGCATCATGTGCATGATCGCGTCGCTATGCCCGATGATCGCGATGAGGATCAGCACCCAGGCAAAGGGCTCCAGGCGCGGATTGCGCACGGTGCGCAGCATGAGCCAGGCCGCTGCGGCGTAAAGCACGAACAAAGTGATGGCCTGAATCACAATAGCCTTGAGGGACAACGCTCCAATAACGACGCAGGTATAATAACCGCAATATGTTTGACCGGCTCACTTCCAGTCTGTCCGCCGCGCTGAAGTCCCTTTCCGGACGCGGCCGACTCACCGACGACAATATTTCCGACACGGTGCGCGAAGTTCGCCTCGCCTTGCTTGACGCCGACGTGGCGTTGCCGGTGGTGAAGAGTTTCACGGACGCGGTCAAAGCGCGCGCGGTCGGCGTTGAGGTGACGAAGAGCCTGACCCCGGGTCAAGCCTTCATCAAAGTCGTGCACGAGGAATTGACGCGCCTGATGGGCGAGCCGAGTACCGGACTCAATTTACGGGCGCAACGGCCCGTGGTCGTGATGCTCGCCGGCCTGCAGGGCGCCGGCAAGACGACCAGCGCCGGCAAACTCGCGCGCTGGCTGATCGAGAAACAGAATAAAAAAGTTTTGATGGTCAGCACCGACGTTTACCGGCCGGCGGCGATATTGCAATTACAAACTCTGGCCATGCAAGTCGGCGCAGGCTTCGCAGCGGCGCTTGCCAGCGAGGCGCCGGTGAGCATTGCCAGGCGCGCGTTGACCGAAGCGACGCTGCAGGCATACGACGTGCTGCTGCTCGATACGGCAGGAAGGCTGCATGTCGATGCCGAGATGATGGCCGAAGTAAAGGAATTGGAAGCAGCCGTTTCGCCTCACGAGCGGCTGTTCGTTGTGGACAGCATGACGGGGCAAGATGCGGTCAACGCAGCCAAAGCTTTCAATGAGGCCTTGAGTCTCACGGGTGTGATTCTCACCAAAGCGGATGGCGACGCGCGCGGTGGTGCGGCGCTGTCGGTCCGCCATGTGACCGGGAAACCCATTCTGTTCGTCGGCACCGGCGAGAAATCCGAGGCCCTGGAGTTGTTCCAGCCGGAACGCATCGCATCGCGCATCCTCGGAATGGGCGATGTGCTGTCGCTGGTCGAGCAGGTTCAGGGACAGGTCGACCAGGAAAAAGCGGAAAAACTTGCCAAGAAGATCACCAAGGGAAAATCTTTTGATTTGTCTGACCTGCGCGATCAGTTGAGTCAGTTGCAGAACATGGGAGGCATGTCGGCCCTGCTGGACAAGCTCCCTGCTCACCTGCAGGCGAATGCCGCGGCCGCCGCAGGCGCCGTCAATCCCAAAAACCTCAAACGCCAGATGGGGATAATCGATTCCATGACGCCGCGCGAGCGCCGGCGCCCGGAAATGATCGATAACTCCCGCAAACGGCGCATCGCCGCCGGGTCCGGGGTGCCGCTGCCGGAGGTCAACCGGCTATTGAAGCAGTTTGACCAAATGCAGAAGACCATGAAAAAGCTCGCCAAGGGCGGTATGTTGCAGAATATGATGCGCGGGATGGCGGGGCGCCTGCCTCCTGGCGGCTTTGCCCGCTAGGATTCACCCTGGTTAGCAAACCAATTGTTGCTCTTAAGCCCTGATTGTCATTACAATTAGCGGCTAGACTCTGCAAGGTGAACTTACGATGGTGACGATCCGGTTGACTCGACGCGGCGGCAAAAAGACGCCCTTTTATCACGTTGTGGTGACCGACAGCCGCAAACGCCAGGGCGGCACCAGCCTTGAAAGCGTAGGTTTGTTCAATCCCGTGGCGCGCGGCGGGGAAGTCAAACTGCGTTTGGACGTCGCGCGGATCGAACATTGGGTCAGCAAGGGCGCCCACATGTCGGATCGCGTCAAGTTTCTTCTTACCAGCTTCCGCAAGCAGGCGGCGTAAGGGCTACAGGGTACGATGAGCGACGATGCATCGGCGCTCATCCAACTGGGTGTGGTAGGCGCACCATTTGGCGTACGAGGTTGGGTCAAGCTTCGCTCTCACACAGATCCCCCCGAACGCTTGTTGGAGCATCGCAATCTTAAGATTGGGCGTGAGGGAACCTGGCGGACCTATCGCGTCGAGGCGAGCGGACGAAGCGGCGGGGCGCTGACTGCCAAATTGACGGGAGTCGAGGATCGGGATCAAGCAGCGCTGCTTCGAGGTGCACAGATTTGCGTGCCGCGCAGCGAGTTGCCGCAGCGGGAGGCGAAGGACTTTTACCGCGCGGACCTGATCGGCTGCGTGGTAGTCAATCTCTCCGGCACTGGCTTAGGGGTTGTGCAGCATTTTGTCGAGACGCCGGCGCAGACGTTGATGGTGGTGCGCGGCGAGCAGGAATATTGGGTGCCGGCCGTGCCCAAGCATCTGAAGCGCGTGGATTTGCAGGCGCGGCGCGTGGTGGTGGATTGGGACGCCGGGAGCGTCGCCGCAGCGGACTAGGGATATGCGTATTGCCGTGGTGTCGCTGTTTCCGCAAATGATCCGCGAGGCGCTGGGTCACGGCGTGATCGGCAGGGCGCAGGAGCGCGGGGTGTTTGAGCTCGACTGCTTCGACCCGCGCGATTACACGGCGGATGCGCACCGTACGGTTGATGATCGCCCTTACGGGGGCGGGCCGGGAATGGTGCTGATGGCCCCGCCCGTGCGCAGCGCGATACGCGCGGCGGCGGCGGTGCTGCCGCCGGGCAGCCGGCGCGTGTATTTAGGGGCGGACGGACGAAAGTTCGAGCAAAGCATGGCACGCGAAGCGTGCCGCTGGCCCGGTCTGGTATTGGTTGCGGGACGCTATGAGGGTCTGGACGAGCGCCTCATCGAGCATGAAATAGATGAGGAATGGTCGATCGGCGATTACGTCCTGAGTGGCGGCGAACTGCCGGCACTGGTGGTCATCGACGCGATCGTGCGCCTGATGCCGGGAACGCTGGGCAGTTCGGAATCGGCGCTGCAGGAATCGTTCAGCGACGGGTTGGTGGATTGGCCGCATTACACCCGGCCGCAGGCGTTGGATGGGCACGCGGTGCCCGCGGTGTTAGCGTCCGGCGATCACGCGGCGATTCATCGCTGGCGGTTGCAGCAGGCGCTGGGCCGCACCTGGCTGCGCCGGCCGGAGCTGCTTGAGCTGCGCGGCATGAGCGACGAAGAGCGGGAATTATTGGAAGAATTCAAGATTGAACGTGCGAGGCAATAGTTATGAACAAGATCATCCAGCAACTGAATGGCGAGCGCGCGACGCGCAAGATTCCGGACTTCAATCCCGGCGATACCATCGTCGTGCAAGTCAAAGTGGTGGAAGGTGAGCGCGAGCGCGTTCAAGCTTACGAAGGCGTGGTGATTGCCAAGAAGAACCGCGGCATCAATTCCTCGTTCACGGTGCGCAAGATTTCGCATGGCGAGGGCGTCGAGCGTGTGTTCCAGACCTTCAGCCCGGCGATCAGCGAAGTCAGCGTCAAGCGGCGCGGCTCGGTGCGGCGTGCCAAGCTCTATTATCTGCGCGATTTGTCAGGCAAGGCAGCGCGCATTGATGAGAAGATCTGAGCACTGAATGAGCGCCGGATCCGCTCTCAAGGGATTCTTCGGGCTGTTCTGGCGAATCCTCGATGGCACGCGCAAGGTCCTGCACCTGGCGCTGTTGCTGGTGATATTCGGGTTCATTCTTGCGGCGCTACATACCTCGATTCCGATAGTGCCGCACACCGCGGCTCTGCTCATCGCGCCGCAAGGCGAATTGGTCGAGCAGCTGGCGGAAGATCCGCTGCGGCGCGCCGTCGGCGAAGCCTCGGGTGGTCCGGCTCCCGAAACCCTGCTCAGAGACGTGACCGAAGCGATCGCCTTCGCCAAGTCCGATTCGCGCATCAAGCTCATCGTCCTCAATCTCGACGACATGAAATCCGGCGGCTTGTCGAAATTGCAGGAGATCGGAGCCGCGCTGCGCGATTTCCGCGCCTCCGGCAAACGCGTGGTTGCGGCCGGAGACTCTTTCGATCAAGCCCAGTACTACATAGCGGCCCAGGCCGGCGAGGTGTACCTCGATCCCATGGGGATGGTTACCTTGAACGGCTTCAGCTATTACCGCATGTATTACAAGGACGCCATCGACAAACTGGGCGTGGATTTCAACGTGTTCCGCGCCGGCACCTTCAAGAGCTATACCGATCAATTCTCCCGCAACGACATGGCGCCGAGCGAACGCGAAGAGACATCCGCGTGGCTCGAAGCCTTATGGAACGCGTACAGTCAGGATGTCACGCGCGCCCGCTCGCTGCCCGCCGGCGCTCTCAAGGACTTCGTCACCGACCAGCCGGCAGCGCTGCAGGCGGTCGGCGGCGATATGGCGAAAATGGCGCTGCAGCGCGGTCTCGTCACTGCATTGAAGAGCAAGCGGCAAGTTGCCGATGATCTCAAGGGGCTGGTCGGCGAAGATCAAGACAGCCATTCGTTCAACTCGATCGGAATGAAGGACTATCTCGCGGCCGCGCGCTCCAAGCGCATCCTGAAATCAAAATCCGACGCCAAGATCGGCATCATCGTGGCATCGGGAGAGATCTTCGACGGTCATCAGCCGCCGGGAGCGATCGGCGGCGAGAGCACCTCCGACCTGTTGCGCCAAGTACGCTACGACAATGCCGTCAAGGCCGTGGTGCTGCGCGTTGATAGCCCGGGCGGCAGCGAATTCGCTTCCGAAGAAATCCTGCGCGAAGTGCAGTCTTTGCGCAAAGCCGGCAAGCCGGTGGTCGTATCCATGAGCAGCTATGCGGCGTCGGGCGGTTATTACATTGCCGCCGCCGCCAACCAAATATTCGCCAGCCCGACCACGCTGACAGGGTCGATCGGCGTGTTTTCCTACATCCCGACTTTTCAGCGCAGCCTGGAAAAAATCGGCGTCAAGGTTGACGGCATCGGCACCACGCCGCTCGCCGGCGAGCTGCGGCTGGATCGTGCGCTCGGGCCCGCCACCAAGCTGATCCTGCAGGCGTCGGTGGATCACGCCTACGCGCAATTCCTGCGGCGTGTCGCCGACGGCAGGAAGAAAACCGTCGAAGAGGTGGACAAGATCGCGCAGGGCCGAGTCTGGGCGGGTCTCGACGCGCAGCGCATCGGCTTGGTGGACCATCTCGGCGGCCTCAAGGACGCTACGGATGCCGCGGCGAAAATAGCCGAATTGGGCGCAGGCTTCGATGTCGAGTACATCGAACCGGAACTGAGTTTGCGGGAACAACTGATGCTGCAGATTCGATCGCGGGCCGCGCAGCTCGGCCAATTGGCAGGGTTAATTCCGCCGCGCAGCGATGTCGAGCGGCTTTTGGATCCTCTGCTCGAACAAGCCCGTTCGATCGCCAAGCTCAACGACCCGCGCGGGCTGTATGCATACTGCTGGTGTCGCGAGCCGCAAACTACCCTGAAAGCGCAATTCAACCGCTGATTAGAGGCTTGACCAGTCGAGCGTGACTTTTCCGGATCTGCCGGAATTCATGATATTGAAACCCTCGAGGTAGTCGTTGATTCCCAATCGATGGGTAATCACCGGCCGCACGTCGAGCCCGCTTTGCAGCATGCTCGACATTTTGTACCAGGTTTCAAACATTTCTCTGCCGTAGATACCCTTGATCGTCAAGCCTTTGAAGATGACTTGATTCCAATCGATTGCGGTGTCGCCCGGAGGAATGCCGAGCAGGGAAACGCTGCCGCCGTTGTTCATGGTGCGCAGCAGCTCGCGCAGCGCGGCGGGATTGCCCGACATCTCGAAACCCACGTCGAAGCCTTCTTCCATGCCTAAATCGCGCATGGCGTCGTCCAGCGACTCGCGCGAGATATTCAGGGCTCGCGAGGCGCCCATCTTGGCCGCGAGTCCCAATCGATAGTCGTTGACGTCCGTAATGACGATATGCCGGGCGCCGCAATGCCGCGCGATGGCCACTGCCATGACGCCGATTGGCCCCGCGCCGGTGATGAGCACGTCCTCGCCGACCACGTTGAATGCCAGCGCGGTGTGCGTGGCATTGCCGAGAGGATCCAGGATCGAGGCAATCTCATCATCGATGCTCGAAGGCAGCTTGAACACATTGCTTGCCGGAATGGTCAGGTACTCGGCGAAAGCGCCCGGCCGGTTCACTCCCACGCCTGAGGTATTGCGGCACAGGTGCCGGCGTCCGGCGCGGCAGTTGCGGCAATGGCCGCAGGTGATATGGCCCTCGCCCGACACCCGGTCGCCGGTGTTGAAGCCGCGCACTTCACTGCCCAGTTCGACGATTTCACCGGAATATTCGTGGCCGACCGCCATCGGGACCGGCACCGTTTTCTGCGCCCAGGCATCCCAGTTGTAGATATGCATGTCGGTGCCGCAGATGGCTGAGCGATGCACCTTGATGAGTACATCGTTGTGGCCTACCGCGGGTTCCGGGACGTCCTGCATCCAGATACCGGGTTCAGCGCGCGCCTTGACCAATGCTTTCATAACTGCCTCTAGTGAATGATGTCGAGATCCCGCGCACAACGAGCGAACGCCGAAATCACCTGATCGAGTTGCTGAGTGCTGTGCGCAGCATTCATTTGGGTACGAATTCTCGCTTTTCCATGGGGAACGACCGGGAAAGAGAACGCCACCACGTAAATCCCCTCATCCTGCATCCGCTCCGCGAGACGCACAGCCAGAGGCGCATCTCCCAACATCACCGGGATGATGGGGTGCTCGCCGGGGACCAGGTTGAAGCCCAGCGCCTGCATGCGTTCCCGAAAGTAGCGGGCGTTCGCATGCAATCGATCGCGAAGCTGCGATGAGCTTTCCAGCAGATCGAGCACCCGGATGCTGGCGGCCGCCACCGCCGGAGCGATGCTGTTCGAAAACAAGTACGGCCGCGAGCGCTGGCGCAGCCAGGCGACGATCTCTTTGCGGGCGGCCACGAAGCCGCCGCTGGCGCCGCCCAGTGCCTTGCCCAGAGTGCCGGTCAATATGTCGATGCGGCCGATGACTCCGCGCAGTTCGTGGGAACCGCGGCCGCCGCTGCCGATGAAGCCGGTAGCATGCGAATCATCGACCATCACCAGCGCATCGTAGGAATCGGCAAGATCGCAAATCTCATGCAGACGGGCTATCGATCCATCCATGGAAAATACGCCATCGGTGGCGATCAGGCGCACGCGCGCGTCCTTGGAGTCCTTCAAGGCCTGCTCGAGTTCATTCAAGTCATTGTTGGCATAGCGCAGCCGCCGCGCCTTGCACAAGCGAATCCCGTCGATGATGCTGGCATGATTCAAGGCATCGCTGATCACCGCATCCTTCTCGTCGAGCAGGGTCTCGAACAGGCCGCCGTTGGCATCGAAGCACGAGGAATACAGAATCGTATCCTCCATCGACAGATACGCGCTCAAGCGCTGTTCAAGCTCGCGATGCACGAATTGCGTGCCGCAAATGAAACGTACCGAGGCGACACCGTAGCCGTAGCGGTCGAGGCCTTGATGTGCCGCCTCGACGACTGCCGGATGGTTGGCCAATCCTAAGTAGTTGTTGGCGCACAGATTGATCATCTCGCGCCCGTCGGCAAGTGCGATCACCGGGCCTTGCGCCGAACCGATGATGCGCTCGCGCTTCAGCAGTCCTGCGGCCTCGAGTGCCTCGGTATCTCGGCGCAGCCGCTCGCGCAATTCCTTGCCATGCATGGCGCTATTATAGCGACTTCCCAGGCGGCTCTTTTAGGTATAGGCGTATCGATATGTCAAGCGGGAAAAGCGATGGCCATCGCCTGGACAAATGGCTGTGGCACGCCCGGTTCTTCAAAACGCGCAGTCTCGCGACCGCGGCCATCAATGGCGGCAAAGTCCATTTGAATGCGGAGCGGGTGAAGCCCGCGCACCGCGTGCGCATAGGCGATCGCTTGAGTCTGTCGCTGCAGGGGATCGTCGCCGAGTTCGAAGTCCTGGGCCTTCCAGAGCGGCGTGGGCCGGCAGCCGAAGCGATTTCGCATTATCTCGAGACCGCCGCGAGCGCGCAGCGCCGCGTCAAGCTGCGCGAACAGCAAAGGCTGGCGAACATCTCGCGGCCGCGGCCGGAGGCGCGGCCGGACAAGCGCGAGCGGCGCCGCCTCATGCGGCTGCACCGCGATCAGAGTTAAGTAAAACCGCGGTCTTTAAAAAGCTGTTGCGCGCGCCGGCATATGTGTTACAGTCGGTAGCACTATGAAGAGTAACACTACGCAGAGTCACGATCCCGCCGAGTTGGGCGAACTGGAGCGGGCCGTCCTGGAGCTCATCTGGGAGCACGGTGTGCAAAACGCCGAGCAGGTGCGCGAACAGCTGGCGCGCCGGGATCGTCCGCTCAAAGAATCCACCATACGCACGGTGCTGCGCCGTCTCGAGGCGAAGGGCTATGTCGCACACGCCATCGAGAATCGCACCTTCCTGTATCGGCCGGCGGCCTCGCGGCAGGCGGTGGCGGGGCGCGCGGTGCAGCGCATCGTCGATTGGTTTTGCGAGGGCTCCGTCGAGACACTGCTGGCCGGCATGGTGGACTCGGCGGTTCTCGACCGCAAGGAACTGCAGCGTCTGGCACAGCGTATCGCCGCCGCGAAAAAGGGGAAGAAATCGTGAGCACACAAATTTTGGCCGAGGCCGCACTGCGCTCCCTGATCATGGGCGCGATCATTTTCGCCGCATTGCGCCTGCTGCGTGTCCATCAGGTGCGGCTGCAGCGCATGGCGTGGCTCGTTGCCCTCGCCGGCGCGCTGCTGATGCCCGCGCTGGTCGGCTGGCAAATCGGGCCGCGGGTTCTGCCGCAATTTGCCTCAGCGACCCAGGTGCAGCCGGTCCCGACCGACGAGGCGCGGAACTCCGCCATGACCGCATTGCCAGAAGCAACGGCGAAGTCCCGCGATCGCGAAACCGCCGCCGGCTCTCTGCGGACCGCACGCCCCATCGTTGCGATCTACTGCGCAGTGGCAGCGCTGTTGCTGATCCGGCTTAGTTTCGGTGTTGGCCTCGCGCTGCGCTTGCGCGGGCGCGCGCAACGCATTGCGCTGCAGTCCGCCCCGCGGGCGGATATTCGAGTCAGCCCGCGGATTGCCACTCCGGTCACCATCGCCGCGACCGTGCTGCTGCCGGCATCGTACTGCTTGTGGGATGCACCGACGTTGCGCGTCGTGCTCACGCATGAATGCGCGCACGTGCGGCAGCGGGATTTTTACGTGCATGTAATCGCCGGATTGCACTGCGCGCTGTTCTGGTTCAATCCATTCAGCTGGTGGCTCAAGCGGCAGCTCTCGGAGCTCGGTGAAGCATTGAGCGACGGCGCGGCCGTGAAGCAGGCAGAGAGCCGCGCGTCCTACGCCGAAATTCTGCTGGCGTTCGCCACGCGTGAGGCATGGCCAGTTGCCGCGGTCGCAATGGCGCGCACCAACAGCCTGACACCGCGCATCGAGCGGCTGTTGGACGATCGAGGATTCGAGAAATCCTTCAGCGCCAGGCCGCGCCAAGCTTTCGTAGCCGCCGGTGCGGTACTGCTCGCCATGATGGCGTCTACCTCGATGGTGCGGGTGAGCGCAGCGTCGACCGATGCCGTTTCAGCTGTCGGTACCCCCTCTGCCCCGGCGACTCCTCCCTCGCCGGCAGTTCCCGCTGCTCCAACGCCTCTCGCTGTTCCGGTCGCGCCCAAAGCTCCCCCAGCTGCCACTGCGCCGCCTCAGGTACGCATCGATGCCAAGACCGCCACCGATGTCTCAACCGCCGACATGTCTGCCCGGCCACACGACGATGAGATTCTCGCCATTCATGCCGGCGATTCGCGGGTGACATTCGACTCGGGCAGCGGGTTGCCGCAGATTGCGGGCGACTACATCTATTACCAGCATGACGGCAAGACCTTCCTCATCCAGGACCCCCAAACAATCGCAAGTGCACGAAGATTGCTCGCGCCGATGGAGGAACTGGGCCGAATGCAGCAGGAGTTGGGCAAACAGTTGGCAGCAATGGGGAAACAGCAAAAGGCTCTGCGCGCCCAACAGCTGGCGGCCAGGGTGGATACACCCGACTTCAAGCGCGACATGGTCGAGCTCGAGCGCGTGATGCGGCAGATGGACCTTGAGCATTTGACCCCGCAGATCGATCAGAAGGCGCTGGCAGAATTGCAAACCCACCTCGGTGAGATTCAAAGCCGGGTTGGGGCGATGATGGCCGAACTTGGCATGCAACAAGCCAGATTTGGCGAGCAGCAAGGCGTGCTGGGCGAGCAGCAGGGCAAGCTCGGCGAGCAGCAGGGCCGCCTGGGCGAGCAGCAGCGAAAGATCGCCGAGGAGGCGCGGCGTCAGTTGCGGCCGCTCATCGACCAAGCGATACGCGAAGGATTGGCGAAGCCGGTCAACTAGGACGCGCTCATGCGTGCAACAGCACGATGTCCCACTCGAATTTGAAAACGCCCGCTTCGTGCGATTCTACCGACTTGCAGATTGTCAGGGCCGGATCGCGATGCCGCGCCGGCATGGTCGACATCAGAATGTCTTTGTCATTGAGCGCTTCGCCCGGAAAGTACATCTGAGCCACGAGACGGTAGTCATCGGACGTGACGTCGAAATGGATGTGAGGCGTGCGCATCCCGCCGGCCGGGTCCGGATAGGCACCGGGCTTTACTGTCAGGATGCGATATCGCCCTTGCGCCGTCGTGCGCAGCAGCGCCACCCCCAGAAAGTTGGGATCGAGCGGCGCGGGGTTCTTGTCGATTGGATTCGCGTAGCGGCCTGCGGCATTCGCCTGCCAGATCTCCAATGCAGCGCCTTTTACCGGTGAACCATCCACGTTGAGCACGCGGCCGGAAAGCTCGATGATCTGACCCAGAGCGCGCCCGGGGTGTCCCGGAATTCTCGTCAGGTCGAAATCATGGTATCGAGGCGTGTGTACGGGAAAGTACGGCCCAAAGGTTTCTTGTGGCGTAGGCGGCAACAGCTCGGCAGCATCAGTCGCGCGAACCCCGATCGCGGCCGCGCCCACACCAATGACAAGGTTTCTTCGTGAGATCGTCATACTTATCCCTTTATTGTAAATTTTGCGCCGTTCCTCGAGGCTGGCAATTCAATCGTTCAATCGTATAGTCTGATCTCAATCATCAGCAAATGCGTTCCAGAGGGCGATGTGACGGCGCTGTACGATAACATCGGGCGCACTTACTCAGGTCGCCGGCAAAGCGACCCGCGGATCGCGGCCGCGATCGAAAACGCCATGCAAGGCTGCGGTCAAATCCTAAACGTCGGCGCGGGGGCGGGTTCGTACGAGCCAAATTCGCGATTCGTAGTTGCAGTGGAGCCCTCCCGCACCATGATCGAACAGCGCGCGGCAGGCAGCGCTCCAGTGGTGCAGGCCCGTGCTGAAGCGCTGCCGTTTCGCGACGCCAGCTTTGATGCAGTTGTCGGCATCCTGACCGTGCATCACTGGGAGGATCAACAACAGGGCTTTGCGGAATGCGCACGGGTCGCACGGTCTCGGGTTGTATTTCTGACAATCGACATTGACGCTCTTGCCCGATTCTGGCTCTTCGATTATGTGCCGGATCTGCTCCGAATTGACCGGCATATCTTTCCGAGCCTCGAACGTCTCGAGGAAGCTCTCGGACCGATTGAGCTGACGGAGGTGCCGATTCCAGCGGATTGTCGTGACGGATTCTTGGGCGCCTATTGGAAAAGACCGCGCGCCTACCTCGACCCGGCTGTCCGCGCCAGTATCTCCACCTTTTCAAAGATCGGCGATGTTACCCAGCGGCTTGCCCGACTTGAAAATGACATCGAATCAGGCAAGTGGCAGCAACGATATTCGAGCCTGCACAGTGTCAACGAGCTTGACCTCGGATATCGCCTGGTTGCGGCGCGAATTTCACATGAATGAATCGCTTTGCAGCGGCGCCGCGACAGCCTAATCTGTCCCGACCCTGTGACCGGGCCCCAACCTCGGATGATCGCGGGACCCGGCTCCAACTAACGAGGTGGATTCATGCAGAAGCGGAGACTCGGAAATAGCGATTTGGAAGTGTCGGCGCTCGGCCTCGGCTGCATGAGCATGAGTCATGGTTACGGACCCCCCGGCGACAAGCAAAAGATGATCGAAGTGATCCAAGCAGCCGTGGCGCGCGGCGTCACTTTATTCGACACGGCGGAAGTCTACGGCCCATTCACCAACGAGGAGCTGGTGGGCGAAGCACTGGCCCCGTTCCGCGGGCAGGTCGCGATCGCCACCAAGTTCGGTTTCCGTCTGGTCGACGGCAAGCAGGTTGGCCTCGATAGCCGGCCCGAGCACATCAAGCAGGTCGCAGAGGCCTCGCTGAAGCGTCTCAGGATCGAAACCATCGATCTCTTCTACCAGCACCGGGTCGACCCCGAAGTTCCGATCGAGGACGTTGCGGGCACGGTGAAGGATCTGATCAAGGCGGGCAAGGTCAGACACTTCGGAATGTCCGAGGCGGGAGTGCAGACGATTCGACGCGCTCACGCGGTTCAGCCGGTCACCGCCCTGCAGAGCGAGTACTCGCTGTGGTGGCGAGAGCCTGAAACAACTGTACTGCCGACCCTTGCGGAACTTGGGATCGGCTTCGTCCCGTTCAGCCCGCTGGGCAGAGGTTTTCTCACCGGCAAGATCGACGAGAACACGACGATTGACGCTAAGGATTTCCGATTTGCCCTGCCTCGCTTCTCGTCTGAGGCGAGGAAAGCCAACAAAGTGCTGGTCGATGCGCTGGCGGCAATAGCCGCACGCAAGAAGGCAACCGCCGCTCAGCTCGCGCTCGCATGGCTGCTTGCCCAAAAACCGTGGATCGTTCCGATCCCGGGCACCACGAAGCTGCAGCGCCTCGAGGAGAACATCGGCGCTGCGGTGCTGGAGCTATCCGCGGACGATCTGCGCGACATCGAAGCGGCGTCCAAGATCACGGTACAAGGGGACCGCTACCCGGAGCACCTCAATCGCATGGTAGGGCGGTGAGCCAAGGCCGCTGACGGCCGCTGCGCAAAAAGAGCGTCATATGAAAGCGGCGGTTATCACTCGCTACGGCTCACCCGACGTCATCAAGAAAATGGATGCGCCGAAACTGGCAGCCGCGGCGGACGAGGTCCTGGTCCGGGTCCCTGCAGCAACGATCACCCGTACTGATTGCGGCGAGTCGCGTTTTCGGCATGTGCCCCTCGAAGCAAAACGGTGCTCAAGCGGAGTATGCGGCGGTTCCCGAAAGGCTGGTCGCGTCAATGCCCGCGGGCTCTTGATTTGACGAGGCCGTGGTCTGCGAGGGCGCTTTCTACGCGACTTCAATTTTGCAAACGATTGATCTTCAGCGCGGTCAGAAACTTCTCATTTACGGTGCCTTCGGCGCCATCGACGGACCTCGGGCCGTGGTGGCAGAACGTGCTGCTGGCGTATCGCTATGTTGAGACCGGGCAAAAAGTCGGCATCGTCGTGGTCAATGTCGCGGCGGATTAGCTCACATTTTGTGAGTGGAAAGCAGCAGGCTGGTTTCTGTATTGGAAATCCCATTGATCAGCCGTATGCGCCCCAAGACGCGGTCCACGGCTTCCAAGCTGTCGCTTTGCAACTCGGCGACGATGTCCCAGCGTCCGTTCGTCGTGTGCAGCGCGCGCACTGCAGGATCCCCGCGCAGCGCCTTGAGCACTTCGTCGGTGCGATTGCCATCAACCGACACGGTCATCAATGCGCGAATTTGGTGGTTCTCCGCCTGAGGGCGCAGCCGTACCGTGTAGCCGACAATGGTGCCGTCGGCCTCCATTCGCTTGAGTCGATTCTGGACCGTACCGCGCGCCACGCGCAGCTTCTTGGCCAGTGTTGCCACGGAAACACGCGAATTTTCGCGCAGCATTGAAAGCAATTGATGGTCGGTTGCGTCCATGAGTCCCTCCTCGCGGAAAGCGGATATTCGCACAAAACGTCATTTGTGAATGACGATCTGTTCAATTCTTAGGACTTTCTGCTCAGTATATTGGCTGTTCGTTAGCCTCCCGGCCGTTGGAAAATGCGCCCGGGCGCTCACGCGCGAGTCTTTTCTTCAAATAAAGCGAGAAAGTCATGGTGGATTACATCGGATGTGCTCGAGTACAGGAATTGGTGTCATTGAGGGGCACGGCGCGCTTCATCCAGGAACTCGCCACTGAAATCCAGGCGGACTATGGCCGCTGGAGCGACTTCGACAAGTCGCCGCGGCACGCAAGCCACTCCAGCGACGGTGTCATAGAGTTGATGCCGACCAGCGACGGGGATCGCTATTCCTTCAAATACGTCAACGGTCACCCGAAGAACACGGCGGCGGGACTGCTGACGGTCACGGCGTTCGGCGTGCTCGCCGATGTGGCGACGGGTTATCCGTTATTGCTCTCTGAAATGACTTACATCACCGCGCTGCGAACCGCGGCGATGTCGGTTGCCGCGGCGCTGCGGATGGCGCGCCCGTCCAGCCGCGTGATGGCGCTGATCGGCAACGGCGCACAGAGTGAATTCCAGGCGATCGCATTTCATGCGCTGCTCGGCATTCGGGAATTGCGCCTCTACGACACGGATCCCGAAGCGAGCGCGAAGCTGCTGCGAAATCTGGCGAATCTGCGGCTGACCGATCTTAAGGTAATTCCTTGCGCGTGCACGGCGGAGGCGGTGCGCGGCGCGGACATCGTCACCACGGTGACCGCCGACAAGTGCAATGCGCTGATTCTCACGCCGGACATGATTCGGCCCGGCATGCACTTGAACGCGGTGGGCGGCGACTGCCCCGGCAAGACTGAGTTGCATCCCGATATCCTGCGCCGGCAGGATCTGCGCATCGTGGTCGAATTCGAACCGCAGGCGCGGATCGAAGGGGAGATACAGCAACTCGATCCGACCGTGGCGGTCATCGAGTTCGCCGATGTGGTGCGCGGCAAACAAGCCGGGCGCATGGGCGACGACGAGGTGACCCTGTTCGATTCCGTGGGATTTGCGCTCAATGACTTCGCCTCTTTGCGGTACTTGCACCGCTTGAACCGCGCGCAACACAGCGCGAAGCAAATCGATCTGGTGCCGAGTCTCGATGACCCCAAGGACCTGTTCGGCAGCCTGGTGGGGCAGCCATCGCGGGCACAACTGCGCACGGAACCGCGCAGCGCGCGCGATAGGAGCGTAGCGTGAGCAATTCAGAATCTCGCATTGCGAGTTTGATTGGTGCTCCCACCGATGTCGGGGCGAGCGATCGCGGCGCGTCGATGGGGCCCGAGGCATTGCGGGTGGCCGGACTGCACGACGCTCTGACCCGCCGCGGTCTGCAGGTGGTGGACTGCGGCAATCTCGGCGGCCCTGCGAATCCCGGGCTACGCGTGGTCGGGGGCTACCGAAATCTGCCTGAAGTCACCGCCTGGAACCAAGCGGTGCACGACGCCGTTTACCGGGAGCTCGGCAGGGGCAGGCTGCCGATTTTGCTCGGCGGCGATCATAGCCTGAGTGTCGGCTCCATTGCGGCGGTCGCACGCCGCTGCCGCGAACTCGGCAAGTCCTTGCGCGTGCTTTGGCTCGACGCGCACACCGACTTCAATACCCGCGAACTCAGCCCCAGCGGCAGTCTGCATGGAATGCCGGTGGCATGTCTGTGTGGATTCGGCCCGCGGGAACTGCTGCAGATCGGCGCGGTGACCCCGGCGATCAGCCCGCAATGGGTGCGGCAAATCGGCATCCGCAGTGTTGATGTGGGCGAACGTCGCTTTGTGCACGAGCAGGCGCTGGAAGTGTTCGATATGCGCTGTATCGATGAGATGGGCGTGCGTACCACCATGGAAATGGCCCTGCAGGACATGGATGCCGATACCCACCTGCACGTGAGCTTTGACGTGGATTGTCTCGACCCCGAGATTGCCCCCGGAGTCGGTACCACGGTGGCGGGAGGCTTATCCTACCGGGAAGCGCAGCTGTGCATGGAGATGATCGCTGACTCCGGCCAAGTCGCCTCGCTGGACATCATGGAATTGAATCCCGCCCTGGATGTGCGCAACAAGACCGCGGTGCTCGCGGTGGATCTCGTGGAGTCGCTGTTCGGCAAGAGTACACTGCTCCGCGAACGCTTTACGTCCGTTCCCTCGGCGAAACGCCGATCTGGCGCCGAAACATCCGTCCGCAGCCCAACGACTGAGTTGAGCTGGCGATCCTGGGAGGATGCGGCGCCTGGCGTCAAGGTGACCAAGGGCCAATGACCAAGATCGAAAGCTCGACGCCAGTATGCGGATTGTCATCGAGCTCCTTGTATCAGAGGATGAAATTCCGTGGCCAACCAGTCCGATAAAGTATCGCGCACGATCCTGCCCATTCCCGATCGCGAGCACGTGGGTCTGACGACCTACGATGCCAAAGACCCGGACACCAAGTTCCCGCCCATCGAGCCGCTGCGGCCGCCCAAAGGGGCGCCCAATGTGCTCATCGTGCTTCTCGACGACGTGGGTTTTGCGGCCTCGAGCGCCTTCGGCGGGGCCATCAACACGCCGACGGCGGAACGACTGGCGAAGGGCGGGCTAAAGTTCAACCGTTTCCATACGACAGCCCTCTGCTCGCCGACTCGCCAAGCGATGTTGACGGGGCGCAATCACCATTCGGTGAACATGGGCGGCATCTGCGAGATTGCAACCTCGGCCCCTGGCTATACCTCGGTGCTGCCGAAGGACAAGGCGGCGTTGGCAATGACGCTCAAGCTCAATGGCTATTCGACCGCGCAATTCGGCAAGTGCCACGAAGTCCCGGTGTGGGAAACCAGCCCGATGGGACCCTACGATCAATGGCCGACCGGAGGCGGCGGCTTTGAATATTTTTATGGATTCATCGGCGGAGAAACCAACCAGTATTACCCGGCCATCTATGAGGGCACGACTCCCATGGAGCCGGACAAATCGCCCGAGGAGGGTTATCACTTCACCGAGGACATGACCAACAAGGCGATCAAGTGGATGCGCCAGCAAAAGGCGCTGATGCCGGACAAGCCGTTTTTCATGTATTTTGCGCCGGGGGCATGTCATGCCCCGCACCACGTGCCCAAGGAATGGGCTGACAAGTACAAGGGCAAGTTCGATCAGGGCTGGGACAAACTGCGCGAGCAGATTTTCGCCCGCCAGAAGGAACTCGGGGTCTTACCGGCCAATGCCGAACTCACCAAGCGGCCTGAGGCGATTCCGGCCTGGGACAAGATGCCGAAGGAGTTGCGGCCAGTTCTGGCCCGGCAAATGGAGATTTATGCCGGGTTTCTCGAGCACACCGATCATCACGTCGGGCGGCTGCTCGACGGCTTGAAGGATTTGGAAGTCCTCGACGACACGCTGGTGTACTACATCATCGGCGACAACGGCGCATCGGCCGAAGGAACGCTGAACGGCAGCTTCAACGAAATGGCCATGCTGAACGGCATGTCTGGGGTCGAGACGGTCGAGTTCATGAAAAGCAAGATTGACCTGTTCGGTGGACCGCATGCCTACAATCACTACGCCGTGGGCTGGGCGCATGCCATGGACACTCCTTATCAGTGGACCAAGCAGGTGGCCTCGCACTGGGGCGGCACGCGCAACGGCACGATCGTGCATTGGCCGAAGGGCTTCAAGTCGAAAGGAGAAATCCGCTCGCAGTTTCACCACGTCATCGACGTCGCGCCGACGATTCTCGAAGCGGCCGGCCTGCCGGCGCCGACGATCGTCAACAGCGTGCAGCAAGCACCCCTGGAGGGTTTCAGCATGCTGTATGCCTTCGATAATGCCAAGGCGGCCGAAGCGCACGAGACCCAGTATTTCGAGATGTTCTGCAACCGCGGCATCTATCACAAAGGCTGGACTGCGGTGACCCGGCACAGCACGCCTTGGGATGCCTCATCTCCGCTACCCGCCTTTGACGATGATGTCTGGGAACTGTATGACACCAGCAAGGATTGGACGCAGGCGAAAAACGTCGCCACAGACAACCCGCAGAAACTGCGCGAATTGCAGAGGCTCTGGCTGATCGAGGCCACCAAGTACAGCGTTCTGCCGCTGGATGATCGGCGGGTGGAGCGTTTCAACCCGGACCTCGCCGGGCGGCCGCAGCTCATCAAGGGCAAGACACAGATCCTCTTTGGGGGTATGGGCCGATTGAGCGAAAACTCGGTCGTCAACATCAAGAACAAGTCCTATTCGGTAACCGCCGAGGTGGTCGTACCGAAATCCGGGGCCCAAGGTGTCGTCATCGCGCAGGGCGGGGCCTTTAACGGCTGGAGCCTGTATGCCAAGGAGGGCAAACTGAAGTATTGCTACAACCTGCTTGGCATCAAGCTGTTCTACGTCGACTCAAACAAAGCGATTCCCGCGGGCGAGCACCAGGTCCGAATGGAGTTCAAATACGACGGCGGCGGCCTGGCCAAGGGCGGCATTGCATCGCTTTACCTGGACGGCGCGAATGTGGGCGAAGGCCGCGTGGATACCACGGTGCCGATGGCGTTCTCGGCCGATGAAACCTGCGATGTGGGCAAGGGTACCGGCTCGGCGGTTACACCCGACTATGACGCAAAAGACAATGAGTTCAGCGGCGAGGTGAAATGGGTGCAGATCGATCTGGAGAAGGACGACCACGATCACCTCATCTCCCCGGAGGAGCGATTCAAGGTGGCGATGGCGCGCCAGTAGACCTATCAATCCGGCGTCGCTCTCATCCCGTCCTCTCGCGCCCCTCGCGGGGCGCGAGACTCCAATTATTTGACGAGCACGAACACCGGATCCGATGCAATACCGTTCGCGACCACCTGCAGCAGGCTGAACCCAGATTCCTGCGCGCCCGGCACGTCGAAATGGGTGGACACGAGATCGTCTGATGCAACCGCCATGCTGCTGTGATCGTGGGTGCGGCTGTAGAAAACATGGTTGGTTTTCAGGTTGGTGATGCGCACCAGGGGAAAGTTGGTCGCGGCCTGCACATCATCGCCGAAGGCGGCGCCCTGTGTGACTCCGTTGAATCTGATACCGAAGACCTGGTACGAACCCCCGCCCCTGATTTTCGTGGGCGCGCCAAAAATTACCGGCGCCATATCGCGCTCATGCTCTTGATCGGCCGGCGCGATGATCGGCGTATACAGCTCGATGTCGTCCGTGCCGTCCGTGAGCAGGATTTGTCCGGTCGGTAGCAGCAGCATGTCGCCGACGTAAGAGCCATCGATCGCGGCATTCGGCGGTCCCGCGACCTGCGTCATATTCTGCCCATCCCATTCGAAAAACACGGAAGGCGGATTGCCGAAGCCGGGGCTCGCCATCACCAACACTTTATCGTTGGGTTCCCAGGACGCGGGGCCATCCGCAACGTTGATGTCGGTTACGCCGTCGACGTCGGGAAAGTCCGGACCTTTCGTCCATGCGCCTGTGTACGAGTTGTAGATCGCCGTCTTTCCCTTGCCGTTCGGGCAGGTATCCGAGCCGGTATAAAAAACTGTCCCATCCGAACGCAGTACGGCGGGACCGACCTCGAAGGTGCCCACGTTCTCGCCGCCGCACTTTGCCGCCGAATCCCAGAGCTGCACTATCGTGCTTCCCGCGGATGTCCATACACCGGTTTTGGGGTCAAAGAGCTCCGAATTCTTCCCCTTGGGCAGGTAGGTTGTTAGGGGAGCGATGGGCACATAGGCATCGACCGTGAGTACCTTGCCGTTCGGCAGCAGCGTCCAGCCCTCTTCGTTATTGCTGTCGAATTTCCCCGTTCCGATCGGCGTCCAGGTCAAGCTCTTGGGATTGAGCAATGCGGCCTGGGCCGTACAGCAATCGGCCTGCATGTAAGTACCGTCCGCCAGCACCACGGTCGATGCATCGCCGATGGTCTGACCGAAAACGCCCGGAACGATTTCAATGACGTCAAAAAATGGCGGAGGCGCCACCGGCGTCCAGGCATTGGCGACCGGATCATAAATCGCCCCCTGGGCGCTCCATACCGCATTCACCGGGTCGACATAACAGTTGTATTCGCCGCCCTCGATGATGAGCCGGCCATCGCGCAAAACCGCAGAGGAATTGCTGTACGGCGCGTAGTCCGCCGGCAGCGACGCAACTTGCGTCCAGGTTCCGTTGACGTAGCTGCCGTACTGGTCCGGAGTCAATTTCCACCAATCCGTAGCGCAGGTGTCCTGTACGAGAACGCTGCCATCGGTGAGCAGCATCGGGGTGCTCGCGCCAAACGGCAGGAAGTTCGGTTGATTATTCAGCGGCGTCCAGGGCGAGGACTGCGCCGCAGTGGCGGCGCTCAATTCAACTTTCGCGAGGGTTGGTCGCGCGGCACCCAAGGCGGGCGGAAGCGGCCGATGACGCGCCTCGGCAGACTGGCACGCCAGTGACGCGATCAGCGTCATGGCCATGATTTGCCAGATCTTCAGATAATTGTTGTGCATGTTGTCCCCGGAAATTGTTTATTCAAAGACCGACGCGTGGTAGCGGCCCGGCATCGTCGGCGAACTATACTGCAACTCGCGGCGGACCTTTAGCTTAGAGTTCGTCCGTGCTGTCCGGATCCTCCAGCTCGCAGCTATCGGCCGACTCCGGCTGCAGCGTCTGCCATTCGCCGCTGTGCCAGATCGCGGTGGCGATGCCCGCAGTTGCCAGTTCGCGTCGCTGCGGCTTCGGCCCGAAGCGGCTTGCGATTTGACTTAAACAGGGATTGTGCCCGCAGATCATGATATGGCGCAGCGAGGCGGCACGGTGCGCGAGCAGCCGCCACGTGGTCTCCGGCGAGCCCAGATATAACTCGCGCGCACATTGGATTTGCTTGGGATCGAGCTCACACGCGGCGGCAATGATTTCCGCGGTCGCCCACGCGCGTTCCGCAGGGCTCACCAGCAACAGATCAGGTATGAGATCTCGCCGCACCAGGTGCGCTGCCATCTTCTGCGCCTCGAGGCTGCCGCGGTGTGTGAGCGCGCGCTCAAAGTCTTCCGGAGAAGAGTCGGCGGCTTCCGCTTTCCCGTGCCGCAGCAGCGTCAGTCTGCGCGTACCCACAGATGCTCATGCTCGATCTTGGTTTCGAAGACACGCACCGGCTCATATGCCGGCGGTGTGAGCGCTTCACCCGTTCGCAGGCAAAAACGCGCGCCATGGCGCGGGCAAATAATCTCGGTGCCCTCGATTTCGCCCCCCGTCAAGGCCGCGCCATCGTGAGTGCACACATCCTCGATGGCGAAAAACGCATCGCCGCTGCGCACCACGGCGATCATGCGCCTACCTGAGGCGATCGACTTTGTCTGCCCGTTCTGTAAATTCGCTGTTGGGCCTGCATCGATCCAAGTCGCCATCATCGCCTCGCGGCCAGTTACATCATGCCGGTTTGCAAGCGGGCTTCGTCCGACATCATGGTTTGATTCCACGGCGGGTCAAATACCAGTTCGACATTCGCACGCGCCACCGTCGGAACTATCTGCACTTTCTCGCGCACGTCTTGCACCAGCACTTCGCCCATGCCACAGCCGGGAGCAGTCAAGGTCATCTTGATGTCGACGGTGCGAGTCGCGTCGTCGTTCTTGCTGACATCGCATTCGTAAACCAGCCCCAGGTCGACAATGTTTACCGGGATCTCGGGGTCATAGCAAGTCTTCAGTTGCTGCCACACGATGTTCTTGATGTCCTCCTCGGAGGCGCCGGGCGGAACCTCGGGCGCCTTTGCCGCCGTTTTGCCGATGGCATCCGCTTCATGGCCCGCAATACGAAACAAATTGCCATCGATGTACACGGTGAAGCTGCCGCCGAGCGCTTGAGTGATGTAACCGACCGATCCCAACTTGAGAGTCACCTCGACGCCGGCGGGTATGGCCACCGCCTTGACCTCGCGCTGCACGACGATGGGCTCATTTTCGTAGGAGTGCATCTCAAGTGCTCATTCGGTGGACACCGCGGGGACCGCCTTCACGCCGCCCGATTGCAGCGCCGCGCTCAAGGTGTGCCAGCACAGCGATGCGCACTTGACGCGTGCCGGATATTGCCGGACGCCGGACAGCGCCGCGAGTTTGCCGAGTTCCGGAAGCACGGGCGCCGCATCGTCGGTGAGCAGCTGGTGGATGCGATCGAAGAGCTCGAGCGCTTCGGCGCGCGTTTTGCCCTTCACCGCCTCGGTCATCAAGGATGCGGACGCCGTCGATATCGCGCAGCCGCTGCCCTCGAAGCGGATATCGCTGATGGTGTCGTCGGCCAGTTTCAAGCGCAGCGTCAAACGATCGCCGCACATGGGATTAAACCCTTCCGCATCGGCATTGGCGGCTTCCAGGCCCCCAAAGTTACGCGGTCGACGGTTGTGGTCGAGGATCACGTCCCGATAAAGCTCATTGAGGTCCATGGCGACCTTAGGTGAATATCTTGCGCGCGCGCTCGATGCCGGCGGCAAGCCTGTCGATTTCATCAAAGGTGTTGTAAAGCGCAAACGAAGCGCGCGCGGTTGCCGGCAATTCGAAGAAGTCCATCACCGGCATGGCGCAGTGATGCCCGGTGCGCACCGCGATGCCATCTTCATCGAGAATAGTGCCCAGATCGTGCGGGTGCACTCCGGCGACCACGAACGATACCAGGCTCGCCTTATCCGCGGCCGTACCGATGATGCGCAGTCCGGGGATCTTGCTTAAGACCACCGTGGCATGAGCCAGCAGCGCGCTCTCATGCGCACGGGCGGCCGGCAGATCCAGCCCGTCGAGAAAATCCACGGCGGCGCCAAGCCCCACGGTGCCGGAAATATTGGGCGTGCCGGCCTCGAACTTGTTCGGCAGGGCGTTGTAGGTGGTCTTGGCGAAGGTCACGGCAAGGATCATCTCGCCGCCGCCTTGCCACGGCGGCATGCGCTCCAGGAGTTGCTCGCGTCCGTAGAGCACGCCGACGCCCGTAGGGCCGTACATCTTGTGGCCGGAGAAGGCGTAGAAATCGCAGCCCAACTCCTGAACATCCACCGGCATGTGCGACACCGCCTGTGCGCCGTCCACCAAAGTGGCAATGCCGCGAGCTTTGGCGGCGGCAATCAAACGCCGCACCGGCAGCACCGTTCCCAAGGCATTCGAGACGTGCGCGCATGCGAAGACCTTGGTGCGAGGATTCATCAAGGACACCACCGCTTCGGCATGAACCTCACCCTGCGAGTCGATCGGGGCAACCACCAGCGTGGCGCCTGTTTGCTCGCAGACCATTTGCCAAGGCACGATGTTGGCGTGGTGCTCCAAGTGCGTGATGAGCACTTCGTCGCCGCTTTTCAGAATGGGCCGCGCATAGCTTTGCGCCACGAGATTGATGGCTTCGGTGGTACCGCGCACAAAAATGATTTCGGACCGCGAGCGCGCATTGACGAAGCGGACCAGCCGGTCGCGGGCACTCTCGTAAAGTGCCGTCGCCTCCTGGCTCAAAGTATGAACGCCGCGATGGATATTGGCGTGGTGTCGGCGCTCGTAGTCGTCCACCGCCTCGATCACGCATGCGGGACGTTGCGCCGAGGCGCCGTTGTCGAGGTATGCCAGCGGCCGGCCGCGTATCATGCGCGCCAGGATCGGAAATTCACGGCGCACCGCCTCGACGTCGAAAGGGCGGTGCTCGCGGGCCAATGCGATATTCTTCATCGAAATTTCCGCAGCAGCTGCGCATCCGGCAGCTGACTTATTAGTGCGTTCTCGATCGCGGAACGCGCCGCGGTTACCGACATTCCGGTCAGCACATCGGCGAGAAAGGCGTACACCAGCAAGCTCTGTGCTGTCGCCCGGTCCAGCCCGCGCGACAGCATGTAGAACAGCATGTCGGGATCGAGACGCCCGGTGGTTGCCCCATGAGCGCATTTCACCTCGTCGGTATGGATCTCGAGCTGGGGCCGCGTGTCGATCTCCGCCGTGGGCGACAGCAGCAAGCCGCGGCAGGACTGCTGCGAGTCGGCATTGATTGCCCCGGCATTGACGATCACCTTGCTGTTGAAGATCACGCGGCTGCGATCGCTGGCAATGGCGCGCGCGGTCTGGCGGCTGCGGGTCTGGGCCGCGCCATGGGTGACGATGTTGACGCAGTCGACATGACGATTTTCGTGGCCCACCAACAGCGAATAGCTGTCGAGGGACGCGCCGGGTTGGCGCAAATTTCCTTCGAGCGTCGCACGCACCAAGCCGCCGCCAACAACAACCGTAAATTGCTTGCAGTGACTGCTTTGATCCTGATTGATATCCACCGAATCGATGTGGGTGGCGCCGGCGCTTGTCGCAAAGACACGGTAGTGCTCCAGCCGCGCATCCCGAGCCAGCGCGATCTGGGTATTGGAATTGCTGAGCGGCGCGTGCTCGCCTTGCGTGACGTGATGTTCGATGATCGTGGAACTCGATCCCGGGCAGGCATCGATGATGACCCGCGGGTGGGCGATGTCGCTGGCGCCATCGCCCGAGGCTACGTGGAGAATGAGCAGCGGCGCTGTCTGCGGCCGCGTGATCTTGAGGTACAGGCCGTCGCGGAACAGCGCCGTATTGAGCAACACCCAGCGGCGCTGATCAGCATCCGATGCCGGCGCGAGGAAGCGCAGCAACAGTTCCGGATCGCGAACTGACATTTCTCTTATGCTTTGGATTTCTATGCCGTCAATGGCAGCCTGCTGCGGCTGCAATGACGGAATTCCGTTGACCACGAGCAGCGTCAGCGCGCGCGGCGCTGCATCGAGCAGCGACTGCACCGCGTCCGCCTGCACATCACCCGCGGCCTTGGGCTGCGCGTCTACGAAACTCTGCGAGGCGAGGGCGCGAAGGTCGGTGTAGCGCCATGTTTCATCGCGCAGCGACGGCAATCCAAGTTTCAAGAAGCGCTGCATCGCCTGTTCGCGTACCGGGCGCAATGCATCGGCGGCGCGCGCGTGCCATTGCGCCTCGAAGGAGCGCACTGCAGGAGAGGCGTAAGATGTCGGTCGGGCGGCGCTCATGCGACACGGCTCTCCAGCACCCAGTCGTAGCCGCGGCGCTCGAGTTCCTGGGCGAGCGACTTGTCGCCGGATTTCACGATCCGGCCGCCGGTTAACACATGGACTTGGTCCGGGATGACATAGTCGAGCAATCGCTGGTAATGCGTCACCAGCACCACCGCACGCTTCGGGTCGCGCAAGCTGTTGACGCCCATGGAAACCACTTTCAGTGCATCGATGTCGAGGCCGGAATCCGTTTCATCCAAGATTGCGAGCTTCGGTTCCAAGACGAGCATCTGCAGGACTTCATTGCGCTTTTTTTCGCCGCCCGAAAAGCCTTCGTTGACGCCGCGCGTCAGAAACGATTCGCTCATCTGCATGAACTTCATTTTCTGCTTGATCAACGCCAGGAATTCGTAGGCATCCACCTCCGGTTCCCCGGCGGCCTTGCGCTTCGCGTTCAGCGCAGCCTTCAGCAGGTAGACGTTGTTGACGCCGGGAATTTCCACCGGGTATTGGAAGCCGAGAAACAATCCGGCCCGGGCACGCTCCTCAGCGGGGAGCGCCAGCAAATCACGGCCCTCGAAGCTCACCGAGCCGCTGCTGACTTCGTAGTCCTCGCGTCCCGCCAACACCTGCGCCAGCGTGCTCTTGCCCGAACCGTTCGGCCCCATGATGGCATGCACCTCGCCGGCATTTACCCTAAGGTTGACGCCTTTCAGTATTTCCTTGCCCGCGACGCGAACAGTCAAATCTTTGATATCAAGCAAGATCGTTGTCTCCAAGGCCACTAACCAACCGCGCCTTCCAAACTCACGCTGAGCAAATTCTGCGCCTCGACGGCAAATTCCATGGGCAACTCCTTGAACACGACTTTGCAGAAACCGCTGACGATCATGTTGACCGCGTCTTCCGCCGAGATGCCGCGCTGCAGGCAATAGAACAATTGATCCTCGCCGATTTTCGAGGTGCTGGCTTCGTGTTCCACGGTCGCGGTCGGATTCTTCACTTCCATGTACGGAAACGTGTTAGCCGCGCATTTACTGCCCATCAGCAGCGAATCGCATTGGGTGAAGTTGCGGGCGCCGGCGGCACTCGGCAGGATTTTGACCAGCCCGCGATAGGTGTTCTCGGCATGCCCGGCCGAGATGCCTTTGGAGACAATGGTGCTCCTGGTATTGCGGCCGATGTGAATCATCTTGGTGCCGGTGTCGGCCTGCTGATAATTGTTGGCGACTGCCACCGAATAGAATTCGCCGATCGAGTTCTCGCCCTTGAGAATGCAGCTCGGATATTTCCAGGTGATGGCGGAGCCGGTCTCCACCTGCGTCCAGGAGATCTTGGAGTCGCGGCCGCGGCACTCGCCGCGTTTGGTGACGAAGTTGTAAATTCCGCCCAGGCCGTTTTCATCCCCGGGATACCAATTCTGTACCGTCGAATACTTGATCTGCGCACGGTCCAGTGCGACCAGTTCGACCACCGCGGCGTGCAACTGATTCTCATCGCGCATCGGCGCCGTGCAGCCTTCCAAATAACTCACCGACGCGCCCTCATCGGCGATGATCAGGGTGCGTTCGAATTGACCGGTCTTGGCGGCGTTGATTCGAAAATAAGTCGACAGCTCCATGGGGCAGCGCACGCCAGGCGGCACATAGACGAAAGAGCCGTCCGAGAACACCGCTGAATTCAATGCGGCGAAGAAATTATCGGTGGTGGGTACGACGCTGCCAAGGTAGCGTTCGACCAGCCGTGGGTGATCGCGCACCGCGTCCGAAAAGGAACAAAAAATCACCCCGGCCTTGCCCAGTTTGTCCTTGAAAGTGGTGGCGACCGAAACGCTGTCGAACACAGCATCGACGGCGACTCCGGCCAAGCGCGCCCGCTCGTGCAGCGGAATTCCCAATTTCTCGTAAGTTTCGAGCAGCTTCGGGTCCACCTCATCGAGGCTTTTCGGCGCGTTGGCCGGGCTCTTGGGCGCCGAGTAATACGAAATGTCCTGGTAGTCGATGGGCTTGTAGCGCACGTGGGCCCAGGTGGGCTCTTGCATCGTCTGCCAGTGCCTGAATGCCTTCAGGCGCCAGTCCAGCAAGAATTGCGGTTCATGCTTCTTTTTTGAGATGGCCGCAACCACGTCCTCGTCGAGGCCCGGCGGCAAGCTGTCGGACTCGATATCGGTAATGAACCCGTGACGGTATTTTTGTCCGACCAGGGCTTCGACATCTTGGGATTTGCTAGACAAGGGGGCTTTCCAGGTGTGAACGCAGTAAGTTAATGGGGGCGCTTTTTAAGTATTCACGCGAATTTCCGCCGCCAAATCGGCGACCCTCAAGGCCGTCGCATCCAACCCGGCCAATTGATGCAAGGTCACGTCTTCCAGCGCGCGCCGAATCGCCGCATTGACTCGCTGCCAAGCGCCGCCGACCCGGCACAGCCGTTCGATGCCGCATTGACTGGAGGCGCCGCTGCACTCGGTGATTGCGATCGGCCCTTCGAACACATCGAGAATTTGCGCCGCAGTAATCTGCTCGGGTCTGCGGGCGAGTTGATAACCGCCTTGTGCGCCGCGCGAAGAAATCACCATGCCCGCGCGCTGCAAGCCCTTGAGCACCTTGCTCACCGTGGGCCGGCTCAAGCGCGTGCGCTCCGCCAATTCGGCTGCGGCGCGGTGTTTCGTCGGCTCTTGCGCTAAACTTGCGAGCACGACGGTTGCGTAGTCTGTCATTTTTCCCATTCGCAGCATAAAAAGGGGTCCTCCGAGCGGAGATCTTTATGTAGGACTATTTTAGTCCTATTTGACTTGGAGTTCCAGCCGGAGCGCGGATCCAGGCTGATTTTGTTATCCTTGAGCGAAGTTACCCAACGATTTCAGCGAGACAGATCAACCATGAATACCGCAGAGCTAAACGCCACAGCGCGTGCGTTGGTTGCCAAAAAACGGGGAATTCTGGCAGCCGACGAGAGCAGCGGCACCATCAAAAAGCGCTTCGACGCCATCAAAATTGACTCCACGGAGGAGAATCGGCGCGCATATCGCGAAATGCTGTTCACCGCCCCGGGGGCGCAGCAGTACATCAGCGGCGTCATCATGTATGACGAAACGCTGCGCCAGAAAACCCAGGACGGCGTGCCCTTCCCGGCGTATCTGGCCAAGGCCGGAATGATCCCCGGTATTAAAGTCGACCTGGGAGCGAAACCGTTGCCGGGTTTTCCCGGCGAGACCATCACCGAAGGTCTGGACGGACTGCGCGAGCGCTTGGCCGAGTATTACAAACTGGGTGCAAGATTTGCAAAATGGCGCGCGGTGATCGATATCGGCCCCGCAATTCCCAGCCGCTACGCCATCGACGCCAACGCTGCGGGGTTGGCTCGTTATGCCGCTCTGTGCCAGGAGGCCGGGATTGCGCCCATCGTCGAGCCCGAAGTGCTCATGGACGGCGGCCATACATTGGAACGCTGCGAGGAAGTCACCAACGTGGTGCTGGATAGCGTTTTCAGCCATCTGTTCGCCGCCCGCGTTTCCTTGGAAGGCATGGTGTTGAAACCAAACATGGTGATTCCGGGTAAAAAGTGCGCTGACCAGGCGAGCCCAGCGCGGATCGCCGAAGCCACCGTGCGCACCCTGAAGCGGCAGGTGCCCTGTGCGGTTCCCGGTATTGCATTCTTGTCGGGCGGCCAGAGTCCGACCGACGCCACGCTGCATTTGAGTCTGATGCATGCTGCCGGACCACTGCCCTGGGCCCTGACATTCAGCTATGGGCGTGCGTTGCAGGAAGATGCGCTGCGGGCCTGGGCCGGCAAGTCTGGCGGCATTGTCAACGGGCAGAAGGCGCTGGCCACGCGAGCGAAGCTCAACGGCTTGGCGGCAGCGGGTGAGTACAGCGCGGCGATGGAAGCATCCGCGGCTTAAATAAAGCCCGTGAGGCCTCGTAACCCGGGGTCCCGCAGACACACTTTTGAACCAAGCTTCCCCCATCGTCGAAATTCGCAACCTTGACTACGCGGTCAGCAACCGCCCTATTTTTGTGGGCCTTGATATCGAGATTAAACGCGGTCTCATCACCGCAGTCATGGGACCCAGCGGCACCGGAAAAACCACGCTGCTGCGCTTGATCACCGGCCAAGTGCAGGCCGATAGCGGTTCGATCGAGGTGGCAGGGGAGAATTTAAGGGCGCTGTCACGCGCAAAACTCTACGTACTTCGCCGCCGCATGGGCATGCTGTTTCAAAACGGCGCGCTTCTCACCGATCTTTCCGTCTTCGAAAACGTCGCGTTTCCGTTGCGCGAGCACACGAATTTGTCCGAACGGCTCATTCGCCAATTGGTGCTCACCAAACTGCAAGCCGTGGGATTGCGCGGGGCCGCGGAAATGATGCCGGCGGAACTCTCCGGCGGAATGAGCCGGCGCGTAGCGCTGGCGCGTGCCATCGTCATGGATCCGGAACTCTTGATCTACGACGAACCCTTTGTCGGCCTCGATCCGATCTCCTTGGGAGTCATTTTGCGTTTGATTCGGCGCTTGAACGACACTTTGGGCATTACCAGCATCGTGGTCTCGCACGATGTGAAGGAAATCTCCTCGGTCGCGGACCAGGTTTTCCTGCTGTCGGGCGGCAAAGTGGTGGCCCACGGCACGCCGTCTGAATTGAAATCCTATCCTTCCGAGACGGTGAAGCAATTCATGGGAGGACTCGCTGACGGACCCGTGCCGTTTCATTTTCCCGCCCCCGATTATTTCGGCGAGTTGCTCTCACGCAGCGGTGAACTGTGAACGCGCTGCGCGAACTGTGGCAGAGCTTGACCGATTCGCTGGAAAAGCTCGGGGCAGTGATTCAGTTTCTGTTGCGCTTGATCGTGAATTCACCGCGCGCCCTGATGCGATTCGATTTGATCTCCCAGCAGATCTTCAACAGCGGCGCATTGTCGCTGGTCATCATCATGCTCTCGGGGCTGTTCGTCGGCATGGTGCTCGGCCTGCAGGGCTATGAGTTGCTGCAGCGCTTCGGCTCCGAAGAAGCATTGGGCGAGGCGGCGGCAATCGGGCTGGTCAAGGAATTGGGCCCGGTGGTCACCGCGCTGCTGTTTGCCGGCCGCGCCGGCACCGCGCTGGCCTCGGAATTGGGATTGATGCGCGCGACCGATCAAATATCGGCGATGGAAATGATGGCGGTCGACCCCATTCAGCGCGTGGTGGTACCACGATTCTTGGGCGGCGTGATCGCGATGCCGCTGCTCGCCGCCGTATTCAGCGTGATCGGCATCTACGGCGCGCAGCTGGTGGGTGTGCAGATCATGGGCGTGGACGCAGGCAGTTTCTGGTCGCAGATGCGCGCATCGGTTACCCTCTCGGACGTCAATGAGGGCATCGTGAAGAGCCTGGTATTCGGCGTCGCGTGCAGCCTCATCGCCGTCTACCAGGGATATTACGCGACCCCGACCGCGGAGGGCGTCGGACGCGCCACGACCTACACAGTGGTCACGTCGGCGGTCGTGATCTTGTTCCTGGATTATTTGATTACTGCAGCGTTTTTGTAAGAGGTATCGTTATGGGCAAATCACGCACGTTGAATCTTGGCACCGGTACGTTCGTGCTGCTGGGTTTTGCCGCGCTATTTTTCCTGACGACTCAGACCACGAGCCGCGGACTGCCTTTCATGAGTCCGCCGCACTACGACCTCACCGCAAAGTTCGACAATGTTGGTGATCTGAAGGTCGGCTCTCCAGTGTCGATGTCCGGCGTCGAAATTGGACGCGTGACAAAGATCGACTTCGACGAATCGGACTACAAAGCCGTGGTTTTGCTGCGCGTCAACGCGAAGTACAACCAGATCCCCACCGACAGCGATGCCAGCATTTATACTCAGGGCCTGTTGGGAGGAAAGTTCATCGGCCTGACCGCCGGCGGAGCCGATACGTATCTGAAGGACAAGGACCAGATTGATTTCACGCAGTCGGCCTTTGTGCTCGAAAACTTGATCGGTCAGGTCCTGGCAAATTTCACCAAATCCAAGGCCGACGCGGCGGATGCGGCGCCGGCACCTGGGCCTGCGCCTGCGGACTCAAAAGCCGCCGGCAAACCCAAAGCTGTGGAGAAAGCGAAATGATCAAAATTGCAATAGCGGCGATGCTGATGTCCATCCTGGGCGTAAGCGCGCACGCGGACGTTCCCGCGCCGGCGCCGGCGGCCGGCGCGAATAATTTGAACCCCGGCGAGTTGGTGGAGAATTCCGCCAAACGCATGCTGCAGGAATTGGACGCGAATCGCGCAATGTATCGAAGCGATCCAAAAAAGCTCGACGCGCTGGTAGGCAATGTGCTGCTGCCAAATTTCGACACCGACTATGCGGCGCGATTGGTCCTGGGACAAACATGGCGGACGGCCAGCGAAGACCAGCGCAAGCGGTTCGTCGACGCCTTTTATCATTCGCTGCTGCGAAACTATGGTGCGGCGCTGATCGATTTTACGGCCGATCGCTTCGTGATCCTGCCGTACAAAGGCGATCCCGGCGATACCACCGCGACGGTGCGCACCGAAGTGAAGCGCGAGTCCGGCGCCAAGGTACCGGTGAATTTCAGCTTGCGTAAAACCGCGGAAGGATGGAAAGCCTGGGACGTCGTGATCGACGGCATTTCCTACGTCAAGAGTTTCCGCACCGATTTTGCGGCTGAGATCCAGCAAAAAGGCTTGGACGATGTGATCAAGCGATTGGAAACCGAGGGCAGGGTCGGACCCAACGGCGCCGCGGTGAGCAGCCATTGAAAACCAGCGCCGGCCTCACCGCCACATTCGAGGTTCAGCAAGACGATCGTTCACGTGTGAACGGAGTCCTGCACTTCGCGACGGTCGCGGCACTGCTGCAGCCGGGCACTGACGCGATCGGCGCCGGTCATGCCGCCGTCATTGATTTGGCGGGTGTCAGCGATAGCGATAGTGCCGGTCTTGCATTGCTGATCGAATGGCTGAGCGTTGCCAAGGCCGCGAGCCGCGGCTTAAAGTATGAAAACATACCGGCTCAATTGCATCAGCTGGCGCGCTTGAGCGAGGTCGAAGAGCTGCTGACTGCGGGCTAGGATCTCAAGAAAAATCGCCGGCGAAGGTGGTCTAGGGATGGGGAGCACCAAGCAATGACTAAATTGTGTTCAGTCGCATGCACGACCCTGGCTGCGGCCTGTATCGGAATTTCGGCGGCCGCCCCGCAGACCGCTTTGGCCGTGGAGGCGACCACTCCGCTCGAGGTATTCGGACGCCTGCCGACGCTGGAGGACGTGATCATATCGCCCGACGGCACGAAGCTCGCGTTTGTGCGCACGGACGACGATAAAAGATCGCTAGTTGTCGGGTTCGTTCGGCAACCGGAGACAATGGGCGGTGTGCGCCTCGGCGAAACGAAGCTCCGGGGTGTGCAATGGATCGATGATGACAATCTCCTGATTACCATCTCCGCCACCGGCGATCCGCCCTTCGGCTTCACCGGCCCGACGCAGGAATGGTATCAAATGGCCACGTACAACGTGACCAAGCGAGTTCTGCAGCATCTTTCGTTCGAAGTCCCAAACGTAAGAACTTTCAAGGCCGCTGCCGGCGGCACGGCAGTGCGCACTGTCGATGGACATTTGACGTTGTACGCGCGTGGTTACTATGTGGCTGTGTCCAATGTGGTTTTGCCGGCGCTCTTTACATTCTCAATCCCTGGGGGGCAGGCACGGCTGATCGCCAAAGGGTCGGAGCCGAATACCGCCTGGTTGATCGACGAGTCGGGTCAAATTGCGAGTCAATTCGTATATCACGACGACAAGAAGCTTTGGGAAATCAAAGCTCGCGTAGACGGTCACATTACCTCAGTGGCGTCCGGCGCCGCCGAAATTGATATACCGCGCGTTCTAGGATTCAGCGCCGATGGTACGGCCATCATTGTGCACTTCATCGAAAACGGCGACTCGGTGTGGAAGCCGCTTTACGTCAAGGACGGCACATGGGGCGCGTCTCTTGAAAAAGGCGCGGCGTTTGCGAGAGTGATCGAAGATCGCAAGAGCGGAAGAATCGTCGGCGGAATCCGGGACATCGGCGACATTCAATTAGTTTTTTTTGACAATGAGCTGCAGGCGCATTGGGACGCCGTGCTGCGGGCGTTCCCCAATGAACGCGTCCACCTGGTGTCGCACTCGGACGATTATTCAAAAATGGTGGTCCGAGTATTCGGAGCCAAAGAAGGGTATGTCTATGCACTGTACGAATGGTACGGGCACCGTGCGACCGTTTTGGGACCCGTCTACGACGGCTTGGTTGCCCCGGCGCAGGTGAAGGGGATCAGCTACTCTGCGGCGGACGGATTCACGATACCAGCGTTCTTGACCGTGCCGCGCGGCAGAGCGGAAAAAGGGCTCCCCCTGATTGTGACTCCTCATGGGGACCCCGGCTCTGCCGTTACGCAAGATTTCAGCTGGTGGCCCCAGGCATTGGCTGCGCAGGGCTATGCAGTATTGGATCCCAACTACCGAGGGTCGAATTTGAACCGTCGTTTCCTCGAGGCCGGTTTTGGGGAATGGGGCCGCAAGATGCAAACTGACTTGTCCGACGGTGTGCGATACCTCGCGCAACAAGGGGTGATCGATCCCGCTCGTGTTTGTATCGCCGGCGGGAACTACGGCGGCTATGCGGCGCTTGTCGGTGTAACCCTGCAATCTGGTGTGTATCGCTGTGCGATATCGTTTGCAGGCATTTCGGACTTGAAGCGCTTCCGCACCTGGACGATTGAAAATAAATTGAGGAGGAGCCAGCGAAATTGGGATCGATACATGGGCACCGCTGATCAGAACGATCCCGCGCTGACTGCGATCTCGCCGATCGAACATGCAAGCGCCGTGACCGTCCCGGTACTGCTGATCCACGGCCGCGATGACACCGTGGTTCCTTTCGAACAGAGCGACGTCATGCTGAGCGCTTTGACGCGTGCAGGAAAATCAGTCCAACTCATCACACTGAAAAACGAGGATCATTGGCTGTCGCACAGCGACACAAGACTGCAGATGCTGCAAGCCTCGGTGGAATTTCTCAAGGCGAACAATCCGCCGAATTAGCCGCTGCCGTCAGATAGCTCGAGGCCGAAACTCTCGCCAAGATTACCGTCAGGCAGGGTCTCGGGTTGCAGCGGTGCGGGCGGTTGGTGAGCCGACTGCTCGGGCTGCTTGGCAGGGGGTGCGGTTGTCGGCTCGGCCGGCGGCTTGGCCGAATGCGGCTCGTCCTCGCCAGGGTCTTCCAGCGGCTCTTCCGTGAGTTTCCCGTCCGAGATCAAGTAGGCACGACGCTGCAGATAGGCGTCGCGAACGAAGGCGTACGGATCGAATACATTTTTCAGGGTGTCGTCCAATGACAGCAATCCTGCGCGCGTATCGACCAGACTAACCGCGTACAAGGAGTATTCAATGGGCTTGTTCTTCACGTAATGAGTAGGGCCAGTGTAGATATCCACAACCCGGCCCAGTCCATCGCGCACATCCGAGGGACCCAAAAGCGGTATCTCGACGAACGGGCCCGGATGGAGGCCCCAATGGCCGAGGGTTTGCCCGAAATCCTCGTTGTTGAGATCCAGTCCCGCCTGCGTCGCCGGATCCAACAGACCGCCGACACCAACGGTCAGATTGAGAACAAAGCGTGCGAGATCATTGGCTGCTGATTTGAATTTTCCCTGCAAGACGTCATTGATCATGACGGTGGGTTGATGGAGATTCTCGAAAAAATTGCTGACACCGGTGCGCACCGGCTTCGGCACCGCGCGCACGTAGGTGCGCGCTACCGGCTTGGCCACGGCGCGATCGAGCTTGTCATTGACCTTGTACACGCCCCGATTCCAGGATTCCCACGGATCCTGGGGCACACGCTGACTATTGGGAGGCAAAGTAACGCAGCCGCTCAAGCTAAGCGCAAATACGATGCCGAGCGCCGCGCGGTCGTGCTTGACTCTCAACATGCAGAATTTCTCCCTATGGCTACCCGCGAAGATACAGGCTCTGCCGAAAAGATGCAGCGGGAGATTGCCGGCAATCAGTTATCGGCCGTTGCCGTTGCCGTCGGCCACCGTGTTATTGCGGTTTTTGGGCATGGCAGCACGCACTTCTTCGAGGCGAGCGCTCAGTCGCGCGCGCTGGATCGGGTCGAGTGAAGGCTGAGCCAACGCCAGCTGTAGTTGACCGGCGCCTCTCTGCAGTTCGCCGGTCATGAAATAAAATTCCGCCATGTAGCTGTAGGAGTCTGCAAAATCTCCTGCCTGATTCGCCGCCTTGGCGATGAGCCGGGTCTGATCCGGCGTCGGCTCGACATTGTTGAACAAATCCAATAACACGACATGCGCGCGCCGGTTGTCGCCGGCATGCATCAGCGTTTCCGCCAATCGAATCGTGATGGGCACATTGCGCGGGAACAAATCCATCCCTCGATCCAGCACCGCCTGCGATTCTTTGAACTGGCTATTGCCCATGTAGGCCTGACCCAGTGCGCCATAAAACTGCGTCACCTTCGGATATTCGCGCAGCAGCGCCTCGAGTTCCGGAATCGCGGCGGCGGGATTTCGCGTGGCGATTTCCGCCACTGCCTTGCCGTAGCGCTCCTCGACGCTCTTGCCGCCGCCGTTTTTGATCAAGCTGCGATAGTAGTCGAGCGCGACTTGCGGATTGCCCGCCACTGAGCGCAATCGCTCGCGGATCAGCCGGTAGCTCAACGAATCCTCGTGCCGTTGCCGTCCGATCTGATCGGCGCGATTGCGCGCTTCGGCGACACGATCCGAAAATATCGGGTGATCAATCAAGAATTGCACCGCATTGATGCGGCTCGGCTCCGGGCCCTCATGACCCATGTAATCGAAAAAACTGGCCATGCCCAAAGGATCGTAACCGGCGCTCGCCATGGTGCCGATGCCGATTCGATCGGCTTCGAATTCGCTGGCGCGGGTGTAGTTGATCTGATGCTGAATTGCGGCGCCCTGAGCACCCAGGATTCCAGCCTCGATTGCATCAGGGGAGCCGCGACCGGCGGTCGCTCCAATGAGTATCGCCGCCAGCATGGCAGCCGTGGTCATCAGGCCGGCATGACTTTGGTCGAGGATCTGGCGGACGATATGCCGCTGAGTCACGTGCGCGGTTTCGTGCGCCAGCACGCCGGCGAGTTCGTTTTCGTTGCGGGTTGCCAGTATCAAACCGCTGTTGATGAGCACGAAGCCGCCGGGTATTGCTGCGGCATTCACCACCGGATCGCGCAGCACCATGTAATAGAACTGATGCTGGCCCTCCTCGGCGTGGCTCGAGAGGCTGTGGCCGATTTCCTGGGCGTATTGACTGGTTTCGGGATCGGTGAGGATCAGGCCGGTGTTGCGAATCTCGTTGACATATCCTAAGCCCGCACGGTACTCCTCCTCGATCGAAACCGCCGCATTTGCCGGGCTGCCGAGGTCGGGAAGATCCTGCTCGCCGCCGGGCGCCGTGCCGGCCGCGTAGCCCACGCCCACGCTCGCGCTGACCGCAGCGGCCGCAAGCATTGCGAACATGGATTTGAGCACTGACATTCAAGCTTACCTTATGCGGGTTGGAACGCGGCCGGAAACCAAAGTTCGCTCAAAACCGCCGCAAAATCAAAGAACTTCGGAGGCATAATCGGCGAGGCGGGAGCGTTCGCCTCGCACCAGCGTGATATGCCCCGAAAACGTCCAGCCGTGAAACCGGTTTACCACATAGGTCAGACCCGAGGTAGTTTCCGTCAGGTAGGGCGTGTCAATCTGCGCGATGTTGCCCAAACACACCATTTTGGTGCCGGGTCCCGCGCGGGTGACAAGCGCCTTCATTTGCTTGGGGGTGAGGTTTTGGGCCTCATCGAGGATGATGAAACGGTTCAAAAACGTGCGGCCACGCATGAAATTCAGCGAGCGGATCTTGATGCGGTGCCGTAGTAAATCGTTGGTGGCGCCCCGTCCCCAGGTGCCGCCGCCCTGGCTTTGAGTGAGGACCTCCAAATTGTCCATCAACGCCCCCATCCACGGCTCCATCTTTTCTTCCTCCGTGCCCGGCAGAAAGCCGATGTCCTCGCCCAGGGGAATGGTCACGCGGGTCATGATGATCTCGCTGAAGCGATTGTGATCAAGCGTTTGCGCGAGGCCCGCGGCCAGCGTCAGCAGAGTCTTGCCGGTGCCGGCGGGGCCCAACACGGTCACGAAGTCGATTTCCGGATCCATCAACAGATTCAGTGCGAGATTTTGTTCGCGATTTCTTGAGGTAACGCCCCACACGCTGTTGCGTTCGTTGCGGTAATCGATGGTGAGCTCCAGGATCGCCGACTCGCCCTCGATCTTGCGCACGATGGCTTCCACGCCGTTCTCGCCCGGGTCATACACGAATTGATTGGTCTGCCAGTCGCGCACCAGAGGACCGCGAACCCGATAATAAGTGCGGCTCTGCTGCTGCCAGGATTCCATGCCTTTCCCATGTCGATCCCAGAAATTCTGCGGCAACTGCTGCACGCCGCTGACGAGCAGATCCGCATCTTCGATGGTCTTGTCGCTCGAATAATCCTCGGCATGTACGCCCAGAATTGCCGCTTTGATGCGCAGGTTGATGTCTTTCGAGACCAAGGTGACGCGCGCGTTGCGAAACTTTTGCTGCAATGCCAAGGTATTGGCGAGGATGGCATTGTCGGCGCCATGCCCAGGCAGGCTGTCCGGCAGCACCGACTCGAGCAATTGAGTCTGAAAAAACAATCTGCCGCCCGGCGGCCGCGTGCCGTGATTGATGGGGATGGCCGCCGGCAAGGACAGTCCGCGATCGATCTGTTTCTTGCTGGCCCCCTGCATCAGTTCATCGAGGAAGCGGCTGACCTGGCGCACGTTGCGGGCCGATTCCGACAACCCTTTCTTGCCCGCGTCGAGTTCCTCGAGCACGGTCATCGGAATGTAAATGTCATGCTCTTCGAAGCGAAAGATTGCGGTCGGGTCGTGCATCAACACATTGGTATCGAGCACAAAAATGCGGCGTTCGGCTTTGCCTTGGCGGCTCTTCAGTACCGCGGCCCCCAGCGGCCGCACGTTGCTGGTCACAGCGCCTTCACCGCCGCCAACACAGCCGCGGCGTGATCCTTGACCTTGACCTTGCGCCACTCCTGCCGCAGCACACCCTTGGCGTCGATCAGAAAAGTGCTGCGTTCAACCCCCAGGTATTTCCTGCCGTACATGCTCTTTTCCTGAATCACATCGTACAGTTTGCACACTTTCTGCGCGGGATCGCTCAGCAAGGTGAACGGAAACGACATCTTTTTTTTGAATTTCTCATGCGAGGCCACGCTGTCAGGCGAAATGCCGAATATCTGCGTCTTGGCTTTCTTGAATTGATCGTGCAGCGCGGCAAAGTCGAGGCCTTCCTGGGTGCAGCCCGAGGTGTTATCGCGCGGATAAAAATAAATGACCAGCGCGCTGCCGGTCGCATCCTTGAGCGACCACGTAGCGTTCGTGCCTTCGAGGGTGAACGGCGGCGCTTTCTTGCCAATCTCAGTCTTGCTCATGCTAACTCTTCACCGGTTCGAAAATGGCGTCCAAATTCAGATGATCGCAGAAATCCATGAATTCCTCGCGCAGTACCCCGATATGCAGACGGCTCGGCACGTTGACGATCATCTGTACGGAAAACATCGGTGCGCCGGTATGCGCAGCCGCATACGCGCGCGTCGAAAGCTCGGCGATGTCGACGCCACGCTGCGCGAAAAATCCTGACAGCCCGGCGACGATGCCGGTCTGGTCGAGGCATACGACGTCGATGGAGTAGGGCAGCATGTCGTTGCGCGCAGGCCGCTCTTCGGTGCGCCGCAACTGGATATTCATGCCGGTCGCATCGCCAAGCTTCTTGAACTCGCCCTCGAGTTTGGCCAGTGTGTGCCAGTTGCCGTTGACCAGAAGCAGCATGGCAAACTCATTGCCGAGTGAGGTCATGCGGCTTTCGCTGATGCTGCCGCCACAATCGGCGATGGCTTTGGAGAGTTCGTGGACCATGCCGACGCGGTCCCCGCCAACCGCGGAAATCACGATATGTTGTTTCATCGGGGCAAATTCTACCGGATGGGCGCTTGCCTTAGGTGCTGTTAGGCACTTAAGGTAGCGATATTTCGCGCGGAGTTCTCTTGATGTTTTCCGGAAGCATGGTGGCAATCGTCACGCCAATGACCGCCGACGGCGACTTGGACTGGGCCGCTTGGGACCGGCTGCTGGATTTTCACATGCATGAGGGCAGCGACGGAATTGTCATTGCCGGCACCACCGGGGAATCGCCGGCGCTCGCCGCGGCGGAAATCGAGGAGTTGACGCGCCGCGCGGTGGCGCGCTGTCAGCAGCGCGTCAAGGTAATCGTGGGCGCGGGCACCAACGCCACCGAGTCGACAGTGGCGCGAACCCGTAGCCTGTCGCGATTGGGAGTCGACGCGGTGATGCTGGTGACGCCGTATTACAACAAGCCGCCGCAGGAAGGCCTTTATCGGCACTTCTCGGCCGCAGCCGACGCCTCCGCGGCCCCCATAATTCTGTATAATGTTCCGAGCCGAACGGCTGTGGATCTCCTGCCGAGTACCATCGCCCGTCTTGCGCGGCATCCTCGCATCGTGGCGGTCAAAGAAGCGACGGCGTCGTTGAGCCGGGCGCGCGAGATACTGAGCACATGTCCGGCGGAGTTCACGGTTTTGTCGGGCGATGATGCCACTGCCATCGACTTGATGAGCGTCGGTGCGCGAGGCGTGATCTCGGTGTCGGCAAATGTCGCGCCTCGCCGCATGCACGAGGCTTGCGCTGCGGCGTTGTCGGGGGATTGGGCGGGCGCGCGTGCCATCGATGCGTGCTTGCAGCCTTTACATAAGGATTTATTTGTCGAATCGAGTCCCATACCCGTCAAGTGGGCGGTGGCCAGGATGGGACTCATTGGGAACACGTTGCGTCCACCGCTGGTCGAACTATCGTCGGCGCACCAGGATACAGTGCTGCGCGCGATGCGGGCCGCCGGAGTCACCCTTGAGGATCAAGCTGCATGAATTTTGATCGAGTTTTATTGTTGGTGGTTGCGAGCACTGCTTTATGCGGCTGTCACATTTTCAGCAAATTGAACCCCGACTGCCATACCAATCAGGAGTATCAACACGCGCTTTCGGCGCCGCCGCTGAAAGTTCCCCCCGGACTGGATTCGCCGAATACCCAGGGCGCCCTGGTGATTCCGACAGTGGGAGTAGTGCCGCCGCCGCCAGGTCCCAAGGATAGCTGCTTGGATCTTCCGCCGCGCTACCAGCCGGCGCCCACCAACAAAGCAGCCAGCAGCAGCTAGATTTGATCGCGGAAGTAGGCTCCGGTACCCTTGCGGCCGCAAGGAGAGGTGGCCGAGTGGTCGAAGGCGCTCGCCTGGAAAGTGAGTAACATCCCAAAAGGTGTTCGAGGGTTCGAATCCCTCCCTCTCCGCCATCGTTCACGGTGCAAAGGTTGGATCGTTTAAACTGGAGTCGATATCGAGAGATTATTGGAGGGGTTCGAACCCTCGGGTTCGACCAGCCGACGCGTAGCGGCGGCGCAGGACGCCGGAGCGTTTTCGCGACGGCGGTCCCGATCTCGGCGAGGGATGAGCGGCGTAGCCGCGAACAATCCCTCCCTCTCCGCCAGCCGCGTTCTATGGCGGCTCGCGTTTGCATCTTCGCGACGACTGGCCACGAACCCCGTCAGGCCCGGAAGGGAGCAGCGGTAGCGGCAGTAAGTCGGGCGCCGAAGTCCTGCCGGCGCGGGTCGCCTCCCCCCAAGGAGGGCTACCGGCGTCAAAAAGGCACGCGCTGGCTGTTTCCGCAGCTAAACTTGAAATCCTTTATGAGCTACATCGTATTAGCGCGCAAATGGCGCCCCAAGCGCTTCGCCGAAATGGTGGGGCAGGAGCACGTGCTGCGGGCGCTTGCCAACGCGCTCGACAGCGGCAGGGTGCATCACGCCTTTCTGTTCACGGGAACCCGCGGGGTCGGTAAAACAACGGTCGCGCGCATCTTGGCGAAATCGCTGAATTGCGAGACGGCCGGCGTGAGTTCCAATCCCTGCGGCGTGTGTGCCGCATGCAGGGAAATTGACGAGGGCCGCTTTGTCGATCTCATCGAGGTCGACGCAGCTTCGCGCACCAAGGTCGACGATACCCGCGATTTGCTGGACAACGTGCAATACGCGCCGAGTCGCGGACGCTACAAGGTTTATCTCATCGACGAAGTGCACATGCTGTCGAATCATTCGTTCAATGCGCTGCTCAAAACGCTGGAAGAGCCGCCGCCGCATGTCAAATTCCTGCTGGCGACCACCGATCCGCAAAAACTGCCGGTGACCGTTTTATCGCGCTGCTTGCAGTTCAGTCTCAAGCGCTTGCCCGCCGCGTTGATCGGCGAACGCTTGAAAATGATCGCGGCCGCGGAGAACTTGGTATTTGAACCGGCCGCTATGGCGCTGCTCGCTCGCGCCGCGGAAGGCAGCATGCGCGACGGCTTGAGCCTGTTGGATCAGCTGATCGCTTTCGGCGGCGGCAGCGTCAGCGAGGCGAACGCGCGATCGATGCTTGGCACCATTGATCGCGGACATGTGGGCCGGCTCGTCGAAGCGCTGTCGCGCGGCGACGGCGCTGCGCTTCTGGCCGTGGTCAAGGACCTTGATCGCGATGCACCCGACTATGACCGCGCGCTGGTTGAGCTCGCGACATTCCTGCAGCGCATCGCGATTGTACAAATCGTTCCCGCCGCGGCCGCGGAGGACGAGGAATTCGATGCCGCGCAGCTGGCGCGGCTGGCGCAGGCGATTTCAGCCGAAGATGCGCAGCTTTATTATCAAATCGCGATCGCGGGCCGCCGCGATCTTTCGATGGCGCCGGAGCCTCGGGTGGGCTTTGAAATGACGCTGCTGCGAATGCTGGCGTTTCGCCCGGAGACCGCGGCCGAACCCGTGAACACAGGCCGCGCGCTCAATCCAGCCGCAGCGCCGGGTCATACGCCTGCAGCCGGCGCCGCGGCCAGCCCACCCGACGTCATCGCGACAACAAGCACGGTCGCGCTGCGGCTGACCACGGTCGATGCCGCGAATTGGCCGGCCGTGGTCGATGCAGCGGCTTTGAGCGGCATGGTGCGCCAGCTGGCATTGAATTGTGTGCCCGCCGCGTTCGAGAACAACGTGCTGACGTTGCAGCTCGATCAAGCGGCAACAGATCGGCGCACGCGTCCCATTGAAGACAAACTCGTGCAAGGCTTGTCCAAGTATTTGGGCCGGGAAATTCGCGTGCTGTTCGAAACCGCACAACCAGGCCTCGATTCACCGGCGCGTCAGCGCGTGCTTGCGGAACAAGGCAAGCTTTCGCGCGCAGCGGCTGCGTTCGAGTCGGATACGACTGTGAAGGGACTGCGGGAGCGCTTTGGCGGCGAAGTGGATCTGACTTCGGTCAAACCGACGACTTAAACCTTGGGAGGCAGCGCATGATGAAAGGTGGATTGGGAAATCTAATGCGGCAAGCGCAGCAAATGCAGGAAACCATGCAGAAGGCGCAGGCCGAACTGGCTGAAATCGAAGTCACCGGTGAGTCCGGGGCCGGCATGGTCAAAGTCACGTTGAACGGTCGGCACGAGGCAAAAAAAGTGCTGATCGAGCCGAAATTGCTCGCTGAGGAAAAGGACATGCTCGAGGATCTGCTGGTGGCGGCCGTCAACGATGCCGTGCGCAAGGTCGCCGCGCGCACCCAGGAGAAGTACTCGGGCCTCATGTCCGGCATGAACCTGCCGCCGGGAATGAAGCTGCCGTTTTGAACGTCAAGAATTAGATGAAGTACACGCCGACTCTAGCTCGCTTGATCGATTCGCTGCGCTGCCTGCCCGGCGTGGGACCCAAGTCGGCTCAGCGCATGGCGTTCTACCTGCTGGAGCGCGATCGCGACGGCGGAAAAGTTCTGAGTCAGGCGCTGGCCGAGGCGCTGGATCAGATCGGCCACTGCAAACTCTGCCGCATGCTGACGGAAAGCGAGCTTTGCGCGATTTGCGCCTCCAGCCAGCGCGATGCTGCGCAGCTGTGCGTGGTCGAATCACCGGCGGACGTGGTCGCCATCGAGCAGTCGGGTGGATTTCGCGGGCGCTACTTCGTGCTGATGGGACATTTGTCGCCGCTCGACGGTGTGGGGCCCGCCGAACTTGGTCTGGACGAGTTCGAGCGCCTGCTCAAGACCGGCGAAATTCGCGAAGTGATTCTTGCCACAAACCCGACCGCCGAAGGGGAGGCCACTGCGCACTACCTGGGAGAACTCGCACTGGGTTTGGGGATCAAGGCCTCGCGGATCGCTCATGGCGTGCCGGTCGGCGGGGAGCTGGAATACGTCGATGGCGGCACACTGGCGCATGCTTTGGCCGGACGCACCAGCGTTTCCTAAGAGGCGAGTTTTTCGTACAAGCGAAACAACCGCCGATAGCTTTCGTAGCGGCGCGCCGCGATTTCAGCGTTGATCACCGCGGTGCGCACGGCGCAGCCCGGTTCTTCCAGGTGCCGGCAATCATTGAAACGGCATTGCGCGCTGCGCGCATGGATTTCCACGAACCCACGTTCGGCTGCGCGCGCCAGGCTCGCCGGCGGAGCGAAGTCGCGCACCCCCGGGGCATCGACCAGGCTGGCGCTCGCGCCGAGCTGATACCAACGCGCGGTCGTGGTCGTGTGCCGGCCCTCGGCATCGCGAGTCAGTTCTGCGGTCTGCGCCGCCGCCTCGGGCGCGAGTGCGTTGACCAGCGAGGACTTGCCCACGCCGGACTGACCGACCAACAAAGTCACACAGCCGGCGAGCTGCTTTTTGAGTTCGGCAATGCCGGATCCGGTTTGGCAGCTCACTTGTACGCAGCTCAAGTGCAATCTGCGGTAATCCTCGATCTGCGCCTGTATGGCATCGGTTCCAAGGTCGCTTTTATTCACGATGAGCAGGGCGTCCAGTTCTTTGAGCACGGCTCCCGCCCAGTAGCGATCCACCAGAAACCAGTCGGCCGCCGGCTGCGTTGCCGCCACGATGGCCAGCCTGTCGATGTTGGCGGCCACCGGTTCGGCGCGGCCGCGCGCATCGATTCGTTCGATGAGGTTGCGGCGCGGTCCAATCGACTCGACGGAGGGGCCGTCGGCGGCCGGTGGATACCCCCAGGTCACCCGGTCCCCGCACACGACGCGCAATTTGCGGCCCAGCAATCCACAGCGCACGACGCTGTCGCCGGATTGCACCAGTACTCCCCGGCCGAAACTCGCGAGCACGGTGCCGGTGCCTCCTGCTACCATGCCCACTTACCCTGCAACAAATGAAATCCCCCGAAAATCTAATTTGGATCGACTTGGAAATGACCGGCTTGAAGCCGGATTCCGATCTCATCATCGAGATCGCAACGATCGTAACCGACAAACACCTCAAGGTGCTGGCCGAAGGGCCGGTGTTCGCGGTGCATCAGAGCCAGGCAGTGCTCGATGCCATGGACGATTGGAACCGCAATCAGCATGGACGCTCCGGGCTGTGCGCGCGCGTCACGGCAAGCAATATCGATGTCGCCACCGCGGAGCGGCGCACTCTCGAGTTTCTCCAACGGTGGCTGGAACCTAAACGCTCGCCGATGTGCGGCAACAGCGTCTGCCAGGATCGGCGATTCCTGGCGCGCCATATGCCGGCACTGGAGGAGTTCTTCCACTATCGCAATCTCGACGTCAGCACCCTGAAAGAGCTGGCGTTGCGCTGGGCGCCGAAGGTCGCGGAGGGGTTTCGCAAGACCTCGACCCATCTTGCGCTGGACGACGTGCGCGAGTCGATTGCCGAGCTGCAATACTATCGCGAACGGTTGCTGCGCCCGTTTTAGCCGGCCTTACTTTGGCACGTTGTTGGCGAGAAACATCCAGGTCTCGACCACCGTGTCGGGATTCAATGACAGGCTGTCGATGCCTTGTTCCACCAGCCAACGCGCGAGTTCCGGATGATCGGATGGGCCTTGGCCGCAGATTCCGACGTACTTTCCCTGTGCCTTGCAGGCCTTGATCGCCAGCGCCATGAGATATTTCACCGCATCGTCGCGCTCATCGAATGATTTGGCGACGACGCTGGAATCGCGGTCCAGGCCAAGCGCGAGCTGCGTCATGTCATTGGAGCCTATCGAGAAGCCGTCGAAGTATTCCAGATAGCGGTCCGCGAGCAGCGCGTTGGTCGGCAGTTCGCACATCATGATGTGCCTCAGGCCGTTGTCGCCGCGCTTGAGGCCATTGTCGGCGAGCAGCTGCGTCACGGCCTTCGCCTCCGCGACCGTGCGCACGAACGGCACCATGAGCTCCACGTTGGTCAACCCCATCTCATCGCGCACGCGCTTCAACGCCCGGCATTCGAGTTCGAAACACGGCCTGAAAACCTTGTCGATGTAGCGGGATGCGCCGCGAAATCCGAGCATCGGATTTTCCTCGTGCGGTTCATAATTCTTGCCGCCGATCAAATTTGCATATTCGTTCGATTTAAAATCCGACAGGCGCACGATCACCGGCTCCGGCGCGAACGCGGCCGCGATCTGCGCGATACCCTCGCTCAACTTGTCGACGTAGAAGTTGACCGGGCCGTCGTAGCCGGCGATCTGTTTGCTGATGGTGTCTTTGAGTTCGGCGCTCTGTTTGTCGAACTCGAGCAGCGCCCGCGGATGCACGCCGATCATGCGATTGATGATGAACTCCAGGCGCGCCAGGCCGACGCCGCGATGCGGGATGCCCGCGAAATCGAATGCGCGGTCGGGATTCCCGACATTCATGGTGATTTTCACCGGTATCTCCGGCATCGCATCCATTTCGATGCTGCGCTGGTCGTATTCCAGCATCCCATCGTATATGTAGCCAGTGTCGCCCTCCGCGCAGGAAACCGTGACTGCTTGGTTTTCCTTGATTGCGGACGTGGCCGTACCGCAGCCCACCACCGCCGGTATGCCAAGCTCGCGGGCGATGATGGCCGCATGGCAGGTGCGCCCGCCGCGGTTGGTCACAATGGCCGCGGCGCGCTTCATCACCGGCTCCCAGTCCGGATCGGTCATGTCGGCAACCAAGACGTCGCCCGCCCGCACCCGCGACATTTCCTTCACGTCCTTGATGATCCGAGCGTGGCCCGCGCCAATGCGCTGTCCGATGCTGCGGCCGCTGATCAGCACCCGGGAGCGGGCCTTGAGCGTAAAGCGCTGGATGGTGCGCCCGGCACGGCTCTGTACGGTCTCCGGGCGCGCCTGGAGAATGTAGACTTTGCCGGTTGCGCCGTCCTTGCCCCATTCGATGTCCATGGGCGTGCCGTAGTGCTGCTCGATGATGAGCGCCTGCTTGGCAAGATTTACAATATCGGCCTCGTCCAGCGAGAAGCGATTGCGGTCGGCATTCGCGACCTCGACGGTGCGTACCCGTTCCTTCGCGCCGGCTTCGCTATAGACCATTTTTATGGCCTTGCCGCCGAGATTCTTGCGCAGGATCGAGCGCCTGCCTGCGCGCAGCGCCGGCTTGTAGACGTAGAACTCATCGGGGTTGACGGCGCCTTGCACCACCGTTTCGCCCAAACCGTAGGCAGCAGTGATGAACACCACGTCGCGAAATCCGGATTCCGTGTCGAGCGTGAACATCACACCGGCCGCGCCCAGGTCGCTGCGCACCATGTGCTGTATGCCGACCGACAGCGCCACCGCGCTGTGATCGAATTTGTGGTGCACGCGATAGGAAATGGCGCGATCGTTGAACAGCGAGGCGTACACTTCGTGCATGGCCTTGAGCACCTGCTGCTCGCCGCGCACATTGAGAAAAGTTTCTTGCTGGCCAGCGAAGGAGGCCTCCGGCAGATCCTCAGCGGTCGCCGAGGAGCGCACGGCGACCGCGAACTCGGCGCTGTCGGCGCTGCCTTGCATGTTGCGGTAGGCGCTTAAGATCTCCTCCTGCAGCCTGGCGGGAAATTGCGTGGCCAGCATCCAACCGCGAATTTCCGCGCCGACTGCGCTCAAGCGCTCGACATCATCCACGTCGAGAGTTGCCAGGATGGCGCGAATTCGCTCGTCGAGGCCGCCCTGCGCCAGAAAATCCCGATAGGCGTGTGCGGTGGTGGCGAATCCGCCGGGCACCGAAACCCCGAGGGCGGTCAGACCGGAAATCATCTCGCCGATCGACGCATTCTTGCCGCCGACGAGTTCCACGTCCGTGTTCTTGAGTTTTTCCAGCGGAATGATGTAAGGCTTCATGGTGCTGCTTGTCCGACGCTGCTTTAAGTGAAACACTTTGCGGTGCGCCTACGTTCAGAGGTTACCGTGATCAAACGAACTGTATTCTTCGTTTCCGACCAAACGGGTATCACTGCCGAGACCATGGGTCACAGCCTCATGTCGCAGTTCGACGGCATTGAATTTCGTCAAGTGACTGTGCCATTTATCTCCACGGTTGACAAGGCAATTGAAGCCGTTCGAAAAATCGATTTGGTCGGCGCGCAGGAGGGAATGCGCCCGGTAGTGTTCAGCACGCTGGTTCAAGAGGATGTGCGCAATATAGTCCGCGGCAGCACCGGATTTTTCCTGGATTTTTTTGATCCTTTCCTAGCACCTCTGGCCGGCGAACTCAAGACGGAGACCACCCATACCGCGAGTAGGAGCCATCGGATGGCCGATACGCACGCCTACGCCATGCGCATCGACGCCACGAATTTCGCGCTGGCCAATGATGACGGTTCGGTGGTGCGCGATTACGAGCGCGCCGACGTTATTCTGGTGGGTGTGTCACGCTCCGGGAAAACGCCGACATGTTTGTATCTTGCCATGCAGTATGGAATTTTCGCCGCGAATTACCCGTTGACCGAGGATGACCTGGAATCCCGGAAATTGCCGCGCGCGCTCGACGCGTACACGCGAAAATTATTCGGCTTGACGATCAAGCCGGATCGCTTGCAGCAAATTCGCAACGAGCGCCGTCCCGACAGCCGCTATTCGTCGGCGGCACAAGTCGCATTCGAAGTAAGAGCCGCGGAGTCATTGTTCGAGCGCCACGGAGTACCCGCGCTCGACACTACCGAAGTCTCAATCGAAGAAATATCCAGCAGAATTCTCGACCGCATGGGCATCGAGCGGCGACTGCGCCCCTGACAGCCTCGGGCTGCATGGTATAGTTCGATCATGATAGCGGATCAATGGTGCAAGACATCGTGGCAGGCGCGGCCCGGCAGCTTTGTCAGCCTGATGACATTGTACGAGAGCAATTTTGTGCGCCTGGGCTGGCTGGTGCAGGAGCTACGCGGCATTAAAACAGCCCGTGTCTCCAAGGTTGCCTCGGACTGTGATCTGTATCTCACCCCGCTGGAACTGTGCCGTTACACCAGTGTGTTTCGGCTCACATATGAGTTCGATTTTGAGGGCGCGCGCATCCGCGACCCGGATTTGGAGGTGTGCGTATATCACGACGCACGCCTGGCCGAAGTGCGCAGCTTCCGCGGCTTTCAACGCCACCCGCAGCTCGCCAAGTTGCAGTCGGGACTCAAGCGTGAACTGGATCAGCGCTGGACCCGTAACATGATGTTAAATAAATGGCTGGAATATTGTGCCGAGCGGGGACATCGCTTTTAGACGCAAAGCCTGAATGGCGGCGTCGGCGTGTGCCGCAATTTCATCATGGGCTGAGGCGGGACTTTGATCGACAAGCTGAGTTTTCTCAAAGGCGGTGCCGAGGGCGGCGCGGTGAGTCCCGAGGAAGAGCGGCTCATGCAGCTGTTCCAAAATCGCGCGGGTCTCAAGAAAGCCTACGCCGACTTGAAGGACGAATTTCACCTGCTGCGCGACAAGCTCAAACAGCAGGAAGGCGCGACCATCCGCGTACAGGAACAGCTGGATGCGCTCGGCGATTTACTCGGCGATCCAAAGACCGGGTTCGGCGCGCTGGTGTTCTTCCAGCTGCGCGCATTGTGGAAGACCTGTCAACAGCAGCTCTCGACATTCGCCGCGGATCTGACGCGCCAGCAGGAAGCGCGGGAAACGGCGAAGCACAAGGCTGACCTCGAGGCCGAGAAAAACGCGCGCCTCGCCGATGCGGATCAACGCCTGCGGGGGGCGGCCGCCGCAGCCGACAACCAACGCCGGCTGTTGGCCGAGACCCAGAATGAGATCGAACGGCTGACTGCGTTTTGGCATTACTTCAAACGCCGGCGCCGCCAGAAGTCGCTGGAGTCGTTGCGCAACCAAGTGGTGATGGCCGACGCGGCGGTAGGCGACCTGCATTCGGAGCGCAGCGCCATCGAGCACGAAGCCGGGCTTGAATTTCCCGGCCTGTCATTGGCATCCCGCCGCAACATCAATCTTGCGCTCATCGGCTATGCCGAATTGCTGTGCGAGCATGCGGACGCCTATGGCCTGGCAGCGCGCGCCAAGGAAGCAGTCGCGCGCCGCGTTCACGAGATGAACTTCGGCAGCCGCGAGGATTGCGAGGGCTACATGCAGCGCGTGCAGAAAGCGCAGCTGGCGGTGGCCAATCAGAAACAGATTACAGGATCCGTGAGGGCCAAATTGGAGCGCTTGCGCGCCATCTGCGAGTACCGCAATTCCGCGGATACGGTGCCGACGGCGGATTCCCTCGCGCCGCAGCCTCCGGAACTCGATCTTGGCGGCAGACCCAAGCCGCCTGCCGCCGTTGCGTGGAATGTGCTGGCCGAGGACTACTGGGACCTGTACACCGTCCTGCTGCGCTGAAGCTAGTGGTTATCGGTGCGGCGCGCCTGGGTCGGAGCCGCCTTGTGCGCGCTGATCACGGCCAGGTCGGCGGCGATCTGCGACGCCTCATCCAGCAAGATTCCCGCGGTGGCATCGTCCTTGATTTCCTCGAGCGACTTGACCGGCTTGACGTCGTGTGCCGCCCGCCAGGCGTTCTCGCGCTCGAGCCGGTCGCTGTCCAGCCGCTTGCGTTCCGCTTCGCGGGTCTTCAGATTCAATGACAGGGATTTCTGGCTGCGCATGGCATCGAGCGCCGCGATATCGTCGTGCAAGTAACGGAAATCCGCGCTGCCCGCGGTGCGTTCCTCGTGCAGTTTCTCGAGGCTGGCGGCGATCGGCTTCAAATCGCCTTCGACTCGAAACGCGGCCGGTTCGATGTGATCCCAGGGTAGGGCGCGATCGCGGGTGCTCTCGCCGACTTCATTGGCGTCGATCAGCGACGGCAGCGCGATGTCCGGGGTCACGCCGCGGTCCTGAGTGCTCTCGCCGGTGATCCGATAGTATTTGCCGATCGTTACATTGAGCTGACCCAATTCCGGTTTGCGGCCGAAAATCGTGTAATTCAGCGGGTGCGCATTCTGCACCGTGCCCTTGCCGTAGGTCTGCTGACCGACGATCAACCCACGCCCGTAATCCTGGATGGCGCCGGCAAAAATCTCCGAGGCGGAGGCGCTGAATCGATCCACCAGCACGATCAGGGGTCCGCTGTAGAAAATCGCCGGGTTCGGATCATCATCGATTTCAATGTGACCGGATGTGTCGCGCAGCTGCACCACGGGTCCACGGTCTATGAACAAGCCGGTCAGCGATTCCGCTTCCGGCAGATAGCCGCCGCCGTTGGCGCGCAGATCCATGATCAAGACATCGGCGCCGTCCTTGCGCAGCTCGCCGATCAGTCGCTGCACGTCGCGCGTGGTGCTGCGATAATCCTTCGCGCCCGCGCGGCTGGCATCGTAGTCCTGGTAAAAGCTCGGCACGGTAATGATGCCGACTTTGACCTCGTGGCCGTTGCGCGTCACGGTGCGCATCGCCTTGTGCGCTGCCTGGTTTTCGAGCGACACGCGGTTGCGGGTGAACTCCACCACTTTTTGTACCGAACCTGGAGCCGCGCCCGCGGGCAGCAACTGCAGCCGCACCAGCGAACCTCCGGGGCCGCGAATTTTCTGCACGACATCGTCGAGACGCCAGCCGATCACGTCCGCCAACTCTCCGCTCTTGCCCTCGCCGACCGCCGTGATGCGATCACTCGCGGCAAGTTTGCCGCTGAGCGCGGCAGGGCCGCCGGCGATCACGTCGATCACCGTGACGTAATCGTCCGTCAACTGCAGCGATGCCCCGATGCCCTCGTAGCTCAAGCTCATCTGAATGTTGTATTCCTCGGAGTTGCGCGCCGAGAAATAGTTTGAATGCGGATCCAAGGACAGCACGAATGCGTTCATGAACGCTTCGAACACGTCGTCGGGCTTGCTCTGATCCATGCGCTTCGCCACGTGCTCATAGCGTTTGCGCAGAATGTCGGTCACCTCGGGCCATTGCTTGCCTGCGGTGACGAGCGATAGCGCATCGTTCTTGACGCGTTTGCGCCACAGCTCGTTCATTTCAGCGGCGTTTGCGGGCCAGGGCTCTTTCTCGCGGTCGAAATTGAACGATTCGTCGATGTCGAAGTCCGGTTTCTTGTTGAGAAGATCGATGGCGTAGGCCATGCGCTCACGGCTGCGCTGCTGATAGCGGCGGAAGATCACGAATGCCGGCTCGACATCGCCGGTCTTGATCGCATCGTCGAGCTCGTAGCGATAGCGCTCGAACTCCGCAATATCGCTTGCGTAGAAATAGCTCCTGCCGCCGTCGATGGCATCGAGATAGCGGTCGAGGATCAGGCTGGAAAGATGATCGTCGAGCGGTGCGCGGCGATAGTGTTCATGGGCGATGATGTCCGCCACACGCCGCGCCACGTAATTTTCCTGCTCGGTGGGCGCAAGCACCGCGGCAGCGGCGGGTACCGCGGCCGGCTGGGTCATCGCAGCGCCTAAGAGGGCGGCAAGGCCGACTGCGCTCAAGCAGATGGCAATGCCGGTAATCCATCGCGAACGAGTGGCCATGGGCCTATTTGTCATCACCGTCGCCGTTCTCCTGTAAACTCCAATCCCCGCCCCCCTTCAAGGCTAGAGAAGCCCGTGCTTCCTAGCAAGTGTATATGAGCCGGAGGATATGCGTCCGTTCACGGTTTTGATCGGCATCCTCCTAGGGTCCGCGGCATCGATCACTTTTGGCTTGGGTGCCGTCCTGATCGTATTTTTCGTGTTGAGGGCTGAACAGCCTGATTTGGCGCGCGAAATGCCTCGGCTCATCGGCAGCCTGGCCGCCTTCACCATATTGACCGCCGCCAGCGCAGGTAGTTTCCTTGGACAAGTGAGGGCGAGGCCATGGCGCGGCTGGGCGCACCTCGCCACGGCTGTGAGCCTCGGCGGCGTGGTTTTTTTGTATTGGCCGCGCCGCAACTGAACAGGTCAAGCGAGTTAACCTATGCGAATCGAGCGTCTTGGGATTGTTGTGGCGTTGGTGTGGGCGATGCCGGCGTGTACCGTGACGCCCAAGGAACAGCCCTCCACCGACATCGACGATACCGCCTATACGGATCATGTCCGCGTGCTGGCTTCCGATGAGTTCCTGGGTCGCAAGCCCGGCACTCCCGGGGAGGACAAGACGGTAGCCTACCTCGTCGAAAGATTTCGCAAACTGGGCTTAAAACCCGGCAACGGCGCAAGTTTCGTGCAGCAGGTGCCGTTGGTGGAGATAGCCGCGGCTGGCGACGCCACGCTCACCGCGATCGGGCGCAGCGGCGCGCGCAGCTTGATCTACGGCAAGGACATGGTGATTTGGACCAAGCGCGCCCAACCTTTGGTTCAACTGCAGCACAGCGAGCTGATTTTCGTGGGCTTCGGCATCGTCGCCCCGGAATACGCGTGGAATGATTACGCCGGCATCGACGTGCACGGCAAAACCGTCGTGGTCCTGGCCGGCGATCCAGGCTATGCGTCCAAGGATCCCGCGGTGTTCAAGGGCAATTCCATGAGCGGCTACGGCCGCTGGGCCTACAAAGTCGAGGAGGCCGGCAGGCAGGGCGCGGAAGGTGTGCTGTTGGTGCACGATGCGCAAACCGTGGGCTTTGGCTGGGATGCAGTGCAGGCTGCCTGGAGCGGCGCGCAATTCGAACTTGCCGGCGCTGACAGATACGCCGGGCGCGCGGCGATCGAGGGATGGATGCAGCAGACTTCGGCGCGGGCCATGTTCGCGGCAGCGGGCCTCGACATCGACGTACAGAGCGCCGCCGCGGCCCACCCCGGCTTCAAAGCGGCGCCCATGGGGATTACGGTCGACGCGACGATTCATAACGCGATTCGGCAATTCAATTCGGCAAACGTCATCGCCCTGCTGCCGGGACGCAGTGGCCATGAAAACGTGCTGTTTACCGCCCACTGGGACAGCCTGGGAGCCGATGCGCGCGCCGGCCACGGCATTTTCAACGGCGCGGTCGACAACGCCACCGGAGTCGCCGGTTTACTGGTGCTGGCGCAATCCTTCGCACGCACCAAGCCGGCGGCGGATCGCTCGATTGTATTTCTTGCAACCACAGCGGCGGAACCCGATCTGCTCGGCTCCGAATACTACGCCGCGAACCCAGTTTTCCCATTACGACAAACCGCGGCCGTCATCGACGTCGAGACATTGATCGATGGGGGTCCGACTCGCGATGTCAGTATTGTCGGCTTCGGCAACACCGATCTAGAAGACACCGCGCGTGCCGACGCGCTGCTGCAGGGACGCGAAACGCGGCCCGAGCCCTATCCTCAGCAAGGCAGGTACTACCGCTCGGACAGCTACAGCTTCGCGCATCACGGATTGCCGGTGTTGTTCCTGCAGGCAGGGATCGACAGCGCGGCCCGCGGTCCGGCGTGGGGCAAGGCGCAAATTGACGACTACTTTGCGCATCGCTATCGCCAACCCAGCGATCAATATTACGCGGACTGGAATGTGCACGGCGCGGTCGTCGACTTGACGCTTGACTACGAGATAGGCAATCGCATCGCGCGCAGCCGCCGCTTTCCGCGATGGTATCCAAACAGCGAGTTTCGCGCGTCCCACCGACGCGGCTCTAGCACCCCGAGTAACTAGCGCTTAGAGACTCTCGTCCAATTTTTCTTGCGATCAAAGCCGCCGGAAGTATTGTAAGGGTCGGAGCCCATGTCTTTGTCCGATGCCTTTGGCGACTCCACATCCAAGGACAGCGTGCGAATGATTCGCGCAACGTCTTCCGCGCGCCGCTGTTCGCGCCGGCGCTCGATGCTGACCGCTGCTTCTTGGTCCCCGCGGGCCTTTTCACTACTCGCCATCGTCGTGCCTCGTCAAGTAAATTCCCATCGCGGCTGCCCCATTTCTTTAGTTCTGATCTGGCCGCAGCGCCAATGTTCCCAAATCGCGACAGCGGAGATTCTGCAAAATTGCCAAACTGTGACGCAGTTCAAATCGCTGCAGACATAAGGACGGCGCGATATGACTTAAATCAGCTTTCAGCCGCTGCGCACCAGCGACGCGGATAGATGCCGATCGAAGGGCACGGAGCGGTTGCGGCCGCGTGTTTTGGCCGTGTACAGAGCCTGGCCGGCCGCCTTGATGAACTCGGCGACGCTATTGAACTGGATCTGGGTGCCATGCGTCGCGCAACCAATCGACGCCGTCGCTTTGCAGTGATCCGACCCGACCACGTGGCCGGTATTGCGAAATGCCATGACGATGCGTTCGCAAATGCTGTGGGCGGTATCGGCATCGGTCGCCGGCAACACCACCACGAATTCCTCACCACCGTAGCGCGCGATCATGTCGGTCTCGCGCGTGTTGCCGCGCAGAATACGCGCGGTCGCCTGCAGGATGCGATCGCCCGCCTGCGACCCGAAGCTATCGTTTATTTGTTTGAAGTTGTCCAGGTCGATGCAGGCGATGCTCAATGGCCATTTGTGGCGCATCGAGTTATCGAATTCCCGGGCAATGAATTGCTCCAGGTAGGCGCGGTTATACACACCGGTGAGCTGATCGCGGCGCGTCTGTTCCTCAACTTCGAGCGCCCGTTCCGACGCGGTCTCGGCCGAGGCACGCAAGGTATTTATTTCCCGCAACGCATGCAGGCTGCGCAGCATCAAAACCTCGCGCGCTTGCTCGAGAATCAATTCGGGGTGCTGCTTGGAGAGCAATTCGGCCTCGAAAATCGCTTCCGTCTCCGGAATCATGGCGCCGATCGTTCCCAATACCTGCCCAAACGCCATCTTATCGAGCCCCAGGGCGCGCTCGGCGCACAGCGCAGTTTCGGCGAACTGCCGCTGTTCCGGGTCCAGCAGGAACAGATCGGCGACCGGACCGGATAGCGCAACGCAGCGATCAAAAACCTTGGCTGCATCGGCGCTGAAGTCCATGTCCAAATGATGGCTTTGCGCAATCGTGCGATACAAGCGCTCGGGTAAGTTCCAGGTTTTCATCAACCAGCCGCCGACGTGAGCATGATCGGCTTGCAGGCGTTTCTTCTCGTGTTCCGCAAGCGCCGCGTGATCGCGCTGCAGTTTCTCTGCGTCCCGGTACAAATCCGGCACTGCCTGATCGAGAGCCAGCATGCCAACATCCTGCAGCAGCGCCGCCAGGAAGATTTCCTCAGCCAGTGCGTGATGCATTACATCGCCGAGAGCGCGCGCCGCGGTGGCCGCGAGGAGCGCGCGGCGCCAGTACAGCTTGTAGTCCAGTCCATTGGATTTGCCGCCACGCAAGGATTTCACCAGCGAGAAACTCAAGGCCAGCGTCAGAGTGGCATTGAGTCCGAGCACCACCAGCGCCTGTCGCAAGTTTTCGCTCTTGCGCCGCTGCGCATATAGCGGCGAATTGGCAATGCGCAACACCTTGCTCGACAGCGCTGAGTCCATGCTCAACGCCTTTGCGACCTTGCCCATCTCGATCTCAGGGTCCTGCGCCAATTCGATGATGTGCGTCGCCACTCCCGGCGGCGACGGGAAATTCACTGACAGGCGAAGAAGGGCTTCAATCTCGGCGTTCAAGCGCTGCACTCCAAGGGCAATACCGGAACGGCGAAGAGCCGGATCCGCTTATTGTCATGTAGCGTCCGTGCGCGATAAAACTTGAATTGCGCTAATTGAGTTTTGCGCTGGCGCGCCACCAGCCGCGCAGGCCTTTGGCCAAGACATACAGGCCGTAGGGGCCCACAAACACCACCCACGAGGCGCTCGATCCCTGAGCGAGGCCCTCGTACAGGTTGGCAAAGATCTGCTTGAGGCTGGCTCCCTCGTAACGGCCCAGTGTCGCCACGCCGGTGTAGAAAATCAGCACCGGCATCAGGATCAGCCCAAACAGCAGTCCCAGCGCAGCGGCGCTCAGTTCCAGGGCCCAAGGCCGGTTCCTCAGCTGCCTTACTGCGGTTCCCAAACTCATGAATGCGATTGTAAACGAATCCCGCCGCGTCGCCCGCCGCTGTAGAATCGGCAACATGCGCTCCTGGACACCTCAGGCCCTGTATGACGCCAAACCTTGGGTCCTCATCGGCGTGGGCGCCATTTTGGCCGTGGGCATGATGCTCTGGTCGCTGTCGGCGGGTCTTTGGACGGTATGGCGCGGCCTGTTGTGTTTTGCCGGCGCCGGCTTTGCGATCGTCGGCGGAGCCACGTTGCAGATGCGCCAAGACTACCGCGCCAAGAGCAAGTGGCGGCGAGACGCTCCCCCTTGATGCGCACCGCGGTGATCGGCGTCGGCTACCTGGGCCGATTCCATGCGCAGAAGTACGCCAGCTTGCCCAATTGCCGCTTGCTGGGGATCGCCGATCCTTCGGAAGCCGCGCGCTCCGCGGTGGCGGCGGAACTCAAAGTAGCGGCATACGCCGACTATCGCGATTTATTGGGATCGGTCGATGCGGTGAGTATTGTGACCCCGACCCCCACACATTACGAAGTCGCACAGGCATTTCTCGAGGCAGGCGCCAGCGTGCTGGTCGAGAAGCCGATGACGGTGACGGTGGCCGAAGGGCAAAGCCTCATCGAAATCGCGCGCAAGGCCGGGCGCATTTTGCAGGTGGGCCACCTGGAGCGCTTCAACGCCGCAGTGCGGGCGGTACAGCCGACGCTCAGCATTCCTCGTTTCATCGAGTCGGCGCGGCTCGCGCCGTTCAAGTATCGCGGTACGGATGTCGACGTGGTCCTCGACCTGATGATCCACGACATCGATTTGATCTTGAGTATCGTGCGCGCGCCGGTGGTGGCGGTGGATGCAATCGGAACCAGCGTATTTTCCAACGAGGTCGATATCGCCAATGCGCGCCTGCGATTCGCGAACGGCTGCGTCGCCAATGCAACCGCAAGCCGCGTGAGCCTCAAAACCGAACGCAAGCTGCGTCTGTTTCAGGACGACGCGTATATTTCGGTCGATCTACAGCAAAAGATCCTGACCGTGATCCGCAAGGGAAACGGCGTCGGCGCGGACGGCATGCCCCAGGTCGCCATCGACGAGAACACCTACGAGCAGGGCGATGCGCTGAAAGAGGAGATTCAGGCGTTCCTGGAGGCGGTCGCGACCGGCCGGCCGCCGCCGGTCACGGGCGAGGATGGCCTCGCCGCACTGCGCACCGCGGTGACCATCGCCGAGCAGGTCGCAAGCTCGCGGCGGCAGTTTTCCTGAGGCGCGCGCTCGCGGCAGCTTACTGCGCGCCGGGCACCTCGCCGACCACGGTCACGCGATCGACAAAGTAGCGTGTGTCGGCGAAACACGAAGTCGGTAACCCGGCGTGCTCGGTATAGTGCAGCTGCACCTTGTGTCCCACGGCCTTGGTGAGCTGCGCGCCGATCGCGGGGTCGCGCGCACTGAACTCCCAAATCTGCGGCGAGATACCGGCAATGACGAACTGCGCCAATTCGCCTTCATAGGTTTTGCAGATCCACCCACGGCGCGAGAATTTTTGCAGCACCCCCGCGCGTTCACCGTCCGAGTAGGCCCAGGAGAGGGTCAACCAGGTCCACAATCCAACGCCGACCACGAGCAGCAGCAGCAATATCATCAGCCAACGACCAAAGCGGCCGGACTTGCGCCTGCCATCCGAGTTCGGAACCTCGATCCGAGTCATGTTGATCCCAAAAATCCCCGGAACCCATTGATACCAATATGGTATCCGAAATCGAAGCGTCGCAGTTGCCGCCGGAGTTACCCGGTGAGTGTCTTGTCGGCCTTCTCGACGGCAACCCACTCGACGACTTCCATGCCATGCACTTCGTAGCGGCGTACGACGCGCTTGCCATTGGTTGTCAGCTTGAATTTCGCCGCCGCCAGAGCAGCGTCAGCCTTGCGGCGACTGCTACGTGAAATTGGCGGCGTCTCGGTCTCTTTCGTGTTGTCCATTGCTTCCCCCGTAGTTCCCTCGGCGATCAGACACAACGTTGCACGCACCCGTCAACACGTCAGCGATAGATTGCGACGACCCACGCACACCGCTGTGCATTATGGAAACGAACGCAACTTGCGGCCAGATTTCGAGCAACCACATCTCGAGAAGGCAATCGGCGGTTGGATCACATTTAGGGGGCCAATAAACTGGAAGTTTCGAGCGCTGCAGCCTCTGCGGCGCAGTTACCGGTAGGTGCTGTACCACGGCTGCGTGCCTTGGCAACCTCGCCGCGGGCTGCTTCCATCTGCGCCTGAAACACAGGGCTCGCGTGCAGTCGTGCGAACGTCGCCGCGCCAATAATTCGGCCCGACTCGACGTCGCTCTTCCAATGTGCGCCACAGATGCCTCGACTTTGACCGAACGCGCGTCCGCGTTTCAGGATTGCGTCGGCGCGATCAGGTGCGATCTCCGTCAGCGTCAATGCCCAGTTCCAGCCGATGGAAGTGTGGCCAGAGGGGTATGACCCGTCAGTCCGCAGAAAGCCATCCTCGGCGGGAGTACAACTCGCGACCTTGAATACTACGAACGGGCGCGTGCGCTGATACTTGTCCTTCGCTTTGTAGGTCGCAAGTCCCGCGTCGGTCAGTGTCCTTTGCAAAAGCATGTTCAGATTCGGCATTTCCTTCTCCGATATCGGAACACCGAGCGCGCAGGAGAAAGTCTCGGCAGCGTGTGGACAGCTTAAGTTCGCGTCTTGCACCGCCATTGCGCCTCGCGCCGTTGCCTGGAACTTCGTCAGTTCGTGGAACGCGGCGTCATCGTCGGCCTGTGCCGCGGAACCGGGGGTCGGCGGTGCCGGTATTAGAGCCAAACTGTCGGGAAGGTCGGATGGCGGCAGGTAGCCGTTCAGAAAACCATGGCCAAACTCACCGACCTCCGCTGCCGACGTGGGTGCCACGACGCGAGCAGGTGCGGCACAGCTGCTTGACAAAAGCACTGCAACGAGCATGAGCGCCGAACAACATAGTTTGTTCATCGTATCCCCGCTCCGTCGAGTGATATCACTTCTTCAGCGTCAACACCTTGAGTTCTTTTCGAGCCGTACCAAAAGCGCCTAATTGGTAAACTGACGCTCCCACGGGCGAAAACGTGAATGCCGGGAAAGGCTCCGCGAGCATCTCCTTCAGGTAAGTTTCAGTACCAACACCTATCGTGACGTGCGGATTAAATTTCTCGCCTGCTGCGACGGTCACAAAATTATCCACGTAGTAGATCAAGGACGCTTGGATGTCCCGGCCATCCTCGGTGCTGACAAACGCTGCGGCAGTACCGGTCTTGACGGTGAAAGGCGTGACCACGTCGATGAGTTCATGCTGCAGTCTGAGCAAATCCGGGGTCGGCTCGACGACTATGCCCGCAAGACCGATGGGTGGTTCGGGGGGTACCTTCGGGATTGAGATTCGTGCAGGCGGCGTTGACGGCCAAGCCGACCAGTTCCACGGTCTTGCGCGGCAGAACCTCATGCTTCCAAGGGTTCTGCGTCACGCGCTCGGCCGCTTCCGCCCATGCTGGGTCCCATTCCCTCAATTGTGCCAATGCCATCGCCTCCCAGGGGCCCGGCGAAGACGTCTTACCGGTGGCTGCGGCCGGTGGAGCATTGTCCTTGCTGGTCATTTTCTATTGGACCTAGGTCCCAACGTGGTTCAAAACGTAATTTGGTTCACTTCCACCACGCGCACTTCATGGCTCGCGCGGGCGACTGTTGTTGCAACCCCAACCCGATGAGGCGGCGCAGTTTGTGATGACGTCGTGGCCCGCCATGGGGGGTTCGACGATTCAGCATAGGAGAAGCGCATGTATTACACCGACGACTCCCTTCTACCCGAGAATCAGGACCCGCTGATGATCACGGCAGCGCCGTACGGGCCGTTCTTCATGCCTGACGATTACCCTGGACAGGTCCCGGTCACTTGGGATGAACAGGTGCAGGCGGCAAAGGATTGCTACAACGCAGGCGCAAGCATCCTACACATCCACGTTCGCGATCCAAAGACTGGCCACATTTCGAAAAACTTCAAAGAGTACAGCGATCAGATCGGGCGCTTACGCCAGGCCGTGCCCAAGATGGTCCTGCAGGTGGGCGGCTCGATCTCATTGTCGCCCCCGCCCGGGGCCGCGGTCGCGAAATGGGATGGCTACGACACGCGCCACATGCTGACCGAAATCGATCCCAAGCCCGATCAGGTCACGATGACGGTCTGCTCCTCGTCGGCGGACATGACCTGTATGGTGCCTGAAGCCGATCTTGAGGGGACACATCTCGCGGATCCGAAGGTGCGGTGGCAGTACGCGAATATGGTGACCGACGCCACGCCGGAATTCTACATCGAACATTTGAAGCGCCTGAAACAGCATGGAATCCAGCCCTACTTTGCGCTCACTGGAATTTCTCAACTCGAGCAGGTGGAGCGCCTCATTCGGTTTGGAATTTACAAGGGCCCGATGAATGGATTCTTTAGTATGCCAGGCGGGGGCGCGACAGGGGCAAATCCCTTCGACTGGATGGAACTGGTCCGCCGCACACCGCACGGCTCAAAATGGACCTACCAGACCATGTTCAGGCTTAGCTGGCCCCTCGCCGCGTTCATGATCTCGCTGGGTCAACACACCCGCACGGGCATCGAGGAGAATCTCTGGGATGCAAAGCAGGGCAAACATCTGACCTCGGTGCAAATGGTCGAAAAGCACGTGCAGATGGCGCGGTGGCTTGGCCGCGAGATCGCAACGGGCGAGGATGCGCACCGGCTTATGAAGACCGGAGTCTGGTACGAGACCGTTGAAGAGACGTTATTCAACCTCGGACTGCCGCCGAATCGTGCCGCGGGTCAGACGGGCTCGGTCCTATATCCGACCGACGGCAAGCTTCCTGCGCAAAAACCACTAGGCTCGGACGGACATCCTTTGGCCGGGCATATGTCTGTGGCGGCTAGCGCAAAAGGGTAGCCGAAGGCAGACAGGAAATAGCCATGACAGAATTTGTCGAGGTCGCACAACTCGAGCAGATAGCGCCGGGCAACAGCAAGCTTGCCTACGTGGGAGAGAAGAGCATCGCTCTTTTCAACGTTGATGGAACGATTTACGCCATCGACGATTCATGTCTTCACCAAGGGTCATCACTCGCGCAAGGCAAGCTCAACGGCAAGATTCTCACCTGCCGCGCACACGGGTGGAAGTATGATGTAACGACGGGTTCTTTGACTCTTAATCCCGAGAGTCGCGTCGCGTCGTACCCCGTAAAAATCGTCGATGGCAAGATCATGGTGGGCACCGGCGAGAAAGCGTGAGCGGCGGGCGGGCGGCCGGGAGGAGCGCGAACCCCGTTTCCTCGCTTGGGAGAAGCCGTCGGGAGCTTCCGTTGAGGACTGTCCTTACTAAGCGCATGAGAAGGGTGGTTAGGCCGTGGTTAAGGTATGTCGCTTACTCTTTCGGCGGCGTCCTTCACGTGAACGCCAAATCGTACGAATTATGGCATTACCCGATTCCGGCGGGTCGCCCATATTCATCCCCGTGACTGAACCGGGAGGACACACCAAGGATTGCGCATAGAAATCGGTCGAAGAGACCCAGAGCGTCGCTTGACCGGGGCGAGTTCCGCTGAAAAAAACAGCGAAACTCAAACACTAAACGCGCAGTAATTCGTGCAATGTCTTAGGTCCGTACTAGCGGATCGGAGCAGCGTATGCACCAATTCGCTCAAGCGGCGCTCGTTACCTGGGAGAGCCGCGTTGACTAGACGAGTTTTTCGCGTACCGCGGGATGGACCCGCACTCTTCGAGGTGGTGAGTCACGGACGCGGTGCTCCGGAGATGCCCGGTCGATTCAGCCTGGAGCAGATTGCCCACATCTCGCGCACCGTGAGTCGCACCCCGGAGGTCATGGTGAAAGTGACTGGCGGAGGAACAGCGAGGGGTGCGGTGGCCGCTCAGTTCGGCTACATCAGCCGCCACGGCGACTTGGAGATCGAGACCGACGAGGGTGTGTTCATCGGACACTCGGAGCAGCACAAGCAGCTGCTCGATGAGTGGCACTTGGAACTCACCGCCGGCCAATATCGCCGGCAGAAAGAAGTCGGTCCGGCGCGACGACCAACGAAGCTCGTGCACAATATCGTGCTTTCCATGCCGGCACCGACGCCGGCAGACAAGGTCATGGCCGGCGCGCGGAAATTCGCCCGCGAGAAATTTGCAGAGCACCGCTACGCATGGTCTTGCACACCGACCAGAAGCACCCGCACGTGCATCTGGTCCTGAAGGCCGAGAACGAGCTCGGCCGGCGGTTGCACATTGACAAGCAGCGCCTACGAGATTGGCGCGAGGACTTCGCGCGGTTGATGCGCGAACAGGGTATTGCGGCGAATGCCACGCCGCGGGCTATTCGAGGCGAAAACAAGAGAAGCCCTCGGGAGAAGCTTTTCAAAGCGCAGCGATACGGGAAGTCGACTGCGTTGCTTGATCGGGTGACCGGGATCGCGCAAGAGCTCTCTCGTACCCGAACCATCGTGGATCCTGCGCGCGAAAGGTTGCTAAAGACGCGCAAATCGCTGGTAGCTACCTGGATGAAGGCGGCAGAGGTGTTGGATACGCAGGGGGAGATCATCCTCGCAGGCGATGTCCGTTATTTCGCCAGCCATTTGCCGCCTGTCCTTACTGACCGGCAACGATTGGCGGCGCAAGTCGTCGGATTTATCAAAGAGCAGCGTGGGATTGAACGGGACGGACCCGAGCGCAGGCTACCTAAGGCCCCGGAAATGACGCGATAGGGATTCGAGGCTATATCCATGAAAAGCGAAACCAACAAACAATTTGCGTTCAACCTGAACTCTTCAGCAAAGCTGCCGCGTGACCCCAATGAACGGGCGCTGAGGCTGAAACAGGTCTCCCAGCTCACTGGGCTCGGTCGCTCAATGATCTACCAGATGCAGGCGGAGGGACGGTTCCCGCAACGCATCAAGCTGGGCGAGCGGGCTGTGGGATGGCTGGAGAGCGAAGTCCGAGACTGGTTGGCGAGTCGCATCGACGCCAGCCGAGGTGACCAGCGCGGTGCGAATTGAAGTTATCGGGGCGTTATGACTGAGACAGGCGTGCCAGCTCACCGGGCTCGACTTCAACTACGTCTTTGACGTATATACGTCTTAGACGTATAATCTCGTTGTGTACACGGTCATCGAAACCCCGAGCTTCACTTGACTGTGGCCGGATTACTGGAGTGAGGAGGAACGCGGTGAGTTTGTGGCGTGGCTGGCTTTGAACCCCGAGGCTGGTGACGTCATCAAGGGTTCGGGCGGGTGTCGAAAGGTTCGTTGGTCGCGCCCCGGCAGCGGTAAGCGCGGCGGTGTGCGGGTGATTCACTACAACCGCTTGAAGGACGGTGTGATTTATCTGCTCATAATGTACGCGAAGGGTGTGAAGGATTCGATTCCAGCGAAGACGCTTAACACGATTCGGGAGACGATCAATGGCTAAGTTGAGTGAAAAGGCGCTGCGCAAACGCGATGCGGCCCGCGACATCGGCGCGGAACTTCTGGCGTCGGTGCGGGAAATGAAGGCAGGTCAGGCGGGGCACGTGCATCGCGTTCCAGTCTCCGCGATAACCGAAGCGCGCACACGGACTGGCCTCTCGCAGAAACAATTTGCAGAAGTGCTCGGCGTTTCAACACGAACGCTGCAAGAGTGGGAGCAAGGCAGACGCCAACCTTCGGGCGCAGCGCGCTCACTCCTCGCGATTGCAGCACGTCGGCCCGAAGTGCTGCGAGAGATCATTGCAGCGTGAAAGGCGAGTCGGATTCGCACCGGTCAGGCGCCTGCCGGCTTGCCTAGAGCGGGACCTCTACAGTCACAACTGGCGGCGAATGTCGCGAACGGCGGCCGCCGCCGGTCGTCCACGATTCTTGTCAATCGTGTATGCATTCCCGCGTAGCGATATTTGAGGCGCCACCATTTGCCGCCGCGCGGCGAGACCTCGAGATACAGGCCATCGTGGTCGAAGATCCGGATGGTTTTCGCAGCGGGCTTGGCGTTTCGCGCGATGCTGTCGGTGAGCGGCATTTGGGGGCAACTCCAGTTCGGGTTTGGCCGGTTGCCCCCAAAGTTGCCCCCAAAGTTGCCCCCAAAGTTGCCCCCAAGTAGCCCCCAAGTAGCCCGGAAGTCAATGGCAACCTGCGGCGCTCTCAGTATCTCAAAAACATAAAAAAACCCGCGTTTTATGCGGGTTTTGTGGAAGTCCTCGGATCTTTTCGGATGTCGTCGGATCGGTCAAATGGTGGAGCCGGGGGGAATCGAATACCCGGCGTAACTCCCTGAATCTAACACAATATTTGAGCCGTAACCGCGATCATTACCAACGGAAGTACCAACTTTCCTAGTGGCCGCTGGACGTGTCGTGACAAGGAAGGAGGCGCCAACGTTGGCGTCGACGCATAGCTCAAGGGGCAGAGCAATTGTCGCGGAAATTGCGATCAACGTGTGAACAGGCGTTGCCGTCCGGCGCAGCAGTCTTCCACATATTTTGCGTTCGTCGCGAGATCAATAGGACCGCCTGGCACACCTCCGATCAAGCTATCTGCCAAATCCAGCGCCGATTGAAACGTCCCGGCATGCGACCTCGTGCTATCTCCGACTCGCGCATCGTCACAACGAAGACGTGCTTTCCGAGTGCGACCTTCAACGCCGACGGATCGAGCCCGTGGGCGAGTAGGTTGCGAGCGAACTTAAGACGAGACCTGGCCCGCTCAAGAGGAACCTCGGGGTAAGTGCCCAAAGCGAGTGCCTCTTGCTTCTGTCCAAAGCGGTAGGCGTTACCGCCGAGCAGCGTACGCTGGGTCGCCTGTGTGGTTGGGATGCGAGGCTCGAGGAATTGCCAAGCGCATGCGTTGCTCCAGGTGTGGCGAGAAGCGCTGCGCGCTAAAGGCATTTCCTCCAAGAGCCGCGCGACTACACGGCACTGCGCCGATGAGATAACGTTATCAGCAGTGGCGGCCCACGTGCCGCCGATCGGAGGAGACTTGGGCCAAGAAGCATCGCCGGGGATTCAACAGGTGTTCGCCGCCGCCATGGGGCATCATCATGCCGGACGGCTTAACGAAGCGGAGCGGCTTTACCTGCGGATCCTGCAGGCCGATCCCCACCACGCAGATTCCCTGCATTTACTGGGCGTACTCGCCCATCAGATCGGCCGCAATGACGTGGCGGTGGATCTGATCGGTAGAGCCATCGCGCAGAATGGCTGCGTTCCCGCCTTCCACAACAACCTGGGCAACGCGCTCAAGGCGCAGGGCAAGCTGCAGGAGGCGGCGGCTTCCTACGCGTGCGCGCTGGCCCATAATCCGAATCACGTCGGCGCGCTTTTTAATTTGGGGTTGGTGCTGCAGATGCAGGACAAGTTGGAGGAGGCGGCGGCCGCTTATCGGCGCGCATTGAGCCACAAGCCGGATTACGCCGAGGCGCATGGCAACCTCGGCAATACCCTGCAGGCGCAGGACAGACTGGAGGAAGCGGTGGTCTGTTACCGGCAGGCACTGAGCTACAGGCCAGACTACTCTGAAGTCCACAGCAATTTAGGCAATGTGCTGATGGCTCAAGGCAAGTACGCGGAGGCGGCCGCTTCCCATGGACGGGCGCTTACCCACAAACCGGATAACGCCGAGGCGCACAACAACCTCGGCCTCGTTCTTATGGAGCAGGGCGACGTCGATGCCGCCGTGGCTTCCTATCGGCGGGCATTGACTCACAAGCCGGCCTACGCCGAGGCGCACATCAATCTCGGGAATGCATTCAGGGAACAAGGCCAGCCGGCCGAAGCGGCCGCATCTTACCAGCGCGCACTCATTATCGATCCGGACAATACGAAAGCAAGATTGGGCGTGGCGTCGGCGAGGATCCCTTTATTGGCAGACACCGTTTCCGACAGTGTTGCGGCCACTGAAATATTCACACGCTCGCTGGAGGAACTGGCCGCTTGGAGCGACGCCAATCCGGGAAAGCTGGGAAAGTCGGTTGGCGTCAGCCAGCCATTTTATTTGGCGTACAGGCCTACCGATGTCACGGCGTTGCTGTCGCGCTACGGTGACCTAATCTGCGCCGCGGCGGCGGCTCATTGGCAACCGCGAATCGCCGAAAGTGGGACCGTTCGGCCGCTGCGAGAGCGAATTCGCATCGCTGTCGTGAGCGGCCAGGTGCGGCAACACCCGGTGTGGGACGTGGTACTGCGAGGAATCGTGGCTCATCTGGATCGGCAGCGGTTCGACGTCGTTCTGTATCACACAGGCTCGATGACCGACCAAGAAACAACCTGGGCAAAAGGCCGCGTCGATCGGTTCGTGCAAGGCCCTCGGTCGACGCGAGCATGGCTGGATGAAGTCGCGCGGGACCGCCCAGATGTGATCTTCTACCCTGAAGTGGGAATGGATCCTGCCACCTGTGCGCTAGCGGCTTTGCGCTTGGCGCCGCTGCAGGTTGCCGGTTGGGGGCATCCCGTGACCACCGGATTACCCAGTATCGATTTGTTCGTGTCCGGAGAGCTTCTGGAAGGGACGGGAGCCGAACGCCATTACCGCGAAAAGCTCATACGTTTACCTGGAACCGGAGTTTGCACCGACTTGGCACCCGTTCAGTCTCAGCCATGGAACGGCCCCGCTCGGCAAGGCAATTGCGTTCGTTTCGCGCTATGTCAGCAGCCGATCAAGTTCGATCCGGCGGACGATGTGCTGTTGACGCGTATTGCCAAGGCGGTTGGTCCCAGTGAGTTCTGGCTGGCCGAGCCAAAAAAAATGCACTGGGCGACGGCGAGGCTGCGCAATCGTCTGGCGGCTGCCTTCCGAGCCGAAGGGCTCGATCCCAACGATCACTTGCGCGTGATGCCCTGGCTGTCGCGCGAGCAATTTGCCGGTTTCTTGGACGAGATGGATGTGTTCTTGGATTGCCCGGCCTTTTCCGGCTATACCACGGCCTGGCAAGCCATTCATCGTGGAATTCCCATCGTCGCTTTGGAAGGGGAATTCCTGCGCCAACGCCTGGCGGCAGGCCTGTTGCGGCAGATCGGAATGACGGATGGAATTGCCTCATCGGCCGACCAGTATGTGCAAATCGCCGCTCTTCACGCACAGGGGTCCCGCGATAGCGGCCAACAGGCCCTGCGGCGTGAATCGATCCGTCGAGCCGCGAAGCAAGCGGACGGCAACCGCGCGGTGGTGAGCGCTTTCGAGCGGGCGTTGATCGCTGCGCTGAAAACTTGAGGTTGTGCGTCGCTGTCGGGATCGATTTTCGCCAACTGCCGTCGCTCGGGAGCAGCATCCAAAAATGAATCGCCGGCGCGCGTGCGTGGCAGTTGTGTCTGCTGTTACGCCGGCGCGGTGAATGCTGAACAGTTCTGGTTGATGAATTCCTGATGCAGCGGCATGGCCTCCGCACATTGGCGTGTCACCGCGCGGATATCGTTGAGATTTGTCTCGATAGCCAAGGGATCAAGGGTGTCGGCCAGCGGGTCATAGCCGGACGGCAAGATGTTCTGTCCAACAAAGACGTACAGCCAGCTCTGCACCGGGAAGAGTTCGGTGTCTTCGCGCAGGATGCGTCCGTAGCTCCGAAACAGGCTGATTTTTTCCAGCAGACTGTCAGGCAGGGCGATGCTGCGGCAATGACGCCATATTTCACCGTCCTCGCGCTCGGTCATGCAGTAATGCAAGAGCAGGAAATCGCGTATGCGTTCATACTCGAATGTGAAAATCTTGTTGTAGCGCTCGATGTCGGCGGACTTGAAGTTTCGATCCGGAAAGAACTTCAAGAACACGGCGATGCCACGGTGGATGAGATGAATACTCGTCGATTCAAGCGGTTCCAGAAATCCTGCCGACAGCCCGATGGCCACGCAGTTTTTATTCCAGAACGCCTTGCGCCGGCCCGTCGAGAATCGCAGCTTCAGTGGATTGGAAAGCGGCTTGCCTTCAAGGCTCGACAATAATTCATCCTCTGCCTTTGAATCGCTGAGGAAGGCGCTGCTGTAGACATAGCCATTGCCGACCCGATGCTGCAAAGGGATGCGCCACTGCCATCCCGCTTGTTTGGCAATGGCCAGGGTGTGCGAGGACAAGGGACCGGTTCTTTCACAGCCGACGGCGGCGGCACGGTCGCATGGCAGCCAGCGGGTCCAGTCCTCATAGCCGGTGTGCAAAGCATCCTCGATCAGCAGGCCGCGAAATCCGCTGCAATCGATATAAAGATCGGCGCGGATTTGTTCGCCGTTTTCCAGGGTCACTGAGTTGATGAAGCCATCCTCGGGCCGCAGAGAAACATGCTGCACCTTGCCCTCGGTGCGCATCACGCCTCGTGCTTCCGAATAGGAGCGCAAATAGCGGGCGAACAGTCCCGCATCGAGATGCAACGCGTAGGTTATCCGCTCCAAGGGTGAATTGGGGGCCCGAACCGGGCGCATGAACCTGCCCATTTGCGCGGCCACCGCTTGCAAGGAGTAGTCCTCGAGCCTGCTGGCTCTGCCTTGTTGCAGCGTCTTCAGCCAGTAGGCGGAAAAAGGGATGCCGTCCATGTCAAATCCGGTCTGGCCGAAAGGATGCATATAGGAGTGACCGATACGTGTCCAGTCTTTAAACTCTATTCCCAGTTTGAAGGTCGCCCTCGTCTGGCGCATGAGGTCGTTTTCATCGATTCCCAGCGCCCGAATGAAATCCATGATGGGAGGAATGGTGGCTTCGCCGACTCCAATCGTTCCGATCTGATCGGATTCGATCAGGCGGATCCCGCAGTTCATTCTTTTGAGAAATTTGCTGAGGCTGGCAGCCACCATCCAGCCGGCGGTTCCGCCGCCAACAATGGCGATGCTGCGAATGGGATTGGCACTCATCATCGTCCTCTGTTCGCAGCCGCTGCAGGTTGAATCGAAACCTATGAGGAGAGCCGCGCGTGGTGCGCAACCGGCCGTTCATCTTGAGCGGATTCAAGCTCGCCAAGTTCGCGGCCGCGCGTCTCGCGCCCGTATATGGCGATCAGCAGCAGCGATATCAGGGCCGGCAGACATACCATGGCCGCTGCAACCCCCAGGGCAGGCACCAACGCAAGGACGCTCAATCCCTGTGCCATCAACCCGCCGGTTTTGCTCCAGCCGGCGACCCAACCGGTTGCGCGGCCGCGCACTCTGACGGGATAATTCTCTGCCGCGTACGGCAGTAAAATGGAAATCACGGCAGTCGCTCCGACGATCAGCAGCGATAAGGAGACGACCGGGTTGCTGAGCAGAGGAATGCTGCCGACTCCGCGCAGCAGCACGGCCAACAAACCCAGCGCCATGATCAGAATGGCGGTCAGTAGCGAGTACTTGGTGCTCCAGGCGCTGTACAAATAAGCGGCGACGAGCACGGTTGGTGCGGCAATCAGAGTCGAGCGGGCGATGATGCTGCTGGCGAGGCCGACGCTGTGCCCTTCGGCCACAAGTGCGCTGGGCAGCCAGAGTAGAACGCCAAAATTCACCAATCCCCACGCGAGCGCCGCTAGGGTCAGTGCGATCGTGGTGCCGAGCAGTCCATGGGTTGCCGTCAGCGCCTCGATTGCGCGCGGCTTCACGGCGTCGGCCGGCGTTTTGGGCTGAATCACCGCCCCGAATCGTGCCAGTGTCGCGCGCGCTTCGTCGAAGCGGCCCATTTGCTGGAGAAATCGCGCCGACTCCGGAATCAATGGGCTGAGGCAGATGAGCAGCAATCCCGTCGGCAGATTCAGAAACCACATGATTCGCCAGCCAAACAGCGGCTGCAGTAGCGCGGACAACTCGCTCGCGGCGAAATAGCCGCCGATGGTGCCAAGGCCCCCGATCAGAACCAGGCTCCAGCCGCGGTGCTTGGTGGGCATGATTTCCGCGAGCAGGGCGTAGGCGATCGGCAGCATGCCGCCGGCCGCGGCGCCCATCAAGAAACACATGGCGACATTCCACATGAATGAGGGCATGGCGCCACAGATGGATGTGCCGACGAACATGACCGCAGAGAGAAGGATTGAGGCACGCCGTCCATAAAAATCGGCAATCGCACCCCAGACGAACGAGCCGGCCGCCGTGCCGATCAACGCGGAAAGCGGCAATAGTGCGACAATTGCGCGATCGACGTTGTACTCGACGCGCATGCCGGGCGTCACAAACCCGAGGCTCGCCGGTTTCATGACATCGATGACGAGGGCCACGGCCAAGACGCTCATCAATTTCCAATGTGCGGCGCACAGCGGGGCATCCTCCGCGGGCACCAGAACTTCATGTGCCACCGCGTGCGCGGGGGTCTTCGGCAGCAGACCGTAACCCGCGGCGAAGATTCCAATCACGATCAGCGCCATGCCCCACAACATGCCGGCGTCCATGGGCATGCGGGCCAGCACGAAGCCGCTATGACGGCTCATCCAGAACATCGGCAGATGCAATGCGACGCCGGCACTGACGATCGCGGAGCCGACCCAGAATGCGAGGGCGTTGCGGCGCTCGGAGAACGAGAATGTGCTGCCGCTCACGTAAGTGCGGGGCCGGCGAGCACGCCGCATGTTGTTTTCATATCGCGAGCATAGCCGTCATTATTCATCCAGACCACTCAACGTCAATCTTACGGATTCTCATCTACAGCACGCGATTGGCAGCGGCGACCTTGGCATACCAGTGTCCCGAGTCCTTGATAGTGCGTTGCTGGTTGGACATATTTACCCTGATTAGACCGAAGTGCTGCGAGTAGCCTTCCGCCCATTCGAAGTTATCCAGCAGACTCCAGGCGTGGTACGCGCGGATCGGCGCGCCGTCGCGAATGGCGTGCGCCAATTCACGCAGGTGCGCGCGCAGGTAGGCGATCCGCTGCGCGTCGTGCACCACGCCATCGACATCCGGCGTGTTGTTGTAGGCCGCGCCGCTTTCGGTGATTTCAATCGGCATATGGCCGCCCATCAGCGTCGACATCTTCGTCAAAATGTCGTAGAAGCCCTGAGGATAAATGTCCCAGCCATTGTCGGTTTTCGGATCCGGCCCGGTGGCCCATTGTGCATCGGCCATGAGGCCCGGAATCCCTTGAAAGCCGCGCGGCACCGCCCTCACCGTCCATCGCGTGTAGTAGTTCAAACCAACAAAGTCGAACGGCGCGCGCACGATGGCTTCATCGCCGCTGCGCCAGCCGAGCAGTTCGGGCTGCCGCTCGGCAGGCAATACGCCCGCGGGATATTCGCCGGTCAATGCGGGCCACAGTTGCCACAGATTGTTCAAGCGGAACCACTGATCCGCCGCGGCGCGATCGGCCTCCGAGTCGCTGGCCGGAATCATGGGAGCAGGATCAAAGGCGCTGCCCACCTGCGCATGGCTGTTTTGCGCCTTGAGCGCGGCAAAAGCCTTGCCCTGCGCGAGATTAACGGTATGCGTGGCGCGCAGGAACGCCAACGGATCGCTGCGGCCGGGCGCGAATTTCCCAAACCAATAGCCCAGCTGGGTGAAGGTTTTCGGCTCATTGAATATGCACCAGTGATCTATCCTATCCCCCAGCGCGCGCGACACCGCGGCCACATAATCCACGAAGCGCTCTGCCGTATCCCGGTTCGGCCAGCCGCCCGCATCTTCGATCTGCTGGGGCATGTCCCAGTGATACAGGGTTGCCAGCGGGCGAATCTTGTTTTCCAACAGCTCGTCCACCAAGCGCTTGTAGTAGTCCAATCCCTTCGGATTGGGTGCAGCGTGCATGCTCGGCAGCACGCGCGGCCAGGAAATCGAGAAACGATAGCTCTTGCAATTCAATTGGCGCAGCAGCGCCACATCCTCCCGGTAACGATGATAGCTGTCGCAGGCGACATCGCCGGTATCGCCGTTCTTGATGTTCCCGGGCACGCGCACGAACCGATCCCACACCGACTCTGCTTTGCCGTCCTCGTTCCAGGCGCCCTCTACCTGATAGGCGGCGGTTGCGGCACCCCACAAAAAACCGCTGGGAAACGTCGTGACGTTGGCATGCCCGCCGATGGGTTGCGACGCGAGTGAGGGCGGCAGCGACAGGCTGAAGCTCGGAGGTGAAATCAGTCCGGCGGCGGACAGGGATAACATTGATTCAAGCAGATCGCGACGATGCATGGTGCGTCCGTGTTACTGAATTTGAAGCTCGAAAGGACCTGCCGGCAGTCCGGATCGATCATAAAGATTGCAGACGGGAGCATCGCCCCAGCAAAAACGCACACGCGTCGCAGCCGCCGCATCGCCCGCATCGAGCACGACGGCAGCCGGCTGCAGCTTGGCGTTGACAAAACGGCAGCTCGCCTGGGCCGCACCGCACAGCTCGAAACCAATCGGCGCTGCGGCGCTGTAAGCCACCAACGTTTCCTCGACATTCGCAAACGTTACGATGATCCGGTCCTGTTCGCGCCGCGCAGCCGCGGCCGTCGGGCCCGAAGCGGAAATCCGCTCGCCGTAGACCAAGTGTCGGGCCGCGCGCGAAAGACGGCGGCCAACTTCCTGCTTGTTGGGCGGATGCAATTCCTTTCGGTCGCCGATATCGATCGTCACGGCCAGCGCGGCCAGCGGATCGTCGGCCGCAGCCCGGCGTTGCGCCTCGCGCAAGCTGGCCCAGTCGGAGGCCAGCGGCGCGGCCGCAGGCGTACCGAAGTTCGGCAGCTCGACGATCAGGAACGGCAAGGCGCTGCTGAATTTACGGCGCCAATCGTCCTTGAGAGCGGTCAGCAGCTGCTGATACTGCGCGGCGTTGCCGACGTTGGATTCACCCTGATACCACAGAACGCCGCGCAATCCATACGGCTCAAGCGGCGCGATCATCGCGTTGTGCAGGCTCGAGAGCCCGCCAATGGATTCCCACGGCGAGCGCGGCGGATAGCCCACGCTGTCGGCAACGAATTGGTAGCGCCATTGGCCGCCCAAAGCCACCGAGCTGCCATCGGCGCAGCGCAGCGCCATGTGCTCAGGCGGCCCGTACATGCCCGCTGCATCCCAGGTGCTGAGTACGTTGACGACGATCAGATTTTCGCCGGCGTGCAGCACGCCGGCGGGCAATTGGTAGGTTCGCTCGGTTCCCCAGCCGAAAGGAATTTCCCACGGCACGCCCGTTGACCCAGGTTTCATCGACCTCGTCGATGGCGCCCAGGGACAGTGCCGCCGTACCCGCCGCCTGAGCAGCGGAGAGATTGATGCTGCGCCGAAACCAGACCATGCCATCGTGGTTCTCGAGTTCGGCAATGCCCCAGGTTTTCCAATCGCGCATGGGCAGGGGCACGTCATGCCATTCGCTCGGGTCAGCTGCTTCGATTTTCCAAGGGCTCGAGCCGGCAGGTGCGCGTGAGCGCCACCAGCGCTCCCATAAGCTTGCGAAACCCTGCATCCCCGCCTGCGGATCCTGCGCATACAGGCGCAAAAGATCGAGGCGCTCATCGTATCCACCGACGGCGCGCAGGCCTGCCTCGCTGAGCCAGGGCTCGATGCTCGATCCGCCGAACGAGGAGTGAATCAGGCCGAGCGGCGCCGGCACAGACTTCTGCAGCTCGCGCGCGAAGTAATAACAGGCCGCCGAAAAGTCGGCGATGGTGTCCGGCTGGGCGGCCTGCCAGGAGACCGGCGATAGAAAGTGCCGCAGCGGCGCCGGACTGCTCGCGTGTGCAACCGACAGAATGCGGATCGAATCCTTGGCCGCGCCGGCGATTTCGCGCGCGGCATTCAGCGATCGCGAAACCGGCAGCTCCATGTTCGATTGCCCGGAGCACAGCCACACATCGCCCACCAGTACATCGGATACCGCTTGTCTCGCGCCGGATTGCGTGCGCACCGACATCACGTACGGGCCGCCGGCAGACATTGCAGGGAGCACGGCGCGCCAATGACCGGCTGCGTCGGCCCGCGTGCTGACCGTGCTGGCAGCGATCGACACGCTCACCCGATCGGCCGCCGCCGCTTCGCCCCAGACTGGAATTGGCCGGTCGCGCTGCAGTACCGCGTGGTCGAGAAATATGTCGGCCAACAATGGCCGGGGAGCACTCGCTCCCGTGGCGTCGGCCATTGCTGCCGCGAGCCCGGCGATGATCGCCGGCATCAGCCGCCAAGCCATGATTATTTCAGCCTCCCGGTCTTTATGGTACCGCTATCATAACTGATGTCGCGCCGCTGCATTTCAGTGCCGGAACGGCGCCGAGGTCCAGCCCGGATTGCCCGGCGCGTAAGGGAAGGACATGGCCTCGTACTCCGCGAGCGTGCGCGCCGGCGGTGCGGTGCCCGCAGGAAATGGCCGGCCGGAGAGGCTCTGAAAATAGGCCAGCGTCGCGTCACGCCACCATTTGGCTTCTTTTTCCTGAATGGCGAGAAACGCCGACACGTCCGCATGGCGTTCAAAATCCACGAACGCCGCAAGCCCGTTCCAGGTTTCGCGCATGTGCGCGACATATTCCACGCCGTGGGTGTAATGCATCACGAGTTCATCCCAGAGCGTGGCGCCGGATGACATTCGATAGTCCCACGGCAGGTGGTGAAACCACAGTAGATATTTCTCAGGGGTCTGCCGCGGATCATTGAATACCGCAGCGAGCGCGGGCGCATATTGCGACACGGCGTTGCTGCCGCCGGCGCCGCGATCGAAGCCGATTCCCTGCGCGTCGGCGCGGTGATAGTAGGGCGGGGTCCAGTCGGCGCGCGCTCCGCCGCTTTGCCACGCGCCCGGCCCGTAGTGGTGGCCGCGCGCCATGAGATGCGCGAGTCCGAGCGGCGTCATGTAGTCGACGGCCGCTTCACGCGAGCCCATCATCATTGCGAGCACCGGCGCTACCAAGCGTGCGTCGTTCGAGAACGTCATGCGCACCCATTCTTCGGCGATGTCGCGCGCGGCAAGCGCGGGATCCCATGCCAGACGCCCGAATGCATACCAATTGGCCTGATCGAAATGCGAACCGGTCCAGTTGCGGTCGGCGCCGATATTGGCGACGCCGGCCATCCCGGTATTGTGGGCCACCGTGGCGCGACCCTGTGATCACGCTGCTCACGGTCGAGCCGGCGCCCATCGCAAAGGTGTCGGCGCGCAGGGTTTCCTCGAACAGCGTACCGAGATACACGAGATGTGTGGCGAAGCCGAGGTACTCCTTGGTGATCTGCACTTCCAGCATCAGCGGAGTCTTCGGCATCGCGCCGAACAGCGGATGGAAGGGCTCGCGCGGCTGGAAATCGATGGGACCGTTCTTCACCTGCAGCAGAACGTTGTCGAGGAACTTGCCGTCGAGCGGCAGGAATTCGTCGTAGGCCTGTTTGGCGCGATCTGCCGCCTGACTATCCGAATACACGAATGCGCGCCACATCACGATGCCGCCGTGCGCCGCCAACGCCGTGGCGAACATGTTGGCGCCGTCGGCATGCGAGCGTCCGTAGTCCTGTGGACCGGGCTGGCCTTCGGAATTTGCCTTGATGAGCAAGCCGCCAAAGTCCGGAATGTAGCGATAGATCTCATCCACCTTACGTTGCCACCAGATCCGCACCGCGGGCTCCAGCGGGTCGGCGCTCGGCAATCCGCCGATCTCGATCGGTGCGGTGAATCGCGCCGCCAAATACACCTTGAGTCCATAAGGTCTGAAGATGGCTGCAAGCGCGGCTGCCTTTTCCAAATAGGCGGGTGTCAGGATCAGCGCATCCGCATTGACATTGGTGAGGACGGTGCCGTTGATGCCGATCGAGGCGCAGGCGCGTGCGTAGTCGCGGTAACGCGGCGCTGCGTAGTCCGGCAGTTTGTGCCAATCCCAAATGGATGCGCCCGCATAGCCGCGCTCGACCGTGCCGTCAAGGTTGTCCCAGTGATCCAAGACACGGTGCGGTACCCTGGGGGCGGAGCTCAATGCAAGATGATCCAGCGATTGCCTGGACTGCAGCAGGCGCAGGAACTGAAAGGTTCCATACACCACACCGGCATCGGTATTTGCCGCGATCACCGTGGCACGGTGCCCGGCAACGGTCGCGGAGCGCAGGACATAGCCCTCGGAACCCAAACCCTCGAGATCGAGGCGCATTTCTGCGATTGCAGCAGAAGAGCGCGGTGTACCGAATATAATGGCGCCGTCCTGCGTGACTTTGCGTGCGACCCTTGGGCTCGCTCCCAGCAAGCCCGCCAACGCCCGCTTGAGCTCGGACTCGGCCGCAGCATTCATGCCTTGCGGCGGTATCAGTTCGCGCGCGGCTGCCCGGTAGTGCTCGAGCCATGGCGCCTCGACCGGCCGGTAGCGCAGCCACAAATCATAGCCGTCTTCCGCGTGTGCGAGCGGCGACGCGCACAGCACGGCTGCGACAATCCACAGACGCACGGCGCCCGAAAGCGGCTCGCTGGCCCATTGCATCCGGCGTACTCCCCTCAATTGAATTGGCGCGCCCGAGCATATTGTTAGCGCTACCATGCAGGCGGCGCAAGCGCTATCATAATCTCCTAATAACGAAGAGCGGGGAGCTGCCAGATGTGCAAGCGGATCGCCATGCCGGCGGCGATGTGATCGAACAGCAGCCGCGCGCTGCCGGCGCGCTAACCCTGGTGCACGGCGGCGATCGCTGCGATCTCTATCCGCTGGTGGGCGGCAGCATCGGCGGTTGGACGGTGCAAGGACAGGCGATGTTGCGCGCGGCGAGCGCCGTCAGTGTTGCGGCATCTGACCCGTTTGGCATGTCGAGCTTTCCGCTGGTGCCATACTCCAATCGAGTCGGCAACGGCGAGTTCCACTGGGGCGACCGCCTCGTCACGCTGGCGCGAAATTTTCCTCCGGAGCCGCACGCCATTCACGGCGTCGGGTTTCAGCGCCCGTGGCAGGTGCATTCCCGTAGCGGCGATTCGGCGCTCCTGACGCTGTCGCACCAAGGGGATGCCAGCTGGCCGTGGGCCTTCGAGGCGAGCCAGAACATCACGATCGCGGAGCGCACACTGACGCTGCATTTGAGCGCAACAAACCTGGCAGCTCATCCGGCGCCGCTGGCGTTCGGGCACCATCCCTATTTCGCGCAGGAACATGCCACGCTGAGTTTTCGCGCGCACGGCGTGTGGCTCGTGGGCGACGATGGTTTGCCGAGCGAAGTCGTGAAGCCCGGCGGCAAATTCGATTTCAGTCATGCACGCGCAGTGGAGGGTCAGGATCTCGATCACTGCTTCACGGGCTGCGGCGGGCCTGCCCATATTGAATGGGCAGGACAGCCGCTGGGGCTCGAAATCAAGAGATCACGCGAACTTTCCTGCGCAGTGGTCTACATCCGCAGCGGCGCGCACGCCTTCTGCTTCGAGCCCGTGGCACATATCAACAATGCGTTGAATCTTCGCGGCCGGGAACCTGCGATGCCGATGGTCGCGCCTGGTGAGTCATTCCGCGCGAGCATCCGCATGCGTGCCGTGCCGCCGTGAGGGCGGGGTGGTCAGCTGCGGCAGCGCTGTGGCTGGCGCCGGCGATTGCACTGGCACTGGACACCGGGAGCGCTGCGCAGTTTTCCTGGGTGTCCTACGAGGGCCGCGATCCGGCGGAGCGTGAGTTTCCGACGAACCAGGCGCAATATCGCAACCCTGTCATTCCAGGGTTTCAGCCGGATCCCAGTATCGTGCGCGTGCAGGATGACTTCTACCTGATCAACTCGAGCTTTGCGTTTTTTCCCGGCATTCCCATCTTCCACAGCAAAGATCTCGTCAATTGGGAGCAAATCGGCAACGCGATCGACAGGCCGGAGCAGTTCAATTTTGACGGCCTCGGAATCGCGCGCGCCATCTTTGCACCGACGATCCGTTGGCACGAGGGTGTGTTCTACATCGTCGGCACCTGCGAAGACTGCGGATTCAATTTCATCATCAGCGCGATAAACCCGGCGGGCCGGTGGTCGGACCCCACATGGTTGAAGTCGATTGACGGGGTCGATCCGGATCTGTTCATCGATACCGATGGCAGAGCATGGATCGCAAACAATGGACCGCCGCGGCATGCTCCCATGTACGAAGGACATCGGGCGATCTGGCTGCAGGAGTTTGACCTGGCAACCAGGAAGATGCTGGGCCCGCGCGAGGTTGTAGTCGACGGCGGCGTCGATATTGCCCAGCATCCGATCTGGATCGAAGGTCCGCATCTCATCAGGAAGGCAGGTTGGTACTACCTGATTGCGGCGGAGGGCGGCACGGCTGGCGGACATTCCGAGGTGGTATTTCGCAGCGAGAAAGTTACCGGCCCGTACATTCCCGCCCCCGGAAATCCGATTTTGACCCAGCGCGATCTTAATCCGCAGAGCGCCCTTTGCGATTGCCGCCGCCGGCCACGCCGACTTTGTTCAGACGCGGGGTGGAGGCTGGTGGTCGGTGTTTCTCGCCACACGGCCCTACCAGGCCAATCTGTCCAACCTGGGCCGCGAGACATTTTTGCTGCCGGTCGACTGGCAGCACGATTGGCCGCGCATATTGCCTCCGAAAACCGCCGTGCCGCACGTACTCTTGCGGCCGCCGCTGCCCGCGACTGCCATCGTTGATCGATCCCATTGGCGCGAAAGTTTCGATTCGAACAAGCTGTCTCCTGATTGGGAAATGCTGCGCACACCCAGAGCGAATTGGTACAGACTGGACAAAAAAACCGGCAGGCTGATTTTGCAGGCGCGCGCGGAGTCGATCAGCGGCAGCGGCAACCCTTCATTCCTCGCCAAGCGCCAGCGTCACCAAAACGCGGTCGTCGAGACCGAGGTGCGCTATGAGCCGGTGCGCAGCGGCGACCGTGCTGGCTTGGTGGTGTTCGCCGACGAACGGCATCACTACTTTCTGGGCCTGTGGCGCAACGAGCAGGGGCCCAAGCTGGTGCTCGCCGTGCGCAATGGCGCGAATGATCCCGATGAAGGCCGCATCATTGCCGCGGCTCCCTACAAAGGAGTGCCCGGCGAGTCGGTCCGGCTGCGGGTGAGCGCGCGCGGCGCGGCCTATGATTTCGCCTACGCCATCGGCCGGGGCCCGTGGATTCAACTGCTGGCGAACGCCGACGGCAGGATGTTGGCGAGCGAACTGACCAATCTGTTCACAGGCACGATGATAGGTGTTTATGCAGCGCGCAGCGCAGTCTCTCAATGACGCGGCGCGCCGTCCGAATCTCTGCGCACCAAGGTAAAATCCAGCAACGCGTGTTTGCAGTCTTCTTTGTTGCCGGCGCGCTGCGCGCGGATTTTTCCCACCAGCAATTGCACTGCGGCGCGTGACATATCCGCGATCGGCTGACGGATGGTTGTGAGTTCGGGCCAAATGGAGCGCGAGAACTCAGTGTCGTCAAAGCCGCAGACGGTCAGATCTTTCGGCACATCGAGGCGCAGGCGATGCGCGACCGTCACCGTGGCGGCGCCCATATCGTCGTTGCTGGCAAAAATGGCCGTCGGAGGATTAGGCAGACTCAACAACTGTTCGGCGGCCTTGAGGCCGGAGCGATAGGTGAACAATCCTTGGACTATCAATTCCTTGTCGACGGCGATGCCCGCCTCCCCGAGGGCCGCCTTATATCCTGCGAGGCGGTGCGCGCTGGCAGTTTGATCGGGATTACCGATGATGAAGCCGATGCGGGTGTGACCCAATGACAGGATATGGCGGGTCATCGCAACCGCGGCGGCATGATCATCGATCCGCACCGATAAGAAGCCGGCTCGCGGGCTGGCGCTGGCCACAGCGACTGCCAGCCCGCCGTCCTTGGTCAGCACGTTATAGATGCGTTTGGAGTCGCACAGCGGCGGTGGCAGGATGATGCCGTCAATACCGGTCGCCAGCAGCGCGCGGACCACCTCGTCCTCATGCTGCTTCGAATCGCACTTCTCGACCACCAACTGCACGTGGCTTAAGCGAGCCTGCTCCAGACTGCCCACTAAAAACTCGCTCAGGTAAGCGGCGCTCGGGTTGCTGTACAGCAAGCCGATGCGTATTTGTTCGGCGCCCGCGAGGGTCCGGGCGGCAAGGTTGGGCGAGTACCTGAGTTTGGCAATTGCCGCCTGCACCGCCTCGCGCGTTTCCTGGCGGACGTTGTTCTCGCCGTTGATCACACGTGACACCGTCATCGGGGCAAAGCCCGCGTACGCGGCCACGTCGGCGATGGTTGGTGCGCCCCGGCGTCGGTGCTTAGGTTGTCGGTTGCGGCGGGATGGCGGCCGTTTGCTGGATGATCTTGTCGTCATTGTCGCGCCAGGTTGCAACTGAAAGCCAAATGGCATTTGGCGCTCAAGACGGTAACAAAAGCAAATGGAATTGACAAAGGTGAATGCCATCCATCATGGTAGCGCTATCAGAATTGGCACCCAGCACTTGAAACCACTCAAGAATCCATGATGACAACAACGCTCATCATTCGCCTCGCCAGCGTTGCGGCTTGCCTGGCGTTCGCGCAGCATGCAGCGGCCGCTGCGCCGTCCCCCAAGCCCAAATATCTGGATCCCACAGCCCCCGTCGAGGCGCGGGTGGAGGATTTGCTGGCGCGCATGACGCTGGAGGAGAAGGTCGCTCAGATGATGAGCATCTGGGACGCCAAGGCGGAGGTGTTCGACGCCAAGCTGGAATTTGATCCGGCGAAGATGGCGCAAAAATATCCGGACGGCATCGGCCAGTTTGCGCGGCCCTCGGACGCCACCGGGCCGGCCTCGCCGCGCGTAGTCCCCGGGCGTGACGTCCGCGGCACAATTCGACTGGTAAACGCGCTGCAGCGCTATGCGCTGGCGCACACGCGGCTCGGGATTCCCATCCTGTTTCATGAGGAAGGGCTGCATGGCTACGCGGCGGTCGGCGCGACCAGCTTTCCGCAGGCAATTGCGCTTGCCTCCAGCTGGGATCCCAAACTGGTGCGCGCGGTCAACGCGGTCACCGCGCGCGAGATCCGCGCGCGCGGCGTCAGCCTGGCGCTGACGCCGGTGGTCGATGTCGCGCGCGACCCTCGCTGGGGCCGTATCGAGGAGACGTTTGGCGAGGACCCGTATCTCGTTGCCGAGATGGGGGTCGCTGCGGTGGAGGGTCTGCAGGGCGAAGGCAAATCCCGCGCGCTGGGCCCGGGCAAAGTGTTCGCGACGCTGAAGCATCTGACCGGGCATGGCCAACCGGAAAGCGGCACCAACGTCGGCCCCGCGCCGTATTCGGAACGCACCTTGCGCGAGTTCTTCTTTCCTCCGTTCGAGCAGGCCATCCGGCGAACCGGGGTCAGCGCGGTGATGCCCTCATACAACGAGATCGATGGCGTTCCGAGCCATGCCAACACCTGGCTGCTGGAGAAAATATTGCGCGGCGAATGGGGCTTCGAGGGCGTGGTGGTCAGCGACTACTACGCCGTCGAGGATCTGCAGAACCTGCACCACATTGCCGGCAGTCCCGAGGAGGCGGCGCTGCGTGCGCTCGAGGCCGGCGTGGACTGCGATCTGCCGAGCGGCGGCGCGTTCGCCACGTTGACCCGGCTGGTTCGCGAGGGACGCGTGCCGGAGGAACGCATCAACGTCTCGGTGCGCCGCCTGCTGGCACTGAAGTTTCGCGCGGGACTGTTCGAAAATCCCTATGCCGATCCTGACCAGGCCGTTGCACTCACCAACAATTCCGAGGCGCGCGGCTTGGCGCTGCAGGCCGCACAGCGGTCCATTATCCTGTTGAAAAACGATGGCACACTGCCGCTGAGCCTGCCCAGGGCGGGTGCCGCCAAGCCGGTCATCGCGGTCATCGGACCCAACGCCGCGGTGGCCCGCCTCGGCGGCTACTACGGTGTACCTCCCGTCAAGATATCGATCCTCGATGGCATTCGCGCAAAAGTGGGCGCACGCGCCGACGTATTGTTCGCCGAAGGCGTCAAGATCACTGCCAATGATGATTGGTGGGCGGACGATGTAAAACTAGCCGACCCCGCGCTCAATCATCGTTTGATCGAAGATGCCGTGTCGTTGGCGCGCCGCGCTGATCAAATCATCCTTGCGATCGGCGATACGGAGCAGACCAGCCGCGAGGGCTGGGCCAAAACTCACTTGGGCGACCGCGACAGTCTGGATTTGGTCGGGGAACAGCAGGCGCTGTTCGATGCGCTGCGCGCTCTTGGCAAGCCGCTCAGCGTGGTGTTGATCAACGGCCGGCCCGCTTCCACGGTGGAGATCGCCGACAAGGCCAATGCCATCCTGGAAGGCTGGTACCTGGGCGAGCAGGGCGGCAACGCCGTCGCCGACGTGCTGTTTGGCGATGTGAACCCCGGCGGCAAGTTGCCGGTGACGATTCCGCGCAGCGTCGGCCAGTTGCCGATGTTCTACAACGCCAAGCCGTCGGCACGCCGCGGCTATTTGTTCGACACTGTCGCGCCACTGTTTCCGTTCGGCTACGGCTTGAGCTACACCTCCTTCGAGGTCGGCATGCCGCGCTTGTCGGCGGATCGCATCGGCGTGGACGGATCAGTCACCGTGAGCGTGCCGGTGCGCAACACAGGTACGCGCGCGGGCGATGAAACCGTGCAGATCTATGTGCATCAGCTGGTCAGCTCGGTGACCCGGCCGATCAAGGAACTCAAGGCATTTCAGCGCGTCACGCTGGCGCCGGGCGAATCGAAGACCCTGACGTTCGCACTGACTCGGGAAGCGTTTCGCATGTGGAACATAGCGATGCGGCGGGTGGTGGAACCCGGCGCCTTCGACATCCTGGTGGGCCCGAATTCCATGGACTTGCAGACCGTCCGGCTCAACATCGGCAATTGATGCCCCGCGTTACAACGAGGTGTAGCGGCTCACCAGATTCTCCAAGTATTCCTGGCGCCCGGAGTGCAGCACCGGAGCTACATTGTCGCTGACCGCAGCATCGGCAATCGCGGCGAGAGTGGCGCGGCCTTCCAGCATGACCCGCGCCTGATCGCTGCGCCATCCGGCGTAGCGCTGCTCCACGAACGACTTCATTTCTCCGCCGGAGAGCATGGCCGCGGCGGCCAATAAACCCCGCGCCAGCATATCGACGGCGCCGATGTGCCCATAGAAGAGATCGATCGGGTCGATGCTTTGACGGCGCACCTTGGCGTCGAAGTTATTGCCGCCGCTCGCGAAGCCTCCGCCTTGCAGCACATAATAGAGTGCCAGCGTGATTTCGCGCACGTCGTTCGGAAACTGATCGGTATCCCAGCCGTTTTGCATGTCGCCGCGGTTCATGTCGATCGAGCCGAAAATTCCAAGGTCGATGGCCATCGCAATCTCGTGCTCGAAACTGTGCCCAGACAGGGTCGCATGATTGGATTCGACGTTGACCTTGACCTCCTTTTCCAGGCCGTGGTGCTTCAAGAAACCGTAAATCGTATCCACATCGAAATCGTATTGATGCTTGGTGGGCTCATGCGGCTTCGGTTCGATCAGAATCGCGCCCTTGAAGCCGATCTTGTGCTTGTGTTCCACGACCATCGAGACGAAGCGGCCGAGCTGCGCTTTCTCCTGTTTCAGATTGGTGTTGAGCAGCGTGTCGTAGCCCTCGCGACCGCCCCACAGAACATAGTTCTCGCCGCGCAGGCGATGCGTGGCCTCGAGGCAGTGCCGTACCTGGGTGGCGGCGAAGCGAAACACCTCGGGATCTGGATTGGTGGCGCCGCCCGCCATATAGCGCGGGTGGCTGAACAGATTGGCAGTGCCCCACAGCAATTTGACGCCGCTGGCAGACATTTTCGCCTCGATCTTATCGACCATGTGCGAGAAATTCGCGACGTGTTCGCGAATGGTGTTCGCCTGGGCCATCACGTCGACATCGTGGAAGCAGATATACGGCAGACCCAGCCGCGTGAAGAACTCAAAGGCTTCCTTGAGCTTGAGATCCGCCGCCGCCTGATCGAGCGGGCCGCCGTGCCAGGGGCGGCGGAAGGTGCCGGCGCCGAAAACATCGAACCCGTCCCAGCCGAATGTATGCCAGTAGCACACCGCCATGCGCAACTGCTGTTCCATGGTTTTGCCGAGCACCACGCGGTTCTTGTCGTAGTACCGATAGGCGAGCGGGTTTGTGGATTGCGGGCCTTCGTAGACTATTGGCGCGATATCGCCGAAATATGAACGGTTCAAAGTGCTGTCTCCCGAAATGAGTCCTTGAGATTTTGATAGAGGCCGCGATAGCGCTGGATATTGCCGGCGTATAGGTCGGCCAGCCGGTCGTCAGGTTCGGCGATATGCAGGATCGGCGGCGGTGTGCAGATGTCCTCGATGCTGGAATTCTCCGCGCCCATGCGGGCCAAGCGCGCGGCGCCGAAGGCCGGCCCCACCGCGCCGCTATCGCGGTAGGTCAATGAGCGGCGCAGCACCGAGCTTAGGATCCTGCCCCAGTAGCGGGAGCGCGCGCCGCCGCCGATTACCGCGATCGACTCGATTTTAGCGCCGGTTGCGAGCAGTGCATCCATGCCATCGCGAAACGCGAAGGCCACGCCTTCAAGCACCGCCTGCGCCATCGCCGCCGCGTCGGTTTCATGATTGAGTCCGAACAGCACGCCTTGCGCATTCGGATCGTTGTGTGGAGTGCGCTCGCCCGACAGGTAGGGCAGAAATATCTCAGTACGCGCCGGCTGATTGCGCGCCTCGGCCGCGTCGAACAACGCCCCCGCGTCCGCGAATCCGCACAGCCGCGCGGCCCAATCGACGCAGCTTGCCGCGCTCAAGATAACCGACATCTGATGCCAGTGCAGCGGCAGGGCGTGGCAGAAGGTGTGAACCCCGCCGGCGGGATTCGGCCGGTAGCCATCGTTGGCGAGAAACAGCACTCCGGAAGTGCCCAGCGACAAAAACGCATCGCCCGGCCGCACCACGCCGACGCCGATCGCTCCGGCAGCATTGTCGCCGCCGCCTGCAACGACCGGCACCCTGGACATGCCCCAGGCTTCCGCGATCTCGGCGCGCAGCACACCGGTGATTTGGTTGCCTTCGAACAATTTCGGCATGTGCGAGACGTCGAGGCCGGTGGCCGCGAGCATCGCCTCGGACCAGCGCCGCTGCGCCACATCCAGCCACAGCGTGCCGGAGCTGTCCGACATGTCCGAAGCGCTTTCGCCCGTCATGCGCAGGCGCACGTAGTCTTTCGGCAGCAGGACCGTGGCGGTGGCCGCGAAAATTTTCGGCTCGTGCAAGCGCACCCATAGCAGTTTCGGCGCGGTGAACCCGGGCATTGCGCGGTTGCCGGTAATTCGCGCCATTTCCGGCACAGCCTGTTCGAGCTCAATGCATTGCCGCGCGCTGCGGCCGTCGTTCCACAAGATTGCCGGGCGCAGGGCGCGCTGGTTTTTGTCGAGCAGCGTGGCGCCGTGCATTTGACCGGACAGGCCCACGGCGCGCACCGCCTTGCGGACCGGCAGGCGCAAATCGCTGACGGCGCTGTTGGCTGCCGCCCACCAATCCGCCGGATTCTGTTCCGACCACAATGCTTGCGGACGCGACACGCCGAGCGGCGAGCTGGCCTGATCGATCACGCCGCCTGACTCATCGATGACCGCAGCTTTTACAGCCGACGTGCCGACATCAATTCCCAGATACATGAGTTATTGCCCTGGCATCAGGTGCGTGATCGACAAAAAGGTACCGCTACCATTGTGGCCATTATGTTGGCTCGCGCGAATCGTACACTAGTTAAAATACTTCTGTTTATAGTATACGGTAGCGCTATCATTCGCTGCTGGTTTTGACGCCGTACCGCCAAAAAAGATCATGAATGACGCTGGCGGCGTTTGTAGCGCGGGACAGGGGGAACAGATTGATCGACAATCGCGACGGAGAAACCAACCTGCGCCTGGTGGCCGCCATCGTCGGCGTCGCCACCATCGGCGGCTTCATGTTCGGCTACGACAGTGGCGTCATCAACGGCACACAGGAAGGGCTGAGGCAGCACCTTCGGTTTGAGCGAGGCGGGGCTCGGCATCACGGTCAGCGCACTGCTTCCCGGCTGCGCGGTGGGGGCGTTCCTGGCTGGGCGGCTGGCGGATGTCTGGGGCCGGCGGCGGGTCATGGTTGCCGCGGCGCTGCTTTTCATCTTGAGCGCGCTGGCATCGGGTGCGGCGGCTTCTGCCGTCATGATGATCATGGCGCGCTTTGCGGCCGGCGTCGGCGTCGGCGCGGCCAGCGTGCTGTCGCCTGCGTACATCAGCGAGGTGACGCCGGCGAGCATGCGCGGCCGATTGTCGAGCGTGCAGCAAGTCATGATCATCGCCGGACTGACCGGCGCGTTTCTCGCCAATTATTTTCTGGCGCACGGCGCCGGCAAATCGACCGACGCCTTCTGGCTCGGCTATGCGGCCTGGCGCTGGATGTTCTGGATGCAGATCATCCCGGCAACGGTATTTTTTGTGACGCTGCTGTTCATTCCGGAAAGTCCGCGCTATCTCGTGGCGCGGGCGCGACATGCGGAAGCCGTTTCGGTGTTGACCCGGCTGTTCGGCGCCGCGGCCGCCGCCAGCAAGGCCGTCGAAATCCGCGGTTCGCTCGCCGCCGATCATGCACCGCGGCTCGCCGATCTCATCGACCGCGCAACCGGCCGCTGGCGCCGCATCGTCTGGGTGGGTATCGGACTGGCCACTTTTCAGCAGCTGGTGGGCATCAATGTGGTGTTCTACTACGGCGCGGTGCTGTGGCAGGCGGTGGGGTTCAGCGAGGCCGACTCGTTGAAGATCAACATTTTGAGCGGCGCCCTCTCGATCGGCGCGTGTCTGGTTGCCATTTTTCTCATCGACCGCATCGGCCGCAAGCCGCTGCTGCTGATCGGCTCGATCGGAATGGCCGTGACCTTGAGCGTCCTGACGGTGGCGTTTGCCACCGGCGAGCTGAGCAACGGCAAGCTGCAGCTGGCGCCGCATGTGGGAGTTTTGGCGCTGATCAGCGCCAACCTGTACGTCATATTCTTCAATTTGAGCTGGGGTCCTGTCATGTGGGTGATGCTGGGGGAGATGTTCCCCAATCAAATCCGCGGCTCCGGACTCGCGGTCAGCGGCGCCGCGCAATGGAGCGCCAACTTCCTCATCAGCGTGAGTTTTCCGGTGCTCGCGAAATCCGTCGGCCTGCCGGTAACGTACGGGTTTTACTCGGCTTGCGCCTTCATTTCGATCGTTTTCGTGCTGCGGATGGTCCACGAAACCCGCGGCAGGGAATTGGAGGACATGGTCGGCTAGCCGCAGCGGCCCCACGCATAGTTGGGGACTGATATATCGTTGTTGTGGTAGCGCAACCATAAAAATCTTGCAAATGCCGAAATACCTTATAGAATGGTAGCGCAACCATAAAAACGGGGTGGTATTGATGATACCGCTACCAACAAATCGATCGGAGCCTGGGGAGGGTATCTTGGATCTGAATAAGGCTGTTCCCGCGACCGAGCACTGCGCCGGCAGATCCATGGGCTGCGGCAGCAGCACTTTCCTGGCATGGCGGATCCTCTACGACGGGCATTGAGCGCGCAGCCGGCGGGCGCCAGCGCAAACTTGGACAAACGTGAATCGCGATGGGGGAGTTAGATGAAAAATACAGTACCGAATGATTATCTACGCAGATTGGTTCGCGCCATATGTCTGGGAGGTGTGTCCACGCTCTCCCTGAGCGCGATAGCAGCGCCGAGCCATGCGGCAGACTCTACGGCGGTACCGGCATCTGACGATCTCACCGAAATCACGGTTACCGGAATCCGGGCTTCCCTGCAGCAAAGCCTGGACATCAAACGAGATGCCTTCGGCATCGTCGATGCTATTTCCGCCGAAGACATTGGTACCTTTCCCGACAACAACATCGCCGAGGCCATGCAGCGGATTCCCGGCGTCTCGGTCAGCCGCGGCACATCCAACGTCGGCGGCGTGCCGACCTCGTTTGGGCAGGGCACGGAAATCACGGTGCGCGGCTTTGGTCCCACCTATAACGAGACTTTGTTCGATGGCAGGCCGGTTGCCTCAGGCACCGGCAATCGCGGCTTTGACTTCAGTTCCGTGGGTTCGGAATTCGTGGGCCAGGTCGATGTATTGAAGACCCCGGACGCCACGCTGTCGAGCGGTGCCATCGGCGCGACCATCAACATCAAGTATCCGAAGCCTTTCGATCATCCGGGATTGCAGCTGGCAGGCTCGGTTTCGGCGTCCTATTCCCCGGAACAGGGCAATGGCACACCGAATGCCGGCGTCTTGATCAGCGATACCTTTGCCGATGACCGCTTCGGAATCTTGTTCGATGCCGATTATCAGGAAAACAAGGCGCTGGCAAACCACGTCAATGTTCAGGGCTGGGAAGGCTCGCTGATTGCTCCTTCGCAACTGGCGGGCGCCGCTGCCGGCGCCTCGACAACCCCGAGCATCAAGGATTGGTTCATCCAGGACTACGGTGTCTATCAGGAACACGACAAGCTCGAACGCAACGACGCCCGCATGGTTCTGCAGTGGCGGCCCATGGACAATCTTGAGCTGACCGTCAACGATGACTACTCGCGCGAATGGCTGACGCAGGATCAATACGGCTACAGCGTCTGGTTCAACAACGGCAGCCTGACGAACATCATGCAGAACTCGAACGGCACGCTGACCAGCTTCGTTCAGCCGAATACGCCTACCGATTTTCAGTCGCAGGTCAATGGCTCGGTGACTCAAAATAACCTGATCGGCTTCAACGCGAAATGGGCAGTGAGCGCGAGGCAGTCGTATGAATTCGACGCCGACCAGTCGGTGTCCAAGTTGAATCCGGGCGGCCAGCTGAGCAGCATCGATGTCGACGTCGGCTATGGTCCGTCGGGTCCCAACGGCACGTGCAACGCGCCGCAGCCGCAGTGCAATGGTACCAGCGTCGGCATCAGCGGCGTGGGTTCGAACAACCTGCCATACCCGACGGGAATTGGCCCCAACGGCAACGCTGCGCTGTTCATCAACAACGGGCTCATTGGTTCGCACGTGCTGCCGATGTCGAGTCCGCAGAACATCAACACGGTGGATCAGTTCAAGTTGCAGGGCACCTGGACGGAGGACAATCTCAAGTTCAAGTACGGTCTCCAATACGTGTACAACAAGGAGAACCTGAGCGAATTCGACAGCTTCGTGAACAACGACTGGCAGGCGTATGCCGGTTATGGCCCGGCCTCCAACAATACGGGAGGCGTGCAGCTGCCGCAGAGCTATTTCACCAACTCCTTCACCACGGGAAACTTCATCAACGGGTTCAACAACAACGGCAATCTGCCGGCGGCGATCCTGCAGTTCAACCCCTATCAGGTGCTGAACTACCTGCAGAGCCTGGGCAACCCGCAGACCACCAATATTCCGGGCGCGAATAAAACCTGCTGCACGCCTCCCTTCACCGGGATCTACACGATGGCGTTCAATGTCGGCTCCTACCAGACCATCGAGGAGATGACGTTTGCGCCGTATTTGAACATGAACACCAAGTCGAGCATCGCCGACATGCCGCTGCTCATCAATGTCGGGCTGCGCTACGATAGAACGGAGACGAAGTCTGCAGGGCTCGCGCAGCTGCCGACCACGCTGACCGTGCAGGCCTCGGATCATACCGCGTACCTCGTCGCTTATACGGGAACCGTACCGGTAGAGACCACGAACACCTATCAATATTTGCTGCCGAATGTGGATTTAAGCTTGCTGGTCACGGATCAAGTCAAAGTGCGTGTGGATGCATCGCGCACCTTGACGCGGCCGCCGCTGAATTACCTGACGCCGGACACAACCGTTTCCCAGGGTCAGCGTGTCGGCTCATTGGTCGCGACCGGCGGGAATCCGGACCTTCTACCGTATCTCTCCGATAACATCGATCTCGGCGGGGAATGGTATTACGCCAGGAACTCCTACGTGTCGGTGGACGCTTTCCTCAAGAATGTCACCAACTTCATCGTCGGCGGCACCACTCAGCAGAATATCAACGGCGTGGTTCTTCCCGGCACCACGACTCCGGCGATATTCAGCGTCACCTCGCAGGTGAATGGCCCGTCGGCGCAGGTCCGCGGCCTTGAGCTGGAAGTCCAGCATTCGTTCTGGGACACCGGTTTTGGCGTCATCGCCAACGCCACCTTCGTCACTTCGAACAAGGAGTACAATCCGTACGACACGAGCGTCTCGGGCTTCGCGGTGACGGGTCTCGCCAACTCCGCGAACTTCATCGCCTTCTACGATAAGAATGGCATTCAGGCGCGCGTCGCCGTCAATCACCGCGATCAGTATCTGGATCATTTCGGCCAGGCGCAGAACAATTCCGCGTACGGTACTGAACCAACCTTCGTCAATGCCACCACGCAGGTCGACTTCAGCACCAGCTACCAGCTCACCAAACAGTTGCAGGTCTATTTCGAGGCTTTGAATCTCACCGATGCGACCTACAGCACCCATGGCCGCTTCAGCGAGCAGATTCTCGATGTGGTCGACTATGGGCGGACCTTTACGCTGGGTGTTCACTTTAAGCTGTAGTCCGGTCAGCTTAAGACGTAGGGCTGCCATCAACCCATGGCGGCCCTATTTTTTTGCGATTGCGTTGCGTGCTGTTTGAGTAGTTAAATCACCGACATGCCTCAACAGATTCAATCGGTCGTCATTGTCGGGGGTGGCACGGCGGGGTGGCTCACCGCAGGCATCATTGCGGCGCGCCATCAAGGGCGCATGCGGGCCGGCTTTGCCGTCACGCTGATCGAATCGCCGAATATTCCCATTATCGGTGTGGGTGAAGGCACGTGGCCCACTTTGCGGACCACGCTCGAAAAGATGGGAGTGTCGGAGACTGAGTTTTTCCGTCATTGCGGCGCCGCATTCAAGCAAGGTGCGAAATTTGCGCGCTGGACGACCGGCGCCGAGGATGACGCTTACTACCACCCATTGATGCTGCCGCAAGGCTTCACGCAGATCAATCTCGCGCCCCACTGGCTGAGCAACGGCCAGGGACGAAATTTCAGCGAATCCGTGTGCCCGCAGGAGCAGATCTGCGAACTCGGGCTTGCGCCAAAAATGATCACGACGCCGGAATACAAGGCCGTGGTCAACTACGCCTACCACCTCGATGCCGGAAAATTCGCGCCATTTTTGCAAAAGCACTGCACCGAAAAACTCGGCGTGCGCCACGTGCTGGCCGATGTTCAAAGCGTCAACCAAACCGAATCAGGCGATATCAAGAGCGTCACCACCCGGCAATCCGGCGAGATTGCGGGCGATCTGTTCGTCGATTGCAGCGGGTTCTCGGCGCTGCTCCTCGGCAAGGCGCTCGGTGTCGGTTTCAAGAGCTGCAGCGATATCCTGTTTTGCGATACCGCGCTGGCGGTTCAGGTGCCTTATGCGACCCCCGATGACCCGATGGCATCCCATACCATTTCGGAGGCACAATCGGCCGGATGGATTTGGGACATTGGCCTGCCCACGCGCCGCGGCACCGGCTATGTCTACTCCAGCCGGCACAGCAGCGACGAGCAGGCCCACGACGTGCTGCTGCGCTACATCGGCCCGCAGCACAAGGACCTGGCGGTGCGCAAGATACCGATACGCTCCGGTCACCGGGATATTTTTTGGAAGAACAACTGCGTCGCCGTGGGACTTGCAGCGGGCTTTCTTGAACCGCTGGAGTCTTCCGCCATCGTCCTCATCGAGTTGTCGGCCAAATTGATCGCCGAACAGATGCCTGCCAACCGCGAGGTCATGGACATCATTGCCGCAAGGTTCAATGAAGTGACCGGTTACCGCTGGGGGCGCATCATCGATTTTCTCAAATTGCACTACGTGCTGACCAAGCGCACCGACAATCAATTCTGGATCGACAACGTCGATCCCGCCACCGTACCCGAGCGGCTGCAGAAGCTGCTGCGGCTGTGGAAATACCAGTCGCCGTGGTTCTTCGATGAATTCGACCGTCTGGAAGAGGTGTTTCCCGCCGCCAGCTATCAATATGTGCTGTACGGCATGGGATTTCGCACCGAACTGGCGCCGCTGGACAACGCCGGCACCGAATCGATGGCGGCAAAACTCTTCAACGAGAATGTTGTCGTCACCAAACAGCTGCGCTCGCAGCTGCCGAAGAATCGCGATCTGATGCGCAAGATTTTCGAATACGGCCTACAGCCGATATGAACCCGGGGGCCGGCAAAGATTGTGACCAACATCGTCGTGCTCAACAGTCAGATTCATCGCTCGCTGCGCGTTCAGGCGGGCGCTTCGGCGCAGCACGGCGACGATAAGCGCTTCGTGCCGGTCATCATCAGCGAATTTCCGCTGCTGGCGGTCCACTGTCCGATTCTGCTGTCCAAGGATGCGGAGACCGGCGCGTTCTATTGCGGAGCGATGCTCGGGTTTGACGCCGGAGAAAACCTGTTTCTCGATGACGGCAACCGCTACGATGCCTACCGGCCGCTCAATTTGCAGCGTGGCCCCTTCTACACGGCCGGCGATGATCTTGCCATCGATCTCGACAGTTCGCGCATCGATTCAGCAGGTGGTGAGCCGCTGTTTGGCGATGCCGGCGAGCCGACGCCATATCTTCAGAGCATCATGGCGCTGATGCGCGAGCTGCGGCCCGGGCTGGAGCGGACCAAGATTTTCATAGAAACCCTGATGAAATTGAAGCTGGTGGTGTCATTGAACCTCAATGTGGGATTCGACGATGGCACCAAGCGGGACGTAACCGGCTTGTATACGATCGACAAGGACGTGCTGCGCGCCTTGCCGGACGCCGCCGTGCTCGATCTGTTCCGGCGCGGCTATCTACATCTTGTCTATCTGTTGATCGCGTCCGTGAATCAAGTGGCGGTATTGGCGCAGAAAAAGAACCAGCGGTTTCTCCGGGAAAGCGGCGCCCTAACCGGACAACCGGGCTGATTGTTCATGACTCCGACGGAAATCTCCGGTCAAGACCTCGCCAACCAGGTGCAATTTCTACGCGAGGTGGTCGAGCCTTGCCGCCCCGTGGTGATGCGCGGGCTCGTCAAGGATTGGCCGGTGGTGCAGGCGGGGGCGCGCTCGCCGCAGGCGTTCCGCGACTACCTGGCAGGATTCGACATCGGCGCGCAGACCGAGGCTTTCATCGGCGCGCCGGAGATCGCGGGTAAATACTATTACAACGATGATATGAAGGGATTCAATTTTGAGCGCCGGGGAATGAGCTTTTTCGAGGCGCTCAATGCGATCGTGGCCACGCTCGAGCGTCCTGATGCGCCGTCCGTATACATGGGTTCGGTTCCCGTCAATCACTACCTTCCGGGTTTTTCGGCACAAAACGCCATGCCGCTGCTGCCGGCGGGTGCCGCGCCGCGAATCTGGCTGGGGCACCCTTCGAATGTTTCGTCCCATTATGACGCATTCGAAAACCTTGCCTGCGTCGTTGCCGGAACCCGGCGCTTCACCTTGTATCCCCCCGAGGCCATCGGACAGCTGTATGTCGGCCCGATCGACAACACCATGGCCGGCCAGCCCGTCAGCTTGGCGGCGTCGTCGTCTGCGGACGATGCCAAGTTTCCGCAGTTCCGCGAGATCAAGGGCAACGCGTTGGTTGCCGAACTGCATGCCGGCGACGCGCTTTTTCTGCCGAAATTGTGGTGGCACAAGGTGGAGGCGACCGCTGCATTCAATGGACTGGTGAATTATTGGTGGGATGCCTTCAGCTTGGGGCCCGATGCCCCCTATACCAGCATGCTCTTGAGCATGATCACGATAGCCGAGCGTCCGCTCGAGGAACGCCAAGCCTGGAAGGCTTTTTTCGACCACTACGTGTTTCGCAGCAGCGGCCACCCCTTGAAGCATCTGCCCGAAGACCAGCACGGACTGCTCGGGCCGCTCAAGTCGGACAATTACCGCAAGATTCGTGCGCGTGTGATGCATCTATTGCGCAGCGGATGAGCAAACATCGCGCCTTGCTGGTTGCTGCGTTGTTTAGCGGCTGCCTGCACGCGCAAACTTCGCCGCAGCCTGAATATCTGAATGCCGCTCTGCCGGCTCAGCAACGGGCAAAGGATCTCGTTCGCCGCATGACAGTGGCGGAGAAAGTCACGCAACTGGTGAACCAGTCGCGGGCGATTCCGCGGTTGAACGTTCCCGCGTACGATTGGTGGAGCGAGGCGTTGCATGGCGTCGCCAGGAACGGGACCACCGAATTTCCCGAACCGATCGCGCTGGCCGCGACCTTTGATGCTGATGCAATTCACCGCATGGCCGTCGTCATTGGCGTTGAAGGGCGCATCAAACATGCCCAGGCAGTACGCGACGGGCACAGCAATATTTTCGAAGGGTTGGACTTCTGGGCGCCAAACATCAATATTTTCCGCGATCCGCGCTGGGGCCGCGGGCAGGAAACTTATGGCGAAGATCCGTTTCTGAGTGCGCGTTTGGGCGTCGCATTTGTTACCGGCCTGCAAGGCGATGACCCGAAGTACTACCGCGTCATTGCAACCCCCAAGCACTTTGCCGTGCACAGCGGACCCGAGCCGACGCGCCATACCGCCGATGTCACGGTGAGCAAGCACGATGAACTCGATACCTATCTGCCGGCGTTTCGCGCCGCGATCGTTGAAGGCAGGGCGGGTTCTGTCATGTGCGCTTACAACAGCATCAACGGACAGCCGGCATGTGCCAACGAGTTTCTGCTGCAGGATCAACTGCGCGGCAAATGGAAGTTCGGGGGCTATGTGGTTTCAGATTGCGGAGCCATCGTCGATGTATTCCGAGGCCATCATTTCGCGCCGACCCAAGCACAAGCCTCGGCACTTGCGTTGCAGCGCGGAATGGATAACGAGTGCGTGGATTTCGCAAAAATTCACGATGATCACGACTACAAGCCGTATCTGGACGCCTACAAGCAAGGCGTCTTGACGCAAGGCGAGATTGATGCTGCGCTGGTGCGTTTGTTCACGGCTCGTATCAAGCTGGGAATGTTCGATTCGCCGGAAATCGTGCCCTACGCGAGGATCGACGAAAACGAACTGGACGGCAAAAAGCATCGTGCGATGGCGCGTGCTCTCGCCAATGAATCGATGGTGCTGCTGAAGAACGACGGCACGCTGCCTTTGCCAAATAGCGCCATCAGAATCGCGGTGATCGGACCCCTGGCGGATCAGACGAGATATCTGCTGGGAAACTACTCCGGCACGCCGACGCACATGGTATCCGTGCTCGCGGGACTCAAGGCGGAATTTCCCGCGGCACAGTTCGTGTTCGCGCCTGGAACGCAATTTCTGCGCGATGAGGGAACCCCCGTCCCAGAATCGGTATTGACCGACAATCAAGGGCGGCCTGGACTCACGGCAGAGTTCTCCAGCGGAGAAGCGTTTGCGGAAAAGGGAGCCGTATTGGCGCGGCGGCAGGTGGGTTCGCTTGATTTAACGGCGCAAGACATCCCCAGGGAAGCGGCCGGCACGCTCCCGCTGCTGGTCGAGTGGGTTGGCTTTCTTGAGCCACCGTCAACGGGCGAATTCAATCTGGGTCTGAGTGCTGAAGGTACGTATGTCCGGCTCCTGGTTGATGGCAAGCCGGTCGCGCAGGAATTCCTGACGGACCAGCCGGGGCTGAATACCAGGACTGGGCACATCCATCTGGAACAAGGCAGGAAGGCGGCAATCAGCGTGCTGTACTCGCAAACCAAACCGGGACCCATCCGCGCGCGTCTTATTTGGTCGAAATACGATCCGGCGCCGGACCCTGCGGCGATTGCAGCGGCAAAGAGTGCCGATGTCGTCATCGCGGTAATGGGAATAACGAGCCAGTTGGAAGGCGAAGAGATGCCGGTGAGCGAGGATGGATTCAAAGGCGGGGACCGCACCAGTCTCGATTTGCCGAAACCAGAACAAGAGTTGCTGGAAGCGCTGGGAGCGACCGGCAAGCCGGTTGTCCTAGTGCTCGCCAACGGCAGCGCGGTCGCGTTGAATTGGGCAAATGAACACGTGAACGCAATCCTCGATTCCTGGTATGCCGGCGAGGAGGGTGGAGCGGCCGTTGCAGAAACACTCTCAGGCAAAAACGATCCCGCGGGCCGGCTGCCCGTGACGTTCTACACCGGCGTGGATCAATTGCCGGCCTTCGAAGACTATTCAATGAACGGTCGGACATATCGGTATTTCAGGGGCAAGCCCCTATATCCGTTCGGCTACGGCCTGAGCTACACGAAATTTTCATACAGCGGATTGACGCTGCCGCGGAATGCGATCAACGCGGGGGAACCATTGACCGTGAAAGCGACCGTGACCAACACCGGCATGCGCGCAGGCGATGAAGTCGCGCAACTGTACGTTTCCTTCCCGGATATTGCGGGCGCGCCGCTGCGTGCGTTGCGCGGATTCAGGCGTGTTCATCTCAAGCCTGGCGAGTCAAAAGAGATTTGGTTCGAATTGCAGCAGCGCGATCTGAGCATGGTTACCGAACAAGGGCAAATCATCGTCGCCGCGGGCGGGTATTCGGTTCACGTTGGTGGCGGACAGCCAAATACCGGAGCTGCGTCAATTGCGGGAACTTTCCGCGTAAACGGTACCAAGGTGCTTCCGGAGTAGGCGAGAGTGGAACAAAGGCGGGTTCTTGCGGAGCGGATATCGATCATGAAAGCCCATGTGTTGATGCTTCTGATCGGTGTTTTTCTGAGCCAGCGGCTGGCGGCGCAAGTGCAAACCGAGATGCCGCCCGCAGTGCCGGGCGCAAAACCAGTCGCGGTCGAGCGCATCAGGGTGCACGGGCGCGCTCTGGAAGGAAACCTGGAAGCGAATGCCGTGGATCGCGACGTCATCGTATTCCTTCCGCCGAGCTACGCCAAAGATAAATCCAAACGCTATCCGGTTGTCTATGCGCTACATGGCTATTCTATCGGCGCCGAGCAATGGTCTCGTGAGATTCATGTCCCGCAAACTATCGAAGGCGCCTTCGCGCAAGGCGCGCAAGAGATGATAGTTGTGTTGCCGGATGCAAAGACCCTGCACAATGGCTCCATGTATTCGAGTTCGGTGACCACCGGCGATTTTGAAAAATTCATTGCGCGGGATTTGGTGGCATATGTTGATGCCCATTACCGATCGATTCCCGATCGCACAAGTCGTGGCCTGGTTGGCCACTCGATGGGAGGTTATGGTGCGACCCGGATCGGCATTAAACACGCTGACGTTTTCGGCAGCCTGTACATCATGAGTCCTTGCTGCTTGTCGCCCCGGCAATTTGGAGCTGCAAACCCGGAGGATCAAGCAACGCTCGAAGCGGTAAAAACTCCGGAGGATTCAGCCGGGCTGCCATTCTTATTGCGCGCCCAACTTGCTACTGCGGCCGCATGGTCGCCGGATCCCAACAGTCCTCCTCTGTATCTTGATTTGCCCGTGAAGGATGGTGTCATTCAGCAGGATGTCATTGCGAAGTGGACCGCCAATGCGCCGCTGGCGTTCGTGGACCAGTACATTGGAAATTTGCGCCGGTACCGTGGCATCGCCATAGATGTCGGCGACCAGGATAGCTTGCGAACAGATGCCGGTAAATTACACGATGTTCTGGATCTGTACGGTATTGCCAATAATTTCCAGATCTACTCGGGTACACACACCAGCGCTGTTGCCGACCGCTTTCAAAATTACGTTCTACCCTTCATGAGCCGCACTCTCTGTTATCGGGGTAAATGCCCGTAGATCACGCGTCATGATTGGCAGCTGCGTTCTGTCTGCGCTGAGTGAATTTTGTCACCGTGTCCCATTGCTCCGGCGCGGCGCGCGCTCACTGCAGGTTCAGCACCACCACTGACTTTGCCGGTAGTGAGAGCGACAACCTGCCACCACTCAGGTGCGCTCCGTCAAACACCTTGGGCTCGACGGCATGCGAAGCTTCAAAAGTGTTGCGTGCATCCATGGTGGCGGCGCTCAAAATGCTGCCGCTCACCTTGCGCGGCGTAAAGCCCGCCAGCGTGCAGTCCACGCCAAGCGCATGATGCGGGTCCAGATTGACCAACGCCACGGCGATGGCGCCGCTCGCACCGCGTGCCGCGGAGACGCTCAGCGCAGGCACGCTCAGCTTGCCGAAACCGTAAATCGGGGTCTGCACTTCGCTGGGCAGCAATGTGGCGTCTTGGAATGGCTGGAAAAGCGCGAACACGTGGTAGGTCGGCGTCAGCACCATCGCCGCGCCGTTGGTCAAAATCATGGCCTGTAGCACGTTCACCATTTGAGCGATGTTCGCCAAGCGCACACGGTCGGCATGCTGGTGAAAGATATTGAGATTGACGGCCGCGACCAGTGCGTCGCGCAAGGTGTTCTGCTGATAAAGAAAGCCCGGCTCGCGACCAGGTTCTGGGTCGTACCAGGTGCCCCATTCATCCACCGCAAGGGCTATTTTGTTGTCCGGATCATGCCGCTTCAGCGCGGCCACGTTGTGGTTGATGAAATCGTCCATCACCAATGTATGCGCCAGGGTGGAAATCCACTCGCTTTCGCCGAAACCCACGGATGCGCCCTTGTGCTGCCACGTCACGCCCGGAAGCGTGTAATAGTGAAACGACACGGCGTTTACACCCTCGGCTACCTTGGCGGCGATCGTATCGCTCCAGGTGGTATCCGTATCGTGACTGCCGCTGGCGATGATTTGCGGCCGTGCGCCAGGCGGCGTTTTGAGGAAGGTGAGGTATTGGCGAAACAGATCAATGTAGTAATCAACCGACATGTTGCCGCCGCAGCCCCAGGACTCATTGCCGACGGCGAAGTAAGCAATTTTCCAGGGCTTGGGATGGCCGTTGCGCGCTCGCTCGGCGGTGATCGCCGTATCTTGGTCCGAGGTCAGGTACTGCAGCCATTCGCTCATCTCGCGCGGCGTGCCGGTGCCAAGATTGCCGTTGATGTAGGCATCAGCGCCGATGAGCTCCACGAAATCCATGAACTCATGCGTGCCGAACTCGTTGGATTCAGGGACGCCGCCCCAATTGGTGTTCACCGTTGTGGGCCGCTGGTTGCGCGGCCCAATCCCGTCGCGCCAGTGATATTCGTCGGCAAAGCAGCCGCCTGGCCAGCGCACCACCGGCACCTTGAGCTGCTTGAGCGCGGCAATCACATCTTTACGGAAACCTCGCTCATTCGGAATCGCCGATTGCTCACCTACCCATACGCCACCGTAAATTCCGTGGCCCAGGTGCTCGGCGAACTGTCCGTAGATGTGGCGATCGATGATGGCGCCGGGTTGATCGACATGAATCGTCACGTTGGCGCGGAGATCCGGCTCTGCCGCTATGCTCGGTACGGCGTTGATCGCAGCGATCAGGAGTGCGGCACCAGCTGCGCGAAGTCGCAAGGGAGATCTCTTGAATTGAGCGATTGCCATGGATTGATGATCCCTTTGCGCTATTACGTTCAAGATGCATGCGGCTCGCCCCGGTAGCGGTGAGGATGAAGGCATGCGATGTATTGAATTCCATGCCGTCATCCTATCACTGCGAGTTCACACAGCGCCTGAATCGCTCATCGACACGGTGCGCATACCAGTCAGTCGTCAATTGGCGTTTGATTTTCGGGCCTGCGAGTTTTATCTCTACGTTCGCGAACGGCTGGGAAATCAAGCTCAACCCGCGAGCAACCCAAAGCTTAAGGATTAACCTACCCAGACGCACGCAGGGCAGCTAACGGTACTTGGCCGCCCTCATATCGACGCAGGCCCTTATGTGCAAGGACTGTATCGGCGCGGCGCCTCCTTTCTCTGTCTCGGCGGGTTTTGGTCCATTGGTGGCACCCCATGCGCTTCGGAGCGCCCGGGAGCTATTCTCGCCTTGAGTTCTCAAGCATGTTGAAGTTCTCGGAAGGTGAAGCTATGGTAGCGCTACCTTTGGAGGCAGTATCTATGTTGATGCTGAACTTTTTCCGCCGGATAGAAGCCAGATTCGCCGCGTCTGTTCTCCTGGCACTGACGGTCGCATCAAGCGTGTTCGCCGCCGATTTCGCGATGCAGGTGACCGACAAGAACTACCTCGACACCCAGGGGTTTAGTGTCTTTCTCTACGACAGCACGTATCACCCCGTTTTCGTAGATCAGAAGAACACGGCCATGGAAATGATTCTCCACGGCCAGCGCATCGCCACCAATGGCGACGTGCGCCTGATGCCAACTCCCGAGCAGTGGGACTTGGTGGCAACCCTCGCAGGGCGAAAGGCCGATAAAGCGAACAACCGGCTCACCGCCAGTCTCGCCTTCCCGAGTTTCGATGTCAGCTATACGCTCGAGGTCGCCGCGGAATCAGGGGGCGTCAAGGTGAGCATCAATCTCGACAAGCCGCTTCCGCTGAGGCTTGTCGGCCGGGCCGGTTTCAACTTGGAGTTCCTGCCCTCGATCTACATGGGTAAGACCTACCTAGTGGACGGATCCAAGGGCGGCATCTTCCCGAGAACGCCGAATGATCCGATGATCAAAGTGCGGCCGCTGTCCGACGAACCAAAAAAGGCCTACTACTTGGAGGATTGGGATGCGGCAAAGGGATACACCCAGCCGCTTCCATTTGCGCAAGGCAACAGCATCACCTTAGGAGTTGATGACTCGCTGGCCCGCATCACCGTTGTCTCGGATACCGCGGCTCTTATGCTGTTCGATGGACGCAACCGCGCGCAAAACGGTTGGTTTGTATTACGTTCGCTGATTCCTTCGGGAAAGGCCACCGGTGCCATCGTGTGGCATATCAAACCTGACGTGATTTCCAAGTGGACGCGCGCCGCCTATGATCGCGCACAGCCAAGTCGGCTATGCGCCGGGCTTCTCCAAGGTGGCCGTACTCGAACTCGATCCAAACTACGCCGGCCCGCAGACGGCCAGGGTGCTGCGTCTGACGGAAACTGGAGCTTACCAGCAGGTGTTCGAGGGCCCGATCACGCCTTCGACGCCCTGGCTGCGCTACGTGTACTCAAAATTTGATTTCACCACGGTCAATAACCCTGGCCTCTATGTCATCGAGTACGCGGATCAGCGCACGGCACCCTTTCCGATCTCCAAGGATGCCTACGCAAACATCTGGCAGGACAGCCTGGATCATCATCTTGCCGCGCAGATGGATCATGTTTCGGTGCGCGAAGCCTACCGCGTGTGGCACGGCGCCTCCCACTTGGATGACGGGCGCATGGCGCCGGTGGTCGGGGAGCAATTCGACAACTGGAATCAGGCGACGGCGAGGGATGGCAAGTACCAGGGCGGTGATCATATTCCCGGGATGAACGTGGGCGGCTGGTACGATGCCGGCGATTTCGATCTAGAGGAGCCTGCGCAACTTAGTGTGATTCAGAGTCTGGCTTTGGCGTACCGCGAATTTGATCTTCAGTACGACGAACTCACCGTCGATGAAGTCGCGCGGCAGGTTGAGATGCACCGTCCGGACGGTGTGCCGGATGCGGTTGAACAAATCAAGCACGGCGCACTGCTGATCTTGGCGCAGTTCCACAACATAGGTCACTCGATTCGAGGCACTCACGAACCGGACTTGCGCCAATATACTCACTTGGGCGATGGAGCGTCCAAGACCGATGGCCGCATCTACGATTCCACGCTACGTCCAAACGAAGTGAAGGGCGACTACTCCGGCCGGCCGGATGACCGCTGGGTTTTCACCACGACAAATGCGGTTCTCCAATGGAACGCGATCGCAGCTCTGGCCGCGGCGTCCGATGCCCTAAAGGGCTGGGACAACGCATTGGCGAAAGACTGCCTCGAGACCGCGATCAAGGCATGGAACAGCGAGAAAGATCATCCGACGCCACAACCAGGAGCCTCCGGCTGGGAAGAAGCGGCACCGTCCGGTAGCGGCGTGCTGGCTGCATCGCAGGGAGTGGTGTCAGCAACTCACACTGGTGTCAGCGGTCCTAGATCGGCCACTGCGACACCTTCTGGCACCCCTAGCGTACAAACCGCTCCTCCGCCGGGCTTCAGTCGCGACTACGCTCGGATTGGAATGGACTGGGCTGCGGCCCTGGAACTGACGATTGCGACGAATGGCGCAGATCCCTACAAATTCCGTCTGAAGGAATTGTTCCGACAGATGATCACTCCGCAGCAGATGGGTATCCGTGGATGGATGGCGGTCCGAGCGCTACCTTACCTGGACGCGAACGCGAAGAGTGAAATGCGGGAAGCCGTAAAGACCTACCTGGCGGGTCTGGACAAGCAGTTGGACTCCACCCCGTTCGGTGTGCCACCGAGTTTGGGAACCTGGGGTGGATCGGGCGCGGTGGTCGACATGGCCATCCGTATGTACTTTCTGCACAAGGCGTTTCCGGACGTTGTGGGTCCGGAATATACACTTCGTGCCGTCAATTACATTCTCGGCACGCACCCGGTCTCCAGCACGTCATATGTAGCCGGCGTCGGAACGGTCTCCAAGACCATGACATACAGCAACAACCGCGCAGATAATGCTTACATACCCGGCGCCGTGATTCCGGGCTACGTGATCATCAAACCGGACTTCCCAGAGTGCATCGATGACTTTGGTTTTCTCTGGTTCGAAGATGAGGCCGTCGTTGCCGGATCAGCAAGCTGGGTCGTGGCCGGCAACGCTGCGAACGCAATCACTAAGGAATTGAAGTAGAAAGATCGAAACATGTGTCTGGCTGCCGTTCGTCGCGACCTCCGGCATCCCGTTCACGGCTTCCGTTTTCATGTTTCCCCCACTTTGCCCGCCTGGTTGGTGGCGCCACCATGCAGAAATGCCGCGGCGACAAACGTCACTTTGATCTCCGGAAACGTTGTCGTGGTTAACAAGCGGTTTCTTGTAATCAATGCCTGCTCGACCTTGTGGCACCTAGGACACGCATTGTCAGGCTGGCATGGACATGGCCAAACTGGCCCGGTCGAAGCGAAGTTCTTTCAATCCGTAGTCGATCGAGACCTTTGAGAACTGCCGCAGGCAATTCATTCCGATCAGCAGTGCGGGACGTTGAGCCAGTCCCCACAGGTCGAAAATTTTAAAATCCGCAATTACCAATGGGCAGTCGGTGATTTCCAATTCCATTATTTGGATTTTCTTAGCCATTGTGAAGTTCCCCGACGTTTCCCCGCCGGTGACGTCAATCAGGGAGATGGGTCCAAGGGTGCCGAACGCAGTATTGCGGCTGGCTAATGCGGTAAACAGCGACATATTGCCGACTGACACGTCGGCACCGGAATCAATAAAGGCTGCTGAATGTATGCCGTCAACCGAGCAATTGAGGGCCCGCAAGTGTCCAGATGACCCCACAGTGCGAATGCGCGCCTCACTGTCGCGCACCCACAAGGTGCTCAGTCTGGAGCGGGGCTCACTCACCTGCAAAGTGTGATTCTTGAAATCGAAGGTCACGCGATGACCATCGAGAGTGTCAAGTCCGAGATACCCGTCAGCCCCCAGGGTAGAACGCGGCAATGTCGGCACAACGAGATTTCTGCACCGGATCGGCCCGAAAGACAACTCGCGGATCCGCACAGCCTGCGCTTCGACGGCTCGTACGACACCTGCCAGCATGACCCTCTCGCCCAGGAGAAGACCGAGTTCGGCGGCAACATCAATGGCCAAGACGGAGCGGTCAGCACCGGTATCGACCACGAAACCATAGGGTCCGTGGTCATTGATACGTACGTTAACCGTCAGGTGATTCGCGTCGTCGCTGGCGGCGCTAATGGGCACGGCATCGCGATCCGGCGCAGCCCTATCGGGGGATTCCGTCGCATCTTGCGGCGGTGTGTCGCCCTTTGCCTCTGCGATGACCGATGCGAAGGCCAATGACAGCGCGCCATATTTCAGGAGCTGGCGTCGCAATGGATCATGGGGCCATAACAATGTAGACCTCCTCATCGCCGTTGGGCGAGCGAACTGACTATGACGCAGTAGTCGTCCAGGTCGCGGAGCGCAAACTTCCTTGCTCCTGTGGCGGGTTTTAACTGAGGCTCCTGCTCCAATGAGCCGACAATAGAGCGAGCCCTCGGCAGCGCTTCGTCGAAGTCGTCCACACGGACATTGGCGACGCCAATAATCGTCCACGTACGCTTCACGAGCCCCTCCGCGGACTATGAAGCAACGAACTTATACATCCGTTCAGCCTACCCGGGGAGGCCACTCGGGCGGTCTCTCCAGTTCATTTGATAAGTCTATCAGACAGCGTCCGAGCTGGGACTGGGCTTCAATAGAGATCGGCTTTGTGACCTACTAAGAAGGTGAAGAAACACATATAAATTATTGATATTCCTCCGTATTTTATGGTGGAGCCGGGTGGAATCGAATAGCCGACGCAACTCCCTGAAATTAAACAAATATCTGGGCCGTAAGGCGGAATATACCAACGGAAGTACCCACATCCTCAGACGACTTCAGTGGATGACCTTTTTCGGGGTCGACCACCCTTACGGCCGTTGGCTCGCGAGCTTTTGCGCTTTGCGCGCGAGGTCGCCTGGCCACCGCGGCTGGCAAAGATCGCTGCAATGGAACGCGAAGGCAGCATCGCCGGCAGGATTGCTGTCAGGAGCCCGTGCACACTGATGTGAATGTCTCGGTCTTCGAGTTCAATCGCCGATCCATCCGGCCACATTTCGAGCTTGCCCAACTCTTCGGTAGGCACATCCTGCAGTGCACCTATCCACTGTCGTGGAATCAAGAAGCCAGCATTGCGGTTCGTGACGATCTCGATGGCATCTCGCTCGGGGACGTAGCGAACAGCTTGCGCCCGAATTTCAATCTCTGCCTCGATTCGACCGGCGGCAAGCGCCGCAGCGTACTCGGCATCACTGACTCGTTGTCTGTTCGTCGTCATAATTTCACCTTTCCTGTCGTGCCATCCTGAAAGACCACGCGAACCTGCTCGTTCGCCGGATCGTACTCGGCCGCAGCGATCTGCTTCGCACTCCGAGCGGGTTTCGAGAGAAGCTCGATCCTTCCCGGTTCGCTCACAATCGCCCACTGGTTGCCCAGACAAGTTGTTCCTCGCGTCGACCACCAACTGCGCCGACAATCCGCGAGTCGCGCTTGAACATCGCTCAAGAGGCGATTCACTACGCGTTGTAGAGGAACGTTCTTGACCGGGGCGATGCTGATGAGCTCCACCGAACTGCTGAGATAGGAGAATCTCACGCGAGCGATCCAGCCTTCGCCGCGGTGGCGCGCGTGGACGTGCGCCGGGCAATGGTCGTCCGAAAAGACATAGATCCCAGCTCCTGTCCCTTCAGAAATGAACACACGGCTCAGGGGATATATTAACCTATCAGCTTAGGTTAATCAACTGGGGGTTGTCCCATGCGGAAGTGCCGACATGTGCCCTATGTGCTATCTCCCACTCCCGCATCGTCACAACGAAGAGGTGCTTTCCGAGTGCGATCTTCACCGCCGAGGGATCGAGCCCGTGGGCGAGTAGGGTGCGAGCGAATGCGTGACGAGACCTGGCCCGCTCAAGAGGAACCTCAGGGTATGTGCCCAAAGCGAGCGTCTTTTGCTTCTCTCCAAAGCGGTAGGCGTAGCGCCAGCATCGCGCGCCTTTCGGAGTCACCAGCAGATACAAGCCCCCACCATCCGAGATCTTTCGTGAGTAGCGTAGCGGTGTAATGGCTTGCAGTTCGGCCTCGGTCAGCATGCGAGCATCTGAGTTCTGGTGCAGCTGGCACCTGCCCAAAGAGATTTAAGAGACGAAAAGCGGCGTGGGCCGCCCCGGCCGAAGGAGAACTGGCGCTTGCGAATGCGATGCGCGAGTTCCACCCCCGCGAGCGTAACCGCCCCGTAGCGCCGCTCTGCATATTCCAGATCCTCGGCCGATCCGAGACGCGCTCATCGCTGCAACCGCGCTGACTCATGGCATGACTGTCGTTAGTTACCCGCAACGTTGCCGATTTCGAATCGACTGGCGCGCAGATTCTGAATCCGTGGGACCGCTAAAGGACCGCGGCCAGTGGCAGGCGCCGAGCGCGCTCGCACGAATCGCGGCTGGATATCGATGAACAGTTCGTGCTCGAGGATCTCATCGTGGCGCGCTTCAGACGAGACCTGGCCCGCTCAAGAGGAACCTCGGGGTAAGTGTCCAAGGCGAGCGGCCTTTGCGGCGGATATTTGAATCAGCGTTTGGAGCGAACAGTGCTCTTGCTACTTTTTGCACGGGCAGAGGGCGGCGGATTGGTGAGACCGCCCACTAGCGCCTTTAATCCAGTTTCAAAGCTCTCTGAAAAATCGATCATCTGCGCTAGAAACTCGTGCATGGACTGGCTCTGTTCATAGGCCACCCAACCCACCGTGTACGCGATTACCGAAGCGGAATAGCTCAGCGCGCGGCGAGCGCTCAACCCAGCGTCAACCAATGGTGCCGCTATCCGCTCAGCAATTACTTTTGGATCTTCAATTGGTGATGCCGCCAGAGACAGCCGTGCGGAGTCGCGATGTACCAGCATCACGCGACGTAATGCGCGCGCAAATGCCAACAGCTTGTTCCTCCAGCCGTCGGCATGGTCTTTGTCACGGTTGGCCGCCTCAGAAAAGGTTGCCGACATCAGATTGATCAGCGAAGCTTTACTCTCGACGTGCCAATAGAGAGCCGGCGTCTGAACACGCAGTCTCTCGGCGACCATTCGTAGGCTCAGTCCGTCAAATCCTTGGGCGTCGAGCACCTTAAAAGCCGCCTCCAGGATCGATTTGCAGTTTAACTTCGACCCTTCGCGAAGCGGCTTGGTCCCTTGGCGCACGTTGATTCCTCGAACCTTGACTCCTTAATGAGATTAAATGAAAATTTGATTTAATGGCATTAAATCAATTGTCCAGTGGGAGGCTGTGTGCCCTACGCGAAGAATCTTTGGTACGTGGCCGCCTGGTCCCATGACCTGAAGGGCAATCAGCCTCTCGGTGTCCAGATTCTCGGGGAACCCATTGTGCTGTGGCGCAATGAGCAGGGAAGGATTGCGGCGCTCGAAGATCGATGCGTACACCGCTTGGCGCCGTTATCGCTCGGCCGCTGTGAGGGGGACAAGCTTCGCTGCATGTACCACGGCTTGCTCTATAACGCCTCGGGTGCCGTGACCGAGATCCCCGGCCAGGATCTCATTCCGCCCCAGGCGAAAGTACGTCCCTATCCAGTCGTCGATCGACATAGTTGGATTTGGGTCTGGATGGGCGAGGCGAGCGCGGCCGATGAAATGCTGATTCCCCCAGCGGTGGGCTTCGATGATCCGAACTTCATCCTGGGGTCCGGGCAGTTGGACTACGCCGCCGAGGCGCGGTTAATCAATGACAATCTGCTCGATTTTAGCCACTTGAGCTATGTCCATCCCGCCAGCTTCGGCGCGAGCGAACAATGGGCCAAGGAGCGGCCAAAAGTCACTCCGCTCGCGCAAGGAGTAAGGGTTGAGCAGTGGGTGACCGTGCAACCTGGAACGCCGGGTCGTACCTATGCGCATCCTGTGGAGCAGTATTCGCGTTACGACTTTCTGCTGCCGGGTGTGTTACTGATGACCGGCGGCGCTTTTCCCGTTGGGACGAAGGATCAACTCGACGGCAAGATACCCAATCTTGATCTTGCGATCGGCGGAGTCACGTTTACTAGCCAAGCCGTCACGCCCCTCACGGCTAAGACGTCCCGTTATTTCTTTTCGTGGGGGCCGCACCGAGAGCACGGCGACGCCGCTAGGCGAGACGCGATGATGGCGATCGCACAAAAGGCATTCATCGAAGACCGCACCATAATTGAAGCACAGCAAAGGGTGATCGATACCACGCCGGAACCGCGGATTATGCCCACGAGCGCTGATCGGGCGATAACTCTCTTCAACCAACTGGTGGCAAGACGACTGCGAGAAGAAGAAGGGTCGGTGGCCAAGGCCCGCGCAAATTAGCAATATGCCACTCGCTTTTCTCGCATCCGCAGGACATTGGACTTTCTCGAAGGACGGATCCTGCACAAGCTGTCCCCAGCTCGATTCGGCAGCGGCTTTTTGCATGGGTTGATCGAGTGCAGGCCCACAGCAGGTGGGCATCTCGCGCTTCACAGGACACTTAACAAATTAGTACTGCCCGCGATCTAGCCAATTCCCATGGCGCGGATTTCGCCGCGCCATGGGCAGGATGTCAATTGGATCAGGCGTCGATTTGAATGCGCCGCGGCATCGCTTTCGCCTGCTTCGGAATCGTGACGGTCAGCACACCGTTCTTGCCGCTTGCATTGACCTTCTCGCCGTCGACCGAATCGGGCAAAACGAAGCGCCGATGAAAAGTTCCATGGCCTCGCTCGATACGACGACCCTGCAAGTCTTCACCGCTCTTCGTCACCACTTGCTCGCGTCGCTCACCGGACAGAGTGAGTACTCCGCCGTCGAGCGTCAATTCCACTTCGGCAGGATCGATACCCGGCAGGTCAACATACAGTTCGAAGCGATTCGCATATTCATGGATATCCACCGGCGGAACCCAAGCGGCAGTCGCAGAACTGCTGTCATTCTCGCGCGTATTGCCGAACAGACGATTGATTTCCTCTTGTAGGCGCGGCATCACGCCCCAGGGATCTTGTTGCATCACAGTACTGATGGCACCACTCCTTATGGTTATCAAACCGTTGTTTCGATGTCTTGAGATGCCGGCATGGGCATCCGTGGCAGAAACTAGGGATGGCAGCTAAAAATTCAAGTACTCTGGCGCCTATTCAGAGCCAAGTTTGATTCCATCAATCAATAGAAATCGGCTTTGCATAGTGCCTCCCTAAAATATGAAGGAACACATGCAATACACTGATATTATTCACATTTCTATGGTGGGGCCGGGGGAATCGAATACCCGGCGTAACTTCTTGAAATCAAAAGCATATCGGAGCCGCAACGTAGGTTATACCAACGGAGGTACCAACACCGGTTCCTTAGGGTTGTTGGACGTGTCCCTTGCGACCTGGTGCGCACCCAGAGATTTTGCCGACAGCCAGCGCCGCTGATAGAGTATTACCGTACCAAGTAATACTATTGGAGGCGCAATGCGAGTCACTAGCAAAGGCCAGGTCACCATCCCCATCGATATCCGCGACAAGCTCGGAATTCAACCGAACACGGAAGTCCGATTTGTAGTTCGAAAAGGGACCGTGGTCCTGGAGAAGGCGCCCGGCCGCGGGTCAACGAAGCGCCCTAATCGGGGGGAATCGATCGTGGCTCGGCTTCGCCGGACCGCTCGGAGAGCTACCCGAAGTACGATGACCACAGATGAATTGATGGCGCTCACGCGAGCTGAGTAATTGACGGGCTGACCACTTTTGATGGAGGGTAATCCGTGGCCGAGGTGATAGTCGATACCAATATCCTGTTAGATATTTATACGCAGGATGAGGTCTGGGAGAAGCGCTCCGCGGCTGCAATCGCCTTTGCGGCCGACGCCGACGTGCTCGTTATCAATCCCATCATCTACGCCGAACTCTCTGTCGGCGTTGAGAAGATCGAGGAGCTCGAGGAGTTTCTTGGAGCGAACTTTCGGCGCGATTCACTTCCTTGGGAAGCCGCCTTTATCGCCGGTAAGGCCTTTCTCGCGTATCGCCGACGAGGCGGGTCGAAGACGGCGCCATTACCAGATTTCTACATTGGCGCTCACGCCGCTGTGCAGCGTATGAGAATCCTCACCCGGGACACCAAACGATATACTTCATACTTCCCGACGGTAGAAATCATCGAACCGTAGAATTGGGAGCCAGTAATTTTGCAAGGGCCTTGGAAGGTAAGAACATTTCCCAAGGAGAAGGAGCGCTTCCTCGGTGATAGACAGTGCTGACACGAAGCAGAAGGCGGTCGACGGCTCGATGAAACTCGCCGTGGATCGCACACGGCTTGCCTATGATCGAACGCTATTGGCGTGGATCAGGACCGCAATTTCGTTGATTACGTTTGGCTTCACGATCTACAAATTTTTTCAGCTCGAACTCGCACGCGTGGCGCCAAGACCCGAACGGCTAATCGGCCCCAGAGAATTTGCGATATCGATGATCGTGATCGGACTGGTGTCTCTGGTGCTCGCGACGCTCGATCATCGTAGAGAGCTCAAAGCCCTCCGCGGACAATATCCTGGGAAACACCGAACCCTCGCGCGGACCCTGGCGGCGTTAGTTGCATTTCTCGGGCTCGCGGCGTTACTCGCGGCCGTGTTTCGGCAATGATGTATGCCAGCGCGATGGCGCTTTCTTATGAATCGGCGTCATATCCAGCGTGGCAGGCGACTGGCGCCGATCTAAAGTCCTCCCGGTAGCTCTTCAGGTATGGGGTAGGAGTCAGGAGGACCATGGTCCAATGGCTGCTGAGGGCCATATTGCTGAGAATCCCGCCTATCACCGAAGTTCGGTGGATAACTCTATGGGCGCAAACATCATGAGTTCAGAAGACACCATCCATCGAACCGTATCAAGGGCATGTCGGACTGACGACCTACGATGCAAAGGACCCGGACACCAAGTACCCGCCGATCCGTGAATTGCGGCCGCCCGCCGGCGCGCCGAATGTGCTGATCGTCCTGATCGACGATGTGGGCTTCGGTGCGACCAGCGCATTTGGCGGACCGTGCCAGACGCCGAACTTCGAGAAGCTCGCCGCGAGCGGTCTTAAATACAATCGCTTCCACACAACTGCCCTCTGCTCGCCGACGCGACAAGCGATGCTGACCGGTCGAAATCATCATTCGGCCGGCATGGGTGGCATCACCGAGATAGCGACCTCGGCCCCCGGTTACAACTCCCTTCTGCCGAACACGATGTCGCCGCTTGCGCAAACGCTGAGACTGAACGGCTACTCCACCGCGCAATTTGGTAAATGCCATGAAGTGCCAGTGTGGCAGACCAGCCCCTTGGGCCCGTTCGATCACTGGCCCACCGGCAGCGGCGGAGGGTTCGAATTTTTCTATGGCTTTATTGGCGGTGAAACCAACCAGTGGTATCCGGCACTCTACGAGGGCACGACGCCAATCGAGCCGGACAAGACGCCCGAAGAGGGCTATCACCTCACAGACGACATGACCACCAAGGCGATCAAATGGATCCGCCAGCAGAAGGCCCTGATGCCCGACAAGCCGTTCTTCACCTACTTCGCGCCGGGCGCAACGCATGCTCCGCACCAGGTGCCGAAGGAATGGGCGGACAAGTACAAGGGCAAGTTCGACCAGGGCTGGGACAAGCTGCGCGAGGAAACCTTCGCCAGGCAAAAAAAACTCGGCGTCATTCCGCAGGAGTGCCAACTCACCGCGCGCCATCCCGAGATTCCGGCCTGGGAAACCATCTCGCCCGTGATGAAGAAGGTTCTTGCGCGCGAGATGGAGGTGTATGCCGGGTTTATGGAGCACACGGATCACCACGTCGGACGCCTACTCGATTCGCTCAAGGATCTCGGCATTCTGGAGGACACGCTGATCTACGTGATCCTCGGTGACAATGGCGCCTCGGCTGAAGGGTCTCTGCAGGGCGCCTTCAACGAGTTAGCTCCGCTCACGGGCTTCCCACAGCTGGAGACCGCCGAATTCCTCACTGAGCGGATGGACAAGCTGGGTGGCGTCGAGGCCTATAACCACTATGCAGTGGCCTGGGCGCATGCGATGGATACCCCCTATCAGTGGACCAAGCAGGTGGCCTCGCACTTCGGCGGCACACGCAATGGCACGATCGTGCACTGGCCGAATGGGATCAAGGCCAAGAACGAAATTCGCAGCCAGTTCCATCATGTGATCGACATCGCGCCGACCATTCTGGAGGTGGCGCAGCTGCCGCAGCCAGTCTTCGTCAATGGGGTCCAACAGCGACCGATCGAAGGCGTGAGCATGGCGTACTCGTACAACGAGGCAAAAGCCGCCGAGCGGCGCGAGACGCAATACTTCGAGATGGCGGGCAATCGCGGGATCTACCACAAAGGATGGACGGCGGTAACCCGGCATCGCACGCCGTGGTTGACCGGGGGCGTGAAACTTGCGGCATTCGACGACGATGTGTGGGAGCTGTATGACACGAACACCGACTGGAGCCAGTCGAAGGACTTGGCGAAGGTAAATCCGCAAAAACTGCACGAGCTACAGCGGCTGTGGCTGATTGAAGCGGTCAAGTACAACGTGCTACCGCTCGACGACCGCTTCGCCGAACGCGCCAATCCCGACATCGCCGGCCGACCGCAGTTGATCAAGGGCACGCGGCAGATCCTGTTTGGCGGTATGGGACGGCTTACCGAAAGCACGATCGTGAACACGAAGAACAAGTCGCACGCGATCACTGCCGAAGTGATCGTGCCAGCGGCGGGCGCGGAAGGCGTCATTGTCGCCTTGGGCGGAATCATAGGCGGCTGGAGCCTTTACACCATGGGTGGGAAGCTCAGGTACCACTACAACTTCTACGGGGTGCATCGGTATACGATCGAGAGCACCTCGAAAGTCCCAACGGGAACCCACCAAGTACGCATGGAATTTAAGTACGACGGGGGCGGCCTCGCAAAGGGAGGACTGGTCACTCTGTACGTGGACGGCAAAAAAGTCGGCGAAGGTCGCGTGGAGCAGACCGAGCCGATGGTCTTCTCCGCCGATGAGACCTGTGATGTCGGCTTTCAGGCGGGTTCGCCCTCAAGCACAGACTATGGACCGAGGGACAACAAATTCAGCGGCGAGGTGAATTGGGTTGAGATTGACATCGGAAAGGACTCGGAGAATTTCGATCATCTCATCACGCCGGAACAGCGATTGAGCGTCGCTATGGCGCATCAGTAGAACCTTCAGGCATCTCCTGTCGCTGCGTCGAACTCGCTCGGCGCAGCGATTCTGCTGAAGGTGCGAGAGGAGTTGACGCAAGCGCGCTGATGTCAATGGGCTTATGGGGCTTGCAAGTAGCCTCTGTAAAGCAAGAAGAAAACAATATAACACATTGATATTGTTATATTTTTGGTGGAGCCGGGGACTAACCAAAAATCCCCGGAACCCATTGATAGCAATATGGTATCCGAAATCTAAGCATTGCTGTTGCCCCCGAAGTTGCCCCTCGAGGGCAGGGTCGGTAAACAAACAGATGATGCGCCGGCGGCCACACCTGGCGGCCGAGGCGGGTGGAGCAAGAGTGTGGCAGTACCAACAGCACGCAGTCCCGTCGGAGCGCATAACGCGACCCTTGATCTGAAGTCGCCGCGCAGCACCACCTGGCAATCGGCGGATGGCGTCGTAGCCGGCGGTGCGGACCGGCGCCATCTCCAACCCCAGGAAACGCGCTGCCACTTCAAACTCCGCGATCTCCCAGGCGATACCAAGCGGACGTCCCGTGAGCTCGCGATAGCGCTTGGCCAGGCGCTTGGCCTCCTTGAGCAAGCTTGTAAGTTCTTCGGTTGGCATCGCGCCCGACTCGCGCTCTTAAATACGGGCGACAAAATTTGGGCGCCCCTCGACCCGTGAAAGCTAAGCAGATTTTCGGGCAGTGTCGGCGTGTCAATGGAGATAATGTGCTTGGCTGTGCAAACACAATATCTTGTGTATTACGTTTTTTCCTCTTGACCTAGTCTTCCGAAAGTGTAATCAGCTATTTTCTCGTGACAATCTTGTATCACATTGAATTATAATTAGTTTTGTGATCAAGAATAGTATGAAAAAAGTATTGACGCTAATCGCCATCGCGCCCTAGGATTCAGCTCAGGCACAAGATGTTGTGTCTGCCATTTCCGAAGGCGGAATGGGGACTACGCTACTGGCAAGCTTAATCGCCTAGTGCATCGATCACCCTTCACTGGATTCCTGCACCAAGGAGTTTTCCGACCTGGTATACCCGCGTCTCCTTGCAAATTTGGAAGTGCTTTTAATTTTTGAGTCCACTTTTGTAAGGAGATATTTTTGGCTGAGTTTGAGGTTAATTGCATTACCAAGCCGCACCCTGAGAACCGTCATGAGCACATCACGCATATTGGCAACACCACCGCCGCGTGGCAGCTGAGTCGCGAGGAAGCGATTCGGCGGATCGAGGGCAAGCAGGAGGTCTACTACACCGTTGACCGCAACACGGGTCATAGGGCGTACATCGGTGTCGTGCGTGAGGGCGGGCCGAGAGCCGCGTACCTCCGCACGTATGCTGATGGCGTGTGGAACGACAACCTGCTGGCGCAGCGCCAGTGCGACGCCACGTGCAAGTTGGTTGCATAAAGCGCGGCGGAGCCCAGCACGCGGGTGCTGGGCTCCTTATCCAATCCAATTTAGGAGTGAAGGATCGTGGATAGAAAGATCGTTTGGAGATTTACCAGGTACGACATCGCTGACGATACGCAGCCCGAGAGTGCGCGGTATGCCACGCTGGACTGCATCGAACGGGTAATCAAGGCGGAGGCTGTAAAGGACTCGCTGCGCAACGTCGATGCCGCACTCGTTGATGCGCGCGGCTTCTACATCGGGCCGCCGCTGAATGAAGCTGTCAACGGGATGCGGCGATGACAGTCCTCCGACTCGCTTACAAAAGGCTCGGGGTGGTGTTCAGTTTCTTCATCGGGCTGCTCAGCATGCTTCATCTAGTGCGTGAGAACTCGAACAACGCGCTCGAGCGTGAGCAAGCGGCGCAGCCAGTCGCGCCTCCGCACCTCACGGATGCGGGCGATGGAGATCCGGAGGAGGCGGTTCAAGAGAAGCAGATCGCCCAGCAAGCGCCGCCTCCCGCGTCGATGCCCATCGGAAACCGATACATCTACGCTCAGCCGCAGAACTATCACCAGTGGGCGGCGCAGGATGACAGCTGGTGGATGGGTATGCCGCTCGTGCTACGCACTCGCGCGATGCTCCCTGCGGCAGTTGCTGCCTCGGACGAGTCGCAGCAGTTGGCACTACGCCTGGGCGAATAACGTGTGCAGGTAATACGCGCCTGAAGGCGCCAAAACGGGCTAAAACCTCGCCTCGCGCGGCGCTGCTGGCTGCAACAATTTCACGTGCTTTTCTGTCTTGAAAAACGGCAAGGTTTCACAACCTTCGTGAGTTCGAATCTCACGCTCTCCGCCAAAATATAAGCGTTGAAAGTCTATGGGGCTGGAGTCGACCCGGTGCTGCCGGACGCGAACGGCGGCTTTGCGGTCACAGATAAATCAATGCGGCGCCGTCTTTGTGGCGACCAAGTCATATTTGTGGGCCTCGGCCGGATTCACTATGTAGCCAGCGGGCGTCTGAATAAGATCCCTGTGGAGCGGGATTGCGCCAGTAGGCATGATTGGAAGAGACAGAGTACCTGGCCAATGGAGCATGATGTCATGCATGGCGCGCTCTCGAAATCTGGTGGCCATTGCTGGATCTTTACCTCTAGAAAACATTAACCAAACTTGGCCCAGATGGTCGAATTGGTCCATTGCGGACGCAACTGCTTCCTCATCATTTGACCCGCGCCAAACCGCTGCTTTCATAGTCATTTTGAAATTCGGACTGACCGTTGCGTCGTTCCCGAGATCCGCATCGCTTTCGGCATCAACATGCATCCCCTCTACTTCAGCAGCTGCGCGTAGAACAGAAAGAAATTCTTCGCGGTCTGCCTGCGACTGGAGGGGGACTTCGAAAGCAGCCACAGTCTTAATACTCTCCGGTTGCGATGCCACGCCGCAACCGACGATCACCGCGCAAATTGCCGCTAACACGAGTCGGCACACGCTTGCGCCACTCACCGCAGGTTTTCGGATGCCATGGAAGAGCATCTTACCGCCAGCGGGTGGCGGCTTAGGAGCTATCAACATATCGCCGTCAGCGAGCGGTAGCTTTCGACCATTTCTGCCGTTGGCGAGTGTCCGCTCTGCTTCATTTCGTTTTGCGACCCTGACCCATCATTGTCGTGTCGCGCGGCGCTCTTTCGCAGTCTGTTCGACTTGTTTCAGATCCTGGCCAGCCGCGGCTATCAGTTTGTGATCATTTTTTCGCAAACCGTCGTCGAGTCGCTGGTACGCATCAGCTCGCCCATCACATAAATCTTGAAGAATTTTCAAATTCGTATTGTTGGGCGAAATGCTCGAAAGTTGTATTTCGCCAAGACGGTCACCTGCCTCCTGCCAAAAAGGTATGACTTCTTTCTCCAGGACTGCAATTAGAGCGAGGTGATTTTGCTTGTCGTTGGCGTCGCGAGACACCGCCGCATTGAACTTGTTATTTATTTTTGATTCGCGGACGCTTATCCAAAGGACCGTACGTTGGAATTGTCCCTCGCCTACCATCGAGGTAGAAGCGCGTTGCGCGAACCAGAAACCTACCGCGAGAATCACCGCGGCCGCAGGCACCAGTTGCATTAAGCGACGTGCGTCGCTGCGCGAATAGAAACTTGCGCCGCTGATGGGACGCGCCCCGGCCAACCCAACGAGAAATCCGGCCGCTACTCCGCCTATGTGTGCTGCGTTATCAATTCCCTGGGACGTGAATCCCGCGTACAAGGTCCAGCCGAGAAATACGAGCGTGGTATTTCGCAGCGGTCGGACAATGTTGCCGGGAAATGATTCGCCAGCACGCAATTGGGCGGCAAGCAGTGCGCCGAGAATACCCAATATCGCGCCAGACGCGCCGGCGGCGTTGATTTCCGGGTGCCAAGAGAGGCTCGCCAGGCTTCCAGCTATCCCTGAAACGAGGTAGATGAACAGATAATTTATGCTTCCGAATAGGCGCTCAACCAATGGGCCGAATATTGCGAGGGCCCAAATGTTGAACAGCAGATGGAGCACGCCAAAATGAATAAACATCGATGTAAGCAGTCGCCACCACTCGCCGTCGGTGGTGTAGGGCCCGAAATTGGACCCCCACGCGACATGCGCAGCCGGGTTAGGAATGAGCCATCCTGCACCTCCAATGCCCATTGCCAGGAATACCAACGCATTGAGGGTGACTAAAGCTAAGGTGACCGGCGTTTTTGGTGATTGGGCGATGAGATTGCGTTCAAAGTCGGCGTGAACTTTGAGCTGAGGGCGGAAATCCGCCGTTCGCTCTTTCGGCAGGATGGCAACAATCTGCTCGGCGGTCGCGGAGTCGGCGAGCCAAAGCGTAATGCCTCGGTTAGAGGTACCTGCCGAGTGATAGTCGAAATAAACAACGCTTTCAGCACACTCGACGTTCACGATGTTTTGCCACAGCAAGCGAGATGTGCGACGCGAGAAGGACCCGAGAATACCCGGCAGCGCTCCGGCCAAGCGGCCCGAGAGCTGAACCTCCACGCCGTTAGCCTCCAGCGTTCCGGCGCCGACGAAGTTGAAGTCATTGTGCGCAGGTTCGAACCGCCTAAAGGGCCCTGCACTTTGGCCGAAATTAACGGCGCACTTGATTGGGCTCGCCGCACCGGTTAACGACTCGAATTTTCCTGGTGAGGGCACTGCGGAGCCCGGCCCGGTACTCCCTTCCGTGACGATATAGCCGCGATCGGCGAGATACTTAGCAAGCCGCTCGCATTCCGCAGGGGCGAATCGCGGATCCAGGCGACTAAACATGTCCACCAATTCAGACTCGGCATGTTTTGTGAAGTCGATTTTGTTTTCCACGACGGATAGCCTAACGCAAGCAATGAACGGCCGCTTCAAGGCTGGCATTTGGGGTTGGCCGAAGGCGGGTTGGCCGGTAGTCGCCTGATACACTGCTGTCCTAAAGACGAAATCCCTCGGTGACGGGGCGAGTTCCGCTGAAAAAACAGCGAAACTCAAACCCCAAACGCGCAGTAATTCGTGCAATGTCTTAGGTCCGTAATCGCGGATCGGATAGAGCAAATGACTTTGGAACGAGGGGTGTTGTCGGGTTTTGATTGGAGCGATGGCAGGATAGCGAAGTGTCCGCGTTCTGCTGCAACTCAAGGTTGCGCGCAGTGAACGACGGCGCAATGAAATCGATTGCACCAACGATCACGGCACGTCCGACGCCGCAAGAGAAACGCGTGTTCGTCGCGCTCGCCGCCCAGAGGCACATCTCGGAGTCGACGCTGGCACTGATCGCCATTCGTGCCTGGCTCGAATCGCAATCGCCCGACTTGCTTCCCAACCCATCGAGCAGTGGCCCCGCCCTGGACCGGATCACGATCCGCTTGCGGCCAGGAGATCGGCTTGCCATCCGGCAGCGGGCGGCTGGGCGGCGCATGAAGGACTCAGGCTATATCGCCGCCCTAGTGCGGGGTCATGTGGCCGCCAACCCGCCGCTCACCACCCATGAGCTTGCGGCATTCAAGGCGGCTGTGTCGGTCTTGGCCGGGTTCGTGCGACTCCTGGCGCGGACCGCTCGGGAAGCTGCGCGGACGGGTGTCCTGACACGGGATCTGCAGCAGGAGCTTAAGGGTTCCCGCGCTCTCGTATCAGAAGTGGAACGTCGTATGCATGAATTCGCGCAAGCGGCGCTGATCAGCTGGGAGAGCCGCGTTGACTAGACGAGTTTTTCGCGTGCCGCGGGAGGGACCGGCATTATTCGATATCGTGAGCTACGGCCGCGGTGGTTCGGAGATGCCCGGTCGATTCAGCCTCGCGCAGATTGCCCACATCACGCGCACCATGAGCCGTACCCCGGAGGTCATGGTGAAAGTCACGGGCGGTGGAACGGGGAGGGGCGCGGTTGCGGCTCACTTCGGATACATCAGTCGCCGAGGTGCGTTGGAGATCGAGACCGACGAGGGTGAGTTGATTGGATACCCGGAGCAGCAAAAGCACCTGCTCGATGACTGGCACTTGGAACTCACCGCCGGCCAATACCGCCAGCAGAAGGAAGGCCGCCCTGCGCGGCGGCCGACGAAACTCGTACACAACATCGTGCTTTCCATGCCGGCGCCGACGCCAGCGGACAAGGTTTTGGCGGCGGCGCGGAAATTCGCCCGCGAAAAGTTCGCGCAACACCGCTATGCCATGGTCTTGCACACCGACCAGAAGCACCCGCACGTGCATCTGGTCGTGAAGGCCGAGAACGAGCTCGGCCGGCGGCTGCATATCGACAAGCAGCGCCTGCGCGAATGGCGCGAGGACTTCGCGCGGCTGATGCGCGAGCAGGGTATTTCAGCCCACGCCACACCGCGGGCCATTCGAGGCGAGAACAAAAAATACCCTCGGGAGAAGCTTTTCAAGGCGCAGCAATACGGGACGTCCACGGCCTTAGATGAGCGGGTGATCGGGATCGCGCGAGAGCTGTCACGTTCTCGAACCATCGTGGATCCGGCGCGCGACAGGTTGATCGAAACCCGCAAGTCTCTCGTATCAGCCTGGATGAAGGCCGCAGACGTACTGGATGCGCAGGGGGAGATTATTCTCGCTGGAGATGTCCGCTACTTCGCCAGCCATTTGCCGCCCGTTCTTACTGATCGCCAACGATTGGCGGTGCAGTTAGTCGGATTTGTCAAAAAGCAGCGTGAGACTCAACGGAATGGTCCCGAGCGCCGGCTACCTAAGGACCCGGAGATGACGCGCTAGGGCCGGTGATCGGTGTAAATGGTCGATGTCCGAGGTTGCTGCCGTGAAAAACGAATCGAATACTCAATTGGACTTCAACCTGGGGCCATCAAAAAAGCTCCAGCGTGACCCCAATGAGCGGGCGCTGAGGTTGAAACAGGTCTCCCAGCTCACAGGACTCGGTCGATCCATGATTTATCAGATGCAGGCGGAAGGACGGTTTCCCCAGCGCATCAAGCTGGGCGAGCGGGCTGTGGGATGGCTGGAGAGCGAAGTGCGAGACTGGTTGGCGAGTCGCATTGCAATCAGCCGTTCCAGACAGCGTGGCGCGAATTGAAGTTGTTGGGTCTACAGCCGGCTCTTCCACCGGCGCGGATGGCGGCTGCCATGGAGGACAGCGATCACGACTGCCTCGTCGCCGTCGACGAGGTAAAAGACGCCAAAGGGGAATCGATGTAATAGGGCGCGACGCAACGCCTTGTAAACCGCAGTGCTGGCGAGTGGTCTTTCGGCAATAGCCGAAAAAGCTGCCAAAGCCTCATCGAGAAATTCTTGTCCCAACCCGCGCTGCTGTTCCTCGTACCACTGAGCCGCGTCAGCCAGGTCCTGTTCGGCTTCCGGACGAAGCCGGACCTCTACGGTCACAACCGGCGGCGAATGTCGCGAACGGCGTCCGCCGCTGGTCGGCCACGATGCTTGTCAACCGTGTACGCGTTGAGACGCCGGTCGAGTTCCGTTCTCTGATCTGCCGTGATCGGAAGTGCGCCCTGGTCGGCCGCGATGCTGTCCCAGAGGTCTTCGACCAGCTTGATGCGCTCGTCCACGGTCAATTGCTGCAACTTAGTTTCCATGGGTTAGAGCCTCGCTTTTCTGCACACGAATAGGATACGCCGCAGCCGTTCGAATGCCACGGCGTTTTTCTGCTGGGTTTCTGGAATTTGCGATACGGCACACAACACCGTCAGCCTGCCTTGAGAATCGGAATCACATCCGCGCCGTTCTTGAGCTTGTCCAGGTAATCCGCCCAGGCCTGCATCATTTTCCGGCGCTCCGCCAAATGCGCTGTGCGGTTGTAAGCACGTCCATTCGGGTCGCGCACCGCATGAGCGAGCTGATGCTCGATGACATCCGGTCTGAAGCTTAAGACCTCATCCAGGATTGTCCGCGCCATGGCGCGAAATCCGTGGCCGCTCATTTCGTCCTTCGCAATTTCCATGCGACGCATGGCGGCGAGGATGGCCATGTCGCTCATCGGGCGTTGGCTGCTGCGGGCGCTGGGGAAGACATATCGGCCGCCGCCGGTGAGCGGCTTTAGTTCGCGCAAGATGGCAACCGCTTGCGAGGACAGCGGCACGATGTGCGGGGTGTTGGTCTTGGTGACCGTGTAGCGCCACTCGCCGCCATCCAAGTCCATTGCCGACCACTCGGCATGGCGCAGCTCGCCGGGGCGTACGAATACGAGCGGAGCAAAGCGCAGAGCACAGCGAACCGTCAACCATCCTTCGTAAGCGTCGATGGCACGCATCAGCGCGCCCACCCGATTGGGCTCGGTTATGGCGGCAAAGTGCTTGGGTTTAACCGCGGGGAGGGCGCCGCGCAGATCGCCGGTTGGATCGCGCGTGGCGCGGCCGGTGGCGATGGCGTAGCGGAACACCTGGCCGCAGTTGCCGAGCGCGCGATGCGCAGTCTCCAGCGCACCGCGTTTTTCGATGCGCCTGACCGTTGTCAGCAGTTCCGGCGCGGTCAAATCCGCAATCGGACGAGCGCCGATCCAGGGGAATATGTCGCGTTCGAAACGGGCCAGTATTCGCTCGCCATGACCCTTGACCCAGAGTTTCATCTGCTGCTCGATCCACTCGCGCGTAACCACCTCGAAACTGTTCGCCGCGCCTTGCAGCTGAGAGGCTTTCGCGGCGCGGCGGTTCTCGCTGGGATCGACGCCGGCGTCAAGCAGCCGGCGCGCATCGATCGTGCGCTCGCGGGCCATCTTCAGATTGACTTCGGGGTAAACGCCCAAGGACACGCGCTTTTCCTTTCCCGCGTAGCGATATTTGAGGCGCCACCACTTGCCGCCGCGGGGCGAGACCTCGAGATACAGGCCGTCGCGGTCGAACATTCGCACGGCTTTGGCAGCGGGTCTGGCGTTTCGCGCCATGCTGTCGGTGAGCGGCATCTGGGGGCAACTCCAATTCGGGTTTGGCCAGTTGCCCCCAAGGTTGCCCCCAGTTGCCCCCGGAAGTCAACGGCAAGTTGCGGCGCCCCCAGGATCCCAAAAACATAAAAAAACCCGCGTTTTATAGCGGGTTTGGTGGAAGTCCCAGGATGTTTTTGGATGTTATCGGATCGGGTCAAATGGTGGAGCCGGGGGGAATCGAACCCCCGTCCATAAGTCCTACGCTACAAGCTCTACGTACGTAGCCGCGTCTATTGTTCTCACCGCACACTACCCAACGGGCAGGGAAAGCGCGCAGCCAGCCCGGTAATTTTTCGTTTAACACACCCCAGGCACGTGTGCTCCACTATCTGATGAGCGCTACACCCAAACGTTCGCATCAGCACGAGCCGTCTGGGTTTCAACCGCGATTAGGCGGCTAGAGCGTAGTTGTCTTGATTGGCAACTATAAGTTTGCAAATAGTTTAACGAGGAACCTGCACCTCGGTACGCACCTGCAGTTTCGCAACCCATGTCGAAACCGGTCGGCCCCAATCGAAGCCGTAGTTTACGCCGTTTGGCGGACGCCTACCAATTAGCCTCAGCGGCGCATCGCCTTCATGATTCGGCCCTTGTCGCGCTGCCAGTCGCGATCCTTTTCCGAGTGGCGCTTATCGTGCTGCTTCTTGCCTTTTGCCAGGCCGATCTCGAGCTTGGCGCGCCCGTCCTTCCAGTACAGCTGCAGCGGCACGATGGTGTAGCCGCGGCGCTCGACCGCCCCGATCAAGTGATCGAGCTGGCGGCGATTCAGCAGCAGTTTGCGGGTCCGCGTCGGGTCGGTATTGACATGGGTGGACGCTGAATTCAGGGCGTTGATATGGGCGCCGAACAGGAACGCTTCGCCGCTCTTGACGTACACATAAGCCTCGGCAATTTGCGCCTTGCCGGCGCGCATGCTCTTGACCTCCCAACCCATGAGGGAAATGCCGGCCTCGAAGCGTTCTTCGATGAAATAATCGAAGCGCGCTTTGCGATTGACGGCGATGGGTGGCAACTTCTCGGTGGTTTGCATCGCGACGTCAGTCTACCGATTCGCCGATGGCGGCGCCCGCGATTTTGCCGGAGAATGACCGCATGCAGGTCGTCGAGCGCAGTGCCCTGGTCGTCTATACACCGGCACAAATGTTTGCCTTGGTGAATGATGTGGCGCGTTACCCGGACTTCCTGCCATGGTGCATTGGGGTCAAGGTGGAGGAGGTTTCCGCCACCGAGCGCATTGCCGCGCTGAAAATTGCGCGCGGCGTGCTGCAGACCGAATTCACCACGCGCAATACCTTGCTTCCCGATGCACAAATTCACATGCAGCTGATGCATGGTCCGTTTCGCGACCTGACGGGTCTGTGGCGCTTCGAGGCGATCGGCGCTCGCGGTTCGCGCGTGGAATTCCGCGTGCAGTTCGAATTCAAGAATCGCTTGACCGCCGCTGCTTTCGACGCCGTGTTTGAGACGCTGTGCGGCAGCATCGTGGACGCCTTCGCGCAGCGGGCGCAAAGGGTTTATGGCTGATCAAATCCACATAGAGATCGTGTATGCGCAGGAGCAGCAGGCCATCGTCAAGGCGCTGCCGATGGCCCAGGGTTCGCGGCTCGGCGATGCGCTGGCAGCCATGGCCTGCGCAGCGGAGTTCTCCGGCGTCGATCTGGCGAATGCAGCCGTCGGCATCTTCGGCAGGCTGGCGCGCAAAGATCAGGAGCTCAAAGACGGGGACCGCATCGAGATTTATCGGCAGCTTGTGCTCGAGCCCAAAGCTGCCCGGCGGGCGCGCTCGCGCACTACCCGTCAGTAAATTCTGCCGTACTTGACCTTCGCCGCAGTCGCATCCTGCGCGGCAGCTTCCGCAGCGGTCGGCTTGTCCAATCTCGCTACCTTGTCGCCGTCGAAATACACGGTAACGCGCCGCGAATCGACATGCCGTGAGCGGCCGATCTTGAGATAGTAGATGTAGTCCCAACGTTCCTTGTCGAAAGTGTCGGCGACCATGGGCGTCCCGAGCAGGTAGCGCACTTGGCTGCGCGTCATGCCGGGTTTGATCGTGTCAACCGCGCTTTGATTGAGGAAATTGCCCTGCTGTATGTTGATGCGGTAGACGCATCCGGAGGCCAGCAGGCAGAAAACCGATCCTAAAACAGCGCATTGAATAAATTTCATGAAAGTGGTGATCAGCCGTCAAATGATTGATAATTGGGACCGCATCATAACCGAAGGCACAGCATGCCGCAGCGCCTGAAACCCGATTCGACCAGCGAAAGCAATGACCTGCGCAATGCGGGCCTCAAAGTGACGCTGCCGCGGCTGAAAATCCTCGATATCCTCGCTGACGCGTCCGCACGCCACATGAGCGCGGAGGATATTTACAAAAAGCTTCTGGTCTCCAATGAGGATATCGGCCTCGCCACGGTGTATCGCGTATTGACCCAATTCGAAGCGGCGGGCCTGGTCACGCGCCATCATTTTGAAGGCGGCATGGCGGTGTTCGAACTCAATCAGGGCCCGCATCACGATCACATCGTGTGTGTTGACTGCGGCAAGGTCGAAGAGTTCATGGACAGCGGCATCGAGGAGCGCCAGAACGCGGTGGCGAAGCGCCTGGGCTTTGAGATCAGCGATCACGCGCTGATTCTGTACGGGCACTGCCGCAAGGCCAATTGCCCGAATCAGAAGCGCTCCAAGGCTAGTTCCTAGCCCGGCCCAACCCGGCCTTTCTTTTTCTTCAGCTCCGCGGGTGCGGCGCGCGCCAGCATATCGCGCGCGTGTGCGCGCGCCTGCTCGGTGATATCGATGCCGCCCAACATGCGGGCAATTTCGTCGATCCGCTCAGAAGGTCCCAAGCTCTTGACGGCTGTGCGGGTAATCTTACCGTCGGTGAGCTTCGTCACCCGGAACTGCTGGTGTGCCTGTGATGCGACCTGTGCCAGATGCGTCACGCACAGCACCTGAGCGCGTTCGCCCAATTCGCGCAGTTGCTTGCCGACGATTTCCGCCACGGCGCCGCCGATGCCGGCGTCGACCTCGTCGAATACCATGCAGAGCGCCGAGGTTCCGGCGCGTCCGGCGACCTGAACCGCGAGACTGATGCGCGACAGTTCGCCGCCGGAAGCGACTTTGCCTAAACTTTTCGGCGCCTGTCCTGGATTCGCGCTGACCAGGAACTCGACATCATCGCTGCCGGAGGCGGCAAATTCGCTGTCGCTTGGGCTGACGGTCACCGCGAATCGGCCGCCGGCCATGCCGAGCGCCTGCATCAGCTGCGTCACTTGCTGTTCAAGTTCCCGCGCGGCGTCGGTTCGCGCCGCGCTCAAGGCGCGTGCAGCGGCTCGATAGTCGCGCGTCAACTCGGCCAGTTGTTTTTCGATGGCCGCCAAGCTGAGCTGCAGGTTGTCGAGCTTGAGCAACTCCTGTTCCACCAGCGCACGCTGCGCCGGCAGCTGCAGCACGCCGACCCGGTGCTTGCGCGCCAGCGCTTCGAGCGCCGCGGCCTGGCGCTCGATCTCATCCTGGCGGGCAGGATCGATGTCAAGATCGTCCAAGTAGCGGCGCAGCGCATCTCCGGCCTCCTGCGTGAGGATGGATGCCTCGCCGAGCAGCTTGCCGGCATCGCCGAGCCGTGCATCGAGGTCAGACACGCTGCGCAGCGCCGACTGCGCCCTGCCCAGTAAATCATGCGCGCTGTCGCCATCGGATTCGTAGGTGGCGCTCAAGGCGGCGCGGGCCGCTTCGCCCAAGCGGCTGCGCCCGGCGATGCGCTTCTGATCGGCGAACAGTTCCTCGATGGCGGGCGCCGTGCTGACCTCGGCGTTGAGCTCGCGCAGCTGGTAGCGCAGCAGCTCAAGCCGGGCGTCGCGGTCTTCGGCGGCGCCTTTCAGCGCTTCGAATTCGCGCCGACAGGCGTGGTACCGGCCGTACAGGTCGGCGACGGTGCTTCTCGCGACGGGGTCGCTCAAACGTTCGTCGAGAAGTTCGCGTTGTGCGCCGCGGCTCACCAGATGCTGGAATTCCTGTTGACCGTGAATCTCGATGAGAAACTCCGCCAGTTCCCGCAAAGCCTGTACGGACACCAGTTGGCCGTTCACGTAGGCGCGCGAGCGACCGTCCGACCCCATCACGCGGCGCACCACCACTTCGCCGTCGAATTCAATCGACTGCGCGTTGAGCCATTCGATCGCGGCGGCAGGCAGCGCGGCAAAGCTTGCGCTCACCTCGGCACGCTCGGCGCCCTGACGCACCACATCGGCCCCGGCCCTGCCGCCGGCGGCCAGCAGCAGTGCATCGACGATGATGGATTTCCCGGCGCCGGTTTCCCCGGTCAGCGCGGTGAGGCCGCCATTGAGCGGAAGTTCCGCCTGATCGACGAGGACCAAATCGCGCAGCTGCAGGTGCGTCAGCATGGATTAGACGTCGGACTGGCCGCCGTATGCGCCGCGGCCCCAGTGCAGCTTCGAACGCAGCAGCCGGTAGTAGTCGAAGCCCGGCGGATGCAACAAGGTGATCTGGGCGTCCGCGCCCTCGACGTACAGATTATCGCCCTGCGCGAGGTCGCCGATGGCGGTGCCGTCGCAGGTGACCTGGCCGCGGGATTCGAACCGATCCGACACACGCAGCTGAATTTTGCTGCCGGCGCGTACCACGATCGGCCGATCGCTCAAGGTGTGCGGACAAATGGGAGCCAGCACCCACACATCGAGGTCCGGCTCGACGATCGGACCGCCGCAGGACAGCGCATAGGCCGTCGACCCGGTGGCGGTGGCGATCACCATGCCGTCGCCGCTATGCGAGTTCACGAAGCGACCATTGATCGAGGTTTCAAAATCCATGGTATGGCCGGTATCCCATTTGTTCACCACGACATCATTGAGCGCCAGCGCGCGCACGGTTTGCCCGCCAGGCCGCTCCAGGCTGGCAGCCAAAAGCGAGCGGTGGTCTTCGCTGTAGCGCCCCGCCAATACCGTATCTACATCGTCGAGCATGGATTGGGGACTGACGTCGGTGAGGAATCCGAGGCGTCCGCGATTGATGCCGAGCAACGGCACCGAATGGCCGGCAACCAGCCGCGCCGCGTACAGCAGGGTGCCGTCGCCGCCAATCGCAATAATGAGATTGGCGCAGGTCACGAATTCCTGTTCGGGGCAGGGCACCACGGTATCCCGCGGGAACTTGAGGCCGATGCCAGGATCGACCATGGCGCGCACGCCACGCACATTGAAGTGCGCCGCCAGGCTCAGCATGCATTCGGCAACCCGCAAATCCTTGGTGTTGCCGATCAGCGCGATGGAATTGAACGGGTGGGGCATACCTAAATCCTTGTAGCATGACCGCGATCCGGCGGTCACCTGTTGAAATCCCAGCATTGACCTTAAGCGCCGGACTTGACTTCGGCCCGACGCGCTAGGTAGCTTCAAACATGTTATATGGACCTACTATGACAGATGGTTCAGACGAGGGACTCAATGAGCGGGCGCAACAGCTGCTCAAGGCCCTGATTGAGAGTTACATTCGCGACGGCCAACCGGTCGGATCTCGAACCCTGTCGCGGGATTCGGGCCTCAGCCTGTCGTCGGCGACCATACGCAATGTAATGGCGGATTTGGAGGACTTAGGGTTCGTCGCCTCGCCGCACACCTCTGCCGGCCGGATACCCACCGACAAGGGCTATCGGTTCTTCGTCGACACCCTGCTCAAGCTCAAGCCGTTGCATCACGAGGAGATCGAGGACATCGAGCGGCGCTTAGGCATCGATGCCGCCGATGGCCGCTCCTTGGTGCAGACGGTGTCGCAGATGTTGTCGAGCGTATCGCATATGGCCGGCCTCGTGACCTTGCCGAACCCGCACTACATCGCGCTCACGCAGATCGAATTCGTCGCGCTGTCGGAGAACCGAGCGCTGGCCATCATGGTGATGAGCAACCGCGAGGTACAGAACCGCGTGGTGCAGCTGGATCGCTACTACTCGCCGGAGGAGCTGCGCCGCGCCGCCAATTATCTCAATGAGGCGTTTGCCGGGCGCTCGCTGCCCGATGTGCGCGCGCAGCTGCTGTCGCAGCTGCAGGAGACACGGCAGCACATGGACCAACTTATGCGCGACGCCATCCAAATGGCGCAGAAAGTCTTTGAGACCCAGTCCGACGAGCGCGTGGAATATGTAATCGCCGGCGAAACCAACCTGATGGGATTTGCCGAACTCTCGAACGTCGATCGGCTGCGGCGGCTTTTCGAAGCGTTCAACGAGAAGCACGATATCCTGCGGCTTTTGGATAGCTGTCTGCGGGCGGATGGAATCCAGATCTTCATCGGCCACGAGTCCGGCTACCACATCCTGGACGACATCAGCGTCGTGACCGCACCGTACATGGTGGACAACCAGGTGGTGGGGGTGTTGGGGATCATAGGGCCGACGCGGATGGCCTACGAGCGCGTCATTCCCATCGTCGATGTCACGGCAAAACTGCTCGGCTCGGCCTTGAACGCCCGCAAATAGGCCCCAATAATGCGGTTCGATCGGCCTCTAAAAGGCCGCCATTCGTTGAGGGCAAAGGCGTGAATGAAACCATGAGCTCCGAGGGGACCTCCTCTGAGGATTTGAGTCCCGGAGCGCCGGACGGCGCGCCCACGGCTTTGGCGGAGGCGCAGGCCAAGGCGGCGGAAAACTGGAACAGCTACCTGCGTGCCGTGGCGGAATTCGAAAATTTCCGCAAACGCGCCGAGCGCGAATTGGACAATGCGCGCAAGTTTGCCATCGAACGCTTCGCGCAGGAGTTGGTGGGCGTCGGGGATTCGCTGGAGGCGGGGGTCAACGCGGCGACCGTGAACCCAGGGCCGGCACTGCTCGAGGGCGCGCAGGCCACTTTGAAGCAGCTGCACCGTGCTTTCGACAAGGCAGGCATCAAGCTCATCGACCCGAAAGGTTTGCCCTTCGATCCTGCTTGGCATGAGGCAATGGCGGTCCAGGAAAGCCATGATGTAGCGCCTGATACCGTCTTGTCAGTGATTCAGAAGGGCTATTCCCTGAACGGCCGCTTGCTGCGGCCGGCCCGGGTTATCGTGAGCAAAGCGCCCGGCAACGGCAATTGAAAAAACATACCAAAGACCCCATAGCGGTCCCATATCGAATTCTTTAGAGGGTTTTCACAATGGGTAAAATGATAGGCATCGATCTTGGCACGACCAATTCCTGTGTCGCGATCATGGAGGGCGGCAAGCCCAAGGTCATAGAGAACAGCGAGGGCGATCGCACCACGCCGTCGATCGTAGCCTTTACCAAGGACGGAGAGGTGCTGGTCGGACAATCCGCCAAGCGCCAGGCCGTCACCAACCCAGCAAACACCGTCGCAGCGGTGAAGCGCCTCATCGGCCGCAAATTCGTCGATGATGTGGTCAAGAAAGACATGGGCATGGTCTCCTACAAGATCGTCAAGGCCGACAACGGCGACGCCTGGGTCGAAGTGCAGGGTAAAAAGATGGCGCCTCCGGAGGTCTCCGCACGCGTCCTCATGAAAATGAAGAAAACCGCCGAGGACTATCTGGGCGAGACCGTCACCGAGGCGGTCATCACGGTGCCGGCGTATTTCAACGATTCACAGCGCCAGGCGACCAAGGACGCCGGACGCATCGCGGGCTTGAACGTCAAGCGCATCATCAACGAGCCGACGGCCGCGGCGCTGGCATATGGCCTCGACAAGGATGCCGGCGATCGCAAAATCGCCGTGTACGACTTGGGCGGCGGCACCTTTGACATCTCGGTGATCGAAATCGCCGAAGTGGACGGTGAGCGCCAATTCGAAGTGCTGTCGACCAATGGCGATACTTTCCTCGGCGGCGAGGACTTCGACCTGCGCGTAGTCAACTATTTGGCGGACGAATTCAAGAAGGAAAGCGGCATCGACGTGCGCAAGGACCCGCTTGCCATGCAGCGCCTGAAGGAAACCGCGGAAAAGGCCAAGATCGAGCTGTCCTCGAGTCAACAGACCGAAATCAATCTGCCGTACATCACCGCGGATGCAGCCGGACCCAAGCACCTGAACATGAAGCTGACTCGCGCAAAGCTCGAGTCCTTGGTCGAGGATTTAGTTCAAAAGACCATGGAGCCCTGTCGCATTGCGCTGAAGGATGCGGGCCTCTCGATGAAGGATGTGGGCGAGGTGATCTTGGTTGGCGGCCAGACCCGCATGCCGATGGTACAAAAGGCGGTAAAGGATCTGTTCGGCAAGGAGCCGCGCAAGGACGTGAACCCCGATGAAGCAGTGGCGGTGGGCGCCGCGATCCAGGGCGGTGTTCTATCCGGCGATGTTAAGGACGTGCTGCTGCTCGATGTGACGCCGCTGTCGTTGGGTATCGAAACCCTGGGCGGCATCATGACCAAGGTGATCGAGAAGAACACCACCATACCGACCAAGGCGGCGCAGACCTTCTCGACCGCGGACGACAACCAGACCGGCGTCACCATCCATGTGCTGCAGGGCGAGCGCGATCGCTCCTCGGACAACAAGTCCCTGGGCCGCTTCGACCTCACCGACATTCCGCCGGCGCCGCGCGGCATGCCGCAAATCGAGGTGGCATTCGACATCGATGCCAACGGAATTTTGAACGTCTCGGCAAAAGACGTGAAGACCGGCAAGGAACAGCGCATCGTCATCAAGGCATCGAGCGGACTCTCCGAGGCGGAGATCAAGCGCATGGTCTCGGATGCCGAGGCGCATGCCGAGGAAGACAAGAAGTTTCGTGAACTCGTCGGCGCGCGCAACAAGGCGGACGCGACCATTCATACCGTGGAGAAGGCCCTCAAGGATCTCGGCGACAAGATTTCCGAGGACGAGAAGAAGGCCGCCACCGAAGCGGTGGCGGCGGTCAAGACGGCGATGAGCGGCGATGATCGCGACGACATCGAGCACAAGACGACCGCGCTGGAGCAGGCTTCGAGCGCCATCATGCAGAAGATGTACCAGCAGTCGGCGGGCGGCGGCGGTACGGGCGCCGCAGGCGAGGCCGGCGGCGCAAGCGGCCGCAGCGAGCAGCCCAAGGATGATGTGCTGGATGCCGAGTTCGAAGAGGTCAAGGACGGCGATCGTAAGAAGGCCTAGGGACGCGTCGCTGGTGGACGATGGGTGTTGTTGAACCGCCGGTATTGAAGATACCGGCGGTTCATTCTTATGGGGCTTTAGTTGGGTGAGCAATGGCGAAACAGGATTACTACAAGCTCCTCGAGTTGCCGCGAAACGCAACGGAAGCCGAAATCAAGAAGTCCTACCGGCGCTTCGCCATGAAATATCATCCGGATCGCAATCCTGACGACCCGGAAGCCGAGCATCGTTTCAAAGAGTGCAAGGAAGCCTACGAGGTGCTCTGCGACCCGAAGAAGCGCGCCGTCTACGATCAGTTCGGCCATGCGGGCCTGGAGGGGAGCCGCGGCGGCGGATTCAGTGCGGGCGATGCCTTCGGCGACATTTTCGGCGAGATGTTCGGCGATATCTTCTCCGGCGGCCAGCGCGGTCGAACCCAGGTATTTCGCGGCGCGGATTTGCGCTATGAACTCGAATTGGATCTGGAGAAAGCGGTGTTCGGCACCGACACCGAAATTCAAATTCCGTCGCTGATGGAATGCAAGACCTGCAAGGGCACGGGCGCCGCGAAGGGCTCCAGCCCCAAGACCTGCGATACCTGCGGCGGTCAAGGCCAGGTGCGCGTCCAGCAGTCGATATTCACCATTCAGCAACCCTGCCCGCGCTGCAAGGGCCGCGGCAAAATCATTTCCAATCCCTGCGACACGTGTTATGGGCAGGGTCGCGTTCGCCAGGAGAAGACGCTCGCCGTGCAGGTTCCCGCGGGCGTCGACAGCGGCGATCGTATTCGGCTAACCGGCGAGGGCGAAGCGGGCCGCAACGGCGGCCCCGCCGGCGATCTATACGTTGAGATCCGGGTGCGCGAACACGCCATATTCGAGCGTGATGGCAGTCATTTGTCCTGCGAGGTGCCCATCAGTTTCGCCACCGCGGCCTTGGGCGGCACCGTCGAGGTGCCGACGCTCGAGGGCGAGGTCATCCTCAAAATTCCCAACGAAACCCAATCGGGACGGGTGTTTCGCGTGCGCGAGAAGGGCGTGCGCCCGGTTCGCGGCGGCGCCGCCGGCGATTTGTTCTGCCGCGTCGTGGTGGAGACTCCCGTGAGCCTGGGGGCCGAGCAAAAGGAGTTGTTGAGGAAATTTCAGGCCTCACTGCAGGCCGGCAGCCATCAGCCTCGAGAGCGCTCGTTTTTCGAGGGCGTCAAGAAATTCTTCACGGGCGCGGTCGACTAGTGGCGGCCCTGACACTGGCGGTGTTCGGTGTCACCGGCCGCATGGGCCAATGCTTGGTTCGGGCGATCCAGGAAGGGTCGCAGTTTCGCTTGAGCGGTGCGGTAGCCTCGCAAGGCAGCAGCCGGCTGGGGCAGCTCGCAGACGCCGAAGGGGCCTCCAGCGGGGTGCGCATCACGGCGGATTGCGCGGCAGCGCTCAAAGAAGCCTCGGTGGCGGTCGATTTCAGCAGTGGCCAGGCCGTTGCGGCTCACGCCCAAGCCTGCGCCCAAGCGCGAGTGCCCCTTCTGGTCGGCGCCACCGGAATCGACGCGCCCAGCCAGGCAGCGCTCCAGAGTGCGGCGCTTAAGATTGCGCTGCTGATCGCCCCGAATACCAGCGTTGGGGTTGCGGTACTGCACCAACTGGTCGCGGCTGCCACGGTCGAGTTAGGATCAGCCTACGAGGTGGAAATTGCCGAGGCTCACCATCATATGAAGCGCGATGCACCATCGGGCACGGCCTTGAGCCTGGGCGAGTTGGTGGCCGGGATGCGCGGCCAGCTACTCCGCGACGTCGGGATCTTTGGCCGCCATGGCGTTGGCGCCCCCCGTGATCCCTCCGGCATCGGTTTTTCGGTGGTGCGGGCAGGCGACATCGTGGGTGAACACACCGTGACGTTTGCTGCCGCCGGCGAGCGCCTGGAAATCACCCACCGGGCTACTGACCGCATGATCTTTGCCCGCGGCGCCCTACGGGCGGCTGCGTGGCTGGTAGGCCGCCCTGCGGGCCTGTACGGCATGCAGGATGTACTTAAGGTTTGAAGAAGCATGGACAGTCATCGCCCGCATCGTTAATATTCGCGCCCGGAAACTGATCGCGTGCTTTTCTATAAAGCGGGAGGACGTTCTAAGGAGCGCCTCCCGCTTTGCGCATCTGCGCCAAACGCCATAGGGCAAAGCGAGGAACCGGAGTGTCGACACCTGCAGTGCTAGCTCTTGAAGATGGCACCGTGTTCCGAGGCGTCTCAGTAGGCGCAAAAGGCAACACGACAGGTGAAGTAGTTTTCAATACTGCGATGACGGGCTATCAGGAGATCCTGACCGACCCCTCGTACTGCCGCCAGATCGTCACGCTGACCTACCCCCATATCGGCAACACCGGTGCGACCCCCGAAGATCTGGAGTCCGGCGCCGTTTACGCCGCCGGCCTCGTGATCCGGGATTTGCCGGTGCTGTATTCCAACTGGCGTGCCACCGAGTCTCTGCAGAGCTTTTTGCTCCGCTGCAAAGTCGTGGCAATCGCCGATATCGATACCCGCAAGTTGACCCGGCTGCTGCGCGAGAAGGGCGCCCAATCAGGCTGCATCATGACCGGCGACAGCATCGAGGAAACGGCGGCGGTGCGCGCCGCGAAGAAATTCCCGGGCTTGAAGGGCATGGACCTGGCCAAAGCGGTCTCCACCAAGAAAATCTACCAATGGAACGACGGGCTGATTTGGAAAACGACAGCCAAACCGCCGCGCCCGCAGAGCCGGTTGCACGTGGTCGCGTACGACTATGGCCTGAAGCGCAGTATTCTGCGGATTCTCGCCGAACACGGCTGTCGGATGACCGTAGTACCGGCACAAACACCCGCAGATCAGGTGCTTGCAATGAATCCTGATGGCATTTTCTTAAGCAATGGTCCGGGCGACCCGGAACCTTGTGACTACGCGATCAAGGCGATCGCGCGGTTTCTGGAGACCGATATCCCGGTGTTTGGAATTTGCCTGGGGCATCAATTGCTGGGACTGGCGAGCGGCGCCAAGACCCTGAAAATGAAGTTTGGCCACCACGGGGCGAACCATCCGGTTTTGGAAATCGATTCCGGCCGCGTGCTGATTTCCAGCCAGAACCATGGATTTGCGGTGGATGAGGCGACGCTGCCGGACACCTTGCGAGCAACCCATCGTTCGCTCTTCGACGGCTCCTTGCAGGGGCTGGCCCGCACCGACCGGCCCGCCTTCAGCTTCCAGGGACATCCCGAGGCGAGTCCGGGCCCGCACGATTTGCGTCTGCTTTTCGAACATTTCATGTATCTGATGGTGAAGCGCGTGCAAGCCAATTCGCGCGGGCGCACTCCGATCAAACAAAAATCGGCGGAAGGCTAGTGCCGAAGAGAACCGATCTCGAAAGCGTTCTCATCATCGGTGCCGGCCCCATCGTCATTGGCCAGGCTTGTGAGTTCGACTATTCCGGAGCTCAGGCGTGCAAGGCGCTGAAGGAAGAGGGTTACCGCGTCATTCTGGTGAACTCCAATCCGGCCACGATCATGACCGACCCGGAAACCGCCGACGCCATTTATATAGAGCCCATCAATTGGCGCACGCTGGCGCGCATCATCGACAAGGAACGGCCGACGGCGCTGCTGCCCACCATGGGCGGCCAGACGGCTCTCAACACCGCGCTCGACCTGGTGCGCGAGGGCATACTCGATAAGTTCAACGTGGAGATGATCGGCGCCTCGCAGCGGGCCATCGACATGGCCGAGGACCGCGAGCTGTTCCGCCGCGCCATGGCCGACATAGGCCTCGAGACCGCGCGCGCGCGCATCGCACATAGCATGGAGGAAGCCCTCGCGGTGCAGTCGGAGATCGGCTTCCCGACCGTCATCCGCCCCTCGTTTACCCTGGGCGGCAGCGGCGGGGGCATCGCCTATAACCGCGAAGAATTCGAGAGCACGGTCGCGCGCGGCTTGGACGCTTCGCCCACCAACGAAGTGCTGCTCGAAGAATCGGTGCTCGGCTGGAAAGAGTACGAGATGGAGGTGGTCCGCGACCACGACGACAACTGCATCATCGTCTGCTCGATCGAAAACATCGATCCTATGGGTGTGCACACCGGCGACTCGATTACCGTGGCGCCGGCGCAAACCCTCACGGATCGGGAGTACCAGCGGCTGCGGGATGCCTCCATCGCTGTGTTGCGCAAGATCGGCGTCGACACCGGCGGATCCAACGTGCAGTTCGCGATCAATCCCGACGATGGGCGCGTTCTCGTGATCGAAATGAATCCACGGGTATCGCGATCCTCGGCGCTGGCATCCAAGGCGACAGGATTTCCGATTGCGAAGATCGCCGCCAAATTGGCGGTGGGCTACAGCTTGAATGAGCTCAAGAACGAGATCACCGGCGGCGCGACGCCCGCCTCGTTCGAGCCGACCATCGATTACGTGGTCACGAAGATTCCGCGTTTCACGTTCGAGAAATTTCCCGGCGCCAACACCCGCTTGACCACGCAGATGAAATCGGTGGGCGAGGCGATGGCCATCGGCCGGACATTTCAGGAATCGATGCAGAAGGCGCTGCGCAGTTTGGAGACCGGGCTCGACGGATTCGACCCGCAGTTGAGCTTGCCGCTCACCGAGGAAGCCGCCGAGAAACTGTCGTACGAACTGCGCTGGCCGGGGCCCAACCGGATTCTCTACGTTGCCGATGCGTTTCGCGCCGGTTGGACCCTGCAACAGATTTTCGAGGCCACCAAGATCGATCCATGGTTCCTGGCGCAGATCGAGGATTTGCTGCGCGAAGAAGCGGCGTTGATCGAAGAAGGCTACGAAGGCCTCAACCTCGTGCGTCTCAGGACCTTGAAGCGTAAAGGTTTCTCCGATGCACGGATTGGCAAATTGGTGGGGCGCGACGAGCCGGCCATCCGCAGGGAGCGCCGCCGCTTAGGATTGCACCCGGTTTACAAGCGCGTCGATACCTGCGCCGCTGAATTCGCCACGTCGACCGCGTATCTGTATTCGACATATGAAGAAGAGTGCGAGGCAAATCCCACGGAGCGCCGCAAGATCATGATCCTGGGTGGCGGTCCGAATCGCATCGGACAGGGCATAGAGTTCGACTACTGCTGCGTGCACGCCGCCATGGCGCTGCGCGAGGATGGCTTTGAAACGCTGATGGTGAACTGCAATCCGGAGACGGTCTCGACGGATTACGACACATCGGATCGGTTGTATTTCGAACCGCTGACCTTCGAAGATGTGATGGAAATCATCGAGAAGGAAAAACCAGAAGGCGTCATCGTGCAGTTCGGCGGTCAGACGCCGTTGAAATTATCCCGCGCACTGGCAGCGGCCGGGGCTCCGATAATCGGCACCACGCCTGATAGCATCGATGTCGCCGAGGACCGCGAACGCTTCCAGAAGCTCGTGGCCCAACTTAAGCTCAAACAGCCAGCCAACGCGTCGGCGCGCACCGAAGAGCAGGCGATTCTGCTGGCGCGCGACGTCGGCTTTCCGCTGGTCGTGCGTCCGAGCTACGTGCTCGGCGGCCGCGCGATGGAAGTGGTGTTCAACGAGGACGATCTGCGCCAGTACATGATCGACGCCGTGAAAGTGTCGAATGACAGTCCGGTGCTGCTCGACCGGTTTCTGGACCTTGCGATCGAGGTGGACGTGGACGCGGTGAGCGACGGCCAGGACGTGCTGATCGGCGGCATCATGGAGCACATCGAACAAGCCGGCGTGCATTCGGGGGATTCGGGGTGTTCGCTGCCGCCGAACGGTCTGTCGCGCGAGATTCAAGATGAGCTGCGGGCACAGACCCGCAAACTGGCCAAGGCGCTCAACGTCATCGGCCTGATGAACATCCAGTTCGCCATTCAAAGCGGCGTCATCTACATTCTGGAAGTCAATCCGCGCGCCTCGCGCACCGTGCCGTTCGTGTCCAAAGCCACAGGTATAGCGCTCGCGAAAGTGGCCGCAAGAGTGATGACGGGTAAGACGCTCGCCATGCAAGGCCGAACCGTGGAGCGCATACCTCCGTATTTTTCGGTCAAGGAAGCGGTGTTCCCCTTCATCAAATTCCCGGAAGCCGATCCCATCCTGGGTCCGGAGATGAAGTCCACCGGCGAAGTCATGGGTACCGGCGACACCTTCGGCGAGGCCTACGCCAAGGCGCAGGCGGCCTCCGGGGTGATTTTGCCGACGCGCGGCTTATGCTTCATCAGCGTGCGTGATCGTGACAAGCCCGCCGCCGCACTGCTGGCGCAAATGCTGATCTCGCGCGGCTTTGAAATTGCCGCCACCGGCGGCACGGCCATTGTGCTCGAGGAGGCCGGCGTCACCTGCCGTCGGGTCAACAAAGTTCGCGAAGGTCGTCCACATGTCGTCGACATGATAAAAAACGACGAAGTGGCATTGATCGTCAATACCACCGAGGGCAAGCAAGCGGTGCGCGAATCGCGCTCGATTCGCCGCGAGGCGGTGGCGAGACGCGTAACCTATTACACTACGGTCGCCGGTGCGCGTGCGACTTGCGACGCGCTTGATCACCTGGGTGATATCGAAGTGAATCGACTGCAGGACTTGCACAAGGAATTGCCGGCGTGACGCGTACCCCCATGACGTTGCGCGGCGCCGAGCGGCTGCGCACCGAACTGAAGACCCTGAAGAGCGAAGCCCGGCCGAACATCATCAAGGCGATTGCCGAGGCGCGGGCGCACGGCGATTTGAGCGAGAACGCCGAATATCACGCGGCGCGCGAGCAGCAAAGCTTCATCGAAGGCCGCATCAATCAAATCGAGCAGCGCCTGGGCAATGCCGAAGTCATCGACGTCACCAAGTTGAGCGCCAACGGCCGGGTGGTTTTTGGATCGACGCTCGAACTCGAGGATCAGGACGGCGGCAACAAAGTCATCTATCAGCTGGTCGGCGACGACGAGGCCGATATCAAGTCCGGCCTGCTGTCGGTGTCCTCGCCGATCGCACGCGCGCTCATCGGCAAGTCCGAGGGCGATGTGGTCGATGTGATCACTCCGGGCGGCATGCGCACCTATGAAATAGTCTCCGTGCGCTACGTGTAACCTGCCGCGCGGGTCAAGTAGTAGGGTGGTGCACAAAGTTTTCAAACTGCTGTTCGTATTGTGGGCCGGCAGCCTCTGGTCGGCCGCCATGTGGGTCGCGCCCACGCTTTTCTATGCGCAAAACGATCGGCACCTGGCGGGCATCTTGGTGGCGCGGCTTTTCAGCATCGAAACCTATGTCGGGATCGCCACCGCGGTCCTGGCCGTGGCACTGCCCGCGCGACGTCGATTTCTCTGGGGTTATTTCGCGGTCGCGTTGCTGTGCGTGAACGAGTGGATGTTGAAGCCGGCCATGAACGCCGCGCACGCGCATGGCGCGGCGCTGTCTTTAAGCTTCGGCGCCTGGCACGGGGTTGCCGCGCTGCTGTACATGGCGGCCTGCATCGCAGTCGTGGTGCTAGTCTGGAATGAGGATTTTCGGTAGCGCGGCGCGGCGGCGGTAGAAGACGCCGACGTGGCCGATGCGCTGCACGATCTCGCTCGATGTTCGTACCGCCAAATCGCCCAATGCCGTATCGCGCGACACGCGGTCGCCGACTCGTGCCGCCACCTTGACCAGCTCATGATCGTTCAGTGCGCGATCCAGTTCGTTGATGACGCCCTCGGTGAGCCCGGCGTTGCCGAGCATGACGATGGGGCTCATGGGATGCGCCAACCGGCGCAAATGTTTCTTCTGTTTCTCGGACAATGCCACGGCGCGATTATAGTCGGAAGTTAAGATGCCCAAGCGTTCAAAAAGCAGCGCCCGCTGGCTCGCCGAACATGCCAACGACGAGTTTGTGAAGCGCGCAGTTGCAGAAGGATGGCGCTCGCGCGCCGTGTTCAAGCTGGCGCAGATCCAGGAGAGCGAACGTCTGTTGCGCCCCGGAACCCGGCTGGTCGACCTGGGGGCCGCGCCGGGTGGATGGAGCCAGTATGCCGCGCGTATCGTCGGCGGCAAAAGCCGCATCGTGGCTACGGACATATTGCCGATGGACGCCATCCCAGGGGTCGAATTCGTGCAGGGGGACTTTCGGGAAGAGGCTGTTGTTACGCAGGTTCTGCAATGTGTGGGCGCCGATAAAGTCGACCTTGTATTGTCCGATATGGCCCCCAACATGTCAGGCATAGACGCGGTGGACCAGCCTCGAAGCATGCATCTGGCGGAGCTGGCCCTGGAGTTCGCGGACCAGGTTTTGGCGCCAGGAGGCGATTTGCTGGTGAAGTTATTTCAAGGCGCTGGATTCGAGCAGATCTTCAAGGATGCGCGCCGTCGTTATGGTCGCGTGGTGACCAAAAAGCCGAAAGCATCACGAACCCGCAGTCCTGAGATCTATCTGTTGGCGCGGCAGTTTGGGATGGTGTAAGTTCGGGGTGGCCCGCCTTGAAAGGAACGCCCGGCTGGATTCGATGTCGTAATGTGACAGGGCTGCAGGTGAAACTTGAACGATCTGACAAAGCAAATTCTATTGTGGGTGGCGCTGGCAGTCATTTTGCTCGCGATTTTCAGCCAATTCGGCATGCGCACCGGCCAGCCGGCCACCATCGATTACTCGCAGTTTCTCTCTGAAGTAAAGAGCAACAATGTCGATTCGGTGACGCTCAAGGGTGAAATCATCGAAGGCAAGCGTCGCTCCGGCGATCAATTCGTGACCTACAACCCTGAGACCAGCAACAGCGCCTTGATCGGTACGCTGCAGTCCCAGGGAGTCAAATTCCGCGGTGAGCCGCCGAAGCAGCAGTCGGTGTTTCTACAGTTGCTGATCTCGGCCTTCCCGATATTGATTCTCATTGGCTTCTGGGCCTATTTCATGCGTCAGATGCAGGGCGCCTCGGGCGGCAGGGGGGCCATGTCCTTCGGCAAGAGCCGCGCCAGGCTCTTGGGCGAGGATCAGGTCAGTATTACCTTCGCCGATGTGGCGGGGGTGGAAGAGGCCAAGCAAGAAGTTGTCGAAATCGTCGACTTCTTGAAAGATCCCGGCAAGTTCCAGAAACTTGGCGGCAAGATCCCAAAAGGTGTGCTCATGGTGGGCTCGCCCGGCACCGGCAAGACCCTGCTCGCCAGGGCCATTGCCGGCGAAGCCAAGGTGCCGTTTTTCACCATTTCCGGCTCGGATTTCGTCGAAATGTTCGTCGGCGTCGGCGCGTCCCGCGTTCGCGATATGTTCGAGCAAGCCAAGAAACATGCCCCCTGCATCATCTTCATCGATGAAATCGATGCCGTGGGCCGGCACCGTGGCGCCGGCTTGGGCGGCGGGCACGACGAACGCGAACAGACCTTGAACCAGTTGCTGGTCGAGATGGATGGCTTCGAGGGCAACGAAGGCATCATCGTCATCGCGGCCACCAACCGGCCGGATGTGCTGGATCCGGCGCTGCTGCGTCCGGGCCGCTTCGATCGGCAGGTGGTCGTGCCGCTGCCGGACGTTCGCGGCCGCGAACAGATCCTGAAGGTGCACATGCGCAAGGTGCCGCTCGGCGACAACGTCAAGCCTTCCGTAATTGCGCGCGGCACGCCGGGATTCTCCGGCGCGGATCTCGCCAATCTGGTGAACGAAGCGGCATTGTTCGCGGCACGCGGCAACAAACGCTCGGTCACGATGGAAGAATTCGAGCGCGCCAAGGACAAAATCATGATGGGCGCCGAGCGCCGCTCCATGGTCATGACCGAGGAAGAGAAGCGCAATACCGCCTACCATGAATCGGGACACGCCATCGTGGGCTTGAGCGTCCCGGAGCATGATCCGGTGTACAAGGTGACCATCATCCCGCGCGGCCGCGCGCTGGGCGTCACCATGTTCCTGCCGGAAGCCGACCGCTACAGCACCAGCAAGCGGCAGCTGGAGAGCCGCATCGCGACCTTGTTCGGCGGACGCATCGCCGAGGAATTGGTGTTCGGCCCCGACGCCGTCACCACCGGGGCATCCAACGACATCGAACGCGCCACCGAACTTGCGCGCAACATGGTCACGCGTTGGGGCCTGTCGGATCGCTTAGGTCCTCAGACCTACAGCGAAGAGTCGGGCGAGGTGTTCCTCGGCCGCAGCGTCACGCAGCACAAGCAGGTATCCGACGTGACCGCGCACGTGATCGACGAAGAAGTGCGCCGCGTGATCGACAGCAACTATCAGCGAGCCTACAAGATTCTGCAGACCAATATGGACAAGCTGCAATCCATGTCGGAAGCCTTGATCAAGTACGAGACCATCGATGAGGAAATGATCAAGGACATCATGGAAGGCCGCACTCCGCGCCCGCCGCGCGATTGGGACGATACGCCAACGCCGACGCCGCGAGGTCCTACCGCTGAGAAGCCGACCACGCCATTGGTAAATCCTGCAGGCCAACACTAAAGGCCGGATCGGGGTGGCGTTTCCCGGAGCGCCGTGAATCTGACGAGCATGCAGTGGCGCTGTCGAAATCGCATCATTGATCTTTCCCGGCCCGTCGTCATGGGAGTCCTGAACGTAACGCCGGACTCGTTTTCCGATGCCGGCAAGTATGCCGCGGTGGACTCGGCGCTTGCGCATGCGGCGCGCATGGTGGCTGACGGCGCGACCATTATCGATGTGGGAGGGGAGTCGAGCCGCCCCGGATCGCTTGCCATCGAGGAATCGCTGGAGCTCGCACGAGTTGTGCCGGTCATCGAGGGCATCGCTGCGGCTTCCAGCATCGCCATTTCGATCGATACGGCGAAACCTGCGGTGATGGCCGCGGCGGTCGCGGCCGGCGCCTGCATCATCAACGACATCCATGCCTTGCGCCACCCTAAGGCGCGCTCCATGGCAGCCGCGACTCAAGCCGGAGTGTGCCTGATGCACATGCAAGGCGAGCCGCGTACGATGCAAGACAGCCCGCACTATAATGATGTGGTGGCCGAGGTGATTGCCTTTCTGCTGCATCAACGGCAAACATGCGTCGCTGCCGGTGTGGCATCCGATGCAATCGTGGTCGATCCGGGGATTGGATTTGGCAAGAGATTGGAGCACAACTTGGCGCTGTTGAAGGAGTTGCCGCGGTTCGCGGTGCTGGATGCGCCTTTGCTGATAGGCGTATCGCGCAAGAAGATGCTTGGCGAGATTCTCGGCAAACCAATGGCGGAGCGGCTCCATGGCGGCTTGGGGTTGGCCGCGCTCGCTGTGATCCACGGCGCGCGCATCATTCGCACTCACGATGTGGGTCCCACTCGGGATGCGATCCGCAGTGTCGCCGCGGTATTACAGGGAATGGGAAGTTGACCAAGTATTTTGGGACCGATGGCGTGCGCGGCCGCGTCGGTGCTGCGCCGATGACGGTGGACTTCGCATTGCGTCTGGCGAGCGCGGCTGCACGAGTGCTCAGCCCAAGCGGCGGCCGCGTGCTCATCGGCAAGGACACGCGCGTCTCGGGCTACATGTTCGAGTCGGCGTTGGAGGCTGGTTTTGTCGCAGCCGGCGTGGACGTGATGCTGATCGGTCCCCTGCCCACTCCCGGCATTGCCTATATGACCCAGCGCCTGGGCTGCAGCTTCGGCGTCGTGATCAGCGCCTCGCATAATCTCTATGAGGACAACGGCATCAAGTTCTTCGATGCAACCGGCAGCAAATTGTCGGACCGCGTAGAACATGAAATCGAGGCTCTGCTCGACCTGCCGGTGATCACGCAGGAATCCCAGCATCTGGGCAAAGCCATCCGCATCGACCGCAGCCGTACGCAGTATCAGGATTTCTGCGCCGCGAGCATCCCGTCCGGCGTGAGTCTCAAGGGCTTCAAAATCGTCATCGATTGTGCAAACGGCGCAGGCTACAAGGTGGCTCCTCGAGTGCTCGCGGATTTGGGCGCCGAAATCGTTCCCATCGGCTGCTCGCCGAACGGCCGCAACATCAACGATGGCTGCGGGTCGACCTCACCGGAACTGCTGCAGCTGACTGTTCCCGGAGTACGGGCGCAGCTGGGGCTGGCGCTCGACGGCGACGGCGACCGGCTGGTGATGGTGGACGAACTTGGGCGCTGTGTGGACGGCGACCAGTTGCTTTTCATTCTTGCCACGGCGCGACATCAAGCCGGCGAGTTGCGGGGGCCGGTGGTGGGAACCGTGATGAGCAATCTCGGCTTGGAACACGCGTTGGCGGAACGCGGCATTGAATTCTTGCGCGCCCAGGTCGGCGATCGCAATGTGCTTGCCATGCTGAATGAGGCGGGCGGGACCTTGGGCGGAGAGACCTCGGGCCACATAATCTGTTTGGACAAAACCACGACCGGTGATGGCTTGATCAGCGCGCTTCAGGTGCTTGCCATCATGAAGCAGACCGGCGCCGGGCTCGCCGAACTCGCCGCCGCCATGCGCAAGTATCCGCAGGTACTGTTGAATGTACGGGTGGCAACGCGCTTCGACCCATTGGCGGAACCGCGGGTGCTTAAAGTCGTTGCAGACGTTGAGCGTCGTTTCGGCGGCCACGGACGCATCGTGTTGCGCGCCTCGGGCACTGAACCCGTCATTCGGGTCATGGTGGAGGGGTCTGATGCCGCCCTGGTCAAGCAGGGGGCCCGGGAGATCGCCGCGGTCGTGGCAGCCGTATCGTCGAGCGCTGCCTGAAACGAATTCCCAGGGTAGTAAGGGCCAAGTTTCCAACGGGGCTTGCAGTTACGAGGCTGCGCGGCTAATCTTCCGCGCCTTTCCCGCAGGGCAAATGCCCGAAGGTTGGCTATGCGTCGTCCGATGGTCGCGGGCAATTGGAAAATGCACGGGTCACAGGCCGCCAATCAGGCGCTGCTCGCCGAGTTGGAGGGCTACGTCAAACCTGACTGGCCGATCGACATCGTGGTATTTCCGCCCTATGTTTATATTGCCGATGCCGTGCGCGTGTTGGACGGCGGACGCATTCAGGTCGGCGCGCAGGACGTTTGCGCCGAATCCGGAGGCGCGTTCACCGGCCAAGTGGGTGCAACGATGCTCAAGGATGTCGGCTGCAGCTACTGCATCGTGGGCCATTCAGAACGGCGCCGCTGGTATCACGAGGACGACGCCTTGGTGGCGCGCAAATTTGCCGCCGCGCTGGCGGGGGATCTGACGCCGGTACTGTGCGTCGGGGAAACCCTGGAGGAACGCGAGGCGCATCACACCGAAGCGGTGGTCGGGCGCCAAGTTGATGCGGTGATCGCGATGCATGGAATCGGCGGATTTGCCGCTGCCGTTCTCGCTTACGAGCCGGTGTGGGCGATTGGCACCGGGCGTACCGCCTCGCCGGAACAGGCGCAAGCGGTGCACGCGTTCTTGCGCAGCCGGATTTCAGCGCATGATGCTAAGATAGGCGGCCGTCTGCGGATTCTTTACGGCGGCAGCGTAAAAGCCGGCAATGCGGCAGAACTTTTTGCCATGCCTGACGTCGACGGTGGATTGGTGGGTGGCGCTTCCTTGAGCGCCGATGAGTTTCGGCAGATTTGCGCGGCTGCGGCCGTTCGCCATTGAGAGATTTCTTATGTTGCGTGGTTTCATATTGGCAGTGCACGTATTACTGGCACTGATGATCATCGGACTGGTGCTCCTGCAGCGCGGCAAGGGCGCGGAAGCAGGCGCCGGATTTGGTTCCGGTGCTTCGGGCACGGTGTTCGGCGCTCGCGGTACCAGCACCTTATTTTCGAAATTGACGGCGGTGTTTGCGGCGCTGTTCTTTGTCACCAGTTTAAGCCTGGCTTACCTGGGCACGCGCGGCGGCACTGCGCCGACTTCGGTGTTGGAACGTGCTGCTCAAGCCGCGACCAGCGCGCCGCCCGCAACCACCGCACCGCAGCCAGCCGCACCGGCACCTGCCGCGCCCGCGCCAGCCGCACCTGTAAACAAGTGATAAAAGCCGACGTGGCGAAATTGGTAGACGCGCTAGTTTGAGGGGCTAGTGGGGCAACCTGTGCCGGTTCGAGTCCGGCCGTCGGCACCAAATTCTCGAAACAATCAAATCGTTGCCGCGACGCGGATGGCGCGTGCCTGATACAATTGCGACATCCGTGTAGTCAACGGCCCTGACAATGCTGCGACAGTATTTACCGATATTGATCTTCTTGGGATTGGCCGCGGTACTGGGCTTTGCGCTGTTCGCCGCCGGTTGGATATTGGGGCCGCGTCGCCCGGACGCCGAGAAACTTTCGCCCTACGAATGCGGCTTCGAGGCCTTCGAAGATTCGCGCATGCGCTTTGACGTGCGCTATTACCTGGTCGCGATCATCTTCATCGTCTTCGACCTGGAAATCGCGTTTTTCTTCCCCTGGGCGGTCTCGCTCAAAGCTACCGGCAGCTTCGGCCTGGTGTCGATGTTCATTTTTGCGCTGCTGCTCATCGTCGCGCTGGCGTATGACTACAAGAAAGGGGCTTTGGAATGGGATTAGAGGCCGTGTCCGCCGATACCAGCACCGTGCGCGGCTTCGAAGTGACCACCGTTGATAAGCTGATCAATTGGGCCCGCACCGGCTCGCTATGGCCGGTAACCTTTGGCCTGGCCTGCTGCGCCGTGGAGATGATGCACGCCGGGGCGGCGCGCTACGACCAGGATCGCTTCGGCATAATTTTCCGAGGCAGTCCCCGCCAATCCGACGTCATGATCGTTGCCGGCACGCTGGTGAATAAAATGGCGCCGGCGCTGCGCAAAGTGTACGACCAGATGACGGAGCCGCGCTGGGTGATCTCGATGGGTTCGTGCGCCAACGGCGGCGGCTATTATCATTACTCGTACGCCGTGGTTCGCGGCTGCGATCGCATTGTGCCGGTGGATGTGTACGTTCCGGGTTGCCCGCCCACCGCAGAGGCGTTGCTCTACGGCATCATTCAGCTGCAAAACAAGATCAAGCGCAACAAGGCGATTATCCGATGAGCTCGGATGCAGGAACTTCCGCGGCGGTTGCAACACCGACCCGCATCCAGGCCTTGCGGGAGGCAATTGCGCTGGCATTGCCGAACAAGCTGGTCGAGGTTGCCAACCACACCGGCGAATTGACCTACGAGGTTAAAGCCGCTGACCTGCTGGCGGTTGCCGCGGTGCTGCGCGATGCCGCGCCGCTGAAATTCGAGATGTGCATGGATGTGTGCGGCGTGGATTACCTTTCGCATGGCCGCGACGAGTGGAACACGCAGAACGCGACATCCTCGGGTTTCAGCCGCGGGGTCGCGCGCGGCGCGCCGCCAGCGCATGATCTTGTGCCGGGCCGGCGCTTTGCCGCGGTCTACCATCTGCAGTCCATTTCGCTCAATCAGCGGCTGCGCTTGAAAGTGTTTTGCGCCGACGACGATGCGCCCATGGTCGACTCGGTGACCGACGTCTGGGCCGGCGCCAATTGGTTCGAACGCGAGGCGTTCGACATGTTCGGGATTTTGTTCAAGGGGCATCCGGACCTGCGCCGGCTGCTGACCGATTACGGTTTCATCGGCCATCCGTTTCGCAAGGACTTCCCGCTGTCGGGCCATGTCGAAGTGCGCTACGACCCCGAAAAGGCCCGCGTGGTGTATCAGCCGGTGACCATTGATCCTCGCGTTCTGGTGCCGAAAGTAATTCGCCACGACAATCGTTATGACCCGCAACTGACCAACGCGCCTGTGCATACCACCAGCATTGCGAAAGAGGATGGGACGCCGCGTGGCTGAGATCCGCAACTACACCATGAACTTCGGGCCGCAGCACCCGGCGGCGCATGGAGTGCTGCGCCTGGTTCTGGAGATGGACGGCGAAGTCATTCAGAAGGCCGATCCGCATGTCGGCCTGTTGCATCGGGGCACCGAGAAGCTTGCCGAGAGCAAGCCATTCAATCAGTCGATCGGCTACATGGATCGGCTGGATTACGTCTCCATGATGTGCAACGAGCACGCCTACGTCCTGGCGATCGAGAAGCTGCTGGGCCTGGAGCCGCCGCTGCGGGCGCAATACATTCGCGTGATGTTCGATGAAATCACGCGAATCTTGAATCACCTGTTGTGGCTGGGTGCGCACAGCATCGACATCGGCGCAATGACGGTTTTCCTGTATTGCTTCCGCGAGCGCGAAGATCTCATGGATTGCTACGAAGCCGTCTCCGGCACTCGCATGCATGCGACCTACTACCGCCCGGGTGGGGTGTACCGCGATTTGCCGGAATCGATGCCGCAATATCAGTATTCGGAGTGGCGCAGCAAAAAGGATGTAGACCGCCTGAACAGCCGCCGCTCGGGCGGGCTGCTCGATTTCATTGCCGACTTCGTCAAGCGCTTTCCGGCATGCGTCGATCAATACGAAACTCTGCTCACCGACAATCGCATCTGGAAACAGCGCACCGTGAATATCGGCGTGGTCAGCCCGCAGCGAGCCATGCAGCTGGGTTTCTCCGGGCCGATGCTGCGCGGCTCCGGCGTCGAGTGGGATCTGCGCAAAAAGCAGCCCTACGAAGTGTACGATCAAGTCGACTTCGACATTCCGGTGGGAGTCAACGGCGATTGCTACGACCGGTACCTGGTGCGCATCGAGGAGATGCGCCAGTCGAATCGCATCATCGAGCAATGCATCGCGTGGCTGAGGGCCAATCCCGGAGCGGTGATAATCGATGATCGCAAGGTGCGGCCGCCGCGCCGTGAACAGATGAAGGGCGACATGGAGTCGCTGATCCATCATTTCAAGCTCATGACCGAAGGCTACTGCGTGCCGGAGGGCGAGGTGTACGCCGCCGTCGAGGCGCCGAAGGGCGAGCTTGGGGTGTACCTGGTGTCCGATGGCGCCAACAAACCCTATCGATTGAAGGTACGTGCGCCGGGATTTGCGCATATCTCGGCACTCGATGAAATGGTCAGGGGACATATGTTGGCGGATGTGGTGGCCGTCATCGGCACCCAGGACATCGTCTTCGGCGAGATCGACCGATGAGCACGCAGCTGTCCGCGCATGTGCGTGAAGAAATCGATCGCTGGGTGGCGAAATTTCCGCCCGACCGCAAGCGCTCCGCGGTGCTGTCCGCCTTGCATGCCGCGCAACACGAAAACCAGGGTTTTTTGACCACCGACATCATGGATGCCGTGGCCGCTTATCTGGAATTGCCGAACATCCTGGTGTACGAGGTGGCCTCGTTCTATTCGATGTTCGAAACCAAACCCGTCGGCCGGCATCACATTTCGGTGTGCACCAATATTTCCTGCATGCTGCGCGGCTCGCAGGAAGTGGTCGAACACATCGAGAAGAAGCTCGGCATCAAGACGGGCGAAAGCACGCCGGATGGGCGGATTTACTTGAAGCGCGAAGAGGAATGCCTGGCCGCGTGCTGCGGCGCGCCCATGATGATGGTGGACCACGTGTACCACGAAAATCTCACGCCGCAGACCATCGATAAGATCTTGGACGAGTTGACCTAACGCTCAAGGGCCGCTGATGTCTTACGAACAAAATCTGGTGTTATTCGAAGCACTCAAGCATGAACGCCCCTGGACGCTCGAGGGCTACCGTCAGTTCGGCGGCTATCAGGCCTGGGAGAAAATACTGCGCGAGCAGACGCCGCGCGAGAAAATCATCGACGAGGTCAAGGCGTCGGGGCTGCGCGGACGCGGCGGCGCGGCGTTTCCGATGGGAGTGAAGTGGAGTTTCATGCCGCGCAGCTCGCCGCTGCAGAAATACGCGGTGTGCAATTCGGACGAATCGGAACCCGGCACCTGCCATGATCGCGAGATCCTGCGCTACAACCCGCACTCGGTCATCGAGGGCATGGCGATCGGCGGCTACGCAATGACGGCGACCGTCGGCTACAACTATATTCGCGGCGAGTTCTTGGCAGAGCCCATCCCGCGCTTCGAGGCTGCCCTGGCGGAGGCCTACGCCGCCGGCTTGCTGGGCAAGAATATCCTCGGGTCGGGCGTCGACTTCGATTTGCACACCTTCATCGGCGCGGGCGCTTATATCTGCGGCGAGGAAACCGCGCTGCTGGAATCGCTCGAGGGCAAGCCCGGCAAGCCGCGCTTCAAACCGCCGTTCCCGGCCAGTTTCGGTTTGTTCGGCAAACCGACGACCATCAACAACACGCAGAGTTTTGCCTCGGTGCCCACCATCATGCGCAAGGGCGCCGCGTGGTTTGCAGGGTTGGGACCGGTGAACTCAGGCGGCACCATCATATTCTCGGTTTCCGGCCACGTGGAGAAGCCCGGCAATTTTGAATTGCCCATGGGCGTGCCGTTCAAGGAATTGATGGCCCTCGCAGGCGGCATCTGGAAAGGGCGCAAGCTCAAGGCCGTGATTCCCGGCGGCTCATCCTGTCCAGTGGTGCCCGCCGATGTCATTTGGGAAACCAACATGGATTACGACTCCATGAAGAAAGCCGGTTCCTCGATCGGCACCGGCGCCGTCATCGTCATGGATGAGACCACCTGCATGGTGCGGGCACTGGAGCGCCTGGCGCGTTTTTACATGTCGGAATCCTGCGGACAGTGCACACCGTGCCGCGAAGGCACGGGCTGGCTGGATCGAATGCTGAGGCGGATCATCGCGGGCGAGGGGCGCAGCGAAGATTTGGGACTGCTGCTCGATGTGGCGAATCGCATCGAGGGACACACCATCTGCGCGCTGGGCGATGCCGCCGCGTGGCCGGTGCAGAGTTTCCTCAAGCATTTCCGGCACGAATTTCAATACATGATCGAACACAAGGGGCGCTCCATCATCGGGCAAGCGACCACCATGGACGGCCAACCAGCCGTGGCGGCATAAGGGCTATGAGCGACGATACGGTCAATATCGAAGTCAACGGCGTTGCCCTGAAAGCCCGCAAGGGTCAGATGATCATGCAGGTGACGGATCCGGCGCAGATCTATATTCCCCGCTTCTGCTATCACGACAAGCTCACCGTCGCCGCGAACTGCCGCATGTGCCTGGTTGAAGTGGAGAAGGCGCCGAAACCGCTGCCGGCCTGTGCGACGCCGGTCACGGAAGGCATGAAGGTGTTCACCAAATCGCCAAAAGCCGTCGCCGCGCAACGCGCGACCATGGAGTTCCTGCTGATCAATCATCCTCTCGACTGCCCGATCTGCGACCAGGGCGGGGAGTGCGAGCTGCAGGATCTTGCCCTGGGATTCGGGCGCGACATTTCCCGCTTCAACGAACGCAAGCGGGTGGTGAAGGACAAGAATTTGGGTTCTCTGGTCTCGACCGACATGACGCGCTGCATTCACTGCACCCGCTGCGTGCGCTTCGGCGCGGAGATTCAAGGCTATCCGCAAATGGGGACCACCGGCCGCGGCGAGCATATGGAGGTGGGCACTTACATCGAGCACAGTGTCGATCACGAGTTATCGGCCAACATCATCGACCTGTGCCCGGTCGGAGCGCTCAACAACAAACCGTTCCGCTATCACGCGCGCGCCTGGGAAATGACCCAGTCGGCGCTGGTGTCGCCGCACGATGCGTTCGGCACCAATCTGTATGCCCATGTGCTGCGCGGCAAGCTGATGCGCATGGTGCCGCGCGAGAACGAGGCGATCAACGAAACCTGGATCGCCGATCGCGACCGCTTCGGATTCGAGGGCATGTATTCGTCCGATCGCGTCGCGCAGCCGATGCTGCGCATTGACGGCGCACTCAAAGTGGTGGATTGGGAAGTGGCTCTGACCGCGGCCGCCGAGGGACTGCAGAGCGCGATCAAGGCGCACGGCGCAGCCGCGGCCGGCTTCCTGACTTCGCCGCTGGCCACCGTCGAGGAGCTGTACCTGCTCGCGCAAATCGCGCGTGGTTTGAAATGTCCGAATATCGATCATCGATTGCGCCAGCTGGATTTTCGCGCTCAGGAAAATGAGGCAGGATTCCCCAATCTCGGCATGGCTATCGCCGATGTCGAACGCTTGGAAGGCGTGCTGATCGTGGGCTCGAATCTGCGGCATGAGATGCCGATGCTGGCACACCGCATTCGCAAGGCAGCCGTGAAGGGCGCCGCGAAAGTGGGGTTTATGAATCCGCGCCGCTTCGAGTACATGTTCCCGGTCGCGGGTTACCTTGTCTCTGAAACCGACATGGTCAAGGAATTGACTGCGCTGGTGCACGCGGCGGCGGGGTTTGCCGGCAGACCCGTGCCTCAAGGCGTGGCGGGCGCCAGCGTCACGGAGTCACACCGATCTTTGGTCGGCGCGCTCTGCAGCGGCACGCGACGTGCCGTAATCCTCGGCACCCTGGCGCAGCGGCATCCGGCGTACTCAGTGCTCAAGGCGCTGAGCGCAGCGCTTGCCGACCTGTGCAGCGCCAGCATTGGATTGATCACCGAGGGCGCCAACGCCGCGGGGGCATACCTTGCGGGCGCGGTGCCGCACCGTGAACCGGGCGGCGCGCCTGCTGCGGCCGTTGGTCTGTCGGCCCGCGCCATGATGGAATCGGCGCTCAAGGCCTATGTGCTGTTCGGCGGCATCGATCCTGCAAACGATCTCGCCGCCGACTCGGCGGCGCTCGACAGGGCGGATCTCGTGGTCGCCATCAGCACGCATTTACCGGAATCCTTACGCGCCGCGGCGCATGTGGTGCTGCCGATTGGCTCGTTTGCCGAGACCTCGGGCACCTACGTGAGCGGCGAAGGCCGCTGGCAGAGCTGGAGCGGCGCGGCCAAGCTGCCGGGCGAGAGCCGCCCGGGCTGGAAGGTGCTGCGGGTGCTGGCAAATCTGCTGAATTTGCAGGGCGTCGACTACGACAGTTCCGAGCAAATCCGTGATGCGCTTAAAGTTCTGTGCGGCAAGCGCGTCGAGGCGGAGCGCAGCGCGCCGCGTGGCGCAATACCCGATGGCCAGACTCCGCAGGGCGCGTGGCTGGATATCCCGCCGTACCAGAGCGATGTTCTGGTGCGCGGCTCCGATGCGCTCGCTAAAACCAAGGACGGGCGCCTGACCCGTTCGGTGCTATAGATCATGTGGGATTGGAACCCGCTACGCGATTGGCTGTCCGGCCTGATCACTCCGTATTGGAGCACTCCGCTGCTCACCGCCGTGCAGGCGTTTATCGTGATGATTTTCCTGATTCTGACCATGGCCGTCTACACCCTGGCGGAGCGCAAGGTGATCGGCTACATGCAGGCGCGGCGCGGACCGAACCGCGTCAACTTGTTCTGGATCCCCGGCCTGGGCCAGCCGTTCGCGGACGTGCTCAAGCTGGTCTTCAAGGAAATCATGATTCCGGCGGATGCGAACGGGCTGCTGTTTCGTCTCGCGCCTTTCCTGTCATTGATTCCCTCGCTCGCCCTGTGGGCGGTCATACCGTTCCGTCCTGAACACACTTTCGCGAATATCGATGCGGGGCTGCTGTACATCCTGGCGCTGACGTCCACGGGTGTGTACGGCATCATCCTCGCGGGCTGGGCGGCGAATTCGAAATACGGCTTTCTTGGCGCGATGCGCTCCGCGGCACAAATCGTCGCCTATGAGATCGCCATGGGTTTCGCCATGGTCGGCGTGCTGATGGCGTCAGGCAGCCTCAATATCGGCGAGATCATTCATAAGCAGCAGGGATTGTTCGGCTGGAATTGGACCTGGCTGTTCCCGCTGATGGTGGTGTACTTCATTTCAGGCGTCGCCGAGACCAACCGCGCGCCGTTCGATGTCGCGGAGGGCGAGTCGGAAATTGTCGCGGGTTTTCATGTGGACTATTCGGGCATGGCCTTTGCGCTGTTCTTCGTCGCCGAATACGTCAATATGATTTTGATTTCGGCGTTGACCGTCATTTTCTTCTTCGGCGGATGGCTGTCGCCGTTCGACGGCTGGCTGCCGGCTGATTGGTGGTTGAGCGCTCCGAGCTTCTTCTGGTTTGGCCTGAAGACCTTGGTTCCGATGTTCGCTTTTCTGTGGTTTCGAGCGACCTTCCCGCGCTACCGCTACGATCAGATCATGCGCCTCGGCTGGAAGGCGCTGATTCCGGTGACACTGGTTTGGCTGACGGTCGAGGGGCTCATGGTCTATTTCCAGGTGGGTCCCTGGAAGGGGCAACTGTAATGACAAGCATTCGCAGCTTCTTCAAGACCTTTCTGCTGTGGGAACTGCTGCTCGGCCTGGTGGTGACATTCAAGACCATGTTCAAGCCGAAAATCACGCTCAATTATCCGGAGGAGAAGGCGCCGCAGAGCAATCGCTTCCGGGGCTTGCACGCACTGCGCCGCTACCCCAATGGCGAAGAGCGCTGCATTGCCTGCAAACTGTGCGAGGCGGTGTGCCCGGCGCTTGCCATCACCATCGAATCAGACGTCAGCAGCGACGGCACACGCCGCACCACCCGCTACGACATCGATCTTTTCAAATGCATCTACTGCGGCTTCTGCGAAGAGGCCTGTCCGGTGGATGCGATCGTCGAAACACGGCTGCACGAATACCACATGGAGAATCGCGGCGAGAACATCATGAGCAAGGATAAATTGCTCGGCATCGGCGAGCGCTACGAAGCCATGATTGCGGCGGATCGCGCCGCCGACGCGAAGTATCGCTGATGTTTCCACTGATACTTTTCTTTTTATTCGCCGCGGTGCTGGTCGCAGCGGCGCTGGGAGTGATTCTGTCGCGCAACCCGGTGTACTCGGCGCTGCTGCTGGTGCTGTGCTTTTTCAACAGCGCCGTCATCTGGGTGCTGTTGGACGCCGAATTCCTCGGGATCGTGCTGGTGCTGGTGTATGTCGGCGCCGTCATGGTGCTGTTCCTGTTCGTGGTTATGATGCTCGACATCAACATCGACACGCTGCGCAAGGAATTCGTCGGCTACTGGCCGTTGGCGGTTGCGGTCGCGGGCTTCGTCATGTTCGCGATGATCAATGTCATCGTGGTGCGGCACCTGGGCGGCATCGCGCTCGCCGCTGCGCCGCCGCTCGCGGAGAACTATTCGAATACGCGTTCCCTTGGCGTGGAATTGTTCACCCGTTACTCCTACCCGGCGCAAGTGGCGGCGATCATTCTGCTGGTGGCGAGCATCGCTGCCATCGTATTGACTTTGCGGCAGCGCGCCGGCCACAAGCCGCAGGACATCGCGAAACAGGTCGCCGTCAGGGCGAAGGACCGAGTTCGCATCGTCAAAATGGCCGCCGAGAAAAAACAATGATCACGTTGACTCATGTGCTGGCATTGTCGGGAATCCTATTTTCCATCGCGGTTGCCGGCGTATTCTTGAATCGCAAGAACATCATCATCCTGCTGATGTGCATCGAGCTCATGCTGCTCGCCGTGAATTTCAATTTCGTGGCGTTTTCGCGGTTTCGCGGCGACATCGCCGGTCAGATATTCGTATTTTTCATTTTGACGGTGGCGGCCGCCGAGGCGGCGATCGGCCTGGCGATTCTGGTGGTGCTGTTCCGCGAACGCCGCAGCATCGACGTCGAAGATCTCGACACCTTGCAGGGCTGACGCAATGCAGTCGACTTATCTCACGATCGTGCTCGCGCCCCTGGTGGCGTGCATCGTCGCCGGCATGTTCGGGAAATCCATCGGCAAGGTCGGCGCCCACAGCATCACCATACTGGGGGTGGCAATCTCCTGTGCCCTGTCGTTCGAGGTGCTGTACAAGATTTTGTTCGAGGGCATGGCGCCGTTCAATGGCACGGTCTACACGTGGATGCTCTCCGATGGGTTGCACATGGAGGTGGGATTTCTGATCGATCGGCTCTCCGCCCTGATGATGGCCGTGGTGACCTTTGTGTCGCTAATGGTGCACATCTACACCATCGGCTACATGCATGACGACGACGGTTATCAGCGCTTCTTCAGCTACATCTCGCTATTCACCTTTTCGATGCTGATGCTGGTGATGTCGAACAATTTCATGCAGCTGTTTTTCGGTTGGGAGGCGGTCGGTGTCGTCTCCTATCTGCTGATCGGTTTTTGGTACACGCGGCCCACCGCAATATTCGCCAGCCTCAAGGCGTTTCTGGTGAACCGGATCGGGGATTTCGGCTTCGTGCTCGGCATCGCGGCGGTGCTGCGCTACACGGGATCATTGGATTATGCCACCGTGTTTGCGCACAGCGGCCAGATCGCGGCGGCGCAGATTCACATCACCGCAACGATCGCGTGGCCGGCGATCACCTTCACCTGCATTTGCTTATTTATAGGCGCCATGGGCAAGTCCGCCCAGGTGCCCTTGCACGTGTGGCTGCCGGATTCGATGGAAGGTCCGACGCCAATCTCGGCGCTGATTCACGCCGCCACCATGGTGACGGCGGGCATCTTCATGGTGGCGCGCATGTCGCCGCTGTTCGAGCTGTCGGACACGGCGCTATCGTTCGTGTTGGTGATCGGGGCGACAACGACTTTCTTCATGGGGCTGATAGCCATCGTCAGCAACGACATAAAAAGAGTCATCGCCTATTCGACCCTGTCACAGCTGGGTTACATGACCGCGGCGCTTGGCGTGTCGGCGTATAGCGCCGGCATCTTCCATCTGATGACGCACGCGTTTTTCAAGGCCTTGCTGTTCCTGGCGGCAGGCTCGGTGATCATCGCCATGCATCACGAACAGGATATGCGCCGGATGGGAGGGCTTAAGAAGTATTTGCCGATCACCTATTGGACTTTTCTGGTGGGCTCCTTGGCGTTGATCGCCTGTCCTGGCACCTCGGGATTTTTCTCCAAGGATACGATCATCGACGCGGTCGGCGCCTCCAGTCGGGCTGGGTCGGGCTACGCGTATTTTTGTGTGCTGGCCAGTGTGTTCGTTACCGCGCTGTACACGTTTCGAATGTTCTTCATGACCTTCCATGGCAAGGAGCGCATGGACCATCATACCCAGGAACATCTGCACGAAAGCCCGTGGGTGGTGACGCTGCCGCTGATTCTCTTGGCAATTCCCTCGGTGTTCGCGGGTTGGCTGTCGATCGATAGCTTGGTGTTCGGAAACTTCTTCAGCGGCAGCATTCATGTCCTGCCAGCGAACGATGTGCTGGCCCACGTGGGCGAGGAATATCATTCTTCGGCGCTCGAGTTCCTGGAGTCGGCCCCAACTTCGGTGACCTTTTGGTTTGCCGCGGCGGGAGTATTTACCGCGTGGCTGTTTTATCTTAAGAATCCATCGTGGGCTGATTCTGCGCAGCGCTCGTTCAAGTGGCTGTACACCATATTGGCGGATAAATACGGATTCGATTGGTTCAACGAACACGTGATCATGGTCGCCGCGCGGCTGCTGGGAGGAGGGCTATGGCGCTTTGGCGATCAGATCGCAATCGATGACGGTCTGGTGAACGGCAGCGCCCGCACCGTGGGCTGGTTGGGCTCGGTGATGCGCTACGCGCAGTCGGGATACCTGTATCACTACGCGTTCGCGATGATCTTAGGGTTGGCCTCGCTGCTGCTGTGGCTGATATGGCGAACCTGATGTTCGGCGGCCACCTATTGTCGGTGTTGATCTGGCTGCCGGTGATAGGCGGGGCGGCGGTGCTCGGCATGGGCGGTCGCCCGGCACTCGCCAAGTGGGTGTCGTTGACGGTGAGCGGGCTGGCGTTGCTCTTGAGCGTTCCGCTTTGGAGCCAATTCGCAACCGGTACCGCCGCCATGCAATTTGTCGAGCGCACGCCCTGGATTGCAACCATACATGCGGAGTACTACATCGGCGTCGACGGCATTTCGATGCCGCTGATTCTTTTGACCACCTTTACCACGGTGCTCATCGTCATTGCCGGCTGGGAGAGTATCGAGAAGCGCGTGGCGCAGTACTTCGCCGCCTTTCTCATCTTGGAAGGCCTGATGACCGGCGTCTTTGCCTCGCTCGACGGCGCGCTGTTCTACGTGTTTTGGGAAGCCATGCTGATTCCGATGTTCATCATCATCGGTATCTGGGGCGGACCGCGCCGGGTGTACGCGACCATCAAATTCTTTCTGTATACGTTCGTGGGATCGCTGCTGATGCTGGTCGCCCTGATTTACCTGTACTTGAAGTCGGGCAGCTATGAACTGGCGGTGTTTCAGCGCCTGCCGCTGTCGCTGGCCGAACAGACCTTCATCTTTCTGGCCTTCTTCGCGGCATTTGCGGTGAAGGTGCCGATGTTTCCGGTGCATACGTGGCTGCCCGACGCGCACGTCGAGGCGCCGACAGGAGGTTCGGTGGTGCTGGCGGCCATCATGCTGAAGATGGGCGGCTATGGCTTTCTGCGATTTTCGCTGCCCATCGCCCCGGATGCGAGCCGCACACTCGATTGGCTGATCATTGCACTGTCGCTGATCGCCGTGGTGTATATCGGCTTCGTCGCGCTGGCGCAGACCGACATGAAGAAGTTAATCGCCTATTCCTCGATTGCGCACATGGGCTTCGTCACGCTGGGGATGTTCATCGGATTTCAAATCGTCGCGCACACCGGAAAAACCAGCGGCATCGAAATGGGCTTGGATGGCGCCGTGGTGCAGATGCTGTCGCACGGGTTGGTGTCAGGGGCGCTGTTCCTTTGCGTCGGCGTGATGTACGACCGGGTGCACAGCCGCGAAATTTCCGCTTACGGCGGCGTCGTCAATACCATGCCAAAGTTTGCGGCTTTCATGGTGCTGTTTGCGCTGGCGAATTCCGGATTGCCGGGAACCTCGGGGTTTGTCGGGGAATTCCTGGTGATACTGGCATCATTCAAAGCCAACGTCTGGTATGCGTTTCTGGCCGGCACGACTTTGGTGCTGGGGGCCGCGTACACGCTGTGGCTGGTCAAGCGGGTGATTTTCGGCGAGGTTGCCAACGCCAAGGTGGCGGCGCTCACGGATCTCAACGGCCGCGAATTCCTGGTTCTCGGGGTGCTTGCAGTTGCCGTGCTGATCGTCGGTGTATGGCCGGCGCCGCTGCTCGATGTGATGCGGGCATCGACGCAGCATCTAGCCGAGCAACTGCTGTTCTCCAAGGTTGCTCCTTAAGGTACGCATGAACGTTCCATTCAATGCCGGTTTCTTCAATGCGGGCCTGGTGTACGCGCGGCCGGAGATTTTTCTCACCCTCGCCGCTTGCGCGATCTTGATGCTGGATCTGCTGCTGACCGACGCACAGCGGCGCTGGACCGGAATATTGGCGGTGATCAGCTTATGCGTGACCGCGGCGCTGGTGGTTGTGCAACCGCTATCGGCGAAAGTCGTCGCGCTGGGCGGATTGTTCGAATTGGATCAGATGGCGCAGGTGCTCAAAGTTGTCACCCTGCTCACAGTGGCGGTGGTGTTCGTCTATTCCACCGACTATTTGCGGCGCCGCGCAATCTTCAAGGGCGAGTACTTCGTGCTCGGCCTGTTCGCCACCTTGGGCGCCATGGTGCTGATCTCCGCGGGCAGCTTGATTACTCTGTACTTGGGATTGGAATTGATGTCGCTGTGCCTGTACGCCATGGTGGCTTTCGATCGGGATTCAGGTATTGCAGCAGAATCGGCCATCAAGTATTTCGTGCTCGGCTCGATGGCTTCCGGCACGTTGTTGTACGGGATGTCCATCATCTATGGCATGACCGGCAGTTTGGAACTTGACGGAATTGCCAGTGCCGTGCGCGGCGGCTTCAGCGCCAACCTGGGGCTGGTATTCGGCATCGCATTTCTCATCGTCGGGGTGGGATTCAAGTTCGGCGCCGTGCCGTTTCACATGTGGATACCCGATGTATACGAGGGATCGCCGACCTGCGTGACGGTGTTCATCGGCACGGCCTCGAAGCTCGCCGCATTCGGGCTGGCCATGCGTTTGTTGCCGGAAGCGCTGGGCGCCTCCCAGGCCGACTGGAGTCAAATGCTGGTGGTGCTGTCGGTGTTGTCGATGGCGATCGGCAATATCGTCGCGATCGCCCAATTCAATCTCAAGCGCATGCTGGCGTATTCGACCATCTCGCATGTGGGATATGTCCTGCTCGGAATCCTCTCCGGCACCGCGCAGGGATACCAGGCTGCGATGTTCTACATGATCAGTTACGTCGTGGTAGCGGCCGGCGCATTCGGCATGATCCTGCTGCTGGCGCGTCAGGGCTTTGAAGCCGACAAATTGGAGGACTTCAAAGGTTTGAATGCCAGAAGTCCGTGGTTCGCCGGCATGATGGCCATCCTCATGTTCAGTTTGGCCGGGGTACCGCCATTCATCGGATTCTGGGCAAAGCTCGGAGTCATCCAAGCGGTCCTCGGCGTACAGCTTACTTGGCTCGCGGTGGTCGCCGTTTTATTCTCGGTCGTGGGCGCTTATTATTATCTGCGCATCATCAAGCTGATGTATTTCGACGAGCCCAGCGATGCTACGGCGATCGGCGGATCGATGCTCATGCGCACGGTGTTGAGCGCCAACGCGCTGCTGGTGCTTGGGCTCGGCATCATTCCTGGGAGCCTGTTGCAGCTTTGTCAGCGAGCTTTGCAATAGGTCGGCGCCGGCGATTGGTCGCGGCCGTTCGCGTGAGGAGTTAGCGATGATCACGCTTTATCATTCGCCGCAGTCTCGCTCCGCGAGCATTTTATGGCTGCTCGAAGAGCTGGATGTTCCGTATCGAACCCAGATCGTCGGCTTTCGCCGCGCCGATGGAACCGGTGCGAAAGATCCTGCCAATCCGCACCCGCATGGCAAAGTGCCTGCCATCGAGGACGGGGAGGAGTTGATATTCGAAAGCAGTGCCATCGCACTGTTTCTCACCGACAAATATTCCGCGAAGAAGATGGGCCCACGCGCCGGCGAGCCGGGGCGGGGCGAGTACCTCTCCTGGCTTGCGTACCGGCCCGGCGTCATGGAACCCGCCCTTATTGCGCGCCGCTTCGAGATCAAGCATGTGTACGGCGCGATGGGATGGGCCCCTGCGGACGAGGTGGAGGAGGTGCTGAACAAGCACCTCGAGTCGCGGAAGTACTTCCTAGGTGATGGCTTTTCGGCGGTGGACATTCTGCTGGGCGGCGGGCTGCATTTCATGCTGATGGCGAAGATGGTGAGGGAAACGCCGGTACTGAAGGCGTATGCCGCCCGAATCACCGATCGGGCCGCCTTTCGCAAGATGATGGAGTCGGACAAGCGCTGATTGGCCTAACCTTGTCTTAGGCCATGGCCACTTGCTTTGGCTCAATGGCCGGGTACAATGGGCGGCTCTTCCGGTGCGGGGTGGAGCAGTCTGGCAGCTCGTCGGGCTCATAACCCGAAGGTCGTAGGTTCAAATCCTACCCCCGCTACCAATAATTCGTTCTAGATCAATTAGTTATCCTCGACTTGCGCGCTCACCATCCCTGTTGCCCAGAAGATTGCGGGAGTTTTGCGGGACTTTGTCTCGCAGGCCTTCTCAGCCGTCGCATTCAGATTCGCAAGCTCTGCTTCCGAGTAATGCGTCGTGATCCGTTGGCTCTTGTGCCCTAAGAGATCCTGGCGATCTTCAAACGACACACCCGCCGCGCGCAGCCGACGGACGAAGGTGTGTTTCAGATCGTGAACTCTCACGCGCCTAAATCCTTGTGGCGCTGCAGTCCCAAGCGCGCGCTCCCACGCGTCGGCTGCTCGCTCCCTCGCATTCTTCCAGGCGGTGCCATACATCTTCTTGATCGGTATGCTGCGACCGTCCTTTTCTTGGCGCACGACAACAAACTCCGGATGCATCCCTCGCGCTTCCTCCACCGCCGATCTCGCAATCCGGTTCATCACGACCAATCGATCCTCCGCGTTTTTGACCCGGTCGCCCGGTATCACAAAAACCGATGTCAAACCGAGAATGTCGGCTTGCCAAATCTTAAGAATGTATATACTATGGCTATACGTCGTATTAACTCTTTTGAGGCCATTATGTCCGGACAATCCGTTTTGAAATGGGGCAACAGCCTCGCTTTTCGGATTCCTTCCGCAATTGCGAAGCAGATGGACTTGAGCGAAGGCGAGCACGTCGAATTTCATTTTGACGGTGCAAAGCTCATCATCGAAAAGGCCGAAGAAGTCACTCCCTTCACTCATCGCAATCTGGTCATGGCATTGAAGCGGGCCAAGCGACAGCGCTTGGGCGACATCGATTTCGGTGCGCCACGCGGCAAGGAAATGTTTTAAGGCGAACCGATGGCCATCGCCCCGGGGGACATTCTGGAGATCGATGCGGAGGCCGCGGTGGGTCATGAGCAACAAGGGCGACGTCCCGCGCTGGTGGTGTCGGTTGAACCGCTGCAAAGCACCTTAGGCCTTGCCATGGTCTGCGCCATCACGACCCATGGGGGCCGCGCTCAAGGCGCGCGGAATGACCTCGAAGTTCTGATTCCACCAGGGCTTGCCGTCCAAGGCGTCGTGCTGCCTCAGCAAATGCGCACCATCGATTGCAAGGCGCGTAACGCCAAGAAACTTTGCAGTGTGCCGCGGGCCACGCTTCAAGCAACGCGCTCACGCTTGAAGACCCTCCTGGGGCTTTAGCGCGTGGCCCGGGGGAAACTGACTCGCTATGAAAAAAATCGACATTTCCATCGTGCCGTCGGAGTCAGGGGCACCTATCCGCGTCCCTTTGATGAACCGTGCATCGCTCAATCTTGTCAACGGCTGGCGCGACATGCGGGACTGACTCGATTCGCTGTGAACGTGAGAGTCATCGAGGCGGGCGCTTGGTCCTGTTTATCGACAGTCAATCCGACGCTGACGCGGTCTCTACGGTCCCGACCTCCTGGTCTTTAACCACCCGATCGATTTCTAAAAAGGCCTCCAAAAGGTCAAAATGGGGCACCAGGAGATTGCGGGAGTTTTGTGGAAGTCAGTCCTGATTTGTTGTGCTTTTCCGTGCGAGTCGATTTGCGCGCGATCTACTGCGTCTCGCGAAGCCTTCGTACGTCGTCAGCAGTGAGCGCTGAAACCTTGGCGCCGAAGCGTGCCGTAACATAGTTGGCCACTGCGGCGATCTCCGGGTCGTCATAGGCGGCCGCGAACTTTGGCATTGCCGGACTCCCATCGGCAGCCTGTCGATCGGATCCGCCAAGTACCATCTTTGCAACGTTGATGGCACTAGGATCATTGACTGCGCGACTGCCTGTTAGCGTCGCGCGGGAATCGAGCGGACTGACGCCAGTCCAGGCATGGCAGCTCGCGCAAGCCCCTTCAAAGACCTGTTTGCCGCGGGGATCAACCGCCACGGCCACACCTTGTTTCGGGTCGGCGGGCGCGGGCTCACTTCTGGACGCTGGGAGGTCCGATGCCGCGACGGCGGGTACGCTGCGCAGGTAGGTCACGATGGCTCGAATGTCGCTCGGCGTCAGCCTTTGAAAACTGAGGTCGACCGCCTGCGCCATCGGCCCTGCTGCCGTCCCGCGCGCGTTCGCATGGCCGGTCGACAGGTACTGAGCCAGATCGGCGTCGCTCCAGGCGCCGACGCCGGAGGTTGACTCGGCCGTGATGTTGTAAGCGCGCCAGCCCTCGGCAGCTGCGCCCGCGAACTTGTTGCGGTTATCGAGCGCTTGCAGCAGGTTTCTCGGCGTGTGGCAGTCTCCACAATGGGCCAGCGCCTCACTGAGATACGCACCGCGATTCCATTCGGGACTTCGATCGACCACCGGCTGAAAACGCTGCTTCGGGTTGAACAGGCCGGACCAGAATGCCATCAGCCAGCGCTGGTTGTACGGAAATTGCAGATTCGATTCGGGCGGCTGGTACTTAACGGGGACCAACGAGAACAGGTACGCCTTGATCGCCAGCACGTCGTCATCGGTGAGGTAGGTATAAGCGGCAAAGGGAAACGCCGGATACAGCCGCTCGCCATCGCGGGCAATACCTTCGTGCACGGCCTTCAGGAAATCCGCATCGCTCCAGGCACCGATGCCGGTCTCCTTGTCCGCTGTAATGTTCGGCGAATACACCGTGCCAAAGGGAGTCTTGAACGCCAGGCCGCCGGCAAACCGTTTGGCCTTGTCCGCGGTGTGGCAGGCTTCGCAATCGCCTGCATTGGTGAGGTAGCGCCCGCGTGCGATGACGTCCTTTTCGCCGAAGTCCGATGGGACGCCGGTTGAATGACCGCTGTACCTGTCCAATGCCACGGTCTTACCCGCGACGAAAGCCAACGGCCCGGGACGTGTTCCGTACCAGGCGAGTACGCCCAGTCCGATCACGACGATGAGCGCTAGGACGAAGCCAGCGCGCTTTAGCCAGGAGTGCGCTTTCATGTGGATTTCCTCGTAGCCAGTGCAGTCCGATCGATCGGCATACGACGCAGGCGAACACCGGTTGCAGCGTAGATTGCGTTGCCCAGGGCGGGTGGTCCCGCGGTGGTTCCCGTCTCGCCGATGCCACCTGGTGCTTCGCCGCTCTGGATAAGATGCACTTCGATATTCGGCACCTGGTCGATTCGCAACATCCGATAATCATGGTAATTGCTCTGTTGTACTCGCCCCTTGTCGATCGTGATTTCGCCATACAGCGCTGCAGTCAGGCCGAATATGAGCCCGCCCTGCAGCTGCGCGACAACCGTATCGGGATTCACGACGATGCCGGTGTCTACCGCAGACACGATTTTCTTCAGATGCACTTCGCCGAAATCATCCACTGCCACTTCGATGACTGTGGCGATGAAACTTGCGAAGGAGACTTGCGCGGCGATGCCGCGTCCGCTGCGAGGCGGCAGGGCGCCCCCCCAACCAGCCTTGCTCGCCGCCAGATCGATGGCTGCGCGAAGGCGCGGGTTGCTGCCCAGCATGTCGCGTCGAAAAACGACCGGATCCTTGCCGGCTTTCCTCGCCAGTTCATCGATGAAGCTTTCGACCGCGAACACGTTGTTGTTCGGCCCGACGCCCCGCCAGAATCCTGTCGGCACCGCGGGCGGCTCGTCGCGCTTGTACTCGACACGCAGGTTCGGGATGTCATACGGAATATCGACAGCACTGTCGATGGCATCGATGTCGATGCCTTTCTGGAAGGCCGGCGGCAGCCAACGCGCCAAGACTGAGGAACCGGTAACGCGATGCGTCCAGCCTAAGATCTTGCCGTTGCTTAAGGTAGCCGCCAGCACGTCGCGATAAACTGGCCGGTAGATATCGTGCTGAATGTCTTCTTCGCGGCTCCAGATGAGCTTTACCGGACCTTCGACCTGCTTGGCTATGCGCACGGCTTGTTCGATGAAGTCGACCTCGAGCCGACGACCAAATCCACCGCCGAGAACATGATTGTGCACGATGACTTTTTCCGGCGGCAGGCCGGTCACCTTGGCCGCGATCGCTTGGGCTCGCGTCTGCACCTGAATCCCGACCCAGACCTCGCAAGAGTCGGCTCGCACGTGTGCGGTGCAGTTCATCGGTTCCATCGGCGCGTGTGCGAGAAACGGCATCTCGTACGCTGCGTCCAGGCGCTCGCCCTCGGTGAGCGCCTTGGCTGCATCGCCAGCGGTCTTGGCCACCACCCCAGTTTTCTCGCTGGCCGCTCTAATCTGCTTCCAGACTTCGGCCGAAGTGGTCTGGGCATTCGGGCCCTCGTCCCAGGTAATAGCGAGCGCCGCAAGGCCTTGCTTTGCCGCCCACGTGTGATCACCTACCACTGCGACAAAATTATCGAACACCAGCACCTGGTGCACGCCGGGAATCTGCTTTGCCTTGACGTCGTCGACATGCGCGACCTTGCCGCCGAACACAGGACAGGCAGCGGATGTTGCAAACTTTACGCCCGGCGGCATGGCGTCGATGCCATAAACGGCCTTGCCGTTGGCCTTGTCCGGCGTATCGAGCCGCTTCAGCGGCTTCCCGATCATCCTGAAATCGGCAGGCGCCTTCAGTGGCGGATCCTGCGGCGGCACAAGCTTGCTCGCGTCACCGAGCAGATCGCCGTAGGCGAGCTTGCGGCCACTCGTCGCGTGAATCACTGCGCCGTTTTCCGTGCGGCAGGCATTCTTATCGACGCTCCAGCGGCGCGCGGCGGCCTCCACAAGCATTGCACGCGCACCGGCGCCGGCCTTGCGTAAAGGCAACCAGAACGCACGGATCGAGTTGGAATTGCCGGTGACCTGGATTCCGAAAACGGGATTGGCGTAGAGCTTGTCGCTCGGCGGTGCAGCTTCGACCTGTACTCGTTCCCACGCGACATCGAGTTCTTCAGCCAAGATCATGCCGATCGAGGTGTATACCCCCTGACCCATCTCGGCTTGCGGAATGATGAACGTCACGGCGCCTTTGGAGTCGATACGGATGAAGGCGTTCGGAGCAAACGGTGCTTGCTTCTGCGTCGTGGCCGCGGTGCTAGCCAATGGGAAATGAAAGCCGAACACGAGCGCGCCACCGATTGTCAGGCTGGCTTGAAGAAACTCACGGCGCGACGCCGGCGTGCCGGAAATCACCCTCTCTTCTAATTCAGTCATGATCGATCTCCTAGAGGCGCTAGGACCTGGCTGCCTGTTTGATGGCTTCGCGAATGCGCACATATGTGCCGCAGCGGCAGATGTTGCCGGCCATTGCCGCGTCGATGTCCGCGTCGTCGGGACTTGGTGTCGTCGCCAGCAGCGCCGTTGCGGACATGATCTGCCCGGACTGGCAATAGCCGCACTGAATGACTTCAAGGTCGAGCCAGGCTTTTTGCACCTTGGCTCCGACGGCGGTTGAACCGATGGTTTCGATCGTTGTGATACGACGTTTCCCAATCGACCCGACCGGCAGCCGGCAGGAGCGTACGGGCTCGCCCTCGAGATGCACTGTGCACGCGCCGCATTGCGCTATGCCGCAACCGAACTTCGTTCCCGTGAGAGCGAGTACGTCGCGAAGAACCCAAAGCAGCGGCATATCCGCGGGCACGTCGACGTCACGCGGTTCGCCATTGATAGTCAGAGTGATCATGTCGAAACCTCGCTGGATGAAGAGGCCCTTAGGATTCTGCACTAGTGGAGCTTTAGCGCAACCGATAATTCAGGGTGATGCTATCCGGCAGTCAAATTTCAGGGGGCCACTAAGCCGAACGCTTGCGAGCGCTGCGGCCTCTGCGGAAGTTTTCGGGCACTGGGCAGACTTCCACGCACGATGAATCTTAACTGTCCTTCCGTTTTTTCTTAGACAAAGGCACTTTGCGGACGAGGGCGCTACTGCGATTCGCCCTCGCCCTGATCTCCTCGAGACACTCCCCCGCAACGTCATTTAATTTTCGTTCCACCTCGCGATAGCGCTCTATAAGAAGGATCCCAAAGGAGGTAACTTCGGCGCCTCCACCCCCGTGGCCGCCTACGCTATTCACAGTCGCTGGCACATCGAAGGAGTTGTTTATGCTATCGAGCAAGAGCCACGCCCGCCGATAACTCATACCCATCCGACGCGCAGCTTCCGAAAGCGACCCATATTTCCCAATGCCTTCCAATAAGGCAATTTTTCCAGGCCCAAGATTTGAATTATCCGCGAAATCTATACGGAATCGGATCAACGGTGATTGTTTCATAATTTCTCTGGCCGCAATGGGACACAGATTCGTTATACCAAAAATGTACATCGCTTGTTATACTGCGAATAGCATCCCGAAGCAGGATCGGAACGTCGCACGTGGAGCCCCTAGCAGGACTGTCTGGTCGGGACCCCACAACTCATACATGCGGTTTCGTGAGGTGAAATCACCGAACCGATTTGATCGGATGGAGTGGGCCGGCGCCTTCGGCGATTTAGGCACCCTCATACCCTTTGTGGTGGCCTACATCGCTGTCGTGAAGATGGAACCCATCGGGGTGCTCTTCTCCTTCGGCACCGCTATGCTCGTGAGTGGCCTCTACTACAAGACCCCTTTCCCGGTTCAACCGATGAAGGCCATTGGGGCTGTCGCTGCTACGCAAGCCGCTCAGACGGCGACCATCACCCCAGGCACCATTTACGCCGCGAGTTTGGTAACCGGGCTTGTGTGGCTGCTGTTGGGCCTTACCGGTGCTGCTCACCGCGTGGGGAGATGGGTACCCCGGTTCATCGTCGTTGGCATCGTTTTGGGGCTCGGCTTGGGCTTTATGCTCGAGGGCATCACTATGATGAGCAGCGGCTGGCTGATTGCGATCATTGGGATGATTGGCACGCTGCTGCTCCTGAACAACAAAGCCGTACCCGCGATGTTTCTGCTGCTGGTGTTCGGTGTGGTATGCGGCATTGTGCAAAACCCCGATCTATTGACTTCGCTGGCGGGCGTGAAGGTCCAATTTCACTTTCCGCGAATCGCCTTATTCGGCATCACCTGGAAGGACCTCGCGATAGGCGCTGCATTGCTGGCTCTGCCGCAACTGCCCTTAACGCTGGGCAACGCGGTCATTGCCATTAAGGAGGAGAACAACCGTCTGTTCCCGGATCATCCGGTTACGGAAAATGAGGTGGCGACCTCCACAGGCATGATGAACTTATTCAGCGCCGCGTGTGGCGGTGTGCCCATGTGTCACGGTGCGGGTGGAATGGCGGGGCATGTCGCCTTTGGTGCGAGGACGGGCGGTGCGCCGATCATCCTGGGGGTTATCCTTCTGCTGGTGGCACTTTTTCTGAGCGGATCCATCGGCATCATTCTGGCGCTATTCCCACGCGCGGTTCTGGGCGTGATCTTGTTCTTCACTGGCGCTCAGTTGGCCTTAGGGTCCTGCGACTTCAGCAAGGACAAGGGAGAGCGATTTATCACGCTCGTCACGGCCGCTTTTTCGATGTGGAACGTCGGTCTCGCCTTCGTCGCGGGATTGATGTTGGCGTATTTGAAAAGTCGGAACCGTCTCCGTCTGTAAGCAGAATCTTTTTAAAGGGGCGCCGGGCTAGTCATGACTTTATCGAGAACGCGTTACTGGGTCGCAGCCAGTCTTGTCTGCTCAGTCTTTGCAATCGCTGCGTTCATTCATTTTCAAGGCGTTCGGGCGACAACCGAAGTTCGCGTGAATGCCAATAGTCCAGCGCTGCCACAATCTGTGGCGACACCAGTATCCGTAACTCAGAAACTGCCTCTGAAGAGGCAAGCCAACTCAGCAGTGGATTGGGAAAGAGAATTTAACGCTTCGAGTGATTACTTCAGCTTAGTGTCAAAGGCCGCCAGAAGAGCGTACGCAGGAGACGGAAGGGCAGCTTTCTATATTTCCAATGCATTGTATTTGTGTTTGCCAATACTGAGGGAATACTCCAATTCGAAGGACCCGCAATCGGACTTTGACGCCGGATGGTCGGCTCGCACCAAAGCACCTCAATGGGTATTGGAAAAAGCTCGAAAGGATTTTCAAACTTGCGCGGGCTTTCTGAAGGCCGATGCGTTTGCAGGACTGCCGACTAGGGGGGTGGCTATTACTCGGTTCGCTATTGGTCTGACGAATCAGTCAAAGATGGTGACCCCATCGCGCAAGCCGAGCAGGCTGGAACCGACATTTTGAGAACTGTTTTGGGAAAGTTCAGCGGGACCAATGCGGATTATTGGGAGTCCGCACAGTTGGAAATTTATAAGGCTGTCGCCTCGCAAGATCCGGCCGCTTTATTTCAGGTCGGTCGACTACTATCAGACGGCCTCGCAAGCAACGACCCCCTACAGGGATTTGCTGTTTCGATAGCCGCTTGCAACCTAGGCTACGACTGCACTACTGCCAATGTGGGCCTTTTCCGGGACTGCGCCGCCCTCGGTACCTGTGCTGCAGGGGTGCATTATGCGGACATCATCAAGCAAGCTGTTGGAGATGATGGATACGTGCAAGCATACGCACGTGCGCAGCAAATTCAGGAAGCCATCGCCCGAGGCGACATGAAGACTGTAGAGCAGTTTGTGCAACTTAAGCTTCGTGACTAGGCGCGCGCGCTACCGCCCACCGGGCTTCCCCCGATGCCACCATTCGAGCCGGTTTGAAAAAAATACAATCGGTCGCTTAAGGTCGATGTGCTTGCCTTAGTCGTTGCAGCCGAGTAAAAAAAAGCACATGAGCGGTGCCGGTAAACACGTTGAATTCGGTGATCCGGGAAATTCGTTCTTCGCAGCCACCTTTAGAAGGGCCTTGACGAAATTCGAGATCGGCGACCTCCCGTATACAGAAGTTCAATTTGAACTCAAGCGATTACTTGCGGGTGTTTCTCGCCGCGAGCTGCGTGAGCTTCTACGCCGCAGCGAATCGATCGAACCGCTGCCAGCGTACGCATACCGCGAAGTTCGGCGCTTTCTCGACGAAACGATCGAGCAGGACGTGGCGTTGCAGACCGATCCGGATGGCGTTCGCGAACAAGAGGAGGAATTAGATCCCGCCGCGCTGACTGCCGAGTTGCAAAAGAGCCGCGAAGCACTGGAAGCGGAGCGAACCAGGGTTCGAGAGGCAGAAGAAGCCTGGTCGGAGAGAATCGTCGCCGAAGAGGCGGTGAGATCTCGCCTGGGCATTACGCTGCGCGAGTCGGAACGCCACCAAGCGGAATTGCGCGCGGCGCGCAATTCTATCGCGAGCCGCGACAAGGTCACCGCGCAAATTCGGCAGACTCTCGATGAGCGCGATGCGCAGCTCGCCGCGATACGCCGCGAGCATGCCGAACTGGCCGCGGCTTTGGATTCGCGCTCCGCCTCCAGCGAGCAGTTGGACGCGGACCTGCAAGTTTTGCGTGGCCAAGCCGCTGACGCTGCCGCGCAACTCGCCGCCTCCCGCGATGCGGCCGATAAGGAGCGACGCAAGCGTCAGGAAATCGAACGAGCGTTGACCGAGAGCATTTCGCTGAACAGTGCCGCACGCGCATCGCTGGCATCGAAGGACGAAGCTCTTGCCGAGATGCGGCAAACGCTCGACGAGCGCGATGCGCAACTCGCCGCGATGCGTCGCGAGCATGCCGAGATCGCCGCGACTTTGGATTCGCGCTCCACGTCCGGCGAGCAGTTGATCGCGGAGCGGCAGTCTTTGCGCGCCCAAGCCGCTGCCGCTGCCGCGCAACTCGCCGCCTCCCGCGATGCGGCCGATAAGGAGCGACGCAGGCGTCAGGAAATCGAACTAGCGTTGACCGAGAGTAATTCGCTGAACAGCGCCGCACACGAATCGTTGGCATCGAAGGACAAAGCTCTTGCCGAGATGCGGCAGACGCTCGACGAGCGCGATGCGCAACTGGTCGCGCTGCAACGCGAATTGCAAGCGGCATTACAGGCTTCCGAGGAAAAATTGGAGGCGGCGCAAAGGCGCGTGGTTGGCGCGAATATCGATCTCGATTGTTTACGCACCCAAGTTGCCAACCTGCAAGCGAGCCTGCGGGACAACAACGCATTAATTGAGAAACTTGATGCATCGGTAAGAAGCGAGGCTGAGGGTGCGACTCAATGGCAGGCGGCAGCGCTGCAACGAGAATCCGAAGCGACAATGACATCGGCGCGAGTGGAAGCTATGCCGCAAGTAGAAGTCCTGCCGCGAGCGCACGCTGCACAAGCCTCAGCCGCGCTTGCAAAGTTCCTCTCAGCTGTTCGCGGCTGGCGCTGGAATATCCGCATGGCGCCGCGACCGATATGGATCGGTGCCGCAATCGTGTTGCTCGCCACGGTGATCTGGTTCGCCGCTAATCGACCGTCGCCGATGCCGAGCAGTCCGGCGGCGTCGAACGAGGCCATGATACAGCCGGCCACCGCGGCCCTGGCGACGGAGAGTGTCGAACCAGAATCGGTGTCGACTGAAAATGTCTCTGCGATTGAGGCGCCGCCGCATCGAGCGGCAACACCCGCCGCGGGGAAACCCGTGACGGCGGGCGTAAAGCTGAACACTGACTTTCGGCGCTGCCGCGCAGGCGGGATTGACGCCTGCTATGACGCTATTCGCTATAGGCCCAGTGATCCGGCGCTGCTTTCTGCTCTAGGTGATGCGCTGCTGCGCGCGAATCGCCCCGCGGATGCGCTCCGAGCCTACCAGCGCGTCGCCATCCTCGCGCCCAATATGCCCGGCGTTGTCGCCAAAATCAGCGCGCTCGAGGCGAAGCTATCCGCCAAGCAAGCCTCCGGAGGTGGATCCATGCACGCGGCCGATGTCATGCGCAACTCGAACGCCGCGCCGCAGACGCAATCGCACTGAAACTGCCATAACGGCACCATAAGGTCGATTGCCGAAAAAAAGGCGCTAACAGGTCCACTATGAGATTTCGAAACTGAGTGCGACCGCTATCTCAAAAGCCGAAGGACCAATTCACACCGAAGTTATTGATTTATCACGAATTGTATTGCATTTGTTAGCCACCCCCCGCTAACAAGAGCAGCAATTTCAACGCGCCCTAGTCCGTGCTCCGTGACTTTGACTTCGATACACGGCCCATGCATGATCTGTGTATGGCGACGAAAACCATCTCCATCGAAATCGACGCTTACGATCTGCTGGTGCGGGAGAGAAAGGATCCCAAGGAATCGTTCTCACGCGTCATCCGCCGTGTGCTTTCGGAGCGACCCGCACTGACCGCGGGCGATCTGCTCGATGCCATGAAGGCCTTCGAGGGCCGGGGTGCCGGGCCGCGGCGTCGCCGATCTAGTGATGCTGCTGCTTGATACCAGCTTCCTGATCGAGTTCGAGGATGAGCTGGCCCACCGAAAGATGGGGCCCGCACACGGCGTGCTGACCGCGCATCGCCGGCAGACCGCCGCGATCAGCATCATAACGCTAGGCGAGTTTGCGGAAGGCTTTGCTGATCCGCGCGCACTCATTGAGTTTCTGGCGCCGTTTCGCGTCGTGACTTTGTCACGCGCCATCGCCTGGCGAACGGCGGCGCTGCAGAGTTCGCTCTCTCGTCGACTTGGGGAGAATGACGCGTGGATCGCAGCCACGGCGATATCTTATGAGGCCACCCTAATTGGCCGAGAGAAGGCGTTTGAGCGGGTGCCTCGACTCGATTACTTGTCGTTCTAGGGACCGATAATTCCGAATCATTCCCTCGCTGCCAATATCAAAATTTATCCTTCCATCCCGCGGGCGGCTCAGCCGGCAACCCGAACGACTTGATGAGCGCCAGGTCTACGTCCTCTTCACGTTCGTATCTCCGGGCGGCTTCGATTCGCAACGCCATGTCATGGTTCATGCGGAACAGCCGCATTCGGCTGGATTCAAACATGACATAGTCAAGGCGCCGGCGCTTAGTGGCCACCACGGCGCGCTCGGGACTTCCCGCGGGCCACCATCGCGCCTGAATGCTTAGGGCGAGCATTTGGCCGATGATGCTGCTCGATTGCTCCAGGCGGGACATGAGGGCTTCACAAGCGCCACGGCGCTCTTGGTTGACGAGCTGTTCGACGCGACACGCTTTGGAGAATGGCTGTAGCGGCGGGATGATTGTTGCGGCCAGCATCCCCGCAGCGGTGATGCCGCGCTCCGACAGTCCCAGTTTGGGGTCCCCAACAGCCAAGGCATCGACCGTCATGACCATGAGGGGATTCCAATAGAAAGTGATCTTGGAACTCGCACCGATCCGTTTGACAAGGTCCGTCACCGCGGGGTTAGACCCGGCGGCGATGCTGCGATCTAGATCAGCCACCCACAAGAAGCCATTGTCAGGGTCCAATACTTGTGTGCGCCTCTCGATCTGATCTGTTGCCTCACACTCGACCTGTCGGCAAATGGAAAGCTCGAGCCAACCCAACTCAGGACTGTCGGGAGCGAGCAAGGTTGCGCGGCGAATCAATTCCAAGGGACTGTTAGGGCTGGAATCTTTCGACGACATTCGCGCCAACATGGCGGCAGTTGCGAGGTGTGCCGCTGTTGAGTGAGCCAAGAGAGCTGAGATAGTCCGAGCGTGTTCCGCCACAGCAGCCGCGTATGCCTTGTCGGACATAAGGCCTGGCATTGGCGACTTGAGCGTTGACCCGGATGCAGACTCGATCGTGGTGGGCGACTTCGGGACGGCGGGCAATTCGATTTGAGCAGCAAATGTGGAAAAGCTTATTGATAGCCCTAAGAGACCAGAGACCACCCATTTGCTCTGCTGTGACGGCGTCATTTGAGCCGGACGCTCATCGGTGTAGGAAAAGTCCAAATGATGCCCCCGCAACCAATTCGCAAAAATCGTAAGCAACTGTCTTACTGGGGCGGAGGGCACTGCTATGCGGCGCGACTCGGCCTCAACGTGCCACTGTACTCTTCTGAGATATCCCGATTGGTGTAGTCCTTGAGCATCGCCGTCGCGATCAAGCTCAGAATCGCGCAGCACAGAATATATGCAGCGATGGCGTACCCCGATTCGTATTGCGCGAACAGCCAAGCTGCAATCAGCGGGGCCGGACCGCCGGCGATTATGGACGCAAGCTGATAACCCAGCGAAGAACCGCTGTAGCGCAGCCGTGCCGTGAAGGATTCGGCGATTAGCGCGGCCTGCGGCCCGTACATCATGTTGTGCGGAATCAGGGACAGAATTATGGCTAGAAAGATCCAGCCTGGAACCGCAGTATTGAGCATCGCAAAGTAGATGAATCCGAACAATCCCGTTCCTGCGGCGCCGATCATGTACATGCGTTTGCGGCCGATCCGATCCGACAAGTGCCCGGAGAATGGAATCGTAAAAAAGGCCAGCACAGAACCCGTCAGCACGGCGGTGAGCAGCAACTCGCGCGAAGCACCCAGGACCTTTGTCCCGTACGTGAATACGAATGCGGTATAGAGGTAGAAGGGTGCCTGCTCCCCCATACGGGCGAGTGCCGAGAGAAGGATCTCCTTCGGCTGCCGCGTAATGACTTCGAACATGGGGGTGCGCTCAATTTTTTTCTCGGATACCAGGCGCGAAAAGACCGGCGTCTCCAGGACATTGAGTCGAATGTAGAGTCCGATCGCCACCAGGAAAATGCTGAGAACAAACGGTATTCGCCATCCCCAGACGAGGAATTTGCTGCCGGAGATCTCGCTAAATGCCAGCACTGCCAAATTGGCTAGGAATAGTCCTGCCGGGACACCGAACTGCGGCCAGGAGGCCGCGAAGCCGCGATGCGCGTTGGTTTTGGTCCACTCCATCGACAACAGGACCGATCCCCCCCACTCGCCGCCAACCCCGACGCCTTGTATGAAGCGCAAGACGGTGAGCAGCACCGCTCCCCAGATACCGATCTGTTCATAAGTGGGTACGAATGCAACCAAAAAAGTGGCACCGCCCATAAGGAGCAGTGTCGCGATGAGAGTCGATTTGCGGCCAATGCGATCGCCGTAATGTCCGAAAACCGCGGCGCCGATCGGACGAGCCACGAATCCGACGGCGTAGATCGCGAATGCTTGCAAAGTTCCTACCAATGGATCGGATTTCGGGAAATAGAGCTGGGCGAACACCAACCCCGTCACCGTGCTGTACAGAAAGAAATCGTACCACTCGATGGTAGTGCCGACTGTGCTTGCAATGACCGCACGCCTAAGCTGTCTACGGTCATCCTGCTCTGCGGGCAGGGTCGTCACGTTTTGCGGTTTCGCCATGAGATGTTCTCCCCGGAATGCGATGAGCTCTGCAAGGCGCCCGCGTTTCTTTTAGTGATCGCCCTTGTTGGAATATGCGCCTGTCTTCAACCTAATACCAACCGCAAATTGAATATGTTGCTGCACGCGGTGGATCATCACTTGGCACCGGCGACGGCCGACGCGTGGTCGATGCATGAACTCGGCCGGGTAGCAGTGGGCAGTCACACATCTCTGCCAGCCCCTACGTCGAGCCGCTACGTCAATCAGAAACCCGTGTCGAATGCATTGGGTCCGTTCCCAGTCGCCGCCGTACCGGTGAAAGTGAGCACCCCGCCGGCGCCAACTGTGTACTCAGAGACAGTGCTGTCATTGAAGTTCGCCACGTACACATAGCGGCCCGAGGCATCGATTGTGATGAACCAGGGGCCGCTTCCGGCCGCAATCGTGCCAATGGCAGTGAGTGCGCCACCCGGGCCAATCTGGTACTCCGATACCGTGTTGTCTCCATGATTCGCCGCGTAGACAAACCAGCCGTTAGGGTCGACCGTGAGGGATTCTGGAGAATTCCCAGCGGGCACCGCACCGATAACTGTGAGCATGCCGCCCATCCCAATTGTGTACTGCGAGATCGTGCCGTCATTGTAGTTCGCCACATAAGCGTATCGGCCACTGGGGTCGACCGCCACCGATTGGGGAAAGTTTCCAGCTGCTACCGTCGCGCTGAAACTGAGCAAACCGCCAGCGCCGATCGTGTATTGAGACACGTTGTTGCTGTTTTGGTTGGCGACGTAAACGTAGGGGCCGGTGGGATCGACGGTGAGACATGCGGGACCATTTCCACTCGCCAGTGTGCCGATTGGGGTCAGCGCGCCGGCCGCCCCAATTGTGTACTGCGAGATCGTGCTCGCGGCCAGATTCGCGACGTAGACGTAGCTGCTCGTGGGATCCACGGCGATCGATGCGGGGTTTGCCCCGGTTGCGACGGTGCCGATGGCAGTAAGCGAGCCGCCTGTACCAATCGTATATTCTGAAAGTGTATTGTCGATCCAGTTTGCCACGTACACGTAGCGGCCGGCGGGGTCCTCGACGACGGCGTTGGGCTCCTGTCCGGTCGGCACCGTGCCGTTCGCGGTGAGCACTCCGCCGACACCAATCGTGTAAGTCGACAAAGTGTTGGCGTTTTGGTTTGCCGCGTAGGCATACCGCGGCGCGGTGGTCACGGTTAATGTCGCGGATGGAGACGTCACAGTTCCCACCGCTGCGCTGATCGATGACACGCCGACACCTGCGGCAGTCGCAAGACCGCTTGAACCCGCAGCATTGCTGACCGCAGCGATCGTCGTCGCGGAGGACGCCCACGTCGCAGATGCAGTGAGATTCTGTATCGAGTTGTCCGTGTACGTCCCCGTTGCAAAGAACTGCTGTGTGGTGCCGTTGATAATGCTCGGAGCCGCAGGCGTTACGGCAATGGAAACCAGCGTGGCCGGGGTGACGGTCAAGCCGGTCGAGCCGGAGACTGCGCCCAGTGTTGCCGTGATCGCAGACGATCCCTGACTTGTCGAGGTTGCCAAGCCATTTGAGCCGGATGCATTGCTGATTGACGCGATCGCCGCAGCGGAGGAACCCCAAGTCACGGATGTCGTCAGTGGTTGTGTCGAGTTGTCCGTATAGGTTCCGATCGCCGCGAACTGTTGGCTGGTGCCGTTCGCAATGCTTAAGTTCGCCGGGATTACGGCGATCGACACTAGGGTAGCCGGCGTCACGGTCAAGTTGGCCGAACCAGTCTCGCTCCCGAGAGCTGCCATGATCGTCACCGATCCCTGGCCCAGCGCAGTGGCGAGGCCGTGGGAATTCGATGCGTTGCTGATCGAGGCGAGGCTGGCGTCCGAGGAGCTCCAAGTCACCGAGCTCGTCAAGATCTGGGTCGAGTTGTCGGTATAGTTGCCGGTGGCGTTGAACTGTTGGGTCGTGCCGCTGGCGACTGACGGGTTAGCGGGAGTCACGCTGATCGAGACGAGAGTTGCCGGCGTAATGGCCAGCCCGGTTGAGCCGGATACATTGCCCGTCGCTGCTGTGATGGTGACGGATCCAGCGCTGACACCCATAGCGAGACCGTGGGAAAGCGGGGCATTGCTCACCGACGCGACCGCCGTATTGGATGAGGTCCAGGCCACAGAAGCGGTGAGGTTCTGCGTCGAGTTATCCGTATAGACACCCGTTGCGATGAACTGATTCGTCAGACCATTGGCGATGCTTGAGTTTGCAGGTGTCACGCCGATCGAAACAAGCTTTGCAGGGGTGACGGTCAAACTCGTCGATCCGGACACCGCACCCAGTGTTGCAGTGACCGTGACCGATCCGGCAGCAAGTGCTGTGGCGAGGCCGTCGTAACCGGACGCATTGCTCACAGCCGCCACGCTCGGATCCGAGGAGCTCCATACGACTTGTGCAGTAAGTATCTGCGTGGAACTGTCAGTGTAGGTTCCTATGGCAATGAACTGGGATTTAAGTCCATTAGCGATACTGGAATTTGCCGGGGTGACGCCAAGGGACACCAGGGTCGCAGCGGTCACTGTCACGGTCGTCGATCCGGATACGCCGCCCAGAGTTGCCGAGATAGTCGTAGAACCAGGGCTTGTTGCCGTGGTCACTCCGTTCGACCCGGAAATATTGCTGACCGAAGCGACCGTCGAATCCGCAGAGTTCCACGTTACTGAACTCGTGAGGTCATGCGTCGAATGATCGGTGTAGACTCCGGTCGCCTGCAGTGCATCGACCAGACCGCTGGCTATAGTTGGGTTCGCCGGCGTTACGCCTATCGACACGAGGGTCGCAGAGGTCACGGTCAGGACGGTGGATGATGAGATGCCGCCAACAGTCGCCGTGATCGTCGTCGCGCCGGGGCTCGCGGTGGTGGCTATTCCATTGAAGCCCGGCATATTGCTGATCGACGCGACGCTCGTGATTGAGGAACTCCAAATTACCGAAGCCGTCAGGTCGTGTACCGAATTGTCCGTGTAGACTCCGCTCGCTGTGAAACCAGTGGTCTGACCACTGGCAAGACTTGCGTTCGTCGGCGTCACGTCGATCGCCACCAAAGTCGCGGCGGTAACGCTGAAGGTGGTTGAGCCGGTCATTCTTCGCAGGGAGGCGCTGATGGTAGTAGAGCCGGGGCCGACAGCTGTCGCGAGACCCGTGTTGGTGATCGAGGCCGCGCCTGAATTCGCAGATCTCCAGATCACCTGAGACGAGAGGTCCCGTTTCGACCCGTCGGTGAACACGCCGGTCGCCCTGAACTGACTCGACAAGCCCATTGCGGCGCTACTGTCGGGCGGCCCTACAGCGATGGCGGTGAGCTCAGCGGGCAGCGGCATGCTGGCCGAAGAGGACTCGGACGACCAACCACACGCCGAGAGCACGCTGATGGTGCCCAAGAGAATCAGCGCACACATCGACTTGCGTGTAATAAGGTAAGCGCCGGCAGAGCGCCTTGCACCTAGGAGGATCATTCATTGACTCCACGGTTGACTGCGGCCTGCTAGTTCATTGCAGGCGTACAAAGTTTAGGGAAAACCCCTACGGCCAATCCGTGATCTGCCCGGCAACCGCGCGGGCGTGTACCGAGCGGTGGTTCACTGTGAGGAAAGCTGCGGAAGGATTATGTCGCCAGGCGGTTTGAGGCCCGCTATCGCAACGTCGGCGATCGCATCTCGGTTTTTGACTATATGACTCAGTAGCATTTGCCGAACCCGGCTGAATAGGCCATTGGGAGAGCGGTATTAGTCCCCTTCGGTTGCACGCGCCGTCATTGAAATTGCGTTGGGGGATCGGCGCACGCCTGAGCGTTGCCTTTTTGGCGGTGGCGGGGCTCGCGGTCGCCGCAAATCTGCTGATCGAGCATGAGATTTTGGTTATTCGCACGCGTGTGGTGCGGATCGCCGTGCCTACATCATCGTCTCGGGCGCTGGAGGAGCAGGAAGCCGGCAACGCCAGGTCGCTGATCGCCGCAATCGAACGTTATAAAGGCGCAGTACTTGGTCGTCTGGATTTTCGGAATGACGCGAGCGATACGCAGTTGTCGATCGCGGTCAGAGACCTCGAGCGCGAGACGCGGGCCTATACCTCGCAACGCGGTTCACCAGCTGCGGGCGCCTCCCTGGAGAAACTGCTCGCACGACTCAGGGCGTATCGCTCCTTGGGTGATGAACTGGTGCGCGCCGCCGAGAGTCGGGAGCAGGTTCTCAAGGAATTCTGGGAACGCTTCGAAGCACTGGATGCACGCACCAAGGCTTCGCTCGGCCGGTCCTGGAAAATTTTTGGCCGTGTGGTCTTTGCTCGCCAGTCGCTGGTTGATCTGAATTCAAGACTCGACGAAATCCGTCGGGGTTTTGCCAGCTTGCCGAGTACCGGTCCGTATGACCAAGGTGCCCTGGATGCGATAATCGCGAGCGAGGCGGCTCTCGGGACCGGCCTGCAGAAAAACGAAGTGGTTTTGACGCGTTCTCAAGGCAAGCCATGGTTCGCGCAGACACAGGCCGATTTGACGCAGATTAACGCGCTGCAGGGCTTGCTGATTTTAATAGATTCGCAGCGCCGCACGGCGGTTGAAAGTTTTGCTATCGAGTCGCTCGGCTTAACGGCGTTGGTCGGCGCCACGAAAGCGAACCTCAAACAAGGATCGAACGCCGCCGCGCCGGCCGACCCGCTCAGTGTGACCGAAACCACTTCAACTGCTGCAGCCAAGCCCGAGGACGTGACGCTGATCTTCTGGGTCAGCGCGGCGGTGCTGGTGTTGCTGCTGTGGATATCGGTTCATACCGTGATGAGCGTGATTGTGCCGGTGCGCCGAATGAGAGCCGCGACGCGCCGGCTCGCGGCTGGCGCCGCCAGCGTGCAAATTGAGCGCGGCGGCATCCGCGAGCTGGATGACCTTGCGGTTTCCTTCAATCAGATGGCTGAGCAGCTGACCCTCGCCCAGGCGGTGACGCGAAGCAATCAGGAGCAGCTGGAAGCGAAGGTGGACCTGCGCACGCGCGAGTTGCAGCATCTCGCAGAGCATGATCCGCTCACCCAGTTGCCGAACCGGCGCCAGTTGTTCACGTATCTGAATGCCGCAATCGCGCGTGCTGGGGCGAGTGGCTCCAGTGTCGTTGTATTCTTCGTCGACCTCGATAACTTCAAAAACATCAACGATAGCGTGGGTCATGCTTTCGGTGATCGCGTACTGAGCGCGATCGCGGAGCGGTTGCGGACCAGGGCGGGCCCCGCGGGCTTCGCGGCGCGTCTCGGCGGCGACGAATTCACCATTGTGTGCGAGGGCACCGTTGACCTGGATGGGGTGAGTAGAATCGGGTGGGATCTGGTACATGCATTTCAGCAACCGGTCGCCGTCGACAGCCGCGATCTTATGATCAGCATCAGCGTGGGCGCGGGATTGTATCCCGATCACGGACGAGACGCCGAGGCGCTTCTGCGCGCGGCGGACGCCGCACTGTTTCGTGCCAAGGCCCTGGGACGTAGCCAACTTAGCGTGTTTAGCCCAGCGCTTTTGGAAGCGGCCTCGGCAAAGTTCACCACCGAACAAGGATTGCGCTACGCCTTGGAAAGGGGTGAGTTCGAACTGGTGTTCCAACCAGAGGTCGATGCTAAAACGCTGAGCGCGGGCATCGTCGAAGCATTGGTACGATGGCGCCTGCCCGATGGACGCCTGGCGTCGCCTGCCGAGTTTCTGGCGATTGCGGAGGAATCCGGACTCATCTTGGAAATCAGCGACTGGGTGCTGCGCTCCGCGATCGAAACAGCTTCAGATTGGCACCATGGCGGGTGGCCGGAGGCCCGTGTTGCCATCAACCTATCGTCGCGCCAGCTGCTTGATACGCGCTTTGTCGGTCACGTGATGGGACTGTTGCTCGAGCATCGTTTGCCGGCGCAGTGTATCGAGATTGAACTGACGGAAAACGTGCTGCAGACTGGTACGACTACCATTGATGTACTGCGACAATTGCGCAGCCACGGCGTCGCCATCGCGCTCGACGATTTCGGTACTGGATACTCGACGCTCGCCTCGCTCGAGCAATTGCCGCTGAGTCGGGTAAAGCTCGATCGTACGCTGATAGCCAGCATTCACATCAGCGCCCGGTCGGCCGCGATCGCCAGGGCTCTTGTAGGGCTCTGTCACGGCATTGGTCTGGAAGTTACGGCTGAAGGCATCGAATGCCCCGAACAGCTCGCCTTGCTGAGAGATCTGACCCCGATTCATCTACAGGGATATCTGCTCGCCCGGCCGCTGTCCGCAGAAAAGCTGTTGCCGGCCATTGCGGCGCTGCCTGATCATATGGCCTCGCTCCTTCGCATCTCATCGTCGCGCACCGGCACCACTATTGACGCGCCGGCGGGGGAGCATACGGTGACGCATCTGCGGGCGCGCAAGGGAAAATAGTTGCCGACTTACCCACCTTGGGTCCGATAGAATCGTACCGGCGCGCGCGGATTTTAGGCGACAATCATTGGGGTAGGGTTACATGGCCTGGCTTCGAAAGTATGGTTATTGGGCTTTCGCGCTGGCGCTGCTCGGATTGGTTGCATTTTTGGTGCGGACCGCGAAGCTGCCATAAGCACTTGAGGACAGTGGCACCGCATATCGGTGTCAACGGAGCAATCGTGAAGTTGATGGTTCTCACTTTTTTTCTTCTCGCGTCCGGAATGACGCAGGCCGCGGACTGGTTCTCCTTGGGAAAATCGGCCGACGGCGATTCTGAAACCTACGTGGATCGCGAAACGATCACCGTAATTGACAACGTCCGAAGCGCCTTATTCATATATGTTCCGAAGCATCACCTCGATATGTACAAGAAGGAATGGATTGAAAGGTCCGAGCAGTTCAGCGAGTACGATTGCAAGAAAAACGCCGTACACGCCATGACACTCGACATCTACCTCGAAGGCGGGCACAAGCATACGGTGGTACTGCCGGAGGCGTGGGGGTCGGTGATGGCGCCGTGGGACCGGGTGGCGCTGACCTATCTATGTGCCTGGCAGGGGGATTTTGACCCGAAAGGGTAGTCGGAGATGGGGGCTAAATAGAAAAAAAGGGCCCTTTCGAAATGAGGGACCCTCTGGAGTTGCGCGGCGGCCCATTGATGCAATTGGCCTCGCAGATTTTAAACAAACAATGCGTCCCGCCTAGAATTTGGCCTGGATGTGCGCGTATAGGTAACGGCCCATCGTGTCGTAGGTTCCGACCCAGGTGTTGTCGTTGCAGGATGTATTCGGGCAGTCCGAATAGTTGCCGTTCGCGACCACCGGCGGCGCCTTGTCGGCGATGTTGTTCACGCCCACGCGGAAGTTGACGGCGGTGCCGATCGGAATCGACGCAGAGAAATCCAGGTAGGTGTAGCCGCCGATGTGCGAGTCGGATGCGAGATACGTCTGCGACAGCTGCGGATCCGAACTGCTGCGGTCCGTGTTCGTAGGCCCGATGTAGCGCCAGCGGAAGGTCATATCGAGACCCCACCACGGCGTGGCCCAGGTGGTTCCGAACACATGGCGCCACTTCGGGATGGGCGCACCGCAGGTAGTTCCGTAAAACCCCACGCAGTCGTAGGACGCGCTGGTGGGCAGCGGCTGGGTATCGAAGCTATTGGTGTAGGTCCCAGCCAAGTTGAACGTCAGCTTGCCCATGGAACCGATGTCGTACAGGTAGTGGGATTCAACATCGACACCTTTCGTGGAGACGGTACCGATATTCACTGTATCCGCATTCACGAAATCGGTATTGTTGAACCACAATGAGCCGGTGCCCGCGCCGCGATGAATCAAACCGCACAGCGTCGCCAAGCCGGTGAGACCACAATTGTTGACGATTGTATTGGAACTCAACGATGTGATCGTGTTCTGGATCTTGATGTCGTAGTAGTCGATGGACGCGACGAAATTCGACAGGAAGCTCGGCTGAAACACGAAGCCCGCTGTATAGGTGTCGGCCTTTTCGGGCGTGAGGCTTTGATTGCCGCCGACCGAAGTGTTGATCTGTGCCGCCGGGTTGGCCAAGATGTGGCCGAATTCCGCTGCCGTGACGCCGGTGTTTGCGCAGAATGCAAACGTGTGGCCATTGACGGTGCCCGCAGTCGGATTCCCTGGATTGGTGCTGGCTCCCCAGCAGGGATCCGCGGTACCGCCCGCACCGATGGTCTGGGGGGCGTAAAGTTCTTCGATACTGGGCGCGCGAATCGCGCGGTTGTAGCCGCCGCGGAAACGGATGTCCCGGATCGGCGCCCACTCGAGGCCGAACTTGTAGGTATTGGTATCGAAGCCGTCGGTGTAACTCGAGTAGCGATAGCCGGCATTCGCCGACAGCGCATAGGCGCCGGGCTTGTCATCCATAATGGGCAGGGTCATTTCCGTGAACGCTTCTCCCACGCGGAACTGGCCGTCAATGGGCTGTATCGCGCCTGCGCCGCCGGAATTCAAACCATTCTCGAAAATGTAATCGGGAGATAAAATGTACTTTTCCTCGCGCCATTCGGCGCCGAGGTTGACAATCAAGCCGCTGGAAGCAGTCGGGATCTGGATGCCGTACTTGCCGAGATCGCCCGTGACGTCCACGTGCGCGATGTATTCTGTCTCGGTAATCGCGTAGGTCGAGGGTACTTGCAGGTATGCCAGCTGTGCCGCGGTTACCCCGCCGGGCTGATAGATGTTCCAGGGTACGCACTTGGTATCCGAACCATTGAGGACCGACTGGCAAACTGGTGCGCCGGCCGGTAGAGCCGCTATCCCGCCCACCGCCGGGTTGGGTACCACATTGAGCGCATTATTGATTTGGGTGGTACCGAGGTAGTCGCCTTGATTGTCAGCCACCTGCGTAATAGTCACCTGAGCGTACGCATCGTAGCTCCAGGGATCGGCTATCTTGCCCTTGACTCCGAGCACCTCGCGGAAATTGTTCGACGAGTAATTATCGAGGCGCGGACCGCTCTCCACGCTGCGTCGGGCCAGGTACAACAAGATATTGTTGCCCGTCACTTTCGGATTGGGGGAGACCCCACCCGGTCCGTAGGTGGCCTGATTTGCCGCAATATTGGCCGGCGAGCACAGGGTGGCCATTTCTTGCGCGCTGAGCAGCGGATTCGCGCAGCTGATCACCGGTGTCAGGAACGCAAAGGCACCGCTGGGGCCGTATGCGGCTTGCGAGGTATTGCGCGCGAACATGAACTCCGAGTACACGTTGGAATAATCGGACACGTCATAGTTCAAGAATGCGCCGGCCGTGTAGCGGTCCGCCTGGCGCTGCAGATAGCTCAAGGCACCGTAGTTGTAGGAATCCGCCGCGGTGTAAGGAGCAAACGCTCCGCCGGGCACGGTCTTATCCACCGTCACGTCGGCCAAGGTGGAGAAATTGCTCGCGCCGACTTTGCCCAATTCCAAGAAGCGACCGGTGGCGCTCGAACTCGAGCCGCCGCACTTGAGGCCCCCGGGACCCGGCAACACACTCGGCGTGTTCAGGGTACAACCCGCGTAGTCGTACTGGTAGCCGATCGCCGGCGAGCTGTTCAAGTAGGTGAAATACACCGTGGCATTACCCTTGCCGTCGGCGAAATTCGAGCCGGCGAGGAAGGAGGCGCTGCGGTTGGCACCCGCGTTGGTGGTGCTCGGCGGTATCTGATCGCCTGCCGCCGCCAGCAGGCCAAGATATTGCTGGTTGTCATTCTTGTAGCTGTTGTAGCCGTAGTCCGCATCGAGCCTCACGCCCTGGAAATGCGTATCCATCACGAAGTTGACCACGCCGGCCACGGCATCGGCGCCGTACACGGCGGATGCACCGCCGGTCAGCACGTCGACGCGTTGAATCATGGCCGCGGGAATCTGATTGATATCGGCACTCGCGGAAGTGCCTAAGCCGGCGCCTGGGGCCATGCGCCTGCCGTCGATGAGCACCAAGGTGCGTTGCGAGCCCAAGCCGCGCAAACTGACCGTGGCCGTGCCGTTGGAACTGATCGATTGACCGGAGCCGAATTCCGCGACCACCTGTGGCAGGTTGTTCAGCAAGTCCTCGGTGCGCACCAGGCCGGTCTGCGCGATCTCGAGCGCCGTGACGCTGACGATCGGGCTGATCGATACATCGTTCGGATTTTGCTGAATGCGCGATCCGGTCACCACGACTTCTTGCAATTCCGGTGCGGGCTCTGTCGTCGCCGCCGCGGTCTGTGAAAATGCGGCCGGCGCCGCTGCAGTGGCGCCCACCATTGCGATAGCGGCGCGGATTGCATACTGCAATTTGCGATTATTCCCCATTTTGCTGCTCCCATAGGTTCAAGGTGGTTACATGTCGCACCCTAAAAACGGCTGCCTTGAGAATAAGCGCGCCAATTTCGATAACGCGAAAATGTGACGAACCTACGATGTTTGGTGATGAACGGTGCATTGGCGGGACGAGCAGCACGCGCAGATTACGGAATCATTTTCGGCCAGCGACGCCGTTTGTCGTTGCGCTTGCTGCGACGGTGATGCGAGCGGGCAGGTTACGTCATGAAGCGCGAGTTTTTCAGTGACGATATCCGCAGTGCGCGTACCGCCGTGTCATAAAATCATGAGGATATTATTGTGGTACCAGCGAATGGTCACAAAGCGGATCTGGAGGATACCAAGGGATGTGCCTAAACTCCGAATCGTGGCTTTGATCAATGCGGGTTTTGCTTGGGCGCCGCATGCAGCAATGAGTGCCAGGCAGAATGTGGAAGGGGTCATCCAGCGAGGTGGCCTGCGGGACAAAATGCCGAGTTGGTTACAACAGCATGTTTCGGGGCCCGATGTAGGCGGTGCCAAGGATTACCTGCGCCCCGCGGAAATGCCGCCATGAGAGCGCTCATCGTGGACGACGAAGCGTACAGCCGCGAGGCGCTCCGGGACTTGTGCGAAGCGGATGAAAGCCTCAATGAGGTCGCGGTGGCTGGATGCGGCGCGACAGCCATTAAAATGATCCGCGCCGCACGACCCGATCTGCTGTTACTCGATGTCGAGCTGAGCGATATGACCGGATTCGATGTCTTGCGGTCTTTGAACCTTGCGGGGCGGCCTCAGGTCATCATGGTCAGCGCGCACGAGGAGCACGCCGTTGAAGCGTTGCGCGTCGGCGCAGTTGATTACCTGATGAAGCCTGTCACTGCGGATCGGTTCGCCACTGCGATCGAGAGGGTTCGTGAGCGGCGCAGATCAACGTACAGCGCGTCAGAAGGCGACAACTTTGCCGCTGCGACCCAAAATCTAATCTCGACGCATAACGCGCGCCACAGGTCCCCAGCGCGTTTGATTGGTGAAAACGCTTGCCGGGACCGGCTGTACTTTATTGCGGTCGACGATGTGGACTACATCGAAGCCTACGGTAACTACGTATTGATTCATGTTGGAAATCAGAAATATGTCCGCCGCGACACACTGAAGCGGGTGGCCTTCGAACTGCGGGACGAGGAGTTTGAGTGGATTCGGCGATCAACGTTGATCAATCTTTCGCGAGTCGTGTTTGCTGAGAAACTCAGCCACGGTGCGCTGGCGTTCACGCTGGCCTCTGGCGCCCGGCTGGTGTCGAGGACCGGAATCAGGCTCGGGGTGACGCTCGGACGCCGCCGCGTCAAGAACGTAGTGTAAATGGCAGATTGACGCTCCCGGCGGCTAAAGCTCGCGGTCGTAAAACGGCTCATGTAACGATTCCAATTACGTTCCTAAGTCAATAATTATCAAGCAATCTATTACGGCTTTCTCGCGGCTGCAATTTCGATCGCCAGCGCAATCTTCACGGCGGTTTCGGCGATCTCCGTGATTCTGGCTGCAACCAGCCCGCTGAACTTGTCGTAGTGAGCCGCTGCCATTCCTCCGGCGATGCTGGCGGCTGCCTGAATGAGCTGTGCTTGTTCCATTTTGTCCTCTTCGCTTGATTGATTAACGCCTTCGGCCTTACACCATACAGCTTTGGCCGCTCGCGAGCCCCGTGACATAACGCTATTCAGCCTGCGACGGGCGGCTTGATTTCGCGGTGTTGCAGTTGCCCCGAGCCAAGGATCGCACGAACATCTTTGTGGGGACTAGATGAGAGACACGCTCAAAATCTTTCTGGCGAAGTGGCGCCTTGACGATACCGGGGCGGTGAAGGCGTTCCTACTGCCGCCCCAGGATGGCGGTAATCTCGCCAAAATGCTCAGCGAGCGGCAAGCGGGTTTTTCCTACGTATATGAAGAAGAATCTCGCATCGGCCGGTTCATCGCCAGCGATGGCGCCACCGTGATGGGTTTTAAAGTCATCGGAGTATCGCGCCAGGAAGCCGCATTGATCGCTTCGGAGTGCAAGCATATTGAGATTTGGGACATGTACGAATTTCGCAAGGCGGCGGACCGAGCACTGGGGGCCTCGAGCAACGTTTAACGCGATCGCCGGCGCCTTTTGTTGCAAATAATCTCAGCCCGCCCAGACCACGCCGTGTTTTCCTGCCCACCCTTGCGCCTGTTCCAGCTCATAGGCCAGCGCATAGAGCAGTCCTTCATTGCCCTTGGCGGCAGCAAATTGGCTGCCGATCGGCAGTCCGTCCTTACTCCAACCAAGCGGCACCGACATCGCAGGCGTTCCGGCCACATTGTGGATCGGCGTATAGGCTACATAGTTGGTGATGCGCTCGTATAGCGTGTCGAATGGAACGCTGGGCGCCTGTTCGCCGAGCTTCGGGGGCGTGCTGGACAGCACGGGCGTGAGCCAGGCGTCGTACTGCGACATGAAGGCGTCTGTCGCCGCCTCAACTTTCTTGAAGTATGCGAGGCTGGTCGCCAACGCATCCTTGGGCTGCTTCGCGAAAAAATCTGCGAGGCCGAGCGTCCATGGCTCGAGAACCTCTTCGGGCTTGAGCTTGAGGCTGGTCGCAAGCTGAACAAGCTGTGCAGGTACGGACGCCCACACCGTCAGGAAGGCGTCGACGAATTCCTGGCCGCTGATGGGATTCTTCACTTCGATGATCTCGTGTCCCAGACCCTTGCAGAGTTTGGCGGTGGCCTCGATGTTGGCTCTTACATCGTCATGCGGCTGCTTGCCCGAGTAGCTGAGGGTCGAGAACGCAATCTTCAGCCGCTTCTTCGAAGGACCGCGCACGAAGCCGGTCGGCGCGAACAGGGCGTGCGCGGAATTGTCCTCGGACAGCGAAAACACCATCGCGCTGTCGCGGACGCTGCGGCTGACGCAGTTTTCCACCGCGATGTCGCCCGGCATCTTCTCTTTTTGGCCGAAATTCATGCGCCCGCGCGACGGCTTCATGCCGAACACTCCGCAGCAGGATGCCGGAATACGGATCGAGCCGCCGCCGTCGGATGCGTGTGCGACCGGCAACATTCCTGATGCGACAGCAGCCGCCGCGCCGCCGGAGGATCCGCCGGTCGAGTAGTCCAGATTCCACGGGTTGTGGCACGCGCCAAGCAGCATGCTTTCCGTCGACGCCATCAAACCGAATTCGGGCGTGTTGGTTTTGCCGACGACGATCATGCCGGCATCGATTGCCTTCTGCGCCAAAAGACTGGTTTCGGTACCGATATGTTTGGCCATCAGGCGCGAGCCGGATGTCGCTATTTCGCCCTTGATATCGTTCAGATCCTTGATGAGGTAGGGCACGCCGGACAGTGCACTGGCGGGCAGCGCGGTCCGCGCCTGCTTGCGCGCTTGGTCGAAATACTCGGCGACGACCGCGTTGAGCTTTGGATTGACGGTCTCAATGCGGGCGATGGCGGCGTCGACCAACTCCAGCGATGTGATTTTCTTTTCGCGAACCAGGGCCGCCTGCCCGACAGCGTCGATGCCGGAAAAAGCATCCTTGGCGAATGCAAATCCCTGCCTCAACAGACCGGCGGCGAAGGCAGTTGCCAGACTTAAGCCGATGAAGGCGCGGCGGTTGATCGGCACTTTCATTGTGGTCCCCGAAACAGTATTTATGTGGCAAGCATAATGCAATCAGACGCGGGGCAGGGCGGTAATATGCAGTCGCGACGCGCGTTCCTCCGATGCTATGATTGGGTACGCATGGCCCGCTCGCGAAATAACGAAAGGGAGACGTCATGGAAATCACCCACAAGTCTATGCTGACGCTCGCGGCTGCGGCCGGTATGTTTTCCATGCCGGTGCTCGCGCATCACTCCTTCGCGGCGGAATTTGACCACAACAAGCCCGTGACGCTGGAAGGCGTCGTGACCAAAGTCGAATGGTATAACCCGCATACCCGGTTATACCTGGACGTGACGGATGCATCGGGCAATGTAGTCAAATGGGAACTCGAGATGGCCAGCCCCAATAGCCTCATGCGCCTCGGTTGGTCGAGGCACACGCTGCAAGGAGGCGAAAAGGTCACGGTGAAGGGCTTTCTGGCGAAAGACGGTTCCAATCTAGCGAACGCAGCCAGCGTCATGATGGCCGACGGGAAATTGGTTCTTTCAGCGGGTTCCTCCGCCGGCGATAACCCGACATATTAGTTTTCGGCAGCCTACTTTCGGACCGCCTTGAAATTGCCCTCGACGGCCTGGAGACTGACGCCAATTACCGCACCGGAGTCATTTCTGGCAAACACGAAATTGGCGCCATTAGGTATGGCGAACTCCGTTTCGGACATAGATTTGAGCGTCGTCGTGGGGACCGACCCACTCACGATCAATTGGTCCCCGTTCACGCTAAAAACCCAGTTTTCAATTCTGCCGGTGGTTGGACTCTTGAATTCATAGGTGCCGGCATATTTGGCGAGAATTTCGGGGGCGACTTTGACGCTCTTGACATCGGAAGCCTTGCCCACGAGGTGCACGCGATCTTTTTCATTTTCATTGCAGACGTATTCGAGCTGTTGGTGGTCGGGGTCCAATTCGAGCTTGACGGGCACGGTCCATGGCTCGAGGAACGCGCCGGGATCGACAAATGTTCTTGTAATCTGCATATGGCCGTAATCGGTGCGGTGCAATCGTTCAGTGACGCGCAGCGCCTCGGTGTGGGGGCGGCCGTCATCATCCAGCCAGGTTCGGTCATTGAATCCGGCGGTGACGATCACAAGCGTGTTCCCCTCCCAATGGCCCACGGAATAGCCCATCCAGTCCGGGTTGGGGTCTACGGGGAGGTCCCGGCCATCTAAAAATATTTCGCGGTAGAGCGTTCCCTCCCACAGCATCAACAAAAGATCGCGGGTCTGAACCACTCTGCCGACCCCCATATCGACTACCGGTCCCGGCGGCAGACAGAGCGTGCTGGGGGAATCCCGGCCGAGGGTCTCTTTGCGCTGTTCGGTCAAAGCTGCCGCCCAGGGCTGAAGCTTCACGGCATCTTGAGCTCGGCTGGTCTCGGCGAATCCGGCGGCGTCGGATCGCCAATTGCCAGACAGGTCGGGCTTGCCGTCAGGCATTTTCGGGGCGGCAGCAGTAAGATCAGGTTTGCCATCAGCCGTGCGCAGAATGCCGGGGGGCTTATAGTTCAGCCACTGTGCCTCGGCGGGAGCCGTCACTGTAAATGCAATAGCAACCGCGGCGGCAATGGCAACGTTCCGGCGTAGGTTGAATGTCCGGAGTATTCCAGGGCTCATTTGGCTGTCCTGTTTCCTAGTTTGATTGGCGAGCGCCGATCCTTCGGTGGGACGGACGACTTATTATAGTATTTCGCCAGCCCATCGCACAGCAGCCCTGACCAATGCGATACTCGCGTCAATCTGCACAAGGTTTTGCATGGTCAAAGTCACTTTCATTGACTTCGCAGGGGAAACACACCCGGTCGAAGTGCCCTCGGGCACAACGCTCATGCGTGCCGCCACCGACAACCGGGTGCCGGGTATCGACGGAGACTGCGGTGGCAACTGTGCCTGTGCCACCTGCCATGTGTACGTCGATCCGGATTGGTCCGACCGTGCCGGAGCACGTACTGCGATGGAAGAAGAGATGCTCAACCTGGTGGCGGAGCCAGGCGAAAACTCGCGCCTTGCCTGCCAGATCACGCTGACTGACGCTCTGAATGGTCTTGTTGTCCGAACGCCTGAGGCTCAGCATTGACGCCCGGCGCCGATGAGGAGATGAAACGTGAATGCTGTCTCGCATGAATCGGTCGATATCCGGGCGGCTGCGCGCGCCCGCGTAGCAGCGCTGCCGCTCGAGGAATTGAATCCCGCGGATCCGCAGGAATTCGTCGACGATACCGTGGGGTATATCTTCGAGCGGCTGCGCCGCGAGGACCCCGTTCATCGATCGCACAGCCCGATACCCGGCATCGATACGTACTGGTCCGTTACCCGCTACCAGGACATCATGAAGGTCGACACCAGCCACGGCGTTTATTCGTCGGAAAACGGCATCACGCTGATGGATTTCCCGCCCGACGATGAACAGAAGCTAAAGATGTTCATTGCCATGGACCCTCCCAGGCATGACGAGCAGCGCAAGACTGTAAACTCGATCGTCGCGCCTGCAAATCTTTCCAATTGGCAGGATCTGATCCGCGAGCGCACCGTCAAGGTGCTCGACAGCCTGCCGCGAAATGAGATCTTCAACTGGGTGGACCGGGTCTCGATCGAACTCACGACTTACATGCTCGCGACGCTGTTTGACTTCCCTTTGGAAGACCGCCGCCTGCTGACGCACTGGTCCGACATGGCGACCGCCAACAAGTTGACCAATCCGGACGCGCCCGAACCCGAAGTGCGCATGGCCGAGTTGCGCAAGATGCTGGAGTATTTCACGCGGCTGTGGAACGAGCGCATCAACGCGCCGCCGCGTACCGACTTGGTGTCCATGCTGGCCCACGGCCCCGCGACCAGAAGCATGGGCCCCATGGAGTTCATGGGCAACTTGGTGTTGTTGATCGTGGGCGGCAATGACACCACGCGCAATTCAATGACCGGCGGACTATTGGCTTTGCACGACAATCCGCAGGAGATGGCCAAGCTTCGCGCAAATCCTGCACTCATCGACAGCCTGGTGCCCGAAATCATCCGCTGGCAGACCCCGCTGGCCTACATGCGGCGCACCGCGGTGGTCGACACGGAATTGGCCGGCAAGGAGATCAAGAAGGGCGACAAGCTGGCGATGTGGTACTTGTCGGGTAACCGCGATGAAACAGCCATTCCTCAGCCGCAGCGCTTCATCGTCGACCGCGACCGGCCGCGCCAGCATCTGTCCTTTGGGTTCGGCATCCATCGTTGCGTCGGCAATCGGCTGGCCGAACTGCAGTTGAAGATCCTCTGGGAGGAAATCCTGCCCCGATTCAAAGCCATCGAGGTCATGGGCGAGCCGACGCGCATTCGATCCGCCTTCGTGCGCGGCTTCAGCCATCTTCCGGTGCGGATTCCTGCCTGACTGCAAGTTCGATCGAGTAGAGGAGTACCGCGTGAGATCAATGCCGCTTATTCTACTGGCATCGATAGTCGGAATACCTGCGGGCGCGCTGGGGCAATCCACAGCAGATGAACAGGCGATCCGGGCATTGCCCAAAGACTTTTGCGCGGCGTGGGCCAAACACGACGGCCACGCACTCGCGAGTATCATGGCGGATGACGTCGATTTCGTAACTGTGGCCACGACCTATCTGCACGGCAGAGAGGACTTCGAGAAATTTCATGTTCGCTTGCTAAGCGGGCGCTTCAAGGACTCGACAATCACTCCAATTGACATCACGGCGCGTTTTCTGCGGCCAGACATGAGCGTAGTTCACTGGAGCTGGAAGATCGAGGGGGACAAAAATGCCGACGGCACGCCGCGTGAGCCGCGCTATGGAATGATGACTCTGGTTGCGAAAAAGCAGCATGGCACCTGGCGGGTCATCGTCGGTCAAAATACCAACGCCATTCTTGGCGTACCGCCGGAGTTGCAGGACATCAAGCCTCCCATCGCGATCCCAGGAACCGTACCGAGCAAGTGAGGGCCGCCGCGGGATCGCGCGAGTATCGTCTACAAATGAGCGAGGCTCGATAACAGGGTAGGGATGGCCCGCCAGTGTGCGCGATTGATCGACAGGTTCCCCAGAGATGCTATGGCCTCCCAGCCGGCCGTTCCGCCCTCTGAATTGAGCCATTTTTGGCCAATCTTCACCGGGTCAAGAAAATCATACCGCAGAAAAGTTTGATCATAGATCCAGAACTCGTTGCGGTCATCGGCGTAGAAGCCGCGCACGTGCTGGAATCGCTGGCGGGGGCCCATGACAGTGAAAGCAATACCGACTTCCTCGGACCATTCACGCTTCATGGCTTCATCGAGCGTCTCGCCCTCTTCGATGCCACCGCCGGGAAGTTCCGGCACATCGGGAGCGCAGGCCTCGGCTGCCAACATGATTGCGTTTTCATTGATGGCGACCACCAGCGCAAAAACGCCGCGCCGCGGTTTTATGATTGATCGTGCATCGGGCACCACAACAGTGCCACGCCGATCATAGAAAACTGTCGGCAGGGTATTTGTGCAATTTGATTCGGTCGGCATGCGCAAATTTAGCGTATCAATTCCAGCGCCCGATCTCGTATTCGCTCGACGGCTGACGGTTGGCCGCTGTCCGGCAGGTCGCTGTCGGTGTTGAACGCCGCCACTATGCCGACCCCGGTGGCGGGATTGAGGTAGAGAAATGCCTGGAATCCTGCCTGCCATCCAGTGTGTCCGATGAGCATGGAATTGCCGCGGTGCACGCTGAAGAATGACAACCCCATCGACTCATCGCCTTTGACCGGGTGGAGCGGTTGCCACATCTCCATCAGTGTTTTGTGCTCGAGAACCGTGTCGTAGAGCCTTTCGGTCTCGGGATTACCGTGTGTCGCATTGGTCAGGTATGCCAGATATGTCACAAAATCGCTGAGCGGCGCATTCCAGCCACCGTTCGGTATGGTGATGCCCGGATCGAAATCGGCACCGTTGTCCGCGACCAGTTCCAGGCCGGCGGCATCCTTGCGGCGGGTGTAGTTGTGCGAGCGCTCTGCCGCGAGATAGTAGGGAGTCACTCCGAAATAGCTTCGCGTGAGACCCAGCGGATTGAAGATGTTCTTTTGAATATAGGTCTCCCACGGGTCGCCGCTCAGCTGCTCGATGACACGCGCAAGATAGATGAACGCCGGATTGGAATAGCTGAAGCGCGAACCCGGCTCGAAAGCGACCTCCTGGTAAGGCATCATCGCCACCAGTTGATTCCACGTTGTAGGTTCAAAGGGTTCCCACGGCTTGCCTTGCTTATAGGGCCAAGTCGGATCCTGAAAGCCTGCTGAATGCGAAAGCAGCATCCGCAGCGTAATGTTGTCCATGGATCCAAATGGATCGTGTACCAGGCGCAGCTCAGGAATGTAGCTCGTGATGCGATCGTCGAGGGATAACCGGCCGCGATCACGGAGCTGCATGATCGCGATCGCGGTCAGCGTCTTGGTGATTGACCCATAGTGATAGATGCTTTGCTGAGTAATGGGCACGCCGTGCTCACGATCAGCATAACCGTGCTCATGATGCGCGACCAAGCGCCCGTCCCTGACGAGCACGACACCGGCCCCGACAATACGGTCGCTGTCGGTCTCTGTATCGAACATCTTGGTGAACGCAGTCCACTGCGCCGCCTGGCTTGGCGCCTGCGCAACCGCCGCTGGCGCGCACAACACGGCAGTCGCGAGCAGCAACATTGACAGCTTGACGAGCGGACGTAAATCAAACTTCATGCTTTTCTCCTCGGCCCTGGACCGGGGTCATCGCTTCGCGCGCAGCCGCAGCAGACGGTCTTTTGATGCGCTTTCCCGGGCGCCCGGATCGGCGCCGCAGGATTTTTGGCGCGCTATCAATCGTTCACAGTCCTCCAATCGGCGGCACTCGCAGTGAAAGCTCGCTTTTAGAAGCGCTTTCATTTCATTTACCCGTGACGCGAGTACCTCCAGTTCACCGAGTTTTTTCCTGGCCATTGCTCGCCATCGCACAGCGGGTGCCGTGCCGAAAGGAAACCCATCAAAGAAAGTCCGTGTTTCGCTCACCGTAAAGCCGGCGCCGCGAGCAATGAGGATGATGCGTATTCGACCCAGGATTTGCCGGTCATAGTGGCGCCGCTTGGATATTCTTGCAGGCGCCGGCAGCAAGCCCGCCTTTTCATAATAGCGCAACGTGGACGCCGCCACCCCAGCCTGCCGTGCCACTTCGCCAATCTTCAGACCCAGCATCGCTTTCTCCTCGATCCTCGCTGCCTTGCGGTGAGCTTGACTTAAACAGCACTTTAACTTGTACGCTCGCATCTCGGAAGTACGGGTTTGATTGGCAGGACAAAGCTGGGAAGGGTATGGAAATGATTCACGAATTGGTTTGTCTGCTTGTTGGCCTCTTGGGCCTAACCACGACCTGGTCGCATTTCCGGCCGATGCATCCACCACCATTCCAACCGGGATTTTGTCTGCGCTGGCCGATCCTCGACGGCCGGCCGATCAGGTGAGGCTCGACTCGGCGCGAAAACCCGCATTGCTGGTGGCCTTTTCAGGCGTGAAGGCTGGTGATCACGTCGCGGACTTCATGCCGGGGAATGGCTATTTCACGCGAATCTTGAGCGATGTGGTTGGGCCTGGGGGCCGCGTCTACGCGTTCATCCCCACGGAACAGATTGCCAATTGTCCGCCAAGTGAAATTGCCGGCACGCAAGCGATCGCTCACGACCCCGGTTTTGCAAACGTTACTCTGCTGAGTAGCTCGCTCGATCAGTATCGCATGCCGGAAAAGCTCGATCTTATCTGGACGGCGCAGAATTACCATGACTTGCATGACGCCTTCCTTGGACCTGCGAATGTTACGGCCCTCAATATAGCACTTTTCGATTCCTTGAAGCCCGGAGGCGTGTTGCTGGCGATCGATCATGTGGCCGCACCCGGATCCGGCTTGCGGGACACCGAAACACTGCATCGGATCGACCCTGTGCAGATGCGCAGGGAGATCGAAGCAGCGGGTTTCGTGTTTGAAGCGCAAAGCGATGTTCTGCGCAATGCCGGCGATGATCACCAGCGCCTGGTGTTCGACCCGGCAATTCGCGGCCAGACAGATCAGGTGGTGTTCCGCTTTCGCAGACCCCGATGAACAACTTGAATCCGCGTGACCGCGCCAGAATGCGGGTCAGGGGGTATGTTGCCCTTCCGCGTGCGGTGCTGTCGTTCGAGTTGGCGCCGGGGATGATTTAGGGTGGGGCTGTTGATTTTCTTTTGGCGCAGGCTGGGGCTCCGCGGTCGCCTGAACGGCATGCTCCTGCGGTTGCGGCGCACGCGGTCGATTCGAGGGATGAGCGGCGGTGGATCCTGCGGCTGAGGCCGCATCGTGGTGCGGCGTCTCGGCGGCTACAACTTTTGCAGGGCGCGGCGGCGGTGCCGAATGAGTGAAACTCAAGGTTCCCGCGTGTTGAGTCTGAGGCGGGGCAGGATTCGGGAATTCGCCGCGCGGTGCTATTGCGCCATACGCTGGATGACCGCCGTTCGAACTTGCGCGCAGGGCAGGATTAGCGCCGGCCGCGTGAAGGTGCTGAAGCTGCGCGGAGGTTGGCGGTATGTGATATTCGCCAGCCGCAGCAGCTTCTGCGGCATTGGGTTGGACGTTGTCGCCTCTATGGCTCGCCCGAGGGCCCCCGCCGCCATTGGCGACCGGTTGGCTATAGGTGTGGTTGGAATGGAAATTGCCCAAATTGATCACGGCGCTGTTGTACATCATATGGCCGTCGCGCCATGAGCCGCCCACATATCCTCGGCCGAAATAGCCATAACCGTAGTTAATTCCGCCATAAAAGCCGACGTGCGGACCCCAATATCCCGCCCGCCACGCGAACCCTCCACGCCGTCCCACCCAATAGCCCGGTGTCCAGAGATATCCCACGATCGGCGCAGCCGCCCAGATGCCGGGCACCCAATAGTAGTCGTTGACGTCCTCGCTCCAAGCCCAAAATCCTGGGGTCCACACGAGATCCTCTTCCGGGGGCGAGGGTGGCTCGTATATCGGCAGTTCCGGAGGCGCAACCGCCACTGATCCATCATCGACGATGGACGGGGGCACTGTCTCGAATATCCCAATACATTGTTCGCTGGATGATGTAACGAGCCAGTTGTGGCCGACGAATGTCTGCTGTACAAGCTCGGCGCCCGGAGGCAGCGATTTGTACAGGATTCGTTCGCCGCGAAAGTTCAGCCAGTAGACCTTGACAGGCATATCGCTGCGATTGACAAAAGTGATGCCCGTGGATTCTCTCGACGGTTGCGACGCGTAGTTCGCTTCCACATCGCAGTTGTGTCCTGGGGGCGGTTCGCCGCAGTTCTGGAATCCCGAAGCAGCTTGAATTGAGCATGCAATGTTGTATCCGGCGGCGCCATCCATATGCGCCCCAGTCTGCTGTGCCTGCAAGTGCGCTACCGGTACGATAAGCGCGGCGGCCGCGATGGCGCATGCCGTCGCAGTTGCCGAAAACCTGCCGATGTAGGTAGTTCGCATACGGGCTCCATCCTGGGCTGCCGAGGTCCTTTTGGCACCCTACGCGGATCTTCAGGAAACTCGTACCAATCCGCTCGGAATTTGCCAATCAGTGCACAGATTCTGGTCGTAGCGAAGCACCGGCAATGGGGATTCGAGGATCAGCGCTATGGTAGCCTTGGGTATTCCTAGAAATTCAAAAGGAATTGAGTCCATGGAAAACGCCACGCAAAGCGCATCGCCGCAGCCTGCTGCTCCTTACCCGCCGCAACCGCTGCGCTTCAACGGTAACGGCGCCGAATATTTCGGCATCTGGATTGTCAACTTGCTGTTGACCATCGTGACACTTGGCATCTATTCGGCGTGGGCCAAGGTGCGCCGGCTACAGTACTTTTATCGGCATACCGAACTGGCGGGATCGAGCTTCGATTTTCACGGCAGTCCAATCAGGATCTTGATCGGCCGGTTGATAGCACTGGCAATGCTGATCGCTTATAACATCTCGGTGCGCCTGCAATCGCGCATGACATTTGTCGTGGTACTGGCACTGGCGGTAGTCATGCCGTGGCTGCTGCGCAACTCATTCCGCTTTCGGCTCTACAACACGAGTTGGCGCGGAACACGATTTCATTTTCGCGGCAATGTGGGCGGCTCCTATCGCGTGTTTCTGCTGAACGGATTTCTGACTCTGATCACGCTTTACATTATGGCGCCATTCATGCATCAGCGACTGAAGCAGTATCAACACGAAAACAGCTGGCTTGGACGCACCCAGTGCTCATTCCATGCCCGAGCCGGCCAGTTCTATGCGATCTATCTGCTGTTGCTGGTGGCGATGGTGGGCTTCTTTTTCCTGATAAGTGTTGCCGGAGTCGGTCATGCATTTATTACCGTGGCTCAGATGCAGAAGCAGGGCGGGCACGTTGATCAGAACCTGCTAATCAGAACTTTTGTGATTCTCTACGGCATCTTGATACTGATCGGCTTGGTGGTCGGGCCGATATTCCACGCCCTCGTTACCAACCTGATTTGGAGCAACACGCGCGTCGGGGAGCATCGCATCGAATGCAGGATGCCACCGCTCAGGCTGATTTGGATTACGGTAAGCAACTTCATATTCGTGATACTCACCTTGGGGTTGTTCATTCCGTGGGCCGCGGTGCGCCTGGCCAAATTTCAGTTGGAGTCCGTGCGGCTGCTGCCGGCCAGCGATTTGCAGGAATTCGAGGCTGCGGAGCCGGAAAACATCGGTGCGGTTGGCGAAGAGGCGGCGACGGTTTTCGACTTCGATATTTCGCTATAGCCCTCAGGACCGGCTGAGCATGCTGCATGCGCACTATTTCGACGGGCGCTCGACGCGCCTTCGCGTAGTCAGTTTGTCAACTGACGGAGCGGATCTCATCGTCGCAGGCGAGGGCCTCGACATTCGCATCCCGTTCGCCGACGTCAAAGTCGATGAGCGCCTGGGACGCGCGCCGCGCAGACTGCGCTTCAACGACGGCACATTTTGCGAAGTGCGGGACTTGAATGCCCTCGATACCCTGTTGTCATCGGTCGGGCATCACGACCGATGGGTCGATCGCCTGCAGCGCCACGTACAATTTGTTTTATTCGCGTGCCTCGCGTGTATGTTGTTCGCCGCGGCTGGGTATCGATGGGTGCTGCCGTGGGCCGCCGCAAAAGCTGCTCATCATTTGCCACCCGCCATGGTTCGCGAATTATCCGTGGACACGCTGAATTTATTGGATGGCGCGATTCTCAAGCCGACCAAGATCGCAGTGGAGCGCCAGCTGGCGCTAAGCGCAAAATTTCATGCGCTGCGCCTGCCGCAGGGCGGCAATCCCGATTCGTTGCTGCTGTTTCGACTTTCACCCCAACTTGGAGCCAATGCTTTCACCTTGCCCGATGGCGACATTATTTTGCTCGATGACTTGATCACGCTCCTTGGCGACGATGAGCAGATTTTGGCGGTATTGGCCCACGAGTTGGCCCATGTCCGCGGGCGCGACGGTTTACAGCTTTTGTTGAGGAGTTCCGCGCTGGGTGCATTGTGGACTTTTTACGTCGGCGATATCAGCTCCCTGCTGGCGGCTGCGCCCACCGCCGTCGTGCAGGCGAAGTATTCACAGGATATCGAGCAGCAGGCGGATGACTATGCCGCGGCGTTGCTGCGCTACAACGGCATGTCACCGGCGCTGCTTGCCGAAGCCCTCAAAAAGTTGGCTCAATCCAAGCCCGGCTCCGTGAAGAGCGGGTACTTGTCCAGCCATCCTTCGACAGATGAGCGTATGCGGCACTTGCGGCAGCTTGCTGCGCATTAGACGGCCAAACCAAGGTCTTGACGAATGCCGACCGTCGTCGCGCACAAAGCGGTGACGCGTACTTGCGCGACGAATTAATTGGCAAAAAAGTTGCCGATGGAATAGGTTTTCAATTGCACGTTTGCGCCGGGAAGCGCCTGCATGAATGGACGGCAACATGGACGAATTTAAAATCACGGTGATTGAAGACGGCGCATTTCTCCGAGTTACTTTGGCCGGAAGAGCCACGCGCACCAATCTCTTCGCCGCACTGCAGCGAATCGTTGCCGAGACACAGTCTCGAGATGTCTGGCTCGTGCTTGTTGATGCAACGGGAGTACCGCCGCCGTTCGGCACGTTCGAAAAATATGATCTCGCCCTTGAATTCGCGCGCATAACGAATCCGCACACTAAAACGGCGGTGGTGGCTCGAGCCGAGATGGTCGATCATTTCTTTGAAACCGTGGCTCGAAACCGCGGTGTGGGCGTCATGGTGTTTTCGAGCGAGACTCCAGCGCTTGAGTGGCTGCTCGACGCAGAGAGCCGTTGAGCGCAGCCCACGGGTCGTTCGAGCTCAAAATCCTGCCGAACCTGCAAAAACTATGTGATTTCTCCCCGCCATGGTATTTTCCGACCGAGGGCCGACCGCGGGATCGTTTGAACGGAGATCAAATAAAATGAATAAACCTCCTGGGATTGTTCGAAATTACGTTGCGCTCTTGATTGTTGCCGGTGCTGCCGCGCTGGCTGCGAGCATTGCGAATGCGGACGCGCCGCCGCCGCAGATCCCTACCTGCGATAAGAAAATCGGCACGCTTGCGGTGACGGAGCCACAGAATCAATGGTGGGTTGCGCTGAATTTGGAATCGCCCGCTGCGCTGATCAAAGTGTTCGTGTCCGAGTCCAAGTGCTTCACTCTGGTGGACCGTGGAAAGGGTTTGCAGGCAGCCCAGGCCGAACGCGCACTGGCAGCCAGCGGCGAGGAGCGCCAAGGATCGAATATTGGTAAGGGACAGATGAAAGCCGCCGACTACGTACTCGTGCCCGACGTCGTCAACCAAAACCGCAATGCCAGCGGCACCAATGTTGGGGGTATTCTCGGTGGTTTGCTACCGCACGGTGTCGGGGCGCTGGTCGGCGGTGTTAGCCTGAAGAGCAAGACCGCGGATGTGGTGTTGACGCTGACGGACGTGCGCTCCACGGAACAGGTCGCGCTCGAGCAGGGCCACGCCAAGAAAACCGACCTGGGCTGGATGGGTGGCGGCGGTGCGGGATTCTTCGGCGGATTTGCTGCCGGCGGCGCCAGCGGCTACGCCAATACGGAAATCGGCCAAGTCGTCACCATGGCGTACCTCGATGCATATACCAAAATGGTTGCCGAATTGAAAACTGCGGCTCCCGATGCCAAGGCCGACAATGTGCAGCAGGCGGTGAGGATGGCCAAGCCCGGCAAGCTGTATGCGCAGTCGAACTTGAAATCCGCCGTGGTTCGGGACCTGGATCCCGGCATGATGCTCTATCCGACCGGTGACAAGATGGGCGTGTGGTGGAAAGTTACCGACGAACTCGGCAACGAAGGATGGGCCGTATCCACGAATTTCCAGCTGGCCCACTAGCGCATAGGTAAATTGAAACGACAGTTACTGGCGAAGCTCCACCAGGCTTTGCGGCGTGCGGCCGATCCGCAGAAGGCGCCGGCCATGCAGGCGTACATGAAGTCCGTGATGCCGTACCACGGCGTGTCGGCGCCGCTGCTTCGGCAAGTATGCAAGGCGACGTTTGTCGACGAACAGTTTGCCTCGGCGTCGCAATGGCAGGCAGATGTGCTGGAATTGTGGCGCGGCGCTCGTTTCCGCGAAGAACGCTACGCAGCCCTGAATTTGGCGGGCGATAAGCGCGCGCGGCCTTTTCAGTCGCCATCCACAATGACAATGTACGAGGAGCTGATAGTCACCGGCGCCTGGTGGGACTACGTGGACGACATTGCATCACATCGAGTCGGGCCGATCTTGAGGGACTATCCCGCATCGATGCGCCGCAAGATGCTGTCCTGGAGCAAATCGAAGGATCTTTGGAAACGGCGCACTGCCATCATTTGCCAGCTCGGATTCAAGTCGGAAACGGATCTTGAGTTGCTGTACGCCTGCATTGAACCATCGCTTGAATCGCGGGAATTCTTTTTGCAGAAGGCGATAGGTTGGGCGCTGCGCCAGTACGCCTGGACCGACGCAACAGAAATACGCAAATATGTGCGACTCAATCGCGGCCGCCTGAGTGGGCTAAGTAATCGGGAAGCCCTGAAGAATATCGGGGCAGCCTGAGCTGCAAGGTTTTCAGGCTCGAACGTAAACCCAGGCCTGCGCGCCGGATTTCAAAGTTACCAGCGCCCGAGTGTAGTCGGAGACTTCATATCGATCGGCGGCGGCGAGCTCTGCAGCGGTGATGGTATAGACAGTGCCTGCCACTTCGTCGCCAGGATTCGCGCTGCGCTGCGCGATTTTGTGATGCGTTTTCCCGCTCAACGCCACGATATTTGGATCGGCGATCTCAATGCTCAGGAGCGCGTATCCGGTCAGCGAGTCGGCGCGGCCGTCGAGTTCGCGTCCAAAGTTAGCCATTTGGACCGCTCGGTCTTGCAATGTGCCGTAGGCAAAAAGCAGCATGGGTTCGCTCAATCCTGTTTATAGATCACGCCTTGCTTCATGACGAAGCGAACATCCTCGAGCAGGCGCACGTCGGCTGCCGGGTTGCCGCGCACTGCAATCAAGTCGGCGAGCTTTCCTGGTCTAATTGAGCCTACTTTATCCGCAATGCCGAGCAAGTCGGCACCGGCGACCGTGGCGGACTGGATGGCCTGCATCGGGCTCATGCCGTTCTGTACCATCAAGTTGAACTCGCGGGCATTCCGGCCGAAAGGGCAAACGCCGATGTCAGTGCCGAACGCGATCTTCACGCCGGCATTGACCGCCTTGCGGAAGTTCTGCAGCTGGACGGTCATGATCTGATTGGCTTTCGCGACGAACTCCGGCGGGTAGTTGCCGCCGACGCATTCGCGCACCTCCAATGTCGGTACGAGATAGGTGCCGTGCTGTTTCATCAACATGCGCCCTTCATCGTCCATGAGCGTGCCGTGTTCGATGGAGGCTGCACCCGCGCGCACGGCGGCTTTGATGCCGTCGGGGCCATGGGCATGCACCGCCACCTTGAGGCCGAAATTGCGAGCCTCGTCGACGGCCGCCTCGAGTTCCTCGGGTGTCGCTTCACGCCCTGCAGGATTGCTGTTGTGAGTCAGCACCGCACCGGTGGCGAATAGCTTGATCACATCGACACGCTGTCCGGCCAGGGTCCGTATTCGCTCGCGCACCTCGCTTGGCGAATTGGCATTGCCGTAGCGCAGGTCCCAGGGCAGCGTGACGTCCGGTGCGAAGCCGGTAACCGCGCCGGCTCCGCCCGTTATGGTCACGTACGCACCGGCGACATACATGCGCGGTCCGACGACATCGCCGCGATTGATGGCATCCCGCAGCGCCACGTCGACCAGCGCACGATACGTGCCGAGGTCCCTCACGGTGGTGAATCCGGCGAGCAGCACGGCACGCGCGTTCGGCAGCGAGCCAAAGGCACGTTCTGCGGCGGTATGCTCGAGCTCGGCGAGCGGATCCTGATTCTTCGAGTCAATCGTCAAGTGTGTATGCGCGTCGATCAGCCCGGGCAGCACGGTGTAGCCGCTCAGGTCCACGACGCGTGCGCCCGCAGGGACCTCGATCGCCGCGCCCATCTCCGCGATGACCCCGTCCCTCACCAGCAGCATCTGCGAATCGAGCACACGGCCGGATTCCGTATCGATGAGGTGTCCGGCCCGAATCACCGTAACTACGCCGTCGGCGCGCGCGGCAGCATGGCTGAAAACAGCAACGATGAGGCCGGCGACGATAATGCATATTTTCATTCTTCCCCCAGTCAAACGGACGACCACTCAGCGGACAACCATTTGCCGCACGACCGGTACTTACGGTAAGCGCATTCGATAAGGCTGCGCAAGACAACGCCAATCGAAATCGACCGATAGGACCAATCACATGAACAACGAACCATTCCGCTATGTACTGCGGGGAACACTTCTGGTGGCGGGCTTAGGCTTCGGTGCTTCGCTGCTGCAAGCCTCCGAATCCCACGAAGCGTTCATACCGCGACTCACGAATTCCTCGACGATTCCCGCAAATGGCGACGTCAATCCGTACGGAGTCGCTTTTGTGCCTGCTTCCTTTCCGGGTGGCGGTACCATTGCCGCGGGTGACGTCCTGGTAAGCAATTTCAACAACAGTGCCAATCTTCAAGGTGCTGGAACGACGATCATTGCGCTGACGCCAACCGGGCCGATTGCGCCTCCGGGAACGGCCGGCACATTCTTCACGAGCAGCCTGCCCGGGCTAAGCACGGCTCTTGGAGCCCTGCGCGGCGGGTTCGTCGTAGTCGGTAACGTACCGACCACCGACGGCACGTTCGCCACGATCGGGCAGGGCGCGCTTCAGGTGATCGACCGCGCGGGGAATCTGGTGCAAACCTGGACCGACGCCAAATTCTTGGACGGCCCGTGGGACTTGGCCGTCGATGATCACGGCGCGTATGCGACGATTTTCGTGTCCAACGTATTGAACGGCACGGTCGCACGGCTCGACGTGGCAGTCGGCGCGAAGAATCTAACCCTGTTGCACAAAACGCTGATCGCGACTGGTTACACCCATGTACCGAATGGGGCTGCCCTGGTGCTCGGTCCGACCGGTCTCGCGTACGATCAAGCGACGGATACGCTATACGTGGCGTCGACCGCCGACAATGTTGTGTACGCAGTTGCCGATGCGGGCCTGAGAACGCACGCCGTCACGCGCGGCATGGCCGTGTTCGCCGATGAGCATTTACGCGGCCCGCTTGCATTGCGGTTTGCCCCCAACGGGCATCTGCTGGCCGCAAACGGTGACGCAGTGAACGCGGATGTGCTGCATCCCAGCGAAATTGTCGAATTCACGATCTGGGGATCCTTCGTACGCGAGTACAACGTGGATTCGAGCCAGGGCGGTGCGTTTGGGCTGGATGCCAAAAGCGAGGGTCCGTTCAATTATGCAGTCATCGATGATGTGACCAATAGCCTGTCGGTATCGAAGTCAGACGATCACTAGGCCGCCGCGACGGCGCCGGCCATGACGGCGCCGTCCCTGACCAGGCCGGCAAGCGCTAAGATGCCTTCGCCCATCCCGAAGGAGAAGCTTCATGTCGTCTGGCCCCATCGCAATCTGGCATCGACTGGTTAAGGAGCGCGACGCCCAAGGACTTGATGGGCTGCTCGCCGCGGACGCGGTCTTTTATTCGCCGGTGGTGCATACGCCCCAAGTGGGTAAGGCGATCACCAAGAAATATCTCACTGCCGCGTTCCACGTTTTTTTCAACGAATCGTTTCGCTACGTGCGTGAACTGTCCGATGAGCGAGATGCCGTGCTTGAATTCGAGCTTGAATTGGACGGAATCACCATCAATGGCGTCGACATGATCAGGTGGAATGACGCCGGCAAGATAACCGAATTCAAGGTGATGCTGCGGCCATTGAAGGCGGTAAACCTGATTCATCAAAAGATGGCGGCGATGCTCAACTCAGGCTAGTACAGTTACGATGCACGTAATGCGCACTCCCAGAATGCCTGGGTCCAACTGGGCAATTTCCGCGCGAATCGTGCTGGTAAAGCTCGAGGATTTTGCGGTCAAGCTTGTCCATATTCGCGTGTTGCCGACAGATTTTGCGCCTAAACCGCGCTAGGTTGCCGGAAAACGCGGCCGGACTGCAGCGAGCCGCGGGTAAGCTTAGCGCCTGTCCAGTGTGTCCGCTATGGGAGTGAGCATCATGCACAGGCGCGGCAAGGCCTTGGGAGTCGGTGGTTTTGTGGGTTGCATGGTTTTCGCATTCACAGTCGTGCGAGCGAGCGAGTGGCAAACTGCAACCGCGCAAAGCGTGGGCGTAGATCCTCAGCCGTTGCAGCGGTTGGGCGAGGCGATCGGCCGCGGCGAGTTTCCAAAGACCACAAGCGTACTCATCGTGTATCGGGATCGCCTCATTTACGAGGGATATTTTGCGGATGGCGGCGCCGAGGTCCTCAACGACACGCGATCAGCCACCAAATCGGTCACGGCACTCGCGGTCGGCGCTGCCATCCACGAAGGCAAGATCAGTGCGGTGAGCGCTCCTGCCATGCAGTTTTTGGCCGAGCTGGCGCCGTTGCACAACGACACGGCACTGAAACGCGAAATCACGGTGGAGGATCTGCTCACCATGTCCTCGTCGCTGGACTGCAACGACGATGTGGACGCAAGCCCGGGGAACGAGGAGAAGATGTACGAACAGCAGCGCTGGACACGCTGGGCCGTCGATCTGCCGACCAAGCAGGATTATCAGCGCGACGCGGCCGGCCGCGGGCCATTTTCCTATTGCACAGCCGGCGCGTTTCTGCTGGGCCAGATCATTGAGCGCGCGGCGCGCACGCCAGTTGATCGGTATATTGAGCAAAGGATTTTCAAGCCGCTGGGGATCTCAAAATGGGAGTGGCCGCGCTCGCCGTCGGGAGAGGTCATGACCGGCGGCGGTTTGCGGCTGCGCTCGCGCGATCTGGCCAAGATCGCCTGGATGCTCGTCAACGACGGACGCTGGGCCGGGAAAAGCGTGGTGCCGGGCGCATGGATAACGGCGGCGACCACCGCGCATCGGAGGGCCAACGCCGAACAAGACTACGGATACCTGTTCTGGCAGCGAACCTATGCGACAAAGTGCGGCGCAATTTCCGGTTGGTACATGGCCGGCAACGGTGGCAACGCCGTACTGGTGTTGAAGGATCCCGGCGCCGCCGTCGTCGTCTCGCGGAAAAACTACAACACCCACGGAATGCATCAACAGACCGTCAGTTTGCTTGAGCAGTATGTGCTTCCCGCGCTGCCGTGTGCCGCAGGCGGAGGTGCTTGATGACTCCAAAGGAGGCGCATAAGTAAAATTTCCTATCGCGAACGACGGGTGCGCGCGATACTAACAGAGCAAAGCGTTTCTCAGCGGGAGTGGGCCATGTCGACACCGAGGTTGATACTCGACTACGTCTATGAGCATCAGACGCTACAACCTGATCGTGTCTGGCTGACCCAGCCGATCGGCGCCGGGCGGGTGGTGGAGTACACCTGGGGTCAAACCATGGACCAAGCTCGGCGCATGGCGGCGCATTTACAGACCTTCAAGTTTGCGCCGGGGTTTCGCGTCGCGCTGCTCTCGAGTAACTGTGCTCACTTCATCATGGCCGAGTTGGCGGTTTGGATGTCGGGCGGGACCACGGTTTCGATATACCCGACCGAGACCGCCGAGACCGTGCGCTACGTTCTCGAGCATAGCGAGGCCAGTCTGTTATTCGTCGGCAAGCTGGATGACTTTGCATCGCAGGCCGCCGCCGTGCCTGACAACCTGCCGTGCATCGCGCTGCCGCTGGCTCCGCCCACCAAGTTTGAATCTTGGGATGCCATCATCGAGCGCACGGCACCGTTGGCCGGCTGGCCGGCGCGGGCGGCGTCGGAATTGGCGATGCTGTTATATACCTCCGGCTCCACCGGGCAACCCAAAGGCGTGATGCAGACCTTCGGCGCCATCACCCAGGCAACCGAATGCGGGCTGAGCGACGCGGTTTGGCAGTTGCCGGCAGGGGTGGCGCAGCGCGTGTTGTCATACCTGCCCGTCGCGCATTGCTACGACCGTGCCATGATTTGTAGAGGATTGGTCGAAGGCAAGACGCAATTTTTCTTCACCGAATCGCGTGCTACGTTCTTGCAGGACATTCAAAGAGCCCGGCCGACGATGTTCTGTTCCGTGCCGCGCCTGTGGCTCAAGTTCCAGCAAAGCGTGCTTGCGAATATTCCGGCTGTGCAACTCGATGCGATGCTCGAGAACCCCAAAACCGCCCCGGCGGTAAGACGCAAGGTTCTGTCGGGTCTCGGGCTGGAGGAAGTTAGAATTGCCGTGAGCGGCTCGGCACCGATTCCGCCTGCACTGTTGGACTGGTACCGCCGCCTGGGCTTGAACATGGTGGAGGGCTACGGCATGACCGAGGACTTCGCCCTTTCACACCGGACCACGCCTGATTTGAACGCGCCGGGGTGCGTCGGAGTTCCGGTTCCGGGCGTACAGATTCGTATCGCCGATGACGGCGAGATTCTCATCAAATCGCCGGGGCAGCTGGCCGGATACTACAAGCGGCCGGATTTGGATGCAGAATCCTTTACTGGCGATGGGTTTTTTTGCACCGGCGACCTTGGCGAGCAGCGAGCCGATGGTCAACTGCGAATCATTGGCCGCAAAAAAGAGATCTTCAAGACCGCCAAGGGCAAGTACGTCGCGCCGGCGCCGATCGAGAATTGCTTGAGCTCGCACCCCATGGTGGAACTCGCCATGGTATCGGGCGTCGGGCAGCCTGCTCCCTTTGCAGTTTTGGTGATCGCCGAGCAGTTGCGCCCCAGCCTTAAGGACCCTGCGGTGCGGGCGCAAGTCGATAACGAACTAAACAATCTGCTGCGTGATGTGAACCGGGATCTCGCGACGTACGAGCAGCTTCAGTTCCTGGTGGTGGCGCCCGAACCATGGTCGATCGAGAACGGATGTCTTACGCCCACCATGAAGATCAAGCGCAGCCGGATTGAGGCCTCCTTTGTCGAGCAAGTGGGCACTTGGTACGAGCGTGAGCGTCCGGTGCTGTGGGCCTAGCTAAAAATCACATCCGCGGCGGGTGTCGCCTCGAGCTTTGAACCAAAGCTAAGATTCGACAAGGTTGCATTGTGATGCGCCTGAATCTCGGCCGCAGACGCGTGCGCTTTATCGTGCGTGGTGTGTGCGTCCGCGACCAGGATCACGGAATAGCCGAGGGCCGCGGCGCGCCGCGTCGTGGTATCCACGCAGAATTCCGACGCATAGCCGCAAATTACCAGTTGCTCGGTGTTCCACTGGGCGAGTAACTCGCCGAGATTGGTGCGCAGAAAGGAGTCCGGCGTGCTCTTCCGCACCAAAGTGTCGCGTTCCGTAAACAAGAGATGCTCTTCAAGCTGCCAATTCTCCGCACCGAATTCCAGCGGACTGCCCGGATGTTCATGCTGAATGAATATCACGGGAGCACCCTTGGCACGCGCTCGTGCAGTCAATGAGTTGATGCGATCAACTACCGCATCTGCGTCAAAAGGTCGACGGCGCCCGCTAAACAGGCCGCGTTGCACATCGATAACCAGCAGGGCTTGCTTCATGCGGTCCTCGTTCGCCGATCGTGATTCGCCAAAGTAGCCGGCGGTGGCCCTGATAGCCGCCGGTCGCGGCATGCAGCAAACAGCGGTTGTCCCACAGCGTCAACAGGCCCGTCGACCATGGGTGCCGGTAGATGAACTCGGGTTTGCTCTGGTGCGTGAACAGTTCCATCAATAGCGCCGTCGCTTTACCTTCGGCCATTCCTTCGATGCCGATGGTGTAGCCCATGTTGACAAACAGGACAGGCCTGCCGGTCTCGGGATGGTGTCTGACCAGAGGATGCAGCTGCGTCGCCATCGCGCTTTCGGAATAGCGGATCGCCATCGAGCGGCCGCGGTCGCGCTCGCCGTACATTCCGCCGGGCGCGTAGCCGCGGCGGGCCGAGTGGATGCCACGCAGGTTCGCGATCCTCATCTTCATCGCGCCCGAAAGTGCATCGTAGGCAGCGTATTGATTCGCAAACAGGGTATCGCCGCCCACCGGTGGAATGACATGGCCGTACAGCAGCGTGCCGGCCGGCGGCGGATCGAGAAAACTCCAGTCCGAATGCCACGCCTCCGCAAACACCGGCGTGGTTTCGTCGGCCTCGCGGCGCACTTCGACTACGCGCGGATGTCCGGGGATCGGCGCAATATAGGGATCATCACCATCCGGCCCCAGGGTCGCGGCGAAGCGCTCCAGATCGGCGATTTTGAGCTTTTGGTCGCAAATACCGATGACTTGGTGTTCGAGCCAGGCGGCGCGAATTGCCTCGATGTCGGCGCTCGACAGCGGCCGGGACAAGTCGACGTTGTGTATCAGCGCGCCGCAGCTTGCTCCAGAGGGCTCCACGCGCATGGTCATCGGGTCAGCACCTGCGCATGCGCGCTTTTCAGCAGCAATTTTCCTTTGGTGCTCACCGCTACGATGCGACCGCCGGGCGCGATTTCGATCAGACCATCGATACAGGCATCCTCCCAAATCGACAGTCGTGGGCAGCTGGTGCGCCACGCTTCGAGAGTTTCAGCATATGTTCTTGGACGGAGCAGGATCCATTCCAGCAGTTGCAAAGTCAGGGCACGCGTCCTGGGGTTCACCGTCTCCATATGTAAGATATTGTGTGCGCGCCAGTTTCTTGTAAAGTGAATCTCACCTTCACAGCGTCAATTCTAGGTAAACCGTTCCGGGAACCGGATTGAATCGATACGCCGCGGTGGGCTTGAACCCCAGCGATGCATACAGTGACTGCGCCTGCGTCATCGAAGGCAGCGTGTCCAATAGCAGGCGGGTGTATCCGCGCTGCCTGGCGATTTCCACGATGGCTTCGGCCAGGCGCCGTCCGATGTGTTGCCCGCGCGCCGCGGGCAGCGCATACAGGCGTTTGATTTCGCCGACCCCCGCGGCGAATTGCCGCAGAGCAACGCAGCCGAGATAGGTCGACTCATTACCGGCAAGCAGGAAAGCGCCCGTCGGCGGCGAATACTCACTGGCGAGATGCTCGAGTTCGTGCGGCAAGTTCTGAAACGATAAGTCGAGATCCAATGAAGCCGCGTACTGTTCGATGAGCGTGCGGGCTTGACGCCATTCCTTGTCCGACTGCGGTTGCACCATCCATATCGCCATGTCGTTACCGCGAACTCAATGATTTTCCGCGTCGGCCGGGGATCGCCAAGGGTCTATAAGGCCAAAGTCCCATATACACACTGTTGCGCATTAACTGATTCTAAGGCCTGTCAGCGTAATCGAAGCTGATCTATGGGCGTTTGTTTCACGAGAGAAGGTCACTTCATGCAGCACGTCAAAATCCTTAAATTAGCCGTGGCAGCATTCATTTTGAGTCTCGGTGCGCTCGCATCGGCGAGGGTATCGGCTCAAGAGGTCATCGCCGTCGCTGACGGAAACAAGTGGGACGGCCAGTGGCACTTCGATGCAACTCTATACGGCTGGGTACCGTTTATGTATACGACGGTGAACGTGCCTGCGATTGCCGGCGGCGGCACGCAAACCGTTGAGACCCAGCCCAGCCAGTATCTCAAGTATGTGAAGATGGGCGCGCTATTCGACGGTGCCATACAGAAGGGCGACTGGGGTCTGTGGACGGACTTCGTATATCTGAACTTGGGGACCACCGAAACGCATACCCGGCAGATTGGCCTACCCGGCGGCCTCGATCCGGGGCTGGCAGTAGATCGCACAATTGACGTTGCAGCCCGGATGGCTATTTGGACACTGGCTCCTTCGTACACGGTGGTGCATAACGACATCGGTTCTCTGGATGTGCTGGCCGGACTGCGCTACACGAGCGTCAGATTATCGTTCGCCTATAATTTTGACCTGGTCTCGCCGCCCGTGCCGAATGTGGCAGGCGGCGGTTTCTGGCCGACCCGCGATTCGACGATTGGCCTTATCGGGGCGAAGGGCCACCTGAACCTGGGCAGCGACGGCAAGTGGTTCATCCCCTACCTGCTGGATGTTGGCGAAGGCAACAAGAACTGGCAATGGGAGGCGTTTGCCGGCGCCGGCTATCACTTTCACTGGGGCGATGTCACGCTCGGCCTGCGAAACCTCGAGTACCGAACAACCGACAATCAGGTGTTGATCAACAAGGTGCGGATGACCGGCGTCACCTTCGGCGCCACATTCCATTTCTAGCCCATTGCGCGACGAGCGCTGCGACGCGACTTTTCGGTTACTTGGCCGACACTAAAAACGCGATCGTCAGCAAGCCCGAAGCGGTGAGCAGTACGTTGTGGGTCCAGCGGGCAATTGATCCAATCATGTTCGTCTCCTGTAACGCGAACTACGTCAAACGCTCGGTGCGTGGACGCGGTTTCGCTGCACTCAACATGGGTGCAATTTCCTGAAATTCAATCCTGATCGGGTCTCAAAAGCCGCAAATAAATCCCGCCAAATCAATTATATGCAACTCAAAGCGGAACCAAGATAGCCGCAGCGAGAATCTTGCCGCGTCTCTGGTACCATGGTATATTGGTACCAATTTAACGCGTGTGGAGATTTCATGGCCGGTCCGTCCAAGCAACTTGAAGTTGAACGTGTTCAGACCGGCGTACGCATAGAGCGGCGGATCCTGAAAGTGCTCAAGGCGCTCGCCGAATACAAGAACATGACGCTCGGCGACTTGCTCGAGGGCATTGTCCTGCACGCATTTGACGGCAAGGTGCCATTCAGTGCGGAAACGCTGCGCAAGGTTGCCGAACTCAAAGCCATCTACGAACTGGACCTGGACGCCCACGCGAGTCATCGCCTCAAGGAGAAATCATGAACGACCAGGAGTTTCTTCGAGCGCTGGAGAGCTGCGAGTTGCCGGAAAGGGATTTCGGGCATGCGGCACATGTGCGTGCAGCGTATCTATATCTGCAGGATTGCGAATTTGCCGGGGCGCTCGAGCGCATTCGCCGCGCAATCCGCAATTACGCAACGCATTTGGGAAAGCCTGATCGCCACCACGAGACCATCACCGTTGCCTATGTGTCGCTCATTCAACAACATATCTGCGAGCGCGGCAGTGCCGGCGGGTGGCTGGCATTCGCGCGCGACAATGTAGAGCTGTTCGAGCCCGATCTGCTGCAGCGATTCTATTCGCAGGCGCAGCTCGATTCGGAAATGGCGCGACGAATCTTCGTGCTTCCCGCACATGCGGGCGCGAGCGTCTGAACGTCAACGGGCGAGAATGATCTCGGCAACTTCGCGCAGGTCTGCATTGGGTTTATGCAGCGCATGGCTGATCTCGATTGGCAGTTGCGCACCGACAAATACGGGCTGACCGACGGTTGCGAGCATCGGAACGTCGCCGTGGGAATCGCCCACGGCCGCGACTTCTGCAAGTTCGATACCTAGATCGCCGGCGTATCCGGATAACCACACGGGTTTGTCATGTGGCCAGAAATGTCCTATGGCGCCCGCGGTCGTGACGCTCGTCCCCACCCAGGCCACGGCGCCGAAGCGGCGCGCGAACCACTCCACAGCGAAGGTCCAGGTCACCGAAACGATCACCGTAGGTACCCCGCGCGTCGCAAGCAATCTGAACGCTTCAGCCGCGCCGGGCGCAATCTCAACACGCGTCAGCTCGGCGCAAAGCACCGCCGGCGGCGCATTGCCGTACCAGTTCAGCATCTCCCGGCGCGCGCCGCTGATGTCGGCAATGTCGCGCAGCCGCTCGATGGCGCGCATGCGATCCAGCATGCCGAATTTCTCGGCGAGCACTTCGCAGATCGTCGCACCGCGAAGCAGGGTGCCGTCAAGGTCGAAGGCCACCAGCCGCACCTGCCGTTGCGCCACCTCAGGGCTCGCGCGTGCTGCTTGAAATCATCTCCGTCTCCATCAATGGCACGGGGATCATGCCTTCGCTATTGAAGCGATCGAGAAAGTCGCGCAGCGTGAATGGATTGCCATTCAAGTCCTGTTGATGTGCATACTCCGTCAGCAGCCGATCGAGCAGCAGCTTGCCGGTGATGTAGCTGGTGCCATATCCGGGCTGGCGTAGATATAGGAGCTGCTCGAAGGCGGTGAGCTGATCCTGCGCTTTCGCCCATCCGCGCGGCGTCCACTCTGCATGAAACCGGCCGGCTTGCTGCAAAGTAAAAACGTTGGCCTGAACATACAGAGAGGCAAGACCGCGGGCGGCGCGATTCGCCAGCATGATCCAAACCAACTCCTTGGCGCGCGGATTGTCATCGTAAAGACCGGCGTGCATCATCAGCTCTTCGAATGCCGTCGCGAAACCTTCGGCCCGACCGTCCCAGATGTTCGATAGCGATGCGAGACGGCGGATCGGACTGGGATTGGGCTCATCTCGCATCCGCGACAGGTCCAGCCAGTGATAGTCATGCGACAGCAGCAGCATCGGCTCGCGGTGCGTCACTCGCGTGAAGAACACTCTTTGCTCTTCCGGCACGAAATGTCCAAGCCGCGGCTCCAGCGCGGCGCGGATGTAGGGCTTGTCGGGGATGATCTCCTGTTGAACCAGGAAATCGACGAACTTGTCGAGCCGGGCATTGCTAAGTTTGTCGAAGGCGGCGGCGTCGGATGCGGGTTGCAGCTGCGGCAGCTTGCGATTGTTGTGCTCCTCGAGTCTCAAGGATGCCTGGGCGCGCTCCAATTCCCGGTGCAGCAGCACGACTTCCTCATCCCAATTATAGGGGACGAAGTGCACGTTCTGCTGATACCAGGTGTAGTTGGCCCTACCTACTCCTGAGGGGCCCGTCTTATTGGGCGCCCGCAGCTGAAGCCACGCGATGAATTCGTCGGTGGCTTTGATTGCCGCGCCGACTGCTGCCTGCAGCGCCGATGAAACTCCAGTGAAGTCGGCATGCTGGCTTCCCTCCAGGGTGCTCACCGTTAGAGTCCCGGACTGCAGAGAGGCGAGGGCGCGCGATTGATTTTGCAATTCCTGCACACCAAAGGTCCACAGATCGCGAGCATTGCTATCCTTCAGGTTCTTCCTGGCTTGCGCGAGAAGCTCGGGGATGGCGCCAATCCGTGCTGTCAATTCGCGCTGGGCAGCCGGCGACAGTGGAAAGCGATACTTGTAGAGTTCAATCTCCGGATAGGCCACAGGTCCTTCGCGCGATGGCACGTCGGATCGCGACGGCCATACGTTTACGTAGAAGGCGGGATCGCGCGCCCACGGCCTTAAGATGCGGAGATTGAAATCGAGACCGCTCATTTCCGCCGCCACCAGCTTGTAGTCGTTGCGCTCATCGATGGGCCAATCCTTGGTGTCGATGGCACCGAGCCGCTTACGCCATTTCGGTAAGGCGGCCGCTTTCGCGGCCATGGCGGCGGCGCCATAGTCGGCAACCTCGCCCTGCATGATGGGACGTTCGAATTCGCGCCATTGCTCGAACAGCGTGACCAGGGACGCGTAGCTGTTCGCCGCGGGTGGGACAGGCGCTGCCATTCCTACCTGCGCGGCGAGCAGCAGTGTGGCGGCAGCGACAATGCGGCGCGCGTCAGCGCGCGCCGTGGCATGAGTGCTCACGTCTGCTTGCTCACGTCAATTAAAAAAGCCCCGGCGCAAAGCCGGGGCTGATCTTGGTGTGCGGTTGATATGGCGGGCAAGTCTGCGATGCGCTAGTGCTCCAGAAACCCAATGGAATGATACGGGAGTTCGACCAGATTGGGGGTGCCCCAGCCGGTCGCGAGATCCCATCCCCGCGCGGCCGAGTATCCCGGGACCCCGAGAAAGGCGTTGGTGCCCACGGTGATGTCGCGGCCAAACTGACCGAACCCACCCAAACCGCCCACCGCATACAGCGCGGGATTCAGGAAGCCGAGCGGCCTGCCGGCGTACTGATTGAGGTCGGCGACTATACCCGCCCACTGCGGTGAGCCTTCGCTGGTTCCACAAATGAAGTAGTAACCTTCGGCCCCAGGCAGAAAGCCCACATACACGAGAATGAAGTTTACGCAATCGGCGTGATAGGACACGTCGGGTATGCCGCGCTTGCCGCCGAGTTCTGCCTGGACATGTTTGGGCAGCGACAACAACTGATAGAAAGGCTCCTGAAATATCTGGCTGATGCCGCCGCCACCGGCACCGCTGCCGTCATTCCACACGGTCTCGGACTGATAGTTGCCGGAGGTATCCGCCATCAGGCTCGTTCCTCCCACCGCGGTGACGAGAGGCGAGGAGGCCGGAAAATTCACCGTCGGGAACGTATAAAACGTCACGCTATCGGACTCCACGTTGGCAGATCCGGTATCGCCCGCGGCTGCGAGCACAGTGACATTTTCCGCGGCGGCACGGGCGTAAAATGCCTCGTACTCCGCGATCACCTGCGGTCCTTGTGGTCCTGCCACGCCGGGAAACAGGGTGTTCTCGGTCGCTGCCCAGCTTTGCGAAATGATCTTGCCGAGGTGGTGATCCAGCGCATATTTCTCCAGTGCGAGAAATTCCGGCAGTCCCTGCACGCCCTCGGTCTCGGCAACCGGGCTGGTCAGCACCACGATGGCGGCGCCTGGAGCCATGGCGTGTGCCCATTGGACATCCAGCGTGGTTTCGAAGGCCCAGCCGGTCATGGTGCTGTTGTTCGGATCAAAAGGTACGGTCCCGAGTGGCGCGAGCACCGTGAGCGAGGGAGGATCCGGCAGGCCGTAGCCCGCATCGAAGACGCTGAGATCCGCGGCAAGAGTCGGGCTGCCGTAGGAATCGATGATGACGATGGTTTGTCCCGCCCCGACCAGCCCGGAATCAATGAGTCCGTTAAGACCGTACGCCGTGCGAATCTCCTGGGGTGAATAACATGGTACGCCGATATTAGTCCTGCAGAACTCGTCGGTGGGCGCGCTGCCGGCGCCCGCCCTTGCCATACCCTTGACGAGCACGCCGGTACCGGCCGATGCGTAAGCAGACCCAAGCAAGCAACACACCGCGAGCGCGGCGGTTCGCGCGCAGCGCGCAATTGAAACGCTTCTCGTATCCATGGTTTGTCCCCTAAGTTTTTTGCTGTTGGTGCTGGCAACTCGCAACGAATTGATGCGAATCGAGGCCCTCCCAATTACACCTCCATCCAAAGCGTGTCAAATCCGGGGTGCGCCATCGCCGGATGCCTTAGGTCAAGGCGCGAGATCGGGGTTGTATCGCTCGACTACATCAACAAAATCCGCGACTTCCGCCATATCGCGGCCGACGAAACGAATCGTATGAGAGTCCACCCGTTCGACCGACCGCAGATAGCTGAGGACCTCCGCCGGCATGTAGTTCTTGAATGACAGCTCGAGTGTTACCGGCTTGGTAACAAGGGTGGCACGGCGTTGTGCCCGGTGCGCCATCGCATGCAGCACGCCATCGAAGATCAAATCGCACGACGCAGCCGGCGTCAGCGTCTCAGCCGAGTGAAATCCAAGATTGTTCTTTGTAATCACGGTATCCATCTCGCCAAGATGCGCCTTGATCTCGGCGATCGCAGCATCGTCGCCGGAGGCGAATATGATTGGCACGCCGAATTCTCCCGCATAGGCAGCATTGAACTCCGCCTCGGTGACGGGCCTGCCGTTGAGCGCAACCCGGGTAAGGTGGGCGCTGGAAAAAGTATGTGCGCGGACGCCTTTGGCGTTGCTGGTTGAGGCATGATAGCCGACGAAGATTGCGGCGGCGAAACTCTGGTCCAGTCCCGCCATCATGGCGCCGTGACGCGGCCAAGATCGCACCAGCCGCACATCCTTGGGAAAAGCCTCGACCAACAAATTTTCGCCGTTGCCGTGAGAATCGCTCACGACAATCTGGGTGGCGCCGGCCTGCTTTGCCGCTCGAACTGCGGCGAGCGTCTCATCGGTCATGAAATGCCGAAAGCGTTCATATTCGAAGCCGCCCGGCAACAGTTGGTCCGCCGTGACCACACCGGCGACGCCCTCCATGTCGACGGATATATAGATCTTGAGGTTGGTAAGAGGTGCCGCCGCCGGCGCTGGATTACTCGCCGCTTCCGCGGTGGCGGCGGCAAACAGCATTGCCGCGATTGCGAGCAACTTCATTGAATGGTTCGTTTTGGTAGACGATCCGGCTTCGAGGCGGCTGTGTACGATCATGTTTTGATTATACTCGCGCAGATGCGCAGCAAGACATCAAGTTGTAGCGGCGAAATGCCGAGCTCTCCATGGCTCACAATCCCGCTTGAAGACTATGAAGCGCACATGGCTTTGCCTGTGGTTGGCCAAGCACAGATGCTGGCGGAGCAATTGGTTTTGCAGCTCGCGCATGCGCAACAGCATGCAATAAGCCCGTCGGACTACCGGACCCTGAACGCGCTCTCAGGTGCATTCAGACTGGTCGTGCCCGCCGACTTGAGTGCACTGGCGTCGGCCGCGGGGTTCGAGTTTGTCAATTCAAGCGGCATAGATCTGCCGTCGGGAAAACAATTCCTATTGCAGACATTTGAATTGCCGGGTCAATGAATCTCCTTCGCCACCAGCCACTTCACGAGTTCGACTAATTCCTCGGGGCCGCCGGCGGAGGGAACATCGAGTCGATATTTGCCGTTGATGATCATGGTGGGCGTAGCGCTGACGCGATACCTGGCAAGCATGTCATCCGCCTGTCCTATCTGGGTATCGGCACCCATCGACTTGGCTGCGGCGACGAAATCAGCAACCGACACACCGGCGGTGCGGTTATAAAATCGCGCCGCATCCTCGATCGTCGGCAGGCGTGCCTTGAGTTGTCCGGTGCCTTGATCAATGATCGCCAATTCGCCGGTCTTCCACACCGCATCGAACATGGCCTCGTGTGTTGTGTCGGCGATCCCCAGCATCTGCGCGGTTATGTAAGCCCGCTGAAACATCGGCCAGTCCTCGGCGGGGTTGAATCCCGCCGGCAGGAAGTTGACAACCGCGTTCGGCGGCAAACTTTGCTTCAGTTTGCGCATTACCGGAACAAAATGATTGCAGGCCGGACAGCCATAGGAAAATACTTCCCTCACTTCGACCTTGCCTTGGGGTACCGCGGTCGGCTGTGCCGGCACGATCAAGAAATAGTGCTGACCCTCCTTCCACTGCGCCGAATCCTTGGGGGTCGGGGCAGCCGCACCCGGCGCGGCGGTAGCTGCCAACAGCCATGCGGCCGCAGCGGTAGAAGTCAGTACCTTTAGCATGCCTGTCTCCTTTTCTGGCGCTGCGTACATTAGCATTTGCCCCCGCGGCCCACACCATATAGGCTTTTTACATGCGCGCTTCGCTCACCGGCGATGTAGATATGGCCATCGTCCTGCCTCTCGATGTCGTAGCCAACAAGCTCAAGAGACTCGAGGAGGAAATACGGCAACTCAACAGGAAGGCTCTAACTTTCGATCAGGAGCGCGAAAGCGGGGACCTCAAGGATTTGATCGAGCCGCGACTCGAACGTATCCGCGACACAATTAGATCGATCAGATCGTCCCTATTGGATTTGAGCACCGATATCGAGCCGACGCGCGACGATATCTCCGGTACGCAACTTGACCAGCCGCACGCGATTGCAAGGAACTTTACTGAAGAGGATACGGAGACTCGCTTCGAGCGAGAGAATTCAACGTCGCCGCGCAAGCCACAGCCTGATCGGGAGGACTGAGGCGCTACCGGCGCCCGGGGTTGACACAACACGTCGCGATCAGCATAGTGCACCATATGGTGAACTATAACGAACGGCAACTCGACCGTACTTTCGCGGCGCTGGTGGATCGGACGCGCCGGGCGATTCTGGCGCGCCTTGAGCGCGAACCGAGCGCCTCCGTATCCGAGCTCGCCAAGCCCTTTGCGATCAAGCTGCCCGCGGTGATGAAGCATTTGGATGTTCTCGACGATGCCGGTCTCATCACGCGGTCGAAGGCTGGGCGCATCGTCACCGTGCGGCTGCGGCCGGAACCCATGCGGGAAGCGTTGGACTGGCTCCGACGCTACGAGCGCTTCTGGTCCAAGAGTCTGGATCGGCTCGCCATATATGCTGAAAACAAGGAAGCCGACGCGAGGAAGAAAGGACGATGACCAGCCTTACTCTGGTACGGCGAATCTGTGCGCGGCCATCGATTGTCTTCGAGGCGCTGACCACGCCGCATGGCATCGCGCAGTGGTGGGGGCCGGATGGCGGTCCGGTACTCCTTGCGGAGACGGATGTGCGCAGCGGCGGTCGGTTCCGGGTGCGCTTCCGCTTGCTCGACGGTAGCGAACATGAGAGCACCGGCGAGTATCTCGATGTCGACGAGCCCAAACGCCTGGTCATGAGCTGGCAATGGACCACTGGCGGCGAGCCCGACGAGGGCGCCGAGGTCTCGCGGATCGAGATTGACCTCAAGCGCATCGATTCCGGGACCGAGATCACCTTTACCCATGCGCGCCTCAAGACGGATGTTTCACGGGCAAGCCACGAGCGCGGCTGGGCCGGAGCGCTCGATAAGCTCGTGCGCCACTTCTCTGCACAGGGCATCGTTGACACTCGAATACACGGTTGCATCGACGAGTATGCAAAATGATCACGATCTCGGCGTTCAAATGGGTCCCCGACTTTGCCCGCGGCCAAGTGCGCGATCTGCGCGTTCGCTGGGCGCTGGAGGAAGCCGGCCAGCCGTACCAGACCCGCCTGCTTGAGCAGGGAGATCAGGACAAAGCGGATTACCGTGCCATGCAACCCTTTGGTCAGGTACCGATCTTCGAGGAGGACGGCCTCGTGCTGTTCGAGTCAGGAGCCATCGTGCTGCATATAGGCGAGGGCAGCGAGACGCTTCTGCCGAAGGAAGCCGGCGGGCGCGCGCGCGCAACGCAATGGCTGATTGCAGCGCTCAATTCGATCGAGCCCTTCGTGATGAATGTCGCGGTGATCGACCTCTTTTATGCGAAGGAGGAGTGGGCGAAACTGCGACGCCCAAGTGCCGTGGAGTTCGTTCACAAGCGCCTGTCCGCGCTCTCGAAGTCGCTGGCTGACAAACCCTTTCTTGACGGCGAGCGATTTACTGCCGGCGATCTAATGATGGCGACGGTGCTGCGCATCCTCGGGAACACCGACATCGTCGCCAGTGACAAGCGTCTGGCGGCTTACCTCGAGCGCTGTACCGCGCGGACCGCGTTCAAGCGCGCTCTCGAGGCACAGATGGGAGACTTCAGGCAAGCTGCGTGACCGGCGCCCGGGCGCCGGTCATCCTTGCGATCAGGCGCTTGGCTTTAGTTGCTCGTGACAAAGCGACGCGCAGCCTCCGTCTCCGGGCGGACTTTACCGGCGCCGGCCATGTCGATCAACCTTGTGAAATAGTAGCGCGCCCGGTCGCGATTGCCGGACTGGGCGGCCGCCTGTCCCGCTCCGTAAAGACTTCTGAAGCGGTTTGGGTCGCGCAGTTGCGAGCGTTCGTATTCCGCCAGCGCGGCGGCGGGCTTGCCGCTTTCGAGCAGCATATCGCCGAGAAGTTCGTGTGCAGGCGCTAGGCGGGCGGGACTGATCGCGCTCTTTTCGCTTTTGTCCTCGAGGTCGGCGGCGGCGGTCATGAGATCGAGCGCCGCATTGCGATCACCCCTGGCAAATGCAGCCCAGGCGGCGCCGCCCATGCGTTGCACCTCGACTTCGGTTGTCCAGTAACCATCCTGTTCTGCCTTCAGGGCATCGACGATGCGTGCGAGCTCCTGAACGTTATGCTCCGCGGCCGCTGCATCGCCGCTGCGTGCGGCGCCTAGCGCGCGTGCAAAATACGTGAGCGCGGCCGCGGCAGCAAAGCGCGTTGCCTGCGGCTGCAACAGCGCAGCTTCGGTCCATGCGCCGCGCTCGAGCGCGTAACGCGCGGGAATGGCGGCGAGCGCATACAGTGCAGCCCGAATTTGTTCGTCATCCGAAACGCCGGGCGCTTCCTCCACCACGCGTCGCGCATCGAGGTCGCGTGCCAACTGTAGGTCCGCGTAGACCAAGTAGTCCATGGCGTGCAATTGATCGACCGATGCGTTCTGCGCCTTGGCGGCGCTGGCGGAGCGCATATTGCTCGCTACAGAATCCGGCCATGCGCCGACCCGTGTAAAAATGTGCGAGGGCATGTGCAGGGCGTGGGGTGCGGAGGGCGCAATTTCGGAGTAGCGCCTCGCGGCGCTCAGCCCTTGTGCCGCGATGGGAGGATAGTCATAGCTGTGAATGAGGTAGTGGGCCACGCCGGGATGGTCGGGATGTTTCTTGAACTGGACTTCGAGAATCGCAGCGGCTTTCAGCGCGGTGGCGAAGGTTTGCTCGGAGGGCTCCTGCGTCGCCGTTAAATACAGGGCAGAGAAAATCTGTGCCTCATCGTCTTCGGAGAAGCGCGCCGCCAGTCTTTCGAATGCCTCCGCGAGCAAGTGGAGGCAAGCACCATGCGCGCGGTTGGGGCCTTCGTAGTATTGCGCCACTGCTTCGATGTAAAGGCGCTCGCGCTCGGTCTTCGCGCCGATGGCACGCCCGCGTGCGATGGCTGCCTCAGCCAGTTGTGCTTGCGCGGGAGTTGGACCAGCAGCGAAGGGATTCCCAATGAGGATGGCTGCGATGCCCCAGGTTGCGATGGCGCATGTCGGGTCGCGCCGCAGCACATCGCGAAACGTCCGCTCGCCTTCCTGCCACCAGAAAGAGTGCAGCAGCGCGACAGCGCGTTCGAAACTTGCTTGCACGGCCGGCGTGCAGGAATTCGCGAATGAAACCCGGCCGAGCCGCTCTGGCGGGGTTCCTGTCGCTGTGTCTGAATGATGATGTGATTCGTCGCTGATCTGGGTGCTGCCGATGATCGGGAAACCGAGTGCAAGGACCAGCAATGGCGCGGCGAACTTGAAGAAGGGCTTCATCGTCGGCTATTTTGGGCTGCCGGTGGGCAAAGGGCCATATAAAGCGACGGAGTTCGCGTTGTGACCCGAAGGGAACTGCGTCTCATGTGCAGGCGGCCCGGGACGCCCGGCTGTCGCAGAAACTGATAGGAAAGTCACACTGCCAGGGGGCCGCCCTTGCGATTGTGGGGTCTTCAATTGACACTCAGCGGAGCGAATCTGCCCTGTGCTTACCGGAGTCGTCCCATGATCGCATTGTTGGTCGTGCTTTTCTTGTTCGTTGCCCTGTTGGGCTATCTGATTGGGATCTACAACGGTCTGGTGCGCGTCAGCGCAGCAGTCAAGCTTGCATGGTCCAACATCGATGTGCTTCTGGCTCAGCGGCATGACGAATTGCCCAAGCTTGTGGAGGTCTGCAAGCAATACATGCAGTACGAGGCCAGTACGCTCGAGCGCGTCATGAAGGCGCGCACCGGAGTCGATGCGGCGCGCAGTTCCGGCGACGTGAACTCGGTAGGTGTGGCGGAGCGCGAGCTGCGCACCGGGCTGAACGGATTGTACGCGGTGGCTGAACGCTATCCCGACCTGAAGGCGAACGACGCATTCAAGCAATTGCAAGCGCGCGTCAGCAGTCTTGAGACGGCGATTGCGGACCGCCGCGAGGTCTACAACGACGCGGTCACGGCCAACAACATTCGTATCCAGGCTTTTCCCGACGTGCTGGTCGCGAGTTTCGGTAATTTCCCGGCCGCGCACCTGCTGCAATTCCAGAGTGACGAGAAAGCCGACGTCGATATGAAAGCGATGTTCGCGCGCTGATACGGAGTTGCGCAGATGCGCACCGGTGATTTGCACACAGTGCATTATTATTGGATGGGCGCCGCCGCCTGCGGCGCCGTGGCGCTGTGGGCGCTATACCGATTTTTCGCGAGCCTGCGCCGTGACCGGCTGCTTGCAGACACGCCTCTGGCCAAAATTCGCTCAGCGGCGCAGGGGTACGTAAAGCTGTTTGGCCGCACCGCTCCTGCGAACGGCACGGCACTGGCCGCACCCTTGAGTTCCCGACCCTGCGTTTGGTGGCGCTACAACGTCGAGCAGAAGCTTCGCAATGCGAAAGGCGAGACGCGTTGGGAATCGATCGACAGCGGCAGCAGCGTGGATCTGTTCGTGCTCGCCGAATCCGATGCGCAATGCATGGTGGGACCGGTGAACGCCGAAATTACCCCAACCACGCGCGACGTCTGGTACGGCGCCGATCCGCGACCCTGTGGACCGCCTCAACCGAGCGGTTTGCTTCATTCCGGCGACTATCGATATACCGAAAGCCTCTTGAATGCGGGCGTGCAGGTTTCCGTGTGCGGCGAGCTGCGCTCGCATTCCGAGGGCAGCAGCGCCGATGCGACCGCAGCAGCAGCATTACTGAGACAGTGGAAGCAGGACCAACAGGGGCTCCTGGCGCGCTTTGATGCCAATCACGATGGCCGGATCGACGCGACCGAATGGGAAGCCGTGCGACAGGCCGCGATCAAAGAGGCGCAGTCGCAGAATCTGAACACACCGATCACCCGCATGAGCGTGATCAGCCAACCTACAAATGGCGAGCCTTTTTTGATTGCCGCCATGGACGATGCGCACCTGGTACGCCGCGAAAAGATGCATGCGGCGCTGTACCTCTGCCTGGGTCTGCTGTGCGTGGTGTTGTGTGCCTTGGCGATCGAACATGCACATGCGCTGGGTGCCGCGACTGCCGCCAATTCCAGCAGGGGCGCGCCGGCCGCGCTAGTGCTGTGGGTGCTGGTCCTTGTATTCGGCGGCATGCTGCCGCGTCTACTGAAAAAGTTCGCCTCGAACTAGCAGAGCCCCTCACTCTTGTGCCCGCGCCAGGCCCTGGGTGCCCAGTCGCCGGCCCGGTGCACGCGCCAGATCCGCTACAAATGCCTTGCGGGCATCCTGCGGCTGCCGCATTTGCAGATACATCTCCCCGAGAAGTTCCTCGGTCGGCTTGTAGACGGCGGGAGGGCCAAATTCCAGGGGCAGCGCGCTTTCCTTCGCTGCAACCATTTGCAGAGCGGCCAAGGCTGCTCGAGCATCCGCTTTCGAGGACACATGCAACGCGCGCAATTGATCTGCCATGAGCGCGATATCGCCGCGTCTTTCGGGATCGCCTTCCGTACTTTGCTCGAGCCAAGCGGCAGCGAGCTTGGCGTCTGCTTCCGCCAGCCGCAGCATTTGCTTTGCGCGGTCGAACCGGGAAGCTTCGTATGCGGCCAACGTATCCGTGTAGTCGAAGGTAAATCGCGCCAACGGAAACTCGCCGGCGGGAAGCGACCAGCGCGCGACTTCGTCGTCCCAGAGTTCGGACGAGATCAGGAAGTGAGCGCGCATCACGGAATAAGAATCAATGGATCCAGTATTGCGGTTGCCGTTGGCGTCGGACTTCAACGCCAGGCTCTCCGCCTGGCGCTCGGCCTGCCGGCGGCAGCCTTCGAGGACACGCCGCGCGTCGGCAATGCGGTCCAGCTGCAAATAGCCGTACAGCAGCCATTCATTGTAATGCCCGCACAGGCCTGGCGGCTTGCCGGCCAGTTCCCGGTGGTGACTGACCACACCCGTTGCCGTTTCGTTTGCGCGTACCACCTCATCCCACATTCCCAAGGCAAGAAAAATATGCGACGTCATGTGCTGCGCGTGCCCGGCGTCAGGTGCGATCTGCGCATAGATTCGCGCCGGCCGCAGTCCCAGCGGCGCGTGAACGGGATCGTCATAGCAGTGAATGAGGTAATGCACCACGCCGGGATGGCGCGGGTGCAGCGGGAAGACTTCCTCGAGTACCGCTGCAGCCCGCATGTAAATCGCGAAATCGCGGCCCTGTTCCGCACTGCTTAAGATAGCCAGTGCATAAAACGCGGCTGCATCGACATCGGCGGGATAACGCTGATGCAGGCGCGCCATGTCACCCATGTATTTCTGGTCGCGCTGTTCCTTGGACCCATCGCCATACAGAGTCTCAACGGCGGCGAGGTAGAGTTTCTCCCGCTCCGTAGGTGCCTTCGCCTGACGGGCGGCGGGCGTGGCGCCAAGCCGGGACAATATTTCCAGAGCCGCGCGCTGGTCCTGTTCATGCCAAACGCCATGATTCTTGCTCATGGCCTCGCCCCAATAAGCCACGGCAAAGCCCGGATCGATTTTTTGCGCCTCGCGAAAATGCAGCGCGGCATCGTCGTATTCAAAGTTGTGAAGCTGCGCAAGTCCGCGCAGGAATTCCGCCTGAGCGGCCGCAGCGCCGGAGTTTTCGAAACTCACTTCTCCGAGCGGTTGCGGCGAGCCGGACTGCGCTGCCGATACGCTCGCAGCGATGAGGAACAATACGCCGATGATTTTCATGAGTGAACCATGATTCGCAGCGCTATCCTACTGCAATGGTGACTCCACACCCTAGCCGCGTTCTCATCGTGCTGCCGAATCGCGACTTCGACCCAAGCGAGGCAGCGGTTACCTGGTCAATCCTCGCAGGCTTGGGCTTAAGAGTCGCATTCGCGACTCCCGACGGCCAGCCGGCGGCTGCGGATCCATTGATGCTGAGCGGCGAGGGGCTCGATCTTTGGGGTCGAGTTCCGGTGTTGCGCAAGCTCAAGTGTCTTGGCCTGCTGCTGCGTGCCAACGCCGGTGCGCGGCGCGCCTACGCGCAAATGCAGAATACCGCGGCGTTCCTCCAGCCAGCTAAATACTCCGTTCTGAAAGTGCCGGATTACGATGGTTTGGTGCTGCCCGGCGGCCATTGGTCGCGCGGCATGCGCCAATATCTCGAAGATCCCGTTCTACAGCGTTTCGTCGCTGATTTCTTCGATGCCGACAAACCGGTCGCGGCAATCTGCCACGGCGTTGTGCTCGCCGCTCGCAGCATCTCGGCCCGGACCGGCCGGTCCGTGCTGTATGGCCGAATGACCACCGCCCTGACCTGGAAACTTGAAAAAGCTGCGTGGTCGGCCATGAAATTCCTAGGTCGTGTCTGGGATCCCACTTACTACCGTACCTACCTGGAACTCGCGGGGGAACCGCAAGGATTCCGCAGTGTGCAGGCCGAGGTCACGCGCGCGCTGGCATCCCCCACGGATTTTTGCGACGTTCCGAGCGAGTGTGCCGATCATTTTAGAAAGGCGAGCGGCATGTTTCGGGATGGCCCCGAAGATGCCAGACCTGCATGGGTGGTACGCGATGGGCAGTACGTATCGGCGCGCTGGCCCGGCGACGTGCACAGCTTCGCGGCAGCATTCGCCGCCGTGCTCGCAGCAAGCCCCCACTGATCAGTTGCACGGTCATTAGCGCTGGAGGCGTCGAGCGCAAGCGCTATCAATTGCCGCGCTTGTGGGTCGCGATTTGCCAATCGTTGCCGCAAGGATCTTTCACCATGGCGCGGCGGTCCCCATACGGGACGTCTTGCGGTTCCTCAATGGACGCGGCACCTGCCTGCAGTGCGCGCCGGTACGTTGCGTCAACATCATCCACATAGACATAAAGAAACGACTGATTGGCGTCGCGCGCGCCGACGGCGCTCACCATGACGATGGAATCGCCTATTTTCATCTGCGACGGTGCCTTCGCTGCATATTCCCCCACTGCATCGAACGTGCTCTTGAGGAAGCGCACCAGCAGCACGGGGTCATGAACCACCAGCCGCGGTGTCACGCTATGCCAGCCGTCGGGAGTAGATTTGGCCCTGCGCATTTGCACCTCCAATTTCAGCGGCGGCGCCGATGATGAGCTTAGCGCAATCTATCTGCCGCAGTCCTTGCGGACACCGTACAATTTTGGCGGCGGTTTGATTTGGGAGAAATTATGCGAATATTGAGCCGATTGAGGTTTCGCGGTGCCTGGATAAGCGGCACCTGCATGGTGCTGTCGGCAATGGCAATGGCATTGGCGCAGGCACAGTCGCCGGATCTTCCGAGCGACATCCCCGAGAAATTTACGCCGCCGACCGACGCGTTCGACTTTGTCAAACGTGAGGCGATGATTCCGATGCGCGACGGCGTCAAGCTGCACACGGTGATCATGGTGCCGAAGGGCATTCTGCGGGCGCCCATGATGCTCGAGCGCACGCCCTACGGCGCCTCCAAGGGGGCCTCGCGCAGCGAAAGCTCGCACTTGTCGGCGGTGCTGCCGAGGGGGGACGATGTGATCAGCCTGTCGGGCTACATCCTCGTGTTCCAGGACGTGCGCGGTAAGTTCGGCTCCGAAGGCAGCTACGTGATGAATCGGCCGCTGCGCGGAGCGTTGAACGCAAGCGCCACCGACCATGCCACCGATACCTGGGACACGATCGACTGGCTCACGAAGAATGTCAAAGAAAGCAATGGTCGCGTCGGGATGATCGGCACCTCGTATGGCGGGTTTCTGGTACTCATGGGGCTGGTCAATCCGCATCCGGCGCTGAAGGTGGCCGTGGCGATCGCGCCGATGGTGGATGTCTGGCGCGGCGATGACTGGTTCCACAACGGCGCCTTCCGGCAAATTTATGCCTTGGACTATGCCTACGAGCAGACCGCGAGCAAGAAATCCGAGGAAATGCTCTGGCGCGGCAAGTACGATGACTATGACACCTTTCTCGAGGCGGGCTCGCCCGAAGCCCTCGCAAAGCGCACCGGCAGCGACCAATTGCCGTTCTGGCAGCGCCTGCGTCAACACCCCGCATACGATGCTTACTGGCAGCAGCAAGCCGTGGACCAGCTGCTCGCATCGCTGCCCCTAAGCGTGCCCACCATGTATGTCGATGGCTTGTGGGATCAGGAAGATATCTACGGCGCTACCGCTGCCTATGCCGCTACCGAACAAAAGGACTCGGCAAACGACCGCAACTTCCTGGTGATCGGCCCGTGGAATCACGGCGGCTCGAATCGGGACGGCGGTTCGCTGGGTGCACTGCGCTTCGACGGCGACACGGGGCTTTGGTTTCGCCGCAACGTGCTGCAGCCATTTCTGGATCAGTATTTGAAGGAGGGCGCGCCCAAGGCCAATACCGCTCCAGTTCTCGCCTATGAAACCGGCACCAACGCCTGGCGCCGCTATCAGCAGTGGCCGCAAAGCTGCGAGCGGGGCTGCGCGGCAGCGATGCAACCCCTATATCTCATCAAGAACGGCTCCCTGTCCCTCCAGGTCGGAAGCGCAGGCGCCTCGGTATTCGATGAGTTCGTGTCAGATCCGTCGAAACCGGTGCCTTATCGGCTGCGTCCCATTCGACCCGTGTATTGGGATGGCTCGAGTTGGGGGCAGTGGCTGGTCGACGATCAGCGAAACTTCTCGGATCGTCCCGACGTCCTGGTCTACACGACACCGGTACTTACCGATCCACTGCGCATCGCCGGCCAGCCCATCGTGCACTTGCATGCGTCGACCAGCGGGACCGACTCGGATTGGGTGGTAAAGCTGATTGATGTGTATCCCGACGAAGTAGCGAGTCAGCCCGCGCTCGGCGGCTACCAATTGATGGTCGCCGCCGATATATTCCGCGGCCGATACCGGGAGAGTTTCGAGCGTGCAATGCCCGTGGCGGCGGGCAAGGTGCTCGAATATCGATTCGTGCTGCCGAATGCAAACCACGTCTTCCTGCCGGGTCATCGCATCATGGTGCAAGTGCAATCATCATGGTTTCCGCTTTATGATCGCAACCCGCAGTTCTTTGTCGATAATATTTTTCTGGCAAAACCCGCCGACTACCGCAAGGCTACGCAAAGGGTGTACTCGGGTACCGCGACGCCCAGCCGCATTGACTTGCCGGTCTGGCCGCTCACAGGAGCGGAGGCAGTCGCGGCGCCACGGTGATTAGCCAAGGCTTCTTTTGAATGGCGTGAGGCGTCAATGAAACTATTTTACTCTGACACATCTCCCTTCGTCCGCAAATGTCTGGTGAGTGCTCACGAGTTGGGCTTGCGCGAGCGGCTGGAGCTGCTGCCCGCCGCGGCGCATCCGGTCAACCGCGACCGTGCCGTCGTCGCGCACAATCCGCTGGGTAAGATTCCAACGCTGATTGAGGACGACGGCACAGTGCTGTACGACAGCCGCGTGATTTGTGAGTATCTCAACGCGATGGGCGACGGGCATCTGCTACCGGAGGCCGGACCGGGGCGCTGGGCGGCGCTGGTCGACCAGGCTCTGGCCGACGGCCTGATGGACGCGGCGGTACTGACGCGCTACGAGAACGCCGCGCGACCCGAAGCATTGCGCTGGTCGGATTGGATCACGGGACAGCTCGATAAGGTGGCTTGTGGACTCGCGGAGATCGAACATCGCGGCGGACCTGCTGCCGGCCGCGTCGATCTCGGAACGATAGCCATCGCATGCGCGCTGGGATATCTCGATTTCCGATTTGCATCGCTCCGGTGGCGGGAAAAATCCCCGAAGACGGCGTTGTGGTTCGAAGTTTTTGCCAAACGCGAGTCGATGCTGGCAACCCGACCGCCGGCGGCGCAGTAATTCCAACAAAAAGAGGACGCCCCAGATGAACAGAACACTCACTCTCGTTGTTTACCTGGCAATCGTCACCTGGCTCACCCTGCTTGTAGCAAGCCTTATCCGGGCCAAAGGCTGGACCCCGGCGGGGACGAAAATTGCGCTGGGAAATCGCGATAACCTGCCCGAAGCGACGCCGCTGGCGGGCCGCGCACAGCGCACGGCAGCGAATACCTTGGAAAATTTCATTCTCTTTGCCGCCATTGCATTGGTCGCCGAGGTCGCCGGCAGCACGAATTCCCGCATCGGCACCGGCGCAGAGATTTTTTTCTGGGCGCGCATCGCCTTCATCCCGATTTACTATGCCGGGATCATCTATCTGCGCACCGCCTCGTGGTTGATTGGCATCATCGGTCTGGGACTCATGGTGAGCGCTCTGCTTTAGGAAAGCGCTGAGCCGAAGCGGACACGTGCGCAGAATCCCAGCAGCAGCAGGCCGAGACTAACCAGGCCGAATAGCAGCGGTGTCCGCTGATCTTTGATGAAGGCCATCGCCACCACGATGGCGAGCATGCCGGCAATAGCCAGCAGGGTGAAGTACGGATAAACCCACATGCGAATTTTTAGCCGTGCCGGCTGTTCGCGTTCCAATCTAGCCCGCAGGCGCAGTTGCGAAATGGCGATCGATACATAGACGAATATCGCCACTGTTCCGTACGAATTGACGAGAAACGCGAACACGGTATCCGGTGAGACGAATGACATGATGACCGCGGCATAGCCGAACAGCGTTCCGAGCAGTATCGCGCGGTAGGGCACGCCGCTGCGGCTGAGCTTGGAGAGACCCTGGGGCGCATCCCCGCGGCCGGTCAAGGCGAATAGCATTCGCGAGGATGCGTACAGCCCAGAATTCAGCGCCGATAGCACCGCGGTAAGAACCACCGCGTTCATGATATGTGCCGCCCCGGGAATGTGCATGGCATGCAGCGCGCTGACATAGGGTGTGGATATCCCAGCCGAATTCCAAGGTACCAGACATACGACCAGCAGGATCGAACCCACGTAGAAGAGGAGGGCGCGCGTAATCACCGAGTTGGTCGCTCGCGCGACCGCTTTTGCAGGTTCGGCCGATTCCGCCGCCGCGATGGTGACGATCTCAGCGCCGAAATAGAAGCCGGTGGCGGCAACCGCGCCGGTCAGGATCGGCAGCGGTCCGTTAGGAGCGAAGCCCCCGTGCGAGGTGAGATTCGCAACACTCGCCGAGATTCCAGGCCACAAGCCGAGGACATACACGCCTGCAACCGCCAAGAAAGCCACGATGGCCGCGACTTTGATCGACGCGAACCAAAACTCGAACTCGCCGAACGATCTCACCGAGATGAGATTCGTTCCGGTCAGCAGCAGCAGCAAAACCAAACTGATGAGCCACGTTGGTTGGTTTGGCATCCAGAAGCGAATCAGGCCGGCGCCGGCCACCGCCTCGAGCGCCACCACGATCACCCAGAAATACCAGTACATCCAGCCCGTCAAAAATCCGGCCAATGCGCTGCTCCTGGGGCGATCGCTCCACGCCAGGCGCGCATATTCGTAAAAAGATCCCACCGCCGGGAGCGCGGCCGCCATTTCGGCAAGCATGCGCATCACCAATACCACGAGCAGCCCGGTGATCACGAACGACAGCACCGCCGCGGGTCCCGCAGCTTTGATGACCACGCCGCTGCCGACGAACAGGCCCGCGCCGATGACGCCGCCAAAGGCAATCATCGTCATGTGCCGCTGCCGTAAGCTGTGTCGCAGCTTGCCTGATGGCAACGAATTGCCCGCAGCTAGAATGGGCGGTCGCCGATGACGGTCGCGCGGTGCATGATCCGCCGCTCCGGCAGATAGTCTGCAACCGCATAGTGCTGAGTGATCCGGTTGTCCCAGAACGCAACGTCATCCACGCTCCAGCGCCAGCGAATCGTGAATTCGGGCCGTCCCGTCTGCGCAAACAAGAAGGCCAGCAGCGCATCGCTCTCGCGGATCCCAAGCTCGTTAATATGGGTCGTGAAGCCATCGTTGACGAACAGGCTCTTGCGTCCCGAAACGGGATGCGTCCGCACCACGGGATGCGTCACGGGCGGATGCTTCGCCACCGCGCGCTCGAAGCGCTCCTTCGAGGCAGGATTCGTGCCCCAGCGGCCTGCCGGGAAGGACTTGATCACCGAGTGCTCTGCCGTCAGACCTTCCAGCATCTTCTTTTGTGGAGCGGACAGAGCTTCATACGCCGCGAGGTTGCTTGACCAAAGCGTGTCCCCGCCAACGCTGGGTAGCTGCTTGGCCGCCAGGATACCGGCCAGCGGCGGTGTCGCGCTGAAGGTGACATCGGTATGCCAGTTGTCGTTGTCGGGCAGAAACCCTTCATGCGTGTCGATGACCATGATCTCGGGCAGTTCCGGCAGCACCGGATAGATCGGATGGATGTGCAGCTCGCCAAAGCGCTTGGCAAATCGGCACTGCTGCTGCGGAGTGACCGGCTGATTGCGAAAAAATAAAATCTGATGTTCGACCAGCAGCTCGCCAAGTCGGTCAATCGACGCTTGCGGCAGCTCATCCGAGATCCTGACGCCCTCGACCATGGCGCCGAGAGCCGGGGTGAGGCGGGTCACAGTGATGCTCATGGCGCCATCATGCCACTTGACCCCGCCGCGGCGCGAGTGCCAGCCGGACACTCGCGCCTATTTTCGGGGGCTTCATGCCGCCAAAACGCCGATCTATCGGAATGATATAGGCCCGATGTCCGCCGGATCAGATACTCCAGCAGCAGCCAAGCGCCGCGCTTGGGCACGTGCCCTCTTCAAACAACATAGAACAGGAGTAAGGATCATGACGATGAAGGCAGAAACCAACCCATCAAGGAAAATTGCGATTCAAGGCGTCGGGGCGATATTGTGTACGGGAGTACTCGGAGCGCTGTTTTCCGCCCAGGCGAGTGCGTCCTGCGTGGACCCGAAGGCGGGACAGGGCGGCTCGCACCAGTCGCCCAGCCTGGCTCTCAACGCACCAGGTGCCTGGAGCGGGTCGGAGGACGTCGCCCATCAAATCGTGGGCACCTGGCAGGTGAGTTATGCCGCCGGAGGAACCGTGTATGGCGAGGCCTTTATTCAGTGGCATAGCGATGGAACCGAATGGGAGAACATCGATTTCCCGATCCTCGGCGGCAATATCTGCATGGGTTCGTGGAAAGTTGTAGGCGTGAACAAAGTGTCCCGGTATCACGTCGGCTGGCTGTACTCGGACGGTACTCTCGCCGGGCATTTTGTAGAGACCGAGACCGATACACTGTCCCGCGACGGCAACTCGTATTCCGGCTACAACGACACAAAAATGTACAACCTTGACGGCACGATGTTCAATGAGGTCGTCGGCACCTCGGCGGCAACGCGCATCTCGCCCTAAGATCATTCGATGGCGTACAGCGGTGCTCCCGTTATCTTGACGGGATAGCGGGAGCTCGCTGTCGCCGGATCGGGTTCTGCGCGGTGAGGCATTGCGAGCATTGCGAGTTGCGCTAGTATCTGGTTCCGAGGTCCCACATCGATGAGATTCGCCACCGAAGAGTCCTTGGGTAAAGGCCGTCTGTTCTGGAGCGGCCGACTGCGCGGGCTGTTCTCCGGACTCGGCTATGCGGTGGCTCTGACTTTGTTTTTGGCGATCTCCTGGTCGCTCGAGACGCACGTCAACGATTTGCCGAATATCAGTGCGCTCGAGGGGCTGCGACGCATTGCGATGACCAGCCTGCAGCAGGCGGCAGCGACCCTGCCAATGTTGCCGCTTTTGATATTGGTTTTGAATATCGCGCCGCGCGGCGGCGTAAAGCGCGCCGCATGGCTGGTGGTGGCGATCGTATTGATGGCGCTGTGGAGCGCGCTGTACATGCTGGACGGCGTGCATGATCCACGCTGGCCGGGACATTTCACCGAGCGACTTCTGGCTGCGGCACTGGTGGCCGCCGCTTGCCTGTATCGGGGCTCGATGCGCGGCGCCGCGGGGACACTGCTGCGCACCCAGATCGAAAGCGCGACGCTCAGTGCCGAGCTCGAGCGTGCGCGTCTGAAGATGTTGCGCTCGCAAATCGAGCCGCATTTTCTGTTCAACACGCTCGCCAATGTCCGCAGGCTCGCGCGCATCGACCGCGGCGCCGCCGTGGAGATGCTTGACAACCTGATGCGCTATCTGGCCGCGGCGCTTCCCAAACTGCGCCAGGACGATTCGCCGCTTGCCGAGGAGATGCAGCTCATCGATGCTTACTTGAGCATCTTTCGGGTGCGCATGGGCGCGAGGCTCTCCTACGTGGTTGCGTTGCCGCCCGATCTCGCGGCAATGCGCGTGCCCACGATGATGCTCCTGACGCTGGTCGAGAACGCGCTGAAGCATGGCATCAATCCGGTGCTCGAGGGCGGCTTTATCCGCGTGAGCGCTGCGCGCACTGCTTCCGAGCTGATTTTGAAAGTCGCCGATTCCGGTTCCGGCATCACCACTCAGCAGGATCATGGCAGCGGAGCCGGTCTTGCGAATGTGAGGCTGCGTCTGAAAATGCAATACGGCGAGGCGGCTGTTCTATCCCTCGCGCACGCCGAGCCGCGCGGAGTGGTGGCGGCGATCTCCCTGCCTATCGGGCAAGCGTTGTGATGCGCGCATGGGGTGCGGTGCCGGCGGTACTGAAACCGTTCGCCACGGCGGCAGGGTTCGTACGGGCCGTCGTGGCCGCGATGACATGGCGGGCGTTCCTTTTCGCCGCCTTGCTGGGTCTGTGCGTGGAAGCCTCGCGGTATGTAAAATTTCTCAATAACGCGCCGCCCAATTATCTTCTGTCGGGCCTGGTGATCACTCAAGTGGGGACGCTGTGCGTGCTGCTGGCGGTGCTTGCCGGCGATGAAGCGGTGCGGCGGGGAGCGAGCGCATGGATCGCCTACACGGTGTCGCTGCTGACCGCAAGCATCGTTACCGCATTCGGCCAGTGGTACGTTCGCGGCTGGTTTCACCTCTATACCGTGGTAAATCAGCCGGGAGTACCGGTCCGTGTGCAATACACGATGATCATCTTCGTCGCCTGCGATGTCTTGATGTTTGGCGGATTCGCGATGCTGGCGTATGTGAATCGCCGCAGTGCGCAGCGCATTCTGGAGGGCGTGCGCAGCGCCGAACTCAAGCGCGTGCAAATCGAACGGCGGCTCACCGAATCGCGTCTCGCCACGGCGCAGGCGCAGATCGATCCGCACTTACTGACCAGGTCGCTCACCGCGGTCAGGGATTTGTACAAACAAGGCTCGGCCGATGCGGACTTCGAACTCGACGCGCTCATACAGCGTTTGCAGGCTACCGTCACGGGAAGCGCCACGTCGTGAAGCCGGTCTGCGCGATCATCGCCGAGGATGAGCCGCTGTTGCGGATGGAGATTCGCGAGGCGCTGCGCGGCCTATGGCCGGATCTGGTCATTGCCGCGGAGGCGGGCGACGGCTTCGAGGCGATCCAGGCCGCGGATCGCTTCGCTCCCGATATCGTATTCCTCGATATTCAAATGCCCGGCGTCAGCGGCCTCGATGTGGCGGCACACGTCAGCGGCAGGGCGCATGTTGTGTTCATCAGCGCCTTCGATCAGCATGCGCTCGCGGCTTTTGAGCGCGGCGCGATCGACTACATTCTCAAACCGATTTCCGCCGCGCGCATGAAGCTTACCGTCGAACGCTTGCAGGCGCGGCTGCGCGACGCGCCCATTGATCTGCAGTCACTGGTGGCGCTGCTGCGCGGGGCGGGCACGGGCGAACCGCAGTACCTCAAGTGGCTGTCCGTGCCGCATGGCCCCGAGCTGCGGATCGTCACGGCGGCGGAGGTCTGTTATCTGCGCGCCGATAACAAGTACACGACCGTCGCCACCCGCAATGCGACCTTTCTGCTGAACTCGACGTTGAAGCAGATGAAGGAGCGGCTCGATCCGGCCATGTTCTGGCAGATTCACCGCAGCATCATCGTTAATGTGAGCGCAATCGATACGCTGTACCGATCCTTTCGGGGCACCCTCGAAGTGAAGCTGAAGGAGCGCAGCGAAATCCTGCCGGTGAGCGCCGCGCACGCCCATCATTTCAAGCCGCCCTGATCTTAAGTTATGCTCGCGAATATGACTGCGCCACAAGACACCACGCTGCATCCTCAAGCCCGCGCCCTTCTCGATCTCATCGAGGAGCGCGGCGTCCCGCCGACCCACACGCTGAGCCCAGGCGATGCGCGCACGTTTTACCGCGAGCGGCGCTTTGCGACTCAGCCGCCGGCGCCGCAGGTCGGCAAGGTGCGGGACCTGACGGCCGCCGGGCCCAACGGTCCAATTCCGCTGCGCCTGTACCGGCCGCTTGGAGGATCGGACACGGTAAGCATGCCGGTGCTCGTCTACTATCATGGCGGCGGTTTCGTGATCGGCGATCTCGATACCCACGATACGCTGTGCCGTGAACTTGCGAATCTCGCCGATTGCGCGGTGGTCGCCGTCGACTACCGCATGGGTCCCGAACACCGTTTTCCGGCGGCAGTGATTGATTGCATCGCCGCGACGCGCTGGGTGCGCGAGCAGGCAGCAGCCCTCAAGCTCGATGCCTCGCGGCTCGCGGTGGGCGGCGACAGCGCAGGCGGCAATCTTGCAGCCGTAGTCTGCATCGATGCCCGCGACCAGGGCGATCTGCCGATCAAGTTCCAGCTGCTGATATATCCCGCAACGGACATGCGCCGCACCACGCCCTCGCATGCCGAAAACGGTGAGGGTTATCTACTGACGCGCCAGACCATGGACTATTTCACTGCTCACTATATCCCCAACCCTGCGCAGTTGAGCGACTGGCGCGCTTCTCCGCTGTTGCATCCGGATTTGTCGAAACTGCCGCCGGCTCTGGTGCTGACCGCCGGCTTCGATCCGCTGCGCGACGAGGGCGCCGACTACGCGCGGCGTCTCACCGCCGCCGGTAATCGGGCCGGCTATGTGCATTTCCCCCGGCAGATTCATGGCTTTGTGACCATGGGCAAGGTTATCGATGAGGCCAACACGGCGGTTGCGCTATGCGCCGCGGAGCTGAAGCGAATAGTGAAACCGGCGTGACTATCTGGGTCTCTCGAGTTGAAAGGAGAGATGCGCCTTGACCGTCGGCCATTCACCATCGAGGATGCTGTAAACGCAAGTGTCCCGCAGCGTGCCGTTGCGCGCCAGTTGATGCTGGCGCAGAACTCCGTCCAGCTTGGCGCCCAACCGCTCAATACCGGCGCGGCTTTGCCGATTGAAAAAATGCGTGCGAAACTCCACCGCGATGCATTTTAGCTGCTCGAATGCGTAACTCAGCAGCAGAAATTTGCATTCGGTGTTCACCGCCGTGCGCTGCACGCGATTCCGGTACCAGGTGGCACCGATTTCCAGGCGCCGATTCGCCGCATCGAGGTTCATGAACGTCGTCATGCCTACGGCTTGGTTGGAGGATGCTTCGACCACCGAGAATGGCACCATCGAGCCTTGCTGATGCAATGCCAGACGCCTGCGGATTTCGGCATCCAATTGATCAGGCGCGGGAATATTGGTGTACCACAGCTTCCACAACTCGCCGTCGTTCAGCGCTTCGATGAGATCGGCGCGATGGGCTTGCGACAACGGTAGCAGTGACACTTCCCGGCCACGCAAAGTCACCGCGTCTGCGAATGCCACGACTAACTCCGCAGCGTCGCGTCGAACAACGCGAGCATGGTCTGCCAGTGGCGCTCGCAGGCGGCGGCATCATAGGCCGGCGTATCGCGAAACACCCAGCCGTGTTTTGCCGGGTAAGTCTCGATCTCGTGGTCGATGTTGGCCTCGCTCAGGGCTGCCTCCAGGCGTTTTTTCATATTGTCCGGGAATGACTGGTCCTCGATCGCGCCCGCAATATAGACCCGCGACTTGATGCGCGGTGCAAGCAGGTGCGGACTTTCCGCTGCATCGGTCGCGAGCCGGCCGCCGTGATACGACGCGGTGGCTGCAATTCGATCCGGGTAGGTTCCGGCCGCGGTCAGCGACATGAATCCGCCCATGCAATAGCCGGTTGTGCCGATGGCGCGGCGCTGCACCTCGGGCTGTGCGGCGAGATAATCGAGAAATGCGCGCGTGTCGGACATGATATTCGCCTGCGTGGCAAGCGCGAAGTACTTGTCCATCAGGATCTTGCGCTGCGTGGGGTCGCCGAATATCGCGTGCGGATCCATGGGCGCGTACGGCCCGGAACGGTAAAACAAATCAGGCAACAGCGCATAGTAACCGTGAGCAGAGAGCCGCTCACCGATCTCGAGCACCGCGGGTCGTATTCCCAGCCCGTCCATGAAAATCAAAACGGCGGGCCACGGACCACTTCCTGCCGGCCGGAAGACGAAGCTTGGGCAGTGTCCATCGCGGGTCTTGATCTCGATCTTGTGCATCATTGATATCCTATACTAGCGGCCGAATCGTTCGTCTTGGGAGGCAATAATGGGCAATATCCGCAAACTCGTCGGATTGCGCGGCTACGTTCTGCTGGCTGCTCTCGTTGCGGCTGTGCCGGCCGCGATGGCACAGCAAGCCGCAATTCGGCCGATTGTCTTGCATGCCGCGCACTTGCTCGAGGTCGACTCGGGGCGGGTGCTGACACCGGGCGAAATCCTTGTGGAAGGCGAACGCATTACCGCGGTCGGCTCTACGGTACACCATCCGGCTGGGGCTGAGCTGATCGACCTCGGCGATACCACGCTGCTGCCGGGCCTCATCGATGTACACGTGCATTTGTTCCTTCACCCCGGCGCGGAAGACCTGCAGACCGTCGAAGAATCGGTGCCGCAGCGGACCATAACGGCGGTGCTTGGCGCAAGGGACGACCTGATGGCCGGCTTCACGGCGGAGCGCGACATGGGCACCGAAGGCGCGGGATCCGCCGACTCCGCGGTGCGCGACGCAATCAACCAAGGCGCGATTCCGGGGCCGCGGCTGCGAATTTGCGGCAATGCCATCGACATTCTCGGTGGGCACGAGGATGCCAATCGTTTCAATCCCGCGCAGCATGTCCTGTCAAATGCCACCTATGCCAATAGCGCGGACGAGATCATTGCGGCGATCCGCGAGCAGCACAAGGAGGGCGCGGATTTCGTAAAAATCTATGAGACCGGCCGCGATGCGATGCGCGACGGTGTGCTGCATACGCCATATCAGTACACGGTCGCCCAGCTCAAAGCCGCGGTCGATGAGGCTGCGCGCGTGGGCGGCAGCGTCGCGGTACATGCGATGGGGGAACCCGGCACGCTATATGCGGCGCAGGCGGGGGTGGCTTCGATCGATCACGCCACACAGTTGAGCGATGAGACCATGCGCATCATGAAGGAGAAGGGCATTCCGGCGGTGCCAACCTTCGCCATTTTCGAGCATTTCTTGCATTTGTCGGCGGCAAGCGCGACCCGTGAGGGGCCGATGTACGACTACAAGGTCAAGGAATTCAAAAAACAGATCGCGGCGGGCATTCCCTTTGCAGTGGGCTCGGACGTGGGTCCATTCCCTCATGGCACTCAGGCACGCGAACTTGAATTGATGGTGAAGTACGGCATGAAACCACTCGCGGTTCTGCAGGCCGACATGATCAACGGCGCTAAACTGCTCGGCTGGAACGGCCAGATCGGTGAATTGAAGCCAGGCTTTTATGCCGACATCGTCGCTGTTCCCGGCTCCCCGCTCGAGGACATCACTGTCGTTGAGCGCGTCGCATTCGTCATGAAGGGCGGTGTAGTGGAAAAAAGGCCCGCAGCCGCACGATAGCGACCGGCAGCCCGGCCCCTCACGATGTCAGGGTTCGATACACCTTGCTCAGCTCGCGCGGCAGCGCCGTCACATCGTCGATGATGAGATATCGGCTCGCCGCGCACATGCGCCGCAAATAGTCCTGGCCGGCCGGGTCGATGGTGATGCAGAAATCCACGATGCCGGCGCGTTGCGCTTCTTGCAGGGCGCGCGCCGTGTCCTGTATGCCGTATTCGCGGTCGGTCCGATCCGCGCCGTAGTCGTGGTCCTCAGGGTAGCCATCGGAGACGATGATGAGCACCTTCATGCCGGCAGGCTCTCTGCCAAGCTTGGCAATCGCATGCCGAATGGCCGCACCCATGCGCGTGGAGCGTCGCGGCTGCATTGCGGCCAACGCGGCCCAGGTGCGCGCGTTAAGCCTATCGGCGAAATCCTTGGCAACATGGAACTCGACGTTGTGGCGGCCGTCGCCGGAAAAGCCGTAGATCGCGTAGTTGTCGCCCAGCGTCTGCAGCGCCTCGCACATCAATGCCAGCGCATCCTTGGCCACGTCGATGACCCGCCGCTTCGGCGGTGGCCGCGGGGTGGAATACTCCTCCTGGCCGCCGTACAGATACAAGCCGCCGTCAGGCGGCTGCCCGGTGGGCACATCCGCCGGTGCAACTTTGGTCGCCGCCGGATCGGGCAATGGAAAATCGGTCGAGGCGCTCATGTCGACCAGAAAGGCCGCCGATACGTCCCGTCGTGCGCGATCGCGCCGAATGTACAAATGCGAATCGGCATCGTGACCAGTCCTGCGGTCGATCACGCTCTCGATCACGCCGTCCAGATCGAGTTCATCGCCGTCGCTGGTGCGCCGAACGCGCTGCCAGGACAGCGGCTTGATGGAGGCGAAGCGCCGCCGCACCTCCTTTTCAAGGGCGGCGTGGCGGCTACGGACGCCGCCGATGAATCCGAAATCATCGCCGCGCAGCCGCTGCTCGTAAACCCGACACCAGGCTGCAAGGTAGGATTGTTGGTGAAAATCCCATTCGTCGTAGAGAAAACTGCGCGGCCCGTCGCTCGCCGCGGGACGAACCATCGTCGCCACCGAGCGCGGAGATTCGCCGGCATTTTGCGCAATGTTTGAACTGCCCGCCACCGTCGCTTTTGTCGACGCTGCAGTGTCCTGTCCGCCCGCTGCAATTTGTCCGCCCGTAAGTCGCTTGGCGGAGGCGACCGTAATCAATTCGCCGCGATACTCGACCGACAGCCCGGCGGCTTCGCCTTCGGAAAATTCCTCATCGTCCAAGGATTCAATGGACTCGGTGGGCCGGACGAGATCTCGATGCGCCACCCGCGCCAGGTGTCGCGGCGGCCGGCGGAAGAGCTTCTCGAGCTCCTCACAAATGCTGAGCGCCGCGCGCGCACTGTCATCGACGTGGGCGCGTTGCCGTTGCACTACGGCAGCCGTGGCGATCAATCTCTCTAGTAAATCGCCGCAATCGCGATCCTGCACGGCGGCGGGTGCCGCCCCGAGCGAATACTGCAGCAGCGCTTCGACGAGTGCCGGCACCGGTCGCATGGTGCGGGTGTGCGGGCGCAACGCGAGGGCGTGGGCCAGCACCCGATCGAGATCGCCTCGCGCCCCGGGATAGCGGCGCCGGATCGCCGCATCGATGCGCAGGTCCTCGACGGTGGCGAATACTCGACGCAGCAACGCGGGTCTTGAGTGAGCTTGCAAAAAGCCCGCGAGATCGAAATCCAGTGTACCTTCGACAAGAAAGCCGATCTGATGCAGCACCGCGATCCGGTAGGCGCCAAGATTGTGTTCGCGCGCCGCAAAGTCCGCGATCTCCGCCGGCAGATGAATACTCTGACCATCTATGATTCGTTTTGCGCCGCCGCCTGTCGCGGACGTTTCGATGACCTTCACGTGCAGGAATCTTGCCGCCAGTCCTTGCGCGAACAGCGACAGAAAGCGCTGAATGTCGGTGAAACAGACGCGGCCCGCGAGCTCCCGCGCCGCCGCGCTGGTCATGGCAATACGACGTCGACGATGGCGCCGATCGCCTGCTGCACTTCGGCATCGTCCGAGACGGCGCGCGCGATGGCGACGTCACAGGCGCGGCGCGGTTCAATGCCGCCGGCGGCCAGTTGCGCAGCGTAGATCAACAGCCGGGTGCTTACACCTTCCTCGAAACCGTGTTCGCGCAGATTGCGGACTTTCTCTCCGACCAGCGCCAAGCGCTGCGCGAGCGCGGCGTCGACTCCGCTTTCGTGCGCGATGATGGTCGCTTCGACATCGATCGACGGATAGCCGAACGCCAGGCTGACGAAGCGTTGCCGTGTGGAGGGCTTCAGATCCTTCAGCACGCTCTGGTACCCCGGATTATAGGAAATCACCAGCAGAAAATCCGGATGCGCATCGAGCAGTTCGCCGGTCTTCTCTATGGGCAGCACCCGCCGGTGGTCGGTCAGCGAGTGGATGACGACGGTTGTGTCCTTGCGCGCCTCGACTACCTCATCGAGATAGCAGATTGCCCCGCTACGCACGGCGCGAGTCAGCGGCCCATCCATCCAGACGGTCGCGTCGCCAGAAAGCAGATAACGCCCGACCAGATCGGTGGCGGTAAGGTCTTCGTGGCAGGCGACGGTGAGCAGCGGCAGCTCGAGGCCGCGTCGCACGATGTCGCCCTGCCGGTACAGGCGCCATGCCATATGCTCGACGAAGCGGGTCTTGCCGCAGCCAGTCGGTCCTTTCAATAGAACCGGCAAGCGGGCTCGATAGGCCGCTTCGAAAATCTGCACTTCGTCGGCCAGGGGCAGATACCAGGGCTCGTCAATGAGCCGACTCGCGGCGCCGTGGGAATCCATGCGGGAATCTTACCTTTGCCGACAATCGGGCGGTTGATTCATTGATCGAAAAGTTGCGGTTTCGGCGCGGCTCCGCCACGATCGGATGATGACATCGCGCAATTGCATGAATTGGCTGCCCCTGACCGTGTTTCTTGCCGCGGCACTGATCGTGGTGCCCGGCATTGCGGCGCGCGCCGCCGCGCCCTATCAGGTCTATGTGACCAACGAGAGATCGGGGGACGTGACGGTGATCAACGGCGGGGACTTCAGCGTCGCGGCGACGATTCCGGTGGGAAAGCGGCCGCGCGGTATACACGTGAGCCCCGACCGCAGAACCGTGTATGTCGCGTTGAGCGGCACCCCGATCGAAGCGCCGCCCCAGATCGATGCTCATGGCAATCCGGTTTTCGCCAAAAAGAAGGGCGCCGACGGCGATGACGATGACGCCAATGCGGACAAGGCTGCGGATGGAATCGGCGTGGTGGATGTAGCTACCCTTGGTCTTAAGGCCAAGCTCAATGCAGGTTCGGATCCGGAGGAATTCGACCTGAGCAAGGATGGAAGGAGCATCTACATCTCGAATGAAGACATCAAGACAGCCAGTGTGATCAACATTGCCTCCGGCCAACGGGAGCACATCATCCCTGTGGGCCAGGAGCCCGAGGGCGTGACCACGACCCCCGACGGCAAGCAGTTTTACGTGACCTGTGAGGCCGGAGGCGACATTTACGTCATTGAAACCGTGGGTTTTACCGCTGCGGCGCATTTCAAAGTGAGTGGGCGGCCGCGCAGCGTGGCTTTTTTATCCGGCCGCGCAATAGCATTCATTCCGTCGGAATCGGCGGGCGAATTGAATATCATCGATTCCGCGAACGCGAAAGTGTTGAATACCATTGTGCTGCCCGCAGGATCCCGGCCAATGCGGGCCAGACTCTCAATCGATGAAAAGAAACTGTATGTCAGCAATGGACGCGCGGGGACGATTTCCGTGTTTGATACCAGCAGCTACGAGCTGCTCGCCACCATCAAGGTGGGTACCCGTCCCTGGGGCATCGGGATCTCGCCCGATGGAAAATTCCTGTACGCGGCAAATGGCCCTTCCAACGATGTGTCGGTTGTCGATCTGGCGCTGAATCAAGAAGTGGCACGGGTCAAAGCGGGTTTAAGTCCTTGGGGCATCGCCATTGTGGCAGGTGCGCCGACGGCGCCGGGAGTGCATTGACCACCGCACGCCTCACTGCCCGACAATGAAAATTTGTTGCTCGGTGATGCTGCGCGTGAATCCTTCCTTGAAGGCGCGCGCGCGAATCACTGCCGTCTGCGTCACTTTGATTGGCTTCTCGTAGCGTAGGTCCGACTTGTCCGGCGCGCTGCCGTCCAAGGTATAGCGGATGTCGGCCCCGGGTTCACTCTGCATCAATACAATCTCGACAGGTGAATGATAGATGCCGCCGGGCGGCGAGATCACCGGCGGCGCCAGCACGGCACGGCCGGGCATGCTGGTAATCCAGTCATTCAGGAGTTGCACGCCTTGCTGGTCAATGGTTTCGCGCGCGAGCGGCGGCATTTTGATGTCACCCGAAGTGTTCACGCGCATGTAGGCGATCGAGCGCCAAATATCATGTGGCGAAATCACTCGCGGCCGGTCGATCCCTTCATCGATGAGTACCGGCGCATCAATGAGTCCCTGGCGCTCGAGCGGAGTGTCGTAGCGCGCATCGAAGTCAGCGACCGTGCCTCCGGGGCGGTGACATTGAGAGCAATTTGCGTCGAGATAGGATCGAGCGCGGTCGTCCAAAGTGCGTGAAGTATCATTTGGCGCCGCAAGTGTCGCTAAATTCACCAGATCCCCTTCTTTGAGCCCCGGCGCAAACAGACCTATGTGATTCCATGCGCGCAATTCGTTATCGGTAACGCCGGAGGGAAATGTGAAGGGGCGGTTCATTTGTCGCGTTTTCACTCCCAGGACGCCGCCAGCCCGCGAGGTGTGACAAGTCAGGCAGTCCTTGCGGCTCGGGTAATACCAAGTTTGCTGACGGACTTCGCCATTGATACCCCTGACGGGAATATCTTCGGTCTGGCTGTCGCTGAGTAGATCGGCATCGCTGCCATCCTGTCGCCATTTGTACACCGCGCCATAAACACCGCCAGCGCTGTCGCGCACCAATACGCGCGTCTCCAGCCGGCGCCTGACGCGCGGGTCCGACTCGTCCGTCGGCAAATCAAAGGTCTTCACGAACACAGTACCCGCGGGAAAACTCCATTCGCCTGTCGGCGCAAATGCAATTTTTCCGCGCGGCACGGCCACCCAGCGCGTCTTTTCGGCACCGTCCGACCAGAAAGGGACGATCAACTCATAGGGAACGAGGCCGGCCTTAGGAATCAATTTCGCCGTGTCGGTAAAGGCGCCGGTCGCGGATAAGAGCAGTGGGAGTTTGCCGTCCGCCAGCGGCGGCATCTGCAAGTAAGCCTTTGTCTCGATACGCGAACTGAGGCCGTAAGGCGCGGGATGGGCAAAGCTGAGCGAGGCTGCAGCAAGTGCGAGTGCAAATCCAGTGGTCAGCGCAGCCTGCGAGCGGTACCCATTCATGAATGTCAATATATAGTACCGAAACGATCGAAACGACCCACCAAAGTTCCACGAGCTGCCTATGAAACCCTCACTACCGGTAATGCTGAGCGCCAACGGCGGATATGTCGACACTGCCGGCTTCCTGGCGCTGCACGGGTTGTTTACCACTCATGTGACCGGGAACTTTGTGACCCTCGGCGCTGCATTGGTGCTGGGAACCGGCGGCGCGGTGGCAAAACTACTGGCGCTGCCGATGTTCTGCCTCGTGGTGATCGCGACCCGGCTGCTCAGCAGTGTGCTCGCGGCGCGGAACTTAGGTGAGGGCGTGGCGGTGCTGCGTGCCCTGGTAGGGCTCCAGGTCGCGCTGCTGATTTTGGGCGCGGGGCTGGCGATTGGCTTGGGGCCATTCGCAAGCGGTGACGGCTGGGCTGCGCTGCTTACCGGAATGACACTGGTTGCCGCGATGGCATTACAAAATGCGATTCACCGTATCCACATGAGCGCGGCACCGCCAACCACGATCATGACGGGGAACACTACACAGATCATGATTGATCTCGCCGACCTGATGCGCGGTGTTCCCGCGGATGCGCGCAGTGCAATACGCTCGCGCTTGTCGCGAATGGCGGGCAGCGTGGCGGCTTTCGCGGCTGGCTGCGCGGCCGCGGCGCTGATCTATGCCAAGCAGGATGTATGGTGTTTTCTGCTGCCGCCGATCGTCGGCGCATACTCGCTGTGGCTTCGAGAGTTGCGCCGGCAGTAGCTCGGGCAATCCGCACTGCGGAACTGAGGCAAGTCCGCGATCGCAGCAATTTCCTGCGTTATACTGCTCGCCGGGAACAACGGTGCAACGGGGAGCTTTATGTCTGCACGGATTTTCGCGTCCATCACGATGCTGGCGCTGGGCCTGGTATCGCTAAACTCTGCGCACGTCCAGGCAACCACGGCGACACCCGCAGCTGCCGCCGGCAGCGCCGATGATTACGCCAATCCCGACATCTGGCTGTGTCGACCCGGCCGCCAGGATGCGTGCACGGTTCCGCAAGAGGCGACGGTCATTGCAGCCGATGGAAAACAAAGCTACGAAAAATTCGCCGCCGCCAAGAAACCACCGATCGATTGCTTCTATGTTTATCCCACGGTCTCGAATGAGGCCACCGGCAATTCGGATCTGACCATCAATGGGCCGGAAAAACGCGTGGTGAATGCGCAATTTGCGCGCTTTGCCACCAAGTGCCGCCTGTTCGCCCCGATGTATCGGCAGGTCACTCTGACGGCATTGCGCGCCATGATCGCGGGTAAGCCGATTCCAGTGGACCGCGAATTGGGCTACAACGATGTGGTCGCGGCATGGAACTACTATCTCGCGCATGACAACAAGGGCCGCGGCTTCGTGCTCGTCGGCCACAGCCAAGGTTCCGGCGTGCTGACGCAGCTGATCAAAAACGAAATCGATGGCAAGCCGGTGCAAGCCCAGCTCATTTCAGCCATCTTGATGGGCACCAGTCTGCCGGTACCGAAGGGCGCCGACGTCGGCGGGGCGTTCAAGCACATACCGGCGTGCCGTTCGAACCGTCAGATCGGGTGCGTCATTGCATTCGCGAGTTTCCGCGCGACCGTACCGCCGCCGGGCAACTCCCGTTTTGGTAAAGCACCGGAGGGAATGCAGGCGGTCTGCACCAATCCGGCGGCGCTGGGCGGCGGCTCCGGCATGCTTGACGCCTATCTCTCGCCCGGACGCATTGCCACCGGATCCGATGATGTGCCCGTACCCTTCGCGTGGACCACACCCGAGAAGCCGGTTACCACGCCCTTCGTCAAGGTGCCTGGTCTTTTGAGTGCCGCCTGCGTGGTGGACGAGCATGGCTCGTATCTGGCGGTGACCCTGCATCCAACCGCGGGTGGCGCGCGCACCAACGACATTTCCGGCGACGTGGTGGTAAATGGACAGGTGCTCGAGGATTGGGGTCTGCACCTGATCGACGCCAACCTCACGATGGGGAATTTGTTGTCCGTCGTCGGCGATGAGACCAAGGCGTATTTGGCCAGCGTAAAGAGATAAATCGATGCGTGACCTGACGCCGTTGGAGGCAGTGCGCGCGGCAACCAGCTCAGCCGCTGATCGCGGTGCAGGGCGACCCGATCGCGGGCGTCACCATCTTGCAGCACGTGAAATTCGTGATGAAAGGCGGACGGGTGGTCAAAAATGAACTGGCGCATTAGTGCGCGACGGCGCACTTCGACGGAATCGACGGATTGTTGTGAGGTTTCGGGGCAGCGGCGTTCATCGCACCCTCTGCCGCGAGCTGGTCGAAGGCCACTTGTTGCAAAGCGCCCACCTGCGCGGCGGATAGGCCCAACTCGAATCCCGAACACTCTATGGGTCCCAAAGTTCGCGGATCTTTGCCGGTAACGCTGCCGAATATCACCAAAGCCTGCAGGTAGTAGCCGTACGTGCTGGCATGGTAGCCATCATAGGTCCATAAGTTGATCTTGCCGGCGTCGATCCCATCGTATGGATTGGGATCAGCGATCCCGGTGTGCATGGCTCGCACCCAAGCATCGCCCACAGGTACGACGCCTTTGATCCCGGGCGCCTCCGCCGCGCGATTGTATCCATCACGCACGTCCCGGGCCATCGCTTCAATCGGCTTGCCGTACCAGGCACCCTTGGGCTCATAGGTTTGATCGGCGCGCGGCCAGGTGGCCATTACCCGAATTTCAGCTGCGGAATTCTTGGCGTGCAGAAACTCCGCCATCTGCCGCACGCTCGCGATCAAAATCGTCGGGTCGCCGGGTCTTTTCGGGTCCAGGGTGCTGAAGCCGTGCATGACCACCGAATCCCACGAGCGCTGGCCCAGCACATCGAGCTTGTGATCCAAGTGCCAGTCGATGCCGACACCGGGTTCGGTTTCCATGAAAACATCGTAAGACAAGCCGGCTTGCGCGGTGAAGGATTTGAACAAGGCCGGCACGCCGCCTTGCCCGCTGCCATTTAGATCAGTAACCGTATCGGGGCGGTAGTAGCGCACCGGCGAGCCGTATGCAAAGGTGAAGCTGTTGCCGATGAACAGAATGCTGCCGGCCAGAGCATGGGCCGAGAGAGCGTTGGCCGCGAAGAGCCACAGCCCGAGCGCGAATGCCCGCTGCGCACACCGGCGCCCACGATGTATTATCGACGCAATGTCAGTCCGCATGTTGCGCATGTTGCCACTAAGTTTTACCCGGTGCCAGATAACTTGAGCAGAGACGACGAAGATCGCATTTTGCACGGCCTGTACTACTATCGCGAGAATATCGACGAGGATGTGCAGGTTTCCAGCGATGAAATTTTGTGGCTGGCGATGCATCCGCTGCGGGACGGCGAAGCCTGGCACAAAGACGGCAGGCTTCAATCTCTCAATGCTGCCGCTTTTCCCGAGGATATTCGCGCCAAGCTCCTCACCGCAAAACTTGAACTGCCTCTGCGCTATCTGCAATACCGCCGTCTGATCAAGTATGCGCGGCGCAGCGATGGAATGCTGTACGCGGCGGTCACGTTTGCCGGCGCCGATCGGGCCATACGCCTGCACACGCGGCGCGGCCGTCTGGATTTGTGGTATCGAGAAAACAAGGACGGCATCGTCGGCGTGACCATCACTGTATTGATCTCGCTGGTGACCGCGCTGATCACGGTTCTGGCAGTGATCAGGCTGCTGAAACCTTAGATGCGGCTTCGAATGACCTCGCGGCGCGCGGCGGCGCACGTGATGAACGCGGCATAACTCCAGGCGAGCTGCTGAGCGGAGCTTTGTTCGCCGCTCCGCTGGTCGAATTGTTCCGACAACTCGCCGCTCGGCGGAGTAAAAGCGCGCACGGTTTCCAGAAAAGCATCGCCGTGTTGGAACAGGGCTTGCGTTTCCGGCAGGCCCGTTGCCGACGGATCGCAGGCCGCGGCGCGGAAACAAAACTCCGCTGCCGCCAGGGTTGAAAAATAATAGGCGCCGCCCGAAAAGTAGACATCGTGCGCGTAACGTCCCATGGCCGGCGCCCGGTTCGCGGCCCGGGATTGGTTGATGGCGTACTCCGCGTCGAACAATGCCTCGAGGCGCGCCAGTGTGGCATGCATGCGAGGATCGCGCACCGAGTGGGTCTCGCCGCTTGCAGCGCTGTGCAGCGCCGCCATGATGACGGAGATATCGAGCTCCTTGGCGGAGATTGCGTTCCCGTCCAGCAGCCGCGACCGGTAGAACCGCAGATCTTCTCGCCAGTAGCCATCGAGCGCGCGCAGGATCTGGACCGCATCGGCGCGGCAGGCAGCGGCGGCGGGGCCATCGCCTTGCTGCGCAAGCCACCCCGCACCGCCTTCCAACGCCGCCGCGGCTACCCGCAGGGTGTAGTAGTGACGGCCTTTTTCTTCCTCCCAAATGTCGAAACACGATTCGCGCCAATGTGCGCGGGTAAACCGAAGATCGGCTCGCAGCAGCGCGCCCACCGCCCGGCTGAGTTCGGTATCCGAACGGACGTGCCGCAGCCAACGCAGCAGTGTCACGGCCCGCAACGCCGGACCATCGTTCTGCGGACGCGGCCAGCTGGAAATGTCCAGAGTGCCGTCGGGATTGACGCGCGTCTCGCCCCACACGGCATCGCCGTGAACCGAGGCCAGATCTTCGTTGCTGCGCAAGAATTTACGAAAGTCGAGCGCCACCGCGCTGCGCCACTCCGTCGATTCGCTCAAGGGGCGCCCATCGAGGTTTTGCAGCGACAGGCTGAAGCGCACGAAGTCCGCAAAATGCACGACGGTATTCCGCGCGGCATCGGTGTCTTCGAAAAGCACGCGCAGGGCCTCGACGACCACTGCCGCATCGCGGTACCAATGGAAAAAATAGTCCGGTTCCGGATCATAGGATCCAAGCACCGGGGAGGCGACGATGGAACCTTCGTGCGGCACGATGGTCTGCGCGAATCCCTGCCGGTTCTTGACGATGTTTACGGGCGATACGCTGCGGATCAGGGCGCTCGCGCTATGCCGATACTGACGCGCAATCCAGCTGTCGAGGGTTTCCATCAGCCGGCGTGGTCCGGCTTGATGTTGGGACCTTCAAAGGAGAGTGCGCGCAGGCCCGATTGAATTTCCGGCGCCTTCATGAATAGGTTCCACAACAGGCCAGTGCGGTGATTCTCGATCATGACGATAATCGGCCCCTGGTCGATGGCGAGGAAGGTGTCGGCATACCAATCCTTGGCCTCGCAAAATGCATCGACAAACCCATACCTGCCCCAGGTCTTGGCGCCGTGATTGGTGAGGAAATGGCGTATCGCCTGTAGGGACTCCATCGGCGCGTAGGGCATGCTCGACAGGGCGGCGGTGGGCGAAATCGTGCCGTCATCGTTGTCAGGGGAGTGAGTTGCGTAGCCGTCGGCGCCATCGCTCGACGTAAGACCCCAGCAGGCGGGCCCGTAGCCCGGCCAATGCAGCGGATTTTTTTCGCAATGGACGTAATTGATGCGGACATGGTGAAGGTTCTGTTCCCAGTAGTCGGCATAACGATCCTTCAATCCGCGGGGGTCGATGGCACAGAAGGAATAGTGTGCATAGAACAGGGGGCCGCCAAAGGCAGCCCCGAGCGGCAAAGGAATGTCGTAGTAGGATTTGCCGTTGACGAAATTGCGGCCTTCCGCGAAGCCTTGATGATAGACGCCAGGAGCGATGGGGTAGCGCGGCGCCGCTGCTGCCAGTACATAGGTGATCAGACACTCGTTCCAGCCGCGGATCTCAAGATCCAGAGCCCAGCCGTTGTTGGGGCTCCAATGCCAATTGAGCACCGGCCGGCCGCGCGTGTACCAATCCCATTCCACGTCGTTCCAAACATAGTTGACCAGACCTCTGACCTTGGCTTCCGCCGGGGTATCGCGATCGAAGTATTCGCGGGCACACAACAATCCCATCATCAAAAAGGAGGTTTCGACCAGATCGCCGCCATCGTCCTTGCGGGTGAAGGGAATGGTGGCGCCGGTGCGCCCATTCATGAAATGCGGAAATACTCCGTGATAACAGGTCGCCCTGCTCAAAAGATCGAGCATGCGTCCGAGTCGCTCCAGCGCCGCGGCCCGCGAAACCCAGCCGCGCTCGACGGCGACGATGAGCGCCATCACACCGAATCCCGATCCGCCGGTGGCCACCAGATCATCTTCCGGCACGGCGCCGGTCTTGCACCGATCGCGCGCAAGACCGCTGACCGGGTGCGCGCCCTCCCAGAAAAAGCGAAAGGTCTGTCGCTGCACCGCTTCCAGCAATTGCTCGTCGGGCAGCGCGGCAAGATCGGCGGGGCTTGAACGCTTGGCCATGTTACGTAACTCTGGAGAGGTCGGCCGCGGCGGGCGCCGCAGGCGCGGGAGCCGCGAGTTTGCGCCCTGCCGGATCCTTGATGAGGTGCAGAACACGCGGGAAGAAATGGTGCGCGTTGCTGCGGCCGATGTGGATGACCGCCGTTTGAGCCAGGTCTTTCGTGAATATGTCGATCACGAGTTCGAGTGCATCATCTGCAAGCGAGTCGAATACCTCATCCATCAGTACCCACGGCGGTTTGTGCAGCACGATGCGCGCAAACGCCAGATTTTGCTGCTCGTCCTCGCTCATTTCGCGATCCCAGCGTTGTGGGGTATCGAGCATCGGCACCAGCCGGTCCAACTTGAGCCGGAGCAGTGCATTGGAATAAGCCTTGCTGTCGAATTTATCGGTCGTCAATGGATAAGCTAGAACGTCGCGCAGAGTGCCCGGCGGCAGGTAGGGTGTGCGAGTCATGTACATTCTTTCCTGGCCGGTAGGATGAACGACGGTCCCGGAGCCCCATGGCCACAAGCCTGCAAGCGCGCGAAACAGCAGGGTTTTCCCGGTCCCGGAGTCCCCGACTATCAGCACCCGGTCGCCGGTTTTAATTTGCACGGCCTTTTCCTCGAGCATGGTACAGCCGCTGGGCGATGCGATCTCAAGGTTTTCGATTTGCACCTGGCCATCCGCTCCCGCCTTGTTGACGATGCGGCTCTCCACATCATGCATATCGTCCGTGCCGATCACGGCGCGCCGGAAGCCCGACACACGCAGCAGCGTGGCGCGCCAGTCGGCAATGGTGCTGAAATTATCGACGAACCACCGCAGCGAGGATTGCACCTGCACGAAGGCGCCGGAGGCCAGCATCAAACCGCCGAAGGTGAGGTTGCCGGCGAAATACAAAGGTGCCGCGACGAGAATGGGGGCCACCAGCGTGAGCCAACCAGAACCCGCTGTAACCCAGGTCAGATTGGTGAGCCCGGTCACTAGCCGGGCCGTCGCCTTGAGCACGGCCATCAGATCGATGTCGATGTGTCTCGCTTCGCCGGCCTCGCCGGAGGCAAGCGCTATCGCGTCGATGTGCTCGTTCACCCGCACCAGCGAGAAGCGTAGATCAGCCTCGCGCGCATAGCGCTCCGCATTGCGGTCCACCAGGGTGCGGCCCACCCAGTAGCTCAATAGAGATGCCGATCCCGAATACAGCACGGCCGCCCACACCATGTATCCTGGTATCGCGAACTGCCGGCCCTCAACGTGGAATACAAAATTATTCGACAAATTCCACAGCACTGCCACGAAGCTGCCGAGCAAAATCGAGGATTGCAACAGGCCAATACCGAGATCGGCCGACAGCTCGGTCAGGTGCCGCGCATCCTCGTGCATGCGCTGGTCGGGATTGACTCCCATCGGGCCGGCATTGGTCAGACGAAAGGCTCGTCGGGGCACCAGCCAGTTTTGGACCAGATCGAGTACCAGTCCCTGGCGCAGCTTGATCTTCAAGGTTTCGCCCAGCCATCTTTGGCCTACATTGAGAACCAAGAGCGTGCCGGCAATGAATCCAAAAACGCCCAGCTGATGGAGGAATTGCGCAAAATTACGGTGCGACAGCGCATCATAGAAGGGCTGGTTCCAAGCATTCAGCTTTATTTGACCGTAGGCAGTGGCAGCAATGACGACAAACAAGGCTCCCCACAACATGAACAGGACATTGCGCACCTGCGCCGCCCACAGTGCGGACGCCATTATCTTCAGCTGCGGCATGAGGCGCGCATTCGCGATTTCCTCAGCCTCGGCTTTGGGATTCGCCGTGTCGTCCGCCCGGTCGTTATTCATGCTTCTCTCTCAAGCGTTGTGGTGAGCTCATTATCAGTCACGTTGCGATTCTAGGGGGCGCTAGTTAAATGAACCGCATCGAAAGCTTGATCGGCCGCATGACCCTGGCCGAAAAGCTGGGGCAGCTGACCATGACGGCGGCAGGATTCGCGGTTACCGGGCCCATCATTGCGGGCGATTCAACTGACTCGATCAAGAACGGCACGCTCGGTAATTTACTCAACTTGTATGGGGCGGAATACATTCAGGAGATGCAGCGTCTGGCGGTGCAGGAGTCGCGCCTCGGCATTCCGTTGCTGATCGGGCTGGATATCCTTCATGGACACCGAATTTTGTTTCCCATTCCCCTGGGGGAGGCGTCGTTATTCGATTCTGAAGCCTGGACGCTCACGGCGCGAGAATCGGCCAAGGAGGCGGCCGCCGATGGGCTGACCATGGTGTTTGCACCGATGCTGGATGTTGCGCGCGATCCGCGCTGGGGGCGCGGCGCGGAGGGTCCAGGCGAGGACCCCTGGGTAGCGGTGCGCATCGCCGAGGCGAAGGTGCGCGGCTTTCAAGGAACCGATCTACGCCAAGCGGATGCGCTTGCGGCCGTCGCCAAGCACTATTGCGCCTATGGCGCTGTGCAGGCCGGCCGCGACTACGCCTCAGTCGACATCTCCGAACGAACGGTGCGTGAGGTGCACCTGCCGGCATTTGCCGCTGCGGTGGCCGCGGGGGTCGCCGCCGTCATGCCGGCTTTCACCGATCTTGCGGGAATTCCCATGACGGCGAACATGGCCATGCTGCACGGCTGGCTGCGCGGGCGCTTGGGCTTCGACGGCGTCATTGTCAGTGACTACAACGCCATCGCAGAGCTGATCCATCATGGCATTGCCGCCGATCTGCCCGAAGCTGCGGCTCTGGCACTCAAGGCGGGCGTGGATATTGACATGATGTCCGGCGCCTATAGGGGCGGATTGCCGGTCGCATTGAACCGCGGACTCGTGACGATGGCGGAAATCGATGAGAGCGTGCGCCGCGTGCTCACGCTGAAGGAGCGGCTGGGATTATTCGATGATCCGCATCGCCGCGGGTCGGCGCGCGAAACTGCGGCAGTCCTCACGCAGCGGCGCCAGTTGGCGCGCGCGATCGCGGCGCGTGCGGTGGTAATGCTCAAGAACGACGCGGAAACGCTGCCGCTCTCGAGTACGGTGCGGCGCCTCGCTGTGCTCGGGCCCTTGGCCGATGCGCCGGCCGAGATGCGCGGTCCCTGGTTCTGCGCTGCCACGCCGGAGAGTTCAGTGAGTGTGCTCGCAGGGCTGCGCAGCGCGTTTCCGCAGGCCGAGATTCAGGATGCTGCAGGCGTGGCGAGCGAGGCCGGTGATGATTCCGGCTTTGCCGCGGCGCTCGATCTTTGCGACGCCGCGGATGTCATCATTCTGTGCCTTGGCGAAACCGCTGCCATGAGCGGCGAAGCCGCCAGCCGTGCGCACCTTGGGTTGCCGGGAATTCAACGCAAGTTTGCCGAGTCCGTATTCGAGCGAGCGCGGCGCGCGAAGGTTCCGGTCGTCGTCATTTTGTTTTCGGGTCGGGCGTTGATCGTGCCGTGGCTCATCGAGCAGGCAAACGCCGTACTCGCTGCCTGGTTTCCAGGCAGCGAAGCCGGTAATGCGATCGCCGATCTTCTGACCGGGCGCTTGAGCCCGAGCGGCCGCACGCCGGTTACCTGGGCGCGAGACGCGGGCCAAGTACCCATTTTTTTCAGCGAGCGCCCGAGCGGCCGGCCCTTCAATGCCGACGACCGCTTCACCAGCAAGTATCTCGACGTTGCCAACGAACCCCTGTTTCCATTTGGGTTTGGGCTTACCTACGGACGATTCGTGCTGTCGAACCTGCGCCTGTCATCCCAAACGGTCGCGGCGAACGACACTCTCGAGGTTCGCGTCGATGTCAGCAACTCAGGCTCGAGGCTGGCGCAGGAAACCGTTTTCTTGTTCACGCATGACAAGGTTGCTAGCGTCGCGCGGCCGCTGCTCGAACTCAAGGGCTTCGGCAAGATCAGTTTGTCGCCCGGGGAGTCGGGCACCGTGACCCTATCCTTGCAATGCTCCGAACTGCGCTTTCTCGGGATGGATCTTGAGCCGGTATTCGAGCCGGGCGAAGTCGAGATTCTGGTGGGCCCCTGCGCAGATCGCGCGCAGCTCCTGGCCGCTACCGTGGAATTGCACAGGCCCACTGATAGATGAATTCGCTTTGGGTTCCCGGGACGATGGGATCCCAGGGCGCTTGTTTGATGTCGGTCGCTTCGCTGGTCTGGCTGCCGGCGATATTGTTTTCCGCGTAGTAAATTATCAACAACGCGCGGCCCCGCTCGTTGGAGCAGTCGTACTGGATTTTCTCGACATTGCTCAAATAAATGTCGCCGCCGCCGCTGTTTCGTTGCGGCTCGGGATACTCCTGCCTCAGCCACACGGTGACCAGGTGGCCTGAGCGTTTCATTTGATGGTCGGTGCTATACGCGGCCCATGAACCGTCTGGCGCGACCGCCCTGAATTGCCAGCCGCCGGCGGACAGGGGATTGAGCGTGCGTACCCAGGCCATCGGATCGGCCTTGCGCGCCGCGCGCTGCTGCGCCAGTTGTTCCGACTTGGCCTTCTGGTCGGCCAGCGATTGGGCGCGCTGTGCTTCCCAGACTTTCTGCTGCTCCGGGGTTTGGGCGGCGACCATGCGGCTGTGGATCAGGAAGGCGCCTGCCAGCGCAGCCGCCAGCGGCCAGAGGTAGAATTTGCGTGCCCTCCAGCCGCCACGCGTCATTGGCTCATTTCGGGTCATGTTTTCATTTTAGGGCATTTATGCGTTCGCCCGCGACACTTTGATAGTCGTAGGCCAGTCGATAGTAGTAATGACGGATGACGCTGTCGTCCTGCATCAGCACCATATCCTCGATGGGTCCCAAGCGCTTCACATGCGACTCGATCTTTTGTCCTTGAAGTTCGGCCGCGGAAAACGCGACCAGCAGCAGATCTCGATGTTGCTGCGATTCAGGCGGCGTCCAACGCCCATACATCAGACTCATGCCATCGAAAAGATAACTGTTCATCGTTTCAACGCTGGAACCCAGCTGCCGGCGTCCATAGAAGGCCACCTCGCTGGCGATGGCGTATCGATCCATTCCGACTATCAGTGCATCGCTGCCGGCTTCCGTTCGATGATCAGCGGCGGCGTTGAGTACATGGCGCGTAATATCGCGCCAGCCGACGGGGACCAATTCGATGTGTTTGCCGTAGCCGATGCCGGGCAGCCCGAGCACGAGATAGTGAAGGCCCGCACCGTAGATCAAGAGCATCGCGACGATGGTCGGCGCCCAGGCAGAACGAATCCAGGCGCCAAGCCCGCGCACGTTGAATCCCGCAGCGATCATGGAGCAGCCGAGGACGGGAAGCGCCGCGCTCCACAGAGCGCCGGTCCAGTCAAGCTTCACCTCATGGCGCAGGCTGAAAGCGACGAAAACCGACAACGGAACGAGAATGGCGAGATTCATGAACAGCCGCCGGCGTGTTGACTGCGGATCGCCCGCACCGCCGCCGCCGCTGCCGCGCAGCAGCGCCGCAGCCACCGCGACAACACCCGTCGGGGTGATCAAAACCAGCGCCGAAGCGATGAGCTTATGCAGCGCGAATTGCGGTGCCTCCGCCAATCGCCGCGACGTCTGAAAGGCGAATGACGCCCAATCGTGCTGCGCGTTCCATAAGATGACCGGAGAGAAGACTGCCAGAGCGGTCAGCGCCGCCGTATACGGTTCGAAATGCCGCCACCAACGGCGTGATTTCGGATCCCATATCATGAATGCCAGCGTCACCGGCGCCAGCAGTGCAATTGAATACTTGGAAATCATGCCGAGGCCCAAGCAGATGCCGGCGCGCCACCAGGCCCCCGAGCGCTCGCCGATCAGGGCCCGTTCGAGATAGTAGAGTGAGGCGGCCCATGCCGCAGTCAGCGGCGCGTCGGGAGTCATGAGGAATCCCGACAGGAAGAAGAACGGCAGCGTTTGCGCCAACACCACGGCGGCGAGCGCGCTGGCTTCCCCGAAGAGGTTGCGCGCCAATCGATAGACGAACACCAACGTGATGGCCCCGCAGCACAGCGCTCCTGCGCGCACGCCGAACTCTGTTTGGCCGAAAACCAGCGTCCCCAAGCGAATCAGCCAGGCCACCATCGGCGGATGATCGAGGTATCCCAAGTCCAGATGCTGCGAATAGTTCCAGTAGTAGGTTTCCTCGGGCAGCAATTCCACCGAGCCGGCGTACAGCAATCGCAGCACGACGGAGTAGACGATGACTCCAATCGCGAAAGATTGCGAGGCTGCCCGGCTTTCCGCTGCGGATAGTGCGTACGAGTATCCTGGCGCAGTGACAGCGAGACCGAGCGCGACCGCAAACAAAATCGCAATCTGCGGCGGCCAATCCCAGCGTAGCGTGAGCAGCGCCAGCGCGCCGCCGCGCAACAACAGCGCCAGCAGCGTCACCAGCAATAATTCCAGATGCGCCCGCCATGGCGTTGGTGTGGCCGCTGCGCGCGCGCGAAGTGTCAGCAGCCACGACAGCCCGACGCCGGTCGCAAAGGCGATGATCTGGCTCGAGCGTAGCGATGTACCTAAGGCGATGAGCGCGCAGAAAACCAGTACATCAACCAGCGGCGCGACCGCTTTAAGGATGCGCGGCGACATTGGATTACTCGGTTAGGGCGAAGACGCGAGAGTCGTGGCCGCAACGGTAGCAGAGGCCGGTTCCAGCGATTCGGCCGCGGCTGCACCGGTACTCACTTCCTGGGCAGGGAATGTCAGCACCACGCGCAGCCCCGGAGCTTGATCGTAGAGCTCGAGCGGGCTGCCATGCAGCTTCGCCACCGCTTGTACGAGGCTGAGTCCGAGACCTACGCCGGGCGTTCCACGGCTGGCGTCGCCGCGATAGAACCGCTCCACGACCTTGCTTTTCTCCGCGTCGTCGATTCCCGGACCATTGTCGGCCACTGAAATTTCCGCCCTGGCAGAATCGCGTTTTCGCACCGCAACCTCGATGGTGCCGTTTTGCGGCGCATACTTGAGCGCGTTATCGATCAAGTTGCTCAACGCCTGAGCGAGAAGCACGGGGTCTCCCGAAATCCACAATCGCCCGTCGGTTCGAAATTTAAGATCGATGCTCTTCAGTTCGGCGGCTGGTTCGTAGAATTCCACGGCGTTGGCGGCAAGGTCGGATACATCGAACGATACGAAGCCCGAGCGACGCAGGCCCGCATCGATTTCCGCCAGTCTCAGCAAGGCATCGAAAATTCGGATCACGCGGTCGACATCGGCCACGGCGCCATCTATTTCTTCATAGGTCTCTTCGCTGGACGGGCGTATCAGCGACAGCTGTTCGAGGCGCGAGCGCAGCTCCGCCAGCGGCGTCCGCAGATCGTGTGCAATGGAGTTCGAAACGTTGCGTACACCGTGCACCAACAGCTCGATCTGGTCCAGCATGCCGTTGATGGTGCGCGACAGCGTGTTGAGCTCATCATCATTCAAATGAGTCGGCAAGCGGTGCTTGAGGTCGCCGTGGATGATGGCCGATACGGTGCGGCGGATGCTGTGAATCCGCGACATCAATGCGCGGCGCGTGATGAGGCCGACGAACAATCCAGCGATGCACAGTACGGCGACCGCCGCCGTCAGGCCGTACCAGAAAAAGGTTTGCAGCGGTTTGAACAGCAGATTGTCCCGGGCCACCAGCAGATTGTTGCTGCCCAGCAGGGCGACGTGCACCAGTGCGGTTTGCTCGCCGTGAGTGCCCATATTCAGGTGCATGGTGTAGTTGCCCGGAACCGCCGGCACGCTGGCAGGCCATGCCTGCAAATTGCCAGCGAGCGGATGCATCGAGCCATCGGTCAGCAGCAGGATGCGCTCACCCGCGATCTGCATGCGGACACGGGCATCGATGAAATTCTTCAGCCCATCGGCGCCATCGCGCCGATAAACCTCGGCGAGGCGCTGCGCATCGGCCTGCAGGATCTCGGTCCTGCCTTCTTGAATGGTGACCTGCCATGCGTACCATAGCGGTGCCGCAAACAGCACCAGCGCCGCCAACCCCAAGCCGACATAGCTCAAGGCGAGGGACAGCGCCGAGGAGCGCATCATGTTAGTCATCCGCAGTCACCGTGTAGCCGGCATTGCGCACGGTGCGCAGTAGCGGGCGCTCGGACTCGGCGTCGATTTTCTGCCGCAATTTGCTGATGTGCACATCCACCACATTGGTCTGCGGATCGAAATGATAGTCCCAGACGTTTTCCAGCAGCATGGTGCGCGTAACCACCTGACCGGCGTGGCGCATCAGATATTCGAGCAGCTTGAACTCGCGTGGCTGCAGCGAAATTGGGCGTTCGCCGCGCGTCACTTTGCGCGTCAACGGATCCATATGCAGGTCACCGACCACCAGCGGCGTTTCGTGATTGATGCCCTGCGCGCGCCGATGCAAGGCGTCAATGCGCGCCAGCAGCTCGCCGAACGCAAAAGGCTTGGTTAAATAGTCATCGCCGCCGCTGCGCAAGCCGCGTATCCGGTCGTCGACTTCCGACAGCGCGCTCAATATCAGGATCGGGGTACTCTTGCCGGCCTTGCGCAGCACTTCGATGATGGCGAGTCCGTCGATATCTCCCGGCAGCATCCGATCCATGATGATCACATCATACGGCTCGCTGGCGGCCAGGAACATGCCGTCGCGCCCATTGCCGGCATGATCCGTGGTGTGTCCGGCTTCCTGCAGGCCCTTGACGACGAACTGTGCGACCCGCTCGTTGTCCTCGACCAGCAGGATCTTCACGAATGGTCTCCGAGCGGCGATCCCGCGGTCTCGGCCGGCTCACCCGCAGCGCTCTCAGCCACGCGTTTTTTCTGGCGCCGACCTCTGAATCGAACGCTGAGTTCATCCAGGTAAAGATAGATGACGGGGGTCGTAAATAGAGTCAGGGCCTGACTCAAGATGAGGCCGCCCACCATGGTGTAGCCCAAAGGCTGGCGCAATTCCGAACCCGTGCCGCGTCCCAGCGCCAGCGGCAGCGCCCCCAGCAATGCGGCCATGGTGGTCATCATGATGGGCCGAAACCGCAGCAGGCACGCCTGGCGGATGGAGTCATGCGGCGAGAGATGCTGCTCGCGCTCGGCTTGCAGGGCGAAATCCACCATCATGATGCCGTTCTTCTTGACGATACCGATGAGCAGAATAATGCCGATCAGCGCGATCACCGATAAATCGATGTGCAGTATCAGCAGCACCAGCAGCGCGCCCACTCCGGCCGACGGCAACGTGGAGAGAATCGTCAGGGGATGAATGTAGCTCTCGTAGAGCATGCCGAGAATGATGTACACGGCCACCAATGCGGCGAGAATGAGATACGGCTGACTTTTGAGGGAGGCCTGAAAGGCTTGCGCGGCGCCCTGGAAGTTGCCGGTGATGGTTCGCGGGCAGGTGCAATGTCGACGACGCGCGATTGATGGCGTCGACGGCGTTGCCAAGCGCCGCCCCCGGCGCCAGATTGAATGACAGCGTGACGGCCGGAAATTGTCCCTGATGATTGATCGACAGGTAGGTCACGTGCTGGGTGTCGTACTTGGTCATCGCGGACAGCGGCACCATCTGGCCGGTCAGCGGCGATTTCACATAGAGTTTCTTGAGTGACTCCGGATCACCCTGCAGCGAGGGCGTGATCTCCAGAACCACGTGATAGCTGTTGGCCTGGGTGAAGAACTGCGCCGCCTGGCGCTGGCCGAAGGCATCGTATAGCGCCTGATCGACGGCGGCCGGCTGAATGCCGAAGCGCGCCGCCTGATCGCGATCGATGGTCAGCGACACCATGCCGCTGCTGGTTTGCTGATCGGAGGCGACATCGCGCAGCATCGGCAGTGTTTTCAGGGCGGCGAGCAGCTTCGGCGCCCACTCGTTGAGCTCATTGATATCCGAATCCTGCAGCGTGTACTGATACTGGGTGCGGGAGGTGCGGCCGCCGACATTGAGATCCTGCGCGGCCTGCATGAATAGCGTCGATGCCTGGCACCTTCGCCAGCTGCGGCCGCAGGCGATTGATGATCTCATCGGCACTGGCACTGCGCTGGCTGCGCGGCTTCAGTCCCAGCATCACGAATCCGTTGTTGAGCGGCCGGTTGCCGCCGACGCTGGTGCCATAGCTCGGCGACATCCGGATCGCGAGACACGACATCGAGTAGCGCGTGTTGCCGGCGCACCATCTCGTCGAATGAGATATCCTGCGGCGCATCGGTCAGCCCCGAGATGATGCCGGTATCCTGCTGCGGAAAGAAGCCCTTGGGTATGTAGATGTAAAGCGCCACGGTCGCCGCCACCGTGATCAGAAACGTGACCAGCGTGGCGCTCCTGTGGTCAAGCACGAAATCCAGTCCGCGCGTATACCCCGCCAGAAGCTTATCGAATGCCCGCTCGATCAGCATGTAAGCCTTGCCATGCTTGGCATGCTTTTCGTCGCGCAGGAACAGCGCGCACATGGTGGGGGAGAGCGTCAATGCGACAAATGCCGATACCACGATGGTCGTCGTCATGCGTGATGGCGAATTCGCGGAACAGCCGGCCGATGATGCCGCCCATCAGCAGCAACGGAATGAATACGGCGACCAGCGAGATGCTGATGGACAGGATCGTGAAGCCGATCTCGCCCGCGCCCTTGAGCGTCGCCTCGAAGCGGCGATAGCCCGGCTTCGATGTGCCGGTAGACATTCTCCAGCATCACGATGGCATCATCGACCACGAAGCCGACCGCGATGGTGAGCGCCATCAGCGACAGATTGTCCAGACTGAAGCTGCAGAACGTACATCATCGGCGACGGTGCCGAGCAGCGCCAGCGGCACCGTGACGCCCGGGATGATGGTGGCCCAGGCGTTGCGCAGGAACAGGAAAATCACCAGTCACCACCAGCGCGATGGTGAGCCCTAAGCGTGAATCTCCACATCCTCGCACCGAGGCCTGGATGGTGGTGGTGCGATCGGCGACCGTGTCCACCTTGATCGAGGGCGGCACCGAGGCGAGTGCATGCGGCAGCAAAGCGCGCACGCGCTGTCACGGCATCGATGACATTGGCCCCCGGCTGTTTGAAGATCAGCAGTATGATGCCGTTGCGGCCGTTCTGCCACGCGGTCACCAGCCGTGTTTTCCGGGCCGTCGACCGCAACGCCGATGTCGCGAATGCGCACCGCGCGCGCCATTCTTGTACGCCACCACGACATCGTTCCAGGGCGCGGCCTTCAGCAGCTGATCATTGTCGTAAATCGTCATGCTGCGCGTCGGCCCGTTGATCGAGCCCTTGGGCGCATCGACCGTGGCCGTGGCGATGACGCCGGCGATGTCTTCCATCTGCAGGCCCAACGCTGCGAGCTTGGTGGGATCGATTTGTACGCGCACGGCGGGCTTCTGCTGGCCGCCGATCGTACACCTGGGCGATGCCGGGAATCTGCGAAATCTGCTGCGCGAGAATGTTCTCGGCATAATCGTCGACCGTCGTTATCGGCAGAACGTCCGAATGCACGGAGAGCATGCAGGATGGGCGAGTCGGCCGGATTGACTTTTCGATAAGTTGGGCGGCGTCGGCAGATTGTTCGGCAACTGAGCCGCCGGCGGCGTCGATGCCCGCCTGCACATCCTGTGCCGCCGCATCGATATTGCGGTCCAGGTCGAATTGCAGGGTGATCTGCGTGGTGCCGAGCACATTGGTCGAGGTCATCTGCGACAGGCCGGAGATCTCCGCAAACTGATATTCCAGGGGCGTTGCCACGGAGGAGGCCATGGTGGCGGGGCTCGCGCCCGGCAAGCTGCGACGAGACCGAGATCGTGGGAAAGTCGACCTGCGGCAGAGGCGCCACCGGCAGCAACGGGAAGACCACCAGGCCCACCAGGAAAATGCCGCCCATCAGCAGCGAGGTGGCGATCGGTCTGCGGACGAACGGTTCGGAAATGCTCATGATGCTTTTGGAATCGCAGTGGCAGTGCCGGTCGAGGCGCTGGCGGTCGTCGCACGAACATGCGCTCCGGGCTGCAGGCGATATTGGTTGCTGGTCACCACGCGTTCGTTGAAGGCGAGGCCACCCTTTATGACCGTCATCCCGCCGCTTTCTGCGCCGATCTTCAGGGGGCGGACTTCCACGGTGGAATCGCTTTTCACCACATAGGTGAAAGGTCCTTCCGGCCCGAGCTGCACCGCAGCGGTGGGCAGCGTCAACGCATTGCGCTCGGTGCGCACCAACACCCGCGCATTGACGTACTGTCCTGGCCAGAGCGTGTTGTTGCGCGTTATTGAAGGTGGCCTTGAGCCTGGCGGTGCCGGTGGTCTGATCGATTTCATTGTCGATCAGCGTGAGGGTGCCTTGATCGAGTACCGTGCCGCCGTCGCGCGACAGGGTGGTGACGGGAACCGGACCTGCGGCGAGCGCGGCGCCCACTGCGCTCAACTCCTCCTCCGGCAAGGTGAAAATCACCGAGATCGGCTGCACCTGCGTCACCACCACGATCCCGCTGGTGCCGGCCGCGTGCACGATATTGCCCGGATCGATCAAGCGAATTCCCGTGCGGCCGTTGATCGGCGAGGTGATGCGCGTGTAGTCGAGCTGGGTGCGCGCGTTGTCGATGATGGCCTGATCGACCTGCAGCTGGGCGGTGAATTGATCGACCAGCGCGCGCTGCGTATCGACGGTTTGCTTGCTGGCCAGGTTCTGTGGTTGCAGCAGCGTATAGCGATCGAAGTCGCGCCTGGCGTTCGCCAGCAGCGACTCATCCTTCGCCTTGGTGGCCACCGCCTGATCGTACGCCGCCTGGTTCGGACGCGGATCGATCTGCGCGAGCAGATCGCCCTTGCGCACAGTCTGACCTTCGGTGAACGCTATTTTCTGCAGCTCGCCATCGACGCGCGCGGTCACCGTCACCGTGTAGAAGGCCTGCACGGTGCCGAGTCCCTGAAGATAAATCGGCACATCGGCGTGGCTGACGGCAGCGGTGTCGACGGCAATCGGCTGCGGCGCCACCCTGCTTGCCGCATCGGCCGGCTTGTGCACGATGCGCCAGGTCAGCACGAGTAGTGCGACCAGACCCAAGCCAAGAAGTGCCGCGCGCTTTTGATTTTTTGAAAATTGATTCATCTAGGAGCTACCTTGTTGCCATCCGCCGCCGAGCGCGGTGAATAAATCCACCAGCGACTGCAGGTGTAAATATTGCACCTGCACCAGCTCATCTTCTGCGCTGAACAGTGCGTTTTCCGTATTGAGCACGGTCAATATGCTGACCACGCCGGCCGACATTTGCGTCTGCGCGAATTGAAAAGCGCGCGCCGCTTTGTTGACTGCTTCTTGCTGCCGCGCCTGCTGCTGCTGGGTCTGTTGCGCCGCCACCAACGCGTCCTCGACATTGCTGAACGCCGAGATCACGGTCTTGTGGTAGGTGCTCAGCAACTCGGCATATTGGGCGTTGCTGAACGCGACCTGACCGCGCAACGCGCCGCCGTGAAATATCGGCTGCATCAGGCCGGCGCCGATGCTGTACAAGCGATTGGCCGGACTGATGAGCGATGCCAGCGCCGTACTCTCATAGCCGCCGCTGGCGGTCAGCTGAATGGCCGGGAACAGGGCTGCGCGTGCGATCGTGATATTGGCGTTGGCGGCGATCAATTGTTGTTCCGCTGCGGCCACGTCCGGACGGCGTGCCAGCAGCTGCGATGGCAGGCCCTCGACCACCGCGGGCCGGGTCAAAGATAGTGAGCGTGCCGGCGTCCACATCGAGCGACTCCGGCGTCTTGCCGATCAGCACGGCCAGCGCATTCACCGTCTGGCGGAACTGTTGCAGCAATGGCGGGATTGCCGCATCCAACAGCGCCACCGCAGTTTCCTGCTGCGCGACATCGAGTCCGGTCGCGATGCCGGCCGTCTGCTTGCAGACGCAGGCCATCCAGTACCTTCTGGCCATTTTCCAAATTTTGCCGCGCCACCTCGATCCGATCGCGCAACTCGAGCGCCTGGAAGTAGGTGGTGGCCACGCTGCTGACCACCGTCAGCGCGACGGTCTGCTGGTCGTAGCGGCTGGCCACGGCGGTCGCCCGCGCGGCCCGGCGCGCAGCGCGGTTCTTGCCCCAAAAATCCAGTTCGTAGCTGGCGGTGAGTTCCGGATTGAAAACGTTGTATACCTGCGGGCCCAGCCCCGACACCGGCGCGCGCTGGCGTGTTGCGCTGGCGCCCAGATCGAGCGAGGGCAGCAGCGGTGCGCCGGCAATGCGCGCCTGCGCGTCCGCCTCTTGAACGCGGGCTACCGCGACGCCAAGGTCGTCGTTGCTTCGCATAGCCTCGGTGATCAATTCATCCAGCTTCTGAGAGCCGAAGGCATGCCACCAATCGGGCGTCGGCCATACGGCAGAATCCTCGTGGGCTGTTGGGTCATGCCATTTCGCGGGCACAGGGATGTCCGGCCGCTTGTAGGCGGGACCCACGCTACAGGCGGCCAGCGCGGCCATGGCGCAGCCGCAAGCTGCCGTCGCATATCGGCTCATCATGGCCGCCACGCTGTGCTTTTGGCGATTAAACGCGAATGGTCAATTTGTTAAGATCTGTTAATGTGACGGGCCACGGAGCGATTTCAATACGTCGCGCCAGCTGAACTTTCCCACCGGGACTGCACGCATTCCTCGATCTTAGCCTCTGGATGCAATGTGATCGGGTTTCTGCTCATAATCTGATGCACCCGCTTGTTCAGAGTGGCGATGTCCCGGGTGGTTTCCGCGGCGCTGCCGACATAGGGGCTCAACGCCTTGAGCAGGTCGCGATCCGAGACGATGCCGGTCAATTTCTTGCGGTCATCGACCACGAGCAGGTGATGAAATTTAAGCGTATCGAATATTTGTTTGACGACCTCGAGCCGATCGTCCATTTCGACGGTGACGACTCGCGCGGTCATGATGCTGCGCACGTCCATGGCGCGGGACTATACGCCGGATTCGTTCGGCGTTGACCCACGCAACCGGCCGCTTTGCTGCGCGCGGTTCGATGAGGCGCCTGCCTCGGTGGTCACATGCCGCGACACTGATACTGGCATTCGCATTGTCGGCGCTCATATCCGTGGCCCATGCCGCTGATCCTCAAGGGTACCGGGTCGATCTCGGCTCGGCCGGCAGTGCAGAGATCGATGCAATAGTTAAATCCACGTCCGATTTGTTGGCGCTGCGCTCCACGGCGCCGGTCAGCCCGTTTGGACTGATCGCGCGCGCGCGCAACGATGTGGATCGCCTGACGACCGTGCTCGAGAGCTTCGGCTACTACGAGTGCCGTGTGGTCATCAAGATCAACGGCATGCTGCTCACGGATCCGGGTCTCGGCGATGCGCTGGCCGCACTGCCGCAGGGCAGCGACGCACAGGTAGCCGTGAGCTTCACGTTGGGGACGCTCTACACCTTGCGGCACATCGACATACAGGGTGAATGGCCGGATTCGATGAACGCGCGCGAGATTTTGGGATTGCAAACGGGACAAGCTGCGGTTGCATCCTCTGTGCTGGCCGCCGGCGCCCACCTGCTCGCGGTGCTGCAAGAGGCCGGATACGCCTTCGCGACAGTGCCAGCGCCGGTGGCAACCCAAGCGGCGGATGCCCCCGTCCTCGATCTTGTGTTTCATGTGGATAGCGGGAAGAAAGCGACCATCGGGGTAATACGCTTCGAAGGGTTGCAGCGGGTTCATGAGTCTCTCGCGCGCCGCCGGCTGCTGCTGCGCAGCGGCGATCAATATCGACCGAGCGCGATCGAGCGGGCGCGCCGTGATCTTCTGGCGCTGAATGTATTTGCCCAGGTGAGCGTGCGCATCGGCGCGCAGGCCGATGAGTCAGGAGGGGTGCCGATCACGTTCGACATCCGCGAGCGGCCGCGCCATGCGGTGAGCTTCACGTCAGCCTATTCAAGCGATCTTGGCGGCAGCGGCGGTGCCGCCTGGACCGACCGCAACGTTTTTGGCAATGGCGAACAGTTGCGCTTCGCTGCATCGGTGATCGACCTCGGCGGCAGCAGCACCACCGGCGCCGGCTACGACACCAGCGTTAGGTACCTCCTGCCGGAATTCGGGCGTCGCGATCAGTCGCTGCAATTCTCCATTGGCGCCCTCAAGCAGTCGCTGCAGGCCTACGACCAAACCTCCAAATCCACCGGCGTTACATTGAGTCGCAAACTGTCCAGCATTTGGACGGTGAGCGCCGGACTTACATTCTCCGATGAGCACATCATTCAGGATCTGCAGATACACGACTACACGCTGATCGCGTTGCCGCTGAATGTCGGCTACGACACGACCAATCTAAGCTCGCCGCTCGAGGATCCTTGGCATGGAATTCGCGGATCCGTGAGCGTGACGCCGACCTTGGCGTTCGGCAATCCCAACGCGGTATTCACCATCACGCAGCTGAAAATCGCAGAGTTCCTGGATCTCAGCAATTATCTATCCGAGTCTCCCGGACGCAGCGTTCTCGCGCTTCGCGCGCTCGCTGGTCTGGCGCAAGGGGCCGGCGAATTCAGCCTGCCCCCGGACCAGCGATTTTATGCCGGCGGCAGCGCCACGATACGCGGCTACGCGTACCAATCGGTCGGGCCGTTGTTTCCCGCCGGCACCCCGGCGGCGGGCTCGCCGATCGGCGGCACCGCGATTACCGCCGGCGGCTTGGAATTACGGCAGCGCTTCGGCACCAATTGGGGCGCCGCGGCATTCGTGGACGGCGGACATGTGAGCGCCAGCCTGAAGGCGGTGCCCGATGAATTTCGGATTGGGGTCGGCGCGGGGTTACGCTACTACACGCCCATCGGGCCGATCAGGCTCGATGTTGCGGTGCCGACCAAGGTGCAGCCTTGGCCGAACAACGACCATTTCGAAATCTACATCGGACTGGGACAGGCATTTTGATGCGTCGATCCATGAAAATCTCGGCCTGGGTTCTCGGCGCACTGGCGTTGCTGGTGTCGCTGGGCGGCGCGCTGTTGATGCTCGGCAACACGGAAACCGGCCGCGCCGCCATCGAAAAGCTGACTTATCGATTGACCGACGGCCAGGTCAGGATAGTGGGATTGACGGGATCGAACCTGAGCCACTTGCGCATCGAGAAGCTGGAGCTGCGCGATGCTCTCGGTGTGTGGCTGAGCGCAGAACGGATCGTCGTGGACTGGTCGCCGCTTGTTTTCATCGCGGGACGGCTGCGGGTCGATAACCTACAAGTCGCCACGGTGGACATGCTGCGACTTCCGCAGCGTTCTGCCACTGCCCCGAGTGCTGAAGTATCCATTCCGCAAATCGATGTCGGCCGCGGGTCGATTGATCGCTTGGTGCTGGCCGAGCAGTTGGCGGGCGCGCCGGCGACGCTCGTCGTACGCGGCAGTGCGCACTTGCGTTCGTTGCACGACATGGCCATAGAAGCCGTGGCGCACCGCGTCGACGGCGACGGTGACTATGAACTGCATTTGCGCTTCGACGCGCAGCGCATGGATGCCTCGCTGCAACTCCATGAGCCGGCAAGCGGTCCTCTGGAGAACATTCTCTCCTTGCCGGGACTGGGCGCGCTGTCGGCCACTCTGAATTTGAGCGGACCGCGGTCCAAAGAACAGCTCGAGGCGGCGGTCCAAGCGGGGGCCTTGTCGGGTCGCGCGCAAGGCACCTTGAACTTGAGCGAATTGTCGGCGGATGTGAATTTCGCGTTCGACGCGCCGGCGATGAATCCGCGGCCGGATTTGGGCTGGGAGCGCGCAACTATGCACGGCAGCTGGCATGGCAGCATGAAATCGCCCGCAGCTAGTGGTCAACTGCAAGTCATCCGCTTGCGGATGCCGGGCGGTACACAAATCGAAACCTTGAATGCGGATGTCGACACCGACCGTGGGCTTGCTGCGCTGCATGCAGTGATCGGCGGCCTGCAAATCCCCGGTCCCCAGCCGCGGCTGCTGGCGGACGACCCAATCAAGGCGGACGCGTCCCTGCGCCTCGACGATCCTGCACGGCGACTCGATTTGACGGCCACGCACAAATTATTCTCGCTGCGTGCACAAGCACTGCTCACCGGCAAACCCACTGCGAGCGCCGAACTGCGGCTGTTGAACTTGACGCCGCTTGCCGCGTTTGCGGGACTGGATGTTCACGGCAGCGCAGTCCTCAATGCACAGTTGGACGGGTTTCCGGCGCTGCTCCATTTGAAACTCGATGCCGCCGCCGCTCTCAATCGCGGGACGCAGTTTTGGGCGGCGGCGGTGGGCGATCGCGCCCGGCTGCAATTGTCGGCCACGCTCAAGGACCAGGTGCTGGCGGTCGATAGCTTGAAATTTTCCGGGCACGCGGTTGCGGCGTCGGCGAACGGCGTGGTTGGTCGCCGATCCATCAAAGGCCGATGGGACATCGATGTGTCGGAACTCGGCGCGATATCGCCGATACTCGCGGGCGCACTCAAGGCCTCGGGCTCGATCGATGGCCCAATCACGGCCCTGAGCGCGGATGCGCTCATGAGTGCAACGGTTTCGGTGCGAGGCTCGCCGAGCGGAATTGTTTCCGCCGAGGCGAAACTTTCGGGCTGGCCATCCAACCCCTTGGGCAGTCTTGCAGCGCAAGGCTCGTTCAACGAGTCGCCGCTGCAAGTGCAGGTTGCGATCGCGGCGGGTCCGGAAGGGTCGCTGCGCGCAAAAATTAATCACGCAAGCTGGAAAAGCGTGCAGCTCGACGGCGATCTCACGATTGCCGGCGATCGGCCGGTGCGCGGCAGGCTGGGCGTGGCCGTGGCGAATCTCACGGACCTGCAGGATCTATCGGCACTCAGCATCGCAGGCAGTCTGCAAGCAAGCATCGCATTGCAGCCCGATGCGTCGCGCAGTCGCGTCGCTTTGCAGCTCGACGCGCCGGATTTGGTGCTGGCGCAGCTCGCCGGCAGCGTGCACGTGAGCGGCAATGGTTTCACGGATTCATTCGGATTCAACGCCGGCGCGCACATCAAGGATTTGCATGGTGCCGACGCGCAATTGGCGGCGAGGGGGACTTTGAATCTTGACGCCAGCCTGATTTCGCTCTCGAGCGCGCAGCTCGACTATCAAGGCCAAAAAATTCGCTTGTTGTCCCCGGCGCGAATCGATTTTGCATCGGGCGTAGACATCGATGAGCTCAAGTTGGGCGCGCATAAGGCCGAGTTCATCCTGCGCGGCCGGATCGCACCGACACTTGCCCTACGCGCGTCACTTCATGGTGTAGATCCGCCATTGGTGAATGCGTTCGTACCCGACTTCTTGGCGAGCGGTTCGATCGAGGCGCACGCAGACCTTACGGGAAGCGTGAGTTCACCCATGGGCGACATCGAAATGACGGCTACAGGCCTGCGCAGGGCCGATGATGCGGCACTCGGGCTGCCTGTGGCCAACCTGCGCGTCAGCGCACAGCTGCGCGGGCATACCGCCGACATCGATGCGCGTTTGGACGCGGGCGCGGCGTCGCAATTGCATGCCGAAGGCGATGTACCCATCGCCCTCGACGGCACAGTCGATCTGAAAATAGGCGGTAAGCTCGATATCGGGATGATCAATCCCTTTCTCGAAGCGCGCGGCCTGCATGCGACGGGTCAACTCGCCGTCGATGCCACTGTCGCCGGCAGTGTGGCGGATCCGCAGATCGGCGGCACTCTGAGTTTGACGCGCGGAAGTCTGCGCGACTATGTGCGCGGCATCAGCCTGTCCGACATCGAGGCGCAAATGGCGGGCAGCCAGGGAACGCTTGAGATCAAGAGCTTTACCGCTTCCGCGGCGCCCGGACAATTATCGATGAGCGGGACCGTCGGGATCCTGCAGCCCGGATTGCCGATGGAGCTGAAAATCACCGCGAACAATGCGCAGCCGATCGTGAGCAAGCTGGTCACGGCCAATCTCAACGCCGACCTGCAACTCAAAGGGACGGCGCGCCAGCGGGTCGAACTCGTGGGGAAAGTGCATCTGAATCGTACCGTGATAGGCATACCGAGCGGTTTGCCGCCCAACGTCGCAGTGCTCGACGTGCGTCGGCGGGGCAAGACAGAAGTGCGCATACCCGAACGGCCGCTGATCATCGCTCTTAACGTCGACGTGCAAGCTCCCCAGGAAATTCTGGTGCAAGGCCGCGGGCTGGATGCGGAAATGGGCGGCGAATTGCATATTGGTGGCACGGTGGACGCGCCGTTGGTGAGCGGCGGTTTCGATCTTCACCGCGGCAACTTTTCGTTGGGCAGCAGCCGCTTGAACTTCACAGCGGGACGCGTCGGCTTCAACGGCCTGGGACTCACGAATAAGATCGACCCGAGCTTGGATTTCACCGCGCAGGCTGCGGTAGCCGACAACACCACCGCCATCATGCACATTACCGGAGTTGCCGACGCGCCGATATTCGAATTCAGCAGCATCCCGGCGATGCCGCAGGACGAAATCATGGGATATTTGTTGTTCGGCGTGCCGGTGTCGCAGCTAAGCGCGATTCAGATGGCGCAAATCGGCTACGCACTCGCGTCTTTGAGTGGCGTAGGGGGCGATGGCAGCCTCAATCCCTTGGTCAAGCTGCAGAAGAGTCTGGGACTCGATCGCCTTACAGTCGGCCCGGGCACCACCACGACCACCCCCACCGGTACCGATAGTTCCGGCGCCAGCATCGCGGCCGGCCGATATATTTCCAAGCACGTCTACATCGAGGCCAAGCAAACCACCGCGGGCACCAGTCAAGTTGGCGCGGTCGTCGATCTGACCAAGCACTTGAAGCTGCAGACCCGCTTGGGAAACGGCACCGCTTCGATTCAGGGCACCACGCCGGAGAACGATCCGGGCAGCAGCGTCGGCTTACTGTATCAATTCGAGTATTGAGACGTGTGGAACGCATACAATGAAGTCTCGTAAAGCAACGGGGACAAGAAGAATGAATGCCGACTTACGCAGGATCCTTGGCTCAACAATGATCAGCGCGGCGCTGGCAGCATCCCTTGGCCTGTGCGCAGCGCTTAGCCTCGGCGCCGAGCGTGCGCCGCCGGGCGATGCGCCGACCACGAAAATTGCCGTGGTACCGGAGCCGACCGAATCACCACGGTACTTGAAGGATGAGCATCAGATCACGTCGGGCACGGTGCTGATCGCGGGACGCCCCATCGGTTATCAGGCCGAAGCCGGAATTCTGGTGGTGCATGTCAAGGACCCCCTGGACGATGATCCGCCGCCGCCGCGCGATGAGAAGGGCGGACCGCCGCCGCCGCAGCCGCCCGAAGCGGGCATGTCCTATGTCGCCTATTTCCGCGGCGACAAGGAAGACAGCCGCCGGCCGATCACGTTTTTGTACAACGGTGGGCCCGGCTCATCGACCGTTTGGCTGCACATGGGCGCATTTGGACCCAAGCGGGTGGTCACGGCCGATGATGCGCACAGTCCGGCTGCCCCGTATCGGATCATCGACAACGAATACACGCTGCTCGATGTCAGCGACCTGGTGTTCATCGACGCGCCAGGCACAGGCTTTGGCCATTTGCGGGGAACGGACAAGGAAAAGGCCTTTTACGGCGTCGATCAGGATGCGCATGCCTTCGCAAATTTCATCGTCGAATTCTTGTCACGGCACAACCGCTGGAATTCGCCCAAGTATCTGTTCGGCGAAAGCTATGGCACCACCCGCTCGGCCGCGCTGGCGAGCATTCTGGAAAATGAAAAGTCACTGGATTTGAACGGCGTCATTCTGCTGTCGCAGATCTTGAATTTCGACAACAGCCCGGATGGGCCGCAGTTCAATCCAGGTGTCGATCTGCCGTACGTGCTGGTGCTGCCGACCTATGCCGCAACCGCGTGGTATCACCACAAGCTGCCGAATCAGCCCGCGGCCCTGGAACCCTTGCTGCGGGAAGTCGAGAATTTCGCCATGACCGATTACATGCAGGCGCTCGCCGCCGGCTCGACCTTGAGTGCCGAGCGCAAATCGGCGATCGCCGCGCGGCTGCACAATTACACCGGTCTGCCGGCCGATTACATCGAGCGCGCCAATCTGCGCGTCAACGGCGGCGAGTTTGAGAAGACGCTGCTGGGCAGCGAAATCACCACCGGGCGGCTCGACACGCGATTTGCCGGCCCGACACTCGATCCGATGAGCAAGGAGGCCGAATACGATCCGCAGTCGGCCGCCATCTCATCGGCTTATGTGTCGGCCTTCAACGACTACGTTCGCAGCTCGCTGAAATTCGGCGATAAGAAAACCTACAAGGCGGAGCTCGATCTGGAGAAGTATTGGGATGTCCTGCACCAGCCGCCGGGCTCACCCAGCAAGGTGCCCGGGCCGGTCAACGTCATGCCCGATCTGGCACTTGCCATGAAGCAAAACCCCAACCTCAAGGTGCAGTTGAACGGGGGCTACTACGATCTCGCCACGCCGTTTTTCGCAGCCGAGTATGAATTGCATCAGCTGCCGATCCAGGCTGCGCTGCAGGAAAATATCGAGATGCATTTCTACACCTCGGGGCACATGGTGTACGCGCATGAGCCGGACTTGAAGGCGCTGCACGCCAATGTGTCGGCATTTATCGACAAGACCAAGAACGCGGCGGGCAAATAGGAGTTCCCTATGCAGTGCAAATTTCTCGTCGTTACTGCGCTCATCATTGCGGCGCCGGCGGCCTTCGCTGGACCTAAGGACTGGCCCGACTTACAACCGCACATTGACGGCAGATCGGTACGCCACGATCGAGACGATCGACAACACCAATGTGGCCGGTCTGAAAGTGCTGTGCAGTTTCGACACCGGCGAACAAATGGCGTTTCAATCCGGGCTGGTGCAGGTGGATGGGTCGCTGTTCGCGACCACGGACCGCGACACCATTTCCATCGACCCGAACAACTGCAAGCAGAACTGGCGCAGCCACGAGGACATGGCTGGGGGGGATCTGAAGGTCAACCGCGGACTCGCCTGGTTCGAGCATCGCGTCTTCAGAGGAACCGCTGACGGCAGGGTGATCGCCTACGATGCAAAGAACGGCAAGCGCTTGTGGGCGACGGTGATCGCGGATGCCTCCAAGGGCGAGTCGGTGCCCGCAGCGCCCATCGCCTGGGAGGGTTTGGTTTTCATCGGCAATGCCGGCGGCGACAACAAGGGCGTCCGGGGCCGGATGTATGCGCTCGATGCCAAGGATGGGCACATCGTATGGGAGTTCTACCTGGTGCCAAAGTCGCCGGGCGATGCCGCCCGCGGGCCGGCAGGCTCCGATCCCGGATCACGCACGGTTTCCTCGTGGCGAAACGCCAAGGGCTTTCCAATCACCGGCGGTGCCACCTGGACTTCGTATTCGCTGGATCCCACGACGGGACTTTTGTTCGTGCCCGCCGGCAATCCAGCCCCTGACTTCATCAAGGAAACCCGGCCGGGCGAAAATCTATTCGCCAGCTCGGTGGTAATTCTCGATGCCAAAACCGGTGCCTACCGGCGCCACTTTCAACTGGTGAAGGGCGACTTCCATGATTGGGACGTGTCCAGTGCGCCGGTGCTGTTTCTGAATAGAAAAGGCCATCGCATGCTGGCCGAGGCGCCCAAGGACGGCCATTTATATCTGATCGATCTCAATGTCGGCAGGCTCGTCTACCGACAGCCGGTGACCACAGTGTCGAATGTGGATGCGCCGCTCACCGCTTCGGGAACGCGGTTTTGTCCGGGCTCGCAAGGCGGAGCCGAATGGAATGGAGCGGCATTCGATCCGGCGGAGAATCTCATTCTCACAGGCGAAGTGGACTGGTGCACCACGGTGCGTGCGGTGGCAGCGAATTCCCTGAAAAGCGCGCCGCTGGCCAAGCCTTGGAGCGGGGCGACGCAGGACTTCGGTACCCAGGACGATCCGAAGCTGTGGTCCGGATGGCTGACCGCCACCGATGCCGACAGTGGCGAGCGCAAGTGGCAGTTCCACGCGCCGTATCCCGTGATGAGCGGCGTGACACCGACCACCGGACGATTGGTTCTATTCGGCGATATGGGCGGCAATTTTTATGCGCTCGATGCGGGCAACGGCAAGAAGCTCTGGTCAATCGATCTTGGCGGTGCGGTGGCAGGTGGAGTCATCACCTACGATACCGGCGTCGGTCAAAAGATCGCGGTCGCTGCCGGTATGACTTCGCCAATCTGGCCCACGCTCAAGGTGAACGGCAAGATTGTGATTCTGGGGCTTTGACATCGGCACAGAGCATGCGCAGCGAACTCATCTGTTCGCCCCACCACATCCCGATCATCCGGCTGAATTCCGCTCCCTGCAATCCGTGCCGTGCAGGATGATCCGCGCGTAAGCTGGCAAGGCCGTTATGAATGACGGTCACCAGGGTTCCGGACGCCGTGGCTGCGAACTCCACTTGTACTTCGGTTTGTTCGTGCGCGGCGTAGTTCGCGTTCCGCCAAGTAAAATTCAAACGGCGCGGCGGGTCCCAGACTTGGACACGGCCGACTTCGATGACGCTTGGGGCTCCGTCGCTGTCGAATGACTCGAACAGGCGACCGCCCACCAGCGGTTCGATGCACAACAGGCCGCTACGCGATCCCGAGTGACGAAATTTGGCGCCGCGCCGCCACCAGCGGTCGATGTCGGCCGTGAAAATCTCGAACGCCCGCGAGGGAGGAACCGCGACCGCCACGCTGATGCGGGCACTATCGCCCGTCATGGTTTGTGCCTCGAGACACGACGCGTGTTTTCCGCATAGGCTTTGAAGGATTGCAGCTGCCGGCGCCACAGATCCTCCACCTGCGCCATCCACTGCTGCACCGGCTGAAAAGCGGCGGGATGCACGCTGTAAACGCGCACGCGCGCGTCGTCCTCGATACCCTGCTCGGACACCAAGCCAGCTTTGCGCAACACGCGCAGGTGCCGGCTCAAGGCCTGGGGGCTCATGTCGACGCAAGCCGCCAGTTCGCCGGCGCGCCGCGGCTTCTGCAGCAGCATACGAATCATCTCGCGCCGCGATTGGTCGGCGAGGGCGGCGAACGCCGCATTCAATTGAAGACTCGGGGCACGCTGATCCACAGCAGATCCTCAAGCCGTGCGTGCAGGAGCGCTGCGCAGACGCTGCGTGATCCACCACATATGGCCTTCCGGGTCGAGCGCACCGTAACTGCGATCCGACCAATAGTCCGCGCCATAGTCGTGGGTGGCGGGTTCTTCGACGATGCGCGCGCCGTGCCGGCGTGCATTCGCGCAATGTGCGTCGGCGTCGTCGACGAAAACCATGATGCTTTGGGTGGTTTCGCCATTGAGGGATTTGGGACTGCGCATGGCGTTTTTCCAGGGCCGCCCGGACTGCGGACCTTCCTGGGCAACCATGATCAATCCTTCCCCGTAGGTCAGCTCGCTGTGTTCGATCCGACCGTTGTCGCCTTCGACTTTCAAGCGCACCTCGAAGCCAAATGCGTTGCACAGCCAATCGATGGCGGCGGCGGCGTCCTGGTAGAACAACGAGCTGGAGAGGCGCGGCCAATCGGCGGGAGCGGGTTTCATGATGGTCTCCGGGAAATTAACTAAACCGATGAAGATAATATTAACGTATGGGTTAACTAATGGCAAGCCGCACGCCGCGGCCGATGCTAGAATTTCCTGATGCAGTCTTTTCCCCTGGAGCTGATCGTCACGAGTTTTCCGTTCTTGATCTCCATGGGTTTTACGCCCGGACCCAACAACATCCTGGTGGCGAGCTCCGGCGTGAATTTTGGCTTTCGTGCGACCATCCCGCACATGCTTGGCATCACCTTGGGTTTTCCGCTGATGCTATTGATCGTGGGTCTCGGTCTCGCGAGGATATTCATCGCGTTGCCGGCGCTGCATGCGCTGCTGAAGTACCTGTGCATCGCGTACATGCTGTACCTGGCGTGGCGGATTGCCGCCGCTTCCGCCATTGATGAGGCGCGCCGAACCTCAAAGCCTTTGACCTTTATCCAGGGAGCCGCGGTGCAGTGGGTGAACGGCAAGGGCTGGGTGGTGGCCTTGAGTGTGGCGACCACCTATACGGTGGTTGACCAGACGCTGCCGCTGCAAATCGCCGCGCTGGCCGCGGTTTGCTTGGTTATAACGATGGCCAGCGTGTGCTGCTGGACATTATTCGGGGCGCTGTTGCGAAACTTCCTGCAATCGGACGTAAGGCGCCGCTGGTTCAACTATTCGATGGCGGCGCTGTTGCTGGCGTCGATCATTCCAGTCGTCTGGGAATAGCAAGATCGCACCTCATTGGGGCATGGGGATTTTCTGGCTGCACCGTGCCGACTCGCTACCCGCCAGGAGGTCGACCGCTGTAGCAAGAACACCACAAGAATCATTCTTTGGGGGAAGCCGAGATTCATATTTCAATTTGATGAAATATATGGATTTATTGGGGAGAAAATGCCCTAAGAGTCCCGGGAAATTCCGGCGCAAATTTCCCCTGTTGTGTTTTGTTGTATCTTGGCCTACAAATTGCACCTACACTACCGCCTTGGCGCGATGCATTATGGCAATCGCCGGGGCGAGCAATTATTACAAGGGGTGCCCAATGCGGATTTTCAAAAATGAGGGAGATCGTTACATGTCGTGGAATCGAATAAGGACGCCGTCCGTTACCTTCTGGTCGATCATCGCCATGATTTGTGCGGCGACAGCTGTGCCGATCTCACCGTCGCGTGCGGCCGAGGCTGCCGCCGATACGGACACGGCTCTCAATGAGATCATCGTGACGGGTTCGCGCGTCACCGGCATAAGAGCTGCGGATAGCCCGGCCCCGATTCAAATTGTCAGCGCGCAGGCGCTGGTCAACTCCGGTGCTCCCGACCTGATGTCGGCCCTGGCAGCCCTGGTGCCGTCCCTGCAAATGCAAGCCTTCGGCTTCGACATGTCCGGCCAGACTCTGCAGGCAAGATTGCGCGGCGTCAGCCCCAACGATGTGCTGGTACTGATCAACGGCAAGCGCCGCCACACCACCGCCAATCTCGCCATTGACGTCGGCTCGCCCTTCCAGGGTGGTGCGGGTGTGGACCTCAATTTCGTCCCTCTGGATTCCATTGATCACGTCGAAGTGTTGACCGACGGCGCGGCCGCACAATACGGCTCGGATGCCATCGCCGGCGTCGTCAACATCATCCTGAAGTCCAATAATTCCGGCGGCACCCTCGCCGGCACTTATGGCCAGTATGGCAATGCCGGCGGCGGCCGCACCGAGGATGTCAGCGGCAATGCGGGCTTCGAAGCTGGCACCGGCGGGTTTTTCAACATCACCGGTGATTTCCGCGATCACGGCCACAGCAATGTGGGCCAAGTTGATGCGCGCTTGATGCCGCAAAATCTACCCGCCCCCCCTTACACGATCGCCAACAACGGCAACGCGGTGAATGCGCCGGGGTTTCCCTATTTGAACCGCATCTCGGGTGATGGCGCGATCCAGCAGAAGATCGCGATGTTGAACTCGGGCTTTAATTTCGACAACGGCATGGAGTTCTATGCCTTCGGCTCGTACGGCCACAAAGATGCGGCGTCCTACGAGAATTACCGCGTGCCGAACAAGGCCTGTTACTCCGCCGACTTCAACGCGCTGCCGGCGGCCGCACAGGCCAACACCAGCTGCCCGGCGCAACCGGATGCCGTGTTCCCGTTTCCCTACGGCTTCAACCCCCAAGAATCCAGCAGCGAGGATGATTACCAGGGCAACATAGGCCTCAAGGGCACGATCGCATCGTGGGACTGGGATATTGGCACCGGCTATGGCGGCGACAAGGTGAACATTTCCACCATCAGCACGATCAATGCCGGCGTGTTTGCCTTGAACGGCTACCCGCAAACCCCCAACTTGTACGACGGCTACCTGCAAGCCACCCAATGGGTATCGACCCTTGATTTGAAGCGCGACTTCAACGTGGGATTGGCGGGACCATTGAACATCGCTTTCGGCGGCGAGTACCGGCGCGAAACCTATCAGATCGGCGCCGGCGTTCCTCTGTCATGGATGAACGGCGGTGCGCAGTCCTACCCTGGCTTCACGCCCGCCGATGCCGGATCGCATGACCGCAAGAACTATGCCGGCTACATCGATTTCAATGCCATGGTAATCGACCATCTGCGTGTTGATGCCGCGGCGCGCTACGAGCATTACAGCGACTTCGGCAACGCCACCGTTGGCAAGCTGACGGGGCGCTACGATTTCTCGCCGGAGTTCGCGTTGCGCGGCACGGTGAGCAACGGCTTCCGCGCGCCGACTCTCGCCGAAGAATATTATTCTTCGACCAATGTGGCACCAACGACGGCCTATATTCAATTGCCGCCCAATTCAGCCGCAGCGGTGCCGCTGGGCTTGGGTACCGGGCTGCAGCCTGAGAAATCGGTCAACCTCAGCTTAGGCACGGTATGGCGCCCGATTCAGCACATGAACATGACCTTCGATCTGTATCAGATCACCATCACCAATCGCATCGTGGGCAGCGGCAACCTCGCCGGCGCGATCAACGGCGTGCCGACCCCGTTGCCGGGCTCCGCCTCGATCAATCAGGCGATCGCCATCTACGGCGCGGGCACGGACGTCATCGATCCGGATGTGCTGAAAACCGGCTCTTACGGCATCAACATCTTCGCGAATGGCATCGATACACGCACGCGCGGCGCCGACCTGGTGTTCGACTTCCCGTTCGAATACAGCTTCGGCAAGATCGACTGGTCGATCGGCGCGACCTACAACGACACCACCATCACCAAATACGCGACCACGCCGCCGCAATTGCAGCCGAACGTGCTGTATGACCAGGAAGCGTACTCGGAACTGACCACGGCGACGCCGAAATACGTGATCAATCTCGGGGCGCTGTGGACCTACGATAAGCTGCAGGTCAACCTGGTCGAGCATATCTGGGGCCCGTCGTCGGATTTCGAGAATGACGATGGTGATAATCCGACGGGTAATTTTCAGTACTTCGAGGACAAGGTCAATCTCACGGCAACCACCAACCTCGATATCAGCTACCTGTTCACCGACAAACTCAAGCTGGCCGTCGGCGCGGTCAACTTGTTGAATCGCTTCCCGAACAAACTCAACAGCAATATCTTGAATCGTGAAGATGCGGCCGCTGACAATGCCAACGTGACGGTGTATCCGCAGTTCTCGCCCTTCGGCATCAATGGCGGGTTCTACTACGTCAAGGCGGTGTACAAATTCTAAGACAACAATAATAATTTCTTGATCGCAACTTAAGGGCGGCAGCGAGCAATCGTTGCCGCCCTTTTTAATGGTGCGCTGGCTAATTCTTCAGCCGGTAGCCGGTCTTGAATATCCACGCGACCACCGCCAGACAGATCACGAAGAATCCCACGGTCATCAGCATGCTTACGCCGACGCTGACATCGGCGCTGCCGTAGAAACTCCAGCGAAAGCCGCTGATCAGGTACACGATGGGATTGAACAGGCTGAAGGTGCGCCATGCCGGCGGCAGCATGTCGATCGAATAGAAGGCACCGCCGAGGAACGTGAGCGGCGTGATGACGAGCATCGGAATGAACTGCAGATGTTCGAAGCTCTTGGCCCAGATGCCGATGATGAAGCCGAACAGACTGAACGTGGCCGCCGTCATCAGCAGAAACCCGATCATCCACGCCGGATGCATGATCCTGATCGGCACGAACAGCGATGCGGTTGCCAGGATGATGAGGCCGAGCACCACCGACTTGGTCGCGGCGGCGCCGACATAGGCGATCACGATTTCCAGGTAGGACACCGGCGCGGACAGCAGTTCGTAGATCGTGCCCGTCCATTTGGGAAAGTATATTCCGAACGAGGCGTTGGACAGGCTCTCCGTGAACAGTGCCAGCATGATGAGCCCCGGCACGATGAATGCGCCGTAGTTGACGCCGCCGGTGCCGGCCAGGCGCGAACCGATGGCCGCGCCGAACACCACGAAGTACAGCGATGTGGTGATGACCGGTGTCACCAGGCTCTGCACCAGGGTGCGCAGCGCCCTCGCGATCTCGAACCTGTAGATCGCCCAGACGCCGTGGCGGTTGAACTTAAGAAGCGCCAGCGGCCGGTTCATGTCCGCTCGCTCACGAGCTCGACGAATATATCCTCCAGCGAACTTTGCTGCGTCTGCAGATCCTTGATCACGATCGACAACCCGCTCAAGCGCTCGAGCAGCTTGGAGATGTCGACGCCATCGGCGCTGTCGGCCGTGTAGATGAGATCCATGCCCCCGGTCTTGAGTTCGAGGTTCCAGGATGCCAATTCGCCGGGGATATGCTCGAGAGGTGTTTGCAGGTGCATGGTCAGCTGTTTCTTGCCGAGCTTTTTCATCAGTACTTGCTTGTCCTCGACCAGCACCAGGGAGCCCTTGTTGATCACGCCGATCCGGTCGGCCATCTCCTCGGCCTCCTCGATGTAGTGCGTGGTCAAAATGATGGTGACGCCCTTGTCGCGCAGGCCGCGCACCAGTCCCCACATATCGCGGCGCAATTCGACGTCCACGCCCGCGGTGGGTTCATCCAGGAACAGTATCTGCGGCTCGTGGGATAGCGCCTTGGCAATCATCACGCGGCGCTTCATGCCGCCGGACAATTCCATGATCCGGCTGTGGCGTTTGTCGAGCAGCGACAGGTCGCGCAGCAGCCGCTCGATGAATGCGGGATTCGGCGCGCGGCCAAACAGGCCGCGGCTGAAGTTCACGGTCGCCCAGACGGTTTCGAACGCGTCGGTGGTCAGCTCCTGCGGCACCAGGCCGATCATCGAGCGCGCGGCGCGATAGTCGCGCACGATGTCGTGGCCGTCGGCGGTCACAGTGCCGCTGCTGGCGATGACGATGCCGCAGATGATGTTGATCAGCGTGGTCTTGCCGGCGCCGTTCGGCCCGAGAAGCGCGAAAATCTCGCCCTGTTCAATGTCGAGATTGATCAGCTTCAGGGCTTCAAAGCCCGAGGCGTAGGATTTGCTGACATTGTTGATCGAAACGATGGGCCGCATGCGTCTAATCCCTTTGGCCTCTCAGGATTGCCGAGGCGCTCGACCAAGGCGCGCGGTGAACTCCGCCGTGCTTGCCTTGCCGCCCAGGTCGCCGGTGCGTACTTCGGTCGAGGTTGAGGGTTTGATCGATGCGCGGTTCGCAGGCGTGCGGCCATGTGCGGCAGGTGACAGTGCTCGAGCATCATCGCGGCGGCGAGCATGAGCGCGATGGGGTTTGCGATCCCCTTGCCGGCGATGTCCGGGGCTGAGCCATGCACGGCTTCGAAGATCGCGGCGTTGGCGCCAATGTTGGCGCCGGGCGTCATTCCCAGTCCCCCGACCAGTCCGGCCACCAGATCGGAGAGAATGTCGCCGAACAGATTGGTGGTCACCAAGACGTCGAATTGCCAGGGGTTGAGCACGAGCTTCATCGCGCAGGCGTCGATGATGACCGTTTCCAGTTCAAAGCGGCCTTTATACTTGCGTTCGTACAGCTCCAGGGCGGTCTCCAAAAAAATACCGGTCAGGGCCTTCATGATGTTGGCTTTGTGCACGATCGCGACTTTTTTCCGCCCGGTTGCAACGGCATGCGCAAACGCAAATTCCAGCAAGCGCCGGCTGCCTTGTCGCGTGTTGACTCCCGTCGCCATGGCCACAGCATGCGGGTCGTCGTCGATTTGGATGTAGTGCTCGTGCCCGATGTACAGACCCTCGAGATTTTCGCGCACCACCACCAGATCGATGTTGTCGAATCGGCCGCCCGGAATCAGCGTGCGCGCGGGGCGCAGATTGGCATACAGCTTGAACTGTTCGCGCAAACGAACATTCGAAGATCGATAGCCGCCGCCCGACGGAGTCTCGAGCGGCCCCTTGAGCGCCAGCCGCGTGCGCGTGATGCTGTCGATCGTTGTGCCAGGCAGAGGATCTCCGGCGGCTTTCACGCCTTCCAAGCCGGCAGGCTGCCGATCCCATTGAAATGGCGCGCCCAGAGCTTGCAGCGCGGCGAGCGTCGCATCCATGATCTCGGGTCCGATCCCGTCTCCGGGGATCAGGGTGGCGGGAATCGATTGTGACATCGTTGTACTCTGGTGTTACAAAAGCGCTCATTAGGATACTCGAAAGAACCTCAAGACTGCTGCGCTACCGGACAGTGGGAGTTGCCCATCAATAACGACGAAGTCATCTTGCGCACGCGTTGCTGGCTGGAAAAATCCGTCATTGGCCTCAACCTTTGTCCGTTTGCGGAAGCTGCGTACCGGGCCGATCTGGTGCGCTTTTATGTCAGCGAGCAACGATCCGCATCGGGATTGCTGGAGGAGCTGCGTTCAGAATTGTTGGGCCTGCAGGCAGCGGATCCGTTGACCTGTGAAACGGCGCTGCTCATTCATCCTGGGGTGCTCAACGATTTCCTCGAGTACAACGATTTTCTCGACGTCTGCGATGCGGCCGTGAGCGACCTGCAACTGGAAGGCGAACTGCAGGTCGCGAGCTTTCATCCGCAGTATCAGTTCGCGGGAACTGCATCCGAGGACATCGATAACTACACCAACCGCTCACCTTATCCGATGCTGCACCTGTTGCGCGAAGCCAGCGTCGCAAGGGCGATTGCCGCGGTGGGCGATACCGATGAGATATATCGCAGAAATATCCGCACCCTGCGCGCATTGGGACATGCCGGTTGGCAGCGGCTGTGGCTTGCCGAACCAAAGAGTCCTTGAGCCTTAAGTCAAGGTCTTGCGCATGGGGATGAATTCGATGCTCTCGCCGGACCCGACATCGTATGCAACCGCAGCAGTGCCGGTGTAGCCGCGCGCGGCGTACAGCTTCACGCCGGGGAGCGTCGCCATGAGCTCGACCTGTGCGAATCCATGGTTTCGCGCCTCAGTCTCGCAATGCTCGAGCAGCATCGAGCCGATACCGCGGCGGGCATGACTCGGATCAACAAAGAATGCGCGTATTTTCGCAGCCTGAGTTTTAGGATCGAGGGTCGAGCTGTCGCGATCCTTGCGGGCATCGCCGCCGAACAGCGTTGAGCGAAAGCTCCAACCACCGCAGCCGACGAATTGTCCGGCCTCTTCGACCACGTAGTAGGTTTGGTCGGCCAGCAGCTGGGTATCCACACCGAATGCGCCCCGGAGCGCGCCTTCAACCTGGGAGGGACGATAGTCTTCCTTGCTCAGGCCGCGCGCCGAGCGGGCTATGAGCGCCTGCAGTGCAGGAACATCGGCAAGCATGGCCTTGCGCAGGTTCAGGCTAATCCGGATTACTCGGGGCGTCGGGCGCCGGCTGCAGCGGTTCGGAGGGCTTAGGATCGCGGGAATCGCGGCCGTAGTAGTTCGGGTAGTCGGCGCTCAATCCCTTGAAGCGGCGGTGGACCCAGAAATACTGTTCCGGTGCCAGGCGAATCTGCTCCTCCAACAACCGGTTATAGCGTTCGGCATCCTCGACCGCATCGCCGGGGAAATTATCGAAAGCAGGTCCGATCACCACGCGGTACCCTTGATTGCCCGGCAGACGCTCGGCGAAATAGGTCATGACCGGGGCGCCGGTAATCTCTGCCAATCGCGACGTGGCGGTATTGGTGGCCGCCGGAATGCCGAAGAACTTGACCATCGCTGCGCCTTTGTTGCGGTAACTCTGGTCCGGCGCATACCACACCGCTTCGTTCTTCTTGAGCGCGCGAATCATGGCGCGAATATCATCGTATGGAATGGGATAGCCGTGCCGGCAGAAGCTGGTGAACATGATGTGCGACAGGAGCGCGTTTTTCCACGGCCGAAACACGACATGCAGAGGCACCACGGTGCCCAAGATGCGAGTGGAAATTTCAATGGTGGTGAAATGCGCGCCGAGCAGAATTGCGCCGCGGCCCTTGGCCAGCGCCGCCTGCAAATGATGCAGGCCTTGCACGTCGGCGAGCTTGTTGACCCTGGCATCGCTGCTCCACCAGGTGTTGGCCGTCTCGCACAGCGCCATCCCGAGACTGCGGAAATGCCGATCGACCAGGGCGGCGCGCTCTGCTTCGCCAAGCTCCGGAAGGCAAAGGTCGATGTTACGGCGTGCGATCCGCTTAAAGTGCAGCGGCAAATGCTGCAGAAGCATGCCGATGGCGCTGCCCGCGCGTCGCTGGGCGGGGAAGGGCAGCAATTCCAGGCTGCGCATCAGGCAAAGACCCACCCAGGTGATCCAAAACTTGGGATGTAGAAACTCGAGCCGCATCCGTATCCTGATGGTTTAGCACGCAAACAGGCCGGAAGAATAGCCGCGTTGCCGGCAACATGGCCAGGCGCAAATCGTTGTGCTTACGCGCTCTCGCTCATTGTGCTGCGTCGCAACATAACCCAAGCGGCATCGCAGCTCACCCCAAGAACGACCTTGATGGGCGAGCGCCGGATTTACCACTTAAGGCCTGTGAGGCCGAATATTCGTGTTTATCAGTGATTTGCTGTAGTATCCGCGCCGGTTCGTGATTTCTACTTGGTCCGTTTCTGGTCAGCGCGCCGCTCCGGCGTCACCTTGGCCACAACCCACAAAGCAGGTTTCTTCGATCCAGGTGGCTGGCATTTGACCAGCCGATAGTTTCTTTTGTAGTAGGTATTCTTCACATGACGAAAATGTATGTTGGCAATCTCCCGTTCTCGATGGACGAAGCCGCAGTGCGCGCACTGTTCGAAAAACATGGTGCGGTACAGTCGGTGGCGTTGATCAATGATCGCGACACCGGTCGTCCCCGTGGCTTTGGCTTCGTCGAAATGGCTAGCGCAGACGCTGCGCGCGCTATGCAGGCGCTGAATGGCCATGATGTCGACGGGCGAGCGCTAAAGGTCAATGAGGCTCAGGAGCGCACCGGCGGCGGTGGTGGCGGTGGTGGTGGTGGCGGATCGCGCGGCCCGAAGCGCTGGTAACAGCGATTAGGATTTGAGCGATTACCTAAGGCCGCAGCAATGCGGCCTTAAGTTTTGACGAGCGCAAGCACGAACAGGGTTTACGCCCCGGGCGGCTTTGCCTATAATCGCGGCCCTCGGCGGGGCTGGTAGGCTGGCATTGCGGTTGGTGGACGATCCACTGACTTCAATGGCTCCGCGCTGTTGCGATTGGCCCCGAGAGGGGCTTTTTATTTGAGAGATTAAGGGGGCCGATGGTCCCCTTTTTTGTTTTTAGGAATATGTGGGCGGGAACATGCGTGATGCCTTGATGCGCTTGACAGAGCCGCCGATCGAGGCGTTGGGCTATGAACTGGTCGACCTCGAGTATGCGCGCGAAGGATCAGGCGGGATCTTGCGAATCTACATCGATCGCTCCGCGCAGAGCCTGAGCGGTCAGATTACGGTGGATGATTGCGCACGCGTGAGTCAGGCAATGAGCCAGGTGCTCGAGACTCACGATCCGATCAAGGGGCATTACACGCTGGAAGTCTCTTCGCCGGGGTTCGATCGGATATTGCGCACGCGCGCGCACTTCGAGCGATTCAGCGGCGCGCGGATAGCCGCCGAGTTGAAGTTGCCGATCGAAGGTCGGCGGCGATTTGTCGGGATCTTGAAGTCGGTGGCGGACGACACGATTGTAGTGGAAGTCGACGGCACGGCGCACAGCCTGCCGCTCGATCGAATTCAGAAGGCGAGATTGCGGCCTGAGTGAGCGAGGAGTCGAAAGGTTATGAACAAAGAAATTTTGATGGCCGTCGATGCGGTCTCCAATGAGAAGGGCGTCGACAAGGAAATTATATTCGACGCGCTGGAAGCGGCGCTGGCCTCTGCGACCCGCAAAAAGCACGGCGAGGAGTTGGACGTGCGCGTCGCGATCAACCGCAAGACCGGGGGCTACGACACATTTCGGCGCTGGAAGGTGTTCGCCGACGACTCCAGCGAACTCGAGGTGCCGGAGCGCGAGCTGCGTTTGGACGACGCGCGCGACATCGACAAGGACGTGGAGCCGGGCGGCTATGTCGAGGAGCCGATGGAATCAGTGCCTTTCGGGCGGATTTTGGCGCAGACCGCCAAGCAAGTCATCGTGCAAAAGGTTCGCGAGGCCGAACGCGCCCAGGTCGTCGATGCCTATAAGGACCGGGCGGGAACCCTGGTCAGCGGCATCGTCAAGCGCGTCGATCGCAACGGCGTCTATGTGGATCTCGGCGCCAACGCGGAAGGATTCATTGCGCGCGAGGAGATGATCCCGCGCGAACCGGTGCGCTCCCAGGACCGCATCAAGGCCTATTTGAAAGAGGTGCGCACCGAGCCGCGCGGACCGCAATTGTTCCTGTCGCGCACCGCCCCCGAGTTCCTGATCGAACTGTTCAAGCTGGAAGTTCCGGAAGTGGGGCAGGGCCTGATCAACATTCTGGCAGCCGCCCGCGATGCGGGCGTGCGCGCCAAGATCGCGGTACGCAGCAACGATCCGCGCGTCGATCCGGTCGGCGCCTGCGTCGGCATGCGCGGCTCGCGCGTGCAGGCGGTTTCCAATGAAATCGCCGGCGAGCGCGTCGACATCATTCCGTTCGACGACAACAATGCCCAGTTCGTGATCAACGCGATGGCGCCCGCGGAGGTCACCTCCATTGTCGTCGACGAGGACTCGCACTCGATGGACATCGCGGTATCCGAGGACAAACTTTCGCAGGCCATCGGCAGGGGCGGCCAGAACATCCGTTTGGCGAGCGAATTGACCGGCTGGGAACTGAACGTCATGAGCGAATCGCAGGCGGAAGCGAAGAGCGAGACGGAGTCCCTGGCATTGCGCGAGACCTTCATGAAACAGCTGGACGTCGACGCCGACGTGGCGAGCATCCTGGTGCAGGAAGGCTTTTCGACCATCGAAGAGATTGCCTACGTGCCGGCCAGCGAATTGAACGCCATCGAGGAGTTCGACGAGGAAATCGTCAAGGAGCTGCGCACTCGGGCCCGCGACGTGCTGTTGACCCAGGCGATCGCCAGCGAGGAAACGATGGATGGCGCCGAGCCGGGGGCGGATCTGTTGGAAATCACCGGCGAAGCCTTGGGCAAGACGCTGGCGCGCAAGGGCATTCGCACCCGCGATGACCTGGCGGATCTGGCCGTTGATGAACTGGTCGAGATGGGCAGCGTGGATGAGAAGAAAGCCGCTGAACTGATCATGGACGCGCGCAAGCATTGGTTCGCGGAAGAAGCAAAGGTTTAGGAGCAAGTATGGCAGATGTAACCGTCGCTCAATTCGCTGAGGTGCTCAAGGTACCGGTCGATCGACTGCTGCAGCAGCTCGATCAGGCGGGCATCAAAGTCGACGGCGCCGAAGACATGATCAGCGAAGACGCGAAGCACGAGCTGTTGACGCATTTGCGGCGCAGCCATGGCCACGACGAGACTCAAGGCGATGCGGCTCCCCGCAAGATTACGCTGCGGCGAAAATCACAATCCGAGCTCAAGCTGGCGAGCCCGCAAGGCAGGGCGCGCACGGTGAACGTCGAAGTGCGCAGCAAACGCACCTATGTCAAGCGCGAGGTGCTCGAGGACCAGGCGCGGCATCAGCAGGAGGAAATCGACAAACTGCGCGAGACCGAGGAACAGGCCAAGGCCGCAGTGGAGCGGGCGGAACGCGAGCGCCTCGAGAAAGAGCGCCTGGATCGCGAGCGCCTCGAGGAAGAAAGCCGGCGCCGCAGCGACGAGGAAAATCGCAAGCGCACGGCCGAGGAAGAGGCGCGCCGCGCGGCGGAGGTTCAGGCCCGCGAACTCGCGGAGCGCGAGCGCAAGAGCGCTGCCGCGAAACCCGGCAAGGCGTCACGCGACGCGGTGGACGACAAGGCGACGCGTTATGGCCGCCAGGAGCTGCACATCGTCGGCGATGTCAGTTCGCGGCATAAGAAGAAGAAATCGCGGGACGGTCGGCGTCGCACAGTGGGCGGCGAGACGGATGCCAAGCATGGCTTTGAGATGCCGACCGCGCGCGTGGTACGCGAAGTTGCCATCGGCGAAGCCATGACGGTCGGCGAGCTCGCGCAAAAGATGGCGGTCAAGGCGACCGAAGTCATCAAAGTCATGATGAACATGGGCGTGATGGCGACGATCAATCAAATGATCGAGCAGGATACCGCGGTGCTGGTGGTCGAGGAGATGGGCCACACGGCGGTGCTGCGCAAGGAAAACATCATCGAGGATGATCTGCAGGGCGAACTGGATTCCTCGCTCGAGGTGCTGCCGCGGCCGCCGGTAGTGACCGTCATGGGACACGTCGATCACGGCAAGACCTCATTGCTCGACTACATCCGGCGCAGCAAAGTGGCGGCGGGCGAGGCGGGCGGCATCACGCAGCATATCGGCGCATATCACGTCGAGACCGCCAAGGGGATGGTGACCTTTCTCGATACCCCGGGCCATGCGGCGTTTACCTCGATGCGCGCGCGCGGTGCGCAAGTCACGGATATCGTGATCCTGGTGGTGGGCGCGGACGACGGCGTCATGCCGCAGACCGTCGAGGCCATTCAGCACGCGCAGGCCGCGAAGGTTCCCATCGTCGTGGCGCTCAACAAGATCGACAAGCCGGAGGCGGATCCGGAAAAAGTAAAGCAGGAACTCACCAAGTACGGCGTGATACCCGAAGAGTGGGGCGGCGAGAATATCTTCGTTGCCGTTTCGGCGCGCACCGGCCAAGGTGTCGATCAGCTGCTCGATAGCCTGCTGCTGCAGGCCGAAGTGCTCGAGTTGAAGGCGCCGACCGCCGGACTTGCCGCCGGCTACGTCATCGAATCGAGCCTCGAAAAGGGCCGCGGCGCCGTCGCCACGGTATTGGTGCTGCGCGGCACGCTGAAGCTCGGCGATCCCATACTGATCGGACAGGAATTCGGCCGCGTGCGCGCATTATTCGACGAGGCCGGGCATCCGGTTGACGCGGCGGGTCCGTCGATTCCGGTGGTGGTGCTGGGCTTGTCCGGCGCTCCCAATGCCGGGGACGAGCTGCTGGTGGTGGAGAGCGAGCGCAAAGCCCGCGAAGTTGCCATGCATCGGCAGTCGAAATCGCGCGACGTCAAGCTGGCCCAGAAAGCCACCAACATGCAGGACGTGTTCTCGACCATGGGCGAGAGCAAAGCAAACCTCGTGCAGCTATTGGTCAAGGCGGATGTTCAGGGCAGCGCCGAAGCATTGCGCGATTCGCTCAACGGCCTGTCGACCGCTGAAGTGGCGGTCAACATCGTGGCCTCCGGGGTGGGCGGTCTCACCGAGTCGGACGTGACCTTGGCGGCCGCTTCAAAGGCGCGGATCATCGCCTTCAACGTGCGCGGCGATGCGGCAGCCCGCGCCGCGATCAAGGAACATGGTGTCGATGTCCGTTACTACAGCATCATTTACGAAGCCATCGATGACATCAAAGCCGTGCTTACCGGCATGCTGTCGCCCGAGGTCAAGGAATCGATCGTCGGACTGGCCGAAGTGCGCAGCGTTTTCCGCTCCAGCAAATTCGGCACGGTTGCGGGCTGCATGGTAATCGACGGCTACGTGCGGCGTAATTTTCCAATCCGCGTGCTGCGCAACAACGTGGTGATCTTCGAGGGCGCGCTGGAATCCTTGAAGCGCTTCAAGGACGATGTCAGCGAAGTACGCGCCGGCACCGAGTGCGGCATCGGCGTGAAGAATTACAGCGACGTCCAGGAAGGCGATCAAATCGAGTGTTATTCACGGGTGGAAGTTGCGCGCACGCTGTCTGAATCGCGCGGTGAGACCACTTAAAAAATATGGCCAAAGACAACCCGCGGGCGCGGCGCTTGGGCGAGCAGATCCAGCGCGAACTTACCGATCTCTTGCGGCGCGACGTCAAGGATGAGCGCATCGGCAACGTGACGATAACCGCGGTCAACGTCACCGGTGATCTGCGCACGGCGCGCGTTTACTACCTGGTGTTCGGCAAGGAAGGGCCGGACCCCAAGGTGCAGCGCGGATTGGAAAGTGCCGCCGGCTTCCTGCGCAATGCCTTATCGCGTTCCTTGATGATTCGCCACACTCCTACCTTGACCTTCGAACTCGATACGTCGATCGAGCATGGCGTGCGCCTGACGCAGTTGATCGACTCGCTGAAAAAGCCCGCCATCAGCGGCTCGGCCGCGCCCGCTGGCAGCGTGCCGGACGATCACGACCATGTGATCGACGAGGGCTAGTCCGGTGTTCGACATCGATGGGATTCTATTGCTCGATAAGCCCCTGAAATTGAGCTCTGCCGGAGCCGTGGCGCGCGTCAAGCGGTTATTCAACGCCCGCAAGGCGGGGCACACCGGTTCGTTGGATCCGCTCGCGTCGGGATTGCTGCCCATCTGTTTTGGCGAAGCCACCAAGTTCGGCGCACAGCTGCTCGAGGCCGATAAAACCTACCGCGTGACGGTGCGCCTCGGTGAACGTACCGCGAGTGCGGATCGCGAGTCCGCCGTCATTGAAACGCGCCCGCTGCCGCAGTTCAGCTGCGAGCATCTAAAGCAGGCGCTGGCCAGTTTTCCGCGCAATTACCAGCAAGTGCCGCCCATGCACTCGGCGCTCAAACAGGACGGCAAACCCCTGTATGAGTATGCGCGGGCCGGCATCACGCGCGAACGCAGCGCGCGCGAGATCGTGATCCGCGAACTCAAGCTGCTCGACTGGCAGGCGCCGGATCTGTCATTCGAAGTACGCTGCACGAAAGGCGCATACATACGCGTTCTGGCCGAGGATCTGGCCGCACAGCTGGGAACCATTGCGCATCTCGCGGCCTTGCGGCGCATTGGTGTGACGCCGTTCGCTGAACCGCTGTTCTCATTCGAGACATTGGAAGCGATGAGCCAAGCGCAGCGGCTCGCAGTGCTGCTTCCCGTGGATGCGGCGCTTTGCGCCTGCCGGCGGTTTGATTTGCCGGCGGGTGGGGTCAGTGCAGTTCGGCAGGGGCAGACCGTTCCCGTGGCGCTGGAACTCCCCGGAATGGTGCGTATCTATGCGCAGGGCTTGGGATTTCTGGGTTTGGGCGAAATTCAGGCGGCGGGCTGCTTGGTCCCGCTGCGACTTATTTCGTCAGCCACGAATCGTGCTTGAGGGCAGGTGCCGCGACGCGTACAATGCGCGCCTTCTTAAAAGGTCTAAGTTATTGATTGAGGTTTGATTTCATGCCACTTACTCGCGAAGAAAAGTCGGGCGTCGTCGGTAAATTCCAGCGTAGTACGCAGGACACCGGTTCCCCCGAGGTTCAAATTGCCTTGTTGTCCGAGCGCATTAACGGCTTGAGCCAGCATTTCACCACGCACAAAGCCGACCATGCATCGCGTCGCGGACTGCTCAAGATGGTCAATCAGCGCCGCAAGCTGCTCGATTACCTGAAGAGCAGAGTTCCGGACAAGTACACGCAATTGGTCGAACGCTTAGGGTTACGCCGATAAAAGGCGCCGCTGCAGGCGCGCATTTAGCGCCTGTCCATCATATTCGATTTACGCAAAGGGGGCTCTAAGTGAGCGCTACCAAAAAAAGTTTTCAATTTGGAGATCACACGGTAACCATCGAGACGGGCGAGCTGGCCCGGCAGGCCGATGGCGCCGTGCTGGTATCGATGAGCGAGACTGTGGTGCTGGTGACCGCCGTGGGCCTGAAGAAGGCGGCGCCGGGCCGCGACTTCTTCCCCCTCACCGTAAATTACCAGGAAAAGACCTATGCCGCGGGCCGCATCCCCGGCGGATTTTTCAAGCGCGAAGGGCGTCCCACGGAGAAGGAAACTCTCACCTCGCGCCTGATCGATAGGCCGATACGGCCGCTGTTTCCGGATGGATTCACCAATGACGTTCAAGTGGTCGCCTCCGTAATATCGGTGAACTCAGAAGTAGATCCGGATATTGCTTCGTTGCTCGGCGCCTCGGCGGCGCTGGCGATCTCCGGAATGCCGTTCATGGGTCCGATTGGAGCCGCGCGCGTCGGATTTATGGACGGTAAGTACATCCTCAATCCGACAACCTCGCAGCTCGCGCAGTCGAAGCTCGACCTGGTGGTTGCCGGGACCGAAGAAGGAGTCCTGATGGTGGAATCCGAGGCGAGCGGCCTGGACGAGGAAGTCATGCTCGGCGCGGTGATGTTCGGTCACGAGCAGATGCAGGTCGCAATCAAGGCCATCAAGGAACTGGCGGCGGAAGCCGGCAAACCGAAATGGGTATGGGCCATGCCCCTGGAAATCGGAGATCTGAAGAAAGCCGTCAGCTCTTTTGCCGAGAAGGATCTGGCCGCGGCCTATGCGGTAACCGAGAAACAGAAGCGTCACACCCGCATCGGCGAGATCAAGAACGCGCTGCTCGAGTCATTGGCGTCCGGCGAACATCCTAAATTCACCAAGGAAGAAGTCGGGACCGAGTTTTTCAATTTGGAACATCGGCTGGTGCGCGAGCGGATCCTGGAAGGACATCCGCGCATCGACGGGCGCGACACCAAGACCGTCCGTCCAATCAAAATTCGTACCGGCGTGCTGGCGCGAACCCACGGTTCGGCATTGTTCACGCGCGGCGAGACCCAGGCGCTGGTCGTCACCACCTTGGGGACAGGGCGCGATGCGCAGATCATCGACGGGCTGATGGGCGAGCGCAAAGAACCGTTCATGCTGCACTATAATTTCCCTCCCTTCAGCGTCGGCGAGACCGGCATGATGGGCTCGCCGAAGCGCCGCGAAATCGGCCATGGCAATCTGGCGAAACGCGGTGTCAAGGCGGTCATGCCGGGATCGGACAAGTTCCCGTACGTGATCCGCGTCGTGTCCGAGATTCTCGAATCGAATGGTTCAAGTTCGATGGCTTCGGTTTGCGGCACCAGTCTTGCGTTGATGGACGCCGGCGTGCCGATCAAGGCGCCGGTGGCCGGAGTGGCAATGGGCCTGGTCAAAGAAGGCGCGCGCTTCAAGGTGTTGACTGACATATTGGGCGACGAGGATCACCTCGGCGACATGGATTTCAAGGTGGCCGGCACCAAAGACGGCATCACCGCGCTGCAGATGGACATCAAGATCACGAGCATCACGCGCGAGATCATGAAGGTGGCACTGGATCAGGCGCGCGACGGCCGATTGCACATCCTGGGCGAGATGAACAAGGTGCTCTCCAAACCTCGCGAGAACATGTCCGAGTGGGCGCCCACCATCATCACCTTGAAGATCGATCCGGAGAAAATCCGCGACGTGATCGGCAAGGGCGGCGCCGTCATCCGGCAGATCACCGAAGAGACCGGCACATCGATCGACATCGAGAACGACGGTACCGTGAAGATTGCCTCGGTGCAGGGTGCCGCCGGACGCGAAGCACAGCGGCGCATCGAGTTGATCACCGCGGATGTCGAGGTGGGGCGGATCTACGAGGGCAAGGTCGCACGATTGATGGATTTCGGGGCCTTCGTGACCATTCTTCCCGGACGCGATGGCCTGGTGCACATTTCGCAGATCTCCGAAGAGCGCGTCGAGCGCGTGGGCGACAAGCTCAAGGAAGGCGACTTGGTGCGGGTCAAAGTGCTCGAAGTGGATCGGCAGGGGCGGGTGCGTCTATCCATGCGCAACGTGGACGCCGCCTAAGGCCTGGCGCGGCCTACCCACTGGCGCGCGCCGCCGCGCCATGAAGTACTACACCGCGCCGTCGGCGGTTCGGCCGCCTGCGGCTAGCCGTCGCGTACCAAATCCGACGTGACGCGCGGCCGGGGCGGTTCGCCGCCGGCCACCGTCTTGGTGCGCTCGCGAAGCTGCGGCGCCGCCTGCTGCTGGCTCATGAGCTGCTTGAGGCTCTGCTCCAAGTGCGGGCTCACCTGGCCTTGTAGATTGGTGCCGTAGGAGCGAATCACGCTTACCATGAACTCCTGGCTCAGGATGGGCTCAGCCAGGTGTTCCTGTTCAGCAATGACCTGCAGTAAAATACTGCGCGAAATGTCGGCATTGTTTTTCTTGTCGACTACGACGAAATCAATCTTCTCGACCACCAGGCGCCTGACATCCGCCAAGGTGATGTAACGGCTCTCGACGGTGTCATACAAACGACGATTCGGATATTTCTTAATCACTCGCGGTTCGCTCATGGGGCTCCTCGCTCGTGTTGGCCGACGCGCCGCCGGAAGATGCCGGTTCGTGCCAGACCACGCTTGAACCTTTCCTTGAAGGTAAGGGTACCAGAGCAAAGAATAGCGCAATGCAGCGCCAAGGCAAATCGGCATTTTTATTCATAATTATTAGCCGCTTACGCGCAAATTAAGACGTTTCGGGATGTACCTCAAGTCCCATTGACCGATCGCCCAGCGCCATATTTCGGCAACCCGGGCTGTGCGCAGCGAATCGGGCGGCGCCAATCCGAGCAGCGAAAAGATCGACAGCAGCTGCGGTAGCGGCGAGTCTGCGCGGAGCTGTACGCTGCGGCGCGACTTCGCAAGTTTGCTGTCATCCGGTTCCGTGAGCACCGGAACATGCGCGTAGCTGGGTTGCGGCAGGCCGAGCAGGCGCTGCAAAACGATTTGCCGTGGTGTGTTGTCCAGCAAGTCGGCGCCGCGCACGATGTGCGTTACTCCCTGCGCCGCATCGTCGACGACCACGGCGAGCACATAGGCAAATATTTGATCGCGTCGCTTGAGGATGAAGTCGCCGACCGCCGCCGATACCTCCTGGCGGTACACGCCTTGGATGCGATCCTCGAAACTGACATAGCCCGGTTCGATGCGCAGTCGTGTCGCGGCAGGCGTTCCGGCAAGGATGGTGCGACTGCGGCAAGTGCCGGGATAGCGTTGCTCATCTTCCAATTGCAGGCGGCTGCAGGAACACGCGAATGTCAAATTGCGCTCGCGCAGGCTTCGCAGTCCCGCATCGTACTGCTCGCTGCGGTCACACTGATGAACCACAGGCCCGTCCCATTCGAAGCCGAACATCTCCAGTGCGCGCAGGATTCTTTCGGCCGCGCCCGCGACCTCTCTCGGCCGATCGAGATCCTCGATGCGCAGTAGCCAGCGGCCGCCATGGGCACGGGCGTCGAGGTAACTGGCAGCCGCCGTATATAAAGAGCCCAAGTGCAGGTCGCCCGACGGCGTGGGCGCGAACCGGCCTACGTAAGGCGCTGTGCTATCGGTACCGGTCGTCGCGGTCGCCGTATTGCTTTTCCCGGCGCTCGCGCCGCTCCTGGGCTTCGACGGACAACGTGGCGACCGGTCGGGCCTCCAGGCGCTTGATGCCTATTTCCTCGCCGGTTTCCAAACAGTAGCCGTAGGAGCCGTCCTCGATGCGTTTCAGCGCCTCGTCGATTTTACGGATCAGCTTGCGCTCTCGATCACGCGTGCGCAGTTCGAGGCTGAACTCTTCCTCTTGCGTCGCCCGGTCATTCGGATCGGGGAAATTGGCCGCCTCGTCCTTCATATGCAGCACGGTGCGGTCCACTTCCACCATCAGATCGCGCTTCCAGTTTTGCAGTATGCGAGCGAAGTGCTCCAACTGCTCCTTGTTCATGTACTGCTCGCCGCGGCGAGCAATATACGGCTTCACATTGCGCGGCCCCGCCAGCAAGCTGGCGGACACGCTGGATTCCTCGCCATCCTCGTCGTTTTGCGGCACGCGGGGCATCACGAGCGGGCGTGTATCGAACTTGATCGGCGCAATCTTTTCGGCGCCGGACTTCGGGACTGGATGCGCCGCGGCGGGCGCGGGCTTCGGAGCGGCGGATTTCACGGGTGTTTTGCTGATCACAGGCTTTGCGGGCACGGGCTTGAGTTGACTCTTGGCTGCGGGTTTTGCAACGGGTTTCGGTTTCGGTATGGATTTGCTCGGTTTCACTGTTACCTTCGATGTGGCGATGGGCTTTGCTTTCGCTGGCGGCCGTGCCACCTTCTTCGCAGCGGCTGCTTTGGAAGCCGCTTTTTTGGGTATCGCCTTACCTGGCCGCTTAGCCGCTTTATTCGGTTTCTTCGAGGGCATTTGAGTTTTCCGCCTCCTAACGAAAGAGCGCGCGATTATACCGACGCATTGACGCGTGTACAGAGCGCGCGCACAACATATTTTCGTAACTTAAGCCTATGATTGGGAAGCAAAACCCCGGTACCGAGGGGCGGGGCCCACGCGGCCCTTTGGATTGCAGGAGCTTACGGCAGGGAAATGGGGCCGGGCTGGACCCAACCGGCAGCTCGGTGCTCCGTCACCACGCTGGTGTATATCCCTCCCCGCACGTTGAATTTGGCCGAAAGCCGCATGAATCGCGGTGCCGTCGCGGCGACCAGATCGTGCAGTATTTCGTTGGTTACCGCCTCATGAAACGCGCCGCGACTGCGAAACGACCAGATGTAGAGTTTCAAGGATTTCAGCTCGACGCAGCGCTCGTTGGGCACGTACTCGAGTTTCAGGGTGGCAAAGTCCGGCTGCCCGGTTTTCGGGCAAAGGCAGGTAAATTCGGGAATCACCATGCGAATCGTGTAGTCCCGCTCGGGTGTTGGATTTGCGAAGGTCTCGAGCGTGGCACTGGGCTGGGTCATGAAGCAATCGGCGGTCGTTGTTCGGGGGTTTACGAATGTGACGATTACTTTACACTACGCGCCAAGCCATGGAACCCTCGCGCGAAACTCGAAGCGACGATACCCGGCCGGCGGAATTTCAAGGTCACTGAACAATGCGCTTAACGAAACTCAAGATTGCCGGCTTCAAGTCATTTGTCGATCCGACGACCGTGACCTTTCCCAGCAGTTTAACCGGTGTCGTCGGCCCCAATGGCTGCGGCAAATCCAATATCATCGACGCGGTCCGTTGGGTCATGGGCGAAATCTCCGCCAAGCATCTGCGCGGCGAATCGATGGCGGATGTGATATTCAACGGCTCGTCATCGCGCAAACCCTTGGGTGCCGCCTCGGTCGAATTGGTATTTGACAATTCCGATGGCAAGATCGGCGGGCCCTACGCAAACTACAATGAAGTCGCACTGCGGCGCGCCGTAAGCCGCGACGGCAATTCCGATTATTTCATCAACGGGCTCAAGGTAAGGCGCAAGGATATTACCCAGCTGTTTCTCGGCACCGGACTGGGGACTCGCAGCTACGCCATCATTGAGCAGGGAATGATTTCACGCGTCATCGAGGCGCGCCCGGACGATCTGCGAGCGTTCCTGGAAGAGGCTGCCGGCATCTCGCGCTACAAGGAACGACGCCGCGAAACCGAGAGCCGTATCGGACATACGCGCGAGAATCTGGACCGACTCAACGATTTGCGCGAAGAAGTGGAAAAGCAGATTCGCCACCTGCAGCGCCAGGCGGCCACGGCGCGGCGCTATCAAACGCTCAAGGAAGAAGAGCGCAGGCTGCTTGCCGAGGCGCTGGCCTTGCGCTTGCAGAGTCTCGATGTCGAGGCGGGCGTGCGCGATGCCGCGGCGTCGGCCAGCGAGACCGCGATGCAGGGCGTGCTCGCCGATCTGCGCGCCGCCGAGTCGCAGATCGAAAGCGTTCGCGCCGATCAAACTGCAAAAGCCGACCAGCTCAGTGCCATACAGGCCCGCTACTACGAGGCCGGGGCCGAGGTCACGCGCATAGAACAAAGCATCGAGTTCGCACGCGAGTTGCGGCAGCGGCAGCGGTCGGATCTGGAACAGGTCGATTCCCAAGCTGCCGAGCTCAACGCAGTCGTTGAGCGCGACCGCAGCCAAATTGAATCGCTGTCGCAGGAGCTCACGATCATGGTGCCCGGCCTGGATGCCGCGCACGAGGCGGAACGAATTGCCACGCACGCACTGCAGAGCTGCGAGCACGCGCTCACCGAATGGCAGCAATCGTGGGATTCCCACGCCCAGGCGGTAGCGCACGGCCAGCGCGAGACCCAAGTGGAACGCGCGCGCATCGAGCAATTGGAAAGTCAGCAGCGGCGCCTGCTGCAGCAGCAGGAACGCCAGGAGACGGAGCGGGCGGAGTCTGCGCAACTGCAGCCGCAGGCGGCTTTGGAGGAGTTGACGCAGCGCGCCGAGATCGCGCGCGAGTTACGGGAGAGGGCTGCGACCGAGCTTCAAGTATTGCTCGGCGAGATCGTGGCAACCCGCGATCTGGAACGCGAACAGAGCCAGGCGCTCATTGCGCTGCGCGCGCGCCTGCAGCAGGCGCAGGGCGAGCAGGTCTCGACCGAGGCGCTGCAGCAGGCGGCGCTCGGCAAAGCGGCCGGCAAAGTGACGCAGTGGCTCAAGTCCCAGTCCCTCGATGCGCAGCCGCGGGTGGCGCAGCAGCTGCGCGTGGACAAGGGCTGGGAGCGCGCCGTCGAGACCGTATTGGGATCGTATCTTGAAGCGGTTTGTGTCGAGGGTCTCGACAGCGTCGCCGCCTTGCTTGCGAGCTTCGATGGCGGCCATCTGGCGGTGGTGAGTACCGCGGAGAGCGGCGGCGCGGCGCGCAATGGCGCTTCCTTGCAGGCGAAGGTTCAGGGCGCCAGCGTGCTCGGCTCCGTGCTGTCGGCGGTATATACGGCGGAGACCCTGGCCGAAGCCCTGAAACTGCAGCGGCAAATCGGCCGCGGCGAATCGGTGGTGACGCGCGACGGCATCTGGCTGGGCAGCGATTGGCTGCGTGTCTCGCGGGATGCGGACCCGCACACCGGCGTGATCGAGCGCGAAGAAAGTTTGCGGGAAATTCGCGCGACCGTGAACTCACTTGAAGGCGAACTTGCCGAACTTGAACGGCGCGTCGATGCGACGCGTGAGCGCGTCCGCGAGCACGAGGATCTACGCGACCGATTGCAAACGAACCTGAATCGCCTGCACCGCGAGCATGTCGATCGCCGCGCGGAGCTCGATTCCGCGCATTCGCGCACCATGGATGCGGCGCGGCGTTTGGCGCAGCTGCAGACGGAACTGGAAATGGTGCGCACCGAGCTTACGCGCAGCGATGCCGAGCTGCGCGCCGCACGCGGCCGGATGGAGGTCGCCATCGACGGTCTGGTGGCACTGGAGCCGCAACGCGAGGAGCTCGAACAACAGCGCGAGCGCATGCGCGCGGAGTTGAACGATGCCAGGAGCGGGGCTGCCGTGGCGCAGCAGCACGCGCGAGAATTGGCAGTGCAAGTCGAATCGCGGCGCTCTTCGCATACAGCGCTGATCACGACGCTGTCCAGGGTGGAGAAGCAGCTGGACGATTTGCAGGCAAGGCGCCTCGATCTCGCGACTCAATTGTCGGACGGTGACGCACCGCTGGCAGCCGCGCAATCTCAATTGGAACAGGCGCTGCAATTGCGATCGGCAATCGACGCTGAACTGCAGGCGGCAAAGATCGCCTGCGACGAGCTTGACGCCCTGCTGCGCGAGCGCGACGCCGCACGCCTTGCCGTGGAGCGGCGCTTGGACGAGGCGCGCTCGAGCCTCGACGAGGCGCGCTTGGCTGCGCAACAGGTGCGGGTGCGCCGCGAGGGCGTCGCCGAACAATTTGCAGCCACGAATTTCGAGTTCGCGGCGCTGCTGGCGCAAATTGCCCAAGATGCCACGGTGGAGAGCTGGGAGTCGCAGCTCGAGGAAACCAAGGGCAAGATCGAGCGACTGGGCCAGGTTAATCTCGCCGCGATCGGCGAATTCAAGGAAACCTCCGAGCGCAAGGAGTATCTGGACCGGCAATGCAAGGACTTGACCGATGCATTGGAGACGCTGGAATCGGCGATGCGCAAGATCGATCGAGAAACCCGCACCCGTTTTCAGGATACCTTCGATCGTGTGAACACCGGACTCAAGGACAAGTTTCCCCGGCTGTTTGGCGGCGGCCACGCTTACCTGGAGCTCACCGGCGAGGAGTCCGCGGTGGCCGGCGTATCGGTCATGGCGCGGCCGCCCGGAAAGCGCAACAGCACCATCAGCCAGCTGTCGGGAGGCGAGAAGGCGTTGACGGCGGTGGCGCTGGTATTCGCCATCTTTGACTTGAACCCGGCGCCATTTTGTCTGCTCGACGAGGTCGATGCGCCGCTCGACGAGAACAATGTCGGGCGCTTTTGCGACATCGTGCGCGACATGTCGCGCAGCGTGCAATTCATATTCATCACACACAACAAGAGCACCATGGAAATGGCGTCGCAGCTGGTCGGCGTCACCATGAACGAGCCGGGTGTTTCGCGCTTGGTGGCGGTTGATGTCGATGAGGCCGTGCGCATGGCCGCCATGTAAGGCGTGCTCATATGGCCGCCGAGCTGCGCTGGATATTGTTGGGATTGAGCTTGGTGTTGCTCGCCGGTATTTGGTGGTGGGGCGCGCGCCGTTCCGCCCAAGCACCAGGCAACGCGCAGTTGCGCGAAACAACGCCCACGCCCACGCCTGAGCCGCTACGCCGTGAAGAGCCGCGTCGCGAAGAGCCGCCGCGCCGCGAAATGGCCACCGAGGACGCGGCACGCGAGCGTGAGCCGGTTGCCGCCCCGCAAACCCGCGAGTGGGTCTCGCCCCTCGAACCTCTTAGCATCCGCACCGGCGATTTCGAACGCGTGCCGGTTCTGGATGGCCCCATGATGGTGAGCGCCGATGCTGTGCGCATGCCGGCGGCCCCTGCCGCGGCTGTACCCAAGATTGCGCCGCTTGGCGAGGCCGCACCTCGTGTGCCAACACTCGTGCCCGAGCCCATCGACCGAAGCACGGTGCCGCCCGCGCAGGCTCCAAATTCCAGCGAGCAGCAGAAGATCGTGACGGTGCGGGTATGCGCCGCAGGGGAAACACGCTGGTCGGGAGCAGCCTTGTTGTCGGCCCTCGAGATCCATGGGCTCGCCTATGGCCGCTACCAAGTATTCCATCGCCGACACGTGGACGGACGCAGCCTGTTCTGCGTCGCTAGTCTGGTCGAGCCAGGTACATTCGATGTTGCGGGGATGGCGGCCGAGGAGTTTCGCGGCGTCACGCTGTTTGCCGTACTGCCGGGCCCTGTGGAACCGCTGCTGACGTTTGATGAACTGCTGGTGGCGGCGCGCGGCTTGGCGCAGGAACTCTCGGGATTGGTCCAAGACTCGAAGGGGATACCGCTGTCACCGCAGCGTGCGGCGGCGATGCGCGACGAGGTTGCGCATTTCCAGGCGGCGCTTTCCTAAGCCTTGCTCTCGTGTCTGCACAGAAGACAGCCGGAGAACCCAAGAAGGCGGCAGCACGCGCAGCCTTGCTGCGGGAGCTGCTGCACCGCTACAACCACCGCTATCACGCGCTCGATGATCCCGAGGTGCCGGACGCCGAGTACGATCGGCTCATGCTGGAGCTGCGCGCACTCGAGACGCAGTATCCGCAGCTGCTGAGCGCCGATTCGCCCACGCAACGCGTGGGTGCGGCGCCGGTTTCCGCGTTCGGCGCCGTAAAGCACCGCGTGGCGATGCTGTCCTTGGACAACGCCTTCACCGATCAGGAAGTGCGCGACTTCGATCGCCGCATTCATGAACGTCTCGCCAATCCTGAACCCATCCGTTATTCGGCGGAACCGAAATTGGATGGCTTGGCGATCAGTGCTCGCTATGAAAACGGCGTGTATGTGCAAGGCGCGACCCGCGGCGACGGCGAGACCGGCGAGGACATCACTCAGAACCTGAAAACCATCAAGGCGCTGCCGCTGAAGATTCGTGCCGGTAAAGTGCTGCCGCGCGCTCTAGAGGTGCGCGGCGAGGTATTCATGCCGCTCGCCGGTTTCAAGCGCTTCAACGAAGAGGCCATGGCGCGGGGCGAAAAGAGCTTTGTCAATCCACGCAACGCCGCCGCGGGCAGCTTGCGGCAGCTCGATCCGCGCATGACGGCGGCGCGTCCGCTCGACCTGTTCATCTATGGGGTCGGGGTGGTCGAGGGCGGCAGCCTGCCGCCGTGCCACAGCGAGATGCTGAAGGAACTGCGGCAAATGGGATTCAAGATCTGTCCGCAGTCCCGGGTGGTGGAATCGATCGAGGGGTGCCTTGAATACTATCGGCAGATGGGCGCGATGCGCTCGCAGCTGCCGTATCAAATCGACGGCGTGGTGTACAAGGTCGACGACGTGGACCTGCAGCGGCAATTGGGCTTCATCTCGCGGGCGCCGCGCTGGGCAATAGCTCACAAATTCCCCGCCGAGGAGGCGTTGACGGTGGTGCGCGGAATCGAATTTCAGATCGGCCGCACCGGCGCGTTGACCCCGGTGGCGAGACTCGAGCCGGTGTTCGTTGGCGGCGTCACCGTGAGCAACGCCACCTTGCACAACATGGATGAACTGACCCGCAAAGACGTGCGCGTGGGCGATACCGTTGTGGTTCGCCGTGCCGGCGATGTGATTCCGGAAGTGGCACGGGTGCTGCCGGAGCGCAGAGTCGCGGGAGCGGAGCTGGTGACTTTGCCGGCCTTTTGTCCGGTGTGCGGTTCGCCGGTGGTGCGCGAGGCCGATCAGGCTGTGGCGCGCTGCACCGGCGGCCGCATCTGTTCGGCGCAGCGCAAGGAAGAAATCAAACACTTCGCCTCGCGCCGTGCCATGGACATTCAGGGCCTCGGCGACAAGCTCGTGGAGCAACTGGTCGACCGTGATTGGGTCAATACACCGGCCGACTTGTTCGCGTTGCAAGCGGCGCAATTGGCGACTCTGGAGCGCATGGGCGAAAAATCCGCGCAGAAATTGCAATCCGCGATCGAATCCGCAACAAGCACCACATTGCCGCGCTTCCTGTACGCGCTTGGCATACGGGATGTGGGCGAGGCCACCGCGCTGGCGCTGGCGCAGCATTTTCCGAACCTTGCGCAATTGCGCAGCGCCGGCGAGGAGGAGATTCAGCAGGTCCCGGATGTAGGTCCGGTGGTCGCCAAACAGGTAGCGGCTTATTTCAAGGATGCCGACAATGCGGCGGTTGTCGATCGATTGCTGGCGGCCGGAATCCGCTGGCCCACGGTCAGCGCCGCCAGCGCAAAAGGCGCGCAGTCGGGCAAAATCTTCGTGTTGACCGGGACGCTCGAATCTATGAGCCGCGATGCGGCGGCGGAGGCTATCGCACAGCGCGGCGGAAAAGTAGCCGGCAGCGTCTCGAAAAAAACCGCCTATGTGGTGGCGGGGGCGGAGGCGGGCTCGAAGCTGAAGAAGGCCGCGGAGCTCGGCGTTCCGGTTCTCGATGAGGCGGCGTTTCTGAAGCTATTGAAGGCGTAGCGGATTCAACGAATCCGCTACGCCGCCTCAACTATAGCGTTTTATCTATCTTGGCGGTTTTCTTCATGCCTTCCGCATAGGCCTGGAGTTTCTTCTGGATGATGCCGTTTGTGACCTGCTGCTTGACCTGCTCGAACGGCGGCGGCGCCATTTCACGGGTGTCATCTAAGCGGATCACATGCCAGCCGAATTGCGTTTGTACGGGTGTGGCGGTCATTTCACCTTTCTTCAGGGCCTTCACCGCCTCGGCGAACGGCTTTGCCATGCGCGAAAGCGTGAACCAGCCAAGATCTCCGCCATTGGCTTTGGAGCCATCGGTGGACTCGGCCTTGGCCACGTCTTCAAACTTGGCGCCGCCCTTGATCTTCTTGATGGCGGCTTCAGCCAGTTCCTTGGTGGCAACCAGAATGTGCCGTGCGTGGTACTCGGTCTTGTCCATCGCGGCGATGTCAGTATCGTACTCGGCCTTCAATTCCGCTTCGGTCGGATCCTTGCCCTTCAGATAATTCTGCGACTCGCTGTCGGCCAGCACGCGCATGCGTAGCACGTTGAGCCGTGCGGCAACATCCGGATCCTTGTCGAGACCATCTTTCACGGCCTGGCCGGCCAGCAATTGCATGCTGATCATCTCATCCAGGACCTGGTTTCTCTGTTCCGCGGTGAGTTCGGTGGCAGGCCGGCCCTGCAGCAGGCTCTTCAGGTAGACGTCGTACTCGGCCCGCGAAATGGGTGAGCCGTCAACGGTGGCAACCGGGGCCGGCGCTGCTTTGTCCGCAACCGCGGGCGCCGCGGCCTGCTGCTGGCCTTTTCCGCACGCCGCCATCAAGACGACAATGGCTGTCACGATGGACGCACGGGTCCATGGTGTACTCAAAAATTGGGTCATTTGTTTCCTCTACGCAAAAAAAAAGCGACTACGGCCGAAGGCCTACGCGCCCGGGGGCGGCAGTTTAGCCTTAAACAGCGCTATCTCACCAATTTTTTGCTTGCGATTGCCTGAGGACAGGGACGCATGTTGCGATGCAACAATGATCCTATCTTTGCGTTACTCGGTCGGGGGTAGAGCTTCGATCGCCAGCGCATGAATGTCGGATTTCATCAGGTCATCGACCGCCGCGTACACCAGTCGATGGCGCGCAACGGCGGGAACTCCGCGAAACGCCTCGGCCACGATCCGAACGCGAAAGTGGCTATGCCCATCCGCAGCGCCCGCATGGCCTGCGTGCAGATGGCTTTCATCTTCGATGGTGAGCTGCGCGGGCGCGAACCGGGATACCAGCCGTTCGCGCAGCCGTTGCGCACGGTTGCCGGCAGTGGGAGCAGCAACCTTGGTGGCCAACCAGAAGACCTGCGGAATCAGGAACACGATGGTCGCCACGGTGATGCCGAATACTTTGAACTTCACCCAAACGCCTTCTGCAAAATTGCGCGCTATGTAGAGATTGGCGGCGGCCAGCAGCGCAAACCATGCAGCCCAGAGACTATTGAACACCAGCCAGGTGCGCCTCGAGATCTGCAGCGGTTCTTCGAAGGCCGACTCGAGCATACGCCGCACGAGCGGTTGCTTGCCTACAGCCATGCTGCCGAGGAACGCAGCCGCGGTCAGCCCCAGGAGCACCGTGGGTTTCCATTGGATGAAACGTCGATCGTGCAGCAGCAGCGTCGCTGCGCCCAGGATCACGACCACCGCCACGGTGATGATATGCATGGTCTTGAATTTACCGGTGCGCACACGGTGCACCACCAGCACCAGCACGCAGGCGAGCATCAGCGCAGCCGTGGCCCAGTAAATGTCCAGAAATTCGAATGCGGCAAAAAAAACGATGAGCGGCGAGAATTCGAGTAGTTGATTCATCCGCGTATCATAGCGGACGCAATGAGCATCTATCTGCAACTGCATTCTGTCTCGCCGCAACGGCGCTATGTGCGCCAAGCCGTGGAGGCGTTGCGCAACGGGGGAGTGATCGTTTACCCCACCGACTCGTGCTATGCGCTCGGCTGTCATATCGGTGACAAAGCGGCGCTGGAGCGGATTCGCGCCATCCGTCAAACCGACCGCAATCATCACTTTACATTGGTGTGCCGGGATCTCGCCGATGTGGGCAAGTACGCGCTGGTCGAGAACTGGCAGTACCGGCTGTTGCGCGCGCACACGCCCGGGCCGTATACGTTCTTGCTCAAAGCTTCGCGCGAGACGCCGCGGCGTCTCAAGCATGAACGGCGGGGCACCATTGGCCTGCGGGTTCCCGACCATCCGGTGACCGCCATGTTGCTGAGCGAGCTCAATGAGCCGGTGATGAGTTCAACTCTGCTCTTGCCCGGCGAGGAGTTGCCTCGCACCGATGCCAGGGACATCTACGAGAAGCTGGAGCGCAGCGTCGATCTGGTGTTGGATGGCGGCAATTGTGGCCTGATTCCCACCTCGGTGATCGATTTGTCCTCGGATCGTGCCGTGGTGGTTCGGGTTGGGCGCGGCGACGTCCGCCCCTTTGCGGCAACGGCCCCCGTATAATGCACCGCCTAAGCTTGCGAAGATGCTCGCAATTTAGTTAAATAACGAGTGTAACCATTGGATTTCAATGCGTTTCTTTATAAGATTTCGATCTACGCAATCCCGGCTCTGTTCGCCATTACTCTGCATGAGGTCGCGCACGGCTGGATGGCCAGATACTTCGGCGACCGCACCGCCGAGATGCTCGGTCGTTTGAGTTTGAACCCCTTCCGCCATATCGATCCGGTCGGTACGGTGCTCGTTCCCGGCCTGCTGCTGGCGCTCAGCGTGCCCCTATTCGGATGGGCCCGGCCTGTGCCCGTGGCCACGAGCGTGCTGCGCAAGCCGCGGCGTGCGGCGATTGTGGTGGCGCTTGCCGGTCCGGCCGCGAATATTTTCATGGCGCTGCTGTGGTGTGCGGTGCTGGGAGCGGTTTTGCGCATCAGCGGCGGCCCGACCTTGAGCGGGGTGACCTTGCGAAGTTGGGTCGCGTCCATGGCCCAGGCAGGTATTCTGGTCAATGCAGTTCTCAGCATTTTCAATCTGCTGCCCATTCCGCCGCTCGATGGCGGCCGGGTCCTCGGCAGCGTGCTGCCGCTGCGCTTGAGCGCTGCACTGGCGAAAATAGAGCCGCTGGGACTATTCATCGTGCTGGGGTTAACCGTGCTGCACTTGTTTGGCTGGTTGTTCGACCCCGCCTATCACGCCATAGCGCACATCATCAACGCCTTGTGGGTGGGACCTTCGGCATGAGTGGACCGATACAGAATCGACGCGTGCTGTCGGGCATGCGCCCAACGGGCCAGCTGCATTTGGGAAATTTTCACGGCGCGCTGAAGAATTGGATCGAACTGCAATATCAGTACGAGTGCTACTTCTTCATTGCCGATTGGCATGCCTTGACCACCGGCTACGAGGATACTTCGAAACTCGAGGAGAACACCTGGAGCATGGCCATCGATTGGCTGGCGGCGGGCCTCAATCCGGGCGTCGCCACGATGTTCATCCAGTCGAAAGTACCCGAACACGCGGAACTGCATTTGTTGCTGTCGATGATTACGCCGTTAGGCTGGCTCGAGCGGGTTCCCTCCTACAAGGAGCAGCAGGCGCAGCTAGCCGATCGCGACTTGAGCACCTATGGTTTTCTGGGCTACCCCTTGCTGCAAAGCGCGGACATCCTGCTGTACCGTTCGCAATTCGTGCCGGTGGGCGAAGATCAAGTGGCGCATGTGGAAATCACGCGCGAGGTCGCGCGACGTTTCAATCACATTTATGGCCGCGAGCCGGAGTTCGAACAGAAGGTAGAAAAAGCCATCAAAAGCCTGGGGTCGCGCAACTCCGGGTTGTATCGGGCGTTGCGCAAGGAATTTCAGGAGAAGGGCGACGCGGAGGCGCTCGGCAAGGCCCGCGCCATGCTCGAGGCAAATGCGCGTTTGACGGTCGCTGATCGCGATCGTTTATTGGGATTTCTCGAGGGCACCGGAATTTCGATATTGCCGGAACCCGAAGCGCTGCTCACGGCAACACCCAAGGTTCCCGGGCTGGACGGGCGCAAAATGTCCAAGTCCTACGGCAACACGATTGGGCTGCGTGAGGACACGGACTCTGTCGTCAGAAAGCTCAAAGCAATGCAGACCGATCCGGCCCGTCAACGGCGCACGGATCCCGGCGATCCGGACAAATGCCCGGTGTGGGATTTGCACAAAATCTATTCAAGCGCCGAGACTCAAGACTGGGTGCAGAAAGGCTGCCGCACTGCGGGAATCGGCTGTTTGGAATGCAAGGCGCCTCTGATCGAGAAAATCGTGGAGGAAGTGTCGGGCATTGCCAAGCGCGCGCAGGAGTTCGAAGAGAATCCGGACCTGGTACGCGGTATTATCGCCGAGGGGTGCGAGCGGGCGCGGACGGTGGCACGCGACACCCTGGAGGCGGTCCGTCAAGCAATGAACATGAATTATCGATGAAGCCCGAATTGACGCTGGTTCAAAACGCGCCGCCGCCGCCTCCGGGCGAAGTCCTGGCACCGCCGCCCAATCTTGCGCCGGCGCAGGCTGAAATGCCGTTTGCGGTGGTGGAGGGGCAACCCATAACCGAGATGCCGCGGGATTTGTACATTCCGCCGCAGGCGCTGGAGATCTTTCTCGAGGCGTTCGAAGGTCCTCTCGACATGCTGCTGTATTTGATTCGGCGGCAGAACCTGGACATCCTCGACATTCCGATCGCGGAGATCACCCGCCAATACATGCGCTACATCGAGCTGATGCAGGTGTTGCAGCTCGAGCTTGCCGGCGAATACCTGTTGATGGCCGCCACCCTCGCGGAAGTGAAATCGCGCATGCTCCTGCCAAGGGTTGGCAGCGATGATACCGCGGAGGAGGCGGATCCCAGGGCCGAACTGGTGCGGCGCCTGCAGGAATACGAGCGCTTCAAGCGCGCTGCCGAGAACATCGATCGCATGCCGCGGCTGGATCGTGATACCTGGGTCGCATCGGCGGAACTGGTCGATCGCAAGGTGGTGCGCATGGCGCCGCGTGTGACGCTGCAGGAGATGCTGGTCGCCTTTCAGGATGTATTGTCGCGCAGCGATATGTTTGCCCACCATCACGTGCAGCGCGAGCCTTTGTCGGTGCGCCAGCGGATGACCGATATCTTGTCGGCGCTCACCAGCAACGCATTTGTGGATTTCGTGCGCTTGTTTACCCCGGAGGAGGGCCGTCGCGGGGTGACCGTGACCTTTGTAGCCGTCCTCGAACTGTTGCGCGAAGGATTGATCGAACTAGTGCAATCGGAAGCATACGCGCCGCTGCATGTGCGCCTGGGCAATCCGGCCCGGCACCTGAAACTGGTAGCCGAAGAAGGCGCCGCCAACGACACCGAAGCGAGTCCTTAAATGAACGATCAATATGTGAAGAACGTGGTTGAAGCCGCGCTGCTGGCCGCCGGCCGCCCTCTCGCCATGGACGAGCTGGTGAGCATCTTCGATGAACGCGATGGTTCAAATGCCGACGAGATCAGAGCCGCGATCGCCGCACTTACGGCGGACTACGAATCGCGCGGCCTGGAACTGCTCGAGGTCGCCAGCGGCTATCGAATTCAAATCAAAGCTGCGGTGGCTCAGCCGGTGGCGCGGCTGTGGCAGGAGCGGCCGGCCAAGTACTCGCGCGCGCTCCTCGAGACTTTGGCGCTGGTGGCCTATCGACAGCCGATCACTCGCGGAGAAATCGAGCAGATTCGCGGCGTGACGGTCAATCCGCACATCATCAAGACCCTGCTCGAGCGAAACTGGATCCGGGTGGTCGGCCACCGCGATGTGCCCGGCAAGCCCGAGTTGCTGGGAACCACGCGGGAGTTTCTCGATTATTTCAGCTTGAAGAAACTGGATGACTTGCCGACCTTGGCGCAGCTCAAGGAGCTGGAGGACCTGCGCGTGCAGTTGACATTGCCGGGCGCCGAGCGTGAGGTATTGACCGAAGGGGAACCTCCGCTCGATGCTGCCGCGGATCTCGAGCACGCGGCTGATGACGATGAGGAGCCTGCCGCGGAAAACACGGCGCCGCGGACGCAGGGTTTGGTTGCAAGCGGATCGCTAGACGATTCGAATTGATGGGCCGGCGAGCCCCGCGCAAGGCATCAGCGTCCCGCAGGTCGGCGCCGCCACGCAAAGATCAGCCGGCGAGTGAACGGGTGCAGAAGCTGCTCTCCGCGGCGGGCATCGGTTCGCGCCGCGAAGTGGAGCGCTGGATTCGCTCGGGCAGGCTGCAAGTCAACGGCGAAGTGCCGGCGCTCGGGGCCAAACTCACCGCCCGCGATCGCATCACGCTGGACGGCCGGCCAGTGCGCTTGCATGCCCCGGCCGTCAAGGAATTGCGGGTACTGCTGTTTCATCGCTCGCCGGGCGAGAGCCTCGACCTCAAGGCGGCGACCTCGCGTGCGGCCGAGCATCTCAACCTGCCGCGCTCTTCAGGCCGGTGGCTGGCAATCCAGCCCATGCCCCCGGTCGACGGAGGATTGGAAATTCTCACCGACGATGGGTCCTGGGCGCACCGCGTGTCCCGCGGCGTGCACGCGCTGACCATCGACTACGTGCTGCGCATGCGCGGTCCGCTCAACGAAACCCTGGTCGAGGAATTCCGCGCGGCCACCGACTGCGAGGACGAGCCGATGAGCATTCTTCGCGCGGAGGCGAAATATGGAGAAGGATTCAATCATTGGCTCACCGTCACGGTGCGCGCGACGCGCTCGGCGCAGGTGCGGCATTGGTGGGCGGCGCGCGGCCTGATTGTCAGCCGCTTGATGCGCGTGCGCTTTGGACCCGTGCATCTGGCGCGCGAACTGCCGCGCGGGCACTCCCGTGCGATGCTGGTGAGCGAACGCAACGCGTTGATCAATGAGATCGACGCTGCCTTGCTTAGCGAAGCAGCGCCGGATCCCGCGTAGCTGATCGCTACTTTGCGGCCGGCGCTTTCGCGGCAGCCGCGGCCGATTCATCCAGCAATTGCGCCAGATACTTCTGCCATACCGCGGCCCAGGTGTGCGTTCCATGGCCGTGAGTCTGATCGGAGGCGGGCAGCAGCACGAAGCGCCCATTCGCGACGCGCTTGATCTCCCGTTCCGCAATCCCTAGTTCCGGGGGGTTGATGAAATCGTCGCCGGAGTTGATCAGCAGCAGCGGCGCTTTGATTTTCTCCAATCCGGGGGACGGGTCGTAGTCGCGCGAGGCGTTGACGGCGTACAAGAGATCGTTGGCGTCCAAGTCATCCATCTCCCGCGCCATGTATTTCTGCAGAAATTCATCCGCGGCGGCCTGGCTCGGCAGCGAAAGCTGCATTTGAATGGGTGCGCTGCCGGCAATCAACAGCAGGCCTGCGGCGGTACGCAATGCGGCCACAGGTTCGCTGCTGTAGTCGCCGTTCATCCACTGCGGATCATTGCGAATCGCATCCATGAGGAGGTCGCGCCACAGGCGATTTCGTCCGGCAATTTGCACCGGCAGACAGGCGAGCGGCATCAGCGCATCCATGAAGTCGGGATACGCCTCGCCCCACATGAATGTGTGCATGCATCCCATGGAGGTGCCCATCACCAGCCGCAGATGCTCGACTCCCAGACCTTTGATCAATGCGTATTCCGCGGCCACCATATCCTGGTAGTTATATTGCGGAAAGTGGGCGTGCAGTCCGTCGCTGGGTTTGCTGGAATTGCCGTGCCCGATACTGTCCGGAAGCACGACGAAATATTTATCGGCGTCCAGAAGCTGACCTTTCTGAAACAGCACGCCGGAGAATCTATCGTTGACGAGACTTCGGCCGGAACCGCCGGTGCCGTGCAGAATCAGCACCGCGTTGGTTACGTGTCCAGAGGCGTCCTTGTGCGGTCTGCCGAAAAACGTGTAGTGCATGCGCACTTCCGGCAGCGTCTCGCCGGAGGCGAAATGGAAATCATGGAGGACAAAGTCGCCTTCCAGCGGCCGGGTCAATCCCGGCGCCGGCGCGGCCCGGGCGCTTCCCGCCACGATGCAGAAGGCAGCCGATATTGCGCAAGCTGAAATGAGTGTCCGTAAGTGCACTGTTGAAGTCCTCGTTGTTATTGCGCGTCAATGAACTGCCCATCAATACTCCGGCCGCGCGCGCTCAGCAAGTACAGAAATGCGCCGCTGACCGACGCGGGTGTGGGTAGCGTGTTCGGATCCTCGGCCGGATACGCTGCCGCGCGCATTGCGGTGCGCATGCGGCCCGGGTTCACGCTATTCACGCGGATATTTGGCTCGCCCTGCAGTTCCTCGGCGAGCATGCTGCGCACCGACTCCAAGCCGCTCTTGGCCACGGCGTATGCGCCCCAGTACGGCCGGGATTGCTTCACCACACCGCTGCTGACGAATATGACGGAGGCGTCGGCCGATTTGCGCAAGCTGGGCAGCAACACCTGCGTCAAAATGAACGGCGCGGTGAGATTCACGTGTAGCACCTTGCACCAGGTGGGTACATCATATTGCTCGAGCGGCGTACGATCGCCGAGCTGTGCCGCGGCGTGCACCACGCCGTCCAGTTTACCGAACTCGGTGCCGATGACCCGCGCCAGCGCATCGTAATCCACGGCGGTCGCGACCGCGAGATCGAGCACCGCGATTGCCGGCGTCGGGGCGGCCAGTGCCGCGATCTCATCGTACACGCGCTCAAGCTTGGACAGATTGCGTCCCGACAGGATGACGGCAGCGCCGGCGCGCGCGCATTCGATCGCGAGTGCGCGGCCGAGTCCGCTGCTTGCGCCGGTGATCAAAATCACACGGCCGGAAAGCAAGTCTGGATCCGCGATGAATTGTTTGGGGACCATGGGGGACTCAAGTTCAATGATCGGCGCGGCGCGCGGTGCTCCACGCGAGCAGCATATCCTGTGGGCCTCGAGATTTCCGGGTTGGCGATCGTTGCCGCAGATGTTTGAGCCCGAGCGCCGCCAGCACCAGCAGATGGCGCTGCTGCCTCCTCTGGGCGCGCGGCAGAGCGAGGGCAGCGAATTCATATCGATGCGCGGCGCGTTCACGCAGAAGTCCAAGGTAATTTTCGAGGCGCGCCGGCGGTTGATCGGCTGCTAAATCGGCGTTGTCGATGCCGGCCGCCATGAGCTCATCCACCGCGAACGGCACGCGGCCGGCGCGAGCCGCGCGCCGATAGTCGGCCACCAACCTTGATAGATGATCGGCTTCGGCCAGTGCCTCGGTACATTGACTCAAGCCCGCCTGATCGAAGCCCTCGCCGGCGAGCCGCGACGCCACCTCCAGGGGAAAGGCGCGCAGCGCATGGGCGTGCGGCGCAAGGTCAGCGCCGCGTTCCAGCGGCGCGCCATCCACTTCGGCGGCGGCGGCATCCATGCTCCGCTGCAAGGGCGCGAAATCCACCTGCGCGGCGCCCGGCAGCGACATCAAGTACACGCCGATGGGATGGATCGGTACCCGGGCGGTCAGGCGGCGCATCTCCTCCTGCCACCATGCCAACTTGATGCGCGCCGCGCTCATTTCACTGGCGGGATCCATCAAGGCGCTCCATTCCGCGAGCAGCGCGTAAGCGCCGAGCAACGGTGCGCGCAATTCGGGGCTGGCAAACAGCCAGCTCCAATGTCGTGCCGAGCCCAGCGGTATCGCGCGCGCGCGATAACTTGCATCAAGATTCGTCGTCGCTTGTTTCATCGGCAGAGTCGCCGTCGGTGGCCGGCGCGCGCGGTATGCGGGCGAGGTCAGCGACCGGCTCGAGCGGATCGATCTCGCGATTCACGCGTAGCCCAAGCTCCGGAAAACGGCGTGCCGAGGGCAGTACCTGCTGCTCCAATGAGCCCACTGCGCGATTGAAGGCCTCGACGCTGCTGCCGAGGGACTTGCCCAACTTGCCAAGATGCTCGCCGAATACCGCCAAGCGCTTGTACAGCTGCTCGCCGAGGCGGCGAACTTCCTCGGCATTCGCGGCAAGTACCGTTTGCTTCCATCCATACGAAACGGCTTTCAATAGCGCGACCAAACTGGTCGGCGTCGCCAGCATGACGTTTTGACGCATCGAATCGTCAAGCAGACCCGGATTTTCCTGCAGCGCGGCGGCGAGGAATTGGTCGCCCGGCAGGAACAAGACAACGAAATCCGGACTGCGTTCGAACTGCGACCAATACTGCTTCGAGGACAGTTCGCGCACCCTTAACCCGACGATTTGCCCATGACGGCGCAGCTGCGCGCTGCGTTCCTCGTCATCCTGGGCCTCCACCGCTGCAAGATAGGCATCCAGCGGCGTCTTGACGTCGACCACGATGTCACGCCGCTCCGGCATGTGCACAATCATGTCGGGTCGTACGGCGCCTGAGTCGGTATTGCGATGCTGCTGTTCGGTGAAGTCGACATGCGCGGTCATGCCGGACAATTCGACCAGCCGGCGCAGTGTGATCTCGCCCCATTGCCCGCGCACATCGGGGCGGCGCAGCGCGGTGACCAGATTGCGCGTTTCGCGCGACAGAGTGCTCTGGCCGCTCGCCAAAACCTCCATCTGCGCGCGGATGGTCGCGAATGAGTCGATGCGATCACGCTCTATCGATTGAATCTGGGCTTCGGTTTTGGCCAAGGCGTCGCGTATCGGTCTCACCAAGGCTTCAATGGCGGATTCGCGTTCTTTCAGCGCCTGCGAGGCGTCCAGCTGTTGCCGAGTCAATCTTTCCCGCGCCAGCTGCAGAAAAACCTCGCTGTTGCTCTGCAAGCTGTCGCGGGCGAGTTCGCCGAATACGGCCTGCAGCTGGTCGCGCGCGCGTGCCAGTGCCTGCTCGCGCTCCGCGCTTAATGCCTCCTCGGTCTTGAGACGGCCGCGCAGCAGTTCGACATCGATGCGCAACGCCTGTTCGCGCCGTGCGCGCCATAAGAGCGCCGCCAGAGCGCCGAGCACGGCGCCCACCCCTGCGCCCAAGACCCACGCCAGCCAAACACTGTCAGTCATGCAATCTCAGCCAGTCCAAAAGATCCATGGGCGCATTTAAATAGGCGTCGCCGCCCCAGGCGGCTGTGTCCTCGCCGGGTAGAACGTAACCATAGTTTGCGACCAGGGCGGGCATGCCGGCCCGGTGCGCGGCCTGCACATCGCGTTCCGCATCACCGACATAAATGCAATCCCCTGGAGCCACGCCGGCGAGCGTAGCCGCGTGCAGCAAGGGCAGGGGATGGGGCTTTTTTTCCGTGAGGGTATCGCCGCTGACCACGCAGGCGAAGCGCGCGCGCAGTCCCAACTCCTCGAGCAAGGGCTCCGTGAGCCATGCCGCCTTGTTGGTGACGATGCCGGCCTTGATGCCCCAGGCAGCGAGAGTCTCCAATACTTGTTCGATGCCGGGAAACAGCCGCGTTCCGCGACTCAGCGCGCCGCGGTAAATCTCCAGGAAGCGCCGTTGCAGGAACGCAAAACTCTGCGGATCTGCGTCCGGAAATCCGGTTCTGACGATGCGCGCGGCGCCATGACTCACGCCGCCACGGACTGTTTCATAGGGCATTGAGGCAAGCGCTTGTTCGCCGCGCAGTGCGTTCAGAGCGCCGACCATGTCCGGCGCGGTATCGAGCAGCGTGCCGTCCAGATCGAACAACACCGCCCGCACGGCGGGCGCAGGGTTAGCTTGCGGGACGTTTGAAGTGTGCAAGGTAATTGATGTCGGTGTTCGGTGAAAGTCGGAATGATCGCGTCAGTGGATTGTAAGTGATCCCGGTCAGGTCGATGAGCTCGAGGCCTGCCTCGCGCCCCCATCTGGCCAGCTCCGAGGGTCGTATGAATTTCAAATATCCATGTGTACCCCGCGGCAAGATCCGCGTGATGTACTCCGCGCCGATGATGGCCACGGCAAATGCCAGCGGTTTGCGATTCAGCGTGGAAACCACGACATTCCCGCCGGGTTTTACCAGTGCCGCCAGCGCCGCCACCGCCGCCGCCGGGTCCGGAACGTGTTCGAGCAGCTCCATGCAAGTCACCAGATCGAATGCGGCTGGCTGCTGCATGGCCAACTGCTCCGCGGCTATCGACTTGTACTCCACTTCGATTTTGCCCTCGAGCGCATGCAGCTCCGCCACATCCAGCACTGCTTGCGATAGATCAATCCCGAGCACCCGCGCGCCGGCGCGCGCCATCGCCTCGGTGAGGATGCCGCCGCCGCAGCCCACATCGAGAGCGGCGGCGCCCTTGAGCTCAACGGCGCGCTGCAGGTAACGCAGACGCAGCGGATTGAGCTCGTGCAATGGCTTGGACGGTCCGGCGGGATCCCACCAGCTCTGCGCCAACGCCGAGAATTTCGCAAGCTCAGCCTCATCAGCATTTCGCGAAACATGCATGTGTCACCGTCCCGAATTCATTCGTGCAGCGAGTGCCTGGGATCGTGCGGCGACGCCGGACCATTCCAGGCGCGTAAGATTCCCATCCAGAAGCAGTTGCCGGCCCGCCACCCAGACATCGCTTACAATGTCGCGGCCGCCGTTGAACACCATTTGCTCGAGCGGCGCGTGCGGCGGTTGAGTACCCGGACCGGAAAGATCGATGCAGGCCAAGTCCGCCCATTTGCCGGCTTCGAGCGTGCCCATCTCGCCGTCCAGGCCGAGAACCGCAGCGCCGCCGCGTGTCGCCATGTGCAGCACATCCCAGGCGTTCAGGCTGGCGCCGCCGCTGCCGGCGGCGTGCGCCAACAGTGCAATCAGCCGTATTTCTCCCCAGATGCCTTGACTCAACGATTCAGCGCCCGCGCTGCCCAGCCCGACGCGAATGCCCGCGGCGGCAAATGCGCCGGCCGGGGGCAATGCATTGCCGGATTTCAGATTCGCCTGTGGGCAGAGGCTGATGGCAATTCCCATGCGCTGCGCCAAATCGATATCCGCCGCGGTGGCGTGCGTCATATGCACGGCGTTGAGCGCCGGGGTGAGCAGGCCCAAATTCCACATGCGCTCGATCGGGCGTACCCCAAATTTGGCGACGCAATCGCGGATTTCGCCGGCCGATTGGTGCAGTTCGATCGTGATGCCGGCATCCAGCTCATCCGCCAGCGTGGCGAGGTGCGAGAAATCCTCGTCGCCCAAGCTGTTAGCGTCGTGCACGGCGAACGCGGTCGAGATCAGTGGATGTCCTCGATATTCATCGCGCAGCTGCAGCGAGCGGGTCAAGGATTGCGCCGCGGTTTTTCCCCAGGGCGTTGCTGCTGCGGCCACCGGCATGCCGACCACCGCCCGCATCCCCTGCTCACCGGCCGCGCGCGCCGTCTCCTCGGGATAAAAGTTGCGATCCGCAAAGCACGTGATCCCGGAGCGGAGCATTTCGGCAATGGCTGCCAAAGTGCCGTCGCGGCTCGACTCCGCCGAGCTCGATGCGATCGCCGTTTGTGAATCGAGGCCGCGAAACAGCAGCAAGGCGGCATCCGCGTGGACGTTGACCATGCCGGGCATCGCTAAGTGCGAAGTCCGTTGCAGCACTACGGCGGCGGAGTAGCGTTCGATCGCAAACGGGGTCGGCAAAATGTCGAGGATTCGACCGTTGCGAACCAGCAGCGAATGATCCTCAAGCACCTCATTTCGCGCCGTCATGGGTGCAACCCAGCGGACCTCGATGCGTAAATCAGCGGCAATCTGCATGCCGCAAGTATATCGGCAAATCCCGTGCGGTTGGCTTAAGACCCCGGCGGATATGTGCTAGAATTCCCCCATGTTGAGACCATGTCTCGCCTCCTTTAAACCCGCTTAAATTGTAGCCTGAGGGCTCACCGGACTCTCGCAAATGGCCGAGATTGCACGCGAAATATTGCCCGTAAATCTCGAAGACGAGATGCGCAAATCCTACCTGGACTACGCCATGAGCGTGATCGTGGGCCGCGCATTGCCGGACGTCCGTGATGGCCTGAAGCCGGTGCATCGGCGCGTGCTGTACGCCATGCGCGAGCTGGCAAATGACTGGAACAGGGCTTACAAAAAATCCGCGCGCGTCGTCGGCGACGTCATCGGCAAGTATCATCCTCACGGCGACGCATCCGTGTACGACGCGATCGTGCGCATGGCGCAGGATTTCTCGATGCGCTACCTGCTGGTCGACGGTCAGGGAAACTTCGGTTCCGTAGATGGCGATCCGCCGGCGGCGATGCGCTATACGGAAGTGCGCATGTCGAGACTCGCCGGCGAGCTGCTGGCCGACATCGACAAGGAAACGGTAGATTTCAATCCAAACTACGACGAATCCGAAAGCGAACCCGCGGTATTGCCGGCGCGCATTCCGAATCTATTGATCAATGGCTCCTCGGGAATCGCCGTGGGCATGGCGACGAATATTCCGCCGCACAATCTGACCGAAATCATCACCGCCTGCATCGCGCTAATTGAAAATCCGGAGATCACCCTCGGGCAGCTGATGCAGATCGTGCCGGGTCCGGACTTTCCGACGGCTGGATTCATCAACGGTGCCCAGGAAATCGTTGCAGCGTACAAGACCGGCCGTGGCCGGCTGCATGTGCGTGCGCGTACCCACATCGAGGATGTGGGCAAGGGTGATCGGCAGGCAATCATCATCACGGAATTGCCGTATCAGGTGAACAAGGCCCGCTTGATCGAACGAATCGCCGACCTGGTGCGCGACAAGCTCATCGACGGCATCGCCTCGGACGGTTTGCGCGATGAGTCGGACAAAGATGGCATGCGCGTGGTGATCGAACTGAAGCGCGGGGAAGTGCCGGAGATTCTGCTCAACAATCTCTATGCGCAAACCACCATGGAGCAGGTGTTCGGCATCAACATGGTGGCGTTGGTCGATGGCCAACCGCGACTACTGAGTTTGAAAGAGATGCTGGATGCCTTCCTGCGCCATCGCCGTGAAGTCGTCACGCGGCGTACCGTGTACGAGCTGCGCAAGGCACGCGAGCGCGGCCACATCTTGGAAGGCCTGGCAATCGCGCTGGCCAACATCGACGACATCATTGCGGCCATCAAGGCCTCGCCATCGCCGGCGGAGGCCAAAGTAGCATTGATGTCGCGGCCGTGGAGTCCGGGCGCCGTGCCGCAGATGCTGGAACGCGCCGGCGCCGTTAGTACCCGTCCGGATGGAGAAATCGCCGCGTTAGGGCTGACTACCGACGGTTATAGACTGACCGAAACGCAGGCGCAGGCAATCCTCGAGATGCGCCTCAACCGGCTCACGGGACTTGAACAAGATAAGATCATCGCCGAGTTCCAGGAGCTGCTGGTGCAAATTCGCGATCTGTCGGACATTCTGGCGCGGCCCGAACGGCTGCTGCAGGTGATTCGCACGGAGCTGGAAAACATCCGCGAGACTTTTGGCGACAAACGCCGCACCGAAATCCTCGTCAATCATGAGGATCTGACCACCGAAGATCTCATTTCGCCCGAGGATGTCGTGGTGACGCTGTCGCACGGTGGCTACGCCAAGGCCCAGCCGGTATCGGACTACCAAGCGCAGCGCCGCGGCGGCCGCGGCAAAGCCGCCACCAGCGTCAAGGACGAGGACTTCGTCGACAAGCTGTTTGTCGCCAATACGCACGACACGCTGCTGTGTTTCTCGGATAGGGGCAAGTTGTACTGGCTCAAGGTCTACCAGCTGCCGCAGGCCAGCCGCGGCGCGCGCGGCAAGCCGATTGTCAATCTGCTGCCGCTCCAAGAAGGCGAGCGCATCAGCGCCATGCTGTCAATCAAGGAATTCGAAGAAGGAAAATTCGTCTTCATGGCCACCAGCCTGGGAACCGTGAAGAAGACCTCCCTGGCGCTGTTCTCGCGGCCGCGCGCCAGCGGCATCATCGCGGTGGCGCTGGATCCCGGCGATAAACTGGTCGGCGTCGCGATTACCGACGGCACCAAGGATATTCTGCTGTTCACCACCGCCGGCAAAGCGATTCGCTTCGTCGAGGACGAGGTTCGTCCGATGGGTCGCGAGGCGGCGGGTGTGCGCGGCGTCAAACTGAGCGCCGAGCAGCGCGTCAACGCGCTGATCGTCGCCGAAAACGGCTTCATTCTCACGGCATCGCAGAACGGTTTCGGCAAACTGACGCCGCTCGAAGATTTCCCGAAACATGGCCGCGGCGGTCAAGGCGTGATCGCACTGCAGATCACCGACCGCAATGGAATCATGGTCGGCGCACTGCAGGTGAGCCTGGACGATGAGATCATGCTGATGAGCCAGAATGGCGTGCTGGTGCGCACGCCGGTAAAGGACATCTCCATCGTGGGACGCAATACCCAGGGTGTCCGATTGATCAGGCTGGAAGAGGGCGATCAGCTGTCCGGTCTCGAGCGCATTGAGGGCCTGGCGGGCGATGGCGGGGATGAGGATGGAGAATCCGAACTTGCCGATCCCAGCGCCTTTGACCCATAAGATTTCCGAACGTGCGCGCCCTTAACTTCTCGCCGGGGCCTGCCGTGCTGCCGCTCGAGGTTTTGGAGCAAGTGCGCGACGAATTGCTGGACTGGCAGGGCGGCGGCACGTCGGTCATGGAAATCAGCCATCGCAGCAAACCCTTCCTCGAAGTAGCGGCGCAAGCGGAGGCGGATCTGCGCGAATTGATGTCGATACCACGCAACTTCAAGGTGCTGTTCATGCAGGGCGGCGCCTCCGCGCAATTCGCCTTGGTGCCGATGAATCTCACGACTGCACAAGCCACCGTCGATTACCTGAACACCGGGCACTGGTCGCGCAAAGGCATGACGGAAGCGGCAAGATACTGCAAGGTCCACGTTGCGGGCGATGCCGGCGGAAACTACACCCGAGTGCCGGCGCAATCTGAGCTGCAATTCAGCGGCGCCGCCGCGTATGCGCATTACACGCCGAATGAAACCATTGGCGGCGTCGAATTCGGATATGTCCCCGATGCCGGCGGCGTACCGCTCGTCGCGGACATGTCTTCGAGCATTTTATCGCGGCCCGTCGACGTGACTAAATTCGGACTCATTTATGCAGGTGCGCAGAAGAACATCGGACCGGCCGGCCTGACGGTTGTCATCGTGCGCGAGGACCTCATCGGGCACGCACGCGCGGATATTCCGCACGTGTTTGATTACCGCGCCGTTGCGGATGATCAGTCGCTGCTGAATACGCCCCCGACATTCGCCTGGTACATGGCGGGCCTGGTGTTCAAGTGGCTGAAGCGCACGGGAGGCGTGAGTGCAATGGGCGAACGCAATCAAGTGAAGGCGCAAAAACTGTATGCCGCGATCGACGCGTCCACGCTGTACCGAAACTCGGTCGCCGCGGATGCGCGTTCCCGCATGAACGTCACATTCACCATCAGTAAGCCCGATCTGGACGCGGCATTTCTCGCGGCAGCGGCCGATGCCGGGCTGGATGGACTCAAGGGTCACCGCGCGCTCGGCGGCATGCGCGCCAGCATCTACAATGCCATGCCGCTCGAAGGCGTGGACCGGCTCATCGCGTTCATGCGCGAGTTCGAGCGCCGACACGAGAGACGCTGATGGCCAAAGACAAATTGAGCAACGCCAAAGCTGGCCGCAAACTTAAGACCAAGCCAGCACCGAGAGCCAGCGCCAAAGCCGCGCCGCAGGCTACGCCCGGTGCGACTCCGGCCACCGCCGATCTATCGAATATCCGCGACAGCATCGATGCAATCGATGCGCGCATTCATTCCCTGCTCAACGAACGCGCGCGCTTCGCTCAGTTGGTCGGCATCTCCAAATCGGCTTCGGGAAGAGCGGTGGATTTCTACCGGCCGGAACGCGAATCGGAAGTGCTGCGCTTGGCGCTCAAGCGCAATCATGGGCCGCTGCGCGACGAAGAGGTGGTGCGGCTATTTCGCGAAATCATGTCCGCCTGCCTCGCGCAGCAGGATCCCCTGAAGGTGGCTTTTTTGGGACCGGAAGGCACGTTCACCCAAGCAGCCGTGCTCAAGCACTTCGGCTCCTCGGTCCGAGCGCTGCCGTTGCCGGCCATCGATGAGGTATTTCACGAAGTCGAAGGCGGCGTCGCTGATTTTGGCGTGGTGCCGATCGAGAACTCGAGCGAGGGCACGGTCAATCACACCTTGGACATGTTTTTGACGTCAGGCTTGAAGATCTGCGGTGAAGTGGAACTGCGAATCAGTCACTTTCTGATGGGGAAAATGAGCGGCCTGGACGCGGTCAAACGCATCTGCGCGCATCCCCAGGCCCTGGCGCAATGCCGGGGATGGCTCGATGATCAACTGCCGGAAGCGGAGCGCGTCGGCGTATCCAGCAATGCGGAAGGGGCGCGGCGCGCGCGTGATGAGCGCGGCACGGCGGCGATAGCCGGCCGTGCGGCCGCCGAAATTTACGGCCTTAACCTGCTTGCCAATGAGATCGAGGACCGCTCGGACAACACCACGCGCTTCCTGGTCATAGGCCGCAAGCTGTTCAACGCCAGCGGCGCCGATCGCACCACCCTGCTGGTGTCCACAAGCGGCACCGACGATGCCGGAGCGCTGTTCCGACTGCTCGAGCCGTTCGCGCAGCACCGGGTCAACATGACGCGCATCGAATCGCGCCCGTCGCGCAAGCGCAAATGGGACTATGTGTTCTTCATCGACGTCGAAGGACATGTCAGCGATGCTCCGGTGGCGCAAGCGTTGACTGCGATGCAAATGCGAGCGTCGTTGTTCAAAGTGTTGGGCTCGTATCCGCGGGCCGTTCTTTGACGCGGGATTTCGTAGCGCATCCTGTGATGCGCATCTTCGGCACGATGGCGGTGCCCGGCGATAAATCCATCTCGCACCGCGCGCTGATGCTCTCCGGAATAGCCGAGGGTGTGAGCGAGGTGAGCGACTTTCTGGCCAGCGAAGATTGCCTTGCCACACTGGCCGCCATGCGCTCATTGGGAGTACGCATCGAGCAACCTGGTGACACCCATGTATTGATTCACGGTGTCGGCCTCCATGGATTGCGCGATGCCGGCCGAGCACTCGATATGGGCAACGCGGGCACGGCCATGCGCCTATTCACCGGTCTTTTGGCGGCGCAGAAATTCGATTCACGCTTGGTCGGCGACGCATCGCTCATGAAGCGGCCCATGGAGCGCGTGGCCAAGCCATTGCGCGAAATGGGCGCCGATGTGCGCACCTTGAACGGCGCGCCGCCGGTCGATATCGGCGGCGGGCACCGCCTGCACGGCATCGACTACCGCATGCCGATGTCGAGCGCCCAGGTCAAATCGGCAATTCTTCTGGCCGCGCTTTATGCCGATGCGGCCACCACCATCACTGCGCCGGCAATCAGCCGCGATCACAGCGAGCGCATGCTCAAGGGTTGCGGTGTGCGCGTTGACACCGATGGGTTGCGCGCCACTCTGCATCCTCCGCAGCGTTTGCTGAATCAGAAACTCACCGTACCCGGCGACTTTTCATCCGCCGCGTTCTTCATAGTCGCGGGCTGTTTGGGCGCGCCGCAGGAGGGCCTGACGATTTCCGGCGTGGGAATGAATCCGACCCGAACCGGATTGCTCGACATCTTGCGCAGCATGGGCGCCGACATCGAGATATTGAATGCTCGGATGAGCGGGGCCGAGCCGCTGGCGGATTTGCGGGTCCATGCGTCGCGGCTGCGGGGCGTCAAGGTGCCCGTGGAATCGGTTCCCCTGGCCATCGATGAACTTCCCGTTTTGTTCATCGCGGCGGCCTGCGCGCAGGGTGTCACCTCGGTGAGCGGTGCCGAAGAATTGCGGGTGAAGGAGAGCGATCGCATTGCCGCCATGAGCGCCGGATTTACAGCGTTGGGGGTGGTGCATACGGTGTTGCCGGACGGCATGCGCATCGAGGGCCGCGGCGAGGGACCGGCGTTCTCCGGAGGGACCGTGGACAGCTGCGGCGATCATCGCATCGCCATGTCTTTCAGCATCGCGAGCCTGCGTGCCGCAGCGCCGATCGAGATCCAGGATGTGGCCAATGTCGCCACCTCGTTTCCGGGATTTGTGCCGCTGGCCCGTTCGGTGGGATTGGCAATACGTGAGTCTATGCCAAGGGACCCCAAGTGAGCCGGGTGCCCGTCATTACCATCGATGGACCCTCCGGATCAGGCAAAGGAACCGTCAGCCGTGCCGTCGCCAGGGCTTTGGGATGGTCGCTGCTCGATAGTGGTGCGCTGTACCGCTTGGTGGCGTTGGCGGGACGCCGCGCCTCTCTGAAACTCGATGATGAGCCGGCGCTGGCGCGCTTGGCGGGTCAATTTGACATACGGTTCGGCTCGGCTGAGTCCTTAGAGGAAATTGTATGGCTCGGGGGCCAAGAGGTGACGGGGGCGATTCGTACCGAGGAGGCCGGCAGCGACGCCTCCAAGGTCGCGGCGCTACCCGGGGTCCGCGCGGCCCTTTTGGAACGCCAGCGCCGGTTTGCCGTCCCTCCTGGTTTGGTGGCCGACGGCCGCGATATGGGCACGGTGGTATTCCCCGGGGCGGAGGCGAAGATCTTCCTCACCGCGAGCCCCGCAGAAAGAGCCCTTAGACGCTATAAGCAGTTGAAAGAAAAGGGGGTTGCTGCTAACCTTGCCGCCCTTTCGCTGGAGATAGCGGAGCGGGATAGGCGCGATATAAGCCGCGCGATTTCGCCTCTTATCGCAAGTGCCGACGCCCATACGTTGGATACGACGGGCATGTCCGTCGATGCGGTGATCGGGCGCGTGCTGGACATAGCCCGCGAGCATCTGTCGATTTAGGTGGCTATTCAAGGAACGAAAGCCTTTTTGTGGTAACCCCTCTAGGCACACGGGAACGGTGTCTGGGCTTCAGTAAGAGAGAACATGACAGAAAGTTTTGCGGAACTGTTTGAACAAAGCATTGCGAGCCAGCGCATTCGTCCTGGCACCATCCTCAATGGATTGATCGTCGAAGTCGGCCAGGACTATGTCATCGTAAATGTCGGATTAAAATCCGAAGCGGTCATTCCCTCCGATCAATTCAAAAACGAAAAAGGCGAGATCGAAGTTGTAGTCGGGGAGACCGTCGAAGTCGCCCTGGACAGCGTCGAGGATGGTTCCGGAGAGACACGGCTATCGCGCGAGAAGGCGAAGCGCGCCAGAACCTGGACGCGCCTGGAAACCGCTTTCGAGAAGCAAGAGGTCGTCATCGGCATCATCACCGGTCGGGTCAAAGGCGGATTTACCGTCGAGATCGACAACGTCCGCGCATTCTTGCCGGGCTCCTTGGTGGATGTTCGCCCGGTGCGCGATCCATCGTACCTGGAGAACAAGCCGCTCGAATTCAAAGTCATCAAGCTCGACCAGAAGCGCAACAACGTAGTGGTATCGCGTCGCGCCGTCGTTGAGCAGGAATACAGCGCCGAGCGCTCCGCACTGCTCGACAATCTGGTGGAGGGCGCCGCCGTCAAGGGCGTCGTCAAGAACCTCACCGATTATGGTGCGTTCGTGGATCTTGGCGGCATTGATGGACTGCTGCACATCACCGACATGGCCTGGAAGCGTGTCAAGCATCCGTCCGAGGTGGTCAAAGTCGGCGAGGAGATCGATGTCCGGATTTTGAAGTTTGACCGCGAGCGGCAGCGTGTGTCTTTGGGCTTGAAGCAGCTGGGTGCCGACCCTTGGCAGAACATTGCGCGGCGCTATCCCGCGAATACCCGCCTGTTCGGCAAGGTTACCAACATCGCGGACTACGGCTGCTTCGTGGAAATTGAAGAGGGCGTAGAGGGCTTGGTGCACGTCTCGGAAATGGACTGGACCAACAAGAACGTCAATCCCGCCAAGGTGGTGCATGTCGGCCAGGAAGTCGAAGTCATGGTGCTGGACATCGACGAGGAGCGTCGCCGCATCAGCTTGGGCGTGAAGCAGTGCAAGGCCAATCCGTGGAAGGAATTCGCCGATAACTACAATCGCGGCGACAAGGTCAGCGGCCAGATCAAATCGATCACGGATTTCGGCATATTCATAGGTCTGGCCGGCGGAATCGACGGACTGGTACATCTGTCGGACATCTCATGGGACATGCCCGGTGAAGAGGCGGTGCGCAGCTATCAAAAGGCGCAGCAAGTCGACGCCATGGTGTTGTCGATCGATCCGGAGCGCGAGCGCATCAGCCTGGGGATCAAGCAACTCGCCAAGGATCCCTTCTCGGCCTACATCGCCGAACATCCCAAGGGCAGCGTCGTGAAAGGCGTGGTGCGCGAAGTGGATGCCAAGGGCGCCATCATCGATCTCGGCAATGGAGTCGACGGCCAGCTGCGAGCCTCTGAGCTATCAAGGGATCGCGTGGAAGACGCGCGCTTGCTGCTCAAGGTTGGCGACGAAGTCGAAGCCAAATTCACCGGCGTGGATCGCAAGGGCCGCAGCATCTCGCTGTCGATCAAGGCAAAGGACATCCATGAGGAACAAGAGGCAATGCAGAACTACCGGACTGATTCACCGACCGGAACCAGCTTGGGAGATCTTTTGAAAGAACAAATCTCCGGCCAGGATTGAAGGGAAAGGCAGGCGCAGCGTTTCGCTGCGCCTGCGCTTTTAAAAGTATGACTAGTGATGCCCACGGATCGATAATGACGAAATCGGAACTCATTGAGATCATTTCGGCCAAGCAGAAGCATTTGCCGGCGAAGGATGTTGAGCTGGCCGTGAAACAACTCCTGGAAATCATGAGCGATGCGTTGGCGACAGGCGAACGCATCGAAATACGTGGTTTTGGCAGCTTCTCGCTGCATTTTCGGCCGCCAAGACAAGGCCGAAATCCGAAAACCGGCGAAGCCGTCGCTCTGGCCGGCAAGCATGTGCCGCACTTCAAACCGGGCAAAGACCTGCGCGAGCGCGTCAACGACGGTGCGGATCAGCCGATCCGCGATTAGCTCAGCTTCAGGACCGGGCGCGTGTCCGACCTCCCGCTGCTGACATGGGCTTTGGTGCTTGCGGCCCTGGTGCTCGGAATTCTGGCGGGGCACTTCGGCTGGGGTAGGCGTTGGCCGGGATCCTCGAACAATCTGCATCCTGATTATTTGACCGGGCTCGACTACCTCGTGACCGAGCAGCCCGATCGGGCGCTCGACATGTTCCTAAAACTAATGGACACCAATGCCGACACGATTGAGACGCACTTCGCGCTGGGTGCGCTATATCGGCGCCGCGGCGAGGTAGAGCGCGCCATCCGCATTCACCAGAATTTGCTGGCGCGCGAAGAATTGGCATCAGAACATCGGGAGCAGGCGTTGCTTGCGCTGGCGCAGGACTACTTGCGCGCCGGAGTGCTCGACCGGGCTGAAGGACTGTTTCAGCAGGTGAGCGAAGTGGCGCGATTGCGCGTCAGCGCACTCGATGCGCTGCGCGGCGTCTACGAGCGGCAGCACGACTGGCAGCAGGCGCTAGGTACGTATCGGCAACTGGCGCGCATCAAGGCCGCGCCTGCGCGCACCGTCGCCGCTCACTATCTTTGTGAATTGGCGAGCCTCGCCATCGAGCGCGGCGACATTGGCAATGCGCGAGCGCTGTTGCGCGATGCTCGCGAGGAAGCCACGCCGTTTCCGCGCGCTGCGCTGCTGGGCGCGCAAATAGCCGAGCGCGAAGCGCAGCCGGATCTCGCCGTGCGGCAGTTGCGGCAGGCACTCACCGAATCGCCGACCCTGCTGCAAGAAGAATTGCCGCACTTACTCAAGCTGGTCGGCGACGAACAGCGCGACGCGATACTTGCCGAGCTGGTGCAGCAGGCCGGTTCGCGGGATCTGAGCGAGCTAAAACGCCTGGTGTTTGCGGCGATAGCCGCCGGCTTAGGTTCAGCACCGCCGCTGCGGGCTTCCATAGAAAAAGTGTTTTCACAGGACGCCGTCTTGCAAGCCGTGTGGCAGGACGCGCCGGCGCCGCCAGAACGCCTCGCGCTGGAAATTGGCGCGCTGTTGGCGCAGGCGGAAAAGTATCGGTGCAATGAATGCGGATTTTCCGGCCGCAGCTTCTATTGGCATTGCCCGGCTTGTCATTCCTGGGATAGCTTCGAGGCATACGCAATCGTCAAATTGCGCTAGACCTGTAGGACCGGGACCGACGACGTTTCGGCACGTAATCCGTTATGATTTGCCCATGGCACATCCAGTTAAAGTAGTCGTGTTTCCGGTCGCGGGGCGCGGCACCAGATTCCTTCCCGTCACCAAGGCAAGCCCCAAGGAAATGCTGCCGATCGTGGATAAGCCGCTCATCCAATATGCGGTGGATGAAGCGCTGTCCGCCGGTGCCGATACCCTGGTGTTCATTACCGGCAGTTCAAAGCGCGCGATCGAGGATCATTTCGACTCCAACCCGGAACTCGAGGCGGTGCTGCAGGCGCAGGGCAAAGCAGAGCTGCTTGATACCCTGCGGGGCATCCTGCCGAGCTGGGCCTCCTGCGTATATATCCGCCAACCCGCGCCGCTGGGGCTGGGGCATGCTGTGCTATGCGCGCGGCCGGTGGTCGGCGATGCGCCATTCATGGTGCATCTCGCGGACGATTTGATCGACGCAAAAGTGGCCTGTCTTAAGCAGATGGTCGAGGTATTCAACGAGCATCAGTGCAGCGTGCTCGGCGTGCAGAACGTCCCCAAGCAGGACACCGACAAGTATGGAATCGTGACTTTGGAGCGCAGCATCGCGCCGCGCGTAGGCAAAATGTCGCACATTGTCGAGAAGCCAAAGCCGGCGCAGGCTGCCTCGACATTGGCGGTGGTAGGGCGTTATTTACTCACCGGTTCGGTGTTCGACGATCTCGCTAAAATCGGCAAAGGCGCGGGCGGCGAAATTCAGCTCACGGACGGCATTGCCCGCCTCATGCAGCGGGAAGCCGTGTTTGCGTTTGAATTCGAGGGTAAGCGCTACGATTGCGGCAACAAGCTTGGATACCTACAGGCGACGGTGGAGTACGCACTGAAGCACCCAAGCTTGGGCGCCGATTTTGCGAAGTATCTGCGCGATTTGGCTCCGAAGCTGTCCTAGCGGAACCGGCTGCGCTGCGACGGCGCGAAGCTTCGCGTTCCCGCATTCGGCGCTCGGCGCGAATCGCGGCGCTCCGACCCTCCGTCTCTGCGGGCGCCGCCGCCATGATGACTCTGCCCGCTATGCCGGCTCTGACCCTGACCCGGTCGGCTGTTGTGCGAAGCAACGGGTACCGCGGACTCGACAATTTTGAACGCCGGGGTCGGGAGCGTCGGGATACTGCGGCGTAGAACCCGCTCGATGTCGCGCAACAAGCCGGACTCATCGGAAGACACCAGAGATACCGCTTCGCCCGCGGAGCCGGCTCGGCCGGTGCGGCCGATGCGATGTACATAGTCTTCCGGCACGTTGGGCAACTCATAGTTGACCACTTGCGGAAGCTCCTTGATGTCAAGACCACGCGCCGCGACCTCGGTGGCCACCAGGCAAGTGACCTGACCGCGCTTGAACATGTCGAGCGCCTTCACGCGGGCCGCCTGACTCTTGTTTCCGTGGATGGCGGCGGCTTCGATGCCGGCGCCCTGCAACTGCTGCGTCAGACGATTGGCGCCGTGCTTGGTGCGCGTGAAGATCAGCACTTGGCGCCATTGACCTTCTTGAATCAGATGCACGAGCAAGTGTCGCTTCTGTTCCTTCTGCACGCGATACGCGCGCTGTTCAACCAGCTCGATGGGCGCATTGCGCGCCGCAACCTGGACCGACAGCGGATTGTGCAACAGCCGCTCCGCCAGACTGCGAATATCGTCGGAGTAGGTCGCGGAAAACAGCAGGTTTTGGCGTTTCTGCGGCAGCAATTTGATGATGCGGCGAATGTCTGGAATGAAGCCCATGTCGAGCATGCGGTCGGCTTCGTCGAGCACCAGTACCTGCACCTTGGAAAGGTCCGCGGCGCGCTGCTGCGCAAGATCCAGCAGCCGCCCGGGCGTGGCGACCAGGATGTCGCAGCCGCCGCGCAGTGCGGTTATCTGCGGATTGATGCTGACTCCGCCGAACACCTGGTAGGTGCGAAGCGGCAGGTGCTTGCCATAGTCGCGCGCGCTTTGCGCAACCTGTGCGGCGAGTTCGCGGGTCGGCGTCAGCACCAGCGCACGCGGCGCCCGGCTGGTGCCGTGCGCAACATCCGCAGTCAGGCGCTGCAGAATGGGCAGCACGAAGCCGGCGGTTTTGCCGGTGCCGGTTTGCGCGCCGGCCAAAACGTCGCGGCCGGCAAGCACCGCAGGAATCGCTTGAATTTGAATGGGGGAGGGTGTGTCGTAGCCCTTATCGGCAACGGCACGCAATAATTCGGGCAATAGCCCGAGATCGGAAAATGACATTATTAAACCTTTTGAAAATTTGGACTCGCACGACGGAAATATTTTCCGCAGCGGTCTAGCGAGGAGGGTAAAAAAAGCGAAGTGCGCCTGAGACGGACCAAGAGCTCAAGGTGGCGCTGACCGAGCACCAACCTCATTTAAGCTGCGCGTACTATACACGGTATGCTGCGCCGCGTCCATTTTGCGCGCTGCGCCGCGGCGTTCAGGGAAGATCTTGCAGCGCTCCAAAGACCCCTGTGGTGGTCTGCAGCAGCACACCCGGATTATTCGTCACCACGCCGCCCTGGATGGTGCGGCTCACGCCGGTGCTCGTCACGATATCAGGCTTGCCATCGCCGTTGATGTCCGCCACGGCGACCTCGTTTGCGCCGGACGCAGCATAAATGTTTGCCTGCTGAAACTGGCCTGGAGTCGAGGCGTGCAGCAGCACGGTGACATTTTTTTGTCCGCCGATGACGATGTCGAGCGTGCCGGGCCCAACCGCGCCGGTCAGATTGGTGACGATGATCGACTGGGGCAGATCCTGCGCGGCAATGGCGTAAGCGACGGCAGGCAGGAAAGTTCCGGGATGTGTGGAGTCCTGCAGCAGTATGTTCACCGTCGGTGACATTCCGCCCGTCGGGCCTGGGTCCGTGATCACCAGATCGTTGTAGCCATCGCCATTGACGTCGGCGATGGCGACGATGTTTGCTCCGAAAACATTCTGATTCACGGTCTGAGTAAAGACGCTGACCGGGGCGGCGAACGCCGGCACTGCCGCGGCGCCGACTTGAAACAGTACCTTCACGCCGACAGCGTCGGTTACCGCTACGTCCATCGCGCCATCGTGGTTAAGATCCCCGAGCGCGACCCAATTCGCGCCGCCGCTGTAGAGGTTGATCGGCGCGGCGAAAGTCCCGGGGGAGGATTGCAAAAACAACGAGACGTTGAAATCGGCGGACACCAGGTCGGGCAAGCCGTCGCCGTTCATGTCAGCGATCGCAACCTGCGATGCACCCGGACTGTTCAGGAAGACCGCGGGGTTAAAGGTTCCGGGAGTCGCCTTGTTGTTGAAGAAGATGGCCAGCGCACCGTCGAAGTAGCTCGCGGAAACCACATCCGTGAAACCGTCGCCATTCAAGTCCGCACTCGCCAGGTACAAGGGATTGTTGCCGGCGGGTGTCAGGGTCGGCGCCGCGAACATGCCGGCGCCCGTCGATAGGTACGTCTTTAAATTCGACGGTGCGTTGCTTGCGGGTGGCTGAACCGTGCTGAGCGCGACGACATCCGCGGGACCGGCTCCATTGGCAGCGGAGAAGTTAGCGCCGACGACGCCGAACGAATACTCGGTGGGCACGCCGCTGCAGGTGTATCCGAAGCAGGCGGAGCTGTAGTTGTTGTTGCAGCCGGCAATCAGGGCCGACATCGCGACTGCAATTACAACGCGACTCGACCGCGTGGATGCTAATCGCAGCGGAATCCCGCGAAGAACGGTGTACAACATGTTGTATATTTTACTCCTTTTGAAGGCGTTGCAAAGCTCGTGCAATGAGACGCGTTTTGCATCGCGAGGCGGCCAAACGCGATCAACGCGGCGTACCAGGGTTCGTTGACCGCGCACTCGTCGCTTAGTAGCGACAAGTGAATCACCCGTCCGTGATTCGGTGCGCTAGCCGGTCCGCTTCGGATACGGCGCGCCGTTCTTATGCGAAAACGCTGAATCGCCGCGCCTCGTGAAGCGCATATTGATGTCCGAATACTCGCCCTCATCATCGGGCTTGCGCGATCCGATCTCGAGAATGACGGCATCGCGCTGCGATCGGTTCTGCAGGTGGTGCCCGTCCTTGACGCCCGCTTTGAATCCGGCGCTATCGCCGGCACGCAGTGTCTCTTCACCCGAATCCGTCACCAGCACCACTTCTCCCTCCACGATGAACACAAACTCATCTTCCGCGCTGTGCCAATGCCGCTGGCTCGACCAACCCCCGGGTTGTAGACGCATCAAGTTCACCCCGAAGTCGGTTAAACCCGCGGCTTCACCTAACCGCTGCCGTGCACGAGTCGCGCATGGCAGATCAAAAGGCGCCGGATATGCGCATCCACGGTGTACCGGCACCGCTTCCAAATCGATTCGCTTCGGCATGTTCCTGGTTCCTGATTCTGGCGTGACTGGGGTTAGACTGATCCTATACCGAGAATCCGCTGATTTGCCATGCCCGATCGCGCCCAACGAGCCGACCTGACTGATTGCGCGAACGCGGGCCGCTAGATGCTGCGCTCTGGGTCCTGCGGCGCGGGCCAGGGGCGCTCGGACCTGCCGCTGAAGATTGCGTCTGCCTCGGCGCGTTTTAGCGTCCAGTCGTGCCGATCGATCTCGGCCTCGAGCTGCCCCGGCGCCCAGCCGGCATGGCCGACGAAGATCCGCAGACCGTCCATGGGCTTGCCGCGGCCAAGCAGCTTGAGCAGCAACTGCTGGTCGGCGCTCAAGTACACGTTGTCAAGAATCTGGATCGCATGCTCAGGCGGCGCGGCGGCACGAAATACAAACCATACCGACCCGAAGTCAACCGGTCCGCCGAAGTACACCTTATCGCGCACCTGCCCGAGGCGCTTGAGATCGGGAAAGAGACCCGGCACGGATATCGGCATCGGCCTGTTGATGATGATGCCGACCGGGGCGGGACCGAGATTGTTCATTACGAGCACAATCGAGTCCGCGAACATGGAATCGGGCAAGGCGTTTCGCGCAATGATCAGGATCGCGGTGAGAGGCTTATCACCCGGGTTGGATGCTGGCCGCGACGTCCCTGACAGGAGAAGAAGAGCGCAGAATGCCCCTGCCACGCAGCGCTGAAGGCAGAAACCGGTTCCCGCTGGCGCCATTCGCCTTCGTGTCATCGCACGTACCAACCGCTCTTGAGTGAACTTTACTCCGCCCAGGGTACCGGTGTCTTGCCAGGCTTAAGGTTAGAGGCACCGTTCTTTGCTAAAATCTGCCTAGATGATCAAGTATAGCTGCGACCAGTCAACGCTCGCATCCGAGGGGCAAAAACTCAGCGACGCCTACGCGCAGAACAAGCCGTGGCCTCACATCGTTCTCGATGACTTCGTCGATCCGGAAATATTGGAACAGGTACGCCAAGAAGCGGCTGCCGTGCGGCGCTCGGAATATTACGAAAAATTCGTCGATCGCAAGACTGATCACAATAAGTATGCCTTTAAGCCGGATGCGGTAGGTCCGGAGACTGCGCGACTCATCAACTTCCTCAACTCCGGGGCATTTGTCAGCTATCTCGAGAAACTTACGGGTATCAGCGGATTGCTCACGGACCCATCTTATTTTGGCGGCGGTTTGCACAAGATTCAGCCGGGTGGCTATCTTGAGGTTCACACTGATTTCAATCATCTGAGGCGCTACAACCTCGAGCGGCGCCTGAATTTGCTTTTGTACCTCAACAAGGATTGGCAGCCCACCTACAACGGCGATCTGGAATTGTGGGTACGCTCATCCATGTCGCGGGTCACTGCGGTCCCGCCAATTTTCAATCGCTGCGTCGTGTTCTCCACGACCGATGAATCCCTGCACGGCCACCCATTGCCGCTCGCGGCACCGCAGGGCATTGAGCGCATGTCGATCGCTCTTTATTACTACACGAACACCTGGAATGCGACGGAAGAGGTGCACTCAACTCTTTTTCACATCTCTCAGGATAATAAAGTCCGAATCAGACCGTCACGCATTTATCGTTCGATGGTGCGGACCTTGCTGCCGCCGATTTTCAGGAACTCGTATCGCGCGGTCAAGCAGCTCGTCAGAGGCGAAAAAGTTTCCAGCATTTGGGAATGAGGGTTTCAATGCGGCGCGGGGTTCGCGCTCAGATCTTGCAAAAACCGCAGCACGGCCGCGGCGCACTCCTGAGGACGCGTCTGCAGCAACAAGTGCGGGGCAGCGATTTCAAGGAATTGAGCTTGTGGAAGAATCTTCTGTATCCGGCGCGTCGCGGCTTTCGGTATCACGCGGTCACCTGTGGCCCGCAGCACCAGCGCTGGAATCCTGACGCGCTCAAGGGCGCTGGTCTCGTCAACCGCGAGCACGGCCGCGATGCGCTGCCGGATCACTGCGGCAGAGACACCCGACATGGCACGTTGCATCTGCGATGGCGCGCGGTGCGGCGAGAGCGACCCCCACATCAATGGCGCGCGCACCCATCGGGGCAGTGACTTTACCGGTAGATAGGCGGCAAGCGGCCGCGTCCAACCCAACCAGGGGAAGGGGTTCTTCGCGAAGGAAGCGCTGAGAATGAGACCGACGAGCCCTGCCGGGGCTCGCGCGGCGATACGAATCGCGAGCGGACCGGAGAAGGATTCGCCCAACAAGACATAGCGCTGATCTCGCGGCTTTTTGTCCAATACAGTCATCACCAACACGTCGAGTTCCTCATAGCCCATGGGTTTGGCCGGCGGATATGCCACGACAATGGCGCTGACGCCGGGGTCCAGGGATTTGACGAACTCAGCAAACAATTTGCCGGTCCCATCCAGGCCCGGAAGCAGCACGAGGGCGGGTAGGCGCGTCGCGGCGGCGACCTGCGCGGCGCGCTCTTTCATCAATGCGCGAGCGTCTCGGTCATGTGTTCCTCGATATTTTGCAGCTGCACAACGCTTCTTTGATTCGTGTCGTACACCGACTTGAGGAAGGCCTCATCCCAGCTGCTCAAGCTATGGGGCGAGCTGTCTGCGGCCGCGTTGAACAGTTGCAGGATGGACGGTGCTCCCACCTGGGCGTCCAGATGCACTTCGGCCAATCCGACCATGCCGACGTAGTCAGCGAGCTGGCCGACGCTGAGGTTCTTTATGCGAGTGGTGTCGATGACCGCTATGACCAAAGAGAGGTTTTGCACTCCGTCCCACGCAAGGCGCGTGCCCCCCGGCGTGTGAAGGGGGATAACCGGGTAGGTATTCTCCGCGGTAGCCGTTGCCCCGGTTCCCGGCGTCCCGCCAGCCAGCTGCAGAGGCTGATCCATGGCCGGCAGTCCATCGCCCGAGGCGAAATCACGGTTGTACCAGACACGCACCGGCCGCGGCGTCGTGAGGAAATTCTTTATCGGGGCTCGGCCGTGGAGATGGTTGAACATCTTGGGGTCGCGTGCATACCACTTTTTCAGGAATTGATCGGGCTCCGCTGTCGCGACCACATAGAAGTTCGGCCGGCAATGCTCAGGGCCGAGACGCGCACCAGCCGACGTCGCGATCGCCAGCAGGCGCGCGATCACGAATTTGCTCTGTTCCTCGAGCAGGCCATCCACGAACGGACAGATCGGCTCGTTCCAGCGCGCCAGCCCCTCATTGTCGTCGCTGTGGCGCACGATGACGGAAAAAACAAACGCGTCCACCTGGTGCTCGAGAACCTTGCGCTCGCGCTGCGCTTCGACCGTGATCGAATTGAGTTGCGTGTCAGCGCGACTGCCGCCCGCAAAAAATAATAGAGCACCGACCGCGACCCACGCTGCGGGAATTTTAGTAAGAAACATGGGGGCCGTGGTACTCATCGTGCCAATTCCATCATGAGTAAGATGAGTGATCCACACTTTGCGGAACCGAGCCTGGATGGCTGGCGGAGCTACGCCGACGCTTCTGACAGCGCCTTTCTCTCGATTCTGCGGGCGGTTAGAATGCCCTCGGTGTAGCCATTCGGCTGCTCGCGACCCTTGAACACCAGATCGCAAGCTGCTTTGAAGGCCACATTGTGGTCCGGGTCCTGTGCGAGCGGCTGATAGTTTGGATCGCCGGCGTTCTGCTGATCCACCACGCGCGCCATCTCTTTGAGGGCACGCATGACCTGCGCAGGCGTGCAAATGCCGTGGCGCAGCCAATTCGCGACGTGCTGACTCGAGATGCGCAACGTGGCTCGATCTTCCATCAATGCCACATTGAAATAGTCCGGCACTTTCGAGCAACCAACGCCGGAGTCAATCCATCGGACCACGTAGCCCAAAATGCTCTGCGCATTGTTGTTGAGTTCCTCCTCGATATCCCTGTTGCTCCAGGTCGGCGTGGCCACCAGCGCCGGCACCAAAATATCGTCCAATGAAGCGCGCGCGCGTTTTGCCAGCTGCTCTTGCACGGCGGCGACATCCACCATGTGATAGTGCAGGGCATGCAGGGTGGCGGCTGTGGGCGAGGGCACCCAAGCGGTGCTGGCGCCCGCCAGAGGATGGGCGATTTTCGTTTTCAGCATATCTGCCATCAGGTCCGGCATGGCCCACATCCCCTTGCCGATCTGCGCGATTCCTCGCAGACCGCAGGCCAATCCGATATCCACGTTCTGCCGTTCATAGGCGTCCAGCCATCCGGCCTTCTTGATGTCGCCTTTGCGCGGCACCGCGCCCCCTTCCATCGAGGTGTGGATATCATCGCCGGTGCGATCGAGAAAGCCGGTGTTGATGAAGGCCACCCGCTGGCGCGCCGCCCGTATGCATTCCATGAGATTGAGGCTGGTGCGCCGCTCTTCATCCATGATGCCGATTTTCACGGTGTTGTGCGCCAGGCCCAGCAATTCCTCGACGGCGCCGAATAGTTCGCCCGCAAAGGCAACTTCGTCCGGTCCATGCATTTTTGGTTTGACGACATACACCGATCCTGAGCGCGAATTGCGGCGCGCGCCGGCGCCGCGAAGATCGTGAACGGCAATGAGAACCGTGATCGCCGCATCGATGAAGGTTTCGGGGATGGGCGCTCCGTCCAGAGTCACTATATTCGAGAGCATATGGTGGCCGACGTTGCGCACCAACATGAGACTTCGCCCCGGCAGCACGAATCGTTTGCCGTTTGCAGCCTGGTACTGGCGATCTGCGATCAAGCGACGAATAAGGGGCTTATCGCCCTTCTCGAGGCGCGCCTCGAGCCCGCCCTTCATCAGGCCCAGCCAGTTTCGATACACATGAATCTTATCCTCGGCATCCACTGCGGCAACCGAATCCTCGCAATCCTGTATTGTGGTGATCGCGGATTCGATCACCACATCGCTGACTCCGGCGGGATCGTCGCGGCCGATGTAGTGAGTGCGATCGATGTGCAGTTCCACGTGCAAGCCGTGATGTACCAGCAACAGGACGGTGGGCGAACGCTCGTTGCCCTGGTAGCCGCAGTAGGCGGCAGCGTTCTTAAGCCGCGTAGTGCTGCCGTTTTTGAGTCGAACCTCGAGTCCGTCGGCTGCCGCAAGGTACTGCGCCGCATCGCGATGCGAACCGTCGATGAGCGCAAAGTGCGCATCCAAGAAATCCCGCACGTAGGCAATGACCTTGGCACCGCGTTGCGGATTGTACTGGCCGCCGCGAGGGGCGCCGTCATCGGGAATCGCGTCGGTGCCGTACAACGCGTCGTACAGGCTGCCCCAGCGAGCATTCGCCGCGTTCAGCGCATAGCGGGCGTTGCTGACCGGCACCACCAATTGCGGGCCGGCGATGTGGGCGATTTCCGCATCGACGTTCGCTGTGCTCGCCGCGAACGGCTCCCGCTCGGCGACCAGGTAGCCGATCTCTTTCAGGAAAGCCTTGTATTTTGCGTGATCGAATCCTACCCCATGATTTTGGCGATGCCAGGCGTCGATTTTTGCCTGCAGCTCATCGCGCTTAAGCAGCAGGGCGGCGTTGCGCGGCGCCATTCTGCGCACCAGCGCTGCGAAACCGTCCCAGAACTTGGGTCCCTCAACACCGCTGCCCGGTATGGCCTCGTCATTGACGAAATCGTACAAGACCTTATTGATCTTGAGTTGACCTACCGTAACTGTCGCTGCCATGGGCGATTCCTGGAATTTCTGTGGAATAACAATGCTGCGGGCATTGCCCCGGCAAATCAATGGCCATCGGGACAGGGACTCGAAATCCACACCGCCATGCGCCTTTGGTCCTAGGGGCAGGCGGCCACTCTTGCAATACACTCAGGCCGATTTTGAGGCTATCGCGCAGTCCTGGCGGAAGGATCCATCAATTGGCGACCAATCCCACGATTGATACCCCAGCGGCAGCGGCTGCGGCATCCGGAAAAAAGGCGAAACCCCTGATTGGGGCTTCGATTCCGGACATTGGGTCGCGCGAAATGTTCTCGCTGATTCGAGCGCTGGTGCGTCCCTATACAGGGTGGCTCATCATCGTTTTTATTGCGATGATCATCGAGACCGCCATGAGTCTCGCTGCTCCATGGCCCCTCAAAGTGGTTATCGACAGCGTGCTTGGCTCGCACCCGCTGCCGGATTTGCTGCGCGGCTTGAAGGATTTTTCGGTCGGTGACAGCAAACTGGGATTGGCCTTGCTCGCCGGGATCGGCGTGGTGTTGATTGCGGTAGTGGGTGCGATTGCGACCTACATCGATAACTACTACACCGAGAGCGTGGGGCAATGGGTCGCCAACGACCTGCGCATTCGCATCTACGATCATTTGCACCGCCTGTCTTTGTCGTATTTCGACAAGCAACAGACCGGGACGTTGTTATCCACGATCACCAGCGACGTGGCGACGATCCAGAATTTCGCCTCCTCGAATACCTTGAGCCTGCTGGTCGACGTTCTCACCATCATTGGCGTGCTGGGCTTGATGTTCTGGCTCAACTGGGACTTCGCGCTGATCGCGGTGGCGGTGACTCCGTTCTTGTTGATGTTCGTCAGCCGCTTCAAGAAAGCGGTGAAGAAGGCGACTCATGAGGTTCGTCTTCATCAAGCCGATATCGTGAGCGTGGTCCAAGAGGGACTCGAGTCGGTGCGTGTGGTTAAAGCCTACGGCCGTGAAACGCTCGAAGATTCCCGCCTCAGCGAAGTCAGCCACGAAGCGGTCGATGCCGCGCTCGCTGCGCGCCGCGTCAAATCCTTGCTCTCGCCGATAGTGTCCGTGGTCGTGGCGCTATGCACGGCGCTGGTGCTGTGGCGCGGCGCGGCGCTGAACCTCAAGGATGTCATGACGGTGGGCGCATTGACGGTGTTTCTGGCGTACCTCAACAAATTCTTCAAGCCGGTCCAGGATCTGGCGAAAAATACCAATGCGATCGCACAGGCCACCGTTTCGCTGGAGCGCATCCAGCGCATTCTGGACACGGATACCGCCATCAAGGACCGCGACGGCGCGAAGACTCTCGAGGTTGCGAAAGGCACCATCAGTTTCGAGAACGTCGCTTTTGGCTACGACCCCGCGGCGCCGGTGCTCAAGGACGTATGTTTCGGCGTCGCAGCCGGTGAAAAACTCGGTGTGGTCGGCACCACCGGAGGCGGCAAGTCGACCGTGGTGAGCCTCATTCCGCGCTTCTACGATGTCGATGGAGGCCGCGTAACAATCGACGGTGTCGATGTCACGGAGTACACCAAGGCATCTCTGCGCAAGCAAATTGGCTTTGTTTTGCAGGACACCGTGCTGTTTCGCGGCAGCATAAAGTCCAACATCGCTTATGGTCGAACCGGGGCCACGGATGCAGAGATCATCGAGGCAGCGAAGCTCGCCAACGCCCACGACTTCATCAGTGCCATGCCGCATGGATACGACACTCTGGTCGGCGAGCGCGGCTTGACCCTCTCGGGCGGCCAGCGGCAGCGCATTGGAATCGCGCGCGCGATCATTCGCAACTCCCCGATCTTGATCCTGGATGAACCGACGGCGGCCCTGGACACGGAATCCGAGCGCCTGGTCATGGAAGGTCTCTCCAAGCTGATGAAGGGCCGCACCGTGATCACCATTGCTCACAGGCTCAGCACCATCCGGGATTCCAACAAGATCATCGTTCTCGACCGCGGTGTCGTGGCGGAACAAGGTACGCACGATGAATTGCTGGCGCTCAAAGGCATCTACAGCGAATTGCATCGAATCCAGTATGAAAACACGCCGTCGGGAGCGCCTCCCTAGCAACTGAGCACCCAAAGTACCTCACCATCCAACATCGAGGCACCATGAGCCATTCTTTAATCGTACTTCCCGACGACACCGCGCAGCCGATACTCGACGCGTTGGCGGCGGCAAAAAAGTCGCTGCAAATCCGCATGTTTCTGTTTACTGATCCGGCTCTCACCAAGGCCGTCATTGCCGCAAAACGCCGCGGGGTCAACGTGCGGGTGATGCTGAATCCCGCGCGCCGCGGCGGCGAAAGCGAAAACGACGACACCAAAAAGAAATTGGCGCACGAAGGCGTCGAGGTGGTCGATAGCAGCCCGGCGTTCGATCTGACCCACCAAAAATCAATGGTCATCGACGATTCAATCGGGTTCGTGGAGTCGTTCAATTGGGAGACAAAGGACCTGACCATCACGCGCGACTACGCAGTGGTCACCACGCACAAGATCGAAGTCGAAGAAATGATTAGCTGTTTCCAGGCCGACTGGGATCGCAAGGATTTTAATCCCGGGCAGCATTCGCAACTCATCTGGTGCCCGAACAACGGCCGTGAGCGCATCGCAAGCTTCATTGATTCGGCGAAGCACAGCCTGTGGCTGCAGAATGAGCGCTACCAGGACACGGTGATTATCGAGCGTCTGGTGCAAGCCGCCGGACGCGGAGTCAAGCTGCACATTCTGGCGCGCCCGCCGCACACCCTCAAAAAAGACAAACTGGTGGAGGGAGTCGGGGGCTTGCGAATCATGCACGATGTGGGCGCCAAAGTTCATACGCTCAAGGGCCTGAAACTGCATGCCAAGATGATTCTGGTTGACGACGCGCGCGCCATCGTGGGCTCCATCAATCTCTCGCCCGGCAGTTTTGACGGACGACGTGAGCTTGCCATTGAAACGGATGCGCACCATGTGGTTAAGCGGCTGGCAAAGGCGGCGGCAACGGACTGGGAGAATTCCCACAAACTCGATCTGACGGACGAAGGACTTCTCAAAGATCTCAGCAAGCGCGAGTCGACCGCGGGCGGCGCGGAATTATTGGTGATCAAGGCCGGCGGCAAGGATAAGCACAAGCCCGACGCCAAGCACGACGGAACCGATTAACCCTGGCCCGTGGCCGCGCGTGGCTTCGACGCGACGCCGCTGCGGGTGGTTTCCACGGTGATCTCTGCGCGCAGATGCAGGTCGACCGGCGCTCCCAATGCCGTGTTGAGCAAGTCATTGATTTGGCCAACCTCCTCGCTCGAGAATTGGTGCGGTGATTTAACGGCGACGAACACCGACGGCCGGCCGAATCGATCCTGGAGCGAGATGTCATCGATGCTCGAGCCCGGGAAGCTCAGCAATTCCCGCTCTACGGTCTGCCGGACTTTGGAGCGTAGCGTGGCCTCGCCATAGGTCTGCTGAAAAACATTGAATAAATGAATACCGAGCACCAGGAGAATTGCCAGGCAGGCGAGGCGGGGGATGAGCGCCGTGGTTTTGCCGGTGACCGGGCCTGTGATCGCGGCGCGGTGGCCCAGAATCATGAACACCACCATCGCCGAGAACGTAATCGCGACCAAGTTGGCGAGGAACAGAAGAAACGCACCGGCGGCAAGAGTTGGCAGACCACGCGCAATGAGAATTCCACAGGTCGTCAATGGAGGAACGAGTGCCGTTGCGATCGCCACGCCCACGGCCATGGAGCCCAAGCTCGGTGTGGCGATGGCGAAGCTCGCGGCTGCCCCGCCCACCAGGCCGATCAGCAGATCGAGAATATTCGGAGCCGTGCGCGCCAGGATTTCGTGACTCAGGGGCGAAACGCGATCGATCGTGCCTAAAGCGATGCCGAGTGCCAGCACCAACGCGGCGCCGAGGATCTCTGCGATCAGCGAGGTGCGCAACAATTCCAAGTTCGATTCGGCCAACGCCATGGCCATGCCCTGAATCGGCCCGAGCAGCGCCGCAATCAGCATCGCGCCGATGATGACGGCAGGGGAATCCTCGAAAAGACCAAAACCGGCGATCAGCGTCGCAGCGGCGTTCATCAAGAAATAGGCGCGACCTCCTGAGGCAGCATCCTCAACCGCGCGAAATGTGTGAGCGCGGCGCGCGCTCGGTGGGGACTGGTTCAGGATCGCATCCATGGGTCACCTCTGCCCAGAGGCGTTCTGCCGCACCGGAATGACTGCCAATGATTCATAGATTGGCGCATTGCGCAGCAGCGTCGGCACCAGCATGGCCGCGAAGCATGCGCCGAGCATCGGCAGCAGCATGTTGAAGCTGCCGGTCATCTCGACAACCAGCACGATGCCGGTGAGCGGCGCACGTACGACGCCGGTGAAAAATGCCGCCATTCCGACCACCGCAAACGCCTGCGGTTGAATATCCAGATCGGGGAATGCCAGCCTACACAGAATTCCGAACAGCAATCCGAGTTGCGCGCCGAGCACCAACATGGGAGCGAACAAGCCCCCGGGCGTGCGTGCGGCGTAGGACACCGCGCCCAGCGTAAAGCGCAGCAGGAACACCAGCGGCACGAGCGCCAGCGCATCGGTTCCTTGAAGCGTGCGCTGCGTGATCTCATCGCCGCCGCCGACCAGGCCGGGCGCAAACCACGCCAACATTCCTACTGCCGCGCCGATCAATGCGGCGCGCAGCGGCACCGGCCAGCGTTCCAGGCGGTTCGCGGCCGCAATGGCGCCGAGCAGCGCGCGGTTGTAGAGGATTGCGAAAAGGCCGGCAATCGCGCCCAGTAAAAAGTACAGCGGCCTCGTGCCTGGGTGAAAGTAGCTCAAATGCTCGACGTGAAAATCCGGTGCATCGCCGAGGAATATGCGCGCCACCGCAATGGCGGTCGACGAGACCCCCAGGGCAATGATGGCAATGCGCGTATCGAAGCGCTGCACCAACTCCTCCAGGACAAATATGGCGCCGGCAATCGGTGCATTGAAGGCGGTGGCCAAGCCGGCGCCGGCACCGGCAGCCAGAAGCACCAGACGGTCCGGCAAATTGCGCCGAAACAGTCGCCCCACGAGATCACCGATGCTCGATCCCATTTGCACGCTGGGTCCCTCCCGGCCGAGCGCCAGTCCGGAGCCGATCGCGAGCACACCGCCCACGAACTTGATGGGTATCAGGCGAAACGGCGCCTCGGGCAATTCCCCGCGCAGCACCGACTCGACATGAGGGATGCCGCTGCCCGCTGCCTCCGGCGAGAACCGGCGCACCATCCACGCGGCAACTGCAACCGCCGCTGCGCTGGCGATCGTCACCAGCAGCAATCCCACGAGTTGCTCGCCCCGCGCCCACAGGATAATCACGTTTCGCAAGTGGTCGGCTTGCTTGAGCACGAGCCGGAACAGCGCTCCGATGAGTCCGGCGCCGGCGCCGGCGATGAACGCGAGCAGCGCAAGCACCAGCAGACTGCCTGGGCCGTCCGCGCCGGTGATCTCGGGCTTAGCGTCGGTTGGCACTGACGGGCAAAGTCTATGGCCGAGGCTTTAGCCGCGTTGCGATACGCGTAACTATACCGCGCAAGATCACGTAGGGCAGGATCGCCAGGACGATGGCGACCATGAGGGCCGCCCGCAAATGAAAGGAATGCTGGACGAAAATCTGGTAGACGATATCGAGAACCATCGCCAGGAAGAACAGCCGCGCGATGCTCTTCCATCCTTCTTTAATCAGCTCACCGCGGCGGCCGGGACTGGAGATGAGATCATAGAAATAAGGCGCCGCACCGTTTTTTGCGTCTCTCAACCCCGATCGGACGGCGAGAAAGGTCGCCATCAGCGGCTGCAGGACGATTCGAAACTTCATGGGACCGCTGACCCGGTCGGAAATCTGGTCCGCAATCAAATGCCATAAATCGTCCATTGGAGGCACTCCATATTTGCGTGTCGAACAGCGACCAAAACCCCTGCCGACATGTCACAAGCAAATGTCAGTGGCGACAGGATGAGAAGCAGGCATGCCTGTTGAAATGAGACTTAAGTCTAAGGGCTTCCGAATGAGGTTTCAGGGTACATTCCGCGAGCCAATGCGGCTGGTCCGTGTGTGTCGTCCGGGAAATTTGCCGACGGTCTTTCAATCAAAGGCGGACTCCAAAGGCTAATTTATGAAGAAAAGAATCTGGCTCATTCTTGGCGGCCTCTTTGTAGCAGGCGTGGTGATCGCGGGGATTCTGTATCTCGCATTCCCGATCGCGATGACCACCTACGGAGGGATGGGGCTCAATTATATGAAGACCTTATCCACGCCGGCGGGCACTGTGAGCACTGAAGCAAATCCCGCATATGTAGCTCCCGCGGCTGCCGTAGCGTCGACTCCCGTGGCCGACGCGGCATGGCCGAACGCGGCGGCCGGGGACTGGCCCAGCTACAATCGAACGCCTTCATCGCAGCGCTTCTCGCCGCTCACGCAAATCAACACCAAGAATGTGAGTCAGCTGAAGGTTTTGTGCACGTACAGCACCCATCAGCTCACCTCTTTTGAGACGACTCTAATCATGGTGGAAGGCTCCCTGATCGGCACCACCGAGTACGATATTTTCTCGCTGGACCCCGCGACCTGCGCCGAGAAGTGGCGCACACACTTCGGCGGCGGCGGCAGTCTGCTGCCTTCCAATCGCGGCGCAGCCTACATGGATGGCATGCTGTTCCGCGGCACGCAGGACGCGCGAGTGCTGGCCTTTGATTTCAAGACTGGCAAGCAACTGTGGGCGACGTTGATTGGGAACACCAGCCATGGTGAGACAGCGCCCTCCGCCCCGATTGCCTGGGACGGCTTGGTCTACGTCGGCAATGCGGGTGGCGACTTCAAGGGCGGCAAGGGACACATGTATGCGCTCGATGCGAAGACCGGCAAGATCGTCTGGGAATTCTACCTGACCCCTAAAACCGCGGACGATGAACCGCGAGGACCGGTCGGCACGACCCCGCTCGATGAATCGACCTGGAAAAACGCGCCCGGTATTCCCATCACCGGCGCCGGGGCCTGGACCTCTTATACGCTCGACATCAAAAACGGGCTGGTGTACGTCCCTGGCGGCAATCCGGGGCCCGACTTCGCATCAGGAGCGCGGCAGGGCAGTAATCTCTATGTTGACTCGGTCGTGGTGCTCGACGCCAAGACCGGGAACTACAAGAATCATTTCCAGTTGGTGCCGAAAGACTGGCACGACTATGACGTTTCCAACCCGCCCATTTTGCTTCAATCGATGGGCGGCAAGCAGATCATGGCGGTTGCGCCGAAGGATGGGCGCCTGTACGGCTATGATCTTGCGGACAACCATCAGATCTACCGCGTGCCGATCACCACGGTCTCGAATAATGATGAGACTTTCGAGGTCGGCAAGCTCGTGCACTTCTGCCCCGGACCTGTGGGAGGCGATGAGTGGAGCACCCCGGGCTACGATCCCACCACCAATCTCATCATCAGCGGTACGGTGGACTGGTGCGACACCGTGAAAATTCAGACGGACGATAAACTTCGTTCGGTCGCAGTCGGGCAGCCATGGACCGGCGCGGCATTTTTAAACCCGATCAATATGTTCGGCAAGGAAAACAAAACCGATGGGTACTGGGCGGGATGGGTGTACGCCACCGACGCCGACACCGGGGTGTGGAAGTGGCGCGTGAAGTCCAACTACCCCATTCTCGGAGGCATCGTTCCGACCGCCGGAGGCGTCGTGTTCTTTGGCGACCTCGGCGGCAACTTTTACGCGCTCGATTCCGCGACCGGCCAGAAGCTTTGGGGACAAGTTCTCGGCAGCGGTGGCGGCATCGGCGGCGGGGTGATCACTTACAGCGTCAACGGTCAGCAAAAAGTCGCAGTGGCTGACGGCTTTACCATGGTTGCATGGCCGGTGAAGCCCGTCGTTGCCACGGTCGTCGTCCTGGGGCTGGACGCCGCGGCTGCAGCAGGCCAATGACGCGCGACGTCACTTGATCATGCGAACAGCGCCGGGATGCATATGAAAAAAATCTTGATCATTTTAGGCGTACTGGTTGTGGCCGGCGCAGTCATCGGCGGAGGTCTGTATTTAGCCTTCCCCGTGCAGATGTCGACCATCGGAGGGCTGTCGCGCGCCTATCTTCTGACGATCAACTCGCCAGCGGGAACATTGACCACAGAATCGAACGCCGCTTATCAAGCGCCGGCGGCGGCGGCAACACCGGTTCCCTCGGACCCGACTTCGGCCTCGACCGATTGGCCCAGCTACAACAGGACGGTGGGGTCGCAGCGGTATTCGACGTTGAATCAAATCAACACCAAGAATGCGGGCAAGCTCAAGGTCTTGTGCACGTACGACACTCATTCGATCGCCGCATTTGAGTCCGGTCTCATCATGGTGGATAACGCGCTGATCGGTACGACCGAGTTTGATATTTTTTCGCTCAACCCCGCGACCTGTGCCGAGAATTGGCGCACGCACGAGGACTATCCGCCCAGCCTGCTGCCCTCGAACCGCGGCGCGGCTTACATGGACGGCATGCTGTTTCGCGGCACACAGGACGGGCGCGTGCTCGGCTATGACTTCAAGACCGGCAAACGCTTGTGGGCTACGACCATCGCGGACGCGAAATTAGGCGAGTCGGTGCCGTCTGCCCCCATTGCCTACGACGGCCTGGTCTTTGCCGGCAATTCGGGCGGAGATTTCAAGGGCGGAAAGGGGCATGTGTACGGGCTCGATGCGAAGACCGGCAAGATCGTTTGGGAATTCTATCTGGCGCCGAAAACCGAAGGCGACGCGCCTCGAGGGCCGGTGGGAGCATCCCCGCTCGATGGATCAACTTGGAAGAACGCGCCCGGCATTCCTGTCAGCGGCGCCGGGACATGGACCTCATACACCCTCGACACGAAAACAGGGCAGCTGTATGTACCCGGCGGCAATCCGGCTCCCGATTTCGTGCAGGGGGGACTTGACGGGCCCAATGGTCGCGAAGGGCAAAATCTCTACAGCGACTCCGTTGTGGTACTCGACTCCAAGACCGGCGATTACAAGAGTCATTTCAAGACCGTGCCGCACGACTGGCACGATTGGGATGTCTCCAACCCTCCCATCCTGATTCAAACCATGGGCGGCAAGCAGCTCATGGTCGTAGCGCCGAAGGACGGGCACCTGTATGGCGTCGATTTGGCAACCAATACCCGGCTCTACCGCGTACCGGTGACCACCGTCGAGAATGCCGACGTGGCCTTCACTCCGGGCAAGTCGGTGCATTTCTGTCCCGGCCCGGTGGGAGGGGACGAATGGAACAGCCCGGCCTATGTTCCGACGACCAACCTGATTCTCCTCGGTGAGGTCGATTGGTGCTATTCGGTGACCGTGCAGGACGACAAACAACTGCGGGGTATGTCGATGGGCCAGCCATGGACCGGCATGCATACCCTGAATCCGTTCGACATGTTCGGCGATCCCAATCGTCGTGCGGATAACGGCTGGGGCGGATGGGTCTATGCCGTCGACGCCGACACTGGCGTGTGGAAATGGCGCGCCAGATCCAATTATCCTGTGGTGGCCGGCATAACGCCCACCGCCGGAGGGGTGGTGTTCGTTGGCGATGTGGGCGGCAATTTTTATGCTCTCGATTCCGCCACGGGTGAAAAGCTTTTCGGCCAGCAGCTCGGCGGCGCAATGGGCGGGGGCGTTATTACCTACAACGCGGACGGTGCGCAAAAGGTAGCCGTGGCCTACGGCTTCACCATGCTCGCGTGGCCCGTGAAGATCGTAACTGCCAAGGTCGCGATTCTGGGCGTGGACAGCTCTGCTGCGGCCCCATGACGCTTGATATCTAGGCGGGGTGCCCATCCATGGAACTAGATCCTGTATTCCTGTCACGGCTCCAGTTTGGGTTTGTCATCAGCTTTCACATCATCTTTCCCGCGTTCACGCTGGGGTTGGCGGCGTGGCTGGCGACGATCGAAGGCGCGCGGTTGGTCACCGGCAACCCGCTGTACCGCCGCGTCTTTGATTTCTGGCTGAAGATCTTTGCGCTGTCGTTCGGCATGGGCGTCGTCACCGGCATCGTGATGGCGTTCCAGTTCGGCACCAACTGGGGCGTACTGGCCGAGAAGACAGGCTCGATCCAAGGACCGCTGCTGGGCTATGAGGCCTTCACTGCTTTCATGCTGGAATCGACCTTCTTCGGCGTCATGCTGCTCGGCCGCGAGCGCGTGTCGCCGCGCTTTTATTTTTTCGCCTGCTGCATGGTGTCGCTCGGAACGATGTTCTCCTCGTTCTGGATTCTCGCCAACAACAGCTGGATGCAAGTGCCGCTCGGCCACAGTATCGTCGACGGCAAGATCATGCCGGCAAACTGGTGGGCGATTGTCACCGGCCCGGTCATGATGGTGCGCTGGCCGCACATGCTGCTCGCCGCGTTTCTCACCACGGGAATGTGCGTGGCTGGATGCGGCGCATGGTACATCCTGCGCGGCATCCATCGCGCCGAGGCGCGGGTCATGCTGCATTGGGGCTATGGATTGGTCGCAGTGATCATTCCCGTGCAGCTTTTTTTCGGCCATCTGACCGGCGAATATGTACTCAAGTACCAGCCGGCGAAGTTTGCCGCGATCGAGGCGCGCTGGAAGAACGAGCAGCCGGCCTCCGAGACGCTGATTGCCATTCCCGATCCGGCTCACGAGCGTAACCTCTTCGCGATCTCGGTGCCAAAACTCGGCAGCATGATCGCTTCGGGCAGCTGGACGGCGCCCGAGGTGGGTCTGGAGTCGTTCCCGAAGGAAGACCGGCCGCCGGTCGTTATCCCATTCTTCGGCTTTCGCATCATGGCGGGCTTGGGACTGCTGATGCTGGCGGTCTCCTGGCTCGGAAACCTTTTGCGTGTCCTTGGCCGGCTCGAGACGGCGCGCTTGTATCTGTGGGGCGCTTTCCTGTCGTTTCCCGCCGGGTTCATCGCTATCTTGACCGGCTGGTATACGGCCGAAGTCGGACGCCAGCCATGGGTCGTCTATGGAATCTTGCGCACCAAGGATGCGATAACGCCATCGCTGGTTTCCGGCGACGTGCTGTTCTCGCTGTTGGGCTACATCGTGGTGTACGGTTTGTTCGTATCCTTTGGTCTGTACTATATTTACAAGCTGCTGCGAGCCGGACCCACGGTCCCTTCGATTGCGATCCCGGGCGCAACTCCCCACCGGCCCATGGCCTTTGCCGACGACGCCGCCACCGCCACCGGCAACCAACCTGCGGCGAAAGGTTGAGCCATGGAACCGACCAACCTCACGATCTTCTGGGCCGGCGTCATCGCTTTCTCGATACTCATGTATGTCATTTTGGACGGCTTTGATCTCGGCGTCGGCATTCTCTTCGGAACCACGCCGGCCGAGGAGCATCGGCAAGCAATGCTCAACACCATTGCGCCATTTTGGGACGGCAACGAGACCTGGCTGGTGGTCATCGGCGCGAGTCTATTCGCCGCGTTCCCGATGGTGTACGCCGTGTTTCTCGGCGCGTTCTATGTGCCGGTGCTGCTGCTGCTGATCGGCTTGATTTTTCGCGGCATCGCCTTCGAATTTCGCGGTCGCGCCAAGGAAATGCTGTGGGTGTGGGATATGGGGTTCTGGCTGGGATCAATCGTGGTCGCCTTTGTCCAGGGGGCTGCTGTGGGCGCGATGCTGAAGGGAATTCCGGTCACCGACGGGCAGTTCGCGGGCCATGCCTTCGACTGGCTGCGCCCGTTTCCGGTCCTGACGGGCATCGGCATGGTGTTCGGCTATGGGTTGCTCGGCGCGTGCTGGCTGGTCTTCAAGAGCGAAGGCGTGATCCGGGAGTGGGCGTTCTCGCGCATCACCTGGCTCGCGGTCGCTGTTTTCGTGGTGCTCGGCATGGCGTTCACGGTCTCGGTGACCGTGGATCAGGGGGCCTTGGCGCAGAGCAATCTGCGCGATCGCAGCTGGGGGCTCATCTTCCCCGTCCTTGGCTTCGCCGCACTGCTCGGTACCCTCATCGCCTCACGGCGGCAGCGGCGCGACGCCGTTCCCTTTGCCCTTACGATGCTGTTTTTTATCGCCTCCTATCTCACGCTCGGCGTCATGCTGTGGCCCTACATGATTCCGTACTCAGTAACGGTGGGGAATGCTTCCGCACCGGATGCGTCGCTCGGGTTTTTGTTTTACGGCGGAATCATCGTCCTGCCGGTGATTGCCGTTTATACGCTCGGTGTTTACTGGGTGTTCCGCGGCAAGACTCAGCGAGGCGATAGCAAGTACGGCTGAAAAAAAAGGCGCGCTCGGCGCGCGCCCTTAACTTCGATGGCTTAAGTGTCGCGCCAACTCAGGCGTGCGGTTTCGTCACCTGTGCCATCACCTCATCCAAGTTGAACGATGCCGGTTTTTGGCGTGGCGGGTACTTGATGAATCCTTGGATCTGTTGAGCCACCAAGGCTTGCACCGCATACAGCTGCGGCACGTGATCCACCATCCAGTCCCAGTACGTATTCGAGTTGAAGTCGGCCCTTTCGAACGGGTCTCGCCTCACGTTGAATATATGCGGCACGCGAAGCTTGACCAGCGGCTCTGCCCATACGTTCATCTGATGGGCACGCTGCATCGCGAACACCAGCTTCCAGTCGCCGTGCCGGACCGCCATCAGCTCGCCGTCGTCGCTGAAGTAGAAGATGGCGTTTCTTGGACTCTCTTTCACCTCGCCGGTGAGATAAGGAATCATGTTATAGCCGTCAAGATGCACCTTGTAGGTCTTGCCTCCAACCGTGTAGCCGTTGAGGAGCTTCTCCTTGACGTCCGCGTCGCCCGCGGCGGCTAACAGGGTCGGCAACATATCAACGTGCGAGACGATGCCGTTCAGTACCGAGCCAGCCTTGATCTTGCCCGGCCAGCGCATGAAGGATGGGACGCGCCAGCCGCCTTCCCAGTTCGTGTCCTTCTGGCTGCGAAACGGCGTATTGGCGCCATCCGGCCAAGTGTCATTCTCCGGACCATTGTCGGTGGAATACATGACGATGGTGTTGTCGGTGATCCCTAGCTCGTCGAGCTTGTCGAGCATTTGGCCAATCTGTTCGTCGTGGACCACCATGCGGTCGCTGTACGGATCCTGGCCGCTCTTGCCGAGATTTTTTGCGGCGACATGGGTCCTGAAATGCATTGCCGTCGCGTTGTACCAGAGGAAGAACGGTTTATCCGCTTTGGCCTGCGTTTCCATCCACTTGAGCGCACCGTCAGTGATTTCCTCATCGATGGTTTCCATGCGCTTCTTGGTCAACGGGCCGGTATCGACGATGGTCTGACCGCCCTTACCGTCCGCCACGCAGTGAAGCACGCCACGCGGTCCAAACATCTTTTTGAAAGCCGGATCCTTGGGATAGTCCGGCAGTTCCGGTTCTTCCTCGGCATTCAGGTGATAGAGGTTGCCGAAGAATTCGTCGAAACCATGTACGGTCGGCAGGAATTTGTCCTTATCGCCCAGATGGTTCTTGCCGAACTGACCGGTTGCATAGCCCAATGGCTTGAGCAACTCCGCGATGGTCGGATCCTCCGCTTGCAGTCCGATATCGGCTCCGGGCATACCCACCTTTGTCAGTCCGGTGCGAATCGGGTTCTGGCCGGTGATGAAGCTCGCGCGTCCGGCGGTACAACTTTGCTGGGCGTAGTAGTCGGTAAAAACCACGCCTTCATTGCCGACGCGGTCGATATTCGGCGTGCGGTAGCCCATCTGGCCCCGGCTATTGAAGCTGATGTTCCACCAACCGATGTCATCGCCCCAGAGAATCAAGATGTTGGGTTTCTTCGCAGCCATAACTCTTTCCTTTCAGTAGTTGACGTCCACGCGTGTGAGATACGCTCGAGCGCACCGGTGTGCCAGGCTCCTCACGCGCACCTTGGTAAAAGTGAAACTTGGCAACGCAGGCAGTGATGCCCGGGGAAGAGTATCAATCGAGATGGGAAGGCGAAATTGGGCTAAGGTCCATCAATAAAATGACATAACGCTGGCGGCAGCGGCCAGCCGCCCCGCCCGGGGCCTATTTTTTTTCTATCAGCTTGGCGTTGCCGCAGCAGGGGTCGGCGCTATGATAAACGCTGCTGCTGAAATGACAGTGACAGGTACACACGCCATACCGAATCAGCTGGCTCAATGCCATCAAGCGCTGCACTTCGGCAAAATCGGCTTTTTGCTGCCGGTCCTTGGCGACCTCTTCCAGATACGAGATGCCCTTTATCGAGTAGCGCACATGTTCCTCCCGTCACCGAGGTGACTTACTACTAATACCTATGCCAATTCTCAAATCGCGGCAATGTGCGTTTGCAAAATCGTGTCCTCTATCACGATGTGAGGGCGCGCAAATAGATTTCGGTCACAAGCTCCGCCAAACCGCCAACAGGTTGAGCAGGTAGCGTGAGCGCTCCTTCGCCTAATTCACCACCACGCCCGGTTGCCTCAGCGTGGGCCCCGTTTCGCCACCGGGTGTTTGCATTGATTTGGATTGCGACGGTGGTCTCCAACATCGGCGGCTGGATGTACAGCGTTGCGTCGGCCTGGCTCATGACCAGCCTGAATCCGGATCCGTTCATCGTCTCCATGGTGCAGGTTGCCAACAGTCTGCCAATGTTCTTGTTCGCGATTCCTGCCGGCGCGCTGACGGACATCGTCAATCAGCGCCGCTTCTTGATCTTTGGCGAGACTTCGATCCTCATCACCTCGACCGTGTTTGCCGCGCTGGTTTGGCTGCATCTGATCACACCGGTCAGCCTGCTGTTGCTCAGCTTCATTGTGACCGTGGGTTCGGCCCTCACGGCGCCTGCCTGGCAAGCTGTGGTGCCGCAGCTCGTACCGAGATCGGATTTGTCCCCGGCAGTTGCGGCCAATAGCGTGGGCGTCAACGTAAGCCGCGCGATCGGCCCTGCGCTCGGCGGCGCTCTGGTGGGTGCCTTCGGAATTGCAGCACCGTTCTGGCTCAACGCATTCAGCAACGCGGGCGTCATTGCAGCGCTGGTGTGGTGGCAAGCGCCGAGGAAAAGTGCCGCCCGCCTGCCTCCCGAAAGCCTCGGCAGCGCCATGCGTGCCGGAATTCGCTACGCGCGATACAACCCGCATCTCAGCGCCACACTGATTCGTACGACAGCTTTCTTCTTATTTGCCAGTGCTTACTGGGCACTGCTGCCGCTGGTTGCGCGCGGCCGGATTGCCGGCGGCGCCGAACTGTACGGGATACTGCTCGGCGCGATCGGCGCCTCGGCGGTCGGCGGTGCGTTCTTCTTGCGGGGGCTCAAGGCGAAGTTGGGCGCAGACCGGCTGGTCGTGGCCGCCACTTTAGCTACTGCGGCGGCCACGGTGTTGTTCGCGTTCGCGCGCGAACCCTGGATGGCGGTCGCGGCGAGTCTCGTCGCCGGTGCATCGTGGATCGCCGCGGTCTCCAGTCTCAATGTGTCGGCGCAGGTTGCATTGCCTGACTGGGTGCGCGGGCGCGGACTGGCGATGTATGTGACCGTGATGTTCGGCGCACTGACCATCGGCAGCGCGATTTGGGGTGGGCTTGCGTCCTTAGCCGGCGTGCCCGCCGCGCTCCTGCTGGCCGCCGCCGGCGGGATGGTCGTGATTCCGCTGACCTCGCGCTGGAAGGTGCAGACCGGCGCGGACGTCGATTTCTCGCCGTCGATGCAGTGGCCGGCGCCGGTCACCCTCTACTCGATAGAGCCGGACTTAGGGCCGGTTCTGGTGACGATCGAGTACCACATCGATCCGAAGAACCGCGAGCCATTTCTCCACGCCATCGGCCGCTATGCACGCGAGCGGCTTCGCGACGGCGCCTACGACTGGGGCATTTACGAGGACACCGCCAAAGAGGGCAGATTCCTCGAAACCTTTCTTTCGGACTCCTGGCTCGACCATATGCGCCAGCACCAGCGTGTGACGAAGGCGGATGACGCGCTCGAACAGGCCGTGCGCCGCTTTCAAATCGGCGACGCACCGCGGACCACACATATGATCAGTGCCCGACGGGTGTAAACAGCGTGGCTAGCGCGCGCGGATCGGCTTAGCGTCTTTTGAGCGCTTCAAGCTCATCCAGGGTTCGCGGCCAATCGGCCTTGAGCAGTCGCGACAGCGCGCGGTCGGCGAGCAATCTGCCGCCGGTCTGGCATCGAGCGCAGTAGTTCGTCTCGTTGTCGGCATAGCGGATGCGTTGAATTGCATCACCGCATGTTGGGCATGGTTGTCCGAAGCGCCCATGTACCGCCATCTCCGGCCGAAACGCCGTAACCTTTTCCGGGAATCCGCGTTCCGCCTCGGCGCGCAGACGCTGAATCCACTTTTCAAGCGTTGCCCGCGTGGCCGAATACAGGCGCAGCATTTCATCTGCCGTGAGTTTGTGGGTAAGTGCAATCGGCGAAAGCCGCGCCGCGTGCAGAATTTCATCCGAATATGCGTTGCCGATGCCGCTGAGGATGCGCGGATCGGTCAGTGCGCGCTTCAGGGTTCGATTCTCAGCCGTCAGAGCCACGCGAAATTCCTCGGCACTGCTCGAGAAAATCTCGATTCCCCCGGGATCCAGCGCACGCACTGCCGATTCGCCGCTGACCACGTGCAGCGATGCGCGGCGTTTGGTGCCTGCTTCGGTGAGCACCAAGGATCCACCGGAAAAATCGAACGCTGCAAGGCTGTTGCGGCCGGACAGTTTCGCTCCGGGCGGCCGCCAATGCAGCCTCCCGGCAATCATCAGGTGGATGACCAGCCACAGATCGTTGTCGAGTCCAATGGCGACACGTTTGCCAATTCTCCTCAGTTCGCGGACCGCATGGCCTTGAACATCATTGATGGGCGGCTGCGCGGTGCGCAATACAAAGGCGCTCCACAGGCGGACTCGCTCAAGGGTCTGACCCGTAATGCGCGCTTCCAGCGCGCATAAGTAGGCATTGATATCCGGCAGTTCGGGCATTTCAGCAAGCGCGCGCGCTGGATTTATCGAAGGCCATCAATAAAGGCTACGCCAAACTAGGGAATGCGCGGAAAAGCCACTCTGGCGGCGAATTTTGTACAACATGAATAAGTGCACTCAAGTTATTGTTTCGTAAATATTTATTAATCACACGAATTCCGCCGCACCCCTTTGATCTTGAGCTGCAGGAGATCTCTCGCCCAGTGACGAGCCCGCCCACTGGTGCCGGCAAGCGCTTGTCCGTGGAAATCCTACGTGATCTATTCCGGCCCGCTGACGGGGCAGGGGTCCCGACCCCATTTGCATTCAGTGCCTGTTTCGTTAACCTGTACGAAAGTGCCGTACGGAGAACTAATAATATGAGCGCTAATGTCAGATCTGCGGATTCTCAAACTCTGACGAGTGCCGGCAAGAATGCCCCCACAATGGCGCAGGAGTTTGCCAGTCCTACGGTCCCTGCCGCCGTGCACGCCCACGCGCGCGATTCCCTCGATGCGCGTCTGTTGCGCCGACTGCTGAGCAGCCTGGGAAATCCGCCCGTTGAGTTCCACTTTCTCTGGAGCGGCGAGCGCGTAGCTCCGCTTGGCGTTCAGCCGGTCGGCCATGTGCGTATTGCGGATCGCCGAACGCTGCTCGGAATCGTACTGGACCCGCAGGTGCGCTTTCCGGACTCCTACTGCGCCGGCCGCATCGAGGTCGAGGGCGATCTGGTCGACTTCCTGGTCATCTTGTACAGAATCTTCGAGGCGTCGGACACCGGCGACTCGATGGCAGGCCGGGTCATCCGCAAGCTGCAGCGACCACGGCGCAACACGCTGGCGGGCTCGCGCGAGAATATCCACCGGCACTATGATCTCGGAAACGAGTTCTACTCGCTGTGGCTCGGCGAGACCATGGCATACACCTGCGCCTACTACCCGACTGCGCAGGCAACCCTCGAGCAGGCCCAGGTCGCGAAAATGGACCATGTGTGCCGCAAGCTGCGGATCACGAGCGCAGATTCGGTGGTGGAGGCCGGATGCGGCTGGGGCAGCCTGGCGTTGCACATCGCCGGCCGCTACGGTGCCAAGGTGCGCGCATTCAATATCTCCAAGGAGCAGATCGCCTATGCGCGGGACCGGGCGCGGCAGCAGGGGCTGCAGAATCGAGTCGAATTCATCGAGGATGATTACCGCAATATCAGCGGCAGTTGCGAGGTTTTCGTGTCGGTTGGCATGCTCGAACACGTGGGGCTTGAAAATTATCCGCAGCTGGGGCGTTTGGTGCAGCGTTCGCTCAACGCCGCAGGCCGCGGACTGATTCATTCCATTGGCCGCAATCAGCCAGGATCGCTGCATCCCTGGATCGAGCGTCGGATCTTCCCGGGAGCTCAGCCGCCCTCGATCGGGCAAATGATGCAGATATTCGAGCCAGCCAACCTGTCGGTGCTCGATGTGGAAAACATCCGGCAGCACTATGCATTGACGCTGCGCCACTGGCTCGAAAACTATGAACATGCGATCGAGTCGGTCCGCAAGGTGTTTGCCGACGAATTCTTCGTGCGCATGTGGCGCTGGTATCTTGCGGGCTCGGTCGCGGCGTTCGAGACCGGGACGCTGCAGCTGTTTCAGGTGCTGTTCACTAAAGCGAAGAATAATGCGCTCCCGCTGACCCGCGATTTCATGTATCCGAAGTAAGCGGCCGCAATGCGCAGTGTCGAAGTTATCGTTGTCGGCGGCGGCCCCGCCGGCTCCGCTGCTGCCCATCACCTGAAGGCCGCCGGCGCCGATGTGCTGGTGCTCGACAGGGAGCGCTTCCCGCGCCACAAGCTGTGCGCCGGCTGGATTACGCCGCAAGTGGTCAGCGATTTGCAGCTGGAGATCAGCGCCTATCCGCACAGCTTTCTCAGCTTCAGGCGGCTGCAGTGGCACTTACGGGGGCTGAAGCTGCCCGTGCCCTGTGTGCAGCACTCAATCCGGCGCTTCGAATTCGACGCCTGGCTGCTCGAACGTTCCGGCGCGGAGTTCATGCAGCACAGCGTCAAAGAAATTCATCGCGACGATAAGGATTTTGTGATCGATGGAGCCTTCCGCTGCCGCTACTTGATCGGCGCCGGTGGCACCTCCTGTCCGGTGCGCCGGGCGCTGTTCGACGGCGTCGTGCCCCGGGCTCGCGCCCTGCAGACCGTGACGCTGGAACTCGAATTTCCCTATGACTGGCAGGATCCGGATTGCCACCTGTGGTTTTTCGAGCACGGACTGCCGGGATACAGTTGGTACGTACCGAAGGCTTCCGGCTGGCTGAACGTCGGGGTGGGCGCCATGGCAACGCGTCTCAAGCATCGCGGCGAGAATATCAGGGAACACTGGCAGCATCTTGCGTCCAAATTGGAGCGTCAGTTTGGGATCCGCATGCCAAGCGATCCCACCGGCTACAGCTACTATGTTCGCGGACCGCTCGAAGTCGCGCGCATCGACAACGCGTTTTTGACCGGCGATGCGGCCGGCCTGGCCACGCGTGATATGTGCGAGGGCATTGGGCCCGCAATCCACAGCGGCCAGCTCGCCGCCCAGGCCATCGTGAAAGGCACGGACTTCGGTCTCGAAGGCGTTAGCCGTGCCAGTCTCGGGGGCGGATTGATCAGCCGGGCATTCGATTGGGCTTTCACGCACGGGGCAAGTCCCGTCACTCACTGAATCAAATGCTTGCTGCGGACCTCAGCGTATGCGGATAGAGCACGTGGCCCTGTGGACGACCGATTTGCAGCGCTGTAAGCAGTTCTACACTGCATATTTCGGCGCCGTCGCCGGTGCCGAGTACCTGAATCCGGCGAAAGGTTTTAGGTCGTGCTTTCTTAGCTTCTCGGAGGGTGCGCGCATCGAGGTGATGATGACCTCGACGCTCTCGCCGCTGGCGATCGAGCCCGGCGCGCAGCGCATGGGCCTCACGCACTTCGCCCTTTCGGTGGGTTCGAAGCAACGTGTTGACGAATTGACGAGCAAGCTCGGTCAAGATGGGTTCCCCGTCGTTGATGGTCCCCGCCGCACGGGGGACGGGTATTACGAGAGCGTGGTGCTCGACCCGGATGGAAATCGAGTTGAGATCACGGCCTAAGTTAGTTGGGAAGGGTCAGGACATCGCAGCGCAGCATGCCATTCGAATGTTCGCAGGCTGGAGACCCGGATTTCAACGTTGCGCTACAATTACCCCAGTGCCGCGCGCAATGCGATGAATCACTCGAACCGCAAACCTCTTCTGGCCTTGGCGAGTGTGCTGGCTGTTATATCCAACAGCGCGAGCGGTCAGATGAGCGGTCAGATGATGAGGGAATCAACAAATCCGCAACGCGCCGACATGAATTCGCGCGACCTGATGGTTACCGAGGACCACTGGATCAGTTCGATTGTCGATCGCTGGACTTCACCACAGCGCAAATCCTGGCAATCGCTGGACGCACGCTTCCGAAGTTGGGCGGCTCATCTCGTCTGGGTGCGGAAGAGCATAGGGCATCTGTCTGACGCTTCCGACCTGCAAGCATCCCACTTTCAAGTACCCGCGACATGTCCGGTGGCGATAGTCGCGTCTCCCGGACATTCCGTCGCGGAGTCGATGGGTTATTTTCGGGAAGTGATGCCCGATATCAATTGGCAGGCGTGGAATAATATTGAGCCGAAGTTTCGCGAGATGGCGGAATGGGAAATGTCCGTGGCACATGCACGAGCGCAGCTGTCCAAGGCTGAAAAGAATTGGTGGGAACTCAACGGTGAAAAGCTCCAATTCTGCCTTTACTCGGCAGAGCCGACTAACACCAGAACCTCGTCGGCGACGATTGGGGTGGCCGCCACGGGACCCGCGTCGTTGCCGCAACCGAATGCACGCGATGAACAGATTGAGCGTCGTGCGAAAGCCGAGCTACGGACGGTGGATCACATGATCGCGCCGGACCCGGTAAAACAGGAATCCCGAGAGCAGATAAGCGATGCGGCGGCCGTAGACAAGTTCATCGCGGACGTGGATCGCCGAAAGCCGTAAGAAAACGGGACCAAGCTGCGGCGGTTCAGTTATTGTTGTGGGAATGACGCAAGAAACCTCCGCAGATCCCGCAGCACAGGTTCTTCACCGCAGCATCAACAACCGCCAGCTCAGCATGATCGCGATCGGCGGAGCCATTGGAACTGGCCTATTCTTCGCAAGCGGGGGAGCGATTGCCCAGGCCGGACCCGGCGGTGCGCTGCTGGCCTACGCAACCATGGGATTGGCCGTCTTCTGCATGATGCAGTCACTGGGCGAGATGGCGACACAGCTGCCGATTCGCGGTTCATTCGAAGCCTATGCGGAGCGATTTATCGACCCGTCACTGGCATTTGCCGTGGGCTGGAACTACTGGATCAGTTGGGCTGTGACGTTGGCAGCGGAATTGGTGGCCGGGGCACTCATCGTTCAATTCTGGTTTCCACATTCCAACCCGTCGTATTGCGCGATGGGTTTTTTTGCCCTGGTCATGGCCTTGAACCTGTTGTCGGTCAAGGCCTATGCCGAAGCGGAGTACTGGTTTGCCGGCATCAAGGTCGTGACGGTGATTATCTTCATCGGCGTGGGCGTATTGATGATTGCCGGCATGCTGGGTGGCGAGCATACGGGATTTCGCAACTGGACCCTGGCGGATCCCAGTACACACACCCATGCTCCCTTTGTGGGGGGATGGACGGCCGCTCTGGCTGTTTTTCTGATCGCCGGTTTTGCATTTCAGGGTACCGAAGGTGTGGGCATCGCCGCGGCGGAAACCGCGGATCCTCGAAAAAATGTACCCAAGGCGATTCGTTCCGTGTTCTGGCGGATTCTGTTGTTTTACATAGGATCCATTTTTGTCGTCGGCACGTTGATTGGATACACGAATCCGAATTTGCTCCGCGGCGATGAAGCTCATGTGGCATTTTCGCCGTTTACCATGGTGTTCCAGCGCCTGCCATGGGGCTATTACGCCGCCAACCTCATCAATGCAGTCATTCTTTCTTCCGTGCTCTCCTGCGGCAATTCATCTTTATATGTTGCATCGCGAATGCTGCATGCCATGTCCCATGCCAACAAAGCGCCGCGGCTCTTCGGGATTTTAAACCGGCGGGGTGTTCCAGTGGCTGCACTGTGGGGTACGGGTTTGGTGAGCGGGTTCGCGTTCCTCTCGAACTACGTGGGTGGCCAGAAAATCTATCAGCTGCTCTACAACGCCTCGAGTTTGAGCGGATTCATGATTTGGCTGGGTATCGCCGTGTGCCATCTGCGGTTCCGCAAGGCGTGGGTCGCGCAAGGCCGCAGTCTGGCGGATCTCAAGTTCCGCTCCAAGTTCTATCCTTACGGTCCGTGGTTTGCAGTCGTATTGTTTACGATCGTTTTATTCGGCGCCAACATTGGAGTTTTTCAAGCTGCGGTCTTTTCCTGGTTCGATTTCATCAGCGGCTATCTCTTATTGCCGGTATTTCTGGCCTTGTATCTCTGGCACAAGCTTCGCTACAAGACGCGAATTGTGCCGTTGCGTGAATGCAATTTCGAATTCGATTCTTAGCAAACGAGCTCTGTCACCTTGCGCAGACCGCGCAGCGCATTGCATACGTAGACGGCATCTGCGGATTGCAAATCGGCAATGCTAAGAACGCGTTCCTCGGCGGCCGGGCAGGTTTTTAGCATATGGCGGCGAAACACTCCGGGCAATACACCAGACGCGAGCGGCGGCGTCAGCCATCGGCCCGATTGCTCGATGAAAATATTGCTGACGGCGCCTTCGGTGACTTCGTCTCGATCGTTCATGAAGATCACTTCGTCAAAGCCGGCGGCTCGGGCCGCCTCGTGCAGTCGATCGTACATTTCGCGGTTTGTTGTTTTGTGCCGGAAGAACGGGTCAGCCGCAGACGTGCGTTCGCCCGCGACTGTAATACGGCAAGACAGAGCGCCATCGGGAAATGCCGCGCTGGCGAGCGAGATGCTCCCGGTGGCGTCCAGCAACAGACGCACGCGATACCGAGTGTTGGCGTCAAACGACTTTGCTAGATCGCATAGCTGCGCTGCAATTGCCTCGCGGTCAAACGCGAAGTTGAAATAGCCTGCCGACGAGTGCAGGCGGTCCAGATGCAGAGCGATCAAAGGATAGTCCCGCTGCCACAGCAAAGTCTCGATCAGCCGAAAGGGCCGTCTGGTTCGGGTGAGAAAGGACGCCTTGAGCAGGCACTCTCGATATTCCTCTTGCGGGTCTGAGTCCGCCACGATTCCTCCGCCGACACCCATCGTCACCGCGTCGCCTGTTACCACGAGTGTGCGAATTGCGACGTTGAATGTCGAGGAGCGCTGAGGGGAAATAAAGCCGATCGCTCCCGTGTAAATGCCCCGAGGTCCTTGCTCCAACTCGTTGATGATCTGCATGGACCGAATCTTGGGAGCGCCGGTGATGGAACCGCAGGGGAATATGCTGCGGAAGATGTCGTAGTAGCTAATCTGCGGCTGAAGAGTGCCCGATACGGTGGACGTCATCTGATGCAGGGTTTCATATCGCTCAATGGAAAATGGCGCTTCGACACTGACGCTGCCCGGCGTACAGATACGGCCGAGGTCATTGCGCAACAGGTCCACGATCATGACGTGCTCGCTACAGTTCTTCGCATCGTTGCGCAACCGCAGTGCCATTTCCTGATCTTCCATGGCGTCGCGCCCGCGAGGCATGGTTCCTTTCATTGGCCGCGTCACGATTCTGGCGTTTTCGGTTCTGAAGAACAGTTCCGGGGAAAAGGACAGAACGTAGTGATCGCCTAGATTCATGAACGCGCTGTACGCCACGGATTGCTGCCTGGAAAGGCCCAAATATGCATCCAGCGCAGAGACCGATTTGCGGATCACTATGTTGTCGGTGAAGTTGACCTGATAGGTCTCGCCCTGAGCCAGGAACTCTTTGATCTTCAGGATTTTGGCGAGATAGTCGCTTTCTGAGATTTCCAGCGCGACCTTGTCCGCGATCTTCGCGATTTCACTTTGCGACTCACCGCTGTACTTCGGCAGCAATTCGGCGCCCGCATGGGAACCGGTGCTGTGGTCGAAGACATAAGGGGTGCTGTAGGCACCGAACCAGGCAAGCGGCTGTGCCGCGAGGGCGCGGGCAGCTGCAAACTTCTCGAAGTGATATCCACATTCGTACGAGAGATATCCCGCTACATGGAGACCCTCGGCCAACGCCGCTTCGATTTTCGCAAAAGTATCGGGAATTTCATCCAAGCGATTGGCGCTGATCACTCGCTTGGGATCCTGGAAAAGATAGCTATGTCGATTACAAGGATCGAATCGCGTCGTCTCGAGCAGAATCGAGTTGGCATTTTGCGCTGCGGAGTCACGCACCGGCGGCGGAAGGGCGACCCACTGACTGACACGGTTCTGGCATTCGGGTATCACAATTCAAGGATACCTAGCGTATCGAGGCGCCGCGGAAATATGGCGAACAGTGGTCTCCATGAAACATGAAGAAGATCATATAAACAATTGATTATATGAATAATAACAAACTCTAAGAGACGACTGGGCGAGAATCCAGCCGGCGTGCGAGTCCACCTATTGCGCCACGCGTTTCTCCCAATTTAGGTAGGACGGCCGCCCAATTTGGGTAGTTCTGCCGATTCGATTCTAACTCCTGCGCTGCACGATTCCACCTGCCCGAGAGGTTTCCAGACATACCGCGATTCCCCATGTCCCGCTACTTGATTGAAAGAGATTTTCCGGACGGCCTCAGCATCTCGCAGGACGAGGGCGGCGCGAAACTTTGCCGCCAGGTGATCGACAACAACGCCGAGGACGGCGTTACTTGGGTTCATTCCTACGTCACGCCCGACCGCAAGCGTACCTTCTGCATTTACGACGGGCCCACGCCCGAGGCCGTGCGTCGTGCCGCGGCCCGCAACAACCTGCCCATCTCACAAATTACCGAGGTCCGAGTCCTCGATCCGTACTTCTACAAGTAGCCAACCGGCACACCAACAAAATCCAAGGAGACAACTCATGACCACTTTTCGCCGCCTGACGCATTTCTTGCTTGCGCTGACATTGCCGCTCCTCGCCATCGGCGGGCCGCCCGCCTATGCTGGCTCGAGTTCGCAAAATGTCACGGAGTGGAACGCGGACTCTTCGCCACTCATTGCCAAAGTCCGCGCAGCGACAGCACGATTCAAGGACATCAACGTCGCGGTCTCTGAAGGCTGGGTGCAGGGCACGCCGTGCGTCAGCGGTCCCGATGCCGGGGCCATGGGCGTGCACTTCGTCATGCCGAGCCGCATCGGTAACTTCGTACTGCAAGCAGACCAGCCGCAAGCCTTGATCTACGAGCCGCTTCCGGGAGGCGCGTTCCGTCTCGTCGGGGTGGAGTTCATCGTGCTTGCCAGCGTTTGGCTAGGCCAGCCGAATGGCGCCACCAGCACCCCGGCGCTGGAGGGGGATCTGATGAACTACATCAGCGCACCCAACCGCTACGGTCTACCCGCGTTTTACGAATTGCATGTCTGGGCGTGGGAGAACAACCCGAAAGGCAGCTTCGCCGATTGGAACACGCATGTTACCTGCGAAAAACAGGCGGCCAATTGAGATGAAAACGCTCATCGCATTATTGGCGACCTTGCTTCTCGCCCCGGCGTTCGCTGCGGACGCACCATCGCAGAGCGCAGCGTCGCAGGCCGCCGCCTCCGCGACGAAAACTCCGGTACACCGCTACCTTGTGGAGCGTACCTTCCCGCCCGGCGCGCTCGACGGCCTCAACGCTGCCACCAAGAAAAAGGTGAACGCGAACAATGCGGCGGTGGGCGTACGCTGGATTGAGTCCTATGCGAATGCCGACAAAACCAAGACCTTCTGCGTCTACGAGGGGCCGAGCGAGGCGGCCATCCGCAAGGCCGCGGCGCTCAATGCGCTGCCCGTCGACAGCGTTACGGAAGTCCCCGTAACGTTGTCACCGAAGTAGGAAAACGAGGGAAAGCGAGGGTGACGTCGCACTGACGTCACCCCCCCTCAAATCAGCCGGCCTCGCCGGATTGCCGGTGAGCCATGGCGATCGCTTCTGCACGCGATTGCACTCCGAGCTTCATCAGGATGGCCGAGACGTGGTGGTCGACCGTTTTTGTGGACACAAACAGGCGCCTTGCGATGATCGAATTGCGCAGACCCTCCGACAACAAGGCGAGAATTTCGGCCTCGCGTCTGGTGAGGCCATGCGCATTGCTCCGCGTTGACATCCGCGAGCCGCGCGGAATACCGCGCGCGCCCTGGGCGCGCATTTCTTTGCGCAGGGCCTGCGCGGCCGGGGCGGCGCCGAGCTGCTCGAAGATCGTGAGTGCCTCGCGCTGCTCAGCTTCGGCGCCGTACAATCCGAGCACGGTGGCCTGCTCATAGGGACAGCCCAGGTCCTTCCAGGCGCTTGCCGCTTCACGCCAATCGCCAGAGATCTCTTGCGCGTAGGGATCGGCGACCTCCGTTGGTTGTTGTTCAAGAGCTCCAACCCGCCACAACCAGCTTGCGAGCTCGCCCTTCATCCGCGGATCACGCCGCTGACACACCATTTCATACGCGGGCCCGACCGCCTTCTGCACGCCTTCGCGATCGCCGACGAGCCACGCGGCCTCGGCGCGTATCGCAGCAAGTGTGCCGATACGCTGCAGCTCCTGTGCGGCGCCGCCGAGCGCCCACGCCTCATCCAGTGCGGCGTCTGCCTGCGGGTCGCCACGGCGAATTCTGATATGGCCCAGCGTGCGCAGCGCGGGAATGCGCATGATCGGAGTGGCCAGCGGATGGCGCAGCACAGCCTCGGCATCCTCGCTCGCGGCCGGCCAGTCGCCTTGTTCGAAATGTTTGCGTGCGCGATACGCGAGCATGTAAAGCCGCAAGGAATCCAGATCGCGCTTTTCGCAATACGCCAGTCCCTCGCTTAGCCAATGAGATGCCTTGTCGTATTGCCGGCCGGAAACGGCCATCGCAGATAAATCATTATAGGCACTTGCCACCTGCTCTTGTAGCGCGCCGTCGAGCGCGATGCGCAAATTGTGCTCGAGATCGGCCCATCCCGAAGGATCGCCGGCAATCAGCCGGGCTACGCCGAGCACACCCAATGCATCGCAGAGAATTTCGTTCGCCGCGCGCGGTTCTGCCAGTGCGATGGCGCGCTGCGCCCCGCCAATGGCCGATTCCAATTCGTGAGACTCCATGTCAAGTCCCGCACAATTGGTGTATGCCCTCGCCAATTCGGGACCGGGCGGCAGCGATTCGAGCGTCAACACCGCCTCGGCGCCATAGCGGTTAGCGTCATCGCGCCGGCCGACGAACCAACTTAAGCGCGACAGCCACTGCAGCGCATCTCCCTCGCGCATGCGCGCGCCCGACGCCCGCCAAACCTCGAGCGCTGCGCGGCGCGCTTCGATAGCGCGCTCGTGCTGACCGGTCAAATAGCATTCGTATGACAATCGTTCATACAGGCATGCGCGCTCATCAGGCGCGATTTCTTGCGCATAAAGGAGCGCGACGTGATACAGCGAGGCGGCCTCCCGATGTGAACCAACCAACGCCGCCTGCACGGCTGCCAGCGGCGTGAATTGCAAAACCGCCGCAGCATTGCGCGCCCCGGCAGCATGGTGTGCGAGGCGCGCCGCGGAAGTTTGCGGCCGCGCGGCGAGAGCTGCGAAAACCTTCGCGTGCAAGAGCTGTCGGTGAGACTGCGACAAAGAGTCTTCGAACGCGCGCCGCGCCAGTTCGTGCCGAAAGGCCAGCGCGCCGTCATCGGTTCGCACCATGCCTATGTTCAAACAGTGTTCGATGGCGGCTTCATCGACTGCAACGGCCTGCTCCAGCAACCATGACTCCGTCCTGCCGGGGACAACACACGCAAGTTCCGCGATTTTGCGCGCGTCCGGGGTAAGTCTCAGGGCACGCGCAAGCACTGCGTCGCGCACGCTGGCCGGTACCGCGTCCGCCGCGGCGGCCAGCGCTTCGGTGACGAAGAATGGATTGCCGCCGGTTATGCGATGCAGGCCCGTCGACGGTTGGCCGGCCTGCTGTGCAAGCTGAACCACTGCCGTCTCCGACAGGGGTAAAAGCGACATTCTGTGCGTGGTGGCCCGCGGCAGGTCGCCAATGACGAATCTCAGCGGATGCCGCGAGCCGACCTCATCATTGCGGTATGTGACCACGAGCATCGCCGGTGTGCGGTGAATCCGGCGACCAAGATACTTGAGCAGATCGAGCGTTGCTTCGTCTGCCCAATGCATGTCTTCAAACACCACCAGCGCGGGTACGCTCTCGAGCTCATCGAGCGCCCTGGTGAAAATCTCTTCGCGGTTCGCGCCGGAGTTGAGGACCGCCAACAGTGCACCCTGCGTCTGGCGCGCGATATCGTGCAGTGGAGCAAGCGGTCGAGGTGTAAAGAGCGCATCGCATGCCCCCCAAAGTACGCGCGCCTCGCGCTGCCGCTTCGAGAACTCTTGTAGCAGCGAGGTTTTACCGATGCCTGCTTCGCCGCCCAAAAGCGCGATACTACCGCCGCCGGCTGCCGCAGCAGTGAACCATTCCGCCAATTCAGCGAGACATCGTTCACGCTCGAGAAGGTCCATTGAATTCGTACCAGCCGGAAGTTTCGGTGGACCAAGTTGTAACCTATCCGGAGCGGTGGCGCAAAGGCCGGGAGGCGGCGAAAGATCTTCGCGGTATCATTCTTATTGAGAATATGATCGCGCGATCAGCCAAACGGGCGGAGAGGTTCATGCGAGCAGTGGTACGACGAGGCACTAGATTGGTGTGCGATGAGATCGCAGAACTGACACCTGGTCCTGGCCAGACGCTGGTAAAGACCCTGTGCTGCGGCATTTGTGGGTCGGACCTTCACGCCCTCCATCACTTCGAACATATGGTGGAGCTCTCAAAACGCGCCGGAGGCGGCTGGACGGGCGTTGATCCAGCGCAAGACGTGGTGTTTGGTCATGAATTCTGCGCTGAAGTCCTCGACCATGGGCCGGGAACTGCGGGCCGCTTCAAGCCGGGCACGCAAGTGGTATCCATACCGGTGGTCCTCCAGCAGCAGGGGGCCGAGGTGATCGGCTATTCCCATCGCCTGCCGGGCGGATTTGCCGAACGCATGGTGCTCTCGGAGATGTTGCTCCTTGAAGTCCCGAACGGCCTTTCGAATCAGCAGGCTGCTATGACGGAGCCCTTTAGCGTCGGTGCGCACGCAGTCGCCGGGGCCGCCATAGACCGGGATTCCGTCGCCCTCGTGGTGGGTTGCGGTCCTGTGGGGCTTGCGGTAATCGCTGCGCTCAAGTCCAGGGGATTCGGTCCGGTGCTTGCCGCAGACTTCTCGCCGGCGCGGCGCAAAATGGCGGTGCGCTTGGGCGCCGACATCGTGGTCGATCCCGCGGCGGAGAGCCCGCACACGCGGTGGGGAGGTCTCGGCGTGCCGGCCACGGGGCTGGAGCGGCAGCTTGCGATGATGAGCGGTGGTTCCGCCAAAAGGGCGGTGATCTTCGAATGCGTGGGCGTTCGCGGGATACTGCAGAGCCTGATCGAGGCGGCACCGCCGACAGCCCGGATCATCGTGGCAGGCGTGTGCATGCAGCGCGATGAGATCGAGCCCTTCTTGGCCATCGTGAAGCAGCTCGAACTCAAGTTCGTCTATGGGTACACGCCGGATGAGTTTGCCGCGACTTTGCATGATATCGCCGAGGGCCGGATTGACGTGCAGCCCTTGATAACCGCGGTGGTGGGCTTGAGCGGGGTCGCACACGCTTTCGAAACCCTGGCGAATCCTGAGAGTGAGATCAAGATCGTCGTGGATCCCACCCTGGGATGACGCGAGCGACGAAGGGGTAAGCATGGAACACTCGAGTGATATAGATCTAAAAGCCGGCCTTGCCGTTGCCGAACTCGCGGAAGGCGGGATGATAAGCGGACGCGTCGACGGTGAGGACGCGATCCTGATACGACGTGGCAAGGACTACTTTGCCGTTGGGGCGGCATGCACGCACTACCACGGGCCGCTCGCCAAAGGCCTGATCATTGGAGATACGATCCGCTGCCCTTTGCATCACGCCTGCTTTAGCCTGCGCACCGGCGAAGCCTTGTATGCGCCGGCCCTGGATCCCATTGCATGCTGGCGCGTCGAGGTAACGCCCAACAAGGTGTTTGTTCGCGAAAAACTTGATTCCCCCAAAGGGGGCATCGAGTCGACAGTTGCACCGTTTGCAAAGACCCCGACCTCCATAGTCATGGTTGGAGGCGGCGCAGCAGCGCTGGCCGCAGCGGACATGCTGCGTCGCTGCGGCTATTCCGGTCCGGTGACAATGGTGAGCGCGGATGATGCGCCGCCGTACGATCGCCCGAATCTATCCAAGGATTTCCTGGCAGGGACCGCACCCGAGGAATGGATGCCGCTGCGCAGCGCGCAATACTATGTCGATCGGAAAATTGAACTTGTGCTCAATCAGCGCGTAGCTGCGATCGATGCGGTGCGCTGCGTGGTGAGTCTGGACAACGGCCGACAACTCGCTTATGGCGCCTTATTGCTCGCGACAGGTGCAGATCCTATCCGCTTGGCCGTTCCCCTCTCAGGTGCAGCGCGATTATTCTATCTGCGCACCTTTGCCGATAGTCGTGCAATCCTTGCGGCCGCCGAATCTGCAAAAGCGGCGGTTGTGGTCGGCGCCAGTTTCATTGGGCTAGAGGTTGCCGCGTCGCTGCGCGCGCGTGGCATTGACGTGCACGTGGTGGGACTTGAGCATGTGCCACTCGAACGCGTGATGGGCCGCGATATCGGAGCTTTCTTGCGCAATCTGCACGAGTCGCACGGCGTGACCTTCCATCTCGGCCAATCGCTGAGTCAGGTGGACGGCAAGCAAGTCACACTGACCGGTGGCACGACCCTGCAGGCTGACATCGTCGTACTCGGAGTCGGCGTGAGGCCGGCCATTGCTCTTGCCGAGCAGGCCGGCTTGGCGATCGATCGTGGCATCTCAGTCAACGAATATCTCGAAACCAGCGCGCCGGGAATATTTGCCGCCGGGGATATTGCACGCTGGCCAGATCCGCACTGCGGCGATCGGATTCGCGTCGAGCATTGGGTGGTCGCGCAGCGCCAGGGTCAGGCGGCGGCACGCAACATGCTTGGCTTACGTGAGCCATTCGCCGCGGTACCGTTCTTTTGGAGCCAGCATTACGACGTCGTGATCAATTACGTTGGGCACGCGGAGAAGTACGACACGACGACGATCGATGGCACGCTGGAATCCCGCGATTGCGCGGTAACCTACCGCCGCGGTGAACGCACTGTGGCCGTGGCGACGATCTCCCGGGACTTGCAAAGCCTGCAGGCGGAACGTGCGATGGAGACTCTATGTCAGGCAAAATGAATGCTGTCGATTTGGATCAGCTCTTCAGAGTGGCGCGCACGCGCAACGGCTGGACCGACAGGCGGGTATCCGATGCGCAGATTCGCGAGCTTTACGAGCTTCTGAAACTCGGACCGACATCGGCCAACAGCTGCCCCGGTCGCTTCGTCTGGGTCAGAACCCCCGAGGGCAGGGCACGGCTGGCGGCCCTAGCCTCGCAAACCAATCGGCCAAAAATACTCGCCGCGCCGCTTACCGTGATCGCCGGTTTTGATTTGGATTTTGCCGAACAGCTGCCGAAGCTGTTTCCCGCGCGCGGCCAGAAGATGAAAGAATTATTCCAGGATGCCGACCTCGCCCGGACAACGGCGTTTCGCAACGGCAGCCTTCAGGGCGGCTACTTGATACTGGCCGCGCGCGCGCTGGGCTTGGACACAGGACCGATGTCGGGCTTCGACAACAAGGCCGTGGACGCTGAATTCTTCGCCGGCACTGCAATCAAATCCAACTTCCTGTGCAGTATTGGCTACGGCTCGGATGAGAACCTGTTTCCCCGCAATCCGCGTTTGACATTCGAGGAAGCCGGACGCTTCGAGTAATAACTTCCGCGGGCGCAGCATCGCGCTCAGGAGCCGCGCTTGGGCCGGCGCACGGCTCTTACCTTGCCGCTCCGTCCTCCTCCGCAGAAGAACCGATCGCCACCATCGGACTCTAGTCCCGACACGCCCATTCCGGACGGCATGTCGAGCCTCTCCAACACCTCTGCCGTTTTGGGATCGATTCTCCTGACATCGCTTTCGTCACCTTCCCAGGTGCCATGCCAGAGCTCGCCATCGACCCAGGTGACCCCGGTAACCACGCGGTTGGAATCAATCGTGCGAAGAACCGCCCCCGTTTGCGGATCGATTTGATGAATCTTGCGGCCACGATACTGCCCCACCCAGAGCGTCCCTTCGGCCCATGCGAGGCCGGAGTCAGTGCCGCCGCCAGGCGCCGGGATCGTCGCGAGCACACGGCCGCTCTTCGGATCGATCTTCTGGATGCGATCCTCTGCGATCTGAAACAAATGCTGACCGTCGAAGGCCGTTCCTGCATGAGCGGCCACATCAATCGAGCGCACCGTCGTTCCACTCACGGGATCCAAGGCGTTCAGCGTATTTCCGCCGGCAAACCAGACGCTCTGACCGTCAAAAGTAACGCCCCCCACATTATCGATTCCCGGAAAGGGTCCGTACTCGCGGAGAATTTCGGCTGCAGATCGTTTCATGCATCCATCCTAGTCAGTCGGCAGGGGACCGGGGAGTAACAAGATTGTCGGGAATCCCGGTACGGGCGGAGTCATCCAACGGCGCGCCCGTCCGCGACCGAACGATTGCACTTTGCCTGCCGCCGCAAGCGAATCGAGCGCCCGCTGCACCGTGCGCGGGCTCGTCCCATTCGCAATCGCCAGGGCCGAGCTAGACCACGACTCGCCGTCGGCAAGAAAGGCGAGCACCGCCGCATGTGGCTCGTCGACCGGCGGCGCCAGCACGACCACTTCGCATGCGCGGCGCGGCGCCAGCGCAAAGCCTTGCGACGTCGCACTCACGTCCAGCAGCATTCGAAGCTCGGCGCGAAGCCGCCCGACCTCGACTCGCAGCCGGGCGCGATGCGATTCATCGGCGTGCTTGGTGCGGAACACGCGCGCGATGAGCGTGCTTCTTGGCACGTCTCCCGGCCAGGCTTCAGCCAGCACGCGTGCGAGTGCGAATAACACCGGCCGCGTCGCCAGAGACACCAGCAGCGCGGGGTCCCGCACCACGTGGCGGCATGCGTCGACGACGATTGCCCCTGATGCCAGGAGCGCTTCGACTTCCTCAAGTAGGAGAAGGCGTTCCTTGCCGCGCGCGATCAGGCGCGCCGCGGGCGTGTCGAGGACCAGGGATGCACTTTCGACCTCCGCCGTCAGCGCGGGAATGTCTGCATCGCGCGCGGCGTGCTCGGCCCGGGCAAGTGCGGCTCGCGCCGTCTTGGTTTGCAGGCGTCGAATTGCGATACCCGCAACCACCAGCTGCTGGGCGGCCCGCGACGCCGCCGGCAGCGGTGCGGGGTCGAACTCGGCGAGGCTGCGCTCGGCCTCGTCGATGCGGCCGATCAGGAGCAGGCGACGGATCTCAAGATTACGCGCATGCGCGGCATTTACGCGATCGCCATGCGCCTCGAGCGTCGCTCGCGCGCCATCGAGCGCCTTCGCAGGCCAGTTAAGATCACGCGAGACGAGTGCGATTTCCGCCTCGGCGACAACACACCGCGCGCGTGCCAGCGTCTCCTTGGGACCGAATGCTCGCGCTGCGCTTCGCAGCAGAGCCTTCGCTCGAACCAGATCGCCGAGCTGCGCCATCACGATGCCTCGCAGCGCGAGCGCAGGCGCGTCGTTGCGCAGCGCGACGCGCTTCAATGCGCCGAGGAGATCACCCGCGGCGAGTGCGCGCGCCGCTGCAGTGATCAGCGAGTCCATCGGAATCGCGTCACACTTGTCACTCCCATCGTTTGATATCCGGGGCTTAGTCTATCTCATGGCCCACAACTACCGGAGAGTAGCGATGGCACAGCACATGACCGGGACACGCCAGGATTGGCTCACGGCGCGGCTCGAATTGCTCGAGGCCGAGAAGGAACTCACGCGGCGCAGCGACGAACTCGCGCGACGGCGGCAGGAACTGCCGTGGGTGCGGATCGACAAGGAGTATCGGTTCGAAACCGATGGCGGGGGCGCCTCGTTGGCGGACCTTTTCAAAGGCCGCTCGCAACTTCTCGTCTATCACTTCATGTTCGGGACCGACTGGACCGCCGGTTGTCCCTCGTGCTCGATGATCGCCGATGGCTTCAACGGCTTCGTAACTCATCTGGCCAATCACGACGTGATGCTGTGGGCGGCATCGCGGGCGCCGCTGGCAAAGCTGCAGGCCTATAAACGGCGTATGGGCTGGAGCTTCCCTTGGGCGTCATCGCAGGGCAGTGACTTTAATTTCGACTTTTCGGTCTCCTACACCAAGGAGCAGCAGCGCGAGGGCATCGAATACAACTTTCACCGCGAACCTGATTCGCGGCCGCGCGCGAACGAGGAGGGCGGCAACGGGGCGCAGGCCCAGTTTGCGGCCGCGTGCGGGGTCGACGCGTCCACCTTTGGGCGCGATCGGCCCGGCATGAGCGCTTTCGTACTCGAGGACGGCGTCCTTTATCACGCGTATTCTACCTATGCTCGCGGACTGGACGGACTGTGGGGCGCGTATCAGTGGCTCGACCGCGCCCCCAAGGGGCGCAACGAAACGGGCGTCTGGTGGCACCGCCACGATGAGTACGACAAGCGCTAAAGCTACCGCGGACTAAGGAGTGTGCTTTCATGAGAAATTCATTACGATTGGATCATGAAAAAATCAGGCGCGAGCCAAGACCAGTCGGCGTCCGAGCTCATTTCGAAAAGAATTGCCGAACTTAAGGACTGGCGCGGCGCAACCCTCGGCAGGATGCGCAAGCTCATTAAAGAAGCAGTCCCGGACGTCATCGAGGAGTGGAAGTGGATGGGCACTCCGGTTTGGTCGCACGAGGGCATCATCTGCACCGGCGAATCCTACAAGAAGGTCGTGAAGCTTACCTTCGCCAAGGGCGCGCAGCTTAAGGATCCGGCGCGTCTCTTCAACTCGAGCCTCGACGGCAACGTTCGCCGCGCGATCGACATCCACGAAGGAGAAGAAATTGACGAGTCCTCCTTCAAGACGCTGGTTCGCCAAGCCGTCGCCCTCAATGGTTCTGGCAAGTCGAAATCTTCGAAGAAAGCGAAGTCCTAGGGTTTGCGCCTCTCAATAATGCGCGCTGCGGTTTATCATGGTCGTCGCGATTTGCGACTGGAATCGGTCCCCGAGCCGCAGCCGGGTCCGGGCGATGTCAAGCTGCGGGTGCTCTACAACGGGATTTGTGGCAGCGACCTGCACGAATACTACGACGGACCGATAACAACGCGTCTCACGCCGCACCCGCTGACAGGTGTCAAGAATCCGGTAATTCTCGGCCACGAGCTGTGCGGCGAAGTGGTGGCCTGTGGCGCAGCGGTTGCGGATCTTGCGCCGGGCGATCTCATCGCTGTCGAACCCTCGGAAACCTGCGGCGCGTGCCTGTGGTGCGCCGTCGGCCAATACAATCATTGCCCGGCGCTCGCGATCCACGGCTATAACCGCAATGGTGGGCTGGCCGAGTACACGGTCGTGCGCCGCTCGATGGCGCACCGCCTGCCGCGCGGTGTTACGCCGCTGCAAGGAGCGCTCATCGAGCCGCTCGCGATCGCGTGGCACACGGCGAACCGCTGTGGGCTCGAGGCCGGCCAGACCGCCGCAATTCATGGAGCAGGTCCGATCGGAATCGGCGTATGCCTCACGCTGCAGAAGCGGGGTGTCGAGGTCATCGCCGTGGACCCATCGCCGCAGCGCCGTCGTGGTGCTCGCGCGTCTCGGCGTGCGCGTAACAATCGATCCGACATCCTGCGATCCGATCGCCGCGATTCGCGACTTGACCGGCGGCCGCGGCGCGCATGCATCGGTGGACGCGGCCGGTGTGCCGGCCTCATTTCACGCCATGCTACATGGCACTCGCGTCGATGGTACGGCGGTCGTCGTGGCGATCCACCATGTTCCCGTGGTGGTGCCGCCCTTTGATTTACTGATGCCCGAGGTCAAGCTCACAGGAGTGGCGTTGTCGGCCCACGCGTTCCCGAGCGTCATCGCAGCGATGGCGGCCGGCAACTACCCACTCGATGGCTGGGTTGAAACGATTCCCTTCGAGGATGTCGTAGAGCGCGGCTTCGAACGGCTGCGCCGCCAGGAGGGCCTTAAAATTCTCGTCGACGTGGGATCTTAGCGCACGACTTTAGAAGCTTCATTTGACCAGGACTTCGAGCAGCATGGGTACGCCGGCCGCAAATACCTCAGCAAGCGCGGCATCGAGATCCTCGCAGCGTTCGACCCGCATGGCTTGCACTCCCTGACTTAGCGCGAGCGCACAGAAATCCAGATGCGGCAGCCTAAGGCCGGGAAGGGCGGCGATACCGAAGTGCCGGCCGAATTCCTCGAGCGCACGGTAGCTTGCGTTATTGACGATGATAAAGGCCACGGGCAGCGCGAACTCCGCCGCGGTCCAAAGCCCTTGAATCGAATACATGGCGGAGCCATCACCGAGCAGTGCGATGACCTTGGCGTCGGGCCGCGCCATGGCGACGCCAACGGCGGCGGGAAGACCATGGCCCAAACCGCCGCTCGCGCAGGTGTGGAAGGTATCTGCGTTCGAGCATGGGCAAGTAATCGTGCATCACGCCACGGCTGCTGGGCGCTTCCTCGACGACGATGCTGTTTGCCGGGCGTAGCGCGGCGATCTGCTGCATGAGATAGGCATCGCTCAATGAATCCGCGGCCAGCCGCGGGGCGCGTCGCGACGTTGGCGCCGGCGTGCGCGGCACGGCCGGTGCAGAGCCCAGCAAGCGCCGCAATCCCAAGTTTCAAATTCGTGACGATGGAAGTGCCCGTGGGGCACCACGCCGCGGCACCAGGATCGTCGGTCAGTTGTAGCAAGCGGGCGCCGCTCGGAATGTGTGGGCCGCTGCCTTCGACGTGATAGGTAAAGACCGGCGCGCCGAGCACAACAATCAAATCAGCGCCGTCCAGGCGGGCGACGATCGCGGCACGATCGGCGGGCAGGAATCCGGCGAACAACGGATGCCGCTCGGGAAAGCTGTTGCGTGCCGACATCGGGCTTACCCACACGGCGGCTTGATGCTGCTCGGCGAGCGCAATGGTCTCATCCCAGGCATCGTCGCGCGCCACGGACGCGCCGACCACGATGACAGGTCGGCGAGCGGCGCGTAACGCGGCCGCGGCGCCGGCAAGGAGCTGCGGATCGCCCGCGCTGCGGCGGCTGACGGTTCGTGGCGCGACGCTGAGACAAGGTCGATCCCAGTCATCGACGGGAATCGATACGAAAGTCGGGCCGCGCGGCGGTTGCATGGCAATGTAGTAAGCGCGTGCGATGGCTGCGGGCACATCGGCGGCCAGGGCCGGCTCGCAGCTCCATTTGACGTACGGCTTTGGCAGCTGCGCCGCCTGTTCGGAAAAGAGAAAGGGTTCGAGAGTCAGCAGCGAGCGCGCCTGCTGGCCCGCGGTAATCACCAGCGGCGTTTGGTTTCGATAGGCGGTGAAGATGCTGCCCATGGCATGACCGACACCGATGGCGGAGTGCAGGTTGACGAGCGCGGCGTCGCGGCGGGCCTGGGCGAAGCCATCAGCCATCGCCACCACCACCGATTCCTGCAGGCCGAGCACGTAACGGAAGTCGCGCGGGAAATTCGCGGTACATCGGCAGTTCGGTCGATCCCGGATTGCCGAATACCGTGGTCAACCCGAATTCGCGCAGCAGCGCATAGACTGCGTCCCGCACTTTAAGCTCGGCGCTCAAATGCTCAGCACCACTTTGCCGAAGTGCCTGCCGCTCTCGAGGTGACGATAGGCCGCGGCGGCCTCGTCGAAGCCGAATGTGCGATCGACGATCGGCTCGAGGCGATTTGCGGCGATCGCCGCGTTCATGCGTTCAAAATGTCCGCGCGAGCCGACGAAAACGCCGTGCACGCTGGCTTGCTTGCGCAGCAGCCCGTAGGGACTGCCGCCGGCGCCGATCCCGGTCAACACGCCGATCAAGGCGATTCGCCCGCCGACCGCCACCGAGGCGATGGAGCGGCCCAACGTATCGGCGCCGCCGACCTCGAGCACATGATCGACGCCGCGCCCGTCGGTGAGCTTCAAGACTTCACGTTCCCACTCGGGGTTGGTCCGGTAATTTATGCACTCGTCGGCGCCAAGCGCGCGCGAGCGAGCCAGTTTCTCATCGCTCGATGACATGATGAGCACGCGCGCTCCGGCAAGCTTCGCGAACTGCAGCGCAAATATGGAGACACCGCCGGTCCCGATCAGCAGCACCGTTTCTCCCGGCGCCAGCCGACCCAGGTCGATCAGCGAGCGCCACGCCGTCACCGCCGCGCAGGGCAGCGTGGCGGCAGCCTGCGCCGACAAATGTGCCGGAACGGCCACTGCATCCTGTTCCGCAAAAACCGCATATTCGGCGAGCACGCCGTCGGCGGGCGGCGCGCCGAGCGACACCAGGGCCTCCTGAGGCGGTGGGCCGTCGATCCAATTGCGAAAAAACGTACCGGCGACGCGCTCGCCGACGCGGAAACGGCTGACCGCTGAGCCGATCGCGACGACCTCGCCCGCGCCATCGGACAGCGGAATGACGATTGTGCTAAGCGGACCGCCGTAATGGCCGCGCGCGATCATCAGGTCGCGGTAATTCAGCGACGCCGCCTGGATGCGAACCAGGATTTGCGTCGGCAGAGGTTTGGGCTCGGGGCGATCGCAGCGGCGCAGGCCATCGATGGATTGGCTTCCGGCGACGAGTTCATAGGCGCGCATCGCATGTCCTCCAATGAAATCCGACCTCTATGCTAGCCTCTTGCGCCGCTGGCGGGCGTTCGCTCTGGATCGATTCGAAGCTCTTTATCCGTCGAGTAGCCCCGCAGGCAGTGGCGCCTCATTCGGCTTGTATGCTTTTGAATACCACTCTGACACGCCGGCTGTACGCTTTGGCCGCGCTGAGTTTCGCGCTTGCGGCGTGCAATCAGCCGCCGCCCCCCGCTGCGAAGCCCTCGCCGAGCCCGAGATCTGCGGCCGCGGTGGACGCAGCCCGCCTGCTCGGGGCGAACAGCGAACCCGGGAATTGGATGAGCCCGGGGCGCACGCTTGATGAACAGCGTTTCAGTCCCTTGCAGAAAATCAACGTCGATACGGTCAAGCAATTGGGGCTTGCCTGGTTCTACGATCTGGATACCGCACACCGCGGCCAGGAATCGACGCCGTTGGTCATCGATGGCGTGATGTACGTGACCAGCGCGTGGAGCAAGGTGTTTGCGTTGGATGCGAAAACCGGCGCGCCCCTGTGGACTTACGATCCCAAGGTCCCGGGCCAGGCAGGCATCAATGCCTGCTGCGACGTCGTGAATCGAGGCGTCGCGGCGTGGCGCGGCCGTCTCTACTTGGGAACGCTCGACGGGCGGCTGATTGCGCTGGACGCCGCTTCCGGCAAACCCGTGTGGGAGGTCAAGACCGTCCCCGATGGCGGACGCTACACCATCACGGGAGCGCCGCGCATCGTCAAGGGCATGGTGCTTATTGGCAACGGCGGCGGCGAGATGGGTGTACGCGGCTACGTCACCGCCTACGATGCCAACGATGGTAAACAAGTGTGGCGGTTTTTCACGGTTCCGGGAGACCCGTCGAAGCCGTTCGAGAGTCCCGCCTTGCAAAGCGCGGCAAAAACCTGGAGCGGCGAGTGGTGGAAACTCGGCGGCGGCGGCCCGGTATGGGACTCGATCGTCTACGACCCGCAGTTGAACCTCGTCTACATCGGTGTGGGAAATGGAGTGTGGAACCGCGGCAAGATGCATGGTGATGCTTTGTATTTGTCGTCGATCGTGGCGTTGAAGGCCGATAGCGGAGAGTACGTGTGGCATTATCAAACCACGCCGGGCGATGAGTGGGACTTCGATGCCTGTTCGCCGATGATACTCGCCGATCTCAACATCGGCGGCGCGAATCGAGCGGTTCTCATGCAGGCGCCCAAGAACGGATTTTTCTACGTGCTCGACCGCGCAACGGGGCAGCTGATCTCCGCCGACGCGTACGCCACCACCACCTGGGCCAAGGGGGTTGATCCGAAAACCGGGCGCCCCATCGAAGTTCACCTGGCCCGCTATGGTGAAAGCGGCAAGCTGTTCGTGTCCATGCCCGGCCCCGGCGGCGCCCACAGCTGGCAGCCGATGTCGTTCAGCCCCACAACCAAGCTGGTGTACCTGCCGGTCACGGAGGCGGCATTCCCATTTTCCCCTGAGCGCAATTCGCCGCGGCGGGAACTGGGGTGGAATACCGGGGATGAATTTACATCCGGGAGTTTGCCGCAAGATCCCAAGATCAAGCTTGCGATCGAGGCTGGCCTCAAGGGTCATCTCGCGGCCTGGGATCCCGTCGCTCGCAAAGAGGTCTGGAGGGTTGAACTTGGACATCCGTGGAACGGCGGGGTCGTGTCGACCGCGGGCAACCTCGTGTTCCAAGGAACAGGAATGGGCGAATTCGTCGCCTATCGAGCCGACACCGGCGAGCGCCTGTGGTCCGCTGAAACGCAGGCCGGCGTACTCGCCGGACCCATATCCTATGAGGTTGACGGCGAACAATACGTTGCAGTAGAAGTCGGCTGGGGCGGCGCCTTTGGCCTGGCTGCGGGCGAGCTGGCGCTGGTTTCGCACATTGCCTCGAACCTGCCGCGGGTGCTGGTGTTCAAGCTGGGTGCAACCAAGACGTTGCCGCCGCTTGCCGCGGCGGCGGCCGCGGTTCTCGACCCGCCGGCCGACAATGCGCCTGCGGCCACCGTCGATGCCGGCAAGGTGCTCTATCACACTTACTGTTCAACCTGTCACGGCGATGCCGCGACCGGATCGGGGGTGCTGCCGGACCTGCGCTATTCAACTTACATCAAGGATGCCGCGGCGATGGATTTGGTCGTTCGTCAGGGCAGCCTCGCGGACCACGGCATGGTGGCGTTCAAGACCGAGATTACGCCGCAGGATTTGCAGAGCATCCGCGCCTATATCATTCACCGTGCCACTGAGGACAAGGACGCGGGCAGCCGGCGTTAGCGCGCGCTGCTGTTGTCGCGACGATATTCGCGCGGCGTCGCGTTGTATTTCGCGCGAAATACTCGGCCAAAGTGAGTCGGACTATTGAATCCGTAGTCGAACGCAATGGCGGTTACGGTGCGGCCTCGTTGCGCGGTTGATTGCAGCGCGCGTGAGCACGCCTCCAGCCGCCGCCGCAGAATATATCGCGCCACGGTCTCGTCGTGATCCGAAAACAGGTGATGCAGGTAGCGCGTGGTCATCCTGCACGCCCCGGCGATACGTGTTGGCGTCAAATCAGGATCGCTTAAGTGCGCCTCAATGTAATTGATGATGCGGATTCGATGCGCCGTGCCCAGCGAGGAGCGATCGGCGAGCGTCTGCGGAAGTTCCGCGTAGGCGGCGCCGATGAGGTCGAGGATCGCAACCGCGACGCGCGCACAGGTTTGCTCATCGAGCCCCTGATGGTATTCGCGCCAATACCTGCGCAGCAGTTGCGACAATAGCCCGCTGGCGCCGCGCCCGCCGGGCATCGAGATGGCGGCGAGGCTCTCGGGGCATCCCACCTGGCGACGCAGGATGGTGTTCGGTATGCCGAGGACCAGCATGCGGTTCGCGCCGGTGAAGACGATATCGTAGCGGCGCGTGCTGTCGCACAGATTAAAATCGCCTGCTTGCAGAAAAGACTCACGCCCGTCCTGGCGACTGATGCTTTCGCCCTCCAACTGCAGCTGCAGAAAGAACAGCGCATTCTTGGTGCGCGCCACATGCGAGCGCGAATGCCGCACGATCTGCGCATCGGAATACACTTCGGCGACGCTCAAATCGCCGAGCGAACCCCGCACGATGGAGCCGTTGAATACCCGTATATCCTCGGGCTCGGATACCAGCGGCGAGAAACTCTCGCTCGCCCGGTCATTCCAGAACGTGAGCTTGTGGCGTGGGTCGAGGCCAGCCGTTGAAAACGACTCGATGTGGGCCATTGAATTACTCCCCCCCGTCGCGGACTCGCCATAGCCGACAGGAATAAACCTTATTTATGAGTTCCAGCCCTGCAGATAGTTATACCAAATAATTATCGTCTGCAACTAGTCCCCCAGCGCAAAGCACGATATATGCCAACTCGGGCCTTAGGTGCGGTGTTCGCTGCTCGATGCAGCCAATCCCATGTCGCTCTTCGTCGAGTTTTTTTCGCGCCGTGGGGCAAAATTGCCGGAAAGGGAGGCACTGCGACTTGAAATTGACACCACTGGTCGGTTACGTCGGCTATGCGCTGCGGCGGGCACAGAGCGTTATTTTCGCGGATTTGAGTCAAGTGCTCGCGCCACTGATGCTACGGCCGGTGCAGTTCACGGTGCTGCTTTTGATCGATCAGAACCCAGGCACCAGTCAGTCCTGCGTGTCCGAGGCGCTCGGAATTCAAAAAGCCAACTTTGTCGCAACCGTTGCCGATCTTGAGGGCCGCGCGTTGATCAGGCGCCGCAAATCCGAGTCCGACGCTCGCAGCTACTCGCTGCATCTCACTGCGCGAGGCCGGGCATTGCTCGAGCGCGCCGTTGAACTGCAATCGCAACATGAGGCGCGCGTCATCGCGCAAATCGGCCTGCAGGAGCGCTTGCACCTGCTCGACTTGTTGCATCGCCTCGCGCAACTGCCCTTGACGGAGTCGCTCAAGATCGCGGCGAGGCCACACCCAGCGCTGCCCGACAGCGAGCAGCCCGTAGCCTAGGAACCGAAATGAAGGTCAATGATTTGATTGCGATCGACGTGCATACGCACGCGGAGGTGTCCTGCCGGCAGCCCGCGGACGAGGTTTGGCAGGAATTCGAGGATGCGGCATCCAGATATTTCAAGGCCGGCAAGCGTCCCACCATCGCCGAAACCGTCGCCTACTACCGCGAACTCAAGATCGGCCTGGTGATGTTCACCGTGGATTCGGAGCACGAGCTCGGCGCGAAGCGCATTCCGAACTCAGAGGTGTGCGATGCGGCGCGCGAAAACAGCGACATCATGGTCGCATTCGCCAGCATCGACCCGCACAAGGGCAAGATGGGCGTGCGCGAGGCCCGCCAGTTGATCAAGGAATACGCCGTCAAAGGCTTCAAGTTCCACCCGACGGTGCAGGGATTCTTCCCGAACGACCGGATGGCGTACGGGCTCTACGAGGTGATCGCGGAACACAAACTGCCGGCGATTTTCCATAGCGGCCATTCAGGGATCGGCACCGGCATGCGCGGCGGCGGCGGAATGCGCCTGAAGTACTCGAATCCCATGCATGTCGACGATGTGGCGGCGGATTTTCCGGACATGACCATCATCATCGCGCATCCGTCCTGGCCGTGGCAGGACGAGGCGCTGTCGGTGTGCTTGCACAAACCCAATGTGTATATCGATCTGTCCGGCTGGTCGCCGAAATATTTTCCGCCGCAGTTGGTGCAATACGCGAACACTCAACTGAAGCGAAAAATGCTGTTCGGATCGGACTTCCCATTGATCAAGCCCGACCGCTGGATCAAGGACTTCCGTGAAGCGGGCTTCAAACCCGAGGTGCACGATCTCATTTTGAAAGACAACGCTATAGCGGCCCTCGGGCTCGCGAGCTAGAAATCAAGTGGCCGGGACCCTAACAATTGTTTCAGTCTTGCGTTCGCGAAATTTGTTTGTTTTACTTACAAAAAAACCAGGCAAATAAGAACGCGTCGAAACCGATTCTGTGTCGGCACTATAGAAGGAGGGGAGTGACATGGTGGCTACTACACGAAGAATTTCAATGCTTTGCGCGGCGGCGGCGGGTTCCATGGTGGTCGCAATGGCGATGGCCGCGCCGGCCGCCACGGACCAGTCAGCGCAGGGGGGCGATCAATCGGTACCGCTGACCGAGATCATCGTCACGGCGCAGTTTCGCAAGGAAAACATCCAGGATGTGCCGATCGCAATGACCGCGGTCTCCAGCGCCATGATGGAGGCGCGCTCCCAGACTTCCCTGGCTGATGTCGCTCAGCAGGCGCCCAACGTCCAGTTGGTGCAAACCGGTGGGGCGTTTGGTCCGGGCATGACCGCGTACATCCGCGGCATCGGCCAGGCCGACTTCGATCCGGCATTCGCCCCCGGCGTCGGCATCTACATCGACGATGTGTATTACACCAGCCTCACGGGCTCCGATTTCGCGCTGCTCGATCTCAACCGGGTGGAAATTCTGCGCGGTCCCCAGGGCACGCTGTCCGGCGCCAATTCCGAAGGCGGATCCATCAAGCTCTACTCCGAGAAACCGAAGGGCGACGATTCAGGCTACGTGAAAGTGCAATACGGGCAAAGGAATCTCATCGACATCGGGGCCATGGGGGATTGGGCCCTCATCCCGGGCAGTTTGTTTCTGCGTGTTTCCGGCGTTTCGCGTAACCAGGACGGATACGTCACGCGCTACGACTATGGTTGCCTGGTTCCTTCGTCGGGCGTTCCGGCGAGCGGCGGTTACAATCAGAACTGCGTGGCCGGCAAGGAAGGCGGCACGGATTACCACGCGGGCCGCCTCGCGCTGCGCTGGCTGGCGAGCGATAACTTCGAGGTGAATTTGACCGGTGATGTGAGCATCGACAACTCCGAGGTGGCGGGGACCACGCTGCTCGCGGTCAATCCCAGCGTCGGTTGGCCCAGCGGACTAATCAATTCAAAACTGCCGCCCACCACCAACGTTGCCCAATTCATACCAACCAGCCCGTATGTCAGTTATGCGAATTTCTGCGCGACGGGCATCGCCGGCAATAACTATTGCTGGGCGCCGTACACCTACACCAAGGTATGGGGAACCAACCTCACCATGGATTGGAGACTGAGCGATACTCTCGCCGTGAAGTCGATCACCGCATATCGGGAGTTCAATAGTCAGTGGGTGAATGACGACGATACGACGCCGGTCGGATCCTCCTTGGGCTGGTCCGAATTGGACAACCACACCCTAACTCAGGAATTGCGATTGAGCGGTAAAGTGCGCGACTCTGATCGACTACACCTTCGGCGGATTCCTGCTCGATCAGGTCACCAACTATCCCACCCATCAGGTGCTGGACTACATATTCCCTCGCCCGTCCTTCGAGTTTCCTGGGCGACGATCCGATTTCCGAAAAAGACTACGCGGCCTTCGCCAACGCCACGTGGCACATCGTCGACAAGCTCGACCTCAACTTAGGCGTGCGCTACACGAATCAGAAGAAGGACTACACCTACAATCGCTACAACCCCTCCAGCATCGGCGGCGGCCAGAGCGTGTTCTTCCCGCCACCCTTTGAGAACGGCGAGGTTGGCAGTTACTCGGGTTCCCATGTCGATTATCGAGCGAACCTCGATTACCATTGGACCCCCGATTTGATGACCTATGCGAGTGTATCGACGGGATTCAAGGGTGGCGGCACCAATCCGCGGCCGTTCATCCCCCAACAGATTCAGCCGTTCGGGAATGAAACCTTGACCGCCTACGAAGTCGGCATGAAGTCGGATTGGTTCGACCATTCACTGCGCGCCAATGTCGCGGCGTTCTACAATAAGTACAAGCAAATGCAGGTTGTTCTGCTCACGTGCCCGCAATTCGGCGGACCTGCGGGGGAACCCTGCGCGGCGCCCATCAACGGCGGAAACTCCAATATCTACGGCGTCGAGCTCGAGCTCAATTATAATATCGGCGGCTTCAGCCTGGATGGCAGCTACAGCCACCAGCATTTCGAGTTCACCTACGTCGACCCGAACACCGGAATCACGCTGGGAGATCTCTACCCCGGCTTCCAGGACTCGAAGTGGAGCCTGGGCGCGCAGTACCAGCTGCACTTGCCCAACGCCGCCTCGATTACGCCGCGTCTCGATTACAGTTATTCGTCCGGCTACTTCACCAATGCGAATAACGATCCGGAGAGCTGGCTGCCGGGTTATCACCTGCTGAACGGCCGCGTCACGTATAAGCCCGACGTCGGAAACTGGGACATCTCCGTGGTCGGCTATAATCTCGCGAATGGCATCTGGTATACGCAGCTCTTTGACCTGACGACGCTCGAGGGAATGAAGTACGGAATTCCCTCGGTGCCGCGAACCGTGTCGATCGAGTTCAAGAAGAGATTCGGGCCGGGAACCTGATGACCGCAAAGGGTTTCGGCGAAGGCAGGTTCTGATTGCGCTCCCCCTCGCGTCAATGGACGCGAGGGGTCGGCCGCATCTCGCCAATTAAGGGTGTGGCTGACTAAATGTCCGAAGTAACGCTTTACCATTGGGAGCCGAACGCCAATTCCGGGAAACCCATGCTGGCCCTGATGGAAAAGGGCGTGGCCTTCAACAGCCACTATCTGGACCTGCTCAATTTTGACCAGCACAAGCCCGAGTACCTCTCGATCAATCCTCTGGGGACGATTCCGGCGATGAAGCATGGGAATCTCGTGCTCACTGAATCCACCGCGATCATGGAATACGTCGATGAGACTTTCCCGGGCCCGAAATTGATGCCGGACGACCCGCTTGACCGCTGGCGCATTCGCTGGTGGATGAAATTCATGGACCAATGGCTCGCGCCAAGCTTCTCGATGATCGGGTGGAGCGTATTCGTAGGTCCTGCCGTTCGATCCAAGGACCCGGAGGAACTCAAGGCCGCGATCGAGCGCATTCCCCTGCCCGAGCGCCGCGTTGCCTGGCGCAAGGCGATCTATGGGCAGTTTGGCGAGGATGAGATGAACGAGTCGCGACGCAGGGTCGCGGTCGGCATCCGCATGCTGGAGGAGGCGCTCACGAAGCGCTCGTGGCTCGCGAGCAACCACTACAGCCTTGCTGATGCCAACGGATTCAACCTCGCCTACTCGCTGCCGTTGTCGCAACCATCGCTGTCCAACGATGAGCAGACACCGAACATCATGCGCTGGCTTCGCGCCATTTACGCGCGACCGGCCACCAAGGCTTGCTGGGCGATGGGCAGAACCAGCATGGTCAAGCGCGTCACCATACTCGAGCAGCCGCACATCGGCAGGGGCCATGTAGCATGAGCATGACCCTGTATCACGGCGAGCCCAATGGACCGTCATTTACGGTGCTTGCGGCCCTTTTCGAAAAGGGTCTTCAAGCCGATCTGGTTCGCGTCGATCTTGCAGAGGGCGAGCGGCATGGACTGCCGTGTGCGCAGCAGCCCGAGGTTGCGATGAGCGTCGAGGGTGAGGGTCCGGTGCTCGTGGTGGATGGTGAGGCGATGGCCGATTCGGTCTTCATTGCCTGCTACTTGGATGATGTGGGTCCGGGAGCGCCGCTACGGCCATCCAACCCGTACGCTCGCTGGGAGACGATGAGCTGGTGCCGGCAGATGATCGAGCGCACGGCGCCGGCCGCCGCCTTTCTTGGCTGCCGTGCGCATCCACCGAGGGCGAATCCGGCGATGCTGGCAAAAATCGGCAGCGCCGATTTGCGGCTGCGTTGGGAGATGATTGGCGCCGGTGTGTTTGCGGACGACAAGCTCGCCGACAGCAGAGCCAAGGTAACCGCCGCAGTCGAGAAGCTCGAGGCAAGACTTGCCGGGCGCAACTGGTTGATGGGGGAATTCACGATTGCCGATCTGGAAAGCTATGCCTGGCTCGCGGGCATGGTGAAGGTGGTGCCGGAAAGCTTCACCGGCAAAAGGCTCAGCATGGCGTGGATGGAACGCGTCAAAGGGCGATCCGCGGTGGGCAAGGCGCTGGCGCTCGCTCGAGTTGCCGATCCGGCCGCCTACTGGGCGCCGGGTCCTGAAATAAACCGCTGGGGCTGAAGCTTGGGAGTCCGATAATGTCGATCACGCTCTACACCGCGCCCACACCGAATGGTTGGAAGATTTCGATCGCGCTGGAAGAAATGGGCCTGCCGTATGAAGTCAGGGTCATCGATTTTGCAACCAATGAACAGAAGTCCGACTGGTATGTGAAGATCAATCCCAACGGGCGCATTCCGGCGCTGCTCGACGATGGCTTCGGGCTGTTTGAATCCGGCGCCATTCTCATCTACCTGGCCGAGAAGACCGGCAAGTTTTTGCCCGGCGATATTCAAGTTCGCAGCCAGGTGATCCAATGGTTGATGTTCCAGATGTCGGGTGTGGGTCCGATGATGGGGCAGGCGAATGTGTTCCTGCGCTACTTCCCTGAGAAAATCCAGGCCGCGATCGACCGCTATCAACGAGAAGTGACGCGCTTGTTCGGCGTCATGGACAAGCAACTCGCAAGCCACGAGTACATCGCCGGGGCGTATTCGATCGCCGACATGGCGCTTTGGCCCTGGGTCTCTGGATACGAGTGGTCGGGGGTGAGCGTCGATGAGTTCGCGCATCTTAAGCGCTGGCTTACCCTGGTCGGCGACCGGCCTGCGGTGCAGGCCGGGCGCGACGTGCCGATCAAGCGCGATCGCGCGGCGGAGATCGAGGCGGCGAAGAAAACAGGTCCCAAAATGTTGTCATGACCGCCGTGAGCGAGTTTGGCGGCCGCCATGTCCTCGTCACCGGCGCGTCGACCGGCATTGGGCTTGCCGCTGCGGCGATGCTGGCGCGCCGGGGTGCGCGGGTATTTCTGATCGCGCGCAGCGCGGCGAAGCTCGCAGCCGCAGCTGATTCGATCGAGCGCGCGGGTGGCACGGCGGCGCATGGCGTCGCCGACGTGTCGGATCGAAAAGCACTGCTCGCAATCATCGGCAAGGCCGAGGACAGGTTCGGTCCCGTGGAGGGGCTGTTCGCCAATGCCGGTACCGGCGGTAAATTTTCGCCGCTCGGCGGCTACGACGAGGACACATTCGAAACGGTGATCCGCACCAACCTGACGAGCGTATTCTGGGCAATCAAGCGCGTGCTTCCGGGCATGATCGGGCGCAAGCGCGGCAGCATCGTCGTCACCGGCAGCCTCGCCAGCGAGCGCGGCATGGCTAATAACGCCGCCTATGTGGCCTCCAAGCATGGCGTACTGGGGCTGGCCCGCGCCGCCGCCGTCGAGGCTGCGCCGCATAACGTGCGCGTCAATTGCGTGCTCCCCGGCCTGATCGAAACGCCGATGCTGATGCAGCTCGATCCCAACGCGAGTCCCGAGTCGATCCGCGCCCTGCTTGGCAAGGGAGTGCCGATGGGCCGCATCGGGACGGCGGAGGAGCTCGCGGAGCTCGCCTGTTTCCTACTCTCCGACCGCGCCAGCCATATCACCGCGCAATCCATCGCCGTCGACGGCGGCATTCTTGGCACCCACACCACACGATAGGACGCCCCCGTGACACTCAAGTACTATCACGCCGAACCCGCGGCGAACTCACTGAAGTCGATGATCCCGTTGCTCGAGAAGGGGCTTGCCTTCGACAGCATGTACGTGGATTTGCACAAGTTCGAGCAGCATTCGGGTTGGTTCGTCGCGATCAATCCCGAGGGCCAGGTGCCGGTGCTCGATCATGACGGCAACATCATCACTCACACGACCGTGATCAACGAGTATCTCGAGGATGTGTTCCCGGATGTGCCGCTGCGGCCGCGCAACGCCGTCGGTGCTGCGCGCATGCGCTACTGGAACAAGTTCGTCGACGAGCACGTGATGAATCATGTCTCGATGCACGGCTGGCATCGAATGGTCGGCATCATCGCGCGCAAGATCGAGAGCGGCGAGTTCGAGAAATTGATGGAGCGCATCCCGCTGCCGGATCAGCGCAAGAAATGGCAGACCGCGCGCTCGGGCTTCAGCGAGGCCGACCTCGCCAATGCCACGGACAAGATCATCTACGCGATCGACAAGGTCGAGGCGCAGCTCGCCAGCAGCAAGTGGCTGGCGGGCGATGACTACACGCTCGCCGACATCAACTTCTATTCGATGTGCGGCATGATGGTCGAGCGGATGTTTCCGGAACTTACGGTCGCGAAACGCTGTCCGCGTCTGGTTGTCTGGCGCGAGAAAATGACGGCGCGACCCGCGGTGGCCAGGGCTCTAGCCGGAGAGGACCGCACCGCGCCGGGGCTGCGCACCTGGACCGGCCACGCCCGCTGACAGCGCCGCGCCAGGTAAATTGACGGGTCTAGGTCGACTTCAGGCCCTTGCGTTGCTGCGCGTAGCTTTCGCGGCGCATCTTCTCAAAGCCGATGCGCTCATCGTGTCCGGCGTCCGGCGGATAGTCGCGAAAATCCTGCAAAACCTCATCGAACACGGTTCGCAGCTCTTCTTTGAACTCCGGATGCGTGAATATGTGGAAGCGGTTTTCGCGCATGGCTTCGAGCACGCGCTCAGCGATCACGTCGGGCTCCATGCCGAATTCATGGATTTCGGCCAGCCGCTTGACGCCGTCAGCGTCCACCGGTTTGGCCCCCGCTTTGAGATCCGCGGGCCGGATGTCGTTGCTGGCGTAGATGTATGACTTGACCAGTCCCGGGCACAGCACCGACACGCCGATGCCATGCGGCGCAAGGCTGGCGCGCAGCGATTCGGACATGCCGCGCACGGCGAACTTGGTCAAGTTGTAGATGCCGGGTCTGCCAGCCGCCAAAAAGGCGGCCATCGAAGCGGTATTGACGATATAGCCACCCTTGCCGGCGGCAATCATGCGCGGCGCAAACGTCATGACACCGTTGATCGGGCCGTGCAGGTTCACGCCCATCACCCAATCCCAATCGTCCGAACTCGATTCCTCGATGGTCTGAAACAGGTTGATGCCGGCGTTGTTGAACAGCAGGCTGACGGGTCCGAACCTTGACTCGACCGCGTCCGCAGCCTTCGCCACGGCTGCGCGCGAGGACACATCGAGCTGCACGCCCATGACATGCTCGTGATGCAGCGATTGCAGCGCGGCGTCTATGGATTGCTGGCGAATGTCGGCGATGGCGACCTTGCAACCTTGCTTGAGCAGCGCGCGCACCAGGCCGATGCCGATGCCGTTCGCGCCGCCGGTGACGAATGCCGTGCGGCCTGCGAAGTCTTTCATTTTTTCAGTCCTCTTTGCCGCGCGGTCTCCGCCGCGTGGATCGGGTTGCGAAACAATCGGCTGAAGGTATTCTTGTATTCGAGATTCTCCGGCAGGTCGGGCACCGCTGCGCACATGGCCTGCGCACGTTCCTCGACGCCTTGACGGAATTCGCTGTGGGTCAGGATGTATAGCTCATCGTTGAGGATTCCCTGCAGCACCCGCTGGCCCACTGCTTCCTTCGTCATGTACAGATGAAAAAAGTTGCCACCCTGTTGACGCCGCTTGTCGGCCTCGGCGTAACCGGTTTCCTTAAGCTCTGCGGGGCGCGTCTTGGCCGCTTCGGCAATGTTCGATTGCACGGCGCCGGGACAGAAGGCGGAGCAGATGATGCCGTGCGGTTCGAGTTCGGCGCGCATGCATTCCATCATGTGCACCGAGGCACCCTTGGAGGTGCCGTAGATGGTGGCGCCGGGGTGCGGCATCAGACCCGACATGGACGCCGTATTGACAATATGTCCGCCTTCGCCGTGCCGCATGATGCGCGGCAGGATCGTGACGATGCCGTTGATCGTGCCGCCAAGGTTGACGCCCATCACCCAATCCCAGTCGGCGAAGGTCGCCAGTTCGGTCGGCCCGACGACCGCGACCCCGGCGTTGTTGCATAGCACGTGAATCTTGCCGAAGCGAACTTCCGCCGCATCGGCGGCGCGCGCATAGTCGGCCCGGTCGGTCACGTCCAGCTTGAGCGCCAGTACCTGCTGCGGCGAGCCCAGCTCAGCCTCGGCGGCCTTGAGATGATCGTCGCGGACATCGGCGATGACTACATTCATGCCCGCGCCGAGCAGCGCCTTGGCAATGCCGAGTCCAATTCCGCTGGCGCCACCGGTTACAAACGCGGTCTTGCCTGACAGGTCTTGCATGCGATCCGATACTCCCCGTCGCTATGCCCGCGCTTCGGGCGCCAACAAAAGTCTGGACAACCAGCAATAATTCCTATTGTATCTAACACATACAATCCGTGGTCTAAAAATCGGATTGGTAGGAGCAGTATAATGACGGGGGAGGTTCCGGCGGTCGCAGCGACGGTCGCCACGGCGGTGGACGCGAGTCCGGGCGCACAGCCGTGGCCCGCGCGAGGTGCTGCTTATTACGCGCTGTTCGTGATAATTCTCGCCACCATGCTGAATTTTTTCGATGCCTCGGTGTTCGCCATGATGGCACAGCGCATCAAGGTCGATTTCCATCTGAGCGATGAACAGCTGGGCTTTTTAATCGGGCCGGCCAACGTCATATTTTACGTGCTTATCGGGATCCCGATGGCGCGGCTGGTGGACATCTACTCCCGCAAGATCGTGCTCGCCTGCGGCATCGCCGCGATCGGCGGCATCACGGCCTTGGGCGGCCTGGCGCAGAGCTTTGGACAGATCTTTTCGAGTCGCATGTTGGTGGGTGCCGGAGGCTCGGCGCACGCGCCGGGAGCATACTCGATGCTTGCCGACCTGTTCCCGCCGGCGAAGTTGCCGCGCGCGATCGGTTTTCTGCAGCTGGGCTTCATCGGCGGCAATGCGCTCGGCATTTTTTTGGGCGGCCTGCTCATCACCGCGGCCGTCACCTGGCCCGTCAGCCACTGGCAGGGGCTGACGATCCATGGCTGGCAATGGATTTTGATGATGGTGGGCGCGCCCGGAGTGGTGATTTCCGGCCTGCTGCTGCTGGCGAAGGAACCTGCGCGGCGCGGCGCCGCCGCCTACCGCGAGCGCTTGCCGGTGTTCGCCGTACTGCGCGAAATCAAGGCGCGCGGGGCGATTTACGCGCCGCTGTTCATCGGCCTTGCGTTCAGCGCCACCGAGTCGATTGGCGCGCAGGCCTGGCGCGCGCCATTCATGATCAGGACCTACGGCTGGAACGAAGCCAGGATCGGCCGCTGGATGGGTCTCATGTTTCTGGTCTCATCGCTGCTCGGCGCTGCGTTCGGCACGCTGTTCGTCGAGTGGCTCTCCAAACGCTACAAGGACGCCAACGTGCGCGCATCGACGATCCTGTTTGCGATTGCTGCGCCGTTTTCTATTATTGCCCCGCTGATGCCCAACGGAGTGCTGTCGCTGCTCTGTTTGAGCTTGTCGGGAATGTGTGGGCTTGCATCGGCGGTGCCGCAAAACGCCGCGATTCAGCGCATCACACCGAATGCGATGCGCGGCCAGGTCACCGCCATCTACCTGTTCATGTTCATCGTATTCGGCGCACTTGGCAGCCAGCTGATAGGTAGTGTAACCCAACGGGTGTTTCACTCCGATGCGGATTTGTGGAAAAGCATCGTATTGACGGCATCGATACTCATGCCGCTCGCCGCGTTTGCGATTTCGCGCGGCATCAAACCCTATGGCCTTGAGGTGGAACGGCTCGAACGCGAGGCAGCGCCATGACCTATCCACAACTGCATATGATCATCGACGGGGAGAAGATCCCGGTCGGTCATCGGCGCACGCACACGGTGGTGAACCCTGCCACGGGCGCCGTGCTCGGTGCGCTGCCGCTGGCTGATGCTGCGGATCTCGACCGGGCACTGGAGACGGCACAGCGGGGCTTTCGATTGTGGCGCGTGGCGCCGGCTCAGAAGCGCGCCGCCGTCTTGTCAGGCGCTGCCCGGCTGATGCAGGAACGGCAGGAGGAGATCGCCCGCATCGCCACCCTCGAGGAAGGCAAGACGCTCGCTGAAACCCGCGTCGAAGTGATGATGAATGTCGGGTTGTTCAATTTCTACGCCGGCGAGTGTCAGCGGCTGTATGGACGGCAGCTGGTGCGTCCGGCGGGGATGCAGTCAGACGTGACCTACGAACCGGTCGGCCCGGTCGCGGCGTTTGCGCCGTGGAACTTTCCCATTGGTAATCCCGGACGCAAGCTCGGCGCACCGATTGCTGCGGGCTGCTCGGTGATCCTAAAGTCGGCCGAGGAGGCACCCGCATCGGCGCTCGCGGTGCTGCAGTGTCTGCTGGATGCCGGATTGCCGAAGGAAGTTGGCCAGGCGGTGTTCGGCATTCCCGACGAAGTGTCCCGGCATCTGCTCGCGTCGCCCATCATCCGCAAGTTGAGCTTCACCGGTTCAACGGCCGTCGGCAAACACCTGCTGAAGCTCGCGGCAGATGATTGCAAGCGCACCACGATGGAGCTCGGGGGGCATGGCGCGGTGCTGGTCTTCGATGACGTCGATGTCGATCATGTGCTGAATACGATGACCGCATCGAAATTCCGCAACGCCGGGCAGGTGTGCGTCTCGCCCACGCGCTTCATCGTTCAGGAAGGCGTGTTCCAGCGTTTTCGCGACGGCTTCGCTGAGCGCGCCAGAAGCTTGCGTGTCGGCAACGGACTCGAGAAGGGCGTGCAGATGGGGCCGATGGCCAACCCGCGCCGCCCGGATGCGATGGATCGGCTGATCGGAGCTGCGACGGCAGCAGGGGCAAAGCTTCACTGCGGCGCTAAGCGTATTGGCAATCAAGGGTTTTTCTACGCGCCGTCGGTGCTGTCGGAAATTCCGATTGACGCCGGCATCATGAACGAAGAGCCGTTCGGACCGGTGGCCCTGATCAATCCCTATCGGCGGGAAGAGGACATGATTGAGGAGGCGAATCGTCTTCCCTACGGCCTATCCGCCTACAGCTGGACCAACGACGCGAAGCGTCAAAAGCGTCTCGCGCGCGAGGTGGAGACCGGGATGTTCTGCATCAACACCACGATGCTCGGCGGGCCTGACGCGCCGTTCGGCGGCGTCAAATGGTCCGGCCATGGGCACGAGGATGGGCCCGAGGGCGTCATGGCCTGCATGGTTCTGAAGACCGTTCATCAAGGATAGCAATGACTCACGAACTGAAAACCGGCGGTGATCGCGGCTATCTGCGGATCGCCACCGAAGAAGCCTTTGCTACGCGCGAGCAGATCGATGTCTACATGCGGATGGTGAAGAACGGCACGGCGGATAAGGGCATGGTTTCGTTGTGGGGTTTCTACGCAACGAGTCCTTCCGAACGTGCAACCCAGATCATCGAGCGACTTCTAGACCTTGGCGAGCAGCGCATTCGGCACATGGACGAGACCGGCGTCGACAAGGCGGTTCTCGCGCTCACCGCGCCCGGAGCGCAGGCGATCCTGGATCTGCGCGAGGCCAGGCAGATCGCGCAACGCGCCAACGATTTTCTCGCCGAGCACGTCGCCGCCAGGCCGGATCGCTATGTGGGCATGACCACGGTTGCGCCGCAGGATCCGCAATGGTCGGCGGACGAGATCATCCGCGGCGCCAAGCAGTTGGGATTCAAAGGCGTGCAAATCAACAGCCATACCCAGGGCGAGTATCTCGACCATCCGCGCTTCGATCCGATTTTCCGGGCGCTGGCCGACACTGGCCAGCCACTCTACATCCACCCGTCGCCGCCCCCGGATTCGATGATCGGGCCGCTGCTCGAGGCGGGCCTCGACGGCGCAATCTTCGGCTTCGGCGTGGAAACCGGCCTGCATCTCCTGCGCCTGATCACCATCGGCATTTTCGATCGTTACCCGCAGTTGCAGATCATGGTCGGCCACATGGGCGAGGCGCTGCCATTCTGGGTTTATCGCCTCGATTACATGCAACAGGCGGGCGTCCGTGCGAAGCGTCATGAGCGAAATAAGCCTTTGCAGAAGACCATCCTCGAGTACCTGCGCACCAATGTGCTCATTACCACCAGCGGGATGGCGTGGGCACCCGCCATCAAGTTCACCCAATCGGTGGTGGGCGAGGACCGCGTGATGTACGCGATGGACTATCCCTACCAGTTCGTTGCCGACGAAGTTCGTACGCATGACTTGCTGGACGTCGCGCCGGCCATCAAGAAGAAGCTGATGCAGACGAACGCGGAGCGATGGTTCAAGCTGTGAGCGCACCACGCGTCTCACGGGCCGCGAAGTATGCCCTGGTGCTGGTCGCGCTCGCCAATGGGATCAGCTTGCTCGACCGCAATATCCTCGCGATCCTCGCGCCGCGCATCAAGAAGGACCTCGCCGTTGGCGATGCGGAGATGGGCCTGCTCTACGGCACGGTGTTCGCGTTGTTCTACGCATTGTTCTCCCTGCCGATCGGGCGCTTGGCGGATGGCTGGATACGCACGCGGCTGCTTGGCATTGCGCTGGCATTCTGGTCGCTGGCCACCGGGCTCGCCGCCGCCGCCCAAGGGTTTGCATTGCTCGCCGTTTCGCGCTTAGGGGTCGGCATCGGCGAGGGCGCGGCCGGTCCTGCGGGTTACTCGCTGGTATTTGACCATTACCCGAAGGCGCTACGCGGCTTCGCAACGGCCGTGATTGCGGCATCGATCGCCCTGGGTCTCGGCGGCTCCTTGGTGCTGGGCGGCGTGGCGGCCGACTGGTGGGACACGCTGTACATGGGCGCAAGCGCACCCTTGAGCTTGAAAGGATGGCAGTTCGCTTTCCTTGTAGCGGCGCTTCCCGGCTTCGCGCTGGCGGTGATGCTGTGGCGCATGCCCGAACCCAAACGCGGTCAGCAGGATGGAATCGAATCGCCCCCCGATCCGCATCCGCTTCATGCGAGCCTGGCGGTGTTGGTCGCCGTCACACCGGTCTGCAACTGGTTTTCGCTGGCTGCACGCAAAGCAGGAACTCGGGTTTGGGTCGTGAACCTGGTGGCCCTGGCTGCGCTCATTCCGGCGATGGTGGTCCTCACCCGGCTCACCAGCGCGTTTTCACCCCGGCCACCGCTGCATATCGGCACGCTGTCGGTAAACCCGCACGCGCTGCAATGGTCGGTCGTGGGCTTCGGCGTGTTCGTGATATTGAATCTGCTGCAAAGCCTGAGATTGTCGGACAAGCCTGCGTTCGCGGTGATCACGAAATCGCCCTCGCTGCTGCTGTGCATGGCCGTCGGCTCGCTGCAGATGATGATCAATTACGGCGTCATGGGATTCACACCATCGTTTTTGATGAAACACTATGAACTGTCCGCGACCAAGACCGGGCTGCAGTTTGGCCTGCTCGCAGCCGCGCTCGGCGTGCTCGGTCCACTGATCGCCGGCCCGCTGTCGGACCGGGTCAATGGGCGATTTCCCGGGGCGGGCAGGGCATACATAACGCTTATTTCCCTGGGATTGTCGCCGTTGATCGGAATGTGGGTCTATCACGCGAGCGACGTCTCGAGCTTCTACGCAAGATTCGTACTTTATAGTGTGGTGCTCACTGGCTGGCTGCCGCCGCTGTATACGATCATGTTTGAGCAGGTGCTGCCTCGTATGCGCGGCATCACCTCGAGCATCTACGTCATAGTGTCGACGATCTTTGGGCTGGGGATGGGGCCATACATTGTCGGCATGATGTCCGACGCCAACGGCGGGAATCTGGGCGCCGCAATTCTCGACATCAACTGGGTCGCGCCGATGATCGTCCTGATGTTGTTGATGCTCGCACGGCGCGCGCAGCGCGACGAGGAGTCGATTTTGCAGCGTGCGCGCCACGCCGGCGAACCGGTTTAGAAAAATGCCGAAACGCAAGGAAATTATCGCCATCACCACTCCGCACGTGGAGGGCGACGAGGATATCGGTGAAATCCGCAACATCGTGGGGTTCCATATCCGATTGGCGCATGGGGCGGTGTACCGGCAGTTCACCGAGAGTTTCGCGCACCTAGAACTGACCCAAAAACAGGTCTCGGTGCTGTGGCTGGTGGATGATCACCCCGGCATTGCCCAGACGGACCTTGCGCGGCGCATAAGAATGGACCGCGCCACGACCATGGGTATCATCAACCGGCTGCAGTCCAGAGGCTATCTGGTCCGCGGCAAGTGCCGGAGCGACGGGCGCAAGCAAACGCTGAATCTCACGGACGCCGGGCGCAAGACACTGAAAATCGCCAAGAGCGCCATCTGTCAGAATGAGCAATGGCTGAAGGCGCGCTTTAACAAACGGGAAACGGCCAAACTGATCGAATTGTTGACGCGTATCCACGAATAAAATCCAGGGGAGGTACAGATATGAACGTGCGGGCAGAGATCGCGTACGCCGGCCGCGCCATTGCGCGGCCGCGCTATCATGCGAATGATTCGAGCCGCGACCTCCTGGACGTCGTGCCGGTCGTCATGGACATTGCCGATGCCCGCGGCGGCGGCACGACGCTCGATCGAGAAGGCTTTCGTCTTGTTTCGCATCGCAGTGCGGTGGCCGACTTTGGCGACCGCGAGGCCGTGAGCGCGCTGCATCGGCAGGAAATCGTCGATCTGATCAGTGCGCTCTCGGGAGCTGATCTGGTGGTGGTCAACAGCCCCGGCGTGCTGCGCTTCAGTGAAAAGTCGCCACGCTGTGGCGCACTGGATAACTCCAGGCCCGCCCGTTTTGCGCATGTGGATATCAGCGATGCAACTGCCGCTGCTTTCGCACGCCGCGCCGCGCCAGAAGATCGGACGCTGGCGCGCTTCGTCCACTACAACGTCTGGCGGGCCATTTCGGCCCCGCCTCAGGATGTGCCGCTGGCAGTGTGCGATGCCCGCAGCCTCACGCAGAATGATCTGATCAAGGCTGACGCCGTATTCGACTCGTCGGCGCAGCCGGAATGGTTCTTCGAGGGAATCGTCGTCGCCCATGATGCCGCGCACCGTTGGCATTGGTTCCCCGACATGACGCGCGACGAAGCGCTGATCTTCAAGACCAACGACAGCGATCTCAACCGCGCGCATTGCGTGGCGCATGTGGCTTTCAACGACCCTGGTTGCGGGCCGCAAACTCCGGCGCGCGCCAGCATCGAAATGCGCGCCATCGCCCTGTGGTTTGCCTGAGGCCTTGCTTGCCAAAAGCAATTGCCGCGGGCAATATCATCCTAACAAATGTTACGATACATGGGGCCGCATGCGAGGCTTTCCGGACACGCCCGAGTACACGGGCCTGAATTCTCCGATCCGCGAGGAATATGAACTAGAAGGCCTCGCGATTGAGGGCAGTGTTCCCGGCGATGTCGAGGGGACGTTGTTTCGCGCGGTGCCTGACCCCAAGTTCCCGCCGTTCATGGAGGATGGCGGCGCCGTTCTGTCCGGTGACGGCATGGTTTCCGCGCTGCGCATCGGCGGCGGCAAGGCGAGCTTCGCGATCCGTTACGTTCAAACCGAACGGCACCGTGCCGAGGCGGCCGCCGGGCGGGCGCTGTTCGGCAAGTATCGCAACCCCTTCACCGACCAGCCCGGGGCAAGGGGTCTCGACCGCACCGTCGCCAATACGACGCCGGTCTGGCACGCCGGCCGGCTGCTGATGACCAAGGAGGACGGCCGTCCGTATCGGATTGATCCGCACACGCTGGCAACGGCCGGCCGCTATGACTTTGGCGGCAGACTCAAATCCGCGACGGTGACGGCCCATGGGCGCATTGATCCGCAAAGCGGCGAAATGTTTCTCTTCGGCTACGAAGCCGACGGCCTGGCATCCACCAAGGTCGCCTATTTCATCGTCGACAAACGGGGCGATCTCAGCCGCGAACAATGGTTCGATGCACCCTATTGTTCGATGATGCACGATTTCGCGATCACCGAGCATTACGTGCTGTTCCCGATCTACCCGACGACCTGCGATATTGCGCGCCTGAAGGCGGGCGGCGATCACTGGGTACACGAGATGCAGTTGGGCAGCTGGGTGGGAGTGATGCCACGCTATGGCGATGTTGCGGAGATGCGCTGGTTCAAAGGACCCAAGGGAGTGTCCTGCTATCACATGATGAATGCGTTCGAGGATGCGCAGGGCCGCATCCAGTTCGATCAGTGCCTGTCGAGCGTCAATGCCTTCCCGTTCATCCAGCGGGCCTCCGGGCTCAATGTAGCGCCCGAAAACTCGGGCGGACGCCTGGCGCGTTGGAGCATCGATTTAAAGACCGACGCAGGTTGTGTGACGGAAACCACCATCGGACCGCCAGGCGATCTTCCGCTGATCCCCGCCACCTCGCAGGGGCGAGCCTACACGCACGGCTGGATGCTGACGATGAACCCTGAGATGCGAGGACCGCCGATGGCCGGCGGACCGGTGGGTGCAATGTTCAATATGCTGCTGCGGCTGGATTTCACCGGCAAGCCAACCCAGGCGTTGGCGCTGCCCCCGGGGCATTGCTTCAATGAGCCCGTGCACGTGCCGTCGTCGGCGCCGCGACATGAGGGCTGGCTGCTGACCATGGTGGACCAGCAAATCGGACCTGCGGACTTCAGGCACGTCTTGTGGGTTATCGAAGCCGAGAATCCCGGCGCGGGACCGGTTGCCACGATCGAGATTCCCCATCGACTGCGGCCCCAGGTGCATGGATGGTGGGTAAGCGCCGCAGAACTCGCCGCCGCCCCGTGAATGAGATCGCGCGCTAGCTCCCCGTAAAATAGGCGATTCCGCGAAACTCGATCGAGCGGCGCTGCTTGGCATCGGGACGCGTCGTGTCGCGGAACGCCGTATGCGGACAGCGCCATGCCCGGCGGTGATCGGAATCGTAGAATTTGATGAGGATCACTTCCTCGGGGATCATGTCGGGGAAGTACCACCAGCGATGATCCGGCGAATGGTGAAAAATGGTGGCGGCCGCCATGTTCTCCTCATTCGGGATCGGCGCAAACAAGGCATCGCCCGTCGGAATCTCATCGACATCGACTTTGGTGTTGTGCGTGCCTTCATCATCGCGGACCGAGCGGCCGTCGCACAGCGCCAGCGGCATGTCTTGTGGCGGCGGTGACAGTGCGCGCCACAGACTGAATGCCATGAAGCGGCCGTAGCCCGGCTCCGTCGGGATGGGCCTTGCGATAATTGGCCTGGGCAATGCGCTCGGCGCATCGCTGCGTGAAATCCACATGCGCCTCGGCGGCCGGCGGCTGCATGGTCGCGCTGGTCTGCCCCGACGTTCGCAGCATGCCGCCCATCGGTATGACGAGATCGGCTCCCGCAAGGCGTCTTCGCTGCCGCGCAAACCTGCGCGGCATAGCGGCTCTCCGCACCATAGTTGCGCTCCCAGTCGGTGATGTCGGTGGGGTCGTGCCCAACGCAGAAGCCATGTGAATCGAGCGTGAACGGGCCGGCCAGCCGCGCGTTGCGTATGGTGACCTCATGCGGGGCATAGATGCCGGTGTTGTATTCCTTGCCGGGCGCCCAGAAGCGGCGGTTTATCCGCGATGTCGGAACCAGATAGTCGATCGTCGATCTTACTTCGGCGCTGGCGGGGCTCATGATTCTTATTTGAACCCCTCGCGCGCCCGGCTGTTATCAAGGACGATGGGTTTACCTGTCACGGGATGCGGAAAATGAAACGGTACGGTGTCGGTCGCCGGCCACAGGCGCGGCGCCGGACTGATCAGCGCATCGGGTCCCAGCGGATCCTCGGGATACAGAGTCTTGGACATCGGGATGAAATCAATGGGCGTCTTCTGCCAGCCCTCGGCAAAGCTGCCGTGCCAGAACGGGAAATAGCGCAACACTTTTATCTTCCAAATGCCTTTTTCGCGCACGTAGTCGTTCTCGTAGATGCCGCCTTCCCACCATGCGCGCGGCTCGCCTTTTGCGGTCTGGTGCAGGCCCGCTTGCATCGTCGAGCGGCCGCGCACCTGCGCGGTTTTGCGGTCTGCAGCCACGTCGATGACCATCTGCAGCTGCGGATGGTCGAGCAGCCAGCCATAGCGGGGACCATTGTGGCCCTGCGTGAAATTCTTCTGAAAGCGCTCGATGTACAGCCGCCGCACGCCGGCGATGCCCCTGTAGATGCCGCCAAGGAACCAGACGTCGCCGTCCTGGGCAAATAGATCCACCATTTCGTTGTACTGCGACTTGTCGATGAAGTAGCCGTAGGTGTACTGAACGCGGCGGATCTGGTGGATGTCCTGCTGGATCGCCAGTTCGTGTTCCAACTTTTCGATGCGCGCGGTCAATGCCGCAATATCGTTCATGCTGTTCTCCGTTGTGGCCCCCGCGACAAATTTGCCCGAAGTTGATTGCACTGTCCACTCGTATATCATAACAATTGTTAGAGTAAGCCCATGAATCCCAACGGCATGTTGATAATAGGAGATGCCCATGCGCACTTTGCTTTCCCTGCTGGTCGTTTCGCTGGCGCTGACGGCGGCGAACGCGGAGGCGGCCGGTTGCCGCTTGAAGCCCAAGGAGGTGGTGACCCGTTTCATGACCCAGTTCTATGTCGACAAGAAGGTGCGGGAAGCCTTCGAAACCTGGGTGGATCCCGGCTATGTGCAGCACAACCCCATGGCCGCGACCGGACGCGATGCCGCGGTCAACTTCCTCGAGCCGTTCTTTGCGCAGCACCCGGACATCCACTATTCGATTGCGCGCATCATCGCGGACGGAAACCTCGTCGCCGTGCATTCCCACGGCAAGTTCAGTGCGGACGATCGCGGCATCGCCGTGGTCGACATTCTGCGTGTCGAGGGCTGCAAGGTGATGGAGCATTGGGACGTGGTGCAGCCGGTTCCGGAGAAGGCCGCCAATTCCAACGGCATGTTCTGATTGCGCTGCGCGGGCGGACTTAAGTTCGCTCGCTCAGGTCAGGTCTCCCAAGCCGATTACCTTGCCGGCTGCCGCAGCGCGATTGGCCGCGCGGCGCAGCCGCTCGATGTGCAGACGTGCTTCGGGGATTGGCTCCTGGGGCAGCGCCTCGACGCAAGCGCGGTGGATTTCCCCGAAGTCCTCCGCGAATTCCGGATGGGTGAAAATGATCGCGCGGTTCTCGGTCATGCCGGCCAGGGTCTTTTCGCCCACTTCGAGAGGATCCATGCCGGCATCGAACGCGGTGCCAAATTGCGCGAGCACATCTCGGTCGGGTGGGGCGAACCCGGACGCCGCGAAATCTGCGGGCCTTCGCAGGGCCGAATCCCAGGCATTGGTCTTGGTCAGGCCGGGGCACATCAGCGATACGCCGATGCCGTGCGGCGCGAGATTGAAGCGCAGGCTCTCGGTCAGGCCACGAACGGCAAATTTGCTGGCGGTGTAGATTCCCGCCTGTGGCCCCGGCAGGTAGGCAGCCATCGAGGCGACGTTCACGATATGCCCGCCAGATCCCTGTGCTTTCATGCCGGGGATGAAGGTCACCAGGCCGTTGACCACGCCGCCGAAATTCACGCCCATGATCCAGTCATAGTCGGCGAAACTTGCCTCGTCGGTCGGGCCGAACACGCTAACCCCGGCGTTGTTCACCAGGATATGGACCGGACCGACCTCAGCGGCGATCTCCGCCCAGCGGCGCCGGTCGGTGACGTCCAGAGAGACGAAACGCGGCACGGCGCGAGCGTGTTGCTTGAACCACGCCTCCGCCAGCTGCCGATAATCATTGTTGCGGTATGTCAAAATCAGATCGATGCCCGCGGCGCTGAAGGCGCGGGCGATGCCAAAGCCTATGCCCGACACGCCGCCGGTGATCAGCGCAGTCTTGCCCTGCCATTTCATAATTGCCCTCTCGCTTCCCTTCCTAACATTTGTTAGCGTTACGTGCAAATCAAACTTAAGTAGGAGTCGGCCATGTCTGATCTCGCAGCACGTCTGTCAGCCTTGGAGCACCGCGTCGGCGAACTCGAGGACATCAATGCCATTCGGCGACTGCACTGGGCCTATGGGTATTACATAGATTTCAATCGCGCCGAGGACGTGGTGCAGTTGTTCGCCAAGGACGGCGCGGTGGTGTTCCTGTCGGGAGAATATCGCGGCCATGACGGCGTGCGCCGGCTCTACGGCACCTGGTTTCAGAACTTCTTCACCCGCGGTGTGAATGGTCCGGTGCATGGATTTCTGCTGGATCATTTCCAAATGCAGGACATCATCACAGTGGCGCCGGACCGGCAAAGCGCGAAGGGCCGCTTTCGCGGCCTGCTGATGGGCGGCTGTCACGAGAGCCGCGAATACAAGCCCGAAGGACTGCCGCTGCAGTTCTACGAAGCCGGCCTTTATGAGAATGACTATGTCCGTGAGGGCGCAGTATGGAAGATCAAGCGGCTCGACTACATGATGCAATGGCAGGCCGATTATGAAAAGGGATGGTCGAAGACCGTCGCGCATCTGCAGCCTGCGACTGAGACGTATCCCAAGAATCCGCTTGGACCCGACGTGCTTCTGCCGGCGGGTCAGGTGCGCAAGACCTGGCCGCATCGTCAGGACGTGCCGATGCATTTCGCGCATCCGCGTTTCGGTGCGGTTCTCGCCGGGCGGGCCTGAACGCTACCGCTGCCGTCTATTGCGTCAGGCTCGCGGGACATGGGTGTGCCGCTCGGTTGGCTGCCATGCCCGTACCCGACGGTCGAGTTTCGACAGAATTTTCTTCAGCGCGCGGCGTTCATCGGGCGTCAGTGCGCCGAACAGATAGCGCGCCACCTTGGCAATATAGGGCTCCGTGGCGGCGCGGGCGGTTGCGCCCCGGGCACTGATCCGATACGGCTTGCGGCGCCGGTTCTTGTTGTTTTTGACCGGCTCAACATGCCCCATTTCAAGGAGCGACGCCAGAGCCCGGCTGACATTCATCGCTTGCATGCCCATCAACTCCGCCAGGTCATGGCCCGCCGACTCACCCTCGCCGGAAAGCGCCATCAGGATCTTCAACTCGTTGTTGGAAAAGCCGGTCGGGTCGGCGACACCGTCGCGCATCGGGCGGCTGATCAGCGACGCGAATCGCAGCGTTGCCACCAACAAGTTGATTTCCCTGTTTTTTGAGTATCTTTTTTGGCGCTCAGTCATGTTCCCGTGGGTCCTTAGAAAAAATCGTAGGAAAAATAGCGCTGGGCGCGATGCACGCGCCCGGCCGGTGGATCAGGAAAATGCGCGGGAAACAGCACCGCGTCGTTGTCCGCGCATTGTGCGAGCAGGCGCTGTCGCGTGGCGCAGGCTGCGGCGGGATTCTCATCGGCAAAGAACGGGAGGTCCGGCCGTACCAGCTGGATCGGGTGGTGGACGATGTCGCCCATGAACACCACCCGCGATCCACCGCGTTGCGCATTCACGACGACGCTGCCCGGCGAGTGGCCGGCGGCATCCTCGAGCCAAATGCCATCCTCGATCTCGCGATGCACGCAGGCGCTGCTGTCCACGATGTCGGCAAGTCCCGCGGCGACCACCGGCAGCACCGAATCGGCGTAGGCCTCGCGATTGTGAGCTTCATGCGTTTGCCGGCCAAAGAACTCGAAGTCCTTGCGGCTGAACACGTAGCGGGCGTTTGGAAACGTCGGGATCCACCGCCCATCCTCAAGACGGGTATTCCACCCGACATGATCGGCATGCAGATGCGTACACAGCACGAGATGAATGTCGGCGGGATCGCAGCCGGCACCTTCAAGGTTTTGCAGCCATTGAGTCTGTAGACGATGCGCCCAGGGAACACTGCGCTCCTTGTCATTGCCGCAACAAGTGTCGATGAGCACATTGAGGCCGTCGAGGTTCAGCAGGTAGCTGCGCACCTCGATGCGAAAAATCGCGGCCTGGGAATCCAGCGAGAGTTCCTCGCTCCAGTACCAGCCCTTGAGCGCCGCCAGGTCTTCGCCGGTCACACCGGGAACGGCAAACTGCATGGGCATGCTGCCTTCGCCCTCGTGAACGCTCTTCACCTCGAGACTGCCCAGGTATCGTTTCATGATCTCTCTCGCATGCGTATCCCCCGCGGTATCATCATCGCGCACCATGGCAGATCTCGCACAGGAGTTCGACTACATTGTGGTGGGCGGCGGCACCGCCGGCTGCGCGCTGGCCGCCCGTTTGTCGGAGGATTCTGCTCGGACGGTTTGTTTGCTCGAGGCGGGCGGTTCCGCCAAGAGCTGGATTATCAATGTACCCGGCGCCATCGTGATGGCGCAGCGGTCGGCGCCGCTGAACTGGGGCTTCAAGACCGTGGCGCAGCGCGAGCTTGACGGTCGCTGCATATCGGTGCCGCGTGGTCGCGGCCTGGGTGGCTCCGCGCTCATCAATGGCATGGTTTATTTCAGGGGCAACCCGCGGGACTATGACGCATGGGCCGCCGCCGGGGCCACCGGCTGGAGCTACCGGGAGGTCCTGCCGTACTTTCGCAAAAGCGAACACAACGAAAATTTTGGCGGCGGCGCATACCACGGCCGCGGTGGCCCGATGAACGTCCGCAGCGTCACTCGTCCCAATCCTCTCAACTTCGCTTTTTTTGACGCGCTCGCCAGTCTGGGTTTTTCATACCGCGATGACTTGAATGGCGCGGATAGCGAGGGGATGGCGCTACGCCAGCTCTCTATCCGGGGCGGTTCGCGCGAGACCACGGCCAACGCCTTTTTGCGGCCGGCACTCGGACGCGCCAATCTTTGCGTGCTGACCAAGACGCTGGCCACGCGCATCGTGCTGAATGGTCGGCGCGCTGTTGCGGTCGAGGCCCGCTCCGCAGGCAACAACATTACGGTGAAGGCGAATCGGGAAATCGTGCTCACCGCCGGCGCAATTCAATCGCCACAGCTTCTCATGCTCTCCGGAATTGGCGACGGCGAACACCTCCGGGCTCTCGGGATTACGGTGCTGCATGAACTTCCGGGCGTCGGGCGCAATCTTCACGATCATCTTGCAAGTCCGGTGCACATGCACACGCAGAATCCCGCTTCCTACGGCGTCTCGCTGCGCGCGATGCCGCGAAATCTGTGGAATGTCACCGAGTATCTGTTGTTCCGTCGCGGCCCATTGGCCAACAACATATTCGAGTCGGCGGCGTTCGTGAAGTCGATGCCGGGACTCGACAAGCCCGACCTACAACTGGTGTTCCAGCCAGCCAAGCGACCGGGTCCAACGTTCCCGTATCCGCTGGGTCACGGTTTTGCCATTAGTCCTGTCGGCCTCTATCCACACAGTCGCGGTCGCGTGACTTTGGCGAGCCCCGACCCGTTCGCGGCGCCGCTGATCGACCCGAATTTGCTGTCGGCGCAGGAGGATCTGCCGCCGTTGATCAACGGCATGCGCCTGGTGCGCCGGATATTCGCGTCGGCCGCCTTCGCGAGGTACCAGGCCCACGAAACCGCTCCCGGTAGCGCCGCCGCAAGCGACGCCGAACTTGCCGCCTATGTTCGTGCACAGGCCTATACCGTCCATCATCCCGTTGGAACCTGCCGCATGGGCAACGATGCTGCCGCGGTGGTCGATCCGCGGTTGCAGGTCGTCGGCCTGGAAAACCTGCGCGTCGCGGACGCCTCCGTTTTTCCGTCCATCATTGGCGGCAACACCAATGCGGCGGTCGTCATGATTGCTGAGAAGGCCTGCGACCTGATCCTCGGTCGCCCGCCGCCGGCGCCGCAGGCCTTCGAGGTCTGTGACGCCCCCATCAAAAACCTCACGGGATCAACCTAGCCGGAGCTCGTCATGACGCAAGTACTCAGTATCTCGGAACGCATCGAAATCGAGCGCGCCTGTGAGCGCATCGTGCATGCCTATTCACGCGCCCTTGATTTGGGAGACATGAGCGCCGCCGCGGACTTGTTTGCTGAGAACGGCTCAATGGCCCGGCCCATGGCTCCCACTCAGATCATTCAGGGCCGGGAGAGCATTCGCGCCGCCCTGTTGACGCGACCCAAGACGTTGCTGACCAAGCACCTTGCCACCAACGTGATGATCGACGTTCTCAGCCGCGACGAGGCCCACGGGCTCTCCTACTTGACGATGATTTCCACAACGCCGGGCGATGCCGTTGCACCTTTCATTTCCGCGGGGCCGGTTTACTTCGGCGAATTCAAGGATCGCTTCGTGCGCGAGGGCGGCGAATGGAAGTTCCTCGAGCGGCGCGGCTCGATCCAGATGAAATTTCCACAGCCTTAGCGGAGCAGGACCAGTGGCTGCGGCAGTTTGGCCAGCAGATCCTCGCCGAAACGCGCATCGATGTGGAAGAACGCCGCGCGGGCAATCAACCCTGAGCGATTTTCCCAGGCGTGATCGGTACCGCGCTGCACGACCACATCCCCCGGCTTCAAGGTCACCTCGCTGTCATCGAGGATCAGGACGAGTTCGCCCTCGATCACCACCACATAGTCCAGCGTCCGGGTGCGATGCATCGCCGTGCGCTTGCCGCCGTCCTTGAGCGGATAGACGTCCAGGATCCGCAGCAGCTGGCCCGACTCGGGCATGATGGCGAACGGACGCTCATTCGGTTCCCGGGCTGCCCTAAAGGTCAGTTCAGGAATCGTATCGGCATCGCTCCACATTTCATGGAAATCGGCGCCGATCGCCGCTCCGTGCATCGGGTGATGCTGCGGCGGCGACCCGTCCGACACCACAACTGATTTTCCGCGGGCATCATGGCCGGTGACCACGCGTCTTGTTGCTCTTGGCATCGGCGTTCTCCCCACGTTAGCTAAGGATCAGGTGCTCGCGCAGTGCGTCTGCCACCGCATCCGGTTGCTCGATGGGCGCCATGTGTCCTGCATCGGCAACTTCGACCAGGATCGATCCCTCTATCATTCGTTGCATGCGGGCATGTTGGGCGGGCGGAGACCACGTGTCCTCCCTGCCGCTCAGCAGCAGCGTGGGGACGCGAATGGTCGGCAGCAGCGGTTCGGCATCCGGTCGATTAAGCAGCGCCTGGATTTGGGCTGCAAAGCTTGCCGGAGTTTGGCTGATCATCATGCTCGTCAGGCGCTGCATGATCAATCGCCGCTGGACCGTGGCCGCGCGCGCCATCATGGGTGGCAGCCATTCAGCGGCCAGTGCCGCCATGCCTTGCTTCTGGGCAATTTCGACCAATCGGCCGCGGCTCGCAACTTCTTCGGGACGGCATGGAAAGGCGCCGGTGTTGAGCAACCCGAGCGCCGTGATCCGCTGCGGCGCGCGCCGCCACAACTCCAGCGCGACCCGGCCGCCCATGGAATGTCCGGCAAGCGCGAATCGCGCGGGAGCCTCGAGTAGAACCCGTTCCGCCATCTCGCCGAGAGAGCTGCAATTGGCGAATGAGATGATGCGGACGGGGCAGGTGGCCGACAAGCGGGTAGCAACGTCCAACCAAGGCGTAGAGTCGCACAGCAGTCCCGATAGCAATAGAAGTTCGTTCATGGTCGGCCGTATTCCCCAAGAAGCGCGGCGCACTTCGCTTATGAGCGAGCAGCCTGCCGGCGCACTCGCTAGTTTAGTAGCGAAATCTGTTCGCGGGATGCCATGAACCGCCGAAAATTCTGCTTATTGAGCTTTGCCACGGCGATTTCAGGCGCGGCTGTCGGTTCGGGCTGTGTGCGCGCCGGCGAACCGGACGCGCTGCCGGCTGCTTCGGCAAGCGTGCGACTTTACAAATTTGTCTATGACCGTCGCTATCCGGCCGCCCGGGCCTTTGGCATTGCCGCGGCATACGCCCGTTCAACCGCGGGAACAGTTGCCATCGCCGGCGACGTCACCGCACTCTGGTCGCGCGATCTTAAGCGCGTGTGGTGCGACGGCGACGGAGCGATTGCCGGCATGACTACGGCTCGAACCTTGTTGTGCCTGGAACAGCTCGCCCATGATCATTGGATGCGGGCGGCGATCCGGATCGAACACGTTAGCGCTGAGGGGCGGGAAGTTGCGCATCGTTTGAGCGCCGCGGCGCCGCTGATTGCACGAATCAGTCCGGTGCTGGCCGGCGCGGATTGGGCCGCGCAATTGCCGGCAGCCCTCGCAACGTGCCAGGACCAGGGCGGTGCCTGTTTGACTGCAGTGATTGGGTCGACGCGCCCATTTTTTGCGGGAGCGGACGAGACGCTGGTGTCCTTCGTTATTGCTGCGCGCGGAGGGATTGCATGAGATTGCCGCCAGGAGTGAGTTCGAGCGACTTCGCGGCGGTTGTCGCGGAGTTTGAACGGGCCGTGGGCAAGCAGTGGCTATTTACCCGCGACGAGGACGTGGATCTATATCGGGACGCGTTCTCGCCCTTCCTTCATGAAGCGGAGGAGTTGGTGGCGTCGGCCGCAGTGGCTCCAGCCACGACCGAGGAAGTGCAAGAGATTGTACGGATCGCCAATCGCCGCAAGGTCCCGCTGTATCCCATCTCCACCGGCAAGAATTTAGGCTACGGCGGCTCGGCGCCGGCCTATTCCGGCAGCGTGGTGGTTGATTTGAAGCGCATGAATCGGGTCATCGAGGTCAACGAGGCCAATGCCTCCGTTCTGCTCGAGCCCGGCGTCAGCTACTTCGACCTATATCATCATATTCAGGAGCGTAAGCTCAAACTGTGGATCGATTGTCCGGATCCAGGTTGGGGCAGCGTCATCGGCAATGCGCTGGATCGCGGCGGCGGCTACACAACAGCCAATTACCGCAACCATTTTGATTCGCACTGCGGCATGGAAATAGTACTGCCGAACGGCGAATTGCTGCGTACCGGCATGGGGGCCATTCCCAATGCCAAGACCTGGCAACAATACAAGTCGGGATGCGGGCCGTGGATTGACGGCATTTTCTCACAGTCGAATTTTGGCATCGTGACCAAGATGGGCTTCTGGCTCATGCCCGAGCCGGAAGCGTATCTGCGCGGCACTGTGTCCCTGACTCGTTACACCGATCTTGGGCCCATGGTGGAGACGCTGAATTACCTGGAAAACGCGCGCATCACGGCGGGATTTCCCGATATTGGCTCGCCGCTCAACGGCTACCCGCCGATCGGGCAATTGCAGTTGTGGAACGAAACCGGTCCACCCAGCCAGACCGATGAACATCGCAAACTTCTATCGTCCGCCAAGCTCGGATACTCGCCGGAACTCGAGGCCTACGGGATCAAATCCGGCATACCCTACTGGCAGCTTTGGCTCAGTTTCCACGGGCCTGCAGAGGTCGTCGAGGCGCAGTGGCAGGCGGCGCAGCGGCATTTTGCCAAGTTCGAGGGCGCGAAATTTCGTGTAATCGACCGCGTCAAATTGCCGATCGATCCGGCGAAAGCGGATCAGTATCACGAACCGGAGCTGGGGGTGCCGTCCCTGCGGGCATTTTCAATCGGCGCGCGCACGCCGTGGAATCCAACCCCCTCGAAGGGTCATATGTGGTTCTCGCCCATTGTTCCGCGCACCGGCGAGGCCATCATCGAGGCGAACCGCGTGTTCAGCGAAGCAGCGCGCGAATTGGACATGCCGTTGTTTCGCTCGTTCAGCTTGCCGGCCTGTTTCTGGGAGCGCTGTTTCATTTTCATATTGGCCACGCCGGTGACCGAGGATCCGGCGACCAACAAGCGCTACCGCGAGGGATTCAAGAAATTGATCGCAATCGGCGGCCAGCACGGCTGGGGTGAATATCGCACGGCACCGGTGTTCCAAAAATCGGTGATGGATGTGTATTCCTTCAACAATCATGCGCTGCAGCGCTTTCAGGAAACGCTGAAGGACGCCATTGATCCCAACGGCATCATGTCGCCCGGCCGGTACGCGATATGGCCCAAGCACTTGCGCGAGACGCGATCATGAGCCGCCGCGGCGAAGCACGGATGCTGCGCGAATCCGCGTTGGCCGGGTTGGCGTTGGCAGGATTGATCATCGGCGGGTCTGTTTTGGCCGCGGAGCCCTCCGACCCATACGCGGCAGGACGCGCCGTGTACACGAAGTGGTGCGCACCCTGTCACGATCCCGGCGTCATCCACCCGGGCACCAACGCCCTGACCGTGAAATACCAGGGAGTCAAGTCCGGCGTGCTGCTCGAATGGAAAGATTTGCCGCCGGAATTGGTCCGTCACCTGGTGCGCAATGGGATTTCGGTGATGCCGCAGTTTCGCAAGACCGAGATCAGCGATACTGATCTTGATGCGCTCGCGAAATTCCTGGCGCGCAATACGCCGGCGCACTGATCCGGCCGCGGCAACTGGATAACCAACAGGGGGTCAGCCATGAGTCTCGTGGGATTTGGTCAGCCGGACGATGGAATCATCCAGATGTGCTACTTGGTGCCTGACATTCGCGCCGCCATGAAGCTATGGATCGATAAACTGAAAGTGGGTCCTTGGTTTTTGCTGGATCACTTCAGCGGCACCAACCCCAAGTATCGCGGCCGGGACTCCAAGGCCGACGTGTCGCTCGCCATGAGTTTCGCGGGGCATATGAATATCGAACTCATTCAGCCCAACGATGCGCAGCCGTCGGTGTATCGCGAGTGGATCGAGAAGCGCGGTTATGGATTTCATCACTGGGGTCGCGCCACGACGAATTTCGATCGCGACCTCGCGCACTATCAGGCGCAGGGCCATGATCTTGTGTTTCTCGCCGGCGTGCCGAGCGGCGGCAGCGTGGCTTACATGGACACCACCGCGCAGCTGCCCGGTTACGTGGAACTCATCGAGCTGGGAGCGGGCTTCGAGGCGGTGTTCAGCAAGTTCTATCGCGCCAGTATCGGCTGGGATGGAGCGGATCCGGTGCGCTCCTTCATCTGACATTGATCTCGATCTTGACCCCATTGGGATCCTTGAGGAACAACTGGATCAATCCAGCCTTTGGCACCTCATTCACCGAATATTCGACTTTATGTGCGGCGAGCCGCGCCTTCACCGCGCTTAAGTCGACGGCATTGAATGCAATATGATCGAGCGGCCCAGTGCCCGGCGCCGGCGCGGTAACGCTGATGCCGGCGGCGATCGAATGCGTGCGGTAGGTATTCCACTCGGCGATGTGAATACAAGGGACATCACCCACGTACAGCCAGTAGCCGGGAAACCCGAGCGGAGGTCGCGCACCCTCGCGCAGTCCGAGCGCGTCACGATAGAAATCGCGCGTCCCTTCGAGATCGTCGGTGAGGACCAGGTAATGTTCCAGTTGAGTCAGGGGCATTGCATCACGCGGAGGCGGCGGGGCGGCGGATGGGCGCGGTCTCCAGCAGAAACAACGCCAGCACGGTGCCGACGATGGCGCAGACCGTCATGATCACCAGCGGCGCCTGCAGACCATAGTGATCGGCAGCGCGGCCGGCAATTGCCGGCGCGCTGACGCCGCCCAATATCTCGCCTAAGCCCACCACGATGCCGAGGGAAGTCGCCACGTAGCGCGCCGGAATTGTTTCCGACGGCACGGTGCCCATGAACAAGGGGAATGTCCCACTCGCGGACCAGCCGATGAAGATCAGCGCGCCGAGCGCGAACAGCGATCCTTCGAAATACAGCGTTGCGAGCGGCACCAGCAATCCGATGAAATTGAAGATGACGATGATGGGACGGCGTCCGAAGCGGTCGGAGAGCGCCGGCACCACGAAGCTGAAGAAGGCGGCCGACAGACCCAGCACGCTCATCAGCACACTCATCTGGCCGTTGCCGATCTGCCGGACCTTGGTATAGAACAGCGGCAAAAAGGCCCAACCCAACACCATCCACGCCACCATGAAGATGGCGATCAGCATGCACAGCCACATGTTTCTATGCTGCAGCATTTCTCTATAGCCCATGCTCGGCTCGAGCGGAGCGGCGGTCTGTGCGCCCGTTTTTGCAGGCGTGATTGCCGCGGCCGGCTGGCGCACATACTTGGCGATCAGCAGCGCCATGATGAGACCGGGCACACCGGCGAGATAGAAAGCCCAGCGCCAGTTGTAGGTCGAAGCGATCGCCACTAGGACCAGCGGGGCGGCAAACGAGCCCAAGAGATTGCTGCCGAAATTTTGCATCACCCCCATGTTGTTGCCGCGCTTGGCGGCCGTGGATTCGATCGCCACCAGCGACTGCGCGATCGGCAGTATCGGTCCTTCAGCCAGGCCCATCAGCAGGCGGGTCAAAAACAGCGCCAGGAATGAAGCCGCAAGTCCTGAGGCGAATGAGCACAGCGAAAACGCAACCACGGTGATCAGCAGGAAAGACTTGCGATTGCCGGTGCGATCCGAGTACGCGCCACCCACGAATGCGCCGACCGCCCAGGTAAAGGACAGCGCCGAGGCCACCAGTCCGATCTGGCTGTTGTTGAGGTGCAGGTCATTGGCAATGAAGGGCATCAGGAAATTGGCGGCGTTGCGGTCGAAGAATACGAAGCCGAAGGTGATGGTCAGCACCCAGATCAGCCTGGTTTCGTATTTCATATGCGTACGCTGGGCAGCAGGTTGTTGTTCACTATGGGTAGAGTCTAGCAGCCCCCCATGGCTGAGCCTTGCGGTACGTGAACAAAGGCGCCACACCTACCGGTTCGTTGCAGAGCGCCGAACGGCGCGTCTTCGTGCGCGGGGTGGGCATGCTGACCGGGGTGATTGCCCTGGGTAGTCCGCTCGCCGCGCTGCTGCCCAGCCGCGTCTGGGCCGTGGAGATGCGCGTGCTGTCATCCGCCGAAGCCGCGGCGCTGCTGGCCATGATCCGCACCATCGCGCCTCACGACTCGCTGGAGGATGCCGCCTACGCCCTGGTCGTCAATGCCGTCGATGCGGATGCAGCAGGTTCGCCGCCGGCGCGCACCGATCTCAAGGCCGGCATTGCGAGTCTCGGCGACGGATTCGCCGCTATGCCGGAAGAGGCACGTGTCGAACGCCTCCGGCACATCGAATCCGGCGCATTCTTTCAGTCGGTGCGCTTGAAAACCGTGCTGGTGCTGTACAACAACCCGATTGCCTGGGCGCACTTTGGCTTTCAGGGCGAGTCGTTCTCCAAAGGAGGCTACCTGCTGCGCGGCTTCAACGATCTGAAGTGGCTTCCCGAAGTGCCGCTGGCCGATAGCGGCCCGATGCCGATCGCGTAGGGCAACGACGTGCCGCAATTCGATCACAACGATACGGACGTCGTGGTCATCGTCGGTTCTGGTGCCGGCGGCGGCACCATGGCAAATGAACTCACCCGTCGCGGCCTCAAGGTCGTGCTGTTCGAAGCGGGCAAGCGTCAATCGCTCGCGAGTTTTTCACAAAACCCCGGTGAAGCCTTTGCGCAACTCACCTGGCTCGAGCCGCGCTCGCAGAGCGGCAGCTGGGACCCGGTAAAGACTTCGCCGAATTTGCCGGCGTGGCATTGCCGCACGGTGGGCGGCACCACCGTGCACTGGACTGCCGCAACACCGCGCCTGCGGTCTTACGAGATCCGCGCGCGCAGTACTTATGGCGACATACCGGGAGCCTCGCTCGCCGACTGGCCGATCGACTACGCCGAGTTGAAGCGCTGGTACCAGGTGGCGGAGAAGCGGCTCGGGGTCACGCGCCGCAATGGCAATCCGGGTATGCCGGCATCGAACAATTTCAAGGTGATGTATGCAGGCGCGCGCCGCCTCGGCTACAAACGGGTGCACACCAACTATCTGGCGATCAATTCGCGCGCACGCGACGGTCGCGGGTTCTGCATTCAGCAGGGCTTCTGCGTTCAGGGCTGCAAGACCGGCGCCAAATGGAGCACGCTGTATACCGAAGTCCCGCGCGCCGAGGCCAGCGGCAAGCTCGACCTGCGCAGTGAATGCTTCGTTACCCGAATCGAGCATGACGATGCAGGCCGCGCCACCGGCGTTGTGTATCGAGACTCCGCCGGGGCGCAACAGCGTCAGCGCGCGCGCATAGTGTGTGTTGCCGGCAACGCCATCGAGACCGCGCGCCTGCTGCTGCTTTCGGAGTCCGGACGCTTCAAGCAGGGGCTCGCCAACGGTTCCGACCAGGTGGGCCGCAACTACTGCCACCACGTTTTGGGTTTTGTTTTCGGCATTTTCGATCAACCCGTCAGTTTCTGGCGCGGCGCGGTGCTGGCGGGTGTCGTCGAGGATGAGAACGTCTACGATCCGCGTCGCGGCTTCGCGGGCGGCTATCATCTGGAACTCGCCATGCTCGACCTGCCGACCCTGCCGCTCATCGGCTTGCCCTACGGCTGGGGGCGCGATTTCGCCTCGGTCATCGACAATTATCGCAACATGGCCGGCATGCTCATCAACGGCGAAGACCTGCCGCGCGCGGATAATCGCATCACGCTGTCGAGGACGCTCAAGGACAGCTTCGGCTTGCCGGTAGCGCATATTCATTGCGATCCGCATCCAAACGATCTGGCCATGCGCGCTCACGCCGCCGCGCAAGGGAAGAAGATCTACGAAGCCGCGGGCGCGAAGCGCACGGTGCTGAGCACCATACCGCCTGCAACGCATCAGATGGGCACTGCGCGCATGAGTCACGACCCGCGGCAGGGCGTCACCAATGCGTACGGACGCGCCCACGAAGTGCCAAATCTCTTTATTTCCGACGGCAGTGTGCAGACCACGGCCGGCGCTGCGAATCCCACGCTGACGATAGTTGCCCTGGCGCTGCGCCAGGCGGAGCACATCGGGCGCGAGATTGCAGCGCAGCGGCTGTAAATTGTATACAATTCGGGATTACGTATACATTGGACCCTGCACCCTCAATGACTCGATTGATGCGCAACGGCGATCCACGCGCTGCCCAGACGGTCAAGGCGCAGTTGCGCGTGCGCCAGATGATTCTCGACGGCGAGTTGAGCGCAGGCGAACGCGTGCCGGAATTGATGCTGGTCGAGCGCACCGGCGTGTCGCGCACGCCGATTCGCGCCGCGTTGTTGCGCCTGGCAGAGGAAGGGTTGCTGGAACCCTCCAGCTCCGGTGGCTTTGTAGTGCGTGCTTTCGATGAAGCCGATGTCTATGACGCCATTGATGTGCGCGGCATGCTCGAGGGCGCAGCGGCACGACGCGCCGCGCAGCGGCGTCCATCACACGCGGAACTAAGTGATCTGCGCGACTGCGTCGGCGCCATGGACGCCGTCGTCAAGCGCCGCAGAGTGGGGGTGGAGCAGTTTTCGGATTTTGTGCGTCTCAATGAACGCTACCATTCACTGCTCGTGGGATTGGCGCGCAGCCCGGTATTGACGCGCGCCGTCGAGCGCATCGTGGCCCTGCCATTTGCCTCGCCCAGCGCCTTCGTGATGGCGCAAGCGGCTCTTGCCGATGCGCATCAGACATTGATCATCTCTCAAGAGCAGCATCGCGCGATCCTGGAAGCTGTGGCGGCCGGCGCAAGCGCCCGCGCCGAAAGCGTGGCCCGCGAGCATTCGCATCTGGCCAAGCGCAATCTGCACGCGGCCGCGACCCGTGCAGCGCCGCTGCGCAAGGTTGCCGGGGGCAGTCTCATTCGTATTCGGACAACAGAGGACATCACCGTCATGAGTCAAAATCTCGAAAATCTGCTGAACAGCGCCGGCAACACGGTGGAGATGCTGCGCAACTCAAAAATCGGGGCCTACGTGTATCCGGTGGTGCCCAGCGAGTTCTACAACTGGCGCGACGAGCAGCGCGCCTGGCGCGACAGCGCCGTGCTGTTCGACCAGACGCACCATATGGCGGAGCTGACGGTGAAGGGCCCGGATGCTTTGCGTCTGATGTCGCATACCACCATCAACAGCTTCAATAATTTTACCGTGAACAAGGCCAAGCAGATGGTGCCGGTCAGCTACGACGGTTATGTCATCGGCGATGGCATCTTGTTCTATCTGGACAAGGACGAGCTGCTGTTTGTCGGCCGCGCACCTTCGGTGAACTGGATTCAATTTCACGGCGAGACCGGCGGCTTCAAAGTGGATATGATCCGCGACGATCGTTCGCCCTCGCATCCGCGCGGCAAGGCGGTTACGCGACGCCATTATCGTTATCAGGTGCAGGGGCCGAATGCCGCCAAGGTGCTGGAAAAGCTCAACGGCGGACCGCTTCCCGACGTCAAATTCTTCACCATGGATGCAATCAACATCAAGGGTCGCAGGGTGCGCGCCTTGCGCCACGGCATGGCGGGTGCGCCGGGACTCGAGGTTTGGGGCCCCTATGCAGAGGGCGATGAGATACGCGAGGCGATACTGGAAGCAGGACGCGAATTTGATTTGGTGCCGGTGGGCTCGCGCGCCTACGCCAGCAATACGCTGGAATCGGGATGGATCCCTTCACCGCTGCCGGCGGTATATACCGGCGAGAAGATGAAGAAGTATCGCGAGTGGCTGCCGGCCGGCGGTTACGAAGGCACCGGTTCGATCGGCGGAAGCTTCGTCTCCAAGAACATCGAAGACTATTACATGACGCCGTACGAATTGGGCTACGGCTCGTTCATAAAATTCGATCATGAGTTCATCGGGCGCGAGGCGTTGGAAAAGAAGTCCAAGGAGCCGCATCGCAAGAAGGTCACCTTTGCCTGGAACGGCGAAGACTGCGCCAAGATTTACGCGTCGTTGTTCATGCCGGGCACCGACCATTACAAGTTTCTCGATATACCCATCGCCAACTACGCATCTTCCTCGTATGACAGCGTGATGATGGGCGGCAAAGTGGTCGGTTTCTCGATGTTTGGCGGCTACAGCTATAACGAACGCTCGGCGCTGTCGCTGGGTGTTGTCGATGCCAACATCAATGTGGGCGACGTGCTCACACTGGTGTGGGGCGAGGAGGGTGGCGGAACGAAGAAAACCACGGTCGAACGGCATAAACAACTCGACGTGCGCGTGAAGGTGGCGCCGGTGCCCTATGCCCGTGATGCACGCGAGGGCTATCACGCAGGCTGGCGCACCCGGCAGTCCTGATCAGCATCAATCATGGCGCTGACAGCAAGTAGCACCGCGGTCTCGGCCGAGCAGGAGCTGGCGGCAACCATTGCGCAGCTGGCGCGCGAAGCCTCGATCGAGATCACTGTGCACGACATCGCGCATCTGCAGGAGTGCCGCGGTGTTTTGCCGCCGGGCAAAACCCTGTTTGTCAGCCACTTGCCGCAGCAGCAATGGCACGAGACCGAAGCGGCCTGTCGCACGGTGCGCGCCGCGGGATTCAGGCCGGTTCCGCACGTGCCGGTGCGACTGCTGCCTGATGCAGCCACGGTTGAGCGCGTGCTCGGCGGTTACGTGGATGCCGCGCAAGTCGATGAGGTGCTGCTGATCTCGGGTGATTACCGCCAAGCGCTCGGGCCTTATACCGAGGTCCTGCAGGTGATGCGCAGTGGCGTGCTGCAGCGGCATGGGATGAGGCGTGTCACAGTCGCGGGCCACCCTGAGGGGCACCCCAGCGTAAGTCCCGCGGACATCCGGCGCGCTGAACTGGACAAGGCACGCATGGCGCAGCAGGCGGGTTTGGAGCTGACAGTGTTGACCCAGTTTTTCTTTGAGCAGACACCTTTCCTCGAATGGGTGCGCGAGTTGCGATCGGCGGGGGTGCAGGCCCGATTGGTGGGTGGCCTGGCGGGACCCACCAAGCTCAGCAGTCTCATCAAATTTGCCCTGCGCTGCGGTGCCGGCGCCTCGATGCGCGTGCTGACCGCGCGGCCCGCCGCGTTCACGAAACTGCTGGGCGATCATGGTCCCGAGGGCGTGCTTCGTGGGCTCGCTCAGGCGCGGTGCGAAAAGTCCAGCGATTTCGCGGGTGTGCACTTGTTTTGCTTTGGCGGCTTTGTGCGCACCTGCCGATGGTTGCAGGCCATCGCCGATGGCCGCTTCATTGTGGATGACGCGGAAGGTTTCAGGGTTTAGGGTACGCCATTGCGTCTTGAAACATGCCGCGTCGGGAGTTAACTATGAATGCGAAGCTTAAGCCCCGGGAGTTCCCGCTGCCGAGCTCGGTGAAGGTCATTCCGGGAACCGAGAGGGCCCAGGCGGCCTATCCTTACCATATTCAGTTTTCGCGAGCCGACGACCGGAAGTTTTGGTTCTACAATTCCATGCACTTTCCGGAGCCCATGTCCGCGTTCGACATGGTGACGGCGGAGGCGGCCTACTGCGCGCTGGGTGCCGCCAACACCCGCGTGCATTGCCTGCCGACCACACTGGGTATCGATCATCGAATCATCAACGGCCGGGTATACATCGGCGGTAACGCGGTTACCGATCCCAAAGAGATCGCCCGCCGCACCACAGAGTTCGAGAAGCGCGCCTTCTATTACTACGAGAATTGGGAATCGCTGTACGCAAAGTGGAAACAGAAGATGCTGAAGCTGATCGAGGACGCGAAGGCAATGCCGGATCCGGTATTGCCCGAGTTCGAGCCGCTCGAACATGTGCACGCGGGCCGCGGCATTGCCTCGAACCACGACCTGCTGGTGACCTACCAGAAGACACTCGAGGGCTACTTCCGGATGTGGCACCACCACTTCGAGTTTCTGCTGCTGGGCTATGGTGCCTACCTGACCTTTTTCGGCTTCTGCAAAAAGGCGTTCCCGGAGATCACCGACCAGACCATCGCGCGGATGGTGGCGGGAATCGACGCGGAGATATTCCGGCCCGACGATGAACTGCGGCGCCTGGCACGTCGTGCCGTCGAACTTGAAGTCGATGCGCACTTCCGTGAGGGTGCCTCGGTCGACGACGTGCTGCGATCGCTGCGGGCCGCGGGCGAGCCCGGCCGTCGCTGGCTCGAGGAACTGCAGGTCTCACGCGAACCCTGGTTCAACATCAACGTCGGCGATGGCTTTTATCACTATCACCGCAGCTGGAATGACGATATGTCCATGCCGTTCTCCGCGCTGCAGGGTTACGCGCGCAGCGTGCGCGCCGGCAAGCCGCTGGATCGCGAGGTTGGCCGGCTGCTCGAAGAGCGCGTTCGGCTGATCGCTGATTATCGCGAGCTGCTTGCAAACGACGAGGAGCGCGCCGCCTACGACCAGATGATCGCGCTGGCGCACCGCGTGTTCCCCTACGTCGAAGGACACAAGTTCTACTGCGAACACTGGTACACCAACCTGTTCTTCAACAAGATTCGCAGCTTCGGGACACTGCTGGCCGCGCACGGATTCTTTGCGAGCGCCGAGGACGTGTTTCATCTCACGCACTACGAGCTGGAGTCGGCGATCATCGACCTGATGAACGCTTGGTCGAGCGGCTCCGAACCGCGAGGCCCTGCCCACTGGCCGCCGCTCGTCGCCGAGCGCAAGGCGGCCATCCGCGAGTGGGCCCGGCACGAAACGCCGCCGGCGCTCGGACCCATACCGGACGTCATCGATGATCCCGCCATCGTGATGCTGTGGGGAATAACGCGCGAGAGCCTCGACAATTGGCTGTCTGCAGGCACGGCGACAGACAGCAATGAGGTGCGCGGTTTCGCCGCTTCGTCAGGGGTCGTGGAAGGCATCGCACGCATCGTGAAATCGGTCGAAGAGATCTCTCGCCTGCAGCAGGGGGATATTCTCGTCTGTCAGGTCACGAATCCAACCTGGACACCCATCTTTCAGAAAATTCGCGCCGCGGTGTCCGACATCGGCGGCTCCATGAGCCATGCCGCCATCGTTGCGCGCGAGTACGGGCTGCCAGCCGTGGTGGGCACCGGCAATGCCACCTCGAAGATCAAGGATGGCCAGCGGATTCGCGTCGACGGCGGACGGGGCATCGTCACCCTGTTGCAGTGATTGGATATCAATCCCGTGCTTGTGCCGAAGTACATCAGTTGGTTTTCTGATATCGGTCTCGACGATCGTCTCAAGGTGGGCGGCAAGGGTGGCAACCTGGGCGAGCTGCAGCGGGCCGGCATCAACGTGCCGCCGGGCTTTGTGGTGCGCACCGAGGCATTCGAGGGTTTGATCGATGAGTTGGAGCGGCGTTCGCCGCTGCGGGCGCGCATCGAGCCGCTTGTTGCGGATGACTTGCAGGAGATCGCGGCCGTGTCGCGCGAGCTGCGGGCGCGCATCGAGCAAGCGCCCCTGCCGGCCGATCTCAAGCAGGAGATCCGCGATGCTTATGGACGCCTGGGTGGTCCGGCGCCCGCGCCGGCCGTCGCGGTGAGATCGTCGGCGACGACTGAAGATGCTGCGGATGCGAGCTTCGCCGGACTTCAAGACACCTACCTGTGGGTCACGCAGGCCGATTCAGTGATGGCCAAGATCCGCAGCTGCTGGGCCAGCCTGTATTCACTCGAGTCGCTGAGCTATCGGCTGCGGCATGGGATTGCAGAATCGACGGTGGCCATGGCAGTGGTCGTGCAGACCATGGTTGATGCGCGCACCGCCGGTGTGATGTTCACGCGCAGCCCAATCAGCGGGGATCGATCGGTGATCACCATCGAGGGCGCCTGGGGACTTGGTTCGGCGCTGGTTAGCGGCGAAGTGACGCCGGATCACTGGGTGGTCGCAAAGATCACCGGCGAAATCTCGGTGCGCGATATCTCGGACAAGGCGATCCGTCATGCCCAGGCGGCGGCTGGCGGTGTCGAGGTCCTTGCCGTCGCGGAGTCTCTGCGCCGCGAACCCTGCCTCTCCGACGAGGAACTGGACTCGCTGCGCACCGTCGGCAGACAAATCGAGCGCCACTACGGCCGGCCACAGGATATCGAGTGGGCCATCGACCGGCACTCGCAGCAGATCTTGCTGCTGCAGAGCCGGCCCGAGACAGTTTGGTCGAACAAGGATCTTCAGGTGGCGGCGGCACGCGCGTTTCTGATCCATTGCAGCATGTCATGAAGATTTTTGGAGGACGAACGGTGACCTTGACCGCCGCAGATGTCGCAGAAATCATGCGGTTGGTTGAACAGTCGAAGTTTGACGAACTGAACCTCGAGATCGACGGCATCAAGCTGACACTGCGCCGCGCCGGCGCATCCGCCAAATTTGTCCCGAGTGTGACGACTCAACCCGGCCGCTTGGACGCGGCGGCAGATACGGCAGCCACGGCAGACGCGGTAGGGGCGGCCGCGCATTGCGAAACCGCGGCGCCCCTCGACGCGAGTCTCAAGGACATCACATCGCCGATGCTCGGCACATTTTACCGGGCGCCGAAGCCTGGATCCGCGCCATTCGTCGAGATCGGCTCGGTGGTGCACGAGGACAGCGTCATCGCCATCATCGAGGTCATGAAGCTCATGAATACGGTGCGCGCCGGCGCCAAGGGCGTGATCACGCAGATTCTCCCGGCCGACGAGACATTGGTGGAGTTCGGCGAAGTCCTGATGCGGGTGCGCAAGGACCCCTGACGCATGGCCATTCGCAGGATCCTGATCGCCAATCGCGGAGAAATCGCCGCGCGTATCATCCGCAGCTGCCGCGCGCTGGATATCGAGGCGGTGCTGGCGGTCTCTTCAGCCGACCGCGATGGCGAACCGGCACGCCAGGCCGATCGTGTCGTATGCATAGGCTCGGCAAAGTCCGCGGATAGCTACCTGAATGCCGCTGCCATCGTCCACGCCGCCGTCGCCACGGGTGCGGATGCGATTCATCCGGGATACGGCTTTCTGTCCGAGCGTGCGGTCCTGCCGCAATTGTGCGCACGCGCGGGCATCGTTTTCATCGGACCGACCGCGGACCAAATCGTTGCGGTTGGCGATAAGCTGCGGGCGCGCGCCGCGGCCGAAGCGGCCAACGTGCCGGTGGTACCCGGCGGCGCGGCGAATTCGCCTGCGGAGGCAGAGGCTCTGGCGCGCGAAAATTTCGATGCCGCTGCTCGTCAAGGCAGTGGGCGGGGGCGGAGGCCGCGGCCTGAAGCTGGTCGAGCGGCTCGAAGATCTTCCGCAAGATGCTGGACTTGGCCGCAGCCGAGGCGGGGGCGGCGTTCGGCGACGCGCGCGTTTATTTGGAGCATTACATCGGCTGCGGCCGGCATGTCGAGGTGCAGGTGTTGGGCGACGGTTCAGGAAGGGTTATTCATCTGGGTGAGCGCGATTGCTCCGTGCAGCGCCGCTACCAGAAGCTCATCGAGGAGACGCCGGCGCCGGGTCTTTCCGCGGCGCTGCGCGATTCACTGCAGCACGCGGCCGTGCGCTTCGCGGAACGGCTCGGCTACCTGAGCGCCGGCACGGTCGAATTCATCGTCGATGCGCAGCGCGAGGCTTTCTATTTTCTGGAGATGAACGCGCGCATCCAGGTCGAGCATCCGGTGACCGAGGCGGTCACCGGCATCGACCTGATCGCCGAGCAGATCGCAATCGCGGACGGCGACGGCCTGCGGTTGCGCAGTCCGAGGTTCGCACCCTGGGTTGTGCCATCGAATGTCGGGTCAATGCCGAGGACTATCGCAACGATTTCCGCCCGAGTCCCGGACGTGTGCGCGACGTGTCATGGCCTTCGGGCGAGGGTATTCGCGTCGATACTCACATCGTGGCGGGCTCCAGCATTCCGCCTTTCTATGATTCGCTGATCGCCAAGATCATCGCCTCGGGTCCGGATCGCGCCGGCGCATTGGCGCGGCTACGCGGCGCAATCGGCGCGACGCACATCAGCGGCGTCCACAGCAATCTCGGCTTCCACCGCGCGGCGCTGGACGATCCGGAATTTCGAGCGGGGGGCGTGGACACAGGCTTCGTAGCAAGGTTGTACGCGCGCCGGCCGGACCTCAGCGAGCAGCGCACTGCCGGTGCCGCACATGGCTGACGTGCAATTGGTCGAGACCTCGCTGCGCGATGGCAACCAGTGCCTGTGGGCGGCGTTAGGGTTAGACACGGCGCGAACGCTGGCCATCGCCGAAGTGATGGACCGCGTCGGCTTCCGCGCCATCGACTTCACCACCTCGACACACATGGGTGTGGCGGTGCGATACAAGAAGGAAGACCCGTGGGAGCGGATTCGACTCATGGCGGCCGCCACTCCGCACACGCCATTGCAGTTCATGTCGACGGGATTTCGGTTCATATCCTGGGAGACCGCGAGCCCGGATTTCATGGCGCTCGCATTCCGGACACTGGCGCGCAACGGCATCCGGCGCTTCTGCCTTGCGGACCCGATGAACGATGCGGAATCGAACATGGCCTGCGCACGCATGGTGAAGGAGGACGGCGGCGAATACGTCATCGTGGCGCTGGTGTTCACCTTGAGCCCCATCCATGACGATGCCCACTACATCGAGCGGGCGCGCAAGCTCGCAGCCTGTCCGTTCATCGACGCACTCTATATCAAGGACCCGGGCGGGCTGCTCAAGCCTTCGCGGGCGCAAACCTTGATTCCGGCGATCAAGGCAGTGATGGGCGGGAAACCTCTGGAGCTGCATTCCCACTGCACCATCGGACTCGCCGAGCACACCTATATGGACGCGCCCAACCACGGCGTCGTCGGCGCTGCAGTGCGCTTCCGGCGCCGCCGCAGACGGGACCTCGAATCCACATTCCGCGCGCGTGGTCGCGAATCTTCGCGCGTTGGGACATCGCGTGGCCGTCGATGACGAGGCGCTGGACCGTGTCAATCGCTACTTCACTCAGTTGGCCGAGGCGGAGGGTTTGCCCGTCGGCATGCCCCAGGCGTTCGATGCCCGCTATCTTCAGCACCAGCTGCCGGGCGGCATGGTCGGCACCACGCGCCGCCAGCTCGCCGAGGCCCGACTGTCGCACCTCGAGGGAGCAGTGATCGAAGAGTTGGGCCGGGTCCGCGAAGAGCTTGGGTGGCCCATCGTCATGACGCCTTTCGCGCAGATCCTCATGACCTTGGCGGTCATGAATGTGACGAACAAGGAGCGCTACAGAGTCATCCCGGACGAGGCGATCCGTTACGCGATCGGCCGATTCGGCCGGCCGATGGTGCCGATTGCCGCGGAGGTGCATGGAGCGCATCGAAGTCGCTGCCGCGCACGCGAGAGTTGCGCGCCGAGCCTGAAATGGCGAGCCTCGAGGAGTTGCGACGGCGGGTTGGCCGGCGCTTGAGCGATGAGGAATTTCTGCTGCGCGCCACGATGCCCGGCGGGCCAGGTCGATGCGATGGTGGCCGCCGGTCCCGCCCGGCGACACTACAATCCGACGTTAAGTCCGGTCCTCGATCTCATCCGTAAACTTGGCGCGCGCAGCGACCTCGAATACTTCGCGATCGACAAGGCGGGTATGAAGCTGGAACTTCGCCGCCATGCGGGGGCGAAGTTGTGAGGCGGACTGCGAAAACTGCCGCGCCACCGCACCTCAAGGGGCTGATATTCGATCTGGACGGCACACTGCTGCTCAGCGACCGATCCTTGGGCAGCTATGAAATTCTGCCGGGGGCGGCCGAGCTCCTGACCGAACTTGCGCGGCGGTCCGTGCCGTTTGCGGTGCTGACCAATGGCAGCGCTTATCCGCCCGCGGAGCAGGCCGCGAAACTGCGCCGCGCCGGTCTGCCGGTGCGCGACGAATGCATGCTCACGCCGTCCAGCGTCGCAGCCGACCTCATGGTGCGCGCCGGCGTACGTCGTGCCTTGATTCTCGGCAGCTCAGGAGTGGGTCAGGCGCTGCGCGATGTGCGAATCGAAACGCTGCAGCCGGGCGAGCATGGCGAACGCGATGTCCAGGCCGTGTACGTGGGCTGGTATCCGGAGTGCACGATGCAGGCGATTGAGGCTGCCTGCCATGCGATCTGGACAGGGGCACAGCTGTACGTGGCATCCGATGTGCCATTCTTCGCCACCAAGCAAGGACGAACAATGGGCTACTCATATGCGATCGCCGGCGCCATTCGACGTGTGACCCGGGCGCCAATGATACTGACGGGCAAGCCTTCGCTGCACGCGCTGCGATTCGTGGCGCGTCGATTGGGGTTGCGGCACCGCGAGTTAGGGATCGTCGGCGACGACCCCTCGGTCGAGATCATCATGGCCCGTCGTGGCGGCGCGAAGGCCTTTGCCGTGACGACGGGCGTGACCGCACGCGAGGAGTGGGAGCGTCAGACCGGCCTGCGGCGCCCCGAGCGGGTGCTGCGGCGCCTCGGCGATCTTCTTGAAAGTTTGTCTCCAGTGCCGTCCGAAACTCGGCAAGGTGTCACGCCGTGACGACAATTCGTGAAGGTGAGTTGTTGTGGACGCCGAGCAAGGCCCGGCGCGAGCGCTCGCAAGTGCTGCGTTACATGCAGTGGCTGAAAGAGCACCGAGGACTCAGCCTGGAAAACTACGATGCATTGTGGCGCTGGTCCATCACTGATCTGGATTCGTTCTGGCGCTCGATCTGGGATTATTTCGGCGTTCAGAGCTCGGCGCCTTTTACCAAAGTGCTTGGGCGGCGCAGCATGCCGGGAGCGGAGTGGTTCCCGGGCGCGCGCCTCAACTATGCCGGCTATATTCTTGCGCGCGAGCGTCCCGATGCGACGGCCATCATGAGTATCCGCGAGGGCGGCGCGCTGCAGCGGATGAGCTGGGCCACGCTGGGCGACCAGGTGCGCATCCTGGCGACGCAGCTGCGCCGAATGGGCGTTCAGCCCGGCGATCGCGTCGCGGCGGTGCTGCCCAATGCACCACAGGCGGCGATTGCAACCCTGGCAAGCGCCAGCATTGGCGCCATCTGGAGCTGCTGCGGCCCGGACTTCGGCACCAAGGGTGTGTTGGAGCGCTTCCGGCAACTGGCGCCCAAGGTATTTATCTATGTCGATGCTTACCAGTACGGCGGCAAGCATTACGACCGCAGCTCCGAACTGCGCGACGTCCGACAAGGGCTGGACAGCGTGCAGCACGCGATTCGTGTGCCTTACGACGTGGAAAGCAAGCAATCGATGCCGGCCGGCGTGCGGGGCTGGGACGAGTTGATGAATCAACCGCGCATTGCGCCGGCCGACTTTGCATGCGAGCAGGTGGCATTCGACCATCCGCTGTGGATTCTGTTTTCCTCCGGAACGACCGGGCTCCCCAAGCCGATTGTTCATGGCCATGGCGGCATCCTGCTTGAACACCTGAAGCATCTGCACTTCAACTACGAGGCAACGCGCGGCGATCCCCTGTTCTTCTTCACCACCACGTCGTGGATGATATGGAACTTTCTCCTGAGCTCACTCGCCGCGGATGTCATCCCCGTGCTCTACGATGGCAACCCGGGATATCCGGGACCGGATGCATTGTGGAAGGTCATCGAGGAATCGGGCGCGACGCTGTTCGGCACCAGCCCCACCTACATCGATCTGCAGCGCAAAGCCGGCGTAGTTCCCAAAGAAACCTTCAACCTGAATCGGCTCGAATCGATCACCCTGGCCGGCTCGCCGGTGAGCGCCGAGTGCATGCAATGGATTTACGAGAACGTCAATTCGGATCTATGGGTGGCTTCAGGAAGCGGCGGCACCGACTGCTGCACGGGGTTCGTGAGCGGAGTGTCGATCCTGCCCGTGTACGGGGGCGAGATCCAAGCGCGTGCGTTGGGATGCGCCGCCTTTGCATTCGACGAGCAGGGGCGGGAGATCATCGACGAAGTGGGCGAGCTGGTCCTCACACAGCCGATGCCCTCGATGCCGGTGAAATTCTGGAACGATCCCGACGACCTGCGCTACCGCGAGAGTTACTTCGACGTCTATCCCGGCATCTGGCGCCACGGGGATTTCGTTCGCTTCAATCAGCGTGGCGGTGTGTATGTGCTCGGCCGCTCGGATTCCACGCTTAACCGGCATGGCATTCGCATCGGCACTGCGGAGATCTACCGCTCACTCGCGCAGCTCGAGGAGGTCGACGACGCGCTCATCGTCAATCTGGATCTGCCCGGCGGCAAGTTTTTCATGCCGCTGTTCGTCAAGCTGCGCGGCGAGAGACAGCTCGATGAGCCACTCGAGCGGCTCATCGCTACGCAACTGCGGCGCGATTATTCTCCGCGACATGTGCCGGACAAAATTTACCAGGTGCTGGACATACCTTACACGCTCACCGGCAAGAAGCTCGAGGTCCCGATCCGGCGAATACTCATGGGCGCGGATCCCGACAAGGCGGCGAACCTCTCGGCGCTGCGCAACCCGGCGGCGCTCGACTACTTCATCGATTATGCGAACAAACAACGCGACTTCGCACTATAATAAAATACATATAAATGAATGACATGCAGCATAAATCTCCAAAATCTATCATTGATCTCGGCGCCATGAGTGCAGGCCAATGGCTTGCGGTTCTCGTGACCGTGGGCCTGAACGCCTTGGATGGATTCGATGTCCTGTCCATCAGCTTTGCTTCGCCGGGCATCGCGAAGGACTGGGGACTGAACCAGGCCACGCTGGGCTGGGTGCTGTCGATGGAGTTGGTGGGCATGGCCTTGGGCTCCGTGCTGCTCGGCGGCGTCGCCGACAAGATTGGACGGCGCCCGACCATCCTCGGTTGTCTCCTTGCCATGTCAGTCGGCATGTTCGGCGCCAGCCACGCCCTGGGAGTCTCGACGCTGCTCATCTGGCGATTGCTGACCGGCTTTGGAATCGGCGGCATGCTGGCGTCGATCAATGCAGCCGCCGCGGAATTATCCAGCCAGCGCTGGCGGAGCCTGGCCGTGTCCCTGATGGTGATCGGCTATCCGGTCGGCGGAGTGGTTGGCGGTACCATCGTGCAAAGTTTGCTGGCCGGCGGCACCTGGCACTCGGTCTTCATCTTCGGCGGCTGGGTCACCGTTGCCTTCATTCCCATCGTCTGGTTGCTGCTGCCCGAGTCGGTGGCCTTCCTCGATCGCCAGCGCAAGCCGGGCGCGTTGGAAGCCATCAACCGGATCCTGACGCGCTTTGGCCACGAGTCTATGCCTCAGCTAACCCCGGATACTGCGGAATCGGTGCAGCGCTCGGTGATGGACATCCTCAAACCGGGATTGATCGTCTCGACGCTGCTCATCACTCTGGGCTATTTCGCGCACGTCGTGAGCTTCTACTTCATCATCAAGTGGGTGCCGAAATTGGTTGTCGACATGGGCTTCGCGCCCAAGGCCGCCGCCGGCGTGCTGACCTGGGCCAATGTGGGGGGTGCAACGGGAGTCGTGATCTTCGGCCTGATTGCAACGCGCGTGAGCTTGAAGGCGCTGACCCTGGTTACGCTACTGGGCTCGTCGGCCATGGTCATTTGGTTCGGACGCGGATCGCATGATCTGGGTTCGCTGTCGAGCGCGGTGGCAATCGCGGGCGTGTTCACCAATGCTGGAATTGGAGGATATTACTTGCTGTTCGCGAGAGTATTTCCCACGCATGTGCGCGCGACCGGCACCGGCTTCGCGATCGGCGTCGGCCGCGGCGGCGCGCTGCTGGCGCCCGTGATTGCCGGGTACCTGCTCCAGGCGGGTTTCGGATTACAGACCGTCGCCACGATAATGGCCATGGGCTCGCTGTCCTCAGCCGTGGCGCTGCTCGCGCTCAAGGTGCGCGCGACAGACAGCGAGTGACCAGATCGCGGCGACGCTCGCGGTGATCATGCCGACTTGGTGCGCCAGCCGTCGGCGTAGACGGTGCGGGCTACATTCGAGTAGGGCACCGGCGATACCACGGCCTTGATCTCCACCTGCTTGTGGCGCTCGACCGCGGGTTTGCGGCTACCGCCGTCGGGCTCACCCCACACAAACACCACTTCGGTGCCCGGCACCGCATGGCGCTCATCGAGCATGGCCAACGTCAGCATCTTGCCTTCATTGGCGCTGTAACCGATCCACGTGGACACGCCGGCAAGTTTGCCGTCCACCGTCACCCGATCGAAGGGATGCATTGAATATACGGCGCTCGGAAACTCGATGAACTTGGCGCGCAGTCCCTGATCGAACATCGTATATAGCGCGTCGGTGACTGACACATTGTCCAGGGCCAGCGTTACTTTTTTGCGATGCGGTTTCGCCGCCAATTTTTCCAGTGCTGCGCGGCCGATGAACTCGTGGTCGAATTTGGCGAACTGTCCGTAACCCAGCTCCCAGGGCGTGAGGTAATAGTCCTCGATGTTGGCGGAGACGAAGCTCCCGCCAATGGAGGCCTTGGCTTCGTAGTGATTCACCGTCAGCCATTCGCGGTAGGGTTTCATTTTCTCGCCGGTGTAGATGGCGGGAAGCGGCGAGGGTATCCAGCCCGATTCCAGCGTATTCGACGAATAGCAGCGCCCGCCGACCAAGCGCAAGCCATGCGCTTTGCCTGCCTCGACCAAGGCCGCGTGAATCGCGGGGCCGTCGGCCCAGGGACCCATCAATTCAAATCCCGGCTGCCCTGCCATGCCGTGACGCAACGCGCGTACCGCGCGGCCGGCGATCTGCATTCCACACATGTTGAAGAATTTGAGGTCCGGTGCGGGTTGGCCGGTCGCCGCTGCGATCACTTTCGAGGCGTTCGGTCCCTGCAATTGATAGCGGTAGTGGCGCCGGTTTTGCGGATCCGGACGCGCCACCGTGCGTTCATCATAGCTGCACGTCACCCGGCGACCGCTGATCTGCGCATTGAACAGCACCCAGTTGAGCACCGGCGCACGGCCGACCAGATTGAACTGATTCTCGGCCAGGTAGAACAGGATCACATCGCCGATCACGTAGCCATCGTGGCTGCAGGGTACGAACTGCTTGGCCTTGTCGGGAGCAAAGCCCTTGAAGCTGTTGATGCCAAGCCCGTTGAGAAAGGCGAGTGCATCCGGGCCTTCAACCATCAGTTCGGCCATGTGGTAGGACTGGTTGAACAGCACGCAGCTTTCCGCCCACGCGCGCTGTTCATCCCGCCAGTTCGTGTATTCGGCGGGCACGCCCGGATACACGTTCGGGCCCGCCTGTTGATTGCGCAGAAATTCGACGATGTTGCCGGCGCCGTTCAGCAGCGATTCGAGCGACTGGACGGCGCCTCTTGAGGATGCGGACATTCTTAGTATTGTTGCCTAGAGTTGAATGATGACGGTCTTTACTTCCGTATAGGCCTCGACGCCTTGCCGTCCTTGTTCGCGCCCTATGCCCGACTGCTTGTAGCCGCCGAAGGGCAGTGCCGGATCAATGACGGCGTGGCAGTTGCCCCATACCGTGCCGGCCTTGATCTTGGCGGCGAGCCGGTGCATGGCGGACAGGTCCTTGGTCCAGACGCCGGCCCCCAGGCCGTAGCAGGTGTCGTTGGCTGCTTTCGCGACCTCATCAAGATCATCGAATCGCTGCGCCACCACGACCGGTCCAAAGATTTCTTCGCGGACCACGCTCATGCTGGGCTTCACATTGACCAATACCGTCGGATTGACGTAGTAGCCGTTGGCCGCGGCGCAGTCGCCGCCGATCGCGACCGAAGCGCCGTCGCGTTTTCCAGCCTCGATGTAACCCATGACGCGATCCATCTGCTCTTTCGAGACCAGCGGGCCCATGTGCGCCTGCGGATCGAGCGAGGGGCGCGGTTTCCAAAACGCCGATGCGCCCGCGACGCCCTCGATCACGCGGTCGAAAATGGAGCGGTGCGCAAACAGGCGCGAACCGGCGATACAGACCTGACCGGAATTGAAAAAGATGGCGCCGGCGGCGGCGGCAGCCACTTCGTCGACGTTGACATCGGGCATCAGCACCACCGGCGACTTGCCGCCGAGCTCGAGGGTGACGCGCTTCATGGTATCGGTGGCATTCTTGTTGATGAGCTTGCCCACCTCGGTGGATCCGGTGAAGGCGATCTTGTCGACGTGCGGATGCTTTACCAGGCGATCGCCGGCGGTATGGCCGTTGCCGGTGATGACATTGACGACGCCCGGCGGAAAACCGGCTTCGGCCACGAAATCGGCAAGACGCAGCGCCGTCAGCGATGTCTGTTCGGCGGGCTTGAGAATCACCGTGCAACCGGCAGTGAGCGCCGGCGCGATCTTGAGCGCGGCCATCAGCAGCGGAAAATTCCAGGGAATGATCTGTGCCGCGACGCCGACGGGCTCGCGAGTCACGTAGCTGAAGAACTTGCCGCGCGGTACGCCCTGCGGCTCGAGCAACTCGCCGCCGATTTTCGACGCCCAGCCCGCCATGTAACGCAGCATATCGACCGCACCGGGAACGTCGATTGCGCCCGCCATGCCCACCGGCTTGCCGTTGTCGATGGCCTCGAGTTCGGCGAATTCCGCGGCATGCGCTTCGATCAGGTCGGCAAGCTTGTTGATGATGCGCTCGCGCCTGTTGGGCGGAAGATTCGACCAGCGGCCATCATCGAAGGCTGCGCGGGCCGCGCCGACCGCACGGTCGACGTCGGCATCGGAGGCGTCCACGATGCGGGTGATTTCGCGCCCCACCGACGGGTCTTCCACCGCCAGCGTTGCGCTGTGCGTGGAGCGCACCCACTCGTTGTTGATGAACAGCGCCGGAGCGCGCGCCAGGGCACGCTTCGCCGCCGCCGAATAGTCGAGCTGGATAAATGAATCGTTGGGTTGAATTGCTGATTGTACCGTTGCCATATTGAATCCTCGCGTTCGGATGCTGTGAATGCGCCGAAGCCGCATTTTACGCCGGTCGACCCACCCCAGCGATACTGGGGTGGGGCTGCCTTAAGGGCCCGGGACCCCGTTAGGGCATCTTGGCGTTGATCGTGAAGTACCACATCCGCGGCGGGTTGTAGGATCCGACGACCTCGCCGGCCGCGTAGTTCGTCGATCCTGTCATCAGGTATCGATCGTCGGTCAGGTTGCTTCCCCCGAGGATGAACTCGTACTTTCCACTCGGCGGCAGGTAGTGGATTGAAGCATTGACCGTATGGGTCGAATCCCTCTCCAGAAGCACTGTATTTGGAGCGTCGTTGAACAAGTGCGTCACGTAAGTGTAATCAGCCATGAAGCGCATCGTGGCGCCGCCGACATGCAGGTCGTAGATCGGACTGATAGTGCCCTTGTACTTCGGCGTCTTTGGCAGCTCGCTGCTGTACGAGAAGCCGCCGACACCCGGGACGTACTGCGATCCGGCCGATGGCACGCACTGGCCCGCTGCATTGGTGAAGTAGAGCAAGCAGGGATTCAGGAAGGTGTAGTAGGCATCAAGATAGCCGCCGGCGAAATTCAGCGACAGACCATTGTCGAACACCGACTGCAACTCGAGTTCCACGCCCTTGATCCTTGCGTTACCGGCGTTCTGGTAAACAGGCGACGGGCCTTCCTGTACGTTCAGCTGGATGCCATCGTAAAAGCTTTCGAAAGCCGCCACGTTTGCCTGCAGATGGTGATCGAACCACTGCGACTTCAGACCCACCTCGTAGGTCTTGTCGTACTCCGGTGAAAACCGGGCCATGTCAGCGCTCGCGATGGGATTGGACAGACGGGTGGTCCAGCCGCCCGACTTGAAGCCCTTGGAGAAGCTCGCGTAGGCCATCATGTCCGGGGTGATCTGGTACTGCGTCCCGGCGGTTGGCGTAAACACATTCCAGTCCTGGTGGTCCCAGTAGTTCGGGAAGTAGCGCAGCGGCTGTCCGGCGACTGGGAAACCCAGCAACTGTTGGCAGGTGATGGGCGGGACACCCGGCCCCAGGAAGGTCTGGGCGTTGGCATTGGGATCCAGGCAGCCTGAGATCTTGTAGTTGAATCCATCCAGATCCGACTGACCGCCAAGGAATTTCTTGCGCTCCTCGGAGTAGCGGCCGCCGGCCGTGAGTCCCCACTGATCCGTCAGCTTGAAGTCCCAGTGGGAGTACACGGCATACGAATCGGTCTTGACGTCATTGGCGACATCACCGATGTACAGATAGCCCGTGTCAAACGGCACGAAATCATGCACGTAGCCGGATTCGGTGAAGTAGTAAAGGCCGGTGGCATAGTTCAGTCGATCGTTGAGCGCCTTGCCGGTGAGCTGCAGTTCCTGAGAGATCTGATGCTGTTTCTGACTGTCGGTGACTTCTTGGAACGACTCGGGGGTACCGTCCAAGTCCGTGCCAATGTTCCAGACGATGCCGCGATAGCCGGTGATCGATTTGAACTTCATATTGTCGTTGATCAGCCAGTCCAACGTCGCCGATACGCCGTATGAATCGGATTTCGCAAAGCTCGGACCTCCGGCTGCATAGGTTGCATCGATGTTGCCGGTCTGCGTATTGCCGAAGCCCCAGTAAATTCGCGGTGTCTGTCCCGGGTAGATCACGCTGCCAACCCCATTCGGACCCTGCGTGATGAACGGGGCGAGCGCGGGATTCGAGGCGAGCAGTCCCGCCAGCACCGTATTGGGCACTCCCACCGAACCCACTCCGCCCAGCGCCGGACTGCCCGGACCATACGGGGTTCCCGAGAATCTTCCGGTGGTGGAGTTCCAGGTGCCCACGGCGAGCGGACCGCACAGGCCGTTGGTGGTATTGAATATGCCGCCGAAGCCACCGTTGTTCAACGTGGCTGCGGGCGTGGTGACGCACATGTTGTACAGATTGCCGAAGATGTTCGTGCCGAACAGCGCCGGCGAGGGCCCCAGGTAAGTGGTGGCGTTCGCCGTCGTCACGCTTTGGACCGTGTTGGACATACCCGACTGGTCTTCATGCGTGTAGTCGCCCGCGAAGGTCACGTCCAGAACGCTGCTTGCATGCCAAAGCAGCTTGCCGCGAATCGCCTGCACGTTCTGGCCGCCGTTGGAGGATGAGCTCTGGGTTCCCTGCGCCTTCGGATAGTCGGTCTGCGAACTGACCTGGTAAGGGGTGCTGCCGATGACGGAATCCGCAGGATAAGGCACTACATTCTGGTAGCCGTCACGGGTTTGCGAGGAGACGCTGACCGTCGTCAGCACGTTGCTCGAAATCGGCATGTCGGCGCTCAACGAAACGTCGTGGCGGTTGAACTGGCCCACGGTCGCGCTGCCGGTGAGCGTCGATTCGGTACCCGGCGTATGGGTGACGATGTTGATCGCGCCGCCGATGGTGTTGCGTCCGAACAGCGTGCCCTGCGGACCCTTGAGGATCTCGATGCGATCCACATCCAGCAGGCTCTGGTTGGCGCCGAAGGTGCGCGCGAGATACACGCCGTCGAGATATACGCCGACGCCCGGATCCAGATTGAAGGCGAAGTCGTCCTGGCCGATGCCGCGGATCGAGGCCGACAGCACCGAAGTGTCGCCGGAAAACGGCGCGCCGCCGTCCAGGTTGACGTTCGGTGTGAGATTCGACAGCGAGTGAATGTCGGAGAGGTCCTTGGCTCGCAATGTGTCGGCGGTGAAGGCCGTGATGGAGATCGGCACATTCTGGATATTCTCGCTGCGCTTCTCTGCGGTGACGACAATTTCCTCGATTGCCTGGGCGTATGCCGCCGATCCGATCAGCGCCAGCGCCACGGTTGCAGCGGCCGAACCTATTGTGAGTGATCTTGTAGACATCCCAATCCCCCCATGATCTTAAACTTTCCGTATCTATTGTTGGCACACTCCGTACCGCCTCCTCAGGCCTCAAAAGCCAATGGAGCGCGCCGCAAGGGGCCGCGTTGGGGCCGTACTTGGTCGGATTTATACACCATCAGCGCTGCGCCAATTCAATTGAGAGCGAACTCTTGTTTGTCTCACAGGGTACCCCGCTGTAGTCGGGCGGCTGGCAAGAAAGTTCAGGATGCCGAACGTAGTCTCTGGCTATACTAGTTGTTTCCGCACTCGACCAGCGGGGGTTCAATGGCATCGCCAGGAATGGATCAGCAGCGTCTTGCGGAGCTGCAGAATGTCATCCGCGCGGATATCAAAGCCGGGCTCTACCACGGCGCCGTCATCAAGGTGGCGCGTGCCGGTGCAGTCGCGCTGCAGGCGGCCATCGGCGCCGCCGATGCGGCGCAGACCAAGCCGCTGGCGCTGAACTCGGTGTTCAGCATCTTTTCAATCACCAAGGCGTTTACCAATACGCTGGTGCTGCGGGCAATCGAGCTGGGACAGTTCGCGCTGACTTCGAGCGTAACGGAGCTGATCCCGGAGTTCAGCGGTCACGGGCGCGAAAAGGTGCAGATCTGGCACTTGCTGTCCCACCAGGCGGGCTTTCCGATCATCTTCGAGGTCAAGCCCGGCATGTACATCGATCGGTTCGAGGAGATGATCGCCGCGGTCATCGAAGTGGTGCGACCCGTGGAACTCCCCTGCGCCACGGTGGCCTATGCGCCGCTGGTGAATCACGTCCTGATGGCGGAGTGTGTGCGTCGCTGCGATCCGAAGAGGCGCGGTTACCGGCAGATCGTGCAGGATGAGATTCTGACTCCGCTCAAGATGAACGATTCGTCGGTGGGTTTGCGTGCCGATCTTAAGCCGCGTCATGTGGTGCCGGATTTTCGCGGCAACTTTCCAATCGGGCATCGCGGCCACAGCAACTTTGGTCCCAATGGCGCGTTCGAGGAAGAACACGCCGAAATGCCCTGGGTGGGTATCGCCTCCACCGTGCCTGACATGTTCCGTTTTACCGAGATGTTCCGGCAAGATGGCTCACTCGATGGCGCGCGCATCCTGTCGCCGGCAACGCTGGCGCTGGCGCGCCGCAACTGGACCGGCGAGAAGCCCAACGAGCTGCACGCGGCGCGGGGCCGCGAGCGCGGCTGGGATCCGGAGCCGGCGTACATCGGTCTGGGGTTCTTCTTGCGCGGCGCGGCGATGTGCCGCCACATCTTCGGCACGCTGGCTTCGCCCGGCACCTTCGGCAACTACGGTGCGGGCACCACGCTGTTCTGGGTCGATCCGGAGCGCGAACTGTCATTCAGCTTTCTCTCCGCGGGTCTGATGGAGAGCACCGCCAATACCGAGCGCTTCCAGAAACTGTCGGATATGGTCATTTCTGCCGCGACCTAATTCGGCCGCACCTCAAGGCTCAATGCGCGGCAAATGCCGCTTTGATGGGAAGTCGAATCGGACCGTGTCCGATGGTGGTCATCCACGGTTCGGGTTCGCCGGCCGGCTGAAAATGATCGATGCTTTCGGTAAGCGCTCCCAGTAGCGCTTCGGCCTCCAGCAACGCCAGGACCCTGCCCACGCAGGCGTGGACGCCATAGCCGAAGCCGAGGTTATCGCGATTGTTTCTGCGCACGTCGAAACGATCCGGCTCATGCCAGCGGCGCGGGTCGCGGTTGGCGGCCGCAAACATCAGGCCGCAGCGTTCGCCCGCCGGAATGACGTAGCCGTCGATCTCTACATTCTTCATGGCGATGCGTCCGGCCATGCGGGAGGGCGAGTTCCAGCGCAGACTTTCCTCGAACGCGGCCCTGATGAGCGCGCGGTTGGAGCGCACCAGCTGATATTGGTCAGGAAATTCGCAAAACGCACGGATGGTGTTGGCAAGGGTCAGCACCGTGGTGTCCGCGGCCGCCGACAGCAGGATCCCCACCAAGAGATATGCTTCCTGCGGCGTGACCTCGCCGCGATCGGCCGCCTCGTACATGGCCATGCCAAGGCTCCCGGGCGCGAGATTTTCCCGGTTGCAGCACTGGCTCGCCCAGGTGATGACAGCTTCGGTGTTCTGCATGGCCTCATGGAACAGCTCGTTCATCGGCCCCATCGTCGCCCACACCATGTTGCCGAAGGCGTACATGTGTTCGCGCCCCTGCTGCGGCAGGCCAATCAGATCCGGCAGCACCTTGTAGACAAAGGGTTGCGTGATATCGGCGACAGCATCAAGGGTCTGTCCTTGGCGCGTGCGTAAACCGTCGACGATGCTCGCGGCGTCGCGGCGAAAGGCCTCCGCCATGTGCGACAACGCCCGCGGCGAGAGCGCGTTCGCCACCGCCGCGCGCACGCGGCTGTGTTTGGGTGGATCGTCGGTGAGCAGTAGTTCGGGGCGCACGGAATTCGGGTCGTGCCACGGCCGCGAGGTGGAAGAGAAACTCTTCCAGTCCTTGAGGCCCGCGATTACGTGCTCGAAGCGTGCCAGCATGGTGATGTTTTCCCGCGGCAGCCTGACGACGGGCGCCAACTCGCGCAGCCGGTCATCCACCGCGCGAGCATTGCGCACCGATTCGCGCGAGAACGGGTCGGTGTCGAATTCCGGAATCGGCTTGGGCATATGCAGCTACCCCGCGGCGGCAATGCCGCCATCGACATGCAGAATTTCGCCGTTGATGAACGACGCGGCGCCGCTCAAGAGAAACGCGCAGGCCTCGGCGTTGTCCTGTTCCCGGCCAAGCCGGCGCAAAGGTATCGAGTGCATGCGCCGCTCGTATTCGGCCTTGTCGTTGAGCCCGAGTGCGCCCGGCGTGGGCACCGAACCGGGTGCGATGGCGTTGACGCGCACGTTGCGCGGGCCAAGTTCCGCAGCCAGGACTTTGGTGAGCGTGACGATCGCGCCTTTCACGAGGCTGTAGGCCGCGGTGTTGGGGAAACCCTTCTCCGCGACGGGTGAGGCCATGTTGATGATGGTGCCGCCGCGCGCCGCATCGTAATGCTTGAGCAGCGCCTGCGCGCCCCAGATGCTGCCGTTGATGCCGATGGCGGTCATGCGATTGAGCGTCTCCGGCGTGATTTTCTCCACCGGCTCGTAGCGCAGCAACATCGCGTTGTTGACCATGGCGTCAATGCGGCCGCAAGCCTCCGCAAACTTCGCGGCCGCCTGCATGAACTCATCGCGCATGGCGACATCGACCAGGTACGCGAATGCAGCGCCGCCTGCGGCGCGAATGCCTTTTGCCACCGCATCGCAGCCGGCTGCATCGACATCCGTCACCGCCACCGTGGCGCCGCAACTTGCCAGTTTTTCGGCCACCGATCGGCCGAGGCCGCGCGCGGCGCCGGTGACAAAGATGTGCTGACCGGAAAGATCAGGGTACGCCTGCGCGCCGCTCATACTAGGAGTTTCCACGCCGTGCCGTCCGGCACTATATGGCCGGCAGTGGGCTCCGCAAAATGACTGCCGATGACAAGCGTGCCGCTATTGCAAAAGCGCTGCACGAAGTCGCGGCGTGTGCGCGCTGCCTGGGGTTTGTCCATGTCGAAGCGCGCTTCGGTGGCGGGCACGGCGATCTGGACCGGGTTGTGCATCAAATCACCTGTGATGACGGCCTGCTGGCCGCGCGAATTGATCAACACGCTGACATGTCCGGGCGTGTGGCCCGGCGTGGAGATGAGCGAGACCTCGTCGGTGAGGCGGAAGTCCGCATCGATGAATTGCTCGAGCCCTAGGCTTAAGATTGGATCGATCGAATCCAGCAGATGGTCCATGTGATGGTAGCCATTGGTGTCGCGCAGATGTTTCCAATGCTGCCATTCGCGGCGTCCGAAGAGATATCGAGCTTGCGGAAAGGTCGGCACCCATTTGCCGTCTATGAGCCGCGTGTTCCAGCCCACGTGATCGAAGTGCAGGTGCGTGCACAGCACATCGGTGACCTGTTTGGGTGGGAATCCGGCGGTGGTCAGATCTTCCAGGAAGGTGTTCTGCATGTTACAGAACACTTCGAATTCGCGACGGCGGTCGTTGCCGATGCAGGTGTCGATCATGGCCGTGCGGCCCCGCGAGCGCAGCACGAAGCACTGGAAGGAGATGATCATGCGTCCATCAGGGGTGGCGAAGTGCGGCACCAGCCACTTGAACTGCTGCAGGTACTGGGGCGTGGCCTCGGGCAGCAGCATGCTGATGTCATCTTCAAAGCCGTAGACTTCGACGATGCGCGCGATATCGACATCGCCTATGCGCCAGTGCCGGATATGTTCAGCCGCCATGCTGCCTCGCATTGCTTCCTAAGATCATATCGACGGCTTTTTCGGCCACCATCACGATCGGTGCGTTGGTGTTGCCTCCCACAATACTCGGAAAAACCGATGCGTCCACTACCCTTAAGGCCGCGATGCCGCGGACACACAAGGTCGGGTCCACCACCGCCATGGGGTCGCTGCCCATGCGGCAGCTGCCGACCGGGTGATGCACGGTGGCGGTAGCCTCGCGCAGATACGCCAGAAGCTCGTCATCGCTGCGCGCCCCGCGGCCCGGGCGCACTTCCGCGGCCTTGTAGGGCGCAAAAGCCGGCGCATCGCAGAGTTGCCGGGCGAGTCGCAGGCCGCGCAGCAGCGGCGCACAGTCCTTTGGATCCGCCAGGATATTCGGATTCACCCGAGGCGCGACGCGCGCATCGCTGCTCGCGAGCCGCACCTCGCCGCGGCTGCGCGGGTAGAGATTCACCACGCTCATCGCGAAGCCATGACCCAAGGGCAGCGGAAATGCATGCGGGTTGCGGCGCGCCGGCTGAAACGCGATCTGTATGTCCGGGCGATCCGCGAGCGCGCTGCCGCGAATGAATGCGGTCGACTCGAACACATTGCTCGCCAGCGGCCCGCCACGGGTGAGCGCATATTCCGCGACGTTCCACAGCGCGCGCGGCAGTGTGCGCCATGACAATCCGTAAGATGTCGTGTCGCGCATCTCAAGCGCTATCGGCACGGCCGGGTGGTCGTGATAGTTCGCGCCCACGCCGGCAAGGTCGGCCTTGACCCTGATTCCCAGCGATTCGAGATGCTGTGCCGGACCGACACCTGACAGCATCAGCAACTGGGGTGAGTGGATCGCGCCGGCGCATAGCAGCACTTCGCGTGAAGCCAGCAGCTGCTGCCCGCCGCCGGCGGCCGCTACATCCACGCCGCTGGCGCGGCCCGCCTCGATGCGAATGCGCAGCGCAGGACTGCGCGTGAGCACGGTAAGATTCGGGCGGCGCAGCGCCGGCAGCAACAATGCGCTCGCGGTGGAATCGCGCCGGCCGCGATGAATCGTACCCTGGCGAAGTCCATAGCCTTCAGGATCAAGGCCGGTGAAATCATCGCAGTGTCGATATTCGCCGAGCGCCGCGAAGGCATCGAGAAAGGCCTGATTCAAGCGATTGGGTTTTGGAATGTAGGTCACGTGGATGGGCCCATCGATGCCGTGTATATCTGCGTCTCGCAGGTCGGCATTATTTTCCGAAAATCGAAAATAAGGCAGTACCTCCTGCCAGCTCCAGCCGGCATTGCCGGCGGCCGCCCAATCGTCGTAATCCTTCGGGTGGCCGCGGTGATAGGCCATGCCATTGATGGAGCCGGAACCACCGATCACCTTGCCGCGCGGCAGCGGCACGCGACGGTTGTTGAGCGCCGTCTGCGGTTCGGTGTGCAGGCCCCAGGTTAAGTCGCGGTGCGCGATCGCAGCACCCACCAATGCCGGGACATGGATGAACGGGTGGCGTGCCGGCCCGCCGGCTTCGAGCAGGCACACATGGGTAGCCGGGTCTTCCGATAGACGCGCGGCGAGCACACACCCGGCGGTTCCTGCACCAACGATGATGTAATCGAATCGGCGGTCGACCGTCACGAGCTTCTGCGGAACGGCAGTGTCAGCAGAAACAGGATGAGCCGCGGCGTCAGCAGTTTGAGCGCCGCGCGTGCGGCCTTAGGGCTAAGGCGCGCGTTCAACGGCATGGTACCGAACACCTTGCCTCTGATGAGCAAAGAGTTGCCGTCACGCTCCAATGCGTTCACTGTGAGAAGTTCGCTGCCGTCGGTGGACTGCAGTTTCACTTCACGCGCCCCTGCTTCTCGAAATCCATGCCGAGCGCCTCGAACATCGTGATTGCCGTGGCGCGTCCGGCACCGAACACCCCGCCGCCCGGATGCTGAAACGGTCCCACCAGATAGAAGCGCTCGAGGCCGGGCACCGTGTACTGCCCAAGTTCCGGCGTGGGACGATGCGCGCCGCTCTGATAGGTGGCATTGGCGATGCCGTGCAGGTCGCCGTGCCGGAAGCTTGGGCTGCTGCGCTCCATGTCCACCGGACTGTCGATATGGACTTTAAGCACACAGTCTGGAATGTTCGTGACGAATTTCGTCAGATGGGCGAGCATGTGGTCCGCATATTCCTGCTTGGTTTCATCCCAGCTGCGCCCATCCGGGCGCCGGTAGGGCACATAGTCCCACAAATGCAGAATGGCCTTGCCCGGAGGCACGCGGCTCGGGTCGAACTGCGACAGCGAGCCCAAGCCCAGCAGCGGGTAAGGCATGAACTGATCGTAGCGAAGTTCGTCGAAGTCGCGCCGCAGGGTTTCGTAGCTCATCGGCAGCATCTCGACCATGACCGCATCAACCGTGTCGCGGGTGCGGAACTTCAGCGGTTCGCTGAGCGCGGCATGCACCGTGATGCAGGCCGCGGGGGTGATGTGCGTGGCCTCTGCAGCCGCACGCGCGCGTGCATCCATGCCTTCGATCATGCCGCCGAGCAGGTGCGGATGGATGGCACCGATGACGGCATCCTTGGCGACAAAGCTCTGGCCGTCAACCGTCTCGACACCGGTGGCACGGCCATTGGCGACCTTGATGCGCGCTACATCCGCATTCGCGATCACTTCGCCGCCGTGGTCCCGGATGCAGGCGATGAGGGCATCGGTCAACTTGCCGGCGCCGCCGCGCGCCACACCGAAGCCGCAGCCTTCGAGAAAGCCGAGGAACACGTAGGCGCCAATGGCGGTGGCCTTTTCATCGGGAGACACCAGATTCTCGCCCGCCACGCGGGCGAAATGCATGCGCACCTGATCGTGCTCGAACAGCTCGCACAGCAGATCGTGACTGCTCATCTGCATGACGCGCCACAGCTCGCGGCCCTCGCGGCTCGAATCGAACAGTGCATGGGTGGCGCCTACCGGAGCCGGCGGCGCATACAGCGAGGCGCTGATCATCGGTAGCCAGGCGGCGGCCTGCAGCGACATCTGGCGAAAAGCCTCGGCATCGCGCCTCGAGAACTTCGCGATTTCGGCCGCCGACCTTTCGCGATCGCGATACAGCTTGAGCGTGCTGCCATCCTCGAACACCGACATCATCGGCACTTCCGGGAAGATGTATTCGAGTCCATAACGCGACTTGAGCTTGAGCTCGTCGTTCTTGAGCAGTGGATTGGCCTGGATGAAGATGTGGCTCATGGAATGCTGATCGTGGCGGAAGCCCGGCAGCGTGAGTTCGCGCGACACGACGCCGCCGCCGAACCAGGCATTGCGCTCGAGCACCAGTACCTTTTTGCCGGCCGCCGCTAGATAGGCGGCGGCCACCAGGCCGTTGTGACCCGACCCCACGGTAACGATATCGGCAGTCGTCATTGTAATGTGTGTTTCCCTTGTTGCTTGTTGCGGCGGATCCCGCGAGCATACCGCTATGGCTCCTTACTATGAAATCTGCGCGGTCCGCTATGCGCACCTGGAGCGCACGGCACGCCACAATTTCATCGATGGCGATGAGCACGACGGTCCCATGCCGCTCGACTACTACGTCTGGACGATTCAGGGTCCCGGTGTCTCATTCGTGCTCGATACGGGATTCGACGCGGCCACGGGCGCCGCGCGCGGCCGGCAGCTGGTACAGCCCGTCGCGGCGGGACTTGCGGCCGTCGGTGTCGATCATGAGCTCGTGACCGATGTCATCATCTCGCATATGCACTACGACCACTCGGGCAACCACGAGCTGTTTCCGCGCGCCCGTTACCACCTGCAGACCGAGGAGATGGCTTTCTGCACCGGCAGCGCGATGTGCCACGCGCTCATGCGCGCGCCGTATGATGCGGGTGATGTGCAGGCGATGGCCGGCAAACTGTTTGCCGGGCGGGTGGTGTATCACGACGGGGTCGCCGAGCTCAAGCCTGGGATCACGCTCCACCTCGTCGGCGGGCATACGCGCGGCCTGCAGGTGGTGCGCGTGCACACGCAGCGCGGTTGGGTGGTGCTGGCCTCGGACGCCGCGCATTTTTACGCCAATTGGCTTGAGCGCAGGCCATTCCCCATTGTCGACAATGTCGCGGCCTATCTCGATGCTTTCGCAACCATTGAATCGCTGGCCAGTTCGCCGCAGCATGTCATTCCGGGCCACGATCCTGAGGTGTTGGCGCGCTATCCTAAGGCTCGCGCGGGACTTGCCAATGCGGTGCGTGTGGATCTCGATCCCCGCAGTTGAAAAGCTGCGGGGCTGAAACAGGGGACTCTGGTGGGCGAAAAAATTGCCTTCATCGGCGTGGGTCGCATGGGTTCGGCTATGGTGGCGCGGCTCATCGCGGCCGGGCACGAGCTCACGATTTACGATCCGGTTGCCTCGGCTATTGCGGCGCTGGGGGCGCTCGGCGCGAGGGTTGCAAGCTCTGCGTCCGACGCTGCGGCGTCAAGCACTGTGGCGATGGCCAGCGTGCCCGGTCCCGCCGATGCGCGCGAAATCGCGCGGCTCATCTCGGACTCACCCACGGTCAAAATATTCGTCGACCTGTCAACCTCCGGCCCGGCCGCGGCGCAAGCCATCGCGGCGCTGCTGGCGGCGCGCGGAATCGCCGCGATCGACGCGCCGGTTTCAGGGGGTGTGAAGGGGGCGGCCGACGGCAAGCTCGCGATCATGGCCTCGGGTCCCACGCCGGCGATGGAACATGTGCGCCCGCTGCTCGACGTGCTGGGCAAGGTCTATTGGCTAGGCGAAAAGCCGGGCCTCGGCCAAACCGTCAAGCTCGCCAACAATCTGATGTCGGCAGCGTCGCTCGCCATTGCCGCCGAGGCGCTGGCGATGGGCGTGAAGGCTGGCGTCGATCCGGCCGCCATGCTCGAGGTGCTCAACGCCTCTTCGGGGCGCAACAGCGCCACCCAGGACAAGATACCGAAACATGTACTGAATCGCAGATTCGATTTCGGATTCTCCAATGCGCTGTCATTCAAGGATGTGCGGCTGTGCCTCGATGAAGCCGAGGCACTGGGCGTGCCGATGGTGGTCGGTGCGGCCGTGCGGCAGATGTTATCCATAACCCACCAGCTCCATGGCGCAGCTGCGGATTGCACGGATCTGGTGAGGGTCGTAGAAAACTGGGCGGGCTGCCAGATCGGCGGCAAAAAGGAGTAAGGCTGTGGGACAGGATCGATTCGACGAAGGGTTGAAGCTGCGCAAGCAGGTGCTGGGCGCAGACTATGTGGAACGTTCGATGGCGGGCGCCGATGAGTTCAGCATGCCGATGCAAGAGCTCTCGACCGAGTACTGCTGGGGCTACGTGTGGACTCGGCCGGGGCTGGCGCTGCGCGATCGCAGTCTCATCAATATCGCGATGATCAGCGCGCTGAATCGCCCGCATGAGCTGAAACTGCACGTCAAGGCGGCACTCGGCAATGGGGTGACGCGCGAGGAGATCCGCGAGGTGCTGCTGCAGGTGGCCGTGTATTGCGGCGTGCCCGCCGGCATCGACAGCGTGCGCATCGCGCGCGAGGCATTCTCCGAACTCGATCAGGCCAAACGGGGGTAACACATGGTGACGGCACGCACACCGCAGGAACATCTGGTGCTCGATTTCTTCCGCATCTTGAGCAGCGGCGATCTCGAGGCCATCCGCGCGACGCTTCATCCTGATGCCACCTGGCGGCCAATGGTCGAAGGCGTGCCGGGGGCCGGCGTTCATGGGCCGCGCGACAAGATCGTCGATGAATTTCTCGCCCCGGTGCGCGGCTTGTTTGTAGCCGGCGATCCGAAGACCACGGTCGATCGCATGGTGTCGACGGGCGACACCGTGATGTGTGAATCGCGCGGCTCAGGGAAGCTGCGCGACGGTCGCGAGTACAACAATCGCTACGCTTGGAGCATCGACGTGCGCGACGGCAGAATCTTTGCCATCCGCGAGTACATGGATAGTCACTACGTCGCGACTCTGTTTGGCGGCGGCGCCTGACGCTGCCTCGGTGAACCTTGGTAGCGATGGCTTCGATTACGTGATTGCCGGCGCCGGTACTGCCGGCTGCGTGCTGGCCAACCGGCTGTCGGCCGAAGCAGGCGTCACGGTCGCGCTGATCGAAGCCGGCCCGCCGGATGAGGACCCGGCGATCCGTGTGCCGGCGATGGTGGCAAAAGCCATAGGTAATCCGCGCCAGTCTTGGGGCTATCAGACGGTGCCGCAGCGTCATGTCGACAACCGCGCGCTGCCGGTGCCGCGCGGCCGGGTGCTCGGCGGTTGTTCGTCGATCAACGGCATGGTGTATTTCCGCGGCCATCCGCGCGAATATGATGAATGGCAGCAGCCCGGCTGGCGTTACGCCGATCTGCTGCCGTATTTCCAGCGACTCGAGAACTACGAGGCTGCGCACACGCCGCAGCGTGCGCAGGGCGGTCCGGTCAATGTTCTCGATATCCCAAATCCCAATCCTCTGGTGCGGCGCTTCCTCGCGGCCGCCGATTCGCTCGGGCTGCCGCGCTGCGAGGATTTCAACGCCGGCAATCCGGAAGGGTTCGGCCCGCGGCAGGCCATGATTCGCAACGGACGGCGCGAGTCCGGCGTCACGGCGTATCTCAACCCCGTGCGACATCGGTCAAATCTCAAGATCGTGACCGGCGCGCTGGTCACACGCGTGTTGTTCGATGGGCGCTGCGCAACGGGTTTGGAGATCGAGCAGGGCGGCGCGCGCAGTGTCGTACGGGCCCGGCGCGAAGTGCTTGTTGCCTGCGGCGCCTACGGCTCGCCGCAGCTGCTGCAGCTCTCAGGCGTGGGCGATGCCGCGGTCCTGCAACCCTTAGGTGTTACGCCGCTGATTGATCTGCCAGCGGTGGGCAAGAATCTCCATGATCACCCGGCCGCATCGGTTGCCGTGCGCACCGTCAATACCGAATCCTACGGCCTATCGTGGCGCACCGTGCCGCGCAGTGCGCTGATCGCCGCGCAATACCTGCTGCTGCGTTCCGGACCGCTGGCCAGCAATGTGTTCGAGGCCAATGGATTCATGCGTTCGGGGCCGGAACTCGATCGCCCGGATCTGCAGATCATTTTCATGCCGGCGCATCGCAATGCCAGCGGCCACTGGCTGCCGCGCGGACACGGCTATGGCATCATCTTCGTGAACCTGCGGCCCGAAAGCCGCGGCAGCGTCACGCTGAAGAGCGGTGACCCTCACGACAAACCGGCGATCGATTTTAATTTTCTCGCCGCGCCGCGTGACCTTGATGTACTGGTGCGGGGCTTTAACATTGCGCGTTCGATCCTGGCGGCGCCGTCATTTGCAGCGCTCGCCGGCCGGGAGATTTCGCCGGGCCCTGAGGTTCGCGAGCGCGGCGAGATCGAGGCGCACATCCGCAAATCGTTGGTCACAGTTCATCATGCTTGCGGCACTTGCCGCATGGGCGACGTGGTGGACGCATCGTTGCGGGCCAAAGGCATCGATGCTCTGCGTGTGGTGGATGCCTCGGTCATCCCCACCGTGATCGCGGGCAACAGCAATATTCCCGTCACGGCGCTGGCCGAGCGGGCGGCGGATCTCATTTTGGGGAAATTGCCATGACAGACTTTGCGGGTGTAAAGATCATCGTTACCGGCGGCGCGGGCAGCATCGGCCATGCCACGGCCTGCGTGCTCGCGGCAAGGGGCGCTGACATTCTATTGGTCGATATCAATCGTGACGGGCTCGAGCAGCGCCGCGCCGCGGTCGCCGCCTTCGGCACGCAAGTCGAAATCTTTCATGCCGATGTCAGCCGGAGCGATGCGGTGCAGGGTTACGTCGCCGCGGCCTGCAAGGCCTTCGGCCGCATCGACGGGCTGTTCAACAACGCCGGCACGGAAGGCAAGGTTGCCTCCATCGAGACCTATGACGAGGTTGAATTCGATCGCCTGATGGCCGTGAACCTGCGCAGTATTTTTTTAGGATTGCGGCATGTGATTCCGGTGATGCTGCGCCAAGGCGGAGGTGCGGTGGTCAATACCGGATCGATCGCCAGTGAACGCGGCCTTGCCGGAGCCTGCGCTTACAACGCCACCAAGCATGGGGTGATCGGGCTGACGCGCACCGCTGCCGCTGACGTCGGCGGCCGCGGCGTGCGCGTGAACGCGGTGATGCCGGGCGTCATTGAAACTCCGCTGCTGGAAGCGATGATCAAAACGCTGTTCAACGGCGACGTCGAGCTCGGCAAGCGCACCTTGGGCAAGGTCGCGCCGCAGGAGCGCATCGGTCAGCCGCATGAAGTAGCCGAGGCGGTGGCGTTTCTGCTGTCACCCGCGGCCAGCTTCGTCAATGGCGCGGCCTGGTCCGTGGACGGCGGGGCACTGTGTACCATCCGCCACTGATAACACTCCGCCGGGAAAGATCATGTCAATTTCAATGGGCCGTTACCAGTGGCTGCTGGTCGCACTGCTGAGTGCCAATTTCGGCGTCGTGTTCTTCGACCGCAATGTTTTTAGCTATCTGACGTCGTTCATTCAGCCGGATCTGAATCTCAGCAATTTCCAGATCGGCAATATCGCTTCGGCATTTTCCTTCAGCTGGGCAATTGCCGGGCTCGGCATGGGGAGCCTCGTGGATCGGTTCGGGCGGCGCAAGCTGATGCTTGTATCCGCAACCATTGTGTTTTCGATGGCGTCGGTGTTGTCCGGCCTTGCATCCGGATTCGCTTGGCTGCTCGGGGCGCGCCTGTTGATGGGCATCGCCGAAGGCGGCATCATGCCAATAACCCAGACTCTCATCGCGGCCGAGGTGCCTCATGAGCGCCGCGGGCTGGCGCAGGGCGTCACCCAGAACTTTGGCTCCAATCTGATCGCGAACACGCTGGGCCCGGTGATCATCGTGTGGATGGCGATCAGCTTCGGCTGGCGCAACGCATTTTTTCTTGCCGCCGTTCCGGGCGTCGTCATGGCACTGCTGATCGCCGCGCTGGTGCGCGAACCCGCTACAGGCGCTCCTGTCTCGCAGCCCGGCAGCAGCAGGTTCAACGCCGCGATTGGCGATCGCTCGATGCTGCTGTGTATTGCAATCTCAACGCTGCTGGTGGCCTACCTGGTGGTGTTTTTCACCTTTGCACCGTTGTACCTGATCCGGGTGCGCGGCTTCGACCAGCGCCACATGAGCTGGATCATGTCCTCGTTCGGTGTGGCATCAATGGCAGTGGCATTTCTGGTGCCCGGATCTTCCGACCGATTTGGGCGTAAGCCGGTGATCATCGTAGCTTCGTTACTGGGTCTGGTGCTGCCGTTCGGCATGTTGTTCACCACAGGCACCCAGCTAATGCCGATCATTGCGTGCATCGCGGTCGGCGCGGCCTTGAGCGGTGTGTTTCCGCTGGCGATGGCGACGATTCCGTCGGAGCTTGTGGGCCCGAACAAAACCGCCACCGCATTGTCGCTGACCATGGGAATCAGTGAGATTCTGGGCGGCGTATTGGCGCCGAGCGTCGCCGGTAAGGTGGCCGACCTCAAAGGGTTGAGTATGATCTTGTGGATTGTGGCTGGGCTTATCGTTGCGATCATCGTGCTCGCGGCGATGCTGCGCGAGACGGCGCCTGCGGTGCTAAGACGCCGCCGTGAAGGTATGATCCAGACTTCCACCTGATGCGAACACACCTATGACGAAGCCACTTGAAATCATCGGGTCCTTCTGGACACTCGCGGTTGGCGCTGATCCATTGGGCGATCAACGCTGCCTGCATGACTTCCGGACACGCGTGGAGATCGCGGCGCAAGCAGGATTCACCGGCATGGGTTTTTGGCACGCGGATATCCTCGAGATCAGGAAGACATACAGCTTCCAGGACATGAAGCACATCCTGGACGCCAATGGCATCGTAAATGTCGAAGTCGAATGGCTGCTTGATTGGTTTTGCAGCGACGCGCGCAAGAGCGCATCGGACGAAATCCGCGCGCTGCTCCTGGATGCGGCCGAGGCTTTGCGTGCCCGGCACATCAAGGTTGCCGACCTCGGCAATGACTGCGCCGATGTTGCCCGGATGACGGAGGCCTTTGCTCCCCTCTGTCGCCAAGCCGCCGAGCGTGGAACCAATGTCTTGTTCGAGATGCTGCCGGCGCAATTTTCGCGCGCGCCATCGCTCGATCAGGTGCTCGCGATCACCCGCGGTTCGGGCGCGGCCAATGGCGGCATCATGATCGATAATCTGCACTTGCAGCGCATCGGCATCGGCTCCGCAGAGATCGTGCGCAAACTCACTGCGCGCGACTTGATTGGTGTCGAAATCAACGACGGCACTCTCGCGATGCCGCTCAAGTTCCAAGATTCCGTGGTCAACAAACGCCTGCTGCCCGGTGATGGAGAGTTCGACATCGCGGCGTTCCTGCAAGCCGTCTGGTCGGTAGGCTATGACGGGCCGATCGGCGTCGAGGTTCTGAATGAATACATTCGCAAGTGGGACTTGAGGACCGCCGCGACCGAGGCGTTTGTCAAGACGCAGCGAGTCGTGGCCGCGGCGCGTCAGGTCAAGAAGTAGTCACGTGACCGCACCAACCCTGGCTGACTGGAAGGAGATGTACGCCGCGCTCTGGCGGATACGCCTGTTCGAAGGCCACGTGCAGCGGCTCGCAGCGGCGGGCGAGATCCCTGGGTTTCCGCACCTGTCCACCGGGCAGGAAGCGGTGGCGGTCGGCGTCTGCGCGCAGCTCAGGCGTGAGGACGTGCTGTTCACCAGTCATCGCGGGCACGGCCATGTGCTTGCCAAGGGCAGCGACATGGAGGCGACTTTTGCGGAGATTCTGGGACGGCAGAATGGCCAGTGCGGAGGTCGCGGCGGTTCGATGCACCTGGTCGATGCAGGGAACGGCGTGCTGGGCGCGACCGGTGTGGTGGCGGGCAATCTCGCGCTCGCCGCGGGCGCCGCGTGGGCGGCGCAGGCCCAGGGAAGAGAAAATATCAGCGTAGTATTTTTCGGCGACGGGGCGACAGGTGCCGGGGCGTTTCACGAAACGCTGAATCTCGCCGCACTGTGGCGCCTGCCGGTGTTATTCGTTTGTGAGAACAACGGGTATGCCGAATTCACGAGCCGCGAGGAGCATTCCAACGTCAAGCACGTGAGCAGTTTCGCGGCGCCGTATGGCATCGCTACGCAGACCATCGACGGCAACGATCTGCCGATGGTATTCGCGGCTGCCGGTATTGCAATCGAGACCGTACGCCGTGGCGCCGGTCCCTATCTGCTCGAATGCATGACTTTTCGCATGGCGGGGCACTACGTCGGCGACTCTCAGCAGTATCGATCGAAACAGGAGCTCGCTAATATTCGTGAGAAATGTCCCATCGAACGCTTGAAGCACTACCTGGCGGAGCGCGGCATCGGCTTGGAAGAGCTGAATGCGATCGGCGAGCGCAGCAAGACTGAGGTGCTCGGTGCCGTGGAGCGGGCTCGTTCGGCTCCGCGGCCGGATCCCGCGAGTGTGCTTGAATTCGTGTACCGCGCACCGGCGCTTGCGTCGATCCCAGGCTAAACCGTGCAGCACACATTCATCGAGATCTTGCGCCGCGCGCTGGACGAGGAATTGGCGCGCGATCCTAACGTATATCTTTTGGGCGAGGACGTTGCGGCGGGCGGCGCGTTCGGCGTTACCCGGGGTCTCGCGCAGAAACATGGGGCCACGCGGGTACGCAACACGCCCATCAGCGAAGCGGCCATCACCGGTCTTGCCACCGGCGCCGCGCTGTGCGGTCTCAAGCCCGTGCTTGAAATCATGTTCATCGATTTCGCCACGCTGTCGATGGATTGTCTGGTGAATCAAACCGCGAAGTATCGCTACATGTCCGGCGGCCAGCTCGCGGTGCCGCTGGTGGTACGCACGCAGGCGGGAGCCGCGGGCGGAGCCGCCGCGCAACACTCGCAGAGCCTCGAGGCGTGGTTCATCCACGTACCGGGCCTCGTCGTGGTCGCACCCTCCACCCCGGCCGAGGCCTACGGCCTGCTGAAAAGCGCGATCCGGCTCGGTGACCCGGTGCTGTTCATCGAACACAAGCGGCTGTACACGATGAAGGAAGAATTGGCGGAGGGTGCCGAATTACCGCCGATCGGCCGGGCGCGGATCGCAAAGCCGGGCACGGATGTCACCTTGATTGCCTATTCGGCGATGGTACAAACTGCACTGGATGCCGCGCAGAAACTGGCGGAGGACGGCATCTCGGCCGAAGTCATCGATTTGAGGACGCTGTTGCCGCTGGATATGGCGACCATTGCGGCGTCGGTTTCGAAGACTCATCGTGCGGTGGTGGCCCATGAGGCGGTACTCAATGGCGGCGTGGGCGCCGAAATCGCGGCGCGCATCGGTGCGGAGCTCTTCGATGAACTCGACGCGCCGGTGCTGCGCGTGGGCTGCCCGTTTGCGCCGATTCCCTTCGCTCCCGAGCTCGAGCGCGCGCTGCTCCCGGGGAGCGCGGATATTGTGCGCGCGGTGCGCAAGGAATTGCTCCAGTGACGCAGATTGCGCAGGAAATTCCGAAAGTAGGTCTGGTCATGGAGGAGGTCAAGGTGGTCCGCTGGCTGAAAAACGTCGGCGACAGCATCATTGCGGGCGAGCCGCTGCTCGAGGTCGAGACCGAAAAATCGGTGGTTGACATAGAGGCGGCCGCGACCGGGCGGCTGACCGAGATCCTGGTGCAAGTCGACAGCCGAGCGGTTGTCGGCGATCAGGTTGCCTGGATTGAGTCTGCCCAGGCGCAGACTGCAGCGGCTACAACCCCCGCGCCGCACGCGGCGGATCCTGAGGCTGCGCCGACCACGTCGATGGCCGCAATGGCGGATCGGAGCGGTGAACGTGTGCGAAGTACCCCCGTCGCTCGCAAGCTCGCTGCCGAACGCGGTATCGACCTGGATGGAATAGTCGGCACCGGACCGGGCGGGCGGGTTCAGCTGCACGACGTACAGCGAGCCATCGCCGCGCCGCGCGCGGCCGGTGTTGGGCCGCAGCCTCTTTCCCCGATGCGTCGCGCGGTGGCGCGCGCCATGAGCTTGAGTAGCTCCTCCGTTCCGCAATTCAACGTCGCCCGCTCGGTCGACTGGACCGAACTTCAGGACTGGCGCCGTGAGCTTGCGGCGCAACTTCCGGACGGCGTGCCGAGTCTATCCGCGAATGATTTTCTGCTGCAGGCAGTTGCGCGCTCACTCATGGAGTTCGCCGCGATGAACGCCACGTTTGCCGGCGACCCAGATTCGGCCGACGCACACCTCGTGCAGGCGAGCGGCGCGCATATAGGTCTCGTGGTTGCGGTCGCCGACGGCCTGTTGGTGCCGGTGATTCACGATGTCGAGCAGATGAGCCTCGTTGAGATTGCGCGCCGTCGGGAGGATTGCGTCGAGCGCGCACTCAAGGGCCGACTGAAGCGCGAGGAAGTCGACGGCGCAACGTTCAGCATTTCAAATCTTGGCGCACACGGGCCAGACCGCTTTACCGCGATCGTCAATCCACCACAATCGGCCATACTCGCCGTCGGCCGCCGGCGCGACTGTGTCGTGGCGCGAGAGGCAGGGATCGTTGTGCGCCCGCTGTCGGATCTCACGCTGACGGTTGATCATCGCGTTGCCGACGGGCGTCTCGCCGCACAATTTCTCGCGCGACTAATCGAGATACTCGAGGGCCGCGACTGGCGATTGCAATAGTCGAGCCGGCGTCAGCGCCGGCCCTCAAGTTACCTTGCGGACCGCGGCGATAATTCGGTCCTCATCAGGAATCACATAGGCTTCGAGAGGTTCGCTGTAGGGCACTGTCGCGTCGCGGGCGGTGACTTGCACGATCGGTGCCTTCAGCGACGAGAAGCCATGCTCGGCGACATCGCCGGCAATAATGTCCGCCCACCGTCGCGTGGCGCGGCGCCTGATCCACGAGCGACCAGTCGCCCCGTCTTGGCGACCGATTTGAGGATGGTCGCAAGATCAAGCGGCGCCACCGTGCGCGGGTCGATCACTTCCGCCTGAATCCCCTCCTTGGCGAGTTTCTCGGCCGCGGCCAGCGAGCGCGGCACCATCCAGCCGGTGGCCACAATGGTCACGTCGCCGCCGGGGCGGCGAATCTCGGCCTTGCCGAACGGCACCAGGTGTTCGCCGTCAGGCACTTCGCCCATCTCGAGAGTAAGTAAATAATGGTGCAGGAATACCACGGGATTGTCATCGCGGATTGCGGTCGCCATCAGTCCCTTGGCATCAGCCGCGGTCGAGGGCACGACGACCTTTAGACCCGGGACACCCATGAATAGCGCGGTCAGCGACCCGGTGTGCTGACCGGCCCATCCACAGGCGAAGCCGAAACCCGCTTTGAGCACCAGCGGCACTTTCACCTGTCCGCCGGACATATAACGGAAGCGCGGGGCTTCGTTGACGACTTGGTCCATGGCGACGAGCATGAACTCCGCCATGTAGAGCTCGACCACCGGGCGCAAGCCCGCCATCGCCGCGCCGATGGCGATGCCGATCTCTGCGGTCTCGGAAATCGGCGTGACGCGGACGCGGTCGTGCCCGTATGCCTTGACGAACTCGTGGTTCTCCGTGGTGGCCATATTCTGGCCAAAGTAAAGCACGCTCGGGTCGCGCCGCATTTCCTGATGAATGCCGGCATCGATGGCGGCGATAAAGGGAAGCTGTGCCATGTGTTCGCTCCGGCTCAGGCGTAGACGTACTCGAGTGCGGACTCGAGCTTGGGGAAGGGACTCTTGACGGCGAAGGTAACCGCCTCCTCCATTTCCTTCGCGACATGCAGCGGCCAATTCGTCGGCCTTCGCGGGATTCAGTACGCCGCCCTTGACCAGGATGGCGCGAAAGCGCGGCACCGGGATCGCCGCGCAACGCCGCCTCGTACTCTTCGCGCTTGCCGAACACCGTGATCGCCTCGTGCTCCGGATAGTGCAGCGGCACGCCGGGCGGAGCGATGATGTTGCCGTGCGCGGAAAGCCGGTAAACCTTCGATTCGACCAGCGTCGGGCCGGCTCCGGCGCGTGCTCGCTCAACCGCCGCGCCGACGGCCGCGTGCACGGCCAAGGGATCGGTGCCATCCACCGTGACGCCCGGGCATGGAGTACGCTTTGGCTTTGACGGCGAGCGGCTCGCCGTTGGCGGCGTTGGCGTCCTCTTGCGCCGTGGTCGTCACGACGTTGTAGCCGTTGTTCTCCATCACGAAGATCACCGGCAATTTCCACAGGGAAGCGATGTTGAGCGTCTCATGGAACGCACCCTGTTTCGAAGCGCCATCACCGAAGAAGCTGTAAACGACTTCGCCTTTCTTGCGGATCTGCGCCGCCCACGCGGCACCCGCCGCGTGTGGAATGCCCGCGCCCACGATGCCCGAAGTGCCGAGAAAACCGCGCTTCACGTCGGTGAGATGCATGGACCCGCCGAGACCTTTGCAAAGGCCGTCCACGCGTCCGTAAATCTCGGCCATCATGGCCTTCGGATCGCTGCCGAGTACCAGCGGATATCCATGGCAGCGATAGGTGGTGAGCACCGCATCGCCTGCCCGGAAGTGGCTCAGCGAGCCGACGATGGACGCCTCGGCGCCATCGGCAAGATGCGTATGGCCGCGGATTACGCCCGGATGCTCGGTGAACGTACGCTTCACGCGCTCTTCGAACTCGCGGATGCGCAGCATTTGAGTGTAGATCCATATCTGCCGTTCGGCGTTGGGTGCCTGCGCGCTCATTTGATTCCCCTGACTTGAATGGCGACCGTCCGAACACTGGACTGTAGCACCGGAAGATCCCGGTGTTGGCTTCCTTAAGAGTCTACTTCCGCTTCGCAGGAGTTTGAGTGAAATCATACTCCGGTTAACATACCTCACCCGCGTGTGGGTGGTGCGAACCACCGCGCGATGGCTTTGCTCTTCTAAGGACTGCGATCATGGCTAAGATCATCGGCGCAATTGCAACTTCGCACACCCCGACGATTGGGTTCGCCAAGGATCGAGGTCTCGAGCACGACCCCATCTGGAAACCGATCTTCGATGCATACAAGCCGATACGCGCCTGGCTTGCGGAGAAGCGCCCGGACGTTCTTGTAACCATCTACAACGATCACATTACGTCGTTCTTCTTTGATCACTACTCGCCGTTTGCACTCGGAGTCGATGACCTATACCGGCCGGCCGACGAGGGAGGCGGCGCTCGCAACGTTGCGCCGTTGCCGGGTGCTCCGGAACTCGGGCGCTCCATAGCAACCAGGCTTTTTGCCGAGGAATTCGATATTTCTTTCTTTCGCGGCAAGCCCCTGGATCACGGCTGCTTCTCACCGCTGTCGATGCTCGCCGACCCGGACGGCAGCTGGCCGTGGAAAGTGCTGCCGCTGCAAGTCGGCGTGCTGCAATTTCCGCTACCGACGGCCCGGCGATGCTATCGGCTGGGAGCCGCGCTGGGTCGCGCGATTCGCTCTGACCCTTCGGACCTCAATGTGGTGATCGTGGCGACCGGGGGTCTATCGCATCAGGTCCACGGCGAGCGCTGCGGATTCAACAACCCGGAATGGGACCAGCAGTTTCTCGATCTATTCGAGAACGACCCCGAGGCGCTGACCAAGCTGACCCATGCCGAGTATGCGGAACGCGGCGGTATGGAAGGCGGCGAGATCATCATGTGGCTGATCATGCGCGGTGCCATGACGGATCGAATCCGCAGGCTGCATCGCACGTACTACCTCCCGTCCATGGCGGCCATCGCCACGGCGATTTATGAGAATGACGGTGAATATCCGCCCCTCGCGCCATTTCGCGACCTGCAGCTCGACGGGGTGGAGCGTCTCGCAGGCACATATCCTTATACACTGGAGCGAAGCGCCAAGGCCTACCGGCTCAACCGCTTCCTGCACGACTTGATCATTCCGGAGCGTCGCGAGGCCTTCCGGCGCAACGCCGATGCGCTGATGATTGAGCACCAATTGACCGCTGAGGAGGCAGATCTCGTGCGTCGACTGGACTGGCGCGCGCTCATTCACTACGGCGTCACATTCTTCGTGCTGGAGAAGCTGGCGGCAGTGGTTGGGGTCTCCAATCTTCACGTTTATGCGGCGATGCGCGGACAGTCTCTTGAGGAATTTCAAGCCACCCGCAACGCCAAGATCGAGTATGGCGTTGGCGCCAGACGGGGCGGATGATGGCTGCCGAGGCGGACGCCGCCCTCTGCGGCAGTCTAGTATCATACTAAGGGCCGGAGACTGAGAGAGGGGAGCTCTGCATGGCAATACTCGAACAGAGTTGGTCGACCGCACACCTGCTGCCCGGCAAGGCGCTATCTTATTGGCGCGATGTGATTTGCGAAAACCTTTTGCAGATGCACATTCAGAGTTCGCAGGAGAGGGCGTTTTTTGGTCACATCAAGAAACACGCCCTGGGCCCGATCAAGGTGAATTTTATTTCCGTCAGCGAGCAGAAAGTCTGGCGCGAACGCTCAGTGAGTTGCTACGCGAAAGACCATCTCTTTCACTTGATCCATGTGCGCAACGGTGTGCAGCTTGCCGAACAATACGGCCGCAGGCTCAAAGTCGAGGCTGGCGACTGCTTGTTGATCGATTGCCTCGCCGGATTCGAATTCGATTTTCCCCAGGGCGTCGAAGCCTTGGTGCTCGAGATCCCAAAGGACTGGCTGAGAGGCTGGCTACCGGCGCCAGAGGATGCGGCGGCACGCCTCATCGACGGGCGCAGCGGCTGGGGGGCGACGTTGGCATCGGCGTTGAATAACCTCACGCCAGAAACGGTTGGCGCATCGGGATTGCCCGCGATGGTGGTGGCGGAACAAATCGGCTCACTGCTCGGGCTTGCGGCCGCACACGATAATCCGTCGCCGACTACCCACAAGAGGGCGTTGTTGCGGCGTGTCACGGAGATCATACGCGAGCGCTGCCATGAACCTGATCTCAACCCGGCAACGGTGGCCGCCGCGCTCGGTCTTTCGCGTCGTTACATCCATTTGCTGTTCGCCTCCATCGGTACCACCTTCAGCCGGCAGCTGTACGCCTGCCGGCTCGACAAGGCGCAACGGCTTCTATGCGACAAGCGATTTGATGGGCTTGGAATCGCCGAAATCGCCTGGAGTTGCGGGTTCAGCGAGCCCAGCCACTTCACTCACCGGTTTCGGGAACGATTCGGTTCAGCGCCGCGCACTTACCGGCTGAACATGGCGAACTGACGCGCCAGATCCTAAGGTGCCCGTCCAGATCATTCCCACGACGCATGTTGGCAGTCTGCCCCGGGGCGATGAACTGGTGCCGCTGCTGCTGGCGCGCGACCATGGCAAAGCCTATGACGCGGCCGACTTCGATCTGAAGGTTCAAACGGCGGTCGACGATGCGGTGGCCCGGCAAGTCGCGGCGGGCGTCTCTGTGATCAGCGATGGCGAACTCGGCAAGGTCGGATACTCGACCTATGTCACGGAGCGGCTGTCCGGTTTTGGCGGCAACGTCACGCGCAAGCCCGCTCTTGACCTCGCGCCGCTGCCGCAACTGCGCAAGAAACTCGCGGCGATCATGGGCGAACAGGAATTCGTGCGGGCGAGTTGCGTCGCGCCGGTGAAGCTTTTGAACCTGGAGCCCTGCCGCGACGATATTCGCCGTTTCCAGAAGGCGATGCTGGGCCGCAGCGTGAAGGGCTTCATGAATGCGGCTTCGCCCGGGCTCATCACTGCCTTCCAGCCGAATGCGTACTATCCAAACCACGAAGCTTACCTCCGCGACTTGGTCGAGGCGATGAGGCCCGAATACGCCGCAATCGCCGCAAGCGGATTCCAGCTGCAGCTCGATTGTCCCGATCTCGCGATGTCGCGGCACACGGGATTCCAGGATGCGAGCGAAGCGGAATTTCTCAAGATTGCGGAAGCCAACGTCGAGGCCCTCAACGCAGCGACTTCAGGCGTAGCGCCGCAACAGATGCGCATGCATGTGTGCTGGGGAAACTACGAGGGTCCCCACGACCACGACATACCGCTCGAGCGGGTGATTGCGATCATCTTGAAGGCGCGACCCTCAACCATTTTATTCGAGGCCGCCAATCCGCGGCATGAACATGAGTGGAAGGTGTGGGCCGCGACGAAGATTCCCGAGGACAAGGTGCTCGCTCCGGGTTTGATCGACACCTGCTCGAATTACGTCGAGCACCCGGAACTCATCGCGCAGCGCATCGAGCGATTCGCCAACATCGTCGGCAAAGAACGCATCATGGCCAGCACCGATTGCGGCTTCGGCACCTTTGCCGGCTATGGCAAGATCGATCCTGCGGTGACTTGGAAGAAACTGCGATCGCTGCGCGAAGGTGCTGACATCGCGGCGGCGCGGCTGGGGTAGCGGGCTATGCGTGAGGCCCCCCCAGCAGCGGCGGCGTCTCCAACGTCTTGGTGAACATCAGGCGCTGGTAGAGGAATTCCGGATCCGCCGCGAGCCGGCGCAAGCCGGCCAGCGCCTGCTCGAGCCCTTGTCCGCGACCGTTGGCGTGAAAGATAAGTTGTTTATTTGCCGTCGCCTGCGGCGATACCCGGTTGATGAAAGTGTCGCGACGCGCCGCTGCGTAGCGATCCAGCACTTGAGCGTCGGCGCCTCCCAGAATAACCGCCGTCAGCACCGGGTAAAGAGCGTAGCTGTCAAACAGGCCGGACGTCAGGCCCAGGCCGCCCGTTGGATTGGTCACATGCGCCGCATCGCCGGCCAACACGATGCGGCCGGCGCGATACTGCTGCGCCGAGCGCTGGTGCATTCGATAGGGGGAGGCGCGTTCAAGTTGGTAGCGGCCCTGGCCGGGGAGTATCGACTCATAGGCGGCTGGCAGCCGCTCGAGGAAAGTCTCCTCCGGAAGCGTCGCGTCTTCCATGTAGGTGCAGCGCCATAGGCCATCGTTGGTCAAAATCGCGATGACTGCGCCAAATCGGTCGTCGATTACCAACGTCGAGCGCGAGTAGCCATGCTTTTCGAAATCGTAGTAGACATTGGTGGCCACGAACCTTTCCGCCCACGTCATTCCGTCGAAAGAAAGTCCAAGCAGTCGGCGCACCGTGCTCGCGGCGCCGTCCGCGCCGATGACCCATCTAGCGCGCAGGTCCGCCGTTTCGCGCATCGTCACCACGGACAGCGTTACACCCTCCGCATCCTGGCGAAGCCCCTGAAGTCGGGTGCCGAATCGGATGGTGGCATTCGAAAAGGTCTTCAGCCGGCGCATTGCAATGTCGGCTAGTCGATGCTGGCCGAGATGCAGATTATAAGGGTAAGGCGTGCGTCCCTGCAGTATCTGCAGCGAATAAACCACGCGCTCGCCGGTACGTTTGACCAGATAGGTGTAGTCCTGCTTGCGCACGCCGGCAGCCTCGGCTTCTTGCAGAACACCTAAGCGCCCGAGACCCTCGAGAACCGACCAAAAGTACACCGCCGCCCGCGGCGAGTTGATGATTTGCGGTTCGGCTTCGATGACACTCACGCGAACCCCGGCTTGCGCCAGGCCAAGAGCGTTGATGAACCCGACCGGTCCTCCACCGACGATTATCACGTCCTCCATGGACCGGATCTCACTCCATCCCGAAGCGCGGCTTGATGTCCCGAACTTCCGGGGAAGCGAGGTAGCGCAACAGCGCGCTCGCGGCCTGCGCCCGCGTGCTCACGCATGCCACCGCGCCGCTGAAGATCGTGGTGAGTTGAATGGCGGCAGGCATGGGTCCCAGCACCTGGATGCCGGCCAGATTGATGAGCTCACTCAATTGCTGAAAGCCGAGTTGCACGGTGCCCGAGGCGATCAAACTGCCCACCGGTATCCCCGGCGGCGGCACGACGATGCGCACGCGAAGTTCCTCGAGCACGCCCCAGCGCGCAAATATCTTTTCCAGATAGACCCCGCTCGGGCCGGTGGAGTAGCTAACGGAACTCGCGGCCATGACGGCGCGCTGCAGCGACTGCTCGGTCGCCACATCCGGGGCGTGTGCGCCAGACCGCACCGCCACTGCAATCCCGGACTGCGCGATGTCGGTGATGCTCGTGCCAATGAGCGAACCCGCCTGGGCAAGACCCTCGATGGCGTTGCGCGCCAATACGACGATGTCGGCGGCCTCACCGCCGCGTATGCGCTTTGCTACCTCAACACCGCCCGCTGCTTCGACGCTGACGCCTTGCGAAGTCGCAGCCTCGAACCGCGCCGCGAGATCGCGCAGCAATTCTCGCGACGCCATGGAGGTCAGCAGCTTGAGGGCGCTCATGCCCGAGGCAGTTTTGAGTTCAACCGTGGGAATACGCGGCGCGCGTTACCCTCAAAGATCTTGTAGCGATCCGACGGGGTCAACGGCAGCGCGTCGAGATAAAGTTTTGTGTCGTCGAAATAGTTTCCCGTCTCAGGATCGATGCCCCGTACCGCTCCCACCATTTCCGATCCAAAAATAATGTTGTCGGCAGGAATCACCTTCAGCAGCAGTTCGATGCCCGGCAAGTGATAAACGCACGTATCGAAATACACATTCTTCAATAGGTAATCGCCGAGCAGCGGCTTTTTCATATCCTGCGCAAGGCCGCGGTATCGCCCCCAATGGTAGGGCACCGCGCCGCCGCCGTGCGGAATGATGAATCTCAAGGTCGGAAAATCCTTGAACAGATCGCCGGTTAGAAACTGCATGAACGCCGTCGTGTCGGCGTTGATATAGTGCGCGCCGGTGGCGTGAAAATTCGGATTGCACGAAGAACTGACGTGCACCATCGCCGGCACGTCTAAATCCACCATCTTTTCGTACAGCGGATACCAGTGCCGGTCAGTGAGCGGCGGTGAGGTCCAATGCCCGCCGGACGGATCCGGATTCAGATTGCAGCCGATGAATCCCAGTTCATTGACGCAGCGCTCGAGCTCGGCGGCGCTGTTGACCGGCGGCACTCCCGGCGATTGCGGCAATTGGCAGACACCGACGAAGTTGTCGGGATACAAGCCGCAGACTCGATGAATCAAATCGTTGCAGGCCTGCGTCCAGCGGCGGCTGGTCGTCTCGTTGCCAATATGATGGGCCATGGCCGATGCGCGCGGCGAGAAAATCGTCAGGTCGGTGCCGCGTGCTCGCTGCAGTTTGAGCTGTGCGTTCTCCAGACTTTCGCGGATCTGATCGTCGCCGATGACGCCCGCCGCGGTCAGCGCCACGTCAATGCCGGCCTTGAGCCCGGCAATCTGTTCATCGCGAAATTTTTGCAGCGCCGCGGGCGCCGTGGTGTAGTGGCCGTGACAATCGATGATCATAGACGTGTCCAGTACATGCGGGTGGGATTCTCCACCAGTATCTGCTGCCGCTGGACGGGGTCTGGGCAGATCTCGGCGAATAGATCAACCAGCTCGCCGTCGTTCGGCATGTCCTTGGTGATATTGGGATGGGGCCAATCGGTGCCCCAGAGAATTCGCGCCGAATCCACTGCGATGAGGGCGCGTGCGAACGGCACCGCGTCGCGAAACGGGCGCTTACCCACGGAAACGCGTTCCGAACCGCAGACTTTGACCCACGCCAAGGGGTTGTTGCGATATAGATCCAACAGCAATTGAAACGGCCGCTGCTGCAGACCGTCGGCGGCCTTGACGCGACCCATATGGTCAATGATGAAGGGGATCTGGATTCGTGCGAGAAGCTCCTGCTGCGTCAAAATGTCCTCGGCATCGAAATGCAGCACCACGTGCCAGCCGATCGGCTTGATCCGGGCCAGCAGTTTGTGAAACACGCCGAGGTCCGGTACTCCGCCCAAGTGCTTGACGAAATTGAAGCGAATGCCGCGAATTCCGCCGTCGTGCAGGCGCTGCAACTCCCGGTCGGTTACCTCATCTGCAACGCAGGCCACGCCGCGATAGGTATCGTGGCTGGAGGCGATGGCATCCAGGGTGACCTGCATTTCGGTGCCGTGGCAGCTTGCATGCACGATCACGGCGCGGGAGATGCCCACTTTGGCATGCAATTTCCGCAGGTTTTCCACCGGCGCATCCGGCGGCGTGTAGCTGCGGTCGGCGGCGTATGGAAATTTGCTCGCCGGACCAAACACATGGCAGTGGGCATCGCATGCGCCGGGCGGCAAACGCAGAGTCGGTGTGATCGGAGCGGGATCCGGCGGCAGGCAGCTTTTCAGCGGGTTCTTAGGCGTAGCACTCACTTGTCCGGATCCTGCTGCAAGGCGGTGTCGTCCGCGAAATACTTGAGGCCCGCCTTGGCCAGCGGTTCGCGCATGCCATATAGGTCGAGGCCCAATTCGCCGGCGGCCAGGCGCTTGCGAGTCGCCATTTCTTTTGCCTCCCGCGCGGCTGCAGCTGCGGCAACCGCCGCGGCGCGCAGCTTCGGCACGATCACCACACCGTCGTCGTCGCCGATCACCACATCGCCGGGATTCACCAGCGCACCCGCGCACACGATCGGTGTATTGACCGAACCGACCGTGGCCTTGACGGTGCCCTTGGAATGCACCGCCTTGGACCAAACCGGGAACTTCATGGCGTGGAGTTCAGCGGTGTCGCGGCAGCCGGCGTCAATGATGAGACCGCGGGCGCCGCGCGCGCGGAATGACGTGGCCAACAATTCACCGAACATACCGTCGGTGTTTTCGGCCGAGGTCCCAAGGATCGCAACGTCGCCGGGCTGCAGCAGTTCGGCCGCCACGTGCAACATCCAGTTGTCGCCGGGATGGGCAAAGATCGTAACCGCCGTGCCGCACACCTTTGCGCCGGGATAAATGGGCCGCATGTAACTTGCGAGCAGGCCGCTGCGGCCCATTGCTTCGTGTACCGTGGCGACCCCGAATTGCGCAAGTTGCGCGAGCGCTGTGGGATCCGCACGCGTGATTGATCTGATGGCGATACCCGATTGACCGATCATCTTGAAATTCTCCGCAGCAGGCGAGTCTTAGGAAACCGGATAATCACGTATACTATCAAGGAATGATGGGTATTTCTGAGCGCCGGGAAATCCGCTCCGCAGAGGTCCTGATGAGCCAGCCACCCGACTACGAAAGCATTCCCGGCACCTATGTCTACGATTCCCGGCGTGGCCGCGAAGGATACGCGCTGAACATGTTCTGCATGTCGCTGAACAAGGCGGAGAACCGCAAGAGCTTCAAGGAGAATCAATCGGCGTATCTCGATCGTTTCCCATTAAGCGCCGAGCAGCGCCGCGCGGTACTTGGGCGTGACTGGCTGGGAATGCTGAAAGTCGGGGGAAATATCTACTACACCATCAAGATCGCATTCTGTGATGGCCTGACGTTTCAGGACGTGGCCGGCATGATGTCCGGGGTTCCGAAGGAGACCTACGCGAAGATGATGCTGGCGGGCGGGCGCAGCCCCGAGGGCAACCGCTACAAGGACGAGCGCAAAAAGGAGCAGGCCGGTGGCTAAGATCGTCGCCGGTATCGCCGTGTCGCATGTTCCCGCCATTGGCGTCGCGGTCGATCGCGGTCAGACCCACACGCCATATTGGGAACCGCTCTTCAAAGGTTATGAGCCTGCGCGCGAATGGCTCGCCAAGCTCGCGCCGGACGTTGCCATCATCGTCTACAACGATCACGCGAACGCGCTCTCCCTGGAGATCATTCCTACATTCTTGATCGGAGTTGCCGACAAATTTCCAATTGCCGACGAAGGTTTCGGGCCGCGTCCGGTGCCCGAGGTAGAAGGATGCGCGCCGCTCGCCTGGCACCTCGCCGAGTCGCTGATACTCGATGAATTCGATATGACCATCGCAAATGAAATGCCGGTCGATCACGGCCTCACCGTACCGCTGTCCATCACCTGCGGCCAACCTCCGGCATGGCCGTTTCAGGTGGTTCCGCTGTGCGTCAACGTGGTGCAGTATCCGCCGCCCACCGGCGCGCGCTGCTTCAAGCTGGGGCAGGCGATCCGCCGCGCAGTGGAGAAATTCGATGCAGACTCGCGAGTAGTGATCTACGGGACCGGCGGCATGTCGCACCAGCTGCAGGGGGAACGCGCCGGTTTGATCAACCGCAAGTTCGACACCGCGTTTCTCGATGGTATGACCAGAGACCCGTTGGCGCTGACAAAAATCAATCACACGGAATACATGCGCGAAGCGGGCTCCGAGGGGGTCGAGATGGTGATGTGGCATGTGATGCGCGGCGCGTTGGATGAGCATGTCGAGGAAATCTATCGCCACTACCATGTGCCGGCGTCCAACACGGCAGCTGGTTTGCTGATTCTCGAAAATAGGACCGTGGCATGAAGGTGTGCCTGGCAGGTCAGGGAGCTTTCGGGATCAAACATCTGGAAGCGATGGCAAAGATACCGGACATCCAAGTGATTTCACTGGCGGGATCGAGCAAGGAATCCGCCCGCGAAGTGGCAACGCAATGGAAGATACCCCATTGGACCGGAAACCTGGCCGAGAGCCTGGCGCTGCCCGGGCTGGATGCGGTCATTTTGAGCACGCCCACTCAACTGCACGCGGCGCAGGGCGAACAATGCATGCGCGCCGGCAAGCACGTCATGATCGAAATTCCCATGGCCGACTCACTTGCCGATTCGGAACGCTTGGTGCGCGTGCAATCTGAAACCGGAGTCATCGCGATGGCCGGGCATACGCGCCGCTTCAATCCCAGTCATCAATGGATTCACAGGCGGGTTGTCAGCGGCGAACTCAAGGTTCTGCAGATGGACGTGCAGACCTATTTTTTTCGCCGCACCAACACCAATGCATTGGGAAAGCCGCGCAGCTGGACCGACCATCTGCTGTGGCATCACGCCTGCCATACCGTGGACTTGTTTGCCTATCAAACGGGCCAAAACGCGTCGCGGACCTTTGCGCTGGAGGGACCGAAGCACGCCGCGTTGGGGATTGCGATGGACATGAGCGTCGGATTGAAGGTCGCATCGGGGGCGATATGTACGCTGTCCCTATCCTTCAACAACGAGGGACCCTTGGGCACGTTTTTCCGCTACATCTGCGACAACGGCACCTACATCGCGCGCTACGATGAGCTGCTGAACGGCAAGAGCGAGCCCATCGACGTGTCGAAAGTGGATGTCTCGATGAACGGCATCGAACTACAGGATCGCGAGTTCTTCGCCGCCATTCGCGAGGCGCGAGAACCAAACGCCAGCTTGGCGCAATGCCTGCCCGCCATGAAAACCTTGGACCGCCTCGAAAAACAGCTGCTGCGCACCGATTAGCCGGCGATTAGGCCGGGATTTCAAACGGCAGGCCAACATAGTTTTCGGCAAGACTGGTCATGGCCGCGATCGAAGCGCTCAAGTAGTCGAGTTCCGCCAATTGCAGCCGGTGGACGAACGGATCGTCCGAAAACTTGTGCGTGATCGAGGTGAACCACCACGAGAAACGTACCGCCAGCCACGCGCGGCGCAGGGCCAATTCGGAATACCGTTCGAGAAGGTCGGTGCGCGAGGTTCGATAGTATTCGACCAACGCCTGATACAGAACTCGTACATCCGCCGCGGCAAGATTCAACCCTTTCGCGCCGGTGGGAGGGACAATGTGTGCCGCATCGCCCACCAGGAATAGCTGACCGAAGCGCAGCGGCTCCACCACGAAACTGCGCAGCGGCGCAATGCTTTTCTCGATCGACGGACCCGTGATCACGGCAGCGGCGACTGCACCGGGTAGGCGCAATCGCAGCTCATCCCAAAATCTCGCATCGGGCCATGCCTCCAATTTCTCGTCCAATCCGCATTGCACGTAGTAGCGGCTGCGGTTCAGGGAGCGCATGCTGCACAGAGCGAAGCCTCTGGCGTGATTTGAATAAATGAGCTCATGACTGGCCGGCGGCACGTCGGCCAAAATTCCGAGCCAGCCAAAGGGATAAATGCGCTCGAAGGTGTTAAGCGCGTTCGAAGGGACGCTCTGGCGGCATGCGCCGTGATATCCGTCGCAGCCGGCGATGAAATCGCACGTAAGCTCATGTGTCCGCCCGTCCTGCCGATAGCGCACCTGCGGGTGCGCGCCGTCGAAGTCCGCGACGGCCACCTCGGCCGCGTCGAATATCAGCTTTGCCCCAGCCGCCGTTCGCGCATCGATCAAATCCTTGGTCAATTCGGTTTGCCCGTAAACCGATACCGATTGGCCGGTCAAATCCTTCAAATCGACGCGCACGGTTCGTCCCGCAAATGCCAGGGAAACGCCGTCGTGCACCAGGCGCTCTGCGAGCATTCTTGTACCCAGCTTCGCCTTGAGCAGCAACTCGACTGTGCCTTGCTCGAGGACGCCGGCGCGAATCCGTGCGGCGACATACTCGCGACTCTGCCGCTCGAGCACAACGTTGTCGATTCCGTTCAGGAATAAGAGCTGTGAGAGCAGCAGTCCCGACGGGCCTGCGCCGATGATTGCGACCTGGGTGCGAGCCATGTCAGCGCCGGAGTGTCAGCTGCCGCATCACTTCGTTGAGCCGTGCGTGCGGATCTGCGTGCGGCCCGCGGCTGCGCCAGCCGATGACGCCGTCGGGTCGCAGCAGCAGCGCGCCCTGTGGGCCGATTCCCAGCGTCGCTTCGAAACGACCGTCCGGGTTCTTAAGATCGCCGTCGGCTGCAATCCGGTGACTCTGCAAGGGAATACCTGGCGCCACCGCGAAGGCGTTGGCTGCGGCCGTCCAATTGCCGCCGTCGGCGCCAGCGAGCAGGACGAATCCGGTTTTGGTGAGATCGTGCGTCGAAACCACGACAGCGTTTTGTTGCAGTGTGATGTGAGGAATGCGTGTTCCGGGATCGCCGCTTGGCTTGCGCGGATCCTCGAGCAGCGCAGTGGCGCTGCGCTTCTCGTTCTCATCGTCCACTACGGCATCGGAGCAATAAACCGAGCCGAGCTCGATCGCCGCATCGTCGAGCAGCGGCGCCAGGTTCGATGCGGGCAGGGAGCGATCGACGCGATTGACGTAGCGCGCGTAGGCCTGCTCGACGACTAATTCGCAGTGCGGCTTGCGCTCGGACTCGTAGCTGTCCAACAGCCGGGGGCCCGCGGCTCCGTCGAGGACCATTGCCAGTTTCCACGCGAGATTGTGAGCGTCGGCGATGCCGGTGTTGCCGCCGAATCCGCCGGTGGGAGGCATGATGTGTGCGGCATCGCCGGCCAGGAAGACGCGCCCCTTGCGAAACGCGGTCGCGGTGACGGCGCTCGCATTCCATGGCTGCACGTCGTCGATCGCGACCGGGAAATCGGCCACCACCCCGAGCGCCGCGCGCACCAGCGCGGCGCAACGGGCGGCAGAAAGGCTCTGGTCGAGGTGGCTGCTGCGGGTGCCGTCCTTGTCGAATGTCGCGAAGACCGCCAGGAACCCTGCGTCTCCCGTGATCGAGAATCTAAAGAAAGCCAGCAGTCCCGGTTGATTTACATAGATCACGCTGAGGCTGCGGTTGCCGATCAGCGCGCGCATGTCGGCCTTGAAGTAAATGGTCACGCAGTCGGCGAAGCTGCCGCGTCCGGCCATGCCGATGCCGAGCTGCCCGCGCACGAAGCTGTGGGTGCCGTCGGCCGCGACCAGGTAGCGCGCGTGCACCCTTCGCTCCGGGCCGCCGTCGCGCGGGCGTAGCACGGCGACAACTCCCGCGTGGTCCTGCTCGAAGCTCACCATTTCCGTCGCATAGTGGTGATCGGCTCCGAGTTCGCGCGCCCGCTCGCGGAGCAGCGGCTCAAGTCCGATCTGGGTTATGAACAGCCGCGAGGTCGGGCTCAAGCCCTCAACCCCCTCGTTGAAAGAGCGGTAGAAACAGGCAAGCTCCTTGCCGCTCAGCGCATCGACGGAAATAATGGCACCGTTCTGGACAAACTCCCGCTCGGCAGCGGCCTCCACTGCCTGCTGCAGGCCGAGGCTGCGGAAGATCTCCATCGTGCGCTGGTGAAAAGATGCCGCGCGCGGGTGGATCGCCGTGCCCCTGTGGCGTTCGATCAGCATATGCCGGACGCCATGCGACGCCAGTAGCACCGAAGTGGTCAACCCGACGAGGCTGCCGCCCACAACGAGAACAGGGATTTCCTGCTCGGACAACGGCATACCTGGCCCCTCCCGCGTGCGCTGGCGATAGCCCTATAGTGCGCGCTCTACAGAAGAGAGATCAACGCCACCGACGCTGCAGGAATTAATGCACAGGGGCGCCGGGCGGGTGCTTCTCCGCTGCAACCGTAGCACTGCCGCTGAAGAGGGCAAGCGCGGCGACTACGACACCTAGGATCACATTGTCCATAACCGCCGCGACGTTCGCAGTGTATTCGCACAACCACGGTGATGCGATGGTCCACACCGCCAGCAGCAGGTTGACCCCGCTCAGGCCCGCGGTCGAGCGCAAGGAAGCAAGGCGGCTGGCCGCGATTATCGCGATCAGGGCTCCGGCCATCACGCTGCTCAATACAGCGGGTCTGCCGCCGTAGTCGAATATCCAGGGTGACGCGATCAGCCAAATTCCAAGCAAGATATTGATGGTGCTCGCGGTGCGAGCTTGAGCGGCATAGTCACGCACATTGGTAAACATGAGGCACTTCCTCAGACGCTCGACCGCGCCATTGCCCGCTAACCGCCTGCTTGGATGACCTTGCATGATCGGCCGGCATGTTTGACGCTTGCACACGCGGCGTTCGCATCCGTTTCACTCATTTGCGCTGATGTGATTCGATAGTCGCGACTATTTTCATCGGGCGCCAGCACGACAACTTGCTGCAAGGTCTTGCCGAAGCGCTTTGCCAACGCGTCGCGCTCGCGGTCAGCCAAACTCTGGCTGCGGGTCATCCCCAGTTCGGCCCGATACCCCGCAATTGTTTTGAGTTTGTCGCGCGCCTGGTCCGCTTCGTCTCCCGTAGGGTACTTTTGTAAGAATTCCTCCAGCGACTGTGCCGTTTCGTTCGTTTGCGCAGTGCGCCAAGCGGCGAGGCGCCCGCGTCTGGCGACTTCTTCGCGAGCAGTGGCTACGTGCACGCCGTTGGGTTCGGCACTCAAATACTGCTGGTAGCCTTGGACCGACGAGGTAACTTGCGCCGTCGTCCATGCCTGCTCGTCCTGCAGCGCCGCTATACGGCTTTTCGCATCGACGGCATGCAGATCGTTGGGATATTTGGACAAAAATGTCTGGTATGCAGCGATCGTGTTCATGGCGTTCGCTTGTGACCAGTCATATTTGGGTGAACTGCATGCGGCGAGAAGTGCGGCGCAGCAGATAAGACTCAAGAGGGAAAGGCGTCGAGCGATCATAAATACTCCGTGTATCGTCAGGACCTATGCGCCACCGTGAATTTGATACAAAGACGCGACCATATATATGATACACAGTGTATGAAAAAGTTCCCTAAACCGCTGCCGCAGCGCGCCATTCGTGGCAGACCCATAGACTCGCGCATTGAGCGCGATGTGGTCCTTGCAGTATTGAATTTGCTTAAAACGAAGAGTTACCGTCATGTCACGATCGAACGAGTCGCGACAACGGTGAAACGCGCCCGTACCAGTCTTTACCGCCGCTGGCCGAGCAAGCGTCATCTGGTCGCTTATGCGGTAGTCAGCACCCTGGCTGCAGAACCGGCGCCGGATAGCGGTTCGCTGCGCCGCGATCTGATTTCCGCGGTGGACACCCTGCGGCGCGCTTTCGCGGGGCCACTGGGCCAGGCGCTTCCTGGGCTGCTCGGCGACATGGCTCATGATCGAGAACTCGCGAGGGTGATTCGGGAGGAGGTTTTGATGCGAAGACGAACCTCGATAAGCAATGCGCTTGCACGCGGTATCGCCCGCGGCGAAATTCGTCGTGGCACGGATATCGATGTGTTGATCGACTTGCTGACGGCGCCCTGTTATTTTCGGGTGTTATTTCGTCATGCGCGGATCACCCGCGCATTCGTCGAGACCGTGGTCGATTACGCCTTACGCGCCGCGGCGTTTAACTGGCGCAAGTCACAGTATGTGGGCTGACGTGCGCATCTGTTACGATCAAGTTCATCGGTATGTCGTGGAGCTGGGGGTAAATCGTCGGCAAAGCGGAGTCGGCGTATCCAAGCCCGATGGCAAAGGGTCGCGGCGCGGCTGCCGCGAGAGTCCGGTCGAAGTAACCGCCGCCATAGCCGAGCCGGAACCCGGACTCATCGAACCCAACAAGCGGCGCAATAACTACCTTGGGTATCAGCACCTCCCGGTCCCTGGGAATGGGAATATTCCAGATACCTGTCCGCATGGGCATACCCGGGTACCATCTCCAGAATTCAAGCGCGGAGGATTTTGCGACGACGACCGGCAAGGCAATCTGTCCGCCGCGCGCCAGATGCTGCTTCGCGACATCTGTTACATCGAATTCGCCGCGAATCGGCCAACAGAAACCGAGTACCTCGAAGGCGCGAAGGTCGACAACTTCGACCATCCGCGCACAGGCGCGCTTGCCCAGTGTTCTGCGGGTATCCGCGGAGAGCGCTGTTCGCCGCTGAATTAATGCTTCGCGCACACATTTGCGCCAACGCTGGATCTCAATCCAGGGCGCCGATGGCGGCGGTGATTCAATCGGCATCGGCATCGCTGGGTTCCATTGCCTCAAGGCACGTTCATGTTCTCGGGCTTAGCCTCGCTCACGCCAAGGATATACGTCGCCTCCGTGACGATGGCGTTGAGTCGCTCAGCGGCCGATGGAATTGAGGTGATTCGCCCCGCGCCTTCCCCGGCATAGAGCGCCATAGCCTCGAAATCCCCCGTCATATCTCGCAACGGCGAGTCGGTGCTGAAGCGATAGATCGGTCGGGCGCCTTGCTGACCAATCACCTGCCGCGATCCGCCATGAGGATCACCGTGTTCACCGCGGGTCACGCTGTTAGGCAGCACCCGCACGGCGGCACCCTTCGGCCATTTCAAGTGAAAGGCGTCGGTGTGAACCGTCTCGCCGGGCCGCGCCTCCACGATGCGCCGCTTATGATAGTCGTGCGCAAAAGATTCCCGGGTGGCTAAGAAGGCGGTGCCTACCAGGACGCCCTGTGCGCCCCATCGCAACGCGTCCGCCAATCCCTTCCCATCCACGATTCCACCCGCTGCCAGCACCGGCACACCGACCCGGGACACGACTCGGGGCACGAGTTCCGCAAGATGCATGGTGTCGCGCACGTGGCCTCCGGCTTCAAAGCCTTGTGCGATGACAATGTGAGCGCCCGCCGCCTCGGCTTCTTCGGCCTCGCGCACCGAGCCAATCTGACAAAGGACCAGAAACCCGCCATCGCGCAGCCGGCGTACGAGATCGGCTCGAAGGTCCCAAAATAGTGTTACGGCATCGACGCGCTTGCTGATCAAAACATCGAGTTGCGCCTCGAGAAGCTTTGCGGGCGTCGCGGCCGGGACGAGATTCACGCCGAAGTTTCGAGAAGTCGCTTCACGGACGCGCGCGATCTCAGAGCCAATGAGCTCCGGTGCCTCGCGCACCATGCCGAGAAAGCCGAAGCCACCGGCTGCGCTGACCGCGGCCACCAATTCTGATCGCGCAACGCCACCCATCCCGGCAAGCACCACCGGAACATCGCAGCCGAGTAGATTACAGATCGGGGTCTTAAGCGTTGAACTCATCAGCGTTGGCCGTTAAGCCCACAGCAAGAATTCCGATCACTCCTAGTCGACGCGCAACGTCCCCAACATGTTGGCGTGAAGCGTGCAACTGTATGCGAATACGCCTGCCTTTCGGGCGGTGTACTTCCAGGATCGTCCTGAGGCAATCTCGTGCGAATCAAACTGCTTGCCCACCGCGGTGACCGTATGTGGGAACGGATCATGATTGATCCATACGACTGTGTCACCGGCCTTGACCGTAAGATCCTGCGGATCGAACCGCAGGGCATCGATCATCACCTGGTGCGTGTGCGCCGGCTGCGCGACGGTATCGGCGCGAGCTGGCGCGAGGCGCATCGGCGACACGGCCGCGACTAGCATGTAGAGACAAGCGACGTTCGTCTTCAGCACCGCATCAGCGCTTTACGGCGAGTGCAGCCTGAATCCGCTTGGCATGCTCCAAATGTGCGACGAAGGCCGGCCGGACCTGGACGAGCAGGGCCTTTAATTCCGCGTTGCTGGCATTTGGGATCAGCACCTTGTCCAAGGCATCCAGAACCTGCTCATGGTAGGCCACCTCATGATCGATGTAGGCCTTATCGAACGCCGCGCCTTTGAGCGTTTTGAGATTCTTGAGGTTCTCTTCGCCGCCCGCCTTCAGGCTCTGGCTGGTCGGGTTGTCTTGCGGCGTGACCTTAAGCCTCGTCACCAGATCCACTGCCGACTTATTGACGCCGGTATGGTCGGTAATCATGCGCTGGGCGAACTCCCGCACGTCTTGTGTGCGGGTGGTCGCGATGGCGAGCTTGCCGGCGTCGATATCGACCTGGTTAGCGGTCACCACAATGGCGGCAATCTGAGGATCGGTGGGGCCGGCCGCCGGCGCCGCTGCCGCCGCAACACCGAGACCCATCGCCATTGCAAATCCGATTAGTTTCATTGACGTACTCCTGAAGTGGAACGCACCCAACACATCCATTTGGCGCTGACATCGCACTTGGATGCATCGGATTTCTGGTCGCGCATTAGATGCCGCGGACGCTTGTGCCGTTCCCAGTCCCCCGCAGCCGCTCCAGGACACTCGCGACGATGCGGTCGCAACGCTCACCTCCGAATTGGAAGACGTCGGCGGCGGCCATGTCGAGCTCGAGCGCCAGCGACTCGCGCAGCAGCCCCCGTGCCCGGAACAATCGCGACCTAACCGTCGCTTCTTGAATCGACAAACACTGCGCCGCCTCTGCGGAAGACAGCTCCTCGACTTCCCGTAAGATGAAGACCGCGCGAAAGACCAACGGGAGGTCGTCGATTTTTCGCTCCAAGAGGCGCCGCATCTCGGCACGCGCCGTTGTTTGCTCGGGGGATTCCTGGGGCTCTGTCAAGTTGGTGGATTCCTCGGGGTGCCACTCGCCAGTGGACTGATTGTTAAAGGGCACGATGACCCGGTCGCGATGTCGCCGACGCCGCTTCGCGAGAGCCTGGTTGACCACGATTCGCGTCAACCACGTGGAAAGCTTCGATTTGGCGCGATAATCCGTGATGTGGCGGTAAGCCGCCAAGTAGGCTTCTTGCAGTGCGTCCTCGGCGTCCAAGTCGTTCTTCAATATGGCGCGCGCGACTCGATACAGCGCCCCATTGTGGTGTCGCATCAGCAAGTCAAAGGCCGCCTGATCACGACCCGCAATGCGACGCGCGAGCTCGGCATCATTCACCATCGAATCGGATCGAAGGCGCAATGCGGGCAATACGATCTCCATCAGCAACCGGCACTGACGATTAGACGCACGAGATGACTTCGGCGTTCCCGAAATTCCCGTTCACTTCGCATTCATTCCGGCTGCGAGTTGCCTCGATATGCGGGTGACGTGCTCGCCCTGATAGCGGCACATCTCCAACTCGAGAGCGCTCGGCATCCGCGCATCGGCGCCTGATCCGGTCACGCAGCTCGCGCCATAGGGGGTGCCGCCGGTGATTTCCCTCATCGTGGCGAGATCCTTAAAGGTGTAAGGCAATCCGACGATTATCATCCCCTGGTGGAGCAGGGTCGTGTGAAACGAGGTGATGGTCGTTTCCTGGCCGCCATGCTGACTGGCGGTGCTGCAGAAAACAGAGCCGATTTTTCCGACCAGTGCGCCGCGCGCCCATAGCGCTCCCGTCTGGTCGAGGAAGTTCCGCATCTGCCCAGCCATGTTGCCGAACCGCGTCGGCGTGCCGAAAATGATCGCATCGTACTGATCGAGTTCTGCAGGGGCGGCGATGGGTGCGGCTTGATCGAGCTTGCACCCGGACGCCTTGGCGACCTCCAGCGGCATGGTCTCAGGCACTCGCTTGACCACAACGTGAGTCTGCGGAATGCGGGCGGCGCCTTCGGCTTGCGCATGAGCCATCATTTCGATGTGTCCGTAGCTGCTGTAGTAGAGGACAAGAACATTGACATTTGTCATTTAAGGTTGCTCCTAGCTGGCGAAGTGAAGTCAAGGTTGCGGATGCCGGCACGTCACAACTGCGCGCTTAAGGATAGCCAGGGCACGCTTGAAAGATCGGTGGAGATCTGGCGGCTGATTTTCTGCAGCATCCCGAGACGCTCACGAACCAATTTCACCTTGGTGATTTTTCGCGAGTGGCTCGAGGAATTCAGCGCCGCGACCACCCGCCCTTGCTGGTCGAAGACCGGGACGGCGAGGGCGATGACTCCATGAGCAAGTTCGTCGGCGACGGTCGAGTAGCCGTTGCGGCGGCAGTCGTCGATGAGTGCGCGCAGTTTTTTCGGATCGGTCACGGTACGCTCGGTCAATGCTTCGAATCTGGCGCCGTCGAAATACCATCGAAGCCGGTCGGGACTCACGCCTGCCAGCAGCACTCGACCAGTGGAAGTTGCGTGCGCGGGGAAACGGCTGCCGACGTGCGCTTCGAGGCGCATGAGAGTGCGTACCGAGGTGCGCGCTACGTAGACAATCTCGACGCCGTCCAGCACGCAAAGCGCCGCGGAATCCGCGGTTCCGCGCGCCAGTTCTTCAAGGTGCGTTTTCGTCAGTTGTTCAATGTTCATCGACTCGAGGTAGGCCGCTCCGAGTTCGAGAACCCTTGGGCGCAGCAAGAAATTGCGGCCGTTACGCGTCAGGTAACCGAGTTCCTCCAGTGTCAGCAAGCAGCGTCGTGCAGTTGCCGCCGGGAGCCCGGCGCTGCGTGCGATGTCGCTGAGGGTGAGCGCCGCATGGTCTCGGGAAAACGCGCGTATCACCGCCAAGCCCTTCGCGAGTCCGCCCATCGCTTCGCGTGGTGTTGTCGTGCGACGCTTCATTTTCGAAGTATATTTCGGTATACGAAATATCGCGAGGCGAATTCATGTCATCTTGACGGGTATTGGATCGAGGTCCAGTATATTTCGCATATCGACACAATGTTCGATATACGAAATCACGCAGATTGGGTGGACACTTGAAAATTGGTCGCCAGAACCAGCGCAGCTCCTCGATATCGACTTCGAATGAGGAGACCATCGTGGTTCGCGGCCGCGACCTCACGGGCGAGCTAATCGGCGCAATTGGCTTTACCGATCATTTCTGGCTGCTGGTCACCGGCGCGTTGCCCAGCGCTGCACAACGCAGGGTTCTCGATGCAACGTTGGTGGCGATCGCCGAACACGGGCTGGTTCCCAGTGTGGTAGCCAGCCGCATGACGTTCGCAGCAGCACCCGAAGCATTGCAAGGGGCGGTCGCCGCAGGGATCCTCGGTTGCGGTTCCGTGATTTTGGGTTCCTCCGAAGCCGCCGGACGATTCTTCGCTGAGATTGCCTCGCGCGTCGGCGGTGACCAGGGCGTGGAAGCCGCCGCGGCTGAAGTCATCGGCGAGTATCGCCTCGGGAAACGCGCGATTCCCGGCTTCGGACACCCATTGCACAAAGGATTCGATCCGCGGGCGCGCCGGTTGTTTGAGGTGGCCGCCGAGGTAGGATGCTCTGGCTCTCATACCGAGATTGCGCACACTGTGGAAAAGTTGTTGCCGCAGTTGGTCGGCAAGCCGCTGGCGATAAACGTGTCGGGCGCGATTCCCGCAGTGCTCTTGGACGCCGGCTACCCGTTGCTGGCGCTGAAGGGCGTGCCGATGCTGGCTCGAACCGCCGGATTGATCGGACACCTCCTGGAAGAGCAGCAACACCCGATTGGCTTTGTGATGTCGCACGCCGCGGCGGACGCGATCGACTATGACGGCGAGACCCCCTCGGGGTTCGAGTCGGGCGCTCGCGAGCCTTGATGTTTTTTGGGGGGCTGTGATGCTGTTTCCGACAACACTGGTGGGAAGCTATCCGCAACCGGAATGGCTCATTGATCGCCAACGCCTGGCAGCAAGATTTCCGCCACGGGTGCGGGCCCGCGAACTGTGGCGCGTGCCGGAGCCGTACTTGGCCGAGGCGCAGGAAGACGCGACCATCATGGCGATCAGGGCCCAGGAACAGGCCGGCCTGGATATCATCACCGATGGCGAGATCCGTCGCGAGAGCTACTCAAATCGATTCGCCACCGCGCTGGACGGCGTCGATCTGGACAATCCCGGAACCGCGATGGATCGCAGCGGCCACCCAAATCCTGTGCCGCGAGTGGTTGGCCCGATCCGGCGCCGCCACGCGGTGGAAGTAGGTGATCTCGAATTTCTCCGCCGGCACACACAGCGCCGGGTCAAGGTGACGGTCCCGGGCCCGTTCACCATGTCGCAGCAGGCGCAGATAGATTACTACGGCGGCAGCCGCGAGCTCGCCGCGATGGACTACGCGGCCGCTGTTAATGCCGAGATTCGCGATCTCTTCAGCGCCGGTGCCGATGTCGTGCAAATAGATGAACCGTATATGCAGGCCCGTCCAGAGGAGGCGCGCGCCTTTGGTCTTGGCGCGCTCAATCGCGCGCTCGAAGGTATCACGGGCACCACCGCCGTACACATTTGCTTCGGCTACGCGGCGATCATACATACGCGGCCATCGGGATATTCGTTCTTGCCTGAACTTGCCGAATGCGGCTGCCAGCAGGTATCCATTGAAACGGCGCAATCGAATCTCGACTGCGCGGTACTGACCGGACTTCGCGGCAAGAAGGTGATCCTCGGCGTCATCGACTTGTCCACCCATCAGATCGAGTCGCCCGAGCTGGTCGCGACGCGAATCCGCCGCGCGCTGCCGTTTGTCGCCGCCGCCGATCTGCTGGTTGCCCCCGACTGCGGAATGAAGTATCTGCCGCGCGATGCTGCGTTCGGGAAGTTGCAAGCGATGGTCGCGGGCGCCCAGATCGTGCGCGCGCAACTCAATCGCGAGCAGGCCAAGAATGCTCACGGTGCGGTTTCCTGACAACCGCAATTTCGATTATCGGTATTGAATAGGAGGTACACATCATGGCTCAAGCGGCCAAGCTCCCTGCACGCCTGCATCACACGGCGTATGTAACCCGCGACCAGGAGAAGACGCGACGGTTCTATGAAGACATCATCGGGTTGCCGCTCATGGCTACCTGGTGCGAGTCCGATGAGCTTTTCGGCAAGGTCAGAACCTATGTGCATACCTTCTATGGGCTCGGCGACGGTGGTGCGCTCGCCTTCTTCCAGTTCGCCGATCCTGAGGATCAGGAAGAATTCGGTCCAAAAATGCCGGCGTCTCCCTTCCATCACATTGCGCTCAAAGTGGACGCAGAGACCCAGGCGGCAATTGAAGCGAGGATCAAAAAGGCCGGCATCGAGCCGCCCGACACCTACGTCCTCGAGCATGGCTACTGTCGGTCCCTCTACGTGACGGATCCTAACGGCTTGATCCTGGAGTTCACGCTCGATCACCCGAACGTGCAGAAAATCGGCACGGTGCGAGTGGCCAGCGCCCACCAGGACCTGAAGCGCTGGCTGGCCGGCGATCACACCTCGAACAACACCTACCGCTGACGACCGGGACAGCAATGCACCACAGCACGGATCGTATCCTCACGACGCACGTCGGGAGTCTGCCGCGAAGCCAGGCGGTAACCGATGTGCTGTTTGCACGGGAACGAGATGACGCCAAAGATCCCGAGATGGGAGCCTCGGTCATCGCAGCGGCGGTCGCTGACGTGGTCCGACGGCAGGTCGGCGTGGGCATCGACGTCGTCAGCGACGGCGAGATGAGCAAGATCAGCTACGCGACGTACATATCAAAGCGCTTCTCGGGATTTGCCGGCGACACACCGCGGGAGCCCGGCCAGGACCTCGTCGAGTTCCCGGGTCTCCTTACCAAGCTCGCAGAGCGAGGTTCCACGGCCAAGTATCGTCGACCGCGCTGTGTCGGAGCGGTCAGCCGCGTCAACGCAGGGCCGCTTCAGGCTGATTTGCAGAGTCTTCGCGCCGCGACCGATGCAGCCCCTCCGGTCGAAGCATTCATGAATGCGGCCTCGCCGGGAGTGATCGCGCTGTTTCAACCGAACGACTATTACCGGACTCAAGATGAATATCTCGCGGCGCTCGCGGAAGCGCTGCGGAGCGAGTACGAGGCAATTGTTGCGGCGGGAGTCATCCTGCAGATCGATGCGCCGGATCTTGCGATGGGGCGCCACACGATGTATCGAAATCGGTCGCTGGATGAGTTCGACGTGCTCGCTGCTCAGCACATCGAAGTATTGAACCACGCGCTGCGAAACGTGCCAGCGGACCGAGTTCGGATGCATGTCTGCTGGGGGAATTACGAGGGTCCGCATCACCACGACGTGCCGATGGAACGCCTGCTACCGATCGTGCTCAAGGCCAAGCCGCATGGTTTGCTGTTCGAGGGCGCCAACCCGCGTCATGCCCACGAGTGGATCGTTTTCAGGGACGCAAAGATTCCGGACGACAAAATCCTGATTCCTGGTGTCCTTTCCACCACCACCAACTACATCGAGCATCCGCTGCTCGTTGCCGAGCGACTTGAGACCTATGCAAACGTTGTTGGCCGTGATCGGATCATTGCAGGAACCGATTGCGGCTTTGGGACCTTCGCGGGATTTGGTCCGGTGGAACCCGACATCGTGTATCTGAAGCTTGCATCGTTGGTTGAGGGAGCTCGGATCGCCTCCGAACGACTTTGGAGCACGCGCTCGCCGCCGCGGCGCGGCGCTGGGCCGGTTGCGCGCAACGTCACCGGTTCGCTCGGTAGTTAGGATGGTGCCGGCCGCCGCCGCAATTCCGGGTACGACACCGTTTCGGTTTTATGACAACCGTCAAAAATACCTGGCGTTCGTCAACACCTGCAACGAGAAATCTGCGGTGGCGCGGCGCGCAGCGCAGGAACTTACCCACGTGCATCCGACGCCGCCGGCAATCCGCCTGTTCGATGCCGGGATGGGCGATGCCACCGTGCTGGTGCGCCTCATGCGCAACGTGCATCACCAATTTCGGACGGTCCCCATGCTGATCGTGGCGAAGGAGATCAGCCTGGAGGATGTGAGGCTGGGATTGGAGAAACTTCCGGACCGGCTCGTCGAACATCCAGGCACCGTGTTCGTCGTGACGAATTTAACCTACGCCGATGCGCCGCGCTTGATGACGCGCGACCTGCAGGCGGCTGCTTCGCTCAATTGGCAGGAAGTGCGATTGTCCGGCAGCTCCGCACACGAGTATGCCGAGCAGATCGAAGAGTTGAGTCCGATGCTTGCCCACGGTTGGCAAACCAAACCCAGCCCGAAGACCGGCAATCCGAGCTATGTCCGCCCGTCGGTGCTGGTGATCTATCGCGAGGATCACAAATTTCTGCTGGATGCGGTGATTCCAAAACCCGGCCGGACATTCGAAAGCTACGATCTGATCCTCGCCTCGCAGCCGTGGCGGGCCCGTATGTCCGCAAAATTCAAGGCCGAGAAGGTGCTGGCGCCGCTCGCCCGAAGTCTAGCGCCGGGCGGCCGGCTGCTTGCCATTCAATCCTATGGCCACGATCCGGGCGTGGAAATAATTCAAAAGCTATGGCCCGGGGAGAGTCCATTTACGGTCGATCGCCACCAGTTGATTGCGGCACTCAAATTGGAATTGGGCCGCGACGTTCGCGATTTTCAGATCTCTGCAATGCCTGATGAGAAGAGCATTTTCCGCTACGAAATGCATACGCTGCCGTCCGAAATCGGCGATCGCATCGGCACGTCCACCTTGTTCGCGGCCTGGAATGCGGCGATCTACGTCAATCAGATCGAGGATGAGCGCCTGGACACCGTGGTGACCACGGGCGCGTATCTCAATGCCACACAGCAGGTGCTGCAGACCCACGGGGGCTTGTGGTTCAACGATGAAACCTTCGTGGTTGCGCGTCGGCGTGCCTGATGCTTCGAGCGCTCAAGCGTTGGCGCTGAGTGACAGCCCGGGTACGCTCGCAAGGTCCGCGGAAATTTCGCGGCTCACCTGCTTGAGCATGCTAAAGCGCTCGCGAATCAGTTTGCTCTTGGATATCCGCCGCGAATGACTTGAGCTGTTGAGCGCCGCCACCACCTGGCCATATTGATCGAATACCGGGACCGCCAGCGCCACCACGCCGTAGGCCAGTTCATCTTCGACGGCGGCGTAGCCGGTGCGTCGGCAATCCTCGATCAAGCGTCGCAGCTTCTGAGGATCCGTGACCGTTCGATCCGTCAGCGCAACCAGCTTGGCCGTATCAAAGTAACGCTGCAGCCGCTCCACGCTCAAGCCCGCGAGAAGTGCGCGACCCGTGGAGGTCGCATGTGCGGCAAAGCGGCTGCCGACATGTGCCTCCAACCGCACCAGTGTGCGAATTGAGGCGCGCGCGACGTACACGATCTCAGTGCCGTCGAGCACACACAGTGCGGCTGAGTCGCCGGTGTTGCGCGCGAGTTCTTCCAGGTGCGTTTTGGTGATCTGCTCAATGTTCATCGACTCAAGATAGGCAGCGCCCAGCTCCAGCACTTTGGGACGCAGCAGAAATTGGCGACCATGGCGCGTCACATAGCCGAGTTCCTCGAGTGTCAGCAAACAACGCCGGGCCGTGGCGGCCGGCATTTCCGTGATGCCGGCGATTTCGCTCAGGCTCAACGCGGCGTGTTCACGCGTGAAGGCACGGATGACGCCGAGCCCTTTTGCGAGGCCTCCCATCGCTTCGCGCCGCTGCCGCACCGCTTTGTTAGTAGCCACAGCTAGGCAGTTTATTTCGATATGCGAAAACAGGGAAATCATTTTTGGGCTTGCTTGACGTGCGATGCCTTCGGGTTCAGCATATTCGTTATACGAAGAATGTTTCGGTATACGAAAAAATGGGACAAGACCAACGGGAGTGGGCCTGAAGGTGAAGATTGGGTCGCAAATCAATTGCAACGCCGATGAAATTTCAGCCGCGCGATGAGTAATTCGCCCGGCTTGCTTCCTATGGGCGGAGTGTTGAGCGGCATCCGTGTTCTTGAGCAGGGCACCTTCATCACGGGTCCCTGCGCCGGCATGATGCTCGCCGATCTTGGAGCCGACGTCATCAAGGTTGAAAGTCCCGACGGCGATCCGTATCGCAGCTACCAGGGGGGGCAATACTCGCCGCATTTTCAGGCTTACAACCGCAACAAGCGCAGCATCGCGCTTGATCTCAAGGACGCAGCGGATCACAGCCTTTTTAATTCGTTGGCGGCGGAGGCCGACGTCTTCATCCAGAATTTCAGGCCTGGGACGGCGACCCGTCTAGGTGCCGGGCCCGAACGGTTATGCGCGACAAATCCGCGGCTCATCTACACGTCGATCAGCGGTTTTGGGTCCAGCGGCCCGTATGAAGACCGACCGAGCTATGACTCGGTGGCCCAGGCGCTCAGTGGCTTCTTGAGTGTCGTTGTGGATTCAAACCGGCCTCGCTTCCTGGGTCCGGCTCTCGCCGATGCGATAACCGGGATCTACGCAGCGTACGGCGTATTGGGCGCGTTGGTACAGCGCGGCAGGACCGGCCAGGGTTGTCTCGTCGAAGTATCGATGCTCGAGGCGATGGCACACTTCGCGGTTGAGCCGTTTGCGGCGTTTTTTGCCCTCGGCGATACCCCCACCTCCAGCGATCGCCCACGGCTTGCGCAAGCCTATATCTTGCGGACCGCCGATGCGCGCCTCATCGCCATCCATCTCTCCTCATTGGAGAAATTTTGGGAGGGCTTGATTGCTGCGTTGAATGCGCCCGAATTGGCGGCTGATGAGCGCTTCCGCACGCGTCTGGCACGAATCACGAACTATGAGTCGCTGAACCTGGCACTCGATCAGCGGTTTTCGCGGCACGATCTGGCGCATTGGGTCGAACAATTGGGAAGGCACGACGTTCCGTACGCGCCCATCAACACCATCGACGAAGTTACGCAAGATCCGCAGGTCGAGCACTTGGGACTCATCGTTCCGGTTGCGGGTGCGCATGGCGGCACGCGATCGGTCCGGCCGCCGGTTCAATTCGGTGGAATACGCAGCGGTGCCGTGCGTGCGGCGCCGCTGCTCAATGAACACGGACAATCCATACGCGACGCGCTTGCGCGGGGTGAGCGCTGGGCCGACTTGCACACGTAGGGTGAGTTGTTCGGCGCCTAAGACAGAACGGTTTTGACAACGGGAGTGAGCGAATCATGAGCATTCTACGGGGGAGATGGATAGCCGCGTTGACAACGGTGATGGCGGCGTTCGTTGCAATGCCGGCGCCCGCGCAGACAGCAGCGCCGGCTCAGACCAGCGATCTACAGGAAATCATCGTCACGGCGCGCAAGCGCGATGAAACAGCGCAGAACGTGCCGATCACGATGAGCGTGTTCACCATGCAGGAGATTCAGTCCGCGGGAATCGACAGCCCTCGCGACTTTGTCGCCATGGTGCCGAACATGACTTTCGTCGAGACGCAGAACGTCGGCAACTCCTTCATCACGATTCGCGGCATTTCGCAGGCGCGCAATAGCGAGCCATCGGTCGCCGTGCTGGTCGATGGCGTCCTCGAGACCAACCCGTACGAGTTCAATCAGGAACTATACGACGTCAGTCAGATCGAGGTCCTGAAAGGCCCGCAGGGCGCCTTGTATGGACGCGATGCGATCGGCGGCGCGATCATCATTCATACCGCGGATCCGCCCGATCATTTCGAGGGTACAGCGCGGGTTGGTGTGGGCAACGGACTGTCCGAGAAAGCCCAGGTTGCACTTGGCGGCCCCCTCGACTCGGCCGGGACGCTGCGCTACCGCGCTTCATTGAGTTTCTACAATACCGACGGCTATCTGAACAACGTTTATCTCGACCGCAATGCGGACCCTTATCGCGACGACACGGGGCGGCTGCGGCTGGTGTGGAAGCCAACTGACGACTTCAGCGCGGACCTGCGTTTTATGTACGATTGGACCGATACCACCGCGTACTACTTCGTGATTCCTCGCAGCGATGAGGCGAACCCATTCACCGATTTCACGACACCGGGGAATGCCAACAACACGAGCTCGCCGATCCAGAACAACAATCTCGGCACGGACTATCGCAACATCCTGGATACCGCGCTCAAGCTCGACTACAACCTGGGCTATGGAACGGTCTCTTCGATCTCGGACTTCAACCACACCCGCGAGATCGACACCGGAGATGCCTACGATTTCCGGCCCGTGACTACTTCCGTGCTCTACGCGCTCACGGCCGGGGTGCCGGCGGCTTTGGGTGGGCCCTTTGATGAGAGTCAGAGCCAGTTCATCGATGTGAAGACCTGGAGCCAGGAGCTGCGCTTCACCTCGCCGAAGATCGGCGGCTTCTCCTGGATCGCGGGCGCGTACTTTCTCCACATTGACCGCTTCATCTCAACGGGCAATCTCGCGGACCGTGGAGACGGCGTGCCGGCCGTCTACTACACGCCGATCGTCGATCCGACCAATCCGGCCGCGACCAACACGAATCAAACCTTCCTCGCGGACAGCCAGACCAGCCACGCCTGGGCGGTATATGCCGATGCGATCTACGATTTTAACCCGCAGTGGGAACTCGATGTCGCGATTCGCTACGATGATGAGCACGTCGCGAACACGACCGACACACCGACCTTTTTCTTGCCGACGACAACGGCCTTCACGGGCGAGGTACGCGACGCCGTGTTCTGCGCACCGCAGCCCAAAGCCACCCTGCGCTACAAGCCCGACGATGATTGGACCATCTACGGCGGCTGGAGCCGCGGATTCCGCAGCGGCGGATTCAACCAGACGGGTGTGGGGGAGGTGGCGCGCGCCAATGGCGTGCTCGGGGTCAATGATGTGTTCCAAGCCGAAATTGCCAGTACCACCGAGATAGGATTCAAAGGCCAGTTTCCCGACCAGCATCTCACCCTGGATGGGGCTGTCTACTACACCCAGTCGACCAATGGGTACTTCTTTGTTTATATCTCGGCGGACTCGACCCAGAATCTGGGCAATCTGGACGCGACCTACAAGGGAGGAGAACTCTCGCTCACCTATCGGCCGATCGAGCAGCTCAATCTTTACGCCGGATTCGGCTACACCGACAGCAAAATTACCGGCATGGCGGATCCCACGGTCATTGGCAACCAGGCACCGCTCGTGTCCAAGGACACCATCAATGCCGGTGCGCAGTATCAGCAACCCCTGGGCAATGGCCTCACCGCAACGGCGCGCCTGGACTACAACCAGATTGGACGCACTTGGTGGGAGCCGTACAACATCACCTCGCGAGACCCGGTCAATCTGGTGGATCTGCGCCTCGGGCTGCAAGCGGCGAAGTGGACGGTCACCGCCTGGTCCAAGAACCTCACCAACGCTAACTACAACTCCGAGTTCTCGCCGGGCAATGTGGGCGGTTCAGGTTTCCTGTGGCGCGCCCTGCCGCGGCGCTATGGCCTCGACCTCGACTACCGGTTCTAGTGGGAGGCAGGTAGGCCGCGATGCGCGAGTTCGACGAGAAGAGCGTGACTCAAGCGGTGATCGAGCGCCTGGCGGCGAGCGACGACCCGAGATTCAAGCGGGTCATGACCTCGCTGATAACGCATCTTCACGATTTCGTTCGTGAGGTAAGGCTAACCGAGCCGGAATGGCTCACGGCCATTCAATTTCTTACCGACGTCGGCCAAACCTGCACGGAGAAGCGCCAGGAGTTCATCCTGCTATCGGACACGCTGGGTGTGTCGGTGCTCGTGATCACGCTCAATCATCCCGCGGACAAGGGCAGCGTCGAATCGACGGTTCTGGGCCCTTTCTATTGGGAGGGCGCTCCCGAATTGCCGCGCGGCAGCAACCTTGCCGAAGGCGTGAAGGGCGAGCCGGCGTTCTATTCCGGAAGGGTGCTAGGCGAGGATGGCAGGCCGCTGGATAATGCGCTGCTCGACATCTGGTCGGGCGACGGTGAAGGCAACTATGACATGCAGATTCCCGGCGAGAACGCAATGAAGGCGCGCGGCAGGATCCGAACCGATGCCGAAGGGCGTTACTGGTTTCGTTCGATTAGGCCGACGTTCTACCCGGTTCCGACCGATGGACCAGTTGGACGCATGCTGCGCAAGATGGGGCGCCATCCGTATCGCCCCGGGCACATCCACATGATCGTCTCGGCGCCGGGACACCTGCCGGTGACGACGCACTTGTTCGTAGCGGGAAGCCAATACCTGGATTCCGATGCCGTGTTCGGCATGAAGGAGTCGCTCGTGGCGCAATTCGAGCGGCACGCTGCGGGAGTCGGTCCAAGCGGCGAGCGGGTGGAAACGCCGTTTTATGCGGTCAAGTACGACTTCCGGTTGAGGCACGCATAAACCGAACTGACGATTAGGAGCGCGTTGCTTCCATCACGGCATGCGACGAGCGCGACAGACCATCGGCCAATTCCGAAGCTGAACAGCGCGCTTCACCTGCAAGCCACGCGGTAATGAGTCCCAGCGTGCTCTCGGTCAGTTGCCATGCCAGCAGCCGGCGAGGTAGCCGGTATTTTGTACGCGATTCTGTCTCGCGGCGTTTGAGTCTGATTTCGATCTCAAGAACCAATACCGTTGCAGCGCGCTGGCGGACGGATCCTTGAAGGACGCCGCGTGCAAAGGCGCGATTCGTCCAGAAATGTTCGAGCAGTGGCATGAGTTGCGGCTGCTTCGCGCACAGCAGACCATCTGCCAGTAGTTGGAAGGGACCCGCGATACTCTGCGTCAATAGATCCTGCTTGCCGTTGAAGTGTTCGTAAAACGAAGATCGAGACACAGCGGCCCGCCTAATGATTTCTCCTACGCTGATCTCGTCATATTGCTTGGTTCCTATGAGGCCGGCGAACGCACGCAACACAGCTGTCTTCGCCGGCTGCACGCGCGATCGGACAAATTTGATCCTTTGTCCGGGCAGCGCGCGAGACTTTCCTCTAGCCTCACGTGAACGTCGCATAGGAACCGATCATGACACACGCAGCGGTAGCGGATGGAAGCATGTCGAAAAGGCTAATGGCCCTGACGGCTGCCTGCTTGATATTGACGACGCTCATCGAGGTGCTGGCGATAATGCATCACCCGCATGTGCAGGATCACGATCAACTGCGCGCCACGCTCGAGATAGTCTCACTGAGTCAATTGTCTGGATGCATACACGGAGCGGCTATCGGCTGCTGCTTACTGATTGCATATTGCTTGGGCGAGCTGTTGGGAAAACGAATAGCGGACCCCGTCATGCGGCTCGCAGCCCTGGTGTACGCAGCTGGCATCACCGCCTGGATCACTGCGGCGACCGTCGACGGCTGGGTGCTCGGACGGTTAGCCGGCAGTTTGCCGCACGACACGGTGGCCGACCTTGAGAGCAACGCTCGAATCTTCAAGATGTGTATGGCCTGGGTGGTTGCGAGCACCAATGTGGGATTCGTGCTGACTTCCGTCGGTATCATCGTGGCGTCTGTGGGACTGCTGCGAAGCGGACGCTTCTGGCAGATCGCAGGCGCTCTCGGCCTGCTCGTAGGCGCCGCTTTGTCTTTCAGTATCCTGGCAGGCCGTCTGACCATGGATGGGCACGGCGCGCGCCTGGCGGTTGGTTTACAAGGACTGTGGTTTGTCTCGCTGGGTATCGTCTCGCTCAAGTCGACCTGGGAGTCCTGACGTTTCTATCGGAGAGTACGGCGGGCGACCCAGTAAGTGGCGCCTTCAGGACCGTAGCGCTCAGAGTGGGAGAAGCGGTTGAAAACCGCGCGACCGCTGTTACTTCGCAACCGCGAGGCATTCATCGGCGTCGCGAGCAAATAGCGATCGCCTAACCACTCGACCGCTCGGGCAATGCTTACGCTGTAGTTCGCCACGGGCAGCGATTGCAGCAGAGGATCTCGTTTTTCGGACATTTGCGTACTCCTGAACAAAAAATAGAATCTCAGCGGACAGCCAGTCGTCCGATGGATTCATCATCAGCGGGGCATTGGATGGGCTGACCCGTGCCGCCGCCATCGCGGTTGGCGGTGTCACGCCCGACGCTTCGTGACGAGGTCCAAAGGCGACCGGCCTGAGCGCAGCTATAACCGTACCGGAATAGCGAGCGCATGGTCGCGGTTCGAAAGTCAAAAGGGTCCAGCCGCGGGTACGCAACGGGAATTGCCGCGAACTGAAACTGTGCGCCTTCAAGTTCTGCGTCGGTGGCGGTCAGCTCAAGAGTCGTGCGCAACATGTGATTGAGTCCCGCGGAAACGCTGCGCGTTAGTATCGATCTCGTGCGCAATCGAATCGCGGCCGGCTGTTCGCTCAAGCGCCCATCGACAATGATGTAAACCGTCGCTCCCTGTGACGGGTCTCTGGAGTCGCCGGAAGGCTCGAAGAAAGCGGGCGGAACGAAGAACGGTACGGTTGCGGTTCCATCAACGTGAACCTCTTCGAAAAGCGCCTGCTGTTCTTGCACGTGGATGACTACGGGCGGGAAGAGTCCCGGCACACTGGCGGAGGCCACCAAGACATCCCGAAACAGCGCTCTTGCGCCCGAGCCGCCGTTCATCGCGATCGATCCTAAGTCCCACACGACCGGCTCTCCGGTGTTGACATCAGTCGTGGCCACGAGCAGCAATCGTCCGGTCGACGCCTCGTGCGCCACCGCTTGAATCAATTCATCGGTGGCGTAGCGGTCAACAAGTGCCTTAAGCGGCGTGCCGCTATAAACACTGGAGCCGAACAGCGCCCCTAAGCCGCGGGACTGAAGCAAGTGTTCTGCACGACCGGATGTGTACACCTCGACCAGCTGGTCGTCCCAAGCGGGACCCAAGAAAGCGTAGGGAGCGATCAGCGCACCAGCGCTCACCCCCGTGACAACAGAGAACTGTGGCCGCGAAGCTGAGCGCGTAAGTCCGACCAGCGCGCCTGCCCCAAAGGCGCCGTCGGCGCCGCCCCCCGAGAGTGCAAGAATGTTGACAGGTTGTCCCGCGCGCTGTGCGCGCAGGCGCCGTGCGACGCTTTGTGAGGATAGGGTCGAGAAGCGCTGGTCGGGGGCAAGCGTGCGGATCGCGTTGGGTGCTTCCCCCTGGGCTGATGTCGGCTCCCGTATGGCGATGCGCGCGCATCCTTGGAGGGCGAGCAGGGCCACGCACGCACTCAGGATGACAATTAGGAATCTCGGTTGCACGGGGAATCACACCTTATGGCAGCAAGCGTGGATCGTCGATGTCGTGCGGGATTGCCGCCCGCGCAGCCAATCCATGCCGAGGCTCGTGTATTTTGAGACCGCATTGAGAAGCGCTGGCAGACTACCGATTGCGCCGAGCGCGCTGATCATCGCGATGACATCGATGACTTGCACGATGCCACCCCAATACAGTCCCATGGCGATGCCGATTCGTGCCCTCATGGAATTCGCGCCACTTTTATCGGCGCAGCATCCGTAAGCGGCTGCCCGACGCCGCCGAGGGCCTTGTAGATGGCGACGACGGCGACATTCACCGAGGTCTCTGCCTGTGCCACGGAATCCTCGGCATCGAGCTGAGTACGCTGCGCGTCCAGCAGCACCAGAAAATCAGCGACGCCCTCGCGATATTGCGTATCGGCAAGATCCGCGGCGCGCCGCGAGGCTTGCGCCTGGTCGGTCAGACTCTTCAACTGTGCTTGCCCGGCGCCGTAGGCGACGAAACTATTTTCGGTATCCTCGAGTGCGGTCAGCACGACCTTCTCGTAGTTGGCCGCGGCAGCATCGGACTGCGCTTCGCTGGCGTGCAGCCGCGCTCGCACGGAACCGATATCGAATGCCGCCCAACTTACCGCGGGTGTAACGGACCAAGCTCGAGCGTTGCTGCCGGAAGTTGTGCCGAACAATCGGCCCACGTCCCCCGACAGAAATCCAACGAAGCCGGTGACATTGACGCGGGGGAAGAGCTCCGCGGTTGCGACGCCAACGCGTGCCGTCGCGGCGGCGAGTTGGCGTTCGGCGGCGCGAACATCGGGCCGGCGGCGCAAAAGTTCACTGGGGTCCCCGATAGGAAGCGCTTTGGCGTAGGTGGCGACGGTGGCGGGCTGCAGCTCCTGATCCAGCGCACCCGGGCGCTGGCCCAACAGAACCGCCAAGCGGTAGTCCGCTTGCTTCTCCGCAGCCTCGAGCGGTGGAATCGTGGCCTCGGTGGCCTTCAGGCGCGCGCGACTGCGTTGCACGTCCAGTTCCGAGCCGCGGCCTGTTTCATCAAGCAGTTCGGTGAGCTCGAGCGTTTGATGTTGGGTGCTCAGGTTTTCTCGCGCCACCGCCAGTCGCGTCTGGGCGCCTCGCAGCTCGAAGTAATTGCGCGCGACCTCGGCGGCCACCGTAACCTGCGCGTCTTGATAATTCGCGCGCTCGGCGCCTAAGTCGGCGCGGGCGGCCTCCACTGAACGGCGCACATGACCAAAGAGGTCGATCTCCCACGCGGCATCAAACCCCAGGCTGTCGCTTTGCGCATTGATTCGGCTGGGACCGAATCCAGGCTGCTGCTCATCGAAGTGCGTGTAGCTGCCGTCCAACTGCACATGCGGCGCGTAGTCGAGTTTTCTCTCCACGAAGACGGCGCGGGCCGCCCGGACCCGGTCATAGGCGGTGCGCAGATCCAAATTGGCCGCAAGCGCGCGCTGCACCAGGCTATCGAGTTCGGCGTCGCCAAACTCCTGCCACCAAAGCGCCTCGGGGGATTGCGAGACGAATGCGGTCGACTGCGCGTTTTGCACGACCGCCGGCGCAAACTGCGGCGCATGATAGTTCGGGCCGACGGCGCAAGCCGTCAATGCAAGTGTCGCCAACGCAATCGCAGTTACGATTTTCATAAAAGAGCCTTCATTGTTGCGATGATCAGCCGGTCTCATCGCTGAGCGGCGGGTGATCGAGAAGTCCCGGCGTGGCGATCACTGTCGCGCTCTGCGCGCGTGCGCGCAGTGAGATCTTACGAACCAGGACGTAGAACAGCGGGGTCAACAAGAGCCCGAAGACGGTCACGCCCAACATTCCGGAGAACACTGCGATTCCCATGGCATGGCGCATCTCGGCACCGGCGCCGCTCGAGGTGACCAGCGGCACCACGCCCATGATGAAGGCCATGGACGTCATCAAGATCGGGCGCAGCCTTAAGCGAGCCGCGTTAAGCGCCGCCTGCAGCGGCGGCACGCCCTCGAGTTCCTGGTCCCTCGCGAACTCCACTATGAGGATCGCGTTTTTGCTGGCGAGCCCCACAAGCACGATCAGGCCGATCTGCGTGAAGATGTTGTTGTCGCCATGCGTGAGCTCAACCCCGGTGATTGCCGACAGCAGCACCATGGGCATGATAAGGATGACCGCGAGCGGCAAACTCAAGCTCTCGTACTGCGCAGCGAGCACCAGAAACACGAGCAGCACCACCAGGGGAAAAATGAGTACCGCGGTGTTGCCGGCGATGATCTGTTGATAGGTTAGCTCGGTCCATTCAAAGCTCATGCCGTTGGGCAACTCTTGACGTGCAAGTTGTTCAATTGCTGCCTGCGCCTGACCGGAGCTGAAGCTTGGGCTAGGCCCGCCGTTGATCTCGGCGGTGGGGTAGGAGTTGTAGTGCATGACGCGGTCGGGACCCGAGGAGCGCTTGACCGTCACGAAGGATCCTAATGGGATCATGTCGCCCGCAGCATTGCGGGTCTTGAGCCTGACGACATCTTCGGCCTGCAGTCGAAAACTGGGTTCTGCCTGGGCCGTTACGGGATAAGTGCGGCCGAATGCGTTGAAGTCATTGACGTAGAGTGAGCCCAAGTACACCTGCATGGTGTCGAAAAGTTCCTGTAGCGAGACCCCTTGCGACTTCGCCTTCTCGCGATCGACGTCGGCATCCACCTGCGGGACATTCACCTGGTAGCTCGAAAACAAGCCCTGCAGCGCCGGCGTCTGATTGCCCTTTGCCATCAGGTTTTGCGTCTGCTTGTAGAGTTCTTCGAAGCCCAAGCCTCCCCGATCTTCGATCTGCATGCGAAATCCGCCGATGGTGCCCAATCCCATGACGGGCGGCGGCGGGAACACCGCGATGAATGCTTCCTGAATGCTGCCGTACTGTTGATTGAGCGCAGCCGCGATGGCCCCGGCCGACAGCTGTTTGGATTTGCGCTCGTCGAAGGGCTTTAAGGTCACGAACACGATCCCGGAATTGGGGCTGTTCGTGAACCCGTTGATGCTCAAACCGGGAAATGCCACGGCATGATCGACGCCCGGCTGCTTGAGCGCGATCTCGTCCATGCGGCGTATGACGGCCTCGGTGCGATCCAGCGTCGCCGCGTCGGGCAGCTGCGCGAAACTCACCAAGTACTGCTTGTCCTGCGGCGGTATGAAACCCGCCGGAGTACGTGCGAAACCCAGGTAAGTCAGTGCGATCAATCCGCCGTATACAAAGAGCGCGATGCCCCCGGCGCGCACGATACGGCCCACGCCGCCGACGTAGCGCGAAGAGAAGCGCGCAAAGAATCGGTTGAATGGGCGGAAGAATCCGCCGAGCAAGCGATTGAGGATACGGGTCAGCCGATCCGGCGGCGCCCCATGTTCCTTGAGCAACAGTGCGGAAAGCGCCGGTGAAAGTGTGAGTGAGTTAAACGCCGAGATCACGGTGCTGATGGCGATGGTCAAGGCGAACTGTTTGTAGAATTGGCCGGTGAGTCCGCTGATGAACGCCGTAGGCACGAACACCGCGCACAACACCAGAGCAGTGGCAATGATGGGGCCGGTCACCTCGCGCATCGCCTGGCGAGTCGCCTCGATGGGCTTTAAGCCATTGGTGATGTTGCGCTCGACGTTTTCGACCACCACGATCGCATCGTCGACGACAATGCCGATGGCGAGCACCAGACCAAAGAGCGATAGCGCATTCAGGCTGAACCCAAAGAGGTGCATGACCGCAAATGTTCCGACCAGCGACACTGGCACCGCAATCAGCGGGATGACCGAAGCGCGCCAGGTCTGCAGAAAGATGATGACGACCAGCACCACCAGCAGGATGGCCTCGAGCAAGGTATGCACCACCGCATGGATCGAACCGCGCACGAACACGGTGGGGTCGTAGACAATCTGATAGTCGACGCCTTGCGGGAAGTCGTGCTTAAGTTCCTGCATTTTCGCGCGCACGAGTTCGGAGATTGCGATGGAATTGCTGCCGGGGCGCTGAAAAATCGGGATCGCGGCCGCCGCCTTGTTATCGAGAAGCGCGCGCAGCGCGTAGGTGTCGGCGCCGAGCTCGACGCGTGCAACGTCTTGCAGGCGCGTGACTTGACCGGCGGCGCCGGTCTTGATGATGATGCCGCGGAAATCCTCCTCGGTGGTCAGGCGCCCCTTGGCGTTGATCGCAACCTGGAACTCTGTGGCGCTCGGCAGCGGCGGCGCTCCCAGCTGACCCGCAGCGACCTGTATGTTCTGCTCGCGAATGGCTCTGACGACATCATCGGCGGTGAGGCCGCGACTTGCGACCTTCTCAGGATCCAGCCAGATGCGCATCGAGAATTGGCCCGCGCCGAATACCTGCACATCTCCCACGCCTTCCAAGCGAGCGAGTTCGTCTTTGACGCGAAGCAGGGCATAGTTCGACAAATACAGCGTGTCATAGCGATTATCCGGAGAGACCAAATGCACCACCATGGTCAAATCCGGAGAGGCTTTGTTGGTGACCACACCGAGACGCTGCACGACGTCGGGCAGTTTCGGCAGCGCCTGCGACACGCGGTTCTGCACCTGCACTTGTGCCTTGTCGACGTCGGTACTCAAGGCAAACGTGATCGTGAGGGTCATCACGCCATCAGCGGTTGCCTGCGATGACTGATACAGCATCCCCTCGACACCATTGATCGCCTGCTCGAGCGGACTCGCCACAGTCTCCGCGATGACCTTGGGGTTCGCGCCCGGATAGGTCGCTTTCACGATCACCGTCGGCGGGACCACTTCCGGATACTCGCTGATCGGAAGTTGAGGTAACGCGATCAGGCCCGCCAAGAAAATGAGAGCCGACAGCACACCTGCAAAGATCGGCCGGCTGATGAAGAATTGTGAGAGTTTCATGGCCTTAACGCACCGCGTGAAGAGCAAGCGTGGCCACGGGACTTGCGGCCGGAATCGGTAGCGCCGCCACCTGGGTGAGGCCGCCCGCGGCATCACTCATCGATACGCGCGTAGCGGCGACACTCTGCCCGGGCCGGACATGCTGCAATCCATTGACGACGATGAGCTCGTTCGGAGCAAGTCCCTGCGTCACGACCCGCAGGCCGTTGATTTCCGGCCCGAGTTCGATCAGGCGGTACTCAATGCGGTTGTCCTTGGTCAAGGTCAGCACGAATTTTTTTGAAAGATCGGTACCGACGGCGCGGTCCTCGATGAGGACGGCGTCGTGATCTTCCCCGCCGATCAGCCGTACGCGCGCAAACAGCCCCGGGGTGTAGCGGCCGTCGGGGTTTGCCAGCGCGGCGCGCGCACGAATCGTGCCGGTCGTGGCATCGACCTGGTTATCAATGAAGTCGAGCTGTCCTGCGTGCGGATAGCCTTCCTCGTCCACGAGTCCGATATAGACGTCGGAGTCGCCATTCGCCCGCGCATGATCGTGCTTTGCCTTCGCATAACGCAGGTAGGTCTGCTCATCGGCGTCGAAATACACGTATACCGGATCGTCGGAGACGAGCGTGGTCAAAGTGCTGGCGCTCGTCACCAGGTTTCCCGCCGTAATGATGGCGCGCGATACGTGACCGTCGATCGGCGCGCGCACTTCGGTGAACTCCCGATTCAACCGCGCTTCCTGCAATGAAGCGTCAATCGAGCCTAAGGCTCCTTGAGCTGAGGCCGCAGCTGCCACTTGCCGCTCGTACTCTTCCTGCGAGATGGCGTGCGCACTGATCAGCCGTTCTGCGCGGGCCCGATTGGCCTTGGCGAGATCGAGGTCAGAGACGCTCCGCGTCCGTTCTGCGATGAGCCGCTCGACTTCCGCCTGGAAAGGACGCGGGTCGATCTGGAACAGCAGTTGGCCTTTCTTCACGCGCGCGCCGTCCGTGAAGGCCACGCGATCGACATATCCGCTCACTCGCGGACGGATATCCACCGTGTTCACGGCTTGCAGACGACCGCTGAATTCCTGCCATTCGCGCAACGGCCGATGAATCACCTCGGCCACTGAGACCTTGGGCAACGCGGCGGTCGCGGCGGGCTGCGGTCTGGTGCGCGAGTGTCCAACGCCGGAGAGCAGCAGAAAGGCGGCGAGGGCGGTAACGCCGATCAGCACCGGTAAGGACTTCTTGCCAAAGACGAGTTGCTTGAGGGGCACAGAGATGAGTTGCTTGATGGACACGTACGACTCCGATCGAAAATTCGAGTTACAGACCCGGCCTTCCGGGCGATTCCGCCGCTGACCTTTAGGCCGCCAAGCCCTCCCGAAGGAGAACTTGACTTACGGCTGCAACACACCGATGCTATGCCACGTGTGTTACCGGTCAGTAACGGTTGGTGATACGTTAATGACCGGTCAGTCACATGTCAAGTGGAGATCTTTATGAACCGAGCTAAGTCGACGCAAGTGGCTGTTGAGGAAGAGATTATTTCTTCCCCTGCCAAGTCTCGCGTGCGCGATCGCATCATGAAAACGGCCAGCGATCTCTTTTATCGTCACGGCATTCACGCCGTAGGCGTCGATACCATCGCCAGTGAGGCCGGGACCAACAAGATGAGCTTCTACCGCAACTTCGCCTCCAAGGACGAACTTGTGGCGGAGTATCTGCGCGCCGAGGAGCGTGAGGGCCTACTCTGGTGGGATGAAACGCTCGCGGCGCACGCGGGCAATCCGCGTTTGCAGGTAGAGTCCCTGTTCGACGTGTTGGTGGAAAACAATTGTGAAGAGGATTCACGCGGCTGCGCACTTGCCAATGCCGCGGTTGAAATCACCGAGCCGGACCATCCAGCGCGCCCAGTCATCGAGAAGTACAAGGCCGATATGCGCCACCGCTTTCGAAAGCTCGCACTTGAAATGCATGGCCGCAAACCGGATGAGCTCGGCGACGCGCTGATGCTCTTGTGGGAAGGCGCGTATCTGACCCGCGTGACCATGGGCGCGCTTGGCCCAGTGCAGGGTGCGGCGAAAGCGGCGCGCGCGCTGATCGCGGCGTACACGGACTGAATCCGCGGCAGCACTTTCCGAACTGGTCATACTTTTTTTCGGAAGGCGGCTTCTCCAGCATCGGACACCTCGACCCACTTCGCGTCCGGCGATGCCGTGGCGTCATAGTTGTCGTGCCAGTTCCACCACTTGTACGGCGCGGTCTGGGGGTACCCCTGTGGCGAGTCCTCCCAAGTCTCCTGACGGCCGAGCGGCGTGATGTCGAGATAGCTCCAGGTGGTTCCCATCGCCTCGTCGCCGCGGCTGTTGATGATGTATGTGCGGAACACGCGCCCGCCGTCGCGGAAGAACACGTTGTGGCCGTGCCATTCATCGACGCCGAAGTCCGCGTCGAAGCCGTCGGTGATGGTGTACCAGGGCATCTCCCAGCCCATCCGCGCCTTCAGGCGCGCGATGTCCGCCTGCGGCGCGCGTGAGGCGTAGGCGAGGGTGGTGTCGCGGGCGTTCAAATGGGTGAGGTGCGCGACCTGATCGGCGCCGAGGGAGCAGCCGCGGCAAGCGTGCTCGGGCCAGCCGAATACTCCGGGCTCGAAGAAGGCGCGATACACGATCAACTGGCGGCGGCCCTCGAACAGGTCGAGCAGGCCTACCTTGCCCTTGGGTCCGTCGAACTGGTAGTTTTTGTCCACCGCCAGCCAAGGCATCCGCCGGCGCTCGGCAGCCAGCGCGTCGCGTGACCGAGTCAAGGCCTTCTCCTTTTCCAGGAGCTGCTGGCGCGCAGCCTCCCACTCCAATTGCGACACGATCGGGGGTGTGTTTTTCGCCATTTCATCTCTCCTTCGCTTTCTGAAACAGACCGAAACGATTTGCTCTGAAAAATCTTCTGATCTTGCCGAAGCACACCGCCAGAATTCCTCCGGTGGATCCGGCCCCGGCGACCATAACTGCTGTGGTTGCGATACATGCTGGGCACATATGTCACTCCTAAAGTCCGTGGTGGTCAGGTGACATAGTGATGCAGGTATCGCGCGGCCTGGGAGTGACAAGTGTGGCGGGATTTCGATGGATATCCGAATGCGAATCAGGCGAAACTGCGCTCGCAATCCACAGTACGGTTCTGCCCGCGCGAGGTGGCGCAAGCGAATTAGCTATTGTATGGTTGGAGCAGTTGCGATAATTGAAGTTAAATCGCGTAAAAATTAACGGCAGGCAGTATGTCGCCCCGACATCTGGGGCCGTGTCGGGATTTTTTGGCGGTAACGGCACAGCAGCCATCGTCATCTTCTCGCTTTGATCAAGGAGTTCGTATGCGAGCGGATATTGTTCCCGGCGCGATGTTCCCCGACTATGAGCTGTCTGACCACGCCGCGAAACGCCGCAAGCTCTCTGAGCTGCAAGCACAACATCCCATGGTCCTGGTTCTCAGTCGGGGAGGGTTCTGCCCGAAGGACCGCCGGCAGGCTGAGGGGCTGGTTGAACTCCATCGTGAACTCGAGGTTGCCTATTGCCGGCTCGTCACGATTAGCACCGACAACATCACCCAGACGAATGAATATCGCAGCGGAGTCGGCGCCCACTGGCCGTTCCTCTCTGATTTGCGCCGTGTTGTCCAAAAAGATCTGGATATCGCCGAATACACCGATCCTGTCAACAACCCGATGATTCCCCATGTGATTGTGCTCGAACCCGGCCTTGTCATCCATAAGGTGTACAACGGCTACTGGTTCTTTGGCCGGCCAACGATGGAAGATCTACGCCAAGACTTACGCGCCGTCACCAAGAAATGCCGGCCGGACTGGGATATCACAACTCCAGAGCTCAAGGCGGCGTGGCAGCAAGGCCGCAAGGAACTCTTCTACCCCTACGGCAAAACGTATGTCCAAACGCTTGGTGAACAGGACTAAGATGCGATTCGACACTCGTGCCTGTGTTCATTGATCGGATAAAGGAGTAGCGGCGATGAAGGGAAAAAGTGTTCAGGAGACACGGAGGCTCACGGAGTACCCCAAGAGGTGACCTGCCCTTGCTCAGCACGCGAGTGTTGCTTCGCGCCACATTGGCGGCCAGCACCTTAGGATCAAGTCTCGCTTTCATTGATGGATCCGTAGTCAATGTTGCGCTCCCTGCGTTGGCCAGCGGGCTCCACGCAGATCCCTCGATCCTTTCCTGGGCCATCAATGCGTACTTGCTGCCTTTAGGGGCGCTGATCCTGCTTGGCGGCAGCCTCGGCGATCACTTTGGAAGGCGGCGACTATTTCTCATCGGGTTGCTGCTATTTGCCGCGGCTTCAATTCTATGCGCCGCCGCCCCCACGTTTGCGTGGCTGCTGGCCGGGCGAAGCGCGCAGGGGATGGGTGCTGCACTATTGATGCCTAACAGCCTCGCGATTATCGGCGGCGCATTTTCGGGCGTGGATCGTGGTCGCGCGATCGGAACTTGGGCCGCGGTCGGCGCAGTGGCCGGCGCGCTCGGTCCCATCATGGGCGGGTGGCTCATTGACGCGATCGGCTGGCGCGTGATTTTCATCATCAATATTCCAGTGGCGCTATCTGCAGGCTTCTTGGCGTGGAAGTTTGTCGCCGAACAGCGAGAAAGCGCAAAGGCGCCTCGGCTCGACGTCTGGGGAGGGGGCTTGGCCACCGTCGCGTTGGGACTCCTGACATGGTCCTTGACAGAAGCAGCGGGCTCCCACCGCTCAAGTATTTCGATATGGAGTGCGTTCATTGCCGGGCTGGCGTTTCTGGGAATTTTTCTTTGGCAGGAAGGCCGCTTGGCGGATCGCGCACTCATGCCACTTGCAATGTTTTCCTCGTCATCGTTCGTAGGCCTGACTCTGTTGACGTTCTTTTTGTATGGGAGTCTGGGTGGACTGTTTGTTTTGCTGCCATTTTTGCTGATACAAATACATCACTGGTCAGCCATTGCAGCGGGAGCCGCATTGCTCCCGGTGCCGGTCTTGGTCGGCATCGGTTCCAGGTTAATGGGCCGGGTCGCTGGTCGTATCGGCGGCCGCTTGCCGCTATCCTGCGGATCCTTGCTCGTGGGTCTCGGGCTTGCTCTTTATGCGCACGTCGGCGCAACTGCGCCTAATTATTGGCTCGATATATTTCCAGCCACATTGTTGGTGGCATTGGGCATGGGGATGAGCGTTGCTCCGCTTACCACCGCAGTAATGGCGTCGGTGGACACCGATCACGTCGGGACTGCGTCGGGCTTCAACAACGCCGTGGCACGGATTGCCGGATTGGCGGCCACAGCGCTGCTTGGCCTGGTGTTTTCGAAACAAGATTCATCGACCGCATTTATTCCGGCATTTCGCGCTGCTGCGCTGGTGGGCGCCACGTCGGCGATTGTCGCGGGGCTGTTGGCGATCACGCTCGTTGGAACTGAAAATGGGAAAATTCAAGATCCGTAACCGATTTCGGTCACTACTTGAGCGAAAGCCGCCTTGGCAGCCTCCAGCCTTCCCGCCCAGCAGTTCGATCAGGTATTCTCCTGATGATGCAATCCCCTCTTTCCCTGTAAATTGAAGCAAACGGGAGGGGGAGTTCCAAGGCTCCTTCGGACCAGGTAGTGGCCTAGGAGTTACAGTCATGTCCTCAAACAAACGATCTGCCAGCCAAGAACAACGAACCGCGGCGCAATCGACCGAGTTGCTGCAGGAACTCGTGGCGCACCTGCGGCAGAACCGCACGCAGTTGCGCGAAGAGTGGGCCAATCGAATCACCGAAGCGCGGCTGCTGACCGCGATGACTAAGGAAGAGCTGTTCGCCGAAGCCACATCCGTGTACGACAACTATGTCGAGGCGCTCGCGACCGGAACGTTCGAAGCCCTGCAATCGTATGCGCGCAATTTGTCCGAGCGCATCATCCCCCGCGGAGTGGAAACCCACGAAGTCGTCGGCATCGTGCTATTGCTGCGCGACGTCTTGGCGAGGTCATTGTTCGCCAAGTATCAAAGCGATTTCACGATGCTGAACCGCATCTTGGATGCTTATGAACCCGCGGCCAACCGCATCGCCAACACGGTGGCGGTCGGTTTCGTGCAGGAGCGAGAACGCGTGATTCGCCAGCAGCAGGAAGCAATCCGCGAACTCTCCACGCCGGTATTGCAGGTCCGCGAGCGGCTGCTCATTTTACCCATCATCGGCGTCATCGATGCGCAGCGTGCGCGTCAGTTGACGGAACAGCTGCTGCGCGGCATACGCACCAACCGCGCCAAGGTGGTGGTGATCGACATCACCGGCGTGGCGGCAATGGATGCCACCGTCGCCAATCACTTGGTGCAAACCGTGGAAGCTTCACGGCTGCTGGGTGCGACGGTGATCGTGACCGGTCTATCCCCCGAGATTGCGCAGACCATCGTCACCATCGGCGTGGATCTCGGCAAGATGAATACCGTCGGCGACTTGCAAGGCGGCATCGAGCAAGCCGAGCGGCTGCTGGGCTACAAGGTGGTCCCGGTTGCGGATACGGCCTCTTCATAGGCCGAAGCGTGGAAGTCCCAATCCTAAAACAGGGACGGTTTCTCATTGCGACCATCCAGGCTGCACTCTCGGATGCGGATCTCTTACAGCTGCGCCGGGCGCTGATCGACAAGGTGATTCACTTCCGCTCGAATGGCGTGATCATCGACGTGACTGCGCTGGACGTGATGGATTCATTCGCGACACGGACATTGCGCGACATCACCAACATGATACGTCTGCGCGGTGCCGATACGGTTATCGTGGGCATCCAGCCGGAAGTGGCATTTGCCATGGTGCAGCTCGGCCTGACGATGGAGGGCGTGGCGACCGCGCTCGATTTGGAGGAGGGCCTCGCGCACCTGCAACAACGAGCCGCCGGCAAAATCTGAGAGCGAATGTCCGTGCTACAAGATATTGTGGTAGCCATCCGCTCAGACGGAGATATCGTATCGGCACGGCAGCAGGGAAGATCAATGGCCGCGGCCATCGGGTTCACAGCAACCGATGCTACGTTGATTGCCACGGCGATTTCCGAGTTGGCCCGAAACATCGTCATGTATGCGGGGCGGGGCGAAGTGACGATACGGCGCGTGGAAGTCTCGCATAGGAAGGGCATCGTGATCGGAGCTCGCGACCGCGGCCCGGGAATTCGCAGCATCGAGGACGTGTTGCGCGATGGCTATTCAACATCCGGCGGGCTGGGCCTCGGACTGCCCGGCGTCAAGCGATTGATGGATGAGTTTGCGATCGAATCGGAGCTGGGACAGGGAACGATGGTCACGGTCAAGAAGTGGCTGAAATGAACGCCGCAGGCCTCGAATGGAGCACAGCCGCCGCTACCATGCCGGGAGAAACGGAATCGGGTGACCGGCATTGGGCCGGTCCCGTTGCCAACGGAATGATCTTTGCCGTTATCGACGGTCTGGGGCATGGGCGTGCGGCCGCCGCGGCAGCCAAAATCGCAGTTGCAATGCTGCAGCAGCACGCCGGCGATCCGCTCATAGAGTTGCTGGATCGTTGCCACAAGTCGTTGCGCGCAACGCGCGGAGTGGCGATGAGTCTTGCGAAGTTCAATACCGAGGACTCGATTCTTACCTGGATCGGTGTCGGCAATGTCGAGGGTGCTTTACTGCACCTGGAACCGAAGCTGCCGTACGACAAATTACTGCTGCGCAATGGCGTGGTCGGCAGTCACATGCCCATGCTTCGCGCCGAAGAATTGCTCGTGCGACCGGGTGATATATTGACGATGGTCACCGACGGTGTAACCGCGGAGCATCCGATGCGCGTCGCAATGGACGCCAAGGTCGAGTCGCTGGCGGAGGGAATACTGGCGAGCGCCTACAAAGGCAACGATGATGCCTTGGTCCTGGTCGCGCGATTTCGAGGTACTCAGCCGTGACAGAAGCCGCTACCGCCTATCCGGCGTCGTTGCAAAATTATTTGGGCGGCGCAGGGGAATCAGCCCTGCAGGAGGCGTATCAAATCGGGCGCCGGGCCCTGGAGGCAGGCACGAGCTTGGTCGCGATTGCGGACATTCATCATACTTGCTTGCGCAACTTGCTGATACAAGAGGTGGCAGATTCCGAATGCGATCGGATACTGACGGGCGCTGCGCAATTTTTTGCCGAGTGCGTTTCGCCCTACGAAATGACATATGGCGGATTTCGCGAAGCCAACACGGCTCTGCGCCACTTCAACGAGGTTCTGGAGCAGGAAGCCAAGCGAATCGCCAAAGTCCTTCACGATGAGGCCGGCCAATTATTGGTGGCGGTGTACATCGCGCTGCAAAACCTATCGGATGAGGTGCCGGCCGTTCAACCGCGTGTTCTCAAGGTGACGCAGCTGCTCGATCAGATCGAATCTCAGCTGCGCCGGCTTTCGCACGAACTGGCGCCCGCACTATTGAACGATTTAGGGTTGGTTCCGGCCCTGCGGTATTTGTTCGAGGGACTCGCGCAGCGTTCCCAACTGCAGATAAACATCGACGCCGTGCTCGAGCCGCGATTGCCGAAGCGCGTGGAAACGACTTTGTACCACATCGCCAAAGAAGCGCTGCACAACGTGGTCAGGCACGCGCAGGCAACGGCGGTATGGATCGGATTTCAGCGAACAGCCGACTCGGTGCGCTGTTGCATACGCGACAATGGCAGGGGATTTAATACTGCGTCGACCGCCGTCCGGCAAGCGGAACAGGGCTTCGGCTTGATCGGCATTCGCGAGCGCCTGAGTGTTGTCGGCGGGCACTTACAGATCAACTCGGGCGAAGGCCACGGGACTGAATTGGTGATATCGATTCCAATGGAGAAATGAATGCCGATTCGTGTGATCCTTGCGGATGATCATGACATTGTCCGTCAGGGATTGAAGTTGGTGCTGGAGAAGGAGCAAATCGAGGTATTGGGCGAAGCCTCCGATGGATTCGAGGCGATTCGCATGATCCAGGAACTGCTCCCGGAGATCGCCGTGCTTGATCTGGATATGCCGGGCCTTGACGGTCTCGCCGTTTTGCGCGAAGCGGTACGGCTCAAACTAGAAATGCGCGCGATCATTCTCACCCGTCATATGGAAGAACCGTATGCAGTCGAGGCATTGCGCATCGGCGCACGCGGGTACGTGCTCAAAACGCAAGCAAGCACTGATTTGGTGGCGGCCATCCGGCACGTGGATCGCGGCGAGGTGTATTTGAGCCCCAAGATCTCAAAGGCCGTGGTCCACGCCTATCTGAACAATACCGCAGGGCCCAATGGACAACTGAGCGTGCGTGAACGGCAAGTTCTGCAGCTGGTTGGTGAGGGGCATTCGACCAAGAAGATCGCTGCGTTGCTGGGTATCAGCGTCAAAACGGCCGACACGCACCGCACGAAGCTCATGGAAAAACTCGACATTCATCAGACCGCCGGGCTGGTTCGTTACGCGATCCGCAACGGCTTGCTAGAGCCGTAGTTAAGCTCGATGCTGCAGCGCCCCTCACTCGGGGCATCCGGTGTTTTCCGAATGATCCATCAAGAATTCACCCGATTGTGCTGATGGATACGCCGTCTATGCTGTCCGGGTAGTCAGTCGAGAAAAACCGGGTGAAAACGCGACTATGAAACAAAAACTGCTTAAGGCACTCGTCGTTTTGGATAGTCGGGAAAACTCCTGGTTTTTGAACGGACGTACTGATGAGTCGATCGACTGTCTTCTCATGGATGTGAAGGGCTCGCGGGTAAACATGGAGGATTTTGACCGCACGCTGCTCATGATCGCCGAGAAATCACCGGATGTGCTGCTCTTGGATTCAACATTGACGCGCAACTTTGCACTGTGCATGGTCATTCAGGTTCGCGACAAGCTTCCGAACCTGCCGGTGGTTTTGCTGCCCGACATTCACGGTGCCCTGGAACCGGCGCAGGGTTTGTCAGGGGCCAGCGGCAACCTGACTCGTTTGGCCTCCGGGCCTGACGACGTCGCGGACAGTGCTCTGATGGCATCAGACACCATTGCGCGAATCGTGCGCTTCACCCACGGGCACCTGGGTTTGCAGCGCGCACTGCTGCAGATGGCATTCCGGGACGATCTGACCGGTCTGCATAACCGCCGCGGATTTATCTCGCTGGCGACTCGGCATCTGAGATGTGCCTGCGACACGCGCCAGCATATGGTGCTGTTCTTCGCTGATGTGGACGGGCTCAAATCGATAAACGACCGCTTTGGCCACGGAGAGGGTGATCGGGCCCTAGCGCTCGCGGCGGGATGCATTAAGGAAACTTTTCGCAAATTTGACGTGACCGCCCGCTTGAGTGGCGATGAATTCGTGGCCTTGATCGCCGAGGTACCCGGACGCAGCGCGGAAGCGATCTGCAGGCGGTTGCAATCCAAGGTGGCTGACAGCGCGGGCGCCGAAGGCCCGTACAAATTGTCGTTGAGTGTCGGCGTGGCGCACTTTGATCCCGGCAAGCCCGTGACGCTGCAAGAGCTGATGAAGCAGGCTGATACAGCGCTTTATCGACATAAACGCAGGAACCGGTGGGCATCCGACGCGGGTGCTGCGCCCCCGCTGATCCCGCTCACATCAGTAATTCAACCGGCAACCTCCGGGGGGTGAATGACATGCAAACCGGACGAACCGAGCACCGCATGGCCACTAATACGGTGGCGAGTCTCGAGGCAGCTGAGGGGCCTGCTGTCAATGAGACCGTGGTGTTCGTAAACCTGAGCGAACACGGAGCACGCCTCATTACACGCCGCAGGTGGCCGGTGGGCAAACAGGTCATCGTCAGCGATTCGCTTCTGAACTATCGGACAACGGCCGAAGTGGTGTATTGCGCACCCCATAGTCCGCGGCGGTTTGCCATCGGCATAAAATTCAATTAATCGCACCGGTTCAGAAACCGCTTGAGCCCGTAGCTGCTACAGGGTTTAGGATTGAAGCCAATGAGCGGAAAACCCACGGCAGTAGGTGCAACGGGCGGGGCACCGGGCTTGAGCGCTGTCGCGCTGGCATTCGGGGTCTGCTGTGTGTCGCCTTGGGCGGTTACGTTGTTGGGCGTGGCCGGCGCCGTGTGGTTGGCGCGATTGGCCTTCATCCAGCCGTATGTCGTCGCTGTAACCATTGTCTTGCTGGGCGTTAGTCTATGGATTGTCTATCGCCGTCCACAAACCGCCACGGAGTGCGATGTCGCGCAGCAGCACAAATTGCGCTGGCTGGTGTGGGGTGCCGCCATCCTAGTTATCGCGATCGACATCGCCTCGTTCGCGCCGCGCTTCTTAGCATGAGAAATCATTTAGCGCCGGCCCGGTCGAGGATCGTTCTCATTATCGCATTGGGCATCAGCGCGCTGATCCTTGGCGGCTGCTTGGAATTCCAGCGGTGATTTTGGACGCCAGATGTCACAGGTTTTAGGTCTTCCGCACGGTTCGCGCCCGGTCTACGCCTGGGACGTCTATCTGATCTACCCGCCGAAAGCCGTATGGAGTGAGAAGGACCCGCTGCAACCGAGCTTCATGATGCATCAGCTCCCAGGGTTGGATAATGAGAAGTTTCCGCCCTGGGACGCCAACGTATTCGCTACGAAAGTAAATGAGACACTCGCCGCCAGTGATCAGAAGGACTGAAGCTCAAATCCCATGAACGAGCAAGCAGTTGGTGAGACGCGCAACGACTGGGTTAACAGGCCAGGCATGGGCTTCGTTTGGTGGTGTCTGCCGTTGGTGATCGGATTCGCGTCGAACTTTTTTTCGATGGCAGCGCGCGCTACCGCGTTGGTGTGGATGGCTTCGTTCATTTGGATGGGAACGGGCTGTACACTGAACGCGCGCCGCTGCCACCGGCTGCACTGCTACATATCGGGGCCCGCATTTTTTCTGGGCGCCGCCGCTCTCGCCTTATTTGCAGCGGGCATCGCGCTGGGGCCGCACTCCCTCAACAATATCGTCGGGCTTACTCTAGCCGTCGCTCTGTTGTCATTCCTGCCAGAAATGATCTGGCGAAAATACGTTTGAATCACTGACAGCAGCGGCGCTGCTCTTGAATCGGTGGACAGGCGACCGAGCCGTAGGAACAAAACACACAGCAGTCGCCCGCCTTGGGTTTTAGCAATACTTTGCAACCCGTGCACTCATAATAAAACTGGCACGCGTCCGTCGGCATGGCTTCTTCGCGTTGCTGCCCGCAGCTCGGGCAGGTGAGCACGGACCGCAAAATGACCGCGCTCACGGCTTTACGATCAGCTTCGATGGAAATCCTGCTTCTGTCGTCGCCTGAGTCAATCGCGCGGTGCTTGCTTTATCCGGATCAAAGGTCACGGTGGCAGTCTTCTTGTCAAAATCTACCGTGGTTGCGCTGACACCAGGAACTCGTTCGAGCGCTTTTTTGACCACGATTGGACAGGTGCCACAGGTCATATTTTCGACCGCCAAGGTGGCGGTCTGCGGGGGCGCGGCAAAGGCGGCGCCGGCAGCGAGCGAACCACCGAGCAGAGCCAAGCACGCGAAAGTGAAACGACGCATGGTGATCTTCCTTAGCTAATAAGTAACGGGGCGTACCAAGGGAATGCAATGAGCGCCGCCAGCCCGATAACAACGATCCAAAAAAATTGCCGCTGCCGCCGTTGCAGGCGCGGATTCCCACACGCCTCGCCGGGCGCGCATCTAGAGGGAACGATATACAGCTGTCGAAATGCGAGAACCAAAAATACTCCCGTGGCACCAATGAAGATTGGCCGATAGGGCTCGAGGGCCGTCAGCCGACTTATCCACGCGCCGCTGATCCCCAAGGTGATCAACACCAGCGGCGCGACGCAGCAAAGCGAGCCGACAATTGCCGCCAAAGCGCTCGCCCAGAGTTGCTTGGTTGCCGTTTGCATCGGGTGTAGCCTACACCGTGTACCTAAGTACGGAGTCAAGAATGAGTGAGGCAAAGCTCACAATTGGGCACATTGCCCGGGCGGCCGGCGTGCACATCGAGACCGTGCGCTACTACCAGCGCCGCGGACTGGTGAGTTTGCCGCCGAAGCGAGCGCGGGGTTTTCGATATTACCCGCCGGACACCGCAAATCGGGTGCGTTTCATCAAGCGGGCACAGGCTCTCGGTATGTCCCTAAAGGAGGTGCAGCGTCTCATGAAGCTCGACGCCAAAGGGGCGTGTAAGGAAAACCGCTCTCTGGCGGTTGCAAAGCTGGCTCTCGTTGAACAGAAATTATCGGATTTAGCCAAACTACGTGATGTGCTGAACGGCTTGGTGGCCGCGTGCGATGAGCCTCACGGCACGAGTTGCCCGATCATTGAGCGATTGGAGGGAGATCTTGTGTAATCGGGTGAGTCTTGTACCTCCTCTTGACCGTTTACTTGCAATGCGAATGACGCCGTAATGGAAGGCGAGGAAATCCGCCAACTGCCTTTGGCGCGGCTCTCTTTATTGGCGCTGGGATTGGGCGTTATCACGGGGATCGGCGCGGTGTTGTTCCGCGATTTGATCGGCCTGATTCACAATCTATTCTTTGCCGGTCATGCGTTCATTCACTACGATGCGAACGTTTTCACGGCTCCTGCGCCGTGGCGAGTGGGGGTCATTTTGGTCCCGGTGTTAGGCGCCATCGGGGTCACTTTCTTGGTCACCCATTTTGCCCCGGAGGCCAAGGGTCACGGGGTCCCGGAAGTCATGGACGCGATCTATCACAAGGGTGGTGTCATCCGACCCGTGGTAGCGCTGGTAAAGTCCCTGGCCTCCGCCCTTGCGATCGGCAGCGGATCATCGGTCGGGCGCGAAGGACCCATTATCCAGATTGGCTCGGCGCTGGGTTCCACGGTAGGACAGATTATTCGCATGCCTGCGGGCCAGCGGATTGCTCTAGTGGCTGCGGGCGCGGGCGCAGGTATCGCCGCCACCTTCAATACACCGATTGGCGGCGTGATGTTTGCGATCGAACTGATGATGCCGGAGGTGAGCGTCGAGACGTTTCTGCCTGTCGCCATTGCCACCGGAACTGCGACATTCGTGGGTCGTTGGTTTTTCGGCGACACGCCTGCATTTCACGTACCGCCGCTGCAAGCCATGGCGGTCGATTCAAGTGCGTTGATTGTGCTGGTGCTATTTGCCGTACTCGGTGCCCTTTGCGGGGTTGCGGCGGCAGGTTTCATCCGCGGACTTCATGTGACCGAGGATCTTTTCGACCGGATAAAGTCGCGCTACTGGCGCCACATGTTCGGCATGTTGCTGGTGGGCGCGCTGATGTATGCGCTATTGCGCGCCTTCGGTCAGTACTACGTCGATGGCGTTGGCTACGCCACGATTCAAGCGGTGTTGGCGGGACAGATCTCCACTTTTTGGCTGCTCGCGCTGCTAGGCATCTGCAAAGCGCTGGCGACATCGATCAGTCTTGGATCCGGCTCATCGGGAGGCATCTTTTCACCCTCATTATTCATGGGAGCCGCCCTGGGAGGCGCGTTTGCAGCGTTTTGGAATGCCGCCGGCCTACCTATTCAATTGAGCGTTCCGGCATTCGCCATGGTCGGCATGGGTGCCATGGTTGGCGGCGGTACCGGTGCGGTGATGACGGCAGTCACGATGATTTTTGAGATGACGCTCGACTACAGCATTGTGATGCCTATGATTGTGGCGGTGGCGATGAGCATCGGCGCGCGCCGAGTGCTGTCTCGGGAGACTATTTACACCCTAAAGCTTGTACGACGTGGACGGGCAATTCCAAAGGCGCGTCATGCCAACATGTTTCTCATCCGATCCGCGCGCGACGTGATGGACGCCGACATCCAGGTTCTGCCCGCGGCAGAGAGTTTCGACGAATATTTGCGTCAGCCTGAGCATGCAGGCCGCCTGCGCTATGTTGTTGTCACTGACAAAGGCCACATATTTGGCGTGATCCGAGTCAATACCGGGCTTCGGCGCGGCCTGGAAAACGCCAACACCGGAGTGAGCTTGGGCGATGTGGCCAACCGAAACTTCACTGTGGTGCGCGAAGATGAGACCGCATTCGACGTGATCCGCCGCATGTGGCGGCGCAACGCCATTATGGCGGTGGTTGTACGCGGCCGTGGCGTACCCCGGGGCAGTGATGTCGCGGGCGTGATCACCAAGGAGCACGTGGCTGACTCGGTCGCTGACAGCGTGAAGGCCTATCCGCGATAGAGGCGCAGCGCTCTCACTGCGAATCGGGCGGAGTATTTCGCGGCGGCTTCGCCGCACCGCCTATCGCTGAGTTATCGTCCTCGACTAGCGCAGGCTGGCGGATGGCAGAGCGTTCGAGTTCGCCGGAGGACACCGGCAATTGCCGGGCCGAAAGGGTGGCCAGATTTATCACGGCTGGATCGTCGCGCAGCTTTACGTAAAGCGACCCTGGGCCGGGATGGGGGACCGGCAGCGCCGATCCTAAGAATCCTTCGGGAACCTGCACGGGATGCGCGAACTGCGGATCGTTGGACAGCGAATCGATCAAGTACAAACTGGAACCCGAGAGCTTGCATGCGAGTTCGGGAGTGGCAGGACAGTCAATGGCGGTCAGCGCCGGAAGACGCACCAACGTCGCCAATGGTTGCCAATCTCCAACCACCCCGCCCGCATTGACGCGAAATTGCAACGGTCCGAAAGCGGCTCGACCGAATACTTTGGCCGAATTCAGGGTGACTACGGCGACGCGGGAATTCTCGAGTGTCATACCCCCATTGCCAATGCCCAATGTCGTCGTGAACGACCCATCAGCCGTCGCGACCTCCATGGCTTCGTTTTGCGAAAATGTTGCCGGGACATCGGTTCGCACCGAGAAGGTCAATGTCGCGTCCTGCGGCAGTTCGTCAACATCGACGAGTCTGAGGTTGCTGTTATCTCCGGTCGGTGAGGGTTGCACGCTTTTATTGATCAGCGTGACTCGTGGGCGAGGCAGGTCGACGGAGGCGACCAGCGGGAATACGCGACCATCGAGTAACGTTACTGTCGCCGCGATGGGGCGTCCCCGTTTCAAATCAGCGATAGACTGCGCATCCTGGGCGGTCATCAAAAGCTCTTCGGCGCCGGCGCGCGTGGAGATTTCGCCCGGTATGAACAGCAGTTTGCCAATGCTCAGACTCGCGACCTCATCAAGCCTGCTGCCTTTGAGTGTTCCCTGCGTATCGCCGGCGTGTAACGTGAACACCTCAAAGCGTCCGGCGTCAGCATAGACGCGGATGGGAATCGCTTGAGGCCCAGTGGCACCAAATTGAGTCACCATCAATGTCAGAGCACCGGGCTGGGCGTCCTGCAGGGGGAGTTTCACGTCGACTTCATTGGGCTTGACGGCTTTCCACTCGGCGACCAATTCCTTTCCTTGCGAGTCCTTGAGCGTGATGCGGTCGATACAAGTAACGCTTTTGGCGCGAAGACGAAGCGTATTCTGGCGCCCGACGATTAGGTTTGCCGCGTCCCCTGCGTCCATCTCCCAAATGGCGGCACGCGAATTCATCAGGCGGAATCCCGGACCCTGGTAGGAGTCAAAACCCCACTTACCCTGCAACGTCGCAGGGATACTGTCGCCGAGACTCGCGGAATCCAGGCCAGAGGTGTCGACCACATAGCCGCCCTGAAGCGCGTCGGGGGCGGCGGGCAAGCGAACTATCGAACCGTCCGACCGCGTCAAACTCAACGACATGTCATGCGCATAGCCGGTGGAAAATACCAAGGGCGCACCTTCGACTGGCAGCACGAGTTTTGCCTTACTGGCACAGTAGGTCTCTGTCGGGCTTACCGCATGCAACGGTGGATACTGGGTCTGCTCAACGGCCGGGAGCGCCGCCACCAAAACGGATTTCGGATTTTGAAACGAGGGGGCGGCGTTCAGCGTCAGCGCAACTTTGTCCTCGCGCTCGGCCGCAAGTGCGGGTATGTACTGGTATTGAGCCACGCCAAGCGAGTCCAGAATTCGCGCGATATCCAGTATCGAAGCAATGTAGGGACTGTAGTACCCGTAGCTGAGTTGTGGCGTGTAGCTCGCTTCCATGGCCAAGTCACTGCCGGGACCCGAGGTGAGCGCCTCGACAATCGACGTGGTGTGCCCGTCATTCAATATGAGCGATTCTTGTCCCTGCATCAGGCAGGGCGCCTGTAGTTCCGGGAGACGATCCAAGCACTTCTCATCGACCTTGATGGCGAGGCTACGCGCCAGGAGCGGCGCCCCGTTCTTTAGCTTGGCGGCGTCCTCGTTGTTGAGGGTTCGAATCGCGGCCAGATAGTGTTCGAGGCGCAAGCGATCGAGGGCTGCTTGGTTCAAATCCTGCGAGGTGCGGACGAAGGTTCCGGGCCGGCCTCGGACAGCGCCGATCAATGTCTTGAGGTCCCCGCCGGTTTCCGGCGCGAGAAATACCAGCACCTGCTTTGCACCCGGCGGTACGGACACGGTCAGCCCGTCGCGCGCGCATTCCTTGGTCCACGTCTTGCACGGGTAGAACCATTTCTTGGGCGGCGGATTGGTCGATCCGCTCAAGAATGCGATCACCAACAGGAAATGTTCCGATTGAGTCGCCGGCAAATCCGCCTTAATCCATATTTGGTCACCAACCGAGAGATTTGGGACCTCAAAAACGGGCAGCGTTTGTGCCGCCCGAGTGATTTTCACTTCAAGAACCGGACCCGCGAGGTCAAAAGGCGCAGGGCCTGCGTGTGCGGCGGTCGCAAGAGCAGTGATCAGACAACACCGCCGCAACCATGCTATCGGCATCATTGAGAATTTTAGGCGGTTGGTGTGCTTAGGAGTGCTGTGGTTCAATGAATGCGGCCAAGGAGTGTGACAATGCAACTGCATTCGACTCAATCTAATTGTATCCGTTCAAACTCTTGAGTGTAGCCACGCACGCAGCGCCTACCCGTGCAATCGCGTTCCTGTCCTCAACTTAACGTGACGAATCATTAACTATTGCGGCTGTGCGGCCAAATGCTCAAAGCAAATTCCTATGGTGTATTGCTCATCGCGATCTTTTTCGCAGTAGCGACCCTCATTCTGCTCAGCGTCGGGACGGCGCTGGTGGCACCGGGATCATGGTTTGAGGCAATTTGGCAGCTTTATCCGGCGCGCCGCTCATTGCTCCTGCCTTACCGTACATGGCTTGGTCCAGGATTCATGATACTGGCGTTTGTCATGGCCTCGGCAAGCATCGGCTGCTTTCGGCGTCGACGATGGGGCTGGTGGCTGGCGGCCGCTATTTTTAGCGTGAATGGCCTTGGCGATGCCGCGCAGATTCTTATCGGCCATGTGCTGGAGGGCGCTATCGGCGTGTCCGTCGCAGCTGCGATTCTGTATTTTCTTTCGCGGCCCCAGGTGCGCGAAACATTTTGCTAGTCAATCACGCAGGGAATCTGCTTATGCTTTTTTGGTATCAAGCGGCGTGGCCCTCACCTAGCCAACTCCAGCAGTAAATTCCTGATTTAAATCAATATTCAGGCGATTTGACAGCGGCATCAATCGGCGCATAATAGCTGCCAAAGCAGTAAGTGCCGAGGCATTCAATGTCCAAGCAGCATTATCGGGTCTCCACGTACAAGGCGCAGCTGAGCGTCGGGTATCTCGTGAAGCGCGCCCATTCCTTGATGCTCGACATCATGGAGCCGGTCATCGAGCAGCGCGGCTTCAGCTTCATCCAGTACATTGTGCTGACATGCTTGCACGACGGCATTGCGGTCAATCCGAAGGACATCTGCACCCAGTACCGTCATGACAGCGGTGCGCTCACCCGCATCATCGACCAGCTGGCAGAACGCGGCTTGCTGGAACGCGTGCGGCGCGATCGTGATCGGCGCAAGGTGGAGTTGCAGCTGACGCCGGCCGGCCGCGAGACGATTGAATCTCTCATTCCACTGGTTGTCGATAAGCTCAACGAAGTTTTGACCGACTTCAGCAAGGCCGATGTTCAGGAGTTGCTGCGCTTGCTGGTCAAGCTCAATAGCACTCTGCACGCGCACATCGATCCGGCCGCCGTGGCCGCGGAGGCCTGAGAGTCATGTCCTTCAAAAGCGCATTACTGTTCGCCACTGTCCTCCTGGCCGGATGTGTGCTGCCGCCGAAGGAGTCTGCGCACCGTGAGACGCTGCAAAACAGCCGCGTGGGCCTTACCGGCGCGGCGGTGGAACCGGTCCCCGACGGTTGGTGGAAATCTTTCGACGATCCGCAACTCGACGGCTTGATTCGGGCCGGCCTCAAGGACAATCCCACCCTGGCCGAAGCGCAGGCGCGTGTGGCGGATGCCTTGGCCAACGCGCAAATCGCGCAATCGAAGCGGCTGCCATCGGCGAACCTGGATGCGAGCGCGTTGTATCAGCGCGCGCCAGAGGACTACCTCATTCCGCCGCCGCTTGCCGCGCATACATTTTGGATGGGCCAGGCCGGTGCCAGCTTGAATTGGGATCTGGATTTCTTCGGAAGGCAGGCTAACGCGGTACATCGCGCCCAGGCCCTGACCCACTCCGCGGCGCTCGATGTCGAGAACGCGAGGCTGATGCTAGGCACGGCCATTGCGCAAGCCTATGTCGAGCTGTACCGGGAAAACGCGCTGGCGGACATCGCGGAGCGCTCGGCCGCGCAGCGCGAGAATATCGTCGCCATCACGCGCCGCCGCGTCGCCGCGGGCGTCGATACCCAGCTCGAATTGCGGCAAGCCGAAGGCCAGCTGCCACAGGCCCATGTGGCGCGCGATCAAGCGCGAGCCGCGGCGGATCTCACCGTGCATGAGCTCGCCGCACTAACCGGGCAGGGCGCCGATGCGTATGCCTCCATTCATCGCCCGGTGTTGAACCTCGATGCGGCCCTGCCCGTGCCGACCGCATTGCCCATCAATTTGCTGGCGCGGCGGCCGGATGTGCTCTCCGCACGCCTCACTATAGAGGCGGCCGACTCGCAGCGGCTTTCCGATCGCGCCGCGTTTTATCCCGACGTCAATTTAAAGGCGCTCGCCGGCATCGGTGCGTTTGGCTTGAGCAATTTGGTGCAGGGGAGCGCGAGCGGCTATGGCGCGGGTCCCCTGATTTCACTGCCGCTATTCGATGGTGGGCGCCTGCGAGCGCAATATCAGAGCAGCGAGGCGCAGCTGGACGCCGCCATCGCCGGCTACAACGACACCGTGCTGCGCGCCGTTCAGCAAACGGCCGACCAGCTCACTCGCATCGATGCGTTGGCGCGTGAACGGATGGAACAACAAGAGACTTTGGGGGCCAATGAAGCGGCCTACAAACTCGCCGAGGAACGTTACCGCGCAGGCCTGGCCAGTTATCTCTCGGTGCTCAATGCGGAGACTCAAGTTCTTACTGCGCGCCAGTCGATGGTCGACATCATCGCCGATCAAGCCGTGGCGCGGGTGACGCTGCTCTCCGCCGTCGGCGGCAGCTTCGATGCGCGCGTATCGGAAGTTTTGACACGGGTAATACCATGAACACGAAAGACAGCAACGAGACCTCTCCATCGACCCCGCCGGCCGCGCCGACGGCGCCGACCGCGACCCCGGCATCACCCGCCGGCGCGAATTCCGGACGAGCGCGGCGCTTGGGATTGTTCGGCTTGGGCGCCGTGGTTCTGCTGAGCGGTCTCCTCTATGCCGGGTACTGGTTCTTCGACGCTCGCTATTTTGAAAGCACCGATGACGGCTACGTGAATGGCGATGTGGTGCAGGTGACCAGCGAAGTTCCCGGCACCGTGCTGTCGCTCACGGTGGACGATACGCAGCTCGTCGAGGCCGGCCAGCCGCTGCTCAAGCTCGACCCGGCGGATGCGAAGATCGCCGAGGAGAATGCCGAGGCTGACCTGGCGCGCGCCGTGCGCCAAGTGCGCGGGCTGTTCGCCCAGGGGCAGGAACTACGAGCGCAGATCGAGCAGCGTCAACAAGCCGCGCGGACCGCCGACGATGATTTGCAGCGCCGCGGCAGCTTGATTGCGGACGGCGCCATTTCGGCAGAAGAGCTCTCCCATGCACGTGATGCGGTGACGACGACGCGCGCCAACGTCGCCGCAGCGCGCGAGCAACTGAGCCAAACCGTGGCGCAAATTGACGGCACCACCATTGCGGACCATCCACAAGTCCTGGCCGCGGCAGCCGCGGTGCGCAATGCCGCGCTCGCCCTGCATCGCACCGAACTCACCTCGCCGGTGAGCGGCGTCATCGCCAAACGTTCAGTACAGGTAGGCCAGCGGGTTGCGGCGGGCACGCCGCTGCTGGCCGTCGTGCCGCTTGAGAACGTGTGGGTGGATGCCAACTTCAAAGAGGTGCAACTCGAGCGCATGCGCGATGGCCAGCCGGTCACGGTGCGAACGGATTTGTACGGACACCAGGTCACGTACCACGGGCATCTCGCCGGAATCGCCGCTGGCAGCGGCAATGCCTTTGCGCTGCTGCCCTCGCAGAATGCCTCCGGCAATTGGATCAAAATCGTACAGCGCGTGCCGGTGCGCATCCTGCTGGATCCGACCGAACTCAGGGCGCATCCGCTGCGCATTGGGCTCTCAACCACGGTGCGCGTGGACTTGCACAACGCGTCGGGTCCGCTCATGTCGACCGCCGTGCGCAATGTGCCGCTGCCGCAGCAGAGCAGCGCCGGTGATGATCCGCGCGTCGATGCGCTGATCGCCTCCATCATCGCCGACAATGCCGGACCGCACGCCCAGGAACCGGCGAAGCTCAGCCGAAATGCGCGCCGCCGTGACGGCGCACTGATGTTGGCCGCCCGCCCGTGAGCGCGAACGCCGCGAGCCTAGGGGCTGCGCCGGCCCTGCTCGGCGGGCGCAAAGTCATGACCGCCGTGGCCCTCGCGTTGGGGACCTTCATGCAGGTGCTCGACACCTCCATCGCCAATGTGTCCATTCCCACCATCGCGGGCAACTTGGGCGTCAGCGTCGATCAAGGCACCTGGGTGATCACCTCCTTCGCGGTGGCGAACGGGGTATCCGTGCCTTTGACCGGGTGGCTCATGCAGCGCTTCGGCGTGGTGCGCACCTTCGTGGCCTCGGTGGTGCTCTTTACCATTGCCTCTTTATTATGCGGGCTCGCCTGGAGCCTGCCCTCGCTGATCGCGTTTCGCGTGCTGCAGGGCGCGGTTTCCGGACCCATGATTCCGGGAAGTCAGGCCCTGCTCATCAATGTGTTTGGCCCCAGTAAGCGCACCACGGCCCTGTCCATCTGGTCAATCACCACGCTGGTGGCGCCCATCGCGGGTCCCTTGCTCGGCGGCTACATTTCCGACAACTATGTATGGCCATGGATTTTCCTCATCAACGTGCCTGTCGGCGTGTTCTGCGCCTGGATGTGTTGGAGCAATCTGAAGTCCCAGGAAACCCCGACGCGAAAAATCCCCATCGACCGCATCGGCCTCGCGCTGCTGTTCGTGTGGGTGGGCGCGTTGCAAATCATGCTCGACAAGGGCAAGGATTTGGACTGGTTCAACTCGTCAGTTATAGTCGCGCTGCTGATCGTGACGGTGGTCGTCTTTGCAGCCTGGCTCATCTGGGAGCTGACCGAGAAGCATCCCATCGTCGACTTGAGTCTGTTCAAATCGCGCAGCTTCGCGCTTGGCACGCTCGCGATGTGTCTCGGCTATGCGGTGTTTTTCGGCAACGTCGTGCTGATGCCGCTGTGGCTGCAGAGCAATTTGGGCTACACCGCGACCTGGGCCGGACTGGTATCCGCTCCCAGCGGCATCACCGCCGTCCTCACTTCGATGATGATGGGGCGACTAATGCGCCGCTTCGATCCACGCGTGCTCGCGGCCAGCTCCTTCGGCTTGTTCGCATTGTCTTACTTCATGCGCGCGCGGCTCACAGCCGACTCGAGCTACCTGGTGTTCGTTGCGCCGCAGCTGGTGCAAGGTCTTGCCATGGGCGTGTTCTTCGTCGCGATGCTGGCCGTGGCCTTCGACGGGTTACCGGCGCAGAAGGTGCCCGCCGCCTCGGGCCTGTCGAATTTTCTGCGCATCACCGCGGCCGGTTTCGCCACCTCGCTCATCACCACCTTCTGGGACCGCCGCGAAGCGCTGCATCAGTCGCAGCTGGCCGATTCGGTGACGCAGTACGCGCCGGCCTACCAAGAAACGCTGACGCAAATGCATCAGCTGGGCTTGGGCGATCAGGTCGCTGCGGGCGCGATGACGCAGGCCATGATTGGCCAAAGTTATCTCCTATCGTCACTGGACCTGTTCTATGTTTCGGCGTGGCTCAGTGTGCTGCTCATACCCCTGTGCTTCTTGGTGCGCCGTCCTGCCGCCGGGGGTAACGCGCCGGTGGCGGCCGAGTAGGAGGTTTCTCTTTCGCGGAACATTCCAGTCTTGGGCCGGGGAAAATCTGTCTTCTCGAAGCCATTCGAGATGTATGCAAGTCACTGAATTTGGCGACGCCTTGATCAAAAACTATCGCGAATTGGAACGAGACTTCGCGATGTTGGCACTGCGGCGCCTCCACCCCATCACTGCAGCGGTTATCCGGCATTCCAAGTCTGGCGCCAGGGTATCGCTTCGCACCAAGCTCGAGTAACGCAGCGATCAGAAGGTGAAGCGAGCACCCACTGTCGGAGCCGTGTTGTTTTTATAGTTATAGGGGACGCCGGGGCCGTGAGGAATGGCGATGGCCGTACCGCCGCTGACGTTGGAATATGCAATGCCGGCGTAAACGTCGAAACGTTTTGTGAAGTGATGATCCGCGTAAAGCGAACCCTCGTTGAGGAAGCCTGAGCAGGAAGCGCGGAAACTGGTGGGCGGGCAGGCAGGCGGAACACGGAAGTCGTTCTGCCACTGATGATAGTAGGACAGCGTGATGTCGGTCTTGATGTCGTACGCGTATTTCACTCCCGCCCAGGCGATCTGCACGGTCTTGGGAGAATCAAGATTGTTGTCTTCGACGCCGCTCAAGAGATATCCGCCCTGCGCCGAAGCGCCAATGCCCAACGGGTTCGACGGGTTGAACTGCTGGATGTGCTCGTAGCCGGCATAGAACTTGAACGGGTCCCAGGTGTACTTGGCAGCGAGCATAACGGCCGTGTTGTCGGTCACGATGCCATATTCAGTGTTGTCCGGTCCGATCAGATTGGCACCGATGATGGGGTTTGTATTGATGCTGTTCGTGGTCGACTGATAGGGGGCCGCCAGACTCTGGGGCCCCAGCAAGGGGTTGAGGACGCTGACCGCCTGGTTGTAATGTTGGAAGACGACGTCGGCCGAGAACTTGCCGTACTCTCCGCCGAGGTCGAATCCATAGGCGGTATTACGCGCCTGTTCCGGGGTACACGTGGCCGCGCTCCAGGCGGCGGCGGCCGAGAAGCAGCCGCCTGAACCGTCGGCGAATTTATACATCGCGCCGAAATGGACCGGACCAAAACTAAGGCGAAATTTGATGGCCTCATCCCAACGTGTGTCCTCGGTGTCGCCGCCGCCGGCCATCGTGCCGTTATACCCGATATATGAAAACGAGTAGGCGCCGTTGGCCGGATCATAAGCGAGCATCGCATCGGTACCGAGAGAGCGCTGACGACCGAAGGTCAGCGTGCCGAACTGCGTGGACGATGCGCCGGCATAGAGTTCGTCATTGAAGGATTGGCCCGCGCGCGAACCGTCGCCGGTAATCGAATAAGCGTACCTCGGTAGACCGTTGTTGGTGGTGTTGGTGGCTGCCATGTTGGCGAGCTGGCCGGACTGCGGATTGAAGCCCGTGGAGGCGTTGAACACCGCGTACCAGTCGGCCATGAACTCGATCTTGCCCTTGATGCCCAGGCCCGTCTGCTGCAGGTTGTTCGGCGCAAGAACGAATCGAGAGTTACTCGCGTTGCGGTTGACCAGCGATTCGCCTTCGTAGTTGTAGCCGTTTTCCGGGAGGCCGTGGCTGACCCAGCCCACACCGACGTCATACGCACCGTAGATGGTGATGCCGTGCCAGGTCAGCGGGCAAGCGGTACCGACGAAGTCTTCGAAGCTCGTGCAGGCTTCGGCAGTGGATGAAGCAGCAGCAATCGGTTCGGCGGCGCGCGCCGCATTATTCAAAACGAAAATTGAGCCAAGCGCCGCAAGGGCGCACCACCAGACAGACCGCATTGTACTTTCCCTGGAAAAGCCGTCGCCACAGCGAAATATACATACAAATATAACGCGCGCGACGGATTTGGCAAGTCTTAAACGCACAGTAGACGTTCCGGCGAAGTTGCTGAGTGGGTTCGAGATTCAGCGCGTGCATGCGGAGCTTGCCACCCGTCGCCGCCAGTTCAAGAAGGCGCAACTGCGCTGGCGAGTTAGCAGGGGAGCGATGCGCTCACTCGGATGGGGTGCCCTTCGAGGCGGTGCAGTTGAGGCGCACGGGCAAGTCGCGGCGATTCGCGGGCAAGGCATTCCGCGTGTTCGAGCAGGATTCCCTCGAAGGGGCGAGGTGCAAGTGCGGCCGTTTCGCCCGGGATTCGGTCGCGGACTGGTGTTTCAAGGATACGCCCCCGTTCCGCAAGCTGATCGAAGGCGTTGTGAACTATCATGCTGCGTTGAATCGTTACCAACGATACAAATTGGCGACGAATTCCTTGGGGTACGTGTTAGGCCCCGGCGGCAGTTCGATGAACCCATCGGTGCCAACGAGGCTCAGGTAGTCGCCGGAGGTATTGGTCGGTCGCGGCTTCACCCAGGGTCGGCCCCACTCGTCGGGGACAGTTGATACCGGCATGAACAATGTCATCGGCAAATCAAAAGTTACCGGAGCGCTCAACGCCAACCGTTCCTGAGGCATTCTGGTGGCGCCAGCCGCGGCCGTCAGTGCGGGGATCACATATCGAATTAAACAGACGAGGGTGGATACTGGATTTCCAGGAAGCCCGAAAACGGCTTGACCCTTGGGACCGACACCAAACCACATGGGTTTACCCGGCCGCTGTGCGACCCGATGAAAGACCTCGCGCACGCCCAATTGCGCAAGCACCTTTGGCACCAGATCGAACTTTCCCATCGAAACCCCGCCGCTCACGATCAATACGTCGTGCGTCGCAAGATGCAAGGACAGCCGCTCCTGGAGCCGCGCCGCATCGTCGATGACGTGATCATTACCGACGCGCTGAAAGCCCCTGGAGCGAAGAGTGGCCATCATTGCGTAGGCGTTCGAGCGTCGCACTTGCTGTTCAGCGATCGCCTCGCCCGGTTCCACCAATTCATCGCCGGTCGAGATGATCATGAACGTAGGGTCGGCGCTGACCTGAAGATGAGCCAACCCAGCCGAGGCGGCGACGGCGATTTCGGGGGCACCGAGCAACGATCCGGTTCTCAGCATCAAAGATCCCAGATGGCCGTCTTCGCCTCGACGCTGCACATTTCGAAAAGGGCTACCGTCTACCTCCCCGGTGAGCGTGGCCACCTCGTGAGCGAGTGTGTACTGCTCCAAAGGAATCACCAGGTCGGTGTCATGCGGCAGAATGGCGCCGGTCATGACCTCGATGGCGTGCTCCGCGTTTTGCAGTGACATGGGCGGTGCGCCCGCAGACTGGGTCCCCTCGACGATGAAGCGCCTCACGCCGCTTGCTAGCGAGTTTCGGTCCACGGCGATACCATCCATGCAGACCCTGTCGAAAGGGGGGTTATCCCGCTCCGCGAACACATCCTGACGCAGAATGCGGCCGACGCACTGCGATAGGCGCCGTGTCTCGGTCGACAACCTCGGCATATGACGGTGGATCGCCTCTTCGGCCGCTTGCGCTGTAATCGGGCTGTCAGAGGGCATGAATCATTCCTGCTGGGAGCGGCAACCTTGGGGGATAGCCGGCTGATGTATAATATATTACGAAATTCGGGGCCTGGAGAGTGAAGTGAATGAGACGGTGAGACCGCTGGCCAAGCTGGGGGCGAGCAAACAGCGCAAGCGCGAGGCGCCCAAAGGCAGGACTGTCAACCCGGACGCGGTGGCGGCGGTGCGGGCCTTGGTCGGCGACCAGCAGTTGCGCCATGACCTGCTCATCGAGTACCTGCATCTCATTCAGGATCGCTACAAGCAACTCTCTGCCCCCCACCTGGCGGCACTTGCTCGGATGCTTGGGTTGGCGCAGACCGAAGTGTACGAGGTGGCGACTTTTTATCATCACTTCGATATTGCGAAGGAAGACCAAGACGGCGCGATTTCGGCGCCCGCGGCGCTCACAGTGCGGGTTTGTGATGGCCTCAGCTGTGAAATGGCCGGAGCCAAAGCGCTGCTTGAGAGATTGCCCGCGCTGCTCGGGCGCGAGGTGCGCGTGCTGGCAGCACCCTGCGTCGGTCGGTGCGAGCAGGCGCCGGTCGCGGTGGTGCATCAAAAGCCGATCGCACAGGCCACGCTCGAGACGGTTCACGCCGCCGTCACTGCGGGAAACACACACGACAAGCCCGGCGACTACATCGATTTTGATCAGTATCAGAGCCAAGGCGGCTACAACACGTTGCGCGACTGCATCGAGCATCGCCGGGACGTCGAGTCGGTCATCAAAACCATGGAAGATTCGGGACTGCGCGGTTTGGGCGGCGCCGGTTTTTCAGCCGGACGCAAGTGGCGCATCGTACGGGGCGAACCGGCGCCGCGGCTGATGGCCGTGAACATTGATGAGGGAGAGCCCGGCACATTCAAGGACCGCGTGTATTTGGAACGCGACCCGCATCGTTTTCTGGAAGGCATGTTGATCGCAGCGTGGGCAGTGGGCATTTCAGCGATCTACATCTATTTACGCGATGAATATCATGGCTGCCGCGCTCTCCTCGAGGCCGAACTTGCCAAGCTCAGGTCGAATCCGCCGGCGCCTTTGCCGAAGATCGAGTTGCGGCGTGGGGCTGGCGCCTACATCTGCGGCGAGGAGTCGGCGATGATCGAATCCATTGAAGGCAAGCGCGGCATGCCGCGGCTGCGGCCGCCGTATGTGGCGCAAGTGGGACTATTCGGCCGTCCGACGCTGGAACATAACTTCGAAACGCTGTATTGGGTGCGGGAATTGCTCGAGAAAGGTGCGGCGTCATTCGCCGCCCAGGGTCGCCATGGCCGCAAGGGCTTGCGCAGCTTCTCCGTCTCTGGGCGCGTGAAGGAGCCCGGGGTAAAATTGGCGCCCGCCGGCATCACCATCCGCGAGCTGATTCAGGAATACTGCGGTGGAATGCAGGAAGGACACGGTTTTTATGGCTATCTGCCGGGAGGTGCTTCGGGAGGCATTTTGCCGGCCAGCATGGGCGACATACCGCTGGATTTCGATACCTTGCAGCCGTACGGCTGTTTCATCGGTTCCGCAGCGGTGATCGTTCTGTCGGACCATGACACCGCAAAAGCCGCGGCGCGCAACATGATGCGATTCTTTGAACACGAATCTTGCGGGCAATGCACGCCATGCCGGGTCGGTACCGCCAAGTCCAATATGTTAATCGCCGCTGAGCGCTGGGATGCGCCACTGCTGGCGGAGTTGTCGCAAGTTATGCGCGATGCGTCCATCTGCGGCCTGGGGCAAGCGGCCCCCAATCCGGTGGACTGCGTGATCAAGTACTTTCCGAATGAAGTGAACTGAGAGAATCGGCCCATGAACGCCATCACTCGATTTGAACGCGAAGAGGCCGATGCCTCGACCGTCACATTCCTATTGGACGGGCGCGAAATTAGCGCGCGGCACACCGACACTCTCATCGAAATCGCGGATCGCGAAGGCATCCAGATACCGCGCTTGTGCTACAAGGCCGGCATGGATGCGGTGGGCAATTGCCGCGCCTGCATGGTTGAAATCAAAGGCGAGCGGGTGCTGGCTGCTTCCTGTTGCCGCAGTCCGGTGAATGGCATGCAAGTCACCACGAGCAGCGAGCGGGTAAAACAATCGCAGCAGATGGTCATCGAACTGCTGCAGTCCGATATGCCCGAGAAAGAATATACGCGCCACAATGAAGTGGATGAGTGGGCGGTCAAGCTGAAGGTGGGGAAGCCGCGCTTTGCGCCGCGGCCGTCGGTGGCGCCCGATTATTCGCACGCGGCCATCGCGGTCAATCTGGATGCTTGTATTCAATGCACGCGCTGTGTGCGCGCCTGCCGCGATGAGCAGGTCAACGATGTAATCGGCCTCGCCTCGCGCGGGCAGCATGCGAAAATCGTGTTCGACATGGACGATCCGATGGGCGCATCCACCTGCGTCGGATGTGGCGAATGCGTTCAAGCCTGCCCGACCGGCGCGCTCATGCCGGCGCGCGAAGTGGCACTTACCAAGCCTGATCGGTCCGTCAAATCGCTGTGTCCTTATTGCGGCGTGGGCTGTCAGCTCACCTATCACGTCAAAGATGACAAGATTTTGTACGTCGATGGCCGCGACGGTCCTGCGAATCATTCGCGTCTTTGCGTCAAGGGGCGATACGGCTTTGACTATTCGCGGCATCCGCAGCGGCTCACCGTGCCATTGATCCGGCGCGATGATGCACCGAAGCGCGCCGATTTCGCGATGGATCCCAACAATGTTTTGCAGGTGTTTCGGGAAGCCACGTGGGATGAAGCGCTGGACTTTGCCGGCGGCGCACTTGCAAAAATTCGTGACACCCATGGTAAGAAGTCCTTGGCCGGTTTCGGCTCCGCCAAAGGCAGCAATGAGGAGGCGTATCTCTTTCAGAAGTTGGTGCGCACGGGCTTCGGCAGCAATAACGTCGATCACTGCACGCGACTCTGTCATGCGTCAAGCGTCGCCGCGCTGCTCGAGGGAATCGGTTCCGGTGCGGTCAGTAATCCCGTGATGGATGTCATCAAGGCCGGGGTCGTGATCCTCATCGGCGCCAACCCGACCGTGAATCACCCGGTTGCGGCGACCTTTCTCAAAAATGCGATGCGCAACGGCACCAAGCTCATCGTCATGGACCCGCGGCGCAGCGAATTGGCGCGCACGGCGTATCGTTTTTTGCAATTCAAGGCCGACACGGATGTGGCGCTCCTCAACGCGATGATGCATGTCATCATCGAAGAGAATCTGGTGGATCCGAAATTCATCGCCGATCGCACCTTGGGTTACGAAGAATTGGTGAAAAACGTCGCGGGCTATAGCCCGGATCTCATGGCGCCGATCTGCGGAGTTCCCGCAGAGACCATCCGTGAAGTCGCGCGCCTGTATGCGACCAGCTCCGGGTCGATGATCCTCTGGGGTATGGGCATCAGCCAGCACATCCATGGTACCGACAACGCGCGTTGCCTGATCGCGCTCGCCTTGATGACGGGGCAGATTGGCCGCCCCGGCACCGGTCTGCATCCTTTGCGCGGGCAGAACAATGTGCAGGGGGCCTCGGATGCGGGTTTGATTCCCATGATGTACCCGGACTATCAGCGGGTGGATGACAAGGACGCACGCGCGCGCTTCGCCAAGGCGTGGCGCGTGCCGGAAAGCGAACTCGACGATAAGCCGGGTCTCACCGTGGTGGAAGTCATCAAAGGGATTCTCGCCGGCAACGTCAAGGGCATGTACATCATGGGAGAGAATCCCGCGATGAGTGATCCGGATGCCGATCACGCGCGCGCAGCGCTCGCCAAACTGGACATGCTCGTGGTGCAGGATATCTTTCTGACCGAAACGGGCTATTTGGCGGATGTCATCCTGCCGGCCTCGTCGTTCGCCGAGAAGACCGGTACATTTACCAACACCGATCGCTTCGTACAGCTGGGGCGCCAGGCGCTAAACCCGCCGGGGAGCGCGCGCCAGGATCTTAAGATCATCATCGATCTCGCCCATCGGCTTGGCCTCTCCTGGTCCTATGGGGAAGGCGATGCGGCGGTCGCCGCCGTCTTCGATGAAATGCGCCGCGCCATGCCAAGCATTGGCGGCATTACGTGGGAGCGCCTGCAAGAAGAAGACAGCGTTACCTATCCTTGCTTGCAAGAAGGCGATCCGGGCGATTCCGTGGTGTTTATCGATGACTTCCCGACACCCAGCGGCAGAGGGCGCTTCGTTCCCGCGGACATCATTCCCGCGAATGAGCGACCCGATACGGACTATCCGCTGGTGCTGATCACGGGCCGCCAACTTGAGCATTGGCACACCGGCAGCATGACCCGTCGGTCCGGCGTGTTGGATTTGATCGAGCCGGATCCCGTGGCATCGCTGCACCCTGTAGACCTTGCGGCGATGGGGCTCAAGCCAGGAGATTTGATCACCATCCAGTCGCGACGCGGCAAGGTCAGCCTGTACGCGCGCGCCGATGAGAGTTCACCCCACGGCTCAGTTTTTGTCGCCTTTTGCTTTTACGAGGCGGCGATCAACAAACTCACCAACTCCGCCCTGGACCCCTTTGGAAAAATTCCGGAGTTCAAGTATTGCGCGGTGCGCATCAGCAAGGGCGGTACAACCCCGGTGCAGGTGAGTTTCGGCGGCGGACAGATTCTTTCGCCCGATACGGCGACTGCCAAGGTGTGAGTTGCGTACGATCCGACCGCGCTAACGACGCGGCTGCTCCGCCTCGGTGAGTTCCGCCAACGTATTGAAGTTGGCAAACGCGGCGGCATCGTCGAAGGTGACGCGAGCACCATTGAGCTCGCTCGCCCAAAGGCCCGTTTTGCGCTCTCCGCGTCGAATAAAGCTCCGCAGGCTTTCTTGCAGTGACGATTTCATCAAGCAGAATACAGGCTGCGGAAACAGCTTTTCGCCGTCCGGGGTGTAGGCGGTTGCGATATCGGCGCCATTTTCCAACAGTCCCAGAGCCAAGCGCGCGGCCAAGTCCAGCGGAAAAAAAGGCGAGTCGCACGGCACGCTCAGAAGGTAGGGGGTTTCGCAATGCTTCAGCCCCGCCAGCATGCCTGCCAAAGGTCCGGGAAAATCTGTAATTTCATCGCCCCACACCGGAACGCCCATCGCGCGATACCCATCGACACTGCGATTTGCGTTGATCATCAGGCGGCCGACCTGCGGTGTCAGTCGCTGCAGAGCATGCTGTACCAGTGGGACGCCCTGAAAGGGTTGCATACCCTTGTCGATGCCGCCCATGCGGCTGCCACGGCCGCCGGCAAGAATGAGCCCGGTAATGTCGCTTTTGTCGATAGACACGATAGCATCATGCTATCGAACCATGCGGGAGCGCACCATCGAATCTCTTGAGGTCAATGCCTTGGTGCTGGGCCCGCGGGCGCAGACCCTTAAGCCCGTGGACCATGCCCCGCAACTCAGCCGCGCGACAACTGAATTGCTGTGCGAGGTGGCGATTGTCGATGATCGCGGCGAGCAGCGCTCGCTTCGATTGCCGATCGAAAGGGCTCTGCGTGTCCTGCTCGATGATCGAGAACTCGTCACGCTGATGACTCTCGGCGCCGCACCCGAGTGGCTGACTATCGGCTATCTTCGCAATCAACGCGTTATCAACCAGATCGAGGCGCTTGAATCCGTTATCGTCGATTGGACTTCGGGCGCCGCGCGCGTGCGGTCACGTGTCGGTGAGCGGGCCGCTGCGGCCATGAGCAGTCCTTTGGCTCGCAGCGGTTGCGCGCTGGGCAGCGCATTCGGCGATCCGATGCGTGCCATTGAAGGACTGGACTTTCCAGCCGCCGGCGAGGCGCGGATTTCCCGCAGTGTGCTTTTGAACATTCTTGAGACGATGCGCGAGCACGATGACATCCATCGAGCGGCCGGATCGGTGCATAGCTGCGCATTATTCGGCGGGCAGGAGTTGTGGTTCAGCATTGAAGATGTGAGCCGTCACAACGGTGTCGATACGGTCACCGGATGGATGGCGCTGTATGGGATCGCCGGCGCCGACAAGATACTTTTCACCACCGGTCGCCTCACCGGCGAGATGGTGCTGAAAGCGGCCTGCAACGGCATACCGATTCTGGTGACTCGCAATGGCGTGACTGCCATGGGCCGCGATCTCGCCGAGCGATCGGGCATGACCCTGATCGGGCGGGCCGCCAACCGCCGCTATATCTGCTACACAGGCATGCAACGCTTCGATTCCGCCTCATAAAAGTACGCAGATCGCCGTAAGCGCGAACCTATGCGCCGCCGTTCATATCGTTGACAGCAATCCATCGTGCTAGCTTGCTGCTCCTTCCCAGAAAGACAAGAAATTCAAATGACAAACGCAGCGTATTACATCGCCGTCGCATCGGTGGCGCTCGGCGCCTTCGCACGAGCAGACGATTCAACACCGCCGCCAACGCCACACAAGGCCAGCCCCCCAAGTGTCACGGTCATCGGCACCCGGGAGGAGGATTACCGGGTCGACGCAGTCGCCTCGATCGGACCCCTGGGATCGACCAATCTGCTCGACGTTCCGTACTCTGTCAGCGTGTTGCCATTCGATCTGATCGAGAACTCGCAGGCGGTCAACTTCAAAGATGTGTCCAAATATCTACCTCTTGTCGCCTATCAAGAGCAACAGGGTCCCGATATTTTGCGGCCGCAGACCCGCGGCATGCAGGGCGGCAATTTTCAGAACACACGCTTGGACGGCATGACCATGTTCATTACCGTCGCGATGGCCTTGGAACAATTTCAACAGATTGAGGTGGTCAACGGCGTGTCGGCCTCCTTGTATGGACCGGCAAACCCGTCGGGTATGTTTAATTTCATCTCCAAGCGGCCGACCGAGGAGGCGTTTCGCGAAGCCACTGGAACCTACGTCAGCAACAGCATCGGCACCGGAAAAATTGATTGGAGCGATCGTCTCGACAAGAACGGCGTGGTGAAGTTTCGGTTCAACGGTGTCTTCGGTGAGGGCGACGGCTTCGTTGCTGGCAGCCACCAGAAACGAGAGCTGGGTGATTTGGGCATCGACGTGCAGCCCTGGGCCAGCACCGTGCTCGAGCTGAATTTCTCCGACTACCGGCTGACCGACTTGGGATATCCGGGTTGGTTCACCTATAACGAGAAAATCGTGTTGCCATCGGCGCCGAATCCGAAGCTACAGGGCTACAATCAGGAATATCTGGGCACCGATTTGAAAACACAAATCGGCGTCGCGCGTGTCAAACATGAGTTCGATTCGAACTGGCACCTGGTGGTTGGCGTGCTGAATCAGGATGCCACGCGTAATATCAATACCCAGGTAAACAACCTGACTTCCAACGCCGGTGCCTACACATCCTCCATGGGTTCGACCTTCGCCCCGCGATTCGTGATCACCAGCGACACCGGTTATCTGGACGGCCATTTCGAGACCCTCGGCATTGCGCACGATCTCACCATCGGCACCGCGGGCTATCGTGCCTCTTCATATTCATTGATCACAACGCCGACCGCGGCGCGATTATTGCTTGGCTTCGCAACGATCGATACGCCGGTGCAGTACCCATATCCTGCCGCAGGGGTGGTGAATTCGAATGCAAACTTCGACTCTTCGGATACTTATCAGCAGGGCGTAAACGTAGGGGACACGCTGCGTTTCAATGAGTATTGGGGCGCACGGCTCGGGGTCAGTCAGGATTGGTTTCACGTCAATAATTTCAACAATAAGGGTGTGCCAACCACCGAATACTCCAACGACGGCGCAAGCCCCACCGGCAGCTTGATGTTCATGCCCACAAATTTCATGACCGCGTATTTCACTTACGCCAGCAGCCTACAGGCCGGCGATTTGGCACCGGGCGGCACCGTCAATTCAGGTGCAAGCCTGGCGCCTTATCGCAGCACGGAGTATGAACTGGGTTACAAGGTCAATCTGGCCAAGATCGATTTCACGGCAGCGCTGTTCCGCATCGAGCGACCGTTCGCCAATATCGATACCGCTAACAACGTCTTCGAGATCAGCGGCGACCAAATCAACAAGGGGTTGGAGTTATCCGCGGTCGGGGAAGTCGTGCAAGGATTGACCACCTATGCTGGCGTCACGTTGCTCAACGCCCGGCTCGAGGATACGCCGCTGGCCGCGACCAACGATAAAATCTATGTCGGCGCACCAAAAGTGAAGGGCAATGCGTTGTTCGAATATAAAATCCCCTTCGCGCCTGGCTTGGTCGGCGTCTTTAATTACCAGTTTTCCGGCCCACGTCCCGGCAATGACACCAATTCGCTGACGGTGGCGGGTTACAATCTATTTGATCTTGGCGCCCGCTATGTCTCGAACATTGGGAGCCTCCCCGTGACCTGGCGGCTCGCGGTGGACAATATCGCCGATCGTCACTATTGGTCCACCGTGGGCCCGAGTAATCTGACCGGCGCCAACACGGGAAATCTGTTGGGGCATTTGGGGTCGCCACGAACGGCACTTGCGTCGGCAAGCGTGTATTTTTAGCGCGCAATGCGTACCGAATCGCGGCGGCGCCGCCTCGCCAAAGCCTGACCTTCTGCAGCCCCTGGTAGTGGCTGTGCACCCCCGGGGAAGGCGCTAGAATCGGTGGGTGCAAACCACCGACACAGAATCGAAGTCCACAGCGACCCCGGTTGGCGAGGCCAAGCTGGGGCTGCACCTGCGCTATGCGTTTGAGCCGGGCGAACAGCACGGAGCGACACTCGGAAACCCACTTTTCGAGCTGCTGTCGGCCGTTCTCGAAGGCGGCTCGATCCGTCACGCGGCGCAAGCGCTGGGCGCCTCCTATCGCTACGTCTGGGGGGCCCTGCGCAAGTGGGAGAAAACCCTGGGCGAGCCCCTGATCATCTGGTCCCAGGGACAGCCTGCGCGTCCGACGCAGTTTGCCGAAAGGTTGCTGTGGGCGGAGCGACGAGCCCGGGTACGAATGCAGCCGCACATTGAAGCGTTACGGTCTGATCTTTCGCGGGTGATCAACGATGCTCACGATCAACGACATCAGCTACTCGCGGTGCGCGCGAGCCACGATATGGCCCTTCCGGTTCTGCAGCGACATATCGCAGATACCGCGGATCTGCATATTGACCTCACTTTTCAAGGCAGCGTCGATGCGGTTCGCTCGTTGAATGAAGGGCAATGCCTCATCGCAGGGTTCCATGTGCCTATTTTGGACCCCGCCGCGCCGATTTTTTCGAAAGCGCTGAAGCCCTTGCTCAAGCCGGGGCTACACACGCTGATAGGCTGCTCCCGCCGCACACAGGGATTGATGATGCGGCGGGAACTGGCAGCGCAAGTGCGTGGGTTCGCGGACATCGCGCATCTTCAACTTCGTTTCGTAAATCGCCAGGCCGGGTCTGGAACGAGGATGTTGGTTGACCATTTGCTGCAGCAACATGCCATCGCCCCCGACGCCTTGTTCGGCTACGAACAACACATCGAGCATTCCCATGTCGCTGTGGCACTGTGCATCGCGAGTGGCGTCGCGGATGTGGGCGTCGGTGTCGAGGCCGCCGCACTCGAGTTCGGCCTGCACTTTGAACCGGTGGTGGAAGAGAACTATTTCCTCGGATGCCTGAAGGAAAATTTGTCGCGGCCGGCAGTCGAGCGGCTGCGCACCGTGCTCGCCAGTCCGCGCTGGCGCGAGATATTGGCTAATCTCCCTGGTTATAAGCCGTCGGAGGCGCCAGGTTCGCTCCTGGCGGTTGACGATGCATTGCCCTGGTGGCGCCCGCGAAACAGGCGCGGCCCTGCAAAAAGCCGAAGCTAAGCGCCGGACTCGTTGACGGGCAGGCGTTACCCTTCGTTTTGCCAAACGTGGGTCGGGCGCAGGCGTTGCGGACCTGAGTACACATTGCAGTGTTTCTGGCGCAAGAAGCCGACCAGCGTGAGATTGGAGGCAAGGGCCAGATTGACGGCAAGGCTTGAAGGCGCGCCAATTGCGGCAAGCACGGCCACCCCGGTGCGCAAGGCTTTCTGTACGAGTTCAAAGCTCGCCCGTCCGCTCAGCAGAATGATGTGTTCTCGCAAAGGAAGGCATCCGGCCAACAGGGTCTCACCGACCAGCTTGTCGACGGCGTTATGACGACCTACGTCCTCGGCAATCGTGATGAGCTTCCCGGAAAAGTCGAAGAGCGCCGCTGCGTGTATGCCACCGGTATCTCCGAACTTGGATTGTGCGGAGCGCATCAAGTCGGGCAGGCGGAGCAATAGCTCCAGATCGATCGGGCCGGTCTCAGCAATCCGAGTTGCCGCGGCGCGTGCGATGGCAGCATCCAATCCGGTTGTGCCGCAAACTCCGCAACTAGAGCCCGCGGAGAAACGTCGCGTCGCTAATTGCATTTCCATTTGCACGCCGGGATTCAATCGAACGTTGACGACATTCGGCCGTCGTGTGCTTGATTCAATGGCCTCGATATCGGTCACTTGGTTAACAAGTCCCTCGCCATACAGTAGACCCGCGGCAAGATATTCATCGTCCCCGGGGGTTCTCATGGTGGTGCCGAATGAAACGGGTTCGATACCCAGCGCCGGGTGGTGCAACATGTATTCGAGGGGCGCCTCGACCGCGACGCGATCCTCTTTTTGCACCTGAGGGTCAACGCCGGTGCGCAAGATGCGCACCTTCATCGTGCCGCTCGCGGCCGGCGGGGCGGCTTTCTCAGTCGGCAAGAATTCTGCGGAACTCATATGGCGTATGTTAGCGCAGCGAGATCGCAATCACGCTGGCTGTCCAAGTTTCGGAAAGGATCAACAAATAACACTAAAATACTATCATATGTAATTGAAAACACACGTGAAAAAAGGCGATTTTTGATCAAGAGTCTATTCGCAACGCGGCCAAGCCGGCGATGGCCGCGACTTCGGTTTCCGGCTCCACGACATATGCACCGCGTTTCGCCTTTAACTGCGTCAACACCGCAACGTGCTTGGCCCCTTCCAAGGTAAATCGTGAAAAGCAAAAAGCGCCGAGCAACGCGAGGCCCGCTGTCGTCAACGCAGACAACACGCCAAACATACTGATGGTCGAGTGACTCACGCCGATCTTCGCATGTTCTGGAAATCTCGAAAAAAACAGAATGGCACTGGCAAATACTCCGCCGCCGCCGGTCGCAGACTTCTGCAAAAAGGTGCCCGCCGAATACAACAGGCCTTCTTGGCGTGCGCCGGTCTTGAGCTCATATTCATCGGCCACGTCGGCGATCATCGTGCCCCATATGGTCATGGCCATGATGATGCCGAAGAAGCCGACAAACCAGAACAAGAGCAGAATGGGCATCAATGCGGCATCGTTGTTGCCGGGCAGCACCCCGATCAATCGCAGGGTAATTGCGGTCGGCTCGCACAGGCCAAACAGCAACATCGAGTACATCCCCAAGCGTCGCTTGCCCAGTCGCCTCGCCAGCGGCCGCGCCGTCGCCAACACCACCAGGACCGAACCCACGATCATATAAATGATCGCCGCGGTTCTTTCGGAGGAGAGACCCCAGAAATAACTGCTCATGTAAGTCCGGGTATTTTCTGTCATACCGAACGCCATCCACATGAGCAATCCACCGCCCAGTGCGGCGCGATAGGATTGACTGCTGGCAATGGCCCGCCACATGGCCCTGGGAAATTCAGGAATCGAAATGGATTTCATTGTCTGACCCGTTGGTGGAATGCGCAGCACCGCCGAGCGCACGCCGAGCGTTGAAATTAATGTGGATGCGACCAAAACTATCGATCCCCAAACGGCGAAGTGCCGATAGCCTTCGGGATTGAGCACGCCAACGGGATAGTTGGACGTTGTCGCCAAAAATACGTTAAATCCCAACCAAACGTTCAACAGCCCAAACAGCCAGCCGAAAACATTGCGCAGGTTCTGCAAGCTGACACGCTCGCCGAAATCATCGCTGAGTTCCGCCACCAGGGATTGATGAGGGAGGGAGAACAAGCTCATCGAGAAGCGGGTTGCTGAGGCGAAACACACCAGCCACGCGAATACCGCGATTTGAGTCATGCCGTGCGGCGGATTGAGTACACACCAGAAGAAGCTCCCCAACGGGATACTGGACGCAAACATAAACGGTAAACGCCGGCCCCATTTGGACTTGAGGCCGTCGGACCAACTACCAATCAGCGGATCGCCGATGGCATCGACCATCAAGGTGATAAATAAGGCCGCGCCGCAAAGCCGAATATCCAGACCGACCACTTGTTGATAGAAAATCAGCAAGAAGACATTAAAAGTATTGTTCTTGATGCCTTCAGCACCCAATCCGAAACCATAGGCAATTTTGGTGAAGTTGCTGACTGTCCCGGTCGTATTGGTCACAATGAAACCCTCGCCTTCATTTCACATTTCGAGCTAGAAACTCCTGCGCGACGGTGGCCACCAGGGCGCCGCTGCGGGAAAATATGAAACTTCGCGACCAGCCGCGGCCGTTTCCGGTCACCGAACTACGCTGCACTTGCAGCAGCCACTCGTCGGCGCGTGCCGGCTGATGAAACCAAATGGCATGATCCAAGCTGGCGGCGTCAATGGCCCGGCCATCCCCTAACTGATGATGCACGCGCAGTCCGACATGAACCAATCCCATGTCCGAGGCAAATGCGATCATTGCCTGGTGGAGTATCGGGCCCCCAGCCAGCGCCTGGCGAGTCTTAAACCAGTGAAAACGCTGGCCTTCAACGCCCTGAGTGCGATCGAGGGGAAGTTCAACGGGTCGGCTGTCCAGCAATTCTTCGGCAATAAACAGCCGAGTCGGCTTGCCGCGAAGCTCAGCATTGCGACGCCGCAGCTCCCGTTGGTCCTCCAACGTATCTGGATCGGGGGCATCCGGCATTTGCACTTGATGAGATGGACCTTCATCCCCTTGATGAAAAGAAACCAGGCCGGACGCCAGTGTTTTCCCAGACTGCAGCAGCTGCACTTGCCGAGCCGAAAATCGCTGGCCATCGCGCAACCGCTCGACCTTGGCCGTGGTCTGCTGTCGCGCAGCGCCCGGCGCAAGGAACAGCAGGTGCAACGAATGCGCGGGACGCTGATGCACCGTCGAGCTGGCGCCAATCAGCGCTTGAGCCACCAGAAGTCCGCCGAATGTGCGGCGTGAATCGATTTGAACGCCGGGAAAGGCAACGCTATCCGCCGTCAAGGCCTCAGGGGTCAGCAGCCCATCGGCGCTCAGCGGCCCTAGCGGTGGAGGGGTCAGATTCAAGTTATTACCTCAGACTCGGCCAAACACTTGCGCTTAGCTGGGGAAAAAGATCTGCTCCGCGTGCGTGGCAAGCTCTTCCGCAGTATAGGGTCGGCCCGGAGCAAAGCCGCCCGTGTGCAACATCTTGACCTCTTGCACGCCGGCTTGAGAAACCCCTAGCACCTTGCCGGTGTGATCGGCAGCGAGGTCGGACACCATGTACAAAACGGCTGGAGCGATGTTTTCAGGCTGGCTCATGGCATCGCGGCCCGGGCCGCTTTGACCCCATGCAAGATCCGCAGTCATGCGAGTCAACGCCGCGGGCGCCAATCCCATGACTCGGATGCCGTAGCGTTGGCCTTCAATGGCGAGTACCCGCACCAATCCGTAGATGCCGGCCTTGGCGGCGCCATAGTTTGCCTGACCGAAATTGCCGAACAACCCGGAGGTCGATGAAGTCAGCACGATCACTCCCGGCTGCTTGTTGTCTCGCATCCAGTTCCAAACAGGACGGGTGCAACAATATGCGCCCTTAAGGTGCACCCGGATGACGGCGTCCCAATCCGCTTCGGACAAGTTGCCGAAGCTCTTGTCGCGAAGAATGCCGGCGTTGCACACTAATATGTCGATGCGACCGAATGCCTCGAGTGCGGTTTCAAGGATGCGAGTGCCACCGTCGCTGGTCGAAACATCATCGCTGTTTGCCACGGCAGCGCCGCCTTCGGCATTGATCGAATCCACGACCTTTTGGGCCGCTGACCGATCGGTGCCCGAACCATCCTGAGCGCCGCCGAGATCATTGACGACGAGTCGCGCTCCTTCACGTGCAAACAGCCTGGCGTAAGCGGCACCCAACCCGCCGCCCGCCCCGGTAACGATGGCAACTTTACCTTTGAGTAATCCCATTCGCGAAGCTTCGCGCGAAGCGGTGCCGATTGTCCAGGTAACGGCGTAATAATTCGCTGTCTTCCGGCCGCACTGCGTGGCCTCTCGCGCCCGCCGAGGATGCGCGTTACAGTGACAGCAACTTTCCAATTAGGACCCAACCATGCGCGAAGCAGTCATCGTTTCAGTAGCCCGCACCCCAATTGGCCGCGCTTATAAAGGCGCTTTCAATAATACCGGTGGCGTTGAACTGGCTTCGCACGCGGTACGCGCGGCGGTTGCGCGCTCGGGAGTAGATCCTGCCGAAGTAGAAGACGTCGTATTAGGCTGCGCGATGCCTGAGGGTTCGACCGGCCACAACATTGCCCGTCAGGCCGCCTTACGTGCGGGGCTACCCATCCAGGTTGCGGGGATGACCGTACAGCGTGCCTGCTCCTCGGGTCTGATGGGCATCGCAACCGCAGCCAAGCAAATCATCGACGACGGCGTGGATGTTGTGGTCGGCGGGGGCGTTGAGTCGATCTCGCTCGTACAAAACGAAAAAGCGAATCGCTATCGCGCGGGTGACCCTTGGCTGCGCGAGCACATGCCGCAGCTCTATATGACAATGCTGGAAACTGCCGAAATCGTGGCCGCCCGCTACGACGTCAGTCGCGAAGCGCAGGATGCCTACGCGCTGCAGTCGCAGCAGCGCACCGCCCAAGCGCAGAAAGAAGGCCGCTTTGATCGCGAGCTGATTCCGGTCAGCACCACGATGACTGTGATCGACAAGGTTACCAGCGCCAGCAGCGAACGCGAGATCACCATCAGCGCCGATGAGGGCAATCGGCCCCAAACCACCCTGGCTGATCTTCAAAAGCTGCAACCGGTGTTCAAAGGAGGTCAGCAAGTTGCCGAGGGCAGGTACGTGACGGCGGGCAACGCCTCACAGCTCTCGGACGGAGCGGCCGCAGTTGTGCTCATGGAGCGCGGCTTGGCTGAGCGACGCGGGCTACCGGTTCTCGGCGCTTACCGCGCGATCGCCGTAGCCGGCTGCGCACCGGAGGAGATGGGCATTGGCCCCGTGTTTGCCGTGCCCCGCTTGTTGAAGCGCAATGGGCTTAAAACCGCGGACATCGACCTGTGGGAGCTCAACGAGGCGTTTGCTTCGCAGTGCCTGTACTGCCGCGATCGGCTCGGCATCGATCCTGAAAAGTACAACGTGTCAGGGGGTTCGATCTCCATAGGTCACCCATACGGCATGACAGGCGCCCGCTGCGTCAGCCATTTGCTGATGGAGGGCAAGCGGCGCGGCGCCAGATTTGGCGTCGTGACCATGTGCATCGGCGGCGGGATGGGCGCAGCCGGGTTGTTTGAGATTTACTGAATGGGCGAATCGAATCCGCCTGAGTTGGTATTTAACAGCTTGCCCGAGCGCATTCGCGCATTCGCCGCAATGCGGCCGGATCATCCTGCTCTGATTCAAGATGAATGCATCTTAACCTACGGCGAACTGGATCACGCGATGGATCGCATCGCCGCGTCATTGCAACGAGCGGGCTGTATGCCCCAGGATGTGATTGCAATCTGCGCGTTGAACTCGATTCCTTATGTCGAGGTGTTCTGTGGAGCGCTGCGCGCCGGGGTGGTTACTGCGCCGCTCGCGCCGTCGGCCACCGCCGAGAGTCTCGTGAGCATGATTGCCGATTGCGCCGCGAAATTCGTGTTTGTCGACCGGGCGATGGGTGCACATCTCGCGCCACTACGGCAGCAAATCGCCGCCGGTCGGATATCGCTAGACGCATCGGACACCGGAACACCTCTAGCCAATTGGATTGCGGGGGAGGGCACAGCGCCGGCACCAGTGGTGATCGATCCCCAATGGCCATTCAATATTATTTATTCATCAGGCACGACCGGCGCACCCAAGGGCATCGTTCAGCCACACGCGATGCGCACGCCTTTAGCTCCAGCCTCTGAACCGTTTGGGTACGGCGAGCATGCGGTGGCCATCATCTCGACCGGTCTTTACTCCAATACAACGCTGGTCAGTTTATTTCCGGCCTTGGGCAGCGGCTCGACCTTGGTACTCATGGCGAAATTCGACGCACTGGTCTTTCTTCAGCTCGCAGAGCGATATCGCGCGACGCATGCGATGCTCGTGCCGGTGCAATATTCGCGGATCATGGCCTTGGCGGATTTCGATAGATTCGATCTATCGGCATTTCAAATGAAGTTTTGCACCAGTGCGCCTTTTAGCGCCGCGTTGAAGGCGGATGTGCTAGAGCGCTGGCCCGGTGGATTGACCGAATATTACGGCATGACGGAGGGCGGCGGCGCGACCGTGCTTTTCGCTCACGAAACTCCCCACAAATTGCACACCGTCGGCAAGCCTTGGCCCTGGTCCGATGTCAGGCTGATTGATGATAGCGGCAGCGAAGTTGCGCCCGGGGAGGTGGGCGAGATCGTCGGCGCTTCCGTTTCGATGATGAAGGGCTATCACAATCAACCTCAAAAAACTCACGAGGCGATGTGGCATGACAAGTTGGGGAGACCCTTCATTCGTAATGGTGATCTGGGACGTTTCGATGAGGATGGCTTCTTGATTCTCATGGACCGCAAAAAGGACATGATCATCTCGGGGGGCTTTAACGTTTATCCTTCGGATCTCGAGGCAAAACTGCGCGAGCATGCTGCAGTGGCCGACGCGGCGGTCGTGGGCGTGCCGTCCGAGAAGTGGGGTGAGACGCCCGTGGCGTTCGTGGTGCGGCACCCCGGGAAGGAAATTTCTGCCGAGGAGCTGCGCCAGACGGTCAATGACCGTCTCGGCAAGGTGCAGCGCATTTCAACCATAGTATTTCTCGACGCCTTACCGCGCAGTCACATCGGCAAAGTCCTCAAGCGCGAACTGCGTGACAGCTACCAGCGGACGCGCGTGACCGAGAGCAGGGGCGCCTGAGCGGCCACGCTACGGTTGCTGGCGACGTGCGAAGGAGAGCGCGTACACGCTGGTTCGCAGAGCGGGCAACGGGTCATCGGACAATTCGATTCCATCCGTCAAGGTGGTCGGAAAGAACACCAGAGTCTTTTGAACTGTGTCGCTGTCGGCCACCACGGAGGCGATGCTGATCGTGCCGACTTCGACTGTCCTGCGATCGTCAGGCCAAACGAGCGAGCCATCTTTCGTGGGATCGCCGGGGCTGGCAAGTTGCACAACCACGCGGAACTTGACCGGTCCGGATTTCAGACGCGTCTTGAGCTCTTCGTCGAGAAAATTGGCCGACTGCGTCTTCGCCTCCGCGTCGCTCAAGTTATGCTGTCCCGCGACGGGAAGAATCTTGTAACGCCCCGCCTGCTTCAGCCCGTCCTTGTTCACGAAAATGAACGCGTCGTTGGAAAAGAACCCTTGAGTGCCGTAGCTGGCGGGTACTACCTGTGATTCCTGCACGAATTTCAATGCCAGAGGATGTGCGCCGAGAAACGCCTCGATCGGCCATGGGTGCGGCTTGCTGGGATCGGTCGCCACAGCGGCTTTCTGCAGAGCGAGGAAGTCCTCACCGGTGCCAACCACGAAGCCGTTATGTGACAAGGCGACGATATCGGTTCTTCCGCCGCCGGCGAGTTTAAAGCGAATCGCCATTCCACGAGGGCCGGCGTTAGGCGAGTTATCGGGAGTGGATGGGTCAGTCGCGGCGTTCGAGAAGCGAATGGTTACGGGCACCGAGGGCCCGCGAAAATGAGCGGCTTTCGAGAGACTCGCCGCATCTTTCGCAGGCATGAATGTTCCCTCGCATACGATGCCTTTGGCGTGAGCAACACGATAGCCGGGTTTGGCTCCCCCCTGCACCATGGTGTCGAAGATTTGTTGGGTGAGGCTTTTGCCGGTCGAAGATCCAGCGCCTGCTTCTTGGCCATCCGCTCCATAGGCAGCTTCGGCATAGCACGCACTTGCCGCCAGCAACGCGGCAACGGCTCCGATCTGTTGAATCCTATTGAATGACGGGTTCATCGTTTGCCTCCAAAGAGCGCATCAAACCAAAGGCCTGAAGCCGATTCTATAGGACTTAAGGTATGGAACTGATACCATTTCTAGATCGGAAGGAGCACACGTATGAGAGCGATCGCTTACTCGTTCGGCGCAGTTGTGGCGCTCTTTCCTTGCCATCAGCCTGCCAAAGCTCAGGACCTTGTCTTCACTCACTACTCAGCCTCGCCCTGACACAAACAATCGAGCTGCAACGCGCTGGCTAGTAGACATCGCGCAGGTAACGCCCGTCCGCCGCCAGCGCGTGCATTTCGAGTTGTGCTTGTGCAGCGGAACGGCGGCCATGCTTGGCGATGATCGCTTGCAAAGCTGCGTCGACGTCCTTCGCCATATGCGTCGCGTCTCCGCAGACGTAGATCACCGCGCCATCCTGCAGCCAAGACCATATCTCTTTTCCAGCTTCGAGCATGCGATGCTGAACGTAGATCTTTTGCTGTTGGTCGCGTGAGAACGCCGTGTCTATCCGCGTGAGCTCATGGCCCGCCACGAAGGACTCAAACTCCGACCGATACAAGAAGTCGCACTCCGCATGGCGTTCCCCAAAGAACAACCAGGTGCGCCCCGTAAGCCCAAGCTCCCTGCGATGATGGAGGAAGGCGCGGAAGGGCGCCACGCCCGTACCCGGACCGATCATGATGAGCGGCGTGCCTGGATCGGACGGCAAACGAAAGCGAGGATTTTGGTGCACGTAAACCGCGGCGGAGTCGCCGCCAGCCACCCGATCTGCAAACCACGTGGAGGCAAGGCCGCCGCGGCGCCGGCCGCCGCACTCGTAGCGCACCACGGCGATCGTCAGATGCACCTCCTCCGGAAATGCCGCCAAGCTGGAGGAGATTGAATAAAGGCGAGGTTTGAGCGGGGGCAGTAAGTCCACCAGCAACTGCGCATCGCGGACAGTGCAGGGATAGTCCTGCAGCAGATCGACGATGTCCCTGCCGTAGAGAAACTTGCTGAGCGCCGCGCTTTGATCGCGCTCCACGAGCGACTGCAAGCCGCTGTCGGCAGCGAGGGCGGAGTACTTGATGACGGTCGCCGCCGTCAAAGTCGTCAATTCACGCTTTAGAGAAAGTGCGTCGCGCAATTCCATCTGCTCCGCGTCAATCATGACCGGCGCATCTGCCGACGCACCGCTTAAGGCAAGCACTGCGTCGACCAGGTCTGGTGCCTGCTGCGGCCAGACGCCCAGCGCGTCGCCGGGTTCATAGTGCAGATCCGAATGCTGCAGCGAGAGCACAAGGTGGCGAGTTTCCTTGTCCGATGCTGCGGCGGTGAGCAACCGCTGGCCCAGCAATTGGGCCGCAAACGGCCGTTTGCGGGACCAGCGCGGCTCGCTCGGCTCAGGCGTACTGGCGAGGGAAGTCGCTGCCGGACCTGCGGGGCCTTCCGCCGGCAGCGCTCGCCAAAGCGCGTCTCGGAACGATTTGAACGGTTGGTCTACATCGCCGTCCGCGTCGATTCGATCGGCAAGGCGGTTCGCGCCGAGGGCTGCAAAGCGCTCATCGATCTGCCGGCCAAACGAGCAGAATTTGCTGTAACTGCGGTCGCCGAGAGCCAACACCGCGTAGTTGAGCCCGGCGAGGGGACTGCCCTGCGCGGCTTGCAACTGCAGCGCGAATCTGGCGGCGCAGTCGGGGGCATCGCCGTCGCCGTGCGTACTGGCAATGACGAGCACGTGATCGAGCTTCGCCAGAGCCTCGAGGGATAGTGAACTGAGATCATAAGGGTCCGCATCGAATCCCCTGCCGCGTGCTTCCTTGGCGAGTTTCTTCGCCAGCCCTTCGGCGGTACCGGTTTGGGAGGCAAACAGCACCTTGAGTACGAGCCGTGGTGCCTGGCTCGAAACCTGTGTCTGCGCGCGATCGGCAAGCCCCTTCAGTAGTCCAGCGAAAAAGCCGTTGAGCCATGCGCGCTGATCTGGACTGAACGGGGCGTCCTTGGGAAGCAGTTGGATGGCAGCCGGCGCCGCCGCTGCTGGCAGTGCGCTCACCCGTCTTGGGCTCCTGCGAGGCTCCGCAGAGCGTCGATGTCGTGCCGGCGCGCAAAGTCGACAAAGCTCTCACCCGGGTTACGGCGACCCTGATACACATGAAGCAGGCCTTCGAGCAGCGCCGGCAGCCGGGGAAAAGGGACATTTTGGGCGAATTCTCGGCCCAGGCCGCGCTCCTGTTCGACCCCGCCGGCGATGAATACGTGATAACCCTCGACTGACCCGGAAGCTGTTTGCACTGGAGTTCCCAGTAGGCCGATGTCGGCGACACGATGCTGCGCGCAGGAATTCGGGCATCCGGTCAGGTGGATGTTGATCGGAGTATCCAACTCAAAGTGCCGATCCAGATGCTGTGCTAGCTGCAGCGCATGCTGCTTGGTGTCGGTTGCAGAAAAGCGGCAACCGGCATTGCCGGTGCAGGCAACGACACATCCGCTGATCGCCGTTGAACTCACGTCGTAGCCCATGGCAGAAATCGCGCGTACCGCCTCGGGCGCTCGCGCGCTGCGCACGTTCGGCACAATGATGTTCTGCCACACGGTGGGGCGCAACTCCCCGTCGCCATAGGTGTCGGCAAACTCTGCCAGCATTAGCATTTGTTCGGCACTCATGCGGCCAACGGGGATGACAATCCCAATCGAGGATAGGCCCGGCTGAGCTTGTCGATGAATCCCAATGTGACCATGCTTGTCCACCGGCGGCCGAGGCGAGCAGCGGTCTGCGGCAAGGAACCGCAGGTCGAAGGTGAGCTTCGCTTGAACAAGTTCCAGAAACTTCTCCGTGCCGAGTCGATCGAGCAAGTAACACAGGCGTGCCTTTTTACGATCGGTTCGATCGCCGTGTTCGGCAAACACTCGCAACATCGCTGCGGCGACGGCGACGCACTCCCCCGGCGCGACCAGCAGGCCACAGTCATTGGCGAAGCGTAAATGCCCGGTTATGCCGCCCAGCAGCACGCGAAAATACACTCCGGGTTCAATATCGGCGGCGCTGTCGATGCGGGTGGCAATAAATCCGATGTCGTTGGTCTCGGTGGCAACGCTGACGCGGCCAGCGCCGTCGAAGCTGACGTTAAACTTGCGCGGCAGTCCGAACAGATCGCGGTTGTTCAAGAGATAGAACTGCAGCTCCCGCGCCATCGGCCGCGTGTCGATTAATTCTGTCGGGTCGACGCCCGATAACGGCGAGGAAGTAATATTGCGGACATTGTCAGCCCCGGCGCCGCGCGATGTCAGGCCGGAGTCCGAGAGTCGCATCAGAACTTCAACCATATGCCGGGGAGCAATCTCGCGAATCTGAATGTTGCCGCGCGTCGTCACGTCACCGTACCCGCCGCCAAGTTCGGCCGCGATGCCCGCCAGGGTTCGCATCTGCAGGCTGCTCATCGCATTCGCGGGGATCCGCACGCGCACCATCAGCGAATCCTGCGCGGGCGCTACATAAAAGAGTCCATGGAATTTGAAGCGGTAGACATCGCCCGCCTGCGGGGGTTGGTCCTGCCGTGCGTGCGCGAGGAGTTTGTCCCAGATATCGAGCGGATTTTCATCGCGCTTGAGCAACTCTTCGCGAGTGATTTCGTCAACCGGCCAACCAAACCACGACGGAGGTTCTGAAGGAGCGCTGATGCCGGTGCTCGGCAGGTCAGGGGTTCCAATGGGCACTGCGCTTACCGCGGCAAGACCGGCAGTAAACCCCTGTAGGTACTCTTTCTGTTCCTGCGTAAGCGATGCTGCTGCATCGGTATCAGCCGCGTTCATCGCGATACCGGGTTACGGCGTCACGGGCGCCGTCGCCTCCAGCGCCGGGGAAGTCGACTTGCCGTGGCGCACGCGATAGGTTGAATACAGGGCCAGTCCGGTGAACAGCAGCCCTCCACACAGATTCCCAAGGGTTACGGGGATCTGATTCCAAAGCCACCACGATTCGTAGGTTGTCTTGGCGCCCAACATGATGCCTGCTGGAATAACGAACATATTGACGACCGCATGCTCGTACCCTAAGCCGAAGAAGATGCAGATCGGTATCCAGGCCGCGACAATCTTCGAGACTGTGGACTGCGCGACGGCGCCCATGACGACCCCCATGCAGACCATCCAATTGCACAGCATTGCCCTGGTGAACGCGGCAGCCCATCCAGCGCCACCGTGCGCCGCAAATGCCAGCGTCTTGGCATCGGCGATGGCTGCGATGCGATCGCCCAGGGCGCCGGCCGGTATAGTGCCGAACATCGTCAATGCGCCCCACGCCATGGCGGCGAAGACAAGGCTGCCCATCAAATTCCCGAGGAATGACCAAACCCAGTTGCGCAAGGTGTCGGAGAAGCGGACAGCGCCATCCATCTGTGCCATCGGCATGACCGCGAAGCTTCCGGTCACGAGTTCGAGATTGAGGAGCACAATCATGACGAAGCCCACCGGGAAGATCAGCGCGCCGACCAACGGCACCCCTGTTTGAACGGACGCCGTGATTGCGAGTTCGGTCGCAATACCCAGGATTGCCCCCGAGAGGGCGCCACGAATTAAAATGTCCGAGATGGACAGGGCCGCTCTACGCTTGCCGGCCTCGATCAGCGCCGCAACGACACTGGCAGGGTTGCAATAATCCATCGATTCTCCGCGACCGCGCACCGATTTGTTTTATTTCGGCGTCACACGCCTGAGTGGGAATCCTGCAAATTACATGCCACACGCTGATGGACATGCAATCGGTTGAATTGTCGTGCTTATTTCAAAATGACTCGGGCGGTTGCACCGGGCGGTTGCACCGTGACTGTGCAACTGGGTTACACAAGGCGCTGCAAGAGTGCGCCTAAGGCGCAACCCCCGATGCCAGCGCTCGCGCCTGCGCAATGAGCGGATGCGCGGGATCAAGGTTCGCCACGAGATGGCTCAAGGCTTCCTGGGCGGTGGCCCGGGCGGACTTGCCGCCGGCTCCCGCCTCAGCGCGTGCGCGCAGCACCAGTGCCTCGCCGATCCATGACGAAGATTTAGGATCGACAGCGCTGATCCGCGCCAGCTCGAGCGCCGTTTGCGCGTGCTGTCCGGCTTCGACGTAACGCTGTTCTGCCAGCAGTGCCGAGCTGCGCAGAGCTTCCAACTCGCGTGCGTCAGGGTTGGTCCTCTGTTGGCGCGACGCGATCAACGCCCCGGCGCGATCGAGCGATTTTAAAGCCGGGTCGGGACGCTGCCGCGCAATGTCGAGCCGTGCGCTTACCAACAGCAAGCGGACCACTTCGATTCCGTTCTCGTTCGCCGCGAGCCGGCGCTCTTCATCAGGTAACAGCACCGCCCAGCGGAGCTCCGCCGTGGCGAGATCCGCGCGCGCAAGGGCGGCAATCACGGCCGACGCTCGCAACAGCGCCGCCTGATAGGTAATGCCTCCCTGCTCGGCCTTGCTCACCGCCTCGAGGATGGCGGGCTCGGCCTGTTGGGGCTCCCCCCGGTCGAGGCGTGACAGGGCCCAGCAGCTCTCGATGCTCGCGGCCATATCGGCATAAGTCGCGTCGTGACGCACCTTGGCGGTGCCGGCGTCAAGGTACGCAACGGCCCGGGTCGGCTGTCCGCCTTTGCGCAGCGCCGAGCACACGCCGTTGATATTCGCGAGGTAAGCATTGGTGTCCGCGCGCCCCAGCTCGCCCATCAGTGCAATATTGCGGTTCCAGATTTCCCACGCCTCATGGTACTGACCGGCTATCGCAAGGGCGTCCGCGAGATCATTCGACGTGGCAAGATAGCGAGCTGTTCCATGCATTCCGGCTCGATCGAGATCCGCAACGGTTGTGCGCAGGTGGTCAACGGCGCGGGCGAAATCCCCGTCCGCCTGCACGACGAAGGCCTCAGCAGTGGCGCATTCCGCCTCGGTGCCTGGAGGAACTGGATCGAGCCTGCGCAGTTGTGCAAGGCCCTGCGCAAGCTGAGCGCGCGCCGCCGTGAAGTCGCGGGCGATGGCGAGATCTTCGGTCCGAATGCAGGCGAGTTGCCCCAGGATATCCGCGTCATCGAAGCGATGCCCGATCGTTTCCGCCTCGACGATGACGTCGGCAGCGGTTCGAAAATTACCGATGTCGATGTAGCGACCCGACACGTCGATCAAGAGGCGCGCCGCCAGAAGGGGATCATCGCGAAATCGAGCTGCGAGAAATTGGCGTGCTCGATCGAGACGCTGCCTCTCCGCATCGGGGGACAGCTTGCTCAGCTTGTCGTCCAGAATATATTCCGTGAGATCGGCTTGAGCATTCGCCCTTTTGGCCTCTTCGAGCGCGCGGTCGCGTTGCGCACGTGCCGACTGCATCTGGGTCAGAGCAAAGCCGCTGGTGCCGAGGAGACCGATGGCGACGAGCAGGCCTGCGACGACGCTGCCGCGGTTGCGGCGCACGAATTTTTTTACGCGGTAAGGCACCGTGTCGGGCCGGGCGCTGATTGGCTGGTGCGCGAGGAAGCGCCGCAGGTCCTCCGCGAATGCGCCGACGGAGGCGTAACGCTCCGCCGGGTCTTTTTTGAGCGCCTTGCCGAGAATGGTGTCCAGGTCGCCTTCGAGAGCGCGCCGCCTAGAGATAGGTGCACTCGCGACCAAGGAGGGGCGGGGCACTTCCTCCTTGACGATGGCTTGGATCATCTCGGACGTGGAACGCGCGCTGCCGCCGAGCGGGTGCACGCCGGTCAAGAGTACATAAAGGACCAGGCCGAGTGCATAAACGTCGGTTGCCGTGGTGACGGGCTGGCCTAGAAGCTGCTCCGGTGCGGCGTACTGGGGAGTCAACGCCTGATTGCTCGTTTGGGTGAGTGCGGCGTCGCCGTCCTGAGTGAGAAGCTTCGCGATGCCAAAATCGAGTAGCTTCACGGTACCGTCGCGGGTGACGAACACGTTTGCCGGCTTCAAGTCGCGATGAATGATGAGATGGCTGTGCGCGTGGCCAACCGCAGCAAGCATGCCCTGGAACAACTCGACTCGTGCTTCGAGGCCAAGTTCAAGACGATTGCAGTAATCGTCGATTGGCTCACCCTCGACATACTCGAGTACCAGATAGGGTTGAGAATCATCGATGACCCCGGCATCGATGAGCCGCGCGATATTGGGATGATCCAGCCGGCCGAGCATCTGGCCCTCGCTGCGGAATCGCGCTTCTCCGGCTTGGCCGAGCCAGTAGGCATGAATGAACTTGATCGCGACCGTGCCCTCGAATCGTCCGTCGGCTCGGCGGGCTCGCCAGACGCTGCCCATGCCGCCGCGACCGATCTCGGATTCGATGAGGTAGGGGCCGACGCGGCGGCCGATGAGGGTCGCGCCGGCCATCGGTGCCGTCGGATATGGAGGGTCGGACAGGAACTCGGCATATCCCTGCCGATCGCGCACCGCGATCGTCCGCTCAATCTCGGCGGCGATTTCGGGGTGCGTGGCTGCAATTTCGGCCAACCAACGCGCACGCTCCGATTCCGGTAACTCGAGAGCGCGGTCGAGGTAGTTGCTGAAGACGCGCCATTGCTCCTCCGATAGGTTCGGCATCGGGCTCCCTGGTGACGTAGTCTTCGCTAAGTCTGGTTCAATCCTCTGAAGAGAATCAGGCGAGCCTTTTCCCAATCTCGCATGACGGTGCGCAGCGAGGTCCCGCGCTGCGCGGCGATCTCGTCGAACGTAAATCCGCAGAAGTACTTAAGGTCCACAACTCCAGCAAGGCGCGGCTCGCATACTGCGAGTTCATCGAGGGCGTCCGACAAATGCGCCAAGTCGGTCGCGCTCTCGCTGGATTCCTCGACTTCCGTGGGCAATTGAGTGATGTGAAAAGCCCCGCCGCGCTTGAGCGCACACCGCTCACGCACAAGATCGATGATGAGGCCGCGCATCACTCGCGCCGCATATCCCATGAATCTTCCCTGATCCGGGAAGTGCGCGGCGCGATTGGCCATTCCGATGTACGCTTCATGGAGCAACGTGGTCGGGCTGACCAATGCAGCTTCGCTGCCGTGGATTTGACGCTCCGCCAGCCGCCTCAGATCGCCGTAGAGCGAGATGAACAGCTGATTCTTCGAGACATCGGTAGCGTCAGGTCGTCGGTCCGCGATTATCGGTGGCTCAATGCCCATGCACGAACTCCCAGCAAGGCAACTCAGCATGCCGAATCACCAACGCCGCCGCAACTACCCCCGTCGTGGGTCAAATGCGCGCGTGCGGCAGCGCGGTACAAAGAAGTAAACATAATGGATACACTAGGCATACCTGAGAGGTGGCTATGAATCCTTTCCGAATGACTCTGGTAGGGCTTTTGGGGTGCGTATTTCTCGGATCTGCTTTCTCGCTAAGCCTTGCGGATCTTACGAATCAGGACGCTGCCCGGGGTATTAAGGGGGCGCTCGACCAAGGCGCCGCCTCGGCGATTGCTAAGCTGGGCGTTCCAGGCGGATTTCTCGACAATCCCAAGGTCAAAATCCCGCTGCCTCCCGCGCTCGACGAGATTGCCAAAGTAATGCGCTTGATGGGGCGCGGTAAGGATGCCGACGAACTCGTGGTAGCGATGAACAAGGCAGCTGAGCAGGCAGTACCGGAAGCCAAGGAGCTACTGGTTAATGCGGTCAAGACAATGTCTCTTGATGATGCCAAGAGAATCCTCACCGGCGGCGATAACTCGGTAACTGAGTTCTTTAAGAACAAGACCGAAGGTCCCCTGACGGTCAAGTTTCTGCCGATCGTGAAGCAAGCAACCGATCGGGTAGGCTTGGCAAAGCAATATGACGAGGTTGCCGGGCAAGGAGCGAAATTGGGTCTGATCAAAGGCGATGCCACGAACATCGATCAATACGTCACACACAAAACGTTGGATGGTCTATATCTCATGATCGGCGAGGAAGAGCGGGCGATCCGGCAAAATCCGGCAGCAGCTGGCAGCGCGATCGTCTCAAAGGTTTTTGGCGCTTTGCGCTGAGGGGTACATTTCAGCGCGATGGCCAGTGCCCCGCTCAAGTTTAAAGCACTGAAAAGCCTACATGTTAGGCCGGGGAGGGGCCCTTGAAGCGCACGTGGACGATTATTGGCGTCGAGGATGTCGCGCGTAGCCTCAAGTGGTATCAATCGCTCTTCGGTCAGAGGGAAACGACGCCTGCCCATGACGATTTCGCACAAGTGCTGGACGCCGACGGAACGGTACTGCTCTGCCTTCACCAGTGGGGCGCCCACGGACACCCAACCTTGAGCAGCCCCGAACAGGCGCCTCCTGGGAATGGACTATTGCTTTTCTTCCGTGTGGATGACTTCGACGAGGCGCTGCCGAGGGCTCGCTCTCTTGTAAGCGCATTGGAGCAGGAGACTCAAGTGAACCCCGCCACGGGCACAAGAGAGATTGCTCTCCGGGACCCAGACGGTTACTACGTCATGGTCAGCGCGCTCGTCTGAGCTGGTGTAACCCAGGCGGCCCGGTTTAATCGGAGCGATTTAGAACGTTTATTTGGGCAGCGGCATCGAATGGGCACGATCGCCCGCGCGCTCACCGTACCAGAGCGTATCGGCAGTGGGTTCGATCGCGGTGGGCGTCGCCAGGCCTTCCTGCAACACGGTGATGCTGGCGGTATCGCCACTGACCATGACCATATCGATTTTGCCCGCGCCATTTTCGGCGAGAAACAGTTTACCGTTGGCGGCGCGCATGCCGTCCGGCCCCTTGACTGGCTTGTCCATCCAGATGTCCACGGGTTTGCCCGCGTTGCCGCTGGCGTCCATTGGAACCCGGTAGAGTTTGTTGAAGATCACGTTGTTCTCATAAAGCGAGTCGCCGATGAAAGTGATGCCGTCTATGCCGTACAAGGTACGATCATCACTAAACATCTCCGGCGCCGCCGCGCCGGGCTTGAGGCGCCAGATCTTCGCGCCGACCGTGTCGCTGACGTAGAGTGCCTTGTCCGGTCCGACCACGAAGTCGTTGCACAGATTCTTCTCGCCGGGGAGTTCCCAGCGAAACTTGGCAGCGCCGGTCTTGAGATCAAAGCCGCGCAACGCGCTGCGGGGAGGGCTACCGGGCGGAGTCGAATAGATTTGGCAGGCCCATAGCGTATTGGTGGACGCGTCAGCCAGCACGCCGAGGAAAGAGCCGGCGCCATCGGCGCCGACGTCGATGAAAACCTCGGCCTTGTCCGAGCCCTTCTTTGCGCGGTAGATCTTCGATGTTGACATACTGCCGAGGATAAGGTCGCCATTAGGTGCAATCGTGATGCTCTCGGGCTGCGATTTTTCCGGTACCGAGACAGTTGCGGCGTTAGGGTTCGTGGCTGCGGACGCAGCCGGCGTACCCGTGTAGTTAATCCGCCAGATGGACTTCGATCCGTCATCAGTCACCAGCAGCGAACCATCGGGAGCCACCGTGACCCCAACCGGCCTTCCCCAAACATGCCCGTTATCCACCACGAAACCGGTCATGAAGTCCTCGTATGCACCGGTCGCGTTTCCAGATTTATCGAGCGGCACACGAATCAACTCATATCCGACACGCACTGATCGATTCCAGGAGCCATGTTCGGCGGCGAAAATGTCGCCCTGATAATCAGCGGGGAATTGTTTGCCGTCATAGAAGGTCAGTTGCAGCGATGCGTTGTGCGGATGGAGGATGACGTCGGGCGTTATGACCTTACCCTTCAGCTCAGGATGCTTGCCGTCGTGGCGTGGATCTTGATGATTGCCCATGTACCACCAGGGCCATCCGTAGAAGCCTCCTTCCCGCACACGAGTAATGTAGTCGGGAACGAGGTCGTCACCCAGCCCGTCGCGTTCATTGACCGAACACCATAGGGCACCCGACTTCGATTGCATCGCCAGCCCAACACAATTCCGAATGCCGTAGGCAAACACACGCATTGCTGAACCGTCAGGACTGAATTCCAGGACGTCGGCGCGATCCTTCTCCCCGGGGGTGGTATCCGGATCGTCGATGTTGGAGGCCGAACCGACCGATACGAACATCTTCTTGCCATCGGGCGTGAACTGAATGTCCCGGGTCCAATGTCCAGCGCCGCTGGGCAGATCTGCGATGTGCTCGGCCGCACCGCGCGCTTTCAAATCACCGTTCTTATAGGGGAAGCGCACCACCGAATCGGTGTTGCCGACATATACCCATTGCGGATTGGGGCCTGACGGGTAGAAGTTGATCCCGAAAGGTCGCTTCAATCCCGTGGCGAATGTTGCTGATTGCTCAGTCTTGCCTTCGGTTGTGATACCACGAAAGATACGGATCTCACCCAGCTTGCTTTCCGCGACAAAAAAATCACCATTCGGCGCAGTGCGGATAAGGCGCGGCTGATCGAGCCCCGTTGCGTAGAGTTCTACCTTGAAGCCGACGGGAACTTGTGGCCACGCGTTTTCCGGGCGTGCTACCACCTGAGGGCTATTGCCGGCCGATGTCGTGGCGAGCGGGGCGGGCAAGTCCTCAAGTGTGATCTTGCGGTTGGTGCCTGGCTTCTCGAAACGGTAGTCGGTAAACGGGGGCTTTGGTGCGGTCGCGTTGATTCCGACGCTTACCGCTTCGTCGGATGAAATGGGTATCCGCGGAGAGCCCGGCTTGGAAGCGCCAAGGACTCGAACATAGTTGACGATCTCCCATCGCTGCTCTTCGGGCAATGCTTGCCAGGCGGGCATGCCATTGTTGACGTCACCCTTGGTGATGTACCAGAAGAGTTCGCCATCACTTGCCCCTTGCGCCGCGCCACTGGCCAAGGAAGGGATGTTTCCCGAGCCTTCTCCCGCCGGGCCATGGCAGGTAACACAATTGAGTTGAAACGCCGCCTTGCCCGAAGCTGCGTTTTGACCCTGGTAAGGGTTTCTCTCAGTCTTTGCCGAAGCCGGAGCGCTGTGGAACACCTGATTCTGCGACACCGACGCGGCGCTCAGCAGAAGAGATAAGGCCAAGCACTGTGCGAGTGTGCCCTTGCGAGTTTGTGTGCTCGAGTTTGTCACGGTCTTTAGCCTCCAACAATCGCCGATTATAGACGATGACGCCGACGCCGCGGCCCAGTGCGTCTATTGACTCAATCGCCGGCGGCTTTGTGAAGAGCTCGGCCGCCACCCCCATGAGAGCCTTGGCGATCGGACCAAACGTCGAAGGCCCTAGGCGCGGCGCAATCCACAACGGCGTTGTGGCCTCCGCATTGGCCATCGCAAGTCCTTGCTGAAGGAACTGCGCTACTGCGGCTTCCTTGCGCTACGTGTCGAGCGCGCCGTGCACCTGCTGAAGACCACAAATCAGAGCATTGAAGCGATTGCGGAACGGGTAGGGTACGGCGATGGCGTCACGCTCAGGAATCTTTTGCGGCGACGATTGGGGCAGGGGTCAAGGAAATTCGCAGGAATCCGTAGCGGCAAGAACGGATTCACGATAGAGCCCGGACGCGATTCTCACGACCCATGGACTCACTCGACTCCTCGAATGGGCTGTCAGGCCGCATGCGGTAGGCGAGCACCACGCCGACTCCCATAAGCACCATACTGGCGACGAACGGCAGCTGCCAGTTTCCTGTCCGATCGATGATAAAGCCGGAGACCACTGGACTTATGATGGCAGCCAACGCGGAGCCGCAGTTCATGATGCCGCTCGCCGTGCCGCAGTGGTTGGGCGCGATGTCCATGGGAGTGGCCCACATCGGGCCGATTGTCATTTCCGCAAAGAAAAAGCCGGCAGACAGGAATAACACGGAACTATTCAAACTGTGGGTGAACATCAAGGGAATAAGTGACAGCATCGATAAAAACATGCAGACGGACACCATGAAACTTCGCGCTTGCCGCAGCTTCCCCGATCGTTTGAGAATCTTGTCAGTCACGACCCCACCGAGCGTGTCACCGACCACTCCCGCGAGGAAAACACAGGACGCAAACAAAGTGGAACGTGTGAGATCAAGGCTTTGACTGTGAAGGAAGTACTGCGGAATCCAACTTAGGAACAGCCACAAAGTCCACCCGTAGCAAAAGTAGACGATGGTTACTGGTGTCATGCGGACGAGTAGGCGGCGCCAGGGAACCCTCCTGGCGTTGATCGCTGGCGACGGTAAGGAGGCGAGTTCTTGCGCGGTCACCCGCGGATGGTCCTGCGGATACTCCGAAAAGGTCAGGGCCCATATCGCCACCCACGCAAAGCTGATGCCCGCGCAAACATAAAACGACTGCCGCCAGCCATACCTGGCCATGATGAGTACGATCGCCGCCGGGGCCACTGCGTTTCCGATTCGAGCGGCAGCGTGGGTAATACCCTGAGCATAGCCTCGTCGAGACTTTGGCACCCAGCGAGACATTGCCGTCGTGGCGGCGGGAAAGGTTGCGCCCTCGCCGAAGCCGAGGAGCAACCGCGCAACCAGCATGGACGCCAGTCCGCCAGCCATACCCGTGAGGACGGTTGCGCCGGCCCAAATGGCGCCACACACGATGAGGGTCCGGCGAGCGCCCAATCGATCGCTGATCCAGCCACCGACGATTTGAAATACGAGATAGGGATACGCAAAAGCTGAAAATACCAGACCGATTTCGGTTTTATTGAGGCAAAATTCCTTCGAGAATCCGCTCGCGGCAGTGCTGACATTGACGCGATCCAGGTACGTAATGAAATACATCAGGCACAACAACACTAAGACGACATTGGTCACTCGCGGGCGCTTCATGCGCTCACTGTCTGCGACATCGAATCTGTTTGATGGCTCGAGAAATAATCCAAGGCTGCGTTCACGCCGCTGGCGGGGACCTTGACGCCCATCAGCTTGAGGCCCATTTCGCAGCCGGCCAATGTGGCCAATATCGTCAAATCATTGCTATCGCCAAGATGGCCGATACGAAACATTCGGCCCTTCAGCTTCCCAAGGCCGACACCCAACGACAGGTCGAACCGCTCGTAAATCAAGCGTCGCAAAGCATCCGCGTCGACGCCCGGCGGTGTAATGACTCCCGTCAAGACGGGTGAATACAGTCGGGGATCGGCGCACTGGATGGGTAACTCCCACGCGTTTACCGCGTCGCGTACGCTTGCCGCCCAGCGCTTGTGGCGCGCGAATATCCGCTCCAGCCCTTCTGACTGGATCATGTCAAGCGACTCGGATAGTCCGTAGAGCAAGTTGGTGTTCGGTGTATAGGGCCAATAGCCATTCTTGTTGGCCTCGAGCATGTCGTCCCATGCCCAATAGGAGCGCGGAAGTGTCGCGCCCTTCATGGTTTCGAGCGCTCGCGGCGATAGCGCGTTGAAGCTCATGCCCGGTGGCAGCATCAAACCTTTTTGCGACCCACCAATGGCAACATCCACGCCCCACTCGTCGTGCCGATAGTCGGCACAGGCGAGTCCCGAAATAGTATCCACCATGAGCAAGGCGGGATGGCGCACTGCATCGATGGCGGCGCGCACTGCCGGAATGTCGGAGGTTACTCCCGTAGAGGTTTCATTGTGCACGACGCAGACCGCCTTGATTTTACGCTGCGTGTCTTGCCGCAGCCGCTGCCCGATGAGGTCCGCCTGCACACCTTGTCGCCAGTTTGGCGCGTGGGGAAAATGTTGGTCCTCGCCGCCTCCCACAATGACTTCCGCGTTCAAATGCAGACGTGTCGCCATCTTTGCCCATAACGATGCAAAGTGGCCCGTTTCGAACATGAGGACATGGTCGCCAGGGGACATGGTGTTGGAGAGGGCGGCTTCCCAGGCGCCGGTGCCGGACGCCGGGTAGATGATAATCGGATGATGTGTCTTGAATACCGCCTGCAAGCCGGTAAGTACCTTCAATCCGAGGGCAGCAAATTCCGGTCCCCGATGATCAATCGTAGGCAAACTGATTGCTCGCAAAATCCGTTCCGGCACCGGGCTAGGACCCGGAATTTGCAGGAAGTGTCGGCCGCATCGATGGAAATTGAGATTCAGCATCGCCGCTCCTCAAGAATGATTTCAATGGGCTAAACCGAGAGATGCAGATGTGGCGAAGACTACCGCGCCTACCATGATGATGCCCTCGTTTTCTGCCGCTCGGCGTCAACTACGATAGATGGTAGTAGAAAAACCGACAACCTAGACTGCGTCTACGCGTAGCAATCATTCACAGCGCTTAGGCTGTCAGCGAGAAACCTTCCATGCAGTGTGGGGACTTTACCGGGGTCATCCTCGGCGCACTGCTGGCGCCCCTCGTGGCCCTGGCCTCGACCTCTGACTCGGATACGGCTCTCGTGGATATAGTCGTGACCGCACAGAAATATAGCCAGGACGTGCAAGACGTCGGCGTTCAGATCACCGCAATGAAAGGCCCGGATTTGCAGGCGCTGCGTATCCAGCAGCCGCTGAATTTTTCCACCATCGACCCGGCCCTCTCGACCATGAACGCGACCACCGACAGCACCCCGCTGTTTCTCATCAGGGGTATCGGACTCGACGATTTCAACATGAACAACAGTAGTGGCGTAGGGACATATCTGGATGACGTTTTCGCGAGCTTTCCAGGATTTCTGACGGCCGCGATGTACGACGTGGATCGTGTCGAGATCCTCGAAGGTCCGCAGGGGACGCTGTATGGAAAGAACACGGCGGGTGGAGCGATCAATATCATTTCCAAACGACCCACGGATGATTTCGAGGGCTACGTCAATGTTGACTACAGCCGCTGGGAGACGGCCGACGTCACGGCCGCAGTTAGCGGTCCGCTGAACGATTTCATCAAAGCCCGGCTCGCGGCAACCACGACGATGCAAGGTGAGGGATATCAGACCGACATCGAGACGGGCGAGAGGTACGGCAGGCTCAATCGGGGCGGCGCCCGAGCGCTGTTCGATATCCGACTGACGGAGGCGGCTAATCTGCTGCTCAACTTTCACTACGTGTACGACCACTCGGTGCCTTCCTCGCCGTCGACGCCGAATGTGGAGGCCCTGATCCCGCCTCAGCCGTTCCCGACCGCCGGGCTGCTGGACAGTCCGCCGGGAGGCACCTGGGTGAATGTGGGAGGCCTGCCTCTTTGGAAGGACGAGAATGGCGAGGGAACCGTCGCTACGCTGAACGTGCATTTGGATGGAGTTACGCTCACGTCCATCAGCGCTTTCGACGACTTCTTTGCGCGCAGTCTCGACAATTACGACGGTTACCCGGCCGCGGACAACAACTGGAGCAAAAATTTCCAGCAGCAGCAATTCAGCGAGGAAATGCGCGTGGCATCCGATAGCGGCGGCTTCGTGGACTGGATCGTCGGCGCCGAGTACGCGCAAAACTGGTTCCACTGCCGCGACTCGCTCGACTGGACATTCGTCTATGGACTTGCGGACTACATCACCCAAGGAGGCAAGGCCATCACCGCCGCGAACTTCATCCAGACGCAACAATCGGAAGGGCTCTACGCCCACGCGGAAACGCATCTCTCGAGCCGCTGGACTCTCGTGACGGGAGTTCGCTACTCGCATGATGAGGCGGCGTTCAACGGCACGACCATTGATCCGACAGGTCTCTTGACCTACGCCTCGAATAACTTCACGGGGCCGATTGTGCCTAATACAGTGCTCGCAGTGCTTGATGAATCACGCTCCAGCCAGAACGTCTCCTATCGGATCGAGCCCGAGTTCCGTCTCACGGATAAGATTCTGCTCTACGCGAGTGTCGCGACCGCGTACAAAGCGGGGATTTTTTATGGCCAACCCGCACAGGTACAGGTGGACTGGGGCTACGTGCAGCCTGAACACGTGCTTACCACGGAGTTCGGCATCAAGAGCCGGTTCTTCGGCGACTCGCTGCAGATCGACGCCGCGGTCTTCGACACCGACATTCATGATCGCCAGTCGAGCCTCTCATTGTGGGCGGGTCCCGTCGGTACGCTGCCCCTGATAGCCGGGCTCGGCAACGTACCTCGCTCCCGGATCGACGGCGTGGAGAGCAATATCAAATGGCGCCCGATGAGCGGCTTGCAGATCTATCTCGGTGCCACCTATCTCCATGCCCGGGTGACCGAGACCTTGACGAACGACAACGGTCTGGCGTTGTTCACGCCGGTAACGGTCGGCCAAAGGCTCCCCGATGCCCCGGACTTCAGTGGCAGTTGGCTGGTGAACTATGAGCATTCCGCCGGCGGAAGCCTCACGATGTATGCGCAGGCTAACGACCATTACGTCAGTGCAGAACACCCCTATTTGGCAGACCCCACGACCTTCGGACGCGGGCATTCACTCGGCGCGCGCATCGGCGTGAAGAATCCCGCCGAGCATTGGGACACCAGCCTGTGGGTCACCAACTTGACGGACACGCGACCGCTGACCTACGCGTACGCAGGCAGCGAAGGGCAGCAGTCGTCGTACTACCAGCAACCCCGCTCCGTGGGCGTGAGTATCGCCTACGCATTCTGACGGCGAGCATGCGCCGACGTTGCCCGGCCGTTATTGTAATAAACGGACCGCAGTCTCCGTGACCGCATGCAAGCGCGGCAATTCAATACTTGCTGCTAGCAGAATTGCTGCGATCAACACTGTAAAACCCAACCAATCCAAGGACGCGTAAGATCTGACGGAAATCGGTCGCACCTTTGACTGCAATAAGCGGTTCACGCGGTGTGCCACGTCCGCGCCGTGGTAAAGAGCCATTACAGGAAGCTGCAAGCCTCCTCGCGTCAGACGCGCGACCTTGCATAGGGCGGAGGCAAGCTCCAGGTCCCATCCCGCGCGCATCACTTCATCATCCGCCCGCTCTTCACTGGCCCGCGTCCAAGCCTGCTCCAGCCGCGCGGCCATCGGCGTCATGCCAAGCAGATCCGGGAAACACTGCAGCAGCAGGCGCAGCAAATTATCGCGATGCCTAAGGTGCGCACGCTCATGAGCCACCACAGCGCGCAGCTCCTCCGCAGAACAATGATCTAGAACCTGACGCGCAATGAACAGCCGTTGGTGAAAGATCCCCACGATGGCTACTACCGGAAACTGTGCCTCGATAACGAAGGCAGGAATCGACAATTCCGCAATATCGATGGTTCGAGCCCCGGGCGTCCACGATCTTACTAAACGTTGTGTGGCCCGGATGCTGCGCAGCCCGCGCATCGCCGCACCTATCAGGATCGAGGCTGCAACCGTTGCCAGTACATACATCGCTATGCTCGCGCGCTCTTCGACACTGCCGGGTTCGTGACGGCATACGATCGGCAGATAGAGCGTGACTACGAATAGCAGGGACGCAGTCCCAGGAAAAGCGCGCAATAGCAGGTATCTGAGCGCCCGTGCGCGGGGCGGGCCAGCGAATCGCAGCCAGCGCACCGCCAAACCGACTGCCAAAGATAAGCAAAAATTGACCACGCCAAAGGCCAGCAATGAGAGACAGAGAACGAATAGCATCTGATTCATTGCGCGATCTCCTTAAGCGGTCCGCTGCCGAGTCATTTCTGGCCACTTTCGAAGCGCCGCTGTCGCACTAAGCCTTCGAGTTCATCAAGTAACAGGTCGTCGCGCTGACTGACGGCTTCTACGAAACTCGACAGCACGAGGCGAGCACCAACGTCGCCGCCAAGCAGAGCTGTAAAAACAACTGACGCCAAGCTGGATTGCACTTCCTCGCGAGTCATACGTGCCTCGTAAAAGAATGCCCGGCCGCGTTTACTGCGCGTCAAGGCTCTCTTTTTATACAGGCGATCGAGCGTTGTCATGAGCGTGGTGTAGGCCACGTCGGGGAAATCCTTCTGCAGCGCTCTAACACTGAGCGATTCGGAGCGATTCCATAACGCTTCCAGGACAGCGAGCTCGAGCGGTCCGAATAAGGACGAAAGAGTCTTCCTGGCAGTTTTATACTGTTCGCCCCGTTGATTGAACAAACGACGGAGCGTGCGGTTTATCGCGTTCATTTTTTACTGTTCAAGAGCCCGAGCGCCATGGGGCAGTCATAGTACTGCACAAGCTCACCGCCGAGGCGCTCGAAATGCTTCAGCGGGAATCTGGATATATGCTATAAGCTATTGAAATAGCTTATAGATGGTGGCCGCCGGACGTTGTCGGATTAGCTCAGATACTCAATCGCGGCTGCTTGAGCCTTGCAGCTTCTCCAAAGCGGTAAGGAGGGTGCGGCCACTGAACGGTTTTAGCAGATAGGCGACTGCGCCGCGAAGAGCCGCCTCCGCGCCTACACCGGGCTCGTCGTGTCCGGTTATAACGATCGTGGGCAAATGATTGCCCTGGCGGCGCAATTCGCTCAATAAATCGAGCGCAGACATCGACGGCAGCTTGAAATCGCTGATCAGGCAAAAAGCTTCACCGACGCGTCCGTCCGCAAGCAGTTCCTCCGCAGAGCCATAAGTGGCGTTGCAGAATCCCGTCTCGTCCAGGAGGGTTTGGATGGCGTTGCGCATGCTTTCATCGTCATCGACCACTAGGACTAATTTCTGCCGAGACATCAAAACTCCGGTTCTCAGGGTGGGATAAGAACGACAGGCGCCATACGATCATCCGCGGCAACTTCGCCGATTCTCAGAGTAACCGGGCGGCCTTAGTATTGTTCCAAGGTGCAGAATATTTGCACCAAAGGGCAACCGAAGGCTGCGAGGGGCACAGGGGCGCGGTCGCTATCTCTCACCGATTTCGCCCGCCAGGCGGCCGAGCTCAGCGGGCGTCGACACGCCAAGCTTCTGCATCATTTGCGCGCGATGCGCCTTCACGGTGCGCAGACTCACATCCAGTTCCGCGGCGATTTGCTTATTTAGCATGCCGGCGATGACCCTGTCGAAAACGGCGCGCTCGCGAGTTGTAAGCAAATCCAGGCGCGCCTGATGCCGATTCGCGGCAGCAAGTGCTTTGCGCCGCGCGGTATCTGCTTCCAGTGCACGTCGCAGTGCTTCAAGCAGCGTGTCGCGGTTCACCGGCTTCTCCAGAAAATCTACTGCGCCGGCTTTCATGGCGCGCACTGTGCTCGGCACATCGGCATGACCGGTAAGAAAGATAATAGGCAGAGCAACTCCTTTGCGAAGCAACGCGGCTTGCAAGTCAAGGCCCGATGGACCGGGCAGTTGAACATCCAGCAGCATGCATCCATGTTGATCAGGCAGCGAATTGAGCAAGAACTCACCGGTCGATGCGTAGCCGATCGCACTGAATCCAGTGGTCTGCAGCAACTCGACCAGCGCCTGACGCATAGACTCATCGTCATCGACGATGTGGATCAGCGGTTTTGTGCGTGATTCAGCGCTCATGTCGGGGTCTCCCATTCATTATACGCTGGCAGCCGCACGTGAAATATCGCGCCGCCGACCGGGTTATGCTCGGCCCCGATGGTACCGGCGTGTGCCTCGACAATCGTACGCGCTATTGACAAGCCTAAGCCCATGCCGGTTTGTTTGGTGCTGAAGAAAGAATCGAACAGTTTAGACAAGTCGCTGTCCGCAAATCCCGGCCCCTGATCTTTCACGTAAACTGAATGATTTTCATCGCCGCATTCGACCTGAACCAGTATGGAGCGCCGACCCGCCTCGGCGTCGGCCAAGGCCTCCATCGCGTTGAGTAGCAGATTGATCAAAACCTGCTGGATCTGGGTTTCGTCGCCGAGAATACGCGCAGGATTTGCAGCTACGCGAAGCACAAGCGACAGCAGTCGGCGCTGCAACTCGGGCCGGAGAAACGCCTCGACATCGGGCAGAATAATGTTCAGATCGAGGGGTTGCCGCCGAGGTTCGTGCTTGGCCAGCAATGTGCGTAAGCGCCGGATGACTTTGCTGGCACGTAGGTTGTCATTGCGAATACGGCCCACGAGGCGAAGCAGATCCTCGCGCCGATCGCCACCGGCCTGAAGAATCACCTCCGCGGTGTCGGCGTTGGTTTGCACGGCTCCCAAGGGTTGATTGATCTCATGTGCGATTGCCGCAGTCAGTTCTCCGGCCACCGCAAGCCGGGATGCATGCGCCAGTGCGACATGCTGCTGTTGCACGGCGATTTCAGCCGTGCGTCGCCGTCGCCGTTCCAGCAATAAAGAGGCGACCAGCGCGCTTTGTAGCAGAATGATCACCCCAACGACAATCGCCACGTTACGGTACGCCTGCCAAAATGTCGGGGTCCGGAAGGCAATCATCGTATCTTGCGGAAGCAGCTTCGGATCGATCCTCCATCGCTCGATCTGACGCCAATCCACTTGGGTTACGGAAGCCTGCGCCGGCGGCACACGACGCCAATCGGGATCCCCATCGAACAAGCGTCCGACGATCTGTCCAGCTTGCCGACCCATCTGCTCATAGCTCAACATGCGGCCGCCGACAACACCTGTACCCATGAAAGTCTCAAAAGGCGTATACACAGGTGCCGCGGATGCCTCTGCAATGAGTACGGCGGTATCGTGGGGGAAATAGGTATGGCCGTCGCCGTCGCGGAAAAAGCCGAATGTGAGCACCACAGAATCGCTTGTAAGCTCGCGTAGACGCTGCTGCAGTGCCGGAACTGCAAGTCCAACCAAATATTCCGCCTTCACATTTCCCAGACCCGAAGTTTCCTCAGGGCGCAGCAACAATGTCGAGAATGCATCCGTATTTGATACGCCGGCGACAATGACCAAGTGCGTTGCGTGTGGGTGCAATTGCAGAGCGAGCTTGGCAGTGCCGGCTATATCGTAAGTGATGGGCACGCCCACGATGTCCGGCGGAAGGTTGGGCGTTGATTGAATCGTAGATTGCGTCACAGCCTCGTAAACCATTGGCACGGACGGGAATAGCCGGTCGCGGAACCGTAACATGAACGTAAGAGTGGTATCACCCACCACAAGCACGGCGTCGGGCGGCCGCGCAGCGTACTTCTCGCCCAGGTAGGTACAAAGGGCGAGTTCGTACCTGTCACCGCCGAATTCGGGTTCATCCAAAAACTCGGAAAAGATGTGAATTGACTGCACGCGGCTTGAGCCGATTGCCTCGCGCAGCCCTGCATCTAGCGCGATGTTGCCGGGCAACAATCGATTGCTGGCATAAAGAACCAACAATTGCTTGGTCTCGTCAGCCCCAGCGACATTCACCAAAACAAGCGCCAGCGCAACGATCAGCCGACGCAACCGGCGCGTTCGCGCGGCCCGGTGGTTCGAGCGCCAGTTTCGCAATCGCAATACCAATTGATTCACGGACGGAATCCCGAAAGAAATAGCTGATCTGAGCATCCCAACTCTCACGCTTCGCCGGCTTGCACCTTGGGGCAGCGCGCCTGCACTTAGATTCAATGTTCGCTCGAGCTGGCGAGGGCGATGATTGGCAACAACTCGGCCAATGCCTGCGCGCAAATGCTCGCGAAAAAAGAGAATCATGCGAAGAAGTTCACGGCAAGCCACTTTGTGCAGGTTGCGGTCATGACCGCGCGCACATCGCTGCCTTGGTCGGCGGAGCTTTTGAATCAAGTCGACCATTGAAATTCTCGTTGTCAGGGCCTAACAGGGAGGAGCCACTTTATGATCAGCACGTCGGGTACAGTATTCATTGTGGATGATAACCTGCAGGTTCGCACCTCGCTGGCACGCGTTCTGTCGGCCGCGGGTTACCGGACACGGGCGTTCGAATCTGCAGAGTGTTTCCTCCAAGAGCAAGACGGCGCAGAGCCCGGCTGTTTGCTCCTTGACATCTATTTGCCGGGCCTCAGTGGAATCGACTTGCAACGCACGCTCGATGGCTCGCCATGCGCGCGGCCAATTGTTTTCCTGACTGGCATGGCTGACATTCAAACCAGCGTAACTGCCATGAAGGCCGGAGCGATCGATTTTCTTACCAAGCCGATCGATAATGAAAAACTGTTCAGCGCGATAGATGAAGGGCTCCGACGCGACATTGAGCAACGTGCCGCACGGGCAAGCCGCCTTACGATCGAAACGCGGCTTCTGACACTGACGCCGCGCGAACGTGAGGTTTTGAAGTTCGTAATTGCGGGCCGCCTCAATAAGCAGATTAGCGCAATACTGGGCACCGGCGAGAAGACTGTGAAAGTGCACCGCGCGCGGGTAATGGCGAAGATGCGGGTGCGATCCGTGGCGGAGCTTGTGCACCTCGCCGAGCGCGTTGGCATCGTAGGCGAACTGACTATAAGCATTCGATCGCCCGACCACAATGGGAAGGATCCTCAGAGCTTCCAGGCGATACCTCTTGGGAATAAGATGCCTCGAGTAATGGAGTCGCGACCAAGCAATGGACCTTATACCGTTGCCCGCAGACCTGGGCTGCTTGGTTAAACTCGCGGTTGCGCATTCACTGATTATTTAGATTGCGTGGCGAACTTCATTTGGTGCAAACCGAATCGACGATGGTGATGTCTTCCTTTCAAGCAAATTCGCGTTTCGCGATGAAAACGCTTATTCGTCGTATGTACGGTAATGTCCCGACTTCGGGCAGGTGTCAGTGATCTGATCGCCTATCGGGACCCATCGGCCACAATTTTGTGTTCCGCTCGTTCCCAGGGAAGCTTTCAGCATGAGCCAAAAATCCAATTCAATTGTCCTCGCGTCGGCGTGTGCGTTAGCGCTGGGCCTGACGCTAATCGCGGCCCCTGACTACGCGGTGGCACAGATCTCCGTGTCCATTACGCTCGCACCGCCCGCATTGCCGGTGTATGAACAACCTGTCCTCGTCGAAGAGGGCGGGATCTGGGCCCCGGGCTATTGGGACTACAACCAAGAGGGCTACTTCTGGGTACCGGGCACTTGGGTGCAGCCACCCGAAGCCGGGCTGCTTTGGACACCTGGGTATTGGGGATGGGGCAACGGAGGGTACGCGTGGAACGAAGGCTATTGGGGTGCAACGGTCGGATTTTATGGGGGCATTGACTACGGTTTCGGCTACTCCGGACGCGGGTACTCAGGCGGTCATTGGCAAGGTCAGCAGTTCTATTACAACACCGCCGTGAGTCACGTGAACGTCACCAACATTCACAACACCTATTCGCAGACGATAGCAAATAACATCACGGTCAACCGGGTTAGTTACAACGGTGGAACGGGCGGCATCAGGGCGCAACCCACTGCCACGGAACAAGCCGCCGCGCGCGCGCGCCGCACCAGTCGGCAACTTCGGTGCAAACTCAAAATCGGCAGGCGGCGATGAGCAATCATGCGCTGTCGGCATCGGTCAACCACGGCAAACCCGAAATCGCGGCGACCTCCAAGCCGGCCGAATTCAATGGCGCGAACGTGGTCAAGCCGAGGGCAGCAGAATCGCCGGCGCAAGCCCCAGAGAGGAGCGCCGCGACGCCGGCTAGGAAGCCCGCTACCGTTCACGCCGAAGACCTACCCGCGATAGTCCACCAAGCAGCACCAAGCACGGGAGATGTCGCACGCGACCAAGCGAATCAGCGACAGCAGAACGACTTGCGTGACGGTCAGGAGAAACAGCGGCAGGAACTCCAGCAGAAGCAAGCCGCTGATCACGCGCAGGCTGCGAAGCAACCCGTTCCCAGCGGCAACGCGCAGCAGCTCGAGCAGCAGCACCAGGCGCAGACGCAAGCACTGGCACAACGTCACTCGGCGGAACAGAAATCATTGCAAGAGACCCAACAGAAAAAGCCGGAAGTAAAGCACGAGCCGCCACACGCTGGTTAAAGCGCGTGCAAGTGAAACTGACACCAACGAGAGCTGGGTGCGGTAACGCCCCGACAGACCTTGCCGCAAATGCTTCAATGCTCACTCAATTCAAGCAACGGAGATTCATATGTACATCGGCGGCGGCCTTCTGGGAACGATACTCCTGGTGCTGATCATCGTATGGTTGGTGCGCAGGGTTTAGAACGGAAAATTTCCGGGCAATAGGGCCGTTTAAATATGGGAGACGCCTGCATTGCAGCCGTGGTATCAGCTCCTGAGTTGACGGACGCGGTTGAGCAAGATCCCTCCGCGGTCGCATCACTCATTACCCTCCCGGCAGCCCGCCCAGCTGTCGAAGCGCGAGGTCTGGCGTTGGGCGTACTGGCAGCGCTCGTTTCAGTTTATGCTCTCTGGTGGGGTCGTGCCTTTGCCATACCGCTGCTGCTTGGGATCGTCATCTCCTACACGCTCTATCCGCTCGTTGCGTGGCTCGAGGCGATCAGGATCCCGCGCATTATCGGCACGGCTATCGTGATGGCAACCGTCGTTAGCGCACTCGCGCTCGGCGTGTATTCCCTGCGCGGCCAAATGCAAACCATCATTGGACAGTTACCCGAAGCTGCAGCAAAACTGTCGGCGGGGCTCGCCGGCATGCGAATCGGCCAAGTTGGCAACATGCAGAAAATGCAAAATGCGGCGACACAGGTGGAAAAGGCGGCCACGCAGGCGGCGGGCGGCCCTGTGCCACCGCACCAGGCCGTGGCTCACGTGATCGTCGATCAGCCGACTTTTAAGTTGAGCAGCTTCCTTTGGAAGAGTTCGATGGACACACTCGGCGCGCTAGGCCAGGCAGCAATGGTGGTTTTTCTGGTGTTTTTCCTGCTGCTTGGAGGAGATAGATTCAAACGGAATCTCGTGCGATTGACCGGTCCGTCACTATCGAGGAAAAAGATCACCGTACAAATCTTGAACGACATCAATCATTCGATTCAAAAATACTTGCTCATGATGCTGACCACCAACTTGCTGGTGGCGCTGCTCACCTGGGCCGTGTTTCGTTGGCTTGGTCTCGAGAACGCCGGCGCGTGGGCCGCGGCCGCTGGAGTGCTGCATATCGTGCCGTATCTGGGGCCGGCCGTCACGGCGGTTGTGACGGCAATGGCGGCCTTCATCCAATTCGACTCGCTGGGGATGGCGTTATTGGTGGGTGGGGCGTCTCTTGCGATCGCCACGGTTGTCGGCACATTCGTAACTACCTGGATGACGGGGCGCATCGCGAACATGAATTCAGCGGCGGTGTTCGTTTCGCTCATGTTTTGGGGCTGGCTGTGGGGTGTCTGGGGCATGCTTCTCAGCATTCCAATCATCGTCATCATTAAAGTCGTGTCACAGCACGTAGAACAGTTGCACCCGGTCGCGGAATTGCTGGGAGATTCGTAATTACTTTGTGAGAAAGAATGTCGATTGGGCGACCTGGCAACTGTGTACGGTAACGTACCGCCCGCAATTGCAGCGCGTGGGACACTAACGGTGTTACCTAACTCAAGGACATATTATGAAGAAACAACTAGCAGTGAGCTACGTCGTATTCGGCGCGCTACTTGGCTCGGCGGCTGCCATCGCCGGCGATGACGCGAAGGCAGTCGGGACGAGCACCACGGTATTCGTCAAGGATTCAGCCATCACCACGAAAATCAAAACCAAGCTCGCCGCCGACCATCTGACCAGCCTGGGGCGCATTCATGTCGATACCGACGAGAACGGAATCGTATGGCTGACCGGGACGGCTCGAAGCCAAGCGGCCATCGAGCAGGCGGGTTCTCTTGCGCGCGACACGGAACACGTAAAGTCCGTGCATAACGATCTCACGATCAGGCTCGACGATTGATTGTATTGATACAGTTAGTGGGCTGATCCTTGCGTACGGCGTGTCATGCGCGGTGCGCAAGGAACCCGGTTACTACTGGCTCCCACGAAAGCGCGTCAGCGCCGCGCTGAACCATTGGTTGGTCGACATCGCTGCAGCGCCGTCGCACCTTATCTGGTATGGACGACCGCTCATGCTGCTGTTGCTGGCAGCTTTCTCGATAAAATCTTCGGCCGTTTTTATCTGGTCGCTTGCGGACAGAACATCAAACTTTCCGCGCAGATGCGCCTGCGCCTGTGGCGCATCGTACCAGGTGCCGTTGCGGAAAAACTCACAGCCGGACTGTTCAATAAGTCCGAGCAAATAATTGATTTCGACCATTGCCGCTGCAGTTGGCGCCGCGTGCGCTGCGGGCAGAACGCACAGCGTCATGATCAGTGCAAGCAACGGTGACTTGAAAAGCTTCACAGTTCACGGTCCAGAGGCAGCCAAGATAGGAACCTCAAGTCGAACCTTTGCCAAGAACTTCGCGCCGGTTCATGAGTATATTCAACGGCATTGCCATTTTCGCGCGTATCCCACACCAGATGAGCAGGCACCCCGGCGGCTGCTTCGCGCCATGCCACGGCGTAAACGTTTTCCGGTTGAACCATGTGATTGAAACGCGTAACGGTTTGTTCGGCAAGCTCCGGACTATCGATAATCAATCCGATCTCGGTATTGAGGTGCTTGGAGCGTTGATCGAAGTTCATCGAACCGATGAACATGCGTTTTCGGTCAAACACCAGCAACTTGGCATGCAGCCCGTAGTTACCATAGCGCGACACCAACGCCGTTTCGCCACTTCCGCGCGTGCTTCCCACGAGCGATCGCAGTTCATACAGCTCGACTCCTTCCTTCAGGAGCTGTACGCGGAACTTCACGTAGCCGGATTGTGCAATTATATCAGGGGAGGATTTGAGCGAATTGGTTAGGATCCCAACGCGGACTTTGCGTCCACGCAGATCCTGGACTGCTGCCAATTCGTCCGGCGCCGGTACTAAGTAGGGCGTAATCATCAGCAGCTCGGATTGCGCTGTGGAGGCGGCTTTGAGTACCTGCTCGGCCATCAAGCGGCCTGGCAACTCGCCTCGACCAACGTTCTTCTTATCCGGACTATCGCTAATGACTTGCGCCTGGGCCCACACCAGCGGCAGCCGTCCCGAGATGATCCCTGCATAGGGCTCACCCGTCGCCAATCGCGCTACATAATCGACGCCGTCCGTTTTCAACGGCTCCATGTGACGTTCTGGGCGTTCAGCCGCTTGCACCCGCCTTTCCGTGAGCGCGCTCCGGGAGCGCTGTTGGCGATCCAATGCGGCGGCCGGCACTGCGAATCGGCTATTCCAGTATTCATCAAAGGTCTTGGACAGTTGGATTGCGATCGGACCGGCGGCGAAAACGTCGTCGTCGGCGAACTGAGAGTCGGGGTCCATCTGAAAGTATTGATTGCCGATATTGCGGCCGCCAATGAGCGCCACGGCATTGTCGACGACGAGCAGCTTATTGTGCATGCGGTAGTCAAGTCTTGAGGCGTTGAACATGAATTCGATGGTGCGCCGTACTTTGCTGTGCCCGCGGTAGACGAAGGGATTAAAAATCCGAATCTCGATATTCGGATGCGCGTCTAACGCGCTGATTTGCTCATCGCCTGCAACCGTGTCGCCATCGTCGACCAGCACCCGTACACGAACTCCTCGATCGGCCGCCCGCATCAGTGCGTCGGTGAGCAGTCGACCGGTTTCGTCGCCGCGGAAAATGAAGTACTGAAGGTCCAAAGTCTTTTCGGCGGCACCGATCATTTGCGCGCGTGCAAGGAATCCATCGACCCCGACGGAAATAATTCGAAATGCGGACTCGCCGCCTCGCTGCCGTGCGGCACCATCGAACTGCACGCCCAGCCGCGTGTCCTCCGGATGGGCGAGTGCCACCGACGACGACTTCGGATTGTTGAATCGCGCCGGGACTGACGAGCAAGCCGCGAGCAGGACGGCAACGGCAATGGCCGTTGTTACGCGAGATCGCGCGCCAAGGACATTCACGGTTTCGCCGGAGAGGCGGATGCGACTAAAGCGACGGACACCGAGTTGTTGCTCTGGTTGTTAAGCTGGTCTTTGCAGACCTTCGACGCCGCATTGTATGAGATTTCTCTGTCAACAGACATGCGCTTCTTCATGCAGTTGACCACCTGGGCGATCATCTGTCGCTTTCTCATCGTCGACTGACTCACCGCGTCATCGGCAATCGCCTGCGCAGCCGTGAGCATCACGACAGCCATTGCGCTCATCGTCAGCGCCCGGGTCAGTCGGTTAGTCGCTACCACGAACAGTTTTCGTGGATTCGCCCGGTGTTCAGGTATTGAATGTGCGACACGTTTACACCCGACGAAAGAAATACACGATGAGAAGGATGAGAAGCACCGTTCCAAGACCGATGTACATAGAGATCTCCGGTTGGGCCGAGTGCTCATGGAAACATAAGTTAGCCAGCGAGTCGGGACGCTACCGCACTCAGCGCGTTCTTACATCGAAAAACATAGCTGACGTCACACCTTCTTGATGGCGCAGAAATCAAAGTCTCGGGTCGATTCTACTCAGTAGCAACTTCGAACCGATAAAAATCAGTCGAGTGGGTGTGGTATCGCAGTTCGGCGGTTCTCATCTCTGCGCGCCGACTCTTCAGGCCTCGAGCCTGCTTGCGCAGTTCTCGGCTTTCGAGGCTCAGCATATATCGTTCTATGCTGTCGGCGCTGGCTAGCGCTGCGCTATCACGCGACGCCGCCCTGACTTCAAGGGACCAGATCTGGGCCGCAAGTTCGTCAATTGCTTTCGAGTCATTCCCCAGGACGGCGACAAGAAATCCGTTTGCATCCAGTTCAGTATGATCAACCACGATTTGCGACTCCATGACCGGCTCACCCCTCCCCTTGATGGCGTCAAGCGTAGCGGGCCGCCTCGAGAGAATACTCTTGCCATCCAGGCCGTTCGATGTTTTGAAGTAATAAATGTACACGTCGGACATAGTGGCCCTCCAATGCGGTTCGATTCTCAACGCAGTAAATCGTAGGCGTTATCTTACATTCCGTCGGTGCACTGGCGTACGGAGCGGGTAATTTGCGCTCAATATGCTTCCTATGTACGCTAGCGTGCATAGTGGGGCCGCAAAACAGATTTCACCCAGCAAAGTTCGGTTATCGGAAGGGTAGATCGTGCAGATCGTCGTCTGCCTGGGGACAGCCGTGCTGAGTTCCGATAACACGCGCTCGCATGACAGAAGAGCAAATCATTTGCTGGCTGCATTGCCTGATGCTGAATGGCAGCGCTGGCTGCCCGAACTTCAATCTGTCGACATGCCTTTGGGCCAGGTGTTATACGAATCGGGTACTACGCTCAGTCACGTGTACTTCCCGACTACATCAATCGTGTCTCTGCTATACGTGATGGAAAACGGTTCCTCGGCTGAGATCGCCGTAGTGGGAAACGAGGGAATAGTTGGCATCTCGCTGTTCATGGGAGGCGAATCCACGCCGAGCCGAGCGGTGGTGCAAAGCGCCGGCGTGGGATTGCGATTGGACGCAAAAACGTTGAAAACCGAGTTCGACCAAAACGGTCCGGTTCTGCATTTGCTGCTGCGCTACACGCAAGCGTTGATCACGCAGATGGCGCAGACTGCCGTATGCAACCGCCATCACTCGTTGGATCAGCAACTATGCCGCTGGCTGCTGCTGAGCTTGGATAGACTGCAGGGCGACGAGCTCGTGATGACCCAGGAACTGATCGCGAACATGCTGGGCGTGCGTCGCGAAGGGGTGACTGAGGCAGCCCTCAATCTTCAACGGGTAGGGCTGATCCGCTACGCACGCGGGCGCATATCGGTGCTGGACCGCGCTGCTTTGGAGAAGCGTACTTGCGAGTGTTATGCGGTCGTCAAGACAGAATATGATCGACTGCTTCCTGCCAAGCGCGCCACCTAGCGGCAGGTAGAGCCAGTAGCGCCAAATCACTGGCAAGTTAGCTAGCCTGGTCTGCTGCGCGCAAGCAGGAAACCACCAATTACAATCGCGCAAATACCAGCCCATACGGGAACGTCGACGTATTGCTTTTCACTAAGTGACATATGGAGGGGGCCTACGTCAGCCTGATGGGTTGCTTTGGTGTAGCTGAACCCGCCATAGGCGAGCCCCAAGACACCGGCTACGATAAGCACCACCGCTGCCAATTTGCTTGAATGCATATCAATTTCTCCTTCCAGACACTTTCGTGCAAAGTTTCTCAATTACCGCAGGTGAAGCGTGCCGCTACCGAACAATCCGATAAGTCCAATGGCAATTAAGTAAAAAGCCACGATGTAGTTCAACAGCCGCGGGGCGATCAAAATTAGTACACCAGCGATCAGCGAGACAATCGGTGTGAGACTCACGTTCAGATTCATGGAAACACCTCGGGGTACCAGGTGGAAACAGATAGGCGGTGCGCGCCGGTTCATTGCTGCTAATGTGTTTTTTGAGTGAACCACAGTCCCGGCTTGCCCCTTTTATTGAGCCCAATGCTGAGCGCAGCCGACTTAGACTCAAATAGGCGTGCGATGGGCAGACCTTCCTGATGAACGCGGCGCGCAAAAATCTCCGCTTTACTCATCACGCTAAAATTTAATTCGCCGACGCCCAAGGCGCGTGCTTGAACGCGATTGTCTGCGGGGAGATCCGACTGGCCGAGATTCAAACGGTGGGTCGTGGAGGGGAAGGGTTCGGAGGCGGGTGCAGTCGCGCCCTCATGACCGATCGTCGAAGGGGAAACTCCGGGTGGCCGCAGATCTAGGTTCGTGGTTTGCGTATATTGTTGACGCGCGATTGGCCGACTAGCCAGAGATACAGAGCGCGCAGAAGCGATGGCGGAGGACGAACCTCCCCAGTTGAAGGGAGGTGAAGCGAAGGCCGAACAGGACAAGCACAGGCCGCACACCCCCGTCGCAATACGTATCGGTCGACTCAAATTCAACTCGAATTTTCCGTCGCCGATATACATTGAGAATCTCCGCGGGCATTTCTAATGCTTCATTGGAGCATGAGCGAGTCAGCCAGTCGGGACGCTGCCGTACGTACTGTAGTCATTCTCGGCAGAACGCGGCGAGCAATTTCGCTGCGTGTAGCAGCGTACCGACGCCCCGTTGCATTGCGTCTATGGTGATTGGCATCGCCGGATTAATCATCGGCACCACCAATGGAGTATTTCTCATGAGTACAGTTAAACGCATTTCTGCGCTCATTTCGATCGTCACGATATTAGGGTTGTCTGGTTGTTTCTGGGGCCGGGGTGGCTGGGGTGGTCACAACGATCACCAAGGTGACCATCACGAAGGCGATCGCGGTTCGGAACATTACAGTCACTAATATCGCAGTGGCCGTGGCTAGCGGCCCAGCGTAGATTCACACCGTCGCTCCCGCGCGAGGAAAACTGGAGCAGGGATCACAGCAGGCAATCCTTGATTGACCTATGTACGCCAGCGCACGGACGCGGCGTGGCGCATGGGTGATCATGATGGCTTGGTTGACTAGCCGCGGAGCGACCGCTTCAGCCTTCAACCATTCACCGCTTCGAGCTGGGCAAAACGGCATATGCGTATCGGTAAGAAAGATATCGGTGGCGCGGCCGTGATGCTGGACGCGCCTGCGCAGGAAAGGCTCGACATCGCCTCAACGCTGCAACGCGCGATCTTCAACAGCGCGAATTTCTCGAGTATTGCCACCGATGCCAAGGGCATCATTCAGATTTTCAATGTCGGCGCCGAGCGCATGCTCGGATTCACGGCCGCGGAAGTCACCAATAAGATCACGCCGGCAGATATTTCCGATCCTCAAGAAGTGATCGCTCGAGCCAAAATGTTGAGTATGGAATTGGATACGCCGATCGAGCCGGGTTTCGATGCCTTGGTGTTCAAGGCATCGCGCGGTATCGAGGACATATACGAGCTTACCTATATCCGCAAGGACGGCAGCCGTTTCCCGGCGGTGGTCTCAGTCACTGCGTTACGCGACGTGCACGATTCGATCATCGGCTATCTGCTCATTGGCACCGATAACACGCTGCGCAATCGATTCGAAACCGAGCAGAAAAGGCTCGACCAGCGTCTGCGCGATCAGCAGTTTTATACCCGGTCGCTGATCGAATCGAACATCGACGCTCTTATCGCGACGGATCCGTCCGGCATTATTTCGGACGTCAACAAACAGATGGAGGCACTCACGGGCTGTACGCGCGACGAATTGATCGGGGCGCCTTTCAAGAACTACTTCACGGATGCCGACCGCGCCGAAGCGGGTATCAAGCGCGTGTTGAGTGAAACCAAGCTCACCAATTACGAACTCACGGCGCGCGCCCGTGACGGCAAGGAGACCGTCGTATCCTACAACGCCACTACGTTTTACGACCGCGACCGCACTTTGCAAGGGGTGTTTGCGGCGGCCCGCGATATTACTGAGCGCCGAATTCTCGATCAGGCGCTACAGGAAACCAACCTTGCTTTGCAGGGCGCCAAGCTCGCTGCGGAAAAGGCCAATCTTGCGAAGTCGGATTTTCTCTCCAACATGAGCCATGAATTGCGTTCTCCGTTGAATGCGATTCTCGGGTTCGCGCAACTCATGGAATCCGGTAGCCCATCGCCGACGCTGGCGCAAAGGCAGAGCATCGACCAGATCCTGCAGGCAGGTTGGTATCTACTTGAACTTATCAACGAGATTCTCGATCTCGCGCTGATCGAGTCGGGCAAATTGTCGTTGTCGCCCGAGCCAACCTCGGTTGCCGACGTGCTGAGCGATTGCCGCGGCATGATCGAACCCTTGGCATTGAAGAGCGGTATCGGTTTGACCTTTCCGCGTTTCGCGGACGCGCCCTTCGTCAAAGCCGACCGAACCCGGTTCAAACAGGTTCTCATCAATTTGCTTTCCAACGCCATCAAATACAATCGCGCCGGCGGCAGCGTCGAGGTGATCTGCACAATGAGCGCGACGCAGCGCACGCGGATAGCCGTACATGATACCGGCAATGGATTATCCCCTGAAATGCTCGCCCAGCTGTTCCAGCCTTTTAACCGCCTAGGACAGGAGTCTGGAAGCGAGGAGGGGACGGGCATCGGCTTGGTAGTGAGCAAACGATTGGCGGAATTGATGGGCGGTGAAATCGGTGCGGAAAGCACGGTCGGCAAGGGCAGCGTATTCTGGATCGAATTGCACGCGACCCAGGCGCCACGACTCGTCGCAGTCGCAACCGAAAACGGGGCGGACGCGCACGCACGTGCGCCCACGGATGCGCTGTATACATTGTTGTGCGTCGAGGACAACCCGGCGAATTTGATGTTGGTCGAGAAGCTCCTGGAGCGGCGGCCGGACATTCAACTATTGGTTGCGACGGACGGCATCCGAGGCATCGAAAAGGCCCGCGCCGCGCGGCCGGATGTCATTCTGATGGATATTAACCTGCCCGGCATCAGCGGACTCATCGCCCTCGGTATCCTGGCGGAGGATCCGGAAACCGCAATCATCCCGGTGATCGCACTCAGCGCCAACGCCATGCCGGGCGACATCGAGAAGGGACTGGCAGCAGGATTTTTCCGCTATCTCACCAAGCCGATCAAAGTCAACGAGTTCATGAACACGTTGGATAGTGCCTTGGAACTTGCGAAACATCGGACAGAGCGCGCAGCCCTTCGAGGCGCACTATGATCGACGCCAAAGACATTCTCGCCGCGCAGATTCTGGTCGTCGACGATCAAAGTGCCAATGTGATGCTGCTCACGCGAATGCTTGAAGAGGCTGGATACCGCAATGTAACCGCGACGATGAATCCGTTGGAAGTCTGTGCGTTGCACCGTAAGAACCGCTATGACCTGATTCTGCTCGATTTGCAGATGCCGGGGATGGACGGATTTCAGGTGATGGAAGGGCTCAAGACAAACGTTGTGGACGGCTACCTACCGGTCATCGTGCTCACGGCGCAACCGGGCCACAAGCTGCGTGCGCTGCAGGCTGGCGCCAAGGACTTCATCAGCAAGCCTTTCGATCTTGTGGAGGTGAAAACCCGGATTCACAACATGATCGAAGTGCGTCTCTTGTACCGGCAGCTCGAACAATTCAACGCCGTGCTGGAAAAAACCGTGCAGGAACGCACCGCGGAATTGCGCGAGAGCGAGGCGCGTTACCGCAGTCTCACCGAACTCGCTTCCGATTGGTATTGGGAACAGGATGAGAGCGGCAGTTTTACCAGGGTTTCCGGCCCGGTCCTGGAAATGCTCGGCATCCGCGTGGATACGTTGATGGGCGATACGCGCCCACCACCGAAAGACGGTTGGGATGAGACCGAGCGCCAGGCGCTGCAGGCCAAGATAGGTGCGCGTCAACCGTTTCTGGATTTCACATTGAGCCGGGCGAATTCCGACGGATCGCGCCAGCAGTTTCGAATCAGCGGCGAGCCTATGTTCAACACTGCCTGTCGCTTCTTCGGCTACCGCGGAATCGGCGTGGAAATCACCGCGGGCCATTAGGAAGCAAGTCCCGAGAATCGATTTTGTCCGCAACTCATCACCCCAATCAGAATCACCTGCTCGCCGCGCTGCCCACCGCGGAATTCGAGCGCCTGTCCCAGACGCTGGAGCTCGTCCCGATGTGTCTCGGCGACGCCCTCTACGAGCCCGGCCGGCATCTGGAACACGCTTATTTCCCGATCACGGCCATCGTGTCGCTGCTGTACGTGACGGAGTCGGGGGCGTCGGCGGAGTTTGCCGGCGTCGGCCCTGAAGGTATCGTCGGTATCCCGCTCTTTATGGGCGGCAATACCACGACGAGCTCCGCAGTGGTGCGCACGGCGGGACATGCTTATCGGTTGCAGCGTAGCGCGCTCGCCGCGGAATTCACGCGTGCGGGCCCGGTGCAGCGCCTGTTGTTGAGCTACACGCAGGCGCTGATCACGCAGATGTGTCAGACGGCCGCTTGCAATCGCCACCACTCGGTCGAGCAGCAGCTCAGTCGCTGGCTCCTGTGGACCGTGGATCGACTACCTGCACAGCAATTGACTATGACGCAGGATTTGGTTTCCAGCCTGCTCGGTGTGCGCCGCGAAAGCATCACCGAGGCAGCCGGGCGTTTGCAGCAGGACGGTTTCATTCGCTATCGACGTGGGCACATTGACGTCGTGGACCGAGTCGGCTTGCAATCTCGCGCCTGTGAGTGTTACGCCGCCGTCAAAAACGAGATGAATCGGTTGCTACCCGGAGCGTTGTTGCGCCACTAGTGAAGCATCGTTCGAAGCTGAATGGTGCCAGCGGAAGGGCGCGTTCAACCATCCAAGACAGACATCAATGCGGCTATCTTGATTGTCGCGAAATTGGAGAACGTGTCCGAGACCGCATACGGTAAGACGATCTGGTCTTTGTGACGCATGGCGCCACAGGTGTAGACGACATTCGGTACGTAGCCTTGCCGCTCGGAAGGTTCAGGCCGGATCAGGGGCTCGCGCGTCCGGGCCAGAACTTTGCAAGGGTTTGCCTTATCGAGCAAGACCGCCCCGATAGAGTATTTTCGGACCGGTCCCACGCCGTGGGTCAGCATTAACCAACCCTCATCAAGTTCGATCGGCGAACCACAGTTTCCAATCTGCACGAACTCCCAGGCGAATTGAGGCTTCACGATGGCGACGCCGCCGTCCCATGAGTACAGATCGTCCGAATATATAAGGTAGAGGTTTTCGTTGTCCTGGCGGGCAATCATGGCGTACTTACCGTCGATGCGGCGGGGAAACAGTGCCATGCCCTTGTTCTTGGCGGCGGCTCCTCTCAGAGGCGACATTCGGAAGGACAGGAAGTCGTGCGTCTCGATCAACTCCGACCTGATCGCGCGCCCGTTGTAGGCCGTGTACGTCGCGTAGTAGGTCTTTGTCCCTCTATCCTCGAACTCTACGAAGCGAGCATCTTCGACGCCGTTTGACTGAGCTTCGGTGACTGGGAAAATCACTCGCTCGCTAATATCCTCTTCCGATGTGAAGACCAGCTCGACACTTTCCCCGTCTGGACCTGAAAGCCTACTTTTCACCGTCGGAATGGATGCGAGCCGTGCCGTTTGATCGACTGCGACTTTGCCATCGGCATCAATGGATCCTGATCGAAATGTGATGGACGATACATGTCCTTCCCCGACTGCACGCAGGCTCAGGATGAAGCGTCGACCGCCCTCGGGCGCGCCAGATTGGTCGAGATGAGCGACGATGCTGGGATTGAATAGCGCCGCCGCTTCGAAGGAATACTCGAGCATGAAATAAGCGCCGACCAGCCGGCGCTGCGCCTTCGTGAAGCTCGCATGGGCGGCTAAGGCTTGTTCCATTTCATTGGCGCGCGACTCGAATATTTCGATGAGATTGCGATGGCGGCTCTGAAAATTCTCAAGGACATCCGCCAGCTCTTTGGCAGCTGTTTCTGGATCGAGCGCCAAGACTCGATCGACGATATGGTTCGCCCGCGTCTTGTCGGTGGCATTGAGGTCTCGCGGCTCGGTCGCCGGCCTGAATGGGCGCACGACAACTCTTGCCGGATCAGGGCGAAGATAAAGACCCTGACGGTTCAAAACCTGGGTAGTGACAAAATGTCCTTGGAGTGAGCTGAAGAGGAAGTCTAACGGGATTCACGCGCGCAAAGCGAGAAGCGGCGCAGGTTTCGAACGATTGCCGGTCATGCGCGCAAGCTGCCGAATCTCAGCCAGACCAAGAAGGTAGGATACGACGGACTCACCGCCTCTATTTTCGTTGGCGCGGTCCGGATGCAGCCCATCGCGACAGCTGCCTGTCTCCACGTCGACCAGCGGCGACAACAAGTCGTTCTTGCCGAGAAACCAGGCAAATGCCCGCTCGGCATCATCCTTCCATTTGAGATTGCCGTCTACGCGCCAGGCCGCGATGCAGGCCGAGATTGACGCCGCGGCCTCGAGAGGCTGCTGATCGAACGCCCGAGGCCGCGCTCGCTTGTCGCCGAAGCTGTCGGAGCCAACCGGCCGAAAGACGCCTTCTTCGGAGGTCTGCAGCGCCATGAGCCAAGACAAGGATCTTAGGCCGGCCGCCATGTAGCTGGGTGCGCTGATGGTAATGCCGGTAGTGATAAGGGCTTGCGGCAATCGTGCGTTATCGTAGGCAAGGCCATCTTCGAACCACACCCAATCGCTTGTCTCAACTGACGCCATGACTGACATCAGTCTATCGGCCAGTAGACGCCGCAGCTCCCGGGCGTACGAATCCTTGGCGATGCCGCAATAAGCGTCCAATCCGAGAAGCGTAAAGGCCCACGCGCGCGGCGAGGTGAAGCGTTCTGCTGCCGGCAAGGCTTCGGCGAATAGTGCGGCGGCCCATGCCCGGCGCGACTCGTTGGCATCTTTACAGGCGCACTCGCCTAAGGCCCAGAGGCTGCGCCCGTGGCAGTCTTCGGAACCGAAATCTTCGAGCCAGCGCCGATCAAAACTCATGAAGTTACGAAACCGCTTAAGCATAGGGTTCCAGGCGTGTTGCACGAAGGCAGCCAATCGCGCTGTCAGCGTTTCGGGCAAGCGTTGCTCCCCCGGAGCATTCAGCGCACAGGCAATGAGTAACGCGCGGGCATTGTCATCGACACAGTAGCCATGTGCACGATCGGGGACGGAACAGACCGCGTGCTGCAGAAGTCCTGTGTCGTCACACATGGATAGAAAGTGGCTCAGCTGCATCGGCGGTGTTGTCGAGATGTCGAGCACGACGGCGCTTTCGCTGCGCCGCGCGATAACTCTTAGCGGTCGCGCGCGCCGGGCCCTGTCAAAGACCTCCATGTAGCGCTCCGCTGTACGCTCCCAAATCATCGAGCGGCTGCTGGAGTAGGCGAGCTTGCGCATAGCATTTCGTCGGGCATGGTCAGTAAGCAATCCCGCGATTTCGGTACCGATTTCTTTTGGATCGTTAAATGGCACCAGAACGCCGCGGCCCTCCGCCAGCAGCTCCTGGGCATGCCAATATGGCGTCGAAACGACCGCTTTGCCGAGCCCAAAACTGTAGGCCAATGTTCCCGATGTCATTTGGGCTTCGTTAAGATACGGTGTGACGTAAACATCGCACATCGAGATGAATTCGAGCAATGTCGCTTGATCGACAAACCGGTTGAGAAAAGCGACATGATTCTCGATGCCGTGCGCGCGTGCGCGCGCCAGCAGGCTCTCGCGGTACGCCTCACCTTCACGCCGAACGAGGTTGGGATGCGTTGCTCCAAGAACAACATATACGGCATCGGGACAGCGTTTCAGGATCGCAGGCATGGCATCGATCATGACTTCGATGCCCTTATTAGGAGAGAGTAGACCGAAAGTGAGGATAACTGGTCTGCGCCCGAAGCCGAGCTTGGCCTTGGCCGCATCGGGTTCAGCGAAAGCGGAGTCGGGGATCCCGTGCGGGATGACTTCGATCTTCTCTGCCGGCACGGCGTAAACTCGCAGCAGCAGATCGCGGGCTTTCTCGGCCATGACGATTACCATCGCTGAGGCATCGACTATTTTGTTCAGTACACCGCGCTGCACCGCTTTTGGTTCCGCGAGAACCGTGTGAAGCGTCGAGACAAGAGGCATGGTGAGCCGCGACAGCAGTGCCAAGATGTGATCGCCGGCGTCTCCGCCGAAGATGCCGAATTCATGCTGCAGGCATGCAACCTGGAAATGCCCTCGATTCAGGAAATCAGCAGCGCCTGCGTATTCCGACAAGTTCTCATCATTGATTTGCAGTCGAACAGTCGATGGATAGTCGTAGGTACGGCCATGATCGGTCATTGCGACTATGGCAGTGTCTAGATTGACGCGTGACTTGGCAATCGCCTGCTGCAAATCGGTTGTGAAAGTGGCAATTCCGCAGTGGCGTGGAAGAGAGTTACCGATGAACGCCAAACTGCGGCTGGACGAAATCATGGGTATGTCCCGTGAACCGGCGCAATCGCGCGATCTAGCGACGAGGTGTTTCGATAGCCGCGCCCAAGGCGTTCGCAAACGCGCTCGTCAAGGTTACCGCAATTGACTTGGTGCAGCACATTTGTAACGGGGAATTGTCCTTAGAGCCGTGACCGCCGCGACCGTGGCTGAACGCACGAGGGGGGGCGGGATGAGTGTCGCACAACAACCTGAAGCGCGCCTCAAGAATCGACAATCTACAGCTCTGAGAAATTTCCGTCTGTGCGGCGTCCCACGTAACATGAAAGTATGGACATGCTGAAGCGCGTATCATCTACAGGTAGCCGTCAAGTGATGAGGTGCCCGTGGAAGAGAACCAAAAGAGAGAGGAGTTCGACACTGCTCTCGCTAGGATCAGGCACGAAATAAAAGGTCGGCTTGTGCCGCACGGGTTTTTCGGCAGCGTCACTTACAAAGACGTTGAGGCAGCGGATCATGTTCTCAGCGGTTCAAAAATCGAAATCACCGTGAATGGAAGAACTGTGGAGAGATCTTTCAATCGGCAGGAGATCGAGGCCTGCCGTCTTAGAGTGGGCGGCGCGGTATTGTTAGGCGTAATATCGATGGTGGACGACCTCTCCGCCTAGCCCGGTAACCGATATTGGCGCGCTGCGATAGTAAGTCGCAGCTAAAGTGCGCTAGCAGACGGACAACGCGACGCAACATCGGTCATGGTCGGGCGGCTTATGCAGGAACTGCTGCATCAAATTGATAGCGATTACTATCGCTCCGCGCGATTACTCATTGTGCGCGCCGAACTCGAACAACTACGCCACCGTCGCGCGGCAATGGTCGAGGCAGACAGACGAAGCAAAATTCCTCTCGGGATGGCGCGCTCGCCAGAGGCACTTCGGAACGAAAGACCCATCCATCAACGGTGATTCCAGGGCGGCTCCGAGACCGGGTGCTGGTAAGGATTTCTTCGGGAAAAAAAGGCGCCAGGCAACCAAAATGCCCGGCGCGTAAAATCCTAGTTGCGCGATGGCGTGAGCGCTTTGATTGCAGCGTACAGCAATGCGCCGGAGGCGGCAGCGATCGCCAGTGCCGTCACTGGATTCTTCTTGGTGTAAGCGACGATTGAATCAGACGCGTTGGAGGCCAGATCTCGCGCCTGGCTCGTCACCTCACTGATCGCGTCGATACTTTGCCTGCCCATCGATTGAGCCCGACCGGCCGCTTTCGCCAGCGCCGAGGTCGCGTCGCCTCGAAGGTCATCGACCTTATCGGCGATCTTCTGACCATTCTTCGGCAAGTTGGTGGTGACTGAATTATCCATGTGGGATCCTTTTCAAGTTTGTCAAAGGTTGTAAGCGTATTTTCGCCTGGAGTGTGATGCATTCGAGAACAAGTTGAGCGTCTCTTACACACCGATGGGCTGTCAGACAATGGAGTCAATCGGCGTAAGCGCAACGGAAAGCCGTTTCTAAGCGGCCTGCCGCCATAATTTTGTTTAAATCGATTCCAGATAAGCAACGAGCTCTTGCATCTGGTCCCTGTTAAGATCCTTCACCACCCCGTGCATCACAGGCGCCATGCGCAACACACTTTGAATCACCAGCAGTTGCTTGAGTAAGTACGGCGCATGCTGTCCGGCAAGGCGCGGAAAAGTCGCCATTCCTTGGGCGCGGGGGCCGTGACAGCTGGCGCAAGGCGGAATTTGCCTCGCCGGCACGCCTTCTTCGTATAGCTTCTTTCCTTGCACGATGAGCGCAGCGTTGCCGGATGTGCCTACGGGCGCAGGTTGCGCGGCAAAATAGTTCGCGAGGCCGCTGATCATGGCGTCGTTGAGCTGCGATGCCATGCCCCACATGTAAGCCTGTGCGTCGGGATCGGCACGCGACTGGTCCTTGAAAGCATGCAATTGCAATTCAATGTAGGGCGCGCTCTGCGCGGCCAAGTTAGGAAAAGTCGGTGAGACACTACGCCCATTGATCCCGTGACAAGTGCCGCAGGTTTCGATGGTCTTGTGTAGGGCGGCTTTCTGGGCGTCAGTCAAAACAACCGCGGGGGCATCTTCGCCCTTGGCGATCCCACTCATCCATACCGACGCGCCCAGTATAAAGACGACAAGGTACGCTTGCTTCATAAATTCTCGCTTTTTCCTAATTAGAAGTTCAGCCACACCAACAAATACAGGGTGTTGTTGTTGGAGGCGGTGCGAGCGCTGCCATCGTAGCCGCCGGGGTTGTTTCCGTTTTGGCCGTTGAACTTCTGATAACCGACATACTGTGCCTGCAACTTGGTGTTCAGCCACGGCAGGTAATTGACCTCGAGAATATAGCCGTTTGAATTCGGACTGCCATTCGCGCTGCCGGTGACCGGCGCCGGCGAATAGAGCACGGGATCGCTGCTACCGGTGATGTTGAAGTAGCCAATCGAGCCGCCGATAGTACGCTTGTAGTAGTACTCACCAGCCAGCTTGGTCGTATTGAGAGTATTCGAGTTGTTTGCCGAAAACCCATCGAGGAAGCTGGCATCGAGGGTCTGGCTCTCATGAATGTAGGTTCCGAGGAACGTAAACAGGTGATCCTCTCCGATGAACTGGTACTGGACATCGCCGGCGACATCTTTGTACTTGTTAGTGGGTCCTGACAGCGCCGTGTCGATCCCGTTGGTATTGCCCGGGTAAACGGTGGCATTTAAGCCGTAGGCGCCGATCTCCAGCGAATTGCGGTCCCAGCGCTGCTCATAAGCAACTCTCCAGTAAGGTGCGTTTCCCGTGATGACATTGGTTTGCGTGCTATCCAGGGGATGCGCGCCGCCGGGAATCGCCGAAACGTAATCGGTGATCTCCACGTAGAGGTGGTCGTCGAACCATGCATACACCCCGAGCCCTCCCACGGTCTGGCCAAAGCCCCCTGCGCCGCTGTCAATCTTTGCCGACGTCATCGGAGTGGGCGAGACGCTGCTACCGGAATACGGGAATCCCCACGCGGCCGTTGTGTTCCAAACGTCCTGTACGGTGGGGTTATTATTGAGGGTGACGCCGAGAATCAATTCATGGTTGTTGCCATTGGCGCCGCCGAAGGAAAGATGATGGGCGTAGCGGACGTCGGTGTTATCGAATCCGAAATGATCTTCCGCGCCGTCGTAAGTCAATTGTATGAACGCACCCAAACCGTCGGCGATCTTGCCGGCGTAGAAGAAGCTCACCTGTTGCGGAAAGAGCATTTCGCCGTCCTTCGCGAAAGCGCCGGTGATCGCGCTGTCGGGAAGCGCCGAACCGGTGTGGGTATAGGAAACCTGCAGCATCAGACTTATGGGCGGTATTTGATTGAGCGACAACGTTTGACGGGAATCGATGTCGATGCCGGTAACTTGTTTGATGTTGTCAAGAACATAGCCGTTCAACTTGAACTCGCGTCCGAAAGGAGTTAGTTCGGGAAATACGGTGTGGCAGGCCGCGCAGGTCATTCCGGTCTGTCGAGCAAAGCTCGGCACGGCCCAACTCGGCGAAAAGGATCCACAAAGCAACAGAATTGCGACAAGTTTCAATGTCCCACGGTTGTATGCAATTGGGTGCAAGCGGATCATCATCTCAACCCCTGTACAATTCGGACTGTAGGATTTGGTTTCGACGTTCGGAATAACCGATCCGTTAAGCCGTCGACGAATTGTTTTTGTCGGGGACTTGAACCGCGATTCTTTAGTCATCGACACTCACCGAGCGTCGCTGCCCAAGAAACTACTGATTTGTTGGAGCCATGTCTGTCCGGCAACGTACATAGCCGGTCTATAAAATTCTACGAAACGCTGCTATTTGTTTTGGAGCCACGTACTTCAACAAAGGGCGCACAATGCCACTCGTCGTGCGCTGCTCCGATCAGTGACACAATGAAAGGGTCCAGACCAATCGGAGGCTCGAATGCGCGTTGTGAATAGAGGAATTATCTCCTTCGTTCTAGTAATGGGTTTTTCGGCGGCATTTGCACAATCTGCGTCGCCCGAACACGCAGCTGCGGCAAAGCTAACTAGGCAGTTGATCATTGGTGCTTGGCGTCTTGTTAATATCGACTATTCAGGTCCCAACGGCGCGCTAGCCGACCCGGTGTTCGGCCCAAAACCGCAAGGCATTATCATCTACGATCAATCCGGCTGGATGAGTGTGCAAATCGTCACCGCGAACCGACCGGCAATACCAAGACCCGCGACGCGAACATCTCATGTGGTAACGCCCGATGACGCGAAGCTGGCTGCTGCAGCGTTCGACACGTATTACGCGTATTTCGGATCTTGGGATTACAACCCTGAGACGTCGGTGATCACCCATCATTTACATTCGTCTTTATTGCCGTATGAAACCGGATTGGAGTACCGGCGGGAGGTGACGTTCGACGGCACAAATCTAAAATTGACCGCGCGGTCCAAAGAAGGGCGCGAGCAGCGCCAGCGTACGCTGGTTTGGACGAGAATCTCTGACTCCGGTCCCATCGCGCCGCCGCCTGCGGCATCACCGGTAAGTGTCCAAGACACTTCATCAACCGCAGGCTCAGCCGCGCCGCTTGCGCATACGGAGCCAGCACCGCGGGCTTCAAGTCCGGAGTCCGGGCCGCCGCCGCCGCCGCCTGTGGTGGCCTCAAAGTACGGCGACATGCCCACAGATTACAAGGTGGCGATACGAAAGTTCTTCCAGGAGCATCTGAAGCATGCGGAATCCGTCCAATACCGGGAGATTACGAAGCCAGAGCGGGGATTCACGACGGCGATCAGCGGCAGTTTTTTGATGAGCGAAAAGCGGGAATACGGCTGGACGGTCAAAGCGACGATCAACGCGCAAAATTCCCACGATAGCTACGTCGGATTCAAGACCTACACCTTTCTGTTCCGTGGCGAGAAGATCGTCGATGCCCGCCTGCCCTTACCCGGGGATGAGATGAATTGAAAGAACTTAGTCAAGCCGGCCGGAATCCGCTTTTTTGATCGCCGTGCCGACGCATTCGTCCGCAAGGTGTCGTAATCAGGGGCTTCCTGTTGAGTGTGCCGTGATCCTTAAGGGTCGGCTTGGCAGAATCAGGTGCGAGAGGCTCGTTATACGAAAGGATTGCGGCAGAGATATCGGCAAGGGACCAAACACTCATGGTTGCGCCGATATCAAAGTCGCGGACGACTTCGGCCTCGATACCCATGCAGAAGATATGCGATCACTACAACCGCAAGGATCAATCCTATAGGACCGATTCCCCATCCCGCACCCATTCCCCAATAAAGGCCGCCACCGCCGCCGAACAATAACAGGAGAATAATCAAAATAATCAAGACATCCATAGCTCACCTCGTTGCCGCCACGTCGGCGCGGAATTTTATGATTAGGCATGGATCGACTTGCCAAGTCGGTGCGCTGACGCACGCAGGGCAAGACTGCGAATACGTTCGCAACGTTGGCGAGGACACGGGAATTGTCGCCGGGGGTCTGCCAGCGAACAGACCGCACGACCGAGGGCGCGTAGGGTGAGGACGTAGAGATGCGACATCATCAGGAGTATTGACATGCTAATTGATTTTTCAAATCTGGCCCGAGGCGCGTCGCTGTTGACGGCGATTGCCGTCTGCGTCGCGGGATGCGCCAGCACGCCGATCCCGAACGAACAAATCGCAGTGGCGAAATCGTCAGTGCAGCGCGCCGAACAAAGCGGAGCGCCGGAACTCGCGCCTGTGGAGATGTCGACTGCCCGCCAAGAATTAGCGAGCGCCGAAAAGGCCGCGGCCGATCGTGAGGCCCTACCCGCTACGCAGTGGGCCGAGAAGGCGAACGTGGACGCGCAACTAGCTGAAGCAACCGCGCAGGAGCGTCGCGCGCACAAAGCAGCCACGGAATTCGACGCCAGCATGACGGTGCTCAGGCAAGAAACGCAGCGCAGCGCACAACCTAATTAATGAGGATGTTATTTATGAATGCAAAATTATTCACCGGATTGGGGCTGGCGCTGGCGCTCGGAGCCTGTGTTTCCATGCCCCAACCGAACGCTGCGCTCGAGAACGCGCGCTTGGCTGTTCAGGCGGCTGAGGCCGATCCAAACGTGAGCAAATATGCGGCGTTGGATTTAGACGTGGCGAGAAAAGATTTGAGTAACGCCGACAGCGCAGCTCTGCATCATCAAGATGCGGCAATCGCTCAATCTGCCTACTTGGCTATGGAGAATGCGCGACTTGCACAGGCACATGCGGCCGCTAAGGCGGACGATGCTCGAGTTGCCGCGGGTCAGGTCGAACGCGACCAGATCATGCTGGCCGCGCGAACGCAAGAGGCCGACAAAGCGAAGCTCGCCGCTGCGAACTCCAAGCAAGTGGCCGACTCGGCGCTGAATCAGCGCGACCAGGCGAATGAGGAAACCGCCCGTGTGCAAGCCGAGCTTGATTCGCTTAAGGCCACTCCGACACCGCGGGGAATGGTCTTGACGCTGGGCGACGTGCTATTCGATACGGGCAGAGCTGAACTGAAGTCCGGAGCAGGCCGAAAGATCGACCAGTTGGCGCAGTTTCTGGTCGAACATCCTGACCGCCGTGTACAAATCGACGGATTCACCGATAGCGTCGGCACCGACTCGTACAACGAAGAGCTGTCGCAACGTCGCGCGAACACGGTCAGAGAGGCTCTGATTTCCCGAGGTATTGAATCCTCGAGAATCGGCACGGAGGGCTACGGCAAGTCGTATCCGGTGGCGAGCAACAACGATTCCGGCGGCCGGCAATTGAATCGACGCGTGGAAGTGGTTATCGGCGCCGATAACGGCACGCCAATCTCGCCGCGGACAGGAGGCTAGGCGAAGCCCAATGAAATGATAAAGCCCATTGACGCGACGCCCATCACCAAAGTCGCGAACCACCCAACTGCGCGAGAGCGCCGAGAGATAGTAAATTTTCCCATGACTGTTGGGTTTGTTGCCATTTGCATCAAGAGCACCATGATCGGCGCTGCGGCGATTGCGTTTAAGACTGCGGACCAAACGAGGGCCTTGATAGGACTGATTTTGAGCGCATTTGCGACGGCGCCGATCAACGTGGCGACCGCGATGGTTCCATAGAAAGCCTTTGCTTGCTTTGGTTGGCGCGAAAGTCCCACGGGCCAGCGTCGCGCTTCACCAAGCGCGTACGCTGCGGAACCTGCTAGGACCGGGACTGCCAGTAAACCGGTCCCAACAATTCCCAGTGAAAAGAGGGAAAATGCGAAAGGTCCCGCGAGGGGACGAAGAGCTTCCGCCGCCTGTGCGGCGCTTTCAATTTCCGTGACGTTCGAGGCATGCAAGGTGGCTGCCGTAGTCGCCATTATTGCTAACGCCACCAGATTCGAGATGGCCATACCCATGACGGTATCGAGGCGGATGCGGGCCAGCGCGTTTGCCCCTTGTGCCGGACGATCAAGTAGCGGCTCTCGAATCGGCTCGGTCTTCGTATCTTCGACTTCCTGTGCCGCTTGCCAGAAAAACAGATAGGGACTGATCGTAGTCCCCAGGATTGCGGCCACCATGAGCCAAAATTCCTTACTCAAGGTCAAGCGTGGCCAAATGAGTCCTGCGAAAAATTGCAACCAGTCAACATGGACGACACATAGCACGGCAAAATACGTAAATAACGAAAGTGTCAGCCATTTTAGAGCCGAGAGATACCTTTTGTGATGCATGAAGATCTGGCCGCCGGCGCATACCATAGCGAACACACATATCAAAACCCAGGACGGCACCAGGGGTATCAATAATCTGCTTGCCTCCGCCATTGCGCCCAGGTCCGCGCCGATATTGCATACATTCGCAAACGTAAGCGCGGCTACCAGTCCTTGAAGCAGCCACTTTGGGTAATGACGAAGGACGTTTCCCGCGATGCCAAGTCCGGTGGTTCGGCCAATCCGCGCGCTGATCGACTGAATCGCGACCATCAGTGGATACGTTAGGATCAGCGTCCATCCGAGACTGAAGCCGAATTGCGCTCCGGCTTGGCTGTATGTGGCTATGCCGCTGGGATCATCATCAGCGGCTCCTGTTACAAGCCCCGGACCCAATATGGCCAACAGCCGCGGCTTGCCAGTTTCAACTGCTTTGCTTCGTTTTTTAGTGGGGCGGGTCGGGAGCATCCGGTGAGTATGCGTCTTGCACGGCGCGTCGTGTTCGCTTTAAGAACCGTACTTCATGGCTCCGGCGGGACGTATTTCCAAAGATCGTTGAGTGCCGACGCGGGAACGTAACCACCGAACAGCCAGAAATTGCCAACGTTGTCGGTCCAAGACAACCCGATATCGCGCGCCGCAGGTACGTTGCCGGATGCGGCAACGCCTTCGGTGCCATATACACCCATCGCTCCTTGCGTCGTTGATCCGCCCATCCAAGTCCACAGGCCCGTACTTGGGCTATAGCGCCAGAGGTCATTGCCATCGGAGACGAAGTTGCCGCTCGAGTCAAACGCGCCATACCCAAATAGCCACAGATTCCCCGCCTTGTCGATCCACGACACGGCGTCCTGTCGCGCTCCCGGGACATTGCCGGTCGCTGCGATGCCGAGGGTGCCGTACTGGCCCGCGGCGCCCTGCAAATCCGATCCGCTCATCCAGGTCCACTGACCCGTAGTCGGACTGTATTGCCACAAATCGTTGAGCACGCCGATGGTGCCGTTCGAGTCGTGGCCCCGGCCGCCGAACAGCCAAAAATTGCCGCTGTCATCCGTCCAGGAAGCAGAGCCTGCTCGCGCTCCGGGCACGTTGCCCGCGGAAGCGGTGCCTTGAGTACCGTAGACTCCCTTGGCGTCGGCCAGCGTCGATCCACCCATCCACGTCCACTGATTCGCGCTCGGACTGTAGCGCCACAGATCGTTGAGATAACTGTCCAAATCAGTCGAGTCGAAACCCGCGCCGCCAAAGAGCCAGAAATTGCCGGCGCTATCTTTCCACGAGACGACGGCGCTGCGAGATCCCGGTACGTTGCCGGGAGCAGGTGTGCCCTGCGTGCCGTACACACCGGCTAGATTTCCCGTAGTGGCGCCGCTCATCCAAGTCCACAAGCCAGTGCTTGGAGTGTAGCGCCACAAATCATTGAGAGCGCCATTGCTTGCCGTCGAGTCAAATCCGCCGCCGCCGAACATCCAGAGATTGCCGGCGCTATCGGTCCAGGCCGCGCCTCCTTCGCGCGCGCTCGGTACGTTGCCGACCGCCGCCGTCCCCTTTGTGCCATAGACACTCGGCGCGTCGAGCGTATCGGCGCCGCCCATCCAGGCCCATAATCCGGTGCTCGGACTGTAGCGCCACAAGTCATTGAATGAGCCCCCGACACCTGAGTTGCCGGCGCCGATGCCGCCGAACATCCACAGATTGCCAGCGCCATCCGTCCACGAGAAGGCTGCTTCGCGACCCCCCGGTACATTGCCTGGCGCGGCCGTTCCCAGTGTTCCATACACGCCGGTGAACTCCGGGGTATTTGACCCGCTCTCCCATGTCCATATACCGGCATTGACTGCCACGGTCGTGCAGACGAGGGCGACGTTGGTGACGTTCGCCGCGGGCATCGTGCCGGAGCCATTGCTTACCGCACAGCTCCCACCGGCAGGCTGCGTCGCCACCGTGACTGCATATAGCGATTGATACGCGACCGGCGCACTGAATGTGAACTGACCATTGAACGAGACGCTGGTGGTGTTGCCGCCATTGTCTTGCAGCGTCAAATTCTCGCCGGCGGACAATCCCGAGACGGTGCCGCCGACCGCATAGTTCTGCAGAGTGCACGCCACGGTGACTTCAATGCCTGGCCCCACCATGCCCGTGCCGCTGCCATTGACGGCCGCGCAGCTCTCACCGATGGGTTGGGTGCGCACTGTCACCGAGTACGGTGCGCCGCCTGACAGCGGCGTATTGAACTCGAAACTGCCGTTCGCCGACACGGTGGTGGTATCGCTGTCGTAGTTCTGCAGGACGACGCTGTGCCCTGGCAGCAATCCGCCCACCGAGCCGCTGAGGACGTAGTTCGGAGCACTGCCGCCGCCGCCGCCGCCGCCGCCGCCGCCGCTGCAGGAGCCGAACCCCGCGGTCACGGTCACGAGCACAGGGGCAGCGAGCCATTTTGCGGCGATGCCAAACACGCGCGCAAGGGCACTCCTGTCCAGCACTGGCGATTTTGATGAGATGTTTGACATGGCGGGATCATCCTGTTTGGGGGTCGGCAAGTAGATTTAGAGCGGCGGTGTATTCAGCGCTTCCTCATCGCGCGTGGCCGCGACTGATCGAGCCGGCTGTTGCGCACGCTGCGATTGAAGTCGATGCGCCGCGGTCGAGGCTTCGGACATCTTCAGTTCTGAGCGCACGCCGAGAGAACAAACGATCAGTGTGGCGGCTGCGATCAATATTCCAATCGGTAGTGGCGACGGAGGGGACATGACGAGAGCTCCTATGGTTGAACGAAATTGCGGACGAGGACCGTCCCAGGGAGCGGAACAGGGTAAGTCGATGGACGAGTGGCCTTTTCATGAGCACCTGCTTTTTGCGCTGGCTTCCTCGTGACGAAGGGCAGGACCACGGATACCAGCAGCACGATCGCGATGACTGGCAACATGCCGGCAAATGATCCGGTCAAGTCTTTGGCGCGAGCGGCGATGATGGGCCCGATCAATCCGGCAAAGCCCCACGCCGATAGAATTAGCGCGTAGTTCAGTCCCATGAATTTCGTTCCAAAGCAGGTGGCATTGAACGAGGGCATCGTTCCGAACCCGCCACCGCAGCAAAGCAAGATCACCGAGACCGCGGCGAACGCGGCCACAAGCCCGTGAACGTTCGCGAGCAGCAACAGCGTGACCGCTTGCACGGCAAACATCGCCGCGAACGTGTGGTTACATCCGATTCGATCCGAGATGGCGCCCCAGAAACAACGACCGAGCGCATTGAAAATGCTCACGAGGCCGAAGAGTGGCGCAATCGAGGCGGCCGCGACCTTGGTGAGGTCGGTGAGAATGAAAACCGCGTTCGATATGATCGTGATGCCGGCGATGACGTTGACGAAGAGTTGCAGCCACAGCAGGTAGAACTGAGGCGTGGCGATGATTTGCGAGGGAGCGTAGCCCTCCGCGGCCGTCCGAGCCGCCCCCAGAAGCTGGCTCGGCGCAGGATTTCGAAACAACGATGCGGCCCCTAAACCGACGATGAGAAAGACGATGCCGGAGGCGATAAACACATGCATCAGGGCGCCGAGATCATCCGCGCTGAAGGCCACACTGAGCGCCGCCGGATCAAAACGCGCGCCTGCCGCCTTGGCGGCGGCTCGTGCAGCGATGAAGCTCGCTGCGTGCTCGGCGGCTGCGTGAAACCCAGAGAGACGAGGAACTACCTGGTTGTAGAGAAATGCCCCAAGTCCAAAGGCGCCCGCGACCAGGCCGCCCGCCAATCCTTTCTTGTCGGGAAACCACTTGGTGACCATCGACACGGGTGTGATATAGGCCATGCCGGCGCCAATGCCGCCGATGATTCCATAGCTCATGTACAGCCAGGGTGCACCGAAGGCCGCGGTTCCAACACCCGCGAGTACGTTGCCCAGGCCCCAGAGCGTAACGCCGACCATTGCCACGGTGCGGGGGCCGACCCGGTCTTGCCAGAAGCCGCCGATGACAGCGCCGATTGCCGCCAGAGAGAAATTTGCGATTGCGTACGCCCAAGTCGCGACCGTGAGATCCCAGCGGAAAGCAACCAGCAGGGGCTGCGTGAAAATCCCCCACGAGTAAATAGTGCCTATTGTCAGCATCAGCACTGCAGCGGCGAACGCGATCGTCCAGCGATTGAATTGATTGCTTTTCATGGCAGCTCCCCTGGGGCGGTGAACGCTGCGCGGCGGCGGAGGGCCGCCGCGCAGCGGACGGCTAGCGGCTCTGAGTGGCAGCAAGGGCAATCGGCGTCGGCCGCCCGTTGTGTGCGTTGTAGACGTTGAACAATGCCGGGCGATCGATCTTGGCGACCGCATCCGCAATCGCCTTGTGCACGCAGGCGTCATGCGCTGTGGAGTTAAAGTAGCGCTCTTCGAGAGGACGACAAACCTCGCGGGCCGCCCGTTCAATCCGGGCATAGAGGGCAGCCGCACCCTCGGGATTCGAGACGTTGAGGTCCGCGAAATTGACCGTCGATTGCGGCGCAGCCGCAGGGTCGGCCGCCGTGCACACAGTCGCTAGGGCGCAGGCAAAAACGCCGAGGATGGCGCTCGCAAGAACGCGGCCAAGGCCGCGGGAAGTGATCATGCTGTTCATGGAAATCTCCTGTGGTGTCAAGAAAAATCTGGCGGAGAATCGATGCTTTTCTCCGCTTCATCCATACAGACACGGTCCAGGGGCCGAACCCGACATCTGCATGGGAAATATTCTTGAGGTGCATGGACTGTGCGAACGCGGTACCTTTGCGGCATCGCGGAAAAGGAAGGCACTATTGAGCCAGCTCACCGAGCTTCTCGGGCGAATGCAGGCCGGCGATGCGGGCGCGCGAGACGCGCTGTTCGCGGCGGCCTATGCCGAGCTGCATCGCTTGGCACGAGCGCGGCTGCGCCAGGGTGCGCGCGATGTGGTGCTCGACACCACTTGCTTGGTGCACGAGAGCTATCTGCGGTTCGTGAGTGCGGGCGAGCTTCGCGCTGAGGACCGCCGCTCCTTCTTCGCCTACGCCTCCCAAGTGATGCGTTCGGTGATCGTCAACACGGCGCGCGAGCGCATCGCACAGAAGAGAGGCGGCGATGGGTTGCACTTGACGCTGTCGACCAAAATCTCCGCCAGCGTTGCTGATGGTAACGAGACTGTTCTAAAGGTGCATGAGGCACTCGAGGAATTGGAGCAGGCGGAGCCGCGTTTGGCCCAGGTCGCGCAGATGCGTTACTTTGGCGGGTACAGCGAGCAGGAAATTGCCGAGACGCTGGACATCACCGAACGCACGGTGCAACGCGACTGGGAGAAGGCACGCCTGATCCTCGCAGAGACGCTGCGCTGAGCAGAGAAAGGCTGGCGGCGCGTCCCCAGCGCTCGAGGAACCGATGAGGCTGACGATTCAGCAGATGGCACTCATGAGTCGACTTCTGGACGAGGCGTTGCCTCTCGATGAAGCCGCTCGCCGCCAATGGCTCGTGGATCTATCTCCCGAGTACCAAGATCTTGCTCAGGCACTCCGGGCTGCATTGCTGCCCGACGCGACGAGAAGCGCGGAGTTCAGTCATTTTTGGAGACGCCGCTGAGCCTTGAGGATGTCGATGCGGACAGCGGTCTGCAGCCGGGTGCAAACGTCGGCCCGTATGTATTGCTTCGATCGCTCGGCACCGGAGGCATGGCCGAGGTATGGCTGGCCCGGCGCGCGGACGGCGCATTCAAGCGCGAGGTAGCCCTCAAGCTGCCGCTACTCAGGCAGGGGCGACAGGACCTCGCGCAGCGCTTCGCGGTGGAGCGCGACATCCTTGCAAGCCTCGAGCATCCCAATATCGCGCGGCTCTACGACGCGGGAATCGACACCGGCGGCTGCCCGTACTTGGCCATGGAGTACGTCCAAGGCCAACCGCTGACCGACTGGTGCGATGCGCAGAGCTTGGGACTTTCTGATCGCCTCAAGCTGTTTCTGCAAGTGCTCGAAGCGGTGCAGTTTGCGCATGAGAAGCAGGTCATTCACCGCGACCTCAAACCCTCCAATATTTTGGTGACGCAATCAGCGCAGGTGCGGCTTCTTGACTTCGGGGTCGCCAAATTGCTCGAGGGAGACGAGGCGGACAAAACACCCCTCACGAGCATCTACGGCCGTGCACTGACGCCGGATTACGCCAGCCCCGAGCTGCTGCGCGGCGATCTGGTCGATGCGCGAAGCGACATTTATTCCCTGGGTATTCTGCTCTACGAACTCTTGACGGGCGCGAGGCCCTATCAACTGAAAAGCGCGGCGTCGATGGGCCTCCTCGAGCGTGCGATCGGCACGCTGGAGATAAAAAAGCCGAGCATGTTGCAGAGTCAGCCCACCAGCGCAGATCACAGGCCCGCGAACGCGGTGTCGGCGCGGCAACTGCGCGGCGATTTGGACGTTATTGTACTCAAAGCTCTCGACAAGGAACCATCGAAACGGTATCAGAGTGCCGCGGCCTTCGCCGAAGATATCGAACGCTACCTCGCCAGAATACCCATTCGGGCGCGACCTGCGCGCATCACCGATCGCTTGTACAAATTCGCGCTGCGTAATCGATCGGCCGTTGTCGTTGCCGCGATGGCGCTCAGTGCAATCATCGTCACAGTGGGATACACAATACATCGTGAAAGCGCGACACGAGCAACGATAGCGGCGAGCGCGCCCGCCTTGCCGGATTCAGTCCACGCCGGTGCACCGCCCGCAACGATCGATGCAGCGCCGGCCGCGCCGGAGCGCTCCGTCGCTGTACTGCCCTTCGTTGATATGAGCGAGAAGAAAGACCAGGAATATTTCGCGGATGGGCTCGCGGAAGAGCTGCTGGATCTCTTGGCGCGGGTGCCGGACCTCAAAGTGCCGGCACGCTCATCCTCGTTCTTCTTCAAGGGTAGCTCCGTGGGCGTTCGAAACGTCGGCCACGATCTCGGCGTTGCCTACGTGCTCGAAGGCGGCGTGCGCAAAGCCGGCGACACCATCCGCGTCAGCGTACAGCTGGTTCGCGCCGATAGCGGCTACCAAGTCTGGTCGGACACCTATGAGCGAAACGTCCGCGATATCTTTAAAGTGCAGGATGAAATTTCCGCCGCCGTGGTCGATGCCCTCAAGTTGCGGCTGAGTTCGCCGGGTCCACAGCTCGCAGAACGGCGTACCGCGAGTCCCGAAGCCTACGATCAGTATCTGCGCGGCAAGCATTTTTACCAACTCGGCAACTACGACGGCCTCCTGGCTGCCCGCGACGCCTTTCGGAAGGCTATTGAGCTCGACCCCAACTTTGGGCCGGCGTTCGCCGGCCTGGCAAATGCCGAGTACTTGACCGTCAAGGACTTCTCAGACACGGACCAGCCCGATGTCATCCGCCAAGCGATGGAGCACGCCGACCATGCGGTCGCCTTGGCTCCATCGCTGGCAGAAGCATACTCGGGTCGCGCATTGCTGCGATACGTCCAACATGACTGGGGCGGTGCCCGGGGCGATCTTCAAAAGGCGCTCGCGCTTGATCCGAGTGACGTCAAGGCGAATCGGCGCATGGTGTTGCTGCAGCTGTCACTCGGCAACGTGGTCGCGGCGGTGACCGCTCAGCGGCACGTAGTTGACCTCGATCCGCTGGACATGGATTCAGTCGAGATATTGGCCATGACTTACTACTTCGCGGGTCAGGGAGCCGACGCGCGGCGAACATTCGAAAGACTGCGCGTGTTCAGCCCCAACTACGAAGGCCTGTCAGGCAACGCGGGATTTTCCTATCTGGCGGACCGGCAACCTGCGGCCGCGAGGCGTGAGTGCGAACCGCACCCTGACGATACTGCGCGCGCTTGTCTGGCCGCGGCGGAGCATGCGCTTGGGCATGACGAGCGCGCCCGGGCCATCCTCGCCGAGCTTATCGAGAAACACCCGCGGCGTGCCTGCTATGTCATTGCCAAGGCGTACGGTTTTTCCGGCAATTCCGCGCTCGCGTTCGAGTGGTTGGATCGGGCATTCAGTGCGCAAGCGAAGCTTCTGACCAATGTGAAATCCGAACCCGCCTTTCGCTCATTGCGTGGCGATCCGCGATACCTCGCACTTCTTCGCAAGATGAAATTGCCGGAGTGAAGACCACTCTGGAATCTGCGGCTAGCCCTGACGGTTTTTCCTGCATTATGTTGCGCTCCGCTGCCCTAGGGTCCCGCCGAATTCGGGCATTTGACGCGCGTGTTGGCGGCGAATAGTCTGAATCGTCAGAGAAGAAGATCCAAGGGGTGCCATGGCCGAGTGCTCGGGTCAGATCAGCGAGCTGGTTGCCGCGCCGTGACGCGTCCCAGATGGGACCGTGTCAAGGATCTCTTAGCAGCAAGCCCTGGCATTGGAGCCTACGACGCGAGAGAAATTTCTTGATGAGGCGTGCGCATCGGACGGCCCGCTTCGCGCGGAACTAGATTCGCTGCTGTTCGGGGCCGATGACGTCAATGCGGATTTTGTAGAGTCGCCCCTGGAGGGCAAGTCTCCCGCCGAGAGTGAAGGGAAGGGCGGGGCGGTTTTGGCGACCGGCCAGATATTCGCACAGCGATATCGTCTCATCCGCGAATTGGGCGAGGGCGGCATGGGTCAGGTGTGGCTGGCCCAGCAAATCGCGCCGGTGCTGCGGCCGGTGGCGCTGAAGCTGATCAGGGCGGGCATGTACGACGAGACCGTGGTCCAGCGCTTCCAATCCGAGCGCCAGTCGCTCGCCATCATGGATCATCCCGCCATCGCCAAGGTGTTCGATGCCGGCGCCACACCGCAGGGACAACCCTACCTGGTCATGGAGTACGTGCCCGGGCTGCCGATCACAGAGTATTGCGATGAACAGAAGCTGAGGATCCGTCAGCGCGTGGAGCTTTTCATCCAGGCTTGCGACGGTGTCCAGCATGCGCATCAGAAGGCCATCATCCATCGCGATCTGAAACCGGCCAATATCCTGGTGCAGGAGGTCGACGGCAAGCCGGTGCCGCGCATCATCGATTTTGGCCTGGCTAAGACCACGGCGTCGCTGACGGATCAGCCGCTGCACACCCGCTACGGTCTGTTCATGGGAACGCCAGGCTACATGAGTCCGGAGCGCGTCGATCCGAAACTAGAGGACGTCGATACGCGCACCGACGTGTACTCGCTTGGCGTCATTCTCTACGAATTGTTGACCGGGTTGCAGCCCTTCGAACTGAGAAAACGTCAGCGGCCCTCGCTCGAGGAGTGGCTGCGCCAGCTGCGCGAGGAGGAAGCGCCTCGGCCGAGTGCAAAGGTGAGCGCGGATCGGGAGACCTCCGCAGCGACTGCAAAAGCGCGCGCCACTGAGCCTAGACTGCTGGTGAAGGCGCTGCGCGGCGATCTGGATTGGATCACCTTGAAGGCGTTGGAGCGAGATCGAGAGCGCCGCTACGGTACGCCCGCCGAGCTCGCCGCCGAACTGCGGCGCTACTTGAACGACGAACCGGTCATCGCTCGCGCCAAAAACTCCGCGTATCAGATCGGCAAATTCATCCGTCGGCATCGAGTCGCCGCCGTGGTCGCGGGATTGGTGATCACGCTTGCGATCGCGGCCTCGGCCGCCGGGCTGATTGCCGTGCGCAAGCAGCATGAAGCGGAATATCAAACTGCGCAGACATTGCTGGCGCAGTCGCGGCTGCTCACTCAGGCGGCCGCGCAGCGCCTCAAGGATTCGGATCTGCCCGGTGCGCAGGGCATCATTCTTGAAGTACTGCGAAATCCCGCCTTTGCGCAAGCCCGTACGGCGGCGGCGATCAGCGTCTTTCAGGATATGCGCGCCGCGGATGCGCAGCTCGCCGTGCTGTCAGGCCACGGCGGGCGCGTTGCATGCGCCGCATATTCGCCGGATGGCACGCGCATTGTCACCGCGGCCACGGACAACACCGCACGCATCTGGGATGCGCGGACCGGCGCGCAGCTCGCAGTGCTGTCGGGGCACCTCAACTATGTGAGGACCGCGGTCTACTCTGCGGATGGATCGCAAGTTCTCACCGCCTCGACCGACAAGAGCATGCGCCTGTGGGACGCACACACGGGCGCGGTGCTCGCGACTTTCTCAGGCCATGGCGCAATGCCGATTTCCGCAGCCTTATCACCCGACGGCACTCGGCTGGTCATCGCCTCGTTGGACAGTACGGCACGTGTTTGGGATGCGCGTACAGGCGATGAGCTCGTTGTGCTTCGAGGCCACGGCGATGCATTGCAATATGCGGCTTACTCGTCCGATGGTACACGAATCGTCACGGCATCCCGGGACAAGACCGCGCGCATTTGGGAGGCGCGCAGCGGTGCGCCGCTCGCCGTTCTCACCGGACATGCGGGCATGGTGCTTTCGGCGAATTTTTCGCCCGACGGTGGGCAGGTCGTGACCACGTCTGCCGACAAGACCGCGCGCACATGGAATGCGCGCACCGGCGCGCCGCTGATTGTGCTCACGGGGCATAGCGACCGAATTTATTCCGCGCGTTATTCGCCGGATGGTACGCGCATCGTCACGGCCTCCGACGATAAGACCGTGCGCATCTGGGATGCGGCGAGCGGTGCGCCGCTGGCCATATTGTCGGGGCACGGCGCTTTTGTAAGAACCGCCGAATATTCGCCCGACGGTACTCGTATCGTAAGCGCGTCGGACGACGGCACGGCGCGCATCTGGCGGGCACACGAAGATACTGAGCTCGCAGTGCTGCGCGGACACAAAGACGGGGTCGCGTTCGCGAACTTTTCGCCGGACGGCACGCGCATCGTCACGGCTTCGTTGGATAAAACCTTGAGGATCTGGGACGGCCGTACGGATGCTCTACTCGATGTGTTCTCGGGCAGCGGGGACTATGTCATCGCCGTCACCTACTCCCCCGATGGCCTGCAGTTGGCCACCGGAGGATCGTTGGACAATTCGGCGCGAGTGTGGGACGCGCGCACCGGGGCGCCGCTCGCCGTGCTGTCGGGGCACGGGGGTGTGGTGGAATCGGTCGCCTATTCGCCTGATAACTCGCACATCGCGACCGCATCCTTGGACAGGACCGCGCGCATCTGGGATGCGCGCAGCAACGCACAGCTCGCTGTCCTCTCGGGACACGGTGACCGCGTGCTGTTCGTCGCTTACTCTCCAGACGGCAAACAGCTGGCGACCGCTTCGTTCGATAAGACCGCGCGTATTTGGGATGCGCACAGCGGTGCGCAGCTTCTCGTGCTGACCGGACACTCTCAAGTCGTGACCGCCGCGGCGTATTCGCCCGACGGCGAGCATGTAGTGACAGGGTCATTCGATAAGACAGCGCGCATCTGGGATGCGCACAGCGGCGCTTCCTTGTTCGTGCTTTCAGGACATGCCGAAGCGCTACAGTCCGTGGGCTATTCGCACGATGGCAGCCGCATTGTCACGGCATCATCGGACAAGACTGCACGCATTTGGGACGCACACACTGGCACGCAGCTCGCGGTGCTCTCAGGCCACCAAGACTCGGTGCAATCGGCTGTCTTTTCCCCAAACGGCTTGCAGATCGTCACGGGCTCGCTGGATAGGACCGCACGCATCTGGGAAGCACGCGTTCCAGCCGCTCTCGATGCGCAAATTCTCTGGGAAGCAGCCGCAGTGACCGATCCGCTCCCCGAAGCCGACCGCGCCGAATTGGGCGTGCCGCCCGATGCGCGTGTGCGGACCTGGCCGGTGAAAGGATCGAGCTGCGATCACGCCGCCGCCGCGGTCTATGATCCAGACCGTGTAACGCCGGGTGTTCTTGCTGCGAGTATCAACGTGGATATCGCCGACGCCGCCTGCTCGGCGGAGATCGGCAAACCCCGGCACGTCGCGCGATCAGACTTTGAGATGGGCCGCGCGCTGGCAGCCAAGGCGGACGCGGCGGGTGCCAAGCAGCACTTCGAGACGGCACTCGCCGAGGGTTATCGAGCGGCGGGCGTGGATCTTGCGGATTTGCTCGCCTCCGAGCGGTCGATTCCGTTGTATGAGAGTGCCTGGCAAGCCGGAGTGATTATCGCTGCCTTCAGGCTGGGGCATCTTTACGAAACCGGAGAGCGGGGCGGCCAGCCATCCGAGCGCGACGCGTGGCTCTGGTATCAACGCGGCGCGGATGCCGGCGAACCACATGCACTGGCGCGCTTCGCGCAGCGCGAGGAAATCGCCGCGCTGACGGTCAGCGATTCCTCCAAAAGGAATTCGCAACTGCTGCGAGCCTTTAGACTCTATGCGGCCGCTGCGATGAGGGCACATGAAGAAGCATGGCCGGACGATGCATGGAAGCACTGGCGTTATCGCCGCGCCTCCCTTGCCCGAGTACTCGCGCACGAAGGCATGATGCGGCCGGTGGCCGAAACTTATGCCGCGGTGCTCGCAAATGTTCCGTCGGAACAACCTTAGCTACGCAAACCCCTCGGACGCATCGCGAGCGCGTGGACTCTTCCATCGCAGGAGCCACCGCTCCAGACGGCTGATAATGCTGTTGACGAGCAACACGCCCAGAGACAGGACGGTCACGCCCGCGAATACGCCGGTCGTATCAAATACACCTTCCGCTTGATACTCGCCCACGACAACGGCGACGATGGCCAATCCAACGCTGATATGTAGACTCGAGAAAATCCAAGTCAAGGCGCTCGGGATCAGAACGTGATAAATCAATGGGCGCTCCGATGCGCCGAGCATCCGAGCATTGTCGAGGATCACCGGATCGACTTCGCGAACACCACGATACGTGTTGAAGAACATCACGAAGAACATCACCGTCACCCCGAGCGCGACCTTGGACCAGATGCCCAGTCCAAACCACAAGAGGAAGACATGAGCGAGAATCACGCGGGGCAATGAGTTCGCTATTCTGATGTACGGATCAAATAACTCCGCGAGCACTGGAATTCGTGCGAGCACGAAGCCGAAGGCGATGCCGAGAAATGCACCGATGCCCAAAGAAAGGGCGGTTTCCACGGCCGTCGTGAGGAGGTGTTTCCACAGGACGCCGGTTGCAATCCACCGCCACACGCGTGCGGTCACCTCGCTCGGACGGCTGAAGAAGAACGGATCGAGGAATCCGGATCTCGAGCCCCATCCCCAGGCGAGCAGGAATGCGAGACCGAGGTCCAATAACTTGAAATAAGATCAACAAACTATTGATTACATTGTAGATTGTCGAGACGGACACACGCAGTTCAGCGCTTTTGATACGGGTGGAAAACGTAGTCCTTTGCCTTCACGGCCAGATGGCATACGTGCCCACAGTTGGGTGTGCCGGCTTTGTCGGGGGCGAAGGTGGCCGACGTCGGGTCATAGTCAAACTGGGCGTATGCCCAACCGCCCGTGAGCGGAAATTTTTTGCTGTCCTTTTCCATAAAAAAAAGGTCTGCCAGCGTGTCCGGTACATCCACGGCGAACGGGGCTTCCGTGCTCTTCTTCGGTTTCCACTGGACCTTCGCGATTTTGGAACCGTCGGGGAACGGCTTGCCGTTGCCCGGAATGCCGGATTTGTAAGCGGCAATTATCGTTGGATTGCCGAGGATCACTTTCATCCGGTCGTCGGTCTTAGCGCTGGAGATCAGCTGCCAATCTTCGTAGCCCTTGAAGTCAGAGAACGCGAGTCCATCCGGCACTCGCAGACTGTACTTATCCTGCGCGTTGACGGCCGCGGGCGCGCTCTGGGCGAACGCACTTGTCGCGAGCAGGGCGCCGGTCGAAACCGCGATGAGTGTCTTGAGGATGGTATGCATTTTGTTCTCTCCGGTTTTCTAAGCGACTTGAACCTGGTTCATAGACGACTCCAATATCGGATATGGGTTTTCTCCGTTCGCCAGAATACGTCGGGCTGTGTGCGCTAGCAATGATCTGACCTACATGTCCGCGGCAATAGACAGGCCCGGCACCTGGTACGGCATGGCGATCATTCGCGTGCTTCGCAAGCGCGTCGCCGAGCGAGTAGAGTATGAGGACTAGGGTGTGAATCACGTGAATACAGTTGTTAAATAGGAAGCAACGATGGAACCGAATCCACATATCTTGAAGCACCATCACATCACGCTAAGTGTCGGAACCGCACAGGAAGACTATGATTTTCACACTAAGGTGCTGGGCCTGAAGAGCGTGAAAAAAACCGCACTCTATGATGGCGATGAACCTATATATCACCTTTACTACGGAAATGATTTGGGCGACGAAAGTACGCTGATCACTTGCTTTCCCATGCGGCAATCCGGTCGCAAGGCCCGGCCCGGAACGGGACAGATCAAGACACTGGCGCTATCCGTGCCACGCTCGTCATTGCAATTCTGGGAAGATCGCCTGAAGAAGCACGGCATTGAGACGCAACATAGCGAGCGATTTGCAGAGCGAATGCTGTGTTTCGATCACCCCTGTGGCATCGGCTACGCGATGGTCGCCATCGACGACGACAGCCGTCGCCCTTATTCCAACGGACATGTGCCGGCTGAATTCGGCATTCGCGGCACACACGGAATAACGGTCTCACTACGGGATGCCGAAAGTTCTGACGAATTCATGCAATACGGATGGAGTGGAAAGCACCGTCGCGTCGACGGAAGTTGCATCCGTTACGAGGTGGGGTCGGGTGGCAGCGGCTGTATTATCGACTTTCTGCTGGAGCCAAGCCTTCCCCAAGGATCCTGGGCGTACGGAGAGGGTGTTGTGCATCATTGTGCTTTCAAAGTGGAAAATCTCGATATTCAAAGCGACGTCAAATTTCGCCTCGAAGGGCTTGGTTTCACTGACACGTCTGATCGCAAGGACCGGGGATATTTCGATTCGATTTACGTGCGGACGCCCGCCGGAGCGTTATTCGAAGCGACGGTATCCAAACCCGAGGGCTTCTTGATCGACGAACGATACGAAGAACTCGGCAGCCGGCTGCAGATTCCTCCGGTATTCAAAGACCGAGAACAAAGCATTGCCTCCTATCTCGAGAATTTGAAGTACTGATCGCCAATCAGCGCAACGCTTGTGAGGTTCGGTGGAACCCTGATCACGATCGCGGCGGCTAGTTCACCTTGACGCCTTCGACCTGTATGCGCAGCAACACGTCCTGCTTGAAGCCGTATTGCTGGCCGTAGTTCACGCCAAAGTCAGCGCGGTTGAAGCTGCCGCTGGCATCCGCTCCGCACACCTGTTTCTTGAGCATCGGATGCTCAAAGCATTTGAAAGAATTGATGGTGAGCGTCACGGGCTTTGTGATGCCGTGCAGGGTCAAGTCACCGGAAATGCTTCTTGGCGCGCCATTGGCGAATTCAACGAATTTTCCCTTGTATTCCGCGGTCGGGTATTTCGCGACATCCAGCATCTCAGGGCTCGATACATGTTCGTTGAGTTTGTCGTGGGCGAAATCGACCGTTGCGGTATCGACTACCACATCGACCGTTCCGGTCCTAGCCTCGGTATCAAGCGTGACCGTGCCGCTGGATTTCTTGAATGTACCCCGCCACGTTGACAGCCCCCCGAAATGATCGACCTCGAAGCTCGGGTGGGTGTGGTCCGGATCCACGTTGTAGGTCGTGGATGCGGCAGTTGCCGACGTGACAGCCAAAGCCAGGAGCAGCAGCGCGTAATTGTGTTTCATCGTAGTTCCTTGCAAGAGTAGTTAAGTGTTTTAGTGCTAGCGGAGCAATCCAGCGGCCACGAGTTGATTGCCGATGCGTTGAATCCCAGCCTCACCCGCGACCAGAGCTGCCTGAGTCGTGTGAACCGAGTAATGACCGAGTACCAGGTCGTGCGGGTGTTTGGCCGCGGAACCGAGAACGAATCTCGACGCACGATCCGCCTGAATGACCAGCGCCTCGCTGGACTCCTCGAATGCCACAAATTCGCCGGCGGACACAGGATCCGGTGTGCGTATGCTCCCCTCCGAGACTGCGAGCCAGGCAACTTCATGATCTAGCGGTGGCTGATACGTCCACCCCTCACCGGCCGCGAGTTGCACGTCCAGATAATTGATGCTTGCAGGAGCGGCAATCGCGCTCTTGGCGCGACCATAGGAGCCCAAGATAACCCGCGCGGGCGCCTCCTCCGCCACTTGGTTCGCAGACAAGTAGTGGCTTCGGCTTGGGCTGTTCTCGAGCTCCTCACGCAATGCGATCCACAACTGAAAGCCTTTTGCGTGCTGTGAGGCGGTTCCGGCATGCCACACGCCGCCACCGGCGCGCATCCACTCAATGCCGCCTGGTGAGAGTATTCCCTTCACGCCGGTGGTTTCTTGATACTCGATCGCGCCCTCGTGCAGGACTGTGAGGGTGGCGATTCCAGAATGCGGATGCCAGCCGAAGTTCGATGCCGTTGCCGCGGAAATATCAAAAAGATCCAGAAACACGAACGGCTTTATCAGTTCGCCGATATCCGACGGGCTGACCAGCCGCGTGATCGCTCCGTGACGCGATCCTGGGGTCCGAAGGACAATGGGGCGTTCACCGCCGCGCGCTTTCAATACGGCGCTCATGCCGCCATCGCCGCAATGTTTGCGCGCGCCTTCAACATGGCGGCTTTCTTGGCTTCAGGTCCGAACGCAAGACCCTCCGCCCGGACAATGGTCACATCCGTCAACCCGATGAAGGACAGCACGCCGGTGAGGTAGCTCTCGTGATGCTCGAAGGCCGCCGCCGGAGACCCGGCGGCATAGACGTTGCCGCGAGAAGAAGCGATGAAGACTTTCTTGTTCTTCAGCAACCCTTCAGCGCCAGTCGCGCCGTAGCGGAATGTTTTGCCGGCGACGACCACGCGGTCGATCCATGCTTTGAGCTGGCTCGGAATGGAAAAGTTATACATCGGGGCGCCGATGACAATAATGTCGGCAGCCAACAGTTCCTCTAAGTAGGCGCCGCCCTTCGCCAGGTCGGCACCGAGATCGTCATCTTCAATCGCAGCGCCTTGCCACGCCGCGAGATGTGCCGACGATAGGTGAGACGCTGCATCTGCCGCCAAATCCCGGCGCACCACATTGATGCCGGGGTGCAGAGCGATCTGTTTTACGACGATTTCCGCCGAGAGCGCGCGGCTTGCTGAGTTGGTGCCAAGAACGCTGGAATCGATGTGAAGTAGCTGCATGACCGTTCGCCTCGTTTGGCTAAATTGAAACTGGGGTGTAGCCTGCACCGGCTTATCTCCTATGAAAAGCCGTTATATTGCGATATTATCCATCGGTATATCTGATACATAGAGCGAAATCATGCTAGATGGCGTCTCCTTGGACCAACTACGGGCCTTCATTGCCGCAGTCGATGAGGGCAGCTTTTCCGCCGGTGCGCGCAGACTGCATCGCGCGCAATCTGCGGTGAGCGAACTGGTCAGTAACCTCGAAGCACAACTTGGCGTCGCGCTTTTCGATCGCTCCGAGCGCTACCCAAAACTCACTCCTGCTGGCGTTCAGTTGGTTGCCGATGCGCGAAGCGTCCTGGCCAACGTCGATCTGCTCAAGGCACGCGCGAAAGGAATCTCCCATGGCCTCGAGTCGGAACTCTCGGCGGTCGTGGACGTGCTTTTTCCAATTGAAGCGATTGCCGAATCGGCCAAGGAATTCAGGGACCGATTTCCTCGCACGCCCCTGCGACTTTACGTTGAAGCGCTCGGCGGCGCGTACAAACCCGTGCTCGACGGTCGCTGCAGCTTGGGCGTCGTGGGGTCGCTGCCGATCGCACCGGACTCTATGTCGCTGGAACGATTGCAGGGGGTTCATATGATCATGGTCGCCGCACGCGAGCATCCGCTCGCTCTCATCAGTGGTGTAATTCCAAAAACAGAACTCGCCAAACACGTGCAGCTGGTACTGACCGACAGATCTGATCTGACGGTTGGGCGGGAATTCGGCGTGATGTCGCCACTCACTTGGCGATTGGGCGATTTATTTGCCAAGCACGCGTTTCTTCTGAAAGGATTGGGCTGGGGCGGCATGCCGTTGCATGCGGTGAAGCAGGATCTTCTGGAGGGACGACTCGTCAAGCTGTCGATCGAAGATTTGCCGGAGGATAGCCTGATACTACCGATGTCGGCTGTTTATCTGACTGCCAAACCACCAGGCCCCGCGGGTCGCTGGCTCATCGAACGATTGAAGCAGTGCTCCGTGCAACGCGCTGCACAACTGCAAGTTGTGCAATCGCAAGTCGAGGAAACGTCAGCGGCGCATTGATGCAAAGATGGGCGAATTCACTTATCAGTAGCTAGGCAAGCCAGGTGACGGTGCCTGTGGACACATCATGCATCGCCGCTGCGACACTCAATTGGCCCGAAGCGACCAACTCCTGCAAAACGGCGCTTCGCGAGAGCAGCAGCGCGGCGGCGTCTTTGGCATTCTGTACGGCGACGGCTTGCACGAACGCTGCATCCTTGGAGGTGTGCGCTCCCTCGCGTGCCGCGACTTTGGCAACGGCGGGCCGAATATTGGCGAGCGTGGCGGTGAGGTTTCCGAGCTTCGCATCATCTACGGCCCCTTTGATGGCGCCGCATTCGGAATGACCCAGAACAACAATCGCTTTGGCACCGGCCAGTTTGGTCGTGAATTCCAGGCTACCAATGATATCGGTGTTGACGAAATTCCCGGCGATGCGGGCGCAGAAGATATCGCCGATCTGTTGATCGAAGATCAGTTCCGGCGGCACTCGGCTATCGACGCACCCAACAACGGCCGCGAACGGCGATTGTCCCGCGGCGGTCGCCCGAACCTGCGCCATCAGATCGCAGTGAATGCTGCGACCGCTGACGAAGCGGGCATTGCCGTCCTTGAGCCTCTGCAGCGCGCCGCGTGAATCGATGGCCGCCTGGCGATCTTTGGTGAATACGGCGCACTCGGGAACATCCGCATAGGCAGGCGCGGCGAGTATGGCGGCGGTCGAGAATAGGAAAGTGCGTCGGGTTGTCACGTGTCGTCCCCTAATGGTCAGAATTGAGAAACGAAATTAACGCCGGAAAAAGCCCTTGGGTCAATTGGGCCAAAGTGCCTACCTGAAGCTACTCTCGCCTGGCGTGTTTCGGTAGCCCGGGCTCGCAAAAAGTGGGGGCCCGGAGGGGCTCAGCGCAGTTTCGGCTAAGCTCATTCCATGGGGTACGCTTGGGATGACACCTGCACGCGAAGCGGGCAATATCGCCCAGTAAGTACGGATATTGCAATGCGCAAGAGTTTCCAATCGATATGCAGGATTTTCGCGATAGGCGTCATGGTGTCCACGGCGTCGAAGGCGGATGAAATGTATCCGCAGAGTTTCATCAACGTCCATGCAAATGCGTCCTCGATCGGCACATACGACAACTACGGCTACTACAACAACTACGACGGGATTTACTACAACTACAACTCCAGCAGTGCGCGCGGCGGGGGCGGCGGGGCAGCCCTTCGGTTCGTCATTCCGGGAGGGTTCATGTTTGATGCGTCTTACAACACGGACGAGGCCAACATCGGCCAGGGTGATATGCGTATCAACCAAGGAACCGCCGGCTTGGGCTTCAGAGGACTCAATTGGTATGCGGAGGCCATGTTCACAACTTTCCAACCGAGAGTTACGTCCAATTATCTATGTGGAGGACCTTGCGCGTCTGTCACTTACAACGGCGGTGGGGTTAAGGGCGGCTTCGTGTGGACGTTTGCCCGCCAATGGTATGCGACTGTTGATACTGGGATTGCAGGGCTGGAAGGCCCAAGCGGAACGCATTCGCTTGTGCAGGCGATATTGGGGGGATCAATCGGGTACAAGTTCAATCCAAACTTTTCACTCGATCTCGCCTTGCTGTCAAACGCGTGGGTCTTTGGCAATTCGAGCAACAGTAACAGCAGCAACACGATTTCCGTGACCTCGATTCAAGCGGGCGCCTCCTTGCACTTTTAAAGTGGAGAAGGGGTTTCTCGGCGTGGTCAAAGCGACCAACAAGCTTACGTGAGGTCGGTGCTCTGTCCGACTTCGATGATATAGCCGTCAGGATCGCGGATGTAGCAGCGTATCTCGCCGTACTTGGGTATCGGCTCCGTGATGAACTCGGCTCCTCTGCGTTTCCATAATTCATAGCACGCTTGAATGTCCGCAACGCGTATATTCATAAAGCTGCTGATCTTGTCCGGGTCTCCGAGGACGCTGAGCGTCACTGTCGGCTTATCGGGAGTCGGTCCGCCGCCGACGTTGACAATGAGCCACGTATTCGCGATCTGAATGTGCCCAGACGCACCCTTGCTGTCGCCTCTGCTCAGAATGCGGCCGCCGAAGACCTGTTCATAGAAGCGAGCCGATCGGTCGATGTCGGCGACGGTGAGAAAATGTGTGACCGTGAACCCGTCGCGCGGGGGCATCTCATAACTCTTCTGTTCGATTTGTACGCTGTTCATTAACGGCTCCATTAAACGCTTGCGACTTTACGCGACGTGATGTTGCATCGTCGGCCCAATAGCACGCAGGCTATGGCGCCGCGATACTAAAGAATACATCGATCGAATATTTTCCCGCACCAGTAACGTGCAACAGCAAGAGACCTCCCATAATGCTGAGATTTTTGTAAAAGCCATCCATGCTGGCGACTTGATCCGCACCTTTTATCGTCCAATAGTGATGCCCAATAAGCGCAGTTCCCAGGGTGTAGAAAAGCAAAAGTAAAGCCGAAGGGCGCGTGAGTGCGCCAACAGCGACCGCGAACGCAACCGGGAGCTCCATGAAGGTCGCTACGGCAGCAGCCAGTCCTGGCATCGGAACGCCAAGCTGCACCATTTGACTTACCGTTCCCGAATAGTCCCTCAGCTTTCTCCAGCCGAAAATCAGAAATAGTGCCGTGATAAGAAGACGGGCCGCAAGAATGAACTCATCGTTGGTGTTGTTTATCATAGTGCTAAGTTCGCTCCCTGTTTTCCAGTAGTGACGCCGGGTGGATTCCTTTTCGCGCCAGGTTGGGTGACAGTGGTGCCTAGCCTGCGAGGAGTGCTGCGATTGCTGCGTCAAGGCTCCACGGTCCTGGCCCCGCCAGCATCACGACGGTCAGCCCGATGCAGTAAAGGGCTTCGGGGACGTAGAGCAGGTCGCCGAGCCAATCGGCGCGATCAATTGGCTGCCATGCACTTATCCGTTTGACGGCATCGAATGCAAAGGCACCCGCACTAATCACGAAGAGCCCGAACGCCGCCAGCACGGACAATAAGCCGATGATGAGTGCGCATCCGCCGCCGAACTCAACGCTTGGCAGCAGCCATTGCATGATCGGCACGGCGTGCACACCGTCGTCTTGCAGCGTACGTGTCAGTGCCGCGTGTCTGGAAGCGTTGAATAGCTTGTGGTAACCGCTGATCGCGAAGAACGCCCCGAGCGCCACGCGATTGAGTGTCAACGCGGCGCTGGGGGCTTGAGCGCCGTGTGTGATGAGGAGCAATACATGCATGATTTACTGACCTCCGGGGTCATCGCTACAGAACGAATTGACCTCTAGATGTGGCTCCATGACAGTGACTTCCCTAATCAATCAAACGTATCAATATGAGAAAAGGGACGTCCTGTTTATTGTACAAGCTCGCGCGGACGCCGATTCCGAGGCTCCTTTACGAGCGTGAGCAGCAGCCCTAGTGCAATCGCCTCGCAAGCAACTGCCGCGGCGAATACCGCCGGATAGCCTAGGCTCGCCGCCATGAACCCGCCGACGAGAGGCCCGATGGCCGCCATCGCGCTCTCCGCAGTATTGGACAGCGCCAGCCGCATGGCCATGTCGTCGCGATGGCCGAATTCGAAGACGATGTTCTGGGCACTCATCATGTAGGCGGAATTGCCCGCGCCCAAGCCAAAGAAGGCCAGGAATATGAGCGACAGGCTGTGCGCGCCCATCAGCAACAGTGTCGCGGCGATCCACAGGATGAGCGCCGCCACGAAAGTCGATCGGAAGCCGGAACGGTCGGAGACGTGTCCCCAGATTAGATTGGAAACGGTATCGGCTATCAGATAAGCAAAGGAAAGTATGCCGATGGTGCTGCCGGAGAGCGAGACGGTTTGGCTCGCGTAGACAATATAGAACGGCGCCGCTACGCGACTCGCGATAGCGAAAGTCCGTGCGATCATGAAATACAGGAAGTTCGGATCGCCCTTCAGCAGCATGGGAAAGTCGCGCAGGCGTTCCGCCATCGGCATCTTTGGCCGCAATGTCGGCAGCTCAGGCTCCCGCACTAGCAATGCAAAGACCGTGAGCCCCAAACTGGTCAGCACGAAGGCTGCAAGAAAAGTCGTGCCGTAACCGTTGCCAAAGACGTTATGACCCACAAGATATTTCCCTGCCAGATAGGAAAGCGCCGCCGCGATCAGTCCGCCCGTCATGTTGCGCCAGCCCTGCAGGCGTCCGCGTCGGCTGATCGGAATCATTTTGGCCAGCAGGAATTGGAACGCAACGCCCTGCGGTCCGGAGAAGACGCCGAGTAAAAAAAGCAAGATCATTACTGTGACCAGCAGAGTCTGCCCATGCAGGAACCAGCCGCAGACAGCCAGCCCGAGAATCGGTATCCGCATGAGCGTGCCGAGCGTCATTGACACGGGCAGAACGTGCTTTCGGTGCTCGATGTGCAGTGCGCCGAATATCGGGGAGATTACGCCACCCAACTGTTGGAGTGCCAAGCCCGACCCCACAGCGATATCGGACCCTGACAGGAGATGCAGGTAGGCTGGCACGAACGTGGGTGCGTTGAGCAGCCGGAAGCCGGTCATACCCAGCATGCCATGTAGAAAATGGCCGGCGTAGTTGCGCTTTAGATTGCGCCGGACAAAGTTGTGATACGCAATTTCGCGCGCCGCCGGTCCGTCCGCTCCCTCGTAGAGGTCGCTCACTTATGCCCGCGCCGAGCATCATTCATCATTTAGATGTCCAGGATCAGACCGATCGTGATCGCGGCCGACAAGCGGGCTGCCCGTGCCGGCCGATGCGCAGATTTCGGATATCGGTGAAGCAGCGGTTCAATGCCACGCCGAAGCGAGTCGGGTCGGGAATGTCTGACTATACCGGATAGGCATCCCGCTTTATAGTTGGGCCGCCGGCTGGAGCACAAATGCTGATTGAAAAGCTGCAGATAAAGCGGGTTGACGATGATACGTTTCGAGCAGAGCCAGGCGGTTCCCCGAACTTCGGAAGGCTTTTCGGCGGGCAGGTCGTCGCGCAAGCCCTCTTGGCCGCCTACAGTACGGTGGAAGCGAGACCCTGCCATTCTTTGCACTGCTACTTCGTTCGGCCAGGGAGCCCGACCCAGCCCATGGAGTTTCTGGTAAGCCGAGTTCGCGACGGCGGAAGTTTCACCACGCGGCAGGTGGCGGCGCGCCAGGAAGCGAAGGACATCCTCACGCTGAGCGCCTCGTTCCATGTCCCTGAAAATGGCTTCTTCCACCAAGTCGAAATGCCAGCAGTCCCGGGCCCCGATTACAGGGGGAGTGAATCGCTGGCGGAGGGTTTTGCTTTTGCAGATGCCATCGAGATGTTGCAGTTGGAGCCGCGCCCATCCCACCTCGTGACGGCGATGCCCGCGAACAAAAGGGTGTGGCTGCGGGTACCCGGTTGCGCGGGCGCCTCGTTGCGTGACCAACAATTGGCGCTTGCATTCGCCTCGGATTTGGATGTTCTTGAGACGGCAATGCGGCCCCATGGCGTGTTTTGGTGGTCCAAAGAGTTGCAAGCCGCAAGCCTTGATCACGCTATCTGGTTTCACCGTCCATTCGACCTCTCGGAGTGGCATCTCTTCGTGCAGGAGAGCCCGGTAGCGTATGGAGCACGCGGGTTCGTCAAGGCGGCTGTCTTCTCGCACAACGGTCACCTGGTGGCCTCCGTGGCACAAGAGGGACTGCTGCGATGTAGGCCAAATTAAGCAGCTGCCGGGTCTTTCGGATGACCCTTCTAAAAGGTGGCTGCTGCCGGACGTTGTCGGATGCGAGTGGATTAGTTCGTTCAGACCGGCGCTGCCGATCCGCTCACGAAGCCTTTAGCAGGAAATCCACGTGGATGGCCATCTGCGCAGAGTTATTCCTGCTCGAAGCGGGCGAGCGTGTCTAGTTCTTCCTGCGCCTTGCGGATGCTGCGGCCGGAGGCGTATTTCTCCAGCGCTGAACCGGATCCTTCGTTCTCCCTCCGTTGCGCCCAGCGCACGGCGCCGTAGAGAAAACCGACGCAAGCGAAGCCGCTGACGATATTCCAATAAACATAACTTCGATGCAGAACCCATAGATCCGCGCCCAGTGCGCTAAAGATCATCAACAGGAGCGGAATCCAGATAAAGCACCCAACGATGCCGAACAGCGGCCATTCCACACGAGTCCGCCACCGACGCAATTCGGCCAGCTGGCGCTGGATACGCAGCACTGGTGCGGCGTAGTCGATGCATCCGATCAGATGTAGGGTACGCACCGCGAAAAGCACGAGAATTAGGCCATAGGCGTGCAATAGCAGCGCTGGCACCATCAAGTGCAATGTGCCAATCCGGGCAATCCAGATTGGCGCAAACAGCAGCATCAGACAGAGGCCAGCAACAATCTGCACCAGTTGGCCCAACCAAAGAGGTCGCAAGCCGCGGCGGGCCGCGGCGAGCTTCCCATCGCGGATCACTTGCAGGCTCAACGTGCGCTGTTGCTCCAGCTTTCGGTCAAGCGCCTGCCACGTAGTTTTAAGGTCGTCCAGTTCCACGCTCAACTTCCCATAGTCTCGGCGGTAGTCACCGCGCCGCGAAATTTCTGTTTGATACGGTTGATCTTCGTTGCGACATTGGTCTCACTAATGCCAAGTATGTCGGCAATCTCGGCATACGTGCGCTCCTCCAGGTAAAGCAGGATCAATGCACGGTTCAGTGCATCGAGCCGACCGATTAATGCGTAGAGCACCGCTATGCGATCATTCTCTTCGCTGATCGGCTCATCACTGGCAATCGTCTCCAAATGAACTTCGTCAAGCGATTCGATGCGGCTGGCAAGCGATTTGCGATCTCGCCGTAACTTTGAGATGGCCGCGTTCAACGAGATGCGATACATCCAGGTAGAAAATCGTGCACGTCCTTCATCGTAGCTACCGAATGATCGCCACAACTGCACGCAAATCTCCTGTGCCAGGTCATTGCGATCCGCCGTCCCGCGAGCGTAGATCGCCACCACCTTGAAGATGATTTTTCGATGCTCACGCAACAGCGCCTCGAACCTTTGCTGATTTTGCCTATTAGTCATAGCCAGGAAGTTCACTTGGTCCACTCTATGATTCGCACGATCGGACCGAAAATCACAATCCGTGGACTCATTTTTTTGCTGATCACTTCTGCGGAACGTCGGCTCAAGCTATTCTGAAGAACCTGCGGACGGAGTTTTTGTACCATGGCAAAGCTCGTTTATGAATTGAACCAGTCCTTGGATGGCTACGTCGACCATACGGAGTTCAGGCCAAGCCTGGTGCTGTTTCGTCACTTCGTCGAGCGCGTACGCGGCCTGACGGGCATTGTGTACGGTCGCCGCATGTACGAGACAATGCGTTATTGGGACGAAGACCAATCGGACTGGACCGCGAAGGAACACGATTTCGCAGTGGCGTGGCGAGGCCAGCCGAAGTGGGTCGTGTCGCGCTCGTTGAAGTCAGTCGGGCCCAACGCCACACTGGTTGAGGATGACATCGAGTCGGTGATACGCGGGCTTAGGGCTCAGCTAGTTGGGGAGATTGAAGTTGCCGGACCAGACTTGGCTGGAAGCCTAACCAACCTTGGCCTTATTGACGAGTATCGACTTTACCTACACCCCGTCGTGCTTGGTCACGGCAAGCCATTCTTCGCCGGCCCCCGGCCGCCGCTCCGCTTTGTGACCAGCGATCTAATTGGCGAGGACGTGATTAGGTTGACGTACGTTCCCGCTTAATCGCTCGCGCACCAAAGATGTGTCACCCCGCCAGTGTGCGCCAGAGTAGCTCAGTAAATTCTCATGAAAGAAGCGTAAGTGCTGGCCGATATCGAGAAGGACGGGGCTCCGATCCTCATCACGCAGCACGGTCTGCCGCCTGCCCACCTCGTCGATGTCGAGGCCTACGATGCTCTACAGCAACGCATCCGCTTGCTCGACTTAGACGCCATCGCCGATTACATCGCGCTCGATAATCCGGCGGCCGCTACCGCCAAATAATTGAACTACCGTGCAGAATATTCTATCGGCGCGAAGGTGAAACGGTTTACGTGCTGCATGTAATGAGCGGCAAACGCAAATTGCGACCACGCGCCCCTGGTGGCGGGTAGCAAGAAGCCCTCGACATGACCGGCAAGAGTCATCCGCTCGTCCGAAGCCTTTTTTGCGGGCCGAGCGTTAACCGTATGTAAGATCTGTGCTCTGTCCGACCTCGATAATATATCCGTCTGGATCGCGGATGTAGCAGCGTGTCTCGCCGTACTTGGGGATCGGCTCTGTGATGAACTCCGCGCCTCGACTCTTCCATAATTCATAGCAGGCTTGAATATCCGCAACGCGGAAATTCATAAAGCTGTTGATGTGATTTGCGTCAGGGACGCTGAGCGTTACCGTCGGCTTATCCGGGGTCGGGCCGCCTCCAACGTTCAGAATCATCCAGATATTCGCAAGCTGAAGATACCCTGGCGCGTTGCCGTCACCCAGGCTCAGAATGCGAGCGCCGAAAACCTTTTCGTAATATCGAGCCGATCGCCCGACGTCGGCGACGGTGAGAAAATGCGCGATGCTGATCCCCTCTCGCGGGGGCATCTCATAACTCTTCTGCCCGATTTGTACACTGCTCATTGACGACTCCAGTTCCGACACGGTGTTCATCATGCGCAAAGAAACGTGCGCATCAGCCGCTAATGTGAGTTATACCCCGGGGAATCCAAACATCAAGCTGGCAGGGCCGCTTGTTTGAAATGCGAGTCGCAGCGCGCATCGGAATCCTGAAAAGAGACCCCTAACACGACTGCTCGCGGTCGCCCGGCGGATTCGAAATGGCTAATGGTTGCGGCCTTCGCAATTATTGAAGTTAAATAGATTAATACCATATAATACATTGATATTATTAAGTAATATACCTCCATGTCGCAACCAAAATTCGCAGGAAAACGTCGAGATTCCCAGGGTTTTTTATCCTGCGGCCGCACCGCGCCAGCGATCGGCGTTTGTGCGGCGGTTGGAAACCTCAGGGCAGCGAGCAGGGCGCCGTCGAGTTCGCGCAATTTGTCGGAAGCCAATTCGCCGGCGTAATCCGTCAAGCGGGATTTCTCCAGGCTCATCAGTCCATCGCATTGAATCGCGCTTTCATGTTTAAGGCCTTCGGCGGTGTTCACCGACACCTGGGTGGGCGGGCCATGCCACAGCGTAACTACTGGAGCGCAGATCGCCATCGAGTATGTTGAGTCTATTAGCGGTTGGCGGCTGACCACGACGAACGCTTCGGCGTGATTCGGTTAGAATTGGCGGCTTACGGACCGGCTTGGTTGACTTTGCAATGAAGTATTGGCCCCTGTTGTGGTCGGCGGTGTGGCGTAGAAAAACCCGCACGATATTCACAATGATGTCGATCATCGTCGCGTTTCTGCTTTTCGGGATGCTGGAGACCATCGACTACGCCTTCGCTCATCCCGATTCTGGAGCTTCCGGCGCCGATCGCCTGATTACGACGAACAAATATTCGATCACTCTATCGCTACCGTTCTCCGATACGCAGCAGATTCGCTCGTTGCCCGGCATTAGAGAAGTGACCTGGCTCACATGGTTCGGCGGGTACTACCAAGAGGCAAAGAATTTTGTATTCGCGATTCCAGTCGATATCGAGTCGTATCTCAATGTGCACCGCGAGGAGATGAGACTGAAGCCGGAGGAACTTCAAAACTACCGGAAAACCCGCACAGGCGCTCTTGTTAATACGGCGTTGATGAAGAAATATGGTTGGAAAGTGGGCGACAAACTGCCGCTGCATTCGACGATTTGGACGCGCAAAGATGATGGCTCGCTGAATTGGGTGTTCGATATCGTAGGGACCTTCGACAGCACAGATGCATCGCAGTCGACCCTCCTGTTATTCCACTATGAGTATTTCGATGAGGGCCGCAGTTTTGGAAGAGGAACCGTAGGGTGGTTTGAGGAAAGCATTGCCGAACCCTCAAAGGCTGCTGCCATGGCAGAACGCGTTGACGCCCTGTTTGCCAACTCCTCCAACGAAACGAAAACTCAGCCTGCAAAGGACTTCTTGATGGCATTCATCAAGCAACGAGGCGATATCGGCTTTGTATTGCGCGTGATCCTCGGTGCGGTGTTCTTTTCACTGCTGCTGCTTACCGCCAATACACTCATGCAATCCATGCGCGAGCGAACGGCGGAGTTGGCCGTGCTGAAAACCTTGGGATTTACGGACGGGCAGGTGTTTGGGTTGTTGGTTGGTGAGTCGCTGTTGCTGTTCGTGACCGCCGCTTTGGTCGGGCTTGCTCTAAGTTACGGCTTGTTGCCCATCATCAAAGACGCGTTGCAGGGTGTCGATATTTCCGGCGGCATGCTGATTCCGGGGATGGCGCTCGCCGCTGCTATCGCCGTCATTGTCGGATTGCCGCCTGCACTACGTGCGAAGCGCTTGAAGATCGTCGATGCGCTGGCGGAACGCTAGCGAATTCGCACAAGGAACCAAAAATGCTTAGGCAATGGCTCAAGTTGAGCGTCATGGGTATGGCAAGCTTGCCGAATCGCCTCGGCGCCTCGAGCGTCATCGTGATTGGTATCGCCTGCGTGGTTGCGGTGTTCATTTCGGTTCTTGCCATGAGCGCGGGTTTCAAACATACACTGGCTGATAGCGCGCGCGCCGACCGCATCATCGTATTGCGTGGAGGATCGGACGCCGAACTCAACAGTAACCTGACGCGCGAGGATGTGGACGCAATTGCTGATGCGCCCGGCATAGCAAAGGACTCTGGTGGCCGCGCATTGCTCACCAAAGAACTCATTACGGTGGTAAATGTACCGAAGATCGACACCGGGGTTGCTTCGAATCTCACCCTGCGCGGTGTCGGACTCCAATCGAGCGAGATCCGCCCAGAGCTGCGAATCGTGGAAGGCCGCGTATTTCGCCCGGCCGTACGCGAACTCATCGCCGGAGTAGGCGCCGCAAAACAGTTTCGCGGCCTAGCGGTAGGAAACGTATTGCATTTTCGCAATGCCGATTGGACCGTAAGCGGCTTGTTCTCGAGTAACGGGGACATTCATGAGTCAGAATTGCTCGCAGATGTTGACACCGTCGCATCTTCGATCGAGCGGCAAAGTTACAGCTCCGTGGTGGCGCTCTTGATAAATGCCGACGCCTTTGCGACTTTCAAGGACGCACTGACATCGAGCCCGCAGCTGACCGTTGAAGTGCAACGCGAGACGGATTATTACGCTAAACAATCCGCGCAATTGACAACGATCATTGATGTCATCGGCAATCTAGTCGCGTTAATCATGGCCTTCGGCGCCACTTTTGGCGCCCTGAACAGTATGTACTCCGCGGTCGCAGCGCGCGGCAGGGAACTCGCGACTTTGCGCGCCATTGGGTTTAGCCCACTGCCGGTTTTGCTGTCGGTTATGACAGAGGCGCTTGTCTTGGCGCTGCTCGGCGCAATTATCGGCGCGCTGGTCGCCTGGCTGGTCTTCAATGGCCACACAACGTCGACGCTGGGAGGCGCGTTCGCTCAAGTCGTGTTCAAGCTTGCTGTCACCCCCCAGTTGGTCAGCGAAGCAATTCTTTGGGCCTGTCTCATTGGCTTGCTTGGAGGATTGTTTCCGGCGCTGCGCTCCATTCGAATTTCGGTCTCTGAGGCGCTGCGTGCAGTGTAGCAATAAGGTGTGAGCGAAAGTACCAAGGGGTCAAACACATACGCGTGAGTAGCGTAGTAAATGCGTAAATAATGGATTTCACTGGCTCCCCCGGGACGGAACCGAATTCGGCGAGGAAACGTCGAGAATTCCTGGGTTTGCTGACTTCAGTGCGCGCGAGATACCCCCAAAAACACCCTCTTCAAAAGGTGGCTGCTGCCGGACGCTGGCGGATGACAGTTCATATCCATCCGCTTGTTTGGGTCAGGTAGCCTTGGCAGGAAATCCACGTGGATTCATGTACGTCGCTGTGGACCGCGCGGACGTCGCGTTTCGCACGACGTGCAATCTCGCAAATAGCCATCGATCCCTGGCCGGCCATGAGCTTAAGGAGCGCCCACCGTTTAGGCGACAGGGTCTTCCAGCATCGAATACTTGCCCCCTGCGTCCAGGTCGCCCGGCTACCCCGCGCGCATCACGCACACGCCGAGTGTTACAGCGATCGCCGCAAGCGCCCGTATCCGAGTCACTCTCTCATGCACTACGAGCGCCCCGAGTACCATCCCGAACACGATCGACGTTTCGCGGATGGCGGCTACCGCTGCAACGGGTGAGCGAGTCATCGCCCATAGCGCGATCGCGTACGAGCCAAGCGAGCATGCCCCGCCCAGGATGACGAATGGCAGCTGGCGGCGCAGCTGCGGCCATCGATCCACGCGGCCACGAAGCGCTGTCCAGATTAACCACGGCACGCCGGTCAGGAAGAAGTTCCAAAATGCGTAGGCGATTGCATGTCCAGACACACGGACGCCGACGCCGTCGACAGTCGTATACGACGCGATCACGAATGCAGTCAGCAGTGCGAATCGTGTCGCGGCTGCGGATAGACCGCGAAAGTGTGCGTCGAAGATCAACAACAGTATTCCGCTCGATATCAACGACACGCCGGTCCATCCCAGCCCAGACAAGCGCTCGCCCACGAGCGCGAAGCTCCCGAACGCGACTAGCATTGGCGCGGTACCTCGCATTAACGGATACGTGTGACTGAGATCTCCCGCGCGGTAGGCCGTGGCCAGCAACATGCCGTAAATCAGCTCCGCGACCACTGACACCGCGAGATAGGGCCAACTCGCCGGCGCGGGGGAGGGAAGGAAGGGCAGCGCCACCGCCGCGAGGGCGCCGGATCCGATGAACACGTTGGCGGTCGCAACGTGCGTATTCCGCCCAAGCTTGACGAGGAGGTTCCAGCTCGCGTGCAGGAGTGCTCCCAAGAGTACGACCAGCAAAACGCTCACCGGCATGATTGGCAGTACTTGTCCGTTGATCTGCACCCAGCATAAATGGAGTTCTTAGAGAACGCATCAGGCGACGTTGAAGATGCTCGGCCTAGTTCCTATCCATGCGGCTATGTCCAGTCCAAACGAGGGCTGCTCCAGCTCCCGGAAACGATCTTGCCTGTCGCGGCGAATTAGACGTAGTCTGTCGCTCCTGCCAAGGAGATCATAAATTGCGCCTATTTCTGATCGCGACCGTGCTCGCTGCAAGCCTCGCTGCACCCGTGACCGCCGAAATTCGGCCGGATCAGGTGAGGTTCCGAGAGTTGTACAAGGAACTCGTCGAGACCAATACGACGCTGTCCGCGGGAAGTTGCACGCTGGCAGCAGAGCGCATGGCGGCGCGGCTGAAAGCCGCGGGATACAAAGACGGCGAGTTGCGACTGTTCGGCGTCTCCGACCACCCCAAAGAAGACGGGTTGGTCGCGACATTGAATGGGACCGACCCCAAGGCCAAGGCAATCCTGCTGCTCGCCCACATCGATGTCGTGGAGGCGAAGCGCGAGGACTGGACTCGCGATCCATTCGTGTTGATCGAGGAGAATGGCTATTTCTACGGCCGCGGCTCCTCCGACGACAAGGCGCAAGCTGCGATCTTCACCGATACGCTCGTTCGCTTAAAACAGGCTGGGACCAAGCTTCGGCGGCCATTGAAACTGGCCCTGACCTGTGGCGAGGAAACCGGCGGGGCGTTCAACGGCGCCTACTGGCTGGTGACCGAGCACAAGGACTGGATCGATGCCCAATTCGCCCTGAACGAAGGAAGCGTCGGCCTGCGCGATGCCAGCGGCAAGAAGCTTTCACTCGGTATTCAAGCGGGGGAGAAGGTCTATCAGGATTTCCGTATCGAGGCGAGCAACCCCGGTGGCCATAGCAGCCGCCCGCGCCCAGATAACGCCATTTACAGCCTGGCCGCGGCGCTTGTTCGCATCGGTCAATATGAGTTTCCCGTTCAGTTCACCGATACCACGCGCGCTTACTTTACCGAGACGGCAAAACAGTCCGGGGGCGAAGCGGGTGCCGCGATGATGCGGCTGATCGCCAATCCCAACGATCTCGAAGCCAGCGCCATTGTGTCGAAGAATCCGACCTATCACTCGATGCTGCGCACTACCTGCGTTGCAACGAGGCTGGATGGCGGCCATGCCAACAATGCGCTGGCACAGCGTGCGGGCGCCAATATCAATTGCCGGATGTTTCCCGGCGATACGATCGACAATGTCCTTGCACAGCTGATCAAGGCGGCGGCCGACCCGTCGCTGACCATAGCACCGACCGGCGAAATCAGCCCGACCCCAGACCCGCCGCCGCTGACCCCGCTGGTATATGGCACAGCCAAGACCCTTGCACAAAAGCACTTTCCGGGCGTACCGATGCTTCCAGCGATGTCGACGGGCGCCACCGATGGCCGCTTCCTCAACGCTTCAGGAATTCCCACCTATGGCGTCCCGGGCCGGTTCTCTGACCCCGACGGCAACGGCGTTCACGGCCTCAACGAACGCAAATCGGTCGAGGGCATTTACGAGGAGCGCGATTATCTTTTCGAGCTGATCCAGGCTTACGCGAACAGCAAATAGGCGGCTTCCGCAAGGCAACCTGGCTTCTCCCCACGTGGTTTTGGCGCCCGGATCCATGGCACCTGCATGTCCAACGATCCGCACAACGACAGACGCTCGTAGATCCAATTGCGAATGCGCGTCTCTTCGTATGGCAAGGACAATTTACACGTACCAGAACTAGGCGGTTTGGCTTTAACGGCCGAGTTAAAAATTTCGCCTATCGCTGATAGAACGCGGAGGCATCGCATTCAGCTTCGACGAACCGAGACACGACGGCGCCCCGCGCTCGGGCGCTCCTCAGTGGGTGTCCATGGCTTACCAGTGCGGACCTCTATGTAATCCCGTATTAAGCGCCGCAAGACCTGCGAAGGTGTCAGATCCTCTTGTGCACATAGGCGCTCAAACAGTTCCTTCTTGCGTGGGTCAACCAAGATGGTAAGCCGAGCCGTGCGATCTTCCGTAGTCAAATGAGACTCACATTAGGTGACAGGTCAATTCGCATAAGATTATAATAGAAAACACATGATCGCAAATGGCAGTCTTCGGTTTATCGATTTGGTATCAGCCATTTCACGACAATGAGAACCGGCGCCTGATGAGCTTTGGTTCCACCTCGCCATTAACGCTCTGCGGACTGCTGCTGACAGCGTGGTGCGCGGTTGGGCTCGCGGGGATGGTGCGACCCTTAAGTCTCGCATTCGTGGGGAGGACGCTCTTTCCGTTGGGCGCCCTTGTCGGTATCGCGCTGGCAGTCGTCGCCGCAACAAGTCTTGGCCACGTTACCGAACAGCTCGTATTGCCCATCGGGTTGCCGGACTTGCCTGTTCACTTGCGCCTCGATGGACTCTCGGGCGTGTTTTTAGTGCTGCTGGGCGGCGCTTCCGCTGGCATTTCGATTTTTGCGGCCGGCTACTTCCGGCAGGGCGAAGGCACGGCGCCGGGACTTCTTTGCCTGCAATACCACTTATTTCTCGCCAGCATGGGCTTTGTGTTGCTCGCCGATGACGCGTATGCATTCATGCTGGCGTGGGAAACCATGGCTCTGTCATCGTATTTTTTGGTCACCACCCAGCACCGCATTCCCGAAATTCGCAAGGCCGGGTTTCTCTACCTGCTGATGGCCCACCTGGGTGCGATCGCGATTCTCTTGAGCTTCGGCATCCTTCAGGGCGGCAGCTGGCATTTCACCTTCGATGCGATGCGTAACGCACACCTGAGTACAAATTGGGCGACGGTTGCATTCTGTCTTGCGCTGATTGGATTTGGCGCCAAGGCGGGCCTGGTGCCCCTGCACGTGTGGCTGCCGGAAGCACATCCCGCCGCGCCTTCTCCCGTCTCGGCTTTGATGAGCGGCATCATGCTTGAGACGGCGCTGTACGGAATGATTCGGATCAGTTTTGATCTTTTGGGCCAGCCACCCCTATGGTGGTGGGGTTTGTTGCCATTGTCTCTCGGGCTTTTTAGCGCGCTGTATGGCGTCGTTTTCGCAGCCGCACAAACCGACATGAAGCGTCTGCTGGCCTACTCATCCATCGAAAACATTGGGATCATGTTTACCGGCCTGGGGCTGGCGATGGTGTTCGCGGGCGTGGGAATGCGTGCCGCGGCGGCGCTCACGTTGATTGCCGTCATGTACCACGCGCTCAATCATGCATTCATGAAAAGCCTGCTATTTCTGGGCACGGGTGCGGTATTGCACGCAACCGGGGAACGCAATCTAGGGCGCCTGGGGGGGCTTATCCATCGCATGCCCTGGGTCGCGTGGCTGACGCTCATCGGCGTCGCTGGCCATTGCTGGATTGCCGCCCCTCAATGGATTCGTGTCGGAATGGTTGCTACTCCAATCGTTCCTGTTCTCCTACAAGGTGCCACACGCGTTCATCAACATGCTGCTGCCGCTGGGTGCTGCGTTGCTTGCACTCGCCGCCGCACTGGCGGGCTATGTCATGGTCAAATTCTTTGGCGTGATCTTTCTCGGACAGCCAAGGGAACCCACTCTGCAAAAGGCCCGCGACGCTGGATTTGCAGAGCGCCTCGGACTCGCGTGGCTCGCGCTCGGCTGCGTGCTGCTCGGATTTTTTCCGACTACCGTTATTTCATTGTTCAGCATCGTCACTAAGCAACTCGGATTGGGCGAACTACCATTGGGCAATGCTCCCTGGTGGCTACTCGTGCCCATTCCCGAACGAGAGTCGTCTTACGCACCCCTGGTGTTCTTTGCGGTGATTCTGGTCGTGGTGGCGTTGGCTATCATCAACGTGCGCATCTTCTATCACCAGCGCGTGCGCAAAGGGGCTGCTTGGGACTGTGGATTTGGCGGGCTCACAAGTCGCATGCAAGATACGGCGGAAGGATTCGGTCAGCCGATTCGCCATCTGTTCCAACCACTCTTTTTTCTGATTCGCGAACTGCCGCGCCCCTTCGACACAAAACCCAAGTATCGCTTGGAAATTGGCGATCGCATTTGGCGCACTCTGTATGAGCCCCTAGGTCCGCTCGTCCGGCGAGTCGCGGATAAGGTCGCTTGGCTGCAGCAAGGTCGCATCGCGACTTATTTGCTCTACAGCTTCGTCACACTCGTCGTCTTGCTGGCGCTCATGCTATGAGGATATTCGACTGGGCAGTCCAATTAATGGGAATCGCGTTGGCGGTTGCTGCGGCACCGGTGTTTCTCGGCTGGGTGAATCAATGCCGAGCGTGGCTACAGAATAAATCTGCGCCCAGCATTCTGCAGCCGTACCGCGGTATCCGAAAGTTATTCCACAAGGAGGCGGTGATAGCGCAGAACGCCTCGCAACTGTTCCGGCTCGCGCCGTACGTGGTCTTTGGCGCGATGGTGACAGCCGCAGCCGTCATCCCCTCGGTTGCAACGCGCTTACCTATCACGCGAGCCGCGGACGCGATCGCGCTGGTCGGACTTCTTGCGACTGCGCGCGTGTTCTTATCTTTGGCGGCGATGGACATTGGAACCGCCTTCGGTACGCTCGGTGCACGCCGGGAAATGATGATCGGATTCCTCGCGGAACCCGCACTGCTGGTGGTGATTTTCGTCGTTTCCCTGACCTGCGCCACCACGGCGTTGCCAATTATTGCCGAACGCCTCTCGGCGCAGACCTTCGCGCTCAACCCGAGTCTCGCCTTTACGGCGGTCGCATTCGCGATGGTGCTGCTGGCCGAGAATGCCCGTATCCCGGTTGACAATCCCGCTACGCATCTTGAATTGACCATGATTCACGAAGCACTGCTGCTGGAATATTCCGCACGTCACCTAGCGCTCATGGAATGGGCCGCGGCGCTGAAGCTCTTCAATTATGCGTGCATCGGGTTTGCAGTATTCATTCCCTGGGGCATCGCGACTAATGACGCGCCCTCGGGGCTGGCCCTATCGGTGGTGTTGCTGGCCGCAAAGCTCACCGTTGCCGGAGCTGCGTTGGCGTTCATCGAGACGGTATCGGCGAAACTGCGCGTCTTTCGCGCACCGGAGTTTCTTGCAACAGCTTTTCTGTTTGCAGTGCTCGGACTGTTAGTGCGGTTGTTGCTGGGAGCATGAATATGAATGCGCTGTCGTGGGATCTTCAGCTGCTAAACACACTGGCCGCGCTCTTGCTGCTGCTTTCATTCGCCATGCTGTCGCAGCGGCGCATCGTCTCCCTGGTCAATCTGCTCGCGCTGCAAGGGGCTCTGTTGTTTGTGGCGACCCTGTTGCTCGCTTGGCGGACCGGTGATCATAACTTGTACTTGTCCGCAATATTGACCCTCGGACTTAAGGTGATTTTTCTGCCGTGGCTATTGCATCGTCTCATCCGTCGCCTCGGTGTGTACTGGGACACTGAACCGCTGCTCAACATTACTGGGACCATGCTGGTGGGCGTGCTCGTCGTCATTTTTTCGTTCGGATTGGCTCAACCAATTTCGGCGCTGGCGAGCACGGCTACGCGCAATTCCATCGGCATCGCCGTGGCGGTGATCCTCATTGCATTCCTCACCATGATCACGCGCCGAAAAGCGATGTCGCAAGTGGTCGGATTCCTATCGATGGAGAACGGATTGTTCTTTGGCGCGATGAGTGCCACTTACGGCATGCCGATGGTTGTTGAGCTCGGAGTTGCGCTCGATGTTTTGGTGGCGATGCTGGTGCTGGGCGTATTTTTCTTTCAGATTCGGGAACAATTCGACAGTCTGGACCTGAAGAACTTCGAGATCTCTAAAGGAGGACCAATAAGGTGGAGTTCATCGTCCTTCTGGGCACCCCGCTACTGGGCGCCCTGGCACTGAGTATTTTGGGGGGTCGGCGCTGGGCACCCGAAGCCAATGTGGTCTTCTCATTAATCACGTTTTTTGCGGCATGTGCGCTCACAGCCAGGGTCGTTGCACACGGCAACTTATCGGTTGGACACGAGCAATTCTTCATCGATGCCTTTAATGTTTTTCTGGTGACGCTGACTGCGTTCGTCGGTCTAACCACTTCATTGTTCTCGCGCCCCTATATGCGCATAGAGCTAGAACACGGGCGGGTAACCGCTGGTCAGCTACGCCTGTACCACGGCATGTACCAGATGTTCATCGCAACCATGCTGGTTGCTCTCACGACCAACAATATGGGGCTGATGTGGGTGGCGATGGAGGCTGCAACCCTATCGACCGTTCTGCTGGTGACGCTGTATCGAACCCCTGCGAGCCTCGAGGCAGGCTGGAAGTATTTCATTCTCTGTGGCGTGGGCATTTCCCAAGCCTTGTTCGGCACCATCCTCATGTACTTTGCGGCCGAGAAGGTCCTAGGTTCCGAGGGCGTTAGTGCGCTGCTGTGGACACATCTTAATTCGGTCAAGGCTCAACTGGAACCTTCGGTGATCGGCTTGGCTTTCGTATTTCTGCTCGTGGGTTACGGGACCAAGGTGGGCCTTGCGCCGCTGCACAATTGGTTGCCGGATGCACACGCTGAAGGCCCGACACCTATTTCCGCGGTTCTGTCAGGACTGCTGCTCAATGTGGCGATGTACGCTGTCGTGCGCTGCAAAGTGCTCGTCGAGGGCTCGCTGCAATCGGCCCTGCCGGGCCGAATGCTGATGGGCTTCGGCTTGCTGTCGGTGGTGCTCGCAGCGTTTTTCCTGTGGCGACAACGCGACGTCAAGCGTCTATTCGCCTATTCCTCGATCGAGCATATGGGGATCGTTGCGTTCGCGTTCGGAATGGGTGGGCCGGTGGCCAACTTCGCGGCGCTCTTACATATGACGGTGCATTCACTGACCAAATCGTCCATTTTCTTTGCCGTGGGACACGCGACGCAGAAAGCGGGCTCACAACTCATGGACAACATCCGCGGGCTCATCACCTTGAGCCCCACCGTGGGTTGGGGATTGATGATGGGCAGCCTCGCTATTCTAGGCACGCCACCGTTCGGCGTATTTGCGAGTGAATTTCTTATTTTGACGACCGCCATGAAACAGCAACCCTGGGCGACACCCATATTGCTGTTGGCGCTCGGTGTGGCCTTCGCGGCAATCTTTGGTCGTGTGCAATCGATGGTATTTGGAGATACCACAGCCAAACGTTTGCCACATCCACCCGCGCTCGTGCCCGTGTTTGTCCACCTCGGTTTGGTGCTGATGCTGGGGTTTTTCATTCCACCTTATCTCGCTGACTGGTATCGCGCAGCGGCACGCCTGATCGGCGGAGAATGAGATGGCTCTGCAACGATGGTTCCAACAGGCGGCCCAGAACAGCGAATCCAATGGAGGGAGCGTGATCGCGGGCGCGCCGAAAGTTCTCGGGCTTATGGTCTCACGCGACGAATGGCAGCAAGCCGCCGAACACGTCGCGACTGGAGGAGGCCGATTGCAGTCTCTTTGGGCAAGTCGTGATCAAGATGGCCGTGACAGGGTCCGAGTCGCGTATACCGCTGACCAGGGCGTCCTCGTGTTGAGCTTGCCGTTACTGGATGGGGAGGCCAATTACCCAGGGATCGAGCAATGGTTTCCGAGTGCAGGCCGCATGCAGCGCGCCGTGGCGGATCTGTCAGGATTGCGCTCCACTGATCCGGACATGCGCCCGTGGTTACGTCACGCGGCTTGGCCGGAGAGTTTTCATCCGCTAGTTGAATGTCACACACCACCATCTCCCTCGATACCGATCATTGATAGGTACGCATTCCTTCCCGTGGAAGGGGACGGTGTGCATGAAATTCCGGTCGGGCCCGTGCATGCGGGGATCATCGAACCTGGCCACTTCCGTTTTTCCGTGGTCGGCGAGAAAGTGCTTCGGCTTGAGGAGCGCCTGGGCTATGTCCACAAGGGCATTGAGAGGCGCTTCACTGAATTCTCGCTGCTCAACGGCCACCGATTGGCGGCCCGCATCTCGGGCGACTCTGCCGTCGCCTATTCGTGGGCTTATTGCCAGGCGCTGGAAGGCATGGCCGCGGCGCGCTTGCCCGATCGAGCCGCAGGGTTAAGGGCGCTCGCGCTGGAATTGGAGCGTGTGGCCAATCACTTGGGGGATCTCGGCGCGATTGCGAACGATGCCGGATTTTCCTTTGGACTCAGCCAGTTCTCGCGGCTCAAGGAGCAGCTGTTGCGCGCGACCGAGCAAGCACTCGGACAGCGATATCTCATGGATTTCGTCGTGCCGGGCGGCACGCGTGTGGACCTTTCATCCACCGGAGTACGATTGCTTGTTGACTCGATCGAATCGATTGCTCCCGAGGTCAAAGCACTGCGTGCAATCTACGACGATCATGCCGGTTTGCGCGACCGGTTTGTAGGCGCGGGCATCGTCACGGCGACTCTGGCCGCGCAATTAGGCTTGACTGGCTTGGCAGGGCGTGCGAGCGGTCAAGCATTTGACCTGCGCTGCGATCTATCCTGCGACCCGTATGGTCACCTCGCGCCAAAAAAAATCGTGCAAACTGAAGGCGATGTGGCAGCGCGCGTGGCGGTGCGCTTCGATGAAGTGACCGAGTCTGCGCGCCTCCTGCAACAGATTCTGCGGGAGCTGCCTGCGGGGCCACATCAAGTGACAATTTCAGCACCCGATGAAGGTGCTCTAGGTGTCGGAATGATCGAGGGATGGCGCGGCCCCATATTTCTGGCACTTGATGCAGGCAGGGATGGAATGATCCGACGATGTCACCCGCATGATCCATCATGGCAGAATTGGCCGGTGATTGAGCACGCCATCATCGACAACATCGTGCCGGATTTTCCGCTGATCAATAAGTCTTTCAACCTGTCTTATAGCGGACACGATTTATAACCATGCTGAAAACACTAAGCAAAATCTGTCGCACAGGCATCATCACCGAGCCTTCTCCGCCGAGTGACGAGTCATTGCGCATCGGCGGCGCCCTGCAATCCCGAATTCTCGAAGTGCTCGGTCGTGCGCTCTGCATTCGAGCAATTGACGCTGGCTCGTGTAACGGTTGCGAGTTAGAGATTCACGCGCTCAATAATCCTCTCTACAATATCGAAGGCCTTGGTATTAGGTTTGTAGCAAGTCCGCGGCACGCCGACTTACTATTGGTAACGGGACCTGTGACCAAGAATATGGAGGTGGCGCTGCGCCGCACCTACGATGCGACTCCGGACCCGAAGCTTGTCGTTGCAATCGGGGATTGTGCTTGCAGCGGTGGAATATTCGGCGAGAGCTATGCGACGTGCGGTCGCGTCTCCACAGTAATCCCGGTCGATGTGGCGGTGCCTGGATGTCCGCCAAGTCCCCGTCAAATTCTCGGTGGTATATTGACGGCGATCACCAAAGCGGCGCCTGAAACCTCGAGTTTGCGGCGAACTGTGCAGAACGGCGGGGGCCATGATGTCTAGCACCGGTAATGGTTGAGCAATGTGCTCAATCTCCGGCATCAGAATATCGCCGCGAGATGCGTCCAGGCCGTTAGTCTTCTTGACGCTGAATGGCTGGCTCGGGCGCAGCATCTGACGCTTGGCGGCCAAGAGACAATCGAACCCACATATCGTCATCGGTAAAGCGGCCGTTCGATTTATAGAGCCGCGACAATCAACGGCGTCGCAACTATCGTACTGGACCGACCGCGCGACAATTGGCGGCATGAGTGTTTCCGGATTCATCGGAGACCCGACAGCGATTATCAATCGGTTGCGTTCGCTGGTTTCGGAATTCCGCATCGTCATCGCACAGGCTAACCGTGCGTGCCGAGACATCGTGGAGGCCGCCCGCGAGAACCTGGTGATCGGGGAGGCATAGAGCGGCCTGAACCCATGCACTCAACTTCCCGGCTTGTATTGTCGAACTTGCACTGCCCTCATTTCTTCCGGTCCACAGCTTGACCAGGTGTCATTTCCTGATCACTGAATATGGTTGGCCCTCCGGGCACAAAGGCGACGGGCACCACGTTACGGTAGGAGGCGATTTTCCATTGCTTCTCTTTCTCGAGAATAAACGTGGCCGATGCTCGCCGCCTGCCGGGAACCGGTCGACCGTCAGGGTCTAATACACCGAATCGTTCGAACACAGTATCGACCAGGGCGATGTCGCGGCTGAGAAAGCGAATACGTTTGATGTCAAAGGTCGCTGCGGCGGATCGCATTACCGTCGAATATGCTTCTGTCTGATCCTGCTGAATTGCGGTGCGTCCGTTGTCTCGGTTAAATGCGTTGCAAGTGGCCGCAAGAACTTCCTCGTTCTCGTTTAAGGGTCAAAACATCGACATTACCTATATTGCTCACAAGCTGAATGTCGGAGCCATATTGGAAGGTAGCGTTCGCCGAACCGGTAACACCGTCCGAATCACCGCGCAGTTAATCAATGCCGGCAGCGGGTTTCACATGTGGTCACAAACTTATGACCGCAAATTGACAGATATTCTGAAAGTTCAGGCTGATGTCGCCTCCGCGGTTGCCCAACAACTTAAGATCAGGCTGACCAGCACAGAAACTGAAACGCTTGAGTTGGGCGGCACGCAGAATTCGGCGGCGTATGAAGCATACTTGCGCGGTGCACAGTTGCTGGCTAATTGGGACACGGGTGAAGTGGACCTCCGTGCGGCGCAGGCGGCACTGGATCAGGCGATTGCACTGGATCCGAAATATGCCTTGGCGTATGCAAAGCAATCCAACGTGCTTACGGCCATTGCTGTTTTCATCGCCACACCCGATGAGATCGCAGATGTGCGCGAGCACGCTTTGCGAGCCGCTAAGCGAGCAGTGGAACTCGCCCCTGGGCTGGGTGAAGCACACTTGGCTCTGGCGGGCGTCCTCGCCTACGTGCGCCTGGATTTCGCCAGCGCATTGCCTGAATTCGAGCTTGCTATGACACTATCACCGGGCAGTGCGAACGTCCAAAGGCGATATGCCGGCTTCGCCGGTCATCTTGGCCGCTTTCAATCGGCCATCATCGCTGGCCGTCGTGCGGTCGCATTGGATCCGCAGAATGTCAATTCACATGTAACGCTTGGACAAATTCTCACCTTTGCGCGCCGGTATGATGAAGCGTTACTAGCTTACCGGGCTGCCGCCTTGGTCAGCCCAAACTCGGTCTATGTCAAAGAAGTAACCTCATCGACATTGCTCGCATCGGGGCAGTTTGAGCAGGCGCGGCAAATTTGCGACGCGATTCCCCCGGGCACTCCGCCTGACTCCCAGGTCCGCTGTTTGGTACTGGCCTACCATGGACTTGGCCGACAACAGGACGCCGAACGCGAACTGCAGCGGTATGAGGCTCTTCAGAAAAATGAGCCTTCGGTTGAACTGGCAGGGGTCTATGCCCAGTTAGGCAATAAGGCGGCCGCACTACGAACCTTGGAAAGGGCGGAGCGCTCGCGCGAATCGGGCTTACAGGGACTTAGAGTCAATTGGGCGCTTGATCCCATCCGCAATGAACCGCAATTCAAGTCGATCGAGGCACGGATGAATTTCCCGCCCTAAGTTGTCAAAGTGCGACCTGCCCGAATCCGCAGCGTCACCAAGGACCGCAGCGGTCGACATCGGAAATTGCTTCGAGGCAGAAAGATTGTTGAAAGGGTGGCTGCTACAAGAGCTTGCTGAACGCAGTTGGCATCTTATCCGTTTTGAGAGACTTATAAATAAGATCAATAAAGAAATCTAGTATATTGTTTTTCAACGTGTTCTATGGCTACACAGGACGGGACCGCAATCGACGTGAAAACGTCGAGAATTCTAGATTTTTTTGACTTCAGCTCGTTTGAGATACCCCCAAAAACACCCCCTTCAAAAGGTGGCTGCTGCCGGACGTTGTTGGATCTGCGGCTGCGAAAGATTCTCACGAGTCTCGTTCATCTCCCGCGACTGGAGCGACCTTGGGCGCCCGGCGGAGGTATTTAACTAGATCCTTGGGCTTGGCAGAGCCGGCGCGCTGCTGGAGAAACTCGCGGGCCGCGCGCAAGGTACCAACCTTCTCCGCCACCGCGGCGGCAATGAACTGATTCAAAGACACGCCGTCAACTTTTGCAAGTTCGGCAGCTGCATTTTTTACGGAATTCGGCAGCTTCAAGGGATATGTGCTCTTGCTCATTTTGGTAACTCCTTCAAAAATTCTGCTGGTGTCAAGGTTCTAACTCCAAATCGCATCGTAGCGGGCCGAAAATCGCTCACATTGTGCGTAACAACCGCCGCAGCTCTGCCGTTGACAGCCGCCTCGAGAATCAACTCATCTGCCGGATCGCGCAGTTGCGGACGCCAGAAAAAATTCAGCTCGACTGGTTCGGATGCGCTCGCAAATGCCGCAAGGAACCCTTCGACATCCTTGGGACTCATGCCGGTCGCAAGCTGCTGCTCCGGTCTCAGCAGTACTGCCTCGTACTCGAGAAAGAGCGCTGTGGTTACAAGTGGAACACAGCGCCCTCCTGCCACGGCCAATAGCACCCGATTGCTCGCTCCGAGCTGACTCCTTAAGCCGGCGACCAATACGGAGGTGTCGAGAACTACTCTCACATCTAAATCATATGTGACATCCTATAGGATGTCTAGAGAACGAGGCCGCAGATAGCGATCCGTGCGAGATGCCACCCATTTTAAGGACGTTGGTTGTCTTCGAGCTGAACGGCTGGTATCGGGCGCACCATGCTGATCTTGCCAATACCTGTCCTCGACTGTGCCGAAATGATCGCCCACTACCAGACGTTCGCGGATTCCGGTGCTCTTATGGAAAGCCTCATGAGTTGCGCGTAATCTGCCCTGGAGAATGGCCCCACCGTGCTGAATTGGTAATCGGTACTCGCGCTCTACAGCCCCGTACGCCCAAGACCCGCGCGTTGAGGGCGGTGTAGCTTAGGACGCGGCCGCATGCGCCAGCGCCTTGGGCGGAAGTAAACGACAACCATTGTGCGGACTCGTTTGCTCGGGGGATTTGCATGTCATCACTTTCGACAGCCGAAATTCTCGCAATGCTCGCGCTCTGGCGCCCGAGATTTCTGCGCGAGCAGCGCACACGAAGCGTGCGCGGCGAGTTCCTTCTGAGATACCCCCAAAAACACCCCTTGTAAAGGGTGGCTGTTGCCGGACGTTGTCGGATAGCGCCTCAGCGCTTTTCCTGCGACTGTGCACTCCATCTAATCGAGACCGTAATCATTGCTGGCGCGCTGCTAAGCCGCTGTGGACCGGCGCCTGCGTTTCTTTGTTGCGCGTGCAATCGTGTCTCCCTTTCTGGGCTTCTCACGCCCACCCCGACTCAAGTCGCGGATTAACTGTGCTCCGGCCCTCGGATCGGCGCCCGCGATGCGATCGGCAAACCACTTAGCGGTCCGCATCTGCGCTAACTTCTCGGCGATCGCGACATTGATCAATTGATTCACCGCGACTCCTTCCAGATCCGACATAGACCTCAACTCCTCCAGCAACGAGGGTTGTAGTCTCAAAGCAAAGTTACTCGCACGCATATTCATTACCTCAATAGTTGCAGCGCCGCCGCTGGCGTCACTACCTCGATTTGCAATGTCTTTGACGCTTCCACGAAATCGTCCTGATTGAAAGTCACCAACATATCGGCTCGGCCATTCATCGCCAAATCCAGAACATGTTCGTCTTCTGCATCTGCCAATACTGGTCGCCACAGAAAATGATTCGGCACCGGTTCCGCCAATACAGCGAGTGCCGCGAGGACGTCCCTAACCTCGGCAGCACTTAGCCCGTGGCTGTCAGGTGCAAGGGCCGAGTCAGTACCGCTTCGTACTCTAGCCACAAAGCGGTGGAAGCCAGTAGCACAAAACGCTCATCGATCGCCGCGATAAGCAGTTCACGCGAAGCTCCGCGTTCGCTGCGGAATGCGGCGACCAACACATCCGTGTCCAGCACCAAGCGCATTGCCAATTATATGATATTGCCTGCGATATTATCGAGCTTAGATCCGCAGGTAGCGATCGATAGATGCCTTGACCGCGTTCATCAGCGACATTGGGGGTATCACCCTTGGGGTATCTGCTCTGTATACTCCTCGATACCCCCAGGGTTACCCCCACCAGTGAGGGCGGGCGGTCAGGAGTTATACAGGTCGATCTTCTTTGGGGCCTAGTATCAATAAATTACATTATAAATATATTGTAATATATTTAAAAATAAGGACTTTGTTCCCCGGGACGGAACCGCAATCAGCGAGAAAACCTCGGGAATTTCAGGGGTTTTTGATTTCAGTTCGCTTGAGATACCCCCAAAAACACCCGTTCTAAGAGGTGGCTGCTGCCGGACGTTGTCGGATGACATTCGGTGTCCCTCCGCGGGCGCAAATCTGCGAATGCACGCGTGGTGCATCGCCGCTGAGGTGCGTAAAATTCCTTCTCGTGTCTTCTCCTTGAGGTACGCCGATGGCAAGTCTCGATTGGTCACAATGTCCCGTCGTGGAAAGCGTCCCCGGGAAGGTGAGCGGCGCCTGGGTCTTGAAGGGCACGCGGATGCCGGTATCGGCCATCTTTGAAAATCTTGAAGCGGGAGCCAACATCGACGACATCATGCAATGGTATGAGGGCCTTGACCGAGAACAGGTCAAGGCCGTTATCGAATTTGCCGTTCGCAGTCTCGATAGACTGCCAGAGTATGCGGCCTAGATGCGGATTCTTTTCGACCAGGCAACACCCCTACCGATCCGCGCGTATCTCGACCGACATATTGTCAGCACTGCTTCTCAGCAAGGGTGGGACACGCTGAGTAATGGCGATTTGTTAGCGGCGGCAGAAGAGGGCGGATTCGATGTCTTGCTGACGACAGACAAGAATATGCGCCGTCAACAGAACCTCGGTGGTCGGAAAATCGCCGTTGTGATTCTCGGACGTCAGCAATGGCCGCAACTACGCGCGCACGTTCAGCGCGTTGTTGACGCAATCAATGCCGCCGTGCCTGGCAGCTATGTTGAGATCGACATTCCATCGAACTGAGTCGAGAGTAACAGCCTGGCCAATGTCCGGTAGCTTCAAGTGATACCTGCTCTATCTCATTTTATTAGCTCCGTGCGCCCGCTGAACTGGCAAGTGTTCAGGTGAACGCCCCTCCGCGTCTCAGCACTCTGCGTTTACCATCCGGTACAACGCGGCGAGAGTTATAGAGCGCACATTCGCAGGTAGCGTATATCGTTGTTCCTCAGCAATACCCTCGCCGCTGATGCGAGAGAGCAGCAATTCAGCTTCGCTTCGGTCCAACGCGCGAGTGCGCACCGTGGCAAAGCAGCGACCCGGACGCACCAGCGCCTCATCGATGTCTCCGATGTTTGGCAGATTGGTCGTGAAGATGATCTTGCGACCCTGCGCGCGTACCACCCCGTCTGCAACGGCCAAAAAGCGGTGCAGATCGACGTTGCCGTTAGCGCGAGCCACGAGCAGGTGATCCGCGTCTTCGATCACAAATGCGTCGTGACTGCCGGTGATGAATTCGACGAAGATCTCATCGCTCTCGAGCGCACGCTTGTCAGCCGTATAGAGCACCTTGGCACTGTCCGCCTTGCGGGCAGACATCGCTGCCAGAATCGCGCGCACCAGACGGGTTTTTCCGGTCCCAGGCGGTCCCTGAAGAATCAGCACGGTTTCGCGTGAGGCGAGGTAGCGTCCAATGAAGGCTGCCACTGGTTCCAGCAGAGTCGGGTAGGCCTCATCGTACGGTGCCGGATCGGCCATTTCGTCGAACGATGCGCTCGTAAGGCCCATCTGACCGCTGCAGAAATGCCAATCGATGGTAAACATCTCTCGGCGCAGCAGTTGCTCGCCTACAATACCCAGCAGGGTTGCGCGGATCGCATTCAATCGGGCGAGACTTTCGGCCCAGATTTCGAATGTGCATGAACCGTAGTCGATCTTGCGCCGGCCAACGGCACTGACGAATACGCCCGGGCCGTCCAGCAATAGCGATGTGCCATCCAGACGCTGAGCGGCGAAACCTGTGTTTAATGCGATATCGTCGAATAGCTCCTCCAACGGACGGCGAACAGCGCAGCGCACCGTACGCTGGACGGCATAGCGCGCGGCGCTTCGGTCGAAAGACAGCAAAGCGCGCAGCTTCAAGAGCGTGTCGGCCGGGTCGGCGAGATCGCCGCGCACAGTCAATTGCATCGGCATGCCGTCACGCCCATCCGAGATCGTCTCAAGGTCGAATTTCAGTCCTTTCATGTCGGCACTACAGGCAATAAAAAGCCCCTGGTGAAAACTCGCCAGGGGCTCCGTCGTGGACGCGCCTACCCGGCTCGAAGCATCGGCTTCGAGCCTTCGACCCGAAGCTGTCAATTCATTCGATGACTACTCGCTATATGCAGTGACCCGCAGGTCATGGCCTTCTCCGTTGTGCGGCTTGCCGCACGTAGTGGCAAGAGGGCCGCGTAGATTACTCTCGGTGCTCGCTGTGTCAAGAAGACGAGCCAGCGTTCAGTGGTCTCAGTGGCGGTATGATTTCAACCGCGTACGAATCGTGTGGTAAACACCCGACAAGTAATTGAGAATTAAGATAAGACATTATCTATATATTATTGATTTTACTGGCTCCCCGGGACGGATTCGAAATCAAGCGAAAAACGTCGGGAATTTAAGGGATTTTTGAATCAAGATTGTTCTCGATACCCCCAAAAACACCCCTTCTAAAAGGTGGCTGCTGCCGGACGTTGTCGGATGACAGTTCTTTCCCATCCGCTGGCTCTAGCTCACGCAGCCTTTAGCAGGAAATCAACATGGATGGCGTCATAAGGAAATACAACGCCACCCTCAGTAGCCTTCTCCAATATGCCTGCCCGAAGCAGAGCATGAATATCGCTGTGAACTGCGCGGACGTCGCGTTCCGCCCGACGGGCTATCTCGCGAATAGCCATCGATCCGTGGCCAGCCATCAGCTTAAGGAGCGCCCAGCGTTTGGGCGTCAGCGTCTTCCAAAGAAGATCTTCAGAGGCGAATGAAATACGCGCACCTTGTTTCTTCCCGCGGAATGCGGCTGAGGCACGCCGCCGGGTCTCGACAAGAGAAGCCACGCCGATAGTGACGGTGTTCATTTTCGCTTTCTCCGCTTGTTCACCGCAGCCCAGAAATCCGCTTGTAGCGTTTCGAGGTTGCTGAACATATAAGATGTCTCAATCTCATCCAAATGCCTGTGATCGCCTTTGCCAGCCTCATTGTCGAAGCGAAGCACACAACGCTGATTCGCGATGTAGGCCAATCGGTACTTGAAGGCGTGTCTGCTCTCCGGAAGCGGCTTGGGAAGCTTCCAGATCACAATTTCTACGAATGCGCGACGACTCAAAATGAGCCGTTCACGCATAAGTAGCTCGGCCTTCATGTTGCTTATGCTAGCAACAATAAAATGATGTTGTCAACAAAAGCAACAGGTCCGAATTTACGATCTGTGCTTCGGGCAAGATCTCCTACGAGCGTCGGCGCGGCAAAGATGGAGCAGCGACGGCAGGCAGCACGGCCAATTTAGGTCCTTGAGCTAACCGGAATGCGAGCCATAGAGCAGCGGCTCGACGCCTGCGCTAAGCTAACAGCGGCCTTGAATGAACCGAACCGCAACAGGAATGCGCGAAGTTGATTGGACGTACCGGTCGCGCTAACTCACGACGCTGCTGTCGTCTTAGTTTCTGTGTGTCGTACTAGGCGAGGTGCCACTTCATGCGCACGAGGGTTTTTCTGTCGTTGGCCTTTCCGCTTCTCTTGCTTCTATTTGTTGCTATTGGGGCAGCCGCTCAATCCGAGTCGGACCAGGAATTCATTCGCCTCGAGCAGGTTTGGAATCGGGCGCATCTTAACAACGATGCAGCGATACTCGAAACGCTATGGGCGGACGACTTGACCGTGATGGTTCCAGGCATGGCTCCAATGGGTAAATCCGACACCTTGTCGTTTGTGAAAACCGGCCGCATGAAATTCTCCCGCTACGAGACTACTGACTTGAAGATTCGAGGCTTTGGAGACACTGCCATTGTCAGCGGGAATCTTTTTCGGTCACGGACCCTCGGGGGAACACTCCATGAGGACCGGTGGCAGTTCATGAAGGTATATGCCAGGCGAAGCGGAAAATGGATGGTGGTCGCATTCACCGCGACTGAGGCGCCGAGCCCATAGCCATCCTAAGGATCATGGTCTGTCGACTCGCAATCGTTCGAGGGGACCGTGGGTGCGTTCCAACCTCGACGGGTCTCTACAGAGACCGCATAGTTAGCCGAGCATCCGGCTCGCTATTTCACACAGCCTCGTCGATTCTGGAACTACGATCGCCACCGGAGACACCGTGTGCTAAAGAAAGTAATCGTGAAAACAGTTACTTAACGCAACAGTTCGGGACGAGTCGTCGGATTCGAAATGGCTAATGTTTGTAGCGTCTGCATTTAATGATGTAGACTCGCTAAAAATTACATAAACCATGGATTAATAGCGATATTTGTCTCCCCGGGACGGAACCGAAATCGGCGAGAAGACGTCGAGAATTCCAGGGTTTTTTGACTTCAGCTTGCTTGAGATACCCCCAAAAACACCCCTGCTAAAAGGTGGCTGCTGTCGGACGTTGTCGGCAGCTAATCGATTCCATGCGAGTGGCGATTCGCAGTTCGCGGCCGCGTGGGTCATAACCGCTGCATCATCAATCTAAACCTAAACACATTTAGCTGTGGTTGAATCCGGCGGGCAGATCCACTGAGGAACTTCATCTGCTTGCTGGGCTATCCACGCTTCGCGGCGATGTCTTTGTTCAGGCAGACGACAATATCGGCAGCGGCCTTGGCTAGCGCACCACACGGTTGGCTAGTTCAACGGACGCCTCTTGAACATCTGGTCAATCTTCGCGTTGAGTGCTTCGATGGCTGCGGTATTCGACTCGGCGATCGACAAAGCCTTCCTCGCGTCGCTGGAAGCCGCCGACGCGGACGCTGCAGTCGCCTTGTTGGCCGCCGTCGCATTGCTCGACGATTTCGCGAGGTCGGCCTGCAGCTTATTGACCTGTCCCTGAAGATCCGCAATTCGCGCTTCCATGGGTTTGAGGTCGGTACAGCCTGCAGTCATTAGCAGCAAGGCAAAGATGGAAGCCTTTGCGATAGTCATTCCCCATTCCTTCGTGTCAATAGCCGACCGAACCATAGTGGAATGTCGCGCACCAGATTCGCAGGACCGACAAATGAATTGTCTCGCGATTGAGGGACTCTAGTGTATTAGCCGTTGGTCCAGCATCGACTTTGACGCAATACGAGATTTTCGTGTGATCTTCACTCCCTGTGGTTCAGTCTCGGGCGCCCGATCTGGCAAGGGTAGCTAATGAACAGCGTACTTTTTCTCAGAATGGGTGCTCGCCACAGAATCTATGGGGCTGTAATGTCCAGCAATCGGACCTTTGTGCCAATTGCCGCAATTCTCATGCCCGTGTATTGATGTCGGCAAATCAGTGCGGTCGCACGGTAACGCGAACGTGCTCGATGATGTACGCAGAATTTGAGAGCCAAAGGGTGTCCTATGTTCTACCGACGATTGCCTGTGAACGGATTCGAGCTAATGCGGCGCTTCCTTGCCATAGTTTGTTGCGTGGCGCTCGTTTTCGGATGCGGCCCCAAAAAGGAGATTCAGAGCGCGAACGAAACGCAAGCCCCCAAAGCGACTGAAGCGCCAAAAGAAACTCGAACCGCCGAGGATCAAGCCTCGGCGCCGGATGAGGACTGGCCTCGACAGATTGCGAAGGACGGCAACCGGCTGACCTACTATCAGCCGCAGATAGATTCCTGGAAAGACTATCGTCAACTTGATGGGCGGGTCGCCATAGTGCTCACGCCGGCCGGCGGGGAGAGCGTCACCGGCATGGTCATCTTGCAAGCTCAGACGGATACGGATCTGGAGGACCGGACCGTCGTCATCCACGACATCCGAGTGATGAGCGCGCTTTTCCCCTCGCTCGACGAGGAGACGCAGGAGAAAATGCGCGCAATGTCGGAGAACCTGCTGCCGAAGCAGGCCGTCCCGATCTCCCTTGATCGAATGCTCGCAGCTGCAGAAGACCAGACTCCATCGGGCAAACCCTCAGCTCTCAAATCGGTGGCACCCAAGATCTTCGTGAGTACCGAGCCGTCGATCTTGCTCCTCGTCGATGGCGAACCCATCAAGGCGCCGATTCCTCAGTCATCGGTTGAGATCATCGTCAATGCCAATTGGGATCTATTCTTCGACACGGTGGGACGGCGCTTCTACCTGTCGCAGCCTCCGTTGTGGCTGCAAGCATCGGCGCTCGATGGTCCGTGGACTCTCGCCACGGCTTTGCCGCCCGATATGGCGAAATTGCCCGAAGAATGGGCCGAAGTGAAGAAATCGATCCCGCCGAGCGTTCCGCCGGACGCACGGGCGCCTAAGGTTTTCTATAGCAACAGCGCAGCGGAACTCATCGCCGTCGATGGCGAACCGCAATGGACAGCCATCGCGGGAACCGATCTGGCCTATGCCACCAACACGGACAGTGATTTCTTCATTGACCACTCGACGAATCACTTCTATTACTTGACGTCCGGCCGTTGGTTCACCGCGCCGCAGAGAAACGGACCCTGGGTCTTCGCGAGCGATCGACTACCCGCAGATTTCGCCAAGATACCCGCCGACAGTCCAGCTGCCCGCGTCTTACCCAGCGTGCCTGGCACCGACTTGGCCCGCGAGGCCGTGATGATGGCGCAGATTCCGACGCTTGCCGTGGTGAACAGGGCCGACGCCGCGGCCGCCGTGAAGGTAAGTTATCAAGGGACGCCGCAGTTCAAGCCGATCGAGACCACTCAACTTGCATACGCGGTCAACACGGACAGTAAAGTCATCAAGGTCGGAGACCTTTATTATCTCTGCTTCCAGGGGGTCTGGTTCATGTCCCGCAGCGCCAATGGGCCCTGGGAGACCGCGGCGACGGTGCCTGCCTCGATCTATCAAATTCCACCGAGCAGCCCGGTCTACAACGTCACCTACGTCAAGATCTATGAATCGACTCCAACGACAGTCACGTGCGGCTACACCTCAGGCTACACCGGAACCTTCATACTTGGGCTCGCGGTCGGAGCCGCAGTCGCCTATGGCACAGGTTATTCGTATCCCCCGTATGTGTACTACCCACCAAGACCATACCCGGTGCCCTACTACGCGGGTTACCCGCGCACCTACGGCGTTGGAGTTCAGTACAATTACTATAGTGGCGGCTACTACGCGCAGAAATCGGTCTACGGCCCCTATGGCACCGCGAGCAGGTCCGCCTGGTACAACCCGTCGACTGGATATTATGGACGAGCGGCCACGGTGCAAACTCCTGCGGGAGGAGCGACGGTCGGCCAGGCCTATAACCCCTGGACAGGAACCTACGCCGCCACGCGTCAGGGGTCGAACGCGTATTCGCAGTGGGGCAGTTCCGTGGCCACGCGCGGCGATCAATGGGTTCAGACCGCTCACAGTTCGAACGCCAACGGAACGGTAGCGGGGGCTCGCACGTCTGCGGGCGGAGCTGTTGTGGGAGGCGTTGGTTCGGGTGGATCTGGCTTCGTCGCAAAGGACCAAAACAACAATTTGTACGCGGGTAAAGACGGCAATGTCTACAAGAAGGATTCGAGCGGAAGTTGGCAGAAGTACGGGAGCGGCGGCTGGTCGAATACCAACCCGCCAGCGACACCGTACAAGTCGTCACAAACGCCGCAACAGGCGGCCGCCACTCAGGCCCGTCCTACATCGCAATCGGGAGCTGCGACTCAAGCGCGCCCAGCCGCGACACCGGCTACCGGACAGAGGCCGAGTGGTACAAGCGGGGGCTCGTCGCCGAGACAGCCGCGTCCCGCGTCGGGAACATCGCCATCCGCAACGGCGTCCACGACGCCCCAAACTCGTCCGAGCACTCCGCAGCAGCCTGCGGCCGCAGCGAATCCGATGCAGCAACTCGATCGCGACGCCGCTGCTCGTCAGCGGGGATCGCAACAAGCACAGCAGTATCAAAGTAACCGCCAGAGCGGCGCGGCCGGGTCCGCAGTTGGCAATCAACCTTCCGGACGAAACCCCGGCCGGCGTCGATAGACGCCGGAATTAATTGGAGAAAGCAGAAAAACACAATATCCGCAGTTAAATTTGCAGGCCGGCATCGAACTGCGCGAACTTTCGACTGTCGCTTGATGACAGCCAAGCGGAACTTTCGGAACTTGGCCCGCACGGCCCGTTATGAAGGATCGCAGTGACAACAGCAAAAGTGGAAGCAATACATACCCCATTTAATGCCCGCCGCATCGCGGTCAACGGCCTGACGCTCAACGTAGTTGTCGAAGGCGAAGGTCCGGACGTGCTTCTCGTGCACGGTTTTCCCGACTGCCATGACGTCTGGCGCCACCAGATACCCGCGCTGGTCAGGGCTGGCTATCGCGTCATCGCGCCGGACATGCGCGGCGCGGGACTCTCAGACGCTCCTACCGCGGTTAGAGAGTACACGTTCACGCGCATGGCTGCAGATCTTGCGGCCATGCTCGATCAAATGCAGATAAAGAAAGTGCGTCTGGTTGGGCATGACCATGGCGCGGTCGTGGGATTTCTATTCTGCATGAAATATCCGGAGCGCGTTGACCGCTACGTCGCCATGTCGAACGGCCATCCTGCAGTTTATGCGCTTGGGCCGCTCGAACAGAAACTCAAGGGATGGTACGTGCTCTTTTTCCAAATCCGCAGCCTCTCGGAATGGGCCCTGCGCGCCGGCGACTGGTGGTTCCTGCGCAGACTGTCCAAGTTTCCGGAGGAAATGCCGAATTGGATCCGGCAGCTGGAGCGTACCGGCCGTCTCACCGCCAGGCTGAACTGCTACCGCGCAAATCTTCGCTATATCGTGCCCAGACCCGCCTCGAAGGTGCCGAGGGTGGCCGTTCCTGTTATGGGAGTATTCAGCGGCAATGACCGTTTCCTTGCCGAAGCGCAAATGACAGACACACAGAAATTCGTTGACGGTGCATGGCGCTACGAGCGCGTCGAAGGCGCCAACCACTGGCTGCAACTTACCGCGCCGGAAAAGGTCAACGCGTTGTTGCTCGACTATCTTCATTGATTGCCATCTCGGTTAGTGCCGGGAGGCGGGTATTCCGCCGCTTGGTCTTTCTTAGCGCAATGGCATGATCTCATCCACAAATCGGCCAGCGGCAATGTGGCCTAGCGCTCGTTTAGCCGTTCCGACGCGTTAGACGGTTGACGGGACCACGAAGTAGGAAGTACGGGACCACGGCGAGGATCAGTGCCACCAATTAATGCTTCGCCCGGGTAGAACCAACGAAGTACGCGATATTGGTAGATTGCGTCAAGAATCAGGGCAATTAGAAACACCATGCCCACCACTTCCAACTGCTGAGCAGCACTTCGCGTTGTTGCCCCGGCTCAGTGAACAGTCGAAAGGGGGACCGCCCTTCACGAGCATCTCTTCTTCCATCGCGGATGGCAAAAAAGACAGCCATCATTGGTTGGAAGATGAATCGAAAATGCAGCGGCCCGTCGAGGCGACCCACAAAGTTTTCCACGATACGAAAGAAATGTTGTATTTTTGCTCCTTAGGTCTTCCCTTCGAGGTACGTCAGCCGATCCTCTTTCAAGCGACCGTCCAGTATCGCGCAGTCGACAATTAGAGCGACCAAAGTCAATGGGACTTAGGTGACCGTTCCCAACCTCTAGCCCGCTTTGTAGGGTACTAGCGAAACCCTTCTTGTCGGTCCTTTCTACAACAGGTGTGACGATGGCCAAAGATCAACCCGCATCCGCAGAATCATTGCCGTTCCCGCCCACGCCCTCGGCAAGCACAGCCGGTCGCACAATGCAGGAGTCAGTATACAAGCGGCGTGTCGAGCCTCGTCGTCTGCCTGAGGATGCGCCCAACATTCTCATCGTTCTGATCGACGACGCTGGCCCAGGCCTGCCGACGACTTTCGGCGGCGAAGTAACAACCCGCGCGATGGACCGCATCGTTGGCGAGGGCATCGCCTACAACCGCTTCCACACTACCGCCATGTGCTCACCGACTCGCGCCTCGATGCTCACCGGGCGCAACCATCATCGGGTCGCCAGCGGGCAGATCGCCGAGCTTGCCAACGACTGGGACGGCTATGCCGGCACAGTACCAAAGAGCAGCGCGCTTGCGGCTGAGGTTCTGAAGGACTACGGCTACAGCACTTGCGCCTTCGGTAAGTGGCACAACACGCCGGCGATGGAGACGACTGCGGCCGGCCCGTTCGAGAACTGGCCAACGAACATGGGGTTCGAATATTTCTATGGATTCCTCGCCGGCGAGGCCTCGCAGTACGAGCCGAACCTCACGCGCAACACGACCAGCGTCCTCCCGCCTCGCACGCCTGAAGAGGGCTATCACCTGAGCGAAGACCTGGCCGACGATGCCATCGGCTGGCTGCGCCGGCACAAGGCTTTCCAGGCCGAAAAGCCCTTTTATATGTACTGGGCAAGTGGCTGCCTCCATGGTCCGCACCACATCATGAAAGAGTGGGCGAACAAATATAAGGGCAAGTTCGACGACGGCTGGGATAAGTATCGCGAACGAGTTTTTCACCGCGCCAAGGAGAAAGGATGGATTCCCGCCAACGCGCAGCTCACGCCGCGTGACCCAACCATGCCTGGATGGGACAGCATCCCTGAGGATGAGAAGCCCTTCCAGCGCCGTCTGATGGAAGTCGCCGCGGGCTATGCCGAACACGTCGATGTGCAGGTCGGTCGGCTGATCGATGAGGTCGAGGCGCTCGGCTACGGCAAGAACACACTCATCTTCTACGTCTGGGGCGACAACGGCTCTTCGGGTGAGGGGCAAAACGGTACCATCAGTGAGTTGCTCGCGCAGAATGGCATCCCGACGACGGTCAAGCAGCACATTGCCGCGCTCGACGCTTTGGGCGGCCTGGACGTGCTCGGAACGCCGCTTACCGACAACCAGTATCACGCTGGCTGGGCTTGGGCCGGTAGCACCCCCTACAAGGGGACGAAGCTCCTCGCTTCCCACTTCGGCGGCACGCGAAACCCGATGGCGATCCGCTGGCCGGCAAAGATCAAGCCGGACGCGACGCCACGCACACAATTTCACCACTGCAACGACCTCGTCCCCACCATCTATGAAATCCTCGGCATCACGCCGCCACGGACGGTGTATGGCGTCCCGCAGGACCCGATCGATGGAGTGAGCTTCGCCTATACGTTTGCAGATCCCAAAGCGGAGGGCCGGTTGATCACCCAATACTTCGAGATCATGGGGAGCCGCGCGATCTATCACGATGGCTGGATGGCCTCCGCCTTCGGGCCGCGCACGCCCTGGGTTCCCGGTTTGCCTCCCGGGATTCACGAGTGGTCGCCGGATAACGATGTCTGGGAACTCTACAACCTCAAGGAGGACTGGTCCCAGGCGAACAACTTAGCAGCCAAGAATCCTGAGAAACTCGCGCAGATGAAGGAGCTGTTCCTGATTGAGGCGACGAAGAACAAGGCCCTCCCGGTGGGAGGGGGGCTTTGGGTTCCGATTTTGCACCCCGAATTGCGACTGAGCCCTCCCTATACCGAGTGGAATTTCAGCGGCGACATCACCCGCATGCCGGAGGTCACCGCGCCGGCGCTCGGCAACAGGCCGAACCGCGTGACGATTGAGGCTGATATTCCGGCCAACGCCAACGGCGTGCTCTACAAGCTGGGCGCAAACAGCGGCGGTCTCACTTTGTTCGTCGAGGACGGGATCCTCTGCTACGAGTACAACCTGTTCATCATCATGCGCACTAAGATCCGCGCGACGCAAAAGCTTCCCATCGGCAAGGCGAAGATCGAGGTCGAGACCGTGTATGTCGAGCCCAAGCCGGGTGGTCCGCTGAAAGTAACGCTCAGTGTCAACGGCAAGCTCTTTGCCACGGGCGTCGTCCCAGTCAGCGCTCCACTGCTCTTCAGTGCGAACGACTGCCTCGACATCGGCATCGCATTAGGTTCGCCCGTATCGCTCGACTACCACAAGAAGGCGCCGTTCAAGTTCAACGGCACCATCGACAAAGTGAACGTCAAGTACATTCCGCAACCAGCAAAATAGCGCCGGCTATACTTATTGTCGGAACAGGACCGCGACCAGCGCCACGAGCCCGAGGACCGAAACTAGCGCCGCAAGCACGGTCGCCATGGGCGGAGTTCTGCCTTGATTGAGCGCGTAACGCCTTCAAGTCCCGCCGATGCTCGAGCGTAGCTATCAGCAACGACACCAGCCCCACCAGGATCATCAAGAAGGCAAACTCCCTGGGCCCGATTAGCCGCTCGGGTCTGGGTGCCACGCGTGCGAGCTCGAGTTGAAAAAATTTGTAGATCGTGAAACCAAACGTAATCAGCGAGATTGCCGTCCTGATCCACGCAAGTAGTGTCCGGTCGAAGGCGAGTCGCGTATGATCGGCGGCGAGTGTGGTCGAGTTGTCAACCGCCTTCGTGCTAGGACTGTCTATCATCGAGAAGGTGTTCCTTTTCCGCGAGGGACAACAATCCACCGGCAATACCTGTGCCGGCGCTGATGCTCTACTGGACCGTCGACTGCGATGATCAGGGCCCGATCCTCTTCAAGCTATGATCCCGCACTAGGACCAGGGCGAGATCTGCACCGTCACTGTGGCCCACAATGTCTACGGGGCCGAGGCCAAGCTTCTCGATGATTGCCGCGGTGTCATCGGCCATCATCTTATAGGAAAGAGACCACCGCCCATCCGGGCTATGGCCATGCCCGCGTTGATCGATACCGATGACCGTACGAAAGGCTGAGAAATAATCCCGCTGCTTGTCAAAGCTATTGTCAAAAAAGACCATCCCGCCGTGCAAAAATACGATCGGCGGGCCGCGGCCATATATTTGCGTGTAGAGCCTGGCCATTTACCTCGTAGTAGCGTTGAGTGCCATTGGAGCCGTCCGCAATCGCAGCGAGTGGGGCGAGTGCGACGACAGTGGCCAGAACCGCGCCTGCAAAGATAGTCACGACATTTGCCTCGGCGGTTTGCACCAGCGTAATTAGGAGACGCGATACCTATCACTGTCAATCACCACGCTTCAATGGCACGAGGGCACACCATACGATGGTCTTGGCGGCGCCCGAATCCAAGAGCAACCAGCTGGGAAACCTCATGATCATCGATCCTGCACATCACTGGCCTACTCGACAGCAGACACTCGCTAGTAACTCGATTGGGTCGACTGCGGAAGTTTCGTTGACGGTCAGAAAAATCGCGAGACCGCGAAGCGAAAACTGGAGCACGCTTGACTGCCAGATGAGCGGTCGGATCGCTTCTCCGAATTGTTAATTGCCACTGGCATCTATTAGCCGCCGATTTCGTCCACGAGCAGCCATCGATACTGTGGGTACATTTGGGGGTATCGACATCGAGCACCAATTAAGGTAGCCGAGAAAACAGTCACTTATCGTGACAGTGGGGGACGAGGCGTCGGATTCGCAATCGCTAGAGTTGTCGCGGCTGCATCTATTGATGTAGACTCGCTAAATGTAATATAAACATTTGATTAATATCGATAATTGGCTCCCCGGGACGGATTCGAACCGCCGACCAACGGATTAACAGTCCGTCGCTCTACCACTGAGCTACCGGGGAATGCAAAAGAGGCGCGGATTGTCGGGAAGCCGCGCATTTAAGTCAAGAAACCAAACGCCAGAAAATCGCCTGCGTCGGAAACTCAGACGTGTCCGACGACGGTATGGGGCACATACGGTGTTTCCAATTGCTCGATCTCGCTGGATTCCAGTTTGAGCGACAAAGCCGCAACCGCGTCACTGAGATGCTGCGGCTTGGAGGCGCCGATGATGGGTGCGGTCACGAACGGCTTTTGGGTGATCCACGCCACTGCGATCTGCGCCTTGGCTACTCCGCGGGCGGCAGCGATCGCGGCGACGCGTTCGATGACCCTGCGATCGGCGTCGACGTCCGACGCATAGAGTTTGCTGCCGTACTGGTCGGTGCGGGTTCGCGCCGTTTCCTCACGCCAGGCGCGGGTCAACCGGCCGCGGGCGAGCGGACTCCAGGGTATTACCGCGATTCCCTCGCTGGTGCACAACGGCATCATTTCGCGCTCTTCCTCGCGATACAGCAGGTTGTAGTGATTTTGCATACTGACGAAGGGCGTCAAGCGGCGCTGTCGCGCCGTGCCCAGCGCCTTGCTGAACTGCCAGGCCCACATGGACGAGGCGCCTATGTAACGCGCCTTGCCGCTCTTTACCACATCATGCAGGGCTTCGAGAGTTTCCTCGATCGGCGTGCGGTAATCCCAGCGGTGGATCTGGTACAAATCCACGTAATCGAAACCCAGCCGCTCGAGGCTGGCATCGATGGCGGTGAAGATCGCCTTGCGGGACAGGCCCATGCCATTCGGTCCCTTGCTCATTGGAAAGTAGACCTTGGTGGCGAGCACCACCTCGTCGCGACGCGTGAAATCCTTCAGCGCGCGGCCGACAATTTCTTCCGAGGTTCCATCCGAATAGGAGTTGGCGGTGTCAAAAAAGTTGATCCCCAAATCCACGGCTTGCCGGATCAGCGGCCGGCTTTGCTCTTCCGGCAGTGTCCAGGGGTGATCGCCGCGTTCAGGTACGCCATAGGTCATGCAGCCCAGGCAGAGCCCCGAGACCTTCACGCCGGTGTTGCCGAGGTTCTTGTATTTCAATCGTTCCCCACAGCCTCACGCGCGCTTCGCGACCGCCGGCATCAAGGCTTGCTTGATGCGACGCAGTGCGTCCTCGAGTGTCTCCATGCTGCATGCAAAGGAGAGACGCATGTGATTCGGTGCGCCGAAACCGGATCCCGGTACTACGGCGACACCGGCCTGCACCAATAAATACTCGGCAAACTCACTGTCGTCCTGCATGCCCAGTGTGCGCATGGCGCCTTCGATCTGCGCGAAGGCATAAAAGGTACCGGCGCCTCGCAGGCACGATACTCCGGGGATGGCATTCAGTCCGGCGACCACGAAGTCATGACGCGCCTTGAAAGCCTTGTTCATTTCGGCGACACAGGACTGATCGCCGTTCAAGGCAACGGTGGCGGCGCGCTGCGAAATGCTCGAGGCATTCGAGGTTGACTGGCCCTGAACCGTCGACATTGCGGTCACGATTTCCTTCGGTGCACCGCAGTAGCCGATTCTCCAGCCGGTCATGGCGTAGGCTTTCGAAACCCCATTGATGGTGATGGTGCGTTCGTAGAGTTTGGGATTCGCCTGGGCAAAGCTCGTGTAGGGCTCTGCTGCCCAGTAAATGTGCTCGTACATTTCATCCGAGGCGATGACGATCTGCGGATGCGGGGCGAGAACCTCGCCGAGCGCCTGCAGTTCCGCCTTCGTATAGGCCGCTCCGGTCGGATTACAGGGACTGTTGATGATGAACAGCTTCGTGCGCGGCGTGATCGCACCAGCCAACTGCGCCGGCGTGATCTTGTAGCCCTGGGAAGCTCCGGCATACACGCCGATCGGCACCCCGTCGGCCAGCAGCGCCATGTCGGGGTAGGACACCCAATAGGGCGCCGGAATCACGCATTCATCGCCCGGATCGAGCAGCGCAGCACAAGCATTGAAGCAGGTCTGCTTGGCGCCGGAGGAAACCAGGATCTGGCTGCGTTCGTAGGTCAACCCATTTTCGCGCTTGAACTTGGCAATGACGGCATCTTTGAGTTCCGCCGTACCGTCAACGGCGGTGTAGCGGGTGATCCCCTTGCGAATCGCGTCGACGCCCGCATCTGCGATATGCACAGGCGTGTCGAAATCCGGCTCGCCGGCCCCTAAACCGATGATGTCCTTGCCTTCAGCCTTGAGTTTGGCGGCCCGGGCGGTCACAGCCAGCGTGGGGGAGGGCTTAACCTTTTGAACGCGCTTGGAAAGTACGATGGCCAAAGTGGGTTTCCTATGTCAAATGCTGCCGAATCAGTGTACGAAAAAAGCAACGAGCCTGCCAGGCAAAACACGCGACAAGGCGGGGACCGTGGCGCGAGCCGCAATGACATATTGCCTTTGGAACCGACGATGAGCGCACGCCCGACTCAAGCGGCGTGTGCCGGGCTAGCTTGCAACGTGAGAGAATGAGAGAGAAATGAGTTTCGAACTTTTTTCGGATTACCTGCCGGCGGGCGATCAACCGCAAGCGATTGAAAAGCTTGTCGAGGGCCTGAGCAGCGGCCTTGCGCACCAAACACTGTTGGGTGTGACGGGATCCGGCAAAACCTTCACGATCGCCAACGTGATCCAACAGGTGCAGCGACCGACCTTGGTGCTGGCGCACAACAAAACCCTGGCGGCGCAACTGTACGGCGAGTTCAAGGTGTTCTTTCCGAAGAATTCGGTGGAATACTTCGTTTCGTACTACGACTACTACCAGCCCGAGGCCTACGTGCCGTCCTCGGATACCTTCATCGAGAAGGATGCATCGATCAATGAGCACATCGAGCAGATGCGCTTATCGGCGACCAAGGCGCTGCTGGAGCGGCCTGATTCCATCATCGTGGCGACCGTCTCGGCGATTTACGGATTGGGCGATCCGCAAGCCTACTTGAGCATGGTGCTGCATATGTCGCGCGGCGATATTCTCGAACAGCGCAAACTGCTGCGGCGCCTGGCCGACATGCAATACACGCGCAACGAGATCGATCTGCAGCAGGGCACCTATCGCGTGCGCGGCGATGTCATCGACATCTTTCCCGCGGAGTCCGAGCGCGAAGCGGTGCGGGTGGAACTGTTCGACGACAAGGTGGAGGCGTTGAGTCTCTTTGATCCGTTGACGGGGGAAGTGCTGCGCAAGGTGCCGCGCCTCACGGTCTACCCATCATCGCACTACGTGACACCGAAGGAACGGGTGCAAAGCGCAGTGAATGAGATTCGAGATGAACTGCGAACCCGCCTGCTCGAGCTGACCGGCGCCGGCAAACTGGTCGAAGCACAACGGCTGCAACAGCGCACCTTGTTCGATTTGGAAATGATGAACGAGGTGGGCTACTGCGCCGGCATCGAGAACTATTCCCGCTATTTGTCGGGGCGCGCTCCGGGTGAGCCGCCGCCATGCCTGTTCGATTACCTGCCCAAGGATGCGTTGATGGTGATCGACGAGAGCCATCAAACGATTCCGCAGCTGGGCGCGATGTACAAGGGCGATCGGTCGCGCAAGGAAACCCTGGTCGAGTACGGTTTCCGGCTGCCCTCGGCGCTTGACAATCGGCCGCTTAAATTCGAGGAATTCGATCACCTGGCGCCGCAAGCGATATACGTGTCGGCAACCCCGGCGGCCTATGAGCGGCGGGTCTCGGCGCAGATCGTCGAGCAAGTGGTGCGGCCCACGGGTCTCATAGACCCGCCGGTGGAGATTCGTCCGGTGCGAGCTCAGGTCGACGATCTACTATCGGAAATCAGGCTCCGGGCGCAGGTCAGTGAGCGCGTCCTGGTCACGACCCTCACCAAGCGCATGGCGGAGGATCTGACCGAATATTTGAATGAGCATGGCGTCCGGGTGCGCTACCTGCACGCGGACATCGAAACCGTTGAACGCTCGGAGATCATTCGCGACCTGCGTTTGGGCAAATTCGACGTGCTGGTCGGCATCAACCTGCTGCGCGAAGGCTTGGACATGCCGGAAGTTTCTCTGGTAGCCATCCTGGATGCTGATAAGGAAGGCTTTTTGCGCTCCGAGGGTTCGTTGATTCAGACCATCGGCCGGGCCGCGCGCAATCTACAAGGCAAGGCCATCCTGTATGCGGATGTCAGGACCGGGTCGATCGAGCGCGCCATCGCGGAGACCGACCGGCGCCGCAACAAACAAATTGAGTTCAATACCGCGCACGGCATTACCCCACGCACCATCGTCAAGGCGGTCACCGATGTGATGGAGGGCGCGCGTTCGGTGCAGGAAAACGAGCGCTCGGGTTCAGGCGCGGAGGTCGCGCTGCTGGCGCCGGAGCAAGCGGCGAAGCGCATCAAGAAGCTCGAAGCTGAAATGACCAAATTGGCGCGCAACCTCGAATTTGAACAGGCCGCGCGCGTACGCGACGAAATTCAGAAGCTCAAGGCATCGGCATTTGGATTGCCGACCACCCGCACGGGATAGGCGAGGCATTTATGGCCGCAAAGAAAAATCAAAGTCCGGAAGTGGATCTTGACAGAACCGACCAGCTGCCCATCCTCGAGGGCGTGCGCTTTGATCCTGATGTTGAAGACGATGCGGTGAGAATGGAGCATGCGGCAGCTGTGGAGCTGCCTGGCAGCGCCACGACCGGTGAGTTCATTCGCCCGTCGCCCGTCGATCTGCCCTTGTTGGCGGAAAGCGTGCGTTCCATCGAATTGCGCATCGAGCGCCAGAATGCCGAATACGAAGCGCTGAGCCGCTCTTACGAGCGCGCGCGGGAAGCAGAGTCTGCGGCCAATGCGCGGGCCAGCGCCCTCGAGAAGGATCTCGCGGCTGCCCGCAGCGCATTGGAATCGGAGCAAGCCCGCTCGCGGGACATCGAAAAGACCTTGGCCGAGCGCGCTGCCTCCGTCGATGCCACCACGGTGCAAGTGGTGCATTCTCTCGCCGAGCGAGATGCGCAACTGGCGGCGCTGCAGCAGCAACACGCAAAAATATTGCCGACCCTTGAAGCCCGCGAGAAAACGGCAGCGAAGCTGGAAGATGATCTGACGTCGGTCCGAACCGAGGCGAGCGCCATCGCCGTCGAACTAAAGAGCAGCCAGGCGCTGACCGTGGCGCTGGGTGCGGAGCTCAAGCGCAGCGAATCTGCAATCGGCGCCGCGCGGTCGGATTCGACCGTGGCGAAAACTCAGGCCAGTGCCTATCTGGAGTTGTTGCGGTCCCGGGAGTGGCGCAGAGGATTCGATCTAAATCTATTCCGCGAGATGGACGCACGTGTCGGCGCCGCTGACACGGGGCGCGATGCGCTTAAAATCGACTGCGATCGGCTGCGCGGTCAATTGGCCGATCAGGAGGCGAAGATCGTCGCGCAGAATACCGCCATCGAAGCATTGCAGGCCGCGGCTGCGGCGCATGCAACCGCATTTGCGCAACAAGCGAAGGATCTCAAGCTAGCCGAACAGGCGCGAGGCGAATGGGCCGCGACGCTCAAAGTAGCCGATGCCGAGCGGGAGCAGCTGAGCGCCGCGCTTGCGGCCCGCGATCGGGCGCTCGCCGAAGCGCTGGCGGCCGGCGCCGCCGAGACACAGCGAGCTGCGCAACTGGAGTCCGAAGCGGCAACCCAAGAAGAGGAAATGACCGTACTGATGGCGCACCTGCAGGAAGCGCGCCGGCCGATTCAGGCGATCGAAGGCGACATGAAGCGTTTGCAGCAAGAGCTCGCCGCAAAAACCACCGCAGCCAAGGAATTAACCGAGGAGACGGAAAAGTTGCGCGCGGCGCTGGAGCGCACGCGCGGTGCGCTTGAAGAGCGCGAGTTCCTCATACGCCGGCTGGAGCGCAGCGAAAGCAACAATGCCACCGCGCTGGGGCGCATCCAAACCACCATGGAAAGACTCGGATCGGTTGCCGCACCGGCGCTCGAACGGTCTGCGGAATTGGTCAGGATCGATGGCGAGAAAAGCACCAGCCATGTTTTGGGGCGCCGCACCCGTATTGGCCGGGCAACGGGCTGTGAGTTGCATATCGATTCATCCTCAGTGAGCCGCCACCACGCGCTGATCCTGCTGGGCGGGCGTGAAACCATCATCGAGGATCTGAACAGCACCAATGGCGTGATCGTGAACGGCCGCCACGTGACGCGGCAGGTTTTGAGCGACGGCGACCTGCTGATCATCGGCGAGATCCATTTCCGATATGCGGAGAAACCGGCACGCCGCCCCGGCGAGTTGCCGCCCGCGGGGTCCACGGAGGAGCATGCAGACCTGGCGGTGACACGGCCGCCTTACACGGAGGTGCCATTCATCGAGCTGCCGGGTGCGGAACCGCCCCAAAAGGGGTGATTTTTGGCGCATTTGGCGAGTTTCGCTTTATTGGCGGCCATGAATCCGGTATCTTTCGCGCCCTTCGAGCGCGCTTAGCTCAGCGGTAGAGCATCACCTTGACATGGTGGGGGTCAGTGGTTCGATCCCACTAGCGCGCACCATATAAGATGCCTTTATGCCCGTAATTACTCTCCCTGATGGCAGCCAAAAACATTTCGACCGGCCGGTTTCGGTGGCGGAGGTTGCGCAGAGCATTGGGGCCGGTCTTGCGAAAGCGGCATTGGCCGGCAAGGTCAACGGCAAACTTCTGGATACTTCGGCACTGATCGATCGCGATGCTGCGTTGAGCATCGTCACTGACAAGGACCCCGACGGGCTGGAGATCATCCGACACTCCACCGCCCACCTGCTGGCCAATGCGGTGCAGGAATTGTTTCCGGACGCCCAGGTCACCATCGGCCCGGTGATCGAGAACGGCTTTTTCTACGATTTCGCCTACAAGCGGCCATTTTCGAGCGAGGATCTGTCCGCGATCGAAAAGCGCATGGCGGAGATCGCGGCCAAGGATCTGCCGGTGCATCGCCGGGTACTGCCGCGCGATGAGGCGGTGGCGCATTTCAAGAAGATTGGCGAGCACTACAAGGCGGAGATCATTTCGGCCATCCCGGCGGGCGAGTCCATCAGCCTGTACGGGCAGGGGGACTGGGAAGACCTCTGCCGCGGGCCGCATGTGCCGAGCACCGGCAAGCTCAAGGCGTTCAAGCTCATGAGCGTCGCCGGGGCATACTGGCGCGGCGATTCGCGCAATGAAATGCTGCAGCGAATCTATGGCACCGCCTGGGCCAATGAAAAGCAGCTGAAGGAATACCTCACCCGCCTCGAAGAGGCGGAGAAGCGCGACCACCGCCGGATTGGCAAGGAATTGGATCTTTTCCACTTCCAGGAAGAGGCGCCCGGTGCCGTGTTCTGGCATCCCAAAGGCTGGGCGCTGTTCCAGCAATTGATCGCCTACATGCGTCAGCGCCAGAACGACGCGGGTTACCACGAGGTGAATACGCCGCAGGTGATGGATCGCGAACTCTGGGTGAAGTCGGGACACATCGAGACTTTCGGCGAAAACATGTACATGACCCAGACGCCGGATGAGCGCGTCTTTGCCATCAAGCCGATGAACTGCCCAGGGCACATTCAGGTGTTCAAGCAGGGCCTGCGCAGCTATCGCGAACTGCCGCTGCGCTTCGCCGAGTTCGGCAAGGTGCATCGCTACGAGCCCTCGGGAGCTTTGCACGGATTGATGCGGGTACGCGCGTTCACGCAGGATGATGCGCATATTTTCTGCACCCCTGATCAGATCACCGCCGAATCGGTCGGGGTCACGGAACTGATCTTGAGCATCTACCGGGATTTCGGCTTCGATGATGTGCGCATCAAGTTCTCGGATCGCCCGGCACGGCGCGTGGGGTCGGACGAGATCTGGGACAAAGCCGAGTCGGCGCTGCGCCACGCCTGCGAGGCCGCCGGCATCGAAACCACGCTGAACTCCGGGGAGGGGGCCTTCTACGGACCTAAGCTGGAGTTCGTGTTGCGGGATGCCATCGGGCGCGACTGGCAATGCGGCACCCTGCAGGTGGACTTCAATCTGCCGCTGCGCCTAGGCGCGGCCTATATCGGCGAGGACAGCCAGAAGCACACCCCGGTCATGCTGCACCGGGCGATGTTCGGGTCCTTGGAGCGATTTATCGGCATTTTGATCGAACACCATGCCGGTAAACTGCCCACTTGGCTCTCCCCGGTGCAGGCCGTGGTGATGGGAATTACCGACCGCCAGGACAAATACTGCGTGGAAGTTGCGGAAAACCTGAGAAATCAGGGGCTTCGGGTAGAAACGGACTTGAGGTATGAGAAGGTAGGCTTTAAAATCCGCGAGCATACAATTAAGCGTGTCCCTTACCTGCTGGTCGCGGGCGACCGAGAGGTCGAGGGGCGCACCCTGGCCGTACGCACGCGCGCGTGGCAAAGACCTAGGTAGTTTGGAGCTTCCGGAGCTCACTGCCTTGCTTTGCGACGAAGTCGCGAGCCGCGGCCGTCTTGTTTTGGAGGATCGTGTATCGCAACGTCGAAGCGCGTAAGGCGCAATGAGGAGATCTCCGCACCCTCGGTGCGTGTGATCGCAGCGGATGGAAGCCAAGCAGGGGTCATGACACGCGCGGAAGCGCTGCAGATGGCTACTCTCGCAGACTCTGGACCTCGTCGAGGTCTCGCCGATGGCGGAGCCCCCGGTGGTTCGAGTAATGGATTTCGGCAAGTTCTTGTTCGAACAGAACAAGAAGGCGCACGCGGCGAAGCGAAAGCAGAAGCAGATTCAGGTCAAGGAAGTGAAGTTTCGTCCCGGGACGGAAGAGGCGGACTACCAGGTCAAACTGCGTAGCATCATCCGCTTCCTGACCGAGGGTGATAAGGCCAAGGTGACGTTGCGTTACCGCGGCCGTGAGCTCGTGCATCAAGACATCGGCCGGCGGCTCTTGACGCGGATTTCTGAGGATCTCGCCCCGTATTCGGTGGTCGAGCAGAACCCGCTGATGGAGGGCAAGCAGATGGTCATGGTGTTCGGGCCCAAAAAGAAGTGAGCGGCAGACCTTAAAAAGTCTGTCACCCCGCCTGTAGCGGCGTTCGCCTGGAATCGAGGATTCCAGGCGGATGCTTGTGAGCAGGGCTATAAATTAGGAGTCGATCATGCCCAAGTTGAAAACTAAGCGGGCTGCGGCGAAGCGTTTTCGCAAAACAGCGAATGGCTTCAAACGCGGTCAGTCCCACCGTCGTCATATCCTGACGAAGAAACCCAGCAAGCGTAAGCGTCAGCTGCGCCGCGAAATGCACAGTCAGCGAGTCTGACGTGAAGCGCATCAAGCAATGTCTGCCGTACGCCTAAAGAGTCAGGAGAAAGAAAATGGCACGAGTTAAACGCGGTGTCGTCGCGGGACGGCGGCACAAGAAAATTCTCAAGAAAGCGAAGGGTTATTTCAACGCCCGGCGCAAAGTCTTTCGCACGGCCAAGCAGGCGGTCATCAAGGCCGGCCAGTACGCCTATCGCGGCCGCCGCGAAAAGAAGCGCGAATTCCGCGCACTGTGGATCACGCGCATCAATGCGGCATCGCGCCTCTGCGGCATGACGTATAGCACGCTGATCGATGGGCTGAACAAGGCAGGCCTTGCCATCGACCGCAAGGTGCTTGCGGACCTTGCCATGCATGACATGCCGGCCTTTACGGCGATCGCGGAAAAAGCCAAAGCCAGCCTCGCGGCGTAGCCGTGGCCGCAGCGGAATCCCTATCCGCGCTGGTGGGCCAAGCGCTCGCCGATGTCGACGCGTCGAGAGATCTCGCCGCGTTGGACGAGGTGCGCGTGCGCTTGCTCGGCAAGAAGGGCCTGCTCACCGAGCAGCTTAAAGGGTTGGGGGCGCTGTCGGCCGCCGAGCGTCCGGCCGCGGGCCAGCGAATCAACGATGCGAAAGCGGCGATTCAGGCCGCGCTCGAGATGCATCGGATTCGCCTCGAGCAGGCGGCGATGGCACGGGAGCTTGCCAAGGGCACCATCGATGTGACGCTGCCGGGCCGCGGCCAGGAGCCCGGCAGCGTGCATCCGGTGACGCGCACGCGCTTGCGGATCGAGCGCATCTTTGCACAGGCCGGATTCCAAGTGGTCTCGGGCCCCGAGATCGAGGATGACTTTCATAATTTCGAAGCGCTGAATATTCCGAAGAATCATCCGGCGCGCGCCATGCACGACACCTTTTATTTCCCCGATGGGCGCATGCTGCGCACGCATACCTCACCGGTGCAGATTCGCACCATGCGTTCGCAGCCGCCGCCGTTCAGCATGATCGCGCCCGGCCGCGTCTATCGCATCGATTCGGACATGACGCACTCTCCCATGTTCCACCAGCTCGAAGGCATGGTGGTGGGCGAAGACGTCAGCTTTGCGAACTTGAAAGCGATGTTGCATACATTCTTCGAGCGTTTCTTCGAGCGGCCGCTGGCCATGCGATTTCGTCCTTCATATTTTCCCTTCACGGAGCCGTAGCGCGGAAGCGGATATCGAATGCGTTTTTTGCAGCGGCGCGGGCTGTCGCGTCTGCAAGCAGACCGGTTGGCTGGAAATCCTCGGCTGCGGAATGATTCATCCCAACGTGCTGGCGGCGGCGGGCATCGACAGCGAACAGTGGCAGGGATATGCCTTCGGCGTAGGCATCGATCGGCTCGCCATGTTGCGCTATGGCGTCGATGACGTGCGGCTATTCTTCGAAAACGATCTGCAATTCTTGAAGCAGTTTCCATGAGCAAAGAGAAGCTGCCGTGAAAATAACCTATCGCTGGCTCAAGGAGTTCGCAGAAGTGTCCGCCACGCCGGCGGAACTGGCCAAACAACTGACCATGTCGGGTCTGGAAGTCGAGTCGCTGACGCCGGTTGCGCCGCCGTTTTCCGGCGTGATCGTGGGCGAAGTGCTCGAGTCAGCGCGCCATCCGGATGCCGCGAAATTATCGGTTTGCCAGGTGACCACCGATGGTGCGAATCGCCTGCAGATCATCTGCGGCGCCAACAATGTCCGCGCCGGCTTGAAAGTGGCCGTCGCCATGGTGGGCGCGCAGTTGCCCGGGGCAGCGATGATCAAGCGCGCCACGCTGCGCGGTCTGGAATCAAACGGCATGCTGTGTTCGTCGCGCGAGTTGGGATTGGGCGAGAACCACGAAGGCATCATGGAGCTGCCGGATACGCTGCCGCTGAATCAGAACCTGCGGGATGCGTTGGATCTCGATGACACGATGCTGGATGTGAACATAACGCCGAATCGCGGCGACTGCATGAGTGTGTTTGGCATCGCCCGGGATTACACGGCTGCGCAGCGGCGGCGATACCTCAAGTACCAGGGCGCACCGATTGCAGCCGGCCACGAGGCGGTATTTCCGGTGGCGCTCGAATCAGCGGGCTGCCCGGCATTTGCATCGCGCGTGATCCGCGGGGTGCGGCCCAACGCGCCATCGCCCGCGTGGCTGCGCGAGCGCTTGCGCCGGGTCGGGTTCAATAGCATTTCAGCGATCGTCGATGTCACCAACTATGTGATGATGGAATTGGGGCAGCCGATGCATGCCTACGATCTGGCCAAGCTCGACAAAGGCATCGTGGTGCGGGCGGCAACGCCCAAAGAGCGCATCACGTTGTTGGATGACCGGGAATACGAACTCGATGCCGGGTTTCTGGTCATCGCGGATGCGGGAGGCGCCATCGGAGTCGCCGGCATCATGGGTGGGCGGCGCACCGCCATCTCCGATTCCACGGCCGATGTGCTGCTCGAGTCGGCTCACTTCATGCCCGAGGCGATCGCGGGGCGCGCGCGGCGATTGGGCCTTTTCACCGATGCTGCACAGCGCTTCGAGCGCGGCGTCGATCCGAGCCTGCCGGCGGTCGCAATAGAACGCGCAACGGCGCTATTGGCGCAGTGCGTCGGTGGTGAGCCCGGACCTATGCAAGTGACGCGAATTGACGCGCGCCCAGGGGCTGCGATTGAACCCGAGCACCAATGGGTGCGGCTGCGCCGGGCTCGCGTAACCAGGCTGCTCGGCACCGCCGTGCCCGATGCCGATGTGCAAACCGTGCTCTCCGCGATCAGCGACCGGGTCGAGGCCACTGCCGATGGCTGGCGAGTGCACAAACCGCCGCATCGCTTCGACATGAAAATTGAGGCGGATCTGATCGAGGAGGTGGCGCGTTTGCGGGGATTCGACAGCATTGCCGAGTGCCATGCAAACGCAGCGCAGATTCCCGGCGAAGCGATCGAGTCGCGCGTGGCGGCCGATCGTATATTGACCGCGATGGCCGACTGCGGCTATCGCGAGGTCATCACCTATAGCTTCGTAGATCCTAATTTGCAGCAGCAACTGTTTCCCGGCGTGCCGAGCTTGAGCTTGTCCAATCCCATTTCAGCGGAGTTGGGCGCCATGCGCGTGTCGCTATGGGCAGGCCTCATTCAGGCCTGCCGCGAAAATTTGCGCCGCCAGCAACATCGAGTACGGTTGTTCGAAATCGGCAATAAATTCCAGCTGCAGGGCGAGGACCAACACAGCGAGCTGCGCGAAATCGAAACGCTTGCCGGCATCGCGACCGGGACGCGTTGGCCGGAGCAGTGGGGTGCATCGTCCACGCCCGTGGACTTCTACGATGTGAAGGCGGATCTCACCGCAGTGCTAAAGCTAACCGGCGCTACAACGGACGTCGTGTTTGCGCCGGACTCGCTGCCCACCTTGCGTCCCGGCCGCGCGGCGCGAATCTATCGCGGCTCGGTGGCGGTGGGTTGGCTGGGTGAGATTCACCCGCAGATTGCCAAACAATTGAACATGCCGCCGGCATTTTTATTTGAATTAGAAATAACTACCGCTTTTATCTCTAAAGCATTGCAATTCAAAGAGATTTCGAGGTTTCCGAGCGTGCGTCGCGATTTGGCCATCGTGGTCGACGAAAACCTGCCCCTCGCAGTTTTGCAGGAAAATGTTACTGTTAGCGCATCAGGCCTTTTGAGCGAGCTGCGGGTGTTCGATGTCTATCGGGGCCCCGGCATAGAAACTGGACGAAAAAGTATCGCTTTAGGCTTGATTTTACAGGACTCTTCCCGCACTCTTACCGACGTTGACGCAGATGCCGTGATAACCAAAGTGGTTGCACGCTTACGGGATGAATTGAGCGCCACAATAAGAGATCAATAAGCATGGCAGCCCTGACAAAGGCAGAAATGGCCGAAGCCCTATTCGATCAATTGGGGCTCAACAAACGCGAAGCACGTGAACTCGTGGATCTATTCTTCGAGGAAATTCGTGCGGCTTTATCGTCGGGTGAGCAAGTCAAGCTTTCCGGGTTTGGCAATTTCGATTTGCGGGATAAGAATCGCCGTCCAGGACGCAATCCTAAAACCGGTGAAGAGATTCCCATCAGTGCCCGCCGCGTTGTGACATTCCGCCCGGGTCAGAAACTAAAGGCGCGGGTCGAGGCATATGCTGGAACCAAGCAACAATAGCGAACTACCGCCGATCCCGGGAAAGCGCTACTTCACGATCGGCGAAGTGAGCGATCTGTGCGGCGTCAAACCGCATGTGCTGCGCTACTGGGAGCAGGAATTCCCGCAGCTCAAACCGGTGAAGCGGCGCGGCAATCGCCGCTACTACCAACGCCAGGACGTGTTGATCATTCGCCAGATCCGCAGCCTCTTGTATGAGCAGGGATTTACCATCGGCGGCGCCAGAAATCGCCTAACCGGCGACGATGCACAGGTGGATCTGAATCAGAGTCAGCAGCTCATTCATCAGATGCGACTGGAGCTCGAAGAGCTCATCAAGATTCTGCGCCGCTAGCTGCGGCGCGCCGGCCCAAAGGTGCAGCGACTCAAGCCGGTCGCGCCCAATTGGGCTATCATTCGTTCCCTCGGTCGGGGCGTGGCGCAGCCTGGTAGCGCACTTGCATGGGGTGCAAGGGGTCGCAAGTTCGAATCTTGTCGCCCCGACCAATTCAAACAAAATGACTCCGCGCGCCGGCCACAGAATGTGCGCCCGCGCCGCTTAGGATTCATACAACGAGGAGAAAAACCAAATGAGCATTGCTACTCGATATTCGACGCCGCACGGCGCGAACATGCCCGCGATCCTGCGCGACGCCGCGATAGCGGCCGGGGTCCTGATCCTGTTGATGATGGTCTGGCCGTTCTATTCGGTGCCGACCGGCAGCCGCGGCGTCGTCACGCAGTTCGGCAAGATCGTCGGCATCGAGCCCGAAGGATTGGCAGTGCTGCCGCCCTGGCAGAAGCTCACGCTATTCTCGATTCGATCCGAGCAGGCCGATATCGAGAATGCGGCAGGCGCAACCAGCGATACACAGCCGGTCACGGTGAGCCTTACCGTGCGCTACAGCATCCTTCCCAACAAGGTCTCCGAGGTGTTCGAGAAGTACAGCCACAATGGCAATCTATCGTCCTATGTGCAAACCGCGACGCACGAAATTTTCAAGGCGGTGACCGCCAAGTACACGGCACCTGATCTGATTGCGCAGCGGGCCAAGGTGTCGGGCGACATCTATAGCGCGTTGTCCGACAAGCTCGCGATCTATGGCGCCCAAGTGATCAATATCGACATGCGTAATTTCGCTTTCCAAGAATCGTATATGCGGGCGATCAACAGCAAGGTCGAGCAAGAACAATTGCGGCAGGCGGCGGACAACAAGCTGAAGACCGTTGAGTCCGAGCAGAAGCAAAAAGTAGCGATTGCCGAAGCCGAGGCGGCCGCGGTCAGGGCCACTGCCGATGGCGACGCGTACGCCACGCTGAAGAATGCCCAAGCACAGGCCGAAGCCCTCAAGATCCAGAATGCGGCACTAGTCTCCGGGCCCAATGTTTTGGAGCTGCGGCGGATCCAGGTGGAGCAGACAAAGGCCGAGAAGTGGAATGGACAGCTGCCGAGCGCGATCTATGCGGGGGCACCGATTCCGTTTCTAAACGTCAAATAGAAATGGCCACGCAGCTCGAAGGGACAATCGCGCAATCGCCGTATGCCGGGCGAAGCGCGCAGATGTTTCCGCTGTTGACCGCCATGCAAATTGCGCGCATCAGTGCGCACGCCCGCAAAACTACGATAAAAAAGGGTGAGGTGCTGGCCGAGCCCGGCGACCGGGGTCGCATGTTTGTCGTGCTGTCGGGCAGCATCGAGGTTCTGCAGCCCACTTTGGCCGGGGAGACGCTGGTCACCGTGCACCGGGCGGGCAGGTTTTCCGGAGACGTGGGGACATTGCGCGGCATCGGCGGCGTCGTACGGTTGCGGGTCCGCGACGACGGCGAAGTCCTGGTCGTTGAGGAGGCGCAGCTGCGCGACATCGTTCAGACCGACTCGGAGCTGAGCGAACTTTTCATGCGCGCCTTTATTTTGCGTCGCGTAAGTCTCATCACCTCGCAGAGCAGTGACGTGGTATTGCTGGGTTCCTCGCATTCCGCGGGTACGCTTCGGCTGCAGCAATTCCTCACGCGCAATACCTATCCGTTCGTCAATCTCGACATTGATAGCGATGCGTCGGTTCGGGATTTTCTGGAACGCTTTCATGTCAAGCGCGAGGACATTCCGGTGGTGGTGTGCCGCGGCTCGCTGGTGCTCAAGAATCCCAGCAACGAAGAGGTGGCTGCCTGTTTAGGGATGAATCAGGTGATCGATGATGACCGCATCCGCGATGTGATCGTGGTCGGCGCGGGGCCGGCTGGCCTCGCGGCCGGCGTGTACGCGGCCTCCGAGGGACTCGATGCGCTGGTAATTGAAACGGGTACGCCGGGCGGGCAGGCTGGATCAAGTTCGAAGATCGAGAATTATCTGGGATTTCCGACCGGGATTTCCGGTCTGGCGCTGGCGTCGAGGGCGCTGATTCAGGCGCAAAAATTTGGCGCTGAAATAAGGACTGCCTATTCGGCACTGCACTTGCACTGCGATGCGCGGCCCTATGCAATCGAGATGGGCAATGGCCACCGCGTGCGCGCGCGGACCGTCATCATCGCGACCGGCGCAGACTATCGCCAGCTCAAGCTGGAGAATGCGTCGCGGTTTTTGGGAGCCGGCATCTACTATGCGGCAACCGCGACCGAGGCGCGGCGCTGCGGGAACTCAGAAGTGATTGTCGTCGGGGGCGGCAATTCCGCGGGACAGGCTGCCGTATTTCTTGCCGGCACCTGTCGCCAGGTGCACCTGCTGGTGCGCTCCAAAGGGCTGGCGGACAGCATGTCGCAATACCTCATCCGCCGCATCGCCGATACGCCGAACATCAAGCTGCGGGTGTGCACCGAGATCACGGCATTGGAAGGTGACGATCAACTCGCCCGAGTGACATTGAGTACCGGCCCCGACAACAAACCTGAGACTCATGATGTTGGTCATGTGTTTCTCATGACCGGCGCGCTGCCCTGCACGACTTGGCTGGATACCTGTATCGCGCTCAACGACAAAGGGTTCGTGCGCACCGGCTCTGAATTGCGCAGAGAGGATCTGCCCGCAGCCAAATGGGTCAGGCGCCCGCCGGAGTTCTTCGAGACCAATGTTCCCGGGATATTTGCGGTCGGCGACGTGCGCTGCGGCAGCGTCAAGCGCGTCGCTGCGGCCGTCGGCGAAGGGTCTGCGTGCATTCAGCAGGTGCACCGTGTGCTGCACGAATCATCTTAGGTGCAGGCGTTCGCCGTATCCCGTCAGTTCGAGATAGCCGCGCCCGATGAAGCGGCGCTGTTCAAATGCACTGACCGCGCCCTCCCAATAAATCGCGCCGGTGGATAGACGCGTATCGTTCTCCTGATCATCGAGCAAGGGGCTTGAGTTCGATTTCCCGTGATCCTAAGCGCACCGACCATTCAACCGGATAGGAGGTCCCGGTTCGCGGCGAGCTCCACCGCCGCCCGGCTCGAAACTCAATATCCGCGGGCTGCAAGATCTGCACCTGGCCCTCGCCGCTGCGATACGTGCCTCCGGCCCAGCGCTGCTCTCCTTGCGGCCCGCGGATGCGGAACGCCATCAGCGCGCCGCCGTCGTCCAGATTGATGCCGATCCAGTCCCAGCCAATCGCCTCTGCATCCAGATACTCGCTGGACCATTCGTGATCGAACCACGCCTCGCCGCTCACCTGGGATTTGTGCGCCCTTGCGCGAGATCGATCCGCTCACCTTCAGGTGCGGCAGACTGTAGTAGTAGCTCGCGGCTTGGGGCAAAGGTCCCTTGCGGCTGATGCCGGCATCGCCGTTGAGCAGGACAGCTTGGGTTTCGGCAAGCGCGAGATCCAGCGAGAAATCCTCGGCGTCGATTTTCGCCAGGTACTTCTCGTCCTCGCGCTTGAGCGACCAGCGTTCGATCCACACGTTGGTATCCCCCTCGGCAGCCTCCGCAAGCTGCATACCCGCGCGGCGAATTCGTTGATCCTGCCAAAGCCGGCCGCGCTTGGGATCGCTGAGGGCGCAATGCGCGATCAAGAGTTGACGCGGCGCGAAGGCGCTGGGATTGGCGGCATCGGTAGCAGGTTTGCTGCGAAAGAAGGTGATTTGAAATCCGAGTGGCTCGCCCTGCTGGGTCTTGAGCCAGCCGGTCACATACCACCATTCGGTGCGAAAATCCGGGTGGCTGCCGTAGTCGGCGGGAAACCTGAGCGGCCTCTGCGCTCTCACAGATGCATAATCGGACGCATTGTCAGGCGCCGCCGCAGCAGGGTTATTGGCGGCCAGAAAACTCAGCAGCAGCCAGCCCGCCAGCACTGACCCCACGGCTCTCGGTATTGGCGAATTCATCGTCACCAGTCCTCGCGCACGGCGCGCACCGCGTCTTGGCTCAAGGCGGCGCGGCCGCTCCAGATGGCGGTGATCGCCGCGGCGCCGATCAGCGCGATACTCAAGAAAGCCAATTGCCAGGCAGGCATCGCGAAATCAATGCTCCAGTTGAATGACTGGCGGTTGATGACATAGACCAGCACCAGGCTTAAGGCGACGCCCAAACCCAAACCGTAGAGCACGCCGAAGGCGCTGGTAAGAATCCCCTCGCTCGCCAACATGCCGATGACCTGTCGGCGCAGCATGCCGATGTGGCGCAGCATGCCGAATTCCGCGCGGCGGGCGAGGGCGGTTGAACTCGCTGCAAAGCTTACGCCGGTTAGTCCGATGATCACCGCGATGGCTTCGAGTGCATAGGTAATGGTGAAAGCCCGATCAAAGATCTGCAGTGAGCGTTCGTGCAGTGCCGTGCTCGTGGTAATTTCCAGCGCATCGCTGTGGCCGATGCGCTCGCGCAGCGCTTTTTCGACGTCGCCGGCGTCCACACCGGTATTCAACCAGATGGAGCCTTCGTTGGCGCTCTGATCACCGGTGGCGGCCACATAGGCCGATCTTGCGATCACCACCGAACCTGACAGGCGGGCGTAATCGCGCCACACGCCGGCGATCGTGAACGGCTGCATCCGTCCCGCCAGCGGCAGCGCCAGCCGATCTCCAATTCGGTAGCCATAAAGATCTTGCAGCGCTTCGGAAATCCACGCCGTACCGGAATTAGCGGCGAGCTGCGGCGGCGCACTTTGCAGCAACGGCAATTCCGCGGCGGTCTGTGCATCATTGGCGCCTCGAGCGATCAGCGTCACCGGTGCGCGGGCGGGATCGAGCAGCAATTGCCGCGTGCGCCGAAACTCCACGCGCGATACGCCAGGCACCGCCTCGATATTCGCCTGATCGTTTTTCGACCAAAATGCCGTGTCATTGCCGAACGGCTCGCGCAGCTGCAGATCGGCCGGCAGGAGCTTGCCCAGCCACTCATCGAATGACAGGCGGAACGAGTACACCATGATGGCCATTGCCACCATCAGACTGAAACTCACGATGATGGAAGCCAAACTCAGGGCGGAAAGACCGACATTTTCGCGCAGTTGCGCCACGGCGGTGTCCACGACCGTGCGCTCGAGTTCGCGGCGCCAGATCCAACACCTTCATGGTGACCGCCGGTACCAACAGCACCGCGCCGAACAACAGGGCGGCGATCGCGGCGTAGCCAAACAGCGGCAGGCCGTGGACCGGCGGCAGCCAAGCGAGTGCCGCTCCGATCATCAGCAGTACGACGCCGAGTTGCCAGCTCAGGCGCGCCACCTCCCCGTAATCGCCATCACCGCCTTTCAAAGCGCGGGCCGGCGGCTGCTGTGCGGCGTCGCGCGCGGGCGCCCAGGCTCCAATGCCGGCTACCAGGGTACCCACGACGAAAAAGCCGATCATGGGTAGAGGCGCTGCACGCAAGGAGGCGCCCGCCGCACGCAGTTGTCCGTTGCCGAGATCCCCGGTAAGAAATCTCAAGACTGCGGCGGCAATCACGGCACCAAGAATCACGCCGATGAGGGAACCTGCCACGCCGAGGCCCAAGCCCTCGCCCAGCAACGCGCGGCGCAACTCGCCGCGCGTCATGCCGAGCGCTCGCAACAACGCCAGCGAATGGCGCCGGCGCATCACCGAGAGGGATTGAGTTGAAAATACCAGGAACGCACCGGTGAACAATGCCACCAGCGCCAGCATGTTCAGATTGACTCGGTAAGCTCGGGTGACGGTGACGGCCCGGTCGCGCTCGACCTGCGGAGCGATGGCGAGAACTCCGACAGGAAGCGTATTGCCAAGATCGCGCCGCAGGGCATCGACATCCGTGCCCGGCGCCAGCCGCAAGTCGATACGGTTCAAGCGGCCTACGGCGTTGAAGGTCCACTGCGCCGCGGCGATATCCATGACTCCCAGCGCCTGCGGATAAGTTGATGGCGACAGGACGCCGAGCACGCGCAACGCTTTGGGCGAGTTGCCGACGATGACTTGCAGCAAATCGCCGCGCTTGAGATTGAACTCGCGAGCTGCGCTGCTGCTCAAGTAAATGCTGTCGGATCTAAACAGCTGAAACAGGTTTTCGCCAATATCCCCGGCGAGCGCGGGCTGCAGCGCGGCGGCGCGAAACAGGTCGAGCCCGAGTACCTTGAGCGTGTTGCTGCGGCCTGCCAGCGCCACGTCCAGCTCGAGCACCGGGCTCGCCGTACTGATCCTAGGATCCTTGGCCAACTTAACGAACAACTGTTCGGCGAAGCCGTCGCGCGGGCCGCGAATCACGATATCGGACTCGCCCACCAGACGCTTGGTCGCCAAACCGAACTCGTTGAGCGCCGAGGTATTCACCAGGAACACCGCGGCGCCGAGGGCTACGCCCAATGCGATCGCCAGTACGGTAATGCAGAGTCGGGCCGGCTGCTCGCGCAGCTGCGCCAACAGCAATATCCGCCAAATCGCGAACGCGGCGCGAGCGCCGCTCGTGAACTTGCGGATCATGGGTGCAAGCCGCCGGCATCCAGCACCAGGATGCGGTCGGCGGTGTCTGCCGCCGTTTTTGAATGAGTGATCAAAATTCCCGCGCCGGCATTTGCTTTGACCTGTGTGCGCAGCAGCGCCAGAGTCTGCGCGGCGCTGCGCGGGTCGAGGTTCCCGGTGGGCTCGTCTGCCAGCACCAGGCGGGGCCTATGAATCAAGGCGCGCGCAATCGCAACACGCTGCACCTCGCCGCCGGACAGATCTCGCGCGCGGCGGTTTGCCAAGGGCAGGATCCCCACGGCTGCCAGCATCTCGCGCGTTCGCTGGCCGCGCTCAGGTTCGATGACCGCCAACAAATCAAGCGGCAGCGCCACATTCTGCGCGACGCTCAAGTAGGGCAGTACATGGAATGCTTGGAAGACAAATCCGATCGCGCGGCGACGCAGCAGGGTGATGGCGTCATCGTTCAATGCCGTGAGGTCGATGCCATCGAGCAGCACCCGGCCGGCGTCGGGTTTATCGAGGCCGGCCAGCAAATTGAGCAATGTCGACTTGCCGACGCCGGACTCGCCCATGACGGCCAGGTACTCGCCTTGCCGCAGTTCGAGATCCAGGCCCTCGAACAGCGCCGGCCGATCCGGCGAAAAGCGCTTGCTTAGGTTTTCGAGCCGAAGAACCGCTTCAGGCACGGGCCGCGGCGCCGGGGCCTCAAGCAGCGTCGACCCCGATGACCGCCTTTAACTCCAAGAAGTCGCGCAAACCGAACTCGCCCCACTCGCGGCCGTTGCCCGACATCTTGAAGCCGCCGAACGGGGTGTTCATGTCGCCCGCGGCACCATTCAAAGTCACCTGGCCGGCGCGGATCCTTGCGCCAACGCGCCGCGCATGCAGATTGTCCTTGGACCACACATAGGCCGCGAGTCCATAGGGCGTATCGTTCGCAATCTGTACCGCCTGCTCCTCGTTCTCGTAGGGGAGTATGCAGAGCACCGGTCCGAAGATCTCTTCGCGCGCGATGGTCATATCGTTGCGCACATTGGAAAAAATCGTCGGCTTGACGTAGTAGCCCTTGGTCAATCCGTCGGGCCGGCCGGCGCCGCCGGTGACCACCTTGGCTCCCTCGGCGATACCCTTGGCGATGTAGCCTTCGACCCTGTCGAATTGCACCTTGGACACCACCGGACCGATCGTGGTTTTCTCGGAATTCGGATCTCCGACCACCACGGATTCGGCCACACTCTTGGCGAGGGCTTCCACCTGGGCCAGTTTGGCCGCTGGGACCAGCATGCGTGTCGGCGCATTGCAGGACTGGCCGGAATTCTGAAACACGTGCAGCACGCTGCGTTTGACGGCGCGCTCGAAGTCCGCGTCGTCCAACAACACATTCGGCGATTTTCCGCCCAGTTCCTGATGCACGCGCTTGACCGAGGCCGCGGCGTTCTTCGCCACCTCGGTGCCGGCGCGCGTCGACCCGGTGAACGACACCATGTCGACTTCGCGGTGGGACGACAGCGGCGCGCCCACGCTGATGCCGTCGCCGTTGACCAGATTGAACACGCCTTTGGGAACTCCCGCCTCATGCATGACTTTCGCCCAGATGATGGCGCTGAAAGGTGAATACTCGGAGGGCTTGAGCACCATGGTGCAGCCGGCGGCGAGAGCCGGTACGACTTTCGCCGCAACTTGATTGATCGGCCAATTCCATGGCGTGATCAACGCGCACACGCCGACCGGTTCCTGCACCAGCCGAACCGTGCCGCGCATTTCTTCGAACTTGAAATTCTTCAGCACGTCGATCATCGCGCTGATGTGGCCGACGCCAATCCCCGCCTGCGCCCCCTTTGAGAGAGTAATGGGCGCGCCCATTTCAGTGGAAATCGCCTGCACGATTTCGTCGTAGTGCGCCTTGTAGGCCGCCAGGATTCGCTCCATCAGGCCAAGCGCTCGGCAGGCGTGGTGCGCGAATAGCTGTCGAAGGCGCGGCGCGCCGCCGTGACGGCGCGGTCTACGTCCTTGGCGCCGCCCATGGAAATCACGCCGGCGACTTCTTCGGTGGCGGGATTGATTACCTTGAATTCCTTGGGCTCGACCGGGTCGACCCAAGCGCCATCGATGTAGAACTGCCGATTGTCGTATGTCATACAAAGCCCCTTAACACAGCGTTACTTCCCGACCAGCATTCTACCTGCTGACCGGGTGGTGCGCAGGCGGTTTCAGGGCGATTTTGTCTGCGGCCGCCGACGGTTGGCCGCGGCAGCCTCAAACAACCATGATTTCAGACAGGTTTTGCCGTCCCAGTTCTCATTCTGCCCAATACAAAATTGCTAGGCTTTGCGCTATGGTAAAAATCCAAAAGTCGATTTTTGTGCTGGGTTTTGGCTGCCTCTTGGGCTTGAGTGTGGGCCCCGCCTTCGGCGCCCCGGAATGGAACCCAGTCCGCGGGCACGGCGTCGAAATCGGCCCGCAGGCCAGCCGCCTGATCGTTGGTTTCAAAGTTACCAGCGACAACGCCGTGACCAAAACGGTCCAACGGCGCTCGCAGGGCCAGTCCGTCAAAATTACCCAAGCCAAGACCTCTGAGGCGGATGTGCTGAGCTTGGCGCAGCGCACCGGCGTTGCCATGGCCGGATCGCGCCAGATTACCCCGAGCATGCACGTGCTGTTCCTGCCGAAGACGCTGTACGGCGCCGACGTGAACGCTGTGCTCGCAGAAACTGCGGGCGGATCCCGCGGTGCAGTTTCGCCGACGTCGACCAGCGCCGCTATCGCGCATTCGCGTGCCCAACGATCCTTTATTCGCACCCAACTCCGGGCACCGGCCAGCGGCCAGTGGTACATGAACACGCCGAGCCCGCACGGTCATGGTGGAGGGCGTTGCGACCATGGATTTGTCGGCCACCGATGCGGTCGTCTGCCTGGGGCATCACCACCGGGCAGCACCGGCATCGTGATCGCCGATGTCGATACCGGCGTGATCGATTCGATCATCCCGACCTGTTGCGCGCAGGCTTTGGTGGCCGGCTGCTGCCTGGCTACGATTTCGTCGGCGAGGATCTCAATCCAACCAACGGCGCAACGCTTTAGGCACGTTTCTGATCGCAAATGACGGCGATGGCTGGGATCCGGACCCCTCGGATCCGGGCGACTGGATCAGCAGCACCGACATAGCGAACCCGAACAAATTGTTCGCCGACTGATACGGCGGCGCCAAGTTCCTGGCACGGCACGCGGGTGGTCGGCGTTTTCGGTGCGATCACCAACAACGATGTCGGTATCGCCGGCATGACCTGGGGTCCATGGATTCTGCCGGTGCGTGCGCTCGGCAAAGGCGGCGGTTACGACTCCGACATCATCGCGGGCATCAATGGGCCGCAGGCCTGCCGGCATCACGAGATGTCCCGGATAACCCGTATCCCGCCGACATCATCAACTTGAGTCTCGGCGGCGGCACAGAGAGCTGCTCCGGATCCGCCTACGAGGGCGAGCTTACGACCGTCACAACCACCGGGGCGCTGGGCGTTATCTCGGTGGTGCATCGGCGGGCAATCCGGGACAACGCGCGCCCGTCGAACTGCCCGGGCAACTGTGCCGCCGTGGTGCCTGGAGTGATGGCGGTGGCGGGATTGCGCAATGTCGGCACCAAAGTGGGCTATAGCAGCTTTGGCCCCGAAGTGAGTATTGCCGCGCCGGCCGGCAACTGCGTGAACTCTGGCGGCTGCTTGTCTGCGATCCATCGATACCACCACTAATCTCGGCACCATGGGGCCCTGCAGCCAATAGCTACACGAACGAGGCCAATCCCAATTTCGGCACGAGCTTTTCCGCTCCCATCGTTTCCGGCATCGCGGCTCTGATGCGCTCGGTTAATTACAATTTGACGCCGGCGCAGTTGGTCAGTCGGATCAAATCAAGCGCCACCTCATTCCCGGCGGGTGCCGCGGGAGTGCCGACCTGTCCCGCTACCGACCCCAGTAGCGGCGAATGCGTTTGCCCCAATAACGCCAGTCAATGCGGTGCCGGGATGGTCAATGCCTTGAGCGCCGTCACGGCCGCGCTCAGACCCATTGCAGCTGTCGCGATTCCGCCGGGCTACACCACCGGCAATGTGACACTGGATGCCAGCGGCAGCGCTGCGGCCTGCGGTGCCACAATCGCTTCGTACGCGTGGTCGCCCCCCGTTGGAGCTGTTCAAATCGTGTCGGGCGCGAACGCGGCACAGGTCAATGTCACTTCGAGCGGTCTGGGGAATTTCACTTTGACAGTAACGGATTCCGCGGGAAAGACCGACACGGCCGTCATAACGTTCACTTCCCCGGGTGCCAGCACCACCGCGCCGGCTTCGGCAAAAACCGCCGCGAGCGCGTGCCCCGCGCCGATGACCGTGTCGCCGATGGCACCCGTGGTGACAGAAGCCTTTGCGCCCGCCACGGTGGCCCCGAATGCGGCCTCGACGCTCACCATCACGTTCACCAACAACAATGGTTTTGATTTGACCCAGTCGGGGCTGACTCAGGCGTTGCCCGCCAATCTTGCGATCCAAGCGATGCCGGCGCCTGCAACCACCTGCAGCGGCGCCGCGATGTCATTGTCCAACACCACGAGCAGCGTGACGCTGGCGAATGCCATTATTCCGGCCATGAGCAGCTGCACCATCACCTTGAGCGTCATGAGCACCATGGTCGGCACCTACGCCAACATGATTGCCGCCAACGCGCTCTCCACCGGTCCGGCGGGGAGCAACACGGCCAGTGCATCGGCCTCGCTCGATGTCGCAACGTCCGCCGCAAGTTCAGGGGGCGGCAGCAAGGGCGGCGGCGCGCTGGACTGGCTGGACATCATGTTTGTCATCGGAGTGCTGCTTGCCGGGCGCGGCTATGCCCGAGGCCGGCCACGCCCGTAAGGCCGCGAAACCGCTACAATCGGCGCATGAAGAACTCAGGCGGGCCGCGCGCGGCGGTGCAAACTGTAAACGCGCATCGCGATGCGCGCGGATTCTTATTCGAGCCGCTCACCGACGCCGAGCTCACGTCGCAGAAGAACGTGCACGTCGCGCTCACCCAACCGAACGAAGTGCGAGGCAACCACGTGCACCATACGGCCGTGGAGATCACCAGCGTCGTCGGTCCCTGCCTGATCCGGCTCAAAGAAGCCGGGATAATTCGCGACATCGAGGTGCCGGCGGGGGAGGTGTGCCGTTTGCAGATACCGCCGGGCGTGGTGCACGCGTTTCGCAACACCGGCGATGTCGCCATGCTGCTGGTGTCATTCAGCACCAATCTGCATGATCCCAGCGGCGCCGATACTCTTCGGGAACAGATCCTCTAAATAATTTCGCTGCGCGACAATTTCACCGCCCGCTCTTGAGCAGTTCCAACTCGTGGCCGCGCTTGAAATCGCGGATGTGCTTCTCCATCCAAATGCGCGCCTGCTCGCTCTTCCTGAGCTTGATCGCCGCGGTGATTTTGCTTTGCGCCTCCACGATGCGCGAGCGCGCCTGCGGCACCCGATCGACAATGCGCGTCAGGGCAGGGGCGAGCAGCAGGTTCAAGGGTGCCTGCGACAACGCCAGCACCTGATTGCCGCTGGCTGCCGCGACCGCGGTGAAAAAATCCACCACCGCGGCAACCGCCGCGTCGGTGTCGTTGGCCGCGCGCTTGAAGCGGGCGCTGGCGCGCGTGAGGTCATGCAGCTGCGGCGCGCTGCGGCGTGCCGCTGCATATTCGGCGGCAGCCGGTTCGATCGCCATCATCGCTTCCCACAGTTCCAAAAAAGTCACATCGTGCAGGGCCAACGCGCGGCTCACCCCGGAACTCACGCGCCGCGGCTCCGGCCGCGTGACGCGCAGACGCTTCTCGCCGCGTCCGCGTCCCAGCAACCCATGGACCTCGAGCTCGCGTATCGCCTCGCGAATGGTGGAGCGGTTGACGCCGAACTGGCGCGCCAGATCGGTCTCGGACGGCAACGCGTCGCCGGCGCGCAGCGATCTGCCAACGATGCGCTGTTCGATGAGATTGGCGATTTGCCGGTAGGCCGGTCGATCATCCAGCGGTACGAACAGATCAGTCATGGCCCTTCTCCAAACAGCTCGCGGCCGATCAGCATGCGGCGGATTTCGGAAGTGCCCGCGCCAATTTCGTAGAGCTTGGCGTCACGCAGCAATCGACCGCAAGGGTAGTCGTTGATATAGCCGTTGCCGCCGAGCAGCTGAATCGCATCCAGCGCGGCGCGCGTCGCCGCTTCGGCGCAGAACAAGATGCACGCAGCCGCATCCTTGCGCGTGTGGTCGGCGCGATCGCAGGCGGCCGCGACCGTGTAGGCATAGCTGCGGCAGGCGTTGAGGGAGGCGTACATGTCCGCGAGCTTGCCCTGCACGAGTTCGAAGGTGCCGATGGGTTGCCCGAATTGGCGACGCTCGCGCACGTACGGCACGGCAACATCCAACGCCGCAGCCATGATCCCCAAGGGTCCGCCGCTCAAGACCACGCGTTCGTAGTCCAGTCCGCGCATCAGCACGCTGACGCCTTGATTTTCGGTGCCCAATAAATTGGCCGCCGGCACTTCGCAGCCGTCGAATACCAATTCGCTGGTGCTGGAGCCGCGCATGCCGAGCTTGTCGAGCTTTTGCGCCGGCGTGAAGCCCTTGAAGTCCTTTTCGATGATAAAGGCGCTGATGCCGCGTGCCCCAGCTTGCGGACTGGTCTTGGCGTACACCACCAGGACATCGGCCTCCGGGCCGTTGGTGATCCACATCTTGCGGCCATCCAGAATGAAATGATCGCCGTGCCGCACGGCCTTCAACTGCATGGACACCACATCCGAGCCGGCGCCCGGTTCGGACATCGCCAGCGCGCCCACATGCTCGCCGCTGATGAGTTTCGGCAGGTAGCGCTGTTTTTGTTCGTCCGTGGCGTTCAGCGCCAGCTGATTCACGCACAAATTCGAATGCGCGCCGTAACTTAAGCCCACCGCGGCTGACGCGCGCGAGATTTCCTCCATGGCAATCGTGTGCGCGAGATATCCCATGCCGGCACCGCCGTGATCCTCGCTTACCGTCAGCCCCAGCAGCCCGAGGTCGCCCGCTTCACGCCACAAATCGCGCGGAAATAGATTGCTGCGGTCGATCTCGTTGGCACGCGGCGCGATGCGCTCCTGCGCGAATCTTCGCACCTGATCGCGGACAGTATCGATGACTTCGCCAAGGCCGAAATTGAATTCACGGTATGCAGAATTGGCCATAGTTCGGCGGACCCCATTGTCATCGGCTGAGGATCGTTGGATAATCGGACTGTCCGACAATTTTGCCACGCTCAGCTCAACAAAGCCAATGGCCAAGATAGCCTCCAAAATCGACATCCGATCCGCGGAATTCCGCGACAACCACACCTTCATGCAATCCCTGGTCGAGGATTTGCGCGCCACCCTGCGGCACAATGCGCAAGGGGGCAGCCACGCGGCGCGCGACAAACACCGCAAGGCCGGCAAACTCCTGGCGCGCGAGCGTATTGCCGCTCTGCTCGACCCCGGCTCGCCGTTTTTGGAACTCTCCGCTCTTGCCGCGCAGGGCGTGTACGGGGTGGATCTGCCGGGGGCGGGCCTGATCACCGGGATCGGCCGCGTTTCCAGCCGCGAATGCATGGTGGTCGCCAATGATCCGACGGTGAAGGGCGGCACCTACTACCCGCTGACCGTGAAGAAACACCTGCGTGCGCAGGAAATCGCCGCCGACAATGCATTGCCATGCATCTACCTGGTCGAGAGCGGCGGGGCGTTTCTGCCGAAACAGGACGAGGTGTTTCCGGACCGCGATCATTTCGGCCGGATTTTTTTCAACCAGGCGAGACTGTCGGCCGCCGGCATTGCGCAGATTGCCGTGGTGCACGGCTCGTGCACCGCCGGCGGGGCGTACGTCCCGGCCATGTCCGATCACGCCATCATCGTGCGCAATCAGGGTCGCGTGTTTCTCGGCGGGCCGCCGCTGGTGCGCGCCGCAACCGGCGAGGAAATCGATGCGGAAACACTCGGCGGCGCAGACGTGCACTGCCGGCGCTCCGGAGTCACCGACTACTATGCGGAGAATGACACCCACGCGCTGGCATTCGCGCGCCGTGCGGTGGCGCGTTTGCGGGTTCCCAATCTTGCGCGCAGCGTGCAGGCGAGCCCGACCGGCGGCTCTGCGAGCGGATTCGATCCCGACGAACTGTACGGCATCATTCCGCAAAGCACGCGCAAGCCGTATGACGTGCGCGAACTCATCGCACGCCTTGTCGATGGCGCATGGTTTGACGAATTCAAGGCGCTTTACGGCACCACGCTGGTCTGCGGCTTTGCCGACATCCACGGCATCACGGTGGGAATCCTGGCGAACAACGGCATTCTGTTTTCCGAGAGTGCGTTGAAAGGAACGCATTTCATCGAGCTCTGCAGCCGCGAAGGCATACCGCTGGTGTTCCTGCAAAACATCGCCGGTTTCATGGTGGGCCAGGCCGCCGAGGCCGGCGGAATCGCCAAGGATGGCGCCAAGCTCGTGACCGCCGTGGCGTGCGCGGCGGTTCCCAAGTACACGGTGGTGATCGGCGGCAGCTTTGGCGCAGGCAATTACGCCATGTGCGGCCGCGCCTACAGCCCGCGCTTTTTGTTTCAATGGCCGAACGCCCGCACCTCGGTGATGGGCGGCGAACAGGCGGCCAGCGTCCTGGCCACGATCAAACGCGAAGCGTTGGAGCGCAGCGGCGAAATCTTCAGCGCCGCTGCGGAAGAAGAGCTCAAGGCGCCGATTCGCGAGCAGTTCGAGCGGCAGGGGCATCCGTACTACGCCTCCGCGCGTCTCTGGGACGACGGCGTCATCGATCCCCTCGACACCCGCCGGGTACTCGGCCTGGCGCTGGCATTGACCAGAAGCCAGGAAACAGCCGCCACGCGCTTTGGCGTGTTTCGAATGTGAGGCGGCCGGTGATCCGAAGATTGCTGATCGCCAACCGCGGCGAGATCGTCTGCCGCATCGCGCGCACCGCAAAGCGCATGGGGGTGACCAGTATTGCGGTTTATTCCGATGCCGACCGCAACGCGCGGCACGTGCGCTGCGCCGACGAAGCGTACTATCTCGGCGCTTCGCCCGCGGCGATGAGCTACCTCGACATCGGCAAAGTGATCGAGCTTGCGAAGCGGGTGGAGGCGGACGCGATTCATCCCGGCTACGGATTCTTGTCCGAGAATGCGGCTTTCGCCGCGGCCTGCGTCGCTGCAGATTTGATCTTTGTGGGTCCACCGTCCGCGGCGATACTTGCAATGGGCTCCAAAAGCGCATCGAAAGCGGCCATGGCGGCGGTCGGCGTGCCGGTCGCACCCGGGTACCACGGTGATGAGCAATCGCCGCAGCGGCTGGTTGAAGAAGCGGCGCGGGTGGGGTTTCCACTCATCATCAAGGCGAGCGCCGGCGGCGGCGGCAAGGGCATGCAGGTGGTGCATTCCACGGCCGCAGTAACCGCCGCCATCGAATCGGCACGGCGCTTGGCGCGCACCGCCTTCGGTGACGATAAGCTGCTGTTGGAGCGTTATTTCGCCACCGCTCGCCACGTCGAGGTGCAGATCTTTGCCGACCAGCACGGCGAGATCGTGAGTCTTTTCGATCGCGATTGTTCGGTGCAGCGCCGGCATCAAAAAATCATCGAAGAAGCGCCGGCGCCGGGCCTTCGCGACGAGGTGCGCGCGGCAATGGCGGCGGCCGCCATCACGGCGGCGCGCGCGGTGGGTTACGTCGGCGCGGGAACCATCGAATTTTTGGTGGACGAGCGCCAGAACTTCTACTTCATGGAGATGAATACCCGCTTGCAGGTGGAGCATCCGGTGACGGAGTGCATTACCGGCATTGATCTGGTGGAGTGGCAGCTGCGCATCGCGCAGGGCGCGCACTTGCCGCAGCGGCAATCAGAAATCGCGCAACGTGGCTTTGCCATCGAGGCGCGGCTGTATGCTGAGGATCCGGCACGAGGCTACCTGCCAAGCGTCGGTGCGATCTCGCATCTGCGCTGGCCCGATCAAGCTTCTGATCTGCGCCTCGACAGCGGGGTTGATGCCGGCGATGACGTCTCGACGTATTACGATCCCATGCTCGGCAAAATCATCGCCCACCGCGAATCGCGCGCCGCCGCGATTGATTTGTTGCGCAGCGCCCTGGAGCAAATCGAAATCGTGGGCGTGGCGACCAACCGCGCGCTGCTGACCAGTGTGCTCGCCGACGATGAGTTCAGGCGCGGGCCAGTGGGCACGGATTTCTTGAGCGTTCGCCACTCGCGATTGCGGTTCGCCGAACCCGAGGCTGCTGCGCTCGATATTGCGCTGGCCGCCGTGTGGTGCGCGACTCGGCAAACCGACGGCAACGCGCTGTGGGAGGATAGCCGCGGCTGGCGACTGGCGGGACCCGCCAGCAGCGCCTGGGTATTTGGGCAGCGTAGCGTGCTCGTCGAGCTCGGTGCGCCGGATAGCTATGTTGCGCGCGTAAACCGCGAAGAGTTTGCCGTGCGCGTGCTCGAACGCGGCGCGCACGGCCTGCATGTGGAATGCAACGGACAGGTGCTGCGAATTCCGGTGATCGATGCCGATGGGGAATTGCATTTGTTCAGGCCAGGGTGTCACGCGGCGCTGCGTGCGGTGCGGACCGAGGATGCGCTGCAGGTCGCCGCCCGTGCGGAGCAGGGCTCCTTGCTTACGCCGCTGCCGGGCACCATCGTGGCAGTGCACGTCGCGGCCGGCCAGAAAGTCGCTCGCGGCGAGCCCTTGGTCACCGTTGAAGCGATGAAAATGGAACACACGTTGACCGCACCCGAGGCTGGCGTGGTGGCGCGGCTCGCCTTTGGGTTAGGCGACAGAGTGCAGGCGGGCGCGGTGCTGGTCGAGCTGACGGCGCTCGAGGCCTAAGCTTTAGGCAACCTGTTCGTCGGCAGAGGTGGGGGCGGCAGCCCCGGGCGCCGCAGCGGCAAGCGCCGGCAGCGTGACCTTGAAGCGAGTCTCCTGTCCGATTTGGCTGGCCAGGGCAATCTTGCCCCCGGCTTCGTGCACATAGCGCCGCACCAGCGACATGCCGGTGCCATGCTTGGGCTCACCTGCCGCATCGCTCATGGTGGTGAATCCCGACTTGAAGATCAACTTGATGGCCTGTCGATCACGCATACGATCCGCTTCGTCCTGGGTTACCAGGCCTTTTGCGATCGCAGTGCTGCGGACCTTGTGGGGATCGAGCCCACGTCCATCGTCCTGGAACAACAATTCAAAGCCGCTCCCCGGTGCAATTTTGAATTCCAGCCGCAGGACTCCGATCGGTGGTTTGTCGGCGCTGACGCGCTCAGCCGAGCACTCTATGCCGTGCACGACGGCATTGCGAATCAGCTGAATGGCCACATTCTTGATGGTCGCCTGATAGCGCGCAGGCACCAGCTGCAAGCCGTTGCACTCGAGCACAACGGTTTTGTGATGCTCCTGCGCAACCAAGTCGGTCAAGGTCGCGAGCGTGCTCTCCAGGCTGCCCGCCGGGGCAATACGTTGTGCCTGCGGCGCGCGCTGGGCCGCTTGCGCCATCTCGGCGAAAAACTTCGGGGATTCGATGATCTGCGTGCCGTTCTCGGTGACGCGCGCCTCGGGCGCGACGGGCTCGGCATCCCGGGCCGGGCCGGCTTGCGATGCGAGAGAGCGCAGCGATGCGAACTGACCGAACAAGGCGTCGAGTTTGACGGCCAGCGGTAGAAAATCGCTGCCGCTCAAGGACTCACGGCTGCGCAATTCCTGCAATGCGTCCTCGAATTCGCGCGCGGCCGACTGCAATCCGGTGAGCTTGAGCGCCGCCGCATCGCGCCGTATGCGGTCGACCTCCTCCAAGGTTTCCTCGAGCTTGCTGCGGAACGCACCGGCTTCGCGCGCCGGTTTCTTCAGCACGTTGTTGATGGTCTTCATGGCCGCGTCGGTTCTTTGCAGGAACGCGCCGAAGCGTGTGCCTCCGGCCTGGATCACGCTGCGCAGGATCTCGCCCTGGGTGCGCACCTGCACCCGCAAATCCACGAGTTCGCGCTGTTGCTGTTCGCGCGCGGTGACATCGGCGACGCGGACTATCCACAGGCGGGGCTCGTTCGGGGTTTCCGCTGCGGTGAATTCGAAGCAGTAGTGCACCGAATCGTGAGTGCCGTCCGGCTTGGGCAAGCGCAGCTCCACATCCTCGAGCGGATTCGCTTCCGCGCTCTGGCCGCGGGGCAGTTCGAGCAGGTGCGCGACGTAGTTTCGAACCACGCTCAGGGTCTTGGCGGAAACCAGCGGCCCGATCAGTTTTTCGAAATTCAGGTTTGAGAAATCCTGGCGGCGAAACAGGGCGCCAAGATGACTGGAAACCTGCGGTAGAATCTTGCCATTCGTGTCGAGCAGAAACAGGCCGAGCGAACTGGTCTTCAGAATTGCATCCGTCAGCCGATTGCTTGCGCGGATCAGTTCCTCTTTTTCCCGCTCATGACGCTTCTGAGTGATGAACATGGCCTTGACAGCCTGCCAAACGTCGGGCAGGCCGGTGATGATGGGAGTCACAGCCTAGACGGGGGATTTACTTATGCTGCGCCAATCCGCGGGCGCCTGTGACGCGCGTCACAATTTCAGGCCACGGCGGCGACCATCGGACCCAGGTCTGCCAGCAGTTCATCGGCGGACCCGTAGCGGGCGCTTTGCTGCTTCGCCATCAGTCGATCGAGCAGCGGCTGCTGCATGGCGGTGGGTTCGGGCAGGGAGGGCACCGGCGAACTCGTGTGTTGCGACATGATGGCGACGGCGCTGCGGCCACCATAAGGTCTCTGGCCGGTCAGCATTTCGTAGAACATGACCCCCAAGCTGTACAAATCAGTGCGCGCATCGACGCGCTGGCCTTGCGCCTGTTCCGGGCTGATGTAATACGGCGAACCGAGCACTTGGCCGACGCCGGTGTTGCCCACCTCATCCAGGGAACGGCGCGCCAGACCGAAATCAATGAGCACCGGAGAATTATCTTCGCGCAACATCACGTTGGCGGGCTTGAGATCGCGATGCAAGATTCCGAATACGTGGATGACGCGCAGCGCCTCGGCAATGGCGCGCAGGTAGTACAGGCTTTCATCGACGCTCAAAGGATTGCGCAGACGATCGCGCAGGTCGCCGCAGGGAAAGTACTCCATGGCCAGGTATAAGTGTCCCGGCAGCGATCCGAAGTCATAAATCTCGGCGATCGCGCGATGTGTAATGCTGGAAATGATTTCGTACTCGCGCTGGAATCGCTCGGCATCGCCCAATTCCCGCTCCGATTCGCCGCGGTTCATTACTTTCAACACCACATTGCGGCGCAGGCGCTCGCTGCGCGCCAGAAACACCGATGAGAAATTGCTGGTGGCAATCTCCTTGACGATGGAATAGCCGGGCACCTCGATGATGGTCGAATTTTCGCTCTCCGCCAGCATCGCGGCGGCCTGCGCGGCGACACGCCGCTTGGCGCAAGCCTCCCCGACTGTCGCGAGCAGTTGGTCGCGGGAGATTGTGGATAGCGGCAGGTAGTCCTTTGCACCATTTTTGAGCGCGCGGACGGCGGACATTTCATTGCCGTTCTCGGCGAGCAATATGCAATACAGCGCGGGCTGGATACGCAGCAGCTGGGTCATATTGTTGATCACGGCGGCTGCCGACGGCTCATTGCCGAAGTCGGCCTGGAAAATGACGGCATCTGGGGTGCGTTCCGCTATCAGCCGGCTCAGGGGCCCTGATTCGCCAGCCCGGAGGGTCGTTACCTGGGCATTTGGCCACTGGCTCGTGACGTGATGGGTAAGCCATTGCAGGCGCTTGGTTTCGCCCCCCACCACCACCAGGATTGGACCCGCATCTACCATAGAGGTATATCTGGAACCTTAAGTACCTTTAGGGTAGCCGCTGCAGTACCTCGATTGCCCGTGGTGAATTCACATTTCGGGGCCCCCAATGCGGTTATGCCTTGATAATTAGCGGCTTAAACCTGGAAAATTGAAACCAACACCCCACCTTCGGGGTCATTCAGTGGATGGTTTGGGTAAATTTTTCGCCACAGAGGGCATATTTCAATGGGAAGCTTCAGAACTTGGTCGCTGGCGGTGGTTGCGGGCATCTTCGTGATGGTTGTGGCTCATCAGCAATCGAATGCCGGCGGCGCTGGTCAAGTTGCCCAAGCGGGGCCGGCTGCACAGGCAGCGCCGGCGAGCGCGGCACCGGGACGGGTCACCGGACTGCCGGATTTCTCCGGCCTGGTAGCCGAAAACGGCGCGGCGGTCGTCAATATCAGCGTGACGGAAAAGGCACAGAAGGGCGTCGTTCCCGGCGCCCCCGGTGATGGCGATGATCCGCTGTCGCAGTTTTTCCATCGTTATCAAATTCCGAGCCCCGAACGCGCGCCGCCGAGCAAGGGAATCGGATCGGGTTTCATCATCAGCAGCGATGGTTACGTGCTCACCAACGCGCACGTGGTCGCCGATGCATCGGAAGTGACGGTCAAACTCACCGATCGTCGCGAGTTTGCCGCCAAGGTGATTGGCGTCGACAAGCGCAGCGATGTGGCGCTGATCAAAATTCCCGCCAGCAACCTGCCCAGCGTTCACTTCGGCGATTCCGCACGCTTGCGGCCCGGCCAATGGGCGATCGCAATCGGTTCGCCATTTGGATTCGAGAACAGCGTGACCGCCGGCGTGATCAGCGCCACCGGTCGACCGCTGCCTGACGATAACGGCCAGTCCTACGTGCCCTACATTCAAACCGACGCGGCGGTGAATCCGGGTAATTCCGGCGGGCCGCTGTTCAATATCGACGGTCAAGTGGTGGGCATCAATGCGCAGATCTACAGCCGCACCGGCGGCTACATGGGCATGTCATTCGCCGTGCCCATCAACCTAGCCCTGGCCGTCAAGGACCAGCTGCTGAAGAACGGCAAGGTCGCCCGCAGCCGTATTGGCGTCGGGGTGCAGGACATCAATCAGCAATTGGCTCAATCCTTCGGTTTGTCGGTCCCCCACGGCGCGCTGGTTAGCACGGTCGAGCCGCAGAGTCCCGGCGACAAGGCGGGCTTGAAGCCGGGCGACGTGATCACCAGCGTCAACGGCGTCGATATCGACCATTCCTATGATTTGCCGGCGGTGATCTCCGCGCTGCCGCCGGGCACGCAGGCGCATTTGGGCATCTGGCACGATAAAAAGGCCACCGAAGTCACGGTCAAGACGGTCATGCTGGAGGATTCGTCCGCGCAGGTCGCGCGCGCCGCCGGCGAGGACGGCGGCGGTAAGCTGGGTTTGGCGGTGCGACCGCTCGAGCCCAGTGAGCAGAAAGAGCTGCATACCAAGGGCCGGCTGGTCGTCGAGGAGGTTACCGGACCGGCGCTGGCAGCCGGATTGCAGGCCGGCGACGTCGTGTTGGGCGTCAATGGCGCGGGGGTCGCCACCCTGGCCGACCTGAAACGGGAAGTTGCCCGGGCCGGACGCAATGTCGCGCTGTTGATTCAGCGCGAGGACAATCAAATCTATATTCCGATCGACTTGGGGTGAACGGATTTGTTGTACTAAAGCCGCGCAATCGGATCTAATCCCGGGCGTGCAAAGCGCCACCCCCTTGTTTTCAACCACTAATTCGCGTGCCGCCGGCTCACCGCCGGCGGCCTTCCTGCCGACTTCGCGCGCGGAAATGGCCGCGCTCGGCTGGCAGCAATGCGACATCATCATCGTGACCGGCGATGCCTATGTGGATCATCCCTCCTTCGGGATGGCCATCATCGGGCGGGTGCTGGAGGCGCAGGGCTTCAAGGTCGGAATCATTGCGCAGCCGGACTGGCAAAGCGCCGAAAGTTTTCAGATCCTGGGCGAGCCGCGCCTGTTCTTCGGCGTGACCGGCGGCAACATGGATTCGATGGTGAATCGCTACACTTCGGAGCGCCGCGTGCGCAGCGATGATGCGTATACGCCGGGAGGGATGGGGGGCAGGCGTCCGGACCGCTGCGTCATCGTCTACTCGCAGCGCATCCGTGAGTCCTATAAGAGCACTCCCATCGTCATCGGCGGCATCGAGGCCAGCCTGCGGCGAATCGCGCATTTCGATTATTGGTCCGAGCGCGTGCGCCGCTCCGTACTGGTGGATGCGAAGGCGGATCTGCTGGTCTACGGCAACGCCGAGCGCCAGATCGGCGAGATCGCCCGGCGCTTAAGCGAGGGTGCCTCGATCGGCGACATCAGCGATTTGCGCGGCACCGCTTATCTTCGCCGCGGCATGCCGGCGGGCTGGGTGGAAATAGACTCGAGCGAAGTGGATGCACCGGGCGCGTTGAATCCGCCGATCGACCCCTATGCCAGTGAGGAGGATCGCAGAAGCGCCTCGGCGGCGGCCACGGCCGCGCCAGCGGAGAACGTGGTCAAGTTCTATCGCAAGGTGCCGAATTCACAGCGCGAACGCAGCGTGATTCGCATGCCGTCCTTCGAGCAAGTGAGCGCGGACCCGGTGCTGTATGCGCATGCGTCGCGGATCCTGCACCTGGAGTCGAATCCTGGAAATGCGCGCGCCCTGGTGCAGCGCCACGGCACACAAGAGCTTTGGCTGAATCCGCCGCCGATTCCCCTGACAACGGCGGATATGGACGCCGTGTATGAACTGCCGTACGCGCGGCGCCCGCACCCCGCGTATGGAAGCGCGAAGATTCCCGCCTATCAAATGATCCGCTTTTCGGTGGCCATTCAGCGCGGCTGCTTCGGCGGATGCACCTTCTGTTCGATCACCGAGCATGAGGGTCGAATCATCCAAAGTCGCTCGGAAGACTCCGTCATTCGTGAAATCGAAACCATCCGCGATCGGGTGGCGGGTTTCACCGGCGTCATCTCGGACCTCGGCGGTCCGACGGCGAACATGTACCGGCTGCATTGCAAGAGCACAGAGATCGAGTCCGCCTGCCGGCGACCGTCCTGCGTGTTTCCGGGAATTTGTCCCAATCTCAATACCGATCATGCACCGCTCATCGAGCTATATCGGCGGGCGCGGGCGCTGCCGGGCGTCAAGAAGGTGCTGATTGCATCGGGAGTGCGCTACGACCTCGCGGTCGAATCGCCCGAGTACGTCAAGGAACTTGCCGCTCATCATACGGGCGGCTACTTGAAAATCGCTCCCGAGGCCATCGGCGAGGGCCCGCTGTCCAAAATGATGAAGCCGGGAGTCGGCGCGTACTACCGGTTCAAAGAGCTGTTCGACAAGTATTCGAAGGAAGCGGGCAAGGAACAATATCTGATTCCTTATTTCATCGCCGCGCACCCCGGGACTCGCGATGTGGATATGCTCGAACTCGCGCTATGGCTGAAGAAAAATGGCTTTCGCGCCGATCAAGTGCAGGCGTTCCTGCCCTCGCCAATGGCCACCGCCACGGCGATGTATCACTCCAGCAAAAATCCCTTGAGGCGCATTACACGCAGCAGCGAAGCAGTGGTGATTCCGAAGGGCATCAAGGTGCGGCGCCTGCACAAAGCCTTCTTGCGCTACCACGATCCTGATAATTGGCCCGTCTTGCGCGAGGCGCTGAAGCGCATGGGGCGCGCCGATTTGATCGGCAACGGCAAACAGCATTTGATTCCGGCTTATCAGCCGGTGGTCGGGGCGCGGCCGGGCCCGAGGCGCGCGGCGCCGGCACGGCCGTTCCGCACGCAGCACACCGGGCTGCCGAAATCCGGCAGAGGCTACCGAAGCTCGAGGCGCTCGCCCACAAAACCCTCATGAGCAAATGGATAGTGCAAAAATTCGGCGGCTCGAGCGTTGCCGACGCTGATTGTTTCCGCCGGGTGGCCGGCATCGTCGAGGCGTCGTCGAATCCGCACGAAGCCATTGTGCTGTCTGCCTGCCGCGGCGTGACGGACGCGTTGCTCGACTTGGTGAGCTTGGCGGAGCGGCCCGACGGCGACTTCGGAACGGCGATCGAGGCTCTCAAAAGCCGCCACTTGGAATTGGCGGCGGCACTGGTTTCAAAGCCTGCTTGCGCGAGCTACGCCGTGCAACTCGAACATGATTGTCACGACATCGCGGGCATGCTGCAAACCGTACGCCTGATCCGCTCTTCGACCTATTCGATGCGCGATGTGATTGCCGGCTACGGTGAAATATGGTCGACACGGCTATTCGCTCCGTTTCTGCGCGAGCGCGCGCGCATCAAAGGCGATGTCCTGTGGGTTGATGCGCGCGAGGTCATCGTCGTCGAGTGGGGATCTTTGGGACCGGCGGTGCAGTGGAAGTCAAGCGAAGCCAATCTTCAGAAATTGATTCCGGCGGGTTTCGCAGGAAGGCTCGTCGTCACCGGCTTCATCGCCAGGACCATCAAGGGAAATCAGACCACATTGGGCCGCAACGGCAGTGATTACTCAGGCTCCATATTCGGAGCGCTGCTGGATGCGGCGGAGATCATCATTTGGACCGATGTCGATGGCGTGCTGTCGGCGGATCCGCGCCTAGTGCCCGACGCGCAAGTCATCGATCAATTGTCCTACAACGAGGCGATGGAACTCGCTTACTTCGGCGCCAAGGTCATCCATCCGCAGACCATGGAACCGGCCGTGGCGCGCGACATTCCCATTTTCATCCGCAATACCTTTGCGCCGCAGAAACGCGGCACTCTGATATGTGCGCATCCCATTTCGGCGTTGAAGGTCAAAGGCATTACGACAATCGATCCGGTGGCATTGGTGAATCTCGAGGGCGCCGGCATGATCGGCGTGCCGGGCACCGCGCACCGCTTATTCGGCGCGCTGCGCGACTCCGGAATCTCGGTGATTTTGATCTCGCAGGGCAGTTCGGAGCACTCCATTTGTTTCGCGATTCCCGAAGCACAAGCAGTGCGCGCCGAGGAAGCGGTGCGGGATGCATTCGATGTGGAACTTCGCGACGGGCAAATTCAGCATGTGGACGTATCGCTGGGCATGAGCATTCTCGCGGTGGTCGGGGACGGCATGGCCGGCTCGCATGGGGTGGCCGCGAAGGTGTTCAATTCGCTGGGCGATGCGGCCATCAGCGTGCGGGCGATTGCGCAGGGCGCCTCGGAACGCAATATATCCGTGGTGGTCGGCGGCAAGGTCGCCGCTAAGGCGCTGCGCGCGGTACACGCGGCGTTCTATCTATCGCCCAATACGCTGTCCATCGGTTTGATCGGTCCAGGTACGGTCGGCCGCGAATTGCTCGCGCAGATGGCGACGCAAATCGAACGCTTGCAGGCGCTCAACCTGGATCTACGGGTACGCGGCATCGCCAGCTCGACCCGCATGCTGCTGGAGGATACCGCGCTCGATCTTAAGCAATGGGCGGATCGCTGGGCCAAGGCCAGCACACCCATGGACCTGCAGAAATTCATCAACCACGTACAGGCGGACTTCGTGCCGCACACCGTGGTCATCGATTGCACGGCGAGCGCGGAAGTGGCTGATCAGTATCACTCCTGGTTGATGCGCGGCATTCACATCGTTACGCCGAATAAGAAGGCCAACAGCAGCTCGATGCCTTACTACCGCTCGCTGCAAGATGCAAAACGGGCAACCGGCACGCACTATTTGTACGAGGCCACGGTCGGCGCCGGCCTGCCGGTGATTCAGACGCTGCGCGATCTGCGCGAGACCGGCGATGACATTACGCAGATCGAAGGGATTTTTTCCGGGACCCTGGCATATTTGTTCAATGTATTCGACGGCAGCGAGGCTTTTTCCTCGATCGTGCGCGCCGCCAAGGCGCGGGGTTATACGGAACCGGATCCGCGCGACGATCTGTCGGGTTTGGACGTCGCCCGCAAGCTCATCATTCTTGGCCGGGAAATGGGGCTCACCTTGGAAATGTCGGATGTGCAGGTGGAAGGATTGGTGCCCGACGCGCTCGCCAAATGCAGCGTTGAAGAGTTCATGCAACGCCTGCCCGAGTCCGACGCGGCGATGGCGGCGCGGCTGGTTGCCGCGCGCGGCAAGGGCCAGGTGCTGCGTTATGTGGGTCGAATCGACGCCGACGGCAATGCTACCGTCGGACTGATGCACCTGGACGCCAAGCACGCATTTGCCAACATCGCGCTTACCGACAATGTCGTGCGCTTCGCGACGCGCCGCTATTGCGACAACCCGCTGATCGTGCAAGGTCCCGGCGCCGGACCCGAAGTGACGGCGGGCGGCGTGTTTTCGGATCTGTTGCGCCTGTCCGCCTATCTTGGCGCGCTGCTTTAGATTCGCGAGGACACCGTGCTCACAGACGTAACTGCCTTCGCGCCAGCCACCGTCGCCAATGTCGGCATAGGCTTCGATATTTTGGGGCATACGGTGGACGCCGTGGGCGACCGCGTGCGCATCCGCCGGATCGATGAACCCATAGTGCGCATTCGTTCCATCACCGGCGTGGCGGGGCCGCTCCCGGTCGAGCCGGAGAACAATACCGCCGGCCGGGCGGTGCAGGTCATGCGCGAGACGCTGACGCCGGACTTCGGATTTGAACTCGATATCGAGAAGGGCATTCCGTTGGGATCCGGTTTGGGCGGATCGGCGGCATCCGCGGTCGCCGCCGTGGTTGCCGCCAACGCGCTGCTGGAAAGGCCGTCGCCGCGGCTGGCATTGCTCAAATTTGCGATGGAAGGCGAGATAGTCGCCAGCGGCTCGGCGCACATCGACAATATCGCGCCGTGCCTGTTCGGCGGCTTGACGCTCACGGTGGGAATCGATTCTCCCCGCGTGAAACAGATTCCCGTGCCGCCCTCGCTGCGCTGCGTGCTGGTGCACCCACACATGTACTTGGGCACTCGCGAAGCGCGCGCCATACTGAAAAGCAATGTCAGCCGTTCCGATTATGTGTGGCAGAGCGCGAATCTCGCGGGCTTCATCAGCGGTTGCTATTCGAACGACTTGGACATGATCCGCGAATCGTTCAACGATGTGATCATCGAACCGCAGCGGCAATCGATGATCCCGGGATTCAAGGACGTGCAGCGGGCCGCCATGTCCGCAGGTGCGCTCGGCAGCTCGATTTCCGGCGCGGGTCCGACGGTGTTCGCCTGGTCCGAGATCCAGAACGCCGAGGCGGTGCGCGGCGCCATGGTGGCGGCATTTGCCGAGCACGATTTGCAGTCGGACTCATGGATTTCCACGATGGAGAATTATGGCGCCCGGGTGGTGAAGGCCTGATGGCGGAAATGAGCTTCCTAAGCGCGCGCGGCAGCGCGCCGCCGGTGAGTCTAAGTCACGCCATCGAGCAGGGCCTCGCGCCCGACGGCGGTCTGTACATCCCGACGCGGCTTCCGCAAGTCGATGCGCGCAATCTCGCCGCCGCCTCCAGCCTCGCGGAAATCGCCCGCTTGAACCTGGCAGCATTCTTCGAAGGCGATCGATTGCAGCCGCTGCTCGGTGAGATTGCCGCTGCTGCGCTGCATATTCCCGCGCCGACCACATCGATCGAAGCCTGCCGGGATCCGTTATTTGTTCTCGAGCTGTATCACGGTCCCACCGCCGCCTTCAAGGACTTCGGAGCGCGATTTCTGGCGGAGAGTCTGCAGCGCCTCGAAGCCGCCGCGCGCTCGCAGCCCTTGACGATATTGGTGGCTACTTCGGGCGATACCGGAGGCGCGGTGGCAGCCTCTTTTCACCGCCGGCCCTGGGCACGCGCGGTGATTCTGTTCCCGAAAGGATTGGTGAGTCCGCGACAGGAGCAGCAATTGACCTGTTGGGGCGACAATGTGCTGTCATTGCGCATCGACGGTACCTTCGATGACTGTCAGAGAATGGTCAAGGAGGCTTTCCGCGATCCAAAGTTAAGCCAGCGGCATCGGTTCAGCTCCGCCAACAGCATCAATATCGGCCGGCTGCTGCCGCAGATGGTTTACTACATGGCTTCCAGTGTGGATATCTCACTGGGTACCGGGACGAATCCGTCCTACATCGTTCCGGCCGGCAATCTCGGCAACGCGATGGCGGCAGTCTGGGCGCGCGCCATGGGCTTTCCCATTGCGCGCATAATTCTGGCCCATAACATCAATCGCACGGTTCCTGATTTTCTGGAAACCGGCAAGTGGCAGCCTCGCCCGAGCATTCCGACGCTGGCCTCCGCCATGGATGTCGGCAACCCCAGCAACATGGAGCGGATGCGTGCGCTGTATCCGACATGGGATGCAATCCGTGAACAATTGAGCGCGGACAGCGTCGATGACGCTACAATTCGTGCTCGTATCGGAGAGGACTTCATGCAGTACGGACGCGAATGGTGCCCGCACACCGCCACCGCCGCGGAAGTCTACAGCCGCCTGAGCGCGGCGCAGCGGCGCGATCACCCCTGGGTGGTGGTTGCCACTGCGCATCCGGCGAAGTTCAACGATATAGTAGAGCCCATCATCGCCAAGCCGGTGGCTGTTCCGCACAGTCTCGCCCAGCTGCTCAAGCTGCCCCGGCACTGCGTGGATCTGCCCCCGACACTTGAAGCACTGGCCGCAGCGCTATAATGACCAGCATTCGAATCGATCCACAATGGATTGGGATCGGAGCGGCGCTTCTATTTTTGGGGGCAGCCAGCTTCTTGGGTGTGCGCGCTTTTCGGCGCCGCTCGCGGCGCCGTTCGTTATTGGCGCGCTTGGAGCGCATTGCCTTCGGCGCGGCCCACCAGGTGCTGGTGCCGGACGGCATGGGCGGCTTCATTCATATCGACCACTTGCTGCTGACGCCGCGCGGGGTGCTGGTGCTCGATACCCGGCGGGTTGCGGGATTGATCTTCGGCGGCGACCAAATGAGCGAGTGGACCGTGATGGGCCGCGGCCATCGCTACACCTTTGATAACCCGCAGCCGGCGCTATACGATCGAATCGCGGCGGTGAAGGCCATCGTCGGCGACGTGCCGGTGGAAGGGCGGCTGTTGTTTTCGAACGTCGGCAAGTTCACCAAGGGCATCCCGAAATGGGTGCTGATGCTCGACGGCATCGAAGTGGAATTTCCGGCGCTGGATCGCGGCACCAAGCAATCGGCGGCGCACAATCCGTATACGGAATCCTGGGGCCGGCTGGTCGCGCAGCTGCGGCCGAGCCCGCACCTGTTCACGAATCTCTAAAGCGCAAACAACGCGACAGCATTGCGCGTGCTGGTCTCGGCCACGCTCGCCAGGCTCTCGCCGCGCAGATCCCCGACCACGCGCGCGATATGCGGCAGGAAACTCGGCTCATTGCGCCGCGATTTGGGCTTAGGTTGTAGGTCACGCGGCAAAAGATAGGGTGCATCGGTCTCCAGCAGCAGCTTCCCGGCAGGGATCCGCGGCACGGTTGCGCGCAGCGTCTGACCGCGACGCTCGTCGCAGACCCAGCCAGTGATCCCGATGTGCAATCCAAGCGTCAGGTACTCCTCCAGCTCGAAATCGCCGGCGGTGAAACAATGCGCCACGCCGCCGTGCAGCTTGCCGCTAAACTCGCGGAGCATCGCGGTGAAATCGGCGTGCGCGTCGCGTTGATGGAGGAACACCGGTTTGCGCAGCTCGGCGGCGATTTCCAGCTGCGCGCGAAATGCCGCCCGCTGCGCCGCCGGCGCCGAAAAATTGCGATAATAGTCGAGGCCACATTCGCCCACCGCAACCACGCGATTCATGGTCAATAGCTCGTACAATTCTGCGCGCTGCGCGGCCGCGAAGTTCTCGGCATGATGAGGGTGGATGCCGGCGGTACTCCACAATCGACCGGGGTGCAGGGCTGCCAATGCAGCCGCCAGCCGCGAGCTGGAAAGATCGGTGCCGGTGACCACTTGACGATGCACGCCGGCTTGGGCGGCGCGCGCCATGACGCTGTCACGATCCGCTGCGAAACTGTCATGCGTAAGATTCGAACCGATATCGATCAGATCCAGGCCCAAGGCGGCAACCTCATTATGCTATCTTCGATTGCCATTCTAAGCGCGGGCGCCGCCGCTTAAGGAAAGGGAAGCATGTTCATTGCGAAATATATTCTGTTAACAGGACTGCTGGCCGCCGCCGCGGTCGTGGCGCAGGAAGGCGGCGATATTCAGGCGCAGATTCTCTACGCCTATCAAACCGAGGATAGCAACACCCTGGCGAATCTGATTCAAAATCTGACCAACCAGGTCAAGAACGACAGCGGCGATGCGGCCTTGCGCTATCACCTGGCGCACGCGCAGTACCGCGTCGGCGATCTTTTGCGCCAACGGCACGGCCACGAGGCGGCCGCGGCGTTTTCCGATTGCATCGACGAACTCAAGCCGCTGCTCGACAAAAATGGGAAGTCGGTGGAGGCTCTGGCGCTGCAATCCACCTGTTATGCCGCGCTTGCCGACCTGAAATCGCTCGAGTCGGTGCTGCTGCGGTCGCGCGCGGCGGAGCGCCTCAAGGCCGCGTTCAATCTGGCGCCGCGCAATCCACGTGTCGTGCTGCTGATGGCGATGCAGGACATGCGCGGCGCGAAACCCGGCTCGCCCGAGAGTCAACGTGCATTTACCGAGCTGCAGCTGGCGGCGCATCTGTTCGATGAGTCGTCCGGCACGAACATAGACACGCCCGGCTGGGGACACGCGGAGGCGTATCTGGCTCTGGGCCGCGAGCTGCAGGCGCGCGGCGATCATTTGGGCGCCCGCAACTGGATCGAAAAATCGCTGATCGCGGCTCCGGACTACAAAGCCGCGCAGCGTCAGCTTGCGCTATTGGCGAAGTGAACCTGGTATCATTCGGCGCGATGAAGCCACAAGGCACGCAGTTATCGCTGTTCGAGACGCGCGGCTCCAGCGACCCATTCGCAGTTCGTGTTAGTCCGCGTGCACGGCGGCTCACAGCGCGGGTGCACGTCGGGGGACGCGTGGAAATCGTGGTGCCTGTCGGCGTCAACGCTCATGCGGTGCGTGATTTCGTGCATCGCTTCACACCGTGGATCAATCGCAAGGTCGCCGCGATGCGTTGCTATGTCGCTCCCAGTGAGCCGGTGCCGCGCGTCATCGAGTTCGCATTCACCGGCGAGAATCTGGGCGTGGAATGGCGCCGCGGCGCGGGTCAAAAGCTCGAGCGCCACGCCGGCGGCATCGCGGTGCAGGCTCCGGATGAACCTGCGGTGCGCAGATTATTGCAAGTCTGGCTGAAGGCCGCCGCCGAAGAGCGGCTGACGCCGCGGCTGCTTGAGCTGGCGGCGGATCTCAAGTATCCGGTATCGCGCGTCAGCATACGTTGTCAGCGAACGCGCTGGGGCAGCTGCTCCACGCGCGGCACCGTCAGCTTGAATTGCTCCCTGGTATTTCTGCGCCCGGAGGTTGTGCGCTATCTGTTCATCCATGAATTGGCGCACACCAAACACATGAATCATTCGGCCAATTTCTGGCGTTTGGTTGAAAAGCTCGAGCCGGATTATCGGCGTCTCGACCGTGAATTGCTGGCCGGCTGGCGCACCGTGCCCGGCTGGGTGTTCAAGAGCTGAAATGAAGCGCACAACGCCGCAAATCAAGCCATTTGTGGATTTGAGCGACGAGCAGGTACATTGGGACCTCGGCGAGTCGTTGAGCTATTCGCAGTACCTCAATCTCGACAAGTTGCTGAATGCCCAACATCCCTTGTCCTACCAGCACGACGAGATGCTGTTCATCATCATCCATCAAGTCTCGGAATTGTGGATGAAACTGTGTCTGCATGAACTCAACGCCACCGTCGATTGCGTGCGCCGCGATGATCTCGGCCCGACATTCAAGATGCTGGCGCGGGTATCCACCATCCAGCAGCAGCTGCTGCAATCATGGGATGTGCTGGCGACCATCACGCCGCATGACTATTCGGCGTTTCGCAATTCGCTCGGCAAGTCCTCGGGATTTCAGTCGCCGCAATATCGAATGCTGGAATTCCTGATCGGCAACAAGAATGCCGACACCATCAAGGTGTTCCGCGCCGACAGCGAAGTCCACGAGCTGCTCGAGCGGGCGCTGCATGCGCCCAGTCTCTACGATGAAGTGCTGCGATTGCTCAGCCGGCGCGGCTTGGATGTGCCGGCGGATGCCATCGACCGCGACTTCGCGCAGCCCTATCAAGCCAGCAAGAAGGTCGCGGCGGCGTGGCTCAGCGTGTACCACAATTCCGTCAAGGAATGGGACTTGTATGAGCTGGCCGAGCGCCTGGTCGATCTGGATTACAAATTCCAATTGTGGCGATTTGCCCATGTGAAAACCGTCGAGCGCATCATCGGCAACAAGCGCGGCACGGGCGGCACCGGCGGCGTGTCTTACCTAACCAAGGCGCTGGAGCTGAAGTTCTTTCCGGAGCTTTGGACCATACGCACGTCCATGTAGGCAAAATCCTGTGGGAAATATTCAAGACCAGCTGCAAAATGTCAATGTGGCGTCCAGCGAGCTATTGGCGACGCCCGAGGAGGTCAAACGGCGGCTGCCGCTCACCGCCAGAGCCGCTGAGACGGTATTCAAATCCCGGGAAATCGTCCGCGCCATCTTGGAGCGCCGCGACAGCCGGCTGTTCGTGGTCGTCGGGCCCTGTTCCATTCACGATGTCGTTGCCGCGCGCGAGTATGCGACGCGGCTCAAGGAGTTGGCGTCCCGGGTAGAGTCCAGCATGCTGTTGATCATGCGCGTGTACTTTGAGAAGCCGCGCACCACCGTCGGCTGGAAAGGACTGATCAACGATCCGGATCTGGACGATTCCTTCCACATTGAAAAAGGGATACTGCTGGCGCGGGAATTATTGCTGTACATAGCCGAACTCGGGCTTCCTGCAGGCACCGAAGCGCTCGATCCGATCATGCCGCAATACCTGTCCGAGCTCATCACCTGGACGGCCATTGGCGCGCGCACCACCGAATCGCAAACTCACCGGGAAATGGCGAGCGGCCTGTCGACGCCGGTGGGATTCAAGAATGGTACGGACGGCGCCTTGGCGACCTCGATCAACGCCCTGCAGTCGGTGCGGCATCCCCATCATTTTCTCGGCATCACGCAGCAGGGACAGTCGGCGGTGTTCCGCACGCGCGGCAATACGCACGCGCATATCGTGCTGCGCGGCGGAGGCGGGCGGGTCAACTACGACGCCGTCAGCATTGCGGTGGCGGAACGGGAGCTCACCTCGGCTGGGCTGCCGGCAACCATCGTGGTTGATTGCAGTCACGGCAACTCGAATCGGGATCCGGGCGTGCAGCCGCACGTGGCGGAGAATTGCGTGGCGCAAATAGTCGATGGCAACCGTTCGATCGTCGGGCTGATGCTCGAGAGCCATTTGCAGGGGGGCAGTCAGCCAATCCCTGAGGACTTGAGCAAGCTCGAGTACGGGCTGTCGATCACGGATCCTTGCATCGACTGGTCGACCACCGAGAATCTGCTGCTGAAGCTGCACGACTCGTTGCGGAATGCGCTGCGTCCCGGCGCTTAATTCCAGTTCGAAACAGCGATTCCCCATTTGGCAGCGAGGCGGCGTGCAGCGCTGTTGCCGTTGACGAGCAGCGCGCGATCGGCATGGCGCATGTGATCCAAATCGGACGCTGAATTGCCATAGGCGATGATTGGCAGACCGCGATACTGCTCGCGCAGCCAGGCGAGACAGCGCAATTTCTCCTCGCCGCGCCGATTTTGCGTTTTCAAATGGCCGTCGAGCCGATCGCCGGACCAGACGAGTTCGGTGCACAGAGTCCGTTCGAAGCCGAGCACGCGGCCAATGTGATCGACATAAAGATCCGGGCTTGCCGAGAGCAGCACCGGATGATCGCCCGCCGCGCGGTGAGTCTCCAGAATCGCAAGCGCCAGCGGCCGGAATTTGTGCCGGGGTTTCAAAGCGCTGACAAAGGACTCGGCCCACGCCTCGAGCACTTGACGACTGGCGCCGCCCATGACCATGCGTATGACGCTTGATTTGAGCGCGCCGCGGTCGCGGTCCCTCCAGTAGCAGTAGAGGGCGAACGGCAGTGGCCACAGGCGCAGGAGCCTGCGCGGATGGCGCTTAAGGAAGCCCAAGATGAACGGCAGCAGCGTATCTTGCCAGGTCAGGGTTCCATCCAAATCGAAGAGCGCCACCCAAGGCTGGGTCGAGGTGCCCTCGGTATTAGCCATCAACTATTCCTTATATACAATAGGTTATAGATTGTATCTAGATTTTAAATCACCACTCGCGCGCGCTTCCAGACCGCCAACAATAGTCCTATACACTGCCCGCCCGTGGCTAGGGCGCTGGTATTGTCCCAAGCTATGAGCTCGACCGTGGCCATTGTGGGCGCTGGCGCCATTGGCGCCTGGCTAGCCGACGCATTCGACCGCGCCGGATGGCCGGTATCGATGCTGGCGCGCGGCGCGACGCTGGATGCGTTGCGCAGCGAGGGCTTAAGGGTGTCACGTGCAGGGAACACGCGCCACTCGCGTCCGCGCGCGGGGACGGCGGTGGAGCTGGGTGCGCATGATTTTGTGTTTCTCACCGTCAAGGCGCAGATCCTGCCGCAGTTGGCGCCGACTTTGGTGCCTTTGATAGGACCCTCGAGCGTGGTCGTCAGCGGCACCAACGGCATTCCCTGGTGGTTCTTCCAGGATTTCAGCGGCGCGCTCAACAACCGAAGTCTCGAGTCGGTCGACCCCGGCGGTTTTCAGGAGCGAACCTTTCCGCGGCAGCGCACGTTGGGATCCGTGGTGCATGCCTCGGCACGAGTCCTGGCCCCCGCACACGTCGAAGTTGTCGCCGTCGATCGGCTGCTGCTCGGCGAGCCGGGCGGCGAAATCTCGGCGCGGCTTGAATCCGTGCTAAGCGCGCTTCGCGACGGCGGCATCGACGCACAGGCGTCGCGCCGAATTCGCCAAGATGCGTGGACCAAGCTTTGGGGTAATATGACCATGAACCCCTTGAGCGCGTTGACGCGGAGCGGCACCGCGACGATGCTGAGGCATGCAGAAGTGCGCCAGCTGTGCGTACTGATGATGCAGGAAATGCAGCTCTGCGGCGAACGGCTCGATTTGCGAATCGACATGACCCCGGAAGAGCGCATCGGGATCGCTCTGCGGCTCGGCAACTTCACGACGTCGATGCTCGCCGATTTGCAGGCGGGGCGGCCGCTGGAGCTGGCGCCGCAGCTCGGCGCCGTGGTTGAGATCGCGGGCCTGCTGGGAATTCCCGTGCCGTTTTCACGCTCGATCCTGGGGCTGGCCAGTCTGATCTCGCCGTAGGACGCCGACTACGAGGGGGTGATCGCGATGTTGATACGAGTCGGCTATGAATTGGGGTACGAGTTCGCCCAAGCCACGCCGATGATTTTGAATCTGAATGTGCATTATAGCCGCGCGGCGGACCTGGTTCGGGCCGACACCCTCGTCACCGAACCCGCCGTGCCGACCTTCATGTATCGCGATGGTTTCGGGAATTGGTGCACGCGCGTGGTCGCCCCGTCCGGCAGCTTCAAGCTCACGGCCGACGCATTGGTTCGCGACAGCGGCATCGCCGAACCTTCGTGTCCCTACGCCTGCGAGCATAGCGTTGAGTCATTGCCGGAGGAGGCGCTGGTGTATCTCCTGCCCAGCCGCTACTGCGAGACCGAGCATTTGTCCGCCGCCGCCTGGAAGTTGTTTGGCGGCATGATGCCCGGTTGGTCTCGGGTGCAGGCCATATGCGATTACGTGCACCGGCATGTGGTGTTCGACTATCTGTGCGCGCGTCCCACCAAAACGGCATGGGAGACTTTCAACGAGCGGACCGGGGTGTGCCGCGACTACGCGCATCTGGCGATCACCCTGTGCCGATGTCTCAACATTCCGGCGCGATACTGTACCGGCTATTTGGGCGACATCGGCGTAGCCGCTGCGGAGGCGCCGATGGATTTTGCCGGATGGCTGGAAGCCTACATTGGCGGCGGATGGCATGTCTTCGACCCGCGCAACAACCAGCGGCGCATCGGTCGAGTGCTGATCGCGCGCGGCCGTGATGCCGCGGACGTGGCCATCAGCATGACCTTCGGACCCAGCACCTTGGTTGGCTTCAAAGTCTGGACAGATGAAGTTCAGACGCTCGCCGCTTGAACTTAGCAGCAAGCCAATTGTCGCAGCGCGAATGTGGCCACTCCTGCGCGGGAAACAATTAGAATTATCGTTTTTGCAGAACAGCGCTGGGAGCTAGCATGGGTGAGAAGGTCCTTAATAGAGTCAACGCGGGGTATTTCGCGGGCATGGCGGCGCTCGCTCTGGCGGCACTCGCCACCGCGGCCGCAGCGCGCGAGGAGAACACGCCCGCGGCGCAAGCTTACCTTGGGTTCACGCACATCAAATCCTTGGGCGGGATCGATGAATATCGGCTCGACAGCAACGGCCTCAGCGTGTTGCTGGTGCCGGACCATTCTGCGCCGGTGGTGACATTTCAGGTGACTTATCGCGTGGGATCGCGCAACGAGGTGACCGGTACCACCGGAGCCACACATATTCTGGAACACATGATGTTCAAGGGCAGCGATGCCTTCAATGACGCAAAAGGCAACAGCATCAAACAGCTGCTGGAGCGCGTCGGCGGGCAGTTCAACGCCAACACCTCGTTCGACCGCACCAACTATTTCGCGACCATCGGACGCGAGAGTCTGGAGGGATACATCGCAATCGAGGCCGATCGCATGCGTCATCTATGGCTGCACGAGTCGGATCGGCAATCCGAAATGACGGTGGTTCGCAACGAGTACGAGCGCGGCAAGAACGATCCTGAGAATGTGCTGATGGAGGAAGTGACCGCGGCCGCCTACGTGGCGCTGCCGTACCACCATCCGGTGATCGGCTGGAAAAGCGATATCGAGCATGTGCCCATTGCCAAGCTGCGCGACTTCTACGATACCTTCTACTGGCCGAACAACGCCACGGTCACCGTGGTCGGCGATATCGAGCCCGAGGCGGTATTGGGGTTGATCAAGAAATACTACGGCGTGTATTCGCATTCGCCGGCGCCCATTCCGGATATTTACACCGAGGAGCCGCCACAAAGCGGCGAGCGGCGTGTTTTGATCAGGCGGCCCGGCGAACTTGGCACGGTCATCATTGCGCACAAGGTGCCGAACGGCAGGGATGCCGATCAGGCGCCGCTCGAGATGCTCGATGCCATATTGGGCTCAGGCAAGAACGCGCGTTTGTACCGCGCCCTCGTCGATCAGGGATTGGCGCTGCGCGCCGAGGCCGGCACCGACTTGCTGCGCGATCTGTCGCTGCATAGCGTTTATGCGGCGCTGTCGCCGGGAACCAGTCATGAGCAGGCGGAAAAAACGCTGCTTGCGGAAATCGCCAAGATCAAGACCGATGGGGTGACCGAAGCCGAGGTAGGCCGGGTCAAGCAGCAGTACATTGCCGAGGATGCCTACAAGCGCGACGGCACTGCCGGCGTTGCCAGCGAACTCGCCGAGTGGATCGGAGTGGGTGATTGGACCTTGTATGTCACTTTCCCGCAGGCGGTGCAGCAAGTCACCGCCAAGGACGTGCAGCGGGTAGCCAAGAAATACCTCGCTGTTGATCAAAGTACGACAGGCTGGTTTGTTCCCGTAACAGCAACAACGGAGAAGGGCTCGTGATGCGCCTGCATGCACTGATTGCGCTATTTGCGCTCACCGGATCTGCGCTCGCCGCAAACATGGAGGATCATGCGCACCGTTCGCAAGTCGACGGCATCGATTTGATCACCTATCGGTCCACGGTTAAGGATGTGGTCGTGATTCTGGGCGTGTTGCCCGCCGGCGATGCGATGGCCGGATCGGGCAATATTGCGATTCCAACCCTTTCCGGCATGATGCTCGACCGTGGCACGAAGGCGCTCGATAAGTTCGCGATCTCCGACAAATTGGAAAATGTCGGCGCCGAAATCAGCTTTTCGGTCGGCTCGCAATCTTTGCAAGTCCGCGCGAAATGCTTGAAGAAGGACTTGGCGCTGGTTGTCGGACTGATTGCCGCGGAGTTGCGCACTCCGGCGCTGCAAGCCGCGGAATTCAACAAAGCAAAGCAACAGATGGTCGGCGAGCTGGAGCACTCGGCGCAGAACAGCGGCGCGCGCGCCCTGGAGGCTTTTGATCGCGCGATATTCCCCGCGGGCCACCCCAATCGGCCTCATACCTTGAGCGAATACCTGGCGGCGGCCAAGTCGGCGAATCTCGACGAGCTCAAGGCATTCCAAGCCAAATTTTATGGTCCCGCACATATGACGCTGGTGGTGGCGGGCGATGTCTCGGATATGGATACGCAGGCCGAAGTCGGCAAGGCATTTTCCGGGTGGAGCGGCGGGCAGGACTACATTCGACCCGCGAAACCGGCGCAATCATCGGCGGCCAGCGAAATCACGGTGCCGCTCGCGGACAAGCCCAGCGTCAGCGTGCTGCTCGGACAGGCGACCGGCCTTAAGTACAAGGATCCGGATTCGTTGGCGCTGCGGGTGGGAACCGCCATTCTCGGCAGCGGATTTACCGGCCGCTTGATGGGCAGCGTGCGCGACAAAGAAGGACTGACCTACGGGATCAGCGCCAGCATGGGCGACGACAGCATCGTCGACGGCGCCTGGAACATCAACGCCAGTTTCGCACCGGCGCTGTTGTCCAAGGGCGTTGCATCCACCCGACGGGAGCTCGACAAGTGGTGGAACGACGGCGTCACCGACCAGGAATTGGCAGCGCGCAAGCAGGGAATCACCGGCAGCTACTTCGTGGGTCTGTCGACCACCGGCGGCTTGGCGGGCACCATTCTGTCGAATACGCAGCGCGGCTATGACCTGTCCTGGTTGGATGGATACCCGGCGGCCGTGAAAGCCATAAGCGTGGCGCAGGTCAACACCGCCATCAAAACGCATCTCAATCCAAGCACGATGGTGCTGGTTGAAGCCGGCAGCGTCGCGGCCGCCGGCAGCGCAACGCACTAGGTTAGCCGCTGCCCAGATAGTCCTGCTTGCCGATATCGAGACCCGCTTGCCGCAGAATGACGTACGCGGTGGTCACATGGAAGAAGACATTGGGCAGCAGGTGACCGAACAGGTAGGGCATGCCTTGCATGCTCTTGGAAGAGGACCGTGTCTGCCAGGTAACCGTCCTGTCTTCGGACCCTTCGAACTGCTGTGGCTTCAGGCTCGCAAGATATTCGACCGTACGGCGAGTATTGGCGATCAGCTCGGCCAAGGTCTTGTCCTTGCCGTCGAAGGTCGGTACCGGCACGCCAGCAAGACGCGCGGCTCCTCCGCCGGCAATGTCATTCGCGATAAAAATCTGCACGCTCAAGGGCAGCATGTCGGGGAACAAGCGGGTTTGCAGCAGCGCCGCCGGGTCGATCTTGCCGGTTTGGACGTAGGCGGCGGCTTTCTCCAGAATTGCCGCAAGGCTGTTCAGCGCCCGCGTGCAGGTGGGTACCGTCGCTTGATACATGGTCAGGTTATTCACGCTGCCCTCCTGGGCCTGGCGAGTTGCCGCAAGACGTATTGCAAAATTCCGCCGTGCTGGTAGTAATCGAGCTCCTTCGGAGTATCGATGCGCAAGCGCGCCTCGAATTCGGTGCTCTTGCCATCGTCGGCCTTGGCGATGACCTTGACGTTCTTCGCCTCGCCACGGTTCAGACCCACGATTTCAAAAGTTTCCTTGCCGGTGAGCCCTAGCTTTTGCGTGCTGTCGCCCGGCTTGTATTGCAGCGGCAGCACTCCCATGCCGATGAGATTGGAGCGGTGAATGCGCTCGAAGCTCTCGGCGATCACGGCCTTGACACCCAGCAACATGGTTCCCTTGGCCGCCCAATCGCGCGAGCTGCCGGTCCCGTATTCCTTGCCTGCGAGTATCACCAGCGGCGTGCCCGCGGCTTTGTATTTCACGGACGCGTCGAATATCGACATTTGTTCGTTGCTCGGAATGTGCAGCGTGATGCCGCCTTCGGTACCCGGCAGCAACAGATTGCGCAAGCGAATATTGGCGAAGGTCCCGCGCATCATGACTTCGTGGTTGCCGCGGCGAGCGCCGTAGGAATTGAAGTCCACAACCTGTACTCCCTGGGCCAGCAAATACTTGGCCGCGGGGCTGGATTTGGAGATATTGCCGGCCGGAGAAATGTGATCGGTGGTGACTGAATCGCCGAGTACCGCGAGCGCTCGCGCGCCCTTGATGTCAACAAGCTGCGCCGGGGTCATCGTCATGCCGTCAAAGTAGGGCGGGTTCTTGACGTAGGTTGATTTACCATCCCAGGAATAAATCTTGCCGGCCGGCGTCTTGATCGCCGCCCAATTGGCATCGCCCTTGAATACGTTGGCATATCCCTTCTTGAACATTGCGGAATCGACCGATGCAGCCACCGCATTGGCCACATCCTTGGCGCTTGGCCAGATGTCCTTCAAGTACACGGGCTTGCCGTCCTTGCCCTCGCCCAGCGGTTCGGTCGTGATATCGATGTCGAGGCTGCCGGCAAGCGCGTAAGCCACCACCAGCGGTGGCGAAGCCAGGAAGTTCATCTTAATTTCAGGGTGAACGCGGCCCTCGAAATTGCGGTTGCCGGAGAGTACTGAGCAGGCCACCACATCGCCGGTTCTTACCGCTTCGGAGATTTCGGGTTTCAAGGGCCCGGAGTTGCCGATGCAATTGTGTACCGCCACGTTGCCGGCAAGAAACGCCTGCACCTGGGGCACGGCAATGTCGAACACTCGCCGGCGTCCTGCGGCCCGGCGGTCGATGATGCGCAAGCTCAACGCCGGCAGCGTCAGGGACTCCTTGTCGAGACAGTAGCGTTTCGCGTGATCAAGCGATTGACGCGCGCGCAGAGCGCCGAACCAGTGGCTCACGCCGAGCTGCTCAAAGAGTTGTGCAGGCGAGGGGAACTCGCAACTCTCCCGGTGTAGAGGACGGAAGGCGCGCGCTGTCGCCGCCGGCAAGCGCGAGAACCGATCATCCCCTTCGAGCAGTGAGTAGTGCGGGAAGATCGGCGTCTCGAGCTCGGCGAGCTCGCGCGCGGCGACCGATCGCCATCGGCCGAAGGGACGTTGGGTCGGGTAGCGGGACATGCGCTCGAGTCGGTCGGCCATCCATAGCCGCTGACGGTCGATGGTCGCGAGCATGCGCCAGTAGACGGCGGCCGCACTCGCTTTTAGAGTCTTGTCGATGCAGTAGCGATATCCGATTCTCTCGACGAAGGAAAGCCCATCCGGCAGCTCCAGACGGATTTCCCGTCGAGCGATCCCGTCCTGCGGGCTGGGATAAGTCGAGGCCGAGCGACGCGTGGGATACTCGCGGACTACGGCACCAGAGACCTCGACCCCGCACCGGGACAGCAGCTGGATGATCTTATCCATCTTCTGTCTGGTTGAATCGACGAACTCGGGTTTGGCGCTTTGCGAGTACATGGGCGGCTCCAGGCTCGCCTGATCCGCGCTCTTGCCATAGCGACGCAGGGCAGGAGCATGTCCGTCTCCGCCGAAGGTGCCCCCCAAAAATTCCCGGATTACCGAGACCGGGCAGGCTGGCTTTAACAGGAACTCGGGCAGGAAAGCGGGCTGGTCAATGCGCCGGCCGACATGGACCTCTTGGAGCGACAGGATGCTCTGGGTGAGTTCGAGCGGCAGCACGATGGACCACTTGCGCTGATCGTAAGCTGTGGCTTTCGGCCGCTTGGCGGTGAGCAGCTCGATATCATTGAGAACCGCTTCGCGGTCGAACCTTTGCCCGACGTTCATCCGCGCCTGCCCCTCGCGACTGATCGATCCATCGCTAAGTAAATGGCCTAGCAGGCGCGCAAACGCGAGTGTGCAGCGACGTTCGTTGTCGCTCGCCATCGTAAAGATCCGGGCCCCGGCGTGCAGCTCGTAGCCCGACTCATCCTTACCAGGATCATCGAGCGGAGCCTCCGGCCCAATCAGAACGCGATCTTCGTTCAGAACGAGCTGGTCGGCCCGAACCCAGCGTCCATCCGCGCACAGCACACGGTGATCGGGCGTGAGCGTGAGGGAACGGCCGTCCTCCAGCACGATCGACACGCAGTCGCGCTCGCCCTGATCCATGCGCTCAGACTGTATCGCGATCTGCAGCTCGCCTGCAGGGAGGGGCGCGAGCACCCGCTGGCCGCCCACGGCCGGCAGCGATTCGATGCGGCGTGAGGTGCCATCCGCCAGCGTTACGGGAGTGCCATCGGCCACGCAGGTGGTGCAGCCGTAGCCCACTGTATAGAACCCGAGCTGCTCCAAATCCGTCAATAATCCGGCTTTGGTCAGATAATCGGTAACCACGCGAGAGCCAGGCGCCAACGAAGTCTTCACCCAGGGTTTGGATGCGAGGCCTCGCTTGATCGCATTGCGCGCCAACAGGCCGGCGGCGACCAGAACCGCGGGATTCGAGGTGTTCGTGCAGCTGGTGATGGCGGCGATCAGCACTGCGCCATCCTTAACGTCGAAGCTCTTACCGTCCACGGTGGCGGAAGCCTTGCCCTTGGCGCTCGGGTTTTTCTGCGTGCGCTCTTCGGCCATCTTCTTGACGCTGCTCTCGTAGACGCTCTTCGCCTTGCGCAGCGGCACCCGGTCCTGCGGACGCTTGGGTCCCGCCAGCGAGGGTTCGACCGTGGATAGATCCAGTTCAACGACGGCGGTGTAGTCGGCAGCCGCGGCGCCATTGACGCGCCAAATACCCTGGGCCTTGGCGTAAGCCTCGACCAGTGCAATCTGTTCGGGCGCTCGGCCGGTGAGTTCCAGATAGCGAACGGTTTCCTCGTCGATCGGAAAAATGGCGCAGGTCGAGCCGAACTCCGGCGACATGTTGGCGATGGTGGCGCGATCCGCGAGCGGCAGGCCCTGCAAGCCATCGCCGAAGAATTCGACGAATTTGTCCACCACGCCGAACTTGCGCAGGATTTCGGTCACTGTGAGCACAAGATCGGTGGCCGTGGTGCCGGCCGGCAGTGCGCCGGTGAGTTTGAATCCGATCACCTGCGGTATCAACATCGTCACCGGCTGGCCCAGCATGGCAGCCTCGGCTTCGATGCCGCCGACGCCCCAGCCGAGCACGCCCAGACTATTGACCATGGTGGTGTGGGAATCGGTGCCCACCAGAGTGTCCGGATACGCGGATTTCTTGCCTGCCGCATCGTCGGCGAAGATCACTCGCGCCAGCCGTTCGATGTTGACTTGATGCACGATGCCGGTATTCGGCGGCACCACCTTGAAATTACTAAAGGCCGTTTGACCCCATCTTAAGAACATGTAGCGCTCGCCATTGCGCTTGAATTCGATTTCGTTATTGTGCTGCAGCGAATTGGCGGCGCCGTATTCATCGACCTGTACCGAGTGGTCGATGACCAACTCGGCCGGCGCCAACGGATTGACCTTCTGCGGATCGCCGCCGAGCTTGACGATCGCCTCGCGCATCGCCGCCAGGTCGACGATGCAGGGGACACCGGTGAAATCCTGCATGATGACCCGCGCCGGGGTGAACGCGATTTCGTGGCTGGGGAGGGCTTTCGGGTCCCACTTGAGGAGCGCTTCGATGTCGCTCTTGGTCACATTGACGCCGTCTTCGAAGCGCAACAGATTTTCCAGCAGGATCTTCAGGGAGAAGGGCAGACGATCGACATTGAACGACTTGAGTGCGGCGAGATTCAAGATCTCATATTGCTGCGCACCCACATTGAGCGTCGTTCGAGCATTGAAGCTATCTGTCATGACCCCTCCACGGAAAAAAGAGAATTATAGGCGATAGTGCGCGCCGCGGCTCCGGGCGAGGAGTTGAAACGCCGCGCGATGATGCCGCCGCCGAGACAGCGCTCGCCGCTGTAGAACACCGCGTACTGACCGGGCGTGACGGCGCGCGCGGGTTGGCTCAAGGTCACGCGCCAGTGGCAGCCTGTGCCGCGGCTGGCCGAGCACTCAAGATCATGCTGCCGGTAGCGCGTCTTCACGGTGCAATGGAGCGGGTGCGCGGATAGGCCGCCCGCTCCGATCCAATGCATTTGCTCCACATCGAAGGTATCGGAGAGCAGCAACGGATGGTCTTGATCCTGAACCACGATGAGCGCGTTGCGCGCGGCGTCTTTATCCGCAACGTACCAGGGCGCGGCGGCGGCTCCCGCGCGCCCGCCAACGCGCAGGCCGGAGCGCTGCCCCAAAGTGAAAAGCGGAAGACCCGGATGCTCGCCGATGACGCGACCTTCGGCGGTCTCAATCGGTCCCGGTTGAGTGTGCAAGTAGCGGCTCAAAAACTCTTGGAAGGGTCGCTCGCCGATGAAACAGATGCCGGTGCTGTCTGGTTTGTCGTACACCGGCAAGCCGGCCGCATGCGCCATTTTCCGCACCTCAGTCTTTTGCAGGTCGCCGATGGGAAACAGCGTTTTCGCGAGCGCGGACGCGGCCACGCCGTGCAGAAAATAGCTCTGATCCTTCGCAGCGTCCGCCGCACGCCGCAGCTCCGGAATTGGCCCGTGGCGGACCTGCGCATAGTGGCCGGTGGCGATCCAGGCGGCGCCCAAGCGCTGCATGTAATCCAGACAGACGCCGAATTTAATTTCGCGATTGCAGAGCACATCCGGATTCGGCGTGTGGCCCGCCGTGTACTCGCGCAGGAAATGACTGAAGACCCGCTCCCGATATTCGGCGGCAAAACTTACCCGATGCAGAGCGATGCCCAATGCTTCGCATACCCGGCGCGCGTCTTGAAAATCCGCAGCATTGGTGCAGTAGCGGTCCTCGTCGTCCTCCCAATTGGACATGAACAAGCCTTGCACGGCGTAGCCTGAATCGCGCAAACGCAGAGCCGCGACGGCGGAGTCAACGCCGCCCGACATGCCGACGATGACCGTGCCGGCAGATTTGGGATCGGGGAGGGGCTCTCGCATCCGCCCATTATACGGGCGTGCTGCGGGAAGCCGAAGGCTACATGAGCATCTGCCGCATTTGCGACTCTTGCATGCTCGTTTGCCAGACTTCGTCGAAGAAGTTCAAATAGCGCCGCACCACGGCCGGATCATTCATATCCGAAATGCCGTCCCAGCGGTCCGCCTGCAATCGATACACCAGCGCCTTGTCGTCGGCGATGATGAAGGCGCCCGCGCTTGCGGGATAATCGGGACTCATGGCGCGCAAATCGATGCAGCTGGTCAGGCGCCGGGCCAAGGCGAGAAAACGGTTGTTATCGACCATGGCCCGCGACGGGTCGGCGAGCAGAACCCTGACCTTGGCGTAGGAACGCGCCAGCACCAGGCGCTTGATGGCCTCGAGAAAGGGCTCCTCGCCATACACCAGCGGCTCCAAATCCTGCGTGAAAATCGACAGCAGTCGCTGCGCCGATTTTGCGACCTTGAGACTGGCTTCGCGGACCTCGGGCATGGTGCTTAGGATGGTCCGGGTACCGGATCCCAAGGACACGTCAAGTCCAGGCGCGGTAATCTTACCCGCGACCGGTTTTGAGCGTTCTTCCGTATCACCCGCCATGGCTAACCCCAACCCCGCGTAGTTTGAGCCTGATAGTACCGTCTGATTCGGGCGGTACCGTGCTAACTACGTCACGTTTCGGAGCGGCTAACTTGAGCAGTCGGCGGCCCTTAAGGGGCCCTTCCGCGCAGCGCCAGGCGCGGCGCCAAGCCGACATAGGTCCCGGGCGTAAGCTCCATCAAACGTTGCTTTTCCCCGGCTGGAAGGGCCACGGAGGCGATGAATTCACGCATGGTGCGCTCGTCGATGGGCCGGCCGCGCGTGAAGGATTTCAGGCGTTCGTAGGCATCTGGAATGCCGTGGGCCCGCATCACGGTTTGCACCGCTTCGCTCAATACCTCCCAGGCGCGGTCCAAGTCCTCCGCCAGCCGCGCTTGATTGAGCACGATCTTTTCCAGGCCCGCGGCGAGTGATCTGAAGCTGAGCACCGAGTGCCCAATGGCAACGCCGACATTGCGCAGCACCGTCGAATCGGTCAGGTCGCGCTGCATGCGCGACACCGGCAGTTTGTCGGCGAAATGCCCGAGCAGGGCATTGGCCAATCCTAAGTTGCCCTCGGCATTTTCGAAGTCGATCGGGTTCACTTTGTGCGGCATGGTCGACGAGCCTACTTCACCTGATTTGAGCCGCTGCGTGAAATACCCCAACGAAATGTAGCTCCACATGTCGCGCGCAAAATCCAACAGCACGGTGTTGGCGCGCATCAGCGCATGACAGTATTCGGCAATCCAGTCGTGCGGTTCGATCTGCGTGGTGTAGGGGTTCGAAGCGAGACCCAATGATTCGACGAATGCGGCGCTGAATGCCGGCCAATCGACTTGCGGCAGGGCCGCCACATGCGCGTTGAAATTGCCGACAGCACCGTTCATCTTGCCCAGTATGGCCACCCGCTCGATAGCGCCGCGCTGAATCTCGAGCCGTGCCGCGACATTGGCGAATTCCTTGCCCAACGTCGTGGGCGACGCGGATTGACCATGAGTGCGCGCCAACATGGCGACGCCGGCGTGACGGGCGGCCAATGCATCCAGCGAGTCTTGCAGTGCGCGCAGCTTGGGCAGCAGCAGCGTCGAGCGCGCGCTCTGCAACATGAGCGCATAGGCGAGATTGTTGATATCTTCCGAAGTGCAGGCAAAATGCATCCATTCCAGTTGCGCTGCGGTCGCGCCGCGATTCTGCAATTCGCCGCGCAGCCAGTACTCGACGGCTTTCACGTCGTGATTGGTGCGCGACTCGATCTCCTTGATGGCGACGACATTGGTTGCGCCGGGATCTTTGGACAGAGCCGCGAGCAAATCCTTGGCGCCGGCCGGCAAGCCGGCAAGCGCGCGCGCCGCGGGGCCGGACGCCAGCCGCAGAAACCAAGCGCATTCCACGCGAACCCGTTCACGCATCAGTCCGGCTTCGCTGAATATGCGGCGCACCGCGCTCAGTTTGTCGGCGTACCGGCCATCGAGGGGAGACAGCGCGTCACTGAAGGCGTTGGACATCGGAAAGCTTTAAATCGCTTGAGTGATAGAATTGGCTAATTCTACCGTAAACGACCGAACTTGAGCGGAGTAAGGCGCGATGACAGTAACCACCCGCGTCGAACGCGACAGCATGGGACCCCTGGAGGTGCCCGCCACGGCATTGTGGGGCGCGCAAACGCAGCGCGCCATCGAAAATTTTCCGCCCAGCGGTCTGCGCATGCCTCGCGCCTTCATTCGTGCATTGGCGCTGATCAAGCATGCCGCCGCAGGCGCCAACGCAGAGCTCGGCGATTTAACGCAAGCGGTTGCCGCCGCCATTCAGGAAGCGGCGCTCGAGGTGGTCGCCGGCAATTGCGATAACGAATTTCCGGTGGATGTTTTTCAAACCGGCTCCGGCACCAGCAGCAACATGAATGCCAACGAGGTGATCGCGACGCTCGCATCGCGCATCCTGGGAACCAAGGTGCATCCCGAACGATGAAGTGAACAGGGGCCAAAGCAGCAACGATGTGATTCCGACCGCCATCCACGTCGCGGCGGTGCTTGGTGCTCGATGAGCAGCTGCGGCCGGCGCTAAGAACGGCTGCGCGAGGTTCTTCGGGATCGCGCCACCGAACTCGCGGACGTCGTCAAAACCGGCCGTACCCATCTCATGGACGCGATGCCTATCACGCTGGGACAGGAACTCGAGCGCTTGGCATTCGCAGATCGCCGCGGCTGAATCGAGGTTGGCCGAGGTTACGCCGCGGCTGCTGGCATTGGCGCAGGGCGGTACCGCGGTCGGCACCGGCATCAACTCGAGGCCCGAGTTTGGCGCAGTGTTTGCGCGCCACCTGGCGGAGCGCACCGGACATGCGTTTCGCCCCAGCGATAATTTCTTCGCGGCGCTTTCGAGCCAGGATACGGCCGTCGAACTGTCCGGGCAGCTCAAGGTTGTTGGCGTCAGCCTCATGAAAATCGCAAATGATTTGCGCTGGATGAACAGCGGGCCGCTGGCGGGGCTCGCGGAAATCGCGCTTCCGGCACTGCAGCCGGGCAGCAGCATCATGCCCGGCAAGGTCAATCCCGTGGTACCCGAATCCGTGACCATGATTGCCGCGCAGGTGATCGGCAACGATGCGACCATCACCATCGCCGCACAGTCGGGAAATTTTCAGCTCAATGTCATGCTGCCTGTGATCGCCTACAATTTGCTGCAGAGTTTGCAGCTGCTCGGCATCGCCTGCGGCAATTTGGCGGACAATGCGCTGGCCGGATTCACGGTGAACCGCGAGCGGCTGAATGCAGCGCTGGCGCGCAACCCGATTCTGGTCACCGCCTTGAATCCGCTCATTGGCTACGAAAAGGGCGCGGCGATCGCCAAGAAAGCCTATGCGGAAGGACGGCCGATCCTGGATGTCGCTGCCGAAATGACTGGCTTGAGTTTGGATGAACTGCGCGCGCTGCTCGATCCCAAAGCGCTGACCGGGGGCGGGATCCACGGCGCAGGATCATAAGCAACGATGGATCCTCTTTATTCCAAATCGCACATCCGCGAAGCCCTCGATCCTGCGCCGTCCACGCCGGAGGAGGACATGCATTGGCTGGTCGGGGCCTCTCCCGAGGTGGTGGCGCGGATGCGCGCCAGCTTGCCGGCGCGGCGCACGCCGGCGGCGGTGCTCGTGCCTCTGGTGGAACACGCTAGCGGCCTGACGGTGTTGTTGACCCAGCGCGCCACGACCTTGAAGGATCATGCCGGCCAGATAAGTTTCCCCGGCGGACGCATCGAGCCGAGCGACGCCGATGCATGGCACGCGGCGCTGCGCGAAGCCCACGAAGAGATTGGCCTTCAGGCCAGCCTGGTGGAATTTGCGGGATACCTGCCCGACCACGTCGTGATCTCGGGCTTTCGCGTCACACCCGTGGTCGGATTCGTCAAACCCGAATACCAGCTGCGCATCGCCACGGCCGAAGTGCACGATGTATTCGAAGTGCCGCTCGACTATATTTTGGATGCGGCCAATCATAAGACCCGTCAGCGCCAGATCGGCGAATTGACCATCGATATTCACGACATCCCGTACGGCGACCGTAATATCTGGGGAGCCACCGCCGGCATGTTGATGACCTTCCGGCGGCGGCTGCAAGCGCGCACGGCAATCACCCCGTGACCAGCCGCATGCAGGAATTGCTGGCAATCATGGCGCGCCTGCGCGCTGCCGACGGCTGCCCCTGGGATAGGCAACAGACCTTTGCCAGCATTGCCCCGTATACCATCGAGGAGGCGTACGAGGTTGCGGACGCCGTGCAGCGCGGCGACATGCCGCACCTCAGGGATGAACTGGGCGATCTTTTATTTCAAGTGGTATTTCATTCGCAGATGGCGGGCGAAGCCGGACAATTCGATTTCGAGGCCGTGGCCGGCTCAATCTGCGAGAAACTACTGCGCCGACATCCGCATGTATTCGGCGATCGCGCTCAATTGAGCGCCGCGGAGCAAAGCATCACCTGGGAAGAGATCAAGGCGCGCGAGCGCGCTGCCGCGGATCCATCGGCGATGCAGGATGTGCCGGACGCGCTGCCGGCGCTGATGCGCGCCGACAAGCTGAGCAAGCGGGCGGCGCGAGTCGGGTTTGATTTCGAGTTCGCGAGCCAAAGCGCTGACAAAGTGGCCGAAGAATTGGCGGAGGTGCGCGACGCCGCGGCGCACAACCCAACCCCGGCGGACGGCAAGCCCGCAGCTGCGGTATTCGAAGAAGTGGGTGATCTGTTGTTCGCGGCGGCGAATCTTGCGCGTAAACTCGATGTCGACGCGGAAGCGGCGCTGCGAGCGGCCAATGCCAAATTCGAACGGCGGTTTCGCCGCATGGAGCGCCTCGCAATCGAACGCGGCGAGGTATTCGCGGAGCTGAACCTGGCCGCTCAAGAAAGTCTCTGGCTATCCGTCAAGCGTGACGAGTGAGCGTAGCGACGGTGCGGGCGCAGCACGGCGCGCTGCGCCGCAGCTGATCTTCAAGCACGATCCTGATCTGCCGATTTCGGCGCGCCGCGAGGCCATCTTGCAGGCGCTGCAGAGCAATCAAGTGCTCATCGTCGCCGGCGATACCGGTTCCGGCAAGAGCACACAGCTGCCGCAGTACTGCCTCGAACTGGGCCGCGGCAGCGCCGGGCTGATTGCCCATACTCAGCCGCGAAGAATTGCGGCGCGCGCCTTGGCGGCTCGTATCGCCGAAGAATTGGGGCAAAGCGTCGGCCGCAGCGTGGGATTCCGGGTCCGCTTTGCGGATCAAGTGTCCGACGCCAGCCGCTTGGTGCTGATGACCGATGGACTGCTGCTGGCGGAACTCGCCGGCGATCCCCTGCTGCGCCGCTACGACACCATCATCGTCGACGAGGCTCACGAGCGCACATTGAACGTCGATCTCTTGTTGGGGGTGCTGAAGCGACTGTTGTCGCGCCGTCCCGATCTTAAAGTGATCGTCACCTCGGCGACGCTGGATGTCGAGCGGATGGCGCAATTCTTTGGTGGGGCGCCGGTCATCACGGTGAGTGGCCGCAGCCACCCCATCGAAGTGCGTTACCGGGAAATCAAGGACGAGGCGGGCGATCCTGATTTGCATCAGGCGGTCCTCGAAGCCTGCCAGGAAATCGCGAGCGAACCCGGTCAAATCGGCAGCGGCGATATCTTGGTCTTTCTTCCCGGCGAGCGCGAGATCCGCGATGTCGGCGAGTTGCTGGAGCGGGAGTTTGATTCACGCCTCGAGGTCTTGAGTTTGTACTCACGATTGTCGTGGGAGCAGCAAAGTAGGATATTTGAACACGGTTCGCGCCAGCGAATCGTGCTCTCCACCAATGTCGCCGAAACTTCGATCACCGTGCCCGGCATTCGCGCCGTCATCGACTCAGGCCTTGCCCGCGTCAGCCGTTACAGTGTGCGCAATCGGCTGCAGCGTCTGCCCATTGAGCCGGTGTCGCAAGCCAGCGCGGAACAGCGCAAGGGCCGCTGCGGGCGCTTGGCGGCGGGGTTGTGTCTGCGGCTATATACGGCCGAGGATTTCGCGGCGCGTGCGCCATTTACCGAACCCGAAGTGCTGCGTACCAACCTCGCGGCGCTGCTGCTGCGACTGGCCGCCGATGGATTGGGCGATGCGGAGAGTTTTCCATTCATCGACCCACCCGATTCGCGCGCACTCAACGACGGCTACCGACTGCTCCAGGAGTTGCAAGCGATGGATGATGAGCGGCGTATCACGCGCCGCGGCCGTGACATGGCGCGCTTGCCGTTGGATCCGCGCCTGAGCAGAGCGCTGCTGGAGAGCAAGCGCTGCCGCGCGCAAAGCGAGCTGCTGGCAATTGTTGCGGGATTGAGTGTGCCGGACCCGCGGGTCGGCGATAGTGCCGCGACCGATGCTGCATTCGCCGACACGAAGTCGGAATTTTCCTCACTGGTCAAACTCTGGCGCGCGTACCTTGGTGCGCGCGAGGCTCCGCGGCGCGAATTGCGGCGCTGGTGCAAGGAGCATCAGCTGTCGCTGTTGCGTCTGTCCGAATGGGACGACGTCTACCGCCAGGTCGTAGATCGGGCACGCGACTTGGGGCTGGTGCCGCAGCGGCAGGCGGCGAGCTACGCCGGCGTGCATCGCGCCTTGCTGGCGGGTTTCTGCACGATGGTGGGCGTGCGCGGGGAGGAGGGGGTGTATGCCGGCACGCGTGGCGTACATTTCCACATTTTCCCGGGTTCACCGCTGGTCCGGCGGCGGCCGCGATGGCTCATGGCCGCGAATATCGTCGAGACCTCACGGGTATTCGCGCGCCGCGTCGCGGAAATCGAGCCGACATGGGTCGAGGCTGCTGCTGCGCATCTGCTCAAGCGCGAGCATCTCTCGCCCGATTGGGCTGAGGAGCGCGAGGAGGTGGTCGCCCGCGAGCGCGTCAGTTTGTTGGGTCTGGTATTGAGCGCCAACCGCATGGTGAACTTTGGACCGATCGCGCCCGAGGAATCGCGGCGCATCTTTGCGCGCGAGGCCTTGGTCTATAAGCGCTTGCAGCGCCGGCCGGATTGGCTGCTGGAGAACGACGCCGCCGTGCGCGCGGCACTCAAGATGGAAGAACGGCTGCGAACACGCGATCTTCTGCACAACGCAGAAGTGTTGGTCGAGTTCTACGATCGTGTGTTACCGCGCCAGGTATCGAGCGGCGCGACGTTGGAAAACTTCAGCAGGCACTTATCGCCGGCACAGCGCGCGACGCTCAAGCTGGGACCAGAGCAGATATTTGCGCGCCTTCCGGCAGCCGAACAGCTCGCGAAATTTCCGGAAAGCACGCAGGTAGATGCGTTGTCCATGCCCGTCGAATATCGCTTTGCTCCCGGCGAGCAACAGGACGGTGCCAGCCTGAATGTGCCGCTGCTGGCGTTGCCGGGATTGACTCGCGCGGCGCTGGATGCCGCGGTTCCGGGCCTGGCCGCGCCGCGCATCGAGGCGCTGCTGCGATCACTGCCAAAACAGGCGCGGCGCAGCTTGATTCCAATCATGGCAACCGCTGCGAGCTTTCTCGCGGAGGCGGGAGCCGCAGCGAGCTCGGAGCAGCTTCATGCCTGGCTCAAGGAGCGACGCGGTGTTCCGGACGCTTTGATCCGATTCGATCCTGCGGCGATTCCCGCACATTTAACCGTACAGTTGACCGTGACCATGAACGGCAAGGAAATCGCGCGGGGCGCAAGCCTGGCCGATTTGCGCCGCCGCTGCGCGCTCGCGGCCCGCACAGAGCTGGCGCGCCGTGCCCGTGAGGCGAATGCTGCCCTTGGGGCATGGCAGCGCTTCGAAGTCGATTTGCTGCCGGAGACGGTGGCGCTGAGTGTGGAACAGGGGACGCTTGTGGTGTACCCCGCAGTGCAGCGCGTGGGTCAGCGGCTCGAGTTGCAGTACGAGTGGTCTGCCGCCGAGGCACAGCGTGCCTGGCGGGATGGCTCTGTGCGTCTCGCGCGCGCAATGCTGGAGCACCAAGCGCGCGATCTTGGCAAGATCGTCGCGAATTCGGTGGCATTGGTGCTGAGCGCAAGTCCCTATCTAAGCAGCTCTGAATTGGTCGATACCATGCTGCAGCTGGCGTTTCGCATGGCCTGTTTCGGCGCGGACCAGGCGCCTTACACCCGCGCCGAGTTCGAACTCAAGGTTGATCGGGGTCGAGAACGCGTGTACCAAGACCTCGGGCAAATGATCGAGTTGGCTGCGGGCTGGTTCACGGAGGCCAGCGCGCTACGCCTGCAGTTGGCTGATGAGCGTAACGGCGCGCTTCTGGAAAGCGCCGCGGAAACGCGCGCGCATTTGCTGCAAATATTGAATGCCGGAGTCCTGCAAACAGCGCCGCAGGACTGGTTGCGCCAAATGCCCCGCTATCTGAAAGCGGAGCAGCGTCGCTGGCAGCGCAACGCAGTCCGCGGCAGCGAACCGGCGCCCATTCTGCGCGAGCTTCGCCTCTGGTCGATGCGATTGCAGGATCTTGAAAAGCAGCTCGATGCGGAGCTGCGCTTCATCCCGCTGCTCGATGAGTTGCGATTTTGGATCGAGGAATACCGAGTATCGCTGTATGCGCAGGAATTGAAGACGCTCGCTCCGATTTCTGCGGCGCGCCTTGAGCTGCGCGCCACCGAGATCGATGCCTGGCTCGGCCGCTAGACGTTGAAGCGAATCCCCTGCGCCAACGCCACCTGCGCGCTCCAATTGATCGTGTTCGTCTGGCGGCGCATGTACGCCTTCCAGGAATCGGAACCCGCCTCGCGTCCACCGCCCGTGTCCTTCTCGCCGCCGAACGCGCCGCCGATTTCGGCCCCGGAGGTGCCCAGGTTGACGTTGGCAATGCCGCAGTCGCTGCCCTCGGCGGACAGGAAGCGTTCCGCCGCCTGCAGACTGTCGGAAAATATCGCGGACGACAGCCCGTAGGGCACTGAGTTTTGCAGTGCAATCGCCTCATCTAGGCTGTCAAAGGCCAACAGGTACAAGATGGGTGCGAAAGTTTCCGTGCCTACCACCGGCATGTCGGCGCGCGCTCGAATGATCGTCGGCTCCACGAAGTTCCCGGGCCGCTTAAGGGCTTTGCCGCCGTAGAGTAGTTGGCCGCCCTGCGCCGCCGCGGCCGCAACGGCCGCCGAATAGCGCGCCACCGCCGCGGCATCGATCAAGGGTCCCATAAGCGTTTCCGTTTCCAGAGGATCGCCAATGCGCACCTGGCCGTATGCGGCAATCAGCCGCCGTTCGAGTTCGGCTGCACACGAGCGATGAACCAGCACGCGGCGCGTGCTGGTACAGCGTTGACCGGCGGTTCCCACGGCGCCGAAAACGATCGAGGGCACCGCGAGATCGAGATCGGCATTGGCATCGACGATGATGGCATTGTTGCCGCCCAACTCGAGCAGTGACTTACCCAACCGCTCGGCGACCCGTACGCCGATCTGCCGTCCCACCGGCGTCGAGCCGGTAAACGAGACCAGGGCGACGCGGCGGTCATCGACGAATTGGCCGGCGAGTTGGGTGCCCGAGTCGATGAAGATCTGAAAAATCGCGGGAAGTGCGTGCCGTTCCATCACGCGGTTACAAATATGCTGCACGGCGAGTGCGCACAGCGCGGTCTTGGGCGATGGTTTCCAAACAGTGGCATTGCCGGTTATCGCGGCCAAGAATGCATTCCAGGACCACACCGCCACCGGAAAATTAAATGCTGAAATCACGCCAATCACGCCGAGCGGATGCCATTGCTCGTACATGCGGTGCTGCGGCCGTTCCGAGTGCATGGTGTTGCCGTACAGCATGCGGGACTGGCCCACCGCGAAATCGGCGATATCGATCATTTCTTGGACTTCGCCGTCGCCTTCCGCCTTGATCTTGCCGTTTTCCAGAGACACCAAGCTGCCCAGCGCGTCTTTGTAGCTGCGCAGTTCCTCGCCAATGCGGCGTACCGCTTCACCGCGCTTCGGCGCCGGCACACGCCGCCACGCATTCGCGGCGGAAACTGCCGCGGCCATGACCCGTTCGTAGTCATCGGGCGTGGCTGCTTGCACCTGCGCCAGTCGACCGCCGGTCGCGGGATTGACGCAGTCGATCAACGGACCTTGAGACTGCGTGCTCCAACCGTGGCTTCCGGACCATACCCCGGGGTTCATTTCGCGTAGTCCCAGAGTCTCCAGGGGTTTCTTGCCGTGCTTCAGATTCATGATTTTCCAGCGCTCATGTGAGGGGGCCGCATTTTGACTTGGGATGGTCTACAACGCTAGCATCCATCGATGTCCACCGCTCCCGTATTGACCAACTGGCATCCGGCGAGTTGGCACAGCCGCCCCGCCGCCCAGCAGCCGAAATACGCCGATCCGCTGGCCTTGGAGCGCACTGTTGCCGCTTTGAGCCGGCTGCCGCCACTGGTCGTCTCCTGGGAAATAGAGGCGCTGCGGGCCAAGCTGGCCCAGGCTCAGCGCGGCGAGCAGTTCCTTCTACAGGGCGGCGATTGCGCCGAGAGTTTCGCGGACTGCGAATCGGACAACATCGCCAGGCGTTTGAAGATTCTTTTGCAGATGAGCCTTGTGCTGCTGCAGGGTCTGAAGAAACCCATCATTCGCGTTGGCCGGTTCGCCGGACAGTACGCCAAACCCCGTTCGGCGGACACGGAAACTCGCGACGGCCTGACTCTGCCGTCCTATCGCGGCGACAATGTCAATCGTCCCGGCTTCACGGTGGCAGAGCGCGAGCCGGATCCTGCGCTGCTGCTGCGCGGCTACGAGCGCGCTTCGCTCACCTTGAATTTCGTGCGCGCGCTGATCGACGGTGGGTTTGCCGATCTGCATCACCCGGAATATTGGGACCTGGGATTTTTCCGCCACGCACCGCTGCGCGATGCCTATCAAAAGATCGTCGATTCGATTGCCGAGTCGATGGACTTCTTCGAGTCCATGAGCGGGCAGCGCGTGCACGCCGCGACACGGGTGGACTTCTACACCAGCCATGAGGGTCTGCACCTCTTGTCTGAGCAGGCGCAGACGCGCTACATCGAGCGCCAGAAGCGCTGGTACAACTTGTCGACCCATATGCCGTGGATAGGGATGCGCACCGCAAATATCGACGGCGCACATGTTGAATACTTTCGCGGCATCTCGAATCCCATCGGGGTGAAAGTGGGCGCCGCCGTGAGTCCGGAATGGCTGCAGGAATTGATTCAAGCATTGAACCCGCAAAACCAACCGGGCCGCCTGACATTCATCCATCGGTTTGGCATCAAGGATGTCGAACAGCGGCTGCCCGATATGATTCGAGCCGTGCGCGCCACGGGTTCGCCGGTGTTGTGGGTTTGCGATCCGATGCACGGCAATACCGAGACCACGACCGCGGGCGTGAAGACGCGGCGTTTCGACAACATCCTGGGTGAAGTCGAAGCGGCGTTTCGAATCCATGAGGAAGAGGGGTCCATGCTCGGCGGCGTCCACATTGAACTCACCGGCGATGATGTCACCGAGTGTATAGGCGGCGCGCGCGGATTGACTGAGGCGGATCTGGCGCGCGCCTATACTTCGCTCGTCGACCCGCGCCTGAATGCCGAGCAGGCCATGGAGTTGGCAATGCTGATTGCGCGCCGCGCCGGTGCCGGCGTTCGGTCAACGAAGAGCCTTAAGGCCGCCACTTGATCCTGCGGTTTCGTGACGGTTAGCGGCCGTGGACGTCCAGCGACATATTGCCTTAATATAGTAATATAACTGATTTATTAACAAAGGATATTTGCATGTATCTTCGGCGCGATTTCGAGCCTGCATGAGTGACCGCCCGTCGCTGGTCGCTTTCCTCAAAGAGCCCTTGCTGGGGAAGACCTCGCTGGCGAGGGTATTTTGGCTCTATGGCGTGGTTGGCTCGTTGGTTTACGGCGCCATCGAACTGTTTATTGATCCCGGCAATGAATTGCTGATGCGAATTTATGTGATTGGCGGCATCATCTTCAGCGTTTACGTCACCGCCGCCACCTACAAATGCGCCGCAAACTGCAAGTCGCCCGCTGTTGCCCGGCTCGCGCGTATCTCGGCCATCATCACGCTGCTGCTGTTGCCGGTACTTACGTACTTGGATCTTTCGGGAGCCCTCTCGCTCATGGCGCTGGGGGGTGAGCAGTAGATATATTGCACCTGCGCTGTGCGTGCGGCGCAACGTTCGCGATGATCTGCTGTCAATGTAGAATGGGAACAGGAGGTGTTACATGGCGAGTAACTTGAGTGCCTTGGGTGCGCTGGCATCGGCGTTGGTCCTTGCCGCGTGTACCGCGACCGGCGGCAATGTGAAACCGGCAGCGCAGATCGTGGCGAGTTCGCAGCCCTGCGTGCCTCAAACCGGGAGTCGGATTGCCGCGGAAAATGCGGATCGCGCCGTCGTGGCCAGCTGCTATACGAGCACGGATATCAGCCGCACCGGTGTTCCGAACGCTGCGCAAGCGGTGCAGATGCTGGATCCCGCGGTGAGAGTCGGCCACTAAGTTCTAAGATAGCTTGCGCCGTTGACGTCGATCACCGAACCCGTCATCGCGGCCGGGGCATCGAGCGCGCAGTAAACGCTGGCTTGGGCCACCTCATCCGCGCGATTCACGCGGCCGAGGGGGTGTTGAGCGAGAATCTCCGCGCCGCCGGGGCCGCGCAAATGAGCCGTGGCCATCTCAGTTTCCACCCAGCCTGGTGCCACGCAATAAACATAGATGGCGCGCGCTGCCAGCGCCTTGGCAAGAGACTGCGATAAGGCGTTCAGGCCCGCCTTGCTCGCGGCGTAGGCCGGTGCGTCGGGTTCGCCGCGAAAGGCGCCACGCGAGGATATATTGACGATGCGGCCGCGGCCGAATGCATGGTCCACCGGGTCGGCTCGGGAAGCCATGCCTTGCGCTGCGAGGAAGGACAGGTTCGCCGCAGCGAGAAGATTTGTCGATAGAGTCCGCTGCCACGCGCTCTGCCATGACGCATGAGATGTCGTCAACGGTGAGTGCTCGATATACAGGCCGGCGTTGTTGATCAGGACATCGACGGCGCCGAGTTGTTCGTTGACCTGCCGCCAGAGCCGCGGTGCGGCATCAGGATCTGTAAGGTCGGCCGCAAACAGCGCGTGCCCGGTTCCCGCAAGACTCGCCAGAGTCCCCTCTGCCGCTACCCGGTTATCGCGATAATGAAGTGCAACGCGGACGCCGCGCAGCGCAAGCTGCGTGGCAATGACGCGTCCAATCCCGCGCGAGGCGCCGGTCACGAGCGCAACAATGGACCGCGCCCGGCTCTCTGCCATCACGCAACCTGCTCGACGGCCGCCCATCGTTGCACTTCGCTGGCCGAGAGTTCGTCAATCGGCCGTCGCAACGCCTGCGCCGCCTGTACGATGGCGCGCGCAGTCTCGGGAGAATCCGCCAAGCGGCGCCGCACCAGATGCAGCTCCTGTTCCTCGATAATGCGGATACCGCCGCGCTGCTTCATTGCGGTTTCGAGCTCCGCTTGGCGCTTCAAAAGACGCAAGGCTTCGTCGACGCTCTGCATTTAATCTCTCCTAAGAGAACTGAAACAAAATCTCTCATCAAGCACGCGTTAATATGGCGTGCGCCGGGCCCTGCACTGCGTGACCCAACTCGCGGTATCGTACGCTGTCAGATCCTTATGTTGACTCCCCAGGGGCGACTGTCTGCAATTCAGCACGTTTCTCCGCGCGTTAGTGACGGATGTCTAGCGCTGCGAAAAATGCGGTTTCACCTACTTGACATGACGGATGCGCCGACTCGGCGCCGAGCGAAGCGAAAGCGAGCGAGCGACCAGCGCTGCCCTAGCTTAGAATATCGCGCAGCGGAGATATAGCACATGTCGCAGACAGTTTTGGTTACCGGTGGGTCGGGTTTCATCGGCAGCCATTGCATTCTTCAGCTTTTGGCCACCGGGCACGAGGTGCGCACCACGGTACGCAGTCTCAGGCGTGAGGACGAGGTTCGTGCGCTGTTAAAAGAAGGCGGCGCGGTGCCCGGCAATCGCTTGTCGTTCATCGCCGCCGATCTTGAAAATGACGCCGGCTGGCCGCAGGCCGTTGCCGGCTGCGACTACGTGCTGCACGTGGCGTCGCCTTTCCCTGCAAACATACCCAAGAACGAGGATGAACTGATCGTTCCGGCGCGCGACGGCGCGCTGCGCGTACTGCGCGCCTCACGCGACGCCGGCGTCAAACGCGTGGTGCTGACCTCTTCATTCGCGGCCATTGGCTATGGCCAGAAGCCGCAGCAGGCGCCGTTCAATGAGACGAATTGGACCGATCCGAACGGCGAGGGTGTTGCGCCGTACGTCAAATCGAAGACGATCGCCGAACGCGCGGCATGGAATTTCATCGAAAAAGAGGGCGGCAGGCTCGAGTTGTCGGTGGTCAACCCGGTCGCCGTGTTCGGCCCGGCATTGGGATCCGACTATTCCACCTCCGTGCTACTGATCCAGCGCTTGATGGATGGCGCGGTCCCGGGCAACCCGCAAATTTACTTTGGCGTGGTCGACGTTCGTGATGTGGCCGATTTGCACCTTCGCGCCATGACCCATCCTGAGGCCAAGGGGCAACGGTTTCTGGCCGTGGCGGGAGATTTCATGTCAATCCTCGAGATTGCCACGGTGCTCAAGAATCGCATGGGTGCCGCGGGCAAGCGAGTGCCGGCGCGTCAACTGCCCAACTGGCTGGTGCGGGTCGCTGCGCTCCGTGATCCGGCCGTGAAGCAGATCCTGCCGGAACTCGGCAAGAAAAAGAACGGCAGCAATGAAAAGTCCCGGCGCGTGCTTGGCTGGGCGCCGCGCTCCAGCGAGGAGGCCATTGTCGCCTCCGCCGAGAGTTTGCTGCGCCTCGGTCTTTTGAAGGACAGCCGGAAAAAAGCCGGCTAGAGCCGCTACTCGCCTATTCGCTAGTTCCTGCGAGGTGCGGGCCCATGACTGTGGGTGTACGGCCGCCGCGTACGTTCACCCTTTCGGTGCACGAGGTAAGGTATCCCCGCCAGCGGCGGATACGAATCGTCCGCATAGTCTTGCGTGCCTTGGTAGCCGTCGTCTTGCGCGTAGTTCGGATTCGGTTGAAAAGAGCGCGGCTGTCGAAACACCGGTGTGGGATCCATTGTATTGATTGGGCCGAAATCGCGAAGCGAAGATTTTTCTCCACAGGGGTTATTCGAGAATGTCTTCTGGCCGTTCGTCGTACATTCCCATATTTGTCCGGCGGTCGCCTGCGGCTGCCTCAATGGTTGCTGGGCCTGGGCCTGAGGCAGTGCTCCCGGCGGCGCGGATGGCGGCGATTGCTCGGCTGGCGACTGCGACGGTGGACTTTCGGGTATTGCCGAAGCCGCCGGCACTATCTTCGCGATGACGGGGCTCGCTGCCGGCAAGGCTTGTGGCGTAGACCGGTTGCTCGAGCCCACAGTGATTGCGACCGCAATCGCCGCCGTCGAAATTCCGCCTAAGATCCAGGGTGCAAGATCGCTATACTTGTCCATAGCTGATGAAAATGATCGCACATCCTGGGTCCTCGCAGGTAAAGTTGGTGCGCGCCATCGGCCGCTGGAGCTTGGTCGCACTCACGGTAAACAGCATTATCGGCAGCGGTATTTTTGGACTGCCTGCGGTAATCGCCGCGGTTCTCGGCGACTTGAGCCCATGGGCCGTACTGTTGGCGGGCGCGGCCATGGCCGTGATCGTCAGTTGCTACGGCGAGGTGGCTTCTCAGTTTGCTGAAACTGGCGGAACCTATCTTTATGTACGGCATGCCTTCGGGCGGTTCGCCGGCTTGCAGGTGGGCTGGATGAGTCTGCTCAGCCGTTTCACGGCTTGTGCAGCCGCAATAAATCTACTGGTTCTCTACGTGGGCGAGTTCTGGCCGGAAGCAACGCAGGCTGTTCCCCGTTTCATGATCATCACGCTGTTTCTCGGCACTCTGGGCGTGGTGAACTATCGCGGCGTGGGTGCCGGCGCGTGGGTCAGTAATGTTTCCGTTGTGGCCAAACTGCTGGCGCTCGGCTTGGTCTGCGTGGTGGGTGCCGGCTACCTGATTGCTCATCCGGCTGTGCATAATGCTACCTTGGCAGCCGATCGGGACGGGTGGTTGAAAGCCATACTGCTGCTGTTCTTTGCCTACGGCGGGTATGAGGCAGCCTTGAATCCCATGGGGGAAGCCAAGAATCCGCGGCGCGATGCTCCGTTTGCCCTGTTCATGGGGCTGATCATCGTCACCCTGCTCTACACCGTGCTGCAATTCGTCGTTGTCGGCGTGCTGCCGGACCCTGCGCACAGCGAGCGTCCGCTCGCCGATGCCGCGCGAGTTTTCATGGGAAGTCGCGGCGCGGCGCTGATTTCTGTGGGCGCGTTGATCTCGGTTTACGGCTACCTGAGCGCGAACCTGCTCACCGGTCCGCGCGGCATGTTCGCCCTGGCTGAACTCGGCGATTTTCCGGCCCCTTTCGCGGCAGTGCACCAACGAACGCGCACGCCGCACGTCGCGATTGTCGTATTCGCCCTGCTGATTTGGCTGTTCGCTTTGTTCGGCAGCTTTTCATGGAATGTGACGCTGTCCGCTGTTGCGCGGCTCGCTTACTACGGCGCCGTGTGCGCGGCCGTGCCTGTGCTGCGGAAAAGGCAGCCGGGAGCGGCGACATTTCGCGTTCCCGGCGGCCCGACACTGCCAATCTTGGGTGTGGCGATTTGCGCGCTGCTGCTGACGCGCGTGGATTTCACCAAGTCGGTGATTCTCGTGGCCACGATCGTGATCGCCTCCGTGAATTGGTTCGGAGTCAGAAATCGCAGCGCGGCGCGCGCCGAGGTGATTCCCTGACCGCTGCCGTGGCCACATTCTTCGAATCAGCCGACGAATTCGCAGCCTGGTTGCAGAGCCACGGGGACAGCGCAGGGGAGCTCGTGGTCGGCTATTACAAGCGCGCCACCGGGCGCGCGAGCATGAGTTGGCCCGAATCAGTCGATGCCGCCCTATGCTTTGGCTGGATCGACGGCGTGCGCAAGCGGATCGACGAATATAGCTATCAGATCCGATTTACACCGCGAAAGCGGCAATCGATCTGGAGTGCGGTGAACGTCGAGCGCGTACACGTTCTCACGGATGCCGGCCGGATGCGAGAACCGGGATTGAAAGCGTTCTCATTGCGCCACCCCAAAAAGTCCAGGATCTACTCTTACGAACAAACCAAGACCGCCGTTCTGATGCGCAGCGAGCAGGCGCGGTTTCGCAAGGCCAAGACCGCGTGGACGTTCTTCGCAGCGCAACCGCGCAGCTACCGGCATCTGGTGATCTGGCGAATCCTCAGCGCCAAGCGCCCCGATACCCGCGCCAAGCGGCTTGCCGCACTGATCAAGGCGTCGCATGAACAACGACGTCTATGAAGCTCACTATGTTTTCGGTTGAGCGTGAAGCGCTGGCGGAGGATTCGTTGTTGCGGACTTATCGGGGCGGTACACGGCCGGAGCGCTGGGGGAGGTATGGCGATTGCTTCTCCCTGATTGCCGAACAAGGAGTGAGCCTGACCGATTTTGTATTCGCGTTTTATACCTCCCCGGTATTTCGAATCGAACGATTCCTATTGGGCGCCTTCGCCGGTGCAGCGTCGAGCGACAACCAGGCGCGGGCGGTTGCTGACGGATCGGCGGCTTCTTTCGCCCTATGGTATGTCGGCGAACGTAGCGCGACACAGTTATTGATGTGCGATCGCTATGAGCGCACGCGATCCTGGTTTCGGGTGGTGCCGCTGGATCGCGACAGAACGCTGTTGCAATTCGGATCCGCCGTCGCGGCATCGCGGGGTAGCCGGTCAGAAGGTACGGCGCTGGGACTGGGATTCCGGCTGCTGATGGGATTTCACGTTCTCTACTCGCAGGCGCTGCTGCACGCCGCCAAGGTCAAGATCATCCAGGCGCCCGCCGCTTAAGGTTTGGTTTGGGTCTGCGGCGGAATTCGCCGATTGAGCCAATCACTCATCGTGGCGGTCACAAGAGCAGAGGCGTCTTGCTGCACGAAATGCCCGGCACCCGGGATGGTAACCAGCGTGAAGTCCTGCTCCACCAATTCCCAGGTTCCGCTCAGCGCGCCGGGCAGCAATGCTTGATCGGCCAGTCCGTGAAATTCCAGAACTGGAACTTTAACCTTGGGCGGCAGCGGTGGCGGGGGGGCGTCGGCTGCGTCGGCGGCCTGATCGGGGCGCGGGTAGTTGGCGCGGTAGTAATTCAGCATGGCCTCAAAATCGGAGCGTTTGAACGCTTCTATGTAATGCGCCCGGGCTTTGTCGTCCTTGACCCATCCGGCCAGCTGTTCAGCGCTCAAGGCCTTCTCGGCACCTGGTTTTTGGAAGTTGAACGCGTACTGACTATTCTTGCGCTGTAGAGGATTGTTTTTGATTTCGCGTTGAATCCCGTAAGGATGCGGTAGATTTAAAATGATGAGCGCCTGAACCCAATCCGGATGAGTCATGGCGAGGGTCCAGGCCACCGCGCCGCCCCAATCATGCCCCACTATTACCGCGCTGCTGCGGCCCTCGGCTTTGATGACCGCGCCGATGTCGTCGACCAGTAATGTCATCGCGTATTGTTCGATCCCCGTTGGACGTCCCGACAAATCATAGCCGCGCTGGTCGACTGCGACGACGCGATACTTCAAACTCAACGCGCCCATCTGATCGCGCCAGGTGTACCAAAAGTCCGGGAAGCCATGAATCATGACGATCAAGGGACCCTTGCCGAGCGCCGCATAGTGGATCTGAACGCCGTTGGAGTCCGCGTAATGGTGTTCGACCCGGTCCCACAGATCTTTAGATCCTAGATCTTTGGACCCTGCTTCCTTCGCGAACGACGTCGTGGCGCTCGCGAACACCACCAAGATCCACGCCAGGCAGAGAATTGTTTTGTTCATCCGCAGTCGCTGTCCGCGTGCACGTTGACGGTATCGCCGTCGTTCAGATTTGGTTTGTCGTTGCGCCCGCACCTATGCATGTCGCGGTCGACCGTGGTCGCGGTCCATGACAGATGACCCTGCGCGGATGCATCCGCGGTAATCATCACGGTTAGCGACGCGGACCCGTAAATCGCCCGGTTGGAAAGCACCAGCTGCGGAGGATTCGCATTTCGATCATAAGCGGTGACGTAAATGGCGTCCGAGGTGTCGTTGGTGATGGTAACCGACAAACCCTCCTGGGCGAGCGCCGGGACACAGATTCCAATGAGCAAACACGCGAGGGCGATTTTGAGGCGGTTGAAAATATGCATGGCACCTCCGGAAGAAGCCATGACACCACGGCCACTTGAGGTTGGCAAGCCACCCCATCGTCGCATTGACGTAGCATACCCGGGTGAATGCAATCGCGGGGGTGGTTATGCAAGGCAAGGTAGTGGTCATCACGGGGGCGACGTCGGGAATAGGCGAGGTTGCCGCGCGGCGACTCGCGGGCATGGGTGCGCGAATCGTACTGGTCGCGCGCGACAAGGAGCGCGGTGAGGCCACGCTCGCAAGCCTGCGTGGCAGCGGCGCGAGCAGCTCGCATTCAATTCATTACGGCGACCTTTCGCGCATCTCGGAAATGAAACGGCTGGCGCAGGAAATCGCCGCTGCCGAGCCTCGCATCGATGTGCTGATCAACAATGCCGGCGCCGTTTTCGGCTCGCGACAGCTGACCGAGGATAGTCTCGAGCGCACTTTTGCGATCAATCACATGGCGTACTTCGCGCTCACCCTGGGACTGCGCGAACCTCTGCTCGCGGCCGCGCCGTCGCGGATCGTCAACACTGCCTCGGATGCTCATAAGGGCGCCAAGCTGGATTTCAACGACCTGCAGGCGGCGCACGGCTTTTCACCCATGAAGGCCTACGGACGCTCCAAGCTTTGCAACATTCTGTTCACACGCGAACTTGCACGGCATTTTCGCGGCCAGGGGGTCAGCGCCAACTGCCTGCACCCGGGTTTCGTGGCGACACGCATTGGTGATGGCATCGACGGATTTATTGCAGGCTTGTTTCGCCTTGCGAAGTATTTCGCGATTGCGCCGGAGCAGGGGGCCGAAACCATTGTCTACCTGGCCTCATCGCCCGATGTGGCGGATATCAGCGGCGAGTATTTCTACAAATGCCGAATCGCTCAGACGACAGCGGAGGCGAGCAATGATGAGGACGCCAAGCGCTTGTGGGTAGAGTCCGCAAAGCTCTCGGGAATCGAGGCCTGAATAAAGATGGGCCTTAGGGTAGTCGCTGACGACGCGCTGGGAATATAATCGCGCCACCCATAACCTAGGAGTTGCTATGAGCGGGTTCTACGACAATTTGAGCCGCCGCGGACTCATCGCTGCCGCGGCGCTGCTGACAATCGGCGCAACAGCCCTGGCGGCGGATTTGAAGGTGACCCTGACGGGCGCCGAGGAGACTCCTCCGGTGACCACTTCGGCATCGGGGAAGGGAACGATCAGCATCGGCGCGGACAAGACCGTGAGCGGCAGGGTTGTGACCGTCGGCATCGACGGCATTGCCGGGCACATTCATGTGGGCGCGCCGGGGCAGGCCGGCCCTCCCATCATTCCCCTCACCAAAGGCGCGGATGGCGTGTGGTCGGTCCCGGCGGGTTCCAAACTCACGGACGATCAGTACGCAAGCTTCAAGGCGGGCAATTTGTACGTGAATATCCACAGCGCCGAGCACAAGCCAGGCGAGATTCGCGGCCAGCTGAAACCTTAAGCCGACGGGCGGCGCGCGAAGCGCCGCTGGATTTCGCCGACGATGCCGCGCCGGAAGATCATCACGCAGATGACAAAAATGGCGCCGATGATCACTGAAACCCAGGCGCCCACGCGCTCGGAGAGATATTGTTGCAGCGTGAGCACCACGCCGGCGCCGACCACCGGCCCAAGAAAGGTGCCGCTGCCGCCAAGCAAAGTCATCAGGATCACATCGCCCGAGGTACCCTGACTCACGTCCGAGAGTGTCGCGAAGCTTAAAGTGAGCGCCTTGAGCGAGCCGGCGAGGCCGGCGATGCTCGCCGACAGCACGAAGGCCACCAGTTTATAGCGGTCGACCTTGTACCCAAGCGAGATCGCGCGCGGCTCATTTTCGCGGATCGCTTCCAGCACGTGGCCAAATGGCGAGCGCACGATGCGCCGGACGAACAGGTAAATCGCTACGAAAACCGCCAGCACAAAGTAGTACATCGTGGCATCGCGATCGAGTGCGATGATTCCGGCGATACTGCCCCGCGGGATACCCTGCAGTCCATTCTCGCCCCCCGTGAAGTCGGCCTGCAGACAGATGAAGAACACCAACTGCGCCAGCGCCATGGTGATCATCGCAAAATAGATGCCCTGACGGCGGACCGCGATCGCGCCAATCACGATGCCCAGCAGCATGGCAACCGCGACGCCCGCGAGGATCCCCGCAACGGTTCCCCAGCCGTGAACCGACACCAGCCAGCCGGTGATGTAGGCGGACGAACCGAAGTATGCGGCGTGACCGAAGGACAGCATTTTGGTGTAGCCGAGCAGCAGATTGAAGGCGCAGGCAAACATCGCGAAGCACAGCAGCTGTGTCATGAATACCGGATAAACGCCGAGAAGGGGCGCCGCCAGCGCCGCAATTCCCAGCAATCCATACACCGCGACGCTGCCTCGCACGCTTACTCCTTGCCAAACAGTCCGGCGGGCCGCCATATCAAAACCACCGCCATGATTACAAAGACCACGATGTTCGAGGCCTCGGGATAAATCACCTTGGTGAATCCTTCGATGAGCCCGAGCGTGAGGCCGCTGACGATCGCGCCGATGATCGAACCCATGCCGCCGATGACCACCACCGCGAAGACTACGATCACCAGCGATGAGCCCATCAGTGGACTCACCTGGACCACCGGCGCCGCGAGCACGCCCGCCAGCGCGGCGAGCGCGACGCCCGCGCCGTAGGTACCCATGACGATGAGTGGAACGTTGATGCCGAAGGCCTGCACCAGCTGCGCATTCTCGGTCGCCGCGCGCAGCGTTGCGCCGAGGCGCGTACGCTCGATGAGAAACCATGTGATTCCACACACCGTCACTGACGCGAGCACCACCCAGGCGCGATAAATCGGCAGCACCATGAAGCCAAGATTGAATACCCCGCGCAACAGTTCGGGCACCGGGTAGGATTTTCCCGAGGCGCCGAACTGGTCGCGCATGATGCCCTCGGCGATCAACGCAATGCCGAAAGTCAGGAGCAGCCCGTACAAGGGATCGAGCCGATATAAATGGCGCAGAAACAAGCGCTCGATGAGGATTCCCAACAGCGCCACCGACAGCGGCGCGAGCAGCAGCGCAAACCAGTAATTCACCCCAAACGCTTGCAGTCCGATGTACGCCGCGAAGGCCCCGAGCATGTAAAACGCGCCATGCGCAAAATTCACTATCCCAAGCAGACCGAAAATCACCGCCAGACCCAGACTCAAAAGTGCGTAGAAGGATCCATTGACCAACCCCAACATGAGCTGGCCAAGGATGGCGGGCAGCGGCACGCCAAAGACTGTGGTCACGGCACTACTTGACCAGCGGACAGGTGGGATCGGGCTGCGACCCGAAGGCCTCCTCGCCGGGCATGACCTTGATCACCTTGTAGTAGTCCCAGGGGTACTTCGACTCAGCAGGTGTCTTGACCTGCATGACGTACATCGTGTGGATCATCAAACCGTCGGCCCGGACGTAACCGTTCTTGGCGAACATGTCGTTGATCTTGGTCTTCTTCAGTTCCGCCATCACCTTGTCTGAATCGGTAGTGCCCACCGCCTTGACCGCCTTCAGGTACTGCAGGGTTGCCGAGTAATAGCCCGCCTGGTCCATGGTCGGCTCTGTTTTCATCTTCTCAAAATAGCGCTTGCCGAATGCGCGAGTCTCCTCGTTCAGATCCCAGTACCAGCCGGTGGTCAGGTACAGCCCCTGCGCCGTTTGCAGAGTTAAACTATGAATGTCGCTGATGAAAGCCAGCAGCGCCGCGGGCTTCATGGTCTTGGTGATGCCGAATTCGGTGGCGCCCTTCAGCGAATTCGAAAAGTCGGTGCCGGCATTCGCCAATCCCAGGACCTGCGCGCCCGAGCTTTGCGCCTGCAGCAGGAAGGAGGAGAAATCCGTGGTGCCCAAGGGAACCCGCACCGCACCTAAGACCTTACCGCCGTTGGCCAGAGCCACCTTGGTGGCCGAGTCCTGCAACTGCGTGCCGAAGGCGTAGTCGGCGGTGAGAAAGAACCAGGACTTGCCGCCGTTCTTGACGATCACGCTGGCCGTGCCATTGGCCAACGCGGTGGTGTCATAGGCGTAGTGCACCGTATAGGCCGTGCAATCCGCGCCGGTGAGCGAGGCGCCGCCGGCGCCGATGGCGATGAAGGGCACTTTTTTTGCTGCGGCGACCTTGGACATGGCGATGCTTACGCCGGTGTTCGATCCCCCCAAGAGCATGTTGAGCCCGTTCTGATCGGCCCATTCGCGAAATTTGGAGGCGCCGATGTCCGGCTTGTTCTGATGATCGACGCTGAGCAGCACGATCTTCTTGCCGAGAACGGTGCCGCCGAAGTCGGCGATCGCCATGTTGACCGCTTCGATGCCACCCGGACCGTTGACATCCGCATAGACGCCCGACAGATCATCGATATCGCCGATGACGACTTGATCGCCCGCGGCGAGGGCCGCAGGCCCGGCCATCAGGCCGAACACCGCGCAGGGCAGAATTGCGAACCGCTGAATCTTCATCTGGCAACTCCTTCATTCATTATGTGGATTCAAACTCCCAGCCACTCGCGGAGCATACCCATTTGCGAGGCAAGCTGGGACTGTTCGAACTGTCTGACGATGCGACCGTGCTCCATCACGTAAAAACGGTCCGCCAGGGGCGCCGCAAAGCGAAAGTTCTGTTCGACCAGGACCACGGTAAATCCCTTCGACTTGAGGGTGCGGATCACCTCGCCGAGTTTCTGCACGATCACCGGGGCGAGACCCTCGGAAATCTCATCGAGCAGCAGCAGCCGCGCGCCGGTTCGCAGTATGCGGCCGACCGCGAGCATCTGCTGCTCGCCGCCCGACAGGCGCGTACCGGGACTTGCGGCGCGCTCGCGCAGGTTTGGAAACATGTCGTAGATCTCCTCGAGCGATAATCCGCCGCTATTGAACTGCGGCGGCAGCAGCAGATTTTCCTCGGCGGAAAGCGCCGAGAATATTCCCCGCTCCTCCGGGCAGTAGCCGATGCCAATGCGCGCAATGCGGTGGGGCGCCATCCGTACCGTTTCCGCGCCGCCAATCAGCACCGAACCGGTGCGCGTACCGATCAATCCCATGATCGCGCGCAGCGTGGTCGTGCGGCCGGCCCCGTTGCGGCCGAGAATCGTTACGACCTCGCCCTCCTGGACGTTGAATTCGACCCCATGCAGGATGTGCGACTCGCCGTACCAGGCGTTAAGAGCGGTAATTTTCAGCAGTTCGCGCCCCATCAGTGGGTCCCCGCGAGTTCGCTGCCGGTGCTGCCCATGTAGGCCTCTACAACCTGCGGATTCTTCGAGACTTCCGTATACGGGCCGGCGGCGATCACATGTCCACGCTGCAATACGGTTATTGTATCGGCGATGGAGGAGACGACGCTCATGTTGTGTTCGACCATGAGCACAGTGCGATGCGCCGAGACCTTCTTGATCAATTGCGTGACGCGCGCCACGTCCTCATGACCCATGCCCTGGGTGGGCTCATCGAGGAGCATCAATTGCGGATCCAGCGCGAGCGTGGTCGCGAGTTCGAGGGCGCGCTTGCGTCCGTAGGCGAGATCCGCCGTCAGCGTGGCTGCCCAGTTATCGAGGCCGACCTCGGCCAGTAACTGCATGGCGCGATCATTGAGTTTTGCCAGGGTTTTTCCCGAGCTCCAGAAATAAAAGGAAGTACCGAGCTGGCGCTGCAACGCAACGCGCACATTCTCAAGAACGCTTAAGTGCGGAAATACGGCGGAAATCTGGAAGGACCGAACAATGCCGCGGCGGGCGATATCCGCCGGTTGTTCGCGCGTGATGTCTACGCCCTGAAAATGGATGGCGCCGGAGGTCGGCTGCAGGAACTTGGTGAGCAAATTGAACAAGGTTGTTTTGCCGGCACCGTTCGGACCGATCAGCGCGTGGATTTCTCCGCGCTGCACGCGGATCGACACATTGTCCACTGCCACAAAGCCCTTGAACTCCTTCACCAGACTCTGTGTCTCGAGGATGATCTCCGGAACCGCAGTCGTCACGCCCCGCTGCCCCTCACCCTCAGCGGCATAGTGAGAAGTTGGTCGGTAGGCTGATTGAGGCGTCGGAACAAGGGCGTTTTCTCCGCTAGTGGCGGTGGTGTTGTCAGCGCTCTTTTCAGAAGCGTAACACGCCAAGATTTACGGCGAGACTCGCGGCCACAGGAGTGGATCTCTTAAAAGACAGTGCGCGTGCCGTCGCAGATTGTCGCAAGTTGCATATACATACCATTAAATTAAGTACTTAGAACGTATATCTCTAATTAACTTTACCTAGAATCGGCAGTTTTTAAAAGCCGGCTTGCCTCGATGTGGGCAGGTGCTATCCTGCCTGGCGAACCTTCCCGCATATCTTAAGATTGAACGCCGCGAGGCTTTGGAAAGCTTAAGACAACCAACAAAAAAATTGGCTGATGCGGGGGATTTTTTCCCTGCAGATGGGGTCTGACAGGTTCGCAGCCTAGATAGGGCTCAGGTTCGGATGCGCTCGGGTTAGTCCAAAGTCCAAGCGCGATCGATGGCGGGCTACGCGGACTTAAGCGTAGCCCGTTTTTTCTTACAATCGCCTTGTGATACACCCCCACGCATGAGTCCCATTTTTGACTCCGCTTGCCGGCGTTGCCCGCGATTGGCCGCATTTCTCGATTCTGTTCAGCAGCGGGAGCCGGATTACTACTGCCGGCCGGTCCCGCCATTTGGTGATTCCGCCGCGCGCCTGGTAATCGTCGGTTTGGCGCCGGGCCTGCACGGCGCCAATCGAACCGGGCGGCCCTTCACGGGAGATCATGCCGGAATTTTGCTGTACCGGACCCTGTACCAGTTCGGCCTGGCTTCCGGCCCGGTATCCGATTCCGCAACTGACGGACTTACGCTGAACGACGCGCGGATTACCAACTCGGTGAAATGCGTTCCTCCCGCCAATAAACCTCTGCCGGTGGAGATCAAGGCATGCAACGAGTATCTGCGGGCAGAACTGGCCGCAAGCTCGAGCATGCGCGTTATTCTGGCTTTGGGGACAATTGCGCATGCTGCGGTGCTGCGCGCTTGCGATTTGCGGGTCGCGCAATATCGATTTGCGCACGCGGCGGAACACAGATTTGGAGATGATCGGGTGCTGATCGATTCCTATCATTGCAGCCGCTACAACACGCAAACACGACGACTCACTGCTGCCATGTTCGAAGCTGTCATCGAACGAGCCCGAGATCTGGCGCAGGCTTGCCCGCCACCATGAATACTGATCCCGACTCGAACGGCGGCGCGCCCGCCGCCGCGCGAGCCTCGCTATCGGCGGTTGCTCATTTCGACGCCAAAACGTTCGTCGACAGTTTGCCTGGCCGCCCGGGTGTGTACCGGATGTTGGACGCGCATGGGGAGATTCTTTATGTCGGCAAGGCTCGAAACCTAAAAAACCGCGTCGGCTCGTATTTTCAGCCGGGCAACGTGCAGCCGAAAGTGCAGGCGCTGATCGCCAAGACCGTGAACATGGAAGTCACGATCACCAATTCCGAAACCGAAGCGCTGCTGCTCGAATTCAATCTCATCAAGAAGCACCGGCCGCGCTTCAACGTGGTGCTGCGTGACGATAAGAGCTTCCCGTATCTGCATCTGGAAACCCAGCACGAGTTTCCGCGTTTGAACTTTTATCGCGGCTCGCGCAAGGAGCCGGGGAAGTATTTCGGGCCATACCCCTCGGCCGGGGCGGTGCGCGATACTCTGCAGCAACTGCAGAAATTGTTTCGCATACGCAATTGCGAGGACACCTATTTCGCGAACCGCTCGCGACCCTGCCTGCAATATCAAATCCAGCGATGCACGGCGCCGTGCGTGGGTCTGGTTTCCAAAGAGCACTACGCTCGCGACGTGGGAGCTGCGATAAAGGTGCTGGAAGGGCGCAATGATGAGGTCAGCGAAGATCTCGGTGAGCGGATGGAGGCCGCAGCCGCGCGCTTGGATTTTGAGGAGGCCGCGCAGCTGCGCGACCAACTGGCGAAGCTCAAAGTCATACAGGCGCAACAGATAGTCACTGCCGGCGCAGATCATGATGCGGATGTTATCGCGATCGCTGCGGAGAACGGCGAGTACTGCATCGCCCTTATGTTCGTGCGCGCGGGTCGAAGCCTGGGCAGCACCAGCTTTTTTCCAAAGGCGCCGTTGGCCGAGTTGCCGGAGGTTCTTGCGGCATTCGTGACGCAATATTATCTGGAGCGCGACGCTCCGGCAGAGATCATCGTGCAGCAGGACTTCGATGAAATGCATTTGCTCGAGGCGACCTTGGCGCAGCGTCTGTCCCACAAGGTGCGCATCAGCTCCTCGGTGCGGGGAATTCGCGCGCGCTGGCTGGAGATGATGCATAACAACGCGGTGCAGGCGCTGAACATGCGCCGGCTGGCGCGCGCCGGCATCGAATCGAGTCTCGACGATTTGCGCGAGGCGTTCGATCTGGACGAAGCGCCAAACCGCCTCGAATGTTTCGATATCAGCCACACCGGCGGAACGGATACCGTGGCCTCCTGCGTCGTTTATGGATTGGAAGGGCCGCTGAAGAGCGAATATCGGCGATTCAACATCAATGGCATTCAGCCCGGCGACGACTATGCAGCAATGCATCAGGCGCTGACGCGCCGTTACAAGCGAGTTCGCGACGGCGAAACACCCAAGCCGGATGTGCTGCTGATCGACGGCGGCAAGGGCCAACTGGCTGAAGCGGCGAAGGTTCTCGAAGAGCTTGAAGTCGGTGGTATTACCTTGATCGGCGTCGCCAAGGGCGCCGATCGCCGGCCGGGCCAGGAACAACTGTTCTTGTTGGGCCAGGATGCGCCCACTATACTGCCTCCAGACTCGCGCGCATTGCATCTGATACAGCGTGTGCGCGACGAGGCTCATCGTTTCGCCATCGCAGGGCATCGCCGTAAAAGAGCTAAGCGTCACAGCCAGTCGATACTCGAAACCATTCCGGGTTTGGGACCCGTCAAACGGCGCGAGCTGCTGAAGCAGTTCGGCGGCCTACAAGGGATACTTCGTGCCGGCGTCGATGATTTCGTACAAATCCGGGGCCTCGGGCGCGATCTGGCCGAGGTAATTTATGAACACCTCCATCCCGGACGGTAATCTCAAGGCGCATTGGAATGTGCCGAACACGCTGACGTGGCTGCGCATCGTGATGATTCCTGGCATCGTGATTCTGTTCTACCTGCCGTTCTGGTGGGCGCACCCGGCGGCGGGCATCGGTTTCGCGCTCGCCGGCATAACCGATTCTTTGGACGGCTACTACGCGCGCAAGCTGGGCCAGACCTCGCGGCTCGGCGAATTTCTTGATCCGGTTGCCGATAAATTGATCGTCGCTGCGGCGCTGGTGTTGATAGTCAGTGCGGATTCGCGCTGGTATGTCGTGATCATGGCCATCGTCATCATCGGACGCGAAATAGCCGTGTCGGCGCTGCGCGAATGGATGGCGGAGATCGGCCAGCGCGGCCGCATGAAAGTATCTGTGTGGGGCAAGTACAAGACCATCATGCAAATCGTCGGGCTTTCAATGCTGTTGTTTCGGCAGCATTTGCTCGGAATACCGATTTACAAGCTCGGATTGGTGTTGAGCGCGGTCGCCGCGGTATTGACCCTGTGGTCGATGATTTTGTACTTAAGATTAGCGTGGCCGCAATTACGGGACAGCTCGAGCCTGTAGCGGGCGGGGTATCGAGCCTCCGGGCAACGAGCGGGGCGCGACCGCGCAAGAATTGAGAAATGCCGGTCAGTTCAAGGCTTTAGGCGCATTTTCCTGCCGCTTCTTCTTGACTCTCGGCGGTACGGCCCTACAATTGCGCGTCGGTTTAGGGCGGGAATAGCTCAGTTGGTAGAGCGCAACCTTGCCAAGGTTGAGGTCGCGAGTTCGAGCCTCGTTTCCCGCTCCATGTTTTCTGTCTTGTCGTCAATGAGCCGCCGTGGTTTTGTCGCCAGTGTTCATCGACCAAAGTGATACTCGATCTCCGCCGAATACAGCAATACGTCGCACCGATTGCCCCCGGTATCGAAGCAGTCGACTCCCGCGCCGGCATAGATTCTTGGCGTGGGGCGCAGCAGCAGTGCAAGACCCGCATTGATTCCCCCGCCTTCGCGGTCGTGAGAGATCGTACCCAGGGGCGTATACACCTCTTGCTTGGATTGGAAGCCCAGCACTCCGATGCGCGGCTCGATGGCGAACCATGTGTTGATATCGAGCGGCGCTGCGAGATTCAATGTCACCGCAACCCCCGCCGACGATAGGTTACGGATGATTGTTTGCGCCAGCTGTGGAATGTTGGTACTCGTCGTTGATATCCCAACGGGGTACTCTCCCAAATCCGCGAAGCCGAGTTCCAATGAAAGCGCCCTATAGAAAGGGACTCCCGCATATACAACACCTATCGTGCGGTGCTGATTGATCGATGTGCTCGTCCCGGTCTCGCCGTAGTTCGCGAGGTCCGCATCGAGTTGACCGGATGATTCCCAATAGGTGCTCCTGCCGGCACGGATGCCCACGTAGGCCTGATCCCAGTTGAACTGCATAGAAGACGACGCTTGCTGCGCTGACACCGGCTCGGCCGCTGCGAGCATCGCGAGTACGGCGATGACAGCAAGCGTTGCAATTCCGAACCGCAACACTTGGCGCAGGCGCCAGGCCACGAGAAGGCCGATTCCGAGGACGCTCCACAATCCAAAACTACCGCCGCCTGCTTTGCCGGACAGAACCGTGACGCTCGTGAGAGGCGCGGTCACCGTTTCGTTAACGACACTCATGGCGCTGGTACTGCCCGACCCGGAACAGCTCAGCGTGTAAGACGGTGCTCCGGCCGCGGTCGGCGTGACGATCAGCGTGCCGCTGGTCGCTTGCGAGCCGCTCCACGAGCCGCTTGCTGTACAGGAGGTTGCATTCGTCGAGGACCATGTCAGCGTGGCGCTCTGCCCGAGCGTCATTGAGGTCGGATTGATCGAGAGGGTGACAGTTGGTGCTGCGGCGTTCACCGTCAGCGTTGCGGACGCTTCGATGCTCCCGCCGCTGCCATTGCAAGTGAGCGTGTAGGTGCTGGTCCCGGGCGCCGTTGGGCTTACGCTTTGTGTGCCGTTCGCCGCTTGCGTGCCGGTCCAGGCACCGCTTGCCACGCAGGAAGTCGCGTTCGTCGAAGACCAGGTCAAGGTCGAATTTTGCCCCGCCGTTATGGTGGTCGGAGCGGCGCTGATGGCAATTGTCGGCGGCAGAGGTGCGGCGGCGCCCGCAGGGAACTTAGTCACAAATGCGTTCACGTTGCCCTTATTCGCCGCCTGGAATGGGTTCGCGGTCGGGAAGTTCAGCGAATACGTGTAGCCTGTGACATAGGCGCTGCCGGAGGAATCCACCGCAATGGCTTGCGCGCGCTCCTGCATGTTGCCGCCCAGGTAGGTTGAATAAATGAGCGCCGAGCCGGCAGCGTTCAAGTTCAACACAAAGCCGGTATCAGGTCCGGCCCCGCCAATTTTTGTTGCCTGCACGGGGTTCGCCGTCGGGAAGTCGGTCGAGCTTGTGCTGCCCGCGACGTAGACATTTCCGGAAGAATCAACTGCGATGCCGCGGCCGATATCGCCGCCGGTGCTGCCGCCGAGGTAGGTGGAGTAGACCAGCGCCGAGCCGCTGGGATTTATCTTGGTGATGAATGCATCCCCATTCCCGTGATTGGTTGCTTGCAGCGGATTCACGGTGGGGAAGTCGGTGGCGGTGGTGGTCCCGGTCACGTAGGCGTTGCCGGAAAGATCCGCGGCGATGGCGTAGCTCACATTGGTGTCGCTGCCGCCGAGGAAGGTCGAATAGATGAACGCCGTGCCGGTGGCATTGATTTTGGTGACGAACGCGTTGGGGACTGCTGGACAACCATTGCAAGCGGATTGAAAGGCGCTGGCCGTCGGGAAGTCGACCGAATCGGTTTCGCCGGTCACGTAGGCGTTGCCATCCGGATCTGCGGCGATGCCCCAGGGAGTGTCTTGGTCACTGCCGCCGAGGTAGGTCGAGTAGATCAGGGCGGATCCGGCGGCGTTGTATTTCGCCACAAACCCGGTGCCGGAACTGGGCGAGCTGGTTTTATTCGTCGCCTGCAGCGGATTCACGGTGGGGAAATCGGTGTCCGCGGTGTTTCCCGTCACGTAAGCATTGCCTGCGGGATCGACGGCAATGCTCCACGCCGCCTGCCCCCCGCCGTCTTGCTCGGCCGGAGTGTTGCCGCCGAGGTAGGTTGAGTAGATGAGAGACGAGCCGTCGGGACTTAACTTCGAAACGAACGCGTCTTGATTGTTGAAGGTGTTGGTCGGCTGCACCGGGTTCACCGTTGGGAAGTCTGTGGCGCGCGTCTGGCCGGTCACGTAGGCGCTGCCGGCAGAATCAACGGCGATGGCATTGGCCTGGGTAGGGCTCGAACCGCCCAGATAAGTCGAGTAAACCAGAGCCAAGCCGGCAGGATTGAATTTGGTCACGAAAGCACCGCCGAGGGGCATGTTGGGCAGTGGGTTCACCGTGGGAAAGTCGTTCGAGCCCGCGTAGCCCGCGACATAGGCGCTGCCCGCGGAATCGACAGCGATGCCGAATCCCTGGTCATAGTTGCTGCCGCCCAGGTACGTGGAATAGACGAGCGAGGGATCGATGATCAGTGCCTTGCTGCGATCATAAGGGCCGAGCGCGAAGCGCACTTGGTGTGACGCCGTCAGCATGAAGCGGCCTTGGGTGAATTTGCGTTGGGCATTGCCGATGATCTGGTAAACAACCGGCTTGTTGAAACGAATCTCGCCACCCCCAACCTTGATTACTAAATCGCCGTCGGCGGCAATCCGCAGAGTTGGGCGGTGATTACTTTTTGCCGATGCGACGCTCTCCGCCGCTACCGTCAACCTGATTGCGCTCGGGTCAGCGCGCGGGGCGACAACAAAATCATATTCAAGCTGGCCCCTCAAGTTGCCGTGATAGACAAGGTCTACACCGGGATAAACGTCGGCGTATTTCACCTTGGCATAATTCGCCACATTCGTCCGCCATTTGCCGCGGTCATTGCCGATGAAGTAGTTGCTCTTGCCAGGCAGGCCGTCGGCGCCCGTCACGGTCGCATTGCGGTTCGCACCCTCAAGATACATACGCATCACGCTACCCGCGGTCCGCGCGGCTGCCGTATTCGGCAAACTGAGCACCGCCGCGTCGCCGGTCAGAAACACGGTGTAACCTCGCCCGCGTGCGAGAAACTTAACCTGGCCGTCGGTCTGCCCGACGTTCGCTTCGAATCCGAGCGGCAGCTTGCCGTAGTCCGCCGCCGCGTTGGCGATCGCTGACCGGGCGCAAAGAACGGACAGCATCAGGCCTGCTGACAGGCTGACAAGACGTTTGCGATTCATGGCGCTTTTCCCCGAAGTTTGCTGCCGGCTTTGCAGCGTTGCGGCTCAACCGAGATCCACTTGCATACGGGGAGATGTGCAAAGCGGTGACGAAACCCCTCATCCAACAGAAAAATTGGTGCGGGACTCGAGCCCCACGGGTCCCAGCCAGGCGGTCGGAATCATCTCTCAGCAAACTCGGCGCTGCACCGGTGCGCATTGTTCGCGGCGGCCCGTAGGAGCGCGCCTACAATTATTGGTAACTCGCTGATCAGCGAGTCATTTCTGGCAAAAGCATCCGGGGAACTCCGGGTATGCATTCGCCTGTCAAAAACATATACATGTGACACATAGAAACCGAGGAGCTTTTCGTGAACACCAATTGGCACCGCGGCGCGATACCTCACCTTGCATCTCTGCTTGCGATCGCATTGGCCGCAGCTGGTTGCGCGTCCAAGCACGATCCGCGACCAGCATTCGTCGGAGGTGCTCCTTTTAGCAAGACGATCTCGGGTTCTGGCGATGCCGTCTGCTGGAGCGTCAAGCGGGCAATGCTTGGCCAAGGGTACATGTTGGAGCGATCCAGCGAAACGGGTGTTCTGACTGGCACGAAGGAGTCACAACCCAAGGAGAAATTGAACGTCACGATCCATCTGCAGACAAGCTGCGCTGACAATCGGAACGGAACGAGCATCGTGTTCGTCACCGCAGATCGAGAGGAGAGCAAGTTGCAGAACATGAAGCAGACTACGAGCGCAGGAATCGGGCCGGCGACGCTGACGATGCCCGCCGGTTCTGCCAAAGTTCTCGGTATCGTGCGGCGAGAAACGGTTGAAGATCCGAATTTTTATAACAGTTTCTTTGCGCTGGTCGAAGGATTCGTCGCGCAAGAAGGGCGATCGCACGTGGAACAACACGCTGAGACGTCCACTCAGGGCGAACGCCCCAACTAGTACGGCGAGGCGACGCGCCAACCGGTGCGGCGTTCTCCGCCGCCTGGTTCGAAACCATTTTCAGGCAAAAAGAGAGGAGGCACTATGCACCGCAAATCGCTAATTGCAATTGCTATCGGCTCGATCCTCGGCGCTACGCTGCCGGCAGCGCACGCCATGGGCCAACAGACCGAGACTCCGGCTGCCCCAAGCCAGAACAGTCCACCACAGGCTGCGACGGCTCCCACGACTGCAGCATCCGGCCAAGGCGACGCCGCCAAGGAACAGCGTGCCAGAGTTCGCGACCAACGCGATAACAAGGCGGACCAAAAAGACATCGCTCAGGACCGGAGGGACATTCGCTCCGATAAACAGGATATCCGCACTGACAACAAAAATATTCAGGCGGAGCGCTCGGACATCCAAAGGGACCGCACCGGCATACAGACGGACCACAAGGATATTCAGGCGGATCGGAAGGATATGGCGCAGGATCGCACGGATATTCGTGCCGACCAGCGCGATCTGCACCGCGACTATACGGAACAACGCAAAGGTGTGAATGACCAGGCAGACATTACACGCGATAAAGCTGAGTTGCGGGCCAACCAACGCGACATCCAAGCCGATCGCAATGACATCCAAACAGATCGCAAGCAGATGACGCGATATCAGGCGAATATCAGTGAGGAGCAGAGGAATATTGCTGCAAATCGGCGGGACGTTCGCGCGGACCAGCAGGACCTCCGCACAGATCGTCAGGACTTGCGGGCAGATCGAAGCGATTTGCGCAATGACCGCGGCAGCGTCAGCAGCCACGATCAGGACGCACATCGCAACGATTGGCAGGACCAGCGGTTGTCGAGAAATCTTGGCCAGCCCCTAGCCGGTAAAGCCACCGATGTCGCGAAACCAGGGATAACCACCGCGAAACCGGAGATAACACCGGCGACGATTGCAAACAACACGGCTGAAAACAGTCAGAAGGCACGCGCCGCCCAAAATGTGCAGAAGGCCTGGTGGCACTTTTGGTAGCAGTGAGTTAGCCGATTGCAGGGCCTGCGCGGGACAACGGTCCCGTGCAGTCTCTGCACAAGTGTGGTTGCGCGCCTTGTGCGGTGTCAGGCGACCTGTTAAAATGAATTAGCTTGGAAACCAATGAGTTAGGCGATCTTTGCCACCTTGAGTTTTGCGGCTCCAGTTTCTGAACTAGAACCCCGGCAAGTCCGGGGTTTACTGTTTTTGTATGGGCTAGGTGGCAGAGTGGTCATGCAGCGGCCTGCAAAGCCGTGTACGCCGGTTCGATTCCGACCCTAGCCTCACAGAACCCCGCTGATGCTCTCCGCTGACAACTGCAAACGATCGTAAGTCACTGAATTAGCGTCGGTTGCCTACTGACCCCTTCCGAACCCCTCTGCCTGCGGTGTACTATGCCCAGGGGTAACGGGCGGGGTAACGGGGTAACCCAGGGGTAACGGACATGACGCTGACCGATATTCAGATACGCAAAGCGATCAAGGCAGGGCAGGCGAAGAAGCTTTTTGACGGTGGCGGCCTGTTCCTTCACATCAATCCACCGCGCCAACCAGGATGGCGACTGAAGTACTACTTCGGCGGCCGCGAGAATTCCATCTCGCTCGGCCTCTACTCCGATGTGCCGCTCAAGCGCGCACGCGGCAAACGCGATGAGGCACGGCGGCAGCTCGACGACGGCATTGATCCATCCGCTGCGCGCCAAGCCGCAAGAGCGGAGACCGAGCACACGTTGAAGGGCATCGCGGCAGAGTGGCTCGCGCAGCAAAAGCTTGAGCCGAAAACCAGTGCACGCACTTTCGGGCGACTCATGAAGTGGGTTTATCCGCGTTTGGGATCGCGCCCGATCGCGAGCATTACCGCTGCAGATTTGCTCGGCGTGTTGCGCGCGATCGAACAGAAGGGCTCGCACGACACAGCACACCGCACTCGATCCGAACTCAGTCGCATCATGCGCTACGCCGTCGCGATAGGAAAAGCGGAGCGCGATATCACTGCAGATTTAAAAGGCGCACTCGCACCGCTCAAGGTGCAGCACTTCGCGGCGCTCATCAATCCGTTGGAAGTCGGCGCACTGCTGCGCGCGATCGAAGGCTATGCCGGTCAACCCGTGACCGAGCTGGCGCTGAAAATTCTGCCGTATGTGTTCCTGCGCCCTGGTGAGCTGCGCGCGGGCCGCTGGTCCGAAATAGATTTCGATGCAGCCGAATGGCGCGTGGCTCCCGAGCGCATGAAGATGCGCCGCCCGCACATTGTCCCGCTGTCGCGTCAGGTACTCATCCTGCTGCGCGACTTGGAAGCGCTCACCGGCGGCGGCGAGTTGATGTTTCCCACGCTGCACAATGCCGCGAGGCCGCTGTCGGACAACACCTTGAACAGCGCGCTGCGCCGCTTGGGCTACTCCGGCGATCAGCACACTGCACACGGGTTTCGCTCGACGGCCAGCTCGATGCTCAATGAGATGGGCATCCACCCTGATTTGATTGAGCTGCAGCTTGCGCACAAGGACTCGAACGAAGTTCGCGGCATCTACAATCGAGCGGAGCGGCTTGCCGAACGGCGCAAGATGATGCAGCAGTGGGCAGATCATCTCGATGCGCTGCGGGCGGGTGGCAACGTCGTGGTGCTCAATCGCAAAGGCGCACGCTGAAATGCGCGGGGCTCAATCCGCTGCGCAGCTCATCCGTCCGCGCGTCGATTTCGTGATGCATCTCGCTGCGCGTCTCGATCCGCCTATCGATGCGCCCTGCACCGCGATCGAACTCGATCGCGATGAGCGCATGTTCCTGGTCGAGCTGCTGCGCCGATCGGTGAACGAAGCCATGAAACAAAGGCGGCGCGGCGTAAATCATCAACGCGATCTCGACATCGCATTCTTCGTGCATACCCATGGTCGCGGCGGTGCGAAAGCCGCGTCACTGATTTGGAAAGGCGTCACGGCGAGCAACGCCGCAAAAATCGCGAGCGAAAATAAAAAGCAGTTTACCGAGCTGCGCAAAAAGGCTGGAATTAAAGCCATTCGCGATGACGTCGCGCGCAAAGTCTTACAGCTCACCCACTTAGGTAAGATTTCTCTTGTTGCATTCGCCGTTATAGCGGCTAATGTATGTGTTGGCTTCCGAAGGGCGCGTGTCACACGTCACGAGGCACCGAAAAGGATGAAGCGACATGAAAATCAAAGCGTTCTCGCGCCCGCGCCAGCGCGCGTCTGCGGTTGCGGCAAGTCAAAGAAAAAACGGCTTGGTCACGACTCCATCTATCGCTTGGGCGACTCGGCAAGTTTCCGAAGCGCATCAAACTTTCGGAGAATGCTGTCGGCTGGCTTGAGGACGAGATTGACGCGTACTCGATCGCCTCGCGCGCAGCGTGATGCGAGTCGGCAGCGCAGCACTACGCGCCTAAACGAAAAAGCGCGACACGCTTCTTCAGGGAGCACGTGCGCGGCTAAAGGACTTCGAAGTGCGCACGATAGACGAACAGCTGCGAATTATCAAAATCTTGCGGGCCACCTCGATCGCGCTAACCTCTGGCGCGTATTTCAAAATGCATCGATCGATCAGCGCAAGCGACGGCGTGCGATGGCGCGTGTTGGATGTCCGCGATCTATGATCGAACGGCTGTGCGGGATAAGCGATGAGCGCGCGCACGTCATCGCGATCGTCACGGCGTGTTGCTTCGCTATGAAGGTATCGATGAGCGCTGCCAGTGCGGACGTCTCAAGTGAGCGATCGCCAGCGCATCGCGGTCTTAAAGCTCTAACTGCATTGCGCGAGCTGCTCATCATCATCGAGTGCTGGACTTGAGCGACTTGGTCGCGATCGCATTCTCGATGCGCTCCACACCATTGAGCGCGCTCTGGAGCGCAAGAGGATCGAGCAATGAATTTCGCGAAGATGATCGAAAAGGCTGGCGCAATCGGCGTCATGATCGGGCGCAAAGCGAGCATCGTGGTCAAAGTTTTTGAAGACTTGGCGGCGGCTGGCGCACTGGCATCGCTATCTGGCGCGGCCTCGACATGATGCAGCACTCGTATTGCTTGCTGACAGTCGCAAGCGAATCAAACACCTCGCACCTGGCGCTCATAGCGCGCGATCGTAAAACACTCACTGAGGTGATTGGTCAGATATGCGATCGGCTCGATGGTCGGCAATGCGTCTGGATCGTCACGGATGAAGGCGCGGCAGGCAAACACGTTAATGAGTTGCTCGCGATCAATGCGGCTGTCGAGGGTCACGCATGAGCAACCATACACGAATACGAGAAAGAGCGGCAGCAGCGAAACGGTCACGACAAAACATCGTTTTTTCGTCATGCGTGGGAAATCGTAGCGAGAAACGCGAGACATCTGGCTGCTGTACAAAATCTTGAAGCTGCGTGCTTGCTGTGATTGCTGGGCGCGCAGCACTTTCAAATCCTTCGTTGCGCTCGATTGGATCATGCGTATCGCGCTCGAAGGTCACACGTGGTGATTACTCAGGCAGAGGCGCGGGACTCGATCGGCGCATCGATGCATGGATGCGAACGCGTGGCGGCGTTGACGTGAAAAGCTTTCGATCTTGGTGCGCGAGCGGCCACTAAATCTTTCGATCAGTACGACATGCAAGAGCTGCGCGAAGCAATCGCGGCGTTGCGAAGAAACCGTCGTCACGCTGGTCGATACATTTTCAAAATTCGCAGCGGACTCGACGAAAACGACAACGCGAAAGTGGCGCATATCTGGCGATGCTCGCAGAAGTTATTCGCGATGAGTTTGATTGCAGTGTCTTACTGGTCGCTCACACGGACACGCTGACGCCACTCGACGCGCGGCGCATACGCGCTGATGGCAAATCCAGATGCGGAGTACATCGTCGAACGCGCGGCTGCAGCGATGACAGTCACGTCAGTGTGAGCGATTCAAGGATGGTCAGCGTTGCGCGTTGGCATACGATGATCGATCTTGGACGGCATGACGGTCACGGCGATTCAGTGACATCGCTCGTGCTACACACAACGATGCCCGCCACAAAAGCAAAGCGAAGGGCGGCAACCAGTACAAGGCGGAAATCGCCTCAATGGCTACAAACAATCCTGGCGCGAACACATCAGCAGCGATGACTTAAAGGTCTGTTGAAGGCGGGTTCACATCAATAGGTCGATGGTATGAGCAAACGTCGAAACGTCGAAACGTCGAACGGACACTTTCGGACATGGCAACAGGTGTCGAAACGTCCGGTGTGTTAAGGACACGGACATTCGGACATTGCGCGGACATGGCAATCACGTGAGAACGCGCTCGTGCGAGCGGGTCTTTCCAGCAACCAGGCGCGGAAGGTGAAACCGTGGATTGCGAATTTACACGATGCGAAATCGCGCGAATTCTGAAGCAAAGGTGACATGAAAATGGACAATATCGTACTCAACGCGGCGCGCTTGCGAGCTACTGCAAGGTCGCGGATCGACGGTGACGGCCTGGCTTGACGTGGTCTGCGACAAGAGACGCAAGGGTGCATCTGGCCAGACGTGGAAATCGAGCTGCGCGCGCTGTGCGCTGGCTGGCACCATCGAGCGGAAACTCCGGCGCGCAGCGCTGGCAATTGGCGCGAGCGAAAAAGCGAGATGCAAAACGCGAACGCGCGCAGCAAGATGCTCCATGGATCGAGGTGGTGCACGTGTTCGAGAACGCGATAACACGATGTATCAGGGCTTGGGAACGCTGCGAAGCGTTTTGCGAGCGATGAGAAAATGCTGATCGCGATGGAGGGCGAGATTTTCCAAATCAAGCAGGCGTTTGCGATCGGCTGGAGGCGCTTTTGAGTGCTGGCAAGAAAAACTGGCGGCACAGGTGCGGCGGCGGCGAGAAGATCAAAGCGCGGGGCTCACGATGAAGGGCGGTACTGCGCGCTGCGATGCGCGCAGCTAAGCGTCGAGTTTGGGCAAAGGATCGGCGCATTTCTGGCGCAGCTGTACGCGAGCGCTGACGATCAGCGTGTAGCGCGCTGCGCGCGGAGTTGGAAAATCTCGAAACGAAACGCGCGCGCTCTCGAAAAAGCTTCCTTCGATGGGCGCGGATGATATCGCAGATTGTTCGACTCCGCGCGAGCGGCGGCGCTGATCGCGCATGGCTTGAGCGAATTGCGGCGAAATACTCGAGATGCGGTTGCGCCTGGCGAGCTGGAGCGCGCCACGACCGACGCACGCTGGCGGCGCTGGATTCTGCACACCAGGTGGTCGAGATGGCAGAAGATGGCTTGAAGCGATGCAAATCGTAGAACGTACGGAATCAGCAAAAGCGCGTTTATCGTTACTTGGGCAGGGTGCGGGAAAAATCGACAGCATAGGAACGTCAGGGGCGGCGATCGATACCTACCGCTAGCTTGCATGCGACTTTTCGATTCCCATGCGGCTGGGACAATCCGGCGGCAGCATCGTGATTAGGAGGCATACACACATGTCAAAACTCAAAGACGTTTCATTGGCGACGGCGCAGGCACACCCGCGCCGGCAGTAAATACGGCAGCGCGATAGGCCCGCCAAGATGCGCCGATGGCCCAGTGCCTCGCGATAACAACGGCGCGCTGGCGGATGGCACCACGGCGGCAATTTTTCGCGCGCGTGATGAACGCGATTCCCACCAGCATTGGCGGACCGCGTGGCACGGCGCTGACATTGATGGCAGCAACCAATCGAAAGCCGAGCAAGAAGCGAACTCCAAATGAACGCATACGATCGCGCATTAGATTCGATTGAGACTCAAGCGTGGGAGCGGATGCAGGATATTCGCGCCATGCGCCGCCGCAAAGATCCTTACAAGGGCTACAGCCTCGCGAGCGGCATCAGTCAGATGGCCCACGAGAAACGCAGCGGCCTGGAATTTGAAATCAGCCAGGATTTGGAGCGCACGCACCCGGCAATGCATGGTGGCATCATCGTTCCTTGGTCGGTGTTCACCCGCGCCGATACTGTGGGCTCAGTGACGGCGGGCGGGTATCTTGTGTCGACCGAGAACATCGACGCGGCCGATGCTCTGAGACCGAACATGGTTTGCGGCGCGCTGGGTGCGACGTTTATTCCTGCCCCGCATGGCGCGAACGTAAATCTGCCGAGGCAGACAACCGCTGGCACTGCAACTTGGCTGGCGACCGGCGAGACCACCGTGATCGCGGAGAGCGATCAGGTTTTCGGGCAGGTTGCCTATCAGCCGCACACAGTCGCGGCTTACACCGAATTCTCGCGCCTGGGCAGCCTGCAAGCCTCTCCCAGCCCCATGGAATTCGTGGTCAATCGAGATGTCATGGGAACGGTTGCACGGGCTTACGATTTAGCGGCACTGTTTGGCACCGGCATCAATGGCCAGCCACACGGCCTCGCCGGATTCACGGGCGTGCAAACTTTTTCCGGCACCGCGATGTCACTGACCAGCATCACGAACGCGTCGATTGCGTTGGCCGATGCGCTCGATGACTCCGCAGGAGTCGCCGCCAATCGCACCACGGCGGGCCTGCTCAAGACGCGACCCGAGAGTGCGGGCAGCGCGCGATTATTGTGGGAGGGATCACTAATCGCTGGCAGCAGCGTCGGATTCCCGGCGCGCTGAAGCTCTGCGCTTTCATCGGGCGCGTACTTCATCGGCAGCTGGCGGTATTTGAATCTCGTGGTGTGGGGCAATGGCATCGAGGTATCAGCCAACCCCTTCGGCGATTCTGTGACCGGCACGACGAATTTTCAGAAAGGCATCATCGGCGTGCGCGCATTCCTCACTTGCGATGCCGCGCCGACATTTCCAGCCGCATTCAATTATGCGTCCACCGTAACATGACCTGGAGACAATCCATGATGTCCCTATTTGAGCGAAAGAAAATCGCCGAAGCTACTGCGTTCAACACCGTTGGCCGACTGCCAAAATTTGGCGATCGCGTGCCCGCCGTTCGACTGCGGCAAGTGAAAGTGCGCGTGCTGGTCGCGGAGTTTTACTCTCGCGGGCGGCGCGTGCCCGAAGTTGGCAAGGTGCTGACGGTGGACCCGCTCGATGCGCAGGACCTGATCATACGCAAGCTGGCGGAGCTGGTGTCGTGAAGGCCGAGTACCTCGAACGCGATCGCGTGGGCGTCATCACGCACGCCAACGGACATTTAACCCGCGTTGCGAATGTGAGCTACGCGCAGTTCGAGCGAATGGTGCAGAAATTGGACGATGTGCAGATCCGCGACGGCGCGAGTGCCGCGCAGACTTACACGCGATGATTCTGGCGAGGTTTTTCATGATTTTCCTCGCAGAAACGCGGGCTACTCGGAACCTCGCGTGGGATCGAAAAAGGCCGAGTGCTTGCAGGCGAAACGTGTCCGGCGGAAGCGCCGGGTTCTCCTCCGCAGTGCAAGCGGTGAGCAAGCGCACGTGACGCGCATCGGGGGCGCGCCCTGACCCTTCAGCACATTTCGGTTTCTCTCCTGAAGTTGACGGAATGTGCTGAAGGAGTTTGATGGCATGAAGCGGGTATGGCATTGGGCGTTCGCGGTCCTGGTTCTCACCGAGATCACCGCCGTCGCCGTCGTCACGGCGTTCATCATCTTCAGCGCGGTGTCGGGTGAGTGAACCGTGAGTCGAGCACGGCTGCAGGCGAATCGCCGATGAGATAGCGAGCCTGCAAGCGGCGCTGTAGACTCTCAGCGCAAATGAATGAAAATAGCATTCTCTACACGTTCAGCACGATTCCCCAGGCGCTGGGGGGCGCATTTGGATTGCTCTCCGCGTTCGTGCTGTATCGCTTTCAATCCATCAATAGGGCGATGGAGCATGCGGCAATTCCACTTCGGGGCATGATCGACGACCAGGACCCGACCGATCAAAATGAACGTTTCGAACTAGCGTTGGCGCACTCGCAGTTCTGGAAAATTGTGGCTTGGATCAATCAAAAAATTAGGACGCCAGCAGGGCTGCGACTTTATTCGATTGAACGTAAGGCCGCGCATATCCGCATGAGTTTGGGCATTGCACAGCGACGCGGCATTCTTTTCGTATTTTGGATCGCGCTTTGGGCTACCGCTGTCCTCATGGCGTGGTCAGTTTGGGTCATCCCGCGAGCGCACTACTGGTTCGCCTGCCGACCGGATTGGGCGGCACGCGCCATGTGCTTTGGCGCAGCTGGGTTCGCTCTATGCGTGGCGCTGTACCTCTTGGTGATTTGGGTATCCGTCACGAATGATCTATCGCTGTTCGAGAAAATATTTAAAACGCACTAAGACCGCCCGGAGCGCCATGACGTCAATCCAATGGATTCCACTGATCGCAGCGTTCGGCGTCGGCTCTGTCGTGGCAGCCATCGTGGGCTTGGTCAGTGCAAAGGCCGTAGCGATCTCCAATCATCGGCAAAACTGGATCAACGCGCTTCGGGACGACATCGCCGCATTCCTTAAGGAGGTAGACGTCCTACATTTCATGATGAGCAAATTATTTCGCGGACCCGCAACCACAGATGACCTCGAAAAACAGCAGGACGCTAGGGCATCCGCCATGTTGGTCTATCGAAGAATTCGCATGCGGCTCAACATGACTGAGACGCCGTCCGTAAAGTTGGCCGAAGCACTGGATGCGCTGATGACGATTGATTCCCCAGTGGCTCATCCCGATCGCATGGAGGCGGTGATAAAAGCGTCCGGTATCGTGCTCAAGCGGGAGTGGGCTGTCACGAAATATGGAATCTTCGCCGGCCTCATTATGTGGTTCAAAACCTGATCAACCCGCCGTGGCAAAACGTGCGACTCGCCTCACGAGCCGCAGCGTCCCGCGACGACGCCCAGCGCCAGACTCAGGCTTCCTCCCTCGTGGCTGCGTCTTGTCGTTTTCCTCGCCAAACGCTATCCGGTAGTACATCGCGGTAGGCGGCAGGATAGGCACCGGCCGCTCAGCCCTCACCCATTTCACAAACGCCCGGCAGGCGACCTGCTGCGTCCGGCACAGCCGCAGGAATCGACACCCTGGGCAGGGCGGCTCGCTACTCGATCTTGCCATCGCGCGCATCCCCTCACGGTAAGATGGGCGAGTGTAGGAGATGCGGCAGGGGTAACGGTAGGGGTAACGGCGATCATATTTTCGCCGCGAGCCTACAAAAGAAGCCGAATTTGTGGAGGTTCGATTCCGACCCTAGCCTCCATTTCGATGTAGCGCGCGATTCGCCATGGCCGAAGACATTTCGAACCTGATCACGTTGCATACCGCCAATTCGCCCGACGCTTTTGATTTGCGCCGCGTCGGCGCGCACCCGGATTACTGGTACCCGCTTGCCTGGTGCGATGAGTTGCCAGCGGGAAAAACGCTGGGCCGGCGGTTCGCCGGCTTGCCGATCGTGCTGTACCGGGGATCGAGCGGGCAGGTGTTCGCGCTGGAAGATCGGTGTGCGCATCGCCAAGTGCCGCTGCATCTCGGCGAGGTCACGGGCGATGAACTCAAGTGCCACTACCATGGCTGGACCTATAATTGCTCCGGCAAGTGCGTGAATGTTCCGTACCTGGGCGGTGAGCGGTTGCCGAACGGCGTCAAGAGTTATCCCGCCCGCGAGGTGGACGGGCTGATTTTTGTCTTCCCCGGCGATCCGACACTGGCCGAGAGCCGCGCACCCGCAGGATTGGGTTGCTCGCAGCGTAAGGACTACAAGACCCGGCGCCTGAATCGCGAAGTGGCCTGCCACTACAGCTTCATGCACGAAAACCTTTTCGACATGAACCACCAATTCATGCACCGTAGGTACATGGGCTCGATCCGGGCCAGCTGCCTGGGACGTGACCACGGCGATAACTGGGCGCAGGTGGAATACAGTTTCAGTCGGACCGCGGGTAAATCTTCCTTGGGCGAGCAAGTGATCGTGGATTTGATGCGCAAGCGCAGCGAGGCCAAGAAGGGATTTTCGGACCATATGCGCATTCGCACCGAATACCCGGCGCAAAGTCTCAAAGTATGGGTGGGGCGCGATACCCAGCCGACGCAAGATCCCGTGCTGGACGTGTGGCTTGGATACACGCCGCTGGATGCGCAACAACGCACGAATCGTACCTACGGTTATTTATCAGTGAAAAAACCGCGCTTTCCGGGACTCATTCACGCCGTGTGGCCCTTTGTAACTTGGTTTACGGAAAACATTTTTCGCGAGGACAAGCAAATCGTGGAACATGAGCAGCGAGCTTATGACGCACAGGGCGCTGACTGGAACAACGAGTTATTTGCTCCCCTGCGGGATTTGCGGATGGTGCTGGCTCGCTGCGGCACTCCCATGAAGTAATGCATCCAATCGCCGCCGCGAAACGTCCTTGGGATGCGCGATTGGCGCGGCGTTTGGTTGCGCCGCTCAAGGACAGCTGGGTAACTCCAAATCATCTGACGACGCTGCGTTTGGGTGTGGGTCTCGGCGCGGCGGCCGCCTTCACGCGCGGCACCTACGGTTGGTCGAATTTGGCGGCGCTAATGGTGATCTTGTCGAACTTCCTGGATCACACCGACGGTGAACTGGCGCGCCTCAGCGGCAAGACCAGTCGCATCGGGCATCTCTATGACATCGCCAGCGATGCCGCGGTAACCATCTTGATATTCATCGCAATAGGCGCAGGCGTGGCTGCCGCGCCGGGACTCGAGCTTGCGCTATCGCCAGCCATGCTGGGTGCGATTTCCGGAAGTGCGATTGCGCTGATTTTCTTTCTGCGGATGCGCATGGAGGAAATGCTCGGCAAGGCCTTCACCCGACAGCCATACTTCGCCGGCTTCGAGACGGAGGATGTCCTGTACCTGTTGCCGCTGATAACCTTGTGCAACGGTACCGCGCCGTTCCTGCTCATCGCTGCTATTTGCGCTCCGCTATTCGCCGTTTGGGTGACGATTGATTATAGGCGCGCACTGCGAATTCGGCGGATGAGTCGCGCGGGCGCCGGATAGTCATGGCAGCGACGACAAGTGCGGCCGGGCTGGCGCCTGGTCTGGCTGCGCCCGAGCAGGTTATCAATGCGCGCCTCGCAACTCTGGACCTCGAAGGATTGCGCCGCGAGTTTGCCGGGCAAGGCGCGTTTCTTTATGTAGAAGACTTCTTGCCGAGCGAGATCATGGCGCAGCTGATTGCCGCCATCGCAGCCGTACAGCCCGCGATCAATCGCAACTATCTGCCGGGACACAAACAAGGGGGCAGCGTCGGCCGCCATGCGATCGATCGATTTGCGCCATCCATTGCCGGGCTATATCGCTCCCCGGCTCTGATCCGGTGGTTGGGCCAATTGTCGGGCGCTCAATTGCAGGTCTCGCCGGATGACGATCCGCATGCCTATGCGCTCTACTTCTATACCCGCCCAGGGCGACCATATCGGATGGCACTACGACAACTCTTATTATGCCGGCCGTCGCTACACACTGCTGTTCGGTGTCATCGACGAGTCGTCCTGCCGGCTGGACTATCAACTGCATACCCGCGAACAGGGCGCCACGATCGTGCCGGGCTCGGTAAAAATCCCTGCCGGCGGCTTGGTTTTTTTTGACGGCGATGCATTGCGTCATCGTATTTCACCGCTCGGCGAGGGCGAAATGCGCGTGTCCTTGACCTTCGAATACCTGACCGATCCGAGAATCAGTCCGTGGTGGCGGCTGATTTCGAATATGAAGGATGCATTCGCGTATTTCGGTTTTCGGCAAGTTTTTAACCGCATGCTTCGCAGCAGGGGCGAATGACGCGAACGCGGACTGTGCTGCTGTCGGTCGGCGTCGTGCTGTTTCTCGGCGTGATGGTGTCGCAGGGATTGCCGGCGATCGCAGCAACCTTGGGCAACGCCGGCTGGGGTCTGGTGGCGGTCGCCGCATTTCATTTATTGCCGCTGCTGCTCGACGCCTTCGCGATTCGCGTGCTGTTCGAAACAACCGACACGCGCCGCACCCTCCGCGACGCGGTGCTGGCGCGCTGGGTGGGGGAGTCCGCAAATAGTTTGATGCTGGCCGGGCAGATCGGCGGCCCGGTGCTCATGGCGCGGCATCTGGCACAGCGCGAAATGCCCCTGCCGAATGCAGCCGCCGCGATTACCGTCAGCACCACTTTGCAAACCTTTGCGCAGATCGCATTCGCGCTGGTTGGTGTGATATTGCTCGGCGCGCAGGCGAGCCATTCGCAATACGTGATGCGCACCTCGGCATTGATCGCCAGCGGCTTTCTCGCGGTGCAAGTAGGTGGGTTTTACCTAATTCAGAGGCGCGGATTCTTCGGCAAGCTGATGCGGACGATCACGAGATTCTCAGGGGAACGCGACTGGGCCCAACTCATGAACCAGGCTGAGGCAATCGATCGGGCAGTGCAGGCAATTTACCGCCGCAGACTGCCGGTTGCGTTGAGCTTTACCTGGAGCTTGGCGGGTTGGTTCGTGGGTACCGGCGAAGTGTATTTGATCGCTTTGCTGATCGGTATGCCGCTGAGTTGGACCGAGTCACTGCTGCTGGAGAGCCTGGGACAGGCAATTCGCGGCGCCGGATTTGCCATTCCGGGTGCGCTGGGAATTCAAGAGGGCGGGTATCTGTTGCTGGCACCGCTGGCAGGATTGCCGCCCAGCGCCGCATTGGCTCTGTCGCTGGCCAAGCGCGCGCGCGAATTGCTGCTGGGTCTGCCCGGTCTGCTCTATCTGCACTTTGCGGAACGTGTTGCCGCGCGAATGCCGCCGGTTACTTGAGCATTTGTGTAGTATTCCTGACGCTTTACCTAGGGAAGTGATTTGATGCGAGCAATCATTCTGGCAGCCGGACGCGGCTTGCGCCTGGTACTACCAGAAGACGGGCAGCTGCCGAAGTGCCTGCTGCGATTCGACGGCATGAGCCTGCTCGAACGGCATCTGCGCATGTTGCGAGGGGCTGCCGTCGAGGAGATCGTGATTGCGCTGGGGTTTCGCCACGAGCTCATCGAAGCTGAGCTCGATCGTTTAGCATGGCAGCCGCGCCCCGAAATTGTGTTCAACAGGCGTTTTGACCTTGGCAGCGTACTGACGCTGCATGCCGTGGCGGACGCCATGACCCGTGGCGGCGATATCCTTTTGATGGACGCGGATGTTCTTTACGACGAGCGCATCATGGACGCCTTGGTAGCAGGGCGTAGTCCCGTCAATCGCGTGCTGATAGATCGCGATTTCGAAGACGGCGAGGAGCCGGTCAAAGTATGTCTGCGCGACGGCGTTCCCATGGAACTGCGCAAGCAACTGGCAGCCGACATCGAATACGACACCATCGGCGAGTCGGTCGGCTTTTTCCGCTTCACGCAATCGGCTGCACGGCGTCTCGCGGCTCTGGTCGCCGACTACGTTGCGAGCGGCCGGGCGCAAATGCCGCACGAGGAGGCGGTGCGGGATCTGCTCATTGAGCGCACACAGCTCGTGGAGGTTGCCGATGTGACCGGCGCCCCGTGGATCGAAATCGACTATGCACAAGACCTGCTGCGTGCATCCAACGAAGTACTTCCCCAGCTTCAGGCGCTGGCCCTGCGGTGAGAAGGTTCTTTGCCGCTGGTTTCGCCGCCGCCGTGATCTTAGCGTCCTCGCCGTGCCGTTCGGACGCCGCGAACGACGCGGATGTGCCGCCGGCGCCGACGCCCGTGGAGGTCCCCCAAGGCCCGCTGCCCGCTGAGACTACAACTCCGAGCGGGTTATCGCGCTGGTTCAATCCCGCGACCGCGCCATTCATCCCGGTGCCACTGATCTCGACAGACCCGAACAGCGGTTCGACCTTTGGATTGATTCCCACCTGGGTGCACACCGATGCGAATCACGAAGTCACCCGCATCATCGCCCCGGACATCATGGTCAACGAAAATTTCGGGTTTGGCGTGCATGGGCGCATCTTCGCGTATCCGTCGGCCGACGAACAGTGGTCGGTGGTGGCGGGCATCAAGGAGCGAGTGGAGCGCGAGTTCGATTTCGAGTACGTGAGCGGGCTGTCGCGCCAGGAGCTTTGGTCGATCAACTACAGTTTGATCTACGACCGCGATGGAACCCCGAGATATTATGGGGTTGGCAACGATACGCCGGCGAGCGCGCAATCAAATTATACCAACCAACAGGGGTTCGGCCGGGTGCAGATCGGCCTCAACATCACGCACATGTGGCAGCTGCAGTACACGCTGCAGTATCAAACCGTGGATGTATTGCCGGGCACCTTGGACGGTGTGCCGTCGATTCAAACGCTGTACCCCAATGTCTACGGTCTGGGCACCAACAGCCAACTGCTCAATCGCCTTGCCGTCGTTTACGACACTCGCGACGACCAGATCATACCCACCAAGGGGAACATGTGGGTTTTGTACGGCGGCGTGGCTGCCAAGAATGGAGTATTCAATGATTCGTACAGCGAATACGGCGTGGACGGCCGCGGATTCTGGCCGGTGGGACCCGACACGGAAGTGGTCGCCCACATGGCGCTGCGCTACCTGCCGGGCTCCGGGCAAGTACCCTTCTGGGGGCTGAGCAGCCTCGGCGGCGGTGAGAGTCAAATAGGCGGCGAGCAGCCGCTGCGCGGTTTCGGCGCCGGGCGATTCTACGATCGCGATTCGTTTTCGACCAGCATTGAGGTGCGCCACAGGATATTTTCGTTCGATGCCGTTACCACCAAACTCGACATTGAACTTGCGCCCTTCGTCGATCTCGGCCGTGTTTTCGGCAAAACCAGCACATCGCCTGTCGATCAGTTGCACCAGGTTTACGGCGTGGGCTTCCGCGGCATTGCGCGTCCCTATGTCGTTGGCTACGTTGATATCGGACACGGCAGCGAGGGCCTCGCCGTGTTTACAGGTCTTAATTATCCGTTTTAGCCTGCGCGAGCCGCCGGCCAGCTAACCCGCGGCGGCGCGGCGCAGCGCTGCGCGGGCCAGCAAGCGCGTCGAATCCAGCGTTGGCAGCGCGGAATTGGCGTCGTTGATGATCAGCGGAATCTCGGTGCAGCCAAGAATCACGGCGTCGCAGTGTTCATCCTGCTTGAGCCGCGCGATGACTGTCTGAAAATAAGCAATCGTCTTGGCAGCGAACACCCCGCGCACCAACTCTTCCATGATCAGCCGGTTGATCTCGTCGCGCTCATCGCTGCTCGGGCGGGCGAATTCCAGACCCCGGAACTCAAGCTTCGGCGGGTACACCACGCTATCGACCAGCCAACGGGTGCCGGTCAGGCCGAGGCGCTTGAATCCGCGCTTGACCGCCTCGTCGGCAACCACGTCGGCGATGTGCAGCCAGGGCAGCGGCAGCCGCGAATCGATGAAGGGGAGCGCTTGGTGAATGGTATTGTCCGGGCAGATCAGAAAATCCGCCCCGATACTTTTGAGTTTATTCGCCGAGCTGAGTATGAGCTGCGCGACTCCGGGCCAATCGCGGCGATAGATGCGCTGCATGTACTCGCCGAAGGAATGGCTGTGTATCGACACCTCCGGATGAGCGTGCGCACCCAGCAATTGCTCGCCCTCGATACAAACCGTTTTGTAGCAAAGTGCGGCGCCCTCGGCGGAGCAAGCGACAATGCCGATGTGCAGAGACATGCGCAATTTTATACTGTAATACGTCGTTCGCATGATTATGCGAGGCTAGTTGGTGCATAATCCATAGGTTACGACTGGATCTGGAAGTGACATGAGAAGCGACAAGAAGAACGAGGGGGCGCGGCTGCGTCCGGCGGGCCCCATCATCGTCACGCGAGTTCGACCACCGGCTGTGACGCAAATCGCGCAGATCACCGTGCTGTTTGCGGATCTGCGCGGCTACACAGGGATGGCGGAACGCTTGCCCGCGGTCCGGGTGGTTCCGCTGTTGGACGAATTCTTCCGGGTCCTCGGCGGCATCGTCGAGACCTTTGGAGGTCAGACCTATCACATGGCCGGCGACGGAATCATGGCCGGCTTCGGCGTGAATTCGGAGAGCGGCAGTGGAGCTTTCGAGGCGTTGGCTGCCGGGCACGCCATGCTGCGGGACTTCGCGCCGATTGCGCAGCGCTGGCGAAACGAATTGTCGGTAGACGCCGGCATCGGCGTCGGATTGCACTTGGGCGAGGTCGCATTTGGAGTATTAGGTCCGGCACGGCGCAAGTCCACAACGCTGGTAGGCGATACCGTCAATGTGGCATCGCGGCTGTGCGGGCGCGCGCGCGCCGGTGAACTGCTGCTCTCATGTACGGTAGCGGCTGCCCTGGACGGCAGCACGGCGGATGTCCGCGGCAACGCGGGCGCTTCGAGGTTGCTGGCGTTGCCGCAATTCGAGCTGCGCGGCCGCAGCCGGCCGATAGACATTTGGTGCGTACCGGCGGCTGAGCGCCTCGCTCTGTAAGCACGCAGCGAAGCTGCTAGACTTTTATGTCTAAGCCCTCGTGGCGGAATCGGTAGACGCAACGGACTTAAAATCCGTCGGTTAACAGCCATCCCGGTTCGAGTCCGGGCGAGGGCACCAGCAAGTAATACGCACATCGCCAGCAAGCAAAAGCTCGGGCCGGAGCGGCCCGAGCAGCTTCTGTTTCCGCGATCCCTATCGGTTTAGCTGGCTAACCTTCGAGCCGTCGAGCGACACATCGGCGATCAAACCTTTTTCGGCAAACACAAAGCCGAGGATCGGTCTTTGCAGGGTCTTGGTGTCATATGCGCCGCCTGCACCCTTCGACATTATTGCTACGCTGGTATCGGCACCCACCGCCCAGCCCTTGCTGCTGGTGAATTTATCGAGTGCTTCCTGCGTCATGAACATGATGATCTCAGCGTGCTTGGCGACACCCAGCGTGATTCCGACCGAGGCTGACGACAGGCTGTAGTAGCCTGCGTTTTTCCCATTGACGAGCAATGCTCCTTCGCCGAATTCCCCAGCGACGCCGGCGCCGGCCTTGGTCTGGCGCGGAAACACCAGAATGCCCTTCGCCCGAGCGACCAAATCCTGATGGCTTGGACTGAGTTGGTCGAACTGCTGCAGCGTGTTTTGCACACGCTCATCAATTTTATCGTTGGTGGCACCGAGCGACAATGCGCCCAATAACAAAGCGGCCATGCCGACGCTGGCCGCGGTAAGTAAATTACGTGATTTCATGATGGGTTTTCCTACAGACAAAAAATTGCCAGCCAGTATCGTAGGCTAAGGCGCGTGAATTTCGCATGTACGCGAAACGCCGTGTACTGTAGGAGGCCGCCTACCGCTCGCTCTATTTGCGCTGCAGCCCCTGATCCGCGTCATGCAGCCACTCGTCCCGGTCGGGCGATGCGGGAAGCGCCTGCGCCGCATCACGAGCGCGCGTATAGATTTGCAATGCGCCGCCGCCGTCGCCGGTTTTCGCCAACGCCTCCGCCAGCGCCAGTTGATTGGGCGGGTAGTCAGGCCGCAGCGTCACCGCGCGGCGCGCGGCCGTAAGTCCGGACTCGGCGTCGCCCGGTCCCAACGGCCATCCTGGCGCGCGGATCAACACCAGCGCGCGCACGCGCGCCGGACCGGCCTCGTCGTAGTTAGGATCCGCGGACTCCGCTCGCTTCAATGCATCCAGCATGCTGGTCAAATATTCATTGGCGCGCGTGGGGTGCGCGCGTGCATTGAGTCCGAGCGCAACCGCGCGCCCGTACAAGCAAGCAACCGCTTGCGGCTCAAGTGCCATGCAGGCATCGGCGTCGGCGTTCGCCGCTGCGGCCAGGTCGCGACGAATTTTCGAGTCGGTTTCATGATCGCTACGCTGCGCATCCATCTCGATTGCCGCTGCCAGTTCGGCAACCGAGGATGGCCTCGGTCGCATAGCTGTGGGGGTCGTTACAGCCGGCGGTGCCGCGCAGGCGGCGACTGCGAGAATCATGAATCCGCTTAATATCTGCCGGATCACCGGGCAGCAGCAGGAGTGGGCAGCTTCGGTGCTACGAAGCCGCGCAAACGCAATGGCTCCAGCGTGTCGGCGCTCCCAGCTGCGTGTCCCATCTTGAGCAGGCCCATCTGCAGGGTCCGGGCGCGGCCCGCGGTCAAGCGGGAGTCGACCATCACAATGATGGCGACCGGCAGCTCCGCAGATTGCGCTACTGCCGAAAGCTCTGTCGCAAAAGGTAGGCTGGGAAGGGCGGCCGCCTGCGTCTGGTCGAGCAAAACCGCAATCGGTTCGCCGGCGGCAACTCTTCGCAAGGCGCTGAGTACTTGCCCGGTCGGCTCGATTTTGACGTCGGCAGGAAGCGCCCAGGCCGGAAGGGCGCTATGGCGTACGAAATCAGGGGCGTAACCCGCAGTGCTAAGAATTGTGAAGCCTGCCATCGACGCCGGAGCGGTGATGCGCCCAGCTTTTGCGATCAGCGTCCAGCGCTGCTGCACGCCAGTATCCGCCACGTCGGCCTGCACCAGGGGCGTCAAGTGCAACTGCGCCGCATGTTCTACGAAGAACGGGTAGGGCACGAAGGCGAGCACCGCGTCAACGCTGCTGAGTTTCTGAAGCCCGCCCTCTTCGGTGGGATCGTAGACGGCTGCCAGACTGCCCGCGGGCCAGCCGGCGGCAGCCGCAGCGGCAGTCGCGAAATCGTTGACCAGCGGTTGCGCGTCGCCGGCTCCGCCGGGATATCCGGGTGCGCAGAACACCAGGGTCGCAAGCGCTGCTGCTAACAGGTTGGTCATGTGTTTAGGCTATCATTCTCGGGCGCTATGAGTGTGCCCGCATCGCCCAAGGTCGTTCAAGTTTTCCTTCGTCTGCTGCACGCCCGAAGTTGGATTGCAGGCGCATTCCTGATCCTCACTGCGGCAGGCATCTACGGCGCCTTGCAGGTGCCAGATGATTCTGCGATCGAGCGCCTGATCGTAGCCGACGATCCTGTCGCAGTTGCCACCTCCAAATTCGATCGATTGTTTCCGGAGGGCGACCAGGCCCTCATCATGCTCGAAGCGCCGGATCCCTTGGAGCTCGCGTCGCTGCGCGCCGCCAACCAACTCGAACAGGAATTGGCCAGGATTCCAAACGTCGCGGCACACAGCCTTCTCGACCTCTACCATCGCGCCGGCTCAACCGCGGAAATCAGCGCCAGCGACGCCGAGCAGGTGCGCAGATTCGCGACCGGCACGCCGCTGTTCCGCCGCGCCGGACTTCTCGGCGATCACTTTCTCGGCATTGCGCTCGAGTTGCGGGTGAATTCATCAGACGAGCGAGACCGGGTGCTGGCGGCAATCGATTCGCTGGTGCTGCCCCTCGAGAGCGCCGGGGCTCCATTTAGCAAAATTCGCCGCGTCGGATCTCCATGGCTCGACGCCTGGCTGGAGCGGCAAACCGGCGCGGCCACGGCGCGCTTCATGCCTTTGTTCGGCATTTTTCTGATGACCCTGGTGGTAATCATCTACCGCTCCTGGCGCGCGCTGGCGGCCATTGTCCTCACGCTGGGTGCCCAGGTGGCGATCGCCATGGGACTGGCGGAGCTGTTTGGCTGGAAGCACACGGTGATCTCCACCCTGGTACCGCTGACTGTGATGGTCACGACCACCGCCACGCTCGTTTATATTCATTCGCGGTTCATCGAGCCCGATGACTCGCCGACTCTTCTCGAGCATCACGCGCGGGCGATCGCGAATAAATTTTTGCCATGCACCGCCTCGATGTTCGCGACCGCGGTGGGCTTTGCCGCGCTTGCGGTTTCCGACATTCGACCCGTGCGCGATATGGGCCTATGGACGGCGTGCGGGGTCATCATGGCTTGGATCGGTTGCTTCACGCTGTTTCCAGCGCTGCAATCGCTGTTGCGCACGCCGCTGCGCTCCGAGAAAGTTCCGGTTGCCAGATGGTTTCCCGGCTTCGTAGACGCACTGGTTCCCGCGACCCGCCGCTTTCGCTGGCCACTGGTCGGCGGGGCTCTGCTGTTGATGTTGTGCGGGGCTGCCGCCCTGTTCGGCATTCCCGGCGTGCTTTCACCCCTCGATCTGGAGATGGATGTCCTGACCTACGTCAATCCCAGCGAGCGCGCCGCCCAGGATACCCGCCATTTCGAAGAAACGAACGCGCTCGATGTGGTTGAGCTTTGGCTGCAGACGCCGGCCGGCCACGCACTGGATCCCTACTTCCTACAGGCTGTGGAGGAGTTGACGCGCCAACTGGAGCGCGATCCACGCATCACTGCCGTCGATGGTCCAACTTCGGTACTGCGCTGGGCGCGCTATATCGAAACCGGATCCGATCAATTGCCTGCGGCCCCCGCGGCCTGGCCGAAGCTCGCAGCGGATCTCGAGCAGATCCTGCTGACCGAACCCGGAGCGCGTGCCTACGTTGATATGAAGGATCTCGCCAATGTCCGGCTCAGTGTCCGCGGCAGAGCGAAGCTGTTTGGTCGAGTTGGGGCGATGCGCACATTCATGGAGGGAGAATGGGCCGCGGCGCAGGCCCGTGAACCGGCGCTGCGCGCCATACATGGCCAGGTGGTCGGCAAAGGGGTGCTGGGAGCGGAGATCTCCCAGCGCCTGCTGCCCACTCTGACGCAAAGCTTTGCACTCACGGCCAGCGTCATCTTTCTCGCCTTCCTGCTGGTGTTTCGCAGTCCGACAGCCCGCTTGATGACGATGATTCCATCGCTGTTTGCCATCCTGTCGGTGTTTCTGGTGATGCGCTTGACGGGCATTCCGCTCAATATCGCGACCATCCTCATCGGTTCAACAATATTGGGCGCAACCGAGAACGATCAGATTCATTTCTTCTACCATTTTCAGGAAGGCCGCTCGAGCGGCACGACGGCCGGCGCTCTTCAGCATGCCTTGCTGGTAGCCGGCCGCCCAATTCTGTTCGCCACTCTCATCAATGTCAGCGGCTTCCTGGCGCTGGTGCTGTCCGACTTGCCGCCGATGCGCGAGTTCGGCATTGTCGCCTCGTCGGCATTTGTCCTCGCCTTGCTCGCCGATTTCACCGCATTGCCCGGCGCGTTGTGGATCTTAAGCAGATATGATCGCCAGCCGCTGGCCGCCGCTGCTCAAGGCTTGCGGCCGAAGTGATAGGTGAGCGTCGCCTTGCCCAGACTACTGGCTTCGATTGTGCTGAGCATATTCGCCGCGGTGACATCGGCGGGCACGTCGAGCGCTGCCACCTTGAGCGCATATACCGTCATCACGTAGCCATGGGGTTCGTCGGCTGGCGGCGGACAGGAGCCGCTGTAGCCTAGCGCGCGAAAGCCATTCTTGATCTGCACGGCGCCCGCCGGCAGCTTTGAACCATCGTTCTTGCCCGCATCGCGCGCGAGCGCGGTGGTGTTCGCGGGGATGTTCACCATCAACCAGTGCCAGAAACCGCGGCCTTGCATGGCATCCGGATCGAATAACGCCACGGCGAAGCTCTTGGTTCCCCCCGGCGCGCCGCTCCAGCGGAGAGCGGGGGATTGATTGCCGCCGCTGCAGCCAAAGCCGCTGAACACGAAATCCTGGGCAAGCGGTTTGTCGGGACCGATGTCGGCACTCGTCAATTTGAAGTCGGCCGCAACCGCCGCACTCAAGGCAAGCGCACCCGCAAATGCCGCCAGTGTTGCCGCAACTACGCGATACGTCATGTTTGCCACTCTCCTAGGGTGATTTTATCAGTAAAATGTTCGCTCGGAAATTCGCCAGCGCCGTGTGGAGCGTTTTCTTGAACATGGATACTCTTAGCGCGTTGCTGCCGGCCCGGTGGTTGAATGCTTTTGCGCTTGCGCCCACCGATCTATTGCGCGATAGAACCTATCGCCGGTTGTGGACATCGATTCTGATTTCCTCTTTCGGCGGACAGGTGACCCTGCTCGCGTTGCCGCTGACGGCGGCTGTCCTGATGCACGCGGCGCCCACGCAAATGGGCCTGTTGACCGCCATGGAAGTCATTCCATTCGTGTTGTTTTCACTGCCCACCGGTGTTTGGCTCGATCGGGTGCGGAAATTGCCGGTGTACATCATTGGTGAACTGTCAATCGCCGTCGCTGTGACCACGGTGCCGGTGGCGTGGTGGCTTGGCTGGCTGTCGATGCCCTGGCTGTACATCGTGGGATTCTTGATCGGCGTGGTGAACACCACTGCCGGCAGCGCCGCGCAAATCGTACTGACGCAAATTGTTCCGCGCGAGCGATTGGTGGAGGCGCATGCGAAGAACGCGCTGGCTTCGGCCGCGGCGGAAGTGACGGGGCCTGCGGCGGCAGGCGCGCTGATAAAAATTACCGGAGCACCGATTGCCTTGCTGGCCGATGCGTGCCTGTTGATGATCTCGGCGTCCATTCTTCGCGGCGTGCCGGTCAAGGAAAAACGCGGCACTCGGCACCCGGCTTTCTGGGCGGCAATGCGCCAGGGCCTTGACTTCGTGCGCGGCCACAAGCTGCTGGTGACAATGGCGGCCTGCGTCGGCACATGGCAAATGTGCAGTCAGGGGGCGATGGTGGTGCAGATCCTCTTTGCCATACACCAGCTCGGACTCTCGGAGCGCGGCGTGGGCTTGAGCTACGTCGCGCTGGGGGTCGGCACGGTGTTCGCCAGTGCGAACGGGCATCGCGTCGTGCGTCGCTTGGGACCAGGCCCGACGCTGGTGCTTGGTTTTGCAATTTCTGGTACCGGGTGGCTTTTGCTTGCCTTTGCGCCCGTTAATTCCTTCGGCGTTCTTGCTTACGCCACGATGCTTCTGATGTACGGTGTTGGGGCAATATTTATTTTCATCAATTTTTTATCGCTGCGCCAATCGGTGACACCCGCGCCGATGCTCGGCCGCATGACGAGCACCATGCGTTGGCTGATTCTTCTTCCCGCCGGGCCCGGCGCGCTGCTCGGCGGGTGGTTGGGCGAGCATCTTGGATTGCGCTGGGCGCTGGGGTTTTCTGGTGTTACGGCACTGCTGTTGGCGTTCGTTGCATGGCGGTTGCCGGTGATTCGCAGCGTGAAAACATTACCAACACTTAAGGCAGAGGCGGTTACCCCATATTCTTCAGACTCTCAATGACTTGGGTAGGTGGATGAGATGAGGGAATTGTGACGCAGTCCTACAGACCGCTCCGCACAGTCAACGGAAAATGTCGTGGTGCCGTTAAGGCAATAAGTTCGGCGATTGCGGCCGAACGACACATGAAAAAAGGAGTGTTGAATGAACGCTTATCGTAAGGCCCTGTTTTTGGGGTTGTGCCTGGCAGCGAGTGCGATAACTGTCCCCACGATTGCATCGGCGGGAATATCCATTGATATCGACGTCGCACCGCCGCCGGTTCGCGTTGAGGTTGTGCCGCCGCCGCGCGTAGGTTTTGTGTGGGCGCCGGGATATTGGGAGTGGCGCGGACACGAGCACGTTTGGGTGGGTGGCCGCTGGATCGGCGAGCGCCGCGGCTACCACTGGGTGCCGGACCGCTGGGAACAGCGCGGACCCCACTGGCACCATTACGAGGGTCATTGGGAGCGATAGTCCACGGCTCAATCGGGCAGGTGGTTTGCGGCGGTTCGGTGAACCGCCGCATCCGCCCAATCCGCTGTTTAGTGATTTACAGTGCGATCGCATGAACGCCACAAGCGAATTGCGGGTCGGAATCATGTCCGACACGCATGGAATGCTTCGCGCTGAAGCGCGCACGTTCCTGGCCGGCTGCGACTACATAATTCACGGCGGCGATGTGGGCGGCGCCGCGGTTCTCGAGGATCTCGAAGCGCTGGCTCCGGTTATCGCGGTGAGAGGCAATAATGACAGCGAATCTTGGGCGAAGCGTCTACGCGAGACCGAATTGGTGCGGCTGGGCGGAGTCTTCGTCTACGTCATCCACGATCTATCGCAGCTCGATATCGACCCCGCCGCGCTCGGCATTCGTGCGATTGTCTCGGGCCACTCTCACAAGCCGTTGATCGAGGAGCGGGCAGGCATTCTGTACATCAATCCCGGCAGCTGCGGACCGAGACGATTCAAATTGCCGATCTCCATCGGCGAGCTGCTGGTCGAAGGCAGCAATGTCCGCGCGCGAATTGTCGAACTTCAAGCCGGACGACAACGGTAAACTCCACAGAAAATTGAAACGGAGATCCTGGTGCTGCAATTACGTCCATCTTGCGAATGCTGCGACAAAAACCTCGCGCCTGATTCCGACGAGGCGCGCATCTGCTCTTTCGAATGCACCTTCTGTGCGGCGTGCGCCGAGACCGTGCTGCGCGGCAGGTGTCCCAACTGCGGCGGAGAGCTCGTGGCGAGACCTCGGCGTCCCTTGCATAAGTTGGCGGCGTATCCCGCCTCGACACAGCGGGTATACAAACCCGGAACCTGCGCCCAGCGCGTGTAGTCGCTTCAATAGCCGGGTTCGGTCGCTCCCTTGCCGGGTGTGATGAACCGATACACCAGGGCGCCGATCGCACCACCCAGCAGCGGCGCTACCCAGAACAGCCACAGTTGCGACAGGGCCCAACCCTGTATGAAAACCGCGGGTCCGGTGCTACGCGCCGGATTCACCGACGTGTTGGTGACGGGAATGCTGATCAAATGGATGAGCGTGAGCGCAAGCCCAATGCCTAAGGGCGCAAAGCCGGCGGGGACCTTTTTATCGGTAGCCCCCATGATGACGAACAGAAAAATCGCCGTCATCACCACCTCGCAGACAAGCCCCGCCATCATGCTGTAATGGCCGGGCGAGTGATCGCCGTAACCATTGGCGGCGAGGCCGCCTGCCAGCGGGTCGACGCCGTTGCCGGCGGCAATGAACACCAAAACCTGCGCTGCCGTTATGGCGCCGAGAACTTGCACGATCCAGTACGGCAGCAAATCCTTGACCGGATGACGCCCACCTAGAACTAAGCCGAAAGTCACGGCGGGATTCAAGTGGCAGCCCGAAACGTCGCCGATGGCGTAGGCCATGGTCACGACCGTAAGCCCGAAGGCCAATGCAACCCCCAGAAGGCCAATGCCAACGTGGGGAAACGCCGCAGCCAGCACGGCGCTGCCGCAGCCTCCCAATACCAGCCAAAAAGTGCCGATGAACTCAGCCGCGAGCTTTCTTATTAGAGGCATGGGCGACTCCGATTTCTTAGTGGTTTCTTGTCAACAGGCCGCCCTGCTATCGGGCCGGCAGCAAGAAAGTACCAGAATCCCTCTTGCGGTTAAACCTAAAGCCCGCAAGCGGGCACTCATTCCATATATCGCGCATGGCACGCGCGTGCTGTCGTTCCCGATGCGCCGAGATCTATGGAGAAACGATGCTCTCAATCCTGGTTTGCCACTCCTATTTTCTGCGGCTGGACCAAAAACAGGTCGCGCGTGCTAAACCCTATCCGCCACTTGCCACCTTGCAGGTGGTATCCTTACTTACGAAAAGCCGGCCACCGGGTGGCTTTTTTCGACGCCATGCTGGCCGAAGGCATCGAGGAGTATGAACGGTTGTTGAGATTGATACGATCCCCAACTCGTTCTGTTCTACGAAGATAACTTCAATTTCTTGAGCAAAATGTGCCTGGCGGCAATGCGCCAGGCCGCATGTAACATGATCGGTTCGGCGCGGCGCAGCGGCGCCAGAGTGATCGCCGCAGGCCCCGACGTCAGCGACGCTCCGGCGCCATATCTTCGTGCCGGTGCGGATTTGACTCTGGTCGGCGAAGGGCTGTCGGCACTTCTTGAATTGCTGCCAAGACTCGATGCTCAGCCGGACGCTTGCAGCGAGGATCTGGTGAGAGGTCTATCGGGAGTCTCCACCTTAAGTGGCGGCAAGGTCCTCAATGCGAGTGGTACCAAAGGCTTGCCGCTGGCCCACGAGGCCGGCTTGGCGGCCTGGGACTTAGTGGACATGAAGCGCTACCGCGATGTGTGGATGAAGGCACACGGCTGCTTCAGCCTCAATATGGCCGCTTCCCGTGGCTGCCCGTTTCGCTGCAGTTGGTGCGCCAAACCAATTTGGGGGAATCAATACCTGCAACGACATCCAAGCGACGTGGCCGCCGAGATGGCGCATCTCAAACGTGCCTTCAGACCTGATCATATTTGGTTCGCTGACGATATTTTTGGGTTCCGCGTCGACTGGGTTACCGAATTCGCAGCCGCCGCGAAAGCAGTCGATGCGCTGGTTCCGTTCAGCATACAAACACGGGCTGATTTGATCAGCGAAAGAATGGCGATGGCGCTGCGCGATGCCGGCTGTACCGAGGCCTGGCTTGGCGCGGAAAGCGGCAGCCAAAAAGTATTGGACGCGATGAACAAGGGCACCACAGTGTCAGAAATCCTCGTCGCCAGAAAGCGGCTCAAGGCTGTTGGCATTCGAGTTGGATTTTTCATTCAGCTGGGGTACTTGGATGAACAACTCGAGGACATCCTCGCTACTCGCGATCTCCTGACCACGGCGCAGCCCGATGAGATCGGCGTGAGCGTGTCGTATCCCTTGCCCGGCACGAAATTCTACGACCTGGTCAAGTCGCAGATGCACGGCAAGACGCATTGGCACGAAAGTAAGGACTTGGACATGATGTTCCACGGGACTTATACGTCTGAGTTCTATCGTGCCATTCGTGATCTCTTGCACGAGCAGATTTCATTGCAGTCCGATGAGCATCGAGGGTCGGCCGCACACACCGTCGCAGCAGAAGCGCTGGGCCAACGGTGGGAGGATCTGCTCGCCGCCGAAGGTCAATATCGATCGCCGGCTCACGAATCCGTTGCGGCGGGCTAGCAGCGCAACAGCCATGAGTAGCCCTTGGAGCGAAGTTCCGCCGCCAAAATCCCTGCAGGCGATGCTACGGAAAATTACCGAAACGCTCGCGCGCGAACTAGCGGATCCTTCGGAGTGCACGCCCGACTGGTCCGATTTTGAGTGGATCGCTGCGCACGCGGTAGCCACGATGCACGGAGTTTCGCCGTTGCTATCGCGCACATTGCGCTGGTCAGGCCCGCCAGGGTGGTCACAGTTTCTAAAGGACCAAAGAGCGCACACTGCCAACCGCCATGCGCGCCTGAATGATCTGCTGCAGCGCATCGATACGAGTGCCGTCGAGGATGGCATCGCCGCGGTCGCCCTCAAAGGTGCAGCGCTGCACGCGATCGGGCTTTACTGCATCGGCGACAGACCGATGGCCGATATCGATTTGTTGGTCCGACCAATCGATGCGGAACGCACGGCCAGGGCATTGGGATCACTCGGGTTTCATCAGTCCAGCATGAGTTGGAAAGAGCGCGTTTTTACTCCCATCGATCATCATGGGCCCAGTGACCTGGGAGAGCACTCAAGCAATGCTCTAAAGATCGAATTGCACGAACGGATCTGCGAGAAATTGCCATGGAGAATAACGGATATATCTGACCACATATTTCCGTCGCAGCCGTGTTCTGGGCTTAATGGTTATCCATCCAAAGCGTCATTGATGCTCCATTTGTTGCTGCACGCGGCCGGGTCGATGCCGATAAAAGGTGTGCGGCTTTTGCAACTCCACGATCTCGCACTGTTGTCTGCACAAATGAACGAGTCGGAGTGGGACGAGGTGCTTGCGTTCAGTACGCGGCGTCAACGCCTGTGGTGGGCTTATCCACCGCTCAAATTGACCACTCGTTATTACTCATCGAAGATTCCAGAGCACGTGCTTTCGGCGTTTGCTTGCGAGTGCCCTTTCGCGCTGAGAATGCTTGTCAACCAGCGCACGTTGCATGACGTTTCGTATTCATACCTGTGGGTTGACGCATTTCCCGGGATCGAATGGTCGCAGTCACTGTGCGAGGCAGTTGAGTACGCGGCAAGGCGCCTGCGACCCACCGCGCAACACGTCGCATTGCGTGAATATGCAGCGCAATCGCAGGCCTGGGGTAAGCAGGGGCAATGGTCTCAAATGTCGCAATCGCACCGGGTTTTGCGCTGGATCGTTTCGCGCCCGACTCGGCCCGTGACAATGCATGCTGTCAATGCTGCGATGACCAGGCACGCACTACATGCGGACCGATGAAATGGCGAGTCAGCTGAATTTCCGAATTCGCTCAGCGGTCAGAACGGTTGCCGTCCGCCAGCAGTCCATGCAGCGCGTCGGCGGCCTCCGCCGGACTGCGGCCTCTGCGCAACTCGAACGCGGGCGTGGCGGCAATCCGCTTCTTGAATGTCGTCCATCCCGGTTGCTTGATCGCGTACGGCTGACTTTTCTTGAATCGCACAAGGGTGTCGTATCTGCGCAGCGGCGTCAGCAACACGCCCCGGCGCCCCGCTTGCTCGGATATGAACACGATACCAGCGACTTTCAACGGACTTGCTGCAAGGTCAAATTTCGCGCGCCGCAAATCGACCTCATATTTTTCGACACCGCTACGGCGGCGGATAATGCGCGAGCGACGGATCCTGACTGCGGCAGGGTCCGGGACAGAGTGCAGCGAATCGCAGCGGACATGCAAAAAATTTGCGATCCCCGTGGCGAACATCGTATCCGGGGTCACAAACATGCTGTCTTCCGCCAGGAAATTCATGCCGCGCAACAGACAATGCAGAGAAGCGGTCGACTTTCCGGCACCGCTGTCACCGAACAAGAGAAGCCCGCGACCATCGTGTCCGACGCACGCGCCGTGCAACGGCATCAGACCCTGAGCGCGCGCGGCGAGCGTAACACCGCGAATTCGATGAGCTCGTAACGGGTGTGGTATGGGAAGCGCAGCATCTCTCGGGAGACAACAACGAGCGCCGATCGGTGATCCGGGGACAACACAGCAAAATCCGAGGAGCTGGTCGTTCCGCACAACATTCCGGCGCCGGAGAGCATTTCGATTCGCAGCGGATCGCCTTGTGCTCGTCGACGAGTACGAGGTGCAAGCGCAATTTTGACGCGGATGCGGGGCGCGACCCCGGGGAGCTTGTGGCGCGGAAGACCTGCATAGGCCCAATGAACGAGTCGGCGCAGCTCAGCGCTCGCACACTCGAACTCGAAGTCCGCGCCGAGCAGATGCATACGCGTGCAGAACACAGGGAGCGCCCGTTCATGGAATGGATCGGCCGGGATGTCAGTCGGACCAGCTTTCTTGGAGCGCACGAAAAGCCCTGAGTGATGCTGCAATGACTATATCACTTCATGCGGATCTCGAGCCGGCAAACAACATGCTGAAACAGCTCCACGAAACACGCGACGCATTCGACAGCGTCGCTGCGGACTACGATGGGCCGCGGGGAAACAACACGCTCATTCAGGACATGCGAAACGAGATGTGGAGGATCCTGGATGCGACATTCGATCCGGACAGCCGGCTGATTGACCTTGGATGCGGCACCGGGTTGGATGCGGTACGCATGGCAGGAGTTGGACATCATGTTATGGCGACGGATTGGTCCCAACGAATGGTGGAACGTACGCGCCAGCGCGCCCAGTGCGAGCAGTTGGCCGATCATGTGCAGGCATTCGCGGTTGGTGCTCATGAACTCTCCCGCGTCGATGGGCCAGGTCGATTTGATGGTGCATATTCCAACCTCGGTGCGCTTAACTGTGTTCCCGACCTGGCAGAAACTTCCGCACAGTGCGCTCGACTTTCTGAAGCCTCGGGGGGCACTGGTGTTCTCGGTGATTGGCCGAATTTGTCCCTGGGAGATCGCGCACTACGCATTGAAGAGGAACTGGGGACGGCTTAGCGTGCGTTTTGCGGCCGCAATGGTGCCGGTTAGCATGAACAAACAAGTCGTGTGGACGCATTACTACACCCCACGCGAATTCTACGGCGCTTTTGAACGCCAGTTCACCCTGGAGCATTGGCGGGGCCTGTGTGTTTTTGCGCCGCCGCCGTACATAACTGGGATGAAATTAAGGCACTTCCGCTTGTACCAGCGGCTGTGGCAATTGGATCGCCCGAGCAGCCGGATGGCCGGTGCTGCGGAGCATGGGCGATCACTTCGTGATCGTGATGAAAAAGCGATGACCGAATCGTCAGTCCCTGCACGAGCCAATGAGCTCATGGAAACGAGGGTTTTCATCACGGGCTGTGCCGGATTCATCGGCAGCAGTTTGACCGACCGCCTGTTGTCGAGCGGCTGCACAGTCGTCGGAATTGATGATTTCTCGACCGGTCAGCGGCAGTTTCTTGACACCAGCGAAGCTGCCGGGGTTTCACCTGGTTGAGGGGGATCTGCTCGACCTCGACGCGCTGACGACCGCGATGCGGGTGCCGACTGCGTGTTTCATCTCGCCGCGAACGCCGACGTTCACTTCGGCGTCGAACATCCGCGCAAAGATCTCGAACAAAATACATTCGCCACCCACAATGTGCTCGAGTCAATGCGCGCCAACAACATCCGGAGGATTGCATTCGCCTCCACAGGTTCCGTTTACGGTGAAACATCGGTTGTCCCCACTCCGGAAGATGCGCCATTTCCGGTGCAGACTTCGCTGTACGGCGCTTCCAAGCTCGCCTGCGAGGGGCTGATCGCTGCCTACTGCGAGAGCTTCGGCTATCAATCCTGGATATTCCGACTCGTCTCGATCCTCGGCGAGCGCTATTCCCATGGCCACGTATTTGATTTCTGCAAGCAGCTGAGAAGCCATCCGACTGATCTTACCGTCCTCGGAAACGGTAGGCAGCGCAAGTCATACCTGTACGTGCAGGATTGTCTGGACGCAATGCTACTGGCCATGTCCCGAGCAAACGAGCAAGTCAACCTATTCAATCTGGGCGCCGATTCATTCTGTGAGGTGAATGACTCGATAGCCTGGATAAGCGCTGCATTGGAATTGAATCCGCAAGTCACTTACACCGGCGGCGACCGAGGTTGGACGGGAGACAACCCGTTCATTTTTCTCGACACAACCAGAATTCGTGCTCTGGGGTGGCGGCCCAAGCTCAGCATCGACGAAAGCATACGGAGGACTGTCGCATTCTTGCGCAACAACTCATGGATTTTGAGCTCAAGAACTTGATGTCTGGCCCGCAGCGACCGCGATTTGCTGCTGACCATTGCCGCGACGTCCGGCAATGATCATCGCGCGCAGTCCGCTTCGTATTTCCCTTGGGGGAGGCGGCACCGACTTACCGTCCTACTACCGGGGCCATGAAGGTTTTTTGCTCGCCGCCGCAATCGACAAATACGTGTACGTCACGGTAACGCGCCCGTTCAACCGGGGCATCTACCTCAAGTATTCTGCGCTTGAGCAGGTTGAGAAGGTCGATCAGATCCGGCATCCGATCATGCGCGAGGCCTTGCTGCTGCAGGACCTCGGGACGCCGCAGATTGAGATCACGACGCTCGCGGACATTCCGGCCGGGACCGGGCTTGGGTCGTCCGGGAGCTTCACTACCGCGCTGTTGAAAGCCTTGTACGCCCATCGGCGAAAAATGATACATCCGCAGGAGCTGGCAGAGCTCGCCTGTCATTTGGAAATGGAGCGTCTGCGCGAACCCATTGGCAAGCAAGACCAGTACATCGCAGCTTACGGCGGGCTGACGTGCTTCACGTTTCACAAGGACGATCGCGTGACGGTGGAGCCGCTGCTCGTGTCGACAGACACGATGTTCGATCTTGAAGACAACCTGTTGTTGTTCTTTACCGGCTTCAGCCGCAGCGCCGCTGGAATCCTCCAGGACCAACAGGAACGCTGCCTCGCGAACGAAGAAGCGATCCTGCGCAATCTTCACTATGTCAAGGAGTTGGGCTACCGGAGCCGGGCGGCCCTGGAGTCCGGTGATCTCCTGCAATTTGGTGAGCTCATGCACGAGCATTGGGAGCATAAGAAGCGACGCTCTGGCCGCACCAGCAATGAACAGATCGACCAGTGGTACGCGCTGGCCCTCCGAAACGGCGCGGTCGGCGGCAAACTTGTGGGCGCCGGTGGCGGAGGCTTCTTGATGTTCTACGCCGCGGACCGCAATTCATTGCGGCATGCGATGGCGGATACGGGACTGGATGAGGTGCGCTTCAAGTTCGACTTCGAGGGTACCAAGCAGATCCTATCGTGACTACTCTTCCTATTGCGATACTCGCGGGCGGTCTGGCCACGCGACTGCATCCGGTCACCGAAAGGCTGCCGAAGGCGCTGCTGCCGATTGCCGGTCGCCCGTTCATCCACTGGCAGCTGAGCCTGCTCGCGCAACAGGGCGTCACCGAGGTTGTGTTGTGCGCGGGTCATCTGGGCGATCAAATTCAAGACTCGGTGGGCGATGGCAGCGGCTTTGGCGTGAGGGTGCGCTATTCCTTCGACGGGGACACACTGCTCGGGACCGGCGGTGCGCTGAAACGCGCGCTGCCCCTGTTGGGCGCCGAATTCTTTGTCCTGTATGGCGACTCGTATCTGCGCTGCTCTTTCACCGCAGTCCAGGCGGCTTACGAAGCGATCACCGCAGCTGGAATGATGACGGTCTATTGCAATGAGGACCGCTGGGAGAAAAGCAACGTGCTGTCTCGGGGCGGCAGGGTTGTCGAGTACAACAAACACGCGCCGCGTCCTGGCATGAAGCACATTGACTATGGCCTCAGCATCTTGTCGAGACATGCGCTGCAGAGAAGTCCGGCCAACGCCGCCTTCGATCTGGCTGACCTCTACCAGGAACTCATCATGCGCGGTGAACTCGCCGCTTTTACCGTAAGCGAACGATTTTACGAGGTCGGCTCTGTCGGTGGCATCAAGGCAACGGAACACTACTTGACCAGATGGGGCTGCAAATGAGCTACGTGCAACGCTATCTGCAGGAAGCCTCGGAAATCATTCGCAGGCTGGATACGACGGCGATCGAAGGAGTCGCCTTGCTATTGGCAAAGATCAAGGCGGATGGAGGACGTCTGTTCTTTTTGGGGGTCGGCGGGAGCGCGGCCAATTGCTCACATGCCGTGAATGATTTTCGCAAGATCGCGGGCATCGAGTGCTATGCGCCCACCGACAACGTTGCCGAGCTGACGGCCCGCACCAATGATGAGGGTTGGGACAGCGTGTTTGCGGAGTGGCTCAAAGTCAGCAGGCTGTCGGCCCAGGATGCCCTATTCATCATGTCTGTCGGCGGGGGAAGTGTGGAGAGGAACATCAGTCCCAATCTGGTCCGCGCCGTGCAACTTGCCAAAGCGGTCGGAGCCAAAGTCATCGGTGTGGTTGGCCGCGATGGAGGGTTCACTGCGCGGGCCGCCGATGCCTGCATCATCGTCCCGACCGTCAACGCGGAAACGATTACTCCGCATTCGGAGGAGTTTCAAGCGCTGATTTGGCATTTGTTGGTCTCGCATCCGCTTCTGAAGGCGAGTCAAACCAAATGGGAAGCGGTGTGAAGTGATGCGCCCCGCAGTATTTTTGGACCGCGACGGCGTCATCAGCCGCACCAGTATCTGGAAACGCAAGCCGTATCCTCCGCGCTCTCTTGCTGAGATGGAGCTTCTGCCGGGTGTGCAGGCGGCACTGCGGGCGCTCAAGGCGGGAGGGTACTGCTTGGTGGTCGTGACCAACCAACCGGACATAGCGCGCGGTACCACGCTCATGACGGTCGTAAAGGGAATGAACGACTGGCTGATGTCCATTCTCCCCCTGGACGCGGTTCTGATGTGCCCCCACGACGACGATGACGGGTGCCTGTGCAGGAAACCGTTACCGGGTTTGATCACGAAAGCTGCCAGGGAACTGCGTGTCGAATGCGCGGCAAGCTACATGATCGGTGACCGCTGGCGTGACGTCGAGGCGGGGAGAAGGGCAGGGTGCAAAACATTTTTTATTGATCGTGGGTATGACGAGCCGGCCCCGGAGTCGTGCGATTTCCGGGTGGGCTCGCTGCCTGATGCCGCGAAGATCATTTTACGAACGGACAAACTGTCGTGACTACAATACAGAGCCTGAGAATCAAGATCTTTGCTGACGGGGCAGATGCGCCCGAAATGCTGGAAATGTATTCGAAACCCTACATCAAGGGCCTGACTACAAATCCAACTCTCATGCGCAAAGCCGGTATCTCGAACTACCGGGCGTTCGCCCGGGACATCCTGGCCCAAATCCGGGACAAGCCCTTGTCGTTCGAGGTGGTGTGCGACGAATTTGCAGAGATGGAACGTCAGGCGCTCGAGATCGCGGGGTGGGCCGATAACGTGTACGTGAAGATTCCCGTCACGAATACCCAGGGCGAAGCAAGCTATGCCCTTGTTCGCCGGCTCGCGGGCCGAGGGGTCAAACTCAACGTCACTGCAATCATGACCCTGGGGCAGGTGCGAGATGTTGTATCTGCGCTGAACCCCGAGGTCTCGAGCTTCGTTTCTGTGCTCGCGGGCCGCATTGCTGATACCGGAGTGGACCCAGTGCCGCTCATGGCGGCCGCGGTTCAAATGCTGGAAACGCACCCTAAGGCGGAGCTCATCTGGGCCAGTCCCCGGGAGGTGCTCAATATTTTCCATGCCGACAGCATTGGTTGTCACGTCGTTACCGCAACTCATGACATCCTGAAAAAGCTGCCGTTGGTCGGCTACAACCTGGACGAGTACTCTCTTGATACCGTGCGGATGTTTTATCGCGACGCGGTCGCGGCAGGATTTTCTCCGTGCAATTGAGCGGCTCCGATCTGCCGGATCGGGCTTTACCGCTGACGGCCGGAAATTTCGCGCCGGCGCGCGCGCGGGACTGGGTTCTCGCTTATGCGCGGGCCAACGCATCGCAGCTCATCCGCTTTATCCTTATCGGCGCCAGCCTCGCGGTGCTGAATCTGTCGTTTCTGTTCTGCATGCGTAACTTGCTGCATTTGTCCGACCCGATTGCAGTCACAGCCATGTACGTATTCGGTGCCCTCATTCATTTTCCGGCGCACCGCTGGATTACCTACGGTGCCGAGGACCAGCCGATACGGCCGCAAGGGCGGCGCTATGCGCTGATGTTGGCGTGGAATTTTGCGATTATGCAGACAATCGTCGGCCTGGCGTCGCGGATGTCGATTTCACCTTATGTTGCCGTCATGGGTTCTACGGGGTGCACCATGGTCTTCAATTTCCTCTTCATGAAGTACGTCGTTTTTGTCACGGCGCGACGACCGTGACGCTCGACTGCAACCCGGCACGCGCCTCACCCCTTGCAGGGCTACAGTTGGGTGTGGATCGTCTGCGCGTCGCCGGCACTGCTGAATTGCCGCGCGAAGTGGTGGATATACTGCGTCGGCGTGGCGTCGCGAGCGGCTCGGTGCTGCTGCTCGGTGAGTGTCCCGCAGGCTGGGGCAGGTGCGAAGCCGCTCCGCAGTTCCAACTCACCCATGGTTCGTTCAATGAGGCACGTGTGCTGGCGCGTCGTGGCGACTTTGCTGCCGTCGTCTTGATGCTTGAGGGCTCTCGCGCAGGTGAATTGGAGGCGACTCTTACGGCAATCGCCCCGCAGCTGGTGCCGGGCACCCTGCTGGTGGTTCATACTCTGGTTGCCCCTCGTTCTAGAGGCACGCGTGCGCCAGACGATCGCCAATCGGCACACTTGTCGCTGCTGCGGTCCGGCTACGACCGCGTGTGGGCGCATTCCCATCGCAAAGGCCTGTGCATTTCGGCGAAGCGCGCGGCGGTCGCGGAAGCCATCAAAACCTGCTCGATCCTGGTGCCGGTGTTTAACGAGAAGGATACGTTTCCCGAGCTCATGCGGAAGCTGCTTGCGAAGCGCCTGGACCACATGGGCCTCAAGCGCGAGATTATCATTATCGAGAGCAACTCGACGGACGGAACGCGCGAGCTCGTTGCAGGTTTCGCAGCCACGCCGGAGGTGAGGATCATTTGGCAGGATCGTCCGCGCGGCAAGGGGCACGCCGTGCGCGCGGGCTTGAGCGTAGCCACCGGCGACATCGTATTGATTCAAGATGCAGACCTCGAATACGACCTAAATGACTATGAGGCCCTGCTCGAGCCGCTGCTGGCGGATCGCGCCGCCTTCGTACTTGGATCGCGGCACGGAGGCCGCCTCAGGATGCGGAGATTTGTCGAGCAAAGACTGCTTGGCGAGGTGCTCAACATCGCGCACTTCTTCCTTGCCAACCTGATCAATATTTTGTACGGCCAGAATATGAAAGATCCGTTCACAATGTTCAAGGTCTTCCGACGCGACTGTCTCTATGGACTGCAGTTCGAGTGCAACGGGTTCGATTTCGATCACGAACTCGTCATCAAGCTGGTGCTGAAAGGCTATCGACCGCTGGAGATTCCGGTCAGTTATCGCGCGCGCTCGTTCAAGCAAGGCAAGAAGATCCGGTTTTTCCGTGATCCTCCGGGATTGATTGCCGCTGACTTCAAATATCGTTTGCAACGCTTGCGACCCCAGTTCGATTGATAGAAGCCATGGAACTACCAGCGACCGCAAGGCGCTCCGGCCTGCTCGGTGACACAGTTTCACGGGACTACTCGCACAAGTTGCGGCTATTCAACTCATTTGCCGCGGCCGAACTGTGTCAAGCGATCGCCAATCTCGGGCTAAAGCAGGGAATGCGTGTCCTCGACGCAGGCTGTGGTACGGGTGAGGCACTGCAATGGCTATGCGATGCGGTGGGACCCCAGGGTACAGTCGTCGGCATCGATCTTGCGGAAGCGCACGCTTCTGCTGCTCGCGCCAACGCTGCAGGGCGCGTGTTGGTGCTGCAAGCGGACGTGAAGCAACCTCCGCTCGTGCCGGGGACGTTCGACCTCGTTTGGTCCGTGAATACGATCAATCACTTGCGCCAACCGCTTGCGGGTATTCAAGCACTGGCAGGTCTGTTGTGTCCCGGCGGACGCATCGCGGTGGGCCAAAGCTCGCTGCTGCCGGACATGTTTTTTGCATGGGATTCAAGGCTTGAGCGGCTCACCACCGAGGCGGTGCGGCGGTATTACCGCGACCGCTACGCTCTTTCGGAAGTTGATCTGACGGACACGCGTTCCATCGTCGGAATGCTGCGGAACGCTCTCTTGCGCAACGTACGTTCGCATACCTCGATCATCGAGCGCCTGTTTCCATTGAATCCCGCGGACGAAGCCTACCTTCTCGAAGCGATCTTTCGCGACACGTGGGGCGACCGTTTGCGGCCGTTTCTGTCTGACGCGGACTACGGTGAACTCATTGCGCTCTGCGATCCCAGGCATCCAAAGTACGCGCTGCGTCGCTCGGATTTCCATTTCCTACAGACTTTCACCGTGGCTGTCGGACAAGTTCCATGCTAGGCGCCGAATGTTGAGTCCCCGATCCCTGCGAAAAATCGACCTTTTCGCCCGGTTGCTGTGCTTTCCAATCGCGTGTGGCTTTACGTTGATGGCCGCAGGGACTGGCCATCTGCAACATCTCGCAAGCGCATACCAAGGTGTACCGTTATATCTACTTTTGTCCGTCGTTTTGGCAATTCCAGCGAGCATCTCGATTCTGGTGGCAACACTTTTGTTTGAATGGCTGGCGGTTGGCTGGTCGCGCTCGTCGCTTAGGACAATCTGGGAGGCGCGCGCCTCAGTGAAGTTGGATGTAGTGTCAATTGCGATGACTCTCCTGCCGCTCGGGCGCGTAGGCTACGTGCTGTCGCTCGGACTCTTGTTTGCCGTCGACGTGCATTCGGGGCAGCTCGCGAGTATCTCTCTCACGCGCTTACTGCCGTTATGGGGTCTGCAGGTCACGTGCGTGCTGCTGTTTCAATCGTTCATCAAATACTGGATCCACCGGCTGGAGCACGCGATCCCAGCTCTCTGGGCGCTGCATAAGTTTCATCACTCCGCCGATCGCATGTCCATTTTGAATTCAGCGCGTCAAACGCAGCTGGTGAGAGGAGTAGAAGAGGTACTCCTTTTCATCCCGTTGGCCCTGCTGAGCAGTCCGACTGCTCCGAAGCCTGCCGTGGGGAGCCTTGGATTCCTGATCGTCGTGATTTATCTTGCATTTCGCACCTTCAGCAGCGCCAACATGTTTCTCTGCCATTCCAACCTCAACACAGGTTATGGTTGGATTGGCCGCTGGCTGCTCCTGTCACCCAGGATGCACCGGCTTCACCATGCAACATCTCCTAATTATCACAACAAGAATTTCACCTTCGACCTTGTAATCTGGGACAGACTTTTTGGGACTTACGCCGCGTTGGATGCTACGGCCGCAACACAGCTGCCGCTCGGACTCGATGACAACCCCTTCAACAAAGGGGGAACTACAGTAGCCGCACTTGGCGATTATTTTCTGACGCCTTATGTTGTCTTCTGGCGTGAATTGCAAAAGGGCTTCAAATCCTGGCTACCTGCTCGTGAGTGAGAACGCAGGTTCGGCGAGATTAAAGCTTCCCAATTTCTTCGTCGTCGGCGCACCGAAGGCGGGTACCACTTCGCTATACGCCTATCTGGACCAACATGCTCAAATCTACATGTCCCCTGTAAAGGAACCGCACTATTTTGCGAACGAATATCGGCTGGAAAACTTTGCGGAGGAGGCGCGCACGCGCGTTACCCGGGAGATATCCGCGCTGCACGAATATCTGCGCGGCGAGATGCGCGAGAAACGATTTGGCGGGTTCGTGTTGACCTGGGAGGACTACTTAAAACTGTTTCAAAATGTGTCGGATGAAATCGCGATCGGCGAAGCTACTCCGGGCTACCTCTGGTCGGAAACCGCCGCGGGCAATATCGCCGCGCGCATCCCTCACGCGAAAATTATCATGAATCTCAGAAATCCCATCGATCGGGCATTTTCGCAGTACCTCCACATGCTGACTGAGGGTGTGATCGGCACGTCATTCCGCGAACAGATTCACGCGAATCTGCGTTGCCAGAACAAGCAATTCGGTCCGGAGTGGCCCCTCCTGGAATTTGGCCAATATTACGAACAGGTCAAGCGGTACATGAACGTATTCCCGCGTTCTCAGATTCACATTTCCTTCCATGAGGATCTGGAGCGCGCGCCAGGACCTCTGATGGCGGACTTGTTTGCGTTCTTGGGTGTCGACGAAAGCGTTGCCGCCGATATGACGCATCGCCATCACGAGCCGCGGATTCCGAAACTTGCCGGCGCCGCGTACTTGCTAAAGAAGTGGCGCGTCTGGCCCTATCTACGATATCTCGCGCCTCGACCGTTGGGTCCACGCCTTCGATCGCTGATCATGCGCTCGCGCGCGTCGCTGACAGTGCCGGCTGCGGATCGTGCGTTTCTCATCGATTACTATCGCGATGACATTGGAAAACTCCAGGCACTCCTGAATCGTGATTTGACATCGTGGCTTGATGCCGGAATAGGGCGGTAACGAGCAAGCGGGACTGCCTGACTACCGTCGCGTGATTTCATAGACGGCCAATTGCGTCCGCAGTCCCGGTTTCTCGAAAACAGCGAGCTGACGAAGCCTAAGTTGATCGGCATTCTTCGCGCCAAAGCTTGAGATCAGATAACGTTGCAGGAGCTGCTCCGAGATGACGAGCCATGCGGGCGTATGACTCAACACGTTTGCCAGTCGTTCATCTTCACTGGTCAGCACCCCTCCATTCTTTGCGAAGAAGACAGGGGTAATCCGCCGGTTCCATTCCGATGGCAAATAGTTTCGCAATTGGTATGCGCTATGGCCATCCAGTGAATAAACGATTGGCGGCGCGTCAGGTGCCGCAAGAATGAATCTTGCCGCTTCCGGGTAACCATAGCCGGAACCCGGTCCTTCAAAATACTGATAGCGGTCCAACGGCGACCAGTTTGCGGCCATAGGATCGAGGATGATCAGCGCGGTTTGATGCACCATGAATAGCCCACAGACCGCGAGGGCTGCCATTTCGCACAGTCGCCGCAGTCGCCCCGCATGCAACGAGAGGCTTCGCCACCCACAGACAGCTGCGATGATGAGAGGCGGGAGAGTAAACAACAGATAGCGCGAATACCAGAATTCCGCCAGGAACCCTATGGCGAACATTGGAAACGCGCCGAACACGATCAGCCAGCGCTGGCGCCAATCCCCGAAAATCGCGCTCGCAACAAGTCCCGTCAGCCCGATGAGCACGACCGGCGCCGACAACTGCGTAGTCAGTTCGCGCAGCAGGTTGGGGCGCGGCGTGCCGATTCCAGCGCCGATGTTCTGGTAATGGCCAAGGGCGATTCCGAACAAATCCTGCAGGCCAAATCCGGGGGATTGACCGCGTTGCCAGCGAATCGCACCGACGGCGATCACCGCGAACGCCAGCAGTGCGGCGGGCACAATAGCCGCCAGCAGCCTGGTCATATCCGGCTCCAATAGACGCCGCAGTTGGCCGGCGGGCATCAACGCGAGCGCCAGCGGCAATGAGAAGAGAAAGACGAAACCAACCGGGAATTTGCAGAAAGCCGCTAGCACCAGGCTCAGAGCCAATAACGCGGCGCGCACCCGGGATGGAGATTCTGCGAAACTAATGACATTTAGCAGCACCCATATGCCAGCCGTGCACAGCAGGATGTCGGACAACGCCAACCGCTGCAGATATACGACAAACGGACAAATGGCAAACAGCGCACCGCATGCCAAGGCCGCCCACCGGTCAGTTATTCGCAGCCCCAATCGATACGTCAACACAGCACCCACAATCCCGACCAGGACGTGAAGGGCTCTTATGGCGGCGAGCTGCTCGCCGCCGAGCCGAACCAGCGGCACCATCAGCCAAGCTTCCAGCGGCTTGCCTTCACCCAGCGGTTGCAGCCATTCGTTTGCTTCGATCAACCTCCAGATCGAGCGCAGTTGTGAGCCTTCGTCTTCGAACGCGGGTAACGCCATGAGGTGCGCAAAGGCAAACAACCCGATAATGATCAGGGCGCCGATTGGCGCGACGTCATTTCGATTCATCGGAAGGAGCATCTCGCTGGCGGTCCGGCTGCCAATACGCAATCGAGGCGGCACTGCCGATGAACATCGCGGCAAGCAGGAACAGTCTCGGGTATGCCAGCACGCTGAGTCCCCCGCGCCCTTCGAATGGGTAAGCGTAGTTGTAAGGTATGAATCCGATGGACACGTAGGTGCCAAGGACGAAGTATGCCGTCACGCGCGCGCCGTTGGAGAGGAAATATTCGATGAGCAACCCGACAGGCAGCCAAAGCAGGGCGCACATATAGGTTGCCGTCGCAGGCGCGATCAACAGCAGGAGGATTCCAAGAATGCCGATGGACGGCGCGGCGGATTCTCGAAGGCTCTACTCGTGCGAGCTTGACTAAAATCGCAACGGCGACGAGCAGGATTGAACCTTTCACAGTGATCAAGCCAAATGTCCGAAGGACAGGCGCTGCCAATGACGGTCGCGGATTTTGCACAGGATCAAATACGAACAAGCGATCAAAGAGCGTATCAAACGACTGGTACACGGCGGTGAAGGGAACGGTCTGGTCCTGCAAGCTGAGACGGCCCGCCAGGTGATTCCCAGACCGTGCCGAAATATCTCATGCACCTTCCAGCCTAAAACACCAATGCTGACCAGCCCGACACCCGCAATTGCAATCGCACCGCCCATCAACACTTTCCATTTTTTCTGGAACGCAAAGGAGGCAAGGAAGATCACGGGAAAATATTTGATCGGTGCGAAAAGACCGAGGCAGACACCAGCCAGCCAAGGTCTGCGTTTGAGGTGCAGATAGTATCCGAGAATGCAGAACATCGAGATGAGAATGTAAGGTTGGCCGAAACGCAATCCGCCGATAATGGCCAGACCTGACGACAAGATGAACAGTGCCGAATCGACCGGATTCCACGCAAGAATTTTTGCCAACATAAATATTGAACAAACGAGGCAGAGGACGCTCACCACGGTCACGATACGCAGCGCGGTAAGCGGCTCGCAGCGCGCGAGCGGAACCAAGAGCAGGGCCGTCGGAATGGGGGAAGGGCGCAAATTTCCCTGGATTCTTGCCTTCCAATCCATAGCGACGGATTTGTTCTCGAAACCAGGAGTCGTCGTAGAGTCTTTGCGTATCCTGGCCGTCGATCACAATCCTGGCGGCGGTGAAATAACCCGGAAAATCGGCGGTGATTTCGGACATCGCCGGTACGATGCCTTTCAGGAACACAAAGGCGGCAAGGCCGACCACGATCACGGTGGTCCATGCGCGGCTGAAGAATAAATCCATCGACTCCGGTGGAGTTGAGCGCGTCAGGACAATTCCTCGCTATAGATCGGCAGTTCGCGGCAGGTGAAGACTGCTGGTCCGCCGCAAGTCCTTCCAAGGAACAGCCTGCTCTCTTGAACGCCGGCGGGCATCCTGACAGAGCGCTTTCTCAGCCGATAACGCGCCATCCAAAAAGCAGCCTTGGGTCGCGAATCATTGCAGCAATCGACGCAGTCCAATTGGGGTCGGCGGATGCCCCGCGGAGCCACGTGGGAGCAATTCGCCGTGTATTGTCTCGAAGCCAAAGTCGCTCAGCAGCCCGCACCAGTCCCGCCACGTCAGCGGCTCCCTGGAGCCGACGGGAATTCCAAACACGCGCTGGGTGGTGTCATGCAACTCGCTGCTTACCGCCGCGGTGATTTGTTCCGTCCACACAGCCTCAACAAACGCGAGATGGCCGCCGGGCTCGAGCAAAGTTCTGGCGTGGGCAAAGACCTGCACGAGATTCATTTGGAAAAAAACGCTCTCGGCGACAATCGCGTCATACGGCGCCGCCGGCTGATGCTCCAGAAATCCTTCGCAGCGGGCTGATCTTCCCAGCCGCCTTCTGAGCCGCGTAAAAAGTACCGGATCCGGCTCTATCGCAGTCACATCCCAGCCAAGCGCCGCCATTCGTGCGGCGGTATTGCCGATGCCGGCGCCCACCTCCAAAACACGATGGACATTCCGCTCGGTCAGCCATTGCAAAATCTTCAGCGTTGCCGGTGCCCCGCCGGGGTGAAGGTCACCCATGCCCAGCCTGGCACGAAATTGATGATACTTGAAGGAGGCATGCGGCTCGCGGATCCGCGGTTGGTCTTTTCGCATGCTTACACCCGCGCTGTGTTTGACTGCGCGTTCGCTGCGACCAGCTGGCCAGACTTTTCGCTTGCCACGACTTCTCCGTGGTTCAGAGCAAATACAAGATCGCAGTGCCGCAGCGCTTGGGTCCGATGCGCAATGACCAGAATGGTTCTGTTCGGCCGTAGTAGCTCCAGCGTCTCGCCAATCTCGTGTTCTGCAGCGGTGTCCAACCCGCTGGTTGCCTCGTCCAGAATCAATAGCGACGCGTCGCGGTACAGCGCGCGTGCGATCGCGAGGCGCTGCCGCTGCCCACCGCTCAGGGCGTATCCTCTGTCTCCCAACCTTTCCGCGTAACCGTTGGGCAGGGCGGCAACGCATTCAGTGAGACGCGCCAATCGCACCGCCGAATCCAGGCGCTCTCGGTCAATTTGGGACGGCGGAGTTCCGAAAGCGATGTTCTGGGCGAGCGTTGCCTCAAATACGAATACATGCTGTGGAACGTAGGCAATGGTTGACTGCCAGGCACCGCAGTTCGTGCGATCAAGGCGCATTCCGTCCACTTCGATGTGTCCCGATTGCGGCACCAGCAGTCCGCTCACTAGATCGAGTAGAGTAGTCTTGCCGGAGCCGTTTGCGCCCATGAAGCCAACGACGGCACAGGCGGGAATCACCACAGAGGCATCCCGAATGGCAGCTGCTCTGTCGGGCGCATAGCGAAAAGACACCTCGCACAGCCGTATCTCGCGGCGTGGTCGGCCGCGCCAAGCGCGATCGACGCCCGCATTTCGCGCAATCCTTCGTTCGGGCAGACCTCGTCCCAAGTCGATCTCAATCCCGGCAAACGCGGCCCGATCGGCGCGAATCTTCACGATCGCCGAGAACGCTTGCTGCAGGGCGGGCAGCAGGCGATAGGCCGCAAACACCACGAAGCTCAGCTGAGCCATCCACGGACCGTCGGCGCGGCTTTTGAAGTAGAGTGCGACACCCACCAAACAAGCGACCGTGACGCATTCGAGGATGTATTTGGGACTCTGCGATATTGCCAGTGTGTTTACGGCGGCCCGGGAAATCGATCCTGACTGCTTCGCGAATTGCTCGACGAAGAAATCGCGCGCTTGCGCGAGCATGACTTCCTTAATTGCCCCCAAACCCTCGTTGACTGTTCGAGCCCGCTCGGCGTAATAGCGGCTCACTGACTGTCCATTGCGCAGCAAGCGCCGGCGCGCGGACAGATAGATCGCCGCGTAACTCATGCCGAGCCCGACGATGGCTGCAAGGGCAACCATGGGATTCACGAGCACGACGGCGACCGCCACACATACGATCGTCACGAGACTCGTCACGAGAATCAGCGCCTGTTGCAGAACGACTGACGTCACCCGCGCGCTCTCCTGAACATTGCCCGCGAGCACCGAGCTTTTGCTGAGAATGTGGAATTCGTAGTCCCGATGAATGTATTCATCGAACAGGCGCACGTAAAGAGCATCCCCGACGCGAGCTGCAAATCGATTTATTGCCAGGAAACCGAACAGATTGACTGTGTTGGCGATGAAAACTATGGCGGCGAACGCAATTCCGAGCGCGGCCGTCAACGAATCACCATTGCTGAGGTGCACTCTTTGCAACACGGTCCGCAGAATTGCGTTGTGTTCGATTGCATGGGGATCAGCCAGCGCCGCGAAGAATGGCAGCACGGCGGCTATCCCACCGACTGTCGACAAAGCCATTGCTATTGAGAGTAGCTGCAGCGACATGAGCTGCCGGCGCTGACCGTGATTGAGAAGACGCCACAGGGTGAGTATTACCGCCATTGTCAGCTTCGATCACGGCCGACCACAGCGCGCACTGCGCGAAATACGCCCGCTGGTGTAACCGCACGTGCCGCTGCTTTGGCACCTCCCAGCCACCACTCCGGATAGCCCCAAGAATATTGTGAGCTTCTCGCGAGGGTGCGCAGGGCTGCCCAGCGGCCCCCGCAGATCGCCTGACTGCCTGCCAGCCCCGCGGCCACCTTGGCACGTTCCCTGCGCAGCAGCGCGCGCAAAGACGGATCAGTGCTGGCAGCGAGCAGCTTTGCGATCGCACGCCCAATATCTTCGAATACCATGGTGCTGTGATAGTAGGGGTCGTGCTGACGGCGCTTGTGCAACAAAGTCTCAGTGACGCCACTGATCTCGCTCAACCGTGCCAGGCGCAGCCACAGATCGTAGTCGTTGCAGGCTGGCTGCTCGAGATCGAAACCCCCGAGTTGCTCAAGAAGCGTCCGGCTGACGATAACACTCGATATCGCGACCGCGACCTCCATCTTGATGAGGTGTTCAAGAATCCGGCCGTCCTTAGCTGGCCACCACCGCGCAGCCGCTCCCGTGAGCAGTTCTCCGGATTCGTCGATCAGCGCAAACGATGTGTGACTCCATCCGCGATCCGGGTTCGATCGAAGCGACGCGAGCTGCAACGCAATTTTTTCGGGCAACCAAACGTCGTCGGAATCCAAAAAGGCGATGAATTGGCCTCGAGCTACCTGCCAGCCGGCGTTGCGCACTGCACCTGGATTGCCGGTATGGGCTAACCGAAGCACCCTGACCTGCGGTGGTTTCGCCAATGCCGCGACATAGGCCGCGGTTTCGCCTTCCGATCCGTCGTCCGCGATAATGAGTTCCCAGTCGGTGAATGTCTGAGCGAAGACCGAATCAATCGCCGCGCGTAGGTACCGCAGCCGATTGAAGGTCGGCAAGACTACTGATACTTCGGGGCTCGTCACAGCTTCGACCCAGTGTTCACGAGTTTGCGTTCAAGTTCCCACGCGCGATCATTCATAGGCTCATAATGCGAGGGTCCCACTGGCGGACGAATTTTCTCGAAACGCGCAGCTCCCAAGGGTCATCGTATCGCTGAAACCGATATCGCCATGAGGCTAGCGCTCGCAGAGCGGACTTTCCCCAATTGGAAGCGCGGATATCCATGATGGTGGGGAATCGGCATCCCAATACAGTCGTAAAATCGACGATTCGCCGTCGCAGACGCTCGGAGACCCATGGCGCACCTTGGTGGCACCAGTAGTCGATCCAGTGCGGCTCCGCCCATTCATCCGCGCTGCGGGGAAACAACACAGGCATGCCCTCACAATCGCGATACTCGCTGGTGAAACTCTCCGGGCCGCCGCCTTTGCCGTTTTGTCGCCGCGGCAGCGGCGTGTAGACGTAAATCATGACTTCTGTGCCAGGATGAACCCGCTTGATCATGCGGATGAACTCAAACGTCTTCTCCGTCTCTCCCTCGGGGTCCTGTGGCGGCGCCACCATGAAGGACAGCTCGGGAATCACGCCATGTCTGCGGCATTTTTCAATGGCCTCCAAGGTCTGATCGCGAGCTGGTGCCTTTACGGATATCGTGCAGCAGCCAATCGCTCGGCGACTCCGCACCGATATAAGCCATGCGCAGCCGGCTCTTTTTGACGAGCGCCCAGGATGCGCTCCGATAAATTCACCAGAGCATCGGACCGCGCAAAACACCACCACGGCATCTCGAAATTTCGCGAGAACCTCCAACAGCGGCACCATATCGACTTCGCGATCGAAAAAGTTGTGGTCGTAGAACTGGATTGCATCCACGCCGAACCGATCCTTCATAAATCCAAGGTCCTGCTCCAGCCGTGCGGCCGTGGGCAAGCGCCATCTTGCCGCGAAACATCGTTGCGACTCCGCAGAAGGTGCAGCGGAACCGGCAGCCCAAGGCGGCCTGATAGCCGATCGTGCGTTCGCCCGAGATAAGTCTTGGTCAAATATTGCCGCGGATTTTCCAATCTGCTCGTAAGGCAGCATCCTGCTCGAGGCTGGACGGCGGAAAACTTGCGATCCCTGTTGTGCACAGCGTTGCCGTCGAGGCGCCAAGATAGTCCGGTGATCGAGTCCAACGCCGTCGTTGCCGCACTCCGTCGAGCGTGTCCAAGAAGCTCGATGAGGGTGTCTTCTCCCTGCGCGCTTACCGCATAGTCGACATATGGCGCATTCACGGTCGCTTCCGGACAGACGGTGGGGAAGGCGCCGCCCCAAATGATCGGCAGCGCAGGCAATTTCTCGCGGATGGCCTTCGAGACGGCGATTGCCGAACGTAACTGCGGCCCTCCCATGACAGTAACGCCCACGGCGGCGACGGATCCGTCGCCGATGGTGCGCAAAGCGGTCGAAACAAAGTCACGATCGACATTGCCGTCAATGATTGTCGATGCGTACTTGCCCTCGAGCGCCGCGGACAAGCTCATAGACTGCGAGAGGAAATCGTGCATGGCGCTGCGCGGTGATCGTCGGGTTGATGAGCAGAATACGTTGTCGCAGGCATCATGTCTCCTCGGTCGAGCTCTAGGGGCAATCCGAAATACGGTCAGTCTTTCGTTGACGAAGCGGCGCTCTGCTAGCACGGAGATCGCGAGATTCTGACTTCGCGAAATTCCTGCAGAAAGTCAATGCCGTCCCCGAAGGTCGACAGCAGCACCAGCGCGACCCCCCGGCTTCAGATGGGTGCCGAGACCCGCCGCAAAGCGCGCCGCGACATCATTGGAGCGCCAGGCGCGGTCGCGGTCGTCTCGCGGGTCGCGCCGCGCACGAAAGGCGGGTTGAATAGGATTAGATCGAAACGCTCTGCCGGCACGGGTTCGAACAGGTCGCCAAGCCGCACATCGATCTTGTGCTCCACGATGATTCAAGAGCGCGTTGATGCCGGCGCAGCGAACTGCGGCAGGGATTGATGTCGACTGCCACGACGCGACGCGCGTGTTTGGCCGCGAAAACCGCGCAGACGCCGGATCCCGTACCCATATCCAAAACTTCCGAGTCGCTGCGTCAACGAGACTCCGAATTGATCTGCGAAGCCAGGAATTCGCCGGTGCGAGGCACTTTCGGATTGAACACGCTCGGCATGACGATAAAGCGCATGCCATCAAATCTTCTCGAGTCGAAAATCGTCGTATCGATCCTTGCCCACGAGTCTGATATCCCAAGGCCATAGCCTTGCCAATGAGGCGCGCGAACCATGAGAGCCGGGCGACCTTAAGCGAATCGCGATCGGCCGGTGCGAGCGGTTGCGCAGGCATCATGACAAGGTTTGCGCCGGCACCAGCCAGCGAGTGAACAGCATTTCGACCGGCCATCGATAGTTATCGTGATTGCAGCGATAACGCGCAAGCTTCTGCACCAGTCTTTTTCCTCGAGACACTCTCTTCCAGGACAGTTCGTGGAAGAACTTGAAGCGTTCGATGAGTTCGAATTTATCGGGTGAGACCCAGGGTCCCGGTTCGCCGGCCACATAGTCGAATGTGGCCCAGTCCTCCAGCGTTTCCGGCAGGCGGAAACCACGGGCAACCGCTTCGATCACGAGTGCGCTGCCGGGATAGGGTTTGAAGTAGTAGATGGGGGTCAGGAAGTCCGGACTCATCGAGCGCAGTTTCTTTGCGCAGTCGAGGCTGGCCTGAATGTTGGAATCACTTTCGTCTGGGAAGCCGACGATGAACGGAAAATGGCCGGCGATGTTGTATTTCACCATCTTCTCTGCGGTCTCGAAGACCTGCTCGATCCTGATGTCCTTGCGAATGCGCCTCAATACTTCGTTGGAGCCGGACTCCACTCCGACGAGCAGCCGCCGCAGACCCGACTGCTTGCAGCGCAGCCACACTTTTTCGGGCAACCGAATGCCCTGGTCGGCACGCATGGTCGCCGCCCAGGTGATTTTCATTCCCGATTCGACTATTCGATCGGCAAGCGCCTCGACGCGGCCGGCCTTCGTAAAGAACGTCTCGTCTTGAAAATTGACGTCATCGAAATGATATCGATCCCAGAGCTCCTTCAATCTCATGGCCATTCGGACCGGTTCCAGCCCCACCCACTTTCTGCCATACACGAATGGATCCGAGCAGAAGGCGCAGCGGAAATTGCAGCCTTGCGAGGAGATGTAGTCCAGCTGGCGTTTGCCTTTGAGCTCGAAATAGCGTTCAACGGGAATCAGCCCATAATCGTGCGCCCGAAATTTATCGACCTGGGCCAGAGGTCGCACCGGATTCTCCTGAATGGTGCCATCGGTGAGCCTGACCGTGCAGCCCGCGCAATCATCTAGTGGGCGGCCCTGCGAAAGGCGCTCCACTATTTCAGCGAACGTTTCCTCTCCCTGCCCGCGGACCGTCACATCCACGGAGCGCTCGAGCAAGCACTCGCGCGAAAACATCGATGGATGCCATCCTCCCCAGACCACACACAAATCCGGCCGGGATTCTTTTGCCGAGCGCGATATGCGAAGCGCATCTGAGATCGGGGCACCGGTGAGAACGGTTACACCGAGGCACAAGGCGTCGCCGACATGGGAGAGAACGGTGTTTTCCGCATCCGAATCGATCCGCGCGTCAATTGTGATGACTTCGTAAATGTCCGGGTCGAGTTCGGAACCAATGGCGAGCAAGGCCAGCGGCATGGTGAAGAACACCGCCCGCGGATTGTAAAGCACCACCTTGAAACGCTTGCGTCGCGACTCGCTCACAGCGCAAATCTCATCGGCGCAGGCGAGTTGCCGGCGGCGCCCAGATCCCGCCACATCGAACACACGCAGGTCTTGCACTCGGCCCGCTTCCCTGAGCGAATCGCCGATCGCAGCGCGGTCATGCCGCTGGCGTTCAAAACGCCGCCGAGATGCGCGCCGGCATTCTCCGCAACATTCGACGATAGGGCGTCACCCGCCAACACCGCATCGCTCGGCCCGGAAATGAAAAAGCAGGGCTGCACCTTGCCGCTGGCGCTGATCACGGCGGAGAATTCCGGCGCATTGCAGCGGACCGCGGGATAGGAGTTGCGCCCGTGGATGGCGGCGAAATACTCGAGAATGCGCCGCAGCTTCGCCGGATTCTCTGCGATGAAGCCCGAGCGAAAATCCTCCGCGTTATCGCGTTCCAAGGTACGCAGCACCTGGTCGAATGCCGGCAAGTCCTCGGGCGGCAATGCAAGATCGCTCTTGAAGTCATCCGTGCGGCCAAATGCGTGGGGATTCGCGACGTCCACCGCCAGAAAGGAAACCTGGCGGGCGCCAAGTTCCTTTGCGAGGCTAACAAAGGCCGGCAGCTGCTTAAAGTTGGCGCGTTGCACGGTGACCCTGATGCTCGGCGCTATTCCGTGCGAAGCCGCCGCCCGAACTCCGTCGCACACCTTGTCGAAGGCGTCCAACCCGCGAATCGCCTGGTATGTACGGCGATCGGTGCCATCCAAGGAAACGGTGACGGCGTGGAACAGCCCGCTGGCGCAAAGCGCGTGCTTCGCCAAAGACAGACCGGAGGTCAGCAGCCACAATTTCAGTCCGGCGTCGCGCAGCAGCGCCGCGATGGCAGCCCATTCGGGATTGAGCAGCGGCTCTCCGCCGGATAACAGCACGACTTGCGTACCGAGCCGCTCGAGACTGGGTAACAGGCGTTTGACCGCATCGAGGTTCATGTCCAACCGCCCGTGGCGCCAGTAGTCGCAGGACACACAGCGCGAGTTGCAGCGCTCGGTCAGATACAGCGTCGCCAAGGGCAATCGACGCAGGTTGGGATCAACCGCGAAGGCATGTGCAGGCAATCCATCCTCCAGAGCAATACGCGCAACCAAAAAGAACCCTCGTGAGTACCCAATCCGCGGCAGATGGTTGGCAGCCTGGTTGCCAATCTGTGGGCTGGTGCACTTAAAGGGGTAGGTTTCTTATTATCAAAGTGTCTGAATAGGTGGCTTCAACTCTTTGATTTAGTTAAGCTCGCAACCCCATGAATACTGCAGTTGATGGTCTTCGCGTTGAACATGTCCACATCTGGCGTGGTGACCGGCATGTCCTCAAAGGGGTCAGCCTGGAAGTCCGGCCGCGCGAATTGCTGCATATCTCGGGGCCTAACGGCACCGGCAAGACCACGTTGCTGCGGGTCGCAAGCGGTTTATTGCGCCCGGAGCAGGGGACGGTTACCTGGATGGGCCGGCCGATATCCAGTTCCTCGTCGCAATATCAGGCCGTCATGGCCTATTCGTCCCACGAACCTGCGCTGAAAAGCGATCTGACGGCGCTGGAAAACCTGCGTTTTGCCGTCGGACTCAAGCGCCGGGTCACCCTTGAAGAGCTGCGCACGGTGCTGGATTGCACCGGCGTCGGGCCCATCGCCGATCTACCCACCCGGGTGCTCTCCGCCGGACAGCGCCGGCGCGTGGCACTGGCGCGGGTGTTGGCCATGAGGGCCACGTTGTGGTTGCTCGATGAACCCTATTCGAATCTGGATGCGTCCGGCACCGAGCTTATGTCCGGGTTGCTTCAGGCGCACATCGAAGGGGGCGGCATGGCCTTGGTGGTCGCGCATCACGCCTTGGCGCTCGACTGCAATGTGCGCGGCCTGGAGCTCAATTCATGACGGTGGGTGCCTGGGAAGCGTTTGTGCTGATCGTGCGCCGTGAATTGGTTCTCAGTTTTCGGCGACCCGAGCAACTACTGCAGCCATTAGTGTTCTTTTTGATCGTGACCACGCTGTTTCCACTGGGATTGAGCCTGCAGTTGTCGCTGCTGCGAGACATATCCCCGGGTGTGCTTTGGACCGCTGCGCTGCTATCGTCGCTGCTGTCGCTGGATGCACTGTTCAAGAGCGACGCGGACGACGGCACATTGGAGCAACTTAGCCTCAGTGGGCAGAGTCTTACCCTCATTGTGGTGGCCAAGACCTGCGCTCACTGGCTGGTCAGCGGGGCAGCGCTGGTGGTCGTTTCGCCTATTGTGGCGACTGCGCTGGGTATTCCGGTTGCTGCATTTGCGACAATGATGCTGAGTTTGGCCCTGGGGACATTGACCTTGAGCTGGCTCGGGGCCATCGGGGCCGGACTCACGATCGGGCTGCGCCGCGGCAATGTGCTGCTCTCGCTGATCGTGCTGCCGTTGGCGACGCCGTTATTGATCTTCGGCGCCGCCGCGACCGAGCGGGCGATTTCGGGGTCGAGTGCCGTGGGGGCCATGTATTTTCTGGCGTCGGTTTGCGTGTTCACCTGTACTCTGGCGCCGCTCGCAGCGACTGCCGCGCTGCGCATCACTTTGGAGTAACGATTGAGGATTCATGTGGACCTGGTTTTATAAACTCGCCTCCCCGCCCTATGTGTACGGTATCGCGGCCGCATTCGTGCCGTGGCTGCTCAGCGCCGCGGCGCTGGCGCTCGGCTTCGGCCTCATCACCGGACTCGCAATTGCTCCTCCCGATTACCAGCAGGGCGACGCGTTTCGAATGATTTATGTGCATGTGCCGAGCGCGCTCTTGTCGTTGACGATATACACCGTCATGGCGGCGGCCAGTGCGGTGGCGCTCATCTGGCGCATAAAAGTGGGGCATGCCGTAGCAGCGGCTTCGGCGCCGATCGGCGCTTCATTTACGCTGGCGGCCTTGGTAACCGGCTCCCTATGGGGCCGACCGATGTGGGGCACGTATTGGGCCTGGGATCCGCGGCTGACCTCCGAGCTCATCTTGTTGTTTCTCTATGTAGGAGTGATGTCGCTGCGTTCAGCATTCGAGGACCCGGTACGCGGCGATCGAGCGGCCGCGCTGCTGGCCGTCGTCGGCGTGGTGAACGTTCCCATCGTTCACTTTTCGGTCGTATGGTGGAACTCCCTGCATCAGGGAGCGACCGTTGTTAAACTGGGAGCACCCTCCATGCCGGGCAGCATGCTGTGGCCGCTGCTGGCGATGTGGCTCGGATTCATGTTGTTCTACGGCGCGGTGCTGTGTATGCGCCTGCAAGGCGAGTTGCTCAATCGCGAGCGGCAAGCGGTTTGGGTGCGGGAGGCGATCAAATCATGAGTAGCGGCTTCTGGTCCATGGGCGGGTACGCGCGCTATGTGTGGCCTTGCTTTGGCTTTGCCGGTGTGATCCTAGGTTGGAACCTATGGTCAGCGCGCCGCGCCATGGCTGCGGCTCGATTGCGGGCACAGCGCGCGCTGCAAATGGCGCTGGCCGAGGATGCACCGCGATGACTCCGCGCCGCAAGCGCTTGTTCGTGGTCCTAGGCATCCTTGGCGGCGTTGCCGCATCCGTGTCCCTCGCGGTCATGGCGTCGCGCGAGAACATCATGTTCTATTACGATCCCTCGCAGGTCGCCGAAGGCAAGGCACCGCTGGCGAAGCGCTTTCGCATCGGCGGCATGGTGGTCAAAGGCAGCGTGGCGCGCAAGCCGGGCGACTTGCAAGTGCGCTTCGTGTTGACCGATTTCGCGCATGAAGTGCCGGTGGAATACACCGGCGTACTGCCCGATTTATTCCGCGAAGGGCAAGGCATCATAGCCCACGGTACGATGGACTCGCATGGCGCCTTTGTCGCCGACGAAGTGCTCGCCAAGCATGACGAGAAATACATGCCTCCCGAGGTTGCCGCGTCGCTCAAAAATAAGCCGGCCGCCGCTGCGGCTGCTGTCAAACCCACCAGCTAAGCTGCAGAGAATCGCCATGGCACCGGAATTAGGAATCTTTGCGCTGATCCTCGCTTTCATACTGAGCTTGTCGCAGGCATTTTTCGGCTTGACGGGCGCCTGGCGCGGCAAGCCGGTTTGGATGGCGGTGGCGCGTCCGGCGGTGACCGGCCAATTCGTGTTTGTCGTCATGGCGTTCGCCTGCCTGGTTTATTCGTTCGTGAACAACGACTTTTCGGTGCTGTATGTGGCGCGCAATTCGAACTCGCAGCTGCCCTTGTTCTACAAGGTGGCCGCGCTCTGGGGTGCGCACGAGGGCTCGCTGCTGCTGTGGATCCTGATTCTGTCGATCTGGAGCCTCGCGGTCGCGGCTTTCAGCCGCGCGCTGCCGTTGACCTTTTCAAGCCGCGTGCTCGGTGTGATGGGTCTCATCAGCTCTGGTTTCATGTTGTTCACCCTGTGGACCTCGAGTCCCTTTCTGCGCTTGATTCCCGCAGCGCCGGACGGCGCGGATTTGAATCCCGTGTTGCAGGATTTTGCGCTCGCGATTCATCCGCCCATGCTGTACACGGGCTATGTGGGCTTCTCGGTGGCTTTTGCGTTTGCCTGCGCGGCCATGTTGGAGGGGCGCCTGGATCAAACCTGGGCCAAGTGGACGCGCCCGTGGACCATTTTCGCCTGGCTGTTTCAAACCATCGGCATCGCGCTCGGCAGCTGGTGGGCTTACTACGAACTGGGTTGGGGTGGATGGTGGTTCTGGGATCCGGTTGAAAACGCGTCATTTATGCCGTGGTTGGCCGGCACCGCGTTGATTCATTCGCTCAGCGTCACGGAAAAGCGCGGCATCTTCAAGAGCTGGACGCTGCTGCTGGCGATCTTCGCATTTTCATTGAGCTTGGTGGGAACCTTTCTGGTGCGCTCCGGCGTGCTGGTGTCGGTGCACTCCTTCGCCACCGATCCGACGCGCGGTTTGTACATCCTGGCGTTCTTGGTGCTGACCATCGGCGGTTCGCTCACGCTGTACGCCTGGCGCGCTCCGAAGCTGTACGCGCCGGGGGGATTCGAGCTGTTTTCGCGCGAATTTTTTCTGCTGGTGAACAATGTGATTCTGGCGGCCGTGGCAGCCTTGGTCCTGTGGGGCACGTTGTCGCCCCTGGTGTACGAACTGCTGGGCGTCGGCAAGATCTCGGTAGGTCCTCCGGTGTTCGCAGTGATGTTCTTGGTACCCATGTTGCCGCTCATGATATTCATGGCCATCGGCATGCACTCGGTGTGGCGGCGCGGCAAGCTCACCGCTACTGCGAAGCCGCTGTGGTGGCTGGCGTGCGCCGCGATCCTGTTGTCGTTAGGCGTTCAGGGCTTGGTGTTCGGTGAGCTGCACTGGCTGGGGTTGCTAGGTTTCAGTTTCGGCTTCTGGATCATTTTCTCCGCGCTGCTCGAGCCTTTGCGCCGACTGCGTCAAAAGCAAACCCTGACCGCGGCGCTCCTGGGGATGTGCATCGCGCACCTGGGCGTCGGCATGTTTGCCATCGGCGCGAGCGGCGTCGAGAGCTACAAAATAGAAAAGGATGTCTCGCTGAAGCCGGGCGGCAGCTTTCGGATCGCCGGCTATGATTTCAAATTCCTCAGCGCCGCAAATGTGCGCGGACCGAACTACGACGCGGTGCAGGCCGAGGTGCAGGTGACTCGCGACGGCAAACCGGTGACGTTGCTGGAACCGCAGAAGCGCCATTTCTGGGTGCAGCAGACGGCGAACAGCAAGGCCGCCATTTCCGTGAATTGGGCGCGGGACTTGTTCGTGGCCATGGGCGACCCCTTGGGCGACAACGCCTGGAGCATGCGCATTCAATATAAGCCGCTGGTGCGCTACATCTGGCTCGGTGCCATCGTCATGGCGCTCGGCGGATTGATCGCGGCAACCGATCGGCGCTATCGAGTCAAGGTTCCGGCCGCAGCGCCGGGGTTGGTGACGCCGCCTGATCCGCGAGCCGAACTAGGATCAGCCTGATGTGGAAGTTCCTGCTGCCGTTTGCGGCGTTTGTCGCGCTGGTCGTGCTGTTTGCCTTTGGCTTGAATCCCAATCGCGATATTCATGCATTGCCCTCGCCGCTGATCGGCAAGCCGGCGCCGGAATTCGCGCTGACGGACGTCATGGACGCCTCGAAGATCGTCAGCAACGCAACACTGAAGGGACAGGTGTATGTGTTGAATGTTTGGGGCACATGGTGCGGCGCCTGCCGCCAAGAACACGAGGCGCTGCTCGAGATCGCGCAGCAGCACGTGGTGCCGATTATCGGCCTGGACTACATGGATGAGCGCGAAAAGGCGAAGCAATGGCTTACGCAGCTCGGCAATCCTTATAGCGCCGTGGCTTTCGACACCGACGGTAGAACCGCGATCGACTGGGGGGTGTACGGCGCGCCGGAAACCTACCTGGTGGACACCAAGGGCCGCGTGATCTTTAAATTCATTACGCCAATGACCGCCGATGTCTGGCAGCACGAATTCTTACCGCGCATAGCCGCCGCGCGCCGGGACGGCGCATGATTCGGGCCGCCCGTGTTTGGCCTTTGGGAATCGCATTGCTGCTTGCGGCGTATGGCGCCTTTGCACAAACCGAATCAGTCACGCGCCTCGACGCCAACGGCCAGCTCGAAGATCCTACATTGCAGGTGCGCTTCGAGCGCATCACCAAGGAACTGCGCTGCCTGGTCTGTCAAAACGAGTCTATCGCCGATTCGAATGTCGAGCTTGCCAGCGATCTTCGCCGGCAGGTGCGGGAAATGCTCATCGCCGGCAACAGCGATGACGCGATCTTCAAGTTCATGACCGACCGCTATGGCGAGTTCGTCCGCTTCGGTCCGCCGCTCTCGGCCAAGACGTTGTTGATTTGGGGTGCACCGTTCATCGCATTGCTGCTGGGCGTCATCATCATCTATAGAGTTGCGCGCAATCGCTCGCGCATGCCGTTGGACGAATGATTACCTTCCTCGTCGTCGCAGCCTGCATGGCTGCGATTGCCGCGACAGCGGTTGCCGTACCGCTACTGCGCGATCGAAACAGCCGTATTGTAGGCGCGATGGCGGCGGTTCTGGTCATCGGCGCCGCCGCCGGACTCTACCCACTGTGGTCGAATTGGAATTGGCACGCGCCGGCCGCGGCGGCCGCGGCTCCCCGGCCCGACATTGTGGCCATGGTCGCCAAGCTCGAGCAGCATATGCGCGATCACCCCGATGACATGCAGGGCTGGCTGATGCTTGGCCGCTCCTACATGGCATTGAACCGCTCGGAAGATGCCGTCACCGCCTACGATCACGCGCATCGTCTCGGCAAGAATGCGGATGCCGCGCTGGGGCTGGGCGAAGCCCTGAGCATGCGCGCGGGGGGCGATATTACGCCGGACGCGGCGCAGCTCTTCGACGAGGCGTTGACGCTGGCGCCGGACAATCCAAAGGCGCTGCTCTACGGCGGCTTCGCCGCCGCGATTCGCGGTGACAAGATTCTGGCGCGCAGCCGCTGGCAGGCTCTGAAGGACCTGCATCCGCCGCCGCAGATCGTACAAATGCTGGATGCCCGAATTGCGGAACTCGGACTGGGGGGCGGTGCCGCTGGCGAGCCCCTGGCGGCGCCCGCAGGGACGAGTTCGTCGCCCGCGGGGACGAATACGAGCGCCGAGGGGTCGGCGCCGGCCGAGGTGGCTGTCAATATCCAGTTGGCGCCCGCGTTGAAATCAAGACTAAAATCGGAGGCCTCATTGTTCGTATTCGCTCGTGAGCCCGGTGGCCGGGGACCGCCCCTGGCTGCGAAGCGCCTGACGAGCGCAGCCATCGGCACACAGGTTCACTTGACGGCCGCGGATTCCATGATGCCGGGACGCGTGCTGTCGGCCGGCCAGCGGGTGTCGATCACGGCGCGAATATCATTCAGCGGACAACCCATTCCCGCGGCGGGTGATCTGTACGGCGAAGTGTCGACGGACGTGGGCCGCGGCGGCGCGCTCGATCTTCTGATCGATCGCGTGGCCGAGTAGGGAATACCATGAGCGTAGCGAAGAATCTGGCGGCGGGACGGATCCTCGAAGATCAGCTGTTTCCGTATCCGGAACTGCGGCACAAGGACCAAGAGGTGCTGCGCCTGATGGTTGATGCGATTGATCAATACTTGAGCCCCAAACATCAGGACTTCAAGCGCTGGGATCGCGACGCGCAGCAGCCGGCGGAATTCATCCAGGGCCTGCGCGACCTGGGTCTGTTTGGTCTCATCGTGCCGGAGGAATACGGCGGACTCGGCCTGTCGAACGCCGGCTATGCGCGCGTATTGAGTCAGAGCAGCACGCACGACAGCTCGGTGTCCCTCACCATCGGCGCGCACAGTTCCATTGGCATGAAGGGCATTTTGCTGTTCGGCACTGCCGAGCAAAAGGCTCGCTACCTGCCGAAGCTGGCCAGCGGCGAATTGATTGCCGCGTTTTGCCTGACGGAATCGGGAGCCGGCTCCGATGCCGCCTCGATTCGCACCCAAGCGGTCAAGAATGACAACGGCACCTGGACCTTGAATGGCGAGAAGATTTGGATCACCAACGGCGGCATTGCAGATCTTTACACCGTGTTCGCACGCACGTCATCTCAAGCCGGCAAGATAACGGCGTTCGTGGTCGAGGCGGCGTGGCCGGGAGTCAGTCATGGGCAGCATGAGGACAAAATGGGCATCCGTGCCTCCTCGACCACCACGGTGAATTTTGCGGACGTTCAGGTCCCTGCCGAGAACGTGCTGGATGTGGAGGGCAGGGGATTCAAAGTGGCCATGGCCATATTGAACAATGGTCGCACCGGATTGGGGGGCGGCGCTGTAGGCGGCATGAAGGCGCTGATCGCGCTTTCCAGCCAGCAAGCGCAAAGCCGCAAACAGTTCAATCAGCCGATCGCTGAATTTGGCCTCATCCGCGAGAAAATCTCGCAAATGGCGCTCGATTGCTTCGCGGCTGAGAGCGTGGTGTGGATGGTCGCTCATTACATCGATTCCGGTGTTGAGGACTACTCCGTCGAAGCGGCCATCAGCAAGGTGTTTGCCAGTGAAGCATTGCAGCGCAGCGCCTACGAAGCTTTGCAGATTGCGGCCGGCAGCGGCTTCATGCGCGCATACCCCTACGAGCAAATTACCCGCGATTGCCGAATTTTGACGATATTCGAGGGAACCAATGAGGTGTTGCGCTTGTATATAGCCCTGTCAGCCCTGAAGGATCTGGGCAAATCGCTGGGCGACATGAAGGCGGCGGTCGACGACATCTTTAACAACCCCATTAAAGGATTCGGGGTATTAACCGACTACGCGGAGAGACGCTTGACCCAGGCGACCGGGGTAGGGCGCGACAAAATATTGGCGTCGATGCCGCAACTTTTACGCGAGCCCGCGGGTATTTATGAACGATATACCGTGGAGCTGGCGAGGACCTGCGATTTTTTGCTGCGCAAGCATGGCAAATCCATAGCAGACAGGCAGCACGCACTGAAGAGGGTGGCCGACATTGCCATTGATCTATTCGTGGGACTGTGTGTATTGTCGCGCGCCGCGGCGCTGGCCGAGACCCCGAATGAGAACGGTTCTCAGGCGGTCGCCATCGCAAGCGTGTTTGCGCAGCAGGCTAAACGGCGCATGGCCAATAACATACGGCGTGCTGAGCGCAATGAGGACGAGGAGATGAATCGTTTGGCTGGATTCATCTTGGACAAAGGAAGTTATCCCTGGGATGTGGTGTCATGAGTACTATGTTGTTTGATCAACAACCTGAAACAACCGCGCCTGCGAAGGTGCAAAACCTACGCATGATCGCCTGGTCGGTCGGCGGGCTGTTAATTGCCGTTGTGGTATCACTGGTCGCGTGGCGTGTCACGCATGCGCTGGCTAAACCTGAAGCGGTCGCTTCAGCCATCCCCACGGTCTCGGTCGCGGAGGTCGGCATCAGCGCTGTGCCTTCCACAGTCAGCATCATTGGCACCATTGCGGCACGCTATGACATGCCGATTGGCGTCGAGGGCGACGGCGGCCGTGTTACCGCGGTGTATGTCGAGGCCGGCGATCACGTCAAGCAGGGCCAGGTGCTGGTTCACTTGAACAATTCGGTGCTCGAGCCGCAGGTCACCAACCTGGAAGCCGCGCTCGATCAAGCACGCGCCGAGGCAGATCTGGCTGACGCCGAGTATCAACGTGCCCGTGCAGTGGGTGCCTCCGGCGCGTTGTCCGCCGAAGAGACGCAAAAGCGAAAATCGAGCGCTGTGACGGCGGCCGCGCACGTCAAAGTGGCCGCAGCGCAGCTCGCAGAAGCGAGGGCGCGATTAGCTCGAGCCGATGTGCGTGCGCCGGCCAATGGCATCATTCTCACCCGCAGCGTGGAAGTGGGGCAGACGGCGATGCCGGGCGGGGAGGCGTTGTTTCGCTTATCCAAGGATGGCGAGACGGAGTTGCGCGGCCAGGTGGCCGAACAGGACTTGCCGTTGCTGAAAGTGGGGCAGCTCGTGGACGTGAGACTCACGGGGACCTCGAAGATTTATCAAGGCCGCATCCGGCTGCTGGGTGCGGTCATAGACCCTGCGACGCGCTTGGGAACGGCCAAGGTTTCGCTTACGCCTGATCCAAACTTAAGGCCGGGCGCTTTCGCGCGCGCGCAGGTGACGGTGAGCAACGCCGAGCGCGCCGTGTTGCCGCAAACCGCGGTGCTCAATGACGACAAGGGCAGCTACGTGCTCATCGTCAATACGCAAGGCAAGGTGGAGCGCCGCGCGGTGCGCGTGACCGGCATGGTGCCAAGTGGGGTGACCGTTGCCGAAGGCATCAATCCCAAGGATCAAATCGTTACGACCGCCGGTGCGTTCCTGCAAGAGGGAGAGACCGTGAAACCGGTCGTGATCGCAGGCACGTCATGAAAAACATTTCCGCCTGGGCGATCCGCCACCCGGTAACCCCCATTGTGCTGTTCGTGGTGTTGTTTTTCCTGGGCACCGTGGCGTTTATTCGCTTGCCGATCAACTTGAATCCGGATGTCTCGTTTCCGGCAGTCGATGTCAACATCTCCCAACCGGGCGCCGCGCCCACGGAAATGGAAACGCAGATCGCGCAGAAGGTGGAGGGCTCGATTGCCAGCATTGGCAACATTCACCATCAGCAGACATACATTTCCGAAGGAAATGTATTGATCCTCATCGAATTCAACATTGGTACGCCGATCGACCGGGCGGTTACCGATGTGCGCGACGCCATCGCCAGAGTCCGCGCCGATCTGCCGCAGGGCATCCTCGAACCGCAGGTGCGGCGCGAAGATTCGGACGGCGGCACATTTGCCATCTACGCCGTCACGACCACCGACATGACTCCCGAGCAATTGAGCTGGTCGATCGACAACACCATCACCAAACGGCTGCTGGGTGTGCGCGGTATTGCGCAGGTGCAGCGCATCGGCGGCGCCGACCGGGAAATTCGCGTGGAACTCGATCCGGCGCGCCTGCAAGCGTTGGGCTTGACCGCTTTCGAGGTCAACGAGCAGCTGCGGCAATTGAATTTGGACGCGCCAGGTGGCCGCGCCCAGGTCGGCGGCGGCGAACAGGCCATCAGGGTGCTGGGCGGCGCCAAGACAGCCGAAGCCTTGGGCGACACGCTCATCATCGTGCCCGGGGGCAAGTCGGTGCGGTTGCGCGAGATTGCCGATGTGCACGATGGAGTTGCGGAGACGCGCAGTCTGGCGAGGCTCAACGGCCGTCCGGCAACGGCATTCCAGCTGTACAAGTCCAAGGGCGTCTCCGACGTCAGTACCGCCGAGGGTGTCGCCGCGGAACTGATCAAGATTCAAAAAGACAATCCGTCGCTGCATATCCAACAGATTTTCACCACGGTCAATCACACCATCAAGACCTATCATTCGGCGCTGGAGGCCCTGATCGAAGGTTCGGTGCTGGCGGTTGCCGTGGTCTGGCTGTTTCTGCGCAATTGGCGCGCCACGCTGATCTCGGCGTTGGCCATTCCGTTGTCGGCGATACCTACCTTTGCCTTCATGCAATGGATGGGTTTTACGCTCAATGAGATCACGCTGCTGTCGTTGTCCTTGGTGGCCGGCGTGCTGGTGGACGATGCCATCGTCGAGATCGAGAACATCGTGCGCCACATGCGCATGGGCAAGAGCGGATTCCGCGCCGCCATGGAGGCGGCGGACGAAATCGGACTCGCCGTGGTTGCCACCTCATTCACCATCATCGCGGTATTTCTTCCGGTGAGTTTCATGGGCGGCGTCAGCGGCCAGTTCTTCAAGCAATTCGGTCTCACGGTGGCCGCGGCGGTGTTCATCTCCTTGCTGGTGGCGCGCATGATCACGCCGGTGCTCGCGGCCTATGCGTTGAACCGGGATGCCATCCCGCATCGGGACGACGGCCCGATCATGTCAGCCTATGTCAAAGCCCTGAAATGGTCCGTCGCCAATCGTTGGAAAACCATCGGATTCGGTACACTGTTTTTTGCGCTGTCGCTTGGCGGGGGGATGCTATTGCCGAAGGCCTTCGTGCCGCCGGAGGACTTTTCCACCTCGATCTTGAATATCGAACTGCCGCCGGGCGGCAAGCTGGAGGACACCGCCCGCTTGTCCGCCGCCGCCACCGCGATCTTGCGCAAGCAGCCGGAGGTCACTGATGTGGTGGAATTCGTCGGTTCCGATTCCGCCGAAGTACGCCAGGCGCAAGTGTTCGTCAGCATGGTGCCGCGCAGCCAACGCAAGGCGAGCGCCAAGGAATTCGAGCAACGCCTGATGCCGCTGCTCAACCAGGTTCCGGACGGGCACATCAGCTTCGTCAATTTCGGATTTGGCGGCGGCCGTGATCTCACGCTTTTTCTGGTTGGCGATGATCCGGCGCTGACGGAACGCACCGGACACAAATTGCTGGAGGAAATGCGCGGGCTCCAGGAGATTCGCTCGCCGCGCATCAACGGCGACATGCCGCGGCCGGAAATCGTGGTGCATCCGCGGCTGGATATCGCCGCGCAACTGGGCGTGAGCGTGCAAAGCATCAGCGAGACCATTCGGATCGCGACCTTGGGCGATCTGCCGCAAAACGGCGCCAAATTTGCCTTGAGCGATCGCACCATACCGATTCGCGTCAGCCTGCCGGAGCGGTCGCGGCGCGACCTGACCACGCTCGAGAATTTGCCGGTGCCGACGAGCTCCGGCGCCAGCGTGCCCCTGAAGTCGGTTGCCGACCTAAGTTTTGGCCAGGGGCCCTCGACGGTGCGGCGTTATAACCAAAGCCGCCGCTTGTACATCGATGCGGACCTGGCGCCCGGCGTACAACTGGGAACCGCAATCGAAAAGGTGCATGCGCTGCCGACGCTGAAAAACCTGCCGCAGGGCGTGCGCTTGGTGGAAACCGGCGATACCGAGTTCATGAACGAGCTCATCGCGAACTTTGCGATTGCCGTTGCCGCGGGTGTTTTGATGGTGCTGGCGGTGCTGGTGCTGCTGTTTGCGCGAGTCTTTCAGCCGATCACAATCTTGTCGGCGTTGCCGCTCTCCCTGGGCGGCGCTGTCTTCGCGCTGTTCCTTACCAACACGCCATTTTCCCTGCCGGTCATGATCGGCGTGCTGATGCTGATGGGCATCGTCGCGAAGAATTCCATATTGCTGGTGGACTTCGCCATCGAGGAAATGCGCGTCGGTAAAACCCGCCTGCAGGCCATTATCGAGGCGGGCCACAAGCGCGCACGGCCCATCGTCATGACCACGGTGGCCATGGTCGCGGGCATGTTGCCGGTAGCCTCGGGCTTGGGCGAGGCCAGCGATTTTCGCGCGCCCCATGGCGATTGCCGTCATCGGCGGATTGATCACCTCGACATTGCTGACGCTGGTCATCGTGCCGGCGGTATTTACCGTGTTTGATGACATCGAGCGCTGGGCCGGGCCCAAGGCGGCGAAAATATTGGCCGGCTCGGCGAGCGCTGATCCGGGCGTACCCGCTTTATCCGCGCAACAGGCGAAACTGTAACGAGACGAACTCGAGCGCGTCCCCCCGCTAGTCCATGGCGGGCTGGGCTACGATGTCCGCCGCGGCGGGACTGGGCGCGCGGATGAGCAGCAGCAGCGGTATCACGAGCAGCGTGAGCAGCAGCATGAACCAGAAATCATCGATGTAGGCGATCATGGCGGCCTGGCGCGTCACCGCCGCATCGAGCAGCGCGGCGCCGCTCGGAGTCCGTACATCAAATGCGGCGGCGATGGCGGGGTTATTCCACGCCGGGTTGGCGAAGGTCAGGTGCTCGGCCAGGGCGGCGTGCGAGCGCACGGTGTTGCGCGTCAGCAGGGTTTGCACCAGCGAAATGCCGATGCTGCTGCCGATGTTGCGTACCAGACTGTACAGGGACGTTCCCTGCGCCCGCATCTCGGGACTCAAGGTGGCGAAGGTAGCTGCGGCCAGCGGCACGAACACCAAGCCGGTGCCAAATCCCTGTATCACACCCGGCCAGACGATGTCGCTTTCGGACAGATCCAGTGAGTAGCCGGTCATCTGCCAGAGCGAATATGCGGTGACCAGAAATCCCACGAACAGCGTCAGGCGCAGGTCCACCTTGCCGATGATGCGGCCGGCGATGAGCATCGCGAGCATGGTGCCAATGCCTGCCGGCGCCGTGACCAGACCGGCAGTGGCGACAGGGTAGTCGAGCAGCACCTCGAGCATGGTGGGAATCAAGGCGCGCGTGGCATACAACACCAATCCCACGACGAAGATGAACAGCAGTCCGGTGACGAAATTCTGATTCTTGAACAAGCGGTGATCCAAAAAGGACTTCTGCGCCGCTGTGGTCAAGGTATGTGCGATGAAAAAGGTAAAAGTCACGACCAGGATGATGGCTTCGATCCAGCATTCCACCGAGGCAAACCAATCGTTCTGTTGACCGCGGTCGAGAAGCAATTGCAGCGCACCTACCCCTAAGCTCAAGGTCACGAATCCAAACATATCGAAGCGCATGGTCTTGCGGCCCTGATCGGGACGCAGGTATCGCCACATACCGTAAAGCGCGATGGCGCCGATGGGGACATTGATGAAGAAAACCCAGCGCCAGTTATAACTATCGGTGAGCCATCCGCCCAACGTCGGACCTAGGATGGGCCCCACCATGACGCCAATACCCCAGACCGCCATGGCCTGGCCTTGCTTCTCGCGCGGGTTGATATCAAGCACAACCACCTGTGCCAGGGGCACCAGCGCTGCGCCGAAGACGCCCTGCAGAAGCCGCGCCGCGACGATTTCCGACAGCGAGTTCGCCATGCCGCAGAGCACCGATGCCAAGGTGAAGCCGCCGATGGACGCCATGAAGACGAATTTTTGACCGAAGCGATCGCACAGCCAACCCGTCAGCGGCGTGGCGATGGCGGCGGCCACGATGTAGGCGGTCAATACCCAGGCGATCTGGTCTTGCGAGGCGGACAAAGTGCCTTGCATGTGCGGCAATGCGACGTTGGCGATGGTGCTGTCGAGCGTCTGCATGATCGTCGCCAACATGATGGACAGCGTGATCATGGGCCGATTGAGCGGACGCGTCATGGCTGGGCGTCGATGATTCCTTGCAGGCCCTCGAGAAGTTCGGTTGCCGCCAGCAATTTTTTCGGGTCGGTATGCGCCAACAATTCGCGGCGCAGCGCGGTGGCTTCAGCTTTGACTTTCTCGTAAATCTCAAGGCCGGCGGCCGTCAGCACGACGCGCTTGATGCGCCGATCCTTGGTCGATGCCTCGCGCATCACCAAGCCGGCCTTCACCAAGCGATCCACCATCGCGACCATGGTCGCGCCCTCCACGCCCAATCGATCGGCGAGTTCCGACTGCGATAAAGGCGAGCGTGCCTTGGCAGCAAAGGCGATGGTCATCCAGCTGGCCTGACTGACGCCCAGATACTTGAGTCGACGATCCACGGCCTGGCGCCACGATCGGGACGTGCTGTGCAGCGCATTGCTGAATCGCTCTTCAAGGTCAGGCATTGGCAAGCGCTCTAATCGTTAGCCATCTAATTAATATATCACATGCTGGTTGCGGCGTCGAACTCGCCGGCGCGCCTCAAACACTTAGCCTTTGAGCCACGCCACCGTGGCGATGCCGGCGAAAGTCATCGCCAGGGAACCCAATAAATGCGCCGCCACCGCCGCCAAGGCGAAAATCGAGCGCCCCGATTGCAATAGCAACACCACCTCGGCGGAGAATGTCGAGAAGGTGGTGAGTCCGCCGCAGAAGCCGGTAGTCAGGAAAAGCCGCCACTCGGGAGCGAACGCCGGATAGCTCATGAAGAAGGCAACAGCTGCGCCGATGATGTAGCAGCCGATGAGATTCGCGGCCAAGGTTCCCGGCGGGATGGCCGGAAAATACCGATTGAGATAAATCGCAAGATACCAACGAAACAAGCAGCCGAGCGCTCCGCCCACCGCGACCGCCAGGAAGGAACGCCACATCGGCATCAACTCGAACTCCGTATGAACCAGAAATATAGCGGCACACCCAGCGCCAGAAGTACCGCACCCCAGATGACGGCCTCTGCCCCCGCACCGACGATTGCCCAAAGAGAATATGCGGTAGCGAGGATACCGACAATGGCCAAGGGGACGCTGCCGCTGCGTGCGCCTTGCAACTGGCCTTTCCACTGCAGCCGCAGCAGCGCCAGCGAACACAGCGCATACAGCACCAGACAGGCGGTCGTCGAGAGCAGAATCATGAAGGTAAAGACCTTGACCATGGATTTCTGATAATTCGCGACTATCAACAGCGTGACCAAAGCGCTGCCGAAACACAGCCCAAAGCTGGGGCTTCGATGCGATGACTCACGTGCAAAAATACGCGGAAACTCGCCGCGCTTCGCCATGGCGCTCGGCAATTCGCCCTGCAGCAGTATCCAGCCATTCAATGCGCCGAAAGCACTGATCGAAGCGAACACGGCCAGCAGTTTGCCGGCGCCGGCCCCCCAAAAGTAGCTGGCCAGATCCACGAATGGCGCATTGGATTGCGCCAGGGTGGCCGGCGGTACCAACAGCTGCACGGTCGTGCACGCGAGGGCACAAACAAAGGCCGTAACGATCGTGCCCAACAACGTCGCGAGCGGAATCGTGCGGCTTGGATTCGCGACCTTGTCCGCCGGAATCGTCGCCGATTCCAGGCCCAACATCGCCCATAGGGTCAACGTGGCCGCGGCGGTGACACCGCTCACCGTGAACGGAACGCTCGCCGCCACGGAAGCATCAGCGCTGCCTAGCAGCCGCAGTCCAAGCAGGCCGACTGCCACCAGGGGCAGCACTTTGAGCACGGTGGTGACGCTTTGCACCCAGCCAGAGGCACGAATGCCATACCAATTGACGAATGTGAGGAGCCATAGAAAAAACAATGTCACGGCCGCGGACGCGCCCGGGACATCGGCGATCCACGGCAGCAGTGGACTCAAATAGCTCACGCCGCCGGTCGCGATCGCCGCATTTCCCACCCAGATTGAAATCCAATAGCCCCAGGAGACAATGAAGGCGGTGAGGGGGCCGAAGGCCAGGTGCACATAGGCGTAGGGTCCGCCTGCAGCAGGGAACGCGCGGCTCAAGCGCGCAAAAACGATGGCCAGCAAGATGGCGCCGCCGGCGGTGAAACCCCACGCCACCACGCTATTGAGGCCATAGGGCGCCAAGGATGCGGGCAGCAAAAACACACCGGAGCCGATCGAATTGCCCACCACCAACGCCACGCACATCCAAAAACCAAGCAGCTGGGAGCGCGGCGCGACGTTCATGCGCGATACTATACGGCAGACCGCGACATTGATTGGGAGAGACGAATGAACGCAATTTCCATCGACACACAGAATTGGCATGCCCGCGCCGCGCGCTTATCCTACGAAACCCGCCATTTTATCGACGGCCGATTCGTCGACTCGGTGGCGCGGGACCGATTCACCGTGATCAATCCCGCCACCGCAGAGCCGCTGTGCGAAGTCAGCGCCGGCACCGGCGCGGACATCGACCTTGCGGTGAGCGCCGCCAAACGCAGCTTCGCCGCACGTGTCTGGAGCCGCATGGCGCCGCGCGACCGCATGGCCGTGATGGCGGCCTACAGCCGCCTGATTCTCGAGAACGCGGAGAAGTTTTCGCTGCTCGACACGCTTTGCATGGGCAAGCCCATCAACGACATGGCGACCATCGACGTGCCGGCGGCGGCAAGGAACTTCGAATACTTCGGCGAATTGATCGACAAGATCGACGGCGCGGTGACCGCCACCGCATTCGACGCGTTTCACTACATTCTGCGCGAACCGCTCGGCGTGGTGGGCTGCATCGTGCCGTGGAATTATCCTCTGCTCATGGCTGCGTGGAAGGTTGCGCCGGCGCTGGCCGCCGGAAATTCGGTGGTGCTGAAGCCCGCGGAGCAATCGCCGCTGTCGGGATTGCTGATGGCGCAGCTGTTCGTCGAAGCGGGCGGACCTCCGGGAGTGTTCAATGTCGTCAACGGCCTCGGTGAGATTGCAGGCGCGGCCTTGGCGCAGCATATGGACGTCGCCAAGATTGCATTTACCGGATCGACCGAAATCGGCAAGCAAATGCTGATTTACGCGGGCCAGTCGAATATGAAACGGGTCAGCCTGGAGTGCGGCGGCAAGACTCCGCAAATATTCCTGGCCGACCTGCCGGATCTCGATAGTGCGGTCACTTACGCCATCAATGGAATCTTCGGCAACATGGGCGAGGTATGCAACGCCGGATCGCGATTGTTGCTCGATAAGCCGATTGCGAAGGAATTCCTGGCGCGCTTCATCGAACGCGGCAAGAGCGCGTATCGGGCCGGCGACCCGCTCGATCCCAGCACCAACCTTGGTCCCCTGGTCACGGCGCAGCACCGTGCGCGCGTCATGAGCTACATTGCGCGCGGCTTGAGCGAAGGCGCGCGCCTCGAATTTGGCGGCAACGCACCCGATATGCAGGGCGAATTCGTCAATCCCACTTTGTTCTCCGGCGTCGATAATCGCATGACCATTGCGCAAGAAGAGATCTTCGGCCCTGTTGCTGCCGCCATCGAAGTGGACGGCCTCAAGGATGCACTCAAGGTGGCAAACGATTCCATCTACGGACTGGCGGCATCTGTTTGGACCCGCGACTTGAATGTCGCTTTGAACACCGCGCGTGATCTCGAGGCGGGCGTCATCTGGGTGAATTGTTTCGACAACGGCGACATGACCCAGCCATTCGGCGGCTATAAGCAATCGGGACAGGGCCGCGATAAATGTTTGGAGAGCCTCCTGTCCTTCACGCAAACCAAATCAGTGTGGGTCAATTTAGGCTAACCACACGTCAATTGACCATAAGGTCACCGGCTATTTAACAGTAGTCGCCTGCCGGAACTTTACCGGCAGCGGCATGGACCAATGTCCTACAGAAATCATCGCTGGATTCATTGAGAATCATCGCATCGCCCTAAAGATAGGGGCGGTGAAGCGATCTTTCGGACCATGTCTCCGAGAGCTTTAGGGGTTAGGAAGAAGGGCCAACTATGATTGATGCCGAAGTAATGCGACTGCGCCAGCTGCGCAACATGGCTTTGCGGGTGCGCGCCGTCGCCGCGGTTCTGAGCACGGAATGCACGACGCAGCAGCGCACGCTTGCCACGAGCGCATTGGTCTCGTGGAGTGTGGCTCGAGTGGCCACGGGACGTCTTTGGGCGCATCCCAATTTGAGCTATCAAAAAGGGCCGCACCGCATTCGACACATGCTCGATCGTGCAGTTGCTTTCCTCATAGGCGCGACGGCACGGTATCGAGGCCAAGCATTGCGCACGTTTGCGGCGGAGCTGCAAAATCTTGCGCGAGAATTGGACGACACGCGTGCGCTTACATGGGATCAAGACTGGAGCGACACGCTGGGCCGCGCACAAAGGCAGATTCGCGGTCTGATGCAGCAACTCCCCGCTGTTCCCCGCCGTACGGCAAGGGTTGCTGAGCGGCGAAGCGCTACGCAGTCACGGCTCTCCGCCAATGGCCGAAGGCTCGACGATGTGGCGATCCCCAACGATTGGCCGTATCTCGCCTTTTAGATTGCGGTTCCGACACCAACCTACGGGTGTCTGAAAAGTCCTACAGATAGCGGCGTTCGACGCTGATCGCGTTACGTCTCCCCTCGCGGCATGATTTCGCCCGGAGCCAATGGAGACGGTAATAATGCGCACTGAGTCCACTGCGATTGTCGAAATCCCGGAAACGCCGCCTTTGGCTCCGCATGATCCACCGGATCCAGTTCCGCAAGCGGCGGCATGGCGCAGAGCTCTCGCGGTCGTCGAAAGGCTAGCCCGCCCGCCATGGTCGCGCCCCATAGGATAGGTGCAATGGGCAAGAAACAAGAGATCGCAATCGGAATTGCCTTGCAGGCTCAGGTGCTCAAGACCTGCCCGCTGCATCGGCAGCTTTACTTCGACGACGAGGTGAATCCCGCCGGCGCGTTCGGGCTTGCCGTCGAGCTGATTCGTCAGCACACGCCTTATGTCGAGCCTTTTGGCAACGACCTGCATGAACTTACCGATTTACTAAGCGACACGCTCGGCACGGCACCTCCGTGTTGTCCCGAATGCAGATCGCCAGCAACGCATTGATCTAAATATCACGCTCACAATTGGTGCAGTTGGGTGGACATAATCCGCCTCTAAATGGCCATAATCAGGTGTTTTTGAGACCTGCCGCAATCATTGCCGATGCTTCGAAATGTAGAATTTCCGCGCCCTAAAGGCATACGCGAAATTCAGGAGAAGCATCATGGTCGAAACGGTATCTCGATGGGGCAACGAAGCCTTGTTGATCTCGTTCGCGCTAATGACGTACGCGGTGGTCATCTCCCTGACTTAATGCAAGCGCGGCAACGCGCTCAAGCGCCGTATCATTTTGCGGTGTTCGAGGCCGCCTCTATTCCCGCCGTGGCGGCATGTTTGGACTTCCACAACAATACGCAGTAGTAGCACACGTAGTAGCCCATCAGAACGAAGTACAACCCAATCGTCAGAGGACTGCGCACCAGCGATGCTGCGGTGAAGGACTGATCCGCGCTGCCATAGACCTGAACCAGCCGGTACCCGAGTCGTCCGATAAATAACAGCGAGACCGCCATTCCCGTGTACGTGTGCGGCACGTAGTACAGCCGATCGGCATCGCGCACGAAGCGGGTGTGCGCAGCACCCCACAGCGCCAGCGCAACCCCAATCGCCACCCCGGCAAGTATTGCCAACAGGAACGAGGCTGATTGCATCGCGGACGGCAGCAGCAAGCAGCTGACAATCAGCAGCAACAGGATCCGCAATTGCATGCGAAGCGGCACCAGCGGCTGCTGGCCGAAGCTGCGGCGAAGCCGCCGATAGACGACAAAAATCAGCAGTGCCGCCAGCAGAAATGCGCCGATTTGTGAAGATTCTGCGTTCATTTGTCCGATACTATTATAACGATGAACAATGCCACCATGGTTACACCTGTCCAAGGCGGTCTGACGCGCGGCGTGGGGGCATGGGGGGCAATCGCGGTCAACGTCGCCAACATGATCGGCACGGGCGTGTTTCTCAAGACGCGCGTCATGACCTGCAATGTAGGCAGCGCCAAGACCGTGCTGCTGGTGTGGCTTGCGGCGGGGCTGTTGTCGCTTGCCGGCACCTTTTCGTATTCAGAAATCGCCGCGATGATGCCGGAGGCAGGAGGCGATTACGTTTATCTGCGGCGCGCCTACGGCAGGGTGGTTGGGTTCCTGTATGGCTGGATGACGTTTGCGGTTGCGAAGGCCGGATCACAGGCGGCGCTCGCGGTGGGTCTCGCAATTTTCATGAATGTCGCGGTGGGCGGCGTTTTGGCCCGCTGGCAACTCGCGGCCAGCCCGTTTGGTTTTCACTTGAGCATGAACGGACTGACGGTGGTAGCGCTGGCCACCATCTGGACCGTGGCCCTCATCAACTGTGCCTCAGTGGCGGCCGGCGGCTGGACCGCACTTGCGCTCACCCTGGCGAAGGTAGGGTTGGTTTTGGGCGTGGGACTCAGCGCGCTCGCCTTCGCCCCGGGCGATTGGTCGCACCTCGCGGGATCCGGATTGACAGGCACATGCGAGGGTGTTGCCGACAGCGCACGCGGAGGTTACGCGGGTTTCGGCGCCGCAATGCTGGGCGCACTATGGGCTTATGACGGATGGAACAACGTCGCGCCGCTTGCCGGCGAAATCCGCAACCCGCAGCGCAATCTGCCGCGCGCCTTCATCGGCGGCATGCTGGTGGTGGCGGCACTGTACTTGTTCGTCAATATTGCCTATTACTATGCACTGACGCCCGTCGAGATCGCGAGCGTCCCGATCAATTCATCCGTGGCGACCGAAGTGTTGAAGCGCTTCTTGGGACCGGTCGCGGTCTCCATGACCGCCGTAGCGCTGATGATTTCATCATTCGGTTCGCTGCATGCCAGTGCGCTCGCCAATTCGCGGGTCCCGTATGCCATGGCGCGGGACGGATTGTTCTTTCGCGCATTGGCGCGGCTGTCGCCGCGCAGCAATGTGCCGGCGCGAGCAATTGTTGCGCAAGCTGCATGGGGTAGCGTGCTTGCCCTTTCGGGTTCGTATGACAATCTGACCGACTCGGTAATATTCGCATCCTGGCTTTTCTACGGCCTGAGCACCGCATCGTTGTTCGTGTTCAGAAGAACCATGCCCGACGCGCCGCGGCCGTATCGAGCGCTCGGCTATCCCCTTGTACCGGTGATCTTCGTTCTGGTCACAACCGCGCTGCTGATCAACACATTCGTTGCCGCGCCCCGCGAGGCACTACGCGGCGTGGCAATGCTGATCGCCGGCCTACCCCTGTATTGGTATTGGTCGCGACGCAGCGCCAAGCCTCGCTAGGCTTTAGTTGTTGTCGCCCGGCAGATCGAATACCAGCACTTCAGCGTCACGGCCGCCATCGACGTGCAGGTGGGTCCCGCCGGTGATCCGCAGTGCATCGCCGGCGTCGAGCGCGGCGCCATTTGCCAGCAACGAGCCTCGTGCCACGTGCACATAAATTCGCCTGCCTGGCTGCACCTGAAGGTCGGCGGCCTCGGCGCCATCGAACAATCCCGTATACACCCGCGCGTCCTGATGGATCAGCAAAGATCCTTGCGCGCGATCGGGCGAGACGATGAGCCGCAGGCGCCCGCGCTTCTCTTCAACTGCGAAGCGTTTTTCCTCGTAGCTCGGCTCGATGTTGCGCTGATCCGGCTGAATCCAGATCTGCAGAAAGTGCACGCCCTCGGATTTTGAGGGATTGAACTCGCTGTGCCGAACGCCGCTGCCTGCACTCATGCGCTGTACATCGCCGGGCCGCAATGTCGAGCCATTGCCCATCGAATCCTTGTGCGCCAGTTCGCCGGACAATACATAGCTGATGATCTCCATGTCGCGATGGCCATGTGTGCCAAAACCCGCGCCGGCCTGCACGCGATCCTCATTGATCACCCGCAGTGGCCCAAACTCGACATGATTGGGATCGAAGTAGTCGGCAAATGAGAATGTATGAAAAGACTTGAGCCAGCCGTGGTCGGCATAGCCTCGTTCCTGACTTCGTCTGATTTCGTTCATGGGAACCTCCTGGAACACACAATAGCCTCGAATAAGCTCATAAAAAAGCGCAAAATTTGGGGGTCATTGATCGAAAAAACGGATTCATTCGTGGCACTTGCGAAAACAACTCTGGAGCAATGGGCGGTGCTGGCGACAGTGGTCGACGAAGGCGGCTTCGCTCAGGCGGCGCTGAAGCTAAATCGAAGTCAGTCAGCGGTCAGCTATGCGGTATCAAGGCTGCAGGAATCTCTGGATTTACCGCTGTTGACGATCGAGGGCCGCAGGTCGGTGCTCACGCCGCACGGGCAGACGCTGCTGCATCGGGCGCGCGCTTTGTTGAAAGAGCTCGACACGCTCGAACTGCTGGCGAGCAGCCTGAAAAAGGGATGGGAGAGTGAGTTGACGTTGGTGGTAGACAGCGCGTATCCGCGCGCGCGATTGCTCGGCATCATTGCCGACCTTCAGACCACCTGTCCGAGCACGCAGATTCAATTGGCCGATGTCGTACTGTCGGGTGCCGAGCAAGCCATCATCGAAGGTCGCGCTGATGTCGTCGTCACCAGCCGTGTGCCGCCGGGATTCTTGGGCGACTGGCTGCTGGATGTGACTTTCGTAGCGGTCGCGCGTCCTGATCATGAATTGTTCCGGATGGAGCGGGAATTAACCGCGGATGATTTGGTGCGCCACGTGCAAGCCGTGGTGCGCGATTCGGGCACTCTGCAGCCTCGGGACGAGGGCTGGCTTGGTGCCGAGCGGCGTTTCACGGTAAGCAGCATGGAGGCATCGCTGGCGACGATTCAGGCCGGGCTCGCCTATGCGTGGCTGCCCGAACACATAACTCAGGAACAATTGCAAAGCGGTGCGCTGCGCCGACTGCCGCTCATGGTTGGAGGCTCACGCAATGTTGCCTTGTACATCGTGGCAACTCGCCCCGATCTGCTCGGGCCCGCAGGGCGCGTCGCGATCGATGCCTTTCGCGGTAGGACGGGCCCTACGTAGGGACACGTTGCGGCCCGACTGTTTGCAGCAACAACGAAGATTACAGTTGCCCGCAGTCGCATCATGGGAGATGGTAATGTCACTGGGCACAATCCTGCTGATAGTTCTGGTTCTGCTGTTGATTGGAGCACTTCCAACCTGGGGGTACAGCAACAGCTGGGGTTACTTCCCGAGCGGCGGCCTGGGTCTGGTCGTCATTGTCCTGCTGGTCCTGGTCCTGACCGGACGCCTGTAGCCGGAAGACGCCGCTTCGCGCAGGGCTAGAAATAGCCGTGCAGTTCCGTGAGTACCTGGCGCTGATTTTGCGTGTTGCTCTGGGGAATACCTACGTAGCGGCGATAGCCGGCCCGCAGCTGCAAGAACGGTATTGGCGTGTACTCGTAGATAATGCTGTAGCGGTTCTGCTCGTTTTCCGCAACGGAGCGATCCGGGTCGTACCATTCCGCAGTGACTTTCAGATTGTGGCCCCTGCGTACCAACCAATCGGCCTCCAGTAACCCCGCGGCAAGCGTGCGGCCGCCCGGGAAGCTGTCGTCGCGCACCGCATCCCCCTCCACCAGCCACGAGACGGGCCCGGTGCGGAGGCCGGCGAAGACACCGCCGACGCGCCGGTCACCGAGGGGTGCTTGAGTATAAGAGCCCGCCACACCCAGCCGCCAAATCGGTTGAACGTATGCAACCTGGCTGGTTACCTGGTATCCGTGGCCGCTGCTGCCGTTGCCGATTCCGTTGGTCACATCAAATTGCGCAGACCAGGAGGGGCGCTCGTAGCCGATTTCAACGCCCTTGTCCGGCGTGGCCATGCTGATACCTGAGAGTTCCTGTACAAATGCGTTTTGATCTTGAAGCCTCCATCCGAAGGGCAGGTAAAACTGTCCACCCTTGATATAGAAGCCGGTGGTGCTGCCGTAAAGCACATAGGCTTCCTCGTTTTGCGATCCACCTGGCGCCACCTGCTCGTCAGCATAGATGGCGAGCCGGTCCTGTATGAGCGTAAACGCGCCATAGACTCGGAATTGCTCGAGTGAAAATCCCTGTGTGGTCGGCGTGTTGGGCGCGCTATCGCGGGTCCAATCCTCGCGCAGGTCGCCGCCAATTCGCAAATTGTCGGTAATCTTTCCGGTCCAATTGTTGATGAGTGAATTGTCGATGGTTTCTGCCGGCAGCACTGCCTTTGCGTAGGTGATTCCAAACTCGGTACGCAGCGCGCCGCCGGTCGGATTGAAATGGCAAACATTGCATTTGTAACCGGTCTGCACGGCCAGGTACGGTTCGGCCGCGGCGGGAGCCGCGCGCAGTACGGAGAGGACAATAAGCACAACGACGCCGACTGCTAAACGCGGATTCATTGCAGGGCCGCAACTTCAAACGTGGTGAGCACTGTGTCGCCCGCATCGTTTCGCCTGCCGACGCTGATCGATTGACCCAGAATATCCATGAAAGTCAGCGGCGAGGCCGTATCCATCACGACGCGATAGCGACCCGTGGTCAAGAGCCGACTCGGCCATACCAGCAGCGCCCTCTGATTGGTGCTGGGTACGGTGATGCGCGCCGGAATCACTTCGGTCGCTGATTGCGGCGCTCCATCCGGCAACTTCTCGATCCGCACCGAGCGCGAATCGATCTGGCTCACGTCGAGATCATTGTTGAAAGCAATCATGATCTGCGGTGGCGGTTCGCTCACGGTTTCCTCGCTGGTCGGCACGATCGACGTGACGGCCAGCGGCGATGCGCTTGCGACCGCGGCCGCGCCCGCGGGGAGTGCGCCGTTGGTGATCCACTGTTGGATGAAGGCAATCGTGTCCGCGGATAAATACGGCCCGCCGAACGGCATCTGAGCGCCGACTGCGGCATGACCCTGCAGCTTCTGAATGATATAGCTGTTGACCGGATCGCCTGGCTTGACACGCAGCAGCGATGGCACTTCCGTGCTGGGGACACCGACCAATAAATTGTAGCTATTGGCGGCGTCCAATCGCAGACCCTCGGGCGCGCCGCCGCCGATGTGGCAAACCGAGCAAATCGGTGTGAATATGTTTGCTTGTATAGAAGCGAAATCAGCCGACAACGGCACCGTGCCACTGCCCGGAACAAGCGGCTGCCCATTGGCGTCCAGGCCCTCGCCGTTGCCGGCACACGCGGCGATGAGCAGCAAAGCGGCGCCAATCAATGCCCGGGAAAACGGCACTGAAAAGACCTCCACCGACGCTCCCGACTGGACAGATATAGCCATGTTCGAGGGTAAGTGCCCAAGGCTTTGATAAAGGTTTAATCTGTGCGGCGATGCGATGGCGAGATTTATAAATGCGTGCTCAAGCGATCTGGCGGTTGTGAAATAGTGCGTCTGCTCGCTGCGGGCATTGCGTTGCTTGGCGGCGCGCTGATGGGATCAGCGCAATGCATGGCGGATGATGTATGGGGCGGTTCGCTCGCGCTGACGAGTGATTACTTCGTACGCGGCATCTCACGAACCAACGATCAAGCCGCGCTGCAAGCGGATGTGCATTATTCGAACAGTTCAGGATTTGTCGCCGGCGTGTTCGCGTCCAACGCTCAAATCGATCCTTTCCAACCTCGGGATGTCGAACTCAACGGATTTGCGGGATACGCCTGGAACGTCGCTGACGATTGGCGGGGAAAAATTCTTGCCAGCTACTATGCGTACCCCTGGAGTCAAGACGGAACAGGCTACAACTATGCAGATCTGGATTTCGATCTTGCTTACCGGGGCTGGCTGCACTTAAACCTGGAGTACTCGCCGGACGCGCCACGCTATGTGCCTTACCCCTATGACAGGCTCATGGGGGTATCCGAGAAATCAGCCGAGATCAGCGCGCAACGGCAGGTCGCGGGCAAGCTTTCCTTCCTTGCGGGCGTCGGATACAGCCATCTGGGCGGGCCATTCTCCGGGGGGTATGCGTATTGGAGTATTGGGGCTGCTTACGATCTATCGTCGGTGTCGCTGGTGTTGTCATATGTCGACACTACCGCTGAAGCTAAGTCATTGTTTTATAATGCTGCAGCAACGGGGCGCTGGACAGGAACGGTGATTTGGCGTTTCTGAACGTCGTAAGCCGCAACTCTTTGCCGTGCGCCCGGTACTTACGACGCATGAGACTCGATTATTACTCTGGAGTGGCCTTCCTCAATGACCCCGCTGGGCAAGAATTCGCCGAAAGAACGCGATAGTTCTTTGCTGGCTGCCGTCGCGGCGGGTGATCGGCGCGCGCTGGAGGAACTGTACCTTAGCTATCACCGGCGCCTGGCGCGCTTCCTATCGCGTTTTACGCGGCGTTATGAAAATGTCGAAGAGATCATCAACGATACTTTCATGGTGGTTTGGCAGAACGCCAATGAATTTCGAAGTGCATCGCAGGTCTCCACATGGATCATTGGGATCGCCTATCGCACGGCGTTGAAGTCGTTTCGCCGTCAAAAGAATCACGCCGGCGCCAGCAGTCTGGATGATGCCGGCCCCGAGCAAAGCATCGATCCTACGATAGAGACGGAGATCCACGACTGGCTGCAGCAAGGCTTGAGCCGCTTGCCCATCGAACAGCGATTGACCATGGAACTCGCCTATCACATGGGCCATTCTCTGGAGGAAATCGCGGCGATCACTGACTGCCCGGTGGGAACCGTAAAGGCGCGCATGTTTCATGCGCGCGAGAAACTGCGGCAATGTCTGCCGGCCTTGAGCGGTGCTGCAAGCGCAAGCCGGGCGAGGATCGAATGACCAACAATCGCGTTAGCGGAGACTGTGAACACCAGGAGGTCTCTGCGCTCATCCCCTGGTATGTCAACTCGAGACTCTCTGAAAGCGAGCGGCTCAAGGTCGATGCGCATATCGCCGACTGTGCGGCTTGCCGTGCCGACGTGCTTGTGGAGCAGCAACTATTCGAGGCCATCAAGGGCGCGCCGACCGTTGAGTACATGCCGGCAGCCTCGCTGAAGCGCCTGCAGGAAAGGCTCGACGGCCTGCAGAGCGTAGCACCTGTCGCGGATGCAGCGCCGGTTGTGAGAATTCGCAGCGGCTGGCCGAAGCGCGCCTTGATGGCGGCGTCCGTTGCGGTCATGGCGATTACCATCAGCCTGCTGCTGGCCGATCGCTGGGTGCAGTTCCGCGCGCAGCAAGCTGCGCCCAAGTACCGCACTGTGACGAGTTCGACGCCGCACGCCCGCGATGAAGTGATTCGTGCCGTGTTCGCGCCGACGATCACTTTGATTGAACTGCAGGCGATCCTCGATGAAGCTGAGCTGCGGATCGTTTCCGGTCCCAGCGAAGCGGGGGTTTATTCGTTGGCGGCGAAATCCAACCTTCCGGTGCGCTCATCGCTGGCGCTGCTGCGCCAGCACCCGACGGTTCGCTTTGCAGAACAGACCCGGGAGGAGCCGGCGCCGGGCGATTCCCCATGATCCGATTCGCGGCCATCAGCGTCGTGATCGCATTGGCTTGCGCGTGCAGCAGCGCACCCGTGCGTATCGATTCGCGTGCGCTCGGCAATCAAGTGTCGCAATCGCCCGAGCGATTCATCATTGCCGCGGTGGAGAACGAACCGGTGGCGTATGTGGCGCGCGCCGGCAGCACGCCGCGCGGCTACGACGCGGCCACCAACTACGGCCCCTCCTCGCACGCTCGGCAAGTGATGCGCGCGCTGGAGAGCGAGTACGGCTTACGAGAGGTGAGCGCCTGGCCGATCGAACCGCTGCACGTGCACTGCGCGGTGCTGGAACTTCCCGCCGGCAGCGACCGCGATGCCGTGCTTGCGGCCTTGGCAAAGGATCCACGCGTCAAGCTGACCCAACCTTTGCAGACCTTTGCCACCCGCACCGAGAATTACAATGATCCCTACGTTGGGTTGCAGCGCGGTTTCCAGCAAATGGATGTCGCCGACGCGCATCCGTGGTCGCGGGGCGAGGGCGTCAAAATCGCCATCATCGATACCGGCGCAGACATCCTGCATCCGGATCTGCGCGGCAGCATCGCGGCCGCTGCAAACTTCGTCGATGCCGATGACGCGCAATTTCGGCGAGACCGGCACGGCACCGAAATGGCAGGCGTCATTGCCGCGGTCGCGAATAATCGCGAAGGCATCGTCGGCATCGCGCCGAGCGCACGTCTGCTGATTTTCAAGGCATGTTGGCAAGCACGCGAGGGCGCCGACGACGCGCGCTGCAATTCGTTTACGCTGGCGCGGGCCCTCGCGGCGGCGTTCGCTGCGCACGCGCAGGTGATCAATTTGAGCCTGGCCGGCCCGGACGATCCCTTGCTCGGCGACCTCATTCGCGAGGGACAGCGACGTGGCGTGCTATTCGTGGGCGCCGCCACCGACGCTTCGGAAGGCGCAAATGGCCTGCTAAGCCAAGCCGGGGTCATCGAAGTGGCCAGCACGGAGTCTGCTGGTTCTGCGCTCGGACCCGTGCTGTATGCACCGGGACGCGAGATCCTGACGTTGCTCCCCGGTGGACATTATGATTTTGCCAGCGGCGCCTCGATCGCGACGGCGCAAGTCAGCGGCGTGGTGGCATTGATGCTTGCAAAGGTGCCGGGGTTGTCGGCTGGCGCGGCATACCGCTTGCTGCAGGACACCAGCTCGGCGCCCGCCACCGCGGACGGCAGCGTCAAGGGTGTCGACGCCTGTGCGGCTGTGGTTACGTTGCTGCATCAGGGGACATGTCACACCGCCAATTTTGAGCGTCAGGCGTCGCAAGAGCGCGAACAGCGCGTCGCGCTGCATTGAAACTGCTGCTAGTGCGCTTGCGGCCGCTTCAGCAAGTCGCCGCGATCGACGGAACGCACGTTCAGATGCAGCTGCGTGGCGCCGCGAATCGCGGTCAGAGGCACGCCGGTGCCTGCCGGTCCCACGGCCCACAGGCGCCGATAGAAATCCGGCAAAGTGTCCACTTCTTTTTCCGCCACGCGGCTAATGACATCGCCTTCGCGAATGCCGGCTTGTTGCGCGGGACCTCCCTCGACAATTCCCGTCACGTACACCTTGCCGGCGACCTCGACTGCGTAGATGCCCAACCAGGGACGGGGCCGGCGATCCGCTCTGCCGGTGTCCTTCAAGCTTTGCAGAATGGGCTTGAGCAGATCGATCGGCACGAACATGTTGGCATTGATTTCTTCGCCCGCCATCAATTCGCGCACCAGCAAGGATCCCAAGCCCACCAGAGCGCCGCTGTGATCGATCAACGCGGCGCCGGACCAATGCGGGTGGGCAGGTGCCGCGAATATCGCGTCTTCGAGCAGGTATTCCCAGGCGCCGGCAAATTCGCGGCGCGCCAATACATGGGCGGTCTGCGGGGCGGCGAAATCCCGTGCGCTCACCACATACACCTTGCTGCCGGGATGCAGCTCGGCCGAGGATCCGATCGGAATCGGCGCAACGTCCAATTTTTGCAGCGGCAGCACCAAGCCGAATCCGGTTACTTGATCGTACGCCAAAGGGTGCGCGGCGACCTCCCGACCCTCGGCGCCCGCCAGCCACACGTCGGTGGCCTCGGTCATCAGATAGCCGATCGTCAAAACCAATCCGCCGGCTTCGATGACCACGCCATTGCCGGTACGATGGCTTCCCAGAATACCTGCGGTAAATGCGTCTTCGGGGACGACCGCGCGCAGCTTGATCACTGATCGAGCGATACTGTTTAGGTCGAGTCCCGTCATTTGACTGCGAGTTCCCGAAAGATAAGCACATTACTTCAATTCATCGCGCTGGGGTATGTGCGGGACGCCCAATTGAGAATCGTTCGCAAAAAGCTGCAGCTGTCGCACCGCGCATCTGCAATCCACTGCGAGATTTGAATAATATTCATCAGCAAACAGATTCGAAATGGGGAAAAATGGCACGATCTTTCACCCATCGAGGCACACACATGCAATCTAAGATTTCACGCCGCTCCATCGTCAAGGGCGGGCTCATCGCCGGAGCCTTGTTGCCCACCATTGGTCTCGTGGCGCGCGACGCCGCCGCGGCCGCTCTGCCGCCGCTGGATCCGAAAGACCCTTCCGCCGCAGCACTGCACTTCGCGACCGATGCGACCAAAGTCGTTGCCGCGTCGAATCCGACGTACAAACCCACCCAGAAATGCGGCAACTGCGCTCAGTATCAGGGCAAAGCCGGGGACGCGAGCGCGGGTTGCAATATATTTGCCGGCAAGAGCGTGCCTGCGGGCGGTTGGTGCATGGTTTGGGTTCAAAAGACCGGCTGATCGCGGCTACATCGACCGGCGTCACGGTACGACGCCTGGGTTAGGGTCAAGCTTTGGGGATGTGGCGGCATCCCGTCCTCAAAGCAATTTTAGGCACCTACATTGCGTGGGGCGCATGGCATTGGATTGGCGAACGGCCGGTTCATCCGCCCGATGGCGTACTCGCGCAAGAGGAGCCGCGGCAAACCAACAAACTGAACGGCGAAACGCTGCAGATGGGTCACTGGACCTTGACGATCCGCGCCGACTATCAGATAACCGCGCGCGTGCTGGGGCGCGAAACCTATCACTTTGATGCACTCGCGGATCTCATACCCGAAGACCTGGCGCTGGGCTGGGGACCGATGTCGGACAACCGTAACCTGCGAACGATCGATGTGTCCCAGTCCAATCGCTTTTACTATTGGCACGCCAGCGCCGGCACGCCCATTGCCAGAGAGACGATCATCACGCATAGCGCCAATACCCACGTGATTCCGCAAAACTCGCTGATTGCGCGGCAGCTGGCCAGCCTGCGGGCCGGCGAAGTTGTGACCTTGCGCGGTGAGCTGGTCGACGGGCTGCGCAATGATGGCCGGTGGATCAAGACATCTTTGGTGCGTGACGATACCGGGCCGGGAGCGTGCGAGGTACTCTTGGTCACAGACGTCGGGTCTTGAAGACAGGGAGCCGAAAATGGCACGCGGGATCGATCAGGCGGTACGCGAAGTCTGCCTGTGGCTGCCGGAAGCCGAGGAATTCCTGTCGCACGGCTCACCAAACTTCAGAGTTCGCGGCAAAACGTTTGCAACCTACGCAGTCAACCATCACGGCGACGGACGGGTCGCACTGTGGCTCAATGCGCCACCCGGTTCGCAAGAGCTGCACGCGCGCACACAGCCTGAACACTTCTTCGTACCGCCCTACGTCGGGCCGCGCGGCTGGTTGGGCGTGATTTTGGATCACGGCATCGACTGGAACAGGATCGCCGCATTGGTTCGAGAAGGGTACGAGAAAGTGGCGCCGCCGAACCTCAAGCAGTCCATCGGCAAGACGCCCAAGGTCAAAGCTCCCAGCAAAGCCTTGCGCGCAAGCCGTATCGATCCATTCAAATCGCCGCGTGCGCGCGCCGTGCTGAAAAAAATGCGCTCGATATGCCTGAAATTTCCAGAGTCGAGCGAAGCGCGCCAATTTGGGTCTCCAGCGTGGCTGGCGGGCAAGCGCACCTTCGCCATCGCCCGCCGTGCCGCGGATCGATTGACATTGTGCTTTTGGGTGGGCGTCGACCAGCAAGGTCTCCTGACCGCGGACTCGCGCTATCAAGTGCCGCCGTATCTTGGCCACAATGGTTGGATCGCGCTGGATGTCAGCGCGACATGCGATTGGGATGAAGTTGCGGGATTGACGCTGTTGAGCTATCGACACTTCGCCCTGCAGCGCATGTTGCGGCAAATCGGCCAGGATTAAACAGCTGGACTCGCGCCGATCGCGAGACTCAAGGCACCGAGAACACCCGCCTGCGCGCCCAAAGCAGGGGCCACCAAATAGCGATGTGTTGCCTCGAGAATTTCGCAGCGGTCGACATAGCCGCCCAACCAATGCAGCATGCGCCGTTGAATGAGGGGCAATAATTGCAGCTGGCTCATGACGCCGCCGCCCATGACGATGCGTTGCGGCGAGAGTGTGAGCACGAGTTGGGCGCACAGCTGGCCCAGATAATCCGCCTCCAGCTGCCACTGCGGATGCGCGGCGTCGAGATTGCGCAGCTCGGCACCGCTGCGTGCCACAATCGCCGGCCCCGATGCCAGTCCCTCGAGGCAGTCGCCATGAAACGGACAGATGCCCGCGAAATCCGCATCCAACGCGTGACGCCGCGGGTGGCTGTGGCCGATTTCTGGATGCATGAGCCCGTGCAGGGGAGCGCCGCGCACCAGCACCCCGCCGCCGATTCCCGTGCCGACTGTCAGGTATACCAGATTGTCGACATCGCGTGCCGCGCCCCAACGCTGTTCCGCCAGCGCCGCGGCGTTCACGTCGGTATCGAATTCGATCGGCACGGAAAATTCTCGCGCCAACATTCCCACGATATCGATATTGCTCCATCCGGCTTTTGGAGTACGGCCGATAAAACCGTAGCGCGCCGACGCCCTGTCCAGAATCACGGGGCCAAAGCAAGCGACGCCAATGGCGGCGAGCGCGCCGAAGCTTGCGCTGCCGGTGCGCAGAAAGTCGCGCACGGCCGCAAGCGTCGAAGCCGGGTCGGCGGTGGGAAAGCGCGTCTCTGCATGGATGCGCCCCGACGCATCGCCGATGGCGCACACAAACTTGGTGCCGCCCGCCTCGACGGCCCCGTACATACGTGTTTCGCGGCTCACAACATCCTCAGGCTTTCTGCGCTCCTTTAAGAGCATAGCGTATCCCAGGTCCGCTATAATGGCGGACCGAAGCCAGTAAAGTGAGCGCCTCATGAGTGTTCCCAGCGCCGCGTCGCGCGCAATGATCGAGCGCTTGATTCGTTTCAACACCGTGTCGCGGGACTCAAATCTTGGGTTGATTGAATGGGTGCGGGATTACCTGGTGGGATTAGGTGCGAGCACGCGGCTGACTCACGATGCCAGCGGCAAGAAAGCCAATCTATTCGCGACTCTGGGGGATACGAAGAAGCCGGGACTGATTCTTTCCGGGCATACAGACGTGGTCCCGGTAGACGGGCAGGATTGGAATACCGATCCGTTTGTCGCCACCGAGAGCGACGGCAAGCTCTATGCGCGCGGCTCCGCCGACATGAAGGGATTCCTCGGCATCATTCTTACGCAAGCGCCGAAATTCATCGCCGCGCTCAACGACAATCGGCTCGATGCACCGCTGCACTATGCGTTGAGCTATGACGAAGAGGTGGGTTGTCTCGGGGTGCGCGGCTTGATCAAAGATTTGCAGGAGAACGGCATACGCCCGGCAGGCTGCGTGGTCGGCGAACCCACATCCATGCAGCCCATCATCGCGCACAAGGGAACGCATCGATTTCGCTGCTCGGTGCACGGCCGGGAAGCACATTCCAGCTATGTCACCCACGGCATCAACGCCATCGAATATGCCGCGCGCTTGGTGGTGTTCATTCGTCAAATCGCCGATCGCCTGGCGCAATCCGAACAGCGCGATTACGGATTCACGGTTCCCTATACAACGCTATCCACGGGGTTGATCCAAGGCGGCATTGCCGCCAATGTCGTGCCCAAGGACTGCACCTTTCAATTCGACATACGCACCTTGCCGCAGGCCTCGGCCGACGCCCTGTATCAGGAAATCCGCGGTTACGCGGAAGAGTTGGCGGCGGAGATGCATACGGTCGACGCAAAGTCCGGCATCGACCTGCAATGGCTGAGCCAGACGGTGGGGCTGGCCGCGGCGGAAACCGATGCGATCGTGCAGTGGGCGATGCAGCTGTCGAAAAATTTCTCCGTGGGCAAAGTGTCGTATGGCACTGAAGCCGGGCTTTTTCAGAAGATGGGCGTTCCTACGGTGATCTGCGGGCCCGGCGACATCGCCGAGGCGCATCGACCCAACGAGTATGTCGACTCTGGATCAGCTGGCGCAGTGCGAACGCTTCATGGATCGCATTCTGGAGACGGGTTATGCGGGGACCCATGCGCACTAGCGAGAACTCCGGCATCACTGTGGTCAAGGGCGCATGTCCGCATGATTGCCCGGACACCTGCGCACTGGACGTGCATGTGCGCGACGGAGTTGCCATCAAGGTTTCGGGTTCGGCGGATCATGCGCCTACCGCCGGAGTTCTGTGCACCAAGGTCGCGCGCTACACCGAACGCACCTACCACCAGGATCGGTTGCTGCATCCGATGCGGCGCATCGGCAAAAAGGGGGAGGGCCGATTCGAGAGAATCAGTTGGCATGAGGCCATTGCGATCGTGGCAGACCGGCTCAAACCCGTGGCTGCAGAAGGATCCCGAGCAAATCCTGCCTTACAGCTACGCCGGTACCATGGGACTTGTGCAGGGAGAATCGATGTCGATGCGATTCTTCCACAAGATCGGCGCCAGCCTGTTGGACCGCACGATTTGCTCCTCGGCGGGGAGCGTCGGCCATGAGATGACCTTGGGTTCGCGCATCGGCATCGACGTGGAGCTGGCTGATGAGGCCAAGCTGATCATATTCTGGGGTTCGAATGCCATCACATCGAGCGTGCACTTCTGGGCGCGCGCCCAGCAAGCGAAGCGCAACGGCGCGACGCTCATCGCCATTGATCCCTACCGGTCGCTGACCGCCGAGAAATGTCACCGGCACATCTCGCTGCTGCCCGGCACCGATTCGGCGTTGGCGCTGGGAGTGATGCATGTGCTGATTCGCGATGATCTCATCGATCACGATTATGTGGAGCGCTACTGCCTCGGCTTCGAGCAGCTGCGCGAACGCGCCGGCCGATATGATCCGGAACGAGTCGCCGCCATTTGCGGCATCAGCGCCGCGGAAATCGAGTGGCTGGCTGGAATCTACGGCAGTACGCGGCCGGCGTTGATTCGCGCCAATTACGGACTGCAGCGCGTGCGCGGCGGCGGCATGGCGACGCGCAACATCGCCTGCCTGCCGGCGCTGGTCGGCGCGTTTCGGGACGCGGCTGGCGGATTCTTTTTGTCGACCTCGGGCAACTTCGATGTCGATCAGAAGGCGCTGTCGCGCCCGGATCTTCTGGCGGGGCGAAAACCGCGCACCATCAACATGTCGACCATCGGCCATGCCTTACTAGACGACAGCGCGCCAATCCGCGCGGTGATCGTCTACAACTCGAATCCGGTGGCGGTTGCGCCGGACTCCAGACGCGTGGCGCGCGGATTCGCGCGCGAGGACTTATTCACGGTCGTTCTGGAGCACTTTCAGACAGACACCGCCGACTATGCGGATATCCTGCTGCCGGCCACCACTCAGCTCGAGCACTTGGACGTGGTCAAACCCTACGGGCACTACTACATGGTGGCCAACAATCCCGCGATTAGACCCCTGGGCGAAGCCAAACCTAATACGGAGTTTTTCCGGCTGCTGGCGCACGCCATGGGATTCACGGAGCCGTGCTTCAACGACTCCGACGAGAGCATCGCTCAGGCAGCGGTCGCCTCCGACTGGGATTTCAACGCGGTGCGCACGGCCGGTTGGAAGCGCGTAGGCCCCGCCATTGGCACTGCTCGATTCGCCGCAGGCGGCTTCGACACGCCCTCCGGCAAGGTCGAATTCCTTTCAGAACGCGCGACAGCCCTGGGGGTGGACGCATTGCCGGACTTTGTCGCGCCCCAGGAAGACACGCGCAGCGCGGCGGCGCAGCGTTATCCCCTGGCCATGATTTCCCCACCCGCGCGCAACTTTCTCAACAGTTCCTTCGTCAATGTACAGAGCCTGCGCGCGACCGAAGGCGAACCCTGGCTCGACATTCATCCTGATGACGCGGCGGCGCGCGATATTGCCGCCGACAGCTACGTGCGTGTATTCAATGATCGCGGCAGTCTCGAGCTGCGCGCGCGAGTCACCGACCGCGCCCGTCCCGGAGTCGTGGTCGCATTATCGGTATGGTGGAAGAAACTGTCCCGCGACGGCAAAAACGCCAACGAACTGACGAGCAGCGATACGCTCACCGATCTTGGCCGCGCGCCGATATTCTACGATTGCTTGGTGCAGGTCGAGGCGCTGTAGCCTTAAGCGTACTGGGCACAGACGCTGGATCCCGCGACATAACGAGCGTGGATGCCGCAGATTCCGTCATCGCCGCGCACCGCGGCGTAAGCAGAACTCAAGCTCGACAACCCCGGCAGCGCGGCCTCGAGGGCGGCAGGTGCGTGATTGAAATGCCGGCACCCCAGGCAGCAGCGCGACTGCCGCGCACCGGCTGCATGTTCAAAAGGGGCTGTGCCAACAGGACTCACTGGCCCAGCCGGTTCCAGAACTCGTTGAAGACCTGTGTCGACAGCACGAACCCCAATGCCACATTGACGATCACGCCGATCGTGAATGCATAGAAGGGCCGCGCGCCGATGACAGCGAATTCGCGTATGCGCGTGGTCAATCCGATGCTCAAGAAAGCAAAGGTGAAGGCCCAGGTGCGCAACGCCTGCAGAGGAGCGACCAGTGCCGGCACCACGTCCTTCTTGTAGGCGGCAAAACTATAGCCTCTTGAGACCAGCGTCACTATCGCCGACGCCAGCAGGAAACCCAGCACAAATTTCGGAAACCGATTCCAGATCTCGGCCGCACTCGATTTTCCCTGCACCTGTGTGCGTTCCCAGCGCGTGGTCGCGATCAGCGAAAGGACTAAAGCCCAGACTCCGATCCAGACATCCCGCCCAATGACTTTCATGAGCGTGAAGGCGCTCACGGCGGCATCCGGATTTCCGCTGATCCCCGGCACGTTGCCCGCATAACCGCCGTAGGTCTGCGCGGCAGCGAGTCCGGCGGCATCCGCAAATTCGGAGGTGCCGATCCACGCGCCGGCGACTCCGGTGGAAAGTCCCAACAGCCGGGCGGCGAGTGGCAATGCGAATATCATGACGATCGCCCATACGACCACCAGCGAGATGGCAATCGACACCTCCTCCTTCCTGGCGCCGACGGCGCCGCCGACGGCGATGGCGCCGGACACTCCGCAGACCGCACCGCCCGTGCCCAGTGTGGCCGCGAGACGGCGGTCCAGCCCCAAACGCAGCGCGGCGAAATAAATGACGCCGAAGGTGGTCAGCGACACGATCGCGGCCTGCACGATGGCAACCGGACCCGCCCAGGCGATCAGGGTCAGCGGCAAACTCGCCCCCAGCAGCACGATGCCGGTCTTGATGTAGAACTCGACGCGTAAGCCCGGCTCGAGCCAGCGAGGCACGCCCACCGTATTGGAAACGAGGAGGCCCAGTCCGAGCGCCACCAAGGGCGGCTCCAAATTATAGTGGGCCGCCTGATCCCAAAGCCCGATAATGTAGATGCTGGCGGCGGCGGCGAAAATCAGCAGAAAGGCCGGCAGAAATCGCGAGATCTTGATGCCGAGCGCCGCAGCCCCGATTCCGAACGCCACCGCCCAGAGCACGAAAAGCGCGCCGTACTGCGCACCATGCTGTGCAAGTTGCAGCCTGATATCCTGAAGATGGCTCCACTTCTGGGGCGCCACTGCAATCCACTTGATGCTGCTGCCGCCCGCGAACAACGCGATCGCGACGGTAATCATTCCGAGACCGATCCAGACCGCCCACCAGTCTTCTTTGCGATAGAGCTCCGCCCACGGCGAATTGCGCGCGATCCGGCGCGGTCCCACAATTTCAGCGATTTCGGCCATGAACAACGCTAACGCGTAACCTTCAAGCCGTCGAATAGTTAGATCGCATATCCTTAGTTACGGACGGTATGACGGAAGGGTAGAACGGCTCCCCTGATCATCAATGGCCGATGCCGTCGGATTTGTGATAGTTCGGATAGGGCGGAATCGGCGATGCCGACTGCGGATGCTCGCGCAACTGCTCCAGTACGATGGCCACTGCGCGCTCCAGCTGCGCATCGTGCCCTGCCGCTGCGTCCTTGGGCAGCACCTCGACTTGGACATCCGGAGGGATACCGCGGCCTTCAACCTCCCAGTCGCCATCAAGACCATAGATGGCATAGCGCGGCGCGGTGACCGTTCCGCCATCAATGAGCGTCGGATAGCCGCCGATGCCCACCAGTCCACCCCAGGTGCGCACTCCAACCAATGTGCCGAGTCCTGCCTTGCGAAAGTACCACGGCATCGCATCGCCGCCGGAACCGGCGGACTCATTGATGATCATGGCCTTGGGTCCGAAAATGGCGCCCTGCGGGTCGTGAACCGGCTTACCGTCGCGTTCAATGGCGTTGCTGAGGTGCTTCTGCCCGAGAACGCTGACGATATAGTCGGCAATCAAGCCACCTTGGTTGTAGCGCTCATCCAAGACCAAAGCCTGTTTATCCAGTTGCGCATAAAAGTAGCGGTTGAAGTTGCTATAGCCGGCGCCGCCGGTGTCCGGCATGTAAACGTAGGCGACCTTGCCGCCCGAGAGCGCGTCGACCTTGCGCCGATTCGAATCGATCCAGTCGAGGTTGCGCAGTCCGTACTCCGACGCGGTGGGCACGACCGTGGCATCGCGGCCGCCGCTGCCGTCGGCATTCTTGCCGACGCGCACAACCGTTTGCTTGCCCGCGGCGCCGTCGAAAAAACTGTCCACATTGTCAGTGGCGAAGAGTTCCCGCCCATTGACGGCCAGCAGGTAGTCTCCCTCGACTATATTGATCCCGGGCGATGTCAGCGGCGCCGCCAGTGACGGAGTCCAGTTCTGTCCATTGTAGATTTTCGCGAATTTGTAACGATTGTGATCGATCGAATAGTCGGCGCCGAGCAGTCCGGGCTTGGGCGCATCCGCCGGTGCACGAGGTCCGCGCACGAACATATGGCCGACTTGAATCTCTCCCAGCATTTCATCGCACAAGTAGGTGAATTCAGCGCGCGACGCCAGACCGTCCAGATACGGCTCATACTTCGCCTGAATCTTCGCCAGATTGACGCCATGAAGATTCGGGTCGTAGAGAAAATCGCGTTGCAGGTGCCAGGTCTCGCGGTACATCTGCCTCCAGGCGCGGCGCGGATCGACGACCGCCATCATTCCGCCGTTATTCACCGGCTTGCCCGGGGCTGACTCCGCCGCACCTGTTTTCAAATCCGAAATCGGCGCCAGAAACCACTTGTCTTCGCGCGCATAGAACAGTTTTTCGCCGTCGAAGGAGACCTTGAAGGCGGAAAGACCGCCGAGCATTTCCTCGGTTTGGCGCTTCTCCGTGGTGAAGCGCCACAGCGCCCGGATGGAGGGACCTGAATCCGACGATGCGCGGCCCACCGGCGGACCCTCGGCAAGAAACAGCACGCCGCTCTTGCCGACGGCTAAATCAATGTAGTTGCGCGTCGGAACGGGGAGCGAAAGGATGCGATTTCCGATATCGGCCAGATCGATCACGGTGGGCTTCGGCTTTGCGCCCGGTTTTTTCTTCTCGTAGGTCTTTTCATCCGCAGCTTTCTTGGCTTCGGCTTGATCGTCCACCGCCGGTTTTTCCGCCTGCTTGGCATCCTCATCCTTCTTCTTGTTTTCATCGTCGCTCTCCGGCGGAACCGGCGAGGCACTGCTGCGCGCCAGTACGACCACATAAACGCCGCTGTTGGTGGCGCGGTCAATCGAGGAGAGATCGATGCCGGCGTCCGACGGGCCATTGTTGGTAGAGGCGGTGAAGTACAGGTATTTTCCATTGTGGTCGAAGACCGGATTCGCCGGATTGCTCATGCCATCGGTGATTTGAGTCGACGTGTGAGTTGCCAGCGAATAAAGAAAGACGGCGTGCAGTTCGCTTTCCAAGTCGCGCGTATAGGCCAGCCATTGCGAGTCGGGCGACCAGGACAGCTGGATGCCCGCGCCAAATCCGCCGCGCAGAGCGCTGTCGATTTTTACCGGCGTGCCGCCGGCGGCATCCACGTACCAGATCCGCAGATGCTTGTCGGTGAAGGCGATGCGCTTGGAATCGGGCGACCAATGCGGCGAGTAGAAAAAGGACGGGTTTGGGCCCAAATCAATCACGGTTGGCGGCTTCAAGCCATCCTGATCGCGGATATAGAGCTGATATTCTCCGGAGGCGTCGCTGAAATAGGCGATGGATTTTCCATCGGGCGACCAGGCGGGATCGCGCTCTGCAGACCCCGGCGTCTTGGTGAGATTACGAATGTCGCCTTTCTCGACCGGCAGCGTGAATATGTCGCCGCGAGCTTCCGCGACCACGCGGGCGCCGCTCGGCGAGAGGGAAATATTTTCTGCCGCCCTTGCCGGCACGGCCGCGAGATGCGGTACGAGATGCGGCAAGTCGCCGCCGATGGTCACCGGCACGGCGTGCTCTTGGCCGGTCTTAAGGTCATAGAGATGCAGCGAGCCGAATTGTTCGTACACCAGGCCGTCGGCGCCTGCACTCAAGGTCTTCAAATCCAAGCCGTGATTCTCGAGTACTTGTTGGACTTGTTTGGTTTTCGTGTCGTACTTGAACAGCGACACCGCGCCGTTGCGATCCGACAAGAAGTACACCGTCGTGCCGACCCACACCGGATTCGAATCGTTGGAGTTCTCGCGAGGCACTTTCTCAAGATCAAGCGTCTTCATGTTCACCAACCACACAGGCGTGGTCTGGCCGCCGCGATAATGCTTCCAGGCGCTTTGCCATTGGCGCACCGGCACGTACGCGAGGGTATTGCCGTCGCTCGAAAAACTGCCCCAATCCGCGCTCGGCAGCGGCAGCACAGCCGCGGGTCCTACGCCATCGGCGCGCACGCGAAACAGCCGCGGGTAGACCGACTTGCTGGCGTGACCCGATGCGAACAACACATCCTTGCCGTCCGGCGTCCAGCCGACGGCCAAACTTCCGGTGGGTTCCCAGGTGAGGCGCCGCGGCACGCCGCCTTCGCTATTGATGACGTACACATCCGTGAGTCCACGCTCTCTCGTGGAGTACGCGATCTGCGAACCGTCGGGGGAGTAATAAGGGCCCTCGCTCACCGCTGCCACGGAAGTCAAGCGTCGCGCCTCGCCGCCGCCGCGCGCCACCGTCCAAATATCGCCGGCATACACGAAGGCGATTCGATCCTGAGTGAGCGAGGGATTGCGCAGCAGTAAGGGTGGGGCGCTCCGTGCAGAGGCGCTAAAAACCAGGGCGCCAATGACGCTCAAAGTGGTGCGGATGGAAGCGCGACGACTCATGCAGTTACCTCGGATGGCGTTAGCACGGAGATTTGGGTGCGAAACTATACACAGCCCGGCAGCTACGCTGTCAACAAAACGCATCCCTTGCGCGGACTTGACCTTGACGCAACAGATTGGTCGCGGCATTCTGCAGCGAGCACCCATCCTCCAAATAGGGATTTCGCATGCGCACACAAAAATTTACTGTTGCCGCCTTGGTTGCGCTCGCGAGTGTGTGGGGAGTTCTTTATTTCAGTGTCGCGGCGGCAGCCGACGAAGATCAATATGTCGGCACCTGGAAGGGCAGTTGGGAGGGCGGGGGAGGCTCGGGCCGTTTCGATATGACCTTCGTGCGCGGCAGTGATGGCCAACTCACGGCGAGCGTCGCGGTCGGCACGGATATGGGCGACTACAGCGCCAAGTTCAGCAAGGCGGCCTTCGTCAGCGAGAAATTTTCCGGCGCCTACGACTATCCCCCGGATGTTCAGGGAGAGGTCATCATTACAGGATCGTTCGACCCGAAAAATGCCACGGGCACGTGGTCCTTGGGTGCGAAAGGCCAGCCCGGACAATCCATGGCCGCAGGTACCTGGAAAGTCAGCAAGCAATAGCTCGCCAGCGACGCGAAACGCGGAGCTTCAACCCGCCTGCGCCGAGCTTAGCTCCAGTGAAGTGTTGGGGTGCAGATAACGCAGCACACCATCGTCCACCGAGCCGAATTTCAGGCTCATCACGTCGCGCACATAATTCTGGTGCAGCTTCCACGGTGTTTTCGAACCTTGTTTCGGCAATTTATCCATGGCGCGCTGAATGTAGCCGGAGGTGAGATTGAGCCAGGGCTCCACGCTCACCGAGGGATCATCATTTTGCGGCACGCAAACCTTGTATCCCCCCTTGTCCATGTGATTCAGCACACGACAGATGTAGTCGCAGGTCAGTTCGGCCTTCAAGGTCCAGGACGCGTTGGTGTAGCCGAAGGTGGAGGCAAGATTGGGGATGCCGCCGTACATGGTCCCCTTGTAGTTGAGAGTCTTCGCAGGATCGATATTGCGGCCATCGACACTCACGCGTATCTCGCCGAATGCGACCAGGTTCAGCCCGGTGGCGGTCACGATGATGTCGGCAGGCAGTTCGGTGCCGCTGCGCAGTTTGATGCCGTGCTCGGCGATGGTCTCGATTCCATCGGTAACGACCGCGGCCTTGCCCGATTTGATCGCCTCGAATAAATCGCCGTCGGGAACCAGGCACATGCGCTGATCCCAGGGATTGTAGCGCGGCGTGAAATGCGTAGCCGTGTCGTAGTCGGGCCCCAAGGCCGATTGAACGCGCTTGGCGATCCATTTCTTGATGCGCTCCGGGCTGCGCCTGCTCAGTCTGTAAAAGTAGATGCCGAACAGGATGTTTCGCCACCTCACCATGCTGTAGGCCAGTTTCGCAGGCAAATGGCGCCGCAGGAAGTTTGCCATCACGTCCTGTCCCGGCATCGCGACGCAGTAAGTGGGCGAGCGCTGCAGCATGGCCACACTGGCCGCGGTCTTCGCCATGGCGGGCACCAGTGTTACCGCAGTCGCACCGCTGCCGATCACGACCACGCGTTTGCCCGCGTAATCAAGATCTGTGGGCCACTTTTGCGGATGAACCACCGTACCCTGGAAATTCTGGATGCCGGGAAACTCGGGGGTATAGCCCTCGACGTAGCTGTAGTAGCCGCTGCAGAGCATCAGAAAGTTGCAGGTGAAGCGAACGGCTTGGCGCTCTTTTCCGCACTCCGCATCCACCGACCACTGCGCATCCTTTGAAGACCATGATGCGCGCTTGACGCCGTGATTGAGGCGAATGTGGCTGTCTATCCGATAGTCCCTTGCCGTATCGTTGATGTACTTGAGAATCGAATGTCCATCTGCGATGGCCTTGCCTTCCAGCCACGGCCGGAACGAATATCCCAGCGTGAACATGTCTGAATCGGAGCGAATTCCGGGATAACGGAACAAATCCCAGGTCCCGCCGACACTCGGACGGGCTTCCAAGATTGCATAGGTCTTGTTCGGGCAGTACTTCTGCAGGCTGCAGGCGGCGCCGATGCCTGAAAGACCGGCGCCGACTATCAAAACGTCGAAATGATTGGGCGACACTTCATGACCTCCGTTGACAGCCCCCATTATGCCGCGCTCCGCGCGCCGATTTGGCAGGCAAATGCGGTCACGGTCGCAAAAGCTTCGCGGGCCTCCGGCAATAAATTCACAAATACCGGCCAGACATGCGGTAATCGATCGCGCACCACGAGTTCGACGTTTACGCCCGCTGCAGAGGCGCGCTCCGCCAGCCGCAGCGTGTCGTCCCGCAAAATCTCGTGGCGGCTTGCGAACAGCAACATGGGCGGCAATCCCTTGAATTCGGCATATAGGGGAGATGCACGGGGGTCGCGGGAATCGGCGCCTGCCAGATATAGCGCTGCCGCCTCGCGAATGCCGCGGGGCGTGAACATGGCGCAGCTCTTCGCATTGGCCTCGACAGATTCTCCGGTAACCGCCAGGTCGGAATAGGGGGAGAAGGCCACGATGGCTTTGGCGGCCGGCAGCCCGCTATCGCGCACCCCGATGGCGGTGGCAATGGCGAGGCCGGCGCCGGCCGAATCGCCCGCGAGTACAATTGACCCTTGTGGAAATTGCGTGCGCAGCCAGCGATAGGCCTTGGCCGCGTCTTCAACCGCCGCTGGGAACGGATGCTCAGGAGCCAGCCGGTAGTCCAGCCCATAGACCGGCGCATCAAACGCCTTGGCCATGGCGAGTAGAACCTGACGGTGAGTCTTGGGCGAACCAAAAATATAGCCCCCGCCGTGCAGGTACAAGACGACAGTGGAGCTGGTATGGGTGCGAGGCGCAGACCGGTCGGCGATATCGAACTCAAGCCCTTGGTCGGTCTGCAGGTTTTCAACCTTGTAGCCGGGCGGTACTGCCAGGGCTCTGCGCGGCGTATTCTTGGTCATCGCTCGAAGGCGCTCGACGTCGATGGGTTTCTTCCCGTGGCGCTTCATGGTGAAGCGAAAGAACCCATTCAGCAGCATGGCTTGCCAACTCAGCATGTTATTCCTTCAAGGACCCAAGATTTTTGGGCGGCCAATTATGCGCTTCGTCTACTAAAAGCGGGAAATGAGTAACGAAATCGGCCGTAGAATTGGGCAACGCGTCCACATAGATCAACTGGTTATGGAATATTGTGAGCTTCCTTTAGAAATATTGCGGTGCGGCCCACTGGACGTGGCGCCAACCCCTTAAAGGAGTGCTTGATTGGCGATCAAACCGCAGGTGTCCCATAAGTCGACGACTGCCGCATCCGGATCCCAGGTGCGCAAGGGTTGGCATGCCGTGTCCATTCTGCCCAAAGGCGCGTGCTGTGAGGCGGCGCTGAAGCTTCGAGGCACACGCTTTTTATCCGCGGAGGCGCCCCGCTTGCCTCTTGCGCAGTGCACAACGCCCAAATCCTGTGGCTGTGCGTACAAGCACCATGCCGATCGGCGGGGTCAGCCGCGCCGCAAGGACGAAGCCATCGGGCTACGGCGTAGTACCAAGGTGGAGCAAGAACGGCGCGCCCAAGGCGACCGCCGCAAGACTGACTAAGCGTTTGCACCCTCCAAGGGCCTGTCGTTCGTATTCCTAGGTCAAGAGCTTACCCAAGAGCTCATCATTTAGGAGTCGACCGATGAAGAAGATCATCAGCGCATTCGCGCTGGCATGTCTCGTGCTGCCCACGTTGGGCCATGCGCAAAGTGCCAAGCTGCAGCTGCCGGAGTTTGCACATCTGGCGGATAAAGCCACCGAGTCGGTGAACATCAGCATCAGCCCCTGGCTGTTGCGCACTGCCGCGATGTTCATCGACGAAGATGATGCAGACAGCGCTGCGACCAAAAAACTGCTTGCCGGCATCAAGTCCATTGAGATCCGCCGCTATGCATTTGCGACCGATTCAGCTTACTCCAGCGCCGATCTGGATGCGGTCCGGCGGCAGCTCGACGGGCCCGGTTGGAGCCGGCTGATACAGGTTCGTGGCGCCAAGAACAGCGAGGATGTCGACATGTACATCCTGATCGAGAACAACCGCACCCAAGGCTTCGCGTTGATCGCCAGCGAGCCGCGGGAATTTACCATCATCAACATCGTCGGCTCCATCAGCCTCGAAGACCTGCCGCAGCTCGAGCGTCAATTGCACCTGCCGAAGATAGGAGTGGGACAAACCCATTTATTGATGTGAGATCCTAAGCCTCTGCATATGCTATGTGCTTTGCCTGGGCGAGCTCACATTGAATGAAGCGGTGCGGCAGTTTACGGACCATGAACTCGCGCGGGCGCGCAACGGCGATGCGCAGGCTCTCAGCGCGCTGGTTCTCGCGCACCAGCGATCCGTCTACAGCCTGGCGTTACGAATGCTTGGAAAGCGCGATCTTGCGGAGGATTTGGCGCAGGAAGTCTTCATGCAATTGAACCGCAACCTGACCTCGATCGAGTCGCGCGAGCACCTGGCATTCTGGCTGCGCAAGGTCACGGCATGCAGGGCCATCGATCAATTGCGTCGGCGAGCGCGCGTAGCGATGACATGCTTCGACGAGGACACGCATCTCAGCGAGGCGGGCACGAGCGATCCCCTGCTGCAGCGGCATCTCAAGCTGCTGCTCGAGGAATTGAGCCCGCCGGCGCGCGCGGTGGTGCTGCTGCGCTACCAAGAGGACCTGGATCCGGTTGATATTGCGCGAACACTGGAAATGCCTATCAATACGGTAAAGAGCCACTTGAAAAGATCGTTGGAGTTCATGCGGCAAAAAACACCGGGCGCGCGCTCGAGCCGCGGCGAGGATGAAACGTCATGAGCCAGGATTTGGAATCCGAGTTGCGTGCGGCCTTACGGCCAATCGCCCCGAGCGTGACCTTGGAGAAAAAACTCATCGCCTGTGTCACCGGCGACCCACCGCACTCGCAACCAAAGGGCCACCGCGTCGGCGGGGCAGGCTGGCGCTCCCGGACCCGCTGGCTGTCGGTTGCGGCGGCCGCGTGTTTGCTCATCGCCGTCGGCTTGCAAAATCGCCTGCAGCTGCGGCGCGAGCGGGAAAATGGACTGGAGGCGCGACGGCAAGTCGTCGAGGCGCTGCGCGTGACCAGTCAAAAGCTGGACCTCGCGTACGCAATCGTCAAGAGTCAGTCCAGTTCAATTGCCGATGACAATCCCGGCAGTTGAGCCGGCGGGGCATTTTTTTATGAAACATGCCAGATTAAAAGTACTGCTTGCACTGCTGGCGCCGGCCCTGGCATGGGCCGCGCCCAATCCGCGTTTGGTGCTGCCGGATTTTGCGGCGCTGGCGCAAAAGGCGACTCAAGCCGTGACCATTACCCTCGATCCCGCGCTGCTGTCGCTGGCGGCGCGATTCTTGGATGGAAACGATCCGCAGGATGCGGCGACCCGGGAAATCATCAAGGGACTGCAAGGAATCTATGTCAGAAGCTACACATTTGACCAGGACTCCGCATATCGTCAGGAAGACATCGATGCGGTAAGGAAGCAGCTTGCGGCGCCCGGTTGGAATCGCCTGGTGGAAACCCACAGCAAGAGGACGCACGCCAACGTCGATATCTACATCATGGTGGACAACAACCAGGCCATAGGTCTCGCCGTGATAGCGAGCGAAGCGCGTCAATTCACGATCGTGAACATCGTGGGAGCGATCGATCTCGAAAAGCTGCACAAACTGGAGGGTCAATTCGGCGTGCCGAAGCTCGACCTCGATGCGCCGAAGGCGCAGCATTGAGCCCTCAGCCGCCTTTTGCCTCGCGAGCTTTCGCGTCCGCCACCATGCGCTTCACGTCGTTGAGCAGCGCCGGCGCGTCGTAGACGATGCCGTCATGGATCGTGAAGCGCACGCCGCCGATACGGGTTACCTGGCGGGTCGTATCGTCGAGATGCAGAGCACCGGTTCCGTAAAGCACCTTGAAGTTCGCGAGCGGGTTCTGCGGCACGATGACAAGATCGGCTATTTTCCCGGCCTCGATTGAGCCGATCCGATCGGACATCCCCAGGAGCTCCGCGCCCGACAGGGTCGCCGCACGCACAACCTCCAGCGGATGGAATCCCGCTTCCTGGAGCAGCTCCAACTCGCGCACCCATGCGAAGCCGAACAGCTTGTAGATGAAGCCGGCATCGTCGCCCACCGCGACACGGCCGCCGGCGTTCTTGTAGTCATTCACGAACGACATCCAGATCTGATAGTTCTTTTTCCACGCCACCTCATCGGCCGTCGTCCATGAATACCAGTAGGCGCCGTGCGCTTCGCGATTCGGCGAGTAAAAACGCATCAGTGTGGGCAGCGTGTACTCTTCATGCCACTCGGCGTGCATCTCCCGCGATAAATCGCGGTTTGCCTCGTAGATCGTGAATGTGGGCACTATGGTGAAGTCGCGAGCTTTGAGTGTATCGATGACTTCCTTCCAGCGGGCGCTGCCGCGCGGCGCCGCCTGCGCCCACAGCCGTCCTGCCTGACCGAATCGATCGTACTCGTCGTTGTAGTTATAGTCGGGCGGAAAATCCTGCACCCGACGGTCGACGAACAGCGCCTCCGGCAGTCCATACCAATGCTCCATGCTCGTCAGGCCCCAGCCGGAGGTATCCATGACGTTCATGCGCGCCACCGCGGTCTGCGAATGATGGCAGGCGCTGCGCAGACCCTTGATCTTGGCTTCGGCGAGAGCGGCCTGCATCAGTTCCGGCGGCGAACCCAGGAATTTGATGCCGTCCGCGCCTGCAGCGGCGATCGAATCCACCCAGCGCCGCGCTTCCTGCGGGGTACTGACGCCTCCCGGCGTATCCACCTCGACGGGGAAACCCACGTAGGCTGCGATGCGCGGCGCGACGATCTCGTGCGCCGCGCTGCGGCGCCGTTCATTCAGCGTCCAGCGCATGCCGTTGAACGAGCCCGCCTCGCGGACCGTGGTGATACCGTGCCCCAGCCACAGCTTGTAGACGTATTCCGCCGGCGGTACCTCGCCGACCGCGCCGTGCCCGGGCGTCGCCGTGTGGGCGTGCGCATTGATGAATCCCGGGAGCACGTACATACCGGCCGCATCGATCTCGTAATCCCCCTTCGCGGGGCGTTTCGACTCTTTGATGGCAACCTTCGGAAACCCGACGCTAACGATGCTGGCGATCCTATCGTTCTCGATCACGATGTCCACCGGGCCAATCGCGGGCGAGCCCGTGCCATCGATCATGGTCGCGCCGCGGATCACCATGCGCTTGAACGGGCCGGCGCCCTCGCCGGGCTTGCGGTCCGGCGCAGGCTCCGGCGCGTGTATCGGGCCGCCCATGACTGCGCTGATGTATTCCTCGCCGGGAGCAGGGCGCGGCGCGTCAGCGGCCTGGGTGCCTGGGACGGCACACGTGATGATCCCGATGAACAACAGCACAGCCGAACCCGGGACTGCATACTTGTTCGAATATTCGTGCATGTAAGTACTCATGTGTGTGTAGCTCGCCGGCCCGCCATCGCGGCATACACGCCGAGCCCGATGAATGTCGCTGCGGTCACGTAGCGGCCCACCGATCGCGATGCCGATGTGGCGGTGATTCTTGGGGCCAGCGCTGCGGCCGCCAACACATAAATCGTGTCCGTGCACAGGGCGATGGCTACGAATATGCAGGCCAAAACCAAGCTCTGAGCAAGCGGTGGCGCGTCCGGATTGATGAACTGCGGCAGCAGCGCGGCAAAGAACAAGGCGGTTTTTGGATTGAGCAACGCGACGAAAAAACCGTCGCCGAACAAACGCACATTCGATACGCGATCCGCGGCCCTGGGGACTTCGACAACCGGCTTGGGCTTCAATGACTTCACGCCCAAGAACACCAGGTATGCCGCGCCTGCGAGCTTCATCACCGCGAATGCCGTGGCCGACGCGGCCAGCAGCGCTGCGAGACCCAGCGAGGCGGCAGTCGCATTGGCGAGATTTCCCAGCGCGATGCCCCCCACCGATGCCAAGCCCGCTTGCCGCCCGCGGCTCAATGTGCGGGTTACCACATAAATCACACCGGGCCCCGGCGTCACCGCCAATATCGTGCTGGCAATGAGGAAGGCGGCAAAAGTGGAACTCATCATCAAGGAATGCAACATAAACGGCTTCTTCTTTGGATCCCGCGACCGGGCTATTCGCCTCGATGCTAGCGAAACCAGGCGTAGGAAGCCAACACTCTTGATATCGGGGCGGGCTCAGCTAGACTGAATGAAAGCAAGAAAGGAATGCACTGGCTTGGGTGGTCCGGGAGTTTTTCGATGGCAAGCAATAGACTGAATGTAGCTTCCCTAGGTTGCCTGCTGTCCGGCATGCTGTGGGTGGTCGCCGTAGCGCCGGTGTCCGCCGCGACCTACGTGCCGCCGCGCAGCGCCGACGGTCGGCCGGACCTCGAGGGCACCTGGTCCAACGCGTCACTGACGCGACTTGAACGCCCTGCGCAATATGGCGATCACCTGGTCATGAGCCGGGAAGAGGTCGACGCCGTTGAAAAGAAGAACAGCGCTCTGGTTGCCCTCGGCAACAAGCCCACCGATCCTAAGGCGACCGTCAAAGATCTGCCCGCCGATTGCAGCGACGGGCGCGGCAATAACTGCAATTACAATGCCGCCTGGACCGATCCCGGCACCACGGTCATGCGCGTCCACGGCGAGCCGCGAAGTTCCTTCATCACTTTCCCCGCCAACGGTCATATTCCCGCGTTTACGGCGGAAGCCATCGCGAGCGGCGCGGCGGTACGTCGCTATGGCCCTGCCGTGCCGGCCGGCCTGCGCGTGAGTGACAATCCCGAGACACGACCTCTCGGCGAGCGTTGTCTGACATCATTTGGCTTTAGTGCGGGCCCGGTGATGCTGCCGCTGCTCTACAACAATACGTATCAGATAGTTCAGAGCAAGGACACGGTGGCGATTGTGGTGGAAATGGTTCACGACGTGCGCATGATCCGTTTGAATGCCGCACATCGCACCGATGGATTGCGCCCGTGGTTCGGCGATTCCATCGGACACTACGAAGGCGATAGTCTGGTCGTTGAGACGACAAATTACCCGCCGTCGCAAACATTCATGGGCTCGTGGAAAAACCTCAAGGTCACCGAGCGCTTCACGCGCGTGAGCGCCGGCCGGGTGCTGTATCAGTTCAAGGTCGAGGACCCCAGTATCTGGACGCAGCCCTGGGGCGGCGAATATGAATTCAGTAGGGCGACCGGGATGATGTATGAATATGCCTGTCATGAGGGCAATTACGGCCTGCAAGACGTCCTTGCCGGTGCTCGAGCTCAGGAGGCCGACGCCGCGGCTAAAAATGCTCCAGTAACCGCGGTCGCTGCGAAGTAGGGCGCCGCATAATTCCACGTGCGCCGCACTGAAAAATCTTGGTTGATAGTCGCCTGCCTCGGCGGTGCGTTGGCCAGCTTGCCGCCTGCCTTACGCGCCGCGCCCGCGGCGACTGGCAGCGAAATTTTCGAGCAGCGCTGCAAGTCCTGTCATGACCCGGCGATCGAACGGGCGCCCGGCAAGGCGGAATTGGCAGCGCGGCCGCGCGCCGACATCGTCGTTGCGCTGACCAGCGGAATCATGGCGCCCATGGCGCAAGGGCTTTCCGCCGAGCAAATTCAATCTGTCGCGGCTTATTTGACCCCCGAGGCCGCGGCGCGCCGCCCGACGGTCCCATTGATTCCGGCAGTCGCCGTCGATCGGATGTGCGCCGTCAATCCGCCGATCAAGGCCGGCAAGAACGATTGGAGCAGCGCGGGTTTCGACGATGAGTCCACCCGCTATCAGTCAGACCCCGGTCTCAAGCCCGCCGATGTACCGAAGCTCAAACTGAAGTGGGCTTTTTCGATGAGCGGCGGCGGCCAGCCCACCGTGATCGGCGACTGGCTGTTCACGACCAACCGCAGCGGCAAGTTCTACGCCCTGGACGCAAAAACCGGCTGCGTGCATTGGGTTGTCAACGATGTGGTGTCGCGCACCACCCCACTGGTCGTGCGCGACGCGATTTCGCCGAGCGGATGGGCGACCTTTGCCGCAGTTGCCAGCCGGGTGGTGCGGGCCTTCGATGCGCAGACCGGCGCAGAGATCTGGAAAAGCGAGGTTCTTGAAAGCCATCAGTCCTCCGTCTTGAGCGGCTCGCCCGTCGTCTCGGGCGCGCGTATTTTCGTGCCGATTTCCTCGATCGAAGAAGTCACTGCGATGCGCAAGGACTATGTGTGCTGCACTTTTCGCGGATCGCTGGCGGCGCTCGATCTGAAAACCGGCAAGCTGCTGTGGAAGAGCTTCATGATCGGCGCGCCGCTGCAAACCATTCATCGACAGGGGAAGGACCTCCTCGGACCTGCGGGCGCGGCGGTCTGGGCGGCACCCACGGTCGACGTCAAGCGCGGCCTGATCTACGTCGTCACCGGGGACAGCTACACGGATGTCGATACCGACGGCGCCGATGCCGTGGTGGCGATCGACATGCGGACCGGGTACGTGAAATGGAAGAATCAGGTCACCGCTCACGATAATTTCGTCATCGGCTGCGGTCCCAACGCGGCCGGTAATTGCCCCACGACGGTGGGCCCTGACTACGATTTTGGCGCCTCACCCATTCTGTTCACACCGAAGCGCGGCAAACAGGTACTGCTGGCGGGTCAGAAATCCGGAATCGCCTACGGTTTTGATCCCGACAGCGGTGCGCTGCTGTGGAAAACGCAGGTCGGAGCCGGCTCGGCTTTGGGTGGGATCGAATGGGGTATCGCATCCAATCGCGACTATTTGTTCACGCCGGTCTCCGACTTCCTGCGACTTCGCGCCGACGCCATCGCGCCAACGAGCGGCAACATGCCGGCCAAGCCCGGGATCTACGCCTTGGATCCCACGACCGGCAGAATTGTCTGGCAGGCTCCGGCGCCCATGGCGCCCTGCCATTACGCTGCCGACAAGGACAAACCGAGCAGATGCGTTCGTGCGCAATCCGCGGCCCCCGCCGCAATGCCGGGAATCGTGTTTTCCGGCACGATGGATGGGTGGTTTCGCGCCTATGATGCGAATAGCGGGAAGATCGTCTGGGAATACAGCACCACGGCACAAACCTACGACACGGTCAACGGCGTCATCGGCCAGCCGGGCGGCGGCATTGACGGCATGGGGCCCACCATCGCAGGCGGCATGGTTTACACGATGTCGGGATTCAACGGCGCGGCGCAAGTCGGCAGCAATGGGGTCAATGTGCTGTTGGCATTCGGATTGCCGGACAAATAGCGGGAGCGGACCATGAAGACTATCTGCGCATTGGCGTGCTTGTGCTTGTGCCTGTGCCTGTCGACACTCGCGCATTCGCAATCTGCGGTGCCCGAAATCAAGTTCGATTCGGCGCCGAATTTCTTTCAGCTGCCCACCGGAATGTATTTCGGTGAGGTGACCGGCATCGCGGTGAATTCGAAGAAGCACATCTTTGTGCTGTCGCGCGGCAATACCAGCGGTCCTGCCTACGGCGCGGCGGCTGCGCAGCTCTTTGAGTTCGATGCGAGCGGCAAGTTCGTGCGCGAGATCGGGCGCAATCTTTACGCGTGGTCTTTCGCGCACGCCGTGCGAGTCGATCGGGAAGACAATATTTGGGTCGCCGACAAGGGATCGGACATGGTCGTGCGGTTCGATCCCGAGGGCCGTGTGCTCATGGTTTTCGGGCGTAAGCCGGAAGCGTCGGATCTAGGCGCACATCCCTTGGAGCATCCCAAGCCGCCGTTGCCGCCGGTCGACGGCTTGTTCCGGCAGGTCACCGACATGGCATGGGACTCCAACAACAATGTGTACATTACCGACGGCTACATCAACTCGCGGGTGGCTGAATTCGATAGAGACGGCAATTGGGTGAAGTCGTGGGGCGAGCCGGGCTCGGGTCCCGGCCAGTTCCGCACGCTGCATTCAATTGTCATCGATCGCGACAATCACATTTACATCGCGGATCGCGGCAATGCGCGGATCCAGGTGTTCGATACTTCGGGAACGCTCATAAAAACCTTGCGCATCGAGGTCGCGGCCCCCGTCAATGCGCCTACCGCATACGGCAATCGGCCCACGCCCGGCGGCGAGGTCAGCGCTGCCGCTGACCTTACCCAATCGCCCGGTGCGCCCTGGGCGCTGTGCATCACGCCGGGTTCGCCACAATACCTGTTTGTTTCCGACGGCTATCCGGGGCGGATCTATAAAATGACCACCGACGGCAAAGTGCTGGGCTGGCTGGGTGGTTCCGGCAAAGTGCTGAAAAAATTCGGCTGGGTCCACCAAATCGCCTGCCCCTCCGAGAACGAAATCTACGCCGCCGAAATTTTGAATTGGCGGGCGCAAAAATTGACCCTGCACCCATAACAGCGGGGCGCCCGGCCAATCGAGGCCCCGGCTAAATGAAGATGTCCTCGGGCGACAAGTTCGCTGCGCAGCGCGCCTGCATTTCGCTATACGCCGCTTCGAGATTTCGAGTGTGCGCCCGCGTATCGAACAGCGCCGTCGTGAGCCGGTTCGCCGCGAGTTTTTGTTTGAGTTCCGCCATACGATGCGCATCCAAGCCAAGCGCAACCGCGAGATCCTCGTACTGCGCCGCCGTCGAAGTTATGAGTTCCGGTAGACCAATGGCCTGCAGCAGGCTTGCCGCCATGCGGCCCGCGAAGGTCTCGCCCGCATACGTCAAAACCGGCAATCCGGCCCACAAGGCATCGCTGGCGGTGGCACCCGCGTTGTACGGCAGCGTATCCAAGAACAGGTCAGCCGCGAGGTAGCGCGCCAAATAATCCGCCGGTGCCATCCTTGCGCCGAACACGAGCCGGCCAGCGTCCACTCCCCGGGCTCGCGCCTCCTGCCTTAGGTTGTCGGCAACCGTCTCGCTTGCGGCGTACAGGAACATCACGGCGCGGGGTGTCCTCTTGAGTATCCGCATCCAGCTGTCGAACGTCGCCGGCGTGATCTTGTAGTTGCTGTTGAAGCAGCAGAAGACGAACCCTTCAGGCGGCAAGCCCAATTCGTGGCGCGGAAAGCGCCGGTCGGCAATCCGCCGCTGCGAATCATTCGCTTGATAGCTCGGGAGGTAGGCGAGCTTCTCGGTGTAGTGGGCTCGAAGCGCAGGCGGCACGATCACGCGGTCCGCGATCAAATAGTCGATGTAGGGAGCGGCCATGGTGCCAAGGTAGCCAAGATAGTTGACTTGAATAGGCGCAGCCCGCAGCGAGAATATTCTTGGCCGCGAACCTTTGGTAAAACCGGTGAGATCGATTGCAATGTCGATTTCGAGATTTCGCGCCAGCGCCGCGATGTCCGCAGCGGCAACTGCGTGCACATCGATGAAGCGATCGAAGGCGCGTTGCAACCGCCTTCGCATCGGATCCTGGGTATCCCGGCCCAAGGAGAACGCGTACACCTCGAAGCGCGAACGATCATGCGTTTCGAATAATTCCGCGCTGAGATACGACACCGGATGATCGCAAAAGTCGGCGGAAAAATACCCGAGCCGGATCTTGTCGCGCCCGGCGCGGTTGGCGATTGGCGTCACTGCATCGTTCGGCGGGGCCTTGTCGCGGACCCAGATTTGCGCAGCTTTCTTTTGCAGCGCCGCCGAATCCAGCAACGCCAGCGCACAGAAGGGATTTGCCGCTGCCTCGCCGCGTTCGATGCTAAGGCTAAGTTCCGCAAGCCCGGCACTGATGTCGTGCCAGTCGCAATTCTGCATGCGAGCGAGCAGGCGATGGCCGGACGCGAACTTGAAATCCGGCTTGATGGCGAGCGCCTTGGCATAGCTGGAAACCGCCATGGCGTGCTGCCGCAGCTCATCGAGAATCTGGCCGCGATTGAAGTGTACGCCAGCGTATTCCGGTTGCAGTGCCAGCGCCTTGTCATAGCTCGAAAGCGCGGCCTCGATCTTGCCGAGTTCATAGAGCGCATTGCCGCGATTGTTTTGGGCATCGGCGTAACCGGGCTGCAGCGCCAGCGCCCTGTCGAAGCTGATCAGAGCGGCCGAGTACTGCTCGAGCTCAATCAGCGCGCCGCCGTGATTGTTGTAGGCCTCGGCATAGTCAGCATTGAGAGAAATCGCGGACGCAAAGCTCTCGAGAGCCGCGGAGATTTGCCGCAGCTCGAACAGCGCATTGCCGCGATGATTGAAGGCGCGCGCGTGCTTTGGATTGCGCGCGATCGCTTGGTCAAAGCTCGCGATTGCCGCCTCGTATTGGGCCAGGTCATAGAGCGCCATTGCGCGGTTGTAGTAAAACCCCGCGAAGCCGGGGTCGAGCGCAATCGCCCGCTCAAAACTCGCGCTTGCGGACTCGTAGCGCTTCAGTTCGTAGAGCGCCTGACCATAGTCGTTATGCGCGGCGGCATCGCTGGAATCGAGTTCGAGTGCGGCGCCGATCAGCTCGAGCGCGAGCTGCGGCTGGCGGGATTGCAGCGCGATGCTGCCTAAAAGATACCGGGCGCGGGAATTTCGCGGCTGCAATTGCAGCACCTGCTCGTAGAGCGATCGGGCCGCGGATAATTGCATCTGGCCGTGCAGCGCCAATCCCTCGCGCAGCAGCTGTTCAATCCTTGCGTCCGGTGGGTCGAGATCCGGCATCGTTAACGGGAGAAAAGAGGTCTAATTATATATATAATAAACATATGGTTATCGATGTATTGACTAAATCACATTAATATTGATTTGTCGTCCAGCATGGCAAAATGTAGCGCTTAATAACGCAGGACATACGGACATCGGTTTGCAAGGGGGCAGTCTCCGCACAGCGGCGCAGTGCGTTTGCATAGCGTCCGGCCATGGGTTTGCAGTAACAAATTGGCTTCCTGTACGGCAGCGATCTTGAGCGCGGTTGTGGCTTTGAGTTCGCGGCTCGACGCGTACATTCGCGCGTAGGATTTGTGCTCCACGATGAGTCTCAAGCGCACGAGTACGCGCAGCGCATTGGAATCCGGCGCGAGCGAGTTTTGCACTCCGGCAAACAGGAGAATTTTGTCGGCTCCCGGTTCGCCGATGCCGGGAAAGCGCCGCAGCGCTTTTTTTGCCTGCGGCAGCGGTTGGCGGATCACAGTACCAAGGTCTGCCGCGAAATCTTCGATCGCAATTTGCGCGCAGGTGCGCAGCTTGTCCGCGAACCGAGCTTTCAATATTCCGTGCGCAGTAACGCGCTCGAGCGCAGCCTTTGACGCTGCGAGAATATCGCCCGGGCGCAAGCCGACCTGCCGGCGCAGCAGTTCGAAGGCCGCGCGCCGGCGTGCCGGTGGCGCAAGGTAGGCCACGTTTTCCCAAAGAATCAGTTCGAAGGGATCCTTGGTCGGCGGGGATTCGGGCGCACCATAGCGTTTCTTGAGCGCCTGAAGCACCGCTGCAAGCTTAAGTGGCCTGGCCATTGCATCGCCTACTCGTACTCCTATTCTTCATCCGCGGAATCTAGATCCTGCGGCGGGGCAAGCTCCGGGCTAAGCTTTGGCAGCGATGCCTTTGTCAGTTCCTTGTTGAGGCTGGCTACTTCGTCATCGCGCACATGCTGCCATCTATCTTTGAGTCCCTGCCACTCCTTGAGGCAACGGTCCGTCTCGGCGGCTTGCACTGCAGTTGGCGCCGCGTCCGCGCCCGTGGCCTGTGCGTATAGCGTCGCGAAGTCGCCGTTCACGCTCCCGAGGCCCCGTTGCGCAGCGCCGCCGGCATCCGGCGGCTCCAACAGCTCGCCAATCTGATGGTCAAGCGATTGCAGCCGATCGGCCAGCGCGCCGCTGGTGTGGCTGGTCCGATCCTTGAGCTGTGCGCGCAGCGAGCGAGCCTCGAACAAGGCGCCGGTGCTCGAGTCGAGCGCATCCGCGAGACGCTTCGCTAGCTCGAACTGCGCTAAGGAATCCGCAGGAGCGATCGTGACTCGGGGGTCCGGAATGACAACCAACGGCTGCTCCCACTGGTGCGCGCCGATGCTCAAGCGGACACGGAATACGCCGGGATTAGCCGGCGGCCCGAGGGGCTCCTGAGGCGTATCGCCGGGCACTGCCGAGATCGGGAAGCCGCGCCTGGGACTGCGCGGCGTCGCATAATGCAAGTCCCAAATCCAGCGGTGCATGCCGGCGCCGGCCGCCGGCGCCGGCGTCATTCGGATCCAGTAGGTTGGAATCAGCTCGCGTGCGAGTTCCGCCGGCGTGAACGGCGCAGGATCGGTGCTCGATACGCGTCTTGCGAGAGTTCCGGCCGAATCGAATACCTCAATGGTCACGGGGTGGTTTGCATCGTGACCAAGGTAGTAATCGATCACGGCGCCGTCCGGCGGATTTCGCGCCGTCGGCTCATCCGGCTGGATGGGCGTGTCGGTTTCCGTACTACGCTTCGCGCGTACCGCCGGCGCGGGTTTGAGCAGCGCGGCCTCGTCCGCGGCGATCTTCGCCGTGAATTGCCGCAAAGGGCTGATGTCATCCAGCACCCAAAACGAGCGGCCGTGCGTGGCGAGGATCAAATCCTCGCCATGGATCGCCAAATCGCGCATCGAGGTGCGCGGCAGATTCAACTGCAACGAACTCCAATGCTCGCCGTCGTCGAATGACAGCCATACACCTTTCTCGGTGCCGGCAAACAACAGGCCGCGGCGCACCAGATCCTCGCGCACCGTGTTGACCGGCGCGTCTTCGCTCAAGCCGGCCGTGATCGGATTCCAGGTTTGCCCACCGTCACGGGTGCGGTAGATGTACGGCTTGAGATCGTCGATGCGAAATCGACTCACTGATACGTAGGCCACCTGGCTGTCGAAGTGCGAGGCTTCGATTTGGGTCACCTTGCTCCACGGCGTGAGCGCAGGCGGAGTGACGTTTTGCCAGCTCTTGCCGTCGTCATGCGTCACCCACACCAGTCCATCGTCCGTGCCGGCCCAGATGAGTCCGTCGCGCAGCGGGGAGGGGCTTGCCGCATAAATGGCGCCGCGCTGCTTATCCGCCTTGGCAGATTTCAGAGCGCCGACGCTCGCCGGAGAACCGGGGTTCTCCCGCGATAGATCCGGACTGACGGCCCGCCAGGAAACGCCTGCGTCGGTTGTCTCGTACAGGCGGTTGGCGGCGTAGTACATACGGTGCGGATCGTGCGGCGAGAAAAACAGCGGCTCGGTGCGATCGGCGCGGATCCCTGAGGCTTTGAGAGGAATCGGCGTGATGTCCTGAACCTGCCCCGTCGACAGATGCGTCCTGGTCACAACGCTGCGGCCGGAGCCGTACACGATGTCGGCATCCACAGGATCCGGCAGTGCGTACCCATATTCGATCACTCCGACCGGATGCCAGTCCCGATAGGTGATGCGCCCATCATTGCCGCGGCTCAAGATGCACACGGAGCCGCTTTCTTGCTGGCCGGAGCAGATCCGATACGGGAATGTGTTGCTGATGCCGACATGATAGAGCTGAGCCGTCGGCTGATTGAGCCAGGAGCTCCACGTGGCGCCGCCGTTTACCGTAATGATGCCGCCTTGATCAGCCACCAGGGCGATGCGCCGCGGGTCGTCCGGACTGATCCAGAGATTTTGATAATCATCGCCGCCGGGGGAGCCGCGCAGCGAAGTCCAATGAACACCGCCGTCGGTCGATTTCATGGTGACGATGCTGGCGCTGTACAAAACGTCGGCATTGGATGGATCTACTTTGATTACAGCCAAGTCGCCGCCGCCGATGCGCAGCGCGGGCCGAGGATCGGTGGTGGCGCGGGTCCAGGACTCGCCGCCATCATCGGATCGATAAATGCCGAGCCCGGCCGCTGATCCATAGTCGCCCTCCGAGGTCGTTGCGACCGTCGCGTACAGCCGTCCCGGCTTGCTGGGCGCCACCGCCACTTCGATCTGCGACAAGTTATCCGGCAGACCGCGCGACAGTTTGCGCCAGTGCTCGCCGCCGTCGGATGATTTGAACAGGCCACCCGCCGTACCGTTGTATATGTTGTTGTCCTCCCACGGGCCGGCGCGCACGTTCCACATTCCGGCGTACAGAACGTTTCTATCGGCAGGATCGATCTTGACGCACGACCCGCCCGTGTCATCGTTGACATACAGCACGCGGGTCCAGTTCTTGCCGCCATCGGTGGATCTGAAAATCCCGCGCTGCGAACTGGGACCGAATGGATGTCCCAGCACCGCCGCATACAGGCGGTTGGGGTCTTTAGGGTCCACCGCGAGATCTGGAATCTGCTGGGCATCATCGAGGGCCAGGTGCGTCCAATGCAGCCCCGAATCTTCCGAGCGATAGATGCCATTGCCGACCGAGAGATCCGGCCGCATCAAGCCTTCTCCACTCGCGACGTAAATGATCTTGGGATCACTCGGCGCCACCGCAATGGCGCCGATGGATTGGGTCGGCGCCGCATCGAACAAAGGATTCCAGGTACGGCCGCCGTCGGTGGTTTTCCACACGCCGCCGTTGACCGCGCCGATCAGGTAGGTATCAGGCTGGCCCGGTATACCCGTCACCGCGCGCGTGCGGCCGCCACGGAATGGTCCCACCATGCGCCACTGCAGCGCTTGAGAGGCAGCCACCGGTGCCGCCGCGGAAACTGGCGGATCCGCCGCGGCAGCCGCCTGGCAGCAAAGTCCGATTGCCAGACCTTCGAGCAAAAAACGGATTGTCGGATTCATGATTTAAGGTCCACCAATTGAAGGAACACCATGCTCGCGCATCAACGCCTGGAAAGCCGGCAGATCGCGCTCGAATACCGCGCGCCATTTGGCGAGTTCGGCGTTCAGTTCGCCGTGCAGGTAGGAGTACACCTGGCGCTGCGATTCCGTCGGACCAAAATCCTCCGTATCGAGCGTCGCCGAAAACGTGTCGTATTGTTCGTTCAGCATATTAGGATAGCGCAGGTTGTCCTCGGACGCGGCCATCTTGACCTGCACCAGCCGCGCTTCGATCGGCGTCATCTTGGCGTTGAGCTCATTTGCCGCATCGAGCACCGGCTTGGCCGCGGGATTTCCCGAGCTCCACTTAGTTATCGTCTGCAGCTTGGCGCGCGTCGCGCGAATCTGATTCACCGCCTTGTGCAGGGCATCGATATCTGTCCAGGTACGCAGCGACAGATCCGCAAGTGCGGAGATCTCGTGGTCGGAAATCTTGCCCGCGAGCCGCGGATCCTGAATCACCTCGAGTGGCGCGGTTTGGCTCCTGCCCCCCGCCGTGAGGCGAACCTGATAATTGCCCGGCGTTACCAGGGGTCCTCGCGGCCCGTCGTCGCTGTAGAAAGCGCCGGGAATTTTCTCCGGATCCTCGCGGCGCAAGTCCCAGATGAAGCGATTGCCGCCGGCGGCAGCGGGTATCGTGTCCGCCGGCTGTTCGCGATCGGTCCACTCTGGCGGCTGTTCGGAACTGTCCGCCGGCCGGTGATTCGACAGGCGCCGCAGCACTTTGCCGTCGGCGCTGAGAATCTCGAGCGTGATCTCCTCGGCATCGGCCGGCTTGCTCTTCAGGTAGTAATCGATGACTGCGCCGGATGGTGGATTGTCGCCCACCGGAAGCCTGCGCTCGACTTCGTCGGGAAAATGCAGTTTTACCGCATGCGCCGGCCGGAACAGGTGAAAATCCCCGACCGCAAGTCCATCCGCGGCCTGCCGCAGAGGCGACAGGTCGTCGAGAATCCAGAATGACCGGCCGTGAGTCGCGGCCACCAGATCATTATCTTTTACAACAAGATCGTGCACCGGCGTGGTGGGTAAATTCAGCTGCAGCGCTTGCCAATGCCCGCCATCGTCGGCGGAAAAGAACACGCCGAGTTCGGTGCCGGCATACAGCAGTCCCTTGCGCTGCGGGTCCTCGCGCACCGCATGCACGTAGGCGCCGTCCGGGATTCCGGTAACGATTCGCGTCCAGGTTTTGCCGAAATCATGCGTGCGGTAGATCAGCGGTTTCAAGTCATCGAGTTTGTGCCGATCGATGGCGGCAAAGGCCGTACCTGCATCGTGAGGCGAAGGATCGATGAGACTCACCATGCTCCACGCCGGCATATCCTTGGGAGTGACATTTATCCAGGTTTGACCATCATCGCGGGTCACATGGATCAGGCCATCATCCGTCCCGGCCCAGAGCAGCCCCTGTTGCCGCGGCGACTCGGCGAGTGCGAACACCGTGTCGTAGTACTCGACACTGGTGATGTCGAGGGTAATGGGACCGCCGGAGGGCTGCTGCTTGCTCTTGTCGTTGCGCGTAAGATCCGGACTGATCGCCTTCCAGCTGCGTCCCTGATCGGGGCTGCGCAACACGAACTGCGCGGCGGTGTACAGCACGTTCGAATCGAACTGAGAGACGAATAGCGGCTCGGTCCACTGCAGGCGGAATTGCAGGTTCGCGGCGCCGTTGCCGGACACGTCGAGCGGATACACCGACACGTCGCGAAAATTGTTGGTGCGGTGATCGTAGCGGGTCATCTGGCCGCTGTCGGAGTTCGCGTAAATGATCTCCGGATCCTTCGGGTCCGGCGCGATAAAGCCGCTTTCGCCGCCGCCGACCGCGAACCAGTTCTGCCTGCCGATGACACCCACATCATCGCGGCTCGCGATGGCGATCGTGGAATTGTCCTGCTGCGCGCCGTAGACCCGGTACGGCCAGCCGTTATCGACGGCCACGTGATAAAACTGGGCGGTGGGCTGGTTGTAGGGCGGAGTCCAGGCCTTGCCGCCGTCCACCGAAATGCTCGCGCCGCCGTCGCTGCCGTTGATCAGGCGCCGCGGTTCCTTGGGGTCGATCCACAACGCATGGTGATCCCCGTGCGGAGCCGGCATCAATGCAAAGGTCTTGCCGCCGTCGCTCGAGCGGAACGCGCCGGTATTCAGCACGTAAACCACGTCGGGGCTCGCGGGGTCTGCAAATACATGGGTGAAGTACCAGGCGCGCTGCCGGAATCGATGGTCATCGTTGACCCGGGTCCAATTGACGCCCTCATCGTCCGAACGAAATAAGCCGCCTTCCGCCGCTTCAATCAAGGCGTACACGCGTCCGGAACCGCCGCCCGCCACCGACACGCCAATACGCCCCAGGATCCCTTCGGGCAAGCCATGTCCTTCGAGCCGCTTCCAGGTAAGTCCGGCGTCTGCTGATTTATAGAGCCCGGAACCCGGGCCGCCGCTCGAAAAATTCCAAGGCTGGCGGCGCATTTGCCAGAGCGAGGCGTAGACGATGTTTGGATTGTCCGGGTCAAAGGCGACATCGATCGCGCCGGTGTCGCGATCCTTGTACAACACCCGGGTCCAGGTGCCGCCGCCGTCCGCGCTGCGGAATATGCCGCGCTCCTCGTTCGGCCCGAACGCATGCCCAAGCGCCGCAACCAGGACGATGTCGGGGTTTTTCGGATGCACGATGACCGCGCCGATCTGGCGGGTATCGCGCAGGCCGATGTTCTTCCAGGTAAGACCCGCATCGACAGACTTGTAAACACCGTCGCCATAGGAAATATTGCCGCGCGGGCAGGCCTCGCCGCTGCCGACGTACACAACGTTGTGATCCGAATCGGCGACCGCGATTGCGCCGATGGAGGAGATCTTTTGCCCGTCAAATACCGGCTTCCACGAGGCGCCCACATCGGTGCTTTTCCACACGCCGCCGCCGACACCGCCGAAATACCAGGTCGCCGGATCGCCGGGTACGCCGCTCACCGCGACCACGCGGCCGCCGCGGAATGGGCCGATTTGGCGCCATTTCATGCCCCCAACCAAACCCGAATCGACTTCGACCGCCGCGGCCGCGTGGCTCAACAGGCCAAGCAGGGCTAACAAGACCGCGGATGATTGGCAATTACGCAGCATGTATTTATTCTCCTGGGCGTTGCGCTTTGCTGTACATCCTACATTAATGTGTGCAGCGTGACCTGGCCGGATTCCATCGAAATACGAGAAGGACAATTTATGCGAAAATCCATTGCGATCGCAGCGATCATTGCCGCGGCATCGACTGGTCTTATCATCGGGTGCCAGGAAAAAGTTGCTCCAAAGGAAGCTGCGGCTCCGTCTGCGATGCCGGCAGCGGCGCCCGCCGCGGCCCTAGCGCAAACCCAGTTGAAACCGGTCGCCGGTATTTCGGATATCATGGCGATCGAAGTCGATCCCTCCGCCGATGCCTTGTGGGAATCGGTCGGAACGGTCGTGACCCGATCCGGCACCAAGAACAATCATCCCACGACGGATAAGCAATGGGACGAATTGCGAGTTCACGCGGTGGTGCTGATCGAGGCAGCCAATCTAATGCTCATGGACGGGCGGCGGGTGGCAAGAGAGGGTGTGCAGAAAATCGAAGACCAGGGCACGCCCGGCAATCTGTCGGCAGAACAATCGCAGAAGGTCATCGATGAGAATCGCAGTTCATTTGCATCATTCGCCACTGCGCTGCGCACGGTCGGCGAGCAGATGCTCAAGGCAATCGATGCGAAAAATTCCAATGATTTGATGGAAGCGGGTGCGGCATTGGATGAGGTTTGCGAGAGCTGCCATTTGAAATTCTGGTATCCCGGGCAAAAAATACCCCGGTTCCCCGATGAGGCGCCCGAAATTCGCTAGGACTTACGCCGGCAAAAATCGCGCACTGAGTAACGATCTATGCAAGCGATGGTGTTACGCGCGAAGAGCGCGCCGCTGCTCCTGGAACAGCGGTCGGATCCACTGCCTGGACCCGGCCAAATTCGAGTGCGCGTCGAGGCTTGCGCCGTTTGCCGGACAGATTTGCACCTAATCGACGGCGAATTGCCGGAAATCCGCTATCCCATCGTTCCGGGGCATGAAATTGTCGGCATCGTCGATTTGCTGGGCGCTGGTGTATCCGCAATGGTGATCGGCCAGCGCATCGGGATTGCCTGGCTCGGCAACACCTGCGGGCGGTGCGAATATTGCCGATCGTCGCGCGAGAATCTCTGCGATGCGCCTACGTTCACCGGCTACAACTGCGACGGTGGGTTTGCCACCCATGCAATCACAGAGGCGGACTATGCAATCCCGTTGCAAACATTTGCCGAACCCGCAGCGGCTGCTCCGCTGCTTTGCGCCGGCCTGATCGGTTGGCGCTCGCTGCTTGCGGCAGGTGAGGCCAAAACGATCGGGCTGTTCGGCTTCGGTGCCGCCGCGCACATCATCGCGCAGGTGTGCCGATGGCAGGGGCGCAGAATTTTCGCGTTCACCCGCATGGGAGATCTGGCCGGCCAGGAATTTGCGCGTTCCCTCGGCGCCGCGTGGGCCGGTTCTTCGCTCGATGCGCCTCCCGAAGAGCTGGACGCGGCCATTATTTTCGCGCCAGCGGGCGAATTGGTGCCAGCGGCATTGAAAGCCGTGAAGAAAGGTGCACCCGTGGTGTGCGGCGGCATCCATATGAGCGACATTCCCTCATTTCCCTATTCACTGTTGTGGGGCGAACGCCGCTTGGTGTCGGTTTCGAACCTCACGCGCAGCGACGCCGCCGGATTCTTGCGGGTTGTCAGGCAAGCGCAGATTCGGACATCGATAACCTGCTACCCGCTGTCTGCAGCCAATGAGGCGGTAAGGGATATACGCCAAGGACGAATTCAAGGGGCGGCCGTTCTTGTTCCGGATTAAAAACCGGGCATTTAAGGGGACGAGATGAGAAAGATCGGCGAAAGCCTGGCAGGGAAACGAGTGCTGATAACCGCGAGTCGGCAATGGATCGGACCGACGCTGTGCGCGGCCTTCGCGGGCTATTCGGCTGATGTCGTGGCCGACGAGCGCGATCTTTCCGCGCCCGACGCGGCTGAGGAGGCCGTGCGTGCGGCGGGGTCCATAGACATTCTCATCGTACATCTAGTGGCGCCCGCGCCGCAGACTGCAGCGCAGGAGGTCACTGCGGAAGAATGGCGCAGTGTGTTTGCTCATCTGGTGGATCCGATTCCTCGATTGTTGCGTGCCGCGTTGCCACGAATGATCGAGCGGCGAGCCGGCAAAATAGTGGTGCTGGGCAGCGCATCCGCACTACGCGGTATCAGGAATACGTCGAGCTACAGCGCGGCGCGGGGGGCGCAGGTGGCGCACACGCGCGCGGTGGGAATCGAGGTTGCGAGACACAATATCTACGTGAATCTCATCGCCACCAACTTTGTGGACAGTCCCGCATATTTTCCACCCGAGGTGCAGAAGCTCGAATCCTTCAAACAACGGTTGAAACGCGAGGTGCCGATCGGCCGTATGGTGACCCCGGAGGAGGTTGCATCGTTCACGATATTCTTGGCGTCGGAGGAATCCAATGGATTTACCGGCCAGATATTTCCGTTAGCCGGGGGCTGGCAAACCTGAAGCGGCCGGACAATTACTGTATGGCGTGCAGGTAGTCATAGTTGACTTGCGCCGCATCCATGGGACTCATGTGTGTGAACGGCGCTTCCTGCTCCACAAAATAATATTTCAGCCCCTGGCCTTTTGCCGCCGCGAAGATTGGCTTGTAGTCGATAAATCCGTGCCCCAGCTCGGTTCCGATGCGCGTTCCGGGTGCGGCGTATTTGGCGCCGACATCCAGAAAATCCTTGACGTGAATCATCGGAAATCGCTGCGGGTATTTCCTGATGTAGTGCACCGGATCAGGGCCCGCGACTCTCATCCAACCGCAATCGATTTCAAACACCACCAATTCCGGGTTGGTCTCTTTCAGCAGGACATCGTAGGCCACCTGGCCGTGCCCTTGATCGACGAACTCCATGAAATGATTGTGGTAGCCATACTGAAGCCCAGCCTGTTTCGCCTGCTCGCCAATCCGGTCCGCGAGGTCCGCCGTCCGCTTGGCATCCTCCAAAGTCATGGCCCTCATCGCCTCAGCATATTTGCTGAAGGCCGGGTCCATTTGCGGAAGTTCGCCCGTACCGCGGCGCAAAATGGAACTCACGACATAGTGCGCTCCCAACGCATGCGCATCCTCAAAGTTTGCCTGGATGTTGCCATTCATGAAGTCGAGGTGAGCGCTGGGACAGGAAAGTCCCGCATCATCGAGCAAGCGGCGAAAGTCCTTGGCTGACATTCCGCCGAATCCAGCCGACTCCACATTCCGGTAGCCGATTTGCTGCAACTTCTTGAGCGTTCCGCCGGGATCGGAGTTCAGGGCTTGATTGACGCTGTACAACTGAATACCGACCGGTACGCTCAAGGGATCGGAGTGAGCCGAGCGCGGCAAACTCGTTGTCAGAAATGCCAAAACACCGAGGTCGGTCGAGCGGGCCAGAAAAGTTCTTCGCGACAGTGTGCTCAATGGTATTGCCTAACGCTATTTGATCTGGCATTAGAGATTAGCATGATCAGAATAGACTGCCCGCCGGTTGTTGGAACTCTTATGGTAGCGCAGGGCGGCGTACTGCAGCTGGGCGAGTATCGCCACGGCCGATGCTTGCAGCACGACGTAGCCTTTGCCAAACAGCGTGAGCTCCGCGGCACCGCCTAGAAGAACCGCGATGCAAGCCGCCGCCCAGGCCATGTTACCCGCGATGAGGAGCCAGACGATTCCACTGGGGACACCAGTTCTCGTTGCGAGAAATAGTACCGCTACGCCATACATTGCTAAGAATATTCCAGTGTCGGCCAGCAGGGTCGCCGGCAGACCTAGCCGCTCACTCAATACAGTCGTAAGCGTCACCTGCAACAGGCCGCAAGTCAGGCACGAAATGGCGTCCGCCCACAGTACGTAGCGCAGAAAACTGACGGAAGATGTGACAGGCATGTTGGGCTCCTTGGGATGACAACTGGCGGCGATGATTGCGCCGGCCGGGCCCGTGAGTCCATGACCTGGGAGGTAATGGGTGTCCTGCAAATTGGGGCTAGAATTCGCCCATGAAAACCAATGCTGCCTTGCGCAAAGGTCCGCTCAATTCGCGGCGCGCGGGATTTGGCGAACATCTGCGCGCGTGGCGACAGCGGCGCCGCTTGAGTCAACTGGACCTCGCTGCCGAAGCCGACATCTCCACGCGCCACCTAAGTTACGTGGAAACTGGTCGTGCCAATCCAAGCCGCGAAATGGTGCTGCGGCTTACTGCCAGGCTGGAAGTGCCGTTACGCGAACGCAATGCCTTTTTGGTGGCCGCCGGTTATGCGCCGATGTACCGCGAAACCCGGCTGGACGAACCGGCCATGGCGGCGGCAAAACAGGCGGTCGAAATGATTCTAACCAGTCACGAGCCGTTTCCCGCAATGGCAATTGATCGGCATTGGAACCTGGTCGCCGCCAATCGCATGTTGCGGCACTTGCTCACGGATGTTGACGCATCACTGTTGCAATCGCCGGTGAATGTATTGCGCCTGAGTCTGCATCCGCGTGGGCTTGCGCCAAAAATCGTCAATCTGGCGCAATGGCGCGCCCACTTGTTTGAACGCCTGAGCCATCAGATTGCCGCGTCAGCGGAACCGGCTCTAATCGCTCTGCTCGCCGAGTTGCGCAACCTGCCGCTGCCCGTGGCGGATGCGGAGGAGCACTTGCAAGGCGAGCACATGGGCGTCGCCATGCCGATGAAGTTTCGCACTCCTGCCGGCGTGCTGAGTTTCATCAGTACCACCACCATTTTTGGTTCGCCGCTGGATGTCACTCTGCAAGAGATCGCGCTGGAAACCTTTTTTCCATCGGATGAGATCACCAGGCAGGCATTGCGGTCGGTGGCAGCGAGCTTATAGGCTGTTACAGTTCGGCCCTGTGCGGCATTCTCAACTCATTTCCTTCAAACAGACGACTTTGTTGAAGCGCGGTTTTTGGCTGAGTGCGGCCGCGTTGATCGCCTTCGTGATGCTACCTGCCGTGATTGATGGCAATCTCTGGCAAAACCCACTGCCTACCGTCATGGCGCTATGTGTACTCGTCGCCTTCTGCGGATATTTCTTGTGGAAACTGCCGATTCATCGCCTCGCCGACTCAGTGATTGATTGTCAAGATCATCTGGTGGCGCGTCGCCGGGGGACGCAGGAGACCATTCCCCTGGCAAATGTTGCGGCTGCGCAAGTTTCCACTGGTTTGGGTGTCCATCGGATCGCGATTCGGCTGCGGCTACCGAACAGGCTTGGCCAACAAGTTGAATTTCTGCCGCAGGCGAGTTTATGGTCCACGCTCTCCGGCGTTCAACAAGTCGCCGGCGACCTTAGCGATAGGGCGAGCCGGGCGAGCGGGGCGAATGGGGCGAATGGGGCGAATGGGGCGAATGGGGCGGCCAAGTAGGCCGCGGACAGAGGATGTAATAATATTGTTCTAATACATAATATTACGTGATAATACGCTAAACAACATTAGATCATTGCAGAGATTCCTAACGCTCGAAAGCCAATCCAAGGAGACGGCGAAATGCAAAACATCCACCCGTACTTTCTGCGCACAAATAGTGACCCGGACGGCAAAGGCTACGCCACGCTCGAGGAGGCGCGGTTGGCCATGGATAATCTAATTAGTAGGCGATCGGAAGTGGCCAGCCGTGTTACGTCTCAAATACCAGGGTTTGCAAATCTTGCATCGCGCCCGGGCAAAATTTCGCCTTGAAAAATGCAGGGCCGTAACAATCTCTGGATCACCAGACGGAGGCAGGGAAAATGATGAACTATCGTAAGAACGCGGAAGCCATCGCCAAACTTTCTCCCGAGCAGTATCGTGTGACGCAGGAGAGCTATACAGAGCACCCGGGAACCGGCGAACACCTGCACAACAAGGAACCGGGCATCTACGTCGACGTCGTGTCGGGTGAGCCACTGTTCGCGTCCTCCGACAAATATGAGTCAGGGTGCGGATGGCCGAGTTTCACCAAGCCGATCGAGCCTGCGAACATCAATGAGTTGCGGGACGCCACCCACGGTATGACCCGAACGGAAGTGCGCTCGGCTCACGGTGACAGTCATCTCGGCCACGTTTTTTCTGATGGCCCGGTGGACCGCGGCGGGTTACGCTATTGCATCAATTCGGCGTCGTTGCGATTCATCCACCGCGATGACATGCAGGCCGAGGGCTATGGCGATTATCTCAATCAAGTGGAGGACATCCGATGACCGAAGAACGTGCGGTTCTTGCTGGTGGCTGCTTCTGGGGAATGCAGGATTTATTTCGGCGCTACGATGGCGTGATCTCGACGCGCGTCGGCTATACGGGCGGAGACGTGAGAAATGCAACCTATCGCAAGCATGGTACCCATGCTGAAGCAATCGAGATTATCTTTGATCCCACCACGCTCAGCTACCGGCAGATTCTCGAGTTTTTTTTCCAGATTCATGACCCGAGCACGAAGAATCGCCAGGGCAACGATGCCGGGACCAGCTACCGCTCAGCAATATTCTACACCAGCGATGAGCAGAAGCAGATCGCGGAAAAGACGATTGCGGATGTCGACGCGTCGGGTCTCTGGCCCGGCAACGCTGTAACCGAAGTGGCCCCGGCAAGCGACTTTTGGCAGGCGGAGCCCGAACATCAGGACTATCTTGAACGATATCCGAACGGTTACACCTGCCATTACGTCCGGCCCAATTGGAAGCTGCGCGCACGCGCAGCCGAGAATCTTTCAGCTTAAATCACGGAGACATTATGGCCAAGAACAAGCCCAGTAGTCGCAGCGGGCTCATGCGACGTCGCAACGCACCTTTGATCACGCCAACCGATCTCGGTGAAGAAGCTTCCGCTGACATAGCAGGAGGCATGAATGCCATTCTCGCCGACGTGTTCGCGCTTTATTTAAAGACCAAGAATTTCCACTGGCATATGAGCGGCCCGCACTTCCGCGACTACCATCTGCTGCTCGACGAGCAAGCCGATCAGTTGTATGCGATGACCGATCCGATTGCCGAAAGAATCAGAAAGACTGGCGGCTCGACGTTGCGCTCGATCGGCCACATCGCGCGCATCCAGCGAGTCAAGGATAACGATGCCGAATACGTCGACCCACTGGATATGTTGGCTGAGCTTCGCGAGGACAACCAGACCTTGGCGGCGCGCTTGCGCGAGGTGCACGACGTGGTCGACGAACATCGCGATATCGCGACCGCCAGCCTGATAGAGAACTGGATCGACGAAACCGAACGACGCACTTGGTTTTTATTCGAGGCGGGGCGGCGCCGCTAGGCTGGCCACCACCCGCTTTACTGAATCACGCCATCGCGACGCAAGTGATCCGCGATCAGCCCCGTCATCGTCTCAATCGCGACTGAGTCCGATTGGATATCGCCGGACTTTGCGCGCATATCCACCGTATAGACCAGCCTCGCATCGTGTGTATCGAAGAGCTTCGTGAGGATGTGAATGTCGCCGGTGATTTGTGGAATCGATTGTGTCGACTCCAGTTGGACGAAGGCCACGGGGACCCCGTACTCCCCCATGGGTCCCGTCACATATCCCTGGCCTACAACCTGGTAGTAGGGGATGGTGTAGCCTGACTGCGAGCCGACCTGCACGGTGACGACGGCGCTCGTGAGTACGGCGTCGGCATGCTGCGCCGCTACCACGCGATCGATGTTTGCACGCGTCAGTGCGTCCTTGGGCATCATCGTGTTGCAGCTGGCGATTGGAAGAGTCGAGCTGCCCGAGAACTGCGATACCATGGAAAACTCGAACGCGCAGCGCTGGTCGAAGTTCGTGCTGATCCCAACTATTAGTACTCTCGAAAAGGCGGGGTGCGGCGATACCTGCCAAGCGCCCTTTACCGAACTGCTATTTCCGGCGCAGCCAGAAAGCCACGCGACACTTAGAATCAGCAGCGTGGTCGCGACAGAGGCATACTTCATGTGCACGAGGCGGGAATCGGGACTGCGCATTCTGAACTCCTTGAATATGGCAGACACGCAGCTTACCCGATGAGCGGCTTGGAGTTACTTATGAATGTTCCGAGGTGCAAGCATGCAATGGCCTAGCCTCGAGTGGCGTGAGTGGCAAGCCACCGCTGAAACGCTGCACATGTTCACGCAAATCGTCGGCAAGACGCGGCTCGCGCTTACACCCAGGCAAAATCATTGGTGGAACGTAACCCTGTACGTGACGGCTCGCGGTCTTTCAACTTCAGCGATGCCCTTGGTCGATGGAGATGCACTCGAAATCGAATTTGACTTCTTGTCACATTTACTCACCTTTCGTCGCAGTTCCGGCGCCGCACGGGCTTTGAACCTGGAACCGCAATCGGTGCGCGATTTCTACGCGGCCTATCTGCACACCCTCAAGGATCTGGGGGTCGAGGTCAGCATAAATCCGCGGCCCGCGGAGGTCGCGAATCCGATTCGCTTCGATCAGGACACCGTTCACGCGAGCTATGACGGTGATGCCGCGCAGCGCTTTTGGAGGGTATTGATTGAAGCTGAAGCGTTGTTTAGGCGCTTTTCCTGCAACTTCTACGGCAAGATCAGCCCAGTACATTTTTTTTGGGGCTCCTTTGACCTGGCGGTCACGCGCTTTAACGGCAAACGCGCGCCGCCGCGGCCAGGCGCGGATTCGATCCAAGCCGAGGCGTACTCACACGAATGCATCAGTGCAGGGTTTTGGCCCGGTAACGGCGGCTATGGACGAGCCGCTTTCTATTCCTATGTGGCTCCCGTTCCGGTCGGCCTTGGCCACGTCCCACTGACTGGGCAGGGCACATTCGACTCCAGCCTTGGCGAGTTTTTGCTCGATTACGATGAGATCCGAGTGCTTGCGGATCCAGCGAAAATCGTGCTCGATTTCCTGGGCAACACCTACTCGGCAGGCGCAGTTGCAGCTGGCTGGGACCGCAACAGTTTGGATCGCCGAGATGTCATCCGGTGAGAGCGGCGAGCAGTCGATGACCCGTGAGGACATTTCATGGGACCAGGCGCTGGCGTGGCGAATGCGGCGGCATTACCTGATCGAACGCGCGTCGCCGGATGATCTGGTGGCGGTCGTCGACCGGCTCTGCGGGCTGCACGCCCAGCTAATGTCGTCGGTGGATCTCGCGCTATGGGCCCGCATCGACGGGTTGGAGCGAGAAGCCGTTGCGGATGCCCTGTGGCGGAAGCGCACGCTGGTCAAGATTTGGGCGATGCGCGCGACGCTGCACGTGTTGCCAGCCGCCGATCTCGGCACCTTCATTGCCGGTTTTGGCATCTGGAAACCAGGCGTGTGGCCATTGAAGAATCCCGAAGCAGTTCCGGTCGCCGGCTACATCGACAAGGCGCTCCGCGGGCATATCCTCACGCGCACGGAGTTGGCCGCGGCATTAAGCAAGCTTGGTGCCACAAAGAAAATGGTCGCGGGCATGCTGGGTAGCTGGAGCGGGTCCCTGAGGTACGCATCGTTTTGCGGGTCGCTATGCTTTGCGGCAAACGACGGACCAGAGGCGCGCTTCACCCATCCAGCCACCTGGCTTCGCAAGCTGAAGGTGGAGAGCGACCAGAACAAAGCTTTCAACGTGCTTACGACCCGGTATCTCGCCGCTTATGGTCCCGCCTCGGCCCGCGACCTTGGCCCCCGCTGGTGGGGGATCAACCAGGGCCAGGCGAAACGCAGACTCGCCGCGCTCGGCGATGCGGCAACGGAAGTAACAATCGAAGGGGAGCGATACTGGATGCTGAGTCAGGATGTTGCCGATCTAGCCACCACCAAGCCGGCCAATGTCGTACGCTTGCTGCCCGCCTTCGATCAGTGGGTGGTATGCGCGTCGCGGCGCGTGCCGGCGCTGTTGGATCAGAAGTACCGGCAACGGATCTATCGACTCCAGGGCTGGGTCTCGGCAGTCCTCCTCGTGAACGGTCGAATGGCAGGCGTATGGAAGCACGAGCACAAAGGCCGGACCGTGACTGTCGAGATCGAACCGTTCGCCAAACTGCCGCGCGGGACCCGCACGCATATTGCAGCGGAAGCCGAGCGCTTGGCCTCTTTCGTCGGCGGCGATCTGAAGCTCACGATCCGGCGATAAAACCCAAAATCTTCAGTATCAGTAGCGGTACTGGTCGGTTTTATACGGCCCGGCCTGCTCCACACCGATATAACGCGCCTGATGGTCGGTGAGTACGGTAAGTTCAGCGCTGAGTTTCTTCAGCTGCAAGCGCGCCACTTTCTCGTCCAGGTGTTTAGGCAGCACATGGACGCCGACCGGATAGTTCGCGGTATTTGTATACAGTTCAATCTGTGCCAACGTCTGATTGGCAAACGATGAACTCATGACATAGCTTGGGTGACCGGTGCCACAGGCTAGATTCACCAACCGACCCTCGGCCAAAAGAATGATGCGCTTGCCGTCGGGGAAGATGATGTGATCGACCTGGGGTTTGATGTTTTCCCACGCGTATTGCTTGAGCGAGGCGCAGTCGATTTCATTATCGAAATGGCCGATGTTGCAAACGATGGCATTGTTCTTCATGCGCTTCAGGTGCTGGTGCGTGATCACATGACAGTTGCCGGTAGCGGTGACAAAAATATCTGCATGCTCCGCCGCGTAGTCCATGGTCACGACGCGATACCCTTCCATCGCCGCCTGCAGAGCGCAGATCGGATCGATCTCGGTTACCCACACCTGCGCTGAAAGCGCGCGTAGAGCCTGTGCTGAGCCCTTGCCCACATCGCCGTAGCCCGCGACGACGGCAATCTTGCCCGCCACCATCACATCGGTGGCGCGCTTTATGGCATCAACCAGCGACTCGCGGCAGCCATAAAGGTTGTCGAACTTGCTCTTGGTCACCGAGTCATTGACATTGATAGCCGGAACGACCAATTGCCCATCCTTGGCCATCTGATAGAGGCGTTTGACGCCAATCGTGGTTTCCTCCGACACGCCTCGGATGGCTTTGAGGCGCCCCGAATACCAGTGTGGGTCGCGTTTCAGCGTGGCTTTGATGGCTCCGAACAGGGCGGTCTCATCTTCGCTGTTCGGGTGCGCAATCAACCTCGCATCGCGCTCGGCACGTGCGCCAAAGTGCAGCAGTAACGTCGCATCGCCGCCGTCGTCGACAATCATGTTGGCATGCTGACCTTTGGGCCATTCGAAGATGCGATGCGTGTAGTCCCAGAACTCATCCTGCGTTTCGCCCTTATGAGCAAACACCGAGGTTCCGCGCGCAGCGATCGCCGCCGCGGCGTGATCCTGCGTGGACAACACGTTACACGAGGCCCAGCGCACCTCTGCACCCAAGGCCTGTAGTGTTTCGATCAGCACCGCGGTCTGGATGGTCATGTGCAGCGAACCGGCCACGCGCGCGCCGCGCAACGGCTGGAGCGGTGCGTATTCCGCGCGAATTGCCAGAAGTCCTGGCATTTCGGTTTCCGCAATGAGTATTTCTTTGCGACCCCAGTCAGCAAGGGTCAGGTCGGCGACGTAGAAATCGCCAGTAACAGCGGCAGAATTGGTAACGGCGTTCATGGCACTCTGCAACTCCTTTAAGTGTTGAGAGCGCCGTTGGCCCTAAAGCCACGGTACCGCAAGCCTGGCTGGTCTCAAACCCAGTCGCAGCGCCCCTTGCGGCCCGGCGTGCCGAGAGGCACGTCCTGAGAGTCAATTATACCTAATCGGAAATTCCCAGGGTAGCCAGGGAACTCTTACCCCAACGACGGCGGTGTTATTGTCATGCCGGCACTATTGACTTATTCAACCCTTTTGAATCACCAGCAAGCGGTTGCCAACGATACGACGCGCATGAGCGCCTAAGCACTGTAGCGATGACCGATACACCCGAAAATGTCCTAATCAATCCTTACGCGGTGCGACCTGTGCAACCAGTCCGATTGCGCGACATCGCGCTGTTACTTGTAGGCGGTCTCATCCTCGGCGCAGTCCTCGGCGCGATAGCTATCGCAATAGCCCGATTCTATACCCACTCAAAATTTGTATCGGGGATCATCTTTGGGACCGCCGTTTACAGCTCCTGGCTCGTAGGCTATGAGTGGCTCGCGAAAAATCGCGGCTGGGATAGCTTGGCAGCTCGCTTTTCGAGGACCCGGCTCAAGGTACTTCTGGCCGCCGCCGCCAGCGGTCTTGGTTTGACGGTACTCGTATCCGCCGTGGCGATTCTGCTCCGCGGGATTGGCATTGAGGTCGTGCCGCTGCCATCGCCTGAGATTTTGCCGCGAACCGTAAGCCAACTCGCCGCCGCGCTTGTTTTAATTGCCATCACAGGACCTCTGGCCGAAGAGCTGATATTTCGCGGTCTTCTTCTCGACTGGCTTAAGAAAAAGATCAACGTCTGGGCCGCTGCCTTGATTTTGAGCGTGCTATTTTCACTGCTCCATAACAATGGCTTCAAGCTGGGGGCCATCGGCGCACTCGCGTTCGGAGTTCGAATGGCCTTAGGACTGGTCTCATCGGTGTTCGTCATCCGCTCATCATCGCTTCGACCATCATTCGTTATGCACGCCACCTTCAATGGCATCGCTTGCTTGGTCAGCGTATTAAATCAACCATAGCGATCCCGCCGAGCACGGGCAGGGCGGTGCCCTAGGTTTTTAGTTTGCGAGCGTACCTTCGTTGATCTGCCGCAGCGCGCCTGCCGTCGCATCATTCACGCAGTGCGAATAGTACGACGCCGGGCCTTGATTGCCATTGAGCTGGCTGCAGAGACGCCGTGCAGTGTTGTGAACACGTTCGCGCGCAATGAGCACGCCTTGTGGAGACAAGAGATCCAGATCCGCAATTGAAACTGCAACCACGCTCGTATCAGGAGCGCTTTCACGAGGTTGGCTGAGAGTTCCGTCATCAGCGGCCGTGGGCCACGCCGAGTTGTGCGCCAGGATGGCGGCGCGTGCCTTGCTGCTGACCTGCTGCAGCTCTTGTATCAACGAGTTGTCGACGCAGCTTAGGAAGTCGACACGGTGCGAAAGTTCCAGATTGTCAAGCTGCTGGGAACATAACTGGCGCGCAGTGCCTTGGAGGCGGTCACGCGCCGCGGCGATGCCCTCCGACGTCGTGAGGTCGAGGTCGGTCAGTGATACCTTGGCGGCTCTCGTAGGCACGGCGACTGTCGCTTGTTGTGACAAGGCAGCTATTGGCACGGCGAGGCACACGGCGATCAAGGCGGCCGTGCGAACTCTGATCCGTGTGAGGCGAGAAGCGATCATTTGCGAGATCGTGTGAGGACTCCGGCTGCTGTATTGACCGACGGTGCAGCAGAGTGCGCCGCGCCGCCATCGCGCAACAAACGGGGTATCTAAATAGCCCTTAAGGAAACCTTAACGCCAGGGAGAGCTAGACCGCCTGAGCGTTAACGGCCCATGTCCCGGGTTTTGACCACCCCCGCGGCAAAGCGCAGACTGGCGTCAGCGCGGCACCTAAGACGAACGACATGTCGCAAACAAAGTTGGAAGCAAATTGGTATGCCATTGACACTGTACGCCCACCCGTTCGCCGCTTATTGCTGGAAGGTTTTGATCGCGCTGTATGAGAACGGCACGCCGTTCCGCTATCGTATGGTTGACGATGCTGCAGGGTTTGCCGAGCTAGCAGCGCTCTGGCCGCTCAGGAAATTCCCTGTGCTCAAAGATGGCGAAGTATCGGTCATAGAATCCAGCGTCATCATTGAACATCTAATGCTTCGGTACCCCGGAACAGTGCGGCTGATTCCCGACGATATCGACGCGGCGCTCAAGGCCCGCTTCATGGATCGATTCTTTGACAACTACGTCATGACACCGATGCAAAAGTTGGTTTCGGACCATATGAGAGCCGATGGCGAGCACGATGCAAAAGGAGTCGCGGAAGCGAGGGCCATGCTGGACGTCGCCTATGGATGGCTGGACAAACATGTTACCGATCACGCATGGGCGGTCGGCGACAATTTTACGATCGGGGATTGCGCAGCTGCCCCTGCGCTATTCTATGCGGATTGGGTGCACCCGATCGGCGATCGATTCCCAGGCGTTCGCACCTATCGCGCGCGATTGCTTGCTCGACCCTCGATCGCCCGCACGGTTGATGAGGCGCGACCGTACCGCAAGCTATTCCCGCCGGGGGCTCCTGATCGCGACTAGCGATAGACCCCAAAGACATGAAATTTGCCGCTCATGGCATAGGCGTCTGTCCCGACATGCGCCAGGGTGATCGGTCCTGCCAGCCCTTCAACGCCCCGGTCGCCCAGGCCGTTGTCTTATCCGCGTGACACAGGTTGCATGCGTTTGGGATCTTCAACGCATCGCTTTCAGCCGGCGTGATGAACTTGAAGGTATGTGCACGCACATTAACGTCAGCAATTGTTTGCTCAATTCTTGGCATATGACACGCGACGCACTCGCTTCCAGCGCTTCCCGGCGCGTGATGGGTATGCGCTTCGACTGTCGGCGCGCGCGGTCCATTTTGAGAATTAGGCCCATGACACGTCGAGCAGACCTCCCTTACTGGCTTGATTAGCATGGCCTCGTTGTCGGAACCGTGCGGGTCATGACAATCCGCGCACGTGACGCCTCGCGTGTACATCAAGCTCTGCACGAAATCATTGCCCTGCATGCGGTTTTTGTGCGCTGTCCCGTCGGGGAAATGCGTAAATGACAACTCGCCCAACTTGTGGTCTTCCAGTTTCCAAAAGTCGACCAGTTTCTTGCCCATGTGAAAACCCACAGGCCAATCGTAGTATTTGCCTTTGATGGGGTTCGTGAGCGGCTGACCCTGCGAGTGGCATTGGATGCAGGTGTCGTTGGCTTGCACATAGTTAAGCTTGCCGGGATTGATGATATTCAACTTGTCCCGGTGCTCGACGTGATCGCTGCCGGGGCCGTGGCATTTCTCGCAGCCAACGTTCCACTCCGTGACCTTCTTGGTGTCGATATCGTAGTTGACCGAGTGGCACCCATCACAAAGCGGCCCGGTCGGCCGTTGCATGTTGTCGCCGGGGTAAAGCGACGCCCACCAGTCAGTGCCGTTCTTGACGAAGTACGGCCGCCAGAGCTTATGGGTGATGTCCCACTGCGCGGGAAGCACAAAATAGTCGTCGCCGACTTGTTTGAAATAGCGTTGCTTCCACTTGCTGCCGTAGGTCAGTGCGACTTCGTCCTTGGTGAATGTCAGCAGTGGATCCGGTTTTGAAAGATCCGGAATGATGGCTTCTGGATGGGCGTGCGGGTCTTGTACGACGTTCGCCATGCGAGTCTTCTTCCAGCGGCCGTAAATTGCGCTGTGACAGTCTTTGCAGGCTTCCGAACCCACGTAATGCGCGTCGCTACCAGTCGACAATTGCTCTGCGGCCATCTGTGGCGAGATCGCGGCGAGCCGGGGTAGATGCCGCAGATATGCACTCACCTGCCAGAGCTTCCGGTCGGGAAGCGTCCACGCCGGCATCCCAGTGTGTCGGATGCCGTTCTTGAGGTGATAAAACAGCTCGCCGTCGCGCATGATTTGTACATCAGCGCCGCGCAAATCCGGCGGCCTTGGATATTGGCCGCTGCCGATCTCGGTCCTGCCACTGCCGTCATAGGCATGGCAAATTTCGCACTTCCTGGTGTATAGGTCGTGACCCGCTTCGACGTCGGCACTTGCGACTTCCACATCCAGCGGATTCTTCATTGCTCTGAACCTGGCAGGGACGGTGTAGTGCAAGAGCCACTGCGCGACCTGCGCCTCGAGCGCGGGTGCATTCTCACGTGCACTCGATCCCTCCCACTGGATGAGTGCGCAGAGTCCGACGAACAACAGGGCGATCACGACGATGCTTGCCGTGGTGATTTTCAACGCTCGTTTGGAAGTCATAACAGGGGCGCTCAGTGTTTGTTGCCTGACGAGAGTTGGATGTCGAGATACCTTCCTCAGAGCAGCCATACGCCTCGTTCTGTATTATCACGATTCATGTCCAGGTCAGGTAGCGTATGGGATTCATCAGGGCGCTGATTTTCATTTTTGCGGGGTGTCTCATTAGCGGCGGGGCCTGGACGGAGGACCTGTGCCCCGCGGGTCCGTTCGAAACCGACGTTGGTGTTATCTCAGCTGCAATCGCCTCGCACCCGCTGCGGCCACGGGTCTGGGATGCGAGCGGAACTCACGGCACGCCTTATGGCGGAATTTCAGATGGGGCCGCTTGGTACCTGCAGCTTTCCTGCGCCACACGCGAGGCGTTGGTACTTCGAATTTACGCCCTTGCGGATGACTGGGTAACTGAGCCGATCGCCCGCGCAGGCGGTAGATAGCAGCACGCTGTGACCCCCGAGGCCGCGGGGAGCATAACGCCCCCCACGGAGCCGTGGGGCTAATGAACGACTACGAACACTGGCCGAGATGCAATGCCGTTCGCAACGACCTCCAGAAGGCTGGGTCCGGTTTCCTGGCCGGCGGGTACGTCAAAATGCGTCGACACGAGGCCAGGGAATGCCACTGCCATGTTGCTGTGATCATGCGTGCGACTGTAGAAGACATGGGAGGTTTTCAGGTTGATGACCCGCACGAGCGGGAAATTGGTCGCAGCCTGCACGTCATCACCATAGGCGGCTCCCTGGGAGACACCGTTGAAGAGCAAGCCGAAAATCTCATAGGAGCCGCCTCGACTTACCTCCAGGGGCGCAAAGAAGACCACCGGCGCGATCGTCTGCTGAAACTCCCGATCCCTACCACTGATGGTCGGGTTGTAGAGCTCGATGTCGGTGGAGAAATCGGTAAGGAGGATCTGTCCCGTGGGCAGTAACAGCATGTTGCCGTAATAAGACCCATCGAACGGTGCATTCGGAGGACCCGGGACCTGGTTCAAATGCCTTCCGTCCCATTCAAAGAAAAAGGAAGGCGGACTGCCGTACTCGGGGCTCGCCATCATGAGCACCTTGTCGTTCGGCTCCCACGAAGCCGGACCATCGGCAATGTTGAGGTCCGTCACGCCGTTGACTTCAGGAAACACGGGGCCCGGCTGCCATTGTCTCGTGTAAGAATTATAGATCGCCGTGTTCCCGACTGCCCCGGGACATGTATTCGAACCGGCGTAAAAGACCGTTCCGTCCGCCCGCAGCACCGCCGGGCCGAGCTCGAAAGTGGGGGTCGGCGGCGGAGCGTTGAGCTCGCCGCAGTAAAGCCCCGAATCCCAGAGTTGCACGATCGTGCTGCCGGCGCTGTGCCAGGTCCCCGTTCGGTAGTTATAGAGCTCCGAGTTGGTGCCTGTCGGGATATACGGGAAGTTGAACGGGACATAGGCATCAACGGTCAGGACTTCACCGTTTGGCAACAGGGTCCATCCCTCCTCGTCATTATCGTCAAACTTCCCGGTCCCGGTCGGAGTCCACGTCAGGGTGTGAGCATCAAGCAGCGCTTGCTGGTTGGTGCAACAATCCGCCTGCATGTAAACGCCATTCGGCAGGACGATGCTCTGGGCATCGCCGATCGTCTGCATCAAGGGGGCCGGGGGAGGCAGATTCTGAATGAAGCTGAAGAACGGCGGCGGCGCCACTGACGTCCAGACGTCGGCTATCGGATCATAAATCGCGCCATCGGCGGTCCAGATGGGGAAAAAGTAGTTGCCCTCGTAGTAGTTGTATTCGCCGCCCATGATGATCACCCGCCCGTCGGGCAGAACGGCGGAGGAGTGATAGAGCGGGGCGTATCCCGGTGGCAGTGAGCCGATCTGGGTCCACGTTCCATTCGCATAGCTGCCGCTGCTGTCAGGAGTCAATCGCCACCAGTCGGGGCAACCGGCGTCCTGCACGATCACCGAGCCGTCGGTCAGCAATAGCGGGTTCGCGGCACCGGGAAAACCTCCATTGCAGTCGTTCGAAGTAAAAGGCGGTTGGTTATTCAGCGATTGCCAGGGGGACGCAGTCGCGGAGCTTGCCGTCGCCAGTCTTGCCGCCGGGCTTGCCGCAACGGCAGCAGCGCTGATCCGCGGACCACGCGGCGGAATCGGCTTGAGCCGAGGCATTGACTGCGCGTCAACCTGGCCGAACCAAGCGAGCGCCAGCAATGAACAGACCATCCTTGTCCAAATCCATGTCGTGGATTTCATCTGACACCTCGTTTGTTTGTCGTAGTTGCGCGCGCAGGCCGAGATATCGAGTCGTTCTTCTCCGTTACTTTGCATCGAGAATAGCGCGGTACTATGTCGAAATCAAACCAGAAGAGACACAACAAACGCACGAAATTTCTCCCAATTCGCGCGAACTGAACAGCGATGTCCACGGTGTGACGACTCTCGTAACGACATGTCTATTTTTGACCCCTGTCCGCTGTCGGCGAGGACGCCTTCGGCCCGAATCACGGGGCTATGTCCGCTCGCGCCCAAATAGCCTTGCGTTGTTATGCGGAAGCGCGCGAGCGCCTTAGACTAGACCAACGCTTACGCCGGGCTTGCCGGTTCCCATAGCTCGATCGGATTGCCTTCGGGATCGTGCAGTCTGGCAAATCGACCGTAGGGATATTTTTCGGGATCCACCTTCACCTCAATGTTGGACTTCTGCAGCTGCGCGACCATGGCGTCTAAACTTCGAACTCGAAAATTCATCATCCAAGCTTGCTGCTTCGATCCGAAATAGTCCGAATCCATCGCAAACGGAGTGAACGCGGTCGGGCCGGCGGCTTGTTGCCACACTTGATGGTCAATCCCGAGATTGAGTTGATACCACTGCGCCAGTTTTTTGGGTTCGCGGCTCCGGAAGAATAGTCCCCCGATGCCCAGTACGCGTTCAGTTGGTGAATTCATCTGCACCTCCACTGTGTCAGGCGTGGCACTCTCACCAGTTCTGACGGCGGCCAACGTGGCCGCGCCGATTATCACGGTTCTACGGTCGATCAGCATGTCTTGGTATATGCACTATGATGGCGCGATTGATTTGCGGATCATATCAGCTAGGGGGCGAATTGGTAGTCGGGTGTCCATATGCCGAGTGTCGTGATACGTGCCGCTGCTCCGGGCGACTTTGAGAGTATTTGCGCGTTGAATCTAGCCGAAGTTCAGCATACAAGCGCAATGGACGTGGCGCGCTTGGCCGAATTAGACGCGATATCTTGCTATCACACTGTGGCCAGTCTAGGTGGCATCGTATCGGCCTTTCTTCTCGCGATGTGCAACGGCTCCGCCTATAAGAACGAGAACTTTGAATGGTTCTCTAAAAAATATCCGCGATTTGTGTACGTTGACCGCATTGTTGTTTCATCTGCATCTCGAGGCCAGCGCTTGGGATCCCTCCTGTACGAAGATATGTTTCGCCACGCCAGATCCAAAGACATCCCCCTGGTAACGTGCGAGTACAATATTTTTCCGCCTAACGAACCATCACGCTTGTTTCATGACAAGTTCGGTTTCAAGCAACAAGGAACTCACTGGGTGGCAAACGGCACCAAGCGAGTCTCGCTTCAAGTCGCAAAGACCTAGTAAGATATCGGCCTTGGACGAGCGCCCGAATCAGGCGGACGACGCAATCCTAAGAACGGCAAACCGATTCCTCGCCTGGAGTCCTCATGTACCGCTACTCCTCGGACATCTACACGGAACCCGAACCGGATATTGACACGCTGGCAAACCTCGGACCACTCACAGGAATGGCCGGTATCTGGTCCAGCGCTGCCGGCCAGGACGTCAATCCGAAGCCTGACGGTCCGGAGCATCAGCGCTTCATCGAGCACTACGAACTCCAGCCGATCGACGCCCAGACCAACGGGCCGCAACTTTTCTACGGGCTGCGCTATCACACGCGGATCGTGAAGCCTGACGATCCAGAGACATTCCACGACCAGGTCGGCTTCTGGCTGTGGGAACCAGCCACGCACGCAATACTGCTCACGCTGTCAATTCCCCGGGGCCAGACCGCGATGGCCGTCGGCGAAGCAAGCGCCGATGCGAAGTCATTCACGCTCGAAGCCGTGCGTGGTTCGCTCACCAACGGCATCGTCTCCAATCCTTTCCTCGAGCAGGCGTTTCGCACAGATCGCTACACAATCACGGTCGACATCCACGCGGATGGTACGTGGTCGTACGAGCAGGACACGCTGCTGGTCATACCCGGCCAGTGCGAGACATTTCACCACACCGATCGCAATCGGCTACGCAAGATCGCTGAGCCCACACCCAATCCGACGGCGCTTGCGGCGCGACAGACGGCCAAGTAGGTGTGACAGTGCGAAACCTCGCGATTCTTTATCCCCTGTTTGCACTGGCGGGATGGACCTTTTTGGTCTTGCTGCTCATTCCATTTTTTCGAGTTCGCTCTGTTCGGCGGCGCGAGATTAGTCCAAATGACTTCAAGTACGGAGAGTCCGCCGCGGTCCCGCCGAATGTCAGTATTCCGAACAGGAACTACATGAACCTGCTCGAGCTACCGATGCTCTTTTACGTGGTTTGCTTGGTCCTGTCTGTCACTGCGGGAGCGTCACGCCTGGCGGTCTTTGTGGCGTGGGCTTACGTCGCCCTACGCATTGTTCACAGTCTAATTCATCTTACCTATAACCACGTGCTACACAGGCTTTTCGCCTTCACGTTGAGCAACGTCGCGCTCGTGTCGCTGTGGGTGATTGCCGGGATACACGTGGCATCGAGTGGCATGGGCTAGCGCAGCGGAGAAGATTGAGGGGTTCGGCTGAACCGGTCACTTCCTGTCGATCTGGATATTTTCTTTGCTGCCGCTATGAGAGACGGAGATCATGATGCCAATGCCGATCAGGATTGCGACTCCGATCAATGTCCACGTGGTACCGATGCTTTGCAAAATACCCAATTTCCAGAGTGCCGCTAGAAGGCCACCGACCAGGACGATGAAACCAATAAGATACATACCTACCCATTTCATGACCAACCTCCCGATAATATCCAGGATCTAAGGATGCAAAGGACGGCCAGCACGGGCAATTTCCAAGCTCGGCCCGGTCTCATGGGTCAGGCGATGGCGAAGCCATCTGCTGCGATGATCGCGGCACGACAGAAAATATTCGGAGTTGAGAACGTCGACGCGCGAAGCGGCAAGGTTCGTGATGATCGAGTGGTGTTCTCCTGGCTGACGAATGCCACGTTCGCGGCGGCGATGAAGGGACACGTAGTGCTGCTCGACAGCTACATTACGCGACTGGAAATTATGCCGGGCCGCACGCCGATCGTGATCCAAGATCTTTTGGATCTTAAGCCGGAAGCGATTTTCCTGGGTCACGGGCATTTCGATCATGCGGATAATGCGGCCTACATCGCTCAGGAGACGGGTGCCGTCATCTATGCCACCCCTGAAACCTGCGACAACATGGCAATCGATGCAAATAATAATTTTAATAACGGTTACACGTTGGTGAAGACGGTGACTTGCAAGACTCTAACTGCTCGCGGGTCACTGCCGGGTGCCGAAATCGTTGCCGTCCGTGAGTTTGAACCGGATGTTCGTATCAGCGTGTTCAAGCACTTGCATTCGACGAATACCGGAGTGACCGATCCGGATGCCGTGCCAATCGCGGCGGCGGTCGCCGGTGTCTGCACCCCCACCGCGTCCAAAGGGAATACATTCCCGTGCAATCTGCAAGATCCGCGCGATCCGCTGCTGTTCCCTGCAGGTACGCCGCTCGAGCCCGGTGTGTTGAACATCGCCACTTCCCGCCAAGGTCCGGGCGGCCCGATCGCGCTGTTCTATGTGTTCACGGTCAACGGCGAGCACAAGTTCAAATTCGTTTGGCACAACTCAACCGGGGATATCATCGATAGCTGCGCGTTGCCCAACAACGTCGCGGGAACCAGTCCGCCAGTGCCTGCGGAACCGCCTCAGGATATCCATGGTTGCTTCCCTGGAGTCACTGTCAACGGGCAGACGGTGGGAGGGAACCTCGCCTCGATCATGGACAACCTGGCTCCCGTCGATGTTGAAATAGGATCGGTGGTGAGTCTCGGATACAACCAAAACGGAGAGCGAGACATCGTCAGCTATATTGGACACGTCAAGCCGCGCTATTTCATTCCGAACCATCTGACGGCAGTTGCGGCGGAGGGTTCGTCGCTGGAATGGAAAGTTGGATTCTACGATGCGCTGAACGCGGCCAACGTGCCGCAAGCCACGTGGCCCATCGTGTGGTGGCTGGTTGATCCTAATGATTACCTGCGACCGTTGGTGTTTGATCTCAATCAGAAATCAGATTTCGACGGGGATCGATAGGTCTTAAAGGTTGTTCAGGGCCGGCGTCGCCAATCGACGTCGGCCCTTGTTGCGTAAAGTCCTTGGTCATCGACGCTTTCGCGCGTTGCAACGGATGACCATATTCACTGTTCGACTCGATCAACTGAAGATTGGGGGTGCGGTAAGTTCTTGGCCGGGGAGAAGGTGTTGGCGAGCAGGGCGGAATGGCGAGGGCGGGGAGGACCCGACGAATTTGCAGCATGATCGGCCATTGAAAGCGACAATAGGACGTGAAACACCTACTGGAACTCGTTGGCGAAGCTGTAGTTCTTTTCATATCGACGGACCTGGATGATGTCTTCGTTCTCCTCGGGTTTTTCGCCGACCCTCGATTCCGCATACGTCAAATCGTTGCGGGCCAGTTCATGGGCATCGCGCTGCTTTACTTAGTGAGTGTAGTCGGGTCACGGGTCTCGCTCGTCTTGCCTCCGGGGGTCATCGGCCTTCTCGGACTGGTGCCAATCACAATGGGCCTTAAAAGCGCATGGGAGCTTTGGACTTCCTCTGACGCGAATGAGCAAGCGTCTGCGGAGAATCGCAGATCACCCATTGGAAGCGCTAACATCGCGCCTGTTTTCGCTATGACAATTGCCAACGGAGGAGACAATGTCAGCGTTTATATCCCGCTGTTTGCGATGCGATCGGGATCTAATATAGCCATTATGGGAATCGTGTTCGGAATCATGACAGCGATTTGGCTCACATTCGCCTACTGGCTGACTCGGCATCGCGCGATCGGCGCGCCAGTTCGACGCTACACACGTCAGTTGATGCCGTTTGTGTTCATCGCACTGGGCGTTTTCATTCTCTACCAGGGCGCGACTGTGAGATTGCTCCACGCATTCCGTGGTCTTTGAGCCGCCGCCATACTGCTACCAGCGCTGCGATCACCGGCTTGCATGGAGGCACGCCTTACTATTTCGGTGTTTCAGCCACAAATGAGGCGGGAGAGAGTCCACCTTCGGGCGAAGCGAGCGCCGCGGCCCGGCCATCGGGGAATAACCTAAGATTAGGAGAGAGGAAAAGACCAATACCTATATAAGGAGTATCAGCAATCGCAGTCGAGCCGACTGACACCCGGTCCCTGGTGCCAGTCGTGCGGATTACGTCAGCTCACTCGCATTGCGTGTGTCTGATATTCTGGATCGACGTCGACCGCAGCGAGTCTTCACCGCTTAGCTGCACATTGATGTCACGCCGTTTTCAAACTTAACAATAAGACTTAGAAACAAATAGGGATCAACGTGAATACCAGAAGATACCCAATTCGCCTTGGGCTGATGACCTTTTGCTTGGCGCTAGTCAGCAGTAGCGCGTACGCCACCATGCAGCAACGCGAATCCAATATCGTAGAGCTCGTCAGCAAGTCAGACCTCATCTTGCGCGGCACGGTGAAAAGCGTCGCTGATGGCATCGATCCAAGCGGATTCCCGTATACCCAGGTCACCTTCCACGTCGCCGAAGCAATTCGAGGCGACGTTGGGACCGAGTACACCTTTCGTCAATTTGGGCTCCTCAAGCCGCGAAGCATGGGCAACGGCATGATGAATCTCATGGTGACCCCTGCCGGCTGGACCACCTATACCCAAGGGGAGGAAGCGATTCTGTTCCTCAATCGTCGGGCGAAGTTCACTGGCCTGCAGACAACCGTGGGCCTGGCTCATGGAAAGTTCAAAGTGTCGGCCGCGGGAGCGAGTAACGACACGAATAATTCCGGCCTATTCTCACATGTAAGGGTTGAGCCCAGCCTGTTGGCTGGCTCGGACCGACAAATGATGAGCGTGAACAAGGGGGCCGTGAACACGAAAGCGTTTGTTTCCCTGGTGCGTAAGGCCGTCAAAGGCCGTTGGATTGAAGAGGGGAGTATGCGCAATGAATAACTCCCGGCGCTTGAGCTTTGGTTTGAGCGCAGCGCTGGTCGCATTGTGCTCGAGCGTCGCATACGCCGATGGTCCGCTGATCGTCGATCCGGCGACGCGAACCGGCTATCACTTTGGATCCGATCCGATACCTGTGTACTACGACTTGGGGAATCTAGGGATCGTCACGGACTACTCCACCGATACGCCGACCCAGGTGGTATTCGACAACGCAGTGGGCGCGCACTTGGTGCGTAAGGGTTACGCGGATTGGTCCAGCGTCCCCACCGCTGCCGTGGGTGCGTACATCGCCGGGAATTTCTCCAAGAAGGGCTTACCGGATATCGATGCGAGCAATGTGTCGCTGATCATCGGTAGATCCAATGGCCGCGGAATTTATGTGATCTTCGATGTCGACGGCAGCATCCTTCAGGATTACATCGGGGCGCCCGATGGGGTATTGGGCGTGTCCTCGCCGCAATTCTCCATCGAGGGCACGACCATCATCACCGAGAGTTGGTCGGTTCTAAACGGCTCTTCCATAAATCCGCAGGACGTGAAGGCGGCTGCATTCCAGGGTGTTGCCACGCATGAGTTTGGGCATTCGCTCGGCCTCGCGCATACGCAAGCAAATGGTGCCGCAGTGTTCTACGGTGAGGCGCCGGGACCGACCAGCTGCGCGACGCTGCCCTATGCGGTTGGTCCGACTCGTGCCGACGTGGAAACCATGTACCCGTACATCGATCCGACACCCGTTACGGGAACCGGCGTTGCTCAGGCCAACATTCATACACTCGACTCAATGGCCGCCATCTCAGATCTTTATCCGGGCAAAGGATGGCCGCTGGCTTACGGGACGATCGACGGCAAGGTGTTCGATGTTGACGGTAAGACTGAACTGACCGGCGTCAATGTGATCGCGCGCAATCTCTCGAACCCTTACGCAGGGGCCACCTCGGCAGTCACCGGTCAGTTGACGCAGGGATTGCTCGGCCCCGACGGCAGCTTCGTCATTCACGGCCTGATTCCTGGTCAGCGCTACGTGCTGTACGTCGATGCGATTCTTGCCGGTGGTTTTCCCACGCCGCCACTGTGGTTCCTACCCGGGGCCGAGAAATTCTACAACGCCGACGACGATGAAGAGGGGTGGCCTGACAACAATCACGGCTCGGATGCCTGCGCGTATACGGTGATCACCGCGCAGGCTGGCGTGTCCACCCACGCGTCGATGCGCTTTGACCATACGGCGGGTGCACCGACTCTTTACCAGCTGGGTTATGGGACCAGCGTGCTAGGTCTCTCGGGCGACGGCAAGGTTGGAGTGGGTGACTTTGGCCGCGGCGGCCCGGTGTTCCGCTGGACAGCGGCTACCGGCCCGGTGTCGATGAATGTCCCCAGCACAGGCGAATCCACATCGATCTCGCGCAACGGTCTTTATATTGCGGGCAATCTCCTCGATGTGGACACGGACACATCGCTAGGGGGTTATCGATGGGACGAGGCTCATGGGTGGTTGCCGACGGCGCACACCAGTTCCTGCGATGACCTTTCGACCCTTGCCCTCAATGTTGACGATCATGGTTCGGTTTACGGGCTGATCACCAACAGCTGTACCGATTACCATGCGTGGATGTGGAACCCGCGCCAGGGCAGCGTGCAGTTGGCCTCGCCCGAGCAAAAACCCGACGGCACTCCGGTAAATACACGTGTAAACCAAGTCTCTGCTAGCGGCGAAACCCTGGTGGGCTGGATGGAGGATCCCATTACCGGGATCTGGTACGGGACGGTGTGGAACTCTGGGGTTCCCAGTCTCGTGCTGACCGCGGACGGCGAAGTGGTCGACGAAGTCACGGCGGTCAGCGGTGATGGCACCTTAATTGGCGGCGATTTATTCGATGGCCAACTTCCGGCCGGCGATGGCTATCGGCGCCGCGCCCATGGGGGTCCTATGCAGTTTGTGGCACCGCTGCCGGGCGATGCCGCGCCCGCCCAACCTTTTGCGATGTCGCGGGACGGTGCGGTGATGGTCGGCTTCAGCGGCAATCCATTCCTCAGTTTGAATCCGGGTCCGTTCATCTGGACACGTCAAATGGGCACGATGAATCTCGATGATTTCGTGCGCGGCCAGGGAACAGCGATGGAACAATGGAGCAGCCTCTGGGAACCGGCTGCTGTGTCGAACGATGGCCGCACAATCTCTGGGTGGGGATATGGTTTTCTCGGGCCTGCGGGTTGGGTGCTGCGCATCGACACCGCATTTGTGTGTCACGCATCAAATGCGCTGAAGGGGAGGGCGTCGGTGTCTGGCGAAACCCTGAAGGTCGAATTCCCTGGGGAATTCGACGAGCACTTGGCGAATGGCGACACGATTGGCCGCTGTTCAGGGTGAACTCAACACCATAAGATCCGCTCAGTCTGCGGTGCAGCGAGCGTCGATCATTCGATCCCATCGCTGCGCAGCGTGCAGACTCGTCAGCGCGCGCGTAGGCTTAAGCGATTCTCATCATCGCGGGAGACGAATCATGAATAGGCGCATCTTGTGCTTCCTCGCATTCAGTATGTTGGCGGATGGGGCGAAGGCACAGACGGTAGATTGTGCGCATGCCACGCTAATGAAATGGGCCGGCGAGCATGGTTTCCGCATTCAGTCTGTGGATGGGAAGGAACTATACTGCCGAAGTGCAATGATAGTGGGCTCGCGGATACCTAATACCGAATGCGGAACCGAGGCCGAGCTCAAATCGTACGCGTTTAGTGAGATTGTGAGTAACAACGTGGTGCAATGGATTTGCCCTGAATTTCGGCCGTAGAGGCGGCCGGTTACAATGTTGCTGCGGCTTTGGGAACGTGATCATTGCGCCTAACAATCCGAGCACCGGGGTAGTGGTTGCCAGGGTTGAAGTGAACGGAGCGCCGGTGGAGTTGATGCAAAACGATCATTTAGTGAGGAAGGACCTGTAGAGAAGCTGGCGCTCACGAAGCCGAGTCCCCTCTTTATGAGAGAAGGCGGTGCGGATCTTGCACTTCTTGCCACGGTGGTGCGCTCCACACAATTCGTGCGTCAAGGCCAACCCCCCGAAAATGTGCCAAACTATTTTCTATGTCGCCAACAGAGGAATATTCGCAGCGGCTGGCTGAACGAGAAGCTTGTCTCGCACACTATGACGTTCTTGACGCACGAATTGAGAAAATTCGGCTTGCCATCGGTGCCACATTTTTGATCGTCACATGGCTGTGCTTCGGTCCAATCTCAATTCCGCGCTGGTGGTTGGTCGCTCCCGTCCTGGGGTTCATCGCTGTGCTCGTCTATCACCAACATGTCCGTAACCTTCGCAGTCACAGCCAGCGGGCCGTGCAGTACTATCGCGCGGGCCTCGATCGTCTCAGCGACCATTGGAGCGGTAAAGGCGTGGCGGGTACGCGCCTCGACGTCAAAGATCACATTTATGGAGACGATTTAGACCTATTCGGCAAAGACAGCCTGTACGAACTGCTCTGCGCAGCGCGAACTCTAATGGGGGAAACCATCCTAGCCCAATGGCTGCTCGCGCCCGCGACCATCGACACGATTCGCGCCCGGCACGCCAGCATAGCCGATCTTCGCAATCGCTTTGCGTTTCGCGAATCCATGGCGATCGACGGTGACACCTTGAAGATTGAGCTGCATCCCGCGATGCTTGACGCTTGGGCGCAGGCGCCGAATCGGCTGGGGCATTTTTGGATCCGCTGCAGCGCTCCGCTGATCGCCGGGCTGGCGATCGGCGCCATTGCCGTTTGGGCGACCTGGGGAGCGGCATTCCCCCTAATCCTCGTCATCATAATTGAAGTTGCCTTGACGGTTTTTTTGAGAAAACCGATCCATGCGGCCATTACGACCGTCGAAAGTGCCTTCGAGGACCTGAAGGGTCTGTCGGTATTATTGCATCGCATAGAAGCGCAGCGCTTCGATGCCGCCCCACTCGACTCGCTGCAACTCAAGCTCTCTTCGCATGGCCTCGGGGCAGGTGCCGCGCTCTCCAAGCTGGCTACCATCGTGAACTTCGTAGAGGCGCGACGCAATCCCATCTTGGCGCCGTTTTTGCTGCTGTTTATGTACCCGCTGCAAACCGCACTTGCCGCCGAGCGCTGGCGCAGCGCCCATGGTGCCGTGATCCGCTCTTGGCTCGAGGTGCTAGGGGAGTTCGAAGCTCTAGTTTCGCTCGCGCAGTATGCATACGAGCAGTGTGCAGACCCTTTTCCTCAGTTCCTCAGCGGTTCGCCGGCATTCAAGGCCATCGGATTGGGCCATCCGCTTATCCCTGCCGCCACGCGTGTATGCAACGACGTCGAGCTCTGCGGAGAGACGCGCGTGCTGCTGGTCAGCGGCTCGAACATGTCCGGCAAGAGCACCCTGTTGCGTACCATTGGAATCAATGCCGTGCTTGCAATGGCGGGGGCACCGGTGCGCGCCCAGTCTCTGCAACTTACGCCGCTGCAAATCGGTGCAAGCATTCGTATCAACGATTCGCTGCACGAGGGCAGCTCGCGTTTCTATGCCGAGATCACGCGCCTGCGCAAATTGTTCGAGCCTAGCGAGCTGCCGCTACTGTTTCTACTGGACGAATTGCTGCAGGGGACCAATTCCGCAGACCGGCGGATCGGCGCACAAGGCCTCATCAGGGCGTTGATCAAGAAGGGTGCGATCGGGTTGATCAGCACTCACGATCTTGCGTTGACGGATATTGCCGGACTCGAGCCGGGCGCGGTCAAGAACGTGCATTTTCAAGACGAGCTCGTGGGTGGAAGGCTCGAATTTGATTTCAAATTGCGAGCTGGGGTTGTTACCAAAAGCAATGGCATCGAACTCATGCGATCGATTGGCTTGGACGTCTAGTGACAAATCTTTTGGGAATCGGCGCGCTTCGAATTGCTGTGTTGTCACTTAATCTGGCGCGTCAAACAAAATCAGATTGGTGCCGCCTAGTCGTCTGCCGCACAGAATCTTCTTACCATCGGGGGACCATCGAGGATTGACGAACTCACCCATGGCATCGGTGACTTGTCGAACGTTGCTACCATCCGATCGCATCACGAAAATCTGGAATCCATTCTCTGCGTGCCGCGAGAAGACAATTCTCCTGCCATCTGGAGACCAGGAGGGCCATCCGTCGGTAGACGATGATCCCGAGAGGTTATGATCACCGGAGCCGTCGGCGCGCATTAGATAAACTTGCGAAATCTCGCCCTGTTGTCGTCGGTGTAAAATCCATTTTGCATCTGGCGAGAACGATGCATAGGTATACCCACCGCCGTGAGTGATGCGTTGAAGATCGGTTCCGTCTGGTCGGATCGTGGCTAGATCAATAGAATCGTCTCTTTTCTCGCCGATCACCCGTTGCTCGTCGGAGGTCTGGGCATCGTTTTGGTCCGGTCCGCCATAGTGGGTTGTATTGAACAGGATTCGCGAACCGTCGGGCAACCACATGGGATGAATGTTCTGTCCCAGCCCATGAGTGACTTGTCGCACGTTGCTTCCGTCCTCGCTCATGACAAAGATGTCGGAAATACCGCCATGCACGGATACGAAAGCGATCTGATGCCCGTCCGGCGACCAAGCCGGCGAATCATCCTCATTCGGGCCGCTAGTGATCTGATGCATGTCGTTGCCGTTTCCGCTGCTGCTCGTATCGAGAATGTGAACCTTTAGGCCTCCGTGGCGGTTTGAGATGAGGACGATGAATCTGCCATCGGGAGACCAGGAGGCCTCATAGTCCACCAGGTACGTGAGTGAGGGAACCTTTTTGAGGGGAAAAGTCGCCGTCGTCGCGTGCGCCGATCCAACGCAAAGCAAGATGACAAGTGCAAAACACCTAGAATACAGCGGCATGGTAGTCCTTCTGGCCTTCAATAATTTTAGCCTCGCGTGGGCGAAGAGGTGAGAGATGACTGCGAGACAAGCTGGCGTCGAATTGCTGCGGATGCAGGGAGCTACTTGACCACAGCGACATTGGCTAAACGGCCGCAAATGCGCATGTGCCGCTCGGAAACCTGCTCCACGTCGAGAGCCAAGCCTGCTGACTTGAGCTGGTCATGTACCTCGGAGATGGTGAATGCTGCACAAAGCGAATTGAAGAAGTCTGTTTTGAGCAGGGGATTCTCGCGTGGGGCAATTCGTTCGACAATCTCGGCAGCCAGGTCCAGCGACGCGGGACGTATAAGATCCATGATGTAGACGGCAGCTCCTGATCGACCAAGTCGTTGCACCTCCTGCCACAGGGCTTGCGGATCGTGCATGTGATGCAGCATGTCCTTAGAGAGGATTGCGGTGAAGCTGCGGGGCGGAATTGGCAAGCCGGGAATCCGGCCCTGCACAAGCTGAATGCGCTCTGTGAGCTCGGCGCGACCTATCGCCTCGTTCGCAATCGAGAGCATGGCTGGTGAAGCATCCACAGCGGTGAGACGCGCGAGCGGTTGGGAGCGGGCAACTCGAATAACGACGTCGCCGGGACCGCAGCCTAGATCCACTGCATGTTCGAGGTCGTCACCATACCTGGCAATCAGGTCGCGTACGTACGCCGCATTGGAATCAGAGAAGTCCGCGTTCGCGTACGCGATAGCCTGATCCGGGACATCCATTACTTCTGGTTCGAGCACTCTCTTCACGGTGGTCTCCACGAGGCGCGCGCGCAACAGCCATGGTACACGGGTCTGTAGCCATCGCACACGTCTTAGGGGTCTGGTGTCATACGTCGCTGTCGCGGCGAGCGGCGTGGGCGGGGTACACTAGACTTAGCAAGACCCGCCGCTAAGAAAGGTTTGGCATCAATGATCACCGTGCACCATCTCGGGGTATCTCAGTCTGAGCGTGTCGTCTGGCTTTGCGAGGAGCTTGGAATCCCATATACCTTGAAACGGTACGATAGGGATCCGACCACGCGCTTAGCACCCGCCGAGTACAAGGCGTTGCACCCGATGGGCATTGCACCTGTGATTGCTGATGGCGATGTCATATTGGCGGAGTCCGGCGCGATCCTCGAGTACCTCATGGCGCGATACGGCAACGGTGGGCTTTCTGTGGGATCAGATCAGTCGAATTTTCCCGACTATCTTTTCTGGTTTCATTTCGCCAACGGGACCTTGATGCCGAGCGAAATGGGGAACATGATTGCCAATTTTCTCAAGCTCAAGGAAGGCAATCCGATTATCGCAATGCTCAACGCTCGAAGCGAACGGGCATTTGCCTTGGTGGAGAAGAGACTCGGAAGTGCTGCCTATTTTGCCGGCAGCGACTTCACCGCAGCGGACATCATGATGTTATTTCCGTTAACGACGATGCGAGCCTTCGTGCAAAAAGACCTCACGGCGTTCCCGAACATCAAGGCGTATTTGAGGCGCATCAGCGCGCGGCCCGCCTATCAGCGCGCGATGCAGAAAGGGGATCCGGGAATGGCGCCGCGATTGGATTGATATGAACGCCCCGGACCACGAATAGTGTTATCGCCTTGTGTGTCGGAGGGACTACTACTTCTACCTGCGGAAACTTGCGCGGATAGAGAGTGAAACAAAATGCGGATTGGACTTTTACGATGTGTATTGATACTCGCTGCGTTCGCCGCGCTCGATGGTCGCGCGATAGATGCCTCCATTCAGTATTCCGGACCTATTTTTGATGTGCATCTTCATACCGATCCGCCAGCATCTGCGCTGGGTATGCCCAACCCCGTCACTGGAGTAAAGCCGGCGGCGAACGCACTGGCCTTGCGCGACGCTGTCATTCAGGAATGCAGGAAATACAACGTGACACGCGCGGTGTTGAACGGATGGCCGGGCACGTTGGAAAAGTGGGCGGAGATAGATTCGAAGCGATTCATTCTTGCGCCGATGATTCTCAACGCGGATAAGCATCCGGTGATGAGCGTATCTCAACTGCGGGGTGAAATTGAGCAGGGGCGTGCGGGTGCCGTGGGTGAGATCACTTCACAGTATGCGGGACTTGAACCCGGCGATCCCATTCTTGAGCCGTATTGGGCCTTGGCGGAAGCACTCGACGTCCCGGTCATGATTCATACGGGAACGAGCTTTCCGGGAACAGCCTACGCGGGATACCCGAACTTCAGGCTGCGCCTGGGCAATCCCCTCCTGCTGGAGGATGTGTTAGTGAAACATCCGAAGCTTCGCTTGTGGATTGCGCATGGGGGCCGGCCCTGGACGGAGGAGACTTTCGCGTTAATGTCTCAGTACACCCAAGTGTACATGGATGTATCGACCATCAATTGGATAGCCGGCGATGCCGGGAGACCCGCGTTTCACAAGTTCCTCGCGGAGGCCATCGGTCGAGGCTTCGAAAAGCGGATCATGTTTGGGTCGGATCAGATGGGCTGGCCAGATGCAATTGGATTGGCGATTAAGGGTGTGGATTCAGCACCGTTCCTAACACCAGAAGAAAAGAGCGACATTTTCTACGGAAATGCGATGCGATTTTTTCGTGCGAACCCAGCTCTGTAAGAGTTCGCTTCAGCCGAAGCTGGTATTTCTCTTTAATAGATAGGCATGGCCGGCCAGAATCTGACCCTGGTGCGAAGATCTAGCGTTCGGCGAGTACTCCCTTCGCTGTTGGTGCTTGAACACCCTTGACCAAGAACCACAAGCCAAGCGGCACTTCATAGAAAAGCATGGGGACCATATAGGTCATCGAGGCGTTAGCCGCGAACCATGGGAAGAGAATCACAGCGAGCGAGCCAATCGCCAAGGCCAACGAGGAAAAGATCCCCCAGCCAGCCAATGCTCTTGGTACGTAGCGTGACTTGAACAACAAAAAGGCAAACACTGTTGACCCAAGCCCCAAGAATACAAACCCCACGTCGAACCCAAGTCCTCGGGCGCTGATGAACAGCCTGGCAAGGCTTTGCAATTGACCTGCCTCGAATGCGTGCAGGTACTCAACACCACTCAATAACCGCAGAGTAATGAGCCCGCTGAACGTCGTGACCGCAAGAATCGACCCATCTGCAATCCTCAAGAACGCGCCCAGCAACGCAAGACTCTTGTCTACGGACTTGAGTAGTTCGTAAAACGCCCACGCAATGACTACGTCGCTCGCAAACGTAATGACATCGACCGCGATTCCAAGGCGAAAGAGGCCTTCAGAGGCCGAGATATTGTTCGCGGTTGCGGCGACATCACCCGGCACGACGATCCTGCCGAGAATAAATACTTGCGAGAAGATTCCCAGGGCCATCGCGGATAGGTAGATGGACCCGGCAACCCGGGCGTAGAAAAGCGGTGGTCTTTCAATAGCCTCGGTCGCCATGGTCCCTCCCTCCTGCTCGGTGCACCTAGGCGTCGCTGTTCTTCTCATAGGTTAGACCGGCGATACCCCGCAAGCAAACGGGCGAGGAGTAAAAGCGAGGCAGGATTATTTACCTGGTGATTGGGCGCAATCGTCGCGGGCAACGTGCGGAACATGTGTTGCACCCGTTGCCTTTCGATCCCGTATTCGCGGTATTCGCGCCGGAAAAACACCGCTTCGTCGGGATTCACTGGCGGCGCAACGCTCGGTGACACAAGACTGTGATTGCTCAGATCGAAGAGCAGAAATTTCCAAAAAACAAGGGGATTGGGCGCCATGACAAAACAATCGCGTTGGGGGTTTTTAACGACTGCAGTATTAGGTGCGGCCATCACACCCGCTTTTGGGCAGGCACCGCCTTTACCGCCGAAAGCTACGCTTGTCGCCTCGGGTCTCGAGGGACCTCGAGGATTAAGGTTCGGTCCGGACGGTTACCTTTATGTTGCCGAAGCAGGCACTGGTGGAACGACCAGTACGGTCGGGCAGTGCGTCCAAGTTCCCGGACCTCCGGGGGGTCCTGGTCCCGATACCGGGGGACTGACCGCACGGATTTCCAAGATCAGCCCGAGCGGAAAAGTCACGACCGTCGCTTCTGGGTTTCCTTCAGTCACGATCGGCCCAGGTGGGGCCAATGGAACCATCGGAGTCGCCGATGTGGTGTTTTTAGACGGTGATCTGTACGCGCTGGTAGGCGGCGGCGGTTGCTCACATGGCAATCCGAACAGTCCCAGCGGAATTGCCAAAGTAGATCTTAGGAATGGCAGTTGGCATCTGATCGCTGATATCGGTGCCTGGCTCAAGACCCACCCGTCCAAGTACGAAAGCGCGGATGACTTCGAGCCCGATGGCACGCTCTATAGTGTCATTGCACACGATGGACGGTTGCTGACCGTGGAACCGAATCACGGACAAGTGATATCCGTGACGAAGAGCGGCGAGATCAAGCAGGTCATCGACATTTCGGCCTCAGAGGGCCACATCGTGCCGACCTCCATTGCCGCTCGCGATGGATCCTTATTTGTGGGAAATCTCAATTTATTTCCGATCGATCCGCAGTGGGCGCGGATATTGACCATTTCTAGGTCCGACCAAGACGATTTCGACAATTTGCCGCCGGGATTAGAACCGGCACGCGGTCAGCGCATCGTTAGCTCGAAAGCAGGCTTTACGACAGTTGTCGCAGTGGATTTTGGCCCAGACGGGCTACTTTATGTGCTTGAACTCTCCGATGCCGCTGGTTTCCCCACTCCAGGATTCGGAAAAGTTGTCCGCGTGAAAGAATCGGGAGACATTGAGGAGATTGTTACGGGTCTCTCTGTCCCGGCCGGCATGACCTTTGGACCCGACGGCAGGCTGTATGTATCGGACCTGGGCGCCGCCCCGGCCGGAGCTGGTCGAATTCTACGATTTGATATTTCGCCGGGTTGGTAGCTAGCGAAGAAAATGTCGACGCACTATCTCTCGCAATGTAGTTAGAATTTATTTCTGAGGGATCGTTACTTCACGTACGAATGATCCGGCCTTGGTCGGCCGGATCTTTGCGCGGCCGACGTGAGCCAGGGATGGCGTGGTGAAGAAGAGCGTCGCGGGGCGCGCTCGCGCTTGACTGATCTACGCCAATCCCTGGTCCGCCAGCCACTCGTGGAACAGATTGATCCATCGATCTGACGGTGAACCCTGCTTCACCATGCCGAACCCGTGATTGCCCCGCCGGTAAATGTGCAGTTCGGCGGAACGCCCGGCATCGGTCCAGTCGGAATATAGACTCTCGATCATTCGGTAGGCGATGAAGTCGTCTTGCGCCACAACGGTGAAGAGCGGCGGTGCATTTTTCGGCACCGATCGTCCCTGGGTTTCGCCGCCATAAATCGGCGCGACGAAGGCGAGCGGCGCCGCCCGCGGATCGACCGCCACATCGGCCACCAGAAACGCACCGGCAGAGAAGCCCATCATGCCGATCTTGCCGGGGTCCAGATCCCAGTCTTTGGCGCGCTCGCGGACAATCGCGACCGCGCGACGGCCGTCGTCCGCCGCCGCTTCGCGCGCAGCGCGGAAAATCTCATAGGGCACGATATCGCTCATGGCACGAAACGCGGTGCGTCCGCTGCGCGCCATATCGATCTGTGAAATCAGCTTTACCTCCCAAGCGTCATAGTCCGTCTGCGTTGCGGGCGTCCCGTGCACGCGGTACTTCAGGAGAAAGGCGGTGTAGTCGTGCGACGTCAACCACTTCGCGACGTCGATGCCTTCATGCTCCATTGTCAGGATGCGCCAGCCGCCGCCAGGGCACACAATTACGCCGACGCCGTTTGGCTTGGCCGGTCGGAACACGCCGAGTGTCGGCTCCGACACGTTGCGCAGCATCGCGGTGTCACCAGAGGTGCCGGCCGGTCCGCCGAACGCGACCTCCGGCCCCACGCCCTCAAGCTTGGATGGCGGCCCTTCCGGCCAGAGTCGGATCACTTGGTCAGGCGGATTGTTAGTCATGGACGGTTATCTTAAGCAATATGGCGTTGCGGGGCATTTACACCAGCGCTTTCCTCAGCACCGGGTCCATCGAAGAACACCCGGCCAGACGGAGAACTGCAACTGGAGTACTGTAAGCGTTCAGCAGTCGGCGATAAGCCGCGAAGAGCGTGGGCACGCTGCAATCTCGTTGGAGTGTTTAGAAAAGAAGGAGGTCCTGAATTGGCACTTAAGCTCATCGGAGCCGGGCTCGGTCGCACAGGAACCCTGTCTCTCAAGCTCGCATTGGAGCAGCTAGGAATTGGGCCTTGCTACCACATGGCCGAAGTGCTGATGGAGCCCTCACGTGGGGCTGCTTGGGTGCGCGCGGCGGACGGGAACCCAGACTGGAACTCCATATTCGAAGGTTTTGCGGCAACTGTCGATTACCCAGGCTGCGCGTACTGGCAGGATCTCATTGAATTCTATCCTTCCGCGAAGGTCTTGCTGTCCGTCCGCAATCCCCAGGACTGGTTCGAGTCTACGCAGCAGACGATCTTCTCCGAAGAGCACAGCAAGCCGCTGGTGCAATCATCTCTCAAGCAATTCTTTGACAAGACGGTATTCAAGACATATGGCGATCGGATACATGACCGTGACTTCATGATTGACGCTTTCCGGCGGCACAATGAGGAGGTTCGGTCTTTGGTTCCCCGAGATCGTCTCCTGGTGTACGAAGTTGCACAGGGATGGCCGCCGCTGTGCAAGTTCCTTGGCGTTCCGGCTCCCGATTCGCCGTTTCCCCGCGTCAATTCGCGCGAAGAACGAGCACAGATGCGTGAATCAATGGCCAAAGTCCCGGACGCGCCGGCATTGGACCTCGAGGGTATTGGGAAGATGCTGAGGGCGAGGTTCAGGAACCCACAACCCAAGGTGTAGCTCAAAGCTTCTTCAGGAGCGACCACGGTTTGTCTTTTTCCGCCGCTCTAGATACTCGTCTATCGCCTGCCTGATGAGGTGCTGCACGGGCGTCTCTGTATCGTCCGAGAGCCTTTTAAGCGCGGCAATCTGTCGGGCGAACAAATAGGGTGGGTATCGCTTTGCGGTCTGCTTCTTGGCAGTCATGACGGGGTCCTTCTATAGTCGGCGTGGATACCACAAGTTAGTGTCATCGGGATTGCGGAGCAATGGGAACAGAACCGCCGATCTACTGCTCCTGCTTGTAAACCTTGCCTTCTTTCATCACGAACCGCACATGTTCGAGTTCACGAATGTCGGCTATCGGATCACCGTTCACCGCAATGACATCGGCGGATTTTCCTGGGGTAATTGAACCGAAAAGCTCCGAATGACCGATAAGGTCGGCGGCATTCACGGTTGCCGCCTGAATTGCCTGCATCGGGGTCATTCCATATTTGACCATGAATGCAAACTGGCGGGCATTAATCCCATGGGGACAAACGCCTGCATCTGTGCCGAATGACATCTTAACGCCGGCGCGAACTGCCTTGGTAAAGTTGCGACGCTGTGTTTCCCCCAAGCCCGCATCATGGGCGAGGAAGTCGGCGGGTATAGCAGGATCCGACTGGATGCATTCTTCGTCGTAGATGTCCATGTCGAGATACGTGCCGTGTTTTTTCGCAAGTGCAATCCCCTCGTCATCGATGAGGGTAGCGTGTTCGATGGACGCGACTCCAGCGCGGATTGCATTCTTGATGCCCTCTGCGTCGTGAGCGTGCGCCTCGACCCGTAGGCCAAAGTTGGCCGCTTCTTCCACGGCGGCTTTGATCTCTTCCGGGGTGAATTCGATGGACTTCGCATTGCTGCCATGCGTGAGAACTGCGCCGGTCGTCAGAATCTTGATGTGATCGGCTCCAAGATGCGCGAGTTGGCGCACAACTCGCCGGACCTCCCAAGGGCCGTTGGCAATGCCGTAGCGAAGATCCATCGGCAGCTCGATGTCCTTCGCCAGTCCGGTCATCGCGCCAGCCCCTTCGCTGATCGTCACATACGCGCCCGCGACATACATGCGTGGCCCGATGAATATTCCATTGGCAATTGCGTCGCGCATGGCGACATCGTTGAAGGCGCGATAGACGCCGACGTCGCGTACCGTCGTGAAGCCAGCCAGTAGCGTGACACTCGCATTCGGGATAACGGCATAAGCGATCTCGACTGCGCTCATACGCAAGGAAACCAGGGGCTCAGAGTCGTGCAGGTCGGCTAAATGAGTGTGACAGTCAACAAGCCCCGGCAGCACCGTCATCTTTGACAGATCGATAACGGTGACCCCCTCGGGTATCTTGATGTTGGCGCCAACCGCTTCGATTTTGGCGCCAGAAATCAGGATGATTTGATTCGCCAGTACCTGTCCCGTCTCTACATCTATGAATTTTCCCGCACGGATGGCCGTGATACTCGCCGGTGCCGCCGCGTTGAGTGGCTGCGCGAGACAAATTGCCGGCGCTAAGGCCAGCCACAGTGCTTGAATAGAGATTATTTTCACGGGTGTCCTTGAGGGTGAATCATGGAATCGACTCAGCCCGCGCGTGCACGCGAAGTCAAGAATCGGGAACGTGGAGGTCGCGGCGGTGGGCAGGGAATCGATTCAACTGGTTCGAAATTTCCAAAACCAATCGATATTTGGCATAGGAACTACTATGCGAAGTAAGTGATTGATTATACGACATTTTCCAGTACTCATTTTACCGGCGCATATCACCCGAAGCAAGCCCAATAACCCTAGTAGGCGAAATGGTCACTTCGGGGATCAATGGCCAATGGTAGTGGACGGCGCGGTACTTTTTGTAGCTCAGCTTTGTCTGGCACGGGTTTCGATTGCGATCCGGGTCGCGACACACGAGGCACCCTTCATTGCGTCATGATTGGCAAACAAAATTAAATGGCCCATGCCGGTCCCAATCCTGCGAACTACATCAAAGACCTTTGGGGCCACTTACGGTTAACTGGCAAGATGCACCGGATGAGCGCCGTCCTGCGAATTAAGGCTGAGCTAGCCCTGAGGGAAGCGTCTCGGACGCTACTCAGTCAGCACCCCTCCTTATACTCATCACCTGAAACAAAAGGTTACGCTGATACTGCTTCCGTGGTGCGCAAGGAGCTCGATAAGCTCGTGAATATACTCGCGGACGATGCAAGCGAGAAACACCGGAACGTCGCGGCTCGTGTCGCGAAATGTGCGGACTACCTCGCACTGATACCGAGTCGCGAAGTGCAGGGCGCACGCCTCGACATGATCGCCGCCCACAAGGTGTTACAGGACGTACAGGAAATCACGTTCTGATGCCTGCGCGCTGAACTTAGTGGTTCCTTAAAATCGGTTTCTAGTTACTGCCCGGACTGCCTCGGTCCATGGCCAATAATGCTCGAGCAGGGAACGGTGGAGTGCCAAGGCGACTCCGCCATTTTCTTTGCTCGCCCGAATAGCAAGAGCGGGACGCCCTCGCCACGATTTCGCTTTTTCGCGCCTCTCGCCATTTCACCAAGACATAGAATAAGCAACAATTGGCGCACATCGGTTTCGGAGGTTCATATGAAGGCAGTATGGAATGGTACGGTGATCGCGGAGTCGCCAGATACGGTGCTCGTGGAAGGTAACCATTATTTTCCGAAGGCGTCGGTCAATGCGGCGTTGCTGGAACCCAGTAGCCACACCAGCGTGTGTCCCTGGAAGGGCACCGCCAACTATTACTCGCTGAACGTCAACGGTGTACGGAACGTGAATGCCGTGTGGTACTACGCCGAACCCAAGGATGCGGCAGCGCAAATCAAAGGTCGCGTTGCATTTTGGAAAGGTGTGAGCGTGATCGCCTAGGTTGAACGGGCGAGGTTAGGAGTCCGAACCGCCCGGCCAACGAAGAATACTATGCCGGTTGAACTAGACTGGCACTGCCGGCCGCGACGAATATGATGCCGACTGGGCCTTTTGGCTTAAGCGCCCGGTCGACATCATTCGAAAGGAGATCTTTGGTGAAACTCTCTTCTTGCTGGGGTCTTAATGTCTCTATCACCCTAGCGTTGTGCACTCATCTGGCCTTGGCTGAATCTTCGGCGACGCCACTGGCAGACTCGCCCGCTCTCGCGATCATGAAACAACAGGTTGTGGGCAACGTGGAGTCGCACACCAAATTGGCGCAGGTGATGGTCGACACTGTCTTTAGCTATGCCGAACTCGGCTATCACGAGGTGCATAGCTCTGCGTATCTCTCGGGCATTCTCGAGCAAAACGGCTTCAAGGTGGAGCGTGGCATTGCCGGAATCCCAACGGCATTTATGGCAACTTGGGGATCGGGAAAACCGGTCATTGCGCAAGGCTCGGATGTGGACTGCATTCCGCAGGCATCGCAGAAACCCGGCGTTGCATATCACGATCCCATCGTTGCCGGCGCGCCGGGACACGGCGAAGGCCACAATTCCGGTATGCCGCTGCAGATTCTCGCCGCCCTTGCGGTAAAGGAAGTCATGCAGAAGAACCACTTGTCCGGCACGATCAAGCTTTGGCCCGGAATAGCCGAGGAGCTGCTCGGGGCCAAGGCCTACTACGTGCGCGCGGGTTACTTCGAGAATGTCGACGCTGTTCTCTTCGCGCATGTCGCCAATAACCTGGGCGTGAGCTATGGTGGTTTCACTACGCTGGGCGCGGTGTCGATGCGATATGACTTTTTAGGGGAAAGCTCGCACGCGTCGGTCGCACCGTGGAAGGGACGCAACGCACTCTCGGCCGTTGAGCTGATGGACGTGGGCTGGAGCTTCAAGCGTCAGTTTCTGCGCCAACAACAGTAGGTGGTCAGGCAGCTATCGTTCGGGGCGCCGTGAACCGTTGCAGGGCGGTCCCGCCCGAGATCCGAATCAGGGAATAATGGTTCGCAGCGACCGCGTTGCGAGTCGTCTTGTGCCCCTAACTGTTCGTTGATAAAGCGCGCGCAGACCGGCAGTGGCTTCGAGTGTTGCGACTTGATGCGACCGCCACGACAGTAACTCAGCCACAATAGCGAGAACACCGAGCCCAAGGCCCAGCAATATCACCGCGAACAAACCGTCTTCTACAATCATTAGAATTCCTCGCGGTTGTAAGGTACATCAGCGGCTACGTGGCTCCTATGGCAAAGTGGCGCCAAGACGTGTAGGGGAAACGGTAAATATCGTGTTATTACTCGGCCCTTGGCAGCGCCGAGCCCAGCCGACATCGTCGAGCGAGCATAAGAATGTGAGAACGGCAAGGCCTGACGGAGAAAACCCCGGCCGCCGCTGTGCAGCGATCGTTGGCGGTCGAATTTTGCTATGCGTCTTTGTGTTTGCCGAAAATACTCAGTAACCCGAGCAAGCCGAACCAAGGTGAGTAACCCTTGCCTTTGGCATATTGGCCGCAGCCCCATATGAATAGAACAAAACCTGCCAAGATTGCGATGCAGCCGATTCCATTCATTCCGCGATTGGATAGGACTCGTCCGACGCGCCTTTCTGTCGCTCGACAAATCCGACCGCTCCATCAGGGAAATTTGTGCCGGCGTCGCGATTTTCCCGTTCCTGGACTATTCTGAATCGGGTAGGGAAGGGGACGCCCATAAAAAATGTATCGCGAGTAATGGCGGCGCTTTGATGTGGCCAATTTGCGCAGGCGCGAAATCTTACCTAGCGGATGGAAAATCGGGCGCCTCGGTGCCGAGGCACCGAAGTCAAATGATGACAGTCCGTCCGGGCGCGCCACGAACATATATCATCAGAGCGCGCATTCATTTTTAAGGAGATCGATATGCCTGCACTTGAGGGCGATCGGACAACCGGATACTACCGGCCGCAGCCCACGCACAATGCGCGTCTCACCGAGGTCGGGCGAGGAAGACCGATGGGCGAACTAATGCGACGTTACTGGCATCCGGTCGGCTTGGCGTCGTACGCGACCGATCTGCCGCGTCAGGTGCGCATGCTCGGCGAGGATCTGATTCTGTTCCGCGATAAGAAGGGCCGGCCTGGTCTCGTTCATCCGCGCTGCTGTCACCGCGGAGCCTCTCTTTACTACGGGGCGGTGGAAGAGGAAGGGATTCGCTGCTGCTACCACGGCTGGCTGTTCGACGCCCAAGGTCATTGCTTGGAGCAGCCGGCGGAGCCTTCTCATGAAGGTCGCCGCAGCAATATCCGCCAACCTTGGTATCCGTTAGAGGAACGCTACGGCCTGATTTGGGCATTTCTCGGGCCCATAGAGAAAAAGCCGCTACTGCCACGTTACAACGTATTCGAGGAGCTGGAAGAGGGCGAGCAGGTATTCGCCGACGACCAAAATGTCGGTGCGGGAAAACTCGGCGTCGTGCCATTCAACTGGCTGCAGCACTATGAAAACATTCACGATATCGCGCATTTCTACTGGCTGCACTACCTTCACAGCGGCGCGCAGTTCGGTGCGCGATTTGGCGAAATCGATTTGGTTGCGATGCGCCGCGATCTCCCTGCCAATACGAAGTCTCCGCTGCTCGAGATCAATCAACGCGGATTGACGGCACGCCGCCGGCAAGTACTTCCTGACGGGCGTGTCTTGAACACCGTGGTCGAAACCGTGCTACCCACGTTGCGGGTAGTGCCGAATCCATTCGGCCAGGAGGGTCGAATCGATCACGTGGGGTTCGTACTACCACTGGACGATACCCATTTTCGTATCTTCACTATCGTGCGCGCGCGAGATCGCAAGTTCGTGGAATTCTTTGCAGAGCGTCACGCGAAGATCGAATCAATGACCATCGAGGAGCGTCAGCGCCGTCCAAACGATTTGGAAGCCCAAGGTGGCCAGGGGCCCATTACGCTGCACAGCGAAGAACATTTGGCGACCAGCGATCGCGGCGTGGTGATGCTGCGGCGCCTGTTCGAGACGCAGATCAAGGCTGTTGAGGAAGGGCGCGATCCCATCGGAGTGCACTTCACACCCGGCAACGAATACGTTCAACTCGAAGGCGGATCCTATATATCCGCGACGGATCCTCAACCGGCCGGGCCAAGCTATTGAAAGACAAAAGCTATGCTGGGATCACTGATGTTGGAGATGAGAAATAGCCGCGTACAAGACGGAAGTAAGTTCTCGGGAACCACAGATCGGCTCGTCAATCTATTGGCCGTTGGCGCCAACGCGTCGAGCGGCGCGCGCAGGGGAGATCTGCTGGCGCACCTCGGTTGGGCGTATTTTTTGAAATGGCGCGACGGGGATGAAAGTCTTCGCCCGGAAACGGAATACAAAGAAGCGCTGGCGGCGGACGCCAAGAACCCGTACGCAAACGTTTTTTGGGGGCACTGGATCCTGTGGAATCGTGGTTCGCTGAATGATGCCAACGCCCGGTTTGCGATCGCGCTAAGTTCAGGGAGGGCGCACAGCGAGGTGCGCCATTTTCAACTATCGGCGTTGGCCAATGCGCGATCTCAAGACACCGACGCTGTGTGGCTCCGCGCTATCAACGACATGCACGCCGCAAACGAGATGATCGACTCGTCGCTGCGTGCCGAGATTTGCAATCGCTATGAGGAGGCCTTGCATGACGAGGCGCTGATGCAGCGAATAGTGGCCGCGGTGCCTGCACCGCAACAAATCGAACTGATACAGACATTGCTAAAATCGCAGCCGCATTCCATCTGGTCCGACCGCGTCGATGCGGCTATCGTTAAGTTGGCACGCAAGTAGCCTGCGATCGTGAACAGCTCAATGTTGGATCGGATATCAATTGGAGGGTTACTCGCATCGCTGCTCCTGATAGACCCTTCTATGGGGCTGGCGAATGCTCTGTCCTCGAATGGTGAGGTATTGCAGGCGACGCAGTCGCCGGCCGCTGTTGAACTGTCGTCCTGCACGTTACCCGCCGTGGCGCAGGCCCGGTGCGGAGTACTTCATGTCGCGGAAAATCCAAACCGGCCCGCGGGTCGACAACTCGCCATCCATTTCGCTGTCATCCCCGCGACAAACGGCCCGTCGCTGCCCGATCCCATCGTGCCCTTAATGGGGGGGCCGGGCGAGGACGCGATCGGTGCAGCAGCGATTTACACGGAGCAATTCAAATCTTTGCGCGCGAATCGCGATCTGCTCCTTGTCGACCAGCGCGGAACCGGTCGATCGGCGGCACTGCATTGCGCACTGTATTCGCCCAAGCAAGCGGCGGCGAGTCTCAATGATGTGTTTCCTGCTGCCGCTGTTCAACGCTGCGAAAAGAAGTTATCGGCGAGCGCAGACTTGACGCAATACGGCTATCTTCGTTTTGCAAGCGACCTTGAGCAGATTCGACGCGCTCTTGGGTTTGGAACCTTGAATCTGTTCGCCGGATCCTACGGGACGCGAGCAGCGGTGGTGTATCTTCGCGCGTACCCTGAAAGTGTCCGAACCCTGTATCTGGGCAGCGTGGTACCGATCGATGTTGCGCTACCGCTGCCGATGGCTAGGACCGCGCAAGCTGCGCTCGAGGGCACCTTCAGCGCGTGCGCCGCCGATCTTGAGTGCCGGCGCGCGTTTCCGAATTTGCGCATCGAGTTCTCTGAAGTCGTCGCGCGCCTGAACGCGGGGGTGCGCGTCTTAATTCCAGGAAATACGGCTACCGCGCCACTTGACCGTGGCCGAGTGGCGGAATGGTTTCGTTCCCTGCTTTATCGCCCAAAAAGTGCAGCGGTCCTGCCGTGGTTGATTCATCAGGCATATCTTGGCAATTGGGAGCCCATCGTGAAAGGGATTCTTCACGACGCGCGCGATGTCGATTCGGACCTTAGCCTGGGGCTGCTATTCGCCATCACGTGCAATGAGGACGTGCCGTTCATGGACGAGAAGAAGATCTTGCCTGAGACCCGGGGTACGTTTCTCGGAGATTACCGGGTGCGCCAGCAGCAGGGTGCCTGCAAGCCGTGGCCAAGAGTTTCGCTTCCGATCGATTACCGAGAACCCGTGCGCTCGTCCGTACCCACGATGTTCGTTTCCGGAGACGAGGACGGTGGCACTCCGCTTTGGTACATGAAGCGCGCGGCCATTGGCTTTACCGATCGCGCTGAAATCATCGCTGGTGGCCAAGGCCACACCGAGTGGAGTGACTGCATTTCGCAATGGTATGTGCGGTTCATCAACAGTGGCTCGACCCACGAGCTCATTGGCGCGAGGTGCGACCTTAAGCCGCGCCCGCCCTTTAAGACCGATTAGTCGGGCGCTACCGATCCGAATGACGGATTTCAGGGGCGCACTCGCCGTCGCCGGGCGAGGGCACGGACAGCTCGAACGGCCCGGCCCATGTAGAATATTGGCGCGCGGCTTCGGTGGGCGGCACGCGCTGATGATGAGCCCACGGCAACTGAAGGAGGTGATCCAAGTGGCACATACAAACGTTGGTTTGGTCGCGTCTGAAGGGCGCTTGGTTGGTGGCGAGGTTCATCGTTAGTCCGTACCTCGGACTGGCCGGGATGCCATAGAAGGATGCGCGCAGGCTACGCCGCGCGCGCGACCAGAGTCCAACGGATGGACGCTTCGATGCCGTTGCTACGCGAACGAAATTGAGTCCGTTGGCAATAGTGCTCGAGCAGGGAACGGCGGGGTCCGCGCGGACTCCGCCGTTTTTTCTAGCACCGGCGCTTCGTTCGGAGATGTCTAGAATGGCCCGAACCTGGATTTGGAGTTATGGAAGAGGAACAGACAACCACTCCATATATAAGGAGTAAGGGCGAGCGCAAAGCAGCCCAGCCGGTAGACGCCAGGAGGTGGTTTTTGGCGGCTAAATGCGGCCGATGGTTGGGGCGGATACAATAGTACGGGAATGAGGGAAATGGAGTTACGTAGTCAAGATGTTATGAGAGATTACATCGGCGCTCTCGCATTGGTTGTATCGCTCGGATTTGCGGGCGCTTGCGCTGCGGATCCGCCGGCTGACCTCGTTCTGCTTCACGGCAAGATCCACACCCAGGATGCCACGCGCAGCGTTGCACAGGCCTTGGCAGTTCGCGGCAACAGCATCATTGCGGTCGGGCCGGATCAGGATGTAGGTACGTTGATCGGGCCGAAGACACGCACCGTCGATCTGGATGGCCAGGTCGTGCTGCCAGGTATCATCGATGCTCACATCCATCCAGCAGACGGCGCGCGAGATCTTGACACGTGCAACCTGGGTGACACTCCGATCTCAGCGACGGAACTGCGCGCCCGCGTGGCCGTGTGCCTCAAGCAGAACCCCGGTGACCTGAAGCGCTGGTTCAGAGTCATTAGGTTGGACCCGGTGGGACTCTCGCTCACGCGAGGCGACCTCGATTCGATACTCTCCGACCGGCCAATGGTGATCTTCGCCAGTGGCGGCCATACCGTTTGGGTAAACTCGGCCGCATTGAGAGCCGCCCACATTAGCGCTTCAACCAAGGACCCCTCTGGTGGGCACATTGAACGTGACGCCGGGGGTAATCCAACCGGTACGCTGCAGGACACGGCGTTCGATATCGTCGAGAAGGCGATGCCCAAGCCCGACCTCGACCTGGAGGCGGCGCAGCTCAAGCGGGCGTTCGACGCCATGCACGCCAGAGGAATCACCTCAGTTCAGGACGCGTCGGTGGACGAGCACCTCGTGCAGATGTACAAGCGACTCTACGACACTCACCGACTGGGCATGCGGGTACGCGTATCGTACACGCTTGCGAACCTACAAACGTCGGCGGAGACGCTGATCGCGCGAGCCATCGCATTTCGGACAAAATGGACTATCGATAAGGACTTCCTGCGCGCCGACGCCGTCAAGATCTTTGCCGACGGCGTCATCGAGTACCCCACCCAAACGGCGGCGCTGCTCGAACCCTACCTCGATGAGACTGGTCGCGCGACTCAGAATCGCGGGCCGTCGTATTTCACTCAGCTAAATCTCAATCGCATCGTTGCCGCGGCCGATGCGGCAGGCTTTACCATTCACATTCACGCAATTGGCGACCGCGCGGTCCGCTCCGCACTCGATGCGTTTACCTATTCACGCAAGGTGAACGGGCCGTCGGACAACCGCGATCAGATCGCACATCTTGAGCTGGTCGAGCCCGCTGACTTCCCGCGCTTCAAGGCGCTCGGGGTTATCGCGAACTTCCAACTAGATTGGGCCGAGCGTGACGACTTCGTCGTGAAGGGGACGCTCCCCTACATCGGTACTGAGCGGGCGCAGTACCTCTATCCTGCGCGCTCGCTGCGGGATGCGGGAGCGCGGATTGCCGGTGGTAGTGACTGGGGCGACACCTTCGACGCGTTCGAAGCGATGGAGCATGCAATCACACGCTCGCGAGGACGTGATCAGGAGCCACTACTTCCCGAACAGAGTATTGGCCTACAAGACATGTTGGATGCGTATACGATCAACGCGGCGTTCGCGCTGAAGCAGGAGGCCACAACCGGCAGCCTGGAGCCGGGTAAGCGCGGCGATTTCATCGTGCTAGACCGCGACATCTTTGCGCTCGATCCGTTCGACATCCACAGCACCAAAGTTCTGGCTACCTACCTCGATGGGCGGGAAATCTATAAAGCAAAGTAGCAGCTTTGCTCAAGGATGCGGAGAGCGTAGTGTGCCGGACCGTAGCGGTACAAACAGTCCGGCCCGACGGAGAATACCCGCTTACTGCACAGTTACCGTGAGCGTGCCGGACTGATTCTGCGCCGACGCGCCGCTCAGCGAGATCACATTGCTCGATGTCATGGTGTAGTTCGTCACATCGGTTTCGAGGAGCGTGTTCTGTGTGTCGTAAATCTTGGTGGTCACTGCAACGCCGATAGGGCTGCCGGGATCCACCGGCGCCGTTGCAAGATAGCTTACTTGGACGGTGCCGAGCGAGACACTCATGGTGCTGTCGGTGTAGCGGCTGAGCGTGCCCAAGGTCTCGGACGATCCGGCCACGACCATATTCGGGAATACAATTGGCGCTTGCGCGACGTCGTACTCGCTGGCGGAAACCTCGCCGAGAAAAGCGCCATCACTACTGGCATAGTAGTCCGTGACGCTGCTCGAATAGGGCGCAGTCTGCACGTTGGTCGTAATAGTGCCGGCGACCGTGGTGGTTTGCGACATGGCGGCGGTGCCGTCGAAAGTAGCACTGACCGCCGGCGGTCGAGCAAAGGTGCCGGATCCGGTGAATGCGGTCGAGACACCGTTGACGACGACCGTGCCGCTTAAAGAGACATTTGCACTCAAGCCAGTGGTCACCATTTTGGCGATGCCCGTCTTTAAATCGTAATTGGCGGATGAGGGAGCGGCAGCGTTATAACCGCCGCCGCCGCACGCGGATATGACGATGGCGAAACACGCCGCGAGGTAGGTTCTTGATGCTCCGTGCATGACCTGATTCCTTTGAGACGCTGAGTGGAAGACTGGTCGATCGATTGCCTCCATATCATTGTAGGGTGACCGGCCGGAGATGACAAAGGGAGCGTCGATCGCGTCGCCGCTATCCGACAAGTAAGCAGCGCTGCAACAGCGCCCATGGAGGTCGCTGGCGGTTACGAAATGACGTTTCGTGACGCCAATCTGGGGGTAGTTAAATGGCCAATCTTACATAACCAACCCGATTGCGCCCGAGCGGGTTGGCGCGCATACAATGGGCGCGCAAAAAAATAAAAAAGGAGATGTCGTAATGGAATACATCGCGTGGCTAGTCTTAATTCTCGCTGGCGTATTCACAGGATTTTGCCTGCTCATCGTCGGCACACTTCGCAAAGGGCGCTGGGGGATTAACCTCAAGTCCGTGCATTGTCCATCCTGCGACACGCCGATGTCGGCTCGACGTGTTCCCTCATCTCGATCGCATCTATTGTTTGGTGGATGGACGTGTCCGCATTGCGGAACGAGGATGGATAAATGGGGCAGGAGTGAGGGAAGCGAGATCTCGATATCACGCTCCAGGCCGCTGTGAAGCCATTGCGCTTGCGGTGGAATTTGAAAAGGAACGGCGATGACCTCAGACAAGGACTTCATCTCGTTTGTGTGCGAACAGCTGCGCGGCGCCGGGGAGATCTCCTCGAGACGCATGTTCGGCCAAGCGGCCATCTACTTGGAGGATAAAGTCGTGGGCTTGGTCTTTGACAACCAGCTGTTCGTCAAGGCGACTGAACCGGGTCGAGCCAAGATCGGCGTGCCGGTCGAGGCGCGGCCGTTTACGGGTGCCAAGAACTGGTTTTTGCTGGCAGACCTCGATGATCCGGAGTTCCTCGCGGACTTAATCCGAACTACGGCGGATGCGCTGCCAGTTCCGAAGGTCAAAACGAAGAAGCGCGGATCGTCCCCTGGCGGAAACAAGTCTCCTAAGGGCGTAGGGCATCGGAAGTAGCCGTGGGGTCAAAGGTGGTCCGGCTTGCCTTGCCCCGCGTTTCAGGCTTGCTCGCCAGCAGCGCGCGCCCGCGCGCCACAGCTTTCCTCCGCGGCTCTAATCCCGCGGCTCGCAATCCACAACAATAATAGTGCGACGGGCATCATTCCCAGCAAGCTCATGAGCCCCGTGCGGAGAGAGCCCGTGAGAACAGCCATCTTGCCGATGCTATACGGGCCAAATGCGAGTCCAAGCATCGAGATTGTGAGGAGGAAGCTCGCGCCCGCGATGCCACGCATGCGTGGTAGCACGCAGTCCTGGATAGTCGCCGCCGCAGCGGCGACCCATAGGCCCCCCGTAAACGCGAGCAGGGGATTGATGAGGTAGATAAGTCTCACGTTCGTTGCGTAGAGCACCGCGATCACAAGCGGCCCAGACAGAATGCTCGCCAGCATGATGACGAAAAGGCGCCCGCGGGGGTCGCGCCGCTTCCACGCATCTGACAGAAACCCGCCGGCCAAGATACCGGCTGCTGCGCCGAAGCCCTGGGGAACTCCCAACATGAACCCGGCGATGTCCGCGCGAATCGCGAAAGTGCGCATCGTGTAGGGCGGTATCCACAACAGCAGCGAGTAGCTGACGAAGGCGGTGGCGCCGAATCCAAGGAGCGCGAACACGATCGTACGATTCCCGAACAACAGCGCGAAAGTCGGCCGGTCAGTAGCGCGCAGCATCTGCAACCAGGACGCCACGCCGTAGAGGCCAATACCTAGTCCGATCCACTGCGCCGCATCGTGAGTGAGCCAGAGGAGCATAGCGGCAGCGCTGGCGATCGCGGCCACGACCAGCAAGTTGGTGCGCAGGGCGCCAGGGAACCGGCTGACGCTCCAGAGGGTCAAGGGCGGAAGGATTGCCGCGATGTCGAGACCAAATTCACGCCACGCGGCAGGTCGCCTCACCGGCGCCGCGTATCTATCGGCAAGACCCCGCGCCGGCTCGCGCAGCGTCAACACCAGCAATGCGAGCAGCAGCCCGGGAAGACCGACAGCGAGAAAGGCGGCCTGCCAGCCGGCGAGCCCGAACGGCGCGGGACGGTGCGCGTAGCCACTGGACCAGGAATGCGCGATCCAGCCACCGAGCGGCAGGCTGAGGCCGGCGCCGACACTCAGGCCTGACGAGTAAATACCGAGCGCGAGCCCCCGGCGGCGGGCGGGAAAGTAGTCCCCGAGCAGAGAATACGCCGCCGGCGAGGCACTGGCCTCACCGATGCCGACGCCGATTCGCGCTAGCGCCAATTGTCCAAACGAGCCGGCCAGTCCCGATAGGGCAGTCATGGCCGACCATACGGCCAGACCTATTGCGATCAGCCGGCCGCGGTACCAGCTGTCAGCCAAGCGGCCGAGCGGTATGCCAAGCAGCGAGTAGAAGATCGCGAACGCTGTGCCGTAGAGAAAGCCAAGTTGCGCGTCGTTGACGCCGAGATCCGCCTTGATGTTCTGGGCGAGGATCGAGGGTATTTGTCGGTCGATGAAGTTGACCACATAAACGAAGAACAGCACGCCGAGCACGTACCACGGATAAGCCCCGGCGGTCGCGGCGCGGCGCAGAACGAGTTCCGCGGTTGACGCGGCGGATAGATCGAGTGAAGAGGAACGAGGCTCGGTAGGCGACGCAAGCGTCATAGAAGCACCCCATCCGGTTGAGTGGTTTCGAGCAAAACTCCTACCGTGCAGACACATCAAGGTTGCCCGAGTCGGATCCTCGTGTCACGCGGTTTGCGATTCCTATTGCTCACGACTGGTAGTGGCACGAACGAGCTGGCCAGACGGAGGAGTTGGCGTTAGTTGCCAACACATCCGCCATGCAGGAACATGAGGTACTAACCAAGACCCCGTGCCATGAATGAAGCCGGCAAACCAGGCGAGTTAGGCAATCTTCAGGGTCCAGCAAGTCACGCGGAAGCGCCTGGGCTGCAGCGCTGGAAAATGAATCTACCGGAATAGGAGGCGTTGTGCGCGGATCATGCCTGTGTCGAACCGTCATTTATGAAGTGTCGCGACTGGATTCTCCAATTGCTCACTGTTCTTGCGATACGTGCAGAAAGTCGCATTCCGCGGCGTTCAACACTTATGCCGAGGTGAAACACGAGCACTTTAAGTGGGTGAGGGGTAAGGAGCTACTCGCTAGCTTTGAATCATCGCCAGGAAAAAAGCGCTATTTTTGTCCGCAATGCGGAACGCAGCTTATCGCGCAACGAGAGAGGCAGGACCATGTAATTCTCAGGGTCGGATCGCTTGACGACGACCCTGGGGTAACTCCGCAATTTCAGATCTGGGCCTCACACGAGGTGCCGTGGCTCAGCTACGGTAAACACATCGTTGCCTATGGGGAATGGGAGCTCGACCACACGTAAGGAGAAGATCTCCGGGCTAACACGCTGCGGCTTCGTTTCAGGCGAAGTGGCTGCGTTTTTCCAATTCTCTGACGACAGTATCGTGGCCGCCGAACCAGCAGAGTTTCGCCGTCGAAGAAAACTCGACCAGACGAGAAGACGCCATTGATTCGCCCATGAATACCATGTCATTGTAGGGCACGCTTTTTCTCAAAGGTCGGTGTGGTCAATGAACATCGTTCTTGTGCCCGGTCTTTTCGGATTCGACCGGTTGGGCCCGGTTGAGTACTTCAATGGAGTGGCTAGCTACCTCGAGCAGACGTTCCCCGGTCTTCAGGTCAAGACAGCGACGACAAATCCGCTCGGGTCCGTAGCGAATCGAGCGGATATTCTGGCGCAGCAGATCGGCCTGCTCTTTGGTCCTGAAGAGGTTCACCTCGTGGCTCATAGTATGGGCGGTCTCGACGCACGGTTTCTCGTATCACACAATCTCGCAATCGGCGCGCAGGTAAGCACCATCGCTACTATTGCGACTCCTCACTCAGGGTCTCCGGTTGCGACCCTCCTGGATCGGGACAATCCGTTGAACGCGCTCGCCGGGTTGGGAAATGCTTATATCAACCAGCTGCGCAACAATCTCAACGCGATCAATGATCTCTCCGAACAGGGCGCGGCTTTACTCAACCAACAATGCCCGGATGTTCCCCACGTTCGTTACCTTGAGATAGCGGGAACGGGGCGCGACGGACCGATCCCGACGTCATTGCTACTTGCTCCCACGTATTTATTCGTTCAGACCAAAGCGGGAGCCAATGACGGTGTTGTTCCCATAAGTTCTGCACAACGCAATCGGCCGCTATTCGCATATTGGGCGGGCGATCATAATGATCTTGTGGGGCATGATCTAGACGGACCGACACCCTTAAGTGTTCCGAAGTTCGACTATCTTGCGGCGTACGCCGACGTTATTCGACGCGGTATTACCAGCGTCTAGCCCGGACAGGAGTCCGGGTCCGGGCAACGCGCCGAATAATCCGAAGCGTCGCGACGAATGGCCCGGCCATCGAAGAAGCCGTAAACTCTGGGGACACGACTTAAGCCAAGGATAGGAGGCGGGATGAACAAGAAAGCGACGCAAAAGTCGTTCGGAATATTGATTTTGTTATGGGGTGCCGCCTCTGCAAGTTCACAGGCGCCAGGAGTCGCGGGAGAGTCCACACCTCCGGTTGCAGAAAGTAAGCCTGTAGCAAGCACGAGCGTTCCGACGACCACGGGCAGTCCCCCGCCGTCCGCCATCACCACCGCTGCAGACGGCCTGCAGATAGTCTCTCTGGCGGAGTCCCCGGATACCGATTCAGTCAACGGGAAGCCAAGTCATATCCGGCTCAATGGCAAATTGTGGGTGGTTCTGAATCATCCGCTGCCTGACGGCGCAGCGAAGTACGCCCTGTTTCTCAATGACGAAGAAATCAAGGGCCTGGATCCCCCGGTTGTAACCAGCTACCGGTCGCAGCCTGCGCTTCTCTTTATTTTGAAGCGGGCCGCGCTGAATGACACGTTCTGGAGGGACTTGCTGGGTTCGCCGCGCAGTGACCATATCAATGTGTTGGTGTCGCTGGGACGGCAGTCCGGAGCAGGGCCCTCTGACAGAATTGTGGGTGCGTCGGACAGTGCGCGCTTCGGACTGGAGGTATTTACGCGCTTGGATCTGGCCCTCGCGGCGGGAGTCATCCTGCTGGTGCTGGTACTGGTCTGGGGTCATGCGCGCAATCGGACCACCCTGCGTGACAATTTGCTGCCGCAGCTGGCGCCCTCACGGCAACCGTACAGCCTGGGCCGCTCGCAGATGGCTTTCTGGTTCACGCTGATTTTCGCGTCATTTGTGGTTCTGTTTTTTCTGCTGCAGGACACCAATGTTCTGACCTCCCAGGCGCTGTTGCTCATGGGAATATCCGGCACCACCGCAGCCGCGGCCGTCGCTGTCGATGTCTACAAGACTTCGCCGGCCGATGTCGCGAACTGTGCCCTTCGCGCACTGGGGCTCAACACCTACGAGGATGTCCAGCGTGTGCAAGCGGAAATCCTCGTTCGTCAACAGCAGCTAGCCGCGCTGCCGCCCGCCAGCCCACAGCGAATGCAACTTCAGATTGAAATCAACGATCGCACCAGCATCGTCCGCACTTACGAAGAGAAGACGCGACCCTTTGTCAGTCAGGGGTGGTTCAAGGACGTCACGACGGATATCAACGGCCCCACCGTGCATCGGATCCAGGTCGTCTTCTGGACGGCTGCGCTCGGCGCCATATTCTTGTATTCCGTCTATCGCAATCTGGCGATGCCTGAGTTTAACGGCACACTCCTGATGTTGATGGGCATCAGTAGCGCGGGCTATGTGGGGTTCAAGATTCAAGAAGTGAACAACTGATATGGCGAACATCCAGCATGTCGTGGTGCTGATGTTGGAGAATCGATCTTTCGACTCCATGCTTGGGCGTCTGTACCCTGGTGATGCGAATTGCCGGGGCCTGACACTTCTCGAGTACAACAACTACCACAGCACCGGATACGGAGTTTGGAACGATACGGCCATGCTCCCAAGTACCGCCACCATTCCTGATCCGGATCCCGGCGAGTTATTCACGGATATGAATACCCAGCTGTTTGGCAACCCGGTCCGGCCGGACACTCCAGCTGATATGAGCGGCTTTGCGCAAAGCTACGCAACCCAGCCGGGGAAGGGCACCTATGCGCCATCCGCCGTCATGCATTACTTCACACCGGATCAGGTTCCGGTGATCAGTGCGCTGGCCACAACTTTCGGAGTTTGCGATCAGTGGCACGCCTCCGCGCCGTGTCAGACCTGGCCGAATCGTTTCTTTGCCCACACCGGCACCTCTTTGGGATGCGTCAACAACAAAGACTTCTCGATTCCGTTTACCGCTACCAGTATCTTCGGCCAGTTGCAGGCGGCCGGGGTTTCGTGGCGGGTGTACTTCCACGACATGCCACAGTCCATCTTGCTGAAGGACGTGTGGTTGCACGCCGTTACGAACTATCGCGGCTTCTCGCAGTTTCTGGCTGACGCCCAGTGCGGAACGCTGCCCAATTACAGCTTTATCGAGCCGCGGTATTTCGCCGATCTGTTCGGTGTTTTCAGCCCGAATGATGAACATCCTCCGCATAACGTAGTCTACGGCGAGACGCTCATCGCTACTGTCTACAACGCGCTGCGCAGTTCGGTGTGCTGGAAAAACACGCTGCTTATCATTACCTATGATGAGCATGGTGGCTGTTACGATCATGTGCCGCCGCCCGCGGCGACACCGCCGGGCGGGTATGCTTTGCAACCGGGCCAATTTGGATTCGACACCTATGGGGTCCGCGTGCCCGCAGTGATCGTCTCGCCCTGGATTCCTTCAGGCAGCAAGATCCGCAATCCTCAAGGTGGCGATGGCACTGGCATACCATTTGATCACACCTCCATCATCAGGACCGTTCGCGATCTGTTCCTAAACGGAGGAGGCCAGCTGACTGCGCGAGACGGCGTAGCGCCGAGTCTTGTTGGCGCACTCAGCCTCCCGGATGCAACCAACCTAGGTCCGCCAAGTCTCACGCCTTCGGCCGCACAGGCAACGCTAGCGCAGGTATCAACCCTGGCATCCGGGGAACCGAATGGTATTCAGGCAGCGCTCGCGGCCGCCAGCCACAATCTTCCGGTCAACGCTCCCGCATCTGTGACCGACCTTCCCGCCGCTGCGATGCCGCTGACGCTTGCAAGTTACCCGACTGTGGCCACCGCAGCGGCTACGGCGATCGACCGCGTTAAGTCATTTCTAGGTGTTTGAGCCGAGCGCGTGTCCTGCGATAGGGAGTATCGAAGCGCCGCTCAGATCGTTCCGAATCGCCCGCCTCGTTTGTCACTGGACTGGCTGCGCGAGTCCTTCTGCTGGGCGGGTTTTGTCTCGTCCAATGGAAATACCACGGTGACGCGGCAGCCCCGACCCGGGCCGGTATCCACGGTCATCTCGCCCGCCGCTTCGCGCACCCGATCTGCGACGCTCCACAAGCCAAAGCCATGCGCGCGCGGTTCGAAAAGACTCAGCTGCCATTCGAAACCCATGCCATGATCCTCCACCACCACGCGCAGTTCCCTGGGCGTGTGCGTCACCGTAACCTTCGCCGATTTCACGCCGGCGTGCTTGACCACATTGCGCAACAGTTCGCGGATGACTTTGAACACCAGAACCCGCAGATCGAGATCGATGGTCCGGTCATCCGACGGCACCGACAAGTCGACCTGGAAATTGTCTTTGCCGCGCATGTAGACCATGAGCCACTTGAGCGCCGGCTCCAATCCAAGTTCGTACAGTCCGGGGGGACTTAGATCGGCTATCACGCGTTGCGCGATCGACTGCACCTCGCGCACGGTATGGGTGGCCTTCCCGAGCAGCAGCCGAACCTCAGGGCTGGAGCGCGCCGCCAGCGCATCGAGGGTCATCGCCAGTCCCACCAGCTGCTGACCGATGCCATCGTGCAGGTCGACCGCGGTTGCGCGCCGGGCGCGCTCTTCGGCACCGACCAACTCGCGCGCGTATTGGTGCAGTCGATCCTGCTGCTGGCGCAGACGGTCGCTGAGTTCAACCAGCTCCGTGACGTCGCGCGCCACGCCCCAGACTCGCACCAATTTGCCGGCCTCGATGACGCCGCGAAATCCGGTGATGTAGGTAATCTGACGGGATGCGGAGGAGACGCTGAATTGCAGGCCGTCCATCGAGTAGCCGCGATGCGACGCGGCGCCTAGATGTTCGATAAAGGTCGCGGACCACGGCACGTCGGCGCGCCACTGGCGCGCATCTCCCTCGGGCAAGCCGAGCTGTCGATTCAAATGCATATAGCTCAGGTTGCTTTCCGCAACGTACGCGTGCGTTTGCAGCCACGCGACCTGATCGGCGATTGGGAGCTGCGGATCCATGGGGACGGCCAGCTCGATGCGCCACACGGCCTCGGAACTCTGTTCAATGAAGTGCCGATAGCGTTCCTCGCTGCTGCGCAGTTGCGAGAATGCGTTGCGCATATCGTAGAGCACGATTGTCAACATGAAGTTGATCACGACGATGGCCGCGATATTCAGCTGCGCCGCGCCGACACGCACAAAAGGGCTTGGGTCGCCAGCGAAGGGACCCAGGTTTCGGCTGGCGTAGTATGAAGCTAACATTGCAACCAAGGCGGCGAGCGACGTAGACCAGCGCGGCGGAAACCGGAATGCCGCAACGACGATCAGGGCCAGTATCGAAAAGGGCATGTGGAGGATCGTGGTGATGCCGCTGGGTGGCGCGGAAAACACCCAGATCGTCATGGCGAGCAATGCTGAGCCTACCAACATGAGTTCAAGCAGCCGCGCGGGCGGCGCCGACAATTCGCGCGCACGCAACCGCACTGCCCAGCTCATTATCACCGGCGCGATACACAGCGATCCGAGCCAGTTCCCCGCCCACCATAGCTGCCAATCACGCAAGTAGTCAGCACCGCCCAGCCTGTGACTCGTGGCGAAGGCGCCCAGCACCGCGCCCGCCCCCGCGCCGATCGCCACCGCGGCGATGAAGCGCAGCATATTCCGCACCCTGGGAATTTGCGGCTCGACCATGAGCCGCGATGCGATGGCCGCACCAACTATGCCGTCTATGGAGTTGGCCAGTGCATACGGCGCATATTCGAGAATGGTGAAGTGATGGGCATGGAACGCGCTGACGGTGATTTCCACGATCACTTGTATCGCCACAATCCAAATCCACATGCGGCGAGCCGTAAGAAACAGAGTCATGAACAGCAAGCCCGCGGCGGGCCAGATGATGGTCAGATTCTCGGCCTCCCCGCGCAAGCTCAAGCCCGCCAGCACCAACAGCGGGTAGACCAACGCGAATGCCGAGATCAACGCGACCCGCTGCGCAATCCCAAGGCCCCTCATGTCTTGTTGCACGCTGGGCCCGCGGTGTTCTTCGGCCGTGGCCCTCGTCATAACCTATGAGACCTCCCAGCTGGCGGATGATTGTGCGCCTGTTTTATGCGGTTGCCTATGTCGCGCGGTGCCAAGATGGCCGCCAGGGTGGGTCTGGCCATAGCTGTGCCAATGACGCACAATTTTCCATACGGGCGAGCCGGGTAGACTCGCCGTGAACGGCGTGGCGTCGAGAACCAAATGGCTTAGCCGTCGAAGAAAATGAACGAGTTTGAAATCGAGATAATCGAAGAGCCCGGTATGCTCCGCTTTACGTTAAAGGGGCCGGCTACGCATGCGAATTTCCTGCGCGCGGTTGCGGCGATAACCGAGGAAACAAAATCGCGCGATATTTGGCATGTGCTCTGCGACGTGAGGGCAGTGTCATTTCCAGTGGGTGCATTTGAGAAATTCGAGGCCGGCGTTGAGCTTGCGCGCAGCGCTGACCGACGCATGAAAATGGCTGTGGTGGCTCAGGTCGAGGTAATAGACTACGTCTTCGAAAACGTCGCTCGCAGCCGTGGCGTTTCCGTCGCGGTGTTCAGGCACGAGGCCGCCGCCCTTCATTGGTTGCTCGGTACCGTGCCAAAATAGGACAGTGGAGCGTCGCCGTACGAACAGCCCGGCCCATCCAGAATACTTTAGGAACCGCGTCACGATCGGCGAGTGAATTAATTTGTGGCGTCTCTCTCAGGCGACAGCGATTCCCAGATATATGTTTCACACGGGTTAACGTTCGAAATAGCGGGATGGGCGTCACGTCGCGCAGCGTTGTGCCCTGGGCATATTGACAACTGGAATTGAAAGCCACAGAGGTTGCCAATTGGACACGATTGATGAAGCTTCAGAATTGACAAAGCGACAAGCGGAACTTGAGAGCTTGATGAAACAGCCGGGTGGGGCGCGCGTCACTGAGGAAAAGGAACTTCACGATGTTAAGCGAAAGCTTGGGACGCTGACCCTGTCACGGCGTGCCGCGCGTTGTTCACTTGCGGACCTCGGTGTTGAAGGTAGCAAGGCTCGTGCGGCGGCTGGCTTACTCAAGAGCAAATAAGCAGGGTGAAAGACCCGCCCTGGTGTGGGCGAATCCACGAGCGCATTGCTATCGAGTAGCCAATGGCGATGGACGCCAATTCCTGCCGCGATGAATTTGTGACCGGACGCGGAAGAATTATTCCGCCGAGCGATTGAAATTCCATAGGGAGTCGAATCCGCGCCGAAAATACCAGGCGAGCGCGACGAGCCAGAACAAAATCAGCGTACCTCAGATGTAACTCTTGGTGATCCAAAGCGTCAAATGCCGCTGAGCTTTGCGCTGAGAACAGTCTGACCAGACGAAGAATACTAAAACGACTAGAATTGTCGGACCCACCGCATTGTTGGAGCGATTATGGAGTTGCATGTACCGCACGGGTCAATTCGATCCATCAAGGATTTCCTCATACATATCGGCATCGTGACAGTGGGTGTCATCATTGCACTCGGCTTGGGCCAGCTTGTTGAGGCTTACCACCGGTCGCGGATGGCTGCAGAGACGATGAGGGGATTTCGTCGAGAGATCACCTTTGCAGAGTCACAAGTGAAACAGGTATTAGATTCGATACCGGCTTGGCGGAGTCAGATTGACACTGAAATTGCCAGGCTTTCGGCGATGCCGCTACAGAGTGCAGACCAAGAACCAATTAGATACCCGGAGCCCGCTTTTCAAATCATTAGGAAAGCGAGCTGGGAGACGGCAATCGCAACGCAAATTATTGGTGGTTTGCCACCCGATAAAGTCAGGGGTTACGAGCTTGCTTACGAGGAGCTCACCATCTTTGTCGATGAGGAACGAATTGGAGTTGGGTATTGGTACGACCTAAACAAATACGGTGCAAGCGCCTCGGCTTTGAGTGCCGAGGATCGCCGCGCCTTGATCAAGGAGCTGCGTCGTTACAGGGCCTTTGCCTGGTTCCTCGAAGCGATAGGCACGGATGCGCTTAAAATTTGCGCCAGCACCCTCAATTGAATAACGGGGCGGTGTCGGTACCACAGATACTTGGTGATGGATCTCAAACACAATCAGTGAGTGACGCTCGGCATCCCAATCCCTCGGGTGCGCTATGTGTAGCTTGCAATTATCTAGTTATGTCAGATAGTTGCAGCGCATTTCTCGACCTAGTCGATAGATCGGTACAAAATAGATGGTGACGTGAGGAGCCGTCGCCGGCATCTGCGCAGCACGCTTCGGGGAGTTCGAGATTCACGCGACCGACGCCAAGTGGCACATCGCGGTCTATCCGTTGATCGCGACGGTGCGGTCGGTCGGTCCACGGCGCCGCCGTGCGCTGAGCGCAGGGGGCCGCCAGCGCCTCGGCACGATTTCGACTATCGTGTCCGGCATGCGCATCCAGCTGGCATCGGACCTGCACCTCGAACTGCTCGCCCGCCTGTGGCCGCAGGAGCGCCTGATCGCTCCGGCGCCCGGCGCCGACGTCCTGGTGCTTGCCGGGGATATCCACCGCGGCCTGCGCGCGATCGAAGGCTTCGCGCGGTGGCCGGTCCCGGTGCTTTACCTGGCGGGAAACCACGAGTACTACGACGGCCAGTGGGAGCAGCTGCGCATGCACCTGCGCCGCGCCGCCGAGGGCACGGCGGTGCGCTTTCTGGACAACGACGTCGTGATACTGGACGGGGTGCGCTTCCTCGGTAGCACGCTGTGGACTGATTACCGCCTCTCAGGCATTCCTCTGTCGGAGGCGATGGAGGCTGCCGAGGGCTTCTTGCTCGACCATCGACGGATCCTCACCCGCTCCGGCCCGTTTCGCGCCGCCCAAGCGCTCGAAGAGCACCTGCGCAGCCGCGACTGGCTCGCTGGCGAGCTGTCGCGCCACAGTTCGACGCCGACGGTCGTCATCACCCACCATGCGCCGCATCTGGCTTCGATTCACGCGCGCTTCGCGGGCAGTCCTGTCAACGGCGCGTTCGTCAGCGATCTGACCAAGCTCGTCGAGCAACCCGACTTGTGGTTGCACGGCCACGTGCATGACAGCTTCGACTATCGCGTCGGCCGCTGTCGCGTCGTCTGCAATCCACGCGGCTATGCGCAGAATCGCAAGAAGGCCGTCTCGGTCGACGAGTTGTTGTTCGAGAATCAGGCCTTTCAGAGTCAGCTCGTGATCGATCTGCCTTCCGGCGCAAGATAGGGCTCGTTCGCCCGGGCCAAGGGTGGAATCCGATACTCATATCATGGCCATGGGGCTGGGGGGATCGCTGGATGACGCTTTTAAAAGCGCTACTGCAAACATGGCGGGGTGGATTGCGGAAGATTATAAGCTGACGCCTGCGGAAATTGCGGAGTTGTTCGGAACGGCAGCCGAGTACAGGGTAATTGAAGTGGCTGACCGAAACGCGGGGGTCGTGCTGAAGATCAGCAAGGAACGGCTGCTAGCGCTCAAATTAAAAGATGCAAACTAACTAACGCTGTTTCCGGGAGGCGGGTGGGCGCGCACCTGGGCTCTGATAGACGCCCCATTCCCTGGCAGGCTGGAACAAGTAAAAAATCCCCGTGAGTTCAGTTGACGCGGGTCTGGTCCGAGATCCAGTTGACTTCCCAGTTCTTGCCGCCGTCGTTCGAGTACGATTGCTCGAAATGTGGCGATTTTGACATCAGCGCTGACCAATCGAACTTAACCAGGACGCTTTTGTCATCGAGCAGGTCCTGCGCGTAGAACTCGCCATGGCCCGCCTTGTACTGTCCGATTTGCGGCACCACGACGAGTCCGTCCCTGCTGTTGGCCCAATACAGGCGCCACTCGTGCGTCTTGGGATTGAAGAGCCGCACCGTGAGACCCTCGATGCGCTTCGTGGGACCCTCCAAATTGATCGTGTCGAGCTGGGCGCGGCCGTGCCAGAGCGGCGTGCATTCGCCGGGCCCTGTGTAATCGATCCACTGAGTTGACCCGGTGAGAGGCAAACGTGCCTTCAAGTGAAAACTCCAGCGCCCCAACAGCGGCTCGAAGTCGCGTTGTCCGGGCTGCTCACCTACAGTTCCCGCGCCCGACGAGGTCGCGTCCTCGTCATCGCCGATGCGCATCATGTCCGAGATCCAGTTGACCTCCCAACTCCTGCCACCATCCTCCGAAAACGCCTGCTCGAAATGCGCCGAGGTCGGTGTGATCTTGGACCAGACGTAGCGCACCAGGGTGCTGTTGCCGTCAGAGTTGTCCTGCGCATAGAACTCGCCCTGGCCGTGATCGAACTTGCCAACTTGCGCGCTCGACAGGATTCCGTCGCGACTGTTCGCCCAATACACACTCCATAAGTGCGTTGCCCCGTTGTAGGTACGCAGCGTCAGTCCTTCTACGCGGTCGTTCGGACTCTCGGCGTAAAACTCGTTGAGATTGGCGCGACCGCCCCAGACTTTGCGATAGATCCCATAGCCTTCAGACTCCGTCCAGCGGTCGGTTCCTGGCACCTTGCGCTTCAAGTGCACCTTCCAGCGTCCGAAGAGAAAGTCGAAGTCGTGGCAACCGTCTCTGAGAGTCGCGGACTGCCGCGTGGCCGAGTCATCAGTCGCAGCGGCGGATTCGCGAGCGCAAATGATCATCATACTGAGTGCACACGTGGCACCGATGAAGATTGCGCGGATGAGAATCTTCCAGCTCATAAATGCTCCATTGCCTGTCGAGTGTGTGGAGTGGCGTTATCTGCAGACAAGTTGCGCGGCAGACCGTCTTCATCGCCAGCTCCCATTCCAAAACATACTGCTGCTTAGAATATAATCTAGATTGCGGACAGTTTCGGTCCGCAGTTATTTCGTACAGTGGGCTCAAATGCTCGATACTTCGACCCGACTTCTTAAGTTGTTATCCGTGCTCCAGTCCCGCCGCTTTTGGACCGGCGCAGGCCTCGCGGAGCGCCTGGGAATTACCCCGCGCACATTGCGGCGTGACGTCGATCGCCTGCGCAGCCTCGGGTACACGGTGAGCGCAACTGCGGGGCCGGGTGGCGGCTATCAATTAGGGCGCGGCTCCGTAATGCCGCCGCTCTTGCTTGATGACGCGGAGGCGGTCGCCATAGCCGTGTCCCTTCGCAGCGGCATGGACGCCTATTCGGGCGTCAGCCAGACCGCGGTGCGAACGCTCGCTAAACTGCAACAACTGCTCCCGCCCCGCCTTCACAAGCGCATCAGTGCACTCAATGCGACAACCGTTTCGCTCGCCGGACAGGTAGAGCGCGTGGATCCAGAGGTTCTGGTCGCGCTGGCGAATGCCTGCCGAGACTACCGATCGGTGACCCTGTTGTATCGGGACCGCGTCGATCGACCATCTACTCGCCTCATCGAGCCGCTGCGACTGGCGCACACGGGGAATCTGCGCTGGTACTTGGTCGCATGGGACTTGAGCCGCGATGCGTGGCGCACATTCCGGGTCGACCGAATCGATGGTGTACCCGTACTGGGCGCTCCATTCAATCCGCGACCCGCGCCCCCGGACCTAAAACGCTACGTGACAAATGCTATCTCTTCCGCACCGTACCGCTTCCGAGCGAAATTTCGACTCTTGGGCAGCATGGCCAGTGTCGCTCGAGGTACGCCTCCCTGGGTCGGTGTGCTCGAACCACTGGATGAGACCCACTGTCTGTTGAGCACCGGCGCGGATTCCCCGGAGGCGCTAGTCCTCCAAGTCATGCTGTGCGGTGTGGATTTCGATCTGATCGAACCAACGGAATTGAGGCAACCTATGGCCAAGATCGCAGCACGACTACGCCGCGCCGCACGCCCGGCGTCCGGGCACCGCGGCGCCAAGCCGTCTTACATCGGAAGCGCAACGCGGCGTCGTTAGATCACATGTATTTGCCATGGCCGTGAGCTGCGGTGCACTACACGCTACCTGTGAGCTCAACTTATACGGGGCTCAATCCTGCGAACTACATCAAAGACCCTTGGAGCCGCTTACGATTAACTCGCAATATGACCAAGATGAGCGCCGTCCTCAGGATTAAGGCCGAGCTGGCCTTGACGGAAGCGTCTAGGACACTCTCCCGTCAGCAGGCGTCTTTATGGGCATCCCCCGAAACAAGGGGTTACGCTGATACTGCTTCCGTGGTGCGCAAGGAGCTCGATAAGCTTGTGGTTATACTCGCAGACGATGCGAGCGAGAAACACGGGAACGTAGCGGCTCGTGTGGCAAAATGTGCGGACTACCTCGCACTGATACCGAGTCGCGAAGTGCAGGGCGCACGCCTCGATATGATTGCCGCGCACAAGGTGTTACAGGACGTGGAGGAAATCACGTTCTGAGGCCTGTGCGCTGACAATCCCGGTCTCAAAGCTGCATAGACAAGAAAAAGCCGCACTCTACCAAAATCAAAACAGTTCTATATCGTTTCAAGGGCCCTGGACGTCGTGCCGCCGTGGGGCAAGCAATGCAGCGCAGGGGTTACCCCCTGCGCTGCAGCGCTATTGACGATGCAAAATCAATTGGCGTTTGCTAGCTGCACGAGTCCGGCGTTACTACCACTGTTCCGCAGCTGATTGTATTGTGTCAGGCGCGGGGCATTGACGCGGGCAACGGCGTCATTGACCGCCTTGTTCACACAGGCCTCTCCTTCTTTCTTGCCCCAAGTGGCAGCGCTCTCGCAGAGGGTTTCCGCCGCATAGCGAATGCGCAAATAGAGTGTCTTTGCCCCTTTCGTGGTGGAAACATCAAGGTCTGAATATCCTACCGGATACGACACCGTGCTCGCGGATGTTGGTTCGGCGGCCTTAACCGGCTGCGCCAGCGCAATTCCGCCCAAGCCTAAGAAGCTGGCGACCACAACGATTTTCGCTAGTTTGGATTGAGTTTTGATCGGGTTGTTCATGAGTATCTCCCTTAGTTCCTGGGTGTTACGAAGCAGTGTTGTCGATGGGGGAATCTTGGGGCAGATCCTGCAGGCGATCACGCGATATTCGGCGAATGCTCCGGAATTGTCGGTGAACGCCCCACCGCTGTTCACCGATGTTGAGCGTCGCAAAGACCCGTTAAGCCTTACTTAACCGCCGGTCAGAGACTGCGTTTGTTGTGCATTGCTAATGCGGCGCATTCTGTTAGCTGTTCGATAGTTCAATAAAAGGAGTAGGCACATGGACACCATTCATCTTATTACACGAGTCGGGCAGGGGCTTCTGGCCGTCGCGGCCACCGGCGTTACAGTGCTGATTTTGCTGGCGTAAGGTGAGAGCGGAGTATTGTTATCGGTGGGGGCTTGGTCGGAAGCGGGCTTTAGTCGGTACCGAACGCGCGCGGCGCGTGGCATAAGACGGACCCGCATGCTCGAGCTATCCGCCGCAGTCGCGCAACTCGATTCGGATGCCATCCGCGAGGCAGTTGATGCGCGCGGATTCTGGGTGAGTCCGGCACTGCTGGACCCTCGCGGGTGCGCGGAGATCGCCCAGTTCTACGACGCCAAAGACGTTCAGTTCCGTTCCACCGTGAGTATGGCCAGATATGGATTTGGCCAAGGGGAATACAAATACTTCGCGCGCCCGCTACCCGAGATTGTGACGACTCTGAGAGAAACAATGTACGAACGCCTCGCACCAGTAGCGAATCAATGGCATGTTCGGTGGGGCCAGGAAGCGGATTGGCCTAGCCAGCATGATGCACTGGCTGAGCGCTGCGCGGCCGTTGGGCAGATTCGCCCGACACCGCTGTTATTGCGTTACGGCCCCGGCGACTATAACTGCCTGCACCAGGATCTTTACGGTGAGATTCATTTCCCGCTGCAGGCAATCATCTTGCTCGATCGACCGGGCATCGACTTTGAGGGCGGAGAACTATTGCTGGTGGAGCAGCGCCCGCGTCGACAGTCGAAAGCCTCAGTGGTACCGCTCATCCAGGGCTCGATGGCTGTGATCCCAGTCAAGGAACGCCCGATAGCCGGCGCGAGGCATACCTCCCGAAGTCAGATGCGCCATGGCGTCGCCGAGGTGCGGCGCGGGATACGTCGCACGCTCGGGCTGATCTTTCATGACGCCCTTTAGCGCCAAAGCGCGAAATGCTTGGTGACGGCCGAAAATCGTATGCAGTAGCGAACCATGCCGCGCAGGGTCACCCGCTGCGCGGCGATGCAAAATCAATTGGCGTTTGCATGGTGCGTGCAATAGCGCGCTCCCCATCAAGGGAAGCGCGCCATGTTGCTCAGACCCTCAAGCTCGACTGCGGATAAGTTGCACGCTCTGCATCAGTGCCGCGGTGTGCAGCATGAGGAATAAGGGCACGAGGAATGCCGGGATCAGCAGCAGCGGCAGTGTTGCCATCGGAGCGGTGCTGATCTCTCCGGGGGCTCCCGTCGCCAAGAAGGCACTCACGGTTCCGATGCTGATGGCGATGATGAGGTCCAATATTCCGAGGACATTCCAACTGATGAATCTATTAGTGGCGGCGAAGCCAGGCTGACGCACTAAGCTAAGAATTATCCACGGGGCTGTGACCCCGATGGCCATGTCTCCGAGACCGGCTGGAAGGGCGAACACCGCCGGGAGCACCTTGTACGCATAGAGGGAGAGGAAGCCCAGACCGGCCCATCGCCAGGCCTGCATTCCCGCAATGAGCTTTAGATCCAGCGAGAGCACGAACTTGCGGAAGGATTGCGAGAGCCGCAGCGACGCAAAAAAGAGCAGCAGAGGCGCTGCAACTCCAATCCCTATGGCCAGAGGAGGTGTGCCGGGAGTGCCGACGAATACGCCGGCCAACCCTAGCGATACGACGAGCAGGAGCCAGACGGTCAGTGTGATCGCGACGGCGCGGCGGATGCCGCCACGCCTGCCGGGCTCAGCCGCGGCAGGCTGGGGAAGTACTATCGTAGTCATGGCGTTCTCCTTTGTTACTTGCATTTTGCAAGTGTGTAGACACCGTAGCATAATGACTTGCATTCTGCAAGTCATTAGCAGGGTGTGGAGAGCTGAGACACATGAATACCATAAAGCCTTTCGCCCGTTCCGCCTGTGCGGTCGCCAACTCGCTCGACATCCTGGGTGACAAGTGGTCGCTGCTCGTGGTGCGCGACCTGCTGCACGGCAAGCGCACCTACGGCGAACTGGCGCTGTCGCCGGAGCGCATTCCGACCAACATTCTTGCCGATCGCCTCAAGCGCCTGGAAGCTACCGGCATCGTCACCAGCACTCCTTATCAGCAACATCCGGTGCGGTACTCCTACACGCTTACCCCGAAGGGCAGCGCTCTGGGCGAGGTGTTGCTGGCGTTTGTGCGTTGGGGCAAACAATACATACCGGGTACGGTCACATTGAACCAGGGTCCACCGCGCGGCGAGGTTGGGGCGTCGGCGGCGAACTCACGCCGCAGGCGAATAAAGCGCGCGACGTGAAGGGCGTGAACGCGCAGCGATGGAAGGAGCAGGCCGGCGCTGCGTGAGCGGGTCGGGCAGGGTGAGCGACGGGATCTGCACATCCCTGACTGACTGTTAGGATGTCGGCGCTAACGCCAGTTCACGGATCAACAGGCTGGTTTGCAGATTGGCTGAGGGCGACTATGCCAATTCGGCTGGGCGAATCAAGGCGGGATCGTCGGGTACGGTGGAATTGATACGTGGGCTGACCGGGTAGGCCTGCATGCCACTCTTCTTATAGGGGTGCAGGGTTGCCTTTGCCGCAACCGGGGTTCCTCGCAGCCACGTTTGATAATCCTTACGTCGCAAGATGGCGGGCATGCGCCCGTCGGTGTTGGCGATGCGGACGATCAGGTCGTTCGGCGGCACACAAATGATCGAGCAGCTTTCGATCACATCGTCGTCCTCGGATACTGATCGATCCCAAACGGCCGCTACGCCAAATACCGAGCGATCTAATAGACGCACGAAGTGGGGTTGGCGGTGGCGTTGGTTGGTCAGTTGCCAGGCATAGAATCCGGCCATGGGCATAATGCAGCGTTGACCCTCGAGCCAGGGGTTGCGGAATATCGGGGATGCCATGATCGCGTCAGCATCGATGGTCAGCGGTGAGGCACCGACGAGACCCTCCGCTGATGAGGGTACCAGCCCCCAGCGCATCATCACCGCTTCGGATTGCCCGTCGTGCCAGCGGATCGCAGGCACGAATTGATTCGCGGCGACGTTGTACTTAGGAGTAAAGCTCCACCAAGCCCGCGCCGGCATGAATTCCCGCTCGACGGTGGCCTGATCGGGGAGTGAGTAGCGCTGACACATGGCCGGACAGTACGGCAGCAACCCCGCCAACAATGTGACGCGTCTACGGTTTGAGCGTGAGGTCAGATGAATTTTTGACGACTCAAATGTACGACGGAGTCGGGGGTAAAGCGTTGAGGTCGCTAGCAAGCCCCTGTTCGGTGGTCAAATGAATCGCTTCCTTGGTTCTTATTCGCGAATTTCGAGGATGACTGACTTGGTAGGGCAGTGCAAATGGCGACCCGCGGGCCGTTCATTGACGCTTGCGGTTTGGACACGTACCAGTTTTGTTTGTTTCCGCGTGTGACTCTTCATTGAAATCCGGACGTTGGCGGCGCGATGGCGCTTCTGACGGATTTGAGGGGCGCGCCGCCGCCCATCCCTACTGCTTGCCGTGCGTTGCGGTGCTTTGCCGTGCTTTGCCGCTTGCTCGAGCGACAGCATGGACTGATCGTGTGTTTGCGGGTCGACTCATGCTGGCGGGACCTTAAGTCGAGAGTTGGGTTGCCGATGGTTCGCGACCACGGAGTTTTGAAAAGGGGTGGCTATGGTGGGGCGACGACTGCTAAGCAGGTTAGCCAATGCCCCCTTGCCCTAAAGAGTCAGCGACTTAGCGGGATATAAATAAATGATGATCAGCGTATTCGCGGAAGCTTGCACTTGCGGCGCCCATTCATCAATGGTTGCACCGTTTTGCTGACGAATGCCAGAACGGAAGATCGCGAAGGCTCTGGGCGTAAGCGGGGTACAAGGTAGTGCTGCGGGCACGGTTCGCGACCACGATGTTTGAAGAGGGGTGGCTAGTGAAAACGACTCTGCGCGACGCCTTTCATATTACCGTCCCAGCCCTGTTGCTGATGGCGCTTACCGCGTGCGGCGGTGGCGGCGGTGGCGGCACGAGTCCAGCTCGATCAGTCAATCGCCCGTATCCAGCGGATCTAGTCCCAATCCCGTCCCGACGATCAGTGCTCTCTCTCCGAGCTGTGCTCCCGCCGGAGAGCAGTTCATTGATGGGGTAGATAATCAACTGACGGTAATTGGGCCCAATGATTTTGTTACGGGTTCAGTCGTGCGCTGGAACGGCAGCGACCGGCCGACCACTAATGGCAGCGGTAACTGGGTCACTGCTCAGATTTCGGCGAGTGACATCGCCACTGCTGGGACAGCCGTGGTTACGGTCTTTAATCCTGCAGCCGGTGGGGGTCGCTCGAACTCGTTGACCTTCACCATAACGACAGGAGCAGTTGATCCGCAATCAATCGCTGTGGACCCTGCCGGAAAGTTCGCCTATGTATTGAACGGCGGCTGCGATGGCGGCGTTGGTGGCTACGTGTCCATGTATACGATCAACCCCACCACCGGGGCCCTCACGTCCATGAGACCACCGCTATCAACGTACGGGTTCGGTGTCTACCCCGGATCCATCACCGTAGATCCTCTTGGCAGGTTCGCCTACGTGACAAATGAAGGGGATCCGTGGGGCTACGAGGATGGCGCTAATGGCAGCGTCGCGATGTACAGCATCGACGCCACGACCGGGGCCTTAACCTCCACAGGAACGATAAACGGAGATTGTCCGGGATTGTGCGATCCCTCGCCGATGGTCGTCGATCCATCCGGCAAGTTCGCTTATGTGGTGACTGGCGGCGCTGGTATTCCATTCAGCCTCGCGATCTACACCATCGACACCACGACCGGGGCCTTAACATCCATAGGTACGATCGCCGCGGGAGGAGTCCCTAACTCCGTAGCCGTGGATCCTGCGGGCAAGTTCGTCTACATGGCGGCGGCGAACGCCACGCCCGGATTGGCTGGCAGCGTGTCCGCGTACGCAATCAACGCCACGACTGGGGCCTTAACATCTGTGGGGACGATCGCCGCGGGAACATATCCCGTCTTTGTAGCCGTGGATCCATTTGGCAATTTCGCCTACGTGACGAATTCCGGCTCGAACGATATCTTCATGTACACCATCGACGCCACGACCGGGGCCTTAACATCTATCGGGACGATCGCTGCGGGAACAAACCCTGTCTGCGTAGCCGTGGATGCATCCGGCAAGTTCGCCTACGTGACGAATTTCGGCTCGAACGATGTCTCGATGTACAGCATCAACGGTACAACCGGGTCCTTAACACTGATAGGCACCATAGCAGCTGGGTTGTCTCCCAGCTCGATAGCCATACATCCGTCGGGAAATTTCGTCTATGTGACGAATTCCGGCTCGAACGACGTTTCGATGTACAGCATCGGTTCTACCGGGACATTGACATTCATAGCGACAATAGGCACGTGAAGGGGCCAGCCGACGACGTTTTCATCCAAGCGAGTCAGCTTCAGAATCTGGTGGTGGGACCTTCCTCATAGTTGATAATTGTTTGTTTGGCACCGTCTTTGCGTGAGCATCGATTCGCGCTTGAATTAGTTTCGCACGCCCCGGGGCAGCATGTAAGCGATCCACTTGAGTTGCGCCATTCACAACGAGTGGCACGGACATACACCCCGATTCGCGATGAAGTAGCGGTTAGCGTGATCTCGTGGGCGCCGTTTTGTCCGCTCATCTGAACAATCCTCCCTGATGTTCGCCTACTTCACCCGCCAACAACGAGTCATCCGGCGACTCTCTCACGATTGAGTTCAGAATTGGCGAGGTTGCACAATCCGGGTTCGATGGATAGTTGCAGGGGCCTAGTAAAGCCCGCGCCAGCGGGGCATTTTTCGCCTGGAGGGTTGTTGCCGGCAGATTTAGCGCATATTGGCTGGTGCGCTTAGAATGGGTCGCCAACAGCCAGGGACATTCAACGCTCATGACAAGACGGTCTCTTAATCCACGTCGAATCGTAGCGGCTCCGGCGCCTAGCCATCCGGATCTACGTTCTACTGTTGTCAACGTTTATTGCGCGGAAAACGAAGACGTCGAATGGCAGTGGACGGAGACGGTCAATGGCCGGTACGTTTCTGGGTACCGGCTTGTGCCGAAGAAGCGATCGGCCTGATTTAACCGCACCTGGGAGTCAGAAGAGCGCGTCCGGATGAAATGGAAACTGCGCCAGGTTGAGTGGGGAGTGCTTCATGGCGGAGCAAGGCGGGATGGGGAAGTCGTCTAAAGACGAATCGCAATCGTCTGGCGCTTCTGCGGGCGCCGCTTCGCGTCCCGTATTTATCAGCTACGCATCCGCCGATGTCCATCTCGCGCAAAAGGTGTGCTTTGCGCTGGAGGCGGCGGGGATCTTGTGCTGGATCGCGCCGCGGGATGTGCGACCGGGCACGGTGTACGCCGATGCTATTGTCGGGGCGATCAACGGCGCAAAGAGCTTGGTGCTGGTTCTCTCTGGTAGTGCGATGGCGTCGGCGCATGTGGGAAGAGAAGTCGAGCGCGCAGCGTCCAAGCGCAAGCAAATCATCGCTTTCCGAATGGATGACGCACCTTTGAGCCAGGAACTGGAGTATTTCCTGTCCAATTCGCAGTGGATTGAAGTGACGAAGTTGGGGATGCCGGCGGCGTTAACGAAACTCAAGGAGGCGGTGGGGCAGGGTGGAGCGCCTTCCCTGCGAGGAATTCCACGCGGACCTAGTGGCCGTGGAAGGGCCAAGCGAATGGCGTTCCTCGCTGTGGTGATCATTGTAGTGGGCGCCGCGGCTGGCTTAGGTGTTCACTTTTGGTCGTCGAATCATAGCGCACAGACGCCGGGGGCCGTTGCGATACATGACAAGTCGATTGCGGTACTACCGTTCACGGATATGAGCGAGAAGAAGGATCAGGAATATTTTGCTGACGGCATGGCGGAGGAGATCATCGATGTCTTGGTGAAAATTCCGGGACTCAAAGTGATCAGCCGCACCTCATCGTTTCAGTTCAAAGGCAAGACCGAGGATCTACGAAGCATCGCCACGCAGCTGGGGGTCGCCTACGTGCTGGAGGGAAGCGTCCGAAAGTCCGGGGATCATTTAAGGGTGACCGCACAGTTGATCAACAGCAGAGATGGCACGCACCTTTTTTCGCAGACCTATGACCGGGACTTAAATGACGTCTTGAAGATGCAGGATGAGATCGCCACCCATGTGGTGCGCGCGCTGCAAATCGAAGTAGGCGCCGATGGCCTGTTTTCCCGCCCGCCGCTGCACAACGCGGAAGCGTACACCTTGTATCTGCAAGGGCGTCATAGCTTCGATCGCCTCGACCGGCAGGGACTGGAGCAAGCCGCGAGCGACTTTCAGCGTGCGTTCGATCTCGACCCGTCGTTCGCGGCCGCGGCGGCCGAGCTTGGCGATGCGTACTTCCTTATGGGAGCGTTCGGATTCATGCCGCCCTCCGTTGCCGTCGAGCAGGCCCGCGGTGCCGCCGCGCTCGCTCTCAAGCTAGATCCGAACCATGCTGGCGCGCATGCATTGCTCGGCAGCATTCATGATCTATATGACTGGGACTGGGCCGCCGCTGACAGGGAATTGAATTTGGCACGCTCGCTTGTTCCCAACGATGCGCACGTGTTACTTGTGTCTGCGGCGCACTCGCAGACGATGGGTCGTTGGGACGATGCCTTAAGGCTCGCGAACGCGTGCCTCGAAGAAAGCCCGCTGGATCCTCTCTGCTACGGTTTGAACAGCCAGATCCAGTTAAGTCGCGGTCAACTGGCGGAAGCGGAAGCCGCCGCACGCCGCACCCTCGAGATCAGTCCCACATTCAGCATGGCGCACAGCGGCATCGGCAACGTGCTCCTCGCTCGCGGCCAGCCCCACGAGGCATTAATGGAGTATTTGAAGCTACCCTTCGAAGGGGCCCGCCTCCCTGGGTCCGCAATGGCGTACTTCGCACTGGGGCGCAAGGCGGATTCCGATTCAGCGCTCGCGCAGCTGTTCAAGAACCCGCGCAACGACCCGTTCGTAATCGCAGAGATCTACGCGTTTCGCGGCGAGGTTGACAACGCTTTCGAATGGCTTGAGCGTGCATATGCGCAGAGGGGCACTTCTCTCGGCCACATCAAGGGAGATCCAAACTTCAAGAATCTCGAAGGCGACCCGCGCTTCAATGCGCTCCTAAAAAAAATGAACCTTCCCGAATGAGTGTCGACACGAGAAGTCATGGTCCGGGACGCTGCGGATCCGTCCATGGACGCTGCGGGCGAACGGTCCTGGTTCGCACGCCCCGACCTATGACTTTGCGTGTCCACTTGGTTGCGGAGTCCACGACGTTCACGGATTCCAAGATTAGTGCGCCAATGGCTGTACCAGAATGAATCAGGAATCCGCCAACCAGCCAACACCGGGCAGCGACGTATTCGTCAGTTATGCGTCGCAGGATGCGGCGGTTGCGAATTCCATCGTTGAGCATCTCGAAAGCCAAGGACTCAAATGCTGGATGGCGCCGCGGGATGTGCGGCCGGGGACCGAGTACGCGGATGCAATCGTAGCAGCGATCAATGAGGCAAAGGCCGTAGTGCTGTTGCTCTCCGGCAGTGCGGTGGCCTCATCGCATGTGGGGCGGGAGATTGAGCGAGCAGCATCAAAGCACAAGCAGATCGTTGCATTGCGGATCGATACCGAGCCTTTGAGTCGGTCGTTCGAGTACTTCCTATCTAACTCGCAATGGATCGATTTGCCAAATCTGGGGATGCCGGCGGCAATGGCGAAGCTCAAGGAGGCGGTGGGGCATGTTTCGATTGCCTCGCCGCAATCATTGCCGAGTCGTCGTCCAGGCGGGATTGGGAAGCGAGTAGTTGTAACTGCAGCGGTCATTATCGGGCTAGGCGCTGTGGTTGCTCTCGGCGTTCATTTTTGGCCACTCAATCACAGTGGTGCGCGAGCGCCAGCGGTGACCGCGATACATGATAAATCCATTGCGGTGCTGCCGTTTGTGGACATGAGCGAGAAGAAGGATCAGGAGTACTTCTCGGACGGATTGAGCGAGGAACTCATTGACCTCCTGGCTCAGGTGCAGGACCTGCGGGTGCCGGCCCGCACCTCGTCGTTCGCCTTCAAGGGCAAGGCGGACGATGTCACAAGCATTGCTCAGAAACTGCGCGTCGCCCACGTCCTCGAAGGGAGCGTGCGGAAAGCTGGCAACACGCTCCGCGTCACCGTGCAGCTGATTCGCGCCGATAACGGCTACCACCTTTGGTCGAGGACCTACGACCGGGACATCAAGGACATCTTCAAGGTCCAGGACGAGATCGCCGCCGCCGTGGTCGAGGTGCTGAAGGCCAAGCTCGCGCCGCCGCAGGCCGTCGCCGCGTACCGCAGCTCAAACACCGAGGCCTACAACCAGTATCTGCTCGGCAAACGATTTCACAGTCGAGGAAACGTCGACGGCTGGCAGCGGGCGATCGACGCCTTCCACAAAGCGATCGCACTCGATCCCGAGTACGCCGCGGCCTATGCCACCCTTGCTCTCTCGGAGTACGCCCTCGCAGATTCGACCGGCGACGCTGCAGGCCAAAGGCAAGCGATGGCCGACGCCGAAAGGGCCGTTACTCTCGCACCGCAGGAGGCCGACGGTTATGCGTCGCGCGGAGTTCTCCGCATGAACGTCAGCTGGGACTGGAACGGTGCTGAAGCGGACTTGGAGAAGGCGCTGGCGCTCGATCCCGCGGCCGACAAAACTCAGGGAAACTACGCCACTTTGTTGGAGAGACTCGGGCGGTTACCAGAGGCCATTGTGGTAGGAAGAAGAGCGACCGAGATCGATCCATTGTCCACTATCGCTTGGTCGAATCTTGGTCAATACCTAACGTTCCACAGAGACTACTCCGCCGCTCACGAGGCATTGCGTCGCTGTCTCGAGATCAATCCGGAATCGAGCTTCGGCGGGCATCACGTGGCCATCATGCGGCTGCTCGAAGGCAACGCGGCCGAGGCACTCGCGACGGCGCGCAAAATCGGCATCGAGGCTTTTAGGCTTACCGACGCCGCGATGGCCGAGCACAGTCTCGGTCACGCCAAGGAGTCGCAGCAAGCCCTCGACGAGTTGATCGTCAAGCATGCTTCGGATGGCGCCTATCAGGTCGCGGAGGCATTTGCGTGGCGCGGCGAAAAGGACAAGGCGTTCGAGTGGCTCGAACGCGCCTACGAGCAGCGCGATGGTGGCTTGTCAGAGGTCAAAGTCGACTTGCTGCTCGATCGCTTGCACGGCGATCCGCGCTTCAAATCGTTCCTTAAGAAGATGAATTTGCCCGAGTAGATGAAATATATAGACCTAACAGGGAAGCAACTCTTATGAAAGGTATCTCGGAAAAAACCAATCGTCGCGGAATGGTGCGGCGTTCCAGGTCTCGAAACCACCCGGTATTCGCGCTACTTGCAGGCGCTTAAAACCTACGCGCACTACCTCCCGTCCGGAATTGCAGCGGTCTAAAGTTTTCGCGGGGAATCAGACGAGGCGTTCCAGTGGCTGGGGCGCGCGTATGCGCAGAAGGATCCGCTTCTGTATCGAATCAAGTTCTCGACGGAGTTCGACAGGCTTCATGATGATCCGCGGTTTAAGGGGTTTTTGCGGAAAATGAATCTACCAGATAACAGGCTGGGTCGAGGTATCGGTTTCGCGCAGCTGGCCCTGGTATTGCCCGGTTATGGTTAGCACAGGGGCCTGACAATTCTTGGACGAGATCGTGTCGAATTCGCGCCTCCGTGTTCGTCTATGGGCCGAACGTTCGGACTGCTGGCCGTCGCGGCGACCGGCGCTACGGTCGTGGTGTTGGGTCTTGCGCTGCTGGCGTAACGCGATAACGAATGCATTTCCGAGGCGACGATGAGTCGCGTCGGACGCGCTCAGGCACAGACTGAAATTCAGCCGAAGCTGTGTTTTTCCAATTCTCTTACGACCGTATCGCCTTCGTCGCCAAACCAGCAGAGCTTGGCGGTTTCCGCGTCGAGATTTACTTTAAGGTTTTGTTCGATGAGTCCTGCGACGCGAAGCAGTCGCTTGCATTCGGGACTGCTTTGGTTATGAGTTGCCATTGCACGGGTCAAGTAATTAGTTGCTGAGATGAGGTGTTTGCGGCAGTAGGTTTCGGCGAAGCCGGGAATAGCCGCGAATCCGGGGCCGTGCTCATTCACGGGCTCTATTAGTAGTCGGCAGAACTCTACCGCGAGGCCATGAGTTTGATCGGCCTTGCGGCGATTGAAGCTGCCCATTTTACTGGTCAGTCGTTGCGCCTCCGCCAGAGACGCGCTGGCGGTGAGCACGATGGAGCTCATGGCTTTTTTGAAGTCATTGGTAATGGGCGTTGGCACTTACGCAACCCTAGCAAATGCGCAGCCAGGGGTAGTTGGATGCAATTAACGGATTATGTGGCGCATTCGCGCCTCACACCTCAGTTCTGACTCGGGCCGCCGAGCTTCGATGGCTGTGATTTGACATACTTCGCGCTGGAAGGGGAATTGATCGACAAGTGCACGGTTGTGCGTGTTGAACAGCATCGAAACCAGAACTTCAACAACATCGCGTCGGCTGAATCTCCTTTAGTGTGGGGTTTAACATGGGTGCGGGAGATCGGTTCCACATATGGAACTCGGAAAAACCCTTCAGCCAATTCGCGCATTCCGCGGGCACTCTCAGATCGATCCCGACTGGTGCGACGCCTGAATTCGTATTGGCGCCGCTACGGAAACTCGGGCTCTCAGCTCCGTTTCATCCGACGCCGACAGCGGTGCCGCGGGACGTCCGCAACTTACGACAAGTAAATCCGCGGTGCGGTCTGAAACCCGCGTCGACATCGGAGCCAGCGCGTAAACTATGGTGTCGTCGCGAGGCGAGTAGACCGTGAACAAGTCTTCCTGGTTGAGGGTGCATGTCGTGCTAAGGGTGTGGACCACATTGTTTGTGGTACTCATGGCCACGGGCGTACCGTGTGCGCGAGCTGAGACCCCTGCCACAGCAATGAACGAAAGCAGTATCACCGTTTACGGCGGCGATCGCTTTGGCGGCAGCGTGACGGACAGCGCGACCAATTCGAGCGTCAATCTGCAGAACGGGTCGAGCTTTGGTGCGGCGGTGGACGTTCAGCTGGATCGGAACACGCAGATTGAGCTTTTCTATAGCCAGCAGAACACCGCGCTCTCGGGCGGCACATTTTCCTCTCAAGGGAACAACACGGGGCTCACGCTGTACAACTACCACATAGGCGGAACTGCATTCTTTGATCAAGTGGGGCGCGGCGCGTATGTCATGGGCGGAATCGGCGGCACGACTGCGAAACCTAAACAGGCAGGCCTTCACCCCGAGACTTTCTTTTCTGGCAATCTCGGCGTCGGTGGGATGGTGCCGTTAGGTGCGCATGTCGGACTCAAATTCGAAGCGCGCGGCGATGGCATCTTGCTCAACAACAATACTGCGCTGTTCTGCGGCGGCCACAGCGGCTGTACAGTTGCCATCAAGGGCAATGGGCTATTTTTCGGCGAAGTGCTGGCGGGAGTGTCGGTCCGATTTTGAATTGGCCGGAACGCGCTAAACGCTGTATACCGCGGAAGCTAGCCGGAAGTCGCGTCCGCGGACAGCGGATCGCTGTATGATCCGGGCCTGTCGTGATTTTGCGAGGGAGAAATGCAGATTTCGACACGCATCGTAACGTGCCTCACGGCAGCGGCGATGACTTTGAGCGCATGCGGCGGTGGCTCGGGCGGCGCATACAGTCCGCCTGGCGCTCCGACTGCTCCGAATGAACCTGTTATTACCAGCGAGGCGGATGGCATCCTGCACCTTGACCAGCTGCGCGCGGCGGGATTTCGCGGCGGCGGTGTGCGCGTCGGCGTCATCAGCACCGGCGTCATCAATCTTGCTTCCTATCTGGCTGCGGGCGTGCTGCCCGCCGGGATCTACATCAGCCAGAACGCCGCGGGCACGCTTGATGAGGGCAGCTGGATACTCGAACTCGTTCACCAACATGCACCGGATGCCGTGCTCGGGTTCTGCGATGGAGTCGATCTTGACTTCAACGGCTGCATTCAGGATTTGGGAAACAATTTCCACGCCGACATCATCGTCGACGATATTCTGTTCTCCGGCCAGTTCTATCCCGACGCGACCGCCGCCACCGTCGCCCAGTTGGAGACTGCGAACGATCGAATGGTCTTCGTCCATCTTTCCGGGAATGAGCAGAATGGTGGCTACTGGCAAGGGCCCTTTGTGCCAACGCCGGCGACAATCGCCGGTTCGCAGGTGATGCTACTCGATTTTGGAATCGCCAGCGGCGCCGCAAGCGATGCCTTCAACGCCATCACGGTGCCTGCGGCCAAGGATCTGCGACTCATATTGAATTGGAACGATCCACCGCACGATATCGCCAACCACGCGCTCACCGCGTATCTGCTCGATGGTAACTCGCAGGTGCTGACCCAGGTCAGCAGTCAATCGGATCCGACATTGGTTCTTGACTACACCAATGCGACCGGCGCGGCGCAAGCGGTGCGGCTGGCCGTATCGCTGGACTCAGGTTCGGCGCAAGGACTGGTTGTGCAGGTCACGGAGGGCAGCGCGACCTGCAACATCGAATGCCAGCCGCTGGCGCACGCAAGCCCGGGACTCGCGGGCGGCACGATCGGCGATATTGCGGATGCGTTGGTCGTCGGTGCGACGTTCGCGATGTCACCGCATGTACTCGAAGCCTGGTCGAACCACGGTCCGTTTCGCATCGATTTTCAGGCTACCGCGGACGCGGCCTCGCCGGACGGATTCGACTACACGCGCCTCGCAACGCCACTACAGGTCGCAAAACCGGATTTGGTTTCCCCGGACTGCGTGACCACGCCCTTCAGCGACGGCAAGGCGCTCACCAACAAGCAGTTTTGCGGGACTTCCGCCGCGGTGCCCTCGATCGCCGCCGCCGCTGCGCTGCTCGAGAGCGCAGGATTCAATCGCGCCCAGGTGCTGAAGGCGCTGCGCAGCACGGCCGTGCCCTTGGGCACCGCCACCTGGGACCCCGGTTACGGTTTCGGGCTGGCGGACGCCGCGGCGGCGCTGCGCTCGGGCGGCAACTAAAAAGGCAAGGACCATCGTTCGCGTCAGGTGTCCCAGCGCCGCTATGGGATCGGAACATTGGCCCGTGTGGGGCGGGCTGACTTCCGAACCTTAGGATGGCGTGGTGCGTGGGGCTCGATCGATGCGCACTTTCTGGTCACCTATATCGTCGCAAAAGACGTCAACAAGCGCACGGATGAATCTGCCCCGCGGTGCGCAGCCGCGCATGGACTGCAGTAGCCCGCAACAGAGGGAATGACGCGACCACGCCGCCACAGGGACGCCGCTGCGACGGTGCTAGCGCACCCAGAGAAGGCGTCTCCAAAGGGGATGTGGTCGGTGAAGCGAGACTCGAGCGCCAATTGCCACAAGGAAGTGGCAACGGACGGCAGTCCGTGAGGCGAATCAAAGTCTTTGATTCGCCGGTGCCGGGCGAACACATGAACGTGTGAACGGGCCGGCCACCGAAGAAGAGCGGAGACGAGACAATTATCAAATGCTCATCTTGGTCTTGAACACGCGCGCCTGCCGCCGAGAAATCTCCACCTCGGGACCGTTGCGAAGCTGCGCGTGCAGTCGCCCATTCACGCCAAGTTCCACATTTTCGATGAAATCGAGATTGATGATCTGCCGCCTATTGGCGCGAAAGAAGCGATCCGGATCAAGACGCTGCTCAAGCGCCGCCAAGGCCCGTCCCAGTAAGGGCTTTTCCCTACCCCACGACAAGCGAATGTAATTGCCCTCCGAGGTCAGCAGCCGCACTTCTCGCAGCGGCACAAACCAACATCGATCGCCGTCACGGACAAATATCTGTTCCAGTACCGCACCCGGCCGCGGCGTGCCCGCGGCCTTCACGCTCTTTGCCCGACCCAACGCCTCGGCCAGGCGCTTAGGATCGATGGGCTTGAGCAGATAATCGAGCGCATCGACCTCGAATGCCCGCACCGCATGTTGATCGTAGGCGGTGGTGAAAATGATCTGCGGCACATCCTCCAAACGGGTCAAAAGGTCGAAGCCGGTACCTCCCGGCATTTGAATATCAAGAAACAGCAGCTCCGGTGTGAGCGATGCGATCAGTTCCGCCGCCTGCTCGACGTTGCCCGCTTCGCCGACCACCTCGACCCACGCGAATTCGTTCAACAGGCGCCGCAATTCACGGCGCGCGGGTGGCTCGTCATCAATGATCAGTGCCTTCATGGTTGCAGCGGGATGCACAATCGCGCCGTGGCGACAGTGGATTGCGACAGATCCAAATCCAGACTCGCGCGCGCGCCGAACAACAGCCTCAATCGGTCGCGCGCATTGCGCAAGCCGACACTTTCGTGCGCCACATGTATCGGAGCCGCCGGCCGCGGATTCTCGACCTCCAAATTGAGCATGTTGTCCTTTACGGCGGCGGAGATACGCAACACGCCGCCCGCAGGCAATTCGGCAATGCCGTGCTTGACCGCATTCTCTACCAGAGTCTGCAGCAGCATGACCGGGATCTTCGCTCCTGCGGCGTCGTCTGGAACATGAAGCTCAATGCGCAGCCTATCCTCGAAGCGCATGGATTCCAGTTCCAGATAATCCGCGACGATGTCCAGTTCCTGCGACAGTGTGACCAGCTCGTCTTGCCGCGAGCTTAAGGTATAACGCAGCGTGTTTGCCAGGTGCGTCACGGCGCTTTGCGCGCGCGTGGGATGGTCGGCGATGAGCGAGCGCACCGTATTGAGCGCGTTGAACAAAAAGTGCGGATTGAGCTGAGATTTCAGCAGCCGAAGTTCCGCCAATTGCAGTGCGCGCGCTGTTTCCGATTGCCTCAATTGCGCCGAGCGGTATTCCCGCACGGCGATCGCGGTAAAGTAAATTGTCTGCCAGATCAGGAACACAACGGACCAATTTACGATCTGCAACGCAATCGCGACCGGCAGCGCCAACTGCACCCGCAAAGCCGAACTTACCCCCTCCAGGAACTCATTCGGATCCTGCAGCAACGCCACATCGGTGAATTGCGTCACGATCCCTAGTGGAACGCCGCATACGATTGCGGCGGCAATGACCGGCAAAATCCGCTTGCGGATTGGCAGTGCGCGCCATTGATGGCGCCGCACGTAGTCCCGTAGCACATGGGAGAAGCCAAATCCTAGGGCGTCGACCAACAGCAACTGCAGCCCGAAGTGCACCCAGGGAAGATTCATTACCGAGACGCCGCCAAAGAAGCGCGACAGGCTGTATGCCCCCCAACCCGTCAGCTGAAAGATCCAATAGGCCAGCTGCGATTTTGGAGGCGAGAGCGGTCGTTCGGCGTCGTTCATGTGGGCAGCAAATTATACGGCGTTCGGCGCGAGACGCCCGAAGCGTGGCGAATGGTCGAAAAGCAGCCGCGAACGGTCGAATTCCCGCGCCTGCGCCAGCTTTGGCCATTGCCGCGTGGCGAGTTAGTAGGGTCGTGGGGTTGCCGCGGAATAAATTCTGGTCACCATGGGTACACCGAGCTGTTTCACAGTTCGCTTAATGGCTTCGCTGCGGCATTCCTCAAAGGCGTGGTCCGATCGATGGGAAGAGGAACCAAAGGTAGGGTGACCACCGCATGCCTTCTTGGCCGCTCGTTCGATTCTCTGAAGCATGATCTTGGCATCTTGATCAGTATTCAGATTTAGATCGCCGTAATAAACCGCGCTGCGACCAGTAACGTTAGTCGGCGGGCCATCGGTAGACGTGTCTGCGTAGGCAGCAAAGCTGAGCGTGGCCAATATCATCGCTGCTGCGAATACCGGCGTTGAAATTTGCATGGTTCTCTCCTGTTGACATTTAAGAGTGGGATCGTGTGTGCGGATTACACATCCGCCCCAGCAAGTGCCGACGGATTTATGTCCGATGGTCAGCTTTGCGCCGTGAACGGTCGTCAGGGCCTCGTCTCCGCTAGGTACAAGCGGAGCCGGTCCTTAGGGCAGAAGAACAGGGCTGAGCAGCATGCCGTCGAACGCCAACACAGGAAGCGTTGGCCAGACCGCAGCGAGGCACGACGCCGGAGCGCCGCGGTGCGAACAGCCGGACCAGACGAAGAACCCGCGACCGGTGCTACCGAAACGTTGGGGTCAGACGCGGCTGCGCCGCTCGGTGCTTGCGCACCAAGAAAAGAGGGTCGCCAGGAGAGAAGTTGGAATTTTGGAGACCCGGTGGCAGATTGTTACATGGATGTAGCAACGGATTCGCAGGCGCTTTGACCTAGAATCCGGAAGGCGGCCCGGAGTCACGCCTCTGGGCCGCCGGTGCCGGGCGAGGGCAGGGAGCCCAAACAGCCCGGCCAGACAAACAAGCAGTACGACTAGAAACGTGGTAAACGTGACTCAGCTGTTCTGCGCCTGATCTGCGCGCTCTGCAGCGATCCCCTCTACTTTTCGAGAAGACCACATTCCCTATGCTGAAACGCCTGCGCGGTCATTTTTCCAATGACCTTTCGATCGACCTTGGCACCGCCAATACCTTGATTTACGCCAAGTCGCAGGGAATCGTGCTTAACGAGCCCTCGGTCGTGGCCGTGCAAAGTGCGCCCAATCGTGGCGGCAAGGTCGTGCTCGCAGTGGGTATGGAAGCGAAGAAGATGCTCGGCCGAACGCCGGCGGACATTAGCACCGTGCGGCCCATGAAGGATGGCGTAATCGCCGACTTCAGGTACACCGAGAAAATGCTGCAGTACTTCATGAACAAGGTTCACGGCGATCGTTTTTTTCGTGCTAGTCCACGCGTTCTGGTGTGCGTGCCTTTCGGTTCAACTCAAGTCGAACGCCGTGCCATCAAAGAGTCCGCCGAAGGCGCCGGTGCGCGCAGCGTCGATATTGTGTCCGAGCCCATGGCGGCCGCAGTGGGTGCAGGTTTGCCGGTGCATGAAGCGCGGGGCTCGATGGTCCTCGACATCGGTGGCGGAACCTCCGAGGTCGCCGTGGTATCCCTGAACGGGATTGTCTACGCGGCGAGCGTGCGGATGGGCGGGGACAAGTTCGACGAAGCGATCATCCTATACGTCCGCCGTAACTACGGCATCTTGATCGGGGAGGCTACTGCAGAACGCATAAAGATCGAAATAGGCTCAGCGTTTCCTGATGAACACGTGCGCGAGATCTGCGTGAGGGGAAGAAATCTTTCTGAGGGGGTACCGCGTTCCTTCACTCTGAACTCGAACGAGATACTGCAAGCTCTGCAAGAACCCTTAGAAAGTATTGTAAGCGCTGTGCGACAAGCGCTCGAACAAACGCCGCCGGAGCTCGGCAGCGATGTCGCGGAAGGCGGTGTTATGCTGACCGGAGGCGGAGCATTGCTGCGCAACATGGATAAACTGATCATGACGCAGATCGGGCTGCCGGTACTGATCGCCGACGATCCGATGACTTGTGTCGCTCGTGGCGGAGGTAGGATTCTCGAACTTATGGGCGAGCACGGACGAGGAGACTTTACTCTACATTAATGGTGGTCGCGGATGGTGGTAACACAGGAGTTCCACTATGCAACGATTTACGCCGCCACTACTGGCGGCCCAAACAATCGTCGCCTCTGATGCGGCGCGTAGTGTGCCGGGCTGAGTGCGTACCGATCTAGGCGGCTCGGAGGCGCGTCCGTGGTGAGCGAACAGTCCACGTCGCTAACGTTTCGCATTCTTCCGCTTAGCGGCTGCCGGGGGAGTTGGTGTACGGAGTATGTATAATCGTACAGCCTGTTAGGGAGGCGATGCATGGCGGTCTAAAGGATCGCGACGAGGAGGCACCTTAGCCAACGCTTCGATCAAGACATCTGCGCAAAAGGGTTTGCTCAGGAAAGCGACGGCGCCAACTTCCATCGCCCGCATCTTGATTGATTCGCGCTTATCCCCACTCATGAATATGGTGGCGAACGTGTAGCCGGTGCTGCTAAGTTCTTGCGCAAGGTCAATACCGCTAGCCGGCCCAAGATGAACATCGACGATGAGGCAGATCGCTTCAGAGCTCATCGCAGCATCAAGGAATTCTTCTTTGGATGCATAGAGTTCCGTGTCGTACCCAAGTGTCGACAACAAGCGACCCATGGCGCCGAGGATATCTAGGTTGTCGTCGATTACGGCGACAACACGACGTTTAGTTGGCATGGATGCGCGTCCGCAATGCGGCCTACGGTTTTGCAACCCGGAGTAAGTGCCAGGCGGGAGTTCCGTCTCGAGCAGGGCTTAGGAGGCGCCTTTATAGTTCGTAACTCGTGCTCGGGTCTTGCTATCCTGTGCCAAGCTGTTGTCGAGGCGGGCCAACCGAACGCATAGAGCACGTATCGTGAGTAATGTTGATACCAAGCGACTCGGCGCGCTTCCGACGGCGACAGGGGCGATCGCCCGGCTCGCCTATGCATCCGCGGGGCGCGCCGACATTCCACTCAAACCGCTTTTGAAGAGTGCGGGACTCAGCTTTCAGCAAATCAACGACCGTGGTGCTCGACTTTCTGTGCAACAACAGATCGAGTTCCTAAATGTCGCTGCGAAGGCGCTGGGGGATGAGTTCCTCGGCTTTCATCTTGCGCAGTTGCCCGATCTTCGAGAGCTGGGAATGCTTTACTATGTTGCAGCTTCCTCAGAAACGTTGGGTGACGCGCTGCTTCGAGCGGCGCGTTACAGCTCGATTGCCAACGAGGCCGTGTCGATCAAGTGGATAGAGGGAAGAGATCTTCGGCTGGTGTTCACGTATGTGGGCGTTGCCCGTCACCTGGACCGGCATCAGATGGAGTTCCTGATGACCGCACTGATCCGCCTCTGCCGGCAATTGACCAACCTGCAAGTAATGCCGAGCCGGGTTCGAATCGTTCATCGGAGAGTCAATCAGGGCGGTTCGGAACTGGCGGCATACTTTGGCGCCAACTTCGCTTTCGGGGCAAAAGCAGACGAGCTGACTTTCATCGAGGGGATCAAGGGCACGCGGGTCATCAGTGCCGACCCGTATTTGAACGAGCTGTTGGTGGCGAATTGCGAACAAGCTCTTGCTCATCGACGGGGAGGCCGCGGCACATTCCGAGCTGCGGTAGAGAATGCCATTGCTCCGCTGCTACCGCATGGCAAGGTACGCGCGGCGCAGATCGCCGCCAAAATGGGCTTAAGCCAGCGAACTGCAGCTCGCCGGCTAGCCTTCGAGGGCGTGACATTTTCGGCAGCTCTCCAAGGTTTGAGGCGCGACCTGGCGAGACAGTACTTCTCGCATCCGGACTTATCCATATCGCGTATTGCCTGGCTGCTGGGTTATCAGGAAGTCAGTGCATTCACACATGCATTCAAGCGGTGGTCGGGCAAAACGCCCCGGGAGGCGCGGGCTCAAAAATCGAGCTGATATTCGCGCAATTGCGCAGCGGATCTATTGGAGGGACTTGCCGCGAATTTCGGCCGTAGAAGGGGCGAAACTTGCGACTACCGTGATGCCAAAGATTCTCGCAACGCAGCCGCGCCAAAATAAATTGTCATGGCTCGTAGAGAAAGATCTTGCGTTGGCGCGTGCAGGCGACCCTTTGGGAATGCGTCGGGACACCGGTCGAAATCCCAGCGAATGTTCTTGTCGACGCGTTTGCCCCGATCAAATCCAAGGGAACCCTGAGTGAGGTTCTCACCCCGCTACGGAGTCGGTCGTCGAAGGGGTACAAGATTTTTGTCTCGTTGCATTTGCCATCATATGCGCATATCATGCGCATAATGGAGGTGTGCCCATGAGTTCCGACTATGATGCGGCGGCGCGTAAACGGCCCGTTAACCTGACATTGAACGAAGACTTGGTCGTTAAGGCAAAGGGCCTGACTGATAATTTGTCTCAAGTCGTAGAGTCGCTGCTTTCCGCATATGTCGCGAACGCCCGAGACGAGCGCCTGGCAAAGTCCAAGGCGGTGGAATCCACGGTCAAGATGTGGAATGAATTTAATTCGAAGTCCGGGTCGATTGCTGACGAATACTCGTCGCTCTAATGGCGCAATTTGATGTTCACCGGAATACCGGACAGCACAAGGACAGTATCCCCTTCGTGGTGATTGTGCAGTCGGCGCAGTTCGACAGCTATCGACGCCGCGTCGTGGTTCCCTTGGTCAAGTCGGCGGTCATCGGAAAAGTCAGCTTCGCGGCTTTTAATCCTACCTTCAAAATCCGCGGCACCCCAGTGGTCTTGCACCCGCTCGAAATAGTGTCGATACCGGTCGACAAGTTGGGTGCTTTGGTCGGATCGTTACTCGACGACAGTCAGCGGATTGTGGCAGCGCTAGACGAGCTGTTGACGCCGGCCTGGAAATAGCTCGTAGGTTTCGTGCCCGGAGGCGACGTGCATGGCGCCGAGCGCATCAGCGTCACCGCGTGCGACAAATCGCATTTGCGTGACGGGACGGTCCATCTGACATTACCTTCTCATCGCTGCTTCGATGGCCTCGGCGGAGTACGGCACTCCGGGCGTCAACAGTTCCGCGCCAGTTGCAGTAATGAGATACATGTCCTCGAGAAAGAAACCTTGACCGTCGATGGATGCGATCGGTTCGAAGTTGATGGTGGATCCGGCTCGCAGCGGTCCGTTTGGGGAGCCTGTGTCTAGGTTGCTAGTGTGGATCTGCCAAAACGGAACTTGAGTTCTAATGGACCATGACTCGATGGCGCGTTGGGCGAGCGAACTCTTCGCAAAGCCACGGTGGCTCACCAGTTCCTTCTGCCAGGCGTCGAAGACCTGATCCACGGTCACTCCAGCTCTCAGCACCTTGGCACCGGCTTGATAAGCGGCGATGAATATCGTCCAAACCTCGCGTTGATCGGCATCAAAGTGGCCGGAAACCGGGATGGTTCGCCCCAGATCGCCCTCGTAGTGATCCCACTCGCAGCCGACATCGAGTCGTACCAAGTCTCCGGCGCGCAGTACCGAATTGAGGTGGTCGTAGCGGGCAAAGGAGGTAAAGGGTCGTGGAAATACTCCATTTTCGCCACCCATTGCCCATGGCCAAAACGACGAACCATGCGCACCGGCCTGCCAGCAGGCATTCTCGACGGCCGATTCAACAAGGCGCTGCGAAGAGGCGGGCTCAACTGCGCGGATGCCCACCATGAGGGCGGAGACCGTTGCCATTGCCGCCAAGCGCAGAGCGGCGATCTCCTCCTCGCTTTGCACGGCCATGAGATCCCGAATGCGCCCGGTCGCGTCCTTTCCGTCGAAGGAGGGCCATTTCTGCAAGATGATCTGCAGCCATGCCGGGGCTTGCGGTGACTGAGTGCTCAACAAGTCTTCAGGCAGTTCGCCGAAGTTGGAAAAGCCGCTCGCAAAGTACAGCGGGACCTTTTGTGCGGAGCGCGAAGAAAAAAACTCTCTCAGTTCGGACCAGTCAACAACATGTTGTAGAGCCAGACGCTTCTCTGCGTCCGGACCGGGCTTCACCTCGGGTTGAAGGCCGGCTCTTAAGAACGGGGGATGCGAGGGCAAAAACAACCAGCTTTCCTTCGATTTGTTGTCTATCGCGAGTACCGCGCCAACCGTGTTTTCCAAGCCGGTGAAGTAATAAAAGAACGCATCCTGACGAAAACCGTCGGCCGAGGCGCTCAGCTCCGAGTTTGCATGGAGCAGGAGGATCCCGTCATGAAACTCAGCAGCGGCCTTGATTCTGCGTTCTGCGAAGTCAGCACTGCGCGCTACTGTGAGAACGCCGGCGCCCGCCAGAATAAGGAAAAACATCATCCGAAGGCTGGGTGAGGAACTAATCATTCCATTCTCACTTTGAAATTTTGGAGCCAGAGGCCGATAGGCAGAATCAGGCCAAGCGTTTTGATCATCTCTCGGATCCTCGGGTCATCGGCGTTTTGGGGGTTTGCGTTTCCTTGTGGATGTTCTCTTTTTTCTTGGCATTCGTCTCGCCGTCTTTGGTTTTGCTCTGGATGAAGAACGTCTCCGTTTTGGCACGTGTTCAGATTGCGCAGCCGCGATCTGCCGAAGCCAGGGGTGAGCCACAAGCGCCGAACAATGCCGGAGCGTCGACGGTTACGCCCAATGGCATGCCGACGGTACCGGGATCCAGAATTCCGGGCTGCATGCACCGATACGGAAATCAAGGTGAAGCCACAACGTATTGAAAATCCAGGGCTTGATCGACCCGATGTCAGGAATTGGGACTACATCTTCGCTCTCATAATAGTGAATATTGACTGAGAAGCGAGTTAATGTAAGTATCCGACAGGCGCCAAAAGAGCGCAAAGCGTTAGGGGGAGCCATGACGATCAAAGAATTCTGCTTGAATGCATCCGTGGTTTTGCTCAGCTGCTGCGGTACCGCTGTGGCGCAAACGGCGGCGTCTGGACCGGGAGTCGGTAGTTCGGGAGAACAATTGACCGAGGTCGTCGTCACAGCAGAGCGCCGCCACACAGACCTGCAGACCACGCCGATCTCCGCGACGGTCATCACGGGCGGAGATCTCGCCAACATGGGGGTCACCACGATCGATGCGCTGCAGTTCGCCAGCCCCGGGGCGGTGATCAATAATTTTGGTCAGGGCAACGACTTCAACATTCGCGGCGTCGGTAAAGCGGAGCACAACTCGCAGACCACGGTCGGTGTGGTCACGTACCGCGACGGCGTCGCGACCTTCCCCGGATATTTCCAAGGCGAACCGTATTACGACATCGCGTCCCTCGAAATACTGCGTGGGCCGCAAGGCACCTTTGGCGGCCAAAACGCCACCGGCGGCGCAGTCATCGTGAACACGAATGACCCCATCATCGGCGGCGGCGTTAACGGTTACGTGCAAGTCCAGGCCGGGAATTTCACCGACCTAGGATTACAGGGCGCGGTTAACCTACCGATCAGCAACACTTTGGCGGCGCGCTTCGCGTTCAACAGTGAAAGCGAAGACAGCTTCTACCATGTCACCGGCCCCAACGGCGGCTCCTACACTGGCAACCCTGGCAAGCTGCGCGAGGCCAGCGGTCGCTTCAGCCTTTTGTGGAAGCCCGACGAGGCGCTGAGCGTGCTGCTCAAGACTGATTTCAACTACCTGAATTTCGGCGCTTATTCCGCGAGTCCATATAACTCCACGGAAGACCTGTTCAACATAGGGGTCAACTCTCCTCAAGAAGCGCTGGACCGGTTTGCCCGGACGGTACTCAAGATCGACTATGTGCTGCCGGATGGCATCACGTTGCGGTCGGTCACGGGTTATCAGAAAGGCGACACTCAGTATCAAGCCGATTTGGACGGGACAAATGTCTTGAACTACTACTTCGCAGACAATGTCTGGGAAACACTCTGGTCCGAGGAGTTCAATGTCATTTCGCCAGACACGGGTTTTTTTACTTGGATCTTCGGTGCCTATGCGGACGGCGCCAACTTGAATTTCGTGCCTAATTATTATTTCTTGATCGGCGAACCGCCCGGAAATCCAGCGACCGAGTACCGACTTCAGGGAACCAATCCAACGTCGGCAAGGGCCGCCTTTGGTCAGGTGAGCTTCCAATTGGCGCAAGGCTTTCAGCTTCAGCTCGGAGCCCGGTATACCGACGCCAAGACCACGAATGAGGTCCAGATACTTCAGTACGGATTGCCGCTCAATGACGCGCAAGAGGTTACGTATGTGAATACCTCGGGCAAGGTATCCTTGAACTGGACCGTCGATCCGAACAACTTTTTGTACGCCTTCGTCTCGACAGGGTTTCGTCCCGGTGGTCTCAATGTTCCGGTCGGCCTCGGCACTCCCGCAGCGTTTGGTGCGGAGACGCTGACGAATTACGAAATTGGCTGGAAACTAAAGAGTTTTGACGGCCATCTACGCACTCAGCTTGACTCGTTCTACTACGACTACAAGAATTTCCAGGTCACTGTCGGCTATCCTCAGCTTCCGGTATTCGGTTTCGAGCTGAACAACCCGAACCCGACCCATATCTACGGTTTCGAGGCACAAGAAGAGGCCGTGTTCGGAGACCTCTCCATCAACGCCGGCATGGCTGTGATGCACAGCGAGCTTGGACAGTTTTTTGCCACGGATCCGAGAATCGCGACTTTCACGCCCTGCAACCCGGAGACAGGGCCCTCCAGCCCTTCGTGCATTGATCTGACCGGGCATTCGCAGACCTATGCACCCAACTTCACCTTCAACATCGGCACCCAGTACAAAATCGCGCTGAGCAGCCAGGACACGCTGACGCCGCGCGTGAACTATGGATACGTCGGTACGCAGTGGGCGACGCTGTTCGAGAATGCTGACCTCGGAGACCATCTTGCGGGGCGTAGCATCCTGGGCGCGCAACTGGCCTGGACTCACGCGAAGTTCGTCACGACCTTGTACGGCACCAATATCACCGATCAACACTACGTCGGGGCGCTGAACTCGGGTCTGAATTTTGCAGGCCCGCCACGCCAATTCGGCATACGGTTCCTGACGAGCTTCTGAGGCAGAACAATCGGCCGCCTTGCTGCAAAGGCCGGCGGCCCATTCTTTTCCGCTCTCATGTACATTGCAGCGCATGCAACGCTTTGCCCTCACCGTCGATAAGTTTCTCGATCACGCCGCCAAATGGTCGGGCGATCGCGAGATTGTCACAGCGGAAGCAGGCCATGCACTGCGGCGTACGGGCTACGCTGACTTAAGAGCGCGGAGCAACTCGATGTCGGGGGCGCTCGCGGCACTTGGGCTTCGTTGCGGCGATCGCGTGGGAACGCTCGGCTGGAACACCCAGCATCATCTAGAAATGTATTACGCGCTCATGGGCGCAGGAATGGTCTGCCACACGCTGAATCCGCGCCTCACCACGGCTCACCTCGCCGCCATGGTGAACGAAGCCGAAGACCGCGCCCTCGCCGTCGCCGCAAGCCTCGCGCCGCTCCTGTCGGAGCTGGCGCCGCTGTGTCCAAACCTCGAGCACGTCATCCTGATGGACGGCGAGACGACGCCAGACAAAATACTGCGCGGCCATCAGGCGCAAGTGTGGGGCCATGAGGCCCTCCTCGAAACGCATGGCGCCGCGTGCGAGTGGGGCACCTTCGATGAACAGACGCCTGCGGGGCTTTGCTACACATCGGGTACCACCGGTGCGCCAAAGGGCGTACTCTACACGCATCGCTCCAACTACCTGCACACGCTGCGTGCGCTGCAGGCGGATGCCATCGCGCTCACCGGCAGCGATGTGCTGCTGATTGGCGTTCCTATGTTCCATGCGAATGCCTGGGGACTTCCATTCGCCGCTCCGGCGGCCGGCGCGAAACTGGTCTTACCGGGCCGTCACACCGATGGCGCGAGCCTGGCCGCGATCATGCGGGACGAAGGGGTGAGCGTTGCCGCCGGAATTCAGACGCTCTGGCTCGGGGTGCTCGACCATCTCGACACTGTCGATGGCGAGCTGCCCGCGTTGAAACGTGTGCTGATCGGCGGCTCGAACTGTCCCGATGCACTGATTCGCCGGATGGAGCAACGCCTCGGCACTAGAGTGCAGACCAGCTGGGGCATGACCGAGCTTTCACCCTTGGGCACCATCGCCTCGCCGGATGTGCCTGCAACCGAGACGCGAGCTTCCGGCCGGCCTCCTATCGGGCTCGATCTGCGGCTCACCGCTGCCGACGGAGTGGTACTTCCTCGGCAGCGCGGCGTCGTTGGGCATCTGAAGGTCAAGGGCGCCAGCGTGATCGAGCGCTACTTCAAATCCGCGACGAGTGCCTTGGACGCCGAAGGGTATTTTGAGACGGGTGATCTCGCCAGCATAGATGATGCGGGCAATGTGTCGATCTGCGGACGCTCGAAGGATTTAATCAAATCGGGCGGAGAGTGGATAAACCCCGCTGAAATCGAGGATATTGTCGGTACACACCCGGCGGTGGGCCTTGCGGCGGTGATTGCGCGCACCGACGCCAAATGGGGCGAGCGTCCGGTTCTCATCGTGGAATCAAGGCAAGGGCAGATGCTGGAGGTCGGCGCGCTGCGCGAGTTCCTGCGTGGCAAAGTTGCCAGCTGGTGGCTTCCGGATGATATCCTGAGGATTGACGCGATGCCGCTGGCTGCGACCGGAAAGATCGATAAGAACCAATTGCGCGTGGCCTATGCAAATGGGAAACTGGCTAAAAGACTGACGTAAGTACTTGGCGTATTGCATGAAAGGGAAGGCTTGGTGGCGAAAGCTCAGAAGCGTCAACCGCGCAGCAAGGCGCAACAGCGCGCCGAAAGCCTGGAACAAATTCTCGATGCGGCGGAGTATCTGTTCTCAAAACACGGGCTTGATGGTGTAACGCTCCGCGACGTCGCGCTGCGGGTCGGCATCCACACGACGCTGCTGCACTACTATTTCAAGGATAAGCGCGACCTTTTCGAGGCGGTGTTCGCTCGACGCGCGGGCGTCACCAGCGAACGCAGAATCGCGGCGTTGGAAAAATACGAAGCCGAGGCCAAAGATCACCTCACCGTTGAAGGCGCGCTGCACGCTTTTTTGGACACGGATTTAGACCTCTACTACGAGGGCGGTGAAGCGTGGATGAACTATGGCGCCTTCGGTGCCCGCGCCAGCAATACGCCCGAAGGGGCCGCGCTCATGGATGTGTATTTCGATCCGGTGGTCCTTAAGCTCGTCAGCATTTTGAAGCGCGCACTGCCTGACTATCCGCCGGAGGACATCTTCTGGGGTTATCACTTCGTGACCGGCGCGCTCATGAATACGCTCGCGCGCACGGGACGCATCGATCGACTGTCGGGCGGCGTATGCCACTCCGATGATTTTCCGGCCGTGAAGAAACGAATGGCCAATTTCATGGCCGCCGGATTTCTTACCCTCAAAAATAGCCGATAGGCGGGGGCGCGGAGCCCGGAGCCGCGCTTATTGGCAGACTGCGTTCCTGCTCGCAAGTGAGGGCGAAATGACGCCCACGTTCCAGTTCCAAGCGAGGTCGGCGGTTCGGCGCCGGCATACCGCCTCCTCCTGCAGCACGTACATGCCGGGGAAAAGATCAACCGATGGCGTCGGCGTATCCTTAAAATCCATGTAGGCGCCCCGAGCCAAAAAAACGCAAAACAGTCGGCCATTACTGCCGTTACAATAACGGAAAACTCTAATGCCCTGCGCTACTGAGAAAAGGTAACGTCGACCCAACGATGAATCCTGGGTATCAGATGTATTTTCGGAAAGCACTCAATTATGACGGTAAAGCGAACATGGATACTTTGGATTGGCGGCGCGTTAGCGCTGGCAATCGTTGGCTTTGTAGTTTTTACCCTGGATCGTGGTGGGCACTACCCGATTTATAGAGCCTCGAGTTTTTCGCACCTTGCGCTGCCGCCCGCGAGCACGGTGACAACCGGCGAACTCGTGGTGCAGATAGGTGCCGGAACCCTGCGCGGTGCTAGCGTTGGATCCGCAATCGCTTTTCGAGGTATACCTTACGCGCGGCCGCCGGTGGGCGCGTTGCGTTGGCAGCCGCCGGAGCCACCACTTCCCTGGCAAGGCGTGCGGGAAGCGCTGCAGCCAGGAAGCGCCTGCACGCAGCGAACCTCAGGCCTTACTCCTTTTTTCGCCCCGATGGCCCAAGCGTATGGCTCAACTTTTGATCAACCTCCCATTAAATCGTCCGAGGACTGTCTTTATCTTGATGTATGGGTCCCGGAGTGGCCGGTGAAATACGCGCTGCCCGTGATGGTCTGGCTCCACGGCGGCAGCAACACCGTGGGCAGCGGCGGCCAGTCGACGTACGACGGGGTTTCCCTAACGCGGCACGGCGTATTGTTGGTCACTTTGAACTATCGACTCGGGGTGATGGGATTCTTCAGTCATCCTGAACTCACGACCGAATCGCCGCATCACAGTTCGGGCAATTATGGATTGCTAGACCAACTAGCGGCGCTCAATTGGGTGAAACAAAACATCGCTCAGTTTGGCGGTGATCCCGATAATGTCACGCTGTTCGGCGAGTCGGCCGGCGCGATTGACGCAACTCGATTGATGACCTCGCCGCTCGCTGCGGGACTATTCAAACGCGTGATATCAGAAAGCGGCCCGGCGTTTGAGTCGGGACAAACATTGTCTCAGGCGGAAGCTTTCGGCAGCGCAGTGAGTGCCCTGGCTCCCGGTAATGCGCAGTCGACGCCACTGGAGAAATTGCGGGCACTGTCTGTAACGGAAGTTGAAGCTCTGGTGAGCAGACTTAAGGAACATCTACCTACCGACATTACCGCCGCGACGGCGGACGGTTGGGTGCTTCCGATGTCGCCGCAGCAAGCGTTTCTTACGGGTTCAATCCAAAAAGTGGATTTGCTGATCGGTCTGAATGGGCGGGAGCTCAGCGCTTTTCGTCTCGCCGCTGCGGCGGCAGCCAAATCTTCAGGGGGTCCGAGCAGTGTCGCAGATTCCGGTGGACTGAAGAAATTCTCGGAGGCTGCCCGTCCCTACTTCGGAAGCTGGACCAATCCCGCTATCGCTTTCTACTTTGGCAGAATACTTTTGGATAAGAATGCTGGGCTGGATGGGGCCGCCAATGACTTGATTGGTGCCTGCCCAGTTGGCGCGATCGCAAGCCTTACTAACGCTTCCGGTCGGCATGTGTTTGTATACCGTTTCGATCGCTCGATTCCAGGAAAGGCCGAGGCGACCTTAGGGGCGTTTCATAGCTTGGAGGTACCCTACGTTTTCGGTAGCTTGCGAGATCGAGAATGGCAGTGGCTTCCCTCAACTGCTGATGATGCGTCGCTGTCCGACCTGCTGCAAACCTATTGGACCAACTTCGCAAAGACAAGTAACCCAAACGCTTCGGGCCTGCCCAATTGGCCGACCTGGAGTGATGGAAAGAAAGAGTATCTGGTAGTCAATCCGGATGCGAGCGTCACAGCGCAGCGCAATTTTCCGCCGCTTTTCTCAAGCCTCAGCGCAAGTGAGCTGAAACAACGTTTCAAAAGCAAGTAGGCCGATGCCGGCTGGAGACGATCCCGGCTAAGTTCCGCGGCACTGGGTGTGGCGGTGCAGGCGCTGCTCTCAAGGTAGGGCCGGATTTCTATCCGCCGGAATCACGAAAGCGCAAGGAGAAGGGAATATGCGTGGTTCATGTGTATGTAGCAGCAAGCGGCAGCCCGAGCAATGTAACGCTTACCCAGTCCGCCGGATTCGATGCACTTGATCAGGCATGCCGATCCGCGGTTCACGAAGAGCAATTCGATCCGGGGAAACAAAATGGCACAGCAATCGGCGGCGAGACGGACATCATCATCATCTGGCAGGCACATTAACATTCCTCGTCTACAGCAACACGGTTTTGGAAGGACTGACGGCTTATACGTATCCGTGGTTCTTAGTTTTTTTCTGTCAGCGCACGTTGCTCAAGCCGCGCCGAAGGCGGACGAAGTGGTGGGCATTGTGCGCGCTGAGATGGCAAAGCAGCACATTCCGGGGCTGGCGTTGCTGGTGTCGCGCAAGGGAGTGCCGATTCGCGCTCAAGGGTTTGGGCTCGCGAGTCTGGAGCTCAACGTCCCGGTAACGCCTGAAACGATTTTTCAGTCAGGGTCAATCGGCAAGCAGTTCGCGGCGACGGCGGTGATGCTATTGGTGGAGGAGGGAAAGATTGGGCTCCATGATCCTTTACTTAAGTACTTTGCAGGCGGACCCGGCTGGTGGGGTGACGTAACAATTCTTGAGTTGCTGAGCCATACGGCGGGATTTACGGATTACCCGAAAGACTTCGATTTGCGGAAGGACTATAGCGAGACCGAACTCCTCAAAATGGTCGAGGCTATTCCGCCGACGTACCCGCCGGGGACGGACTGGGCTTATAGCAATCTGGGGTATGTGACTCTGGGCATCTTGATTCACCGGGTGAGCGGGCAGTATTTCGGGGACTTTCTGCAGGAGCGGGTATTCAAGCCGCTGGGTATGTCGACCACTCGCATCGTGAGCGAGGCGGACATCATTCCGAATCGTGCGGCGGGCTATCGACTCGAGAATGGACAGCTCAAGAATCAAGAGTGGGTCGCGCCATCGGCGAATTCGACGGCGGACGGCAGCTTGTATTTCACCATCCTGGATTTGGCGAAATGGGATGCGGCGCTTTACACCGAGCGGGTATTGAAGGAGTCGAGCAAGCGCGAGATGTGGACGGTGGCTGCTTTGCGCGATGGCAAGTCCAATCCTGGCTCATATGGATTCGCTTGGGTTGTTGATTCACGCAACGGGCATCGTTTAGTGGGCCATGGCGGGCGGTGGCAGGGCTTCACGACACACATAGCGCGATATCTGGATGATGGGTTGACTATCGTGATCTTGACAAATCAGGGCAACTGCGATGCGCAACGGATCGTGGATGAAGTGGCGGCGATTTATTTGGCGAAGGGAGTTGCTTCTAAATAGTGGGCAGATCATGAGGTTATCGAGGCTCAAATCAAGGCGGTTCAAATTCCTCTATGGATGGTTGATTGTCGGAGTTCGTTTCTACCTCGTTGATGCGCGTGGAGAAGGGCCGCTTCCGTCCGCTAGCAAGGGAATTTTCCGTATCACCAAATGCCTCCTAATGTGGCGCCGGCCGCTCCGCCACTTCGACTGGTTGCTGCATAATGACATCGAGCGCGATCAGGTAGCCAAAAACGACCGTAAAGAAGTCGATCGTCAGCGCCGTGATGTACGCTGCGGCGGCGTATTTGAGGCCCGCTAAAACGTAGCCAAGCATCGCCAGAGTCACAGCGGAGCCGAATACGACGAAGACCGCAAATATTGCGGGCGGAGGTGCTTCGCCGACCACCTTGCGGCGTCGATGCGGATAGGTGACCTGAAGGGACAGCATCGGTAGTGCGAAAAGCACACTAGAGCCTCGCCAAATCCAAGTTTCGTGAATGTCGTAGAGCGCAAGTAACACCGGCATCAGGGCTCCAGCCGTCAAGACGAAAATGTATGTCATGACCGTTTTTGCGAGGTACCTGTCGAGCCGTGACAATCTCGCTCCAGTGGCCGGTCGCAGGGCCAACAAGAGCGCCGAAAAGCCTGCGAACGTGATCATGAGGCCGGCCAATGCGTACAAAAGGGTTGCGCCTTTGACTTCCATGTTTTGCTCCACCTAAGAACGGAGGTCATTTTGGCGCGTCCTTGTTCTTAGGACAAATCCGCGTGAAGGTTACGTGGATCGTTACTTGTTGGGGCGTGGAGCGGCGTTGGCTTTCCGAACCGCTGTAAATCCATTGCGCTGCGCAGTACTACTCGTCCTTCGGGCCGCCGTCGACAAAGTCTCCGGCGTTCAACGCGGGCGGACGCCCGTGTTAGTCGGCGCTCCATGCCTGGGGGAGGTTCGCAACGGCAACGTCATACCGATCTCAAACGAAAAGGCGCCACGCTACGCTTGCAGCGCGAAAAGATATCCGACAGCCCCCACGATTAGGCTGTTCATTATGAGAGCGGCTGCGAGGGCCGTGAGTCTAGTAAAGAGAGCGTTCATGTGTTTCTCCCAGTAAGTGGTTGCCATCGATCCTTACCTTGAGAACACAGCAAGGGCCATGCCAGTTGCAGGAATCTGGAAAAAAGGGCTGATTGGTAGGGTCATCTCCACGAATGGAGCGACGCCAAGTGACCGCGGACAACAACCACGGACAGTGTCCGCGGACATTGCGGACATGGGTAAGTCCGGCGCCCTTGCCGCACAGGTAGCGCTGAGGTTTATTCACTCTTGGCGAGCGGGGAACCAGGCTTCCGACAGTCTTGTCAGTAGAGAACCGACTTCATCGAGATCCGCAATCGACTCGATCCATCGGGGTTGTCTGTTATGGCGGCTCCTCTCAGACATGGTTGCGAGGTGCGGCAGATGATCAAGTAGAGGCGCGATTGCACGACACGCCCTTGCGTTAAAAACCATTGAGAGGAAAGTCACCGCATCACGAGCGTCGGCAAACCGACGCTGTTCCACAGCGCTTTGTAGGTCGCGAATGCCGATCTGCGCTTCATTGCGTAGCCAATGAGAGATCGAGAGTCGCGGTGTAGATTCTAGATCTGGGAAAGACGCCTTAATCGCCTCCATGACACGGTCTGGCAAGGTGCCAAGCAATTGCCAGCCGATTGAGAAGAGTCGAATCAGTCCCGGTTCGATATCAAGTTTCGATGCCACTTGCCGCGACTGAATAACCTCTAAGCCTAGATTACAGGTTGCAAGCGCGGCGTCTCGGGCGTGAGCTGCGGCGAAAGGTTGGCCTTCCAGAGAACTACCCGCCATGAGCACGGTTGAGAGATAGGCAAGTTCCCGAGCGCGCTGTTGGAATGCTTCCCGATTTTCTTGCTCCAGGCGATTCAACAGTTCGGCGAGCCCCGATTGTTTTTCCCGCTGAATGTTCGACGGCAGGCACGGCGCGTGAAATGGTTCGATAATTTGCCCATTCTCGAGCAGCAGGCTTAAGGTTTTGATCTGGTCTTGGGTAGGCGGCACGGATACGAGTCCATTTCCGCCAGATAGATCATCGGTGCGATCGGAGGTGCCAGTCCCTTCGATAGGGTTTTTGTCGGTGGGCTCGTTTTCCATTCCGGACAGAAATCGGCGTGTTTCATTGTCGTAAGCCGACATCACTAGCAAATCTTGGATAATCGTTGTGGATGCCGAGGTCAGAAAGGCGCGCGCGCTCGTTGGGCTGACATAACCGCGGCGTTCACGATAGTTTTCACGCTCACATGCGACGTCGAGATTCAGGCTGATCCGGCGGCTTTCTGAATCAAGCATGGATTCCGAACTACCCAGAGTGCCTAAGATATGCAGTAGGTGGTCAGGCACATGACGCCACAGCGCGTCCAGCGCGGTTCTGATGGTCCCCCAGTCGTCTTCCTGTACAGGACTGAGGAGAAAGTGTCCGTAGATGGCGTAGCAGTCTGTCTCTGGACAGTCAGTGTATCCGAACTCCTCGAGGGCCTGGCGATTTACAGCAAATGCCGCCGTGTCGACCGCGAGGCTGTTGCTGAATGTGCTATTGACCACCAACACGGTTGACAGACACATCGCCAAGTATTCATCGCTAATCGCAGCGAGGCGTTCGGCGGCGAACGTCTCACCTACTTCTAGCCAGACTTGAATCCAGCTGACAAACTCGGTGGGGTCAAACACTGCGCTCGCCCCGGGGCGTGGATTCTTCCAAACTGCTTCGTCCAGAGCCCTCAGCAAATTCCGTGCTGGAACTAGCGCCATGAGTTCCCCTGCGTCATTGAGCCCGACGCGATCGACTAGGCGTGCCAGGGTCTTCGGCTGCATTTGCCCAAGAACGGCTGGGAGCGCTGGGTCGTCGACGATGTTACGCAATGAGCGCGATTGCGAGACGCTTAGCTTCTTTGACAAGCGGGCCCCTTAAGCGCGAACGGGGCGGCATATATAAAGAAACTCAGCGCAAAACGGTAGTCTGCTCAAGAAGGTCCGAATTCGCTATACTATATGCACGGTAAGAATTCCAAAGCCGTGCGCTAACTGCTCCGCAATCCCGCCTTTTCACGCCCCGGAAAACAAGCATCGCCCCACTTGAGCGTTCGGTGGGATCTGTGCGAGTGCCGGAGCAATCAGGAGCGCGCTCAACAATGTGCCAACGATGATGTTCTGTTGCCGGACCGCTCCCGGTGCCAAGACGTCACACAATGCTCTGAATCGCAAACACTTCATCGTTTGCCTCCATGGCGAATCCGGCTAGTCGCTAATGGCAATCGCCGAGGGCTGCGTCCCAGTCATGAACGGTGATCCGCCTATCGCTGTCAACACTCCCGTCGTCGCGTCGATCGCATAGACCGAGACGGTGTCGGAGCCCTGATTTGTGACGTAAGCAAAGTCACCCGTTGGGTCGATCGTGACGGATGAGGGTTGTGTTCCTGCAGCGATTGGCGATCCGGTTAAGGCAGTCAACGATCCACCGGCGCCAAGCGCAAACGCTGAGATGTTGTCGGAGCCCTGGTTGGCCACGTAGGCATAGTTATCCAATGGGTCGACCGCCACCGAAACCGGCGAGCCTCCCGTTGAATATGGTGAACCGGTGATGGCAGTATTACCGCTGAAGGCAGAAAGAGTATTCGAGGTCGCATTCACGAGGTAGATAAACTGGCCGGAAGGGTCAATGGTCAGGGCTCGAGGACTGTTGCCGGCTGAGAAAGGTGAACCACTGGCGATCAATGCGCCGTTGTCTATCGAGAAAACCGAAACCGTGCCATCTGATTTGTTGGCCACAAAGACATCGTTTCCAGAAGGGTCTACCGCCACAGAATCCGGTGAGGTGCCGGTCGCGAAGGGTGAACCAGTCACTGCCGTCAGTGCGCCGCTGCCTGCAGTAATCGCATAGGCGGAAACCGTGGCGGCGCTCCCATTCGTCACGTAAACGAACGAGCTTGAGGGATCAATGGTCACAGAAGTTGGCGATGCGCCCGTCGTAAACGGCGAGCCGCTGACTGGCGTCAACGCGCCGCTGGTCCGGTCAATCGTAAATGCCGAAATCGTCGCGTCGGTTTGATTCACGACGTAGGCGAAGTGTCCGGTCTGATCAACCGCAATCGCTACCGGAAGAGTGCCGGCGGCGAAGGGTGAGCCCACGATCGCCGCCATCGCGCCGGTCGTTGGATCGACGGTATACGCCGAGACGTTGTTGGAGCCGCTATTGGCAACATAAGCAAAGCGGGGTGGATTGGTCGTGCAGGTCACACCGATATTTATGACATTCGAGGTGCCGGTCGTTCCCGTCCCATTCATGACGACACAAGTCTGTGAGGGATTCGTTGGCTGCGTTAGTACCGTCAGGTCATAGGCCGTATTGAATGGAGCGACGGCGAATGTAACCTGGGTCCCGTTCGACGCCACACCATTGAGCTGACCCCCACCGGCACCGCTATTCTGCAGCTGGAGCCGCGAGCCGACCAAGCCGCTCAGCGTGCCCTCGAGACTGACTTGCGTTGGAGGACCGAAACAAACTGCGCAGGGGCCGATGTCACCGATGTTTGGTGCGCATCCGGTCAACACTGCGATGACAAAAAATGCCGCGAGTATCCGGTGCGCGCCGCTTAGTTTGAATTTGCGAGTGCTTTTCGAGGTCACACAAGCCTCCTGCGTTACGAAACCATCTGCCCTGTTGGGGCTGCCTAAGGGTTAAGTTCATAGACTCATTCGCCTTGCAGTCCTAAGTAGTGTCTAGTCGACATGCGCCGCCCGATCGACGAAGTTTCATGCTCTGTGCACGAATACGCTGCCTTGTGCCGAAAAGAGGCGAGGGAGAACATTGCGGAATTGCATGCCCCGGCCAAACGAATCACCTGGGGGCGGAGTCAAAGGCATGAGGCCGCCGCAATTCTTCCGCTGACGAACGCATGCGCAATACCGTCAGCTGTGGCATAGCGCCCGACTATGCGTCCCTCGTTATTTATTCCCTGTGCAAATGTTGCAGCCGCTCCCGGCAAATCGAAGCTGCGCAGGTTCCCAGGGCGGCCGTAAAATCCGTGTGCCGTGCTGCTGTCACTATAGAATCCGACCACAATTCCACAGTCGTTGATGCCAAAGACTAGTGTGCTGGCCGCCCCGGGAACGATGACACTCACGAACTGACCGCTGGGTTGACGCAGAAAGCCGACCAGCGTCGAGGTTGCATCCGTGTAGTAGCCAACGAGCTGTCGTAGGTCATTGATGCCCCCGACCACGATGCCTGTGCCTGTAGGGTCGGACAGCTTGAAGCTAATAGCGGGCCCTCGGCGGGGGATGATGAAGCCAAACTCATCGGCATCAAGATCCACAACGGAGTAGGTACCGGATAGGTCACCGAGATTGTTGATACCGCGCAGTGCTGTGGAAACGGCACCCGGAAAATCCACCGTCCGAAATTTCCCTTCCTCGAGGAGGAAGCCACTGCTCGCATTTGCGCCGTAAAAGCCTGCAATCACATCTTCACCATTTATGGCGCGCAGCACCGTCGTTCCGGAGTTGTCATTGGGATCTACGATCGGCGTACTTATGCGGCCGTCCGGAAAACGAATGAAGCCCACATCCGATCCGTCGGCAGCGATCCAAGTGCCTGCCACAAGCCCTTCGTCGTTGATGCCTGCAACGAAATAGCTGCTCGCTCCCGGGATGTCGAATGACGTAAACGAGACAGGTTCTGCAGCGACACTCGCAGTTGCCGCCGTCATCAGGAGTGCGAGTTTCACGATTCTTGCACCCGAGCTCTTTGCAATTAACATGGAGCCTCCTAGGGCTTTGTGCCTTGTTGCCGGTTTTCTCAACGCAGAAATCCGTCCCCCGGTAAGGTAAGAGTGAGTACAGACGGCTTTGGACCCCAAAATCGCTGACGTGCAGATTCAGGGGTCCGAAGTCATCGCCACAGGCTCATACTTGGAGAGACATTAGGCCGCGCAGGTGCCGCTCCGAATGGCCAAGGCCAGCAAAACGATCGTCGAAGGACTGTTCGCGTACCGCGGCGCGTTGCAGGCCTTCTTCTATCGGCGTTTGCGAACTAAAGTCGACGCGGCTGACCTCGTGCAGGAGGTCTATTTGCGCATGCTGCGGGTCAGCGATCCAGAGGCGATCCGCAATCCCGAAGCCTACCTATTCACCGTGGCCGCAAACCTGCTCAAGGAGAACGCGGTGGCGGATCGGCGTCACGCACAAGAGGTGGCGGTCGAGGTGGCGGAGGCGACGCCGGCACTAACGTTGATGCCGGGATTTGAGGCGGCGGTCGATGCCCCGCGACGGGTCGCGCGGCTCCGCGAGGTGATCGATGAGCTGCCGCTGAAGTGCTCCGCCGCTGTGATCCTGCAATATCGCGATGGACTCAGTCACCAAGCCATCGCTTTACAACTGAAGGTTTCCCCACGCATGGTAAAGAGGTATCTAGCACAAGCGTTGAATCACTGCCGCCGCCGCATGGCGCGCCTGAGATGAACCCGTGAGTCCGAGCGACGAACAGATTCGAGAGGCGATCGCCGAACAAGCGAGCGAGTGGTTCATGGAAAACCGCAGCAGCTTGCTCGATCACAAGGAATCCGCCCGCTTCATGGCGTGGCTGCGAGCCTCGCCAATGCATGTAGAGGAGTATCTGCGCATCGCCGCGCTCGCGCCGGATCTCGAGGCGGCGGCAAAAGCCAACGAGACCCCCCGCGAGACCTTGCTTGCGCGCGCGCGCGACGAGTCGGTCGGTATTGTGAGCTTCGGTCGGGCAGGATTGGGGCAACTACCCGCGTTGGCCCGGCGGCGCCACTCAGCGGTCTGGTCGCTGGCTGCGGCCGCGACACTGGCCGCGGTCGCTGTCACCACTGTGTGGTCCATGCGAGATGGCGAGCGCTTCGGGCTGCCGCGAACCTACGCTACCGTGCGCGGCGAGCAGCGTATCCAGGGGCTGCCGGATGGCTCGGTGCTGCACCTCAATACCGAGTCCGCGGTCACGGTGCGCTACTCGCGCAGTGAGCGCCTCGTAAGTCTCGATCGCGGGCAGGCTTTGTTTGAGGTTGCGCACCAGGATAAGCGGCCTTTGCGCGTGCAGACGGATCGGGCCGGGGTCGTGGCCGTCGGAACCCAGTTCGATGTTTACCGCAAGTCCGGCACAACGACGGTCACAGTCGTCGAGGGATCCGTTGAGGTCTACGGCGGTGCGGCGGCGCCGCCCGCCGGCGCTGTGCCCTCGGTGCGTCTCAACGCGGGAGATCAGATCGACGTCGGTGATCGGATTGGAGGGCTGCGACATGTCGATGCGCGCGCGGCAGTGGCCTGGCTGGAGCGGCGGATCGCCTTCGAGGAGGAGCCTCTGGGTGAGGTCGCCGCCGAATTCAATCGCTACGGACCGATCAGCGTGGAAATCGATGACGAGTCCCTGCGCGCGCTGCCGATCAGCGGAACTGTCGATGCATACGATACCGACTCCTTCGCCGCCTACCTCGCGACCCTGAACGGTGTCATCGTGCAAAAGACTCCGACACGCATTCGCGTGCTGACACCGGCATCGCTGGAGCCGCATGCCGCTGCGAAATAGAATCGCAAACTACTAAGGTGGAGTGATCGATGGAACGAGGCTCACCGGGGATCCTTGTGTCGTTGCCGCGGGCCGATAGGCGTCCGTGCGGGAGGACGCGAGCAGTCTCGGCTGCGCCCCCGGGCCGATGGCTCCTCTGTTGCCTGCTCGGGGTGCACTGCGCCGCGTGGGCCGGTACGCCACGATCGGCATCGGAGTTGTCCGCGCCGATCGCCTCGCAACCGTTGGCGCAAGCTTTGGTAGAGTTCGCGCATCAGACTGGCCTGCAGTTGCTGTACGAGTCAAAGCTAGCGGCGCGGCGTCAGTCTCATGAGGCGCCGGCCGGCTTGGCGCCGAGCGATGCCCTGACTCTGATACTGCAGGGCACGGGACTGAACTTCCAATTCCTCAATCCCAAGACCGTCCGCATCTATGAACCCGCAGCCGCTTCTCCGGCCGTTCAACCATCCGCGACCCACATGCCTGAGCCACGCGCAGAGCCGTCGGCACATCGGCTTGATGCGCTCGAGGAGGTCATCGTCACGGCGACACGTCGTGAAGAGCATGCCAGCGACGTACCGATCAGCATGGTGGTTTGGTCGCTGGAGGCGATCACGGCATGGGGCGCCAAGAACACGGCGGACATTGCCTCCCTGACGCCTGGCGTGCAGTTTGACTCCTATCCGGAACGGCCCTTCCAGACCAATATCGCCATGCGTGGTCTGAACGGCCGGGATGGCACGGCGATCGGAATATATATTGACGATGTACCGATCCCCGCGCCGAGCGCATGGGGCGCCGCGGTCTACCGGTCCTTCCCCCTGCTCTTCGACCTTGATCGTGTCGAGGTGCTACGCGGTCCACAGGGGACGCTTTTCGGACAAGGCGCCATGGGCGGGGCCGTTCGGTTCATCACTCAGCAACCTGACTTGACCGAGCGTTCCGGCATGACGTCCGCGGAGGTGGCCGAAACAGAGCGTGGTGGAATGAGTTACGAATCAGCGGCGGCACTGGGCGGTCCGCTGGTCCCGGGAAGTGTCGGCTTCCGCGTTGCTGGTTGGCGCCGATGGGACGGAGGCTTTATCGATCGAGTGGACCCCTTCACGGGCGCCACGGTTGATGCGAACGCGAATGGGTCGGTCAGCGAGGTCTTTCGCGGTGCCCTGATCTTCACGCCCAGCGATGCGTTGCGCATCGTGCCATCGCTGATGTACCAGTCCGAGAGCGTGTATGATACCTCCTCTTTCTACACCTATTTGTCCGACCCGGGAGCGGGCATCCTGAGGAACGGCAAGCTGCTGCCACAGCCGGGCGATGATGAGTTCGCGTTAGCGTCGCTCAAGCTCACAGCGACTTTCGCCGCGACGGAGCTCACCGCCCTCACCGCTTATTATCATCGAACCACATCAGAGCTGGAGGATTCCACCAACATCGGGATATGGGACAACCCAATGGGTCCGGAGTATCCGCTGGATTACAGTGATGCCATTTCGACAGAACACAATTTGTCAGAGACCACGTACTCGGAGGAGGTGCGGCTGAGCTCCGGCGCTTCGAACTCGCCACTCGCATGGTTGGGAGGGGCTTTTTACTCATACGAGCGGCATCTCGAGACCGACAATACCGTGGCCCGTGATTCAACCGTGGGCGCAATAGTGAACGGCAACAATGGTGTCGGCGGAAGCGAAACTGAGCTAGCGGCCTTTGGGCAGGTCGCGTTGAGGTTTGCGCAACACTACAGCGCGACTGCGGGATTACGCGTCGCGCAATACAAACACGACGGCAACTTCGAAGCCGGCGGCCCTCTGAACGCCGGTGTGCCCACACCGTTTGTCGCGACAAGTCAGGACACGGGGGTAGCGCCCCGGTTCAGCCTCGACTACCGGCCGGATGAAGGACAGCTCTTTTATGCCTCGATCGCTGAAGGCTACCGACCGGGTGGCATAAACGCACCCTTGTCGTCTGCATGCGGCGTACCTGAGGCTGGGCCGTACCGCCCTGATTCCTTGTGGAGCTATGAGCTGGGCGGAAAAAACCGGCTCTTCAGCGGACGCCTGCAGCTCAACACCAGCTTATTCTACGCTAGCTGGCGCGATACTCAGTTCAGTCTGGTCACGCCTTTACCTCAGGAGTGCTCGTATACGGCGAATGTAGCCGGTGCGATGAGTCGTGGATTCGAGCTGGAGGCGCAAGCCTTGATGACCGAGTACCTGAAAACTGATCTGTCCATCGCCTACGAAGACGCTCGATACACACAGACGGTTCGCGTCGGTAGTCTTCTCATCGTCGCCCGGGGCGACGTGATTGGGACGCTGCCGTTAGTGCCGTCCCCGTGGGATCTCAGAGCCTCGATGGACTATGCCCGTCCAATCGGAGCCGGCGTCACCGGCTATGCGCGGGCAGACGAAGAAATTCACAGCCACAATCCGGGCCCGTTCTATTCTCAGCATCCCGACGATGCGTTCTATGCGCCGGGCCGGGTCGCCAATCCCGCTACGAACTTACTGAATGCACGCGCCGGCCTCAAGTGGTCGCGCGTCGATGTGGGACTCTATGTCAACAATCTTCTGGATTCGCAGCCGACATTGTTAGCCAGGAACAATTCCAGAGCGGATACATTGTTCTACGCCACGACCTTCCGTCCGCGCACGATAGGTCTCAGTGGATCAGTGCAGTTCTGACACAGCCGCAGGCTGAGAACGGGTGGCAAAACCTCCTATTCTTGACGCTCGGGAAAACGTATCAATCCACTTCCGGTGAACACCACAATATTTGGCGCTCGTCATTGCGTCATGGCTGGTGAACAAGAAAGTGGGGGCCTCTCGGGGCCCCCACAACTGGCGATCGACCTATTTGCCGTTGCGGCTACTGTCGTCCGTATCTGGCGGCAGTGCTACCAGGCGGCCGTCGCCGGGTGATCCGAACAAATATAGATAACTGCATTGCTGTTGACGGCCAGTTCCCACATGATCGACGCCCCTTAAGGGAGGGTGCGCTTCTTCCGTCGAACGCTTTGTTTCAAATCACTGAACTTGTCGCGAGGAAAATGAATAGCCAATCCGAGGTTCGGCGCACAGCGCCAACATTCTGGCGTCGAGTGCTGAGATTTCCAGTAGTTCAGATAATCGTGGCGGTTTTCTTTATCGCCATTCCTTTTGCCGTTGTCAGTACGCCTTTCAATCTATTCGTGACGGATAAACCTTTGAGACGCGTGGGAGCGCTGCTGCTGGCGGCGGTCGTCCTTGCAGCTTATTCGGCTTACGTACGAGTTATGGAGAAAAGACCTGTAACCGAACTGTCGGGCAGGCGTGCGGTGAGCCAGCTTAGCGTTGGTGTTGCGTTTGGCGCGCTACTATTTTCCGCGACTGTGGGAATACTTGCTACTTTGGGCGTATATCAAGTAACGGGAAATAACGGTTGGCTGACCATGCTCGCGATTTTGCCTGCGAGCATACTCTCAGGCGTTCTTGAAGAAGTTCTGATTCGCGGAATTGTCTTTCGGATTTTGGAACAATGGTTGGGCAGTTGGCTAGCGCTCGGAATCTCCGCCGTCATTTTCGGAGTGCTGCATCTTCTCAACCCGGGAGCCACACTCTTGAATGCCGCGGCGATTAGTATTGAGGCCGGAGTCCTCCTGGCCGCGGCCTACATGCTCACACGGCGTCTGTGGCTTTGCATCGGCATCCATATTGCCTGGAACTTCACACAAGGTGGAATCTTCTCGGTGGCGGTCTCGGGAGGGGAGAGCAAGGGCCTTCTGCAATCGAGGATGGTCGGGCCCGATTGGCTAACCGGCGGCAAATTCGGCGCGGAAGCATCGGTCGTGGCGTTAGGGATCTGCTTTGCGGCCGGTATCGTCCTAATAGTTTTGGCAACAAAGAAAGGCAATGTTGTCCCGGCATTTCGGGCGAACAGAACTGCAACTGAACTCAAGCCAGAAGGTGCTGCGTGATGAGATCAGCCCGCGTTCAATGGGGCTGGTGGAACTTGGTCGTGGCATACGATGCGGCGGGCAAGGCGGGGCGCGTGAAGGGTGAGGCGATGAATTTTCGACGAGATAGGGTGAGCCACGGGGTTTGCGCATCTTGACTTAAGCGCCGCAGCTGAACTTCGGGTCTGGGCCGAGTTCCCGGACTAGTAGGCAACCAAGATAATCGTTAAAATCGGCGCCTCACCCAAAAACGTCACAGGTCTCATATGAAGCCTAAGAGCGCCCTCGTGATCGCATTTGCAACGCTGGCTCGTGTTACGGCGTGCCTCCTGGTCACCGCGGCCGGACAGGCGGATGAGAATTCCGCTCCGGCCTACGTGACCAAAATCCCTGCTGGATACCGGGACTGGAAGGTCGTCTCCGTGGCCCACGAAGAAGGCAAGCTGAACAGTTTAGGCATCGTTTTGGGCAACGATGTGGCCATCAACGCGTTTCGCGAAGGGACGCTTCCCTTTCCCGACGGTGCGATCATCGTCGCTTTGCACTACAGTCACGTCCCCTCGGATGAGAACAACAAGGTCTTCGGCGACAAACAATCCTTCGTTCCCGGCGCTCCTACGAATGTACAGTTCGAGGTCAAGGACTCTAAAAAGTACGCGGCGACGGGTGGCTGGGGGTTCGGGCACTTCGGCGCGGATGGCAAACCTGCCGGCGCGGCGCTACTTAAAACCTGCTTTCCCTGCCACGAGCCTGCCAAAGCAACCGACTTGATCTACACGCATTACACGCCTTAACAATCGTTCGCACGCGAGCGAAGCAGGAGGTGTGGCGAAGGGGTCGGGCACTTTGCTCAAGCAGAGCGCTGAGCCAGTGCAGCGTGGAAGAGATTTTCTAGCACCGGCGATACGCCGCGCATTTGATCGACCACTTGTTTGGCCCAGTTAGCAAACCGAAACCATGCAGGCGGAGGTCGGCGGAAAGAATCTAGAAAAGGACATTGCACTCACCGACGTTCAGGAATCGAAGCACGATGGCACGACGACGATCATTGGGACGGCGACGAACAACGGAAAGAAGGCTGCTCACGGCACCCATATCCAGGCCAATGGCGGTCTAACTCGCCCGTGTCGGGCGAACACAGGACGCGTGAACGGGCCGACCAGACGGAGAAGTCACGCCCTTGCTGCCGTTGCCGACTTCCACGCGACTCGAGTGATAGTCTGCGAAGCAGCGCTCTTTAGAGTCGTACGATGCGCCGTTCGCAAGTATTATGGTCATGATGTCGTTTCTACCTGCCGTTTCCGCATTGTTGAGTTCCTTTGCGCGTGTCCCTCGTGGTGCTTCATTTGCGCTGCCGTTGCTGGTCATCTCGATTTGCTCGGGATGTATCTCCTCCGGGGGCCGAATCGAGCCGGTGGACGACCCACCGCTGGTCTCAGATACCGCTCCAGCACCCCTGTTGCACGATATTCCGATGGCTGCGAGCGAGGCAAAGAGCGAGGGTGACAGTGAAGTTCCGGTGGCCGTTGCCGAGTCGGAACAGCACGAGGCGCCGCCTAAGCCTGGAGACTTGCCGGAGTTGATCGTCAAGGGGCGCACGCGCGACCTCGTCATCCGCGACTTGGTTGCCGAGGGCCAGGCGCAGCTGCGCGACGTGCAACTTCAGTACGTCTTTACCGGTAAGGATGGACATGAGGTGCTGCGCGGCCGGCCGGTCGCCTTCGCGTTGTGGAGCGAGGCGCAGAAGAATTGGACCATTGCCCACCTGGAGATCCCCCGCCCACCCGTGAAATGGAAGCCTGGCCGCGGGGAATTGCCCTTCACCATGCTTACTCCCGGAATTGAGGCGCGGCACGTCAAGGGAACAGGGGCCGAGCGGCTCATGTTCACATTTTCGCGCGGTGGCGAGGAGCTGAAGGTGTTTGGCCGCAAGTTCCCGGTGTTCGACAACACCCTCATCAAAAAGAAGCGCTGGCGCGAGGCGGCGGCGACGGCACGAACCATTGTCTACTTGCCCTATACCCCAGATACCCTTGACCCGCGCTTCATTACCGGCGGCAGGGACTTTCTGCTCGCCACCGCACGGGGCGCCATCGACGAACTTCGTGACGCAAGCGTGCCGAGCGAGGCGTTTCCGGGCGAGCTGCTCGCGGACGTGATACCTGCGGAGGTCATTGCGACGCTCGCGGTTATAGAACAGACCGACGACGAGGACTTCCTCGAGAAGGGCACAGATGCATTCGACGAAGTGCTCAGCCAGTACGGACTGAAGCGCGAAGAAGCGTATCGGTATAGCGTCTCGAGCGCGAAGGCCTTGGGTCCAATGCAGTTCACCGATCGGCGCGGCCATGGCACCTATTCGTTCGTCGTGCGCAGCTGTCGCGGCGCGCAGCTGGACCCAAACTTCGAGCGCGGCTCGACCCGATTGCGCAATGCGATGAAGGCAGCCGTCTGCCTGCTAGACATTGAGCTGTCACAGATGAACAGCGAAATCCGCGCCGCCTATCGCGCTAAACCCGATGTGCTCGGCATCTTTCCAGTCGCTGCCTACAACGGCGGTGGGCGCAACGTCGCCAAGCTTTATCGGGCGCTCAACCACATGGGTGTCCAACTTGCTGAACTGCGACGCGCCGGCAAGCTGCCACCGGGATCCGCAGTCGTCTGCCCGTGTGTCTGGCGCGAGGAGGGCTCTTTGGTGCAAGCGGTCAGCATTCCACGTTACAACAGAGAAAATAGCGGCTACATCGAAAAGTATCAAAGCATTCTCGGTCTGTTCGACTGAGCGCGTATGGGGGGCGATGGGCATTTGCACATCAACTTGCACGATCGCACTATCACCGTCACGCAGTGCGGGCGCATCTGCATCGGGCGGCGTAAGATAAATCTAAGTCAGATCTTCGCCGGACAGAATGTCGGCATCAAGGAAATCGCGGAGAAGATCTGGTTGGTGACTTTTATGCACTACGACTTGGGGTTCTTTGATCACGAGACAGGTCGCGTCGAATGTGCCCCAAACCCGTTCGGGGCCAGACTGTTACCTATGTCTTCGGAAAAAAATGGGTACCATCTGCCCGGTTAGGACCAAGAGGGACTGGTGGCAGGGAGGGAATTGAACCCCGACACGCGGATTTTCAGTCCGATCGCGACGGTTCTAGGGGCTTATTAATCAATCACTTGCATCGCTTGCCAGCCCCAAAACCTGGCTCACCAAGGCACAATCCTGGCACACCCAATCTGAGCTCGGCACATTCCTGGCACATGGGGTTATGTACGCCCGCAGCCAGACCCACGCGGTGTCCTGCGAACGGGTCCTGCGCGCTGATTTCGCGCGCCAGACCATCTTTCTGAGGCGAGCAAAAAACGAATCACGGATTGGCTAGTGATGGGCTCTCGGGCTGAGAGTTTTAAATCATACCGAGGGTCGCGCATGAGCGGAATCCGCGGAGGTGTACGAGCACCGCGGGCGCTCTAGAGCAGCGGACAGCTGGACTACGGCTTCGCGAATGCGGGTCTCATCAAAGGCGGCAAACCCCAGAAGGAGCCCGCGAGGGCCGGAATCTCGCAACGTAAAGCGGTGCAGGCCGATGCTTTCGACGCCGCACGCCAAGGCAGCCGCTTCCGCCTCGGCTGAACTCATCCCGTTTCGCAGCAACCCAACCGTGTAGAGGCCGGCGCGAACGGGCGATATGTTGAACACTCCTGCAAGGCGCTTGTGTCCAGCGTCGAGCAAAGCCTCGAGTCTTGAGGCGTACAGATCGCGCATGCGGCGAATATGCTTGGCGAGGTGCCCCTCGCTGATAAAGTCGCGCAGAATTGTTTGCTGAAGGCTCATACCATTGAGATCAATTCCATACCGGAACGCATGAAATTGGTCCACAAGCTCGTCCGGTAAAACGGCGTAACCGACGCGAAGGGAGGAAAACAACAGCTTATTGAAGGTTCCGAGGAGAATCACGCGGCCAGTTCGGTCGAGGCTATGCAAAGCGGGAACGGGCTGGCCATCGAACCGGAACTCGCTGTCGTAGTCGTCCTCGATTACAAAAGCATTATTCCGGTTTGCCCACGCAAGCAGTGCGACTCTGCGCGATAGCGACATCATAGAACCCAATGGAAACTGATGCCCGGGCGTGACATACGCGCATTTCACTTCGGGCGACCTTTCGCCTTCCTGAACGCACAGCCCCTGGTCATCGACCGGAACCGGAACTATCGTCGCCGCGGCGTTACGGAAGGCCAGGGTCGCCCCAAAGTATCCAGGATCCTCCAGCCACACCGCATCGCCCGGGCGCAGGAGCAGACGTGCGAGGATGTCGAGTCCTTGCTGTACGCCGGAAACGACCGCAATCTGATCCGGTGAGCATTTGATGCCCCGTACTGAGCCCAGGTATTCGGCGATTGCCTTCCGCAGCGGCGGATAGGCGCCCGGATAGCTTCCCATGAGGATCGGTCCATTCAGCTTGCGCATCCGTCGGCTGGCAAGTCGACTCCAGACCTTGAAAGGGAACTCTGTGATTGCCGGCTCGTGCATCCGGAAAGGGCGAGCCGGACGAGTGAACGTCAGCCCCGCGAGCGGCCCGGGTCGCGCCCCAGTCAGCATCTGCGGGTGCTCGGCCGAAGGGGATGCGTGAGGTATCTCCTCACTCACCCATGTTCCTGAGCCCACGCGGCCGCGCAGGTAACCGGCCTGCACCAACTGATCAAACGCCGTCACCACGGTCCCCCGGGAAATGCCGTATTCACGGGCGAGCTCGCGTGTTGCCGGCAGACGGGCTCCGGGTGCAAGGCGACTCTCAATAATCGCTCGCTTGAGCTCATCAGAGAGCCACTGAGTCAGTGTGGCACCCTCCGGCCGACTCTGCACGGTGAGTTCCAGGGTGCTGATCGCTTTAGCCATCTTTAGCGCGTGACTTCATCTTGTCGCCAGAGCACGGAATTCCGAGCGCGCTGCTTTGCGAGGGCCCGAAGACTACGACCCATCCGCTCATGAGGCCCAACGCGCCCCTAAGTTACTTGGAGATTCCACAGGCGCACGCGCAGTTCGACCGCCGTCACATGTTGAGAGTATCCACCCGCGGACTTGCTTTGTCACCGGGGCGCCGTCCCTTGCACGATCGAACTCGTTAACTCGGCGATTGCCGACGTTCCTGAAGGGCGCGGGCTGCGATTCGGCGGCTGGGCGTGCCGAGTGGCACTTATGTATTTTGCCAAAATGGCCATTGCGGCGGCCGTCGGCACCAAACTCAAGTTGTCGTGGCGGCGGATTGCGACTCACGGCGAGCAGGCAAGTGCCTGCTCCCGTCAGTCCGCTTCAAATTGATAAGTACGCCGCACAGCTGCGGCGGTTCCCTTCAAAATGAACTGATGCAGCCCTCTTTAAATGACCACTCTGCGCCGGGCAACGTGGCGACAGCGACCGATTCCCCCATGACAGTCGACGTTGGGACCGAATTTCGCTGAGACCGAGGGGTCATGCCCCTCTTGATTGCAATTCCATCAGCTTCCCGGTTCGTTTGGGACTTTGACCCTCGGCGGCGTGTACGTGCCGTTCGTAGGATCCGTCCGCAGATTCGTCGATTCACGATAAGCAGCAGAGCCGCACGTGGCGGGCGACAGCTCAAGCGATGGCACTGTTGCCATTCGTGTTGAAAGTGGCTCACAAAATACCGATGAAAATGGTCATTGAAACTAGTGAGCGACAAGCGTATCAGGGGTGTGAGGGGACGCCAGTGGCGGTCCTGGTTAGGAAGGGAGTAAACATCGTGAATCCAAAACACATAGTTATCAGCGTTCTGGCAGTTCTGTTCGTGTTCCCATTGATGGGGTTCGCTCAGCAAGCACCGAACTCGGGCTCTATAAGCGTAATCACGACTTTTGATTATCCGGGGACCGGAAATTCGACCGAGCCGCAAATCGATTTTCCGGGTGCCACCAGCACCACCTTTGATGCCCCCGGTGCGGGCATAGCCGCTGGACAAGGCACGTTCGCAAATGGCATGAACATCTCAGGAGCGATCGTCGGATTTATTCGGGACGCTAATGACGCGCGGCACGCCTTCGTCCGCTCGGCTGATGGGTCCTTTACCATCTTCGACGATCCTAACGCCGGAACTTGTACGGCATCTTGTGGAACTATCGGCAACGGGCAGGGAACTCGTGCCTACGCCATCAACCCAGCCGCGGATATCGTGGGGTTCTTCACCGATAATTCCGCGCAATGTCATGGCTTTGTGCGAGCTAAAAACGGCACCTTCACTCAGATTGATGCTCCGGACGCGGGAACAGGACCGTTTCCGCAAGGAACCTTTCCTTCAGAATTCACTCCGATGGGCCTCAACTCAGGAGGTTTGATTACCGGGTTCTATGTAGATGCGAATTCCGTCCAGCACGGATTCGTGCGTGATCATAATGGCATGATCACGGAGTTCGATCCTCCCGGCTCCATATTGACCAACCCAAACGCGATCGACGAAACCGGTGAGATCGCAGGATTTTACTTTGACGCAAATTTTGTAGGTCACGCTTTTCTTCGCGCCCCCAACGGGACGTTCACCACTGCCGATGCACCCGGTGCCGACAACACCGGCGACGGCAATGGCACTTTCGGTGTTGGAGTCACTCCAAACGGCGAGCTGGAAGGAGTCTTTGTCGACACTAATGGTGTCCTTCACGGTTTTGTGCGGTCTAATCAAGGTATAATCACCACTTACGACGTTCCGGCCGCCGGCACGGGAGCGGGCCAGGGAACACTTCCTGAAAGCAACGACACTGCGGGAACGATTGCCGGAAATTACCTCGACGGCAACGGTGTGGATCACGGCTTCCTGCGCGATAAGCAAGGTGGGTTCACGTTGTTCGATGTTCCGGGCGGCGGCACAGGTGCGGGGCAGGGGACCATTCCGTTGGACAACACCAATGCCGGAGCGGCGACGGGAGAATTGATTGACGCCGGTGGTGTGACGCACGGCTTCCTCGTCCATAAGGTCTATGACCACAACTGGAAGTAAACAAACCTGCGCGAGGGAGGACAACCAGCGATCTGATGGTGGCCAGGGAGGGAATTGAACCCCCGACACGCGGATTTTCAGTCCGCTGCTCTACCAACTGAGCTACCTGGCCTTGCAGAGCGGCGTATTAAACAGGCGCCGGCGCCCACCGTCAATGAAGATTCACAGAATCAAGCGCTTACGCGGGGCTCCGCCGGATTTGCAGGCCTAATTGTAGAGCGACGCAGTTGGAATTTCAGTCAATTTTCAGCTATTTCCTGCAGCTCACAAATCTTCCACTAAGAGGAGAAGTTCATGGATATGCTCGATCGACTGACTCTGGATCCCGGGACGCGGACCATTGGGGAATTGCTGCAGGAGCGGGAATGGGCCGTCGCTGAAATCCGGCGTCTGCGCGGCGATGTGGGACGGCTCTCTTACAAACAGCAAGCAAGAAGAATTGAAAGGGAGTTTGAGGGTTCCGAGGGATTGGATCCCAAATTGAATGCGCAGCGACTGCTGCGACTGGCTGACGTTTCGACGATGGTAGGTCTTTGTCGTTCTGCCATATAAAAGTATGTCTCGGAAGGGCGCTTTATTCGGCCCTTCGTGCCTCACCCCTGCTATGTGACATGTCAAGCGAAGTGTATCTCCGTGGTTTCACGTGCATTGAATATTGTGTGTTGTCAGGATTCTCTCTCCCGCTCTGGGGTGTTTCGTGCGACTTATGGCTGAACGACCTGCTATTCGTGGTCAGAGCCGTAGCTCCGCCGCCAGTTGCGTAATCCGCTGTCCAAATCTCAAGCGCCGTGCCTCAATCTCGTCTGACGTTGCGTACGTTGACGATATACTTAAGTCTGCTTCGAACGGATTCATGACCGGAATGTACAACCGATTAGTTGTGGATTGCTGGCGTATTAGTCGTACAGCGTGGTGGGGTTGGGAGCACTGTATGAGCGGCTCCCGCAAACATTTAAAGGAGTAATTTTTCTTGTGGACTGAAGAGGCGGCGCCTCCGCTCGCTCGGCCGACTGGTCACGGATGGCGCCTGAACGCCCCGGCGAGACGAAGAACATCTATCGGATTAGCTTGTCCATATCTGCCTGCATGCGCTCTTTCAATTCATCCGACCAGTGAGAGTCGGGCTTTGATTTGCTGTTGTTTTGCGTATGCGGAGTCCGGGAGGTTTTAGTTTCTGTTGGGGCTTTCCTCTTCGCCGTCTTGAGTTTGAGCGTAAGGCGATGACTTGGATTGGACGAATTAGGAGGGTTCATAGGATTACGGCTTTTTGGCGACGACCTTGCCGTTCTCCCAGTAATAAAGAGGCGTGCCGTGCATACGCGCAACCTTAAGCGCGGTTTTTGCCGCTAGTCGCATTCCGCGCCCCACGAAAGAAGGCCGCCGACCCCCAGGGTCGGCGGCTTAAGTCGTCTCTGACGTTCAAAGGGCGAGTGCGTACGTTCGTAAGCGTCCGGTCAGGGCCGTCTTATTTTGATTTTACGATTGAGCCAAGCTCGCGCGCGGCATTTTTGCTGTGACGCGGAGATTGGCAATGGCAGATCAGGACGGTTCCGTCGACACTGGGATGAAGAAGCGTGCGGTGCGTGGCAAGTGGACCGCGCAGCAACGTCAGCAGATTGTAAAGGCGAGCCTAGTTGACGGCGCGTCCATCAATGAGGTCGCCGAGCGATACGGTATTCGGGCAAACCTGTTAACGGCGTGGCGGCGGCGATACGCCGCGTCGGTCGCGGCGCCGAAGCGCAAGAGGACTCCGGCGCGTTTTGCTGCCGTTCGTGTGAGCGGTACGGCCACGGATGGCACGATCGAGATTGATCTGTCGAACCGTCTCATTCGAGTGCGCGGGATAGTCGATGGCGCGATGCTGCGTGAGGTGTTGGCGGCGACGCGATGATCGGCTTGCCGAGCGGTGCACGAGTGTGGCTCGCGTGCGGAGTCACGGATTTGCGTAATGGTTTCGATGGCTTAGCGGGGCTCGTGCAGACTCGGCTCGCGGAGGATGCGTTCTCTGGTCAACTGTTTGTCTTTCGCGGCCGGCGCGGTGATCGGGTCAAGATTTTGTGGTGGGATGGTGATGGCCTGTGTTTGTTCGCCAAGCGTCTCGAGCGCGGGCGCTTTGTCTGGCCACGAGCGAGCAGTGGTACCGTCCATTTAAGCGCTGCGCAGTTATCGATGCTACTCGAAGGGATCGACTGGCGCCGGCCGCAAAGAACGCACACACCGCAGCTCGCGGTGTAATAAAGTGCTTATTTTATAGGCATTGCGCGTGCATCGAGCGCAAGATGCGAGTATTATCAGCACTCATGCAGAGCATGAGTGATTTGCCCGATGACATCGAGATCTTAAAGCAGATCGTCATCGAACAGCGCTCTCGATTGCTCTCCAACACCTTACAGATCGAGCAGCTGAAGCTGCAACTGGCGAAGCTTCGCCGGATGCAGTTTGGCCGATCTTCCGAACAGATCGATGCGCAGATCGCGCAGCTTGAACTGACCTTGGAGGATCTGGAAGTTCGATCCGCGGCGGTACCGCCTGCAGTCAGCGCAGCGCTGCCGGAACGCGTGAAGCCAGTGCGCCGAGCCCTACCTGAGAGCCTCCCGCGCGAGACGCTGGTGCATGCAACAGCGTGTAACTGCCCCGAGTGCGGCAGTGAGCTCAAGGCTTTGGGTGAAGATGTCGCCGAGATGCTCGAGTACGTGCCGAGCCATTTTAAAGTGATCCGCCATGTACGGCCAAAGCTCTCTTGTCCTAAGTGCCAGACGATCGTGCAGGCCGAGGCACCCTCTCGACCGATCGCACGCGGGCTCGCCGGTCCCGGGCTATTGGCCCATGTACTGGTAGCGAAGTACTGCGATCACTTGCCGCTATACCGGCAAAGTCAGATCTACAGCCGCGAAGGGATCGACCTGGATCGCTCCACACTCGCCGATTGGGTCGGCTCTGCGAGCGCGTTGCTGGAACCGCTGGTCGCCGCGATCAGCCGCCACGTCCTTGAGGGCAATAAAGTCCATGCCGACGATACGCCCGTGCCGGTACTGTGTCCTGGCCGCGGCACGACCCGTCAGGGGCGGCTCTGGACCTACGTTCGCGATGATCGACCCGCTGGCGTTGAAGTAGCGCCGGCGGTGTGGTTTGCATACTCGCCGGATCGCAAGGGCGAGCATCCGCACCGCCACTTGCGCGATTTTAAGGGCATCCTGCAGGCCGATGGTTATGCGGGGTTCGACCGTCTGTATAACGAGGCGGATCTAAATCACCCGATTAGGGAAGCGGCGTGCTGGGCGCACGTGAGAAGGAAGTTCTACGATATCCATGCCGCTACCGATTCGCCGGTGGCGAGCGAGGCGCTGGCGCGCATCGGCGCACTGTATGGCATCGAAGAGGAGATCCGTGGGCAGAACGCTCAAGTTCGTGAGCGTGTACGCCAGGCTCGCGCCGGCCCACAGCTCAACGATTTGTACGGATGGCTCATCGCCACGGTCAAGCAGTTATCCAAAAAATCCGATTTGGCCGGCGCGATCCACTACGCACTCTCGCGCTGGAAGGCGCTCACCCGTTACCGAGATGATGGTCGGATCGAGATTGACAACAATGCTGCAGAAAGAGCACTGCGCGCAGTTGCTCTCGGAAGAAAAAATTATCTCTTCGCCGGCGCTGACTGCGGAGGCGAGCGCGCCGCCGCGATTTACTCGCTCATCGGCACCGCGAAGCTCAACGATATCGATCCGGAGAGCTATCTGCGTTTCGTGCTGACCCGCATCGCTGAGCATCCGATCAACCGGATCGAGGAACTGCTGCCCTGGAACTTGGCCACACAGTTCGATCCACAGCGGATCGCCGCGTAATGCCGAAGCGCGCGGCAACAGCCAAGATCAAGGTTTCCTGGCAGTTGAAGATCGAGTTGCTCGATGTAACGCCGACGGTCTGGCGTCGCCTGATCGTGCCCGAGACCATTAAATTGCCGAAGCTCGATCGAGCGATGCAAGCCGCTTTCGGCTGGACCAACAGCCACTTGCACGAGTTCATCATCTCGGGTGTCCGGTATGCCTACCCCGATCCCGAATGGGCCGAGGAGCTCAAGCAGGTCGATGAGACCAGGATCGTTCTTCTCGACGCACTCGGATACGAGGCACGCAGCTTTGACTACGTGTATGACTTCGGAGACCACTGGCATCACGTCGCGATCGTGGAAGATCGCCACATCCGAACTTCCCCCACATCCCCGGTTCACTGCAGCGAAGGAGAAAACGCCTGTCCACCGGAAGACGTCGGAGGTGCGCATGGATATGCGGAATTCCTCGAAGCCCTCGCAGATCCAGATCATGAGGATCACGAACGCTACGTAACTTGGTCCGGCGGCAACTTCGATCCGAAACGTCTTGATCTCGAGGCGATTAATCGCTCAATCGCTAAAATCAAAATGTGACCGTCAATATGGCCCTGACCGGACGCTTACCATTCTCTCAGTGCTGCGTGTACACCGGTGTGGCGCTAATGCCCGTTCCCGGCGTATACGCGGTCACGGTGTTGGAACTCGAGTTAGCGACGAACACGGAGAACATACGGCGACTGTCAATGTGTCTGAGGCCGAGCTCGCGGAGCGGTTTCGACGCCTCTCTGAACGATGCACTTCCGACGCCGCCGACCATTGCACCATTCTGCAATCCGATGTGTCGACTGGCCCGTTTGCTTCGGGGCTGATGAAACTGCGAATTGATCCTGAGGCGGTTGAAGGTCTGATTAGCTTTGCAGCTAGTCTCGGCAAGCTCGAACATCGCTCAACGCAAGTCGAGGACTTGTCGGATACCATCCAAGATACGCAGTCGCGCATCGAGATGCTCACAATCTACCGCAAACAGTTGCTCGAATTGCAAGGTAAGGCCGGAACGAACATTGACGCGGCCATCAAAGTCGCATCGGAACTCTCGACCGTACAGAGCAATCTTGAGCAAGCCTTGGGCCAAGCGTCATATCAGACGAAACGCACCACAACCGACATCGTCACCATTCGCTTCTCGGTCACCGACCAAAAGGCCTTTTGGAGGCCGATTCGGGATGCGCTGCGTGATTTCTTCGGGAACCTGTCGAATGGAGTCTCGCAGGCGATCACGGCCGTTGCGTATATTTTGCCGTGGCTGCTCGTGGTGATACCGGGGCTGTATTTGGTGCGGTTCTTGTGGAGGAGGAGGGGACGGTGACGATGCACGCCTTGGAGGCGATGCGCGACTTTTGGCAGGCGGATCAGACGCCTTTCGGTCTATCGGTCAGTGACGGCGTCCCTCCATGAGGGGATTGTGAGGTGAAAAATCGCACCTTCCTCAGGCTTGTTCTCCGCCCACAGTCGTCCCCCGTGCGCGAGCACGATCGAGCGGCTCAACGACAGGCCTAATCCGAGGCCAAGGGGTTTGGTGCTGTGATAGGGCTCGAAGATTTTCTCTTCGCCACCCGACGGAATGCCGCAGCCAGTGTCCGCCACCGAAATCTCAACGGCGCCGTCTTCAACCCGGCATGACCTAAGGGTCAGGGTACGTGCGTTCTCCGCCAGTTGTGACATGGCATCGCTGGCATTGAGAATTAGATTGATCAATACTTGCTGAAGCTGTACACGGTCGCCGCGAATTGTCGGCAAATCTCCGGTCAGGTCTGTGACCACTTTGACGGTGTGCGCCGTCAAATCATGGCGCAACAGTTTGAGCACTTCTTGAATCAGTTCGTTGCCTTCCAATGGCTCCGGCTGGAAGTCCCCTTTCTTCAATAGCGCACGCATCCGGCGAACGACTTCGCCAGCACGCTTATTGTCCGCGATAATTTCACTGAGGATTTCGTCGATTTCTTGCGGATCGAATTGGTTGCGAGCGATAAAAAGCCGCGCCGCCTCCGCATTGCCCAAGATGGCCGTTAGCGGCTGGCTCAACTCATGCGCAAGGCCGGAAGAAAGTTCGCCGAGGCTCGCCACGCGCAGGAGATGAGCGACCTCGTTGCGGTGCGTCTGGGCTTCCAGTTCGGCCAGTTTGCGCCCGGTGATGTCGAGGGAGACCCCCTGTAACCGAAGGGGTTGATGATCACTGGTGAATTCGACGCGGCCCTGACAAGCGATCCAGCGTACTTGACCGTCCGGGAGCAACACGCGGTGCTCCGTCTGGTAGCTGCCATCTCCTTGGTATGCGTTGTCCAGAGCGTGAAGCGTTGGTTCACGATCGTTGGGATGCAGCCGCTGTAAGAACTTGTCGATATACAGCGTTTCCGAGCTCGTAAAGCCAAAAAGTGAGCGCCAATGGTTGGACGCCCAGAAATCTTCCCGTGCGAAATCTCGAAACCAGAAGCCCATGTTCGCGGCCTCTGCTGCCAGGGTCATCTGCTGATCTTTAGCCCGCAAGTCGCGGCCAAGTTGTACGGACCGCAACGCTTCACCGCTCTTTTGGCGCCACCAGATGAATCCAGAAATCAAGACCAGCGTCAGAGATGCCGATGCGGTCATGGAAAAAATGACGGTCACCCAACTCATCAAACCTCCGCTTCTTGCTGAACGCGATCTCGCCTTTTGGCTCCCGTGCCGCCTGGATGCCATCGCTTTGCGATCTATCGTACATAGCGAGCCTTTGGATGTCTGCCGGACCGGACAAGAATTGTAAAGCCAGGACCCTTGATCCTCTATTGACTTTCCGAGAGAGCATATGCCCGACAGGCGCTGCCATGAACGAGGGGACTCAATGTCGCGTCGGACCGGCCGAACGACCAGCCGTGCCCGAGCAACACTGTGGCCAACGCAGCGCGTGGATGTCGGTTGCCGTTTGCCGCACGGACGCAGCAACGGACCGAACGCGCTTTGGCGGAAAGTCCGAAAAGCGAGTTAGAGTCTCTAACTCGCCGGCGCCGGGCGAGTGCATGGTTGCACGAACGGCCCGGCCAGACGGAGAACAGCCGCTTAAGGCTTCTGAAACCGCAGCGTCATGCGATCGGACTCGCCGATCGTCTTCATCTCGGCGTGTTCGCTCTCCGGGCCGACCAAATCTGGCAGAAGGCGGTGTACGTTTACGCTTTCTGAGTCCTGCGGATTTGCGTTGATTTCTGACACCCCCTGCAGCCGGAAGCGGGTCTTCAGACCCAACGCGACCAGGTAATCCTCGGGAATGCGGTGCAGTTGCTTCGAACTTTCTACGGCATCGGCGAACGGCTTGGCTCGATGTTCGACGACGCCGAATGTGCCGCCAGGTTTGAGCACGTCGAACACCGCTTTAAACACGGCGTCCAGCGTCGCCGGGCTGTCGTTGAGCCAATCATGGGTACTGCGGAAGGTGAGCACCATGTCGGCGGAATTCGGTGCGCCTAGCGCCACATTGAGCGGTGGCTTGAAGGGGATGACCTTCACGATGTGCCCGAAGACTGCCGGATTGCGCTTGATCCACTGCTCGAACGTTGGCGATGCAGCCTCGATCAAGTGACCGTTTGCGGCCAAGAAAGGAGCGAGGATTTCCGTGTACCAACCGCCGCCGGGCGCCAGCTCGATCACAGTCATGTTCGTCTGGATCCCAAAAAACTGCAGCGTTTGGGCCGGGTGGCGGTAGCGATCGCGCTCCCGGTGCTCCGCTGAGCGCCAGTCCCCGTCGACCGCCTTCTGCAACTGCGCCGCGGTATCTTCAGTGGACACGCTAGGCGCTGCGCCGGCAGCGGCAGCGGCAGCGGCAGCGGCAGCGAACAACAATGTGCTGGAAAGCCAGATACTCCAAATGCGGACGTGAGGCAACATGGTGCGACCCCTTTGACGGTTAGAGCCAAAGACTACGCCCGATGTAAATCGCCAGCAACGGCGACTCCGTCGAGTTGCAATTGACGAGACTTTGGGAGAGGGGTATTCGAGCAATAATTTGAGAGTCCGGCCGGCGCCACGACGCAAGGAGCGGAGCCGAATTTCTTAAAATCGGGCGCCGCGCTTAAGGCGGCAGTGCCGTACGACTTGTACTCGCTGGGTTCGTCAGGCGATATCAATAAGGTGATTGGAATTTTGGGCAATGCCGTTAATTAATAATTCCATTTGCGGTTGTCAGGTAGCGACCGCGTCGGCTGCGTGGCGGACGATGAGGGGGCGAGTGACTGCGGACGTGGCTACGCACAGTCTTAGCCCCGATCGCCCTGAAGCCATTTGTTGCGCAGTCCCTGCTGCGCTCAGTGACACTCGTAAATATTTGACGGAAACGTTAGTGTTTCGTAACAACTTGGGCAGACGGGGCGGCAAATGAAAAGAAGAAACTTATTGCGGTCGGTTGTAATGTTGCCGCTTTTATCTGGTGGCTTGGGTCTATTCGGTCAAACGAAGACTGCAAAGTTGGTCGCGACAGGCTCGAAACTGCGCGTGCGGCCTTCCGATCCAAATTGGCCAACTGCGGCAGGCTGGGCGAAGCTCAAGGAGGATGTCGGAGGCCAATTAATCGAGCCGAAGCCCCTGTTCGGATCGTGCAAGGTGGAACCGAATGGCGCGCCGTGCCTCGACGCGCACAAGAACATTAGCAACCCCTTCTGGATCGGAGACCAGCCCGCGGGCACTCAAGTTTCTGGCTGGCTGGACGCTTGGACGCCCGAGCCCAGTGCATACGCGGTGAAGGCGCGAAACGCGGCCGACGTTGCCGCCGGCGTCACATTCGCTCGCGAGAATAATCTGCGGCTCGTGGTCAAGGGCGCGGCCCACAGCTACCTCGGCACTTCGAACGCACCCGACTCTTTGCTCATCTGGACCCGCGCGATGAACCGGGTCACGCTGCATGATGCATTCCTGGGGAAAGGTTGCGAAGGCCGAATCGCACCTGTTCCCGCGGTTAGTGCCGAAGCGGGTGCGGTGTGGATGGATCTTTACAACGCCGTAACGATGCAGGGCGGACGCTACGTCCAGGGCGGTGGCTGCACGGATGTCGGCGTCGCTGGCCTCATTCAAAGCGGAGGTTTCGGCTCTTTTTCGAAAGGCTTTGGTACGGCCGCATCGGGACTGCTCGAGGCCGAGATCGTCACCGCCGACGGCCGGGTGCGCATCGTCAACGCATGCCGTGATCCCGACCTTTTCTGGGCAATCAAGGGCGGAGGTGGCGGTACCTTTGGAGTGGTTACCCGGCTTACCCTTCGCACTCACGATCTTCCGGCGTTTTTGGGTGCGGCCTCGGGAAAAATTAAAGCCAAGTCAGACGCGACTTTCACTCAACTGATTTCACGCTTTCTCAGCTTTTATCGCGACCAGCTACTCAATCCGCACTGGGGCGAGCAGGTGTCCTTCTCGCCCGATAACACACTCGAGATTTCAATGGTCAGCCAGGGCTTAAGCAACGAGCAGGCGATTGCAGTTTGGGAGCCATTCTTTGCCTGGGTCAACGCATCGCCAAAGGAATTTGTCGTGACGTCGCCGCTGCGCTCCGGCGCATGGGAATCGCGCGGTTGGTGGGATGTCGGAGCGAATCCCTCAATGATTCGTGATGCCCGGGACGGTGCACCCAAGGACCATGGTTGGTGGCGCGGTGACCAAGGCCAGGTCGGCGCCTTCCTTCACGGCTTCGACTCGCTGTGGCTGCCCGCGTTGCTTTTGCAGGTGGAAGGGCAGAAGCGGCTTGTGGACGCGCTGTTTTCCGCAAGTCGTCACAAGCGCGTGCAGCTCCATATCAACAAGGGACTGGCGGGCGCGCCGCCAGAGGCCCTCTCGGCCGTCCGGCAAACCGCGACCAACCCGGCGGTGGCGGAGGCCTTTGCACTCGCCATCATTGCTGATGGTGAGGCATCGGCTTACCCGGGATTATCTCGCACCGCCATTGATCTCTCCACAGCGCACAAGGACGCGCGTGACATCGACCTGGCGACGGTAGAGCTTCGCAAGATCGTTCCGAACGCGGGCTCCTACGTGTCAGAGAGCAACTACTTCAACTCCTTCTGGCAGAAGGCCTACTGGGGATCGAATTACCCGCGATTGCGGGCGATCAAGGCGAAATACGATCCCGACGGTCTGTTCTTCGTCCACCACGGTGTGGGTAGCGAAGATTGGAGCGCGGACGGATTCAGTCGATTGTAATGTGAGAATGCCGCCGGCGAAGGGCGGCGATAAATGCGAACTCGTGGAGTGGTAAGTGAGACTTTAATGGAATGGAATCCACACAAATGAGGAAGAATGGGGCACCGACTCAGCGAATAGATGGCTCAAGGTCCCATTGCGGACGTGAACGGGAGCGTAGAAAAGAAATCCATAATTTAACATAATATACATTATGCGAAGTACGATTGTAGGGGCTATTTTAAAATGTCCGCTTCTGGCCAAGTTCAAATGTCCGCTTTAGTGCTGCCCACGAGTAGTTTCTGCATCCCTTTCCAGGGATTGGAGACTGCAAATGCGGCGAAGCGTGGGAGCGACATTTGCAATGCGCGATTTCGATCGGCTGAAGTGTATCCAAGCCGTCGTCGACGGTGAACTGAAGCCCCTCAGAGCGGCCGAACGGCTTGGGCTCACGACGCGCCAGGTCCGCAGACTTGCACGCCGGTACGCAGCCGCGGGACCAGTAGCTTTGATCTCTAAACGTTTCAGCCGGCCCAGTAACAATAGACTAGACGATGCCATGGCCGACCGGGTCATCAAGCTTCTAAGGTCAACCTACGCGGATTTTGGGCCTACATTGGCTACCGAGAAGCTCAGAACCAAGCATGGCATCGATTTGGCCAAGGAGACTGGGCGGCAGCTGCAGATCGCCGTGGGCCTGTGGATTCCGCGGAAGCTCAGGCCGCCGAAGATTCAACAGCCGCGGATGAGGCGGGCGTGCATTGGGGAGCTGATCCAGATCGACGGCTGCGAGCATCATTGGTTCGAGGATCGCGGTCCAGCCTGCACCGCGCTGGTCTTCATTGACGATGCGACGAGCCGCCTGATGCAGATCTTATTCAACGGGACCGAGTCGACGTTTGGTTATTTTGAGGCCACACGACGATATATCGATCAACATGGCAAGCCGCTGGCGTTCTACAGCGACAAAGCGAGCATTTTCCGCATAAATAAAGCCTCGGCGACGGGTGGCGACGGCCATACGCAGTTTGGGCGGGCACTTTTCGAACTCAACATTGATGGCATCTGCGCCAACACGCCAGCGGCCAAGGGGCGTGTCGAGCGAGCGCATCTTACGATGCAGGACCGACTGGTCAAGGAACTGAGGCTCGAGGGGATATCGACTATTGAAGCCGCTAATACGTTCATGCCGGCCTACGTGGCCGATTACAACGAGCGTTTCGGAAAGGTCGCCCGAGATGCTCACGATGCGCATCGACCTGTTCGTCCCGACGAGGATCTTGATTCGATATTCGCTTGGCGCGAACAGCGCAAAGTCACAAGCAATCTGACGTTACATTACGAGCGCAAGCTGTATTTGCTACCCGATACGCCGAAGAATCGGCGGTATGCGGGAAAGTATTTGGACGTCTATCAATTTCCCGACGGCAAGATCGAGATCCGCGCTGCCGGTGAGAAGGTCCCCTACTCCACCTACGACAAGTTGGGCGCAATCGATCAAGGTGCTATTGTCGAAAACAAGCGGTTAGGTCATGCGTTGAGAATATCCAGTTTGGTGCAAGCTGAACGCGACAATCAATATTACGCAGGACCTTCAACGGCTCATCGAGTAAACGGTAAACGTGTGCCGAGAAAGAAGGTTGGAAGCACCAAGACTCAACGGGAATTGAGTCAGAAGGATGTTGAGAATGCCCTCGAAGCCTGAGTTCGAGGATTCAGCTAAAGCGGACATTTCAACTTAGCTGGAAAGCGGACATCTGAACTTAGCTCAAGCAACGATTGTGATAGCTAAATAGAAATGTCCTGTTCTGGACTACGTTGAATTGTCCGCTTTCAAGCAGTCAAAAACTTCCTAACTGATACGCAGCATTTTAGTGTAGAAGGCAGTTGATGAAGCTGTACCAGTTTTTCGCCTCACCATTTCCGACCCGCGTCCGCCTCATGCTGTACGCGAAAGGCATACCTTTCGAGATTGTCGAACCGCCGGGTTTTGGCAACTCGAAGCTGCCGAAGGGTGACTACCTGAAGCTCAATCCGCTCGGTCGCGTGCCAACTCTCGTCCTCGACGATGGGCGCGCGCTACCCGAGTCCGAAGTCATCTGCGAGTACCTGGAAGAGGTCTTCCCATCTCCCCGGCTGCTGCCGGCGGATCCGTGGGAGCGCGCGCAAGTGCGGCTGGTAACGCGCATCAGCGACATCTACCTGGTCATGGCGATGGTGCCGCTGTTCGATATACTCGCCACGAGGCGCTCAGAGTGGGACCAGGCTGTCATCAATGCGGCACTCGACAAGGTCGCGGAGGCGCTTGCCGCTCTTGAGTTCTACATCGGTATCGACGGCTATGCGGTAGGCCGATCTCTGACCGTTGCCGATGGTGCGCTCGCGCCGATGCTCATTCTCGCCGAAGAATGGGTGCCCTCAGTATTCGGCACGGCTCCTCCGTTGCCGCGGTTTCCGAAACTCTCCGCATATTGGCGCAGCGTGCAGGGCGATCCGGTCGTGAACCGCGTCGTTCGAGAGACGCGTGACGCCATCGCGCAGAGTCGCGCGCAGCGCTCGAAGGCCGAGGGTCAATGACACGGGTCACCGCGACCGGTGCCCGAATCACACCGACCTTCGCCATATCGGCTTACGCGGCACCCGGCGTGCCGGAGGCGATGCTCCTTTACTGTGCCTCGCTCGTGATTCCCGGCTTTTATGCCACCGAAATGGGTCTCAGCACCCAGGTGATCGGTATCTCAATGGTGGTCGCGCGGATGTTTGACGCCGTCATTGATCCGGTCATCGGGTACATGTCGGACCGCAGTGCTCACCTCTGGGGAGGCCGCAAGCCCTGGCTCGCAGCCGGGGCGGTTGTCTCATCGGTCGCGGTCGCATTTCTTTATGCGCCGCACAAGGGCATCGGTGCCGGGTACTACCTTGGCTGGACGATCTGCCTGTACTTCGGCTGGACCATGGCGATCATTCCTTATGATGCCTGGGGTGCGGACATCTCCAGCGAGTATTTCGAACGCACACGGATCTTTACGTATCGAGCAACTGCGTACTACCTCGGCAGCTTGCTGTTTCTGGTATCCCCCTTCCTTGGCGCGTCGCCCGAGGTGTCCTTCAATGCGCAGGTGCTGAATTTCAACGCGCGGCTCGTGGCCGTGTTGTTCGCGGTCTCAGTCCCGATTGCGTTTCGCTACGGGCCGCGCGCACGTCCCGGTCAGGCGCGCAGTCCTGTCGGCTTCTGGAGCATTCTTGCCAACGTGCGAAACAATCGGCCAATGTTGCTGTTTCTGCTGAGCTACAGCATTAGCGGCATCAGTCTCGGAGTGTTTCTTGCGCTTTCCTACATCTACGTAGTCAGCTATCTCAAGTTGCCACAGGCGTTTCCGGTCATCTTGCTGAGCTATGCCGTCGCCAACCTGGTTTCCGTCCCAATATGGCTGCGGATCATCCGCAGGATCGGCAAGCACCGGGCCTGGGCGCTAGGCGTATTCGGGGATGCAGTCATCTATCCGTTTCTGGCGCCGTTAACGCCAGGCCCTGCGAGCTACATACCGGCGCTGGTGATAATTACCCTCAGCGGGTTTGCGGATGCCGTAAGCCGTGTGGCCGCCGATGCCATCCTCGGAGATATCGTGGACTTCGACGAATTGAGAACGGGCAAGAATCGCGCCGCCAATTACTACGCATTGAAGTCGCTTGTCACGAAGGGCAATATTGCCTTGGGTGGCGGCTTCGCGTTCCTCACGATCGGTCTATTCGGCTACGATCCTGCAGCGCCTTCAAACAGCCACTGGAGCGTGTTCGGTTTGCGCCTTACGTTGCTGTTCATCCCTGCGGTGCTGTACGTCATCTCCGGCCTACTGATGTGGCGCTTTCCGATCGACAGGCGCCGGCAGGATGTCATTCGCCGGCGACTGGACGGACGCGCGCTGCGATTGGGGGTTGGCCGCAAAGAGATATTGCCATGATCAAGGCACTGCCCGCCCCGCCCCACTACTTCGCGCTATCCGTATTCGCAGGTGCTTCTGCGAAGGTGCCGAACAGACGATCCCAAAACAGGTCGATCACCGCGTAGTTGCGGCGTGCGTCGCGGTGATGCACATAGTGCAGGTCGCGATGCCGGCGAAACCAGCGCGAGCGTGCCAGCCAACTGTACTGCAAGTGGTAGTGCTTATGAATATAGGCGTGCGCTCCAAAAGAGATGAGCAACGTCGTCGTAAAGCTCACGAATGGGGCGGGAGGCAGTACCAGGCCAAGCAGTGCGATCAGCGCACCAGCCGGTAGTACATAGTAGGGAGTCAAACTGCGCTCGACCGCGCTGTACTCAGACGACGCCAGGCGCCGCGCCGAGTAGATACGGTGATGTTCGAGAACGTGTCGACGCCGGAAGAAACCTCCTACGGCTCTGTGACCGAGCCAGCGATGCAGGATGGTCTGCAAGAACGAAGCCGTCAAATAGGCAACCACGACCCCGCTGGCAACGGAAATCAGCGTGCGACCCATAAAGGCGCTCCATCGTACCTTGCGCTGGGGAACACTGTGTGGGCCACGACCTGAACTCGAAGCAGGCTCGTGCTATTCATCGCCAATTTCCGTGCGGTTGAGTAACTGATTCACGCATTCAGTTTCCAGGCGCGCACTTTCCATCACAACGCCACCCGCGCTCGTATCGCCTAGCGAAGCCGCGGGTATCACTTTCTTATACGAACTCGGCTTGAATTCTGACCACGGCAAGAAATCCCTATGTTTGTGTCGAAGAAAGTTTTCACATTAATAAACTCAAGGAGCTAGATATCATGAAAAAGGTATCCACACTGGCAGCAGGGATATTGATGGTCGGCCTGATTTCGTCGCAGGCATTTGGCGAAGGATTGACGGCGCGTCAGGACGACGGATTTTTTGCAACGCAAGTGCAGCTTGATTACACGCAAATCAACTCAGGCGGGAACCTGGCAGCATTTATTCCCACTGGGAGCGACAGCGAGGTGTGCTTGGTGAACCTGGGAGATTCAGGGACACTCTATGGTGGACAAATCTCACCGCCCGTTTGCATTCGACGCACTTATAACGGGATACAGGGCGTGGTCGTTTTGATCATGCCGTACGTCACCCCACTTCTCGGCAACGTCACGGTGCGGGTAACGCTTTACCAGAAAGGTGCGCACTACTACGGTGAGCCTGTGCCCTATCCTAGTTTGTAAGGCTCACCGTACCACTTGCAAAGCCGACCATGGAGATGCAAGCGCGCTCGGACGATCGGGTCCGGGCAGAAGGATGATTCCGATTGACGGCCGCCGTCGAGCTGCATTTTTACTTAACAAAGTAGTGCCTGTCGGACGCAGCAGCGCTCGATAATCGACGGCCTGCCTCTTGAATTGAGAGCTGCCGGCCACATTGCTGCCTCAATGAGCGTCGAGGCCGATCTTGAAGTGGTGTTTCGGGGTCCGAAGGCTCTGTGTCGGGAATACAGCCTGGTGCTCGAGGCTCGCGCAATCGAGCACGAGGTCGTTGAGATCGATGGGCTTTGGGCTTTGACGGTCGAGCCCTCCCTGCGGGCGAGCGCCCTGGACGAATTGACGCGCTATTCGTCCGAGCGCAGCAGTCCCCGTCCAGAGTCCCGCTTCACTGTTGCATTCAAGGGCGCTGGTATCGGCGCCGCCGCATACGCTTTGATACTACTGCTGACGGCTTATTGTGCGGGCTTGGGACTTTTCGGCGCCGACTGGTATGACTCGGGGGTCATTGATGCAGGACCTGCGCGCAGTGAGTGGTGGCGCGCGATTACTGCTTTGACCTTGCATGTGGACCCGGCCCACTTACTGGGCAATTTGATTTTCGGCGTGCTGGTAGGTGTTGCCGCAAGCAGGCTTCTGGGACCCGGCGTTGCGTGGTTCGCTGCACTCTTCGCCGGGGCCTTTGCAAACTATGTCGAAATGTTGATTGCGCCTGCATCGCATCGCGCGCTGGGCGCTTCGACCGCGGTCTTTGCGGCATTGGGGCTGCTGACCGGCCTCGCATGGACGGAAAGGCTCACATTTCGGGAGCGCAATTGGTACCGCTGGGCACCGCTCGTCGCAGGGGTGTGTCTCCTTACTCTGTTTGGCGCCGGCGGCGAGCATGTCGATGTACTCGGACATTTCTTGGGTTTCGCGTTCGGTGTTGTGGCGGGCTGGCTGTGCGCTATCGCTGACGTGCCCCGCACCAAGAGGTTGGCGACGCAAATTCTATTTGGCGCAGCCGCTGCGCTCTCGATTGTTTTGGCGTGGCTCCTGGCGCTGAATCAGGCGCACCCACGACTCTAGCCGCTACTTCTTCATTCGAGCCTAAAACGGTGACGCGCCCGCGGGGATACTTTCTTTTGCATGGCCAAAACTCTACCCGTGCGGCAAGCTACAATTGGCGCGTAAGAGCGCTCAAATCTCTCGTAAGCGCTTGATTCTCTGAATATTCATTGACGATCGGCTCGGGCGCCTGTTTGATACGCCGCTCGAAGAGGCCAGGTAGCTCAGTTGGTAGAGCAGCGGACTGAAAATCCGCGTGTCGGGGGTTCAATTCCCGCCCTGCAAATTCGTGCCGATGGGGTCAATCGTAGGTCTCACCAGACATCGGCGTTGAGCGCATTGACGGTCTCGATTTAAACGCGTCGAACCAAGCAGTGAGCCTTGCGCGTTTTTCACGGAACGGTGGCAGTTCGCGAAATTCGAGCCAACTTAAGGTGGTCGCCAGTGCGACATGACCGATGTGGATCGGTGAGGCAACGTCCAGCTCGCGCTCTAGCCAATCGTAACTCGTAATGAGTTTCTCGATGTAGCCGTCCCGCAGCGCTGGGTAGCGCAGCTTTTCTGGCCGGCGCTCGGTTTCCCAACGAATCACGCCGCCGGCACTGCTGAGACCCTGCGCGATCGCCTGAATGCGCAACGCCTGCCATCGAGCCTCCCCTTCCGGTGGGATCAACCTACGTCCATCGTGCAGCGTATCGATGTACGCGCAGATGACGTCGGAGTCAAAGATGGACTGCAGTCCGGGTCTGACCAGAACAGGCACCTGTCCAAGCGGGTTTTCCGCGAAGACCTCATCGTTGCGGCGAGTCGGACTGGTCTCCTGATGCACGACTTCGATGCGTTCTGCAACGCCCACTTCGTAGGCAAAGACCAAAGACCTTGCGAGCTGTAGGTGAATGAGTTTGGTAGAGAAGCTTCATAAGCCTATTCTACGTCTGGTCGACCCTCTCGCACATCAATGCCCGACAGCCCAGACGCGGGTCAAATTAATTTCTCACTCCTACAGCGATAGGCGCTAAACGCTGACACCTTATTGCGGCCATTGCGGCGTGCGCTCGAGTGCTTTGACCCCGAAACTAGCCTTCCTTCATTTATCTCAAGGACACACTAATGGATCTCACAGGAACCACCAATGATTTTTCCAAACAGGGTCAGGACCTAGCTGATAAAGCCACGAATATGGTCCAAGGCGGCATTCAGGACGCCAAACGCACGGTCAATCGTGCGGCCGATCAGCTATCTAGCAAAGCGGATCAGCTGCGTCGCGAAACGAAGCCATTGATCAAGAGAGCGGCGCAGCAAACCAACGCCTACGCACAGAGCGTCGGCGAAGCCACGCAGCGCGTTCGCGCTGCCGCCAGCCAAGCTTCCGAATCCGTGACAGAGTACGCCAAAGAGAATCCCGTCAAGGCCATCCTAATTGCCGCGGCTTCGGGCGCGGTTCTGGCGACACTCTTTCACACGATTTCCCGCGCGCGAGATTAAACCACCAGGCATAGGCTTGGGCTTGCGCCCGCGAGCCCAAGCAATCGCAGGTAGTACTATGAAACCATCCCGCACCTTGAATAAATTGGTCAACGACGTCGAGGCATTGCTCGCTGCATTGAGCGATGAGCATAGCCCTCAAATAGATGAGCTGCGAAATCGGGTTGCCCAAACTATCGGTTCCGCGAAGCGTGCCATTGCCAGCCAACGCCCCGGCGTGGTGGCACGCATAGGCGACTATGCCGGATCGGTTGATGACTATATCACTGGATTTCCGCGCCTCGGCTTTCTGACCGGCATTCTGGTCGGCGGCATGATCGTCTATGCGAGAGGCCTTACCAGTTCAAGGGCCTGACGCGGATGACTTCTCTTATCGTGGTGCTTGTCGCTCGAAAAAAGCCCAGATCAGTGCCGGTCCGTTCGGCTCCATCGGCGACGGGCCCAATAATCGCGGGCGGCGCCAGTATGGCTGCGGGAGGCCATGCCCACCGCCGTGGATCGCAACGAGTTCGACTTCCGCTTTGGAGCCATTGCGCCAGAGGACCTGCTCGACGCTAACTTTGTCTGCCAGGGGTGTCTGGTTCGTTTCGGTCGCCCCACCGATATTGTTGAGATCCGCAAAATATTGACCCGAGTCTCGCGACGACCGGACGTTTCCGCCCTTGTAGAACAAGCCGAGGAGATTGACCTCTCCACCGTTGAACGGGACCAAGGGATCCTTCGTACCGTTCATGATCATGACGGAAGTGCCCTGCCCGACCGGCTTGCATTTGGAATTCTCCGGCGTCGGCATATTTGCCGCTACCGCGGCAACCGCGCGAAACCGGGACGGAGCTTCAAGCGCAAGACGAATCGACATAAAACCGCCAGCCGAAACGCCAGTCGCAAACACGCGGCCCCGATCGACACCGATTTCAGTGATGAGCTTATCGACCAGCGCGACCAAGAACGCCACATCGTCGATGTCGACGCCGTTCGCGCTGAAGTCACCCACTTTGCCGCAGTCGTTCCAATCGAAGGTATACGCATTGGGATAAACGACCGCAAAACCATGTTCGTCCGCAAGACGGTCGAATCCATACCCCGTCTCAGCCCTAATGCGCGCGGCGTTTTCACCCGATCCGTGCATCACCACCACCAGTGGCGCGCCAATCGCCAGCCCCCGGGGTACATACGTCATGTAGGTCCGCTTCAATCCGTCCACTTCGATTGCACCCTTGGTCATCGTGCCGGACAGGTGTGGAATTTCAGGGGGCGGCGTGTAAACAAAGTAGGCGAATAGCGCGCCACATAATGCAACAAGGCCGATCAAGCTCAAAAGACAATAAACCAGGAAACGTAGAACTCTTCTCATTGCATGACTTCACTTGTTGTTCTCGTTCGGCCGGCTCCGACAGCGCGGAGGGTCGAGCAGCGATAACGTATGACAATCCATCTTATTTGTTTTTGAAAGAATCCTGCAAGCGCCGATTGAGCGCCTCAAAATCCGCGACCAACCTGTCGCATGCTTCTTGCGTCGATTCACACAGAACATTCATGTTCATGCTCACGCCCTTGTCCCCTTTTACGGCGGTTCGCTTGACCGCTGACGGATACGCCGGATCTCCCGCCGGCGCAAACGACCACAGCGTAAAATGACTCTTGTCTTCGGCGATTGTCCATCCATTCGCCTCGCTAAACTTTACATCGGCCCTCGAGTGCAAATCAGCCAGCGCCGCGGCCACCGACGGATACCCGACGCTCGAGACTTTGCCTTGATTGCTTATCGGGTACCTCAGCACGAGCTCGCCATCCGTATGCTCCAGACCCTTCGGCACCAACGCGATGAACAAGCGCACTTCCTTGACCCCTGCCGGAACCACGAAGCTCTCGTTAAGGGCGAGCGTTCCCTTCCCGCGCGCCACGGGCTGACTCTGTTGCCCATTGCCGAGCGATAAGCTCGTGCCATTCTCATCCTGAAACACCAGGACGATGGCGCCCTTATCGGCGATCGATAACTCATAAGACACCGTGACCTTGAATTCCACGGTTTGCCCCACCGTCACCGCCGTTCCAGGTGACGGTTCCGCCGACACCAATTGAATCGAATATCCTTCAGCGGCGCCATTCACAAACGACCACGGCAGAGCGGGGTCGGCGGCAAAAGCCGGGAGTGCGAGAGTCCACAGGAGTGCGGAGTACGCCGAAAATCCGCTAACGCAATTGAGTTTCAGGATCTCCATCGTTAACCTCCCCGTTCATGGGCGGCGTCCATTGTATCCGTGCCGGTCAATCGGCAGAAAATCGACTCCTTCGTTCATGATCGATAGAATCCTGGCAGAGTAAATTCAAAATGACCCCTCTCGACAAAACCCTAAAACGCGCGCTGAAAATCAACGGACGCGACTACGTCATCACCTTCGATCCGCACGTACTCAAGATCACCGAGAAAGGTCGCCGCCTTGGAATTGAACTCAAATGGGCGGAAATTGTCAGCGGAGACACCGCCCTCGCTGTAGCGCTTCACGCTTCGCTCGGCAGATTTCAAGATGTGCCCAAACCAGTTGCGGGCAAGACAAAGCAGACTTTCAACCCAACCCGCGCCAAGACGCCTATCAGGATTCGCCGCGCCGCAAAGAAACGCGCCTCACGGCGATAAAGCCCCGAGAACGATGCCAAAGGTTCAGCGTCTGAACCTCAACATTTCCTCCGACTCGAATGCGCAAACGCCGGCGTCTGATCGTCATCTTCTTCGCTGACTGCGAGCACGCATTGCAAGTGCGCCAGCACCGCGGCGGGATCATCGATGAACGAAAATAATTGCAGGTCCTCCGCGCTGATGACCTCGTGGCGCAGCAGCGCTTGAAAATTGATGATCTCGTTCCAATAGCTTGTACCGTACAACACAACCGGAATGCGGCGTTCGAGTTTTTTGGTTTGCGCCAAAGTGATGATCTCGGTAAGCTCATCGAGCGTGCCAAAGCCGCCGGGAAATACAATAACCGCGCGCGCGAGGTGGGCAAACCAAAGTTTGCGCATAAAAAAATAATGGAATTCGAATCCCAGGCCCGGCGTGATGAAGACGTTGGGACGCTGTTCATTCAGCAAACTGATGTTGAAGCCAATGCTGCGACCACCGGCATCGGCGGCGCCGCGATTGGCCGCTTCCATGATGCCGCCCCCGCCGCCCGAACATACAACGTAGCGGCAGTTCGGCGATAAAAAACTCATGGACCATTCAGTGATTAGGCGCGCGAGGGTTCGCGCTTCATCATAGTATCGCCCCAAGGGACCGTTCTCGTGCAGCCGCGCTGAGCCAAAAAAGACAATCGTGTCCTTGATTTGCTCGCGGCAAAAAACTTCGAGCGGTTCTAAGTACTCGGCGAGTATCCGCAGCGGCCGGGCCGCGTCACTGTCGAGAAACGCCTCATTAAGATAGGCAATCCGCGATTTTGATTCATCTGCCGGCACGATTATTTAAGCCCGGCGAAATCGATAAAGCCGCGGGCAACGTCCACATGCAGCAACTGGACGTGCACGTGATCGCCCACGTCGAATCCTTGGAAACCTTTGACAACCCGACCTTCGGCTGGCGGGTTCTCGATGCGCACCCACGTTCCTTTCTCTGAAGCGCCGGTCACGATGCCTTCAAAGCGCACGCCGATTCGAGAACCCAAAAGCATGGCGGCGACGGACTTCTCGATTTGCCGCTCAACCTTCTTGGCGTTGCCCTCCTGCTCAGTACAATGAGTCGCCAAAGCCGACAATTCCGTATCGCTGTACGGAGCCGGTTGATCGCCCAACACCGCCTTTAGCAGGCGCTGCGTCAGCAAGTCAGGAAACCGTCGGTTGGGGGCGGTCGAATGCGTATAGTCACGCAAGGCCAAAGCAAAATGGCCTTCCGGCGCCTGCCCAGGGCGTTCCGCGATATATTCCCCGGCACCTAAGCATTTGATGACCGCGAGGGAGAGGTCAGCAAACTGCGCCGGATTGCTTTGTCGGCGCTTCGTCAGAAACGCATTGAGGGCAACCGCGTCGGGCTCGTCAGGCAATTTGTCCCCTAGTTCCTTGGCCAGCTGCACGATCCGGTCCCACCGCTTTGGAGTTCTCAAGATTCGCCGCAGCGAGGTGCGGCCATGCTGTTGTAGATAATGTACTGCCGCGCCGTTCGCGGCGACCATGAATTCTTCAATGAGCTCCTGGGCACGGTTCCTCGGATCCGGTTGTAAATCGACCAAAACGCCGGCTTCGTACACTGCCCTATTCTCGGCGGTATCAAACTCGAGTGCACCGTTGCTCTGGCGTTGACGTTTCAACGCCTGCGCAATGTCATCTTGCATGCGCAGTTGCTTATCGAGTCCGGCGACTGCGGCCAACGGCGGCGGCGCTGCTGCGCCCTGCAGCCACGCCGCGACGCTGCGATACGCGAGCTTCGCGCGATTGCGCACCAACGCTCGATAGATCCTCGACTGCCCAAGCGTCCCATCCGCACTTACGGTCAATTCCATCACAACACCCAGCCGATCCTGATCTTGCGCAAGAGAAGTCAAGTTGGTGGACAATCGTTCTGGGAGCATGGCAAAGATTGCGGCCGCCGTGTACACGGAGGTGGTATTGGCGCGCGCATGCTCATCGATGGCCGAGCCGATTTTGACCACACTGCTCACATCCGCAATTCCCACCATCAATTTGAACTGGCCCCCGGGTAATGCCTCCGCGACCTCAATCTGATCCAGATCCAAGGACTCATCATTGTCGACCGAAGACCACAGCAGACTGCGCAGATCCTGTAGGTCCGTGCCGGAACCCCCTGCCGCGGCGGTTGCGGCGTTCGCCTCCGCCAAAGCGGCGGTCGAAAAGTCGGGCAGAAACCCTTGGGCGCGCATCGCGTCGCTTGCCAAGCGACGCAGTTCATCGGTTTGAGCCGGGGTGATAGGCATGCCCGAATGATATCGGCTTATGGCTCGATTCGCGATGGACCTTCAGATCCTTTAGTGTGCAGCGGTGGAGAGACAGTTGACACGGATCCGGCATCATGAGTATGGTCCGATCCGCGCGGTAGTCCCAGGATCGACGCTAAGAGTCGCGAGCGATACCAGCTTCTGCGGCACTGCGCTTCGAGAGTCCAGCCAGTCGTCCTTCTTTGCAATGAGTAAGGAACGGAAATGACAAAAAGCCAATCTGTGGTTCAAAGAATTGTCGCCGGAATCGTTGCCGCGGCATTGACATTGTGTGCCAGCACCGCCAGTCATGCAGCGACCGCACCCGTGGATCCAGGAGTGCGTGGCGGCCCGCCGGGTGCCGGCACTGCCTTCAACGGCCTGAGCGCGGACGAAACCGCGTTTTTCCAAGATGGGCGCACCAGGTTTGCCGAAGTAGAGTCCGTGACCGGAGGCCCAAATAATGGACTCGGGCCTCGCTTCAACTCTAATAGCTGCCTGTCATGCCACGCGCAGCCGAGTATCGGCGGGTCCAGCCCCGCAGCTAACCCTTCGATTGCGATCGCCACGCTCAATGGGGCAAAGAATGTCGTGCCATGGTTCATTACGCAAAATGGTCCCGTCCGCGAAGCGCGCTTTAAGCAAAATCCTGACGGCACCAACGACGGCGGCGTACACAACCTATTCGTCATCACCGGCCGCAGCGACGCCGCGGGTTGCAACATCGCTCAACCGAACTTCCTTCCCGCTGGAGATCCGTTGACCGGCCAGAATGGCAATCCGAATATCATCTTCCGCATCCCCACGCCCGTGTTTGGCGCCGGGCTCATAGAGGCGATATCTGATTCGGCAATTCTCGCCAACATGAATGCGAACACGAATGTTAAGAAGCCGCTGGGAATTTTCGGGCACCCGAATGCGCACCTGAGCGGGAATGCAAACCACAGTGCCAACGACGGCACCATCACCCGCTTTGGGTGGAAGGCTCAGAACAAGTCCCTCCTCATGTTCGCCGGCGAGGCATATAACGTTGAGATGGGGGTCACGAACCAGTTGTTCCCGCAGGAGCGCGATGAGACTCCAGGCTGTGTCTTGAACCCCACGCCGGAGGACACGCTTAACTTCACTTCAGCTTCGACGTCCACCCCGAACCAAAATACTGCCGTGATTTCAGACATTGAGGCGTTTGCCGACTTCATACGGATGCTGGCTGCGCCAACGCCCGCTCCTGATACGCCGTCCATCGTGAATGGACGGACCTTGTTCGCAACGACAGGCTGTGCCTTCTGTCATACCCAGTCGTTCACCACGGGCAAGGCGATCGCAAGCGGATCATCGACCCGCCCGAGCCTCGCGCTGTCCAACCAATCGGTGAACCTCTGGTCCGACCTTCTCGTTCACCGCATGGGAGAGCGATTGGCAGACGGCATCACGCAGGGTGGCGCGGGCCCCGATGAGTTTCGAACCGCTCCGCTTTGGGGCGCTGGCCAGCGCGTCTTCTTCTTGCATGACGGACGAACGACGGATCTGGTCAAGGCGATTGAGGCTCACAAGAGCCGTGGCAGCGAGGCAAGTGCAATTATCGGGCGTTTCAACAGGTTGAGCGTTACGCAGCAGCAAGACATCATTAATTTCTTGCGCTCTCTTTAGCTGGCGCTGAACTCAAAGCGTCCGGCGTCAAGCGCTATAAACCAAGAGCGCCGACCGCGAGATTGTACTGTTCCGGGCGCACGTAAATAACGTATCCGAAGCTCCCTCTGCCGTCGGCTACTCCCGTAGAAGCATATACGTTGACATTGGCCCTCGTAAGCTTCATATGCAACTCGGCCAAGGCTCCAAGCTCATCATCACCCTGCACGAGCAGCGCAGGATGGGGCCCATCGAGTACGAGGCGATGCCTGTTTGCTTCGTTGGTAAGCTTGGCGGAATCCTCAGGGAATATCGTCAGCTGCGTATGCAGGGGTCCTATCGGCACCGCCGTAAATGCAAGCAAGTTCACGCCCAAGTTGGCAAGCGTTGCCAGCAATTTGTACGCCTCTCCAGGATCGTCTCTTACGGTTGTGGAGAAGTAGTCGATACGCCGAACGTGGAATGCCATAGTTGCCTCCAGAACCCCTGCCTGTACGATCGTCCCTTCGCTTATTGAGCTTGCGCCGGAGCACCAGAATATAGCGCACGGCAAATTCAGCGTATGCGGGAGCGGGCGTTAAAGAGGATTGTTCGGAAAGATCATTGTCCGCCACATGTGCGCAACAGGGCTATTGTCGTACCCGAGCCCCTCCTTGGGCTGTTTGAAGTGACGACCGATGATGTCGATGAACGGGTCTAGCGAGACCTTCATCGTCGGATCGAAGGCGTACAGGTCGTGCACGGTGATCATGCGCGCGTTCATGTACGACTTGCTGTTGCGGGCATACTCGTAGGCACGCTTGATGTAGGCCGGCGGCACATAGTCCTTGCCGTAGATCCGGTTATACAACTCCGGGTACTCGTAGCCGACCGAGGGATCCGGGTAAAAGCGCAACGCCTGGTGATAGCGCAGGCCCCAACTAACTTTCTCCGAAACGTAGGGCTCGTACATTTGCGCGCCCCACCAGCCGTGGTCCACTTTAATCAGGTTCTGCACCGTATCATGAATGAGACAGGCAAGGATCATTTCCTCTTTCTCGCCCTTTCTCATCGCGTCAGTCGCGCTTTGCAGGACGTGTGTTGCGGGTGCGAACCGATACTGGAAAAAATCCACCAGCGTAGGTTTATCCGGCATCGACTCCAGCTTCTTGAGTTCCGTTGGGTCGTTGAGCGGCCCCGGCGCGCCGAACAGGGTGCCCGCACCGCGCCGCATCTTTAGCTCGTTGGTAGTCGTCTCGGCGTCGAGTTTTTGCGCCGCATGGTGCTCGAGTGCGTCGGCGAGTGCCTCGGAAGACATGGCGTTGATAGCGGCTGCCGTTCCCAGGGTCGCAAGGAAGGCTCGTCGATCTATATTCATATTGGCATCCTCCTGCAGCTTACGGAGGCTACCGCTGAAGCGCGCGGTATTCAACATGAATCTCCGACAGGTACTTTATCGTGCGCGCATTGACTCAGTCAGCCGTCACGACCGGAAACATCGCCCCAGTGATGACGCCCTGACCGTCGACGTCAACCCGCCATTCAGAAGAACCCTGTTCGTGTTCAGCCGCAAAAACGTCGAAACCACTCGCGTCCACGGAACGAAAAACGAGCGATTTGAGGCTCCCAAGGGGAGCGAGGGTGAGCTGCAGTTTTGGCAGATCTTTGGCTACCTGGCCGGCGAGTTGCGGGCTGAGCTTATCGAGGTCCGGGTGGCCGCTTTGGATACCTTCAATGAAATGCCGGACCGCCGCCTCGCTTCCCGCGGCGGGAGTCTGGCTTTGAAGGCTCGCAAAGCGGGTCGCTTCAATCTGCTGAGCGCTGGCCGAATCGATCCGCGGCATGGTGGTTCGACCACCGTTTTGCATAAGCACCGCTGCAATCGGTCGGCCCTGGGCATCGGTTTGAAACTCGATTTTGGCGTCGAATTTTGTATTGACGTAGAAGAATCGGGTTGAACCTTCCGGGTACACGGCATCCGCTTCCCGCTCGCCCGAAAATTGGACATTTAGATGATCGTTCTCCCGCGTAACTGACAGCACTGCATTGTCAGCTGCTTTGTAATGCCCGACAAACGCTTCCAGCGCGCTTGGCGTGAGTTTCACCAACACTGCTTGGCCTACCTCGGCGGTTGCTTGAGTACCTGCTGATGGAGGACCGTTCCTCGGAGCGACTTGGATCGCGAGCGCCGCGACCGCTAGTGAAAGCCCAGCGAAAACAACGGCGATCATTCGCGCCGGGCGGACGGGTTTATTGATCATGATTGCAATCCTCTCTTCCAGGAATGAGGGGGACTCTGACATTGCGATCGCGGTGCCGATGATTCTCGACTGACGCTGACCGATAGCGAGAAGGGTTTCGCCATAGCGAGTCGCATCGTGGCCGGCGTTCAAGACCCGAGCATCGCAGTCGATTTCGACGGCTTTCCGCAAGCGCTTGAGTTGCCACCACAGCGGCACATTCCATGGTACGAGGACGACGAGCGCTAGTGCCGCTGTCAGAAGCTGCGGATCGTGGGCTTCGATATGTGATGTTTCATGCGCAAGAACGAAGGCCTTTTGTGCCGGCGGGCTATGCTTGAGCCACGCGGGCACAACGATTGTCGGGGAAATAAATCCCATTACCGCCGGGCCCCAATTGGGGGCAAAGTATACGGATGACTGATGCAGGTTGCCCTTTGTCCAGGTGCGTCTGCGACGCAGCCACATCGCGTGGCTGACGACGAGTGCTGTGGCCAAGATGACTGAGAATGCAATCCATGCGTACAAGAGAAAAGCATCGTATCGCTGCCAAGCATCCGTAATCGGTTTGCCCCGAAGCGATTGAGACAGCTGCAGCAGATCGAGCTGGACCGTAGTGCCGATCGGTGCTGCCCTGTGCGCAAAAAATATTGCGGAAAGACTGGTCCAATCGGCCGACAGCATACGCAGCGCTGCAGGCAGCAAAAGCGATCCTAGGATGGCCAACGCCCAAATCCACCGCGTTGGCGCCCGGACTGCACGCGCCGCCCTTTCGGCGAAGAATGCGGTGGCGCACAGCGCAGCGGTCATGCCGACGATACCAATCATCCAGGCGAGCATTGGGGTTTTTCCTCTATGGTTTGTTCAGCAGCTTTTTGATGCGGCGAATCTGTTCTACGGTCATCTTCTGCTCAGATACCAGATGCGCGAACAGCAACTCAAACGACCCCCTGAACAATTTGCCAGTCAGGTGCCGCACCGCACTTTTTTGCGCCGCTTCTTCCGGCACAGCGGCAAAGTAGCGGTAGCCTCGGCCGACCTCCTCATGATCGACGTACCCCTTGCCCTCCAGCACTCGCAAAATGGTGAGCACTGTCGTGTATGCCAATCTATCGCTAAGCGCCTCGCGAACCGCGGCAACGGCAGACGGCCCGTGATCCCAAAGCACCCGCATCACGTCGGCTTCGCGGTCGGTAAGTGCAATTTCCATCGCCTCTCCTACTATTGTTATAGTTATAGTGGCATCCTAACTCAGCTATGTCAACTATAGTTATAGTTATATTGCCAAGCGGCGTATTTAACCTTAGATTGAGCGCATCGTCCTCGACCACGGAGGTTGGCGTGGAAGTATCCCTGCGCATGTTTGCGGCGAGCGATTTGCGATCGCTCATATGGTGGGGCCAACGCATTGCAAGCGATCACGTTGCGTGATGAAGGGGCGCAACAATTGGTTTGCGCAGTTGCCTGTAAGCCTTTGCCTGCTGCTTTCCGCTCCAGCAATGGCGATCGACAAGTTGGGGCTAAGCCAGTACACCCTGACGCGTTTCGACGGCAGCGACATCCGCTACTACCTGGGAAGACGCGGGATTGCCAAATCCCAACCCTTACTGGTAATCATGCAAGGCTCGGACTGCAACTCAGTCGCAAACAACCCGAGAATCAAGGAGATCGCCGCAGTAGCGCCGGCCGCCGCCGTGCTGCTGGTGGAGAAATACGCCATTACGGCCGACCTTCCGTTCAGCAATCAAACGGCACGCTCGGATTGCCCGGACACTTATTTGAAAAACAACGTCCCCGAGCAACGAGTCATCGACTACGCACGAATCGTCGCGGCTCTACGCATCTCAGCTGCTTCCTGGTGGAATCGAAAACTCATCATTGTTGGGGGCTCCGAGGGCGCACAGATTGCGGAACAGGTCGCCGCAATCATTCCCGAAACGGATTGCTTGATCGTTTTCGGCTTTGGAGGCCGTCGCTTCGAGGACGACGCTTTGCAAAGTGTCCGGGGTGAGATGAAAGAGGCGGGGCTCGACGACAAAGCTATGGAAGAAAAAGTGGTCGCCATGCAAGAGATGTTCAAGGCGGCACTTAACGATCGCAGTCCCAATGAGATTGCCTCTGGACATTCACATGCTTGGTGGGCTTCGATGCTGAGAATGGATCAGTCGGCAATGCTTCGAGCCGTCAGCGTACCGGTACTCGCGATTCAGGGTGGCCGAGATCACAATGTATCCATTGCCGGCGCAAGAGCATTGATGAGTCCATTTCGTGCTGCTGGCAGAGGCAATGTTGAATACATAGAATATCCCGGCCTTGACCATGCCTTTACAGATGCCGACGGCACTTCGCATTCGGATCGCGTGATCCGCGACATCTCGGTCTGGCTTAACCACCAATCCTCCGCGCATCCATGAATCCGTCATGAGTATTTACCACGGCTGCTTGCCGGCAGCGCCGGTCGACACCCCTGGGTCCGCTGGTGTAGATCCATAGGCTTCCTTCGCTTTGCAAAGATTTGTTAGCGGGTCTTGCGGCGAGTTCCTCGGGTGATAACGTCACGCGGTATGCACAGCAAAGCCTTAGTTGTGGCGGCGCTAATGATCGGCGTGGTGCAGAGCCACGCAGAAACCAGGCAGGCGCCTCTGTGGGAATTCGGTCTTGGTATTGGTGCAAGCGCATTCCAAGATTATCCAGGATCGGACACGACACGCGTATACCCAATACCCATCCCCTACTTCGTTTACAACGGTACGTTTCTCAGAGCCGACAAGAATGGAGTGCGCGGTTTATTGATAAACCAAGACTGGCTGGAACTCAACATCAGCGGCGACATCAACGCTGTAGTACCGCATGATACGGCGCGTTACGGCATGCCAGAATTACGGCCGACAATAGAGCTCGGCCCGGCGGTGTATTTTCACCTGATTAACCGCGATTCAGGCCGGCTGAAATTGGATCTTCAAGTGCCGATACGGGCTGCGTTTACGATTTCCAGTCCGCCGCAGTCGATCGGCTGGATCGGCGATCCGCGGTTAGTCCTGAAGATTAAGGACACATTTGGGATGCCTGGTTGGGATACCGAACTTGGCAGCGGTCCTATGTTTATCGACAAGAAGTATAGCGATTATTATTATTCCGTAGCGCCACAATACGCGACCGCGAGTCGCCCGGCATATGCAGCTCCTGGCGGTTACTCCGGAACACAGTTTGGAATTACGCTCAGGAAGCGGTTTTCAAGTGTTTGGTTTGGGGCCTACGTTCATTACGACACGCTCCGCGGTGCGGTGTTCCTGGATAGTCCGCTGGTAGAGAGGGACTACGATTGGTCGGCGGGATTCGGCTTTGCTTGGATTCTCGGGAGATCTACGCGCCTTGTCGAGGTAGCCAACTAGTAAAATCAAATCGCACCTCCTTGTTCCCGGTGCGTTACGCCACCAAGGGCTGGTCTACCCATCCGGAGTCGCTGCGCTCCCCTGCCCGCTCACGGGATTTGCGGACTTGCGGAACACGACGATGTGTTGCATCGGAAGCCGCTCCGAAGTGCGTTCCCAGGTGAGCGGGAGGACGCTCATTTCGCGGTGGATCTGCGCCTCGCTCATTTTGTGTAGCGCCTTGATCGGCACAGTGGGGTCCTCACCGCGATATTCCACAAGTACCACCCGGCCGCCTGGCTTTAGCGCACGAACCAAGCTGCGCATGATCTCGTAGGGGTAAGCCAGCTCGTGATACACGTCGACCAAGACTGCTAGGTCGACCGAGGCAGGCGGCAGCTGCACGTCGTCGGTGCCTCCCTGGATCGGCACGAGGTTCCTATACTCAGGTTTGCGCGACAACTTCCTGAGCAGCGCCACCATCTGCGGCTGCACGTCGACCGCGAAGACGCGGCCGGGACCAACGATCGGGGCCATGCGCCGCGAGAGGTAACCCGAGCCCGCGCCGATGTCGGCGATAGTCATGCCAGGCAGCAAGTGCAGTTCCTCCACCAGCAGGTCGGGCCGTTCTTCACTTGCGCGGCTCGGCCGTTCGAGCCATGGCGCGCCCTCGAAACCCATGACCGCCGCAATCTCGCGTCCCTGATAGAACTTACCGATGCCATCGGGACTGCCGCGGCCCTCGCGATACAGCGGTATCGCGACGGAGTCCTCGGCATTCGCCGCCCGCAATGGCGAGGCGAAGGTGCCGAGCGCGAGGCAGAGGGTAACGAGAATCGATGACGTTCGAGCCGGGCGCGTATCAAACATTGCGACAGTATGGCTCGACACCTCCGCCAGCGCGAGATTGGCTGCGCATCACGCCTCCCTTCCTAGTTACGCCATCCGACCGCCGGGCTTCAGCCGACCATATCCTACCAACTTGGACTAGAATTGCGCTTTCACCAGCCACGCAAACGGAGCGCGCTATGCCTTCGCAAACTACCCCTAAGATCGCCATAGTCACCGGCGGCAGTCGCGGCCTAGGGCGAAACACCGTGCTCAGCCTGGCCAAGCGCGGCGTTGACTCGATATTTACGTATAACTTAAATCGCGAAGCAGCCGACAAAGTCGTCGGCCAGGTCCGCGAGACCGGCCGTCAAGCCACCGCCCTGCAACTGGACACCAGCAACTTGAGCAACTTCGAGCCGTTCGAACAGAGCGTGCGCCGCACACTGGCAGAGCGGGGAGCGAAGGGCTTCGATTACCTCGTCAATAATGCCGGTACCTCGCTACACAAGGCGTTCGACCAAACGAGCGAGCAGGAGCTGGATGAGATCTACAATATTCACTTTAAGGGCGTGTTCTTTCTGACGCAGAAACTTCTGCCGCTCATCAACGATGGCGGCCGAATTATCAATATCTCCTCGGGCCTGGCGCGCTTCGCGTTGCCCGGAATGTCCGCGTACGCATCCATGAAGGGCGCGATCGAGGTTCTAACCCGCTACCTGGCGAAAGAACTGGGCCCACGCGGGATTGCGGTTAACACCGTTGCCCCCGGCGCGATCGCGACCGATTTCAGCGGCGGCATGGTTCGTGACAATCCTGAAGTGAATAAGCGCGTCGCAGATATGACCGCGCTCGGCCGCGTCGGCGAGCCCGATGACATAGGCCCGATGATCGCTTCGCTGCTCTCCGAAGACAATCGCTGGATTAATGCCCAACGCATCGAGGTCTCGGGCGGCATGGTACTTTAGCCGGCAGTTTTTCTGCCGGCGATAAAAAAATTGCGATTAGCGCTTCGCTTGGCTCTGGCCGCTCGCCACCTATAAGCCGATTGACGGTATATCCATCATCGGTATAATGAGGCCTCCTCTCACGATGGTAATTTAGAGTCACGGGAGATGCATTTGGATGGATCGCATGAGCCGCCGGAAGCCGGCTTTGCCCTCGAGGCCGCGGTGTGGATCATGGTCGCTGTTGCGAACCAGCCCAAGCATGGCTACGCGATAATGAAGGATATTCTGGACCTGGGCGGTTTCTCCATGCGAGCGGGCACACTTTACGCAGCGCTCGCGCGTATGGAACGCGCTCAGCTGGTCGAGGAAATCCAAACTAGTGACTACCGTCGACGTCCATTCAGGCTGACCGGGCGCGGCAGGACACGCCTCGAGGCAGACTTGAATACGCTCGCTGCGCTGGCCTCGACCGGCCTGCGCCGGCTGAAGAGACGCAAAACTGGAAAGAAAGGATCATAGCGATGAATGCAAACGCGCTGTACAGCGAAAGTCAGGTCACCCTGATGGTCCCGGACATGGACGCAGCCGTGCGCTTTTATACCGAGACGCTCGGTCTTCATCTGAAGACTCGTTACGGAAACGAGTTCGCCGTCGTCGAAGCGCCGGGCCTGACGATCGGATTGCACCCGCTACCGACGGCCCAGTCACCCCAGGCACATTTAATATCGATCGGGTTGGGCGTCGAGTCGCTGGAAGCCACGATGCAACAATTGGCGGCGCGCGGCCTGCGCTTCATCGGGCCGATCCGCGAAGATCCGCCAATCCGCTTCGCCTATTTCGCAGGTCCTGGCGGCACGCCGCTCTACCTGTGCGAACAGAGCGAATGGCGCTAGCGGGCGCCGCTCCCGCCTCCGCTCCGCCTCGCGCCTCATTGTCTTCAGCGGCGCGGGTGTATCGGCGGAAAGCGGGATACCAACGTTTCGCGACGACCGCAATCAAGGCCGCTGCTGCCTTCGCTGTCGGTACAGCCACAATAGAATCGCCATCACCGAGCCGCCTGGCATCACCAGCTCCAGTGCTGCATAGGGCGCGAGGTTCCTAAGCTTCGCAATCACCGCAGGCATTGCAGTTACCCTACCAGCATCGCAATCTGCAAACCCAGCACCGTAAGGCCCGTGGCCGCGACGGCCAGAAGCCCTTGCCCGATCCGTTTGATGATATTGATATTACTCATGGGTGCGCACTCCGCTGGTTCATCGAACAACTCCAGAGTGCGCTTCGCTCCGAAGCACAACAAACGGAACATCTGACGAACTGTTAAGTAACGCTTAATGCCGACCGGCGCGCTGCCGCCGGTCGGCGACGGCTGGATAAAACCGTGGCCGATCTATGACTTGGCACGAATTCTGCTTCCTCTTTCCACATGTAGTCGCTGTGTAGCCTTAGCGGCATGCAACGGTCGCTGCCGACGCTGAAAGCGGCAAGATCTTGCCGCTACGGCGACAACCGATTGACGAAACTGACGAAACACGTGGTTCATCACAAGCACATTGGAGGTCTCATGCGATTCTTGAACCCATCCGACAAGACCGCCGCCATGGATTACAATTCAGCGCTTGCCAACGCAGTGGCGTGGCTCGGTAATCGCTATCTTCTGGCAATGCCCGCCAAACGATTGACGCATTTCGAGCGCTGCAAAGCCGATCTTGCCACCGCGCCGAGTATTCCGCCCCGATCTCGTTCGCAAACAACTAGTTTGGGGACGCTCCGCATCCTGCCTCGCCGATCTGCCTAGAAGAAGTCGTTATTGACGAAGCCTATTTTCTTAAGTCCCCGATGCTGTAAATCCGCCAACGTTTGTGTCACGATTTCGTACCTGGCGAATTTGTCTACTGTGATGTGCACTTCCGGCTGCGGCTGTTTCACCGCTTCCTGAGTGATATATCGCTGTAACGTCGCGCGGTCCACCACGTTCCTGTTCCAGAGCAGCGTGCCGTCGAAGTCGATCTGCAGATCGATCACTGCCGGGGGCGCTTGCGGCGGAGTAATCGTCGGCTGAGGATTATCAATTTTTATCGCGTGTGTCTGTTTCGGGATTGTAATGACGAAAATGATCAGCAGCACGAGCATCACATCGATCAGCGGTGTCATGTTGATCTCGGAATACGACCGGCCTTCCCTGCCACCGCCAACAGCCATTGCCATGGTGCTCTCCTTGGCGATCTAGCTGCGCGGCCCGCTAGTTCTTGATCTGAAACCTGATACGCAGCGGATAGCAGGAGTTCACAGGCTGACCATCCTCTGTCGTCGCACGATAGTGCCCCGAACCTGCTCTTGCCAGCTTGAGCGCTCCCTCATCGAGCCGAGGACTGCCGGTCCTTTGCACCGTGGTCGGATCGGAAGTGAGGCGTCCTTTCGTATCGACACAGACTTGCACGGTGGATATTCCCTGTTCTCCCAAATGTATCGAGAGCGATGGATAGAAATCAGCCGTGTCTGGGAATCCGGCACCCGGGCCCCCGGCCACGCGCTGAGCCGCGTGAAATTGTGTTTCCGCGGGTTGCGGCGGCGAATGCGTTTCGGGAGATTTCTCGACGATAGTAGTCGTGACATCGGTACTAGGATCGGGCGGCACCTCAACAACCGGCTTCGGCACGTCGATCGTCCAAGCGTCCAGTGCCGGGTCGGGAAGCAACAGAGGTAGCTTTTCGCGAGGCAGCGGATCCTTCAGAGGCTGATTCTGCAATGGATCTGGCACTGCACTTTTGTGAGTGTGCGAGAGCGCCGTCATGAATCCGTAAATGAGTATGACATGCAACGACAGGACCAAAAAGAAGGTGCTCGAGCGAAGCGACAGAAAACCAATGTTCTGATCCGCGTACGCGATCAGGCCCTGACTCGCCACGGCGGTATTGCTCACCGCGACCCCTGAGGGCTGATGCTCGTACGCGATCACCCGGGTCGCCCAGCAGCAGCCGATCGCAAAGCGTAAGCGCGATAAGCCTGATGGCCGCGCCTCCAGATCCGAGAGCCACTCCTCCTTGAGCCGGTCCGCCAAGGACTCCGGCGCGCGCTGAGCGGCATGGTGAATCAACCAATGGGTAACGTTGCGCTGGCTCATGCGAGTACTCCTCGGTTAAAGCTTGCGAACACTTCACTCGCGCGCTTGAGGCCAGTCGACGTGAGCCGATACAGCCGACGTCTCGGTCGCCCGGCGCTCGACGGGTCGATGGATTCCCATTTGCTGACGAACCAGCCCGCCGATTCGAGCCTCAGAAGAATGGGATACAAGGTGCCGGACGCAATGCCGCAGCGCTGATGCACTTCGGCACCTGACAGCTCCCGAGTGGGGTTCTCTAAGAACTCCTCCAGCACCCGCAATGTCTGCAGCGACATTCGCACTTGGCGGTCTTGCTTACCCATAGTAGTAAGTCTACATAGGGTCTATCGCAAATGCAACCCGGCCCTTTTTTACGGTGTCCCGGGGAACGCGCAGCCTTGGATCAATGGTGGCGAGCCTGAAGTTGCTCGAGTATGCGTTTCAGCGCCTCCAATTTCTGACCCGCCTCGGCAAGCTTTCCAGCAGCGGTGAGTTGCTGATACTCGTTGAAGTTCTGAGCTGCTTCGGCAATCAGTGCGTTGACGTCACCCGCAGCCGCAGGCGCCGCGGATGACGCGCTCGCTGACTGTGGCGCGGGAACCGGCGTGGCTTGTGCGCTGAGCATGGAGGGCCCCGTCCCAAATAAGGCGGCCATCGCCGATTCGAATGTCGGCCCGTAAGCCAGGCGATCCTGAACCGCGAGCACCACCAAACGCAGCTCGGGCATGGGACTGCGGTCTGCTTGCAAGTAGATGGGCTCCGCGTAGAGCAGCGCTCGGCCTATAGGGATGACGATCAGACTGCCGCGGCGCACGTGCGAACCTTGCTGGTTCCACAATGTCAATTGACCTGACAACTGCGCGTTCTGATCGATGCGCGCTTCGATCTGCAATGGTCCGTCGATTAGCTTGGTCTTGGGAAAGTCGTAGACCACAGCCTCGCCATAGTGTTCACCGTCGCTGCGGCCTGCAATCCAACCAATCAGGTTGTTGCGATTGGCCGGCGTGAACGGCAGGATCGCGATGAATTCGATCGATCGTTCGCCAGGTAGAGTCATCAGCACGAAGTTCGGTTCCATGACCTGTTGGCGCTGGTTGCTTTCAGAGGCGACGCTCCAAAGGTCCTCGCGATTGTAGAACACGTCGGGATTGCTCATGTGGTAAAGACCATAGACGGCGGCCTGTACGTTCAACAATAGTTCGGGGTACCGCACATGCTTACGCACCGCCGCCGGCATCGCCGCCGCGTCGGCGAACAAACCGGGAAACAGAGCCCGATAGGCGGCGATGATCGGATCCTGCGTGTCGAACACGTAGAATGTCGTCTCGCCGGTGTAGGCATCGATCAGGATCTTGACGCTGTTGCGAATGTAATTGATGGGCGCATTGCCGAGTAGGTAGCGGCGCGCGAACGGGTAGGCGTCGGACGTCGTGAATGCATCCATCAGCCAGCGGATTCGGCCGTCCTCGCCGACCACAACGTAGGGATCTGCGTCGAGTGTAAGAAACGGTGCGAGCTCGTGCACGCGCTCGCTCAGCTTGCGACGCATCAACAATCGGCTCTCCGAATTCACATCGTCGCTGAACGGCAGTTTGGCGATATCACCGCGATCGAACGCGATCAGCGTGCGTCGCAGTAAGCCGCCCAGCCGTATGCCGCCGCTGCCCTGGTAGGAGGTCAGACTATTGGCATCGCCCTGCGGGTAGTCGAATTCTTTCTGGCGAGTCTTGACGTAGACATCGGTATTGGTCAGCTCGCCAAAATAAATTTCCGGGCGCGTCACGCTGAGACCTGGAATCGTGCTCTGGATCGGCATGTTGCTGAGCACCAGCGTCGGCAGCCCTTCAGAGGTAAAGCCGTTCACCGGGTTCATGGTCACGCCGTACCCGTGAGTATAGATCAGCTTCTCGTTTATCCAGTTGCGGCTGCTTGGCGGCAGCTTTTCCACATTGAGCTCGCGTGTGGCGAGCATCATCTGCCGGACTGAGCCGCCGATCTGATAGCGATCGATGTCGATATCCGGAAAGTCGTAGTAAGTCCGAATTTCCTGAATCTGGCGCAGAGTATCCTGCAGCGGCCGCCAATCCCATAGCCTGATGTTCTCGAGCGTTGTCTGGTTGTTGGCCGGTTCCACCGCCTCAATGCCCGTGTCGGCGGGAAATGCGCGCGTCTCGATGCGGTCGAGCGCGTAAGCCCGCCGTGTCATTTCTATATTGTGCGCAATGAAGGGCCGCTCTCGCACCAGCTGGTTCGGTTGAACGATGAAGCTGCTGACGTACCAGCCCACGACGCCGACGATGATGTAGCAGAAGACGGCCGGCACCACTGACGCCACAAGCCAGCGCCTCGGGAGCAACAGGATTGCGCAACATCCCGCCACGGCCGCGCCTGCGACCAATGCGGCACAAACGATCAGCATGCCGGTCAAGGTGACGTGAGCGTCGGTGTACGTAACGCCTGAGAAAATAGTGCCATCCTGGAACAGCCGCTCGAAGCGACCCAAGTACACGCGCGCGGCGAGCATTAGCAGCACCGCGGCGATACCGATCGACAACCCGCGCCACAGCCTCGCCGGATCCGCGGCCATGGGGCGCTCTCTCAACACGCGCGCGCCGCCGGCAAGGGTCACGAATAGCACGGCCACCGCGCAGCCGACTATGGCCAGTGTCAGCAGCCAGCCGGCGATGAGCTGCCAGGCTGGCAGCGTAAACAAGTAAAAATCCAGCGATCGCCCAAAAATGGGGTCGAGCATCGTGGCGTGACGCGGCGCTTCCCAGTACAGGGCCAAAGTCATCCAGCGCGCCGTCATGCTGGCGCCGGTTAATGCGGCGATCATCGCGGACAGGCCGATCCCAATCAGGTTGAGGAAGCGTGCGACCGGCAGCGCGACCGGCCGCCGGTTGACGAGAACAGTCCCCATCAGTGCATCGAGCCGATCGGGTTTTAGCGTCCGGAAAGCTCCATAGACCACCAAAAAAGTAAGGAGGGTGAAGGCTCCGAAAGTCGCGGTCTGAAGGCTGAGCCGCGTCCAGAACACCGACGCAAACCCGAGCGATGCGAACCAGAGCGCATCAACGTAGTAGGACGCTGCCGTGCCGGCGCCAAAAAGTACAAGTCCCAAGACAGCGAGCAGCACGAGACGCGCGATTCCGCGGCGACGCGGCCGCATGCGGAGTGCGATGTCACTACGGTCTTGCTTGTTGCCCACGCCGCATTCTGCGCTACAGCGCTGCTGTTTGTCGCGTTAGGATCGCAGCGCTAGTTGAGCACGCACGTAAAGCTACTCGCCTCATCCACCGAGGCGCCGAATTGCCCGCTGAACTTCGGCCACCGAGGATAGGCGCACATGGGCCGGGTGCGGCCGCTATGTTCAGTGTTTTCATCGACGGCGATCAGAACTTCGGGCGCGCGGCCACTGTTCACCCATTGATCAAGCGCTGTCAGATCATCGTATCTGGCGTTAAAAGTGCCAAAGCCGTGTGACAAACCCGGCACCTTATAGTACCGAACGAACGAGTCCATCGCCGCCCTGCCTTGTTTGGCCAAATGGCGCTCGTAATAGGCGTCGGTGTTACCCGGCGCGATGAAGTCGTCCTCGGTGCCGTGCGCGAGAATAAGCTTGCCTCCCCTCAACCTAAATGGTGTCAAGTCGCTATCAGTGACGTCCAAGATCTTTGCCACCTCCTCGATGCGCGCACGATACGCAGCAGGCTTGAACTTCAACGGATCGTAGTTCGGATCGCGAGTGATGATGTATTTCACGGTCGCGGCGCCCGCGGTGTATAGAAGAGCATCCAGGGTGGTTGGTGGATTCCCGGGGACGCGCTGCGTCCCGAAATTGGAGACCACGAAGCTCGACCCTTCGAGCAGCGCCCAGGGAGTGAACTCATCCGCACCAGCGACGGCAAAGCCCGGCCGATAGGGTGAAACGATGCGCGCCACCGCCTCGATTTGCGCATCCGACAGACAGCCCATACCACTGTCCTTGCCGTCGCTACAGCGCAAGGTGTTCCTGACCGTTTCAATATTGAAGGCGCGATGGCAGGCCGCGATATTGCTGATGATGCCATCCGTCGCGCCATCCAACGGATCGCATGCCTTGCGCACCGCATCGGTGAGCACCTTGGTTTTCGCCGGACTGAGCCATCCGGCGCCATCGTTTGAATAGATTGCTTGCCCAACATTCAGGGACGCTAGGTGAAGCAATGTGACATTGTACGCCGGGTAGTTCGCCACCACGCCGTCGTAGTCCGCCGCATAGTATGCCGCCGCATTGAGCGCTTCATGTCCGCCCTGGGAGTTGCCGATGAAATAGGTGCGCGTCGGCTTCATCGTGTAACGCGCCATGACGATCTCGACAGCCACATCGTGTACTCTCTTCACCGATTCCCGGCCGTAGTTTCGCAGTGCCTCCTCATCCAGGCCGAACCGTCCGTCGAACCCGGGGCCGCCTTGATGGCCGCCGTCGCCCCCGGCAGTGACGTAGCCACGTTGCAATGGATGCGGGACGGTCTTCGGCTGAAGGCCCTCGGCGCCGAGCCCGGTCACGAGAGAGCCGTCGAATCCGCCCCCTCCCATCTGCAGCAGCTTGCCATTCCAGCTGCTCGGCAGATTGACCTCGAACTGCATGCGTGATGAGCCCGCATTCACAGGATAGATCCAGCCCTTCACCTCGCAGTATTCACCGTTGACATTGCCCTCCGCGGTCGCGGATACGAATCGGCTGCCGTCGATGCGCGCGCCGCTGGTTGGCAGTCCGATCTTGACCGCTGAAATCTCCGCGCCCAATAGCGCCTCGCAGGCTTCGCGCGCCATGGCGCGTTCAGCCGCGATGCCCGTGCGAACCCAAAGCGCACCCGCCACCCACATGATCGCGAGCATGCACCTTCTGGTGTCTCGATACCCCTCGTACATAATGCTCACCCCCGCCGATAGTGGATACATTCTATCCTCAGTCCAAACTCCCTGGATCCGAAGCCCACGCATTGAACTCGCGGATGAGAAGCAGAACGAAGGCGACGAGTCCAACAGCCACCGCGGCCAAAGCGATAGCCGCGCCCAATTGAACGTTGGGAATACTCAAACTGACTATGGTGGTCGGCTTGCGTTTGATGATCTCGAGTCTCATGGCTGCCTCAGTTTTTACGGCGATGAACGGCAGCATTCTTTGCTGATTCCATGTGGGGTTCCTGATCGGGCTTGTGGTTTATCTGACCAGGATTGCGCTTCGCGGACCATCTCTCCTTTCCGTCCCAAGACCACCAAATTCATGCCAAAATAGGTGCAGATAACAATCACATAATCAATGCGTTAGGCGCGTTACATGAACTCTTATATGAGTCATGCGAGTTCGCCAGCGCATTGCCAGTGCTGATGACCTTGGATAGATTGCGCTCTTGATGCGAAACATCGCAATGTTCGGCTGTTCTTTGTAGCAGGGGCGATCGAATATGCATCCGACAAAACCTTACGGTTCTTATCCCGTTGCATGCTTGGCTGCCGCGGCCCTTTTGCTCCCAGGCAATTCACAGTCCCAATGGAAGACTCATTGGGATTACGAAGGACCTAAGGGAGCTGCACACTGGAGCGAACTTGATCCCGCGTACGCGACGTGCAACCTCGGCAAGGAACAATCGCCGATCGATATTCGAAGTGCCGAGAAAGTGCCACTCCCAACCTTGCGATTCGATTCCAGAAACGGCCCATTGAAATATTTGCTTAACAACGGCTATACCATTCGCGTCAACTACCACGACACTCCCGGAACTGGAAACCTTTTGATTGTGGGAGAACAGCGGTACCAGCTTACGCAGTTGCACTTTCACCGACCGAGCGAAGAGTACATTCACGGCAAGCCGTTCGACATGGTGGCGCACTTGATGTACCAAACCACTGAGGGAAAGGTGGTCGGCGTTGCGGTCCTTCTCAAGGCGGGCAACCCTAACGCGACCATTCAGCAAATTTGGGACCATATGCCGAAGACAGAGAGCAAGGTATTGAGCGACTACTCGCATCAGGAACAAGAGGTCGCCGGTATCGAGATTAATCCCGCGGGCCTGCTGCCCGACGACGTTGGCTATTACACGTACATGGGCTCGGTAACGGCTCCGCCCTGCACCGAGGGGGTAAGGTGGTATGTATTGAAGAATCCAGTCAACATCTCAGCTAAGCAGATCCAGGCTTTTGCGAAGCTTTATCCACACGATGTCCGCCCTCCTCAGCCGCTCAACGGACGCGTCGTGCAAGAGACCCAATAACGCGATTTTTCAGATTATCACGAGGGTTCTGATCGGAGTATGCGATACCCACAGGAATGTTGATCCAAAAGATCCAGGCCCATGAGACCGAGCTAATGATGAGCCCCCCCAATACCGGTCCGATCACTGCCGCGACAGCCCAGACGCTCGCAAGATACCCCTGCACTTTGCCGCGTTCGCGCGCCGGGTACAGGTCAGCCACGACGGTCATCGCGACCGGCTGCATCGCGCCCGCGCCGACACCTTGGATGAGCCGGCACCAAATCATGACCGGCATGGACCATGCAAATCCCGCCAAGATCGAGCCCAAGAGAAAAATTCCGATCCCTATGAGCATGATCGGCTTGCGTCCGTAGACGTCCGCAAGATTGCCGAAAACCACGGTCATCGCGGTTTGCGCCAGCAGGAACGCAGAAAATACCCAGCTGTAGAGACGCAGACCACCAAGATCCGCGACTATCTGCGGCATCGCTGTGGACACGATGGTTGCTTCGATGGCAATCATGGCCATTGAGGTCATTACGGAAGCAATGACGAGCGCACGATTGGATTTAAGGTTCGGCAATAGGTGGTTCCGGCAATGGCGCGATGCCGGACGAGCACGGTCACGGCAAAAGACAGTTTACCGCGGCCCGAGCGTCCCGGTCCAAATTGACAGGTGCTTGCGTTCGAGTAGTCTCTCAATTCGCTCGGCGGTCATTGCCTGAAGGTTTCGATAATTCATGTCGGTACAAACTCCCAGCCAGTGCCGTAACTGCAATACTCACCTGATCGTCGGGCAGGTTTACTGTTCGGCGTGTGGTCAAAAGCTGATTTCCGGGCGACTGACGCTGCATGAAATTGCCCGCGATCTGATTCATGCTGTATTCCATGTGGATAGAAGCGCCATTTCGTTGGTGCGAATGCTGCTCGGACGACCAGGGACTGTGGCTCTCGATTACGTCCAAGGGCGCCGAAAACGCTATTTCGGGCCCTTCGGGCTCCTTATTGTGGTTGTTGCCGCGGCGTCCGCCGCGTTCGCGTTCGCCGGACTTCGGGCAGTTCCGATCAGCAACGCCAACCGGGTCACCGATTTCCTGCAAAGTCATATCAATCTCGTGACGTTCGCCGAGGTTCCCTTGCTGGCTGGGTTCTCGCGTCTGCTTTACGCGCGCGCCGGTTTCAATTTTGCGGAGCATCTGGTCCTTGCGGCTTAGACATCCAGCCTGCGCATTCTCTTCGCCACTTTGATCATGATTCCCGCCTGGTACGTTTTTCGCCCAACCAATGCAACAGCCGTTTACCTGTACGTCGCCTACCTGGCGGTCTGGCTGCTGTACTTCGGGTTTGCGGCGTCGCAGTTCTTCCCAGGTAGGCGGGTTCTGTCTTGGTGCAAGGGAATTCTGACGGCGATTCTTGCCTGGGCATCAATTCAGGGCTTGGCCGCGCTCGCGATCCGCGTCTTTCTGCCTTTCGTCGGCAAGTGATGCACGCTGATTCCCGGCTTGAGGCTGTGTTCGCTTTGCGCGACCGGCCCTTGAAAGTCAGTCAGTGTCTCCCAAGATGGGCGTGTAGCTGGCTGAGCATAACCCTATAGAGGTCAAGCGAAGACATGGAAACGATCGGCGGCGATTTGCGCCAAATGCAGCGAACCCCGCTGTCCGCCTCTCACGTCGAGGCGTTGCGCGAGGCCGGCAGGATCGCTACGTATCCTGCGGGTACGTTTCTCGCAAGGCCCGGCGAGCTGGTGGATCGCTTTGTCTATGTCGAGGAAGGCGAAATAGAGGCAGTCAACCCCTATACCGACAAACGCCATCTGCCCTCAACCATAGGTCCGACACAGTTCATGGGTGAGATCGCCTTTTTGAACGGCGGCGCCTGGTCGTTGCCGATGCGCGCGGTTCGGGAAACGCGGGTGATCGAAGTGCCGCGTGAAGCGATGCTGAAGCTCATGTCACAAATCCCGGAGATGTCAGACATCATCATCACGGTGTTCTCTGCCCGCCGCCGACGCCAGCTCGACGACCGCGACGGCGTGCTGCGATTGATCGGCGAAGAAGAGGACCGCGACGTGCGCCGCATCGCAGAGTTTGCCAGCCGCAACCGCCTTCCCTACAGTTCCCTGCCACTGCGAAGTGCTGAAGCCGAGGCGACCGCGCGCAGCTGCTCGATTGCTCCGGGGGAGCCCGCGGTGATATTTGGGCGCAACGTTGTCGTGTCAGATCCGACGCCGGATAAGGTTGCGCGACTCCTGGGCCTGCATCTCGACTTCCGAGACGATGAGACATTTGATGTGCTTATCGTCGGTGGCGGGCCCGCGGGGGTGGCAGCCGGAGTCTACGCGGGAGCCGAAGGTCTGTGCGCGCTGGTCGTGGAAGATATTGCGATCGGCGGCCAGGCCGGTACCTCCAGCCGTATCGAGAACTACATGGGCTTCCCGACCGGTATCTCCGGCGCGGACCTTGTCTGGCGCGGCGAGGTGCAGGCAATGAAGTTCGGGACGCGCTTCGCGATGCCGCGTCGCGTGATCCTCCTCGAGAAGCTCCAGGACCAGAGCTTCTGCGCCACCTTCGACAACGGACAGCGTATCCGTGCCAAAGCCGTGGTGGTCGCCACCGGAGTGCAATATCGCCGGCCGCCGCTCGATCGCCTGGCCGACTTTGAAGGCGCAGGCGTTTATTATGCCGCGACCGAAATGGAGGCGCGCTATTGCAAGGGAACGGAAGCGGTCATTGTTGGCGGCGGCAATTCGGCGGGGCAAGCAGCGATGTTCTTAAGCCGTTCGGCGAGTTGCGTGCGCGTACTGGTTCGCGGCGCGTCGCTTGCAGCGTCGATGTCGAGCTACCTCACCAGCCGGCTCGCCGCAGATCCCAGGATCAAAATCGAGTTTGGCGCCGAGGTGAGCGCGTTGCACGGCGCCGAGCACCTTGAGACGCTGACCATTCGCGATGTGAAGACCGGGGCGACCCGCGAGGTGAACACGCGCGCGCTGTTCATCATGGTGGGCGCCGCGCCGAATACCGAATGGCTTTCCGGCCTCGTGAAACTCGACGATAAGGGTTTCGTGATCACCGGTTCCGGCGAGGGCTCGGCAGCCTCGCCCTTCGCCACCTCGCTGCCCGGCATTTTCGCGGTGGGAGACGTGCGCGCAGGCTCAGTTAAGCGCGTGGCATCCTCGGTTGGCGAAGGATCGGTCGTGATCTCCAAGGTGTGGGAGTTTGTCAACCGCAAAGCGGAGCGTTGAAATAATTCTTACAAGCCCAAATACGCTCGCTTTACCAATTCGCTATCCAACAAATCCCGGCCAGTTCCTGCCAGAACCATGCGGCCGGTCTGGATCACGTAAGCTCGGTTTGCGATTGCCAGCGCGCGCCGCACATTCTGCTCAACCAACAGAATGCTTACGCCCGCGGCATTGATCGCGATGATGGTATCGAGAATTTTTGACACAAGTTTGGGCGCAATGCCCCACGAGGGTTCATCGAGGAGCAGAATCTTTGGGCGCGCCATCAATCCACGGCCGATTGCCAACATCTGCTGCTCGCCTCCACTCATCGTCCCGGCCAGCTGCCGCCGCCGCTCCTTCAAGATGGGAAACAGCGCGTAGACCTGGTTTAAGGATTCCTCGACTTCGTCAGTGTCCCCACGCGTATAAGCGCCGAGTTGCAGATTGCGTTCGACGGTCAGACGCGGAAACAGCCGTCGACCTTCCGGAACCAGAGAAATGCCCATACGCACCCGATCGTGAGGAGCCGAAGACCCTATGTCGCGGCTCTCGAGGGCGATGCGGCCGCCGTCGAGTCGATTCAAGCCCGCAATCGCGCGCAGGGTTGATGACTTGCCATTGCCGTTGCCCCCAACGATCGCCACGATCTCGCCCTGATTTAGCGTGAGACTGACATCGTGCAACGCCAGGACTCGGTGGTAGCTGACGCGTATGTGTTCTACGTCGAGCACGTCAATCACCCAAATACGCGGCGAGCACAGCAGGGTCCCGCGCAATCGCTCCGGGCGGCCCGTCGGCGATCTTGCGGCCCGCGTCCAGCACGACGACGCGATGCGCAATCGGCATGATCGCCTCCATCACGTGCTCGACGATGACGCAGGCAATATCGCGGTCGCGGATGTGCCGGACAAGCTCAACGGCTTCGCGCACCTCGCTGGGGTTCAGCCCCGCCATGACCTCATCCAGCAGCAACAACTTAGGATGAGTGGCAAGCGCGCGGGCAATTTCGAGGCGCCGCTGTTCAGCGATCGTCATCGAGCCTGCAATGGATCCGGCACGCTCGCGCAATCCAACGAACGCGAGAGTTTCGAGAGCGATCTTGCGTGCGGCCACGACGCCTTTATTGTGAATCATCGCGCCAACCATCACATTCTCACATGCGCTAAGTGACGCGAAGCTGCGCACGATTTGAAAGGTCCGCGCGATGCCGCGTCTCGCAGCCCGTTCCGGTGTGAGGTGTAATAGCCCCTCGCCTGCGAATTCAATCGACCCTGCACTCGGCGAATAGTAACCAGCGATACAGTTAAATAGCGTCGTCTTGCCTGCGCCGTTCGGGCCGATGAGTCCGATGATCTCCCCTCGTCCAACGGAGAAACTCACATCCTCGTTCGCGCTTAAGCCACCAAAACGTTTGCACAGGCCGCGAACCTCGAGCAATTGTGGCATCACGAGGAGTCCCCGCCCGGCGCTTGCGCGAGCTTGGGGTCGAACCAGCGCTTTTCGAATTCGCGCCACCAGCCGACAATCCCGCTGGGATAGAAAACCGCAATGCCGATGATTAGGAGCGCATAGATGATGAGATCGGTCCCGCGACCAGTGCCGCCGAACATCGCTCGAGTTACCTCTTCGATCGCGGTCAGGATCACGGCGCCAATTACCGGGCCGCTCAAAGTGCCGACGCCGCCAAGGATTGCCACCAGCGCGATCTTGATCGATAGTGAAGTCGCCATGGTCGAACCGGGATCGATAAACAGCTCTTTCTGTGCGTAGAACGTGCCTCCCAGGGCCGTGAGGAAACTGCTGGCGGCGATCGCGATCAGCTTGTAGCGCGTCAACTCGATGCCGACACTGCGTGCGGCATCCGGTTCGTCCTTGATTGCGCGGAAGTAGTAACCAAGGAAGCTGCGACCGATCAGCCAACTCACGCCCAACGTCAGCAGCAACAACCCGAGAATGATGTAATAGTACGGCGCTCTCGACTTGTTGAAGACGAATCCCCACCAGCCCGATTCAGCCATAGGCAAAGTGATTCCCACGGCACCCCCCAGCCAATCCCAGTTGGTGACGAGGATCTTCAGTATTTCGGTGATGGCGATCGTCGCCATCGCGAAGTAGTGCCCCTTGAGACGAAAACACGGCCAGCCTATTACAAGCGCAAACAGCACGGCGAGCATGCCGCCGGCAAGCATGCCGAGCCAAGGCGAAAGACCGAACAGCGTCAGCAATTTTGTCGAAGTGTAGGCTCCGATCCCGTAGAACGCGGCGTGACCAAGTGACACCTGACCGGCGTAGCCACCGAGGATGTTCCACGCCACACCCGCCTGAGCGATCATGAGCACGAGAATGGCGTAGTTGAGCTGGCTCGCGTTCGAAACCAGCGTTGGCAATGCGATCGCCAACACGAGCAGCGCCAGTTGTGCCACGCGCTTTGCGCCGGGGGATGACGGGACTTTCATATGATTCCGGGCGCAGCTCTGGACATGTCAGGTGCGACCCAGCAATCCCTGCGGCCGCGCCAGCACAACCAGGAGGTACAGCGCCAGTACGAGTGCGAGCTTGTACTGTGGGCCCACCAGGAAGCCGCCAAACACCTCGACAACCCCGACGATGATTCCTGCGCAGAACGCGCCTGCAACACTGCCGAATCCCCCGAGTGCCACGGTCACAAAGGCGATAAGAATGAAATTCGCCCCGACCTCCGGAAATATCGGAAAGAACGTTGACAGCAGCGCCCCCGCGACCCCGGCGCACGCGGCACCAATGCCCCAGGCAAGCGCGTACATTTTCTGTACGTTGATGCCCATCAGCGCTGCGGCTTCCTTGTCCGCTGCGGTGGCCTCGAGCGCGGCGCCAAGCCGCGTGCGTTGCAAAAACCACCAAATGGTGCCCGTTACGACGACGGCGCCCGCCGCCGCGACGATTTGCGGCAGCCCAAACTGCAGTCCCGAAAAAGAAATCTTGCCCTGAACGATACTGTGCCCGACGGTGCGGAAATCCGGTTTCCAGAAGAACTGCGCCACGCCGCGGAACAGGATCATTAGGCCGAAGGTTGTGAATATTTGCGACACCATCGGCGCGCGAATGATGCGCCGGATGACCAGGTGGTAAATCGCTGAACCGAGTGCAAACAACATCAATGCCGTCAATGGAAGGGTGAACAGAGGATCGAGGGCCCACAGCGAAAAGCCCCAGAAGCTCGCATACATGCCGAGCATCAGAAATTCGCCGTGGGCGAAGTTGACGATATCCATTACGCCAAAGATCAGGGTCAGACCCACGGCGACCAGCGCATAAATCAGTCCGATGAGAACACCAGACAGCAGCGTCTGCAGCAGGATGTCAAAGGAGGCGTTCACATCCGAATGTCGAGTCGCGCCAAGTCGCCCACTAGTTGGCCGGATTCTGTTTGCGCTGATCCCACTTCGGCATTGGCCAGATGATCTCCTTGGTGGCTAGATCGAAGGGCCAGACGGTCGCATATTGTCCGCCCTGAACCTGGACGATGATGCCGCTGCCCAACGTATTCTGGCCCGCCGCGTCGAATTTGATGCCCTTCCACGGCATGATGAGCTTGTCTCCCGGTATGTTGGTTTCGATGAGCGCCTTTTGGATGGCTTCAGGCTTGGTACTGCCCGCCCGATTGATGGCTTCCGCCAATACCATCAAACCCATGAAGGTCCGCGCCGAGTTGCCGTTGAAGTTTGCCTTGTAGCGCTCGAAATACAAATCGTTGACCTGCTTGATGAGCGGATTCTTGACGCCAAGATCGAGCGCCCAGACTTCACGCGAGAGGACGTATTCGGCGTCCTTTCCCAGCGTCTTTAAGAATTCGGAGTCATTGAAGCCAGCGTCGTTGCCGAGCAGGGCATCGGGAGACACGCCGAGTTCCTTGTACGTCCTGATCGAAAGAATCGCATCGCCGACATAGGAGGCCTGCAGAATCATATCCGGATTAGCCGCCTTGATGCGCTGCACTTCGGAGGTCAGTTGCGTGCTTTTTTCGGTGTACAGGATCTTCTCAACGATCGGATAACTCTGCTCGCCCGCCAGCTTTTCTTCCATCTTCGCGGTTTCGCTGCCAAACAGCGTATTTTCATTGAATAGCGCGAGGCGCTTGACCGACACGTGTTTCTTTTTCTCCACGTCCTTTATGAACTCGAAGAAATTCGTGACGAACAGCCCGTCATGCGGAGTGGTTCGAAAGAACCACTTAAAGCCGCGTTGGTTCAGCGTTGGCGAAGACGACTCCGGATTCAGAAAAGGAATGCCGTTGCGCTCAGCCACTTGGCTGGCCGTATTCGTGACGCTGCTGAAATAACATCCGACCAGGGCCACAACTTTTTCCTGGGAGATCAGGCGCTCGGCTTCGGTTGCGCCGGTTTGCGGATTGCCCTGATGGTCGCCAATAATCAGCTTGATCTTGGCGCCGTGCAGATTCGGCAGGCCTCCCGACGTCGTCAACGGCAGATTCAGTCCCTTGGTGCCGTTGTTGATCAGGTCCACCGCAAACTCCAGCGCATTCTTGTAATCGACTCCCGTCGATGCAGCGGCACCGGTCAGCGGATAAATTGCGCCGATGCGGATTTCTTCTAGCGCGATACCCGGTCGCATGAGTCCAAGCGATAGCAGCACACCCAATCCGAAGAATTGCCATTGCCGTTTCATCGCTTCGCTCCCTGTTTTTTTGATTTATTCGATGCCGGCGCCCCCCAACAAGCATACACCTCCGGTGAATCCCTCATTCAACAAGCTGGCTCGTCTCGGCGACAGCTCGGAGGTGCTTACTTACGCGTCCAGGCGCCGATCTCGGAGCGCCCGACGATCACCCTGCCATTCGCTGCTGCCTCCTGCTTGAGGCGTTCCGCCAGCGTTGCCAAGCCGATCTCCTCACTCGCCGCGACACCGTGACGCTCCATTGCCGGCGCGAGACTTGCCGTAATGTCTGCAACCGCTTGCAGAAAATCCGCTGAAGCAGCGCCGCCGGCGATAAACGTCTGCATGCGCATAGTCGGTGCCGCCAGGCCCGCCTCGACAATTGTTGTAAATAGCCTTCCGGCCATGTTCGAGTCGGTGCCCGAGAGGCGAAACACCTCTTGTATCCATGCGCAACATCGATCATAAATCGGAGCGGCTGGAATTGCCCTCGCGCCGACCCAATCAGGCTCATGAAAGGCTATCAAGCCACCTGGCCGGACGTGACGTGCCACCTTGCGTACCATAGCGGCCGCATTGGCCTGGAATAAGAGTACGTATCGGCCCACCACCGCATCGAACCGCCGGTCGAACACCAATTCTGCAGGATCACCTTCGCGAAAAGACACATTGGACAACCCTCTCTCCTGAGCGCTGCGAGTTGATGCTGCGATTGCGGCGGCCGATTTGTCGGTACCGATCACTTCGCCCGAAGCACCGACCAATTCGGCCGCGAGAAATGCCACATCACCCGCCCCGCTGCCGATGTCCAGCACGCGCATGCCCGCTGCAATCCCGGCTTCGCACAAAAACTGCCGCGTGGCGGCTTCAATCAAGCGCGCCTGTGCCTTCAGACGATCCAGTTCCCGATCCGTATGACCCAACACGTACGCAGGATCGCTCGCTTCCATACTCGACTACTCCCTTTCACTGCAGCGCAACGAACTTCGCTCGGGCTTGCGCCAAACGCCCGAGCACTGCGCGCTTTTCGCTCTCGCTGTTCCAGTCAGGATAAAGGGAAGTGGTTTCCGACACTCGATCAATCCAGGCCACGAAGTAGCGCGCGTCATCGGGCGAGTGCGGCGGCCGACCGCCAATCTCCACGTAGATTGCGCTAGTGGTCGCGTACACGTAGTTGTCGAGTACCGGATAGACCGCCGCATCGGTGGAAGTTCGCACCACGCACCAGCCGCTGTCCTTGAGCGCGATGCTGCCGCTGAAATCGCCGTGGTCGATCGGGCCGCGGGTGGCGAAGGTCTTGGCCACTCGACCATTGCACACCAGTTCCAGGTGATCGACAGGAACGATCGATCGCAGCCGAACCGAGAAAGAAACCTTGGACTGCGGTGCGTCGAAATGCAATTCATCACCAATCTGCGCCGCGCCCAGCGAGAAACCCAACAGCGGCCCGTTGGTCGCAAAACTGCGCCCACGCTTCAGCGCCTCGAACCACTCCTCAGCTTTCAAAGGACCTTCGGGAACGCGTGCATAGACGCGATTCATTCCCACCGGACCCCGCAGCGAAGCATAGTCCGCCATGGCATCGGTGCCGCCGGCTGCCGGGATTCGAAACCCCAAGTTCAGCAGTTGATACCAGACTGCCGCTGTGGAACGGTGATCGCTGAAGCCCATGATCTCCATGTAGTCGACCTTGTTGAGCGCTACATCCACTGGCAATTCGCTGGTCAGTATGTTCTTGGGCTTCCGGATGGGTTCGGGATATTCATCGAATGGGTGCACGTATCCCACCAACGCGCCGCGCGAGTGCGCAATGTCGGCCACGTCCGCATTCATGGGCCATAGGCTGGAAGCTGCCGTATTGGGATAGCCGACATACCCGGGCAGGATCACCCCGCCGTGGATTCCTAATAGACCAAGATGGCCCCAGTAGCTGGTGTGATACTCCTGGCCATGCACGATGAGCGCATCCGGTGTCGAGGCCGGATCGCGCTGAACTCCGTTATAGGCAATGTCGGGATAGCGCTGCTCCTTGTTCACGATCAGGGAGTTCACGAACGCCAGATCCTCGGCTTCGGCCTGAGCTGCGAGATGTGCCGGCGTATTGCGATACTCCCCGCCGTAATTCATGTGCACGTGGACATCGGCGCTGAGCCAGCGATTCGAGTCGGGCACCGACCACTTGCCCTCACCGAGATTCACCGATACGTCCGCCGTCGAGCCCGGCTTGAGATTGACTTCACGCCGCTCGAAGCGGCGTTCGAATCCATGCAGAACATCCACCTGTAAAACGTCGGCGGGTACATCGATCGACACATCGCCGTGCGCATGAAAATAATGCGCCTCGAACTTGCGCTGCTTGCGATCGAAGCCATCGTCGCCGTAAATCCAGGCATCGGCGGGAGCATAGAATCGACCCTGTGCATCCACAACGCTGACTCGCGCGGACGCGGCACGACCTTGCATATCTTTGACGTCAAGATGCAGGTGCGCCATGGGCTTCAAGTAGCGGCGCTCGAGGATGGCGAGCGACTGCATGTCGCCTCCCGGAACGCGCTCGATGCCAATTTCCGTGTTGCCGATCCTGTTGGAGATGAAGGCCACACGAGTAGCATCCGGCGCCCACCGCGCATTGGTCTGATCCCATTCGCCGTAGGCCAAGGGAAAGGCATCGCCGCCGGCAAGCGGAAGAATCCAAAGATTGTGCCAGGACCTGCCCAGGTAGGAGCTGTATAACAAGCGCGAGCCATCTGGCGACACGTCGGGACGAGACTTCCAATTGGTTTCTTCGTAATGGATTTCACGCGGCCGTCGAGGGCGCGTCCACAGCAACCCGCCAGAATCCGCCGGTGCCGTAAATATGATTGCGATTCGAGACATAGATGATCTCGCGCCCATCGGCCGTCCACACGGGACTGATCTCGTGATCGAAGGCACTGTAGTAGTAGCGCCGCAGATCGCTCTTGTTCTCGCCCGTCAGGCGCCGCATGTTGGCGAGCTTGCCGTCCGCCAAATCGGCCATGAAAATATGAAATCGTTTGTTATAGAGAGTGGAGACGAAGACGATGCGCTTGCCGTCTGGCGAGAAGCGCGGCTCGACGTTCACCGCGCCGTTGCTGGTGAGCGGCTGCGCATGGCCCGCGGCGAAATCGTATAACCACAGCTCCACGGCGTCACTGCAATACCGGCTAAAAATCACCGATCGGCCGTCCGGCAGACCAGTCCGGTTGATAGTCATAGGCCGCATCCGCGGTGAGCTGCTGCGCAACACCCGAGTTCAGCGGCTGGCGCCACAGTGAACCTGCCATCGAGTAAATCAGCTCCTTCGAGTCGGGCGACCAGGCGAGACTGCTCGGACCGCTGGTCAACTGCGGCAGGTACATCTCCCGAAAATAATAGGGGTGGGGAAGATCGATTTGTTGAAGCACCGGCAGACGCTCAGCAAGACAGACGGAACTCGCGGTGCATGCTGCGAGCACGAACAGAAGACGCATCAGGTTTTTCTTCATCAGTTGCCCACGCACGCTCAACTGCAGTTTGCGCTCGAATAATGCCGCCGGCTTCAAACACCGATTCTGGAGACCTCCTTTCTTGGCGTCAACGGCGCTGAGTCGGCGGACATGTTGCGCGCGCGAACCTTGCCATATACTCCGTGCAGATTCGTCAGGAAAGTTCGCATGCTACGCAAGATTTCGATCGGCGCGAGTTCGCTGGTGCTCGTCCTGTTGGTCGCGGCGATCGTGTACATTGTCGGCGCGAAGCCGCGCCCGATTCAGGCGCACGATGGCGTGAAGCTCACGCCCCTGAGAACCATTTCGACCGTAGAGGCGCGGGTTCTGTTGTTCCTGACTCGCGTGCAGGGCATTTCGGTCCGAAATGCGACCGACCTTTACAGGATGAACTATACCCTCGCGATGCCCGACGGGAAGATAGTGCCGCTGAGCGGGCTGCTCGCGTTACCGCGTGGCGTCGTCTCGCGACGGCTGGTGAGCTTTCAGCATGGCACGACCACGACGCGCACCGCCGTTCCTTCGAAGCCGGACGGAACGGGCATCGCAGCGGCAATCGTCTTCGCGGGCAACGGCTATGCGCTTGTGGTACCGGACTTTCCTGGACTTGGTGACTCTCCCGGGCGACATCCTTACTACGTTGCCGACGCGATTGCTCCCGCCATTGTCGCCATGATCGAGGCTGCTCAACAACTGGAGGCGGTGCCAAAGGCACCCGTCTTTCTTTCTGGATTTTCAGAAGGCGCTTGGGCGAGCCTGGCGGCGCTGCGCATTTTGGAGGGCCAGGGTGCGAAGGTTCTCGGTTCGGCGCTGGTCGCCGGAGCCTACGACCTTCGCCGTGTATCACTACCTGTTTCAATGAAAGGCGGATCTTCAACCTATTCGCTCTATCTTGCCTACGCCGCGTGGGGACAATCGGAATACTATGGACATCCTCTCGACAGCGTGCTTACGCAAGCGTACGCAAAGCAAGTAGAGCATCTATTCGAGGGTGCCACCCCGCAGCAGATTCTGAGCGCACTTCCAGCAAATCCTCGCCAGATCTTCAATCAGTCGCTTCTTGATGCATACGATCATGACGGTTCCCACTGGTATCTCGAGAAGTTCACCGCCAATAGTCTTGTGGACGTGGTACCGCGCTCGCCAGTGAGGTTCTACTTCGGTTCAGAGGATATGGAGGTGACTCCGCAGGAGTCGTTGAACGCCGCGCGCGTCATGAGCCAGCGTGGTGCTGACGCGAGAGCCATAAGCGTCGGTCCGCTCGGCCACGATCCATCGATGTTGTCGGCTGCCCCGCTCATTCTAAGGTGGCTCGGGGAGCTTGAGGCGGCGGCGAGATAGCGCAATTTCTGTCACGTTCTTGTAGCAGACTGTGCGTCGCAGTGACAAAAACTGTCTGTTTCGGCCTTTTTCTTGCACCTCTCCATCACTGGCTGGGGACAAGATTACTTATCTCCTCGAAACATCATGCAACGTATTCTCCCAAGACCCTCAATTCGTTAAGTGCATCAATCTGCGGCCGCGTGTGTATTTGTTAAGGTTGCGCAATGCCAACTCCCATTCGCAATGACTTCAAAAAAGCCATGGCTTCGCTTGTGCTGACAGCCGGCGCGGCTCTCGCGGAAGCTCAACGAGTGACGAACAAAGCGGGTGCCTTTAGTCGCCGCAAGTCAGACCAAGCTCATGGTCTCGCGATGGACTTCTGCCGACTCCTCATAGTGCCAGTGAACGAGCACGGGCCAGGTTTCACACACATACCCGGGTTCGCCGAAACCTACTGCCGCAAACACCTCATCACGGCCATCAAGTTCTTGACGCACGCGATGGCAACGCATAACTCCAGCAGTCCCGAGTTTAAGCGGCTGCTTCGCATCGCAGGGATCATCGAACAAAACCTCAAGAACAATCTCGACGCCGAAACGGCGAAAGTCTGCTGGTTCGGTGACGAAGGTGACACCGTCGTCAGGGAATTGGAACAACATAGCTTCGCCTGAGCTGCAGAGCTCTAGGGCTATCGGTCGATCACCCTGCCCCATCGCATCGCAATATGCGAATATTGAGACGTGTATCCCACGACAAGATCAAGTGCCGGGCGGACAATTTGCCTTAGGTTAAGTTAAGGATGAACTCATGAAGCGGCTCGTCGCGGTTTTGTGCCTCTCAGTCTCTGCACTGCCGGCATTTGCCGCCACCGCCTTCTTCACCGGGCGAAAGCACCAAGTGCAGACGACAGGCCATGAAGTCGCCTGGGAATGCCAGTACAACAACGCCGGCAAGACATTTTGGCGCACGTTCGCGGGATCCTGTCCTGCGCAAATTAGCACGACAATCTGGCGGCTCCCGATTTAGCTACTTTGCAAGTGTCTGCGCCGCATGGTCATGCACATCCCAGCCACGCGCCGCGAGTTCGCTGCTCGCTCGCAGCGATACAGTGCCGGCAAACCACAGTTCTAATCCGCTTGATCTCGCATGGGGATGGCTCGTGCCGCCTGAATGAAGATGCTGATCTTAGAGATTAATTTGAGCGGATCGACTCCCGCGAGACGCCCAAAGTAGCTTTGACCCGCGCCTTCGATTCGCACCGGTACGATGGTCGCGCCCGTCCTTGCAGCGACGAAGCCGGCGCCATCATAAACTTTCATGAGCGAGCCGGTTGCAGGCCGACGCCGGTGACGTAAAGCACCGATTCCAATATGCCGTCTATTCCCAAATCCTTCTCGATCAGGGAGTCCTTCAATGCCGCGGTACTGAAAGGCGCAAGACCCATCCGGGTTGCCGTCAGACAAAATGTCTGGCCAAGATGGCCGGCATCGAGCAACACCACTCTATAGGCTCGGGGATTAGGGTACTTCCACATGGTGCGGGCAAAGACGCCCGTCATGATGAAAAGCGCAGTTGCATGCGCAACAAATGGTTGGTCGGCGCAATAAGCCCGCGCGAGTTGCGGTGTCGCCTCGCGCGAGATTTTTTCAAGTGCGTGGTCCCTCGCGTCATAGTGATAAAGCCCGGCATCGAGTCCTTTCACCTTTAGTGCCATCAAATACACTTCGACCGGGTTTCGTGCGCCGGCGGAAGGACTTGTTTTGAGCGGCAGGGACCCGAAAGTATTTCGACTCGACGTACCCTTGGACGCCCCAGGTGATTCGCAGCAGCTTCGATATGCTTTCAAGCGGTACGCCCGCTTCTGAGAATTGTCGCTGCGTCCTCCGGGCGTGCAACGTCTGGTAAAAGCTGTCCGTCTCCGTTTCCTGAAACGGCAGCGAAACCAATTCGGCGCCTTCGATCTTCTTGAACAGGGGCGGAGAAGGCGTGTCGGGGATCGTCTGCATTACTTGCTCGATGGTCCACTCGCCTCCAACGTAGGGTGCGTCTTTCGTCAGAGAGTGGAATGCGCCCCCGGGCAGCCACGGCTTCCACGAGGAATCGAACAGATCATCGCGAGCCGACTCGGGAGTGTCGCATTCAAGCAGCAGTTGGCCCTCGATCAATTTGACTATCGCCTCGCCGATACTGTCCCCAGCGTAGGAGTTGAACTCAAGCATTGCTTCCCGGATCGTCCTTGGCGAGAAGAAGAATCGGATAAGCTCCAGCACGATTGGATTCGCGGAAAACGTCCGCCGGGTCAGGTAGTTGACAATCCGCAGGTCTCCACTGTCCCAATATGCCGATTGGCAACGGGCGCTTCTCAACTTCATGGCAGTGACATCGACCTCGGCGCTAGGGACCGCCGTTCGCATTCACTTCGGGCGGGGAGGTTTTGTCTGTTCGTCGTACTTGTTTATATGGAAATCTAGAACATTTATGTTGTTCTCGAGTTCCTCGAGTCCGTGCTTCAAGCTGCTCGGTTCGGACTTGCCGGTCTGCACTTCTGTCAGAAGTTTCTTGACCTCTTCCCGTGCTCGCTTAACCGTCTCTTTCAATATCTCTGAAGAAGCCATGGTGCGTCCCCTTATTATTGATTTGAAACTCGGTGACCATTATCCTCGATTCTGGGTTTCGAACGTTACGAATTTCCCCAATTTTGGCGAAATCAACGATGAATACCTACTCCGGCAAGCGCAGATCGGTCAGTAAAGTCTGAAATCTGCGATCCCGGTGCAGATTCCGCAGCAATGGATCCGTTTTGATGAACAGTATGTCGGAACTATGCATTCGGAAGCTGCGCCGTAGCCATTCGAAAGCGTCATCCGCTTCGCCGCGATACGCGTGGATCTGTGCGATTTCGTAGGCATTGTCCGATGCGTAGCCTTCTTCAAGTGTTTTCAGTGCCGCATCGGACTCGGCGCGCCGCCCCATCGCGGCGTAAACCGTGGCGAGCCCGGCAAGTTTGACATCCCGTTCGGGTTCCTTTTGCATTGCGTCAAGTGCTTCCGGAAACTGCCCAAGCAAAAGGCGCGCCTCGCCGACAAAGGCGTTGACTCCACGCAGCTCCGGGTGCAGCTGCTGCAGCCTCAAGCGGTACTGCAGGCACTCCTGCAATCGGTCCGACGCGCACAAGGCGACGCCGAGCGAGCGCAAGGCGCCCGGGTCCAGCGGATTTAGCTCGATCGCCCGCTCATATTGCTGGACGGCCTCGTTGACGCGCCCGGACAGCAGCGCCATGTCGCCCAAGGCGAGCGGCAGCAGGTAGATGCCGGGATCAAGTGCGCGCATGCGTTCATGATCTGCCTCAACGGCCGCCCAGTCCCATTTGATTGCCCCCTCGAAGCCGGCACGCGTGTAGTAAGCCCAGACAAGATTCGGATCCAGGCGGATGGCAGTGTCCAGTGCGGCGACAATCCTCGCGTTGTCATCGGCCGATGGAGTTCCCCTGGCCTCCTCCAAGGCCAGGTAGGCGTTCGCGAGGCGTGCCCAAGGCAACGCATAGTTGGGTCGGAGGTCGATCGCCTTTTTGTAGAGCTGGATGGCTTTCTCGTAATCGCCCTTGGTCCTTCGCGCCTTGTAGTAATTTCCCTCCAGCACGAGGTTGTAAGCCTCTACGTCGGATTCCTGTCCGATCGGCTGACCGCTGATCGCGAGAGTCGCGTTGAGTGCGTTTGCCACTCTTTCTGAAATGTCGTCCTGTATCTTGAATATGTCGGCGAGGGTGCGATCGTAAGTCTGTGACCATAGCTGTACACCATCGGAGGCGCGGACGAGCTGCGTGGTGACACGCAACTCTGGTCCGGCCTTGCGGACGCTGCCTTCCAAAAGATGCGCGACTCCGAGCCTGCCGGCGATCGAGCGCACGTCCTCGTTCCGTCCCTTGAACTGAAATGATGAGGTGCGCGCGATTACTTTGAGAAGGGGGCTCCGCGACAGATGATTGATCAGTTCCTCCGCCATGCCATCGGCGAAATATTCCTGATCCTGCTTCTCGCTCATGTCCACGAAGGGCAGTACCGCGATCGACATGGCGCTGACAACGACACTAGCGCCCGGCGTTTCGCGCCCAACTGTCGTGTGCTTTGAGAGCCATGCCTTGTCACCCATGAAGTAGGCCGCAGCTAGTGCGAGGGCGACGACGACGCCAGCGACGACCCAGACTCGTCGCAACTTCAGCGTCCTACGCGGCATAGCCGGCAGTTGAGGTGTATCGGGAGGCGCGGTCGCACGCCGCACCGAGGCAATGAGCCGATAGCCTTTGCGTGGAACCGTCGCTATATAAGTAGGTTGCGGATCGATATCGCCCAGGGTCTTCCGCAATTGTGACACTGCCTCATAAACCGACGCGGATCCCACGACCACCCCGGCCCACACCTCGGTGAGCAGGCGATCGACGCTGACGACCTCGCCCGCGGAGTTCGCCAAGCACATGAGCAGTCGCATCGCTCGCGGCTCGAGCTTCTGGGTCTCGGTGCCCCGGGAAATGCTATCGAGCGCCGGATGGACGATCCACTCGCCGATCTGCACTACTCCGCTCGATTCCTGGGTCGGCATCCCAACAAGCCTCCTTGTATGAGTATAGCTCGCCGCCCAGGTGTCACAGCCTAGTGAACTCATATATCAATTCTTTGAATTTTAGGAACTGAACCGCGCGATGCAAGTGGCCTAGCGGTTGTCTCACTCACTCGACTGCGGTGGCCTTCGCAATCGTCATTGGCGCGACTGTCGGTAACACAGCTGAGGCACCGTGAACACGCGCTTGCGCCCACGCCAGCAGGGCTACGCCAGCGAGTACAATCGGCAAGCCAACCAAGGTATTTGCTGAGAACGATTCATTCCCCAACCACCAACCAACGAACAGCGCCACCGGCGGATTGACGTAGGCGTAGGTAGAGGCGAGCGTGGCGGAAACACGTTCCACAACGAAACGATAGGCCGAAAACGCGACTACCGAGCCGAAGACGACCAAATACACCCAGGCCCACCAGACTCGCGGCGAGATTGGCAATGCCCAATGTTCGCCCATAGCCGCACTCACCCCGAGAGCGATCACTCCGGCGGTCAGCATCTCGGCGCCAAATCCGGTCGGACCATGAGGAATGTCGACGCGGCGAGACAATACGGTGCCGAGCGACCAGCACGTCGTGCCCAGCAAGATCACCAGCGTGCCGCCAACGCTGCCCTGCAGATCGCGCCCCATCAACATGACGGCGGCACCGATCCCGCCAACGACGATAGCAGCCCACGTCAAACGGCGCGGCCATTCGCCAAATACCCCCGACCATAAGGCCGTGGCGAGCGGCATGACGCTGATGAGCGCCACGGTTGCACCAGAGCTCACCGAGTGTTCCGCGACGGCGACACCGCCGTTCCCCACCACCAGCAGCAGAAATCCAATGAGCGCCGCGCCTCGCCATTGTCTTGCCACGGGCATCGGCTGCCCGCGTATCGCCTGCCAGCCAAGCAAAAGACCACCGGCGACCACGAAGCGCGTTCCGACCAGAAAGAATGGTGCGGCGCCTTCAATGCCCACCTTGATCGCGAAGTACGTCGTACCCCAAATGATGTACACCGCCAGCAAACAAACGGCGATGAGCCAGCCCGGCGACTTGGACGCGACAGTCAATTGCGCACTCGACGACATAATGCAGAGCTCCGGTGATCGTGCACTTTCAGCCTAATCTGGGTGCACGGCCTGCACGAGTAGAAATTCTCAATGATGGATTAGAGAATCTGAATCAGCCATCGAGAATTCTTCGGCCAGAAGTTCACATCACCTGTGGACAAATTCGCCATGTACTAAATCGTGACGCAAAGTAGTAGGGCCCCTATGTGCGTCCAATTCCCATGGGGTGCGCACTGACTCCGAGGATGTATCGATCTTGCTCCACCGTCCGAAGTAATTCCAGGAGGAGCGCGCGTTTCTCCGGCACTTTCCAGTGATTCGAATAGCTGCTCATGAACCAAATTGGACCCTCGACGCCCAACAACTTTTCCACATAAAACCCTGCTTCTTCCATCTCCTGGTTCAACTCATCGGGATGGTGAAAGAAACTCGTCGTGAAGTAGTCGGGGTTATTTGCCGGATTGCGGTGTTGGCCGTTTTTCAGGTCCTGCATGAGAATTCCTAGGAACACTGGATCAGCCACAAAAGCGCGCGAGAGTCCATCGATCAGAGATGCGAATCTCGATATTGTAGCGACAAACACCCTTCCGCCCGGCTTTAGGAGCCGATGAGCTTCCCTCAATGCCCTGATTCGGTCTTCACGATGGATTAGATGGTACAGAGGGCCGAGGAGTAGGACTGCATCAGCACTGTTGTCAGGCCTGTCGATGTCTCGAGCGTCAGCCACCGAGCAACTCGCGATAGGGTGCTCTGCCTGATCTCGCGAGGCCGTCAACGCTTGTTCGACATGATGTCGCACTGGATCAAAAAGATGGACTGTGTAACCGCGTCGAGCAAGCCAGAGAGCATGGACGCCAGCAGCGCCGCCGATGTCGAAGACCGTTGCGGGCGCTGCGGTGAGATGTCTCTTCAGGTTGTCTTGGGTACGATCTCGCTCGAGCTCTCCAATTCCGTCCAACAGGCGCTTGGACTCTTGGACCTGCCGATAATGTTCGAACATCTCTGTGGGAAGTAAGGGGTTACTCAACACAGATTCCGCCTTGGGGCAAGCCGATGATCTTCGTCCATTGATACTACAATTGTCACGCCCTCCCCTGCTTCCGCATTTATCCGCCGTCGGCTCAGGCCGACGCCGCCGCCCGCTCGCCGGCTTTGCGACCATACTCCAGCGCCGAGCCCCAGTGTTGTGCGCCATTCAATTCCGAGTGGCCGATGCTGATGCGTCCGTAGCCTTGGCGCACGCGTTCCAGGGGACTTATCTTACCGTCGACGCCGTAGTGAAAGCCGGGCGGTTCTATCAGACGTGCGTGACCCCAGCGATTGAGCACGATGGCGGCGATGTCGTGCTTGGGATTGAAGCCCGATGCACCGAACAACCGTAGCATCTGCCGGCGAATCAGGAGTTCGAAGTCTATGTATGTGGTGTTCATGAGGCGCGCCCGTGCCGCCATGCCTTGTGTCGCGGCCGGCAAACCGGGTACCGGCAGACCAAGGTAAAAGCTCAACACCGCGGGTTTGTCCGGATGTAGCGGTGGCGCGTGCCGGGCGGTCACCATGTTTTGGCGTAGGTTGCAGCAGTAGCCGATTCCGTCGGTGTCATCGAACCAGCGGCAGGCCGTAATATCCAGATCGTACAGGAAGCGCCATTGGCGCAATGCCACGTTGACGATGAGCGCCGGTGCGTAGCCGAACTGACCGTAGGCCGTGCGCAAATCCTCCGGCATATCGACGAGCAGGTGTTTGTTAACCCAACCGCCGCTTGCCATGACCACCTGGCCGGTGCGCACGTTGAATAGCCGTCCGCCCTGCTCGTAGACCACCGCCACCTCGTCGGCATTGGCGCCAGAATGCCGCACGCGCAGGACGGTGGCTTCGAGTCGCATGTGCACGCTCTGGGTAGGGCTGTCGAGGGAACGAAAGTCGACGTTCCCGTACAGCAGGCTGTCGAAATCTCCGCCCGGCAGCGCCGCCGGCAACAAAGCTCGCAGCAGCGCGCGCGGGAAAGGCGAATTGCCGCCAGGGAATGACAGCGCCATGGGCCGGCTGGGATCTTCCACCAACTGGCGACCCAACCTCGCGCAAGCCGCATCGGTGCTGACGCCCGCCAGCAGGCTGACGATGGGTTCGACCATGCGCGTGACCGCGGCGTCGTAGCCGCGAACGTTCTCCAGATACTCACGGTAGGTGAGCGTATCGAGGTAGCGATTCTCCGCCTCGCTCACCGCGCCATGATTGGCCCGCCAGCGCAACAAGTCGCGGCGCGCGGCGTCCGAGTATGGCGTGTCCTTGAGCGCGGATGACCAGATGTTGCGGCGCCAGCACGGTTTGTCGACTCCCTGCGCCCGGTCGAAGAAGTAGCCGACGTCAACCTGCGTTTCCTGAAAGCCATCCATGTTCGAATAATTGTCGCGCGCGAAGCGCAGCGGCTTGAGCGCGCTGTCCCAGCGTTGCCACTGGTACTCGCGCGGCAGCGCAAACTCCTCGAAGAAGGAATCGGTGAGCGAATCGCTGCGCTGCCCCGGCAAGCCGAAGTCGTTCGAGCCTTGCGGACCCAGCAGGCGTATTCCCTCGACGTCGAATTCGTTCTGCTTGGCCTCACCACCTGGCATGGCGTGATTCTCGAGAATCAGGATGCGGACGGTTGCACCGCGCAGCTGACGGAAGCGGTGGGCGGCGCTTAAGCCCGCGATGCCGCCGCCCACCACCACCAAATCGAACTGCCCGGCGTCGCGCGCAGCGGCAAAGGCGGCCACGCTGTAGCTGCCATCGCGCAGGCGATGCGCCGCCTGCACCACGGGCCAGGTGTTCCCGTTCGCTAAGGAGTAGTCGCCCACACCGCCATATCCGGTGAAGGTATCCGCAGTGGCTGAGCCTGCGGGTTGCGCTAGTGCGCCGCCGGCGACGGCAAGACTGCCATTCAAAAAGTCGCGCCGACTGATTGGCGCATCGAGGCCCAACGAGCCCCGCTCGGTATCAGTGACCGGTCGCTTCATCGCCCGTCCTCACCGTGTCTGACGCACGACCATGTCTCGCATTTGCTGCTTGATCTGATGCGCCGGTTCTGTCATCCGCCGCCACCAGCCACAGCGCAGGTTGAATCCAGCAAAATCTCACCGCTCGGTCCGGTTCCCGTCAGCACCACGAATCCAGGTCCGCTCCTAAATTGCATGCCCGCGACGATGAGAGTGTAGTTGCCTATGTGATGCCGCGCATCCGGACTCAAAGTCGCAAGCAACTCGAACAAATTTGAGGCGTCCAAGCCGTCTGCCACTATTCGGCGCGCCTGGAATGCCGATCCCGCAATGGTTATGGGCGACCAAGCGTCCACGAACTTGTCTGCCGATACCCGTAATGACTCGAAAACGTCTTGCTGCAAGCACTCGATATGAATATGAAATTGATCTTGAGCGCGAGTCTGGGCAATGCCAACGACCAGCCCCACCCCGGTTCTCGGCACGTCGTGGCCGACAAACGCGCCTAGTAACCCCCGCGCGTGCCAAGCCTCCGCGAAATAGTTAGGCGCGTCCGGATCGAGTAGTTCACCGTTATCAATTCCAGCCATCGTCCGCGTCGGAACCAGCAAGATAATGTGCTCCGCCGCCGGCAGCCGCAATGACGGCATATCCAGAGCCGCCATCCTTCGGGTCGGCAAGAAAGACGCGCTCGCAGGGCGCCGGATTGTGGTCCTTCTGCCAATTCAAGACGCACTGCTCTTGTACTATCTGTCGAAGCGCGCTCCGACCTGTTGGCTGCTTTGGATCGATGGGTGCATCGGTAGATGGTTTAGATTGCGTCCTCTGACCCAGCGCAGAAGATGCAAAAGCCATTGCCGTGGTGATGGCGATGCTAGCGATGAGAAAATCCCGCATTGTCGAGTTCATGTAGCCCGCCATATTGTCAGTTCGAATGAATGCGCAAACTCTCGCGCTTGGCGCCGAGTGAAATCGAGGCCACAAATCATATAGTGGTGCAAAACGCATTTCGGCCGCGAGGATCGGTTCGATAGCAGGCCGCAGGCATTCTCCCCCTTCAGTCCGCTTTGAGGTAATTGACCGCGGCTCAAAGCCTGTGCAATGCGCAAAGCTTGTGCCCGTCAAGATCACGAAGATAGGCCAGATAGAGTTTACCCGCGCTGCCCTCGCGCACGCCCGGAGGGCCTTCACACGTAGTGCCGCCCGCAGCAAGGCCAGCTGCATGCCAAGCATCTGCCTGGGCGGGAGACGCGGCAGCAAAACCGATCGTCATACCATTGGCACAAGTCGCTTCCTCGCCATTGATGGGTGTCGTGACCGAGAAAATGCCGGACGACGTTCTATAAAAGATCCTGTGTCCATCGATTCTCGCGGGCGGTACGCCAAGGGTACCCAGTACAGAGTCATAGAAAACTTTAGCGCGCTCTAGATCATTGGTACCGATCATGATGTGGGAAAACATTGACCTTCCTTATACTTTGCGAATCGGGCCCACGAGTATACCGCCAAAGTACAGAGCGCTACCTGCATCATCAACGCGATGCAATGTCCGCATGGCGCCGCTGTATACTGTGGCCAGTGTTGCGGCCGCGCTATGCGCAGGCGGCGGCGCTTCAGACGTTCGAACCGCAAGCCTGCTCATCAACTACCAAAGACCTCTATATGAACATCCTGCCTCGTTTTTTCGGTGTGACGCTGGCCTTATTGCTGGGTTCTGGTGTGGCCTACGCCAACGAATACGATGAGACGATCGAGCTGTTCAAGCATGCTGGAGAGAGTGCCGTCTTTTTCACCGATTGTTACGCCTACGCAGTATTCCCAACCATTGGCGCCGGCGGACTCATCGTCGGCGGAGCTCGAGGCGCGGGTCAGGTATATGTGCACGATCAGGTCGTCGGCGACGCCGTCATGACGCAGTTGAGCATCGGCTTCCAGGCGGGCGGCAAAGCGTATAGCCAAATCATATTCTTCCAAGACAAGCGACAGTTGGAACAATTCCAATCTGGTAAATTCGAATTTGCGGCTGGTGCCAGCGCCGTCGCCATCACGGCGGGAGCCTCTGCGAGCGTTGGCACAGATCGCGCCTCGTCGGGAGCGAGTGGTGGAAAAAACAATGCCACAACCAACGGCGATTACCAGACCGGCATGGCAGTGTTTACTATCGCCAAGGGCGGCCTTATGTTCGCTGCCGATATTTCCGGCGAGAAGTTTGCTTACACAGCACGGCCGGAGAAATAGCCTCGAGATTCGACTGTGTCACGAATGTTCTTTTCCTTGCGCCTCCGTCAATGAAGTTGCCACCCTATAAACACATGCTCGATGACGGCCTTCGGGATTCTCCCGACGTCGGATTTATACGTAGTGATCACGCTATGTGCGGTTACATAAAAGCAGATATCCCTGGGGTTGACGGACAGGTCAAACCCGGGCTCTGGAGGGATCGACCCTGGATTGGGTTTTCGGGTCACATCGACAAAGAAAAGAAATTTCTTCACCAGCCTTTCCTTGCCCGCGTCCGCTAGATCAACGTACACGCCAGGAGCGCCGAGCGTGCCAAAATTGTCCCCAAGATCACAAAAGTAGGAATGCACGAACAGGATGTTGTCTTCGCGCGCCACCATGTTCCGAAGATCGGTGCCCGAGGAAACATCCACCCTGATCAAATCCCGATGCGGCAGCGACGCACCTCCGCGTACGCCTGACGATACGTCGGTAATTGACGTTCGAGAAGGATCGTTCGGTTGCACGGGTCGCACGGAATCTAGGAAGATCGACCGACTGGCGCAGCCGCCTAAGCCGCAGCAACAGCAAACGGCAAACAGCACGGGGATTCTGCGTCCAGCTACCACGGCGATTCCTCCACTCTAGCTGCCGGAACTGGGCACAAACACAGATTGCATCCCAGCGGCTTCTGCGGCCTGTATTCCGAGCGGACTGTCTTCGAATACCAGACACTCTGTCGGAAGCACGTCTAGTCGCCGGGCCGCCTCCAAAAATGGGTCCGGACACGGCTTTCCCCGCGTGTAATCCTCAACACACACTACGGCGCTGAACAGCAGCCGAATTCCTAGGGCATCCAGAGTCCGTTCTATTTGCCGGCGAAAACCGCCAGAAGCAACCGCCATCGGTTTTATTCCGTACCATCGCCGCGCGACCTGTACCACTGGGTCAATCGGCTTGACTTCGTCGATCATCTCCAGGAAGTACTCCTCCTTTCGCTCGGCAGCCCTTTGCACGTCGCCGACCTTCAACCCATACTCATCTCGGAGCAGACTTAAGATTTGTACGGTCGGTCTACCACCCAATTGATAAAACAGTTCTATCGAGAATGTCCCCCCGAGTTCCGCAACGATCCGCGTCCATGCGCGATAGTGCAGCGGCATGGTGTCCGCCAGCGTTCCGTCGCAGTCGAAAATGTAGCCGCCAAATTCACGCTCAGGAATTGCCAGTTTCATTGCGCGAGATCGCTTCCGACCGGCGCGCCCAGCAACGACTTCATGGCCACGCTATCTTTCAAGGAAGTGGCTGAAATACGGCCACCCGTGGCCTGACACCAAGGCTCGCATACCCCACGTAGACAAAATGGGTGGCGGAATCAACCGCGAGCGTGTGCGCCCCGTAGTGAAGCTTTACGGAGTCGATCATATGATACCCGTCCGGTGAATCCTGTTGAAAGACGACTAGGACTCCCGATCTGCCGGTTGTATAAATCCGCCGCAAGCCGGCATCAAATACAACGGAATCCGGGCCGCCGCCAATTGGAAACATGTGTATTTCACGTTGCTTATTGATATCGAAAATCACCAGCACACTGCTGCCCGAACATACTATGAACAGCCGGCGGTTTTTCTCGTCAATCGCGATTCCCGAAGGTCCCCGGCACTCTCCCAGCGGCCATCGCTGGCCTGTCGTCTTTTTTGCAAGATCTACAGCGACCACGCTATTCGTGTCTTGTAGGTTTTGATAGACCAAATTTGTCTGCGGGTCGAATACCGCAAACTCCGGCTTTCCGCTCAGAGGAATCGTAGCAATGGCAGAGCGGGTCGCGGGTTCTATGACCGTAGCAACTTTTGCGTCACCGCTGGCAACATAAACCAGCTTGTGAAATGGATCGTAAAAGATACCGTCGGGGTCGTCTGCGACCGGTATGCGAACGATCAATTTCATGCTGGCAGGATCGAAGATATCGACGGTGTTCGCCTTGCTTCGCGAGACATACGCGAGGCCGGTCAACGGATCGAGGACGACACCATGAGCGGCCGGCTCCAAAGCAAATACGGACACGTCCTGATCACTGGGTAGTGACTGGTTACGCAATGCGATCTTGTAGACACTCCCGGTGCTTACATCCGTCACGAACAGTCTTGTGTCAGCCACGTTCATGTAGTCCAAAACGGTGAGCAGTGCGCCCTTCGGTAATAGGACGTAGCCCTTGAAGGCAAGGCTCTTGGCCTCGCCAGGCGTTCCCGGGTAAATGAGTACTACACCTGCAATTGCAATCAGACCGCAAAGCCCTAAGAGCGCCGCAAATAGGGTCTTTTTAAGTGTAATCTTCATATGGTTCGCGCCAGCTCACGCGCGCGCTCTAAGGTCCGATCACGCAGACTGATGTAGTCATCGAAGTTGTAAGGCACGCGGATATCGGGAGCAAACGATTGCACGTGCATGGGGTAAAAATACATGACCCAAAAGCAGCCGCGCTCACCGAAGCAGGATCTTGAGTAATCGTGGAGGCCGGTCGCAAAGCCGATGGCCAATCCCGAATTGGGGAGAGTCAAGCTACCGCCCTCCGCCCATAGGTGGAGTCGATCCCCAACCGGCTCGCCGATCAGTGTTACTTTCTTTGCGCCGTGCTCCTTGAGCAGGGCGACGCTGACGTTTCCGGCGGAAAATGTCCAGGCGCTGGTCAATACGTACACGTGTTCAATGGATTCCGATAGGTTCGTTAAATGCTTCATCAGTGAGGCGGTTTTCGTGAAGTTGCCACCCTGGTCAAAGCGCAGATCAAGCACAATCCTGCGCGGGCGGTCGGCCGCGATCTCGCGCTCGAGTCGCGCAATGAATTCACCGATTGGGTGTCCCGGTTCGTCCTCATTGCTGCGAAACTGTGCATAGTAGATCCCCTCATCGGGCCAATACTCCGCTTGAAACGGTGCGGTGGAATAGTCACGAAGGAACAAGGGAAGTTTAGCGTCGCGATCGAGGAGCGGTATCCAATCTGCCGGTTCCTTCTCGATGGGATTCGGGGAAAGATACTCATCCGAGTACACATGCGGTGCGGTTGGATCCGGCGCTTCGGCGACGACCGTCACATCACGCTCCGCCCCATCCGGAAGCAGCACCCGCAGAACCAGACGATCGATAGCCAGTGCGAGTCCCGCGGCATTCAAGAGTTCCGGCGATTCCAGGAAAAAGACCGCAGCGAACTGATCATAGTGATTCTTGGGTCCACCGAAATACTTGAACATCCCATCTGCGACGCTTTCTATAGGACGTCCATCCAGCTGAAGCACTTTGGCTCCCAGTAACTCGGCGCACGCGGGACGCGCGCGAATGATCCAAATGCCATCGTCAAAGTGATAAAAACGGCACGGCAAGCGATTGTGGCGGCGCGACAGGGGACCCGGCTGCACGCGCGAATGACCATTGTCGGCAAATGCCACGATTTCGGCGATCGCTAAATCGAACTGTGCGTCCGATAGCGAACCCGATCTTTCACGATACTGCGCCAGCAGTGTTTCCGCACGAGCCCGCGATTTAACCGTGAAGGTTCGGTTGAGGTCGAAGTAGTTGCGGAAATAGTCGAAATCTTCACGCTGTCTGGTCGCGACATCCGATGCGCCACTCACGCGGGTCGCCGGCGGCGGGCTCGGGTAGAATGTATGAAAGAAAGCAATCCCCAGTACACCAATCGAGACGATCAGCACACTTAAGGTGGCAGCACCTGCAATCAGTATCCGGCGCGTTTGCGTCAATTGCCCCTCCTCGGTCCTCAATGCGCGGCTTTTCTTCCATCGCCACTATTTCGGACCATTGAGTCACCGCGTGAGTCGCCGTGCTTCGACCACCCCTGACAAAGTCGTGTCGTCTAAAGACACGTACAGATTGCGTTCGGACACCGACAAATCAAACTCCATCCGCCGCTCGAGGCGCGACACCAGCCCTGCCACAAGCCCTCGATCCACGGAGTAGATCTCGAGCGCCTCGGCACGGTGAATGCGCTCACCCGCGAGGCGTGCCAACCACGGTTCCACGTCCCGGTGCGCATAGACCACCACTCGACGGGCCGCCTTGCTAGCCTTGTGCAGACGCGCAGCTTCCGGCATTCCGACCTCGATCCAAGTCTGCAATGCACCGGTCAGGTCACGCACCAGGATGGCAGGTTCTTCCGGATCCGAAAGACCCTTGGAGAACACAATTCCATCCACATACTCGAGGCAAAAGGCAAGCACCCGCGCAACGAGAAACTCTGGGGATTCTGACGGGTGCTGCGCTACTCTCAGCGTCAACGTTTCATATACGGCACGATCCGCATCTGCGAGCCGCACCGTAAACACGTACATTGTGGAACTCATACTTCTCCGCTGGCCGGGATGTTCGAGACTGTGCCCTCAGCGATGTCAATTCTTCGCGACGGTATAACTTCCGGCTCTCGCTCCCTGCACGACGCTCCACCCGGCTCCGAGTTCCAGCGTCCAGCCAGGTCCTTCGAGATGCGGACCTTTTATATCTTTGGGTGCCGCCACCGTCGCGCGGCTGAAATCGGTGGGTACGAGTACGCCGTCCGTCACGTCAAGCGTGCCCCATTCGGCGGTTGCGTGGAACGTCGGATAGACGGCATTGCCGTCACCCAATGAAACGAGTGTGCTCGGATTGAAGCTGAAGGCAAATTTTCGCCCGCCAGGTAGGAGCAGCGTGGGTCCCTCGATGAGGCGTGCGCGGTAGCGCGCCTTTGCGGCCTCCGCCTTTTGGGCGCGTTCTGCTTCGGCGATGCGAATGGCGACCGCGCCGTAAAGAGGGGCGCGCGCTTCGGCTGACACAGCCGCCTGAGGCGGTAGCGTCGAGGCAAGAAGCACGCTGAGATCGGATTGCGCGGAGAGGTTCGTGCGCCATCTCGGTAGGCGCTGGTCGAGCAGAAGCCCGTAAGGTGGCCCCGACGTATACGCGAACGAGCGCACGAAAGTGATGCTTTGGTCGGGAGCGGTGAGCTTTCCGATCGCGCGCCACCGCGCGGAATTGCGGTCAGGGTCGCCCGCGATCGTCCCGGTATATTCGGGAACGCCCTCGGCGATTTCGAGGCTCGCTTCGGTCTTGGCGGATCCGGCAAATAGCTCGTGGCGATGGCTGCGGAAAGCCAGCGCGTCGCGGATGGCCAGGGTTTGCGCAGGCCCCTGTTCGACCAGCGCAGCGGCGAGCGCTCGCCATTCGAGCTGGAGCCATAGGCGGCCTTCCGGCGTGTCGAGCTGGAGATTGGCGGAATCCGGCGCCATGAGACCAAGCCCCGGCTGGATGCGGTGGAATAACTCGTGGGCGAAAGTGATGCGTCGATCGATCGAGTCGGTAGGAATGGTCGGCCACATGAGCATCGTCCAGCGCTTACCTTGCCATTCGATTGGCGCGTTCGAGACGATGATCTCTTGCGGCAGCGTGCCGACGTAGACGCCATCGGTAGCGTGCAGGACGCCCTCCGAGTCCGGTTCGTTCGCGACGACAGCTCGCGTTTCGGGATCGACAAAGAACAGACTGCCGTAGAGCTTCTTACCCCACAGGCGCCCGCCCTCTTTGTTGGAGACCGCCTCTGCCTCCGCGAACGCGGCTTTCGCCTGCGCCATATCGATCGGCGACGGCGCCGGAGGCGCTGCGGAGGCGATCGCGCAAATGAACAACAGCAGAGAAAATCGCGTCGGCACAACGAGCGCCTCAAAATCAGACATAAGTCTCCATGGCTTTGCCGGAATTGCCAGCAAGTTATTCCGGGTCGACACGCCGCAGCACGGCATGTTCAGTCGATCCGTAGCGCATCGGATCCGACTTATCATCAAAACGACTGTCGCTCGTGAGCAGTTCACCGACCAGCGTGACGTTAGCCCGTACCGGATAGGTCATATCTGGCCACTTGGCCACCCAGTACCCCTTACCGCCGGCGAAGTGGGCTTCGAGTACCTTGGCCGACTGGACAATGGGATTTCCCGCTGCCATCGTCATGCGCAACGTGATCACCCCGCCTCGGAGATACAAGGAACGCGTCGGTCGCCCCCATGTCTTGTAGTTTTATGACCCTGCCATCGGCGAAAGTCGCCGCATAGTCTTTGTAGCGGTAATGCCCCACTACTGGGGATATGTCTCCCGCAGTTGCCAGGCCCGATATGAGCAGCGCAGCCAAGGTTAAGAGGCGGATCTTCATGAAAGCTCCTCATGTAGTGTTACAGCGCGGCGGCACTTCCGCCTGCCTGTTCCTCGCCGCTACATTGTATGCGGCGCGGGCCCACTTCGGCTAAATGTCATCGACTCTGATGATCGGCTAGAATGCCCTCCAGTAGCGCTCGCGGACGAAACAGCGACTGAACCGGAACTTATGACACTCGACTGGCGATCCAAGCTCATTCATCCCAAGGCCGCGGCACCCCCGGGGTTTCGATCCCTCGCTACACCAACCTTTCGTGGATCCACGACGATCCTTAGCGGGGCCGTGAACGTCACTGACCACTGGGATCAGCTCCGAACACCCTACCGCTACGGCTTGTATGGCACTCCGACGACTCTTGAACTCGCAGCGCGGATTGCGGAGCTGGAAGGCGGCGAGCATTGCTTCATCACTCCGGGCGGACAGGCGGCGATCGCGCTGATCTATATGAGCTTCGCAAGCGCGGGCGGCCATGTGCTCGTGCCTGACAGCGTGTATGGGCCGAGTCGCGATCTTGCCACGCGCCTTCTGACTCGCCTGGATATAGACGCTGAGTACTATGACCCATCGGTGGGCAGCGAAATTGAGCGTCTGTGCCGCGACAATACTCAACTGATTTGGTGCGAGAGCCCGGGATCGGTCACGATGGAAATTCAAGACATTCCGGCGATCACGAGGGTTGCGCGGAGCCGGCACATCGTAACGGCGCTCGACAATACCTATTCTGCGGGAGTTTTGTTTGACGCCTTCTCTCACGGTATTGATGTGACGATGCAAGCGCTCACCAAGTACATCGGCGGCCACAGTGATTTGTTGTTGGGCTCGGTTACCGTTCGCGACAACGAGCTTTATAGCCAACTGGGAGATGTGCATCAGCTATTGGGTATGAATTCCTCCCCCGATGACTGCAGTTTGGCGCTTAGAGGTCTTCAGACGTTGGCGGTACGCCTAGAGCAGTTGGAAAATAGTACCGTCGCGATTGCACGCTTCCTGTCTGAGCAGCCCGAAATACAGACGCTCATGCACCCGGCGTTTCCCTCGTGTCCGGGGCACGAGCTGTGGAAGCGCGACTTCAAGGGCTCCGCGAGTGTGTTTTCGGTTCTCTTCAAGAAGAGCGTGAGTCGCGAGTCCATCATTCGTTTTATAGATGAGTTGAAATTATTCAAACTGGGCTTCAGTTGGGGCGGCGTGACGAGTCTGGTCATGCGCTATGAGGAGCTCGAGCGCACCACGCCGGTACCAGCAGGAAGCATTGTGCGCTTCAACGTCGGGCTGGAGGCGGTGGCCGACTTGATTGCGGATTTAACGGCTGCTTGGGCGATATTTCGCCGTTAGTTCCGGATTCTCCAGCCTGGCGGGCCCATGACCCTCCAGCCGCGATATGCGCGGTTGTCGCGTTGACGGACTGTCACCTAAGGGGTAGCATTTTTACTCCCGCGGGATTCCTCCGTCACACCGGCAATTGACCAACAATACGGGGAGGTCGCCATGACAACGACACGAACTTGTAGTTTGCGTTTGCGCACCCTCGCGAGCCTTGCGCTGGGAATATGGGCCATCGGACTCAACGTAACCGCGCTCGCAGACGATGCGGAGCAGTGGGATAAGAAAAAGATGGAACTCACTAGCACAACTTTTACCGACGGCAGTGTGCTTCCGATAAGTATGATTTTTGAATCGCCCAACGCCCAGGGTACGAACGCCTGCTCAATTGATGGCAGCCCCGGGAGCAACACCTCACCTGAACTTTCCTGGACGAACGCACCTCGAGGTACACAAACCTTTGCGGTAGTTCTCTATGACACCACCGCGGCCTTCACTCACTGGGGGATATACAATATCTCCCGTGAGCGCCGGGAATTGCCGGCAAATGCGGGCGCGCCGACCAGCACGTTCGGACAACAGATTGAAAACGACTTCTTCCTGGGCACCAACGGCTACGACGGGCCCTGTCCGCCCGCCGTGCAGCCGTTCGTCCACCATTACGTGTTTACGGTCTATGCGCTCGACACGTCCTTGGAGCTTAAGGGCTCGGCGAACTTTCCTGCCTCCGCCGAAACTCTCTATCACGCCCTGATCAGAGCGGGTCGCGAAGGTCACATCCTGGCTAGCGCAAACATTACAGGTTTGTATTCAGTAGTTGCGTCAGGAGACTAGACGACGCTTCGTTGTTCAAAATCAATCTGACTGGGCGCTTGCGCACCGCCCTCCTCCGACTTACGAAGAAAGCTTCCGAGGTGCAGTGAGCCAGGCAAACAGAACACCGGCAACCGCGCCGACGACCATTTGTGCCGCTAGGCCGGTCGGTCCGCGGGCGCCGAAAATGCCCACTGTTCCCAGCACTCTCCTCATGGTCGTAAATAGCACGAACAATGCTAACGCGCCGGCGACGCCGAAGACGATCACCCGAGGACCGCTGAACCGGGCCAGTGCGCCCGCAATCAAGAATGCGACAAGCAAGGCGATCGAAGTCACGGCGCCGTACGGCAGGAAGATGCCGACAAGATCATGCGCGGCCCAGGAAATGCGGTCGGTGAATGGGATTGCGGCAGGCGCCGCTCCGTATGCGTGGCCGGCCGCAACCGACCATGCCTGTTGTACAAAATACGAATGGGCGATGGAGCCCAGCAGCACCATCGCGGCGGCGGCAACGACAAACGCGAATATCCGGCGTAGCATCCAAACTTTCCACGACTGTGTCATCGGCGAGTCCTGCCAAGTAGGTGTCTATCTTAACGGATGATCGTTGCGTCCAGGGGATTTGCGCACGCGCATCAACTCTGATCGCGGTAGCGGCCACGATTTGTGCCGGCGCAATGGCCGACGTGGCCCCAGAGCCTGTGCAGGGAGTTCCGCCACCGCCGCAGCCGGCGAAACTGGTCCGGACCGGTTACAAGGTCACCGAGATTGCGAAGGGGCTCGATCATCCGTGGTCGATGGCATTCTTGCCCGGCGGTTCAATGTTGGTGACGGAGCGCGTGGGCCGGTTGCGCTTGATCAAAGGCGGCACGCTGCTGCCTGAGCCGATCGGTGGCGTTCCGACGGTGCACACCGGTAGCCAGGCCGGGCTGTTCGACATCGTTCTGCATCCTAATTTTGCACAGAATCAGATCGTTTATCTCACCTATGCAGCGGGCATCAAGGCGGCCAACGACACGCAAGTGGCACGCGCCCGCTTTGATGGCAAAGTGCTCCAAGATCTGCAGGTGATCTTCAAGGCAATGCCATTGAAGGATACGGACAATCATTACGGCGGGCGCTTGGCGTTCCTCCCCGACGGTACGTTCGCGCTCACCATCGGCGAGGGATTCGAATATCGCGAACAGGCGCAAGACTTGACTTCCGATCTGGGAAAGATTGTCCGTCTGAATGAAGACGGTACCGTGCCGCGAGACAATCCGTTCGTCGGGCGAGCATCGGTCCGACCAGAAATCTATACCTGGGGTCATCGCAACGAGCAGGGTTTGATCTTCGATGCGCCGAGCGGACGGCTCTACGAAACAGAGCATGGTCCGCGCGGCGGCGATGAACTGAACAATATCGTGGCGGGACGAAACTACGGCTGGCCGGTCATCACTTACGGCATGGACTATTCGGGGGCCTATGTGTCTCCGTATACGCAGCGCCCGGGGCTAGAGCAGCCGGTGATCTACTGGACGCCGTCGATCGCGCCGTCGGGACTCGCAATATACCGCGGTGATCAGTTTCCGGCGTGGCGCGGCGATCTTTTCGTGGGGGCGTTGGCGTTCAAGCATTTGCGTCGCATTCATCTGGATGAGCGCGGAAACGTCGTTTATCAAGAGCAATTACTGAACGATTTGCACTGGCGCATCCGCGACGTGCGGGTGGCGCCGGATGGCTATCTTTATGTCTGCACGGACGAAACAGACGGGCGCGTGCTGAAGCTCGAGCCGGCGAACTAATGCACAACGCTACAACAACGATCGAAGGATGCATCATGCAAACCCTATTCGTCGTCCTGTGTTTCATCGCGGTGGCGGGCAACGCGCATTCGGCGCAACACTTCGACGGACGATCTTGGTGGGATGTGGTCTCGACTTTGGCGGATGACAGATTCGAGGGTCGAAACACCGGAAGCTCCGGGGAGCGGGCAGCGCAAGAGTACATGGTGAATCGGCTCAAGGCGCTGGGAATTCCCCCTGCGGGAACTTCGGGTTATTACCAACCGGTCGAACTGCGGTCTCGGGATATTGTAGAGGCGGATTCGAGCCTCGCACTGCTGCGCGGAGGCAGTGAACAACCGCTCACATTGGGAAAAGAAGCGTTTTTCTCCACACGCGTAGACCTGGCGCCCCGCGTGCAGGCAGATCTTGTTTTCGCGGGCTATGGCATTAGGGTGCCCGAGCAGGGCTATGACGACTTCGCGGGCCTTAATCTCCAAGGAAAGATCGCGGTGGTGTTCGCAGGTTCTCCGGCCTCGATGCCGGCCGCGCTTGCCGCTCATTACCAATCGGCGGCCGAACGCTGGAAGGTGCTGCGCGCGGTGGGCGCCATCGGCGTTCTTGGTGTGCCGAATCCGGCTTCGATGGACATTCCTTGGTCGAGAATGTCGCTCAACCGAACTCAGCCGAGCATGGGGCTGGTCGGCGCGCAGTATGACGATACCGCCGGCGAACTGTTCGCGGCGACTTTCAATCCGGAATTTGCCGATATGCTGTTTGCCGGCACCGGTCACACGTTTGCCGAGATCGCCGCGCTCGGCAAGGACCGCCAAGTCTTGCCGCGCTTCACGCTGCCGGTGAGCATTCGGGCCACGACGCACCTGCTGAACCGCGATGTGCACTCGAACAACTTGGTGGCGATATTACCCGGCAGCGACCCCGTGCTCAAACACGAGTACGTGGTGCTGAGCGCGCACCTGGACCATCTCGGCATCGGCAAACCCATCAATGGGGACAGCATTTACAACGGCGCGATGGACAACGGGTCCGGCTCGGCCATGTTGCTCGAGATAGCCGCCTCGCTCAAGCGCAGCAATGAGAAGCTCAGGCGTAGTGTGCTGTTCGTGTGGGTGACTGGCGAGGAAAAAGGACTGCTCGGATCCCGTTACTTTGCAACGAACCCCACGGTAGCGGCCGACAAGATTGTCGCCGACCTCAACACGGACATGTTCCTGCCCATTGTGCCGCTCAAGGTACTGACGGTGTACGGTCTGGCCGAATCCGATCTGGGTCAGCGCGCCGCGGCGGTCGCCACGAACCTAGGATACGGCGTGCAGCCCGATCCCGAGCCGCTGCGCAACCTGTTCATACGCAGCGATCAATACAGCTTCATCAAGCAAGGCATTCCCTCTCTGGCGATGAAAGTCGGCTTCGCTGCCGGCTCGCCTGAAGAAAAAATATTCAAAGACTGGCTGACGGAGCGCTACCACGCGCCGTCGGACGATGCCAATCAGCCTGTTGATCTCGCCGCGGCAGCGGGATTCGAGGAAGTCATGCGCGGCCTGACGATACAAATCGCCAATGATCCGCACCGTCCGACGTGGAACAAGGATAGCTTTTTCCAGCGGTTCGCCCGTACAGTCCATTGACGAGAATGACGCGTGCGTGGTTGCGACTCGTATTCACCGCCTACCGCTCGAGATCGCGATCAGCAGGCCGACGCTCACGCCCAGCGATTGCTCATGTCCCTTCCCAAAATCGTAGCCGTAGCTTGGCTCAAGATACCAGCCGAATTTATGCTTGGAAGAAGGCCAAAACATAAAGTCGAGCACAGCCTCAGCGCCCGCTGAGTTGGTGGTTGAACCCTGACCGGTGGTATGTATCCATTGCGGCCCAAAGCCGATCATGAACTCCACTTTGTCGGATAGTGTCCACGGCTTTTTGAAAAGCAGATCAGTGTCCCATTCAGTTTTGCCATGATTGAAGAGTGAGGTCACGCCGCCCTCGAGCTCAAGCCAGTTCTCGATAGGGGTGACTTCAATGGCGATCGTTGGGCCGAAACTCGAGCTGCCGCCTTTGAGGCTTTGTTCTCCCGCGGCGCCCAATTCAAGTACCGCGCCAGGCTCCTCCGCTGCGGTTTGAGAGACCGCCATTCCTGCCAACAGAAGTAGCGCGACCGTCGATCCAGCCGCCATTCGCAGGTACATCAAAAACCAACCGGGCGCAGACGCGAAGAAAGTCGGCGAATTGATGCGGGCATCATTGTTGGAGCGCGGGTTTGCTTGTAAGCCAATGCTATCACGCCGTTATCGCGGTCAAGGCCGGTCTCCGCTTCACAACCCGCCTCGCCGCAGGCGGAATTAAGTCATCTTGTGTCAACCGCCCCGGCTCATTTTCGTTCTCTCAGACGTATGTTCCATATCGACGCATGAAGGGAGGCGAGCGATGATTGAACCTACCATCAGATTTCCCGTTGCATGTCCGAAATGCGGGAGGGAGCAACTAACTGAATTTCCCATAAACGAAGTGGTGGATGCCCTGGATCGGGGCTCAGATATTAGTCTGGTAGCCACCTGCCACGACGTGATTTGGACCGCTACAGAATCGGAGTTGGAACAAATCCACCAATACCTGGTTATCGCTCAAGGAAGCTAGGTCAACCAGATCATAAGTCGCGCCAGGGCAATCGCCCTGGAAGTGCATTAGTCATCATCGGGGTCGGTCGGCGGCCGCTTGTCGTTCAAGAAGTGAGCCGCATTCAGCTGGGCGGGAATCGCCCGGAACGTGAGTGGCGCGTGGGTGAGGTTGAAACAATCGGACAGGTCATCTGCTGGCCCGTCCGCGTATCCGAGCGAGGGAAGGCCGAAGGTAGTCTCAATGTATTTGAGGATACTGCCGAAATCGTGCGTAACATGGGAGATATAAGCGGCTTTGGCATAGGGTGACACGACGATGAGAGGGACTCGAAAGCCGTAAACATACCCTGATCCCCAGCTGAGGCCATCGTCGATGACTTTAGGGGCCACGTGGTCGTACCAGCCGCCCCAATCGTCCCACGTTATGATGATTGCCGTGTTCGCCCAATAAGGGCTGTTGCCGATCGAATTGACGATCGAGGCAACCCAGGACGGCCCGCTGCCGTCATTGCTTTTGGCATGATCGGAACTCAAGCCATCGGGAATGATCCAGGTCACCTGCGCGAGCTGCCCGTTGGCGATATCCTGAAGGACTTGCTTTTCTGGGATGATCACGTTGTTCATCCACTCCGGCCCGACGCATGTGAGCGTGCCGTTGATGGTCTGCTGCTGACAGATATGCTCAATGGCGTCGGGCCCAGTCCAGATGGAACCGGCGCTGGGAGCATAGTAGCGCCACGTCACACCCTTGACCCCGAGCAGATCAGTCAAGGTGGGATGTTCGAAGCAAGGATATTGAGGCGCAGGGTTGGTTTCGCTTCCGCTGGCATCAATCATGGTTACCAGCGCGCCGGTCGGCGCAATGCATCCTGCGACTGCCGATGCGGGGTTCTCGGCCGCGAACAGCGGACTAGTTGCCGTCGGCGCCGACGTACCGGATATGATGAACTGGTGAGCGGGAAAGCTCGGCCCTTGATTGGTCTGAAACATGCGGTCGCCAAATGTATATTGCTCGGCGAGGGCGAAGTAGGGCTGCACATCCGCAGGCTTGACATACATGAATTGTGGATTGGGTGGACATTGGAGGGGCGCCCCGCATGACGGAATCAAATTCGCCCCGTCCATTTTCCCGCCGTCGTACATCGCAACGAAGGCACTATGAGCGTGGCTGTTATCGTAATTTTGAGGGTTTGAGCCCGCGGTACCTAGATCGATGGGGCTGAGCGGAATGGTCTTCCCCAAAGAGTTAACGCCGCTGCTGGCGATATCTGCGCCGCGCGCGATCAGCACCGAGTCTTGAAACAGATTGTCGGGGGTTCGGTTCTCCTGAAAAATCACTATAACGTGCTGGATTACGGCCGCAGCGGTCAAGCTAAGCGTCTGGGCGCCGTTGCTGGCAGTCAATTTATTACCGTCAATTGCACCAACGGAGAAAGCGTAGTTACCACCCGGTGTGCTGGTCGTCGTGGAGACTGTCAGCGTGGATGTGCCGGGCGTCGCCCCGCTGACGGTCACTGCCGATGCGCTCAAAGCACAACTGGGAGACGGGGTGCCACCGCTGACGATGTTGCACGATAGACTGACGCTGCCGGTATAGCCATTGACCGAAGTCACCGTAACGAGGGAGGAGGAATTGGACCCAGCAGTGACGGTAGCCGGATTTAACGCCGCAGCCGTAAGCGTGTAGCTAGGTGGCGCCGTGCCACCGCCGCCGCCGCAGCCGCCAAGGCTGAGTAGAAGCGCCCCGGAAATAACTACGAGACGAATTGCACTCATACACCGCTCTCCATCCCGGTGGGCTTCGACCGCGTCAAATTGCGTTGGCGCTCCCACCTGTAAACGCGCGGCAGCCGAAGCCGTTGACAACACCGTGAATGCGCAGTGGCGCTCTTTTGGTTCGGCGGGGATCTAGAATTTCGCCGTCACGGACAGCTGCCGGCCGGCGGGATGTGCAGCAGAACGCGTCCGGCCGGCTGTCCGGTCAACTTCCCGGCGTGGATCGCCGATTGGCCGTTGACCCACAACTCCTCCACTCCTTCCGATAGTAACTTCGGATGCAAGTAGTCGGCCTTAGGTGCGTAGCGAACGGGATCGAAGATCACGACATCGGCGAAATAGCCTTCTTTAAGATAGCCGCGACGGTCGAGTTTGAACATATCGGCACTTCGGCCTGTGGAACTTCGGATGAATTCATCCAAACTGATGACCTTGTCTTTCTGAACGTACTTTGCGTACTTCATCGGAAACGTGGCGTACTGTCGCGGGTGCCCGTCGGAACCATCGGAGGAAGTGACCACCCACGGCTGACGCATGAACAATCGGATGTCGTTCTCGCTCATGTTGAACGATGCAACGTCGGTTCCCTGCTCGCTGCTACGAATGATGCGCAGAGCCGCATCGATCGGTTCGATCTTCCAGGTCTGCGCAATCTCTTTCAGTGTCTTACCGGTCCACGCAGTGTTTGCGCTGGTCATCAGCAGCGATTCGGCGCCACCACGACGCCGGAGGTTCTCGCGCATCTCTGCGCGGATTTTCTCTCGTTGTTCAGTGCTGTCGAGACGCGTCAATAGCGCCGGGCGCCCACCGTCGACGGACCATCTGGGCAGGAGCGAGGATTCGAGGTTCGAGCCGGACGCGGACCACGGATACTCGTCGGCAGTCACATCCTGCCCCGCCCCGCGGGCCGCATCGATCGCGGCAATGACCTGTGGCGCCTGGCCCTGCACGTCGACGCCCAGCGCTTTGATATGCGCAAAGTGAACGGGCAGGCCGGCCTCACGGCCAATCTGGATCGTTTCATTCACCGAATTCAGAAGCCCGATGCTATAGGACGACTCATCGCGCTGATGAGTATCGTAGATACCGCCGCGTGTCGCGGCCTCCCTGGCCAGCGCAATCACTTCATCGGTTTTCGCGAAGCTTTGTGGAGCGTAGAACAGCCCGGTTGAAAACCCGATTGCGCCCTCGCACATGCCTTTGGCCACTAACTTGCGCATCTCATCGAGTTCGGCGGCACTGGGGGCGCGATCGTCCTCATGCAACACCTGTTTGCGTACTGCGCCGAAGCCCACATAGAGCACCAGGTTTGTGCCGACGCCCTTCTGCTCGAACTGGGCGCGCTCCTTCGCGACATCTGGGGTTCCATACCCGTCGACTCCCATTAACAACGTCGTTGCGCCCTGGAACAGCCAAGGGGCGTTCAACCGCTGTTTGGAATCGTTCGATCGAACGTACGTCTCTGGATGAGTGTGAGCGTCGATAAAGCCCGGCGCGACGATTTTGCCCTTCGCATCCACGATTTCTCGTGGTTGGTAGCGCTTTGCGCCATTCGGCCCCACATAAACGATCTTGTCGTCGACAATGACCACATCATCTCTCGACGGCGGCGTGTCAGCACCAGTGTATACCGTGCCGCCCTGAATGAGCACGTCTGCCGGCACCGCTGCAACAGCGGACCCGATGGCGGCAGACCACGCCGTCGCGCACGCTCCGATAAGTAGACCGACAAACCTCATGAAACGTCATTCCTGGTATGTCTATTCATAGTTATTGCAGCAGCACGAACAAGCACCGGGCGGAGCTTGTCGCCTCATCGCCAAACCCGCGCAATTCCCGTGGACGCGCATCGCGCTCTGTGGAGCGTGTTGTTCCTTGCCGTGATCCTTCTCGCATGGATGGCCTACGGTCTTCCAAGGTGAAGACCACCATCCCATGAGGCGCCGCCGACCCGATCGACGTACTCAGGCCCGCCGTCGAATTGCGTGATAGATGACCAGCACGACGATGGCGCCGACGACCGCCACCAAGATGCTGTAAAGATTCACGCCGCTGACACCCGCCATGCCAAACGTTTGGAATAAATACCCACCCACCACCGCGCCGACAACGCCCAGCACAATGTCCAGAAGAATGCCCTCTCCGGATTTGTTAACGACCTTGCTGCCAATAAATCCTGCTATCAGGCCAAGCACAATCCAGGCGATAAATGACATGTTCGCTCCCCCTTACTTGTTTGAATGCTAGGACACGGCATTGCCGCGGACCTCGAGGGTTCGATCATGCGCCGCCCACGAATTCATAGGAAGCGCTGAACACCGAAAAAAGTGAAGGAAAAAGACTAGATCGCGGCCTGCTGACCTTCAGCCATGGCGCTCGTTGCGGCGAGCGCCTGATCCAGGCTGGCGCGCAGCAACCCGATGGCTTCATCCACTTCCGCTGCGCTCACGCACAACGGCGGCATGAAGCGCACGGTGCTCACCCCGCAGGAAAGCAGTAGCAGCCCATTGTGGTAGGCACGGTTGAGGATGGCGTCGACAAGCGCTATCGCCGGCGCCCGGTCTGCTCTAGGGTCGATCATCTCCATACCGATCATCAGCCCACGACCTCGCACCTCCCCGATGCAGGGATAACTACGTGCGAGTTCACGGAGCTTTTCCATGAAGTGCGCGCCCACTGTGGTCGCGTTGGCTGCATATTCCTGAGTAACTAGATCCATGGTGGCGTTCGCGGCTGCGCAGACAATGGGGTTGCCGCCGAATGTGTTGCCGTGAGCGCCGCGTTTCCATTGCTGCATGATGCGACGCTTGGCGATGACTGCACCAATGGGCAGGCCCGAGCCGAGGCCTTTAGCGAGCGTCACAATGTCGGGAGCGACCGCAAAGTGCTCACTTGCAAACATTTTGCCCGTGCGTCCAGTGCCGGACTGAACCTCGTCGAAGATCAGCAGGATACCGTGCTGGTCGCACAGCGAACGCAGGCCAGCTAGAAATCCCTCCGGCGGCACGAGGTAACCGCCCTCGCCTTGGATCGGCTCCACGAGGATCGCAGCGACCTCCGACGGCGGCACGCTGCGATCGAACAGCATGCGGATGTAATCGAGCACCGCCCGACCCTGATCAGCACCGGCGAAAAGCGGTCTATAGGAATTCGGATACGGCACGTGCGTCACCCCGGGCATCGTCGGTGCAAACCCCTTCTGCTGTGTGTACTTGCTCGAGGTGAACGCAAGCGAGCCCATCGTGCGACCGTGAAAGCCCCCTAGAAAGCCGATGAATCGCTGCCGGCCGCTGACGTAGCGCGCGAGCTTCAGCGCGCCTTCGACCGCCTCGGTGCCGGACTGACAGAAAAAGCTCATCGCAGGCTCGCCGAAGGGTGCGACTCGTGCCAGACGCTCCGCCAAGCCCACCATCCCCTCATGCCAATAATCGCTGGAAATGTGCAGGAACTTCCCCGCCGCTTCGCGGATTGCAGCGACCACTTGCGGATGAGCGTGACCGGTCGAGCACACGGCAATACCCGCAGCAAAATCAAGAAATCGATTGCCGTCGACGTCCCACACGTCGGTGCCGCGTCCATGCGACATCACAAACGGATAGTCGCGCGGGTATGAGGGTGAGATCACTTGCGCATCGCGGGCGATCAGTGCGCGTGCGTTTGGGCCCGGCAACTCGGTTTTCATTTTCATATCATTCACGGTGATCTCTCCCGGGAAAGTGTTGTGGGGCGGCGATGCGCATCGCCTAACACCTTTTCCTTGCCTTACTTGCCGCGATCGGCCTGTTACTCTTCTTTTCCGCTTGTGGCGAACTGAGTAGCGCGGTAATGAGTTCTCGCGCAGAACTCGCGCCGTAAATGCGTGGCGCGATTGTCCCTTCGTTGATCATCGTCGCAAGGCCGTGAACCAACGCCCAGGATCGGAGACTTTCCAGTGGTTCGTCCGACGCGAGGCGAGGCTCCGACACATGAACCGAATGCACGGCCCCGCTAAGTACCTCATAGGCGGATGTGCGCGCCGCATCAAGTTCCGGGTCGCCAGACGCCTGGTGGGCGCTGGAGCCGAACATCAGCTTGAATAGGCCCGGGTTCGACGTTGCAAAGGCGACGTATGCAATGCCGGTCGCGTTCAGCCGCGCCAGGGGTTCCACTTCCGCGTCCATTTCTTGACGCATCGCGGCGGCGAATTCGCTAAATCCTTGCGCCGCAATCGCGGCAAGTAATGCAGCCTTATCGGCGAAATGATTGTAGGGGGCAGCCTGGGAGACCCCGACCCGTCGTGCGGCAGCCCGTAAGGTCAGCGCCTCGTAGCCCTGAGATTCAAGAATCTCGCGAGCAGCATGGATGAGTGCGTCCCGAAGCGCCCCGTGATGGTAGTTGCTGTCCTTTTTAGGAGCCGCTCTCTCGGGTTTGCCATTCCGCGTGCTTTTCACCTTGATCGTCATGACAGCAAACATAGCTGCTGCGCAGCGGAAAGACCAGCAAATATTGACACCGTTAATATTTGTGCTAGAGTCGTGTTAACGGCGTTAACATTGGTCTAGAAGCAGGTGTCGCATGAAGACTTTCGGTGCTGATCGCTGGTCCTCGCATCGACCCGGGCGCTTAAGGATCTGCCTCGCCGGCGCGCTCGCCATTGCTTCCTGGATTGGTTCTCCGGGCCTCGCTGCGGATCGTCCTGCCGTCGCTGCACTGACCGTACACTTCATCGGGCTGAAGAACTCCCAAGGTGCGGTAATGGTGGCTGTCTACAATAGCGAGACAGCCTATGAGAACTCTGGGACTGCATCCGAGTCAGCAACGCGAACCGTAAAACTCGAAATCAAGGATGGCGCTGCGGTCACCACGCTCGCGGATCTTGCACCCGGTCAATACGCGATCAAGGCGTTTCACGACTTGAATGGCGATGCAAAACTGAACACCAATCTTTTTGGGATGCCCACTGAACCGGTCGGCTTTTCCAATGACGCGCCCGTGCATATGCATGCGCCCTCGTGGAAGGAAACCGTCTTTGTCGTTCATGCGGGCGACAACTCAATCTCTATTCACATCGATTGAAAAGACCCGCCACCTCATAGTGCGCCTAGCCAGGAGAAACGCGATGAAAATGCTTACTCGCCGCGAAGTGCTTGGAAGCCTTGCTGGCGTCGCCTCGTTGCCGCTGGTTCCGGAGTTGGCGCAAGCCTTGGCCGGAATGCAGGCCGCGGCCGACTGGCGCATTGCATTTGCTGACCTCGAGTTTAATCTGCCATCGACTCCCCTCATCTGTGTTCAGGGTAACGTTCCCCGCGATCTGGCCGGAACGCTTTACCGCAACGGCCCCGGCAAGTGGCACCGGCCGGGCAAGTCGGCTACACATTGGTTCGACGGCGACGGTTTGGTGCGTGCTTTTTCGCTCGGCGATGGGAAAGCCACACTAAGCGCGGCGTTTGTCGATACGCCAAAGCGACGCGCTGATGAAGCGGCGCATGCGGTGGTCAGCGGTGGATTCGGCACGCCGATGGCCGAACATGTCAACGTCAGTTCGAGCGATGATTTCAACGCCGCGAATATCTCCGTCGTGTTGCGCGGCAATGAGCTTTGGGCACTGTGGGAAGCGGGGTCGCCGATCGCGATCGATCCACGTACGCTTGCCACTCGGGGCGTCAAGACACTGCGCGAAGACCTTGCACACATGCCATTTTTGGCGCATCCCCGTATTGACAGCGACGGCGTGCTTTGGAACCTGGGTATATCAGGATCGCAAGCGGTGGTCTGGCGGCTCGGGATTGGCGGCGAGGTGCAGGCGGCAGTCCCCATCACTCTGCCGCGGGCCAGTTACGTGCATGATTTCACGGCGACGGATCGAGACCTGATCGTTGTCCTGCAACCCTGGGTACAAAGTGCCGGAGAAATGCATTCCGACTTCGCCGACATGATGGAATGGCATCCGCAATGGAGCACTCAGATTCTCGTTCTCGACAAGGCAGATCTTACCCGGCAGCGCGTGTACGAACTGCCGGCGTTCTTCTTTTTCCACTTAGGCTCTGCCTGGCGCGATCCAAGCGGTTCCATTTTGTTTGACGTATGTCGGTCTGCCGATCCCGGGTTCGCGCTGCGCGGTGCGCGCGATGTCCTTCAGGGGGTCTACCGTCCGGACGCTATCCCCACGCTTGCCCTAATCACCCTCACGCCCGACGGAAGAGCATCTTTGCAGGATACAGGCATCGCCGCAGAGTTCCCGCGCACCGACGGCCGTCGTTCCGGCCTGCCTCGATCCTATACCCTGCACGCCACGTCCAAAGCGCCAAACGAACCCCTTTTCACCGGCGTAGCGCTCCATGACTGGCGTACCAGTCGGTCGCAACATTTCGACTTCGGGCCCAATCATCTGGTCGAAGAAATGATATTCGTACCCAATCCGGGCAGCCGCTCGGAAATGGATGGTTGGATATTGGGCCCAAGCATTAATTTGCGGGCTGGAAAGACCGAGTTGCACGTCTTTGACGCGCGCCGCATTGCCGACGGACCCCTATGCACGTGGCAATCGCCCGTGGCGCTTCCCTTGAGCCTGCATGGGACGTTTGTGAAAGTTTAGGAGGTTGTCCTTTAGGCGGAGCGCTTCCGTGCCACGAGGTTATATCCGGACACGTACCGGCCTTCTCTAGTCTCGGTCCATGTCCATTCCACGTCCTCATCTTCGGCGCAATGAACGTTGAGTACCGTAGAACGCAGGTCGGGATGGCTCGGCGCGGGAGCCGGCACAATTCGACGTGTATTGATTGATTGACCTGTCATGGCGATGTATCCGGTTTGTTGGCTTGCTATTGTAAACCCGCCAGCCGATCTGCGCCTAAACAATGACGCGCTACCGGGACTGCAGTGCCAGACTGCCCATGGGGCCGTGCAAATGCGCGATCAGACCTGGTGCCATTGACTGACCAATGGCGACGTTAAGATCGAGCGTCTGGCTTAAAGCGCCAAGCGATGCTGGATTCGGCGTCGTCATTTGCAGGCTATCAAGTCGGCAGCCTCTGGGCGAATCCACGGAGGGGTGCTTCGCGGTTGCGCCCCATTCAATGAAGAACGGTAGAATTCCGTGCTCATCCTCTTTTAACGACAGCGACTTCCAGTTCAAAACGGACCCATCCGGTCGCCGTCGGGAGCCGGGCACCGGACCCACACAGTCGACGCCGGCTGCGTGCAGGACGCCCGCAAATTCATCCAGCTGATTTCGGTGCTCCGCCCAACCGACTAACGCCGGACGCTTCAAGGTGCGCAATTTGCGCGGATCGGCCGCATCTGATTGCAACGGATCAGGCGCTATGATTTCAAGATAACGCAGCTTACCTAAGGACAGTAACGCGTTCTTGGTGCCGGCTCCGGGATGTACGCCCCCGGGGATCGCGCGAACCCCCAAATGCTGGAACACAAACTCGATTCCCGCATCAAGATCGGTACACCCCAGAATGATGTGATCCAGGGTTTTCGGCACCCTCCCGATCGATGCCCTCGCAAACGCGGGTACCGTCAGCATCACGACGGCGGCGCAGCTAAAGGTTCGCCGGGAAATATTTTGCATTGCCGATCCTAGCGCACCCGGGCTCTGCGGCAGCGGTGCGCTTGCGTGCCTGTGTCAGGCCAAAATCTCGACTTAACATCAATACGGCTTCTTAAAGCGAAACAGAAACTGATCGGTGTGACCGCGGATGGACGGATCAAACACATTTTTGGTGTGATCGTCGGCCTTGTCTACAAGCATTGTGCTCTCGCCATCCAGCTTAAAGCCCGCTGCCAGCACATCCGCCTTCACTCTTGCCGGATCGATCCGGTGCAGCGTCTCGGTTGCGCTCACCCCTGAGCCCGCTATCGCTGCGTGATCCAACACCACATAGACACCACCTGGCTTCAGGGCGGCAAACACTGCCTTGTTGAATGCGGCAACATCCGCAGGTCCCATGAACTTGTCGTAGAGATCGTGATAATTCTGTCGAATGAACACGGCATCGAGTCCCGACGGCAATGCCGATGCGACCGGCTCAGCGCTGACGATGACATTGGGCGACTGACTCGCCACCGCTTTCATGCGCGTTAGCATTTCGGGATGGGCCTTGACGACTTCGGCTGTTTCCACCGCGTACACTTTTCCGGTCGGCCCCACGGCCTGAGCGAGCGATGCGGTCAGGCGCAGCGCCACAACATCAGCTACCTTATCGCCCTTTTTAAGCCCAATAAATTCGACCACCTCAGGCGCCTTCCAAGCGGGATCGACGGTTGGTGCCGCGGATTTCGAAAATGCGCTCGTGCCAACGCCGATTGAGATAGCCAACGTCAAAGATAATCCGAGGTTTCGCATGTGCCAATCCTTCTAGTTAGTTTCACGGTAAGCAGCGGCGTGAATTTGTGGGTCGACCTTGAGTCCTTGTTTTTTTTATCCATCTTTCAACGATCCGATCAGCCTCTTTCGAAGTCGAATCCAAATCGCGAAAACCGAATTCCTAGATAGTAGCGCATATTCGATCGTTCATAAAAAACGGCAATGTCGCGTTCAGCGACGTTCGCGCTCCAGATGCGCGCGACCCCAAACGCGGACAGATTCGATTAGCGGTCGCACAGACTCGCCATAGGGCGAGATCTTGTACTCGACGCGCGGCGGCACCTCGGGAAACTCCGTGCGGCTGACAAGTCCTTGTTGCTCCAGCGTCCTAAGCGTGTCAGCCAACACTTTGTGCGAAATATCCGGCATGAGACGCTGCAGTTCGTTGAATCGCCGAGTGCCCGTGTCCAACCAGTACAGGCAAATCATATTCCACTTGCCGCCAATCGCATTGAGGGCCGCGGTGAGCGGGCAACCCGCCGCGGGTTGTGCATCCAATACCTTCGCCGAAGGTGCAGTTTCCATCTGGGGTCCCGGTTACCAAAAAGTGCGTTCTTGTCGGGTGTGGCATGCGCGCGCAAGATTGCCGGTGGAGGATTATAGATGATCGTCGAGATGCGCACCTATAGGCTCAAAGCAGGCATGCGGGAGCGCTTTTTGGAGGTATTTCGCACCCGATCTGTACCCGAGCATCACCGCTTGGGCATGAAAATCCTGGGTCCTTTCCTGTCGATTGAAGATCCTGACACGTTCTTCTTCATGCGCGGGTTTCCGGACCTCCCTTCGCGTGAAGTGCTGAAGGCAGGGTTTTATGAGGGCGAGTTATGGAAGAGCGAACTCGAGAACCTGTTGATGCCCATGATCGACAAATACGAAGTCGTCCTGGTTGACGATCCGACGCACTGCATCCACTGGTAGGCAGTATGCGCGCATGCAGCTGATCAGACTTCTACTCCTTGGTGTCACCTACTCCTTTGTCCTCCTCGCCTACCCCATGCATGCCTTGGCCCAACCGAATCCGCCCGACGCACCGCACGGTACCAAACCGGCTGCCGCAATTCGCGACGGTCAACACGATTTTGACTTTGAAATCGGCAGTTGGAAGACGCACCTCAAGCGGCTCCTGCGTCCCCTGACCGGGTCAACCACGTGGGTTGAGTACGAGGGTACGACGGTCGTCCGCAAGGTTTGGAACGGTCGCGCCAATCTTGTGGAACTCGAGGTCGACGGAGCGAAGGGACACATCGAAGCCCTGTCGCTTCGACTCTACAACCCGGATTCGCGCCAGTGGAGCCTCAATTTCTCGAACAGCGCCAGCGGCACGATGGCCACGCCCTCGATCGGCGAGTTTAGGAATGGGCGTGCTGAGTTCTTCGATCAGGAGACGCTCGGAACACGTGCGATCCTGGTGCGATTCGTGATTTCCGAAATCACTTCCACGTCATGCCGCTTTGAGCAAGCATACTCGGACGATGGCGGGAAGACGTGGGAAGTGAATTGGATTGCGGACGATGTGCGCTCCCGACGCTGAGACTGCTCCGCTAACGCACAGGAATTAACCGCTCGCTGCGGCGCACACTGCGTGGGGCAATTGACGGGCGGCCTCTCGCCCAATCGTGAGTTGAAACCGCATTTTCCGGCGCCATTCGCGCATCACAAAGCACGCGTTGCGTTTGAATTATCGCGCGAGTAGCATCCGCGCGCTGGCGGCAGAACGGCAGGTCTTCCGCGGCACAAAATCATTCGGCGCAGCGAGATTCCTGCTGCCTTCCCTACCTGCCCAGCTCGAGCACCAAAACCAAGGAGGAAACACATGAAATCCCACATGGCAAGACGGATTCTGGTCGCAGCGCTGCTGCTGTTGCCCCTCGCGGCACTCTCCGACTCCGACGACAGATTCCCATTTCGCGAAGCCACCGTAGCACAGCTCCAAGCTGAGATGGCCGCCGGTCGGCTGACCTCGGAGCAGTTGACGCGTGCGTACATTGACCGCATCCACGCACTGGACTCAACCGGTCCTGGGGTAAACGCCATCATGCAACTCAATCCGGAGGCACTGGCGTTAGCGCGCAATGCCGACGAATTGCGCAGACGTGGCGTGGTGCTGGGGCCCCTGCACGGCATCCCTGTGCTTTTGAAAGACAACATCGACACTGGCGACAAAATGCAGACCAGTGCAGGATCGTTTGCGCTGGTGGGGACGCCTGCTGGGCGAGATTCCACGGTCGCGGCGAATTTGCGCGCTGGCGGCGCCGTGATTCTCGGCAAGACCACTCTGTCGGAGTGGGCAAACTTCCGTTCATTCGAATCGATCAGCGGCTGGTCGGGTCGCGGCGGACAGACTCACAATCCATATGGCATCGACCGCAATCCTTGTGGTTCCAGCTCCGGTTCCGGTGCGGCGGCGTCGGCGAACTTTGCCACCGTGTCGTTCGGCTCCGAAACTGACGGAAGTATTGTCTGTCCGGGCAATGCGAATGGAGTGGTTGCGATCAAACCCACGGTTGGACTCACAAGCCGGGCTGGTGTTGTACCTATTTCGCATACGCAGGACACGGTCGGTCCACATGCGCGCACCGTAGCTGATGCGGCGACGGCGCTTGGAGTGATCCAGAGCCGCACTTATGACGGACGCGACTCCGCGACCGGTAGCGTGCCCCTGGGCTGGCGCGGCCGCTTTACCCGACCGACCAATCTCCCCACCGATTACACGCAGTTTCTTGACCCGAATGGTCTGAAAGGAGCGAGGATCGGCATTACTCGGGTGGGGCTGAACGGATTCACCAATGTGGTGACGCCCACCGCAGTGACCGCAGCCATCGAAGCCGCATTTAAGGCACTCAGTGATGCAGGAGCGACCGTCATCGATCTGGACGCGGCGGGATTTACCTTCACGCCTGCGGCAGGCGAGACTGGCGTGTTGCTCTATGACTTCAAGAACGATGTGAGTGCGTACTTTGCTACGCGCGTCGGTGTACCCGTAGCCGGCGGGACCTTGCAGGCGGCCATCGACTTCAATAACGCTCACGCAGATATTGAGATGCCGTTCTTCAATCAGGACATCTTCGATCTTGCGAATTCGCTGAATACGACCGATCCAAACGCGCCACAGGATCCCAGCCTCTTCGGCAGCAACAGCGGCGGCATGTCATCCTACAACATTGCGCTCGACCTGGATCAGGCCGCCGGTGTCAGCATGGACCAGGCCCTGAGCACATTTCACCTGGACGCAGTTGTATCGGCGACCGACAACCCGGCGTGGTCCACTGACCTGGTGTACGGCGATCACTTCATTTTCGGAACCTCGAGCCTGGCGGCCGGGCCGGGATATCCGATCGTGCAAGTGCCCGCGGGCGAGGTGTTCGGGGTGCCATTCGGCATCAGCTTCTTCGGCACGGCGTTTAGTGAGCCGACGCTGATCAAGCTAGCTTCGGGCTACGAAGCGGCGACGCATGCTCGCGCGCAGAACCTACCGACATTCGCCCTGACGGTGCCTTTCGATCATATCAAGGGCCCGCTACAGCAGGATTCGGACAGCGACAAGGGGATTCCGTCGGGGGCGACTGCCGCATCGTCTAACGCCATTCAGGCGGCGGCACCCTCCTCCAACGCTGCTGCTAAGCCCAACCAGGGCATGGCTGCAAAGATTAAGAAGACCCTGCAGCAGCTGTAGTCTTGTTGCCCGAGATACGGCGAGTATGAGGGGTTAGCGAGTAGAGGACCGGCGCAGGTGACTGCGCCGGTCCTGGTAGGAGATTCACGGTCACCCTCAAGAATGAGGACGCCGGCCGGCGGTACCGGCTGCGGCCACCCGTCGTGGCCGCATCTGGCAAACTATTTTGGACCCGGCGCCGACTGCACCGAAATGGCGAATGCCTCTGTATAGACCACTTCGACCTCGTCGCCCTTGTTGACGGTCTTAAGCAACACCGGGTCGAGCACTTGAACATCGTACTCGTTGCCCAGGGGGCCACGCAGAGTGACGAATTGTTTCTTGGGGTTAACCGCCGCGACCGTTGCGAAGGCGGTCACCTTGCGACCGACTGCCCCACCCGGCTTCATGCCCTTGGGCGAGCGGACTACCGCCTGTTCCGCACTCGCAGGCGGAACGTCGGCTGTGCCACGCTTCGTGAGCCGCAACGATATCGCTTCGGTGTATTCGGCGGTCACCTTGTCTCCGACCTTCACCTGATCGAGATTCCTCACTTGATCGCTCACATTGACCTTGTGCATCTTTCCCTGCGAGTCAATAAGCACTAGGTCCCGGCTGCCCATGTCGATCAATACCACGGTGGCCGTCATCTTGACGGTTTCGCTCACGCCAAGCTTACCGGGGGCCGTTGTCAAATCCGCTGTGGTCGTTTGCGCGCGGGTGGCAAGCGGCGTGGCGCCGACCAAAATCGCCGAGATTGCAAACGCAATCGTGGATGTGCCAAGTTTCATTGTTTGATATCTCCGGTTGCGCGAATGGGATCCTCGGTCGAGGCGGCAGTTATCTTCGCGCGTCTACCCCTTACGGATTCGCATACTAATTTGGTTCCGGCTGCTTGCGGCGGGCTATTGGACCTTCGTCCCACGGCATCACCCAAGGAGCATTCGCTTAGAGCGCGATTCTCCAGTGGCCGGTCCGTTCGAGCTTTCTCTGCCATTCCACACTACACAAGCGGCTGTTGCCAGCCGCGCGACGAGGACGCAAGATCGCAGCCACGGCAAGGATGACGATTAATCCCTGGATCAGTTTTGTGGGCTGTCGCGACGCGGATCGATCGGCACTGATATGACCAATGAACACACGTTTCAGCTTTATGGCTATTGGTGCTCGATGGCTGCCTATCGCGTTCGGGTCGCGCTCGCTTTCAAAGAAATTCCTGTCCAGGAGATCCCAATTAACCTCGCTGCCGAAGAACAGTTAATGCCGGCCTTCTTGGCAATCAACCCTGAAGGAGCGGTGCCCGCCTTGATCGAGCCGGGGCAACCACCACTCACCCAATCTATCGCCATCCTCGAATATCTCGACGAGCGCTATCCGCAACCTCCGCTGCTGCCGACGGATTTGCGTGGCCGCGCGCGGGTGCGCTCCTTGGCTGCCCTAATCGCCAGCGATACCCATCCCATGATCGCGCCACGCGTCCGCAAGTATCTGCTTAGCGCTGCGGCATTCGATGACACGGCTCGGCGCGATTGGACAGTTCATTGGCTGATCCGCGGACTAACCGCCATGGAATCCCGCCTTGCCGGCGATCCTAGTACCGGCATCTTCTGCCACGGTGATCACGTGACGATCGCTGATATCTGCCTCGCCAGCCTCGTTGTCGTCGCCAAATTGCTCGAGTTCGAAGCAGCCAATGTACCGACGGTGAACGCCATCGTCGCCCGCTGCGAGAAACTCGAGGCGTTCGCACGCGCGCACCCGAAACATCAGGCCGGCGCGCCAAAATAGGTAAGCTAAGCTCCCAACATGCCAGCTCTTATCGTTTCACACTACGGCTGACCTGAACACACGACGCTGACCGACTTTCCAGAACTGTCGCCGGCAGGCTGGTGAAGTCCTCGTCCGCGTTCAGGCTGCTGGACTTAACCCGGGGCCCGCGACTTTACGCAGAGCCGCACCTTCAAGATCGGCGACCCTGCCCCGCTGATCGCGCCCATCTCCTGGATCCAGGGTACTGGGAACAGTTTCATTGGGCGGAAGCAGGCCCGAAAGGCGTTACAATGCGTCGCAAGACCTAAACACCTCTGAGTTCGTCGAAGACCTGGCGACTTGCCAAGGAGTCATTAAAATGAGACCGAAGCAGTCAATCGCGTTAACGTTTGGGGCGGCAATGTCCGCCCTGACAATGTCATCGGTACTTGCGGCGGCGAATCCCACCGCCGGCGTCTACAAAGCACCGCTTAACGCCTATGGTCAGCCGGACCTGGAAGGGACCTGGACCAACGCGACTCTGACCACCCTCGAGCGTCCGAAAGAATACGGCACGCGGCTTATCATGACCCCCGAAGAGGTCAAAAAGGTCGAAGGCGATGACGCAAAAATATATGCGGCGGATGCCGCACCTAGGGACCCCAAATTTAAGACCACCGATCTGCCGCAGGAGTGCGGCAAGGGTTTCAGCGGCGCGGGCTGCGGCTATAACTTTGCATGGATCGATCCAGGCAACAATGTCATGCGGGTTAACGGTGAACCGCGAGCCTCGTTCATTACCGATCCCGCCGATGGACGATTGCCGCCGACCAAACCGGGCGTGGTGGCTGAAAATCCGTACTTGCACTACGGCGAAAACCCCGAAAATCAAACGCTGGCGGAGCGATGCTTGAGTTCCTTCGGCTACAGCGCGGGTCCGGTGATGCTGCCGCTTCTTTACAACAATAACTATGAAATAGCGCAGAGCAAGGACACAGTAGCAATCGTTGTCGAAATGGTTCACGACGTGCGGATCATCCGTATCGGCGGGAAGCATCGCACCGATGGCGGGCGTCCTTGGATGGGTGATTCCATCGGTTGGTACGAGGGCGCGACGCTAGTCGTTGAGACAACCAACTACCCGAAAGCCACCGCCATCAAAGGAGCATGGAGGGACTTGAAGGTCACTGAGCGATTCACTCGCGTCGCGCCTCACCGCATCCTCTATAAGTTCAGGGTCGAAGATCCGAGCGTTTGGGATCGGCCGTGGAGCGGCGAATACGAATTCAGCCCATCGAAGGGGCGGATCTTCGAGTATGCCTGCCACGAGGGAAATTACGCACTAGAGGGTATTCTCTCAGGCATGCGTGCCGGCGAGGTGGCCACCGAGAAAGCAAAATTGACTGCCGAAGCGCCTGCGGTGCAGAGCGTTGGGAAAAAACAGTAAAACCTGACGAGGCATCTGTGAGGTTAGTCTTAATGGGCACGTCAATCGCATGTTGCGCGCTTCCCTCTCGCTGCTGACTTTTTTGTTTCTTGGCCTCACGAATCCAGCCACCGCGGCCGCAAACCGCGACGCGAGCAGTAGCGATCGGATGCAGTGCAGTTCTGCCAAGCCCGAAGTTGCGATCATCGCCTGCACACAGGTTATTCAGGATAAGCACGAGGACGATGATATTCGCGCAGCGGCACTTCGCAACCGTGCCTCGTTCTATGCGCAGCAGGGCGACTTTAGTCACGCAATCATCGACTACACCGCGGCCTTGAATCATCCCGAGCCACGCCGCGTTCAAGCGAACCTATATCTCAATCGCGGCCTGATGTATTTCCGACAGGCTGATCTCGACCGCGCACTGGCTGATTACGGCGAGGCTGTCACCCTGGATCCCACGCTCGCGACGGCCTACATCAACCGCTCTGCGATCTTAATAGCTCGTGGCGACAATGACCGCGCCATCGCCGATCTCGGCCGAGTGATTGCGCTGAACCCAAAGGATTCCGCGGTGTACGTCACCCGCGGCGAGGCCTTCGCCCATAGCGGCAGCCAAGATCGCGCAATCGCCGACTACGCAAAAGCCATTGAATTGAATCCCTCAAACGCCATGGCGTGGCGCGACCGCGCCTTGGCCTTCCGAGCGTTGGGTGACAACTCCAAAGCAGTCGCCGACGCCACTGAGGCGATTCGACTGGAGCCTGGCATGGCCACGGCCCACCTGGTCCTGGGTCTTACCCTGCATGCCACGGACAATGAGCAAGGGGCGATGGCAGAATTGAGCAAAGCCATCGAACTCAACCACCTCGATGCCCAAGCGTTCAAGGCTCGAGGCGACATTTACGCCGCCCAAGGTAATTCAACCCTCGCGATCGCCGATTTAAGCGCAGCCCTCGCGATCGACCCAAGGTTGACCGATGCCTACATCAATCGCGGCGTTGCCTATCTGGCTAAATCCAATTGGGATGCGGCGATCGTGGATTTTACGGCTGCCATCGCTATCGACCCCAGCCGACCCGCCGCATACTTTAACCGCGGTCAAGCCTATGGAGCCCGACACAATCGTGACCCCGCCATTGCTGATTTCACCCAGGCGATCCAACTAAGCCCCGATACCGCCCAAGCCTATTTGCAGCGCGCCTTCTTTCGCCAGCAAGGGGGAGACAACCCAGGCGCCATCGAGGACTACAATCATGTCATCGAAGTGAGCCCCAAGGACGCCGAAGCACTTCGTGGCCGCGGCTACGCGCGGCTTAAAGATCATAAATACGATGCAGCCATTGTCGATCTAACTGCCGCCATCGCTCTGAATCCTAAGGATGCCCTCGCCTATAATTTCAGGGCATCGGCTTACGCGGAAAAGAAAGACCTCAAGCGCGCCAACATTGACGAAGCCAAGGCGCGAGAACTCGACCCCAAGTTCCGATGACATCGGCGACCTCGCGGTCGTTCGAGCCAATGCTGGGAGCTCAGCGCGACGCTGACGGCGAGGCGGCGGCGCGAAACGGCAGCGGCACTTCGGTACCCAACCGCAGCTGGGCTCGCAACATGGGTGTGATCGCCTGCGACTGGAAATGGATTCGGTACATCTGCACATCGCGAAAATAGCGCTGCAGCCGATCTCCGTGCTTCGCCCCCGATGCGCCGGCGCTGTGGAACAGCATCTCCACGCATTCGCACGCAGCGCGACAACCTTCACGCGCCGTTCCCCAGACTCGCAGCGTGTCTGCGGCGGTGATTGGCCGCCGCTCTTTCATCCATAGATCACATTGCTCTATGTGAAGTCGGGTTGCACTCAAGGTGAGCGCCTCGGCGGCATCGGCGCGACACAGCGCCTCGCCGAATATCCGCTGCAACTCCGGATCGTGCATTCGCGTCCGCTGCGGCTCGAACAACATCGGTTTCGTCCGCAACAATCGCTCGTATTCCTCCAGTGCCGCGCGAGCTGCACCGGTGAAGATGGCGCCAAACTCACAGCTGAACCATCCGAAAATGATGCCGAGGAACAACCCTTCGCCGTGCAGGCGCGTGCCCGGAGTGCCGTCGGGCAAATTGTCAGTGGTTAAAATGCCGACCGGCGAGGGAACGATGTGGCGGTCGGGAATGAACACCCCATTCAATCGCACACTGTTGGAGCCGCTCGCCTGCATGCCCATGGCCGCATCGCCGCCCCAGTCCGGCAATACCTCGACGCTCGGGCGCGGCACGACGAAGGCCACCGGCGCGGGCGCACCGTCAACACCGGCGATGAAGGCCCCACCCAGAAAATGCGTACATACGGGAATTCCCGACGCGAACGCCCATAAGCCGCTTACGCGATAGCCTCCGTCACAACGTTCGAATGTCGGAATCCCTGCTGGGCCGGCTGCAAATGCAGCGCGAAAGTCTCCCTCCGAGCCAAACAGCTCGCGCTGCACCTCTTCCTCGAAGTGTGCGCCTAAAACCAGGGCATGAGACGAGGCCAGGGCGTAGCACCAGCCGCCGCCAGGATGCCCCCGGGACAGCTCGAAGATCACCCGAATATAGGTTTCGCAATCGACCCCGCCGCCGTTGAACATTCGCGGCTGCAGGATTCGATAGAAGCCACCCTCCAGGAGTTCCCGGTGTATCTCATCGGAGTAGCAGCCGCGCGCATCGCTCTGATCCTGCTGCGCGCGCAGCTTCGCACCGATCTGTGTAGCCCGTGCAATAATCTCGGCCGCAAAGGCGTGCCGGGAAGTGATGGAGTCGGAGACCATTGCTCATTGTATGCAAACTCGCGGCGCCAGGCTTCACTCGATCCATCGATTTTCCTGAGAAAACCGCAGGCATTGCCGACGCGATCCCTACGAGGACGCCCGCTCGTTAGAGGACTTGGTCGCCAACGCCGCGATGCAAGCTTCCCGAGTGGCCCACGCCGCCTCGTTGGAAATACCTCGTTCTCCCGCCCAAGCGGCAATGGCCCCCTTGTGAAGCTCGACTTTGATTTGAGGAAGGTTCATCGGAGAAACAGTGTACTCGGCGAGAAGCGCCGCAAACGGAGACGAACTACCGGCCGAAAGGCCAGTGAAGTCGTAGCGGACGCCTGCGATCGACAGGTAGCAATGTGCCTCGGGGATACTCGTGAGCGTTGCCGAACTAAGCACTCTACCAACGCCGGGAGTATTCTCCTCCGACATTTCATAAATACCGACAGTGAGCCGTACTTCCGAGTGACCGCAGTCTTGTGCGACGGTCGCGAGAAACCGGTGCTTGGCACTGCAAGTGCCGCGTCCCTCCTGCAGAACGGCCAATGGATCTTCGGAGTTTGCTGTTCTACCGTACGGCAACGACCGCACGTGTTCCGCCAAGTGAGCGAAGGAATCGAACCCACGACAGCGGATGTCTTTGCATAGCGCCGATTCGCCGGAGATTCGAAACTGCAGCCGACCCGACACGGGTGTATTCACTCTAACTGCCAACCGCCCGTAGCTAGTGCTTTTGGCTCTGCGGCAGGCCGTCGGAAATTTCGTAGTAGTCACCTTTCTCCGCCACAAAGATATGCTTCTCAAGGTGCGCCGAGGTTGGGGCGTCGAATGCGCCCATTGCAATGGCGATCCAATCCCTATCATGGGGATCCCAGAACAAGAACGAACCGCATGTTCTGCAGAACCCTCGCCGCACCTTTGCGGACGATTGATACCAACACACATTCTCCCGACCCGTGATAACAAGGCGCGTGCGAGTAACGTTCGTAGAGGCAAAATAGTGCCCGGATTGCCTACGGCACTCGGTGCAATGACAAGCATCAGGAGCGCGGAGGTCACCGGAAACAGTGAAGCTCACCCCACCGCAGAGGCAGGCGCCTCGCTTCAGATCTGACATCGGGACTCCCCTAAAGTCGACTCTCGCGGCCCGCACGGCCTAGGTCGCCGGACATTCATCACCGAATACCACAGGTGACTGAGCGGGTGGCGAATCAGGCGGCGGAAAGGCCTGGCGAAATGTGAATGCTTCCGGAGTGGGTCCATTGGAGCGCAAAACATCAAGCTTTGCCAGCGCCTCCGCGATACTCGGGCGATGTCCCGGCGGCACCCACCACAGTACTAAAAAGGCCTCGCGCATGCGCTCGAACCATTCCTTGCGTCTGCGCATGACGTCCACGTGCGCTGAGCGGTAGACATACTGATTCAGTGATTCCACATCTCGCCAGACTGACATGTTGACCAGCATGTTCTCATCCTTGAAGGGACGAATGGCCGTTGCATCGCCGGCTTCAGTTTGCAGGCGCCAGACAAATCCCGGCGAGGCCTCCGCCAATGCATTGATGCGTTGCAGGTTCGCGGCAAACTCGTCCATTACCGGCGAATCCATCGGCCCCCGGATGATCCCGATGTTCAGTTGCGCGATTTCGTAGCCAGGCATGTCAAATTCCTCCTAGATCAGGGAGCTCGCAGAAAGCCGGCGACGCCCAGCATTGTGATGCAGCACCATGCGATGTAAATGCCAGCGCGCGACCATGAAGACGGCAGATTTGGGTACTGCGCCAGTACTCAGCATTGTGTACGAAGTGCAATAGGCTCGCTGCGGCGTAAAGCATCAAGAGTCCGGGTAGAGCCCGCCGCGCCGAGGTATCCATCCCCACATTTTGCAATAAAATGAGGAAATCGGCAGCGTTGCTGGACTATGACCACAAACAAATATTGGAGTGCTCAGCGCATCGACTCTGAGCCGGGCCGTGTCACGAGGACCCGTCCGGAACAGCCGCAAGCGCTTTGTAAAGAGTGTCACGAAGCGCGCGGGGACGGCTCCACGCATGGCGCAGTACCTCGCGCATGAACTCAAGCGCCGGCAGCACGGTCGCCCGGTCACTCTGGGTCAGCAGTCCGCGCTGCGACTCATCGTACAGTCGCATCAAGTCGCTGCTGAGCCGATCGACGAGTGTGCTGACGGTGAAATGAATCTCCGCGTCGCCATTTTGCGCGGCAGTTTCCGCTCTCGTCAGCAGCTCTGCCAGTCGCGACCTATAAGTAGCGAGCGTCCGCGCGGCGGTCGTCGCCTCAGCCGAATTGCTCGTTCCAATTGTTTCGGTCAGCACTTCCACCTTCCCTGGTGTCCACTCCGAGACTTTACCTTTGCCCGGCAATTATTCATACCCGCAACGCAGACGGATGTCAGTTCGTTGCCGAACATTGCGCGCGGCGAACGCGCAACAAATTCTAGCCCACTGTTAGGCCCGCTGCACCGCCGTCGCGCGAGTTGACACGCGCCTGGTCTTCTTTGATACTTCACCGTCTCGGAAACTATCGCTGATAAAAGGGAGCTGCTCATGCGAATGATTGGACGAACGATGATCGCGCCGGGACTTTGTGGACTGGCTTTTCTGCTCACTGCCATCGGGCCAGCCGGCGCCGATACTACGAAGCCCGCTTATCAGAGCATGGCGCCTATCCAGCAATACCGCTTGGCAAGCGCGGCCGAAGAGATCGCACTGTCGCGGAGTGCCGCACCGACCTCGATTTCAGCCGATGCCAGCATTCTCACGCTCGGCAGTCATGGGTATGAAACGGCGGCGAAGGGCAAGAACGGCTTTGTCTGCCTCGTGTGGCGGTCCTGGACCGCCGGCTTTGAGAATGCCGAGTTCTGGAACCCGAAGCTTCGTGCACCCATATGCTTGAACCCCGCCGCTGTACGGTCCGTTCTTCCCGTTTATCTTGAAAGAACCCAATGGGCGCTCGCCGGTGCCTCAAAGGCCGAGATGATCGTCCGCACCAAGGCTGCGCTTGCCGCGAACCGCATCGCAGTGCCGGAGCCCGGCGCGATGTCTTTTATGATGTCGAAGCAGGGATACCTGTCTGACACCGATGGTCACTGGCATCCGCATCTGATGTTTTTCCTCGCCCACACCAATGGCGCCGACTGGGGCGCAGACCTTCACGACTCGCCGGTATTTGCCGCGCAGGGCGATCCGGAGCCCATCACGACGTTCATCGTTCCGGTGACCAAGTGGTCCGACGGGTCGTTCGCGGTCATGGAGCCGCACTAGACCGATGCCGATGCTTATAAGGTGGCTCATGGGCCATGCCTGGGAAGAGCGGGCCGGCCACCGGTGCTCTTCGGCGTTGCAGGCTCGACGGAAATGCAATCAAATGCAAAGATGTGCACGGCTGTATCCGAGATCTCCATGCCGTTTCCCACGTGCCGTCTATGAAAATATACAATGTGCTTGGCGTTGCAGCGCTTGCGTTTCAGGTTCTATTGTCAGCTTATCTGGCACCGCCTTGGCTCGGGCCTTGGCGGGGAATCACCATCGGAGTCGGTTATTTGTTGATTTCCTGGTTCCTCGGCGGACTTTATCTATCCGACATGATTCATCTGGGCATCGCGCACCGAGCCTTGGACTACAAGGGGTGGTTCATCAAGGCAGTGACCCTCATCAACAACGCAGTGGGCGTCTACGTCGATCCCGTCAGCTGGGTCAATCGGCACCGGCTTCATCATAGGTTTGCAGACCATGCTGGCGATCCCAATAAGCTGGGGGCCGACGGATTTTGGAAAACGCTGTATTTATGCCTCTTTCCCTATCCGTGCACAGCCGACGTGGCAAACGACGCCATCCTCAAAACGTGGCCGTTCCGTTTAGTCTCTCATCGCCTGTTTATGCTTATCTCTCCGATTTTAAGCTGCGGCCTTCTATGGTGGTTCGTTCGAGACTGGAAATTTGCCATTGGAGTTTGGCTCGGCGTCCGGATATTCGCGCTTTGGGTGAATATGATTCAGAACTATTGGACCCACGACCGCCGATTTGGCACTCGGCGTTATGACGATGCCGGCGACAACGCGATGAACATCGGCGACTGGCTCCCGGTGATGGCAACGTTTAGCGCCTGCTGGCAAAACAACCATCATCACTATCCGCATCTCCTGCGGACCTCACACGATTCCACCGAATTCGATTTCGGCTATATCACCGTCAGAGTCATGAGCGCGTTGGGTCTGGTGGCGCCTTCAAAAACAGGAACAGACAGGCCGAGCAATCTGGCCATTGCGCAAGTCACTCTCTGATTGCGATTTACTTTCGCGCGAACGGTGCGATGAACTGGGCAAAAAAGCCGGGGGGGACCGAACTGTTGATCAAGCCGTAGCGCTGCGGCCAGGCGTCTTGCGGAAGATAGTAAGTCCCGAACAGACGGTCGATGAACGGCCAATGGATCGCGAAGTTAACGTCGGCCGCCTCGGGATGCGCCGCGTGATGCCAATGGTGATAGCGCACCGTCACAAAATAGGGCTCCAGCCACACCGGACGAGGACCAAAATCCGTATGGCAGAACGTGGCGTGGAACGAGACAAACACCAGATACCCCGCCATCGCGCTCTGCGAGAATCCGCACAGCGTCATCGGAATGAGAATCAAGCTGCGGGTGAGCAGGATATCGACGAAGTGCGAGCGCGAGCCGGCGACCCAGTCCATCGTTTGAATGGAATGATGAATGGAGTGAAAGCGCCACAGGAATGGGATCTTGTGGAATGCCCGATGCGTGGCGTACTGAGCCAGATCTGCCACCACAATCGCCAGCGGCAGCTGGACGATGAAAGGCAAGCCGCCGACGGTCTTTATGAGCCACGGGATTGCCAACCATTTCAAGGCAACGGTGGCGGGTATTAACATCAGGAAGGTGATCAATTGCGCCGGTAGATGCGTGGCCACGAAATAAAAATAATCGGTGCTCCACTCGGGCCGGAAGGTCTTCTGCTGCGGATGAAGAGGCCAAAACCGCTCCACCGGGACGAACACGATGGTCATAACCAAGAGGTCCAGGAGAAACCAGTCGAATCCGAGGCCGACCGACGATCTGATTTCCTCCGGCAGCGGAGTGCTTCCGCCTCCGAGCAGCGCCGCCGCCAGGCCGAGAGCGACGCCGGTCAGCGCCAGTACCTTGCGTTGACGCAAGATGGCGGAGATCGCGCCGAGCACAAGAGCGATCACGATCATGGCCTGAATCAGCAGTCGAATGATGGTTAGCGGATAGTGCGCCCGGGCATCGGGAAGCGTTAGAAGCGCCGGGTAATGCAGGCAGAGCACGCCGCCCAGGCCGAGTATTCCGAAGAAAACGGATGACACGCCGCTTACCCAGCCGCTACCCAGGTGGGTCGGCTCCGTATCCCCGAATAATCTCTCGAAGAATGCGTCGGACATGTCCAATGTCTCCAGACGGAAGAAAGGACTTAGTCCACCCGATCTCCCTTAGGAGACACATTATCCAGGAGTGGCCAAATCCAAAGTGCGAACATCACAGTTCAGGACAACTCCCCTCGGCCGCATGCTGCGCGACAGGAATGTCATCAGCGAGAACCAGAGCTTCGAGCCCGCCCTAGCTTTGATCTTTTCGCTCAATATTTCCTGAGACAGAATTTAATGTATTACATTATATCAATATAATAAACAATTGTTTTTCATCATTTATTGATATCTGTATAGCGCCGCGGCGCGAGAACACTCTCGTCATCCCTGCCAATCGAAACGGAACACCGCCCCATTCCATTTATCGTTTGCCAGGTCCAGTTCTTGGATGTTCAGAGCTTGTGGAGCGCCGCGGATGCTCTTTCGCCAGAACTCATGGGCATTGACGTTTTTGCGCGCTACCGCGACTTCCCACGAACCCGGCTGTTGGCAGAAAATTGCTTCGGCTGCGCGCCGACCGACTCCTTGCCCGCGATGCTTTCTCAGGATGAAGAATTCGCCGACGTTATGATCGACCGGCTGACCCGAGTGGGCCTCATTGTTTGTCAGGACGAAACCAGCAAGAACTCCGTTGCTTAAGATGAATGCGGCGGACCATCCGGGTCGGGACCAGTAGTCGTCCATCGGGTACGGTTCGAAGCGCCCGTCGCTTCCAAGCTCCCCCCGCGCCGTGCCCGCCCAAAATTCAGAAAAATCGTGCGTATATAGCTGCACCATGTTTTGAATGGTCGACTCCTGCGCGCGCAAGACCTGAGTCACTATTACGTTCATGGTCAATTCTATAGCGGAATTTACGGAACCCAGAAGCTTACGCGCCGCGTAGTCTTTCGCCTACATTTGCAGTTGCTTCAGCTGGCTGGATCCATCGCACCAAGCCGCCCATACTATTCGCCATCAAATAAGTGGATTCGCCGAGTTTGTGTAAAAGCGCCGAGGATCAATCATGAAGCTGATACGCGGCCTGCTGATGAGTGTGTGCGTGATGAGTGGCTGCACCACCACCGGCAGCACCGATTCAACCGATGCCCCGACGCCGTCCGATTCCGGTCCGGCACTATGTTACGACGGTACTCCGCCGCCCTGTACGATCCGGGAATAGCGCCGCGCAAAACAAGGCTTGCTCGCTCGCTTAAGTTTCCGGCGGAACGAAAATCGCCCTGCCCTTCGCGGTTTTCTTAACTACGCCCAACGAACCGCCGGCACCCACGCTGATCGAGCCATTGTGCGTATACGAATCAGATCCCACGCTTGTGCCCAGCGATAAGTCCCGCTCATCGGAAAAATCCTCCAGGAGCAGACCGTTGGCCCCCAACAGCGCCGCCTGACTCTTCATGCTGGCAATCATTTTCTGGATGGCACGCTCTCCGCCGGCGCTGGATACGCTTCGCCGCGATGCGCTGAGAACCGCGATCTCCTCGAAACTCGCGGGAGCGTGCGTGTAGACCCGCACTTCGGTCGCGGCAATTGGCGCTCTGGCGGCGCCGGTGACCGTCTGGGAGGAGTTCGCGCAGGCGGCGGCCAATACCGACAGCGAGAAGGCAAATATGCAGCGAATGGCCATGGGCGCCAACCAGAAGCGGCGTCGCGATGCCCCCATCGCGACACCGCTTCAGAGAAATCCGCCCTATTTTGGCGGAGCCGCGGGCGGGGCAGCCGGAGCGGCCGGCGCCGTTGGCGTTACATCGCTTTTGGTCATGCGTTTGGTGAATCGCCAACCGTCCTTGGTCTTGACGAGACTATCGGTGTACGAACCAGACATAAGGATGCTGGGGGGCTTGGTGCTGAGATCGACGAGCATCAGATACGTGGATGCGCTGGCCTCCTTGGAGTTTCCGCTAACCTGCAGATTATTGTTCCAGTGCTTCCGTGTCGCGCCGTTGAGTTTTTCACGCCATGTCTTTATGAACCCAACCAATGCATCGTGGCCGCTGAATGTGTTGAAAACGCCGTCCGGCGTAAACGTCGCAGCCCAACCTTCCGCATCGCCGCTATCGATGGCAATGTTATATCTGGCGTAAAGCTGTTGAATCTCAAAATAATCCTGGGCGCTCAGTGTATCGGCGGCCCACGATGTACCGACCAACATGGCGGCTGCAGCCGCGATCGCGAGAATTCGTTTCGTCATTTTTCCCACCGTTTGAATTTTTGCCAGGCTGCATCACTTCTTTGGATCGACGAGCGCCTGATAAGTCAAAGCGCGCGTCAAATTCTCGACATCGGGCCCGCCGCTCAATAGCCAGCGCTGAATCATACCGACGAAAATCACATCGTTGCTCGGATCGATCCAGAACCAGGTGCCCGCAACCCCGTCCCAGAGAAAGGTACCCTTCCCCGCCGTACTGCCCAGCTTGGGCGGGTCTTCCAGAATCGCGAAGTCATAACCGAATCCAAGACCCGGCTGCATATGGTAGTAGCCGATGCCGAACTTATTGGCGTTTTTCACGGCGTCCGGTACGTGATTCGTGCGCATGAGCTCGATGGAGCTCGGCGCCACGAGACGGACGCCATTTAGTTCGCCGCCGTTCAATACCATCTGAGTGAATCGCAAATAATCCCGCGCCGTCGAGTAAAGTCCACCGCCGCCGGACGGCAGCCCGGGAGGCTTCGAAATCTCCGGATCGCGAGGCATGGCCGAGAGCCCGGTGGGGCTGCCTTGATAAATCGTCGCAACGCGGCCGAGTTTTTCTTGCGGCACATAGAAGCCCGTATCTTTCATGCCCAGCGGCTCGAAAATCCGTTCGCGCACAAAGTCCGGAAACGATTTACCGGAAAGTTTCTCGACCAGGTAGCCTTGGATGTCCACCGAGATGCTGTACACCCAGCCTTCACCCGGTTGGTACAGCAGCGGCAGCTTGGAAACCCGATCGATGAAATCCTTCAATGACGGCGCAGCCAGCAGCTGCGCTTCTTGGTACATTTTATCGACCGGAGTGGCGCCAAACACTCCATAGGTAAAGCCGGCGGTGTGCGACATCAACTCGCCCATCGTCGGAGCATGGCCTGGCGCATCGAAGGTCGGCTTGCCGTCCTTGTCGACACCGGAAAATACCTTGAGATCGCGAAACTCCGGGATGTAGCGCGAGATAGGATCGCTCGGTTTCCACTTTCCTTCTTCGTACAGCATCATCATGGCGACGCCGGTGATCGGCTTGGTCATCGAAAAAATACGGAAGATGGCATCCTTCTGCATCGGCTTCTGGCTTGCCAGATCGGCATTGCCGTACGACTTTTCATCGACAATCCTTCCATGACGCGCGACCACCCACACCACACCGGCGAGTTGCTTGCCATCGACCAGTGACTTCAGATTGCCGTCAAGCGTGGCAAGACGTTCCGAGGAGAATCCCACCACCTCGGGCTTGGTTTCGGTGATTTCGCCGTTCGCAGGCGCTGCCGCGTGTTGCGGCTTTGCGGTCTGCGCGCCGGCTTGCGCGGCACCGAGCAATGCCAATGAAACCGCGGCTACGAGACTTCTATAGTGCATTGCTCCCCCTGTCTATTGTCGCGGCGGCCTGCCCGTGCGCCATCGATGATGCCACGAGGCTTCTTCAAGGGGTAGCATTATCCAGAACGTAAACATTCGTCTAGAATAGGCGGAAAGACCAGTCGTTCGAGGGTCTCGAAGGACTATCCGGGATGGTTCATGCCCCGGCGCGTCTCACGTACGGCGACTACGAGGGGTGTAGCGCTAGTGTGAGATAAAGCGATCGGGGTTGCCGAACAGACCCACGCTGCGGAGAGTTGAATTGCTCGCTCGGGGCTACGGCTCGAGCGTGGGGAGCATCAGTGGCTGAGACCGCGGGAACCGATAAAACAGCGCTTCTGAATCAGCTGCGCATCGATCGCAGCGAGCCGCCGGACTCCGCCGGGGGACATGCCAAGTGGTGGGCTACCGGCATTGCCGTTGCGATCATCGCCGCGTCCGGCATCTGGTACCTGCTGCGTCCAACCGGCGTGATCGTGAAGGCGGCGGTAGTGCAAGCGGCATCGACGGGCGGATCTGCATCGTTCGGCGCGTCGCTGCTCGATGCCTCCGGTTACATCGTCGCACGCCGTCGCGCCACCGTCTCCTCGAAGGTCACCGGCAAGGTCGTCGAAGTACGCCTTGAGGAAGGTCAGCGCGTCGAGGCTGGCGAAGTCATCGCCCGACTGGATGATTCGAACTGGAAAGCAGCCTTGGCGCAAAGCAACGCGCAGTTGCAGCAGGCGGAGGCCAATCTAACGTCCGCGCAGACCGCCTACGATGACGCAAAACCGATTTTCGAGCGCAACGAACAGCAGAGAACGGCCGCGGTCATCAGCTTGCAGAGTTTCGACGAGGCGAAGGCCCAATACGACGTGGCGCGCAACAATCTGTTCATCGCTCAGCGCGCACTGGATTCGGCTCGAGCCGGAGTGCTGGTCGCACAACGCAGCCTCGATGACACGGTGATACGCGCGCCCTTCTCCGGCATTGTCACCGAGAAGGCCGCGCAACCCGGCGAAATGGTATCGCCGGTGTCCGCTGGCGGCGGCTTTACGCGAACCGGCATCGGCACGATTGTCGACATGGACTCTCTCGAGGTGGAAGTGGATGTCAGCGAAAATTTCATCAATCGCGTCCGACCGCAGCAGCCGGTAGTCATCAAACTGAATGCGTACCCCGACTGGGATATTCCCGGCTCCGTCATTGCGATGATCCCCACGGCGGATCGGGCCAAGGCAACCGTCAAAGTGCGCATCGCGATCAAACAGAAAGATCCGCGCATCATTCCCGAGATGGGCGCTCGCGTATCGTTTCTGACCGAAAAGGAGCCGCAGGTGCCCGGAGCGGAAAAAACACCTGCTGCACCTGGAGTGATCATACCTGCCGAGGCGGTCGCGACCAGTGGCGACACCAGCATCGTGTATGTGATTCATGACTCAACGGTCGAGCGTCGCGCGGTGCGGCTCGGCGCCAAGACCGCTGCCGGCCAGGTCGTCGTTGCCGGGCTTGCCAGCGGCGACACCGTGGCGCTCGGCGACCTGACGAAACTGAGCGACGGTGTTCGCATACGAGTCGAAAAATAGTAGATTAGGTGACGATTCATTCCGACCTTCAATGGAGCATCCATGAGCACTCTAGTTTCCTTGCAGAACGTCGTGAAGCGCTATCAGCGCGGCAAACAATCGGTGGAAGTGCTGCATGGCGTGAATCTCAGCATCGAACAGGGAGAGTTTCTCGCGCTCATGGGTCCGTCGGGCTCGGGCAAGACCACGCTTCTCAACCTCATCGCAGGATTGGACCAGCCGACCGAGGGTGAAGTCACGGTCGCCGGCGAGCGCATCGATCGTCTGTCCGGCGGTAAACTCGCGAAGTGGCGCGCACGCCATATCGGCTTCGTGTTTCAGTTCTACAATTTGCTGCCGGTGCTCACCGCGGCGCGCAATGTCGAAGTGCCGCTGCTGCTGACGAACCTGTCGTCCGCCAAGCGCAAACAAAATGTGCGCGCCGTGCTCGAGCTGGTTGGGCTCGCCGATCGCGCAACCCACAAGCCGAGTGAGCTGTCCGGTGGACAGCAGCAGCGCGTGTCGATTGCGCGCGCCTTGGTCGCCGATCCGACGCTCCTGGTTTGCGACGAGCCCACGGGCGATCTCGACCGCGAAAACGCCGAGGAGATCTTGAAACTTCTGCAGATGCTCAACCGCGATCAGGGCAAGACCATCATCATGGTGACGCACGATCCGCTGGCCGCCGATCACGCGTCGCGGACGCTGCATGTCGACAAGGGCCGCCTCGTCGACGCCGCGGTGCGAAGCGCTGCGTGAAATATTTTTTGCTCATCTGGGCGGGATTGTGGCGCAAGAAGACGCGCACCATCCTCACCATGCTGTCGATCATCGTGGCGTTTTTGCTGTTTGGCCTGCTGCAAGGAATCAATCAGAGCATCAAGGCGGGACTCGGCGACAGCAGCAACAACCGGCTATGGACCACGAGCCGCATGAGCGCGATCAATTCCATGCCGATCAGCCTCATGGATAAGATGCTGACCGTCAAAGGGGTGCGCAACGTGGCGCACCTGAGTTTCTTCGGCGGCTACTTTCAGGACGCGAAAAACGCGATTCCGGCCTTTGCAATCAATGCAGAGAGCCTGGCCGCAGTTTACCCGGAACTCAATATCACCCAGGCGCAGATCAATGCCATGAAGAGCACGCGCCCGGGGGCCCTGATCGGACGGCCGCTGGCGCAGAAGTATGGCTGGAAAGTAGGCGACAAGATTCCGGTGGGCACGACCATCTGGACCACCAAGGACGGAACCAACAACTGGGCGTTTGACATCATCGGAATTTTCGATCCGACGCCGCAGTTTGCCAGCTCGCCGCTCGGCAGCGCCTTCTGGATCAATTATGACTATTGGGACGAGACGCGCCAGTTCGATAACCATCGTGTGCATCAGTTCATCACTCAGATCGATGATCCCAAGCAGGCAACGGCAGTTTCGTCCGCCATCGACAAACTCTTCGAGAATTCACCGGACGAAACGCGCACGCAATCCGAGAATGCCGCGCTTGCAGCGCAGCTCAAGGAATTCGCCGACATCGATTTCATCGCCAACTCCATTGTCGGCGCGGTGATGTTCGCGCTGTTGTTTCTCACCGCAAATACCATGATGCAATCGGTGCGCGAACGTATTCCGGAACTCGCGGTGCTGAAAACGCTTGGCTTCACGGGCGGGGCGGTTTCAGCCCTGGTTCTGACCGAATCGGCGATACTGTGCCTCATCGCCGCGATCGTGGGGCTGCTGCTCTCCTCCGTGGCTATAAAGGGCGTTGGATCGGTACTTGGTGCGGGCGCAATCCCGCCGGTCGTGATCGTCGAGGGGCTCGTCGTCGCGGTGCTGCTGGCGGCCATCAGCGGATTGCCGCCCGCGCTGCGCGCGCAGCGCTTGAATATCGTCGACGCCCTTGCGGAACGCTAAGCCATGAGCGCCCTCTCGCAGATTGCGGCGGTATCCGCGATGAACATTCGCAGTCTGCCGCAGCGTGTCGGAACCTCCTCGGTGGTCGTGATTGGAATTGCCGGTGTGGTGGCGGTGCTGATCTCGGTTCTTGCGATGTCGACCGGTCTGATCAAGACCCTGGAAAAAACCGGGCCCGTCAAGCGCGCCATCGTCGTGCGCACCGGCTCGAGCGCGGAACTCACCAGCGTGCTGACCAATGACGCCGCGCTGGCGATCGCGGACTCCGCCGGCATCAAGAAAGGCGCCGACGGACACCCGCTGGCATCGCCCGAAGGGCTGTTGATCGTCAATGTGCTGAAAAGAGACGGCACCGAAGCAGTGGCACCGTTTCGCGGCCTCACGCAAACCGCCTTCGCAGTGCACCCGGAAATCAAGCTCGTGAAAGGTCGCTTGTTTCAACCCGCGGTGGCGGAAATGATCGTCGGCAAATCCGCGGAGCGTTTGTACAAGGGACTGGACGTCGGTTCCCAGGTAAAGCTGCGCGGCACGACGTGGACGGTGGTCGGCATATTTGAAAGCGGCGGCAACGCGCGCGAATCCGAGCTGGTGGCTGACGCACAGACGCTCAACTCGGCCTACCGGCGCGGCAACAGCGCACAGAGCGTGCTGGTGGTGCTCGACTCCCCCAACGGCTTTCAGACCTTCAAGGATGCCATTACCAGCAATCCGCAGCTGCAGGTGGACGTGGCAACCGAGAAGGAATTCGGCGCGCAGCAGTCAGATCGGATCAGCCGAATTCTTAAGCTAGTTGCCTACGTGGTCGGCGGCATCATGGCGGTGGGCGCCATCTTTGCCGCGTTGAACACCATGTACTCGGCGGTGAGTGCGCGCTCGCGCGAAATCGCGACGCTGCGCGCCATCGGTTTCGGGCCGGTGCCGGTCGTGGTGTCGGTGTTTGTCGAAGCACTGCTTCTGGCCATGATCGGCGGCGCCATCGGCGCGCTGATCGCCTGGTTGCTGTTCAACGGCCATTCCGTCGATACCAACGGCGGCGGCTTCGGCGGGCAGCTGATATTCGATCTTGCGGTGACACCGACGCTGGTAACCCTCGGCATCATTTGGGCCTGCGTCATCGGCATGATCGGCGGCTTGTTTCCCGCAATTCGCGCGGCGCGCCTGCCGGTGGCAGCGGCACTGCGCGCCGTCTAGAGCAGCAATGCACGCATGGTCGCCGCCAATGCCAGCGGCCGGTCCACCGGGACGTGGTGGTATGCGGACGGTATCACAATCGGACCGCGGCCATTGCGTAGAGCCGCGCCGATGCGAACTGCCAGATCACTCGGCACCACGATGCTGAATTCTCCGCAGATGAAGTCGACGGGCACCTCAATCTGCGCGAACAATTCACCTTCGTAGATGTCCTGCCAGGCGACGCCGCCCATCAGCGCTTCATCGAATTTCCAAACGTATGCATCGCGTTCGCGCTTCACCGAATGTTCCGCCAGATGCCGCATGATTCGCGGCAAAAGCGGCGGCTCGTCCGGAACCAATCGAAAGCGGCTGCAGGCCGTCTCAAGATCGGGATAGCGCTGCTTTACACGCGGTGTCGGCGGACGCACGGGTCGATTGGAGAATCCAATTTTGGAATCGACAACGATCGCCCGCTTGAGATACTGCGGATACTGGTGCGCGGCCAGGACGGCGACGCGTCCCCCGAAGCTGTGCCCCACCAGGGTGACGGCATTTGATCCCGTCATCTTAAGCATCGCGCCCACCTCGCCGACGAAACTGGCATTGCTGTACGTTGGCTGCGGGGCGCTGTCGCCCATGCCGCCGAAGTCGATGGCAATGACGCGGTACTCAGCAGAGAACCACGGCGCGACGAAATCCCACCAGTGCGCATGACCCAGGAACCCATGCAGCAACAGCATGACGCGAGAATTGGATGTATCCCCCCATTCCAGATAGTGCGTCGTGTGATCGCCGGTCTTGAGCCGCCCGGAGCGCCCGGGCGTGTCAATCATTCTCTGCACCCAGTCGTCGGCCACGGGCGCGGTTTTTTCAGCAGGCAAACTAAAGTACTCCAACGGCGCCGATCGGCCTGGCGCCATTATGCCATCTGCTCAAGGCTAGCTGGGACTGGCTTAGCCAGCGGCGAGGCATTGGTCTAGAATCGCAGCACGCTTAAGCTCACGGAGATTGACATGCTGAAATCAGTTCCTACCGGCGGCGGCGCTGCGGCGCGCTATTCCCCCCAAGAGTGGGCGATTCGCGTCGACTTGGCGGCCGCTTATCGGCTGGTGGCGCATTTTCACTGGGACGATCTGATTTTCACCCACATAACTGCGAGGGTGCCCGGACCTGAGCATCACTTTCTCATCAACCCTTACGGCATGATGTTCGACGAGATCACGGCCTCGAGCCTGGTGAAGATTGACATGCAGGGCAACAAGGTCGGTGATAGCCCTTGGCCGATCAACCCGGCGGGCTTCGTCATTCACAGTGCGATTCATGCGGCCCGACACGATATCGAGTGCGTGCTTCACACCCATACGCTAAATGGGGTGGCGGTATCGGCCCAAAAAAATGGGGTGCTGCCGCTTTCGCAGCAGTCGATCTTCGTCCTGACCAATCTCGCGTACCACGACTATGAGGGGGTCGCGCTGCGCGACGATGAGAAGCCGCGCCTGGTGGCGGATATGGGCAGCAAAAACTACCTGATGCTGCGCAACCACGGCCTGCTCACGGTTGGCGCCAGCGTCGCAGAAGCATTTCAAGCGATGTACGTATTCGAGGCCACCTGCGCCATCCAGTTGCGCGCGCAGTCCGGCGGCGGCGAACTCATTCCTGTCCAGCAAAGCATCATCGATAGCGCGATGGAGCAGGCGCGCGTCGTCACCATGAATCAGGGTCCGGGTACGCTCATCTGGCCGGGGCTGCTGCGCCGCTTGGATCGCATCGATCCTTCTTATCGAAGCTGATTCGACCCTGGATTCGCCGCTGGCGCGGCGTTAGCACTTTAGAAAAAAGGCCGGAGGGCGCACCCTCCGGCCTTTTATGTCTGCGCTACTCGAGAATCGTTATTTAAAGCGGAACTGCACTTCCACGCCGAAGAGACGCGGCGGCGTCAAGCCCCAGGTCGTGCCTTGATTCGAATAGCCCGGCTGCGGCGTCGAGATGTAGTACCCCAGCACGGCGTCGGCATTGGTCTTGTTCTGCAAGTTCTTCACATACGCAAACACCGTGTAGCGATCCGCCGCATCCGTCCAAGTCAAGCGCGAGTCCACTTGGCTGTACTTGGGCGCGAGGTTCCAGGGCTCATTGAAGATGCTGCCGTAGGTCGCACTCTTCCAAATGTAGCTCAGCGAGAAGTTGATGGAACCGGGCGTAAAGTGCCAGGTGTAGTTGCCGTTGCTGGTAACCCGGTTGCGCGGCGACTCGGGTACGGTATTGCCGATGGGGTCTGTCAATCCCACGAAGGGATTTGAAGTATCGTTTTGGACCGCCTCGTTCGAGCGAATCGTCGCGTCCATATACGAGTAATTCAACAGGAACTGTAGATCCTGGATCGGCTGCCAGATGGTCTCCAATTCGGCGCCATACGAGACCACCTTGCCCAAGTTGATGATGGACGAGTACGCCGGCCCGGTAGGCGGCTGGTAGGTCAGGGGTATTTGCAGATTCTGATAATTGTAAAAATAAATCGCCCCGTTGACCTGAAAGGTTTTCCATGACTGCTTGGCGCCAATTTCAAAGGCGTCGATGTGTTCCGCCTTCGACTCGGGATTGGCCGAGATCTGCCCACCCCAGCCGGCATTGAAGCCACCCGATTTATAGCCTCGGGAATACTTGCCGTACGCCATGAGAGTATCGGTCGGCGTCCACTCAACCCCCATCGTGCCCGTCACGGCATCCCACTTATCGCCGAGTCCGCGCGACCAATTACCGTTCGGCTCGAGGTTTGGCTGATTCGTTACGCCGCGGTACGGACCATAGGCGATCTGGAATGCGGTGATGTCGTTAACCGGCGTAAAAGCGCCTAAAACTTGTGCCGGCAGTAAGCTGTTCGGAAAGGCCAGACAGGAAGGTATGCCGAAACACAGCTCGCGCACGTATTCGGTGCCGGCCAAAAAGTCTTCCGTGTAACGTACGCCGGTGGTGAGCTTCCAGGTTGGCAGGAATTTCCAGTCGGTCTGTACGAATGCCGCATACGAGTTGCCGTGCATGTCCGAACTGGCATAGTAAAAATTGTTGTTCGGATTAGGAGCTGCGAGTCCCGTAACCGTGCCATTGTAAGGACTGGCGAGACATCCGACCCCGGCGGGACACGACCCGCCAAACACCTGGGGCTGCGAGGCCTGAGCATTGTCCTGGACATTGACCGGCTGCGAAAATTTCTCCTGGTACTGATAGAGTCCCGCGATCCATTGCAAGTTCGAATCGCTGTGCGACGTCACGTTGATTTCGTTGCTCCAATACTTCTTGTTCTCCATATAACCCGATTCGTATACGGGATAGACGGTCAATGGCGGGCAGGCCACGCCGCCGCAGAAGGCGGGCGTAACTCCGGGGATGTAGACCGTCGGAATTATGTATGAATTCACACTGGTCCCGTCGTTGTCCTGATACAGCTGGTAGTTATACGTGGTGTAGCCGCCGACGTATTTCACGTCCGCTGCCCACGGCGTGTGCCAGATGAATTGCGGAGTAACTTGATACGTGCGGCTCAGCACGGCATTGCTAGTCCCGTTGTTGCTGTACTCGCGAATATTGGTATTGCCGGGATTCTGGGTTGCGGCATTGCTCGGAGTCACCGCAATTGGAGCGGGGTAGTGCAATAGGGTCCGCGCAAGCGCCAACCGCTCCGCAAACACCATACGCGCCGCTGGGAGCCAGTGTGCCAATTGGATAGGGCGAATAGTCGTACGAGCCGGTGGCATTGGTGAACAGATAGCTTTGGTTGTAGCCCAATTGCGCGACCTTCATCCAGCCTTCGACATTGGGCGTGATGTCCCATTCCAACTGCCCTTCCCAGTAGAAGTAGTTGCCGTATCCGCCGGTTTGATTGCCGTTATAAACGTTGCGAAAGTAGCCGCCGTCTTGGGTATTGCGATAACCGGCGAAGCGTATTCGCATCGTGTCGCTGATCGGACCCGACACCATGCCTTCGAAATTGTGGAGTGAGTAGTTGCCGAAGTCAGCCCGTACTTCGGCTTCCCAATCCGCGGTCGGCCGCTTTGAAATGGAATTGATGGTGCCGCCGATGGAGTTGCGTCCGTACAGGGTTCCCTGCGGTCCGCGCAGAACTTCGACTCGATCCAGGAACAGCGAATCGCCGGAAGCGGCTACCACGCTGGTATTGAATTGACCATCGCTGTAGGTGGCGACCCCGGGCTGAGTCGCAAGGTTGTTGGTTTGACGACCGACGCCGCGGATGAAGGCGCGATCTAGATACGTGTTGTAAGCGAGGCCGGGAGTGAAGTTGGTAATATCCTGGAAGGTCTCGATGCCGATCAAGTCGCGTTCTTTGGAAGTGACCACGGTAATCGCGTCAGCGACCCGTTCCAGATTTTCCGTGCGCTTTTCGGCGGTGACGACGATTTCCTGAATGCCGCCTTCATCGTTCGCCGATGAGGCGGGAGCCGCTGGAGCGGGAGCTCCGAATGTTGTCGTTGAAATTGCAACCGTTGCTGCGCATGAAAGCAGCAGCGCCACTATTCTTGTCGTCATCGTGATCCCCCTGAAAACGGTTCGCGCCGTTTATCCGCCACTATCCACTTCCACCCTTCGTGATCGCGGTAGTCCGCAGTCGCGAAGCCTTGAGCGATGCAACCCCATCGCTTAAGACCTACAGGCGGTCGTCCTGCCTCATTTCGGTGCGCTTAATGTTTTCGCGTCGCGCCTAGGCAACGCATTATTCGATTAGTTGATGCCGTAATGTCAAGAGCATGTGAGTAAATGGCTTGCGTATCGGCGTACCGGGATAACAGAAAATATTTCTACTACCGCTTATGTAGCCTGCCAGGTGGAACCCGCGCGGCAAACCGCGTCGAAAATACGCTCGGTGTACCCCTCTCTAACTATTGATATATCACACTTGTGCGAAGCTTCGGCGTCAAACATGGCGCCCTCGGGTGCGCCTGGAAGCTGGCAAGGGCGGCTGTGAATCGCGCTGGCGCCTAATGACTTGTTGCGCTCACGCGCCACACCACACCGCCCACATCATCGGCAACCAAGAGCGAGCCGTGTGCATCGATCGCGACCCCGACAGGTCTGCCCAAAGCCTCGTCTTTCGCATTGAGAAATCCGGTCAGCACGTCGCGCGGCGCGCCCGCCGGCCTGCCGTCGGCGAACGGCACGAACACCACCTTGTAGCCGCTGTGGAGCTTGCGGTTCCAGGAACCATGCTGGCCGACGAACATGCCGTTTTTAAAGGGTTCGGGGAGCGTCGCACCCTCAGACCAGCAAAGCCCAAGTGATGCAGTGTGAGCTCCCAGCGCATAGTCCGGCGCAATCGCTCTGGCCACCAGCTCGGGGTTCTGCGGCTTGACGCGAGAATCGACGTGCTGGCCGTAATAGCTGAAGGGCCAGCCATAAAATGCCCCGTCGTGAAGCCCCGTCATATAGTCGGGCGGCAGCTGATCGCCCAACTCGTCGCGCTCGTTCACCGCAGTCCAGAGCACGCCGGTTTGCGGTTCCCATGCCAAGCCCACCGGATTCCTTAAACCCGATGCGTAGATGCGATGCGCGCCGGTCTCGGGATTGATCTCCCAGACTGCCGCGCGCTCCGCCTCCTTGCCCAAGCCATTCTCCGCAACATTGCTGTTCGAGCCGACGCCCACATAGAGATTCTTGCCATCGGGACTTGCAATCAGACTCTTAGTCCAGTGGTGATTGATGCTGCCTCCCGGCAGCGCCGCAACCTGCACCGGCGGCACGCGGATCTCCGTATCGCCGGTATGGTAGGGAAAGCGCAGCAGCGCATCGGTGTCGGCAACGTAGAAATTGCCGCCGATCAGAGCCATGCCGATGGGAGAATTCAAGCCCTGCAGAAAAATGTGCCGTTCAACTTCTCCCGCTCCGGTCTCGCGCAGCAAAGTGATCCTGTTGGCACTGGGCTGATCGCCGGAGCCGGCCATCTTCATCACCAGCCTGCCGATCATGCCCATGAGGCCCTGCATGTCGTCGGGCCTCACCGGCGCCTCGGCTTCGGCGACCAGCACATCACCATTTGGCAGCACGAACAGCCATCGCGGGTGAGCAAGCCCACGTGCAAGCGCGGCGACCGCCGTGCCGCTGGCGCCCTGGGGCGCGCCCCCCTCGCCCCACCCTTTCGCCTTCGCGAAGTTCACGGTCGGCAGCCAACTGCTGGTCGGGGCGCCGATGTCCGGCGCGGGCCCGTATTCATTAGCGGTGTTCTGCCGCGGCTGCGCATACGCCGTCGTCATCACGACCAGGCACAGGGTTGCAGGAATGATTCTCAAGAGTTTACTGAGGCTTCGGCGGCTCGAGTGTTGCCATGGACGCGGCCGTCGTTTCGCGCAATTTCAAACTGACTTTCTCGGCGGCGCCCATCGCGCGCAGCAGATTCTCCCCGGCAAGTTTTGCGATATCGGCGTCGCTCCAGCCTCGGCGCATCAATTCCTCGAGGAGCTTCGGATACTTGTCGACGCCTTCGAGCCCCACGGGCGCATCGGGAATACCGTCGAAGTCGGAGCCCAAGCCCAAATGATCGACGCCGGCCACCTGACGCATGTGCTCGATGTGATCGGCGACTTGAGCGAGCGTGGTGACCGGCCGCGGATGCTTGGCATCCCAGTCGGCGAGCGCCGCCTTCGCCCGTTCGGGTTGACCGATGTACAAGCCGGCAAACGGTGGACTGTTGTAGCGCGTCACCTCGGCGGCCCGGTCGGCTTGCCAACGATTGCGCTCCGCGGATACGTAACCGGGCGCGAAGTTGACCATCACCACGCCGCCGTTCGCCGCCAACAGCCGCAGGATGTCGTCGGGCACATTGCGCGGATGATCATCGAGCGCGCGCGCCGAGGAATGAGAGTAAATGACCGGCGCTTGACTAGCCGCGAGCGCCGCCCGCATCGTATCGGGCGATACATGGCTCAAGTCCACGAGCATGCCGATGCGATTCATTTCCTTCACCACCGCGATGCCGAACTTCGTCAGACCTTGGTGCGCGGGCGCATCGGTCGCGGAGTCGGCCCACGCGGTGTTGTTGGAATGGGTGAGCGTCATGTAGCGAGCGCCCGCATCGTACATCTGGCGCAGCACCGCGAGGGAATTGTTGATCTGGTGGCCGCCTTCGATGCCGATCAGCGAAGCGACTTTATGCGCCTTGTGAATGCGGCGAATATCAGCGGCTGTATATGCCATCTCGAAGTCTTTTGGATACTGCGCGGCCATGCGCTTCACCAGGTCGATCTGCTCCAGCGTCATTTGCACCGCTTCGAAACCTTGTGTGCTTACCGGTATCCATACCGACCAGAATTGCGCACCCACCATTCCCGCGCGCAGACGCGGAATGTCGGTCATTAGCGGCGTTTGGTCCGCGCCGACGGCCAAGCGGCTGGTATCGGATCTTAAATCAATGGCGGCAAAATCGCTTTTGAAGCGGTCTCTGATTTCCCACGGCAAATCATTGTGGCCATCGATCAGCGGGGTCTGCAGCAGCACTTGTTCGAGGCGATGCTGATAATCGTCCGCGGCGCGCGCGCTGAATGGAACGCAAAGCATGACGCCGAGGACCCAGCACGCGGTGCGTCTTAGGACATCCAGGCTGAAGATTTGCAAAACGCTCATGGTTCAAAGGAGACTTCGACAGGCTCCACTCCCGCAATGATTCCGCGCACCGTTTCACCTCGCTGTATGGGTCCGACGCCCGAGGGCGTGCCCGTGAAGATCAAGTCGCCGGCCGCCACTTCGATGTAAGTCGAAAGGGCTGCGATAATTTCGGCAACACTCCAAATCATGTCCTGAAGATCGCCGCACTGGCGCACCTTGCCGTCAACCGTCAAACTGATGGCTCCCGATGCGGGTGGAACTCCCGTGGCCAGCGCGCCGATGGGTGCGGAGTGATCAAATCCCTTGCCCATATCCCAGGGTCGACCGGCCTTTTTTGCCTCCGCCTGGAGGTCGCGGCGGGTCAGGTCAATGCCCACCGCATAGCCAAAGATCAACGACGCGGCATCCGCGGCCGGGATATTCGACCCGCCTTGGCGGAGCGCCACCACCAATTCGACTTCATGATGCAAGTCTGCCGTCTTCGGCGGGTAGGGCAAGTGTGCACCGCTTCCGACCACGGCGTCCGCCGGCTTGCCGAAGAAAAACGGCGGATGCCGTTTAGGATCATTGCCCATCTCGCGCGCGTGATCCGCGTAATTGAGGCCGACGCAATAGATCCGTCGGACCGGGAACCGCTGGTTCGACCGAGCAATGGCAATGGTTGGGACGTCCAAGCGAGGCAGTGTGTTCATGAGTGAGCCATTATGCCCACGCGATACACATTGGGGGCGTCAATCAGTTCAAGCGCATCGGCAGCGCTTATGTTATTTGTTAGATCAATCTCATATCTTATTGATTATATTTACTAATACTACACAAGAAAACCGCGCAGCGGCGGTCAACAGCCCAGTATCAAGTCATCCCCTATTCAAATTCTCTGCCGCGAATTCCCAATTGGCGAGCCTCTCGAGCAGGCCGTTCACGTAGCCCATCCTGCGATTCTGGTAGTCCAGATAGTACGCATGCTCCCATACGTCGATGCTCAATAGCGGCTTCGGACCTTGAGCGAGAGGCGTGTTGGCATTGCCGGTGTTGATGACCTTGAGGGCACCGCCATCCTCAACCAGCCACGTCCAGCCACTGCCGAAATTTTCAACCGCGGACTTCGCCAGTTCCTTCTTGCACGGATCCACGCCGCCAAAGGATGACTCCATCATCTGCTTGAGCGCGGACGGCGGCTCGCCGCCGCCATTTGGTTTTAGGCTGTTCCAATAAAAGGTGTGGTTCCACGCCTGTGCGGCATTGTTGAATATGGCGCTGTGGGCGGGCTGCCGCCTCGCTGTCTTGACGATGTCTTCCAAGGGCAGATCGGCAAATTCTGTGCCGACGATCAGTTTGTTCAACGTGTCTACATAGGTTTTGTGATGCTTGCCGTAATGGAAATTCAACGTATCGGCGGAAATCACCGGATGCAATGCGCCCATCGCGTAGGGAAGCGGCGGCAGAACGATGGGTCGGGATAAAGCAGCTGCTGTGTTCATTGACACTCCTTACTTGAAGCGCGGGCGAGGTTTAAGCGTAAGGATGATCGAATCGTATAACAGCCGGCGTGCTCCAACAGCCGGCGTAGGTGCATGCTGACGCCGGCTAGGAACCTTTTGCACACATGCGTACATCGCCGCTCTTGGTGGAAATCCTGACGCGAGCGTGGTTGTCGCCGCTCTTGAAGGTCAGGCGCGAACCCGGTCCGTGCCGCGCTTCCTCCGGCTTTGGCCCGAAGCAATTTCTAATATCGCCGCTGAAAGTCTCAATGTCAAAGTCAGCCTCGGGCGTCCTGGCAAACTCCAGCCTGACATCGCCGCTCACGGACTCGCCGTCGACTTGCGCGTTCGGACCGAGCGCGAGGTTCGCGCTTAGATTGCCGGATACTGATTGGAACCGGGCACGCGCGGCGGTACCAAGCGTGATTTTCGCGCTACCGCTCACCGTCGTGACCTCGGTTTCCCCGTCCCCGCCGGTCAACACAACATCGCCGCTGACGGTCTTGACTTCAATGGCCTTGGCCGCGGCGGCTGTGAGCGTGACGTTGCCGCTGACCGAGCTTGCGTGCACATCGCCGCCGGACTCGCCGGTTACGTTGCCGCTGACGGTTTGCAGCTTGAGGTCGCCGCGGATAGAGGACACTTTGAGGTCGGCACTCACCAGTGAGGTGGATACCGAGCTATTGACCGGCACATGAACCAGCAGGTGCGCGTCGCCCTCGGAGCCGAATCCCAGGAAGTGCTGCGAACGCAATATCACGCGGATCGTGGTGCGATCACCGCCGCCCGTGACCTCGACGCGCTCCACGTTCTTGCCGATTGTGCCGGTGACTGCGACCTCGGGCTTATCCCAACCCTGCAGATCGACCGCGCCGGCCACGTTGATGATTTCGACGCTGCCTTGACTGCTCGCCGCTCGGTGCTCCTCGACCGGCGATTCAGCATATGCCGAGACCCAAGGGGCTGAGAGTGCCGCCAGGACACAGGCCAGGATACGAAGCTCTCGGCGCCCTGCAAATATAACTTGTGACATCGTCAAATCCTCGTCATGGGGGGTTGAGTGGCCTGGACCACGCGGTCGTACAGGTCGAATTCTTCATGCCAGGTGCTTTCCCACAGCTGTTCGAGCACCGGGCTCTCGGGGTCGGCCGCCAAAGCCTTGCGAATGTCTTCATGCGCTTGACGGATGACAGCCAAGCTGGCTTCTATTTTTGCGCGCGTGGCGGGCTCGAGAAGCGCCAGCCGCTCGCGAAAGGTCTTCTGCATCATGTCGCGCGCCAGCACGTATTTCGCATCGGTCGGCTCTTCGAAAGAACTTTTTGCGACCTCGGTCTGAAGCAGCCGCGGCGCGGATCTACTCTGAAGGATGGCCCAGGTGAACAGGCTCGCAAGACAGGCCGCGGCCACGACGATGCCTGCCGCCAAGGCCAATGGCGGAGCGCGGCGCGGCGCACGCACCAGGCGGACCACGATGGCCGGCCACAAATTTCTGGGCGGCGTCACCTCTTTTGGCAGGTTCGCGATCAGCCTATCCAAGGATCCCTTCTGCCCATCGTTCATGCTTCCTCCAATCCCAAGGTTGCGGAGAGCAGCGAGCGCGCGCGATGCAACTGCGCCTTGCAAGTGCCTTCCGCAATACCCAGAGCGCCCGCCGCTTCGGCGTGGCTATAACCGTAAATCCCGACCAGCACCAGCACGTGCCGGGCGCCTTCCGGCAACGCGGCAATGGCACGCTCTACATCGAGCGGCGGCGCACCGCTGCCGGGATCGTCTCTTTCGGGCAACCCCAGGTGCGGCGCGGCGACTTCGAACTCATTGCGCAGACCCTTGCGCCGCGATAACACTGCGTTGACCGCGATCTGGTGAAGCCAGGTCGAGAAGCGGCTGCGGCGTTCGAAGCGGGCCAGCGCGCGCCAGGCAGCCACGAAGGATTCCTGCGTGCAATCCTCCGCGGCTTCACGCTGCCCGGTGAGACGCAGGCACAAGCCGTAGATGCGCGGCGAGAACTGCCGGTACAAACGTTCGAATGCGGCAACGTCCCCGGCGGCTGCCGCGACGATCGTATCCGTTGGCTCACCGCCGGCATCCATGGCGAGTACCCTCTGCAAAGTTTGGATCATCGCCCTTGCGCCCTCCTTGAGTACTTAGAGGGGGGCAACGCCTCAAGGGTTTATACAGGCGCCGGATTTTTGAACAAGGCGGCTATGGTATTGACCGCCCGATCGGCTTCGGCTCGATCTTGAACGGTGGTGTCATCGTCGAAGCCGTAGTAGTCGTTGTCGCCCAACGCCTGGAAGACAAATCCGTCGCGCCGCGGCACAAAGGCCACGCCCTTGTAGATCAGCCCGTAGTCGATCTCAGGCTGCGGTATCGCCCGGGCCAATTGTCCGCGTACCGGCGTGATCGTGGTATCGCCGAACAACGCGCGCGCCCCATAGCCGGTCGCATTGATCAAAGTCTTCTCGCGCAACTTGGCAAAATCTTCCGGCGTGTGGAATTCCGCGATCTCGATCTTGCCGCCGTTGGCGCCAAATTCCGTGATCAACAGCCGTGTGTACGCCGTCAAATTGAACATCAGCTGCGAGTTGCGCTTGAGATATCGCTGCCCGAGCGAATGGCTGCCCGGCGCGAAATCGACACCTTGGGGAATCAGATCGCCGATCAATTCGCGCTGCAGATTAGCGAAGGCCGGACGGCCCTCGAGTTCACGCGGGGGACGCATCTCTGCATCATCGGAAACATAGTAGCTGTCGATGAATTCTACCGGAGTACCTGGCAGCCCCAGGAAGTTTTGATACGTCTGAAACGAGGCGCGAGCCATTTGTTCCCATTGCTGCTTGAACGCCGGAGTTGCGTGCTCCTCCAGGCAAATTCGCGAATCCGGGGTCCACACCCCGGTCGCCAACGACGAGCGTACGTTGGGCGGCAAATCCTTCGCATAGATGGTGACGCGAGCGCCGGCACGTTGCAGCAGCAACGCCGAGGTCAGTCCCAGCGCACCACAACCGATGACCGCGATGTCCCGCTCGCCGCCCGCCAATGCTTTTTGCACGGCGATGCTGCTCGATCCCCAGGACAGCGACCAGCCGCTGCCGCCATGGCCGTAGTTGTGCACGATCAGCTTTGCGCCAATTCTTTCGGCATCCAGCCGCGGTCCCTGCGCTCGAAACGGCCGCGTACACACGGTGATGCGGGTAATCCGGTCGGGGCTCGCACGCACGGGCGCCAGTTGCAATACAGGTGAATTCGCTGCGCGCTTCGTACCCCGGGTGGCAATGCCGCATCCCTCGAGAACTCCAAGGAAGGCGGCTGCGCCCGCCCCTGCCAATAATTGACGTCGTCCGAGTTTTTCCATCCCGCTGTCCTTTTTAGACGGTTGCCGCGATTGTAAACAAATTCGGTGTGATGACGATGCTGCGGGATGATAGCGTTGCTGCATGCTAAGGTTACATCTCCATGTTGGTAAGGAGCAGAGAATGTCTCGGGCCTGGTTGACCGCGGCGGCGGCTTCCCTATTGCTTCTGGAACTCTTCGGCGGCGCGGCATTCGCGGCGCGCAACGACCCGGTTTTTCGGGCCGTGGAGGCAAATCGCGCTTGGGCTCTCGAGTTGCTGCAGCAAATCGTCGACATCGATTCCGGAACCGGCGATGTCGAGGGCGGAGCCAAAGTGGATGCGGTGCTCACCGACCGGCTGAAACAGCTGGGGGCGGAGGTGAGGACTGAAGCCGCCGAAAGTGCGGGGCTGCCCGGCATTTTGGTGGCCGTTTTTCACGGCACCGGCAAGGGCAAAATCCTCGTCATCGCGCACATCGATACGGTATTTGGTGCGGGCACCGTCGCCGGCCGACCATTCAGCATGGACAATGAGCGCGCGCACGGCCCGGGCGTGGGCGACGAAAAAGCCGGCGTGGTGAACGCCGTTACGGCGCTGAAGATCCTGCATGACTTGGGATTCAAGAACTTCAAGACCATTACACTGCTGCTCGATAACAGCGAAGAGCGCGGCTCGCCGGGTTCCGCCCAGCTGATCAAGCGCCTGGCGCGTGAGCACGATGTCGAATTCAACATGGAGCCCGGCGATCCTCCCGATGCTGTTACCGTTTGGCGCAAGGGGTCGGCGAGCGTCCACATCCAGGTCAAAGGGCGGGCCGCACATGCGGGCATGGCCCCGCAGGATGGCCGCAATGCCGCGCTCGAGCTGATACACCAGCTTTTCTCCCTGGAGGGCGCATTTCCGCATTCCGGCCCTGGCATAACGGTCAACTTGACCGTTATGCGTGCCGGGGAACGCAACAACATCATCCCGGATCTCGCGGAAGCAACTCTCAATGTGCGTTATCGCAAACCCGCGGAGTTTGGCGCAGTGCTGCAGAAAATCGAAGCCGATGCCCGCAGCACTGAAGTCCCCGACACCACCGTGACAATTTCTCATGAACCCGCGTTCCCGCCGCTCACCGAGAACGCACAGATCGACGCCTGGGCCGCGCGCGCCCGTGCCATCTATGCCGAAATCGGCAAAACGGTGCAATTGTCGGGAAACGGTGGAGCCTCTGAGTCGGCCCTTGCCATGTCGGAAGGCACCGCCGCGCTCGATGGACTCGGATTCGTGGGCGGCGATTTTCACACCGATCATGAATGGATCGATTTGAACAGCGTAACGCCCCGCTTGTATTTATTTACCCGATTGTTGATGGAGGCCGGCGCGAACCCGCAAAATGCCCGCTAGTCAGCTTGTGAGCACTCAATGCCCGTAGTTGTCTGTCCCGCCTGCGATCTCGCGCACCGCGCGAGCAATGCTCCGGTGACCGAGCGCACCCGATGCGTGCGCTGCCATGCGCTCGTACAACGGCGTGAAAACCGCGCTATCGATACCGCCATCGCTCTCGCCGCTGCAGCGCTGGTGCTGTTCTTTTTGAGCAATGCATATCCGCTGGTTATCATCGATTACAACGGCACCACGCGCTCCGCAACCCTGCTGGACGCGGCCGCAGGACTCTACGCCCAAGGTCACACCGCTCTGGCCTGGCTGGTATTCATCACCACGGTACTCGGTCCCTTGCTGCAGATCGCAATTCTCCTGTACGTTTTGATTCCATTGCGCCGCAAACGGCAGGCACCGGGCCAGAACACGGTATACCGATTGCTCACCCAGATCCGGCGCTGGACCTTTGTCGAGGTGTTCATGCTTGGGAGTCTGGTAGCCTTGGTGCGCTTGTCGGGGTACGCAGAGGTGATGACCGGAGTCTCCCTGTGGTCATGCGGATTGCTCATGTTGACGCTGGCGGCGCTGACGACCCATACCTCCCCTGCTCAATTCTGGCGCTGGGTCGAGCGGAGCCGTGCGTGACCACGCAAGCCACCGGTAAGAGCCTCGGTCTGCTGCTTTGCCTGCAGTGTCACGCCACGGTGCGCGCCCTCAACATAAGATACCCGCGTTGCCCCCGATGCCATGCACATCTTTTTCAGCGCAAGCCCCATAGTCTGGGTGTGACCGCGGCCTTGCTGGTATGCGCCGCTGTCCTCTATGTGCCGGCAAATCTGCTGCCGGTGATGTACACCCGCTCCTTGCTCGAGGATGAGAAGGACACCATCATGAGCGGGGTCCTGGTGTTGCTGCACAACTCCTGGCCAATCGCCGTGCTGGTATTCATTGCCAGTATCGTCGTGCCATTGCTCAAGATCATTTCCCTCAGCGTGCTGGTGGTTTCAGCCTGGCGCCGCTCGCCACGACAGCGCGCGCAACGCAGCCAGCTGTTTCGCATGGTCGATTTCATCGGCCGCTGGTCGATGCTCGATGTATACGCCATCTCGCTGCTGGTGGCGCTAGTGCAGATCAGGACACTGGCATTTGTGGGTGTCGGTTGGGGCGCCGTGTGCTTCGCGGCGGTCGTGGTCTTGACCCTGTTCGCGGCCCGCACCTTTGACGAGCGCCTGCTATGGGATGCCGCTCCATGAGCGAAGGCCCTAATTCGGAATTGGACGATCTTCCCGCGGCGGTACCCGCGCGCACGCTATGGGGCCGGCTGCCGCTGGTTTGGATCCTGCCCGCGGTGGTGGTTCTGGTGGGCGGTTTCGTGGTGGTCCGTGAGAAACTCGCCCAAGGCACCGCAATTGAAATTCGCTTCCAAAATGCCGAGGGCCTGGAGGCGAACAAGACCAAGGTCCGCTACAAGGATGTAGAGATCGGCGAAGTGAACGACATTCGTGTAGGCGACGATCGCAAGGAGGTGATTGTCACGGCAAACATTCACCGCAATGCGGCCGCATACTTGGTCGCTGATACGAGTTTTTGGGTGGTGCGGCCGCGAGTGACGGGCGCCGGTATATCAGGATTGGGGACCTTGGTCTCCGGCGCTTACATCAGCGTGGATGTGGGACATTCGGCCTCCAAAGTCGATCAATTTGTCGGTCTCGAAACACCGCCCATCGTGACCTCCGATCTACCAGGGCGCGCGTTTGTCTTGCACGCCGATGACTTGGGCTCGCTCGACATTGGCTCCGGGGTCTTCTATCGGCATATCACCGCCGGCCAAGTGGTCGGCTACACCTTGGACCCCGCGGGCGCCGGAGTCACCATCAAAATATTCGTCAATGCCCCGTTCGATTCCTACGTCACGGGCGCCACGCGATTCTGGCAAGCAAGCGGAATCGACATGTCGCTCAACGCGGACGGGGTGCGGCTGCGAACCGAGTCCCTGACCTCCATCTTGGAGGGCGGCGTTGCGTTTCGATCGCTGCCCGGCGGCACGCAAACTCCCGCGGCCGGCGATACGGCCTTCACGCTGTATGTGGATGAAGACCGCGCGATGCGGCCGACCGACGCTGAAATTCGCTCCTTCGTCATGTACTTCAGGGACTCACTGCGCGGCTTATCCGCGGGCGCGCCGGTGGACTTGCATGGCATTACCGTCGGCGAAGTCAAGAGCCTGGACGTGGAGTACGACCAAGGTTCGGGGTCACTGGCATTTCCCGTGGTCATCGAACTCTATCCGCAAAGACTTCGTGGCCACGCGCGGCACTCCACCCGTCAGCGCGACGACAGTGAAACCGCCAGTCGTGCGCTGATCGACAGTCTGGTGACGCACGGGCTGCGCGCCGAATTGAAGACCGGGAATTTATTGACCGGCCAGAAGTTTGTCGCCCTGGACATGCATCAGGATGCCCCCAAGGAGAAGGTCGCCTGGACGGAATCGCCGGCAATATTTCCGACCATTTCGAGCGGACTCGATGATATCCAGGATTCTGTCGCCAGCATCGCCAGAAAGCTCAACAAGGTGCCCTTCGACCAGCTGTCCTACCGCCTGATGAGCGCGATGGCCTCTTTGGATCAGGCGCTTAAAAGTGCGGATCATTTGATGCAAAACGTCGACAGCAACATCGCGCCGCAGGTACAAAGCACGTTGAGCGAAGCACAAGCCGTCATGAAGAATGCCAAGGATTTGTTGGGTCAGGAGTCGCCGTCGCAGAGCGACCTTGGCTCGACCTTAATGCAAGTCTCGCGCGCCGCGAAATCGATCAGCGCCCTGGCCGATTATCTCGAGCGGCATCCGGAATCTCTGCTACGCGGCAAGCCGGGAGATCCACCGTGAAAATAATTGTTTTGATTGTGTGCGTCATTTGCAGCACCGCGGGCTGCGCAACCCGGCAACCCGACCATTTCTACGTGCTTGCGGCGCAGCCGTCCGACGCTCACGAATCCGCAGCGCCAATACTGCGGCAGGTCGTGCTGCAACTGACGCTGCCATCGCTCGTGGACCGCAACGAAATGGTGGTGACCACGCCGAACGGTGTGGCGGTGATGGAACATGAACGCTGGGCCGCACCGCTGGCGGACTTGATGACTACGACTTTGCGTCAAGACATGGAGCGACGGCGCGCCGATGTGCTGGTTTCGCCAACCGGCAGAGATGCGGGCCCCGGGGTTGTCCGCGTCAGGATTGAGGTGGACGTCGTGCAGTTGTGGGCGCGACACGGCGTTGAGGCCGGCATTGAAGCGCAATGGCGCGTGACGGATTCTGGCAATCACACCTCCCTCGGACGCGACGTGTTTGTGGCGCCGCTGCATTCGGATAGCTATGCGGCCGTGGCCGCGGCCTTAAGTTCGTGCGTCGCCCTGCTCGCCGATCGATTGGTCAAGGAAATCCCCGCCGGCTGACGCTGCGTCAGGCTCGGCAGGTGAGCGATAAAAAGCGCAGGGCGTCAGATTTGACGCACCTGCGCACCTCTTCAGTCAGGCTGCACCGCGATGTCGTTGTGCACCGCATTCACACCGTCGGTGTTCTTGGCAATCAACGCTGCAAGATCGCGAGCGTCCTCGGTAGGTGCTCTGCCACTCAGCCACACCACGCCGTTCTCATCGGTGTCGACCCTGATTTTGGTCAGTGTAGTCAGATGTTTCGCCGCCAGCTTGGACTTGACCTTGGTCGTGATCACCGAGTCCTTCACATAGTGGTGATCGGTGGCGTTCTCTTCTGCCATCGCCAACGGTGCCAGTGCCACTCCTAGCGCCAATATACTGCTCAATACTATGTATTTCATCGGCCACTCTCCTTCTGCGATTTTGCAGGTAGCATTCTTGATCGAGGCGCGGGGAATTCATGTAGGCAGTGGCACCGACCCGTTGACGGGCATATCCCACATGAACGGCGGGGAATCAGCGTCAATTCGCGAGCATGTCAAACATTCAATTTTGAAGCGCAATTTTTACGACTTCGATACTATCGAGCTGAACCCAGCAGCGCGAGCTAACCCAATACCCGACGGCAGTCGCGAGCAGATCTTGAACAGCGATAAATATGATGTCTTGGTTTTGGGTGCCGGCGCGGCAGGGCTGGTCGCCGCACGTCGACTGGCAGCAGCGGGCAAGCGTGTCGCCATTGTCGAGGCGCGCGACCGGATCGGTGGGCGGATATTTACCGCGCCGCGGGCGCTGCGATCCGATGCGCCGATCCCGATCGAGCTCGGCGCAGAGTTCATTCACGGCTTGCCGCGCTCGACGTGGGACATTGTTCACGAAGCCCAACTCGCCACCTACGAGCTCGACGGGGAGCCGTGGTGTTTCGACGAAGGACTGTTGCATCCTTGTGGCGAGGAGCGTCGTGGGGCGTTTGAGGTGGTGGCGAAAATGCCCGAGTGGCTCGCGGCGCAGCCTGCCGGCAGCGACGCGACATTTGCCGAGTACCTAAAACGCGCGGCAATCGATGCAACGCTAGCGGAACGGGCCTCAGCCTACGTCGAGGGCTTCAATGCCGCCGACCGCAACATCATCGGGGTCGCGGCGCTCGCGCGCCAGCAGCGCGCCGAGAATGACATCCAAGCCGATAGAATTTTTCGGATCTGCAGAGGATATTCTGCACTATCGCAGTTCTTGGCTGATCAATTCCGGCAATCTGGCGGCACCATTATCTTCGAGCGGCCGGTGCGCACGATTCGCTGGTCGCGCGGCGCGGTAAGTCTCGGCGGGCTGGACGCCGGCAATCGAGCATTCGAGCTCACGGCTAAGCAGGCGGTGATTACCCTGCCGCTCGGAGTATTGCAGGCTGGCGCAGTTCAATTCGATCCGCGGCCCGATGACCTGATGATGCAAGCGGCGCGCATGGCGATGGGACCGGTGCTGCGGCAAACGCTGCTCTTCGATGCACCATTCTGGGAAGGAGCGCAGCCGCGCACATCAGCTGAAAGAATCCGAGACCTCGGTTTCTTGTTTGCGCGCGAGGAAACGCCTGCGACCTGGTGGACCGTCCGGCCGGATGCGGCTCCCATGCTGACCGCATGGGCCGCGGGCCCAAAGGCAGTGGCGTTGGCAAAGAAAGCCGCTGTCAACGGCGGGCCCCGCGCGCTTCTCGAAGAGGCGCTAGGTGTATTGGCGAAGATCTTTGGATTGGAAGCGGACGCTATCGGAAAAATGTTGGTCAGCTGGCACACGCATGATTGGCAAGCCGACGCCTATTCGCGTGGCGCCTATAGCTATGCGCCTGCCGGTGCCTTGGAAGCGTCGCTGCGGATGGCACAGCCGGTGCAACGCACCTTGTTTTTCGCGGGGGAACACACGGATACCGAAGGTCACTGGGGAACAGTTCACGCGGCGCTCAACAGCGGCTCAAGAGCGGCGGACCAAATATTGCTGCCTACTGCCTGATTCTTTTCGCACCACCGACACGGCGGCGATGCCGCCGCCCCGAGGAGCGATTATCCTCGTGATAGAATAGAGCGCAAATCGCGGAGATTCGGTTGCAATATCGCCAACTCGGCAGCAGCAAGCTCCTGGTATCCGAAATCGCGTTCGGTTCCTGGCTCAATTTTTCCGACAGCTTCGATAAGGACAACGCCATCGCCTGCGTGCATCGTGCGCTCGATCGCGGAATCACCCTCCTCGATACGGCGAATGTGTATGCGCGGGGCGCGGCCGAACGGCTGCTGGGCGAAGCGCTGGCGGGAATCAAACGCGACAGTTTCGTGCTCGCCACGAAATTGTATTTTCCGATGAGCCGCACCGACCGGGGACTGTCGCGCGCTCAAGTTCTCAAGCAGCTCGACGCGTCGCTGTTGCGCCTCAACCTCGAGTATGTCGATCTGTACCAATGTCATCGCTACGATGCGGATACGCCGCTCGAAGAAACCATGCAGGCCTTGAGTGAGGTGGTGCGCGCCGGCAAAGTTCGCTACATCGGCTTCTCGGAATGGCCGGTCGATAGGATTCGAGCCGCACTCGCAATCCCCGGCGTGGAGAAATTCGTATCAAGTCAGCCGCAGTACTCCCTGCTGCATCGCGACCCTGAAAAGGCGGTCATCCCCTTGTCAACCGCCAATGGCATATCGCAGATCGTCTGGTCGCCGTTGGCGCAGGGCATCCTCTCGGGAAAGTATCTTCCCGGCGGTCAACTTCCCGGCGACAGCCGCGCCGCCAACGATGCGATCAATGGTTTCTTCAGCCAGGCACTGCTGCAACGCGCCGTGCTCGAAGGCGTCCAAGCGCTGCGGCCGATAGCCGCAGCCGCGGGCTTGACGCTCGCCCAATTCGCGCTTGCGTGGGTGCTGCGCCAGCCCAATGTGGCGTCGGCCATCATCGGCGCGACCCGTCCTGAACAAATTGAGGAAAATTCCGGCGCTTCGGCAGTTGCGGTGCCTGCTGAGTTATTCGAAAAAGCCGCGGGAATTATGGCGACGGCTGTGGGGAGAGTGGATTGAGCGGCCCGCCCGCCTCACTCCAGATCTGCCGCGCCCATTGCGCCAGCTGTATGGATTCCGCCCACCGATCCGATAGCTCGCGGCCGTCGCAATCCGTGATCGCATAATCCGGCGGGCCGAGTTCGCAGATGAATGCCAGCGCAGCGGCGTCCGCGCCATGCCGCGTGCGCCATGATGCGAAGCCCTGCCGCCACCAGCGCTGAAACAGCGTCACCCATTTTGCGTTCTGAGGAAATCGCAGCGCGACTTGAATCTGTCCGCGCGCCGCAATCCGGCCTTGAAATGAATCGGCGCGCTGCAGCAGGTTTGCGATCAACGCCTCGAGGGAGGGCGGCGGCGGACAAGGCATTTCGCGATCCACGACATAGTGCGACAGATCCGCGGACAAGCGCATTTCAGGCACGGCCTCGAGCAACTGCACCGTGGTGTATAAATCGTTGGTGATGCAGTTACGATGCGTCTCGAATTGAATGGGCATGCGCTCTTGCTCGGCCACACGCAGCCAACCTTCGATCAGCGGCACCATCTCCTCGAGCCTGACGGGCATCATCTGGCCGATGACGACCACAAAGGGCGCCGCAATGCGCTGCGCCAGATGCAATGCCGGGCGCAGCCCTTCGATGGATGTTGGAAATGCGGTCAGAGCTCCGGCCAGTCCGGTGCGCGCGAATTGCGCCACCGAGGTTTCGGCCTGTGCCATGCTGAGCGCGCCAAGATCGATCGCCATACCGTCGAATCCCGCTTCCAGCACGCGATCGAATTTTTCCGACATCGACGCTTCAGGCGCCGTCAGTCCATCCATCGCCCACAAGGCCTGATGGACCAACAGGCGATCACCCATGCGGCGCGTCGGCGATCCAGGTACTGCTGTCCGAGTAATCGGCTTCGGTCTTTCCGGCCGCAAAGGCACGCATAGCGGCGATTAGAAACCCCAAGTAGGTCATGGACGGCGGAGCCGCGCCGCGCTGCGTAAAGATGATGTCGTTGAGCTGATGCAGGCGGTGGAATGGAACGCCCGGAAACGCGTGATGCGCGGTGTGATACTGCATCTGCCATCCCAGCCAGCGCATCAGCGCATTGGTGCGCGTGCTGCGGGTGTTCTTCAGCACATTGTCCTCGTGCGTGAGGCCGAGATGCTCGATGGTGTTCTGCATTTGATGCACACACTTCATGGCCAGCATGGGCGCCAGCCACAGCCAAACCGCGGCCCAACTTCGCGTAGCCACCGAGATCGCCGCTATCAGCACGTAGCCGGCCAGATGCAGGCGCGCCTCGCGCACCAATTCGGCATGGCGCGCCGCGGGCAGATACGGTTCAGTGACGACTCCCGCGGAGAATCGAACGATGCGGCGCCAGCGGGTGTACCAATAGTTAATGCCCGACATCCACAGAAGGAACGAAGTTCGTGTATAGCGCGGACGCGCCAATTCGCCGTCCCGCGCCCAGTCCTGCGTAAAGCGGTGATGCGCGATATGCTGAATCTGGTCAAAGGTCCGCGGATAGAACAGCACAAACCCGAACGCACGGCCGAGCCACTCGTTCAACCATTTGGTGCGGAACACCGTCCAATGGCTGAGTTCGTGCTGTCCGGCATAGAGAAAGTTGAGCAGCACGCCGTGCAACATGAAAACCGGTATGGCCCAGGGCGTACCGCGCGTAAGCCACAACACGCTGCCGGTGACACCGATGGCGCCGATGTGCGATAGGGATTGAACGGCGCCTTGGGCGTTGGACGGAACGCACAGACTCCTGAGAGTCGTCGCATCGATCACATCCCGTCGCACGAACACTTCTTCCACTTACCGCTCCTGCATCGCTGCCGCGCGCCGCGAATTACGGGTATCCTAAGCCAAACATCCACCTTGGGGAAATTCATGCTGTCCAGACGCGCCCTTCTGCGAAGCGCCGGCTCGCTTCCATTGCTCGCCGCCGGAGCCGCCATTGCTCGCAGCGCAACTAAGCCCACGCTCAAATCCATTACCGGCGATGCCAAGCCGATTTCGGCGGATGAGCGCCGCGCGCGCATTGCCAAGGTGCAATCGCTCATGGCGCAGCGGAAGATCGCCGCCCTGCTGTTGGAACCTGGCTCCTCCCTCGACTACTTCACCGGCATCCAATGGCACCGATCCGAGCGCACGACGGCGGCAATCGTACCCGCCAGCGGCGAGATTCTGGTGGTCACGCCGGCATTCGAAGAACCTTCGGTTCGCGAGACGCTGCAGGTGGGCGGCGATGTAAGGCCGTGGAACGAACACGAGAGTCCCTTCGAGCGCATTGTGCAGGGCCTCAAGGACCGCGGCATCAATTCAGGCGTGGTTGCCGCCGAGTCGACCATTCGTTTCTTCATCATTGCCGGGATCCAGCAGGCATCCGGCGCCTACCAGATCATCCCTGCCGATGAATTGGTGCGCGCCTGCCGGCTCATCAAGTCCCCGGCTGAATTGGCGCTGATGCAGATCGCCAACAATGTGACCATCGAAGCGCTGCGCTACGTTCATTCACAGGTGGCTCGGGGCATGAGCGCGTCGTCGATAGCGGCCATGATGAACGATGCCACTTTTGCGCTGGGAGCCGGTTCGTCGGATTTCAGCCTGGTGCTTCTGAATGAAGCGTCCGCCTATCCTCACGGCTCGGTCAAACCACAGGAAGTACGCGACGGTTCGACCATCCTCATGGACTGCGGCTGCTCGGTCCACGGCTACCAGTCCGATATTTCCCGCACCTGGGTGCACGGCGAAGCGAGTCCTCGCCAGCGCAAAGTATGGAACACTGTCAAACGCGGCCAGGAGATCGCCCTGGATACCGCTAAAATTGGCGTTCCCGTGGGCAGCATCGATGACGCGGTACGCGCCTACTACGAGAGCGAAGGCTGGGGGCCGGGCTATCGATTGCCGGGACTTTCGCACCGCACGGGCCACGGCATCGGCATGGACGGCCATGAGCCTGCCTATCTCGTGCACGGCGATGCAACCCCGCTGCAGGCCGGGATGTGCTTTTCCGATGAACCGGGAATCTACATTCCCGGCGAATTTGGCATCCGCCTGGAGGATTGTTGGCACATGGGCGCCTCTGCACCGCAGCTGTTCACGCCCCTGGCAAAATCTCTGGATCAACCCATCTAACCATTGCCCGGGCTCAAGCGGATGTATGTCACGCTCTTGTCATTGTGTGCGTGGGCTTATCTTTTTTTCGCGCACGGTGCCTTCTGGCGGTCCCGACCGGAGCTTGAGCCCGCGGCGCCGCCGGAGTTTCCCGAGGTCGATATCATCGTACCCGCGCGCAATGAGGCCGACACGATTGGCGCGGCGATCCGCTCGCTGCTCGCGCAAGACTATGCAGGCAGGTTCCGCATTACACTGGTGGATGATAATTCTTCGGATGCGACCGCGGCTTGCGCCGGGGAGGCGCCAAATCTGCGGCTGATCCACTTGGACGGAAAGCCCGAAGGCTGGTCGGGAAAATTGTGGGCGCTGAATCAGGGACTCAACGACTGCGCCGCGCCCATTGTGCTGTTCACCGATGCCGATATCGTGCATGACCCGCGGCATTTATCAACGCTGGTCGCCAAGCTCTTGGCAGAGCACCTGAGTTTGGTGAGCGAAATGGTGCGGCTCAATTGCGTGAGCTACCCTGAGCGCGCGCTGGTCCCGGCCTTCGTGTACTTCTTCCAGATGCTGTATCCGTTTGCGAAAGTAAACAACCCACGGTCCGCGGTCGCGGCTGCGGCCGGCGGGACGGTGCTGATCCGCCGCGAGATGCTGGAACGCATTGGCGGAATCGCCGCCATCAAGGGGGCCCTCATCGACGACGTGGCTTTGGCAAGAGCCGTTAAGCCGATGGGCGGCATTTACCTCGGCCTCTCCGGTCTCGCCACATCCACGCGGCGCTACCCGTCCTTCGCCGATATCTGGCAAATGATTTCGCGAACGGCATTCACCCAACTGCGCCACTCCGCAGCGCTGCTTTTCCTGACGCTGGCCGCATTGACGCTCGTCTGGCTGGTGCCGCCCGCGGCCCTGCTGTTTTGTCGGGGCTGGGGATTCCTCGCCGGCCTCAGCGCCTGTCTACTGGCAGCCGCAAGTTTTGTGCCCACCCTGACCCGCTACCGGCGCAGCTATCTCTGGGCCGCCGCGCTGCCGTTGATTGCATTGTTCTACATGGCCGCGACGTTCGGGTCGGCGCTGAATTTCTGGCGCGGCCGAGGCGCCAATTGGAAGAACCGCGACTACCAGATCTAGTTCCGGGCGGCCGCCGTGGCGGGGGTCGGCAAGGCCTTCAGCACCTGCGCCTTGATGGAAAAGCCGTTGATTTCCTGCGGTACGCAGTCGGTGCGATAGCTTAAGGCCCGCAACGAGAAATTTTTGACGATAAGCTCTTTCATCTGTGCCAGCAGTTCGCAGTCGCCGTCGCTCATGACGATGGGGCGCCAGGGATTAACGTTGAGCGCAGTCCAGTGGGCCTCGACGGTATCGGCCGCGCCGGCATCGGCCGCCGGAGCCAGTGTATAAAAATCAGCATCGAGAGAGGCGACGCGGCCCGGGGCAATCTCGTGCGGGCAGCCGTTGGCCTTGACCTTGAGGTCCGCCCGCGCCCCGAAATACAGCAACAGCGCACGCACGTGATCTTCGATCCCGGCGCAGCTATATTGCGCAATGATCCCAAAGTAGTGGAATGTCGCCGAGTGATGCTGCCAGGCGCTCGCCACCGGTTGCTGATCTGCGCCGGGCGCGGCGGCCGCGACGCTTGCCGCGGTCCATGTGCATGCGCCGGAGAGCGCGATCGCGCAGCTTAGGGAAGCGCGCAAATGTTTGCTGAGTTGCATCGCGGTTACCTCGCAAAGGTTGGTAGGCACGAGCCTACACCGAGTTGGCCCGGCGACAAAGCGCTCGACTTATTGCGCTGCAAGCGGATCAACATTTTGCGGAAGCGAGCGCCCCATTTGCATTCACCACCGCGATGGCGGTCATGTTGACGATGCGGCGCACGGTCGCAGCCGGCGTCAAGATGTGCGCCGACGCGGCACATCCGAGCAGTATCGGGCCAATGGCGACATTGTGGCCCGCCGCTGATTTGAGCAAGTTGTAGGCAATACTCGCACTGTCGAGGTTGGGGCAAACCAGCAAATTGGCGCTGCCGTGCAACATGCTGTTGGGCAGGATCGCGTGCCGGGCCGCCGCGTCCAATGCGCAATCGCCGTGCATTTCACCATCCACTTCGAGATCGGGCATGCGCGCCTTAAGCAACGCGAGGGTGGCGCGCATTTTCTGTGCCGACGGCGCATTGCTGGAACCGAAATTGGAATGGGAGAGCAGCGCTACTTTGGGTACCAGGCCAAATGCGCAGAGCTGGCCGGCCGCGAGCTGCGCGAGCTCCGCCAATTGTTCGGCGGTCGGATCCAGATTGACGTGGGTATCGACAATGAACAATTGCCGGCCCGGCAGGATCAAACCCGTCATCGTCCCGTAAACGGCGGCGTCGGCGCGGCGCCCGAGCACCTCATCGATGTAGTGCAAATGCCGCGCGGTGGTGCTGATGGTCCCGCAGATCATGCCGTCGGCTTCGCCTTTTTTTACCAGCATGGCGCCAATCAGAGTCGTGCGGCGGCGCATCTCCAATTTGGCGTATTGGGCGGTAACGCCGCTGCGCTCGGTCAACGCGTGATAGGTCCGCCAATAATCGCGAAATCGCTCGTCGTGGTCGGGATTCACGACGCTGAGATTTTCACCTATGCGGATTCTCAGTCCGTGGCGCCTAAGGCCGTGCTCGATCACCGCGGGGCGTCCCACCAAAATCGGCGTTGCGAGCTTTTCATCCACGACTATCTGCACCGCGCGCAATACCCTCTCATCCTCGCCCTCGGCGTAGACAATGCGGCTGTGCTGCGGCGCCACCTTGCGCGCGGCGACGAAAATCGGCTGCATCAACGTGCCACTGTGATACACGAATTGCAGCAGCCGCTGTCCGTATGCTTCCAAGTCGGCGATTGGCCGCGTGGCCACCCCGGACTCCATGGCGGCGCGCGCGACGGCGGGCGCGATCTTCACGATCAAGCGCGGATCGAAGGGTTTGGGGATCAGATAATCAGCCCCGAATTTGAGGTCTTCGATGCCGCCGTAGGCGGCAGCGACGATGTCGCTCTGTTCTTGGCGCGCCAGTTCCGCAATGGCATGAACGGTGGCGATCTCCATTTGCCGGGTGATGGTAGTGGCACCGACATCCAACGCCCCGCGAAAAATGAACGGAAAGCACAGCACGTTATTCACTTGATTGGGATAATCGCTGCGGCCGGTGGCAATGACAGCGTCATCGCGCACCGCCCTGACTTCCTCCGGCAGAATTTCCGGCGTCGGGTTCGCCAGTGCGAGGATCAACGGCCTGGCGGCCATCATCTTGACCATCTCCTGGCGCAACGCGCCGCCGGCGCTGAGGCCGAGAAAAATGTCCGCGCCGCCAATGACGTCGCGCAATGCGCGGGCCGCCGTGGGCTGGGCGAACCGCGCCTTTTCAGGATCCATCAATTCCTTCCGCCCCTGGTATACGACGCCGGCGAGATCCGTCAGCCAAACGTTTTCGCGCGTCAACCCCAGATCCAGCAGCAACTCGACGCAGGCGAGCGCCGCAGCGCCCGCGCCGCTGACCACCATCTTTACCTTCGCGATGTCCTTGCCGACCACCAGCAATCCGTTCAGGCATGCGGCACTGACAATGATGGCAGTACCGTGTTGGTCGTCGTGGAATACCGGAATCTTCACGCGGCGGCGCAGTTCACGCTCCACGATGAAACACTCCGGCGCTTTGATGTCCTCGAGGTTGATCGCGCCAAATGTCGGTTCGAGCGCGGCAATGATCTCGACCAATTTTTCCGGGTCGCGCTGTTCTATCTCAATATCGAACACGTCAATGCCCGCAAACTTCTTGAACAACACCGCCTTGCCTTCCATCACCGGCTTCGCCGCCAGCGGGCCGATCGCGCCCAAGCCCAGCACCGCAGTGCCATTGCTGATGACTCCGACCAAATTGCCGCGGGCCGTAAAACGGAAAACATTCAGCGGGTCCGCGACGATGGCTTCAGAGGCGGCGGCAACGCCCGGCGAATAGGCAAGAGCCAGATCGCTTTGATTGAGCAATTGCTTGGTGGCGGTGATCGATAGTTTTCCCGGCGTCGGGAATTCATGATAATCCAGCGCCGCTTTGTTGCGCGCTTCTTTGATGTCGTCGCTCTTCATACCGCTGTTCAGGCTTTCCGGGGATTCGATCCCCGTACTTTACTCTACCGGGTTGCGCGGCTGTAAAATACCAGCGGCGCGAGAGTTATGCCTGGCGCGCGGACGAGGAGCGCTGAATCGGATGGATTGCGACGACCTTGCCGGTTCGCCGCGCGTCGCCGGCGCCGCGAAGCGCGAAATCGCTGTCGTTGGCCGCATGGCGCGTCCCGGCAATCTTGCAATGGTATTGCAACTGCTGATGCGTGCGCACCAGCAGGAACAAACAACAGCGCGCGGTTAACTGGGTAGGCACTGGTTTGTGCTCTGCATCGCTACGGACTCATCCGTCTATCGTGCATTCCAGCGGCACTGTAGAGGATGGACGCAGCACGGTTGGCCCGCCGGTCGCCGCCTTCCTGGCGCAGGAATGCCAGCACCAAGGTTTCGGCCTTGCGCGCGGAGGCGAGGGTCAGCTTGCCGTCGATTATTTCGTGAATGTGACCTGAGCGCCAGCTGTCGAAGACCGCAGGGTTGATATAGGACTTGCGGCAGACCGCAGGAGTGTTGCGCAGTTGCGCGGCCACCTGTTTGACCACTGCAACGATGCATTTCTTGTACGCGTGTTCGCTGGGCGGTTCCGGCAAAGGAGTGCAGGCCAGGAGACTGATCGCGTGCAGGGTTGCGCCCCAGGTGCGAAAGTCCTTGGCCGTAAAATCGTTGCCCATGGCCTCGCGCAGATAGTCGTTCACTTGCCCTGAATCGATGGGACAACGCTGGCCATCGTCATTGATGTACTGGAACAGATGTTGACCCGGAATCTCTTGGCAGCGGCGCACGATTTTCACGATGCGCTTGTCGTCGATGAGAATTTCGTGCTGCACTCCGCCCTTGCCGCGGAAGTTGAGCACCGCGCGGCCGTCGCGAATGAAGCTCACATGGCGGTTGCGAAGCGTCGTGAGACCGAAGCTCTTGTTGTCGCGAGCGTACTCGGTATTGCCGACCCGAACCCGGGTCGCGTCCAGCAAGCTGACCACCACGGCGAGAACTTTTTCGCGCGGCAGTCCTGGCAATCCCAAATCGCGCTGCAATTTGCGCCGCAGCTTCGGCAGTTGTTCGCCGAATGCAACCATGCGCCCGAACTTGGCGCTGTCGCGCAGTTCGCGCCATTCCGCGTGATATCGATATTGCTTGCGGCCGCGCGCGTCGCGGCCGGTGGCCTGCAGGTGACCGCGGGGTTTCAGGCTGATCCACACATCGCGATACGCGGGGGGAATTGCCAGGCTGGCGATGCGCCGCAGATCCTCCGCAGCGTCGAGCAGCCGGTTTTCAGGGGTGACGTAGCGAAAGCCTCTGCCGGCGCGCAGTCGCCGGATGCCGGGCTCCGTGTCGGACACGTAGACCAGCCCCGCTTCAGTCGCCATTTGCGCCGCCTCGGCAGCGCTGCCAAGCGGCTTGTCACTGTCCTGGGCAGTTTTTAACGTCATAGCGAAACCGCTTTTAGCAGGTCGCCGCCCCGCGAAGCTATGGGCGTGCGCCGACGTCGCGTACAAGAACCGTCTGACGTGCGTAATCTGCGACGTGGTTCATGCTTGCGCTGTGACGGCCGTCGGCCGATGCCGCGCAGCCAGTTGCCCATTGTCAATTTACATAATTGTTTGCGCGCCATGCCGCGCGCGATTGCGCGCAGCGCGCATCAACCCAAGCGTCGTGGATCTATTGCGACAGCAGCTTCGCGAGCGGCGTCCAATAATTGGCCTGCCAACCGGCAGCGAGATGCTCGGCTTGGTCGTTGGGGAATCCGCCGTGATCAAAAACTATCTGCGAGCCGTTTTCATGATCCACAAGCTGAAAGCGCGCGATCGAATACAGCCCCGCGCCCCAGCTGCCTGCCCGCCACGCTTGCACGATCAGCTGCTGTGGCTGAAGTTCCAGCTGCCGGCCGGTGATGTAGCCGCCGAACAGCGCAAATGCGCCTCCTTCCGCAGTACTGATCGCCGTCGGCACGGAAGACTTTGCGCCCTGCATGACGCCACTCAACTGAATCACTTTGTCGAACTGACCGGCGTCGGTCAACGCTTCGTACAGGCGCTTGCGGTTCGTCGCGAACACCGGCTCTTGATGGATCGCTGCGGCGGTCCGCGAGATGCCGTTCACATCTCGCGTGCCGCGCGCCGCGGCGCTCATCGCTTCGAGCAGCGCGAATCCGCCGACCGTGAGCGCGCCCGCCAGCAGCACTTGGCGGCGAGCTGGGACGTTTAGTGTGCTGGAAACGCCATTCGTGTCAGTCATTTGATCCCCCTGGGTATTAGCGCGGCGCAATGGCGCGCGCAAAGCTCATCACCTCGTCCGTCATCAATTCGAGTGTTTGTGCGACTCTGGGAACCAGGCACCCGCCATCTTCATCGAATACGTTCTCCGCTGAATTGATGGCGGCGCCCAACGGCGTTGGCCAGCCGCGCAGCGCATGCACGATTTCGCGCAACGCACTCAAGGTATTCACGGCACCCGGCCAACCCGCCGCCGTGGCAATGCAGCCGACCGCGCGGCCGCTGAAGTAAGGCCGTGCATCGCTGCGCAAGTCTTCGGCATAGTCGAGGGCGTTTTTGACCAGGCCGGAAATGCTGCCGTGATAGCCCGGTGATCCTAAGATGATGCCGTCGGCCATGGCGAGCTCTGCCACCAACGAGCGCGCGCCTTCGCTGCGCGCCGGATTGTCCGGTTGATACAACGGCAATTGCAGCATGGGTCCGCTGATGAGATTGGTGCGCGCGCCGGCACGCTCTGCCACTTGCAGCACGTATAGCATGGCTTTCTCGGTCGACGAATTGGCGCGCAACGTTCCGCCAATGGCAAGAATATACGGTGAACTCAAGAAGTACTCTCACTCAAAGCATGCCCGGCAGCGATCCTACACGGAAAATCTGCTCCTAGGGATCAGTGCGCGGGGTTCGCCGCTCTCGCGCCGAAGGGTGGCTTCGCGAACCAGACGAGAGGTATCAACAACAGGAACAAGACGCCGAGCACGTTGAATACATCGTTGACGGCCAGCGTCGATGCTTGGCCGGAAATCACGAAATTCACATACTCGGAGGCGCCGGAGCCGGTTATCCCATGAGCCGCAAGCTGCGCTTGATACTGCGTCCATGCATCCGCGGAGTTGCGGATGTGCTCGGTCAGCACGGCGTGATGATAGTCGCTGCGGCGATTCCACACCCACACGGCGATAGCGGTCGAGAAGCTGCCGGACATGGTGCGGACGAAATTGCTCACTCCCGAAGCTGAAGCCAGCTCGTTCGCCGGGACACCGGACAATAGAATCTGATTCAGCGGCAAGAAGAAAAATGATATTCCCACGCCCTGCATCAACCGCGGCATTGCGAACTGCGCGAAACTCGCGGTTTCATTCAGCGTTGCTGTCCAGAATATAGCCAACCCGAACACGCAGAACGCGAAGCTCGCTGCCAGCCGTAAATTGATGCGGCCGATGAACCGGCCCACGAAGGGGGTAATTATCAGACTCAGCAGGCCGACAGGAGCAATGGCGAATCCCGCCCAGGTGGCGGTGTAGCCTACGGTGGTCTGCAACCACAGCGGAAAAATGATGTTGACGCCCATAAATGCGAAATATGCGGCGCCGAGAGCGCAGGTGCCGACGCGAAAATTACGCCGGCCGAACAAATGCAGATCCACCACCGGATGCCGGTCGGTGAGTTCCCAGGGAATCAGAAACGAGATGGCGATGATGGACGTGATCCCCGCCGCGAGAATGACCGGGGAATTGAACCAATCCTTTTCGTTGCCGTTATCCAGCATGAACTGCAGACTGCCGACGCCGATGACAAGCAGCGCCAGGCCCACGGCATCGATCGGCAGTTTGATGATCTTCGACTCGCGATGCCGCAGAATTGACCAGATGGCCACGGCAGAGAAAGCGCCCACCGGCAAATTGATATAGAACAGCCACGGCCAGGATAAATTATCCGTGATCCAGCCGCCGAGGATGGGGCCGAAAATCGGCGCGATCATGATCACCATGGACCACAGCGCCAGGGCAATGCCGCGCCGCTCGATGGAATAGTTGCGCAACAAGGTCGCCTGTGCCACGGACATCATGGGTCCGGATACGAACCCTTGAGCGAGGCGCGCACCGACCAGCATCGGCAGGCTGGTGGCAAGACCGCAGACAGCCGAAAACACCATGAACAAGCAGATCGAGGTGAGCAAGGTTCTGACTTCGCCGAAGCGCCGCGCGATCCAGCCGGATAGCGGCTGCATGATTGCCGCCGCGAGCATGTAGGAACTGACCGTCCAGGTGCCTTCCGAGGTGGTGACGCCCAGACTGCCGGAGATGGCAGGCACGGAGACATTGACGATGGTCATGTCAAGGATCTCCATGAACGTCGCCAGCGCTATTGCGGCGGTTAGCAGCAGCAGCCTGCCGCCGCGCAAGGGCGGATATTCGAACACAGCGGCCGCCTGGGTGGAATCAGCCATTGCGCGACTTATCTAGTGATCGACGCCGAGATTTCGGTGCACAATCGCGTCGGCTTCCGCATTGGCCTTTGCCAAATCCTGCGTATACACCTGCGTGTCGCCGACCGAGTTGTCGCTGCTGTCCATGGCCAGCACCGCTCCGTTACGGGAAGTTGTGTCGACGGTGACCGTGGCGGAGAGCCCGACACGCAACGGCGACTTGACGAGATCGCCGTCGTCAATTTGAATCCGCACGGGCACGCGCTGCACCACCTTGATCCAATTGCCCGACGCGTTTTGCGGCGGCAGCAGCGAAAACGCAGCGCCGGTGCCGGCCGACATTCCTTCTACACGGCCATGATAAATGTAGGATCCGCCGTACAAGTCGCTGCGCACCTCGGCCTTCTGGCCGATGCGCAGGTTGCGCAGCTGCGCTTCCTTGAAATTCGCGTCAACCCACAGCGAATTCAACGGAATTACGCTCATCAGCGCCTGTCCCGCCTGAATATGCTGACCCAATTGCACACTGCGTTCGGCAACATAGCCCGTGACCGGCGCGATGACGGCGTTGCGTTGCGCGGAAATCCACGCATCGCGATACACGTCCCGCGCCTGCAGTACCGCCGGATTGCTCTCCACCGCTGTGCCGTCCACCAGCGCATGCGCGGACTTCGATTGACGCTGCGCTTGCGTCAGCGCCGCGCGCGCCAATTCGACGCTTTCCTGCGCATGGCGCACCTCTTCCGCCGGGATGGCACGTTCAGCCAACAGAGGTTCGCGCTTGGCGAGGTCAGTCTCGGCGCGCGCCAGCTCCAACCTGCGTGTTTCGATCGCCGAATCGTATTGATCAGCCGTGGCTTTTTGCTGGCGCACTTGGCGAACGGTTTGTGCCAAGGCGTTGGCGCTGCGGCTCAAGGCAGTTTCCGCATCGATGGGATCGAGCTTCACCAGCACCTGGCCGGCCTTCACGAGCTGGGTATCGTCCGCGAGTACGGCAATGACAGTGCCCGCAACCTGCGCGGAGATCGTTACTTTATTGCCGTTCACGTAGGCATCGTCGGTTTTCTCGCGCTTCGAGAGCACCAGAACCCAATACACCGCAGCCAGCGCGCCAATGCCGATGAAGATCAGCGCAATGACAAGAAGGATCTTGCGCCGCTTGCCATTCGCGGGATTGGCAGCCAAAGACTCGGTATTCGCATTCATGGTGTCACTGTGGGTAATGGGGCCGTCGGCTTCGCAGCCGAACTGGCAAGTTTTTGCGGACTTTCGTAGCCGCCGCCCAGCGCGCGCTGCAAAGCTACATCGGCCGCGAGCGCCGCGGCATCGAGCTGCAACAACGCGTCGCGCTGCTCGATCCAGGACTCAGTGGCCTTCAACTCGGCGCGGGAATCGGCTATCCCCTGGCGCACCCGCGCAGCCGCGGTATCCTTGATACGCAACGCCGCATCGACTTCGAGCACACGCTGCGCCCGCTGTGATTCGATTTGCTTGAGCGACGTAGCCTGTGTGGCCACATCGCGTGCCGCGCTGATCACGGTGTCCTGGTAGTTGGAAACAGCTGCATCGATGGCAGCCTGCGCCCCGCCGTAGCGCGCCTTCAAACGACCGGCATCGAAGATCGGCAGATGAATGGCCGCGCCCGCTTGCGGCACGCGGCTGCCGTATTCGAGCAGCTTGCCGATATCGATGCTCGAAAACCCCGCCAGCGCATTGATGGTCACATCGGGGTAGAAATCCGCGCGGACGGAATCCAGAGTTCTCTCGGCGGCTTCGACCCGCCAACGACTGGCGGTAATGTCGGCGCGGCGCGCCATCAAATCGATCTTCACATTGTCCGGCAGCAGGCCCGCAAACGCGGGCGGAGGTTTACGCGTCAGCGGCGGCAATTCCCCGACCGACCGGCCGGCCAGCGCCGCCAACGCGACGACACGCAGCTTCGCAGAGCCCTCGAGCGCGGCGATTTGCTCCCGGGCGGCAGCCAGCGCAAGGTCAGATCGGTTGATATCGTCCGCGAAGTCCAACTCCGCGCGCACGCGGGCAGCAGTGACTTTAGCCTCCGACTGGATGCTGTTTTCGTTTTCGCGCGCCAGCAGCAAGCGGTTTTGATCGGATTGCCAGCCAAAATAACTATCGGCAATCGAACTGGCGAGCATCAACGCCGCAGCGCTGCGATCCGCCTGCGCGGCGTGCGCTTGATCCATCGCGGATTCCACGGCATAGCGCTGCTTGCCCCACCAATCAAATGTATAGCTCGCTTGCAGCCCCAGGTCCGACTGGTTGTACCAGGTAAAACCCAGCAGCTGCGGCGGAAAGATGCCGTTGTCGCTCAAGCGCTGGCGATCGGTGTCGGCGCTGGCGGTTACTTGCGCACCCGAGGCTGCCGCCGCGAGCCGCACCGACTGACGCGCCGTATCAAAACGTGCGCGCGCCGTCGCCAAACTTGGTGAATTTGCCGCGCCCAGCTCGATCAATTGATCCAAGGTGGGATCCTGGTAACGCTTCCACCACTCGCGGGCCGGCCAGTCGCCGCCGCTGCTGAAGTCCGCGCCATCGAGCGGCGCGGCTTCCGGCAAGCGTACCGGCTTTTGCTTCGCTGGAAATCCCGCGCAAGCGCACAGCGTGGCAATCGCAACCACCATGATGGCGGCGCGGTGCGCGCATGGCCTCATATGGCGCGCTCCGCAATATCCGTCATCGATGCTTGCTCGAGCTCAAACCCAAGGCGCTTGAGTTGAGCATTCAATTGGCGCTGTTCTGCTTCCGGAAAATCCTTCAGCATCTCGCGCAATGGCGCGAACAGTTTGGGCAGCAACTGGCGCACGAACTGCTCGCCCTGTTCGGTGATACGCAACACCATGCGACGCCGGTCGTGGACGCACAACACCCGTGTAATAAGGCCGCGGCTGACAAGCGCATCGCTGATGCGCGACATATTGGCCGGGCTTTGCGACGTCCGAACGCACAAATCGCTGGGATGGGCCGCGCCCTCGGGCTGCGAAAACAGCGTCGTCAGCACGCGAAATTCCGCTTCGGCAAGGCCAAAGGGCCTGATCTGCTGCTCGAACATGGTCGCCAATTCGCGCCCCACATGCATGAGCAGGCGGCACAGAAGAATTCCGGTGGCCGGTACATCGGCCACACGCGCGCTCAAGTTCTGAAGATTAGCCTCTACCAATTCAAATTGGGCTAATGTCGAATTAGTTTGCATACTAACTATTATATAGAATATAGTTTATCAAGCAAATATCTTATCCGTAAATACTTGAGCCGAAAAACGACCCATGTCATTTTCGCCGAACGTTTCTTGCAACCTGGGCTGGGTAGCGTCGCGGTCTTAACCATGAGCCAACAGCGCGTCACCGCATGTACCGCCGCAGCGGCGCTGCTCCTCGGCAGCTGTGCCGTGGGCCCAAACTTCAAAGCGCCAGCGGCACCGCACACTTCGGGGTTCGCACCGCCCGGCGAGCTGCCTGCGGAAACCCGCGCGGCTCCCGCAGCCGATGTATCAGCGCAGCGGTTCATTGACGGGTTGGACATTCCCGGCCAGTGGTGGACGTTGTTTCAATCGCCCGACCTCAACGCGCTGATTGCTCGCGGCGTCGCCGACAATCCAACGCTGGAAGCTGCGCAGGCTGCGCTTCGGCAGGCCAATGAGACCGTGGCGGCACAGCGCGGCACATTCTATCCGAGCGTGTCGGGCTCATTGGGTGCGCAGCGGGTGAAAGAGCCGGCCGCGGCCTTAGGATTGCCGGCACCCGGTTCGGTCCTTTATACCTTGAACAGCGCGGCGGTTAATGTGTCGTACACACTGGACGCTTTCGGCGGAATACGCCGTCAAGTCGAGGCGCTGCGGGCGCAGGCAGAGTACGTAAGGTTTTCCTTGGAGGCGACCTATCTTAGCCTCACGGCGAATATCGTCACGGCCGCGATTACGGAAAGCTCCTTGCGAGCGCAACTGGCCGCCACCCAGGACATCGCCGACTCGCAGCAAAAACAGCTCGACATCACCCGGCGCCGAGTTGCGGCCGGCGGCGCATCGCGCGCCGACGTGCTCCAACAGCAGTCACTTTTGCAATCTACGCTCGCCAGCCTGCCGCCGTTGCGCAGCCAGTTGGCACAGGCACGCAATCTACTGTCGACGTATGTGGGATCGCTGCCAGCGGATTTCAGCGCTGCGGAATTCAATCTAGACTCGTTGACCTTGCCGCTCGATCTTCCCTTGAGCCTGCCGTCGACACTGGTCGAGCAGCGGCCCGACGTGCGCCAATACTCGGCATTGCTGCATGAGGCTACCGCGCAGGTCGGTGTCGCCACCGCAAACCTCCTGCCGCAAATTACGTTGTCCGGCAGTTATGGCGGCGAGGCGGGAAGTTTTTCCGACGTATTCTCGCCGGGCTCGGTACTCTGGAGCCTGGGCGCCTCCCTCACGCAACCGATTTTCAAGGGCGGGCAATTGGTGCACCAGCGACGCGCCGCGGTGGCGGCGGCGCAGGAAGCGCTCGCCAACTACAAGGCCACGGTGCTCACGGCGTTTCAAAATGTCTCGGACGCGCTCTATGCGCTCAATGCCGACGCCGACGCCGTCGCCGCCCAGACGCTGGCCGCGCGCGCGGCCGCGGAAAGCCTTGGATTGGTGCAGGCGCAATACAAGAGCGGCGGGGCCAGCTATTTGCAGGTCTTAAGTTCGCAGCAAAGTTATCAGACAGCTGCCATTGCACTCGTCAAGGTGCGTGCGCAGCGCTACGCGGACACGGCTGCCCTGTTTCAGGCGCTCGGCGGCGGTTGGTGGAACCGTGCCGATGTCGCGGCCAATTCAACGCCTGACGCAAAGGGGCAATAGTGAGCACAGTGGAATCCGGAAGCGCCGCGGACGGAAAGATCGCGCCGCGCAGAGCGATGATCCTGCCCATGGTGATCATGATCGTCGCCGTGGTACTGATACTGGGCGGCGTCTTTTACTCGAAGTATTCCAGCGGCATGAAGAAGTACGCGCAGATGATGGCTGCCGCTTCGATACCGCAGACCGTCTCCACCATCGCCGCCGCCGAGGATAAATGGCAGTCGCAATTGCAAGCCACGGGCAGCTTGCGTGCGGTGCGCGGCGCCGATTTGTCCTCGCAGGCATCCGGCATCGTCGATGAAATTCATTTCGACTCCGGTAATGACGTCCCCGCCGGCAAAGTGCTGCTGCGCTTGAGGCCGCTCGACGACTACGCTCTGTTGCAGCAACTGCAGGCCGCGGCTGAACTGGCCGAGCAGAACTACAAGCGTGATCAGGAGCAGTTCGCGGCGCAGGCGATCAGCCAGGCCGTCATCGATGGCGACCAAGCGACATTGAAAACCGCGCGCGCCCAGGTAGAGGCTCAGCACGCTTTGATCCAGGAAAAAATCGTCGCGGCGCCTTTCGCCGGCCGCTTAGGTATCCGGCAGGTGGATCTGGGCCAATACTTGGCCGCCGGCACCGCGATCGTGACGCTGCAAGCCCTCGACCCCATCCTCATCGACTTCTATCTGCCGCAACAGGCGCTGTCGCAACTAAAGATTGGCAAGGCCGTGCGTGCGCAAGTCGACACTTATCCGGGCAGAACTTTCAGTGGTGTCATCGAGGCGATCAATTCCAAGGTCGATGTCGCCAGCCGCAACGTGCAGCTACGCGCCTCGTTTCACAATGCCGACCGGCTCCTGGTGCCGGGGATGTACGCCACGGTGAGCATCGATGCCGGCGATGAGATCGCGCAGATCACGCTGCCGCAAGCCGCGATCACCTACAACCCTTATGGCAACACGGTTTTCGTAGTCGAACAAGCCGCTGCCGATGACAAGGGCAAGGCACGCTCGATAGTCAAGCAGCGATTTGTAAAATTGGGCGCCACGCGCGGCGATCAAGTGGCCGTCTTGAGCGGAATCAAGGCGGGCGAGATCGTGGTGACGGGCGGCCAGATGAAGCTGCGCAACGGCAGCGCCATTACGATCAACAACTCGTTGACTCCCACCAACGAGATCAATCCGAATCCGCCCAACGAATAGCAGCGTGGCCGCATCGTGAATTTTACAGATATCTTCATCCGCCGCCCGGTGCTGGCCTCGGTCGTCAGTCTGGCCATTCTCGTGGTCGGCCTGCGGTCCTTCGGCGCGCTGCAGGTACTCGCGTACCCGAAGACCGAAAACGGCGTGGTGACCATATCGACGGCGTATCCGGGCGCCGATCCGGACTCCATTGCCGGCTTCATTACCACCCCGATCGAGACCGCGGTGGCGCAGGCGAATGGCATCGACTACATGACCTCAACCAGCCAGAGCAGCGTCAGCACCATCACGGTCAATCTGCGGCAAAACTACGATTCCTCGAAAGCCGCGGCCGAAATCAACATCAAGGTCAATTCGGTGTTGAATCAGCTGCCGATCGGCGCGCTGCAGCCAACCATCACGGTCCAGGTCGGCCAGACCATCGACGCCATGTACTTGGCGTTTCGCAGCACGGACATGGCGCCGAATCAAATCACCGATTATCTGACGCGCGTGGTGGTGCCGAAGCTGCAGGCTGTCCCAGGCGTGCAGACCGCTGAGATGCTGGGCCAGCAGACTTTTTCGCTGCGCGCGTGGCTCAATCCGGCCAAGCTTGAGGCCTACGGCCTCACCGCGAATGATGTGTCCGCAGCGTTGGCCGCCAACGATTACATTTCTGCCGTCGGCAACACCAAGGGACAAATGGTGCAGGTGACCCTCACCTCCACCAGCAATCTGCATTCATTGGACGCGTTCCGAAGCCTCGTCATCCGCCAGGTCAATGGCGGGATCATTCGCTTGGGCGATATCGCCGAAGTTGCCCTGGGCGCCGACAGCTACGAGTCGCGAGTTCGCATGGGCGGCTTGAATGGGGTGTTCGTCGGCATACAAGTTGCGCCCACCGCCAATTTGCTGTCGGTGGTGAAGGGCATCAAGGCCGTGATGCCCGAGATCGAGTCGCAGCTACCCCAGGGCCTCACCGAGGCGACCGCTTACGATTCTTCGACCTTTGTGACCAGCTCGATCCGCGAAGTGGCGATCACGTTGATCGAAGCGCTGGTGATCGTGATGCTCGTGATCTTTGCATTCTTGGGCTCGCCCCGCTCCGTGCTGATACCGGTCGTGGCTATTCCACTATCGCTGGTCGGCACTTTGGCGATCATGCTGGCGCTCGGATTCTCGATCAACCTGCTGACTTTGCTGGCTCTGGTTCTTGCCATCGGCCTGGTGGTGGACGACGCCATCATCGTGGTTGAGAACGTGAACCGGCACCTGGCCGACGGCATGCCGCCCGTCGCGGCGGCGAGCCTCGCGGCCCGCGAACTCGGCAGCCCCATCATCGCCATGACGGTGGTGCTGCTCGCGGTTTACATACCCATCGGATTTCAGGGCGGCCTCACCGGCGCGCTGTTCACGGAATTCGCCTTTACGCTGGCGGGTGCCGTCACGGTCTCCGCGATAATTGCACTCACCCTGTCGCCGATGATGTGCTCGCGCTTGCTGCATGCTCAAAAGGCCGACCAGAACAACTGGGAAGCCCGGATCATTCGCTTTATCGATGCGCGGTTTCAATGGCTGCATGACGGCTATCAGCGGCTGCTGCAGAGAAGTCTGCGGTACACGCCGGTGACCGCGGCATTCGTGGTGGCGATCATCGTCAGCATCGCTCTTCTGTATCGCAGCGCTCAAAGCGAATTGGCGCCGACCGAGGATCAGTCATTTGTGCTCGCGCAGGCCACCTACGCTCCGGATGCAACCCTGCAGCAAAAACTGCGGTTCGGCAGCCAGGCATTTTCGCTGGTGAACAGTCAGCCCGGGGTCGCGACGGTGTTTCAAATTGACGCGCCGGGACAGTCAATCACAGGTGTGCCGTTGGTACCCCCCAACCTGCGGAAATTCTCCGCCATCGAGTTTCAGCAGACCTTGCAGCGCGCCTTGAACACATTGCCGGCACAAAAATTCGGCGTGTTTCAGCAGCCCTCCCTGCCGGGAGCGCGCGGGCTGCCGGTGCAGTTCGCGATCGAGTCCACCGAGTCATCGCTGCGCCTCAATGAGGTGTCCCAAGCCTTTCTAGCGACCGTCGCCAAGAGCGGCATGTTCATGTTCATCGACAGCGACATGAAATACGACGCGCCGCAGTCGGTGATCGAGATTGATCGTGACAAGGCGGCGCAATTGGGCTTGACCATGAGCCAGGTAGGGTCGGCCTTGAGCGGCTTGCTGGGCGGCGGCTACGTCAATTACTTCAGCATGCAGACCCGATCCTACAAGGTCATTCCACAGGTCGAGCGAGTCTCCCGCCTGAATGTCGATCAATTGTTGAACTACCCGATCGCCTCGATCGGCGGCGTGCCGATTCCCTTGTCCACGATCGCCACCGTTCGTCATCAGACGGTGCCCGAAACGCTGAATCACTTTCAACAGGCGAGCTCTGCGACCCTGTCCGGCGTGCCCTCACCCGGCGTATCTTTGGCCGATGCGCTGAATTACTTGAAGGCCACCGCGGCGCAGACGTTGCCCCAAGGCTACTCGCTCGATTATGCGGGGCAGCTGCGCCAGTACCTGCAAGAATCCGCCGGCGTCATCGGCACCTTCGGCTTCGCCATCATCATCGTATTCCTGGCGCTCGCGGCACTGTTCGAGAGTTTCCGCGATCCTCTGGTGATTCTCATCTCGGTGCCCTTGTCCATTGCCGGCGCCTTGATATTCATCGCAATCGGGGTTCACGGCGCGACCTTGAACATCTACACCCAAGTCGGCCTGGTGACGCTGATCGGGTTGATCAGCAAGCACGGCATTCTGATCGTCGAGGTCGCCAACGAGGAGCAGCACAGCGGCAAAACCAAAGCAGCGGCGATCGTGGCGGCTGCGTCAGTGCGCCTGCGGCCCATCCTCATGACCACCGCCGCCATGGTGCTCGGCGTCGTGCCGCTGGTGTTTGCCAGCGGCGCCGGCGCCGCGTCCCGCTTCTCGATTGGTCTCGTGATCTCCACGGGGCTTGCGATCGGTACGCTGTTTACGTTGTTCGTCGTGCCGGGCGTCTACATGTTGATCGGGGCAAATCACTCGGCAAATACCGGCGATGCTCCGGCAGAGATATCGTGAGGCTTAAGTCGAGCCTGAATGAGTTTCGCGGCGGTCGAGAAGCTCGTAACTGCATGCTAGTTTGTGGCGATATTTCAACGAGATAGCGAAACTATATCAGTTGATTTCTACAAAACGAGCCAAAAAGCGCCCCAAAACGCCACCAAGACGCAGTTCAAATTGTTGACAAATTGCACGTTGCGTTTTGTCGATTGTCTTGTATATTCCAGTCGCAGACTCTTGATTTAACAAGAACAGCTGTAGGGTAACAACCTCGAAACCACTTTAGGTTTACGTCTTGATCACCGTAGGTCTTACATGATCAGCGCCTGGGAATGTTTGCACTGTGCCACCCTCGAATTAGTTCGATCGACTCCGATCAAGCAACGCTTGGTGTGCGCCTACCGGCGACACCTGTCATCACTTTCCGAAGATCAAGTTCCTGCCGAGATCCGCAAAAGTTTCGAGCAGGTCATGCGCAGTATGTGCGGCGTTCAGCCGCTGCCCGGCGAGGATGCCGTTACGGCGTCGGTGCGCAAGATGTCGAATCAGGAAGCGGATGACTGCGCCACTCTGATCGTCGAGATGTTCGATCAGATGTGCAAGACGCATGTCAATGCGGCGCGCCCCAGTACCGTGGTGCAATTGCATCCCGTGGATTGCGCACCCCAAGAATTCGATGTACCGGCGCTGATCGCCAGCAACTGATTCAATCGAGCTTGAAGTCGATCGAGTCCCAGCGCGTCGACTCCTGATGTCGCGCCTGGCGGCGCAGCGCATCGATCACGCTGCGCTCATTCCAGGGGCTGACTTCGTCCGCCAGGTCTTTGATGGCCTTGGGCAGCGGAGCGGTGGATCCAAAATTCTCCATTGCGACAATCGGCCGATCGGCGGCTTTGGCAAAGGTCATCTGAAACAGCACCAACTCCGCCGCAATCTTATAGACCGCCGGCAACACGATGACGACCTCGCAGGGTGCAATCTGCCGGCGTAGGTCCTCGCGCTGTGATTCCTTGTCGATCGGCTGCTTCGCGTGCGGCTGGCTGGTGTTGAAATAGTAAAATGTGCCCGATGCTTCGAGGTACTCGAAAACCCGCGTGTAGTCGTCGTTCTCCGCCCAGGCGTGGGTCACAAACAGCCGAATGGGATTTGCCGACATGGCGCTAGTGTAACTTGACGATGGTCATGCGCGAAGCACCGCGCGCCGATACAATGGGCCGGGTGCGATTGCTGATTTACAATATACGCTATGCGACCGGAACCGGCCCGGCATTCCACCTCCCGGTACCGGGCGCCGGCTACCTTCGCTCCAGCCGTCAAGTTCTGTCGCGTATAACCGACTTCATCAAACAGCAGGATCCGGACGTGGTGGGCCTCATCGAAGTGGACACCGGTTCCATACGCACCGGAATGGTCAATCAGGCCGACTTCATCGCGCGCTCGCTGGGCCATTACTCGACCTATGAATGCAAGTACGGGGTCGCGTCGGTCAATCAGATTGTGCCCATCGTCCGCAAGCAAGCCAACGCGTTCCTGGCGGCGCCGCGCGTCCGCGGCGAGCGCTTTCATTATTTCGACACTGGCATCAAGCGGCTCATCATCGAACTGGAGCTGGACGATATCGCGATCTTCTTGGTGCACTTATCCTTGAAATTCCGCCATCGACAGTATCAGCTGCGCTATCTCTATGATTTGGTGCGCAAGACCCGCAAGCCGGTGATTGTGGCTGGCGACTTCAATACCTATTGGGGTGAGCACGAGATCTACCTGTTCACCCAGGCCGCGGGTTTGACGAATGCCAACGCCCAGGGCCTGCCCTCATATCCCAGCCGCAGCCCGCGCAAAGAGCTCGATTTCATTCTGCACAGCGCGCAGATTGAAGTGAATCGGTTCGAAATACCCGATGTGCAGTTTTCCGATCATCTGCCTCTGGTCTGCGATTTCACGATACTGAAGTCTGCCCAGCAGGCCGCATGAACGACGGCAGTTGGTCGCTGCAAATCGACGCCGAGCGCATCGGCTGGCTCACTTGCGATCTGAAGAGCGCCTCCACCAACGTGTTATCGGGCACCGTAGTGCGCGATTTGGCCGCCAAGCTCGGCGAAATTGCCGCTCTCCGCCCCGCCGGCGTCGTTGTCCAATCCGCAAAGAGCAACGGCTTCATCGCCGGCGCGGACATCAAGGAATTCTTGAATATCCATACGCCGCAACAGGGCTACGAACTGGTGCGGGCCGGGCAAGCCGTACTGCAGCAGCTCGAGGATCTGCCCTGCCCCACCGCTGCCGCCCTGCATGGCTTTGCGCTCGGCGGCGGTTTGGAATTGGCGCTGGCCTGCACTTATCGCATCGGCGCGGATGAGCCCGCGCTAACGTTGGGATTGCCGGAAGTGCTGCTCGGCATCCACCCGGGATTTGGCGGCACCGTGCGCACCGTACAGCTGATCGGCGCACGCGCGGCGCTTGAAATTATGCTCAAAGGCCGCCCCTTCAAGGGGGCGCGTGCCTTGAAGGTAGGCCTGCTGGATGAACTGGTGCCGCGCGATGAACTTGCGGCGCGGGCCAAACAGCTGCTGCTGCGGGCGCCGCCGAGGAAATCCGCGTCCTTCGTCGATAGGATCCTTAACTTACGAGCCGTGCGCCCAATCCTTGCACGACAGACCGCGGTGACATTGAAGCACAGCGTGCGGCGCGAACATTACCCTGCTCCCTACGCTATCCTCGAGCTGTGGCGGCGACACGGCGGAGCCGGAGCGGCGGGCTTCGAAGCGGAAGCTCGCTCCATCAGCGAACTCATGTGCACGCCGACTTCGCGCAATCTGGTGCGCGTGTTTCTGCTGCAAGATCGCCTCAAGAGTTTGGGGGCAGAATCCACGGCCGAATTCAAGCATGTGCATGTGGTCGGCGCCGGCGTGATGGGCGGGGATATTGCCGCCTGGTCGGCTTATCAAGGCATGACTGTCACGCTGCAAGACCGGACCGAGCAATTGATTCAACCGGCGCTCGAGCGCGCGAAATCCTTTTTTGAGAAGCGCTTGAAGAACGCGGGCGCGGCGGCCGAAGCGATGTCGCGTCTGAAGATGGATGTGAACGGCAACGGCGTTGCGGCTGCGGACCTGATCATCGAAGCCATCGTCGAAAACGCCGCTGCCAAACAGGCGCTGTACGCCGAGCTCGAACCGAAACTGAAGCCTAAGGCGATTTTGGCAACCAACACATCGAGCCTACGAATCGAAACGCTGTCCGAGAAGCTCAAGCGGCCCGGGCGATTGGTTGGCATACATTTCTTCAACCCGGTCGCGCAGCTGCAGCTGGTGGAAGTGGTCCAGGGTGCCGGCACCGACAGCCAGGTATTGCAGGACGCGCTGCAGTTCACGCGCCGACTCGACAAGCTGCCGCTGCCCTGCAAGAGCGCGCCCGGTTTCGCCGTGAACCGCATTCTCAGCCCCTACGTCAATGAGGCGTTCTTTGCTCTCGAGGCCGGTATTCCTGCCGCGGTGATCGACCGCGCGGCCGTGCAGTTCGGCATGCCCTTGGGCCCGATTGAACTCACAGACATCGTCGGCCTGGACGTATCTTTGCAAGTGGCCCGGGTATTGAGCGCGGCCTTGCAGCGCGAAGTGCCGCGCATCTTGATCAGTTTGGTGGAACAAAAGAAATTTGGGCGCAAAAGCGGCGAAGGCTTCTATCTGTGGCGCGACGGCAAAGCACTGAAACCCAAGATCGCGAGCTTCAATGAGCCCGAGGATCTGCAAGATCGGCTGATTCTGCCGATGTTGAATGAGGCGGTTGCCTGCCTGCGCGAGGGCACCGTTGCAGATGCCGATTTGCTGGATGCCGGCGCGGTGTTTGCAACCGGTTTTGCGCCTTTTCGCGGTGGACCGCTGCAGTATGCGAAGCAACGCGGCATCGCGATTGTCACTCGCCGCTTGCACGAACTCGCGGAGCGCTACGGAGAGCGCTTTCGCCCGGACGCGGGCTGGCCGCTCATTTCTCCTTGACAGCCACGGTCTCTGTGAACCACTGCGTGGCCGCAGCTGGCAGCTCATATGGTACGATTCAGCTCCAAAATCATAGGGTTGAATGCCTAGGGGCAGACGAATTCTTCGATGGACGAACGACCACTCAATCTCGCAATTTTAAGGACTTTCTCGCCGCTTGACGGCCTGAAGGCGGAGAACCTGCACGCGCTTGCCCGGAAAACGGTGATTCGCGAATTGAGCGCAGGCCGCGTGCTGTTCAAGGAGGGTGATACCGACAAACGTACGTTCTATCTTGTGGCCGGCCAGATCGAATTGCGGGCGGACGAACGCATCATGGGGGTGATCAGGGCCGGAACCGCGGAAGCGCGCGCGGCTCTCGCGCCCGGGCTGCCGCGAAAATTTACCGCGCGCGCCGCCAATGACATCGAATACATCATGATCGACAGCGATTTGCTCGATGTGCTGCTGACCTGGGACCAAACCGGTCAATACGAGGTTTCCGAACTCGGCAGCGACGGCTTGGATGTAACCGGCGACTGGATGACGACGCTGCTGCAAACCAAGGCCTTTCATCGCATCCCGCCCGCCAATATTCAAGCCATATTCATGCGCATGCAGCGCATCAACTATCGCACCGGCGATATCGTCATCAAGCAGGGCACCGAGGGCGATTTTTTTTATGTCGTTGTTTCGGGCAAGTGCATCGTGACGCGCGAGACGCCGCTGAACAAAGAGGGCATCAAGCTCGCGGAGCTCGGCCCCGGCGACAGCTTTGGGGAAGAAGCTTTGATCGCCGAGGCCAAACGCAATGCAACGGTGACGATGTCCTCCGACGGCACGCTGATGCGCTTGGGAAAGAACGATTTCCAGACATTGCTGAACGAACCCCTGCTGCAATGGGTGGAGCCGGAGAAAGCGCGGGAGATCGTCGCAAAAGGCGGCAAGTGGCTGGATGTGCGCCTGCCCAGCGAGTTTCAAAACTTTCGGATCGACGACGCGGTCAACATCCCGCTGTATTTCATTCGCCTGAAGATCAACGCGTTGGACAAGAACACCCAATACGTCGTGTGCTGCGATACCGGAAGGCGCAGCTCCGCGGCCGCGTATATCTTGAGTGAACGGGGATTCGAGGCCTATGTATTGAAAGGCGGGCTCGCGGCGAGCGAGGCTGCTCGCTCACGCAGTGGATAGCCCTCCCAATCGCTACGTTCCCAAGCCTTGGATCGAGCACAAGCCCCGCTCCTTGCTCGCGGAACACAAGTACTGGGCCCTGGCGTTCCTGCTGGTGATCATCGCCGTATTGGTGTATGTCTTCAGAGCGCCGCGCGAAGCACGCAAGATTGCGCCGCCGCCCGCGCCGGTTTACGTCGAGCCGATTGATCCGCGACGCTGACGGCGCAACCGCTCACATCGTGTGCGTGGGTTTATCCCCGCCGAGCGCGCCGGCCAGATAGTTCTCGATTTTCTTTTGTGTATTGCCGCGGTCCTGTTCGCTGAACTGCACGCCGATGCCGGCGGTTCTTTTGCCTTGCGCGCCCTTCGGGGTCATCCAAATCACGCGCCCGGCCACCGGCAGCTTCTCTTCCTCGCCCATGAGATTGAGCAGCATGAACACTTCGTCGCCCAATCGATAATTGCTGTTCGTCGGGATGAACAGGCCGCCGTTTTTCACGAACGGCATATAGGCAAGATACAACGCGCTTTTGTCCTTGATGGTAAGCGTCAACAGGCCTGGTTTATTACTTGGACTTCTCAACCTACCATTCCCACAATGAGATTCATTTCGCCAGCGCGGTTCGGCCACCGACCAGCAAGGCCTCGAGCGCCAATTGTTGATTCATGCCGGTCGACGCAAGACGCCTGATCTCACGCGAGGCGTCCAGCAGCTCGAATAAGGCACGTATCTTGGGCTTAAGTAAAGCGGCAGGCAAGCGGATTGGTTCCGCAGTTTGATGCGAAGCGGAGGCTCCGAGCCCGATGTGTACGCGCTGTGTGATCCAGTTCTCAAGCCAAGTGATACGCAGTGCCGGATTTGATCTTACCCAGCGCTCGGCCAGCAGAGTCACATCGACTATGCCATCAGCCAATTCCGCAATGCTCGCTCTCATATCGGCATCGATTTCGGCAAGTCCGGAGCCAGCCAATTCCAATGCCAGCAAAGGCGCGCCGCCGGCCAGTGCCAGCGCCGGCTGCCATGACGCGGCGGGCGATCTAGCCTGCAGCCATTTCACTGCGTCCGCGGTTGCCGGCGGGCGCAGAGTCAGACGCTGGCAGCGGCTTGCAATGGTCGCGGGTAGCCGGTGGCTTGGCCTCGCAATCATTATGAGCAGCGTGTTCGGTGTCGGCTCCTCGAGCGTCTTCAGAAATGCGTTTGCTCCATGGGCATTCAACGCCTCGGCTGCCTCGATGACGCCCACTTTGAAACCACCTCGATAGCTCTTCAGCGCCAAGGATTCAATCAACTCACGCACTTGATCAACCTTGATCTGCTGCGCATCCTCCTCGAGGCGCACAACGTGCACATCGGGATGAGTGTCGGAACGCAGCAGTCGGCAGGCAACGCAGAGATCGCATGGGCGCGCGTCCGGGCGTTCGCACAAAGTCAACGCGGTGATCCACTGCGCCAATTGTTCCGCGCCCAATCCAGGCGCGGCCAGCACCAACAGCGAATGCGGTGGACGGCCCGAATCAAGGGACGAGCGCAGGCGCTGCTGCGCGTCCTTCAGCCACGGCAGGGCATCGGCGCTCAGGAAATCCACGCTCTCGCCCCGAGCAACCCGAGAACACTGGCGCCGATTTCATCGACCGATCGAGTCGCGTCGACCACGGCGATGCGGGCCGGATCCGCCGCGGCACGCGCCAAATACGCAGCCCGCACCCGCTCGAAAAATTCACTCTGCTCGCGTTCAAAGCGATCCTCGACCGCCCCGGCATTGCGCGTACGGGCGCGCGCCAAAGCCTTCGCCACCGGTGCGTCGAGCAAAACGGTGAGATCGGGGCGCAATGCGCCCTGCACCATGGCTTCCAATTCGCGGATCTGCTCGATCGGCACGCCGCGGCCGCCGCCTTGGTAGGCATAGGTCGCGTCGGTGAAGCGATCGCAAATCACCCATCGGCCCGCGCGAAGATTTGGCTCGACCAGGTTCTTGATATGTACCGCGCGCGCAGCAAACATGAGCAACAGTTCCGCGGTCGCGGGCAGCGCCTCATCGCGTGCGCTCAGCACGACGTTGCGAATGGTCTCAGCGAGAGCCGTGCCGCCTGGTTCACGCGTCATCACACACGCGATCCCTTTGCCCTGCAGTGCCGCCGACAGGCGCGCCACCTGCGTCGACTTGCCGACGCCTTCGATCCCTTCCATGGTTACAAATTTGCCCGCTGCACTCATCGCAAAGAACCCTGCGAAGCTTTGTGCCGTTGATGAGCTACATACGCGGCCACGGCGGCGTTATGCGCCTCGAGCGTGGCGGAAAATACATGGCTGCCGTCGCCCTTGGTGGATGCCACAAAATAGATGGCATCGGTCTTCTCGGGGTGCGCGGTGGCACGAATCACCGCCGCGCTTGGCAGGGCGATCGGAGTTGGCGGCAGGCCCGCGCGTGTATAGGTGTTGTAGGGCCCGTCGGTGCGCAGGTCCACCGTTCGAATATCGCCATCGTATCGATCAGCCATGCCGTAGATTATGGTCGGATCGGCTTGCAAACGCATGCCAACGCTCAGGCGGTGCAGATACAACCCTGCAATCTTGCCAAGTTCGGCAGGCACGCCGCTCTCCTTTTCGATGATCGAAGCCATGATCAACAATTCATTGGGATTGCGCAGCGGCAAGTCGGGATCGCGGCTTGCCCATGCGGCATCCAACTCCTTGGTCAGCGCCGCATGCGCCTGACGCAGCACCTCGATGTCGGTGGTGCCGCCGATGAAGCGATAAGTCTCGGGCAGGAATTGGCCTTCGGGTTCAGTGCCGGTAGCGCCGAGCTTCTCCATGAGATTGACGGCCTGCACCGCCGGTGGGCCCTGCGCAGGCAGCGTGGCAACGATCTCGGGATTGCGGCGCATCGCCTCGAGCAGGTCCTGCAGCCGCCATCCATCCACGATGGTGAAAGAATGCAACATCACCTGACCGTTCACCATTTTCATCAATAGCTCGCGCGGCGTCGTACCCGGTGGGATCTCGTATTCCCCCGCTTTGATCGCAGCAGCCAGTCCTTTCCAGCGCGCGTATAGAACCCACGCTTTGGGATGCGCGACGATGCCCTGCGAGGCCAACTCCGCTGCCACATGCCCGAAACTCGCCCCACCCGGCACCTTGAAGCGCGTTACGGAAGTGAGCAGCAGCGGCGCGTCGAGACTTCGCACACCTTCCCTGAGCATCACGGCCGCGGTGGCGACCGACAGCAACACCAGCAGTGCGAGAGTAATTCGTAGGATGCGTTTCACACTTGCCACCCACGCCGGCGCGCTTGCGAGAAATGCTGGACGAGGTTCAGCGGCTCAAGGCCTTCGGAAAATTACCGACCCATTGGTTCCGCCGAACCCGAACGAATTCGATAGGGTGTATTCAAGCGCCATCTGCCGCGCCGTGTTCGGCACGTAGTCAAGATCGCAGCCCTCGCCCGGCTGGTGCAAATTGATGGTCGGCGGCGCCACTTGATCGCGCAGCGCCAGCACGGAAAAAATTGCCTCGACCACCCCGGCGGCGCCCAGCAAGTGTCCGGTCATCGACTTGGTCGAACTGACGGCGAGCTTATCGGCGGCCGGGCCGAACGCGCGCCGAATCGCGAGTGTTTCCGCGCGGTCACCGAGCTCCGTCGAGGTAGCATGAGCATTGACGTACTGCACTTGTTCAGGATTCAAGCGCGCGTCGATGAGCGCCTTGGACATCGCTTTGCGCGCGCCTTCGCCATTTTCCGGCGGAGCCGTGACGTGGAACGCATCGCCGCTCATACCGAAGCCGACGATCTCGGCATAGATTCGCGCGCCTCGTGCCTTCGCTGATTCTATGTCCTCGAGCAGCATGGCGCCGGCACCGTCGCCCATGACGAAGCCGTCGCGATCCTTGTCCCAAGGCCGGCTGGCCGCCGGCGGATCGTCGTTGCGCAGCGATAACGCCTTGGCCTGCGCAAAGCCGCTCATTCCCGTGGGACAGGTGGCCATCTCCGAGCCGCCGGCCAGCATCGCATCCACGTCGCCGTACTGGATCAGCCGCATGGCCAAACCCAACGCATGCGTGGAGGTCGTGCACGCGGTGGCCACGGCCAGGTTGGGTCCTGTTATCTTGAACACAATCGACAAATGTCCGCTGACCAGATTGATGATGCTGGCCGGGATGAAGAACGGCGAGACCTTCTTTGGTCCGTGCGTCTCTAGATACTTGTCGTAGGCCTGCTCGATCGACTCGAGACCGCCCATGCCGGAACCCATCATCACGCCGATGCGATCCGCATTGGCCTCCGTGATCTCGAGGCCTGAATCGCGCATCGCCTGGATCCCGGCTACGACGCCGTATTGCATGAACGCGTCCATGCGGCGCGCATCCTTGGGAGTCATGAATCCTTCCAACTCGAGATTTCTAACCTCGCCGCCGAAATGCGTTGGAAAGTTGGTGGTATCGAATCGCACTATCGGCTGGATGCCGCTGTGGCCGGCCAAGATGTTGGCCCACGCCGTCGCCACGTCATTGCCCACCGGCGAGACGATTCCAAGACCCGTAATGACGACGCGTCGCTTGCTCAAAATCGACTCCTGATTGTGGATTGATCAACCGGCGAGCGTCGCCGTACAAACATCAGGAGAATGCCGCGCGGAACCAAAAGAGGTTTAGGCCTTGCCCTTGTGCGAATTGATGTAGTCGATCGCTTGCTGAACCGTGGTGATCTTTTCGGCATCCTCATCGGGAATTTCCGTCTCGAATTCTTCCTCGAGCGCCATCACCAGTTCCACCGTGTCCAGCGAGTCTGCCCCGAGATCGTCGACGAACGAGGCGTCATTGGTGACTTCTTCTTCTTTTACACCCAGCTGTTCGGCCACGATCTTTTTAACTTGCTGCTCAACCGTACTCATCGTTATGGTGTCCTCTCGGAAATGCTATTCATGCGATTTATAAAAAACCCGCGACCAGCCTGTGACATCGACCGGGCGCGTATTTTATGTGAACGCGGCGACGGCGGCTACCATGAACGCACATTTGCCGGCAACGGTACCCTGATTGTCTTGACAAAAGACGGCGACTTAGGGCGCAAACGCCCTCAAGGCATGTACATCCCGCCGTTCACGTGCAGCGTTTCCCCGGTGACATAGGCGCCGTCGGCGGAGCACAAAAAGGCCACTGCGCCGGCTATGTCGGCCGGCTGACCCAGCCTGCCTATGGGAATCTGGCTGTTCAGCGCGGCGCGCTGTGCCTCGCTCAAGCCCCGAGTCATGTCGGTGTCGATGAATCCCGGTGCGATGGCGTTCGCCGTGATGCCGCGCGAACCGACCTCGCGCGCCAGCGACTTGGTAAAACCAATGATTCCCGCCTTGGCCGCGGCGTAGTTGGCCTGGCCGGGATTGCCGGTGAGACCGACCACCGAGGTGATGCTGATGATGCGTCCCGCGCGGGCCTTCATCATGCCGCGCAGCACCGCCTTTGACAGCCGGAACACCGAGGCCAGATTGGTCTGCAACACAGAGTCCCAGTCGTCTTGCTTCATGCGCAACAGCAGGGTGTCGCGGGTGATGCCGGCATTATTGCAAAGAATGCGGATCGGGCCTTCCTTGGCTTCGATGTCCTCGATTAACGCATTGATCGACTCCTGACTGTTGACATCGAGCACCGCACCGCGTCCGCCGCGAGCAGCCAAATTCTCGGTGATGCGGGCGGCCCCCTCCGCCGTCGTGGCAGTGCCGATGACGCGGGCGCCGTCGGCGCTCAGGCGATCCGCAATGGCAGCCCCTATGCCGCGCGACGCGCCCGTAACCAGCGCAATTTCTCCGTTCAGCATGGCGGCACCGCTCGGCGTAGGCTGTTCATGGGTTTTTTGCCGCGGCCAGCGCGGCCTCCAGAGCCTCCGGATCCTCCAGAGCCAACATCGTAAGATCCCGATTTTTGTCGATGCGCCGATTCAGCGAGGTCAACACTTTTCCAGGGCCACACTCGAAAATCTTGGTTGCGCCCGCTGCAATCATGGTGCGCACCGTCGCCGCCCAGAACACCGGCGTCGCCAACTGTTTGACCAGCCCGGCCCGAATATTGTTTGGTCCGGAGTGGATGCGGATATCGACGCCGTACACCGCGACATCGGAGCGCTCAGCCACCGCCGTGCGGTCGAGACGAATTCGCAGCTCTTCCGCGGCAGACTGCAACAGCGAGCAGTGCGCGGGAACGCTCATCGGCAAGATGATCGCGCGCTTCGCCCCCTTGGCCGTGGCGCTCTCGATGGCGCGCGCCACCGCCGTGGCCTGTCCGGCGATCACCACCTGTCCCGGGGCATTGAAGTTGACCGCTTCCACCACCTCACCCTGCGCCGCTTCCTCGCAGGCCGCCTCGACGTCGGCATCCTCGAGACCCAGAATTGCTGCCATCGCCCCCTGGCCGGCCGGTACCGCAACCTGCATGAGCTCACCGCGATGTTTCACCAGATCCACCGTCGACCTGAAGTTTAGATACCCGGCTGCGACCAGTGCGCTGAATTCGCCGAGGCTGTGGCCGGCCATCATGGCGGGAACTGCCCCGCCACGCTCGCGCCAGAGTCGATAGGTTGCAATTCCGGCCGTCAGCATGGCGGGCTGAGTGGATTCCGTGGCATTGAGCAATTCGACGGGTCCCACCTGGCAGCGCTGCCAAAGATCGTACCCCAGGACCGCGCTGGCCTCGGCAAAGGTCGCCTCGATGACCGGCGAGATTTTCGCCAAAGCGCTCATCATGCCAATGGACTGAGACGCTTGGCCGGGGAATACGAACGCGAGCGACATGATTTTCTGGTCCTTAGGCACGGGAACGTGGACGCCAGGCGAACCGAATTATAGCGGTCCGCCACGAAAGTAGCGTCCCCACCGCGAATCCGGATGCCGCGCCGTACAGGTGCGCATCCACGACAACCAGCGGCGCGGCATGTCCGCCCCATTGCTCCCAGGCCAATTTAACGCACAATCCGCCGAACAAAATCCATCGGTCCCAGGCGCGCTCAGCGAGATGCTTGGCAGCCCCGGCAGCCATGATCGAGTGCAGTACTCCCGATGCCCCGACGTACCAGCCGACGCGCGGGCTCAGCCACCACAGCCCCGAGCTGATCGCCAGTGCCCCGGACATCACGATGGCGCACCATTCGACAGCGTCGTAATCCTGCGCAAATAGCGACCACATCAGCACCAGGCCAAGCTCGTTCAGAATCAGGTGGTGCAAATCGAGGTGTACGATGTGGGCCGTTAGCAACCGCCACCATCCGCCGGCCGCAATAGCGCTGCGATCATAGCGCAGCAGCGCGCTGACGCTGTCGCCAAGACCCAACACGGCGCCCAGCAGCAGCAAAATCAAAAGCAACCAAATCCATCGGCCGCGATCCCACTGTAGTGCCGCGGCGATCTCTTCGAAGCGATTTGCGGCCTCACGAGGCATCGGTTCAGCCTATTTTGCTATGATTCATAGAACTTTCGAGGTCTTTATGCGCAATCGCCAACGTGGTTTTACCCTAATCGAGATAATGGTCGTCGTGGTCATTCTCGCAGTGCTCGGCGCCCTCGTGGTGCCAAATATCCTGGGAAAGGTAGATACGGCGCGGGTGACCGCGGCAAAGACCGACATCAAATCAATTGCGACCGCCTTGGACCTGTACCGCCTGGACAACTTCAAGTACCCCACCACCGAGCAAGGTCTGCAGGCGCTGGTGAAGCAGCCCGCGGATCCCAGCATCACCAACTATCCGGCCCACGGGTACTTGTCCACGCTGCCCAAGGATCCTTGGGGCAACCCGTATGTGTATGCAAGCCCGGGTTCGGATGGCCGCGAATATGAAATTATGTCGTACGGCCGCGACGGCAAACCCGGCGGCGAAGGCCCGGATGCGGATATCCTCAGCTGGACTCAAGAGCAGAAATGAGCCTCCTGCAAAGGGGGCCGCGATGCGCAGCAAAGGCTTCACTCTAGTCGAGATTCTGGTTGTGCTGGTGATCATGGCAGTGGTCATATCGCTTGCCGTATTGTCGGTCAACGCCACCGGACGCGACAGCCAACTCGACGAGGAGAGCCGGCGCCTTCAGGGACTGGTCGGCTTGTTGCATGACCGCGCCCTGTTGGAGGGCCGGGACTTCGGCTTGCGCATCGAGCCCACCGCCTACGAATTCGTGGTCTACGATCCACGCCGCGATCGTTGGATGATGCTCAACCAGGAGCAGGAGTATCGGCACCGCGAATTGCCCAAAGGCATCAGCTTTCAGCTACAGCTCGACGCGCAGACGGTGGTGTTGAAGCCCATCGATCGAAGTCTATCCAACGATGCACCGCCGCCGCCGCAGGTGGCGATCGCCGCGAGCGGCGAAGGCACGCCGTTTCGTTTGACCTTGTGGCGCGATGTGACACAGGCGAAGGCCTCTGTGGACGGCGATGCTCTCGGCAAAATTACACGCGAGAGCTCCAACCAAGTGGAAAAAAGCACATGAGCCGCGCGCCGCTGCGGGCGCCGCAGGGATCCCTACGCTTCGCACATGGCTTCACCCTGGTCGAGGTCTTGGTGGCGCTGGTAATTGTCGCGCTGGGTTTGGGCGCCCTGATGGTCGCCGTCAACGGCACGGCGCGTACCAGCAGCTATTTGCGCGATAAAACCATCGCGCAATGGATTGCGCTCAATCGCCTGTCCGAGGTGCGCTTGATCGTCAGCAAATTCGGCCAAAACACCGATACCGGCGAGCTCGATTTCGCCAATCGAAAGTGGCACTACGATACGCGCTACTTCAATACCAGCATCGGTACCATGCAGCGCGTAGTGGTGCGGGTATATGCCGGAGATGCCAAAACCAAGGGCAATCCCATCGCCCAGGCCATAGGCTTTCTGGGCACCTCACTGTCGACGCCGGGCTTTTCGAATGTGGATTGGACACAGGGCACCATTCCGGCGCCTGCAACGCCCGGCACGCCGGGCACGGGGGTGGGCACCCCAGGCACGGGCACTCCGGGCACCGGCACTCCGGGAAATGGAACAATCGGCGGCGGCACCACCATTACGCCAACGCCGACGCCAACGCCGCCGACCACGCCGACCCACCCATGAAGCAACAGCCCCGCAACCAAAGACGCCGCGGCGCTGGATTCACGTTAATCGAGATCTTGGTGGCGATGCTGATCTTGGTCATCATGTCGGGGCTCGGCTATGCGACCTATCGCGCCGCGCGCATCTCCGCGGAACGCACCGAAGATTCTCTGCAGCGCTCCCGTGAAATCGAATTTGGCATGCGGATGATGGTGCAAGACCTGGCGGAAGCCGTCCCGCGTCCGGTGCGCGATCTTTTGGGGCAGGCCCGGCTTCCGGCGCTGCGCGGCACGGCGGGCGCCGGCACCGTCACGGCGCCCATCTCCACTTTGAGCTCAAACTCCAGCACCGGTTCGAGCTTGAGCGCCGGCTCCAACGGAAGTCCGGGGATGAGTTTCAATTCCGGCCCGGGCTTCAATTCCAGCCCCAGCTTCGGTTCGGCCACCGACACCAACATCATTCCGATCATCGATGTAACGCGCGCCGGGTGGTCAAATACCGCCGGACAGCAGCGCAGCACCTTGCAACGGGTTTCGTACGCGTTGGTCGGCGATGTTCTCAAGCGCAGCTACCAAAGCAACTTGGATACCGTGCAAGGCAATAAACCGGTGGTGCAAGACTTGCTCACCGGTGTGAGCGGTGTACAGCTGCGCTACCTCGATAGCAATCAAACCTGGCAAAACCAATGGCCTGGGCCCACATCCACGCCGGATCTTTTCCAGTCCAGGCCCGTCGCCGTGGAGCTCATCATTCAATTCAAGGATTGGGGAGCCGTGCGCAGGCTGATCGAGGTGGCCGGGTGAAACAGTTTACGGTAAGCCCGCAAAGACAGCGCGGCGTTGCGCTCATCATCGCGCTCGTGCTGGTTGCCCTCGCCGTGATTCTAGCCACCAAGTTGAGCTTCGATGGATTTCTGGAACAGCGGCGCACGGTAGGCATACTCGCCGCGGAACAGGCGCTGCACTTCGGCATGGGCGCTGAGGCATTGGCGGCGGACGTGCTGATACAGGATCTGCAAAACAGTGCCACACTGACCACCTTGGCCGCGGCATGGGCGCAGCCCACCCAGCCGCTGCCCATAACTCCGGAAAACAACCCGGAGGGAGAGCCCATCGGTACTCTGCAGGGCGGATTGGAAGATATGCAGGGGCGCTTCAATCTGAACAGCCTCGCACGCTTAGGCGCTGACGGCAAAACCGAGGATCCGCTGCCGCTGCAGCAGTTTCAGCGGCTGCTGGTGTCCGTGGGCGTGGAACCCCGATGGGCGGGATTGGCCCGCGACTGGATCGACCCGGACGATGTGGTCAGCGATCCCGATGGCGCGGAAGATTCGGTTTATACCTCGCAGACTCCACCCTACCGCACCGGCAACTGGCCCATGATGTCCGCCAGCGAGCTGATGAACCTCCCCGGCTTCGGCGCCGATAGGTATCGAAAGATCGCCCCCTATGTAACGGCATTGCCCAATGCGAACACCACGATAAATCTCTGCACGGCGCCCGCACTGGTGCTGGAGAGCTTGGTGGAAGGCTTGAGCGGTGAATGGTCGGGCAGTCCGGCGGTGCTCGCCAACGGGCGCAAAACCGGCTGTTTTCCCGATAAGACGACATTCACGAACGTGGCGACCAGTTTTGCCGGACCAAAAGCCATGGCAACCATCGGCAGCCCCATCGATACGAAGAGTTCCTACTTTCAGCTGACCACGCGGGTTACGCTTGGCACTACTCAGTTCACCTTGTACAGTCTTTTGTACCGTGGGAACCAAAAAGTTACGCCGCTGCTGCGCTCGTTCGGGACGAATTAAAACCATATGCCGCAATCACTGCTGTTACGCCTTCCAGCGCCCGGCCAAGAGGAGACCGAATGGCTGACGCTGGATGAGAGCGGCGCGCCGGCGCTGACCCGGCAGCGCGGTCCCCTGAGCCTCGCCGCCGCGGTGGGAAGAACCGGGAAAGTGATCGTGCTCGCGCCGGCGAGTCAGATTCTGCTTGCCGAACCCGATCTGCCCCCGGGGACCGGCGCAAAAATCGCGCGCGCCGTGCCCTTTGCGCTGGAAGAGCAGCTGACGGAAGACGTCGATCAATTGTGCTTCGCCATTGGCCGGCGGCGAGCGGGCGGCGGCACGCCGGTGGCGGTGGTATCGCGCTCGGTGTTGCAGAACTGGATTGCCAACTTGAGCGCTGCCGGCATCGAGCCGCATACGATCTATCCTGACATTTCACTCATCCCTGAAAACCCGGGACAAACGGTGCTGTGGCTGGAAAAGCAACGGCTCGCCGTGCGCCGACCGGGGGCGCTGCCCTTTGCCGTGGAACTTTCGCCGGTGAAGGAAGCGCTGGTAGTCGCCGGCGTGATTGCCGATCCGCTAAATCCCTCCGCGGAATCAAAAATTCCTGAAAGTGCGATTCTGTATGTGACGCGCGAGGATTGGGCCCGCGTTCAAGGCGAATTCGAACAATTGGTGCAGGACTTCGCATCGCTCAAGGTCCAGCTGCTGGCCGATGGAGCTTTGCCCTGGCTGGCGCGAGGACTTAGCGCCGACGATGCGGTCAACTTGCTGCAGGGCGAATTCTCACGAGCCGCCGACTATGGCGCGAGCTGGCGCCAATGGCGGGTGGCAGCCATTCTCGCCGCGGCTCTGCTCGGCGTGCACGTCGCCGCTCAGGCATTGCAGATACGCTCCGCGAAGCACGAATCCGCGGCCCTCGACAACGACATATCCCAGGTGTTTGCCACCGCGATGCCCACCGACCGCATTACGGATCCGCGCCGCCAAATGCAGGATCGCCTCGATCGCATACGCAAATCCGGGGCCGGCCCGCAATATTTTTTGCGCGCGTTGCAAACCTTGAGCACTGCGCTCGCGAGCACCCCGAAAACCCAGATCAATTCCTTAAGCTACCGCGATCAATCGCTGGAAATGACGGTGAACGCGCCCAGCCTTGGGGCGTTGTCGCAGCTGTCACAGCTGGTCGCCAAAGAAGGCCTCAGCGCAGAAATTCAATCCTCCAACCCCGTGGCCAGCGGCGTTGAGGCGCATCTCCAAGTCCGCACGCAGGGCTCGCGGGCGCGCCGATGAATAAGCTTCGAACCTGGTTCAACGGTCTGCAGCAGCGCGAACAGCGCGTGGTCGCCATCGGTGCCGTCGTTTTGGCCCTGATGGTGCTGGTGGGCGGCATTCTCATGCCATTGCAATCGGCAGTGTCGACAGCGGTGCGGGCAAATGCGAACAAGCGCGAAGATTTGGCATGGATGCGCGTGAATGCGCCGGAAATCCGCGCCGCTGGATTTGCGCTTCCAGCCGATACCGGGGAAGCACCGATGGTGCTGGTGGACCGGGTCGGCCGGGAAGCGGGCCTGTCCAGCGCGCTGCGCGGCACCCAGCCGAACGCGACCGGGGTGCGGGTGCAACTGGAGGCGGCATCATTTGACACCATGATTGCGTGGCTCGACACCCTCGACACGCGCTATGGATACGCGCTGGAATCGATCACCGTGGACCGGGGCACCGCACCCGGAATGGTCAATGCCAGCGTCACGTTCACGAAGCCGCGACATTGAGCTCAAAGCCCGGGCGCGAGCGCGCTGGCCGTGGATTCTCCTCGGTCTAGCGGCGTTGCTGGCGGGGACGATCGTGTCGCTGCCCGCCGCGGTGATCGGGTACTTTCTTCCGCTTCAAGTGCACGCCGAGGATTGGTCCGGCACCGCACTGCATGGTGCCGCGGGAAAATTGAGCGTCAATGCCCGCGATGCCGGCGCAATAGAATGGCGGCTTCATCCGCTCGCACTGCTGCGAGCGCTGGTCGTGATCGACATACACTGGGTGAAGGTGGGCTTCGTCATCGACAGCACGGCAAGGATCGATCGCGACGGCATTACGGCGCGCGACATCCGGGGCGGCGGGCCCATCGAAAGCCTGGCCGGTATCGGCGTAGCGGCCGGCTGGCGAGGCGCCGCCACTGTGAATTTCCAGGAGCTGAAAAGCGACTTCCACAAGCCGCTGAGCGTAGTGGGAAGGATCGAGGTGGCCAATATATCGTCGGCAGGCATCGCAGCAGGCGCGGATCTCGGAAGCTATGTGCTGGAGCTGCCGGTCGGCGCCGTTGCCCCTGACGGCAGCATCAGCGCCAAGCTCAACGATGCGGGGGGACCGATTGAGGTGGTGGCGCAGATCCACTTCTCTCCCTCGGCACGCATGGGTCTGTTCTCCGGTACGTTCAAGGAGCGCCCTGAAGCCTCCGCTGCGCTGCGCGCCGAATTGCAAAACATGGCGCAACTTCGGCCTCAAGACCCTCAAGGGCGCTTTCCGGTTGAACTCGAGTTTACCTTTTAGCCCGCGACGAAGAAGTTGAGCTTATTGCCGTCGAGGTCCCGAAAGTAGCCGGCATAAAACCCCTCACCGCGTGGTCCCGGCGCGCCCTCGTCTGCCCCGCCCAACTGCAGCGCTTTTCGATGTAAGACATCCACCTTGGCTTTGCTGTCAACGGCCAGGGCCACCATCACGCCATTGCCGACGGAGGCGGCTTTCTTATCAAAGGGTTTGGTGATGCCCAATCCGGGTGAACCCGGCGTCACCGACCAGGCGACGAACTGCTCGTTTTCCATCATGCGCTTGGCGCCGACCTCACCGAGCAAGGCATCGTAAAAGGCGGCAGCCCGTGGCAGGTTGTTGGTACCCAGCGTTACATATCCGATCATGAGGGGACTCCTGTGTGGTTGCGGTGAATTAGGGATACTGTTTATATATCCAGTATCGGTTGTCAGTCAAGAAAAAAATGGCCCCTGGCCGTGCGCTTAAGCACCCCACTCACGCCACGCCCTCATCAGGGGAAAATACAATCCCAAGCGCACCGGTTCAGGCCCGAGTTTCTTTGCCAAGCGCGCGTAGCGTTCTAGTTGCGGCGTATAACGCAGGACCTCGCGGTCGAGAAATTCTTCCACGCCGCTGCCTTGGTGTTGGCTGGTCTTGTAGTCAATCACCCAGCGCACACCAGCAGCGTCGATGAAGCTGCGATCAAAGACCACGCGCCACATCTCGCCCTGCCACTGTCCCGATAGCGCATATTCGCGAAAATCGTCGCGGTAGCCGGATCCCAAAATCCAGCGCCCGCGCGGATCCTCGATCACCGCCAGCAGGGCCTCAGTGACGCGCGCTGCCGATGCCTGCAAAAGTTCGGGCGGCACGCCGTGCAGGGCCAGCCAGCGGCTGAAATGCCCCTCGCGTGCGCGAATCACGCGCGCGTCGATGCGCGTCAAATCCATGGCCTGCAATTCCGCGTGCACCAGGCTCCCGACCCGCCTGGCGGTTTCGCCAGCCCAGTCGAACACCGGCCACTCTTCCCGAACAGGCTGCGCTGCAATCGCCTCCGCCACGAGCGGGGCCAATTGTTGCCCTTCAGACCAGTTCGCGGGCAGGCGCTGCAGCGGGCCGCCGCGCGGTGCTTGGCCGCTGGCGGGGGCAGCGGCGATGCGGTCCATTGTTTGGGGCGCCGGGCCGTTCTGCGCCACGAATTCAGGGCCGACGACCGGCCACAAGGCGGCTAGCAAGCTGCCGGCTCGAGGGCTCCAAGAGTCTTGTTCGGCCGATTCCTCTGCGGGTTCCTCGGACTCGTCGCCGTTGCCGATCGTGGCGGTCAAGCGTAGCTGCGATTTTGCCCTGGTGCAGGCCACATACAGCAGGCGCTGTGCCTCGAGCGTGGCAGCGTCGCGAGCCTGGTAGCGCAAGAATTCGAACAACAAGTCGCTCTCGGCCCCGACCGGCGGCCGCGCGGCCATCACCATGCCATCGCGACCGCTGCGCGCGAATTGATGCGAAAGCAGCAATTGGCCGCGATCGCGCGGCACCGACCGATCGAGCGCCGGTAGCACGATCATGTCGAACTCCAGGCCCTTGGCTTTGTGGATGGTCATGATTTCAACCGCGCTGGCGTCACCGTAGTCGGCGTAGAGATCGGCAAAACTGTGCGGCAAATCCGCGGCATCCGCCAAGCCGTGTTCCTCGAGGTTTCTGAGGCGAGTAAAGGCTGCGCCGGCCAGCTTGAGTTCCTGTCGCGCGGCTAAGCAGCTCGCCCCGCCCATGCTCAGCCAGGTTCTCTCGATCCAGCGCGCCACGGAACTGTCATTGCGCACAGCAAATGCGGCCTCCATTGTCGAGCGCAGCCGCCCGCAGCGGGCGCGGCCATCGCTGCTGAGTTGCCCCAACAGAGCATCGTCTCGAATCGCATCCCACACGATCGGTGCGGCGCGTGCGATCAGCAAAAGATCGGCCAGCATCAGCCCGCACCAGGGCGCGCGAAGTACTGCGAGCCATGCGATGCGGTCGCCCAAATGCAGCAAGGCGCATGTGAGCATAATGATGTCGCGAACCGCCGCGCGATCCTGCAATGGTTCGATGTCCACGGCGCGAAAGGCGATGCCGCGCGCACGCAAGCTGGCGGCGATCTCGCGCGCATGGCTTTTGGCGCGCACCAGCACCGCAATCCGCCACGCCGGATGCCGGGCGATTGCCTCGCCGATCATCTCTGCGATGCCCGCGGATTCCGCGCCGCGGCTGGGGAATCCCTTGAGTTCAACGCCGTACTCCGATGTATCGGATCGCATCACCGCCTCGCTCTCGCGAAAGGCAATGGCGCCGCGATTGCGGTCGTCGGCTTGCGGCATGAGGCGCGAAAAGCAGGCGTTGATCCATTTCACCAGCGGCTGAACGGATCGAAAGTTGCTGCGCAACCGCTGTACGTCGAAGCGCACGTCGCCGATGCCCTCCTCCGCGAGCTCCAGAAATGCGCGCACCTCGGCCTGGCGAAATCCGTAAATGGACTGCATGGGATCACCCACGCAAAACATGCTGCGGCCGTCTTCTCTTTGCCATCCGGCGGTCAACAGGCGAATCAGCTGCAGCTGCGCGCTGGAAGTATCTTGAAATTCGTCCACCAGAATGTGCTGCAAGCGGTAGTCGAGACGCAAACTCAAATCCGTGGGCGTGGTCTCAGTGCCCAGCGCCCGCAGCGCCGCCAATGATATGGCGGGAAAATCCACCGCCCCCTGCTCGCGAAATACGCCGTCCAATTCGGCCGCGGACAATACCAGCACCTGCGCAACCTCGCGTACCCGCCCCCATGCAGCTTCGCCGTATGCAGGATCCGGCAGCGTGCGCAATTCCAGGAGCACGTCGCGCAATTGCGGCTCGCAGGCGAATTCCGACAGCAGACTTAAGATCGGCGCTTTGTCGGCGCAATTCGCCGGAAAACCTTCGTTGATGGAGAGGCGCGTGCGCGGCCATCCTTCCGCCGTCAGCAGCAGCCTGGCAATGCAGCGCCAGCGCGCGACGTCCCGGGAATCGGTGCGCAGCGCGCTGCCGTCCTCAATCCATGGGGCCAGGATCGACGCCGACCCCAAGCGCTGGGCGGCGCGCTGCATGAGGGGCGATAAAGCTGCAATCCTCTCCGCACCCAGCGCTTCATGCGAGCGCAACAGAACGCGGGTGACCAACAGCTTCAGATCTTCATCGAAGTGCTGGCGCACGCTTTTGAGTTGCGGCTCATCGAGCGCGCTTGCCGCATACAGGCGGCCTGCAAGCATCGGCAACCAGCGGTCGCGGCTCGGCAGCATGGCCGCGATTAAATCCACGAGCTTGCGCCAGCGTTGATCATCAAGAGCCAGCACACGCTCGACGGCGGCGGCGAACGGATCGTCTTCCGCGTGCGCCAAAGCGCGCCGCGCGGCCTCTTCATAGCTTGGGCGCGCGTCCGTCAGCACACGCAGGTTGAATCCCGAGCCGGCGGCTACCGGCAACTGATTCGCGAGCCATGAATTGAAGGCGTCGATGGTTTCGATGCGCAGTCGCGATGGCTGCGATTCAACGTCGAGGTTCAGCGCCTGCATGTGCCGCTTCGCGGCCACCGCGAGTTCATGGGTGCGGCGGTTCATGCCCTGCGGACACTCGGCACTGTTTGCGCACGCTAAAGCGTCGAGCACGCGCCGCCGCATTTCCTGGGCGGCAAGCCGCGTGAACGTCAACGCCAAAATGCGCTCCGGCGCGTCGACTGTCGCGAGCAACCGCAAGTATCGCGATACCAACAAGGTCGTCTTGCCCGAACCGGCCGGTGCCTGCACCAATACCGATCCGTTCGATGCGATGGCAATCTCGCGCGCAACGTGATCGACAACTCCCGGCGCGGTGTCAGTCATTCACATCGTCCACTGCGTCGAGCGCCGCCGGGACTCGGCACAGTCCCTGCAGCTTGCAGGTTCGGCATGCCTTTAGCGTCGGCGCAACCTCCGCCCGCCCGGAGGCGAACGCGGCGGCGAGCCGCTCGACACGGCCGGCCCACAAGCCGATCAAAGCCGCAAAATTCGGCATCCCTTCCAGCAGAGAAGCGCGCGCACTCAATTTGAAAATATCGCGCCGCTCTGCTTCGGCAATGAACCCAGAATCGGCGGCATTCACCCTGGCATAGGCCACCGCAACCAGAGCTTCGGGCTGCAGCAGCGCATAGATCGGCAACTGCGGATTGTCAGGACGATCGCCGCGCCAATCGGCAATGGCGGCGCCGGTTTTGTAATCGATCAGCACTCGCGCACCGTCTGCCAGCCGGTCGACCCGATCGACGCGCACTGCAAAATTCAGACCCGCGAATTGCGCGACTTGCGCAGCCTGCTCAAGATTCTCTACTGCAAAGGGCGCGCGCTTGCGTTCGACATCCAGCCACAGCATAAGCAGGTGGTTCAAGCGAACCCGCTCACGCGCACGCCAACGGGGACCGGGATCGCGCTCCTTGCTGATCGCCGCGATCGCTCGAGTTGCGGCCTCGTCCAGCAGCCGCCGTTGCGCATCCGGCGCCAGCAGCTGCAACTCGTTTGAATTGCGCAGCGCCGACCAAACGTGTTGCAGCGCATGATGCACTAGAATGCCGCGCTCTCGCTCATTGAAACCGGGAACGGGCTGTTCGAGCGCTTCCGCGGCCAAACGCGTTTCCGCGAAGCCGCGAAATGCACAGCGCGATTGCGCTCTTAAGGTACTCACGCCGCGAGTACGTTCACTTGCCGCAAATGCCGGCGCGGCTTCGTCCCACAAACTCTCCAACTTTGGCGCGGCGTCAAACAGCGCGTGCCAGTGCGGCTGCGGAGCGGAATTTCGCGCCGACCTCAACGGCGCTTCGCCCGCGAAGGAGATTGCCGGCAGCAACGGACTCGGTGCGCTCGAGCTGCCGTCGTCAGGGTCCGCGAAGCTGAATACGCATTGAATGGCGCGCGCCTGCCAGCGGCGCTGTAGATCCAGCGCCAGGTTCAACTGCGACTCCGCTGCCGCAGAGATGACGCCATACTCGCATTGCAGCCGCACCGGCAACAGCGCAATCGGTTCGACACGCGGCGGCCAATACTCATCGCTGCAGCGGGTGACCCAGATGCCATCGTAATTCACCCAAGGGTCGATCAGCTGGCCGCTCACCCAAATCGAAGGAATGCCGGTTTGCGGTTGGAACGGGGTGTCGCGCGCAGCACGATTGAGCACGCGCAAAGCCGACCCCAAGGAATTCGTGCCGAACAGCGATTCGGCGGTCGCCAACTCCGCCAACAACTCGCGGAAGCGTTCCGCCGCTTGATATTCGACGCTTGACCAGCGGCCGCGCTGCGCCCAGGGACCCGCTTCCAGTGCTGCAATCCACGCGGCTACCCAGATACTGACGCGCTGCGGATTGCGCAATTCAACGAGCACCCGCCGCACGGCGCGCAGTCGCTGTACCGCAGCCACCGGCGCCATTTTCTCGTTGCGCCCGACCCGCTCCGCGATGCCAAGCCAGGTATCGATGTCCGCCTCGCTGGCAGCGTGGCCGCGCATCGCGACGTCCAACGCCGCCGCCGCGCTGGCCTCGGTGGCGGAAGCCTGCAATTCCGGGGTCCGCAATAGAACGCTGAACCGCGGGAAGGACACCGCGCCAATGCTCGCCGTCAGCGTTGCCAGTGCCACACGCACCGGCGCGAAGTCCGCGAGCGAGGTACCACCCGCCACGGCATAGGGCGCAGCGCCGGGAGCGTAGCGCAGACTGAACCGCTGTTTAGCCAGCGCCGCATCCATGGCATCCACGACTTCGGCGCGGCGCTGGTTGAGATCCGGGATGCACACCCAAGCGCGAAACCGCTCGTTGGCTTGCAAATTGAACTGCGCCCAGGCGGCAAGGGCCGACAGTTCCGCCGCCGGCGATGCCGACCTGACGCGCGCTGCCGCCTGCGGTGCGGGAATCGTCAGCGGCGCCAGCGTCTTCGCGTTCTGCAGCAGCCAGTGGCGCGCTGCCGGCCGCCAGGCAGGACTTTCGATCCAGGAGAGTGGACACTCGGCAGCTCGCGAGCGGCCGAGCAGTGCGTCGGCGCTGATGCATTTGAGTGTGCGGCAGCGCTCATCGAACGCCTGGTTCCACCTGAGAAACGCTGCGGTTTCCTCGGAAAGCTCGCGCTCCACGGCGCGCAGCGGAATCCCATATTCTTGGATGGTACGGCGCGCGCGGCGGGCCGCGCGGGCGGCTGCGGTGGGATCGAGAAATTCGCGCCCGCGCTCCTCAGCCTCGATGACCGATCGCCACAGCTCGCGCTCTTCCACCTCGCTGAGGCAGCGGGGCGAGTCGGCGTTCGCCAGTTGCGAGTGGCCGTACTGTTCGCGCAGCCAGGTTGCAAAATCGTACACCCGCGGGGTTGGCCAAACCCCCTCGGCCCGGTCGCGATGCGTGCGCTCGATCGCCGCGAATACTGCGGCGGCCAATTCGGAATTTGGCGCCAGAATCGTAGACCCAGCAGCGGCGGCCGCGAGCAGGCCAGGTGAAACGCGCTCCCCGCTTCCGCTCACTTAAGCCTCTGGAGCGGATCCGACTATCTTCAACTCAGGTCCGGCTGCTGCCTGGGCGTCGAGCAGTTCTTCAATGCGCGCGAATACCGTTGCGAGAATTTGCCGCTCCGGCAGGTTGGTGATGCGGAATGCATTGCGATACGGCACGTTGAAGCTCACCCCAGGCGCGACCAACACGTGCTTGGTTTCCAGCAATTCCAGTGCAAACGCCTGATCGTCGAATTCCGGCAGTACGTCGCTGCGCACTTCCACGAACGAGTACAAGGCGCCCATCGGACGCGATAGCTTGAGGTACTTGCTGCGCGCGACGCCATCGAGTATCGCCTGCCGCGAGTCATATAGGCGCCCGCCAGGGCGGGTCATTTCCAGAATGCTCTGATAGCCGCCCAATGCCGTCTGCACCGCCCACTGGCCCGGCACGTTGCTGCACAAACGCAGCGACGACAGCAGTTCCAGTCCGCTCAGATAGTCCCCCGCGCTCTCGATGTCGCCGGAGAATGACGCCCAGCCGACGCGATAGCCGCAGGCGCGATACACCTTCGACAGTCCGCTCATCGTGCAGCAGAGGGTGTTGTGCACCAAGGTGGCCATCGGCACGAATTCCGCGCCTTCGTAAAGAATGTGATCGTAGATCTCATCGCACAGCACCACCAACCGATGTTTCTCGGCAATGCGCGCAATTGCGCTCAATGTCTCCCGCGGATACACCGCTCCGGTGGGGTTGTTTGGGTTGACAATGACGATGGCTCGCGTGCGCCGCGTGATGAGGGCCTCGATTTCGTCCGGATCGGGGATGAAAGCGCGCGCGGGATGACAGGGGTAATGCACGGCGCGGCCGGTATTGAGATTCACGGCGGCGGTCCACAACGGGTAGTCGGGACTCGGCACCAGCACCTCGTCGCCAGGATTCAGCAGCGCGCGCAGCGTGAGGTCAATCAACTCGCTCACGCCGTTGCCGATGAACACCTCTTCGGTCGTGACGCCGCGCACGCCGCGCTCCTGCTGCTGCATGACCACGGCTTCGCGTGCCGGGAAAATCCCCTTCTGGTGCACGTAGCCTTCGCTGTGGCGCAAATTCTCGATCATCGCCAAACGCATGGTTTCAGGGGTGCGGAAACCGAACGCGTAGGGATTGCCGATGTTGAGCGAGACGATGTCGTAGCCGAGGCGCTCCAGCGCCAGGGCGCGCCGCGCCAATTTACCGCGAATTTCGTAGCGTACGTTGGCCAGCCCGTCGCTGGGCCGCACCGGTTTTCGTTGTGTCATGCAGGCAAGGATAGCGGAATAAGAGCCTCGTGCGAACGATGACAGGCAACCCAATGCCCGGTGGCGGCTTGCGCAAGCGGCGGCACGGTGCTTGTGCAGACCGGTAATGCATAGGGACAGCGGTCCCGGTAAGCGCAGCCGGAACCCGGCGGGCCCACGCTCGCGGCTGGTTCTTCCAACCTTAAGGCTGCCGCCGCACCTTTGGGCGAAAGTTCGATCGCGGGCACGGCCGCCAATAGCGCCATCGTATAGGGGTGCCGGGGCAAGGCGAACAACGCATCCGGCGCCGCAATCTCCACCAGTTTCCCCGAATACATGACCAGCACTCTGTGACTCAAGTGCCTCACGACCGCCAGATTGTGGCTGATGAACAGCATCGCGGTGCCGGCATCGCGCTGCAAATCCAGCAATAGATTGATGATCTGTCCCTGGATGGACAGGTCGAGGGAACTCACGGGTTCATCGCAGATCAAGAGCTTCGGGTTCAAGATCATGGCGCGCGCAATTCCAATGCGCTGACACTGCCCGCCGCTGAATTCATGCGGATAGCGCGCGCCCATCGCCGCCGTCAGGCCGACGCGCTCCAACATGGCAGCCACGCGCCGCGCGCGCGCGCTGGCGTCGAGCCCGGGCTCGAATACCCGCAACGGCTCGGCAATGGCGTCGCCCACCCTCATGCGCGGATCCAAACTCGAGAGCGGATCCTGAAACACGATTTGCAGGTCGCGGCGCTGCGCGCGCAACTCCGCGGGCGCAGCGGTCAGGAGATCTTTGCCGCGCCATTCGACGCTGCCGTGGGCGCTGCGCAGCAGCCTCAATATGGCGCGCGCCAAGGTTGATTTACCAGATCCTGACTCGCCGACCAGCCCCAGTGTTTCGCCTTCGAACAGTTCAAAACTCACGCCGCGTACCACCGCATGGGCGCCGAAATCCACGCGCAGATCCTTGACTCGCAGCAATGGGTCAGCGGCAGCGTTCATGCGGGCAGCGGAAAATGGCAGGCGACCGCAGCCGCGCCGGCCGGGGTTAGGAGCGGTCGCTCTGAGCGGCAACGCGCGGCGACCCGTGGACACCTGGGTGCAAAGGCGCAGCCCTCGAGCTGCTCGCCGGGCGGCGGCGGTGAGCCCGCAAGTGTCGGCAAGCGCGCGAGGCGCGGGCCGGAAAGGCTGGGTATGCACTTCAGCATCTCCGCGGTATAGGGATGGCGGGCGTGGCTGAATAATTCCAGCGCCGGCGCGCTCTCAACGATTCTGCCGGCATACATCACGAGAATGCGGTCTGCGAGCCCTGCCACCACGCCAAGATCGTGACTGATCAACACCAGCGCCATGCCGAGTTCTGCGCGCATGGCGCGCAGCAGCTCGATGAGCTGTGCTTGAACGGTCACATCGAGCGCGGAGGTGGGCTCGTCGGCGATGACCAGCTTGGGCTCGCACAGCAAGCTCATGCCTATCATGACCCTTTGACGCATGCCGCCCGAGAGTTGATGCGGATATTGATGCAGGCGGCGCTCAGGATCGGGCACCCGCACGCGCGCCAAGATGCCGGCCGCCGAACTCCACGCATCGCGCCACGACATCCCTGAGTGGCACACCAAAACTTCAGCCAGCTGCGTACCGATTTTCAGATGCGGCGCCAGAGAGGTCATGGGATCCTGAAATATCATCGTCAGCTTCGAGCCGCGGACGCGATTCAATACAGCCGCATCGGCAGTCAACAAATCGCCGCCTTCGAAACGCACGCTGCCGCTGACCGCCGCACTGCTTGCGAGCAATCCCATCGCCGCCATGAACAGCTGGGTTTTTCCCGATCCCGACTCGCCGATGATGCCGACGCACTCGGAAGGCGCGATGCAGAGCGAAACGCCCTGCACGGCCTGGATCGCCGCGCCGCGCCGCGGAAAACTGATGCAGAGATCTTGAATGCTCAATGTCGGAATCATCTTCAGGCTTCCTTGACGTCAAGCGCGTCGCGCAGACCATCGCCGAAGAGATTCAAACAAAGCAGCAACAATGCCAGAAAGCCGCCGGGCACCAACAGCATCCACGGCGCCGATTCCATTTCGCCGGCGCCCTCCGCAATCAGCGTACCCAGGCTGGCGTGCGGTTCTTGGATCCCCAATCCCAAAAAACTCAAGAAGCTTTCGAAGAGAATGATTTGCGGGACGCTCAAAGTGGCGTATACGATAACCGGCCCGACCACATTGGGTATCACGTGCCTGACGATGATGCGGCCGGGGCCGGCTCCCGAAGCGATCGCCGCTTCGATGAATTCCCGTCTGCGAATGCTCAAGGTCTGGCCGCGCACGATGCGCGCCATGGTCAGCCAGCCCACTGCGCCAATCGAGAAGAACAAAAGATATTCGTTGCGGCCGAATACCACGGTCAACACGATGACGAAAAAAATCAGCGGCAAGCCGCTCAGGATCTCGATAATTCTCATCATAAAATGATCGATACGGCCGCCGCTGTAGCCGGCGATCGCGCCAAAACTCAAACCGACAACCAGGCTGACTACGCTGGCGAGCAAGCCGACGCCCAGTGACACACGCGTGCCGGCGAGCGTGCGAACGAACAAGTCGCGGCCCAGGCGATCGGTGCCGAACCAATGCGCGCTCTGCAGTCCGGGGCGCGCCGCGACATGCAGCCAATCGAGCGCCTCGATATTGTTCGGATTGAGCCACGGACCGAGCAGCGCCAGCGCCACGATCGCCAGCATCGTGTACAGCGCGACAATGGCCGCGGGATTCGAGCGCAAGCGCCGCGCGGCATCGCTGCCAGCGCCGCTCACCTACGGCCTCACGCGCGGATCGAGCCACGCATACAAGAGATCCACCAGAAGTCCCATGCCGATGAGCAGCGTCGAATAAATGATCACCATGCCCAACACCAGGGTGTAGTCGCGATTCAATGCGCCCTGCACCAGGTAGCGTCCGATCCCGGGGAGCCCGGCGATCGATTCCACGACCAGCGAGCCGGTCATGATCGAGGCAACCGCCGGGACCAGGAAGCTCACCACCGGGACCAGCGCGGGACGCAGCGCATGCCGCAGAATCACCGTGCGCAGCGGCAATCCCTTGGCAAAGGCGGTGCGAATGAAGTGGCTGCGCAGAACTTCGAGCATGCTGCCGCGCGTGAGCCGGGCAATGTAGGCCAATGGCGGCAGCGCCAGCGCCAGCGTGGGCAGCGCGAGATGGCGAATTGAGCCGGGCTCCCATCCAGCGATCGGCAGCCAGTGCAAGTAGACGCCGAACAACAAGCCGAGAAACGGCAGCACCACAAAGGAGGGAATCGCCAACCCTAAAACTGCCAGCGACATCGTCGCGTAGTCGGCGGCGGAATTATGATGAAGCGCGGCAAAGATTCCTAAGGGAATGCCGACGAGCAACGCCACACTCAGGGCTATGAGGCCGAGCTCGAGGGTGACCGGGAAACCCTGCCGGATCAGCTCGGTGACCGTAAAGTCTTTGTATTTGAACGAGGGTCCGAAATCACCGTGCGAGAGAGCACCCAGGTAGCGTCCGAATTGCGCCCAAATCGGCCGGTCCAGTCCGTAGGCGCTCTGAAGATTTGCCATGATTTCGGGGGGCAGCGTTTGTTCTTGATCGAAAGGGCCGCCAGGGGCTGCTCGCATCAAAAAAAAAGTTATCGTGACAATGATGAACAGAGTCGGGATTGCTCCGGCCAGCCGCGACAAGAAGTAGCGAATCATCGCGGCGAGTCTATCGATTGACCGCGAGGTGGACAAGGCAAGTGTGGCTCCTTAGACTAACGGCCCAATTCACGTATTGAGGCTTCATGGAATCAACACGCCCGATCCGCGCGCTGATGCGCGGTCTTGACGCGCTCACTTTTCTCAATTTGCGCGCCGGTGCGACAGTTTCAGAAGTGGCCCATGAAATTCGCCTGCCCCGCACCACCGTCTACCGGATTTTGGAAACCTTGTGCAGCAGCGGATTCGTGTACCGGGACAGCACTGACGAGCGATATCGCCTGACGGTCTTGGTGAAAGGCTTGAGCGGGGGATTCGATGATGAGGCGTGGGTTACCGAGATCGCAAAGCCGATCATCAACAATTTGTCCGGCGAAATCGCCTGGCCCGTGAGCATCGCCACTTTGATCGGCACCAAGATGACGCTGCGCGAAACGACCGACCACAGCACCCCGCTTGCGATCGAGCGCTATTCGGCTGGTGTGCAACTGCCGTTGCTGACGACGGCAATGGGCCGCGTCTATCTCGCGAACTGTGCGCCGGCGCAGCGCGATGCGCTGATCGAAGTGCTGGCCCGCTCCGGCAAGGAAGAAGACAAGGCCGCGCGAAATCGCGTCGATCTCTTGCGGGTGCTCGCGGAAATCAAGGCGCAAGGTTACGCAACCACCACCCGTACGCGCCGTCTGGCAGACGAAATCGCCGTCAGCGTCCCGGTGCCAATGAATAACGGCACATTGGCCGGACTTACGGTGCGCTTCGTTGCCTCCGCAATGTCCCTCAAGTCCGGACTCGAACGGTTTTTGCCAAAGTTGCGGCACAGCGCGGCTAAAATCAGCGCAACATTCTCGGCACAACAGGCGGAGGCGCGCGCCAAGGGCGCGCCGCAGGCCACGGCTTAAGGGGAGACTGCATGCAGAAGATCATGGTCTGTATCAAGCGCGTCGTTGATTACAACGTGCGCATACGGGTAAAGCCCGATGGCAGCGGTGTGATGCTCGACGGGGTGAAGATGAGCGTAAACCCTTTTGATGAAATCGCGCTCGAAGAGGCGCTGCGCATCAAGGAGCGCGGCGGCAACATCGAGGTCGTTGCGGTCAGCATCGGCGTGGCCGACACTCAGCAGCAGCTGCGCACGGCGCTGGCCATGGGCGCCGATCGCGCGATTCTCGTGCAAACGGACAGTCCGGTCGAGCCTTTGACCGCGGCCCGGACGTTTCTCGCCTTGGCGAAGAAAGAAAGCCCCGATTTGATTTTTCTCGGCAAACAGGCGATCGACGATGATGCCAATCAAACCGGTCAAATGCTGGCCGCGCTCTGGGAGCGGCCGCAGGCAACCTATGCGTCCAAGATCGAGATAGCGGCCGGCAAGGCCAGCGTCACCCGCGAGGTCGACGCTGGCCTCGAGACCATCGAAGTCGATCTGCCCGCGGTCATAACCGTGGATTTGCGCTTGAACGAGCCCAGGTACGTAAAACTGCCGGACATCATGAAAGCCAAGAAGAAGCCCTTGGATGTGACGTCGCTGGATGCCCTCGGCGTGAGCTCCGCAACACTCCTCAAGACCGTGAAGACCGAGCCGCCGGCGCAGCGCCAGAAAGGCGTGATGGTCAAGGATGTGGCTGAGCTCGCAAACCTTCTCAAGAATAAAGGCTTGATCTAATGCACAAGGTACTGATTGTCGGTGAGCACGACGGAAAAGCGCTCAATCCCTCCACCGCCAAGTGCGTCACCTGCGCGATGGGTATTCCTGACGCGGATATCACGATCGTGCTGCTGGGTGATGACACCTCGAAAGTCGCGACGCAGGCTGCCGCCCTCGCCGGCGTGAAGTTCGTGGTGCGAGTGGACCGGCCGGAAAACGCCCATCCGCTGGCCGCCATCTTCGCGCCGCAGGTGGCAGCGCTCGCTGCGGAATACACCCACATACTCGGTCCATCGACCAGTTTCGGCAAAGATCTGCTGCCGCGCGTCGCAGCATTGCTCGGCGTAGCTCAGGTCAGCGACTTGATGGCGGTTGAAGCGGCGTATCGGTTCCGGCGCCCCATTTACGCCGGCAACGCCATTGTCACGGTCGAAGCGGACGCCTCGCACAAGCTCATAGCGACGGTGCGGGTCGCCTCCTTCCAGGCGACAGCAAGCGGCGGATCGGGCAGCATTGAGTCCAAGGCTCTCACGGTGACGCTGCCCACGCACACCCGCTACGTGGGAGCCAAATCCGGCTCCACTGATCGGCCGGACCTGCAAACCGCCGCGCGCGTGGTGTCCGGCGGTCGGGCGCTGGGCAGCGCCGAGAATTTCAAACTGCTGTTCACCCTGGCGGACAAAATTGGCGCCGCCGTAGGCGCTTCGCGCGCGGCCGTCGATGCCGGCTATGCGCCGAATGAAATGCAGGTCGGGCAGACCGGCAAGATCATTTCACCGGAGTTGTACATTGCGATCGGCATCTCCGGGGCAATTCAACATCTGACCGGAATCAAAGACGCACGCACCATCGTGGCCATCAACAAGGACGGCGAAGCGCCCATTTTTGAAGTGGCCGACTTAGGATTGGTCGGCGATCTGTTCCAGATCGTGCCCGAGCTCACGCGCCTCATCGGAGCTTGAGGCGCGCAAGCCCCTAGAGCTGATTGAGTACGTAGTCGGCGGCGGATACTTTGAATTCGCCGGGCTTCTCGACGTCCACCTGGGTCGCGATTCCGTTCTTGACGATAATGGCGAAACGCTGGCCGCGAGTGCCCATGCCGAATTTCGTGCCGTCCATTTCCAGGCCCAAGGACTTGACGTATGCGCCATTGCCGTCGGCCAACATCACAATCTTGTCGCCGACGCCGCCATGCTTGCCCCAGGCATTCATCACGAAAACATCATTCACCGCGGTGCATGCAATGGTATCGACGCCCTTGGCCTTGATCTTGTCCGCGAGTTCCACGAAGCCCGGCAAGTGCTTCGCGTCGCAGGTCGGCGTAAAAGCACCGGGCACCGAAAAGAACACCACCGTCTTGCCCGCGAACAACTGCTCGGTGCTCATCTTCTGCGGGCCGTCTTTGGTCATATGGGTAAAGCTGCCCTCGGGCATCTTATCGCCGGCTTTGATAGTCATGATGATTCTCCTTAAGAAACACCTCTAAGGAAGTGTTTCTGCATATAATTCCCACAGCTTCACGACTCGCGGACTGGTGCCGGGAGAGCCCTTGAGCTGAGCAAAGGCCTTCTTGGCATCAGCGTTGCTCTTGAGCGCCACCTGCGATCGGCCGAGGTACACATACGCTTCGTCGATGTGCTTGATCTGGCCTTTTTGAATGCCGGCGTTGATGGCGGTGATTGCACCCGCATAGTCGCCGAATCCGTAGTGCACTTCGCCCGTCTTGACGCTCAAATCGCCGGCCGCGTTCTTGGCCGCTTCGGCGTCCAATTGCGCCAGCGCCTTCTTGTCGGTATCAGCGCGTGCCTTGATTGAATTCAGCAGGCGGGTGGTGCGCTCCTTGTGTTCGTCCTTCATCAGCGTCGAGGCCATCAACGTTTCAAGAACGCTCTGCGCCTCGCCCGGCAAGCTGGCATCGCCGAGCAGCTGCGCCATTTCAATGTAGTCGGTATCGACATTCATGGACTTGGTGTCGTACATGACGCGATAAATCATCAGAGTATTATGATCGTCGCGCTCATCCTGGCGCTCGAGCCGAATGAGATTGTTCCAGTATTCGGTTTTTCTGGTCAGCCGCACCAGGTCATACAATGCGGCAAGCTTGCCCGGCGTATCGTTCGCATCATCCGCGCATTTCAATCTGAACAGGTAGAGATTTTCCTTGGGCGCCTCTCCGGCCTTGCGCGCCGCCGCGATGGCTTTTTCACCCCAAACATTGGAGTCCTTGCAGTCCTTTTGCAAGTAATAAAGTTGCGCCATCACGACAAGATCATCGGTGTTGGTCACGCCGGCATCGGCCGCTTGCTTGCCATATTCGACGGCCTTGGCGTAATTCTGATTGCCGGCCGCCAGACGAAATAGCATGCGGTAGGTTTTGGCGGATTCCTCGGGCGTGTAGCCGTTGGGGATCGCGATCGCCGCCTCGTAGGCGGCCTCCGCCGCCTTCATGTTGTTCAACTTGATGTTGACAAAGCCCTTGAAGTCATAGATGGTTTTCTTATCGAAGGGCGTCAGCGGGGATTTGGTTTCCGCCGCTTCCAATTGCTTCAGCGCCTCGGACCATTGACTGGCCTGCATGGCTTTCTGCGCCGCAGTCAATTCCTTGGCGATGATGCGGCTGGCTTCAGGCCCCTTGGGCTTGTCGGCGGAAAAGGCCGCCGGCGAAACCGCCGCGAGCCATACGCAGGCCAGCAACACATAAGCGCCCATCGACCCTTTCCGGAATACCGCGGGCCGGTCATTGTGTATCGAGTGATTCATTAGCAAACCTCGTTCTGTATCGAAATCATCGCGCTAGGGACTTTTAAGGTCACCTGTACAGCAAATTGGTCGGACGATCGGCGCACAGCACAAACCGCGGTCAAAGAGCGTAGCGCACCATAATCGCGTGGGGCTCTTTAGAAGAAATCGTTGTTGACGAACCCTATTTTCTTCAGGCCGCGATGCTGCAAATCCGCCAAGGTTTGCGCCACGATTTCGTACTTGGCGAATTTGTCGACCGTGATGTGCACTTCGGGCTGCGGATCTTTCACCGCTTCCGTACTGATATAACCCTGCATCGTCGGGCGATCCACGGGCGTTTTGTTCCACAGCAGCGTGCCGTCGAAATCAATCTGCAAATCGATCACTTCCGGCGGCGGCGGCGGCACGAAATTCGGCGGCGGCGGCAACGGATTATCGATCTTGACAGCGTGCGTCTGGCTCGGAATCGTGATGATGAAGATGATCAGCAGCACCAACATCACGTCGATCAGCGGCGTCATGTTGATCTCGGATAAGGGGCCTTCTTTGCCGCCGCCTACAGCCATTGCCATGGTGGTCTCCTAAGTTCCGGGGCCAAAATGATCGGGCGTGGTGATGAACGCCACCTTGCGTATGCCGATCTTCTGGGTCGCGACCAGTACCTGGCCGACAAATTGATAGCGCACATTCGCATCGCCGCGAATGTGCACTTCCGGCTGCGGGTCTTGCCGCACGATGCCGCGCAGGTGCGTCAGCAGCTCATCCTGGCTGGCGAGCGGCTTGGTATTCCAATAAATGCCTCCCTGCTTGTCGATGGCGATGGTGATGTTTTCAGGCTTGGTCTGGGTCGGCAGATTTGTGGCCTTCGGCAGATCCAGCTGCACCTGCTGGATGATGACCCGAATCGTAATGATGAAAATGATCAGCAGCACCAACATCACGTCCACCAGCGGAGTGACGTTGATGTCCGACATCACCTCGCCTTCATCCTCGCCGCCACCTACATTAAGGGCCATGGAGTGGTTTCCTTAACGGGCGGCCGCTGGGGTCGCCTTGCCGACCATCGGCGGCGGCTTGTCCATCCCCAGGCCCATTTTGACGCCGGAGATGAGGTAAGCGTGCAGCTCGTGCGTGAAATGGCTGACGCGCTCCTGCACCGCCTTGTTGCGACGCAAAAGGATGTTGTAGCCGAGCACCGCAGGTACCGCCACCGCCAAGCCGAATGCCGTCATGATCAACGCTTCGCCGACCGGTCCCGCCACCTTGTCGATCGAGGCCTGTCCTGCCACTCCGATCGCGATCAAGGCGTTGTAGATGCCGATCACGGTGCCGAGCAAGCCGACGAAGGGCGCGGTCGCGCCCACGGAGGCGAGCACCGGCAATCCCGACTGCATGCGGCTGATCACGGCATCCGCCGTGCGCTGCAGCGAGTCGGTGATCCAATCGCTGGTGCTGATTGCGCCCGACAGACGCGACTTGTTGGTCTCGTGATATTCGTAGGCCTGCTTGCCGGTTTCCGCCAAGGCGCGAAACGGATTGGAACCGCCCTTCAGCTTGCCGATGGCATCGGTCAGACTGGTCGCGCTCCAGAACTCCTTCTCCGCTTCGATGCCCTGAAGGCGCTGGCGGCGCTGATCGAAATACTTGGTGATCATGATGAACCAGGTCATCAGCGACATGATCAGCAAAATGGCGAGGATCGACCGGGAAACAATATTGCCTTGCGCGATCAGCGCACCAAGGCCATATGGGTTATCTACAGCTGTGTCTTGCATTGACCGAATCCCTCTACTTATAAAAGCTTAAAAATGGAATGAGCTGACAATATATTCTCGAGCAACGGCTACTTGCCCGTTAGCTTCCAAGTGATCGCGAATGGAAAAGTCCCTTCGACGGGATGGCCGTCTTCCATTGCGGGAATCATCTTCTGCCCCTTGACGCCCTTCAAACACGCATCATCCAAGCGCGGAAAGCCGGTACTGGTTTGCACGGTCGCGTCCATGATCGAGCCTTCCTTCGACACCTTCATCTGCAGAATGCAGCGCCCTTCCTCGTTGGCCCGCTTGGACGCATCGGGGTAGTACTCTTCGCCGATCTTGAATGGATGTTTGGTATCGTACTTCGGCGGCGTGACCGTGTGCTGCACGGGTGCGGGGGCCACGACCGGGGCCGGCGCTCGCACTTGCGATGTTTCCGTGATCGCGTTGGTGGTTTCAACCGCGGCTTGAATATCAACGAATTCCGGCGGCGGAGCGAAGGGTTTGATTTCCTCGAGCTTCGGCGGCGGGGGCGGCGGCTTGTCGACGTCTTTTTGTTTATCAATCTGCGCAATTTCGACCGGCGGAATTATGTGCTGCACCAACTGACCGGCCAACCCGGTATAAAACGCCCAAACAAACAATACGTGGAGCAGGATGACGGCAATGAGGGCCGCGCCTCTCTTGCCAGAAAATAATGATGGCGGATCGTAGTTGTACATAAGCCCTTGCGACTCTACCCCTATCTCATGATCTTGCGCGATGCGCGCGCCTGCAACTTGCGCTCTAGATTTCCCAGCAGCGTCCCTTCAAGTTCCCTTCGGCGAGTAAAGAGACTGACACATATCCCGCCCGCACTGCAAGCGCCACTTAAGGCCAACTCAGGCTGCGCACAGCGCCAATCATTGGTTCTTGGCCGCATGCGATGGCACTCGCGGCAGGTCCGTGACCGCACCCAAAGTGGCGCTGCTGACCTCCCATGAATACTTCGCCAAGGCCCCGCGTCGTGCATACGGTTTCGGCGCCTTCCAGGATGCGCGGCGGCGCTTCAATTCCGTAGCGCTGACATGCAGCGTAATTTCGCGGCGCACGGCGTCGATTGTTATCTCATCACCGGTCTTTACCAAGGCCAGCGGGCCGCCGAGGGCCGCCTCGGGAGACATATGCCCCACCACGAAGCCGTGACTGCCGCCGGAGAAGCGGCCATCGGTGATCAAAGCCACCTCCTTTCCCAGTCCCTTGCCGGTGATGGCGCTCGTGGGACTTAACATCTCGCGCATCCCCGGGCCACCCTTGGGGCCTTCGTAGCGGATCACCACCACGTCGCCGGCCCTTACCTTGCCTCGCAGGATGCCCTTGAGTGCGTCCTCCTCCGAATTGAAGACCCGGGCCTTGCCTTTGAAGCGCAGTCCCTCCTTGCCGGTAATTTTTGCGACCGCGCCTTCCGGGGCAAGATTTCCATATAAGACCACCAAGTGGCTATCTTTCTTGATCGGGTCGCCCAAGGGCCTGACGATCTGCTGGCTTTCGGGATAAGCGGCCACATTGCGCAGATTGTCCGCCAAGGTGGCTCCGGTCACAGTCAGGCACTCGCCGTGCAGCAGTCCTGCATCCAGCAGGGTTTTCATGAGCGGCTGGATTCCGCCGACAGCGACCAACTCGGACATCGAGTAACGGCCGCTCGGCCGCAAATCCGCGAGCACTGGAACGCGTTTGCCGATGCGCGTGAAATCGTCGAGTTTCAGCCGGACGTTGGCAGATGAGGCTATCGCCAGAAGGTGCAGCACAGCATTCGTCGAACCACCGAGCGCGATCACAACGGTAATCGCATTTTCCAGCGACTTGCGCGTGATAATGCGCCGCGGGGTTAGGCCCAACTTGATCAAGTTGACCACGGCGGCGCCTGCCCGCCCGCAATCATCCCGCTTCTGGGGGGATATCGCATCCTGCGCCGAGCTGTCCGGCAAACTCATTCCCATCGCTTCGATGGCCGACGCCATGGTATTGGCCGTATACATTCCGGAGCAGGATCCCGGCCCGGGGATCGCCGTGCGCTCCACGAACTTCAGCTGCTGTTCCGATACCGAACCCTGGGCATACCCGCCTACCGCCTCAAAAACCGAAACGATGTCGCGATGCTCGGCGCCCGGACGAATGGTCCCGCCATAGACGAAGACCGCCGGGCGATCGAGCCGAGCGATGGCCATCATGCATCCCGGCATGTTTTTGTCGCAGCCGCCGATGGCGACGACGCCATCAAAGCCTTGGGCACCCACCACCGTCTCGATGGAATCGGCGATTACTTCGCGGGATACCAGCGAGTAGCGCATGCCCGGCGTGCCCATGGAAATCCCGTCAGACACGGTGATGGTATTGAAGGTGATCGCCTTGGCGCCGGCCCGCTCAACTCCCGCGGCGGCCAATCGCGCCAGTTCGTCAATGTGCATATTGCAGGGCGTCAGGTTGCTCCAAGTCGAGGCAACGCCGACCTGTGGCTTTTCGAAATCGGCATCGAGGAATCCAACGGCACGCAACATTGCGCGGCTGGGCGTTTGCGTCACCCCGTCCACCACAATGCGTGAATAGCGACGGATATCGGCAGCGGATTTTTTTTGCATGTGTTTAAGCTTACGCAATACCGTAGCGCTGAACCAAGTAGCGATACGTGCCGCGGATTGCCTGCGCCTCGGCGCCCACGCTGCGACCCGGCCGGTCCTTGGAGTTCCAAGCATACAAATCGATGTGCAGCCAGCGCGTCGATTCGGCCACGAAGCGCTTCAGGAACAAGGCGCCGAATATCGCGCCTGCCAGCGGCGAGGCCGCGACATTGTTCAAATCGGCGATTTTGCTGGCGAGTTCATCTTCATAGCCGGCCCACAGGGGCATGGGCCACAGCGGGTCGTGTTCGGCCGCGGCGACCCGCGCCAATTCCGACACGATGCGTTCATCGTTGCCGAACAGAGCCGGCAGCTCCGGACCCAGTGCAACTCGCGCCGCGCCGGTGAGCGTCGCAAAGTCGATGATCAAATCCGGATGCTCCGCATCGGCGAAGGCCAAGGCATCGCACAGCACCAGCCGCCCTTCCGCATCCGTGTTGCCGACCTCGACCGTCAATCCCTTGTGCGTGGCCAGCACATCGCCGGGGTGGTAGGCGTTGCCGCTCACGGCGTTCTCCACCGCCGGCACCAATACCCTCAAGCTGGCGCGAATCCCGGCGCTCATCAGCATATGCGCCAGCGACAATGCAACCGCCGCGCCGCCCATGTCCTTTTTCATGAGCGCCATGCCTGAGCTCGGCTTGATGTCCAAACCGCCGCTGTCGAAACACACTCCCTTGCCCACCAAAGTTAGACGCGGCAGGCCTTCCGCGTTCGAAGGCGCCCAGCGCAACTCGAGTAGTCTGGGGCTCGCATTGCTCGCGCGCCCCACGGCGTGAATCGCCGGAAAATTTGCGGCCAGCAGCTCATCGCCCACCCACTCTTTGAATTCTGCGCCGTGACTGAGGCTAAGCTGTCGCGCCGCAGCAGCCAGCTCCGCCGGGCCAAGATCGGAGGCCGGCGTATTGATCCAATCGCGGGCCATGCGCAGCGACTCGGTCGCGAGTCCGACATAATCCACTTCCGCATTCGGCGGCGCTGCCAGGGTTGCGGCGCCGATCTTGGCGCAACGATAGCGATCGAAGCGATATGCGGCGTAAGCGAATCCCAAACACAATTGCGTTGCTTCCGCCGCGGTGAATTCTTGTGCCAGACGAAAACTTCGCGCCGGCAATCGTTCGGCGAGTCCCGCCGCGTGCCACAGCGACAAATCTCCCTGGCGCTTGCCCAGGCCGCCGACCGCCGCGGATAAGCTGCCGGCAGGATCCGGCAGCAGCACGACGCGGTGTCTTTCAGCTTTGAAATTCTGTTCGCCCAGCCACTGGCGCACCAACGGCGTCTGCTTGGCGCGCCATGCTTCAATTTCATCTTCGTACCACAGCCACAACGGCACTGGAACACTGCTATCGGCCTGCATGAAACCTCAAGTCCTCGCGAGGATTTGGAGCCTGGAAAACCTTGCATCATAGGGGATTCTGTGGTGCAGTTAACAGAGCGCTTGAGCGCACTCCTCTTAAGACCCCGCTTAAGGCTGCTAGTCTTAACGCGGGGTCTCGCATTTTGCGAAGCTTAAAATTCGGGTCAAGGAGATTTGCATGCGATTGTATTCGCAAAAAGACGTCGACAAGAAAGCGCTGCGCGGAGCGCGCATCGCGGTACTTGGCTACGGCAGTCAGGGACGCGCACATGCGCTCAATCTGCGCGACAGCGGCTACGACGTCGTGGTCGGCGTGCGCAAGGGCGACAGCTGGACCAAGGCGAAAAAGGACGGGCTGCGCGTCATGCAACCCGCGGCCGCCGTCAAAGGCGCGCAGCTGGTGGCGATGTTGGTGCCGGATCTCACGCAAAAGCCGCTGTATGGCGAGCTGAAGACCCTGATTGAGAAAGGCGCCACCCTGCTGTTCGCCCACGGCTTCAATATTCACTTCAAGCAAATCAAACCGCGCAAGGATCTGGACGTGGTCTTGATCGCCCCCAAGGGCCCGGGGGATTTGGTGCGGCGCCAGTACATGCAAGGCCGAGGCGTGCCCTGCCTGCTGGCAGTGGCCCAGAATCCATCCAAACATGCCAAGGCCAAAGCGCTGGCGTACGCGGATGGGATCGGCGGCACGCGCGGCGGCGTGCTCGAAACCAGCTTCGCCGAAGAAACCGAAACGGATTTGTTTGGCGAGCAGGCGGTGCTGTGCGGCGGCGCGACCGAGCTCGTGGTCAAGGGCTATGAAACGCTGGTGGAAGCCGGCTATCAGCCCGCGGTGGCGTATTACGAATGCCTGCATGAGCTCAAGCTGATCGTCGATTTGCTGCATGAGGGCGGCATTACCAAAATGCATCGCTTCATCAGCGAGACCGCCAAGTACGGCGATTTGACCCGCGGTCCGCGCATCGTGAACAAGGCAACGAAAAAAGAGATGCGCAAAATTCTCACCGAGATTCAGCAGGGAAAATTTGCCCGCCAATGGATCGCCGAGAACAGGGCCGGACGCCGCAAGTATTCGAAGCTCCTGAAGGCGGATTTGACGCACTCCATCGAAAAAGTCGGCGCGCAATTGCGCGCCCGCATGCCCTGGCTGGAAGGCGGCAAGGCTTGATCGCATGAGCGGGCGCACCCTGTTCGACAAGGTCTGGGCGGCGCATGAGGTCGTCGCCGAGACGTCGGACACGCCTGCCGTGTTGTACATCGATCTGCACCTGATTCACGAGGTTACCTCGCCGCAGGCATTCAGCATGCTGCAATCCTTGGGACTTCCGGTCACCGCCCCGAGCGCACGCTCGCAACCATGGACCATTCGACCCCGACCACTACCGAACAGGTATTCGGTAATGTGCCGATCAAGGTCGACGCCGCCGCCAAACAGGTGCGCCAGCTGGAGCGCAACGCCGCCGAATTCGGCATCGAGCTATTTGGAATGCGCGATGCACGTCGCGGCATCGTGCATGTCATCAGTCCGGAACTGGGCAGTACGCAGCCCGGCATGACCATCGTGTGCGGCGATAGCCACACCAGCACGCACGGCGCCTTCGGCGCCCTCGCCTTCGGCATCGGTACCACCGAGGTTGGTCATGTGTTGGCCACGCAATCGCTGCTGCAGCGCAAGCCAAAGACTTCGCGGTCAACGTCGACGGCAAGCTGCTCCCTGGAGTCACCGCAAAGGACCTGATTCTCGGCCATCATCGGCAGGATCGGCGTCTCGGGAGGCACCGGCCATGTGTTCGAATATCGCGGATCGACGATTCGCGCGCCTGTCCATGGATGAGCGCATGACGGTGTGCAACATGTCGATCGAAGCGGGTGCCCGCGCCGGTATGATCGCGCCCGACGACACTACTTTCGATTATTTAAGAGACACGCCGCGTGCGCCCAAGGGACGTGATTGGGACGCCGCGTTGGCGCGCTGGCGCAATCTCAACAGCGACCTGGACGCTAAATTCGATGCTTCCGTGGACATCGACGCCACCCAGATTGAACCCATGATCACCTACGGCACGAATCCCGGCATGGCGGTGCCGATTGGAGGCGCGATCCCCGACACCACCGGCGATGCGGGGTTCGACAAGGCGCTGCGCTACATGGGCTTTCACAACGGCGAAGGCATGTTGGGCAAGCCCGTGAACGTGGTGTTCATCGGCAGCTGCACCAACGGCCGGCTCGAGGACCTGCAGGCAGCGCCGCGCAGATTCTCAAAGGCCGCAAGGTGGCTCCGGGCGTGCATCTGCTCATTGTGCCGGGTTCGCAGCAGATCAAGCTGAAGGCCGAGGCGTCCGGCCTTGAGCGGAAATTTTCAGGGCCGCGGGCGCCGAATGGCGCGAATCGGGCTGCTCGATGTGCCTGGGGATGAACGGCGATACGGTCGGGGCCGGCCAATATTCGATCAGCACCAGCAATCGCAATTTCGAAGGACGCCAGGGCCTTGGTGCTCGCACGCTGCTGGTGAGTCCCTTGACCGCCGCCGCCAGCGCGGTGACAGGCAAGATCACTGATCCTCGGGAACTGATGTAGTGCAATCAGTAAAGCGGATTCGCTCCAAAACCGTGGTCATCGCCGCCAGCAATGTCGACACCGACCAGATCATTCCCGCGCGATTCCTCACCACGACCACCAAGGAAGGCTTAGGGCGGCAATTGTTTGCCGACTGGCGTTACCGAAGCGATGGCGTGCCGAATGCGGATTTCATCCTCAATCGGCCCGAAGCCCGCGGCGCGGAAATCTTGGTGGCCGGACGCAATTTTGGCTGCGGATCCTCGCGCGAGCATGCACCGTGGGCGCTCCTTGATTACGGCTTTCGCGCAGTCGTCAGCACCGAGATCGCCGATATTTTCCGCGGCAATTCCTTGAAGAACGGCTTGCTGCCCATTGTCGTGGACGAGCCGACCTCGCAATGGTTGCTTCAGCATCCGGGCGCCGAGGTCGATATCGACTTGCAGGCCATGTGCTTGACGCTGCCCACGGGCCGCGCGGTGTCATTTCCCATCGAGGCGTTCGCACGCCATTGTTTGTTGAATGGGGTCGATGAGCTTGGCTACCTGCGCAGCAAGCTGCCCTGCATCGAACGCCACGAGGCTGCGCTCTGCGGCGCTTCGGATAAGTGAGGGCGCTGATCGCAGTCTTTGCCGGCGATGGCATCGGCGCAGAGGTTATCGCTGAAGCCGTGCGCGCGCTGGCCGCGGTGGCAGCGCGTTTCCAGCACCACTTTGAATTCGAGTCGGCACTTTTGGGTGGGGCGGCAATCGACGCCACCGGCCTGCCGCTGCCGCCGGCAACTTTGGCCTTGGGCCAGCGGGCCGATGCGATACTGTTGGGCGCGGTCGGTGGTCCGAAATGGTCCGACCCGAACGCCAAAGTCCGGCCCGAACAAGGTCTACTGCAGCTGCGCAAGGCACTGGGGTTGTTTGCAAATCTGCGCCCCGTGGTGCCGCACCCCGCGGTGCTCCACGCCTCGCCGATCAAGGCCGAAATTCTGCGCGGCGTCAACATCATGGTGGTACGCGAACTCACCGGCGGCATCTATTTCGGTGAAAAGACCCGCACTGCCACCGAGGCGGTCGATGTTTGCCGCTATACACTGATGGAAATCGAACGTGTGGTGCGGCTCGCAGCCCAATTGGCACGCAGCCGTCGCGGCAAATTGACGTCGGTGGACAAGGCCAATGTGCTCGAGACCTCGCGCCTGTGGCGTTCGACCGTCAATCTGCTCATGCCGGCGGAATTTCCCGATGTCAGTGTCGAACACATGCTGGTGGATTCGGCGGCGATGCATCTCTTGCAGCGGCCGCGCGACTTCGACGTCATCGTGACGGAAAATATGTTCGGCGATATCCTCACGGACGAGGCCTCGATGCTCGCGGGCTCGCTGGGATTGTTGCCCTCGGCATCGCTCGGCGCTGACCAGCGCGGCGGACTTTTCGAACCCATCCATGGCTCCGCCCCCGACATCGCCGGCCGCGGCATCGCCAATCCTTACGCGGCAATCTTCAGCGCAGCGCTACTGCTGCGGCACGCGCTGCGTTTGGAGGCCGAGGCCAAGGCGCTGGAGAACGCGGTCGATCGCGCCGTCACCTCGGGCGCTCTGACCGCCGATCTCGCCGCGCCGGGGAAGGGGATTACGACACGTGCCGCCGCAGATGCGGTGTTGGCTGCACTTTAGCCGCGCGTTCAAGCCCGGCGGCTAGATCCTCAACCAGATCGGCGTGATCCTCGATGCCGACCGAGACCCGCAACAGATTGGCGCCGATGCCGGCGCGCAATCTTGCCGACTCCTCCATGCCGACGTGCGACATGGTCACCGGGTGCGCTATCAGACTCTCAACACCACCCAAGGATTCGGCCAGGGTGAAGCATTTGAGTCCTTCAAGAAATGCGCCGACCGCAGCCTCGCCGCCGGCAAGCTCGAAACTCAACATGGCGCCGAAGCAGCTCTGCTGGCGGCGCGCAATCTCGTGTCCGGGATTGCCGCTGAGTCCGGGATAGTAAACGCGCTGCACGGCTGGATGCCGCGTCAAGAAGTCCACGATTGCAGCGGTATTTTCAGCGTGCACGCGCATGCGCGCGTGCAAGGTGCGAACTCCGCGCAGCGTGACAAAGCTGTCGAAGGGAGCCCCGGTCACGCCGAGGGCATTCGCCCACCACACCAGGCTTTGCAGCAGTTCAGCGGTGGCGGCGATCACCGCGCCTCCGACCACGTCGCTGTGACCATTCAAGTACTTGGTGGTGGAGTGCAGCGCCAAATCGGCGCCGAGACTCAAGGGTTGCTGCCAGACCGGCGATAGAAAGGTATTGTCCACCACCGCCAGGGCACCGACGGCGTGGGCGGCCTCACTGATGGCGCGAATATCGACGACGCGCAGCAACGGATTGCTCGGGGTCTCGATCCACACCAGCTTCGCCCCGGCCGCCAGCGAGCTCTGCAATTCACGCGGATTGC
>CAWAVF010000003.1:0-680806 GCA_963785405.1 uncultured Gammaproteobacteria bacterium
CGCGCCATCCAGCGTATTGGCGGTGGGATCCAGGGACACCGTGACATTGGTCTCCGAGGTGGACACCAGGTCGACCGACAGGCCTTCTTGCTTGAAAATTTGGAATGCATCGGCCAGGAATCCCACCTGATGCCACATGCCCGGGCTGTCCATGGAGACCAGCGTGATGCCCTTCTTGATGGCGATCGCTTTGACCTGCGCGGCGCTGTCGGCGACATTCGCCGATACGACGGTGCCTTCGAGCCCAGGCGCCTGCGTGGCGTACACATGCAAGGGGATCTTGTATTGCCGGACCGGCAGCACGCAGCGCGGATGCAGGACCTTCGCGCCATTGCTGGCGATTTCCTGAGCTTCGTCGTAGTGCAATGCGCGCAACAGGCGGGCGGTGGGCACGGCGCGCGGATTGGCGCTGAACATGCCCGGGCACATCGGTCCAGATCTCGAGGCGCGCCGCGTTCAACTTGGCCGCGAAATAGGCCCCGGAGGTGTCCGATCCGCCCCGGCCCAGCAGCACGGTCTCGCCGGCGTCGTTGGCCGCAATGAAACCCTGGGTGATCACCACCTGATCGAGCGCCCGCCAATCGCGCCTGCAGCGTTCAGTCGGGCGCGAAATCGCAGGTTGCCGACAGCACGCTCGACTTGCGTGTCGAGCCATCGCGCTCATCGGCGCGCAACACCTGACGCGCATCCGCCCACACCGTACCGATTCCCTGGGCGTTCAGAAATTGCGCACCCAGGGTGGTCGCCAGCAGTTCGCCCATGGCCATCAGGCGCGCCCGAAATGCATCGTCGCTGCGCCGGCCGTGCGCCAACTCGCCCGCCATTTGGCGCAGCTCCTGCATGAAGCCGTCGAATCTCGAACCTGAGGCCACGTTCAATTGCTGTGCGAGATGCACATGCGCGGCTTCGATGCGATCCAGGAGTTCCAGCTGGCTGCGGTCTTTCGCCGCAAGCAGCGACTCGAGGCGATCGGTGATTCCCGAAAGTGCGGAGTGCACCACCACCGGGCGGAAGGATGCGGCGATTCGGCTGTTGAGTACCGAAGCAATGTTGCGCCAATTCTGGAGCGTGGACACGCTGGTGCCGCCGAACTTGAGCACCACCCAAGCTTGACTGCTGTCTAGCACGAGAGGAGAAGACATGGATTTATCCCGCGCCAAGCGCGTGGCGAGAAAAAGAACGAATCAGTCGTCTTCGAATATTTCGCGCAGTTCCTTTTCCAGTTGCCGCTCAGCGAGCACGTCTTCCACCCGGCTCCATGCCGCCTTGCCGCGTTTGGCGGCGGCCACGGCCTTGGGGCGCCGTTCCGGGCGCTCAATCAGGGGATCGAAGTCGTGCGCCTCTTCGGCTTCCCCGAGAAACTCATCGTCGATATCGAAATGTTCGTCTGTGCGTTCGCTCATTGTTCGAGAAAAGCCCCTGAAATCAATAGGATCGATCAGCTGGGAATCATGAAGTTGCGCACTATAGCCGATTCTGTCCGGCATTCAACTAGCGCGACAAACAATCCTTAAAGTTATGACCGGCGCGCGGCAACTTTGGTTGCAGCCGGTTCGCGGTGATTGGTATACCGTATTTTATCAATAGCTTAGCGAATATCCCGCATGTTTATTATCAACTGCAACACCTAGGTTCCGGTGCGCACCGATTCGACGCGCCCCGGCAAAGCGCCCTGTGCGACGGCTCTATTGACCGCAGAGACAATCGCCAGCAGCGATGCCGTGATGATATTGGGGTGCATGCCGACCCCGAACAGAGTGCGCCGCGATCGAGTGGTGATCTCGATGTAGGAAACTGCGTTGGCCGCGCTGCCCTGTCCTCGCGAGTGTTCTTCGTAGGACAGCACATCGAAGGGCAGCGCAATCGCGTTGACCATGGCGTCTATGGGCCCTGACCCCTGGCCCAGCCATGTCTCGAGCCGACCTGCGTTCTCGATCTGCAGCGTCAGGCGCTCGCTATCGGCGCCGTCCGTCGAGGCGGCAAGCTGGTGCGAGCGATACCCATAGGGCATACGCGGATTGATATATTCGCGATTGAACAGATCCCATAACTCCTGCGCCGTCAGCTCCTTACCGGTGATATCGGCGGCAGCCTGCACGACCTGGCTGAATTCGATTTGCAGGCGTCGCGGCATGACCAGCTGGAACTCTCGCTCCAATAAATAGGCCACGCCGCCCTTTCCGGACTGGCTATTGACTCGAATGATTGAATCATAGGAGCGGCCAAGATCCGTGGGATCGATGGGTAAGTAGGGCACGTCCCAAATATCCGCCTCGCTGCGCGCGCTCAGGCCCTTCTTGATCGCGTCCTGGTGCGATCCGGAAAATGCCGTGAATACCAGGTCGCCAACGTAGGGATGGCGAGGATGGATGGGCAGTTGATTGCAGGCCTCGGCGCAGCGCGCCGCCTCGTTTATATTTGAAAAATCCAATTTAGGATCAATACCTTGCGAGTAAAGATTAAGAGCCAACGTCACGATGTCGACATTGCCGGTGCGCTCGCCATTACCGAACAAAGTGCCTTCGATGCGCTCGGCGCCCGCCATGACCGCCAACTCCGCGGCCGCCACCGCGGTGCCGCGGTCGTTATGCGGATGAACGCTCAACGTGATGCAGTCGCGGCGATTGATGTGCCGCAAGAACCATTCGATTTGGTCGGCGTAGACATTCGGCGTGGCCATCTCCACCGTTGCGGGGAGATTGAGAATCGACTTTCGCGCCGGCGTCGGCTCCCAGACCGTATTCACCGCGTCGCAAATTTCCACGGCAAAATCCAGTTCGGTGCCGGTAAAGCTCTCGGGGCTGTATTCGAACGTCCAGTCGGTATCCGGCTGGCGCAATGCGTGTTCCCGTACAACGCTGGCGCCGCGCACGGCAATGTCAACGATGCCGGCGCGGTCGGTACGAAACACCACGCGGCGTTGTGCCACGGAAGTTGAATTGTAGACATGCATGATGGCACGCCGCGCACCCTTCAAGGACTCATAGGTGCGCGCAATGAGCTCAGGACGGGCCTGAGTCAGCACCTGAATGGTGACATCATCCGGAATCAATTCGCGCTCGATGATCTCACGCACGAAATCGAAGTCCGTTTGCGAAGCGGCGGGGAACCCCACCTCGATTTCCTTGAAGCCGATTTTTACCAGCATATCGAACATACGGCGCTTTCGAGCCGCGTCCATCGGTTCGATCAGGGCCTGGTTGCCGTCTCGCAGATCGACGCTGCACCACTGCGGGGGCGCTGCAATGACGCGATTCGGCCAGCTACGATCGGCAATATCGATCGGGGTAAAGGCTCGGTACTTGGTCGACGGATTACGCAACATGGCTTTCACTCACTAGCTCGCAGGCATTTATCGCCGCTGGTCCGGCGCGGTCTTGAGAATTTTCCGGTCTTGTCAGCGCCGACCGATGGCGCGTAATGTTTGTGCGCCTAGCGGCGCAGCAGCAGCAGCGCAAGCGAGCCCGGGAGCCGTGAAAAGCCCGGGAAAGTGACCAATATGCTGCCGGAAGTACGCATTACGGTCGAATCTAGCACCGCTTAAGCCCCGCGCGCAAGATGGCTTGTAACGATATTCGCGAGCGCCCGGGCATGTGCGTCGTCATCGTTCAAGCATGGCACGAGCGTCAATTGCTCGCCGCCCCATTGCGTGAATTTATCGCGATATTCCAGCGCCACTTCTTCCAGCGTTTCCAAACAATCCACCGCAAAGGACGGCGACGCCACCGTAAGCTTGCGCACGCCGCGCTCCGCCAGTTGTTTGATGGCGTCAATGGTGTAGGGCGTAAGCCACGGCACCTTGCCGAAGCGCGACTGGTAGCAATGGGACCATTGGCTGTCGCCAACCTTCAGGCGCGTCACGACCTGTCGCGTGGTCGCCTCCGCTTGGCGCTGATAGGGGTCTCCCTTGGCAACATACGAGGCAGGTATTCCGTGATAGGAGAACAACAAATGCGCTGCTTCACCGCTGACGTCCCAGTGCTCGCGGATTTTCGCCGTCAAAGCGTCGATATATCCCTCATCGTCATGATAATCGTTGAGGAAGCGGATCTCCGGCAAGTAGCGCCAGCGTTGCAGCGCGCGATGGGTGGCGTCGAATACAGACCCTGTGGTCGAGGAGCAATACTGCGGATACAAAGGCAGCACGATCAGTTTGGTAACGCCCTGCTCGGCAAAAGACTGGACCGCGCTCGCGATGCTGGGATTCCCGTAGGTCATTGCCAACTGCACGCGCAGTCGGTCCTGAAAGACCGGCTGCAGCAATGCCTCGATCTTCACGCTCAAGCGCTTGGAATAAACCGCCAGCGGCGATCCATCCGGCGTCCAGATTTTTCGGTAATTTCGCGCCGTTCGCAACGGGCGCAACGGTAGCACCACGCCGTACAGCAGCGGCAGCCAGATCCAGCGGGAGGTATCGATGACTCGACGGTCGCTGAGGAATTCGCGCAGATAACGCTGCACGGCGAAATAGGAGGGCGAATCCGGCGTTCCCAAGTTGACGATCAATACCCCGATACGATCGGGGCTTAAGTCGGCATTAGACGCTGCAGCGGACGCCGCGGCGTGAAAATAGGGCATTGATCGGATCCTCAAGATAAATCGTCGGCACAGTATACTGCCTCACCGATGATGCCTAAGCACAGGGCTGGTCAATGACGCTAGGCTTGAGCGCCGGCGAAAGCGAAGCGCTCTTTTTGAGCTTGAGCGTAGCCGCGCGCAGCGTATTGCTCAGTCTGCCGTTCGCGATCGTGTTGGCCTGGGTATTGACGCGACGCCAATTCCTGGGCCGAACGGTTCTGGATGCGCTGGTGCATTTGCCGCTGGTGCTGCCGCCGGTCGTGGTCGGCTACGTGCTGTTGCTGCTGTTCGGCACACGCGGCCCCATCGGATCCTGGCTGCAGCGAGGATTCGGCGTCGAACTCATTTTTACACGCAACGGCGCCGCGCTGGCCACGGCGGTGATGTCCTTCCCGCTGATGGTGCGCGCGATGCGCATCTCGCTGGACAACGTCGACCGCGGACTCGAGGATGCCGCACGCACCCTGGGCGCCGGTGCATTCGACCGTTTCGCGACCATCACGTTGCCGCTGATGCTGCCGGGCGTGCTGGCGGGCGCGATCACCGCGTTCTCGGCGGCACTCGGAGAATTCGGCGCCGTGATTACCTTTGTGTCGAATATTCCCGGTGAGACGCGAACGTTGCCGCTCGCGCTGTACGCCGCCCTGCAAACACCGGGCGGCGATCATGCCGCGGCCCGCCTGGCTGTCATCTCGATCGCCTTGGGGTTCGCAGGCCTGTTGCTGTCCGAGTGGTTTGCGCGGCGCGTGCGCCGTTGGCTGGGGCGCTGATGCTTCACGTAGCCGCCAACAAGCGCCTAGGCGCATTCACACTGGATGCGCGTTTTGAACTGCCGACGCCGGGAGTAGTCGCGCTGTTTGGCCGCTCGGGATGCGGCAAAAGCACGCTCATCAATGTGATCGCCGGACTGCTCGACGCGGATTCCGGCAGGATTGCACTCGACGATGTCGTGCTGCTCGATACCGAACAGCGCGTCGACGTCCCGCCGCAACGCCGCCGCATCGGCTATGTATTTCAGGAATCCCGTCTGTTTCCCCACTTTGACGTCGCTGGCAATCTACGCTACGCCGCCAGGCGCGCGGGATCGCCGAAATTCGTGGGCTTCGATCTGGTCGTCGACCTGCTCGACCTTAAGCTCCTGATGAGCCGCCGCGTGCATCAATTGTCGGGCGGCGAGCGTCAGCGCGTGGCGATCGGTCGAGCGCTGTTGTCGCAGCCGCGATTGCTCCTGTTGGATGAACCGTTGGCATCGCTGGACGCCTCGCGGCGCGAAGAAGTGCTGCCTTACTTGGAGATTCTGCGCGATCAGTTGGCCATCCCCATGGTCTACGTCAGCCATAATTTCGACGAGGTTTTACGGCTGGCAACCCATCTCGTGCTCATGGAACGCGGCACCACAACTGCCCAGGGAGGCATCGGCGAGATGAGCCTGAACCCCGGCGTGCGCGCAATCATCGGCGCCGACGCGGTAGGCGCCATCGTTGAGGGCACGGTTTTAGGCACGGATCCCGCAACCGGCTTGACTCGCGTTGGCGTGGGAGGCGGCGAACTCAAAGTACTATCGGCGGCCGGCGCGGCCGGCGCGGCCGGCGCAAAGTTGCGCGTACAGTTGCTGGCGCGCGATCTCATCGTGGCGACTCGGGAACCCCAGCAGTTGAGCGTGCGCAACATCCTCACCGGGGTTGTTACGGCGGTGACCGGCGACGAAGGCGATGCGGATCTGATCGCCATCGACATTGGAGGCACCATCATCATGGCTCGAGTCACCCGCGCTGCCACGCGCGAGCTCAAGCTCACGGCCGGGCTACCCGTATGGGCGCTGGTTAAGGCCGTGTCGCTACGCAGTCATTTCACGCGCGTACCCAGATGAAGGATGGCCACGATGTGATCGTCCGCGGCCAGCCCCAATGCTGCCTTTACATGGCTGTCGTAGGCCGCGGCCCCGGTTTTCCACATCACCCCGTAGCCTAAGTCGTGCGCTGCCAAAAATAGATTCTGCGCCGCCGCCCCGGTGGCTATCACCTGCTCGATTTCAGGCACCTTGGCATTGTCCTTTGCCACTGCGCAAGCGACGACCACGATGCAGGGAGATTGCATGATTTTCTGGCGTTCCAGCTGCACCTGCTCGTCGGTCAGTGTCGGCACTCGCAGCCGTTTGGCGTTGGCAGCGGCGCTGGCGAAGGGTTCTCGGGCGGCGCCGTTGAGCGCGATGAACCGCCAGGGCTTCATGCGCCCGTGATCGGGCGCATGTCCGGCGGCCTGTAGCAAGCGCTCCAGGTGCGCCGCAGTCGGCCCGGGCTCTGTCAGCCGCGCGGCGGAAGATCGCGATTCAATGGCATCGAACAATTCCATTAAGGACCCCTGAACATGAATATAAAGAGATAAGGGCGAGCGCGCCTTAGGTTTCGGCTATCATTTGCGATTGAAATTATACCCACAGCGTCTTCTCAAGGAGCCCTCAATGAACCGTATTGTTTTGGCATCGATGGCCGCCCTCATAGGCGCGAGCGCCTTCGCAGCGCCGGTCACCTATACCCTCGACCCCGCGCACACCTACCCCAGCTTTGAGGCAGATCACTTCGGCGGCCTGTCGGTATGGCGGGGAAAATTCGACAGCACCTCCGGCACGGTGGTGTACGACAAGGAAGCGAAAGCCGGCTCCATTGAAGTTACCGTGGACATGAACACCATTGATTTCGGCATGCAGAAATTGAATGACCATGCCAGGTCCGCGGAAATTTTCGATGTCGCCAAATATCCCATCGCGAAATACAGCGGCAAGTTCACCAAGTTCAATGGCGATGCGCCGATGGAAGCGCAGGGCACGCTGACCATGCATGGAGTGACGAAGCCGGTGACGCTCACGGTAAATGCGTTCAAGTGCATCATAAACCCGATGAGCAAGAAACAGGTTTGCGGCGCGGATATATCGGCGACGATCAATCGCGCCGATTTCGGCGTCAATTACGGCGAGAAATTCGGCTTCAAGCAGGAAGTGAAACTGCTGATCCAAGTAGAGGGCAGCCCCGCGGCCTGAGGGCTCAACCAATCGGCCCGCCGCATCGCAGCGGGCCGATTGGTTCAACTTAAGCCTGAATGTGGTTGTGGCAAATTCAGCGTCGGCGGCTCACCTCGATGCCGCTGCCGATGGGCAGCAACACCGTATCGAACTCCAACTGACGGATGCGACGCTGGTAGCGCGCTGCATCGGCCCGCACCGCTTCGGGATGAACCATGTTGTCCGCAACGACGAACGCGCCCGGCGCGAGCTTCGGGTAGATAAGATCCAGGCAGGCAACATACAGATCTTTCCAAAGATCGAGCAGCACGAAGTCAAAAGGTCCCGCGAGGCGCGGCAGCGTCTCGACAGCGTTGCCCACCTGAATGTCGACGCGGTCCGCAACACCCGCCCTTACAAGTGCCGCACGCGCATGCAGCGCCTTGTCCGGGGCGAGTTCGAGGCTCACCACCTTGCCGTCGGTATGACGTGCCGCGTCGGCCAACCACAAAGTCGAATATCCGTAGGAGGTGCCCAATTCCAAGATCGATCGCGCCCCCGCGCTCTTGATCAAAATGTGCAGCACCTGCGCGGTATCCGGGCCAATCGGCAGTAGAAATTCATCCCGCCTCGCCCGCATTTGCGATGCGTCGATGGACTGCATCAGCGCCGTTTCCGCCGCAAGCCGCGGCTCATATTCGGATATTACCTTGCGGACCGCCTCATCCATGGGACACCTAAGGGATTTATTCGTTGTCGTTGGGAATACTTTGCGCAGCTCGGTATTATTGCGCGACTCGCAGGCCTTGCAAACCGGAATCCATTGAACGCTCTCGACAATCCCTTTGCGATCGATCGCCGCGAATTCGCCGTGCGCTTCGTCAAGCTGGCGGCGCTGCTGGCGCTGCCCTCGGGCGCATTCAGCGCCGCGGACCTGGGTCCCAACCGGGTGATCGTACGCCGCGATGTACGTGTGCGCATGCGCGACGGCGTGCAACTGGCAACCGATGTCTACCTGCCGGCGCAGGCGGCGGGTGACAACCCGCTGCGAGTAGCGGCGATTCTCGAGCGTACGCCGTACGGAAAGTCCCAGGACGGCACCCGCCACGCCAGCATCGAAGTCGCAAACCTGTTCGCAAGTCATGGCTACGCTGTGGTGTTTCAGGACTGCCGCGGCCGCGGCAAGTCCGAGGGCAAGTACGTCAAATATTTGAGCGACGCTTTGGACGGCTTCGACTGCTGCACATGGATACTCGCACAGAGTTGGAGCAACGGCCGCATCGGTACGATGGGTCTATCCTATGCGGCGCACACACAGGCCGCACTGGCGAGTGCGGGCGCACCCGGCATCACCGCGATGTTCATGGACTCCGGAGGCTTCGCAAACGCCTATCAGGGCGGTATCCGTCAAGGCGGCGCCTTCGAGCTGAAACAGGTTACTTGGGCTTTCAACGAAGCGCTCGAGGCGCCGGAGGTGCGGCGCGACCCGGCGAAGCTCGCCGCCTTGAAGTCGATCGATCTGAAGGATTGGTTTGCGCGGCTGCCGTGGACGCGCGGCCACTCGCCATTGAGCGCGGTGCCGGAATACGAGGATTACGTGTTCGATCAATGGGAGCACGGCGTTTTCGATGATTTCTGGCAGCAGCGGGGAATCTACGCCGCCGGTTACTACGATCAATGGCCGGACGCGGCCAGTGTGCTTATTTCCTCCTGGTACGATCCGTATCCCCGCACGGTGACCGATAATTTCCGCGCTCTTAAGCGCCACAAGCGCGGTCCCTATCGAATGATTCTCGGGCCTTGGACCCATGGCAACCGCGAACAGACCTTTGCCGGCGACGTGGAGTTTGGCGCCGCGGCGGCATTCGCGGGAAACGTCGCGCCGGACTATCTGGCATTGAAGCTGCGTTGGTTCGACCGCTTCCTCAGGGGCAACGCAAACGGCGTCGAACTGGAGCCGGCCGTCAAAATTTTCGTCATGGGCGGCGGCACGGGGCGCCGCGACGCACAAGGCCGGATGGACCACGGCGGACTATGGCGCACCGAGCGCACCTGGCCGATCCCGCGAACTCGACCCACTCATTACTATCTACAGCCGAACGGGATGCTTTCCGAGCGCGCGCCCGCAAAGGGCGCTGCACCGAGAGAATACCGCTACGATCCCGCCGCTCCGGTACCCACCATCGGCGGCACCATCACTTCCGGACAACCCATCATGGTCGGCGGAGCATTTGATCAGCGTGAAGGCCCACGGTTCTTCGGCTGCCGCGAACCCTATAGATCACTGGAGAAGCGCGCTGACGTGCTGGTTTTTGCGACGCCGCCGCTGGCGGCGGATGTTGAGGTGACGGGCGCGATCGAAGCGCGGCTTTGGATCGCTTCTGATGCTCCCGACACCGACTTCACCATCAAACTGCTCGACGTGTATCCCCCGAATGAGGATTATCCGGAAGGCTTTGCGATGAACCTGACCGACGGCATCCTGCGCTGCCGATATCGGGACTCCTGGCTGCGACCGCGCCTGATGGAACCCGGTCAAATTTACGCCATCCGGATCGAAGCTTTTCCAACGTCGAACCTTTTCAAAGCCGGGCATCGGATCCGCATCGATGTGTCGTCCAGCAACTTTCCGCACTTTGACTTCAATCCCAACAGCGGTGAGCCCGAAGGAAAGGCCACGCGCCTGCAAATTGCAAGCAATCGCGTCTACGTGGACGCGGACCACCCCTCGCATGTGTTGCTGCCGGTTATAATGGCGGGATGAACCGCTGGAGGGATAATGCCTGACGAAACCGGAATATTAACTCAGGAGGAGTACACCAAGGTAAATGTGTGGTTGACGTCTTTTGGCAAGACGCCATTCATCTGCCCTGTGTGCGGCAGCGACACGTGGTCCATCGGCCCCCATTTGATTCAGCCGGTAACGCTGGGCAAGGATCTGGCATTGCAGTTGGGTGGAATAGGCTATCCAATGGTTGCGCTGGTCTCGCAGCGCTGCGGCTATGTCATGCTGTTCAGTGCGGTGGTGGCGGGAGTAGTCGCCGCGGTCCCGCCGCCCATGGCAGTGTCCTGAAGTAGGAGAAATCCATGGTACCCCTCGCCTCCTTGTGGCTGCCGATCGTCGTATCGGCGGTGATTGTGTTTCTCGCTAGTTGGATCGTCCACATGTTCCTGCCCTTGCATCGCGGCGACTATGCCAAATTGCCAAATGAAGATGCGGTTTTGGATACATTCCGTTCACTGAACATACCCAGCGGCCAATATTTGGCGCCCTATGCCAATAGCACTGCTCAGATGCAGCAGCCGGAATACCTGGAAAAGCGCAAGCGCGGACCGACGTTTTTCCTAACGCTCGTGACCCAGGAGCCTGGCATGGGCAAATCCTTGGCGCAGTGGTTCGTGTACCTGCTGGTAATTTCGCTATTCGTCGCAGTCGTGGTGGGTCACGCGTATGGCGCCGGCAAGCCGTACATTTCGGTGTTCAAGTTCGTCGCCGTGGCGGCGTTCATGGCGTATGGCTTGGGCCACGCGCATCAGTCCATCTGGGCCCGGCAAAACTGGCGCGCCACCGCCGTTTATTTTATCGACGGCCTCATCTATGCGCTGTTGACGGCGGGAGTATTCGGCTGGCTGTGGCCGCGCTAGACCCTAGGCACTTCGCGTCGGAATGCGATTGAATGGGATGTCCTTGTCCACCCGGATGTCGGGCGGCAGGCCGAGAACCCGCTCACTGATGATGTTGCGCAGGATCTCGTCGGTGCCGCCTTCGAGCCGGGTTGCCGGGGCACGCAGCAGCATGGCCTGAAAGCGTCCACCGTCCACCGCGCCGAGCGGGTCGCTGACGACACCGAGCGGCCCCGCCAGGCCCAAAGCGAATTCGGCGATCTCCTGCATCGTGGAGCCCGCCACGAGTTTGCCGATCGAGTTCTCGGGGCCGGGGGTCGTTCCGCGCGATAGCGCGGTGATGGCACGGCTGGCGGTGTACTTCAGGCCGCTGCTGCGCGCCGCCCACGTGGCGAGACGCGAGCGCACCGCGCGATCATCGAAAACCTTGGCGCCGGACCGCTCGAGAGCGCAGCACCAATTGAAAATAGCCTCAAAGCCCGTCGTCATTCCCGAACCGATGGCGAGGCGCTCGTTCATCAAGGTCGTGAGGGCAACATGCCATCCCGCGCCTACCGCGCCGAGCCGCTGCTGATCCTTGATCCGGACGTCGCTGAAGAACACCTCGTTAAATCCGCTTTGGCCGTTTGCCTGCTTGATCGGCCGCACCTCAACGCCCGGCGCGTGCATGTCGACATAGAACATGGTCAATCCGCGATGCTTCGGCACGGAAGGGTCGGTCCGGGCAAGCAACAGGCCAAAGTCGGAGAGCTGCGCAAAGCTGGTCCAAACCTTCTGGCCGTTGATGACCCAGCCATCCGCGGCCGCGCTCGCGCGGGTGCTGATGCCCGCGAGATCCGACCCCGCCCCCGGCTCCGAGAACAATTGACACCAAATCTCCTCACCCGCGGCGAGCGGCGGCAAGTAGCGGCGGCGATCTTCCTCGCTGGCGTGGCTCATCAGTGTCGGTCCACACATACCGTGGCCGACGATGAACGGCGTCGCTAGCCGCCCATAGACGCCCTCCTCCTGCTGCCAGATCACCTGTTGTATCGGCGTCAATCCGCTGCCGCCGTATTCGCGCGGCCAATGCGGACAGGCCCAACCGGCGGCGGCTTTGCGCCGCTGCCAAGTTTTCGCCGCCACCAGCACATCGACGCCATTGAGATTGAGTTCCCCGAATCCCGCCTGTCGCAGCGCCGTTGCATATTCTTTCGGTGCGTTCGCGTCCATCCAGCGGCGCGCGACACTGCGGAATTCGGCTTCGGCCGGTGAATCTTCAAAATCCATGACTAATGCTCCGTCGCGGCGCTGCGCCGCCTTAGTTTGTCGACCAAGCGGTCCTCCCACGGCGCGAGCCCACCAAGGCTGAGCGCGAGCAGGTTGGACCGGCGATAGTAGAGATGGCAATCGACCGCCCAGGTAAATCCCGAACCGCCATGCACTTGAATATTGTTGCGCGCGCAGTGCTGGAAGGCCTGCGTAGCGCTGATGCGCGCGCTGGCCGCGGCTTCGCCGAGCGCGTCGGCGCCGGTGCTGAGCGCCCACGCTCCGTAGTAGCAGTTCGAACGCGCCAGGGTCGCGGACACGTACATGTCGGCGAGCATGTGCTTGATCGCCTGATTCGACCCGATCGGCCGGCCAAAGGCCCAGCGTTCCTTGGCATAGGCGCAAGCCGCTTCGAGCGCGAAGTCGGCCCCGCCCAGTTGTTCGAAGGCCATCAGCACCGCGGCACCATCCAGCACGCGCGCCAGCAGGTGATCGCCCGCCTCGCCCAGTGCAAGGGGTTCGGCCGGCGCAGCACGGAATGTCAGCTCCGCGAAACTCCGCGACGGATCGATGGTAGCCAGCGGCCGGCGAGCCACCCCGGCGCCGTGCAAGTCGACGATGAACAGTGACGCTCCGGGTGCGCCAGCCATGCCGGCTGCGACGATAGCGAAGTCCGCCGTATCGCCGTCGGCGACGGGAGTCTTCGCGCCGGTAAGGCGGCCGCCTTCAACTTTGGCGCGGAGCGATCCGGACACCGGCTCGCCCGCTCCCTCGACCATCGCGAAAGTTCCAATCGAGGCGCCCGATGCGAGCTTCGGCAGATAGGCCGCCTGCTGCGCGGCCGACCCGCCGATCTTCAGGAACTCGGTCGCCAGATACGTCGACGAGGACACCGGCACCGGCGCCAACACCCGTCCCAACTCCTCGGCAATGACGCAGAGTTCGAGATATCCGCCGCCGCTGCCGCCGAACTCCTCGGGAATCGCTATCCCTAAGTAGCCGAGTTCAGCCAGCTCCCGCCACAATCCCCTGTCATAGCGATCGTCGCCTTCGAAAACCTTGCGTACCGCTGCCGGCGTACAGCGCTCCGCTAGAAAACGGCGCGCGGCCTCGCGCATCCGCTGCTGTTCAGGAGAGAAATCCAGATTCATGCCAGGGACCCCTTTACTAAATTCTTGCGGACAGATCACCACTGCGCGCCGCGCGCACCAGGACGTCGGCGGCGCGAAATGCGAGCGCCGAGATGGTCATCGTCGGGTGATTGCGCCCGCCGGTGACGAAGCTGCTGCCGTCGACGATGAATAGGTTCGGTACATCGTGGGCGCGGTGAAACTTGTTCACCACTGAGTTCTTGGGATCATTGCCCATCCGGCAGGTGCCGCGGCTATGCGCGCCCCCGGTGCTGTCGGCGATCGGATCAGCCCAAACCGTGGCCGCTCCAGCGGCCTTCAGGATCTCGAGCGACTTTTGCCGGAAGAACTCCATGCTCTTGAAGTCGTTCGCATGACTTGTTGTGGTAATGCGCATCGCGGGCAGTCCCCAGGCGTCCTTCACCTCGGGGTCGAGATCCACTCGATTGGTCTCGACCGGCAGCTGCGTGATGAAATTGGTGATGGTCAACTTGCGATTGGCCTGATCTTTGAGCGCCGTTTTGTAGCCTGAGCCCCAGCTCGGCGCGCCGTGCGGACCTGAGAGCCCATACTGAATCGGCGATTCCTGGCCTCGCGCAGTCATGCGGCCGCCGCCGTAAAAGCCGCGCTTCGGATCGCTCGGCACGAAATCCAAGATGGCAGCGCCGGTCACCGCTCCTTTGTATTCCTCGAGCGGCCGATCAAAAAGGCCGCTCGCGGTGCAAGCGTTGCCGCTCATCAAATACTTGCCGACCAGGCCGCTCGAGTTAGCAAGTCCATCGGGAAACGAATTCGATTTTGACAGCAGCAGCAGGCGCGGCGTCTCGGTGCCATTGGCGCATAGCACCACCGCCTTGGCCTTCTGGAATATTTCTTTGTTGTGCGCATCAAAGTAGACCGCGCCGCTGACTTTGCCGTGGCCGGTCAGCGAAATTTCGCGGACGTAGCTCAACACCCGGATCTCGCAGCGTCCAGTGGCCACGGCGGTGGGCAGCAGCGTCACCGCCGAACTCGACTTGGCTTTCACATGGCAACCGTACCCGCCGCACAATCCGCAATTGACGCAGGCTGCACGCCCTTGATACGGCCTTGTTACAATCGCAGCGACGTTGGGAACCACCGTCAGACCGAGCTTCGCGGCCGCAATCCGCAACAGCGCGCCGGAACTCTTTTGCGGCAGCGGCGGCACCGGATAATTCTTGGACATCGGCGAAAAAAAAGGCGAATCGACGCGCTGGCCCGAAATTCCGATCTGCCACTCGGCTTTGGTGTAGTAGGGTTCCAACTCCTCATAGGTAATCGGCCAGTCCGCCAAACCGCTGCCGGCAATTGTCCCTTCGTGTGTGGCTTCAGTGAATTCGTACGGAAGGTGACGCCAACTGCTGGCGCCGTATGTCACCGTTCCGCCGCCCACGACGCAGCCGTAACTATGCGTGCCGGGAACCGCCTGTTCTTTGTCGTTGCGGCGAAACGTGTTTCGCTGCCGATTGGGGTCGCTCATCAAGCGGTTGACGGGATCCTGGGAATACATGTGCAGCAGTTCATCCTTGATGTAATCCTGCTCATGCCCGTAGGCGCCCCACCCGCCTTGCTCCAGCACCACCACAGAAAATCCAGCCACCGCCAATTCCTTGGCCATCACCGCACCGGCGGCTCCGGATCCGATGACGACAAAATCCACTTCCGTATCGGGGGTGAATCGTCTCATGGCGCAGCGTCGTAGTAGCCGAACGGCGGCGTAAAATTCAGAGTGTTCTCGAATCCGATGAGCTTCCACCCAGCTTCGCGGTGATTGCCGCCGTGTTGCGGACTTGCAAACATGCCGATGACTGTGTGCTCACGCACCGTTTTGAAAAACGGCGTGGTCTCGATGGCACTAAGAAGCTGGATCTGCTGTGTTGCATTGAGCGCGGAGAACCTATTGGAGCCGGGAAACATCTGCACTGCCTTCGCCTGCAGCTCGTCGAATCCCTGCATGTAGATGGCGCGGCTCGAACTCAAGAAAGTCGCTACGCTGCGATCAATGAAGTAAACGATCCCAGCCTCGTGTGCTCCCGGCGTCTCGTCGGTCGGGATGATCTGCGAGACCACGGCATCAAGTTCGACAGCTTGCGCGTCGCTGAACACCGCGAGATTCACCGCTCCGCCAACGCGCGCGGATTGCTCGGCCCGTAACGCTGACTCGCCGGCGGCCGCGACCGCATCCCAGTCGGATGCGACCCAAGTTGAAACCACTGCCGCGATCGAGGTCGCAAGGAAGGACCGTCTTGACGGCAACGAACCATCCGCGAAGATCAGGCCCGTGGGAATTTTTGGTTTGTCTTTATTCACGCCTCCTCCCCCGATGGGCAAAGATTGCGCCAAACCAATGGCAAAAGTAAGCCTCGCGAGTGCAGCCTTGATTCATTTATCGATACAATGTTATTTCGAGATATATGCAACATACTATTGTTTTTATTAAGTTAAATTATCAACAATGTCACTGACTACAAGATTGGGTCAATGTTTCTCGACGTCTCTACCCGGGGCCTACTCGGTACTGCTCCTCGCTGACATGCTCCGCCCACTCCACGAATTTGCCGTCGAGGCCTTCTTGGACCGCAATGTGGGTCATGGCCGTGGTCGGCGTAGCGCCATGCCAGTGTCGGTGATTGGGTGGACACCAGATCACGTCGCCGGCGCGGATTTCGACGATCGGCCCGCCATCACACTGCGTCCAACCGCACCCGGCGATGACGATCAACGTCTGGCCCAACGGATGAGTGTGCCATGCCGTGCGCGCGCCTGGCTCAAAAGTAACGCTCGCGCACGAGACACGCACCGGCTCCGGCGCCGCGTTCAGCCAGTCGAGGCGGACATTTCCTGTGAAGTAGCTTGCGGGTCCTTTTTGCGAAGTCAGCGAACCGGCGCGTTTCAGTTCCATGGCGGTTACCTCTCTAACGAGCGTCAATTTAGCGCATTTCTAAAGAGCGGCGCTCAACTGCCGATAGCCTAACGGATAGAACCCCGTATAAGGCACGCACGCATGACAAGCGAGACATCACGGACTCTACAGGAGCCCATCCGTGCGCTAGCGCCGGCGGAATTCCTCAAAAGCCTGTCCGCGGAACTGGCAACCGGCGATATTCGCCTGCCGTCGTATCCGGATGTCGCACAGCGGGTGCAGCGAGCCCTCGAGGATTCCCGCGCCACGCCGGCCAAGGTCGCGCGCGTGATCGGCATCGACGCGGCTCTCGCCGTGCGAGTACTGCAACTCGCAAACTCGGCGTTCCTCAATCCCTCCTCCAAACCGATAACCGAGCTGCAGCAGGCGGTAAACCGCCTCGGTCATCAACTGGTGCGCTGTACAGCGGTGTCGTTCGCCCTGCAGCAGATGACGAACTCTTGCGAGGCAGTGCTGCGCCCGCAACTGCATGAACTGTGGCGCCAGGGAACACTGGTCGCATCGATTGCCTACGTGCTCGCTCGTGAGACCGGGGCCGCGAATCCCGACGAGGCACTCGTCGCCGGACTCATGCACAACATCGGCAGCCTTTACATCATCACGCGTGCCCACCAGCACGGTGCGACATTTGGCGCAGACGACGCCGCCACTCGGCTGCTCAATCAGGGCCATCCGCGAATCGCGGCCGCCATCCTCGGTCACTGGAAATTCGCACCGGCCATCGTTTCCGCGGTTAGCAACCAAAACGCGCCCAATCTACCGGCGAGGGAAGCTGCCCGGCTCACGGAAGTCCTGATCGCCGCGATTGCGCTCGTACCGTGCGTCTTTTACCGCGAGTTGCTCGACGAGACTGTAACCGCTTCCGCGCCCTTTCAGCGCCTCGCCCTCGACGCTGCCGCATGCGAACGTTTGCTCAAAACCACCGCGCAGCAGATCAAATCGTTGCACAGCGCGCTGGTCGGCTGATGGAATTGCAGCGATTGTTCGCTAGTTCATAAAAGGTTGCTTCTCGATCTCGCGCGCCTCCTGGTTGCGTTGCTGGGCGCGCAACGCATCGGCCAGCAGCCGCCCAGCCTGTGATTGAGAGCGACGATCGCCGCTGGCGAGCGCCAGCGCCTTGCGACCGCAAATCTCTGCCTGATGCGCATCGCTCTCAATGAGCCGCAGCTTTCCCAGCTCGATCCAAAGCAACGGGTTATTTGGCTCGATGCGCAGCGCCCGATCGAGTGTCGATGAGGCGGCCGGCAGATCTCCGCGCGCCACTTGGGCGCGTGCCTGCGTCACAAGCGAGCTGGTTGCGGGCGAGAGACGGTTTTCGCGTACCGCCGGTGGCGGGGGCGGCGCTGTTGGGAACGGTAAGGGCTGGGGCGAGGCCTGGGGCAAGGGCTGGGCTGATGGCGACGACGTGGGGGGCTCGGAGGACATGCGCGAGGTCGCGCAGCCGGCAACTAGCAATGCAGTAGTGAGCACGACGACGAACGCTCTCAATGAATGTTTGTCTTGAACCATGCCTTGATCTTGTCAATCATTGTGCCGGATGGCGAGGGGGCGCAGGCGGCCTTGCGCGGCAGCACAGTGCCGAGCGGCACGGCGACGACGATCGTGTCCTCACTGCACCCCGGCGTCGTTTCGAGTCCGTCACCGAATCCTATCCATCGGTCCTCGAGGAGTTCCGGCCGCACCGGCTGAAACGACGCGGACTTCAGGCTCGCGATGGTATCGGTCCAGACGGGCAACGCGCCGGCGGCACCAGTGAGACCGGTCACGCGATTATCATCGTAACCGACCCACACGACTGCCAGATAGCTGCCCGTGAATCCCGCGAACCAACTGTCGCGCGTGTCGGAGGACGTGCCGGTTTTGCCGGCGACAATCAAACCGGGTGGCAGGCGCGTAGCTGCGCTTCGTCCGGTTCCCCGCGTCATCACCAGCGTCAGCATCTCGTCAAGCGCATAAATGTCCGTCGGCGCCGCAGCCGTCTCAACCTGCACTTTGAAGCTCTTGAGCGGCTGGCCGTGTTCATCGAGCACCGCTCGTACGGCGCGAAGCCGCGCCCGGAAGCCGCCGTTGGCGAGCGAAGTGTAGACCTGCACGACCTCGAGCGGCGTCATCTCCACCGTGCCGAGCAGCAGCGACGGATTCAGCGTCGGACGCGACTCGAATCCAAGCCGCTGCAGGGTATCGGCCACCCGGGGCAAGCCAACGTCGAGCCCCATCCGCACTGTCGCCAAGTTCATCGACTCCGCAAGCGCGCGCGCGACCGGCACCTGACCATAGGTCTCATGTGTGAAGTTTTGCGGCGCCCAGACGCTGCCGTCCCCGAGCTTAAGCTCAATCGGTGCATCCTCGAGCATCGTCGCGGCGTTGTAGCGGCCGGTCTCGAGTGCAGCCAAATACACTGCGGGCTTCACCAGGGAGCCGATGGGCCGGCGCGCATCGAGCGCGCGGTTAAAGCCGTCGGCTCCGACTTCGCGTCCGCCGACCACCGCAACCACATCGCCGCTGTTGGGCTCGGCGACGATCACCGCACCCTCTAGGTGTTCATCGGGAACCCGAGTCGCCGAATCGAGGCGGCTCAGATGTCGCGTCAACGAGCGCTCCGCGGCAGCCTGCGCACGCGGGTCGAGACTCGTGTATACGGCGAGCCCGGCGGCAGCCAGATCCGCCTCGGCATAATCCCGCTTCAAGTGCCTGCGGACCAGGTCGAGATAGGCTGGTACGTAGCTGCCGCCCGGCGGGCGCAGTCCGAGCAACGCCGCGGAGGCACGTTTCGCATCCGCGGCATCGATCAGGTGCGCGTCCGCCATCACTTGCAGCACGAGGTTGCGACGCGCGCGGGCGCGCTCGGGATGCTTGCGCGGATCGTAATAGGACGGCCCCTTGACCAGGCCAATCAACAGCGCGAGTTTGCCGACATCGAGTTCATCGAGAGGCTGCGCAAAGTAATACTCGCTGGCGAGCCCGAAGCCGTGTATCGCGCGCTCGCCGTCCTGGCCTAGATACACCTCGTTCAGATACGCGACTAAGATTTCCTCTTTGGAGAAGTGCGCCTCCAGCCGCAGGGCCATTACCGCCTCGGTAGCTTTGCGGCGTGTGGTTCTCTCATCCGACAGAAAGTAATTCTTGACCAGCTGTTGAGTGAGTGTACTGCCGCCCTGAACCACACGGCCGGCGCGTAGATTGGCCCACATTGCGCGCAGGATGCCGTACGGATCGACCCCAGGGTGCTGGTCAAATCGCCGATCTTCAATCAACTTGATGGCGGCGTGCAGCAGCGGCGGCACATCGGCTGGTGCGAGCACAATGCGGTCCTCGCCGTGGACGGGAAACACGCTGCCGACCAACAGCGGGTCGAGCCGGAATACCGGCAGTTCCGTGTCATCGGCTTGGCGGATGTCGGTGATCGAGTCGCTGCCCGCCCGAATTGATACGAGCTCGGACTCGCGCAGCTCCTCGACGAAGCGCACGCGGCGAGCATGCACATCGAAATCCCCACCCTGGCGGCGGTACACACCGGGTCCCGCCGCTGGATCGCCTCGGCGGTAGTGCAGACGGCGCAGTTCCTCTTCGAGGTCATCGGCACCCACGGCAGCACCGACATAAAGATCGAGTGGCACGGCATAGACACGTGCCGGCACCGACCAATGCCGACCCTGAAATTCGCGGATCACGAGGCGGTCGAGGAACACGACCCACACGGCGGTGGCGACGGCGATCATGACCAGTGCACTGCCGGCCATGATGAGCAAAACGCGGCGGCGAGACGATTTGAAGCGGACCACAGTCAAATGGTACGCGTAAAGCCAAAAAAAACCCTCTCCCGGGTTGCGGAGAGGGTTCGTGCGGGCGAAGCGTTGCCGTCAGTCGCCGGCTTCGGGCTCCGGATTTTCCAGTCGATTTTTGAAGTCGCTCGGCGGGCGCACCCGGGCCTCGCCGGGATAGGGCCGCGTGAAGCCTGTCGCCTCGTACCAGTTCAGGTGATTGACCGTGTCCGGGTCCTCGGCATCGGGCTTGGTCGACTTGCCAGCGAAGATCCGCGCCTTCGCCTTGGTCCAAGCCTTTGCCAGGCGGCTGGCTGCACCGCTCGCCACCGTCTTTGCCGTCGTCACGCCCTGATCCAGCGGGACTTGGTTCGGCAAGTGGTTGAACGGCTCGAAATTCGCCTCCTCCTTTCGTTTGACGAAGTCGGTTCTCATCGGTGAGGCCACGAGGTCGAACTGGTTCATCGGCGGCAGGCCGAGGATCTGCTCGATTGTGCGGGTCATGTTGACCTGGGTGTAATAAGTGTGATCGGTCGGCCCATACTGCTTGGCATACGGGCTGACGACGTAGCCCGGGCTGCGGTGCCCGTCAACGTGATCGACCCCGTTCTGCGCGTCGTCTTCCTCGACAAAGATTGCGGATGACGCCCATACGGCGCTGTGGCTGATGTAGTCGATGATGCGGCCCACCGCGAGGTCGTTGTCGGCCTGTTCGGCATCCGACGTCGGCGGGCCACCCGTATGATCGTCCATGATCCACAGGAGGCTCAAGCTGGGTACGCTGTCAGACGCCAGATCCTTATTGAAGTCCTGCACCCAAAGATCAACCCGGAACTGATCGGGAATGTTCAGATCGAATTGCGGGAAGTTCTTGATGAGGTGGTTCGACACAACCGGGATGGAGGACTCCACCTGGATTGCGTTTTGATACTTCAGCGTTTTCTCCGTGCCGGACTCGAAGTTTTGCGCGTCGGCGTACAACTGCGACCAGCTCGGGTGTCCAAGCGGAGTCGGCCAAAATTCGTTCTCGGAATATTCGCCGTATATCTTCGTGGAAAGACCCGCGTCCACCGTCTCTTGGAACAGGAAACCCTTCTTCTGATACGCCAACGCATCACCCGCATTGCCGCCCGGATAACTGCGTATCCAGTCCGGCGACTGAATGTCGTCTGCATAGGGCGCCATCGCCTCCACGATCCACTGGTGGCCATCTGCTGACTGACGGCTCGGGTCGTAGAAATTGTCGAGCAACGGGAATCGGGTAACGACGTTATGCATGTTCGGCGAATCGGCGCCGCCAAATACCGCCAACGAGGGGTCGCCATTGCCGGCCACCACATCGCCCAGCATCTGATCGTAGGTGCGGTTTTCGCGGATGATCACGAAAACATGCTTGATCAGCGAGGGGTCGCCGATTTTCTTCGGGATGGGGACCGGTTCGGCCGCCTTGCTGCCGCCGGCGGCCGATTCAATATTCTCCGTCAGGTCCCAGTGGTTGTTCTCAAACACTTGTTTCGTCATCGACGCCAGCTCGTCGCGTTTCGGCACCGGTACGATGCTGACAGTGCCGTTGTCCTGGTGGGTGTTGAGGCCGGTCACGCCATGGTCGGTCTCGAATGAAAGACGCGTGCCGATGCCCTTGTCGTTGGCGACGAGCAGCTCATGTTCAGCCGCATCGAGGACCACCGAGGCCGGCGCGTAGGCAACCGGGATCATGCCGAGAACAGGCTCGTCCGTCGAACCGCTTAAGTCAACCACCGCGACCGCGTTGGCATTGTAGAGCGCCACGTAGGCAACGCCCGTCTTGGCATCGACCGCGATCGAATTCGGCCCGGCGCCGTAAGCCGACTTGTGGTGCCCCGGCACCTTGATGGGCAGCCCGAGATCGATCGTCCTCATCACCTTGTTGGTGGCCGTGTCGATAACGGAGATGCTGTCGCTATAGGTGTTTGAGACCAGCAGGGCCTGCCCGAACAGGGCCATCCCGGTGGGGTGAAGACCGATGCCGTCCGAGATGGTCTGGACCACCTTCATTGTCGGCAAATCGACCACGGAAACGGTGCCGGTTATCGCGGAACCATTCACGCGGTTGGCAACAATGGGCGTGCCTGCAGATAAGACTTGGAAGTCTTCCGCGGTGGCTGCCCGCCCGCCTTCATTGCTGATGTAGGCTGTTTGGCCATTGAGCACAATGCTGTGCGGCGCGTTGCCGACGCGAATCTGTGTGCCTTGCGTCAGGGGCGTCGCGGTCAGGTCGATCTTGGTGAGCGTGTTGTTCTGGTTTAGCAGCGCGTAGGCGCTCTTACCGTCCTCTGAGAATGCAACGCCGCCGGGGTACGACGTCCACGGCGAATAGAGCGTGCCACAGGGCGCGGCGTAGTCGCCAATCGGGCTATTCGGGAAGCACGCGATGAAACTGGTATTCGGCGGCACCGAAACGTGCGCATTGTCAGTCAGCGTGCCATCGGGCAAGACGTTGGCGATGGCTACGTAGCTGCTATCCTGGCTGAACATCAGGTACTTGCCGTCCGGTGAATAGCTGATGCCGCCAAAGCTGCCACTGGAGTCCTGACCCAACGGCAAATAGATCTGCTTGATTTCGCCGGTACGCGTGTCGAATACCTCGACAGCCTGGGTCGCACCCATGGTAAGGACGGTGGCGGTGTGGCTTTTGTGATTTGGGTTAAGAGCGATGGCTTTGGCGCGAACCCGGATGCCGAGGTCAACTTGAATACCGGCCGGATTGATGATCGTGCCGTCGCTGACAACATAAGAGCCATTCGGCTGTGGGCCGGTTTCGTAGGTCGGGAAGGGCACCGAATCAGCGAACGCCGGTGCGGTGATGCCCATCGCCAAGAGCCCGGCCAAAGGACGTAAGCCCTTCTTACGAGACAGATTTCGAGCTGTTTTTCGAGACATATGCGAATCTCCCCGTAAAAATTACACGCAAGACCTGAGCGGTGAAATCACGCGGCGGTCATCACCTACGACGCAGGTCGTAAGGTTTTTTACGCCGTCTCTGTAACATCTTGATGACCATTTGATGGACGTCGTATCGCATGAGAAATTCTCTCGACGCGGCCTGAGGCGAGCGTACGATGCGGCGATGGCATCCTTTCTACTACCAGCCGACGAATTGGAATACGTCGTTCTCACCAAGCTCTGGGAACTCGGTACGGCTTCCGTTCGCGACGTGCATCGGCTGTTGGGCAAACCAGAGGGGTTGGTGTATACAACGATCGCGAAAGTCATCGATCGACTTCGCGGCAAGGGACTGATCCAGCGCGAGCGCTACGGCAAGGCGTTCGTCTATCGCGCAAGGATCGCTCCAGAGGAGGTGGAGCGCGCTCGTGCGCGCGATGCCATAAGCCGACTCCTCGGTCCTACGCCGCGCGCCGCCGTGGCAGCGCTGGTTGATGCGGTCGATGCCGTCGATCCAAAGCTTCTCGATGAGTTGGAACGCGCCGTGACTGCACACCGGAGATCGAAGCGTGGAGCGTGAGTCTCTCCTGGCAATGTTGATCATCCTGTTGGGTGGATTGGCGTTACAGCTGTTTGCTGCGTGGCCCGAGCGCATCAACAATCGGTCCGCGGCGCGTCAGCTTGAACAGCTTCATTGGCTTGCCCTGTGGTGGCCGGCCGCGCCGGCATTGACTGTCGCAGCGTGGCTGTGCGGATGGGCATTATCGCAGCCCGATCCGGTGCCGGCTCACGTCGGCAGGCTGATCTTCATTGCGACGGTACCGTTTGTCATCGTTGGCGGCCGCGCGCTAGTGCGCGCGGCGTGGTCGCTGTATCAAGCGCCTCGCATTTACGGAATAGTTACCGTTGGCCTGCTTCGGCCTCGAATCGTGGTTGCGCCCGAGCTTGCGAAAGCCCTTGATGAACAGGCACTGCGCGCCGCCTTGGCGCACGAGCGCACCCACGTGCGGCATCGGGATCCGCTGCGCATTTGGTTGGCACAGTTCGTCACCGATTTGCAATGGCCCTGGGGATCAGCGCGGCGTCGCTTTACGTGCTGGCTGGCAACCTTGGAGCACGCGCGCGACGATGAAGCGCGCGCCAGCGGCGTCGAAGGCGCCGATCTGGCGGCGGCCGTGCTGAGTTCGCTGCGTTTCCAGCTTGGAATCGCCGCGGCGGCCGCCACCCTGATTGGTCAGCCCGAGGCACTCCCAGCTCGAATTGCGCGGCTACTGCGGCCGCTTCCGCAGAGTGCGCCAGATGAGAATCCACCCTATCTCGCAGTTGCCGGCGGCTTGGCAATGGTCTGGCTGGTCGCTATCGCGCTCGGCATCCTGTGCGGCGAACGCTTGATCGATTCGTTACTCGCCCTGAGTTCCTGACTGCCGTCCACCGGCCTCGTCAGTCGAGAAGCGCGCGCAGCGGACCCAGCCAGGGTTCGTAGCGTCGCCAGCGCTCGACGGACTGGCGATTGATCGGCTGCCGGGTCTGCCACTTGCTGGGCGTCTTCACTGAGCGCGGGTTGCATTCGGGGCGGAGGCAGGCGTCGTCCCATGGCAAGCCGCAACCCGCGATGATCCGCCGGATCACCGGTTCGGGTTCGCGTGTCAGGACTTCGTACTCTACATCGATGAACCGATCCGCCGGCAGCACCCTGCGCCAATGCTCGATCAGTCGTTGGTAGCTGCGAAAATACGCAACGAGTTTGCTGCCGCCGGTAGGAAATGCAAGGCCCGAGTGGAACAGGGTCTGGTGGATTGAGAGGGCCGTGTCGATCGCGGCGCGGTGGCAGTGGACAATGGTCGCGCGCGGGAATGCGAGGTGGATGAGCCCGGCCCAGAGGAAATTGAACGGCATCTTGTCGGTCACCCGCGACGCCTTCGGCCCAATCGCGCGCAACACGCGAAGATAGTCAGCCGCAGCCACGCGCAGAAACGGCACCTCAGGTTCCGCCCTGCCAGCCTGGTGCCATGCGGCCCCGCGCTGGTTCCAGAAATTCAGTTCTCCGCCGGCGCGAACTTCGCGATGGCTGGAAATAATCTGCTCGACAAGGGTTGTGCCGGACCGTGGCATGCCGATGATCAGTATCGGCGTAGCGTCAGCGCTGCCGAGTTCCGGCGCGCGCTCGCTCACGCCGGGACTGAACCGCTCGATCAAACGGTTGACTTCAGCATCGAACGCGGCGGAATTGAACGAAGCAGAGTTCGGGCGAACGACATCGGCCGCATCAAAGTGCTGCATCGCCCGGTCGTATTCACCAAGGTCGTCAGCGGCTTTGCCCAGGGCGAGGTGAACACGCATGCGCGGTTCGAGTTCTAGCCCAGGCGTTAAGAGGGCCGCTTCCATGCGCGCCACCAAATCGGCATCGGCCGACGTGACGGGTCGACAGCGGACCAGATCGTAGTAGCTTCCCGCCATCAGCGGCGCGAGCGTGGTCGCGCGCGTGAAACAGTCGCGGGCCTCATCGAATCGACCGGATTCAGCCAGCAGATTGCCCAGCAGATCGTGCGCCATGGCATCGGTTGGATCCAGCGCCAGCGTCCGTCGCAACACACGCTCAGCTTCGACGTCGCGCTCTTCGGTCAGGAGCGCGCGGGCCGCGCCGAGTCGACCGAATCGCGTCTTCGGTCCCGTGGCGGCCGCACGGCGGAAGCAGCCGACCGCCTCGTCAGGATGGCCCATTGTGTAGACCAAGGCGCCCGCGCGGAACCACGCCTCAGTCAACGACGGCTGCAATTCGGTCGCACGGTCGTAGGCCACGATGGCCGAGCCGCGATCGCCGAGCTTTTCCAGCGCAATCCCCATGCGAAAGCAAGCATCCGCATAGCGCGGGTTGCTCGAGACGGCGCGCTGAAACGCTGCGATTGCCTCCGGCACGCGGCCGATCTCGAGATATGCCAAACCCAGGTCGTGCTGGATTATGGGATCGGACGGCCGCAGGAGCGCTGCCTCGCGCAACGGCGCGATCGCGTCGGCCGGTCGCGCTGCCCTGAGCAAATCGGCGGCCGTGGCAAGCAACAGCGTGACTTGCGGTGGGTGATGCCGGTTTGAAGACAGGGACATGAATGCATTTTTAACATAGGCGCGCACTCGCCGCATTTCGACAGGCTTGCGTACGACCGCCGTCGTAGCGTTAATGAAAGTGTCATAAGCGCGCTCGAAGCTGGCTGTCCTTTAAATGTTGGGAATGGGGATGCGTAATCGACACACGCAAGCGCACTGTGTGAGGCCTTTGTTGTTGCTCGCCCTGGCCGCCTCGCCCAGCATCGGCGCCACGGATGATGAGTCTGCGGCGGCCAGCGTTGCGGAAAACGATGTCCCGCCCACAAGCTTGGTGCAGATAACTGTCGTCGGCAGCACGCCGCTGATGGGGTCGGATCTGAGGCGCGACCAAGTCCCCGAAACCACGCGCGTCTTGGATGCGGCCGACATCAACCGCACTGGCATCCCCAGCTTGACCAGGGCCATTCTCGACAATGTGGCCTCCGCGACGATCAACGACACGCAAGGCAACGTCTTTCAACCAGATATCCTGTTCCGCGGATTCACCGCCTCTCCGGTAGCCGGCACGCCCCAGGGCCTCGCTATCTACGTCAATGGCGCGCGCTTCAACGATGCGTTCGGCGACACGGTGAACTGGGACCTGATCCCGCCGACGGCGATTCAGTCGGTCAACCTGGAGGCAGCAAACCCGATCTTTGGCCTCAACGCGCTCGGCGGCTCTCTCAGCATTCGGCTCAAGAATGGATTTACCACTCAGACAGAAAATGTAACAGCCTACGGCGGCTCGTATGGGCGCGCGTCCGGTATCTTCGAATTTGGGCAACAGTACGGAGATTTCGCGATCTATGCGGCCGGCGATGCCACGCACGACAACGGCTTTCGCCAAACCAGCACCTCGGATCTGTACCGGTTCTACACCGATCTCGGCTGGCGTAGCGGCGGCGGCGAGCTGCATCTGGGCATTACCGCCGCGCATGACACACTAGGCAACCCCGGCGCCACTCCTGAGCAAGCGCTGGTTGCGAATATCTCCAGCATCTTCACCGCGCCGAATACTGTCAGCAATACCTATCTGGGCTTCAATCTGAATGGCAGCTACAAGCTCAGCGAGACCACGGCACTTCAAGGCCTCGCGTACTTTCAAACGCTCAATCAAGTCATCCCCAATGGGACCACCGTCGAGGTGTCTTCCTGCGGCAACGGCACCAATCTCTTGTGCAATGATGATGGCACGGTGGTGACCACTTCCAACGGGCAACCGTTGACTGATTTTCTGAATGGTGGGCCCTACTCGGGCCTGAGCGTGCAGCAATTGAACAGTCACGCCTACGGAGTCGCGGCGCAGGCCACCGATGCGGCAGCTCTGGGGAGCCTCGCCAATTATCTCGTGGAAGGTTTGAGCTTCGATGGCTCCGACAGCACCTTTGCAGGCGTTGCGGAAATCGGCGGCTTCAATCCGTATACCCGCGAGTTCGTGGGGCCCGGCGTCGTACAGGATCAGCCGAGTGAAGGAGTGAACCCGGTTCGCGTGAAGAGCGATACGCGCTTCTTCGGAATATTCGCGACCGACGTGCTCACAGTGGCTCCCGATCTGGACCTGACTCTCGCCGGCCGCTTCAACGACGCGCAGATCGATCTCGAAGACGAACTCGGCGGACCAGTGAATGGGAACCACACCTACAACCGGTTCAATCCCAGCGCGGGATTGACCTACCGCTTGAAGCCCTGGCTGCAATTTTACGGCAACTATGCGCAAACCAACCGCGCACCCACCCCGCAAGAACTCTCCTGCGCCAGCCCCGCCTTCCCCTGTAGTCTCCTGAACTTCTTCGTGGGTGACCCGAATTTGAACCAGGTCGTGGCGCACACCTATGAGGTCGGGCTACGCGGCCACATGGGCGAGCCCGCTCAAGGACAGTGGAGCTGGAATTTGGACGGCTACCACACCGAAAATAGCAATGACATCATCTACGAGGTGACAATCGACAATCCCAATCTCGCGTTCTATACGAATGCCGGCCGCACGAGACGAGAGGGCCTGGAAGCTAACTTGCGCTATGACAGGGATCGATTGCACGTCAAACTAAGCTATGCCTACACCGACGCCACGTTTCAGACTCCGCTGCTGCTGAACAGCGGAAATAATCCAGCCGCCGATGCCAATGGCCAGGAACAGGTGCTGCCGGGTGACCGCATGCCCGGCATCCCGCGCCATCGGGGCAATTTTGTGGTGGACTACGATGTGACGACGCGCTTCAGTGTGGGCGCCTCAGCCGTCGTACAAAGCAATGTCTACCGCTTCGGCGACGAAGCCAATCTAACGCAGCCCCTCGGCGGGTATGGGGTAGTGGATCTGAATGCCGCCTTTCGGCCCACTGATCGCGTCACGCTGTTCGCGATCGTGAACAATGTGTTCGACAAGCGCTTCTACACCTATGGGTCGTTTGGACCCGTGAGCGATGTGCCATGGCCGAATGTCCCTGGCGGTGTCACGGACACGCGTACCGCCAGCCCAGGAACGCCTATCAGCGGCTATGGCGGCGTGCGCGTGGCATTCTAGAAGTTACAATCAACATCTGGCGGCTGCGTCCGTACCACAGGTCAGGTCGGCGCTGGCAGATATCGCGAGATGTGGGGTTTGCCGTGATCCGCTTCGGTGAGCCTGTGCCAACTCGGCGCGCACGCCGAAGAAGCAGACGACTACTGTAACGAGGACGACCCCCGCCGCGACCCATCGTGAACTAAGATTCATGGATTCAGCTCCTTGCTATCGAGTGCAATGCAGCCCTCAACTGATAGATCGAAAAGCACAGTGCAAAAGCGACAACCGGTCGCGGCTGGCTTGATATGCTGAGCCATGATTCCCATGCAGCCAGGTGTTTCGCAGACGCGCAGCGAGCGCGGCCTTGTTCAAAAGAATCGCAGCTTTTATGACTTGCTGTGGTCTGATGCCAGCATCATCGAGCCTCAGCGCTTCAATACCTGGCCGCTCGTGCATTCGCTGCTGCCGGGCTCCGGTAGACAGCTCGAGGTGGCGCCTGGCCTGCGACCTCGACTGCCGGTCGAGGGCACGCAATTCGTGGACATCAGCGCTCCGGCGTTGGTGAAGCTTCGCGGGCGCGGGGCGCGAGTCGCGCGAGGCCAGGTGAACTCGTTGCCTTTCGCTGACGGCGCATTCGATCTGGTGTGCGCCTTCGACATCATCGAGCACGTTGACGACGACGAGGGTGCGCTGGCGGAGCTCGCGCGGGTGGCGAAGTTAGGCGCAACGCTACTTATCTCGGCGCCGCTGCACGCCTCACTTTGGACTCCGTTCGACGAATTCGTGGGCCACAAGCGGCGCTACGATCCGCCAGATCTTCTCTCCAAGCTGGCGCGTCACCACCTCACGGTGGAGCACAGCGCGGTATTCGGAATGCAGCCGCGCTCGTCGCGCTTGGTCGACATCGGCATGTGGTGGCTGTTGCATCATCGTGAAATGGCGATGTGGTGGTACAACCGGGCATTCATGCAGCTTGGGTTGCGGTTTCAGAAGGAGCTGCGGCTTACGCCGGGGATGATCGCAACCAACAATGTCGACGAAGTCTTATTGGTCTGCCGCAGGGACTCGACTGCGACTTGACCGCCGGGCCAACGGGCTACAATTCGAGACCCACGATGACGAAAACTCAAATTAAATGGTTAAAAGCCCCGCAGAAACACGACTATCCAGCGGCACGGGCGTATTTGCACCTGATTTTGCAGCCGCGCGAAGCAAAGAAGGTGGTGGCCAAATTGAAGCGCTCAAAGATCGAGGAATTTGCCGCGAAGGACATTCTTCGTGCCGCCAATCTACCTCTGTTGCCCATGACTGACAGCGACGTCAAGAGGGATCGGCAGCTAATCAATGATAAAAGAGCCCTTTCCCCCGTTCTACTCTACAGAGATCCCGCCCTGCGCAAGCTCATCATTGTCGACGGCTATCACCGCCTGTGTGCGGTCTATTCGTTTGATGAGCAAGCGATGATCCCCTGCCAAATAGTCTGATTGGGAAACGGGGTTTCATCAGACGGATTGAGCCAGCTCGGGACTCGGTGGCGGGCACAATTCATTGAGCAACTGGTCAATCTGCGCCTGCTCGAACGGTTTGGTGATGACCCTGGTCCGTCCCCCCAACGCGGTATTTTCGCTTGTTAGCTTGTAACCAGTGGCAATGATGATCGGCATGGCCGGGGCACGCTGCAACAGCCGCCGCGCTAGATCCAACCCTGACATCGCAGGTAAGCTGACATCGGTCACGACGATGTCGAAGACATCCGACTCGAACAATTTGAGTGCCTCTTCGGCGCTCGCGACTGCCACCACTGTGCGACTCGGCTGGGCAAGAAGTTCCTGGGTGATGCTGCGTACCAGATCGTTATCCTCGACGTACAAGATCCGCAGCTGTGCTGCCGATGCGCTCATGGGTCACTCCGCGATCAACGGATGGTAAATCCGCAGCACATTGTGCAAGGTAGCGCCTCGATCCACGACGATGCCGCCGCCGTGTTTTTGCAGCCAGTGTTGCGCGCTTACCAATATCAATTCTCGCGGCTGAACGACGCCCGCCTGGTCCCGCAGCAGCGCCGCCGCACTACGGATCTCGCCGAAGGGCAGCTCGCTGCGCAGCTCCACGCAGGCATCCTGCCGCACGCGGCTGATGTCGATCTGCAACTCGGCGCCCGCAGGCAACGCATCGATGCAAAACGCAAGGAGTGCCAACAGCAGCGTTCGCAGTTTGCCAGGAGCCGCCGACACCCGCACATTCTTATCGCCGCTAACAGAGATGCGAACATCCCGACTCGCAGCATCGTTGCGCAAGAATTGTTGTATCTCGTCGATCAGATTCGCCACGTTGACGACGACCGGCTCATCCTCCGGCACCGTCAACTGATTGACGATCTCGAGCACGACACGTTCATGGCTCGCCAGTGCGCGCTTTGCGAGAGCGGACGCATTGTCGATCAGTGTCCCGTTCACCGCACCTTGCCTGGCAAATTTAGCCAATAATTCGAAAGAACTGTAAACCGCCTGCAGACGCCCGCGAATATCATGCACGTACGCATGTCGGCAGCGATCGTTGATCAAGGTCAGCAGCGCCGCAGCGAATACGTCGTCGATTTGCCAGCCGTGCGTTTCCGAATCAACATTTAAATTCACGAGGGCAACCTGTTTGCATGCGCGATCGCGGCTACCAATCATATTCCCGAGCCTCGAAGATGAAACGGATTTACACCCTGCGCCTCTGAGTCATACGTGTCCGACGGAGTAGCAAGCGCACGTAGGCATCCGCCTACAGTACGCGCCGGAATTCGGCAAGCTTAGCGCTCGCCAAGTACAAAAAAGAAAAAGGCCGCTTGGGCGATATCGCATTCTGTTGCCCGGAATGATGACGCCAGCCATTTGATTTTCAGTGGCCGAGGGTGTTCAATCCATTAAAACACGGGTGATTGTTCGTCTTTTCCGCTAAATAGCTGCCTGAGGTCAATTACCTCCATTTGAGCGGAATGTAAAATTAGAAACGCGCGCGATAATTAGCATTCAACGGGACCCAGCGGCAATGAGCATTCCCACTGAGCCGATCGGTAGCATTCCGCGGCCCGCCGATCTGCTGGCGGCCATTGATGCATGAGGCGGCAACGCTCAAGATCCAGCACTGGAGCCGTTGTATGAGGCAGCCGTGCGCGACACGATCAGTAAACTTGAAGCTACCGGCTCACCCGTCATCGCAGACGGCGAGCAACGCAAGTATCACAACTTTTGGACCTATAGTGTTCACGGGCTGTGCAATACAACTCCGGACGGCTTCGAGATTTCCTTCAGCGCCGGCCATACGCGACGGATGCCACGGTTGATTGGGAAATCATTTCACTACCATAGCTATGCGGACGAGTACTTGAGTGATGCATTGTGCATGATCATGTGCCCGTCAAACAGGCTGTCATTTCTCCTTCCGCACTGAGTCTTTTATATCCCGCCGACGGCCTACCGGACTATTCGCGGGAAGAGTTTCTGTCGGACTTGCTCAATGAGCATGTAACGGAGGTCCGCAGATGTCTTGCGCGAGGTGCGAGCTGCGTGCAGATCGACTTTACGGAAGGTCGCTTGGCCATGAAAATCGACAAATTCGGATCGCTCTTGAGCCGATTTATCGAACTCAACAATCTGGCACTCGCGCGTTTCTCCGGCGCCGAACGATTGCAGCTCGGAGTGCATACCTGTCCTGGCGGTGATCGGGATTCAACCCATAGCGCGGATGTCGACTATGCTGAACTGCTGCCGAGTCTATTCACGCTGGATGTTGCAAATTTCTACATCGCATTGGCAGGTGAGCCCGACCACGAATACGTACTCAAACTGATAAAGGATCGAATCAAGCCGCACCATAAGATATTCGTTGGCGTAGTTTCTCCAATCGACCTGCGAGTTGAAACTCCTGAGGAGGTCAGAGATCGTGTCCTTGACCGCCCGCTATATCCCGATCAAGCAAATCGGTACCACGGATGACTGCGGATTTGCGCCCTTTTGCGATGACACCTCGACAAGTCGGGAAACCGCTTTTGCCAAGATCCGTTCGCGCGTTAAGGGACTGCGCGGCCGCCCAAGAATTAGGACTGTCCAATGTCGCCTGACGAGGAGGAAAAGCAGCTGCGCATCGCGGCATTGAGGAACGCCGAGCAGATTTTACTGGCGAGAAACCGCAGCGAGCAAGAACTGCGCCGGGCGAAGGAGGCACTTGAAACAAAGAATCAGGAGCTGCTGCAACAGCGGGAGTGGTTTCAGGTCACCTTGTCCAGCATCGGCGATGCCGTTATCACGACCGATGCATTCGGCGGGGTGACATTCTTGAATCCGATTGCCGAGGCAATGACCGGTTGGACCTCGGCTGATGCGGCCGGCGTGCCGCTCTTGAACATATTCAGCATCATCGACGAGATTACCGGTGTGGCGGTGGAACACCCCGTCAAAACGGTGTTGCGGGAAGGACGGACAGTCAGAATCGCAAATGCGTCTCTTGTCCGTCGCGACGGTACCTTCCGCGCAATAGAGGACACCGCTGCCCCCATTTGGGATCGAGCCGGCACTCTCACCGGCATGGTCATGGTTTTTCACGACGTGACGGCACAACGCAAAGCCGAAGCGGCGTTAAGCGAAAGCGACGTTCGGTTCCGTACCATTTTTAACCAAGCGGCTGTCGGAATGGCCGTCACGGACTTGACTTGTCGGTTCATACAGATCAACCAAAAATTTGCCGATGTATTTCGCTTTTACGATCGAAGAACTGCAACAGCGAACCTTTCTGCAGCTACTGCACCCCTTGGACTATCTTTCCGCGCAACAGAGCCTTGCTCGCCTTGCGAACGAAGAGCAGACGGATTTGGTTCTTGAGAAGCGCTGCTTACGTAAGAATGGCGCTGTCATCTGGTCGCTAAGCACGATCACGCTTGTAAAGGACCGGGCCGGTCGTGCTCAGCACTTGATTTGGATCGTCGAGGATATCACCGAGCGTAAGCTTGCCGAGGAGGCGCAGGCGCGGCTGGTAGCGGTAATCGCCTCATCGGACGACTCGATAATCAGTATGACACTCGACGGCGGAGTGCTCAGTTGGAATCGCGGTGCAGAATACATATACGGATACACCGCCGATGAAATGATCGGCAAAACCACGCAGGAGTTGATCCCGTCGGATCGTCTAGACGAGGAGCCGGCCATTCTCGATCGGATCCGTAAAGGGGAGCGCATCGAGCATTTTGAAACGTTGCGAAAACGCAAGGACGGCTCGGTTTTCAATGTTTCAATCGCTGTATCGCCAATCGAGGACTCTCGCGGCAGGATAATTGGTGCGTCAAAGATCACGCGCGACATCACTCAAGGCAAGCTCACGGAAGCCGCATTGCGGGAAACGGATCGCCGCAAGGACGAATTCCTGGCAACCCTCGCTCATGAGCTGCGCAACCCGCTGGCGCCCATTCGACAGGCGGCTCTGATCTCAGAATCTGAGGGCGCCACTGACGCGCAAAGACGCTGGAGCCATAATGTCATTAGTCGACAGGTTCGCCACATGTCGTTGCTGCTTGATGATCTCCTGGACATATCGCGAATCACGCGCGGTACGCTCGAGTTGCGGCTCGAAGACACCGAACTGGCGGACATCCTGGAAGCAGCTGTTGAAACGGCGCGCCCGGTCATTGATGCAAAGGGGCATAAATTCAAGATTGAGGCGCCTGATGAGTCTGTGCAGTTTATGGCGGACCCGCTACGGCTCGCTCAGATCCTCTCCAACCTTCTGACCAACGCCGCCAAGTACACGGATCCGGGCGGCGAGATTCGGCTGCGCGTTGCATGCGAAAGGCAGAGCATTGTTTTTGCCGTAAAGGATTCCGGAATCGGCATTCCCGCCGAGGCGTTAAAGAACATCTTCGAAATGTTCTCTCAAGTCAAATCTACGCGTGACCGTTCCGAGGGAGGACTGGGCATTGGACTTTCCCTGACAAGGGGGCTTGTCGATCTTCATGGCGGGCGGATTGAGGCCCGTAGTGCGGGAACCGGATTTGGCAGCGAGTTCATCGTGCGGCTGCCCCGGCGCGATTCGCGGACTATGCCAGGCCTGGTGCCTACGGCTGTCGACCAGGAGCAAATCGTAAGCCGTCGCGTCCTTATCGCAGATGACAATCGGGACGCTGCCGAATCCCTGGCGATGTTGCTTCAAATCGAGGGTCATGAGGTCCACGTTGTCCACGACGGTCGGGCTGCTGTTTCCGCGTTCGCTGATTTCCACCCCGAGGTCGCGTTGCTAGACATTGGCATGCCCGAACTCAGCGGCTATGAAGTCGCAAAGTGCGTGCGAGAAAATGTCCAAGGGCAAACTGTGACGCTAATCGCACTGACCGGGTGGGGCCAGGAGCGGGATAAGGAGCAAGCGCTGGCTGCCGGATTCAATCATCATTTCACAAAGCCAGTAGAGCCCGCTCGAATCAGCAAAATATTGCGCTCGCTGACCTCCCATACCCATTCATAGATGCCGGTCTTTGCCGCTGAGGGTCGCGCCGTTGATCATCATGCGCGTAAGAAACGCCTGACGACTCTTCAATCGTACTGAGGACATATTCTGACAAACTCCCCAGGCACAATGCTCCCCGTCGTCGCACAGACGCTCATTCAACAACGGCAGGGGGATCAATACCATGGCCCGCGGAATTCTTCTTTGGATGTTGGGTGTTCCCCTGCCGATTATTCTGTTACTTGCGATGTGTTCCCACCACTAATTCAGGAGCATGGTCATGGAAGGATCAGTGTATCCGCGCCCGGATGCGTTGGCTGCGGGCTCGGTCATTGCCCCGGGGAAATCCGCTGCGTCTTGGCCCGCGATCATCGCCGGTGCCTTTGTGGCGACCAGCGTGTCATTGATCCTCTTGGCCCGGGGATCGGGTCTTGGCATCACTTCCATTTTGACCTCGGCGGATCATCGGCTTTCGGGGACGGCGATGGTTGCGACGACGGCAATCTGGCTCATTGTGACGCAGTGGATTTCCGCAGGTCTTGGTGGATACATCGCGGGACGACTGCGGACTCGCTGGCTCGGCACGCACAGGCACGAAGTTTTTTTTCGAGACACCGCGCACGGTCTGGTGACTTGGGCAGTAGCCACCGTGGTGCTTGCGGTGCTGGTTGGTGCATCGCTGCCTTCAGTGATTGCAGTCGGCTTGAATACAGCATCAAGAAAGTCGCCCACCGCTGTTCACAGTACGTTGTCGTCGCTAGCCTTCTCCGCGGCACCCTACGGAATTGACAAGCTTTTTCGATCAACGAACTCCGCAGCAATTGAGGACGCGAGCGGTCCCAAAGTAGAAGCAGATCATATATTGAAGAACGCTCTGGCCGTTGGAAGTCTTCCCGATGCGGATCGCATGTACTTGGCCGCACTGATTGTGGCAAAAACGCGGATTTCGGCCTCTGACGCCGAGACGCGCGTAAATGATTGGTTGGCGATGAGCATGGAAGCCGACGCAAACACGAAGGTCGAGGCAGCTGCAAGCCGCGAAGCAGCGATTTATACCGCACTATCCCTACTCATTGGCGCGTTCATCGCAAGCGTCGCGGCAGCTCTCGGCGGCCGACTGCGAGACGAGCACGCTTAGCTTGAGGTGCACGGCCAGCCTGCCAGTTGTAGGACGGCACATGACATCCGCACGGTCGCAAGCCCCATGGCCAAATGAGTGACCGGCCCATGCTGCCTGCACTGATTTCATCCAGAATTGCATTTGACGTTGGAACGCAATCCAAGTGGAGGCAATAATGAAACTACTATCTGCGTTTGCGCTTGCGCTGACAATGCTGTCGGGCTGTATCAGCAGCAGCAATCCGAGCCCACCGGCGAAAACCACCATTGTGGTGCCGCCGAACTCTAACACGACAGTGATTTGCCAGGACGGATCGCAACCGCCCTGCTAGTGGCTGGGTAACGATACGAGCAGGGACGCTCTTGATGACTCCCCGGATTCTTCATCGCGCCTCAGCCGGCGAGCCTGTGACCAAAGTTGGCCCGCGAATATGACGCCCGATGTGCGCACGCGCAGCCCCGCTGCGCGTAGCGCTTGCGCAGCCCAGGTGTTACAGGTGTGAAACGCCGAGTACTTCGCCCTGCCGAGATAGTACGAGCTGCCCTCATAGGGACCTTCCTGATAAATGCGCAACGTTTGGTCCGTGGCGGCCAATGAACTCCAGAGAAAGGTTCGCAGCGCACGCACTTGATTCGCACGCAATGTCAAGTGAATGACATGGCTTGCCCCGAACCCCTCATCCGGTGATCCGTTCAGTGCCGTCACCAATATGACTGCCGCGCCCGGCCACAGCGCTGCTAGCAGTGTGGGGGCGTTGTGATTCTTGGCGGATAGATAATGCTTGTCGGCGAACCCAAAGAAAATGTAGCGCGCACCGATAAAATTGTCGGCCACCGCATCCAGCGGCGATGTCAAATCGCTGACCGCCAATCCTATGTCAATGTGCCAGCCGCGGCGGGCTATGTAGACGATTGAGGGCGCGCCGGCGTCGGTGACTGGCGAAAGCCTCGCGGGCTGGGCAGAACATGCACCCGATGCCCACAACAGCGCAATGGCGGAGGCCCATATTGGTTGCACACCGCTTGCCTACTGCTTGGCTGCGACCTCGGCCGCCTTGGAATTCGCTTTAGCCGCATCGTAGTCGGCATCCGCCACATCCTTGCATTTCCTTTGCGCGTCGCCGCTCAGGACGTTGCATTTCTCCAAGGCGACTTTGTGAGCGCCTTCAGCCTTCGCCATTGCCACATCGTAGGCGCCCGTTGCCTCCACGTTGTTAAGGTCCTGGCTCTTATCGTTCACTTTGCCGGTGGCTTTCGCGTCGTCATTGGATGCTTCGCTGCGGGCTTGGGCGACCTTTTTCGCAGCCGCTTGTTGAGCCGCCGCGATATCGCTGGCAACCGTATCCGGCGACTTCGCATTATTGCAGCCTGCTACGGCCGCCAGCGTGATCAAACCAATTGCAGTGACAATTGTTAGTTTCATGATTTTCCCCTTCCAGTTGTTTTCAAGCGCCTGTTTTCAAGCGCCGCGAATAACAGGGAATCGCCACAAGCACCTTACAGAACCGCGTAGCGACCAGCTATCGCGGGAACGCGCAAGACTTCGTCGGCCTTTGCTTACGAAACTGGAAAATGTGTGGCGAGCGAGATCAGCAAAATCCTACACCCGTCGGCACCGCGTGCGACTTCAGATCACGCGTAGCGGACATTAGAATTGCCTTGTTATGCGCTTTCTCTCGAATTGCCTGTTGTTTGCATGCTGCCTTGGCGGCTGCGCATCGCTCCCGCCGGGATCTGACTACCCGAAGACTCCCAGCGCCGCGTTGACTGAACCGGAGGCGACACCAATTGGGCAGCAATTCGCTTCTGCCGTTCATGAACACGGCACAAAGGCGGCTTATCGCATCATCTCCATCGGCGTCGACGGATTCCTGATGCGAATGGAGATGATCAAATCAGCCGAACGTACCCTCGACTTACAATATTACATTTTCCACGGAGACGAATCCGGACGGTTGCTGACGGATGCACTGATCCGCGCCGCGGACCGCGGAGTCCGGGTGCGGCTGTTACTCGACGATGGTGAAACCGTGCGGGGCGATGAACAGATATTCGCAATCGCCGCTCGGGCCAACGTCGAAGTGCGAATCTTTAACCCGTTTGCATACCGCGGCCATAATCAATTGATAAGAGCAACGGAGTACTTGTTCAATCATTCCAGACTTGATTATAGGATGCACAATAAGCTGCTGGTCGCGGACAATTCGATCGCCCTGGTCGGCGGCCGCAATATTGGCGATCAGTACTTCCAAATTGATCCGGAATCCCAATTCGCCGACGACGATATATTTGTGGGCGGCCCCATTGTCCACGATTTGTCCGGGACCTTCGACGAATACTGGAACAGCGCTTTAGCAATCCCGGCGCAGGCCTTGCACGGCATCAATACGCATCAGAAGCATTACAAAGCCTACGCCGACAAGGTCGACAAAGCGGGATTCGACTATCGATCGAAGCTCGATAGCGGCGAGCCCCTTGCCGGAATAATGACCGGCCGACTGCCACTGATATGGGCTGACGCTCAGGTCGTTTGCGATAGTCCCGAGAAAAAGCGGGCGGCCGACACTCCAGGCGCCGCAAGTCTCATGTATGAGCCCGTGGCGCATGCGGTCGCGCAGGTGCAGTCCGAACTGCTAATTGTCTCACCCTACGTCGTACCGTCGAAAGACGAACTACATCTGCTGGAAGATCGTCGTGAGCACAAGGTGCGCATTCGAATACTGACAAACTCTCTGGAATCTGCGCCGGAGTTGTCCGCGCATTCCGGCTATATGCACTATCGGACAGTGTTGTTGAACGACGGTGTCGAGCTCTATGAGGTGCGGTCCCGGCTCGGCAATTCTCGCGGCAGCGGCCAATCCACGAATCTATCGCGCTATGGAAACTATGCGCTGCATGCAAAGCTCTATGTGCTGGACCGCAAGCGCCTGTTTATAGGTTCAATGAACCTCGACCAGCGCTCCAGGCGCATCAATACGGAGGTTGGCTTGATCATCGACAGTGCGGAGTTATCGCAGGAAACGGCGAAACGATTTGAGGCGATGGCCCTTCCGGAAAACTCTTATACGGTAACGCTTCCCTCCTCCGCGGATAAGTCACCACATTTGGTATGGCGGACCGTCGAGAATGGCACTGCGGTCGAATACAGCACCGAACCGGCAAGACATCCGTGGCAGCGGGTCGAGGTCAAAGTTTTATCGTTATTGCCGTTGGATTCTGAGCTTTGAATATACGAGCCTCCGCAGTGTTGGCTCTGGCGCCCTACTTGATGTTTCTTTCGCTGGCGATAGCCGCGCCGTCTGCCGAAGTGCAAGCAGAAGTCAGTTATCTACTTCGGTTTATAGAAAACTCCGGCTGCGAGTTCTACCGCAATGGCCTTTGGTACGACGGCACACACGCTAGCGCGCATTTGCGCAACAAATATGAGTATTTCGTTGCGCGCGACCAGGTGAGAACGACGGAAGACTTCATTGATCGCGCGGCGACCAAGAGCAGCATCAGCGGCATTCCCTATCAAATCCGCTGTATAGGCGGCGCGCCGGTGAATAGCAGTGTTTGGTTGCGGGAGGCAATTGCGGCGTATCGACAAGCAAAAGTGGCGCTGCCAGTCCGCTGACGTTTGCCCCGGCGCTACTCGGCGATTACTTCTACCGTCACTTGCATCGACAGGCAATCATCGGCTGATCCCACGAACGAGCCCAGCAACGGCGAGGCCTGGTATGCGTTTCGCGCCACAGCCACTCGGATCAAATTGCGCCCCCCCACCAGCGCGTTCGTAGGATCAAACTCTATCCAGCCCGCCCCCGGTAGATAGACCTGCAACCACGCATGCGTGGTCCCGCCGCCTACCAAACCGCCCTGCGCTCCGATCAGCCGCTCATCGTAAAGATAACCCGACACAAAGCGGGCAGCCAAGCCGAGGCTGCGAACCGCCTCCATCATGAACACCGCGAAATCCCGACAACTTCCGGAACCCTGACCCAAAGTCACGGTTGGTTCAAGCACGCCGAATTCTTCGCGCCGTGCATAGACAAAGTCGCTGTTTATAGCCTGATTTATCGACAGCAGAACGTCGAGGGTGGTCCTATCGGCTGCAGCGTCCACGTATTTCTTTGCCCACTGATCGATCGCATGTTCTGGATCTGGGTATTGGCGCTCCATCGAGCGCCCCAAATCCGCGCTGTCGTCGCCGCTATAGTTGAAGGGCAGGTTTCGTGCATAGGGTTCGATCCAAATCGTTTGCTCCGGCATGGGGAAATGCTCGGCGCGAAATGAGGATTCGAAAACCAGGGAATTCGACATTTGTGCAAAGCTTGTGATCACGATCGAGTTGCCAAAGACATCGTGCATCCAACGAAGCTCGCTGGGTTGAGGTACCACGAGCAGCGCCGTATCCAGCAATCGTAGATCGTGACTGTCACGCGGCCGCGACATCATGCGATGTTCGCCAAGTTTCACCGGCTCGCGAAATTTATACTCGGTGCGATGGCGGACGGAAAGTACAGTCATTACGCAGCCTCACAGCGATACAGTGGCATCACCTGCTGCCGGTGCGATGGCCGCTTAGCGCGCAGAAGAGGCGCCGTCCATGGCGCCCCTTAAGCGTCACAATACCATCGATCGTCGGATCCGAACTCCGCCGCCGCGTGGGCACTCCCTGACATTTGTTGCGGCATTCGCTGTCTAGCGCGGCGTTAATCGCCGACTTTTCGCGCGCGCGGGGCTTGGCGTCTTCTTCTGAGGCGCCGTATCTCCAGTGAGGCCTACCTCCTCAATGGCTGATATGACGGCAGCGGCGTCCGCGGATTCTTGCAGGCCGGCGGCCTGGCGGTCCTCCCGGTCTTTGACCATCGGCAGGTCACGTCTCAACTCCTCGACCAGGTGAATGAGTTTGGTGACTTTTTGCTCCGTCAGCAGGCCGACTTGTAGGTCCAAATGTCGGTGTTGTTGCTCAAGCTTCGCCTGCCGGTTTTGGGCGATCAACACGATGGTCGTGGTGACCAGGGCGCTGAATGTCAACAGCCCGTCGAGGATCTCAAAGGGCGCAGGATCAAACGGCGCGACACCCCACGGTGCGCACCAGGTTGGCCGCTATCCAACCAATCACAAACAATAGCAGCCCGAACAAGTACGCCGGTCGCGCGATGAACAGACTCAATTTTTCCACCAGCAGTTGTGAGGTCCCGGTCGAATTGCGCTCTTTGCGCTGCACTTCGACCATGCTTTCAATATTGTGATCGATGTGATCGGAGAGGGAATGTATCGCCTCTGCTTCCGCAGCACACGATTCGGGTTGATCATTCTGCGTAGCCATTTCCCGCGACCTCATGAATTCAGGTCTCATCAGGCTCCAGGCCTCCTTCAATCCGCGCCTTGAGGCCGACTAGGCGCTTTCTTGCCGGCGCGCCGTGCTTCCGAAAGCCCGATTGCGATCGCCTGCTTACGGCTTCTCACCGTGACGCCCGAGGAGCCGCTTTTCAGGGTACCGGCTTTGCGCTTGTGCATAGCGCGCTTTACGGATTGAGATGCTGCTTTGCTGTACTTATGCGCCATGATAAATCTCCGACAAAAGATGCGGGCCCACTACTCCCAACTGAATGGATTCGCAGTAGGCGAGTCCGCAATACCGGTCACGGTAAGTGGCGGTTACCGCGCCGGTTACTGCGCGACCGATTTGTTAAGGCTTTTTGTCGTTAGCCTTCGCTCGCTCAGCTGCGTCGCCTAACTTCGCCTGACCGGCGCCGACGGTTTTGTTGATCGCGCCTTTAACTTGCTGGGTCTTATTGCCAGTGACCTTGCCAAATTCCTCCTGGATTTTTCCACTCACTTCCTTTGCGCGCCCTTCAACCTGATCCTTATTGATACCCATGTCCGACTCCTCTTGATCAATCTTCGGCGAGCGGCCGAATCGCATTGCTGAATGCCAGCAATGGAAATGTTGCCACTTCTGGGCCTGAGAAATGTAAGTGCAGCGACTCAACGCATGTAGGACAACGACGAATACTCACAAATCCAGTCGGACTATTTGCCAAGCCCTCCTTGTACCCGGTCATCGAAACCGCGACACCGCCAATAGGGCCAGTAGTTTGTCAGTTGGCGGCACTTCGAATACGCAAACGTTCTGCCACCGCGATTGCAATTGCCTGGGCACCGCGTGAATTGGGATGCGCATCGCCCGGCAGATGCCAGCTCGGATCAAGCCTCACTTCCACATACGGCAGTCCCGCATCATCGAGGATGCGTCGCCGCAGCATCTCGTCGGTCGCGCTCTCCGTACCGAATTGCGGCACAACGATGAGCGGTTCGGCATTCCGTGAGCGCGCAAGATCGATGAGCGCGAGTAGGCTATCGCGGGTGCGCGCGACGCCCTGCTCAACAGCGGCGGCGCTGCGATAAGGGACCAGCCAGCGCAGTAACGCAGCAAGGCGCCAGGAATGGTCTGCCGGTTGCGAGATGTGTCCCGCCTCAAGCCGCGGGCGATTGTCGAGCAGATTGCGATCGAAGAGCGACGGCATGAACAGCGTCACCACGGCGACTGGGTGACGAAAGCGCGGCAGCTCCGCCGCCAATCGAAGAAACGACTGGTCGTTGCTGTAGTCGGACACTGCCAAGTTGGCGCTCCGTATCCTGAGCAGCGCGCCCACGCGGGCGGGAATCGTCTCCTCCCAGGCAAGCCCGTATCCGGCGATGATGGACTCGCCAGTGAACAGGAGCGTCGGCTGCTCGACATCAACTTCGGCCCCCTGCGCCGACACCCTATGTCCAGCGTTGTCGAAACTGTACGGCACGGCCCGACCAGCTTCCTCAGCCACAACCGATCGAGCCGGCACGAATGCCCAACCAAGCAGCGGGTCGACACGGCGTCGCGGCTCCAGCTGCAACGGATCGGCATCGTGTGGATACGGCGGATGCGCGCGCAGCAGCAGCTCGGCGCAACCCAGCGCCAGCACGACTGCGAGAATGATTCGCAGCGCGCCGCCGATGGTCGCTCGGCTCATCACGGCGGCGATGGGATGGCGCAGGATAAGCACGAGCGCGACCCCAGTCAGAATAATAAGCCCGCGCACTGTCATCTCCGCCGCAACCAGGGTGGAGCGCGCAATCGCGAAGATAGGCATGAAATGACGATCCCACCAACTCTGTCCTGCAACAAGCGCTGCCAGGATCAATACAACGCCGAGGCCCGCCAACGCGGCTTCGGCAAAGCTACGGCGGTTCACGCCGACTCGCGGCGGCCGACGCTCACAAACAGCCCGCCCTCGGGTCCCAGGCTTCTCATCCAACCGAGCTGCGCCAGCCACGCTTCGGGACGCCAGGTATCGCCAGCTGCAGTGAATAGACCGTCCGGATCCTCGCCGATGAGTGCACTTGGGTACGTCCGAAGGTACTCGACGTTATTCTCGTTGAACCAACTCTGCACCTCGCTCACCGTGTGCCAGTGCTCTTCGGGATGCTGATATTGGTCCCTCAGCCATGCTTCCCGCCGCGCGGGGTCAGCGTCTCGTTCGCGCAGTACGGGGTCGAGTGGAATCCAGCGATACCCGGACAATCGGGCGATGACACGCCGCAGGCGAAACGGTATGCGCGCGAATGCGTTGTAAAGGCCGACGATGATGAATCCACCGGGCCGCGCCAACGCCGCGATGCGCGCAAACGATGCGCGTGGGTCCGGCGTATGGTGCAGCACGCCCGACGCGTAAACCACGTCGAATGCGCCGGCCCGCAATCCCGGACGGCGCAAATCGGTTTCGACAAACTGCACGCGCGCAAGCCCGAAGCGCCGCGCCGCAATTTGGCCCAGCAGCAACGACGCCCGCGTCAGGTCCGCGCCAACCACCAGCCTATCGGCGCGTGTCAGGTATAGGCTCATCTGCCCGGTGCCGCATCCGACTTCCAAGATCCGGGCGTCGCCGGGAATCGCTGCGTCCAGCAGGCGCGCAAATGTACTGCGTTCAGCCCGTGCATAAAGCGACGCCAGGCTCTCGCGCTGTCTGTAGCCCGGAAACGGGGCGTGCTCGTAAAAGCGGCGTACGGCGTCGACGCGCGCGTCCCCTGCCAGTCGCAAATCCGGAATCCCGTCGGGGGCTGTGTAGCGAGCGCCACACTCCTTGCATCGCCATCCGACCGCCAACATACTGCCGCAGGCCGGACAAGCTAGCAGATCGCGTAGTGCATCCATCGGTCAGAAGATCGAGTAGACGAACGGAGCAAGCGCCTCAACGCTTGCCGCGACGATCAACACAATTCCGATCACGCACAGGAAAACGGCCAACGGCAGCATCCAGCGCTTTGCAGGACCGCTCCGCCACATCCCACGCGCGAGATCCGCGATCGATCCGCCAGCACTGCCGAAGACGATCAGGCTGCGTTCTATCCGGCCGCGCTTTTTGAGCATGCGATATTTTCCTTCTGCGGTGCTGAAGACGCGCGTTTGGCAACCCGCGTGCGACCGGCAACCAATACGTCGATGCCACTGCGCCGAAATGTCAAGTACCCTTCGACGGCGCGATTGACGATGGGCTCTCCTGCAAGATTGAACGAGGTGTTGAGCAGTATCGGTATGCCGCTGTGCCGTCCGTAGGACTGAAGCAATGCGTGCAGCCGCGGCGCCATGCTCTGCTCGAGGGTTTGCACTCGCGCGGTGCCATCGACGTGGGTGATCGCAGCCAGCCGCGTCCGCCACTCCGGACGCACCGGAAAAACACCCGACATGAACCGTGCCAGACGCGCCCCGCCCGGCGGCAACTCGAAATAGCGGTCGGCGACCTCAAGCGGCACTACCGGTGCGAACGGCCGGAATTCCTCGCGATATTTGATGTCACGATTAAGCCGATCGCGCATTTCGGCCGAGTGCGGCGCCGCAAGGATACTGCGGTGCCCGAGCGCACGAGGTCCAAACTCGAGGGCGCCCTCCATCCACCCCACGACACGCCCGGCCATGAGATCACCGGCGGTCCGATCGATTAATTCCAAGTCATTCATTTCATCACAAGGCTGATGATCCTCACGCGCCAATTGCAGCAGCGCAGAGCCATCCGCTGCCGGACCCCAAAACGGATGGTCCGGGACCATGCAATCCGGATTCTTGAAGTGGATCCGGTCGGCATACAGAGCCGCGCCCAGGGCACAACCGGCATCACCCGGAGCAGGCGGAATGAACAACCGCTCAAACCCCGATTCGGCGAGGATCCTTGAATTGGCGACACCGTTCAGCGCCACCCCGCCGCCCATACATAGATCGGGTAAACCCGTCTCCTGGTGCAGCGCGCGCGCGATTTCCACAAGAGTCTCTTCGAGCACTTGCTGCACACTTGCAGCGCAGTCTGCAAATCGCCTGCCTTCTGCGGATTCGAGATCGATCGGCTCGTACGGGCTGCGCGGCCGGCCGAACAGATCGATAAACCGCGATGAGTAGGAGCGTTGCGTGGTGGTGTGGAATTCGAAGTATTCGAGGTCGAGACAGAACGCTCCATCCGGCGTGCGCCGGATGAGCCGGCGAACCTCGTTGACCCGCGTCGGGCGCCCATAGCTGGCGAGTCCCATGACCTTGTACTCGCCTTCGTTGACCGCGAAGCCGAGATAAGCTGTGAAAGTCGAGTAAAGCAATCCCAACGAATGGGGAAACCGGACCTCGCGCAGCAGGGTGATCGAGGTGGCGCCGTTGGGGCGCCGCTCGCCGAGGCCGACCGACGTCGTCGCCCACTCGCCGACGCCGTCGGTCGTCAAGATCGCCGCGCGATGCGTGGGTGCCGTGAGGAAAGCGGCGGCCGCGTGCGACTGGTGGTGCTCCGTAAATAGAATCTTGCGCCTTGGCAGGCCCAAGTACGACGCGATCACGCCGCGTACCCAAACCTTATCGCTGAGCGAGCTTCTCATTGCCTTCGGGAATGCCCGCCAAGAGCGCGGGAAGGCGCGCAGCGCACTGGTTAAAATGCGATCGAATTTGAGCATCGGACGCTCGTAGAAAACCACGGCGTCAAGGTCCTCCGGCCCGATGCCCGCGTGATCCAGGCACCACTCGATCGCGAGCAGCGGAAAGGCGGCATCGTTCTTGCGTCGCGACAGCCGCTCTTCCTGGACCGCGGCAATCGGCATTCCGTCGATAACCACGGCTGCGGCCGAATCGTGATAGTGAGCCGAGATTCCCAGAATCTTCACTTTCAGTACTCCCGGTCGAGCGAATCGTTGCGCTCAGGTGAAACTGGTAACCAGCCCGTGGGTTCCTTACGAGCAGCTCGTTTGGCGAGGTAGCCAAATGGCGGCAACAAGATGAAATACAGAATTGTCAGGAACAGGCCGCTGATGAGGCTTGCGATCGCGAGCGCGAGGCGCAGGTAACCCTTCCACAGGCGACTCAACCGCGCGCGCCATAAAAGCAGTCTGTGGTGGTGCGGCGACACGCGCACAAGCTGAGCCAGGGTGTAGTTCATGTGGTAGACCTCGTCCCGAAGAACTTCATCAAAGACCGCTCGCGTCGACGGATCGCGCTCGAGCACATCGCGATACGATGCGAAGTCCGCGGCGGCAGACTTTTCCGAAAGGTGGAGAAAAGCCAGTAGAGCGCCAGCCTCCGACTCCTCGATTCGCAAATCGTCAAGACCGCGTTCGCCGGGCGCCAGCCAGTCGGCATGATAGCCGGCTCGGGAAGGCGCGGAGAGCGCCTGGTGCAGACGCGAGCCGCGCCGGCGAAATAGCTCCGCGTGTCGCTGCTCGTCGCGGGCGTGGAACAGAAACAGCGTACGCAGCATGGGGTCGGAGGTCACTTCGGCAGCGCGAACCAGATCTCGTCCGCCTTCTGCCTCGGTTTCGGCGAATCGGAGCAGATTGCTCGCTCGCCGCGCCGTGTCGAGCCATACCCAATTATGGACCGGCCAGAGCAGTATCTGCCTGATTTTCATCAGAGGTTTGGCGACATTGGAAATGCACCCATTACCATGAGTACCTGAAACGTCCCGGTTCGTTTAAGTTTTCCAGATAACCAGGTAATTTCAAGCGTAGTTGAAGAAGGAGAAGCACAGGTGACCAGGGGTCGGGACAGCGGCATGCCCGCGGTCGAACAGTGGGAGTCGTACTTCGACGCCGCCGGAATTCTAGAGTCCCTCGGCTGTCGCGACTTGAGTGGTGAAGCTATTGAGTTTGGCTGCGGCTACGGCACCTTCACGATCGTGGCCGCGCGAAGAATCGTGGGTACCGTCTATGCCCTCGACATCGACCCGCTGATGGTGGCGGCAACCGCAGCTCGCGTCTCGCAGACCGGCTTGAAGAACGTCGTTGTTGAGCAACGGGATTTCGTCACGGACGGTTGCGGGCGAGATCCTCAGTCGGCAAGCTTGGCGTTACTATTCAACATTCTGCATATCGAGGATCCTGTAGGCCTGTTGCAGGAAGCCTATCGAGTTCTTCGTCCCGGGGGATTGGTCGGAATCATTCATTGGAACTACGACGTTCGAACGCCGCGAGGGCCGCCGCTCGATATTCGCCCGCGGCCCGAACAATGTAGAGCTTGGGGTGAGGAGGTAGGATTGCGGTGGGTTCGCGACGCGTGTCTGCCCGGCTCGCCATGGCATTGGGGAATGGTGATGGAAAGACCTTGACTGATAGAATCAGCGGGCTAGAAAGAGGAGAGATCAATGGCTGCCTGCACAGCGGAATTTCGAAAAACTTTTGAGAACTGGGCCTCAACGGGGCAGCCGTCGATGCAAAGCGAAAGCGATCTGCCGCTTGCCGCGGCTGCGTTGATGGCGCATGCCGCCTTCGTCGAACCGGAGCGTCAGATAGCCATCTTCGATGCAATTGCGGAAGCGTGGCTCGACTTGAACGGTGGGGGTGCGAGACGCGAGCTGCTGCAAGAGAGACTCGAGTTCCTGACGGCTGCTCCTCCCGTATCGGCAGCCGATGCGTGGAAGACACCCGAAGTGATATGGGACGCCTTTTGGGCTGTCGTCGACGGCCGTGCGGACCGGCCAGCAGACGGGTCTCAAGCGCTGGATGTGACGATGCGCGTCGTGAACATCGGCACTCACTACGATCAAGAGTTGCTGCTGCGTTGTGAGCGAGCCGTCCTTATGCATCCGGACGTCCACAGCCTGCTCGGCGAACCGGAGGTGCGTATGACGACGAACGATCTGCGCAATCGGCCACAGGCTAGCCTGGGCGCGGTTCTGCTCGACATGCTGACGACGAAAGGTTACGACTTAGAGGTCATCGATGCGGACACCGTTCTGCTACCGCCACAGTTCCCCGCGCAAAACCGCACGAACCGGCGCATCCTGCAATTACACGATGTTTGGCATCTGTTCGCGGACTACGGCTTCACGGCGCAAGGCGAAGTTGCCATCTCGGGGTTCCAGCTTGCCCAGTTTGGCCAGAATTATTCCACTCGATTCCTGGCCGTGAGCTCAACCAGCATCTGCTTAAGCCGAGCGGTTGATCCTGATCAGTTCATCACCCTGATGGTTGAAGGTTGGCGCCATGGACGTTCTTCGCCACCCCTGATGTCCGTGCCATGGCATCAGTTGCTGGACACACCAATACCGCAACTGCGCCGCAAGTTGGGCGTCAAGCCGTTTCAGAGCCGCACGCCGGAATTCCTTAATTTTGCTGCGTAGCTCTGCGACAGCCACCGGCTGCAAATCTTTACCGTCTCGGGGTTTCTCGAAGAAGAAGAGAAATATCCCATAAGCACGTGATTTTATTGATGAAAGTTTCCGTTCTTATGCACCCGAAGCTAGTCTGCACCTTTAGAAGTTATATTTGATATCGACCCCAATTGTTCTCGGCTGATTCGTTACCACCCGCTCGAGCGATGGGATGGTCCAGGAGAACCCGGTGGTGTTGATCCCAAGCTCAGCATGCTTGTTGGTCAGATTGTCGGCGAACACGTACCCCGACAATTTGTCGCCGATCAATCCGAAGCGCAGCCCCACGAGATTGTAGGACGGAAGAGTGGCATAGCTGTATTCAATATCGGTAGATTCGCCCACATAGGAATTGTTGACCCGTGCCATGAACTTGTAATGATCAAAGGCCGGTGTCTCGTAGGTCAATGAGGTGGTTTCGGTGTACTTCGGAACGTTGAGTATGTTCAAGCCACTGGTGAGGGGCGGGTCGACTGCCGTCACCGCTGCGTTTGCCGATGTTATCGTCGCATGGGTGTAGGTGCCGCTGAACGCCAAGGTCAACTCCCGCGTCAACAGTGCCGTGAGCTCGATTTCAGGGCCGTAAGAAGCCGCGTTGCCCGCGTTCACGGTCAAGGGATATCCGCACGGCTGATTCACGATCTGTTGTACTTGCGTCCATTTGATGTAGTAAACATCGGCGTTCAAGACCAGGCGGCCATCCAGCATCCTCGCCTTCTCGCCGACTTCATAGTTCCACGTATTGTCCGGACCGTAGGTCTCCGGGCTGATCGTGCAGATGCTGCTGGGAATCTGTTGATTGATGCCGCCAGGCCGGAACCCGCGCGCGATGGTGCCGTAGACGGTCAAGTCGCGATTGGGCTCGTACGAGAGCGTGGCTTTAGGGTTCGCGCCGCTGTTGGAAGTTTCAAATGAATTGAGGGTGACGCCGGCGTTACCCGAGTCGGTGGCAAAGCCCGAGGTTTCTTCATCGGCGTTGCTTTCGAACTTGTAATAGCGCACGCCGGCCGTCAGCTTGAGGGTATCGGTGAGCGCGTATGTACCCTCGCCGAAGGCCGCGTATTGCTTCAGGTGATACGGATTGTGCGCCTGATAGATGATGCCGAGTGGATTGGCCGCCGCTCCGCCCACCGAAATGAATGCCAGCGGCTCCGATGCGTTGTACTCGGTGAAAATTGACTCGAACTTGCTGAAAAAGACACCCCCGATCCATTGAAACCGACCGTTGCCGCTCGAGGCCAAACGAATCTCTTCGCTGAATTGCCGTGTCGAATCGGTTTCATTGAAGGGAATCTGAAGGAAGTCCGGGATGCTCGCGCCGAACAGGCCGACGACGCTGTACATGGCCTCGGAAACGTCGGAGGTTTGACTCTCTCCGCGAGAATAGTAGGCGGACGCCGAGGTCAGTTTTGCAAAGCCCATGTCGTAATTGATCGTTACCCCATACATCCGGAATTCATCGGAAAACGGTTCGAAATTATTGAACGGCTGGTAGTGTGCGGTCGGGTCGCCCGGCGGTAGGTCATATTCGTTGTAGCCGCCCATGGTGATTTTCTGGTACATGGCCATGGCGTCGATGGTGAGCGCGTCGTTCGGCTGCGCGAGGAAGCCGACGCGTCCGCTTTGCAGACGTTCCCAATTGACCCGCGGCACCGTGGCGACCGGCGGTACCGCCGTTACATCGCCGCGTGTGCAGCCCGGCCAGCCCGATCCGCAAGGCCCCGGACCCGTCGGTACGGGAAAGTTCTCGCCGAGAACGTAGCGCGTGATCCACCCATCGGTATATTTGTCGGTAAGCACCACGCGCATGGCGAAGAGGTCATTGATCAACGGCACATTCATCATCAGATTGCCGCCGCGGTTGAAGCCGCCGCCGTCCATCCCCGCTGCGATGGCTTCGACCGCTCCCTCCAAATCATTGAGCTTCGGCGCATTTGTCACGAGCTTGATGGTGCCGCCCATGGAGCCGGAGCCGTAAAGGGTGCCCTGAGGCCCACGCAGCACTTCCACACGATTGAGATCGAACAGGTCCGGGTCGATGACCACTTTGCCGTTCAGGGCCGCGGCCGGCGGTGTGAGCGGATAGTCATCCAGATAGAAGCCAACGGTTGGCGATGAACCACCCGAGGAGGACAGGCCTCGCATCTCCAGCTCCGTCTGTCCAGGTCCGGCCGTGCGCATGGAGATGCCGGGAACCGCTTGGATGATACCTTGAAGATCGGTGATGCCCACTTGCTGCATGAGGTCCCCGGACAGGGCAGTCATGCTGATCGGTGTGTTTTGCACGGTCGACTCGCGCTTCTCGGCGGTGACGATGATCTCCACGAGGACATCACTTCGCTCTGCCCGACTGGCTGCGGTGTCGGCGGGGTCCGCCGAGGCTGCGCTCGCCGCGAGCACAGCCGTGGATATCAGGAGTAACGAGACTCGGTTGAAGGCTTTCATTGTTTCATCCCCGCGAATTATTAGTTGGTCTAGGGAGGGCTTTTTGTATCAGTTATACGACTGCGGTGCAAACAACATTCGGCGGCGGCGCGGCAGTGGTGCAGCACCGACCCTGTTCTGCACGTTTGTGCAATTCAAAACTTGTCGACTCGTTCAAGGTGCAAGATAACGGTCAAACCATTCGGGCAATCGGTGCCGGAGGTCCAGGATGTGTGCCGGCTGCTGAATGAGATGGCCTTCGCCGGAATAGACGTGCAATTCCGTGGGCACCTCCACTGAGCGCAGCGCATGCCAGAATTCGAACGATTGTTCGGCGGGGACCTCGACGTCGAACTCTCCGGTGTACATCAGCGTCGGGGTGCGCACGCGCTTGATCGACTCGAGCGGGGACACGGCCCGATAGGGGGCAGGATCGTCGTACATGGAGGCCCCGAAAAAGGGCAGCATCCAGGTGTCGACGCCGTTGAGACCGTAGTAACTGATCCAGTTCGAGATGCCGGCGCCCGCAACAGCGGTACGGAAGCGATCCGTGTGCGTGACCGCCCACATCACCATGAAGCCCCCGTAGCTGTGCCCGTGAATGCCGAGACGCTTATCATCAATGGGTGCGATTTTCTCTGCAGCGTCGACGCCCCTCATGATGTCGCGGAAGTCGCCGCCGCCTAGGTCTCGGATATTGGCGCGCGAGAATGCGTTCCCCTGTCCGAAGCTGCCGCGGGGATTCGGCATGAACATATAGTAGCCGTGCAGGACCCATTCATGCACCGTCGTATACAGTGAGTAATCAGTACCGAATAGCGGCAGAACCGCGGCACTCGGGCCGCCGTGGACATGCACGATCATCGGATACAACTTGCCGGCCGGCCGGTGGGCCGGGCCGATGAGCCATCCCTGCACATCGAAGCCGTCGCTCTTCCACTGCACACTGTGCACGTCGAGGTCTACGGCAAGCGCGTCATTATCGTGGGTGATCACGACCATTTGCGGTATCGCGCCCGCGATGATCTTTGGCGCGTGGCCGAAATCTTCGGCCACCGCGGCGCCCACTCGGCCATCCGCGCTGAGCGCGACGCTACTCTCCGCGGCGTTGGCCGTGACGGGTTCGCTCCACAGCGTTCGCGTCGTGCGCTTGGCGGCATCGACCGCAACCAGCGCCGCCCGATCAACCATGATCGCCGTTCCATAGAGTTGCTTGCCGCGCCAGAGAATCGAATTGAATGAACCTCGAAAGCCGGGTGTCAGGCTCACCGGCGTACCGCCGCCGAAGGGCACCTCGTAGATCTCGCCGCCCAGGGGCCCGAAATCGCTCATGATGCCGCCGACGAAGACTGCGCTCTTGCCGTCAGGCGCCATGCGCGGCATCGACATCTGATATTTCGCGTAATCGGGCCCCACGATCTGCCGTGGCGCGCCCTTCGCAAGATCGAAGGCGTCGAGCTCGGCGAGCCACCAATTGTTGTCGCCATCGCCCTTGGCAGCGGTCGCAATGAAGCCCTTGCCGTCGGGCGTCCAATCGTATTCATAGATGAAGGTGTCCTCGGGCGTGACTAAGGACGCCACGCCGCCGCCGATGGACACCACTGCAATCCGCTGTTCGTCCGGAGCCGCGCCGATATCGCCGACCTGGGGCACGCCGGCCTCGAGCGCGCCGATCTTCTTCTTGGCGGCAATCGTTGCGAGTACCGCGAGTGTTCGGCCATCAGGCGAGAAACGCGGCGTATTGGCGACACCGCTTAAGGTGGCGAGTGTCTTCACACCGCTTTCGCGAGCCAACAAAATCTGCACCGTACCGGCCGGGCCATCGGTTGCGAGAAGCGCGAGTGCCTTGCCGTCCGCCGACCATGCAAGTCCGCTGTAACTGCAGGCCGCGCAAGGATCGATCGATTTCAACACATGCCCATCGCGGGCAGATCGGACGATAACGGGACCGTGCAGCATCTCTGCACTCGTGAACGACTGCTGGTTCTCGACACTGGCAAGCTGGTCACCGGCCGGTGCTATAACCAGCGATGCGTACGTATGCACGGGCGGTGCCGGCGGCGCGGGTGCCGTGGGGTTGGCGGATGAGGCTAAGACGGCAGCGAACGAGAAAGCAATCAGCATAGTTATTCATCCCCGTGGAGGCGGTGCGGCAAGAGATGAGTTTAGCCAGTTGCTAGCGGGCTAGCCATAAGCTTGGCTGGCGACGTGCTCCTAGCGAATGATTTCCCTTGTCGATGATGATCTGCTTTGCGCCGCTGAGCCCAAACACCTCACCTGTTCCACGCTCACGTCCATCCAGTAGTGCGACGCGTCGCATACTGTATAAGACGGTTCACCCCGACTCGCCCCTAAGCTCCGACCAAAGCGTCATTCGCAGGCGCCTCACACGCGAGGCCCGCTTGTCTTTTGTCAAGGGTGTCGTTGTAACGTCGGCATGACTTCGCGGGCGAGCAGCCGTACCGATGTGGCCGCCGCCTCGAAGCGCATGGTGCCGAAGATCATATGGCATGCAACGTAATTCACTCCGGTTTCGCGCGTGAGCTCCTGGAGAAAGCCAAGCACGGTCGTCGGCGAACCAGCGATGCCATGACCAATCGCCGCGAGCTCGTCAAAACGCTGTGGATAAAGTGCCGCCAGCGGAAAGGCGAGGCGCGATCTTTGCCACAGGAGCTCCAATGCCTCGCGCCATGGCCGATAGGCCTCGTCCGCGATACGTAGCGCCTCGCCGTCGGTTTCGGCAACCACGATGTGTCGCGATATGCCGACCATTGGCAGATCGCCGCTCTGGTGGCCCGCCGCCGCCCAGTCATCGCGGTAGCGGGAGACAATGTCGCGGGCACGAGATGCAGGCCCGAGCGATATCACGTTGACGCCGCGTGTCACGGCCCAGGCGACCGCATCGACGTTCGGTATGCCATACCAGAGCGGCGGATGCGGCCGCTGCACTGGCTTTGCGGCTGCCACGTAATCCTTGAATTGATAAAACCGGCCTTCGAAATTCACCACCTCTGCTTCGCAAGCCTGCATCAGAACCGCGAATGCCTCGTGATACATCGCCTGTGCCATGGCCGGATCGATCCCATAGCGCTGATGCTCGATCAGTGCGCCACCGCGACCAACGCCAAGCTGCAACCGCCCACCGCTCAGGTGGTCGAGCATGCAGATTTCCTCGTAAAGCCGTAGCGGATGATGCAGGGGCAGGACGTAGACGAGCGGACCGAATTTGATCCTCCGAGTCCGCTGCGCCACGGCGGCGAGAAACACGCTCGGGGACGGCGCCATCCCGAGCCTTGTCGAATGATGCTCAGCGACGTGATAGGCGTAATAGCCTTCGGTCTCGAGTACGCCAATGAGCTTCAGCCGATCTTCAAGCTGCTCACCGAGCGATGTCCCATTGTGATCAAGATGATCGAAGACGCCGAACTGAAGCATTCAGGCGCTCAAACACTCTTCGGCGTGTATTTCTGCTCGCTCCGAGTGCTCCAGCGGTACAAATCTTCATCCCCACAATGAGGGCATTTGATCGCCGTCAACTGATCGTCGAATTCGGTCACTGGTTTGCCGCCAGATGCCGTGGTGGCAATCGCGATGACGAGCCCGCACGATCGGTTCTTGCATGCCCACCCTACGTACAGCTCGCCCGGTACCATCTGCTGCGGCGCTCTGACATCGACGTGGCGCAACGGGGCTGACGCGATCGGTTTGTGTGAAGACGTACCCCGGCTTTTTGTTGGACGTTTGATCGCCATTGCCGCCTCTACGCTTAGATTAAAGCGAAAGCCTACCGCGGCCGCGATGACTCTGCCAGCCCTGGCGCCAGCTCTAAAGCACGGCGACGACCCCTGCCCGGTCAGCCCAGTAACAGGCCTGACGATCTTAGGCTACGAACCCGCCGAATGCGCTTAAAGTTGTGTGATGCTCTGTTCGCTACCGTTGATCCACGTCCGGGCGCGAGATGGCGTTAACGAACAGCGCGAGTTCATCCCCATCCAGCTTGCCGTCGTGATTCGTGTCCGCCCGAGCGAATTGCATTTCCAGGAATCGAAATACCTGATCCTTCGACACGGTCTCGGTCGCCGCAATAGATCGCACGTAATCTTGGATTGCCATGAAAACCTCCGGCCACAAAAGGGGCCATTAACCGTGGGGCAAACCACGCCATCGCGGTTTCATGGAAGGCCATTATAACGCCGTGGCCTCTCGCACACCATGCCATTCTAAGCCCAAGCTATGATGAGCGGCCGCTAGACGCTCCCACGCGAGGTCGCCGATTGCGCGAGGAGGTCGAGTCCGCGGCACTTTCTTCCGCCATGGCTTCCCCGCCGGCCCTGCGCATCAAATCACGGCCCAATCGCATGAGCCCCGAAGAATGGGGGGTCGCGCCGGAAAAGCCCGCCTGTAAGTGACCGTGATCAATGACCGCAACCACCAACAACGCCAGGCTCATCTCGCGAGCGCGGAGGATCATGGAATTCATGGCCACCACGATAGATCCGCAGGCCATAAATTTGCCGATGAAAATAGCTATTCCGTGTAAAAACCGTATCGAAATCGCGGCCGAGCGCAACGCGATCGATGGACGAGGCCACGCGACGGAAATGGCTGGCGAAAGTCAGAATGCTGGTGCGGTCATCGTCAACCACGCTCGCAAGGCCTAATGTACCTGAAGCCTAAAGCATCTAACAACCAACTGTATCCCTTAGTCGATATCGAAAGGACTCGCGCTATTGAAACGATTGGCTTCATTTCTATTGATAGCTCCTATCTTCTGCGCCTGCCATAGGGCGGGGCCGGAACCCGACTTGACCATCGATCCAGCCCTTTGGCGAGCTGACCTTGAGTATTTAAAGCTCAATTTGACCAGGCGACATCTCAATGCCTTTCACGCAATTTCACGAGAATCCTTTGACGCCGCCATTGACCGCCTGGAAACTCAAGCATCAATCCAACACGCCGACGCGCGCCTCGTTGGATTAATGCGCGTTGTGAACCTCATCGGAGACGGACACACGGGCGTTCGCCTTCCGCTCAATCGCGCTTACTTCCCGATCGAAATTCAAGAGTTCGGCGGCGAATTTCGCGTGACTCGCACAGCTCCGGGATTTGAGCAAGCCCTCGGCACTCACATACTCAAGATAAACCAGACGGCCGTGGGTGAGGCCATGGACCTCGCACTGGAACTCACACCGGCCGACGAAAATGCCTCTCTTCGTCGGACTTTGGCGGTGAACTACTTAAGCGTCGGGCTCATTCTTCACGGCCTTGATATTATCCCCGAGCGTGCGGTGGCCCAGTTCACGTTCCGCGATGACGCTGGGCACGTATTTACAATGGATTTACCATCGAGCCCGACGCGTAATAAGGACACGTGGATTCGACCTCACGCCCACGTCTTCCTGGCGGATCAACATCACGACGAACCCTTCTGGTGCGTGAACATCCTCAATGCGCGCACTGTGTATTGCGACTTCAGATCCTACGACGGGCTTCGCGGGCGCAGCACCGCCATGGTTGACTTGATATCTCAGGCTGCGCCTGAAAAGCTTGTGATTGACATGCGGGACAATGGCGGAGGCGACAATACGGTTGGAGAGCGAAATCTCATCGAACCCATCCAGCGACTCGCCTCGATTAACAGAAAGGGTCACTTGTTCGTATTGATCGGACCACAAACCTTTTCCGCGGCGATGAACAATGCAGCGCAGTTCAGATCGCAAACCGCCGCGACGCTCGTCGGCGAAACCATCGGCGAGAAACCCAATAGCTATCAAGAACCTCGCGAGATGCGGTTGCCAAACTCCAAGCTCGTGATTCGCTATTCAACGAGATGGTACGCGTTTGTCAAAAGCGGGCCCAACGCGATCGAACCTGATGTGCCTGTGGTGCAGACCTGGACTGAATACGCTGCCGGACAAGATTCCGCATTTAACTATGCTCTGGCCTTCCGACCTGATCCCTAGCGCCAGCTCCCACGCCATCCTAAGATTCGGAGATCAGCCCCCGGCCCGCTTACGCAGTTTTGTACGGGGTCGACACTTTTATCCTACGCGGCGTTTTTTGTCACGACCAGGATTTCCCCTCTCAGCACCTGACCCGCACATCGATCGCACAGCGTCACGCCACCAACTCGCCGGCGACCGACGATGATGCCCTCCGCGAGTTGCGCCCAATTGCCGCTGCCGCGCACATTCGCGTCGCCGCGCCGCACGTGAAGCACACAAGCCCTGTTCGCGCAGAAGATCGAGTCGTGGTCGGTGAGGATTTCTTCTGCCATGGGCGACGAAGCCTGCGCCTTATGCGGCAACAAATCGAGGGATAACGTTCGAGCGCAACGCAACAACCGGACAGTCAGAGCGACACGGATGTCGTCCCCGCAAGTCATTGATTGTGGGTCGCGTTCGCCGCTGTGCGGCTCACCCATGGCTTCGCGGTGCACTGGCATATGCCGCATGGCTGAGCATCCTACTTAAGGGGGAGGGTAAATCAGAAGCGTCGACAGTAGTATGCGATGGCATTCCGAATGGGATAGGTACTCGAACTAGCGACTATTGCCGATTGCCCCGAGCGCGCATTTGATTCATCCAGCGAGGTTTCCCATGAAGAATCGGCGCACCCTTCTGCCGACACTGGCTATCGTTGCACTAGCCCTAACGGGACAATCGATGTCTCTCCGGGCCGCGGACCTGCCGAAAAATGCTGGGTCCGGTCCATTGCGCGGCCACAGATTCGCTCAAATAGCCATTCAGGTAACCGATCTTGATCGCGCTACCGAGTTCTATCGTGACGTCCTTGGATTGCAGCTGCTGTTTGTTGCAAATGGTATGGTCTTTTTCGCCGTCGGTGATGCACGATTGATGATAGAACGTGGCAAGCCGGGCCAATCGACGACTTTATATTTTGACGATTCAGACCTTGAGCGAAGTCGAGTTCGACTCGAGGCCAGTGGCGTCAAATTTGCCGGCCCGATTGAAACCGTACAACGAACGAAATCCTACGAACTCAAACTCCTGGAATTCTCTGATCCCGACGGAAACCCACTGGCGTTGATGGGCCAGATAGCGACTAGGGGAAAGTAGTCCAAGTCGGAATGGGCCCAGCGCACACGGTGCAAAACCCTTAAGCCTGGCAACAATGGCCGCCGCATAGGCGTTGAAGTTTCGCACCCATCGCTCATGGTGACGGCCATTTCGTGTAACCCCTCATTTGGGGCTGCAAGAGCCGGCACTGCCTTACGCCAGCAAAACGAGCACCGAACACCACGCCCTCTCGCTTCGCCATCCCTGGCTTCGCGGAGTCCAGCCCGGCCATCCTTGGCCGGTCGTTCGGTCGGTTCAACGCGACTCATCGTCGCGTTGAAAAACCATGCGACCTCACCCCTGGCTAGTCTACCCAGCCGGCACCGCTTCACTTCGCTTCCTGCTTCGTTCGCGGGCCTGCCGATACTTCCATGTATCGGCGTTCGTCGCATGCGACTCACCCATGTGCCGTCGTTCGTCGGGTTTGACGCGACATCGAGCGTCGAAAACTCATCCGGCTTCGCCCCCGAAATCGGCTATCCTCTAACGACTGCCGATGCGCATTTTTTGTGTCGGCTTGAGGATGCGAAAATAACAACAATAACCTTTGGGTACTTTCCCGCGCGCGTGGGGGCGGATCGGAACGCGTTTCTTATCTTCACAGCCCTAGTCTGGGTGGCTGTGCTGTCGGGCTTCGGCACCGACACCTTCAATCACTTGAGCAAGTACGGTTTCGACTACCCGTTGATCGTCCACTTTCACGCGGTCGCCTTCGTTGGTTACCTGACGTTGTTCACGGTGCAGGTGGGACTGATCCGAAATGCGCGGGCAGACATTCATCGTAGGTTAGGTTTTGCAGGCGCGGTACTCGCATCGATCATGGTCGTGCTCGGTCCCGCAACCGCATTAGTCGTCGATGCTGGCCGCTTTACGGCGACCGGCCAAACGCCGGAATTTCTGGCCGTCCAACTTACCGACATTTTGGCGTTCACGGGTTTAACCGCGGCGGGACTTAACCTGCGCGCGCGTCCAGCGGCGCACAAGCGCCTCATGTTGCTGGGCCTCATTTATATCAGCGACGCCGGCTTCGCGCGCCTTCTAAACGGCGCCGTAGCCGCTCCACTCGCCTTAGGCGAATGGGCTACGCTCTATCTCGGAAGCGATCTCCTTATTCTCGCGCTCGGGGTGTACGACGTGGCCACGCGCGCAAGATTCCACCCCGCGTATATAGCAGGCGTTGCCTGGATGATTACCATCCAAATCACCGCATTAGTACTGCTGAGTAACCCCACCTGGAAAGCTCTGTCGTTGCATCTGATCGGTCACTAAGGAATGTATCGGGACTTGCCCATTTTCACTTCACGGTCTTCACGCGCCCCGCCTTACCCGCCGCATCATAAGCCACGACCAAATTCCGTTGGGTGGTGCCCTCAGTGGGCGGTCCGCGGCCGGCATCGCGCAACTGCGCTTTGTACACATCGCACTCCGGGCGATCCGCCAGCAGTAACACCATCCGTTCGGCTTGCGCAGAAGCGTCCTTCGGATAGATCGGCGCCATGGCCTGCTTAATGAGGCCGGTTGTTGCCTCAACTCCCCTCTCCACCGGCGATTTCGAGCAAGCAGCGATCAGCAGGGTAAGAAAGGTTGGAATCAGTACCGTCTTTGTGTTCACTGCCTTCTCCTCCGGGCCGGAGCGCACCGCGCCTTCTCGCTCGCCCGCCCAGCTACGCCATGGGCTCATTTTCCTGCGGCAACAAGAATGAGCTTCGGCTCAACTCCGGCGATCAATTCAAAGTCCCGATCACGATGCAGAAGTGGCATGCGGCCAAGAATGGCGTGTGTCGCGATCAAGCAGTCGTTCGCGGAACGTGGGGTGACGCCCGCCCATCGACATCGCGCGTACAAATGCGCTGCGCTGCGTGCAGCCTCCCGCGCGTCAGGTGCAATGACCATGGGTAGCTCGCTAAGCACCCGGTCCCATCGGCTGAACCGATCAGGGCCATCTGCTCCCTGCAGAACTTCCTGCAGGATGGGCGGCGCCAGCCAGACAGGCGCTCCCTGATCCAGAGCTTCGGTCAGCAGCTCGACCTCGATCAGATTCTCACCGCGTAAGTACGCGATCCACACCGAGGAGTCGACCAGCATTTCAGGTCACCGCGGCGGACTGGTTGCCTTCGGATCATAGCCCTCCGCGACCCCGCCCGTGCCGCGCAACGCAAGAACTCCCGAGTAGTCGCGACTCCGAACGTAGTGCTCGAGCGCGACATGGACGGCGTCACGGGTCGTTTTGACCTTGGCAAGTCGTTTGACCCGCTCCACGAGTTTCGAATCGAGGACAATATTCGTGCGTCCAGCACTCGATTTACGCAATTGCTTCATAAGAACCACCATACACATCGGGTGTGTATAGCTTAAGGGGTTCTGCGCCCGCCTGCAACTTAGGCGGGCGTTCGACTCTTAAGCGCCAGCGTCCGGGGTGTACATCAGGCGCTCGTCGCTCGACTCACCCATGTGCCGTCGTTCGGCCGGTTCGACGGCTGCTCACTTCGCCCGCCACGCTTCGCCGTCCGTGGCTCGCTGCGGTCCTGCCAGTACCGCATCACTTCGCGTCCTTGCTGCGTTCGCGGACTGCCGACACTTCCGCGTGTCGGCGCTCGCCACAGTGTTGCTCGCCCGTGTACTGGCGTTCGCCGGCGTGCGGCTCACCCATGGCTAAGCGGCGCAATTCCGCGTGAGCAATCTAAGCGCGCGGACGGTCCTGCTGCAAAACCAATCCATTTCCTTCGCTATCCCGCAATGTGGCGTAGCGACCCCAGGGAGCGTCTTTTACATCATCAATGGCAACGCCCTCGGACTTGAGCCTCGCGTGCTCAGCGGTGAGATCGGCCGTTGCAATCACGAGTCCCCGCAACGATCCCGCCGGCATCGATTCAAACCAATTCACTAAGGTTACCGCCGGCCCACCCCCGTGGGGCTCTAATGTGATCCAGCTTTTGCCCGGACCCATCGCGTCGATCGCTTCCATCGTGATCTTGAAGCCGAGATTGGCCGAATAGAATGTCTTGGCGCGATTCTGATCAGCAACCGGGATTGAGACGATGATGATTTTGCATTCGCTCATGGGGCCTCCGAGGGGATTGTCGACCAGCCAGACTGGGATGAAGTATATGAGAACTAGCCGGGAGAGAAAACTCAAGCAACACGAACGGTGAGGCACAAAGTGCCTGGAAATCCACCCGTTTTGCTATAATTCGATCACGCCCACTCTTAGCGAGCTGCGTATGAAAAAGCTAAGTCTGATGCTGCTTGTCGTGGTTTTGGGTGGCTGCGATACGATGCCCTCACACCAGGATTTTGCCAAAGATAAGTACAACTGCGAGGAGGCCACACGCGGTCTTTCGCCATACGCCAATACCACCGCCGGTGCGGCAGAAAACACGTGGGCCGTTTGCATGCAGGAGCGGGGCTGGCGGACCTCGCCATCCGTGGATAAATAACCCAGCCCGCTCGCTGCGCTTTTGAGCGATTTGCTAGAATTCAATTACGCCCAGTCTGTTGAGGTGCGTATGAGAAACCTAGGCCTGACGATGCTTCTCTTAGTTCTGAATGCCTGCACGTGGACATCCCCTTTCGACAAGTACTCCGAGGACAAAGCTGCCTGCGAGCAGAAGGCTCCGGGCTCCTCGCCCTACGCTCATACGACCGGTGCCAACGCGAATGACCAGTTCGCCGCCTGCATGAAGGACCGCGGCTGGCAGAACATACAACGATAAAGATGTGGGTCAACTCGATCCCCGAACCCTCGGCGCGACGAGACACCAGATCTGTCGGATTCTTGAGCAATGGGTAAGGCAAACTTAACGACGCTCCATGACAAAAACAGCAGGTATCGGGCGCTTTTGACACCCAAACCCTAAGAATTCCAAACGTCCGTTGAGAGATTTCGCAATCCCTTAAACACCATGTCATTCGCGAAACGTTCCAGACACCAAAACCGTTAAGTCCATCCACAATGTATCGCTGATATATTTGCTAGTGTTGCGCGGTGAAAACGTCGACCGCGCGAAACAACGACTTCAAAAAAGTCATGACCGCGATTGTGCTCACCGCCGGGGCAGCGCTCGCCGATGCCGAGCACTCGATCGACAAAGCAGGGGCATTTGCGCGCAAAAACGTCGAACAAGAATTTAAGCTGGCTGTAGAGTTCTGCCGACTTCTCTTGGAACCCGTGAGCCCCACTATTTCAGGCTTCGCCGAAAATTACTGCCGAAAGCACATATCGGTTGCCACCCAATTCCTAAAGCAGGCACTGGCGACGCATGACCCCCGCCTTGCTGAATACAAACGGCTGGTTCGCATATCGGGCTTGATTGAAGAGAACCTCAAAACCAATCTGGATGACGAAACCGCCAAGCTCTGCTGGTTCGGCGACGATGGGGATACCGTCGTCAGAGAATTGGAAAAACACAGCTTCGGTTGAACTCCAGTCCGCGCCCTTTTCGGACTTTCACCACGCCATCCTAAGGTTCGACGCCCGCTCACTTCGCCATCTATGGCGTTCTCGCCGGCGTTCCGACATTTAGTCAGAACGCGCGAACCACCTCGCTCACCTTATCTGATCGAAGGCACCGGCCCCCCAATACCCGTGGTGGTGACCGTAGAGACTACTGTGCTATCAGTAAACCTGTCAGTCGCGTCCCACACACGTCGCTTGGTTTCAGGAACTTGTTCTGGCGCCTGAAGGTGCAATATTGTGTGCCATCAAGGAGCCTTGCATGCATACCCACCCGCCGATCGACCCCGATGATCCCAGCGGCACATCCGGAGAGGACGTACGAGAGCCGCCTCTACCGGGAACCCAAGGGACGCCGCGCGAAGAGTTTCCGCGCAAAGGCGATCTCGTGGATCCCGAGCCCTCTGCCACGAACAAATAAGCACCATTGAGGCGACGTTCGCCGGTCCAACGCGACTCATCGTCGCTTCGGAAATGCATCGCCTCACCTTTACACCAACAAAGCCAGCACCGTAACGCCCGTGGCCGCAACCGCCAAAATCCCTTCCGCAATCCGCTCGAAAATGTAGGTGGTATTCATGTGTAAACTCCCTTAACTGATCGAACGGCTGAATGTTGAGGGAGATCCTGCGGACGCTCACGCGATATTCGGCCAATGATCTGGAATTCCCGGTGAACGACCGACAAATTCGGTGACGTATCCGTCCGATATTCCGACCTTGACGCATCCATGGCGAAAGGCGCAAAAACCCTGTACCTGCGCATCCGCTACGCTAACTACGAACACCACGCCATCCTAAGGCTTCGTGCCGCGCTGGGTGACCACGTCACCCTTGGCAGTGAGCCCGGTAGTCAAGTCCGCGCTCACGTAAGCTCACCCAGTGTCACTTCGCCGATGAGCTGTCACCACTTGTTGCGAGGACCTTGAGCGCCGCTTCCGAGACGCGCTCGTCAATTTCGGCAGCGTGTATGCGGCTTACTGGGTACCGGATCAGTGCCTCCATCCGGCCGCTCGCTAGACGCATCAGAACCTGCGGCAACGTATCGTTGACGGAAATCGCGGCCGTGGATTCCTTGATCGCGTTCGCCTGCCGCACGAATTCGTCACGGTACTCCTCGACCACTCGACTGATCGCAGCTAACAATTGAGCCTTTAGGACCGCATAGTCGCTGACAGCAGGCAATACCACAGTATTCTCGTGCCAGGACAGATTCACACCCGGAATCTGCTTAAATAGTCCGCCCGATGCTTGGAACACAATGAGATTCGCGAAGGCCACCACGCGTCCGGTCGGCCCCAGTGGGCCGTCCGAGTGCAGTTCCATCAGGTGCATTCGCACCAGTCCAATGTCGATAACTTCCCCTACGACAGTGCCGATCTGTATGCGGTCTCCGACGCGAATGCCATATTTACCGATGAGGAAAAAATATCCCACTATCGACACCAATACGCTTTGCATGGCCACTGCCACGCCGGCGGTAAGCAAGCCGGCGAAGGTGGCGAAGGTACTGATTTCCGTGGCGAAGCTTAAGCCGACAATTGCAATAACCGCGGCCCACATGACTATTTTGCGAATCAAAAGCAGCTGATACCGGCGCCGGGGCTCGTGGGCATAACGAACCACGCCACGCCGCCAAACTTCAGAGAGCACGAACATAGCGGTCAGAATACCCGCCAAGATACCAAGGCGAATTCCAAGTGCTCTTAAGGCTTCGTAGAATTGGCGTTGAGTGGCTTCTCGCCAGCTACCCAAGTTGTGCCGGTATTGTGCAAGCAGAACTTGCTCCTTGCTCAACGGCAGGAGAATTGCCGAGGTCTGTTTGAAAAGCCACGCAAGCGTATCGAATTCGCCTCGAAGAGCCACCAGTGTCGCGCCGTTGGCATGGTCAGCCTGCTGTGCAAGCGCGTCGCTACGCGCTGAATAGATTTTCAGTTGTTTAAGAGGTAAATCGCTCACCTTAAGAAACGTCTTGGCTAGAACCTCGGTGTGCTCATCCACCATATCGATCGAGTTGATTTTTCGATGCAGGTTTACTGCTGTGACGCCAAGGTCCCATATCCCGGAGCGTATTGCGGCTGTTTTCGTCTCGTTACCGCTGAGAGGCGTCCCTGCTGGCGTCGCACTCGTTTGCGCTGCGCTGGGCACGGACGCGGAACCGGGGGTTACGCCCAAGGTGGGCAACGTCGCGGCAATGGCATCGATATGGGCTTTGAGGGTGCCAACGCTTGCTTGTTGGGGACTATTCTGCGCAGTGAACTCCGTCATTGTGTCGAGCAGATTTCTCCTTGCGGCGAGCATCGCAAGCTCGCCCTGTAGTTCAATCAGCTTTGCGAGGACGTCCTGTTTGCCCTTTGAGGTGGCGCGCGACTCTTTTAGGACGGCTATTTCCTCTTGAACGGATGCACGCTCCGCATCCAACTGCGATTGCTGCCGACTGAGCGATTGGGAGGAAGAGGCATCTGCGGCGCCTTGCCCAGCACTCGCTTCGTTGCTGAGAAGTTCAGCATTGGCGCGCGCCAGCTCTATCGCCAAACTGACGACTTGGTCCGCGGTCTGCCGATTCGCATATAAAATCAACAAATCGCTAGGTTGCGTAGCATTCTGCTGTTGTGTACCTAAGGTTCGATACCAATCGATCGTCTCATCCAAGATCTGGATCACTTGTTCCGCGCTCAACACTGACACGTGCGAATCCGGAACTGCGGTGGACGGAGCGCTGCCTGCAGGTGCCGCTAACGCGGCCCCGACCCACAGGCTGAAAACGACGGCTGCGCGGACTTCGCATGACAAACGCATGACGGAATCGTACCTTAAAATTCGCGTGACCTAGCGTGGCCGAGCAAAACTTACAAAACGTATTTCGCGTGCCTGCGCGCCATCGTACAGACGGAAGCGAATGATCAGCGTCCGGCTCTTAAGCTTGCGCGGCAAACTGTGCGAGCCGAATGGCAAGATAGTCAAACAGCGACTCGCGGCGCATTATTCGGCGTCGCCTCACCTCGCGCTCGGGGCATTGCGCTGTTCCACTACTGAATCGTGCCTCGCTCGACCAGCGCGGCCAGTAGCGCTAGCACCGCGTATAAGATGATTCCGGTGCTTGCCATGGCCTGCGAAGATGATGGTTGCGACCCGAAGTTCGCGCCGACTTGGACTACCGCCAATAGAGCCACGAACCCCCAAAACACATACCGGCCTTTGGCGCTCCTATACTTCCTCGCCCGCGCATACATCAAGGCACCAATCAACAAAGTGACGAGCTCCAGCGGGAAACTCAAGGCGACGTTTTGCCACAGCCCGAAACCCACCTTTGCCGAATTGCCGTAGAGCGGCAGATCAGGCGTGTGTACTATGAGATCGAGCACCCAGTGAGAGAACGACGCCGCCGACACGAGCAAGACCGTTTTAAGACGGTTGCCTGCCCTGAACAATGCCACGATGCCTCCAAAGATGAGCGACAGCAAAATCGATCCCGGCAGGCCATGGGTGAACGGCATGTACTAGAGATCAAGCGCATTCGCTTGGGTAAATCCAGGAACGATGCGCACCTTTTCGACCCCAAGCAGTGCCAGGACCGACCACACCACATCCAGCCATTGCACTGCGATGAACCATACCCACAGCGGCACGCGCCGGGCTGCCGGCTGCATGGCGAACGAAACTCCATAGTGACCCACAAACATATTTCACCTCTCACTGCGCGGCGGAATCCGGCGGGGAACACGCGTGAGCATGGACCGGGGCGTGAAAAACAGGAAATTTTTCCCGCAGGCCCCAGGGGTGAGACGTATACGTCGAACGGGCATACAGGGGTCCAACGCATGCGTTGGACGGGTGACCAGGGAAGGTCACCCCGGGCTTGAGCGCAGCAAGGATAGCGAAGCTCAATGTATGCCCTGGGCTTGCGCGAAGCACGGACTGCGCAGCGCAATGGGTCTACGTCGGCCCGAGACATGACCAGGCGCGCTCACCGCCTATTCTGGCAAATTCTTCTTCTTCAAAAACGCCTTGTAGCGCGGGTCGCCTTCGAGCTTGTCAAACATTAGCTGGCTCTTGAGAAGGAGCAGAGCAGACTCCCCCTGCTTATTCGAGGTATCGAGCCATTTGAGCGCCTCGTCTGACTCGCCCCGAAACGCATAGACACTTGAGATAAAAAACGGACGATTGGTCTGGCTTTTAATCATCTGTGCAAGCGCCGCATCCGAATCAACCTTGCGACCGAGCGTGTAATAGGCAATCGCGGACCCGGCCAAGCGCATCTGATCGTCGCTCTCCTTCAGCATTTCCGCCAACGCGGCTTCACGCTCGCCGCGAGCGAGCAGCACCAGGCCGAGCAAGTAACGATCACCGATTCCCGTCGGTCTGATCGCGAGGGCGCGGCGCTGTGCATCTTCCGCCTCCGCCAGCCGGCCGCGGCGCAGCTGTATCTGGCTAAGATTTTCATATCCGGTAGGGTTTAGCGGGTCTCGCGCCAGTGCGGCGTTCGTCAGTTTCAGGGCGTCGTCCCAACGGCCCAACGTCCACGGCAGCGCCGCCGAGGTGAACAACACCCCTGAATCGTTGGGCGCAAGCTCCTGCGCCCGTTTAAGTTCATTGGCGGCGGCGGTCCAGTCCCAATCGTAGGCACGATGAATATCGCCAAGCTGCGCATGAGCGACTCCAAGTTTCGGGTCTAGTTTAAGCGCCTCATCCACAGCGCGCCGGGCCTTTTCGAACGCGATGGCGGGTGGCATGAATCCAAATATGCCAAGATCGAAATACGCGTCCGCAAGCCCCACTTCTGCCGCTGCGAACGTGGGATCGAGTTCGAGCGCGCGCTGGAAGTCGCTGACGGCCTGCTCCAAGCCCTGCTGATCGGCACGATCATCGGCATGCCAACCTTGCAAATACGCTGTGTAGGCCTCTGTATTGCGCAGCGCCGGCCGAGACCCCAATTCACCGGCGCCGACTTCGATTTGTAGCGCTCGCACCAACGACGCTGCAATCTCATCTTCCATCTTTAAGACATCACTCAGGTCCCGGTCATAGGTTTGGGACCAGACATGCGTTCCATTTTGGGCGTTGATGAGCTGCGCGGTCACCCTTAAGTGATCGCCGGACTTTCGCACGCTCCCCTCGAGCACATAAGCGACGCCGAGCTGCGTGCCGATGCTGCGCAGGTCTTCGGTTTTACCCTTGAATTGAAACGATGAGGTACGGCTGATAACTTTGAGCCCCGGAATTTTGACCAAAAGATCGATAATCTCCTCCGCCATCCCATCCCCGAAATACTCCTGATCCTTCTTTTCGCTCATGTCAACGAACGGCAGCACCGCGATGGATTTGTCTGCAACCGCAATCGTCGCTGGCGACCGCCAAAACGACCTACTCACCAAGAAATATGCCGCCGCCAACGCCAGCACGACGACGACTGCAGCGATGCCCCAGCGTCGTCGCGACATTGCAGCCTTCTGCTTTGACGTTTGGAGCGGCGGAGGAAGCGAGACCGCGGCTCCCGGTGCGAGATGCCGACCGACCGCTTCCACCAGCTTCGCAATGGCGCCGTCCGTGCCGCCGGCGCCCACCTCGATCCATTGCGATTGGTTTAAGAAATACTCGAACGCCCGGGTCAGCGGCGCCGAATCTACTTTCAGAGCAATGACAGGGTGGCGCTTGGAGGCAGCACGTTCCAGTTCTCGCCCTACATGCGCAGAAGCCAACGCATCTTTTGATACGATGAGGACCAGGATTCGCGATTCGTCGATCGCGCCCACGATACCATCCGCATACTGAGTGCCCGGAACCACATCCCGCGGCGCGATCCAGGAGGGGAAACCCGCTACCTCGAGCACCCCACACACCTTTTGCGCCATGACTGCATCGTGCGATGCGTAACTGATGAATACCGGCCGCGAGGATCCGGCAACAGCGGGCCCCGACGGGTGAGATTCGTCTTTATTTGACTTCCCCGTCCCGTCCGCTTCCCCCACGACGAGCTCCCTGCTGCAGCCTGCCCAGTTTCAAGGAAGCTTGCGGCGTAAGCAAGCACCGCCGACACGGGTATTTTTCGTCAAATGCGCCTCGTTTTACGGAGTCGCGGGGTGTGGCGCATTCTCGAAATACGATCCATCAGGTCGCCGGCAGATGACTTCTGGTGAAGATCTTTTGTGGCGGGCGTAAACACCGGGTGCTTGAAAAACCAATTCCTCGCCGACGATCGTGAGTTGAACCGTTCCGGAAGTGCCAAACGGGATGTCGACCGCATTGTCGCCAATGATTGTCGCCTCATTCGCGCCGCACTTGCCATTGTCTAGAGCAATGCCGTAGTTGATGACCCGATCCGCTTTTATGTCCCACCAGTTGAAATAACGCGGATTCGCATTAGCCCATGTTCCATAGAACCTAGCATCTATATGACTCGGTGAAGGCGGGTGCACGGCGCACGCGCTGATCGACAATACCACCAACGCCTCGATTGTCGAGCGCAAGCGGACTAGTCCCTTACGGTGGCACATGAATCCGCTCCTTGATGTGCTTCCAATTCGCCACAATCGTGAATGTCATGATCACCAGCAACGACCACGAACTCTATTTACCCAAATGCACCGCAGCCCAGGCACCTACCTAGTTTGAGCCTCTATGCTCGGAGCAATTTCTTGCAGGTTGCAAAATCTTCACCCGAGTAACAGCAGAATAGGATCTCCTCGAAGACCTCATTGCGCTTCGCAAACTCCTTGACCGACGCGATTGCAATCTCAGTGGCGGCTTTGAGCGGATACGCATAAGCGCCGGTACTGATGGCAGGAAAGGCAATCGACTTTAATTGGCGTTCCGTCGCCAATCGCAGCGAATTCTCATAACACGCCGCCAGCAACTTAGCCTCTCCCCGATCGCTCCCCTTCCACACGGGCCCCACGGTATGAATGATCCAACGCGCCTTGAGTCCAAATCCCGGCGTAATCTTCGCCTCACCCGTCAAGCAACCGCCGAGTTGATGACATGCCGCCAACAATTCCGGACCCGCCGCATAGTGAATGGCCCCATCCACACCACCGCCCCCAAGCAGCGACGTATTCGCCGCATTCACGACCGCATCAACATCCAGCGTCGTGATGTCGCCTCGAACGATACGAATCAGATCTAGCTTCATCGCAGTCCTCAATACTACTCGCGAAAGTCGTGTGAAGCGGGCGCAGCGACTGAAGTTATGTGCGGCGCGGACACCCGAGCGGGATCGATATCATGTGACGGGGCGTGCAAACCTTGGACGGTTTGCCCGCAGGCCCCAGGGAAGGGTCTACGCCGGCCCGGAACGTGATATCGATCTCGCCTACAAATTCGAGATCACTGCGCCAATAGTTCCTAGCGCGAAAATATAACCTTTAGGCCAACCACTTAAGCGCGGCCCCGCCACATTCAGCACCGCAATCCGATTCTGATGGACGAACTGCATGATGGCGTCCGCAGCGCGCAACGGCTTCATCAGTGTCGAATCCACAACGACCAGTGGCTTTTTCTCCCGCACGCACAGTTTCTGCGTGAGCAGCGTCGGAGAGCGTGCCGCCCGAGAGCGTGCCGCTAAAGAGAATCACCGTCCCGTCGCTGTCCTGCACATTCTTCAGCGTGCGCGCCCTAGGCATCGCGCATGCACTGGGCCGTCGCGATTCCTCGGTCCATAAAATACTCCAGCGAACGGGCGGCATTGCGCCCGCGTTGCGATGTCGATCTGCGAGAGTTTTGAACCTCGGTGAGCGCGAGGAGGTTTCTCGAGGTCTCGCCGCGGGCAACACGATCCGCGCGATCGCTAGGAAGCTAGGTCGAGCCGCTTCCACGGTGAGCCAAGAGGTTTCACGGCATGGCGGACGGTCGGTTTATCGCGCCGCGGAGGCCGATTTGGCAGCCTGGGAGTCCGCGCGCCGTCCAAAACTCTGTCTGTTGGCCAAGAACCGGAACTTGCAACGAATCGTTGCGGTTAAACTAAAGCAGGATTGGGCTCCACAGCAGATCGCCGGCTGGCTCAAGGACGAGTATCCAGAGGATCCGGAGTTATGGGTGTCACACGAGACGATCTATCGAAGCCTATTTGTGCAGGCACGCGGCGCACTGAAGAAAGAGCTGATTGGGCATCTGCGCTCGAAGCGGCGTATCCGTCGCTCGCGCCATGCCAATAAGCGCGGCAATGGCCGAGGCGAGATCATCGATGCGATTTCGATTCGCGAGCGCCCCGCAGAAATCGAGGATCGCGCGATTCCGGGTCATTGGGAGGGTGACTTAGTAGAGGGCTCCAAAGGAACCTTCGTTGCGACGCTGGTTGAGCGCCGATCTCGCTTCGTCATTATCGTCAAAGTCGCGAATAAGCGAACAGAAAATGTTGTCGCAGCTCTCATCAAGGCGGTTCGCAAACTGCCTGTCGCCTTGCGCCGATCGCTGACCTGGGACCGTGGAATGGAGCTCGCAAGTCACGCTGCGTTTACCGTTGCTACTGATGTGCAAGTATATTTTTGCGACCCTTCTAGTCCTTGGCAGAGAGGCAGCAATGAGAACACCAACGGACTGCTGCGACAGTATTATCCCAAGGGCATGAATCTCTCCGCTGTAAGCCAAGCTCAACTAGATACTGTTGCAAGGAAGCTAAATACACGACCGCGTGAGACCCTGAACTGGAAAACACCCGCGTATATACTTGGCGGCAGTGTTTCGATGACCCATTGAGATGGCTGTGACTTCGACTCGCCTCTCGGACTTGCGTCCGTTGCCGCATCCCTGCGGCAAAATCAGACGGCAATGGCTTAAAAGGATATCGGTCGGGGATCACGCCATCCTCAGCGCCGCGATCCGCCGGGCACCATCCCCCACACTTAAATCCCGCTACTAAGGCGGCATCAAGGGCACCGCGATCAACTCCTGTTTGGCCGCCGGAGACTATTTTCTTAAGTGGCATACATTCCCTGTACCTTCGTTCGCCCGGCTAACCCCGTAACAATCCGGATATCGGCTGGCATTCACCATTCGCAATTGTTCTGGCTAGGATCTAAAGAGTTTGCGAGACTGATAACTTTGCGGGAAACAAACAATGCGATTCTTCGCCACGTTTGCTGTTTTGTCGCTGCTCTCACTACCTGCGTCCGCCGAGGATCGCGTTCTCATTACAGGCTACATGCAGGCCATGTCCGACGCAATCGCATCCGGCGATGTCGCCGTATGGGATAAATACTTGGATCCCAATGTTATTTTCGCCGAAGAGGACGATACCTACAAAGGCAAAGCGGATATGCTGAAGGAGATCAAGCCGCTTGCGAAGGGCTTGAGCGGGGTGATCCGAGTCGAACTCCTGTCCTACTACGAAGAGGAAGGGATCGCGGTCGCATTGTTTCGCCAGAACGAAACCGAGCATTACTACGGTCAAACCATTTACGCCAAGTATCTAACGAGTACAACCTGGAGAAAACGTCCCGATGGTTGGAAGCTGATCGCATCACAGGTGCTGGCCGAAAAAACAGACCCGCCAGCGATCACGCTGCCGGCCAAGCAGCTCGCGCAATATGTTGGCAAATACCAGCTCAAGGACTCGGCGTCGACTTATTCCCTTCAGCTCGTCGATGGGCAGCTCATCGGCACGCGCGATGCCCGAAAGCCGGTGACATGGAACGCAGAGGCGTCGGAGGTATTTTTTCTGAGCGGCGATCCACGCATTCGCAAGATTTTCCAGCGCGACGCCTCCGGCAAAATTACCGGCTTCATCGAGCGGCGCGAGAGTTGGGATGTGATTTGGCTAAAGATTGCATAGCGATCATGATCGCGGCTGACGACGTGCGCGGCAGCCGGTAGCGCCTGTGAAACAGCCCCGTTCCGCAACCCTGCGCAGAACAGACGTCTGAGGCGCCGGGGCGTGAAAACAGGACGTTTTTCCCGCAGCCCCCATGGACGGGTTCACGGCGTCCCGAAGCTTCAGACGTCTGTTCTGACTCCTTATATATAGAGTGTTCGTTCTTTTCCTCTTCTCCGTCTACCTAAGCTTTAGGTTCGGCTAGTCTCGGCAACGCAAAAGAAATGGACGCGCATCGGTGCAGCTTTCCCCCACAAGGAAGGTGTCGGGTTCAACATTGAACTCAAAGCGTTCCCAGTCGACGGACGTCTAGTGGTTCTACCACCCGATACCGACGAAGGGAACGGCCGTAACGGCAAGTAGACCTAATCGCCTATTTCTTAGGGGCCCCTCGGGGCCCCATTTTTTGATATAGCGGCCGTGACTCAATCATGGGTGCCACGTTTAGTGTCGCGACTCACAAGTGGAGCGCTCGGTTTGTTTTCCGAACCGTGCGAAACAAGGAAGTTTCGCCCGGAGCCGCCAAGGATGGCTTCACGGCGGTTCGGAAAACAAATGACGTTCCGACAATCGGCGCCGCCTTCCCTCACAAGGAAGGAATCGGCTTCAACATTGAACTCAAGGCCTTCCCGGTCGACGGCAGACTTGTCGTACTGCCGCCCGACACCGACGACGGTAACAGCCGCAACGGCAAATAGGCCTCGTCGGACACTTCTTGGGGGCCCCGCAAGGGCCCCCTTTTCTTCTTCGCCAAAGTGGATCGCTTACTTGTTGTCCGGAGCGCGCGAACCAGGACGGTTCGCCCGCAGCGTCCACGGACGGATCCACAGCGGTCCGGACAACAAGTAACGATCCACACCCTTACGGGCCCCTCTTTTTTGGCCAGCCATGACGTGAGTGAATCGCACCTAGTATTGTGGTGCGCTCTTATCTCTCAGTGGGTCGCCCTACTCGTTTTGCGGAGCGTGAAAAACAGGACGTTTTTCCCGCAGCCTCCAGGGGTGAGACGCATGCGTCGAACGGGCGTACAGGGATGTACGCCCCGGGCTTGCGCGGAGCATGGACTGCGCAGCGCAATGGATCCACGGCGTTCCGCAAAGCGAATAGCGACCCACTGTGTATGCTGTTGTGTATGTGTATGATTCCAGGTATAGTGGCGTTGCGGTTAGGGACTCAACGCGGAGGAGTTTGGTATGTCTGCGAAAGCCGAAGATCTCATGCGCCAACAATACTTGGTGCCACGCAAGAGCGTGAAAAAGCTTCGCGAGATGAGCCGACGCGAGGGCGTCTCCGCGGGAGAACTCGCGCGTCGGGCCATCGAGGCATACACGTCAGGGAACGTTCTCACCGAGCCCGAAGAACAGGCGGCTTCGCGCTCGGTACTCAAAGACATTCATACCCAAGTGCGCGCGGTGCTCACGCGGATCGATGCGAACCTTTCCGAGATTCGCGCGCGCGAGCGAGCGCTTACTGATGGCACCTTCCGTGCCCAGGTGGTTGCCGAGACGAGGGCGTGGTTTGACGCACACCCCGAGGAGGCTCAAGGGATCGTCGAGCTCTTCGCGCCGCACGCGACCGCATGAGCCTCATCGCCGAAGTGATCAAGTACGGCAAAGACATCGTACTCTTGGGAGAGCGAGTGGACGCCCTCATGGCGGGAAGGAAGGAAACGACCGCCCGGCTCGAGGACCACGAGCGACGGTTGATCCGCATCGAAACCTTGATTGAAATCTCGCAGGCGCGCTGGCGCGAGTTGCCCAGGGCTTAAACCCTGTCCAGAGGTCGCCCGTCGGACTTACGGCGCGCCAGTGCAGGCAATCAACACGCACCCGTCCACCACTAACTAACATGGATGTTCGACGAGGTCTTTCTCGTAGAAAAGGCATCCGTTCTCGCAAGGCGGCCGATAGTAATAATATCGAGCAGTGAGCGGTCTCCTTGGCATAGGCAGACCGTTGGGTCTTCCGCGAGGCGTTGCTGGAAACAAATTGAGGGGCGAATCATGAAGCGTAGATTGTTAGAACATTGCCGCGCTGCCTCGTTGCTCTTGGCGCAAGCCCTTTTTTTGACGCTTCCCACTGTCGTCACAGCAGAGAGCCCTCCCCTCATTCCATTCGAGATGCAAAAGCACATCCTCGCAAATCCCGGAGTTCCCACATTTGGCGCTGCCCACGCCGATGTCACCGTGGTCGAGTACTTCGACTACAACTGCCCATTCTGCAAAGCGCTAGCCCCCGCCTTTCACCCCTTCATTGATCAGGATCACGCGGCCGCCGTCCTTTATAAGGAGTGGCCCATTTTCGGGGGAGTCTCTATCTACGCAGCACAATCGGCATTGGCTGCAAACTACCAGGACAAATACCTGCAAGCGCACGATGCGCTGATGAGCGCGCCTCGCCTCGCCGAGAACCAGCAGGTCGATGCGGCGTTGCGATCTGCGAGGATTGACATGGCGCAACTGCAGAAAGACTTGATTGCTCATAAAGGGGCAATTGACCGTCTGCTGAAGCGCAACGATACCGAAGCGCGCGGCTTGGGTCTTCGCGGCACACCAGGTATTTTGGTCGGCCGGCAGATAGTCTCAGGCATCTCTGATTTAGCTGCGTTGCAGGCCGCAGTTGCGGTTGCGCGTCACAGAGGAACTGATCGATAGGGATCATTTCAGCGGGGGCGATTCTTCGTCTGGCCGGGACCGCTCTCGCCCTCGCATTTACCGAATTGCCGTCAGTCCTTCTCCGTGCTCCATCACCACACCGCCGTAGCCACGCCAATGACCGGCACCGCCAATAGTAAAGATGCCTCGTCACACTTAAATGGGCAGGCGCGGTCTTTGGTGTCTGGATTTTATCGCAAAAAGATCCGAAGATAGGCAAATACAGGTAAACAAGGGGTCTCACATGAAAGCACTCATTGTCCTATTCACGTTCGCCGCCTGCGTAGTTGGTTTCGGAGTCCGCGCCGAAGCCCAAGGTACGCCCGCGGAGCACAGCATGACCGGGTGTCTGGCGAAGGGAGATGATGCCGGAACCTTCAAACTCACAAATTTGGAGAAAGAACCGAAGGAAGTTGTGATTGCGGAGACGACAGCGAATCTCACTCCTCACCTCGGCCACAAGGTCGAAATCACTGGCGTTACTGTTGCTGGAAAGGACAAGACTCACACGATGAAGGTGACGGCGGTGAAGATGATCTCCTCTCAGTGTCCTTAACGTTGCCCTGCCGACCCGGCACAGACGACAGCAACCGATCGACGAAGCGAAGCGAGTCAAACGCCCTTTAGGGCGGCCCCGAAGGGGTGAGACGTATACGTCGAACGGGTGGCCATGAACGGCCACCCTCGGCTTGCGCGGAGCACGGACTGCGCAGCGCAATGGATTCACGGCGCTCCGGACTACAAGTGACGATCCACGCCCTTACGGGCCCCCGTTTTTCTCGTCATGGCTGCGCTAAAACCCATTCCAATACCGGGTCGCGCCCGCTCTTCACGTCGTCCCAGGTCGGTATGATCTCCTTGTCGGGGCGCACGGCATTCTCTCCGGATTTACGAAACGTATAGAAGAGCGTCGATGCGCGCACGACGAGATGCGAGTTGGGCAGCCGGAACTGGCGGGGTTCCTGATACGAGTTCGGCTTCTCGCCAATGGTTTCACCGACGCTGATCGCTTTCGTATCGTCATGGAATTGCGCCGCATTGTTCATGGCGGCAGAAAACGTTTGTGGGCCAATCAATACATACAGATGCCCCTCGGCATTGAGGTCGCGGCGTGCTGCGATCGGTTTGACGATTTGCGCCTCACCGATCGTGTTGTCCCCTCCCCCATTGTCTCGCATGTCGATGACGAGTTTTTGCGGATGCGTTTGGTCAATCAGGGCGAACATCGACTTCGCATTTTCATCCAGTTGCTGATAGCTGTGCCAAGCGCAATAGATAACGCGCCTTTCATCGATCGCCTGGCACGAAAAAGGTTGATCGGTTTTCTGAAATCTCAGCGCCGCATCCGAATAGCCGGATTTCATCTTAGTGCTTTCACCGGGCGCCATACCCTGTACATCCACATCGAATATGCGACCGGAATCGTCCTGGAACGTGTAGACCGCATGATTGCGGTCCGGAATTATCCCAAGCCCATGAAGCGCGTAGCCCCGTGACAGGTAAACAAGAGCGTTTTCGCGGCGCAACTCCATCAATTCCCCCTGCGAGGTCATCGTTAATGCCCGCTGCCAGACTTCTGCGACGGGCATGCCGCCGACCTTCAAAAGACGCGTGCCCAGCGCCTGATCCAGTCCTTGGCCCACTGCAAAAACCCGAAAATCATTGCCAAATTTGGCAAACTCGATCGGCATCACGCGTCGATCGGGCGGTGCACTACCCATGCCGGTATGACCGTCGCCAATGGATTTGACGATCTGCTGCAAGCCAACATAAATCTCATCGGAATTAGCCGTTTCGATGCGCCGGTCCAATGCCGCGACCTCAGAATTGAACGCAGTCCGCGAAATCAAGAAAAACGCGTTGGCATGGCGCTTGGGCAATTCTGCGGCGAGAAAATGCAGATCGGCACGCCACTGCGCAGGCGTGAGATTCATGGTCGGTTTCAACGCCTCAGGGCCCATTGGCGGGCCCGCCTTCTTGAGTGCAATCGTGCCGCGATCGATTCCGAGATCAACAATACCGCCGAGTGTCGCGCCCTTGGATGTCAGGTGAAGCGTCCCCAACGAGGCTCCGCTGTCAAAATCCACGTCGACGCGACCTCTCGCGAGCGCGCTTCTTTTACCTCAAAATCGCCCATGGATGTAAAAAGCTGTGCACTGTAAGCGTCATTCGCACACAGAAGATTGAGGGTCACCTCAATCGTCGCGCCACCCGGCGGTTTGCCAGTTCCCCTAAAAAGCCCCGTGACGGTTCCGGGTCCGCAAGCTGCGGAGTGGGCGGCACAGAACCAGCACACGAAGATCGCGCCACTCGCGCCGCAAATCCGATTCCGCATCTCTTCCTCTTCGTCCGCCGATGAACTCTCGGCTCTAAACAGTCGCTGGCTCGGAACTGGCCGAAATACCACCTATAGGCGGCCCTGCCCCTCCGGCACTTACTCAGATGCCGCCGAGTGGGCAAAGGTTTAAACGCACGTGTACGCACGGCCACTGGGCTTAACTTGAACCGTTTCTTTGAGAGAGCGCGAGCTGCGCGGCGTGGCGCTCAAGAAAATGGCGGAGTCCCCTTGGGACTCCGCCCACACCGGTAACAGCCGCGTCCGATTGCCCACCGAATGGATCCACGGCGCAAAAATGAGATCAATGGTCATGACGAGCAAGGGCCCAAGCACCACCAGAATAAACAACCCAAGCAGGCATCCGATGCCTCTCCTGCGAGAGTGTGGCGGCGGGACATCCATAGGGCGGATAGTGCCTTCGCTTTCGGTTTGCCTCAACTCTTGCGCAGGCTCTACCCCTCATAGGAAGCGCTAGCGTTGCGGCCAGCCGCACAATCAAACCCTGGCGTATCAAGTTTTCGGTGGGTCGCTCGCCTCTAAAGCGTGCAGGCGCCGCAGCACACGGCCGAAGCCGTCGCGTTGCGCGTCATTATCGAGTTTCACACGTAGCGCGTGGGCCGAGGCGCCTGTCTCATGTTGAGCTTGCATGACCTGCAGCGCCGCCAGACGTGCTTCTGCGGCCCAGGCGATAAAATGTCGGCGTTCCGCATCGTCCGCGAGGTCGAGCAACTGGCCGACTTCCGCGCCGTTTTGGCGGGCGGCGACTTCCGCCAATGCTATATCGACGAGAAACACTTCCTGTTTGGACGTAATGGAGTCACGCAGCTTTCTCGCTCGGATAACCGCCTCATCGCGTGTCGCTATGTCCCCTTGGGCTTGCGCGCATAACGCCAGCATCGCCGTGGCATCAGCCTCTCCGGTCGGCAATTCGGCCGCGGCGAATTTTTGACTGACTTCGATCAAGGCTGCGTGCGCTTCTGGCCACTCTCCATCGTCCATATCAAGCTGCGCGAGCATCATTCGAGCATTGGAGGCATACATTACATTTTTCGCACTCGTGGCGCGTGACACCACATCACGCAATGCCGCGCGGCCTTCGGCGCTATTACCCTCATCGATGTCGACCAAGGCGCAGGTGAAACCCACGTAGATTGCAAACTGAGGATCACTAAGCGCTGCAGCTTCAGTTTTCGCCTGGGAGCACAACTGCTGGGCTTGCTTCAAGGAACCACGCAACCGTTCGATGTCCGCCGTCGTCGCAAGTGAAAACGCATGCCCGCCGCGGTCACCGCTCCCTTCCGTGAGCGAGAGGACTTCGCGATAGTCGCTTATGACCTCATCGCTCGCCGCCTCATCTGAAGCGATGGTTGCAAGCGCGCGCAGGGTCCAAGTCTGAAGCTTCAGATCCGCTGTCGCTTGAGCCAACCGCAGCCCTTGCCGAGCCGCTGCTTGGGCGCCATCGCGGTCGCCCGCCTCCCAAAGCAGTTCGCAGATCTGAGAAAAGATACCCGCCATCGAAGCCTCATCGCCGATGCCTTGGGCGAGCGCCATAGCACGCTGATATTCTTCGCGAGCATCCGGCGTCTGGTGCTCACCCGAGGCGATTCGCCCCAGTGCGCGCCGAACGCTGATTTCGCCCCGCGGATTTTGTATGGCGCGGTAGTTCTGCACTGCCAGCTCCAAGGTCGCCCGGGCATCGGACAGTTCTCCGAGGCGTTCTTGGGCGTGCGCGAGTACTACCTGCCCATCAGCCAGCAAACCCGTCGCATCACGCTGCTTGGCCTTCCCAACCGCGAGTTGCGCGTGCTCGGCCTCGCCGCGGGCATCGTCAAGGGTGCGCGCAATGCGCGCCGCGGCGAGTTCCACACGTGGGTCCGAATCGACACCTTGCAAACGACGCAGATCCGCCAACGTGACTTCGGCTTGTTTCCCCATGCCGCCGGCAATCTGGGCGTCGATGCGCTTCAGAAGATAGTCCGGCTCCTGCGGCTTTAGACTTGATAGAGATTCGTACAACTGCGCGGCGCGAGGCCAATCGGAGCGCGACGCGGCCACCATTGCCTCTGCTTGCAAACGTTGCTCGGGGCTGAAGTGCTCGGCATAGCGCACAGCTTGTTCGGCCGCCGCCAGTGCTTTTTCATGATATCCAAGAGCGGCCCACGCTTGCGATAAGTATACGTAGCTGAGTCCATAGTCCGGGGCCTCGGCAATGGCCTGCAGCAGCTCATCCCGAGCGCGAGCCGAGTCGTATTCGTGCAGCGCGTCTAGCGCGAATCCGATACGGCGCGCGACGCCAACCGACGGCGGCTGTGCGCTGGAAACCATTTCGAGCAACCGCTCCGTGGGAGCGGTTCCGCCGAGCGCCTTGCGAAGATCTTTCCCGGCTTCGCTCGACAGGGACATCAGACCCGACACTCGGAAATTGCGTATCGGCACTTCAATATGTTTGCCGCTCTTTACATCTTGCAGGGCAATCTCGATGCGCAGGGGCGCGTCCTCCTCCGCACCAGTCACGGAGTAGCCACCGCTCACCAAATAATCTGCCTTCAGACGTCGCGACAGTACATCGAGCCTGGCCGCCGAGTAACCAACCGATGGTGGGGCACCCGGCTGTTCGCGGTCTGCCGGGAGTAACTCCTCCGCAACCAGGCGAACACTGGGCATGGCGTTAAGTTCAGCGCGCAGCATTTCGGTCAACGCAGGCCCGATCCAGGCATCCTTGGCGTTGCCTGAAAGATTGCTAAATCCCAGGACCGCCACCGTACGTACGGCGCTGACAGGAGTAGCCGGCCGGTGCAGCCAGAATCGCCAGCCCGCAACTAGCACGAGGGCGACTAAGGCGGTCAGGGTAAATCCGACCGACCACCGGTACCGGCCGGTGCTGCTGCCGCTCGCAACAACCTGCGGGGTCTTCCGAATCGAGCTCTCGACCCCCCGAATCACCGGCGCGACGAAGCGGTATCCGACCTTGGGTACGGTCTCGATAAATTCCGCGCCTTGATCTTTTTCTCCCAATGCTCGCCGTATCAACCAAATGTGCTTGGTGAGATTCGACTCGTCGACAAATCCTCGCGGCCACACCCCCTGGATCAGCTCTTCTTTGCTGACGAGGCGCCCGGCTCGCTCCACCAAAAAGACCAGGGTATCGAAAACCTTTGGGGTCAGCGCGATCGTCTCACCGGCGCGCAGCAAGCGACGCTCGAGCGGATCGAGTTCAAATTCCCGAAATGAAAAGGTGGATTTGGCCGGCGCAGACATGAGTAGAGGTTGCCTTGAGCCCTCCGCAATGAATCTACCAGAAAAATACCAGGGAAACGGCTAGGACAACGCAGGCTCAACGGCGCGAGCCTGCGCCCTGCATCCCTTGCGGATAAAAACCGGGAGAATATCGATGATCAGGCATCTAGCACTGCTTTTTAGCGCGTTTTCTCTTGCTGCACTACTGCCGGCTCAAGCACCCGCGGCCGGCCTGCCACTTGTCATAAGTGCGACTGTCAACTACAGCAGCGCCACGTTGACGATCAGCGGGCAGAATTTCGGCAGCAACCCCGTGGTGACACTCGATAACTCGAACTTCGCGACGGTAAGCGCATCCGCGAGTCAAATAGTAGCGAGTTTCCCGAGCGGCTCACCGCCATCCAGTTTCACGCCCGGCACCTATTTCCTAATCTTGCAGTATAAGAATCAACTGCCCTCTATTTTCACGGTGGATATTGGCGCGATCGGACCGCAGGGTCCGCAAGGCGTTTCCGGACCAACCGGGCCGCAGGGGCCGCAGGGATTGACAGGTTCGCCGGGCGCTGTTGGTCCGATGGGACCTCCCGGACCCATGGGCCCTGCAGGAGCCCCTGGCTCCATGGGGGCAACGGGCGCCCCGGGCGCACCAGGTCCGCAAGGTCCAATCGGTTCGCCAGGATTGACGGGAGCGCCGGGCCCTCAAGGCCCAGCCGGATCTCAGGGTCCCCCAGGGTTATCGGGCAGTCAGGAAATGAGCTGTGCAAACGGAAATACCACACCGACCTCATCAGGTGGACATTACATTGACTGCGGCGACGGCACACTGATCGACTCCACCACCGGGCTAATGTGGGAGCAGGCGCAGACCTGTGGCACACCCGACGGATTGGACTTCAACAATCCACGCTGCGACCAGAATTTTTATGCTTGGTCTGGGCTCAGCTTCAACTTCATTGTGGGCAATAAATACATAAATGATGGTGCGCTGTTCACCGACTTTCTAGCAAGATTGAACGGCCAGCTCAGCTTTGACGGAAACACCACGTGCTTTGCCAATCACTGCGACTGGCGCATTCCGACCATGGGGGAGCTGCGAACTATTCTTTTGGCGCAGTACCCGAATTGTACAAGCAGTCCTTGCCTCGACCCTGCATTCGGACCAACGGTGGCAACCTTCTTCTGGTCGTCCACTACATCGTGGCCAGATCAGAGCATTGGCTGGCTCTTAAGTTTCGACAACGGCGCCCTATTTGCCGACTATAAGAATTTCGGCAACAAAGCGCGCGCGGTTCGTGGCGGAACGTAATAAAGCCGTGATGATTGCCAAAATCTCTTGCAGCGCATGCGGCTTCGAAGGTTCCTTCCCCCACCGCATTCCCTGGCGCCGTCCAGACGGAGATTGCGTTCTAGAATTTGCTGGCGATAAGAACTAGGAGAAGTCGATGATTAAGCATCTTGCACAACTTTTCAGCGTGCTCGCTCTTGTTGCACTACTGCCGGCTCAAGCACCCGCGGCCGGCCTACCACTTGTCATAAGTGCGACAGTCAATTACAGCAGCGCCACGTTAACGATCAGCGGACAGAACTTCGGCAGCAACCCTGTGGTGACACTCGATAACTCGAACTTCACGACGGTGAGCGCATCGGCGAGTCAAATCGTAGCGAGTTTCCCCAGCGGCTCACCGCCAACGAGCTTCATTCCGGGTACCTATTTCCTGACGTTGCAGTATAGGAATCAATTGCCCTCTATTTTCACGGTGGACATCGGCGCAAACGGACCTCAAGGGCCTCAGGGCGTTGCCGGTCCTGCCGGTTCGCAAGGGCCGCAGGGGGCACCAGGATTGACGGGTACGCCGGGTGCCGTTGGTCCGATGGGACCTCCAGGACCCATGGGCCCTGCAGGAGCCCCTGGCTCCATGGGGGCAACGGGCGCGCCGGGCGCACCAGGTCCGCAAGGTCCAATCGGTTCGTCAGGATTGACGGGAGCGCCGGGCGCACCAGGTCCGGCGGGCGCTGCGGGGGTCGGTTTACCTGCGACGTGTGCTTCGGCTGACGTCGCCGTGTTCTACAACAACGCATGGATCTGCCGGTCAGCGCTGCCGCGTTATGTGGCGAACGGCGATGGCACGGTAACCGACAATCAGACCGGACTCATGTGGCAGATGGAATCGAGCGCCCTTGTGAACCAGAGTTACACGTGGACACTGTCAACCCCCTTTGCTGACGGATCGCTATTCAATTACTTTCTCGCCAGTCTTAATGGCGGGGAATGGTACTCGCCAGACACCGCCGCATATTCCGGTCCCGATGTGGGGACGGGCGTGTCTGGGCAGGAAATTGCGCAGATTAATGGCGGAAACACCTGCTTTGCGAACCACTGCGACTGGCGAATCCCGACCCGCGCAGAACTGCGGAGCCTTGTGGAATTCAGCGAAGTGTGCCCTGCATTGCCCGGATATCCTTGCATTAATCCAATCTTTGGGCCGACGCAGGCGTCCATATACTGGTCGACTACCTCCGATAGCACTTTTTTTGTTATCGGCAACGACAAGGCATACTGCGTCGACTTCAGCAACGGTAGTGATTGCGAGGATTTCAAAGGCGCCTCGCACTACGCCCGCGCGGTTCGCACCTCCCGATGACGGCTGTCATCGTGTGGATGATGCGCTTTGTTACCGGCTAAAGATCGAGGTCGCGGGCGCTCACTGCGCCCGCAAGCTTGTGGAGTTGGAGTTCGCGAGGGGCGGATGCCAGATGTCGCCGTATTGATTTATGCAAAAGAGGCCGAGGCATACGCGAGCCATCACGGCGACGTGTAAGGAGCCTAATATGAGTTGGAAGGCGGCATGGATTCCATTTGCGACCGCCATCATCGCGGCCCTCGCCGCTACGGGCTTCTGGCATCACGAGCACGAGGCCCTCGGCGCGTTGCGCGCACAAGTCCTGATGGGTGAGTTGCAGCCGATTGCCACGATCCTGAAAGAAAACCAGGGACTCATTCAGGCGCTTGAGTCCGAACCCTTCACCGAAAACGACTCCGGCATCCTCGAGTCTTACCTGGCAAAGATCCGCCGCGACGGGGTGCCCAAGCACGCCGATATGAAGCAGCGGCTCGACGCACTTGCGGAGAACAATACCGTGATCGTCACACTAATCAAAGCGTACGCGCCGCACGCAAAGACACTGGCTTTCAGCGTCGAAGCGGACAAGTTTCGCAACTACGCCTCCGCGTGGCGCGATCGCTGGAATTCGGTGATGGAACTCTTTATGGCAGGCGGCAACTACGCAGCGTCGGAAGTTCCCTTTCCCAGTGGTTTCCCCGGGGCCGTCCAAATGGAAACTGCGAAGTGGGGTCCATGAATCGAAGGCGAATTGCAGCACGCAGGCGAGCCTCTGTGGCGGTCGCCTTGAGTCTCCTCATCGGTGTCACCGTTTTGGCAGCACCTGCTCCGCATAGCGTCACGAAGATAGACTGGCGGACCAGCCCTCTTGATTTGAATCTGCGCGGTCTCAATGGAGAACGCTTCCGATTTCTATGCCCTCCTGGTAAGTCGCCCGCGGGCCAACCGGTGGGCAGCGGCCCGTACACCGATGGGTCCTCAATCTGCGCCGCCGCTGCGCACGCGGGCGTTCTACACTCATCCGTTGGCGGCAACGTGCTGATCGAAATCCGAGCAGGGCAGACGCATTTTGCCAGCTCGCTCAGCAACTACATTCAAAGTTCCGGATATGAGGCCTACTGGGACGGAAGTTTTGTCGTGGTACGAGAGGCGTCCAGCCTAGGTGCACGCAAGACTCATGGCCCTGCACGACAAGAAGACGCAACATGAGTGAAGAGTTCCCGCGACTCGAATGCGTGCAGCGCGCCGAACAACGCCGGAGCCTGACGGCGTAGCGGCAAGAAAAAAGGTCCCGCTTTACCACTCGTAATTTCGTTCAATAGATCGATAAGAAACGAGGAATCGAGCACGGAATGCCTCATTTGCGAGAAATGCGCTCGCGCATCGCGCACGGCGCTCCGCATCTCTAATGTCCACGCGCTCGAGCGTTAGGATTTTAATCGATTCGCTTCGCCTCGCCTCAGTGACAGACGCCTTCTTGTTAGAACACGCGAGTAGCGATTCAATATCTCAAGCGCCATCTGCCGCGAAACGATAACTACGCTGCCGAGCGGCTTCCTCGATTCTGCTCTTCTGATTCAAGAGCTAGGGCGATCCCCGTGCACTTGGGATACAGGCTGCACGCCCAGAAGTGCTTCCCAGCGAACTTCCCCTGCCGAGCAATATAATCCACCATCCCGGCCCCGCACTTCGGGCACCTTGGGGCCGAAGGAATCGTCGGTGAGAGCTGGGCACTCGGTTTCATTTGTGCGGCCGCGATGATCTGCTGCAGCGATTCGCCACCGATGAGACGAATCCGGCAACCCCGTGCGAAGTCGCGTGCCTCCTTTGTAAAGGTACCGCCCGTAACGACAATCCCGCCATCGGCACGCCGCGCTGCGACGACGCCATTCAGTTCACGAATCACCGACACGCCAACCTGCTGTGCCTTCCAATGCTTGCACTGAATCAGAAGCCGCTGTCTCGCCTTCGTCGCAATGAGGTCGATCTCGCCATTCGGCCCCGAACCTCCTCGCTCATCGATTCGATATCCCTCCTGTCTCAAAGCCCCGCAGATCAGCAATTCGAAATTGCGCCATTCCATCGCCCTGACCACAGGAGGCGTGTCGCCGATGGCAGCATCGGCCGACCGAATCCCTCTTACTCGTTTGACGAACGAAACGACTGCCGCCATGCGGACTTGCCACGGCAGCTTGGATGCCGCCGCCCGCATGCTGTCAAAGATCCCCTCGCCCTTCGCCATTGTTCGAATTCCTAACAGTTCGTGACTGAATGGTTTTGCCACAATTGGAACGCAATTACCGCGACTCTAGTCACGAGATCTGCTTCGACTGGTTGGGACCCCTGACATCCCTGTAGCCGCGACAGCGAGTCAAATCCGGGCGCTCAGCTCGTCTCCTGCCGGGGGGAGAGAGCAACCACTACTTTTCCCTCGTGAGCTTGGCGATAAATGCCGGCGACCAGGTCTTACCGCCGTCGTTCGAATAAAATTCCTCAAAATGGTGCGCATTCGGGGTGATATTGGACCAAACGCCCCGAACCAGTATCGAGCGCCCGTTGATGGTGTCCTGAGCGATAAGCTCGCCGCGGCCATCCTTGAAGGCGCCGATCAGCGGGGTCGTCAGCATGCCGCTCTTGCTGTCGGCAAACGTTTGACTCCACTGACGTGCTTGGGGGTTGTAGAGGAACAGGGTCGTTCCCTCCCAATGACCATTGGGACCGTCGGCCTCAATCTCTTCCAACTGAGCGCGCCCGTCCCAGACCTTGCGCACCGTTACAGTACCCACGAGCTGGACCGAATGTGTCGCGCCGGAAAGTGGGTCCAAAATGCGCGTGATTTCGGTCCTCCACACTCCGATGTTGAAATCGAAGTCATGCTGGCCGTCCGGAGCCACCATTTTGACAGTTTGCTGAGCGGCATCCGCGTCCCTGACAACGCCAATACCGCCGATCGAGATGCCCCCTAAAATGCAAATACTGAGATAGCGAAAATACATGATGATTCTCTCCACAACCGCGTTCGATTCTGCTGCGTTTTCCGTTGGCCAGACGAATACAACTAATGTCCTCGGCGATCGCGTTCTGAAACGCCCTAGCAAACTTCAAGTATCAGCGCGGACGCCTGAACTTCAGAATGAACTGATCAGTCCGCCCCCGAATCGAAGGGTCAAACACGCCGACCGCGCGCGAATCCGCTGGATTCGCGAGGATGGCGCTCTCGCCTTCGAATGTGAATCCCGCGGCTTCGACTTCACGGCGAACCGTTGAAGGCTCAATGCGGTGCAAGGTATCAGTGACTTCAGCCGGGGATCCCCTGGCCGCGACATGGTCCAGCACAATGTAGAGTCCGCCGGGTTTGAGCGCCGCGTAGACCGTGTGGTTGAACGCGGCCAAATCCACAGGCCCCATGAAGCTGTCGTGCAGATCGTGGTAGTTCTGAGCAATCCAAAACACGTCGAGTTTTTCAGGATATCTGGCTGCATCCAACGCCGATGCAAATGTCACAGTGATGTTTGGATGGTCGACGGCGTAGGTCTGAATGTCGGCAATACCCTTGACGATGTTGGGGTACTTAAACAGGGCACCTGGCACGCTGGCGTAAACGTGACCCCCAGGGCCGACAACGTCGGCAAACAGCCTTGTGAAATAGCCGGCGCCGGCGGCATAGTCAGCGATCTTGTCGCCGGGTTTTACGCCTGCAAACTCCAATGTCTCGGCGGGCTTGCGATTTTCGTCGCGGATCGTGTCGGTCGCTGGACGCGACGGATCGGTGACCGCCGCGGCAATGGCATCCGTCCGGGTGTCGGCCGCAAGGGCTTTGACAGTTAGTGGCGGGCTCACAATCAGCGCGAGGACCGCGTAGGCGAGCAGATCGGTGCACGATGCGATGCGCTTAGTCACCCCTGTCACGAAAAATCCACATGGCTCTTTTGACATGTCTACACTCCCGTTGCGAAAGATCATCTGGGGCGCAACGACCCCCGGCGCTAAGCTGTTGTTGGAAGAAGTGTGCCCTGACTTCAGCCATTCGCTGAAGGGCCACTTGGAGGAGAAATAGTTGGGCCACTCTCAAAAACCGCGCACGGGCGCAGGCAATCCGTTGTTCGAAATCGATCTTAAATTGGGCGCAGCGGGTTTGCGGAAGTCCTCCCGGACTATTTACCTTGAATTGAAAGCGGCCATTCAGGAAGGACGGCTGACGACGGGCGCCAAACTGCCGCCGACACGCCGATCTGATGCCTTCTTTGGCGTGTCCCGCAATACCATGGTCGAAGTCTATGATCGGCTTGCCAACGAGGGCTATGTCTCCATGCGCCACGGATCCGGTACCTATGTCGCCAACAAGGTCGCTGCGCATCGACTAGGCGTTGGCCCAAGGCGCGAAGGGCCGCCCGATCATCGATTGAACGAGTTTTGGCGCCGCCCGGACGTGACAGCAGCCATCAGTTTTTGGCGGGATCGGCCGGACAGCGCCCCCGAGCCATCCAAAGCTGTGCAAATGGATTTTCGTCCGGCGTTGGTCGATTCGCGGCTTTTTCCATTTGATGTCCTTCGCCGGGTCAGTGCCAAACAGTTGCGGCAATTGGAGCGGAAACCGGCAAGCTACAAGAGCCCGCAAGGGAACCAAGGCAACTATTATCTTCGCGAAGCCATCACCCGGCATATCGCGCTAACACGAGCCGTCGTGTGCCGGGCTGACGATGTTCTCGTCACCTCCGGGGCCCAACAGGCATTCGATTTGATTGCCAGAGCAATGGTCACACGCGATCAGACTGTCGTCGCCATCGAGGATCCCGGCTACCCGCCGATGCGGGTAGCTTTCGCCGCAGCGGGTGCGAGACTCATCCCCGTTGGAATCGATGATGAAGGACTCATCATCGAACAGCTTCCGCCTAATGTCCGCGTGATCTGCGTCTGCCCGTCCCATCAGTTTCCGCTCGGCGTGACGATGTCGATGCGCCGCCGCAGGTCGCTAGTCGCGTTCGCGCGAAAATGCGGGGCCGTCATCATCGAGGACGACTACGACGGCGAGTTTCGCTATGACGGCAGCCCTTTGGAGGCCCTCAGAACCTCCAGCGAGGCCGACGTCGTGTTTTACGTGGGCACCTTCTCAAAGTGCATGCTGCCGTCGTTGCGGCTGGGATTCATCGTCGCGCCAACGTGGGCCATTCGGACCCTGATCGCCGTGAAGAACTGCCTGGACTGGCACTGCTCTACGCCGATTCAGAGTGGCGTTGCTGGTTTTATCGCGGAGGGGCACTTAGCGCGGCATGTACGCAAGATGCGAGCCATTTATAATCGGCGCCGCGAGCTTTTGTTGCTTTCACTTCAAGAAGAACTCGGGGAATGGCTCGAGCCCATTGCCGCCTGCTACGGTATGCATGTTGCCGCTGTGGCGCGCACTCCCATGGATCTCGATCTCGTGGCCGAATCTTTACTGCGGCACAACGTAAAAATACACGCCTTTAGTCGATATTTCTTGGGGCCCCAGACCAAAGTCGGTCTGGTGTTTGGCTACGGGGCCGCGGACTTGCCTGAGATCAGCCGCGGCCTATCTCATGTGCGCAAGGTCTTGCAGACTCGATCCTCGAGTGCGCGTCGCACTCGCAGCGCCTAAAATCGCATGGGATGTGCACGGGATCTTCCGTGATCCCGTTTGGGATTAAAAACCTCCGCATTGTCTTACGCCAGCAAAACGAGCACCGTAACACCCGTGGCCGCCACCGCCAGAAGCCCCTGCCCGACCCGCGTAATCAGATGGATAGCGTTCATGTCTTTACTCCGTTAACTGAACTATCGAACAGCTGCTAGGTTGCGCCGACCGCAAATGCACAACAAACTGAGTAGCTGACCGACTGTTAAGGTTTGCTTAATACGGGTTCTCCGTTGGACGGGCCGTTCGAGCTTTTCAAATTCACGGTGAATCCGATCCCCGGGCGCGGACGAATCGTAAGAACGACGCAGAGTTGACGGCGCACAGGCGCGGTACGGCAAATGGTGTTCTGGCAGGTCAATTTTTTTTGGTGGGCCGAATATGGAATCCTGGATACCTGGACTGGCGCAACACGGCTACGTGATTCTGTTTGCGATTGTCTTTCTAGAATCCATCGGGCTTCCCCTCCCCGCGGCACTGGCGCTCATGATCGCAGGCGCCGCCGCGGCGCGTGGTTCATTGCAGGTTCCTGATGCTGCGGCCGGGGCGCTCTTCGCAATGCTGGCCGGCGACAGTTTAATGTACCTGTTGGGTCGCACGACCGGGTGGTGGCTCCTCGGAGTGCTCTGCCGCGTTTCGCTGAATCCTGAAGCATGCGTTATGCGTTCCGCGGATTCCTTCTACCGACGCGGCCGTAAGCTGCTGGTCGTGGCGAAGTTCATTCCCGGGATCAATACCATGGCGCCGCCGCTTGCCGGCAGCATGCAAATGCGCTTCCTCTCGTTCTTGCGGTTGGATCTAGCCGGTGCCGCACTCTACGTTGGCGCCTATTTTGGAATCGGGTATGTTTTCAGCGGCGCCTTACAAGCCGTTACCCGAGGCTATCGAGCATTCGGCAGGGTAATTAGTAGCCTCGTGATTGCGCTGGTTGTGGTCTATCTGGCTGTCCAAGTTTGGTTGTGGATCAAAGAACGCGCGCAGCTCCCCGTCGCTTTTGCGATCCCTCTTGAGGCAGCTGACGGTTCTCTAGCGGGCGCCCAAATATACGACGTTCGCAGCCACGGGTATTTTGAAATGGATGCCGTGCGCATCAAGGGATCCAAGCGTTTGGATCCTCACGCACTGCATCAAGCCAACACTGATTTCGAGGAACAGGTCTTTCTCTATTGCACCTGCGTACGTGAGGCGACCAGCAGGCGGGTGGCAAGGGAGCTTGAGATCAAGCTTCAAGGCAAAGGCGTGCGCATCGCAGTTATTAAAGGTGGCTTACGCGCGTGGAGGAAGGCCGGCCTGCCGATAGAGATCGTACCGCGCGATGATATCGCTGCACTTCCGGTTTTTGACTAGCAAGCTACCGTTCTGGCAAATTCATCTTCTTCAAGAATGCTTTGTAGCGGGGATCGTCGTGGAGACCGTCAAGCGGCCGCGAGGACATCAAGGTGCAAAGAAAAGCGTCTTTCTGCTCATAGGCGCGGTCGAGCCACTTGAATGCATCATCCGACTCGCCGCGGAATGCGTAGACTTCCGCAACGCCGAATGCGTCGTTTGGGTGATTTTTTATTCGCAGCGCTAGCGCTGCGTCGGAATCGGCGTTGCGCTCAAAAGCGAAATAGGCCATCGCAGATCCTGCGAGGCGGGCTGCTTCAATGGGCTCCTTCAAGAATTCCGCCAAGGCCGGGTGAGGCTGACTACGAGCCAGCAGTATGACGCCGAGTCCGTAGGAACCTAAGGTGAACGTGGGATCGATCTCGAGGGCACTGCCAGTCGCTGCCTCGGCATGCAACGAGAGGCTAGTCGATTTTCCTGGCGGAGAAGGACGGTTCGGCTAAGAGTTGTTCGAGGGCATCGGGATCTACGGGCTTGGTCATATGTTGGTCAAAGCCTGCATGCTTCGCGCGCTGCCGATCGTCATCTTGCCCCCATCCGGTCAACGCGACCAGCCACATTCCGGCGCCCCACGGTTCGCGTCGAAGTTCCTGAGCGACCTCGTAGCCGCTCAGGTCGGGCATTCCTATGTCGATGAACGCGACATCCGGGCGGAAAGTCCGCGCGAGTGTGAGAGCCGAACGACCGCTATAGGCCACACGGATTTCGTGCGCGGCCAGGTCCAACAGCATCCCAAGCGCATCGGCGGCATCCTTATTGTCATCGGCAATCATTACACGCCGTGCAAGTGGTCCAACCGGAGGCGCATCGATATCTTTTTTCTGATGTTTGCGAGACTCGGGAGTGCCTAGCGGTAATCGCACGCAGAATTCGCTCCCATGACCAGATCCGCGGCTGTGCGCCTCAATCGTACCACCGTGCAGCTCAAGCAGACCCTTCACGAGCGCAAGGCCGATCCCAAGACCGCTCTCAGAGCGAGTCGAGGTGCCATCAATTTGCGAAAACATTTGGAAAATACGCGCTAGGGCCTGAGGTTCAATGCCAATGCCATCATCTTTAACGGATAGGCAAAGAGTCTCGTTTTGCAGGCTCCCTGACAGCTCGATATGACCAGCAGGATCGGTGTACTTAGCCGCGTTAGTTAGCAAATTACAGAGTACCTGCGAGAGACGTAGCGGATCAGCCTCGAAGGCCAGATCCTCGGGCGGCAGGGTAATGGTGAGTTCGTGATGCTTGCCATCGATCAACGGGCGCGCCGCCTCGACGGCGGAGTCGACCACGTCGGTCAGTGTGACGCGTGTCTTTTTGAGTTCAAGCTTACCTTGGGTGATCCGCGCGATATCAAGCAAGTCATCAAGGAGCAAAGCCATCTGCCCCACCTGCCGCTGGATCACATTCTGTACCCATTGAAGCTGATGAGGCGCAAGCTTGGGCGAGGCAAGAACCTGAGCAGCCGTGCGGATCGGTGCGAGAGGGTTACGGAGCTCATGCGCTAGCGTTGCAAGAAAGATATCCTTGCGCTGATCGGCCTCGCGCAGCGCCGCCCCGGTAGTCCGCAACGCTTCGAACTGATCACGTAACTGGTACTGACGGGCTCGAGCGCGGATAGCGGCCTGAATGGAACTCAGCAGAGTGCGAGAGGAACTGGGACGCTCCAAGAGCGTGACGTTGCGCAGTGAATCGAGGACGCGATTGGTGCTCGGCGGCGGAGTGCCGGAGTGGCACAAGAGAACAATTGGAACATCCGACCACGGTGGTTGACGGGATAGTGCCGCAAGCAGCTGATCGATATGCGGGTCGGTGAATGCAGCATCGGTCATCAAAATGGCGCCGACCGAGGTCTCGATCTCCGCCGCCAACATGCGGGCTCCCTCATACGGATTCGCCTCGATTCCGGCGCGCCTGAGCAGCTCCAACGTCGCTTCGCGGTCGCGTCGGGTTGGCGCCAACAACAACACGCGATAGTCGTCCATTGGCCGGTGCCTTTAGCGGGCAGGTCCGTCGGTCTGAAACCGCTCATTATGCTTGCGCGCAGGTTCCACTTCGATCGGGCTCCCTGAGAGGATGCCGCGCAGCGTGAGCAGTGGCTCGCTTAAGTGAATGCCGTTGTGGTCAAACCACAGCTCTCGGATGGATCCTTCATGTCCGCCGGTGCGCTTCTTCAGTACCGAGATAGCTTTTCGCACCGTGCCAGCGAGCTCGAAATAGCGCAGCAGCAGGACTGAATCTGCGAGGTAACTTGCATCTACCGGCGAAGTCATATTGGCGCCGATCATGCCGCTTTGCGCGACCGTGAAGAATGTCGCCACGCCCTGATTGTTCAAATATGAAAGAAGCTCATGAAGCTGCGCCGTCAAATAGTTGTTTTGGGGCATGGCGTTAAGGTAGCCATTGAGGCTATCGATGATGATCACCCGGGCGCCCTCTCGCTCCACGGCTTCCCGCACCGCGTGTGCGAACTCCCCCGGGGAAATTGCCACGGGATCGATCTGGCGGATAGCGATTTGGCCGGGTCCCGAGCCTTCGTTGACGCACATACCGATGCCGCGTGATCGAGCGATGAGTGCCGATTTGTTTTCATCGAACACAAACGTTGCGGCGTGGTCTCCCCGTTTAGTTGCGGCCGAGGCGTATTGCAGGGCGAGCGTCGATTTCCCAGATCCTGGCGGCCCAATAAGTAGGGTACTCGTTCCGCGGTCAATGCCTCCTCCCATGAGCGTATCCAGGCCGGCAACCCCGCTCGCGAGGGCCCCGTCTTGGTATGATGATGAGTGCTCGGCTGCCACTAAACGCGGATACACCGTGAGGCCGCCTCGACGAATCGTAAAGTCGTGGAAACCGCTGATAAAATTGCTGCCGCGAAGTTTGATCACCTGCAGCTCGCGGCGAATCTGTCCATATGCCGGAGCGCTCGAATTCAAAGCGATCACGCCATGAGCGATGCTGTGCAGCTGCAGGTCAGGTCCCTCGGCCGTCCTGTCATCGATCATGAGCACCGTGCAGTGGCGGCCGATAAAGAATTGCTTGAGCGCGAGAATTTGTCGCCGATAGCGGAGCGAGCCTTGCGCGAGCAGGCGCAGCTCCGACAGCGAATCGAAAACCATACGTGTCGGTTGACCTCGCTCCACAGCTTCGAGCATCCTATGGGTTGTCTCGCTGAGCTCGACTTCTGAGGTAGGCAGCATGGTCAGCTGCTCCTCATCATTGAGATGACCTTCATCCGGAACCAATTCGATAATTTCGATGCTGTCTAAAGACCAGCCGTGCGACTGCGCCCCGGCCTCGAGCTCACGTTTTGTTTCTGAGAGAGTGACATACGTACACTTCTCACCGCGTTGCGCCCCCTCCAGTAGATACTGAAGCGCCAACGTGGTTTTTCCGGCCCCGGGAGCCCCATCGATAAGGTACAGTTGCTGAGGAATCAATCCACCGAACAGCACTTCGTCCAAGCCTGGAATACCGGTTGTTGAGCGGGTGTTCTGGTTCACTGTCGTGATTCTATCCCCTTTGGTTGGCATTCTCTGGTCGATCTGCTCGATCACCTACCGTTTCAGGTAACGCTCATTCGAGCAATTCAACACAGCGTCGTTCAAACACCAGTCACTAAGCGGCGCAACGGTCTGCTACCTGCGCGAGGCGGATTTACACCCGACGAAAAAAATAGATGATGAGGAGGACGAGGAGTATCGTGCCAAGGCCGATATACATAAGATTCTCCCAGTGGACGGACTGAATTCGACGCCAGTGTGGGCGCTACACGGCGAGTGCGCGATTCCCCAAAGGAGATTCTGATCGTCAGACAAGTGAGCCAATCCGTGTAAGCGCCACTGCGTTTAGGCTGGACGGTCTCGTCAACGTGCTCTTCATCGCGGTGAGTTCAGTGTTTGAATCGCCGACTCGCTTTAGACTGGGCCTCGTAAAAATTGAGCCAACGGACCAGGCTGGCTCATGGGGTAAGTGACCGACCGATGCTCTTCGCGGCATCGATTGCGCAGTATAAGGACTAAAGGCACTTCTCGAATTGCGTTTCAGAGGCCACAATAGCTGCGCTTGGCCTGAAATCGCGTAGGCGCCGTCTGACGTTGACTGCCGGTCTTTTCATCTTGGCGATTCGAGCGGCAGCAGATAGGGTCAACCTGATGCAGGCGCCCAACATGCGCTCCAAAGTAGATCCTTTGGGCCCTTATTACACCCTATAAAACTCAAGGAAGTATCGTTATGCGATTTCAGTTAGCTTCGGTGATGATAATTGCGCTCTGCCTTTCGGCTTGCAACAATGCAAAATCGCCAGATGCAGTGGCTAAAGACCTGGCCACCGCTGAGCAGAAGGCTTCAACGGAAGTGGCGAAGAGCGAAGACTCGGCCGCGAAGGACTTGAACAGCGCTGCGGGGAAGGTCGACGACAAGGTAGTCGCATTTAACAACGCGGCTGCGAAGGACGTCTACAATCTTACGATTGCAAAGGCAGACGGGAATCGCAAGATAGCGCTTGCCAACTGCGAGTCTGCGAGCGGCGATGCGCAGAAATCGTGCAAGGACCAGGTGGAGGCCGACTATGCGGCAGCAAAGGCGAACGCAAAAGCTGTCGCACAGTCTGAAAAACAATAGAAGTGATCGGCCCTTCGGCTCGGTTCTCGGATCGTTCGTGTCATTGCGCAAGCGGAACCAGAGCTTGTGACGGCGTCCGCCTGTGAATTCCCGCTTTTGGGCGCATGGCTGTTGGGAATTCGGCTCACGATACGCTCGAGATGGCAAGTTTGATTTGCAAAAGAGCCACGAAGACGCATCACAAGTAGAATTCAATTCATGAAAGATGAATCACTTGCGATGAGCGAGCAGACGTTCAACCGCCGGGCCAATGCCGATACCGAGATCGAACTATTGGCGCGAGAAACGCATATGCCGCGCGAGCTCGTCGAGTCACTCTATACCAAAGAGCGCGCCAAGCTTGAGCGGACCGCGCGAATCAAAACCTACATCCCCGTGCTGATCCGTCGCCACGTCAAAGCACTGTTGGAGGAGCAACACCGCGGTTAGGAGACTTTGGTTCCGCGCAACAAAATCGAATGTGACTCCGCTAAGGTATTAAAATCCGGCCAGAGGGTCTGCCTCCTCAGTCCTCCCGTTGAGTTGCGATTGAGACGTACGTCTCAGAAGTCTCCAATTTCGCTCGAAGGCAACGGCGAAAACTCAGTATTGTCACGCCGAGAGATACTGTAAGGGGGGCGCATGAAGTCTCTGATTAGCTTGATATACGCCAGCCGCTCGACTGAATACTTTCACGAGCATGAGATTCCCGAGTTGTTGCAGCAGATACGCATAGCGAATGCAAAGCAAGAAATCACCGGCATGCTTCTGTATATCTGCGGCTCATTCTTACAGGTGCTCGAAGGGCAACCAGAGATGGTTGATGCTGTCTTCAGCAGAATCCTTGGCGACAAGAGGAACTCCCAATTGAGATCAATCGCAAGGGAATCCATACCTGAGCGAGCGTTTGAGGGTTGGACGATGATGCACAAAACCCTGGACCTCATCGAGGCGGGCGAACTTATTGGAGAAACCGACTATTTCAAATCGCCTACCTGGCTTACGCAGTTGGACCCCAGCCGTGCGAAGAAGCTCCTCTCGGCGGCCAGCTTGCGATGGCAGATGGAGCACCGTTCGGGCAAGTACCGAACGCTCGGCGGCCGGACCGCCTAACGAAGCACTGGCTCAATTCTTCGTCTGGCCGAGCCGCCCGTTAACACCGCTCGCCGTTCAATTCCTCGCGGTACGTTTTGCCGCCAGTTGCTGAACGACGGCAAGCGCTTGCTCGGCATTGGCATCGCCCGCAACTCCACCGATCGTCGCAACAATCTTGCTGTCGGGCGTGACGACGAAAGTCGTACGTTCCGCCATGCTATGACCGATCTCGTTGCCGCGGGAATCCTTCATCGTGGCGACGGCCTGCCCCTTATAGGTGTCCGCGATTTGAATATCGTAGGATTTCGCGATCTCGCCCTTCTCATCCGAGGCCACGGGTAATTTGCCGGCGCAATATTTGGGATCGGCCGAGAAGTCGTTCAAGCGCGAAATGCTATCAAGCGAAACACCGATGACCGAGGCGCCTGCGGCGGCGAACTTGTCGTGATTCTCCGCAAACGTATGCGCCTGTAAATTGCAGCCACCGGTAAAGGCGGCGGGATAAAAATACACCACCACCGGACCCTTCTTCAACGCATCGCGCAGCGAGAATGTAAATTCCTTGCCGGCTAGAGAGGCCTGTGTTTTGAAGTCGGGCGCGGTGTCGCCTTGCTTCAATGCGGCGAAACTTGGGCTTACAGCCAGAACGAATGACAGGAAACCTAGGATTTTGCGTATCATGGCGAACCTCCCACCCCATCTTAAGCGTAAATTAAAGGAATCAGGGTTCACAGCGCGCTTCGGCGGCCGCAATGTATCTCAAGCACCGGCCGCAGATTATCAGGGTTCATGTCTGCCGTCAGCAATCTACAGTCCAGGAACGGCGCTCAACTGGCTATCACGGCAACGCGTTCCAATCAGGGGTCGGCTCTTGTCTTAAATGGCGCACAAAGAAGTCGTACTGACGGCGCAGGCCATAACTTACATCGCCGCTCGAGCGAAACACCCCGTGGCCCTCGTTGGGTACTACCAGAAGGTCGAAATCCTTGCGGGCGTTGATCAAGGCATTCACCACTTGCATGGTCGAGGCAGGGTCGACGTTCATATCGAGCTCGCCGACCACCAACAAGATGTGTCCCTTGAGGTTCTTTGCGTTGTCGACGCCGGATGACTTTTCGTAGCTGGCGTCGACAGGCCACCCCATCCACTGCTCGTTCCAATCGATCTTGTCGATGCGGTTGTCGTAACAACCGGCATAGGCGACGGCCACTTTATAGAATTCTGGATGGAATTCGAGCGCGCTCAAGGCATTTTGACCACCCGCCGAAGCGCCGTAGATACCGACGCGGCTGATGTCATAGTACGGATATTTTGCGGCAACCGCCTGGTGCCAGAGAATGCGGTCGGGAAGTCCGGCGTCCCCAAGATTTTTCCAGGCGACGTCGTGAAAGGCTTTTGAGCGGTTGAGCGTGCCCATGCCATCGATTTGCACCACGATAAAGCCCATGTCCGCCAATGACTGCATGCCCAAGACCTTGTCGCCGCCGGAGTGCGGTCCGAACGGCCAAAATGTCTTCGGTACGAAGGAGGCATGCGGTCCGGCGTAGATATTCTCGATGACCGGATATTTCTTGGCTGGATCGAAATTCTGAGGTCTTATTATGACGCCCCAGATGTCGGTTTTCGCGTCGCGGCCCTTGGCGACAAACACCTCGGGGGCTTTGAAACCCGCCGCCACCAGCTTGCTGATATCGCCCCGTTCTACTTCGGCAAGCAGCGCGCCGTCGGCGCTGCGATGCAGCTCGGCGATGTTGGGCATGTCAACGCGCGAATAGGTATCGACGTAATAGCTCATGTCGGAAGAGAAGGCCACGTCGTGATAGGCGCTCGCCGTCGTGAGCGGCGTCAAATGAGTGCCGTCGAAGTCAATGCGATAGTAGTGCTGGAAGTACGGGTCTTCATTCTTGCGCATGCCGTTGGCCGCGAACCAGATCTGGCGTTTGTCGTCATCCACCTTAACGACATCGCGAACCACCCATTCTCCTCGAGTGATCTGGTTTTTCACGCGCCCCGTAAGGCCGTTATACAAGTAAAGATGATTCCAGCCATCGCGTTCAGACATCCAGATGATCTCGCGGCCCATCCCTCCGACATCGTGCGTAAATCGGCGCCCGATATTGATGAAGGTCGCAGTGCGATCCGTTGCCACGATGCGCACCGCCGCGGTATCAGCATTGACTTCGAACAGGCTGTACACCTGGTGGCCGCGCTGATCGTATTCAAACGTAACCGAGCGACTGTCCTTGCGCCAGATCAACGGCGACATGGTGTAGGGATTGGGAAACTGATCGAACGGCACCTGCAATTGAGTGTTGGTTTCGATGTGAAAGACCACCGGTCGATCTATATCGACCGCGTCGCCGGGCTTGGGATAGAACTGCACCGCCACCTTCGGTTGAACCTGATCGGGGGGCGAAGAAATCACCCGGGTCACTTCGCGCCGGAAGCCGGGCCGCACGCGGTACGCGGCAAGCTTCTTGGAATCCGGCGACCAGGCGATCGATTCCGGGTCGTAGAATTCACCCTCCGAACCATCGGAACTCAACACTATCGACTCACCGCCGGAGGACGCACGCACGGCGATATTCCAATTCTCGACATAGGCCAGCCAATGACCGTCCGGCGACTTCTTCGGGGAATTGTCCGGCGGGATCTTCAGATCGCGCACTGTCTCGAAGCCGCGGGGTTGGTGCCCGCCATTCCGCGGCAACCGTGAACAGACATAGTCGGTCAATGAGCATTTCCAGGAGACCTGGTCGAGCGTCATCGTCAGTGCTCGCCCGCCGTCGCTGATCTCGACGCTGGCAAAGGGCTCGGTGAACGGCAAATGCAGGCCGGAGGAGACTATGCCGGTCGCAATGCCCAGTGCCGTCGCCAACCTGTCGTGATCGAATGCGGGCTGCTTTTGCTTGGTGTCAGCGTCCATGACCACGAACTGAAATCCGCCGGGTACGGTCCTGCGGTAGACGAAGCGATGCGTCCCTTCGATCCATTGCGCCGGCTCGGCGATATTCTCAGTCAGGCCAGACCACGAGCCGCGTAGGCTAATGGCGTGTTGGTAGTCATCGACGTTGGGTTGGGCCACTATCGATTGGCCCACCACCATGGCAGCGGCGCCTAACGCCGCAGCAGTTCTTATATTCATGCCCTACTCCCTCAAGTTTTCTTGTCCACAATTCACGTCGGGGCGGATTGGTAGTCTTCTTCGTCCGGCCAGGCGACTCGGGCCGCGACGCATCGCCATCCTAAGGTTTGCTGCGGTCCAGCCGTCACTGCCTGTCACTGCGGCGGCCGTACCATGGCGTACAAGGTGAGCGGGGTTTCCGGAATTTTCACAGCTTGCCGGATGCAATACAACTGGCTTTCATGAACTCGCACCGAGCTTTCACTAAAGGTCTCCAGATAGCAGGGCAACCTCGCACGATCACTCTGTTCAAAGGTGTACCGCATGAGTTGTCGGCCGACGCCGGTGCCTTGGCGAGCCGGCAGTACGCCCATCATCCAACAATGCCAGTGCGGATGATCACCCATGGTTCGTTTGTGAGTTTCTGCAACGATCGGAGTTGCGCGACTAAATCGTCGTCTCGTGGCACCGTCCATTCGCAAGAAGGAAGACGCTAGGCCTGAACGCACGGCATTCCAGAATCCCATGCTTCTCGTTCCCGGCGGCTGTCGCAGCGCGACTGCGTTCAGATCGTTTGTCACCCACGCTTTGCCGTAGAGCATCGTCCACCGGACGAAGCTCGCGAACAGCCCCGGTGCCATACGGTCGTAGTTGTCTGCGTCGCCTAAGCAGTACTCAAAGAAGGGATAGTCGCGGAATGCATTAGCCAACACCTCCCCCGCTGGCCGTACATCCGGCCGTTCGATATTTCTTACGATCGGTGCGTCTGGGACTGTATTCACGTTGCGCAGAAACGCCTTTGACGACTACGGGCCTTTTATCAATGCGTCGATTCGTGGCTGAATAATGCTCCTGCCGTAGCGGCTAACTAGCGCGGCATAGATCACGAACACATACGAGACCATGCACAGCGCGAATGCCACTACTCCTATGAGGTTGAGCGCATGAATACATTTGAGGCTAGACGATTGGGCGATTTCATGTGCATACGGGATAACGGCGACTGACCCCGTCATTACCAAAAACGTTACTGAAACCGCGAACCAGAACGTCCATGTAAGAAAGAAATGAAGGCTTTGCCCGGCGCGAAGGCGAGTCTTGGTCGCCATGACTTCAAAACTCGGTTCTTCGTGTGCCGCGATCATCCTCGCGATTTGCGCATCGATTGCCTTATTTAACGAGGGCCAAACGGATAGCCCTCGCAGAGTATCGTAGGTTTCCAAATCCGCTGGCGCTTTCCAGATCGATCTTAGGCCTCTTGATGCATTCAACATGGATGCATCCAGGGACTGGAATCGAAACAGCACAAACGCGGAAAGGAGTGCGAACGCGCCGCCCAGAGCTTGGGCAATGGTGCTGAATGTATATAAAATGCTGGTTTCCATCGGTTGGGCCTTGGCAAAATTACCGCTTGGATTCTCGGCCTTGCACTTCCGCCACTCTACTCGCGCTAATGGATCCGAGTCGCGATTGCCTGGAGAAAACAAAACGCAGAGTCCCACGGCATGTTCGTAAGAACGTACTGGCAAGACCATTCATGTGGTTGATGAATTCTCTCGGTGTTTTCAATAATCGTGGCGACAACGCCGGCGACTTGAAAGAGTGTTTGGAAACGAACTTTCAGGTGATCGAGTTTGAGGTGCTAGGAGTAACGCGTTTTTTGCCGTGAAGAAGAGTTGATGACGTTCGGACGTTGGCCGCTCGAAGCGGTCGGTGGCCCATCCCATGCATGTGCAACCGCGACTGCTGGCCTTACTCGCGCTGTGGTTTTATATAATGTAAATTATAGATATTTACAATAATCAAATGATATTATTGATTGAAATGGTGGTGGGACGGCTGGCCACCGAACTGTCGGTCTAAGTGCCTGTTCTACCAGGAATTCCGATTTCCAGCTTCGATAGATGCCCCCAATGCTGTCCCTTAAGAGTATTGGCTGCCACAGGACGCGGTTGGACATTAATTCCGCATACCTTACCGGTACGGTATAATACCGTACATACCTATACTGGAGCATTTTTATGACTGCTACGGCCCGCCTTGACCTGCGCCTATCGACAAAAGATCGAGAACGGATTGACCGCGCCGCTGCGTTGGCCGGTTTACCGCTCGCCGCTTTCGTGCGCACGGCGGTATTGCGCGAAGCGGATAGAACGGTCGCGGCCGAGTCCAGTGCGAAGCTGTCCCTTGCCGAGTCGAAGCGATTTCTAGCTGCGCTTAGCAAGCCGTTTGCGCCAAACGCGGCGCTGCGGCGAGCATTGAAGCGCGGTAGCGATCTCGGCATTTGACGTGACACTCGCGGTCGAGGAGCTGGAGGCTAGGCGTCACGATCGCACCGGTTTTGATTGTGGCGTAGAGCCACTTAACCGGTACCTCAAGACGCTAGCTGGGCAGCATCGCGTCAAAGGGTTTGCAACCACTTTTGTTCTAATCGACACCGAGCAACCGTCCCGGGTTCTGGGATACTACAGTTTGAGCGCCGCCTCCCTGGCCTTCGAGCGGCTGACTGAAGCGGACCGCAAAGGACTACCCGCATACCCGGTACCAGCCGTACGGATCGGTCGCCTCGCAACTTCAGTATCGGCCCGCGGACAGCGACTCGGCGAACTGCTCCTGCAGAATGCAATCAAACGAATCCTGGAGGCACGGAACACTCTTGGAGTGTACGCCGTGGTAGTGGAAGCCAAAGACTCCGCGGCCGAAGGATTTTATCGAAAGTATGGTTTCCGGCGGTGCGATCTGAAGAGTGGACAGCTATACCTGCCGCTCGGAGCCGAGTAGCCCGCTTCCCAGTGGCAGTGGCCTCGTCTCAGAGATGCGCGATTCTAGCGGCCACATTTCGAAAGTTGCTACTTCCGGAATCTGGGCGGACGCCATCCGGTCGAGAGCGGCGGAATCGGTTGATCTATTAGCAGGCGGCCAACAGTGGACTACTTCGCACGCGTTGCGCCGTCGTCCGTCGACCAGCTTACAGGGATGGGTCGCAGACCCACCTGGACGGCGAATAGCGGCAGCTTTTCCAACCAAGGAAAATCCCGCTTGGCCTCCAGCAAGGTCTCCGGACGGAAATCAACCTGGGATTTCCATCCCAATTCGCCAGGCCGACTTCGGTCCTCCTGGAGACCGACGTCTCCGAGGTAGGTGACGGCACCCGCCTGTACGTCCAGGGTAGCTTCTGCGCTCGAGGGCTCCTTTTGTTTCGCCGTGGTATCGTTCGCATAGACCGGCGTAATTGAGTGCAGGTAATAGTGGCCGGCCTTGACGACGAGAGGATGCAGGTCGGTGCACGCGCGGACGGTGAACCCCTCCCTCTTGCCAATCTGCCAAAACTCCAGAGCACTGATCATACGACAGTGCGTGCGGATGAGCACGATCGCCTCATCGTCCTTGAGCGACGGACCACGGTCCAGCGCCTGTCCCCGGGTAGCAGCCAACGCCAACGCGGCACAGAAGCACGCGGCGATCATTCTTATTCGTTTCACGATCTTCTCCCGAAATTGACGCCCCGAGCTGAATTTGCGGCGCCGCGCGAAGGCTAGTCCTCGACACCACTTTATGGCGAGCGCGATTTCCGTGGGCGCGACAAAGAGAACGCAGAGAGACAAGGAAGGATCCGGTTTGTTATTTAATGTAAATTTGAGTTTTATTGAGTAATATATTGATTTCATTACATAAAAATAGGATTGGGACGGCTGGCCACCGAACTCTCAATCTAAGCGCTTGATTTCGCCGGTATTTGATCTGCCGGTTTGTGCAGATGCCCCCACCACTGCCCCCCTCAAACGGTGGCTGTGTCCGGCGGTCTGTGGACATTACAACCTCTCAGCCTCTCAGCCTCTTGGCCTCACGCGGCGAAATTGAGTCATCCGGCTCGGCATAAACACGCACTCTGGCATACATAGAGCAATTGAGAGCGGAGATCGTGGAAAGCCGATGGTCCTTTCGGCTTGCGCAAATTTCAGTCTTTTTAAAGCCTTTTAATTTTCCGCTCAAATCTCCGCATGGAGTTTTTCAACAAAATAGACCCGTGAGTCGGTGACGACCGGCGGCTATCGGGATTTAGGTTTGAACAAATGGCATACGAAAATCGTGCACTTATTTGACAGACGCGCCACGCCCTGTTTGGTGCCCGGGTGGCAGGCGTCTCATGAACGGCTCTACGGAGGCCCGCTGACGCTGGCAATGTGCGTAGCGATAAGGTGCGCAAGCGCGGCGGCATGAGTCGCTGGCAAGAAGTGGCGTCCCCCTTCGATGGTCGTCAACGTCGCGCGAGGAATGCATTGGGCGAGCAGTTCCGCGATTCGAAGCATGGCCGGATGCCCGTCTCCACCGCGGACCAAGAGCGTAGGCACAGCTATGGCGCGGTAGTCGGCGAGCGCAGGACGAAATGCCGTGCCCGAAGCCCAGTCGAGAATGTTGCTGGCGGTCGTCGCGATGATGTAATTGCGAACCTTCTCGGGCAATGCATCAAACGCGCCGCTCCCCGCGTAGAAGTCGATGACGTGGCGCGCCGCGTCCGGCCTCCCGGCTTCGAACTCCGCGAAGTAGACCTTTGTCATGACCCCGAACATATCGTAATGCGCCTGATCGCCTGCGGCGCGCAGTATGTCGAGGGGATTCGCTTCGACGAGGACCAGGCTCGCTGGTTTGCGTTTTCCCAGGATCGCGTGAGCCACGGTGGCGAGTCCGCCATATGAATGCGCTACGATGTGCGCCGGCGCATCAATCCGATCGAGAATCGCATCGAGCACTTCAACTTGCTCGGCCATAGATGGATTGTGAGAAGGTCGGCGTTCCGCAGTGACGCCGTACCCGAGCAAGCTCGTGCTGACGATGCGATAGCCGTCGCCGATGTTGTCGATGACCGCCCGCCAACCTGCGCCCGTTCCGAAGCTGCCAGGCACAAACAGTAATGCCGGGCCGCTACCCCGATCGGCATAGTCAACGTCAGGGGAGAACGTCGCCATCGATTACCTCCGCGATTGTGCAGCAGTCGCGCGAGAGATGCTCCTAGCAACTCAAGGGCGCGTCAATCCGAACGACCGGCCTTACCCGCGTTGGTGACCCTGACCAACGAGTTGGCGCTATTGACCCTATGGAGACATTAACGACCGACAGCTAACGGCCAGTCAAAAATATGCGCGACCCCGTGCTTGAGCTCCCGCGTTATGCGCTGCAGGCCCGAATCGGCTGGGTTGCCTGCGTTACTCGGTTTCGGATGTCATAGGCCCTATTGGCGCGCGGCGAGTTCTTCAGCGAGGATCGGCACCCCGAGGTTGCATGCCTGCACGCCCTGGATGACGCAGAGCTTCAGCACTTCCATGATTTCTTCGATTGTCGCGCCGAGCTTCAGCGCCGCTTTGATATGACGACGCGTGCCGGGCGGATACATATGGGTGTACGAGGCATCGAAGGCGATGCTCAAGAGCTCGGCGAGCTTCGGGGATAGTACGGCGCCACTATAGATGGGAATGCCGGCCGCCATGAATTGCTCCGTCCATTCCGGGTCGAGGTTGTAGAACGGTGTCCATGCCTCGTTCCACCCCCCGCTCGCGCGCACTTTGTCGCAGACCGGCGTGACGGGTTTCGGATGCTCCTTCGGGCGAACATCCGCCGCCTTGGCTTCCTCGAGCAGGATCGGCGCGCCCAAACTGCACGTGTGGATGCCGAGAAATGAGGCCATCTTGAGCACCGTCAATATCTCCTCCCGACTTGCACCGGCCTCGAGCGCCCCGCGGATACACCGTCGGGTACCTTCGGGATTGAGATTCGTACAGGCAGCGTTGACCGCTAAACCGACCAGTTCTACGGTCTTGCGCGGCAGCACGTCGTGCTTCCAGGGGTTTGACGTCACGCTCTCGGCCGCCTCAGCCCACGCCGGGTCCAAATTCCTCAATTGAGCCAACGCGGCCGCCTCCCAAGGTCCGGGTGAAGACCTCTTGCTCGTGGCCCCGGCTGAAGTAGTGTCTTTAGTGGTCATGAGCTTTTCCTCGTGTGATGACTTACCGAAGTTGATGCGGAGCAAGATAGTAGTCGTACCATTAGCGTGGAATCGGAATCACATTCCGTAGAGGTCGCTTCCAGAATTCAAACCGCGACCGCGATCTTGCCGTTCATGACCTGCACTTGATGCGAGGCCACCCCGTAGCCCGGTGAGCCGCCCACGAAACCTGTCGTGACGTCATATTTGAGCCCGTGCGCGCGACAGGTGACGATCTTGCCCTCAAGTTTTCCGCCTCCCAGCGATGCACCTTGGTGAACGCAGGCGTCGTCGATCGCATAGATCTGACCTTCGACATTGAAGAGAGCCACGTCCTTTCCTGCGACTTTCACGACCATGCTATGGCCGGGCGCGATTTGCTCGAGCGCCGCGACCTCGAGAAAGTCAGCCATCCACCACCTCCTTCCTTCGTCTTAGCCGTTCGGCCAAGTCCCCCTGCGCCTGAGTGCCGCTGCCTTTAAGTCCGCTGCACTCTCTAGACATGTCCGGCCATGGCGTGCCCGTCGGAACCCGTCGCCGCTGGCTTCAGCCTTCCATCGGTCTCCGTAACGATGAAGCCGAGCTGACCGCCCTTGCGGTTTGGCGGCAGACCGAGCTTCGACAGTGTTTCTTCGACGCTTTCATACCACGTACCAATCTTGAGGATTTGGCGCGCCTCGTCGCCGGAAGCCACTTTGCGCCCGAGCTCATTCGAAATTCGTACCATCTGTTCGATCTGCTCGACCGATGTCATCCGCACGCCTTTCGAGCGCCACATGTTGTCCTCGATCCCGACTCGGATGTGGATTCCGAGCGCGATTCCCATGGCACCAAAAGGTGCCACCGTCCTCCACAACGACTCGATCGAGGCGACGGAGCCGTGCGGCGAGCGGCGGATGTATTCGATGAAGTCGAAAGGATTGCGGCCGGTTCCTCCTGCACCGCCGATCGCCACAAGGTTGTGGTTCAACGGTCCCAAATAGACTCCGGTTCGGATGAGATGCTCGATTGCCTCGAGTTGGTGGATGTGGGCAAGTTGAAAATAGGGCTGGATCTTGTGTTGACGGAGTCGCTTCAGATGCTCGATGTAGAACTCCGGCGTGGCATCGGCCACCATATTTTGGTAGGCCTTCTGCATCGCGGGATTTTCGAGTAGTGTTCCTTTGACGTCATCCGGGGTGGTCAACGGCAGGATATCCATTTGAGTCGAGCCAATGACGACCGTAATCTGATCCGGCCGCGGATCGATTTCAGCGAGCATGTGACGTGTGTCGTAGCCTTGCCAATGCGCTTCCTTACCCGGCTCCGGAGCAAAGGAAATCGAACCACCAATCTGCAAAATCATTTTCGGGACGGCCTTTCGCAGACGCCCGATGAAATCGGCGTACTCCTTAAAGTTCTTAGAGATGTGCCCGGTCTTCGGGTCGCGGACATGCACGTGGAGAAGGGTGGCGCCAGCGTTGTAGCAGTCCACCGCCTTTTGGACCTGGGCATCCCAAGTGACGGCAATATCCTCGGGATAATCGCTTGGCATCCACTGAGGGCCGTAGGGCGCTGCCGTGATGATCAACGGCTCCTGATTCTCGGGAAGCAGTGAATCCTGTGTGAAATACATTTAAGACTCTCCTCTAGGAAAATGGCTGGATCGCTCAAGCAATTCGTGTACAGCAGATCCGCAATCGACTCGGCGCGAATAACCGCGGCCCAGTGAGATTTTCGTACGGGCACCCTCTGGGGTTGCGTGCCGCACTTACATAAAGGGTTCTAGCGCTTGGGCACTCGCGATCCCAGTGGACCTTTGGCCTATAGCGATATCTTGGGCGACGAGGCACCGGCCGCTCTCCACCGACCGACGCCAACAGATGGCCACCCATCTCTTTCGCGCGAGACACCGCAGTGCGGATTACCGCCTATAGGACGTAAGGGTTTTTGGCAAAGCAGGCTCGCCAATCATCCGGAAGATACTGCGTGCCTCACACGAACAGCGCTTTCTTCATACGCAATTCTTCGATAGTCCTCTGGGCCTCCTCGCTGAGGTTGGACTTTCCGACCTGGACGGTCACCTTGTGAATCTTCCCGGTGAACCTGTTCTCGCCTTGTTTGTAGTCATCGCTCACACACGTATAGAGGTTCTCGCCGACATCCGTCGTTTCCGCGCCAAATGCGAAGGGCTGAGTGTGCTCGATCCGCCCTGCGCCAACCTTTTCACCGTTGACGAAGATCACCCCGTCACCCCCCGCGCCCAAACCACCATCGTAAGCAAACTCGAAGCGGAGCGTCACCCGCCCGGCCGGCAGACGAGCGGGGCCAGCGATCTTGTAGATCTCGCGACCGAGAAAGTTCCAGGCAAACCGGGGTGCGCCGTTCTTGACGTAGAGGCTCCAGCCGCCCATTTCTCCACCTTGGGCGATGACCACCCCCTCTGCGCCAGCCTTCGGGACCTCAATGTCGGCCGTGACCACGAAGGAGCGGTTTTTGATGTTGATGAAGGCATTTTCTGGAATTCCCTTCATTCCCTCATAGACCGTTATCTCGCTGCGACCTTCCATCAGATCAGGACGACCCGCGAGAGCTGCGTTGAAACGCTCCCAAGCGCGGTCATCAAGAGGAAGAACGTTGTACTTGACCGCCTCTTCCAGGAAGACGGCCTTTAGCTTCTCAAGTTTGTCGGGATACTTCGCAGCAAGATCGTGCGCACAACTGAAATCTTCCTCGACGTTGTAAAGCTCCCACTTGTCATTCTCAAATGTCGCCCGCGGCTTCGGCTCCCACGGCGGGCGGTGCACCGTGGTGGCGAACCAGCCGTCCTGGTAGATGCCCCGGTTGCCCGCCATCTCGAAGTATTGCGTGGTGTGCCGCGACTTTGCCTCGGGGTTATTCAAGGTGTCGAGCAGGCTCACGCCCTCGAGGGGTTTCTGCTTGACGCCATAAACAACAGTGGGTTCGGGCACACCCACTGCCTCCAACACCGTCGGAGCAATATCCGTCATGTGCGTCCATTGCGTACGCAGGCCGCCCTTCTCCGCGATGCCCTTCGGCCAGTGGACTGCCATGGATTGGCAGACCCCGCCGTAGGAGGCTACCTGGTGGCCCCACCCAAAGGGCGTGGCACCGGCGAAAGCCCAACCATTGTTGTACAAAATATGGGATTTGGGGCCGCCGATTTCATCGAAGTGCTTCAGCGGAATATCCAGGGGCTCCGGTATCCCGTTGAACACCGACAACTCATTGAAGGCGCCGTTGAGGCCGCCTTGGAAGACGGAACCGTTGTCGCCGGTGATATAGAAGATCAGCGTGTTGTCCATTTGGCCCAAAGTCTCGATCTCGTCGAGAAACCGTCCGATTTCGTAGTCGGTCACCTCGGCAAAGGCCGCGTAAATCTCCATGTACCTGGCAAAGACCTTCTTCTCATCGGCCGTCAAGTCGTCCCATTCCTGGATTCCCGGTGGCTTGGGCGCCAGATCGGTGCCCGGGGGAACGACCCCTAGCTTGATTTGCCTCGCCAACGTTTCCTTACGCACCTGGTCCCAGCCCTGATCGAACTTTCCCTTGTACCGGTCGCGCCACGTCTCAGGCACGTGAAATGGGCCGTGAGTACCAATTGCCGAGTAGTAGACGAAAAATGGTTTTTGCGGGGCGAGCGAACGCTGCGAACGCAGCCAGAGGATCGCTTTATCGGTGATGTCAGTACTGCCGTAGTAATCGGCATCGGGGTGTATATCCACCCGGGTCATGTTGTCGTAAATGACAGGATGGAAGAGATCCGCTTCGCCGGACATGAAGCCGTAGAACCTCTCAAAACCACTATGCACCGGCCAGCGGTCGAACGGCCCGACATCACTGCCTTCCCACGGCGCCAACTCGTGACACTTGCCGAACATGGCGGTGCTATAGCCATTGAGTCGTAGGATCTCGGGCAGATTCGTGACGCTGCTGGGGCGCACCGCGGTGTAGCCCGGGAAACCGGTGGCAATCTCCGAGATCACGCCGAAGTTTGCGCTATGGCTATTGCGACCTGTGATGCAGGCTACGCGGCTAGGCGAACACAACGGGGGAACTTTGAAATTGTTATAGCGCAGCCCGGTCTTGGCCAAACGATCGAGCGTCGGCATCTGGATCGGCCCTCCGAACGTCGATAGATCGCCGAAGCCCAAATTGTCGAGAAGGATGACCACCACGTTGGGCGCGCCTTTAGGCGCCTTCACTTCGAACCGCGGCGGGGCCTGGGCTTTACGGGCATCGAGTTCAGTAATGGGCGGATAGGAGGGTTCGGCAACCGGCAATATTGTCCGGTCGATCTCATCCGGCCCCACAGAGGGGCGTGACGAGTCGCGCTTTGAGGAATTGCGTGGAGCGTCACTCATACGTCATCTCGCTTTTCGGTGGTCTATGGGATTCTCGATGAGGTGCTCGGAAAGCTGCCACGGTCGCATAGGAGCAGTCTATTGGCCCAAAGTGCCTCCCCACGCATCAGGCACTGGACGCGTAAGCCAAGAGTGCACAACGGGATCATGTCGGGCTGGAGCGGCCGCTCCAGAGCGGCGATTCAATGAGACCAACGACCGTTCATGCCGGCTACTGCCGGACGGCACGTGTCGCCCCCCTCTAGCCGGTCACCAATGTCCACCATCTGGAAGCCTCAGCCCGAATGGCACTTCAAAAAACTACGACCTACTCACGCCGCACAGCGGGCAAAGAAAAATGCCGGCGTGCATGCGACCCTGTTCTGCCTCCCACTCCCGCATCGTTACCCCGAAGCGGTACTCTCCGAGCGCGTTCTTCAGCGCCGAGGGATCGATTCCCTGGGCGAGCAGGTCACGAAAAGACTTCTGACGTGACCTGGCCCAATCGAGAGTAACCACGGGATAGGAGCCTAGAGCGAGCGTCTTGCACTTCCCGGCAACGCGGTAGCGAAATCGCCAGTGAAGGGCACCCTTGGGCGTCACGAGGAGGAATAAGCCCTGCCCGTCAGTCAGCTTTCGCTCGTAGCGAACCGGTTTAATCGCTTGGATCTTAGCCTCCGTCAGCATGCGGATACCGGTTGAGTTCTGGTGCAGTCGCGGCCGAACGTGACCCTGCGGGCTATCTCGCGCACAGACAGCACATCGTCGTTGCACATCAGCGCGCGTGCCCATGCGTGCTTGAGAGAGGAAAACTGGTGCGGACCGCGCGCACCGAACCTGAACTGGCTTTTGCGAATACGATGCGCGAGCTCCACGCCCGCGAGCGTGGTGGCGGCTGTGCGAAAGGACTTCATGGCCAGCATTGGCGCACAACGTCGCTTGATCGCGCGATGGTCCTGCTCAACGATGTTGTTAAGGTACCGGCGACTGCGGATCTCGACGGAGTGCCAGTCGGGATTCTCCTGACGCAGCACGAACAACGCCCGGTGACTGGCTGCGTTGCCGTCGAGATTCAGCTTAGTTGGCCACCGTGGGTGATGGGTCTTTATGGCCTTGGTAAAGAACTCTCGGGCCGACGACTCGCTGCGATCTGGACAGAGCAGTGAATCTACGGTTTTGCCGTACTTGTCAACGGCGCGGTACAGGTAGCGATTTCCGCCACGCACCGAGATCGCTGTCTCGTCCATCCGCCAGGACGAATGCACGCCGCGGGCATAGCGAGACCACCGCCTCTCGAATTCGGGGACATAGCGCTGTACCCAGCGAAGAAATAGTCGAGTGGGAAACGAAGACGCCGCGTTCGGCCATCATCTCGACGAGATCTCGGTAGCTCAGCCGGTACGTGAGGTACTAGCGGACGCATAACTCAATGGTTTCGGACTGAAATCTGCGACGCCGATAGATCGGGTCGCGCGCTACGGCTTTGCTCATTGGGGTTTCCCATAAGAACCAAAATTCTATGGTTTACCCTGAAGCCCTCAATGCACCAGAACCCTATGCCCCCTCACACGAGTTGCTGTCAACGAGAGATTCTGATAGTCCTTGGATGATCTGTTGGCATGTAAAGCACTATTTCTATTGGATTTTTACCGGCTCTAAAGGCGACTATGGACGTCGCTGGAAGCCTTTGGAAATGGGGGAATGGTGGGACGGCTGGGACTCGAACCCAGGACCAAAGCCTTAAAAGGGCCTTGCTCTACCAACTGAGCTACCGTCCCGTTTGCAGGGGCGCAATCATAGCCGAACTTCCGCTGCAGAACACCGTTAACGGAATTCAGCGTAGCGCGTGGGATCCGGAAAATTTGCGGCCGCGAAGCCGGCGGCGCGCAGGCGGCAGGAATCGCATTTTGCGCACGCTCGACCTTCAGCATCGGCTTGATAGCACGAAACCGTCACGCTGAAATCCACGCCGAGATCGAGGCCGGCGCGGATGATTTCAGCCTTTGACATATCGATCAATGGTGCCTGGATTTTGAAGCGCGTGCCCTCCACACCAGCCTTGGTCGCCAATTGCGCCAAACGCTCGAAGGCTTCTATGAAGGCGGGCCGGCAATCCGGATATCCGGAGTAATCCACGGCATTGACCCCGACGAAAATATCCTGGGCGCCGATCACCTCCGCCCAACCCAATGCGAGTGCCAGCAATATCGTATTGCGGGCCGGCACATAGGTGACCGGTATACCGGTGGTGGGCGATTCGGGGACTGCGAGATCCCGGTCGGTCAACGCCGACCCTCCGATCCCACCAAGGTCGACTCGCATGATCCGATGGTCGCGGGCACCGAGAGCCGCAGCCACGCGTAGCGCCGCATTGAGTTCCGCGGCATGACGCTGGCCGTACTGGACGCTGAGCGCATGGCACTCGTATTCACGTGCACGTGCCATTGCCAGGACCGTGGCGGAATCCAGGCCGCCCGAGAGCAGCACGATGGCCTGCCTGGTCGGTCTCATCACTTGCCCGGAACGTCGCCCCACAGAACCTTGTGAAGCTGTAGCTGGAAGCGGACCGGTAAGCGGTCAGCCAGGATCCACTCCGCCAGGAGCGTGGGCGAGAGCTGCGAGTAGCTGGGGGAGAACAAGATGCGGCAGCGCTGTCCCAGTCCGTGTTCCTGTAAATAAGCCTTGCTCCAATCGTAATCCTGCCGCGAACAGATCACGAATTTGAGCTGGTCGCGTGGGGTCAGCAGCTGAAAATTCTCGATCCTGTTGCGTGATGCTTCGTTTGAGTCCGGAGTCTTCACATCGATCACGCGCGCCACGCGCGCATCGACCGCGGCCACGTCCATGGCACCGCTGGTTTCCAGCGACACGTGAAACCCGGCATCGCACAATTCCCTCAGGAGCTCTATGCAGTTCGGCTGCGCTAAGGGTTCACCGCCCGTCACGCAGACGTGACGCGCGCCGTAACCACGCACCATTTCCAGAATCGCGGCCAGGTCGTACCAACGTCCCTCGTGGAACGCGTATTCGGTGTCGCAATACTGGCAGCGCAGCGGGCAACCCGTCAGCCGCACGAACACCGTTGGAAAGCCGACGCAATCGGCCTCCCCTTGCAACGAATGAAAGACTTCATTGATGCGCAAGCGCTTGAGCTTGACCGCGTCCTCGATCAATGTTTCTCGATCGCCATTTTTTCGAGGCGCTGCTGTGCCAGACGCCCGGCTGGGGAATCCGCAAACTGCGTAACCACCTGTGTCAGCACTGTTTTGGCGGAGTCCCACTGTTTCAATTCATAGCGGCAATAGCCGATCTTGAGCAGGGCATCCGGCAGCTTGCGAGATTGCGGGTATTTTTCCACCACGCGTTGAAATGCGGACTCCGCATCCGGGTAGTTGCGGTTCACGTAATATGCCTCGCCCAACCAATATTGCGCGTTGTCCGCCAGCGAACTCGCCGGAAAGTCCGACAAGAACTTCTGAAACGCGTCGATGGCTTTATCGTATTGTCCGTCCTTGAGCAGATTGAAGGCTGCTTGATAGCGTGGGGCGTCGTCCGGATTTGCGCTCGGCTGATCGGCACCTCCCGGGCTTGGGCTCGGGGCGGCGTTGCGCGCCGTCGCCGCGGCGCCTGCCCCGGTCGCGGCGGCTGCGGCGCCCGCGCCGCGCGCCTCCAAATTCTTCACGCGCAGATCGAGATCGGCGTACAAATCGCGGCTCTGCTTGCGGCTGGCCTCCAGGCTATTGCTCAGCACATCAACATCATTGTGCATGGCGCGCACATCAGCGCGCAGCGCCTCGAGCTGATTGGAGATTTGCAGCAGACTTTGATTCGAGGTGACCTTTTCAATGCGCGTAAGACGGGTATCCAGATCCTTCAGTTTGATCTGCACCGGATCATCCTCAGCCGGCGTGCTGGCGCAGCCGGCCAATACCGCTGCAACCAGACCAGCCGCAGTCAACAGCAACAGCGCACGCATGGTCACGTCGGTGCGTGTCGTCACGGCAGGTAAACCACTTCCACGCGCCGATTTTTCGCCCAGGCGTCTTCGTTGTCGCCTTCCGCCGCCGGCCGTTCGGCGCCGAAGCTCACCGTGCTGACTTGCGACTCTGCGACTCCTTGCAGCATCAAAGCCCGCCGTACCGCCTGTGCGCGGCGCTCGCCCAAGCCAATGTTGTATTCCCGGGTGCCACGTTCGTCGGTATTGCCCTCCAGCTTGACCTTGAGGTTGGGATTGGAGGTCAAGTTACGCGCGGCGGTCGTCACGATGTCGGCGAACTCGGGTTTGATTTCGGACTTGTCAAAATCGAAATAAATGACCTTGCGGGCCAACACCCCCGTACCCTCGGCACCCAGCCCGCGCGCGGTGTTGCCGGCGTCGCCGCCCAGGGGCCGGGTCGAAGTGGCCGCGCCCTCCGCAGTCGAAGACTCGGGAACCTGCGTGCCGGCGACCGGCGGTTCATTGACATTGTGCTTTTTGGGGCAGCCCGCCAATAGCGCCGCACCGGCGAGCAACAATGCAATCGATATGATTCTTTTCATTAATTTCTCCATCAGGTCCTAAGTGCTTCAAGCCCGGTAGCGTACCGACCACGAGCCTGTTTGTGAACTTTGATTACGTCTTTGTTAGAACGGCCCCCATGTGGGCTCCTGCAACTCTCCCTCGCTCGAGACCACGCGCTGCTGAACTCGTCCGTCCGCGCTGACCAGCGCCAGGACTCCCTGACCGTGATCGCGGCTTGCATAAATGATGACGGCGCCATTGGGTGCATAGCTCGGCGAAACATCGAAATGGCCCTTGGTGAGCACTTGAACGTCCCCGCGCCCGCGAAGATCCATGGTCGCGATGCGATAGGCACCGTCTTCCTGCGTCACGAAAGCCAGTTGCGACTCATCCGGCGATAGGCGCGGCCGCGCGTTATAGCTGCCTTGAAAGGTCAAACGGCGCGGCTTATCCCCCGGATTCACGCCCACCTTGTAGATCTGCGGCCCACCAGCGCGATCGGAGGTGAAATACAGGCTTTGGCCGTCCTTCGACCACTGCGGCTCGGTGTCGATGCCGGGATCATCGGTGATGCGCGTCAGCCCCTGTGTAGCCAGGTCCATCACGTAGATGTCCAAATTGCCGTCCCGCGTCGACAACGTCAGCGCCAACTTTTTGCCGTCCGGCGACCACGCCGGGGCTTGATTCACGCCCGCATGCGCCGACACTTTGCGGCGCTCGCCTGTTTTCAGCGTCTGCACGTAAACCGACGGCACGCGCTCCTCGAAGGATACATACGCCAAGCTCTGGCCATCCGGCGACCAGGCCGGCGACATCAGGGGTTCATTGGATTGCATGACGACGCGCGGATTCTCGCCGTCTGCATCCGCCACGATGAGTTGAAAGTTCTTGGTGGGCAGATGTCCGGTTACCGATATGTAGGCGATCCGGGTGGAAAACGCGCCGCGAATCCCCAGTATTTTCTCAAACACCATGTCGGCGACCTGATGGCTCGCCAATCTCAAGCCGGGCCGATTGGAAGTGATCTGATAGCCGAGCAGGCGCTGCTTGGTGAGGACATTGTAGAGCTCGTAGGTGATGGTGAAATGATCCGCGCCCGCCGCTTGAACTGAACCCACCACGATGTAGTCGTTGTTAAGCCGCCGCCAATCGTCGAAGCCGATGTTCGCGCCGGTGTGCGGCTGATCGATCATGTCCTTGCGATCCATCGCGCTAAAGCGACCGCTGCGCGCCAGGTCGTCGCTCACCAGCTGCGCCACATCAAAGGACGCGGCCGCAGCCTCGGCCGATGAAAACGGCACGACAGCGATTGGAATGGCTTCGGTCTGTCCGCGGGTGACCTCGACCACAAATGCGGCACGCGTCGCCAGGCTCGTCAATCCTAGGGCAATGAAAGCCAAACATGAAAGCGGTTTGATCATAGGCCTACTCTAGTCTTCCGGATGAAAATGGATCACGAGGTTTCGCTCGAATAGCGCCGGGTCGGGCGGGGGCGGCAGCGGCGATGCACGATACACCGCATTCTCTATCGATTGGCGTGCCGCTGCGTCGCCGTTGCACTGGCTCACAACCGCGTTCGCCACTGTACCGCCGGGGAGTTGTGTAATGTTTACAATGCAATCCAGGCCGGCGCGCGCCGAGGGCGGCTTGAGCCATGCATTTTGAATCCGGCTCGCCAGGCGCGCAATGTACTGAGCGCGCGCTGGGCTGGCTTCCACGGCGCTCGCGTGCTCCTCATCGGCCAGCTGCCTGCGCAACTCAGCCTCGCGCTCCGCCTTGGCCTTGGCGTCCGCTGCGCGCTTGGCATCCTCGGCTTGTTTGGCGAGTTCCGCGCGTTTGGCTTCCTCGGCGCGTTTTGCCTGCTCCGCGCGCTTGGCGTCTTCAGCACGTTTGGTCTCGTCCGCGCGCTTGGCATCTTCCGCACGCTTCGCCTGCGCGAGTTCTTCGCTGTGTTTTGCCGCAGCTTTCTGCGCGTCCGCCTCGCGCACAGCTTCGGCCGCGGCCTTTTCAGCGTCGGCCGCAGCGGTGGCCTCGGCCTGCTTCGCGGCGCGTTGCTGCTCTTCGGCCGCACGGGCGCGCGCGACTTCCTTCTCGGCACGGTCGGCCAGCTCACGCTGCGCCGCATGCAGTACCTGCGAGTCTATAACCACCGCGTCAATGGGCAGGGGCACCTTGGTGGGCGTCGAGCGGTTGATGGAAATCAGCGCCGCGAACACCAGCGCCGCTGCCAGCAGCCCGTGCAGCAGGACGGAAAATGCGATCGACCAGGAGTGTTCGCGCAGAAAGCCCGGCATTCAGCGCGCGCCGCTGGCGGCTCCATTGGGCTCGATGCGCGCCGGCGGCTTCGTCCGTACCGGGTCGGTCAGAAATCCCACCTTGGTCGCGCCGGCTTGCTGCAGCAACACCATGACGCGCACCACCGTGCCGTAGGCCACCGTGGTATCGGCCTGCACCAGCACCGGGGTTTGCGGATCGCGGCGCAGGAGCGCAGCCGTGCGCGCGCTGACGGTCGCTTCCGATACCGGCTGATCCTGACTCTGGCCAAAATTGATGTACAGACGTCCGCGGGCGTCGATCGTCACTATCAGCGGCTGGTGCTTCGCCAAGAAATCCGCATCCAGAGGTTTTGCACCCGCGTCCGGCAGATCGACCTTGACGCCCTCTTTGAGCAAGGGTGCCGTGATCATGAAAATGATCAGCAGCACCAGCATGACATCGATGTACGGCACCACATTGATCTCGCCCATCAATTTGCGACGACGAAGCGGCGCGGGCATCAGCCTTAACTCTGCGCCCGGCTCGGCCCGTGGCGCTGCAGTATGGTTGAGAACTCTTCGACGAATGTGTCGAAGCGAAGTTCCAACCGGCTCACCTGATCGGCAAAGCGGTTATAGGCGATCACGGCGGGAATGGCTGCGAACAGCCCGACCGCGGTGGTGATCAGCGCCTCGGCAATTCCCGGCGCCACCGCGGCCAGCGTCGCCTGCTGCACGTTGCCGAGGTTGTGGAACGCCGTCATGATTCCCCACACCGTGCCGAACAAGCCCACGTAGGGGCTGGTTGAACCCACGGTGGCGAGCATCGCCAGGTTTTGCTCCAAGCGGTCGAGTTCGCGCATGTGCGCCACGCGCATTGCGCGCCGCGCGCCCGAGAGCAATTGCTCGATTGGCGTGCCGAGGGTACGCAAGCGGCTGAATTCGCCAAAGCCGGACTCGAAGATGCTCTGCAGGCCGGTACCCGCGCGACCCTTGGTCTCGATGCTGCGATACAAGGTCGCCAGATCGCCGCCTGACCAGAATTCCGTCTCAAATTTGTCGGCCTGCCGGCGCGACCGGCCGATGACCTGACCCTTGCGGAAGATGACGGCCCAAGAGGCAACCGATGCCGCGAGCAGCAGTGCGACCACTGCTTGCACGATGGGGCTCGCATCCAGCACCAGTGTCCAAACCGACAAGTCATTGGGCATTCCGCCACTCCATGAAAAGATCCTTGGGGATGGCACGCGGCTTCAACGTGCTCGAATCAAGACACGCAACTCGTGTCTTGGCGTCGATCAGCTGCTCGTCGCCGCGCATGATCGTTTGCTTGAAATGTATTGTCGCACCGCCCAGGCGCTGAAGCTCCGCGGTGACGAGAATTTCATCATGCAGCACCGCGGGCCGCAGAAAATCCACCGCGACGTTGGCGACCACGAATTGCAGACGCCGCTCGGCGAGCAAGCGCATCTGATCGATGCCCATGGCCCGCAGCCATTCGGTCCGGCAGCGCTCCATGAATTTCAGGTAATTGGCGTAGTACACGACCCCGCCCGCGTCGGTATCCTCCCAATAAACCGAATATGTGTGGGAGTAGCTCGGGGTCGGGGACATTTACTGTCCGTCCCGGAACAGCGGCAGATTCAGATCGCGCTCCACGGAGGGCGCCGCCAGACCGAAATGCGCGTAGGCGCGTGCGGGTGGCGACGCGCCCGCGCGCGGTGCGCATCAAGAATCCCTGCTGGATGAGAAAGGGCTCGATGACATCCTCGATGGTGCCGCGTTCCTCGCTCATCGCGGCAGCCAGGCTGTCGACACCCACCGGGCCGCCTTCGAATTTCTCGATAACGGTCAGCAGCAGTTTTCTATCCAGCATATCGAACCCCTGCGGATCGACTTCCAGCATCTCGAGCGCGCGCCAAGGCCACTTCGCCGCTGATGATGCCGGCGGCTTTGACCTCGGCGAAGTCGCGCACCCGGCGCAGCAGTCGATTGGCGATGCGCGGCGTGCCGCGCGATCTCTCGGCAATGCGGTCAGCGCCTTCCGGCTGCAGGTGCAGTTTCAGGATCGAGGCGCTGCGCACCACGATTTTCGTCAACTCCTCCGTGGTGTAGAACTCGAGCCGCTGCACGATGCCGAAGCGATCGCGCAGCGGCGAAGTCAGCAAGCCTGCTCGGGTGGTGGCGCCTACCAGGGTGAATGGCGGCAGATCGAGCTTGATCGATCGCGCTCCGGGACCCTCGCCGATCATCAGATCGAGCTGCGAGTCTTCCATCGCCGGGTACAGCACCTCTTCGACCACCGGGCTCAAGCGGTGGATCTCATCCACGAACAGCACGTCGCGCGGCTCGAGATTGGTCAGCAGCGCCGCCAGGTCGCCCGGACGCTCGAGCACCGGACCGGAGGTCTGGCGCAAATTCACTTTCAATTCATTCGCAATGATGTGCGCCAGCGTGGTCTTGCCGAGACCCGGCGGACCGAATATCAGCACATGATCCAGCGCTTCGCCGCGCTTGCGCGCCGCCTGAATGAAGATGTCCATTTGCGTCTTCACGTTCGGCTGCCCCACGTAATCGGCGAGCGTCTTCGGGCGTACCGCCCGGTCGACAAATTCGTCGTCGCGGCCGCCGCTGCCGGCAATGATGCGATCCTGTTCGATTCCCATACTTGATTCTAAGACTTGACGGCCGATTTGAGGGCGCGTCGAATGATCTCCGTCGTCGTTAAGCCCGGTTCGTCCGCCGACTTGAGCAGCCGCGTGACTTCCGGCGGCTTGTAGCCGAGCGCGATCAGCGCGCTGAACGCCTCGCTCTGCGCGGATGGCGCGACGCCTGCTCCCAAAGAGCTACTGCCGGCCGGCGCCGGCAGCGCGAACTTTTGCACGTTGTCGCGCATCTCGATGATGACCCGCTCCGCGGTCTTGCGCCCGATGCCGGGGATTCTCGTCAACATCGCAATGTCTTCCGCCTCGACGATGCGCAAGAAATCCTCGACGCTCGCGCCCGAGAGTATCCCCAGCGCGATTTTCGGCCCCACGCCCGACACCTTGAGAAGGCCGCGGAACAGCCGGCGCTCCGCAGTCGGTGCCGAACCCGAACAGTATGTGAGCATCCTCGCGCACCACCAAGTGAGTGAACAGCGCGACGGGCTCGCCGGCGGCCGGCAGCCCGTAAAATGTCGACATCGGCGCTTCCAATTCGTAGCCCACGCCATTGACATCCACAATCAGCATCGGCGGCTGCTTCGCGGCCAGCCGGCCGTTGAGAAAGCCGATCATCCGCTGAAGCCCGCCCGCAGCATGGTGGCTCGCACCCGGCCGCGAAGCGCGTGGCACACGGCTGCGGCCAGCGCATCGGCCGCGTCCGCGGCCACCGGCCCATCGAGCTTGAGTATGCTTCTCATCATGAGCTGAACCTGGGCTTTTTCGGCGTTCCCGGAGCCGACGACGGCTTGCTTGATCTGGCGCGTTGCATACTCGATAGATGCTCGCGTTGGCATCCACGGTCCCGCAAATTGCCGCGCCGCGCGCCTGACCCAGCTTCAAGGCGCTGTCCGGATTGCGATTCACGAACACCCTCTCGATGGCGATTTCCTGCGGCTGATATTGCGCGACGATGGTTTGCATGCAGCGAAATATCTCGCACAGCCGTGCCGAAAATTCGGCCTGGCTGGTGCGAATGACCCCGCTCGCCACATAGGTCAACCGCGGTCCGGAGGCGTCCAATACGCCGAAGCCGGTGCGCTGCGACCCGGGATCGATGCCGAGCACGCGAATGGTCGCTACTTCAAGTCCGCGCAATGGGTTTGATCTTTGGGACTGGCACAGCCCTAGTATGATACCGGCAATAGGCGCCTAAACCCACCGCGCGACCCTTTAGAAATGGAAACCATCGCCACCACCCGCACCGCGAGCAGCCGGCTGCATGCCATCGATGCGGCTGTGCGCGAGCTGGACCTGCCGCCGGAAGGCGAAGCGGCGCGCAATCAGGCCTTGGCCGTTGCCGAAATCGTTCGCACTCTCGATGCCGACGACGAGGTGGTCATCGCCGCGATGTTGCAGCCGCTGCTCGACGGCAAGATTCATCGAACGGGAGGCGGCCGAGAAGCGCTTCGGCGCGGAAGCGGCGCGACTGGCGCGCGCCTTGAGCCAATTGGGCCATTTCGGCCTGCCGCCCGATTGGACTCCGGAGCGGGGTCTCGAAGCGGCCCAGGCGGAAGGCGCTGCGCAAAATGCTGCTCGCCGTCATCGGCGATGTGCGCCTGGTTGTCGTGCGGCTCGCCGAACAGTTGCAGAAAATGCGCTGCGCGAAGCAAGTCGGGCCGGCATTGCAGCGCAAATTCGCCATCGAGACCCGCGAAGTTTATGCGCCGCTCGCCAATCGCCTGGGCGTGTGGCAGGTGAAGTGGGAATTGGAGGATCTGGCGTTCCGATATCTGCAGCCTGCACGAGTACAAGCACATCGCCGCGGCCCTCAAAGTGCGGCGCTCCGAGCGCGAGCGCTACATCGACGAGCTGAAAGCGCTGCTGCTGGGCGAGCTGCGCAGCGCCGGCATCGAGGCGCGCATCGACGGACGGCCGAAGCACATCTTCAGCATCTGGCGCAAGATGCAGGTCAAACAGCTGGCGTTCGAGCAGCTCATGGACATCCGCGCCGCGCGGATTCTGGTCAATACGGTCGCCGAATGCTACGCGGCGCTCGGCATCGTTCACTCGCTGTGGCAATTCATTCCCGGCGAGTTCGACGATTACATCGCCACGCCCAAGGACAATCTGTACCGCTCGATTCATACCGCGGTGATCGGCCCCGGCGCCGAGCCGGTGGAGATCCAGATTCGAACGCACGAAATGCACGCGAACTCGGAACGCGGAGTGGCCGCGCACTGGCGCTACAAGGAAGGCGGCCGCGGCGATCAAGCATATGAGCGCAAGATCAACGAGCTGCGCTCGCTGTTGTCGCCGGCGGAAGGCACCGAGAAGACACGCGATTTTCTCGATCGCATGCGCGTCGATCTGTTCCAGGACCGAATCTATGCCGTGTCCCCCAAAGGCGAAATCGTCGATGTTCCGGTGGGCGGCACGCCGCTCGATTTTGCCTATCAGGTGCACACCGATCTTGGCCACCGCACGCGCGGCGCCAAGGTCAACGGCCGCATGGTAGGCCTCGACTACCAGCTGAAAAACAGCGAGACGGTCGAAATCATCACCGGCAAGACGCCGCAGCCTTCGCGCGACTGGCTTTCGCCGCAATCGGGCTTTCTCGCCAGCCCGCGCCACCGCAACAAGGTGCGCGCCTGGTTTCGCAAGCAGAATGAGGCGCAGAACAAGATCGAGGGCCGCGCGATGCTGGATCGCGAATTGCAGCGGCTCGGCGTCAACAGTCCGCCCATCCCGGAGCTGCTGCGCGAACTCGGGCTAGCAGAGCACTGAAGCGCTGCATGAAGCCTTGGGACTGGGCGAAGTGAGCGCTGCCCAGGTTGCAGGCGCCATGCAGCGGCTGCTACATTCGCGCGAGCGCCCGCCTTGAACCGCCGTCCGCGAACAGAGCGCCAGCGCGAGCCGGACGTCGAAGTGCAAGGCATCGGCGAACTGCTATCGACTTATGCGCGCTGTTGCAAACCTGTGCCGCCGGAGCCCATTGCCGGTTACATCACGGTGGGCCGCGGGGTCAGCATCCACAGTCAGTCTTGCGCCAATCTGGCACGCCTCAGCCTGAAGGCGCCGGCGCGGGTACTCGCCGTCACCTGGGGCAAGGGCGAGCGGGAAGTGCCCGTGGACATCGACGTGCAGGCCTTCGATCGCCGCGGGCTGGTGCGGGACGTGAGCGCCGCGCTTGCCGACGAGAAGATCTCGATACGCGGCATGACCACGGTCACCGATAAGCGCGACAACGTCGCGCGCATGCAAATCAGCTTCTCGATTACCGGGCTGCCGCAGCTTTCCAAGGTACTGACGCGGATTGCGCAGCTGCCGAATGTGATCAGCGCGCGGCGCAAGAAATAGCCGTCAGCGATTCAGCCCGTCGATCGCCTTTTTGTCGGCGGCCAAAGCCGCCTCGTGCATCGCCTCGGATAGGGTCGGATGTGCGTGAATGGTGCGCTGAATATCCTCGGTGCTGGCCGAATACTCCATCGCCAGCACTGCCTCGCTGATCAGTTCGCCAGCCATGGGCCCGATCACGTGCACTCCAAGTACTTCGTCGTCGTCCTTGGCGGCGACCATCTTCACCATACCGGCACCCGCTTCCATCGCGCGTGCGCGGCCGCTGGCCGCAAACGGAAACATGCCCACTTTGTAGGCGCGGCCACTGGCCTTGACTTGCTCTTCGGTAAGCCCCACCCATGCGATTTCGGGCTGCGTGTAGATGACGGAAGGAATGACCTTGTAGTTTACTTCGCCATAGTGACCGGCAATGAGATCGGCGACCATCACGCCCTCTTCCTTGCCTTTATGCGCGAGCATGGGACCGCGCACCACATCGCCCACTGCCCACACATTGGCAGCACTGGTGCGGCAGTGCTCGTCGACCACGATGAAACCGCGTTCGTCCAATTGAACCCCGGTGCCATCCGCCAATAAATCCTTGCTGTAAGGCCGGCGCCCGACCGCCACCACCAGCTTGTCGACCTGCAACGTGTGCTCGCCCTGCGAGTCCGAATAGACCACATCGACGGCGTTTCCGGCCACCGCGGCGCTCGAAACCTTGGCGCCCAACTTGATGTCCAGCCCCTGCTTCTTGAAGTGCCGTTGCGCCTCCTTGGCGATGGTCTGGTCCACCATCGGCAGAAACTGATCCAGGGCTTCGAGCACCGTGACCTCGCTGCCCAGTCGCCGCCATACGCTGCCGAGTTCCAGACCGATCACGCCGGCGCCGATGACCCCGAGGCGCGCAGGCACGGCATCGAATTCGAGTGCATTCCAAGAATCGACGATGTACTTGCCGTCATGCGGCACGGACCGCAGTCGAATTGGGATGGATCCCGATGCAAGGACCACGTTCTTGGCCTCGAGCGTCCTCTCGCTACCGTCCGCGCCTTTCACGACGACTTTGTTTCCGGGCAGCAAGCGTCCGTGTCCCTGAATGCCGATCACGCCGTTAGCCTTGAACAGCGCATTGATCCCGTTGGTCATGGTCTTGACCACGGAGGCACGGCGCCTTTGCATCGCCGCGAGATCGAGTTTCAAGTCGCCGATTTTGATGCCGTGAATCGCAAACTCATCTTTTGCGCGCTGAAACAGCTCGGATGATTCGAGCAATGCCTTGGAAGGAATGCATCCGGCATTCAGGCAGGTGCCGCCGAACGCATAGCTGCCGTCGGTGTTCTGCCACTCGTCCACACAGGCTATTTTGAGCTTGTTCTGTCCGGCGCGAATTGCCGCGGGATATCCGGCCGGACCCGCGCCGATGACGATCACGTCGTATGCATCGCTCATATGCTTAACACCATGCGCGCAGGATCCTCGAGACATTGTTTCACGGTCACCAAGAACTGCACGGCTTCCCGGCCGTCGATGATGCGGTGGTCGTAGGTCAAGGCGATATACATCATCGGCCGCACCACGACCTGTCCGTCGATGACCACGGGCCGGTCCTGAACCTTGTGCATGCCGAGAATGGCGCTCTGCGGAGAATTGACGATGGGTGTCGACAGCAGCGAGCCGAATACTCCGCCATTGGTGATGGTGAAGGTGCCCCCGGTGAGCTCTTCGATTGTGATGGTCCCGGCGCGGGCGCGCCCGGCGAAATTGGCGATGGATTTCTCGATGTCGGCAAAACTCATCAGATCCGCGTCGCGCAGCACCGGAACAATCAGTCCGCGGTCGGTCGAAACGGCGACGCCGACATCGAAGTACTCGTGATAGACGATGTCGTTGCCGTCCACAGAGGCGTTGACCGACGGAAATTTCCTCAGCGCCTCGACACAAGCCTTCGTGAAGAAGGACATGAAGCCCAATTTCACCCCGTATTGCTTTTCGAACGGGTCCTTGTAGCGCGCACGCAATTCGTTGACGGCTTTCAGATCCACTTCGTTGAACGACGTCAACAGCGCCTGGGTGGCTTGCGCCTGTACCATACGCTCGGCGATGCGCGCGCGCAGCCGCGTCATCGGCACATGCTGTTCAGTGCGCGTGCCGCGCGCGCTGGGCGCGGGCACAAATTGCGCCGGCGGCTTCGCCGCGGGACCCGGCGCTGCTGTGGAACCCGGCGCTGGCGCGGCGTTCGCCGCCCGTGTCGGAGCGCCGTCCTTCGTCTGCAAATAATTCACCACATCCGATTTGGAAACGCGTCCATCGCGGCCAGAACCGGCGACCGCCTTCGGATCCACCTTGTTCTCTTCGGCAACGCGCTTCGCGGCCGGGCTCAGCTTTCCGGCATTTGCCTCAGCTGCGGTGGTGTCCTTCGCCGCGGATTTTGCCGCGCCGGAAGCTGCCGCGGCGACTTCCTCGATGACGGCCAGGAGCTGGCCGCTGGTCACCGTGGTGCCGTCCCCGAGCTTGATTTCCTTGAGCACACCTGCCGTCGGCGCAGGCACCTCGAGCACCACCTTGTCGGTCTCCAGGTCGACCAGATTTTCGTCTCGCACGACGCTGTCGCCGGGCTTCTTGTGCCACGCCACCAACGTAGCGTCCGCCACCGACTCCGGCAGCTGAGGCACGCGAACTTCAATTGTCATGAGCCCGTCCTAGATTGAGCGGCCGGCACGCGAATGGTTTGTCGGGAGGTGTCTTCCGGCGGCACGCCTTGCAGCGCCGCAGTCACCAAATTCTTTTGCTGTTGCTCATGCAGCGCAGCGATCCCCGTGGCAGGCGCCGCTGCGCCGGCGCGGCCGGCATACAGCAGCTCATCCTTGGCCGAAAGCTTGGCCTGCAAGCGATGCCGTATTTGGTACCAGGCTCCCTGATTTTGCGGCTCTTCCTGACACCAGACGATTTCCCGCGCGTTCGGGTACTTGCGCAGTACCGCCTCGTACTCCTCGGAGGGAAACGGATACAGCTGTTCAATTCGTACGATGGCGACCGTAGCGGCCTTGGCGTCACGCCGCGATTTCAGCAAATCGAAATACACCTTGCCGCTGCAGAACACTATGCGGGTCACGGCGCTCGGTTTGAGATCATCGACCTCGTCGATCACTGTTTGAAATCCGCTGCCGGTGAGTTCTTCGAGTCGCGACACCGACAGCGGATGGCGCAACAAGCTCTTTGGCGTCATGATGATCAGGGGTTTGCGCAGCGCGCGCAGCATTTGCCGGCGCAACATGTGAAACATCTGCGCCGGCGTCGAGGGCACGCACACCTGCATGTTGTATTCGGCGCATAATTGCAAAAACCGTTCCAAGCGCGCCGAGGAATGTTCCGGCCCTTGCCCCTCGTAGCCATGCGGCAGGAACAGAGTGATGCCGGACAAGCGGCCCCACTTTGCCTCGCCGGAACTGATGAACTGGTCGATGATGACCTGCGCACCGTTGCAGAAGTCGCCAAACTGCCCCTCCCAAATGGTCAGGCAATGAGGCTCGGTGGTGGAGAACCCGTACTCGAATCCCATCACTGCCTCTTCGGAGAGCACTGAATCGATGACCGAAAACGTTGGCTGATTACTCGCCAAATGCTGCAAGGGAATGTAGCTGCGTCCGGTGCGTTGGTCGTGCAGCACGGCGTGGCGGTGGAAGAAGGTGCCGCGTCCGCTATCCTGGCCGGTCAGACGAATCGGATAACCTTCCTGGATCAGGCTGGCGTACGCGAGATTTTCAGCGCATCCCCAGTCGAGCGCCACATCGCCATTCACCATTTTCTCACGCGCCTGCATGATGGCCAGCACCCGCGGATGCAGATTCCAATCCGTGGGATAGCTGGTAATCGCCTTGCCCAAGATCCTCAGGCGAGGCATGTCAACCCCGGTCTTCACCGGCTCCCAGTCCGCCTCCAAATACTCGTTCCAATCCACGGTATAGCGGTTGCCGATGAGTCCGAGCGCCGCCCGCGCCTGCGGCTTGCCCTGGTCCAAGCCGGTGCGGTACTGCTCCATCAGGGCCGCAGGCTCAGCCGCGCTCATCACGCCTTCATTGCTCAGCTTGTCGGCGTACAGCTGCCGCACGGTGGGCTTCTTGCGGATGATCTGATACATGAGCGGTTGCGTCGCCGCCGGCTCGTCCGCTTCGTTATGCCCGTGTCTGCGATAGCACATCAAATCGATCACCACATCCTTGTGGAATTTCATCCGATACTCGAGCGCGAAGCGGGTCACGAAGCAAACCGCCTCCGGATCGTCGGCATTCACATGCAGAATGGGCGCTTCGATCATCTTGGCGACATCGGAGCAGTACAGTGTGGAGCGCGCATCGTGCGGGTCGCTGGTGGTGAAGCCGACCTGATTGTTGATGATGACGTGCAGCGTGCCGCCGGTATAAAAGCCGCGCGCCTGCGACAGCTGCAAGGTTTCCATGATCACGCCTTGGCCGGCAAACGCCGCGTCGCCGTGAATCTGCACCGGCAGCACCTTGTCGCCGAGCGCGTCGCCGCGCCGTTCCTGGCGCGCGCGCGCCGATCCTTCGACCACCGCGTTCACGACCTCGAGATGCGAAGGATTGAATGCCAATGCCACATGCACATTGCCTGAGGCGGTCTTCAAATCGGCGGAATACCCTTTGTGATATTTGACGTCGCCGGAGCCGCGTAATTTGGCGAGATCGTATTGGCCCTCGAATTCGCTGAACAGATCTTTCGGCGCCTTGCCCAGCAGGTTTACCAGCACATTGAGCCGGCCGCGATGCGCCATGCCGATGATGGTCTCCTCAACGCCGTCCCTGCCGGCCTGCTGCACCAGTTCGTCGAGCAGGGGAATCAGGCTATCGCCGCCCTCCAGCGAAAAACGCTTCTGGCCCACGTACTTGGTGTGCAGGTAGCGTTCCAAGCCCTCCGCCGCGGTCAATTGCCACAGGATGTTCTTCTTTTCATCACCGCTGAAGCGGCGCTGCATGCGCGCCACTTGAAAGCCGTCCTGCAGCCACAGGCGCTCCTCGGTATCCGATACGTGGGCAAATTCGGCGCCAATGGTGTCGGTATAAATGAATTTCAGATCCGCGAGGATATTTCGCAGCGTGGTGCGCTCTGGAATGGCCTGATTGCGGCTGCCGGTAAAGAATTCAGTATCCAGGTCGGCCTCGGCAAGACCGAAGTACTGTAGGTCGAGCACATACGGCTTGGCCCGCTCCTGCAGCCCGAGCGGATCCAGATTGGCGACCAGGTGGCCGCGATTCATGTAAACCTGAATCAGCCGCGAGACCGCGCCCTGTTTGGCACTGGCGCCGTCGGATTGGCCGCCCTGCGGTGCGGCGCGCGCCGGCGAATTGAGCTTTGATAAGAGGCGCTCGCGAATCGGCCCGTGAGGGATCTCGCCGCCGCTGCCCTGAAGTCCCCTGAAGTAGTCGCGCCACTTCGGATCGAGCGAACTCGGATCCCGCAAAAACTCCTCGTAAAGTTCTTCAATGAATGCGGCGTTGCCACCGGACAGCGCCGTGGTGGCAAATTGGTCGGCAAGTGATTGGCTCATGAGCGCAGGGTTAAGCGAGAAACCTCAAGTACATCAAGAAGATAGGTAGCGGGGTACAGTTGGTCCGGACACTCCAGTTTAGCCGAAGGCGGCACAATATGGAATGTGACGGCGATAGAGGAAATTGCAAGACGGGCCGAACGGTCTAGCGTTTCAGCATCCACATCTCGTAGAGAACGAGCCCGGTATAGATGAGCAGAATGCCGTACATAACCAAGTCGACGCGAATCAAACGCATGAATCGGTAGCGGGCGAGAAACACCATGAGCACTACACCCAAGCTGGTGAGGCCCATTTTCACTGCGGTAAACATCGCAGCACCGCGAAAAACGACCGGCGCCATGACCGGGTTCATCTCATCGGCGCCGTTGAATAGCAGCGTCAGCGTCAGGAACGCATCCGCTGCGCTCAATACCAAGATGCCGACCGAAACCGCCAGCAAATGCGCCGCGTACCAGTCGAGCGAGTGGTAGCGCGAATCGTCCAGCCGCCGCGGCGGCCTTCTGCGGCGCGGACTGAAGCTGCCGTACCAAACGGACCACAAAACCCGGCTGCGCCGATCGCGATGCGCGCGCCGCTCCTCGCTAAAATCCGGCGGCGGCGGCGCGGTCCCCCGCAGTTGCCGCGCTGCCCAGTCATTTGTCGTTCTCGTACCGTCCTTCATCGCGACCACTATCGCGATACAGCACCATGCTCGGCAAGCCCGATGCGTCATAATGCGGCCGTGGGGTCCGGTATATTTTTCGCCTTGTCTAAGAAGCGGTCACCAGTTTTGCCACGAAATCGCCGACCGGCATTGCCGCCAGCGCTTGATTGCCCGCGAACAGGGTTTTTATTGATTCGGCTTGCTTGGGTGGGAAATGAGCCGCCACGCTGGACTCGAACTTTCGTACCAGTACTGGCATGCCCTCGGCGCGACGCTTGCGATGCCCAATGGGATAGTCCACTGCAATGCGCTGACTCGCTGTGCCGTCCTTGAAGAACACCTGCACCGCATTGCCGATGTAGCGCTTATCCGGAGCATAGTAGTCCGCCGTGAAAACCGGGTTCTCCACAACTCGCATTTTTGCGCGCAGCGCATCGACGCGCGGATCGCTTGCCACCTTGTCCTCATAATCGGAGGCTTCGAGTCTGCCGAAAATCAGCGGGATGGCGACCATGTATTGAATGCAGTGATCACGGTCCGCCGGGTTCGCCAGCGGACCGGTCTTATCGATGATTCGCACGCCGGGTTCCTGGGTCTCGATCGCGACGCGCTCGATTTGGTCGATCTTCGCTGCAATTTGTCCATGCAGCGTCATCGCCGCCTCGACGGCAGTCTGCGCGTGGAACTCCGCGGGATATGAAATTTTGAAAAGCACGTTTTCCATCACGTAACTGCCGAACGGCTGGGGCAGGATCAGAGATTTCCCTTTGAACAACACGTCCTGAAAGCCCCAGGTTTTTGCGGTCAGCGCAGACGGATATCCCATCTCGCCCTTGAGCGCGAACAGCGCATGGCGCACGGCGCGGCTGGTCGCGTCGCCCGCAGCCCAGCTCTTGCGCGAGCCGGTATTCGGGGCATGCCGATAGGTGCGCAGTGCGCCGCCATCCACCCAAGCATTCGACACCGCATTGATGATCTGCTCGCGGGAGCCGCCGAGCATTGTTGTGGTGACGGCCGTGGAGGCCACGCGAACCAGCAGCACATGATCCAGCCCGACGCGATTGAAGCTGTTCTCCAGGGCCAGTACGCCTTGTATTTCGTGGGCCTTGATCATCGCCGTGAGCACATCCCGCACCAGGATGCGCTTGCCGGAGCGCGACAGATAATCGGCCACCGCGAGGATCGCGCCCAGGTTGTCGGAAGGATGTCCCCATTCGGCCGCGAGCCAGGTGTCGTTGAAATCCAGCCAGCGAATCATGGCGCCGATGTTGAATGCGGCCGTGATGGGATCAAGCTCGTAGGCCGTGCCCGGAACGCGCGCGCCGCCACTGAGAGTCGCGCCCGGTACCACCGGTCCCATCAATTTGGTGCACGCGGGATATTTCAGCGCCTGGAAGCCGCAGGCCAAGGTATCCATCAGACAATACGCGGCGGTCTCATACGCCAGCGCGCTTTTGATCTCATAGCCAAACGCGTAATCCGCGATTTCCTTGAGCACCTGGTCCGGGGCCGGTCGTTCTGCAGACTTGATATCGTGCGACATGAGCCTTAGGTCCGCTGCGCGAGCGGCACGAATTTGAGGTTTTCGGGGCCGGTGTAGTTGGCGCTGGGGCGAATGATCTTGCCGTCTTGGCGCTGCTCGATGACATGCGCCGCCCAGCCCGAGGTGCGGCTGATCACGAACAACGGCGTGAACATGGCGGTGGGCACACCCATCAGGTGATATGAAACAGCGGAGAACCAATCCAGATTTGCAAACATTTGTTTGATCTCGTGCATGACGGATTCGATTCTCTCCGCCACCTCAAAGCCGCGCATGTCGCCGGCCTCGCGCGCCAAACGCCGGGATACCTCTTTGATGACGTGATTGCGCGGGTCCGACACCGTATACACGGGATGACCGAAACCGATGATGACTTCCTTGTTCGCCACCCGCCGCCGAATATCCGCTTCGGCTGCATCCGGCGTCGCATAGCGGTTCTGAATCTCGAACGCCACCTCGTTGGCGCCGCCGTGCTTCGCTCCGCGCAGCGCGCCGATGGCGCCGGTTATGCAGGAGTAAAGATCGGAACCGGTGCCCGCAATGACTCTTGCAGTAAACGTCGAGGCATTGAATTCATGCTCGGCATACAAATTCAAAGATGTGTGCATGGCACGCACCCAGCTGGCACTCGGTTTGCGGCCGTGAAGTAGGTGCAAAAAATGCGCGCCGATCGAATCGTCGTCGGTCTGCACATCGATGCGCCGGCCGCTGTTGGCGTAGTGATGCCAGTAGCACAGCATGGAGCCCAAACAAGCCAGCAGGCGGTCCGCTATGTCGCGCGCACCCGCGCCGCCGTGATCAATTGCTTCGGGGACGCAACAGCCCAGCGCCGAGACACCCGTGCGCAGCACGTCCATGGGATGGCTGGAAGCGGGGAGTTGTTCGAGCACCGTCGTCACTGCCACCGGCAGCACTCGCAGTGCGCGGAGCTTGAGTTTATAGGCCGCAAGCTGAGCCCGGTTCGGCAGCTTCTCGTGCACCAGCAAGTGCGCGATTTCTTCGAACTCGCAGGTGGTGGCGATGTCGAGAATGTCGTAGCCGCGATAGTGCAGGTCGTTGCCGGTTCGGCCCACCGTACAGAGCGCGGTGTTACCGGCGGTCACGCCGGACAATGCGACCGACTTCTTCGGCTTGAACGTCGCTTGAGCTTCGGATTGAGTCGTCACTTTTCCTTTCCCTCCGCGAACAATTCGTCCAGTTTGGCTTCATATGCGTAGTAGTCGAGGTACTTGTACAAATCGCCGCGAGTCTGCATGGTCGCAAGCACGTTCTTTTGCGTGCCGTCGCGCCGAATAGCCTGGTAGGTGTTGAGCGCGGCTGCGTTCATGGCCCGGTAAGCCGAGCAGCAGTGCAGGACGATGTCGACACCCACGGTCTTGAGTTCGTCGCGGGTATAAAGCGGCGTTTGGCCGAATTCGGTGATGTTGGCCAATATCGGTACCGTGACGGCGTCCTTGAACTGGCGGTACATCGCAAGCTCGGTGATGGCTTCCGGAAAAATCATGTCCGCGCCGGCCTCGACGCAGGCGATCGCGCGTTCTATGGCCTTGTCCATCCCCTCCACGGCCAGGGCATCGGTGCGCGCCATGATCACGAATTCCGGATCGGTGCGCGCATCCACGGCGGCTTTGATGCGGTCCACCATTTCCTGCTTGCTGACGACTTCCTTGCCGGGGCGATGGCCGCAACGCTTGGACTGCACCTGATCTTCGATATGCAGCCCGGCCGCGCCGAATTTGCTGAACGACTTCACGGTGCGCGAAATGTTGAATGCGCCGCCCCAACCTGTATCCGCGTCGACCAATAGTGGCAGCGCGCAGGCATCCGTGATTCTGCGTATGTCGATCAGCACATCGTCCATGGTGCTGATGCCCAGATCCGGAACCCCCAGGGAATTGGCCGCCACTCCGCCGCCTGACAGGTACAGGGCTCTGAACCCGCAGGCGGCCGCCATTCTCGCGGTAAATGCATTGATTGCGCCGACCACCTGCAAAGGCCGCTCGGCGGCCACCGCGGCACGAAACCGCGCTCCCGGCGACGCGTTGCTCGAAGATGTCATACGCGCCCCGCCACCGGAATCAGCGCCCCCGTGATTGCGCGCGCCTCGTCGGAAACCAGGAATGCGATGACCTCGGCGGCCTCGCGCGGCGTCACCCAGCGAGTGAAATCGGCGTGCGGCATATCGAGGCGATTCTGCGGGGTATCCAGCGTACTCGGCAATATGGCATTGACGGTGATTGCCCGATCCTTCAATTCGGCCGCGAGGGCTTCGGTCAATTTCGCCACGCCGGCCTTCGCTGCGGCGTAGGCTCCCATTCCGGCAGCAGCCTTGAGGGCAGCCATCGCGCCTACATTCACGATGCGCCCACCGCCCGCCTGCAGCAGGTGGGGCAGCGCGGCCTGGCACGAAACCACGGCGGTTCTAAGATTGAGCCGATACATCACATCCCAACTGTTCAGTGTGCCGCCTTCGAGTTTTTCCCAACGGAATCCTCCTGCGATGTTGATCAGGCCATCGAGGCGGCCGGCCTCTTTGGCAATCTGTGCCATCGCCGATCGCGCTGCGTCCCCCTCAGTCAAATCAACGCCGCCATAATGCAGGGCGCCGGCCGGCTGCGCGAGCGGCGGCGAGCGTGCATGATCGACCAGCGCGAGCTTGGCGCCATAGCCGCTCAAGGTTGCGGCGACCGCCTGACCCAGCGCGCCGGAACTTCCGGTGACCACCAGCACTTTACCTGAAAGATTCATGGCGAAATTATCCTCGTCGTCAATCCTGTCGTCGATACTAGCGCTGCGAATTGCGGCGAAATTCACCTGGGCTGGCGCCGGTCCATTTTCTAAACGCGCGATGAAATGCGCTGCGTTCAGAAAAGCCCAATTCCAAGGCAATGTCCATGACACTGCGAGTCGAGTGGCTCAGGTAACTGATGGCGAGATCTCGCCGCAGCTGGTCCTTGATCGATTGGTAAGATGCGCCCTCCTCATGCAGCCTGCGGCGCAGGGTCGCGGACGTCATGTTCAATTCGACCGCCAATTCCTCGAAATCCGGCACCTCGCCGGACAGGCACTGGCGCAGCCGCCGCCGCACCTTGGCGCTTAAGCTGCTGCCATTCTTGTACTTCAATAGAATGTTCTCCGGCGCCGTGCGTAGGAATTCCTTGACCGAGCGTTCGTTCTGCACCACCGGCAGATCGAGGTAGTCGGAATCGAAGGCAAGCAGGGTATGCGGCCGGTTGAAACTCAAATCATCGCAATACATCAGCCGGTATTCCGCGCTGTGCTTGGGTTCCGCATAGCTGAATTCCGTCCGCAAGATGGGGATGCGCCGGCCCACCAGCCAGCAAGACACGCCATACAGCAGCATCAACAACAGTTCGTGCGCAAACACTCTGCCGCCCGCGCCCGCGGCTCGCTCGTGCAGGACTATCCGCGCCTCTGCGGCATCATCCTCGAGGGTTACCGATATGTCGTCCAGGATCAGCGCATAGAAACGCAAGCTGCGCTCCAAGGCATCCCGCAAGGATTTGCAAGCCACTACCGAGTGACACAACATTGCAAAGCTCCCGGATTTCATGCGGCGGGAATCCTGACCGAAGAACTCATCATCGAGAGTAAGCGCTATGGCGCGCCACAAGGCGCCGTACAGCTTCGCCGAAACCCGCGCCTGGGGCGCTTGCAGCAGGCTCGGGGACAGTCCAACTTTCGCCAGCAGTTCGTCCGCGTTCAAGTTGCGGGCGCGGACGCTTTGCAGCGCGGCGGCGACGAAGCAGATTGCGATGGTGCCCGGTTCCTTGGAGCGCCCGGCCGCGGCTTGAGATATTTGAATATTCGTCTGGTACTCGGTCATTCTCGCGAACGCTGTATATAATCTCAGGCGACCGCCTTTAGAATACGCCACATGGCATTACGATCGAAGGGAACATATGGCAACCACTCCTGCGGCTCTCAAAACTCAGGTACCCACCGTCAAACTGCTGCTCGACGGCAAATTCGTCGAATCAAGAACCCAGGAATGGCGCGATGTCGTCAACCCGGCAACACAGGAAGTGCTTGCGCAAGTTCCGTTCGCCACCGACGATGAAATCCAGGCCGCGGTGGCGGGGGCTGCGCAGGCCTATAAAACCTGGAAGAACACTCCCCTGCCGGTTCGCGCGCGAATCATGCTGACGCTGCAAGCGCTGATACGGCAACACATGAGCCGCATCGCGCACACCTTGAGCGCGGAACAGGGCAAGACACTGGCCGACGCCGAGGGCGACGTGTTTCGCGGGCTCGAGGTGGTCGAGCACGCCTGTGCGGTGGGCAGTTTGCAATTGGGCGAATTTGCCGAGAATGTCGCCGGCGGCGTTGATACCTATACCCTGCGCCAGCCCATCGGGGTGTGCGCCGGCATCACGCCCTTCAATTTTCCCGCCATGATCCCGCTGTGGATGTTCCCGATGGCCGTCGTGTGCGGCAACACCTTCGTTCTCAAACCTTCCGAACAGGATCCATTGACTCCCATGATGCTGGCGGAGCTTGCGCTGCAGGCCGGCGTGCCGCCGGGCGTATTGAATATCATTCACGGCGGCAAGCGCGCCGTCGACGCGCTCTGCACCCATGCGGATGTCGCCGCGGTTTCCTTCGTGGGATCAACAGCCGTGGGCACGCATGTCTACAGCCTGGCATCGCTGCACGGCAAGCGCGTGCAATGCATGATGGGCGCGAAGAATCACGCCGTGGTGATGCCGGACGCCAACAAGGAACAGTCACTCAATGCGTTGGTCGGAGCCACCTTCGGCGCCGCCGGACAGCGCTGCATGGCAACTTCGGTCACGGTCCTCGTGGGCGAGGCGCGGCACTGGATTCCGGATATCGTGGCAAAGGCGAAGGCGCTGAAGGTCAACGCCGGAGTCGAGAAAGGCACCGATCTAGGGCCGGTCGTCTCGAAGAGCGCCAAGCAGCGCATCCTCTCGCTGCTGGAGGATGGCATCAATGAAGGCGCCAAACTCGAGTTGGACGGCCGTACCGTCAAAGTGCCGGGGTACGAAAAGGGCAACTTCATCGGCCCAACTATATTCTCGGCGGTAACGCCGGCGATGAAAATCTACACCACGGAAATTTTCGGCCCGGTCATGGTAATCGTCGCTGTGAATACCCTGGATGAAGCGATCGCACTCATCAATAGCAACCCATTCGGCAACGGCACCGGCATTTTCACGCAAAGCGGCGCCGTTGCGCGCAAATTTCAACACGAGATCGACGTGGGTCAAGTGGGGATCAACGTGCCGATTCCCGTGCCGGTGCCGATTTTCAGCTTTACCGGATCGCGCGGCTCGAAGCTCGGCGATCTTGGGCCGTACGGTAAACAAGTGGTGCAGTTCTACACGCAAACCAAGACCGTTACCACGCGCTGGTTCGACGACGCCAGCAGCGTTGCCGGCGTCAACACCACCATCAGTCTGAATTGAATCGCGGAGACAGTCATGATTGAATGCGCGATCGAAGGGACTGTGGCCGTGCTCACGTTGCATAACCCTCCCGCAAATACCTTTACCGCGGCCGGACTGCTGCAACTGACCACGCTCATCGGCGAATTGAATCGCAACATGAATGTGTACGCGATCATCATCACCGGTCAGGGCGAGAAATTCTTCAGCGCGGGCGCCGACCTGAAAACCTTTGCCGACGGCGACAAGGTTCAGGCACGGCTGATGGCGCAGCGCTTTGGGTCAGCGTTCGAGACGCTGCAGGAGGCACGACCCGCGGTGATCGCTGCCATCAATGGTTACGCCATGGGAGGCGGGCTCGAGTGCGCGTTGGCCTGTGATATGCGAATTGCCGAAGAACACGCGCAGATGGCGCTGCCGGAGCCGTCGGTCGGACTGCTGCCGTGCGGCTGCGGCACTCAAACCCTACCCTGGCTGGTCGGCGAAGGCTGGGCGAAACGCATGATTCTCACCAACGAAAGGATCAACGCCGAAACCGCGCTGCGAATCGGCTTGGTCGAACAGGTTGTCGCCCGCGGCGCAGCGCGCAACACCGCTCTGGAGCTTGCGCATAGAGCATCGAGCTTGAGCCCACGCGCCGTAGCCTATGCTAAGGGTTTGGTGCATCTTGCGCGCCAAGGCACGCCGCGTGCTGCGGCTTTGAGCATGGAGCGAGAACGGTTCGTCGATTTGTTCGACGGCGAGGATCAGCGCGAGGGCGTCAACGCTTTTTTCGAAAAGCGAAAACCCCTGTGGAAGAACGCTTAAATTATGGGTTCGGGGTGCGCAGCGCCAACGCGCGCAATATTTCACGCCGCCGCGCCTCGCTCGCTGCCGGCCATTCTGAGATTTCACCAATGGTGCGGCGGCAGCCGATGCACAATCCCCGCGCATCCAGCCGGCAGATATCGATGCAGGGCGACTTTGCGGCGCTGCTGAGTTCGCCGTCGCTGGCATGAGCGCCGCTCATTGCTGCGTCGACCACTGCCGCAATACGCGGTGGATGGCATCGAGACCATCTGTGAGCGCCGCCGGGCCCGGCTGCAGGATGAGAGGCGATTTGATTTCGTGCAATTCTTTATCGCGCACCGCCGGCACCGCCTCCCAGCCGGCGCGGGCCGCCACTTGATTCGGGCGGAAGCGCTTGCCGCACCAGGATCCTAATATGACATCCGGGGCGCGGCGCACCACCTCGCCGGCATCGCCTAGAATGCGATCCTTGGCCAAGGCGCAGAGCGCGCGCTCCGGGAAAACATCATCGCCGCCCGCGATGCCGATCAGTTCACTGACCCAGCGAATGCCCGTGATGAGCGGCTCGTCCCATTCTTCGAAGTAGACTCGCGCACGCCGCGGCAGCAATGCAGCTGCCTGCCGCACGCGCTCGATATGCGCTTCCAGTTCGGAGGCGTAGAGCTCGGCTTGGGTTGCGGCGCCCACCAGCGCGCCGAGCCGGCGCACATAACCCAAAATCCCATCGACCGAGCGATGATTGCTGATCCAGACTTCGATCCCGCTCTTGATCAGCGCCTGCGCTATATCGGCCTGAATATCGGAGAAGCCGACCACGAAATCCGGCTTCAACGCCAGAATGCGATCGACCTTGGCGCTGGTGAATGCCGAGACTCTTGGTTTTTCGCGGCGTGCCCGCGCCGGGCGCACCGTGAATCCGGAGATGCCGACGATGCGCTCCTCCATGCCCAAGCGCGTAAAGAACTTCAGTGGGCTCTTCGGTCAGGCAAATGATGCGGCTGGGATAGCGCCTGTCCATGCCCGCCTAAAGCACACCCTCAGCCAGCGCGCCGCGCGCACCGTGCACGATGCTGTGCGCCAGTCCCGCGGCCTGCGACAACACGTAATCCGCATAGAACTGCGCGGTCGAGATCTTCGCCTCGTAAAAGCGCGGCGGCACCATTGCCCGAGGATGAGCCCAGCCGCCGCTGCGCGATCAGGGCCGAGCGCAACAGCTGCCAGCCGCCGGCGACGATGCCGAACAACTTGAGCATGGGTACGGCGCCAACCGAAACGCCGCGTATGTCCGTTGCGTAGTTCTCCACCACGTAGCGGATCGCGCGCTCCAGCGCATCGATGGCGGCGGAAAACTCCGCAGCAGGCCGTGCCAGTTTCTCCACCGCGGCAAGCGTGGCCGCCAACGCTCTCATTTCAGCGATGACGGCGCGCGCCGCGCTGCCGCCGTCGCGCGCCAGCTTGCGGCCGATCAGATCGTTGGCCTGTATGCCCGTGGTGCCCTCGTAGATTGGCGTGATGCGCGCATCCCGTAGAAATTGGGCGGCGCCGGTTTCCTCGACGAATCCGACGCCGCCATGCACCTGGATGCCCAACGAGGCGATGTCCACCGAGTTTTCGGTGCACCAGCCCTTGACCACGGGAATCATCAGATCGGCGAAGGCCTGATGGCGCTCCCGCTCCTCGGCGCGCGGGTGCAGGCGCGCCGCGTCCAGCGAGACCGCGACCACGCCGGCAAGCGCGCGCATGGCCTCGGTCTGCGACTTCATGAGCATCAACATGCGGCGTATGTCGGGATGCCGGACGATGGCCACGCGAGCGCCGCCGCGCACGCCGGCTTCCGTGCCTTGGATCCGTTCGCGCGCATAGGCCAGCGCGGTTTGGTAGGCGCGCTCGGAAATACCCACGCCTTCGAGGCCCACCGAATAGCGGGCCGCGTTCATCATGATGAACATGTATTCCAGGCCCGCGATTCTCTTCGCCGACCAGTTCCGCGACGGCGCCGCCGTTCTCGCCGAAGGCCAGCACGCAGGTGGGGCTGCCATGGATTCCGAGCTTGTGCTCGATGGATACGCAGTGAACGTCGTTGCGCGCTCCCAGCGAACCATCGGCGTTGACCAGGAACTTCGGCACCAGGAACAGGGAAATGCCTCTGACACCGTCCGGGGCTCCGGCGACGCGCCCCAGCACCATGTGGATGATGTTGCCCGTCAGGTCGTGCTCGCCATAGGTGATGAAGATCTTCTGACCCGTCGAAAAGATAGCGGCCATCGCCGCTGGGCACCGCCCGCGTGCGCACCGCCGAAAGATCGGAGCCGGCCTGCGGCTCCGTGAGATTCATGCTGCCGGTCCATTCGCCGCTGACCATCTTCGGCAGGTACTTGTCTCTTTGCGCCTGCGAACCACGCAGTTCGATCGCATCGATCGCGCTGCGCGTCAGCATCGGACAAAGCGCGAAAGCCACATTGGCGCCGTTCCACATCTCCTCGACCAGCGCCGACAGGACCCGCGGCAGATTTTGGCCGCCGAAATCCGCCGGACACGACAGCGCGTTCCAGCCGTCGGCAACGAAACGCGTGTAGGCTTGCTTCCAGCCCGCGGCGGTCAGCACCAGGCCTTCCTGCCAGCGCGCGCCTTGCAGATCGCCGCTGCGATTCAACGGCGAAAGCACCGAGTTCGCGAATTTGGCGGCCTCTTCCAGCACCGCTTCGGCCAGATCCAAGGTGACCTCGCCAAATCCCGGCAGCTGCGCCAGCAGCTCAAAATCCACGAGCTCGCGCAGCACGAATTTCATGTCCGCCAATGGCGCCTGGTATTCGCGCATGACTTTACAACCTACATGTTGCGGCGGTAGCGGCCGCCGACATCGTACAGGGTGTGCGTCAGCTGGCCGAGCGAGCAGCCGCGCACGGCTTCCATCAGCACTTCGAAAGTGTTGCCGTCCGCGATCACCGTGCGCCGCAGGCGCTCGAGCAGCTGGGCCGACTGCTCGCCGTTGCGCTCCTGAAATTGCTTGAGACGCTTGAGCTGCGACTGCTTCTCCGCGTCGGTGGAGCGCGCCAGCTCGATCGCCTGCGGTGCGTCTTCGCCGTGTGGATTGCGGAACGTGTTGACGCCGATGATGGGATACGATCCGTCGTGTTTCTGGCGCTCGTAGAACAGCGACTCTTCCTGAATTTTGCCGCGCTGATAGCCGGTTTCCATCGCACCGAGCACGCCGCCGCGGTCGGCGATCGCGTCGAATTCCTTGAGCACCGCCTCTTCGACCAGGTCGGTCAGCTCGTCGATGATGAAGCTGCCTTGGTTGGGGTTCTCATTCTTCGCCAGGCCCCATTCGCGATTGATGATCAGCTGAATCGCCATGGCGCGCCGCACGCTCTCCTCGGTGGGCGTCGTCACCGCCTCGTCATACGCATTGGTGTGCAGGCTGTTGCAATTGTCATAGATGGCGCACAGCGCCTGCAGCGTGGTGCGAATGTCATTGAACGACATTTCCTGCGCGTGCAACGAGCGGCCGGAAGTCTGCACATGGTACTTGAGCTTTTGACTGCGCTCGTTCGCCCCGTATTTATTCTTCATCGCAACGGCCCAGATGCGGCGCGCGACCCGGCCGATCACGGAGTATTCCGGATCCATGCCGTTGGAAAAGAAAAACGACAAATTCGGAGCGAAATCGTCGATGTGCATGCCGCGCGCCAGGTACGACTCGACGTAGGTAAAGCCGTTGGCCAGCGTGAACGCCAGCTGCGAGATGGGATTGGCGCCGGCCTCCGCAATATGATAGCCGGAGATCGACACCGAATAGAAATTCTGCACCCGGTGGCGCACGAAGTACTCCTGCATGTCGCCCATCATTTTGAGGGCGAACTCGGTTGAAAAAATGCAGGTGTTCTGGCCCTGGTCTTCCTTCAATATGTCCGCCTGCACGGTGCCGCGCACCGTGCCTAAAGTCCAAGCCTTGATCTTCTGGTACTCGTCCGCGGTCGGTTCGCGGCCGTTTTCTTTCTGGAACTTCTCCACTTGGCTGTCGATGGCGGTGTTCATGAACATGGCCAGAATCATTGGCGCCGGACCATTGATGGTCATGGACACCGAAGTGGTCGGCGCGCACAGGTCGAATCCCGAATACAGCACCTTCATGTCGTCGAGCGTGGCGATCGATACCCCGGAATTGCCGACCTTGCCGTAAATGTCCGGGCGCGGATCCGGATCCCAGCCGTACAGCGTCACCGAATCGAAGGCCGTCGACAGGCGGTGCGCCGGCATGCCTTCGGACACGCGCTTGAAGCGCTGGTTGGTGCGAAACGCATCGCCCTCGCCTGCGAACATGCGCGTCGGGTCTTCGCCCTCGCGCTTGAAGGCGAACACCCCGGCGGTGTAGGGATACGAGCCTGGCAGATTTTCCTTCAGCAGAAAGCGCAAGGTCTCGCCGTCATCCTCGAAGCGCGGCAGGGACACCTTGCGGATCCTGGTGCCGGAAAGCGAGTCGTGAATGAGGCTGGTGCGAATCTCGGTGTCGCGAATTTTCACCACGTACTCGGGCTGGGCGTACAGCTCCTGGGTCTTCGGCCACTGCTCCAGCAACTTCGACGACGCCGGAGCGAGTTCGCTGTTCTTGGCCGCGATCAGTTCGTCGAAGCCCGCCACATTCAAGCCTGCGGCCGCGAACAAACCCTTGGAGGTGCGCAGCGACTGGCGCTCGCGCGCAATGCGCGCCTGGCGCGCCACCGATTCGTGGAACTCGCGCAGCATCTGGGATATCTCCGCCAGATAGCGCACGCGCTCCGGCGGCACGATGGCGCGGCCGCGCGAGGAAGTCTTCAGCGCGACTTGCGGTAATTTGCTGGCTCCTGTTTTCAGGCCCTTGTCCTGCAGGCGCCGCAAAATGGCCTGGTACAGCGCGGTGACGCCGTCGTCGTTGAAACGCGAGGCCATGGTGCCGAATACCGGCATGCTCTGCGGGTTTTGGGTAAACCATTCATGGTTGCGCTGGTATTGCTTGCGCACGTCGCGCAACGCGTCCTCGGCGCCCTTGCGGTCGAACTTGTTGATGGCGACGAAATCCGCGAAATCGAGCATATCGATCTTTTCCAGCTGCGATGCCGCGCCGAATTCTGGAGTCATGACATACAGCGATGCATCGACCAGCGGCACGATCGCGGATTCGCCCTGCCCGATTCCGGAGGTCTCCACCACGATCAGATCGAAACCGCTGATCTTGCACGACGCCAGCACCTCCGGCAGCGCAGCGGAGATTTCCGTGCCGGTATCGCGCGTCGCCAGCGAACGCATGAAAATCTTGTCGGACTCGATCGCATTCATGCGAATGCGATCGCCGAGCAGCGCGCCGCCGGTGCGTTTGCGCGACGGATCGATCGAGATGACGGCCACGCGCAGCCGATCATCCTGATCGAGCCGCAATCTTAAAATAAGTTCATCGGTGAGCGAGGATTTGCCCGCACCGCCGGTACCGGTTATCCCTAAGATGGGGGTTTTTATACCCGCAGCCGCCTGCAGCACCGCCTGACGCACGCGCATCGCATATGTCCGATTCTCCAGCGCGGTGATCACGCGTGCCAGGTGCCGGCGATTGCCCGAGCGCAGCGCATCCAGGGCATCTGCTTCCGCCGGCGCCAGCGAAGACAAATCGTAGTCGCTGGAACGCATGACATCATCGATCATTCCCTGCAGACCCAGCTTGGCGCCGTCTTGCGGCGAATACAGGCGCGTTACGCCATACGCCATCAGTTCCTGGATTTCTGACGGCACGATGACGCCGCCGCCGCCGCCGAACACCTTGATGTTCTCGCCGCCGTTCTCGCGCAGCAGGTCCATCATGTATTTGAAGAATTCGACATGGCCGCCCTGGTAGGAAGTAATCGCAACTCCCTGCACGTCTTCCTGCAGGGCGGCGTTGACGATTTCCTGCACCGAGCGGTTGTGACCCAAGTGGATCACCTCGGCCCCCGAGGCCTGCAGCATGCGGCGCATGATATTCACCGAGGCGTCATGGCCGTCGAATAGCGACGTCGCCGTCACGAAGCGAATTTTGTTCGTCGGCTGATATGTCGCCGGCTTGGCGGCGATGGTGACGGCGTGCATAAAACGGCCTCGCAGCTCTTAGGTGTGAGTCTGGATTAGGGCTTCGGCAGGCTCATTTTAAAGAACCCCGCCTGCGAAACAAATGACCAAATACGTCGCCGGCGCTGAGAGAATTTGCAACAGTTTCAGTGGCTTGTTCACTATTCCGCCAGGCTTAGATCGCGCGCCGCCGGGGGCCAGTTCGGGGAGCGCTTCTCGATGAAAGCCGCCACCCCCTCCTGCGCAACGGCGTCGATCATGTTGCAGGCCATCGCCTGGCCGGCAATCCGGTACGCCGGCTCCAAACCCAACTCGAGCTGGGCGTAGAACAAGGACTTGCCGGCCGCGATCACCTCTGGGGGCTTTGCGGCGATCGAAGCCGCCAGCTTCATGATCTCCTCATCGAGGGCCTCCGCCGCCACGCAACGATTGACCAGCCCCCTGTGCAGGGCCTGCCGGGCATCGATGAACTCGCCCGTTACCAACATTTCAAATGCAGCCTTGCGTCCGACGTTGCGTGACAGTGCGACCGAGGGCGTGGCGCAGAACAGGCCGACGTTGACCCCGGAAACCGCAAAGCGTGCATCTGCGGCCGCGATCGCGAGATCGCACGCCGCAACCAGTTGACAGCCGGCCGCCGTGGCGATGCCGTGCACGCGCGCGATCACCGGCTGCGGCAGTGTTTGGATCCGCATCATCAAGCGGCTGCAATCGTCGAACAGCCGCTGGTAGTAATCTAAAGATGGGTTGGCCTTCATCTGCTTCAGGTCGTGACCGGCGCAGAATGCCTTGCCGGCGCCGCCCAGCACCACGACGCGCACCGCGGATTCCGCGGCGATCGCATCGAGCGCGGCGCACAAGGCGCCCAACATCTGCTCCGACAGCGCGTTGTACTGGCCAGGACGGTTAAGAGTCAGCCACGCAACGCTGCCCTTGCGCTGAACCGTAACCCACGGCGCAGGGTCAACCGAATCAGTCGATGTGTTCATCGGGAAACTCCTTGCGCATAGCAGTACTCCTCGAACGCGTCGCAAGCAAGCAAAATAGCGTCGCGTTCAACCCTGGTTGCTACGGTATCAAATTTGGCGAGTCGTCTGATCGTCCGATGTTGTTTACACTGCGGGACGCATTTTTGTCGGGAGACCCAGGAATCATGAAGACTCATGCCCGCGTCGTTGTGATCGGCGGCGGCGTGGTCGGCGTCAGCACGCTGTACCATCTGGCCTTGAAGGGCTGGACGCGACGTTGTGTTGCTCGAGCGCGCCGAACTCACCGCCGGATCCACCTGGCATGCGGCCGGTTTGCTGCCGCTGTTCAACATGAGCTACACGGTCGGACAGCTTCACAAGTACTCGGTGGATCTCTACAAGCGTCTGCCGGCCGAAACCGGACAGGACGTGAGCTTTCACGTCACCGGGAATCTGCGCCTGGCCACCTGCCGCGAGCGCATGGATGAATACCAAAAATATTGCGGAACGGCGAACACCATCGGCGTGCCGTTCAAGGTGATCACCCCGAAAGAGGTGCGCGACCTGTGGCCGCTGGTCGATCTCGGCGACGGCGCCGCCACGCGCGAAAATCGTCGGCGCTCTGTACCACCCGGATGACGGCCATATCGCACCGGCGGACTTGACCATGGCGCTGCGCAAGGGCGCGCGGGCGCGCGGCGCGGAGATCAATGAGCAAACCGAGGTCACGGCGGTAAAGCGCACGCCCTCCGGCGAATGGCATCTGACCACCAACAAGGGCGACATCATCGCCGAGCACGTGGTGTGCGCCACCGGCAATTACGCGCGCCAGACCGGACGCATGTTCGGCCTCAACGTGCCCTCGATTCCGGTCGAACACCAATACATCGTGTATGACGAATCGCCCGAGCTCAAGGCCTATCGTCAAGGCGGCGGCCGCGAGCTCGCGGTACTGCGCGAATCGGATCAGTCTTATTATCTGCGCGAAGAGCGCATGGGCTGGATCCTGGGTCCCTACGAAGCGGGCGCGCCGGCGCGATTCGCGGACGGCGTTCCGGAGTGGTTCGGCAAGAGTCTGTTCGAAGGCGATCTGGATCGCTTGCTGCCGCACGTCGAGGCAGCGCAGCGCCGCGTGCCCTCGCTCGCCAACTGCGGCATCAAGGACATCGTCAACGGCCCCATCGCCTACACGCCCGACGGCAGCCCGCTGATCGGACCCGCGTGGGGCGTGCGCAATCTGTGGCTCAACGAAGGCCACAGCTTCGGCATCACCGCCGCGGGCGGCTCGGGATGGCAGCTTGCCGAATGGATCGTCGAGGGCGAGCCCGGCATCGACATGATGGCGGTGGATCCGCGCCGCTACGGTCCCTACACTAGCCAAGCGCTACGTGGTGCAGAAGAACGAAGAAACCTATCGCAACGTATTCGTCATCCATTTTCCGGATGAGGAGCGCCCCGACGCGCGGCCCGCAAAGACCAGTCCGGTCTACGACAAGCTCGCGCGCATGGGCGCCGTATTCGGACAGCGCTACGGCTGGGAGCGCGCCAATTGGTTCGCGCCGCCGGGCGTTGCGCCGGACGATCGTTGGAGTTTCCGCCGCTCCAATTACTTCGAGCATGTGGGCAACGAGGCGCTGCAACTTGCGCCGGCACGTCGGGGTCATCGATCTCACGCCCGTTCACCAAGCACGAGGTGACGGGTCCGGGCGCGGAAGCCTGGCTCGATGGCCTGGTGGCCAACAAGGTGCCGACCAAAATCGGCCGCATTGCGCTATGCCACGCACTGACCCGCCGCGGCGGCATTCGCTCCGAGTTCACCATCACCAAGATCGCCGAGCAGCACTACTATGTGGTGAGCGCAGGCGCCGCCGAGCGCTACGACAGCGACTATCTGCTGAAACAGCTGCCGCAGGACGGCAGCGTGACCTTGCGCAACATCACCATGAGCCGCGGCTGCTTCGTGGTGGCCGGACCGCGCTCGCGCGAAGTGCTGGCGCAAGCTCACCGATGCGCCTCTGGACAATGCCTCGTTCCCGTGGCTCACCGGCCAGGTGACGCGAAGTCGGGCTTGCCACCGATGTGTACTTGCTGCGCGTGAATTTCGTCGGCGCATTGGGCTGGGAGCTGCATTTCCCGATCGAATATGCGCACCACTTGTTCGATGCGATATTCGCCGCGGGCGAGGATTTCAATATTGCCATGGCGGGCATGCGCGCGATGGAATCGCTGCGGCTGGAGAAATCCTACCGCATGTGGGGCAGCGACTTGACGCCGGACTACACGCCCTACGAGGCGGGACTCGACCGCTTCGTACGCCTGAACAAAGGGCCGTTCATCGGCAAGGACGCGCTCGAACGACAGCTCGCAAACGGCGTGCCGCATCGCTTCATCACCTTCGAAGTGCACGATGTCAAGGATGCCGATCCTCTCGGCAACGAGCCGCTGTTCGATCTTGACGGGCAACATCGTCGGGCGCGCCACCGCCGGCTACTACGGTCACACGCTGCGAAAGAGTCTGGGCTTGGGCTATATCAAGCCGCAATACGCCACGGTTGGCACCGGCATCGGCATCGAGATTTTGGGCGAGCGCAAGCGCGCCACGGTGCTCGTCGATTCGCCGTATGATCCGGAGAACAAGGACCTGAAGGCCTAAGTGAGCACGCGCGCGCCATGAGCAAGCAAGCGTTTTCCGGACTGTCGCTCATGTGGCGCGGCCTCAACGCGCCATCGCGGCTGGCAGAGTCAATGGCGCAAAGCCGATTCCCAAACCCCGCTACGATGCCATCATCGTCGGCGGCGGCGGACATGGCCTGGGGGCCGCCTATTATCTCGCGCAAGGAACACGGCCTGACCAACATCGCGGTGCTGGAGAAAGGCTGGATCGGCGGCGGCAATACCGGACGCAACACCACCATCATCCGCTCGAATTATCTCTTCAATGAAAGCGCGGCGCTCTACGATCATTCATTGAAAATGTGGGAAGACCTCTCGCAGGTTCTGAACTACAACGTCATGTTCTCGGCGCGAGGCGTCATGATGCTCGCGCACACGGTCCACGATATGCAAGTGTCCAAGCGCCATATCCACGCGAATCGCTGCAACGGCGTCGACAACGAATGGCTGGAGCCAAGCCAAGCCAAGGAATTTTGCCCGCCGCTCAATATTCAGGACAACATCCGTTACCCGGTCCTGGGAGCCGCCCTGCAGCGCCGCGGCGGCACCGCCAGACACGATGCCGTGGCCTGGGGCTATGCGCGGGCCGCTGACGCACTGGGCGTCGACATCATCGAGAACTGCGAAGTCACCGGGATTCGCTGCGACGCGCGCGGCGCTGTCGAGGCGCTCGAAACCACTCGCGGTGTGATTCGAATCGCGCAAAGTCGGCGTATCGGCAGCCGGCCACAGCAGCGTGGTCGTTGCGGATGGCCGGGGTGAAGCTGCCGCTGGAAAGCTTTCCCCTGCAGGCGCTGGTATCCGAACCCATCAAACCGGTGTTCCCCTGCGTGGTGATGTCCAACACGATTCACGCATACATCAGCCAATCGGACAAAGGAGAGCTGGTGATCGGCGCCGGCACCGATGCCTACACCTCGTACACCCAGCGCGGCGCATTGCACATCAACATGCACACGCTGGATGCGGTTTGCGAATTATTTCCCACCTTCCGCCGCCTGCGCATGCTGCGCAATTGGGGCGGCATCGTCGACGTGACTCCCGACCGCTCGCCGATCATCGCCAAGACCCCGGTGCCCGGTCTGTACGTGAATTGCGGCTGGGGAACCGGCGGCTTCAAAGCCACTCCCGGTTCGGCGCATGTGTTCGCCTGGACCATTGCCCGCGATGAGCCGCATCCGATCAATGCGCCGTTCACCATCGAGCGTTTTCGCGATGGCTACTTGATCGACGAGGCTGCGGCAGCCGCCGTGGCTCACTGAAGGCGCCGATGCTGCTCATCCCCTGCCCCTTCTGCGGCGATCGCCCTGAAATCGAGTTCACTTATGGCGGCCAGGCGCACTTGGTACGGCCCGCGCAGCCCGCCGATCTCGACGATCAGGCGTGGGCGGAATTTTTGTACATGCGCACCAATACCAAGGGTGTTCATGCCGAGCGCTGGCGCCATGCGCGCGGCTGCGGGCAGTTTTTCAACGCGCTGCGCGATACCACGACCGATCATTTCCTCGCCGTCTACAAGACCGGCACGCCGCGGCCCGCGACATGAACGAGTTTCGCAACACCAGGCGGAGGGCGTATAGACCGCGCGCAGCCGCTGAATTTCAGATTCGACGGCAAAGATTACCAAGGATACGCCGGCGATACGCTGGCCTCGGCGCTGCTCGCCAACGGCGTGCACTTGGTGGGACGATCGTTCAAGTATCACCGCCCCCGCGGCATACTTTCCGCCGGAGCCGAGGAGCCCAATGCGCTGGTGACGGTGATCAGGGATGCTGCGCGCTCGACGCCCAACCTGCGCGCCACGCAGGTGGAGCTGTACGAAGGATTGATCGCGGAAAGTCAGAATCGTTGGCCGAGTCTCAAGCTCGACTTCGGGCGCATCAATGATGCGCTGTCGGCATTTTTTCCCGCGGGCTTTTACTACAAGACCTTCATGTGGCCGAAGAAGGCCTGGAAGGCGATCTACGAGCCGGTGATTCGCCGCGCCGCGGGCTTGGGGCGCGCGCCCACGCAGCCGGATCCTGATCGATACGCGCACCGCTATGCGCACTGCGAGGTACTCATCGTCGGTTCCGGTCCCGCCGGGCTTGCGGCGGCTCTCGCGGCCGCCGAACTCGGCGCCCGCGTCATATTGTGCGAACGAGACGAGCCGAATTCGGCGGCAGCTTGCTCAGCGACATGGCGACGGATCGACGGCCAGCCGCCGGCCGCGTGGCTACAGCAGGCCGTCGCAACTCTCGCACAAAATCCGCGGGTAACCTTGCTCGCGCGCACCACGGCCTTCGGTTATTTTCCGCACAATCTCATCGGCCTCAACCAACGCCTCACCGATCACCTGGCGAATCCGCCTCCTCACGCTAGCCGCGCGAGCGCCTCTGGCAGGTGCGCGCACGCTCGGTGGTGCTCGCCACCGGCGCCATCGAGCGGCCATTGGTATTTCCGGGCAACGATCGGCCGGGCATCATGCTGAGCTGTGCTGCGCAGACCTATCTTCACCGCTATGGCGTGCGCGTCGGTTCGCGCGCCGTCATCGTCACCTGCGGCGATCCCGCCTATCAAACGGCACTGGATCTGCGCGCGGCCGGCGTCGTCATCGCCGCCATCGCGGATCTGCGCGCCGCGGCGAATGGCCCGCTGGCCGAGGCGGCGCGCCGCTTAGGGGTCAGCGTGCTGCCGGGCTCGACTGTGATCGGGACGGATGGCGAGCTGCGCGTCGCCGGCATCACCTTAGGGTCGGTGCAGGACGGGCGTGTGCAAACCACACAGCGCATTGCCTGTGATGCGGTTTTGATGTCCGGCGGCGACACCCCCAGCGTGCATTTATTTTCGCAATCCCGCGGCAAGCTTGAGTGGCGCGAGGAGTTGTCGGCATTTATCCCGGGGCAGTGCGCGGAGCGTACGCAATCGGCAGGCGCATGCCGCGGCATCTATGAGATCGAGGCAGTGTTGGCGGATGGGGCAGCCGCCGGTGTTGCGGCGGCCGCCACGCTATCGCTCGCGGCGCGCGCCGCAAACAGCGCCAGCCCCAAGGTCCCAAGCGCCGCAGCAAGCTACCTCGGGCCCTTGCCGCAAGCGACCGCCGGCGGCGGCGAAAAATCGTTTGTCGATTGGCAGCACGATGTCACCACCCGGGATCTGGCGCTCGCGACCCGCGAGGGTTTTCAGTCGATTGAACACGTCAAGCGCTATACCACCACCGGCATGGCCACGGATCAGGGCAAGACCTCGAACTTGAACGCCATGGCGATCGTCGCCAAGCATCTCGGCGTGACAGTTCCGGAAGTGGGATTGACCACGTTTCGCATGCCGTATACGCCAATCAGCTTCGGCAGCTTTGCCGGCACTTCGCGCGGCGATTTATTTGATCCGGTGCGAACCACACCGATGCATGCGTGGGCCGAGGCCCAGGGGCGCGGTGTTCGAGAATGTGGGTATGTGGAAACGCGCACGCTATTTTCCGCGCGACGGCGAAGACATGCATGCTGCGGTCGCACGCGAATGCGCGGCCGTGCGTGGCAGCTGCGGCATCTTCGATGCAACCACCTTGGGCAAAATCGAAGTGGTCGGCAGGGATGCGGCCGAATTCATGAACCGGCTGTACATCAACAACTGGTCCAACTTGAGCGTCGGCCGCTCGCGCTACGGCATCCTGCTGCGCGACGATGGCTTCATTTATGACGATGGGGTGGTCGCGCGCATCGCGGCGGATCGCTTCCACGTGACCACCACCACCGGCGGCGCGCCGCGCGTGCTCGCGCTGATGGAGGATTACCGCCAGACCGAATGGCCTGATCTCAAAGTCTGGCTCACCTCGACCACTGAGCAATGGGCAGTGATCGCCGTGCAGGGCCCCAATTCGCGCCGGGTCATCGAATCCTTGATGGACGGAATCGACATTTCCGCGGCCGCATTTCCGCACATGAGCGTCGCGCGCGGCCGAATATGCGGCGTGCCCATGCTGCTGTTTCGCGTGAGCTTCAGCGGTGAGTTGGGCTTTGAGATCAACGTGCCGGCGGACCACGGCCTCAAGATCTGGGAAGCGGTTTACGCAGCGGGTGGCGCGCACGGCATCACCGCCTACGGCACCGAGTCCATGCACGTGCTGCGCGCTGAAAAAGGCTACATCATCGTCGGCCAGGACACCGACGGCACCGTGACACCGGATGATGCGGGGCTCTCTTGGGCGATCGGTAAGAACAAGGCGGACTTCGTGGGCAAGCGCTCGCTGCAGCGCTCGTCAATGCTAGCGGCGAACCGCAAACAACTGGTGGGCCTGCGCACCAAGGACCCGCACACCGTGCTGGAGGAAGGAGCGCAGGTGGCGGCGCGCCCAGGTCAAAAACCGCCCATGGAACTCATTGGTCATGTGACTTCATCGTATCGCGAGCAGCGTGCTGGGCTACTCGGTTGCGCTCGGATTGGTGGCCGGCGGCCGCGCCCGGCTTGGCCAGACGCTGTACGTGCCCATGCCGCACGGCGATATTGCGGTCGAAGTGACATCGCCGGTTTTCTACGATCCGCAAGGAGCCCGCATCAATGCTTGAGGAATGGCTGCGGGTCTTGCCGAACAAAACGCGCTACATTTTCCAGGGCAATGCCGAGGCGCGCGCCGCCGCGAGCACTGCGTGGGGAGTGCCCTTTGCCGAGCAGGCCTGTCGAGCGATGCGTGCCGGCGAGCGTGCAACTCTGTGGCTGGGGCCCGATGAATACCTGCTTTGGGATGGCGCGGGCGGCACGGATCTCGCTGCCGCGGCCGCGGCAGCGGACTTGGCAACTGCGATCGAGCAGGTGCTCGGCGGGCTGCCGCACGCGCTGGTGGACATCAGCCATCGGCAGATTGCCTTGGCGCTAAGCGGCCCGCATGCAGCGGACATCCTGAGCGGCGCCTGCCCACTTGATTTAGGAATTGCGCAGTTCCCGGTTGGCGCCTGCACGCGCACCGTCTTTGCCAAGGCTGACGTTGTGCTGTGGCGTACCGCTTTCGATACGTTTCAGCTCGAGGTCGCGCGCTCGTTTAGCACCTACGTGAGCGATTTGCTGCGGGAGATCGCCTTGGATTTCGCGGTGGCCGGCTGATGCCTTAAACGAGCATTCAATCGATGCGCCCGGAATCACCGCTGGAAACAACTGTAATAAAGTCCTTAAGTACATGAATTTTCAAAAAAAATCTTTTTTCACACAATCTTGATTCCAGCAATGTCTTGGGACAAGATGGAGAGGCACGGGATGTCGAATCGATTGAGTGCCCGTTCAATAAAATAATTGGGGATGCCGCAGCATGAACGCAAAATCAAAATTGTCCTGTGCAATCGCCGCCATCTTGAGCAGTTCCGCCGCCGGCATTGCCCAGGGCGCTACCGCGGCGGACGCCGAGGCGAGTTCCGATGCAATTCAAGAAGTCACCGTCACGGCGCAGCGACGCACGGAAAACATGCAGGACGTGCCGATTCAGATTCAAGCGCTCACCGGCGAGACGCTGCAGCAACTGAATGTCAGCACGTTCGACGATTTCGTGAAATACCTGCCCAATGTGACCTCGGCCAGCAACGGCCCGGGACAGGGTGTGATCTTCATGCGCGGCCTGGCCACCTCGACTCTGGCCACCCAAGGTTCCAGCGGCATCGGCAGCTTTCCCAACGTGTCCGTCTATCTCGACGACCAATCCGGCCAATTGCCGGGCCGCAATCTGGATGTTTACGCCGCCGACATCGAGCGCATCGAGGTTCTCGAAGGACCGCAGGGCACGCTGTTCGGCGCCGGCGCGCAAGCCGGCGTGCTTCGCTACATCACCAACAAGCCGAAGCTTGATGTCACCGAAGGCATCGTCAATGCCGGCTATGCCTATACCAGCGGCGGCGATCCCAGCAGCAATGTGGATGCCACGATCAACCTGCCGTTGATACCCGACACGTTGGCGATACGCGCGGTCATCTACAGCGATACTCGCGGCGGTTACATCAACAATGTGCCGGGCATTTTTGCACGCCAGAACACCGATCTCGGCATCTCCTATGCGGGCACTGCGGCGGTCAACGGACAATGCCCGGACGGCAAACCCAACAACGGCTGGTGTGTGCCTCCCGGCAGTCCCACGGTGAACAACAATGCCCTGGTGGGCGATGCGATCAATCCCGTTACGTATCAGGGCCTGCGCGTCGGCGCTTATTTGAAAATCAACGACGACTGGAATGCGCTGTTGGTTCAGTCGTACCAAGACATGTGGTCCAAGGGCGTCTTCTATGTCACGCCGGTGAGTTCCGCAGGACAGTCGCTGCCCGATCTTGGGGTTAATCTCTGGAATCCGTCGTACAACGACGATAAGTTTGAAAATACGGCGCTCACCGTCAACGGCAAACTGGGCGACTTCAAATTGGTGTACGCCGGCAGCTACATGGTGCGCAATGTTCTACAACAGGGCGACTATACGAATTACGCGCGCGGCGTGTATGCGGACTACTACCAGTGCGCGAGCCCGACGGCCCCGATCCCGGAACCCGGCACCGTCTCGCATTGCAATTCACCCAGCTCCTATTGGCATGAAGCCGACAACGCCACGCACAACAGCCAGGAATTTCGTGTCAGCACCCCGGACGAATGGCGGCTGCGCGGCATCGGCGGCTTTTTCTGGGAGGACTACACGGTCGCCGAGAACATCGACTGGCATTACAAGAGCCTGCCGCCCTGTTTGACGGCAACAGACATCGGCTGCTTGACCAACGTTGGTCCGGCGCCCGGCGCGCAAGTGCGCAACCCCAATGTACGCCCCAACGATGAGTCGTTCTTCGATGACATCACCCGCGGCTACACCCAGAAGGCGGTATTCGGCTCGGCGGACTTCGATATCATCCCCAAACAACTAACCATTACGGCGGGTACCCGCTGGTACGACATCGACACCACCGCGGTGGGCAGTTCCATCAGCAGCTTCGGCTGTTATGCCGATGGCCCGCCGCCCTGTACCGGCAATGCGATCTATAGCAATGATTTGAGCGCTCACAATCTCAACGTCACCTATAAGGGATTCAAGAGCCGCGCCAACTTGAGCTGGCGTCCCATGGATGATGTGCTGCTGTACTACACCTGGTCGCAGGGCTTCAGGCCGGGCGGCTTTAACCGCGGCGCAGCCTTTGCCGATCACTCGTTGGGCTCGGTCTCCGGCCCGGTCAATGGCTTCGCCTACACCTACCAGGCACCGCAAGCCTACGCTCCCGACTCCCTGACCAACAACGAGATCGGCTGGAAAACGCAGTGGTTTGATCATCGCCTGGAATTCAACGGCGCCGTCTATCAAGAGAACTGGAATAACGTGCAGGTGCAGATCTTCGAATCATGCTGCTATGGCAACTTGAGCTTCGTGGTCAATGGTCCGGATTATCGGGTGCGCGGCCTGGAAATCGAGTCGATTGCCCGGCCGCTACACGGCCTGACCCTTACAGGTGCGGCGTCCTGGAACAGCAGCAACCTGACCAGCGCACCCTACCTGCTGCAGCCCAATGGCCAGCCCATCATCATTCCGGTTTCGCCCGGCGTTAACAATTACGGCGGCAGTCCGTTCGGAACGGTGAACAGTCCGTTGGCTCAGTCGCCGCCCTTCCAGGCGAGCGGCCGCGCGCGCTACGAGATGCGGCTCGGAGACTACAACGGCTTTGCGCAGGTCGGCGGCACCCACCAGGCACATTCTTATTCGGCCACCGGCAATATTCAGACCTACGATCAGCCGGGCTTTTCGACCTACGATGCATCCTTGGGTGCCGAGAAGGATGCGTGGATCGTCACTCTCTACATGGTGAACTTGACCAACACCCGCGCCAATTTGTTCGAGAACGGCAACCAATTCGTCACCGCCGAGACCATCAACCGGCCGCGCACCGGCGGGCTAAGGTTCAGTTACAAGTACAAGTAACCGCTCATCTTATTTGCTCCAGCGATACACGGCGCCAGGGAACGGCGCCTTGTTGGGGTCAAACACGCCGGTGATGTACACGGTGCCGGCGCCGTCGGCGCCGAAATTCACGTTGGTCACGTAGGGTGTCGGGACCTTGATGATGCGCACCAATTTCCGGTCCGCATTCACCACCAGCACGCGGCCCGAGCCGTTGTGCGCGATGTAGTAGTTGCCATCCGGTCCGAGCTTGAGGCCGTCGGGACCATTGTAGGCATCCTCGTGAGCGGTGGGCGGCGCAAGATCCTCAAGCCGCGCCCACACAGTGCGCGATCCCAGCGTGCCGTCGGCATTGACTTCGAATGACAGGATACGGCCGGCCAGCATTTCCGCCACCAGCAGGCTCTTGCCGTCCTTGGACAAAGTCAGGCCGTTCGAGTAGTGAATGAGATTGGCCACCTCGACCAACGTGCCATTCGCGCCCGATAGATGAAGAATGGTGCCGCTGATCGGAGCCTTCACGTCGTAGACGCCCGAGGCGGATACATAAATACCGCCGCCGCCATCCGCGGTGAAATCATTGGGTCCGACGAAAGACTTACCGGCGCTGTCCCTGTCGATGGTGCGGATTTGTTTGCCGGCGTTATCGAGCTCAACGATGGTGTTCGCGTCGTAGCACGCGACCAATAGATGATCGCGCCGATACGCGATGAGTCCGGAAGCGCCGCAGTGCTCGCCGCGCCAATAGACCGATGTACGCCTGCCATCCCACATCTTTATTCCCGGTCCGGCGTATTCGACAAACAGCAGCTTGCCGTCACGCCACAGGGGCCCCTCCGGATACGCGGCCGCATCGACTAAGGCCGTGTTCGCCTGCGCAGCGCCAAGCACCGTGCCGAGCAGCAGGGCTGCCGAAAAAACTTTCGCGTTGCGCGGCTTGGGCGTCATCGCTGCCGAGTCTGCCAATTCGGTGCCATGTAGAACGGCGCATCTTCCGGCGGCAGCATCCCCCGCCCCAATATGTGATCCGCGGCTTTCTCAGCCAGCATGATGGTGGGTGCGTTCAGATTCCCTGTGGTGATCGAGGGCATGATGGAGGAATCCACCACGCGCAGACCTGTCGAGACCATGGACGCGGGTTTGCGGATCGACCACCGCCATGCGGTCTTGCGCCTCGCCCATCTTGCAAGAACAGGAGGGGTGATAGGCGGTCTCGATCTTGGCGCGGATGAATTCATCGATTTGTGCGTCGCTCTGCACATCCTTGCCCGGTTGAATCTCCCGTCCGCGAAATCGGTCGAAGGCAGCTTGCGCAAATATCTCGCGGGTCAGACGCACGCAGGCGCGCATTTCGGTCCAGTCGTCGGGCTGGCTCAAGTAGTTGAACAAAATGCGCGGTTTGTCGAGCGGATTGGCCGATGCCAAACGCACCCAACCGCGGCTCTTGGAACGCATCGGCCCGACGTGCGCTTGAAAACCATGTTCGCGCGCCAGCGACGAACCGTCGTAGGCCACCGCCATGGGCAGAAAGTGATACTGGATGTCGGGATACTCAATGCCGGCGCGGCTGCGAATGAAGCCGCAGCTCTCGAAGTGATTGGTGGCGCCCAGACCGTCCTTGCGCAGCAGCCAACGCGCGCCGATCAACATGCGGCTCCACAAGTTGAGCGACGAATACAGGCTCACCGGCTCCTTGCAGGCCACTTGAAAATAAAATTCCAGATGATCCTGCAGATTCTCGCCGACTCCGGGCAATTCCTGAATCACCGGGATGCCGTGTTCGCGAAGTTCCGCCGCCGGCCCGATGCCTGACAGCTTCAACAATTGCGGCGAGTTGATGGGACCGCCGCACAGGATCAATTCCCCGTCCACTCGCGCCACATGGGATTCGCCGCCATGGCGGTACTCCAATCCCGTGACGCGCCGGCCCGCGAACACTATGCGCGTTGCCAGCGCGTGCGTCAGCACCTTGAGGTTGGGGCGCCGCATTGCCGGCCGCAGATATGCGTTCGCGGCGCTGCAGCGCCTGCCGCCGCCAACTGTCATGTCCATGCGGCCAAAACCTTCCTGTTGCGCACCGTTGACGTCCGCGGTGCTGGGATAGCCGGCCTCGGCAGCGGCCGCAAGCCATGCCGCATGCAACGGATTGCTGAGCGAACCATAGCGAGTCGCAAGTTTGCCGCCATCGCCCCGGTAAGCATCGCCGCCTTCCTGGCGTGTTTCCGCGCGCTTGAAGTACGGCAGCACATCCCGGTACGCCCAGCCCGGTCGCACCCTGCCGCTGCCAACGGTCGAAGTCCCGAGGATTGCCGCGGATGTACACCAAGCCATTGATCGATGATGAGCCGCCCAGAACCTTGCCGCGCGGCGTATGCATGCGCCGGCCGTTCAAATGCGGTTCGGGCTCGGTGTGATAGAACCAGTTGTAGCGCGGATGTTCATGGGAATCGACAGCGCCGAGGGCATCTGGATGAAAATCGACCGGTCCGATCCTCCGTACTCCAGCAGCAGCACCCGGCGCTGCGCGTCGGCGCTCAAGCGGTCCGCGAGCACGCAGCCGGCGGAGCCCGCGCCGACAATGACGTAATCAAAGGAATCCTCGGCCAATGATCTCTCCGTCAATACGGGGCGTCGATATCACCCATCGCCACGTACACACTTTTCAGTTGCGTGTAATGCTCGATGGCGGCCCGGCCATTTTCGCGGCCGAGGCCGGAAAGCTTTACCCCGCCGAACGGCAATTCGATGGGCGTTACATTGTAGTGATTGATCCAGCACGTGCCGGCCTGCAAGCGCGCGATCACCCGGTGCGCGCGATTCAAGTCGTTGGTGAATACGCCGGCCGCCAAGCCGAATTCGGTGGCATTGGCGCGCTCGATCACTTCGTCCTCCTCTTCGAACTCGAGCACCGACATCACCGGGCCAAATATTTCCTCGCGCACGATGCTCATGTCATCGCGACACTCATCGAATATCGTTGGCGCCACGAAGTAGCCATTGCCGAGATCGCCGGCGGTCACACGCGCTCCGCCCGTCAAGATGCGCGCGCCCTCGGCACGGCCGCGCTCTATATAAGAGAGTACCTTGAGCATGTGCTGCTCGGAGATGAGAGCGCCCACTTGCGTCTCTGGGTTCATCGGGTCGCCGATGCGCATGGCGCTGACGCGCGCGACCAGCCGCTTGAGAAAGGCGGCCTTGATCGAGCGCTGCACGAAAACACGGGTGCCGTTCGAGCACACCTGGCCGGAGGAATAAAAATTAGCCAGCAGCGCGCCGGCCACTGCGTTTTCGAGTTTGGCGTCGGCGAAGACAATGAGCGGAGACTTGCCGCCCAGCTCGAGCGTGACGTGCTTCAGGGTTTGCGCAGCATCGCTCATGACTGCCTTGCCGGTTCCCACCTCGCCGGTCAGTGATATCTTGCGGATATCCGGATGGCGGGTGAGCAATCGCCCGGTGTCGGCGAAGCCCTGCACCACTTGAAACACTCCCGGCGGCAGTCCCGCTTCCCGCAGAACTTCAGCCAGTTTGACGGCGGTGAACGGCGTCAGCTCGGCAGGCTTGAATATCATGGCGTTGCCGCAGGCCAGCGCGGGCGCAGCTTTCCAGCAGGCGATTTGCAGCGGATAGTTCCAGGCGCCGATGCCGGCGACCACCCCGAGCGGCTCGCGCCTGGTGTAGCCGAAGGCTTGCGTCCCAAGATCGAGATGCTCGCCGCTCAAGCTTTGCGCAACTCCTGCGAAGTACTCGAAACAATCCGCGCCGGAAGCCACGTCGACCACTGAAGTCTCTTGAATGGGTTTGCCGGTGTCGCGCGTTTCGAGCTCGGCAAGTTCCTGGTTGCGGGATCGCAAGATCTCCGCGGCGCGATGCAGTATCCGGCCGCGTGCCGCGCCGCTCATCGCCGCCCACGCTGGCTGTGCACGCTTGGCGGCCAGCACGGCCGCATTGACTTGCGGCGCATCGGCCGAGGTCACATACCCTAGAATCTGTCCGGTGGCCGGATTGATGGAGGCGAATTGGGCGCCCGCTGCGGGCGGCGCGGAAATGGCACCGGCCGCGAGCGCGGCGGCGGGCGCAGTTTGACCGAGCCGCCCATCGACGAATGCCGTCAATAATGCGCGGGCGCTTTCACTATCGGCTTCGCGCCAACCGGAGAGAGCGGCGCGCAGCCATACACCATCGATCATCGCGGCGATCATGGCGGCAAGCCGTTGCGCTTCGTCCGGCGCCACCAGTCTTTTCAATGAACTGCGCAGATTCGACAACATGCGTCTTTGATACGCCGACTGAATCCGCTTCAACCGCGGCAGGTGCAGCACCTGGCCCCAGAAGGCGAGCCAGGCGGTGCCGGTGCGCTGATCGAATTCCTCGGGCGCGAGATTGGCATCGATGATGGCTTGAATGCGGCCACGCGCGGTGCTCACCTGCCGCAGTCGAGTGCGAACCTGGCTGCCCACGCGGCGCGCCAGGGAGCGAAAAGCGGCTTCGAGCAATCCGTCCTTGTCGTCGAAGTAATGCGCAACCAAGCCGGGCGAGACCTCGGCACGCGCGGCGATTTGCGCGAGGGTTGTACCCACGAAGCCGACTTCCGCTAGGCTGTCGATGGTGACATCGACCAACTGGCGACGTCTCGCATCCTCGGGCGGCTGCAGCGAGTTGTCGTAGGGATAACTTGACTGACGGTTCAATTTCGCAGCCTCGCAGCTCCGGGGAGCTTTATTTGGAAATCGTAGAGCGCTTGAGTATAAGATACCAAGGGCAGCGTTTATTCTTTCAATTTCAATCTATTAGGTGTAATCGGTGAACTCCCATCGCACTCCATTAAACGCCCATTCAAGAGCCGGACATCGAAATCAATCATGCTGCCGCGGACCGCGTATGGTCAAGCCCTCGGGCGCCTCACTCGGTCTTAAGCTGGCGTGCTTGATATACGCAAGCTGTGCGATCGCCTGGCCGCACCACGCACGCGCCGCCTCCTCCGGCCCTGCCGATCCTCCGAGTTGTCAAACCATCCGATTTGCCGATGTCGGCTGGACCGATGTCACGGCCACCACCGCACTGACGGAAGCGCTACTGAATTCCATCGGTTATACGCCCACGATCACGGTGCTGTCGGTGCCCGTGACCTTCGCCTCGATGCAGAACAAAGATATAGACGTGTTCTTGGGCAACTGGATGCCGTCCCAGCAAGCCGACAGGAGCCGGTATGTGGAGGAAGGATCGGTGGTGGTGCTCGGGGCGAACCTCACGGGCGCCAAATACACGCTTGCCGTTCCCGCCTACACCTACGCGGCCGGTCTGCGGGACTTCAAGGACATCCAAGGTTTTGCGTCCGCGCTCAATCATTCCATTTACGGCATCGAACCCGGCAATGACGGCAATCGACTCGTATTGAAGATGCTGAAGCAGAATGAGTTTGGTCTCGGCGACTTCAAATTGATCGAGTCCAGCGAACAAGGCATGTTGGCGCAGGTTGAACGCGCCATCCGCGACAAGCAGCCGGTGGTATTTCTCGCGTGGGACCCGCATCCGATGAACATGCGCTTCGATTTGAAATACCTCACCGGCGGCGATCAGGTCTTCGGGCCGAACTTCGGCGGCGCGACCATTTATACGGTTACCCGCAAGGGCTTCAGCAGTGAATGCCCGAATCTCGGCCGCCTCCTCAACAACCTGAAATTCACACTGCGCGGCGAAAGCGAAATGATGGCGGCGATATTGGACCGGCACCAGCAACCCGACGTCGCGGCAGCGGAGTGGCTGAAGGCCAATCCGGCCACAGTGCAAGAATGGCTCGCAGGAGTGCTCACATTTGACGGCCGGCCTGCGAGCATTGCAGTAACCCACGCTGCGCCCGCGCCGCATCCAAGCGGATTCGAGCACTGGATCGTCGGCCACAAAATACCCGTCGGCGATTGGATGGCGGTCGGCATCGACTACGTCAAAACCCACGGCACCTTTCTATTCGATGGAATCTCCATCCTCATTCGCGGCATGGTCGGCGCCGTGACTGCAATATTGCGCGCCCTGCCCGCCCCGGCCCTGATCGTGGCCGCCGCCGTTCTGGCATGGGGTTTGCGCCGCTCGCTGCCGCTCGCGGCCTTTGTGGCGTTGGCGCTGTTGTTCATACTCAATCAAGGTTATTGGGAAGCCACCTTGGATACGCTGGCGCTGGTGCTGGTGGCCACGTTGGCATCCACGGCCATTGGCGTGCCTGTGGGGATCGCGGCGGCTCATCGGCCGCGGCTGTTCGCGGCCTTGCGACCGGTGCTCGATCTGATGCAGACCCTGCCCACCTTCGTGTACTTGATTCCCACCCTGGTGTTATTCGGTCTCGGCGTCGTTCCCGGACTCATTTCGACGGTGATATTTGCGCTGCCGGCGCCGATTCGCCTGACGCATCTCGGCATCTCATCGGTGCCCAAGCCACTCCTCGAGGCCGGTGAGGCATTCGGCGCGACGCCGACGCAGCTGTTGTGGAAGGTGGAGCTGCCAAGCGCCGCGTCCACCATCATCGCCGGGATCACTCAATGCATCATGTTGAGTCTGTCAATGGTGGTGATCGCCGCGTTGGTTGGTGCCGGCGGCCTGGGCGTGCCGGTGGTTCGCGCCCTGAACTCGGTGCAGGTCGGCATGGGCTTCGAGGCCGGATTTACCATCGTGCTGCTCGCCATCATTCTGGATCGGGTCAGCAGACCCAAGGATCGCGGGGTGGCTCAATGAGCGCCGCGCTCGATTTCAAGGACGTCGACATACTGTTCGCGACCTCCGGCCGCAACGCAGGCAAGCTGCTGCGCGAGGCGCTTGCCGCACTGGATGGCGGCGCCACGCGCAGCGACATTCAGAACCGGTACGGCGTGATCATCGGCGTCGCGGGCGCCAACTTGAGCGTCGCAAGCGGCGAAATTTCCGTACTGATGGGGCTGTCCGGATCGGGCAAATCCACGCTGCTGCGCGCCGCCAACGGCTTGAATGCAGTCACCCGGGGAGCGGTGTGGGTGCGCGACGGCGAAACCGCGATTGACGTCGTCAGTTGCGACTCCCTGCAGCTGCGACGTCTGCGCCGCGAATGCGTCACCATGGTATTTCAGCAGTTCGGCCTGCTGCCCTGGCGCAGCGTGCGCGAAAACGTCGGTTTTGGTCTCGAGCTGCGCGGCGAAAGCGCGGCGCAGCGCAAGAAAATCGTCGATGAGAAACTCGAGCTGGTCGGACTGTCGCAATGGTCCGAGCGAGCGGTCGGGGAATTGTCAGGCGGCATGCAACAGCGCGTCGGACTGGCGCGGGCATTCGCCACCGACGCCAACATTCTATTGATGGACGAGCCTTTTTCTGCGCTCGATCCTTTGATCCGCGCCAAGCTGCAAGATGAGCTGCTCGAGCTGCAAGCTCGGGTCAAAAAGACGATCTTGTTCGTCAGCCATGATTTGGACGAAGCGCTGCGGCTCGGCGATCACATCTCCATACTGCAGAACGGACGAATCATTCAAACCGGCACGGCAGAGGATATCGTGTTGGCGCCGGCCGACGACTACGTGGCCGAGTTCGTGCGGCACATGAACCCGCTCACCGTTCTCACGGGCGGCATGATCATGCAGCGCCGCGGCCACCTGCAAGGTGCGGGCAATAACGTATGGCTGGACGCCGCCCGGCGTTACCAGCTGTCACTGAGTCCGACCGATCAACCTCTGGGCCTAGAGATAGACGGCGTTGCCCACTCGCTGCGCTATCTCCAGAACGAGTCCGACGCCGCGCAGCGCCAAGATGGCCTCGCCGTCGCCCCGGCCGCATGGTCCTTGAAGTCCATCATTCAACTGCGCCATAGCACCGGACATCCGGTGCTGCTCAGCGACGATGCGAAAATCATCGGGGTCTGCGGCGAGATCGAGATCATGCGGGCGCTGTGCGGCGGGGCGTGACTTACGGCCGTGCTTCGAGCACCAGATTGAATGGCGTCTCAGTGGCGCGCCGAAATTTTGTAAATCCGGCGCCGCCAACCACCACCTCGCGCAGCCGCGCCTCACCGGCTTGTGCGCCGAGCGCGGGCCCTTTACGCGCCAGCGACACCGGCACGCAGATCTGCGAGGAGGCGCCGTACATGACCCGCCCGACCGGGTTGAGATTGTCCTGCACCCGGTCATTGGCAAACGGCTCGACGATCATCGCCGTGCCGTCGACTTTGAGCGCCTGGCGCGCATGGCGCGCAACGCCAACCGGGTCGCCCATGTCATGCAGGCAGTCGAAAAACGCGATGACATCGAAGTCCTTGTCCTTGTAGCTCACCGCATCGCTCACTTCGAATTTGGCGTTGGCGAGGCCGGCGGCGGCCGCACGCTCGCGGGCGACACGGATCGAGTCGCCATGATAGTCGTAGCCGACAAATGTCGATTTCGGGTAGGTCTTGGCCATCAAGACGGTACTCGCGCCGTGGCCGCACCCCACATCCGCGACGCGCGCGCCTTTCTTCAGCTTCTCCACCACGCCCTCGAGCGCCGGCAGCCAGGCGCCGATCAAGTTGGCATTGTAGCCGGCGCGAAAGAAGCGTTCCGTGCCGTGGAACAGGCAGGCATGATGCTCTCCCCACTCCATACCTTTGCCGCTTCTGAAGTTCTCCAGCGTTCGACCGAGCGCGTGAAAGGTCGCTTCGACGATGTTGTATGCGCCCGGCAGGTCCACCGGCCCGCTCGGATCCGCCAGGCACACGGCCTGCTCCGGCGTCATCGACCACTTGCCCGCCGCGGCATCGTATTGCACGTAGCCGCTGGCGCCTTGATTGCCCAGCCACTCGCGAACATAGCGCTCGTTGGTGTCCGTGCGCTGCGCAAGCTCGGCAGAAGTCAGCGCGCCTTTCGCAAGCTCCTTGTACAGTCCCAATCGGTCGCCCACCAACACCAGCGTCGCACTCATTGCGGCACCCAGATCGACGACGGCTTTACCGAGGAATTCATTGAGCTTCGCCTCATTGATACTCATGATTCGCCTCCCCTTCAATTCGAAGTTGAATGTTCTGTTTTGCAGTCAATAGGACGCGATCGCAGCCTACGCGCGTGCGTGCGGGATTTCCATTGAACTGATACGGTACCGCTATGCATCAATTCAACGCCCTTTCCGCGGCGCTCGCCATCGCGGCATTGTTGAGCGGCTGCGCCGAGGCGCCGCCGGCAACTGCGCCTGCATCCGCACCCGCGGTGAGCCCCATCGAACGCCGCGCGCTGATTGAGGGGTGTTTGCCACACAACGTCGGAGACCGATCCGGCTGGACGACCGACATGTACTCCGCATTCACGGTGCTGACGATAACCCCGAACCGCGAAAACGTTTGCGCGGTGGTAGCGGTGATCCAGCAGGAGTCTGGATTTCAGGTCGACCCGGTGATTCCCGGACTCGGTGCCATCGCCAGGGCCGAGATTGACCGCCGCGCCGAGCACGCCCATGTGCCGCTGATGATCGTCAACGGCGTCCTGGCACTAAAATCCGCGGACGGACGCACTTACGCCGACCGGATCGATGCCGCAAGAACCGAAAAGGAGCTCAGCGACGTGTACGAAGACTTCATTGCGGCGGTACCGCTGGGAAAGACGCTTTTTGCGGAAAGGAACCCCATACGCACCCGCGGCCCCATGCAGGTGAACGTCGCCTTTGCCGAACAGTTTTCCGACGCAGCGCAGTATCCATATCCTGTGAAGCAAAGTATTGCCGATGAAGTATTCACGCGCCGCGGCAGTTTGTATTTTGGCATCGCACATCTTCTGGATTACCGCGCGCCCTACCGCATCTATCTGTACCGTTTCGCCGACTTCAACGCCGGCCAATACTCCAGCCGCAATGCCGCTTTTCAAAGCGCGGTGAGCATCGCTTCCGGCGTCCCACTTAACCTAGACGGCGCGCTGCTGCCGCACGATGCGGATTCGAACCCAGAAGGCGCGACCGAGCTTGCACTGCAGCCGCTGGCAGCACGACTGAACATGAGCGCCGCCACCATTCACAGCGCTTTGACGCAGGGCCGGGCCTACAGCTTCGAGGCGACACCGCTGTACGCGCGCATTTTCGCGATGGCCGAACGCAAATCGGGACGATCGCTGCCACGCGCCATGGTGCCGCAGATAAGGCTCGTGGGCCCGAAAATCAAACGAAAATTGACCACCGACTGGTATGCGCACCGTGTCGATGAGCGATTCAAACGCTGTCTTAACACAAACTAAGCTGCGACGTGCTGCGCGGTCTGCCGCGACGTTTGACTGCGCAATTGACATATCCACCAGCCGCTCGTGTTCTGTGACGTGCATCACAGGGTTATGGTGAGTGTCGCTTTTTTTAGACTACCCGATTCGCTGACAATGCCGCGCAGTCGATGTTGTATTCAAGCGAACCGGGAAGCGCATCATGCTCACCAAGAAACGCCGCAGGCATTGGCTGCCAGCAGTCTGCGCTTTCGGCGTCCTGCTCCCGGCAGTTGCGCTGAACTTACGCAGCGATCGAGCGACGATATCCGGCCATCCGCAGAAGTCTGCGTCGTTGCACGAACGCCTCCGATACATCGTGCAGGCCGCGAGCGCCGATGTCGCGCGCAGCAGCGTGCGGGATGTCGGGCGGCTTGGTGACCAGCGATCTTGGCGTCATTCGCGCCGTCGGCGCCGCACTAGACGATCGGGAACTCGCCGCGTTGCGAGGTCGTGGGATCCCGCATCTTCGGATTTATGACGATACACCGGTGCACTCGTCTTCCCCTGCGGGAACACTCCCGGAAACCTATTACCCAAGCGAAGTCGATGCCCGGAACTTGCAGACCGGCGGGATGACGGGACGCGGCGTAACCGTGGCCGTGGTCGATTCGGGACTATGGAACGCTCAAGGGCCATTGCAATACGCTCCCAGCGGCGGCAAAAGCCGGGTGCTCGCGCAGTACGACGTGATTTTGGCACGCGAGCAACCGGGCTACTACGCGCCGCCTTTCCTGGAAACCTACAGCCGCAATATCAGCGACCCTTACGGTCACGGAACGCAGGTCACTTCGATCATTGCCAGCAGCGGCGTGGCAGTGACCGGCAATTTCCAAGGCGTCGCTCCAGGCGTCAATCTCGTCTCGGTGCGAGCATTGGACAGCAATGGCATGGGGTTGTATTCCGATGTCATCAGCGGTGTCCAGTGGGTCATTAATCAGCGTCAGCGTTACGGCATCCGCGTGCTCAATCTCTCCCTGGGTGCCGCACCGTCAGGACCGTACTGGGAAGATCCCCTCAATCAGGCGGTGATGGCCGCTTGGGCGTCCGGCATCGTGGTGGTGGCTGCCGCCGGCAATCGGGGCCCAGGCCCGTTGACCATCAACGCGCCCGGCAATGTTCCGTACGTCATTACCGCCGGCGCGGTCACCGATAACTACTATCCGTTGCAGCCGATTCAGTATCGGCTTTCTTCTTTCTCGTCCGCGGGCCCGACCTTTGAAGGTTTTGTGAAGCCCGATGTGCTCGGCATGGGAGGCCATATTCTGGCTTACGCTCCCGACAACGGCACACTGGCGGCGCAATTTCCGCAATGGGTAGTGGAGCCCTACCCGGATTTCTCCATGTCGGGCACTTCGCAGGCAGCGGCTGTCGTCAGCGGCGTAGTCGCCCTGATGCTCGAAGTAAATCCGCGGTTGACTCCGGATCAGGTCAAATGCCGACTGATGTCAGGCGCCCGCCCTGCCGTGAATTCCAACGGCAGTCTGGCGTATACGGTATTCCAACAAGGAGCGGGTCTCGTCGACGCGCAAAACTCCGCGTACAGCACAGCTTCGAACTGTGCCAATCAGGGTCTCAACGTAGCGCTCGATCTCGCCGGACTGCAGCACTACGGTGGCCGCGCCAACGAGGATGCCAACGGGAATTTCTACATCATGGCCCAGGCACCGGCGACGGCCAGCTCCCCGGTACAAGGATTGCTCGGTGGCGTCGGCGGCTTGCTGAACGGCGTCGCCAACTTGACCGCAAATGTTCCGCTGGTCGGCCCTCTCTTGAAAGATGTGGCGATGATCGGTGACGGTCTTCTCTGGAACGGCAGCTACACGGCGAGCAGCGGCTACACCTGGAGCAGCAGCTACGCCTGGAGCGACAGTTACGCCTGGAGCGACAGCTACGCCTGGAGCGACAGTTACGCTTGGAGCGACAGCTACGCCTGGAGCGATGGTTACACGGGAATCGATGTCCCGCCGCAGCAATAACCATCCCTCAATGCTTAGGCGCGGGCACATCCTGAGTTTCTTGCCAGCCTGCATTGCCTTGGCAGTGTGCGCGCTGGATTGCGCGGCAGCGCGTGCAGGCGCCCCGGCACCCGCGGTGCGGCCCATGTACTTCGAGCATCTCACGATGCGCGACGGTTTGTCGCAAAGTACGGTCAATGACATTTTCCAAGACTCGAAGGGTTACGTTTGGCTGGCGACTGAGAGCGGCCTTGACAGATACGATGGCTACTCGATGCGTGAGTACCGTCGTGAGCGCGGTAATGAGCATGCACTGGCCAGCGACTACATCTGGTCGATCGCGGAAGACGCGCGCGGCGATCTGTGGCTGGCGACGGACGGCGGCGGCGTGGCTCGCTGGGAACGCCGCTCGGAACAATTCCAGCAATTCAGACATGACCCGCAGAAATCACACTCGTTGGCCAGCGACGCGATACGCACACTGCTCATCGACGCGCACGGCAGCATTTGGGCAGGTACCAAAGACCAAGGTCTCGATGTCCTCGACCCAAAGACCGGCGATGCCCGCCATCTGCGTCACCGTGACGGGGATCCGCGTTCATTGCCTGCGGATGCCGTAGCAACGCTGTTTGCGGATCGCAGCGGCCGCATCTGGGTGGGTACAGACGCCGGCTTGAGTCGCTACGAACCGAGGAGCGACGACTTCATCAACTACGGCGCAGCCGTCAGCGGTGCGAACCCCGGCGATCTGCGTGTGCGTGCCATCCGTGAGGATCACGCCGGTGCACTCTGGATCGGCACTTACCGAAATGGACTATATCGATTCGACCCCGAGACCGGCCGTCTCACCGTGTTTCGCCACGATGCCAAGGATCCGCATTCATTAAGCCATGACCGAGTGTTGGCAATTCTGGAAGACGACGCCCAGCGGCTATGGGTAGCGACGGGAGATGGATTGAATCTCTTCGACCGCGAGGCGGCAACCTTCGTGCGCTACGGGCGTGACTCCGACAATCCGCAAAGCCTGCGCGACAACCACATCGTGTCGCTGTACCAGGATCGCGGTGGAGTGCTGTGGGTCGGCACCCACGACGGCGGCGCCAGTCATTGGAACCCACGCAGTTGGCTGCTGGGGCACTACCACAGCGACGCGTTTCGCGACACGCAGGTGAGTTCGTTCGCCGATGACGGCGCCGGCAAAGTGTGGGTCGGCACGATTGGAGCGGGTCTGGTCGAAATCGATACACGCAAACGAACTGAATTACACTACGGCGCGGCCATGGTTGCCGGCAGCGGCGGCGGCGTGCGGCTGACAGACGATCGCGTCATGTCGCTGCTATACGATCGCAGTGGCGTGCTGTGGATCGGCACCATGACCGGCGGTCTGAACCGGCTCGATCTTGTCACCAAAAAACTGCGCGTGTTTCGCTCCTCCGCCGAGGATCCCGCCACTCTGCCGTCCAATGGCGTGATGTCTTTGTACGAAGACCGGCTCGGCACGCTCTGGGTGGGTACGTTCGGTGGCGGCTTGGCGAGCATCGATAAAACCAGCGGTGTGATCACGCGTTACCCCTATGGCAGCATCAGTTCCGGCTCGCTCAGCAGCTCGCGCGCCAGCGCCATCGTCGAGGATCCCCTCGGCAATCTCTGGATCGGCACCGACGGCGGCGGGCTGAATCTTCTCGATCGGCAATCCGGGCGCTTTTACACGTATCGGCGCGACGACCATGATGCGGCCAGTCTCAGCGACAACACGATCTACGCGTTGCACCTGGATCATCACGGCCAGTTATGGGTCGGTACTGCCGGCGGCGGCCTGGATCGGGTGATTGGCAGTTCCGCGCAACCGGGCGCGGTACGTTTTGAAAACCAATCGGGGCTTGGGAACGTCTCGAGCCAAGTCGTGTACGGAATCGAGTCGGATCGCGACGATCGGTTGTGGCTGAGCACCAACAATGGTCTTGCGCGTCTCGATCCGCGGACACATTCGATCAAGTGGTTTCACCAAGTGCACGGTCTGCAGAATGAAGAATTCATGTCCAACGCACACTATCAAAGTGCGGACGGCACGCTGTATTTCGGCGGCAACAATGGCTTCAACGCGTTTTCGCCCGATCTGGTCACGCCGACCGCGCCGCCGCCGAGCGTGGTGCTGACCACAGCATCGAAGCTCAATCAAAGCATCGCGCCCCAGGAGCTGCCCGGTCCGAACCGACCGCTTATGCTGGCCTACGACGACAAGCTGCTCACCTTGGACTTTGCCGCCCTCGACTTCACTTCGCCTGCGAACAATCACTACTCTTATCAGCTCGAAGGCTTCGACGGCGGCTGGATCGATGCAGGTTCGCTGCATCGGGCGACTTACACCAATCTGGACGCGGGCGACTACGTCTTCAAAGTGCGCGCCGCCAATGCCGACGGCGTCTGGAGCGCGACCGGGTTGACCATCCCTGTTCACGTGGCACCCGCTCCGTGGAAAACTCCCGCGGCGCGCATAGCGTACTTGGTCCTCGGCCTGCTTCTGTTCGGTTATTTCTGGCGGCTGCAGCGTCTGCGTCGCGAGCGCCAACTGCGTTATAACCGCGAGCTGGAGCAAACGGTGCAGGCGCGCACCCATGAGCTCGAGGAACGCAATCAGCAGCTGCAGGTATTGAGTCGCGCCAAGAGTGATTTCGTGGCTCGCATGAGTCATGAGCTGCGCACGCCGATGAACGGCGTATTGGGCATGACCAGTCTGCTCCTCGACACGCGCATCGATCCCGCACAACGACGCTTCGCCGAAGCTATTCACCGTTCCGCGGATTCGCTGCTCGCGATCGTCGACGACATACTGGATTTCTCCAAGATCGAGGCGGGGCGCCTGCAGCTCGATCCGGTGAATTGCAATCTCATCGAACTTGTTGAGCAGACGGTGGAAATGTTGGCGGCGCGCGCCGCGACCAAGGGCATCGAACTGCTGTGCGATTCACCGACCGCACCACTGCCGCGGGTGCGCCTGGACGCCGTGCGCCTGCGCCAGGTGCTGGTGAATCTCGGCGGCAACGCCGTGAAGTTCACCGAGCGCGGCTCAGTCATTCTGCGGTTGGCCGCGTTGAACAAGGAGAACGGTTGCCTCGCGGTTCGCCTCGAGGTAGCCGACACCGGCATCGGCATCGCACCGGAACATCAATCGCGAATATTCGAAGAATTTGCCCAGGAAGATGCATCAACGACACGTCGCTTCGGGGGCACCGGTCTTGGCCTGGCGATTTCCCGGCAGATAGTCGAACTCATGGGCGGACGGCTTGAACTCGTCAGTGCACCGGGCAAGGGATCGACGTTTTCATTTGCACTGTCGCTGCCGTTGGCCGAGCCCACGGCATCGGCCCCGGCGCCGCTGCCCAGCCTCGACGGCCTGCGGGTACTGGTGGTCCACGACAATGCCGCAGCTCGCGCGCTCATGGCCAGGGCGCTGCGTGATTGGGCGGCGCGTCCAACGGAAGCAGTATCGCTGGCGGCGGCAATCGCCGCGTCGGCGGCAGCGACCTATGACGCTGTGGTCATCGATGACTGCCTGCTCAAAGACGCAGACGGTTCGTGGTCGGTTCTGCGCTCGCGGCAATCCGCGGATCTCTGCACCGTCCGCTTGTTGAGCTTTGTCAACTTGGCTTGCGATGCAGTCCTGACCCAGGAGCCATTCGACGCGGAACTCACGAAACCCCTGCGCCTCGGCGACCTGCATCGAGCATTGAGCGGCGGCGCCGCGAAAGACACCGAGACCTTTACCGCGACCAGTGTTTACCCGCCTGCGATGAGATTGGCGCCGCTGACAGGCAGCGTGCTGGTAGTCGAGGATCAACCCCTGAACCGTGAAGTGGCGATCGGCATACTCGCCTCGCTGGGCCTCAAGGTCGAGACCGCGAATCATGGCCAACAGGCGCTGGACATGCTGCAGACGCAGCACTTCGATGCCATATTGATGGATTGCGAGATGCCGGTCATGGACGGATTCTCGGCAACTGCCGCCCTGCGCCGTCGCGAGCTTGTCGGAATTCACATCCCTGTTATCGCCCTCACGGCCGATGCCACTGCTGCAGGACGCGAGGCGTGTCTGGCGGCGGGCATGGACGACTATTTGGCGAAGCCATTCCGACGCGAGGCATTGCACGCCACGCTTGCGCGATGGCTCGGCGGCAAGACCGAGGGACCGCCGGCCGCGAGCCGCCCGGACGATGCGATTTTGGACGGGGCCACGCTCGACGCCTTGCGCGCGCTGCCGCGTAGTGGCCCAAGGGACATGTTGAGCCACATCGGCGAGTTGTACCTTGCGGACTCGCGCGCCCTCATCGCATCGATTGAGGAGCACCTGGGCGCGGAAAATTCCGCTGAACTCGCGCGGGCGGCGCACGCCTGGCGCTCCTACAACGGCAATGTTGGCGCTCATGGTTTGGCTCGCCTCTGCCAGGAGTTGGAGGATAGCGCGCGCAGCGGCGACTTCGGCGCGGCTCGCGAGATCTACGCGCAGATGCGAACCTTGCACACCCTGCGTACGCAACCAACTGCAGTTCGAGATGCGGAGATCCGCATGAGCGCGCCGGCTTCGCCCACTCGAGTCCTGGTTGCCGACGATGACGCGACTTTGCGGGAGATTGCCGGCGCTATGCTGCGGGACGCGGGCTTCGCCGTGCAAACCGTTGCCAGCGGCGACGCGGCGGTCGCGGCGTGCGCGCTGCGCATGCCGGACATTGCGCTGCTCGACGTCGAGATGGCCGGCGGCAACGGTTATCAGGCGTGCACCAATATTCGCACGTTGCCGGGTGGTGCGGATCTGCCCATCGTCATGGTGACCGGATGCGACGATACCGCGTCGATCGATCAAGCCTACGAGGTCGGCGCGACGGATTTCGTGGTGAAGCCGGTCAACTGGGCGCTCTTGGCGCACCGCATTCGCTATGTGTTGCGCGGCGCGCGCACAATAGTCGACTTGCGGTTCAGCGAGCAAAAGAATACCGCGCTGCTGAGAGCGATTCCCGACGGTATCTTTCTCGTCAACGGCCAAGGTCTGATCGAGCATTGCTTCAGTCCCGCTGCCGGATTGCGCCCCCTGCCGAACAGGGGCTTCGAATCGATGCGCTTCCGCGATCTCATTCCGCCTGCCGCCCGCGCGCGCTCCTTGGATTGCCTGGAAACCACGCTGCGCGGCGAAGCGGCGGCATTTGAGTTTTCGCTCGACGCCGAATCTGCAACGAATCGCCACTTCGAATGCCGCTATCTTCCGAATTCCAGCGGTCAGGTTCTGGCCATCGTACGGGACGTCACTGCGCGCAAGGAAGCCCAAGCGCGCATTCATCGCCTGGCGTACTTCGACGGCCTGACCGGATTGCCCAATCGCGAATGGATCCGCGAGTACCTGGCGCAGTCACTGACCGAGGCCAAGCAACTGAATCGCAGTCTGGCGCTGCTGTACGTCGATCTGGATCAGTTCAAGCGCATCAACGACACCTTGGGCCACGAGACAGGCGACGCACTGTTGTGCCAGGTGGCGAAACGCTTACAGGCGGGGCTGGATCTGGACGGCGATGACGATGAACCGCTGGTGCCGCCAAATCTCGGCGGACCCATCCAGACTCTCGCCGCGCGCGCTCGAGGCCGGCTGGCCCGCGTGGGAGGCGATGAGTTCATCGTCGTGCTCACCGGCCGCACTGATGCCGCGCAAGCACAATGGGCGGCACGCGAGATTCTGTCGATTCTTTCCGCACCGTTTCAGCAGGAAAGCTATGAACTGGTGGTGACGCCGAGCATCGGTATTGCGATGTATCCGGAGCATGGCGGCGATGCACAAAGCCTGCTCAAAAACGCGGACGGAGCCATGTACGAGGCGAAGGCGAGCGGCCGCAACCAACTGCGGGTCTACGACAGCACCATGAATGTGCGTGCCCTGAAACGGTTATCGTTGGAGATGGAGCTGCGCCGGGCCGTCGAGGATTCCAGTCTCGAGGTCTACTACCAGCCGAAGTACCAGGCCCGCAGCCTGAAATTGCTCGGCGGCGAGGCCTTGCTGCGCTGGTTCCATCCCGAACGGGGACAGATTCCAACCGCCGACTTCATCGCGGTGGCCGAGGAGACGGGCTTGATCGGCGACATCGGCCGATGGGCGCTGCAGCGAGTTTGCCGGGATCTCTGCCAATGGCGCAACGAGGGTCTCGAGCTGCCGTGTATCGCGGTAAATGTGTCGGGGCGGGATTTCATGTATCCGGAAGCGCTGATGCGATTGGGCGATACGGTGGCGCAAGCGCAGCTATCGCCGTCGTTGTTCGAATTCGAGTTGACGGAAGGGGTGCTGATGCAGGACGCCGAAGCGGGCCGGCGATCGCTCCTGGCACTGAAGGAATTCGGCTTTGCGCTGGCGATCGACGATTTCGGCACCGGGTACTGTTCATTGAACTACCTGAAGCGCTTTCCGCTGGACACCCTCAAGATCGACCGTTCATTCGTCGCCGATATCAACGACGACCCTGACGATGCGGCGATCGTCCGCGCCATCATCGCGCTCGGACATAGTCTGGATCTCAAGATCGTGGCTGAGGGCGTCACCACCCAGGCCCAGCTGCGGTTTCTTCAAGCGGAGTCCTGCGATGCGATTCAAGGATACCTGATGAGCCCGGCAGTTCCGGCTGCGGCGTTCCGGGAAATGTTGCAGCTAGCTCCCAGCTCATTCGCAGACCGCCAATTGCAGACCAGAAGGAGCGCCTCGCAAGCTTGAGCCGCGCCTACCTCGCGCAAACGGGGCGATTTTGGTTAGGATGGCGCGATGGAATTCAATACGGCGCAAACCTATAGCCTCACCGCCACCTGCGCCAGCCGCATGGGCACCACCGCCGCAGTCACCGGGTTTCTCGCCGCCAATCGGCTGTACATCATGGAGATGCAGCAGTTCGACGATGTGCTGACCAAACGATTCTTCGTGCGGGTGGTCTTTTGCGGGGTTAGCGGTGAATCCATCGATCTTGCGCGCCTGCGCGTGGACTTCTTAAGCGTCGCCACCGCAGAACGGATGCAATGGGCGATTAACGATGGTGCGCATCGTGGCCGCGTCATGATCATGGTGTCGAAGCTGGATCATTGCCTGGAGGATCTGCTCTACCGCCAGCGCACCGGCGAGCTGAACATGGAAATCAGCGCAATCGTGTCGAATCATCCGGACATGGAACCGGTGGCCCGGCGCCACGGGATCGCCTATCACCTCATGCCGGTAAGTGCCGACACCAAGCGCGCGCAGGAGGCGCGGCTCCTGGAACTCATCGCGTCCAGCCGCTCGGAGTTGGTGGTGCTAGCCCGATACATGCAGATTTTCTCCGACGAAATGTGCAAACGTCTGCACGGCAGGGCAATCAATATTCACCACTCCTTCCTGCCCGGATTCAAAGGCGCCAAGCCCTATCACCAGGCGCATGCGCGCGGCGTCAAACTCATCGGCGCGACCGCGCATTTCGTGACTGGCGATCTCGACGAAGGCCCGATCATCGAGCAGGTGGTCGAGCGCGTCGATCACAGTTTTACGCCGGAAATGCTCGCGGCAACCGGCCGCGATTCGGAGCGCCGCGCGCTTTCCACGGCGGTTCGTTTGTTTCTCGAACACCGGGTGTTCCTGGATGAACACAAAACGGTGGTATTCAAGTAGCAAAGGCACCGCAAGAGCTAGCCAACCGGCCTCGCGCGGGCAGATGGCGACGATGCGCTCACAAGCTATATTCGCTCGTCATATGTGCGGTATATAATTGATTTATATAAATATTTCATATGCCAACTTAGAGATGCCAACTTAGAGTGTTCGACCATGGATGCGAGTGAGCTGGATCGCCTGACTCTTGCCTACCGCAGCGACGGCTTCGTTGCGGTACCAGGCCTGCTCAGCGGCGCGGAAGTCAGGGCCTTGCGCGCGGAGATAGTTGCAATTGCGCGTGGCCGCCGCGGGCCGGTGGCTGGTACGACATCGCGCGATGGTTTATCGGATGAGGAGGTCATCGGCAGTATCCTGGCTCTGCACATGCCGCATAAGATCTCGCCGCTGCTGCGCGAAACCATGTCGCATCCGCGCATTGTCGAAATCGTCAAGGCCGTGGTCAGCCCCAACCTCAAATCCATGCAGACGATGTTGTTTGTCAAGAGGGCCGGCAAGCCCGGACAAGCGTGGCATCAGGATGAACACTACATAGCCACGCGGGACCGCTCGCTGTGCGGGGCCTGGATCGCACTCGACGATGCGACCATCGAGAACGGCTGCATGTGGATGCATCCTGGATCGCAGCTTCGTGGGGTTCTTTATCCCATAAAGCCGCATGCAGATGCGCGCTTCGATTCCGCGGACGAAGCGTTCGGCCATGGCTATCAGCGTGAAGGCGGTGTCCCGATCGAGCTGAAAGCCGGCGGCGTGGCATTTTTCAATGGTTACGTTCTGCACCGCTCGCTGCCCAACAATGCCAAATCCGGATTCCGTCGCGCGCTCGTCACCCACTACATGTCCGCTGAAAGCCTGCTGCCCTGGACGATGGGGGCCGACACGGCGCGTCCGGACGTGCGCGACATCGTGATGATCAGCGGCCAGGATCCGTACGCTTGGCGTGACATCGAGGACATCACCCGCCCGTATCTGCGTTCTGAATCCCCGCGCCGCGACTAAGGGGTATTGCATGACACTGAGTTTTGGACGTATCGGCCTGCTTGCAGGCTCATTCCTCGCGCTGGCGCCGATGGCGGCCAGGTCCGCGAGCATTTCGACACCTTGCGAGCATTTGAAACAACTGAATCTGCCGCAGGTCACCGTTGTCGATGCCCAAGTGATCGAGTCAGGGACGCTGCTTTCCTACTGCCGAGTGATGGCGACTTCGCGTCCGACGCCGGATTCGGAGATCGGCATTGAAATTGCGATCCCCCTGGCTTCTGCTTGGAACGGCAAGTATTTGCAGCTCGGCAACGGCGGATTTGCCGGTGTAATTCCACAGGCGGATTTCGTGCCCGGCTTGCAAGCCGGCTTCGCTGTCGCTGCCACGGACGACGGACATCGGGGCGCCGTGAATGATGCCAAATGGGCAGAGGGACATCCCGAGAAAATCATCGACTACGCCTATCGTTCCCTTAAGGAGACCACCGAAACCGCAAGGAAAATCATCACCGCCTTCGCCGGCAGGAGGCCAAAGTATTCCTACTTCACCGGGTGCTCCGGCGGTGGACGCGAGGCGTTGGTGGAGGCTCAACGCTACCCTGAGGATTTTGACGGCATCCTGGTGGGTGATCCGGCAAGCAATTTCATAGCGCTGATTGCGGCTAGCGCCTGGAACATTCAGGCGGCCGCCGCAAGTCCCGGAAGCGCCGTTACAACCTCCAACAAGGTAGCGCTCATCGAAGCTGCGGCGCTGAAAGCCTGTGGCGATCGAGACGGCGTGGTGGAAAACCCGCTGGATTGCAAGTTTGATCCTGCGCAGCTGCGCTGCGCCGGCCCTGATACCAATCAGTGCCTGACCGATGCGCAAATTGCAACCCTGAACAAGATCTACGGCGGTGCGCACAACCCGCGTACCGGAGAGCGGATTCTTTCCGGTTTCGAGCCCGGCGCGGAGGCAGAGCCGGGTAGCTGGGATCTGTGGGGAAGCGAATGGGGCCTGGCATTCGGCAAGAACTTCTTGCGGTATATCGTGTTCAACGATCCAAACTACGACGTCCTTCTTTTCGATATGGATCGGGACTTCAAGATGATGAGTGAAGAATTCTCCTCGACGTTGGACGCCGTCAACCCCGATCTGCGGAAGTTCAAGGCGCGCGGCGGCAAACTGCTCCAGTATCACGGTTGGGAAGATCCGGCGATACCGCCTCGAGACTCGATCGCCTATTTCAACTCCGTGCAGTCAAAGATGGGGGACACGAGCAGCTTCTACCGACTCTTCATGGCTCCTGGAATGCTTCATTGCGCCGGCGGGCGCGGTCCGAACCCGGTCCATGCGCCTGCCATGGCGGCGCTCGTGAACTGGGTGGAGCGGCGCCAAGCACCCGACAGGCTGGTCGTGACAAAACGAGTCGGGAACAAGCCGGCAGGCGCGATCGAACGGACACGGCCGCTCTGCCCCCATCCCCAATTAGCCCAATGGGACGGCGTCGGCGATTGGAATAGCGCCGAGAGCTTCCGCTGTGCAACTCCCGCCCGCTAGCATGGCCTCGAGCAGCGCAGCCGACCTGCGGCGCCAAAAATTGAGCCTCACGTTCAAGGCGATATATGGCAGCGGCCAGCTGGTCGACGGCGTCACCCAGATAGTCTTGAGCACCTTTTTGTTCTTCTACGTAACGGCGGTCTGCGGTCTATCGGGCGTCTTGACCGGCGCATCGCTGTCCATCGCATTGGTAGTGGATGCGGTCGCCGATCCGGTGGTGGGCCTGGTATCCGATAACAGCTGGACCCGCTTGGGCAGACGGCATCCATTTTTGATCGTCGCCGTCGTGCCCACTGCGCTTAGCTTGGGCCTGCTGTTTTCCATCCCGGCCGGGTTGTCGCAGGGCGCCCTGTTCGCCTACGTGACGTTGGTATCGATCGCGCTGCGGGTGTCGCACTCGGCATTCAATCTGCCATTCGTAGCGTTGGGAGCTGAGCTTTCAGACGATTATTCGGAGCGCACCAGCATCGTTTCCGCGCGATTCATTTTTAATGTCATCGCGACTTTCAGCTGTTTGGCACTGGGGTTTCTGGTGTTCTTGAAAGGCGCCGATGGGCTGTTGAACCGCTCTGCGTACTCGCCGTTCGGCTGGACCTCAGCTGGCCTGGTCATGGCCGGCGGACTTACCTGCGCGCTCGGCACCTTGAGCGCCTTGGGGCGCCTGCATCCTGCCGAGCATGCGGAGGGCACGGTCGTTGCGAGGTTTACCCGCGACCTGCGCGAGCTGTTCAGCAACAAATCATTCTTGGTGCTCTTCTTCAGTGCCTTGGTACTGTTTCTCGGCATCGGCATCTTCACCACCTTGGCGCTGCACGCCAATAAGTTCTTCTGGCGCCTGCCGGAAAGAATGATCCAGGCAGTCTCCATATTGCCGACGCTGGGATTCGGCATCGGAACACTGCTCAACGCCGTCACGGCCAAACGCATCGAGCGCCTCACTGCAATATTCATCGGATTGGCAGTTCTTTGCCTGACGCAAGGCCTGTGGCCGCTGCTCCGAGTACTGCATCTGCTGCCGGACAACGGCGCGGCGGTTTATGCGATTTTGATAGCCAATGCCATCGCTGCCGGCGCTGCCACCGGTTTCTTCGGCGTGGCGCAGCACTCGATGATCGCGGATGCCAGCGACGAACATGAATTTTTGTTCGGCACGCGCCGCGAGGGACTGCTGTACGCCAGCCTCAACTTTTCCGCCAAGGCTGCGGTCGCCCTAGGCGCTCTGATCGCGGGTGTTGCCCTGGATCTGATCGGTTTTCCGAGCGGCATTGCTGCCCATCCCGAGCTGCAATTCCACATTCCTCCGGGGACGCTGCAGAAATTAGGCCTGATTTATGGTCCCGGCGCCGCGTTGGTCACGGCACTCGCGGGGGTGATCTTCACGCGCTATCGCCTCAAGAGGCAACCGCACACCCGCATCCTGGAAGCGTTGGCGAAGCGGCGGGGTTCCACCGCCTAGCCCCGCTCGTCAGCAATTCGTACTAACATGTAGCTTGAGCTCGCGGACCGCATATGACCGACGCAAAACACGAACAGCTGGTTACCGTAGTACGCGACGGCGCAATCGCAACGGTCACGCTGAGCCGCGGCGATGGGCGCAATGCGCTGTCGCGGCACCTCATGTTGCAGCTGACGGAAGCGGCAAACGGCTTCGCAGACGATCTGCAAACGCAAGCGATCGTTCTCGCAAGCCAGGGGGCGTTTACCGCGGGCGCCGATTTGAAGGACCCTGCGGTCGATCAATTGCGCGAGGCCGGGCTGCTCGAACGGCGCCAGTTCCTCAAAGTTGGTCCGGATTTGTGCGACGCGTGGCAAAAAGTCGACCAGGTTACGATTTGCGCGATCGAAGACTATTGCATCGGCGGCGGCGTGGCATTGGCCGTTGCGTGCGATTTTCGTGTGGTGGGAAAAAGTGCCGTGCTGCGGCTGCCGGAAATTCCGCTCGGCATGAACATGAGCTGGCATGCAGTTCCCCGGCTGGTATCGCTCATCGGCCCGGCGCGCACCAAGCGCTTCGTGATGTTCGGCGAGAAGATCGGCGCGCAGCAATTGCTCGCCTGGGGTCTCGCCGATGAAGTGGCACCGGACGGCGAGGCGTTGGCGGCGGCCCGGCGCTGGGCGGAAAGAATCGCAAGACTTCCGCCGAATGCAGTGCGCATGACCAAGCATTCAGTGAATGCGGCCGCAAATGCGCTGCACCACGCGGCAAGCTTCATGGATCTGGATCAATATCTGCTGGCAGCCACCAGCGAAGACTATCGCGAAGGGCTACTGGCCTTCCGCGAGAAACGCGCGCCGAAGTTCACGGGCCGATAAGGCCGATTCAATTGACTTGTCGGTCGCGGTTCGCCCAATACGGACTGCGCAGCTCGCGCTTCAACACCTTGCCGGTGGCGTTCTTTGGCAAGACAGAAACGAAATCAACCGACTTCGGTAGCTTGAATCCGCCGATCCTCGAGCGCGCGAAACTCAGGATGGAATCGGCATCCGCTTCGCTGCCCGGTTTCAGAACCACGATGGCTTTGACGGCTTCGCCCCATTTTGAATCCGGGACGCCGATGACCGCGACCTCCGCCACCGCCGGGTGACCATAGATCGCGCTTTCAACCTCCGCCGGGTAAACGTTCTCGCCGCCCGACACGATCATGTCCTTGATGCGGTCTTGAACATAGAGATAGCCGTCGCTGTCCACGAATCCGGCATCGCCGGTACGCACCCACCCCTCGGCGTTCATTGTGGCCGCCGTTGCATCGGGGAGGTTCCAATAGCCGTTCATGCGAGTCGCAGAGTGAACGCAGATCTCGCCGACGGTTCCGCGTGGCAGTGACTTCCCCTCGGGGTCGCGGATATCGAGGCCGACGCCGGTTACGGCTTTGCCTGCGGAACGCATGCGCGTGGTGCCGCCGGAGTTGTGATCCTCCGCGGGCAGATAGGTGACTGCCCCGCACAGTTCGGTCATGCCATATACCTGGATGAAGCGGCACTTGAACATCGCCGTTGCCTCTCGCAAAAGTTCAAGGGGAATGGGCGATGCGCCGTAGAAAAGATACCGCAGCGAGGAGAAGTCGGTCGTCGCGCACTCCGGGTGCGCGAGCACTTGTTGAATCATCGTCGGCACCAAGATCAGCTGGGTCACGCGATGCTGCGGAATTGCGAACAGCACGTCGCCAACGTCGAATTGCGAAAGAATCACCGAGCGCGCACCGCAATAGAGGGCGTGAAAAGCCCAAAACGTTCCCCCAATGTGAAACGCCGGCAGGGTGATGATGGTCGTATCGCCCGGCCGCCAATCGATCCAGTCGAACTGCGGATCGAATTGCGCGAGCGCGCGATAGCGGCTGAGACCGTAGAACGTTGCGTGCGCAAGCTCGACGCCTTTCGGATGGCCCGTCGTGCCGCTGGTGTATATCTGAACCGCGGTGTCCTGCGCGGTACCTGCATGACCTGGATCGATGTCGTTGTACCGGCTGATCCAGTCCTCGTACGCGAACCAATCGCCAGCCGCGCCGTCGATCATGATGATTTGACGCATCATTTTCAGGTCCGCGAGCAGCGCTGCCAGGCAGGCGGCATGTCGTCCGCCGACGAACAGCATCTCAGCGCAACTGTCCTTGAGCACGAATGCGACCTCGCGCGGTGCGAGGCGCCAGTTGACTGTGACCGATACGGCGCCGGCCTTGGCGACCCCAAACAGTATTTCGAAATAGCGATCGGAGTTCTGGTCGAGCACGGCCACGCGCGCCCCCGGCTTGATGCCTGAAGCGATAAGCCCATTCGCGATCCGCGAACTGCGCTTATGCAGCGAGTCGAACGTCGTGGCGCGATCCGCATGGAGGGTCGCGATGGCACTCGGCCGAACGCGCGCGTGGTGCCGGGGTATATCCGCCAGCGTTACGATTTCAGGCGTGTATGAAATGGCACTATCCACGGCTCGCGACCGCTCGCAGCGTCCGCAGTACGCCATTACACGCCTGCGCCGCCGCGCCGCCGTCGCCCAACAGAAAATAGATTTTACGAAACGCGTCGTACAGCGGTTCATAGGCAGCGGCGGCTTCGGGATGAGGCCGGTATTCGCGATAACCCGGGCACAGCGCACCCTGCGCTTCCTCAAGATTGCGAAAGGCGCCTGCAGCAAGACTGGCAAAGATCGCCGAGCCAACGCCTGTGGCCGGGCGGTCCGGAACTCGCACCGGTCTGTTCAGGACATCGGCGTACAGCTGGTTGATCGACGGCATGTGTTGCGGCAGGCCGCCCGCATTGACGATGCGCGCGGCGGGCACATGATGCGCGCCTAGATGATCGATGATCACTTTGGTGTGAAACGCGGTGCCTTCCACAGCGGCGAACAGTTCGTCGGCCGCGGTGTGCGAGAGATTCCAGCCGAGCGTCAAGCCGCGAAGTTCGGGATCCGCAAGGATGGTGCGGTCGCCGTTGTCCCACGGCAAGCGCAGCAATCCCGTTTGTCCCGGACGATAGTTTGCAATTTGCTGCGAGAGGACCGCCAAGCTGCTGCCGCTGCGGTTTGCGATGGCGTCAAACACCGCACCGCAGGCACTCAAGCCCGCCTCAATGCCGACCAAACCGGGATGAATGGATCTTTCGACCACGCCGGAGACGCCCGCTATGGGCGCCGCGTGTTCGCTCAATGCCATGATGCAAGTCGAAGTGCCGAGAACATTGACGATGTCGCCGAGCCTGATTCCCGCGCCTACGGCGTCGGAGTGTGCATCGAGTTCAGGGAACGGAATCGGCAGTCCCGATGTCAAGGCCAATCGTTGCGCCCAGGCCGGGCATAGCCGGCCCGCGATCGCATCGACCGCACCATACCTACCACCGAGCTTTTCGCGTATGCCGCGAAACAGCGGGTCGACAGTGGTGAGGAACTGCTCGGACGGCAGACCACCCAACGATTCATTCCACATCCATTTGTGCCCCATTGCGCAAATGCCGCGGGGTAGATCCTTGGCATCGACCTGGCCGCAGAGTGTGGCCACCACCATGTCGCCGTGTTCCAGCGCGGTGGCAAATTGCTCGCGGCCTTTGCTGTTTCGACGCAGCCAGTGCAGCAGTTTGGCGAATCCCCATTCCGGAGAATAGGCGCCGCCGCACCAGCGCAGGGCCTGCAAATCCATTTTGCGGGCGGCGCGTGTGATTTCTTCCGCCTCCGATTGCGCCCGATGGTCGCACCACAGGTAGTAATCTCCCAGCGGCTGCAGCTGGCCATCCACCGGCAGAACGCTGGATCCCGTGGTGGCAACGGCCAGCGCCGCAATGGTCGCGCCGGAGATGTGAGCGTTCGCGAGCGCAGCCGCCATGGCGGCAACCAGAGCGGCCATGTGGTCGGCATGCTTTTGAGTGGCGAGGCATGGATCGGCGGGATCCTTGTCGAGGGGATATCCCGCGGCTGCTGAACCCAAAATGCCGCCGGCAGTATCGACGATGGAAACGCGCACACTCAATGTGCCGAAGTCGATTCCCGCTACGACAGCCATGCGTCCAACCTCGCTGCTATGCGGTCAACGCCGTGTCCCCGCAGATGCTCACTTCCAGTCCCAGTGCATCGAACATCGAAGCCTTTGCGGCGAGCGCACGCTCGGCGCTGGCACGGTCTGGAGCGTAGGCTACCTGTATGTGATTGGCGCCGTGACGCGCCATGAATTGATCGCGCGAGATGCCTGGAAATACTGCGTGCACCATCGGCCACTGCGGCGTCGTGGCCAGCGATCGCCGATTGCTCTCGGCCGCCGGCAATGCCACCGACTCGCACAATCCAAGGTCCGCCTTGAGGCCGCTTGGCTCGACCGATACCCGGCTCCAGACAATTTCTCCCGGTTTGCTAACGCCCTTGATGGTTCCGCCGCCCAGGCGAAAGTACATGGGCGGCTGCCGTTCGCTCACCGCTTCGGCATAGCCACCTGCGAGATGTGCAGGAGGAAGCGCGCCGGAGATTTGCAGCGTCCAGACAAACCGGCGAGCTGCTCCCGTTCCGTAGAACTCGCCATAGCGCACATCGTGAAGCGTGGTCTCGGGCGCAAGCTTCAGCTGCCGCCAGATCCGGTTCGTGACCAGTGCATCGAGTCCCGCACACTCGTCCACCTCGTTGAAATGAGGCAATGCACGACCGTCGTACAACAATTTGCCATCGCGCCCCTTCACGGGAGGACGATCCACATTGTTGAGCAGGCCCTCCGCGAGATCGGAGGCGACGGTCAGGTCCTTCAGGCCTTGCTGATATTGGATGCCGATGACATCGCATCCAAAGTCATTCGAAATGCGCAGCGCCGCGATGTACATCTTGCATTGCTCCAGGACCTGCGCTTCGGTCAGGTCCACCGCCGGATCTTTGCCGAGTGTAAAGCGCATGGATCGCGCGCGCAGCCAGTCATACACCGCGCGCGCCTCGGAATCCGCGGTATCGCGCATCTCGGCGTACAGCCCGGCCTGGCTCAAGCGCTCTTTGAATACTCCCATGCCATGTAGGTGCTCGTCGGGGATGATGGCGTTGTACATTCCCATGCAGCCTTCATCAAATATGCCGAGGATGGCGCGGTCTTTGCGCAATTCCCCTGCCATGCGCGCGCCCAGCGCTTGCAACTCCGCCGGAATTCGCGCCTCCGGGTAAGGCTTTACATGTCCGGAATCGTGCTGCAGAGGCTCACCGTTCAGCCAGCGCTCAAGACCGGTGAGAAAAAAGGCATCGTCGAAATCGGCGCTCCACAGCGAATCGAATTTCACTCCGGCCTTGCGCAGCGACGCATTGAGATTCAACAAGCCGACCAGACCTGGCCACTCGCCGCTCCAATTCGCCACCGTCAGAATCGGTCCCCGATGTCCCATGAGCCCGGCCAATAGATGTTGGCTGTATTGCCATACCGCCTCAACCACAATTAGCGGCGCATCCTTGGGGATGGCGCGGAAAACCTCGATTCCGCGTTTTTGGCTGTCGATGAAGCCGTGGCCCTTCTGCGGGTCAAATTCGTGTCCGCGCCGCACTTCACCGCCGAGCTTTCGCACCGCGCTCATTACCGCGCCTTCGACGCGCTCCTGAGTGGGCCAGCACTGCTGATTGGCAGACAAGCGCAAATCGCCATTGGCAACGAGAAAAACATTGGCGGACATGAATATCTCCTAGAAGGCTATGCCCTAAATCACTTCCAAGGATTCGCGGCCGGGAAGCTCGGGGAAAATAACCGTCGGTAACGATTGATACCAAAATGCGACCGAAGCGATGTCGTCCTGCAAAGGCAGGTATTGCCGATCCGGCGTCGTGCGCCAGCCCAGCGCCTGAATGGTAATTCGCAGGTCCTTCTCAAAGCGCACCGGGTCCATGATATGCCAGCGATACATGCCGAATCTGGTTTGCGATTTGTAGACGCCGTCGGGGCGAATCACCTGGGCAAGACCGGCATAGGGCGAACAGAATTCTCGGTACGCACTGGCGTGCTCCTTCTCCAGCACACCGACGTCGAAGTTGTAGGCCCCACAGAAGTAATCTTCGGTGCCGGTGCCGCAAATCGTCGGGAATTCCTGGTCGCCGTCCAGGTAGAATTTGATCTCGCCCTCGCCCCACCACCCGGAGTTATTGACGCCCCAGGCCATGTACGTTCCGACGTAATGTCCCCGACCTTTTACGCCGTCAATAATGGTGTACACGCTTTTGTAAGGCAGCGGATTGACGCGGCGAAATTGTGCGTGCAGGTAAGCGGCATCGTCGGGGACCGCCGTCAAAGCGTAGGTGATCTGGTAGTAGACATAGATTTTTTCGTCGCTCAAGTTGCTGAGCGTCAGTTGCGCGCGGCGCCGAAACGGCATTTCCCAATAGCAGTTGAATCCGCGCGCGGGATTCACGCATACGGCAAGGGAGGATACCGGCGCGAACGTCTCCCAGCCGTTGGCAAAGAAGTCGCCGACCGGGCATTCGATGGAAGGGTGCGGCTGGCCGTCCCAGAATGCGCGCAGTATGGTGTGGCGCCGCTTGCCCTGCGCCAGGGTCATCCAAATGTGTTGGATGGCGCCCATGCCTTGGATATCCGCCAGCGTGTGGGTGGCGCCAGGTTCAATGACGACGAAGGGCGAGATCTTCCAGCCCTGTCCTAAGCCGCGCGCCGCGTGTGCCGCGGGCCCGTCGACGGACATGCCGCCCCTGCCCTTTTCGCCGCTGGTTTGTTCGGGACAGATCGAGCGCGTTTGCGCGCTGGAAAGCCGCGACAGATTTCCAAGATGCAATCCCAAGCCGGAGAAATCCGTCATTGCTTAGCTCCACTCCCTCGCTAACGGCTATCGGGAATCTTCCGTTCGCCCGTGCGTTGATTCACCAGCACCTTCCACGGATAGTGATCTCCTTCGCCGCCGGAACCAATCGCTTGTAGATGATTGGTCACGGCCTTGCGCCACCCCTGCGAGGTGTTGGCCGTGGTCATGTGCGGCGTCTTGGAATGATGAAATGTAACGTCGCCTCTGGCAATGGGACAGACGATCATTCGCGACTCGTCGACTTCGCATTGGATCAGATCGCTCTGCACGCCTGGCACTGCGTGGTGCGGAAGGACACCTTGCAGGTGCCCGCGGTCCATGAAGTGCATGCATCCATTCTGGATGTCGACGTTCTGCAGCGGGATCCAGCAGGTAATCCCCCTATCATCAAGATTGCGTCCCCAATACGCCTCATCCTGGTGCCAATTCGTCGGCACGCTCTTGCCCGGCGGCTTGGCGAGAAACTGGTCGTACCAAAAGGACAGCTTCAATCCAGAGAGATCTTCCGCGAAGCTTGTCAGCCATTTTCGGTAAGGTGCATTGGCAATATCCTTCCACACAAAGGATGGGGAAGATTGCACGATGCGGAATGAGCGGTTCTGCAGAGCTTCTTTATCGTCCCAAGCCCAGTCGTTCGCGTATTTCTGTTTGTCATCCATGATTCGATCACAATACCGATCGATTTCATCGAGGTCCGCCTGCGGTACGGCATCCGTGACCATCAGATAGCCGTGCTCGCGGTAAAACTTGATGTGATCTTGAGTGGCTCTTGGGTAGGGCATGAGCTTAAATCCCGACCGCGGCACGCAGCGCCGCCGTCCAACCGGTCCAGCGTTTATCCGGCCCTGACAGGCCGTCCCACACCATGTTGTTGCAGACATATGCAACGGCGATGCCGAGTTCCGGATGGGCAAATGCCATGCGTCCGCCGGCGCCCGCATGTCCGAAGGAACCGGGACCGAACATGGGTTCGGCGCGTCGCGGCAGCTCGAAGCCAAGGCCGAAACGCTGCGGATCGCCGCTGCTAAGAGCGCTAAGTTCGTCGGGACCCGTGAGCGTGTCGGTTTGCGGCGTGCGCGCCTGCTGCACCGTGCTGTCGGCGAGCAGCCGCACGGCATCTACGGTGCCGATCATCGCGGCGTACATTTTTGCCAATGCGCGGGCATTGCCGATGCCGTTCCCTGCCGGCAATTCGGCGGCGCGCGCGCCTCGGTCGGTGTTGGCCGCGTCGATGAAACCCTCGGTCGCCACAATGCTTTGCAGCAGCACTTTTGCCACGCGCGTGCTGGTGTCGACGCCGCGTGCGGCGAGCAGATTCGGCCATGGGTTCGGTGCGTTCGACGGACCCACCGCCCTGAAATGCGGCGCGTAGCGGGCCTCCTGTTCGGCAGGCAAGCCAATCCACATATCGATGTGAAGTCGCGCCGCCACTTCCTTGGCGAAGAACTGCCCCACCGATTGTCCCGACAGGCGACGAATCAGTTCCCCGACCAGAAACCCATAGGTCACTGCGTGATAAAAGCTCGCTCGGCCGGGGGTCCACAGCGGCCGCATGTCCGCGAGCGCGTCGACGCACTTTTTCCAATTGAACAGGTCGGCTGGGCCAATGTTCGCCTCCGGGTCGAAGCCCATCAATCCCGCCGTGTGGCTGAGCAGCTCGCGAACCGGGATTCCCGACTTGTCATTTTTCGCGAATTCCGGCCAGTAACGGGCAACCGGCGCGTCGTAGTCGAGTTGGCCGCGCTCGGCCAGAATGTGCGCGCAGAGCGCAACCGCGGCTTTGGTACAGGACATCAACATCGAGATGGTGTTTTCGCCATAAGGTCGGGCGCGGACCTTGTCGTTGCCGGCCCAGATATCGACTACTCGCAAGCCACCGCGATACACGCAGAGCTGTGCGCCTCCCTCATCGTTCGCCTGCGCTTGCGCAAACGCGTCGCGCACCGCCTCGAAGCCTTGCGCTACGGAACCGCCGACCGCGATCATGCCAGCCCCACCCAATTGCTATCTTGCCCCTTTGTTCTCAATCTGTTGCCTGTGCGCGCGCAAAAGTGGCATGTTCGCTCACGCATGCTCACTATCGCACACTAATGAGCAGAGTTCCAAGATGGTCTGATAACATACGCATCGCTTCGAACAATGAATCGATCAGGTGGACGTAAGTGCGCTCACTCACCCCTTTTATTTGGACCCCCAGGCAACCCATTCATCTATTTAGCCGGGCAGGCATGCCGGCGCGTCAGGAAGCTCAAAACCGGTGGTTTTTTTTTCGCCGCAGTCTCGAACTTCCGGCCGTCCCCGAACACGCATCCATCAACATCACCACTGATGGGCACTACTCGCTGTTCGTCAATGGAGCGGCGATCGGCCGCGGTCCGGTGCGCTGCAATCCTCTCTATCAACGCTACGATACCTACGACCTCGCTCCGTATTTAGCGGCCGGACGAAATGTGCTGGCGGTGTTGGTGCACACATATGGCGCCGATGCGGCCTTTTATGAATTGCCCAAGGGGCTGCACCTGAGGACCTTCGGCGATGGCGGCCTGTGGGTCGAAGGCGAGGTGCTGTTCGGCGCGAACAAAATTCCGCTGCGCAGCGACACCGCTTGGCGCGTGCAGGAAAGCGACGCGTGGCTGCAAACCGTGCCTCGCACCAACAACAGTCTTGGATTTATCGAAGTGCTCGATGGCCGCAAATTGCCGGCGCGCTGGGCCATGGTCGATTTCGACGATGGTGGCTGGGATTTCGCGCGTGAGCTCAAATCGGGAAATGGTCCCTGGGCTGAAACCGGCGCGTTCGAACTAGTGCCGTTCGCAACGCTCATGCCGAGCGGAATCGAACACCTGGTTGAAGAACCGGTTCAGGCGCGGCGCATCGTCTGGATCAAGGGTCAGGTGCCGGATCTGGAAATGCCGGTACAAGAGCGCGCATATCGGGAACGGCTGGTCCCCGCGCACGCGGGCGCGGTCGATGCGCCGGAGCAATTGCTGCTATCCGCCGCAGGAAATTGTCTGATTCGTACGGTGCCGGGTAGCGATGTCAGCGTGCTGCTCGATTTCGGCCGAATCATCACCGGCCGGCCGCGTGTTGAGTTCGAAGCACAGGGCGGTGAAATCATCGAAATTGCCTGTTGCGAACGATTGCCGGGAGAGTGGGATGCCGCAGGACCCGCCGGCGATGCACGCATCACGCCGGTGGCCTTTCTCGGCGGCGATCATCATGTGTGCCGCTACATTGCGCGACCGGGTGTTCAAGTGTTCGAAACCTTCGAATGGTGTGCGATACGGTGGATGCAAGTCATCGTTCGCGATGCGCCCGCCGGCCTCAAGGTGCGCGGTTTGGGCGCAACGTTCACGCATTATCCTGTCGTTGAGCGCGGCAAGTTCACTTGTTCCGATGCATTCCTGAATGTGCTTTGGTCGACCGGCGCTTACACGTTGATGCTGTGCATGCACGATGCCTGGGAGGATTGTCCCAGCCGCGAGCAGCGCCAATGGCTCGGCGACGCAACGGTGGAAAGTTTGGCCGGGCACGCCGCGTTCGGCCCCTGTGTCGCGCCCCTGAATGCGAAGTTCCTGCTGCAGGCCGCGGAAAGCCAGCGGCCCGACGGGCTGACACAGATGTTCGCTCCCGGCGATCATGGTACCGACAGGGTGGTGATCCCGGATTGGACCTTGCAATGGATCTTGAACGCCGGCGACCATTATCGATTGACCGGCGACAGCGGCACCATCGACGCGATACTTCCTTCCATTCTCAAGGCGCTGGCCTGGTTCGAACGCTTGCTTGACGAGCATGGCCTGATCTCAGACATGCCGGACTGGCATTTCATGGATTGGGCGGACATCGGCCGCGGTGGTGAAGCAGCCGCTTTGAACGCGCAGCTTGCCGGCAGTTTTGAGGCAGCAGCGCAGCTAGCAGAGATCAGCGGTTGGCAGCGGGAAGCGCAGCGCCTGCGCGCTCGAGCCCGCCGCATCGCCATCGCTCTCAATGCACGTCACTGGGATGAGCGCCGCGGCGTTTATGTTGACGTTGTGGATCCAAAAACGGGAGCGCAGCAGTTGCGAGTTTCGCAGCACGCAAATGCCGCGATCGCGCTGTGGACCGACTCGCCGCCGCATCGAATCCGCCGCGCGCTCGACCGCATCACTGAAAGCCAGCGTCTGACATTCACGGCAGCGCGGCCGATCGCGCCGTTCGGCGAAAAACTCGATCCCGAAAATGGCGTGGTGGTGGCCAATACCTTTTATGCGCACTTCGTGTACGAAGCGCTGTGCAAGCATGGCCGGCTCAAGGATGCGCTGCGGATGATGCGCGAGAGATTTGGACCAATGCTGGCGCGGGGCGCAACCACGCTCTGGGAAAGCTTCGAACCGAGCGCAAGTCTATGCCACGGTTTTTCGGCATCGCCGACCTATCAATTGAGCCGTCGCGTGCTTGGCATAGTTCCACAGGAACCAGGATTTGCGGCGGTGGACTTCGCGCCCGATTTGGCCGATCTTGATTTCGCACGCGGCGTGTTTCCGACACGGCAGGGCGACATCGAAGTCGAGCTGGAACGAAACCAGGGCGGCTTCGAGGCTCGAATTCGCGCTCCCGGCAACGTGCGTGTGCACGTCAAGCCCGCGCAAGGCCTAAAGCTGCGCTTCGCGACCGAACGGTCCGCGGGCGGATTGCAGGCGCAATTCGAATCCGAATCGCCCAGCTAAGTCAGAATTACCGGCGCGCGAAGATCGCTCAGTGTCGATCAAACCCTGATAGCACAAGCCGGCGGCGATCTCGCCTGTCATGCGACGCTGCCCGGTTTCGGCAGAGTGTCACGGCCTGGAAACTTCCGGTTCAGCAGACATTCGCTCACATTCGAGCATGTACATGCAAATTCGGTCATTTTATGTTGACATTTGGAATTCTTTTGTGCTTGTATCTGACAAAGGCCGACGTTTGATTCGATTGCTGAGCGAATACGTCGCCTCCGTGTCAGACCCAAGAATAAATTGATGCACGTGATGGGAGGGGGAAATGGCCACATTCACACTTCGGGCGAACGCGTTTCCCGTTTGCACGTCGCTTGTCCTTGCCGCTTGCATCTCCGTACTGGCCGTTCATGATGCGCACGCACAAACAATATCCAACACCTCGGCAGACTTGAGTCCACTGGCCGAAGTCGTAGTCACCGCTGAGCGTCGCTCCACGGATTTACAGGTTACGCCCGTGGCCGCAAGCGTGTTGTCCGGGGAGGACCTGCAAAATCGCGGCGTGAACACCATCGATCAGCTGCAATTCACCACTCCGTCCCTCACCGTGAACGATTTCGGTCAGGGAATCATGTTCAATATCCGCGGTATCGGTAAGGGTGAAAGTAACGTGCAGACACCCGCGGGGGTCGTCACCTATCGCGACGGAATTCCGGTCATCGGCACCTTTTTGCAGAACGAACCCTACTACGACATATCCTCCATTGAAGTGTTGCGCGGTCCGCAGGGAACGTTCTCGGGGGTGAACGCCACCGGCGGCGCGGTATATATCACCGAAACCAATCCCAGCTTCAACGGTGTGAGCGGTTACGGCAAGCTGCAATACGGAAATTACAATGACCGGCTGTGGCAAGGTGCCATCAATCTGCCCATCAGCGATACCTTTGCCGCGCGCATCGCTTACAACGGCGAACGCCGGCAGACGTATTTCAATCTTTCCGGACCTTATACCGGCGATCCCGGAATCATCGATTCCAATAATGTCCGCGTCAGCTTGCTGTGGCAGCCAATCGAGGCGCTCAAGGTCCTGGTAAAAACAGACTACAACAACATCAACAACGGCGGATACCCGGGCCAGCCCTATACGATTCCGGGCAGCCTCTACGACATCTCCACCGACGTCAATGCCTATGCCTACGACGAATTCACCCGATCGGTGCTGGATATCAGCTACACATTCGCGAACGGCGATGTGCTGCGTTCGGTGTCCGGGTACCAGCATGCGCGCGCCGCCCAGAACGTCGATCTCGACGGCACCAATCGAGCTTATCCAACGTCCGCGACCTTTTCCGACTACGGCCGTTTCGAAACCTACTCCGAGGAGTTGAATTTCCTGTCTCCGGACACGGGATTCTTCAGATGGATCGTCGGCGCGTTTTTCTCTCACGAGGTCGAGAACTTGCCCTTCGGAAATGGATTCAACATCGACGTCGACCTCACCACCCCATACCCGGCGCCGTTGCTGCCGCTGGTCAACATCAATCTGGAATACAACACCCCGAAGAAACACGAAGGGGTGTTCGGGCAGGTGAAATTCGAGTTGAGCCCCGTATGGGAACTGCAGGTGGGAGCGCGATACAACCATTCGACCTTCGATCTGACCGACAATCAGACGACCAACCTCTTGTTCCCGCCCCCGCCCCTGGCCCTACCCTTGCCGAACGCCCAGAGCCAGTCCGATTCAAAGCTCACCGGCAAAGTTGACTTGAGCTACAAGCTCAACCCCGACAACTATTTGTTTGCGTTTGTCGCGACCGGCCATAAGGATGGCGGTCTCAACACCAACGCCAACGAGCCCGCAGTGATCCAGCCGGAGAACCTGACGGACTATGAAGTGGGTTGGAAGTCGACCTTGCTCGACCGGCACATTCGCACCCAAACCGGCGCGTTCTATACCACCTATAAGGATTTCCAGGTCAGTCTTCCGGATCCCGTCACCGGCACAGCGCCCATCCTGAACGCGCCGCATGCCACCGTTTGGGGATTCGAGTTGCAGGCGCAAGCGGAAATCAGCGACCTATCCGTTGACGCCTCGGCATCCTACATTCACGGCCGTTTCGGTGACTTCTACGCCATCGATTCGCGCCTCTACGCCGCGCCGTATCCGCCCTGCAATTTATCGTTCGGACCGGCCAGCGCCGAATGCAGCAATCTTACCGGCCATACGCTGCCCAACTCTCCGACGTGGACGGCAAATGCCGGCATTCAGTACGTTTTTCATGTGGGCGAGAATCAAACCTTCACCCCCAGGCTGGACTATGCGTTTGTCGCCTCGCAGTGGGCGACCGTGTTTGCGAACGCGAGCTTCGCTGATCAATTCGACTCGCGCCAACTGTTCAATTTGTTAATGAGCTACGACATAGGAAAATTGGACATCGCCGCGTATTCGACGAATTTTACCAACAAGCAGTATGTGGCCGCACAAGGCGTAGGTACCCCAGTTCCTGTGCAATTGGTCCCGGGGCAGCCTCGCTTCTACGGCATTCGCGCGACGCTGCGCTTCTAACGCGATGGCGACGCCGGAGAAGCAGCGCCTCGGTTCCGGAATCAAAGTTGTCTATGCCACCGGCGCTGCAATCGACGGCATCTCCAATTCGGTATTGCCGACGTTTTTGTTCTTCTATCTCACGGCGGTGTGCGGCCTCGGCGCCAGCCTTGCAGGATTCGCGGTTTCCTGTTCGCTGGTGGTCGATGCCGTCGCGGACCCTTTCATAGGATCGATGTCCGACAATCTGATTTCGCGCTGGGGACGCCGGCATCCCTTCTTGCTGGCAAGCGCGCTGCCGATGGCGATCTCGCTGGGCCTGATCTTCTCCATTCCGACCGGCTTATCCAAATGGGCGCTGTTTACCTATGTGGTGTTGGTGCTGCTCGTGCTGCGGTTGTCGGTATCCGCGTGGGTGCTGCCCTATCAAGCGCTGGGGGCGGAGTTGGCAGACGACTATGATGAGCGCTCCACGATAGTCGCGTATCGAGTTTTCTTTGCCATGCCCGCGGTCGCCATTTGCTTGACACTAGGCTTTCTGGTTTTTTTGCGCGGACCCAATGGACTTTTGAACCGAGCGGGATACCTGCCATTCGGCTGGGCCTGCGGTTTCATTATTCTATTGAGCGCACTGACGGCGACCCTGGGCACGCGCCGCTTGATCGGTCAGCTGCACCGGCCCAGCAAACAAACTCGCAGCTCCGCATCGAGATTCTTCCAGGAGATCCGCGAGCTGCTGCAGCATGGCTCATTCTTGATTCTCGCGGGCGCCGCCACGGTCTTCTTCATTGCGCTGACCGCCAACGCCACTCTGTCCTTGCACGCCGGAAAATTCTTTTGGAAATTGCCGAACAGTGTGCTGCAGATCATGTCGCTGGCGCTGTTCATCGCGCCGATTCTCGGCATTCTGCTGGTCGCCGGCACCTCACGGCGATTCGAAAAGCGCACCTTGGCAATTGCCGGAATAGTCTACATTGCGGTAAGCCAATTCCTGCTTCCGGTCTTGAAGATCGTGGGGATATTGCCCGACGGCGGCTGGGGTCTTTACGCACCGCTGGTTGTCAACAGCGTGTTGACCGGCATGTTCGTCGGGTCTGCCACGATCGTGTATCAGTCGATGTTCGTGGACGCGGCGGACGAGCATGAGGTGCTGTACGGAGCGCGGCGCGAAGGCTTGTTCTACGCAGGATTGAACCTGGCGGTCAAATGCGGCGCCGGCCTCGGTGCCTTGCTTGCCGGTGTCGCGCTCGATTTGATTGCCTTTCCCGCGGACATTGCCAAGCGCAACCCCGAATCTTTGCATATCGCGGCGAAAACCATCAGGGATTTGGGGTGGGTGTACGGGCCGGCTCCCGCCGTAATCACACTGCTAGGCGCGGCACTGATGTTCGGCTATCGGCTGAACCGGAGCGCGCATGCCCGGATTCGTTTCGAACTCGACCAGCGTCACGGCGCCGCGGCTGCGCGCTAGCGATTCATTGCATCGCGGGCGCAACATGGGCGGACGGCGCGCCGCGCGTGTCGCCGGCTTCAACTGTGGCGACGATAACGTTCACGCCGGCACGACGAATCGGCTCCAGATCCGACTCGCTCGCCCCCTCGTCGGTGATGAATGCAGCGATGTTCTCGAGGGACAGCACCACGATTGAGGAGTGTTTGCTCAATTTGCGGCTGTCTGCCATGACGATCACTTGTTCGGTGCGTTTCAGCAAGCGCGCCTCCGCCTGCACGATCAGCGGATCCGCCTCCATGACCCCATGCCGATTGATGCCGTAACAGCCTACGAAGGCCTTTCGCGCCCAGAAATTGGCCGTGGCGTCATGTTCGAAGGGGCTCAAGATGATTTTTTGTTCGCGATAAACCGTGCCGCCCGGCATGCTGACTCTATTGCGGCTGGTCGCGACCAGCTGCGTTACGATGGGCAACGAATTCGTCAAAATATCGAGTTGCCGGAGCGCAAGGAATTCGACCAAGGCATAAGTCGTGGTGCCCCCGGCGATGATGATGCTGTCATTGTCGTCGATGAGACTGCTCGCGGCTCTGGCAATGGCCCGCTTCTGAGGGACGGCGACTTCCTCGCTCATCGCGAAAGGCATTCCGACCAGGTGTGCCTCGAGACGCGGATTGATTGCCTCGGCGCCGCCCCGCACGCGCCGCAACTTCCCCTCCTCGGCTAACGCGGCAATATCGCGGCGAACGGTGGCGTCCGAACTGCTCAGTAATTCGACGAAATCGCCGACGCCCACAATGGAGCGTTCCTCCAAAAGCCGCAGTATCATCCGATGACGTTCCGCTTCCAGCACCTTAATTCCCTCCAATTCCGCATCCTATCAATTTATCCCATTGCATCGGTCATAAGTCTTCAACCTGGGTTCTCGGCCGCTTCGCGCCAGCGAGAGCGGTATTCCGCCATGTCGACCGCCAGTGGCGGAACCCGGCGCAATGGCGCGGATCCGGTTTGGCTGACATTTGCCAGACGCAGCCCGCCGTGCGCTACGCCATCCTCATCGCTGCTGATGAGCACGATCGTCGCGGGGCGCAGATTGGCCAGCGCTTGCGCGAACACCGGCGCAGCAGCGAACCTGCCGTCGATCAGAAGTGTATCGTTGCTGCCGATCAAATCGAGAGAAACATCGGCGATCAGTGCCGTGTACAGATGCGCAAGGGCCATGGGATCGCTGCTGCTCGGCCGTGGCGCGAGGATGCGCGAGTTGGCAGTTGGGAAGGGTCCAACGCCGGGTACGCATGCGGGCATGATCATTTCACCGGCCTCGATCGCCTTGATGGCATACGCAAGACGGCCGCCATCAACGCTGATGTCTGCATCATCCGCTCCCGCCAGGATTTCGATCTCGCGACCGCCCATGAATCGCGAGGACGGAATGGGCCTCCCCGCAACGTCGACATTCACGAGGCAATCGCGCGCTTCCGGGAGCAAGGCGGCGCGCGCATCGCTGAGGGTCGGCGTGCGCATCGCTACAAACCAGGTGCCGGTGGATAGAACCGTGACATCGTGGCCCGCAAGTTCCGGATGACTTCTGGCCGCCAGCAAGGCAGCGTTCGAGTCGTGCATTCCGCAATACACCTGCACGTGAGGCGAAAGCCCGGTGGCCTCGACCCATTCCGGCCTGAGCGTACCGAGCACCGAATTGGCAGGCGTCAGGCGCGCAAGGCGCTCGGCCCAGCCGCGCCGCACGGCGAGTTGAGACGGCGCGCGATCATATGGCCGCCACAGATCGGTATGGCATCCAAGACTCGTGATTTCCGCGGCGGCTACGCCGCAGAGCAGCCACGCCCAGTACTGCGCCCAGGGAACAATTTCCCCGCTGCGAGCATCCGCTGAGCGTAGCGTCTCGAGCCAATGCAGTTGCATCCCGATATTGAGCCCTCCGGGTAGGGCCGGCGATCCGGTTGCGAGAAACGGATCGCGCTGCTGGTTGTAGGCAATGCGATCGACGCTCACCCCCGGCCATTCATAGTCGAGTGGCGCGGTTTGCAATCGGCCCTTGGCGATGAGTGCCACAGCGGCGCCGTGAGCAATGGGCACGATCGCCGTTATGGTCCCGAGCCGAGCGAACTCGGACAAGACACTCCGCAACCATCGCTCGATCCCAACCGTATCGAGGTTCAGACTGTTGCCAGTGCTGATGCGCGGATTGGAGCGCACCCGCCTCGCGACGCAATTGCTTGCCTCATTCCAAAGTGTGGCTTTGGAGTGGGTTTTTCCCACATCGAGTACGATTGTCCAACCGCCCGCCATACAAACCCGATGATTGATTCTGATTACTTTGTACCGATTTTGATTGTTTCTTGCAACCAATATTTGTATGCTTTGAGGTCATAATTTAGCAATCGGCGAGAATCTCGAAGGACACCCGGTACCGTGACTTCTGCCCTACTGTTCTCAAACCCCAAGAATCTTTGGTCTGAGACGCACGCCGCCGCGCTCGATCCCAAGTCCCTGCTCCTGTATCGGTCCAATCTATTGGGGTCGGACCTCACGGTGACGAATTTCGGCGGCGGCAACACGTCGGCGAAACTGCACGAGCGCGACCCGCTGACAGGCGAGGCGGTGGAGGTGCTTTACGTCAAAGGGTCGGGCGGCGACTTAGGGTCGATGAGACTGGACGGCTTTGCCTCCCTTTACTTGCCCAAGCTGCTGCAGCTTAAGACCCTATACCGCGGCGTGGAGCATGAAGATGACATGGTGGCGCTGCTGCCGCATTGCACTTTCAACCTGAATCCGCGCGCCGCGTCGATCGACACACCCTTGCACGCGCTGCTGCCCTTTGCGCACATCGATCACGTGCACCCCGACGCAATCATTGCGATCGCGGCTTCCTCAAATGGTGAAGCGGCGACGCGCGAGATCTACGGCGATAGTGTCGGCTGGCTGGGTTGGAAAAGGCCGGGATTCGATCTCGGTATGCGATTGAAAAACTATAGCCAGTTCCGGCCGGCATTGCGCGGCGTCATATTGGCCGGACACGGCATCATTTGCTGGGGCGAGACCGCAAAGGCCTGTTACGACAACACCATTGATTTAATTTCCCGCGCGGCTGCGTACCTCAATCAACGCTTAGGCCTTGGCGCTGCGTTCGGCGGCAGCGCAATCGCGGCACGGAGTGCGGATGAGCGCCGGAAAATTGCGGCATCACTCATGCCGCGCCTGCGCGGGCTGATGATCGGCACGGTGCGCAAAGTGGGCCATTTCAATGATGATGCGGAGACGCTGGAGTTCGTGGATTCGCGCGACTTCCCGGCGCTCGCAGCCATGGGCACTTCCTGCCCGGATCACTTTTTGCGCACGAAGATTGCGCCGCTGGCGCTCAACCCTGAGCGCATCGATGACATGGAATACTTGAGAGCGACGGTGGATGAGTATCGGCAGGCGTACGCACAGTACTATGCGCGGTGCGCGACTTGCCACGATCCGGCCATGCGCGACCCCAATCCGGTGGTGGTGCTGCTGCCGGGTGTCGGGCGCTTCGCCTTTGCCGCGGACCGAACCACAGCGCGACTGGCGAGCGAGTTCTACGGCAATGCAATCAACGTAATACGCGGCGCCACGGCAATCGGGGCCTATGTGCGGCTACCGGAGAGCGAGGCGTTCGCCATTGAATATTGGGCGCTGGAGGAGGCCAAACTGCAGCGCATCCGTCAGCCAAAGCCGCTCGCGGGAAGGATTGCGCTGATCACGGGCGGCGCGGGCGGAATCGGCCTGGCCGCCGCCAAGCGCCTGCTTGCGCACGGCGCCTGCGTCATGGTGCTCGATCGCGACGTCGACGCACTTAAGGCAAGCCACGCCGAGCTCGACGCAGCCTTCGGGTGCGACGTCGTACGATCCGCCGCCTGCGACGTCACCGACGAGGCGCAGGTGCAGGCCGCTTTCGATGCCTGCGCGCGCGAATTTGGCGGGCTCGATATTCTGGTGGCCAATGCCGGGCTGGCCTCGGCCGCCCCCATTGAGGAGACCACTGTTGCGCTGTGGCACAAGAACTATGATGTGCTGGCGCAGGGGTACTTTCTCGCGGCGCGGGCGGCCTTCCCCCTCATGCGCCTGCAGAAGGCGGGGTCGATCGTCTTCATCGGCTCAAAAAATGCGCTGGCCGCGACGCCCAACGCTTCTGCGTATGCTTCGGCGAAGGCGGCATCGGTACATCTCGCCCGCTGTCTGGCGCTCGAGGGTGCGGAATCCGGAATCCGGGTGAATGTCGTGAATCCCGATGCGGTGATCCGCGGCTCCCGCATCTGGGACGGTGATTGGCGCAAGGACCGCGCCAGCGCCTATGGCGTCGACGCGGGCCAGGAACTCGAAGAGTTCTATCGCAAACGCTCCTTGCTGCAACAAAACGTGCTGCCGGAAGATGTCGCCGAAGCAATTTATTTCTTGGCCTCGGACGCAGCGGCGAAATGTACCGGCAATATCATCAACGTCGACGCCGGCAACGCGCAGGCGTTTACTCGCTAAGGGGAACTTATGACCACGATCAAACCGCCGCTCGACCCCGAGTTGATCGCTCGCCACAATGCATCGCGCATCGCCGCGCTGCGCGACGATTATGGCGCGCTGTCGCGCGCGCTGGAGCGCCGCGGTGTCGCCATAGACGCCATCAAATCGCGCGCTGCGGCCCTCGAATTGGCAACCCCGAGCTGGGGCACCGGGACCGGAGGCACGCGATTCGCGCGCTTCCCATTGCCCGGAGAGCCGTCGAACCTCGATGAGAAACTGGAGGATTGCGCGGTCATACATGAGTTGTGCCGCGTCACGCCGCGGGTCTCGCCGCATTTTCCATGGGATAAAATCGGCGATCCCAAAGGCGTGCGCGAGCGCGCCGAACAACTCGGCATCGGATTCGACGCCGTCAATTCGAACACCTTCGAGGACCAGGCGGACCAGGCTCAATCCTATCGCTACGGCTCGTTGACCCATACCTCGCCGGCGGTTCGCGCCCAGGCCGTGCAGCACAATATCGAATGCATACAGCTCGGCAAGGCCTTGGGCTCGAAGGCGCTGACCGTGTGGATCGGCGATGGCACAAATTTCCCCGGTCAGCAGCAGTTGGGCGACTCCCTGGACCGCTATCTCGAGAGCGCGCGCGCCATTTATGCGGCAATTCCCGCCGATTGGCGCATGTTCATCGAACACAAGCTCTACGAACCCGCGTTCTACTCGACGGTGATTTCCGACTGGGGAACCAGCATACTCGTCGCGAAGGAACTGGGGCCCAAGGCCCGGTGTCTCGTCGACCTGGGGCACCATGCGCCGACGGTGAACATCGAGCAAATAGTGGCGCGGCTGCACGCCTTCGGCAAACTAGGCGGATTTCATTTCAACGACTCGAAATACGGCGACGATGATCTGGATTCGGGCTCGATCAATCCGCACCAGCTGTTTTTAGTATTCAATGAATTGGTCATCGCCGAGCAGGATCGGCGCGCGTCATTCGATCCCGCCTACATGATCGACCAGTCGCACAACGTTACCGATCCGGCGGAGAGCCTGCTGTCCTCGGCGGAGGCCATCAGTTCGGCGTTCGTCAAAGCGCTGATGGTCGACCGGCACGTTCTGTCCGACTATCAGCGCGCCAACGATGTGCTGATGGCATTTCGAACTCTGCGCGACGCCTACAGCCTGGATGCGCGTCCCATTGTGGCGATGGCTAGATACGAAGCGGGCGGCGCCATCGATCCCATTGCCGCGTTCCGGGAGAGCGGCTGGCGCAGAGCCGCGGCCTTGACGCGAAGTCCGACCAGCCGGGCGGCCGGGATCGTTTAGCCGGGGAGACTACCGCTGATGCACGAATTTGGCTAACGTCGCTCAACCGGCCAGAGCGGTCTCGCCGGGCTCGCGCAGCAGCGCGCGCTTCGGCCCGAGCTTGCGTTCCGCGCTCGGCGGGTATCCGAACAAAGCGCGATAGCACTTCGAGAAATGCGGCGGCGACTGAAATCCACAGGCCGTGGTGATGTCCATGATCGGCATTGCGGTTTGCAGCAACAATTCGCGTGCGCGGCGCAGGCGCATTTCAAGATAGTAGCGCTTCGGCACGCAGCGCAAATCGCGCTTGAACAAGCGCTCGATTTGGCGGCGTGACAAGCCGGTCGACTTGGCGATCTTTTCCAGCGACAACGGCTTCTCGATATTCTCCTCCATGAGCTGCGCCACCCGGATCAAGCCACGGTGCGAGACGCCGATCTGCGCACGCAACGGAACGTACTGGCGATCGGTGTCGTTGCGCACCCGCTCGACGATGAATTGCTCGGACACCAGCTGTGAGATCCGCGGTCCCAATTTCAGCTGAATCAGATTCAACATGAGGTCCAGCGGCGCCGTGCCTCCGGAGCAGGTAAACCGGTCTCGGTCGATGGTGAACAACTGGTCGCTGATGCGAACTCTGGGAAACTCCTCACGCAGCGCCGATAGATTTTCCCAATGGATGGTCGCGGAAAAATTATCGAGCAAACCGGCGCGCGCCAGGGCGTAGCCGCCGGTGCACAGAGCGCCCAGCGGCACCCGCCGGTCGGCCAGGCGTCGCAGCGCCGTTAGCAGCGCAGGCGATACCGCTTCCCGTACGTTCACGCCGCCGCAGACGAACAAAATGTCGACCGGCCCGAGGATTTCGAGCGCCCCGGTGGGCGAGAGGTTGAGGCCGCTGCTCGCTTGCGCCGCGCGGCCGTCCAGGCTGACGACGGACCATTCATAGATCTCCTTGCCAACCAGCCGATTCGCCATGCGCAGCGGTTCGAGCGCATTGGCCACTGCGATCAGCGAGTAGTTCGGCAGCGTCAAAAACGCGTATCTGCATTTGCGCACGGACGATTCCAAGGAGCCTCCGCCGGTAAAAGACCATCAACGAGGGCGAATTATGCCACCGCCCAAGGATTCTTGTCTGATTTCGACATTAGTGCGTCGCATTTCAGATAGAACAGGGTCTCCTGACCGCAGCGGATGGCGCGTCGAGATAAGCCGATGACGCAAACGGGTCAGCCCTGCTTACCCGCAGTGACCATACTAAAGAGTCAATCGTAGGGGGAGCGAATATGGACGAACCGAGCACACAAACGAGTCACGCGCGACGCCCCAGCGGGCGCGACGCAAAACGCGCTGCGCGGGCGGCGCGGGCCGCATCCTCGATTCCCTACATCACCCGCAAGATCCCTTACTACGAAGTCCTGAGCGAGGAAGGACTTGCGCTGATGGAGCACAACGCCGATACCATACTCGAGGAGATCGGCATCGATTTTCGCGACGATGCCGAGGCGCTCGCAAATCTGGAAGGCGGCGGGCGCCGACGTGCAAGGCGAGCGCGTGCATTTTGCCGCGGGGCATGTGCCGCTCGCTGGTGCAGAAAACCGCGCCGCGGGAATTCACGCAGCATGCGCGCAACCCGGCGCGCAACGTGGTCATCGGCGGCAAGAACACCGTGTTCGCTCCGGCCTACGGCTCGCCGTTCGTGCGCAGTCTCGACGAGGGCCGCCGCTACGCGCGAATCGAGGATTTCCGCAATTTCGTCAAGCTCGCGTACATGTCGACTTCCTTGCATCATTCGGGCGGCACGATTTGCGAGCCCGTCGATCTGCCGGTCAACAAGCGCCATCTCGACATGGTGTACAGCCATCTGAAGTACAGCGACAAGGCCTTCATGGGCTCGGTGACGGCGCCGCGAGCGCGCCGCCGATTCGGTCGCGATGGCGAACATCGTGTTCGGCGATGAGCTCACCGACCCGCTGACCGGTCGACCGAAGACCACCATCATCAATCTGATCAACGTCAATTCGCCGATGACCTACGACGCGACCATGCTCGGCGCCGCCAAGGTCTACGCGCGCGCCAATCAGGCGCTCATCATCACGCCCTTCATTCTGGCCGGCGCCATGTCGCCGGTCACGGTCGCGGGCACGGTGGCGCAGACCCTGGCCGAGGCGCTGGCGGGCCTCGCGTTCGTGCAATTGGTCAATCCCGGCGCGCCGGTGGTGCTCGGCAGCTTCGCCTCATCGATCTCGATGCAGTCGGGCGCGCCGACCTTCGGCACGCCGGAACCGGCGTTGGTGCTGTACTCCATGGCAGCGCTGGCGCGGCGGCTCGGAATTCCGTTTCGTTCCGGCGGCAGCCTGTGCGCATCGAAGATTCCGGATGCGCAGGCGGCCTTCGAGTCGGCAAATACCCTGCTTCCCACCTGCCTCGCGGGCGTGAATTTCGTGCTGCATACAGCCGGCTGGCTCGAGGGCGGCCTGGCGATGGGCTACGAGAAGTTCGTCATGGACGCCGATCAGGCCGGCATGATGCATACGCTGCTTGCGGGCGTGGACTTGTCAGCCAACGGCCAGGCGCTCGATGCGATGCACGAAGTCGGACCCGGCAAGCATTTCCTGGGCTGCGCCCACACTCAGGCCAATTTCGAAAACGCCTTCTACCGCTCGCCGCTGGCCGACAACAACAGCTACGAGCAATGGGAAGCCGAGGGCTCGCCCGACATGACGAAACGCGCGAACACGATGTGGAAGAAAATGCTCGCCGAATATGCGCCTCCGCCGATGGATCCCGCGATCGACGAGGCGCTGCTCGACTACATGGCCAGACGCAAGGCGGCGACTCCCGACTCGAACTTCTAGTCCGTCTTCGATGTGTCGGCGCGCCGCGGCCGCCGGCCGCGCGTCTCGGTCTGACTGGCCGACTCCTTCGGCGCCGGCAGATCGACCACCTTGCGCAGCTGCGCATACGCCGCGGTTTTGTGCGGAATCGCCATGGCTTCGACGAAGAACTGCTGAAAGCGCGGCTCGATCGCGGTCTCCACTTTCTCGATGCGCCTCACCAAGTTCTTCGATCACCGGACGCGAGGTCGCATCGAGCAGCGCGATGCGCGCGCCGGTGCCGGCGGCATTGCCGGCCGAGCGCACCTGGCTCAGATCGCAGTCGGGAATCATGCCGAGAATCATCGCGTACTTGACGTCGATGTGGCTGCCGAACGCGCCGGCGAGACGGATGCGATCGACGTGATCGACGCCGAGCCGCTCCATGAGCAGCGCGATTCCGGCATACAGCGCCGCCTTCGCCAGCTGGATGGCGCGCACATCGTGTCTGCGTGATCTTCATCTCGCACCGCAACCTCGATGCAGCACGTAAGCAAACGTTCTGCCGTTCGCGACGATGCGCGGCGAGCGCGCGGCCAGGCGCCCGTCGAGCACCCCGTCCTGATTGATGATGCCCGCGAGGTACATCTCCGCGATGACCTCGATGATGCCGGAGCCGCACACGCCGGTGATGCCGGTGGCGGCGGTCGCCTGCTCGAATCCCGGATCGTCGGACCAAAGGTCGGAGCCGATGACTTTGAAGCGCGGCTCGAGGGTCTCAGCGATCGATGCGCACGCGTTCGATCGCTCCCGGCGCCGCGCGCTGACCGCAGCTGATCTGCGCGCCTTCGAACGCGGGACCGGTCGGGCTGGAGCAGGCGAGCAGACGTTGGCTGTTGCCGAGCACGATTTCGGCGTTCGTACCCACGTCCACCAGCAGCGTCATCGCGGCGTCGAGATCCGGGCGCTCGGCGAGCACCATGCCCGCGGCATCCGCGCCGACGTGGCCCGCGATGCAGGGCAGAACATAGACTCGCGCGTTGCGATGCAATTTGAAGTCGATGACGTTCGCCCGCAACGTCAGCGAATGATCGGTGGCGAGCGCGAACGGCGCGCCGCCGAGTTCCACCGGATCGATCCCGAGCAGCAAATGATGCATGATCGGGATTGCCGACCAGCGTCGCCTCGAGGATGTCCTCATGAGAGATGCCCGCCTGGCGCGCCACGTCCACCGCGAGGCCGCACAGCGCCTCGCGCACCGCCGCGGTCATCAGCGCCGCGCCGCCCGGATTCATCATCGAGTAAGAAACGCGGCTCATCAAGTCCTCGCCGAAACGGATCTGCGGATTCATGACGACCCGCCGATGCGACGACCTCGCCGCTCAGCAGATCGCACAGGTGCGCGGCGATGGTGGTGGAACCGACATCGACCGCGAGGCCATAGGCACGACTCATGCAGTCCGGGCCATACGCCGATGATTTGCTTGCCGCCGTGCACCGCCACCGTGACCTGCCACGCGCCGGCTGCGCAATGTCGGCTGCAGCATCTGCAGCACCGATAAATCGCAGATGAGATCCTTGAGACCCCACTCCGCTTCCAGCGCCTCGAACAGCCGGCGCAGGTCGCCGGAAGGATCGTGCATATCCGGCTGCTTCACTTGCACGTAGTGCAGGCGCACGACAGGATTCAGTTCGATCGCGCGCGCATCGGCTTCCTTGCGCACCACCTGGCGATGCACCTGGCTGCTCGCCGGCACATCGATGACCACATCGGCCACGAACGCGCGCGGAGCAGGACAGGCGCCGTCCTGCCGCCAGCGGCACTCGCCGCGAGAAGCGCTTTTCCGGCTCGCTGAACGGCGACAGGCTGGCGTTCGATGAAGAAACGCCGTGCTTGGCGAATTCGCCTTCCGCCACCAACACCTGGCAGCGTCCGCAAAGGCCGCGGCCGCCGCACACCGAATCGATGTCCACCCCGAGGCTGCGCGCCGCCTGCAGCACCGGCGTGCCCACGGGGAAATTGCCGCGCTTGCCGGATGGCATGAATACGACGAGGGGATCCCGTGTCGCCATGCGCCCTCGGGCTTCAGGCCGGTCGGCGGCGATGGCCGCCTTCGCGCCGGCCGCGCGGCGCGTCGCCGCGCCGGGCGGCCGGCGCGCCCGACCCGGCGGACGGCGCTTCGCGGAAGCGGCGAATCCAGCGCGCGCAATCCGGATCGTGTCCCAGCATGACGTCCGCGCCCATGCAGGCCTTGATGACTTCGACGTGCAGCGGATTGGTGATCGCGGAGGTCATCCCCGCGCGCCATCGCCATGGTCAGGAACGCGCTGTTGATGCCGTCGCGGTTCGGCAGTCCGAAGCTGATGTTCGATGCGCCGCAGGAGGTGTTGACCTTGAGTTCGGTGCGCAGCCGATGCACCAGGCGCATGACTTGCACGCCCGCCTGATTGATCGCACCGATCGGCATCACCAGCGGATCGACCACGACATCGCAGGCCGGAATGCCGTAGTCCATCGCCCGCTCGACGATTTTCTTCGCCACCGCGAAACGCACATCAGGATCTTCGGAGATCCCGGTTTCGTCGTTCGAGATCGCGATCACCGCGGCGCCGTACTTCTTGATCAGCGGCAGCACGGATTCCAATCGCTCGTCTTCGCCGGTCACCGAGTTGACCAACGCCTTGCCCTTGTAGACGGCGAGACCCGCCTCGAGCGCGGCGACGATCGAGGAATCGATGGACAGCGGCACGTCGGTGATCGACTGCACCAGCTGTATGGCCCGGGCCAGGATCGCCGGCTCATCGGCCAGCGGAATTCCCGCATTCACGTCCAGCATGTGGGCGCCGGCTTCGACTTGAGCGCGCGCATCCGCCTCGACGCGGCTGAAATCCCCCGCCGCCATCTCGGCGGCGAGGATCTTGCGCCCCGTCGGATTGATGCGCTCGCCGATGATGACGAAGGGTCGATCGAAGCCGATGACGACTTCCTTGGTGGCGGAGCTGACAACGGTGTCGGTCATGATGCGTTCCTGTGAGAAAACTGTGCGGCGTCGCGCTCGGGATACCAGGGCGAACGGCCCTGCAGAATGCCGCGATCGATCGACGATCTCGCGCCACCGATTCTTCCTGGCGGTAGGCCATGATGTGCACGCCGCTGATGCCGCGGATCTCGCGGATCGCTTGAATCAGCTCGATGCAGATGTTGCGTCCCTCGCGCGCCTGATCCTGCGCGCCCTCGAGCCGCGCGATCGAGCGCATCCGGAACATGCATGCCGGGCACGTTCTTGCGCATCCACTCGGCGGTCTTCGCCGAGCGCAGCGGGCCGACGCCGGCGAGAATGTAAACCTTGCCGAATAGGCCGAGCGCCTCCACCTGCTCGCATGAAGCCGCGCAGCAGCGGCAAATCGTAGCAATACTGCGTCTGGATGAACTGCGCGCCGGCGGCGACTTTCTTGGCCAGGCGCTGCGCGCGCCACTCGTGCGGCAACGCCGAGGGATTTTCGGCGGCGCCGAAAAACACCCGCGGCGCGAAGCTGATCTTGCGCCCGCTTTGGAAATCGATGTTCATCGCGCAAGGTGCGCGCGATATCGAGCAGCGACACGCAGTCCAAATCGAATACCGGCTTGGCCTGCGGATGATCGCCGGCCTGCACGCCGTCGCCGGTCAGGCACAGCATGTTGCACACGCCCATCGCGGCGCCGCCGAGAATATCGCCTTGAATGGCGATGCGATTCTTGTCGCGGCAGGAGATCTGCATGATGGGTGCGTAACCGACGCGTGTCAGCAGCGCGCACACCGCGATACTCGACATATGGCAATTGGCGCCGCTGCCGTCGGTGGCATTGATGGCATCGACGTAGCCGTCGAACACCCGCGCGCGCTTGTACACATCGTCCGGATCCGCGGAATCCGGCGGCGCAAGCTCGGTGGTGACTGCAAAGCCGCCGGCGCGCAGCACGCGCTCGAATCGTCCCGGCGAGGTATGTCCGGGCAGGATCGGCAGCGGATAGCCGGGAACCGGTTCGTCCTCGAATCTCATGGCAGCGGGCCCTTGGGCGTAGTGCTTGCGCTGTCGGCTTTCTCGCGCACCACCTTGCAGCCACGAGGAGCGGCCTTGCAGGCGCTGATCGACCGCGAACTGCACCTTGCGACATGGCCGCGATGCCGCCGGGAATGCGCTCGACTGCCCCGATAGGCCTCGACCCAGACGCAGTGCATGTCCGGCTTGACCTCGCAATTGCCGTTGTCGCGCACGCCGCCGCAAGGGCCGTTGCGCAAGGTCTTCGGGCAGTTCATCGGGCAGGACATGCCGGTCGAACTCAGCACGCATTGTCCGCACATGCGGCAATCGAACAACAGCCCCTTGACGACCTTCTCGACTCCCGCCACCGGCCGCTCGACGCGCTCATAGCCCAGGGCTCGAAACAGGCCGTGCATGCGCATCAGCAGCGCTTCGAAGCCTGCGATAGAATGCGTTCAAGCCGCGCGCGTGGCGCACCGACCAGGCCCTGACTGCGTACATCAGGCGGACTCGGAGCCGGAGCGGCGGCCGCAGAATCGGGTGCGGCTGCGACTCGCGTCCAAGCCTTTGGCGCGAATCAGCCGCTCCAGGTCCTCGTCGGTGAACCGCGCTTCAAGCCGCGCCGCTTCCGCGGCGGCCTCGGCCTTGAAGATCATCGCCGCAAGGTCGCGGCGCGCTGCGCTGCCAGTCGGCAAGATAGGCGTCGGAACTGCCTTTGCCGGCACGCATCGCGGCCCGGTCGACCGCTTCCTGAAAGCGCTGCGACAGCTGTACCTTGGCGGCCTCGCGTCCCCGCTTGACGATGACCTGCGCCGGTATATCGCGCCAGGAAATGACGATCAAGTGACGCCATGCTGCCTCACGGCTGCGCGGCACATCGCTTACGCGAACCGCCGTCACCAGCGCCGTCTCGAGGGCGCCGTAGCCGGTGTCGCGGTACTCGAAATCAAGACCCATGCGCTTCGCGATCGCCCGCGCCTGCTCGCGTGCTCGAGGATCAGGCGCCTGCGCCAGGTACACGAGCTTGCGATAATTGCCGAAGTAGGTGGAGTAAAGCTCCGGGTGGCGATCGAGGCCAAGACCCTTCATCACCAGGCGCTCGAAATGACGCAGCAGAAAATCCGTCAGATAGAACGTTCCCGGCTCCGCCTCGGCCAGCGCGGCGAACACCGGAGCGGTGGCGAAGAACTCGTAGCAATGTGCGCCGCGGGATGCGTTCCACACCTTCCTCGCGCAGCACCTTGTCGAGCAGCCCGCCTGTCCCGCAGTCGGCATACGCGACAAAGATCGATCGGTATTGCTCGCGAGACGCATGTATCAGCGCGCGCACGGCAGCCGGAATCCTCTCCGGCCGATTGTGCAGCTCGGCCGGCAGGCAGCGCACATCGAGCTCATCCCAGCGGTTCGCGCGGCGCAGCGCAGTGATCTCGTGCGCCAGCGCGCCGCAGGCGATGATCAGCAGCCCCTCGCCATTGCGAGCCATGGCGCTCACCTGCTCAATGCGCCGCGGCGCCGGCGCGACGAGCTGCGATCAGCCCTTTGGCCGTCTCGACCGCAACGGCGGCATCGCGGCAGTACGCATCCGCACCGACGGCTTTGCCGAACTCCTCGTTGAGCGGCGCGCCGCCGACCAGCACGATGTAGTCGTTGCGGATGCCGCGTTCCTTCAGCGTGTCGATGACCACCTTCATGTAGGGCATGGTCGTCGTCAGCAGCGCCGACATGCCGAGAATGTCGGGCTTGTGCTTGTCGAGCGCATCGAGGTATTTCTCCACGGGATTGTTGATGCCAAGATCGATGACCTCGAATCCCGCCCCCTCGAGCATCATCGAAACCAGATTCTTGCCGATGTCGTGAATGTCGCCCTTGACCGTGCCGATGACGATCTTGCCGATGGGCTCTACGCCGGTTTCCGCCAGCAGCGGCCGCAGGATCTCCATGCCGCCCTTCATCGAATTCGCGGCGAGCAGCACTTCGGGCACGAACAGGATGCCGTCCCGGAAATCGATGCCGACGATGCGCATGCCTTCGACCAGCGCATCGTTCAGTACTTTTTCGGCGGACCAGCCTCGCTTGAGGAAAATGCGCGTCGCCTCTTCGACCTCGTTCTTGAGGCCGTTGTACAGATCGTCGTGGACCTGTTCGGTGAGTTCCTCATCATTGAGCGCGCTTAAGTCGAATTCAGCTTCAGTCGGCTCTGCCATCTACGCCTCCAACAGTACTTTTTACCAGCCGCCACGGTACCTTACGCGGCTCTCCCAATACATCATGGTAAGTCGCCGGTTGAACTGGCACTTGCGATATCGCGACGGTGGCATATCCAGATGCGACACGATCCCCAGGCGCCTCCTTAAGCCTCAAGTCACCGGCGGCGCGCCGCCTTCGGCCTTACGCCGCGCCACGTACGAGTCCATGGCTTCGACAACGGCCGGATCGCGCGGCGGCGCGACATAATCGCCGCAAGGTGCTTTGCCAGATGCCGGTGGCGCGCTGCGTCGCGGTCTTGGCGCCGTCCGTCGGCCCATTGCCCGGAATTGCGCCAATCGGAAACCAAGCGGCGCATAGAAGGCGCTGCGATACCGCTCCATGGTGTGCGCGCAGCCAAAAAAGTGTCCGCCTGCTCCCACTTCGGCCACAGCTTCGAGCGCGAGATCCGCCGGCGTCGCTCCGACAGGCTGAAAAACCTCCGCGAACATCTGCAGCATTTCGATGTCGAGAATGAATTTCTCGTACGAAGTCGTCAGTCCGCTCTCCAGCCAGCCCGCCGCGTGCAGGATGAAGTTGCAGCCGCCGAACAGCGCGCCCCACAGACTCATCTGCGATTCGTACACCGACTGCTCGTCCGGGATGTTCGAGGCGGTGGCGTTGGATGAGCGCCACGGCAAGCCGAGAAAACGCGCCAACTGGCCCGCGCCGAAAGCCGCCTTCACGTACTCGGGCGTCCCGAAAGCCGGCGACCCGGACTTCATGTCGACGTTCGAGGTGAAGCTGCCATAAGCGACCGGCGCTCCGGGCCTTACGATCTGCGCCAGCGTCAACCCGGCGAGCGCTTCAGCGTGCGCCAGCGTCAACGCGCCCGCGATGGTCACGGGCGCCATCGCTCCGGCCAGCGTGAATGGCGTGATGATCAGCAATTGGCCCGGACTTGGCGAAATCGATGATGCCGTCAGCCATCGGAATATCGAGCTGCAGCGGCGAGTTGGTGTTGATGATGGTGTAGGTGTACGGGCGCGAACGAAACTCTTCGGGCGAAATCCCGTTGCGCGAGGCGGATCAGCTCGAAATTGTCGGCGACTTGGCTGTGGCCGCGGGAAAATATGAAGGGAATCTTGTCGGTCAGAATCAGCTGCGCACGCGTTACTTCCAGATGCCTGACGTGCACCGGAACGTCCTGCGGCTCGGTGGCGCCGCCGAGCACATGAATCACCTCGAAGCTCTGGCACAGCTTCATCAGGTTGCAGAAATCTTCGAACGTTCCGGCGCGCCGGCCGCCGGCCGTGTCCATGATGTTCGGCGGTCCCGAGGTCACGGCAAATGCGACGCAGTTGTCCGACAGCGGAACATTGCGCTCGCGGATCGACGGCGTGCAGAGTGATCTCGCGCGGCGCGGTTGCGAGCGATGCGCTCACCAGTCCCCGATCGAGCCGCACGATCTGCGTCGACTCGTCCAGCTGCGCGCCGGCGCTGTGATACAGCTTCCTGGCATCGTCCGACAGCACCTTCATTCCCTGCGTCTCGAGAATGACCAGCGCCGCCTCGTGAATGGCCGCGACTTGATCTTCGGAAAAAACCTTCATCGGCGTGAACGGATTGTGCAAATGCCGGTACGGCCGCGTGCGATCGAATACGGCGTGGCTGACCTCCGCGCTTCCGGGACGGCGCCGGCTGCGTCGGCCTACTTCATCGGGTTGTTTCATGCGGTGCTACTAAGGAATAGTGGGCGGAAATTTATTATAGAGAAATCTGCCGCGCCCAAGCGCGACTCGCTCGCAAACCGCGTTATGCCTTTATCCGATACGCCGACGCCGGGATATGCTGTTATCCGATATGCGGTGCAGCGGCGTGTCCCACAAGCGGTCGTCCGGTGGCAATCGAGCGCGCGACCGCTTCAGCGAGGTAATCAGCCCCCGGACCCGCGTGCGCAAGTCGCTCGCTCACGCTGGTCTCGACGTGCGGATCGGCCGCGCCCGCCCGGCGCGCCGCGGCCAAGTGCGAGTTCCCTGCGAAGCGCGCCGCGCGTGCTCGAGCGCCGGCTCCGGATCCGCGTAATCCCGGCTTCCGGCGGGATCGTGAACTCGAAACACTTTGAAACTCGGCTGATTGACCAGAATTTCAACGGTCTGCGACACCACTCCCGCGACCGCGCCCACCGCGTTGCACACCGCCGCATGCGCCGGGATGGACGAGTTCGGCGCCGAGCCGGCGCGCCACCTCGGGATAGTAGGCGGCGGCCGGCGCGCCAATCGCGACCAACGGCCGTGCCAGCTTCATGCTCGCCTCCAGCAGCGAGGAGAAGCGCCTGCCGGCGACAACCGTCTTCGATGAGTCGAGCGCCGAGCCCACCCCAGCCTTTGGCGTGCGCCTCGATGCCAGGGTCGTGGGCCACTGCCGCGGCCAACAGCATTCGGCCGGTTTCGCGCACCACGTGTTCAACGGTGCGCTCGCTGATTCCCCGCGCGGTATCTGCCGCATTTGTTGCGCGTGCGTTACGTTCCTCGGTGGCGAGAATGCGTGCGCCGCACTCGGCCGCCTCGCGGCACCAATCATGCTGTTCATCCAGCACGTGCATGGCATCGCTCGGCGTGAATCCTGCAACGGTGGCGAGCCCAGCATCGGCGAGCCGACGCAGCGCCTCCATGCCTGCGCCGCTGCGCACAACGGTCGATACGCGGCGCGGCTCCGCATCCAATGCCTCCCACACGCGCCGCTCCTGCGACGATATATGCTCGGGCGGCCGGCGATCGGGATTGCGAAAGGCGAATTGCGTGGCGTAATCGGGCAGGCGTGCAAGTTCCGCGATCGAACGCAGTTGCGCGCGCACAGCGGGAAAGACATGTGCCATAAGGCTGAGCGGCATCGCCTTGCGCGGACCGACCCGAAGCCGAAACTGCCTGTCGAAGCGCACCTCGCTGTCGCCGCCGAGACCGCTGGTGCGCACGTCGACCGCCTCGACCATGGTGCGCCACGACGCCGACCAAAGCGCCTTCGATCGCTGATGACCGGGCGACCGCCGGACACCACCGCGATGTCGGTGGTGGTGCCGCCCATGTCCGCAACCACGAAGTCGGCGAGCCCGGTGAGAAATCCTGCGCCCACCACGCTCGCCGCCGGACCCGACAGTATGGTCTCGACCGGATATTCGATCGCAATCTCGGCCTTCATCAGCGAGCCGTCGCCTTTCACGATCATCAGCGGCGCATGCATCGGCTTCCTCCGCGAGCACCTGCGCCAGCGCCTCGATCAGATGCCGTATCTGCGGCGTCAGGCGCGCATTCAATGCGGCGGTCAGCGCCCGCCGCGGCGCATCGAGCTTGGAACTCAATTCGTGCGCGCAGGTCACCGGTTTGGGCGAGAGCGCGCGAATCAGCCTGCGCGCCCGCAATTCATGCGCCGGATTGCGCACCGAAAAATTGGCGGCGACCGCGAATGCCTCGACGCGCTCGGCGTGCTGGCGAACCGCGCGCATTTATGGCCGCTTCGTCCAGCGGCGCCGATTCATCGCCCGTCGCGCTGTGCCCGCCCGGCACGCGAATCACGATATCGCTGCCGCCGTGCCGTAGCAGTCCGGACCGCTCGACCATTGCATCATCAAAGCCGATCAGCAGCGTGCACACCGGGCTGAAGCGGTTCTCGACCACGGCATTCGTGGCGAGCGTCGTCGACATTGACACCAGGTGATATTCGCGCGGCTGCGTGCCTGGGGAAGCAGATCGAGCACCGCTCGGAGCGCCCTGCCGATTCCGATCGCAAGATTCCACGGTGTCGTGAGCGATTTGGCGCTGGCGACGACCTCGCGCCCGCCGGCAACAAGCACCGCGTCCGTAAATGTGCCGCCGGTGTCGAGCCCGAGCCAGAGATCCGGTGCCGCGGTTACCGGAGTGGCTTGCGCCGCCGAAATGATCGAACTCATCGATTTCCTAAGGTTCCAAAGCGAACGCGTCGCCGCAGCGGAACAATAGCGGATTCTTTGCCTCCCGGCGGCGTCCGAGTAGCATGCATGGGGGCAATATCGAACCGGAGAGGCATATGCAGCGAGCTGTGCGCAAGTATCTTCTGGCCCTTCAAGCGGGCGATGCCGACAAGGCGGCGGCGCTATTCATCGCCGATGGCTGGGTTCAATCGCCGTTTCTCGGCCGGATTCCGGTGCGCGAGTACGTCCACAAAGTCACCGCTGCGTCACGCACGACCGAACTCACCGTGCACGATGTGCTGGTGAGCGCCGAAGGGCACATGCGGGCGGTCGCCTATTACTTGTACGACTGGCAATTGAAGGACGGCTCCAAGGTGTCATTTGAGTGCGCCGATGTGTTCAACTTCGATCCTGACACGGGCCACATCGCCTCCATCGTGCTGGTTTACGACACGCATCTCATCCGCGACGTCGTCGAAAACAAGTACCCGTGATCGGCGCGGTCATGAATTCTGCGGCCGCGTACCCCGGCGGCTGATCGTGCGTTTGCCGGCCGCGCCCCTGGCAGCGCCGGCCTCGCGGCTCATTTCGCCCCGCAATTGCGCCGTTGCGCCAGTTGAAATGGCGCCAAGCTTCAGTTCAATGGCGGCGAGATCCGGTTTCGCTTCGCGTACATGGGATTCAAGCGCTACACGCATGGTGCGCAAGTGCTGCGGCGTGGTTCCGCAGCAGCCGCCGATTATCCGCGCCCCCGAATCCAGCGCGAGGCACGCATATCGCGCCATCAACTCGGGCGTGCCGTCGAATTGGATCGCGCCGTTGACAAACTGCGGAATGCCGCAGTTCGCTTTGGCAACCAAGATGGCGGAAGGGTCGGATGCCGTTGCGAGATTCACGATGCAAGCGACCAACTCAGCCGGGCCGGTGCCGCAATTGCTGCCGCATGCGGCCAGATGGTGCTTGCGGTGCAGAGCGGCGAGTTCCGACGGTGCTACGCCCATCATCGTGCGGCCATTGGTATCGAAACTCAAAGTGACGACTACCGGCAGTCCCGAGATGCCTGCTCCCGCGATGGCCGCTTCGGTTTCTTCGACGGACGACATGGTTTCGATCCATAGCAGGTCCGCGCCGCCGCGCGCCAGTGCTGCGGCTTGTTCCGCAAAGGCGTCGCGTGCCGCCTCAATGCTCAACGGTCCCAAGGGTTCGAGTATCTCGCCGGTCGGTCCCATGCTTCCAGCAACCAGGACGACGCGCCCCGCTCGATCGGCTTCGCCGCGCGCGAGATTGGCGGCCTGCTCGTTCAGCGGCGCCACTCTTGCCTCCGCCTGGTGAAGCTTCAATCGATACCGGGTGCCGCCGAAGCTGTTCGTCAGAAGGATGTCGGCCCCCGCCTCCACGAAGGCGCGGTGCAAATGCGCAACCCGCTCGGGATGATCGGAATTCCACAGCTCGGGCGCATCGCCCGACTGCAGGCCGCGTTCGAAAAGGTTGCTGCCAATGGCGCCATCCGCCAGCAGCCACGGCCTCGCGGCCAGCAAGGAGGTTAGTCGATCATTCATTTCGCATGTTCCGCACGCTTGCCTAGAAGAGCCCCACGATGCGCCCGTCAGCGTCGATGTCGATTTTGTCCGCGGACGGTGATTTCGGCAGACCGGGCATGGTCATTACATCGCCGCACACGAACACGATGAACTCCGCGCCCGCGGCCAATCGCACCTCGCGGATATTGACGATATGACCTTTCGGCGCTCCTCGCAAAGCGGCATCGGTCGAGAAGGAGTATTGCGTCTTGGCGATGCATACCGGGTAATGTCCGTAGTCGGCCTGAAGTTCAGCGATGCGCGCACGGATTTTTGTATCCGCCGAAATGTCGGAAGCGCCGTAGATTTTCACGGCGATCGCCTTGACCTTTTCCCACAGCGATTGCTGTTCGTCGTACACGAATTTGAATCCCGAGCCGCCGGTTTCCGCGAGTTCGACGACATTGCGTGCAAGATCTGTCGCGCCCGCACCGCCGCCGGCCCAATGGCGTGCGAGCACCAACGGCACATCCAGAGCCTTCATCCTTGATGCGAGCAGCGCATGTTCCGCGTCGCTGTCAGCCGTGAAGTGATTGACCGCGACCACACAGGGCAGGCCGTAATGGTCGCGGACGTTGTTCACGTGCCTTTGCAGGTTGGCACTGCCCTTGTCGAGGGCCGCGAGGTCCTCCACGCCGAGATCTTTAACTTCGCGCCCGCCATGGTATTTCAGAGCGCGGATCGTCGCGACGATGACCACCGCCGAGGGGCGCAGGCCGGACTTGCGGCATTTGATATCCAGGAATTTCTCCGCCCCCAGGTCGGCGCCGAAACCCGCTTCGGTCACCACATAGTCGGCAAGCTTCAGCGCGGTCGAAGTCGCAAGCACGGAATTGCAGCCGTGGGCGATATTGGCGAATGGCCCGCCATGAATGAAGGCAGGGTTGTTTTCCAGCGTCTGCACCAGGTTCGGTTTGAGCGCGTCCTTCAACAGCACGGTCATCGCACCCTGAGCCTTGAGCTCGGAAGCGCGGATGGGCTTCAGGTCGCGGCGATAGCCGACGACGATTTTTCCGAGACGGTCTTTGAGGTCAGCGAGACTTTTCGCGAGGCAGAAAATGGCCATGACCTCGGACGCCACTACGATGTCGAATCCATCCTCGCGCGGAAAACCGTTGCCCGGCCCGCCGAGGCCGACAGTGATGCCCCGCAGCGCGCGATCATTCATGTCCATGACGCGCTTCCACGATATTCGCCGCACGTCGAAGCCCAGTTCATTGCCGTGAAAAATATGGTTGTCGATGAGCGCCGCGAGCAGATTGTGCGCGAGACCAATGGCGCCGAAGTCGCCGGTAAAGTGCAGATTGATGTCTTCCATCGGCACGACCTGGGCATGGCCGCCGCCGGCCGCGCCGCCCTTCATGCCGAACACGGGACCCAGGCTCGGTTCGCGAAGACAGATCACCGCCTTCTTGCCGATTTTATTGAGGGCGTCGCCAAGACCGACCGTGGTCGTGGTTTTGCCCTCGCCGGCGGGCGTGGGACTCAGGGCAGTGACCAGAATCAGCTTGCCATCGGCACGCTCCTTCAAGGTGTCGATATAGTCAAGAGCGATCTTGGCTTTGTAGTGACCATAGTTCTCGATACTGGCGGCGGGAATGCCTAGGCGAGCGGCGATTTCGGCAATGGGCTTGAGGGTTGCACGTTGTGCGATCGAAATATCAGAAGTCACGCTATCTCCAATTTTTTCGAGAAATTATTCTACCGGGTCACGGCCTTGATGCCGCGCTGCGCCGCTAGCGTACCAAGGCGCGGGTTAAAAGTAGCAATGCTTATTTGGCGCAGAGGTGCGGCGCGCCTTCAGTGCTGCGCGGCCCGGCGCGGAAAATTCCCGGCTCTGCTCAGCATGCCGGGCAGTTCGCGTCCCATCCCTTCAGCCAGCCACTCTGAGGCTGCGATCAGGCGATCAACATCGAGTCCGGTGCGATAACCCGAACGCTCCAGCATATAGACCACATCTTCCGTGGGCACATTGCCGGTGGCGCGCGGCGCAAACGGGCAGCCGCCGAGGCCGCCCAATGAAGCATCCACCGTGGCAGCGCCGGCGTTCACGGCCGCCCACACATTCGCAAGACCGGTGTTTCGGGTGTTGTGAAAGTGCACGCGCACCGGCAAGGGGTGGATGGCCTGCTTCACTTTCGTCACAAGATCCGCAACATCGCCCGGGACCGCGACGCCAATGGTATCCGCGATCGCAATTTCCACCGCACCTGCCGCGGCGCCAATCCGCGCCATTTCAATCACGCGCGCAGGCATAACTTCGCCGTCGAATGGGCATCCGAAGGCCGTGGAAATCGTGATCTGGCCGCGGCGACCGGCTTCTCGCGCCAGGCGCATCACCTCGCAGCACATGGCCAATGATTCGTCCGATGTCTGGCCTTGATTGCGGGTGGCAAACCCATCGGAAGCAGCGCATACCGCCCCGAGTTCAGGGAGTCCCGCCTCGATCGCCCGCAGCGCGCCGCGCTTGTTGAGCACCAAGCCGATGTAGGTTACATCCTCGCGTCTTGGCAGGCCTGCGGTCACTGCTTCGGCGTCGGCCATTTGCGGGACCAACTTCGGATTCACGAAGCTGGCGACCTCGATCCGGCGCACTCCGGCATCGATGGCGCGCTTGATCAACTCCAACTTCTGTGGCGTGCTGAACAGAGTCGCTTCATTCTGCAACCCATCCCTCGGACCGACTTCGACAATCTCGATCTCACGCATCGCGCGCCCCCGAACACAGGAAGTTCAAGCTCGAAATCACTTTAGCATTGTGCGCCTTCACTGGTTATAAACTCCAATATAAATGTGCGTTTTCAATGTTTTACGATATCATTTTCATATCATTTATTGATCATGCGTGTGCCATATCCGCCGCCTCCCGGAGTACAGATCACCATGACGTCGCCAACCTGCATTTCAACCTGACCGATGTGGCCCAATCTCTCCACCCGCCCGTCGATTCGCTCAATGAAATTCTCGCCGACCGCACCGGCTTCGCCTCCGGCCATGCCGAACGCGCCATGCTCTCGGCCGTTGCTCAAGATCGAAGCCGTCATCGGCTCCAAGAAACGTACGCGCCTCACCCCGCCGTCCCCGCCATGCCACTGGCCGGCGCCGCCTGATCCCAAGCGTATCGCGTAGGACTCGAGCCGCACCGGAAACCTGAATTCCAGGATCTCCGGATCGGTGAGTCGCGAGTTGGTCATATGGATCTGGACCACGCTGGTGCCGTTAAATTCCGGTCCCGCGCCCGAACCGCCGGAGATGGTCTCGTAGTACTGGTATTGCGCGTTGCCGAAGGTGAGATTATTCATGGTGCACTGGCCGGCAGCCATCACGCCCAGCGCTCCGTACAAGGCGTTGGTCACGCAGGTCGAGGTCTCGACATTGCCGGCTACCACCGCTGCCGGATGCTGCGGATTCAACATGCATCCCTCGGGCAGAATCAATTGCAATGGCCTCATGCATCCCGCATTCAAGGGAATATCATCGGCTACCAGCGTGCGGAACACATAGAGCACGGCCGCGGTGGCTACCGCGCGCGGCGCGTTGAAATTATTGGGCAATTGCGCGCTCGTGCCGCTGAAGTCGATGCAAGCCGAGCGGGCGCTTTCATCGATGCGCACCGCCACTTGGATGCGCGCGCCATTGTCCAGCGGCAGCACGAACTGGCCGTTCTTGAGCACGCTGATGACGCGGCGTACCGACTCCTCGGCATTGTCCTGCACGTGCCGCATGTATGCGGTGACCGTAGCCGCGCCGTAATGCGCCACCAGGGACTTCAGCTCCAAGCTGCCCTTGGCATTGGCCGCGATTTGCGCCCGCAGATCGGCAAGATTCTGCGCGGGATTTCGCGATGGGTGAGTGCCGCTGCCCAGCAATTCACGCATCGCAGCCTCGCGCAGCGCGCCGCCTTCCACAAGCTTGAAGTTGTCGATCAATACGCCCTCATCATCGATGTGCTTGGAGAATGGCGGCATCGAGCCCGGCGTAATGCCGCCGATATCGGCATGGTGTCCGCGCGAGGCCACAAAGAAACTGGGCGCCGCATCGGAATCCTGCAGATACACCGGGGTCACGACCGTAATATCGGGGAGGTGTGTACCCCCGTGATAGGGATCGTTCAGTACATAGACATCGCCGTAGCGCATCTGCGGATTACGGTCGATGACCGTGCGAATCGACTCGCTCATCGAGCCCAGATGCACCGGCATGTGTGGCGCGTTGGCAATCAGCTGTCCGTGGGCGTCGAACAGCGCGCAGCTGAAGTCCAGCCGCTCCTTGATATTGACCGAATAAGCCGTGTTCTGCAGGCGCAATCCCATTTGTTCGGCGATGTTCATGAAAATGTTGTTGAACAGTTCGAGCATCACCGGATCAGCATTGGTGCCGACAGCTGAACTGCCGGGGCGGCGTCTGACGCGCCGCAAATCGATGCAGCCGGCAGCCGTCACGCGTGCCTCCCATCCCGGCTCAACCACCGTGGTTGCGTGGCGGTCGGCGAGAATGGCTGGACCCGCGACACGTGCGCCGTCGCGCAGGCCCTCGGTGCGATAGAGTCGTGCCTCGCGCCAACCAGCGGCTTGTTCATCGGCCAAGCAGTACATTGAAATATTCGCGTCCGCCTGCGGTTCATACGGCACTGAAGGTTCCTGCGAATGCGGCGGCGGCGCAGCCGCCCCGGGTGCAATGCATTCCACGGCAACTGCCTCGATCACCAACGCGTGGTTCGGCATTACGAATTCAAAGCGGCGCCGATAACTGCGCTCGAACTCCTCGCGAATCATGCGCAGCGCCTCGAGCGGCGGCAATTGCCCAGGCATTTCGCAGGCCAGCGCCGTGTCAGTACCCTGATAGCGGATATGTATCCGCGATACGGTATGCAGCGCCGCGCCGGCCAGCCCCTGCTTCCTGAGCTCCGCGGCGGCCTCCTGTTGCAGACGTGAGGCTATCGTATGCGCGGCCACCAAGCCGCGATCATCGAGCTCGTGCTCGACAGCCGCCTCGCGCATCGCGACCTGATCGGCAAGCCCCATACCAAAGGCGGAGAGCACCCCGGCCAACGGATGGATGAATACGCGCGTCATGCCCAAGGCATCCGCCACCAATCCCGCGTGTTGTCCGGCCGCCCCGCCAAAAGCTTGCAGCGTGTAGTCGCTCACATCGTGGCCGCGCATCACGGAAATGCGCTTGACGGCGTTCGCCATGCTGCCCACCGCGATCTTAAGGGCCCCGCCGGCGACATCCTCCGAACCGATCAGCCGCGCCGCGCTCGTCATGCGCCACGCCATCTCGGCGAAGCGCCGGACTACGACGTCGCGATCCAAGGATTGATCCGCTTTGGGGCCGAAGACATTTGGAAAAAACGCCGGCTGAACGCGCCCCAGCAGCACGTTGGCATCGGTCACGGTGAGCGGCCCACCACGCCGGTAACACGCAGGTCCCGGCGTGGCGCCCGCGGATTGCGGTCCCACGCGCAATCGCGCGCCGTCGAAGTGGATGATGGAGCCGCCGCCGGCCGCAATGCTGTGAATGCTCATCATGGGCGCGCGAACGCGAACCCCGCCGACTTCGGTGTCGAACGCACGTTCATACTCGCCGGCAAAATGACTCACGTCGGTCGAAGTACCGCCCATGTCAAAGCCGATCAGCCGCGTGTGCCCTGCTGCTTGGGCAGTGCGCACCATGCCGACAATGCCGCCGGCCGGACCGGAAAGGATCGCATCCTTGCCGAAGAAACGCTGCGCCTGCGTCAGGCCGCCGGAACTCTGCATGAAAAACAGCGGCACTCCGGGCATCTGCTGCGCGAGCTTGTCGCAGTAGCGCCTCAAGATCGGCGACAGGTACGCGTCCACGACCGTGGTGTCGCCGCGCGGCACGAGCTTCATCAGCGGGCTCACGCGGTGCGATACCGAAATCTGCGTGAAGCCGATTTCGCCGGCGATGCTCGCCGCCGCGAGCTCGTGATGGACGTAGCGATAGCCGTGAAGAAACACGATGGCGCAGCAGCGCAGCCCAGCCGCATAGGCATCCTGCAATTGCGCCGTGAGATTGCGCGTGTCCAGCGATTGGATCGTTTCTCCATGCGCGCCCACCCGCTCATGAGCTTCGATCACCCGCTCGTACAGCATTTCCGGAAGCACGATGTGGCGGTCGAACAATCTGGGCCGCGCCTGCGTGGCAATCCTCAGCGCATCGCCAAAACCTCGCGTAATGACCAGTAGCGTGCGCTCGCCCTTGCGCTCCAGGAGCGCATTGGTCGCCACGGTGGTTCCCATTTTCACGCAGGCCACCTGCGCGGCGCTGATCGTCTCGGTGGGGGCAAGCTTGAGCAATCGGCGGATGCCTTCCACCGCCGCGTCATCGTACTGAGAGGAATTCTCCGACAGCAGTTTGAGCGTTTGCAGCGACCCATCGGGGGCGCATCCGATGACATCCGTGAAGGTACCGCCGCGGTCGATCCAGAACTCCCAGCGCTTCATCGGTCAGCCTTGGATAATTCGCATTCTTAGGTTCGGGTTCGCAAGCGCAGGCCATTCCAGCTGCCGTCGGCCATCCAACCGCCATCCACGGGCAAACTGACGCCGTTGATGAAGCCGTTGCGTTCCGAGTCCGCCAGAAAGGCGATCGCCTCGGCCACATCCTGCGCGCGTGCAAATCGCGCCATCGGCACGCGATCGACGATATCGGCGTCGCTGTAGGCACCGCCACCCTGATCCACTGCGTCCATGTCGGTTTTGATCCAACCGGGGCAGACCGCATTGACGCGCACACCTCGCCCACCCCACTCGGCCGCGAGCGTCCTGGTGAGCCCGATGAGACCATGCTTCGACGCGTTATAAGCACTGCGATGAATGATGCCGGCGAGCCCCGCCACCGAGGCCACATTCACAATGCTGCCTTGCCGGCGTTTGAGCATCTGGGCTCCCAGATATCGGCACAACAGAAACGGACCGAATAGGTTAATGGCCATGACGCGCTGCCACTGCGCCGCCGTGGTTTGTTCGGCGGGAACGATCAAACTGACGCCGGCGTTGTTCACCAAGCCATCGAGCGCGCCATGGTCCACCGCGATTCGATCCGCCAATTGCTGCACGAATGCTTCGGAGGAAACATCTCCCGTCACACCCACAACCTGCGCGCCTTGCTCTCGCAGTCGCGCTACTTGCGCATCGACGGACAGGATGTCCAGGAGAATCACCCGGTACTCGCGCTGCGCCAACAGGGAAGCCGCCGCAAGTCCGACGCCCTGTGCAGCGCCCGTGACCAGAATCGTTTTTTTGGGCGTCGTCATACGGGCGCCTGTTTCGGCTGCATATCGAGGCAGATCTGCACCGCCTGACCCAGAGATGACGCGGATTTATCCGCTTCGTGCATCTCCCCGCCGCCGGCAGCCTCCTGCTGCAGCAGCATGCCCGGAAGAAATACCGCCACGATACAGGCCTGCGGGAAGCGCTGCCGCATTTCCGTCGCGGTCGAATCGCAGCGGCCGCGCTCCTCGCTCGGAAAGGCGCTGACTACATACACCATGGATACGGCATCGGCGGCGTTTGCCGGCGGCGCCGCGCTCAAGTCTTCGAGTGACATGTGGCGAGCGTCGATTTTTTGGTCGCGCAGTATGCGGACCAGCAATTCGGTGGCCAGATCATCAGCCATCGTTCCCAGTCCCACGCATACAATGACCGAGCCGGCAGCGACCTCCAGCGGTCCCTGCCATCGGCCGCTGATCAATTCGCGCTGCTGGCGCAGCAGGCGTCCGGCGCTGGACTTATCCAGCACCGAGGTGCGCAGGCGGCGGCGCGACAGCCCGCGATTCTCCCCGCCGATGGCGGCGATCACCGAGACGATGGCGCTGCGGACCTTCATTTGTTGGTCGGTGCTGATGGCGCCGGACTCAAGATCGATTCGCGCAAGGTGCAGGGCCGGCATCAACACCAAATCGCAATAGTTGGCGAAGGAATTGCGCTTGAGAAACTCGCGCGCCCTCGCGATGATTTCATCCGAATCGGCGGACAGCGCGCGCTGATAGAAGCGCTGCGGCATGGTCAGCGCCTGAGTATCGCCCAATAGAATATCGAGCAGGCTCAATGCCTTGACGTGGCGCCCGGCGACCAATAAACATAGCGTCAAGGGTGTCGAGACGATCAATCCGATCGGCCCCCACAACCAGCTCCAAAAAATCGCGGCGATGATCACCGACAGCGGCGATAAGCCCGTGGTGTGTCCGTAAAGCTGCGGCTCGACCAATTGCGCCGCGATGAGTTCCACGATGACGAAAAGTCCCAGGGTCGCAAATGCCGTGCTCCATCCAGAATCGACGGCAGCGGCGAGCAAGGCGGCAGAAAGCGCCGCAATCCACACCCCGACGTAGGGCACGAAGCGCAGGATCGTGGTCAATGCTGCCCATACCAGCGGGTGCGGCAGACCGATGATGCTGAGCCCGATCCATACCAAAGCGCCGACGCCAAAATTAACGGCGAATTGCGACACGAAAAACCGCGACAAGCGGTCTCCGGCCTCGTTGATCACCAGGGTGGTAAGGCGAATGTCTGTACCGCCGGCAATGCGAATGAAACGATCGCGCAATGCTTCCTGTTCGAGTAACACGAACACCAGCACCACCAGGACTATCCCGGCGGTCTCGATGGGCACCCAGATCGAACCCAGCACCTTTTCCATGACCTGCAAAGGATTGGCCGGAGCTTCGTGCAATTCCACGGGAATGGGAACCTTCGGCACGGCTGCGCCCGGCGCGGTGAGCGTCTCGGGCTGCGGCTGCGGCTGCGCCACCTCTTCATGCCGGTTGAAGGCTCTTCCCGCTTGCGCCGCAAGCGCATTGATGCGCCCCACGGTGACGCTATTCAACGTTTCCAGTTTGCGTTCCAGGGTTCGCTCGTACTTCGGCAAGTTGGTCGCCATGCCCACCAATTGCGAACCAATGACGGTGGCGACTGCGCCAAAGGACACTGCCAACATCAGCACCGCGGCCAGCACCGACCAGGTCTGGCCCAACCCGATGCGTCGCAGCGCGCGCACCAATGGCGCAATCAAGAGACTAAGAATGAAGGCCAAAGTAACCGGCACTAGAATGTCGCGCGCAAAGTACAGCAGCCCCAGGACTGTGGCCGTCGCGATGATGCCCAGGGCTCGATCGCCGGCGGAGGCGGCAGTTGAATCGGGGTCGGGCGTATCTGCTGATGCCATGCGCTACTTCTGGCCGGTGGCCGGGTCGTCCGCGGTGTTGACGGCTACGAAGATGCAGCAATTGGCCCTTTCCGCCAGGGACACCCGCTGCGTGCCGGACCACCAAAAGCCCCCCTTCGGCTGTGGATAGTGGCCCAAGACGATGAGATCGACGCTCAGTCTCTTGGAATATTCGATGATCTGATCGGTGTATTCGCCGCTGGCCAGATAGCCTTCCGCGATAACGTCGCGCGTTTTCAGCCATTCAATGGATTCACTCAGAAGCTTGCGAGTCTCGGCCGCCGCATCGACGATGCAGGCGTGGCCCGCGGCACCCGCGGCGACTGCCGCCTGCGCAATTTGCGTGGGAACGATGGACAGTACGAACACCTGCGCGCCGAGCAGCATGGCCAACTCCGCGCCGCGGCGCAGAGCCCGGCGACCCGCTTCAGTACCGTCGTAGCAGAGCAGCACGCGCTTGAACATATTTTCACTCCAGTTCGAACTGAAGGCTTTTCACGCCGATCTCGGCGCCCGTCGAATCCCAGCTCCATTCATCAAAACACGCGCGCCGCGATTGATCAATGCGCACCAGCGTCGAGCAGCGGGTGCCATAATCTCCCGCGCGCACGAAGGCGCTCGAAACCATGCGCTCCCACGGCAGACTGAGGCCGGTGCGCGGCAACCTCTCATCCGGCGCCGGCTCATCATCCCGCAGCAGTGCAAGCGCTGCGCTGCCGTCTGTTAAGTCCGTGAGCGCCGCCGACAGCCGTGATTTGGCGTTCTGTACCTTTGGCCATGGCGTATCCAGCAAATGATTCGAGAGTCCGTAGATACCGGGGTTCAGTTCGCGGCCGCGACCGATGGTGCTCTCGAACACTGCCAGCCGTTCACCGTCGGAGAAAATCAAGTTAAAGCCGTTGTAGCCCGCGGCGATGCCACCTAAGTAATCCAGGGTCTCCGCCGTGCCGGCGCCGGATTTGAGGATGGTGGTGACCAGCGCGCCGCGGCTGGGCGCATCCGGCCGCCGCTGTTCGGGATCTCGGAAATTCGTCAGGGCGGCGAAACGGCCTGCGCGCGTGATTCCGAGCCAAGTCCCGCCCGCCTCAAGATCGCGCCCAGCCAGGATCGGCGGCTGGCTATCCCACCACTGCGCAGGCGCAGTCGGCCGCGTATACAACTCATCGCGGTTCGCCGCTATCACGCACGGGTAATTCTCGCTGTCTCGCCACGCCACCAGCACCAAGCACATCAAAACTCCTCGCGTCGCATTGACCGCACAAACCTACGCGCCCGGCAGCAAGAACTCCAGAGCCCTTTTTTGCTTGCAGAACCGGCCGCGATATACTCCGCGACACCGCAGGCGATCTTTGCAACCAATCGATGAGGGGACTGAAGATGCAATTGTACCGATCGCAGAATGCTTTGTTGCCGGTCATCGCCACGGTGCTATGCGCCGTTACCTTGCTGACGACGCCTAGCTCGAGCCGAGCGGCCGATGCGGCGGCGAAACCATTTTGTCCCAACGATGACTCGGGGCTCGCGCTGCCCGCCGGCTTCTGCGCCACCATCTTTGCCGACGGCATCGGTCATGCGCGACACATGGCGGTTGCTGCCAATGGCGTGGTGTACGTGAACACCTGGTCCGGACGTTATTTCGGCAACGACACGCCGCACGCCGGCGGCTTCCTGGTCGCGTTGCAGGACACCACCGGCAGCGGCAAAGCCGACATCAATCAACGATTCGGCGAGACCGTGCAAAGCGGTGCGGCCGGCGGCACCGGAATCGGCATTTACAACGGCTGGTTGTACGCCGAACTCAACGATAAAATCATCAAGTTCAAGTTGAACAAGGCTTCGGCGTTGCCCGACGAGAAATCGCAAATCGTGGTCGGCGGGCTGCCCTTGGGCGGGGATCATCCCATGCACCCCTTCGCGATCGACGCCGCCGGCGGCCTGTACGTCGATGTGGCCAGCGCGACCAACTCCTGTCAGGAAAAAAATCGCACGCTGCGATCTTTGGGGTTGGAGCCTTGCACCGAGCTCGAAACGCGAGGCGGCATTTGGCTTTACAAGGCCAACCAAACAAATCAAAAATTCTCAGCGACGGAGCGCTACGCGACCGGCATACGCAATGCGGAGGGCTTTGGGGTCGACAGCGAAGGTCAGCGCATTTTCGTCACCCAGCATGGGCGTGATCAGCTGCACACCAACTGGCCCGATATCATCAAGGATGCTGATCAGGAAGCCACGCTGCCGTCCGAAGAGGTGCTGCTCCTGAAAAAGGGCGGCGACTACGGTTGGCCGAAGTGTTACTACGATCCGTTCGTCAAGTCGTTGGTGCTGGCGCCCGAATACGGCGGCGACGGCAAGACCGTCGGCTTATGCGCGCAAAAAAGCGCACCGGTTGCGATTTTCCCGGCGCACTGGGCGCCCAACGACATGCTGCTGTACTCCGGGCAGCAATTTCCTGCCCGCTATCGCAAAGGCGTGTTCATTGCCTTCCACGGCTCGTGGAATCGCGCGCCCTACAGCCAAGGCGGCTACAACGTCGTGTATCAAGCGCTCTCCGGCGACAAAGCGTCGGGCAGCTGCGAGATTTTCGCGGACGGCTTCGCCGGCGCGGACAAATCGCCCGCCAAAGCCGCGCATCGGCCTACCGGCCTCGCCGTGGGGCCGGATGGCGCGCTGTACGTTGCCGATGATGTCGCCGGGCGTATCTATAAAATCGTTTATCGCGGCGCCGCCGGCGCGGCTGATGCGATCACCCCGGTTCCCTGTCCCAGCCCAACAGAGCCGGCCGGACTCATCGCCGCGGCGCGCACGGTGCCGCCCGAGGGCACTCATCCCGATGCCGGTTCCGACACCGGCGCCATGAAGCCGCCCGCGGGAGCGACGCCGGCCATGCTGGCGCTGGGTAGTCGCGTCTATCGCGGACAAGTGGGCGGCGCGACCTGCACCGGCTGTCACGGCGCCAACGGCAGCGGTTCCCCGCTGGGACCGGATTTGACCAGCGGTAAATGGTTGTGGAGCGATGGCAGCTATCAGGGCATCGCCAGCACCATCGCCGCAGGCGTTGCGCAGCCGAAGCAGTATCGTGCGCCCATGCCGGCGATGGGCGGCGCGCAGCTCAGCTCGGATCAGCTATTCGCGGTTGCGGCTTATGTGTGGGCGTTGAGTCATCATTAGACGAGAGCCTCATCCAGCAGTTCGATCCAGTGCGCGACCCGGGTGGCGGTGCCTGATTGCAAGTGCTGAATGCAGCCTATGTTGGCGGACAAAATGCATTGCGGTTCAAGCTGCGCGAGATGCCTAAGCTTTCGGTCGCGCAGCTGTCTAGCCAGATCCGGCTGCAGTATCGAATAGCTGCCGGCGGAGCCGCAGCAGATGTGGCTTTCATCGCATGCGGCCGTGACATCAAACCCCAGCGTCCGCAAATGCGCTTCCACCCCGCCGCGTAACTTAAGACCGTGCTGCAAGGTGCAGGGCGGGTGAAAGGCAACGCGCGTGGCGCCGGGTCTAACGCGATCCTTGAGAGCAGGCACAAGGTCCGGAAGCAATTCGCTCAAATCCCGCGCTGCTGCGCTGACTCGCGCCGCCGCATCCCGGTACTGAATATCGTCCGCCAGCGCATGCGCATATTCTTTGATGGCGAGTGCGCAGGCCGACGCCGATGAAACGATCGCCTCGACCTCCCTGGATTCGAGCATGGGAATCCAGGCATCGATATTGCGGCGCATGTCGGCCAGGCCGCCGCTACGATCGCTCAAATGCGTGCGCAATGCTCCGCAGCAGCCGGATCCGGCGGCGTACAGCGTCTGAATTCCGGCACCGTCGAGCACCCGCGCTGCGGCCGCATCGATGTTGGGCATCATCGAGGGCTGCACACATCCTTGCAGCATCAGCACTTTGCGCGGCTGCGTCCGACCACTCAACGCCTGCGCGGTTTCACCGGATCGGGCCGGCACTTTATCCTTGAGAGTCTTCGGCAACAGCGCACGCAGGATTTTTCCCAAGCGCATCGCCGGAGCGAACAGCCGCGAGGTCAGGCCTTCTTTGATAACCCAACGCAACGCCTTTTCGAGCGGCGGGCGCGCGACGCGCTCCTCGACGAGCTGTCTGCCGATATCGACCAGATGACCGTACTCGACTCCGCTCGGACAAGTGGTTTGACAATTCAGGCACGTCAGGCAGCGATCCAGATGTTGTTGCGTGCTGCGTGTGACATCTGCGCCTTCGAGCACCTGCTTGATCAAATAAATGCGGCCGCGCGGACCGTCCAGCTCGTCTCCCAGCAATTGATAAGTGGGGCAGGTCGCATTGCAGAATCCGCAATGCACGCACTTGCGCAAGATGGCCGCCGCGGCTTGGGCTTCGGGAGAACGCTCAAATTCGGGACTCAAATGCGTTTGCATTGATCAAAGGTCGGCGTACATGCGCCCGCGGTTGAAAATCCGCAGCGGATCGAAGGCCTGTTTCAAGCCGCGGTGTATGCGCATCGAAACATCGCTCAATGGCGCGAATACGCCGCAGTTTCTATCCGCAGCGCGAATCAGCGTGGCGTGCCCCCCCAAACCTGCGGCGGCGCGGCGCACCTGGCCGGCAGTCGCTGACGTCCTGCACCAACGCTCGGCGCCGCCCCATTCGATGAACTGCAATCCTGAAATCTCGAGCGGCGGAGCGGTCGCGGGCAGCGACAGCCGCCACAGCGATTCGCCGCGCGCCACGTCAGCGGAATCCAGCGCAAAAAATGCGTGGCTGTGGTCCCGGACGCTCAACCACCAAGATTCTGCCTGCTGCGGCGCGAGCCGCGTGCCGCCGAGCCGCGTACACGCGGAGGCGACCGCGGCACGGGCGCCGGCGAGACGCACATAAAGCCTGCCGACGTGCCACGCGGTGGCGCTGATCGCCAAGGGCTGCGCAGCCCACTCGCGGAACTTTGCCAGCGCTTTATCCGAATCGCATTCGAAGCAGAGAGTCGCGGTGGCTGTGCTGACCGGCAACACCTTGAGTGATACTTCGCAGATGACCCCCAGTATCCCCAATGACCCCGCCATCAGCCGCGACACATCGTAGCCCGCCACATTTTTCGCGACCTGTCCGCCGAAGGTGAGAATCTCGCCGCGCCCGTTGAGCAGCGTTACGCCCAAGACATGGTCGCGCACCGATCCCGAGGTCGCGCGCGCAGGTCCCGACAGGCCCGCCGCCACCATTCCCCCTACGGTTCCACCGGCTGCGAAGCGCGGCGGCTCAAATGGCAGGCACTGACCGTGTTCCTGAAGCGCCGCTTCCAAGTCAGCGAGCTGGGTCCCGGCGCGAACCGTTACCACGAGTTCGGTCGGTTCGTAGCTGGTGATACCCGCAAGGCAGGTGGCGTCCAGCGGTTCGCCCGGCGCCGGCTCGCCGAAGAACAATTTGCTGCCGCCGCCGCGAATCTCGAGCGGCGTCTCACGCGCACGCGCGCCGTTGACCTGGTCGATGATCCGAGCAAGCATCGGGTCTTGCGCACTCATCAGAATCTCGGCAACTCTGGGAAGGGCAGCATGCCCCGATGCACGTGCATTTTTCCGTACTCGGCACAGCGCTGCAGCGTCGGAATCACCTTTCCCGGATTCAGCAGCTCGAGCGGATCGAACGCGTGCTTCACCGCGAGAAACTGCGCACGTTCCGCCGCCGAGAATTGCACGCACATCGAGTTGAGCTTTTCAATTCCCACCCCATGCTCGCCGGTCACCGTCCCGCCGAGCCGCACGCTGGTTTCCAATATGTCGGCGCCAAACAACTCGCAGCGGCGCATTTGGTCGGCGTCCGCGGCATCGAACAAAATGAGCGGATGCAAATTACCGTCGCCGGCGTGGAATACATTCGCGCAGCGCAGGTTGTACTTGAGCTCCATCTGCTGAATTGCCCGCAACATCTCCGCGAGCCGCTTGCGCGGTATTGTGGAGTCCATGCACATGTAGTCGGGGCTGATGCTGCCGGAGGCCGGAAAGGCATTCTTGCGGCCGCTCCAGAATTTCAAGCGCTGCGCCTCGTCGCGGCTCACCTCCATGCGCGACGCGCCCGCGGCACCCAGCACCTGCTCCATGCGCGCGATTTCTTCCTCCACCTCCGCGGCTGTCCCGTCGCTCTCGCATAACAATATCGCGGCAGCGCTCAGGTCATAGTCGGCATGCACGAACGCGTCCACCGCCGCGGTCATGGCCTTGTCCATCATTTCGAGGCCCGCGGGTATTATGCCGTGGGCGATCACGCTGGCGACCGCGGCGCCGGCGGATTCGATGTCGTCGAAGCTTGCCATGATGCAGCGAGCCGACTGCGGCTTCGGGATAAGTTTCACCGTGACTTCGGTGGTCACCGCCAGCATGCCTTCGCTGCCAAGGACGATGGACAAAAGATCGAGTCCCGCCGCATCGAGCGCTTCCGAGCCGAATTCCACAGCTTCGCCAGTCGCCATGAAACCGCGAACCCGCAGCACGTTATGCAGGGTCAGCCCGTATTTCAAGCAGTGCACGCCGCCCGAGTTTTCCGCCACGTTGCCGCCGATGGTGCAGGCTATCTGGCTGCTGGGGTCTGGAGCGTAGTACAAACCATACGACGCTGCGGCTTCACTGATGGCCAGATTGCGGACCCCGCATTGCACGACAGCGGTGCACGCCGCCGGGTCGATCCGCAAGATCTTGTTGAATTTGGCGAGCGCAAGAGTCACGCCCGAGCGGTGCGGCATGGCCCCACCGGACAGCCCCGTGCCCGCGCCGCGAGCGATGATAGGCACCGTCATTTCATGACAGATCTTCAGCACCGCCGCGACCTGCGCCTCGCTCTCCGGCAGCACCACCACCATGGGCGAGGTCCGATAGGCGGTGAGTGCGTCGCACTCGAACGGCACCGTGTCTTCATGGCGAAAAAGGATCGCCGCGCGCGGCAGCGCCTTCGCAAGCGCTGCCACGACATCTTTCTGGCGCTGTTCTCGAACGGCGTCCGCCGGGAGGGACCGCAATGGGCTGTTCATCGCTCAATATTATGCACCTTGTCCGGCCATCAATTTGAGCCGGTCAGGAGCCTGTGCTATGTTACTGGTTCCTGCGGAATTGGCAGCGCTGGTACTCTATTAACCGGAGCGGTCGCAACTACAATAATCAAACCGCGGTGGCGCCAGCTCGTAGCACGCCTACGCTACGGCGAACATCGATGGAGAAATCATGTTCACGCAACTGATAAACCCGCTCGACAACCTGACGCTCACGTGTTTGGTCGCGCTGCTTCCCGTCGTCGTTCTGCTGTTGATGCTGGCGGTATTCCGGTTCCCAGCCTGGTTGGCCACCCTGCTCGGCTCGATCATTACATTTGCGCTCGCCGCATGGGTATGGAACATGCCGTTCAATGACGGCGCCCATGCCTACGTCTATGGCGCGGCGACCGGCGTGTGGAATGTCGACTGGATTACGATTTGGGGCATGGTGCTGTTCAACACGCTGGGGGTCAGCGGCGTACTAGAGAATTTCCGCCGTTGGCTGATCGCGCAAGGCAGCATGGACATACGCGTGCAGACGATGTTGTTTGCGTGGGCGTTTGGTGCGCTGCTCGAAGGCCTGGTCGGTTTCGGATATCCGTGGGCGTTTGTAGCGCCCATCCTGATTTCGCTCGGCATTTCCGACCTCAACGCGATCCGCGTCGCGGCGATTGCCAACAATGCGCCGGTCTCCTTCGGCGCGCTTGGCGCACCCATCATCGCGCTGGCTGCCGTCACCGGCTATTCGCTTATGGGGCTGTCGGCCGCCGTTGGCACCGTGGTCGCCGTGCTGGCACTGCTGCCGCCGTGGGTGCTTTTGTACCTGGTCTCGGGCAAGGAAGGAATGAGAGGCGGCTGGCCGCTCGCCGTGGTCGGATCGCTCGGCTATATCGCAGGCCAGTACCCGGTTGCCGTCCATCTAGGGCCCTATCTGCCCGACGTCACCGGCGCGATCGTGTGCTTCATCTCGCTGTTCGTTTTGCTCAAATTCTGGCAACCCAAAACCGTAATGGGTTATGGGGGCGTACCGGTCGATGCCGCCAAGATAAAGGAGGGGCAAGGGCATGGACTGCGGCCCGCCGAGGTGCTGCAGTGCTGGATGCCGTTCATTGTGCTGTTGATCGTGGTCGCCGCCTGGACCGGTCCCTGGTCGCCGTTGCCAAAGATAAGCTGGTTCAAAGCTTCGGCCGTCGCCTGCTCATCGCTCGCGGCGACCTGCGATGTGGCAAAACCCGGCGTCAGCGCGGTCTTTAATTTTGCACCTTTTATTGGCGGCACGGCAATCCTGGCGTCATGGATCGTCGTTGCCGGGTTGCTGCTGGCGATGGGCAAGCTGAAGGCCTCGCAAATCGGCGAGATATTCCGCCGAACGTTTCATCAAATGTGGGGTGCGTGTCTGGTCGGCGTTTTCATCTTTGGACTGGCATACGTCTTCAACTATTCCGGCATGGCGGCTTCACTGGCGAAGGGCTTTTCGAGTTTGGGCACCGCTTTCATCATTGTCTGCCCGATTCTCGGCTTCATCGGCGTCGCGCTGTCGGGGTCAAATACTTCGACCAACGCCATGTTCGGCAAATTTCAGGCGCTGGTCGGCGTCCAGCTCGGCATGCCGCCGCTGCTGCTGCCGACGCTTAATTCCATCGGCGCCGAAATCGGCAAACCCATCGCTCCGCAAACCGCAAGCGTCGGCGTCTCGACCAGCAAGTTCGTGCGCAAGGAAGGCGATGTCATCCGCCACAACATGGGATGGACTTTTGTCTTGCTCGCTTATCTGATCATTATTGCCGTAGGGTTCTACTTCTTGCGCCCGGCGGTGATGATGGCGCAGTGAATAAAGAGTGCCCGGGGCAGCTTAACGCGCGATAACTACCGGCGCACGCGTGCCCTGCCTTTGTTCGAGTTCGCGCAAATCACGGCCCCTTGTTTCACGACCGAATATCAAGATCAACAGGAGCGCTAGCGCCGCCCGCAACGCCACCGCCGCCGCGGCCAACCCTAAGGCGGGCACGGCGGCGAGAGCACTCAATCCCTGCGCAATCAAACCGCCAATCTTGCTCCAGTCCGCCACCCAGCCGGTCGCCCGGCCGCGAACTCCAATTCGGTAGCTTTCAGCCGAGTACGGCAAAAGCGTCGATATCACCGCGCTCGTTCCGACAATAAGCAAAGATAGAGGCACGATCGGGTTCGAGAGCATCGGCAACGCAGCAGCGCCGCGCAGCATAACGGGCCGGCCCGGACATGGCGCGACGGAACAGCGCTACCTCGGCTTTATCGATGAAATGCGCGCACATGAGGTGCTTGGTTGATTTCGACCTTGTGCAAACCGGCAACTTTCAATTCACGGATGGCTTGATTTGCGCCGAGCGGATGCTGCGCTCCGCCGTTCCGCCCTCTGCCATTTTCGCCAGCAACGACGACATGGCGGCCGCGGTGGTCTCAATGGGGCGAAAGTTCGGACTTGCATTGCCGGGGCAGCTGTCCGTGACCGGGTTTGACGATGCCCCCGTTGCCACCATGAATTGATCATTCGTGGTTCGACCGCGCGCGCGCACGCACACCCGCAGGTCCGCTGAGAGTGCCCCGGGCAGGAATCGAACCTGCGACCTAGCGCTTAGGAGGCACTCGCTCTATCCACTGAGCTACCGAGGCAGAAAGGCATCAGGCCGGCGCCATCGCCGGCCCAGGGTGTGGTGGAGGAGAAGGGGATCGAACCCTCGACCTTCGCATTGCGAACGCGACGCTCTCCCAACTGAGCTACTCCCCCGAAAAGGGCGACGAATACTAGCAGCAAAAATTGGTTCTGCCAAAGTATCGCACCGCCGGGTCGAACCTGGCTAAGATGCGCTACCAGGAGGACGATTCACATGCTCAAAGCGGGCGAACGTGCCCCGGAATTCACTCTTCCGGATGAGACGGGAACGGACCGATCGCTGACCGAATTATTGAGTTCCGGTGCGATCATACTGTATTTCTATCCGGCCGATTTCACACCCGGATGTACCCGTCAGGCATGCGTATTGCGCGATTTGGATGCGGAGGTCAAGCGCGCCGGGCTTCGAGTCGTAGGAATCAGTCCGCAGAGTCCGGAGTCGCACACGAAATTTCGCGACAAGTACAAACTGCCGTTCGTACTGCTATCGGATCAGCACAAGGCGGTGGTCAAAATGTATGGCGTCAACGGCCCACTGGGGATCGGCGTGCGCCGCGCATCGTACTTGATCGACGGCGGCCGGCGGATTCGCGATGCGGTGTTGGCGGATTTCGCGATTGGGCGCCATGCGGACTTCGTGCGCAAGGCAATCCTGCTGCGCGGCGCGAACCCTCAGTAGTTCATCCGCAAGACATTCGCGCGGCCGATGCGCGGCACGGTCACGATATACATAACTCCATAGTCGCCTTCATCGATACTTGGTATATCGGTCTGATTCGACAATTCAGCGACGATTTTGGGCACGGTGTTGACGTGACCTACAATCATCACCCGACCGCCGCTGTGCTCTCGCAGTACCCGACGCGCCAAGCCGCTTGCATCGTCGGCCGGCGCCACGATAGGCACTAGCCCAAGCTGCGCGGCTAACGGAGCGATTGTCAATCGATTGCGCAACGCGGGAGATGTGTAAATCGCGTCGAGACGGCCGGGACCTTTGGCATCGCCAAACATCCTTTCCAGCAGAGCCGCTCTCGCCTCCCCCGCCGCAGAGAGCTGCGGATCGACCAGATTGCCAGCCTCTTTCTCTGCGTGACGAATGACGATCGCGGTGGTCGCATTCGCCGTGCCCCACATCCAGATGGCGAAAATCGCGACAGCCACCGCCAGGAAACCGGCAGTCCCGAACAACCAGACTGGTGTCATGAAAGGCCGGTGCTGAACATTCACAGGGTCGCTTTTCATGTCACTATCATAGGATGAATTCGCTTTCCCTGCCTCAGCTGCGAGTTCTGATCCTGGCAGCCGGATTCTCCTCGAGGCTCGGCGAACCCAAGGCCGTCGCCCGGGTGCACGGCAGAAGTTTGCTGCGCAAGACATTTGAATTGGCGGCATCTTTTGCGCCCGCGCGGATTATCGCGATCGTGCCGCGCAACGCCGCCCGTTATCGCATGGAGGCGCGCGGAATCGATGTGGTGTTCAAGGTCAATTCGCAACGTGCGAAGGGGTTGTCGAGCTCGGTGCGCAGCGGCATCACCGAAGCTCGATACTCGCCGGCGGTTTTATTGCTGCCGGTGGATCTGATAAATCTGCGCCGCCGCGATGTGCTGCGGCTGCTAGGGAGCTGGCGAGCCGCCCGGCGACGCGTGATCGCTCGGCGCATAGGCCGGCAGGGCGGGACGCCGATCATTTTGCCGCGCTGGCTGTATTCACGGGGGCTTGAGCTCAAGGGCGACATTGGATTGCGCGAGATGGTGAACACATTGCCGCGCGACGCCGTGCGGCTGGTCGATATGCCGTCGGCGGGCGTGGACATCGACACGCCTCAGGATCTGCAGGCTGCGCGTCGGCGGTTTCGCGGCCGCGGTTAGCCGTCAGCGAAGTGGACCGATCAAACTGTTCCGTCCGCCCAATTGAACTCGCGAAATGCTTGCAGCGCGGTTGCGATTTTGGGACGCGGCACATCCAAATGCGTCACCAGCCGGGTGCGCGGCCCCACCGTAACGTTAATGCCGCGCCCTTCCAGATGGGCTTTCAGTCCGGGTATTTTCGGCACCGGGATATCGACATACAAAATGTTGGTCTGCGGCGCCGCCACGCTCAAGCCCATGGCGCGCAATCCCGCCGCCAGGTACTCGGCGTTGGCATGATCATCGGTGAGCCGCTGCACATGATTCTGCAGCGCGTATAGGCCCGCTGCCGCGAGCACTCCCGCCTGGCGCATGCCGCCGCCCAAGGCCTTGCGCCAGCGCCGCGCGGCGGCAATGAAATCCCGCGACCCCACCAGCACGGTTCCGGCGGGTGCGCCGAGACCCTTGGAAAGACAGATCGACACAGAGTCAAATCCCGCCACCCCGGTGCGTTCGTCGACATTGAGCTTGACGATGGCATTGAAAATTCGTGCGCCATCGAGGTGAGTCGCAAGTCCCCGTGAATGCACGAATGCCGTGACTTCGCGTTGGTAGCCCATCGGCAATACGCGCCCACCGATGGTATTTTCCAGAGCCAACAATCGCGTGCGCGCGAAGTGATAGTCGTCGGGTTTGATTGCCGCAGCAATACGCGGCAGAGCGATGCCACCATCCGGCTCGTTCTCCAGAGGCTGAGGCTGAATACTGCCGAGAACCGCCGCGCCGCCCTGCTCATACTTATAGGTATGCGCCTCTTGACCCACCAGGAACTCATCGCCGCGGCCGCAATGAGCCATCAAGGCGGCCAGATTGCTTTGCGTTCCGCTCGGAAAGAACAGCGCGCTTTCGAAGCCGAAGCGCTCGGCGGCGATGGCTTGCAAACGGTTGACCGTGGGGTCGTCGCCATACACATCATCGCCGACTTCGGCGGCCGCCATGGCGGCGCGCATTCCGGCGGTCGGCCGGGTGACCGTATCGCTGCGCAAGTCGATGGCAAACGCGGATGTGTGCGAACCATCCATACGGTTCTCCAAAGTAAAACAACGCCGAAGCTCAAGCTATTTCAGGCGCGACTTTTCAGCGCCGCCAGACTCGCATCGCATCCATGTATTTTCTGCGTAATCTGTTCCGCAGCCGCCCGGGCCTCAGGCGACTCGCCATTCAAGCCATTGTATAGGGCAAGTGCCTTTTCATACCACTCCTTCGCGGCGCGCCAATCTCCGAGTCGCTGGACGACGCTTCGCTGATCGTTTACTGCCAAGCTCGCGTACATCTCCGCCAATCGTTGCTGCTGCGCCGCTTTCACCGAGCGGTAATAGTTCGAAATGTCCGCGTCGGTTCCATAACCCAGCAGCGCCTCCTGCAGGTCAGCTATGGCGGCTGACGTTTGCCCGCGCTGCTGCGCGATTTTCGACAGACTTGCAAGACTCAGCGCCTTGTCGAATCGATATTCAGAAATTTTTGGATCAGCCGCGGCCAGAGTCTTGAAGCCCTGCAGCGCAGCCCGCTCGTAGGATTCGGCGTCATCGAATGCCTGCATTTTGATCAGTACATCCGCCATGTTGTGATCCGCAAATGCCGCCAGATGGATAAAATCGGCGTTGTCCGGTGAACTCGCGGCCAGCGAGCGGATGATCGTCCGGGCATTTTTTTCCATCGTCAACGCCTCGGCATACCCTTTCGGGTCGGAGGACAGCACCTCCGCGGCCCGGCTGTACGCCAAAGTCAAGGTCCTGCCAATCTGCAGGTCGCTCGGGTAGGTTTCCCGCAGCAGTTGCAGCGAGGCAATGGCCCTGCGCATATTCTCGAGCGCGCGCACGGTATCGCCCTGAATCTTGAAGCGCTTGAAGCCGTTGTCGAGGAGACTGCTCGCCAAAAGCAGTTGATAAGTCCGGCTCTTCGGATCGGTTATCGCAAGCATCTGACTATTGCCGACCGTATCCTGTGAGTACGCAATGGAGTCGTCCGGCTTGCCTGAACTCCACATCAAGTCACTAAGCTTGCCATAAATCACAACCAATTCGGCGCGCACACCGGTGTTTCCGGGCTGCGCATGAACAATGGCTTCGCGCAACGCCATGGCATGTAGATAGCTCGCAGCCGCGCCGCTATAGTTACCCTCATTGGCCTCGAGCGCGCGGCCTTGCACGTCGCCCAATCGTTCGTATGCCGCGGCAAGTTCGCGCTGCAGCGTCGGATCTCCCGCCACCTCAAGCGACAGACTGTCAAGATACTGCAACCCGGTCTTCAATATGAGATGCCGGGCCGCGCTCGAGCCTGCTACATTCTGGACGGCGTCGTTGATTTCGAAGATCAGTGAATGCGCCAGCTTGCGCACCTCATTGAAGCGGTGTTCCTCGCGCTGACGTTCGCGCTGCGCAATTTGCGTTTCGCGCGCCGTGACGAGCAGCGCCGCCAGCAGGGCGATGACGATAGCCGCTGTCGCTGTGACCCCTGCGGCATAACGCACGAGGAACTTTCCGGCGCGATAGCGCAGCGTGTCCTTGCGCGCAATGACCGGCCGGGAGGACAGATGACGGCGCAGGTCCTCGGCAAACTGCTCGACCGACTCGTATCTTCGTTGCGGATCCGCGCGCAATGCCATGAGGACAATATTGTCGAGATCACCGCGCAGCCGGCGCGCAAGCTTGCTCGGGGCTCCTTCGCGCAAGCCGCTCAAGGTGGCGGCAGAAGTGGTGTTATCGGAGCCAGTCATCCCGCGGCCGGCCTCAAGCCGGCGCACCGCCGCACTTGGCCTGCGCGGCTCTTCCGTCGGCGCCGCCGAGGCGAAGCGGGGCTTTCGGCCGGTAAGCAGCTCGTAGAGGATAACGCCCAATGAATAGACGTCGCTCGACGTCGTGATGGGTTGACCGGTGGCCTGTTCGGGGCTGGCGTAAGCGGGCGTAAGCATCGTGAAATTGGTCTTGGTGTGCGCCGTGCTTTCCGAGCCCGCTCCGAGCTCCAATATCTTGGCGATCCCAAAGTCGAGAAGTTTCGGCACGCCGTCCGCGCCCACCAGAATGTTATTGGGCTTCAAGTCGCGGTGTATGATCAGCCGCTGATGCGCATATTGCACCGCGCTGCACACTTGCAGGAATAAACGCAGGCGCGCGGATATATCCAGTCGCATTCGATCGCAGTAGACGTCAATGGGCTCACCCTCGATGAACTCCATCGCGAAATAGGGCAACCCCTCGGCAGTGGTACCGCCATCGAGCAAGCGGGCGATATTCGGATGCTCGAAACTCGCAAGGATTTGACGTTCATTTCTGAAGCGCTGGACGACGAACGCCGAGTCCTGGCCAACCCTAATCAGCTTGATCGCAACTTGTTTTTGGTATTCGTCATCAACGCGGATGGCACGATACACCTCGCCCATACCCCCCGAGCCCACTTGCTCGATGAGCTGGTAGGCACCAATGCGCTTGCCCACCCAGGGATCCGGGCCATCGATCTCGGCGATGCGCTCCATGGCGGCGGCGGGAATGTTCAAAAACGTATCGCTGGTCCCATCATGCGCGGCTATCAATGATTCCAATTCCTGGCGTAGTTCGGAATCATTCGCGGCGATGTCATTGATGTATGCCCGCCTGGATGCGCCATCGAGCTGCAACGCGCGATGCAGCGCGATTTTGATCTGCTGCCAGCGTTCCGGGTTCACATCGTCTCCGCGCGCAGCAGCTCGCGCCGCAGCCACGCGCGCGCCGTCGTCCAGTCACGCTTGACGGTTGCCGGCGAGACGCTCAAGGCTTCCGAAGTTTCGACAATCGACAGCCCGCCGAAGAAGCGCAGCTCGACCACCCGCGCCTGCTGTGGATCGAGTTGCGAAAGACGATTCAGCGCATCGTCAACTGCAAGCAGATCGACTTCCGGCTGCGGCGTCAGTTGCAGCGCTTCGCTCATGGTCACCTTGATTCCGCCGTGCCGCTTCTCGGCCAAGCGGCCGCGCGCGTGATCGACGAGGACTTGGCGCATCAAACGGGAAGCCAAGGCGACAAAGTGGCAGTGATCGCGGATCTCCGCGCCCTCGCCCACAACCAGCCGCAGGTAGGCTTCATGGATCAAGGCAGTGGTTTGCAGCGTGTGATTCGCCCGCTCGGCACGCAAGTGATTGCTGGCCACCCGCCGCAGTTCTTGGTATATCAATGGCAACAATGCCTGCAAGGCGCTGGCATCCCCAGCGCGCCATTTGGCAATCAGTTCATCAGTGGAGCGATCGGACAATCCCGGATCCTTCAGCTTTGTTATTTCGCGTCCGTCGCACCCATTTTGACGCCTGCTATGGATCGCGTCGAGGCCAATAGCCCGCGCAACCGCCACCGCTTGGACGGATCAGCCTCCTCTCAAGGCTTCGAAGTATCGGCAGCCGGTTTGATGGTCTTCAGTGCATTCGGGCCGTAGCAGCCCACGCCCTCGCCGCACACCTGGTTGACGGGGCAGACGACCGGGATGCCCTTCACGCAGCCGCGCGCATCGGCGCCCGGCGTGCGCGGCGCGCAGCGTTCGCGGCCATTGCAGGCCCGCCCATCATCGCAATCCGCATCGCTCGAGCAGGTCATCGCGGAGGCTTCGCGTTCCACTGACGCCAGTTCTCCTTGCCGCGCAATAACTCCGGACAAGGTGGCATCGAGCAACCGTACCGGCGATCCCTGAGACGTGGGCAGCTCCACGTCGGCAGCGGCAACCTCCCACGCGGGCGCCAACGGACTGCCGGCGCGATAATAGATCGCGAAGCGCACCACATTGCGTGGATCGAGTGCCTCATTCAGCTTCACCGGGATAAGATGCGTTGACTCGGGCAGCCATGCCTCGCCATGCGCGAGTGGCAGGCGTCTTACACCCTTGCCCGCTTCGTAAATGCGCAGCTCCAACTCGCTGCCGGTGCTGAGTTCCTTGGCGCCGTTGACGATTCGAACCTCAAGGCTCGACACCGGCACCGCTTGACCGATCGCCGGAATCAGCGCGCAAGTCAACAACATCGGCCACACTGAATTTGGTAGGTGTAACTTCACGGCACCCTCCGGTTAATCTTAAGTTCGCCGCTATCATAGCCCATCCTAACCTCGCCTCTCCTAAGGAGGCGCGGCGCAAGCGGGACGATGCTGCGGGGGATTTTACATATTAGAGCGCTTGCTCAATTCCACAACGACGCAGTAGTTAGTCAGCGCTTGGTCCTTGCGAGCCGCCGCTGCAGCGCGGTGCGCAGATCCTTGAGCTCTTCAATGTGCAACAACAGGCCGCAGCCGGCAAAACCCAAGGCCGCGGCGGCGATGGTCCCGAACAGCCCGGCGAGCTTTACCGTAAAAGCCTGCGTCTGCCACTCGGCGAGCAACCAGTGCGACGAGGCGGCACACACCGCAACCAGCACGATCGACGCCACCGCGATTTTTCCCAGCAATTGCAGCAGTCGCCGCGATTCGAGGCCCTTGAGGTGGTGCTGCATGAGGGCATACAGAAACAGGAAATTGGCCGTCGCCACGCATCCTGTCGAAAACGCCAGTCCACGGTGCCCCCACGCCAACCGAACCGTAAAGATCCAGTTGAGCAGCAGATTCAGCGCGACCGCCAGAAAACTCACCAGCATTGGTGTCTTGCGCCGGTCGAGCGCGTAGAACGCATTGACCAGGACCTTGAGCGCCGCATACCCGGCAAGACCAATTGCGTAATAGCGCAAGGCACCGGCGGTCTGCGCCGCCTGATAGGCATCGAATTTCCCATGCTGATACAGCAGCGAAATGATCGGCTCGGCGAGCATCATGAGGCCAATCGTCGCGGGAATGGTGAGCAAAAACGCAAGCCGCATGGCACGGCTCAACTCGGCGCGAAACACGTCCAGGCGATTCGCCACTACCAGCCGCGACAGCAGCGGCAAGGTCACGGTTCCCAAGGCAACGCCGAAAAGCCCCAGCGGCAGCTGCATCAAGCGAAAGGCGGCGGCCAGCCAGAAAATCGCGCCGTCTTCGAGACTCGAGGCGAACACCGAATTGATCAGGACGTTGAATTGCGTTGTGCTGGCGGCAATGACGGCAGGCCCCATCAGCAGCAGGATCGCCTTGACCCCGGGATCGCGCCACGACAAGTCCGGACGGAACCGGTAGCCAAGCCGCGCCAGCGACGGCAATTGCACCATGAGCTGCAGCGCGCCGCCGATCACGGTTGCGAACGCCAGGCCGATCAAGGCGCGCAGGCCGAAATGCGGATCGATCCAATACCCCAGGGTCACGCCGCCGATGATGGACCCGATATTGAAAAAGCTGGATGCCATCGCTGGCATGCCAAAGACATTCTTGGCGTTCAGCATGCCCATCACCAGGGCGGCGAGCGACACCAGCAGGATGAAGGGAAACATGATGCGCGTGAGATGCGCGGTGAGCGCCGCCTTGTCCGCATCGAATCCCGGCGCCAATATCGCCACCAGCGAATTGGAGAAGACCATGCCTGCGATGCAAATTAGCCCTAAGCTCAAGGCCGTCAGCGTCGCCACCTTGTTCGCCAGTCGCCACGCCGCATCGTCGCCGCCGCGGGCGATGGTTTTACTGAAGGTCGTGACGAATGCCGTGGACAGCGCGCCCTCGGCGAATAAATCGCGCAGCAGGTTGGGGATGCGGAAAGCGACCGTGAAGGCATCCAGCGCCAGCCCGCCGCCAAACAGGGCGGCGAATATCAACTCGCGCGCAAGACCGAGCACGCGGCTGCACATCACCGCCAATCCGATGATTCCGGCGGCCTTGGTGTTCAGCCGTTCGGTGCGCGAATCCGACGGATCGTTCTCTTTGTTCGGCTCGGTCACGGCGCTCAGTCTACCGCGTCCGCTCCCGATGCCTTAGGCCGTCGCCGCCGCCTTGGTCTTGGCCACCTCGGCAATCACCTCATCGGCGACATTGCGCGGCACCGGCTCATAGTGCGAGAACTCCATCGTGTAGGAGGCGCGGCCGCTGGTCATGCCGCGCAACTGCCCGATGTAGCCGAACATTTCCGACAGCGGCACGATGGCCACCACGGCGATATTGGTGCCGCGCTCCAATTGATCCTGAATCGAGCCGCGTCGACGATTGATGTCGCCGATGACGTCGCCCAAATAGTCGCCGGGCGTCACCGTCTCAACTTTCATGACGGGTTCGAGCAGAATCGGCGCCGCCTTGCGAATGCCCTCGCGGAACGCAGCCTTGGCGGCAATTTCGAACGTCATCGCATTGGAATCGACATCGTGGAAGCTGCCATCGATCAAGGTCGCGCGAAAATCCACGGTCGGGTAGTGAGCGAGCACGCCGTCCTCTTTTTGCACTTTCAGGCCCTTTTCGACCGACGGCACGAACTCCTTCGGTACCGATCCGCCGACCGTTTCGTCGACGAACTCGAATCCGGTGCTGCGCGGCAGCGGCTCAAAGATGATCCACACTTCGGCGAACTGGCCGGATCCGCCGGTCTGCTTCTTGTGAATGTAGTTTTCCTGAATCTTCCTGGTGATGGTCTCGCGGTACGCGACCTGGGGTTCACCCATGGTGCCTTCGACCCCGAACTCGGTGCGCATGCGATCGAGAGTCACCTCCAGATGCAATTCACCCATGCCGCGCAGAATCGTCTGACCTGTTTCGCGATCCGTTTCCAAATGCAGCGAGGGATCGGCGCGCACCATCTTGCCGAGCGCAGCGCCGAATTTTTCTTGTTCGGATTTGTTCTTCGACTTGACCGAGACACTGATGACCGGTTCCGGAAAGCGCATACGTTCGAGCACCACCGGGTTCTCCGAATCGCATAGCGTGTCGCCGGTTTCCGTGTCCGCCAGCGATACCAGCGCGATGATGTCGCCGGCGCGCGCTTCTTCCACCGGATTGGCTTCTTTGGCGAACATCTCGACCATGCGGCCGATCTTCTCGCGCTTGCCGCGGGTCGAATTCAATATCGACGCGCCCTTGGTCAACACACCGGAGTAGACGCGGATGAAAGTAAGCGCACCGTAAATGTCATTGATCACCTTGAAGGCCAGCGCGGCAAACGGCTCGTCGTCCGAGCATTTGCGCTCGCCGATGGGCTCGCCGTCGGCATCGACGGTCTTGATCGATGGCACGTCGGTTGGCGCCGGCAGATAATCCACCACGGCGTCGAGCACCTGCTGCACGCCCTTGTTCTTGTAGGACGAGCCGCATAGCACCGGCGTGAAGGCGGAATTCAAGGTGCCCTTGCGCAGCGCTTGGCGCAGGATATCGCCTGAGGGAACCGTACCGTGCGTCAGAAACGCTTCCATCGCCTCGTCATTCTGCTCGAGGCAGGTGTCTACCAACTCGGTGCGAAATTGCGCGACGCTGTCCAGCAGCTTGCGATCGCTGGGCGTCGTAATGTGCAGTTTGTCCGCGAGATCGGCAGTGACCTCGAGGCTCTTCCACTCCGCATCCTTGTCGTCCGAATCCCACACCAAAGCCTTCATTTCAATCAGATCAACCATGCCTTTGAAATTGTCCTCGGAGCCGATGGGAATCTGCACCGGCAGCGGCCGTGCGCCGAGGCGCTTCTTGATCATGTCCACGCAGCGCAAAAAGTTGGCGCCGCTGCGATCCATCTTGTTGACGTAGCAAAGGCGCGGCACGCCGTAGTTGTCGGCCAAGCGCCAATTGGTTTCCGATTGCGGCTCCACACCCGCCACGCCGTCGAACACCACTACGGCGCCGTCTAGCACGCGCAGTGAGCGGTTGACTTCGATGGTGAAATCAACGTGTCCCGGAGTGTCGATGAGGTTGATCTTTTTGCCGCGCCAGAAGGCGGAGACCGCGGCGCTTTGAATCGTGATGCCGCGCTTCTGTTCCTGCTCGAGATAGTCGGTGGTCGTCGAGGTCTTCAGATCCTTGGTATCGTGAATGTCGATGATGGTGTGCTTGCGACCCGTGTAATACAGGATGCGCTCGGTCGTCGTCGTCTTGCCGGCGTCGACGTGGGCAATGATGCCGATATTGCGGATATCGGAAAGAGGTGTTGTGCGGGCCATAACGAAATTCCGTGATTTTAGGTGGGGCCGGGCGAACCCGGGGTCCAAAACCGCATAGTTTGACACGAGGCAGGGTTCATGTCGAAAAAAGTTGCGCGCAGGTTCTTGGCACTACCGCCCGGCAGCCTTAAGCGCCCGGACGCGCTGGCGGACTACTTGACGCTATAACCGCGGGCTTCCAAACAGGCTGTTTGGGCGCGGTTGTAATCCGTCAGGTCGCGACGCACGGTGCCCCCCCCTGCCGTGGTCGGATCATATCCGAGCTGTGAGACGGCCCACTTATAGCACTCGTACTTATCCGTGGCCTGCTGGTCAGGGCTCTGGCCGTTCTTGGGATAGGAAATAAGCTCGGATGGTGCCTGCGCCCCGGCTCCGGACTGATCCGGCGGACCCAGAGGCGGTGCTACGGTCCGGTATTGGCCCACTGTGCCGTCGTACGTATAGTACGTGTTGCCGGCATAGTAGTAGGGAACGCCGCCGTACCAATAGGTCGAGTAATAGTAAGGTAAGGTCGCGAAATAAAGGCCCAGCCCGAGCCCGCCCCATCCCCAACCCCAGGGGCCCCAGTAGTAGCCGCCGCCCCAATAGCCGCCCCGATATCCCCAACCGTAGCCGTAGCGCCCACCGTAGTAGCCGCCTCGGTAACCGCCGTAATAACCACCGCGGTATCCGCCGCCACCATAAGAGCCGTGGCCCGCCACCGCGCCGCCATGACCGCCGCCACCGCCACTGCTGTGCTGCGCAAAGGCTGGAGCGGTGAGCGCGAGCGCGGCAACGCCGCACAGGCTAAGTACGATAGAGCGAATTTTCATAAAGTTTTGCATAACATCACCCGTTACACAGTCGGCTTCTCGGCATTGTATAAGACTTCCAGCATCCGCAGCAGTTCAACAAAAACATTGCGACAAGTTTCACCGGATTACGCAACGTCGCCTACCCGATCCTAAGCCGCTGCGCGTTTTTTTGAACTGTGCGCCGTGAGCCCTCATGCCCCACCTCATGTACTATGGATCGCGGGAGAGGCGAAAGGTACGGGGAAGCAATGGAAAATGAGGATGGTTCGTATTCGTTGAGTCGCCGCCGGCTGCTGCAAATGATCGGGTCCACCGCCGGCGCCGGCGCGATGTACCAGGCGATGAGCAGCCTTGGCCTCGCAGCTGAGTCGCCTTATCAGGGGCCAATCAATCTACAGGGAGCGCCCAAAGGCGCCTCCGTGTTAATTCTCGGCGCCGGTATGGCGGGCATGACTGCGGCCTATGAGCTGCGCAATGCCGGCTACGCGGTCCAGGTGCTGGAATACAACGACAGGGCCGGCGGACGAAACTGGACCATTCGCGGCGGCGACCGCTACACGGAGCTTGGCGGCCTTTCGCAGCAGTGCGAATTCGACAAGGACTTGTACATCAACCCAGGCCCGTGGCGAATCCCCTATCACCATTTCGGGATGATGCATTACGCCAAGGTTCTGCGCGTGCCTCTCGAACCTTTTTTCCAGGTCAATTACAACGCCTACCTGCACAGCCCGGACGCGTTTGGCGGTAAACCGCAGCGCTACCGCGAGATCAAGGCCGATTACCAGGGGCATGTGGCGGAGTTGTTGGCCAAAGCCACCCGGCAGCATTCGCTGGACACCTCGGTCAGCAAGGAAGACCAGGAAAAACTCCTCGAATCGCTGCGTGATTGGGGCGCGCTCGACAAGAACTATTCCTACGTCGCGAGCGATGCGTCCAGCGATCGGCGCGGCTATGAGAAAAATCCGGGTGGTGGTTTGTCGGCGCGGCCCATCCCATCGAAGCCGGTAGCCTTGAGCGATATTCTGAAGTCGGGGCTGTGGCAGGGAATCCCCACCGGCGATATCTTCGATATGCAGACTGCCCTGTTTCAACCGGTCGGCGGGATGGGGCGCATCGGTGAAGCGTTCGGCCGCGAGCTGGGTTCGCTCATTCGCTACGACAGCAAAGTCATCGACATCCACCAGGACGAGCATGGCGTGACGGTGAAATTCATCGACAGCCGCAGTCCCGCAACCACGCAAACCGCACGTGCCGATTGGTGTTTGTGCACCATTCCCCTATCCGTACTGGCGCAGATCCCGATGAATGTGGGCCCGGCCCTGGCCTCGGCGATTGCCGCGCTCCCCTATGCCTCGGCGATCAAGGTGGGTCTGCAATTCAAGCGCCGCTTCTGGGAGGAAGACGAACACATTTACGGCGGGATTACCTACACAGACCTCCCGATCACCAATATCGGCTATCCGAACTACGGATTTCAAAGCGGTGGCAAAGGGGTACTACTCGGCGCCTACATCTGGGGTTTGAACGCCATGGAGTTCACCGCCATGACGCCGCAGGAACGCGTGCAGAAGGTCCTCGAATACGGCAGCCAAATCCATCCGCAGTATCACCAGGAGTTCGACAATGCAGTTGCCGTCGCCTGGCATCGCGTACCCTTCGCCATGGGTTGCTTTGGCATGTGGAGTACCGACTCGCGCGCCAAGCATTACGATGACTTGTGCAGGATCGATGGGCGAATTGCGCTGGCGGGCGAACACGCTTCCTTCCTCAACGCATGGCAGGAGGGCGCGGTCACCTCGGCGCTCGATGCCATTGGCCGAATGCATCAACGCGTGCTAGCGCAGGGAGCAAAGGCATGAGCCGCCTTGACGCACAAGCTAGGCGCGCTTTGGCGGCGCCTAAAATGGTCATGCTGGTGTTGATTGCGGCAGCGGCGGCCGGCGCCTATGCGGACGATGCCTCGTTTACATCGCATGCGGGAGTCGGCTCGATGAGCGGCGCCGAGATTTATGACCATATCTGCTCCGGCTGCCACATGGCCGGCGGCCAAGGGGCAGTCGGCGCCGGTTTTTATCCAAAACTCGCGGCCAACAAGAAGTTGGTGTCGTGGCAGTACGTCGCGCTGACGGTGCTGAACGGCCGCAACGGCATGCCGCCATTCGGTCTGCCCGCAGATCAAATGATGGAAACCCGCGCGGCACACCTGAGCGATGCGCAGATCGCCGACGTGGTCAATTACCTTCGCAGCCATTTCGATAACAACTACAAGGCCGACGTGACCGCCAAGCAGGTGGCGGCGCTGCCCCACCCTCCCACTTCGCTGATGGGGCCGCAGTAGGGGTAGAGCTTGAATCGAATCGGCAATTGAACCTAAAATCGGCTCGCGGGTACTCAAGGGCTGTGGTGGTTGAACCACCGAAAGGGAGTTTCCCATGCGCACGTTCCTCGGCGGCTTCGTTTTCGCGACCACTCTGATCGCGGCTCCTGTCGGCATCGGCTTTGCACACGGGAGCGGCGGTTCGTCCGGCCCCGGCGGCAGCGGCATGGTCAGCTCCGAGGGTGCCATGCGTAACCGCGAGGAAGCCGCGAAAATCGCCTACCACTCCGCAGTGCGCATCATCAAGAATGCGAAAGACTATGATGCCGATGCTGTCAAGGCCGCGACGCCGGAAAAAAGCGCCAAAGCTCACGATAAGGCGCAGAAGTCTTATCAAGAAGCGATCACAAAGTTGATCGATGTCGTCGGCCTGGATCCAAAAATGTATGAGGCGTGGAACTATCTTGGATTTGCCAATCGGCATCTCGGTCACTACGAGGACGCGTTGAGTTCCTATGCCAAGGCGCTCGAACTCAATCCGGCTTATCCGGACGCAATCGAGTATCGTGGCGAAGCGTATCTTGGATTGAACAGGATCGACGATGCGAAGGACGCTTACATGACCTTGTTCCGCGATTCCAGGCCGCTCGCCAATGAACTGATGACGGCGATGCATCAATGGGCCGAGGCTCGACGCAAGGACGCACAAGGTTTATCTCCGACGGACGTCGAGGCATTCGCCAAATGGATGGACGAGCGAGAAACGGTTGCGGCGCAAACCGCTTCGCTTGCGAGCGGTGCCCCGCCGATCTGGAGATAGGGACCGGTAAATTCGCTATTTGCTGATTTTTCTTGCGGCGTGCGCGCCGATCGATGCCGCTTACGCCGGCAATACTGCAGCGGCGGAGTTTGAATGGCACCTGCCGCCGGGTTTTCCGCGACCGGTAGTGCCGGCCGACAATCCCATGTCCGTCCCCAAGGTGGAACTGGGGCGCCGTTTGTTCTTCGACACTCGCCTGTCCGCAACTGGACAGTACTCATGCGCGAGCTGTCATCGTCCCGAACTCGCATTTACGGACGGTAGAGCGCGCGCACAAGGGGCGACCGGCGAATCCACGCGGCGCGCGGCCTTGAGCCTCGCCAACGTCGCCTATAACCCGGCATTTACCTGGGCAGACCCCTACCTGCGCTCGCTCGAAAAACAAATGCGCCAGCCGCTGTTCAATGAGCACCCGCTGGAAATGGGGTTGCAGAATGGCGGCGTCAGCGCCGTGCGCAACATTTCGCGGGACAGCGGCTATGCCGAGCAATTCGCCGCCGCCTTTCCGTCCAAAGTCCCGGCGTTATCCATGGACAACATCATCAAGGCGATCGCGGCTTTCGAGCGCACCTTGATATCAGGCCGCTCGGCCTTCGACCGCTATGTTTTCGACGACGACCGCACGGCGATGTCCGACTCGGCCAGGCGCGGCATGGCGCTGTTTTTCTCAGCCCGAGTCGGCTGCGCCCAATGTCACTTTGGAATCAACTTCTCGGGACCCTTGATCTCCCAGGGTCACGAGCGGGGCCAGACACTTTTTGCCAATACCGGCTTGTACGATATCGACGGACGCGGCGGCTATCCTCCCCACGATCGAGGCCTGATGGAATCGACTCATAGGCCTGAGGATATGGGCAAATTTCGCGTACCGACGCTGCGCAACGTGGCGCTGACAGCGCCGTATATGCACGACGGCAGCCTGTCGAGCTTGCAGGACGTCCTGGATCACTACATGCGCGGCGGCCATAAAAGTCAGCTTCAGGATTCGCGGATTCGGCCGTTCGCGCTTACCGCAACCGAGCGGGCTGACCTGGTGGCGTTTCTGGACAGCCTGACCGACCCTGATTTCACCGAAAATCCGCGGTTTCGACCCCGCTAAATCGCGATATTGTTGAACCAAGTCGCGGTAATTGTCGCGTTGTCGGCAGATTATTGTCGCTTCCGCAACGCAACAGTCGCCGTAGCGTCCTCATGGAACCCTCGAAACCAGTGCCGGAAGGCAGCCTTGGGAAGTGGATGGTACTGGCCGTCGCCCTAAGCTATGTCATCGACGGTGTTTTGCTCGCGGGTTTCGCGTTCACTGGCACGATCAGCCCCACCATTCCACTGCTGTATACGGCCATCGGCCTGCTCGACAGCTCGGTGTTCTGGGTGCTGCGCAGTTGGGCGGCAAAAAGCCGCCGCCCCGAGGGTGCATTGCTGCTGGCCCAGGTGATCTTCTCCAGTGCGATCCAGGTATTGTTCGCAGCGCTCGCACCCCAGGTGGCGTTCTATTTTTTCACCGTGTTGTTCATCGTTTTTGGCCTCGGCTGCCTGGCGCTGTCGAAGCGTCAGTCCGCAATTGCCTGGGTCGGCGTCGCCATTGCCGCGGCGGTGGTGATGTCGGCGATCAATGCGAGAATCCTGATCCCGCAGGCAACGCCGGCCGAGCGGGGCCTCGTCTGGCTTTGCTTCGTCGCGACGCTGGGTCGGTGCGTGTTGTTGGGGGTGTTCGGCCGGGAATTGCGGCTGCGTCTGCATGACCGCCGGCAGCAGTTGCGCGAGTCGATCCACATGCTCAAGGAGCGCGACAAATCCCTGGCGCATGTCAATCTCGAATTGAAACGCCAGGCGACGCACGATGCCTTAACCGGCATGGCGAATCGAGTGTTGTTCGTCGAGCACCTGGAGCGCGCCGTGCTCGAGCGGCGGCCATTCGCCGTGTGCGTATTCGATCTGGACCGCTTCAAAATCATCAACGACTCCTTGGGCCACGGCGCGGGGGATACTCTGCTGAAGCACGTTTCCGAGCGCCTGATCTCGATTACCCGGTCGACCGACAGCATTGCCCGCGCCGGAGGCGATGAGTTCCTGGCGCTGTTGCGCGACGTCGGTTCGGTGCCGGAAATCGAGGCACTGATCGGGCGCTGGATGTCAGCACTATCGCAGCCCTACCAGCTGACCGGACTCGAACTGCACGTCAGCCCCAGCATCGGCATTGCGCGCTATCCGAACGACGGCACGGCTGCCGAGGAGCTTCTGGCCCGCGCCGACGAGGCCATGTACTTCGCCAAGCGCAATGGCCGCAAGACGTTTCGCTTTTTCGATTCCAGCGTGATGGGCTTCTCGCGGGAACGGCTCGAGATCGAAGCGGAGCTGCGCGGCGCGCTCGCTCAAGGGCAGCTGGCGCTGCACTATCAGCCGAAAATAGACATCGCGACCGGCGAGATGCGCAGCGTCGAGGCGTTGATCCGCTGGCTGCATCCGAAGCGCGGGTTCATCCTGCCGGGAGAATTCATTCCCATCGCCGAGGAAAGCGGATTGATCCTGGAGATAGGCGATTGGGTCGTACGCGAAGCCTGCCGGCAGGCGCGGCAATGGCAGCAGCGCCAGATGCCGTTTCTGCGGGTCGCGGTCAATGTATCGCCGCTGCAATTTCGTCAGGCCAATTTCGTAAAAAAGGTGAACGCGGCCCTCAAGGAACATTCGCTTGACGCCACCTATCTGGAAATCGAGCTGACCGAGGCCACCTTGATGAGCAACGCGGAGACTTCCGTTGCCCTGCTCGAGGAGTTGAGCGAGCTCGGCGTGGTCGTCGCCATCGATGATTTCGGTACCGGATACTCAAGCATGAGCTATCTGCAGCGGTTCCCGATCGATAAGCTGAAAATCGACCGCAGCTTCATCAGCGATGTCGCTTCCAACGCCGGCGATGCTTCGATCGTGCGCGCGATCATTTCTTTGGCGCATGGACTGCGCTTGAAAGTAATTGCCGAGGGGGTGGAATCCGAGGAACAATTGAGCATCTTGAAGCGCATGGGCTGCGATCAATACCAAGGATTCTTCCGCAGCGCCGCGGTCCCGGCCGCGGACATCGAAAATTTCGTGCGCCGCGACGCCGGGCGCGTGAATCCCGCCGACTCCGACGTCGACCGTACGCAAAGCAAACTGTTCCGGCTGCGCGAAGGCTAGCAGAAAGCCATAAATCACACGTGAACGCATCGACCCCCGCCTCCGATTCAGTGCTCGCGGCGCGGCGCCGCGGCTTGCTGCTGGCCGGTCTCGGCGCGATCGCCTTCTCCGGCAAAGCCATCATCGTCAAGTTGGCGTACCGCTATGGAGTCGATGCCGTGACGCTGATCATGTACCGCATGCTGTTCGCGCTGCCCATGTTCCTGGTGCTAGCGTGGTGGGCGGGACTCGGCAAGCCCAAGCTCACGTGCCGCGATGCACGGATCATTCTGGGCTTGGGGTTCTGCGGCTACTATCTTTCAAGCTTTCTGGATTTTCTGGGGCTGCACTACGTCAGCGCGGGATTGGAGCGGCTGATTTTGTATCTTAATCCGACATTGGTGCTCGGCCTCGGCGCCATACTGTTTCGGAAAAAGGTAACGCGCACGCAGATCATGGCGCTGGCCGTCAGCTACTGCGGCGTGTTGTGCGTGTTCGGTCGTGAGACCAGCCTGCAAGGCGCCGACGTGGCGCTCGGCGCGACGTTGGTATTTTTCAGCGCGGTCAGCTATGCGATATATCTTTCCTACAGTGGCGAGGAAGTGCAGCGGCTCGGGGCATTGCGCCTGACAGGACTCGCGACTTCGGTGGCCTGCATCATTTGCATCGCACAGTTCCTGCTGCTGCGGCCGCTCGCTGCGATGGCGGTAGCTCCGCAGGTCTTGTGGCTCTCGGTCCTGAACGCCACCCTGTGCACCTTTGCGCCTGTGCTCATGGTGATGATGGCGATCGAGCGAATCGGCGCAACATTGACCGCGCAAACCGGAGCGATTGGACCGCTCTCGACCATACTGATGGCGGCGCTGCTGCTGGGCGAACCCTTCACCGCGTGGGTGATGGTGGGAACCGTGTTGGTACTTGCAGGGATCTGGCTGCTCGCGCGCCCGCCGCCGCTGCATGCGCTGCAACGGAGTGCATGATGGGCGACCGCGAATTCGGCGTGCTGCCCGGAACGCATTTCCCAGGCTATGAGGTGGTGCCTGCTACCGCGAAGGCCGGGCTCGTGATCGTGCACGGCATTGCCGAACACGGTGATCGTTATCGCCATGTTCCCGACGCGCTCGGCAGGTACATTGCCTGTTTCGTTTATGACCAGCAAGGACACGGACGGTTTCCCGGCAAACGAACGCATGTGGCGAACTTTGCCGATTTTGCCGGCGACTTGGAGTCGGTCGGCAAGACGTTGCGCGAGCGATTTCCGGCGCTGCCGCTGTTCGTCTGGGGACACAGCATGGGCTCGGTCGTGGTGACGCTGGCAGCCATCGACGGCTTGAATTGGGCTGAAGGAATCATTACCACCGGCTGCGCCCTGGATGCCATGCCCAAGATCGACGGCATCGGCGGGAAGTTGATGCGGGTGGCAGCCGCGCTCGTTCCACGCCTGCGAATCGGCCTCGGCATCGATGGCACCAAGCTCACCCAGGTTGAGGAAATTCAACGCCAGCACATGCGCGACCCGCTGGTGCCGCGCACGGCGAGTTTGCGACTGCTGTACGGCTTTGCGCGAGCCTGCCATACCAGCAAAGCAAACCTATTGAAAATTACCAAGCCCTGGCTGGCGGTGCACAGCGAAGCGGATCCAATCTGCCCCGTCAGCGGATCGAAGGCCCTGATCGGCGGAATCGGCTCGACCGACAAGCGGCTCATGATCTACCCCAAGCTGCTGCACGAAATTCACAACGAGAACGAACGCTCGCGCGCCATGTTGTTCGAACTGATGACACGCTGGATACTGGAACGGAGCGGCCGGCGCTCCGCTTGAGCGAGCGCCGGCGCTGACAGGTCGATTACGCGGCCGGCGGCGGGTTGTCCGCCCAGTATTTTCGGATGACGGAGCGCGGGTCGTTTTCAACGCGAAGGTTTGTGTCGAAAATCATGGTGGCGCGGTTTTGCGTGTCATAGGACGGCCACAGCGGAATGTGCGGATTATTCGGATTTCCGGTCTTGGCGAAGGCCACCCAGGTGGATGCGAGACACAGCGCCAGCGCGCGTCCTTCCTCGCGGCCGCTGCCGGCCATGTTGTTGCGATAAAGATTGAAGGAAGCATCCACGTCGTGCCCATGCACGGCGCCGAACTTGCCGTCGAACGCGGGCGTCGCCCACTCCCAAACATACATATATGCAGGCGCCCCGCCCTGCGCCGCCTTGCGCTCGGCCTGCGTGATTGCGCGGGCCCGGCCGCCGCTGTCGGTGAGTATCTGCGCCTGGATCAAGTACGCCGACTTGTTGGGATAGGCCGCGCGGTACAAAGGCACAATATCCTTCGCCTTGCCGTTGAAGCGCTGATTCACGAGATCTGCGAGCGCAGAGTCGCCAAGATCCCAGTTGCTGAGACGCAGCGCTGCATCTTCCAGGGTGGTGGAAATGATCATCGGTACGTTGCGCGACTCAGGAGGGGCTAGCGGATCGAACGGGTGATGCGGCAGGTAGTGGCCGTCCATCACGGGCGTAAACCCGGCGCTCACCTCGATTTGCGCCTGCAGCAGCATCTCCCAGGAAATGTTTTGAATATCGGCGAGACGATTCCTGGGAATGCCGAGCTTGGCGAGCAGCAGCTCGGCGGATTTCGCGGCGGCCGCTTCGTCCACGAGGCGCAGCGTGGATCCGCTTTGCACCGCCGCACGCTGGAATAGTCCTGCAGCCGCCGGCGTCGCCAGCAGCGTGGAGGTTTTCGCTCCGCCGCCGGATTGACCGAAGATCATGACGCGATTCGGATCGCCGCCAAACGCCGCAATGTTGGCGCGCACCCATTCAAGGGAAGCGACCATGTCCATCACGCCGCACACGCCGGCGGTTTTGAACTCCGGCGGACCTCCGAGCGCCGCCAGATGCGTATAGCCGAAACTTGCCAGACGATGATTTACCGTGACCACCACCACATCGCCGAGCAGCGCGAGCTGCCCACCGTCGTACATCGGTCCGTTGGCCGAACCTGTGGCCCAACCACCGCCGTGAAATGACACCAGTACCGCACGCTTGGCGTTGTCATTTGGGCCCGGAGTCCACACATTGAGGTTCAGGCAGTCCTCGCCCATGCCGCCGCAACCCACGTGCCGGTCCCACATGATGAGCTGCCCGTAATCGTCCTTGAAGCTCGACTGAGTCTGCGGCGATATCGGCCCGTAACCCACACAATTGCGCGCGCCCGTCCACGGCGCGGGCGGACGCGGCGGCATGAAACGATTCTTGCCGCCCGTGTCGGCGCCGTACGGAATGCCGCGAAACGACTTGATGCCGGCATCGGTGATGCCTCGCACGACGCCATGCGTGGTTTCAACATCGTAGAAGATCGGACCGTTCAGGCGCGGACCGGATCGCGCCGCGGCCGGCGCGGAATCCGCGACGCGCGCGCCGACCGCTCCAGCCGCCAACGCGCCGGCAATACTTACCTTGAGAAGCGTGCGACGGGACGAGTCAACGTCGCCCGGGCCGCTTTGTTCTTGTACAGTCATTGGTAACCCCCTAAATAGCCAGCCATACACAAAACCGTTTCCGTCAGCGCAAACCCGGCATACACTGCGCTTCCCGTTTTCCCAAAAACAATCTCACAGGGAGTTCTCGAATGCGTCCATCGCTAGTTTCCATACGTCCATGGCGTTTGCTGGCCCTGGCATCCTTAGGCCTCGCGATTTCCGCCCCAGCGGCGCTGGCGGCAGGGCAATTGCCCGTTGCCAAGGCAGACAGTGTCGGCATGTCGAGCGAACGCCTCACGCGCCTGCCAGAGGGCATGAAGGCTCTGGTGGACAAGGGCAAGCTGGCGGGCGTTGTGACCATGGTCTCGCGCCACGGCAAAGTGGTCGAGTTCGATGCCACCGGTAAACGCGACATTGCCACGAACGCGCCCATGCAAAAGGACAGCATATTTCGCATCTACTCCATGAGCAAGCCGATCACCGGTGTTGCCATGATGATGCTGTTCGAAGAAGGAAAATGGCAGCTTAACGATCCGGTTTCGAAATATATTCCTGAATTCGCCGGCCTCAAAGTCTACGCGACCGATGCCAACAACAACATCGTGATGAAGGAACAGGTCCATCAGGTGACGATGCGCGAATTGATGTCGCACACCGGCGGCTTTACATACGGATTTTTCAGCAATACGCCCGTGGATAAAATGCAGCGCGACGCCGATGTGCTCAATCCCAACAATACTCTGGACGAGTTCATCAAGCGGGTTGCCAAGCTGCCGTTGAACTCGCAGCCGGGCACCGAATGGCACTACAGCATTTCGGTGGATATCCAGGGCTATATCGTGCAGAAGCTCTCCGGCATGCCGTTTGAGAAATTCCTGGAGCAGCGCATTTTCAAACCGCTCGGCATGGTGGACACGGCGTTTTACGTACCCAAGGACAAACTCAACCGCTTTGCGGAGTTTTATAGCTACGACAAGGACGGCAAATTGCTGGTGGTGGGACCGAAGGATGGCCTGAATCACGACTTCTCACAGGTTCCGGCGCTTTCTTCCGGCGGCGGCGGCTTGGTATCCACCGCGACCGACTATATGCGCTTCTGCCAGATGCTCCTGAACGGCGGTCAATTGGACGGCGTGCGCCTGTTGTCGCCGCTCAGCGTCGAGCTGATGCGCAGCAATGTGTTGGCGCCTAACGTGCCCATCCTTGCGCCGGGTGCGGGATTCGGCCTGGATTTCGCCGTCTATACCGATCCGGTGGCGGCCGGCGGTTACTATGGCAAGGGCAGCTATTGGTGGGGTGGCGCCGCGGGCACCTGGTTCTGGATCGACCCGGTCAACGATCTCATTGTCCTCGGCATGATTCAGCAGGCAGCAGGCACCGGCGCGGCCGCAGCCAACGGCGTTCCCGACGTGCGGGGTCTGTCGCACAACTTGACTTATCAGGCGATCGTCAACTAGGCCGATTTCGGTAAATTCAGCCGGTCGCCGCGCGGCGACCGGCCCCTTTCCGCCACGGGGTACCCCGCTTTGGGGCTCGCCCCTAATATTTCGACACTGTGATAGGCGCCGCTTCGCGGCTAAATCACTCTAAAGACGGCAGTTTTCGCGCCGATATCAAGGGCAGATTACGACGCCGCGGCCATCCGTCCTGGGCCAAAACTGTGACGAGAGCACACCCATCATTGCATCGAATTTGACCGACAAAATGCGCCCATATGGCCTGTGGCGCCGCGTTTCGTCGTGGAATCGCACGGTCTCGCTGACAGCACCCGGGGTGGTGGCGGTGGCGCTGCTGTTGCTGACGGTTTCAGCCATCGTGGCGCTGTTGCTGCATCCGACGCCGCTGCTCGTGGTGGTCATGAGCCTGCTGACTCTGCTCGCGGGAGTAGGTATTGCCCTGTTCAAATCCGCGCCCGCGGCGCACCCGGTGGGAAATGCCGGATTCCTAGAAAGCCTGGACGAAGTCACACGGGCTGCCGGCGTTCACATCTGGGAGTGGGATGTCGTGCAAAACACCCTGCAGCTCAGCTACGACCCAAGCGAGATTTTCGACACGGATATGGGTGCGCTGCAAGCGGATCCGAACGAGATGATGATGCGTACCGTGCATCCTGAGGACCGCGAGCACTACCGCAGCGAATTCATCAAGGCCCTCAAAGGGCAAGCGCCAATGCACATCCAATACCGCGTGCAATGGAAAGACGGCACGGTGCGCTTCGTGCAATTGCGCGGTGAAATCTTCCGCAACGCCCTAGGCCGGGCGATCCGGGTGGTTGGCCTCACCATCGACATGAGCGAGCAGGTGGACGCCGCGAAGCGGCTTGCCGAGCAGGCCGAGCGGCAAAGCCAGCTGTTGGTGCGATTGAAGCTCGCGACCGAGACGGCCGGCATCAGCATCTGGGAAAAAGATCTGGTCAGCGGCGAATTCGTCAATGACGGCAGCTTCTTTCAACTGTTTGGTTTGGCGCCTTCAGCCACATTCTCGGCCGAAGACGCCATTTTCGGTGCAGAGCAGGCCGCGGTGGTGGCGCCGCTGCGCGCCGCGATCGCGAACCCGTCCCGCGATGCCATTCTGTCGCTGCGCCACCGCACCTCCAATCCGCGCCCTGAACCTCAATATGTCCAAACACATTTGCGCGTCTACCGGAATGCCGACGGCGTCGCCATACGCCTGCTGGGCGTGACCTGGGATGTGACCAAGGAGGTCCGGCACGCTGAGGAATTGCAACGCAAGGCGGCTCAGGAAAGCGCATTGATCGAGCGCTTGAACGTCACCACAAAAGCCGCCGGCATTGCGCCCTGGGAGTTCGACATCAAGTCGAATTGCTTCTCCTGGCACGGCCCGCGCCCGCCCTGTTTTGGCATGGATGATGTGCCGCTCAAGGATTATTTCCGGCACGTCGAGAGCATCGTCATTGCCGAGGATCAAGGCATCCTGGTGCGCGCGCCCACCGCGGCGATCGAGAGAAATGCGGACACGTTCGAGTACACGTTTCGGGTGATCGGCATCGATGGTGAACTTCACTACATGCAGAACTACGCGCGCATCATGCGCGACAAGCACGGCCGGGTGCGCTATGTGGTGGGCGTCACCTGGGACGCGACGCGCGACGTGCTCGCCACCGAGCAGCTGAAGAACCATGCGGAGGAAAACCGTCGTCTGGTCGATCAGCTCAACATGGCGACCGAAAGCGCCGGCATCAGCAGCTGGGAACTCGACTTGGTCACGCGCCGCTACCTGCGGCTGGAAAACCCGATCGAGTCGCTGTCGCACAACGCAACGGGCAAGGTGGACATGGACTCGCTGGAGGCCGTGGTCGTGGCCGAGGACCGGCCGCGGTTTGCCGAAGTCATCCACACGGCGCTGGCCAACAAGACGGACCGCGTTGCCCTGCGCTTTCGCGCCCACGGCAAAGGCGGCCGTGGCATCGTCCATGTGCAGAGCTTCGGGCGCCTGATACTGGACGCGGCAGGTCGACCCGTAAGATTGCTGGGTGTCTCCTGGGATATCACCGAAGAGGTTGCCGCGTCGCTGCTCCGGCAGCAGCAAACCGAGCAGTTGCGCGCCGCAGAAAGGCGCTTGGAGCGCGCTTCCCTGTCGAGCTTCGAAGGCCACTGGGAAGCGGACCTGCGCAGCGGCCATCTCTGGTTCTCCTCCAGCTTTCAGGCATTGCTCGGCTATCGAGAGGGCGAACTCGAGCCGCACGTCGCGACGCTCGACTACCTGGTGCATGCGGAGGAACACGACGCCTACCGTCACAAGATGCGCGAACACGTAGCGAACAATATCCCTTACGACATTGAAACTCGCATGCGCGCCGCCAACGGGATTTACCGCTGGTTTCGAATGCGCGGTATGGCCGAGCGCAGTGAGGCAGGCGTCGCCACCGTAATGGCCGGTTCCATTCAAGATATCCACCAACAGAGGCTGATCGAAGATGCGCTGCATTCCGCACAGCGACGCTTCGAACGCGCCATCAATGGCACGCAGGACGGCCTGTGGGAACTAGAGGTGGCCACCGACACCAATTGGTGTTCGCCGCGCCTCGCGCAACTGTTGGGCTACACTCCTGCGCAGCTGGCCACCGGCAACTTCCTGCGCGCGCTGACGCACCCGGAGGACGAAGGCAAGATACGCGAGGCAGTACGCGGCCACTACAAGAGGAACGCGCCGTTCGACGTGGAAATCCGCCTGCGGACCGGCACCGGCAGCCATCGCTGGTATCGCGCTCGCGCCTCCGCTGAGCGCGATCCGCAGGGCCGCGCTTTGCGCCTCTCCGGATCACTGCAGGACGTCACCGAGGCGCGGGCAGCGCGCGAAGAACTGGTGCGCGCCACCGAGGCTGCGCAGGCCGCGAGCCGCGCGAAAAGTCATTTCCTGGCGAATGTCAGCCACGAGATTCGCACCCCGATGAACGGCATCATCGGTATGACGGGCTTGTTGATCGAGACGCCGCTCGATCGCACCCAGCGCGACTACGCGGAAACCATTCGCTCCAGCGCCGACTCGCTGCTGACGGTGATCAACGACATATTGGACTTCTCAAAGATTGAAGCCGGCAAGCTGGAATTGGAATCCATCGAACTCGACCTGCGCGCCAATGTCGAGGATGTCGGCTCCATGCTGGCATTCCAGGCTGCGAGTCGTGGACTGGAACTCATCGTCCATGTTCACCCCGGTACCCCGGAGCGCGTCCTGGGCGATCCGCAGCGCTTGCGCCAGTGCTTGCTCAACTTGGTCAGCAATGCAATCAAGTTCACCAAACAGGGGGAAATCGTCCTGGAGGTGCGCTCCGAACCCAATAGCCGCGGCCAGGCACTGACCCGCTTTGAAGTGCGCGACACCGGCATGGGAATTGCCGAAAAGACGCTCGAATCCCTTTTCCAACCCTTCGTTCAAGCCGACTCCTCGACGACGCGGCATTTCGGCGGCACCGGATTGGGACTATCCATCGTGCGGCGACTGGTCGAATTGATGGGCGGCGAGATTGGGGTCAGCAGCACGCTCGGCGCCGGTTCCCGATTCTTTTTCACGCTGCCGCTCAAGCAGGCTGAAGCAGTGACGCAGGCGCCGCAGCGGCGCGCAGATGCCAGGGCCAGCATCCTCATCGTCGATGACAATGTCACGAATCAACGGGTCTTGGGGTCGCAGCTCGAGCATGCCGGCTATGCGGTAACGACCGTCGGCAGCGGCGCCGCCGCCTTGGAGAAGCTGCAAATCGCCGCGACCTCGCACGGCGCCTTCGATATGGTCATCACGGACTTCCAAATGCCCGACATGGATGGCGCCGTGCTCGGTGAGCGCATCATCAGCATGCCGGAACTGACGAATACGCGCCTGGTGATGCTCACGTCCCTCGACCGCCAGGGCGATACATCGCGGCTCGCGGCAATGGGATTCGCCGCCTACCTCACCAAGCCGGTGCGAGTTCGCCAGTTATTGGCCGCGGTGGCGCGGGTCATGAGCGGCGAGCCGCGGCAGTGGCAAATGGATACGCAGCCAATGATCACCGGCAATATGCTCGCGCAAGCGGCGGCGCAGGAGCGTTTCGCAGGTTTGGTACTTTTGGTGGAAGACAACTTCGTCAATCAGAAAGTCGCCGTCAAGTTTCTCGAGCGCCTTGGGTGCAGCGTGGAAGTCGCCAACAACGGCGCGGAAGGCGTCGCGGCTTTCCAGGCGCGGCCTTTTGACATGGTGCTCATGGATTTGCAGATGCCGGTCATGGATGGCATGGCCGCAACGCGCAAGATTCGTGAACTGGAAACCGCGGGGCACGTGCCTATCATCGCGCTTACCGCGAATGCCATGAGCGGCGATCGCGAGCGCTGCGAGGCGGCGGGCATGGACGGCTATTTGACCAAGCCAATCGAGGTCGATCGCTTGCGGAGCATCCTGATGAAATTCGGCCTTGCGCATCCGGAGAACGCGTCCCCGCTAATGCGGGACAGGCAGCAGCCGCCTGAATCGGAGCAGATCGGGCCGCCGGTTGACCTGGCGGCGTTCCATGGGATCACCGAGGGCGACGCTGCATTTGCACAGGAATTGGTCGGCGCATTCATCAGCAGCGGCGAGCAGCAATTGGCGGAATTGAGCGCGGCGATCGCAAATTGCAACCGCCCTGCGTTGGCGAAGACCGCCCACCAGTTGAAGGGGGCTTGCGCCAACATTCACGCCGTCGGCTTGCAATCCCTTTCGCAGCGGCTGGAAATCGACAGCATCACCGCGCACCCGCAAGCGTTGGAGCAGTTGAACGCGCTGCTGCGCCAAGAATTCGAACGCACCAAGCAGTTCCTTAAGAATCCTTCGGTAGTTCCCCCGGCGTCTAAAGCAGCATCGTAGTCAATAGCGCCAGCTCTTGAGGTCGGCTCCCGGGGGAGCTGTGGCCGCAATGCGCTCGAGTATTATCGGCAGGTACTGAAAGTTGTAGTGCAACCGGGAATAGGCGTTCGGCAATTTCGGATCTCCGTTCCAGCAATGTTCGGCGCGGTCGCCGTACGCGACGCTGCCCGCGTATGGCGGCTGCAGCGACTCGAGCCGTTCCTGTGCGAAGTACACTGAATCGGTGAGATAGTAGTTGTCGCCGTTGCCCACGTAGAGATGTATTTTCCCTTTCAGCTTCGGCGCCAGGTTAAGCCAATCGCGCGCGATGATGTTCGACAGATCGAAATGATCGCGCCAGTAGGCTGCCACCGATGTATCGATGGCGCCGGTCACCTTGTCGAATATCGGTTTCGGATAACCGTCAGGCCCGACCGGTGAGAATACCGCCTGCCAAATATCGTACTGGCCGCCGGAGCGGCTGTGATCACCCTGCGCCAGCTCCATGTAATTGGCGTCGCGCTGAGTGGCGAAGATTTCGCCCATGTAATTGCGGAACGCCGGCCGTTCGACAGTCGATGCCTCGCCGCTGAGGGTGTAGGCATTCTTATCCTTGTACAGATTGATGATGGTGTAGGCGCGAAAGTCGATCGGATCCGGACAAGCCGCGAACGCTCCGTTGTACATGTCGGGATAAAACACCTGGGTCGCCAGGGCCTCCCAACCGCCGGTCGACCCGCCGTAGGTAAAGCGCGCCCAGCCAGCGCCGATGGCGCGGAAGCGCCGCTCGATCTCCGGTATCAGCTCCTTGTTGATGGCGTCGCCGTAAGGTCCGAGGTTGGCGGAATTCACGGCATAGCTGTCGTCGAAATACGGATTCGCATGCTCGATCTCGACGACCAGGAAGCGCGGGAAATCCGCAGAAATCCATTTTTGATAGAAGGCATAGGCCTCTTGTTGCTGCACGCGGTTGTAGCCTGCCAGATGGAAGCGCTCGGAATAATCGGGTTTGAGATTGGGATCGGGGGGCGTGGTGCGGAATCCCGAGATGTCATCCGGATAGTGACCATGAAACACCATGAGGGGATAGCGTGCCTGCGGATGCGCATCGAATCCCTTGGGTAGCAGGATGTGCGCGCCCAGGAATACGTCGCGTCCCCAGAAACGCGACAACAAATCGCTGCGGATGCGGATGTGCCGCACGAACTCGCTATCCGTCTTCGGCACGATGGCCTCGATCGCCTTGTCCAAAACCAGCGTGTTCGTCGCTGGATGCGACTGATCCAGATGCACGACGCGCGGCGTCGAATACAGATTGCCGGGCTTTTTGGCCCATTGCTGTCCCTCACCCTTGTCGGGAGGCAATTTCAAAGTACGCCCATCCGCCAGATGAAAGGTTTCATAGCGATTGAGTACGGCCTGTACCAGATAATCCCCCGTGGGAAGTGCCGCCAGGCGCCGCGCCGGCCAACCAAAGGCGTTGTCATTGAGAATTGCGGCATGGCCAGGCGCGAGAGCCTCGACGTTGAGGCCAAAAATATAAGGACTGTCGAGCGGCTCGTTGGGCTCAACATGAGTGCGCGGCTCGCGCTTGAGGTCGCGGCTCAGCAGCAGGATGATTCGGCCGTCGAGCGGTCCACGGGTTGTGCTGGCCGGATAGCTGACTGCAAATTCGGGACCGGCGGCGCCGGCCGCATTGCTCGCAACTGCGGCGGCGATCAGGCCCAAGGCGGCAAAAGTGGTTACGGCACGCATCCTAAATTCCTTCTTTTTCAGCGGATTTGATTACTTAAGATTATCCCACATGACGCTACTCTTTAAATGAGCCAAACTAGGTACAACGCGCGAGGTGGTTATGGCAAAGATTGCACTGGTGACCGGGGCGAACAAGGGCATCGGGCTCGAAACCGCCCGTCAATTGGCCAAGGGCGGCATCCACGTCATTCTCGCCGCCCGCGACGGCGCCAAAGGCACAGCCGCCGCGCAGAAATTGAAATCCGAAGGACTCGATGTCGAGGCGCTGACGCTGGATGTGAGTGATCCTGCCAGCATTGCCGCGGCGGTCAAGCAGGTCGGCGCAAATCACGGGCGTCTCGACATTCTCATCAACAATGCCGGCATCGGGATTGACGACCACGCGAAGAAAGTCTCGGAGCAGTCCATGGAGACCTGGCGCAAGACCTTCGACACCAATGTCTTCGGCCTCATCGCCGTCACGCAAGCATTTCTGCCGCTGCTGGCAAAATCCGCGGCCGGGCGCATCGTCAATTTAACCAGCATTTTGGGTTCGCTCACCCTGCATTCCGATCCGAAATCGCCGATCTACAATTACAAGGTGCCGGCTTACAATGTTTCGAAAACTGCGGTGAACGCCTGGACGCTGCAGCTCGCTTATGAGCTTCGCGACTCCAAGATCAAGGTTAACGCAGTACATCCCGGACACGTGAAAACCGATATGGGCGGCGCCGCAGCGCCCATGGAAGTCATCGATGGCGCTAAAACCGGGGTGGCGATGGCGTTGATCGGCGCCGATGGACCCAACGGCAGCTACACGCATCTTGGGCGCACATTGCCCTGGTGATGGTGCGCTGATTATTTTCCGTCCACCGAGAATGCCAGCAGCACGTTGTTGGGTGGGCCGGACATTGCTCCGGCATAACCCGCAATGATGTACATCATGCCGCCGGCCACGGTCGGTCCCGCCACGTCGAGCGTGCCGCCGACCTGGTCCTTGATGCCGTTGATGGTTTGATACTTCTGACCCGCGGCATCGAAATCCCACAGGATCTTGCCCGCATCGACACTGTAGGCGCGCAGGTGCCCGTCGGTGGTGGTCGATAAAACCACCCCGGGAATTACGCTGGGTGCCGCGGATTGAGCATTGAAACATCGTCCACTGAAGCCGCAGGGAATCTTCGGAGCTGCCGTGTACCAGAGCTCCGCGCCGGTGGCGGGATCCAAGGCGAACAACCCCGGTTTGCCCTTCGGCGGCGGCGCGAACAGATCCGCCACGGCGACGTACAATCGCTCCTCATCCGCAGCCATGCCCCATTCAATGCCGCCCATGGCACTGCCGGCGCCGACCTTGTTGCGCCATAGCGTTTTCCCGTGATCCGGATCCATCCCAAATACCACGCCGGACTTCTGACCTGCCAGAATGATGTCCCTGCCATCGCGCAGCTTGAACAGTATCGGCGACGCGCCGAAATCGTGATCCGGTCCGCTCACCGTTGGGCAATTGGGCGTCCCCGGTCGATAACAGCCCATCAGAAAACTGTCATTTTCGGTAACCTGGTTTCGCCACTTGACCTTTCCAGTGGCAAGATCCAAGGCGATGATTGCATCGGAGCCATTTTCCTTCACATCCGTGTAGGAATCGCCGGTGCCGATGTACACCGCACCGCGCTTGGCATCGATGGTGGGCGCCGACCAGACAGCGGCCCCTGCCGGCCCATACATCTGAGTGCCGGCGGAATTCTTCACCGTCGGCTGCGGCTGCTGCTCGATGGTGTAGGTTTTCCACACCTGCCGACCGTCCTTGGCATCAAGCGCGACCAGGGCGCCGCGCGCCGTGCAGCACTCGTAGGAGCCGATGCCGCCCGCCGTTTCCTCCCAGGAAGAGACGGGCACATAGAGTATGCCCTTGTACAAGGCCGGTGCGCCGGTCAGCGTGCCGCGCGCATGCGTTTCGAGTTTTACTTTCCATTGCAGTTTGCCGGTGGCCGCATCCAGTGCGTATTCATTGCGCTGAAAGTCGCCGAAGAACATGAGATAACCGCTGGGGCTGCCGCCGGCCACCCTGCCTATGACCGGCGTGGTGCGTACGCCGGCGTCGGCATCGAAGCGCCAATACATGCAGCCGGTTTTGGCATCGAGCGAATAAATTCTGCCGCTGGAGCTGGTGAGAAACAGCCGTCCGCCGACCAGGGTCGGCTGGCCATAGCGGCCGCCGATATAGGTCATTGACCACTTGACCTGCATGCGCGGCACGTCGCTCGCCGCGAGACCGGGCTGGGGCTGCAAGCGCGAGTTGCGCGTATCGATGCTCCAGCCGTTCCAGCCAGGCCCGGACATGCTGAACTTTGCCGCGGTTGCGCACGCCGCAGGATCGCTCGCCTGCTCGGTCATTCCATCAGAGGAGAGATAGGCGGCAATGGAATTGATGTCCGCGTCGCTCAAGCCCGCCGCCATCGGCTGCATGACGCCGCTCTTCAGCGTTGCCGCAAGGTCGTCGGGAAAGTGCCTCGTCAGCGCCACTTTTGGCGGCGCGCGATCGACCGCCGGATCGTGACAGGAGGCGCACCTTGTCTTGAACAAGGCCTCGCCATGCGCGACGATCGCCGTGGCGGCTTCAGCGGAGGTCGCAGCCCGCTCGGCGGCCTCTTCGGCGAACGCGGCCGGCGCCATCGAAATAGTCAACACAAGCCCGGCCACGAGGCCGAAGATTCCGGAATTTCTCTGCATACTCCCCCGCTTAGCTTACGCAACCCTAGTTTTTCTGGCGGTTTGCGTGCCGCGATTCTACACGGCGCGGTCGTTCAGCGAAGCTCGTAGTAGGCAATCAGCCGCAAATCGTTCTCGTGCTGGTCGCTGGATCCGGCTTGCGAGACGTGCCCATAGCGGGCCCGCAGCTTCAGCCCCCTGAGAGCTGCGATCTTCGGCGTCCATTCCAAGTTAAAGTCGTACTCGGTCTGTGCGTACTCATTGGCCGCCTCAGGCGTGGAGCCGTGCACCCACAGTGCATACACGCTCAAGCCCGTCGCTCGCGGGAAGTTGTAGGCGACTCGAAGCATCGTCGCATTTTCTCCGGCGCGGTAGAAGTTTTCGATCTGCACGGCGGTGAAGCCGGGGTAGCCGCCCCAGGGATTGCGCATATCGGTGCCGCTACCGTTGGAACTGCGTGTTCCGACCGCAGTCTGGGTGCGCGCCGCGGTCAGGAGTATGGTGCCTATTGCGAGGTCAGCCTTCACGCCGCCTTGGTCGGTCAAGAACGATTGGCCAGTGAGCAGGTTGTCGCCGGTGCTGCGCTGGTCCGCATACTGTGCGCCCAGCGTCAGCCGCACACGGTTGGCGAGCGGCATGGCGTACGTGATTTCGGTATACGCGATGTTGATGATGTCCTTGCTGTAGTAGTCGATGGCGCCGATCGAAAAGGCGCCGAGCTTGTAGTTGGCACCGGCCACATCGACGCCCCGCACAACCCCGGCAGGCGCGCCCGCGGCGGTGGCCATGGACTCAAAATCCTCCGAATTGCGGGGCTTGATCTTATCGACGTAACCCCCGCCGAAGGTCAGTGCCGCGTCGTCCGTGTTGCCGACCACACCGGTTACCGAGTACACCTGGAAGGTGTTCGGCGTCATGAAGGAATCCTGGGTGTTGATGAACGGCGTATCGAACCCCCGGCGGCCGACGGTGGCCCCGATCTCATCGGTGAGCCGGAACTGGCCATAGAGCTCACCGATAACGCTGTAGGGCTTCTGATCTTCCCGCAGCAGCTTGGTGCCGCTGCGGTCGAGCGGTGCATCGAGCGCCTGCGAGGTATAGCCCGTGGCCCCCAGCGCCAGGAAATTGGCGAAGTAGCCAGTCTTGAATCCAGCCAGGCCGCCCAGGGTCCACGCCTGACTTTCCGTGAGGTTGAAATTATCGATGTCCTCATAGAACGAGCGCAGCTGCACGCTGAAGGTGGTATCGCGCAAGCCGACGAATCTGGATTCCTGCAGCAACTTCGCAATCGGTCGGCGTTCGAAGCTCTGCGTCATTTGAGTTTGACCCTGCTCCAACGAAGTCGGCGCCTCGTCTACATCGGGGCTACCACGCAGCGACTCGTCAGAACCTGCGGCACCCGCCGGGAATGCATCCGCAGGCCCGGATGCAGACTGCGCGCGCCCGGCCGCTCCACACATGGCCATCATCGCCAGCAGTGTCAGTGCACCCCGTCGAACATGCATTTGGGAGTCTCGCCTGTGGGAGCTGAATCATAGCTTGCAGGCATGGCAATCACCGGGGTGGACCTTGGTCCAATGGCGCGCAACCTGCCTGCGAATCGCCGCGCTAAGCGAAGGAGCCGAAAAGATCGGCAATGACCTCCTCGCCCAGCGCAAATCCCGTGGAAGCTCCCGAACCGCCGGTGACCATTACCAGGCGAACCGCAGGCGATGGTGCATCGATGAACATCGTGCGCGCGGCAGCCGCGGCATAGGTGCCCGTCCAACGCTCGAGCACCGCCGGTGCGCGTCGGCCGGTGGCCGCTGCGAACTCATCGAGAATCAATTCATCGACGCGCGCATCGGCAAATGGATCCGGGGTCGCGGCGTAGTGATGGCTATCGCCAACGATGAGACTGCCGTCAGCGCTCTGCGCCGCGATGAGATGCACCCCGTGTTTCAAGTGCTCACGCTGTTCGGCCTCGAGCCGCGCCCGCAGCGGCGCCGCTTCCGGCAGCTCGGAGTAGCCGGCGTAGCGCAGCAGGCTGAGATCGGACATCAGCGCGCCGGGCAGAGAAAATCCGGGGCTGGCTAGTTTCAGCATCTGCAGCTTGCAGCGCGTCACATGGTAGGCAGCGATTCGCGGCGCATACAGGCCTGAAAGATCATCCCCCGGACACACCGCCACTGCGCCCGCCTGCACCATTCCCCGGGAAGTCTCGAGCCGCGGAGGCTCGACGGCCAGCACCGCGGTGTCACGCAGAAATTGCACGTCGCAGCACGCATGGAGCCAATCAGCGATTTTCGGGATTGCTTGCCGCGATTCCACCCTGATGCTGTTTGAACTTACGAGCACGGCGTGCAGTTCTTTGCCCGCAAGTTCGCGGCAGCGAGCCTGGGCCGCTTCACGACTCAAGATCTCGCATCCCTCGCCCATTTCGGTTTTCAAGAAAGCCTCGAAGATGGGCAGCGCCTCAGGGCGGCGCGCCGTCATCCACAGGCCCCGCTGCAGTATCGGAATCCGGGCCTCGCGCGCCACTTGCTGCCAGATTGCGCAGCTGCGGTGGGCGCGATTCCACGCCGCGCCGCGCTCCTGGCCCGCCACCACCACCAATCCAAAATTTCGCACCGAGGCGCCATTCGCCTGCGCATCGCGGTCGATGACGACCACGCGCAGTCCCTTAAGTGCCGCGGCACGCGCGCACGATAGACCGATGATTCCCGCGCCCACCACCGCAAGATCAAACACCCCGGGCACTGCGGAGTGGGCGGCTCTCATGGTTCGGCCAGCCGCAGCAAGGGCTCCACGAATTTCTCATAATTTTTCCAGCGGCCGGCCGATGCAGCATGAATCTTCTGCCGCACCTGCCACTTGCTGGTGGTGATTACGACGCGATTCGTCAGATGAAAATCCAGGCACCTCGAATCCCACGGTAATCCGACGAAATCCAGCATGCGCCGCGTCCAGCCCTCCTGATCCGCGATCAGCGCTTCGTAGGGAATTTCCAGCAACGTTGCGGAGGGAAGCACTGCGCGCCAGTGATCGGTAATCCGCAAATACTCGCCGTAGTAATGCGCCAGGTTTGCAAAATCGCTGGTGTAGGGTTCTCGATTGAAAAAATTCTGAAAGTAGATCGACAGGCAGGTATCGATCGGATGGCGTTGCATGTGGATAATTCGTGCCTGCGGGAATGCGGCATGGATCAAGCCCGCGTACAAAAAATTTGCCGGCATCTTGTCGATCACCCGCCGCGCTTCTCCGGATAGGGACATCAAGCGTTGCAGATAGTCGCCCGCGATGCCCGGCATCATGCTTGCGCCGGAGCGGCTCTTGAGCCCCGCCGCCTCGTACGCGGCGAATGCGCTGCCCCAGAACGTCAATTCTCCGGCGCCGAATACCGCCGGATGCGAGGCGAGGATTTGCTCGGTCAGCGAGGTGCCCGATCGCGGCATGCCGATGATGAAAACTGGAATCTCCGAGTCGCAGGCGAAGGATTGCCGCTGGCGCAAAAAGGCCGCATCGAAGCTGTCGATGATTTCGCCGACGCGCTGGGTCAATTTCGCCGCGTCATAGTCCGGGCCATAGCGTTTGGAGAGTTCGTTGGCTTGTCGATAATTGCTGAACGCGTTCTCGTATTGCCCGATATCGTCGAAATATTTGCCGAGCGCATAGCGTAAATTGATCTCGTGCCGAAGCGGCTGCCGCTTCGCCAGCAGCGCTTCGGCACCCATCAGCCACGCAGTGTCGTTGCCGGTCATTTTCCGATGTGCCGCGATGCTGAAAAACGCAAAGGGAAAATCGGGATTGATGGCGATCGCCCGCTGGAACAATTCCTGCGCTGCGGAAAACTCGCCCCGGTCGGCGCGTAGTTCGCCAAGCAGCGCCAGAGCGTCAACTTGGTTCGGGTCGAGCGCCAACGCGGCCTGGCAGTGATGTTCGGCTTCGGCGGTGCGCCTCTGCAGGCGCAATGCCGCGGCGAGGCTTAACTGCATCGAGGCGGATTCGGGCTGCAGTTCGAGCGCCCGGGCGTAGCTTGCGGCCGCCTCATGAATCCTGCGAAATTCCAGCAGCGTATGCCCGAGGTTGCAGTGGCTCACGGCGCTTCGCGGCTCGAGCTCGATGGCCTGGGCGTAGAGGGCTAATGCTTCGCGACAATCGCCCAGGTCGCGCAGTACATTGCCGAGATTATTCAGCGCCTCGACGTCCTGTGCATTCAGCTTGAGCGCCTGCCGGTAGCTCGCCGCGGCCTGCTCGAGTTGCCCAAGCGCCGCGAAGATGAGCCCCAGAGTGTTGTGCGCGACGCTCAATTTGGGGTCGAGCGCCAATGCGCGCCGGCAGCTATCAAGCGCCTCATCCAGACGCCCGTGACGCCTGAGCGCGTTGCTCAGATTGCAGTGGATTTGCGCATCTTGCGGCGCGATCTTAAGGGCGCGCTGATAACAGCTCGCGGCATCGTCCAATTGGCCGAGTTCGAGGAACGCGTTCCCCAGATTGTTGTGCGCCTCGATGCTGCGCGGATTGCTGCGCAGTGCCTGTTCATAGAGCGCAATGGCCTCGCGCGCGCGGCCCAGCGCCTTCGTGGCATTGGCCGCATCGACCAACACTTGTGCATCATGGGGATGAATTGCCAGTGACTTGCTCAAGCTGACCAAGGATTCCGCCCAGCGCCCCTGATCGTGCAGCGCCGCGCCCAGGTTGCCATGCGCTTCGGCGTCATTCGGCAGCAGTTCGGCTGTTCTTTGCAGCGCCTGCAATGCCTCCTTGCCCTGCCGCAACAGCGCCACGCTCAAGAGTTTCCACAACATCCCGGCATTGGGATGTCTGGCGATCAGCGTGCGCGCCCCATGTTCGGCCTCGCTGAACCGATTCTGATTGACCATCGCGACCAGCGCGCCAATTTCGCCCGGATTCAGCAATTGTTGTTGGGATGCGGCTGGCGTAAGGGCGCAGCAGCGTTTGTATTTTTTGCCGCTGCCGCAGGGACAAGGCTCGTTTCGGCCGGGATTCATGTCCACACGTAATCGCGGTAGTGGTTCAATGCATCACCCAGAGCTTCTTTGAGCGGCGTAAGCCACGGCTCGAAATTCGTCCACTGATCCAGGCCCTCGCGGAAAATGGGCTGGCGAACCTGCTCCGAGCTCGCGGTGCGCACGCTGCGCTCGGTCTTGTGGAACTCGATGCATTCCGGTTCGAACTCAAGCCCGCAGAAATTCAGGATGCGCCGCACGCTGCCTTCGAGGTCATCGACCACGTCCTCATGTTGGACGCGAAGAATGCGTCCCCGCAGGACTTCATCCCAATGGCGCATCAGCTCAAGATAAGTCCGGTAGTAGCGCGCGATATCCTCGATGCTGTAGGTGAACTCCTGGCCGTTGGCAAACAGCTGCTTCAGATTGCTGAAGCAGCATGCCATGGGTTCGCGCCGCGCATCGATGATCCGGGCATTCGGCAACATCAGGTGTATCAGCCCCAGGTGCCGAAAGTTGTTTGGCATCTTGTCGATGAAGAAGGGTTTGCCGGTGCGATAGACTCGGGTCGTCGCAAGATACTGCTCGCCGAGCGGTCGAAATTCCTCGGTGCTCATTTCCGCCAGGATTCGCGGGTAGCGCGGATTGTTGAGATCGGGATCCCGGCCGCGAAGATTTCTCACGATCTGCTGGACATTGGCAAGTTCCTGCGTACCTTCAACCCGGGAGTGCGAGGCCAGGATCTGCTCCAGCAGCGTCGAGCCGGAGCGCGGCAGCCCAACGATGAATATTGGATCGGGGTCCTGCGCACCGCTTCTTAAGTGCCTGGCAAAAAACTGCGGCGTGCAGACCTCGATCTGCTGGCGCGTATTGTTCTCGATGATCTCCGCCCGATACTTGCTTTCGGAGCGCTTCAAGGCATTGCCCCGCTCGTAGTAGCGAAACGACTCCGCATACTCACCCTTATCCTCCAGGCCCTTGCCGAGCGCGAAGCACAGGTGAGAGCGGTCCACGGGCGCGGTAGCCGGCGCCGCTTCCGCGGCGCGCATATGCGTGAGCTCCACATCCCCGAACCGATGAGTTTTCAGGTTTGCCAGACTCCAATACGCATCGCCGAAATCGGGTCGACAGGCCGCCGCCCGATGGTACGAGTCGACGGCCTGCTGCCTTTGGCCCAGGGTCTTTTGAGCATGCGCGATCGACAGGTGCAGGTCCGCATCCGCGGGGCTGTCGCGGAGCAGTTCGCGGTAGAGTCCAATGGCCCGCTGATGTTCGCCGAGCCCGACACAACTCGTGGCATAAAGCGTCCGGAGCACACGGTTCCCGGGATCCTTGCCGAGAAGCAGCTCGAGTTCGCGGCGCGCGTCGCTGTATTTGTGTTCTTCGAGCAGCACAGCGGCGTATTCCTGGCGCGCCATACGATAATCGGGCGCCAGTTCGAGCACGGCCGAGAGCAGCAGTTCGGCATCGTCGAACACGCGGCGCGCGATGCCGATGCGGGCAAGCAGGCGCATGGCTTCGACCTGATTGCCATGCTGCAGAAGATAGGCGCGTATCAGCGGCTCGGAGGCATCGAGATCGCCGTCCTCGAACAGCGACGTCGCGGTAACGACCTCGCCGGGGATTTTCTGCAGGATCGCCACGTGACTCGCCGCCATGGCCGCGTTGTCGGCTTGCCCCGTCATACGGTACAAGCCATCGAGCATGCGCCAGCTGGCCGGCAGCGCGTGATTGATGTTGACCGCGTGCAGGAATGCATCGATGGCCTGCGGCGCCTGCTTCAAAACCACGTAACAGAGCCCGCGCTCCTCGTACAGACGGCTGAAACGCGGATGCTGCTGCTCCAGAGTCCTCAGCGTCTGCAAGGCCTCGGGGATGCGGCCGAGAAACCGCTGGGCGACGGCCACAAACAGCAGGGCATCCTTATGGTTGGCGGTCGCGGCAAGCAACGCCTCAGCGGCGGCGAGCGCCTCGGAAAACTTCTGCTGTCTCAGCAGCAAGCGTATCCGGTCTGCTTCGGCGTGCGTGGAATCCATAGGTAACAGCTCAAAAAAAAAGGGCGGACCACTGTCCGCCCTTGATTTTACTGCAACCGGCCGGAGCCGGCGGTCTTTGCAGACCCCTAGAACTTATAGCCGAACCCCAGCGTCAGCACACGCGGCCGCAGCGGCGTTTCCGACTTGATGAACTGATAGGAGTTGGTATTGGTGCTCGAATCCTGGTTCGTCAAGTTGCTGCCGGAAAACTGCGCTGTCCAATTGTCCTTGCCCACGCCGATCGCCGCATCATAGGTCGTGTAACCCGGCATGGTGTACTGGCACAGCGTCGTGGTCGGAGTGGGAGTACACAGACTAGACGTATTGCCATCCGGGAAACTGGCCGGCTCATTGCGCTGGCTGCCGACATGATTGGCACCGAACCAAACGAACGGCTTGTACTCGTTCACCGCAAAGTCGTAACGCGCGCGCAGGTTGAACTCCATGGGAGGCGAGAACGGCGGCGAGGTGTTGAGAACGCCGTACGGATTGGTGTACGGAATACTGTTGACCTGCGTGATGCATTGTCCCAGGGGTGTTGGGTTGGTCGCCGTTGCGCGATTGCTCGTCAAGCAAGGCGCGTTGGTCTGATTGGTGCTGTTCCAAGAGCTCGATCCCTGCACCGTGAGCCCTTCCATCACGCGGGCGACCAGCTGCAGCTCGACACCCTTGACCTCGTAGGTGGGGCCGTTGACGACAAAGGTCGTATTGCCGAGATGCACCGGATCGAACAGCGCCAACTGCACGTTGCTCCAATCCATTTTGTACAAGGACAGGTTGGCCTGGACTCGATGCTCGAACCATTCACTCTTCACGCCTATCTCATTGTTGATCAGGTCGTCGGAGTCGAACCCAGCCGGCTTATTGTACTGATCGGTGGTCTTAACCCCTGCCGTGAACGGCGCCTCCCCGGCAAGCGCAGGAATACCATTGGCGCTGCTTGTTCGGTTGAAGCCGCCCGGACGAAAACCTTGCGAATAGGTGTAGTACGCCAGAATGTCCGGAGTAATCTTCCAGGTTAAATTACCGCGGACCTTGTTGCCGTCCTCGGTCTTGTTCAAATTGATACCGAAGCCGCAATCCCCCTTCGCAATGCAGGCACCGTTGGGAATGTTGTTTGCTGAAGTCGAGGTGTAGAACTCCGAACCCTGCTCGAACTCATCGTAGTGAAAGTGACGAATCCCACCGGTCAGCGTCAGCACCTTCGGAATGATGTCGAAATCGACGGATGCGAAAAATGCGGTCTGCCGATAACCACGCTCCACGTCCTCACCGAACGCCGTGTTCGAATCCAGACGCAGCCCGGGAGTGGTTGCATAATTGCCGGGAACCGGTCCCACAGCCGAGACGCAGCCCGGGCCCCCGCCCAGCGCGATCGCGAGGTTGGCCGCGTCGCACTGTGGGATGCTCAGATAATTGAAGTTCATCTGATCCTTGATTTTGAATTCTTCCCAGAAAGCGCCGACCAGGCCGCGGATGCGCCAGTCCTCCGTCGTGCTTACCCTGATTTCATGACTCTGGTGAGTGTTGTTGACGTTGTCGTTCCAGTTGCCCACCGGCGCGTAGCAGGTGTGCGGCGTGGTTTTGCCCCCAAGGCCGCCCGAGCCGACGCCGGTGCAGGCATAGTATTGGCCACCGCCGCTCAACAGATAGTGGGAATAATCGGCTTGTTGATTGATGGTGCGGTCCAAATAACTACCCGTGTAGACGGCGTTCAGGTAAGGGCCGATTTTGCCGTTGAGAGTCCACGCGGTGCTCTCATACTTATCCTTATCGTAATTCGGCTCAAAGGCGGTGATCTCGCTGCGATCGGAGCCATTCGGGTAGACCTGGAAATACCCTTCCGCATTCATGTTCTGGTAGTTTTGCTGAATGAGCAGGTTCCAGTCCTCGTTGATCTTGTAGAGGGCGGAGAGCCGCATGCCGGTGTAGTTCACGGTGTTCTGATCGGATCCGACCAGTGAGGCGTTGCTGGCTGTGGGACTGCCTGGACCGGCGATTGTCCCGGGTATGTTGGAGATGTAGCCGCCGCGGCTGTCGTTGAAAATTGTCGCGCGGATGGCCAAGGTGTCCGCGATCAGCGGCAGGTTAAGGGTGGCGTTGACGTTGGAGTTGGGGTTGCCACCGGCGGTCCAGCCGTAGCCGGCATTGACGTTGCCCTCGGTGACATCGAGCTTCGGCTTGTTGGTGATGTAACGGATTGCACCGGCTTGTGCGCCGCCGCCGAACAGAGTGCCCTGCGGACCCTCGAGGACTTCGACGCGCTCCATGTCGACCATGTAGACGTCATTGTTGCGGGCCGGGAACTGCATCGATTGATCATCGAGATACAGCGCCACGTTCGGGAACGGCGCGGTCGTGGATTGCGATTGGTTGCCCGAGCCGCCGGAACTCAATCCACGCATGAAAATATTGCCCGTACCCGGAGTACCGTTGCCGCTGAAAGTGACGTTCGGCGTGTATTTCAACAAGTCGTCGAAAGTCGAAACATTGAGTGACTTCAGCTGATCGCCGGTCATCGCCTGGATGGTGATGGGCACGTCCTGGATCGATTCAGTGCGCCGCTGCGCCGTCACGGTAATCTCCGCGATTCCCTCATCGCCGGCATCGGCTGCGGTTGCCGCATACGAAATGGCTGCGGGAGCGCCGCTCAATATGGCCGCAATCGCATATGACAGCTTCGGATTTGAATTCATGTTTCTATCCCTTCCGGTTGAAAATTCTATTTTGTCGATTGCCTTAAGTTATCCGGCCAATCGATTGTATTCACTGCTAAAGCGCCGGCCTAAATCAGCTCTTGGGGCCGCTGGCAAGGCGTATCCGGTGTTGCTTGGATACATCATGCACTGGAAAAATCAGATTGCCTATAGCCCCGAGCATAGCCGATCGAAATTGCCTTGCAATACTATTTATCGATAGCTCCGCCGGATTGCGGCATAGCCGCACCCGGGCGGACCACCCCATTATTCAAATTGGCGGACTTCGCCTATCCTGCCGGCCGGCTCGAGCTGCGTTGCTTTTTGCACACATCGGTTGTGAAACATATAGGCAAGTAATGACTGTTTCATGACATCGACTACAACGCGATACCCTGGCTGAGTGCTCACCGTTTACGCTGCCGTCGAGGATGAAGGCGCAATGAGAACGATTACTGAACCCGGTCGCTCGATCGACGTCATTCTGGAAACCGATGTCCTGGTGGTCGGCAGTGGCCCTGGGGGTCTTGCAGCGGCGCTGGCAGCGGCCCGCGCCGGAGCCCGCACCGCGCTCATCGACCGCAACGGCTGCTTCGGCGGCAACATTACGCAGGTGGGCGTCGAGGGCTTTGCCTGGTATCGCCACGAGCACACGGTTGACTCCGAGGGCATCGGTATCGAGTTCGAACAGCGCGCCAAGACCATGGGCGCTGCGATGCCAGAGCCTCAGTCCATCAGCTACGCGCTGGACGCCGAGATGTTCAAGTGGGTAGCCGACGTGCTGGTACAGGAAGCCGGCATCACGCCGTTGCTGCATCGACTGGGCGTGTCGCCGATCATGGAAAAAGGCGCTATCTGCGGCGTGATCACCGAGAGTAAGGCGGGTCGCGAGGCCATTCTTGCCAAGCGCGTCATCGACGCCACGGGAGACGCCGACATCGCCGCCCGTGCCGGAGCACCGGTACACAAAACACCCAAGCCGGAGATGATGTCGGCTTCCGTCATGTTCTCCATGAACGGAGTCAACAAGCGCCGCTTCATCGAGGCGGTGAAGGCGGATCCGCAGACCTACGCGGATTGGTCCGGCAACGGCGAATGGGACTACGAAACCACCGGCAAGGAAGACCAGCTGTTCTCCCCGTTCCTGCGCAAGCCCTTCAAACAGGCGCTCGCCGCCGGCATCATCCCACCCAGTCTGCACACCATTGCCGGCACCTGGGGTTCGGTGAGTGATCAGGGCGATCTGACGTACCTGAATTTGGTGCATATGGCGGAAATCGACGGCACCGATCCCAACGACTTGACGGTCGGTGAGATGCGCGGCAGGCGCGAGGCGATTTATGCGCTCGAAGCGCTGCGCGGTTTCATGCCCGGCTGCGAAGATGCCAAGCTGCGCAACTTCGGAATGACCTTGGGTGTCCGCGATACCCGCAAGATCGACGCACTCTACAATCTAACCGCCTCGGATGTGCGCGAACAGGGACGCTTCGATGATGCGATCGGCATATTTCCCGAGTTCATCGACGGCTACGGCGTCCTGGTCCTGCCGACCACGGGACGCTACTGGCAGGTGCCCTATCGGTCCTTGGTGCCGAAGGCAGTCGCCAACCTGCTGGTCGCCGGACGCTGCATAGGCGGCGACAAGATTTCGCACGCTTCAGCGCGCAACATGATGTGCTGCACTGTCAGCGGTCAAGGCGCAGGCGTGGCGGCCGCGGTATCCATACAGCGCGATGAAGGCCTCGATCATCTCAACATCGGTGCCGTGCAGCAGGAACTTGCCCGCCAAGGCGCCCGCTTCCGGTGAGCTCTGGCGGCATGCCTTCGCAGGCGAATCGCAGCAGCGGACAGTCGCCGTTGCGCTGGTGGGTGCTGGCGCTGGCGGCAATCGCCGTGTCCAGCAGCTATTACAACGATGATGTGATCGGCCCGATCGCGGACCTCTTGCATCGCCAGCGCGGGTTCAGTCAGTCGCAGCTTGGCATGCTGAATGGCGTCATCAGCATCCCCAATGTGGCGCTGGCGCTCATCAACGGCCTGTTGATCGACCGCTACGGGCCGGCGCGCATCGCCTTTTGGTCCGCGGCGATTGGCGTGCTCGGCGCGGCACTCACCGCGGTCGGCGATCCGTATGCGCTCATGGTGGCGGGCCGCTTCATTTTCGGCATCAGTGAAGGCGCGATTTTCATCGCCCTGCTTGCAGGGTTGGCGCAGTGGTTCTCGCGCGGCGGCATCGCGCTTGCGGCAGCCGTTTATCTTAGCCTCGCCCGCGTCGGCTCTTATGCCGTGGATACCTCGACGGCGTGGGCGCACCCGCTTTACGAGCGCGGCTGGCAGCCGCCGCTTTGGTTCGGCGCCGGCATTGCGCTGGCGGGTCTGGCGGCGGCCTCCGTTTTTTATTGGCTAGACCGCCATCACCGGCTCGAGTTGCGAGCTGCCGCCGAAACGGCGCAGAAGCTGGCCTGGGGCGATCTATTGAAATTCGACCTGTCCTATTGGTACATCTTGGCGCTACACGTGCTGTACGCGGCGGTGTTCTTTCCGTTTCGAACCACTTATGTCATCGAATATTTCCAACACGCCAAGGGTCTCACCCTGCAGCAGGCCGGAGTGGCCAACAGCTGGGTGTTCTTCGCTGCAATATTTGCCACACCGTTCTTTGGGCTGATGGCGGACCGCTTCGGACATCGCGCGTTGATGCTGTGTTTTGGCACACTGCTGCTGCCCTTGACCTTCGTGGTGCTGGGCCTGACTTCGCTTAGCCTGTGGGTGTCCACCGTCATGATGGGCATCAGTTTCTCGCTGGTGCCGGCGATCATCTGGCCGGCCACCACGCTGATTGTCGCGCCGCGTCGCTTAGGGTCGGCGCTCGGGCTCATCACGTTGATACAGGCGCTCGCGATGGCGGCTTCCAATCTCGCCGCCGGCTGGCTGGCCGACAAGGCGGGTGCCGGCGCGCAGAATCCCGGCGGTTATGATGTCATGCTGTGGTTCTTCTTCCTGCTCAGCCTCACGGCGCTATCCTCGGCCATATTGCTCTGGCGCCGCGAAACGGGACCACGCGGTCATGGACTCGAAGTCGCCAACGCCGTCGCGACGTGATGTCAATACAACTGTATTGACATAAATTCGAGGCTCCACCATACTGTGCGGGTGGACCACGAGCCAAAAAATGCGCAATTGCAGATTCGCATTTCCGCGCTGGACAAGGCGGCGATCCAACGCGCCGCGAAGCGGGCCGGTATGGATATGTCGGCGTATGTAATAAGCCGTCTGTTGTCGGTGCCAGCCGTGCGCTTTCAGGAATGCATCGCGGCCTGTGCACGGCGAGCATCGCCAGGTTTGGCGCTTGCTGAACTTAACACCTTGCTTTCCGCGTTATCGCCAGGCGAAATGCGCGACGCGGTAGCGGCGCCCCCGGCGGTGGTTTGTACGCCTTTCCTGGCAAATTACATCGCCGCGATGGTCGAGTACGGTTGCGCTCGCTGTTCGCTGCCGGCACCCTCGTGGACGCGCGCCATCGTACCCTTGGAATCGCCGGTGTTCGGTACCACGCTCGAGAGTTTGCGGCTGCACCTATTGATGCACTCGCCGCCGCCCTTCCGGAATCGCAATATATTTATCGATACGTCGCTGGGCGGTCGTGTGTAAATGTCATCGCTGAGCAGTTCTGACATCCGGCGACTCTTCGATCTGCTCAATGAAGAACTGCGCCTTGCGCGCATCGATGCCGAACTATTTCTCGTCGGCGGCGCAGTGATGTGTCTCGCGTATGCGGCCAGGCCATCCACCCAGGATGTGGATGGGGTGTTCCGTCCCGTCAGCGAGGTCCGCAAAGCCGCGGCGCGCGTCGGCGCCCGAGCGGGCTTGAGTCCGGAGTGGCTCAACGACAGCGTGAAGGGATTCATGAGTGCGCAGGCTGACTTCGCGCCATTCCTTGAATTGGATCACCTGCGGGTGATGGTGGCGCAACCCGCGTATCTGCTTGCGATGAAATGCCTGTCCATGCGGATAGGGGCGGAATTTCACGACGAAGATGACCTCCGTTACCTGTTGCGGCACCTCGACGTTCGTTCGTACGACCAAGCATTGAGCATCATCAAGAAGTATTACTCTTTGGAGCATTTCCCGCCGAAGACACTTTACGCGCTCGCCGAACTGCTGCCGAAACAAGATTGATATGCCGCGCCGCTCTGCCGCTCCTTTGTGGTTGATGGGTCTATCAAATGCGGTGTTCGGCATGTATGGCGGCATCATCGTGATATCCGTGCCGCAGCTGCTCAGCGCGCGGCACGTACCCGAAGCGACGATCGCCGCGATGACGGCGATGATGATATCGCCCGGCTTTTGGACCTTTCTGGCGAGTCCAGTACTGGACGTGCGCTTCAGCCGCCGCTGGTACTCGATGTGCACCGCGGCGCTGGCCGCAGCGCTGCTGGTGCTGGCCCTGCTCAATCTGGATCACCTCGCGTGGGTCGAAGCGCTGCTGGTCGCAGGATTTTTCTGTGCGAATCTTTACCAGAGTGCGCTCGGCGGCTGGCTGTCGAGCATCATCTCCAGCGAAGAGGAGAATCGACTCAGTGTATGGGTGACGATCGGCAACATTGGCGGCGGCGGCGCCATGGCTGCAATCACGGGGGAGCTGGTGAGAAATTTTTCCCCGAGCCTGGCAGCGCTGCTGCTCGGCGCGGTGATACTGCTGCCAACCGCAGTGTTCCCCTGGATGCAGGCGCCCGGGCCGGATCGGCGTCTGGCGCGGGAGAGCTTTCCGCAGTTCTTTGGCGAGGTGTTGAGTCTTCTGAAACGGCCTCCCGTACTGATCGCCATTTTGCTGTTCATCGCCCCGGCGGCGGCGTTCTCATTGACCAACTTTTTGAGCGGCCTCGGCGATGACTTTCATGCATCCGGCCATTTTGTCGGGCTGGTGGGCGGTACCGGAGTGCTGCTGGGCGGAATCGGCGGATGCCTCATGTTTCGCTTGATTGATCGTTTGCTGCCGCCGCGGTTCCTATATCTTGGCGTCGGGGTGGCCGGCGCCATCTTCACGCTTAGCCTGATCCTGCTGCCGCACACACCCGCGACGTTCGCAGTGGCCTTGATCGGCGAGAATGTCTTTCAGGCGCTCGCCATCACCGTAACGGTTGCGATCGCCTTTGACACGATCGGACGCAGCAATCCTCTCGCCGCCACCACTTACTCGTTGTTGATATCCGCGGCCAATGTACCCATCACCTACATGCTGTTCATCGATGGCTCGGGGTATGCCCGGGATGGAGTCACGGGAAGTTATGTCGCGGACGCCGCAGTCAGTCTGCTCGCGTGCCTGCTATTGGCGGCGCTGCTGATCGCCTATACGCGCGGCAAATCAAGCGCAGCCGCGTCCGGCGCGGTTCCCTGAGTGCAGCCGGTGCCCGGATCTTGCTTGCGCATTGGGACCGAGTGTGCCAATCATGGCCGCAACTGGAACTTAAGGCCCTTGGCGCCGGTCCGACCCTCATACACGCAAGGTCGCGCGGCGATTCTCAACGAATTTGTATGATCCCACCTTCGAATAAGAACCACGCGCCGTATGTGATCGTGGCTGGAGCCGCTTGGTTGATTGCGAGTTGCGCGGTGGGCCCCAACTTCAAAAAACCTGCTGCGCCCGATGTCAGCGACTATACCGCCGCGCCGCTGACGAGCACCGCCTCGGCAAACGTTGCGGGTGGGCAAGCGCAGCGCTTCGCCAAGGGAGCCGATATCGCGGCGGACTGGTGGACGCTTGTTCCATTCCAAGCCGCTCAATGACCTGATCGAACAGTCGCTCGCGAACAATCCCGACCTCAAGGCGGCGCAGGCGGCGTTGTCCGTGGCGCGGGAAAATGTACTGGCGCAGCGTGGCGTTTACTACCCCAGCGTCGCGGCAAGCTTCGCCGCCAGCCGCCAAAGACAATCGGGGCAAATCTCGCCCACGCTCAACTCCAACATCTTTCTTTACAATCTTTTCACGCCGCAGGTCAGCGTTTCCTATGTGCCCGATGTTTTCGGCCTGAACCGCCGAACCGTGGAATCATTGCAGGCGCAGGAACAGGAAGTGCGGTATCAGATGATCGCGACGTACACCACGTTGACGGCCAATGTCGTGGTCACTGCAATTCAAGAAGCCTCGCTTCAGACGCAGATTGACGCGACCCGCCAGCTCATCGACGTCAACTCCAGCATGCTGCAAATCCTGCAATATCAATATGACAAGGGCTACGCCAGCCGGCTCGATGTTGCCGCGCAGGAATCGCAGCTCGCGCAGGTCGCCGCCACCCTGCCGCCGCTGATCAAGCAGTTGGCCCAGCTGCGAGACCTGATGGCGGTGCTGGCGGGGCGGTTTCCGAACCAGGCGCCGGACGAAAAATTCGAGCTTGCCAGTCTGACATTGCCGGAGGACCTGCCGGTGAGCCTGCCATCGGCGCTGGTGGCGCAGCGCCCGGATGTGCTTCAGGCCGAGGCCAATCTGCACGACGCCAGCGCCAAGATCGGCATCGCCATCGCGAACCGGCTGCCGAATATCGTGCTGACCGCAAATGCCGGCAGCACGGCGGCGGCCATGGATCAGCTGTTCACTTCGGGCACGGGCTTCTGGGGCGTGGGCGCGGCGGCCACGGCACCGATTTTCCAAGGCGGCACCTTGCTGCATCAGGAGCGCGCCGCGAAGGCCGCCTACGTTCAGGCCGCCGAACAATATCGCAGCACGGTGCTGACCGCCTTTCAGAATGTCGCCGACACATTGACGGCGCTCGAACAGGACGCGGAAGGCTTGAAGGCAGCGGCTGCCGCCGCGGATGCCGCCAAAGTCACGCTGGATTTGGCGCAACGACAATTGCAAGGCGGCTACGCCGGCTATCTGGCGCTGTTGAGCGCCGAGCAAGCCTATCAGCAGGGTCTGATCAACCTGGTGCAGGCCCAGGCCAGTCGTTATGCCGATACGGCGGCTTTGTTTCAGGCGCTTGGCGGCGGATGGTGGCACCGCGCGGATTTAGCGAATGAAAACCAGAAAAAATAAAACTCTCCCTGCAGTAGCCGTCGCAGTCGCAGCGCTGATCGGCGTTGCCCTCAGCGGCTGCTCTGCAAAATCCGACACCAGCTCGCAAATCGCGTCAGTGACGCCCAGCAATGTGAAACTGACGCCGGCGCAGCGACAGAACATCCAGTTTTACACGATTCAGCCCTCCAAATATCACAAGACAATCGAGACCACCGGGGCGGTCGATTTCGACAACGATCAAGCCACCAGCGTGCTCGCGCCCTTCTCCGGGCCGGTATCGCGGCTGCTGGTTTCACTCGGCGATCGCGTCAAGAAAGGCGATCCATTGGCGGCAGTCGATTCGCCCGATTTTGCGGCGGCCATCAGCGCTTATCAGCAAGGCGCTCGCCACCGCCAAGACCAACCGCCACCTTGCCGACCTCGACAAGGATCTTCTGCAGCATCACGGCGTCGCGCAGAAGGAAGCGGATCAGGCAGAAACCGACGCGGTCAACGCCGAGGCTGACCGCGACGCGGCTCTGCAAGCGCTGGTCTCCTGAACGTGATCTCGCAAACCATCAAAGATATTCAGGAGGGCCGGCCGATTTTGCGCGCAGCCGGAGTGCTTCGCTCGCCGATCGCAGGAACCGTGGTCGAAAAGCTGATCACTCCCGGCGAACTTCTGCAGGCGGGCACCACGCCGTGTTTTACCGTTGCCGACCTTTCGCGCGTCTGGGTCATGGCGCAGGTTTTTGGTGCCGATCTGGCGTCGGTCCACGTTGGCGATACAGCCGACGTGCAAACCGGTATCGGCGCGAAGAGCTTTTCCGGCACGGGTGGACAACATCGCGGCGCTGGTGGATCCCGACACCCGTTCGGTGATGGTGCGGGTGGTGGTCGAAAATCCCGGGGACTTTCTCAAGAAGCAGATGTATGTGCGCGTGTTCGATTCGCGCCCGCGAGGAAAGCAGCGGATTGCTGGTGCCGGTTTCGTCGATCTTGCGCGACGATCGAAAACCTGCCGTTCGTGTATCTTGTCGAAGCCGACGGCAGCTTCGCGCGGCAGCATGTGACGTTGGGCTATCGCAGCGGCGACCAATACGATATTCCCGAAGGCCTCAAGGCCGGCGACCGGATCGTGGTCGATGGGGGCATCTTCGTTCAATTCATGCAAAATCAATGACCGACCCACAGCCAGCATTGGGATCAACGCCGCGCTCGGTTTCGATCATGAACCGGATCGTGAGCCTCATCGCTGCGGCAGGGGTTTCTCGTCGTCCTCATGACGCTGGTGCTGATCGGCGCCGGATCGCGCTCGCTGCAGCGACTGCCGGTGGACGCCTATCCGGATCTATCGCCGCCCATCGTCGAGATCATCACCCAATGGCCGGGGCACGCCGCCGAGGAGGTGGAGCGGCTGATCACGGTCCCCGTCGAGATCGAGATGAACGGCATCCCGCGGATGACCACGAATCCGCTCGATCTCGCTCTACGGGTTATCCGACGTCATCCTCACCTTTCAGAACAACACGGACAATTACTTCGCCCGCCAGCAGGTGTTCAACCGGATGGCCGATCTGACTCTGCCCAGCGGCGTAAGCCCTTCGGTGTCGCCGCTGTCCGCGCCCTCGGGTTTGATCTATCGCTACGTGCTGCAAAGCTCCGACCGCTCGCCGATGGAGCTCAAGACCTTCGAGGATTGGATCGTCGAGCCGCAATACAAATCCGTCCCCGGCGTGGCGGATGATTCGGGCTTTGGCGGCGGAACCATGCAGTACCAGGTGCTGCTCGATCCGGTCCGGGTGGCCGTCGGTCGGATTGTCGGTGCCGCAGGTGGAAAGCGCGCTGACGGCCAATAACGACAACTCCGGCGGCGGGTTCTACTCGCAAGGCGGCGAGTTCTATTACGTGCGCGGCATTGGGGCGCCTGGACACGATCGAGGATATCGGCAACGTGGTGCTGGCGGTGCATGACGGCACCCCGGTGCTGGTCAAGGACGTCGGCCGCGTGGTCATCGGCATCGCCCCGCGCTTGGGCGAGTTCGGCTACGAGAATCAGGACGACGCCGTGGAGGGCGTCATCCTGCTGCGGACGGGCGAAAAAACCCAGGACGTCCTGAAGCGGGTGGAAGCGAAGACCAAGGAACTCAACGATGAAATCCTGCCCAAGGATGTCAAGGTTCTGCCTTTCTACGACCGCAGCGATTTGATCGAGCTGACGACGCAGACGGTGGAGCGAAATCTGCTGCGCGGCATGTTGCTGGTCATCGTGGTTCTGATATTTTTCCTTTACGATTTTCGCGCGGGATTGATCGTCGCCACGAGCATCCCGCTGGCGCTGCTGTTCGCCTTCATCTGTCTCGATCTGCAAAACGCCTCGGCCAATCTCCTCTCCATCGGCGCGGTGGATTTTGGAATTCTGGTGGACGGCGCGGTCGTCATGGTGGAAAACATTTTCCGCCAGATTGCGGCGCGCCAGCGGCACCGCGCTCAACGTCAAGGAGATCATCCTGGAGGCGGCGGCGGAGGTGGATCGCCCGCTGTTCTACTCGGTCGCGGTGATCGTGGCGGGCTTCCTGCCGATCTACGTCTTGTCGGGGCCTTCCGGGACGCTGTTCAAACCGATGGCGGACACGATGGTATTCGCGTTGGTCGGTTCCTTGATCGTCACGCTGACCTTGTTGCCGGTGCTGTGCGCATGGTTCATGCGCAAGGGCGTGCAGGAGCGGCGCAATGCCGGCGTTTGAAGCCATCAAAATCGGTTTACACCAAGGGTCTCGATTTTTGTCTCGCGCATCCATGGGCGACGACGATCGCTTCGGCCCTTCTGCTGGCCGGCTCGCTGCTGCTCATTCCGCGCATCGGCGCCGAGTTCATGCCGCAACTGGACGAAGGCGCGCTGTGGGTGCGCGCCACCATGCCCTATACGATTTCATTCGACGAGTCGGCGAAAATCGCGCCGCAGGGTGCGCGACATCCTGCACTCCTTTCCCGAAGTCACCACGGTCGCCTCGGAACTGGGCCGTCCCGACGACGGCACCGATCCCACCGGCTTTTTCAACGTCGAGTTCTACGTCGATCTTAAGCCCTACTCGCAATGGAGCGGCGCTTATCGCACCAAAGCCGGGCTGATCGAGGCCATCAACAAGAAGCTCGAGGCATTTCCCGGAATCACTTTCAATTACACCCAGCCGGCGGAGGATGCGGTGGACGAGGCGGAGACCGGCTTGAAAAGCGCACTGGCCGTCAAAGTCTTCGGCTCCAATTTGGATACGCTGCAGCAAAAGGGTAAAGCCATCAAGCAGATCTTGGAGCGGGTGCGCGGCATCCGTGACGTGACTTTGGTGCAGGAACTCGGGCAGCCCAGTCTCTCCATCAAAATCAACCGCGCCAAGATCGCCCGCTACGGCGTGAATGTCGCCGACATCAATGCCTTGATTCAGACGGCCATCGGCGGGGACGTGGCGACGCAGGTGGTGCAGCAGGAAAAGCAGTTCGATCTGATCGTCCGCCTCGAACGCCAATACCGCGACAATCCCGAGGAAATCGGCAATATCCTGGTGGCCACGCCCGGCGGGCAGCAAATTCCGCTCAAGGAATTCGCGGACATCCAGGTGACCAACGGCGCCTCCTTCATTTACCGCCAGAACAATTCGCGCTACATCGGAGTCCAGTTCTCGGTGGAGGGGCGCGATCTGGCCGGCGCGGTGGAAGATGCCATACAGCAGGTCAAAGACAAGGTTTCATTGCCGCAGGGCTATCGCCTGGATTGGGGCGGGGAATATACGGAATACACGGCGTCGCGCGGCCAACTGAACGTGATCCTAGCCGCTGACCTTGTTCCTGATTTTCTTGTTGCTGTTCGCGCTCTACAGCAATTTCAAATTCCCCTTCATCACCGTGCTCGGCGTGGTGCTGTCGGCGCCGGTGGGCGGCATCGTGGCGCTGTGGATCACCGGCACACCGTTCTCCGTGTCATCCGGCATCGGCTTCCTGGCCTTGTTCGGCGTCTCGGTGCAGACCGCGGTGGTCTATATCTCCTACGTCAACGAACTTGCGGCGCAGCGGCACTTCTTTGCCCGACGCGATTCGTCAAGGCGCCATCCTGCGGTTGCGTCCCATCATGATGACGGCATTGGTGGCGGCATTGGGATTGTTGCCGGTGGCGCTGGCCACCGGCGTCGGCACGGATACGCAACGGCCGTTTGCCCTGGTCATCGTCAGCGGCCTGTTCACGCGGCTGTTGATCAGCATTTTTCTGATGCCGGTGCTGTATGCCCTCGTCGCTCGACCCCAGGACCGCTTGGAAGTGTGAACCTTCCGCGCGCGCGCTACAGTCTGCTGCGATAGTCCGTTTGTATCTTGCGGATCTTTTTATCGGTGCCGAAGAATGCGTGTTTGGACATATCGGCGCTGTACTTGCTCGATTCGGGGTGCCGGCCCAGCGCTTCTGCCAAGGCGCGAATGTGGTGTGGCCCGGCGCCGCAACACACCCCCAAGTAGTTGATGCCCATCGCATAGGCTTCCCGACCGAAGTCGGCAATTTCCGCGCGCGTACACACGAAGGGATCGAGCCCGGTCGGAAACGCCCGCGCATTGCCGCAGCAGGGATCGGTGAGCGACATGAATGATGGTTGATCGCTGGTGGTTCGATACGGAACCGGCAGCGCCGCGACGGTGCACTTTACGGTTTCGCGGATTTGCTTGAGCAGCGGCATGATGGTTTTCGGACCGCGATGGCAATTCAGTCCAACCACATCCGCGCCGGCCGCCTCCAGCCGCTGGCACGCCTCCGCGGGACTCATGCCCTCGCGCACGTTGTCTTCGCGATGAATGCAATATGTCACCACCGCCGGCACCTTGGAATATTTCCGGATCGCGGCGAGCGCCATCAACGCCTCTCCCACCCAGGAAAACGTCTCCGCGACGATGTAGTCGACACCGGCATCCGCAGCCCAACCGACTTGCTCCGCGAAAATCCGTTCGACCTCCTTGAGCGCCTTGGGATCCGCCGGATCGTAGATGTTGGTGTTGCAAATATCGCCCGCGAACAAGGTTCCGGTCCGGCGCGCCACCTTCTTGGCGATGCGCAGCGCCGTCCGATTCATCGACAATAGATCCTTCTCCCTGCCGATGACGCGAAGCTTCTCACGATGTATATAGTAAGTAAGCGCTTGGACGACATCCGATCCGGCACGCACGAAATCCAGGTGCAGTTCCTCGACCACCTCCGGATGCTCGGCGAGCACCACCGGAACGAACGCACCCGCCTGCAGGTAGCCACGTCGCTCCAGTTCGAACACATAGCCCTCGGCACAGATGACCGGCCCCGCCTTAAGGCGCTTCAGCAAGCCAGGTTCAGCGCGCGCGGCGGTCTTTTTTTTCGCTGTCGTCATTTAAGATCTCCTTCAGGTTCGCATCAATGTGCCGCCGGAATCAAACGCTGCTGCGGCCAGGCGCTGGGCCCTGTGGCGCTCGCCGATGATTTCAATTTCGAATCCGGCGTCGGCCTTGGCGAGGGTTGCCGGCACGTAGCCCAAGGCCAGAGACTGATTGACGCGGTGTCCGAACGCGCCGGAAGTGACCCAACCCACCGTCCTGCCATCGTGCCAGATCGGCTCATCGCCAAGCGCATCGGCGTCGGTCGCATCGACGCTGAAAGACAACAGGCGCAATGCGCCGCCGCTCTCCTTCTCTTCGGACGCCGCCGCACGACCGATGAATTCGCCCTTCTTGAAGTCGACGAAACGATCGAGTCCGGCCTCGAAGGGTCCGTAAATGGGCCGGTATTCCCGCGCCCAGCTGCCGAAACTCTTTTCAATACGCATGGAATTGAGGGCACGCCCGCCGAAGAGCTTGAGTTGATACTCGCGGCCGGCCCTGACCAGCAAGTCGAACAGCGCGCGCTGATAGTCGCTGGTCACCCAGATTTCAAATCCGAGTTCCCCGGTGAAGGACAATCGGCCCACGTAGCCCGGCACCATACCGATTTCCATGCGCCGGAACGACATGAAAGGAAACGCCGCAGTGGACAAATCGTCGCGTACCAAACTTTGCAACAGCGCTCGCGACTGCGGTCCTGCGACCGACAGGCCGACATACTCCATCGCGCAACTTCGGAGAGATACCCCGGCAGCGGGCATGTGCCGCTCAAACCATCGCAGGTAGTAAGTTTCAGCCGCATAGGTGCCCACCAAGAAAAAGTGCTCGGCCGCGGCTCGACACATGGTGAAGTCGCCGATCAATTTGCCGCGCTCGTTCAGCATTGGCGTAAGGGCTATGCGCCCGACCGCTGGAACGCGGTTGGCCATCATGCGCGACAACCACTCCGCCGCAGCGGGCCCGCGAATTTCGAACTTGCCGTAGTTCGATATCTCCAACAGGCCCACGGACACTTGCACGGCCTTGCACTCCGCCTTGACGTGCGGATGTGCATTGGAGCGGCGGAAACTAATGTGGTCTTCGGCCTCCGCGGCGGTCGGTGCAAACCACAGCGGGTGCTCCAGGCCGCAGTAGTCGCCGAATACCGCGTGTTCGGCGAGCAGTCTTTCGTAAATCGGCGTGGTACGCAACGGCCGCGCGGCCGTCAATTCCTCGTTCGGAAACCGAATGCTGAAACGCCGCGAATAGTTCTCCCGGACCTTGGCGTTGGTGTATGCCAGGGTGGTCCAGTCGCCATAGCGCGCCACGTCCATGCCCCAAATGTCGGCACCGGGGTCGCCATCGACCATCCAGCGCGACAGCGCCAGGCCCACCCCGCCGCCCTGGCTGAATCCGGCCATCACGCCGCATGCCACCCAGAAATTTTTCAAGCCGCGAATCGGACCCACCAGCGGATTGCCGTCGGGCGCAAAGGTGAACGGCCCGTTCACAACTTTCCTGATGCCGGCGGCGCCCAACGCCGGAAAGTGCGCGAAGCCGACTTCCAGGCTGGGTGCTATGCGCTCCAGATCGTTGGGCAGTAGATCCTGGCCAAAGTCCCAGGGAGTGCTCAGCGGCGACCAAGGGACGCCGGCGCGTTCGTAGGTGCCCATGAGCATGCCGCCGCGCTCCTGGCGTAGGTAGATTTCGCCTTCGAAGTCGATGCAGTGCAGCTGCTCCTTCTTGCCGACCAGTTCCTGCATGTCGCCGGTGATCAGGTATTGATGTTCCATCGCCAGGATGGGCAGCTCGATACCGACCATGCGCCCCACTTCGCGAGCCCACAAACCCGCGGCGTTCACGACATGTTCGGCGTGCACATTGCCGTGATCGGTGATCACATTCCACGAGCCGTCGGCGCGGGGTTCAAGATCGATGACGCGGGTCTGACGGACGATTTCAGCGCCGCCCAGCTGCGCGGATTTCGCATAGGCGTGGGTGACGCCGTACGGATCGACGTGACCTTCGATCGGGTCGTACATCGCGCCCGTGAAATGTTTTTTCTCCAACAGTGGAAACAGCCGCGCCGCCTCGTCGACCGAAATGATCTCCAAATCCATGCCAAGATAGCGGCCGCGCGCCTTGGCCATCTTCAACCAATCGAGGCGCTCGCGAGTACCGGCCAGCATCAGGCCGCCGGTGATGTGGACGCCGCAGGACTGGCCGGAAATGCGCTCGATTTCCTGGTACAGCTCGATGGTGTATTGCTGCAGCTTGGCGACATTGGGATCGCCGTTGACGGTGTGCATGCCCCCCGCAGCGTGCCAGGTCGAACCCGAGGTCAATTCGGCGCGCTCGATCAGCTGCACATCTGTCCAGCCAGCCTTGGTCAGGTGATATAGAACGCTGGCGCCGACGACGCCGCCGCCGATGACCACCGCTTGCGCGTGGCTTTTCAAGTAAACGAGGCTGCCGGCCGGCGCGTGGCGCTGGAGCCTGCGCGTTCACTCATTGGAAACCGCCAGGTGCAGGTTCGCCTGCGCCGCGCTGCCGCCGGTTCCGAAGCGCTCGATCAGCCACGAACGGAACAGCGCAACGGCGGTATCGCTCAAGGCTTCCGGGTGTGTGATGAGGTAGTAGCCATAGCCGTCATCGAGGCTGTTCTCGAAGGGTTTGACCAGCTGGCTGGTGCGAATGTAGTCGCCGAAAAGATAGTTATCGACGAGTACGACGCCCTCCCCGCTCAGGGCGTACTGCACGGCAAGCACCGCGCTGTCGAACACCAGCCCGCGCTCCACATTCAATGCAGTCAAATTCCACTGCCGGGCGAATTGCGTCCACAGATGGTGACGCGGCTGCTCCGAAAGGCGCACATGCACCAATTCATTGGACTCGATGAATTCGGCCAAACTCTTGCCTGCATGCCGTGCCGCCACATTCGGATGACACAACAAATTCAAGTTCACAGGCCACAGCAAATCCGTCACCAAATCGGTCACGGTGGGCTTCGAATACACCACCGCTACATCGACATCGCTCGGCGGCGGCCCTGCGCCATAGGCGCTGACCAAGTCTATTTCCACCTCGGCGGCCGCGCGCCGGAAGTCGCGCAATATCGGCACCGCGAGATGCACCGCGAAACTTGGCGGCATCTGCACCCGCAGAGTACGCAACGTGGTGGAGCCGTCGTTGCGTATGTCATCGAGGGCATATTCCAACCGGTCGAAGGACTTCATGACCGCGGGCAGGAGATGCTGCCCGGCCTTGGTCAGCACCAGCGCGTGCGGCTTGCGCTCGAACAACTGCGTGCCGATCAATTTTTCCAGGGCGATTACATGGCGCGACAGGGCGCTTTGCGAAATGAGCAGCGCGTTGGCCGCAGCGGTGAAACTCGAGTGCTTGGCGACACCTTCGAAGGCACGCAATGCGTTCAACGGTAGCCAACGGCGATCGATGCTGGTCTTGCCCATAATCAAAGAGCCCTGCTTGTGGTGTAGCCGATGGCGCGTTTTTGATCGGCAATGATGGTCTTGGACGCCAGCCACAAATGATATGCCGCCCAAAATCCGGTGGGCGCCAGAACCAGTAATGCGAACCGCAGCGATGCCGCATCCGTGGCATGAGCGCCGGCAAACCAATCGCTCAAGACCCCCACCACCCAGGGCGCCACGATGAGATTGAAAATATTCGCAACCAGCAAACTTACCGCGATGAGCATATTACGCATACGGCAGGGAGAAAGATTGTTCAGCAATCCGAAGCAAGGGCCTATGTAAAAATAAATGGCGGGAATGAACATCCAAAACATGAGCTTGCACACCCACAGAGAGTGGGTCCAATAGGCCGCCATGGAGGGAATGGTCGCCAAGCCGATGCCTCCGGCCAACAGCCACACCACCCGGCGCGGGTCCGCCATGTAGGGACGGGACAGAAACCAGGCGGTGGCGACGGTGGCAATGGAGCCGCCCACCAAGTGTATGTTGCCCGTGACCGCGCCGGCCTGGCCGACGTCAAGATTGTAAGTCCGCTGCAGAAAAGTGGGAGTCCAGTAGATCAAACCCCACCCCCACAGCGCGCACAAGCCTCCGCCTATCACAACGTGAAACGCCGCTTTTTGCTGCCATAAAAATCGCAGCGATTCCATCAGCGAGGGTTTGATCGCGTCGACGATGGCGTCCAAGCGTCCGCGCGGCGGTTCGCGCACCGTCAAATACACGATCACCCCGACGACGAGTCCGGGAACGCCGAGTGCAATGAACGCCGCGCGCCAGGTATAGGCCTGTGCAACGGCGCCCGCCATATTCGCTCCCAACCATGCGCCGATCGGCGCCCCCAGCGCCAGCACCGTCATCGCCATCGGCCGCCGTTCCGCCGGGAAGCAATCCGAAACAATGGCAGTGGACGGAGGCGTGCCGCCGGCTTCACCAACGCCGACGCCGATGCGTCCCAGCAAAAACTCCAGATAGTTTCTCGACAGCCCGCACAGCGCGGTGAATCCGGACCAGATAATGAGAGAGGCTGCGAGGATATTGCGGCGATTGGATCGATCCGCATACCAGGAGATGAGAATTCCAAAAGTGACATAAAAGGCCGCGAGCGGAGCGCCGGTTAGAAACGCCACGCCGGCGTCGTTCAGTTTCAATTCGAGGCGGATCGGCTCGAGCACCGTGGAGACAACATAGCGGTCTGCGATATTGATCGCATATATCAAACAGGTCAGGATGAGGACATACCAGCGCTCGATCGACGATGGCGCCTGGGACCGGGGTAGGTCGACTACGGTGCTGCTCAAGCTATGCAACCTTGGGTTTTGGCTTGGGGCCATCAACATACAGGGTTCGACGGCATTTCGCGACGGGGCAGATGGGTGCGAAAAATGATATGGGCGAATCGCGAAATGGCATAGCGCCGCGGGAACGAAAGACTAAGCTTTAGCCGGGTGGAAAACTTTGACTACATAATAATCGGCGCGGGCTCGGCGGGCTGCGTGCTCGCCGACCGCTTGTCCGCAAGTGGACGCGACCGAGTATTGATCCTCGAGGCCGGCGGCACCGATAGGAGATTCTGGATCAAGACGCCAATCGGCTACGGCAGAACGTTCGCCGAGCCGGCGGTCAACTGGAAGTATCAGACCGCTCCAAATCCGGGACTCAACGGGCGCAGCATTTATTGGCCGCGTGGCCGCGTGCTCGGCGGCTCGAGTTCCATCAACGCGTTGGTCTATTGCCGCGGCATGCCCGCGGACTTCGATGATTGGCGGCAAATGGGCAATGTCGGCTGGGGTTGGGACGACGTGCGCCCATACTTCGAACGATCCGAGCGCCATGTCGATGCGGCAGGCACGGCCAGCGGCGCAGGACCCCTGGACGTGAAGGATGTGACGCCGTTTCTGCATCCAATGCGGCAGAACTGGCTGGACGCGGCAGCGGAATTGGGATTGCCGCTCACCGATGACTTCAACGGCCCACATCCGGAAGGATTGGGCTGCTATCAAGTGACGATTCGCAATGGCATGCGGCGCTCGGCCGCAGACGCCTTTTTGCGGCCGGCGCTGCGACGCGGCAACATCCGCTTGGTGACGCACGCCTGGGTCAGCAAGATTCGCTTCGATCAGCGGCGCGCCGTGGGCGTGGAATACGTGCGCGGCGGCGGCCCGCAGTTCGCGTGGGCCAACCGCGAAGTCATCGTTTGCGGCGGAGCGGTCAATTCGCCGCAATTGTTGCAGCTGTCGGGCATTGGACCCGCGCGTATGTTGGCCGCCGCGGGCATTGCGCCGCTGTTCGACAACCCCGCCGTCGGCGGGAATCTTCAAGATCACTTGGCCATCGTGTACTCATTCAAAGCCACGCAACCCACCGTGAACAATGAACTGCACTCGACGCTGGCCAAACTGCGCGCAGGTCTTAAATACCTCATTGCGAGGCGCGGACCCTTGGCCTTGAGCGTGAACCAATTCGGCGGATTTGCGCGCGCCGACCGCCAAGGCACGCGCCCGGATGTGCAGTTGTATTTCAATCCCGTGACCTACAGTGCGGGCGATGCAACCCGCACGCGGATTGAAGTGGATGCCTTTCCCGGCTTCTATCTGTGCTTCCAGCCGACGCGGCCGACCAGCGTTGGCCGCATCGACATCGCGAGCGCCGACTTTCGCCGCCCGCCCAATATTGCACCCAACTATTTGTCCACCGACAAAGACGTCGCCGATGTGGTGCACGGCGGCCGCCTGCTGCAGGCTATCGCGCGCACTCGGGCGATCAAGTCATTGATACGGGAAGCCATCGCGCCCGATCTTGATGCAATGCAACCCGCCGACCTCATTGCCGATTTTCGCGCGCGCGGCAGCACGGTGTACCACCCGGTCAGCACCTGCCGCATGGGGAGCGCCGCGGGCGATTCCGTGGTCGATGAATGTTTGCGTGTGCATGGCGTAGATCGCCTGCGCGTGGTGGACGCATCGGTGTTTCCGACTGTTACTTCGGCCAATACCAATGCGCCGACCATCATGGTGGCGCAACGAGCCGCTGATCTAATTCTGCAAGGATGAAAAAAACCAGGAAGGGCCGCAAATGAAGCTCGACAATGTCAAAGTGTTCCTCGTGAACAACCCGCCGCCGGGTTTCGGCGGCCGCTACTTCGTGTTTCTGAAATTGAAGACCGCCTGCGGCATCGAAGGAGTCGGCGAAGTCTATGCCGCCACCTTTGGTCCGAAAGTGTTGGCAGCAATGATCGAAGACTTGTTTGCGCGGCGCTTTGCCGGGCGCGATCCATTCCAGATCGAGTCGTTGTGGCGTGAAAGCTATGGCTCGGGTTTCAGCCTGCGCCCGGACCTCACGCTGGTGAGCGTCATCAGCGGCTTGGAAATGGCCTGCTGGGATATCATCGGTAAGGCTGTCGAGCAGCCGATCTACAATCTGCTCGGCGGCAAGGTTCACGAGCGCTTGCGCAGCTATACATATTTGTATCCTGCCGCCAATGAAGGCGTGGAGTTCTATCACGATGCGGATCGATCGGCGCAACGCGCGGCAGAATACGTGGCTGAAGGATTCACCGGACTCAAATTCGATCCCACCGGCGGCTATTCCGCCTACGATCCGCGGCAACCCACCCAGGAAGCGCTGGAACGCACCGTGCGTCTGGTGCGCATGGTGCGCGAAGCGGTGGGACGGCGCGCAGATCTCTTGGTCGGGACGCACGGTCAATTCACGACCTCGGGCGCCATTCGTCTGGCGAAGCAGCTCGAGCCCTATGATCCTCTGTGGTTCGAAGAGCCGGTGCCGCCGGACATGCCGGAGCAGATGGCGATCGTGGCGCGCGCCACCAGCATTCCCATCGCCACCGGCGAACGCTTGACCACCAAGTACGAGTTTGCGCGGGTACTGGCGAGCGGCGCGGCCAACATCATACAAATGAACCTGGGCCGCGTCGGCGGTTTGCTCGAGGCGAAAAAAGTCGCGGCGTTGGCCGAGGTGCACTACGCGCAAATCGCGCCGCATCTTTATTGCGGTCCGGTGGTGGGTGCGGCGAACATCCAGATCGCCACCTGCTCCCCCAACTTCCTGATCCTGGAAAGCATTCAGCAGTGGGGCGGGATTCACGCCCAACTGCTCAAAACTCCGATACGCTGGGAACAAGGCTACGTCATCCCGCCCACCGCGCCGGGACTTGGGGTCGAACTCAACGAAGCGGTGGCACTCGCCAACGCCTATGTCGAGGATGGTCCGCTGCATTTGGAGATGAGCGATCGGCCGCTGGGATAACCGGGAGTCAGCGTTGCGTTACGGCTTCATCGGACTTGGGTCTCTCGGTAGGCACCTTGCTGCGAATCTCGCGCGGAGTGGCTTTCAGCTCGAAGTCTTCGACCTACGGCGAAGCGCTGCCGAGGCAGTGCTGGCGGACGGCGCGCATTGGGCGGATTCCGTAGCCGAGCTCGCCAAGGTCAGCGATTGCCTGATCACTTGCCTGCCCTCGCCGGCGGCCACGGCGGAGGTTCTAAGACAGGCTCTGCCCGCCCTTCGGCCGGGCGGCACCTGGATCGAAATGAGCACCAACGACTTCGCTGAGATCGAGCAACTCGCGGCGACGGCCACGGCGCGGGGCATTTCCACCCTCGCCTGCCCCGTCACCGGCGGCGTGCATCGGGCTGCCGCCGGCGACATCACGGTATTGGTCGGCGGCGCGCCCGAGACATATGCCAAGCACGAGCCGGCGCTCAAGGCGATGGGTGGGCGCATCATTTATCTGGGTGGAATCGAGCAAGCGGCGGTCACCAAGGTGGTGACCAACATGCTGGCATTCATACATCTGATTGCCGCCGGCGAGGCACTCATGCTGTGCGCCAAAGCCGGCGTCGATCTGCGCGCCGCGTTCGACGCAATAGCCGCAAGCTCCGGCAACAGCTTCGTCCACGAAACCGAAAGCCAGGTGATTCTCAACGGCAGCTATGATATTGGCTTTACCATGGATCTCGCATGCAAAGACGCCGGTTTCGCCCTGGAGTACGGACGCCGGTTCGGCGTGCCGCTGCGCCTCGCCGGCCTGATGCAGCAGATCTTCATTGAGGGTCGAGCCAAGTATGGCGGCGGCGCCTTCTCATCGATGATCGTCAAGCTGCTGGAGGATGCGGTCGGAACGCCATTGCGCGCCCCAGGATTTCCGCCGCGGCTGGGAGCGGACCCCTGATCCTTAAGTCCGCCATTGGCAAGCTGATCACCGAACGTCCTCCGCTCAGCCGGCCCCGCATTCGCTGGCGCATTTTCTGGCTCCTAAACGGTTTTGCGGCGGTCCTCTACTTCCAGCAGCGCAGCCTGACCGTCGCTGCCGAGCGGATCATGCCCGAGCTCTCGCTGAGCCAGATGCAAATCGGATGGCTGCAGTGGGCCTTTGTGCTGAGCTACGCGATCATGCAATTCCCGGGTGGGGTGTTTGGACAACGCGTCGGGGCGCGGCGTGCGCTGACCATACTGTCGCTGATTGCGGTCGCTGCAACAGTTGTGGTGCCGCTCGCCCCCAATCTTTTATCAGGGACGGCGCTATTTGCGATTCTGGTGTCCTCGCAGTTCATACTCGGTGCCGCGCACGCGCCATTTTTTCCTGTCATTGCCGGAGTCATTGAATCCTGGCTGCCGGCCAATCGCTGGGCCTTTGCCAACGGCTTGAACGTGATGTCGGCGCAGGTGGGCGCGGCATTGGCGCCGCCCCTTCTCGTCATCTTTATGCACGCGTTGGGCTGGCAGAGAGCACTTTTCTGGTGGGCGCTTCCGCCGCTGGCCTTGATCGCGATCTGGGCCTGGTATGGCCGCAACACTCCGCGCGAACATCCGTCCGTGTCGGCCATCGAACTCGGCGAACTCGACGTGATCCACATTCCGCCGGCCGATTCCAGCATCAGTTTGCGACGGGCCCTGCGAATTCTCGTCAATCGCGATATTGCGCTGCTGACAACGTCTTATGTTTGCATGAACTATGCGTATTACCTGGTCGCGAACTGGTCATTTCTTTACTTGATTCAGGAGCGGCATTTCACGGCTCTCGAAGGCGGCGTGCTGGCAAGCCTGCCGCCGCTCGGTGCCGCGATCGGCGCCGGCTTCGGCGGGGGTCTCACCGAGGCACTGTGCACGCGATTCGGCATCCGCTGGGGCTATAGGCTCGCGCCGCTGATTGCGCTGCCGGCCGCCGGAATGCTGCTGTTGATTGCGGTGTACAGCAGCAATCCCTATGTCGCGGTCGCGGCGCTTACTTTAAGTTTCATGGCGATCGAGGTGACCGAGGGCTCGTACTGGGGTGGAACCACGCACGTCGCGCAAGCGGACACCATGGCCGCAACTGGCGTCATGAACACGGGCGGCAATCTCGGCGGCATCATCGGCGTTCCGATCGTGGCGTACCTGTCGGGCCATCATGCCTGGAACGCCGCGTTCATCATCGGCTTCATCATGGCGCTGCTGGCCGCCGCCGCCTGGTTTGCCGTTGACCTTTCCAAGCCGGTCGCGATTTCGGCGGCCGATGAAAAGTCAGGAATCGTAGAATGACACCAACACTGGCATTGATGGCCATGCTCGCCTGCTCGGCCACATCGGTCGCCGCGGTGCCGGCCCACGAGCACAGCCCAAGCTTGGGCTCGGTCAGTGTCGGCCTCGGCACCACGCACTTTCCGAATTCGGGAGCGCCGCGCGCGCAAGCAGACTTCTTGCGCGGATTGTTACTGCTCCATAGCTTTGAATACGATGCGGCCCGCAGTGCCTTCCAGTCCGCCGAGCGAATCGACCCCAAGTTCGCAATGGCGTATTGGGGCGAGGCACTTACCTACAATCAGACGCTCTGGGGAGAGCAGGATCTGGGCGCCGCACGCGCCGCGCTCGCCAAGCTGGCCGCGACTCCGGAGCTGCGGGCGGCCAAGGCTGGGACGCCACGCGAGCGCGCTTACCTCGCATCGGTGGAGCAGCTCTATGGCGACGGCGACAAACTTCTGAGGGATGAGAACTTTAGTGTTGCGCTTGGCGCGCTGGCGCGACGCTATCCGGACGACCTCGATGCCCGGGCGTTTTATGCATTGTCCATACTCGGGCTGACCGGCGGCAAGCGCAATCACGCCAACTACATGCGCGCGGCAGCTGAAGCCGAAGCGGTATACGACCTCGACAATCACCATCCGGGCGCCTTGCACTACCTCATCCACGCCTACGACGATCCAATACATGCGCCGCTCGGACTTCGCGCCGCGCGACTGTATGGCAAGATCGCGCCGGCAGCCGCGCACGCGCAGCACATGCCATCACACATTTTCTTCGCGTTAGGGTTGTGGGACGAGGCGATCGAAGCGAATGTCGCCTCGCTGAAGATTTCCCGGGCGCAGGGCGACGGCGGCTACCACGCGCTGCTGTGGCTGACCTACGCTTATTTGCAGGAGGGCAAGCGTCAGGAGGCCGAGGCGCTGGTACGGTCGGTTGCGCATGATGTCGCCGCGCAGCCCACCAAGGAAAACCGCATCCGCCTCGCCGACGCCCGCGCGATCTGGCTGGTCGAGACACGAGGCGCCGAGGGTCCGGACGCCCGCTCCGCCGTCGACAGCGCCGGCATCGCATCGATCGGCTATTTCGCCGCGCAAGACTTCGCGCGCGGCATCACTGCCGCCAACCCGGCAGAAGCGCGACTGGCTCTCAAGCAGCTGCGGGCGCACATCGAAGCGGCGCGAAACGTGCCAGGCGGAGTCAGGGCCGACTGGAAGGACAATGTGAGGGATGAAGAGCTCGAACAGGCCGCCGCCATGGCGAGCGCCCTCGAAGGCACGATCCGTTTTAACGACGGTGATCGGACGGGCGGCATCACGCAGGTTCGCGAGGCCATCCTGGCGGTCGATCACGTGCCATTTGAATACGGTCCACCTTGGTCGGCCAAGCCGCTCGATGAATTGCTCGGCGAGCTTCTGCTTGCGGATGGGCGACGCCAAGAAGCGGCCGCCGCATTTGAAAAGACGCTTAGCGTCTATCCAAATCGGCGCCTCGCCCGTGAAGGGTTGGCAGCCGCGGCCCAGAGCTTAGGCGCCGCCGCGGAACGCAATCCCCCACCGCATGCGACCCGACAAGAACTCATCGGTGCCTGGCGACTTGTGAGCATCCAGATCGAGGGGCCCTTGGGTTCGATGCTCGACCCTTTCTACAACGCGGGTTCAACCGGCCTTCTGGTCTACGATGCGTCCGGCTGGATGAGCGTTCAAATTGTCGGCCAGAACCGGCCGGCCATGGATGCTCCGGCATCGCGCCCGACGCATGACACGCCGCAGGGCGCGGCGCTCAAGGCCGCGGTACTCGATACGTATTACGCGTACTTTGGCACGTGGGACTATGACGAGGCTGCTGCGACGGTGACCCATCACATCAAGTCGTCGCTCATTCCCGGTGAAACCGGCGTTAGTTACTCGCAGACGGTCACTCTGGAGGCCGGACGCCTGGTCTTCACAACCCGGCGAGAAGCGGCGGGGGGCACTGCTGTTCAAAAAAAGGTGTGGCAGCGAATGTCAGGCCCCAACGGCTAGTTGGCGGCCGTGTCGTCGGTTGCGCGCTTCTAGAGGCGCATTCGCACGCCTTCGGGATCGAACGGCGGCTTGGCGATGATTCGCGCCGGCCGGCGCTCGCCCAATATTTCGACTTCGAAGCCGCCGGTTCCCGCCTGATTCGCAAGCGCCGACGGAATATAACCCTGCGCGAGCGATAGCTCGACGAAATGCCCGAAGCCGCCCGATGTAACCCAACCGATCACTCGATCCTGGTGCCAGATCGGTTCATCGCCGAGCACGTCGGCATCGGCGGCATCGATCACCATGCTGACGCGGCGCCACTCGCCGCCGGACGCTTGCTCACGCCGCGCGGCTTCGCAGCCGATGAAGGCGCCGCCCAGATTCACAAAACGGTCGAGCCCCGCTTCAAACGGACCATAGATCGGGCGCAGTTCACGATACCAAGTCGGGAAATTCTTCTCGAGACGCAACGAAAGTAGCGCGCGCATGCCGAAGTTGGAGATGTCCAGATCGCGTCCGGCGGCCATGATCTCGGTGTATAGACGCCGCTGATATTCGGGCGCCACCCAGATTTCATAGCCCAGATCCCCGGTGTACGTCAGCCGGTTCAGCATCGCTGGAACATTCGCAATGTCCAAGGCGCGATGATCCATGAATCGCAGGGCTGCGCCCGACACATCCTCGTCAGTCAACCGTTGTAGAACCTCCCGCGATCGGGGTCCCGCGATCGACAATCCCACCAGGCTCATATCGTAGCGTCCGATACGCACCGAGCCGTCGTCCGGCTGGTGCGCTTCAAACCATCGCATGTGATGGATTTGCGCTTGCGATGAACCCCACACGAGATAACGTTCCGGCGCCGCCTGTGCGATGGTGAAATCACCGATCAGCTTGCCATTGTGATTCAGCATCGGCGTGAGCACGAGCCTGCCTTCGCGCGGCATCCGGTTTGTCATCAGCAGCGACAGAAAGGCCTCTGCTCCCGATCCCGCGATCTCATACTTCGCAAAGTTGGAAATTTCGGTGACGCCGACGCCGTTGCGCACACCAAGGCATTCCGCCTTGACACGGGGAAAATCGTTCGAGCGGTGGAAGGAGACCACATCGCGGGGTTCCTCACCCGCCGCCGCGAACCACAGCGGCGTCTCCAGGCCCCAGCTGTCGCCCATCACCGCGCCCTGCGCCCGCATGAGATCGTAGATCGGGGTCGTTTGCTGCGGGCGTGCCGCCGGCAACTCTTCATTGGGAAATCGAATCGAGAAGCGCCGCGAATAATTCTCCCGCACCTTGGCATTGGTGTAACTGCGCGTGGCCCACTCACCGAAGCGCGCCACGTCCATCGCCCACACGTCGAAACCTGGATCGCCGTTCACGATCCACTGCGAGAGCGCGAGACCGACGCCGCCACCCTGACTGAAGCCCGCCATGACCGCACAGGCACACCAGAATCCCGGCAGACCTTGAACAGGGCCGACCAGCGGATTGCCATCAGGCGAAAAAGTGAAGGGCCCGTTGATGATGCGCCGGACGCCCGCCTTCTCCAGGGCCGGGACGTGCCGGTAGGCGATCTCCAGCGAGGGCATGATCCGGTCGAGATCCGGCGGCAAAAGTTCGCTGCCAAAATCCCACGGCGTCTCGCGCGGCTGCCATGGCACACAGGCACGTTCATAGGTGCCGAGCACCAGGCCGCTGCGCTCCTGGCGCATGTAGGTTTCAGCCTTGAAGTCGATGGCATGCGGCAATTCGCGGCCGTGCGTCTTGTTGTATGCGATCACCTCGGGCATGTCATCCGTGACGAGATACATATGCTCCATGGCCAGCACCGGCAGTTCAATGCCGACCATGCGGCCGATCTCGCGCGCCCACAGGCCGCCCGCATTCACCACGTGTTCCGCGGTCAACGTGCCCTGGTCCGTGACAAGATTCCAATGTCGGTCGCCGCGTCGCTCGATGGCTGTGACCTTGGTTTGCAAATAGATCTCGGCACCGCCCAGGCGCGCCGACTTCGCATAGGCGTGGGTTGTACCGTAGGGATCTAGATTGCCGTCCGCGGCATCGAGCATGGCCCCGACAAAGAAACGCTCCTCGATCAACGGTAGCAACTCCCGGGCCTCATGCGGCGTCAACAGCTCGGTTTCGAGGCCGAGATAGCGCGCGCGTGCATGGGCCATTTTGAGCCACTCCATGCGTTCCTTGGTATCCGCGAGCAGCAAGCCGCCCGAGCGATGCAGCCCGCAGGACTGCCCGGATATCTTTTCCAATTCGTCGTAAAGGCCGATGGTGTAGCCCTGCAGCTTGGCCACATTCGGATCGCCGTTGAGAGTGTGAAAGCCGCCGGCGGCATGCCACGTCGATCCAGACGTCAGCTGATCGCGCTCGATCAGCACCACGTCTTGCCAACCGGCTTTGGTCAAATGGTAAAGGACGCTGCAACCGACGACGCCACCGCCGATAACCGCGACCCGCGCATGCGTTTTCATGGTTCCTGACCTTCGATCGCGACGTCATAGCCAAATGGCAGCGCCGCGTCAATCAGCCATTCCCAAATCGATTCGGCGTAAGTGCGCTGGACATAGATCTCGTAACTATCGTCGCCGACCCGTTCAAGAAATACGCCCGTATGATGCAGGCCGGTCTGCGCGCCTCGACCGACTTGGAATACCGCCGGATGCAGGTCGAGCGAGATGCCTCTCGCCAGCACATCCCGCGCTTGGGGACCTGTGATCCGCAGCCTCACCCGACCCGCAGACAGCATCGTTACGGTGCCGGCCGCTGCGGGAAGCTCGCGCGCCAGGCGGAGCATTGAGTCGCCGCGGGCCGCAATCCACCAGTATTGACGCGGTGTGATGCGAATCAGGTGCGAGTCGCCGCTGGTGACGCCTCGATGCAATTCCACGGGCAAACCAGCGCCGCAGCAGGCGCGGACGTGTTCTTCGAATTCGCCGCGATGATCCGCAAACACTGCGAGTTGCGCGAGATGCCAGCCGCGCACCTCGCTCAGTCGCAACCGCCTGCCACCGCTCGCGCCGTCGCGGCCGCCGGACTTCAAGGACCGCGCCAACGCCGAATGCCATTCAAACATGCAGACGTTCTCCTTGTGCATCGATGAACACCGGCGAAACGATGCGCGCGCGCACGTTCTCGCCTTTCAGCGGGTAGGCGCATACGACTTCCTGTCCGACGCTCGCGAGCCCTCCCTGATACAACCCAAGCGCGATGTATTTCTCGAGCTCCGTAGACCAGGTGACCGAGGTGATATAGCCGCGACCATGCCCGGCGAGCGCTTCACCGCGGGCAAACAAAATGGCGCCGCCGCGCAGTCTCCGTTTAGGTTCGAGACACTCGAGGCCCACCAGACTCCAGCGCTGCGGGTTCTTGAGATCGGCGCGCTCGCGAAGTTCGCGGCCGACATAGGCCTTGTCCTTGGCGGCCATTCTGCCGAGGCCCAGATCATCGAGTGTGGTGCGACGGTCGAGTTCGAGTCCCGCCACGTGGCCCTTTTCGATACGCAACGCCGCCAATGCCTCGAGGCCATACGGCCGGATGCCGAGCGGCGCCGCGCGTGCCAACAATCTCTCCCACAGGGCAATGCCGTAGCCGGCGGGCACGTAGAGCTCATAGGCGAGTTCGCCGGAGAAGCTCAATCGCAGGGTGCGTAACGGAATTCCATCGAACTCGACCTCGCGGCAACCCATGTGCGGTAGTGCGGCGTCCGAGAAATCCTGCCCCGGCAAGGACAACTCCAGCGCCGCGCGAGCCTGCGGGCCGGCTATCGACATGCCCGCCCACTCGTCCGTCACCGAGACCACTTGCACGTTGAGGTCAACCCACGCCGTCTGCAGCAGAAACTCGAGGTGCGACATCACCTCTGCGGCCTGAGCGGTGGTAGTGGTCATGAAATACTTGGTTGCGGCGAAGCGTGCGGTCGTGCCGTCGTCGAGAACGGTGGCATTGTCATTGAGCATGACTCCATAACGAGCCTTGCCTACCGGCAACTTGGCAAAACCGTTCACATAAACGCGATTGAGCAGCTCGGCAGCATCCGGCCCCTGCACGTCGATCTTGCCGAGCGTGGAAACATCCGATAGGCCGACCTTGGTGCGCACCAGCCGCATCTCTTCGACATAAGCGGAGAGCGCAGTGTCTCCCGCCCAGCGGTAGTACCAAGCGCGCAACCAAGGCCCGGCTTCGATCAGGGCGGCGCCGTTGGCTAGATGCCAGTCGTGCAAGGGCGAGCGGCGCACCGGGCGGAAATGTTGACCGATATTGCGCCCGGCGAGAGCTCCCACCGATACGGGAGTATATGGAGGCCGGAAGGTCGTCGTGCCTGCCGCCGACATACTCACGCCACGCAGCTCCGCCACCAGGCCCACGGCGCTCACGTTGCTGGTCTTGCCTTGATCGGTTCCCATGCCAAGTGTGGTGTAACGCTTCAGGTGCTCGACCGATTGAAAGCCTTCCGCTACCGCCGCGCTCACATCCCGCGTGGTCACGTCGGACTGAAAATCGACGAAAGCCTTGCCACGCAGAGCAGTCCGTGGTGTGCGCGCCGGCTCGACCCGGTAGAGTCTATCCGGTAATGCGATCGCGACATCCGCAATCGCCGCCGCCGTGAACCCCGCATGCACTGCCGCGTTCGATCCCGCCTGCGTGCCGCCGGCAATTATCTCAGACAACCGAGATGAACCCATGACCGCACCTGCGACATACTGGCCCGTGGCCAACTCGCCCGGTACGAAAGAATCGATATCGGGACGATAAACTGGCTTCGCGCCATTGTGCGATGTGAGGTGTACGGCGCCGGACCAGCCGCCGGACATGCAAACCAAATCGCAATCGAGGATGCGTTCGCGCGCGGCATCGAGGGTCGCCGTGCGCACGCCCACAACCTGCCGCCGGCCGAGTGCCCGGGTCACCACCGTTCCGATCACAACCCGCAGCTGCGATTGTTCCGCCAGCTGGTGCAGCGTCGCATCAATCTCAAGGCGCTGGTCGACCACGGTCACCTCGGCGCCGCCACGCGCGAGGTCAGCCGCGCTGTACCAGGCAGCATCGTTGTTGGTCGCTACCACGACACGGCGCCCGATGGCGACCGCGTAACGGTTGAGATAGCCTTGAGCCGCCGATGCCAGCATCACGCCCGGACGGTCGTTATCGCCGAACACCAGCGGGCGCTCGATTGCTCCGGTCGCAAAAATAATCGCCTTGGCATTCAGCGTTGTGATTACTTCCAGAGGCTCGCCCCTATTCGGATCGGGCTGTCCATTCGCCACGCGGGTGACGAGTGCCAACATGTTGCCGTCATACAGACCGAGCGCCGTCGTGCGCCGCAGAATCTCAACCGTCGGCAGCTGTTCGATTGCGCGTTCCATGTCGCGCCGCAAGCTCTCCTGCACCTCATCCGTGCGGCTCGACAACAGCGCGCCGCCCAGCAGGCTGTCCTGTTCGATGAGCACGACGCGCGCACCGGATGCGCCCGCTGCGCGCGCCGCCGCGAGGCCGGCGGGCCCCGCGCCGATCACCGCGACATCCGCGTGTTTGTAGCGGGTTTCGTAGCGGTCGGGATCACGCTCGTGCCGGGCACGGCCTAAACCTGCCGCGCGGCGAATGAAGGGTTCGTAGAACATCCAGGAGCCGCGCCCAAGGACCCATGAAGGTCTTGTAGTAGAACCCCGCCCCCAGCAGCGGTGCGAACACGCGAATTGATCGCCATCAAATCGAAATCGACCGAAGGCGATCCGTTTTGACGCTGGGCGGCAAGACCCTGCGTAAAGCTCCGTCATGGTCGCTGCCACGTTGGGCGTCGTCCGCCCACCGCTTCCGAGCGTGAACAGACCGTTGGGCTCCTCGACGCCCGCGGCCATGAAGCCGCGGGGCCGGTGGTACTTGAAGCTGCGCCCGACCAGCTTGATGCCATTGGCGAGAAGAGCGGAGGCCAGGGTGTCGCCAGCAAACCCAGACAGTGCGCGGCCCTCCAGCGTAAAGTTCAGCGCGCGGTCGCGATCGATGCGGCCGCCGCTTAGGAGTCGACGCGCTTGATGGCTCATGGGCGCGGCGTCCCATCACTCGCAAGCCGCGCGTCCCCGACACGATTCGTCGCCGTATTGCGTTCGAGGATGAGCCACTGCCGGCAGCCCAGCACGTGCTGCCAATATTCCCGATGTGCGCCTTTCGGATTGTCGAACAGGAAGACATAGTCGTGCCAGGTTTTCATATCCGCGCCACCATGGGCGGGGCGCCGCTTGCTGGCGTCGCCGCCGTAACGGAACTCGGTATAGTGGCGCTCGCCACAATTGGGACAGGGGATTTTCAGCATGTGCTCACTGCTTGTAAGTCCAGTTGCCCAACCCGTATTCATCGTAGCCGTTGCCGCGCTCGAATCGGTCAAGCGACAGATGCCGGATCAAGGGATGTTCCTCGCCGTGCGCGAGCGTGTGTGCGAAACACCAGCCAGTGGCGGGCGTCGCCTTGAATCCCTGATAACACCAGCCGCCGTTTAGATAGAGATTTTCACGAGGCGTCCGGCCGATGAACGGGCTGCCGTCCGGAGTCATGTCCTGGATACCGGCCCAATGCCGCAGTACTCGCAACCGCGAAATCGATGGGATCAACGCAACCGCGCATTCGGCGACGTCCTGCACCTTGGCAAATTGGCCCCGCTGTGTGTAGCTGTTGAAGCCGTCGATATGTCCGCCAAACACCAGCCCGCCCTTGTCCGACTGGGAAATGTAGAAGAGCTCGGCGCCGAATGAAATCACATGATCGACGAAAGGCTTGATGGGCTCGGTCACGAACGCCTGCAGTAAGTGACTTTCGACCGGCAATTTGAGGCCGGCCATCGCCGCGAGATGCGATGTATGCCCGGCTACCGAGATGGCGGTCCGCTCGGCCCGGATCTCTCCGCGGTTGGTCCGCACCCCGGTAATGCGGCCGCCGACCTCGGTAAATCCGCAGACCTCGCAGTTCTCGATGATATCGACTCCGAGCCGGTCGGCGGCACGGGCGTAACCCCAGGCGACCGCATCGTGCCGTGCGGTACCGGCCCGACGTTGCAGCAGTCCGGCATAAATCGGGAAACGAGCCTGCGGCGAGTAGTCGAGGTACGGCACTTCGCGCATCAGCTCGTCGCGATCGAGCAGCTCGGCATCGATGCCGTTCAACCGCATGATGTTGCCTTTGCGCGCGATCACATCCAGTTGCGATGGGCCGTGCGCCAGGACGACCTGGCCGCGCTGCGACAGCATCACGTTATAGTTGAGAGCGTGCGAAAGTCCCTCCCACAGCTTGAGCGAGTGCTCGAAGAACTGCGTATTGCCGTCCAGCTGATAGTTCGAGCGCACGATCGTCGTGTTGCGCCCGACGTTTCCCGACCCGATGTAGCCGCGCTCGAGCACCGCGATCTTGTTGATGCCGTGATTGGCGGCGAGATAGTAAGCAGTCGCCAGTCCATGACCGCCGCCGCCGATGATGATGACGTCATAGCCCGTTTTGGGTGTGGGTGTACGCCACACCCGCGGCCACGGCGCGCGGGTCACGGCATGCCGGAGGATCGATAGGGCTGAGTAGCGGTCCTTTATGCCGCTGCTCCGCTTACTGCCCATCATCCGTCAGCCTGGCCTCGAGATGCGTGCAGTACCAGTGCACGAATTGCGTCACGCCGGCCTCATGTACCGGAGAATATGGCGCTGGAGCGTAAGCGGGCGAACTCACGCCGATCTGATTTTCCTGACAGTTCCGGGTATCGGCCGCATTGGTCGCCAACCACACTTCGGTCAACTCTTTCAGATCGTAATCCACGCCCTCCACGGCATCCCGATGCACCAGCCACTTGGTCGTCAATTGCGTCTCGGTTGGACTAATCGGCAGCACGCGAAATGAAATGGCGTGATCGGCGAGCACATGGTTCCAGATCGCAGGGAAGTGGAACAACAGCAGGGTGCCGATATCCGGCTCCGTCACGGAATCCGACAGCGGCCGCCGGACCGCAGCCTTGCCGGACATGGTGAAACTAACCGACCCCTCGAGCAGCGGGGTGCGCAAGGTGCGGTATTGATTGTTGGCCGAGATATGAAATTTGCTCGGTAAGCCGATGGACTCCCAGTGCGCCCAGCGCGCCGCGGTTTTCGGGTTTGCAGCGGCATCCGCGCCGTCGGTCGCGGTTGGTTCTTCGGGAAAGGTCCGGATCAGCTCGGGATGATTGGCTTTGCAGTGATAGCACTCGCGGTTGTTCTCCCAAACCAGTTTCCAATTGGCCTGTTCGATGATGGTCGACGACCAGGCCACTTTCGCGTGATGCATCTTATGCGGTAGAAGGTACGGTTCGAGGTGTCTTCGAATCGGCTCGAAGTCCGGCGCCGCCGCCGCCAGACACACCCATATATAGCCGCCCACGCTCGCACAGTGGACCGGTTTCAGGCCATGCCGCGATTTGTCGAAGTCATCACCCATGTCGCGCGCCGCGATCAGACGCCCATCGTGCGCGTAGGTCCACTGATGATAAGGACAAACGAATCGCGCCGCAGTGCCGTACTCGGCCGAACAGATTCTCGACCCTCGATGACGGCAGGTATTGTGGAAAGCGCGCAAGCCGCCGTCGCGCTCGCGTACGATGAGCACCGGATACTCGCCGATTTGCACCGTCATGTAGCTGCCGCTTTTCTCGACCTCGCAGTCGTGACCCACGAACAGCCAATCGCGGTACCAAATCATGTCAAGATCGATCTGATAATCTTCCCCGCTGCAATAGAAATCCCTTTCCAGGGCGGTCTCGGGATTACGGTCGCGTAATCGGCTCAAAATTGCATCGCGCGCAGTCATGCATGTCCCAGTAGGAGGTCGTCTTCAGGAGACGTGTATCTTATTATAAGAATGCGAACAGGAAGACTGCATTTGGCAATGCAGTCAACAACTCAAGCAGCGGCGCCCATCTCCACCAGCTGAATCCTGCTGTCGGCCGCCGCGGATTCGAACTCGTCGCTGATCATCGTCAGTTGCTGTTCATCGTGCGCGGTCACGGCGCTGATCAAGCAGGCGCGATCCCGGCCGCGACGCTTTGCTTCGTAGAGAGCCTTGTCGATGAGGCTGATGGCACTCTGCAAGGAAATTTGCGTGTCCGATCCGGCCATGGGAAAGCACGCGTAGCCGATGGAAATCGTACATACAATTGGCTGCCCGTTCCAGAGCACGGGGTCGCGGCGCACGGCCTGCAGAAGTCTTTCGACAGTCCGATTGGCCTGTTCCTGGGTTATCGGATCGAGGACCGCGAGAAATTCCTCCCCGCCCCAACGCACGAGTTTATCGCTCTCGCGCAACGCGGCAGATAGCCGATGGCTGACAGTCGCCAATACCGCGTCTCCCGCGGGGTGTCCCAGCGTGTCGTTGATGCGCTTGAAGTGATCCAGATCCGCCAGCAACACACAGCCCACGGCCGGCCGAGCACCATCGACGCTCAACACGTGTTCATTGAAATAGCGACGATTGCGCAGTCCGGTCAGCGCGTCACGCTCGCTATTGAAGCGCAATCTGTCGTTGGCCTTCCTCACGCGGGCAAATGCCCACGCGAGCGCGGCGCAAATACCAGTCACGAACAAGCTCGCCGCCAGGATCAGCTGCAGCCGCAGTCGCTGTTCGTGCATCTCCGACACCTTGAGCGCGTTGTCGCGGCGCAAAAGCTCGAGCTCCCGAGCCTTGCGCTCGTCGTCGAATTTCGCCGACAGTTCCAGAAACGCGCGCTGTCGCGTGCTGGTCATGATTTTTTGGCTGATTTCGTCATAGCGATGATAGGCCTGGATCGCCATCATCAAATACCCGGCGCGCTCAAGAGCATCTGCGTATTCGCGCATCAATTCCTGCGCGTCCAACAGATCATCGCCGGCGATTGCTCCGGCGATTGCCTCTTCCGCCAATTTTTCGCCCGGCTTGATCATACCGAGACCGATGTTGGCCAGCCCTTCATTGAATAGCACGATTGGTTCATCGCCGCTGCCGCGCAGCCGCAGCACGATCGGCAGCGCCTGCCTGGAATACTTGAGCGACTCACGGTAATCCCGGGCCTTAAGATACGAATCCCCCAGATTGACCAGAGCGTGGGCCAGCCACTTGTTGCTCCCGGAGCGTTTTGCGTGTTCGAGCGCCGCCAGACTGGCACGACGTTCTGCGGCATGATCATCGCGCCGATCGGCAACGTCCGAAACGCAAGTGTCGACCTCCACCAGCGCCGCCTCATCGCCCAGCACCGTTGCCAGCTGCCGCGATGCGTCCAACTGTTCAGACGCACGATCAAAATTGCCGGTATTCGTATAGATGCGTGCCAACCAGAGCATCGCATGCAGGCTGCGCACGTCATCGTGCATGTCGTGCGCGATGTCCAAGCCTCTTTCGAGAAATGGAAGTGCGGCCTCGGCCTGACCCAGGCCGCGCAAAGTATTGCCGCGTAATATCGACACTCGATAGCGCTCGGCGTTGGTGGCGATCGATTCCATATCAATCAGGCTGAGTTCGGCGCTGGCTGGTCTATATTGACCGCGCTGGTAGAGCGAGTACGCCCGAACATAATGCTCTGCCCGGATGGCGGATTTATCGCCGCCCTGCGTGATGGCCTGCAGGCGCGCAATCGTTGCGTCGACGTCCGAGTCGCGATGTACGTCGGCGTACACCATGCCGCCGACTTCCAGCATCTGGACTTCCGGAACCCCCCTTTCCTTGGATACCGGTTGTGCGTCGAACAATCTCTCGGCGCGCTCCGGGTCGGACCAATCGAGCATCTCGATCCGATCGACCAAGGATTGCTCGGCCGCAGCAGCCGCAGCTGCCGCGCCAATGAGCCCCATGATCAAAATCAGAGTGTTTTTAGTAATTTGCCGCATACCCAGAACATGTTGACTGCAGTGCAGCACCGCGGGTGTACCATTGTGGCCGCGCCCGCCCCGGGCGCGACGTGACGGACGTCATCTGCCGGCGTATTCAGTGGGCGTTTCCACTGATATCGGCTAAGTATGTGATTTCAGTCTACATTATGAGCAGGCCGAATTGACGAAAGTTGACAGGCGCCTCGCTACCTGCGAACCGGTATCTCGATATAGCTGTCGCTAAACCACCGTACCTTAAGGGGAATTTTGCCGTCAGCGATGGATTCCTCACTTACGTCAGTCCCCGTACCGTAGTTGATCTCGCGATCCGGCCGCTTGTTGATGCCAAGAACCATGACCAGTCGGCTGCCTGCCTGGAGCCGCCTGCTGACTATGCGCTCAGGTTTGAACGACAGCACCTGGCGCTCGCCCGCCCTGATGAGGTGTCGATTAACCCGATCCTGCGCGTAACTGGCACGGAACTCGTAAGCCGGATTGAACAAACAAATGTAGTCGCCGCTGGCCAGCCGCTCGTACAGCATGATGTTCAGATCCATGTCCATCTTGTTCACTGTGAAATCGAGCCGCCCCGAGAATAGGCCGCTGACCTCGGTCGGTTTGGTCAGCGGCTCACTCACGAACGTGATGCTGTCGTGGCTTACAAGAGCCTTGGGATTCAGTTCGGCGGGCGGCATCCAACCTGCGTCGGTGCGATCGGCAAAGTTGACAGCCTGCAGAGCGAAGACCTCCTTTGCAGGCTTGTGCCGCATCAAGCGGCGGCCTTCGCGGGACGCGGTCGGGTCGAGATAAAACCTCAGCGAGTCTCCGCTCATCGCGGCGAGCGACGCAGCGTGCCGCCACTCGTTTGCCCCCATGACTTCGTAGTTGATCCGGTCCATCAACAGTGGCGGCGTGGCGCTGCCCTTGAACACATGGTCGAACCACTGATACTGCAGCTCACGAACATCGATGAGCGCGGCCGAATCGACTTTGTAGCCCTGCAATACGGCGGATGGATTGCGCTGAATCACACCATCGTCGTAAGGACCAATGAGCAAGGTATGGTCGGCGTGTGGGTTGTATCGATAATGCTCGGTGAAGTAATAAAGGGCGCCCGGCTCGCTGACAGAGAAGTAGCCGGCTATCGTCAGCACCGGGATACCGATGCGCGCGAATTGTTCAGGGAGAGGATTCGACTTTCGCCAGTACAAATCATAGCTCGGGTGATTCAACCAGCGTTGGAAGATCGGATTGGGCTGATTGTGCAAGCGGCCCAAATCCCGGTAACGACGGCCGCTTAAGTACCATTTTTGATCGAGCGCGCGCCACATCGGATCGTCGGAGTAGCTTTTTTCCACCGATTCCTTGGTGCTGCTCATGTACAGGGACCAACGGTACGCGGCATTTTGAAAGATGCTGCCCGCCATCGGAAAGTTGATGCCAGGTGCGGTGGCTCCCGAGGTCGCGATAGCCTTCAGCGCACCCGGCAGGCGGCTTGCAGCGGCCCATGCGGAATAGCCGCTATAGCCCTCGCCATACATCCCGACGCGACCGTCACTCCACGGTTGCTTCACGATCCAATTGATCACCGCGCGCGCATCGTCACCCTCGCGCTGATACGGGACCGCAGCGCGAGGGCGCGTGCGCCCGCCGCGGCTGTAGGCCACCACGCCGATATAGCCGTGCGCGGCGCACTCCTTTGCGGAATCTTGAGTGTCGTCGCCGGCGAACTCGAGCAGCGTGGGCAGCGCCTTGGATGGGTTCTTCGCGCGAACCACCATAACCGAAATGCTGGTTCCGCTGGAGGTCTTTACCGGTACGCCGTCCATGATCGCATAGCGTCGATCATCGTCCTCGGCGACCAGCGCATCAACCAGAGGAGCAAAGCTCCGATATGCACTGAAGGCCAGGTACGCCCAAATCAGCGCGACTGCATCTGATTGTCCAATATGGTCCTTGGCGCGCTGCTGATCCAGCGAGGTCTGCAACGCTTCCCGAAAAACACCCGGGGCAACCTCGAGCCATCGCGTGACGACGTACGCATCGTGATCGTTGAGTCGCGGCACCACCTCATCGAAGGCCCTGGTAAACGCTTGCGGAAATGCAACCCGATTTTCTACCTCGATCGTCTTCGCATATGCATACATATCGTAGATCGCCGCACGCCCGACAGGTCGTCCGGCATCAGAGCTGCGGCGGCGCTCGCGCAATTGTTGCCGCGACACATCGGCAGCCGCGTAATCGCCGGCCACCATTTGCAGCGCAGATAAATTTGCGAGGTAACGGTCGGAATCGGGTTCCTGGTAGACGGGGAGCAGGCGTTCGGCCAGATCGCGCATGACTGCCGGGGTGGTCGGGTCGTCCGCGGTGGGCGGTGCGCGAAATTCGAGATCTGGCGCCTGCGCCCATCCTTCAGAAAGCGCCGCACTCAGCATCAGCAACAGCCAACTCATCAGCCGCGCCCGGTTTCTCATCGGCGATTCCCGAGATCGTTGTGCGCGGCTGCCGTGCTATCGGTTCGCGGCGCCTTGACGAGATGCAGGATCGTCGAGAACAGCGGGTGCGCCTCGCCGGGACCGCCAATATGGATGATTGCCGTGTGCTGAAGTTCGTTGTTGAAAACGTCGACGACCAGCTCGAGCACATCGTCGTCAAGCGAGCCGAACGTGCCGTCGATGAGCAGCCACGGCGGCGCCTGGATCAGGACACGCGCAAACACCAAACAGAGCTGCTCGTCCTGGCTCAATTCCCGGTCCCAGCGGTGGGTTTCATCCAGCAGCAGTACGAGACGTTCAAGACCAAGCCGGTAGAGCGCGCGGGTGAAGGCGCTCGCCATGAATGTATCGGCCTTCAGGGGATATGCCAGCACTTCTCGCAGGGTTCCGCGCGGCAAATACGGCGTGCCGCGCGGCAGATAGAATATTTGTTCGCCTCTCGGGCGGGTGATTTGCCCCGCACCCCACGGCCACAAGCCCGCCAGCGCCCTGAACAGTTGCGTCTTTCCCGTTCCCGGCGCACCGAGGATCAGGGCCCGTTCGCCGGACCTTACCACCACATGGGTTTCCTTGAGCCTGTCGGCATTGGCGGACGACACTGTCTCGAGGTTATCGATTGCTATCGCACCGGGCTCGCCTTCCACGTAGGTGATGCGGCTTTCAAAGCCGCGCGGTTCATGGATCGTCATCAACGCATGGCGGAAGCTCGCGACTCGCAGCAATGTTGCGCGCCAGTCGGCTATGGCGCTGAAATTGTCGATGAACCAGCGCAGCGACGACTGCGCCTGAGTGAAGGCTCCGGCCGCCATCATGAGACCGCCGAAGGAAATCTTGCCCGTGAAATACAGTGGGGCGGCAACCAGAATCGGAGCAACCAGTGTCACCCAACCAAAGCCTGCGGTGATCCAGGTGAGATTGGTTTCACCAATAACGATGCGCCGGGTCGCCGCCAGCGCTCTGCCAAGATTGAGTTCGATTCGCCGTCTCTCATCCGCTTCGCCCTGGGCCAGAGAAATGTCATCGACATGCTCGTTGACCCTCACCATTGAAAAGCGCAGGTCGGCCTCGCGCGCGTAGCGCGCGGCGTTGCGGCCGATGAGGCTTCGCCCGACCCAGTAGCTCAACAGCGAGCCGGCGAATGCATAGAGGATTGCCGCCCACAGCATGAATCCAGGTACGGTATAGTCCCAATCGCCAATACGGAAACTGAACTCGCGGGAAAGCACCCAAAGTACGCCGGCAAATGTGCAGAACAAGATCGATGCCTGCAGCAATCCAGTGCCGAGATCGGCCGACAGCGTGGTGAGATGGCGCGCATCTTCGTGCATGCGCTGATCCGGATTGATGCCGATGGTTCCGGAATTGGCGAGCCAGAATGCTTGACGGGGCTGCATCCAATCCTGCAGCAGGCTCTTGACCAGTCCCTCGCGCAGCCTGACCGCCAGGGTTTCAACCAACCACCTTTGCGCCACGTTGAGGACAAGAAGAAATCCCGCGATCAGGAAGAACACGCCGAGTTGGTACAGAAAACTGCGCAAGTCGCGGCGCGACAGAGCATCGTAGAAAGGCTTGTTCCAGCTGTTGAGGCGAATTTGTCCGTAGGCGGTGGCAATGATGACGAGAACGACGACGATCGCCAGCAGCACGAGCGTCTTCCCCACCGGCGAGGCGAGGATCGCCCGCAGCAACATCATCAGTTCGCGAACGAGACCTAAGTTGTGAGCCTCACCCTCCTCCGTTGTCCTGTCGGCGGCTTTGGTCGGAGGATCGGTCATTGGCGACTAACCCTTTAGGATCAGTGGATCGCGATGAAGTCGGGATTAGTACCGGCAGCAATCGGCGACCCCTGCTGTGCAGTGAGCACGCCGGTGCTGCTATCAAGCAGGAACTCCGACACGTTAGCCGCGCCGTAGTTGGCGACGTAGACAAACTGATCCGTCAGGTCGACGCTGACCGAATACGGATTCGATCCCGCGACAAACGCCGGCCCGGGCACGGCAGTGCCGAGAATACCGGTGGGCCTGGAGATGGGGTAGACGGCTACCGCGTCTGTTTCGGTGACAAATAGGTAGGCGCCTTGCGGATCGATGCTGATGTAGTTCACGGCCGGTATCGCCAGCGGTTGTGCGCCTACCGGAGTGAGAATGCCTGTGGACGAATTGATCGTGAACCCCGAGATGCTGCCGGCGGCCGTCGCTCCTCTATTCGCCGCGTAGAGCACCGAGCCCGAGGGATCCGCCGCGAGACTGTACGGCCCGGTATCCGTCGCAAAGGGCGAGCCTGTCACGCCCTGCGTCAAGGCCCCGGTGCCCGCCGTAATCGCGAATACCTCGACCGAGTTGGTAGCGTATTCGGCGACATATAGATAATTTCCCGCCCTGACCATCTGCTCGGTCTGCGGATTGGGGTTGGTCGACATCACCGGATAGGTCGGGGTTGCCAGCGCACTCAGCACGCCGGTCGCCGGGTTCAAGGAAAAAGCCGATATGGAATTGTCAGTCAGGTTGAGCACATAGAGAAAGGTTCCGGTCGAATCGAATGCCAGGGCCTGCGGTGCATTGCCGGTGGGATACGCCAAACCGCCGTTCAAAGCCAACAGCGAGCCGTCGCTCTGGATCGCAAACGCAAACAGCCCCCCCGGCGTACTGCTGTCCACGACATAAAGGAACTGGCCGGTTGGATCGATTTTAGTCTCGTAGAGTTGAACGCTTCCGGGGACAGCGATCGGTGAAATGCCGAGTGGCGTTAACAGGCCCTGCGCGTTGATCGAATAGGCGGATAGGGTCCCGCCGACCGCATTTGGCACATAGGCGTAGCTCGCTGGCGGTCCGACGCTGACCGACAAATCCACGGCGGAGCCGGACACCACCATCGCGGCCGCGGCCGGAGTCTGAGTGATGACGCTGCCCGCGGGCATGTTGGCGCTGCTGGCCGGCGTTACCGTCCCAAGCGCGAGACCAGCTCCCGTAAGCGCCGCGGTTGCGGCAGATTGGGTTAATCCCACCACATTGGGCACCGCTACCGTGCCGCTGCTGATCGCCACATCCACCGCTGCTTCGGTAAGCACGATCACGCCTGCTGCCGGGCTCTGGCTGATGACGCTGCCCGCGGGTACGGTCGCACTGCTCTGCATCGTCACCATCCCCAGCCTAAGTCCAGCCGCGGTGAGCGCCGTCGTTGCCGCCGCCTGCGTCAGTCCCACCACGTTTGGCGTGGCCACGGTAGGAATGGACTTCGTCGCCGTGCTGTCGGTATTGTTGCAACTTGCGAGCAATCCAATGAATATCAGGCTGAATGCCCGGCATTGCCAATGCGAATGTTTGCTGAACCTCAATTTAGCTCCTGTATGTGGCGCCAGGGCGCCCGACGCATGCGGATCACGACAATAACACCGCTGGATACCCGAGAGAACCGATAACGGCAGGAGTGCGATAGCCGGTTCGACCATGGTTCTCTTTCGGAGTTGTGCGCGCGTAGCGTTCCAAACTTGCTAGACTTAACTTCAGCGGATCCCCACAATTCTTTGCAAGAAGCACAAGCATCGACGCGCCCAAGTACCGCGCATTCATCAGCTACAGCCACCGCGATTCGGGCTGGGGTTCCTGGCTGCATACTTCACTTGAGAAGTACCGCCCCCCGAAATCGCTGATCGGCAGCGTGACCTCGCACGGCGAGGTGCCAAAACGAATCGCACCGATTTTCAGAGACCGCGATGAACTGCCGAGCGCGACGGATCTCGGGTCGTTGATCAAGGCGGCGCTCGCAGATTCCGCATGCCAGATCGTGATCTGCTCGCCGCGGGCCGCGAAGTCGAAGTGGGTCAACGAGGAAATTCTGGCATTCAAGCGTCTCGGACGCGAGGACCGCATTTTCTGCTTGATCGTCGGCGGCGAACCGAATGCAACCGACATCCCGGGGCGACAGGAAGAAGAATGCTTTCCTCCCGCGCTGCGTTTTCGCCTTGGGCCGGATGGCGAGCTCAGCGCTGCGCGCACCGAACCGATTGCGGCGGACGCGCGCCCGGGCAAGGACGGAAAAAACAGCGCCAAGCTCAAACTGATTTCCGGGCTCCTCGGCGTCGGCTTCGATACGTTGAGACGGCGTGAGCAGCAGAGGCGCAATCGGCGCCTGGTCGCATTCTCGAGTGCGGCGACGGCAGGCATGGTGCTGACCAGTGGTCTCGCCGCGTACGCCCTCATCCAGCGCGCTGCGGCGCAGCGCCAGACAGTACGCGCCGAGGCGGAGGCACGTACCGCCCGGGAGACCACGCGCTTTCTCGTCGATCTATTCAAAATCTCCGACCCCAGCGAGGCGCGCGGCAATACGGTGACGGCGCGGGAAATGCTCGACAAGGGTGCCTCGAGAGTCGACCGTGAACTTGCGAAAGAGCCGGCCATCCAGGCGAGACTCATGGATACATTGGGTACCGTTTACATGGGACTGGGCCTATTCAATCAGGCCCGGCCCCTCATTGATCGGGCTGTGGCGACCCGGCGCGACCTGCAAGGTGTCGATCCCTTGGACTTATCCGACTCGCTGAGTCATCAGGGCGATTTGATGGGACTGCAGGCCGAATTCGATGCGGGCGAAAAAGCCTATCGGGAAGCCATTCGCATCGAACTGATGCGGCCGAACGATCACCAGAGTCAGGTAGAACTCGCGAACTCCCTGTCTGGCCTTGGGTGGGTGCTCGGACAGGCAGGGCACTATCCGGAGGCCGAAAAAAATCTGCGCGCGGCTCTGAAAGTCCAACAGTCACTTTACGGCGCCTCGGATCCCACCATCGCACGCACGTTGAAGGTTCTGGCTGCGGCGGTGGCTGACGGCGGCAATCTCAAAGGTGCCCTCCCTCTCATGCAACGCGCGGTAGCGATGCAGCGGGCACTGCGCGGCAGCGAGCCGCACCCGGATCTTGCGGAGGTGTTGAATGACATGGGATTGCTGCTCTACGAGAGCGGCGACCTCGACGGTGCCGTGAAATTTTATCGCGAGTCGCTCGCGATGAACCGTCGCCTGCTCGGCGACAAGCACCCGGAGATCGCCAATGGGCTGGAAAATGTAGCCATGTCCCTTCAAGACAAGGGCGATCTCGCTGGCGCGGAGACTCTTTATCGGCAGTCGATCGAGATGCGCCGTGAGCTACTGGGAGAGAATCACCCCGTCGTCGGACGAACTCTTATGAACCTCGCCTCCCTGCAGTACGATCGCGGCGAAACCAAAGAAGCACTCGCGAGCGCGCGCAATGTACTCACCATCTATCGCAAGGCCTACCCGGCTGACAATCCAGAGATTGCACGGACGCTCAACGTCATAGGTTCTTGGCTCACGATGGCGGGAAACTATCCGGAAGCCGATCAATATCTCAAGGAAGGACTGGCGATGCGGCGCCGGCTGTTTGATGCCCATCAGCCTGACGTCGCGTCAAGTTTGATCGCGCTTGCCATTCTGCAAAATGCCGAAGGCAAGTATCCCGAGGCATTGGAGTCGGCGCAAAGTGCGAAGAGCATTTACACGGCCGCACTTTCGGCGGATCACTGGCGCACCGCGCTCGCCGAGAGCGCCGAGGGGGCCGCGCTCACCGGGCTTGGCCGCTTCCCCGAGGCGGAAGTCCGGCTCACCCACGGCTATGGGATCCTCGCCAAGGAAGGTGGATTGCCGCTGATTTATCGTGCGTTGGCACAGCGCTACTTGGACACTTTGCATCGGCGCGAGCAGCGCGTAAATGCCGTTGCCGCGGCACCCAAGATTACTCAAGTCGCCGCTTCGAAGCAGGGTCCGGCTGTTCCCTGACTGCTTGACATAAGGCCCACCGGCATTAGACCTCTGTCTCATGGAATCCCCGACAATATATGTTAGGGTGAGCGCCGCTGTGTGAGCCGATGCCGGGACTTAATACGCGATTTGTGCTAGCCGGCAAGTCCAACGACACGTGGGATTAGATCCGATCGCATTGCGCTGAGAAAAAGAATTACACGGGAGCGACGATGCGATTTCAATCAGTGACCACCCATATTGGCGCCGAGCGGCATGCCTGGCGCCGTCGCACAGGGGCAAAATTCGGCCTGTTTGCCGTCGCAGTGCTGGCCTGCGCTGCGGCCATCGCCGATCCGGTGCCGCAGTTCGGCGTGACCGCGGTAAACGCGAAAGGCAACGCGCTCTACAACGTGACGATGACGCCGAATGCGATTGCCAATACCGGCGCACTGATCTCAAGCACGACCCAGCTCAATACCGACGCAGCGACGCACGGAAACTTCTTCGCAGTGGTGCGCTCCCCCAATTCAGTCACCAGCGCACTGGATCTGATCGTCGCGGATGCGACGAAATTTCAAATCGTCCGCTATGCCGGGCCGGGCCCGACGTACCTGCCTTCCACCACTATCTTCAATTACTCCGGCAGGGGCTCGGGTCCCGATGTAACGACGGGCCTCGCCGCTGATGTCACAGGTAACCTGTTTGCCGTATCAGCGGGCATACCCTTTTTCAGCAAGCCCGCGCTCTGGGTCCTGCCGTTCAATAAAACGACCGCTGCTTATGGCGCGCCAATCCTGATCGACAATTTATTCGGGGGACTCATCAACCTCTCGGTGAGTGAAGTAGTCGTGGCCAATCTCGCGGCGAGCCCCGTAGGCACTGCGGCGCCAGCCTGGAACCAGGGTGACGTGCTGGTTCTGATCGACTCATGCTTTGGTGGGGCACGCGTGCTGGTTTACTCACAAGCGGCGATCGCCGGCGTTCTCAACAACCCGACCGTACCGCTCGCTGGCCCGACTTCGGTCGTGATTACTCCTTCAATGATGGGGAGTGAAATACCCACCGGTATCGATCTGTGGCCCGCGGATGCGACGTATCCCTCGAGCGGCCACGGCGCAGGCCTCCTTCTGCCGACGACTGATGGCCGAGTGATGCGGTTCGATTCCAGCACTAACTCCTTCACGACGGACTTTGCAGATGGTCTCGGCGCAGGACTGCGCAAGATCAAGGTCGGGGTGTACTCGACGTTTCCTTATGCCTTCATCGCCCAAACGCAGCCCGGGACGGGCCGCGTCCTGCAATTCGGTGCGCCACCTGCGAGCGGCGCCAACAATCCCCTGTCGAGCGTGAGCGCGGGCGTCAACAATCCGGAAGGGCTCGCCGTGACGAGTTCTGCCTCAGTGCCAGTGAGCTCTTGTATCGCGCCAAATAGCTGCGCCCCTCTGGGCGCCCAACTTATCACGCAGATTACGGCGAACAACCTGAACCCGAACAACCCCCTGCTCGAAGAGAGCTGCGTGGTCAATGCCGATCCGCGAGTTACCGCATCGGTTTCGGCCGGCACCTGGAGCTGCGCGGGCGGCACGCTCGATATCGCGAACTTCTGCCCCGGGTTTCCGAGCACTGTGTTGCCGGGCTCTTTGTGCGGCCATTCCGGACCTACGGGGTCGGGATTCGTGGTGGTGAAATCCACCGCCAAAGCCGTGGACCAGGACCCCAACATCAACAACGCGTTCATCCAGAACACAGTGGACCCCAATCTGCCGCTGCCCGGACCCTTGAACTTGAATTGCCCGCAGGAGGAGATTTTCGCCTGGGCGCCGCGGTCGGACCTGCCCCTGATTGAAGGAACGATCGCCGAAGATGCGAACTTCCCTAATACCTTCATCGACCTCAGCGGCTTCTGCGACAACGGCGGCGGCACAACCCACGTTTTGTCGATGCAGGCTTACGGCCTTGGACTCAATAGTGTGGTGAGCCCAAACAGCCTACCGCGAGGTCTGCCGGGATTCGTCGACGATAAGTTCGGCTACCTTACTCAGACCATCACGAATGCGGCCACGCAGATCAATGATGGGGGGACAACGCAGGGCTACGTAACCCAGGCGAAGACCTACTTTGACAGCGGCGTCGCGAACACCGACGCTAATGCCTATAGCTGTGCCATGAACACGATCGCGACCGCGGATGCCTATGTACGCGGCAACCCGGCCAATTTCTCAGGCTTGGCGCCGCCGGGCAATCCGAACCCCGCGGGTGAAATCGACGGACGGCTGGCCAACCTGTTCCTGACCATCGATCTGAATTTCCTGCTTCAGCCACCGAACACGGGGTGGCCGACCACCAATGTGCCGCCCTGCATGACCTTCACCGCGACGCCAACCACTGTCATCGCACCAGGCACGGCCCAGCTCACGTGGAGCAGTGGCACGGGTCCCTACCAGGCGGCAAGCTGTCTGCTATCGGCGAGCGATGGCAGCTTCACGATGTCTACCCCCTTTATCGGTGCCAGCGGCTCCGCGCCGACCGGCCCGCTCAGCAAAGTGGGCACATACTCCGCGCAGCTAATCTGCAGCACTGCGTCGAGCAACATTTCAGGATTTGCGCAGACAACCGTCAATGTCATCCAGCTAGCCGCCATCAGCGTCGGGCCCGCGGCGCCCCCGCCGCAGATTGCTGCCGGAGGCACCGTGCAACTGGCCGCGACCGGCACGTACTCGGATCAATCCACCAAGGACGTGACAAGCTCGGTTGGTTGGGCGTCTGCGAACACGACCGTGGCCACGGTAACGGCGGGCGGTCTCGTGACCTGTGTCTCCACCGCATCAAGCACGCAGCAGGTGGTGATTTCGGCCGTGGGTAGCACCGCCACGGGAACTGTTCCGGTGACGTGCCTCGCGCCGACGCTCACCTCTGTGGTCGTGGCGCCTGCGAGTCCGACGCTGGCCGCCGGCGGCTCGGTGCAATTGACGGCAACGGCCAATTTCTCCTTTGGCCCGCCGCAAATTGTCACGAGTTCGGCGAGCTGGACCTCCAGCAATTCGAGCGTGGCCACGGTCTCGGGCGGTCTCGTGACCTGTATTGCGGGAGCCAATAGCACGGCCACGATTACCGCGATCAATGGCGGCGGATCGGGATCGACCTCGGTGAATTGTCAGGCACCCCTGCTGCAATCCATTGTAGTGGCGCCTTCGAATCCAACGTTGGCTGCTGGAGCTACAGCGCAATTAACGGCAACGGCCAATTACTCCTATGGTTCGCCGCAGAATGTCACGGCTTCGGCCACCTGGAGCACGAGCAACGCGAGCGTTGCCACGGTGTCGGGCGGTCTCGTGACGTGCGTTGCCGGAACCGCCAGCGCGGCAACGATCACCGCCAGTCTTAGCGGCGGTGGATCGGGATCAACGACGGTGAATTGCCAGGCGCCCGTGCTGCAATCAATTTCCGTAACGCCGCATTCGTCGGGTGAGGGGTGCGAAATTGCGAACGGTGGCACTCAACAAATGACCGCCACCGGTACCTATTCGTACGGCGCACCTCGGAATATCACCAGTGCGGTCACTTGGACCTCGAGTACGCCGAGCGTGGCGACCGTATCGGCGACAGGGCTCGTGAGCTGCAAGCGCCGCAACACCTATGCCGACGGTAATACGACGATTTCGGCGACGAGCGGCGCGATAGTCGGTTCGAGCAACGTCACCTGCGAGGGTCTGGGTCGCTAGCTGCGTGCGACGCTCGGGTCGGCTATATTGCAACCGGGGCAAGCGGCCACAGGAGATCGCAAATGTCCGGGGTGCGCGCGAGAACTCTCCCGAGCGGGGTCGATGACCCCGGCACGGTCGATGCCGTAATCGTCGGTGCGGGTTTCGCAGGCCTGTACATGCTGCACCACCTGCGCGGGCTGGGCTTTTCGACGCGGGTCTACGAGGCCGGCAGCGGCGTCGGCGGCACTTGGTTTTGGAACCGCTATCCCGGCGCCCGTTGTGACGTCGAAAGCCTGGAGTACTCGTACTCGTTCTCGGACCAACTTCAGAGCGATTGGAAATGGACCGAACGATACGCGTCCCAGCCTGAAATTCTGAGCTATCTCAATCACGTCGCGGAGCGGTTCGACCTTCGCCGCAACATCCGGTTTGAGACGCGCGTGACGGCGGCGACTTTCGATGAGACTGCGAATCGATGGAACATCCGCACCGATCGCGGCGAGCGTGTGTCGGCGAGGTTCTGCATCATGGCGACCGGATGTTTGTCAGCCGCGAAGATGCCTGAAATCGAGGGTATCGAAACCTTCAGGGGCAAGCGCTATCACACCGGGCACTGGCCGCACGAAGGCGTCGACTTCACCGGGCAGACGGTCGGCGTGATTGGCACGGGCTCGTCCGCCATCCAGTCGATCCCGGAAATTGCGCGACAGGCGAAGCAACTGTTTGTATTCCAGCGCACGCCCAATTTCAGCGTGCCTGCGCACAATGGGCCTCTGTCAGCCGATGTCATCCAGGACTGGAATGCCAACCTCGCCAGCTATCGAAACATGGAACGGACATCGGCGTTCGGTTTCATGCACGAGCCGAGTACCAAAGGCGCTCTTGAGGTGCCGCCCGAGGAGCGGCAGCGTGAATACGAGACCCGATGGCAGCGCGGCGGTTTCCACCTGATTGGAGGCTTCACAGATATCTTGGTCAGCAAGGACGCCAATGACACAGCGGCCGCGTTTGTGCGCTCCAAGATCCGCGAGATCGTTCGCGACCCTGCCGTTGCAGAAGCGCTGATGCCAACAAGCTATCCCATTGGAACCAAGCGTCTGTGCGTCGACACGCAATACTTTGCAACATTCAACCGCAGCAATGTCACCCTGGTTGACCTGCAGGGCTCCCCGATCGAGGCAGTCACTCCGACCGGCGTGCAAACGGCCGCTGCGGAGTACTCGCTCGACAGCATCGTATTTGCGACGGGATTCGATGCAATGACCGGCGCATTGTCCGGCATCGATATCCGCGGCAGAGCCGGGGTCTCGCTGAAGCAGAAGTGGTACGAAGGACCTCGTACCTATCTTGGCATCATGGTTGCCGGCTTCCCGAACCTGTTCACGATCACGGGTCCCGGCAGTCCCTCGGTGCTTTCCAACATGGTCGTGTCCATCGAACAGCACGTCGACTGGATCGCCGATTGCCTTGCGCACCTGCGCGAGCATCGACTTGCGCTGATGGAAGCGACATTGGATGCCGAAAACGCCTGGGTCACGCACGTCAACGACGTCGGGCATCAAACGCTATTTCCGCTGGCCAACTCGTGGTACATGGGAGCAAACATCCCCGGCAAGCCGCGCGTCTTCATGCCCTACATTGGCGGGGTCGGTCTCTACCGCCAGAAATGCGATGAGGTGGCGGCCAAGGGCTACGAGGGATTTATCCTGACGAAAGCCGCGTCCTATGCATGACCCGAGAAATTGCGGTATTGCATCGAAAGTCACAGTACGACGGCTACTGGATGACTTGCATGGACCCCTGGCCGGAATCGTGGGCCCACATCGCGCAAAACGCTCGAGCGTCCTCCTGACGGTCGCGAGTGTCGGCTATGGGGTGAACCGCACGCGGCCCGCAGTATTCCTATCGTCATTGACAGAGAATATACGTGACGATAAAATGGAATCATGAAGACCACCGTTAATATTCCCGATACCGACCTTGCAGATGCTATTCGATTCACCAAGGCAAAGACGAAGCGCGAAGCGATCGTCACTGCCATCCAGGAATTCAATCGCCGTAAGCGCATGGCCGAGCTCACTAAGCACGCGGGAACTTGCAAGGATCTGGTGAGCGTCGAGGAACTTTTGCAGCAACGCCGCAAAGGGTAAGTTGCCGTGGTCCTGGTCGACTCCTCCTCCTGGATTCACATGCTTCGACCGAATGGAGACGCGGCTGTCAGAGATCGGGTGATGCGCGCACTCGATGCCGGTGAGGCCTGTTGGTGCCCCATCATCCGGTTGGAGTTATGGAATGGCGCAGGTGGCGATCGTGATAAGAAGGTACTGAGGGATTTCGAACGGCTGCTGCCGGAGCTAGCCATCGACAACGCAGTTTGGATTGCTGCCTTTGAGCTCGCACGACGCGCGCGATCCGCCGGCATCTCGGTCCCCGCAACTGACATCTTGGTCGCTGCGTGCGCGCGACAACACCAAGTCGAGCTTGAACATGCTGACTCAGACTTCTCGCGCCTCGAAAAGCTTTAGTACTTCCTGCACAGAGACAAAAATCGCCGGAGTTTGGCAGTAGGAAAATCCGGTACCATCACTCGGGCCATCCTGGCCCTCGCGCTGCGCGCCGTCGCCAAGGCGCTCCGGCGTCCAAAATCGCTCCCGGCGATTTTGTCGAACTCTCGATTTGGCGGAGAGGGTGAGATTCGAACTCACGAGGGCCGTGAGGCCCTGCCGGTTTTCAAGACCGGTGCATTCAACCGCTCTGCCACCTCTCCCTGCGCTGCGGGGTTGCGCCGCGATTTTACCCGACAATAAACCCGCTCGCTCAGGCTCAAGGACCATTGAATGGCGGCTGCCGGCCCATATATCGGCCGCATTCGGGCTGAATCGGCGCCTTACCCTGTGGGGTGCTAAAATAGCCCAAGCTAACTGGAGAACGACAATGGCCAATTTCCCAAGCAATAACACCGCTTTTCCCAGCGCCGGCGTCGATAGCCGCGCTGCATTCATCACGCGCACCTACACCCATGTGGTCGGTGGCATCCTCGCATTCATTCTCGTCGAACTGGGTCTTTTTGAATCGGGGTACGCCGAACAGATTGCGCGGTTCATGCTCGGCTACAACTGGTTCCTGATTCTCGGCGCCTTCATGCTGGTGGGTTGGCTTGCGACTCGCACCGCGCAAACCAGTACTTCCATCGGCATGCAATATTTCGCCTACGGGGCGTACATCGTTGCCGAAGCGCTGATCTTCGTACCCATGCTCTGGATCGCCAACCTGAAGGCGCCGGGGGCCATCGACAGCGCCACATTGATTACCTCGCTGGGCGCCGGCGGTCTCATGGTGGTCGCGCATCGCACGCGCAAGGATTTTTCGTTCCTTCGCGCCATATTGATGTGGGGCTTCGTGCTGGCACTGCTTGCCATGGTCGGCGGCGCGATCTTCGGATTCCAGCTGGGAACCTGGTTCTCAGTGGCAATGATCGGCTTTGCCGGTGCCGCGGTGCTCTACGACACTTCGAACATCATCCGCAATTATCCGGAAGATCGCTACGTGTCGGCGGCGATGCAGCTGTTTGCATCCATCGCGCTGATGTTCTGGTACGTGCTGCGCCTCCTGATGGGCAGCCGCAACTAAGATCCGACCAGCCGGTTCAGCATCATTGCAGCAGGGCGATTCCGCCCATATAGGGCGCAAGCGCGGATGGCACGACAACTGTGCCGTCCGCCTGCTGATAATTTTCCAAAACCGCCACCAGCGCGCGCCCGACCGCCACACCGGACCCGTTCAGCGTGTGCACCAATTCTGGTTTGCCGGTGTCGGGATTGCGCCATCGCGCCTGCATGCGGCGCGCCTGAAAGGACTCGCAATTGCTGCAGGATGAAATCTCGCGGTAACGGTTCTGCGACGGCAGCCACACCTCGAGATCGTAGGTCTTTGAGCTGGTAGAGCTTATATCGCCGGCGCATAAAGCCATGACTCGATAGGGCAACTCCAAAGCCATGAGCACCGTTTCGGCATGTCCGGTCAGCTCCTCGAGCGCCGCGTACGAACCCTCCGGGCGCACAATCTGCACCATCTCCACCTTATCGAACTGATGCTGGCGAATCATCCCGCGAGTATCTTTTCCCGCGGCCCCCGCTTCGGACCGAAAACAAGGCGAGTGCGCGACGTATTTGCGCGGCAGCTGATCCGCCGCAAGAATCTGATCACGCACCAGATTCGTCAGTGGCACCTCGGCCGTGGGAATCAAGTAGAAGCCCGGATCGCCGCGCACCGCAAAAAGATCCTGCCCGAACTTCGGCAGTTGCCCGGTACCGACGAGCGCCGTGCTGTGAACCAGGTAGGGCACATACGCTTCGCGATAGCCATGCTCGCGGACATGCAGGTCCAGCATGAATTGCGCCAGCGCGCGGTGCATTTTGGCCAACATGCCGGTCATCACCACGAACCGCGCCCCGGATATCCGCCCGGCCGCCTCGAAATCCATGCCCAGAGGTTCGCCGAGCGCGACGTGATCTTTCGGTTCGAACGCAAACGATTTCGGCTCGCCCCAGCGGCGCACCTCGACGTTGGCGCCCTCGTCGCGCCCGTCGGGGACGCTGGCGTGCAAAATATTTGGTAGCCCCAACTGCAGATCGGTAAGTTGCGCCTGAAGGGCTTCGAGCCTCTGCTCCACGCCCTGCAACTGTTCCCCCAGGGCCTCGCTGCTTTTCAGCAAGCCCGCCGCGTTCTCGCCTTTGGATTTGGCGATCCCGACCGCTTTGGCGCTGGCGTTGCGCTCCGCCCGCAGCCGATCGGCTTCGATCTGCACACTCTTGCGCTGCTCTTCGAGGGCGGCGAAGCCTTCGGTATCGAGGACAAAGCCGCGCCGCGCCAGCGCTGCGGCCACTCCGGGTAAATCGCTGCGCAGCAGTTTCGGATCAAGCACGATAAGTTCCTAGGGCTTTGGATGGCGTCATTGTAGGCGAAGCGCGCTGCGGCTCACGATTTGCCCACATCCTGGGCCTTGGCGTCGCGCGCCCGGCGTGCCGCAAGCGCTTCGCCAATTTTAATCTCCAACCCGCGCGTGACCGGCACATAGTAGCGTCGGTCGGGCATTTCATCCGGAAAATAGCGCTCACCCGCCGCATAGCCGCCCGGTTCATCGTGCGCGTATCGATAGTCTTTGCCGTAGCCGATTTCCTTCATCAACCGCGTCGGCGCATTGCGCAGATGCAGGGGGACTTCCAGCGAACCCAGGCTGGTCGCATCGGCGGTCGCCGCGGAGAATGCCGTGTACACCGCATTGCTCTTGGCGGCGCACGCCATGAAGACAATGGCTTGAGCGATGGCCAGTTCGCCCTCCGGACTGCCCAATCGCTCATACACCGCGCAGGCCTCCAGCGCCATGGTCAACGCCCGGGGATCGGCATTGCCGATATCCTCACTGGCCATGCGCAGCGCGCGGCGCGCAACATACAGAGGATCGCAGCCGCCGGCCAACATGCGGCACAGCCAATAGAGCGCGGCATCCGGATCGCTGCCGCGCACGGATTTGTGCAGCGCCGATATCTGATCATAGAAATTTTCGCCGCCCTTGTCGAAACGCACATAAGTGCTGCCGATCACGGCGCGCATCGTATCAACATCCAATCGCCGCCCCGAGTCGACCGGAGAGCTCAAATCCGCGGCGGTTTCCAGCACATTCAGCATGCGGCGAGCATCCCCGTCGGCCGCGGCCAGCAGCAATTCGCGCGCGCCTTCATCGATCTTAAGCTGCAGCGACCCCAGGCCCCGCTCCTTGTCGATGAGCGCGCGATCCAAGAGCTTGCCAAGATCGGCCGTATTCAGAGACTTCAGTACATAGACGCGCGCCCGCGACAGCAAGGCGTTATTGACTTCAAACGACGGATTCTCCGTGGTCGCGCCAATGAAAATCAGAGTGCCGTCCTCTACGTAAGGCAGAAATGCGTCCTGCTGCGCCTTGTTGAAGCGATGCACCTCGTCGAGAAACAGGACGGTGTCGCGCGTGCCGCGCAGGCTGCGGGCTTGCTCGACCACGGCTCGGATATCCTTGATTCCCGCCTGCACCGCCGACAAGCCGACGAACTCCGCCCGTGCTCCCTGTGCCACCAGGCGCGCCAATGTGGTTTTGCCGGTGCCCGGGGGGCCCCACAGAATCATCGAATGGGGATGACCGGACTCGAGAGCTCGGCGCAACGGCGCCCCCGCGCCCAACAAATGCGATTGTCCGACGAAATCCTCCAGAGCCTGCGGGCGCAGCCTATCAGCCAGCGGTCGATAAGTGCCGTCGCCGGCCGTCACTGGCCGCCGCGCCCGATCACATCGACTCCCGGCGGCGGCACGAATGTGAAAAGGTCCGCCGCAAATTTCGCGTTGCGCTTAGGATTTGTAAAGGTCAATTGCGTGACCTGATTGAGCTTGTCGGCAAGAAACATGGACGCCAACTGCCCCTGCCTGAATCCGATTCGCACCAGCTGAAAGTCCGTTTCCGGATGCTTGGGTATCAGCTGATACCACTCGAGTCCGCCGTCCGGCGGCAAGGCGGTGACATCGAACTGGCTGCTGACCGATCCGCCGCCTGATAACAGCACGGCCGGCGTGCTCGACAAAGTGGCATCCATATTGCGCACGTTGGCCTGCTGCAGATCTTTATCGTAGAACCAGATTTGCTTGCCGTCCGCCAATATCAATTGCTCGGACGGCTGCGAATAATCCCAGCGAAATCTCCCCGGCTTCTGCAAGTAGAGTTTGCCGGCGGCGCGGCGCTCGATTTTGCCGTGGCCATCATCGATCGTCTGGGTAAAGTCGGCAGACCACGTCGCAAGACCGGCCAGGTACTTATCAACGTCGGTGGCTGGAGAGGCGATCGTCTGATGTACGCCTGCCAATGCCAGCAGGATTGCAATCGGCGCCAGGCGCAAGTGTCGTAGCTGCATCGATCTCATTCCTCGGGAGGCGCAGCGCCGTATATTTCGCGATTGCCGTTGGACTGCAGGGGCCCAACCAGACCCGCCGCCTCCATGGCTTCGACCAGGCGCGCTGCGCGGTTGTAGCCGATCTTCAGGCGCCGCTGCACCCCGGAAATCGATGCTTTGCGGGTTTCGGTGACGATGCGCACCGCCTCGTCGTACAAAGGATCCGCCTCCGCATCGGCGATGCCGTCACCACCCTCCTCCTCATCGTCGGAAGGAAATCCGGGTATCGGAGTGCGCGGGCCCTCCAGGATTTCATCGATGTATATCGGCGGCGCCGCGGATTTCAGACCCGCGACCACACGGTGCACCTCCTGGTCCGAGACGAACGCGCCGTGCACGCGTGTTGGAATCGAAGTGCCTGGCGGCAGATACAGCATATCGCCGTGCCCCAGCAGCGACTCGGCGCCGCTTTGATCGAGGATCGTGCGCGAGTCCACTTTGGCCGACACTTGGAACGCGATGCGAGTCGGGATGTTCGCTTTGATGAGGCCGGTAATGACATCCACCGACGGACGCTGCGTGGCCAAAATCAAATGAATCCCGGAGGCGCGGGCTTTCTGCGCGAGCCGCGCAATCAGCTCCTCGACCTTTTTGCCGACGATCATCATGAGGTCGGCGAGCTCATCGATGATCACCACGACAAAGGGCAGGGTTGTCAGATCCGCAACATCCTCGGCGACCACGCCGGGCACGCCTTGCGCGATTTTCTGCATGCGAATGGGATCTTTGATCGGCTTGCCGGCTTCCGCTGCGTCCTTGACCTTGCGGTTGAAGCCGCCGATGTTGCGCACGCCCAAGGCCGACATGAGCGTATAGCGGCGCTCCATTTCCGCGACACACCAACGCAGCGCGTTCGCTGCCTGCTTCATATCCGTGACCACCGGCGACAACAGATGCGGGATGCCCTCGTATACCGAGAGCTCCAGCATCTTCGGATCGATCATGATCATGCGCACGTGATCCGGCGTGGCCTTGTACACCAGGCTCAACACCATGGCATTGATCGCGACCGATTTTCCCGAGCCGGTGGTGCCGGCAATCAGTAAATGCGGCATGCGGGCAAGATCCGCAACCACCGGCACGCCGCCGATATCCTTGCCGAGCGCCAGCGCCAGGGGTGAACTCAGGTCGTCATACGGCTTGGACTTGATGATCTCTCCCAAGGTCACGATCTCGCGCTTCTCGTTGGGTATCTCCAAGCCGACGACCGACTTGCCGGGAATGACTTCGACGACGCGCACGCTGATCGAGGACAGCGCGCGCGCCAGATCCTTGGCGAGGTTGCTGATCTGGCTGACCTTTACACCGGGTGCCGGGCGCAATTCAAAACGCGTGATCACGGGGCCGGGCTGCACCGCCACCACTTCCACCTCAATGCCAAAGTCCCGCAGCTTGATCTCCACCAGGCGCGACATGGCCTCCAATGCCTCGTCCGAGTAGGAATGCTCGCGCGGGCGTGCCTCGTCGAGCAGGGTCAACGCCGGCATTTCGCTCGACTTCGGCGCATCGAACAACGGCACCTGACGCTCGCGCTCCACCCGATCGCTCTTCACAGGCTGTGGCGCGGGCGGCTCGATGCGCGGCGGCGGGCGGGCGGCCACTTTTTTCTGCTCCTCTCGCACTCCTTCCTGGCGCGCCTGTTTGCGCAGCTGGCCGGAGGAGAGCTCGCGGCGTTGCTCGATGCGCTTTTGCAGCCACTCGACAGCCGCCAAGATCCAGCCACCGAGCTTGTCCATGATGGTGAACCACGACACGCCGAGGAACAGCGCGACACCCGCAAGCCACACACCCAGCAGCAGCAGCGTGGCGCCAAGGAAGCTCAAGCCCGCAGCGCTGCCCTGGCCTGCAAGATCTCCGAGCACGCCGCCGGCGCCATGCGGCAGCGCGGAGCCGCTCCAATGCAGGGTCGCCAGGCCGCAGCTGGTGACCAAGGTCAGCACGAAACCGCTCGCGCGCAGCAGCGTGTTGATTCGCGAGCGCGCGTCCGGCAGCGAATGATCCATGTGCACCAGCCAGCCAGCGTAAGCCAACATCAGGGGAAACAAGTACGCCGGGCGGCCGAACAGAAACAGGAAAAAATCGGCGAGATGAGCGCCCACCGGACCGATCCAATTGCGCACCGCACCGGGTTCACCGGTGGTGGAAAAGCCCGGGTCGTGACCGTTATAGGACAGCAACGCCAGCAGCAAAATCAGCGCCAGCGCGCTCAAGACCCAGAGCGTACCCTCGCGCAGCGAGCGCGCCACGGCCATCGACAGCGCCCCACCCGACTTAGGCTTACGTACCGTCGAGGCTTCAGATAGATCTAGATCTTTAATGATGATTACTTCTTAACTAATTGAATAATATGTGATAGTAACTCAGTCGAACGTGATGCAACAACACCGCACGGCAAGGTTGATAAGAGGACTTGTAGGAACTGGCTGGAGCCCACAGATTTACTTACCATGGGTCAGCTAACCTTAAGCGCTCGCCGGCGGCCATTCGCTGGCGATGTTTCACGACGAGAGGCAAATTATACATGAGCGTTGTCAGGCACAGTCCACTCCTGATCCTGGGGTCTGGACCGGCAGGTTACTCCGCGGCTGTTTACGCGGCCCGGGCGAATCGCAATCCCGTCCTCATCACCGGCTTGGAACAGGGCGGCCAGCTCATGACGACCACCGATGTGGACAATTGGCCCGGCGACGTCGAGCACCTGCAGGGACCTGCGCTGATGGAGCGCATGCGCCGTCACGCCGAGCGCTTCAATACCGACATCGTGTTCGATCACATCAATCGAGTCGAACTGCGCCAGCGACCCTTTCACCTGTTCGGCGACAATGGCGAATACACCTGCGATGCCCTGATCATTGCCACGGGCGCATCGGCCAGATACTTAGGTCTGCCATCGGAAGAAACATTTCGCGGCAAGGGCGTGTCCGCTTGCGCCACCTGCGATGGCTTTTTCTATCGCGGCAAAGCCGTCGCCGTGGTCGGCGGCGGCAATACCGCCGTTGAGGAAGCTCTATACCTCGCGAATATCGCGTCCCACGTCACCCTCGTGCATCGCCGCGACAAATTGCGCGCCGAGAAGATCCTGCAGGATCGGCTGTTCGCGCATGTATCGGCCGGCAAGGCCAGCATTGTCTGGAATCACGCCGTTGATGAAATACTCGGAGATGAGGCGGGGGTGACCGGGGTGCGGCTGCGCGGCCTGCCGGGAACCGCCGCGCGCAGCATCGAGGTCGACGGCGTATTCATCGCGGTGGGACATGTACCCAATACCCAGCTATTCGATAAACAATTGGAGATGAGCGGCGGCTACATCGTGGTCAAGGGCGGCAGCGACGGCGCAGCAACATCGACCAGCATTCCCGGAGTATTCGCCGCCGGCGATGTGGCCGATCATGTGTATCGTCAAGCCGTTACCTCCGCCGGCACCGGGTGCATGGCGGCGCTCGATGCAGACAAATATCTGGAACGGATTGAGGCGGAGGCCCACGCCGAACCCCGCGCTGCCCACGCGTGACCCACCGGCCGGCGCGATTTCTCGACAGCATCGCGCAGATCGACGCGCAGAAATGGAACAGCCTGGCCGGTGCCGCACAGCCGTTCCTGCGGCATGAGTTTCTCCTGGCAATGGAAGAATCCGGCTGCACCGTGCCGCGCACCGGCTGGACTCCCCGGCATCTCATCATCGAGGCCGCGAATGGCACTCCGCTGGCAGCCATGCCCTTGTTCCGCAAGGCGCATTCTCGCGGCGAGTTTGTTTTCGATTTCTCCTGGGCGAGCGCCTATGCTCAACATGGTCTCGACTACTATCCAAAGTTACTGACGGCGGTGCCGTTTACTCCGGTGAGCGGGCCGCGGCTGCTGCTCCGTCCCGACTGCGACGCCAAAGCCATGACGATGAGCTTGGTGCGCGCCGTCATCGACTATGCGCGCAGCGAACATCTGTCGTCCTGGCACGTGCTGTTCCCCACCGAGGAGATCGCCACCAGTCTCGATACTGCCGGTCTGGTACTGCGCCGCGATTGCCAGTTCCATTGGCATAACCAGGGCTACGAATCCTTCGAGGCCTTCCTCGCGACTTTTACCGCAGAGAAGCGCAAGAAGGTGAAGCGCGAGCGACGGCGCGTCGCTGAGGCAGGCATCGAATTCGATACCTTGAGCGGCGCACAGCTCGACGCTGAGTTGTGGAGCACGCTGTATGGCTTTTACGCCGATACCTTCCATCGTCACGGCCATGAACCGTATCTGAATTTGAATTTCTTCAAACGCATCGGCGCTGCGATGCCGGATCAGCTGATGCTCAAAGTGGCGCGTGTCGGCAGGGAACCGATCGCCGTGGCGATATTTTTCGTGGGCGAGAGCGCCCTATACGGCCGCTACTGGGGCGCCGGCGGCAACTATCACAGCCTGCACTTCGAGACTTGCTACTACCAAGGTATCGAGTATTGCATCGACCACAAGCTGCAGCGCTTCGAGCCGGGAACTCAGGGCGAGCACAAGGTGCCCCGAGGATTCGTACCGACTTTGACGAGCTCGGCGCATTTCATCGCCGACCAACGATTTGCGGCGGCCATTCGCGACTTTGCCCGGCGTGAGGCCCGTGGCGTGGATCATTACGCTGCGGCAGTCAATGAACATGTGCCCTACCACCGGGCGCCGGATGAGGAGTTGCAATTCTGAGCAGACTGGTTTGGCTGGGCGAGCAAGCGGATCCGGATTGGTTTCCGCCGCTGGATCAGGCACTGCGTGAACCGCCGGGTTTGCTTGCCGCCGGCGGGGACTTGAGTCCGGCGCGGTTGCTCGCAGCCTATGAACGCGGCGTGTTTCCTTGGTACTCGGCGAAGCAGCCCATACTTTGGTGGTCGCCGGATCCGCGCATGGTGCTGTTTCCCGAAGAATTTCGCTGCTCGCGCAGCTTGCGGATGACATTGCGCAATCGGTCGTTTACCACCCGGATCGACCATGCCTTCGGCGCGACTATCCGCGGCTGCGCCAGGCCGCGCCGCTCCGGTCCCGACACCTGGCTGAACGCGGAGATGATCGATTCCTACGAAAAGCTGCACCAGCTTGGGTACGGCCACTGCGTCGAAACCTACCGCGAGGAGCGTCTGGTGGGCGGCTTGTACGGCATTCAGCTGGGCCAGATATTCTTCGGTGAGTCGATGTTCAGCCTCGAGCGCGACGCCTCGAAGGTAGCGCTGGCGCGTTTGGTGGAGGAGTGTCGTGCACGCGACATCAAGGTCATCGACTGCCAGGTGGCCAGCGCGCACCTGGCAAGTTTGGGCGCCCGCGACGTATCGCGCAGCCAGTTTGTGGCATTGTTACGCCAGCACGCAAAGCGCGCGCCGCGCGGCAGTTGGCTGCCTCAAGCGCAGTAAATTGCATTAACACAGTCCTTTATGCACAATGCGCGCGGTTTCACGCATCGCAAAAGGACGCATGTCAAAAGAAGAGGCTATTCAGTTCGAGGGTGAGGTCGTCGAGACCCTGCCCAATACGACATTTCGCGTCAAACTCAAGACCGGCCATGTAGTTACCGCACATATCTCAGGCAAGATGCGCAAAAACTACATCCGAATCCTGACCGGCGACCAGGTCACCGTTGAGATGACGCCCTACGATTTGACCAAGGGCCGCATCGTCTACCGCGGCCGCTGATCCCGCTAGCTCTCGTGCGACAACAGCGCCGGCTGGTCGGCCGAGCGCGTGTCGAGCTTGAGTTTCTCGCCGTCCTCGGTCAAAGAAACCTCGACGTGTCCGCCGTTCACCAGCTTGCCGAACAACAGCTCCTCTGCCAGCGGACGCTTGATGAACTCTTGAATGATGCGTGCCATGGGCCGCGCGCCCATCTTCGGGTCGTAGCCGCGCTTGGCAATCCAGCGCCTGGCCGGTTCGTCCACGGAAATCGACACGCGCTTCTGTTCCAGCTGCGCCTCCGCCTCGACCAGGAGTTTGTCCACCACCCGCTCGATCGTGTCCTGATCCAGGCTGCCGAATTGAATGACGGCGTCCAATCGATTGCGGAATTCGGGTGAAAACAGCCGCCGAATCGCTTCCATGGCATCCGATCCGGTGTCCGACTGGGTAAATCCGATGCTCGGCCGGCTCATTTCAAAGGCTCCCGCGTTGGTGGTCATCACGATGATGACGTGGCGGAAATCGGCCTTGCGGCCATTGTTGTCGGTGAGCGTGCCGTGATCCATGACCTGCAGCAAGAGGTTGAAAACGTCCGGATGCGCCTTCTCGATTTCATCGAGCAGCAGCACACAATGCGGATGCTTGGCAATCGCCTCGGTCAACAAGCCGCCCTGATCGAACCCCACATAGCCCGGCGGGGCGCCGATCAATCGCGACACCGTGTGACGTTCCATGTACTCCGACATATCGAAGCGCACGAACTCCACACCCATGGCGATCGCCAGCTGGCGGGTCACCTCGGTCTTGCCGACGCCTGTGGGACCCGAGAACAGGAAGGAACCGACGGGTTTGCGCACATCGCCCAACCCCGAGCGCGACATCTTGATCGCAGCCGACAGCGCCTCGATCGCCTTGTCCTGGCCGAAAATCGTCAATTTCAGATTGCGCTCCAGGTTTCGCAGCACGTCGCGGTCCGACATCGAAACATTTTTCGGCGGTATGCGCGCAATGCGCGCCACCACATTTTCTATCTGCGTCACGGTAACCGACGCCGCGCGCTTCTCAACCGGCTGCAAACGTAGGTTGGCGCCGGCCTCATCCACCACGTCGATCGCCTTGTCCGGCATGTGCCGATCGTTGATATGCCGCGCCGCCAGTTCCGCAGCCGCACTTAAGGCGTCGTCCTCGTACTTGATGCCGTGATGTTCCTCGTAGCGGGTTTTCAGTCCGCGCAATATGTCGACGGTGTCCTGCACGGAGGGCTCGGTTATGTCGATTTTCTGGAAACGCCGCGCCAGCGCGTGATCCTTCTCGAATATCCCGCGGTACTCGTTGTAGGTGGTCGACCCGATGCAGCGCAATTCACCATTGTTCAGAGCCGGCTTGATCAAATTGGAGGCATCCATCACGCCCCCCGACGCCGCCCCGGCGCCGATGACGGTGTGGATTTCGTCGATGAACAGTATCGCGCCGGGCTGCTTCTTGACTTCCGCCAGTACCGCCTTCAGGCGCTTTTCAAAGTCGCCGCGATACTTGGTGCCCGCCACCAGCGAGCCCATGTCGAGCGAATAGATGGTCGCATCCAACAGCACATCCGGCACCTGATTCTCGACGATCATGCGGGCCAAGCCTTCCGCGATCGCCGTCTTGCCCACGCCCGCCTCGCCCACATACAGAGGGTTGTTCTTGCGGCGGCGGCAGAGTATCTCGATGGTACGCTCGACCTCGAGCTTGCGGCCGATCAAAGGATCGATCTTGCCCTTGCGCGCCGAGTCATTCAGGTTGGTGGCATATTTTTCGAGCGCATTGCCGCTGCCATCCGCCTCGCGTTCGGCGTCGGGGGAGGCACCGCCATCGTCGCGTTCGCTGCGCTCCTCGCCGCCGGCCTTCGACAAGCCGTGGGCGATGAAGTTGACCACGTCGAGGCGCGACACATCCTGCATGCTGAGCAGGTATGCGGCATGGGATTGTTTTTCGCTGAAGATGGCCACCAGCACATTGGCGACGGTGACCTCTTTCTTGCCGCTCGATTGAACGTGGAACACGGCTCTTTGCAGCACGCGCTGGAACCCCAACGTCGGTTGTACGTCGCGGTCTTCGCCGGCGGCCAAACGCGGGGTGGTCTGATCGATGAATTGTTTCAATTCAATCTTGAGTTTTGCGGTATCCGCACCGCACGACTTCAAGATCTCTCTAACCTTGGGGGTGTCCACGATCGCAAGCAACAAGTGCTCCACGGTCATGAATTCATGCCGGGCGTCGCGCGCCCCGGCAAACGCATCGTTCAAACAAAATTCAAGTTCTTGACTTAGCACTTTACGCCTCTTCTAGCGTTGCCATCAGCGGATGCTGATGTTGTCGCGCGTACGCGATCACTTGAGCCACCTTAGTCTCCGCAATTTCGTAAGTGAAGACGCCACAGACTCCTTTGCCTTTTGTATGGACTTCTAGCATAACCCGAGTTGCTTTGGTGCGATCCATGGCAAAGAACCGCTGCAGGATGTCGACCACGAACTCCATTGGAGTGTAATCGTCATTAATCAGAACTACTTGATAGAGGGGAGGTCTTTTGAGCTTGGGCGCCGCTTCCTCGACGATCAAGCCCGTCCCGTCCCGCCCGCGTTCGATGTCGCTCATGAGTTATCAGTTTATAGGGCGCGTTTGGGCCGTTTACAAGACATGCCGGATTAACCCCTGAATAAAGTTCCCTGTCGCGAATCGCTATCACATTACTTTAACAAGCAAAAACAAATGCTTGAGGGTCCAAGCGCAGAGCCCGTATGATGGCCGCCACGGTTACCATGCTCGACACACGCACAAACGAATGGCTGTCCCTTCTTAAGGCCAATGGGCCGAGGGCGGTTTCGTTGCTGCTGGCGGTGCTCATTGTTGCGCAACTTGTCCAAATCGCCATCTTCGCGTTCATCAAACCCGTCAAGTCGCCGCAGCCCGTCCCGACCGCTTTGGCACCGCGCTCCCAGCACCCGACGCTGCACATTCAGAATGTGATCTCGGCCCATCTATTCGGGGTTGCGGCCGTCAATGGCGGCCCTCAAGATCCGGCAAATGCGCCGCAAAGCTCCGCCAATCTTCTGCTCGCGGGAACCATCGCCACCCAAGACCCGAAGCGCGGGGTAGCCATCATCAGCGACGGCGGCGGCCCCTCGAAGGTCTATTCGGTGGGCGACAGGGTCGGCGGTGCATCCCTGCATTCGGTGTACCTGGATCATGTCATTCTGGATCGCTCAGGGGCGCTGGAGACCTTGCAGTTGCCGCGACAACTGCTGGCCGGCAGCCGCGGACCCGCGGCGGCAATGCGTCGCCCAGGCGCGGACCCGCGCACCGCTGCCGCGGTCGAAAACATCCGCCATATGGTCCAGCAGGACCCGGGCATTCTCGATCAGGTGATGCGCACCGTGGCCTCATACGACAACGCGGCGGGAAAACTGCGAGGCTTTCGCGCTTATCCCGGACGAAATCGGCAGATATTCAGCAAACTGGGCTTGAAAGCCGGTGATTTGGTCACGGCCATCAACGGCACGGCGCTGGACGACCCACAGCGCAGTCAGGAAGTCTTCAATACCATTCAGACCTCCGATCGCGTCACCGTAACCGTCGAGCGGGGCGGTCAGAAGCAGGACATCAGTCTGAACATCGCACAAGTGGCGGCAGATGCCACCAAGGAGTTGGAGAGCGACGCCAATGCGGCGCCTGCCGGCGCCTCTGCCCCCGCTGCCGTCCCGACCGGGCCCGCACCCCCTCCGCCACCGCCGAATAACAACAATGAAAATTCAAACCAATAACGCGAACGCCGGTCGAAGCCACAACATGCGAGTAGTTCCCATGATCGTCAAGATGACTCAGCCGCTGTCCTCAAGCCGGCTCGCCGCGGTGCTGGCGCTGTCGGGACTGCTGTTGACGGTGGCGCTGCCCGCAGCCCCGCAATCCCGGGCCCAGGAAGGCGCGACCATCACGCCCAACTACAAGGATGCGGACCTAAGCCAGATCATCCAGGCCGTCAGCGAGGTAACCGGCAAGAATTTCATCATCGATCCGCGCGTCAATGCCAAGGTCACCATGCTGTCGGCGACGCCGATGTCGCCGGCGGCATTCTACGAAGCGTTTTTGGCGGTGTTGCAGGTGTATGGCTACGTGGCGGTGCCGGCCGGCAAGGTCATCAAGATCGTGCCGAACACCGATCTGCGGCAATTGCCTTCCAACGATCTGCCGAGCGATGTGAGTTCGACATCGGATGAGATCGTGACGCAGATCATCACCACTGAAGAATATCAGCGCGGCGCAGCTCGTGCCGATGCTGCGGCCCCTGGTGCCGCCGTATGGGCATCTGGCGGCCTATCCTCGCCGGCAACATGCTGATCATCTCGGATCGCGCCAGCAATGTGAGCCGCATCGTGCGCATCATCGAGCGCATGGATGAAAGCGGCGATGAACCCATCGAGGTGATTCCGCTGCACAATGCCGGCGCCGCCGAGGTGGTGCGAGTCATCACATTCGCTCAATTCGGGCGCCGGCGCCGAGGGCGGCGGGGCGCTGGCCAAAGTCGTGGCCGACGAGCGCACCAACAGCGTCCTGCTGACCGGCGAGCGAGTCCAGCGCGCTGCAGGCTCAAGGCCTTGATCCTCAACATGGACACGCCCTCGTCGACCGGCGGCGACATCCAAGTGCGCTATCTGCGCTATGCCGACGCCGAGAAAATTGCCGAGAAGCTAAAGGGCCAGGCCACCGCCACGGCCAAGGCACAGGGCGGCCCGGCGGTTCAGGCGTCCGTCCAAGCGGCCGCCAGGGCGGCACCGCCAATGTCGATGCCAGCGTCACCATTTGGGCGGATGTCGCCGACCAACGCGCTGATCATCACGGCGCCGCCCAAGATCATGAAGTCGCTGATGGCGGTCATCGACAAGCTCGACATCCGCCGCGCGCAGGTCCAGGTTGAAGCCATCATCGTCGAAGTCGACGTCAACAAGAGCTCCAATCTCGGCGTGCAATGGCTGCTGTTCGGACAGGGCGGCAGCACGGTCCCGGCAGGCATCATCAATCTGCCCGGCGCAGGCACGAGTATCGTCGATCTGCGGCGGCCTTGGGCATTGACGCGGCGGCACGGCGGGCTCGCCCACCACGTCCCGGCGCATCGACCAGCGTGCCCGGGATCAGCAGCTCGACCGTGGGTACCGGCGCCACGATCGGCGTCGGGCGCATCGCAAGCACCGGCGTAAGTTTCGCCGCGCTCGTTCAGGCGCTGCGCAGCGACGGCAGCAGCAACATCATCTCCACGCCCTCGCTGATCACCATGAACAACGAAGAGGCCGAAGTGAAGGTCACGCAGGAGATCCCGCTGATCACCGGCTCTTTCGCCAATACCACCGCCAGCGTGTCGCGGCACCACCAGCCCCTTCCAAACCATTCAGCGCGAGGAAGTGGGCACCATTTTGAAGGTCACGCCGCATATCAACGAAGGCAATTCGGTGCAGCTGAAGATCGAGCAGGAAGATTCCTCGCCCGGCGCGAAGCTGACCGACTCGGCCGACATCTCGACCAACAAGCGCTCGATCAAGACCACCGTGCTGATCGAGGACGGCGGCATCATCGTGCTCGGCGGCCTGATGTCGGATACGGTGACGGAGAGCGAGGATCGGGTGCCCGGACTCGGTGCCATTCCCATCATCGGCAATCTGTTCAAGTCGCGCAGCGGTTCACGGCAGAAGAAGAACCTGATGGTGTTCATTCGTCCGAAAATACTGCGCGACGCCGATGCCACCGAAAGCAGCAGCGAAGCGGTATACAACGAGATGCGGCAGCAGTCAGCGAACTCTGAACGGCGGCCACATCACGCTGTTGCCGGGCCAGAAACAGCCCGCTGTGCCCGCGATTCCGTCCGGGATCGCGCTGCCCGCGCCGCCGCCGTCGGAGACGAATCCGCAGGGGGCCACGCCTAACCCGCCGACGCCGTTCACCACGCCGCTGCCCGAGCGTTCGCAGCCGCACCGGCCACGCCGGCGCCCGCGCACGCCGCCGCCGCACCGCCGCCGCCATGAGCGCCGAACTGCAAGACGCCGAACAGCCGCGCAAGCTGTCGTTTCCGTTCGCGAAGCGCCACGGCATCTTGGTGCGCGGCATCGCCGATGGGGTGGCCGACACGGTATGCCGGCCTGGCGTGACGCCGCAAAGCCTTGGCGGAAGTGCGCCGCTTCGTCGGCGTTCCCTTGAAGCTCGAGCGCGTGTCGGTCGAGACCTTCGATTCCATGCTGCGCATCGCCTACGAAGCGGGCTCCGGCGCCGCGATGCAAATGCTCGAGGGCCTGGACGACAATACCGACCTCGCGCATCTGGCCGAGGACATACCCGAGTCCTCCGACCTGCTCGAGAGCGACGACGAAGCGCCCATCATCCGCTTGATCAACGCGCTGCTTGACCCAGGCCGTCAAAGAAAACGCCTCGGACATTCACATCGAGCCCTACGAGAATCGGCTGGTCATCCGATTTCGCGTCGACGGCGTGCTGCGCGAGGTGCTGCAAACCAAGCGCGCGGTGGCGCCGCTCGTGGTTTCGCGCATCAAGGTCATGTCGAAGCTCGACATCGCGGAACGGCGGCTGCCGCAGGACGGCAGAATTTCGCTGCGCATCGCCGGACGCGCGGTTGACGTGCGCGTCTCCACCCTGCCCTCCGGTCACGGCGAACGCGTGGTGCTGCGACTTGCTCGACAAGCAGGCCGGCCGAATCGAACTCACCTCGCTGGGGATGGATCCGCGCACGCAGGACACGATGGATGAAATCATCCACAAGCCGCACGGCATCATCTTGGTGACCGGTCCCACCGGTTCCGGCAAGACCACGACGCTGTACGCCGCCCTCGAACGCATCAACGACAACACCCGCAATGTCATGACGGTCGAAGATCCCATCGAGTACTACATCGACGGCATCGGCCAGACGCAGGTGAACACCAAGGTCGAAATGACCTTTGCGCGGGGTCTGCGCGCGATTTTGCGCCAGGACCCCGACGTGGTGATGGTCGGCGAAATCCGCGACCTGGAAACCGCGCAGATCGCCGTGCAGGCGAGCTTGACCGGACACTTGGTGCTCTCGACCCTGCATACCAACACCGCCGTGGGCGCGGTCACGCGCCTGCGCGACATGGGCATCGAGCCGTTCCTGCTGTCCTCGAGCTTGATCGGCGTGCTGGCGCAGCGCCTGGTGCGCGTGCTCAATCCCGTCGAACCGCGAAAAATTCATGGCCGGCGAATACGAGCGCCGCCTGCTGAATCTCGACCCCAAGGGCCGTCCGTGGAGCTGTACCGGCCCAGCAGCGACCCCGGCAACGGCTATCGCGGCCGCACCGGCATCTATGAGCTCATCGCGGTCGACGATCACATGCGCACCATGATCCACGACGGATCGTCGGAACAGGAGCTGGAGCGCTACGCACGCTCGTCGAGCCCCGGCATCCGCGACGACGGCCGCACGAAGGTGATGGCGGGCGAAACGACCTTGGAAGAAGTGCTGCGCGTCACCCGTGAAGACTAGGAACTGCTCCTGATGGGCGCGTTCGAATACACGGCACTCGATGCGCAAGGCCGCGAACGCAAGGGCCTCATCGAGGGCGATACTCCCAAGCATGTCCGGCAGCTGCTGCGCGACAAGCAGCTGCTGCCGATGGACATCCAGGAAACGCGCAGCGCAAGAACTGAAACAAAGCCGGCGGCGGCGCTTCTTGCGCCGCGGCCTGTCCACGCTTGGATTTGGCGATGCTGACGCGTCAATTGGCGACCCTGCTGCGTTCCGGTCTGCCGCTCGAGGAGACGCTGCAGGCGGTGGCCGAACAAACCGAAAAGCCGCGCGTGCAGCGCATTATTCTCGGCGTACGCAGCAAGGTCGTCGAAGGCCACCCGCTGGCCGACGGCTTGCGGGATTTTCCACAGGCGTTTCCGGAGATCTATCGCGCCACCGTTTCGGCCGGCGAGCAGTCCGGCAAGCTGGATCAGGTCCTCGAGCGGCTCTCGGATTACACCGAATCGCGCCAGGTCATGGGCCAGCAAGTCAGCAATGCCCTGGTCTATCCCATCGTCTTGCTGGTGCTGTCCTTCGGCATCGTGTCCTTCTTGCTGGCCTACGTCGTGCCGCAGGTGGTCGCGGTATTCGAGTCCGAGCCATCAGGAATTGCCGCTGGCGACCCGCATCCTGATCGGCATGAGCGATCTGATTCGCCACTATTGGTTTTACGCGCTGATCGTCATCGGCGCCGTCGATCTGGGGGTTTCTACGCTGGCTCAAGGATCCGGAGGCGCGCTTGCGGTTCGATCGGTTCCTGCTGCGGGTGCCGGTGGCGGGAAAGCTCATTCGCGGCCTCAATACCGGCCGATTTTCGCGCACATTCAGCATTCTGACCGCCAGCGCCGTGCCGGTGCTCGAGGCGCTGCGCATTTCCGCCGAGGTGGTCACCAACCTGCCGATGAAGCAGCGCCGTGGAAGAGGCGGCTCTGCGGGTTCGCGAAGGCGCGCCCATCGGCAAATCGCTCGCGGCGCGCAAGCTGTTTCCGCCGATGATGATTCACTTGATCAGCAGCGGCGAAAGCAGCGGCGAGCTGGAAAAGATGCTCGAGCGGGCGGCGACCAACCAGGAGCGCGAAATGGACGGCTTGCTGTCCAACATGACCAATCTTTTGGGCCCGCTCATGGTGGTATTCATGGGCGGCGATCGTCATGTTCATCGTAATTGCGCTCTTGCTGCCGATTTTTCAGCTCAACGACCTGGTCAAATAGCCAACTGTGCATCAGGGTATTGCACGGGAGCCGCATTTCCGTTTATAACGCGCGTGCTTCACCAATGAACCCACACCGGCCTTCGGAGCATGAGCGAAAAACCCGAATCGGACGAGTTCGAGGAAGAGGACGCCGAAGACACCGCGCCCGGCGGCGATGATGTCGACGTCGATCACATCATGCGCGACGTCGATTCGCAGCGGCGGCGCGCGCCGAAGGGAGCGGAGCCCGCCTGGCGCCGCCTGGAACGCGTCATGGAGGAACGGCGCACCGCCGAACTGATGAGCGATTTCGACGACTACGAGATTGCCGGAGGGGACGGCGCGGCCGTTGATCCGAACGCGATGGATGAAGGGCCGGAGTCCGGCGAAAAAAACCCGCGCAAGAAGAAGAAAACCCGCTGACCGAAGGGATCAGATCTCGTTGCGCTTGGCGAACTGACCGATGTGGTCCGCCGCGCGGAACGCGAGCGCCTGAATGGTCATCGTGGGCTGACCCCTGCCGGAGGTGACGAAACTCGAGCCATCGCACAAGAATAGGTTCGGTACATCGTGCGTGCGGTGGTACTTGTCGACCACCGAGGTTGCCGGATCATTGCCCATCCGCGCCGTTCCCAATAAATGCACGCCGAAGACGTTTTCGGAAATCTCATTGCGCCAGATCTTCTGCGCCCCGGCCGCCTGGAGGATTTCGTACGACCGGTCTTGCAGGAACTTGGCCATGGCCAAATCGTCGGGATGATCCTTGTAAGTGACGCGGATGGCGGGAATACCCCAGGCATCCTTCAATGTCGGGTCGATGCTGACGCTATTCGACTCCAGCGGCAGCGAGGTGGTATGGCCGGTTGAGGCCATGGCGCGCGGGAATGCTTCCAGGCGCGCCTTGAGTTCCGCTCCCCAGCGCGGCAGGTCGCCGCCGGAATCCAGCGCCCACAAAGCCGGCTGCGGATTGATGCGCGCGTCGATGCCGCCGCCGCCGTAAAACCCGCGTTTCGGGTCGGAATCGTAAAAATCGTGCAGGATGCGCGTGACCTGCACGCTCTTGTATTCGTTCAAATTGTGCTCGAACACGCCCTGCACGCCGGAGCCTTGATTGAACATCAAATGCTTGCCGACCATGCCGCTCGAATTGGCAAGCCCTTGCGGGAAGCGATTGCTGGTGGAATTGAGCAGCAATCGCGTGGTCTCCGCGCCATTCGCCGACAGCACCACCGCTCGCGCCGGTTGAAAGTGCGAGCCTTTCTTGCTGTCGAAGTAGTGCACGCCGGTGGTGCGCCCCTGCGAATCGGTATCCACGTGGTAGACGAAACTATTGGCGCGAATTTCACACAGCCCGGTGGCCTCTGCTTCCGGGATCATGGTGTACAGGGTGGAGGACTTGGCGCGTGCCTCGCAGCCGTAGCCCATGCAGAAGCCGCAATGTATGCACTGCGAGCGGCCACGATACGGCTGCGACGCGATTGCCATCGGCGCAGGAAACGGATGCAGTCCCAGCTTGCGGGCTCCGCGCTCCAGCAGCACGCCCGAGGACTTGACCGGCAACGGCGGCATGGGATAGGGCTTGCTGCGCGGCGGATCGAAGGGGCTCGCGTTGCCGAGGCCCGACACGCCCACTTCCCAGTCCACCTTGGTGTAGTAGGGCTCCAGTTCTTGATAGCTGATCGGCCAATCGGCGAATGCGGTCCCGGGGATGCTGCCGATCACGCTGCGCTCGTTGAAGTCGATTTCGTGAAAGCGCCAAAAATTGGCGGTGTAGTGAGTGCTGCTGCCGCCGACCAATCGCGCATAGGACGCCGGTAGAAATCCGCCCAAGGGTTGCTTCGCGGTCTCGGTCGGCAGCTTGCGGAATGTCTGCGGGGCGTATTGCGGGCTGTTGGTTATGCCGTTGAGAAAAAAGTACTTCAGTTCATCGTGTTCGAAATCAGCGGCCGACAGGCGCGGTCCCTGTTCGAACACCAAGACGCTGAATCCGCCCTGCGATAACTCGCGCGCCACGACGCCGCCGGCGGCACCCGAGCCCACCACCACGAAGTCTACCATTTCGTCCGGCTTGAACTTGCGGGCGGTCAAGCGTGCTTCTCCGCGGGGTACGGAACGAAACCTTTGTACTCGGCATCGTAGTAACCAAACGGAGGTGCGAAGGCGTGTTGATCGGCAAAGCCCATCATCTTCCAGCCGGATCCTTGAAAATTGCCGCCGTACTTCGGTGAGCTGAACATTCCGAGGACCGTCAACGTCCGCGTGATTTCGAAGAATGGCGTGCGATCCACCGTCTTTAGAAACGCGATCTGCTGTTCGCCGCCGGCCGCTGCAAACGACGACACCCCTGGGTTGGCGGCGCGAAATTTGCCCTGAAAATCGGCGAGCACCAGCCGATAGCCAGGGGCCATCGACGCGAAGTAGGTGGACAGAGATCGATCGATGAAGAACACCGCATGGGCCTCGCGAGCACCGCTCGTCGACCCGCTCGGCACGATCTGCGCGCTGACGGCTTCCACGTCGGCGCCTTCGGTGGCGCTGAAGAACTGGAAATGCGCAGGGGCTGCATCGGACACCTGGTCGGCGTGATGCGCCGCCGCCGCGATGCCCGGCCAATGCGCAGCGACCCACATACTGCTAAAAAGGCCGCTGCTCGACAGCAGAAACGAACGCCGTGAGATTTCGTCCTGAGTGTCATCGGATGCGTTCATGATTCCCCTAGGCGTTGTTGAATTTCCGCGCTCGCGTTGTAATCCTGCGCTCGACCCAAATGCGTCGTCAAGCGCGCGGCTTCGAGCGCAATGATCGTGCACATGTCTTAAATCTCGCCGCGCTTGGCAAACTGACCGATGTGATCGGCGGCGCGGAAAGCCAGCGCCTGTATCGTCATCGTCGGCTGGCCCCTGCCCGAGGTGACGAAGCTGGATCCGTCGCAGAGAAAAAGATTCCGCACATCGTGCGTGCGATGATACTTGTCGACGACGGAACTCTTAGGATCGTTGCCCATGCGACAGGTGCCGAGCAAGTGCACGCCGCCGCGCGCCGGACGCGGCGCGGCGCGCCAGGTTTTCTGCGCGCCCGCAGCCTGCATGATCTCGAGCGCGCGGTCCTGCAAAAATGCCGACGTCGCGAGATCGTCGGGATGATCCTTGTAGGTCACACGAATTGCCGGGATGCCCCAGGCGTCCTTGAGCATGGGATCGATGCTCACGCTGTTGGTTTCCTGCGCGAGGGATGTGCAATGCCCCGCCGCCACCATACTGCGCGAGAATGCCTCGAGGCGCGCCTTGTATTCCGCGCCCCACAGCGGCAATTCGCCGCCACTCGCTAGAGCCCATCCGAGGGGTTGCGAGCCCATGCGCGCATCGATGCCGCCGCCACCGTAAAACCCGCGCTTCGGATCGGCATCGTAGAAATCGTGAAGGATTCGAGTCACCTGCACGCTCTTGTATTCGTTGAGCTCGTGCTCGAACTGCGCATGCACGCCGGACCCTTGATTGAACATCAAGTACTTGCCCACCATGCCGCTTGAATTTGCGAGCCCCTGCGGAAAGCGATCGCTCGAGGAATTCAGCAACAGGCGCGCTGTCTCGGCGCCATTGGCCGACAGCACCACTGCTCGCGCCTGCTGGAAATGCTCGCGTTTGTTCTGGTCGAAATAATGCACACCCGCGGCGCGGCCATTTTTATTGAGCGCCACGTTGAACACGAAGCTGTGCGGCCGAATCTCGCAGTTGCCGGTGGCTTCGGCTTCGGGGATCGAGGTGTACAGCGTCGAGGACTTTGCCATCACCTCGCAGCCGAAGCCGATGCAAAAGCCGCAGTGCGCGCACGCCGGCCGGCCGCGATACGGTTGTGAGACGATCGCCATGGGCGCGGGAAAGGCATGCAGCCCGAGTTTGCGGGCGCCGCGTTCGAGCAGCACGCCTGAGGACTTCACCGGCAGCGGCGGCATGGGATAGGGCTTGGTGCGCGGCGGATCGAAGGGACTGGCGTACGCGAGTCCGGATACGCCGACTTCCCACTCCACTTTGGTGTAGTAAGGCTCGAGCTCCTGATAGCTGATCGGCCAGTCGGCAAAGCCGGTTCCGGCGATGCCGCCGAGCAAGCTGCGCTCGTGGAAATCGCTTTCGTGAAAGCGCCAGAAGTTGGCGGTGTAGTGCGCGCTGCTGCCGCCGACGATGCGCGCATAGACGAGCGAATTGCCCGTCCGCGGCTGCTCCGCGGTCTTGCCGGGATCGTCCCTGAAGGTCTGCGGGCTCACCGCAGGGTCGTTGGTGATGCCGCTCCGGTAAGCGTACTTGAGCTCATCATGTTCGAAATCGCCGGGTCCCAAGCGCGGTCCCTGCTCGAGAACCGCCACGGTGAAGCCCGCCTGCGAGAGCTCGCGCGCCATCACGCCGCCGGCGGCGCCCGAACCCACAATGACGAAGTCGACGATCTCGGCGGTCTTGAACTTGCGGGCCGTCACAAGCGGGGTTGGAGATATGGCAAAGGGCGTCCTTTAGGGGGAGCAGTGATCCTACCTGCGCCAAATCGCGAGTCAAGACGAATATGCGATGCCCGACCTCGGGGCCTGCCGCAATCACTTTGCACCAATCGGGAGCTATTTCTTCCATACCCGCAGGGGGCAATGCAATGCCGCCAGCGTGAAATCGTTGTCCGCCGTCAGGAGAAGCAAATCATAATGGATGCACAATTGAGCAAGCAGCGCATCGATCGTCCCCAACTGTACTCCCGCACGCCGCGTTCGATTCCGAATTTCTGCGGCATCGATGTAATCTTGTCGGACAGGTTCGATAAGCGGGAGCGCCGCGAATCGCTGCACAATGTCTTTGTGAGCTCGAGGTCCCAGGAAACCCTGCAACAGTTCTTGCAGAATCAACCCAGTCGTTACCACGACTTCTCCGCCGCTGAGCGCTGCGCGCAGTACTCCGACCTGTGACTCGCTCGCGGCGTTGTCGCGGCGAAAGGCCAGCGACCAAACGCTGGTGTCCACAAGAAGAGTCACCGCCGCGAGCGCTCGTTCTTGTAGTCGTAGGAATTGTCCCACTCCAGCTTGCCCATTAGTTCGAGCAAGTGCTTCTGTTTGCGGCGTGCGATGAATTCTTGCAGCGCACGGGTCACCGCTGCCTTTTTCGTACGTTCGCCGCTTACCTTCAAGGCTTCGTCTATCAGCGCTGGATCAAGCGCCAAATTTGTAGCAATGTGTCACCTCTTACACATCATTTTACACAGATGGATGCGTCCGTACAAGTTGCCGTGTAGCCCAGAGTCAATGAAAATTCCGCGACACGACCAGCAAGTCTCCCAGCATCTCCGACAGATTGGTCAGCCGCTGCGCGATGACATGCTGCACATCGCCCTCGCGCTGCAATTTGCCGTGCACCTCGAGCAGGCGCGACTCGAGCAGCGCCGCGCGCTGCTCAACGGCGATGCGGTTCCACACGATCAAATTCACATAACCGGTTTCATCTTCCATAGTGACAAAGGTCACGCCCCCTGCGCTGCCCGGACGCTGGCGGGTGATGACCAGGCCGGCGGTTCGTACCGATTTTCCGTTCGGCAGATCCCAAAGCTCTTCGGTCGGCACCACGCCGCGGCCCCGCAATTTTTCGCGCAGCAGCGCCAACGGATGGCGGCGCAGCGTCAATCCCAAGCTACCGTAGTCGGCGACGATGTCCTGGCCTTCCCGCGGGGCACGCAGCAACGGGATACCTTCATCGCTGACCGTCGCGGCAGGCAGCAACGGCAACGCGCGCTCCACCCCGGTCACCTGCCAGACCGCGCGATGTCGATGCCCTGCCAGCCTCACCAAGGCATCCGCCGCGGCCAGCGCCTCAAGGTCGCGCCGATCGAGTTCAGCGCGCTCGGCGAGATCCGCAACGCTGTCAAACGCTCGCAATTGCCGCACCGCCAGCAGCCGCGATGCGCCTTCCTGCGATAAATGCTTCACCAAGCGCAATCCTAAGCGCAGCGCCGGGCGGCCGTCGTTGCGCCGCTCGAGGGTGCAGTCCCAATCGCTCGTCGTCGCATCGACGGCACGCACTTCCACGCCATGAGCGCGCGCATCGCGCACCAATTGCGCCGGCGCATAGAAGCCCATCGGCTGGCTGTTGACCAGGGCTGCGCAAAACGCCGCCGGTTCATAAGCTTTCAGCCACGCGGAGGTATAAACGAGCAGCGCGAAGCTTGCAGCGTGCGACTCAGGAAATCCATATTCCCCGAACCCCAGTATCTGATTGAATATCTGATGCGCGAAGCTCTCGGGATAGCCGCGCTCGCGCATGCCGTCGATCAGCTGGCGCTGGAAAGGCTCCAAGCCGCCCTTGCGCTTCCAGGCGGCCATCGCGCGGCGCAGCCGGTCGGCCTCGCCCGGAGAGAATCCGGCCGCGACGATCGCCAACTGCATGACCTGCTCCTGAAAAATCGGCACGCCCAAGGTGCGCTTGAGCACCGCCTCGACCTCCTTGCTCGGATAGCTCACCGCCTCTTCGCCGCTGCGACGGCGCAGATACGGATGCACCATCTCGCCTTGGATGGGCCCGGGACGCACGATCGCCACTTCGATCACCAGATCGTAGAAATTTCGCGGCCGCAAACGCGGCAGCATGGACATTTGCGCGCGCGATTCGATTTGGAAAACGCCGGTGGTGTCGGCGCGGCAAATCATGTCGTACACGGCGCTGTCCTCGCTCGGCACGCTCGCCAGATCGAGTTCGCCGCCGGCCGCTGCCGCGGATGAGCCGCCGAATTCATTGACCAGATGGAATGCCCGGCGTATCGCGCTCAGCATCCCCAGGCCGAGCACATCGACTTTCAACAGCCCCAGCGCATCGAGATCGTCTTTGTCCCATTCGATCACCGTGCGATCGGGCATGGCCGCATTCTCGATGGGCACGAGTTCATCCAAGCGGCCGCGCGCGATCACGAAACCGCCCACATGCTGCGATAGATGCCGCGGAAAACCCAAAATTTCCGCCGCGAGCGCAATGAGGCGCGCGATCACGGGATCTTCAGGGTCGAAGCCCGAGGCACGGATGCGCTCCGGATCGATGCGCTGACCGTCCCACCATTGCATGCCGCGCGCCAGCCGGTCGACTTGCTCGAGATCGAGTCCCAATGCTTTGCCCACGTCGCGCAGGGCGCTGCGCGGACGGTAGCAGATCACGGTGGCCGCCAGCGCCGCGCGCTCGCGGCCGTATTTTCCATAGATGTACTGAATGACTTCTTCGCGCCGCTCGTGCTCGAAATCCACGTCGATATCGGGCGGCTCATTGCGCTCTTTGGAAATGAAGCGCTCGAACAGCATGGCCATGCGCGACGGGATCCACCTCCGTGATCCGCAGGCAATAGCAGACCGTCGAGTTGGCCGCCGAGCCCCGGCCCTGGCAGAGTATTTTTTGCGAACGCGCGTATTCGACGACATCGTGCACGGTGAGAAAAAACGGCTCGAATTTGAGCTCTGCGATCAAGCGCAGTTCATGTTCGATGTTGTCGCGCACGGCGGCGGGCGCGCCCGCCGGCCATCGATGCGCGCAGCCTTGCATCGTCAGGGCGCGCAAATGACTCGCGGGAGTTTCTCCCGCCGGCACGATTTCCTCGGGATACTCGTAGCGCAGCTCATCGAGCTTGAACGTGCAGCGCTCGGCGATCTGCAGTGTTTGCGCCAGCAGCGCTGCGGGATACAGCTCGCGCAAGCGCTGCAAAGGGCCGCAAGTAACGCTCGCCGTTCGGATACAAGGCGTAGCCCGCGGCTTGCAGCGGCGTGTCCGAGACGAATCGCCGTCAGCACATCCTGCAGGGCGCGGCGGCTGCGGCGATGCATGTGCACATCGCCCGCGGCCACGCGCGGCAATTCGAGTGTTGCGCCCAGTGCTTCGAGCAGCTCCAAGCGCCGCGCATCGTAGCCGCAGGTTATGAGTTCCACGCCGATCCATAAGCGTCCTGCGAATCGCTCGCGCAGCCAGCGGCCGTCTGCCTCCTGGCGCTGCAGCGCCGCTTTGTCGGCACGCGGCAGCCAGATGATCAGGCATCCGGGCAAGAGCATCCTCGAGATCGGCGCGCGTCGAGCGCGTAGCAGCCTTTGCGGGTGGCGCGGCGGGCTTTGCTGATCAAGCGGCTCATGGCGCCATAGCTCGCGCGATCGGTGGCCAGCACCACGAGTTTGAGTTCATCGACGCAGTTGAGCTCGGTGCCGATGATCAGCGGCAGTTCATGCTCTTTCGCGGCGATGTGGGCGCGCACCACGCCCGCCAGCGAGCATTCATCGGTGAGCGCCAGTCCGCGGTAGTCTAAGGCTTTGGCCTGCGCGACCAGTTCTTCGGGTTGCGAAGCGCCGCGCAAAAAAGAGAAATTACTCAAGGCGTGCAGTTCGGCGTACACGCGAGTCTCTTAAGCGAATACGCCGTGCAAATACCAGCGCTTGGAGCGGCGCTCCTGAAAAACCCACAACTTGGCGCCATGGGACTGACGGGCGACGTAGTAATCGCGGGCTACGCCTTTGCCGTCCCACCAGCCGCTTTCGATGCGCTCAGGGCCCTGCAGTATTTCCGGCTTAATCACCGGCACCGGTTCGTCCAACAACCAGACCGGGCGCGGCATTTTAGGATCGATCATCCTCTCGCCGCTCTTGATTGCAGAGGTCAAGCGCAGTTCATGGACGCGCCGCCATGCGGCTTCGGGCCTGATGCTCCGGGATTAGTACAACCCCATACACCGCCTCCTCGCCCAAGCGCGCGCGCAAACGCTCCACCAATTGCGGTGCGGTATCACGGCTACCGGCCCCCAATCCTGCAAAGACATCAAGCGAACTGGCCGAGAGCCCTCGCAAGGGGCCGGAGATGAGTTCCATGCCCCGGACCGGAGCCTTGAGGTCGAGCCGCACGAGTTTTTGGCAGAGCACATCAGCCAGCCGCCGACGCTCGCTCGTGATGCTTGCCAGACCTAATTGGATACGCGACGAGGGCCCTTCCCTATGCCTGAGCCTGAGCTGCAATGTCTGAACGCCGGCCTGACGCTCGCGCAAGAACCGCGCACAGCGCTCGATCAGAGGTTCGAGCGCCTTTTCCAGATAAGCAACATGCTCGATCTCCGTCTCGAAATCGCATCGTTCCCGAAAACGTTCACGCGGCACGAATGCCCTGCGCGGCGCGGATTGCCGCGCCAGCGCGATGTCCAGATCCTGCACCATGGCAGGACTCAAGCGACGCGCCAAACCTGCGCGCGGCAGGCGCAGCAGCTCGCCCACGCGAGTCACACCCATGGCGCGCAAAGTCTGCAACCGCTCGATGTCCCAAGCCGTACAAGCGATGGGTAGCTTCGCCAGATGGCTCGGCAGAAGCTGAAGGTCTTCGAAATGTACGGGCGGACCGGCCGGGTTAGCGGCGCGCGCCAGCCACAGCGCCGCCAGAGTCGACGGGGCCGTGGCGCTGAAGGCCTGCACTGCCAGCCGGCGCCAGCAGGCATCGATGCCGGCATGCAATATTTCGAGTGAACCGAATAGCTTCACGCTGCCCTTGATTTCCAGCAATAAAGCGTTGGGCGGCTCGACGCTGACGAAAGAGGTAAACGTTTGTGCGTGCATGCCAAGCCTTTGCAACGCGGACGGTTCTGCTTCGGCCAGTTCTGGAAATACCGCCGCATACCAAAGCTGCTTTGAGCACGGCCGGCTTAAGGGTGGCCGGCTGACCGGCGGACCGGCGGACAACGGCGCCAGTGCGGGCGCGGGTATGGGTGCGGGTGCCGGTGCGGGCGACGCGGCGAGGCGGCCGTCCGTCGCTGCGGCAAATAAGTCTGCCGTCCGCGATTTCGCAGTACGCGATTTCACGGGTCACCGAGATCCACAGGCCCTGGGCGGCCGCCTTGCACTTTGAGCAGATCGACATGCGCGCACGGCGAGCCTTTTGTCACAACCAAGCGCAAGGTGGCGGGTGACGATTCGAAGCGATGCCGCTCGGGACGAAACAGCACACCGAGTGCGCCGCCCGCCTCGGCTGCGAGCTTCAAACGCCGCAGCCAGCGATCATCGGTGCCTTTCAACCACAGCAGCACCGCGGCGCAGACACCGGAACTCAAAGCCTGCTCAGCAGCCCACAAGGCCTCGGTGGCGGTGGCAGGCCGAACCACCAACAAACGCCCCAGTTCGATTCCCTGCTGCGCCAAGGCAGGCGCATAGGGTTCATGAGGCGGTGCGATCCAGACAAGCCATGGAGCGGCATCGCCGCTGTCTTGCGTAGTGCCGCGTTGACATTCCACCAGTGCCGGCAAAAAAAGCTGCACTTCGCCGAAGCCGGTATCGTCCAGCAGCACCTCGATGAGCGACGCCGTCGGCCACCCACCTCCCGGCAAGCGGGCATCCAGCGAGCTTCTACCGGTGGACCAAACCGGACGAGCGGGGGCAGCCGAGGCGTCTTTTAACTTCCAGACACGCGCATCGGCCAAGATATCCGCAAGCGACGATACCTCACGCGGCATCCACGTCTTTACCACGACGCAGCACACCGACGACCACCCCTTCGATAATCATGGGTTGTTCTTTGAGATCGACACGAATGGGTTCGAAGTCGGCGTTTTCGGGCAGCAGCCACACGATCGAGCCTTCTTGCCGATAGCGTTTGACCGTGACTTCATTTTCCAAACGCGCGACCACGATTTGACGATTGCGCACTTCGGGCGTGCGATGCACGGCAACCAAATCACCATCCAGGATGCCGGCATTTTTCATGCTCATGCCCTGCACTTTCAGCAGATAATGCGGCTGCGGCTGGAACAACTGCGGGTCGATTTGATAGCGCTTTTCAATATGCTCTTCGGCCAGGATCGGACGGCCGGCAGCTACGCGGCCGATGAGCGGCAGACCCAATTGTTCCCGCAGAATATCTTTCAGTTGAATGCCGCGAGAAGCGCCGGGGATCAGATCGATCACACCTTTGCGCTGCAAGGCGCGCAAGTGCTCCTCGGCAGCATTCGGCGACTTGAAGCCGAGCGTGCGCGCTATTTCCGCACGGGTCGGCGGCATGCCGCTTTCGGAAATGGCGTTTTGAATCAGCCTGAGGATCTGAGTTTGACGGGGTGTAAGGTCCGACATGCATCACCTGTATATGTAGACAGTGACTGTTATTATATACAGTCCTTCAACGCTGGCAAGTCGGTCTTTACAACCCTGATTTGCATCGCAAAAGCCCGATTGCCCCATTGCGGGCGCCCCGGAAAACGAATCGGGTGATTGCCCGCCCTCGCGCCAATGGCAGTTGCCGGTACCTCTCTGCTCTAGCTTAAGACTCACCAACCACGGCGCTACCAAACCGTCGTGCCCGACCCATTCAAGACACCAACATATTCAACGCACCTTACGAGAGGATTCACGCAGCACAGCAAATGCAACAGCACCGCCATTGACTCAAAGGCCTATTGCTGCAGTAGTAAAAATTACATCAAATGATAACGATGATTTAATTTGTAAGAATCGAACTACAGCAGAAAGCGACTTCAGTTGCCGACAAATCGATATTTTCAGTTGCAATCGACGCGCGAATTTGGCTTTATGTAGGACTGTGTTGCGACGCAGGCAGGCTCGACAGCGTGACTGGACCCGGCTGTGGCAATACTTCGGACTTTTTCCGACACCAATGAATTAACCCTAGGGGAATATTTTTATGAATTTGACAACCACACTTAAGGCCTCTGTCGCCGCGGCTTGCGTCCTCGCATTCGCCGGTTGCACCGACCTGAAGCCGATTCAAGCGCAGATCGACGACCTGAAGTCGCAGGTCGCCAAACTGCAGGGTGACACGGCGAAAGCTTCGAGCGACGCTGCCGCTGCGCAATCAACCGCCAACAGTGCCCAATCGGCGGCTTCGGGCGCGCAGAGCACGGCGAATCAAGCGTTGTCGACGGCGCAGTCGAATTCGACTGCCATCGAAGCGATCAACGAGAAGATCGATCGCATGTTCAAGAAGTCCGTGTCGAAGTAAATCGAGCTTTTCGATTTTTAAAGCTTGAGCGCCGCGGTCACTCCGCGGCGTTTTTCTTTCCCATCAGTAGCGAATCAGCGCCGATCCCCAGGTAAAGCCGCCGCCGAATGCCTCCAGCAGCAGCAGCTGGCCGCGCTTCACCCGGCCGTCGCGAATGCCGGTATCGAGCGCCAACGGCACGGACGCGGCGGAGGTATTGCCCTGGGTGTCGATCGTCACGATGACCCGTTCCATCGGCAGATCGAGCCGTTTCGCGATCGCCTCGATGATGCGGATATTCGCCTGATGCGGGATCAGCCAATCGAGCTGCATCCTTGCCGATGTTGTTGGCGTTCAAGGTCTCCGTGACCAGCTGCCCCAGCGTATTGACCGCGACCTTGTACACCTCGTTGCCCTTCATCTGCACGCTGGCTTTGCCCTTCGCGCACCAGTTTGAATCCCTTGGATACGCCGTCCGGGTACAGCAACAGATCCTTGTACTTGCCGTCCGAATGCAGGCGCGTGCTGATGATCCCCGGCTCCGCCGACGGGCTGCAAAATCACCGCGCCCGCGCCGTCCGCGAACAGCACGCAGGTGCCGCGATCGTTCCAATCGATGATTCGCGTCAGCGTCTCCGCGCCGACCACCAGCGCGCATTTCGCTTCGCCCAGCCGCACGAATTTGTCCGCCACGCTCAGTGCGTAGACGAATCCGGTGCAAGCGGCCTCCATGCTGAACGCCGGGCAGCCGTGTATCCCCAAGCGATCCTGCAGCAGCGTGCCGACGTTGGGAAAAACCAGATCCGGCGTCGTCGTGCCGACGCAGATCAGATCGATGTCCGCAGCGCTGACTCCCGCCGCCTCCATGGCGCGGCGCGCCGCATGTTCGGCGAGATCCGTGGTGGTCTCGCCTTCCGCCGCCACATGCCGCTGCTGAGATTCCCGTGCGGCGTGCGAATCCATTCGTCGCTGGTATCGACAAGTTTTTCGAGATCGCGCGTTGGTCAGTATTTTCTTCGGCAGATAACTGCCGGTGCCGGCGATTCTTGAGTACATTAAAATCCTTCAAGCCTCGCGTGAAACGCCCAGCCGTTGCGCGATCCGCGCCGGCACGCCGTTGCGCGCTTCCAGCACCGCGACTTCGATGGCGCGCTGAAATCCGAACAGATCGGTGCCGCCATGGCTCTTGATGACGATGCCGTTCAATCCGACCATGGTCGCGCCATTATAGCGGCGCGGATCGATCCTGGTGCGCAGCGCATTGAGGCTCGGCCGCGCGGCGAGGTAGCCCGAGCTTGCGCAGCGGCGATGCGCTCGAACTCCTCGCGCATGGCGTCGGTGATCAAACGCGCCGCGCCTTCCATGACTTTCAACGCGATATTGCCGGTGAATCCGTCGGTGACCACGACGTCGACCTTGTCGGAAAAAATATCGTGCCCTTCGACGAAACCGACGTAGTTGATATCGCGCGGCGCGCCATCAAATTGTGCGCGGCCTGGACGACATCGTTGCCTTTGATCTCCTCCTCGCCGATGTTGAGCAGGCCCACGCGCGGCCGCTCGTGAGCGCCCTCCAGATCCGCCGCCAGCACCGAGCCCATCACCGCGAACTGGCAGCAGTTGCGCTGGCGTGCACGACGCGTTGGCGCCCAAGATCGAGCATGTAGGTATGGCCGCCGCGCGACGGGATGAGCGATACGATCGCGGGCCGCTCGACGCCGGGCAGCATCTTCAGGACGAAGTGCGCCGTCGCCATCAAGCGCCCCGGTGTTGCCGGCGCTGACGCAGGCATGCGCATCGCTTCGCCTTGACCAGATCGATGGCGCGGCGCATCGACGAATCTTTCTTGCGCCGCAAAGCCTCGCGCGGATGATCGGTCATCTCGACGACATCCTGCGGCGAACAGGCAGGATACGTTGGCAGGCGTGGCGCCTTTCAACTCGCGCTGCAGATCGGCCTGCCGGCCGGTCAAGGTGAAACGCACGTCGCTGAATTCGCGGGCCGCCGCCAGCGCCGCCGGAACGGAAACCGACGGACCGCGGTCGCCGCTCATGGCGTCGATGGCAATATGGAGCGGCGCAGACACGGTGCGTTAAATGCAGCGTTGGAGCGGCACTGGATAGCCGCCGCGTAACTTACGGTCTATTCTTCGGCGGCTGCCGCGTCCGCCTTGGTCTGCAGCACCTTCTTGCCGCGATAGAATCCATCGCGGGAAATACGATGGCGCGAATGCGTCTCGCCGCTCTTCGGCGTCGATCGACACCGCGGGTGCCGCGTAGCGCGGAATGGGAGCGGTGCATGCCGCGCTTCGAGGGGGTCTTTCTGCTTTTTTGAACTGCCATGGGTTGTCTGTCCTAGTCAAGTTTTCTTCAACAAATCCTGCAAAGCGGCGAATGGCCGCGACTTCTTCTCGAACTCCGGCGCCCGACCGCAGATCTCCGGCGTGCTGCAAACCGCGACCAGTGGCAATGCCAGGAACAACTCTTCCTCCGCCAATTCGCGCAAGCTCACCGAGCCGTTATCCATCAAATAGATCTCGCGCGGCGAGTCCGCGGGTGCATCGGCTTCGCTGCTGGCAAACTCAATCTCGCTGTCCGTGGCCACCTTGAATTCGAAGCCTTGCAGACATCGCTGACAAATCAGCTGCGGATCGCTTGCACGGCGACGCTCGCGCCGGCACGCCCATCACCCACCTTCGCAAAGGCGAATCGCGCTTTCACCGACCCGCGCGCATCCGCCAATAACTCCTGCAATCGAGGCAACTCGCTGAGCGGGTAGACTGCGCTCCAACACCGCTGCATCGTCCGCCAGGCGCGCGCAATCAACTCGGTCGGACAAGCCCGATGCCATGGGCCGCGTATAATAGGGCCCGTTCCCACCCCTGTCAAAACGAATCCGGTGCAAGTCGTTGTTTTTGAAGTCTCCGCCTTCACTTATTTTGGCCTCGACCTCGCGCTACCGCCGCGAGCTTCTGGCAAGGCTTGGGCTGGAGCTTTTCCTGCGTGGCACCCGCGGCGTGATGAATCTCCCGAGCCCGGCGAGCGGCCGGCGGCGCTGGTCGCGCGGCTGGCCAGACTCAAGGCCGCTGCGGTTGCAGCGAAACACCCGCAAGCGTGGGTCATCGGCTCCGACCAGGTTGCCGTCACTCGGCGCCGACCAGGGCGAAGAATTGATACTGGGCAAGCCCGGTACCGAGGCTCGCTGCATGGAGCAGTTGCAACGCTGCTCCGGCCGCGCGGTAGCGTTTCTCACCGCGGTTGCCGTGATCAGCACAGGATGACAACGCGCTGTTCGAATTCATCGACACGACCCGGGTGAAGTTTCGCGTCTTGGACCAAGCCGCCATCCAACGATATGTCGTGGGCGAGCGACCGCTGGATTGCGCGGGCGGATTCAAGAGCGAGGGGCTTGGCATTTCGTTATGCGAGTCGATCGACAACGCGGATCCCACCGCACTGATCGGTCTGCCGCTGATACGCTTGAGCGGAATCTTGCGCGGCGCGGGTTTCGAGTTGCCCTAGCGCGGCTTTCTCGGCGTTGTCGCGCGTTTCCGGCGTTTTGCTCTTGAGCGGGGTAATGGCATCGAGCACAGCCGCCAATTCAGCGGGCAACGGTGCGCTGACATGGAAGGGAACGCCCGAACCCGGCCACTCAAATGCCACGGATTGGGCGTGCAGGAAGGTGCGCTTCAGTCCATGCGCCTTTCAGCTCGGCATTGCGCTCGCGATCGCCGTACTTGTCATCGCCCAACAAGCGGATGTCCGGCAAAGGACGCATGCACGCGAATTTGATGCGTGCGTCCGGTGGGGATGTCCACCTCCATCAATGTCGCGAGCGAACCAAAGAACTGCAGCGGTTTGAACACACTCACCGAGTCCTTGCCGGCCGCGGCCACGCGCACATGCCGCTCGCCGTGCTGGCGATTATCCGTCGCCAGCGGCGCATCGATCCGTTTGGTGCCCAGCTGCCAGCTGCCTGCCACCAGCGCCATGTAGGTCTTGTGCATGCCGCCGTTGCGGATCAGGGCATGCAGGGCAGTCAGCGTGGCGCGATCGCGCGCCACGAGCAGGCAGCCGCTGGTATCGCGATCCAGGCGATGCACCAGCTCCAGGGTCTCGCGCGGGCGCGAAGCTCGCAATGCCTCGATAACGCCGAAACTCATGCCGCTGCCGCCGTGCACCGCGACCCCGGCGGGCTTGTCGATCACCAGTAAGATGCTGGTCCTGAAAAATCACCGCCCGCTCGATCAGCTCCAGCAGGCTGCTCGAGGGCCGGCCCGGCTCCTCGAGCGCATCGATCCGCACCGGGGGCAGGCGGACCTCATCGCCTTCCTGAATCCGGTACTCAGCATCCACGCGCTTGCGGTTGACCCGCACCTCGCCCTTGCGCAGCAGCCGATAAACCCGGCTGCGCGGCACGGTTTTGAAGTGCCGCATCAGGAAATTGTCGATTCGCTGTCCCGCCTCATCGGCCGTCAATGGTGCGCAGCGTGAGCGGACTTTTTAATGCTTGCGAGGGCGGCAAATCGCTGGCGGGAATGTTCATAGTTTCACTTGCTGTCGTTCATCAATGTTCTAAGGTATTGATTACATTGACCCTGGCGGGCTGTCGTGATAATGTCTTAAAACCGTGTCAGGCGCGACAACCTTTGAGGGCTAAGGCTCGATTCTAGGTGTGGCATATAGACACAGGTTTCGGTGGCCCCCCATCCGTTGGGGAGCCGCATATTAGTTGGTTCTGGAATTCCAGACCATCGCTCGGCCGATGAGACAACGCGCGAAAGCCTAATCTTGAGGCTTCGGCGTCTGACAAGCGGTTAACCGAGAACAAGGCCCCGGGCTTGCCGTATACGTTTTGGCTTAAAGTGGTGGAGTTGATGCCGGTCGCGTACCTCGCGTTCGGCGCTTACCCTATTCTTTGCCGCATCCATGATTACGACCCCGGCTTTTATTCTCAAGCTCTCCTCGGCCCCTACCACATTAGTTGGGGCACATGAAAAGAATGCTCGTCAACGCAGTTCAAGAAGAAGAACTGCGAGTCGCACTCGTCGACGGTCAAAAGTTATACGACTTATCGATTGAGATCCCGTCCCGGGAACAGAAAAAATCCAATATCTATAAAGGCCGAATCACCCGCGTAGAGCCGAGCCTCGAAGCGGCGTTCGTCGAATATGGCGCGCAGCGCCACGGCTTCCTGCCGCTGAAGGAAGTCTCCAAGGAGTACTTCCGATCGCAGCCGGCGAACCGGCGGCCGGCTCAACATCAAGGACCTTCTGCAGGAAGGCCAAGAGCTGATCGTCCAGGTCGAAAAAGAGGAGCGCGGCAACAAAGGCGCCGCGCTCACCACCTTCATCAGCCTTGCCGGCCGCTTCCTGGTGCTGATGCCGAACAATCCGCGCGCCGGCGGCGTGTCGCGCCGCATCGAAGGCGAGGATCGCGAGCAGATGCGCGATGCGATGAACGGCCTGCATGATTCCCGACGGCATGGGCGCCATCGTGCGCACGGCCGGCGTCGGGCGCTCCACCGAGGAACTGCAATGGGATTTGAACAATCTCAAGACAGCCTGGGACGCAATCGTTGCGGCAAACGACGGCAGGCCCGCGCCGTTTCTGATTTTTCAGGAAAGCGATGCGGTTACCCGCGGGCTTGCGCGACTACTTCTCCGATGACGTCGGCGAATGTCTGATCGACGAGCCTGAGGCCTTTCAAAAGGCTCAGGAATACATGCAGCGCTTCATGCCGCCGGACGCGCAGCGCAAGTTGAAGCTGTATCAAGATCCGGTGCCGCTGTTCACGCGCTATCAGATCGAGAGCCAGATCGAATCAGCGTATGCGCACAAGGTCACCCTGCCCTCGGGCGGCAGCTTGGTGATCGATCACACCGAAGCGCTGGTTTCAATCGACATCAATTCGGCGCGCAGCACCCGCGGCGGCGATATCGAAGCCACCGCGCGCAATACCAACTTGGAAGCCGCCGAGGAAATCGCCCGCCAGTTGCGGCTGCGCGATATCGGCGGACTCATCGTCATCGATTTCATCGACATGGAATCGACGGCCAATCAGCGCGCTGTGGAAGACATGTTGCGCGACTCGGTCAAAATGGATCGCGCCCGCATCCAACTGGGGAGACTCTCGCGGTTCGGCTTGCTCGAGTTGTCGCGGCAGCGATTGCGCCCCGCGTTGAGCGAAACCACGCACATCAATTGCCCGCGCTGCAGCGGCATGGGCACGATACGCAGCGTCGAATCAATGTCCTTGGCATTGCTGCGGCTGATCGGCGAAGAGGCACGCAAGGAACGCACCGGACGCGTCATCACCCAGGTTCCGGTGGACGTCGCCACCTATCTTATGAATGAGAAGCGCGAACAGCTGCAGCAGATCGAAACCCGCGACAAAGTGTCGCTGGTGATCGTGCCGAATCCTCACATGCAGACGCCGGCTTATACTTTGCGCCGCGTTCGCGACGATGAAAAAGAGCTGCCGGAAAACACCACGGTCAGCTATCAGTTGGCGGATCAGCCGAGCGTCGATGACTCGAATATTGGGAACCGGGATAAAAAACCGCCGGGCGACGTGCCGCTGGTTCCGAGTTTATTGTCGGCGTCTGCGGCGCCGGTAATTCCAATGCCGGTACCCGCCGCCGCACCTGCCGCCGTTCAGACCGCGCACGTTGGCGTTCTCGTCAGATTGTGGCGCTGGCTGTTTGGAAATTCCGCCGGGCGCGCCGCGGCCGCCTCGCCGGCGCCGACACACACCCAGCGCGACCGGCCGCCGCATCGCGATGCACGGCCTGACCGCTATCGAAGCGGCGGGGACCGTGACCGAAACCGCGACCGCAGTCGGGATGTGCGCCGTGACCCGCCGCGTGACGCACAGCGCGACGGGCAGCGCGATCCGCGCCGCGATGGCCGTCCACGCGGCGATTTCGGCGCCCGACGCGAGGGCTCCGGGCAACGTAACGAGGTACAGGGGCCGCGCCAGGATCAGTCATCCAGGCCGGATCAAGCGCCTCGCGGAGATCTGGCCCCGCGGGCAGATCAAGCGCCGCGCCCGGATCAGCCGCCGCGTGCGGATCAGCCCCGCGGCAACGACCCTGAGCGATCGAGCAGCGAACGCGGCGAGCGCGGTGGCCGGAGTCGTCGTCGCCGCGGTCGCGGCAGGCGCGAAGGCGGCGAAAATACTGCGAATGGCGCCGGCGCCAACCCAGCTCTCGGTGCCGCTCCCGGCGCGCCCAGTTCCCCAGCGCCGAACGAAGCGCGTGGCGGCGACAACAACGCGTCTCCGCCGTCTGCAGCGCCCTCCTTCGAACCACCGGCGCCCCCGTTCGAATCGGTTCGCTCCTCCGAACCGGCGCGTTCTTTCGAACCGACTCACGCTGAGCCTTCGCCTGCCTATGAGCCGCCGCGCGAACGCCCGGTTGCAAGTGCGCCGGCCGAACCAGCGCCGTTTCGCGAACCCGCACCGGCTCCCTCCCGCGCGGACGAAACAGCTTCGAGCAAGGGAAACGAGAACAAATACGTGGTCTGGTCCTCTACACCAAGCGATGTTCAACGATCCGGGCCGGACGAACGGTAACGCAGAGCGCGCAGCCGCAGATCCAGCACAACACTGACGCCCAAAAGCGCGGCCGCAAGGCCGCGCAGGGCGGCGACTGCCATGGTAGAAATCTGCGCGAATCTCGAGTGCAGCGGCGGCTGTGCCCATCGCACCCACGCATAAAACGCGAGGCTTGTGGCCACGGCAGCCAGCACATAGGCCAGCAGCCACTGCCGACGCTCGGTGCGGGGCACAATCCGGTTCGGCACTGCGGGCTCGCGCCCGCGACGCAGTCCATAAGCGACCAGTGCCAGAACCGCGACAAGCCCGATCAATGAACTCAAATCCTGCATTAAACTAACGCCATCGAAGTGGCGACTGCCGATCTCGAGCCTGGGGTCATCGAGCACCGGAAACCAGCGCACGCCGCGCGCGCCCTCGTGAGTGAATGCATCCCACACCAGGTGCGTGACGGCTCCTCCCAGCACCCCGCAGGCCGCTAGCACCCATTGACGCGCGCTGCATATATCAGCCTGAGCCGCGAAAAGCCGCCAGCGGGCATACGGGCCCTCGGGCAGAACCTCCAAGACCGGTGTCTTCACCAACCCCTGGAATAGCCAGTATGTGATGACACCCACGGGTAGACAAAATATCAATAAAGACATGGCGCTGTGCGTTTCCACGTGCCCCATTCGCCACGGTAGGAACAGTCGAAAATCCGGGACCATTGCCCCGATCACAGCGGCCGACAGCAACTGCCAGCGCGCGAGCAGGCGCGAAAACGGCAGAACAACGGCGGCATGGGACAAGGTGTAGGGCATGAAAAACTCAGGGTGTCATCGACACGTCATATTTCGGACCTATAAGTTCCGAGCCCTCACATTTTCAACTGGATACAAAATAATGAGCAACACATCCGCGCTCGACGCGGCCCCAGGCATGAGCACACCGGCCAAGCCCTCGAAGCTCAGCGGGCATAAAACCAATCCTTGGTTCAATGTCCTGGCCATCGTCGTGGTCATCATCGGGATCATATACGCCGCCTACCACTTGGCAGACGACCTATCGGTGGTCCGCGATACCCGCGTATATCCTTACATATTGCTGGGCGTGGCATTGTTCATCGCGTTGGGATTCGAGTTCGTCAACGGCTTCCACGATACGGCAAACGCCGTCGCCACCGTGATCTACACGAACTCAATGTCGCCGAATCTGGCGGTTCTCTGGTCAGGTACTTTCAACTTCTTGGGGGTGTTGACCTCGACCGGTGCCGTCGCCTTCACAATCGTGTCTCTGTTGCCGGTCGAATTGATCCTGCAAGTGGGCAGCGGCGCCGGATTCGACATGGTATTCGCCTTGCTGATTGCCGCCATTCTATGGAATTTGGGCACCTGGTATTTCGGACTGCCCTCATCGAGTTCCCATACGCTCATCGGCTCCATCATCGGCGTTGGCCTCATGAACCAGTTGATGGCCGCGAGCACCGACGGCACCAGCGGCGTGGATTGGAGCCAAGCCACCAAGATCGGCGAGACTCTGTTGGTCTCGCCGCTGATCGGCTTCAGTGCGGCGTGGTTGCTGCTCAGCATACTCAAGGCCGTGATCAAGATCCCGGCGCTTTACAAAGAGCCGGAGGGCAATAAGCCGCCGCCGGTCTGGATTCGCGGCCTGCTGATCCTGACCTGCACCGGCGTGAGTTTCTTTCATGGTGGGAACGATGGCCAAAAAGGCATGGGACTCATCATGCTGATCCTGATCGGCACCGTGCCGACGGCCTACGCCCTCAATCGCACCATGCACGAGAAAGACGTGACTACCTTCATGGCGGCCTCAGTGCAGGCGCAGACGGCGCTTTCGCACTATGGAGCGGGCGCGACTCCGGCCGATCCGCGCGCAGAGGTGCTGGAGATGGTGCGCACGCGCACGGTAACGGCGCAGGGCATACCCGCACTCGTCGCAATGACCGCGACGATCGCGAAGCAAGTCGGCGACTACGGTTCGATGGACAAGGTCCCGCCGGGATCCATGATCAATATCCGCAACCAGATGTACCTGGTGAGCGAAGGACTGCGCTTCATGGGTAAGGCCAAGGCGCTCAACATATCGGAAGCGGATCAAAAATCGCTTGGCGCATACAAGAAACAGCTCGATCGCTCCACGAAATTCATTCCGACCTGGGTCAAGGTCGCCGTGGCCATCGCGTTGGGGTTGGGCACGATGATCGGCTGGAAGCGAATCGTGGTCACGGTCGGCGAGCGGATCGGTAAAACGCATTTGACCTACGCACAAGGGGCATCGGCGGAACTCGTAGCCATGGCTACCATCGGTGCCGCCGAAATGTACGGTTTGCCGGTCAGTACCACGCATGTCCTGTCCTCGGGCGTCGCCGGAACCATGGTAGCCAATCACTCGGGCCTGCAATGGTCGACCGTGCGCAATCTGCTGATGGCCTGGGTGCTCACGCTGCCCGCGTCGATCGTGATATCAGGGGGCCTTTATTGGCTGCTGCGCACTCTCTAGGGAGGCGAGCAGCCCACGCGACGCGGCGGCGCAGAGATCGAGGACTACATCAAAGCCGGCCGCGTCGCCGTAGTAGGGATCCGGCACCTCGAGCACTCCCGAGCCAGGTGCATAGTCCATGAAAAGCTTGAGCCGAGCATTTGCCCCGACGGGCTTCAGTGACTCAAGTTCGCGCAGGTTTGCGCGATCCATCGCCAGAATGAGATCGAAGCGCATGAAATCGTGCTCGGTAACCTGACGCGCTTGCAACCCACTGATATCGATGCCGCGCCGCGAGGCGGCAAGTTGGCTGCGCGGGTCCGGCGTTGCCCCGATATGGTAATCAGCTGTGCCCGCGGAATCGACCTTTAGGTTCAACCGCGGCGCTTGCTGCGCGGCGAGATGCCGCAACATGGCCTCCGCCGACGGGCTGCGGCAGATATGCCCAGGCAAACGAAAAGAATTCGAACTGACCGAGTCACGGAAACGCCACCCTGCTATTGACCGGCCGAGCCCTCGGTATTTTGTCGAGCACACCCGCGCCTCCGCTCCACTTCGTTACTCAACCGTCGCGGCCTGGTCGCGTCGTCCTGACGCCCGTTGTCTCCATTGCATGATTCAGCGCCGTTCGAAATCCCATCGGATTTGCGATGTTGGGAATAGGGTCGAATGTTGAGCCGGTTCCGGTAACCACGATATCCCCGTAGTTAAATATTCTTCCCATCAGGCTTTGCTTGATTCGCACTGTCTCAATTCGATCAAAGCGGATGTCGATGGATTGCGTCGAAACAACCCCAAATTTTGCAATCAACCTTTTGCTGGTTATCACCAACTCGGTGGACTTTCGCGCAACGAGAGGCCACGCGAAACTGGCCAGCGAGATAAGCAGCGCTACCAGCGCAAATTTAGGCCCCGTAAACGATTGCGTGCCGCTCTTACTGGACAGGTATGCCGCAAATCCAAGCAACGCGACTGCGGCAATGAGGCCTGCAATCAAGAAATTAATCCAGTATTTCCACAGCGAGACTGTTGCTGAATATTTGACCGTCTCGTCACGGTCCAAGTTGTTATCAACGTAATTGCCCATGGCAGTCTCCTGCATTCATCAGCATCGCCCTGACGCGTTCCAAGTCCTCGGGCGTGTCCACACCGGCGGGTGGTGGCGTCGGCACGGCCACAAGGTGTATGTGCATGCCGTATTCCAAGGCGCGCAGCTGCTCGAGCTTCTCGGTTATCTCGAGCGGCGTCGGCGGCCATGCTGCGAATTGCAACAGACTGCGCACCCAGTAGGCGTAGATGCCGATGTGGCGCCAGGCGCCGGCGAAGCGTGTGGGTTTGTCGGCCGTGATATTGTCGCGCGGCCAGGGAACCGGCGCACGGCTGAAGTACAGCGCGCGCCCGTCAATTGCGCGCAGCGCCTTCACGCAATTCGGATCGAGGAATTCTTGCAGTGACAGAATCGGCGCCACCGCCGTTGCGATATCGGTGCGCGGGACATCCTGCAAGGCTTGTGCGACGCCGGCAACTACCTCGGCCGGCATCATGGGTTCATCACCCTGGAGGTTCACCACGATATCCTCGGGCGCGAAGCCGCGCGCGCGCACCACCTCGGCGATGCGGTCGGTGCCCGAGGCGTGATGCGGCGATGTCATCAGACAATCCGCGCCGAAGGAACGCGGCTACGCTGCGAACCCGTTCATCGTCGGTGGCCACCATCACCGAGGCGGCGCCGCTTGCAAGCGCTCGCCGCCACACCCACTGAATCAGCGGCTGCTCTCCGATCATGAGCAGCGGCTTGCCCGGCAGTCGCGATGCCGCGAAGCGCGCCGGGATGATGACGTGAAACAGGCTGTTCAGGTTATGTTTCCAGCAGCGGATCATCCGCGCTCAATACCCGCGCCTCTTCCGGCAGCATCACCGGGATGCCGTCGCGCACCGCATACGCCAGGCGATCGGGTCGGCAAACGAGTTCGAGGGAGTTGCCGGCGCCGACACTGTGCAGCGGACCCTTGCAGATCGGGCAAACCAGCAGTTCCAGCAATCGTTTATCCATAATGTTCCTAGATGGCCGTGGCGCGCCGCTGAATGCTGTTCATCACGATGCCGAGCAGCGCGGCTGCTTCGTCTGCCGCTAGAAACTCGCGCGCACCGGTACGTACCAATGCTGCGGGCCGGCGATATCGGCGCATTTTACGGCATCCTTCTCGGTCATGAGCACCGGTAGATCGTCGGCAAAGAAAATATCCTCGGCCCGCAAGTGTGCGTGGTCCGGCAGCGGGTGCGGTACGACATCGATGGAGCGCGACCGCAGCATGTCAAAGAAGCGCTGCGGATTGCCGATTGCGGCGATGGCATGCACCGAGTGACCGGCAAATTCGCGCAGTGCTTTGGAGGTACGATGCTTCAGTTCAATGGCGAAGATCGCCTCGAGCCGCATTCGCATGGGCGTCGCAGGCAGTCTCATGCCGGCGTTGGCTGCAGCGCTGTTGTTGTTGCCGCCGCCGTTCAGCACGATGGCATCGACGCCGCGCAGGCGTGCCGGCGATTCGCGCAGCGGCCCTGCGGGCAGCAGTCTACGGTTGCCGAATCGGCGGTCAGCCGTCGATGACGACGATTTCACAATCGCGCGCGAGGGCGTAATGCTGCAAGCCATCGTCGCTCACGACCACATTGCAGCCGGCGCTGATCAGCAGCTGCGAGGCTGCCCGCCGATCGCGCCCGACGGCGACCGGCACATTGGTCCGGCGCGCCAACAATATCGACTCGTCGCCGACCATATGCGGATGATCCGTCGGCTCGACCAGCCGCGCGCCTCGGCTCGAACCGCCGTAGCCTCGCGTTACCACGCCAGGCTTCAGGCCGCGGTCCGCCAATTGTGCCACCAGCCAGCAAACCAGCGGAGTTTTGCCGGTTCCGCCGACGCTCAAATTTCCCACGACGATCACCGGCCGCAGCAGCGGTCGACCGGCGCAGGCGCAATGCGTACAGCATAGCGGCGCGAGTCGCGACACCGCGCCATAGGCGACCGACAGCGGTATCAGCCACCACGGCGGGGTTGGCGCGGTCGGTACCAAATCTGATTGAGCCAGGATTGAACCGACATTGCGGCAGCGGCGCTCAATCGTTGAACTGCATTCCATGCAGTGCTGCATACAGGCCGCCGCGCGCCAGCAGATCCTGATGGCTGCCCGTCTCGACGATTCGACCCTGATCGAGGACGATGATCCGATCGGCGCCCTCGACGGTGGAGAGGCGGTGCGCGATCACCAAAGTCGTGCGCCCCTGCATGAGCACGGCCAATTCCTGCTGCACGCGGCGCTCCGATTCATTATCGAGGGCCGCGGTTGCTTCATCGAGCATCAGCACCGGCGAATCCTTGAGCAGCGCGCGTGCGATGGATATTCGCTGCCGCTGGCCGCCCGAAAAGTTCTGCCCGCGATCGCGTCAGCAGGCGTATCGAACCCCTGCGGCTGCTGACGCGACGAATTCCATGACATTGGCGGCGCGCGCCGCGGCTTCCACCTCGGCCTCGGTCTTGCCGATGGCGTTGAACGCGATGTTGTTGCGGATGGTGTCGTTGAAAAGCACGACATCCTGGCTGACCAGGCTCACCTGCGAGCGCAGGTCGGTCAAGCGGTATTCGCGCACGTCGACCCCGTCCAGCAGCACCGCTCCCTGCTGCACATCATAGAAGCGCGGCACCAGGCCGACCAGAGTGGTCTTGCCGCTGCCCGAGCGGCCGACGATGGCCACGGTTTCGCCGGGACGCACATGAAAACTCACATCGTGCAGCACGTCGCCCTTGTCGCCTCCATAGGTAAACGACACATTGCGAAACTCGATCTCGCCGCGGGCGCGCTGCTAGCGTTATCGTGCCGCCGCTGCCTTCGGTCGGCTGATCCAGAATCTCGAACACGCTCTGGCCTGCGGCGATTCCCTGTTGCAGGGGGCCGCTCATGTTGACCAGGCTGCGAAGAGGCGCCGGGATTTGAATAAAGTGCGGTCAAAAATCCGAAAAAATCGGCGAACTTGCAGGTCGCCCAGGATACTGCTTGATGGAGACGAACAAAACGCTGGCCAACGCGATGGCGGCGATGATCTGCACCACCGGATTACTGATCGACTTGGCGCGGATCAATTTCATGTTGGAGCGCCGGTTATGCTCGTTGACCAACTCAAAGCGCTCGGTCTGATGGTCTTCGGCATTGAAGATCTTGATCAGCCGCAGCGCGTCAATCGCCTCCTTGGCGACGCGCGTGATATCGCCCATGGAGTTTTGAATGCGTTCGCTATAACGCCGGAAGCTGCGGTTTGCGATCTGCATGAGCCAGGCAATCACGGGCGCGGCGACGATGCAAACAGTCGCCAATCTCCAGTTGTAGTAGAACAGCAATCCCAGCAGGAATACGATGCTCAAGCTGTCGTCACGAGTGAGATGGCGGCATTGGTCGCGGCCGCAGCGACCAATTCGACATTGTTGGTGAGCTTGGAGAGCAGGTGCCCGGACTGCTGCCGATCGAGATAGGCCGTCGGCAATCGCATGTAGTGCGCAAACACATCGTGCCGCAAGCCCTTGACGACCTGTCGCCCGACCCAACTCGGATAGTAATTTGCAATGTAGTCGCCGATGCCGCGCACCGTGAAGAGCGCAACCACCTCCAGCGGCACCTGCCACAGCACGTTGGGATTTTTCTGAATGAAGGCGCCGTCGAGAAAATTTCGCACCAATACGACCAGCGAGGCATTCGCGGCTGCGAAGATGATGGCGCCGAGCACGCCGATGAAGAACACGCCGGAGTACGGCTTGGCGTATTTCAGCAGCCGACGGTAGATCGACCACGAATTGCCAGCCGCTTTCTCACCCGCGCCGGCCGCTGCGCTCAAGGCGGCGTGTCCTCATGGACCGTGGCGATATTGAGTTGCGCGAATCCCAAATGTCCCGCCACATCCATCGCGGTCACCACCGCCTGATGCGTGGTGCGCGCGTCGGCGCGAATCGTGATCGGGCCGCGGTCATCACCGGCTTCTTTCAGCAACGCGGCGCGCAGCGTATCTGGGCTTGAATTGATCAAGGTGCGCTCGTTGACCCGATAGGCGCCTTCCGCCGTGACGGTGATCACCAACGGTTCGTGCTGGCCGCGCGGCACCGGCATGTCGCTCGCCTGCGGCAGTTGCACCCTCACCCGCCCTTCCTGATTGAACGTGGTCGAGACCATGAAGAAGATCAGCAGCACCAGCAGCACGTCGATCATCGAGATCAAATTGATCTCGGGGTCTTCACGGTGGCGCGGGCGCAGGTTCATCGTTCGACCGAATCACATGCCGCGCTCGTCCAGGGCATCGACGAGCTTCATGGCCTCTTTTTCCATGCGGATTACCAGCCGCTCAACCTTGCCGCGCAGGAAGCGATAGGCGATGAGCGAGGGAATCGCCACTGTCAGCCCGGCCGCGGTGGTGATGAGCGCTTCGCCGATGCCGCCCGGACAATAGTCCTCGGGATCGCCGAGCCCGTTGGCCGTGATTGCATTGAACGCATGAATGATGCCGGCCACGGTTCCGAGCAGGCCGAGCAGCGGGGCGACTGCCGCAATCGTGCCCAACGAGTTCAGGAAGCGCTCCAATTCATGCACCACATGGCGGCCGCCGTCCTTGCAGCCGTTCCACCATCAAGGCGCGCGGCTTGTTGCGATTGGCGAGTCCGATGGCGAGCAGCTTGCCGAGGGGCGAATTTTGCTCGAGCGCCGCCACCAGCTTGTCGCTGATCTGATCCGCTTCGATCCAAGTTCCAGACTTTCTGAGACAGATCACGCGGAATGACCCGGTTGCTCTGCAGAGTCCAAAGCCGCTCCAATATGATGGCGACCGCTGCGATGGAACATAAGATGATCGGCCACATGAAGCCGCCGCCGGCGCGGATGATCTCCCACATTGCGTCCTCGTTTAAGTCAAATATAAATCTGCCGGCATGATACTTGACCGCCGACTGGTCAGACAGCGCTTTCGGGGCCCTGGTCGTGGATCACTGTCGCGCCCGCGAAAACGGCATAATGCGGCGCTAGGGAGGAGTAAAACGACGATCCATGCACCGCTGGCTGAAACGCATCACACCGGACCGCCATGCGCTGGAGAAAATCTGGTGTTTGAGGCATTTTGCGGCCCTGTTTCCCGATCGCAGCTGTTGGACATTCAACCGCAGCAGCGTCACTCGCGCATTCGCCCTGGGATTGTTCATAGCCTTTATTCCGCCGACGCCGCTACCCGTGCACCTCGTGGTATGCGCAATGCTAGGCGTGTACCTGCGACTGAATCTGCCGGTTTTGGTCGCGACGGTTTTCATCAGTAACCCCCTTACCTGGCTGCCGCAGGTGGCGGGTTCCATCTGGGTCGGCGCCAAGCTCATGGGATTGGATTTGATGCCGTTCGTGCACGCCATCAGCCACGGCAACCTGCGGAATGAAATCAGCGAGCTATGGCCGCCGCTGCTGCTGGGGGCGTTGGTGCTGGGGCTGATCGCCGCCGCCGCCGGCTACCTGCTGGCCCAAGGCGTCTGGCGGGCCCACGTCATCTACCAGTTGCGGCGGCGCCGTGCGCGCTCAAGCAGCCGCAGCACCGCGCTCGACCAGCACTCCATCCGCTAAGGTCAGAACTCGATCGAGCCGCGCGGCCAGTCGTTCATCATGGGTCACGATCACGAGACTCGTGCCTAGTTCACGATTGAGTTCCAACATCAATTCGAACACCTGAGCCGCATTCTTGCCGTCCAGATTTCCGGTGGGCTCATCCGCCAAAACCAATTTCGGCCGCGTTACCAGCGCCCGCGCCACCGCCGCACGCTGCCGCTCGCCGCCGGAGAGCTGCGATGGTCGATGTTCGAGCCGTTCGCTCAAGCCCACCCGGGTCAGCAACGCGCCGGCCTGCTGCTTCGCGTCCGCAGGTTTCATGCGCCTCACCAGCAGGGGCATCGCCACATTTTCCAGTGCGGTGAACTCCGGCAACAAATGATGGAATTGATAGACGAACCCGACCGCATGGTTGCGCAGTCGCCCGCGCTCGGCGTCGTTCAATTCATTCATGGCGGATCCGGCAATCCCGACGCTGCCGCGAGTCGGCAAATCGAGTCCGCCCAGCAGCTGCAACAGCGTGGTCTTTCCCGATCCGGAGGCACCGACGATGGCGATGCGTTCGCCGGCATGCACTTTGATGCTGGCGCCGCGCAGCACCTGGAGGGTTACCTCGCCCTGGACGAACTCCTTGACGAGTTCCACGCCCTCGAGCACCACATCAGTTGAAATCACATCCTCTCATCCTCAATCGTTTCGCAAGGATTCGGCTGGCAACAGGCGCGCTGCGCGCACCGCCGGGTAGACCGTGGAGATGCACGCGAGCACGAATGCAAAGCCGCAGATGCGCAGCACGTCAGCCGCTCGAACGTGCGCCGGCAGGTCGCTCATGAAGTACACGCGCGCATCGAGGAACTTGAAGCCGACGATGGCTTCCAAGCCGTGCACCAGGTCCTGCAGATTCGCCGCCACCACCACGCCGAGCAGCACGCCGAGTCCGATACCGAGCATGCCGATCAAACTGCCCTGCACCACGAACACCGACAAAATACTAGCGGGCGAGGAGCCGAAAGTGCGCAGAATCGCTATGTCGCGGCGCTTGTCCTTCACCACCATCACCATGGTCGATACGATGTTGAAGGCGGCTACCGCCACCATCAACGACAGGATCACAAACAATATGCGCTTGGTGATCGCAATGGAGCGGAAAAAATTCACGTGTTCGTTGGTCCAATCCTGGATCGCGACGCCGCCGCCTAAGCTAAGCGCGGCGGCGCGCGACACGCGCGGCGCCGCGTACATGTCGGCGAGATTCAGGCGGATCCCGGTGGCGTCGTCGCCCATGCGCAGCAGCCTTGCGGCATCCTGCATCGCGACCAGGGCAATGCGTCGATCGTATTCGTACATCCCCACCGAGATTATTCCGGCGACTTCGAATGCGCGCATCCTGGGGATCACCCCGAGCGGCGTTACATCGCCCAGCGCCACCACCAACACCACGCGATCGCCCATCTTTACGCCGAGCTCTTCCGCCAACGCGTTGCCGAGAATCACCCGATAGCGGCCCGCCGCAAGATCGCTCAAGCGGCCGCTCAATAGATGCGAGTTCAAATCAACGACTCGCTCCTCGGCGTCCGGCAATATTCCGCGCAGCAATACTCCGGAGGACTTGTCGCCGTAAGTCATCAAGCCCTGTTCTTCGATATAGGGTGCAGTGCTGATGATCCCCTTAAAACCCGCGAGTTTTGCCACATCGTCGCGCCAGTTGGGAAGGCTGCCTTCAAGCCCCGAGATCGTAGCGTGCGCCGTCAGGCTCAAGATCCGGGTACGCAGGACCTCCTCGAAGCCATTCATGACCGACAACACCACGATCAGCACGGCCACGCCCAGAGCTAAGCCAACGATGGCGATGCCGGCGATCAAGGACACGAAGCCGCGCCGCGGCGATGCGCGCAGATAGCGAAACCCGATGAATCCTTCGTACCAATGGGGCATCAGTCGTACCGCAATGCTTCGGCGGGCTGGGTTCGCGCCGCTTGATAGGCGGGATACACGGTCGCGACCAAGGTGAGCAGCAGCGCTGCGATGGCAATTCTCACGACGTCCGGGGGATGCACTTCGCTTGGGATGCCCGATATGTAGTAGACATCCGGATCCATGATGTGGAATCCGAGAGTCGATTCCAGAAACGGCACGATGACATCGACGTTGAGCGCGAGCGCGAGGCCGAGGCTTACGCCGAGCACCGTTCCAATCCAGCCGATCAGCACTCCTTGCGTCATGAACACGGCCAGCACGCCGCGCGGGCTCAAGCCCAAGGTGCGCAGGATCGCAATGTCGGTGCGCTTGTCATTGACCACCATGACCAGCGCCGCCACGATATTGAACACCGCGACCGCGACGATCAACAACAGGATCAAGCCCATCATGGTTTTCTCGATGCGGATTGCGCGAAAATAGGCTTCGTTTTCCTGAGTCCAGTCGCGCACTTGCAGGCCGGGCCTGAGCCGCTGTGCCGCGAGGCGCGCCAAATCGGGGGCCTTGAGCACATCGTCGAATCTTAAGCGGAAGCCGGTGGGTCCCTTTAAGCCTCGCAACGCCTCGGCATCGCTCAAATTGACCAGCGCTAAAACACTGTCGTGCTCCTGCAGGCCGACCTCGAAAATACCCACAACCTCGAACTCCTGCAGCCGTGGCACGAAACTGCCGTTGCCGGTGTTGCCGGGGATCATGACGACCACGCTGTCGCCCGTCCCCACCTGCAGCTGATAGGCCAATATTCGCCCCAGAATGATGCGGTTCAATCCCGGCTGAAGATCGGACAGCTTGCCCTCCTTCATGTTATCGGCGATGGACGAGACGCTTGCCTCGAGCTTGGGATCGATGCCGCGCACGATGGCCCCGCTCATCGAGGACTGTCGCCTCAGCATGGCGTCGCTATCCAGAAACGGCGCAGCGCCCGTCAGGCCCGGCGCGCCCTGCAGCTGGGCCAGCCTGTCCTGCCAATCGGGGATGGCGGCCCCGCCTGCGGTCAGGGTGGCGTGCGCCGACAGGCTCAGGAGCCGTTCCCGAAGCTCCGACTCGAAGCCGTTCATCACCGACAGCACCGTGATCAGGGCCGCGACGCCGATGGCGACGCCAAGCAGCGACACCCAGGTGATAAAGGAGACAAAGAAGCTATGTTCCCGAGCCAGCGAATAGCGCAGGCCCACGAATACGGGAAGGGGTTGAAACATGCGCGGCGATTACTCTAAAAGGTCCTATTTGGGCTGATGTTGCGGCGCTTTCGGTACAATGAGAATGTTAAGTGAGTCAAGTATTGGCCCCGTGCGGCGGTGTTATAGTTTCAGGGGGACCATTGGCCCTAGGATATCGGTAACATATGAGGTACGCCATGAGGTATCGAATTCTGCTGCTTGCCGCGGCGCTTGCGAGCGGCCTCGCGGGAGCCGAGACCATCGCGGTCGACAACGGCATTGCCGTCAAACAGACCGATGTAGCCACACCTACCCGCGGCATGACCATGGATCAGGTCGCGAGCAAGTTTGGCGATCCGGCTAGCAAAGTTCCAGCTGTCGGCAACCCGCCAATCTCGCGCTGGGAATATCCGGGTTTCATCGTATATTTCGAGCACGAGCACGTTATTCACAGCGTGGTTGCAAATTCTTAAAGCTAAAGTGCGAAACGCGATTTAGGTTCGCGTAACATCAACCAGGTTGACATGGCCCCACCGCGACTCGTTCGCGGCGGGCGTTTTTTATTTTTTTGAAAGTTGATGGGCCTACTCGATCCAATACTGCCGGATAGCGATGAGCGCTTGGTCAAGTGGGGCAAGCTTTACGGCGCGGCGGCAGCGCTTTGCATCGCGGAGGCAGCCCGCAGCGCGCCAGGGCCCATCATCGTCATCGCGCAAAGCACGCGCGAGGCGGAATCCCTAAGCGATGAGATTGGATTCTTCGCCGGCCCGGCTTTAAGCGTAAAGGTATTCCCGGATTTGGAAACGCTGCCGTACGACAGCTTTTCCGCCCATCCCGATATCACATCCGCCCGGCTCGCCACATTGGCGGAGCTGCCGCGCGCGCGCCGCGGCGTGTGGTTGGTTGCGATCGATACGCTGCTGCAACGCCTGGTGCCGCGCAGCTACATCGAGGCCTACTCACTCAAAGTGCACGTCAACGAGACCCTCGATATTCAAGCGCTGCGCACCCAACTCGCCTTGGCCGGATATGCGGCCGTTACGCAGGTCGTGGCGCACGGCGAATTCGCGGTGCGCGGCTCGTTGATCGATGTGTTTCCGATGGGCTCGGATACCCCCTACCGCATCGATATGCTGGATCGGGATGTCGACAGCATTCGCCGCTTCGATCCCGACAGCCAGCGCTCGCTCGACAAATTGGATCGAATTCAGCTGCTGCCGGCCCGGGAAACTCCGCTTAATCCGGAAGCCGTGCGCGAGTTCCGGCGCCGCTACCGGCTGCGCTTCGCAGGAGATTTATCGGAGCAGACCATCTATCGCGACGTGAGCTTAGGTGTGGCGCCGGGCGGCATCGAGTACTTCCTGCCCCTGTTTTTCGAACGCACATCGCATCTGTTCGAGTACTTACCGCCCGACAGCGTGCTCGTCGAGGTGAACGATGCCAGCGCCGCGGTGCAGGATCTTTGGGGCGGAATCGTTGACCGGCACGAGCAGCTGCGTCACGACCGCCAGCGTCCGATCCTGGACCCCGCCGAGCTTTATTTGACGCCGGCGCAAATCCTCGAATCATATGCGCTCTGGCCCAAGGTGTTGCTGCACACCTTTGAATGGCCTCCCGAGACGATCGGCCGGATGCAAAACTTTCCCAGTGTGGCGCCGGCCACCGTGCGCATCGACCCGCGGGCCGAGCAACCCGTGGCCGAGTTGGCAGCGCACATCGATACCAGCCCCGCCCGGATCCTGCTGGCGGCCGAATCCGCAGGCCGCCGCGAACTCATTCTCGATCTGCTGCGCGCCCGCAGCCTGCAGCCGAAGATATTCGATGATTTTGCAGCTTTTCTGCACAGCGGATTGAGCCTCGGAATTACCGTGTCGGCCGCCGTATCCGGGCTCAAACTGGATTCACCGCCGCTGGAGATTCTTACCGAGTCGCAATTGTTCGGCGATCGCGCCCGTCAAGAGCGCCGGCGCCGCAGGGCCGAACGCGACCCGGCCAAAATACTCAAGGAATTGTCCGACCTGCGAATCGGCGCACCGGTGGTGCACGAAACCTACGGTGTCGGACGCTACGTCGGGCTGCAGACCATGGAGATTGCCGGGCACACCGGCGAATTTCTCGTGCTCGAGTATGCCGACGGCGACAAGCTCTACGTTCCGGTGCAGGCGCTGCATCTGGTGTCGCGCTACACCGGTGCGCCGGCCGAAAGCGCGCCGCTGCACAAGCTTGGCGGCGATCAGTGGCAGAAGGCGCGGCGCAAGGCCGCGCAGCGCATTCGCGATGTCGCCGTGGAATTGTTGGATCTGTACTCGCGGCGCGCCGCCCGGCAGGGCACGGAGATGTCGGCGGGCGAGGCTGATTATCGCGCGTTTCAGGCCGGCTTCCCGTTCGAGGAAACCGCCGATCAGGCCGCTGCCATCGACCAGGTGTTGATCGATATGAAGACCGGCAAACCCATGGATCGCGTGATTTGCGGCGACGTCGGGTTCGGCAAAACCGAGGTCGCGCTGCGCGCGGCATTCGTCGCGGTCCAGGCCGGCAAACAGGTTGCCCTGCTGGTGCCCACCACCCTGCTCGCCCAACAACATTACACCACCTTCGTCGACCGCTTTGCCGACTGGCCGGTACGGATCGAGAGCCTGTCGCGCTTTCGCAGCAACAAGGAGGCAGAAACCATCGTTGCGGGCCTGGCCGCGGGCACCGTCGACATCGTCATCGCCACTCAGCGCTTGCTGCAGGGAAAAGCGCGTTTCAAAGACCTGGGGTTGGTGGTGATCGATGAAGAGCATCGCTTCGGCGTGCGCGATAAGGAGAAATTGAAAGCACTGCGCACCGAAGTCGATGTCCTCACCTTGACCGCGACGCCGATCCCGCGAACTCTCAATATGGCCATGGGCGGTCTGCGCGATTTATCGCTGATCACGACACCCCCTGCCGAGCGGCTGGCGGTAAAGACCTTCGTGCTGGAATGGAACGAAACGATCGTCCGCGAGGCCGCATTGCGTGAAATTCGCCGCGGCGGCCAGATTTACTACGTTCACAATACGATCGAGACCATCGAAAAAACAGCGCAGGCCATGCGTGAACTGGTGCCGGAGGCGAGCGTCGCCGTCGGCCATGGCCAGATGCGCGAACGCGAACTGGAACAGCTGATGCTGGATTTCTATCATCGACGCTTCAATTTTTTGGTATGCACGACCATCATCGAAAGCGGCATCGACGTGCCGACGGCAAACACCATCATCATCGAGCGCGCGGATCGATTTGGACTGGCGCAGATTCACCAGTTGCGGGGGCGCGTCGGCCGCTCGCACCATCGTGCGTACGCGTATCTCATAACTCCGCCGCGCAAGGCGATGACGCCCGATGCGATCAAGCGCCTCGAAGCGCTGGAATCGCTCGAGGAGCTGGGCGCGGGCTTTACGCTGGCTACTCATGATTTGGAGATTCGCGGCGCCGGCGAGCTGCTGGGCGACGAACAAAGCGGACAGATTCAAGAGATCGGCTACAACCTGTACATGGAATTGCTGGAGCGCGCCGTGACCGCGCTGAAATCCGGCAAGCAGCCCGACCTCGAACGGCCGCTGGACGCGGGACCTGAAGTCGAGCTGCATGTACCCATGCTGATTCCGGAAGACTACGTGCCGGACGTGCACCTGCGACTGGTGCTGTACAAGCGCATCGCCAGCACGCCCTCGCGCGAAGAGCTCGACGAACTGAAAGTCGAAATGATCGACCGCTTCGGGCCGCTGCCGCCTTTTGCGCAATCCTTATTCCGCGCCACCTATCTCAAATTGCGCGCCGCCTCGCTGGGAATCCGCAAAATCAATGCCGGCGCGAGCAACGGCTACTTCACGTTCGAGGAGCAGAACAAGATCGATGCGCAGCGCGTGCTCAAGCTGATCCAGGGAAAACCCAAGGAATATCGTCTCGACGGCCCGCTCAAGCTGCGCTTCGCTCATATCGCGCGCACCGAGGAGGCGCTGTTCGCGAGGGTTGAACAGCTGGTCGACCAGCTAGCTTGAGGCTGCCAAGTCCGACAGGCTGCTAGCTGATAGCACCCAGAAAATCGCGCTTGCCGACTTCGACGCCGCCCTTGCGCAGCAAGGCGTAGGTCATGCTGGCGTGAAAATAGAAATTCGGCAGCACGAAATCGGTAACGTAGCCGAGGGCGGTGAATTTCCAGGCGCCATTTGGAAACTTGATTTCAATCGCGCGGGTTTCATCACCCGCCATCTGCGCCGCAGTGACGGTTTTGAGAAAATCCACGGTTTTTGCAATCCGCGCCTTCAGCTCCGGCAGCGTCGTTTCCGTATCCTCGTGTTTCGGTACTTCGATCCCGGCGAGACGCCCCGCCGCTCCTTTCGCCGTATCGCAGGCTATTTGCACCTGGCGGCTCAAGGGATGCATGTCGGGAAATAATCTTGACTGTGCAAGCGCGACAGAATCGAATTTCTTCGCCGCCGCATGCGCGGCAGCTTTGTCGAGAAGCGCCGCCATATTGGTCAAGCCGCGTATCAACTCGGGAATCGAAATATCGTACAGGGAAGCCATCGCGAACTCCTACGTCACCTCAAACGGGGCGTCACTGTAGCGAATGATTGTGAATTTTAATAGCACTCACCGGAGTGCGTTAAAATGCGTAGTTGCCATGCTGCCCAGCTCCGAAGCCTGCGAGAGAAACAAGGGTCCCATCCTCGAGGTGCTGCGGATTGCATTTGCCGATCGCAGTTCGGTTTTGGAGATCGGCAGCGGCACCGGCCAGCACGCGGTGCATTTTGCCGCCCATCTTGAGCACCTCAGCTGGCAGCCGACGGAGCAGCTCGCATATCTTGCGGACCTCAGCAAAAGAGTAAAGCTCGAGGGCGCGCGCAATCTGCGGCCGCCCACCGTGCTCGATGTCAAACAGCCCGTATGGCCGTTACGGCACGTCGACGCAATATTCACCGCCAATACGCTGCACATCATGTCCTGGTCCGAGGTTTTGGCCATGTACCAAGGTCTCGGAGCCATCCTGGCCGCGGGCGGCGTCATGTGCGTGTACGGACCTTTTCGCTATGCCGGACGCTACACCTCGGACAGCAACCAGGACTTTGACCGCATGCTTCAAGAGCGTGACCCTTTATCGGGTTTACGGGACATCGAGGCGGTAAGCGCCCTGGCCGCGCAATACGGCCTGCGGCTTAGGGTGGACCACGACCTACCGGCCAACAATCGATTGCTGGAGTTCGTCAGAGACTAGTTATCCACAGCCATTATGTAGCGCCAAATCAAGGTTTCAGGCGACAGCCTCCACATTTGGTGGCATAATGACACCGAAACGTTGACCGCGAGGTGGCAGCGCGGCCGGCGTGCATTTCCAGGGCGAACCAAAGGGGACGGTTGACTATGAAGACTCGTATATCTGTCGTCGCGGCATTCGCCGCGTTCATGTCCTTAAGCTATGTGGGCACAAGCTTAGCCACTTCGAGCACGGCGGCGAAGGCCCCGGCCGAGGTCACATTACCTGCCACGATCGATGATTTCAGATTGACCGATCAGAATTTGCATTCGCACCAGCTGAGTCAGCTCGGCGATGCGAGCGCGGTCGTGCTGATCACTCAGCAGAATAGCTGCCCGGTCAGCCGCAACACCGCGAGCGCGGTGAAAGCCCTGCAGGATGAGTACACATCCAAGGGCGTTGAGATCTTCATGTTGAATTCCACGCCCTCGGACAAGCGCGATGACATCGTCGTCGAGGCGGCGGCTTACGGCTACAACCTGCCGATCCTCATGGATTCCAATCAATTGGTCGGCGAGCAATTGGGCGTGACTCGCACCGCCGAGGTCATCGTCATCGACCCGAAGACCTGGAAAATTGTTTATCGCGGCCCGATCGATGACCGGGTTACTTATGAGCGCCAGAAAGCCAAGGCCGACCACACCTGGGCCAAGGACGCGCTGGATGCGCAGCTGGCCGGAAAACCGGTCGCTGTCGCTCAAGTGCAGTCGGTGGGCTGCCTCATCGACTTCCCGGAGCGCGCCAAGCTGGCCTCCTCGAAGGTCAACTACGTCAAGAACATCGCGCCGATGTTCGAAGACAAGTGCGTGTCCTGCCACCAGAAGGGCGGCATCGGTCCCATGTCCCTGACCAGCTATGTTGAGATCAAGCCGTTCTCGCCCATGATCCGCGAGATGATTCGTACCCAGCGCATGCCGCCCTGGCGTGCGGATCCGACCGTCGGTCACTTCCTCGGCGACCGAAGCTTGTCGTCCGCTCAGATCAAGACCCTGGTTCACTGGGTCGAAGCGGGAGCGCCGCGCGGCACGGGCGCCGATCCTCTGGCGGCCAAGAACTTCACCGCTCCGGAGTGGCCGCTGGGCAAGCCGGACCTCGTGCTCGACATCCCCGCTTACACGATCCCGGCCTCTGGCGTTGTCGACTATCAGCGCCCCTTCGTTGTCAGTCCATTGAAGGAAGGCAAGTGGCTGCGTGCCACGACCATCAAGGTCGAAAATCGCCAAGTAGTGCACCACGTTCTCACCGGCTATCTGGCGCAAGTACCGGCGCCCGGCACGCCGGCTAACGAAAGCAAGTGGGGAGCCTCATTGGGTGGCTACGCGGTGGGCGCTGAATCCATCGTCCAGCCGCCGGACACCGGCGTGTACATACCGCCCGGCGGCGCCGTGGGCTTCCAGGTTCACTACACTCCGTTCGGCCAGCAAGTGACCGAACACTCGCAGATCGCGCTGTATTTCTACAAGGATAAGCCGAAGCTCGTGATGCACACCTCGGTCGTTGCCAATCCCAACATCGAGATTCCTGCGAATCAGGAAAGCGTGGAGCGGCAGGCTTATATAACCGTCCCGAAGGACATGCTGCTGTACGCTGCCTTCCCGCACGCGCACTATCGCGGCGCTTCCTCGAAGCTGTACATGATCACGCCGGAAGGCCAAAAAACGCTGCTTATCGCTTTGCCTCACTACGACTTCAACTGGCAGCGAAATTATTATTTTGTCGAGCCGGTGAAGGTCATGGCGGGTTCCAAGCTGCTTGCCATTTACACTTACGACAACTCGGTCAGAAATCCCGCCAATCCGGATCACAACCGTGTGGTTCCGTGGGGCGATCAGTCCTTCGATGAAATGCTCTATACGGCGCTTCAATATCGCTGGGTCGGAGAAACCTCGGACAAAATGGATCAGTACGTGGCCTACGACAAGGAGTTGAATGCCAACCGGCTGTTCGGCATGCTCGATACCAAGGTGAACGGCAAGCTGGATCCGTCGGAAATGGTTGGTCCGATCGGCAAGGAATTTGCCGCCAGCTTCGCCAAGATCGACGCCGATCATGACGGCTTCATCGAGCCGAATGAATTGCAGGCCGCGCAGGCCAACATGCAGAAGCGGCGCCAGCAGGCATCGCAGCAGCAGCAAGGGCAAGGCGCAGCGGCACCCGCTGCTCCGGCTCAAGCGCCGGCGGAAAAGACTGGGGGCGGTCAGTAAAGCCTACATGGCGGCCCGTGTATTCCCTTGATCCATTGAAGGGAGTTGCACGGGCCGCCATATTTGTTTGCACCGTGGCGGCCACCACCTTAAGCGGCTCCGAATTCGCGTTTGCGGACGCCTTGAGCCGCGTCAATGTCGGCGCACCGGCGCCGATGTTCAGCGCCAGAGGTGCTGACGGTCAACGGCATCGCTTGAGCGACTACGCCGGCAAGTTGGTGGTACTGGAGTGGACCAGCCCGGTTTGTCCGTTCACCGCTATGAAGTACAAGAACGGCCTCATGCAGGCATTGCAGAGGTATGCGGCTTCGCAGCGCGTTGTGTGGCTGTCCATCGATACCGCCGCGCCCGGCAGGGCGGGTTACTTGAGCGCCGCCGCGGCCCGCGCGCGGATTGCGGACACCAAGGCGCATGTCACTGCATTTCTGTTTGACCCCGATGGACGCATCGGACGCAGCTTTGGGGCCAAGACCACACCCAGTTTTTTCCTGATCGATCGCGACGGCAAGCTCGCCTACGAAGGCGCGATGAACGAGGATATTTACGACAATAGCCCTGATGGCGCCGATTACATCCGCCCCGCGCTCGACGATCTCATCGCCGGACGGCCCGTGAAAGTCCCGGAAACCCAGCCACAAGGCTGTGCGATCGAATACTGAGCAGCGACATGATCAAAGGCACTGCAGCAGCGCGCAGAAGCGGCACCGCCGCCAAATCCCGTCGTGAACAACTGCTCGACGAAGCGGCGCGCGAGCTCAATTCCAAAGGCATTTCCATGACGTCCTTGACGGACGTGGCGGACCGGCTGGGGTTCTCTCGCGCATCGCTCTACTACTATGTCGAGGACCGCGAAGACCTGATGTTTCAGGTGTACCTGCGATCATCCGAGATCATGGCGCGCCAGCTTGGTGAAGCCGCGCAATTCGGCCGCAGCGCACTGCAGGTGGTCGCGGACTTCGTCGCCCGGGTTCTGGATGCGGCGGAGCCGGAGCTCGCGGCGCTCAGTGAAATCGGATTGCTCGATGAGGCTGAACGCGAGACCGTTCTCGGAATTTACGAAGCCGTCGTGGCGCGCCTCGCCAGCGTACTCGAAGTCGGCGCCAGGGCCGGCGACATTCGGCCGTGCGACTTTCCGATCGTGGCGCGCACCATCATCAGCATCATTCATTCCATCCCCTTGAACTCGGCCTTGGCAGTAACGCTACGCGTCAGCAGACCGCAGATCATCGCGGCAGCTGCCGATATTCTTGCCAACGGCTGGGCGGCCGATCGGCACCGCGAAGTGAATCCTCCGCCCATCGATTTCGCACCCCTGTTGAGTCACGCGGGCGGCCTGTTCGATCGCGGCGCCCAATTCGAAGCAAAGCGCGAGAAGATACTCGCCGCGGCCTCGCACTTGTTCAATCGCCGCGGCGTCGATACGACTTCACTCGACGATATCGCCGCCGCGGTAGGCGCGACCAAGCGCACGCTGTATCACTACATCGGCGACAAGCAGACCATCCTTTCCGCCTGCTACGCACGCACCGACCGGATTTTCTGTTTCATTCGCGAGCAGGCTGCGGCTCAGGGCGGCAGCGCCGCCGAAACCTTGATCGCAGTGCTGCGGGCCAACGCGATTTCGCATCAGCGGGACGATATCGAGCCGCTGCGGCCTTCCACCGGCTATGACTCATTGAGCGCGCAGGAGAAGGTTCTGGCCACCGAGCGCGGCCGGGAGCTGGTCCAGGCCTATCGGGCGCTGTGCCGCGAGGCGCAGGGCGAGAATTCGATGCGCGACATCAACCGCGATTGCTTGCTGCTGCTGCTGCGGGGATCCGGCAGCTGGCTCGCCAAAGGATTGGTCAGTGGCGATGAGCCGCGCAAGGCGCAAATTGCCGCTGAGATTGCCGACGTGCTGCGCCTCGGCCTGAACACGGTCTGAATCGCGCGCTGCAAGCGGTGGCATGAGCACCGGTAAGCGAATCGTTTTCATTGGCGCGCCAGAGATGGATGCCAAACGATTCGAGGCCAAGGTTTTGGCGGACTTTCCGCGCCTCGATCTCCTGGCCACGAATGATCGGGATTTAGCGCGCCGTCAAGTGGCCGATGCCGACGTGTTGATGGGCCATCACTTTCAATTCGACGAAGAGATGCTGCGGCGCGCGTCACGCCTGCGCTGGATTCAGTCCACCACCGCCGGGACTGACGGTATCCTCAAACTCGCTGCCCTGCGCGCGGAGGTAACCGTCACCTCGACCCGCGGTATGCATGGACCACAGGTGTCTGAACTCGTATTCCTGCAAATGCTGTCGTTACTGCGCGACTTTCCGCGCATCCTGCGCAATCAGGCGACCCAGGTTTGGGAGCGCTGGCCGCAACCGCTATTGTGGGGCAAGACCATCGTCATTGTGGGCGTCGGCGCAATCGCCGAGGCCTTGGCGCCGCGCTGCAAAGCGTTCGGCATGACCGTTTATGGAATTTCCAGCTCGCCACGCAAGCCCGAAGGCTTTGACGAAGTATTTGCTCGCGATGAAATTCAGCGCGGCGCCGCATTGGCAGATTTCCTGGTGCTGATCGTGCCCCACACCCCACAAACCGAGAATCTGATCAATGCCGCGGTGATCGCCGCCATGAAACCCGACGCGTATCTGATCAATGTGGCGCGCGGCGGCGTACTCGACGAAGCCGCGCTGCGCAACGCGCTGCACGAGCGGCGCCTGGCGGGAGCGGCGCTCGACGTATTTCGCGAAGGATCGCTGCCGGCCGATCATCCGCTGTGGCGTGAGGAAAAAGTCATCATCACGCCGCACATCGGCGGCATGAGCGATATCTATCTCGAGCAGGCTTACCCCATCGTTCGCGACAATTTGCGCAATTTTCTGGCCGGCGATTTCGCCGCGATGAAAAATATCGTGTCACATTGAATTTTGCCGCAAACTCGCCGCAGGCTGCACAGGAGAAAGGATATGACGCGATTATGCATGAGAATTGCGGGGCTGCTGATACTGGCGGCAAGCGCGCCCGCCGCCGAGACGCCTGTGCCAGTGCTTGTGCCCAACGATGCCACCGCAACCACACGCGCCATCAATCGCGCGCAGTTGGCGGAGTCCTCACAGGCCGGCCAACCGGACTTTGAAGCCACTCAGCGCGGGCTGATCGAGGCGGGTCCGGATAGCTCGGCCATCATGTTGAAGGGTTATGAGTTCCTCGGCAACGAGCAGGCGCCCGATACGGTGAATCCGGCGTTGTGGCGCCACGCCCGGCTCAACGTGGCGAGCGGTCTGTTCAAGGTCGCCGAGCGGGTCTACCAGGTGCGCGGCTACGACATGTCGAACATCACCATCGTCGAAGGCGACACCGGGTTGATCGTAACTGATCCGCTGACGACCACCGAGGCGGCGCGAGCGGCAATGGCGCTGTACTTCAAGCACCGGCCGCAGAAGCCGGTGTTGGCGCTGATCTACTCGCACTCGCATATCGATCACTTCGGCGGCGTGCGCGGTGTAATCAGCGGCGAAGATGTGGCTGCGGGCAAGGTGCAGGTAATCGCGCCGGCCGGATTCTTGAGCGCAGCGCTCAGCGAGAACGTCATCGCCGGCAATGCCATGTCGCGCCGCGCGATGTATCAATTCGGATTAGGACTGCCGCACGGCGGGCGCGGAATGATCGACGCCGGCCTCGGCAAGCCAGGGGTCAGTGGCACTGTTACCCTGATTCCGCCGACCGTGGCCATCGAGAAGCCGATCGAAACTCGCCGCATCGACGGCGTCGAGATTGTCTTTGGGCTGACGCCGGGCGCCGAGGCTCCTGCAGAGATGATCATGTACTACCCGCAGTTTCGGGTATTGAACATGGCGGAGATCACCACCCAGGGGATGCACAACCTGCTGCCGATGCGCGGCGCATTGGTGCGAGATGCCCTGTCCTGGTCCAAGTACATCGGCGCTGCGCTGCAACGCTATGGCGATCGCAGCGAAGTACTCATCGCGCAGCACAACTGGCCGGTGTGGGGAACCGAGAAGATCCAGGACTACCTGAAGAAGCAGCGCGACACCTACAAGTTCGTCCACGACCAGACCGTACGATTGATGAATCACGGTTATGTCGCCGGCGAAATCGCCGAGGCCATCAAGATGCCGCCGAGTCTCGCGCAGGAGATGTCCACGCACGCCTTCTATGGCGATCTTAAAAACAACGTCAAGGCGGTGTACCAGCGCTACCTCGGCTACTACGACGGCAATCCGGTCAACCTGGAGGCGCTGCCGCCAGTGCCGGCGGCGCAGAAGACGGTGGAGTACATGGGAGGCGCAGCGGCGGTGCTCAAGCGGGCACGTCTCGACTATGCGAAAGGCGAGTATCGCTGGGTCGCGCAGGTCACCTCACAACTGGTCTTCGCCGATCCGAGCAACCGCGCCGCGCGCGCGCTGGCCGCGGACGCCTACGAGCAACTCGGGTATCAGAAGGAATCGGCCACGGCGCGCAATGCCTTTCTTGAAGGCGCCTCCGAGCTGCGCAATGGTCTTCCCAAACTGCCGTCTTTCTCGGCCGCGGCGCCCGATGTGATTCGCGCGATGCCGCTGGACATGTTTTTCGATTATTTGGGCGTGCGGCTGGACGGTGACAAGGCATTGGGAAAGGTCATCGTGCTCAACTGGCAATTCACGGATACCCATCAAAACTACGTGCTGAACCTCGAGAACTGCGCGCTGACATATGCCGCCGATGCCCAGGCCGCCAATGCCGACGCCACCTTGACCCTGACGCGTGCTACGTTGGACGAGATTTCTCTGCGCAAGACGACGATGCTGGCGGCCCTGCACGGCGGCCAGATCAGCGTGACGGGCCGGCCCGACAAGGTGGGTGAATTGTTTGGCATGCTCGACACATTTACCCCCGGCTTTGCGCTGATCGAACCGCGGCCGGCGCGCTGAGACGTGGCGGCAAATTGTTTGAATAAACGAGGTTCAAGACGATGAGCAATGATTCAGGCGCAGGTACGCGGACAAAACCATTGCGCTCGCGGGCATGGTTCGATAACCCGGCGAATCCGGGCATGACGGCGCTGTATCTGGAGCGCTATTTGAATTTCGGGCTTACCTTGGAGGAGTTGCAGTCGGATAAACCCATCATCGGCATCGCGCAGACCGGATCGGACTTGGCGCCGTGCAACCGCCATCACATCGTCCTCGCCGAGCGCATCGCTGCCGGCATCAGGACTGCGGGCGGTGTACCCCTCGAGTTCCCGGTGCATCCGATCCAAGAAACCGGCAAGCGTCCGACCGCAGCGCTTGACCGCAACCTTGCGTACCTCGGCCTGGTGGAAGTGCTGTATGGCTACCCGCTGGATGGCGTGGTGCTCACCATCGGCTGCGATAAGACCACGCCTGCCTGCTTGATGGCGGCGGCCACCGTCAATCTGCCGGCCATCGCGCTTTCGGTCGGACCCATGCTAAACGGCTGGCACAAGGGCGAACGTACCGGATCCGGAACCATTGTCTGGAAGGCACGCCAAATGCTGGCGGCGGGGGCCATCGACTATGCAGGATTCATCGAGCTGGTTGCCTCCTCGGCGCCCTCCACCGGTTACTGCAACACCATGGGTACGGCGACCACCATGAACTCGCTTGCGGAGGTCCTTGGCATGCAGTTGCCGGGATCGGCTGCCATTCCGGCGCCCTATCGCGAACGCGCGCAAATCGCCTACGAAACCGGCAGGCGCATCGTCGCTATGGTGAACGAGGACCTGAAGCCTTCAGATATCCTGACGCGCGAGTCATTTCTAAACGCCATCGTCTTAAGTTCTGCGATCGGTGGTTCGACCAATGCACCGATCCACATCGCCGCGATCGCGAGGCACGTCGGCGTGGCACTCACCCTTGATGATTGGCAGGAGCACGGACACCGCGTACCGCTGCTGGTCAATTTACAGCCCGCAGGCCAGTATCTGGGCGAGGACTATCATCATGCCGGCGGGGTACCTGCCGTGGTGAATGAGCTGATGAAGCAGGGCTTGATTCATGAGAACGCGATGACGGCCAACGGCCGCAGCATCGGCGACAATTGCCGCGGCCGCGAGATTCAAGATCGTGACGTGATTCGTCCCATCGACAAGCCGTTGAAGACCGATGCGGGATTTATCGTCATGCGCGGAAATCTGTTCGATTCCGCAATCATGAAGACCAGCGTGATTTCAGAGGAATTCCGGCTGCGATATCTTTGCAATCCGGACCAGCCGGACATCTTCGAGGGCAGTGCCGTGGTGTTCGACGGCCCCGAGGACTACCACGCACGGATTGATGATCCGGCGTTGAACATAGGCGAGTACAGTTTGCTGGTGATGCGCGGCGCGGGCGTGGTTGGCTACCCGGGATCCGCGGAAGTGGTCAACATGCGGCCTCCCGACTATCTGATAAAGCGCGGCATCACGGTACTGCCCTGCATCGGCGACGGCCGCCAATCAGGGACCTCTGCATCACCCTCGATACTCAACGCTTCGCCGGAAGCGGCCGTTGGCGGCGGTCTGGCGCTGCTCAAGAGCGGCGACCGGATACGCATCGATCTGCGCCAGGGAACCACGAATGTGCTGCTCTCGGAGGCCGAATTGGCCGAGCGCCGGCGCGCGCTCGAATGCCAAGGCGGGTATCGCTATCCGGAGTCGCAAACGCCGTGGCAGGAGATCCAGCGCGGCATGGTCGAGCAACTCGGCGACGGCATGGTGCTGAAGCCCGCCGTGAGGTATCGACAAATCGCCGACCGGTTCGGCGTGCCGCGCGACAATCACTAAACCCAGCCGCCGTCCACGACGTAGTGCTGGCTGGTGCAGGCGCTCGCCTCGTCGGAGCTCAGGAACACGATGAATTTGGCAACTTCCGCGGGCTGCAACTTCCGCTTCAGGCATTGGCGCGCCATGATTTCCGCGTCGGCTTCCGGCGTCACCCATCGGTCGAGCTGCCGCTGCGTCATGATCCAGCCCGGCGCCACCGCATTGACTCGGATGCCGAACGGGCCGTAGTCGCGTGCCAGCGAGCGCGTCAGCCCCAGCACCGCGGATTTCGCGGCCGAATAGCCGGCCATGCCGCCCTGACCGATCATCCAGTTGATCGAGCCCAGATTGACGATGACGCCCTTGCCCGCGGTTTTCATATCGGGCAGTACCGCTTGAGCGCAAAAAAATTGATGTTTGAGATTGACCGCCATCCGGCTGTCCCACATTTGTTCCGTGAGCGTTTCGGTTGCGTGCCGCTCATCATTCGCCGCGTTGTTGATCAGGATTTCAATTGGCCCGAAATGCTGCTTGATGCGCGCAATGCCCGCACGGAGTGCGGCGACATCGGTGAGATCAAGTTGTTCGAACAACAGGCGCGCGCCGCCTGCCGTCAATTCCTGCAGCAATGTGCGTGATGGTTCGACCGCTATGTCGATGAAGGCGACTCGCGCCTGCTGCAGCGCGAACTGGCGGACGATGGTTTCGCCGATACCTGAACCGCCGCCGGTTACCAGTACCACCCTGTCCTTAAGATCCGAATAAATTGCGCTCATGATGCACCTGTCGGTTGGCCGACATTCAAGCCGGCCGGCACCTCCAGCAACACCCCCGGCAGTCCCGGAACCGCGGCGCGAAAGCCGAATAAATCCCCTGCCAGGGGCTGCGCCTCACGTTCCGCAGCCGAAAGACCCTCGCGTGCAGTGGTTACGTACACCATGCAACGGTCCTCGCCGCCAAATGCAACCTTCGTCACCTTCGCGCAAGGGAAGCGCACGGTGCCGAGCAGCTCGCCGCGCGGCGAATAGCGACGCACCGCCCAGCCCTCCCACAGCGCCACCCACAAGCACCCTTCCGCATCGACCGTGGTGCCGTCCGGGAAACCCGCAGCGTTCTCGATCTCAACGAACACCCGCTTGTTGGACAGCGAGCCGTTCGGCCCGCAATCGAAGGCATAGACAAGACGACGCGACGAGTCGGTGTGATAGAACGTGCCGCCATCGGGACTGAACGCAGGCCCGTTGGTCACGACATAGCCAGTGTCGAGCTGCGTGATGCGACCATTGCGATCCAGACGATACAAAGCGCCGCTTGGTTTTGTCATGGCGTCGTGCATCGATCCGAACCACAAATCGCCCCGGGGACCCACGCAGGCATCGTTCAAGCGATTCTCCGTAAGGTGCGCCTCGGGAGCGGCAAACGGCGTGAAGCTGCCGCCGCACGGATCAAATCTGTGCAGCCCGCTCTTGAGTCCGGCCATGTAGCCGTCGCGCATCGGAACAATGAAGGAGATCTTCTCGGGCGCCGCCCAGCCGCGGTGCGCGGCGCCATCCGGCTGATAGCGGTGCAGCCGACAGCCCGCGACATCCACGAACCACAGCGCGTTATCGTTCGCTACCCACACCGGTCCTTCCCCGAGCCGCGCTCCGAGGGCGATGACTTGGTGGGGCTGTGTCATGTCACGATGAGATGTACGCGGTTTTGGTTTGAGTATAAAAATCGATCGCGGCAAATCCCTGTTCGCGCGGGCCGTAGCTCGACTTGCGCGATCCACCGAATGGCACGTGGTAGTCGACGCCGGCGGTGGGTAAATTCACCATGACCATGCCGGCGCGGACCGAGCGTTGAAAGTGTCTGGCGTACTTCAAGGAAGCCGTCATGATGCCGGCCGACAATCCGAACTCGCCGCCATTGGCAACCGCCAGCGCTTCTTCATAGTTTTTCACGCGCACCACGCTCGCCACCGGGCCGAAGATCTCTTCGCTGTTGACGCGCATGGTCTGCGCCGTATCCGCGATCACCGCCGGACTCACGTACCAGCCGGGTTTGTCCAAAGTCAGTCGCTCGCCGCCGGTGACGATCCGACCACCCTCTCGTTTGGCGATTTCAAGATAGGAAAGGGTTGTCTGCAACTGACCTTCGCTCACCAGCGGTCCCATCCGCGTCGCCGGATCCAATGCGTCGCCAACCTTGAGCGCCGCGGCCTTTGCCGCCAACGCTGCCACGAAGCGGTCGTGAATGGCGTCGGTGACGATGAGCCGGCTGGAAGCAGTGCATCGCTGTCCAGTGGCGAAAAAGGCGCCGTCCAGCGCGCACTGCACGGCGCGCTCAAGATCCGCGTCGTCGAGAATCACCAGCGGATTCTTGCCGCCCATCTCGAGCTGCACACGCGCCTGCCTGGCCATTGCAGCGGCGCCCACCTTCGCGCCGGTCGCCTGGGAACCGGTGAAGGAGATGCCGTCGACGCCCTGATGAGTGACGATGGCATGCCCAGCTGCGCCGGGGCCGAAGACCAGGTTGAATACACCGGCCGGGACGCCCGCCTCCAGAATGATCTCGGCGAGCGCAGCGGCCGTTGCCGGGGTCGGACTCGCCGGCTTCATCACGACGGTGTTGCCGAATGCCAGCGCCGGTGCCGATTTCCATGCGGGTATCGCGATCGGGAAATTCCACGGCGTGATCAGTCCAAACACGCCCACCGGCTCTCGCGATGTGGTGACATCCACACCGGCCCGCGTCGAGCTCAAGTTCTGGCCGTGACGGCGCAGCGCTTCGCCCGCAAAGTATTTGAATATGCGGCCCGCCCGCGCGACCTCGCCGATGCCTTCCGGAAGAGTCTTTCCCTCTTCACGAGACAGCAGCCTTCCCAACTCTTCGCGGCGTTTCAAAATGAGGTCGCCGATTCTGTCGAGAAGATCCGACCTGACTTCCGGTGAAGCTTCGGCCCATGCCGGGAAGGCGCGGCGCGCGGCATCGACCGCCGCGCCAACTTCAGGCGCCCCGCCATCGGGATAGGTTGCGACGATGTCGCGGGTGTCCGAGGGATTTTCGCTTTCGCGGCTCGCAGATCCCGGCACGCGCTCGCCGTCAATGAAATGCGTTAGTGATGGAATCATCGATGGATTCGCACTGCAGTTACTTTTGCAGCACGTACTCGCCGGGCGCATCCGCGATCGGCGGGTAGCCGGCAGCAACCGATCCCAGCGACGGCGGGTCCACCAGGGATTGCGTTGAATGCGCGGCCAGCCAATGCTGCCACGTCGGCCACCAGGAACCGGCTTGCGCCGCGGTGCTTTCGATCCACGCTTCCGGAGTGAGCGTTTCGCTGGCGTTCAACCAGGTGCGCACACGATGGCGCCGCCGCGGGTGCTTGGGACCGCTGACGATGCCGGCATTGTGGCCGCCGGAGGTCAGGAGAAAGGTGTAGTCACTGGAGCGCGTCAGCCCGCGTGCCTTGTACACCGACTTCCACGGCGCCACGTGATCGGTTTCAGTCCCGATCACGAACATCGGCAGTTTGATTGCGGCAAGATCGACGCTGCGACCGTCGGCCTGAAATTCGCCGCGTGCGAGCGCGTTGTTAAGATACAGCCCCCGCAGGTACTCAGTATGCATGCGGCACGGCATGCGTGTGCCGTCGGCGTTCCAGGCCATCAAATCATTGGGAGATTCGCGTTTACCGCGCAGATACGTATTGACGGCCGGCGTCCACAGCAGATCTCGCGAGCGCAACATCGCGAAGGCTGCGCCCATTTGCTCGCTCTTGAGAACGCCGGTACGGTCCATGACCGCCTCGAGCATGTCGATCTGGCTCGGGCTGATGAACACCGAGAGTTCGCCGGGCTCGCTGAAATCCTGCTGCGCCGCCATCAAGGTCACACTGGCCAGCCGCTGATCGCCGGCGCCGCTCAGCACCGCGGCGCCGATCGACAACAAGGTGCCGCCTATGCAGTAGCCCACGCTATGAATTTTCCGCCCCGGCACAAGGTGCGACACGGCCTCCACGGTATCCTTGATGCCGAGCTTGAGGTAATCCTCCATGCCAAATTCGCGGTCGCTGGCGTTCGGATTTTTCCACGAGACGATGAACACCGTATGGCCCTGCGAAACCAAGTACCGCACCATGGAATTTTGCGCCGACAGATCCAGAATGTAGTACTTCATGATCCAAGCCGGAACGATCAGGACCGGCTCCGCGAACACCTTGTCGGTTGCCGGCGCATACTGAATGAGTTCCACCAGCGCATTGCGCATCACGACCTTGCCCGGCGTTGCGGCGACGTCGCGTCCGATGACGAATTCGCCCATTCCGCCCGGCGCCTTGTCGCCAAGTGTCCGTTCGATGTCTTCGAGCCAGTGGCTGAAGCCACGCACCAAATTCTGGCCGGATTCCGCGCGGGTCGCTTCCAGCAGCTCCGGGTTGGTGGCAAGGTAGTTGGCCGGGGAAAAGACCTCGAGCGCATTGTTCGCCACGAACTTCAAGGTGCGTTCATTATCGGAGGCGACGCCGGAAACGCCGGACCAGGCCTTGCTCCACCAGTCGGCGTAGTTGCGATAGCCGCGTGCGTAGACGTTGAAAGGCCACTGCGACCACGCGTCGTTCGCATAGCGAGCATCGCCTTCGGCCGGCGACAGTGGCTTGCCGGAAGCTGCCTGCAGCGCAAAGTTCAAATTGTCGGCCGCGCCATCCCACGCGTCCTGCAGGATCTGCAGTTGCTTCGGCGGTTGTTTGGCGAGGTTCAGATACCAGTCCCACCACGCATTTACATAGACATCGGGAGCCAAGCCGCCCGAGACGGTCGCCAACTGCGCGCGCATCATGCGCGCCCAACCTTCGGCATCCATGAGAACCGCGGCCGGGGCGGATTCAGTATTTGCGCTGCTAGTATTGCCCACGGTGATTTCTGTCCAGCCTGCTCAAAGTTATAGTGACGACAGAATACAACTAAACAAGGAAGAGGAGGCGCCGTCGCCTCCTCTCCTTGTTCAAACTATCGCTTTCAGCGCCGTTGCACGGCCTTGCAGAATCAGGCGGCTTTCTTGGCCGTCTCGACAACCTTTGCAGTGGCTTCCTTGGTCAGGTCCGCGGCCTTGGTGGCTGCTTCCTTGACCACTTGGGTGAAGCTCGACTGTGCCTCGGTTGCCAAAGTGACGAACTCTTGCGCGCGAACACGCAGTTTCTCGCCCAGTGCGGTGGCAAGTTCGACCTGCTTGGTCATGAGTTCAGCGGGGGTCTTCACGGCAGTCGCCGCAGTGGCGTGGGCAATGCTCCACTCCATGTAGTCGCCGGCGACGGCGTACTGATAACGGCCCAAACGCTCGATGGCCTTGACGCCTTCCTGCTGGGCTTTGAGCACCGGCGCGAACGCATTGCGATAGGACTCGAAAATGCTGGTGGGATCAAATGGTGAGTTGCTCATGGTGTTCCTTAGGTCTTGGGGGATTGGTGGTACTGGCGACAGTATAGCGCGTTTTGTATGCAATGCAAGAAGAAGCTTGTCCAGCCACAATCCGACATCCAAAGGATGTATATATTATTGTTTATACACAGTATTTGTTAAGTTTATTTGGAGATAATGTAAGGACATTAAGCCAATAAAAGTGCACTGCAAGAGTCATCGGACTGCAGTCGCGACTTAGTCTGGCTGCCAAGCGCATAATCCAGCAAGTACATAGACGGGGGCGGGATGACGTCGATCCCCAACTGCATTCAGATTCTCGAAGCCTTTATCGAGCGCAGCGGCGCACACCTGCTGCGCGCGAATTTACCTCCCTGCGTTCACGGCCGGATTTACCGCGACCAAATTACTTTGCGGCCGGACTTGAGCCCCGAACAGGAACTGCTCGCGCTGGTCCACGAATTGGCGCATTGGCTGGCGCATCGGGATGCGCACCGCGCCATCGATTGCACGCTATTTGAGTATGAGGCCGAAGCCGTCGAGGCACTGGTGATGGCGCGTCTTGGACTGCCGCATTCGCGCGTCGAATGCGGCGCGGCCTACCACGTCCTTCCTACCGATAACTTGCTGTCGGTGTCGGTTGCGCGCGTGACCGCCGCGAGTGGGCGGATCTGCGCCGCCTTGGGGCTGCCGGCGCAGTTGCCGGACTCAGAAGCGCAGGCCGCCATCGACCTCGACGCAGCGGCCGGTAAAGAAATCGTTTTCGAATATGAACAGTACGGCATGGGCGATTTCCTCGGGTTGCCCGAGGCGCTTTAGCGGCACCGGAGCCGTGAGTTTCTCCAGCACTTCCGGGCGCATCGAGGCAAGGATGTCGGTATGCGTGAAGCCGGGTGCGATGGAGCCAACTCGAATACCGAAGCGCGCGAGTTCCTTCGCCCACACCACGCCCAAGGATTCGACACCGGCCTTGGCAGCGCTGTAGTTGCTCTGGCCGGCATTGCCGACCCGAGAAATGCTGGAAATGTTGACGATCACGCCGCCATTGCCGAAACCAATCATCTGCGCAGCGGCTTCGCGCGCGCACAGAAATACGCCGCTCAAATTCACGCCGATAACCGAATTCCACTGATCCAGCGACATGCGCCCGACGACGGCGCCGTCCTTAACCTTCACCAACAGGCCATCGCGCACGATACCGGCATTGTTCACCAACCCATCCAAGCGCCCGAAATCCGACGCGACCTGAGTCATCGCGCTGCTGACCTCGCTTTCATCGGCCACGTTCACGCGATAGCTGCGCGCCTGCACCGACTTGGCTGCGCATTGCGCAGCGGTGGAATCAAGATCGGACTCATTCAGGTCAAAAAGTGCCAGGTCGGCGCCGCGACTGCTAAGTTGCAGCGCGATCGCGCGACCGATGCCGCGGCCTGCGCCGGTCACCACCACTGTTTTATTGCGAATGTCCATTGAGCTTCACTTGCCTTTTTTGCTGTCTTTAGGTTTGGAACTGGTGTCGGAGTTGGGTTCAGGTGCCGCAGCGCCGCCGGCCGTGAACGCGGCGCGAGCCGCCGACTGCATCTTTTCCCACAGCTCAAGATTGGTGCGGGCAAGATCGGTCAATGGTGCGAACGGCGTCTGCAATGCCTTGAGCATTTCCGATTGCATTGCCTCCTGCTGCCGCAGCATCGTGGTAAATGCCTGTTCGAGATAGCCGCTGAGCAATGCTTGCGCCGGGCGGCCATAGAAGCGGATGATCATCTCGAGCAGCTCGGAGCCGAGCACGGGCGAACCGAATTGTTCCTGCTCTGCGATGATTTGCAGCAGCACCGATCGCGTCAGATCGTCGCCGGACTTGTCGTCGACGACCTTGATCTTCTCGCCGGACACGATCAATTGCCGCAGATCCTCCAGAGTTACGTGGCGGCTGGCGCCCGTGTCATAGAGGCGGCGGTTGGCATATTTGCGTATCAGGCGTTCTTGCTGCATGGTCTCATCTAAAAATCCGCACGCATCCTAAGCGAACCTTTCGCATTGCACAACTACAGTTAAATGAGCGATTAAATGCTGGAACTATCTAATCGTGAAAATGATATAAAAACAATGTCTTACGTCACAGTTGGCTTGGTCTCGAGCGGCTTGTACGTTCAGATTTTCCCCTATTGCATTGCGTACAGAGTGGCTCTCCGTGCAACCTGATCCGTGGGCTCAATGGCAGGCGTTCAGCGCGACCGGCACCGCGCCTGGCGGTCCCTCTTCCTTCGCACCTTTCGCCGACCTCACCGAACGCTTCAACGCGGCTGCACGCGCCTATTTTGATGGCGCGGCCAATGCCCCGGCGCCCGCCGCGGCAGCCGCGGCCGCCCGCAGTTTCGGTGACGCCTTGCGCGAACAGTTCTCCAACATCCAGCTGCCCTGGAACTTGAGCGGCGGCGCCAACGGCAGCAGCGCGCCCCCCATGTTCGCAATGAACTCCCCCGCGCTCGGCGCGAGCCGCGAATTCCAGCTACGTGCGCAGCGCATTGCGGAAGCCTGGCGGCGCATCGAAGAAGCGCAGCGCCGGCTGCAGCGTATTGGCGCCGACGCGGTGCGCGATGCCGCTGCAGCCTTTACAACGCGGCTCGCAGCATCACCGCCGCCCGCGCCGAGCGCGGAAGTGCTGCATAAACTCTACGGTACCTGGATCGACTGTGCGGAAGATGCCTACTCGCGCGCCGCACATAGCGAACCATTCTGCAGCGCGCTCGCCGAGTATGTGAATGCGAGCAGCGATTGGCGCAAAGAGCTGCAGGCAAGCGTTGAACATTCGGCGAAGCTGCTCGACCTGCCCACGCGCAGCGAGATCAATACGCTGACGCAACGCCTGGTCGCCTTGGAGCATGAACTGCACACCCGGTCCGAAGTGACCCGGCCAAAAGCCGCAACGGCAACCGACAAACGCCAGCGCGCGCAACGCAAGAAGGCTAAAACATGACGCCCGGAAGCTCCTTCGGCGCGCTCGCGGCCCTCGCCGCCGCAACCCCCGGCGCCGCAGGCTGCTCGGAGCGCGAGGTTGTGTGGCAATCGGGAAAGATCAAACTGTTTCGCTACCGGCCGATCGCGCGGCCCGCTGCGAGCGCGCCGCTGTTGATCGTGTACGCGCTGGTGAACCGGCCGTACATGATGGATCTGCAGGAGGATCGTTCGTTGATTCGCGGTCTCTTGAATGAGGGCCTGGATGTTTATCTCATCGACTGGGGCTACCCGGACGGCGCCGATCGTTTCACCACGCTCGCCGATTACCTCGACGATCATCTCGCCGGCTGCGTGGAGCAGATTTTAAAGGCGCACCATCTGGCCGATCTCAACATGCTCGGGGTGTGTCAGGGCGGCGTGTTGAGTCTGTGTTTTTCGGCGCTGCACCCACAGCGCATCAAAAATCTCATCACCATGGTCACGCCGGTCGATTTTCATTCGCCGGCGGATCTGCTGTCGAAGTGGGCCCGAAAGATCGATGTAGCCGCGTTGGTTGGTGATGGCAACGTTTCGGGGGATGTGCTGAATCAGCTGTTCCTAGCGCTGATGCCGTTCCGGCTGACCCAGCAGAAGTACGTCGATCTCCTGGCGGGAAATCCCGATCGCGCCGCTGCCGAGAACTTCATGCGAGTCGAACAATGGATCTTCGACAGTCCGGATCAGGCCGGCGCCGCATTCCGCGAATTCGTCACATGGTTTTATCAGGAGAACCGCCTCGCGCAAAACCGGCTGGAAATCTCAGGCCGCAATGTGGATCTGCGCGCATTGCGCCTGCCCATATTGAACCTCATCGGCAAGCGCGATCACCTGGTGCCGCCCGCCGCGTCCCTGGTGCTGCGCGAACTGGTCGGCAGCAGCGACTACACGGCGCTCGAGTTTGATCTCGGCCACATCGGCATGTACATCAGCGCGCGCGCGCAGCACGAGGTGCCCGCCGCGATTGCCAAATGGCTCGCGGCGCGTTGAAATTCACGCGCGCTGGTACTGCGTGACGAAATCCACGACCAGACGGCTGGCGGCCGGGCCTGCGGCGTCGTTGAAATCAAGACGATCGTCGCCGCCGCTCCAGGCGTGAGCGAGTCCGGCGATCAAGATCTTGCGCAGCACGACGCTTCCCTGCCGGGTGTAGTCCTGTTGCCGGTAGCCACGCCCCGCATCGATGCAGAGTTCAACGGCAGGCAACAGGGCGCCGCCGGCCGGGTCGATGAATTCCTCCCGAAACTTCAGCTCGTCGATGATTTGCTGAGCATTCGCGGGATTGACCGTCGTGTCGTGCTCGCCATGAATGACCAGCGTCGGCACGGTAACCGCGGACTCGCCGCTCTCGCGCATCATACGTCGCGATTCTTCTATGGACTCGGCAGTGGCGCCGGATTGCATTGCAGCGAGCGCTTGCAGCGGCGAATGCGCCGCGCCGTACATCACGCCGGAATGCGTGGCGCAGGCGGCAAACAGACTGCTGTGGCGCACGGCCAAAACACAGGCCATCGCCCCGCCGGCTGACATCCCGACAAGATAGACGCGGCGTGGATCAATCGGGCGCCGCTCGCTGACCCGGGCAATCAGGCGGGCGATCAGGGCAGCCTCCCCGGCGCCTGCCAATGAAGCCGATTCGAACCAATTCCAGCAGCGCAGCGGGTTCGAACCCGGGCTTTGCTGCGGATATAGCACGGCGAAGCGGCATTCTTCGGCGAGCGCGTTCATGCGCGTGCCCTCGGCAAAAGTCAGCGAATCTTGCTTACAGCCGTGCAGCATGACAATCAGCGGCAGGCCATCGCGCGCCGAGGAGCCGCTCGGCAGATACAGCCGGTAGTCAAGCTCGCGGCGCTGACCCCGCTCAAGGACGCGTGTTGCGCTCGAATCCTTGAAGGTCGCCTCGAGAAATCGGCTGCGACCCCGAGGCAAAGGCGGCGCCAGCGCGCCAAAGCCCACTGCTTTTCTCAACCATCGGCGCAGCATACGCATTCTCCGCAAGAAACCCGTGGACAATCCGCGGCTGTTTCCAACGGATACCAGCTGTACGATAGCGTACCGACCGCCCGAATGGGCCGGAATAGACTGTCAAGCCACTGCGGGAGTGAACATCATGGGAATTCGTGAAGACTATCAGGCTCTGATGGAAAAGCAGTTGAACGAGTGGAAAGCGCAAGCCGAAGCCCTCAAAGCCGGTGCCGAAAAGTTCGAGTCCAGCGCCAAGGCTCAATATGAGAAAATGCTGGAGACTTTACGCGCCAGCCAGACGCAGGCGTGGGACAACTTCAGCAAGGTGAAAGGCTCCAACGAGGCCGCTTGGACAGAATTCAAAGCGCACTTGGATAAAGCTGGGGCGGAGGTGCGGGCCGCAGTCGAAAGCTTGACGACGAATTTGAAACATTAGAACGTGTGAGCGGGGGTAGGCTATGAACGACGTGGTCATCACGGCGGCGCTGCGCAGCGCGGTGGGAAAATTCAACGGCTCCATCGCCAAAGTTGCGGCCGCGGATCTCGGCGCTCAAATCATCAAGGCGCTGCTCGCGCAGTCCGGGGTTGCCGCCGATCAGATCTCCGAAGTGATCATGGGACAGGCGCTGCTCGCCGGCGTCGGCCAAAACCCGGCCCGGCAGGCGCTGATCCGCGCCGGCATTCCTGACATGGTGCCGGCCATGACGGTCGGCAAGGTCTGCGGCAGCGGTCTCAAGGCCCTGCATCTGGCCGCTCAGGCGATCAAGTGTGGCGATGCGGAAATCATCATTGCCGGCGGGCAGGAGAACATGAGCGCTTCGCCGCACGTTCTGCAAGGGTCACGCGACGGATTTCGCATGGGCGATGCCAAGCTCGTCGACAGCATGATCAACGATGGCCTGTGGGACGCCTACAACAACTATCACATGGGAACCACGGCCGAGAACGTCGCGAAGAAATACGATATTTCCCGCCGTGAGCAGGATGAATTCGCGGCAGCATCGCAGCAGAAGGCGGAGGCTGCGCAAAAATCCGGCCGCTTCAAGACCGAGATTGCACCGATCGAGATCGTAACGCGTAAAGGCACCGCGGTATTCGATAGCGATGAATACATCCGTGCCGGCACCACGGTAGAAGCGCTGAGTGCGCTCAAGCCTGCCTTTGCCAAAGATGGCACAGTGACCGCGGGCAACTCCTCCGGCATCAATGATGGCGCCGCTGCGGTGATGATGATGTCGGCCCGCAAGGCGCAGGAACTGGGCTTGAAGCCCCTGGCTCAGGTTCGCGCCTACTCATCCGCGGGAGTGGACCCGAAAATCATGGGAATGGGTCCAGTGCCCGCCAGCCAGTTGTGTCTTTCGAAAGCGGGCTGGACCCATCAGCAACTCGATCTGATGGAAATCAACGAGGCGTTTGCCGCTCAAGCCATCGGCGTCAATCGCCAAATGGGTTGGGATACCTCAAAAATCAACGTCAATGGCGGCGCGATCGCCATCGGTCATCCGATTGGCGCCTCGGGTTGCCGCATCCTGGTCGCGCTGTTGCATGAGATGATTCGTCGCGACGCCAAGAAAGGACTCGCCAGCCTGTGCATCGGCGGCGGCATGGGCGTGGCGATAGCGATCGAACGCTAGGTTCAACTCTTCTATTCAACATCAACAAGTCGTGAGCACTTATGGAAACCAAAAAAAGAGTCGCATTGGTCACAGGCGGCATGGGGGGCTTGGGCGAAGCCATCTGCATCAAATTGGCGAAGCTCGGTAATACCGTCGCGACCACTTACTCGCCCACCAACCCCAAGGCCACAGAGTGGCTCAAATCGATGGGCCAGCAGGGCTACCATTTTCGCGCCTACGCCTGCGATGTCACCGACTGGGAATCCTGTCAGGCCTGCATCCGCCGGTTGACGGAAGAGCTCGGCCCGGTGGATGTCCTGATAAACAATGCCGGCATCACTCGCGATATGACTTTCAAGAAGATGGACAAGATCAACTGGGACGCGGTGATGCACACGAACCTAGACTCATGCTTCAACATGACCAAACAGGTATGCGACGGCATGATGGATCGCGGCTGGGGCCGCGTGATCAATATCTCGTCGGTCAACGGCCAGAAAGGAGCGTTCGGGCAGACCAACTATTCCGCGGCCAAGGCCGGCATGCACGGCTTCACCAAGGCGCTGGCGCTGGAAGTGGTGCGCAAGGGCGTTACCGTCAACACCATCTCGCCCGGTTACATCGGCACCAGCATGGTGATGGCGATCCCGAAAGAGGTTCTGGAGACCAAAATCATTCCCCAGATACCCATGGGGCGGCTCGGCAAGCCGGAGGAAGTGGCGGGGCTGGTTGCGTACTTGGCCAGCGAAGAGGCCGCATTCTTAACCGGCGCCAATATTGCGATCAACGGCGGTCAGCACATGCAGTAGCGACGCCGCACGCGTTCACCCATCGCTCCCCGCTGTTAAGCCGCTTGGTTGCGTCCAGCCTTCTTGGCCAGCTGCAGCTGCTGCTGCGACTTCTGCATCAAGCTCGAAGGGCTATCGGCCGCTCCGGGCACCATCGCACCCACCCCGACGCTGATGCTGATGTAGCGCAATACCGCCGAGCGCGGATGGTGGATGCGCAGGTCGCGCACTCTTTCCGCCATGAGGTGCCCGACACTCAAAGCCTGTTCATAGGTGAGTCCCGGCGCAAAGGCAATCAGGCTGCCGCCGTCGATACGCGCTGTGACGTCACTCGAACGGCGCAGGCACCCGGAAACGACGTGCGCTACGCGGCGAATGGTCGAATCGCCGGCGGCGCGCCCGAAGGTCGCGTTGTAAAGGTCCAGCGCGTCGATGTCGATCGCGAACACTGCAATACTGCGCTGTTCGCGATGCGCGACTGCCCAGTCGCGCTTCAACAATTCCTCGAGGTACGGCAGCGTGATAAAGCCCGGTCAGTCGATCGTCGCGCACGGCAACGGCGGTCGGCTGGTGCGCACCGCTCAAAGAGTCTCGCGACAGCTTGGGATCGATCCGCAGGCGCTCGCCGGCGTCGCGGTGATGTCCGGCGAAGTGCGTGACGCGTCCCTCGGCGTCGCGCAGCGGGCACCACGATCATTTCATTCCAGAACAGGGAGCCATCCTTGCGGTAATTGCGCAGCAGCACCCGGCAGGTCTCCCCGCGGCTCAATGCCTCGCGCAGTCGTTGGCGGCCGTCCTGGTCGCGATCGTCGGCCTGCAGCAGGCGCAGATTTCGGCCGACGAGTTCAGCCGCCGAATAACCGGTCAGCGCCTCGAAGGCGGAGTTAACATAAATCACCGGGTGCTCAGGATTCTGCGCATCGATGAGCGCTACCCCTTCCGGCGAGGTCTCGACCAAGCGGCGATACATTGCCTCGTCACACCCCGTCATGACCTCCCTCCGTCAGCACCAACGGGGGTGCCGCCGAAAGACCTGCGATGTTTGCTACCGTCTGCTGCCACTGGCGATCCGAATTCAGATTCGAAGGGGGCTCTCCCCGAGCCCGCATGCGCACCATCCGCGCCTGCGAAGCCGCCGTACCGGCCTCGGGCCCGAAATGTTCCAGAACGGACTGTACGGCTTGTCTATCGTTACAAATGGGCAGGACGTCGCAACCTGCCGCAAATGCATGCTCGGCGCGATCAATGACTCCCCCAAATGCAGCTGCTCCCGCCATGCGACAGATCGTCCGCGAACACGCAGCCATGGAAACCCAGTTCGCCGCGCAGCACCCCCGTGATCCAGCGGCTCGACAGGCTGGCCGGCAGCGGGTCGACCGCCGGAAACACCACATGGGCCGCCATGACACCCGCGCAATATTGTTGTCGATGAGCGGGCGATAGGGCCGGATATCGGGCTCCAAATCAACGAATTTGCGCCGGTCCACGGGCAGTGCGACATGCGAATCGGCGATCACCGCGCCGTGGCCCTGGAAAGTGCTTGGCGACCGCCGCCATGCCCGCCTCGCGCATGCCCGCCATGCAAGGCCACACCCAAGGCTGCGACCACATCCGGATCGCTTATGGAAGGCTCGATCGCCGATGATCTCGCTGACCCCGTAGTCAAGATCAACACAGGGCGCAAAGCTGAAATCCACACCCACGGCGCGCAGTTCGCTCGCCATCAACCAGCCGACGGATTGGGCAAGACTCAAACCCTCGCGCCGATCCTCGTCGTAGCGCCTGCCCAGCAGGCGCGCGGCGGGAAGTCGCGGTAAATCCCTCGCGAAAGCGCTGCACCCGCCCGCCTTCATGGTCCACCGCGATCAATAATTGCGGACGTACGCAGGGCGCGGATGGCAGCGGTCAGCGCCGTTACTTGCGCGGATTCACGATAGTTGCGGGTGAACAGGATGACGCTGCCGACCAGCGGGTGCGTCAGCACCCTGATGTCCTCGGGCGTCAGTTCGGTGCCGGCAATGTCGACCATGAGCGGACCCAAGCTCATGCGGCTGCTCTCGAATACCGCGATCGATTCGACGTGCGTGGTATGCGGAAACATGTCCATCACCCCTGCGTCGGTCAGCCTGAACCCTTGGGCGTGCACCAAGATTCCAGCATCCCGCGCCAAACTCCCCGGATGACAGGAAATATACACGACTCGCCGCGGACGCCATTGTGCCATTCGTCGTCAGCAGTGCGGATGCACCCGCGCGCGGCGGGTCGAGCAGCACCAGATCGTAGCGCGCGCTCGCCCACGCGCCGAACGGTGTCGGGCTCGAATAGATTCTCCACCGAAGAATTGCGCATTGCCGATGCCGTTGCGCACGGCGTTGGCGCGCGCTTTGGCTACCAGCGTGGTGTCGCCCTCCACGCCCACCACGCTTAGCGCGCGGCGCGCCAACGGCAATGTAAAATTGCCCAGACCGCAGAATAAATCCAGAACCGTATCCGTCGGGATTCACCTGCAGCAAGTTCATTGCGGCATCCACCATCGAGACATTGATGTCGCGATTGACCTGCATGAAATCGACCGGTCCGAATTCGATGACGATGTTGCCGCTGTCGACTTCGTAGTTGAGCGGCGCGTAGTCGGCACGCAGCGGCCGCACCGTATCCAGGCCGCCGCTCTGCAGAAAGATCTGCAAGCCGTGCGCGGCGCCGAAATTTGCCAGCTTCTCCAGATCTTGCGCGCCCGGCGGCTCCAGCACGCGAAATACCAGGGCGGCCGCAGCATCGCCAGCCGCCACCTCCACCTGCGGAATTTTCTCGCGGACACCTAAGGTCTCGACCAAGGCGGCGAGATCCTGCGGCAGCAAACGCCAAGGGTTCCGTGCAATATCTCGCAGCGGCGCAGGTCGGCAAGATACGGCTTGTCGCGTTCGCGAAAGCCCGCCAGCACCCGACCCTTCTTGTGCACGTACTTGACCCCGAGCCGCGCCCGGCGCCGGTAGGCCCATTCAGGTCCGCGCAGCGGCATCGAGCACCCGCTCCGGATGCACGCTGCCGATGCGCTCAAGATTCTCGAGCAATTGCCGCTGTTTCGCGGCTACCTGCGCCCCGGCGGACAGATGCTGCAAGGAACAGCCTCCGCAAATCCCAAAGTGCTGCGCAACGCGGAGTGACGCGATCCGGCGAAGCCGTCAATACCTCGACCAGTACTGCTTCGTCCATCTGCCGGCGGCGTTTGACGACACGAAGGCGCACCCGCTCGCCGGGCAGTGCGCCCTCGACGAATACCGCCTTGCCGTCAATGCGCGCGACACCGCGGCCATCATGGGCAAGATCCACGATATCGGCCTCGTGCACCTCGCTTGGGGTTATGCCTCGGGCCACGCTGCGGCGAATTCCTTGAAATGCGCCGCTGCCGAATCCGCCAGCAGTTTGCGGACCCGGCCAACTTCGTGGGCATGTTCGGTCTGCGTTAAGATGCCCGCGCAGCAGCTCGAACCGCAAATAAATCAGGTAGGTGTTGAGCACATCGGTCTCGCAATATTCGCGGATGCGCGGTGAGCCCGCCTTGCAAATAGGCATCCCACACATCAGCGCCGTGCATTCCTATCTTTCCCGGGAAGCCGAGCAGCGAGGCGATGTCCTGCAGACTCGCGCGCCCGCGGCCTTGGAAGCCGGACAAAATATCCATCAGATCCATGTGCCGCCAATGAAACCGGCTCAAATAGTTGCTGTATCTGAAGCTGCGGTCGGAATCGCCCGATTTCCCAGTAGCGCGCCGCCGTCACGCCGTGCAGCAGGCTGCGATAGTGCAGCACCGGCAGGTCGAAACCCGCGCCGTTCCAGGAAACCAGGTCGGGCGTGAATTTGTCCAAGCCGTCGAAGAAGCGTTCGATCAAATCCTTTTCCGAGGATGTTCTCCTCGCCGAGGCTCCACACCTTCAGCGAATCCCTGCGTGCGCATCACCACCGAGATCGCGACGACGCGATGCTGCTCATGCGACAGGAATTCGCTGCCGGTCTCCTGGCGGCGCTTGGTGAACATGATCTGCGCCACGTGCTCGTCGGACAGATCATGCAATCCATATAGTCGCCTGCCGAGATCCGTATCGGGCACGGTTTCGATGTCGAACACCAGGGTGTTCATGCGGGGACGCGCCGCATGAGGATCGCGACTGCCACCACCAGGCCCGCTTCATCGGTCAAAGTCACATGGCCTTCGCCTATACCTAAGCCATCACGCACCTTGGCGCCGCGCTGCGAGTACACCACCTCCGGTTTTCCCCAGGAGTTCTGCACGATGCCGACGTCGCGGATCCACACGCCATGCGCAAATCCGGTGCCCATGCCCTTGACGATGGCCTCCTTGGCCGCGAAGCGCATGGCGAAGAAATCGCACCGGGCGCGCGGTGCGCTCGAGTTGCGCCCGCTCCTCCGGCATCAGCAGGTGCCATACGAAGCGCTCGCCATGCTTCTGATAGACGCGCTCGACGCGCTCGACCTTGAGCACATCGATGCCGATGCCGAATATCATGGCATCAGCAAGATGCTGCTCGAGCGTGGCGCAGCAACGCTTTCATATCGCGCACCGCCTTGGCCAGTCCGTCGACGACCGAGCGCGCGATGATCGCATGGCCGATGTTCAGTTCGACGATTTCCGCGATCGCGGCGATCGGCTCGACGTTGTGGTAGTTGAGGCCATGACCGGCATTCACCGTCAAGCCCAGCGAGGCCGCCGCTTTCGCCGCGCTGCGCAGCCGCTCGAATTCGCGCGCGCGCGCCGCCCCCGTGGCCTCGGCATAGGCGCCGGTATGCAGCTCGATTACCGGCGCAGCCGGCGCGGCGCGCCGCCTCGATTTGCGCCGGATCCGGATCGATGAACAACGACACGCGGATTCCCGAGGCACCAAGAGCCGTCACGGCGTCGGCCGATCCGCGCTCCCTGCCGCTTAACGTCGAGACCGCCCTCGGTGGTGACCTCGGCCCGCGACTCCGGCACCAGGCAGCAATCCTGCGGCCCGACGCTCAAGGCGATGCGGATCATTTCGTCGGTGACTGCCATCTCGAGGTTCATGCGGGTCTGCAGAGCGCCGCGCATGGCGAACACGTCGCGATCCTGGATGTGACGGCGATCCTCGCGCAGGTGCAGCGTGATGCTGTCGGCGCCCGCCTCTTCCGCGAGCAGCGCCGCATACAGGGGATCGGGATAACGGGCGCGCCGCGCCTGGCGCAATGTCGCCACATGATCGATGTTCACGCCGAGCGCGATGCCGCCATGAAGCTTGGGCTCGCTCACGGGCGCTCCAACGGCGCAGAATCGCGGCGGCGCAACGCCAGCATGATTTCACGGGACTTCAAGGAGCGGCCGTCAAGACAGGCATCGATGGCCACGCGCAACACCCGCTTCGCATCGCGCAACGAGCGAGCGCCGCCGAAACTTTCCGTCTGCAGGTCGGCGAGCGACTGGCCGTAGACCGCGCCCGGTGCTTCAGCCACGCAGGGCTGCGGTCCGCTTTCCGACGCATACCGATAGTATCTATCGGGCTCCACCGGCATGCCGTCTTGCGCCCGTCCGCAATTCCAGTCCGTAGCCCAAATCGTTCAGCAACCTCTTTTCGAAGCGCCGCAGGGTGGGTTCCTCGACCTCGCCGTCACACAGGGCTTGCATGCACGCGGCATAGGAGCAAAAGATTTCCGGATGCGGATCGCGCCGTTCGGTCAATTTCAGCAGCAGTTCGTTCAGATAGAAACCGCTCATGAGCCGATGCAGGCTTAAGATTGGTCGTCGTACCATCGATTTCAGCGGAAACGAGCTGGCACGCCTCCGATTTGCCCGACCATGAAACGAGCAGTCGCTGGAACGGACGCAGCACGCCTCTTGAGCGCCGATTTCGGACCGTTGGCGCCGCGCGCGAACAGAGTAAGTCGCCCCTGTTCGCTGGTGAAGACTTCCACGATGCGGCTGGTGTCCCGATAGGCATATTGGTGCAAGACGTAGGCCGGTGCCAGCCATACCCGGCGCGTGCTTGCGCACCGCGTGCTCTTCACAATGTGTCGTACCCAAATTGGCGCAATGCCATTTCGCTGTCGGCCCAGTTTTCCTTGACCTTGACCCAAAGCTCCAGATGCACGGACCGCTGCCACAGATCATTGAGTTCAATGCGCGCCAGCCGGCCGATTTCCTTCAAGCGTTCGCCGCCTTGACCGATCACGATGGCCTTTTGCCCGCGCGTTCGACCCAGATGACCGCGTTGATCATGATGCGATTGTTTTCATCCGCGAAGCGCTCGATTTGCACGTTGATGCCATAGGGCAATTCTTCGCGCAGCTTCAATGTCAGCTTCTCACGCACGATCTCGGCCGCGTGAAACGGCTCGTCCCGATCGGTGACCACGTCCAAGCGCAAACAGCGGCGGCGACACCGGCAGGCGCGGCGCCGACCAGATCGACCAACCGCTCCAGATTATCAGACTGCAGCGCCGAAATCGGAATGATTCCCGAGGCCGGAACGCGCGTCGCGTCATCTCCTCGAGAAAGGGCAGGAGCTCCTCTCTGGGGAAAACGCGGTCGACCTTGTTCACCACCACGAACAGCGGCTGCTTCAGGCCCCGCACCCGCTCCCAAACCCAGATGTCCTCGTCCGTGAAACGCATGGCTTCGATCACGAACAGCACCACATCGGCATCCTGGGAGGAGGAAATGGCGACGCGATTCATATACTGGTTCATGACGCGTCGCGTCGATTCGTGCAATCCGGGCGTATCGACCAGCACCAATTGCGCCTCCGGCCGATTGACCAACCCCAGAATCCGGTGCCGGGTGGTCTGCGGTTTGGCGGTGACGATGGTCACTTTACGGCCCACCAGCGCATTTACCAGGGTGGACTTGCCGACATTGGGCCGGCCGACGATGGCAACATGACCGGCGCGAAAATTAGACTCGCTCATACGGGCTTTCGCATTTCGGCGGGCAGAAGATCCAGCAGTTTTGCGGCAGCCAATTGCTCGGCGCGGCGCCGGCTGGCGCCCTCGCCCACCGCGGCGGCGCCCAACACCGGAACTTCGCAGCTGACCGTAAACGATTGCGCGTGCGGATCGCCCGTGACCGCGGTCAATGTGTACACCGGCAACGCCAGGCCGCTTGCCTGCAGAACTTCCTGGAGGCGAGTCTTGGGGTCCTTGAGCGCATCGGCGCCCGGCAATTCCGACATTCTAGGGGTGATGATGCGCGCCACCGCCGCGGCGGCGGCATCAAAACCGGAATCCAGAAATATGGCGCCGAGCAGCGCCTCGAGCGCATCCGCCAGTATCGACGCCCTGCGAAAACCACCCGACTTCAACTCGCCCGCGCCAAGACGCAGGTGCTCTCCCAAGCCCAGTTCGCCTGCAATCTGTGCCAGGGCCTCGCCGCTGACCAATTTGGCGCGCAGGCGCGACAGCGCTCCCTCGTCAGCCTGCGGATGTGCGTCGAAGAGCATGCGCGCCACACTGCAATTGAGGATCGAATCGCCCAAGAATTCCAGACGCTCATTGTGCAGCGCGCCGGCGCTGCGGTGCGTGAGCGCCGCGTCACAGAGTTCCGGTGTCCTAAAGACGTAGCCGAACGTGCGTTCGACCCAAGCGGAAAGATCGTCCGACTGGCGCAGTGGAATCACTTCACCGTCACTGTCTTGTCGAAGTGCACGGCCAGCGAAACGTTGGCGATATAGGGGACCGAATCGTCATACGCCACGTGCATCTGCACGCCGCGTGTCGTCCTTGGTGATCTCGATGTCCTTGTAGTCGACTGCCGGTCGATGTCCTCGATTTCCCAGTGCCGGCTCGAGCGAGTGTGCGTCATGGCGCCTGGATGTCGGCGCTGTCGCCTTTGAAGTCCGCTGGCCGTCGCTTCCATGGTCCGCGCGACCTTCATGTAATTAAGTACACGGGTGCCAGCCGAATACCGGCATAGACGACCACGCCGGCCAGGGCAAGAATGCAGAGCAACCCGATGAATGTCATGCCGCGCTGATGCTGTCGCATAAAAAGCCTCCCTTTAAGACCCCTATTCAATCGCATTCCCGATCCTTCTCCAGAGAGGTCCGTCACGAGTATCAAGATTAAGCCAAATTCGCACCGCTTTACCGACCAGATTCTTCTCCGGCACGAACCCCGGCGCATCCGGCTCGTTCAGCCAGCGGCTGTCCTTGCTGTTGTTCCGATTGTCGCCCATGAAGAAATAGTGCCCCGGCGGCACCACCCATTCGCCGGCCCTGACGCTGCCGTTGGCGAACATGATGCGATGACGCTTGGCGTCCAGCTGTTCGAACGCCGTCGGAACGCCCGCGTAGTTCCACAGATCCTGCTTCGGCCCCGTGTAGGTCGGACCTAGCACCTGGGGCATCAGCTTGTCGTTTACGTACAGCTGGTTGTTCTCATCGACCCGGATGCGGTCTCCGGGCAGCCCCACCAGGCGCTTGATGTAGTTGATTTTCGGATTCGGCGGCAGTCTGAACACGATCACATCGCCGCGCTTGGGAGTGCCGGTGGCGAACACCAGCGTATTGACGACCGGCAAACGCAAGCCATAGGAATACTTGCTGACGAATATGAAATCACCGTCGAACAAGGTCGGCATCATGGAATCGGACGGGATGCGGAACGGCTCGAAAAGAAACGAGCGGATGACCAATACCAAAATGATGACTGGGAAGAATGAGCGCGCGTATTCGACCGCGATGGGCTCGCGCACGCGCTCGGCTGGAGTACCGACCGCGGCGGCGGCCACCCGGCGCCGGCGCGCGAAGACAGCCTGATCCAGAGCCCAAATGATGCCGGATACGGCGCCGACCACCACCAGCATGAGACTGAAATCGACCGCCTCGTAGCGAAACAGCCGCCACAGCATCGCCAACGACAGCCCCACCAGGGCATAGCCGGCCAATTTCGGCAGCAGCGGTTCCTCGGCGCTGGTTGCACCCGGATCGCGTTGCGGCCGCAGGAACCAACCGTCGATCAAGATCACCAGCACACAGACGATACCCGCGACTAACAGGCCTACGAAAAATCGATCGCCATCATTCACGAAAGACCCCCAAAATGTTCAAGGTTGTAGGCCACGCTCAATTGGCCTTCTTGCCGACCTGCAATACCGCAAGAAACGCCTCTTGCGGGATTTCGACCTGGCCGACCTGCTTCATTCGCTTCTTGCCGGCCTTCTGCTTCTCAAGGAGCTTGCGTTTGCGCGTGATGTCGCCTCCGTAGCACTTGGCCAGCACGTTCTTGCGCATCGCCTTGACGCTGGCGCGCGCGATGATGTGGCTGCCGATGGCCGCTTGCACGGCAATGTCGAACATCTGGCGCGGAATCAGCTCCTGCATCTTGTCGACCAGTTCCCGGCCGCGGCTGTAGGCATTATCGCGATGCACGATGAGGGACAGCGCGTCCACCGGGTCGCCGTTGATCAGGACATCGAGTTTGACGAGCGGCGCCGCCTGAAAATGGCTGAATTCGTAATCGAAAGAGGCATAGCCGCGGCTCGAGGATTTCAGCCGATCGAAGAAGTCGAGCACGATTTCGGCGAGCGGCAATTCGTATTGCAGCGAGACTTGACTGCCGAGAAACAGCATTTTCTTTTGCACGCCGCGCTTTTCGCTGCACAGCGCCAGCACCGCGCCGACATGATCCGGAGGCACCAAAATGTTGGCGATGATGATGGGTTCGCGCAGCTCCGAGATGCGGTCCTGCGGCGGCAATTTGGAAGGATTGTCCACGAACATCTCCGAGCCGTCGGTGAGCAATACCTCGTAAATGACGGTCGGCGCGCTGGTGATCAAATTCAGGTCGTATTCGCGCTCCAATCGCTCCTGCACGATATCCATGTGCAGCAGCCCCAGGAAGCCGCAGCGAAAACCAAACCCCAAGGCGGTGGACACTTCCGGCTCGAAATGCAGCGCCGAATCATTGAGTTTCAGCTTCTTCAGCGCCTCGCGAAATTGTTCGTAGTCGTCGGAACTCACCGGGAACAGGCCGGCGAAAACCCGCGGCTGCACTTGCTTGAAGCCCGCCAGCGGCTCTTTGGCGGGATTGTTTTCCAACGTGATGGTGTCGCCCACCGGGGCACCGTCGATCTCCTTGATCCCGGCAATGACGAAACCGACTTCGCCGGTTTCCAACGACTCGCGAGTCACCGGTTTGGGCGAGAAGCGGCCGAGCTTGTCGATGTTGTGACTGCGCCCGGTCGACATCACCCGGATTTTCTCGCCGGTGCGCAAGGCGCCATTCATGACCCGTACCAGCGAAACCACGCCGACGTAGTTGTCGAACCACGAATCGATGATCAATGCCTGCAGCGGTCCTTGTGGATCGCCTTTGGGCGCCGGAATGCGCTTGACCAATTGCTCGAGCAATTCAGGAACGCCAAGTCCGGTTTTGGCGCTGACCAGCGCCGCATCGTCGGCCGGGATGCCGATGATCTCCTCGATTTCACGAATGACTTTCGCAGGATCGGCCGAGGGCAAATCGATTTTGTTGATGACCGGCAGCACCTCCAGGCCCTGCTCCAGCGCCGTGTAGCAGTTGGCGACGCTCTGGGCCTCGACGCCCTGCGCGGCGTCCACCACCAGCAACGCTCCCTCGCAGGCCGCAAGCGATCGCGACACCTCGTAGGAGAAATCCACGTGGCCGGGCGTGTCGATGAAATTCAACTGGTACAGCTCGCCGGTCACTGACGTGAAACCGAGCGTCACGCTCTGCGCTTTGATGGTAATGCCGCGTTCGCGCTCCAGATCCATGGAGTCGAGAACCTGCGCCTGCATCTCCCGCGCATCAAGACCACCGCACTGCTGGATGAACCGATCGGCCAATGTCGATTTGCCGTGATCGACATGAGCAATGATGGAAAAATTGCGGATATTCTTCATCGACGCCAGGGAGCCTGTTTGGGTATTCCACGTGAGCCGCTATGGGCAAACCGGCGATTATACCGGTCGGCGATGATAAGCGAGGGCCTTATGTACTTCTTCGGGGTCCAAGCGGCCGTGACAGACCAATTCGCCGTCGAGCAGCAGTACCGGGATCTTATGGCCGTAGCGCGTGCGGGTGGCGTGATCGCGATCGACATCGATCACATCGACTCCGATTGCCGCCGCTTCCGGCACGGCCGCGAGGGCTATCGACATCTCCTCACATAAGCCGCAGCCAGGACGTGAATAGAGCAGGAAGCGCCGCGACGCCACGGGAGTCAGTGGCGAGGTAGCTCGCCGCCGCCTGATATTTTGACCGAATGGGCGATGAATTCGACGGTCTGTGCGGGCACCTCGCCCACAGCGGTCACCTGGTGACCTTGCACGACCATGGAGAATGCGTATCCCGAGCCCACGCGCATGAGGCCTTCCATGGGCGGCTCCGCCGGCGGCGCATCAGTCGCCGCCAGCGATCCTGGCGCCGGTTCCCGCGGCGCTTCGACGAACACCGATACGGTGGCCAGTCCGTCCGAATAAACCAGGTGACTCGCCGGCACCGAGTCGCCGCCCAGGGTCTGCGCGCCCGTGACGGTCAAGTGGAAGCCCGGCGGCAGCTCGCTGGCTTGGTAGGCGGAAAGCGCCGGAGAGGCCGCAATCTGGTGCGCTCCCTGCCGCACCCAGCGCATTCCCGCGGTTCGAACCGTGGGCGCCAGATCGCTGTCTGGAATGCTCTCCGGCATATCGAGACGCGCAAAGAATATCTGCTCGATCACCCGCCCCTGTGAATCGCATAATTGCGTCTTCAGCGGCATCGCGGTCGTCTCATCGAGCCACAGACGGTATCCGAACCTGAACTGATCCTTGGGGGTAACTGCAATTGCTCGCGCCGGCCGGCCGAGGATGCGCGTCGTGGGCTTTTCCTCGATGTGATAGAAATCGTTCACTGACGCCCCGAACTTGGGCAGCGAGCCCAGAAAGGGCCCGCGGTCCTGGCGCGGCTCGACCAGCACCATATGTTGATCGGGCAGGTAGCAGGTCAACTCGTCGTTGTTGCGCACGAATTCGCGCCCCGAGCCATCCAGCGATTGCAGCCTTTCGGTCACCCGGCCGGCGCGGACCCGGTGAACGATGCGCATGGTCTCGACTCGACCCTCGCTCAAATGAAAAAAAGTGCCGTCGTAGTTGCGCGTGGCCAGCGCCTGATTCATCTTCTCCAGCCAGTCGCGCGGATCATCGGCGCTGAAGGCTGGCAGCGCCGCGAGCAGCGCGCCCGCAATGGTGCAAGGAACCAACCAGCTGGCGCGAGTGATCGCCGATCGGCTCATGGAGCAACGCGGGCGTCGGGGTTTCGCGCCGGTGGCGCGGCCCGCTCAGTGGTGGCGGCTGCCGGTTCGTCATCTTCAATGAGCATGTCGGCCAACACGCCGCGCTGACCCAACCCTGAGGAATACTGGCTGTGCGCGAATACATAGTTGGCCAAGCGGGCATGCGCCGGCCGTACCCGCGAATCCGTCGATGTCGCCGGCACGGTATAGGAGAGCGCCTCACGCCCCGCGGTTGTGCCGGCCTTAGCCACATTCTGCGCCGTAATCGGGGTGGCCGCGGTCAGGTTGGGGGTGATCGCCCTTTGTTGCAAGGCCACGATGGCCACCGTCGCGACGCTGGCCGCAATGCCGACGCCGGCCAGGGGCCGCCACCAATTCGTCGTGCGTAGCTCCCGGGCATGGACGGCGACGTGCACCGGTTCGCCGTCGATGGCAAGATTCACGCCTGCGGCAAAGCCCTTGGTCACTCGATCGGAGGTTGCGCCACGCAGCGCCTCACCGATCAGCGAGTACCGGCCAAAGCTCTCGCGCAGCTCGCCGTCGCGGGTCAAGCGTTTGAGCAGCAGCTCGGTCTCCGAGTCGGGTAGTTCCCCGTCGAGAAATGCAGAGACCTGTTCACGAATTTGTTCGCTCATGTGTCCTCAGGCCGACCAAGGCCGCCATCAAAAATGGGTCGCAGCTTTTTGTCAATCGCCTCGCGCGCCCGAAAAATTCGCGATCGCACCGTACCTACCGGACAGTCCATCGTCTGTGCAATATCTTCGTAACTCAATCCTTCCAACTCGCGCAGCACGATCGCGGTTCGCAGATCCTCGGGCAAATTTTCGATCGCTCGGTTCACGGTGTCGCGAATCTCGTCCGTCAGCAGCAAGCCTTCCGGGGTTTCCGACTCCGAGAGCCGGGCGTGCAATTCGTATTGTTCGGGGTCTTGCAGATCGAGATCGTAATCCATCGGCCGGCGTTTTGTCGCGACCAGGGCATTCTTCGCGGTGTTGATCGCGATTCGGTAAAGCCAGGTATAAAACGCGCTATCGCCACGAAACGAGTGCAGGGCACGGTAGGCTTTGACGAAAGCCTCCTGTGCGATGTCTTCTGCTTCGGTTGCATCGTGCACGTAACGCATGATCAGCTTCAGCACCTTGTGCTGGTACCGCAGGACCAATAAATCGAACGCCGCGCGCTCGCCGCGCTGGACCCTCTGCACCAGTTTGAGGTCGCTCTCCTCGACGCTCATGGGTGAACCCAAACCGGCGAACTCATGGGCCAGCCTGACGCGATAGACCTACAAGCCGCGGAAAAGTTCGACAATTTCCGCGCCAAGACGATTAAACGTGAATTTGCGCACACGCTCGAATTCTAACAGCGGTATCGCACCCTATTGGCTGCCGGCTGCCGGGGCGGCCGTAATTCGTTCGATTAGGGTGGCAACTTCGTCTGGGGGCTTCACCTGGCCCAAACAGTAGGCGTATATCACCGTGTCATGGGTCTCCAACAATCGCTGGAAGGCGTCCTGTTCGCATTTTGGGGCGCTCGAAAAGCGCTCCTCCACGTAGCGCGACAGCAGGATATCCAGCTCCTGCATGCCGCGCCGGCAGCGCCAGCGCAATTTCCCCAGTTCCGGCAGCATGGCGAGCGGTACCCCCATCACTGACGTCGATGCGCCATCATTTGCTTGATCTCGGCGATTGCCTTGGCAGGATTCAGATCCTTGGGGCAGGCTTCGGTGCAGTTCATGATGGTATGGCAGCGGTACAGCCGGAACGGATCCTCGAGATTGTCGAGGCGCTCGCCCGCCGCCTCGTCACGGCTGTCGACGATCCAGCGGTAGGCCGCCAATAGCGCCGCGGGCCCCAGGTACCGATCGCTGTTCCACCAATAGCTGGGGCAGCTGGTGGAGCAGCACGCGCACATGATGCATGCCGACGGTCGATCCACCTTTTCCTGGTCTTCTTTGGATTGCAGGCGCTCCTGGTCCGGCGGCGCGGGCGTTACGGTCTGCAGCCAGGGTTTGATCGAGGCGTACTGGGCATAAAAGTTGCTGAGGTCGGGCACCAAATCCTTGATGACGGGCAGGTGCGGCAGTGGATAGATCCTGATGTCGTGTTTGACGTCGGCGCAGGCGCTGATGCAGGCCAAGCCGTTTTTCCCATCGATGTTCATCGCGCACGAGCCGCAGATCCCTTCGCGGCAGGAGCGGCGGAAGCTCAAAGTCGTATCGATCTCGTTCTTGATCTTGATCAACGCATCCAAAACCATGGGCCCGCAGCTGTCCATGTCGACTTCGTAGGTATCCAGGCGCGGGTTTTCGGCTCCGTCCGGATCGAAGCGGTAGATTTTGAAGACGCGGATGTTCTTTGCGTCCGGCGGCGCTTTGTAGACGCGTCCGTTGACTACCCTGGAATTGCGCGGAAGAAGCAGTTCAGCCATCGACGCTCCTAATAGGTCCGCGTTTTAGGCGGAATCGATTCGACCTCGTCGGTCAAAGTGTTCAAATGGACCGGCCGGTAATCGAAGCGCGTGGCCCCGCCGGCGTCGACCCAGCACAGCGTGTGCTTCATCCAATGTTGATCGTCGCGATTGGGAAAATCCTCGCGTGCCTGCGCGCCACGGCTTTCGTTGCGATTTTCCGCGGAATGCATGGTGGCCACCGCCTGCCCCAGCAAATTATCGAGTTCCAAAGTCTCGATGAGATCGGTGTTCCATACCAGCGAGCGATCGCTGACCTGCACGTCGGCGAACGAGGCGAAAACCTGCGCCAGCTTGCGTTTGCCGTCGTTCAAGGATTCGCCGGTGCGAAAAACGGTGGCATCGCTTTGCATGACGCGCTGCATCGCCAAGCGGATATCGGCCGTGCGCCGCGAGCCCTTGGCATTGCGCAGCTTATCCAAGCGCTCCACGGCGGCTGCGCCGGCATCCGCTTTCAGGGCGCGATGCGGCGTGTCCGGCTTCAACACCCGGGCGCAGTGCCGCGCCGCTTCGCGGCCGAAGACCACCAGATCGAGCAGCGAATTCGACCCCAGGCGGTTTGCGCCGTGGACCGAAACGCACGCCGCCTCGCCGACCGCCATGAGTCCCGGCACCAACGCTTCGCCGCCGGCTGTCCGCGTGACTGCTTCGCCGTGCACATTGCAGGGAATGCCGCCCATGTTGTAGTGAACGGTGGGCAGCACCGGAATCGGCTCCTTGTTGACGTCAACTCCTGGCGAAGATGCGGGCGGTTTCCGCAATGCCGGGCAGCCGCTCCTTGATCACCGCCGGACCCAAGTGCTCCAGATGCAGATCGATGTGATCCTTGAGCTTGCCGACGCCGCGGCCTTCGCGAATTTCGATGGTCATCGAGCGGCTGACCACGTCGCGCGACGCCAGATCCTTCGCGTTCGGCGCATATCGCTCCATGAATCGCTCGCCGGCGGAATTCGTCAGGTACCCGCCCTCGCCGCGCGATCCTTCGGTGATGAGACAGCCAGCGCCGTAGATGCCGGTCGGATGAAATTGCACGAACTCCATGTCCTGCAGCGGCAGGCCGGCGCGCAGCGCCATCCCGCCGCCGTCTCCGGTGCAGGTATGCGCGGAGGTGCAGGAGAACCACGCACGGCCATAGCCGCCGGTGGCCAGAATCACCTGATGCGCGCGGAACCGATGCAGCGTGCCGTCGGACATGTCGAGGGCAATGACGCCGCGGCATTCGCCATTTTCCATAATCAGATCCAGCGCGAAGTACTCGATGAAGAAGTTCGCTTCGTGCTTCAAGCGATTGCTGATACAGGGTGTGCAGCATGGCATGGCCGGTGCGGTCCGCCGCGGCGCAGGTTCGCTGCGCGATGCCCTTGCCGAAGTGCGTGGTCATTCCGCCGAACGGCCGCTGATAGATGCGCCCATCCTCGGTGCGCGAGAACGGCACGCCGTAGTGCTCGAGTTCGATGACCGCGGCCGGCGCCTCCTTGCACATGAACTCGATGGCGTCCTGGTCGCCGAGCCAATCCGAGCCCTTGACGGTGTCGTACATGTGCCAGCGCCAATCATCGGCGCCCATGTTGCCGAGCGCCGCCGAGATGCCGCCCTGCGCCGCCACGGTGTGGCTGCGCGTCGGGAACACCTTGGTCAGGCAGGCCGTGGCGAGACCGGCCTCGGCCAAACCGAAGGTGGCGCGCAATCCCGCGCCGCCGGCGCCGACCACGACCACATCGTAGCTGTGGTCGATGAATTTGTACTCGCTCATAAATTCGAGGATCCGAACACGACGCGCAATATCGCGAATATGCCGGCGCCGCCGCACAGCACGTAGAGGAAGCGCAACAGCAGCAGCGAGAGCAGCTTCATTCCGGCCGCGGTGCACGTAATCCTCGACGACCACGATGGTGCCCAGGTAGGAGTGATAGGCGAGCACCGCAACCAGCAATAGCGCCAAAAAGCCGCTGAAGGGCACCGACAGCCAGGTGCGGACCGTGTCGTAGTCAAGAGCCGGCAGCGTCAGCAGCGAAAATACAAACCACAAGGTCAGCGGAATGAGCGCCACGGCGCTCACCCGCTGCGCCCACCAATGCGCGGTGCCGTCTTTGGCCGACCCCAATCCCAGCACTCTGCCCAGAGGACTTCGCAAACTCATGACAGGTGACGCCAAAACCAAGCCCAGAAGCTCAACGTCAATAGCAACGAGCCCAGCACCGCAATCCAACCGCTCGCATGCCGTTGCGTTCGCTCGAAGCCGCGGCCCGCGTCCCAGAACAAATGCCGCACGCCGTTCAGCAAGTGAAACAGGAATGCGAACGTCCAGCCGATGAGGAGCAACAAACCCGCAGGGCTTGCGAACAATGCAACAGCCGCGGCGTAGCTTTGCGGTCCCGCCGGCCACGCGACACCAACCAATAGCTCAAGGCAATCAGGCCGAGCGCGAGAGCTGCACCGGTAAATCGATGCAAGATCGACAGGGTGTTGCCGATCTGCCAGCGATAGATCCAAAAGGGTGAAATCGGCCGGCCGCGCGCAGGCATCAAGGTTCCCCGGGATGAGAGATGATACGCATCGCGGCTAGAAATCGATGCAGCGGCCGCGCAGCTCCCAATCGCCGAAGCGGGTCGGCTCCGGGCCGTCGCGTCCGCCAATCTCGCGCGGCGCAACGGCGGCATGCGGCGGAGCCTCGGAGAGCGGCGCGTCGGGAACCGGCGCGCCCTCGGTTGTCGGCGTCCGGGGGTTGCTGGGGATCTTGTCGTCGCAGGCAGGCATCACATCTGAAAGTTTGCCAGAAAACGGGGCCACATAACCACGCCCGCGACCTCTTTAGGGTAAAAGAGCAAAGCGCCTGGGGTTGACATCGTGGCAGCCGCACCCATTTCATAGCTGATGACTACCGCTGCTGTAGAGGGCTCCGCACGTCTTGCGCATTTGGGAATCTTGCGATTCTCGGGAGCGGATGCCTTGAGTTTCTTGCAGGGACAGGTATCGAGCGATACCCAGCGTCTGACCGAAAATGTTTCCCTGTTGAGTTCGTATTCCAGTCCACAAGGCCGTGTGCTGGCACTCATATATCTGTTACCGCATTCGAGCGGCGTCGCGGCCATTCTGCCGCGCGAGCTCCTGCGGCCGACGCTCGAGCGCATGCGCAAATTCATCCTCCGGGCAAAAGTGCAGATCGAAGATGCCGGCGAATCGCTCAGCATCGCGGGCGTCCATGGCGAGCAACCGCTGCGATCCGCCGGTCTGCCTACTCCTACGGATGCGAATGGATACCTCGAACACAATGGCATCGGCGTTGCCCGCGTCAATCATGACGGCAACCGATTTTGGGTGATCGGCGCCGCTTCGAAACTGGCGGAGGTCCCAGGTGCGGCCGCCACGGCGAGCAGCGATGAGTGGCGCCTCGCGGACATACGCGCCGGCTTGCCGCAGGTGTATGCCGCAACCAGCGAAGCCTTCGTCGCGCAGATGCTGAATCTCGATCTGTTGGACGGAATCAGCTTTACCAAGGGCTGCTATACCGGCCAGGAAATCATCGCGCGTACCCAGCACCTGGGCAGGATCAAGCGCCGGCTGTTCCGGCTGCTGCTGCCCGCGGGGACCTGGACCGTGGGTCAAGCGCTGTACTTGTCCGACGGCCGCCAGGGACGCTTGACCGAGGTGATTGACAGCGGCGGACGCGTCGAGGCCCTGGCGGTGCTGTCGATCGATCCGGCCGGCGGCGACCCATCGGCGGGACCGGCGGTGGCAGCAACCGAGTTGCCGTTGCCCTACCCGCACACGCCGCCCGTCTAGCTAATTTCTCGGCGCGGTTATTGGCCGCTCTCCCAGTCGGCATGCGCGCTCAAAGCGGCCTCTGGCAGTTCGTCGTTGTACAGTCGCCTCGCAACCGCAAGTCTTCTCGCCCTGCGCGACAGATTGCCGGGCAGCGATGACTCAATGATCTTGCGCGCGGTGTCGAACAGGTCCGAAGCTATTTGCATGCGTTCATCGGCGGACATCTGCGCATGCCGCTCGCTCACCAGAGCTGAGAATTTCGCCGATGTATCGCTCATGCCAGGACTTGCTCCAGGCGCGACGCATGAACCAGCGACTTGATATCGCGAAGCTGCATTTCCGACTTCGTTGAACCAACGGCGCGTCGGCGCAAAAATTCCGCCTCGCGATACTCGGTCGCTTTGCGAACAATGAAATCGACTTTAATACCGGTCTCAAGATGCATGAGATTGAACATCCGCTTCGCGCCAGTCCACCACCACATCCAAATCACGAGTCATGCGAGGGGTAGCGTAGTAGGCAAGCGCCAATGAGCCGGTCAGCATGAATTGGAATCGATTGTTGCTGAGCCGTTCGCCTACCATCTTGAGGACATCGAGTTCGCTGAGCATGGGGCCGAGGCTCGGTTCAAAACTCCGGCCGCATGTGCGGGAACAACAACACATCGCGTATCGAAGGGGAATTCGTGTACAGCATCACCAAGCGATCGACGCCCAACCCCAGGCCCGCAGCGGGCGGCATGCCGTACTCCAGCGCCCGGATGTAGTCTGCGTCGTAGTACATGGCTTCCTCGTCGCCGGCGTCCTTGCGCATGACCTGCTCTTTGAAGCGCTGCGCTTGATCTTCCGGATCATTCAACTCTGAAAAGCCATTGGCCAACTCGCGGCCGCCGATGAAGAATTCCCAGCGATCCGTGATAAAGGGATCCTGATCATTGCGCCGCGACAACGGCGACACTTCGGCGGGGTAGGCATAGGCAAAGGTGGGCTGAATGAGCGTATGTTCACCGGTTCTCTCGAATATCTCGATCTGAAGTTTTCCGGGGCCATCGGCCGCCTTGTAGGGAATCTTCATCTGCTCGCATACCCGCCGCAAATACGGCGTATCGCGCAGCGACATCGGATCCAGGTCGGGGTTGTTCGCCAGAATGATGTCCTCGATGCTCATGCGCGCAAAGCTCTTCGACAAATCGAACTCGGTGCCCTGATAGACCAGCTTGCGGGATCCGAGCAGGGTATCGGCGAGATTTTGGAACAGCGTTTCGATCAGCTCCATGAGGTCGGTGTAGTCGGCATACGCCTGGTACAGCTCCAGCATGGTGAACTCGGGATTGTGCTGCGTCGATACGCCCTCATTGCGGAAATTTCTGTTGATCTCATAGACCCGCTCGAAGCCGCCTACGGTGAGCCGCTTCAAGTAGAGCTCGGGGGCGATGCGCAAATACATGCCTACGTCGAGCGCGTTGTGGTGGGTCTTGAAGGGGCGTGCCGCGGCGCCGCCCGGAATCGGATGCAGCATCGGCGTCTCCACCTCGAGAAAGCCGCGCGAGTCGAGGAAGGCGCGCAGGTAGCGCACGATCGCCGAACGCGTCTCGAAGACGCGCCGGCTTTCCTCGTTCATGATCAGATCGACATAGCGGCGCCGATACCGGGTCTCGGTATCGGTAATGCCGTGCCATTTGTCCGGCAGCGGGCGCAGCGACTTGGTAAGAAGCACGGCACGATCCGCCCTTACCGTCAATTCGCCGGTCTTGGTCAAGAACAGGACACCTTCGACGCCGATCACATCGCCGACGTCCCACGTTTTGAAGTCCTCGTAGACATCGTGCAGCGTGTCGCGCTCCAGACGAACCTGGATTCCGCCGCTGCCGTCTTCGATCTTCGCGAAACTACCCTTGCCCATGACGTTCTTGCGGCGCAGGCGGCCGGCGACACTCACCCGGACCGCCTCGGCCGCGAGCGCCTCGGGCGATTTTCTGCCGTAGGCCTGCGCCAGGTCCGCTGCCAGAGCATTGCGGCGGAAACTGTTTGGAAACGCGCTGCCGCCTTGCCGCAGCCTCGCGAGCTTGGCGCGGCGCTCCGCGATCAAATGATTGTCGTCATCGTCGCTCATAGTCGTCTACAGGCCCTGCTTCAGGCTGGCTTGCATGAATTCATCGAGCGCGCCGTCGAGCACGGCGGTGGTATTGCCAATCTCGACGCCGGTGCGCAAATCCTTGATGCGCGACTGATCCAGAACGTAGCTGCGAATCTGGTTACCCCAGCTGACGTCCGATTTCGAATCCTCGAGCACTTTGGCCGCCGCATTGCGCTTGTTGAATTCAAGCTCGTAAAGCTTGGCCTTCAACTGCTTCATCGCCGTCGAGCGGTTCTTGTGCTGGCTGCGCTCACCCTGGCAGGCCACCACGATGCCGCTTGGGATATGCGTGATGCGCACCGCGGATTCGGTCTTGTTCACGTGTTGACCGCCGGCGCCGCTCGAACGGTAGACATCGGTGCGCAGATCGGCGGGATTGATCTCGATGTCGATGTCATCGTCCACCTCCGGGGATACGAATACCGAGGCAAACGAGGTGTGGCGGCGATTGCCGGAATCGAAGGGCGATTTTCGCACCAGGCGGTGCACGCCGGTTTCGGTGCGCAGCCAGCCGTACGCATAGTCGCCGATCATTTCAATGGTTGCGCCCTTGATACCGGCGACTTCGCCGTCGCTCTGATCGATGATCTCGGTCTTGATGCCATGCCCGTCCGCCCATTTCAGATACATTCGCAACAGCATCGCCGCCCAGTCCTGAGCTTCGGTGCCGCCCGCGCCGGCTTGAATGTCGAGAAACGCATTGTGCGAATCCATCTTGCCCGGAAACATGCGCTGGAATTCGAGTCGTTCGACTTCGGTGGCCGATTTTTTGACATCGGCCTCGATTTGTTCGGCGGCTTTCGTATCCGACTCCGCGGCGGCAATCTCCAGCAATTCCGCCGCATCGTTGAGACCGCTTTTGAGATGATCCAGGCTGCCGACGACCTGCTCGAGTTTTGCCCGCTCCTTTCCCAGCTCCTGAGCGCGATCGGGTTTGTCCCAGATCCCCGGCTGCTCGAGTTCGCGCGTTACCTCTTGAAGTCGTTCGTGCTTATTGTCGTAATCAAAGATACCTCCTCAAGGAATCGGTGCGTTCCTCGAGATCTTTGATGAAGCGTTTGAGTTGATTGATTTCCATTGCGGCCGATCCTAGCACATCGAAGACCTAGCTTAAGCTCACATTCTGGCAGTTCAATTGAACCCGCTCGCTGCCGCGAAACTCGTTGATCTCGAGACGATAGGCCAGCTGCACCGTGGCGCCGTAACCGAGCGGCGCACCGTCCGCATATCCAAATGCGATAGCCTCGATCGCCGACAGGCCGCCGCCCACAAGCTCAAGATTCATTTTCATGTGTTTGCCGCCGACGATTTTTGCGTCGAGTATCTTGAACTCGCCGTCGAATACCGGCTCGGGGAAACCCTGGCCCCAGGGGCCGGCGGCGCGCAGCGCGCGCGCCGTATCGATGCACAGCTCCTCAGCGGTCAATGCGCCGTCCGAGTAGATCACCCCCCGCAGCGATTCAAGGTCGGTGCGCGCGGCGATTTCGCTTGCAAAGGCGCTGCGGAACGCCTCCAGGTTTCCCTCCGCCAAGCTCACGCCGGCCGCCATGGCATGGCCGCCGAATTTGTCGATGAGGTCGGGATGTCGGGTCGCGATGCTATCGAGGGCATCGCGGATGTTCACGCCCGCCACCGAGCGCGCGGAGCCGCGCAACGAGCCGTCCTCGGCGCGCGCGAAGGCAATCACCGGGCGGTGCAGTCGCTCCTTGACTTTGCCGGCGACCAGACCCACCACGCCCTGATGCCAGCTTTCATCGAACAGGCAGAGGCCGAGCGATTCAACTCCCGCATCGCCTTGCACCGCCTCTGCGGCCAGTCCAATGGCGTCCTGCTGCATGCGATTTTCGATTTCGCGCCGCTCCTCATTGAGCTTTGCAAGCTGCTGCGCCAGTCGCACCGCTTCGGCCGGATCGTCTGCCAGCAGGCAGGCGATGCCGACGCTCATGTCGGTGAGTCGTCCGGCAGCATTCAGCCGCGGCGCCACCGCGAATCCCAAATCGGCCGCGGTGATCTCAGCCATACGGCGGCCGGCCGAGTCGAGCAGCGCGCGAATACCGGCGACGCATCGGCCCGCACGAATGCGCTTCAGTCCCTGCGACACCAGCACCCGATTGTTGCGATCCAGTGCCACCACATCGGCAACGGTCCCGAGAGCCACCAAATCCAGCAAATCCGCGACCCGGAATTGCGGGGCGATGGCCTTGGCGAGCGCCGCAGCCACATAGAACGCCACTCCGACACCGGCCAGTGCCGAACTTGCAAACCGGCTGCCGGCAAGATTCGGATTCACGATGACTGCAGCTTGCGGCAGTTCCGCTCCCGGCAAGTGATGATCCGTCACCAACACGGGCACCCCATGGGCGCGCGCGGCCTCCACCCCTGCCACACTCGAAACGCCGTTGTCCACCGTGACGATCAGCGACGGGCGGCGGGTGACGGCCAGCGCCACGATTTCCGGCGTCAGACCGTAGCCGTAGCGAAAGCGGTTGGGCACGAGGAAATCGACATGCGCAAAACGCATGGCGCGCAGCGCTCTGACCACCAAGGCCGTGCTGGTGGCGCCATCGGCGTCGAAATCGCCGATCACGAGCACGCGGCCCGCCCGATGCGCCGCGAGCAGTTCGGTCGCCGCGTCCACGCCATCAAGAGTCCCCACCGGCAGCAGCCGATCCAGCGATAAATCCAAGTCCGACTCAGCGTCTATGCCGCGCGCGGCGTAAACACGGCGCAGCACCGGGTGTAGATCTGCCGCAAGGTGCTGCGTGCTCTTGAGCGCCCGGCGCCGAATCTCCATGCTACTCACGCGAACCACTCCCACCACGGCTTGCGGCGCCGCCAAAACCGCAAAATTGCGCGAGCGCTTACGCTCCAGCCGCGAGCGCCGGCCGACAGATCGAGCCGCGAAATCACACCTTCGCGCAATTGTGCGACCGCGGGCTTGAGCCACCGCGACTCCGCCTCATGCCACGTATCGCTGCCGGGCACGTCCGGCATCACGATGACTCCGCCGCCTCGGCCGCCAGCCGCTTGCTGCGTAAAGGCCTTGAAGAACACATCGTTGCCCGAGCAAAAACCCTGGATCGTGGGAAGCGAAGTGATGGCGGTACCGCCGCCCCACAACCACAGGCCCGTGATCGGCGCGAGCCCCTGCGCCGCTCGCGCGCCATTGACGGGATGTTCGAACAGCCACATCTCAATCTCGCTCATCAGACGCTTCAGGACCGGCGCGCCGCCGCCGATCGGCAGATATTCTTCGATATGCCGGCCAATCACATCCTCGGGGTCGCGCGTCGTCACTTGCAGGGCTCGATCTAAAATACAGTATAGAACGGCGGATCGGCCCGCCAACAAGCGCGTGCCCGAATCGCTCCATACGCGATTGAAATCCAAGGCCAGCGCCTCGGCTTCGTCGGGTCGCAATGTCGGCATCCCTTCCGCTGCCAGGCGCACATTGTTCATTTCCGCGAGGTAATGAACCGGAGCTGCGATGCAAACCCACGCCGCCTCCATGACACCGCGGTCAGCGAACAGCGCGGCTGCGGCCACCGCCGGCATGCTCGCGGCTGGCGGCGCGATGAGGCGAAAGGCATCGAGGCGCCAATCGCTTGACGAAGCACTTGTGTCGGCGCGCGCCAGCAGCTGCTCCAGAAGCAAGGAGCGCCGCGGATCGGGCGGGGTGCGCGCGCTAAAGCGAAAATATTGGGCAGACACGAACGCTCCGGCGCGGTTTTGAGTATCTTAAGCGCATGCGGTTCAGCCAGGACTCAACTTCAGGCACCAATGTCATTCGCGCCTACCAGGGGGGCGAGCTGCAGGTCAATGAAAATCGCTATCGCGGCGCGTTGATCTTGAGCGCATCGACACTGCTGGCGGAGCCGAACATCCAAGACCTCACAGGGCTCATCGGCATCGATGCGTCGCGCATTCTGGCTCTCGGCCCCGAAATCGTGTTGCTGGGAACCGGCGCGCGCCAGATCTTTCCGGCCTCATCCTTCGGCGCTCAATTTTTACGCGCCGGAATTGGATTCGAGGTAATGGACACGGGCGCGGCCTGCCGCACGTTCAATGTGCTGGTCGGGGAACAGCGGCGGGTCGTGGCGCTGCTGCTGGCCTGATTCAAGAGCAAAAAAATAGCAGGGCGCAGGAATTACACAATCAATGATTATCGAGATTTATTCTACTTCTTATTGATCTTATTGTTTTTATTGTACCAATCTGTGTAAACCTGACGCCCCGCAATGGACTTTCCCGAGGGGCCACAGTTAAACATACGCGCGGTGTTGGTCGCAAGATCCCGACAATGCTGAAGATTTAGTTGAAACAATGTTTATTATTAATGACTTACAAATATTACTAAGAAACTACTTTACTAAGGAAGTATCGTCTTGGGATCAATTGGTTTGCCGAATCTCCTGATCTCGAAGTACAGCACCGGTTTTTGCGGCGCGCCCTCTCCCATGTGTGCGATCGGCTGACCCGCCGACACGTCCTCGCCATCCCTCACCAGCGAATCTCGATTGTGCGCATAGGCGGAAAGCAGGCTCTCGGAGTGTTTGATAATGATCAAATTCCCGTAGCTGCGAAGACCGCTGCCGGAGTAAACCACCCGACCCGCACACGCCGCACGAATCTCTTGGCCCACATGCCCCGCCAAGAGAATGCCGCCGCCGGGCACCGGCAGCGGCGCTGCCGGATGCTCGGTAGGCCAAACCCACTTCAGCGCAGTGGCGCCGGCCGTGGCGCCTGCGGGCGCGTTTGACGCATTCGACGCCGGAGGCGCGTGTTTGACCGGGGGCGCGTGTCCGACGGCCGGCGCTGCTCTTATCGGCGATGCGGCGCCCGTGAGCAGCAACGACTGACCGACAGTGATCCGAAAATCGGGACCGATGTTATTCCAGCGAGCCAGGTCGTGATAATCGAGGTCGAAGCGCCAAGCTATGCTGTACAGCGTGTCCTTGGGCTGAACCAGGTAGATGTTTTGATTCTCAACAGCGGTGTCGGCGCATGCACTCAACAGCAAGCAGCTCAACGTCAGTGCGCAAATCGCTCGCGGCAAGCGCAACTACGGCTGCAATCCCGAAACCAAGGGTACGAAGCTCACCGCGCCCAAGGATTGACGATCCACCCGGGTTTCGCCCTTGATGTAGAGGAAAAGCTCCTGCCGCCCGTCGGGCCCCACCGGCGCTATCAGCCGCCCGCCTACTTTGAGCTGCTCGAACAAGGCCGCCGGCACTGCTTGCGGCGCCGCCGTCAATAGGATTCCATCGAACGGCGCGCGCGCCGGCCAGCCGACGTTGCCATCATCGTGACGAAAATGGACATTGCGAATTCGCAATTCACGCAGAGTCCGCCGTGCTCTCCCTAAAAGACTGGCGATTCGCTCGATGGTGTAGAGCTCTTTGATCAACGGCGACAGCACCGCGGATTGATAGCCGCAGCCGGTGCCTATCTCCAGCACCCTGTGTACGTCTCCGGCCGCGAGCAGCGCCTCGGTCATGCGTGCCACCACGAACGGCTGCGAGATGGTCTGACCGAAGCCTATCGGCAGCGCGGTGTCCTCATAGGCGCGGCTGGCCAGCGCCTCATCCATGAACAGGTGCCGCGGCACGCTGCGTATGCGATCAAGAATGCGTAGATCCGCAATGCCCTGTTCCTGCAGTCGCAGCACCAGCCGCTCGCGGGTGCGCGCCGAAGTCATGCCGATGCCGCTCAAACGCGGGCCTTCCATGAAGTTAGTCAAGATCGAGCCACCGCTTGAGACCTACGAGCGCGTCATGGCGGGTCAAATCGATTTGCAGCGGAGTTATGGACGCGAACCCTTCCGCAACGGCGTGAAAGTCCGTGCCCGGCCCTGCGTCCTGTCCCGCACCCGCATTCCCGACCCAGTATACGTCGCGGCCGCGTGGATCCTGCGTTTTGACGATGGGCTTGGAGCGGTGCCGGCTGCCGAGGCGTGTCACCTTGATGCCGCGCAATTGCCCGTCCGGCAAATCCGGCACATTGACGTTGAGGATCACGGGCCCCTCCTCCGGGCCTCGCAGCGGATCCTGCGCCATTCTCCGCACCAATTGCGCCGCCAGTTCCGCGGCCAGGCGAAAATTGCGCGGACTGTCCGGCGTCAGGCACAGCGATACGGCGATGGCCGGCAACCCGAGAAAGCGGCCTTCGACGGCGGCAGCGACGGTACCAGAGTACAACGTGTCGTCGCCGAGATTGGCGCCGTCATTCACGCCCGATACCACGATGTCGTGTTCAAAGTCGAACAATCCCGAGACCGCCAGATGCACGCAATCAGTCGGCGTGCCGTTGACGAAATAGGAATCGGTGTCGTAGCGCGTGGCGCGCACCGGGACGTCCAGCGTCAGAGAATTGCTGGCGCCGCTGCGGTTCCGGTCTGGAGCCACTATGGTGACGGCCCCTAATGGCTCGATCGCCCGCCCGAGTGCCGCCAAGCCCTCGGCTCGGTAGCCGTCGTCATTGGAAAGAAGGATCTTCAACTGATTCACAGCCTGCGCCGCGCTGGCGGGTGTCGCCGTGCGGACTATACTGTAACGCTGGAAACCCCGATAGCCGACGCAACTTAAGATCCATGGGCAAAAAAAACAGTGACGCAGGGGCCGAGATGAGCGAATTTCGCGCCGCGGTTCGCGACGTCAAGCCGTTGCCCCAGCCGCCGCCGGTGGCCGGCCTGGCTGCGCCTAAACCGCATCCGCGTCCGCGCAAGCCGCCAAGAAGCGCCGCGGAGAATCTCGATGCACTGATGCCTCTGGTCGCGACGCCGGCGGTCGAGGCGTCCGCGCTCGAAGCGTCGGCGCAAGACATCGCCGCCGCTGGCGCGGCGCTGTCTTTTCAACGCGCCGGCTTGCGCCCGCAGGTGATGCGCCGCTTGCGGCGCGGCTTGTATCCGGCCGAGGACGAGCTGGACCTGCACGGCTTGAATCAAACAGCGGCGCGCGATCGGCTGGCCGATTTTCTCGCCCGCAGCCGCGACGCCGGACGCCGCTGCGTGAGAGTCATTCATGGCAAAGGCTATCGATCCGGAGCGCGCGGCCCGATCCTCAAAATCGCGGTGGATCTCTGGCTGCGGCGGCATATGGATGTGATGGCGTTCACTTCCGCGAAGGGTATCGACGGCGGCACCGGCGCGGTTTACGTTTTGCTTCGCGGCTGATCGTCAATGCGACAGCAGCACCGAGGCCATCGCGGCCAAGCCTTCGTTGCGCCCAATGAATCCCAAGCGCTCCGTAGTGGTCGCTTTGATGTTGATGAGCCGCGCCGGCACCTGTAGGTCGGCGGCGAGATTTGCCGACATCGCGCCGCGATGCGCGGCGATGCGCGGTGCTTCCGCCAGCACGGTCAGGTCCGCGTTGACCAGGTGCAGCCCCGCGGCCCGCATGCGCTCCGCAACTACGCGCAGGAACACGCGGCTGTCGGCGCCCCGGTAGCGCGGATCGCTGTCGGGAAAATGCTGGCCGATATCGCCGTCGCCCATGGCGCCAAGCAGCGCATCGCACAGCGCGTGGATGACGACGTCGCCGTCCGAGTGCGCAATCACGCCGAATGGATGCGCGATGCGCACACCGCCGAGTACCACGTGGTCGCCGGCGCCGAAAGCGTGCACGTCCATGCCAAGTCCTGCGCGCATCTGATTGCTCTCCGTCAATTGCAAAATTCTTGCGGCCAATTCCAAGTCCTCGACGCGTGTCACCTTGATATTGAAGGGCGAGCCGCGCACCAGCTTCGGCCGTAACCCCAAACGCTCGAGCGCCTGCGCCTCATCGGTTACCGCGACCCCGGCTTGCACAGCATCCTGCAAAGCCCGGCGCAACTGCGCAAAGCCGAAAATCTGCGGCGTCAGCGCGCGCCATAGACCGGTGCGATCCACGGTTTCTATGCCTGCCGGCGCCGACTGCGACGCGTGGCTGCCGCGCAGTTCCCGTTTGACGGTATCGACAATGGGTGCCGCCAGCACTGCGCCGGCCGCTGCGGGCGCCGCGTTGTCGGACGCTGCGTTGCCGGGCACGCCCGCCACCGCGTCGATCAGCGCGGCGAGATCCTCGCCGCTCAAACAGGGACGCGCGGCATCGTGCACCAGAATCCAATCCTCTGAACCCGCTTTCGGCAGTAGAAAATCGAGGCCGTTCATCACCGAATCCTGACGCTGGGCGCCGCCAATCGTGCTCAGCAATTTAGGCGAATTCAGCTTGGCGGAAATCGCGGGCCAGTGCGGGTCGTTGGCGGCAAGCACCACGACGATGGCGTGCACACGGGGTTCCGCCAGCAGCGCGCGCAGCGACCATTCCAGCACGCTACGGCCCGCGAGCGTCGTATATTGTTTGGGGAGGCCGTGAGTTGCCGATGCGAAGCGCTCGCCGCGGCCCGCGGCCGGAACTATCGCCCAGAGACGGCGCTCGGCGGGCGCGCTCATTCCGCGCGAGCGGCAACCGTGCGAGCGGTAACGGCGCCAGCGGGTGCGGGCGCAGCCGGCGTGGTGGTTGCCACGACTTGATAAAACGTCTCGCTGGCTCCGACCATACCCAATTCGCTGCGTGCCCGCTCTTCGAGCGCGGCCAGACCCACTTTCAGATTGTTTACTTCGGCGATCAGCTGCCGATTGCGTTCACTTTGCTCATGATTGGCCACGCGCTGCGCGTCGACTGAGGCCTGCAGGCGCGCCACCTCGCGAAAGCCTTGGTCCGAGAGCCATAGGCGATACTGTAGCAAGACCAATGCTACAGCCAAGAACGCGGCGAAAATCCTCATGGGGACAGGAGCTTAGCACGAACTCTTAAGAAATTGGTACCGACAAAGCGCGGGACCCCGCATACCTGGCCTTGTCCTTGAGTTCACCTTCGATCCGCAGCAACTGATTGTACTTGGCCATGCGATCGGAGCGCGACATCGAGCCGGTCTTGATCTGGGTGGCGGTGGTTGCCGCCGCGATGTCTGCAATCGTCGCGTCCTCCGTTTCACCCGAGCGATGCGACACCACCGCGGCGTACTTGGCGCTGAATGCCATGTCGATGGCGGCCAAGGTTTCGGTCAAGGTCCCGATCTGATTCGGCTTGATGAGAATGGCGTTGGCGATTTTCTTGGCGATGCCTTCCGCGAAGATCTTGGTGTTGGTCACGAACACATCGTCGCCCACCAACTGGATCTTCTTTCCCAATTTGCGCGTCAGGATGGCCCAGCCGTCCCAGTCGCTTTCGCTCATGCCATCTTCGATGGTCACGATGGGATACTTCGCGACCAGGCCGGCCAGATAATCGGCGAACTCGGAGGAATTGAATTTGCGGCCTTCGGACTTCAAGTTCGTAGACGCCGTCCTTGAAGAACTCGGTGCTGGCGACGTCCAGTCCCAGATAAATATCCTTGCCGGCGCGGTATCCCGCCTTATCGATGGCTTCCAATATCGTGGTGATGGCCGCCTCATTGGACGGCAGATCGGGTGCGAAGCCGCCCTCATCGCCGACCGCGGTGTTCAAGCCCTTGCCATGCAAAACCTTCTTCAAGGTGTGAAACACCTCGGCGCCGTAGCGCACCGCCTCCGACAGAGACGGCGCACCGATGGGCAAAATCATGAATTCCTGAATGTCGACACTGTTGTCGGCGTGCGCTCCGCCATTGATGATGTTCATCATCGGCACCGGCAGGGTCACCTCGCCGCTGCCGGCCAAGTGGCGGTACAGCGGCAACCCGAGGTCGCGCGCGGCAGCATGCGCCGCCGCCAAGGACACTGCCAAAATCGCGTTGGCGCCCAATCTTGATTTGCCGTCCGTGCCGTCCGCGCGATCATCTTGGCATCGAGGCCGGCCTGATCCTGCGCGTCGGCGCCCATGACGCACTCGCGCAGCGGTCCGTTGATCGCGCCCACCGCCTTGAGCACGCCCTTGCCGCCGAAGCGCTTGATATCGCCATCGCGCAATTCAACGGCCTCGCGCGAGCCGGTGGATGCGCCGGAGGGCACGGCAGCCCTGCCAGACGCGCCGGAATGCAGCACCACATCCGCCTCGACCGTCGGGATTGCCGCGCGAATCGATGATTTGGCGGCCGCGAACATCGACGATACGGCTCATAGCAATGATTCCTCGAATGGCTGTTTCTTCACTGCAATATCCAATTCCTTGAGCGTCGCCAGCAGCGATTTCATGCGATCCAACGGCCAGGCATTCGGCCCATCGGACAGCGCCTTGGAGGGATCCGGATGCGTCTCCATGAAAATTCCAGCCACGCCGGCCGCCACCGCGGCGCGCGCCAGTACCGGGACGAACTCGCGCTGCCCGCCGGAGGAGTCGCCCTGGCCGCCCGGCAGCTGCACCGAGTGCGTGGCGTCGAATACCACGGGACAGCCGGTGGCGCGCATCACCGCCAAGGAGCGCATATCCGACACGAGATTGTTGTAGCCGAAGGAAAAGCCGCGCTCGCAAACCATGATTTGCGCATTGCCGGTGGAGCGCGCCTTGTCGACCACGTTCTGCATTTCCCATGGCGACAGGAATTGGCCTTTCTTGATGTTCACGGGTTTGCCCAGGGAGCACACGGCGACGATGAAATTGGTCTGGCGGCAAAGAAAGGCCGGCGTTTGCAAAACATCGACGACCGCGGCCACTTCGGCAAGCGGCGTATCTTCGTGCACATCGGTGAGAACCGGGACGCCTATCTGTTCGCGCACCCGCGCCAGCGCCTTGAGCCCCACGCCTAAGCCGGGCCCTCGGAAGCTTGAGCTCGAAGATCGATTGGCCTTGTCGAACGAAGCCTTGAAGATGAACGGGATCTGAGCGCCGCGGTCATCTCCTTCAGGCGCCCCGCCACATCCACCACCAGATCCTCGCTTTCGATCACGCAGGGTCCGGCAATCAAAAAGAACGGGCGCTCCTGCCCGACCTCAAAGGAGGTCAATTTCATGCGCACCGCCCGCTCATGCTCGGTGTAGCCTTCAGGCCGTCGCGCGGCCGGGCTGAAGGGAGGCGCGATACTCGCGCGCGGCGCCCACGAAGCCGGCGAACAGCGGGTGCCCATCGCGGGGCGTCGAGGTGAACTCCGGATGGAACTGACTGGCGACAAACCACGGATGAGAACGCAGTTCGATGAATTCCACCAAGCCATCGGCGGAAAAGCCTGAGAAGGTGAAGCCGGCTGCGGTCAACTCGTCAAGATAGTGATTGTTGAATTCATAGCGGTGGCGATGACGCTCGAAAATCGACTCTTTGCCGTAGATCGCGCGCGCCAGCGAGCCTGGGATCAGTTTGCGCTTCCTGGGCACCGAGGCGCATGCTGCCGCCCAACTCCGATTTCTCATCGCGCACTTGCTGGCCGCGCTCCAAATCCTGCCATTCGGTGATCAAGCGCGATCACCGGATGATTCGTGGCGCGATCGAACTCGGTACTGTTGGCGCCCTTCAGCGCCAGCACATTGCGCGCATATTCGATGATGGCGAGCTGCATGCCCAGACAGATGCCGAGGTAGGGAATGCGATTTTCCCGCGCAAAGCGAATCGCCTGAATTTTGCCCTCGATGCCGCGGTCGCCGAATCCGCCCGGCACCAGATATGGCGTCCATGTTCTGCAGCGCGGACGGCCCGGTGCGCTCGATATCCTGCGATTCGAAATAATGGATGTTGACCCGGGTGCGGGTCTTGATGCCGCCGTGCATCAGCGCCTCGTTCAGGGAAATATACGAGTCGCGAATCTGCACGTACTTGCCGACCATGCCGATGTCGACGACGGCTTCGGGGTTCTGCTTGGCGGCGACCACCGCGCGCCACTCGGCAAGATCGGTGGGCGGCGCGTTCAGGCGCAGCTTGTCGATCACGATGTCGTCCAGATCCTGCTCGTGCAGCAGCATCGGAATCTTGTAGATATCGTCGGAATCCACCGCGGAAATCACCGCGCGCTCTTCGACGTTGGTGAACAGCGCGATTTTGCGGCGCTGCTCATCGGGCAAGCGATTGCAGGCAGCGGCACAGCAGGATATCCGGCTGAATGCCGATGCCGCGCAGTTCCTTGACCGAATGCTGGGTGGGCTTGGTCTTGATCTCGCCCGAGCCGCCCACGATGGGCACCAGCGTCAAGTGCATGTACAGCACATGATTGCGCCCGAGTTCCACGCCCATCTGGCGAATCGCCTCGAGAAACGGCAGCGACTCGATGTCGCCGACAGTGCCGCCGATTTCCACCATGCAAACATCGGCATCGCCGGCGCCCATGCCGAATCCGGTACTTGATTTCATCGGTGATGTGCGGAATCACCTGCACGGTGGCGCCCAGATAGTCGCCGCGCCGCTCTTTGGCGATGACGCGCTCGTAAATTCGGCCGGTGGTGAAATTGCTGTTGCGGCCGGTGGTCGTGCGCACGAAGCGCTCGTAATGGCCGAGATCCAGGTCGGTCTCGGTGCCGTCCGCGGTGACGAATACTTCGCCGTGCTGAAACGGGCTCATGGTGCCCGGATCCACATTGATGTAAGGATCCAGCTTCACCATGCTGATTTTCAGGCCGCGAGCTTCGAGGATGGCGCCGAGTGACGCGGAGGCAATGCCTTTGCCCAGCGAGGAAACGACGCCGCCGGTGACGAAAACAAATCGGGTCATGTAGGCACCGCCGATAAATGCGTTTGCGCGCCCAGTTGAAGCGCGAATCAAACGAAGCCAAAGGGAACAATGGGAATTCGACGGGAGTTCAGAATACCAGAACGCGGGCACCCCGACAAATCCATTACACAACAATGGGGGCGCCGCGCCATTGCACCGCAAGCCCCGGCGCGTCCGCGGCCGCGCTGAAGCGCGCGTCCTCCCATAAATCGGCGACAGCGATCAAGGCATCGCCGGCGAAAATCAGCGGCAGCGCATCGCGCATCCACGGCAGCACGCCCCGCGACTGACACAGGTGCTGGACGCTCTGCGTGCGGCCTGTGGGCTTCGGCCTCAGAGTTTCGCCGCCCTCGCGCCGGCGCACGATCAGGCTCTCTGGCAAGCGCTCCGCCGCTAGGCCGCCGGTTTGCGTGACCCACGCCAGGCTCCCCAACCCAGGTCCGAGATCGAGCCGGGCACCGGCACGGAGCGCCCACGGCCGCGGCCCTTCCAGGCGTGGCGGATCGGCGGCGGTAAGGAACAAGCGCTGTCGATAGCGGCGCATGGCGGTGTTGCCCCACACGACGGCCGGCAGCTGATCTTGGTCGGCATCGAGAACCTGGCGCAAAGCCTCGCTCAAGCGGGCCGCCGACGGCGCTTCGGCACCCGCTTCCGACAGCCAGAACCGCACCGCATTCATGCGTCGCAACTGCGCCAGGGCCCGCAAGCCCGGCACCAACAGTGCCTCGCCGTCGCGCAGGCTTGATAAATCGGCTGCGGCCGCGCCGTCCAGCAGCACCTGCGCCTCCGCCATATGCCGGGCGCTGCGCGACAATGCAACCGCCAGCTCCCGGCCAGCGCTCAACGAGCCTCGGCCAGATTTGCCGGCGCAAGAAGCTGCGGTCGAAGCGCAAGTCCTCATTCATGGGGTCGGTTGATTTCAAGTTCACCGAGCGCTCGCCGAAGCGCAGCAGCTCGCCCTGCGGCACGTCCAGCAGCGGCCGCACATGCCAGCCGCTCCCGAGAAGGCCGGCACACCGGCATGGCCGACAGGCCTTTGAGCCCGGCGCCGCGCAACGCCTGCAGCAGCAAGGTCTCCGCCTGATCCTCGCGATGATGCGCGGTCAACAGACACTCCCGGGCGCGAGCGCAGCAGCGAGTGCGCGGTAGCGAGCATCGCGCGCCGCTGCCTCGATCGACGCGCCGGCCGGCGCATCCACGTCGACGGAAATCACCGTCAACGGAACGCTCAAGCGGTCGCACAGCGCGCGCGCAAGCATCGCGAAATTGCCGCGGCAGCGGCCTGCAGTCCATGATCGACGTGCACTGCGCGCAGCGGCAGGCCGCGAAAATTCTGGCCGACAGCGGCCGCCGCGCCGAGCAACGCTGCGGAATCGGCGCCGCCGCTCAAGGCCACCACCAGCCCGCTGACTTCGGGAGGAACGTGGGCGTCGAGGACCGCGTGCAGGAATGCCGCGGAAAAAACCATTGCTACGCGTCGTGAAAAGCGCCGAAGCCGCGCAAGCGGGCCTGGCGCGCGTCCAGCAGCTGCGTCACCGGCTGATTGCGCAGCTCGGCAAGATGTTTGATCATGCTCTGCTTGACGGCCTTCGGCCATCGCCTGCGGGTCGCGATGCGCGCCGCCATGCGGCTCCTTCAGCACTTCATCGACCAGCCCCAGCTTCTTAAGCCGCTCCGCGGTGCCGCCCATGGCGTCGGCGGCGATCTCCTTTCTTGTCGGTGCTCTTCCACAAGATGGAGGCGCAGCTCTCCGGAGAAATCACCGAATACACGCTGAATTGCAGCATGACCAGCCGGTCGCAGACGCCGATGGCGAGCGCGCCGCCCGATCCGCCCTCGCCGATGACCACGCTTAACACCGGCGCGGCCAGGTGCGACATCTCGAACAGGTTGCGCGCGATGGCTTCGCTCTGCCCGCGCTCTTCCGAACCGATGCCTGGATAAGCTCCGGGCGTGTCGATCAGGGTGATCACCGGAATACGGAAGCGCTCGGCCATGCGCATCAGGCGCAGCGCCTTGCGATAGCCTTCGGGTTTTGGCATGCCGTAATTGCGGCGCACGCGCTCCTTGGTGTCGCGGCCCTTCTGATGTCCGATCAACATCACGGCGAACGCCTTCGAGCCGCGCCAGTCCGCCGACGATGGCCAGATCATCGCTGTACATGCGATCGCCGTGCAATTCCTGCCAATCGGTGAAAATCATCGACACATAGTCGAGCGTGTAGGGACGCTGCGGATGGCGCGCCAATTGCGTGATTTGCCACGGCGAAAGATTGGAAAAAATGCTGGTGGTCAGCGCCCGGCTCTTCGATCTGCAGGCGCTTGATCTCTTCGGAGATGTTGACGCTCGAGTCGGAGCCCAGGAATTTCAGCTCCTCGATCTTCGCCTCGAGCTCCGCGATCGGCTGTTCAAATTCCAAAAAATTCATCGCCATGAAGACGTTTCCTCGCCACGAACATCGTTTCGCGGACCATACACCAAATACCATCCCTCCCGCCCCACTAACTCGGTCAATTTGTCGAGCAGGGCGCGCGAGGCATGCACCGACCAGGCGTCCGAGAGATTGATCCTTCCGCAGTAATCTGTCGCGATTTACCGCCACACTAACCCCGCAGGGCCCGCGCAGATAAGGCTTCAGCAACTGCTCGAAGCGGCTCATGCCCTGCGGGCCCTCGAATTCGGCGGGCCACCTGAGCCAAAGGCGCCGCGCAAAACGCTCGCGCGCCCGGTCGATATCCATGAGCGATCTTTGCCTGCAGGCGCCACGCCTCGATGAAATCATCGAACCGCAGCGTGCCATCGACGATCAGATATCGCGTCCTTGACGATGATGTCGCGATGCTGCTGGAAGACTTCTTCGTACAGGCTGACCTCGAGGCGGGCGCTGCGGTCGTCCAGGATCAAAGTGACCCGATTCGGGCCGCCGGCGGATCTCCAGCACCAGGCCGGCAACGGTGGTGGCCTTGCCGGCTGTCCACGCCCGTGCGCCGTCGGCGGCAGCGGCCGGCTTGGGCCCGCCTACATCGGCGAGGCGCGCGCTCACCAGGAATTTCAAATCCGGCTCGTAGGGAGTAATCGGGTGACCGCTCAGAAACAGTCCCAGAGTCTCGCGCTCCCCGGCCAGCCGCTGCGCCTCGGGCCATTCCGCCAGCACGCTATTCTCGGCCGCGCTCAAGCCGAACAAATCCACCTGCCCGACGCTCATGGCGCGCGAATTTTGCTCGCCCAGTTGCATCGCCCGATCGAGCTCCGCTGCAAGGCGTCGCGCGATTCGGTCCCGATCTGATCCAAGCTCCCGGAACGGATCAGCGCTTCGAATACGCGCCGATTCACCCGCTGCAGATCGATGCGCCGGCAAAGATCCGGCAGGTTCTGAAATGCGCCGCCGCGCTCGCGCTCCTCGATGATGGCTTCAACCGCCGAGGCGCCCACGCCCTTGATGGCACCCATGCCATAGCGAATGCTAGCAGTCGCTCGCGACGCGAAATGCGTACACCGACTCATTCACATCGGGCGGCTGCACCTTAAGCTCCATCGCGGACGCATTCATCGATCAGCGTGACCACCTTGTCGGTCTTGTCCATGTCGGAGGATAGAACCGCCGCCATGAATGCCGCCGGATAGTGCGCCTTGAGCCACGCAGTTTGATAGGACAGCAGCGCATAGGCCGCCGAATGCGATTTATTGAAGCCATAGCCCGCAAACTTCTCCATCAGATCGAAAATATGGGTGGCTTGGGCTTCGCGCACGCCGCGGGCTACCGCGCCGCTGACGAACACCGAACGCTGCTTCGCCATTTCCTCGGGCTTCTTCTTGCCCATCGCGCGGCGCAACAGGTCCGCGCCGCCCAAGGTGTAGCCGGCCAGAATTTGCGCGATCTGCATGACCTGTTCCTGGTACAGAATCACGCCGTAGGTCGCCTCGAGAACCGGCTTCAAATCGGGATGCAGGTAATCGATGGTGGCGCCGCTGGTGTCGTGCTTGCGCGCGATGAAATCCTCGACCATGCCGGACTGCAGCGGCCCGGGTCGGAATAGCGCCACCAGCGCCACGATGTCGCCGAAGCGGTCGGGCTGCAGGCGCCGGATCAAGATCCTTCATGCCGCGCGATTCAAGCTGGAATACGGCCGTGGTTCGCGTGCTCTTGAGCAAAGCATAGGTCGGCGCATCGTCCATCGGCAGCGCGCTCATGACCAGTGGCGGCTCGCCTGCCGCGGCGCGCTGCGAGTTGATGTCGCGCACCACCCAATCGATGATGGTGAGCGTGCGCAGTCCGAGAAAATCGAATTTGACCAAGCCCGCCGCCTCGACATCGTCCTTGTCGAATTGCGTCACCGGCGTGCTGCTGCCCTCTTCGCAGTACAGCGGCGTGAAATCGGTGAGCACCGACGGGGCGATCACCACGCCGCTGGCATGGGTACCGGCGTTGCGCGCCAGGCCCTCGAGGATGCGCGCCAGATCGATGAGGTCGCGAATCTCGGATTGCGCCTCATACAGGCGCTTGAGTTCCTCTTCTTGCTCCAGGGCCTTGTCCAGCGTCATGCCGATTTCCATCGGAATCAGCTTGGCAATCTTGTCGACATAATCCGTACGGGTGTCCGAGCACCCTTCCTACGTCGCGCACCACCGCTTTGGCGGCCAGGGTGCCGTAGGTGATGATTTGCGAAACGCGGTCGCGGCCATATTTGTTGGCGACATACTCGATGACCCGGTCGCGTCCTTCCATGCAGAAATCGACGTCGAAATCCGGCATCGACACGCGTTCGGGATTTAAAAACCTTTCGAACAAAAGATCATGCTCGATCGGATCCAAATCGGTGATTCCAAGCACGTAAGCCACCAGCGATCCAGCGCCGGAACCGCGCCCCGGACCCACGGGCACGCCATGCTCGCGCGCCCAACGAATGAAATCGGCGACGATCAAGAAATATCCGGCAAACCCCATGCTGCAGATGACGCCGAGTTCGAGCTCGAGGCGTGCCTCGTACGCCGCGGTGGGCGCACCCATCGCGGCGGGTGCGGCAGCGGCTACCGCGTGGGACGCGGCCAGGCGCGCGCGCAGTCCGTCGCGCGAAGTCTCGCGCAGAAACTCCTCGGTGGTGCGCCCGGCCGGCACCGGGTAGGCCGGCAGAATCGAGGCGCCCAGGCGGATTTCCAACGAGCAGCGCTTCGCAACTTCGAGAGTATTGACCAGTAGTTCGGGAGCGTCGGCGAACAGCTCGAGCATTTCCGCCGGCGATTTCAGGTACTGCTCCTCGGAGTAGCGCCGCGGACGACGCGCCGCGAGCAGGACGCCGTCATGAATGCAGACGCGCGCCTCGTGCGCCTCGAAGTCGGCGCGCGTCAAGAATCGAACGTCGTTGCTGGCAACCGCCGCCACGCCCTGCGACCGCGCGAGTTCCATGACGGTTTGCGAAATGATCTCCTCGCCCGGCCGGCCGGTGCGCTGCACCTCGAGATAAAATCGGTCGCCGCAAAGCGCCTGCCAGCGCTTAAGACAGCGCTCCGCCTCATCGTCCCGGCCGCGCGCAAGCGCCTGGCCGATATCGCCCTCGGCGCCGCCCGACAAAATGATCAATCCCTGCAGTGCATCGCGGCCGATCCAGCCGCGATCCAACATCGGCACACCGCGCTGCTGGCCTTCAAGATACGAACGGGTTACCAGCTGCGTGAGGTTCCGATAGCCCTGCAGATTCTGGCAAAGAAACACCACGCGCGACGGTGCGGCGTGCTCGCCCGGTTCGCGGACCCAGGCATCGACCCCGATCAAGGGCTTGACGCCCGCAGCCTGCGCTTCCTTGTAGAACTTCACCATCGCAAACAAATTGCTTTGATCGGTCAGGGCCACCGCCGGCATGCCTGCCGCCGCGACCGCCGCCATCAATTCCGGCACACGCACGATGCCATCGAGCAGCGAGTACTCGGTGTGCAATCGCAAATGCACGAATGCCGTCACGGCAAGCCGCGCAACGCCACGCGCACCGGCTCGAAGGAGCGGCGATGCAAAGGACAGGGGCCGTGAAGTACGAGCCGCCGCTGGTGATCGGGCGTTGCATAGCCTTTGTTACTTGCGAAAGAATATGCAGGATAGATTGTATCCATATGATTCATATAACCATCTCTGGCAGTCTTGGCCAGAATGGAGGCGGCGCTGATGGCAGGCTCGGTGACATCGCCATCAATGATGGCACGCGCGGTCATGCGCTTGCCCAAGCCCAAGATATTGGGCAGCCGGTTGCCGTCGATGAGCAAATGATCCGGGATCAAGGTCATCGCCAGCAGTGCGCGGCGCATGGCGAGAAATGTAGCCTGAAGAATATTCAATGCGTCGATTTCCATGTGGTCCGCCCAGCCGATGCCAAAACATACCGCGTCGCGCCGAATGATGAGGCTCAAGCGGCTGCGCTCTGCAGGCGTCAACGTCTTGGAATCGGCGACACCCTCGATGGGCCTTCGCGGACTCAAGATGACCGCGGCTGCCACCACCGGCCCTGCCAGAGGGCCGCGGCCCGCCTCGTCGATGCCGGCAACTCGCCTCATCTAGGCAGGCTCCTTGACGGCTTGGCGGGAACTCACCAGGGCGAGGATCGCCTGCGCGGCGCGTGCACCGGCGCCCAGCCGCAACTCCGCGTGGATACGCGAGAACTCCCGCTCCAGGGCGCTGCGCCGCTCAGTATCGTCAAGCCACATCAAAAGCTCTGCTCCGATCGACGCCGGGACAATTTGTTCCTGAAAATACTCGCCGACGACGCGCCGATCCGCAAGTAGATTTGGTTGCGCAAAAAACTTGGCTTTGACCAGATTCAGCCGCGTCAACACCAGAGCGGTGAGCTTTCCCAGCCGGTATACGACCACCATGGGGCGCTTGCAAAGAGCGGCCTCCAGGCTGGCGGTGCCCGATGCCACCAGCACCACATCGGAGGCGATCAGCGCCGCGGTTGCCTGACCATCGATCAGCTGCACGTTTAGGCCAGGCGCGCACTTGGCAAGCAGCCGCGAAAAAATCTTCCGCGTTGCAGCGCTCGCCATCGGCGCGATGAATTTCAGATCGGGCCGCTGCGCGGCCAGCCAGGTGGCTACGGCGGCGAAGTCCGCCGCCAGACGGGCCACCTCGCCGCGCCGGCTGCCCGGCAACAGCGCGACGACGCTGGATTCAAGATCCAGGCCGAGTTGCAGCCGAGCGGCGGAGCGATCCACCGTTTCAGGTATGGCATCCGCGAGCGGATGTCCGACGAACTCGGCGGGAATGCCGTGCTCATCGTAAAAGCGCTTCTCGAACGGCAGCAGGCACAGCACCAGATCCACCGCTTGGCGCATGCTGCGCGCGCGTCCCTGCCGCCATGCCCAAACTTGCGGGCTGACGTACTGCACCGTGGGAATGCCGGCGGCGTGCAAACTGCGCGCCAATCTTAAGTTCGTATCGGGCGCATCGATGCCGACGAAGACATCCGGACGTGCCGTCAAAAACATTCGCCGGATGCGCGCGAGCAATCTCAGCAGGCGCGGCAGATCGCGCAGCACCTCGAACAGCCCCATCACGGCCAGCGATTCGGCCGGCTCCCAGCTCTCGCACCCCGCCGCCTGCATTTTGGGTCCGGCCACGCCGAAAAACCGCGCGCCGGGAGCCAACTGGCGCAGCGCATTGATGAGATCGGCGCCCAGGGTATCGCCCGACGCTTCCCCCGCCACCAGACCCACGCGCAGAGGTGCCAACCTGGGGCTAGCTGCGCCCGTCATTACCGTACGATGCTGCGTTCGCTGCGCTTGATGAATTCGAGGAAGGGCCGGACCTCCGCCTGGGTCAGGGCCGCTTTCTCCAGCTCCTCGATGGCCGCCTTGAGCTTCAGTCCCGAGCGATACAGCAGCCGGAAGGCGCGGCGAATGTTCAGGATCTGTGCCGCGGTGAAACCACGACGCTGCAAGCCGACCGAGTTGACGCTGTGCGGCACGGCCGGCCGCCCCACTGCCATGACATAGGGAGGAACGTCGCGAGTCACGGCGGCGTTGTGCGCAAGGAAACAGTACGCGCCGACCTTGGTGTGCTGATGCACCGCCGACAATCCGCCCATGGTCACCCAATCGCCGATTTCCACGTGCCCGCCGAGGGTGGCGCAGTTTGCCATCACGATCTGATCGCCCAGAAGGCAGTCGTGAGCGACATGCGAATACGCCATCAACAGATTGTCGTTGCCGATGCGCGTCACGCCCTTATCGTGGGTGGTGCCGCGATTCACCGTCACCGATTCGCGGAATACATTGCGGTCGCCGATTTGCAGAAGCGTGGGTTCGCCGGCGTATTTCTTGTCCTGAGGCGCATCGCCCAGGGACGCGAACTGGAAGACCTTGTTGTTGACGCCGATGCGCGTCGGCCCGTTGATCACGACATGCGGCCCGATCCAGGTACCGGCGCCGATGACGACATCCGCACCAATGACGGTAAACGGCCCGATATCGACGTCCGCCGCGATTTGCGCTTGCGGCGATATCACCGCCCGCGGATCGATCATCCGGTCCCTTGGCCTCGGGGGCCACCATCATCTCAGCCGACGCCACTTCCTTGCCATCAACTTCCGCCACACCGTGAAATTTCCAGATACCCTTGAACGCGCGTTTCAGCGTTACCTTCAGGATCACCTGGTCGCCCGGTTCGACGGGTTTGCGAAACCGCGCGTTGTCGATCGCCACGAAATAGAAGCGCGTATTCTCATTGGGGATGACCTTGGCGGTCTTGAATGCAAGGATGCCGGAGGCTTGGGCCAAGGCCTCGATGATGAGCACACCGGGCATCACCGGCCGGTGCGGAAAATGCCCCTGAAAAAACGGCTCGTTGAAGGTCACGTTCTTGAGCGCAATGACGTGTTTCCCGGCCACGCATTCCAGTACTCGATCCACCAACAAGAACGGGTAGCGATGCGGCAACTGGCGCATGATCGCTTCGATATCCAAGCTCCCGGATTCCGTCATCATCGCTCCTGTGTGTCCAGCCGCCGAAAATGCGCGACCAAGCGTCGCCACTTTCGGGTTTCCACGGCCGGCATGCCGCTCGAGTAGCTGCCGGGTTGCTTGATCGAGGCACTGACCAAGGTGCAGCCGGTCACGACCACATCATCCGCAATCGTCAAATGGCCGGCAAAACCGACATCACCGCCGATCATGCAGCGCTTTCCGATCACCGTGCTGCCCGAGATCCCGGTGCACGCTGCAATGGCCGTGTGCGCGCCGATAGTGACGTTGTGGCCCACCTGTATCTGATTGTCCAGTTTGACCCCATGCTCGACAACGGTATCATCAATGGCGCCCCGATCGATGGTGGTGTTGGCGCCGATCTCCACGTCATCGCCGATCAGCACGCTGCCCACCTGCGGCACTTTCACCCAAGTCCCCGCATCCGGCGCGAAGCCGAAGCCGTCGGCGCCGATCACGGCTCCCGCGTGCAGAATGCAGCGCTTTCCTAAGGTCACACCGGCATACAGGCTGACCCGCGACAGCAGCTTCGTGTCGGCACCGACCCGCGCACCGCGCTGCACGATGCATCCGGGTCCGACAAGCACCCTCTCGCCGATCTCGACATCGTCCTCAATCACGGCAAGCGGTCCAACGCTGGCCGAGGCCGCAACGCGCGCACCGCTTGCCACCACCGCCGTGGGATGGATGCCCGCCGGCGACTGCATTTCCGGGTGCAACAGACTCGCAATGCGGGCATAGGCGAGGTATGGGTTGGGGTCGATCAGCGCGGCAACCGGGCAGTGTGCCTCATCCTCCGGGGCGATGAGCACGGCAGTGGCGCGAGTGGACTCCAGCTGTCTCTTGTAGCGCGAATTTGCCAAAAAACTCAACGCACCGGAATGCGCCCGCGATAACGACGCAACCGATCGGATCGTGAGGCCGGGCTCGCCACGCAGCTTGAGTCCGAAACGCACCGCCAGCTCGCCTAGACTGAATTCTCCCTGCACCTGCGCACTCCTTAAGTGCGTTTGGCTGTCTAGCGCACGCTGCTCATTTTGCGCCCGGGGGCTTGGCCGGCGCGCTGCTCGGCGACTTCGGCGTCGAGGTGGCCGGCAAGGTGGCCGGCTTGGTCTTCAGGATATCCAAAATCTGCGCCGTGATATCCAGCGACGGCTTGGTATAGAGGCTTTCGACCAGCACCAAATCATAACCCTGGGCGCTCGAGTAGGTTTGAACTTCTTGCACCAGGTAGCGCTGAACCTTGCCGATCTCCTCATTTTTCCGGGTCGACAGGTCATCCTGGAATTCGCCGCCCTTGCGGGAAAACTCGCGTTGCTCGTCGCGCAGGACTTTCTCGGCCTTGATGCGATCGGCCTCCGCCATGACCGCCGCTTCCTTCTCCAGTTTCTCCTGGCGGCTCTTCAGATCGTTCTGCATGGTCACCAGCTCGCGCTGACGCTGTCCGAACTCGTTCTGCAGGGCCTGCATCGCACTCTTGACCTGCGGTGCATCCTCCATCAGCTTCTGAAAATTGACCACGCCGATTTTCATTTCGGCACTGGCCGGCATAGCCGCCAAGAGTCCGCACAGGCCCAGGGCCCACAGCGGCATAACGCGAAGATTAGTCGACATGTTTATCTTAAGCCCTCAAATTGGGTCAAAACGCTTGACCGATGGAAAATTGAAAACGCTCCGTCTGGTCGCCGAACGTGGTTGTGGTGCCCGGAATCGCATTCAGAGGAATTCCGTATGAGAAGCGGAACAGGCCCAAAGGTGCCAGCCACTGCACTGCGATGCCAGTTGATCTCTTCAGATTATCATATGCGAAGTGGTAGGTGACCGGCGTTATGTCATCGGGGCCGAGAAATTGAACCTTGTTGCCGGTCTGGAACACGTTGCCGATGTCGTAGAACCAGCTGATACGCGCCGCATTCTGCCACTTTTCGGGCACCGGGAAAATCAGCTCATAGCGGTTGACCACCCGGAAGTTTCCGCCATAGGGATTGCCTATGCCGATGTTGTCCTTGGGTCCCAAGCGGCTTTCCCGATAGCCCCTGACGCTGTCGGGACCTCCGGCGAAGTAATTGAGGTACGGCGGCAACGAGGTCGTATTGCCCAGCGCGGAGGCATAGTCCACCTGTGCCTGCGCCGAGAAAATAAACTTCTTCCATAGCGGTACGTACTTGATGAAGTCGAAGTTCGACTGGTAGTAGCGAACATCGCTCAAGGGCAGCGCATAGCGGGCCGACAGGGTTATCTTCATGCCGCGGTCGGGGAACAGGGCGCGATTGCGGCCCTCGTAAGACCAGCCGCCGGTGAGTTCGTAGGTGTAGAAATCGGTGCCGTATACGGTATACGGATTGTCCAACGAATTGATCACCCCATCGCCGTTGGTGTCGACCAGATCGCTCTGGAAGGTATTGCCATTTTCCTTGACCCAGTTGACCGACTGCTGCGCGCTGTACCCCTGGGAAACCACCAAAGTGTTCTTGTTTACCGATGTGCCGATGGCGAGGAACTGGTACTCGGTGATGGGATACGCCCATTGCACCGCAACGGTCTCCTGCTTGGTCGAAAAGGCCGAGGAAGCCGCCACGAATTGCGTGATGTCGCGATACGTGAAGGAAACCGTGCGCGACACGCCGTCGATGGTGGTGTAGGGACTGGTCTCCGCGAATGTGTAGGTCTTGCTGTATTTGCCGGCGTTGATTTCCAGCGCGATGCGATCCCCGGTACCCATGAAGTTGCTGTGCACGAAATTGCCGTTCAAGCTGAACTTCTGGGATTCCGAGTAGGCGATGCCGCCGCCGAATTGCCCTGGCAGACCCTCTTTGATCTTGAAATCCACATCCACCAGATCGGCGCTGCCCGCCACCGGCTTGTTTTCGAATTCCACTTTCTCGATGTACGGCAGCCGCTGCAGCCGTTCCTTGGAGCGTTCCACCGCCGAATTCGACAGCCAGCCGCCTTCCATCTGGCGCATTTCGCGTCGCAAGGTCTCGTCGTTGATGGATGTGGTTTCGTTGAAATTGATGTGGCGGACGTAGACGCGATTGCCGGGCTCGATGAAGAAGGTGATCGATACCGTCTTTTTGTCATTGTCCGCGGTGGGAACCGGGTCGATCTTGGCGAACGCATAGCCGTCCGCGCCGAGCCGGTAGCTCATCAATTGCTGGCTGCTGGTGACGGCCTTGCGCGAATAGGTATCCCCTGGTTTGAATATCACCAGCTTGCGCAGCTCCGACTCGGGCACCACCATGGTGCCGGCCAGCTTGATCTCGGATACCTTGAATACAGCACCTTCGTTGATGTTGATGGTGATGTACATGTCGTCTTTTTCGGGCGCAATCGCCACCTGCGTCGACTCGATCTGAAAATTCGCGTAGCCCCGGTCCATGTAGAACGAGCGTAATTTCTCCAAGTCGCCCGTCAATGACTCGCGCGAATAGCGATCATCCTGCTTGTACCAGGACAGCCAGTTCGGGGTATGCAGTTCGAAGCTGGAAAAGACGTCCTTTTCCTTGAACTTGGTATCGCCGACCAGGTTGATCATCTCGATCTTGGCGCGTTTGCCTTCCTTGATGTCGACGGTCACGTCAACCTTGTTGCCCGGCAGATCCGTGACCTTGGTGTCGACGCGCACCGCGTATTTGCCGCGGCTGAAATATTGATCGGTGAGATATTGCTTGACCTCATCGAGCACCGAGCGATCGAAGATCTTGCCGGTCGCGAGGCCGACGTTGCGCAGGCTCTTCTGCAAATCCTCGGTCTTGATGTCCTTGTTGCCCTTGATATCGAACTTGGCAATGGACGGACGCTCGACCACCACGACCAGCAGGATGTTGCCATCGCGGCGCAGTTCCACATCGCGGAAGAATCCGGTGGCGTACAGCGCCCGCATCGCCTCGCCGATGCGCTGGCCGTCAAGCTTGTCGCCGATGTTCACCGGCAAGTAGTTGAATACCGTGCCCTCGGAAATTCGCTGCAATCCTTCGATGCGGATGTCACCGACCGTGAATGTCGTGTCAGGCGTTTGCGCCTGTACGGCCGTATACACTGATTGGCCGGCAAATACCGCCAACAGAGCGCAGCAAAATTCAAGCCGCACGCGGCAAGGACCGTGTGCAATTTCGGTAGGTGGCGCTCTGCGCTCCACGCCGCGCGTACGGCTGGAATTTGGGTTTGATCATGATATCCCGTTAGTTCAAGTGTCTTGATATATCGTTATAGAAAGCCAGACTCATCAACACCACCAGCAGCGCGATGCCGACCTGCTGCCCGAACAGCTGCGCGCGTTCGGAAATCGGACTGCCTTTGACAGCTTCCACCGCCTGATACACGATCTGCCCGCCGTCGAGCAGCGGCACCGGCATCAAATTCAGCACTCCCAGGCTCACGCTGATGATCGCCAGGAACGCCATGTACGCGGTGAGCCCGAGATAGGCGCTGATTCCTGCAAATTCGGCGATGCTGACCACCCCGCTGATGTTCTTGGGCGACACCTCCCCTGTGAGCATGCGCCAGAGCATTTGTACCGTGAGCGCGGACATCTCCCAGGTCTTCGCTACGCCGCTCACCACCGCATCGACGGGTCCCGCGCGGTGCATTTCCGTAAGTCCCGGCGGCCAGACCTGAGGCCCCTCGTCGAGAGTAATACCGAGTCGGCCAATGGCCCTTCCCTGGTCAATCACCCGTGGCACCGACGCCGCGATCGCCAAGCGCTCGGCGCCGCGCTGCACGTCGATTGCAATGACGCGTCCCGGCGCGTCGCTGATCACCGAAACGAACTCGCGGCTATTGATGATGGGCTGACCGTCCACCGCGAGCAGGCGATCGCCGGCGCGCAATCCCGCGCGCCCGCCGGCGCTGTCGGCCGGCGCCGCATGCACCAACGTGTCGGCATGCCAGGTGGCGAGATCAAAGCCCAAGCCGGGTAACAATCTACCGGGCTCGGTCAACGCGCGCTTGTCGTCCGTCACCCGCAGAGTCAGCGAGCGCGTCGAGCCGTCGCGAAGCACGCGCAGAGGAACCAAGCCCTCATCCGTGAATTGGCGGATCAAGGCGATCTGCAACTCTTCGGTGTCCGCGACCTTGCGATCGCCGACGCTGATGATTTGATCGCCGGCCTTGAGACCGGCGAGCGCCGCGGGACCATCAGCGCGCACCTGGCCCACCACCGGCTTGACGATCTCGGTTCCTGCCATCGCCAAAATTGCGTACAGGAGCGCCGCGAACAAAAGATTCATCGCCGGACCCGCCAATAGCACGGCGATGCGATGCACGATGGGCCGGCGCGTGAATGAGCGCGGCAGTTCGGCGGCAGCCACATCGCCTTCGCGCTCATCCAGCAACTTGACGTATCCGCCCAGGGGAATGGCGGACAGGCAGTATTCGGTGCGGTCGGGTTCCCTGCCGACCCTGGTCAGCAACGGCTTGCCGAACCCGATGCTGAAGCGCAGCACCTTGAAGCCGAGTTTCTTGGCGACCCAATAGTGTCCAAACTCATGGACCGCAACCAAGATGCTGATCGCAACCAAGAAGGCGGCGAGAAACACCAATATCTTCATGCGAAGGCTCCCACGCTGAGCTCAATCAAGGAAACAGCCAGGCGCCGCGCCGCGGCGTCGGCGTCCAAAACATCGCCCAGAGCCTTGACCGGCGTCGAATCAAGCCGCTGCAGTACTTTGTCAATGACCGTTGCAATGCCTACAAAGTTCAAGCGCCGATCAAGAAACGCCTGTACCGCGACCTCGTTGGCGGCGTTTAGCACTGTTGGGGCGGTACCGCCGGCGCGCGCCGCGGCTCTGGCCAGGCCGAGACTGGGGAATCGCACGTGGTCCGGCGGCTCAAACTCCAGCTGCCCAATCGCCACCAGATCGAGGGATTGTACACCGGAAGCAATTCTCTCGGGCCACGCCAGCGCCTGAGCAATCGGCGTGCGCATGTCGGGAGCGCCGAGCTGCGCCAGCACCGAGCCGTCGGCGTATTCGACCAGCGAGTGCACCACGCTCTGCGGATGCACCACGACATCCACCTGCGCCTCCGTCATGCCAAACAGCAGCGTCGCCTCGATGACTTCGAGGCCCTTGTTCATCAGCGTGGCCGAGTCAACCGAAATCTTGCGGCCCATTTTCCACTTCGGATGCGCGCAGGCTTCGTTGGGCGTGACATGCGCCAGCTTGGCCGCCTCGGTGGTGCGAAACGGTCCGCCGGAAGCGGTCAGGATGAGGCGGGTAACCCCGCGCTTCTCCTCTCCCGGAAGGTAGCCCGCGGGCATGCATTGAAAAATGGCATTGTGTTCGCTGTCGATGGGAATGAGCTGCGCACCCGCGCGTCGCACCTCCTCCATCAGCAGCCGGCCGGTCATGACCAGCGCTTCCTTGTTGGCGAGCAACACGCGCTTGCCGGCGCGCACACCCGCCAATGTCGGCTTGAGACCCGCGGCGCCGACGATCGCGGCCATCACCACCGCGACATTGCCGCCGCTGACGGCATCCGCCAGGGCCTGCTCGCCGCTCTCGACAACCGTATCTGAGCCACATTCGCGCAGCGCGGCGCGGGCTTGCGCCGCGGCATGCTCGTCGACCAACACCACGGTGTCCGGGTGAAATACCTTCGCCTGTTCGACGATGGTTTGCCAGCTATTGAAGGCGCCCAGCATCGCCACCCTGAAAATTTCCGGGTGCAGCGCGATCACGGCGAGCGTGCTGCGGCCGATGCTGCCGGTCGATCCCAAGATTGCGATGCCGCGCTGTGTACTCATCGGATCACGCCGGAGCCGAACAAGCCCAGGGCATACAGAGGCGCCGCCGCCGTCACACTGTCGAGGCGATCCAGCAGCCCGCCGTGTCCCGGCAGCAACGCGCCGCTATCCTTGAGCGCCGCGGCGCGCTTGAACATGCTCTCGGTCAAATCGCCGATGATGGAAAATATGCCGACGGCACAACCGAATGCAATCGCGCCAAGCTGCGGCAAAGCAAAATACTCGGCGCCGCCCCAGGCGACCAGCGCGGCCATGAGCACCCCGCCGACGGCTCCCTCCCAGGTTTTTCCCGGACTGATGCGCGGTGCCAGTTTGCGCCGCCCGAAACTGCGCCCCGCGAAATACGCGCCGATATCCGCCGCGCATACCATCAGCACCAGCCATAACACGATCAGCGGACCGCTGCGATTCGCATCAGCAGATATCTGCATTCTCGCCAGCGCGAGAAACGCCGGCACCAACACGGGCAGGCCGCAGAGCAGCACCATTGCGGGCCGTTGCCGGGTCGGCGCCAGAATCAGCCACAAAAATGCAATAAGCCACCACACGCTGGCCGCCGTGAGCAAAATGATCAAATGCTCGGGATCCGAAGTCCATTGCCAGCTGAGCACAAAAACGATTGCGACACCCAGTGCGTAGCATCCCTTAGCCGGCGCGCTGCGCAAGGCGCCGAACCCGGCCCATTCCCACGCACCGATGGTGAACACGGCGCCGAAGGCGAGCACGGCCATAAGCGGCGGCAGCAGAAACAAGCCCAGCAGCAGCAGGGCGCCCAATATGCAGCCGGTGACTACTCGAGTCCTAAGCATCGCCCACCTTACGCACCGGTATTGGCTCCTACCTGTTCCGAGGTTTTGCCGAAGCGGCGCTCGCGCTGGGCAAAATACTCGAATGCCGCCTGCAAATGCAGCGGCGAAAATTCCGGCCACAGCACCTCGGAAAAATAAAGTTCGGTGTAGGCAAGATTCCACAGCAAAAAATTGCTGACGCGCTGCTCGCCGCCGGTGCGGATGAGCAGATCCGGATCCGGAATTCCAGCCAATTCGAGACGCGCCGCCACCTGCTCCTCGGCGATGTCGGCCGCCGCCAATTTTCCGGCAGCGACATCGGCAGCAAGCGATTGGCAGGCCCGTGTAATATCCCAGCGTCCGCCATAGGCCACCGCCACCCGCAGCCCCAGTCCGGAATTATTCTGCGTCAGCGTTTCCGCATCGTGCATGCGCTGTTTGAGTTCAAGGCCCAATAGGGCCCGGTTGCCGATAAAGCTCAGGCGTACTTCATTGCGATGCAGGTCCGCCACTTCGCGCACCAGCGCATCGAGGAACAATCCCATGAGGACGCCGACTTCATCGGGAGGCCGCCGCCAGTTTTCGCTGCTGAAGGCGAACAGCGTCAAATACCGTACCTTGAGCTGCGCGCATTCCTCGACGATTTTGCGCACCACTTTGACGCTGGCGCGATGACCGGCGACCCGCGGTAGGCCGCGCGATCGGGCCCAACGGCCATTGCCGTCCATGATGATAGCGACATGCTGCGGCGAGTCGGCCATAGGCGATGCGGGTGCGGGTCTTAAGCGATCAGACCTGCATCAGCTCCTTTTCCTTTTCCGCCATGGCATGATCGATGTCCGCGACGTGCCTGTCCGTCAATTTTTGAACTTCGTCCTGGGCGCGGCGATCATCGTCCTGCGCGATGAGTTTTTCCTTGAGCATCTCCTTCAATTCGGTCATGACCTCGCGGCGCACGCCGCGTACCGCAACGCGCGCATTCTCCGCTTCGGATTTCACCACCTTGATGATGTCGCGGCGCCGCTCTTCGGTTAAGGCCGGCATGTGTATGCGAATGATCTGCCCGGCGGTATTCGGCGTGAGGCCGAGATCGGACTTGTATATGGCCTTTTCAATGATCGGCACCATGGCCTTTTCCCAGGGACTGACCGTCAAGGTGCGAGCGTCCTCGGTTGCGATATTCGCCACTTGATTCAACGGCATCTCCGAGCCGTAGTAGTCGACTTTAATGTGCTCTATGAGACTGGTGTGCGCGCGGCCGGTGCGCATTTTTTTCAGCTGTTCCTTGAAGGCAGCCACGCATTTCTGCATGCGTTGCGCCGCATCCTTCTTTACGTCCTCGAGCATGTACCCCCCTTCACCTTAAGGCTCGGCCGATACCACGGTGCCGATGTCTTCACCCTGGACAATACGCATCAAATCGCCCGCGTGGAACAAATTGAAGACCTGCAGCGGCAGATTGTTCTCCCGGCACATGACGATGGCGGTCGCGTCCATCACATTGAGCCGGTCATTCAGCACCTTGTCGAAGGTGAGGCGCACATAGCGCTTGGCGTTCGGATTGGTGAGCGGATCGGAGTCGTAAATGCCGTTCACCTTGGTGGCCTTGAGCAGTATGTCGGCATTGATCTCGATGGCGCGCAAACTGGCGGCGGTGTCGGTGGTGAAAAACGGGTTGCCGGTGCCGGCGCCGAAAATCACCACGCGGCCTTTTTCCAAATGCCGCACCGCCCTGCGCCGGATGTAATCTTCGCAAACCTCGTTGATGCGCAATGCCGACATGACGCGGGCGTAGGCGCCCAGGCCCTCGAGCGCATCCTGCAGCGCCAGCGCATTGATCACCGTGGCAAGCATGCCCATGTGATCCGCGGTAACCCGATCCATGCCGGCGCGCGCCAGGCCCGCACCGCGAAAGATATTTCCGCCTCCCAGCACCACCGCAACCTGCACCCCCAACTGGGTCAGGTCGTGAATCTCGCCGGCGATGCGCTTGAGAATGATCGGGTCAATGCCGTAATCCTCATCCCCCAGCAGCGCCTCGCCGGACAATTTGACCAAAATTCTGCGATAACGTGCCGTGCCGGTTTTGCTGGTCATTAGGTTCAGTGTTTCTTGGGACCGTTCTTGCCGTCGGTTTGGTCTTTTTCCTGCGCCTTCACCTGCTTCATCACTTCGCTAACGAAATCATCCTGTTTCTTTTCAATGCCCGCGCCCACTTCATAGCGCACGAACTGCACCACCTTGGCGCCGGCCCCTTTGAGCAGCTTTTCGATGGTGACGTCCAGGTCCTTGACGAACGGCTGGCCCACCAGGGTGATTTCCGCCACGTATTTGCGCAGACGGCCTTCCACCATCTTGGCAATGATTTCCGGCGGCTTCCTTTCCACCTTGGTTTGCTCGATGAGCATGGCGCGTTCCTTGTCGAGCGCCTCGGCAGGCACATCGGCGATATCGATGTAGGCGGGATTGCTGGCGGCCACATGCATCGCCAGGTCCTTGGCGAGGGCTTCGTCGCCGCCCTGCAAGGCCACCAGTGAGCCGATGCGCGAACCATGGGCGTAACTGCCCAGCGGCCCGGGCGAAGTGATGCGCACGAAGCGTCTGACGGAAACGTTCTCGCCGATCTTCGCGATCAACGCGCGCCGCCGCCCATCGAGGCTCGCCTCGCCGCCGTGCGGCAGCGCGAGCAGGGCTTCCACACTGGCGGGCGCTTGCGCCAGCGCCGCACGCGCCACATCTTTTGCGAACGCTTGAAACTCATCGCTGCGGGCCACGAAGTCGGTCTCGCAGTTGACCTCCACCAGCACGGCGTTGCTGCCGGAGCGTTCGATCGCCACGCTGCCTTCGGCGGCAACGCGCGCGGCTTTCTTGTCGGCTTTCGACAGGCCGCTCTTGCGCATCAGTTCGGCGGCGGCGTCCAAATCACCCTGGGTTTCGACCAGCGCCTTCTTGCATTCCATCATGCCGGCGCCGGTGCGCTCGCGAAGTTGTTTGACTGAATCTGCCGTAATGTTCATCGGTAGCTAAAACCGCCGGGCACGGCGGTCCTCAAATGAGCCAAGGTTTCGCGTTTGAGAGCGGCGCTTTTACCGCTCCCCGACGCGGACTTAAAACCAGGTTACGCGCCACGCGCCGGGGCACGCCGTCCCACGGGGCGGCGGCGCGGAGCGCTCGCCGGCCGGGTCTCGGCGGGCGGAGTATCCACCGCATCGACGTCGTCGGCTTCCACCTCGACTTCGTCGAGCGAGGCTGCCACGGCGGCAACGCTCGGCACCACGGTCACCGGGACTTTGCGGCGCGGCGGCTGCTTCCTCTGAGCGCCGCGCGCCGGTGCCGGAGCACGACGCCCGCCCGCGCTGCGCTTCTTAGGATTGCCCTCCTCGTCCAATTCAACGAATTCATCTTCACCGACAGGAACTTCCGGCAGCGAGGCCTTGCCCTCCAACACCGAGTCCGCGATGCCCCCCGCGTACAGCAGGATCGCGCGCATGGCGTCGTCGTTGCCGGGGATGACATAGTCGATGCCGTCGGGCGAGCAATTGGTGTCGACCACGGCCACCACCGGGATACCGAGCTTCTGCGCCTCGTGGATCGCGATTTGCTCATGGCCGACATCGATGACGAACAGGGCGTCGGGCAGCGCCGTCATTTCGCGAATGCCGCCGAGGCTGCGCAGCAGCTTTTCCATTTCACGGCGCAGCATCTGCGCCTCTTTCTTGCCGCGCCGCTCGAGCGCGCCGCTTTGCGCCATCTCGTCCAGCTCGTTCAAGCGCTTGATCGATTGGCGGATGGTCTTGAAATTGGTGAGCATGCCTCCCAACCAGCGTTGGTTGACATAGGGCATCGCTGCGCGCGTCGCTTCCTTCTGCACCGCATCGCGCGCCGAGCGCTTGGTGCCGACGAACAGCACCTTGCCGCCCTCGGCAGCCACGTTCTTGATGAACGCCGCCGCCTGCGCATATAGGGGCTGCGTCTTCTCCAGATTGATGATATGGATTTTGTTGCGTTCGCCGAAGATGAACGGAGCCATTTTCGGGTTCCAGAAGCGGGTTTGATGTCCAAAATGGACGCCCGCTTCCAGCATTTGTCGCATGGACACGCTGGTCATAAAACACTCCTGGTTGGGTTGAGCCTCCGCGTATCCCAATCGGCAACCCGTTGCAGCCTTGAAATCGAAGGCTTAAGCCTCCAGTTTCAAACGCTCCTCCGGGCACCCGGCCGATTGTGACGACACGCGTGCGGGGTTGTTAAAAATAGCCGCGCTTTATACCATGAACGCCCATGGGAAACAAAGCCCGCGAGAATCTTAGGCTAGGCCTTAAATTGCTATGAATGTGACCATCAAAACCCCCGTCGAACAGGACAAAATGCGGGCCGCAGGCCGCCTGGCCGCCAGCGTCCTGGACATGATCGAACCGTTCGTGCAGCCGGGCGTCAGCACCGAGGAGCTGGACAAGCGCTGTCACGACTTCATCGTCGATGAGCTGAAATCCATTCCCGCCAACCTCAATTACCGGGGCTTCCCGAAGACCATTTGCACCTCGGTGAACCATGTGGTGTGCCACGGCATACCCGGGGATAAGCGCCTGAAGAGCGGCGACATCATCAATATCGACGTTACCGTCATTCGCGACGGCTTTCATGGGGACACCAGCCGCATGTACTTCGTGGGCAATGCCGCCATCCTCGCCCGTCGGCTGACCTCGGCCTGCCACGAGGCCATGTGGCATGGCATTCGGCAGGTCAAGCCCGGGGCACATCTCGGCGACATCGGGCACGCCATCCAAACCTTCGCCGAGAGCCATAGCTTTTCAGTGGTACGCGAATACTGCGGACATGGCATCGGGCGCGTTTATCACGAAGATCCGCAGGTGCTGCACTACGGCAAGCCCGGCACCGGGCTGGAATTGTCCGCCGGCATGACCTTTACCATCGAACCCATGATCAATGCCGGGCGGCGCGACGTGCGACTGCTGCCCGATGGCTGGACCGTGGTTACCAAGGATCAATCGCTGTCGGCGCAGTGGGAACACACGATTCTGGTCACAGACCAAGGCTACGAGGTGCTCACCTTGGGCGCGAATGTCGAACTGCCCGCGGCGGCGGCGGCTTCTTGAACGCACACGGCAAGTTTCTCGATCAAATCCGCCGACTGGCCCTATTTGACGGCCGTCCCCGAAGAGCTCGAAGACGGCCAATTCTCCCCCATCGTATTTCGCCAGGTCCTCGATCGCGGCACCGAGCTTCTGAAAGATCGCTTCGTCGCGGACGATGCCATCGAGGATCTGGTGCGCGACCGCGCCCGCCTGGTCGATATCGCGTTGCGCGCCGCGTGGCTGCGCCACGCCGGAAAGTTTGCCGACGATCTCGCACTCATTGCCGTCGGCGGCTATGGGCGCGGCGAGCTGCACCCGAGTTCGGACATCGACATCATGGTGCTGCTGCCGAAGAGCGATTCCGCCGACTGGCAGCCGGACATCGAGAGATTCCTGACCTTTCTCTGGGACATCGGACTCGAAGTCGGACACAGCGTGCGCTCCATCGATGATTGCCAGCGCGAAAGTCTTGCCGACATCAGCGTCGCCACCACATTGTTCGAGGCCCGCCTGCTGTGCGGGCCCGAGTCCTTGTTCGCCGGCATGCGCCGCGCCCTGGCGTCCGACCGGCTGTGGACGTCGCAGGATTTCTTCGAGGCCAAGGTCAAGGAACAGATCGAGCGGCATCACCGCTACTTCGACACCGCCTACAACCTCGAACCGAACGTCAAATCGAGCCCGGGAGGATTGCGCGACATCCAGACCATCGGCTGGGTGGCGAAGCGCCATTTCGGCACCGATACCCTCGACGAGCTGGTGGCGCATGGATTCCTGACGCGCGAGGAACTGCGCAAGCTCAAAGCCGGGCAGTCGTTTCTGTGGAAGGTGCGCTTCGGGCTGCACGTGCTGACCGGGCGGCGCGAGGACCGGCTGCTGTTCGACTACCAGATCAAGCTCGCGAAGCTGTTCGGCTACGAGGACGCGAGCTTTACTCTGGCCGTCGAGCAGCTGATGCAGAAGTACTACCGCACCGTCATGGACGTCTAGTCTGCTGAACGAAATGCTGCTGCAGCTGTTTCGCGAGGCCATCCTCACGCAAAGCGGCGCCGCCGATGCCGATCAATGCGCGCTTCCAAATTCGCAACGATTATCTGGAAGTCACGCATCCGGAGGTGTTCGCCCGCTATCCATCGGCGCTGCTCGAGATGTTCGTGCTCCTGCAGCAGCATCCGGAACTGCGCGGCGTGCGCGCCGAAACCATCCGCCTGATCGGCACGCATGTCTGGCTCATCGATGAGGAATTCCGGCAGAATCCGCGCCACCATCGCCTCTTCATGGAGATTCTCTGCGCGCCCGTCGGGGTGACACATGAACTGCGCCGCATGAATCTGTACGGCGTCCTCGGCCGCTATATTCCGGCATTCGGCCGCGTCGTCGGTCGCATGCAGTACGACTTGTTCCACGCCTATACGGTGGACGCGCACACGCTGTTCGTCGTCAGCAATCTGCGCCGCCTGGCTATCCCGAGGTTCAACGACGAATTTCCGGTGTTGAGCCAGATCATGCAGTCGTTGCCGCGCCAGGAGATCGCCTATCTTGCGGCCCTGTTCCACGACATCGCCAAGGGCCGCGGCGGCGACCACTCCGAATTGGGCGCGGTGGACGCGGAGGCCTTTTGCCTGGAACAGGGCCTCGGCCGCTACGAGGCGCGCCTGGTGGCGTGGCTGGTGAGAAATCATCTGATCCTGTCCATCACGTCGCAAAAGAAGGACATCAGCGATCCGGACATCATCCATGATTTCGCGCAGCTGCGTGGGCGATCAGGTACATCTCGACTATCTGTACGTGCTGACCGTTTGCGACGTGCGCGGCACCAATCCGAAGCTGTGGAACGCCTGGAAGGCGCGCTTGTTCGAGGAATTCTACGAGCGCACCAAGCGGGCGCTGCGCAGGGGGCTCGAGACCCCGGTCGATCAAGAAGAGTTGATTCGCGAAACTCAGGATCAGGCGCGGGCGAACATATCTGCCGAGGTAAGCGCGGAAAAAGTCGTGCACGTCTGGTCGCAGTGGACCGAGGCATACTTCCTGCGCTATACGCCCGAGGAAATCGCCTGGCATACCACGCTGCTCGCCGCGCGCCACGCCAACGATGACGCGCCGCTGGTAGCCATCCGGCAACTGACCGAGCGCGGCGGCACCGCGGTGCTCACCTACACACCGCGCCGCCTGCGCAGCTTCGCCCGCACCACGGCGGTGCTGGATCAGATGGGCCTGAACGTCGTCGATGCGCGCCTCATCACCAGCGCCAATGGCTTCAGCCTGGAGACCTACGTGGTGCTCGAGGACAGTGGCGCTGTGATTGCCGATGCCGCACGCATTCGGGAAATCGAACGCAGCTTGTGGCGCGCATTGCAGCAGGACGAGGATTTACCGCCCACCGTCACGCGGCGCGCGCCGCGCCAGGTGCGCATGTTCTCGACGCCCACCCAGGTGAATTTCAGCATCGACAGCCGCAACGCGCGCACCATTCTCGAGTTGATCGCGGCCGACCGCCCGGGCCTGCTGTCCGAGGTCGGCAAGGTGTTTCGCGCCGAGCGCGTCGCCATCAACGGCGCCAAGATCATGACCGTGGGCGAACGCGCGGAGGACGTGTTTTACATCACCGCTGCCGACGGTGGCCTGCTGCCCGAAGAGGCGTGCCGGCGCGTGCAGGAGTCCCTGGTGCGGGCGCTGGATCGACGCGATATGGCGCGGGCTTAAGCTGGTGACGCAGGCGCCGTCGGCAAATCCCTTCAGCGGCCTGACATCGATCATCGATGGCGCCTACGAATCCAGGGCTGAGCTCACGCCGCGAACCACACCCGCGGATGTGCGCGCGGCGGTCGAAGAGTCAATCGAATTGCTGGACAGCGGCAAGCTGCGCGTGGCGCAACCCGAAGGCAGCGGCTGGCGCGTCAATGAGTGGCTGAAGAAGGCCGTGCTGCTGTCCTTTCGCATCAAGGACAACACCGCGATGCCGGCCGACAGCTTGAATTTTTACGACAAGGTTCCGCTCAAATACAGCGGTTGGGACGCATCAAGATTTGCCGCCGCCGGCGTGCGCATCGTGCCGCCGGCGACGGTGCGCCGCGGTGCTTACATCGCCCCCAACGTGGTGCTGATGCCGAGCTACGTCAATGTGGGCGCCTACGTGGACAGCGGCACCATGGTGGACACCTGGGCGACGGTGGGTTCGTGCGCGCAGATCGGCAAAAACGTGCATTTGTCCGGCGGCGTCGGCATCGGCGGCGTGCTGGAACCGCTGCAGGCAAGCCCAACCATCATCGAGGACAATTGCTTCATCGGCGCGCGCTCCGAAATCGTCGAGGGCGTGGTGGTCGAATCCGGCGCAGTGATCTCCATGGGCGTGTTCATCGGACAAAGCACGCGCATCTACGATCGCGAGCGCGACGCGATCCTCTACGGCCGCGTGCCCGCCGGCGCCGTCGTGGTGCCGGGGTCGCTGCCCGCCGCGAACGGCAAGTACGCGCTCGCCTGCGCGGTGATCGTCAAACGCGTCGACGCGCAGACCCGTGCCAAAACTTCGTTGAACGAATTGCTGCGCAACACCGATTAGCATTCGCCCATCAAGAGCCGTGCAGCAGCCGCTCCAATGAGTCGGATGCAGCGCGGCCATAGCGCAGCGTCAATCGTCTCAGCAATGCCAGGTCGAGATTCCCGCCAGCGGCCGTGATCACGCTCTTTGCATCCGACATGTCCTGCGGTCCGCCCGCGAATAGTTTCATTGCAATGAAATCCTCGCGGCCGATCACCCGCAAGGCTACGCCTTGAAATTGAACCTGCATCGCTCGCGCAAACGCATCCGGTTCAAGGCCGCGCAAGCCCAGCAGCAGATCGACACGGTTTTCGAAACGATCGGTCAACTGCAATACCGCAGGAATCGGATCATCCGCATCTCCCAGCCGCAGCTCCGCGCACGACGCCGTAAATCGATGCGGCCATGGCGCCGATCACCGCATAGTCAACTCCCGCGCTCGTCAAAACGGCGATCGCATCCAACAACAGCAACGCGGATTGTCCGACGCCGGTCGGTCTCACGACGACAGCGATCGCGGCGCCGGTTCGATGCGCTGACCCGCCAGCCGCAGCTCCATCATCAATTGACAGTGCATGAGGAATGCATCGAGGCGCTGTTCGGGACTCATTCTCTGAGTAGCCGCCAGCAGCGCTGACTTGGCTTGCAGGGCGAGTTTCGATTCCATGGCGCATCTTAACTTGTGCGCGGCTCTAATTGCACAGCAATGGGCAAACAATATGCGCGCCGCAGTGCTCGAGGATTTTGGGCCGTCGCAGCGCCAGCTTTTCAGCCGAAACGGCCGGTGATGTAGTCTTCCGTGAGTTTTTGCTGGGGATTGGTGAATACCAAATCCGTCGGCCCGACCTCGATCAAATCGCCGAGGTGAAAATAGGCGGTGCGCTGCGATACGCGCGCGGCCTGCTGCATGTTGTGGGTCACGATCGCAATCGCGTAATTTTCGCGCAACTCGTCGATCAAGTCCTCGATTCTGGCGCTGGCAATCGGATCCAGCGCCGAGGTCGGTTCGTCCATGAGGATCACCTCGGGGTTCACCGCGATGGTGCGCGCGATGCACAGGCGCTGCTGCTGGCCACCGGACAAACTGGTACCCGCGGTCGACAAACGATCCTTGACCTCGTCCCAGAGGCCGGCGCGCGCCAAACTGCTCTGCACCAGCTCATCCATGTCGGCGCGACTCTTCGTCAAGCCATGGATGCGCGGTCCGTACGCGACGTTGGCGTAAACCGAATGTGGAAACGGCGTAGGTTTCTGGAACACAATGCCGACCCGCGCGCGCAGCTGCGCCACATCCTGCTGCTTGTCGTAGACATTCTGGCCATCGAGGGTAATGCTGCCGGTGACGCGCGCGCTCGGGATGGTGTCGTTCATGCGATTCAAGCAGCGCAGAAAGGTGGATTTCCCGCAACCGGACGGCCCAATCATGGCCAGCACTTGATTGCGTCCAATATCGAGGCTGACGTTGCGAACGGCGCATTTGTCGCCGTAGTGGACGCTGACCTCGCGCGCGCTCATGACCGGGTCGAACAATTTGTCGCGCACGGCCGGCGCGCCGGCTAGCGGCGGCGCTTGATCGCCAATATTTGCGCTGCTGTCGTTCATGCTGCTAGCCGAAACGTCCCGTTATGTAATCGTCGGTCTTGCGATTCTTGGGCGAGGTGAAAATCTCGCTGGACGGTCCTATTTCCACCAGCTCGCCCAGGTACATGAATCCGGTGACATTGGACACTCGCGCGGCCTGCTGCAAATTGTGCGTCACGATGACGATACAATATTTTTCACGCAGCGCCTGTAGGGTTTCCTCGACGCGCAGCGTCGAGATCGGGTCGAGGGCGGCCGTCGGCTCATCGAGCAACAGCACCTCAGGCTCGACGGCGATGGTGCGGGCGATGCACAGGCGCTGCTGCTGTCCGCCGGACAGGCTGCGGCCGTCGGCATGCAGCTTGTCCTTGACCTCGTCCCAGATGGCCGCGTCGCGCAGCGCGGACTCCACCCGGACTTTGAGTTCGGCGCCGCGTATGCCGCCCGCCAAGCGCAGACCAAAGGCGACGTTGTCGAACACCGACATCGGGAACGGCGTGGCTTTCTGAAACACCATGCCGACGCGGTAACGCAGTTCGGCGACATCCACCGACGGGCTCAGGATGTCGCGGCCGCTGATCAGAACTTCACCGTCGGCGCGCTGATTGGGATACAGCGCGTACATTCTGTTCATGACGCGCAGCAACGTCGATTTGCCGCAGCCCGAAGGGCCGATGAACGCCGAGATCGAGCGGTCGGCCAGGGTCATGTTGATGTTATGCAGCGACTGCAGCGCGCCGTAGAAGAAATTCAATGCCCGCACTTCGATCTTTGGCGGCCCCAAGTCCTGCGCAGGCGCCGCCGCCACCGGATACGGCAGGCGCGTCTTCATATGTTTGGGCGGCTTGGTCGATGGAATCATTCCTCAGGATCCTCGCTGCAGCTGCAGCAATGCCAGCAGCACGCGGGCGGAAATACTCAGCAGCAAGATGGTGACCGTAATGATCAGCGCGCCCGCCCAGGCAAGATCCTGCCAGTCCTTGTAGGGACTCAAGGCAAATTGAAAAATGACCACCGGTAGATTGGCCATCGGGGCATTCAAATTGTTGCTCCAAAATTGATTGTTGAGCGCGGTGAACAGCAGCGGCGCGGTTTCACCGCTGATGCGGGCGATCGCCAGCAGCAAGCCGGTGACTATGCCGCTGCGAGCCGCGGGATACAACACGCTCAAAACGGTGCGCCACGGATAGGCGCCGAGCGCTGCGGAAGAATCCTTCATGCCGATGGGCACGAGATTCAGCATGTCTTCGGTGGTTCTCAAGGTTACCGGGATTGCCAACACCGCGAGCGCCAGGGCGCCGGCGATTGCGGAAAAATGACCCATGCGAACCACCACAACCTCATAGACGAACAGTCCGATGATGATCGAGGGAGCGCTCAAGAGAACATCATTGATGAATCGAATCGCCGTGCTCAGGCGCGAACTGCGGCCGTATTCGGCGAGGTAGGTGCCTGCAAGCACGCCAATCGGCGATCCGATCAGGATGCCCAGCAAGGTCATCACGCCGCTGCCATACAGGGCATTGAGCAAGCCGCCTTGACCGCCGGGCGGCGGAGTCATTTGCGTGAAGATTCGCGATGACATGCCTGCCAGCCCATGCGATATGAGCGTCCACAGCAACGCCGCCAAACAGGCCAGTCCCGTCAGCGTCGCCAACAGAGAAAGCGTTAGAAAAGCGCCGTTCTTGAACTTGCGCAGCATGCGTCGATTCATACTGCGGCACCCACACGCCGCTCGAGCCTGCGCAGCATTGCCTGTGCCAGCGCAATCACCGTGAACGTGATGAGAAACAACAGCAGCCCGAGCGCAATCAGCGACGAGGTATAAAGATCTCCCACCGCTTCGGTGAATTCATTGGCGATGGCCGAAGAAATGGTGGTGCCCGGCGCCAGCAACGAGGAACTGATGCGGTGCGCATTGCCGATCACGAATGTCACGGCCATGGTCTCGCCGAGCGCACGGCCGAGGCCCAGCATGACGCCGCCGACGATGCCTACGCGCGAATGCGGCACGACCACATTCCAGATCACTTCCCAGGTCGTGGCGCCAAGCCCGTAGCCGGATTCCTTGAGCATCGCCGGCACAGTATCGAACACATCCCGCATGGTGGCGGCAATGAACGGCAGCACCATGATGGCAAGCACGACCCCTGCGGTCAGTATGCCGATCCCATAGGGCGGGCCCTTGAACAGGCGGCCGATGGCGGGAGCATTGCCGAGCGAGCCTATCAACCAGGGCTGCACATGCCGCTGCAGCACCGGGGCAAGCACGAACAATCCCCATATCCCGAAGATGATGCTCGGAACCGCCGCTAGGAGCTCTACGGCAACGCCGATGGGCCGCTTCAGCAGTGGCGGGCACAGCTCGGTCAAGAACATGGCAATGCCGAAACCCGCCGGCACCGCAAGCAGCATCGCGATCAATGAGGTGACCACGGTGCCGTAGATCGGCGCCAGCGCACCGAATTGATCCGTGACCGGATTCCAAATCTCACGAGTCACGAATGTGAAGCCGAAGTGGCTTAAGGCCGGCCACGCACCGCGGAGCAAAGATGCGGCGACTCCGCCCAAGATCAACAACACCAAAATCGCCGCGGACAATGTCGCCGAGCGGAAGATTCTCTCGTAAATCAACTGTTTTGCGGCGTGCCTCGGTTCGATGATCGCCACGTGTCAGCTTCGCTCCCGCTTAAGACAAAATCGGTCGAGCCCGAAAGCGCAATACTTTCGGGCTCGACCGTATCTTAACCAAAAATCTTAGCTGGCTAACCCGCTTAGGTCGCGATTAATTGCCGCCATATACCGGGTGGCCGCCCGTCGTGATCTGCAAGCCCCAAGTCTTTTTGACCTGGGCAATCAAGGCTGCGGGCAGCGGCACGTAGTCAAGTTCGGCCGCCATCGGAGCGCCGTCCTTGTAGGCCCACGCGAAGAATTTCAGAGCTTCGTTGACCGGCGCCGGGTCATCCGGCTGTTTGTACACGAGAATGAAACTCGCGCCGGTGATCGGCCAGCTCTTGGCGCCGGCCTGATCGGTCAAAATCAGATAGTAGCTGTTGGCGCCGGCCCAGTCGGCGCTTGCCGCCGCGGCCTGGAAGGACTCTGCACTCGGCGCGACCGTATTGCCGGACCGATTGGTGAGCAAGCTGAAAGACATCTTGTTCTGCTTGGCAAAGGCATATTCAACGTAGCCGATTGCCCCATCGGTCTGCGTCGTCATGTTCGCCACGCCTTCATTACCCTTGGCGCCGATGCCGATCGGCCATTGCACCGAGGTGTTGGCGCCGATGGTTGATTGGAATTTCGGGCTGGATTTGGACAGATAATCGGAAAATAGAAAATTCGTGCCGGAGCCGTCCGAGCGGTACACCGGCGCAATCGCCGTGCTGGGCAGCGTCAGTTTTGGGTTCAGCTTCTTGATCGCCGGGTCGTTCCACTGGGTGATATCGCCGAGATAAATACTCGCGACCGTGACGCCATCCAAATGCAATTGGCCGGGCAGCACCCCTTTGATGTTCACGACCGGGACCACGCCACCGATGATCATCGGAAACTGAATCAGGCCGGAGGATTGCAGATCGTCCGGCTTCAAGGGCATATCGGAGGCGCCAAAGGTCACGGTTTTCGCTTTGATCTGCTTGATGCCGCCGCCGGAGCCTATGGACTGGTAATTGAGCCCGACACCGGTGAGTTTCTTGTAGGCATCCGCCCATTTGGCGTAGATCGGATAGGGAAATGTCGCGCCGGCACCGGAAATATCGGCCGCGGAGGCCGCCACGCTAATAGAAGCTGCGACGCCGAGGACCACAAGGCGTTTGAGGACTTTCATTGAATCGCTCCGGTTGATTGAGCCTGGCGTTCCTAATCGAGCCAAAGGCTTAGCAGACTGGCGATTATCAGGACCGATTGTGACAGTTATGTGACAGCAGCCCTCGTTGCGCGTCGTGCAGCGCCGAGCTTCCTCGGCGCGCTCAAGCGAAATAATCCGCGGCCACGGTTTGGTCGGCCGCATTTCGCGCCGCGCCCATGGCGTTGAACACCGGCGTCAGTACCACGGCAACGGCGAGGTTCAGGATCACCGTATAAACGGCCGTGTAGCCCGGAAACCCGTGGCCGCCGATCACCAGCGGATAGGTATTGCCCAGGTTCGACGCAATGGCCATGGCGGTCCCGGCGACCGTCCCCACCGCCCAGCCGACCAGCAGCGCCCAGGCGTTGAACCAGCGCGTATAGGCGCCGAGCATGACCGGAGGCAGCGTTTGAATAATCCAGATGCCGCCTAAGAGCTGCAGCTGCACGGCGTATTTCGTGGGCACAAACAAAATGAACACCAGCGCGCCGACTTTGACGATCAGCGACACCAGCTTCGCGACATGCGCTTCTTGTTTGTCAGTGGGAGCCTTGTTGATGAACTCGCGATGAATGTTGCGCGTGTAGAGATTCGCCGCGGCGATCGACATGATGGCCGCCGGCACCAGCGCGCCGATGCCGATTGCGGCAAACGCTACACCTACGAACCACGCCGGGAAGCTGTGCAGCAGCAGCGCGGGCACCGCGAAGTTGTTGTGGAATTGCTTGAAGCCCGCGGCATATTCGGGAAGCTTGTCCACGCCGCTCGCGATGACGAAGAAGCCGAACAGCGCCAGCAACCCCAGCAGGAAGGTGTAAGCCGGCAGCATGGCGGCGTTGCGCCGAACCACATGGCCGCTGCTGGCGCTCAAGATGCCGGTCAGCGAGTGAGGGTAGAGAAACAGCGCCAGCGCCGACCCCAGTGCCAGGGTCGCGTAGCCGCTGTAGGCGCCGGTGGTGTTGGGACCGGGGATGGCCAGAAGAAGCTTCTGCGCCGGCACGGCGGCGAAGATTTTGTGGAATCCGCCCAGCTGCATGGGTATGACGATGATGGCGACGAAGGCGGTGAGGTAGATCAAGGTGTCTTTCACGATGGCGATCGTCGCCGGCGCACGCAGACCGCTGGAGTAGGTGAAGGCGGCCAATATCACGAAGGCAATGAGCAGCGGCAGATCGGCGGCCAATCCCGTGCCTGAGATGCCCAGCGCGCCGATCACCACCTGCAGTCCGACCAGCTGCAGCGCGATATAGGGCATCGTGGCGACAATGCCGGTCACGCACACCGCGAGGGCCAGCCAGCGGTTGCCGAAGCGGCCCTTCACAAAGTCACCCGCGGTGATGTACTTGTGCTTGCTGCAGACGTTCCACAGGCGCCGAAATGCCAGAAACATGATGGGATAGATGATGATGGTGTACGGCACGGCGAAGAAGGCGACCGCGCCGGCGCCATATGCGAGGGCGGGAATCGCGATGAAGGTATAGGCGGTGTAAAGATCGCCGCCGACCAGGAACCAGGTGATGACGGTGCCGAAGCGCCGACCGCCCAAGCCCCATTCATGCAGCAGGTCCAGATCGCCGCGGCGCCAGCGTGCGGCCGCGAATCCCAGCCAGGTAATGAAGCCGAACAACAATACGAAAATCGTCAGTGCAACCCAGTTCAGATCCTGCACGATAATCCCCCGTGTCCCATCTTGTTGTTTTGAGAAATCAGTGCGGCGAGGCGAATCACTCTTTCACGGCGAAATAGACCACCGCCGTGAACACGGCGCTGACGATCACCCACGCCAGCTGAAACCAATAAAAAAATGGCATGCCGATGAAGGATGGCTCGGCCTTGTTATAGAGGGGCGGCCATAGGGCCACGGCAAACTGGATCACAAACAGCAGGTACCACCAACTCCAGCCGCCGCGTCTTTTTTCTGCGCCGTTCATAGCGATTCCCCCGAATCTAGGTCCCCAGCGAGATATTACGCGCGTATTTGCGCGTCGCGATGATTTTTTTATTATGGAAGACCTCATGGCCGCACGGACCATGAGGTCTTCCCCTATTCGCTGCAACTAATCGCTAAAACGTATACCGCACACCAATGGTGCCGGTCACATCGTTGGTATGGAATATATACCCGTTGGCTTGACCGCCGTGTACGGCGGTGTACATCAGGCCGGTGTAGCCAGCGAAGCGCTTGGTCATCTTCCAAACGACGTCGGCCGAGTAGTCATCGGTGTTGCCGGCGCAGGTGCCCGCAATGTTCGTGTTGCAGCCGAGATCGGCGGCCACCACCGCATAGTTGTTCTGCTTGTAGTAATACCAAGCCCCCGTCAAGTCGAGTTGCGGAGTAAGCGCGTACTTCACGCCGGTCCAATAGACCTGCAGTACCTTGTTGCGGGGATAGGCAGCATTATTGACGAAGGCGATCTTGTAGCTGTCGACATCGAAGCCGGCGGCCAGCGGTGTCTGCGGATTGCCATAGCTGATGTGCTCATAACCTCCGTAGAACTTGAGCACATCCCAGGTGTACATGGCCATGAAATCGAACGCGGTGTTATCCGAGATCGTTGCGGCCAGCGCATTGCTCGACGAGTATCCCAAGCCCGCCAGATCGCCCACCTGGACCGCGCTCAATGACGCCAACGCCAGGGCATCGTGGATCTTGGCGTAGTAGGCATCGAGCGAAAATCCGCCATAGTTGAAGCCGAGATTGTGTTCCCACGCCGTCGAGGCGCTGCCATAAGCACCGTTGAACTTGTACATCACGCCGACGTGCACGAGATCCGCAATGGTGTTGGTGTACTTGACCGATTGATCGAAACGGCGATTCTGGGTATCGCCGCCGCCCGCGGTGGTGCCCGACAGTCCGATCAATGAAAACGCCTGGGACGCCGCATTGGGATCGTATTTCGCCACGCCGTCCGCAATCAGCGTGTTCTGGCGGCCAAATACGATGGTGCCGTAGGTCTTGGAGCTGAATCCTGCGAAGGACTGCTGGAAGGCCTGTCCGCATATGCTGGAATCAAGGTTCGTGGTCTGCGTGCCCGAGGCCACGCTGCGGCCGTTGTTCTGCGCCAAGGACTTGCACGCGTCGCTGATCTCGCCGGATTGCGGATTGAAAAACGTCTCGAGCTTGAACACCGCGCTCCAATCATCGAACAGCGCTTCCTTGCCATTCAGGCCGATGCGTGACGAACTCAAGTTGCTGGGCGTGATGCCGAGAATCGAGTGATTGCTGTTTTTCTGCACAATGTCGGCGCTGCCTGCAGGAAAGAAATCGTTAATGGGCGCGCCATGGGTTTGATACTGCAGGCCGAGGTCAACAATGCCGTACAGCGTGACGCCCTTGTAGGTCAGGCTGTCGTCGGCCGGGGCAGCCTGCGCATGCGCGAGGCCGGTCATCGCCGACAAGGAACCCAGTACCAGACCGACTTTCAAAAATCCCGCGCGGCCTTTACGCCAGGCTCCAAATCGTATCCCTTCGCTAACTTCGTTTACGTCATTCACAGCTAAGACTCCCGCGGTTTTCGATTGTTGGATTTAATCGACGTATTGTTACATCAACGTGACGTTGCTTTTGCCGGCAATTCTACTGGCATTCGAATAGGATGCCACATATATCCGATACTCTAGAATGCCAATAATATAATTGTGGCTATTTTACCACAGATGGATCGGGTTGTGCGCTACGGTGGTGCAGGCCTAAGCCGGAAGGGTCGTACCGGCCGGCGTAAACACGATTGGCGACAGCCGCAACGACACGCGCAGAGTGGTACCCACATTCGGTTTGCTGTCAATGACCAATTCGGCGCCGATGAGTTCTGCTTGTTCCTTTAGCCCGACGATGCCGTAGTGTCCCGGCCGCTGCGCTTTGGGATCGAAACCGACGCCATTATCTTCGATGTACAACTCCAGGCGGGTGATATCCCTGGATTGCAGTCGCACCACGACCCGAGTGGCCCGCGCATGGCGCTCCACATTCCGCAATGCTTCCTGCGCCATGCGCAAAATCGTTTCCGCGCGGTCGTCACCGAACCGCGCGGCGGCGACATCCGCGCTGAAATCCCCGGTAAGTCCGGTGCGATTGATAAAGCGTTCGAATTCAGTTGCCAGGGCCGGACCCAATCCCGTTTCGCGTACCGCGGTGACGCGCATCTGGGTGATCGCCGATCGCGCTTCCTGAAGCCCCTCGTGAGCAAGCTTTTCGGCGCGCACCAGTTCCTCGACGACCGCACCCGGATCCCGCGACTGCAGCCGGCGAAGCAATCGAATCTCGCTGAGCATGGCCATCATTGAATGCGCGAGCGTGTCGTGCAGGTCGCGGGCAATCTTCAAGCGCTCGCGCACAATCGCGGCATAGCGCGACTCTTCCGCGAGTCTTTCCACTTCGCGCGTGCGCACCGCGACCCGCCGCTCGAGCTCGCTGCGCTCCTGGCGAAGATCCCCAAGAATCTTGGCGAAGGCGGCTCCAAGCTGCGCAACTTCATCGACGCCGCGGGGAATTTCGATGGTCGCAGCATCGCTTTCACCGACGCGGGCCACCGACTCCGCCAGGCGCTTCAGGCGCCTGGTCAAATGCCGCGCACCCAGTATCCCGAGCACTGCCGTGGCCGCTCCGAGGCACATCGAAACCCACAAAATTTGCAGGGCCAATGCATTGGCGCGCTGGAATACCCGCTCATTCGGCTCGCATAGCTGCACTTGCCATCCCAGCGTCGTTATTTCATTGCCGGCGCTGAGCAGGGACCGCGAAACAAGGACGCGCCGTCCATCGGGGAGACGCTCAAATTGCGGCGCATCCAACACCCCCGGTGTTGATCCCGGCGCCGCACCGAGCAGCGGGTCATTCACGGCAATCCCATTCCAGCGCCGGTTGCGCAGATTCGCGGGTCCGGCCAGCGCGGGTCCGACCAGCACATTTTCGTCGCGATCGAGGACATACGCTTCGGTGGCGGAGCGCGGATCAGGCTCGTCGGTAAGACGTTCAGGATGCTGCGCTGTGCGCCGCCAACTCAAGTGCGCGGCGATCACCCCCACGACGCGGCCGGACTCTTCACGCACCGGGATGGCCATGTCACCCAAGGTAGCGACATTCGCGGCCGGTAATGGCTGCGAGGCGGCGGCCGCTGCAATGACTCCGAGCCACGGACCCTGTAATCCGGATGCAAACCAGGGACTGGTTGCGACGTTGTCCCGCACTCGATAAGCGCCATTCGAGGCAACGACGCCACCGCTCGAATCGGCGATTGCGATCCACTCAAGCTGCGGGTAAGCCGCCACCAGTTGCTCAAATACCTGACCTAAGCTACTCGGCCCAGGAGCGTGTGCCGCTCTTAATATGGATCCCGCGGCGCGAACCGCATCGAGGCGCGCGGCGAGCGCTTGACCGAGATCGGAACTTAGTTGGTCGGTCTCGAGCGACAGCCGCCGCACATGCTGCTGCAGTACGTTTTCGCCGGCAATTCGCCCAACCCAGACTGCCGCCGCGATCGAAAAAGTGACCGTCAATGCGATGATCAGCCACATGGCGGAAGCGGCCAGACTGCGTCGCGGGTCGAGGCTTGCGAGTACCGATCCGGCCATGAGCAAACGATAACAGGTGACTAAAGTCACTTCCAATCGACGGCGGGCGAGTCGCATGATTGCAGCTCACAAGAGGGTTATCTCGTGACCACGGGCGAGCCGATCGACCATCCCGCCATCCGCATCGTCATTGCGGAGGATCAAGCGCTCGTGCGTCGGGGTGCTGCGATACTGCTGTCAATGGAGCCTGACATGGAGGTGGTGGGGCAGGCGCGCAATGGCGTCGAAGCAGTCGAGCTTGCGCAATTACTTCGTCCCGACGTGATTCTGATGGATTTGCACATGCCGCTCAAAGGCGGGGTGGCCGCCACGCGCGAGATCACGCGGGATCTTCCGAATACCCAAATACTGGTGCTGACGACGCTCAATGACGATGAAACCGTATTTGAAGCGGTGCGCGCCGGGGCCCAGGCTTACTTGTTGAAAGATGCGGATGAAGATGAGTTGCTCGAGACCATTCGCGCGCTGCGGCGAGGCGAGTCCAGGCTGACCCCGCAGATCGCGCGCAAGGTGATGGACCAATTCCGGCGTCTTGCGGCAATGCCCCACGCGGATCCGATTCGCGAGCGCCCGGCATCCGAGGACAGCATCGCAGCTCAAAAAAGCGCATTCGGCACGGAGCCGTTGAACGACAAGGAGGAGAAGATTCTGCAACTCATCTCCGAAAGCATGACCAATAGACAGATCGCCAACACGCTTTTTCTCGCCGAAGGCACCGTGAAGAACTATGTGAGTCGAATCATGGAGAAGCTGCACGCCAACACCAGAACCGAACTTGCCCTGCTCTCCATCAGGCAGCCTCGTGACTAAAGTCACTTTTGAGGAGACCACATGTCCGTGGTCGAAATCGCGCTAAAGCGGCCTTACACCGTCGCCGCGGTGCTCATTCTCATCGCGCTGTTGGGGGTAGGTGCGGCCGTGCGCATGCCCATCGACATCTTTCCCGAGATCGATATCCCGGTGGTGGCCGTGGTGTGGACTTACAACGGCATGAGCGCACAGGACATCCAGAACCGCATTCTGACTTTGCACGAGCGGCAGCTCGCCTCGCTGGTTGATGATATCTCGCGCATCGAGGCGGTGAGCTACCAGGGCGTCGGGGTGGAGAAGATCTATCTTCACGAAGGCGCCGATGTCACGCGCGCAGTCTCGCAGCTGGACAGCAGCGCGTTGGTGGTGCTCAAGTACATGCCGCCCAACATCACGCCGCCGCTGGTGCTGCGCTATGGTGCCACGGATGTGCCGATCATCCAGCTCAGTCTGTCGAGCAAGTCCCTGCCCGATACCAAGCTGAATGATTTGGGCCAGAACATCATTCGCCCCGCTCTGGCGGTGGTTCATGGCGCCGAGGTTCCCTACCCCTATGGCGGCAAGCCGCGGGTCATCATGGCCGATTTGGATTCGGCATCGCTGCAAGCCCGCGGCCTTTCCGCGGCGGATGTCAGCAGCGCGTTGCAGCGCCAAAATGTCATTCTTCCGGCCGGGGACGTAAAAATCGGGGACAAGGACTACACCTTGGCCATGAACAACTCCCCCAACGTCATCGAATCCATCAACGCCTTCCCCATCAAGCAAGTGGACGGACGCACGGTATTCATGCGCGATGTCGCGCACGTACACGACGGCTTTCAGGTGCAGACAAATTCCGTTTCGGTCAACGGCACGCCCGGCGCCCTGATGACGATCCGCAAAACCGGCGGCGTGTCCACTCTCGCGGTGATCGACGGCGTGCGCGCGGCGCTGCTCGACATCAAAAAGATGTTGCCGCCGGATGTGGCGATCAAAGCCTTGTTCGATCAATCGCTATTCGTGAAGGCCGCGCTCAATAGCGTGCTCTTAAGCGCTTGCATGGCGGCAGCCCTGACCGCGCTCGTGATCATCATGTTTCTGGGCAATGTCCGGCTGTCATTGATCATTCTCGCGTCCATCCCGTTGTCCATCATCACGGCGGTTCTGTTCATCAATCTCGCCGGACAAACGCTGAACACCATGACCCTGGGCGGATTTGCACTGGCGATCGGAATACTCGTCGACAACGGCACGGTCGTGATCGAGAACATCGAGCGCCACGTCGCGATGCGCGAACCGCTGCATCAATCCATCGTGGTCGGTGCCAGCGAGGTGGCCGTACCGACCTTCCTCTCCACGCTTTGCATCTGCATCGTCTTCGTACCCGTGTTTTTACTGCAGGGTACCGCCAAGTACTTGTTCTCGCCGCTGTCGCTGTCGGTCATTGGCGCACTGCTTGCGAGCCTCGCGCTCTCGTTCACGATGGTACCGGTGCTGTTCAATCTCTTGATGCGCCGCGCAGTGCATGAATTCGACGCGCAACCCGCGCAGCCTGCGAACCCTGAACCTGCTCCGCCTAAGAATTTTCTCGTGAGATTTCAGGGCGGGTTTGAACACGCATTTCAAAACTTCCGCGAAAGCTACCGCAATGTACTGTCGTGGGCGCTGTCTCAGGCGCGCCTGACGGTGACGCGCATTCGCGGCCATGATCGTCTTTTCGGCGCTGTTGTTCCCGTTCCTGGGACGCGATTTCTTTCCGCAGGTCGACGCCGGACAGATGCGTCTACACGTGAGAGCTCCCCCGGGAACCCGGCTGGAGAAGACCCAGCAGTACTTTGCCGAGGTCGAGGCGCAAATCCGCAAGCTGATCGGCAACGGCCAAATCGATGTGATGCTCGACAATATTGGATTGCCGTACAGCGGCATAAACATTGCGCTCAGCGATTCGGCCACCGTCGGTCCGATGGACGGCGAGATATTGATTTCGTTGACCGAAAAACATACCCCGACCGCGAAAATCATTGCGATGTTGCGCCGCGAACTGCCGGCGAGGTTTGCGGAGTTGCAGTTCTTTTTTCAGCCCGCTGACATCGTCGATCAGGTCCTGAACTTCGGCCAGCCAGCGCCCATCGATGTACGCGTTTCGGGACCGGATCAAGTCGCCGCATTTACTCTGGCTTCGCAGATCGCGCACGCCATGACTCGCGTCCCCGGTGTCGTCGACTCGCACGTGTTTCAAGTCCCGAACGCACCGGCATTGACCGTGGACATGGATCGCGCGCTCGCCACGCAAACGGGTGTGACGCAGCAGGAAGCGGCCAACAACGTGCTGGTCGCCACCAATTCGAGCGCGCAGTCCAACCCAAATTTCTGGGTCGATCCGCGCAACAGCGTCAGCTATCCACTGGTGGTGCAAGTCCCCCCCTATCGGATTCGCTCCTCGCAGGACCTGCAGACGATGCCCGTGACATCGGGCGCCGGGACGAGCGCCGGCCAACTGCTGTTGAATTTGGCGTCCTTTGGCCGCGAGGCGGTACCGATGGTGACTTCGCAATTGAATATTCGCCCGGTATTCGACGTGCACGCGGATGTGCAGGGGCGAGACCTATACGGTGCCGCCGGCGACATCGACAAACTGTTAAAGGAGTATCGGCCGGATGCCTCGCAGGCTTTGACGGTGACATTGAGCGGTCAGGTGCAGACGATGCGCGAGAGCTACTCCGGACTGTTCACCGGCATCGCACTCGCCATCATCCTGGTGTATTTGTTTCTGGTGATGAACTTCCAGAGCTGGATCGACCCGCTGATTGTATTGATGGCGGTGCCGTTTGCTCTGGGCGGGGTCATGTGGATGCTGTTCCTGTCGCAAACACCCATGAGCGTGCCGGCCCTCATGGGCACGCTCATGTGCATCGGCCTGACGACCGCCAACAGCATCCTGGTGGTCAGCTTTGCCAATCAACGCATGGCGGCGGGCGATGACCCATTGCGCGCCGCGATCAGCGCGGGATACACGCGATTGCGGCCGGTACTCATGACCGCCGGCGCGATGATAGTGGGTATGGTGCCGATGGCTTTGGGAATAGGTGAAGGCGGCGAACAAAACGCGCCGTTGGGCCGGGCGGTGATTGGCGGCTTGTTGTTCGCAACGTTTGCGACTCTGATCTTCGTGCCCACCATGTATTGCTTGCTGCGCCGGCAAGCGACTGCCCTCGCCGATTCGGATCTTAAAGGTAGCGCCAATGCCATCGCATGATGCGGAAAATTCCGAGACCTTGCCGCCGCTCCGCGACATGCCGTCCCATGGTCAGTATCCCGATGAGATCTCGCGCCGCGAGCACGAGGCGGTGTCGACCCGCTTCGATCCCAACACCGGTCAGCGCACCAAAAGGGGCGTGGTCATCGCGGCGGGCATCTTGCTGGCCGGTTTGCTGATCGTGGCGGTGCTGCGTTTCTTCCATGCGCACGGTGTCGCAACAGCCGGAGAGACAGCTTACTCGACGCCGCCGCCGGTGGACATCGTGATCGCCCGCGCGGCTACCGAGGGACAGGATCTGGTCCTTCCCGGGGAGACTGCGGCATGGTACGAGGCGACGATCTATGCGCGCGTCAACGGTTATGTGGCCAAATGGCTGGTGGATATCGGCGATCATGTCAAAAAGGGTCAATTGCTGGCGATCATCGAGACACCCGAACTCGACGCCGAATTGCAGGCCGCAAAGGCGCAGCTCAACGCCTCGCTGGCGCAGGTGAGCGCCCGCAAGGCGGAAGCAGAGTTCAGCAAAACCACCAACGAGCGCTGGCGCGATTCCCCCAAGGGCGTGGTCTCCGACCAGGAGCGGGATTCGAAGAAGGCGGACTATGAAAGTGCCGAGGCGCACCTCTATGCGGCCAACGCGCAAGTCAACCTCGACAAATCCAAGGTGGATCAGTACAGCGCCTTGACCGAATTCAAACTGGTCAAGGCTCCCTTCGATGGCACCATCACCGAACGCAAGATCGATATCGGCAACCTGGTGACTGCGGGCAGCGGTTCGACGACCACGCCTCTGTATCGCATGGCGCAGACCGATCCTTTGCGCATTTTCGTCGACGTGCCGCAAAGCGCCGCCGGCGAACTGATGAACGCCGGGGCACCCGCTGAAATTCGCGCCACCGGCGCTGTGGGCGGCGTGTTCGCCGGCAAAATCGCCCGCTCGGCGGAGTCCATCAATCCGCAGGCCCGCACCATGCGGGTCGAGGTCGACATGCCCAATGCAAATCATGCCTTGGTCCCGGGAATGTATGTGAATATCGCATTCAGGCTGCCGCCTCGAGGCTTGGTCGAAGTACCCGCTGCCGCTTTGATATTTCGTGCCAGCGGCACGCAGGTTGCAGAAGTCGATAGGTTGGGCAAAATCCGCTTTGAAAGCGTGACCATCGCACGCGATAACGGCAGCCTGGTCGAGTTGGCATCGGGCGTGCGACCGGGCGATCGGCTGGTCTTGAACATCAGCAGCCAAATTGCGGCGGGTCAAACGGTGGCGGTGAACGACCCCGAAACCGCCAATAAACATCTTGAAGCGAAGCGCTGAGGGCCTTAGGTGAAGTCGCCGCGGCTACTGGTTGTTTGGCTGATCGCAGGGTTGAGCGCATGTGCGGTGGGCCCCAATTACCGCGCGCCGAAAGCCGATGCGCCGCCCGCGTTCGCAGCCAAGGTCGCCAATGCGCCGGACTCAAGCACCGAGGCAGCGCCTCCCGCGCCCGATTTGGCAACCTGGTGGCGAGCGCTGAACGACGCGGAACTCAATTCGCTGGTCGATCGCGCGGTGAAATCGAACCTCGACATCGGCTTGGCGCTGGATAGATTGCAGCAAGCCCGCACCTATGAGGCGGCCGTGATCGGACAGGCCTTGCCGGAGATCGACGCGAGCGCCGCCGCGGCGCGCGGCACGGGAAGCGACCTCACCAAGGGCCGGGCGGATCCGGCCTTGAGATCCGCCGACAACGGTGCCGGCTTGCAACATATCAATACCATTGCCGGCTTCGATGCGGTGTGGGAGCTTGATCTGTTCGGCAAGTATCGCCGCGAGTTCGAAGCCGCACGGGCCGATTCTCAAGCGGCACGCGCCGCGCGCTACGATGTGTTGACGACAGTGGTCGCGGATGTGGTGCGCGCTTACATCGATCTACGCGGGTTTCAGATTCGCGCCGGCATCCTGCACAAAGCCAGCGACGTGCTGCGCGAGTCGCTGCGCATCGTGAGCATTCGCTATGAGCGCGGCATCACCAACGAACTCGATCTGGCGCTCGCGACTCGCGAACTCGCGACACTGCAAGCGCAAATCCGCCCGGTCGAAGCGGAGGTGAACGCGGCGCAGTACACGCTGGCCGTGCTCGTGGGTGCTTATCCCGAGAACATGATTCAAGAGCTGTCGAAGCCCGACCTCATTCCGCCCATGCCCCCGCCGGCTACGCCCGGAACGCCGCTCGACTTGCTGAAACGCCGGCCGGACATCCGCCAGGCGGAGCGTGAACTCGCCGCGGCAACTGCACGCATCGGCGTGGCGACCGCGAATCTGTTTCCGCAGGTCGCGCTGGTCGCTTCAATCGGCAGCCAGGGCCAGGGCTGGGGAACCACGCCCAACGTCAACAAACATATATGGTCATTCGGACCGGGTGCGGTCTGGCCGCTTCTCGACTTCGGCGCACTCGACGCCGAAGTCGATATCGCCGGCTTGGCGGCTCACGCCAGCATGCTGAATTACCGGAAAACCATTTTGAACGCCGTGCAGCAGGTGGATACCTCCCTCGATGCCTATGAAGCGCAGCAGGATCGCATGGAGAATTTGAGCACCGCGATGCTTGCGGGCGAGCGCGCCCTGTACTTGGCGACCTCGCGCTACAACCGCGGACTCACGGATTTTCTCAACGTCATCGATGCCGAGCGCCAACTTTACGATCTCGAAGAACAGTACGCGGACGCGCAGGTGGCGCAAGGCGAACAGTTCGTGCAGCTCTACAAAAGCTTGGGTGGCGGGTGGCAGAATTATCAGGATGTTCCGGCGATCCGGCGCCCGCAGCCGGCGATCATTGCCGCGTTTCGCCGCGTGCTCAGCCCATCGCCGCCGTGATGCCAAGCCTCGCCTGGGCGCTCATTTGCCCGCGTTCTGCACGCCTATCGAATTCACGACCTTTTTCACGTGCGCGGCTTGCAGCGCGATCTCCCCGGCTTGCTCGCGCATCAGCTCCGTATCGACGACGCCGTAGAGATACACCACGCCATCCAGCGTCTGCACGCTCACCGCGCCCGGCGCCGCCGTTCCAGGGTGCTGATTGAGCAGCGTGCGGACATCGGCGGAGATATTCGCATCCCCGGGACAGCCGCCGAAGCCGCATTTCTCATACACCGCGCAGCCGGGCAACGCGCCTGCCAGAACCAGCGCAAGAGCCACGGCGCGAAAAGGGTTGAATGTGCCAGCGATGCTCACTACAAGCTCCGACTTTATGGCGCCAGCAATAGTTCCAGAGTGCGGCGATAGATCGAGTGCAAGCGGTCGATGTCCGACACGCGCACGCACTCGTTCACCTTGTGGATGGTGTCATTGATCACGCCTAGCTCGATCACTTGCGCGCCCATTGGGGCGATGAAGCGCCCGTCGGAGGTCCCACCGCCGGTGGTGAGCTTGGGTTGGATGTGCAACTGCTCCTGTACGGCTTGAGCCGCAGCACGGGACAGAACGCCGGGAACGGTTAGAAACGGCAGCCCGGAAATAAACCAATCGAGGGTGTACTTGACGCGGTGGCGATGCAGTATTTCCTCGACCACGAGCTTCAGTCCATCGACGGTTTGTTCGGTGCAAAAGCGCAAGTTGAAGCGCGCGCGCAGCTCGCCGGGGATGACGTTCGGCGCGCCCGTACCCGCCGAAATATTCGATACCTGGAAGGTGGTGGGCTGAAAATGCTGATTGCCGTGATCCCAGGTACGGGCGGCGAGTTCGGCAAGCGCCGGCGCCAGCGCGTGCACCGGATTATCCGCCGACTGCGGATAGGCGATATGTCCCTGGATGCCGTGCACCGTGAGGCGACCGCTCAAGCTGCCGCGGCGTCCGATCTTGATGGTGTCGCCCAGCGTGGCCTCGCTCGAGGGCTCGCCCACCAAACACCAATCGATATGCTCGCGGCGCTCGCGCAATACCTCGACCACGCGGCGCGTGCCGTCCACCGACGGACCTTCCTCATCGCTGGTGATCAAAAAGGCCAGCGTGCCCTTGTGCTCTGGATACTGCCCGACGAATTCTTCACTGGCGGTCACCATGGCAGCGAGACCGCTTTTCATGTCCGCGGCGCCGCGTCCATACAGCAGTCCATCTTTGATGACCGGTTCAAAGGGATCGGTGCGCCATTCCTCCAGCGGCCCCGAGGGCACTACATCGGTATGGCCGGCGAAGCAAAACACCGGCCCGCCCGAGCCGCGCTTCGCCCAGAAATTATCCACCACGCCGAAGCGCAAGGTCTCGACGGAAAATCCCGCGGCTCTCAGCCTATCGATCATCAGCGCCTGGCAGCCGCCGTCGGCCGGACTGACCGATTGGCGCGCAATCAGCTGCTCCGTCAATTGCACGGTATTGGCCATCAGAAGCGCAGGATGGGCGGCTGCCGCCGCAGGTTGGCCCAAAGCCCAAATCCGCCTAAGAATGCGGCGCTGATCGCCACCCACGCAGGCATTGCGAGTCCGAGAAACGTCCAGGTCACCTTGGCGCATTCCCCGGATCCGGTCAGCACCTTGACCAGCACTTCGCTCAGCGAGAACACCTTGAGCATGAAATCCAGCGACGCTCCGCAAGCGGGAACGCTGTCCGGCGGAAGGCTCATGAGATAGAGCTGACGCAGGGCAACGCCGATGGTGGCGAGCGCTGCCAGCGCAAGCAGCAGCGCATACAGGCGACGGCCTGGGGGCCTCGGATCATGGGCAGCGGCGATCAGGAACACCACACCAAGCGCAAATACGCCCACTCTTTGAAAAATACACAGCGGACAGGGCTCCAGATGCATGACGAACTGGGCGTAATAGGCGTACGCCAGCAGGCAGATGCAGGCGAGGAACCCGAGAAGATTACCCCGGCGCGCCGTCATCAGCGGCGCGTGAGCGCTTGCGCCGCGTCAATCTGCTTCGCGACATCCTCGAGAGAGGAATGGCGAATATCCTTGCCGTGCACCATGTAGATCACATACTCGCAAATGTTCTTGGCATGATCGCCGATTCGCTCCAAGGCGCGCACCACCCACATGATCTCGAGCGCGCGCCGGATGGTGCGCGGGTCCTCCATCATGAAGGTAATGCACTGGCGATGGATCGACTCGTACTCCTCGTCCACCATTTTGTCCTCTTGCGCGGTCTTCAGCGCCGCCTGCGAGTCCATGCGGGCGAACGCGTCCAAGGCGTCGTGCACCATCTGCGCCACCTGCCGGCCGAGGTGTTTGACCTCGCGGTACTTGTCCGCCGGGCGCTCCATCGTGGCAAGACGCGAGGCGATATAGCCGATCTTCTCGCCCTCATCGCCGATGCGCTCGAGGTCGGTGATGGTCTTGATGATGGCGACGATCACGCGCAAATCCCCGGCCGCCGGCGCCCGAATCGCGAGGATCCGGCTGCACTCTTCATCGATCGATAATTCCATGCCGTTGACTTTGTAGTCGTCGGTGGCAACCGATTCGCCCAGACGGCTGTCGCCTTCGACCAGGGCGGTGATTGCTTTGTGCAGCTGCTGCTCGACGAAGCCGCCCATTTGCAGCACCTGATTGCGCACCTTCTCCAGGTCCTCGTTGAAGCGCCGGGAAATGTGGTGAGTGAGATCGGCCGTTTCCATAAATCTACCTTGAAGCCAGTTGTCCCGCGACGCGCACGCGCGCGCGAGTTACGCTGAGTCGTTTACATCCGATTGCCGCGCACGTCAACCATGCTCGCGAGAATTGTGACCTTCATGCACTCGCCGCGGCGCTCGCCGCTGCCCGCGTCGCGAGCTTCCAAACGCGCAGCGGCGGGAAATGACAGGTGAAAGTACTGCCCTTGCCCTCGGCACTTTGCACGTCGAGCCAGCCGCCGTGGCGCTGCAGCGCATGTTTGACGATCGCGAGCCCCAACCCGGAGCCGCCTTGTCCGCGCGATCGTCCCGCATCCACGCGATAGAAGCGCTCGGTAAGCCGCGGAATGTGTTCCGGCGGAATGCCGATACCGCTGTCGATGACCGAAAAATGGGCTCCCGCTTCGTCCACCGACCAAAGCATTTTCACGGTACCGTCCGCCATCGTGTATTTCAAAGCGTTCACCAGCAAATTGGTAAACGCGGACTCGATCTCGTGCGCCGAACCCAGCAAGCCGTCGCCGGACTCGAGTTCCAGCAGCACATGGCGCGGCCGATCGGGACTGATCAGCGCATCCCGATGCAGTCTTTCCAGCATGAGCGGCACGTCGATCGGGTCGCGCGGCGCTTCGCCCTCCGTGGACTCCAGGCGCGACAATTCCAACAAGTCCGCAATGATGGCATTCATGCGCTGCGCCTGCGCGCGCATGTCGCGTATGGGACCTTCCCAGGCCGGATCGACTGCAGGATCATCCGCCAGCGTATCGAGATATCCGGATATCACCGTCAACGGGGTACGCAACTCGTGCGAGGCATTGGCGACGAAGTCCTTGCGCATGGCTTCCAGACGCATCTGGCGCGTCACATCGCGCACCAGCAGCAGCGACTGGCCGCCGCCGTAGGGGACCACTTGCAGCGCCAGAAACATATCCATCTGTACCGGCGGACGGATGATGAGCGGTATCGCAAAATCATCGCCGTGCAAGTAATGCGCAAACTCCGGGGCGCGGATCAGATTGTCGATTCGCAGGCCCACATCCACCGGCCGGCGCAAGCCGAGCAATCGGGCCGCCTGGCGGTTGAACCAGACGATCTCGTGCTGCGGACTCAATATGATCACGCCGTCCGGCAGCGCCGCGGTGGAACGGCGCAGTTCGCGATACAGCTGCACCAGGCGTTGCTTGTGGTATTGCTTGCGCCGATGCAGGCGCACCACCTGGGCGATGATATCGCCCCAAATTCCGCCTAAGTTCGGAGGGTCGATCTGCGAGCGCAGGCGCAGCCAGCGGTCCAGCCGGTACAGATTCAGCAGCTGCCAGGCCAAGTACAGGCAGGCTGACCCCAAGATCCACACCCAAATAGGACCTATCAGCAGGCCCACACACAGGCCCAACACCAATATGCCCGCGAGCCGCGCGAGCGCGAAGGTCCACATCGCTGCCATGGGCTAGTAGATTACGCTTTAGGCGTCTCGCGTCGAGAACCGGTAACCGGCGCCACGCACTGTCTGCACCAACCTGTCCAATGAGAATGGCTCGAGCGCCTTACGCAATCTGCGGATGTGCACATCCACTGTGCGCTCTTCGACGTAAGTATTACCCCCCCACACGCGGTCCAGCAACTGACCGCGGGTAAAGACCCGCTCGGGGTGGGTCATGAAGAAGTGCAGCAAGCGATATTCGGTGGGCCCCAAGGCGATTTCGCGCTCGCCGGCGCTCACCCGGTGGCTGGAATCGTCGAGCTTCAGGCCGTCCACCTCCACGACATCGTCGGCGCCTGCAGGAGCCGCGCGGCGTAAAACCGCCTGGATGCGGGCCAGCAATTCGCGCGGCGAAAAAGGCTTGGTGATGTAGTCGTCGGCCCCGCCTTCGAGGCCGCCCACCTTGTCCTGCTCCTCGGCCCGCGCCGTGAGCATGATCACCGGAATCTCCTCGGTGTCCTTGGCGCGCTTCAATGAACGGGTGAGCTCGAGGCCGCTCATGTCGGGCAGCATCCAGTCGACGAGCATCAAGTCGGGCCGCACGTCGACGATGCGAGCGCGCGCTTCGCGGCAGTCCTCTGCCTCACGAACCTCATAGCCGGCGCGGCGCAATCCAAAGGCGATCATGTCGCGAATCGGCTTTTCGTCTTCCACCACGAGAATGCGCTTGGCTGTCATATCGATAGTCCCTTGATTCCAAAGCCGACTATTACAGACTTCGATTGTGACAGTTCCGTGACGTGGGACTACTTGGCCGCGCGTTCCGCCTCGGTCAATGCCACTTTATCCCTCAAGTACAGCGGTTGCAGTTCGGCGGGGTCGAGTCCGCCGCCTGCGTTCAAGCGCAGGGCGCCGAGCCGCGCGATTTCACGCGCGTTCGGCAGCGCGCGGCCGCCCTGCTCGTCCAGCTGCACACCCAGGCGCTCGGCAAGACCGGGATACGCGGAAAAGCCACGGCCGATGCCTCGCACGGCCGCGCCGGCGGCCGCGCCGCCTTCGCCGCCTGCCCAGCCGCCCAGCAACGGCAAGGCCACGCTGTCAGGAGGCCCCACTCGGGGAGCACCGACTGCGATCAGCCCGCGCGCCGCATCGGCCGTAAAGCAGCCCCAGTACACCTCGCCCATGCGCGCGTCGAGACAGGCGATGGCGCGCACCGACTCGCACTCCAGGACCTGAAGCGCCAGCGCTTCCAGCGTGGTGACCGGCACCACCGGCAGTCCGGCGCCGAACGCCAGCCCTTGCGCCACGGCTACGCTGATCCTCACCCCGGTGAACGCACCGGGTCCGATGCTCGCGGCGATCCCATTGAGCATGCGACCAGGAAACTTCTGCCTCGGCCAGCAACTCCGTGACCATGGCAAGCAGCTGCTGCGCATGGCCCCTGCCGGCCTCGATTGACCGGACCCGCACATCGCCATCGCACAGCAGCGCGGCCGAGCAGACCTCGGTTGCCGCGTCCACCGCCAGCACGCGGGTCACTTAAGGGAGTCCCGCAACGCGCGCCGAAGCACGCGCGCTTCGCCCAACGCGCTCGGCGAGGAACTGCGCGCCGGCCGCGCTGTCGGTGATGATGGGGCTCGCGCGGCATGGAATCCAAAAACACCCGCCCGTAGCCTTTGGTGCTGATGCGCGGATCGCCGATCACGATCACGCCGAAGTCGTCGAAGTCACGGATCAACCGCCCGACACCTTGCTTCAATGCCAGCACCGCCTGCGGCAATTGGTATTCATAGAACGGATTGCCGCCGCGCCGGCGAATGCCTTCGAGGCGGGCCTTGAGCAGCGGGTCGTCCGGCGCTGCGAACGGCAGCTTATCGATTGCGACGATGGACAGCGCTTCGCCTTTGACATCCACCCCTTCCCAGAAACTGCCGGTGGCGAGCAGCACGGCATTGCCGAGTTCGCGAAATCGATTGAGCAGAGCTTCGCGCGGCGCCTCGCCCTGTACCAGCACCGGAAACGGCGGCTCGGGGAAACGCGTCTTCAATGCTCGTACGCCTTCGGCCAGCCCGCGGTAGCTGGTGTACAGCAGGAACGCGCGTCCGCCGCAGGCCAGGAGCAGCGGCGCGCAGGCGTCGGATGAATTCATCGGCGAATGCCGGATCCAGCGGCTCGGGCATGCGCGGCGGCAGAAACAGGCGGGCTTGCGAGGAATAGTCGAAGGGACTGTCGATGCGCAGCGTGCGCGCCTCGGGCAGGCCGATCCTGGCGGCAAAATGCGAAAAATCCTCACCGATGGCCAACGTCGCCGAGGTGAACACCCAGGCGCAGGGCCGCGATTCCACGTATTCCCGCAAGCGCTCGGCGATCTCGAAAGGTGTGAATTGCAATGACAATCCGTTCGCCGCAGCCTCGATCCAGCGCAGTCCGGATTCATCTGACAACTCGCGGAGCGCGGCCAGTGCGTTGGCCAAGCTCGCGGCACGGCGCGCGCAATTCGCGGTGCCGGCGCCGCCGCCTAAGGCCCTCGAGCTCAGCCGCCAAATCACTCAAGGCGGTCTCAATGAGCGGCAGCGCGTCGAGAAAGGCATCGGGCAATTCCGACCACTCAATGCGTCCGGCCCCGCGCGGCAGCGCATGCCTTAAGCCCTCGAGCTGCGCCTCGGCGTTCAAAACCGCTTCCACAACCACCGGCGCACGAATCGCCGCGGCGCTAAGTTCGGCGGTGACGTCGCGCAGCAGCAGCTGCGCCTTGCGAACCGACCAGATGACGCCAAAGAACTGCGCGGCGATATCGGGAACCTGATGGGCTTCATCCAAGATCACGGCCTCGGCGCCAGGCAAAAGATCGCCGAACCCTTCCTCCTTCAAGCGCTAAGTCGGCCAGCAGCAGGTGATGATTTACAACCACGATATCGGCGGCCTGCGCATTGCGGCGCGCATTGAACACATGGCAGTTCGAGAACTGCGGACACTCCTGCCCCAGGCAGTTTTCGCGCGTCGAGGTGATGCTGGGCCAGATGGCGGACTGCTCCGGCAAGTCGGTGAGCTCGGAAAGATCGCCGCTTTTGGTGGTGGCGGCCCAGCGTGAGACCCGTGCCAGCAGGCGCGCGGCGCCGCGTTCGGCGCGAGCAACGAGCCCTGTTGAGCCGCAAGTTCGAGGCGATGCCGGCAAAGATAGTTGGCGCGGCCCTTGAGCAGCGCGATTTTCACCGGCAACCCAATGGCCTTGGCGAGCAGCGGCAGGTCGCGGCGAAACAGCTGGTCCTGCAGCGTACGCGTACCGGTGGAGATGATGACGCTGCGCCCCGATAACAGCGCGGGCACCAGGTACGCAAAGGTCTTGCCGGTGCCGGTGCCCGCTTCGACTATCAGGGGCTCGAGCCGCGATAGCGCGAGGCCCACGGCCTTGGCCATCGCCGCCTGCTCGGGACGATAGGCATAGCCTTCCAAGGCCTGCGCGAGCTTTCCGGCTGAGCTGAACACATCGCTGTAATCGGTATTCACTGTTTCACGAGCACGCGAAAGCGCACAAAGGCCACGGCGTGGCCCTTCAGATTCTTCTTCAATTGCCAGCGGATGTCGGTGTAATCCGCAGCAAGCGCGGCGCGCAGCGGCCCTTCAGGGGTGCGGATTCTTAGATTCTCCGCGCTATCGAAGCTGCGGCCGCCATCGACCGAGAAGCTCACCTCCGCCCCCGGACCGACCGCGGAATCCGCCACGTACTGCATGTGCTGCGGGATGGGGTATGTCACCACGGGCGCCGCAACCACAGCGCCCTCGGTGTTGCGCACTTCCAGGGTGTAGAAGACCCGATCGCCGGGCACCACCCGATCCGCAGGCACCAATTTTGCTGTTTCACGCCCCTGTTCGAGGAGTTCGAAGTTCAACCTCCGCGATTGCCTTGATCGCAATGGAGTTGGGCGCCTGGGCACCGGCGAGCGCTGCCAGTCCTAAGACCCATGCTCGCCCCGAGTGCCCCGCTGAAACAATGTCTGTACATAAAGACAGTGTAGCCCATGCCTACACGCCGATTCGGGTATTCAAGGCAGTTGGCGCGGCCACACCCATCTGTCATCCTTATCGGCCTATCAAGCTTGCTTCTAGGGAAAGCCATGGCCACCGCTCCTCAGCAGCTCACTGCGCTAGCCAGCATCGATCACGACGTTGCCGCCTGGGTCGAGGAAGTCGCGCGGCTGACGCAAGCCGCAGAATATTCATTGGTGCGAGGGCAGCGAGCGCGAATTTCATGCGCTCGAAGGCGAACTGATCGCCACTCAACAGCTGCTGGCGCTCAACAGTCAGAGTTTCCCGGGCTGTGTGTTGGCACGCTCGCACCCATCCGATGTGGCGCGAGTGGAACATCTCACCTTCGTATGCACCCAGAATCGAGAAGATGCCGGCCCCAACAATCATTGGCTGGACCCGAAGCAAGCGCATGCGCAGATGGATGCCCTGTTTGCCGGCTGCATGAAGGGACGCACCATGTACGTGGTGCCCTACTGCATGGGCCCCATCGATTCGCCGTTTTCGCGCTGCGGAGTCGAAATCACGGACAGCGCCTACGTGGTGCTCAACATGCATCTCATGACCCGCATGGGACGCGCCGCCCTGCAACGCATCTTACGCGATGGCTCGTTCGTCAAGGGGCGTGCATTCCACCGGGGAACTGGATCCCAAACGGCGCTTCATCATGCACTTCCCCGAAGAGCTGTCGATCAAGAGCTTCGGCTCCGGGTACGGCGGCAACGCATTGCTCGGCAAGAAATGCCACGCGCTGCGCATCGCCAGCTGGCAGGCGCGCACCGAGGGCTGGCTGGCGGAGCACATGCTCATTGTCGGCATCGAAAATCCCGCAGGGCGAGATTCATTATCTGGCCTGCGCCTTCCCCTCCGCCTGCGGCAAGACCAATCTGTCGATGCTGATCCCACCGGCGAGCTACAAGGGCTGGAAAGTCTGGACGCTCGGCGATGACATCGCCTGGCTGCACCCCGGCAAGGATGGCCGGCTGTACGCCATCAATCCGGAATCCGGGTATTTCGGCGTAGTGCCGGGGACCAACGCCAAAACCAACCGCAACGCATTCGACATGATCCACCACGACACCATTTTCACCAACGTCGCGCTAACCGCCGACAACCAGCCCTGGTGGGAAGGTCTCCCCGAAGGCAAGCCGGTGCTCGACTGGCAGGGGCGCGTTTACGACCCGGCAAATGGTCCCGCTGCTCATCCGAATTCGCGCTTCACCATCTCGGCCAAAAAGAACCCCAGCTATTCGAAGCTCGCGGACGCCCCGCGCGGCGTGCCGATTTCGGCCATCATCTTCGGCGGCCGCCGCCGCGCCCTGGCACCGTTGGTTTATCAAGCCCGCAATTGGGTGCACGGCGTACTGGTGGGCGCCGGTGTCGCTTCCGAAACGACGGCCGCGGCCACGGATGCGGTCGGGGTGGTGCGCCGGGACCCCATGGCCATGATGCCCTTCGCCGGCTACAACTTCGGCGACTATTGGTCGCATTGGATCGACGTTGGCGCCAAGCTGAAATCGCCGCCAAAGATTTTTCACGTCAACTGGTTCCGCCAAAACGAAGCCGGCAAATTCTTGTGGCCGGGTTTTGGCGAAAACCTGCGCGTCCTGCGCTGGATCATCGATCGCTGCAAAGGTCAGGCAGGCGCGCGCGAGACCGCCATCGGGCTGCTACCCAATCCCGCCGATTTGGATACTGAAGGTTTACAGATCTCACCGGCCGCGCTCGAGGAATTATTGAGTGTGAATCCGCGGCTGTGGCAGGAAGAATTTACCGGAATCGGCAAGTACCTGGATCGAATTCGGCGACCGGGTGCCGCCGCCGCTCAAGACCGAGCTTAAAAGCGCGCTGGAGCGAGTTCACTCCTCGCAGGTGTAGCGAATCACCTGGGAGGAGTTGCTGTCCGGCGCCTTGCCGAGACCGATCAGCCCTTCGCCGCGAATCTGCATGGAATCCCGCCGCACGAAGGCTTCTTCGCCATCTTTGCCGATGACAAAAGTGCCGTTGGTGCTTTGATCGACGAGGATGAATTTATTGCGGTTGATCTCGACGCGCGCGTGCAGCCGCGAGATGAGATTGCCCTTCACGACCAGATCGTTTTCCTCGGCGCGACCTATGGTGATCATGGCGCGAGCCGTCGTTGACGATGACTTCCTGGCCTTGGTATCGCAGGCGCAAACGATCCGATTTATGCGCCTTCTCGCGCTCGCGGGCGGTGATGGCGATTTCCGGCACCATGCTGGTGATGTCCTCGGTCTGCCATAGCACCTCGAACAGCGCCACCTCGCTGCTGCGCCCTTTAAGCGTGGCAATGTCGATCTGACGCACCGATGTGCGCCAGTCGGTCGACAGCCGTTCAACCATGGTTGCGGTGGTCATGATCTGACCGGCTTTCGCCTGGCTGGTCATGCGGTTCGCAGTGTGCACGGCGGAGCCGAAGATATCGCGGTTTTCCAGCACCACTGGACCAAAGTTGCGTGCCGATGCGGATGGCAACGGTCTGTTCGTCGACCTTGAGCTGCGGATGCGTGACGATTTGCTTCTGCATTTGCGCAGCGGCATTCAACGCATCGTCCGCGGTGGGGAAGGTCGCCATGACCTCATCGCCCATGGTCTTGATCACCGTACCGTGACTTCTGCTCGGTTGCCGCACGCATCACATCGATGCAGATGCCCACCATGTCGCGCGCGCGAAGATCGCCCAGCTGCTCGTAGAGCTTGGTACTGCCGACCACATCGGCAAACAAGATGGCGACTTCGATTTCTTTGCCCATTATCAGCCGATTATACTTAACCTGGCGCGGCCGCTTAGGGTCGTTTACGCAGCCAGGCCCTGGTTTGTTATAGGGAGCGCCAAAAACAGGGTTTCCGGCAACGCTTCGGGCCGCGCTGCCACCTCCGAGAGAAACCGCCGCCAGGCACGCGCGCCGTCGCGCCCGGCCATCACGCCATGCATGTGCCGTGTGATCGAATGCAGGCGGATTCCTCGCTGCGCACAGCGTTTGGCATAAGGCACCAGGCGCTCCACGATCTGCCATGGCTCCGGCGGGACCCACGCCGGGTCGAGCAGGGCCTGCTCCAGTTCCGCGAGCAGCGCGGGCCGGTGATAGGCCGCCCGCCCGAGCATGACGCCGTCGAGACCGGCGCTCAAAGGGGCGCAGATCTCCGCGGGATCTGACAGGCCGCCGTTCAGTATCACGGTCAAATCCGGCCGTTCGCGCTTGAGGCGGTACACGTGGTCATACTTGAGCGGCGGAATCTCGCGATTCTGCTTGGGCGAAAGCCCGGCCAGAATCGCCTTGCGCGCGTGCACGATGAGGGCGTCGATACCCGCGGCCGCGACCGCGTCGACGAATGCCGCGAAAAACTCATAGTCGTCGCGGTCATCGATGCCGATCCGGCATTTCACGGTGACCGGCAAGTGCGTGCCATCACGCAGTCCGCGCACGCAATCGGCCACCAGGGCGGGCTTCAGCATGAGGCAAGCGCCGAACGAACCATTCTTGACGCGGTCGCTCGGGCAGCCGACATTCAGATTGATCTCCGCGTAACCCGCCATGGTGCCGATACGCGCCGCTTTCGCGAGTTCTTCAGGATCGCAGCCGCCCAACTGCAAGGCGACCGGATGTTCGGTCGCGTCGTGGTCGAGCAAGCGGCGCACGTCGCCGCGCACAATGGCCTTGGCGACAATCATCTCCGTGTACAGCAAGGCATGAGGCGCATACAGCCGGTGCAAGTAGCGGCAGTGGCGGTCGGTCCAATCCATCATGGGCGCCACGCAGAGCTTGCGATTCAATACTTGGGCTTTAGGCGAGTGAGTCGTCATATCATTCGTGCGTGACGCGTAGGCCGCTGAGTATACCGAATGCGCGCCGGAGAGTGATTTTTATGGCTGGATCCACAACGCGTGCCGAGTTCGAGGCGGCAAAGCAGCAGCGGTTTCGTTCCCTGGTGCGCCACGCCGGCATGCACGCGCCCTACTACGCCAACATCATCCGCGAGCGCGGACTGGACTTGGATACCTGCACACCCGCTGATTTTCCGGTGCTCACAAAAACGCTGCTGATGGCGAATTTCGATGCCATCGTCACCGACCCGCGCATCAGCAAGCAGGTGGTCGCGGATTTCCTGACGCGCTCATCCAACCCCGCGGAACGGCTGTTCGACAAGATCACCGTCACGCACACCTCGGGAACCTCCGGCGAGGTGGGTTACTTTCTGTATGCGCCGGCCGATCGCATGCGCATGCGCGCGATGTCGATGCGCAATCGGCGGTTGTTTCGCCATCTGTTTCCGCGCCGCTGGCCGGGCTTACGCCGCATCAGGGTCGGGTTCTACGGCGCAACCGGCGGCCATTACGCAGGCGTGACCGGCGTGGCGTCGATGCAGCGTGGCGTGGCACGCCTGTTGGTCAACGCCCAGGCCTTCGAAGTCAACACGCCTCTGCCGGCGGTCGTAAGCGGGCTCAACGCTTTCCAACCCGACGTGATATTCGGCTACACCACGGCGCTCAAGATTCTGGGTGAAGAACAGCGCGCCGCGCGCCTGAAAATCCGGCCCATGGCCATCATGGCCACCGGCGAAATGGTCACCCAGGCGGATATGTCATTCCTGTCGGAAGCCTTCGGCGGCGCCAGCGCATCCAGCATCTATGCCTGTACCGAGCACATGATGATGGGGGTTTCGAATCCCGACGGCGAGACCATGACTCTGACGGACGAGAATCTCATCTTTGAGATCCACGAAGATCACACCCTCATCACCAACCTCTTCAACTACACCATGCCGTTGATCCGCTATCGGATGTCCGACATTCTGCGCGTGGTGAGCGAGCCGGATGCGCGGCGCATCGTGATCAACAACCTGGTTGGGCGCATGGAGCAAATGCCGACTTTCGTCAACAGCGCGGGCGCCAAGGACTTCATCAGTCCGCACACCATCAACGAAATATTCGTGCAGGGCGTGACGCGATTTCAAATGCAGATCACAGGACCCACGTCGTTCCTTTTTCCGATCTGTGTCGATGCTACCTTAAGCGATGCGGCGCGAAGCGCAGCCGCCGCCGGCGTCACCGCGCGCCTACGGGAGATTCTGCTGCAAAAAGGCCTTGGCAATGTGACGTTCGAGGTGCCGATCGTTGCCGAGATTCCGCTCAACGAGCGCACCCGCAAATTTCAGCTCATCGTGCAGAAAAGGCTGGACGAAGCTTGAGGAGCCGTTAAAACCCCAGCGTCAACTGCGGCGTGTCGGACGGCGGCGGGCGGAACAAGCGGGTATTGAGTGCGTGGCGCGCTTCGGCAGGCGCGAATCCCAATTTGCGCTTCGCCAATTCAAAGCGCGTGCGCAGCAATTCGGCATAGGGTCCGGTACCGCGCATGCGCGTGCCGAATTGCGAGTCATAGTCCTTTCCGCCGCGCGCCTGATTGATCAGCGACATGACGTGCTTGGCGCGATCCGGATAATGCTCGGCCAGCCAGTCGCGAAACAGGATTTTGAGTTCATGCGGCAATCGCAACAATACATAGCCGGCGCTGCTGGCGCCGGCCGATTTGGCGGCAGCGAGAATATCCTCGAGCTCGTGATCGGTGATCGCTGGAATAACGGGCGCCACCAGCACGCCAACGGGGATTCCGGCATCGGCCAATTGCTGGATGACGCGCAATCGCGCCTGCGGCGAGGCCGTTCTTGGCTCGAGAGTCCGCTTGATATCGGGGCTCATCGAGGTGACGCTCAACATCACCGACACCAGCGCATCCTTCGCGAGGCTCTTGAGCAAATCGATGTCACGGATGATGAGCGCGCTTTTGGTCACGATGGTGACGGGATGGCGGCAGTCGGAGAGAACTCCGAGGATTCCGCGGGTCACTTCCAGCCGCTTTTCCAAGGGTTGGTAGCCGTCGGTATTGATGCCGAGCGCAATCGGCTTGCACACGTACTTCGGCTTGGATAATTCGGTCCGCAGAATATTGACCGCGTCCGCCTTGTAAAACAGCTTGGTTTCGAAATCCAATCCCGGCGACAGACCGAGGTAGGCGTGGGTGGGACGGGCAAAACAGTAGATGCATCCGTGGCTGCAGCCGCGGTAAGGATTGATCGACGCTTCGAAGCCGACGTCGGGTGAATCATTGGAGGTAATGACGCTGCGTGCCCGGTCCGGCAGCACGGTTTCGCTCAAGTTCTCGACGATCTCATCCTGATACCAGCCGTCATCGCATTGCTCGACGTTTAGCGAATCAAAGCGCCCCGGAACATTCGACGAGACGCCCCTGCCCTTGAAGGATTGGTGACCGAAGAAGCTGCGCGGCATTCTTGAACTCTACGCGGCGTCCGCGCCCGCGTAAATCCAGTAGTCGCAGACGCCGACTACTGTATAGGGGCAGGTTATCGGGCCACGAACGCCCGCTCGATGACATAGTCGCCCGGCTCGCCCACATGGGGTGAAATCTTGAAACCGCGCGCATCCAGCATCGCCGAAAGTTGCACCAGCATCGCAGGACTGCCGCAGATCATCACCCGGTCATCAGCGGGATCCAAGGCAGGCATGCCGATGTCTGCGAAGAATTTGCCGCTCTCAATCAGCGAGGTTATCCGGCCTTGGTAGCGAAATCGTTCTCGCGTAACGGTCGGAAAATACACCAGCTTCTTGCGCACCTGTTCGCCCAGGAATTCGTGGTGAGTCAGTTCCCACTCGATGTAGTCGCGATACGCAAGCTCACTGCGGTAGCGCACACCATGCACCAATATGACCTTCTCGAAGCGTTCATAAACATCCGGATCCTTGATCAGGCTCATGAACGGCGCAAGACCCGTGCCCGAACTCAGCAGATACAATCGTTTTCCCGGCTTCAGATCGTGCAGCATCAAGGTACCCGTGGGCTTGCGGCTGACGAGAACCTCGTCGCCCGGCTGGACATGCTGCAGGCGCGAAGTCAGCGGCCCATCCGCGACCTTGATGCTCAAAAACTCCAGGTACTCCTCGTGGTTTGCGCTGGCGATGCTGTAGGCACGCATCAGCGGCTTATCATCAACCCGCAATCCCAGCATGATGAAATGCCCATTCTCAAAGCGCAGGCTCTGATCACGCGTGGTCGTGAAGCTGAAGACGGTTGGGTTCCAATGGTGCACCGTCATCACGCGTTCCGTTCCAATCGTAGCCATTTCGTCCCGATGCTTTAAATACCTGCGCCTATTATCGGGGCAGCACCGCCTTTAAGGGTAGTTGCAACGGATATATGCCCATGCCGGAAGGATATGGGCGCTAGGCGCCGGAAATCAGCCCGAATTGCTGCGCGATCAAGATCAACTGCAAGGCGCTGTTGGCGCCCAGTTTTTGCTTGATCGAGGACTGATGATTGGCCGCCGTTTTGGGGCTCAAGCCCAAGCGCTCGCCGATTTCCTCAACCCCGTATCCTTGCGTCAACAATCTCAACACCTCCAGTTCCCGCGTCGACAGCGCTTCGGCGAGCTGATTTGCGTGCGGGGACTGCCTTGAGATCGCCGCCTCGACATCGGGACTCACGTAACGCTGGCCGGCCGCGACCGAACGTACCGCCTCCACCAACAAATCGGGTGCGCTGGCTTTGCTCAAATAGCCACACGCCCCTGCATCGATCGCTCGGGTTGCGTAAATGCCATCCTGGTACATGCTGAACATGAGCACGCGGGCATCCGTGCGTCGCGACAGAATCCGTCTCAGCACCTCGATTCCGCTGACCCCCGGCAAAGCAATATCGAGCACGATCACATCGGGCCGCAGCTCCGCGTCGAATCGCAGCGCGTCGGCGGCGCAGGATGCCTCGGCAACGACGATCAGACCATCATCGCGCTCCAGCAAACGGCGATAACCCTCGCGAACCACCGCATGATCGTCAACCAAGAGAACGCTGATCGGGGATGACTCGGTGCTACTCACGATGGCCCCACAGGCGCCGGAATCGAGGCCATCACTTTGAACCCTTCGCCAATGCCGCTCGCCAAGGTTATCGATCCACCCAACGCCGCGACACGCTCGCGCATGCCGATCAATCCCAAGCCGGTGCGCGGCACGCTCAAATCAGCCCCGCGACCATTGTCGACAATGACAACCTGCACGCCGCGGCCGGCATCGCTGCGCTCGATCAGAATCCGCGCCTGTGATGCTTCCGAATGGCGTGCCACATTGGTCAATGCTTCCTGTACGAGCCGAAAAACCACCAATGCACAGGTCTCATCCAGCGACTCGAGGTTGCCTGCGGTCGACATCTCGATGCTGATGGCCGGAAGTCTTGAGCGCCATTCCTCGACGCAGTGCTCGAGCGCGGCGAGCAGACCCAGATTGTCGAAACCAACCGGCCGCAGCTGCCGGATTAGCCCGCCGAGCGCATCGTAAACTCTGTCAATGTTCTGAATCATGGCGCGCGCAAGGGTCGCGATCGGCGCGTGCAGGGACCGCGCTGTCGCGCACCGCTACGGCATCGAGTTTGATGGCATTGACGAATTGACCCAGTTCATCGTGCAAATCGCGCGCGAGAGCCTTGCGTTCGGATTCCTGCGAGTCGACATATTTCAGCGCCAAGCGCTGATTTTCAGCCAGTGCCTCCGTCAGTCTCGCTTCCGCAGCTCTGCGTAGCTTCAATTGCTGCCTGGCATCGATATAGCGGCGCCAGGAGAACCAAACCAGGGCCATGGCGATGACCAACAGTACGCCCGGCAGTTCATCGAGTTGCAGGCGTTCGCGCGGTCGCGTCCAGGCGGCTATGACCTCGCTTACATCGAACCATATAGAGACAACTACGGCCACTATTGCCACAAGCACGACGACGGCGAAATCGCGGCGGGCCGAACTCTTGCGGCCGACGTGCTCGGTGATCTTGGCGTTCACGCCGACAGCATAGCGCGACCGCTCCGCATTCGAAAAAATCGGGAAGATTTCCTATTTCCAGCTCCCGCCGCCTATGGAAGCATCGCTGCAATTCATATTCTTTGGGAAATCAGTGCTGAAGCGTCGTTTACTCACAGGGCTGGCAGGCGTCGTGATTGGCTCGTATGCGTGCGCGCTCGATGAGGCCAGTTCGGAGCCCTTGACCCAGATCGTCGTAGTTGGAACCACGCCGGTTCCCGGCATGACTGTCGATGCGGACAAGGTGCCGGCGAATCTGCAAACGCTCTCGGCGGCCGACTTACGACAAGATGGCACCTCAAGTCTCATCAATGCCTTAAGCACGCGCCTCAGCAGCGTCAATAGCAACGATACCCTGGCCGACCCATTTCAGCCCGACATTCTGTACCGCGGCTTCGAAGCCTCGCCCGTGCTCGGAACACCTCAAGGGCTGGCCGTCTACCAGAATGGCGTGCGCATCAACGAGGCTTTTGGCGACACGGTGGACTGGGACCTGTTTCCCGATATCGCCATCAACCGCGTCGACATCGTGAACGCCAACCCGCTGTTCGGTTTGAATGCCTTGGGTGGAGCAATCTCGTTGACCATGAAGAATGGTTTCACTTTTCAAGGCGGCGATGCGGAAGTTTCCGGCGGGTCTTTCAATCAACGTCAGGGCGCCGCTGAATTCGGCTGGAACAACGGCGAGTTCGGCTTCTATGCCGCGGCTAGATTATTGAACCAGGACGGCTGGCGGCTGTTCGCGCAAGACAACGTCCATCAGTACTACATGGACTTCAGCTGGCATCAAGACGGTTCCACCATCGACTTAAGCTACACGCGCGCCTACAACGATCTTTTCGGCCAAGGCGCTGCGCCGGTTCAATCCTTGGCACTCAACAGCACCAACGTGTTCACCGGCCCGCAGATCAACGTCAACTCGCTGAATTTTTTCACGCTGAATGCCGATTTCAAGATTTCCGATACGCTAGCCGTGCAAGGCGTGCTGTATTCCCGGGATTTCCACCAGACCATCGCCAACGGCAATAGCACCAATTACACGGCTTGCACCACGGCCGCTGCGGCGGGCGACTTGTGCCAAAGCGATGCAGCGACGCCGCTCACGAGCACCAGCGGCGCGCCAATTCCGGATATTAGCAACGGCGGTGCCACTTTCATCGGGGAAAACGACTACGAAACCATCAACTCCTATGGCCTGGGTGGCTCGCTGCAGCTGTCGAGCACCCACGCGATTTTCGCTCATGGCAATGACTTCGCCATAGGCGCCACCTTCGATACGGCCAGCACGGACTTCTTTTCCGGCAACCAAGTCGGAGTTCTCAATGCGGAACTCACCGTGCTGCCCTCAAACCTGATCGTGAGTACACCCGAGGGAACCGATTTCTCGGCGACGCCAGTCAGCTTGAATGCCAACAACAAGTACTACGGTTTCTACCTGACCGACACCATTGATGTAACTTCGCAGCTGGCGGTGACGGCCAGCGGCCGCTACAACATTGCGAAAGTCGAATTGCAGGATCTGATCGGAACGGCATTGAACGGCAACAATCGATTTGTGCACTTCAATTCCGCGCTGGGAGCCACCTACAAACTGACACAGAGCGTCACAGCCTACGCAAGTTATGCGACCAACAATCGCGCGCCCACCGCGAGCGAGATCGAGTGTTCCGATCCGTTGCAGCCCTGCTTACTGCCATCGAGCCTCGCCGGCGACCCGCCGAACCTGCGCCAGGTCATCGCGCATACCATGGAGTTTGGCGTGCGCGGTCAATTGGCTGCGCCTTCGGGGCCGGGAAAATTTTCTTGGAACGCCAGCGTCTTCAGGACGAACTCGGAAGACGACATCTATGGAATCGCGACCTCAGTCAGCACCGGTTTCTTTCAGAACATTGGGTCGACCCGCCGGCAAGGTTTCGAAGCCGCCCTCAACTACCAAGTACAGCAATGGTCGGCCTATCTGCAATACAGCTACATCGACGCCACATTTCGTTCACCGCTGCTGCTGAATTCGCCCTCCAACCCGTTCCAAGACGCCGATGGCAACATCCAGGTGCTGCCCGGCGATCGGCTGCCGCTCATTCCTGAAAGTCGCCTCAAACTCGGCGGCGATTACAATTTGCTGCCCAATTGGTCGGTTGGCGGATCTCTAGTACTGGTGACCGGCTCTTTCTACCGCGGCGATGAATCGAACCAAAACCCGCAACTGCCGGGCTACCACGTGGTGTCGTTGCGCAGCTCCTATCACATCGCCAAGAAGGTCGAGGTTTTCGCCACTGTGCAAAATCTCTTGGCCGAGCGCTACTCGACCTACGGCTTGTATAGCGATCCTACGGGCGTGGGCGCGCCGGGCGTACCGCCCAACGCGGCCGCCAACGGCCCCGGCGTCGACAATCGATTCCAGAGCCCCAGCGCGCCGCGCAGCTATTTCGGTGGCGTGAGAATCGCGTTCTAGCGGTGTTAATATCGTCCGCCTATGGACACGAGCACCGCTGCATACAAAAAAGTACCGACGCAGGCCGGATCCTCCGCGATCCTCCAGATCACGACCATGCGCAACGATCTGGTGGGCTATCTTCAGAAGCTGGAGCAAACGCATGGTCCGGTTTGGCGCACGCCCATGGGAATTGGCGGCTCCATCATCAGCATGTTGGGACCGGATGCGCTTGAATTCGTCTTGAAGAATCGCGACAGCGCTTTCTCCAATGCGCGCGGCTGGTTTCCCTTCATCGGCAGAGTTTTCCCCGGCGCCATCATGGCGATGGACGGCGATGAGCATCGCTATCAGCGGCGCATCATGCAGGTGGCATTTCGAAAATCCGCTCTGCGCGCGTATCTCGATCAGATGGGTCCCGCCATCGAACTTGGCATCGGCGCCTGGCTTAAGCCGCCGGATCGATCGGCCACGCGGCAGATGTACCCGCTCTTGAAGCAGCTCACGCTGGACCTCGCGGCATCGGTGTTCATGGGGGTCGAACTCGGCCGCGAGGCGAAGGAGCTGAATAAGGCCTTTGTCGCCACCGTGGCGGCCTCGCTGGCGTTCTTTCGCGCGCCGATTCCGGGCTTGAAGATGTGGCGCGGAGTGCGCGGCCGCGAAGTGCTGGTGAATCGGTTTCGCGCGCTAATGCCGGAAAAGCGGGCGACGCACACCGACGATTTTTTCAGCGAGTTCTGCCACGCGCAGAGCGAACAGGGCGAACGCTTTACGGATCAAGAAATCATCGATCACATGATTTTTTTGATGATGGCGGCGCACGACACCACCAGCAGTTCGTTGACCACGATGATGTATCTGCTGGCGCTGCATCCCGAGTGGCAGGAGCGTCTGCGCGCCGCGGCCCAATCCTTGAGCAAGGCGCAACTGCAGCATGATGATCTGGAGCAACTCGAGGAGCTTACGTGGGTGATGCGCGAAGCCCTGCGCTTGACGCCGCCGCTCACCTCCATGCCGCGCATGTGCGTCAAGGACACCGAGTTTCAAGGCTACCCGATCCCGGCGGGGACCATGGTCGGCATATACCCGATGCATGTGCATTACATGCCATCGTTGTGGACCAATCCTAGATCCTTCGATCCCGAACGATTCAGTCCCGCCCGCCAGGAAGACAAACGGCATGCATTCGCCTGGGTGCCGTTCGGCGGCGGCGCACATGTGTGCATCGGCCAGCATTTCGCAACGCTGCAAGTCAAAGCCATCATGCATCAACTGCTGCTGCGCTATCGCTGGAGCATCAAGCCAGGCTACACCATGCCCTATCAGCTGGTGCCGATTGCCAAGCCGCGCGACGGATTGCCGGTAACCCTGGAGCGCATCGGCTAGCTGCCTTAAGTCGGCCGCTTCGCCCAGTCGGCCGCATCGATTTTGTAAACGGCATTGGGTCGGCTCGGCTCGCCGACGTAGGCCACGGGCTCCTCGCCGATGTAAACCCCGCCGATCTTCTCCATGGCTTTGCGCGAGCGAAGGTTTAGGACGCCGATGTGAAAGATCACGCGGTCAACGAACCGAAATGCATGATCGAGCATCAACGCTTTGAGCGCCCCGTTGTAATTTCCGCCCCAGCGGCTGCGGGCGATGAATGTATAGCCGATGCACACCAAGCGCTTCACCTCGTCGAGGTCGTAGTACCGGGAGCTGCCGATGAGTTCGCCGTTGCGTTTGTCGAATACGCAAAATGCGCCTCCCGACTCGATCGCGCCCTTGAAGAAGTTCTGGAACACTTCGCGCTTGTAGCGCTCCTTGTTGGGATGCTGTTCCCAGACCAAAGGATCTGCAGCCACTGTATATAGTGCCTCGAAGTCGCCGGCCTTAAGCGGCTCAATTCGGATCAGGTCATTGTGAATGCTGGGTTGTAGTTCCATGCTTATTTTATAGCGCAGAAACGCCCGGTTTGCCCAGTACCACTGGCGCATCGGGGCGCACTCTGGCATCTTGAGCGGCGAAGGGCTATGCGCAAAAGTGGATTTCAATCCCGGCGGAACCTATCCAGCAGCTTGTTGCTGGCGGCGCTGCTGTTTCGGGCCTATGTACCGGTCGGTTTCATGCCGGCGAGCGGTTCGCCCTGGCTGCTGGAACCGTGCCCGGCTGCGTACCCGGCGCAGAATCTTGCGCATCACGGTCACCACGACCCGGCAACCCACACTCACTTCGAGAATTGCCCTTTTGGCAGCACGCCCGCCGCCGCCCCGATTGCTCACATCGTTGCCTTTGATCCTCCGGCACCCATCGTTTCTAAGTCCCTGTTCGAGTTCGCGCCGCTGCGCCTCGGCGCCCGGCTCGATCGCAATCACCCGCCCCGCGGTCCGCCTTCCCTCGCTTGAGTTGATTCCTGGATTGATCTTCTGCGATCAAGGGTCGCAGGCGTTCAATTCGAATCTTTCGCGTGGGCGGCCGCTGGCGGTCGCGGGGAGTTTTCCGATGAATCATTCGATCAACAGAGCCGGGGCGGCGGCCCTATCTCTCGCGATTGCCCCGGCTGCATCCTGGGCCTGCGCCACCTGCGGCTGCACGGTCAATTCGGATGCCGCCATGGGCTATTCGTCCGCCAGCGGCTGGCGCATCAACCTCGAGTACACCTACATCAATCAAGACGAGCTGCGTTCGGGCACCAGTACCTCGGGCCCCGCGGCTGTCGTCAACAATCCTTCGAATCCTGCGCTCGGCGGCGGGGAAATTGAAAAGCAAACCATCAATCACTACGCCACATTGGGCCTAAGCTACCGGCCGAATTCCGATTGGAACTTCAGCCTGCTGGTCCCGTACGTGACCCGCGACCACACGACCTATGGGACGCAGCTGGCACCCTACACCCCGGCAGAGACCGCACCCGATCAAATCAGCGGCGCGCATGTCTCGAACTTGGGCGACATCAGGTTGATTGCGAACTATCAAGGGCTGCTGCCCACGCACAATCTCGGGCTACAATTCGGGGTAAAGCTGCCAACGGGCCAATATGGTACGGCAGTCAACTTCAATTCTGGGCCGAATGCCGGCACGCCGCTGGATGCGAGCCTGCAGGCGGGCACCGGCAGCACCGATGTGATTGTAGGGGCGTATTACTATCAACCGGTCAGCCAGAACTTCGACGCCTTTGCGAGTGTCCAATTCGAATCGGCGGTGGAGCACAAGCTCAATCAGCCCGGAGATGATTTCCGCGAGGGCAACTCGACAACGATGAGCATCGGCCTGCGCTACGAGCAATATCCGAAAGTAATACCGCAGCTGCAGTTGAATCTGTTTCGCAAGAGCGCCGATCAGGGGGCGCTCGCCGATACCACCGACACCGCCGGTACGGTCGCCTACTTGAGTCCCGGCCTCACCGCGCAAATCGTCCGCAAACTGCATGCCTACACCGTGCTGCAATTCCCGGTGTACAGCAACTTGAGCGGCTATCAGCTGTTCCCGCATTGGACCGCAACCGCAGGTTTGAGTTATGCGTTTTAGATCGCGTGCGCGGACTGCAGGAAATGCCGTGCAATCGACGCGGCGGGCAATATTGTGTGCTACCGCGGGCTTAAGTCTTACGGGATTGGAGGCGCTGTTTGTCCCGGGTGCGCAGGCCAACGACTTGGCACTGGGCAAGCCGGCGCCGCCGGCCACTCTCGTGACGCTGGACGGCAAGCGCATCTCGACCACGGATCTTAAGGGCAATGTGGTTATTCTCACCTTCTGGGCCACCTGGTGCGGGCCGTGCCGGCAAGAGCTGCCCCTTCTGTCAGAATATGCTTCGCAGCATGCCGGCCAGGGACTCGTGGTGCTGGGATTCACGCTCGATCCTGCCGAGGCGCTCGCCAAAGTTCAAAAAGTGGCGCAAACGTTGAGCTTCCCCGTGGGCCTGCTGGAGAATTCAACGCTGCCCGGCTATGGGCGCATCTGGCGAATACCCGTCAATTTCACCATCGACCCGCAGGGCCGGCTCATCGACGATGGCTGGAAGGACAAGGAGCCGACCTGGACGGCCGAGCGTCTGGAGTTCATTGTCACGCCGCTTCTGAAGAAAAGGACATGATGGTAAATACAATCGGCGTCGACTAAGTCACCAAATTGTGTTGTGATTTTTGGTTTAACATTTGTTAAACTATGATCAGTCAGGAGTCGTCGTATGTCAATGACCGTGAAACTTCGAAAGATCGGCAATTCCCTGGGGGTCATATTGCCGAAGGAAGTCGCCGAACAGATGCGGGTATCGGAAGGCGATACGCTGCACATAATCCCGGACGCCGACGGCGCGCGACTGACGCCTTTCGACCCCGAATTCGAGTCGGCCATGAAGGCGTTCGGCCGCACGCGAAAAAAGTATCGCAACGCGCTTCGGGCGCTGGCGAAGTAATCGTTAGCATCCCACGCCGTTGAAAGCACCGATTTGGGTACCTTTGCGCGCCGTGGCAGCTATGCACGCTGAGCTAATCTCCGAGCACGGCGGCCTTGCCGGCCCCGTGCGGATCGCTGAGCTGGAAGCGGCTCTCGGCCGGCCTCAACATCAATTCAGCTATTCCGATCCCTCTCCGTCGCTTGAGCGCCTCGCAGCTGCATACGGGTATTCGCTTGCACGTAATCATTGTTTTGCCGACGGTAATAAGCGTATCGCGCTTGCCGTCATTGACGTCTTCCTGCAAATGAACGGCCGGGAACTGACTGCAGAGGAGGTTGATGCTGCCGAGATAATCCAGTTCGTCGCAGCCGGAAAGCTCACCGAGGAACAACTGGCCGCGTGGATAAGCGAACATGCGCGAAGTTGGTGTCACCGTGCGCCTGGGGTGGGTCCTCTGCAGCGATAGGCAATGCCGCCATTGCCGGAGCGAAAAACCGTGTCGGCATCCATGGCAACGGCTTGGTTCTGCATTTGACGCAGGTAAATATTGCCGATGTCGCCGCCTATTCCGGCGACGTTGCCGACGTCGGTGCATCCTGAAACGTCCGTCGCATTGGTCGTCACCTTCACCAGGGCTGCGCCCGGAAGAAGCGTGACAATGCAGCCGGCGCTCATGGACGTCATTGCCGCGAGGAGCGCTGTGCGGACGGCGAAATTCACGGGCACTTGGGTTCAGGGCAGCTGGGGTTTGCCTTCGGCAGCGTTTTTTCGGGCGGCGGGGTGAGCAAGAACCCCGCTGTCGGCATGGGCGTCAACAGCGGCGGCTTAGGAAGCGGGGTGGAACATCCAGTTAAGGATAGTGCGGTCAGCACAAAGCAGGAGGCGAACCAAGATTGACACTGTGCGCGATTCATTGAATTTCCGACTCGACTATCGCCGGCTTAAGTTTCGGCCAGCAACGAAACCTTAGCGTGTTTTTTCAGCGCAGGTACGGAAACTCGCTGGTGGGACGCGGCTTGGCGATATAGAACCCCTGGGCGAAGCCGATGCCTAGGCGACCGAGCTCCGCCAATACTTCGGGGGACTCCACCCGCTCGGCGATGGTTTGAATGCCCATGGCTTTGCCGACCTGGCTGATTGCCGCCACCATGCTGCGATCGACCGGATCGCGGGTGACGTTTTCGACGAACTGTCCGTCGATCTTCAGATAATCGACCGGCAAGGTCTTCAAGTACATGAAGGATGACAGGCCGCTGCCGAAGTCATCCAGCGCAAAGTGGCAGCCGCGCGTTTTCAGTTCGCGCATGAAGTACACCACGTTGCCCAAATTCTCGATGGCGGCGGTCTCGGTGATTTCGAAGCACATGGCGCCCGCCACCAGCTCGCTGGCGGTCAATTCCGCGATCAAATATTCGAGAAAATGTTCATCGTTCAGGGAAGTGCCGGATAGATTCACCGCAATCGTGAACGGCTTGACGCCGGATGCAATGCGATGCACCACCCGATCGAGCGCCTGTCTCACCACCCAGCGATCGATGGAGGGCATGATGTTGTAGCGCTCCGCGGCGGGAATGAATTCGGCGGGCGTCACGATGGCTCCGGACTCGTCGCGCAGGCGCAGCATCAACTCGAAATGTTCGCGCTCGATCGCATTGGTGCCGATCGGAACAATGGGCTGATAAAACAATTCAAAGCGATTTTCGTCGCGGGCACGGGTCAGCTTCGACACCCATTGCATTTCCCGATGCCGCTCCGGCACGTTGTCGGGCTTGTAAACCTGGACGCGATTGCGGCCCGAGTCCTTCGCCGAGTAGCAGGCCACATCGGCGGCGCTCATGACGTTGGCGACGGTGGGGACCTCGCTGCTGATTGCAACGATGCCGATGCTCACGCCCACCGCCAGCACGCCGTTCTGCCAGACGAAGCGATAGTCGCGAATCGCCTGGCGCACGGTCTCCGCGACGCGCTGCGCTTGTTCCAGCGAACAATCCTGAAGCAGGATGCCGAATTCGTCGCCGCCCAGGCGCGCCAATGTATCGCCGCCGCGCACCCGCGATTGCAGCACGCCGGTGATCTGCTTCAAGAGCAGATCACCCGCCGGATGTCCGCAGGTGTCGTTGACCAATTTGAACTGATCCAGATCCAGATACAAAAGCACATGGCGCGCCTGATGATCCTGGCGCGCATCTTCGACGGCGACGGTGAGGCGATTCTCGAATTCGCGCCGATTGATAAGACCGGTCAGCGCATCGTGGCTCGCCTGATAATGCAGCGCGCGATGCAGGCGCCGCTCCTTGCTGACATCGTGGAATACCATGACGGCGCCGATGAGATTGCCGGCACGATCGCGGATCGGCGCCGCCGAGTCCTGGATGGCGATTTCCTGGCCGCGGCGAGTCACCAGCACGGTGTGCTCCGCGAGTCCCAGCACCTGCCCCTCGCGCAGGCAGCGCATCACCGGGCCTTCGCTGCCTTCCCGGGTGTTCTCATCCACCACGGTCAAGACGCTGCCGATCAGCTGTCCCTGAGCTTCGCGGTTTTCCCATCCGGTCAGGCTCTCGGCCACCGGATTCATGTAATCGATGCGCCCTTCGGAGTCGGTGGTGATGACGGCATCGCCGATCGATTGCAAGGTAACCTGGGCGCGCTCCTTGGCCTGGAACACGGCGGTTTCCGCTTTCTTGCGTTCGGTGATGTCGGTGAGGGTGCCCTCGAAGCCGGCGACGCGCCCTGCGGCATCGCGCACCACGCGGCAATTGTCGACCACCACCAGCATCGAGCCATCCTTGCGGCGCATCACGTATTCTTCGTTGCGCAGCTCGCCTTCGATCTCGGCGCGGCGCGCAAAATTCTCGCGATCGCTGGGATACCAGTACAGCGCGCCCGCCGGAATCTTGTAGACCTCCTCTGCCGAGTCGTAGCCCAGCAATTTCACGAAGGCGGGATTCGCGACCAGAATGCGGCCGTCGCGCGAGGTTTGGTAAACCCCCTCCATGACGCTTTCAAACAGGCCGCGGAATTTCGACTCGCTGTTGCGCAGCGCGTCCTCGGCGGCGCGCCGCTCCACGGCGATGCCGGCGATCTGCGCCATGCGCTGCATGAGTTCGTAGTCGCGGGACAGGGGGATGCCCGGGTGGCGGCGAAACACCGCGAAGGTGCCGACCACCTGGCCGTCCGAAGCCACGATGGGCGCCGACCATGCCGCGCGTACGCCGGCATGCAGCGCCGCCTCGCGGCGGTACTCCCACAGTGCATCGGTTTGAATATCGGCCACGATGACCAGACGATTAAGATAAACCGCCGCGGCGCAGGAGCCGAAGCGGATGCCGATGGGCGCATAGTCCATGGCCACCGCGAAGGGACGCGGCAAGTTGGGCGCCACCCCCAAGCTTAACGCCTGTTTTTCGCGGTCCAATAGATTGATCGCGCAGCAGCTCTCCGGCATGGCGCGCTCGATCACCTCGCAGATCGACTCGAGCGCCGAGGACAGCGGCGAATTGGCGGCAATTTTCTCAAACACCCGCCGCTCGCCGGTGGCAATCGCGTCGGCGCGTTTGCGCTCGGTGATGTCGATGATGCTGGCCCGAAGCAGGCGGCGATTGGAACTCGGCAGCCGCACGAAGCGGACTTCGCAGGGGAAGTTCTGGCCGGTCGAATCGCAATGCACCCAATCGAACACCGGCACCGCGCCGGCCAAGGCGCTCTCGACGTAGCCGCGCGCGATGCCGAAGGAAGGCGTGCCATCGGGCTGCAGCGCCGGACTGATCGCCTCCGGACCTGAGTTGAGCAGCATTTCGCGGCTCATCTTGAAAAAGCGGCAGGCATTGTCGTTGACATCGATGAACTTGCCGGCATCGACATCGAATACCACGATCACTTCGGGAGCATGCTCTACCAGAGTCCGGTAGCGCCCCTCGCTTTCGCGCACCGATTGTTCGGCCACATGCCTTTCGGTGGTGTCGCGCACGCACACGATGTAGCCGTCGCGCCCATTGAGCTTGGCCTTGCTGACGGCAATCTCCACGGAAACGCGATTTCCGCCTTTGGCAAGACCCCACATCTGGTGCGCGGCCAGGTCCACGTGGGTGTCATCGATCTTCACGGCCAGGCGTTCCAGATACTCGGACGGGTCGCGCGCCTCGATGTCCGCGAGCAGAAATCCCAGGGATCGACCCAGGAGCTCGGCGGTGGAGTAGCCGAAGATGCGCTCGCCGGTGTGGTTGAATGATTCGATGTGGCCGACAGAGTCGACGGTGATGATGGCGTCTTTGACGTTGTCGAGAATGGCCTGCAGATTGGTGGCGTTCTGTTCGCGGATTTCGCGCGTCAGGGCATGCGCCTCATCCGACATCAGCTGCATGGAACGCACAACGCCGCGCCGTTCGGAATCGATCCGATCGTAGTGCGTGTTGATGATTTTGAGCAGTTTATCTAGATCGAGATCGCCGCCCCGCCAACGCGCTTCCGCAAGTTGCCGCTCCAGCAGAGGGTTGAAACTGTCCGCCGGTTGTAGTTGTCCTGGTTGCGCCGTTTGCTCGAGTTGCGCTGGGTCGCTGCGAATGGCAGCCGCGATTTCGCGTGACAAGTCCTAAGATCTCCCGCACGTGTATGTGGCGCGCGTCCTGGCACCCCAATAGGCACGATGTTAGGGAGATCCCGTAGTCGCGGCGTGACGTGGGTCTCGGTTCGGGCAAGATTCCGTTAAATGGCTTAAATGCCCTGATCCGCGGTTTCGCGCTCGGATCGCTTGCGGTCGGTTTCCCGCAAATTGCGCTTGCGCAAGCGCACGGAATTGGGAGTGACCTCGATGAGCTCGTCGTCGTCGATGAACTCCATCGCCTGCTCCAGCGAGAAACGAATCGGCGGCGTCAGCACGACATTTTCGTCCTTGCCGGCGGCGCGCATATTGGTCAATTTCTTGCCCTTGAGAGGGTTGACCACCAGGTCATTGTCGCGATTGTTGAGACCGATGATCATGCCTTCGTAGACTTCCTCGCCGGGACCGATGCAGAGGCGCCCGCGTTCCTGCAGGCTGAACAGCGAGTAGGCCAGGGCGACGCCCTGGCCATTGGCGATGAGCACGCCGTTCGGGCGCTGGCCCAATTCCCGCTGCACCACCGGGCCGTAGTGATCAAACACATGGTGCAGCAGTCCCGTGCCACGGGTCATGGTGCGAAACTCGGTTTGAAAACCGATCAAGCCGCGCGAGGGGACCATGTAATCCAAACGGATGCGCCCGCGGCCGTCCGCCTGCATGTCCTTGAGTTCCGCGCCGCGGCTGCCGAGCGCCGACATGATGTCGCCCTGCGCGTCGGCGTCCGCATCCACGGTGACCTGCTCGTAGGGCTCGTGCGGCGCGCCGTCAATCTGCTTGATGACCACGCGCGGTCTCGACACCGCCATTTCGTAGCCTTCGCGCCGCATGTTCTCCAGCAATACGCCCAAGTGCAGTTCGCCGCGGCCGAATACCACGAACTTGTCGGGGTCGGCGGTGGGCTCGACGCGCAGCGCCACATTGTGGATGGCCTCGCGCTCCAGACGTTCGCGGATTTGGCGGCTGGTGACGAATTTGCCTTCCCGCCCTAGAAAGGGCGAGGTATTGACCTCGAAGGTCATGCTGATGGTCGGTTCATCGACGGTGAGGCTGGGCAGCGGCTCGGGGGTTGCCGGATCGCACAGCGTGTCGGATACCTTGGGTTCCGCGATGCCCGCAAAGGCGACGATATCGCCGGCACCGGCCGATTCCACCTCGATGCGCGTCAGCCCATGGAACCCTAAGATCTGAGTGATTTTTTCGGAACGCTGCTTACCCTCGCGCGAGACCACGGTAACGGTCATGCCGCGCTTGATCGTGCCGCGCTTGATGCGCCCGATGCCGATGGCGCCGACGTAGCTCGAATAGTCGAGCAGCGTGACCTGCAATTGCAGCGGCCCGTCCACATCCACATCGGGAGGCGGGCAATGCTCGACCACGGTCTTGAACAAGGGCTGCATGTCGCCGTCGCGCACCGTCGATTCGAGGCCGGAGAAGCCGCGCAACGCCGAGGCGTAGATCACGGGAAAGTCCAACTGCTCGTCGGTTGCGCCCAAGCGGTCGAACAAATCAAAGGTTTGATCCAGCACCCAGCCGGGGCGCGCTTCATCGCGATCGATCTTGTTGATGACGACGATGGGCCGGAGGCCATGCTTGAAGGCCTTCTGCGTGACGAAGCGCGTCTGCGGCATGGGACCATCCACCGCATCCACCAGCAGCAGCACGCAGTCGACCATCGCCAGCACGCGCTCTACTTCGCCGCCGAAGTCGGCATGTCCCGGCGTATCCACGATGTTGATTCGATAGTCGCCCCAGCTGATCGCGGTATTCTTCGCAAGGATCGTGATGCCGCGTTCGCGCTCCAAATCATTCGAGTCCATGACCCGCTCTTGCAAATCCTTGCGCGCATCGAGCGTCCCGGACTGGCGCAGCAGCTGATCGACGAGCGTGGTCTTGCCGTGATCGACGTGCGCGATGATGGCGATGTTGCGAAGTTTCTGAGTCACGGGTGGGGTCCCAAGGGAAACCGCCCATTATAGAGCCTTTTAAGGTCAGTAGGCCAGTTTCAGCGATCCGCGATCAATGGAATGGAAAAGGTCTTAAGGTCAGTCAGTTCATCGTGCTTGAGCGATATGGTCACGCCGAGCAACAGCACGCCCTCGGCGGCGGGCGTCACATTCACGGTCTGGCGATAGATCTCGCCGGCCGCGGCGGCCGGGATGTTGAATTCCGAAGCTTCGGCAGGGACCGTGAGCCCATCCCCGCCCGTCACCTTGATGATTGCCGGACTGCCATCGATTTGCGGTATCAGCGCCAGGTTGATATCCAACGCCTGCCCCATTCTCGGGCGCTGCGTCAGTTCGAATTTCAGCTGCACCGGCAGTTGGGACTTACCCTGAGCGGATGCTTCCACCATGTTGGCGGTCTGTTCCGCCACAGTGGGACCTAGCTTAGGGGTCACCGGCGCCTTCGGCTTCACCTGTACCGTGGGCGCCGCAGCGCCTCCGTCATCCTTGTGACAGGCGTTCATCAGGGCCGCCGCGGAAAGCAGCATTGGCACGATCATGAGCTTCGATTTGTGGCGGACCATCCCGACATAATCCCCAAATACGATGCTGATCACAACCACCCGTGACGCTCACAGCTCTAGGGGCGGCCCGCAGACGGCCGCCAGCTGTTCCTCGAGCGCCCGATAATGCTGCTCCCAGTAGCGCGGCTCGGCGAACCAGGGAAAGGCTCTCGGAAAGGCTGGATCGTGCCAGCGGCGCGCCAGCCACGCGGAGTAATGCACCATGCGCAAGGCGCGCAGCGGCTCGATCAATGCGATTTCACTGCGATCAAACGGCGAGAATTGCTCGTAGCCCTTGAGCAAATCGTTAAGCTCGGTGCGCATTTCCTGCTGCCCGCCGGAGAGCAGCATCCAGAGATCTTGGATTGCAGGCCCGGTGAGGCAGTCGTCGAGATCGACGAAGTGCGGCCCCAGATCCGTCCAGAGGATGTTGCCGCGATGGCAGTCCCCAAGGATGCGCAAGGTGCTGGCGCCACCCCAACCTTCAGCGCGCGCCTGCACCTCGGCCAATAGCTCGTCCGTGACGTCGGCGTACTTGGTCGCCAGGTAGTCGGGCATCCAGTCGCCCGCCAGCACGAAATCACGGGCATTGCGTCCAAGATCGTCGATGCTCAGAGCACCCCGGTAGCGAAAACGCGCGGTGCGGCCGACCGCATGAATACGGCCGAGAAAGCGGCCCACCCATTCCCGTTCGTCGCTGTTCTTGAGTTCCGGCCAGCGTCCGCCGCGGCGTGGAAATACGGCGAAGCGGAAGCCCTGATGCACATGCAGCGACTCGCCATCCAGCTTAAGCGGCGCGACCACCGGAATTTCCTGGGCAGCGAGCTCAAGGGCGAATGTATGTTCCTCGCGGATGGCCTCATCGCTCCAGCGCCCGGCCGATAAAATTTGGCGACCAGCGGATCGCCATCCTCGATGCCGATCTGATACACCCGGTTTTCGTAGCTGTTGAGCGCCAAAACGCGGCCGTCGCAGCGGAACCCGACCGCCTCGATCGAGTCTAGAACGGTCTCGGGAGATAGCTTCGAATACGGTGTTTCATTACTCATGTGCGCCAATTGTACAGATGGGGTATGTCCCTCCTTTTTGGCAACAACACGCTGCTAGAATGCCGACCATGCGCATGCCTCGGCCCAAATCCTTGAGCGGTCTGATGCTGGTCGGCTTCACGATCGTGGCCGCGCCGCTGCTGTTTGCCATCGTGAATGCCGCCGTGCAGATGAATCGGCTGTCGATCCGCAGCCAGCAATTGGTGATTCACGGCATGCAGGGTACGCGCAACAACCAGCGCATGTTCGAGGAGATCGGCGCGCTCGAGCGCACCGCGCGCCTCTATCAGATCATCGGCAATGCAGATCTGCGCGAAACCTACGCGCGCAACAATGCGCGCCTGGTGACAACCATTCAGGAGCTGCTGACACTGCCGTTGGACGAGGCCTCGCAGCGCGGCGCGCAGGCGCTGCAGGAGCAGGCGGACCGATTGCTCGAGGTCGTGCGGCATGCGGCGCCGAACTCAACGCAGATGAGCGACGTGGTCAACAGTTTTCCGCAGCTCTCCGAGGCGGCATCCAACGTCTCGGACCGGATCAGTCTGCAGATCGATCAGGAAACCGCGAGCCTGGAGGCGGCAACCCAGAAAGCGCAGAAGAACCTGTTGTGGCAAACGCTGTTGCTGGCGCCCATGACCCTGCTGGTGGTCGGCGTGTTCACCTATTTGTTCGGCAGACCCTTACGCGCCATCGACCGGGCCATCAACGAACTCGGCCGCGGCACGTTTTCCCGGCCGATCGCCATTCGCGGTCCGGCCGACTTGGAGCGCCTGGCGGCGCAATTGGAGTGGCTGAGGGGGCGACTGTTGGATTTGGCGCAGGAAAAAAACCGATTTTTGCGACATATGTCGCATGAATTGAAAACACCGCTGGCAAATATTCGCGAAGGGACCGAACTCTTGATGGACGGCGCGGTAGGCGAGCTGAAAAGCAGCCAGCGCGAAGTCACGGCGATCCTGCGCGAGAACGGTATGAAGCTACAGCGCCTCATTGAAAATCTACTGTCCTTCAGTGCCTGGCAGGCGAAGAGCGTGGGCCTCGAGGTCTCGGAATTCAAATTGCGGCCCTTGATCAAGAGCGTGCTGGAGAATCAGCAGCTCACCCTGGTGGCGCAGCGCGTGCGCCTCGATGTGCAGGTGGAAGATCTCACTGCTCTCGCCGACCGCGCCAAAGTGCGTCTGATCCTCGACAATCTGCTGTCCAACGCCGTCAAGTTCACGCCGCGCGGCGGCACAATTTCACTGCACGCTCACGGCGAGCGCGAACAGTTGATACTCGATGTGATGGACAGCGGGCCGGGTATCCCCGCCGATGAGCGCAACAAGATATTCGAGGCCTTCTACCAGGGAAAAACGCCGCAAGGCGGCCATGTCAAGGGGACGGGAATCGGCTTATCGGTGGTGACCGAATTCGTCAACGCGCATGGCGGCAGCATCGAGATCCTCGAAGCCAAGGCCGGCGGAGCCCACTTTCGGGTGCGACTACCCCTGCGCCAGCCCTCACAGGTGCGTGCAAAAGCTCATGCTGCATAGCAAGCAGCGCGTCGCAGCATGCGTGCTCGCCGCCCTTGTGTTAAGCGGCTGTGGCGCGTTGGGGGGGGCCAAGCCCCCGCCTCCTCAGGTGCCTGACCACCCCGCGCAGGACGCGAGCTACATAGCCCCGCTGCTCGAGATGATGAGCAATTTGCCGCAGGGCGATCCTGCCCGCCAGGCGGAACTGTTCCAACAAGCCAAGGATGCGGCCGAGCTCACGCCCACCACCAGCAACAAGCTGAGGTATGCCCTGGCGTTGGCGACCCCCGGCTTCGGCGGGTCTGATCCCGTCGCCGCACAGCGACAGTTGTCGCAATTGCTGGCAAGGCCTGAGACTCTATTGCCGGCGGAGCGCTTATTGGCGGCCGTGGAGCTCAAGGAAGTCGAACAGCGGCTGATCCTACAGGCCGAAAACAAGCGGCTGCGGGACGAAGCGCCTCGTGATTCCGCTGATGCGCGCGATAAGGTGCAGGCGGTCAACCGGCGCTTGGCTGCAGAGCAGGACGAAAATGCGAAGTTGCGCAAGGCCTTGGACGAGGCTAGGGCTAAACTCGAAGCCGTTACCCACATCGAACAACGATCGAGCGGCGTCCAAAAGCCATGAACTTAAAGTCGGAGACAGACTGAATTGAACGCCTACTCGATTGCCGCCACTACCCCCCTGTCCACCGGCTTGCCGGCCGGTTCGCGCGACACCCAGGCGCCGCAAAAGCGCAAGGCCCGCATTCTGGTAGTGGACGACGATCCAGGATTGCTGCGGCTTCTGACCATCCGCCTGCGCGCCGAGAACTATGACGTGGAAGCGGTCGAAAGCGCATCAGCCGCGCTGGCCGCCTGCGTACGCTTCCGGCCGGATCTGGTGATCACGGATCTGCGCATGGACAACATGGACGGCATCGGCCTGCTCAAAGAGCTGCAGAGCCGCTGGCCGGGTTTGAAGGTCATCATCTTGACGGCTCACGGCACCATTCCCGATGCCGTATACGCGACGCAAAGCGGCGCATTCGGTTTTCTCACCAAGCCCGTGGACAAGCAGGAACTGCTCGATCACGTGCAGAAAGCGCTCAAAGTCTCGGGCTTTGCGCACGTCGATGAGGATTGGCGCGCAAACATCATCACCCGCAATCAACTGATGGAAGACAAGCTGGCACAGGCCAACATGGTCGCCGGCACCGATGCGCGAGTGCTGCTGACGGGCGAGAGCGGCACGGGCAAGGAACTGCTGGCCCGAGCGATTCACGAAGCCAGCCCGCGGCGCAACAAGCCCTTCGTCACCATCAATTGCAGTGCGATGGCGGAGAACCTGCTGGAATCGGAGCTGTTCGGCCACGAACGAGGCGCTGTCGCCGGCGCCACCCGCGCGCAAAAAGGCCTGTTCGAGACCGCGGACGGCGGCACGCTGCTGCTGGATGAAGTCGGCGACATGCCGATGCGCCTGCAGGTGAAGCTGCTGCGCGTGCTGCAGGAAAATGCCATTCGCCCGGTGGGCGGCGCCGACGTCGTGCAGACCAACGTGCGCATCATCTCCGCGACGCATCGCGACTTGCACGAGTTGATGGTCGCCGGCCAGTTTCGCGAGGACCTCTACTACCGTCTGAATGTGGTGCACATCGAAGTGCCGTCCTTGGGCCGACGCCGCGAGGACATTCCCTTGTTGGTGGCGCATTTTCTCGAACAAATCGCCAAGGAAAGCGGCCAGCGCAAGATTTACGCGCCGGAAGCGGTGGAGCTTCTGGCCACGGCCGAGTGGCCGGGCAACGTGCGGCAGCTCTACAACGTGGTGCGCCAGAACGTCGCGCTATCGAACGGCCCCATCATCACCGCGGAATTGGTGCAGCAATCCCTCGGCGGCAATCCCATCCGGCTGCCCTCGTTCGATGAGGCGCGCGATGAATTCACGCGCAATTATCTGTCGCAGATCCTGCAGATAACGACCGGCAATGTGAGTCAGGCGGCGCGCCTGGCAAAGCGCAATCGCACCGACTTTTACAAGTTGCTGTCGCGCCACCAGCTGCTGCCGGACGATTTCAAGAAAGGCTGATCCGCTTTCTTAAAAAAGTCGGATCACTGATTCCTCACTGGTTCACCGCAGACGCGGCCCGCCATCGCACCCGCGTGAGCGTATGCCAATACAAATAAAACATCGGCAAGCAACCGACAGCGCGTGCGCGGAATTGGCTTCCCAATAACAGAAGTCTTTCTATGATATTTTCGGGACAAATGGCCGCTGCATCAGGAAACAAACCGAATGAGTTGGGTGACTATTCTTTGCGGCTTCGGTGTCGGAGTGATGGTCGGAATCACCGGAGTGGGCGGGGGGTCATTGATGACACCGATCTTGGTGTTGATCTTTGGCATGGCGCCGGCGGCCGCAGTTGGCACCGACCTCTGGTTCGCCACAATTACCAAGACCGCAGGCGCTACGATGCTGCAGAGCAAGCGCAGTGTCGACTGGCAAGTCGTCCGGCGTCTATGGTTGGGCAGCCTGCCCATGACTGTTGCCACACTGTGGTGGATGAATATCAGCGGTGTCGCGCGTGCCAATCCTCGATTGATCCTTGTTGTTCTAGGATGGGTACTGCTGTCGACCGCGCTGGCCATGATATTCAAGAACCGAACGCACACCATCGCTCAATCGCTGTATGCAAGTGCTCCGCAATTCTTTAAGCGCGCCCAGCCCGTCTTGACGGTGGCGGCCGGTGCGGTCCTCGGCTTCCTCGTAACCCTCACTTCTGTCAGCGCCGGAGCATTGGGGACGGCAATGCTGCTGTACTTGTACCCGATTAGAATGAAGCCAACACGCTTGGTTGGTACGGACATAGTGCACGCGATCCCGGTGACTTTTGTAGCCGCCATTGGCCACATGATCATGGGCGATGTAGACCTTACTTTACTCGGCAATCTGCTGCTCGGATCGATTCCCGGCATTTTGCTCGGGACCGTATTCGGAGGCAAGGCGCCGGAACGTGTGCTGCGCATCGCCATCGGCGTGGTGCTCGTGGTCGCGGGTACAAGACTTCTCGTGAACTAGATTTTATTGCTGGTCCATATCGACATAGTCTCAAAATCATCAGCGCTCAGCCGTAGAACTCGGCCACTGTCGCGACCACGTGCTTAAGCTGCTCCGGCTCCAATTCCGGATATATCGGTAATGCCAGGGTTTCGAGCGCCGCGCGCTCCGCTTCCAGGAAATCTCCGGCGCGATGCTGCAAATACTCGAAGCACTTCTGCAGATGCAGAGGAACCGGGTAGTAAATCTCGGTACCAACGCCACGTTTCCCCAAAAAGTCCTTCAATGCGTCGCGCTTTTGAACACGCACGATGTATTGATTGAAAATGTGCCTGCCATCTTGCGGCGACACTCGGGGTCGCAAGCTTGTTGGCGAAATGCGCATCGGCAAAGGCTGCATTGTAGAAGGCGGCATTGCGCTGCCTGCCTTGCGTCCAGCGATCCAAGTATTTCAGTTTCACGCGCAGCACGGCGGCCTGCAGTTCATCGATGCGAAAGTTGCCGCCGATCACCGAATGAAAATACTTCGGCTTGCCGCCGTGCACCCTTAAGACCCGCATGCTTTCGGCAAGATCGGCATCGTTGGTGGTACACAGGCCCGCATCGCCAAAGGCGCCGAGATTCTTGGTGGGAAAGAATGAAAAGCAGCCGATGTCGCCGATGGCGCCGACGCGCACGCCGTTTTTATATTCCGTGCCGATGGCCTGCGCGGCATCTTCGATGACCTTCAAGCGATATTGTTTGGCCAGCGCCATCAACGGATCCATGTCGGCTGACTGACCGTAGAGATGCACGGGCATCAAGGCCTTGACCGCCCCGCCGGTGCTGCGATTGACCAACTGGCCGGCCTTTATCACGCACTGCCGGTCGATGAAATCTTGAACGGCCGCGGGCGAAAAATTAAACGTAGCCGGGTCGATATCGCAAAACACCGGCCTCGCGCCCAGGCGGGCGATGGTGCCGGCGGTGGCGAAAAAGGTATAGGGCGAGGTAATGACCTCATCGCCGGCGCCTATCCTAAGGGCCATCAGCGCGAGCAGCAGCGCATCCGTGCCGGAGGAGACGCCGATGCCGGCCGCCGATGCGCAATAGCGTGCCACCTCGTCCTCGAGCCCCAGAACCTCATCGCCGAGAATGAAGCGTTGGCTGGCGCATACCTGCTCGATGACCGGCAGCACTTCGGCACGAATCTGCGCGTATTGAGCCTTAAGATCCAGTAATGGAACGACAATCATTGCGGCCTAGAGTATCACTGCGCAGAGAGCTTGCTGCGCGTGCTCGTTAGGCAATTTAACTTTTGTCGTGCCAGGACAAGACGAAATCGTTGGACTTGGCCGATAATGCAGGGTGATCATGTTTGGCCCAAGTCGCCCGTCGACGGGCGCAGGGATGGTCGTTCGCGTCTCAACGGATACCAGATGGCCCAGCCGGTCTTGCTAAAGCAGAGCTTTCTCCTCGCGATATTGACCGGCGCGCAGGCGGTCACACCCGCCCTGGTCGCCGTCGCCTCGCTGTATGCGACCATCATCCTGTTTGGCAGGGGCTTCGACCCGTCTTCCGCGGCTATCGTCATCGTGGCGGTTCTGTGTCTGGTCCTGATTCAGCCGCCGCGCGAAGTCAGCAGCCATCTGGGGTCGTCGCGCGTCTCGGCGGTGGTCGATGTCGTTTCTCGCTGGATGCTGCTGCTGGGGGCGTTGCTGGCGGTGGGCTACGTTACCAAGTCGCTCGATGCATATCCGCGAAGCATATTCCTGACCTGGGCGGCGGTTACCCCGTTGGCATTGATCGTTGTGGCGTTGGGTATGCAAGAGATCATGCGGCGATTTTTGATACACGCCTTCGATCGGCGCAGCGCCATCATTGCCGGCTATAACACCAGCAGTCTGGAACTCGCGCGGCGCTTGAAGAATAACCCGAGCATGCACATGGAAGTGGCCGGTTTCTTTGACGACCGCAGCACCGATCGCTTGGGAATGGAGCCGGAAACCACTTTGGTGGGCGGTTTGAACGCCATGGCGCAATTCGTGAAAGACAATCGCACCGATGTTATTTTCATCGCCCTGCCGATCCGGCACATCAAGCGGGTCATGAATCTGCTCGACGATTTGCGCGATACCACGGCCTCGATTTACTACGTGCCCGATATATTCGTGTTCGACCTGATTCAGGCCCGCTCGGGAGAAATTCACGGCATTCCCGTTGTCGCCATGTGTGAAACACCCTTCCATGGATACCGCGGGGTGGCGAAAAGATTCACCGACGTCGAGTTTTGCAGCAGCGATCCTGCTGCTGCTGCTGCCGCTGTTCGTGCTGATCGCAATTCTGGTCAAGACCTCGTCACCCGGCCCCATCATATTCAAGCAGCGCCGCTACGGCCTTGATGGTCGCGAGATCGCAGTTTACAAATTTCGCACCATGACGGTCACGGAGGACGGCGCACAGATCCGGCAAGCATCAAAATCGGACAGCCGCATCACCCCGATCGGCCGCTTGCTGCGCCGTTCGTCGATGGACGAACTGCCGCAACTCATCAATGTTCTGCAGGGTCGGATGAGCATGGTGGGCCCAAGACCGCACGCGGTCGCCCACAACGAGGAGTACCGTAAACTCATCAAGGGCTACATGATGCGCCACAAGGTTCTGCCCGGAATCACCGGCCTTGCGCAAGTGAACGGTTGCCGCGGCGAGACTTCGAAATTGGAAGAAATGCAGGCGCGAGTCAATTTCGATCTCGACTATCTGCGCCATTGGTCACCGATTCTCGACATCAAGATCATCCTCATGACCATGATTATCGTGTTCCGCGACGAGAAGGCTTACTGAGACAAAGCCCCTGCGTCGGCCAACACAATGCCTGCCGTCACAAACTGTTCGTGAAAGAGGTAGTGACCTTTCAGGGGCAGCGTGACGAATTCAGCAAGCGCTATGCGCCTGGTTGCGTGGATTGCGAATGACCCTTCATCAGCTCCCCATTCGAGCACCTCCACAGTGACATCATGAAAATTCAAGCGCTCACGCACCAGCGGGTATTGGCACTTGTAGAACGCTTCCTTGGCAGAGAATTTCAATGTTGCCGCACTTATTCGCGCTGCTTCGGGCAGCGAATGCAGCCACAGGGTCTCCTTTTGGGTACAGATGCTGGGCCAAAGCTCCGGCTGCACGCTTCCGGCCACCTCGCAATCCAATCCCGACCGCAGCCAAGTTCGATTTATGGGCGAGCACCGCGGCGCAGAGTCCCGCCGTGTGCGTAATGCTGCCCACCATGGTATGCGGCCAAACGGGCTGCCGGTCATCTCCCACTTCCACTGGAAAGTCGAGGAAACCGAATTCCGCCAGAAGTTTCCGAGCGCACAGTCTTCCTGCGGCGAACTCCTGCACGCGCTTTGGGACTGCTCGTTTCAGGTGCTTCGCCTCCGCGGGCAAGAGTGCAGCGGGGTCAGCCGCTTCGCGCAACTCGGCCGCGAGCGCGCCCGGCGGAAAAAGTCGGCTCAAGGCTGGCGACAACTTCGCAGGATTGGCGGACACTTTGACAGAATGCCACAGAGCGGCGAACGTGGGCGCGGCTTGCCGCTACTTTGCTGCATGGATGATAATGAGAGGCGAGAACAAACCACCGCGAGACAAGGACTGGCAACGATGACGGATACCGCTCGACTTATGCGCCGTGCGTTCGCGTGAATTCTCTGTGGGCATCCATTGCGCGATCGGGCGCACCGGTCACGGGCCTGCTTCACGGTCGCACCGCGTCCGTGGCGCTCGCTGATCTAGCTACAGGATCGACTCTCGGTGGAAAACTAGAAGCATTTCGTGGCGGCTCAGTCGTGCTGGCGACCCGCGAGCAGCTGCCGACCGCGATCGCGCTGGTGGAACTCGACGGCGTTGCGCGACGGGTCGTCCTTTGCACGCCCGACTTAACACCAGAGCATCTCGGCGGGGTTATCGAAGAAGCAGCGGCGGATGCCGTGATCGTAGACGATGCGCCGCTCACTCCATCGAATCTCAATCGCCGCATCACGGAAGTCACAGAGTGGATCCTGTTGACCTCCGGAACCACGGGTAAACCCAAGCTGGTGGTGCATACGTTTGAGAGTCTTGCGGGCGCGTTGCCGCGACACCCGACGTCCTTAAGACCCATGGTCTGGAGCACCTTTTACGACATTCGCCGCTATGGTGGGCTGCAGATTTATCTGCGCGCCGTACTCTCGGGCTCCCCACTGGTACTCTCGAATGCCGGCGAGTCGACGCACGATTTCCTGGCGCGCGCGGCAGCGCTGGGGGTTACGCACATTTCCGGAACTCCCTCGCACTGGCGACGCGCGCTGATGAGTGGCGACGCTTCGCTGATCGCCCCGGAGTATGTAAGGCTGTCGGGCGAAGTCGCCGATCAGACGGTATTGGATAACCTGTGTACGGCCTACCCGAATGCCCGCATCGCGCACGCCTTCGCCTCCACCGAAGCGGGCGTTGCATTCGATGTTGATGATGGGCTGGCAGGCTTCCCGGTCGACTTCGTGGACAAACCGGGAAGTTCGATTGAGCTGAAGGTGCAGGATGGGACACTATGGATTCGTTCCAACCGTACCGCCACTCGATATCTGGGCGCACCGGCGCCACTTGCCAGCGACGATGGATTCGTCGATACGGGCGACATGGTCGAACTTGACGCGGGCCGCTATCACTTTCGCGGTCGCAAAGGCGGCATCATCAACGTCGGCGGCTTGAAGGTCTACCCAGAGGAAGTCGAGTCGGTGCTGAACGCAGATCCTCGTGTGCGAATGTCGCGGGTGGCGGGGCGCCGCAATCCGATCACCGGCGCCGTAATCATCGCCGAGGTAGTGCTATCGGAATCAGCCGACCCGAGCACCGTGGATCTCGTGAAGACGGAGTTGCTGAATGCCTGCCGGCGCACACTTGCCGCCCATAAGGTTCCAGCGCTGTTGCGCTTCGTTCCCGCGCTTGAACTCACCGCCGCGGGCAAACTGGTGCGTCCGGGTGCGTAACGTCATCGTAACCGGCGGCAGCCGCGGGTTGGGACTTGCTATGGCCCGCACACTTAGCGTAGCTGGCTATCGCGTCATTGCGGTCGCACGAACCGCGCGCGAGGAGTTGACGGCGGCTGCTGCGCAAGCGGCCGATAGCGGCCGCGGCGCGATTGAATTTCGTGCCTGCGACTTGTCGGACTTGAATCAGATCGCATCCTTGGTACGCGCATTGCGCAGCGACTTCGGCCCGATCTATGGGCTGGTCAACAACGCAGGATTGGGGACGAGCGGTATCCTCGCCACCATGCGAGAAAAGGAAATCCAGGATCTGGTTCAGCTCAACACCTTGGCGCCCATCGTGCTGACGAAATACGTGCTCAAATCCATGATGTCGCAGCGTGAGGGGCGAATCGTAAACATCGCGTCCATAGTCGCGGCCACCGGCTACAGCGGACTATCGGTTTACAGCGCCACCAAGGCGTCATTGATCGGGTTTACACGCGCATTGGCCCGCGAGGTTGGATCAGTCGGAATAACAGTAAATGCGCTAGCTCCCGGTTTCATCGCCACCGAGATGACGCACGATCTTAACGAATCGCAGCGCGAAACGATCGCGCGGCGCAGCGCCCTCAAGCGTATGGCCGAACCCATCGACGTAGCACGCAGCGTCGAGTTCTTGCTGGGCGACGGCGGGGCCAACATCACGGGTACGGTGATCACGATCGACGCCGGGAACACGGCGTAAGTGATGAGTCACGTCTTTGGCAGAGATACACGATCGCAGCTACCTGTAGCCGTTCGAGGCGAAGGACTGTTCATTTACGACTCCACCGGCAAACGTTACCTCGATGCCTCGGGAGGCGCCGCCGTCAGCTGCTTGGGTCATGACCACCCAGCCGTCCGCAAAGCCATCAAGCAACAAGTGGACCAGCTTAGCTTTGCGCACACCGGCTTCTTCTCGAACCAGGCCCAGGAGCTGCTGGCAGATGAACTGATCGTTCACGCCCCCGACGGTTTGAATCACGTCTTGTTCGTCACCGGAGGCTCAGAAGCCACGGAAGCCGCACTGAAGCTGGCACGTCAATACCATGTCGAATGCGGCCGGCCAGAGCGCTATCACTTCATCTCACGCCGCGGCAGCTATCACGGCAATACCCTGGGGGCCCTGTCAGTGAGCGGACACGCGGCGCGGCGCGCGACCTATCTGCCGTTGCTGCAGCAAGTGACGCATATTTCGCCCTGCTTCGCTTACCGCGACAAGCATCCCGGCGAGACCGACGGTGACTACGGTGATCGAGTTGCAGACGAGCTTCAAGGTGCGATCCTGCGGGTCGGTGCAGAAAAAGTCGCAGCGTTCATCGCCGAACCTGTTGTCGGCGCAACCCTCGGCGCAGTCGCGGCGGTACCTGGCTACTTCAAGCGCATTCGTGAGATCTGCGATCACTACGACATTCTGCTGATCCTCGATGAGGTGATGTGCGGGATGGGACGAACGGGCACATTGCATGCCTGCGAGCAGGAAGGCATTTCGCCGGATCTGCTTCTACTCGCCAAAGGTCTCAGCGCTGGTTATCAGCCGATCGGGGCGGTCCTGGTTGCCGAAAAAATCTATGAAGCCATCGCGAAAGGCAGCGGCTCCTTCAACCACGGCCACACCTATATGGGGCACGCTGTGGGCTGCGCCGCCGCGCTGGCGGTGCAGCACGTGATCAAGACCGAGGACTTGCTGTCCAACGTGCAGCGCCAAGGAACCGCGCTGCACGAATTGCTGCAGGAGCGGTTCGGTGCTCACCCAAACATTGGCGACGTCCGCGGGCGTGGGCTACTGCGAGCCATTGAACTTGTCGAGGACCGTGGGTCCAAGACACCCTTCGCATCGAGCCTTAAGCTCCACGCTCGCATAAAACAGCAAGCCATGCTTAAGGGGCTCGTTTGTTATCCCGGCGGAGGCACGGCAGACGGCGATTCCGGTGATCATGTGCTCATCGCCCCGCCGTTCAACGTGACTCGCCCGCAGCTCGAGGAGATCGTCGAAGCCTTAAGTTCAGCCGTCGATGCGGCGCTTCACTTGGCGTCGCCACAGGTACTCCAACTTAACTCCCGCAAATCACGTAGACGTTAACGCCCGAATCCGCAGCGCGGCGACAGACTACTTCGCTCCCGCTACCGATGCGTCAGCAATGGGGATGACGGCTGCAATGTGATCGATCTTTCCGACCGCCCGCGTTTGATGTCCTTTGCCAGTCGTATCGTCCAGCAGCACCACGGAACCCGGACCAAAATGGCGCACTTGCCCGTCTGAGGTGGTGACTTCGGATGCACCCTGCAACACGATCAAGAACCAGGCTTGTGGGGCGTTGTGCCAATCCTCGACGGCGCCGGCTTTGAGACGCAACAGTGTCGCCCGGCCCTTCGCCTCCAGAACATGAATGGAGCTTTCATTGTCGCGGCCCCGAGCGAAGTCGAAACGCTCTTCGCGAAAATGCGATGCACCGGCGGCGTCGGCATAAACATGCACGTAAGTCAGCAGCGGAATTGACTCAGCCGTATCCGCAGGTAGCGCGCGCTGGCAGAAGATACTGAGCAGCATCAGGAGGATGATTCGGCGATGGGATATATGCATGGCGTTATCCTTGCTCGTCTGCCGCAATGTCGCGCTCAGCATCCGCCATGTTGCGTAACCGTGCAATCGATTCCCGGGATTTGACCAATCTCCGGCAAATCTCCACCCGCTGCTGGACCCGCCGATCACGGTCGACTAGAGCGGTCGAGGTACTTACGTACCGCCGCAGCTAAAGCCCGGCGTTGGAGGTTCCGAAATGACCGCTTCGAAGCAGCCGTTCGCGGTTTGGAGTACGCGGCCCACGTAAAACGTTGGTACTTTTTACCATGCCGCCCGGTGTTTTCCGCGTCCTCAATCGATATTTCACCCGATTGCCCCCGACCGATCCGCGCCCAATGCTTCCGGCATAGTTGGCTGGGCCGCCCGTAATTACTGCAGAAAAAAGGCATACGCGTATGGACATTCGTCTGCTCAAGCGCGAAGCTGTGATGCGCCTCGCCGGCGAAGTTTGCGACGCCGGCTCATGCGCACATCCTGACCGAGGCCGGTGCCGACGAGAATTGCGTCAGCTACACACTTGCGGTGAGGGGAGCGGATCTGACTCCAGGCGTTGCCTACACCCTTGCGCTTACCGGCGGCACCGGCGTGAGGACATTTCCTGGTACATCAAGAGGCATCTCAGCATGATTGTCTTCGCCGCGCTCCCTACCGTAATTCTCGGATTCAGCGTTTGAGGTGGACCCGAGTGCTCAAATCAACGCGCGGATGCGCGGCTAGTGTCTGCGATTTTCGTACTCCAATGATCAAGGACGCGGCGTATGGAAGGCTGCGCTAAAGTGCCCGAAATCCTTGCCCCTGCGAGACTGCGGGTAAATGCGACCGTGATCGTCGAAACGATTAGGACTGTCGCCGGCATCGCGGCGCTGCGCGCTGATTACGATCGCCTGAACCGTGTTACGACGGACAGGTTGCCATTTGCGTTGCACGAATGGCATGTCGTTTGGTGCGAACATTTTTTGAATCGCAATCCACGCATTCAGGAAGAAGTTCAGTTTTACGTTCTTCGCAACGTGCACGGGGAATGCGTCGGCATTGTCCCTTTCGTCATCTGTAGGCGCATGATCGGACCACTTAAAGTAATTTCAGTAAATTTACTTGGTGCAGACCCTGCCATCACAGAGATCCGCTCTCCTCTTATCGAACCTGGGTACGAGAAAATCGCTGCACTCGCGGTGCAAGATCAACTTGCAAGAGAGGGTGCGTGGGACTGGGTCGATTGGACCGACATCAGCGATGCATTTGGCGAATCCCTGGGTACTCAGCATTTGCATTGGCAAACCGGCAAATCTGCCTACGTGCTCGATCTCCCCTCTACATGGCGGGAATTTCGGTCCGGTCTGAAGCGCAACATACGGGAATCTCTGCGGCACTGTTACAATTCGCTAAAAAGAGACGGCCACCGTTTCGAATATGTCGTGATCGACCGCCCGGAGGATATCGACGCGGCGCTGAACGAATTCCTGAGGCTTCACGCAATGCGAGCCAACTACAAAACTTCCAGCGTGCATCCTGACCGCTTTTCCACCAAGGTCTCTCGCGCCTTTCTTTTTTCGGTCTGCCAGCAACTTGCTGTGCGGGGCGCGGTACGCATTTTTCAACTCCGAATCGACTCAAAAATCATCGCAACACGTATCGGCTTTGTCGTAGATGGCAGCCTCTACCTGTATTACTCGGGTTTCGATCCGCAATGGGCTCGATACAGTGTCATGACAACAACCGTGGCCGAGACAATCAAATACGCGATTGCTCAGGGGTTCACGACCGTGAATCTGTCGCCGACAAAAGAAGTTTCAAAGACACGTTGGGGACCGCGCGAGGTTACCTATCGATCCGCGTATCAACAACGCGCTCGATTGCACTCCGGTCTCGCGCACCGTGCGTACCTGAAGGCTGTCTCGACCGAAGGCATTCAGTCTTGGATTCTGCGACGGTTAATTCGTGCGCACCGAACTTGGAGCTAGGAAGCACGCAAGACCGGCACCGTTGGGGCTACAACGCCACATCATTATGCGGGGCATCGAGAGGAATCGGCACAGTTGCGCCGCTGGTTAAGCTGTAACGCATATTCTCCAACCCCTGAGACTTCTCGCGGTACAGACCCTGAAGGAAGTGGCGTCCCCACGGGGATTCGAACCCCGGTTCTCACCGTGAAAGGGTGGTGTCCTAGGCCTCTAGACGATGGGGACAGGCCGTGAAATCAATTTAACCCGAATCGAAGTCTGGTGGAGCCAGGCGGGATCGAACCGCCGACCTCTTGCATGCCATGCAAGCGCTCTCCCAGCTGAGCTATGGCCCCACACGGAGGCGCGGGACGTTACCTGACAGGGGTCACTTCGTCAAGGAAATGAATAAGCTACGCACTCCAGTGCTCAGCGCTACGGCCAATCGCGATAAGGACTCAGCTTTTCCAAGAATCGCCAAAGTTGCATCAATGGGCGGCGACACCGTGCCTCCACAAACGGCCAGGCGGATGGGTTGCGCGAGTTTGCCAAGTGAGATGCCCTTTGCGGCCGCTAGAGCACTGATGACGTCGTGAATGGCTTGTGCGGACCAATCCTGTAGTTGATTGAGGTCATCCGCCACTCCGGCCAGCAGCGCCAATACCTCGGTAGTCACGTGTTTGCGCACGGCTTTTTCGTCGTAAGAGGTGGGCGGCCGAAAGAAGAACTCGCTATTCCCGGCCATTTCCCGCACCGTCTTGGCGCGCTCGCGCTGCGACAAGACAATCGGCCTCCAGCTGCGCATCGTCAGCCGCGCGGATGCCGTGCTGTTCCAACTGCCAACGCAGCACTGGAACGATCCGGGCAGCCGGAACCCGCATCATGTGCTGTTGGTTGAGCCAAGCCAGCTTCTCGGCGTTGAACGCCGAGGCTGATTTATTGACATCACGCGATATCAAACAACCGAATCATGTCTTCGATACTGAAAATTTCTTGATCGCCGTGCGACCAGCCCAGGCGCACCAAGTAATTGAGCAAGGCTTCGGGTAGGAATCCTTCGTCGCGATACTGCAGTACGCTCACGGCCCCATGGCGCTTCGAGAGTTTGGCGCCATCGGATCCTAGGATCATGGGCAGATGCGCATACACCGGCGGCGTGGCCCCCAAGGCCAGCAGCATGTTCAGCTGCCGCGGTGTGTTATTCAAATGATCGTCGCCGCGAATCACATGGGTGATTTGCATGTCCATGTCGTCCACCACGACGCAGAAGTTGTACGTGGGCGTCCCATCGGAGCGTGCGATTATCAGATCGTCGAGTTCGATGTTCTGAAAGACCACCCGGCCATGCACGACGTCCTCGACCACGACTTCGCCAGCGAGAGGGTTCTTGAAGCGCACGACGGGAGGTACGCCGGGGAGCGAATCGGTGCGCTCGCGCCAGCGGCCGTCGTACCGCGGCTTCTCGCCGCGCGCGGTCTGCTCGGCACGCATCTGTTCCAATTCATCCTTGCTGCAGTAGCAGTGATACGCCGTGCCGCTGGCGAGCATCTCCTCGATGACTTCCTTGTAACGCCCGAAGCGTTTGGTTTGGAAAAAAGGCCCTTCATCGTGCACCAATCCCGCCCACTCAAGGCCGTCCAGAATTTGCTGGATGGCGAGCGGCGGTCGAGCGCTCCAAGTCCGTGTCCTCGATTCGAAGAATGAATTGGCCGGCATGATGACGGGCATACAACCAGCAGAAAAGCGCGGTCCGCAGCCCGCCGATATGCAAAAAACCGGTGGGGCTGGGAGCAAATCGGGTGCGAACTGTCATGGACCCTGGTCTTGAGAATTGAGGGGCGCAGAGTTTAGCAGAGGCCCTGAATGGCGCCGCGCGGTTTGTCTTCGCAGATGGCCGATGTCATACTTTGTTGCTAACCAGCGGGCGGTTAGCTCAGCGGTAGAGCACTGCTTTCACACGGCAGGGGTCACAGGTTCAATCCCTGTACCGCCCACCACTAGAAAACAAGCATTTTATCCACCTTTGACTCTTGGGCAAAAGTCCTCGTGCGGGCTTGTTTCACCTTGCGGATGCGCGCGAATCAAGCCTGAAAGATGCCACTTCACCGGTTGATTCTCCGATTTGGCTTGCAGCTATCCATAAGGACCGCTGGTCATATCGCCGCAGAACGCATCAGATCCAGATTCAGCGCACCCATTTTAATGGTCTTGTGCACGGTGTTTCCGGTCATGCCGGGAACAGAAACGGCAACTTGCCTTGAAAAAATCGATACTGAAAAAAGTCCCAATCGGCATCGATCTCGGCGGCTCCGGCATATCGAACGCATCGTCGAGCAAAGCCGCGCCGAATAGAAAGCGATTTGAATTGCTGTAACAAGATCCGGTTTCATATCACAATACAATAGCGAACGAATTGGCTGTAACATAATGTAAATCGATGTGTGACGGCTAGCAGCCAACCGGGTCCACGCCACTCATAAGATTCGCTATGAGCACTCGCAAATAGGGACACAGAAATGCACGCAGTCATCAAGGGGACAATGGCACTAGCACTGGCAGCGGGGCCGCTCGCAGCGCTGGCGCAGACCTATGACATCGACATTACTATGACTGGCTTTGAGGGTCAGGCGGCGCCGGTCTCATTCATGGGGAGCTTTACGTTCAATGCTAACGGCACTTGTTATGGGACCACGCTTTATTGCTCCCCGGGAACCACTCCCGACTTCACCAATACAAACATAAGCGACCCTTCTTACGGCAACGTGCCGCTTACAACAATGACTGGAGGGGACGGACAACTGGTTTTCTTCGGTCCTAATGGAGGGGCGAGCGGACCTGAACTGATTGTTGGTATAAGCGGCCCCCTGGGCGGTTCCGCGACGAATATCGGAGTCAGCTACACCACGTTCGGTACCTTTGCCCAGGACGTACAAAGTTGTGGAGCTTTGAACCCTGAAGGGGCGGTGGTTACCTGCCCTACTCTAACCTTGACCCAAGCCCCCGAGATTGACCTTAACTCTGCGGCAAGCGGGTTCACCTTGCTGCTGGGCAGCCTGTTAGTCCTTCGCGGTCGCCGCGCGCAGCCGTCCACCAAGAATCGATAAACCGCCTATGCTCGTGGTACGTTCGCGCGTGCGTAGGTCACGATCGACGCTATTGTCCTCGCGCTTACAGGCCGGCTTCTTCAAACACAACGGGTTCCAAGCGGGCCGGCGGTCTAAACGCATGATATAGGCGCGCCGCCCATTGGCGGTGTGGCCATGGCCTCAGCTTGAGCTCCTCCACAAGTAGCCATTCTCCGCGGGGGACATCGAGATGGCTGAACTTGACATGCTCAGCAAGGACTGTTCCGGCGGCCAGGGCCTGCGGAAAAATAGCTATGGTGTCCGCTTGGATCGGATCATGGGGGCGAGGGCAGGTTTCGCCACGCAGGGCCGCAGCCAGAACCCCAACCAGACAACCTTGATCCGGAAAGTCCAGATGCCCCAACTGCGTACATCGCGGATTCAACTCGATGAGGTAGGGAATGTTGGTGTCGGACTCGATCACGAAATCCAGTCCGTAGAACCCGCTCAACCGCAGTCGGGCGGCGATCAGCTCGGCGGCCTGCGTCATTTGCCCGTTCCGCACGCGGCGAACGATCGTAGCGGCGCCGGTCGGACCTTCCGCCGCGACCACGACCACGGGAACCGATGACAGAACTTCGCCGCGCCAGCAGCTCATCATCAAGTTTGCCGGACGCCCGCGGATGAACCGCTGTATGGTCGTTTCCGCTGGAACGGAGTTTCTGCGCTTCCAGAGGACGAGCGGATCCTGATCGATTAAGTGCCGTTTCCACGCGGTCACGAAATTCAGGGGTGTCCTCAGCGCTTGCCATGCTTTTAGCGATTCCTCCAAGGAACCCGAGATCCGAACGCCTCTGCCAGCCGACATGCCATCCACTTTGAGCACTCCAGCCGTTCCCATTTCCGCATGCCATGCCCGGAGATCTTCCGTGCCGGAAACAACTCGAGTCACTGGCACCGTGATATTCAGATCCCTCGCCAGATCGAGAAACCGACGGCGACTCATCGTGTAGGGATAACTGTCTGCTGGACCCAGCGACGCTTCAATAAGTTTTCTCAGTGATGGTTCCTGCCGATGCAGCGCATGCAACTGAGCGACTGCGCCCTCGTCACATGGCACGACCGCGATCGGCGAGTGTTCCATCAACGCGCGGCGCAGGCTGGCCATGGAAGAGTATCCGGAATAATGTTCAATGAACTCCACTCCGGAAACGTGAGCAAGAGGATGAGCGGCCGGGCAAACCGCCCCGACTCGGCAGCCATGGCGCAGGAGAGCAATGGCCAAACGGGCCGATAGCGGCCACCAATTGGCTGCCGCGATGATCACAAGAGGCGCTGTCTTATTCAATAAAGCGGGTTCTTGCATCAAGCGCCGGATTGAAGATCGTTGTTCTTGTTATTGATTTGCCGCTCCCACAAAGTCCAGGTTGGCACTCATCAAACGATGCTAGCCGCAGCACTGGAGCCGAAGCCGTGCACAGTTCACAGTTTCCGCCGGCCAGGGTTCTTCTCTCCGGGAGAGTCGTCATTCTCATGGTTTTTCGAAAGCTGCGGCCCGCAGAAGCAGACTATGCTGGTTATTGGGTCATTTATGCCCTGTGGAGCGAAAAATTGAGTATTGACGCAGTTGATATCGCCATCATCGGCGCGGGGCCTTATGGATTGTCGCTCGCCGCGCATTTGCGCAAGGCAGGACGGAGCTTGCGGATTTTTGGAGTACCGATGCGCTTTTGGTCGAATCACATGCCCAAAGGCATGCTCCTCAAATCTGAAGGCTTCGCCTCGAATCTTTACGATCCGGACGGGGAGTTCACGCTCAAGGCCTATTGCAAGGAGAAGAACGTTCCCTATGCCGATATCGGCCTGCCCGTTCACGTCGAGAATTTCATTGCCTATGGCCTTGAATTCCAGCGGCGCCACGTGCCGGAGCTCGAGTCGGTACAGGTGAGATCGCTGTCGCCTTGTGCTCAGGGCTTCGAATTGGTGATGGAGACGGGCGAGATCGTGCGCGCGCGCCGCGTCGTCGTCGCCACCGGCATCATGAATTTCGCGCATCTGCCGCCATTGCTTGCGGCGTTGCCTAGCGAGTCGGTCACCCACAGTTCGCGCCATCACGATCTGCTCCAATTCAAAGGCCGGCGAGTGGCCATCCTTGGGGCCGGTGCATCCGCGTTGGATGTGGCCGTCCTGCTGCAGCGCGTGGGAGCGCTCACCCAATTGTTTGCGCGCGGCCCGGCGATTGATTTCAATGCCCCGCCCAGGGAACCGCGGCCGCTACTGGAGCGTCTCAAGAGCCCTCGTTCGGGGTTGGGCACCGGCTGGAAATCGCGCATGTGTACGGATCTTCCGACGGTATTTCATGCTCTGCCGAAGAAATTGCGTTTTCGTGCCATGGAACGCCATCTCGGCCCTGCGCCCTGCTGGTTCACACGCCATGAAGTGGAGGGCCGTTTGCCGATGCACCTGGGCGCTACACTTGCTGGCGCCGACGCCCCAAACGGGCTGGTGCGTCTCGTATTCGATCAGGCGGGCGAAAAGGATCCAAAGGTGGTCGAGGTGGACCATGTCATCGCTGCTACAGGCTACAAAGTGGCCCTATCACGGCTGGGATTCATTGATCCGTCAATTCGGTCGCTCATTGGCAAAGCGTCGGACACGCCGATTCTCGACCGCCACTTCGAGTCTTCCATCCCTGGACTTTTTTTCGTCGGCGCAGCTGCGGCTTATAGCTTCGGCCCCTTGCTGCGCTTCGCGTTCGGCGCAAGGTTTGCGGCGGAGCGGCTCTCGAATCGGCTGGCGCGGGCCTGACGTTGGCGTCTTTCCACGGCACTGGCTGCTTCCATTTGCAGATGCTGGCGGCTGGATGCGAGGTCCCCCAGCCCCATATTGAAGAAACACTTCCTCGAATCTGAATTCGACGACCCTATGAATTCTGCGTAGCACTGAGTCGAATCGACTGTATTCTCTTGGTCAGCTACCCGCCATTTCTTCTTTTGGCGATTGCCGGGCCACCATTTTGGCTCGCGGTAGTGACGAAGCGACTGAGTCAGCGATCGCCTCAATCTCAGAAAGTGCGCACGACGGAAAAAATTTGTCTCCCATAGCAGACAGTCGAGGCGTTGCTCGATGAATGCGAAAGAGGGAAATCAAGTAAGGGGTTAGCCTAAAAACTCCACGGATAAAATTCGTCGCGCATTCGGTTCGCAACGGAACTTTCAATACTCACTCTTCAAAAACCTTGCGCGCCAACGATTCCGAGAGCACTTGCAGAGGGTATCCGCTTATTTTTTCCGTAGCGAAATATCCTATTTTTATAGGGTTTTTATTCGCCGACGAGTTATTGGAACGCTGCTGAGGAAGGCGATGCAAATGCTTGTCGCCAATGCACGACGACAGTTCTTGCATCGCAATTTTCCGAACTGTCATATCCCACATGAACTTATTGCGTCACTAAACATATCTAGTTTGCAAATGGCGACAGGTTGGCAGTTTCAAAATATCGAATGAATATGTGATCTCAAAGATTGCTGATGAAAGAAATCAGCTCCGCGGAAAAAATTTGACGCAGACAATCGAGGGAGACGCGTTATGAATTCAAATTGCAGCAGTCGACGCGTCTGCGCTGCGTTGCTCATGAGATCGATCCTCGGAATCACGGCTCTTAGCGCGCTGGCGGCCTGCAACGGGCAATCATCATCGGATGCCTTCACAGGCTACGACTTCTGCGGCTAGCCCCGTTGCGGTAGCAACGGCACCAACCGTCAGTCTGCAAGCAAATGAAAGCAGCGTCGACCATGGGTGCATCGGTCACGCTGCAATGGAAGGCTTCCAACGCCGAGACCTGTACCGCTTCGGGAGGCTGGAGCGGTACAGTGCCGACCACTGGCACAATGACCACTCCCCCACTGACTGCCGGCACCAGCTACACGCTGGCTTGTACTGGGTCAGGCGGCACGGCCACTCAGTCAGTCGACGTAGTCGTGGGTCCGCCAGCTAACGCATCCGTGACACTGACCGCCGCGCCTACGACGGTGAGCAGCGGCGGCAGTTCCACGCTCACCTGGAGTTCTGTTGGAGCGACCGCCTGCACGGCCTCGGGCGGTTGGCACGGCAGCGTAGCCACCAACGGGACGTTGGCCAACCGGCACCCTCACGAACACCACTGAATATGAACTGACCTGCACGGGAGCCAACGGGTCTGCTACGCAATCGGCAACCGTCACTGTCTCCAGTAAGGCGCCGGTTGTCACTCTTACTGCCACTCCGAGTACCGTAAATTCAGGCGCTTCTTCCACGCTGACTTGGTCGAGCAGCAACGCGACCTCCTGCAGCGCATCGGGCGGCTGGAGCGGCGCCAAAGGGCTCAGCGGTTCGCAATCCACTGGCGCGGTATCCGCCAACACGACCTATTCGTTGACGTGCACAGGACCCGGCGGGAATGCAACTCAATCGGCCACCGTCTCCGTTAATTCGCCTGCACCCACGGTCTTAATCAGCGCGGCTCCCAGCTCGGTGGCGAGTGGAACCAGCTCGACGCTCACTTGGTCTGCCACGAATGCGACGGCCTGTACGGCATCGGGCGCATGGAGCGGCAGCAAAGCGCTCAGCGGTTCGCAATCCACCGGCGGCGCTCACGGCCAATGCGACCTACACTCTCACGTGTACCGGTACCGGAGGCAGCGCTGCGCAGTCCGCAACGGTTTCCGTCAAAGCCGCCGCGCCCACCGTCACGCTGAGCGCAGGTCCGAGCGCTATAACGAGCGGCAGCAGTGCGATGCTTACGTGGTCGTCGACGAACGCAACCTCGTGTGTCGCCTCCGGTGCTTGGTCGGGAACTAAAGCAATCACCGGCACGCAGTCTAGCGGGGCACTTACCAGCACCTCCACATATGCCCTGACATGTAGCGGTGCCGGGGGTACAGCTGCCCAGACCGCAACCGTCACCGTCAGCGCGAAACGAAAGGTCACGGTGAGCTTCAGTGCAATCCCCAGCACGATCGCCAGCGGCGGCGCATCGACCCTGACATGGTCATCCAACAATGCAACCTCGTGTGTCGCCTCCGGTGCTTGGTCGGGAGCCAAAGCAATCACGGGCACGCAGTCCACAGGGGCGCTCACGGCGAATGCGACCTATACGCTCACCTGTACCGGGACCGGTGGCAGTGCCGCGCAATCGGCAACCGTCTCTGTAACGCAGCCCGTGCCAACCATCAGTCTCGTGGCGAGTCCCAGTACGGTAGCCAGCGGCAGCAGCTCTGCATTGACCTGGTCGGCGACCAACGCGACGGCTTGTACCGCCTCCGGATCTTGGTCGGGTGCCAAAGCACTCAGTGGATCGCAGTCCACAGGTGCGCTGACTGCCAATGCAACCTAACCCTGAACTGTACCGGGACCGGTGGCAGTGCTACCCAAGCGGCAACCGTCACGGTCTCGAGCCGGCGCCAACTGTCACTCTCAGCGCGGCTCCCAGCTCGGTGGCGAGTGGAACCAGCTCGATGCTCACTTGGTCTGCCACGAATGCGACGGCCTGTACGGCATCGGGCGCATGGAGCGGCAGCAAAGCGGTCAGCGGTTCGCAATCCACCGGTGCGCTCACTGGCAATGCAACCTACACGCTCACCTGTACCGGTACCGGAGGCAGCGCTGCGCAGTCCGCAACGGTTTCCGTCAAACCGCCCGCCCCCACCGTCACGCTAAGCGTGGGTCCGAGCGCTATAACGAGCGGCAGCAGTGCGATGCTTACCTGGTCGTCGACAAACGCGACCTCGTGTGTCGCCTCCGGTGCTTGGTCGGGAACTAAAGCAGTCACCGGCACGCAGTCCACAGGGGCGCTCACGGCGAATGCGACCTATACGCTGAGTTGTACCGGGACCGGTGGCAGTGCCGCGCAATCGGCAACCGTCTCTGTAACGCAGCCAGTGCCAACCATCACTCTCGGGGCAAGTCCTAGTACGGTAGCCAGCGGCAGCAGTTCTGCACTGACTTGGTCGACGACCAACGCGACGGCTTGCACCGCGTCGGGATCTTGGTCGGGTGCCAAAGCACTCACTGGCACGCAATCCACAGGGGCGCTCACGGCGAATGCGACCTATACGCTGACCTGTACCGGGACCGGTGGCAGTGCCGCGCAATCGGCAACCGTCTCTGTAACGCAGCCCGTGCCAACGGTCAGTCTCGCGGCGAGCCCCAGCACCGTCGCCAGCGGCGGCAGTTCTACACTGACCTGGTCGGCAACCAACGCAACTACTTGCGCGGCATCTGGCGGCTGGTCGGGAAACAAGGCGATGAGTGGATCGCAGTCGATGGGTTCGCTGACGACCAACACGACCTACACGCTGAATTGCACTGGGACCGGCGGCAGCGCCGCACAGTCGGCAACAGTGTCGGTCACACAGCCCGTCCCCACCGTTACTTTCTCGGCGAGCCCCAGCACGGTGGCCAGCGGCGGCAGTTCGACCTTAAGCTGGTCAGCAACCAATGCCACATCTTGCACCGCATCTGGCGCTTGGTCCGGAGCCAAAGCGACCACGGGCGGTTCGCAATCGACAGGCGCGCTGACTGCCAATCAAACCTACACGCTGACCTGTACCGGCGCTGGCGGGAGCGCAGCGCAATCCGCGACGGTGTCCGTAACCACGCCGGCGCCTGCAGTTACCTTGACCGCAAATCCCACCACGGTAAACAGTGGCGCGACGTCGGCGTTAAGCTGGTCATCGACCAATGCCACTGCCTGCACGGCCTCGGGTGGTTGGACGGGGAGCGAATCGACCGCCGGTTCGCAGACCACCGCGGCCCTCACAGCTACAACTAGATTTACACTTACGTGCACTGGGGCAGGCGGTTCGCCGCACAATCCGCGACCGTCACGGTTAGCACGCCGGCACCGACCGTGTCGCTTACCGCCAGTCCCAGCAGCTGTGGCCAGCGGCGGCACCTCGACCTTGACTTGGACATCGACGAATGCGACGACCTGCACCGCCTCGGGCGGCTGGGCGGGCAGCGAACCAACCGCGGGATCGCAGAGCACCGCCGCTCTCGCTGCAACGACCAACTTCACGATGACTTGTACCGGAGCCGGCGGCTCCGCATCACAAACCGCGTCCGTTACGGTCAATGGCGCCGCAGCATTAGCGATCACCTCTCCTTCGACCTTGACTGTGGCGACCAAAGGCGCGGTCTACAGCTATACGATGGCGGCGAGCGGGGGCACCCCGCCGTACACCTGGTCACTGGTCTCGGACTCGGGCAGCAGTAATACCTGGAACGTCTCTGGCGCCGGAGTGGTGTCCGGCACACCCAGCGTCATCCAGGCAGATTCCCTGGTCATCAAGGTTGCCGATAATGTCGGGAACACCACCCAAGGCACCTTCAGCCTCACGGTGAATGGCGGCGGGGGGGCGCTCGCGATCCCAACGCACGCTGCACTCCCCAACGGCACCATCGGGAAAGCCTATTCGACCACGATTCAGGCGAGCGGAGGCACGCCGCCTTATACATGGGCGCTGTTGAGTAACTCATCGGATCTCTTGAGCAGCACACCGGGTTCGCAGGCGACCCCTGCGAACAACGCGTACTCGATCAACTCGAGCACCGGTGTGTTGAGCTATTCGGGCAACCTCGCGGGCGCGGAGAACGATTACTTTTATATCCAGGTCACCGACAGCGCGAACACGGTAGTCCAAAAAGAGTTCGCAATGAACGTGAGCTCTTCGACGAACCCGCTCGTCATCGCGACGCCGACGAATTTGGGCTATATCGCAAAGGGAACCGCCTACGCCTCAGGCTCGCCGCTCGCCACCCTAAGCGCAGTCGGGAATGCGGCGAGCCTCACGTGGTCGATCACCGCCCAGACGACCACGGGAGCGACGAACAATACCTGGTCGATCGACTCCTCGACCGGTGCGATCACGGGAACCGCGAGCAATGTCGGGATCAATACGCTCACCGTGCAGGCAACGGATGGGACCAACACGGCGACCCAGTATTACAACGTGGGGGTCTATCAGTACATCACCGGAGCGCCTCGGCCATCGTATAACCCCTCGAGCGGTACATCGCCGGGAACGAATATCCCTGTTGGCCCGGGATTTTTCGTACTTAACGGAGAGTTGTACGAACCCAACGGGAATCTCTTTCATCAAGTAGGTGCAAACAGCCAATACGGCGATGTGAACATCATCAGCAATCCATGGATGGATGCACTCAAAGTCAACTCGGCTCGAAATTTTATCAACGGACTAGGTGGAACCGTTCCTACCAAAGCTGGTGAGGCGGGTTACGCTAATTGGTACAACACTTACTGGCTCGACACGCATCGAACTGTCGATTTTGTCCGCGCGTATGATTGGAGCACCACTGTGGTATCCGGTAGCACGGTGCTAGGAACTACTTCCGGCGGTCACGCAGGAATGGGGACACTCCTTTCTGAATGGGTAACGCAGCAACCTGTTTACGCGCCGTACATGAACAAGATCACGATCACCATCGCGAATGAATACGGGCCATATAGCCACTGGGGCGCACCGTTTGGCCAGGTGTACACTGCCGCATCTGCGCCGATCACGGGACTTAACGGCACAACGCTCACCTTTTCGGGTACATCACCCTTCAATCCGACCAACGCCGGAGGTGGAATCGGTTACGTCTATATCAAGGGCGCGACCTGGAGCGGCGCGAATAACGACGGGCTATACGCAGTCAGCGCTAATGGTACCAACACTCTCACCGGCACATTCCCGCCAGGCTACGTCTCGGGTGGTACGGTGTGGGCAGGAGCCGTAGGCATCCTGCGAGCGGCCGGATACTACTGCCCGCTCGTGATCGATTCGCCGGGTGGGCAGGGCTACGAAGATGTAGTCACTTACGGGTCGGCGATTGTTCAATCCGACCCTTTGAAGAACATCATCTTCTCGTATCATCTGTACGCCAATCAGGACAACAATAACAATCAGGCGCAATTCGAGTCGGGCATTCTCACGCCGCTGAATACGCTGCGAACCAATTCCGGGGCTGCCATCGTCGTCGACGAGGTTGGAATCTACGTGAAGGATCAAGGCGGCACTGGAACGGCCAATGGAGGCGATCAGACGGCTTTCCCATCTGGGCAGCAACTCCAATCCTTCGGTAAATATGGAGTGTCGTATTTTCATTGGCTTCTCAACTCCACCAGCCCGCAGTCAGATACTGACGGAGGATATATCCCCGGCATGCGTTACAACAATTCCTCAAACCAAAGCAGTGCGACAAACGCGGGCTATCCGAGTCAGATTACGGCGTTTGGCAAGCATACCTTTCTCGATCCGCTCCGCGGCAGCATCGCGAATTTTCCAGGATATGCAACGAGCTTCTAGCGATCAATGCGGAGCACAAGCAGAGTCGGGAGGGAAACCGCACTCATAACCCGACCGTAAGACTTGTACACGGACGACGTAAAAGGCGCCCAGCGTGAGGTCTGTGCGTCGAGTGATGAGGAACCCGGAGATGACATAGGGGATATCGACGCTAGGAAGCCGCCGATGGTCGCTCGCATGCCGTCTTGGTCCCTGGCGGTATCTTCACAGTGCTCAGAACGGCGCGTTCGAAATCGCTCCGCCGCGGACATCTCGTCATGCAATCAGGGGGAATCGGGCGGCATATTACGTATTGCGGCTGTCAGCGTCCTTGGCAGAGCGTTATGATGATTGCTAGGTTAGTTTATTCACGACGAGTTTCGGGATGCGCAGACGGACTATAAGAGAGTGGATGGCTGCAGCGTTTGTCATCGCACTTTTTGTTGTTTTGTTAACTCGCTTGGCTGCCCCACATGGGGACCGGCTTGGCGTTGCTCTGCGATCAACAGCGCGGTGGTCATTCGTTTTGTTTTGGTTGTCTTACGTGGGCGGCGCGCTGGTAACTCTTTTCGGCACAAGATTCCGGGCGCTGGCGCTGCGTGGTCGCGATCTCGGGCTGTCGTTCGCTTCCGCCCACCTCGTTCATCTAGGACTTGTAGCGTTGCTCATTTCGATAAAGGGAGGCTTCCCGCGGGGATCGCTCATATTCTTCGGGATAGGGGCGTTTTTTATCTATCTACTTGCCCTGTTGTCGATCAGTCGGGTTTCGGCAGTCCTCGGTCAACGGTATACCGGGATCGTGCGCACTGTCGGAGTTGAATACATAGCACTCGCATTCTTGGTCGACTTTGCAAAAAATCCCTTTCACGGTGGAATAGTCCAGCTACTGGCCTACTTGCCGTTCCTCACCCTAGCCATCGTCGGCCCGTTGTTGAGGATCGTGGCGACTTTGAAGCGGCTGACGGGCTCGAGATGGCTGGCGACATCGTGACGGCAAAGACACCGACATTGAGCGCCACCCCACGTTCGCATTAGTGATGCGTTGCAGACTAGCTTCATCGTCGAATCAATAATGATGATGCTTGTCACTCGGCGAATTCGGGCTGCCGCTCGAGTAGCCGAGTAAGCGCAGTTCGACATTGCTGTCAACGGATCGGTTCAACACAAGGCGGTCCGCATCGGTAACTTCGAGACTGCATAGCTCCTAAGGTGGGGCAGCAGCCTGCACGTCGCATCGTTCATATTCAAGGCGCCGGAAAGTTCGGCGGATTCTTTGACTCATCTCTTTCAATCGCGCGACGATCGACGATCTCCTTCGCTTTGGTCTGTGCCGCCGTCTCGTCCACAACTCCGATTGCGCCATTTGATAAAGACGCAAGGCCACTTGCGCCTACTCTCATTATCGAGAGAAGATACAAGTTCCGAGTAATCTGGAACTTCTACATCTCCTCACATGACTAGTGACGATGCTACCGCGGCCCAGGCGTCCTCGCTCGAACCACGCGCTTTGACCCACGTTGCCGTGATCGTCATCACTTATCGACGTCCGAGCGGCTTGACCAAGCTTCTCACCGCGTTGCGTGATCAGCGCCTAGAAGACGGTGAGCGAGACGTGCATCTGACGGTGCTCGTGGTCGATAACGACAAAGAGGAGTCAGCAAGGGAGGTCGTTCTGCAATTCGCATCCTCTCCCTTGCTGGACTTTATGTACATCGTCGAGCCAAGACAGGGCATTCCATTGGCCCGAAACAGGGGGATTTCCGAGGTCCCGGCTGATGCAGAATTCCTTTGTTTTATTGACGACGACGAATGGCCGCCTGTAACCTGGATCAGCGAGTTGCTGAAAACACAGCGAGCGACAGGCGCGGACTGCATCCACGGGGCCGTCATTCCCGTTTATCTTCCGGAAACGCCCGCGTGGCTAATCAAGAGCCGTCTGTTTGAAAGCTGGCGATTCTCGGATCAGGCACGCCTTAGGGCGGCCGCTTCTAACAACGTGCTTATATCAACTGCATTCATGCGCCGGACTGGACACCTCTTCGATGAGCGCATGCGCATGACCGGAGGTTCCGACTACTTATTCTTCCGCCAAGCGATCGCCCTCGGTCTGTATATTGCGTGGTCCGACAAAGCGGCTGTCTACGAAGCCGTGCCTCCGAGTCGCACTACGTGGCGTTGGATCCTTCGGCGGCAATATCGCCTGGGGAATACATTTTCACTTAGCGAGCGCATTGCAGGCACTCCCCGGACTGTGATGTTTTCCGCCATCAAAGGCATCGCACGCATGAGTCTGGGCACAATCATGCTGCCGACGATACCATTCTCGCCTTATTACGGCATGAGATCGATCGTTCATTTGGTGCGTGGCGCTGGTATTTTTATTGGCGCCCTGGGTCATACGATGAACGAATATTCGCCGCAAGGTCTCGCGAAGGACCGAGCTGATTGAAGTGGCGATGTATCGTGTGTTTGCGGAGCTGTGGCGTCGGACGAGGCCTTGGAGTACATTTGCCGTCATCCACGAATTGAGTCGACAGTATTCGGCACCTCCAGTCGAAAAAAACGTTGCTCAAACTGAGCAACTGATCGATCCATTGACAGATTCTAAGTCGCCGCGAGGACCGCTCTTGACCACGCCGAAAAAATTTAGAATCCTCCTGCCAAGTTCCAGCGGCGGACATCTTACTGAGCTTTTTCAATTGCGTGAGCTACTGGAAGCGACGGATCACCTATTCGTTACTGAGGACCTGCCATTGACACGCAATCTCATGAAGGATCGTCCGTGCCGATTTGTAAAGCCCAACGGTCGTAACCGAGATTGGGTCTTCTGGAGGAACTTCCTCATGAACTGGTGCCTCGCCCTGCCAATTCTTCTGAGGTTTCGTCCGCACGCCATCGTGACGACGGGAAGTCACACTGCGGTCCCTTTTTGCTTCCTTGGCAAGTTGCTTGGCTGCAAAATCATCTACATTTTGTCTTTTTGCCGAATCGATTCTAAAGCTGCCGCTGCGAGCGCCGTCTATCCCATCGCCGATCTATTCTTTGTTCAATGGCCGCAGATGTTAGGCGCATATCCGAAGAGCAAAAATGTAGGCCCGCTTTTTTGAACTCCAGTTGGGCATTTTCGGGATGATCCTGGTCGTTCTAGGTACTTGGGAAATGCCTTTCACGCGACCACTGATCGAGATAGAGCAAGCGGCGAAAGATGGGGAATTCGCCGAGCCGATTGTTGTACAGTGCGGCAATACAAACTACCCGTCGCCCTATATGGCAATGACTCCTTTTTTTGCCCAGCAGGACTTGGAACGAATGTACGAGCTGGCGACACTCATCATCTGCCAAGCCGGTGTGGGTTCGATCATGCTGGGACTGAAAAAGAAAAAAAAGGTGGTGTCAATTGCGCGACTAGCTGAGCTTGATGAGCACATCGACGACCATCAGCTGGAAATTCTCGAAGTCTTTTCCAAGCTGGGCAGTGTCCTTGCGTGGCAAGGAAACGGCGATTTGACCGATGTTCTGCGGCGGGCGATTACTTTTGTTCCGGCCCCCTACCCCTTCGGCGAAGAGAAGATATCTCGGGAAATTTTGACGTACCTCAACGATCACATTCCGGTGCCATAGCGCTTGATGGCATGAAACCCGCCTGAGTCTGCGGCTAGACCGCCGGTGGTTCCAGGGCTTCAAACGCTAGCGATTCGACTTCCTGGCCCACAACGCTGACGATCGGAGATTTCGCTGTCTGATGTGCAGCTTCCGTGAACTTGCGACTGACTTCAATCCCAATCTTTGGAGCGTGGAAGGGATGCGCGGGTGCCCGCAAGCTACTCCGAAGAGGGCGAGTGCGCCAAATTATGTCATACGCGAACATTCACGGACGCGGGCCGGCCCCGGGGGCTGAGCCGCTTTGCGGGGCCGCACTGCTTCTGGCGCAAATAAGCGCTGTGCCCGAATAGCGACAGGTTGGCAAGCTCGCAAAAGCGACGGATCATCCATGGTTAATGTTATGACTAGTGCACCGTGCATTATGTGCAGCGGATAGCGCGAAAACCTATTTAAGAGAGGCATGATGAACTTAGCAAGTCGCAGCTGCCGCCTTGGGATGGCGTTGCCCTTGGTGCGCTGGGCTTTCGGATGTGTGGCGTTTGCCGTGCTGGCGGCCTGTGGCGGCGGCACGGTAGACCCGACGGCGAAGACAACGACGGTGTTGGGGACAACGCCAGCCCCGACTGTCCCGACCGTCACTATTTCCGCCAATCCCGTCACAGTGGCCAACAACGCCAGCTCGATGCTGACATGGTCATCGACCAACTCCACGGCCTGCACCGCTTCGGGAGCCTGGACGGGCAGTGAATCGACCGCCGGCTCGCACTCCACCGGCGCCCTCACTGCGAGCGCCACCTACACGCTCACCTGCACCGGGGCGGGCGGCTCGGCATCGCAATCTGCCAAGATCACGGTCAATCCGGCCAGCAGCACCCTAGCGATCACCTCTCCCTCGACCTTGTCGGTCGCGTCCAAAGGGGCTGCGTATAGCTATACGATGGCAGCGAGCGGGGGCACCTCGCCGTACACCTGGTCACTGGTCTCGGACTCGGGCAGCAGTAATACGTGGAACGTCTCCGGCACAGGAGCGGTGTCTGGCACACCGAGCGTTGCCGAGACAGATTCTCTAGTCATCAAGGTCACCGATAATGTCGGGAACACCTCTCAAGGCACCTTCAGCCTCCAGGTGAGTGCCAACGGGCCGCTTGCGATCATAACGTCTGCTGCGCTCCCCTCAGGGGCCATCGGCGGCGGCTATTCGACGACTGTTCAAGCGAGTGGTGGCACTCCGCCCTATACCTGGACGCTGTTGAGCAACTCGTCGGATCGCTTGAGCGCCACGGCGGGTTCGCAGGCAACACCTGCTAACAACGCTTACTCGGTGAACGCCAGTACCGGTGTGCTGAGTTATTCGGGGAACCTCGCAGGCGCAGAGAATGACTACTTTTATATCCAGGTCACCGATAGCGCGACGCCAACGCACTCGGTTGTCTCAAAAGAGTTCTCGATGGACGTCAGTTCTTCGAGCAACCCGCTGGTCATCGCAACGCCGGCGAACTTGGGCCATGTGACACAAGGAACCGTCTATTCAAGCTCGCCGCTCGCCATCCTGACCGCAGTCGGGAGTGCAGCGAGCCTCACCTGGTCGATCACCGCCCAGACCACGACGGGAGCGACGAACAATACCTGGTCGATCAACTCCTCGACCGGCGCGATCACCGGAACGGCGACCAACGTCGGGGTCAACACCCTCACCGTGCAGGCAACGGACGGAACCAATACGGCGACCGGGTACTACAACGTGGGGGTCTATCAGTACGTCACCGGAGCGCCTCGGCCTTCATATAACCCCTCGAGCGGTACATCGCCGGGAACGAATATCCCTGTTGGACCGGGATTTTTCGTACTCAACGGAGAGTTGTACGAGCCAAACGGGAATCTCTTTCATCAAGTTGGTGCAAATACCGAATACGGCGATGTGAACATCATCAGCAATCCGTGGATGGATGCGCTTAAGGTCAACGCTGCTCGACTATTTATTGCCGGGCCGCATGGAACGGGCCCTTCTCAATCCGGCGAACCAGCCTATGCATCGTGGTATACGACGAATTGGACCAACACGCACCGATTTCTCGAATATACCCGCGCATATAGCTGGAATGGCAATATGGTATCCGGTAGCACGACGCTAGGAGCGGATGGCGGCGGCCATGCGGGGATGGGTGAGTTACTTCACGAATGGGTGACGGTACTGCCTACGACCTATGCACCGATCATGAACAAGATCTCGATAACCATCGCGAATGAATACGGGCCGTATAGCCACTGGGGCGCAACCTTTGGCCAAGTCTACACTGCCGTTTCTGCGCCCATTACGGGGCTCACGGCGACCACGCTCACGTTTTCGGGTACCTCACCCTTCAATTCGACCAACGCCGGAGGTGGAATCGGTTACGTCTATATCAGGGGCGCGACCTGGAGCGGCGCCAACAACGACGGCCTTTATGTTGTAACGACGCAGGGAACCAATACGATCACCGGCACATTCCCCAGCGGATATGTGAGCGGCGGCACGGTTTGGGCCGGGAGCGTAGGAATTCTGCGAGCGGCTGGCTACTACTGCCCGCTCGTGATCGATTCCTCGGGTGGGCAGGGCTATGAAGATGTAGTCAATTACGGGCCTGCGATCGTTCAATCCGACCCTTTGAAGAGCATCGTCTTCTCGTATCATCTGTATGCCAATACGGACAACAATAACAATCAGGCGCAATTCGAGTCGGGCATTCTCACGCCGCTCAATACGCTTCGAATCAACTCCGGGGCTGCCCTCGTCGTCGACGAAGTAGGAATCTACGTGAAGGATCAAGGCGGCAATGGAACGGCCAATGGAGGCGATCAGACGGCTTTCCCATCTGGACAGCAACTGCAATCCTTCGATAAATATGGAGTGTCGTATTTTCATTGGCTTCTCAACTCCATCGGCCCGCAATCAGATACTGACGGAGGAAATATTCCGGGCATGCGTTACGACAATTCCTCAAGCCAAAGCAGTGCGACAAACGCGGGCTATCCGAGTCAGATTACGGCGTTTGGCAAGCATACGTTTCTCGATCCAGTTCAAGGCAGCATCGCTAATTTCCCAGGATACGCAACGAGCTTCTAGAACCTATCTCAAACTTGATTGAGCAGTCTGCAGGCCTGCACCACCTCTCAGATCACCTTCGCCGGTATGCCCACTGCCGTCGCCCCTTCGGGTACGTCGTTCAATACGACAGCGTTCGCGCCGATCTTTGCGTGGTTGCCTATGGTGACCGGACCGAGAATTTTCGCGCCAGCACCGACATCGACGTGCCCACCGATGTGCGGCGCTCCTGGGCCATCGCGTAATCCAATCGTGACCTGCTGGAAGATCAGGCAATTTGGTCCGATAACAGCATCCGGATGAATGACGATTCCATTCGGATGTGGCATGCGAAGCCCGCCTCCAATCTGACAATTTATCGGAATATCAACTCCCGCAACGATGCTCCACCAGCGGTGCCGTAAGACGAAAGTCCATCTCACCAATGGTTTCCAATATTTATGGGAGAGCCTGCTCCGCTGGTAACCACGGATGCTCGCAAGCAGCGACCGTGAGGGCGCCCATTCATTCCACAATTTGCTCTCGCGCGTCCAATCAGGAGTGTCATCGGAGATCTTTGGAGCTTCAGTGGCTCCGCCGGCCGAGGGCCGAGCGTTTCCGCTCGAAGGTTTCATAACGAAGGTTCCGCGGCCGTTCGACGGCGAATCTTGATGCACCAACCATGGATGGTAAAAGGCGTCATGTGCCGCTCGCCCACGGCATGGGCTGCATCGGCTCAAAAGTGAACCTCGGCACGTAGGGGGTATTGCTCTCCAATGCGTTGTGGATTGCCAGGACGATCTCATTTGTGTGCAAGCAGAAGTCCGCCGATAGGCGGCTGGGCCGGCCTTCACGTATGGCGTCACACAGTTCCTGCACCCCTAGCAGATAGTCCATTTGGGAAGTTCCGCGGCGTTTGAGTCTAGGGTAGGTTGATCGGGCCGGCGGGCAACGCCGCGCAACAGGATTCAAGATCGTCCGACGACCGATCGTCAGCCAGCGGCGTACGTAAACCGGCGCTCCATAGAACCAGCTGTCTCGAATACTTAGGACACCGTCATCGCCAAAAATACGAATGCTATGGTCGAGCGGTGCCAACACACTACAAGTCAGGCGTGCGACCACACCCGACTCGAACCGGATACAGGCGACAGAGAAATCTGGAGCGCTTCGGATGGTTTCGCCGGGCCGCTTATCCGGCACCTGACATGAGCTGAAGGCTGTGACGGCTCGTGCAGGACCAAAGAAGGCCGTCAGCCAGGTCACCGTGTAGCCGGCATGCTCGAGCGTGCAACCGACTTCGAATTCGCTGCGGTAAGGCCACGGGATGCCTGACGGACGGCGCCACTTTTCGTAGGCCATCTTGTGCAGCATGCCGTCATCCAGTTCGCCATAGACCACTCGCACCGGGCCGACCTTGTTCCGGCGCAGAGCTTGCCACATCGTTTGTGCGGACTCGCTCAGCACACTACAGGGGGCGCCCGATAGATGCAGACGCTTTTGTTTGGCTAATTCGCAAAGTTCGCTGGCTTCCTCCAGCTTCATCGCCAAGGGCTTCTCCGAGTAGACGTGCTTACCCGCTTCTAGCGCCGCCCGTGTCACCGTATAGTGGCTCTCCGGATTCGTCAGATTTAAAACGACCTGCACGCGTTCATCCGAGAGCAACTCGTCGAGGTTTCGATATACGGAAACCGAGTGGTCCCCACCAAAATCCTGCGCCCGCCTGGAATCGCGGTCGGTCACGCCTACGAGTTCCATGTCCGGATGCAGAGCCAGCGTCCCTGCATACAAGTCCGCCACATAGCCACAGCCAACTATTCCGATTCGCATCCTGTGCATCCTCACAGCGGCTCAGTCGGCGCTGCGAGTGGCTCCCTAGCCGCATACGCTTCTCGGTGCCTGTTCACTGCGAACCACATAAGGGCTTCCAGCTGACGAGCATTCGCGGCAGCGTCGTGCCGAGCAGCTACTCGCGCGGCGCCATGCCGGCCCATCTCGGCCAATATGTCAACGGGGGCGACCACCACCGCACGAATGGCCTCGGCAAGGTCATCCACTGATCCGGGGGGCACTAGGAATCCGTTAATGCCAGGCTCGACGAGTTCCGGAATGCCGGCTACATAAGTGCTTACAACCGGTCTGTGTAGCGCCAAGGCCTCCATCAGCACGATTGGCAAGCCCTCCGCAAAGCTCGGTAGCACCAGCGCTCGGCTACCGAGTATTTCCTCGCGAACCCGCTGGCTACCGTGCCAGCCCAGCAGCGTCACCGTGCCGCCGAGCCCGTGCGATGCAACCACCTGTTCGATGTCACGACGCGACGGGCCATCGCCGATCAGCACTAACTCAACACCGACACCATGGCGTTTTAGCTTCGCTGCAGCCTCCACCAGAAGCACGCCGCCCTTCTCAGGTGAAAGACGGCCTACGAATACGAGCCGTGGAGCTTGCGGTATCGGGATCGTCACTGCGCCGAGGAAAGTGTCATCCAGACCGCAGCGCACAACATGCAGCTTTGGCCACACGGAGACTGGGGCATGCCACATGCCTTGGCTGCGGCCAAACTCCGAAACGAATACTGTGAATGCGGCGGATTCTAACTTTTCAGGGAGCGCCCAGCGAATCGGCTCGACGAAGTCATGCGGTCCGTGCACCGTCATGCTCCACATTACGCCCGATAGCCGCGCCGCCAACATGCCAACGGTAGCGGAGTTCATGGCAATATGATTGTGCACGTGTTCGACGCCCAAGGACTCGATGCGGCGCGCAAGATACGCCGCCTCGACCAGGTAGAACACCTGCCACACCAGAGCTTTCAGGCCAGGCGCACGCGTTTTCCACGCTAGCGCCAAGGTTCTAACCATTCTCCACGGATGAAATACGGCGCAAGCGAGGACTGCGAGCGCAAGCTTGAGCATGCCGACGTCGAGGATGTATTCGGTCCGGGCCCTTTCGTTGCGGACCTCATCACTTACGACGTGCTCGGATTCTGGCTGGCGGAGCGAGAACGTGAATACGGTATGGCCGAGTTTGCGGAGCTGGAACACCTCCTGCCGTATGAAAGTGTCGCTTGCCCGACCATACAGATTGGTCAGGTAGCCCAGCGTCATCGGCTTAGGCATGCTGCGACTCCGTGCGAGCCAATGCCTCATCGAAGGTGTAACGAGGCGTCCACCCAAGCGCTTCGCGCAGGAGGCGGTTGGAGCATGCCACGGGCTTGTGCAACGCTTCGAACCTCCGCGGCTGGAGGAAATACGGGAGTCTGCGTGAGCCCCATGCAAGCAGCGATGCCAGCCTGGCTGTGAACAGACCTAGCGTGTAAGGCAACGGCACGCGGACGCCGCCAACCCGCCGCTGCACAATCCCGGCATACCGCCACGATGTGATTTGTGGGTCGTCGATCACATTCAGAATCAACTCAGCGCTGCCGGTGCTCCGGGTCGCCAGGACAAAGGCGTCGACTGCGTTCTCGACATAGACGATGCGGATCGGCGTCGATGGTGCCACCACGGTCTGCGCCATGCCAATGCGCTTCCCAATCAAGAATTCCCCCCAGACACCCCGGCCCCAGAGCGCGGCGGGGCGAAGTACCGTGAGCGTCCAACCGTTACGCCGCGCGAAGTCGCGCGTAAGTCGCTCCTGCAATGTCTTGGCCTGCGCGTAACCGTCGTAGGCTTGCATGGTTGATTGGTCAAGAATCTCGTCGTCTTCGCTCATCGATGTGCCAAGCTTCGACCAGTCGTACACACTGAAGCTGCTCGCGAGAACGATGCGACGTGTGGTGGAGCGAGCCATCGCGTCCAGCAGGCGACGGGACCCTTCGACGGTGTTGTGGATGATCTCCTCCGTGCGTCCTCGCATCGACGCGGCGAGATGCACTAACACATCGACTCCATCGAAGGCGGCCTCGAGGTTATCACTGGTCACCAGGTCTGCGGTGAACGGCTCGACATCTGACCGGCCGTTGCGCGAAACGAAATCGAGCACCCTCACGACGTCACCCCTGTCGCGAAGCGCGTTCACTATGTAGCTCCCCAGAAACCCGTTACCTCCGGTCACAAGTATCTTCACTCCGTCACTCCTGCATACAAAACCCTGGAATGCCCGGGTCGCATGTCGCCTGAGCTAGCGGTGTGGCGATTCATTCGGTAGCCATCCCTAGAGATATACTTCGTGCCGATGACACCATCGGATCAGGATGTATATGGCCCACGCACGCGACCAGTACATCCCGGGCGCGCCATCGAGGAACGCTTGCCACACTCGCTGGACCGCGTTCGGATTCAGCCCGGTCGGCTTCACTGCGATCGGGTCGCGCATTGTCTCATCCATCACTTTGCCCAAGCCTGTCCTAAGCCACCGATCATACGGCAGGACAAAGCCAGTCTTGGGCCGATTGAATAGCGCCGGATCCAGCCCTCGCAATCCGATGCGCCGCAGTACTGCCTTTTTTCCCATTGGATAGTATCTTTTGTGATCTGGCAGACTGTTGACGTTCTCAAGGAAAATCTTGTCGACCAGTGGCAGCCGTACCTCGATTGACGCGGCCATGCTAGCGGCATCCGTGTCGCGCAGCAGCCGCTCGCCGAGAAACATCCGTTGTTCCAGCATGCTGATAGCTGACATCGGCGATCGCGACTCTGTCTCAAACAACAGCCGTGATCGCATGGCGGCTGGGAGACCGTCGATAAGGGCGTCTGCCATCCCGTTCCCCAGCAGTTCCCGCTGGAACCCGGGCAGGAACAGTGCGTATGCAAGCTGATAAAGGGACAGGAGGTCGTCTCCGCGTTGAACCATCTCCGGAAGCTTGGCCCAACGAGTTTGTGGCGGCATTGCGCTACTTGACCGCTGAATCGCCGACGACACGAGCTTCGCCAGAGCCACGCGCACCCTCGGGGGGATCCACTTTCCGCGCCTGGACCATCGCAACAGCGCCGGAAGATCGCGGAAGGACGCGTATCCGCCGAAAAGCTCGTCACCTCCCGTCCCTACAAGCGCGACTTTGAATCCCGCCTCGCGCACAGCCTGCGACATGTAGTAGGAATTGAGCCCGTCGAAGGTTGGCTGATCCAGGCTGTTCAAAGCCGCCTCGAGTTGGGCGATGAAGCGCTGCTCGGTCAAGACAACTTCCTGATGTCGTGTGCCTATTGCTTCGGCAATGCGCCGCGCGGAAATTCCTTCGTTGTACTCTGGTTCCTCGAATGCGAGCGTAAAAGTGTGAACGGGGGACCGGGACAGATTTCTGCGCCAGGTTTGCCACCGCCGAAGAATCAACGCCTCCGGATAGAAATACGCCAAGCGGCACGTCACTGGCCAGGTGTATGTGCACGCACTCCTCCAATACGGACGCCAATTGCGACTCATCCATGGGTCCGACCGGACTGCGTGGCAGAGACCAGTAGTACTCGGCCAGTTCCTCTTTACCAGCCGAGTCGAATACACGCATCTGACCGGGCCAAATTGATTCGATCCCCGTTATCGCCGTTTCCGGAGTCACGGTGAAGCCGTTCCAGGCCATCGATGCCGCCACGAGTGGATTGAGCTTTGGCTTACCCAGCAACCCAGATGCGAGAATAGCCCTCACTTCCGAGGCAAATACCAGCGACCATTCCCCACGGGAGTCCGGGTTCCTCGCGAAGTAGAGTGGCTTGATGCCCAAAGGATCGCGCGCCATCATCAACTTACGTTCGTTAGGGTTCCACAACGCGAACGCGAACATCCCACGGAGCCAGCCGACCGCGTTGTGACCGTGCTTGCTCAGCGCCCGCAGCATGACCGCCGTGTCTCCGCTCGATTGGAATTTTTCTCCCGTAGCCGCGAGTCGGTCTCGCAGTTCGAGATAATTGTAAATCTCACCGTTGACCACAACCACATGCCCGGTCACCGGGTCCACCATCGGTTGCGCGCCGGCCGGCGACAGATCGAGGATTGACAGCCGCCGGTGCGCGAGCATGGCGCCCCAGCCACGGCTGTCAACCGGTGATTTCCAGAAGCCTTCGCCGTCTGGCCCACGATGAACCAGAGCGTTGTTCATCCGGTTGAGGGCCGCTCGATTCAGCTCATTCACGCGTCCAATGATGCCTGCGATGCCACACATGGGTCAGTGAGGTCTCATAGGCGAGCGCCAGCAGAAAGATCGGGTTTCGCCAGTGCCATTTCGGGTTACTGATGATTTTTCCCGCGACTTCTGCTCATACATCTCAGTCAATGCCCGTCTCCCCACAAGTTTCCAACCCTACTTGTACTCTATCAAACGCGATTTTCGGCCAAATCTGCGTCGATAAAAAAATTCTACTTGGCCGAGCATCTCCGGAAACTTGCCGATAACGAGAAACATGGCATATGCCCAATTCTCGCGTGTTGATCGGGTGCCGCGCAGCGCCAAACGGACGACCTGAAGCGGATACACTGCGAAAATAACGAGACCGAAGGGCCCGACCAATAACGCGCACGCAATCGTTACGATCGGTATCCCCAATCCCCAGAACCATACGCTGCGCGACTCTCGAACAAAGTGCCTTTCGGGAGGCGCGCCGTGCAGATCCGCACCCTGGGCAAACGCATAGCCGCCGCGTTGCATACGCTTCCACCATTGGCGGAAATATGATATGGCCGAATCGTGCAGGGCCATCTTATCGCTGAGACGCCAGACCCTCCATCCTGCCGCCCGCAGGCGCACACAAAGTTCCGGCTCTTCCCCCGCGATCAAGTCGACTCTAAAGCCCCGTACTTGCTGAAACGCGCTGACGCGCATCATGGCAATGCCGCCGCAGGCATCCGTCTCGCCTACCGGCCTTTCCCACTCGATGTCGCATAGCGTGTTGTAGACAGAGCTTTCCGGATGTTTCTCACGCAACTGACCGGACACGACCGCAACGTCACCGTGATCAGTCAGGAAAGCCTCGGCATGCGCCAGCCAATCCTCACACAGTTCGCAATCTCCGTCCACGAATTGTACATAGCTCAAATTCGGGCCCAACTCCCGCAACCGGGCGAATCCCTCGTTGCGCGCCCTTGCAGCCGAAAAAGGCAATCTCGGATCGAGCTCTAGAATTTCTACCCCCAACGATCTGGCCAACTTGACGGAATCATCGACCGATCCTGAATCGACATAGACGACGAGAGGCAGCTCGCGAACTCCGGAGACCAGGCATCTGCGTAGCCGGTCTCCTTCGTTTCGCCCTATAACCACGACACCGGTGGGGGACGCGGTCGCATCGCTATTTCCCATGGACGTCAATAAACCTCGTTCGCGCCGTTGATCACCGCTTTCGGCGCAAAGCACGCGTAACGATGGGTGGGAGCAAATCTCTGGCGACGTTGCGCAGTCGTTGCCCTGGGGTCAGGCGGAACTCGCCCTCTTGGCGGTCGCGAAATATCGTTGAATGCTCACCGGTGATCTCCTCCGAAGGGCGGCCGTTGCTGAAGTAATAGAGTGCCAGCGACTTGCGAGTCACACCCTCCGGACAGCGCAGGGGATCCGGATGACCGTGATACGTGAAATCAGTCGTTCCGAATATCATCATTCGGTTGAAGACGGGCAATATCTTCGCTTCACACTTGGTCATATTGCGATCCCAGAGCTCCAGATGTCCGCCATACTCATCGTGCCAGTCCTTATTCAAGTACAAGAGCACATTCAAGCGTCGATCCAAGCCATATCTCCGATGTTTGTTGTAGTCGGAATGAACCCCAAGCTTTCCGCCCCTTACGATCTGGTGCAGTCCGCCTCCATCGAAGCTAGGATCAGAAATCAGATCTTCGATTCCGGTAACGCCGCTCAGGAAATCGAGGAACGTCATGGAATTGAGATGGTAGAGAAGTAGCCGGGTGACCGGCCCGAAAGATGCTTCTATCGCGGAAGCCAACTTGATCTCTCGAGCATTGTCGAATTGCTGCCACCGGATCTGATTTGGCCGAGGAAACTCCGCGAGTATTAAATCGACCACATCGGGATCGAAGAAATTGTCAAAAACAATGTGCGGGAACGGCTTCGCGCCAAGGTACGACGCCCGCGCCCTTTGCAACTCTGCTTTCATCCGCCCGATCGGCAGGAAAGTGTCTAGGTTCAAATCTGTAATTGTGGTCTGCATATCCTTCCGAACTCGCGCCTCCGATAAACTTCCCACGATAGAATAGTAGCCCTCAACCTGCCGCGTGCTGGGAAATGCGTCCCGAGTGGTCTATTGGCGGCTCGGATGGCTTAGGCAGTGCGCCCATCAGCCGATCCATCGATGCAACTATCAAGGTATCGCTTCCAAGCCACAATTTAGAGACCAATCGCGCCTCGGACATTCTTTCCTCGCTCACATAGAATAGCGTGGGCAGCCGCCTCATCGCTGCACAAAGCCTCAGGCTCAAATAAAGCCAAGGGAGCGCCCCCTCTGCCACGTTCCTTACTTCAAGACGGTCGGATGACGTCTCATTGACTTCCGCGGCCGCGACTGATGCAACATACAATTCGAACTTCGCCTTTGGGAATGCGCGACACAGCATTTCCAGGTCGGCCGCCCAACGCCCGGTGGGCATGTGCAAGAGTATGCGTACGCGCTCCACTTCGCTATGCTTCGACATCCACGCCGCAATCTCTTTATCCTGGTCACGCAGTACGGCGGACACAATTCCAGCCGGGTCAACGCGATCGGGCAACCGTCGCAGGGTGCGAAGCATTTCGGCGTGACCGAATTTCGACGGATGGGCCAGGGCACTCGCCTCAACGTCTGCACGCATTTGGCTGATATTCTGCGAAGCAAATACCGACGAGAGGCGAAGTTTCTGGTCATATGTGTCATCGATTGAAACCAGGTCCTCGTCCCACACGGCGCCGGCATTACGTAATGCCGCGAGTGCGGCGTTCATATGGGAGGGGTTACGCGCCGCATAGGGAACCTCCTCGTATACTCTCAAGACACGACCATCGAGCAGCGACGGATTCGACAGAAATGCGGCAAAGCAGGCGTCCGCCGTGAGCATGTGATCAGTGTGCGGTCCGCCCAGCGGGATCCACACCTCCTCCGACGGAATATCCGTCAACAACCTTCGCACGGCCTCCGACCAAAGCTTCAACTCCCGATCGTCAGCCGCCCGCGAGAGCCGCACGTCGATCGACATTCGATGACGCGCAAAAAAGTCCTGCGTCCATTGGGCGTCGCAATAGCGAAGTGGCGCGTCCGTCATGCCCACCGGCACGTGACTACCACCGATCATCCGAGCAAATAGTTCCGACTCGCGGCGGCGAATCTCGGTAACTTCCCTGACATCGAAATAGTCCACTCCTTTGTCATAGTAACTCGTATGGTTGCTGCGGCTCGCCATCGTCGCCACGATGAAATTGCACTCCCAACGGCGGAGCCAAATTAGCCCCCCGACACTAAGCGCCGCGTCATCGGCGTGAGGCTCGATAACGAGCACCCGACGTCGGCCATCCGGAAAAACCGGTTCCACCAATTCGCACAACTCGCCGCGCAAGAATTCACGAATTGAGGTCTCAGCGCCATCCCCGCATGCCTTTCGTGCGGCTTCCACACTCACCGGCCGGTCCATCAGATTCCATAACTTCAACTCCCGTTCAGAAAGGATCCGGATCGGCCGTTCAGATGCGAGAAAGCACAGCGCACTTCCACGTAAATGAAAATGCGGTCTTCGAACAATGAAATAGTCAGCCCGCAAGTTTTCGCCGTACTGCAATCCGCTCTCCCGATGAGCCATGGTATCGACGCGAGGTCCGGTGGCACAGAACACGGAGCTTGAATCCGATTGGGAAGTTCTGCTCAGGCGCTACCGCCGGACATCGCTTTGAGTTCGGGCGTCATGATGAAATCACGTGCGCTCAGCAAGTTTACGCCGGCGGCCAAGACCGGCGCGTCGGTTTCTACGTACCGCAATCGCAGGCGCTTCGCAATCATCATGACGTGAATCTGCATCTCCATTCTGGCGAGGTGTTCGCCGATGCAGTTTCTCGGACCCACGGAAAACGGAAGCATCGCCAATGACCGGTGCTCCGGCGACTCGTCGGACGCGAACCTGTCCGGGTCGAAGGCATCAGGAGCCTCCCAGAGACTGGGATGGCGCTGGATATAGAACGGAGATATGTATATTTCGGTGCCGGCAGGTACGAAATAGTCGCCGATCTGATCGTCTCGAACGGCTCTGCGCGTCATCAGCCACCCAGGAGGGTACAAGCGTAACGCCTCCTCGATCACTTGGCGGGTGTAAGTAAATTGCTTTAGATCGTCTATGCTAGAAATCGGATTCCTGAACTGCGTTTCGAGCTCGCGAGAAAGTTTCGCCTCTGCTTTTGAGTTCTGGGACAAAAGATACCAAACCCAATTCAGCGTGCTCGCGGTTGTTTCGTGCCCGGCAACGATGAGTGTCATGATCTCCTTGACCAATTGCGAATCGGACATTCCCTGGCCGCTCTCCCGGTCGCGGGCTTGCATCAACAAGCCCAAGAAATCGCCGGCGGCGTTGGTCTTTTCTCGCCGTCTTTCGGCAACGGTCAGAATAGTTTTTCCCAACGATGTGAATACAACTGCGAACTCAAGATTCCGAGCCGCTTCCTCGGACACCACTCTGAATTGGGGCTCGACCTCCTCATAGTCGTCGCCAAAAATTGACTTGAGCACGATGTCGAGAATCATGAGGCTGACGTCGCGAGTCACATTAACGCTCGCCTTCGCGTTCGCTGCGCGCTCCCATTTCTCGAGCAAGCCCGCGTTCGCCGCCGTGATGATGCCCACCAGCGCTCCCAATGCGGATCTATTGAAGGCAGGCTGCATCATGCGCCGCTGGCGCGTCCAAAATTCGCCTTTACTCACCATGAGCCCGTTGCCGAGCAACAAGGCGATTCGCTTGATTGCCTGCCCCTTGGGGTAGTTCTGCCATTTCTTCAGCAGGACATGCTCGATATATTGCGGCCCGGTTAAGACGTACGCATCGGTACCGTAGATCGAAGCCTTGTAGATATCGCCATACCTCTGGAACTGCTCGCCAAGCCAAACGAGAAGATCCTCGCTGTTGTCGTATTTCTCGAGCGGCCCAGGTGGAACTCGCTGCGCTTCACCTGTCATGCGGTGCACTCATGAAAGTCCATGGGCAGCTATTTTCCGTGATTTTCGTAGAGCTTGACGAAGTCCCCATATGTCACTGGAAATTGCATGTCATCCGACTCCTCAAAAGGATCAAAACCCAGAGCGTCCTCGAGTCGGGCGACGATAAGCGCAAAACTGAGAGAATCCAGGCCGGAATCGAGCAGTTTCAGATCGTCCGATAACCGCGATAATTTCCGATGCTGCTCGACCGCAACTTGTTCAAATTGCGATCTGACCGTGTCAGGTATCGACATGCTTTACAACTCCGAGTAATGCAAAACTCAATATCTTAGCCGCACTCCCTGCAAGCCAACAGATCCGCTGACCAGCGCATGGCGCGCGTCACGACTGCGATCTCGTGAACCGCAGTCGGTCGTGATCAAGCGGGCATCCACCTCACATTGACTTGCCGGCATCCGCACAAGGCGGTCTGTCTCCCTCGTCATCGATTTGCCGTATGCCCGACTTGCCGAGAATGCACCGAGAGTGCGCGTAGGTGTCTCCCTGTCGAATTATACTCCACCCCCGATTTTTCACACTTTGCGGCCGTTCGCACCCCAATTAACGTTATGTAAGTCAGACATTTACCATTTTGATTAAACTATCGCGGATGCCAATGCCAGCTATCGCTTCTGATTCCGCCTCTGCTCAATTTCAGGCTGAGGCATCGTCCCGCTCGGTCCGGCCGCTCGATATCGCCGTGGTGATAGTCACCTACAAATCCGCGCACGTGACCCTGCAAGCCTTGAGCGCGCTTTCAGCCGAGTGCGCGACCCCGGGGTTGAGCGTAAAAGCCATCGTCGTCGATAACGCTTCCGGGGATTTGCCGGAAATTGCGAAAGTTGTGGAACAATCCGGATGGTCGTCCTGGGTGACGCTCGTTCAGGCGGAGAAAAATGGCGGGTTTGCATATGGCAACAATCGCGGTATCGAACGTGGATTCGCCTCCGTCACTCCCTCTTATGTCTACTTACTGAACCCAGATACGCAGGTTCGACCCGGCGCCATCGGAGCACTCGTGCGCTTCTTAGAGGCTCACCCCGAAGTCGGGATCGCAGGCAGCAGCTTTGAAACCCTCGAAGGCGACGATTGGCCATTTGCATTCCGATTTCCGAATCCGTTTAGCGAACTTAGCCAGGGACTCGACTTGGGAGTTGTTACGCGCATGCTCGACCGGTGGGCTCTGATAAGGCGTATGACCGGAGCCAGCGCCCGGGTCGACTGGGTCAGCGGCGCGTCGGTGATGATAAGGCGTAAGGTTCTTGCGACCATTGGCGGTCTGGATGAGAACTACTTCCTCTTTTTTGAGGAGACGGATTTCTGCCGGCGGGCGAAAGCGGCGGGTTTTTCGACTTGGTATGTGCCTGAAAGCCGAGTCATGCATATCGGTGGGCACAGCACCACGGTATCGGATCGGAGCCGCCAACGACTACCGCCCTATTGGTTCGAATCGAGACGGCGTTATTTCGTCGTGACGTACGGACTCGTTCAGGCGATGCTCATCGATGTGGTCGCAGTGACGGCCCACTCCTTTGGCTTGTTGAAACGGATTGCGCAGAACCGCCGGCATACGGCGACACCATGCTTCATTCGAGACATTCTGCGCCACAGCGTGCTCTGGAAGCGAAATCGAACCATACCACCGGCGCGCTGCCGAATAGCAATCCCAAATACTTGAAAACTCGCGTGCAGCCACCGGGGACCGTGCGATCATCATTTCACCGGGGCCAGAAGCTCGTCGCTGAGTATATCTTGGAGGACTTTTCGCGAATCGAGTTTGCTGAAGACATGATCAGCACCTTCGATTATGTGAACGTGACAGCGGTCACCGAGCCGCTGAAGTGAATGTCCTCCCTGCATCCTCAGGAGAGCAATTCCAGGCTCGCCGCTCGAGAACACGAACGCCATCCGCACTCCCCGCGCCGCGATTTCCTCTAGTTGCCAGCCAAGATCATGCGGCAGGCGGATGTGCAAACGCCGCGCTACGCCGCGGCATATCGTCTCTATGGTAAAAAAGATCCGGCGAATATGCCGGCGCAATACATAGCGGATATCGACCTGGCCCCGCAGCAGTCTTTTCCAAGCTTCTGCTGAGACCATCTTACTGCGATCGATTGCCGATCCCCTGACGACTTCAGCGAGATGTATATCGTAGATACTCATCGACTCGTTCCAGAAAAACGTCTCAGGGTTCACCATCAAGAATCGTTTTATTGGAAATGCGGTGACCGCGGCGCGCAGCACGTGATAGGCACCGGAACATACCCCGCAAAGAGTTACATCGTTCACGCCACCTCGGCTGCTCATCCATTCGATGGCCACGCGTATATCGTCGAGTGCCGCGGGCGGAAACACCACGTTGTCCGGTTGGCCGCGCCGCGTCGCGCTATCGCCGAGACCGGCCAGATCCATTCGCAATACGACGTATCCGCGCCGGGCCCAACGCCGCGCAAGCTCCACGTATATGCCGCTCGCGCCGATGTGGTAGTCAGCTCCGGCATTAATCAGAATGACACCACCCTTTCGCGCTGCTTTCTGCTCCGGTTCGGTGACAATACCGAACAACACAGCTTGGGACGCGAGAAACACCGGGCGCTCAGTCACCAATACCCGCTCGCCGGGTCCGACGATGTAAAGATTCATGACGGCGGTGGGCGGTACTTGCGGCGCTTCTCCATGTGTGCCGTGCTCCGATGCGGCTGCCGGCGGCCGATCACGCAATTGTATGAGCCAATTGCCCATTTCCGTCACCATCTCCTGCGCGGTAGTCGCGAATTGCGGCGCTGTCATTATCATCTCGACCAATCCGGGCAACTCACGATAGGTTGCGCGAGCGCCCGAGGCGAGGAGTTCATCCACCCAGCCGCGGGCCGCCGGCATCTTGTTGCCATCGACCACCAGGATATCCGGCGCTGGCGGCGTGCGTGGCGCCTTGAGGTCGACCTTCGCCATTGATGCGAGCGTCGCCGCCGAGAAAAAGAAGCCGCTGACTTCCATACGAGCGTCCGCCCAAGGTAGCCGGCCCGATGACTTCGCAGCTTCAGCGCCGATTCCGCCCGCCAACCGTGTCATGCGCAGCTCGCGCACGTAACGCCGACCACTGATGATCGGAGCCACCAGCATGAGACCGCTGACATCCTGGCACCGGATCGCCGCGAGCGTGGCCAGTAAGGCGCCCAATCGAAACCCTAGAACATAGACGCGTTCTACATTCGCCAATCGGCGCAGCGCGCCCACAGCCGCGATCACATCCTCGACCCACACTTCCAGTTGGTCGGCCTCGGGGTCGAGCTCCGCGGAATCGGCGGTTCCCGCATAGTCGAACCGCAATGACGGCACGCCGAGATTCGCCGCCGCTTCCGCAAAAGCACGCACGCTGCGATGTGCGCACACAGCTTCGTAGCCAAACGGCTTGCAAACGATAAGTCCAATCCTGAGTGCTTCAATCGCCGCGGGCCGATGCAGCCAACCAAATAGTCGATGCTGGCCGGAATCGAAATACAATGCTTCTGCCAAGCCCCCTGCCGGCGAGCTCTCGGCCTCAAATCTTGGGTCAGCATTCATAACATTGTCTAGCAAGGAGCAACAGGGTCTGACTCAGTGACTGCCTACGATGGATCTTGACCAGTTTATCTGAAAGTCGCGAACTCAATCGACGCCGATTAATTTAACATTGCCGTTCGCGAGACCCGGACGACGGAACGTGCTACGGTTATGTGAAACACCATGTTACGAGTGTTTGGAGCGTCGATTGCGACTATCAGAGACGCTGATACCTTGCCAGATAGCTGAGGTCTTGCCGCGACGCGGCGACCGATGTTTTGGCTCGGATGAGCTGCGCACGGTATAGGCGTGCGATCGCACCCCACCGATGCGAAACCGGCCGCTGCAGCATGCAGTCATTGAGGTACCGCCCGGACATTGACGGTATGCGCGCGGTCGCAGTGGTGCTCGTGTTGTTGTTCCACTTTTCGTTGATAACGGAGATCACAGCCGGCTTCCTAGGCGTTGATATTTTTTTTGTGATCTCCGGATTTTTAATTACGGCAATCGTTGTCGGTCAATTGGATGAGGGAACGTTCACACTGCGAAACTTCTACGTGAGTCGCATTCGAAGACTCGCGCCATCGCTTTTCCTAGTCTTGGTTATGACGATGGCAGCAGGAGCCCTCTGGTTGTTTCCATCCCAACTCATTGAGCTATCCAAGCAGGTATTGGCGTCGCAATTCTATTTCGCCAACATCTACTACTGGCGGACGATTGGTTATTTTGGGCTGAACGCACACACTGTATTCCTGCTTCACATGTGGTCGTTGGCCGTCGAAGAACAGTTTTATCTCATTTATCCAGCATGCTTGATGTTATTGCATCGATATATGCGGCGGTATTTGTTGTTCGCAATTCTCCTGGGACTTGTTTTTTCATTTTTCCTGAACGTAATGTTCGTGTCCCAAAAGCCAGAAGCCACTTTCTATTTGCTGCCTACTCGGGCGTGGGAACTGCTGGTCGGCGCGCTTCTCTCGGTAGCGGCTGGCAAATGGTCGGGTAGACGCCTTTTCAATGAATCATTCGGCGTGCTCGGCATCATACTCGTGGCCGTGGCGGTTACATGCTATCGAAAGAATGTTCATTTTCCGGGCTACTACGCGTTGTTGCCTGCGCTCGGCGCCGGGTTTCTACTATTAGCGGGCCAGAACTCCATAGTTTCACGTGGGCTGAGCTCGAAGCCGCTGGTCTATATTGGGAAGATTTCTTACTCCCTCTATCTGGTCCATTGGCCCACGAACGTTTTTGCCAATTTGCTGATTAGAGACTACTCGTTGTTATGGCGAGTGGCCATGTTTGTCATTTCGTTTCTCCTTGCTGCAATTCTATACCATACGATTGAGCAACCCTTTCGGCGTACAAAGGTATTTGAGGGTAAGAAACGGCTGCTGCTGGCATATGGTTCAGTCCTAGCCGCGACTCTGTCTGCTTTCCTGATTGTTCTCTGGAGCGGGGGACTGCCATCACGCTTTCCGCCGGAGGTGGCCCGTCTTGCCAGTTATGCCGATGACAAGTCGCCGCTAACGGAATGTGAATATTTGGGTCAATCGTTGACCAAGCCAACGGATTTCTGCCATATCGGCGTGGCCAGGACAATGCCCGCCTGGCTCGTTTATGGCGACTCTCATGCTTGGGCAGCCCGCGCGGCGTTCGACGAGTGGCTCAAGTCAGACGGCCGCTCGGGTCTATTTATTTTCCTTCACGGCTGCCCTCCACTCAGTGGCATTCACATGGTTGGTGATAAAGATGCATGCTTTGCTTTCAATCAAGCCATCATGCAGTTTACGGAAAATCATCCTGAAATTCCCAATATCGTTCTGGTATCGACTTGGCGACAGGCCATCGAAGGACTCTTATCAGCCTCATCGGAGACTCTCCCAACAAGAGAACAATCGATGCAACTATTCATCGACTCGTTCTCAGAAACCTTGCAGCACTTGAATCGCTTGGGTCGTAGGGTCTATGTGTGGGAGCCCGTCCCTGGTGCGAGCGCGGATGTCCCGTACGCATTGGCACGTGCCAAACTCGCGCACAGATCGGCCGACATCGAATTCACTTTAGCCGATTATCTATTGGTGAATAAGTACTTCTTTGACGCGGTTGAAGCGAATCGGGGCGCAATCGCCGGCTCCTTCTCTTCTTACCGAGCTCTCTGTTCCACCGGCAAGTGTGCCGTCACCTGTGGCGACGCTCCCTTGTACTTCGACACCGCCCACATCACTCGATCTACGGTCGCTTTTTGGGTGCAGGTGTTGCGATCGGGGTATGCTGCTTCCTCGGATGCTCGCCCAAGCGACTTTCAGAAAATACCGCACGAAAACACGGCGGTGTGTCACCAATGAAGCAACTAGTCCGATGACCTATCGAGCGGACATCGACGGGCTCCGCGCGATTGCGGTGTTGGCGGTTATCTTCTATCACCTCAAATTGCTGGGTGGATTGGGCGGGGGCTATATCGGCGTAGATATATTCTTCGTCATTTCCGGCTATCTGATTGGCGGAATCATCATTGATGAGACCGCGAGCGGCACCTTCTCGTACGTTCAATTCTATGCGCGGCGAATCAAGAGATTGTTCGCCGCTTTTGCGGTTGTGGCGCTGTTCACAGCGGTGATCGGGTGGTGGCTGCTTGATCCGTATGACTTCTGGAACGCGGGAAAGAGTTTGGTGGCCTCCACCGTGTTCCTGTCCAATGTTCTCTTCTACAGGGACGCGGGCTACTTCGATCCGGCCTCGATCACGAAGCCGCTGTTGCATACCTGGTCGCTGGGGGTGGAGGAGCAGTTCTATCTGTGCTTTCCCGTTTTGATGCGACTCTCGGTGCGCAGCGGGCGAAAAGGAATTCCGGTTATGTTGACAGCTGCGGGTCTGCTGTCGCTCGGATATTCGCAATATCTGCTTGCAGTCGATCCCGCAGCGTCCTTTTATTTGTTGCCGTCGCGCGGTTGGGAACTGCTGCTAGGCGCTGCGGTCGCACAGCCCCAGGTCCGGGATTTGCCTCTTCGGGCCGTATTCCGGTACGCGCTCACATTCGTGTCTCTCGTAGCCTTGTTCCTGCCATTGGTGCTGTACAACGATACCACCCCGTTCCCTGGTATTCCCGCGCTGCCCAGCTGTGCGGCAACGGCGTGGTTTTTATGGTTGGGCCGGCACCACACAGGATTCGTGCAAAGGATTTTCGCCTCTCGGCTTCCCGTCGCGGTCGGCCGGATATCCTACTCCCTGTACCTTTGGCACTGGCCGATTTATGTATACATTTTGTACTACGAGGCAGGTGACCTTACCTGGAGAGGGAGGAGCGTCGCATTCTTGCTCACGTTCGTGCTCGCAACGCTGAGCTGGCGCTTTGTAGAGCAGCCGATTCGGAACACTCGGCGCGCGCCGCGCGCAGTCTTCATCGGCGCGTTTCTTGGCTCCGCGGTGCTTGCCGGCATCGGCTATGTCGTTTGGCATTCGAGCGGTGCACCCGGTAGGTTGTCGGGAGAAACCCGAACTATCGGCTATGCCGCCACAGATCTCTTCCAGAATAATGAGCGCTGCTGGACAGACAACAATTCGATATTGCCTGGCATATATTTTTGCCGCATCGGGACGCCCGATACCCAAGAACAATTTTTGATCTGGGGCGACTCGCATGCCCGCGCGATCCGCAATGGCGCCGACCAGGTCGCCGCCGAACATGGGATTGGAGGCGTTCTCATCTATGCCGGAGGCTGCATGCCCGCGTTCGGTATCCGCAAGGAGGAGAGCGCAACGGGTGCACGGTCGGATAACGAATGCGTCGCGCAAAACATCGCAGTCAAAGCCATGCTCTCCAAGCACAATTCGATCAAAAAGATATTGCTGGTAGGTCGTTGGGCCTATTACACAGAGGGTCGTGGTATTGGCATCGATCGGCACAACCTGATTCGGATCACACGGGTGACCGGCGATAGCGGTGCTGCCCCCGACCAGGCGGCCGTCGTCACCGAAGCCTTATCCGAGACGGTTCGGTGGTTGCGTGCAATGGGCTACGACGTTTACCTTCTGGAAGACATGCCGGAGATTCCGGACTTTTCGAGCCGTCGATTGTTTCAGTTCATCCGGGGAGGGCACGCCAGCCTCGAGCAGGCCATAGCTCAAATTGGCACCGTGCCCCGCGGGGACGTCGAAGAGCGCCAGCAGCACGCGAACGCGGCGCTTCGTGAAGCGGCACGTGAGTTCGGCGCTACGCTTATTCCAACTCACCAGCTGTTTTGTGATAGTGACTACTGCTCGGCGTGGTCCCCGTTCGGCCCGACGTACTTCGACAACAACCATATTACCGGCTCCACATCGCGACGGATTCGTGACATTTTTCTGCCCGCCTTGGCGATCACTCCTGCACCGCCAGACGGATCGACCGAGATTCACTAGCCGTCAAGGGTGATTGTTTGAGCTGGCGCAATATGTTCATCTCCGTGCACACTCAGCAACTGCCTCATCAACTTTCCGTCGGGAATGACGTCCCGAAGGTCGAATAATGATGCATCATTCGTTAGCATTGACCAATTCACAATTGATGGTTGCTGATGAATCTGGCAACTGAGCCGCACGATGGACGCCGCGAGAAACCCGCCTGTTGATCTGACCAAGCAATGGGATGTCGCAGTTGTCGGCACCGGGATGGGTGGCGCAACGTTGGGGCGCGAACTGGCCATGGCTGGCTTGAGTGTTCTTTTTCTGGAAAAGGGAACCACGGTACCTGCTGAGTCCAGCTTGTCCGACGCGCTGACACCCGCGGAACGAATGAAACGCGGTTGGTGGCCGCATCCCGTCACGCGGCGCGTTCCAATGGGGAGAGATGAGCGGGTTTTTGCTCCAGTCGGCTGCGCCGTTGGCGGGTCATCGATTCATTATGGCGCCGCCTTGGAACGAATGGCGCCCTCGGACTTCCAGCCATTGGAAACTGGATGTCGACCCGCGGCCGTCTGGCCGGAAACATACGAAGCGTTTCTGCCTTTTTATGCAGCCGCCGAGGCGCTTTACGGAGTGGCCGTGGGTATGAACGACATCGGCGACTCGCTTCTGAGTGAATGGGATAAGGCGTTGATGGCGGCCATGCGACACAACGGCCTGAAACCCGAGCGACTGCGCGTGGCCATACGCTACGATGAGGAGTGTCAAGAATGTATCGGCCGAGTGTGTCCGCGTCAGTGCAAAGCCGACGCGCGAACCGCCTGTCTAATCGGCGCGCTAACCCAACCTGCCTGCCAGCTTCTTGACGACTGTGAAGTGCTGACGTTGGAAGCCGACGCGAATCGTGTTCGCTCGATCCGCGCGGTGTATCGCGGAGAGCGCATCGATATCCATGCCCGGATCGTGGTGATCGCGGCGGGCGCATTTCATTCACCGCAGATCCTCTTGCGTTCGAGAAATGCTTCTTGGCCAAATGGATTGGGAAACCGCTCCGATCAGGTTGGTCGAAATCTCATGTTCCATATTGGAGAACACTTTGCCTTATGGGCTCCACGTCGTTTCAATCGCAAGGGGCGCCAAAAAAAATCGATCTCGGTGCGCGACTTCTATGTCGTGGACGGACGTCGATTGGGCTACATTCAAAGCGTGGGCGTGGACGCCGGACGAGGCAATGTCGCGGTCTTTTTGAAAGACATTCTGCGCCGGCACGGCCTGCGTCACGAACGGCTTTTATCATTACTCGCGTGGCTGCCGTCTCGTGTTGCATCGCGGGCGCTCGGCGAGGCCAGCATATTTGCCTCATTGACCGAAGATGACCCGAATCCAGAGAACCGCATTGTGCTGGACCCTGAACAACCGGATGGTGCCGCGTTCATCTACAACATTACCGATGACCTCAGGGAGCGAGCGGACGCGCTGCGAGAGGCTTTTTCAAGGCACATTCGCCCATGGCGCCTGATGCGCTTGACTCCCACAACCTGGATGAATTACGGACATCCCTGCGGGACCTGTTGCTTTGGCAACGATCCCGCCACCAGTGTATTGAATAGGGACAACCGCGCCCATGATGTTGAGAATTTGTACGTCGTCGACGCGTCGTTCATGCCGCGCAGCGGCGCAGTCAATCCAAGCCTTACGATTGCCGCCAACGCGTTACGCTCGGCAGCACCGATCATGCGTTCGCTAGGTCTAGTGTGAACTGAGGCCATGGCTTACACACTAAAAGAATTGATTGCGGTTGCAGGGATAGCCCTGGTAATTTTCTGGTTGGCCAAACCGATTTTTCTGCGCTTCAGCGACGAACGAGATTACGCGCGCCGTCGCAACATTTGGCTCGCGCTGACAGTGATAGGCTTCCTAAGTCCAAACTTTTGGGTGTTCACGCTGCTGGCGGCCCCTCTGATTGTTTGGGGGGGGCGTAAAGACACGAACCCGGTCGCCCTCTATTTGATTCTACTGCATGTGATCCCACCCGTTCTCCTCGATATCCCCATTCCCGGCATCAAATCGTTATTCAATCTCGACAACTATCGACTTCTCTCACTCTGCATCCTCATACCGGCGGCGTGGCACCTGAGGAAATCACACAATCCAGACCAACTACGTGGAATCGGCTGGATGGATGTATTACTAGTCGGGTACGGAGTACTGCAAGTCGTACTGTTCGTGCCGCCCGACTTGCCCAACCACGTGATCTTACAAGACTCATTTACCAATGAACTAAGAGTCTCACTTCTGTTCTTTATAGACACCTATATCGTCTATTACACCGTAAGCCGGTCGTGTTCGAATCGCCAGGTAATCACCGAGACTCAGGCCGCATTTTGTCTCTCGTGTATCTTAATGGCTGCACTTGCCGTCTTCGAAACACTGCGTCATTGGCTGCCGTACACGGATATCGCCGTACGTTGGAGCGGCAATCCAGGTTATGGATTCTATAGGGCTCGTGTTGGCTTGGTTCGCGCGCTAGTTTCATCAGGCAACCCATCGGCACTCGCATTCATGCTCGCGACGGCCTGCGGTTTCTGGCTATACCTACAGTCTCATGTGGCATCCAGATTACAGCGCGTTGCCGTGACGCTGCTGCTCTGGCTGGGTCTTCTGGCCACATTCTCGAGAGGACCGTGGCTCGGCGCCGTTCTCATCTACGTCGTCGTCGGCGCGCTCAGGACGCGCAGCTTATCCAGATTGTTCAAAGCTGCCGCTGGCGTACTGCTCCTTCTCGGAGCACTTAGTCTAACGCCATTGGGCGAACGAATCGTCGCACTGCTGCCGCTTTCAACTGGGTTGCCTGGCGACGAAGCCAGCGGTTCTATCACTTATCGCCAGCGCCTTCTGGAACGATCCTGGGATTTGTTTACGCAACACCCGTTCCTCGGAGATCAATTGGCATTGCTCAAGCTGAATGACATGCGCCAAGGAGAAGGCATTATCGACATGGCGAGTACCTATGTACAAGTTAGCGTGTTTCATGGATTCATCGGCCTGAGCATGTTTGTGGGATTCATCTTGATAGCGCTCGTCCGAGTCTATCGAGTGGCCAAAGCATCAATGCCGAGCGACACCGATCTTGCCCTGATGGGATTGGCGTTGGTCGGCTGCATAGTTGGCACGCTGTTCATGCTGGGCGCGTGCAGTTTCATATTTGGCTACGAGAAACTCTTTTATGTAATCGCGGGGCTTGCAGCGGCTTACTCCAACTTCGGAACGCCGAAGGCGATCAAGAAGCTATCCAGAGCCAACAACAGTTCGACACTCCCCAAGTTCAACTCGACGATCTCTGAGAAAAGAAATGCAGAACTTTAACTGGACTGATGTCAAACTCTTTGAACTGAATCATAGGCGGAAGCGAAGGTCCGATTTAAGACTAACGGCCGGGTGCAACGGGCACTCTAGGCGGCGTTATAAAGTGAGGCGGTATGGCGTTCGCCAAGCGAATTGAAGGACTTGAAGTTTCGACTGCGGCGCTTCCGATAAAGACATCCTGCAACATCTGCGGGACCGAAGGCTTTACTGTGCTTTACGCAGCTGGGGTCGCGCAAATCAACCAAATTGTGAAATGCAGCGGATGCGGCCTGATGTATGCGAATCCGCGCAAAGAGGCGGATCTTGTGGAAATCGAATCGTGGCCGGACGATCCAACTTTTGATGTTGAAAAGGCGGCTGCACAGCGACTTGAAAAGCAGCGCACGCAGGTTCGTGACATGGACAGTACCCGAGAACACTTGAACCGCATGTACCCCTCGCGAGGAAAGCTGGTGGAGATTGGTAGTAGTTTTGGTTATACGCTTGATGCTTTTCGTAGGGATAATTGGAGTGTCTTGGGCATTGAGCCGGATCGGTGGGCCGCCAAGTTTGCGTCGGAGAAAATGCGGATCGAGACGATAAGGTCGACACTCGAGGCAGCCAAGCTCCCTGATGAGTTCGCTGATGTCGTAGTGATGTTGCACGTGATCGAACATGTGCCAGATCCAGTCGGCACGCTTCGCGAGGTTTGGCGAATTTTAAAGCCGGGCGGACATCTGATTTTGGAGACGCCCCGTTACGACACTGCCATGTTCTGGCTACTTGGACGAAGGGAACGGAGCCTTAGCTGCGACGGTCACATTTTCTTCTTTACAGACGAAAGCTTGCGCAGGGCTTATACCGCAGTAGGGTTTCAATTGGAGCGACTTGACTACACGGGCCGTTCGCTGACTCTTGATAGAGTTGTTTACAATATCGGGGTGATCAGCAAGAGCCCAGTCATGCAACGCGTTTCCGCCTCGGTGTCGCGCCGTCTGCATCTACAAAGAATCAGCCTAAAAATGAATTTGCGGGACATCCAACGCGCTTGTCTGGTGAAACCGATGCGCAGCAAATGATGACTTTACCGCGGCTTGTGAGCTTTGCTTCGACTTCGCAGTCAATTGCCGCCGGCGAGCAAAAATTTTAGTCGCGATTTGACGCGCGATTTCAGCGAGCGAGGCGGCAAATGCTCCACGTCTCCAGCGAACGTACGCCCTCCCGGGCCGCGCCCCGAAAGTTTCCAAACAGTTGCCAGACGGTCGAAGGCGACACTCGGATCGTCGCCGGTATTGCCGCTCATCTGGGTGCGGAAGGTACCGGGAATCCACTCGTTGATGATCAAAGTTGAGCCCATTGAGGCGAGCTCAGCGGCAATCGCGCGCGTGAAGGCATTGACCGCGCCTTTGGTGGTGCAATAAAGCGTGCTGCCCCGATCCGGCCCGAGATACGCAAAACTCCCGACATTGAGCACCACCGCCGGACGGTCCGGCGGGAAGACCCGCACAGCGGCGCGGCATCCAAATACCACACCACCCAAATTTGTTTCGACGCCGCGATTCCATTCCTCGGAAGTCATCTCAGCTAGATCTTGGTGTGGATAAACCGCTGCATTGTTGATGAGGAGAGCCACAGCGCGCCGCTCCCCCACGATCCGGCCAAAAAGATGCTCCAACGCCGCGGCATTGCTGACGTCAATGGTATGGCACTCGATAGTCCCCGGACCCGCGCATTGGTCCCGCGTCTCCTCCAGCCCGGGCGTGCTCCGGCTGATCCCTACAACATGAGCGCCGCGGCCCACGGAGCCAATGGCGAGCGCCCGACCGATTCCCGCTCCTGCGCCGGTAATTATTATCGTTTGACCCGCGAATTCAGACATTTGAAGGCCGCATTTATACACGAATATTTTGGCGGTACTCGATCTTTTGGCGCGCAGTCATGATTCTAATGGCCTTCGTGAGGTGCCGCCGTGACGGTGTGGACGACGAACGCGACTCGTTTATTTGGCATAAAACTCTACTCTCAAACACAGTTAGATGATAGCTGATCGCGTCTGCAGGAAGCCGGGAATCAAGTCCCATGCGCGTGAAGCGCGCTTTCTTGCCCACCCTCAATCAATCGCCCGGCGCTGGGCAAAGAAAAACGCATATTCGAGAATACGACGCCATCGAATTCAGCGGGCCGGACTGATCGCGCGCTGCATTCTTCTAGACTGGCGCGAGTAAATTGCGAGTCGACCTCTCGGTACCGCGAAGCCTCGACGACGGCGCTGCAACCCGGTACGAAACGCTCCAGCTGTGACAAAATTAGGCGCCGGGCAATTATTCGCTTGGCGAAGAATTTTAGCAGCACAGCAACGCGCGACGCCGAGTCAGCCCGCGGCAGAGATGAGGCGAGATAAGAGGGCATTCCGAGATCCAATGTGACATTAGCTCACATTCATTTTGGTTATAATTCATCGATGCCGCGTATTGGCACGCCTTACGAAGAATTCCCATGCAGCTCTATTGGCAACTAGACGATCGCCGATCCCCGGACCTGCCCTAAGTGCCCACGATCAAGCTATTCAACCTAAAGGGAGATTTATTCGCGGCGGGACTCAGCTTCGGCACGCAAGCGGTGATAAAGCTCTTGAGCAGTATCATCCTAACCAGAATCCTGCGTCCGGAAGCCTACGGGATCATCACGATATTGATATCGATATTATTCGTCGTTGAGTTGTTCGCTGATATGAATGTCACCACATTCATCATCCGCGAACACGGTTCGGAGCAGCCCAGGTACCTCAACACGGCGTGGACAATCAGGCTCGGGCGCGCCGCCTTCAACACCACGCTCTTATTCCTAGCCGCTCCGTTCATTGCCACCACTCTTTACCATGCGCCGGCGCTGACCAATCCACTAAGGATCTTTTCGTTCTTTTTTGTCATCGGTGGTTTCGAGTCGATGGCCTATGTGCTGGCGCTTCGGCGCAAGCAATCACGGATCATCATGTATTCGGAATTGCTTGCGGCATTTTTATCTTCCGTATTTTCCGTCGTTTATTGCTACTTTTCTCGAGACTATTGGGGGATGATTTATGGAATTTTGCTGAATCGTCTTCTGATGGCGGCGTTCAGCTATCGTTTCTTCCGTGAGTTCCGGCCTAAGTTTCAATTTGATCGAGGAGACGGCACGGCAAATATTGAAATTTAGCAGATTTACAATGCCCTCGAGCTTGCTGACGATTGTCATGACCCAATTCGACAAGATTGTGTTTCTCAGGCTATTCGATTTGCGACTTTTGGGCTTGTATGGGCTTGCCGGCAACATCGGTTCTCAAATTGAATCACTGGTCATCAAGATCAGCAACCAGGTACTTTACCCTCGCCTCGCACATAGCTTCCGGACGGATCCGGACGGCTTTTCGCTCAACTATTACACTGAAAACGCAAGGCTATTCGCGAGCGTATTGGTCCTCCCGGCAGCAATCTGCGGGGGCGCTCGTCTGCTGATAACACTGCTCTATGACCCGCGCTACGCGCAGGCCGCCGATGTCCTCCAGGCACTCATGTTACGAGCGATTCTCCTGGCGCTGACGACCCCTGCCGAAGATCGGTTGATCGCCGCCGGTGTGTTACACGTGATGCTCGTCGGCAATATATATCGCGCGATATGGATGTTTGTCATGAGCCTGACTGGTTATTACTTCTTTGGTTTCATGGGATTCACTTACGGTGTAGCTTTGAGCCCCCTGCCTTCGCTTCTCTACTACTCGTGGCTGCAGCGCAAGATGGGAATGATGATCGCAAAATACGAATTCCTTAAATTCGGCTTTATTGCCAGCGTCACGTTGGGAGCTTATGCAACGAGCAGTCTAGTACTCTGGTATTGGCCAGGAATCCGGATCAGTATCCACCATTAGCCCTCGAGAACTCAGCACCAGTGAATTCGTCGAAATTCAATCAATCTCGCGCATTACAGAGCAGGATTCCAGCGCGCCTCATGACTCACCGAATAGGCTACTTTCGCGTTCTCGGCATCAACGGCTTGGCGTGCCTGATGATTGCATTTTCGGGGACATACGATGCGCGTTCTGCCACCGTCGCCAACGCGCAATCCCCGGTGGGCATGAACCTGCAGAACGTAAATTACTATTCGGCGGAACAGCCCTTCCTCGATATATTCAAGACTTCCGGCGGTTGGCTGACGCACTCAATCGCTACCAGCACTTGGGATACGCACGAGGACGCATATCTGCAGCTTGATGCCAATGGCTATCCGACTACGCTAACCGCTGGTCGATCCGATCCGAATTCCCCGCAAAAATTCGACTCGGTTGTCGTATTGCTTTTGCGGGACTTGCCGAACTCCAACGCGGGTACCGGCTTGCCCTTTCTTCCCGGCCAATATGTCGTGCTGTACGACGGGGAGGGAACGTTGGCGTGCGGATTAGATGCGACTCTGGTGCACTCTGCGCCGGGACGCATGCTCGTCAATCTTGCAAGCCCTCCGACCCGTGGTAGCTTTGCCCTCTACATAACATCGACTGACCCGAGGCACACCGGCAATTACATACGCAATATAAGGGTATTCAAAGCTGAGAATGAAAATTTGCTGGCCGCCGGCAACATATTCGCGCCAAAGTTTCTGAATCTGTTGCAGAACTTCCGCGTCTTACGCGCGATTCAATGGCTCGAAATCGATAACAGCGGCGGCACGTTGACCAATTGGTCACAGCGCCCACTGCCAACCGATGGTGGCTGGGGAGGCCCGAATGGGGTGCCTTTGGAAGTGGTGCTGCAGCTCTGTAATGCCGTGGGCACGGATTGCTGGCTAAACGTGCCGCATATGGCCACGGATGATTACATCACTCAAATGGCTGCCCTGGCGCACGCCAAGTTGGGCAGTAACCAAAAGGTATACGTCGAGTTCAGCAATGAAGTGTGGAACAGCGGTTACGCTCAGTCCAAATACGCGACGGTTCAAGGCCAGGCAAAGTGGCCGAACGCAACCGCGCCTTTCGATGCCAATCGAAATTGGTACGGTATGCGCACTGCGCAAACCTGCGATATTTGGAAGTCTGTATGGCGTGCGGACGCAATCCGCGTCGTGTGTGTAATGGCTGCGCACGCGGCCAATCCTTGGACCGCTACCCGATCATTGGACTGCCCGTTGTGGACCGGCACCGGCAATGCGCCGTGCGCCGCTCACGGCATCAATGTGGTCGCAATCGCCCCGTACTTCAGCGTCGAACCGCAAGACTCATGGAAGTCCGCTTCAGACGGTGGCCTTTCCAGCTTATTCTCTGCGATTAGCAGCAGCGCTCTACCGACATCGTCGACGTGGGAGGCCGCCTATAAGACTGCGCTTGCGCCCTACAAACTTCCCTTCATTGCCTATGAGAGCGGCGAATCTTTGGTCGGATTCCCGAAGTATCAAAACGGGTCCGCTGTTGTGAAATTGTTCACCGCAGCCAATCGCGACCCGCGGATGGGTGCCGCGTATACGACCATGCTGAATGATTGGAAGTCGAACGGTGGTCAACTCATCGTAATCTACGCCGACATTGCTCCACCCAGCCAGTACGGTGATTGGGGTGCGCTTGAGTCGCTGCTCGATACTGTCACCCCCCTGAGTAGCGCGCCACCCAAATGGCAAGCGATACAGAATTTTATCACCACGGACAAATGCTGGTGGGCCGGTTGCGCGAGTTCGATTGGCACTGCCAAAATGACGGAGATGCCGCCTTCCGTATCCGTTCACTGAGTGTTCGATACTCCGGTGAAATCTGCTGACCTGGCTGGGGAGGTCAGCTTCTCAATAAGCTGCTTGGTTTGCGCGATATTTCCGCGGCTCGAGGCGCCAAATACGATTGATTCGATCTGCGGATACTTGCAGACGAACTCCAAGGCTTCCCGAGCCGGCACAGCTCCGCTCGCGAACACCGACATCGCGATGAGGCGGCATCGGCCCTGAGTCATGAGATCCTCATATGCCTGCATCCCCCCGCACATTCTGAATCCGATCTTGTTGATGTTTGCGCAAATGATCGGATTGCGGACTCCAAGTTTGTCCAATGCTTTGAGCAACATTGGAGCATTCATGGTGATGAAGCCGGGCTCGGCCCGATGGCTGTCGCGCACGCAGTCGGCGAAGATTCGAAACGCTTCAGTCATTCCGAGACCGAGCAGAAAATCGGTCGTGACGTTCTGCAGGAACACGACCGGCGTGTCGAGGCCTGCAAACATTTTCAATTCCGCCCCGATCAAAAGGCGAGCAAGCCCCTCGATATCTTTGGTGGCGAGGGAGACGCCGCCGCGGAGCAACGTGCTCCATGGATTGTCTTCCGGCAGAAAGCTGCGCACCGCTCCCAGCATGCCGAGCTCGGCCGCCGCGTTCGCATATTTATGCGCATACGGCAGGCATGGATAAAGCTTGTAGCCCGGGTACCTGTCCCGATTGACCCGGAAGTGATCGCAAATCTCCGCCGTGCGCTCGTGGGTCGTACACATGAAGGTCTTGATCCCTTCTGCGTACGCAGCGTCGAGAACGTCGATTACGGCCCTGATGTCATGAAAGCGCATAGCCTGCTGGCGCGCCTTCTCCTCCGACATGTGATTCACACCGAAAAACTGGTTGTCACCGAACAGTACTCTGTCCATGGGAACGGGATCATTCATGGGTTGAAACACGGTGCGATGCGGCTATGAACGGCCAAAAAGACTACGCATGAAAGCATTACCGGGGCGGCTCGTTTTTATCGCAGCCGTCACAGGCGGAGCATCGGGATCGCGGGCAACCGCGGTGTGTGGCTTCGCCGCGTCCGATCGCACCATTGCGGCCACCAATGAAGCATCGCTTGCGGTGCGAAAATTACTGACGGCGGGCTCTCCGCTTTTAATGCATTGGACAAAATGATCGATCTGCGCCGAGTACTCCTCGCCCCGGACGTAAAACCACACCGGATGAGTCAACTCCGTGGTGTAGCGGATATTCCAGCCGGACTCCAAGCCTTCGACCGGCACCTGCACCGAACGGATGTAGACTTGGAGCTCTTGGCGATCCACGTTTATCCGGCCGTTGTCTCCCCAGATGCTGAGCTTGACCGACATCTTGCGAAAGCTCTCGTCGCTCCAATTTGTCGCAAGCTGCCCATGGAATCCGTCGGCGAATTGAAAAGTCGAATAAATCTCATCGTCGACGTCGCTCGAGAACACGCTGTTCAAGACGCTTCCGGAAACTGCAATCGGGCGTCCGACGAGATAGTTCACGAGATCTATTGCGTGGCATGCATAGTCGAACAGACATCCCCCACCCTCGCTCTTCTGTGAGCGCCAGGTCGCACCCTTCGGCCGCAGGACCACGGGTCCGTACGCTTCAGCACGGATATGATGAACCCGCCCGATGACCCGCTGATCGAGCAAGCGTTTGGCCTCGTTGAATGGCGCAACGAAACGGTAGTGATAGCCCACCTGATTGATCAGTTTCTTGTGTTCCGCCAGCTCCGCCAGCTGATAACCGGTCTCAGGCTCCAAGGCGAAGGGCTTCTCGCAAAACACGTGCAAGCCTCGCTCCAGCGCAGCTGATACGATCTCGCCGTGATAGCGCGACGGCGTTGCGATAAACACACAATCGAGGTCGCCCGCTGCGAGCATTTTTCTATAGTCCGAGTGGGTATGGATCCCGGTGTACTTCGAGAGCACGTCCAGTACGTAGCCCGATGAGTCGCACACCGATCTTAGCTCGAGCTCCGGATGCACGTTGACCATCGACTGGTGCGACAGCCCCATCTTCCCAAGCCCGATAATCCCCACCCTGATCATTTTTCGCTCGATAATATGCGTGAATCGATAGTGGAGATTTTAGCCTTATCGCGGCTTCAATGTCCGCCCCAAAGCAATGTAAACACCGAAAAAATTAATGCGAACCCCGTCACACTCGGTCATCGGGAGTCGCAACCCGAAGTCGACAATTGGTGGCCCGCAGACCGCATAATACCTCGTTGACTTCAATGACGTTGCGCGCAACGCTCTTTATCAACCGTTTTATACATACACTTTGAACCTACGAGAAACATCAGCCGCAACATCCAGCGCACCGGGATATCGGCCGGGTCTGCCTCTGCGCCTGACAATCATTGCGTTGGTGTTTTTCGCCGAGAAAATTCTTCTCAACCGATTTGTCAACTTCGACCGCGCCGACGCAGCTCTGGGGCTCGGCGCATTTGTGCGGGTATCGCAACATTGGGGCTTTCGGTTTTTGGTTGCATTGGCCGCAGCTATCGCGCTGTTTGCGTATGTGCGCGATGGGCAGCGGTTGATTGCGGCAAAGACTGCTGTGCGATCTGCTCCGATCCGGAAGGCTTGGGTGCTTGCGCACCTTGTGTTGATCGCGTGCCTTCTACCATTAACATCTCTCTTATACCTCGGCAGCGCCCCTCTTTTGCCGTTTGGCGCAGTGATTGCGATTTGGCTACCGCTCGGGCTTGGCGCAGCGCTATGTGCGTTCTTGGCCATGGCGCCCTGGCCGCTGTGGGTCAACGCCGCACGCGCCCTCGGAATGATATGGTGCTACGCCGGAGTGGCGGCCCTGCTCGGCGCCTGTGCAATGCAGTTGAGTCAACGGCTGTGGATTCCGACAGCCGCAGTGACTTTCGATCTTGTGCGTCTTGTGCTGTCACCGGTCTTGCCGGCCCTACATGCCGACGCTGCGACTCGTGTGCTCAGCGCGGATCGCTTCGCGATTGAGATATCGGAGATTTGTTCGGGACTCGAGGGTATGGGACTGATACTGGCCTTTACGGGGGCTTGGCTGCTGTACTTTCGCCGCGAATATTATTTCCCCCGCTCACTCCTCCTGATTCCAATCGGGCTGATGATGATTTTCTCGCTCAACATCTTGCGAATAGCTGCATTGATGCTCATTGGACATGCGGGGTACCCTGGCGTAGCCGTGTATGGCTTTCACTCGCAAGCCGGCTGGATTGCTTTCAATGCTGTGGCTTGCGCATTGGTTTTTTTCAGTCGCCGCAGCGCCTGGCTGAATCGTACTGTTGCGACTCGATCAGCCTCGGAATCCACGGAGAATCCAACCGCCGCCTATCTCATGCCGTTTCTTGCAATCCTCGCAGCCGGGGTGCTGTCTCACGCCATATCGAGCGGCTTTGAAAACGCTTACGCGCTGCGCTTGGCCGCGGGGATAGGCTTTCTTGCCCTGTATCGACGAAGGTTGACCGCACTGGACTGGCGGTGGAGTTGGCGCGGACCTGCAGTGGGCGTTGTCAGTTTTCTGCTTTGGATAGGTGTCGCGCATTTTCAGCTGTCGGCTGCTGCGATGCCGAGAGAACTCACTGCGATGCCTGCCTCGCTGCGCGAGATTTGGATTGCATGTCGCCTAGCGATTTCAGTGCTGCTGGTGCCGATTGCCGAGGAACTTGCTTATCGCGGCTATTTGATGCGCCGCTTGATCAACCCGGATTTCGAATCGGTGCCCTATCAGTCGGTTCGCTGGGGTGCTATCGCCGCGACTTCAGTTGTCTTCGGTCTGGCGCACGGAGCGATGTGGTTGCCGGGTATTGCTACCGGAATGGCCTATGGGATCCTAGCAGTGCGTCGCGGAACCATTGGCGAAGCCGTTGTCGCGCACGCGACAACCAACGCGTTGGTGGCGACGGCGGTGCTCATATGGAATCAATGGCAGCTCTGGTAGATCGTTCGCCCAAGCGATGATTTAACATAACGTCTAGTAAGGTGATTATCTGCGCTCACTTCCCCATCCCGCATTTGATGATCGACGACTCTCGCTGTTAACCTTTGTCGAAATGTCCCCTGCCGACCATTGAGGTGAGAAGGTGAGAAAAATTGGCATGTCACTTTTGTTAGCCAGTATCGCAGTCGTTGCGTCGGCGTCCCCGTCTGATCATGTCTGCAAAACTGAGTACCTTTGGGGCCTGATCCCTTACGAAGTTTGCACGTTCAATAAATCGAATCGACCAGTCGCCGCCCCCGAGATTGACCCCGCCTCCGCACTCGCCGGCCTGACTCTGATGGCAGGCGGATTGGCTGTGCTTCGGGGTCGCCGCAACAGGAACGCTGCTAAGGTTTAACCAGTCGCTTCCAGGCTATCGGGATACTACGGCTGTTCTAGTCGGGGCCGATAGCCGATCGTTAAAAAGGCCCGATTCTCGTGATAACCGCTGCCGATACCTGACACGTCGCGGGATGAATGATCGACGCGCAGACGAATTTCCAACCCGCGACCCTCACGGTATGTTAGCGCCGCGCCGACCCTTCCGTCGGTCTCTGCGTAGTCGACATTGGCGTAATTGACTCGGTAGAGGCTACCCACGAGCTGAGCCGTCAGCGCTCGCGTCAATTTGCGTTCCACCTTGAACTCGGCGGTGCCGCGCGTCAGATCCTGCAGCGGTTGGCCGTCATACGAATCTTTCTCCCACGTGCCGCTCAGCCCCACGGTGGTGCGGTTGCGCTCGTACTGCCACCCGACGGTCGCGTAAGTCACGGTATAGTTGGTGAGCGTAACCGCGGCCGGTGCGTTGACAATGCCGCCCGCTGCACCGCTCTGAAGAGTGCTGAAGCCGGTGCTGGCATCGGTCAGATCGCGCCCGACGGTCAATGTGAGTTTCTGAGCAGATGACAGTTTGCGGGATAACTGTAGCTTCGCATTGGGTCCCGTGATGGACTCACTGCCCTGATCGACTTTGGTGACGCCCACGTTTACCAACAAATCCGTGCGCGCGCCCTGCAAATCATAGTGTCCATAAGCGCTGCTTCGGTCGAAATCCGTGTTGGTGACCGTATTGTCAAACAGCACTCGCAGGTAGCTGCCATCGATCGAGACATTGGAACCTGCCGACAACGGCATCCCTAGGGCAATGCTCCCTAGCAGCCGGTTACTGTCGAACGGGTCGGTCTGATACGTGGTTCTGGCATAGCGCGCACTCATATCCACGAAAAACGTTGGTCCAAGTCTTAAGGCTAAATCCGGACCCGTGCTCACATAGTTGACGTTTTGAAGGTTGTCTGGGGTTACCGCTATGAAAGGATCGATCTGCGCTTGACCAAAGTTCTCCTGCAGCACCCAAGTCAAGCGCTCGGGGATGAGCGCAACGCCACCCGTACCGTCAAAGCGACCGATCAACTGGGCCCCGTAGGCATTCTGTAGGTAATCGAGGTAAGTAAAATTGCCCCTGGCGTTGACATCAAAGAGCCGGCTCTGTTGCTTGAGAGTAAAGTCGGCATCGGCCACGGCCATGGTCTGACTGACCTTATCCGTTTGAACCAGGGTCACATTGTCCGTTTCACCGATACCCACGTCGACGCCGTAGAGGAAAGATTCCCCGGGAGGGATCGGCGCACGAGTGGAGTTGGCTGAATCGCCACCTGCGTCATCGAAGTCATTGCCGAAGCTCGCCGGGGCGACCGACACCAATACTAATGTCCAGGCGATTGCGATCGAGTGGCAGTAGGAACTTCGCCTACGGCGCATCGCTCGGAGTCCCATACGCTCCGTAGCCGTAGTAGCCTTCCGTCAAGCCAACCTTCACTTGATTAAGGATAATACCCCCGGCTTGCTTTTCACCGAACATGCCAATAGCAGCCTCAACAGCATGGCGCGGCGTCTCACCCGCGCGCACCACGAGCACCACCTGGCCCGCGATTTTCAGGATTGCACGCCCTTCATTCGTTATAAGAAGCGGCGGGGAATCGAGCAGCATGATCCGCCGCGGATTGCGCGCGCACAGATTGGTGACAATCTGCCGCATTCGGTTGCTGCTCATGAGCTCCGCGGTGCCTTCCGCTCGCCGGCCCGCTGGCATTATCGAAAAACCTCGCGTGCTCGTCGGCACGATCAGCGACTCCGGATCCAAACTGTCGTCGGTCAGCGAATCCAGCAAACCCTTCTGGTCTTTAAGTCCAAATATGGTCGTAATGTGGTGCTTCGCCACATCGGAATCGACAAGAAGCACTGAAATATCTCTTTCCAGCGCCATGCTCAACGCAAGATTTATGCTGGTGAAGGTCTTGCCATCGCCCGGCACCGCGCTGGCGATCATGATGATGCGCGGATCGCCGGCGGCGGTGTCGTTGGACAGTGCCTTCTCGATCAAGGGACGCTTGATGCGGCGATATTGATCGTCAAATTGCCGTTCTCTTACCTTCTCCGGAAGATAGCCAAATGCGCGCATCGCTTCGGCATCCATCATCAGGCGCTTCGCGGAGTTCGTATCGTTGGAGTGCTCGACCAGCGAAGCGATAACGGATTTGGGCGGCAAAGATGAAGGGATCTTTGCGGCGCCGCCCTGCTGATTCTTCAGCCGCGCGATAGCCTGTTCGACCAAGCTCATGTATTCACCATTGCCTTGATTGCATGAATGCTCAGCCTTGCGCCCGACCAATTCAGCGCGAGTACTAACCCCAGGGCAACCACGAGACACGCGGTGGCTGCAGAAAAACGCCACAGATGGATTCGAACTTGCTTGCGCTGTGCGCTCGGAAATGCCGCGCCGACCACGCCGAGTACCGGGAATTCAGTCAATCCGTTAACCGCGCGTACCGAGCTCAAGATGGGCCTCACGGTATGAAGCCCGTAGGCGACCCCGCCGCCGATGCCGAGAGCGGCCAGCCAAATGAGCCCGAGCAATAGGGTTCGCTTCGGCCATGTTGGCGAGATCGGAGAGGTGGGGGGCAGAACAACTTCAAAGCGCACCGAACCGGCGTTGTCGGCGCGCTCGCCCAAGCTTGCCTTTTGATAACTCTCGAGCAATGCCGTGTACTGCGCCTTGTTCACATCATAATCGCGATTCAGCTGTTGAAACTCCGCCTCGACCTGCGGCGCGCTATTGACGCGCTGGCGCAATTCGGCCACGGTACCCTGATGCTGCGCCAGTTCCTTGCGCAGCGCCGCAATTTCAACATCCACTTTGTTGAGCTCCAGCTGCATGCTCTGATACACAGGATTGTTGCCGGCGCCGCTCGAGGCTACGGCGCTGGCGTCACCGCGGCGAAGACTCGCCAATTCCGATTCGCGACGCTTCTTGAGTTCATCGAGGGTGGCGCGGGTGGCAATCACGTCGGGGTGCTTATCTGTGTATTTGAGCAGCAACTCATCCAGTTTTGCCTGAGCCTCTTGAATGCGGCTCAGCGTGTCACTACCCCCGGCCAACCCGCGCCCGCCGCTCGTTGCCGAGCTGCCGGCTGCCGATACCACAGAGTCGCTGTGCAATTGCTTGGCCAGCTCGTCGCGTCGACTCATGGCGATAGACAAATCCGTCTCGGCCTTCTTTGCAGAATCGACTTCTTTTTGCAGTTGCGCAAAGTACCCGCCCTGATCGCTTGGCATCAAACCGACATTCTTCTTCTTGAATGCGGCGAGCTTGTCTTCCGCGGCACTCAAACGCTGCTCGTAATCCTTGATTTGCGTGCCGAGAAATTGCTGCGCATGCTCCGAACCTTCGCGCTTCCCACCCAGGGTCTTTTCGATGAAGGTGTTAAGCAATGTATCGACCACGAGGAGGCTGCGCTCGCGGCTGACATCCACATAATGAAAGCTGTATATGGTACCGGCTGTACTGCGTTCGTCTCCCTGACTCCCTGCGTTGATTACCGTCAAGGCGATGCGATCGCTCAGATTGTTGAGAATCCTGGTGCGGCCGCGGTCATCGGTCACCGTTGGCGGCAGTACGCCGGTATCCTTGGCGATCTGCTCCAATTGCGGACCTTCGAGCAACGACTGGCGTACGTAATTAATCTGCGCATCGACGTTTTGATCGATGGTCAATCCCTGCAGGGCGGGTTTCAAAGCCGTTCGCGTATCGACGAAGACCCGCGCATCGGCTTCGTAGCGGTCGGGAAGTGCGAAAACCACAGCCCAGCCAATGAGTGCTACGACGAATGCACAGACCAATGCGAACCAGCGAAAGCGCCAAGCGCCGCGCACTTCATCGAAGATATGATCCAGCGCTGGTGTCATACGTATCCTTGCAGCATCAAAAGCGGGTCTCCGGCACCACCAGCACATCCCCCGGCTTCAGGAGCAAGTTCTGCTTCATGTCGCCGCTGTTCACGAGAGCATCGAGCTTCACCTTGATCTCGCTTTGTTTGCCATTCTCGGTTCGCACGATGTGCGACCGATTGCCGGCCGCGAATTGCCCCAACCCGCCCACCGCGAGTACGGCATCGAGCACCGTCATCCCATCCCTATAGGGCAGGGCTTGCGGCGTCTTCACCTGCCCGATGACTTTTACCTGGCTGTAAACGCTCACGGCTACCATCACTTCAACATTCACCTTGGGTGCCTTGACGTATTCAGCCAATGATTTTTCGATGTCGCGCGCCAACTGCGACGGACTCTTGCCGACCGCAACCATGTCCTCGACCAGCGGCGTTGAAATCTTGCCGTCGGGGCGCACCGGAACCGTGACGGAGAGCTCGTCATTCTGAAAAACGTAGACTTTTATGGTATCGCCGGGACCGATACGATAGTCCGGCGGAACCGCCGCGGCCTGGGGGGCGGGCTGAATCGGTGTTTCCGCAGCGGCGGCGCGCTGCGGCGACAAGGCAACCAGGACGCACAGCCCGAGCATCCAATGCGCAAGGAAGATATGAATTTTCAAGGAGTTGGCTTGCAACACGGGCGCTATCTTACCTTGCCTCCTTGCGGGCTGCCGATCAAATAGTGGGTAAATTCTACCGCAGAGGATGGCGCCCTTCGGAGTTTTGGTTCCTGTGGTCATCGTATCGAGCAAGGTCAGCGATTATGTCCGTGCAGCGCTTCACACTCGGCGATGCATTAAGTCCGCAACGCCAACCGCATCGCGCCGCCAAGGTCATTGGCTGCTAGCATGCTGCGGATAAGTGCATTTGGTATCGGCCGCAATGATGGCTCCAGACAAACTCAATGAATCAGTGAACCGGCCGCTGCCCAACAGCTATTGGGTCATTCCCGGGCGTTGGCTAGCCGGCGAATACCCGATCGGCGAGGATTACACCGATGCTCGCGCCCGCCTGGCGCTGTTTCGTGAGGCCGGCTTCAACTACTTCATCGACCTTACCGAGCCGGGCGAAATGCCGGCCTATCGGCACCTGCTGCCCGTGCACACCAAGTACTTAGGCTCCCCCATCGCGGACACCGGCTTGCCTAAGAGCACCGCACAAACCTTAAGCCTGCTCACAGAGATTCGCGCGGCGCTCGAAGCGAAGCGCCGCATTTACCTGCACTGTCGTGCCGGGATCGGCCGAACGGGTCTCATCGTCGGATGTTATTTGGCGGACGAGAATGGCGATGGCAAGGCGGCCGTCAAGGAATTGAACCGCTTGTGGCTGCAGAGCGAACGTGCCTTAAGCTGGCCCAAGGTGCCGCAAACTGAAGAGCAGGCCGACTACATTCGTCGCTGGCCCAAACTTAAAGTAGGTTCCAAATAAGCCATGCACCAGGGCGGTGCCGGTACGGGCCCCCAAGACGAAACTGTCTCGCGATGGGCGAGACAGTGTTACCTTGGGCGATACTCTTAGGAGACTCGAGTGAATCCATACAAGCCTAGCCCCACCCTGGGACGACCCTCTACATCATCCTCCCCCGAGGATCCGATGATGGACTTCAGAGCACGGTTGGTGCACCAGCAAGCCGAAGCCGCCGAGCGGCGTCGAGTCGATCTGGCCGAGCAGTCCTCGCGCTTGAAGACCCCGGAAGAACGGATTCGCATTTGGGAGCGCATTCACGAAGTCACGCTGCCGAAGGATCCCGCGCACCGGCTGGTGGAAATCATTGCGACCAATACCGGATTGACCGACGCGGATGTGCGCGACGAGCAGCAGCGTCGCGCGATGCTGCGGGCTGCGGTCTAAACAACCGGACCTTACGTAAGGCGCTTGCGCTTGACATAAACGAGCGCCGCCCTCGTCTTCCTCTCGACTCGCCCGCTCGCAGGGGTCAGTATATTTCTCCATGAACCAGCAGCGGTGGCAGCAGATCAAAACTGCGCTGTACGAGGCGCTCGAGCTGCGTCGGGAGCTGCGTCCAGGGTTCATCGCCAAGACCACCGGCGATGATACAGAGCTGCGCGGTGAGCTCGAGTCACTGATCGCGGCGCACGAAGCGGCGAGCGATGATTTCCTCAATACGCCGGCGGCCGCCAGCGGCGCCTTTGCCGAACCTCCGGGGCCGGATCCTTGGGTGGGCAAGCACATCGGCCCCTATCAACTCATTGAGGAGATCGGTTCAGGAGGCATGGGCGAGGTCTATCGCGCGGTTCGGGCCGATGATGCCTACCAGAAACAGGTCGCGATCAAGTTGATCAGGACCGGACAGGATTCGGCCTTCGTCGTGCAGCGCTTTCGCAATGAGCGCCAGATATTGGCGAGCTTCGAGCATCCCAATATCGCCCGATTGCTCGACGGCGGGTCCACCACCGAGGGACTGCCGTATTTCGTCATGGAGTTGATCCGTGGCGAGCCCATCGATCGCTACTGCGATCATCACCGGTTGGACACCACGGCGCGCTTGAGGTTGTTCTTGCAGGTGTGCGCCGCCGTGCAGTACGCGCACCAGCGGTTGATCATCCACCGCGATCTCAAACCCAGCAATATTCTGGTCAAGGACGATGGCGTGCCGGTACTCCTGGATTTTGGTATCGCCAAAATCATTGAGTCAGGCGGGGCGGCGCCCCTACCCCAGCAAACACTGCTGCGGCTGATGACTCCGGATTATGCGAGCCCCGAGCAACTCAACGGCGAAGCGCTGACCACGGCCAGCGACGTGTATTCGCTCGGTGTGGTTCTGTACGAGCTGCTGACGGGGTTGCGGCCGAATCACGCTGCTGCGGTCAGCCAATCGCTCGTCGCGACGCTGTCGCGCCCGGCGACAGTGAAACCGAGCACCGCCGCCGGCCGCGCCGCCGACTCCGGTGCCATCCGCGAGGGAACTGCGCGAAGGCTCAGACGTCGTTTGCGCGGCGATCTGGACAACATTTTGCTCATGGCGCTGCGGCCGGAACCTAACCGCCGCTACGACTCGGTCGAGTTATTCGCCGAGGACATCCGCCGCCATCTGTCGTCGCTGCCGGTGCATGCGCGTCGCGCCACTTTCGGCTACCGCACCTCGCGGTTCGTCGTCCGTTACGCCGCGGGACTGATGGTGGCCTTCATACTAGGCGTCGCGCTCATCGTTGGTTTGCTGGTCACCGCGCGCGCGGAGCGCGCCGCGCAGGCCCAACGCCTGCGCGCCGAGCACGAACGCAACGCCGCCGAGTTCGCACTCGCGGGGCAGTTCGAGGAGCGGGCATGGGCCGCCCTGCATGATGGCTATCGAACCGAGGCGGCGCGCGACGCGCTGGCGGCGGTATCGCTGGCGCGGCCGCTCGGCATGCGGTTTCACTCGATCTTGATGGCGGAGCTGGCGGAGCCGAAGTTTCTTTCGCTGGAGCACGATGCGGTTGTCGAATTCGTTGCGGTCTCCGCCGATGGCCTGCGAGTCGCTACCGCTTCGGCCGACAAAACGGCGCGTATATGGGATTCGTTGAGCGGCCGCGAGCTGGCCAAGTTGCAGCATGACAAGATCGTCCGAACTGCGATGTTTTCGCCCGACCGCACGCGGGTGGTGACGGCATCGGACGATAAAACCGCCAGGATTTGGGATGCGAATTCAGGGCGCGAGATCTTGAGGCTCCTGCATCAAGACCGGGTCGAGTATGCGGAATTCTCTCCCGACGGCGCGCGCGTGGTCAGCGCATCCATGGACCATAGCGCACGAATATGGGATGCCGGCAGCGGCAAGGAGCTGCTCAGGCTGCCGCACGCGGCGGGACTCTGGCGCGCGCAATTCTCCCCCGATGGAACCCGCGTGCTGACCACGCCCTCGGATCACGCTGCGCTCATGTGGGACGCGCAAACGGGCCGTGAACTGGCGCGCTTCCGGCACGACGATTCGGTGGTGGCGGCGCGGTTTTGCAGCGACGGCTCCAAAGTAGCCACGGCCTCGAGAGACAATACCGCGCGAATTTGGGATGCAGGGACCGGTCGGGAAATCGCGCGGCTGCGACATGCAGGGACTGTCTGGGTGGCGGAGTTTTCCGCGGATTGCGCCCGCGTTCTGACCGCGTCGGACGATAAGACCGCGCGTATCTGGAATGCGCGAACCGGCCAGGAGCTGGTGCGTTTGCAGCATCCGGTCTGGGTGCAGAGCGCGCGCTTCTCGCCGGATGGTTCGCGAGTCGTTTCAACCGCAGGCAAAACCCTGCGCATTTGGGATGCAGCGACGGGGAGTGAACTTGGGCGCATGTGGCACGACAGCGGCATCATCGGGATACCTGCGTTTACTCCGGATGGCGCGCGAGTGGTGTCGGCATCCGATGATGGAACGGCGCGCATCTGGGAGCTGAAAACGGGGCCGGAACTTGCGCGATTGACTCATGATTCGTATGTCTGGGCAGCGGCATTCTCGCCCGATGGCAATCGAGTCGTCACCGCCTCCTGGGACAAGACGGCAGGGGTTTGGGATGTCGTGAGCGGCCGGCAACTCGAGCGCCTGCCGCACGATGACCGGTTAGCGACCGCGATGTTCTCGCCCGACGGCACACGAGTGCTGGCCGCCTCGATGGATGGCACCGCGCGTATCTGGGAAGCCGGCACCGGCCGCGAACTGATCCGGCTCAAGCACGATGCCGGGCTGTGGACGGCCACCTACTCCGGGGACGGCGCTCGCGTAGCGACCGCGTCAATGGATCGAACCGCGCGAGTCTGGGACGCCCAAACCGGGCGCGAATTAGTCCGTGTGACTTTCGACGACCCGGTGCGCAGTATCGCCTTTTCTCCGCACGGCGATTACCTCGCCATCGGCGGCGACGACAAAACCTTGCGCGTCTGGGATCTCAAGGCGAACCGCGAGATCGCCCGCGCCGTATTCGGCAACAGCGTGCGAAACCTCGCCTTCTCGCCGGACGGCACCCAGATTGTCGCCGGGTCGCCGGATCATGCTGCGCTTATTCTCGACGCCAGGACGGTGCGGGAAATTGCCCGCCTTAAGCACGATGGCGGGGTCAACGCCGTGAGGTATTCCGTGAACGGTGCGCAGATCGCAACCGCGTCGGACGATGCGACGGCGAGGATTTGGGATGCGCACAGCGGGCGCGAGCTGTTGCGCGTGCGCCATGAGGATCACGTGCGCAACGTCGCGTTTTCGCCGGATGGCACGGAGCTCGCTACCACATCGGACGACGGCACCGCGCGCGTCTGGGACGTGAGAACCGGCCAGGAACTCGCACGACTCCAGCATGACAGCGGGCTTCGGGCGGTCGCGTTTTCTCCCGACGGCACGCGGCTCGTCACCGGCTCGAATGACAGTACCGCCCGAATCTGGGACTTGAGTATGCTGAAACTCGACACCGCCACCCTGGCCCGGCAGATTTTGCCAGACCTTGGGATCCAAAGCGAAGTCGCTAACACAGTCCGAGATCGCGACTGATCCCGCTCTGGCAGAGGTGTATTTAAGCGCCGGACAGAACATGCGCGATCTCTGCGCGACGCTGCCGCCATAACCGTGCGCGGCAAAACCCAAAGCGGACTATTTATTCGAGGTATTTCGCCGGCGTTTTGCGGCGAATTTCTTCTTTCGTCACGCCGGGCGCAAGCTCGATCAGCTTGAACAAATCGTTGCGGGTCGGCCGGGAGAAAACGCCCAGATCAGTGATCACCAGGTCGACGACTTTAAGTCCGGTGAGCGGCAATTCGCACTTGGCTTTGAATTTCGGCTCGCCGTCCTTGGAGGTGTGCTCCATGACCACGGCCACGCGCTTCACGCCGGCCACCAAGTCCATGGCGCCGCCCATGCCCTTCACGACTTTGCCGGGAATCATCCAATTGGCGAGATCGCCGTTTTCCGCGACTTCCATGGCGCCCAGGACCGCGTAATCGATGTGGCCGCCGCGGATCATGGCGAAACTATCCGCGGAGGAAAAATACGAGGTCATGGGCAGCGCGGTCACCGTCTGCTTGCCGGCATTGATCAAATCAGGATCTTCCTCTCCCTCAAAAGGGAACGGACCCGTCCCCAACATGCCGTTCTCCGACTGCAGCACCACGTTGACGCCGGGCGGAATGTAGTTGGCGACCAGCGTGGGAATGCCGATGCCGAGATTCACATAGAACCCATCCTGAAGCTCTTTCGCCGCGCGCGCGGCCATGTCCTCACGCGACCACGGCACGGGAACGCTCCTCTCGCTTGCGCACGGTGTGCTTCTCGATCGGTTTCGTATAGCGCGCGCCTTGAATGATCCGCTGCACGTAAATGCCCGGCGTATGAATCATGTCGCCGTCGAGCACGCCGGGCTCGACCAACTCCTCCACCTCGGCCACGGTGAAGTGCGCGGCGGTGGCCATGTTGGGATTGAAATTGCGCGCCGTTTTTCGATAGATGAGATTGCCTTCGGTATCGCCCTTCCAGGCCTTGACGATGGCGACATCGGCGGTGAGTCCCTTTTCCAGCACATAGGTCTCGCCATCCACCGTGCGCTGCTCCTTGCCCTCGGCCACGGCGGTGCCGGCGCCGGTCTTGGTGAAAAAGGCGTAAATCCCCGCCCCGCCGGCGCGAATGCGCTCCGCCAGTGTGCCCTGCGGGTTGAATTCGATTTCCAATTCGCCGGCGAGATATTGCCGCTCGAATTCCTTGTTCTCGCCGACGTAGGATGAAATCATTTTGCGGATCTGGCGCGCTTGGAGAAGGATCCCCAAACCCACGCCATCGAACCCCGCGTTATTGGACACCACGGTGAGATCGCGAACACCCATGGCGTGAATGGCATCGATCAGATTCTCAGGAATCCCGCACACCCCGAAGCCGCCGCACATCAGGGTCTGGCCGTCCTTGATCACCCCTAAGAGCGCGGCTTGCGCGTCGGGAAACACCTTCTTCGAGCTTGGTTTGGCGCTCACTGCCCCTCCTAGTACCGATATTGGTCGGCTTTGTAGGGACCTTCCTTCTCGACGCCGATATAACGCGCCTGGATATCGGTGAGCTCGGTCAACTGCGCGCCCAACTTGGAGAGCTGCAGTCTCGCCACCTTTTCATCCAGGTGCTTCGGTAAGCACGTACACGCCGATCGGATACTTCTTGGTGTTGGTAAAGAGCTCGATCTGCGCCAGCACTTGGTTCGCAAACGATGAGCTCATGACATAGGAGGGGTGCCCGGTGCCGCAACCTAGGTTCACCAAGCGGCCTTCGGCGAGCAGAATGATGCGCTTGCCGTCGGGGAAAATGATGTGATCGACCTGGGGTTTGATGTTCTCCCAGGTGATGTTGCTTCAAGGACGCCACTTCGATTTCATTGTCGAAGTGCCCGATGTTGCACACGATGGCCTGATCCTTCATGCGCTTCATGTGCTCGTGGGTGATGACGTGGAAATTGCCGGTGGCGGAGACAAAGATATCGGCTTTGTCCGCGGCGTAATCCATGCGTCACCACGCGATAGCCTTCCATCGAGGCCTGCAGCGCGCAGATGGGATCGATTTCGGTGACCCACACTTGGGCGGAGAGCGCGCGCAGCGCCTGCGCCGAACCCTTGCCGACATCCCCATAGCCGCAGACCACCGCCACCTTGCCCGCGATCATCACATCGGTGGCGCGCTTGATGGCATCCACCAATGATTCGCGGCAGCCGTAGAGATTGTCGAACTTGGATTTGGTGACCGAATCATTGACATTGAAGGCCGGGAATGCGAGCTGCCCTTCCTTGGCCATTTGATACAGACGCTTGACCCCGGTGGTGGTCTCCTCCGTTACGCCTTTGATCTTGGCGAGACGCGCCGAGTACCACTTGGGATCCGCTTTGAGCTTCGCCTTGATGGCCGCGAACAGCTGCTGCTCTTCTTCGTTCGTGGGTTTGGCAATCAGCGACATATCTTTCTCGGCCCTGGCGCCCAAGTGCAGCAGCAAGGTGGCATCGCCGCCGTCGTCCAAAATCATGTTGGAATGGCCGCCGTCGGGCCACTCGAAAATTCGATGGGTGTAATCCCAGTACTCGGCCAGGGATTCGCCCTTCACCGCGAATACCGGCGTGCCGCCGGCGGCAATGGCCGCAGCCGCGTGATCCTGAGTCGAGTAAATGTTGCAGGAGGCCCAGCGCACGGACGCGCCGAGCGCGTTCAAGGTTTCGATCAGCACCGCCGTTTGAATGGTCATGTGCAAGGAGCCCGAGATGCGCGCGCCGCGCAAGCGGTTGCTCGGCAGCGAACTCATTGCGAATCGCCATGAGACCGGGCATTTCGGTCTCGGCAATCTTGATTTCCTTGCGGCCCCAGTCCTGCAAGGACAGATCCTTGACGAGATAATCCGATTGCGGCTTGATTGCTGCGTTCATGAAATCGACTCCTTAGTCCGCTGCGCCGCGTGGCTTTGAATTCGGCGGCCAGCATCTCGGCCTTGTCGGTGCGCTCCCAGCTGAACTCTTCTTCCTTGCGGCCGAAATGGCCGTAAGCGGCGGTTTTCTGATAGATGGGCCGCGCCAGATCGAGCATTTCGCGCAGGCCAAAGGGGGTGAGGTCGAAATGCGCGCGCACCAATTGCGTCAAGCGCGCGTCGGATAATTTTCCGGTGCCAAAGGTGTCGACCATGATGGAGGTGGGCTCGGCCACGCCGATGGCATAGGAGACCTGGATTTCGCAGCGCTGCGCGAGTCCCGCGGCGACAATGTTCTTGGCCACGTAGCGCGCCGCATAGGCCGCCGAGCGGTCGACCTTGGAGGGGTCCTTGCCGGAGAAGGCGCCGCCGCCATGGCGCGCGAAGCCGCCATAGGTATCGACGATGATCTTGCGCCCGGTGAGGCCGCAGTCGCCCACCGGTCCGCCGATCACGAAGCGCCCGGTGGGATTGATGTGGTACTTGGTGCGCTTGTCGATCCACTTGGCCGGCAGCACCGGTTTCAAGATTTCTTCCATCACGGCTTCGCGCAGCTGCTTGGTGGAGATGTCGTCCGAATGCTGAGTCGAGAGCACCACGGCCTCCAGGCCGACCGGCACATCGTTTTCGTAGCGCAAGGTGACCTGGCTCTTGGCGTCGGGCCGAAGCCATGGCAGTTTGCCGTTCTTGCGCACCTGCGCCTGGCGCTTGACCAGCCGGTGCGCCAGCGTGATGGGCGCCGGCATGAGTACATCGGTTTCGCTGGTGGCATAGCCGAACATCAGGCCCTGATCCCCGGCGCCCTGCTTGCGCTCGTCCTTGCGATCGACGCCTTGCGCGATGTCCGGCGACTGCTTGCCGATGATATTGAGCACCCCGCAGCTGGCACCGTCGAAGCCCATGTCCGAGGTGTTGTAGCCGATATCCAGCACGGTCTTGCGAACCAGGGCTTCCACGTCCACCCAGGCGCTGGTGGTGACCTCGCCGGCGACGATCACCACGCCGGTCTTGACCAGGGTCTCGCAGGCCACCCGGCCGCGCGGATCCGCCGCCAGGATGGCGTCCAGCACGGCGTCCGAAATCTGGTCGGCGACCTTGTCGGGGTGACCCTCGGAAACCGACTCCGACGTGAAGGAAAAGCTCTTACTCATTGAAATTCCTTAAAGAATTAGCCGAAATTATCCTGATATCGCCGCTCGAATTCGGCTGCGGTGAATGCATGGTTCTGCGGCCCCCGGGACTCGATTTTGATGGCCCCCATGAGGGAGGCCGTCCTGCCGATGCTTTCCCAGTCCAGGCCCTTGAGCAACCCGTGAATTAGACCAGCGCGGTAGGCATCTCCGCAACCTGTGGGATCGACCACGGCGCGAGGTTTGGCGCAGGGAATCCTTAATTTGCGGCCCTTGGCGTAAATGACCGACCCGTCGGCGCCCTGGGTCACCACCAAGGCCTCCACCTGGGCCGTGATCTCAGGAATGGACAGACCGGTTTTCTGCTGCAGCAGTTCCCACTCGTAATCGTTCAATGTCACCCAGCGTGCCTGGGCGATGAAGCGCCGCAGCTCATCGTCGCCGAACATGGGCATCCCCTGGCCGGGGTCGAAGATGAAGGGAATGTTGGCGGCGGCAAACTGCGCCGCATGTTCGATCATGGCCTGGCGGCCATCCGGCGCGACGATGCCAACGGCCACCTTGGAGCCGGCATCGGCCACCTTGTTCAAGTGGGCGTGCTGCATGGCGCCGGGGTGAAAGGCGGTGATCTGATTGTCATCGAGGTCGGTGGTGATGAAGGCCTGCGCCGTGAAGGTGCCGTCGATGACTTTGATGTGCTCGACCGAGATTCCCTGCGCCAGCATGCGCTCTTTGTACGGCGCAAAATCATGACCGGCGGTGGCCATGACGATGCCTTTATCGCCGAGCAATTTCAAACCATAGGCGATGTTCGCGGCACAGCCGCCGAATTCGCGGCGCATTTCCGGCACCAGGAACGACACATTGAGAATATGAATCTTGTCGGGAAGGATGTGCGACTTGAAGCGGTCGGGAAATAGCAGAATCGTGTCGTAGGCTACCGAGCCGCAGATCAGTGCGGATTTATCTAAAGGTTCTTGCGCCATCGAACACCGTTTGATTCAAACAGCCATTCTACAGGGAAAGCACTGGCGTTCGGGCGCGATTAGCGCCACGTAAAATTACATAACAGCAATCACGGCGCTCAAGGTATTAGCGCTTTTGCTGCTTACTATGAAGCGGGTTCACCTTAAGGGTTTACGGCGCTTTGGTGCCCGCGCCGTAGCATACTCTGCGGGGTTGAATGTGCGCCTTTGGCGGAGCAGCGGGTCGCCATCGATGCTTGAGGCGAGGCTCTCGAGATCCGAATTCGTGACACCGCACCCTGCGAAGTGCTCACGCCATCCGTCAACGACCCTAATTACACCAGCAACTTGGTCAGCCGCCTGAATTGGCGTGTACCCGAACAGCTCACATTGCGACATGGCGTTGGCAAGTGTTGAATCTCGCTGATCGGCGCCAACAATGAACTCCTGAAAGCCTTGGCCTGAGTTCGTGCTCAAAATGTCGTAGGCAGGCGCCAGCCGGAACCGCCCCTGCCGCGTTGGCGCGACTACTTGAAGCGCGTGATTTTTCTCATGATCGTCGGTGTTGTCGATGAGAATATTGAAGACCATGCGGCGGAAGAGTTCGCGCATATCATGGAGGTTCTGATTTTCGTCTGTCACACCGGCTCGGCGCAGTAGCTGAGCCAGGCTTGGGTAGCCCAGGTCCGGTTCCTGCCCGGCAAGGGCTTGCGCGCGCAGGGCGGTTCCCGCTGAAATGCAATGAATTCGCCGAGCGCCGTCGCGATCGTAGCGACGCACCGCTAGCGCATGTTCGCCGCTAAGCCGAACCACCCGTGTTTCGGCCACTGTGATGTCAGCCAACTTGGCGAGCGTCATCGAGGCGTGCTCAACGAGCGGAACGTCAATGGGTTCATTATCGAAGAACTTGATGACCCATTGCACCCCGCCAATGTCGATGAGTGCTTTCGGCTTTGCCCCGCCGAAACTGCCGCCGGCGTTGAGCATTTGTCGTTCGAGATTACTGACCGGCGCCCTGGCGCTGACTTTGTGAACAACTTCGCTGAGCTCCTGCGCTTGCTTTAGACGTGGCAGCGGGCTCTTGGTACGCGGAGTGTAGGTGTCATCCGATGTTGATACGCCGAGCGCACCAAAGCGCTCATCGCCCGCATAGTACAAGTACTCCATGAGCGAGAGTCGGGCAGGCTTATCGAGGTACTGAATGACACGCTCACCCCAGCGATCCGGGCGAGCATCGTCTACGGCGCCGACAGCCATACCCTTCCAGCGCGGCAAATGTTCGATGTCGGTGAGTACCAGGTCTTCGCTTAAGCTGAAGCCGCTGGCCAGCCATTCGCTCCCATACTGCAGGGAAACACCCTTGCCGACCTCGACGAGGCGCAGCTGGCCAACGTAGCGCGGCTCACTCGGATCGGCCAAGAACCATAGATAGAGATTGTCGTATCTCACGATTTCTCACCAACTCGAAGGGTGTTAGCTTTTTTGATCACGTCGTGCGCTCGCTCTTTTCAACCGCGCTTGTGCCGTTGCCTGCACGCGTTCCCTGCCCAGCGTCTCGGCTTGGCGCACGTCCAGCTCCAGTGCCCCGCGGTCTTCCTTGGGAGTGGCCAGTGCTCCCAGCGCGGTATCCCGCCCGATCAGCCAGAGTGCGGTTGCGAGCACACCAAGGCTGACATTCGGTTCACCGGCTTCGAGTCGCAGCAAGGTCGGGACGCTCACCCCCAGACGCTTCGCCCACGTCTTGAGTGACTCTTTGCGCCGAAGGCGGGCAACCGCGAGGTCGGCGCCCAATTGGGAGAGCGCAGCGAGAGTCGAGGGCGGCATCTGACTTAGCACGGGGGATGCCTTACTCATAATATATAGTTTACTGTTATGCGGCTATACAGTCAATTATATGTATACGCAAGCAATAATACTCCCGCCGCGCCCGCCGGCCTGCCCGGCCGGTGGCCTCAGGAGAGTCATGCTTGCGCACAGGCTTGTGCTAACCGACCCGCGACCCACGGGCAGTCTTGCAAAATGGCGACTTAGATGCCATTCTGCGCCTCAAAATGGCGTTTATACCGCGATTCTTAAGACCCGGTCGTGATCACTTCTTTTTGCTCGGACCGCGCGGCACGGGCAAGACCCTGTGGTGCGCCCAGCAATATCCCGACTCGCTGCGAATCGATCTACTCGACCCGGCAACGCTGCGACAGCTCTCCGCGCAACCCGAGCGCCTCACGGAATTAGTTGCGGCCACCAAGAAGGGACAAGTCATGATTGACGAAGTCCAGAAGCTGCCTGAGATTCTTGAGGTCGTACACCTGCTGATTGAACGAAAATCCGGGCAACAGTTTATTCTCACGGGTTCTAGCGCGCGTAAATTGCGACGCCATGGGGTCAACCTTCTAGGCGGACGGGCTGCCGAGAAACACCTTTACCCCTATATGGCGGCCGAACTGGGCAAGAGTTTCAAACTGGATCGGGCGTTGCGTCAGGGTATGTTGCCGCTGGTATGGGCAGCTAATGATCCCCAAGCAATCCTGCAAGCCTACAACGGGCTTTACCTGCGCGAAGAAGTTCAAATGGAAGCACTCGTCCGCAATGTCGGCTCCTTCGCTCGCTTTCTGGAAGCAATGAGCTTCGCACATGCCTCAGTCTTGAATCTCGCGGCCGTCTCGCGCGACAGCCAAGTCAGTCGCAAGACGGCGGAAGGTTATCTGGAAATCTTGGAAGACCTGCTGCTCGGTTTCCGCCTGAGCGTCTTCACCAAGCGCGCGAAGCGTGAAGTCGCTGCGCATCCAAAGTTCTACTTCTTCGACGCTGGAGTTTTCCGGGCGAATCGCCCCGCTGAGCCTCTCGATTCGCCCGCAGAACTCGACGGCGCCGCTCTCGAGGGTCTGGTCGCCCAGCACCTGCGCGCGTGGTGCGATTATTCGGCGGGTCGACACGAATTGCACTATTGGCAGACCCGTTCTCGAGTTGAAGTAGATTTCATCGTGTACGGCGAGTCCGGTCTTTATGCAGTGGAAGTAAAGAGTTCGCGACAAGTGCGCCCTGAGGATCTGCGCGCGCTCGTGAATTTCAGCGAAGACTACCCACAAAGTCACCGCTATCTGCTCTACCGTGGAAAGGAACGGCTCAAGAGGAATGGCGTAATGTGTCTACCATGCGAGGAGTTCTTGCTGGCACTCAAGCCAGACCACTTTCCCGAGTAACCTATGAACTGCCCAAAACTCTTGCCGACTCAGCTCTCGAATAGGCGACGCCTCTGACGCTCGGCCGGCAAATCTGCGGCAATTGGAACCATGCTGCGAGCTTCGAATGGCTGGTGACCAACGGGCTCGGCGGCTACGCCTGCGGTACGGTGGCGCTGGCCAACACCCGCCGCTATCACGGATTTCTAATGGCCAGTTTGGCGCCCCCCGTCGCGCGCACCCTGCTCGTGGCCAAGATCGATGTAAGCGTTACATACCGCGGAACCGACACCCCATTGTCCGCCAACGAATACTCGGATGGCACGGTCGATCCGCAGGGCTTCGTGCACCTGGAGTCCTTCGGGATGATTCTGGGCATTCCCACCTGGCGTTATGCGATCGGGGATGCCCTGCTGGAACAGCAGATTTTCATGGCGCAAGGAGCCAACACCAGCTACCTGCGCCTGGAATTGATCCGCGGGGGCGCGCCCATGCTGGTAGCGCTCAAACCCTTCGTCACTTATCGGGACTATCACAGCCAGGCGCGCGGCGCGCAGCCGATGCACATCGAATCGGATGTCGGGCACTGCACCATTGCGGCGCATGATGGCGCGCGACCCTACCGACTCATCATGAGCCGCGGACAGTTCGCGCCGGCGCCCGCCTGGTATTGGAACTTCTGGCATCGCGAGGAAGCGGCGCGGGGCCTCGATGCCACGGAAGATTTATTGACGCCCGGCGTATTCAGCACCGAGCTTGTTTTGGGGGCACCGGAGTACTTGATTGCCACGGCGGAATCCGCCGCGCCGACGGCCGGCGCGGAAGTCTTGGCCGCTCGCCAGGCCCGGTTGCAACAATTGACGACAGCGCTGCCGAAAAGCGCGCCCGAGTGGATTCGCACTCTGGCGCGCGCATCCGATCAGTTCATCGTGCGCCGCGGTGCGGCTGATAGCGGCGACGAAGCCGGCGTAACCCTAAGCGCGAGTGCGTGGAGCATCATCGCGGGCTACCCCTGGTTTGCGGACTGGGGCCGCGACACCATGATTTCACTGCCCGGGCTGGCGACGCTGCTGGGACGATACGAGATCGCCGCCGGCATCCTGCGCACCTACGCCTCCTTCGTCGATCGCGGCATGCTGCCGAATCGCTTTCCGGACGGCGGCGAAGCGCCGGAGTACAACACGGCGGACGCGACGCTGTGGATGTTTCATGCCCTCGAGGACTACTTGCTGCAAAGCCGGGATGTGGGATTGGCGCGCGAATTGTTCCCGACGCTGATGAGCATCCTGCACGCGCATGCGGAGGGCACCCGCTTTGGAATTCGCGTGGATGCGGGCGACGGACTGCTGCAGGCGGGTCAAATCGGCAGCCAACTGACCTGGATGGACGCCAAGCATGGCGATCATGTATTCACGCCACGCATTGGCAAGCCGGTCGAGGTCAACGCCCTGTGGCTGAACGCGCTCGATGTCGGAATGCGCCTGGCCGAGCGCTTAAGCCAGTCAAGCGAAAAAAGCTTTTGCCAATCGCTGCTGAAGCGCGCCAGCGCAAATTTTGGCCGCTTCTGGAACGAGGGGCGCGGCTGTTTGTACGATGTGATCGGCGCCCCGGGCCAGCCTACCAACGATGCGCGGGTTCGTCCCAACCAGATTCTCGCGATCTCCCTGCCCTACTGCGTTTTGCCTCCTGAACAAATGCGCGCCGTGGTCGACACCTGTGCGCAAGAGCTTCTCACCAGCTACGGGCTGCGCACGCTGAGCCCTAAAGAATCGGGTTATATCGGCCGCTATGAAGGTGATGCGTGGCAGCGCGATGCGGCGTACCACATGGGCACCGTGTGGGCCTGGCTGCTGGGTCCCTTCGCCCTGGCACACTACCGCGTCTATGGCGATGCGCGTCTGGCGCAGTCCTTCTTGGGTCCCATGGCGGAACACGTGGAGAGCGACTGCATCGGCACGGTAAGCGAGATATTCGATGGTGATGCACCTCACAGTGCCCGCGGCTGTTTCGCGCAGGCCTGGAGCGTCGCTGAGACACTTCGGGCTTGGGTGTTCCTTGAGCGCAAGATCTCGAAGACGAAGAATAAAGGATCGAAATGACCATAGAGCGAGAGCGCCTGCGCACCAATGTGTCCGGACCCAACGGTTGGCATCATTGGGGACCGTACGTGAGCGAGCGCCAGTGGGGCACCGTGCGCGAGGACTACAGCCCGGGCGGCACGGCTTGGGAATACTTTCCCCACGAGCATGCGCGCAGCCGCGCCTATCGGTGGGGCGAGGACGGCATCGCCGGCATTTCCGATGCCGAGCAATTGGTGTGTCTGTCGGTGGGCCTGTGGAACGGCAATGATCCGATTTTGAAGGAGCGCTTGTTCGGACTCACCAACTCGCAAGGGAATCACGGCGAGGACGTGAAGGAGCACTACTTTTATTTGGATGCGACCCCGACGCATTCGTACTTGAAGATGCTCTACAAGTATCCGCATCGCGCGTTTCCCTACGCCGATCTGGTTGCGGAGAATGCGCGCCGCGGCACCGACGTGCCGGAATACGAGCTGTTGGACACCGGCATATTCGCGGATAACCGCTATTTCGATGTGTTCGTCGAATACGCCCAAGCCGAGCCCGGCGATATTTTGATGAAGATCACCGTGTGGAATCGAGGTCCGACGGCCGCGCTGCACCTGATTCCGCAGCTGGTGTTGCGCAACACCTGGAGCTGGGAACCGGGCGCAGTGAAGCCTCATCTACGCGCGGCCGAGGACAAGGCGATTGCCCTCGAGCCCGCCGAATCGTTATGCGCGAGCCGGCTTTACTTCGACGGCAGCGCCGAGGTGCTGTACACCGAAAACGAAACCAACTCACAAAAGCTGTGGAACTACGGCGCCGCCGGCTACTTCAAGGATGGATTCCACGAGCGCATCGTTGCAGGCCGCCGCGACTGCGTGAACCCCGCCAACACCGGCACCAAGGCCGGCGTGTGGTATCAGGCGCTGATCCCCGCCGCCGGCAAACGCGAGTTTCGGCTGCGTCTGTCGCGCCGCTTGACCCCTGGCCCCTTCAAGGATTTCGACGGCACGCTTGGAGCTGCGGCGCCGCGAGGCCGATGAGTACTACGCGGATCTGCAGCATGGCATCAGCTCGGCGGATGAACGCATCGTGCAGCGCCAGGCGTTCGCCGGACTCATTTGGAGCAAGCAATTTTATTGCTTTGATGTCACGCGCTGGCTGAAGGGCGATCCGGGTCAGCCGCCGCCGCCGGAGTCGCGCCTGCACGGCCGCAATCAAGACTGGCGCAATCTCAACAATGCCGACATCCTGTCGATGCCCGACAAGTGGGAGTACCCCTGGTACGCCTCCTGGGACCTGGCCTTTCACTGCATCCCGTTCGCGCTCATCGATGCGGAGTTCGCCAAGCATCAACTGGTGCTGCTCACCCGCGAGTGGTACATGCACCCGAACGGGCAGATTCCCGCGTACGAATGGGCATTCAGCGATGTGAATCCGCCGGTGCACGCGTGGGCCGCGTGGCGCGTGTATCAGATCGATCGCAAACAAAATGCCGGCAAGGGCGACCTGGAATTTCTCGAGCGCGTATTCCACAAGCTGATGCTGAATTTCACCTGGTGGGTGAACCGCAAGGACAACTTCGGCAAGAACATTTTTCAGGGCGGATTTTTGGGACTGGACAATATCGGCGTGTTCGATCGCAGCTCGCAGCTGCCCACCGGCGGCTACATCAATCAGTCGGACGGCACCAGCTGGATGGCAATGTACGCGCTGAACCTCATGCGCATCGCGCTGGAGCTGGCCGAGCACAACCATGTGTACGAGGACATCGCCAGCAAATTCTTCGAGCACTTCCTGAGCATTGCCGAAGCAATGAGTTCGATGTTCAAAAATGTCGGGCTGTGGGACGACGAGGATAAATTCTTCTACGACGTACTGGTTCTGCCGGACCAGGAGCGCGTGCGCCTGCGCATTCGCTCCATCGTCGGACTGATACCACTGCTCGCGGTCGAGACCTTGGAGCCTGAGTTGCTCAACAGGTTGCCGGGATTCCGGCGCCGGCTGGAATGGTTCTTGAACCACCGCCCCGATCTTGCCAGCCTGGTGTCGCATTGGCAGGAGCCGGGCCGCGGCCAGCGGCGGCTGCTGTCGCTGCTGCGCGGCCATCGCATGAAAAAGCTGCTGGCGCCGCATGCTGGATGAATCGGAATTCCTGTCGGACTACGGCGTGCGGGCGCTGTCGCGGGTGCACCTCGAGCGGCCCTATGAATTCAAGCTGGGCAACATCGATCAGTCGGTGCACTACACGCCGGCCGAATCCGACACGCGCCAGTTCGGCGGCAACTCCAATTGGCGCGGCCCCATCTGGTTTCCCATGAACTTCCTCATCATCGAGTCGCTGCAGAAGTTTCATCACTACTACGGCAACGACTTCAAGGTGGAATGCCCGACCGGATCCGGGAAATTCATGACCATCGAGGAGGTTGCCACCGAGCTGTCGCATCGTCTGGCACGCATCTTCTTGAAGGATGCCGCCGGCGAGCGGCCGGTGTTGCGTCACCAGCCGCAGCTGCAGAAGGATCCGAACTACCGCGACTGCATTCCCTTCTACGAGTACTTTCACGGCGATATCGGCCGCGGCGTGGGAGCCTCGCATCAAAGCGGCTGGACCTCGCTGATCGCCAAGCTGCTCATGCCGCGCGCGCACGAATAGCTTAAAATGGCTGCATGAGGAGGCTACGATGAGCGACGCCGCAGAATCGCCGATCAAACGCTCCGAGGCGGAGTGGAAGAAGGAGTTGCCCGCCGACACCTTCCATATCATGCGCAGGCATGGCACCGAACGCGCCGGCAGCAGTCCGCTCAACAAGGAACATCGCGCCGGCATGTACGCCTGTGCCGCGTGCGGGCTGCCGCTGTTCGAATCATCGACAAAGTTCGACAGCGGTACCGGCTGGCCGAGTTTCTTCGCCCCGTTGCCCAAAGCAGTGGCTACCACCACCGATCGCAGTCTCGGCATGGCGCGCACCGAAGTGCACTGCGCGCGCTGCGGCGGGCATTTAGGGCACGTGTTTCCCGACGGTCCGCGGCCCACCGGCGAGCGCTACTGCATGAACGGCGTGGCGCTGAAGTTTGAGGCGAAGTAGTCGTTAGGCCTTTTTCTTCTCCAGATCCTCGTTCTGGGCGGTGAAGCGCTTGTAGGCCGGCCGTGCACTCAGGCGGCCTAGATAGGCGCCGAACGTTGGTCGCGGCTCCAGTGCCTTCATCATGAGTCCCCAGCCGATGGCAGAGCCTAGGTAAACATCGGCCGCGCTGAAGCGCTCCCCCAGAACAAACGGTCCGGGGGTGATGGCTTGTTCCAGCGTGTTCACAGTATCGGCGTAGTTTCCATAGCCCAGTGCAGCGGGCCTGCTCGGCGCAGGGCGGGAAAACATATGATCGATGATGGCGGGTTCCACGCATCCGGCACCGAAAAACAGCCAGCGAAGATAGGTTCCGCGCTTCGGATCCTCGAGCCCCGGGGCCAAGCCGGCCGCGGGAAACGCGTCCGCCAAGTAGGCGCAGATGGCGGCAGATTCGGTAACGACCGTGCCGCGATGTACGATGGTGGGAATTTTTCCCATTGGATTAATGGCCAAGAAGTCCTTCGCCTTGTGCTGCATCTTCCCGAAGTCCACAACCTTGATTTCATAGGGGGCGCCCGACTCTTCCAGCATCCAATGGGCGATGCGGCCGCGGGACTGGGGGTTGTGATAGAAGGTGATGGTGTCAGCCATGAGGTACTCCATAATAGTATTCGTTTATGTTAACATTTGCGTAATCTAGCAACTAAATGGGAGCCCACGATGGCCGCCACAACGCCCCGCCCCGCTTTCGTTCCAGCAGTCATCTACAAAGACAATCGCGCCGCACTCACTTGGCTGCAAAAAGCATTCGGCTTCGAGGTCAGCGAGGTGTTTACCGATGCCAACGACAATATCGTACACGCCGAGATGAGACACGGCGACGGTGTCGTGATGATCGGCCATGAATGGGCGGATTGGACCAAGAGTCCGGCATCGCTGGGTGGCAAGAACACTCAGCGCATAATCGTGCGCATCGACAGCGGCATTGATGAGCATTGCGCCCGGGCGCGGCGGGCCGGCGCGGCCATCGCGAAAGAGCTTGCCGATGAATTCTATGGCGAACGCAGCTACATCGCCGTCGATCTCGATGGGCACCATTGGACGTTCTCGCAAACTATCAAACAGGTGTCCGCCGATGAGATGACGAAAGCAACCGGATTCAAGTACAAAAAACTGTAGCCATTTGAGAAACGAATTGCGCTGGAACCGATGCTCGCTAACTCGCGAGTCCAAGAAAAACGGTCATGGCGCGATTTAGTCGTACGATGTCTTCTTCTTCGAGTCGCCCGATGTGCTCTCCCAATCGACTTCTGGGCACCGTGGTGATTTTATCGACCATCAGGCGTGAATTGCGCCTGAGTCCATTGCGTTCGCCGGGCGTCACCTCGAGTCGAAACAACGGCGCATCGGTCGGATTGGTCGTAAAAGCGCATACAGTGACCGAATTCGTCGCGTCAAACCTATCCTCCTGCACGATCATCACGGGCCGCGGTTTTCCCGCGTAGTCGGCAGCGCCGGACACTGTCCAGATTTCGCCGCGCCTCATTCCGTAGAGTCGTCTGACACGGCGTCAATGAAGCCTTGATCGGCTTTCTCAGACCTACTCGCTGCCACGGCCTTAGCTTGCCTACGCGCCGCGGCAATAAATGCTGGCGCGCGCACGTCGGGTACCCAGATCTGCACAGGACGTAATCCCTGAGCGCGCAGTCGGGCACGATGCGCGCGAACTTTATCCCGGGAGCTTGGTGCGGTTCCAGACATGGTCGCCTCAATTTGGTTACATGTAACCTACCATAATTGACCGAAATTTGCACGATTCAAATCTGGAGAATTGGCGCCGATTGGCTTGCATAAGCGATAACCGGGCCGACTCCCGCCGGCCCGGGTACCTTGGCAATCCCTTGCTTCGCTGACCCCTAGCGTCGTCTTACTTGTTGCTCGCCTTCCATTTCTCAACGGCGGCCATGGTGTTCTCGACATGCTTGTCGGGATTCATGGCCGTGTACTCGAGAATGATCTTGCCATTGGGCGCGATCACGTACGAGGTGCGATTGGCGTACTCGGGCTTGGCCGCCAGCACCGCATCGTATTCCTTGGTGATTTTCTGATCAGGATCGGCAGCCACCGCGAATTTATTGCGGCACTCGCTCACCGAAAACTTATTCAAAGTATCGATGTTGTCGTGCGAAACGCCGATCACGGTAGCTCCCAGCGCCTTGAATTTATCGGTGGCTTCGGCGAAGTTATGCGCCTCAACCGTGCAGCCCGGAGTGAATGCCGCCGGATAGAAATACAGCACCACCGGGCCTTTCTTCAGCGCGTCCGCCAAGGAGAATGTGAACGGCTGGCCCGCGAGCGTCGCCTGAGTGGTGAATAGCGGGGCTTGAGCACCGTCCGAAAGCGCCGCGTACAAAGGCGCCGCCAACACCGCACTGCCCGCCGCAAGAATCATTAAACGCTTCATGATAAGGCTTCCTTTGCAGGTGAAATTTACTTTTGGGGGAGGCAGTCTGCGCCAACCCAAATTTGCTCGCAAGCTTACGCTATTGGCAGGCGCTTGTTGCGTCTGCAGTGCGGACGCGCCTGCAACTCACCCCAGCAGTGCCTTGATCTCATTCACCACGCGCACCACATCCTCGTCGCTCATGGCGGGGAACAGCGGCAATGTGACAGTTTGGCGACCGACTCGCGCGGCTACCGGCGTGTCCTCCTCGCGATAGCCTTGAGCTTGGTAAAATTTCAGGCTGGGAATACTGGGATAGTGCACGCCGATACCGATACCGCGATCGGCCATGGCCTGCTGAAATCCCGGCCGTGTCATGCCATGGGCTGGGAAATCGATGAGCACCTGGAACATATGCCAGCTATGGCCGGAATCGCCGCGTGCGGGCAGCACCACTTGTGCAAGGTCGCCAAACTCCTCGAAATAGCGGGCGGCCAGCGCAAGCCGGCGCGCGTTGAATCCGTCCAAGCGCCGCAGCTGGTCGATGCCGACTTGCGCCGCCACATCGGTGAGGTTGCTTTTGGCGCCGGGGAACATCACATCGACTTCCCCCGCCGCGTTGCGCTTGATGCCATGAAAGCGGTACTGCTCGAAGAGTTGGGCGCTGCCGGCATCGGGGGCGCTGATGGCGCCGCCCTCGAGGGTGGTCATGTTCTTGTTGGGATGAAAGCTGAACACCACCAGATCGCCGAAGCTGCCGATGGGTTTGCCCTGGTACTTGGATCCGATGGCATGCGCCGCGTCTTCCACCACGCGCAATTTATGCCGCGCCGCCAATCCGTAGAGCCCATCCATATCCACCGGCAATCCGGCGAAGTGCACCGGCATGATGGCGCGAGTCTTCGGCGTGATGGCGGCGGCTACCCGATCCATGTCCATATTGCGGGTATACAAATCGATGTCGACGAATACCGGCTTGGCGCGCAGGCGCGCAACCACATTGGCGCTCGCAGCGAAACTCATGGCCGGGACGATGACTTCATCGCCCTCTTTTATGCCGGCCACCTCGAGCGCCATCTCGAGTCCCGCGGTCGCGGAGGTCATGACCCGTACATGCCGATTGCCGCCGAGGTAGGCGACCAACGCTGCTTCGAAAGCCAAAACCTTGGGGCCGCTCGCCAATTGTCCGGAGCGCAGCACGTCGGCCACGGCCGCGATGCTGTCCGCATCGATGGAGGGACGCGCGAAGGGAAGAAAGGGCTTCCTACCGATTGGCTTCAAACTAAGCGGTTTCATACAGAGTTCCTCGACGCAGATGGCGAATTTGTGAAATATAACAGGCAGTGTGGACGCCTGGCGACGTGTGCCTCGGAGGCCGGTCCTTTGGCGGCGCACCGAAAGTGAGATATTGGGAAATCGGCCACGCGTCTATGCTAAGGCCAACCGCCTTGAAATGCGGAGCATTTCGCTGATCGCCATGGGGTGCGATCATTTATACTTTCAGCTTCGGTGCAACCATTGCACTCCCTCCGCATGAAACAAAGGTAGCGAAACAGATGAGTGAAGTCGTCGCCGTTGTCGGGTTGGGGTACGTGGGCCTGCCGCTCGCGGTGGAATTTGGTAAGAAATTTGACACTATCGGTTACGACTTATCTGCCGCCAAAATCGACAGTTACCGCCGGTTCTGCGATCCCACGGGAGAGATATCGAGCGAAGATCTGCGGGCCGCCGCGCGATTGACTCCCACCAGCGATCCCTCCGACTTGCGTCGCGCCGATTTCATCGTGATTGCGGTCCCGACGCCGGTGGACGTGGCGCACATTCCCGATTTTTCCCCTTTGATCGGCGCTTCGACGACGGTTGGCCAGCATATGAAGAAGGGCGCCATCGTCGATCTACGAGTCCACGGTGTATCCAGGCGCGACCGAAGAGATTTGCGTCCCCGTATTGGAGCGCCATTCGGGCATGCGATGGAAGCAGGATTTTCATGTCGGCTATTCTCCTGAGCGCGTCAATCCCGGCGACAAGGAGCACACGGTTTCGAGGATCATCAAGGTGGTCTCCGGTGACGACGATCTGACGTTGGCCAAAGTCGGAGATCTTTACGCGTCCATCATCACGGCCGGGGTACACAGGGCCAGTTCCATCAAAGTTGCGGAGGCTGCCAAGGTCATCGAGAACACCCAGCGCGATCTCAACATTGCGCTGATGAATGAACTGGCGTTGATTTTCCATCGCATCGGTATCGATACCTTGGAGGTCTTGCAGGCGGCCGGCACCAAGTGGAACTTTCTACCGTTCCGGCCGGGTTTGGTCGGTGGTCATTGCATCGGCGTCGACCCCTATTACCTGACGCATAAGGCAGAAATGATTGGCTACCATCCGCAGGTCATTTTGGCGGGGCGGCGAATCAATGACGGCATGGGCGCCTACGTTGCGCAACAGACGCTGAAGCAGCTCATCAAGAACGGCAGCCCGTTGCCGGGCGCTAAGGTGATCGTGCTGGGACTCACGTTCAAGGAGAATTGTCCGGACCTGCGCAACTCCAAAGTCGCGGATGTGATTCGCGAGCTGAAGGAACTCGGGTGTGAGGTAAGCGTTCACGATCCGATTGCGGACTCCGGCGAGGCTGTGCACCACTACGGCGTAGCGCTTACACCTTGGGACGAGTTGCCTGCCGAACGCCGATGCCGTTGTCGCAGCCGTTCCCCACAAAAGCTACTCTTCGATGCCCCTTCGCGACGCTCTTGTCCCAGCTTGAAAAGGGGACGGAGTCTTTATCGACGTGAAATCGGCGTTTGACCGAACCGCCATCAGCGAGGCGGGATTTCGCATGTGGCGGCTGTAATGCGCTATGAGCAGCTGCGCGCGGAACTCGCCAACGCCCACGGAGGTGGCTGGTTACCGGGGCCGCCGGCTTCATTGGTAGCAATCTTCTGCAGTCTCTGCTGGAACTCGACCAGCACGTAGTCGGCTTCGATAATTTCGCCACCGGGCACCGCAGCGAATCTCCAAGAGGTTGAAAGCTGCGTGGCGCCTGCTCAATGGGCGCGCTTTCGCTTTATTGAAGGCGACATTCGCGATCCCGATGCTTGCCGGCGCGCCTGTGACGGGATCTGATTTTGTTCTGCATCAGGCGGCACTCGGAAGTGTGCCGCGCTCGGTCGAAGATCCGATCACCACGAATTCAGTCAATATCAGTGGCTTCCTCGAGATGTTGACGGCCGCGCGCTCTGCAGGCGTTGAACGCTTTGTCTATGCCGCATCTTCGTCCACGTATGGCGATCATCCGGGTCTGCCCAAGGTCGAATCCTTGATCGGTAAGCCGTTATCGCCGTACGCGGTTACCAAGCTTGCGAACGAGTTGTATGCCGATGTCTTTTCGAGCACCTACGGTTTCCCCTCGATTGGCCTGCGCTATTTCAATATTTTCGGTGCACGCCAAGACCCCAATGGGCCTTATGCGGCCGTGATCCCTAAGTGGATCGCCGCGATGATTCACAATGAGCCCGTGTATATCAATGGCGACGGCGAGACCAGCAGGGACTTCTGTTACGTCGCCAATGCCGTGCAGGCCAACCTGCTCGCGGCAACCAGCCCCGATACCGCCGCGGTGAACCAGGTGTACAACGTTATCTTCCAAAAAATTATCATCGTTAAAGGAAAAAAATAAAAAATTGAACACTAAACCACGTAGATCGACGACATCGAATAATGAGTCAATTGATAGTACGACATCACTCGATTCTGATAATTATGAATCTATATCTGACGAAAAATCTGAAAATACGTCATCCGAATCTTTTACTTCATCTAAATCTTCCACTTCATCTAAATCTTCCACATCAGATGAAGATATCTCCGATATTGAATTAGATGATGTCAAATATGTCAAGAACAAACAAAACAATACCGATTTGCGGGAAATTTGTTTTAATGATATTGATGAAAATTTTGCATATGGTAACTATGGCGAATTTAAAGTTTTAATAATGAAAAGGAATGGATATATTAATGCAACCGATTTATGTAAACAGGCTATGAAGAATACTAAATTAAATAAACCATTTAGTAGTTGGACAAGAACCGATAATGCAACAAAAATAAAAAAAGCTGCTTCAAAACATTCCGGAATACCAATAGATGAGTTATTATATATCGTGAGTGGCGGAAGCAATACTGTCATTCGTGGAACTTATGTACATAAATTATTAATCACTCATATTGCATCATGGGCATCAGATGATTTTGCAATGAAAGTTTCGGAAATTGTTAGTGAATATTATATCAAAGAAGAAAAAGACAAATATGAAGTCGAACTCACGAAGAAAAAAGATAAAATTGATAGAATGAATATAAAAATGGATACACTTATCAAAGAAAACAATAAAATACAAAATCGGCTCGATAATATTTATGAACAAAATGAGCATTTAGAAGAACAGAATGATGACATCATATATAAATTAGATGTTGTCACTGATAACAGAGTAATACCCGCAAAACATAATAAAAACAATCATTCACTTATTATCGTTGAAAACAGAGATGATCCACAAGAATATAAAAAAAAAGATACTTTATATCAATTCAGTGCCATTAGAGTAGCTAATAAATCAATTACTTCATTATTGAATAAACATAAAAAATATCATCGCCATATGCAAATGATATTACATATTGACTATTCACCAAATTCTATGAATTTATGGACGAGGATTCGTGAAAAAATGGAACAAGTTCCTGATAAGAACAAAAGGATTGAGTGCAGTGGAAGAAATTTTAATCTCGTTAATAAATTTACAAAAAAAGAACTCATCAAGGAAATTAAACAAATACATAATGAACGATTGAATACAAAAGATATTTAGATAAATACTAATTAATAAATGATTTTATCAATTCATATTTTAACATAATATCAAAATTAAATATACATACTTGCATAAAATCATATAATTTTTCCACGTATACATTTCCACGGATGTGGATTTTTTCATGAAGATATAATTTTTTCCATGTATACATTTTCACGGGTGTGGATTTTTTCATGAAGATATAATTTTTTCCATGTATACATTTTCACGGGTGTGGATTTTTTCATGAAGATATAATTTTTTCCACGTATACATTTTCACGGGTGTGGATTTTTTCATGAAGATATAATTTTTTCCACGTATACATTTACATGTATGTGGATTTTTCTATATCTTCAAATTTTAATGCATGGAATTTATTATGATATATTTTATGTGCACGTATTAAATAATATTAAAAAATTAAGTCAATGAAACCTGACACTATTATCTTAATAATGAACATATCTATTTTTTATCCATGATAACAATTTCGATGAATAGATAAAATATATGCTTGAGGAGGCACCCCAAAACCACACGTAAACGCAAGTCCTTCAAAATTTCTGTCCAACAAAAATTTCTGTCCAACATAAGTCCTTCAAAATTTCTGTCCAACACGAGTTCATCAAAATTTCTGTTCAACATAAGTCCATCAAAATTTCTGTCCAACATGAGTCCATCAAAATTTCTGTCCAACATGAGTCCATCAAAATTTCTGTTCAAAATGAATTTCTGTTCAATCAAAAATTTCTGTTCAACATAAGTTCATCAAAATTTCTATTCAACAACAAAATTTCTGTTCAACAAAAATTTCTGTCCAACATGAGTTCTTCAAAATTTCTGTTCAACAATAAGTTCATCTAAAATTTCTATCCAACATGAGTTCATCAAAATTTCTATTCAATATGAGTTCATCAAAATTTATGTTCACATAATCATAAAATTTCTGTCCAACATGAGTTCATCAAAATTTCTGTCCAACACGAGTTCATCAAAATTTCTGTCCAACATGAGTCCTTCAAAATTTCTGTTCAATATGAGTTTTTCAAAATTTCTGTTCAACATGAGTCCATGAAAATTTCTGTCCTTCAAAATTTCTGTTCAACAAAAATTTTTGTTCAACATGAGTTCTTCAAAATTTCTATCCAACATGAGTCCATCAAAATTTTTGTTCAACATGAGTTCATCAAAATTTCTGTTCAACATGAGTCCTCAAAATTTTCAACAAAAATTTTTATTCAACATGAGTCCATCAAAATTTCTGTTCAATACGAGTCCTTCAAAATTTCTGTTCAACATGAGTCCATCAAAATTTCTGTTCAATATGAGTCCTTCAAAATTTCTGTTCAATATGAGTTCTTCAAAATTTCTGTCCAACATAAAATTTTGTCCAACAAAAATTTCTGTTCAACATAGAGTCCATCAAAATTTCTGTTCAACACGAGTCCATCAAAATTTCTGTTCAACATGAGTCCATCAAAATTTCTGTTCAACATGAGTTCATCAAAATTTCTGTTCAACATGAGTCCCTCAAAATTTCTGTTCAACATGAGTTCCTCAAAATTTCTGTTCAACATAAGTTCATTAAAATTTCTGTTCAACATGAGTCCTTCAAAATTTATGTTCAACAAAAATTTCTGTTCAACATGAGTTCCTCAAAATTTCTGTCCAACATGAGTCCATCAAAATTTCTGTTCAACATGAGTTCATCAAAATTTCTGTTCAACATGAGTTCATCAAAATTTCTGTTCAACATGAGTTCATTAAAATTTCTGTTCAACATGAGTTCATTAAAATTTCTATTCAACATGAGTCCTTCAAAATTTCTGTCCAACAAAAATTTCTGTTCAACATGAGTCCATCAAAATTTCTGTTCAATATGAGTCCCTCAAAATTTCTGTTCAACATGAGTCCTTCAAAATTTCTGTTCAACATGAGTCCATCAAAATTTCTGTTCAACATGAGTCCCTCAAAATTTCTGTTCAACATGAGTTCATCAAAATTTCTGTTCAACATGAGTTCATTAAAATTTCTGTTCAACATGAGTTCATCAAAATTTCTGTTCAACATGAGTTCATCAAAATTTCTGTTCAACATGAGTTCCTCAAAATTTCTGTTCAACATGAGTTCATCAAAATTTCTGTTCAACATAAGTTCATCAAAATTTCTGTTCAACATGAGTTCTCAAAATTTCTGTTCAAAATAAGTTCATCAAAATTTCTGTTCAACATGAGTTCATCAAAATTTCTGTTCAACATGAGTTCATCAAAATTTCTGTTCAACATGAGTCCCTCAAAATTTCTGTTCAACATGAGTCCCTCAAAATTTTTGTTCAAAATAAGTTCATTAAAATTTCTGTTCAACATGAGTTCATCAAAATTTCTGTTCAACATGAGTTCATCAAAATTTCTGTTCGACATGAGTCCATCAAAATTTCTGTTCAATATGAGTCCTTCAAAATTTCTGTTCAACATGAGTTCCTCAAAATTTCTGTTCAACATGAGTCCCTCAAAATTTCTGTTCAACATGAGTCCATTAAAATTTCTGTTCAACATGAGTCCCTCAAAATTTCTGTTCAACACGAGTCCCTCAAAATTTCTGTTCAACATGAGTCCCTCAAAATTTATGTTCAACATGAGTCCCTCAAAATTTCTGTTCAACACGAGTCCCTCAAAATTTCTGTTCAACAAAATTTCTGTTCAACATGAGTCTTTCAAAATTTCTGTTCAACATGAGTCCTTCAAAATTTCTGTTCAACACGAGTTCATTAAAATTTCTGTTCAACATAAGTCCTTCAAAATTTCTGTTCAACATGAGTTCATCAAAATTTCTGTTCAACATAAGTCCCTCAAAATTTCTGTTCAACATGAGTCCTCAAAATTTATGTTCAACATGAGTCCCTCAAAATTTATATTCAACATGAGTCCTTCATCAAAATTTCTGTTCAACATGAGTCCTTCAAAATTTCTGTTCAACATGAGTCCTTCAAAATTTCTGTTCAATATGAGTCCTTCAAAATTTCTGTTCAACATGAGTCCCTCAAAATTTCTGTTCAACATGAGTCCTTCAAAATTTCTGTTCAACATGAGTCCTTCAAAATTTCTGTTCAAAATGAGTTCATTAAAATTTCTGTTCAACAAAATTTCTGTTCAACATGAGTTCATCAAAATTTCTGTTCAACATGAGTCCTTCAAAATTTATGTTCAACATGAGTTCTTCAAAATTTCTATTCAACATGAGTTCTATACAAAAATTTCTGTTCAACATGAGTCCTTCAAAATTTCTGTTCAACATGAGTCCTTCAAAATTTCTGTTCAACATGAGTCCTTAAAATTTCTGTTCAACATGAGTCCTTCAAAATTTCTGTTCAACATGAGTCCTTCAAAATTTCTGTTCAACAAAAATTTCTGTTCAATATGAGTCCTTCAAAATTTCTGTTCAACATGAGTCCTTCAAAATTTCTGTTCAACATGAGTCCTTCAAAATTTCTGTTCAACAAAAATTTCTGTTCAACATGAGTCCTTCAAAATTTCTGTTCAACAAAAATTTCTGTTCAACATGAGTCCATCAAAATTTCTGTTCAACATGAGTTCTTCAAAATTTCTGTTCAACATGAGTCCTTCAAAATTTCTGTTCAACATGAGTCCTTCAAAATTTCTGTTCAACATGAGTCCTTCAAAATTTCTGTTCAACATGAGTCCTTCAAAATTTCTGTTCAACATGAGTCCTTCAAAATTTTGTTCAATATGAGTCCTTCAAAATTTCTGTTCAACATGAGTCCTTCAAAATTTCTGTTCAATATGAGTCCTTCAAAATTTCTGTTCAACATGAGTCCTTCAAAATTTCTGTTCAACATGAGTCCTTCAAAATTTCTGTTCAACATGAGTCCTTCAAAATTTATGTTCAACAAAAATTTCTGTTCAATATGAGTCCTTCAAAATTTCTGTTCAACATGAGTCCTTCAAAATTTATGTTCAACATGAGTTCTTCAAAATTTTTGTTCAACATGAGTCCTTCAAAATTTCTGTTCAACACAAAATTTCTGTTCAACATGAGTCCTTCAAAATTTCTGTTCAACATGAGTCCTTCAAAATTTCTGTTCAACATGAGTCCTTCAAAATTTCTGTTCAACATGAGTCCTTCAAAATTTTTGTTCAACATGAGTCCTTCAAAATTTATGTTCAACATAAGTCCTTTAAAATTTATGTTCAACAAAAATTTCTGTTCGACAAGTTCATTTAACATGATTCCTTCAAAATTTCTGTTCAACACGAGTCCTTCAAAATTTCTGTTCAACATGAGTCCTTCAAAATTTCTGTTCAACAAAAATTTCTGTTCAACAGAGTCCTTCAAAATTTCTGTTCGACATGAGTTCTTCAAAATTTCTGTTCAACACGAATCCTTCAAAATTTCTGTTCAACAAAAATTTCTGTTCAATACGAGTCCTTCAAAATTTCTGTTCAACACGAGTCCTCAAAATTTATGTTCAACACGAGTCCCTCAAAATTTCTGTTCAACATGAGTCCTTCAAAATTTCTATTCAACATGAGTCCTTCAAAATTTCTGTTCAACAAAAATTTCTGTTCAACACGAGTCCTTCAAAATTTCTATTCAACATGAGTCCCTCAAAATTTCTGTTCAACATGAGTCCTTCAAAAGTTCTGTTCAACATAAAATTTCTGTTCAACATTAGTCCTTCAAAATTTCTGTTCAACATGAGTCCTTCAAAAATTTCTGTTCAATATTAGTCCTTCAAAATTTCTGTTCAACATGAGTTCTTCAAAATTTCTGTTCAACATGAGTCCTTCAAAATTTCTGTTCAACATGAGTCCTTCAAAATTTCTGTTCAACATGAGTCCTTCAAAAATTTCTGTTCAACATACCATCATTCCCATGAGCTTCGGCACCGTTTTCCGCACTGACAATGACATTCGCGAAGTTCTGAAGAGCATTTATTCGTCGCTCAAAGACGTGCTGCACCAAATGTCAGGAAAGCTGGAGTTCGGGTTGAAAGTAAATTGGGACCGCGACCGCATCATTGAAGATATTCAGCAGGACGATGAGGAGATTCGAAAGTTTCATCAGGAGATCATTCGCAAACATCTGCAATCTACTTACCTGGCGAGAATGCAGCTGGGCCGCATGATCGACAAAGCTTTGGCCGAACGTTCCATCGGATATGTGCGCGAAATTTACGAGGCATTGCGCGGCGTCTGCGTGGCTTCGCGCGACAATCAGCCGATCGGCGATAAGATGATCATGAATGCAGCTTTTCTCGTGGAGCGCGATCGCGAAGCCGAATTCGATGAGGCGGTCAACACCATCGCCAAGAAGTATGGCCAGCGTTTGAAATTCAAGTACACCGGCCCCTGGCCGCCGTACAATTTCGTGAATATACGGTTGAAGTTGGAGCCCAGCAGCGGTAGCGGAGGCCATTGCGCTGCTGCTTCTTCTATTTCTTTGCGAAAGCGCGGACGTAGTTCACCATGTTCCAGATATCGTCATCTTTGGCGCGGTTATCTTCGGGAGGCATATCTCCTTTGCCGTTCCTTGTAACGTAGAAGAGTTCGCCGTCGGTGTGGTTTTTCAACGCATCCGGATTGGTAAAGTCAGGGATGGTCTTAAAGTCCGAGCCCAGGTCTCCTTTGCCGTCACCCTTACCTCCATGGCACATCGCGCAGTCGATGCCATACATCCTCTTGCCCTTGGCGAGCGACTCTGCGGTCGGCTTGACGGGATTTACCTTAGCGGCGGCTTCGGGAGGAATTTTGTATTCAGGGGCGGGCGCATTCGCGGGAGGCTGATCTTTCTGCGCCTGCGCCCAGAGTGCGAAGGCAAAAAAGAGCAACATCAGAAGCGTCGATGCTAGGACGGTTAGGGAAGTCTTCTGGAATATGCACTGCTTCGAAGTCTTCTTTTTCAACACACACCTCCACGGCGGACGTACGGTTGAAACAGATCAAGATACTCCGCAAGATCGAGACGCGCATTAGAAAACTGCACTGAAATGGCGGCGAGAAAATCTTTGTCGAGAATCTGAGGACGGTGTCAGCAACCGCCGGTTCGACTCGCTGACCCTTCCGGCATAAGGGGGTTGTTGTTAAGGTAAGTTACGCTCGTAACCCCTTTATCCATGAGGATTACAGAAGTATTACAAAGAGTGCGCGAACTCTTGGTATTGTCGAAATAGATCCAATAGGGTCTAGGGAGAGGAAAGCAATAAGAAAGCGAACCAGAAAAGAAACGATGAAGAAGATGCGCGAGACCATGCGGGAGACGGTGCAGCGAAGCGGCCAGCCAGGAAATGAGAGTTTTCGGAGAAGGCACGAACCGTAAGGAACGGGCGAATAGCGATGGCTTCAACTGGGGCACGGCGATCGCCATGGGGCTGTTTCACGTCGGCGCAATTGCGGCATTATTTTCTTTACCTGGCCGGCATTTTTCTAGCCTGATTTTCTTGTGGTGGGTCTCGGGCAGCCTCGGGATTGGCATGGGCTATCACCGGCTGCTGACGCATCGCGGATACAAGACGCCGAAGTGGGTGGAATATTTCCTGACGGTTGCGCCACGCTGGCGCTCGAAGGCGGACCGATTTTCTGGGTGGCGACGCACCGCATTCATCATCAGTATTCGGACCAAGAAGGCGATCCGCATTCGCCGATCGACGGCAAATGGTGGTCGCACATGGGCTGGATCCTCATGGGCAAGTCGATGCACCACGACACGACGACGCTGGCCCGTTACGTCCCCGACCTGGCCAAAGACAAAGTTCATGTCTGGATCACCAAATATCACTACGTCCCGAACGTCATTCTGGGCGTGATCCTGCTGGCGATTGGCGGATTGCCGTGGCTGCTCTGGGGAGTTTTCCCGCGCACGTCGTCGGCCTGCACGCGACCTGGATGGTGAATTCGGTCACGCATATCTGGGGATCGCGGCGCTTCGCTACCAAAGACCTTTCCACCAACAACTGGTTGGTGGCGATGCTGACGTTTGGTGAAGGCTGGCACAACAATCATCATGCGCATCCGGTTTCGGCGCGTCATGGATTGAAGTGGTATGAGATCGACATGAACTGGTACGGCATCTGGGCGCTAAAGAAAATGGGATTGGCGCGGCATGTGTATAAGGTTGATTTCGAAAAGCTTCCTCCCAAGCCCGCCCTTGGTGCGGGATGTGAAGGCGGCTGCAGTGATGGCGGCGGCTGCGGGCAACGACTAGCGCCGGAGGTCTCAGGTCGCAGGTGTTAGGAAAGGCTCTCGAACCGGCCACGGCGGTCGGTGCCGGGAGCCTTTTTCGGCGTAATCGCCCAGTAACAACAGTTATTCTGAATTGTGTGATCGCTGATCTCGTCGTAACATGAAAGCCCGAATGAGACGATGCTTGCTGCTACGACGTGTCGCCCTCGCGTTTCTCTGCAGTTTCGCAGCAGCCCAAATGTCCACGCCGCCAGAGGCCAAAGCCATCGCTGAACTCCCCGGCCCTCCGAAAAACCCTCCGATCTTTTCGCAGATGACTGTGATTATGCAGGGAGGGTTGCAATATGCAGATACGGCGAATTTCAAGGGCCCGTCGCCGAGGTCCGGCGCGAGCAAATCCAATCACCGAACCAAAGCCCGAATCCGTATCACACGACCACGACGATGAAATTTGACGATCGAGGGCAAATGATCGAGCGCGTCGACGAAAGCTCAACGGGCTCTTCGACGGTAACGAATGTTTTTCTGGAAGGAAAGCTTCAATCGCAAACTGTCGAACGTCGCCGGACAGACGCCAAGACCTCTGGCCAGAAAGACTGGGCACGATGGACCTACGACGGGCACGGTCGCCTCTCAGAATACCGAGCGGGGCAGGATAAAGAGGAACGGAATCATTATCTGAACTTCAAATACGATTCCAACGGAAGATTCCTTGGCTGCGAGTACCGGCAATCAGGAGCGGAATGGCCATTCAGCTTCACCGAAGTCACGTACAGTGGGAACAGCATTGATGAAAGCACTGTCGACGAACAAAGGCGCAAGATATACGAGCAAGTCCAGGTCGTGGATGTCTCCAATCGCGTGGTCGACCTCAAGGTCTCCGATAGGAACGAGGGCTCCCTGAAGCTCTGGTATCACGTGACCTTCAAGTACGACGAGAAGGGTCGGGTGGTTGAGCAGAATACCGATCCCTTCAAGTTTGGGAGTGGCGATGATGCCTCGCCCGTTCCCGGCAAGCTAATCGTGCGGTACAACGACGAAAAACGTATTGGTGAGCAGGAATTTTACGATACCAATGGCAAGCTGACTTTGCACACGCGCTTTACCTTCGACCGTGATGGAATACCCACGAAATTCGGAGTGCTCGACGATTCGGGTAAGGAGGTAACTGGGTCTGAGTTGTTCGTTGATCCCAACACACACAAATCTAGCAGCCGTCCCGGAAGTGTTGAGTGGGAAATAATCTACGACGACCATGGCAATTGGACCGAACGACGGCGTTGGTTCACACCTGCCGATGGAAGCCCTCGAATCATGACAAGGCTGATTCGTCAAAACATCATCTACCGATAGCCCCCGTACTATCATTCCTTGAGGCATCCCTAGAGATAGGTGACGAAAGATCCTCACTCAAAACCTTGGGAGCCTTCCTGACACCTAAGACCTTCCGCCTGACACCTTCCCCCTACCCCTTTACAATCTCCCTGTGCGCATCATCAGCCGCCAAAAGGCGATCTACTTTTTCCTCTACGCTGGGAGTTTGCCTGGCCGGGCTCGCGGTTGCGGTTGGCAGCGGCTGGATCATCCTTAACTGGCGCGAAGGGATCACGGTTTTTCTGGGCATCATCTTTTTTGGCGCCATCGCTGCCGGGCTTGTCCTCAATACAATTTTTCTGATCCGCGAAATTCGCCGCAACGAGCAGCATGACAGCTTTATCAATGCCGTCACGCATGAGTTGAAAACTCCCATCGCTTCTATTCGGCTTTATCTGCAAACTTTGCAGACGGCGCGAGGTGAATGAGGCGCAGCGGCGGCAGTTCTATGAGTTGATGCTGCTCGATACCGAGCGACTGCTGCACACAGTGGAACAGGTACTGAAGGCAGGGGAGGCGGCGCAGAAGAAGAAGCCGGCGCAACGCTTGCCGGTGGAATTCAACGCGTTGGTGCGGGAGTGCATGGAACTGGCGCGGACGCGGCATCATTTGCAGCCGGAGGATCTCGAATATCGCGAGTCCTTATCTCTACGATCCTGCGCTGACGATACGAGCAGACGGCGCGGGGCGTGTGTTCTCGGCGATCCCGAGGAGTTGCGCACGGCGGTGTCTAATCTGCTGGACAACGCGGTGAAGTACTCGCCGGACGGCGTGCATATTTCGGTGGAGTTGGATGCTCCGGATGAGGAGCGTGTTGGTGCTGCGGGTGCGCGATCGCGGCGTGGGAATTCCCGAGGAAGAGTTGAAGCGGATTTTCAAGCGGTTTTACCGGGTGACGCAGCGCTCGCTGCGCGCAAGTAAAAGGCACGGGCCTCGGATTGTTCATCGTGCGCTCGATTGCACGCAAGCATGGCGGGCGTGTGTTTGCCGAGAGCGAAGGCGCGGGCAAGGGAACGACGGTGACTCTGGAATTGCCGCGGAATGCCCGGAGACGTGGCATGAGCCGCGTGCTGGTGGTGGAGGATGAGGCGCATCTGGCGCAGGGATTGCGCTTCAATCTGCAGGCCGAAGGACATGCGGTGGAGGTGGCGGGGGACGGCGAGACCGCGCTGGATCGGCTGGTCGAAAAAAGGGAACACTTTGACGCGGTGGTTCTGGATGTGATGCTTCCGGGGAAGAGCGGGTTTGACGTGGCGGCATTGCTGCGCGAGAAGAAGAATTATGTGCCGATTCTGATGCTGACGGCGCGCGGGCGGCCGGAAGATGTGCTGCAGGGATTTGCCGCGGGAGCGGACGATTATCTGCCGAAGCCGTTTGAGCTGGCGATTCTGATTGCGCGGCTGGAGAGTCTGCTGCGGCGCAGCGTTTGGATGAAAGGCAGACGTGACCGTGCAGAGCGCCGGAACGCTGGCGCCGAGAATGCCGACGCAGACCTCGATAGCGCGAAGCGAAGCTCCGCGACGATACGTTTAATTTCGGCGGCAAGTCGATTGACTTTGCGGAACTGGAACTGCGCACGCTGGGAAATACGATCCATCTGACAGTGATGGAGGCGGAGCTTTTGCGCTACTGGTGCGCAGCGAGGCCGCGTGGTTTCGCGCAAGGCGATGCTCGAAGAAGTCTGGGGATTGCACGAAGACACGGATACTCGCGCGATCGATAATTTTGTGGTGCGGTTGCGGCGGTACATAGAAGAGGATCCAGCGCAGCCCAAGCATTTGCTGACAGTGCGCGGCGTGGGATACCGGTTTGTGGCGGAGCCGGAGCCCGGGTCGTTAGTCTCAGGCGTTCTGTGAACTCTGCCCGATACCGGCGGTGTGCGGCCACGGTGCGTGACAATTAAAGCCTGACGGAGAGCGACCGTCGACTGACGACGATTTTCAGTGCTGTTGAGCTGAGGAACTGGCTGCCAGTTCGCGGAAGAGGCCGAGCGGCGAAGCTGCGGCTTTCTGGTCGGAGAGATTTTCCAGGGCTACTGTTGCAGTGAAGTGCGGCGAGGTCGAGTTGAAGCGGACGCCGACGAAATCCTTGTCGCGCCAGGAGGCCAGAGCATTTACGACCGGCGTGAGTTCGACAGGCCAGTCTTCTTTAGTGGTGAGAATGACGGGGCCAGGACGGTAATGGTCCAAGCGCGCGTGCCCTTGGTGGTTTTCGGCCCGGTTTGTCCCGACCAGCGATGCCGGATGACGTCGAGATGGAAGCCTGGGGGAAATCCCATGTCAGCTTCGAAGGTTAGCGTTTCCTGCTGCTGGCGCCAGCGGCTCAAGGCCCACTGCACCGGCAGCGGGCGGGGCAAGAAACGAATTGTAAGACGGGCGTCATCGAACCAGCGCGAGGAGAGATGAAGCGTGGCTTTCAACCGCGAACTGCTGGACTGCCATCGCAGATCGTCGACGCGGCCTTTTCCGAGACATGCGGCCTGGACCCACTGCAGCACGCTGCCAGCCCGCCTCCGGTTATAACGCACAAACCACGCATACCAGAGGAAGCAAAGCGCGAGCGCCACGACCACGTCGATGAGAATGAAACGCCCCACGTTGCCTCTTGGCAGAAATCGTACTTCTTATAGATGCTGGTGCGCAAGGGGAGGAAAAAGAAAAAAATGGAGCGCGGATAGTTGAGGCAAGAGTCGACGTGAAGGATGCGTTTCCAGACTCAACCTGCTAATTAATTCGGCGTCAATTCGATCCCCTGACGGAACAAGATGCGGCCCTGACCATTGTTATCGAAGCGCACATAGTACAACTCGGGGTGGTCGCCGATAATGGAAAAATTCAAATCCGGCGCTGCCGGATCGATCAAGGAGAAGTAAGCGTAGGACCAGCTTCCCGCAGGTTCCTGGGCGAGGAACTTGTCTAGAGTGATCACTAACGTCGGCTTCGTCCAGTTGACAAGATCGGTCGATGTAGAGAGATAAAGGCCGGGCGCTCCGTATTCATCATCCCAGGGATCCCACAAGGTTGCAACAACTAGATTCGACGGCTGAAAAATGTTGACGGCGGTCACGACGTCCATGTACTGCACCGGCGTGTAGACGTGATCCAGGGGATGTTCCACCGGGCCCGAATAGGGATCGACGAAGGACAAAGAGAAATCCGTGCCATTCCATCCGCGCCAGGAGGATGCGTCGAACACATTCTGAGTGCGGATGGGTGACCCGCCTGTTTGCACGAGACAGCGGTTTGGTCCGGTTTGCCCCGAGCACCCTGGAGGCCACGCGTAGCTCGTAGCCAGAGCGTAATACCACCCGTTCCATTCCACGATGTTGGTGTCCACGCTATACCCGTTGGGGCCGCGATCGATCACATACTTGTAGGGAACTCCCGCCAAAAAATTTGCCGGCGCTTTAAACGAAATGAAATGGTAGCCACCGTCGTTGGATTGGTGATAGGTGTCGGAGTCGTACTCGCACTCGCTGAAGTTTTGCGAGTGACACTCGCCGGGGTGCGCCCAGCCGTGATACTCCGTGTGCGTGAGGCCGGCGATGGTTTTGCCGTCAAAGGTGTAGAAGGAGTCGATCCAGGTTTGATCGTTGAAGTCCGCAGGAATTGGATCGTTTGCGGAATAGTGTCCTACCTCACAACTGTGCTGCACACTATCAAGGGTAGAACCAAGGCTTTGGAATAGCTCAGAGCTGGCAGCGACCAAGTGGACCGTTCCCGTGTAATCGCGAAAGGCCCGTGCCATGGCGTCGGGAATGTCGTTCGGTTTACAGGATTGCTGCGGGGTCTCAAAGACGGCTGTACGGGAGCTGTCAAGCACGCCATTGACCTTGGGAGTCTTCTCGGCCTGCTGGTCGGCTGATCCGGGGGTGCTCTGTGCCGCCGAAATTGCAATCAGGACCAAACTACCCAGAATGGAAAGCATGAGTCTCATCGCGGTATCCGTTCCTGCTTAGAGTTAACGTTTAGAGTTAACCCTGGGCTGTGCGGATCCACTCGGATCCCTGATTATTTTTCTCATAGTTTCTGCATGCTTGAAGACTTACCGGTGATTCTTGCCGCAATCCCGCTACAATGGCGGCGTGTTGTTTCGCATCCGACAATCTGAAAAAACCGATTTTGACACGCTGTGGCGGATCGACCAGGCTTGTTTTGATCCGCAGTTGGCGTATTCGCGCCCGGAAATGGCGTTTTATATGCGTAGGCCCGGATCGTTTACTTTGGTGGCCGAAGACGAAGGCGGCAAGGTTCGGGGCAACGGCGGCGCGTCGTCGATTCTCGGATTCATCGTGGCGGAGACTCGGCGCAAGACCGGACACATTATTACTATTGATGTGGTTGCCGAGGCGCGACGTGCGGGCGTGGGCTCGGCCTTGCTAATCGCTGCGGAAGCACAGTTGGTGCAGGCAGGCGCCGTAGCTGTGGCGCTAGAGACTCCGGTGAATAATGATGCGGCGATTCGTTTCTACAAGCAGAAGGGTTATTTCGTGGAGAAGACAGTCGCAGGATATTATTCTGGCCGGTTGGATGCGCTGGTTATGACAAAAGAGTTGGATCGGGCGCCGGTGGAATGAGTAGCAGGTTAGAGCGGTTGCGATTCATTGTGGGAAGAGGAAATGTTTGATGAAGATTGCGATTCAGGGAGAGCTTGGTTCTTTCAGCCACGAAGCGGCCGAAGCCATGCTGTCGCGGGCGACCGTTGTACCTTGCACGCGTTCGCTCGAAGTATTCGACCGCGTGACAAGGGGATCGGTGGATGGCGCGGTGATTCCGATTGAGAACTCGCTGGCGGGATCAGTTGCCGAGCATTTCGATTTGCTCCTAGGACGCGACGTTCATATCGTGCGCGAATTTCGGCTGCGCATTGTGCACAACCTGATTGGCCTGCCGAGCGCCAAACTGGGCGATGTCCGGCGCGTTTTCTCTCACCCTGTAGCGCTTGATCAGTGCCGAGATCTTTTTGCCAAGAATCCTCGGCTGGAGCCCGTTCCGTTTTACGATACGGCGGGGAGTGTGAAGCATGTTGTCGCCGAGGGCTTGCGCGATGCTGCCGGGATTGCCAGTCGACGGGCGTCCGAAGTATATGGAGGAATGATTCTTAAGGCAGGAATTGAGGATGACAAGAAAAACTTTACCCGCTTTTTTCTGATTCGGCGTGGGAAATTGCGGGCGACGCGTGGCGCGGATAAGACTTCGCTCGCATTCAGCGTCAAAAATATTCCAGGAGTGTTGTTCAAGGCGCTCAGCGTGTTTGCGCTGCGCGATATCAGCTTGAGCAAAATCGAATCCCGGCCCATGCGCGGGCGTCCATGGGAGTATGTTTTTTTTGTCGATCTGCTGCGCGGCGACGATGAAGATTCGCGCAACGCGCTGCGGCATTTAAGCGAGGTGGCGGAACTGGTGAAGGTGCTGGGGATTTATCCGCAGGCTTGAAGTGCGCCCAATCATCGGTGCATTTGAGACTCATGATCGCCGAAGCCAGAGCCGATGAAAGCACGGAGGGATGTTTGGCAACTCCGCCATTGGATACGTTTTCAGCCTTTTCATCACAACCTGATGTGAGCAACTGCACTGCTATGACCGTCGGTTTCGGCGTAGCATGCTGGAATTGGCGGAGTAGTGAAGCCCAGAACTTGGTTACCGGAGTGGGACAGAATCCTTCCAGTGCCTTGTAAACGAATCGAAAAGGTATAGAATTCAACAACCTAGCATTCGTAGTCTGCATCTTTTTAGTGGTTAACTTCATCCAAAGTTGAGTGAAAGTCACTCAAGGGGAAATATGAGGGATAATGAGCGATCTTATTGCTGAAAGCACTTCTTACGAAACCACAGAGCGGTCGCTGCCGATTCTGCCGGTGCGCGACACGGTTCTGTTTCCGCATGCCGTGTTGCCGTTGACCGTGGGCCGGGAAAGCTCGGTGCAACTGATCAATTCGCTGGGCGAGGACAAGACCATCGTAGTGGTGGCGCAGCGCGAGGCGCGCGTGGATTCGCCGCAGCCAACGGATCTCTATACCGTTGGCAGCCTGGCGGTGGTGCACAAAGTAGTGAAAATGCCCAACCAGAGCCTGTTCGTTTTTGCCGAAGGTCTGGAGCGGGTGCGGTTGACGGAATTCGCCCAGCTCACGCCGTTCATGCGGGCGCAAGTGGAACCGGTTCCGGAGATCGATTCCGCCGAAGAATTCCGAAATCGAAGCGTTGCAGCGCAACGTGCTGACGCTGTTCCAGCAGATCGTGGCCGGCTCGCCGACGCTTTCCGACGAACTTTCGACGGTCGCCATGAATATTGAGGAGCCGGGACGGCTGGTGGATTTCATCGCCTCGTCGCTGCCGTCGCTTTCGACCTCCGACAAGCAGGACACGCTCGAAACCACCGACGTTCGCATTCGGCTGGAAAAAATCAATCAGCATCTGGCCAAGGAACTCGAAGTTCAGCAACTGCGCAACAAGATTCAGTCCGAAGTGCAGGACCGGGTGCAGCAGACGCAGCGCGAATACTATCTGCGCGAGCAGATGAAGGCCATCCAGAAAGAGCTGGGCGAGCAGGACGAAGGCGCGCGCGACACGGAAGAACTGCGGCAGAAAATCGAATCGGCCGGCATGCCGGACGAAGTGAAGAAAGAAGCGCTGAAGGAACTGGGCCGGCTGGCGCGCATGTCGCCGATGGCGGCCGACTATTCGGTCACGCGAAACTACATCGAGTGGCTGGCGGTGCTGCCGTGGGCAGAAAACTTCCGGCGGCGAAGTGGATATTCCGAAGGCGAAGGAAATTCTCGACGCCGATCACTACGATTTGCAGAAAGTGAAAGACCGCATTCTGGATTATCTTTCGGTGCGGCGGTTGAAGCCCAGCATGAAGGGTCCGATTCTTTGCTTCGTCGGACCTCCGGGCGTGGGCAAAACTTCGCTGGGCAAGTCGATCGCGCGCGCGCTGGGGCGCAAGTTCGTGCGCATCTCGCTCGGCGGCGTGCACGATGAAGCCGAAATTCGCGGCCATCGGCGTACTTACATCGGAGCGTTGCCGGGACAGATCATTCAGGGCATTCGGCGCGCGGAGACCAAAGATCCGGTCTTCATGCTCGACGAAATCGACAAGGTCGGGCGCGATTTCCGCGGCGATCCGGCTCGGCGTTGCTCGAAGCGCTTGATCCGGAGCAGAACTGCGACATTCCGCGACAATTATCTCGACGTGACTTTCGATCTTTCGAAGGTGCTGTTCATCACCACCGCGAACATGCTCGATCCGATTGCGGAGCCGTTGCGCGACCGCATGGAGATCATCGAACTGCAGGGCTACACCGAGGAAGAGAAAGTTCACATCGCGTTCCAATATCTGATTCCGCGGCAGATTGAGGAGAACGGCATCACGACAGAGCAGATTGAATTTCCGGACGAGGCGATGGGCTACCTGATCCGCCATTACACGCGCGAGGCCGGCGTGCGCAACCTGGAGCGCAACATCGGCACCATTTGCCGCAAGCAGGCGCGGCGGCTGGCGGAAGGCAAGACCGAAAAGCTGGTGGTCACCCAGGAGGTCAGTGTCAGGAATTTCTGGGCGGCATCAAGGTCCGCAGCGAAGGCGAAATTGCCGAGCGCACCAAGCGTGCCGGCGTGGTTGTCGGATTGGCATGGACGCCGTCCGGCGGCGACGTGCTGTTCGTCGAAGCCAACCGCATGAAGGGCAAAGGCGGGCTTCACCATGACCGGGCAGAATCGGACAGGTGATGCAGGAATCGATGCAGGCCGGCTTGACCTGGGTGCGTTCGAATGCCAAGCAACTGGGCATCGACGAAGACTTTTTCGCCGACCACGACATTCACATTCACGTGCCGGCGGGCGCGATTCCGAAAGACGGTCCTTCGGCGGGCGTCACCATGGCGACGGCTCTGGTTTCGTTGCTGACGGGCAAGCCGGTTCGTCCGCTGACCGCGATGACGGGCGAGATCACGCTGAGCGGCAACGTGTCTGCCCATCGGCGGAATCAAGGAAAAAGTCCTGGCCGCCAAACGCGCCGGAGTACATGACGTGATTCTGCCGGCGGAAAACAAAACCAACGTGGAGGAGGATCTGACCCCGGAGCAGTTGGGGGACTGACAGCTCATTACGTGAAGACGATTGACGAAGTGTTGGAATTTGCGCTGCCATCCACGCCGCGCGAAGAAACCAGGACGCAGAGGAGCGGGAGAAGGTGCTCAGCAATTAGGCACTGAGCAATTAAGATAATTCTCGATTGTTCGTTTTAAGTTGCCGGCCTTGACGTGGGCCGGCAATTGTTTTTGTTCGCACGTCTTGCCCGGCTGGAAAACGCTTATTTTTAAACACCCACACAGCCATGAAATCTTCAAAAGCAGATCGCTGAACGCGTAATATCCCATTGCACGCATTGACCGAGCGGCCAATTCTCAAGGAGTGATAACGCCTGTTTTCGTAAACTGACTTTATAGAGCTACTTCGCCGGCGGTGCCGTCTCCAGCATCTTCAGCTTCTCTTTGGCGTCATCATTCGCCGGATTCAGTTCCAGTGACTTCTTGTAGCTGTCGATCGCCAACTGCTTCTGCCCTGCCTTCGTGTATGCCTCGCCCAGGCTGTCATAGGCATTCCACGAACTCGGAAACACCTGCACATCCAACTTCAACAGGTCGGTCGCCTCGGGCAGGTGATTCTTCTCCATCAGGTCGTGCGCCCACCCGATTACGGCGTCTTCATCCAGCTTGAAATCCGGCTGGTCCTTCAGCATCGCAGCATAGATTGCCGGAGCATGATCGAAGCCCTGCCGTCCCAGCTCCGCGCGGAACGCATCGAGACTAGCCGGTATCGCTTTGCCCGCGCGAAAGTCCGCCGTCATCATGTGCGGCGGAACGCCAACATCCGCAGGCGTCTTCTTGAGAAACGCCATCGCCTGCGCATCATGCTTGAGATATGCATCCAGGAACTCCAGCGTGTAGCGCGCAACCCAGGCATAGCCAACAATCCCATCCGCCCGCGTGTAATCCGCTTTGTGACTTCTGGGATAGCTCTTCCATATGTCCTCATTTCGCTGGAACATCGAGCCGTGCTCCGTGTGTACCAGTGCGATGTCTTCAACCGTAATCAGATCGCCGTGCGTCCACGCATTCAGTACATTGGGGCCCTCGGTGTCCTTGCTTGGAGTGCGCCGCGCCAGCTTCTCGAGCGATGTCGGCCCTTGCGTAAAGAACAGCATCGGTATCGTCATCTGCTCCGGATGCACATCGGTCGCCGCCTTCACCAGACCCGGGAAATACCGCATGCTGCCCTCGAGCGCCACCAGCGCGTCAATGCGGTTGTCGCGCGCCGCCGCAAACAGGTTTGAGATCCCACCCCAGCTAAACCCCGCCGCCGCAATCTCCGACATGTCCGTATCCGGCAGAGTCTGCGCGTACCCAATCAAAAAGGAGATGTCCTGCGCCTGCACATTGATACCGCCGAGGTCCACGGTCATATCGCGCGACGTCGCGCCCGTACTCGGACTAGCAACCACCACGTAGCCGTGGCTCGCCAGGTACTCGCATATATCTGCGTTCTCCCAGGACATCGAGGAAAGACTCGGCGCATAGATCACCACCGGAAATCGTCCCGACAACAGCGGAGCATCGCGCACGGCCCACATCGAATCTTTCAGCGTAGGCTTCATGCCCTCGATCCACGATTTCCAATCCGACCAAAGCTCAGGTTTCCCATAACTGGTCTCCATAGCCAGCAGATCTGTGTAATCCCCAACCGTCATCGGTTTGCCGCTGCTCTTCTGCGCCGGATACCAGATCAGCGTCTGCAGTGGCCGTGCGCGCTCTCCTTGATACGGCTGGCCCAATGCATCGGTGACAGGACGATAGGCGCGCGAGAAATCGTACTGCTCCACAACCCTCAGTCCCACCGCATCCGGTCCGGGCTTCTCAGTGAAGTGAAAACGCTGATCCCCGGCTGCAACCACCGGAGCGCTTTGGGCGCTGGCGGCGGCAACAAAAGCGGCTGCAACACAAACGATAAGAAGAGTGGCTGCAAGAACCTGCGAGCGCATCGGGCGAGTCTCCGTCAAGGAATTTACCATTAAGCACTGCTCGACATCTCTGGGTAGGGCCAGACGCGCGTCTGGGAGAGAACGTCAATCGAAGAAAACATCAGAATGAGCCATGCCGTCCATATCTCCATTTTCGGTGGCTCGCACCGGATTGTAAGCTCAGTGGGAGAACGCGTCTCTGGGCTAAGTCTTGCATGAGAATCCGAGGTGAATTGTTGCAATATCGCCATAGCACCAACTACGGCCCGTCTGGGTCAATGAGCGCTAACGCCTCGATTACATCTCAAATCCCTCCAAATTGAATACCAGGCTGTGACCAATTACCTGGGGTCTTGGCTGCTCTGTCCACAAGGCCGAGTTCAAACTAATACCCTTGAGTCATGCCGTACGTCCGTGCTTTTTTTCATCACCAATCTTATGTACTTCCATCACAGACAACCGCCCCAAACTCCGCCATCATTCCCCAGAGTGGAGCCTCCAGAACTCCGCCCGTCTCCAGAGACGGTTCCACGACTGCTGAAAAACCACCTTCGGCAATCTTTGACAAATTGACGGTCTGGCAGAGCCTATTCCGAACCATCGCTCCGTTCCGGCCAATTTGTTTATACAAATGACAATACGACTGTTTATAACAACGATACTAGGGGGTAGGGGGGGGTGGGGGGGGCGGTACAGGTCTTCCACCACGGAGGCCACGGAGAAAACCCAACTCCGAAGCTAAACCTTAGCCTGGGCTCTTACCGTTCCGAGATTTTTCTCCGTGCCTCCGTGTCTCCGTGGTGAAAAAGTAGAGTAGGACACGATCCAAAGCCGCCTGCTCTAGAAGAATCCGCGCAAAGAGGCGACAATGGTTCCCGTAAACCATAAGGAGCTACGTGGGAGCCAGTCCAGTCCTGAAGCCTAGTCCGAATTCACGACCGAACAAACGCCCGAAGACACGCCCAAAGCCCGCGAGTCCCAAGCCAAAGCTCGGCCTGCGAGCCTGGATGGAACGAGTACTCGTGGAGTGTGATCGGGCGGCTGCTGGGTTCGATGCCGATCCGGTACACGACCTTCGAGTTGCGCTCCGGCGTTGTCGTTCACTTGCAGACGGATTGATGGCCATCGATCCCGATTCTTCATGGAAGGACATGAAGAAGGCGGGGAAGAAACTTTTTCAGGCGCTCGGCGAGCTTCGCGACATGCAGGTGATGGAAGAGTGGATCGAGAAGCTGAGCGGAACCCGAGGTATTACCGATCCTGCCGCAGTCGATCTTTCTTCGGGCGATCCCGTGGCGATCAAGCTGCTCGATCATCTGCATGCGCGTGAAGCCGAATGCAAGCAGGACGCCTTCAAAGATCTCAATCAGTTTGACCGGAAGCAATGGCGCCAGTGGTCGAGAACGCTGCCGCAGCGCGCGTCGCGGGTACGTCCGGGGAGCGTGGTCTATCTGCATCTGGCGTTGGAAAAGTGGACGTCGGCCTATGAACTGCACAAACATGCGTTGCGCACGCGGTCGCAGGTTAGCTGGCACGAACTGCGCATCGGCATCAAACGCTTCCGTTACACGGTAGAAAATTTTCTGCCGCGCCAGCACGCGCTTTGGGGCGACGATCTGAAGGAACTGCAGGATCTGTTGGGAGAAGTTCACGATCTGGACGTGCTTTGGGCGACTGCGGTCGAGGCCAATGTGAGTGCGTTCCCTGACGTGGAAAATCGCAATTGCTGGCGCGAGATGTTGAATGCGGAGCGCAGCAAGAGGATCGCACGCTATCGCGAAAAGATGGTGGGAAAGGATTCGCTGTGGCGCATCTGGCGGGCGGAGTTGCCTGCGGGACCGCAATTGCGTTCGGCGGCGATGAGCCGCCTCCGCGCATGGGCGGGATATCTGGATCCCGATTTCGCGCATTCTCAGCGGGTGGCACAACTGGCGCTCCTTTTGTATGACGGGTTGAAGGATGCGGGTCTGCTGTCGTCCGAGCCAGCGACGCTGGATGTTGCTTCGACTCGTGCACTGAATTTTACTGCCAACGATCGGGAGTACGAACCAAGAGCCGTGTTGCAGGCGGCGGCGCTTATGCATGACGTCGGCAAAGCCAAGGGCGCAGCAAATCACCAGAAATTTTCGTACCGGATGATCCGAGGGTTGGCGCGTCCCTTGGGCTGGAGTGCGCGCGAACTGGAATTGGCAGCAGTGGTCGCACGCTATCATCGCGGAGCTTTACCGCATCCGCGGGGAAAGACCATGCAGATGCTGGAACTGGCGGATCGGCCGATCGCCATGGAATTGGCCGGGGTTTTGCGTCTGGCTAATGCGCTGGACACGCGGCATGGGCGCAATGAAAACGAAAACTCTCCGAAGCTCGAAGTTAGTTTGCAGGACCGTTTTGTAACGGTAAGAGTGGCGGGATACTCGGTGTTGGACCGCTCGGCGGAAGGGGTTGCCGCGGCGCGACATCTGCTGGAGATGGTGCTGCGGCGACCGGTGGTGGTACGAACTTTGCGTAGTTCCGCGAGCAGCAGCAGCAAATTCTTAGCGCAGCCCCTAAAGAGGCCGCCGATAGCAGGTGGCTTGCGGCATCACTGAAGCGATACCCCGATGCGAAGCTAGTCTGACACTTCTCAGAATGATGTTCACCTTCCAAACTTATTTTGTGGTTCGTACAGAGTTCGTACAAATATGACTCACGCGAAATTAGTTTCGATGGCGGTGTCGTGGTTGCGGCGTTATCGCTGTGGAGTTGTTCTCAGCGAGCAGGCTTGCGTCAGCGGAGAGATGCCGGATGCGATTGGTTGGAAGAAGGCGTGTCATTCGGTGCTGATCGAGAGCAAGATTTCGCGCGGAGATTTCCTGGCTGATCGCGACAAACCGTTCCGCCAAAAGCCGGAGATCGGCGTCGGCTGCGAGCGGTATTATTTGTCGCCTCGGGGGTTGATACGAAGCGAAGAACTTCCCGCGGGGTGGGGACTGCTGGAGGTATCCGGGCGCGAGATCGAGCGTGTCAAGCCGTCGGCTAAGAATATGCGTTCGGATATCGGATTCGGGTATGAAATGAATCTGTTGTTGGCGAGTCTGCGGCGGGTGGAAGTCCGCATCGAGCCGCAGAGCATTACCGACTTTTTGAAATGGAAGAATCGCATGGCGGAGTACAACCGGGGAAGTCTGCCGGAAGGGTTAGTTGCCCCGGACGAGGAAGCCAACGGATTCCTGTTGGGAGTCGTCGGCGACTGAGACGTGGAACTTGCAAGTCTCAACCCTGGAGGATTCCGAAGAATGAGCTTTTAGCAAAGACGATAGAACTGTATAATTCTGTAAAGAAGATTTTCCAGCCGCTTGTCAGAAGTCTGTTTTTAGGGGTGAATACATATAATGGCAAACGGGAACCCTGTGGGTCCGGAAAACAAGCTGGAGATTCATAAGAAGCAAACAAAAAAACCTTACGCGAAACCCGCATTTCAGTTCGAGCGGGTGTTCGAGACGCAGGCGCTGAGTTGCGGAAAAGTTCATAGCCATTCAGGCCCATGTAACCGAGCCGGCGTTAAAAACTCGTAGCCTGCGGTCACGGCAACGCTAAATTCCGTTCCAACTCCAATGCTATCGCCGCGCCGGTTGCTACTGCAGCCCGGACTGCGTCAGCTTTATGGCGCCATAGCCTTGCGAGGATAATGCGATGCCAAGAACAACTACAACATTATCGGCAGCATTATTGACGGTGCTGAGGCCTGGCAGGGTGAGGCTCTTTACCGTCTTGCTAGCGTTGATCGCGAACGAGTAACCGTAAAGATCAAACGTCCGGTTGTCCTTCGTACCGTTGTATTCGTTGCGGTAGGCCGTGGTCACGACGGTCGTTTCTCCCATGTAGTCTTGCGGCGTAAACCAGTCGCTGACACTCTGTGTGAACGTTGAGGTCGTGCCGTCGGTGTAGGTGACGATGAATGTCTGAGAGGGCAGATTGCCATTCACGGCGTTGCCTAGAAACGTCAATGTGCTGTACTGACCCGCAGGTAGCGTGATGATGGTGTTCTGCCATGCATCCTCCGCATTGGTCGGCCCGAAGGTATACGTGATACCGTTCCACGTTGCTGAAGTGCCGAGCTCCGTGGCCGAGTAAGCATTGCCATCGTCGTCCAGTCCACCGGTCTGTGGGAACGTCGAGCCGTCGGTGTAGATTCCGAATACGTTGTAGGCCGTGGCGGCGGGGACAGCGACAGGAGTAGAGATGGTACCGACATCCTCGGTCGAAAAGTAGATGCTCTCCGCCTGGGCGTCCGCGCTGGCATTGTCCGCGGCGAAGCCACTCGTGCCGCCTGTGTAGCCCGTGGCGGTAGCCGTGGCCGCGGTGGTGGCGCTGGGCCGGCTGTTGACGTCCCACATGGTGACGATGTTGGCCCCGGTGGTAGCGCCTGGCTCTCCCATGCCGACGAAGATGCGATCGGTGGTCCCATCATAAAACTCGGTGATGGGCGAGCAGACTCCGTTAGAATTTCCACCCGCATTAACATTTTTGTTCAAGGACATGGCGGGGGTTCCGTTTGCCACTCCGGTGGTGGCGCTGAAACTAATCGAGTAGAGATTCTGCGCGGTCGCAGTCGCCGCAGTGCCACAACTGTATAGCGTGGACTTAGCGTTGGCCGGCCCGTTGGTGTAATAGTTGTTATCGAAGGCGCCGTAAAACAGAATTTTATTGGTATTGGTACTTATGGCCCCGAGTTCAACCGTAGCAGCAGAAGCAAGGCTGGTGGGCAACTGGGTCACGGAGGTTTTGGTGTTCTTGTCATAGGTGGAGAACACATAGAGATAACCGTTAAACTCGTCCAGCATTAGTCCCGGACCGGTCTGATAATTGTAGTTACTTGCGGTAGTGCCGTAGGTATAGGACGGCGTGGACGCGGGTGTAAAGCTTACCGTCGTACCTGACGCATGCACGTTATAGGCGTAGATTTTTTCGGAATCGGTGATGAAGACCTCGTTGAGCAGCCCATCGTAGAGCGGGCCACTCATGGCCGAACTAGGGGTAGCTTCGAAAGTCGTATTAACGGGGACGCAGAAATCGACGGAGGGATTGGTTGTGGTGCTGAAGATATTCTTAACATGGTAGAGAAGTCCATTGTTGGCGCTGACGAAGCCGCTATCGCTGGCATAATCGACGTAGATGTCGGAACGGGTGTTTGCGGCGGGATATGCAGTGGTGCATCCGGTAACTGATGTGTTGGTGTAGTTGATGGCAAGGTCGCAGGAATCTCCGGCAGGAACGCAGGCCCCATTGGTGAAGACGCCGGGCGGTTTAATTGGGGACGTGGCAGTACCGCCATCGTTGGCTGCCCATATCGTAATGTGCAAGTTGGATGTGGTGGCAGTCGATTCGATCCAGGCAACCCTTGTCCCATCGATCGAAGGCACTGGAGACAGCGGCGAGCCGCCCGTACCGATTGCGTAAGAAAATAGAAACGAGGGGCCGGTGTCGCCAGAGCAAAATCCGGTGCCGGCGGGATCGGTATAGAGATTCGTCAAACCAACCAGGTTGGCCTGCGTGCCCACTCCCGGAGTCGCGTTAATGGTGTACACGACAAAGTCGCCCACGACGGGAGGAGTGGCGGTGAGGATACTGCAACTGGGCGACGAATAGTTGTAGGTGTATACCGCCGGGGTCTCACCAATGGCGAGGCCAGCGGTTGGTCCCAGGGACATCGCCCAGTCAACCTTGGTGTTCTTGTTTCGACGTGGAATGGTGGGGAATCTGATCGGGTCCACCGGAGTTGGTTGTAACCCCACTCTAAAGTCGCCGAAGAGGTCTTGGCTCAAACTATTGTCGTGTGACCGAGATTCATTCAACTCAGCCTCGTTCAAGCCTGCTTCGTTCCATCCAGCTTGGTTCGATCCAGATTCATTCAACCCGGCAGTTGCCGGTTGTGCGGTCTGGTTACGATGCTCTCGCGTGTAATGCAGAACAATGCTATGCAGGAAGCGAGGATCGTCGCGAAGCTTCAGCATATCTTCCACTGAGCCGTTGAGGGTGTAGATGACGTGCTGATGGCTCCAATCCTGTGGGCCTCCAAGACGGGGCACGTACGGCGCGGGAGTGGGGAGCGCATCTTGCGCGCGCATATTTGGCACACATGTGCCCGCCACCATCAGCAGGGTAGCGGCACAGAAAAGGAGCGGTTGCGCAAAGCGGACACGGCCCATAGGTCGATCCCTCGAAGAAAATGTGGATTTTCGGACATTATACGAGGAGGATTTACCGTGAGCTAGTGCCCATTGGTAACCCTGGCGGGAGGGTGAGAAACCGAGGTATGGCAGTTCGCTTGCGGGGTTTCGGGCAGAATCTACATCTCGCGACGGCCTTCCATGGCCTTGAGCATGGTGACTTCGTCGGTGTATTCGATGTCGCTGCCTACCGGAATGCCCATGGCGATACGGGTGACGCGTCAGTCCCTGGACGTGCTTCAGTTGCTGGGCGAGGTAGGTGGCGGTGGCTTCACCCTCGACGGTGGGATTGGTGGCGAGGATGACTTCTTCGATCTCGCCTTCGGCGACCCGCGGTCATGAAATTTGCGATGCGCAATTGTTCGGGGCCCACGCCGTGCAGAGGGGAAATCGAGCCGTGCAGCACATGGTAGACGCCATTAAAATGCCGCGTCTTCTCGACGGCGGCGATGTTGGTCGGCTCCTCGACCACGCAGACCAGCTTTTGATTGCGAGTGGGACTGCTGCAGTAGACGCAGGGATCGACGTCGGTGATGTTGTTGCAGATGGAGCACAGGCGCAGATTGGCTTTGACGTCGCGAACGGCGGAGGCGAGAGCTTCGGCGTCATCGTCGCTCGAGCGCAGAATATGAAAGGCCAGGCGCTGTGCGCTCTTGCTGCCGATTCCCGGCAGCTTCTTGAGTTCGTCGATGAGCCGGGTCATCGGTTCGGCAAAATGAGACATAGGGAATTTGTAATTGTGTAATCTGGTAATTTGTAATCTGAAAAGTCAGGTCTTTTCAATTGCAAATTTCAAATTACAGAATTACAAATTACAAATTCCTCCCAGTCCGCCGAGCATTCCGCCTACGCTGGACTGCATCGCCTGATCCACTTTGCGGCTGGCTTCGTTCAGCGCGGCCATCACCAGATCCTGCAGCATCTCCACATCGCCGGCCTTTACCGCCTCGGGATCGATTTTGATGCCGAGTACCTGCTTGCGGCCATCCATCTTGACGGTGACGGTGCCGCCGCCGGAAGAAGCTTCGACGACGGTCTGCTCCATCTTTTTCTGCAGCGTCTCGTACTGCTGCTTGGCCTGCGACATCAGTTCCTGCAAATTGAATCCGGACATAAGAAAATTTGTAATTGGTAATTTGTGATTTGTAATTTGAAATGCAACACTGGCGCGAAAGCGATTTGAGCTTTTCAATTACAAATTACAAATTGCCAAATTACCAATTAGTTTCTTATCCTTTCTCGCGATAATCGATAACGGTGCGAATTTCCGCTCCGAATTTTTCTTTCATGCGTTGTACGACCGGGTCCTGTTCGGCCCGGCTGCGTGCGCTTCCGTTCGATGGCGCGGCGTACGCCGGCGGCGTAGGACTTGCTGCGCGCACTGCTCCACCAGAATCACTTGCACCTGATCGGCCGGCCAGACGCCGCTGGCGGCGGCGCTGGCGATCCGGCGCGCATCGGCGGTGAACGACATTTCGATCATCGTGCTGGAAGCTGCTACTCTTGCGATCAGCGAGTTTCCTTCGAGCTTCCACTCCGCGTTTTCCAGCAGGAAACCAGCATTTGCTGATTGCCCAGCGCGTTGAGCACGGCGTCGCGCAGAGACTCGGCGTTGACCTCGGCTCGGCTCGCGAAGGTGTCGGACAGGCCGGTCTTTCGGTCGGATGACGGGCGAGACGCCCGTCGCTCCATTATTCATTACTGGATGGGCTCCGGATCGGGCATCGGCGGCAATTCTTCGATGGCAGGCGCGGCCGATCCCATGATGACACGTTGCGTCGTCGCGTTCGGTTACGAGCGGACGCAATCGCTTGAATCGAACTCGACGCTCCGCTTCGGATTGCTTTTGCGCGCCGAGTCGGCCGCGAAAGGCGACACAGAAATTGATCGCGCGGTGCAGGAGATTCGGTGCGGCGGCCTTCCGTTGGTGCAGCGAAGGACGGGAAGCGACAGGGGCGTCAGAACCGGCCTCGGCAGGCCGCGCGCTGGTCAAGAAGCGGACGACGCCACGTCGCTCAGCAACTGCTCGATCGGCAGCAGACGCTGCGCGTGCGCCATTTTCAGCAGTCCCAGTTCCAGATGGAAGCGCTGCTCCTGGCGATATCCGAGTTCTCCGTGGGTGCGCAGCATGATCTGCAAATGGCGGGCCAGGTCTTCTTCGCTGAACAGGTCGGCGATGCGGGCCACGCGGGCGCGCTCATCGGACGAAATCTGCAGCAGCGCAGAATCTTTGCCCGCGATTTTTGCCACGGTCGACATTCCGCAGGAAGCGAACCAACTGGCGCGCGAAATGCGTGGGGCTGTGGCCTTCGCCGATCAATTCGTCGACCAGGAGCAGGATTTTTTCGCTCGAACTTTCCGCCACGGCTTGCATTACGGTTTCGAGTGCTCCAGCCGGAGCGGCGCCGATCAGGCTGCGAACCGAATCGAGGGTCAGATGGTCGGAGGTGGAGGCGATGGCCTGGTCGAGAATGGAGAGCGCGTCGCGCATCGAGCCGTCGCCGGCTTCCGCCAGCAGAGCAAGTGCGTCATCGTCGGCGGGAATTTTTTCTTGCGTCGACGATGTCGCGGAGCTGGCCCATGATGTCTTCGAACTTCACCGCGCGAAAACTGAAATGCTGGCAGCGCGAGCGGATGGTCTGAGGAATATCCTCGGGCTGGGTGGTGGCCATCATAAAGATGACGTGGCTGGGAGGCTCCTCCAGCGTTTTAAGCAGCGCATTGAAGGCGGCGTCGGTGATCTGGTGCGCTTCGTCGAGAATGTAGATTTTGAAGCGGTCGCGCGCCGGACGATAGCGGGCGGCTTCGCGCAGTTCGCGGATTTCGTCGATGCCGCGATTGGTGGCCGCATCAATTTCGATTACGTCGACCGCGTTGCCGGCGCGAATTTCGGTGCAGGAATCGCAAATGCCGCAGGGCTCGGTTAGCGGTTTCCCCGTCGTTCGATAGTCGAGCGGCAGTTCAGCGCCATGGCCAGGATGCGCGCGACGGTCGTCTTGCCGATGCCGCGATGGCCGCTGAAGATATAGCCGTGCGCGATGCGCTCCTGCGCGATGGCATTTTGCAGGGTGCGGGTAACATGTTCCTGGCCGATGACGTCGGAGAATTTCTGCGGCCGGTATTTGCGCGCCAGGACCTGATAGCTCATGCGGAATCCCTGATTATACAGTCTGACACGTGGACGGTTTGCGGGCGAGCTTCGAGCGCCGAGCCGAGTGGCCTCAGCTCGACCGCTTGCATGGCTTCGGCTGGCGGGGTAGGCTCATGAATCGGGTTTTACTATGAATATTGGAGAGAAGCGCCTATGCAACTGAGAATGAGCACACGAGCATTGGAGGGCGTGCTGGTGGTGGATTGCAGCGGTCGGCTGGTGTTCGGCGAAGAATCAGCCAGCCTCCGCGATACTGTCAAGAATCTATTGGCCCAGAGCCCGAAGGTGGTGCTGAATTTGCGCGAAGTAAACTATATCGATAGCGGCGGTCTTGGAACGCTGGTTTCGCTTTACACAACTGCACGCAATGCCGGTGGGGCGGTGAAGCTGGCGAGTTTGAGCCAGCGAGTGGGTGACCTTCTCCAGATCACCAAGCTGCTGACTATTTTTGAAGTATTCGACGATGAAGCGTCGGCCGCGCGATCTTTTAAACAAGATGCGGCTTAAGAGATTGCGAAGAAGTTGTGCTGTGGGGCGCGGTGGGCTTCAGCGGTTTGAAGCCGCATTCAAAATAGTTCAGTTACCGCAGCGCTGAAGCGCTGCGCCACCCAAAATCAGATACAAAAGGAATTTTTTGCTCAGCCTGCAAAAGCACTCCCCAAGCTTTGTCTGGCTGCTAGTTTGACAGCGATTAATTGAGGTCTTGCAACACCAGTGGAGTCTGCGACATTCCATTAAGACCCCCCAGATTGTCGACGAGCACCACCGTGGTAATCGACTGGGAGTTGGGCGTTAAGAGCTCGGTAATGAGAGCCTTTTTGCTTCCATTCGCGGTAACCATCACGTTATAGCCAGTACTAACGTAGGTAAGGCTTTGGTAGGTGCTGCCCTGCCCATTGCCGAGTCCGGTGATCTGAGGTGTGAAATTCGTAAGGTCTTCAGTGCTGGGGGGGACGATATAAACGTCCACTCCGCCTGTGGGGGAGTGGGGGGACGCATTGATCACGCGGAATTCCTCGTTGTTTTCAAACGGCACCGCGTTGTTATCGCGTATGACGACGAGGGACGGTCCGGCGTAGAGTCCATCCAGAATTACCGTGTACTCCGTTGAGCCATTCAAGTCAGTGATGGCACCGCCGGTTCCTTGGCCGCTGTTTCCAATGCCGTTATATATGAAGAGGGGATTGGTGGTGGTGCCGGTTTTATACGCTTCGACCGTATCCTGGCCCGAGTAGATCGACGAGTAGATGGGGGAGACGGCTGAACCTGGGTAAATGCCAGGTTGGTGAAGGACTTGCCTCCATTTAAATAAACATCCAAGCCGGGGCCATCGGAGATGGCATTGATCACACGAACCTGCGTGAGATTCGTGGGATTGCAACTGATGGTAAAGATGCTCAAGGCTGCCAGCGTCAGTGTACGGACTATCAACGTACGGGCCGTCAACGTATGGGCTAGTAACGTCCGGGCCAGCAATGAGCGAGACATCTTTTTTGTTTCTCCAGAGTTCAGAATTCTCCCCCGGTTAAGTTTGGTATCGAAGGCGAATATTTGTCAACTGCTTGCTACGTTGATTCGCTGGGCGTCGGTTAAAGCCCAGCGCTTCTTCCTAAAGTAGGGCGAGATGCTGGGTAGTTCAGGCCACCTCGCCCGCGATTAATTAGCCAAAAGATCAACCATCACTATCGGACGTGGGTTAATGGTTGCCCCCCCCGGCTCGTCGTTAAGAACCACGGTCATAATCTCTCCGGGTGAGAAAGCAGGGAGGGGAAAATTATAAAGTATCGGGCCGCCGTGGCGAACAATTTCGATAATAGAAGCGGGTTGACCGCTTGCAAAAGGATAAGCATTGTACTCGCTCGCCATCCCGATAGTCAGGTTAGAAAACAGAGGCATGGTAGGAGGTATAGTTCCGGTCTGGTAGAGATAAACGTCGAGGCCGTTCGCCCCCTCAAAAGCCGATCCGTCGATGACGCGAAATTTCACGGTATTCGCCGCCGGAGGGGTGTTGTTGTCGTTGATAACGTAAAGTTGGGGTGGGGCATCGGTATATCCGGCGAAGAGCAACGTGTACTGGACCGAATTGTTGTTCGAACTGCTCAATCCGGTTTCGGAGCTTTGGCTCACGACTGGGTTGCTCTTGGTGCCAGTATCGTACGCTACGATCGTGTCGTTGCCCGACGGTACGTTCAGATATTTCGCAGGGGTTGATATAGCAGGCTGGACAGTGTTGACCGCCAGTGGCGAAGTACTAGTCAAGTTGTTGTTGAAATAGATGTCCAGCGCTATTGAGCCGTTGACGCCGTTGTCGGGTATGGTATTGATCAAGCGAACCGCGGCTGACCCACCGGAACCGCAGCTGGTCGCGAAGATGCTCAAGGCGGCGAGGGCCAAGGCAAAAGGCAAGGCTTTCAGCAAGCGAAGCATATTATTTCTCCAACTTCTCCGAGGGCCAATTTGGTGAGTAAAACATGAGATGCAGGTATCGTATTTCAAGGTTTTACGGGCACGCGTATATTTTCGTATCGGCGAAACTAGGTTAACACGATTTTCTGACGGAGATTGTCTGTAAGGATAAGGATATGGACCTGTGAAACGGAAATCTCAACCCGAAGCTGGGAAGCGAAAGTCCAGCGAGCGGAAGTCTGGCGAGCGCAAGTCAGACGAAAGCTTGCTGGCGGATAAGCGGGTTCGCGTCGTGCGCTGCATTCGTGCCTTGCCGGCGGGGTCGGTGTCGAGCTATGGAGCGATAGCCAAGGCTGCAGGCTGGCCCGGAGCGGCGCGGCAAGTTGTGCGCGTTCTGCAACAGGTTCAGGGACTGCCCTGGCACCGGGTGCTCGGCGCGGGCGGAGCGATCAAACTTGCTGGAGAAAATGCCGCTGAACAGCGATTCCGGCTGCGCATGGAGGGCGTGACGTTTCGCGGGGCGCGGGTGGATATGAAGCTGCACGAGTTTCACTTTGCGAAGGTGAAGATGCCGAAGTGCGAAGTGCGCTCGCAAGAAAAAAGTGATTCGGCGATGGGAGACGACTTAAATCGCTGACTCGCCGTGCTGCGGCAAATTGTCCTTCCAGCAAGTCGTATAGGCGGTTCGCCGGACAGCGCAATCCGATGTAGAAACTTCCGAATAGCGCATAGACGGCGCTGACGTGGTCGAAGCGCATCTCGTAGATCAGCTTTTTGAAAACCAGCGGATCGTCGGCGAAAAGATCGACGCCCCACTCCCAATCGTCAAAGCCGATGGAGCCGGTGATGATCTGTTTTACTTCGCCGGCATAGCGGCGTCCGACCATGCCGTGCTCGTTCATCTGGCGCTGGCGCTCTTCCATGGGGAGCGTGTACCAGTTCTTGTCTTCGCCGCGCAGGCGGTCCATGGGATAGAAACAGATGTAGCGATTGGGCGGCATGGCGGGAAACAGGCGCGGCTTCATCGCCTCTTTCTGGCGCGCGATGGTTTCGTCGATCGGCATCTTTCCATTCTTCGGAGTGCGGTTCGATGCCGCGCTCGGCGAGCGCCTTGTAGGTCTTCAGGCTGAGATTCGTAGAGTCCGAGTTCGATTACCGAGAGATAGGAAGTTGTCGGGCTCGAGGAAATCGCTCAGGCGAAGCCGGGCGAGGTCGAGCTCGGCCTGGTTGAGCTCGGTCGAAGGTTTCGCGGAAGTGAACGAGCATCAGGTCGCCTTTGTGGCCGAGCAGAGAGAAGAGCGCGGACTGGCCGTTCTGGCTTTGCACTCCATCTCGGCCAGAACATTGCGAGGCTTCGGCGGCGATGTCGCGACGGTCGTTCTCGGGGAGGGCGCGCCAGGCGGTCCAGCGGAAGCGCATCATCTGGTGAAGCGTGGCGTAGCCTTCAAGCGTGAGCGGCACGGCGGGAAGTTGCCCGGCGGCAACTGGCAGAGTTGGAGGATGAGTCGGATTCATGGATTTACTCTGGCAGCTATTGTAATCGCGGGATGGAACTCTGGCTAGTTGACAGGACTTAACAGGAACATGCCGCCGATTTCTTCTCCGGGAAGGCTTGTCATCGACAGGCAAGATCTTTACCACGGGGAGCACAGAGGAACACAGGGGAAACATGCCGACGCTGCACCCGGTACCCCGGCCGCCACGGGGCGCGGATTGCTCCAGTGTGCGCCAGTATGCTACAAGCGCTATATGCGTAAATGGATGAGCGAGCGCTTGAAGCGCCGCAAGAAGCCCGGAGACGGCGACAAGGAAGCGACCAAGGCACCGGAGCCGTTGCAGCCGAAGTTCTATGATAATGAACCAGGTTGCCCCGGTGGCAGCTCCTGTTGATGTGCCCGTGGTTGAGGCGCCCGTAGTTCAGTCGCGGCGTTCCCCGCGGCCAGAACCTGAAGTTGCGACTGAGTCTGCCTCGGCACCAGCCGCAGCGTCGGCGGCGGTTGAATCGAAACCGCGACCGGCTCGCCGGCGTCGCAGTCGCGGCGGTCGAGGTGGTGGATCTCGTCCGCGGTCGGTCACGGCAGAACCTGCTACCGCAGAGGCATCGGTCGCTCAGGCATCTGTTGCTGAATCAGTGGTTGCCGGGAAGTTGCCTACAGGGGCTGCGCCGGTTCAAGCTGCGTCCGCCCCGCCCGCGCCAGCAAGGGAACCGTTGTTCTTGCGATCGGGTTGCCGGGATCGGGCAAGAGTTCGTGGTTCAAGCGGCATAATATTCATCCGCTTTCGAGTGATCTGCTGCGCGAACTTCTTTTCGATGACGCGCAGGAGCAGCGCTTTCAGGATTTGGTGTTTTCAAATCTGCGATCGATGCTGAAGGCGAGGCTGATCGCGCGGCGTCCCATGAATTACGTGGATGCAACGAACCTTACGCCCCACGACCGGATAGCTGGATCAAGCTGGCTAAGGATTACGGCTACGATGTGCAGGGAGTGTACTTCGATGTCCCGCTGGAGGTTTGCATGGAACGCCACCAACGACGTGGCCGCGCGGTTCCCGACGATATCATGCGCAAGATGGCGAGTAAGTTGAAGGCTCCGACATTCGACGAGGGGTTTTCAAAAATTACCGTCGTGCGAGTGAAACAGAAAAAAGAAGAGGCGAGCGGGCTAGTTTTCGTGGTGAAAAATCTTTACTGCAGGACACACAGGGTACGCCGGGATGCACAGGGGAAATTGAAATTAACCTCTATTCCCATATTCCCATCGACTTGGACTTTCAGCCTTTCAGATACGGCAGTAGTTCTCGAAATGCGGGCGCGCCTGACGAGCGCAGCAGTTCATAGATCATCATTTCGGTCGAGGAAAGAATCGCTCCGGCCGTGCACATGCGATCCAGTCCGATTGCCAATTTAATTCTGCTCTCGAGCTGACGGCATCGGCAGCCACGTGCACCAGATAGCCTTCCCGCAGCGCACCCATTGCAGTCTGCATCACGCAAATGTGGGTTTCCATGCCGCACAGCAGGACGGTCGTCCGTTGCCCCGGCAAGCGCTTCAGCAAGGAGCAGAATACATCGCTGCCGAAGCAGGAGAACATTAGCTTGTCGATAGGCGGACTGTCGGGCAAGAGGGACGCGATTTCCGGTACAGTGTTGCCCAAGCCTTTTGCATATTGTGTCGTCACCAGTGCTGGGATCTTCAGGACTCCGGCCATGCGAATCAGAAGCTGAACATTTCGCACCAGCCGTTCTTTCTCCCAGATCGGCGGCAGCAGTTTCTCTTGCATGTCCATGACGATGAGAGCGCACTGTTCGGCCTCAAGCGGACGGCGCGCCATCTCCGCGTAATCGGTCGTCGGCTGAGATGAGAGATTCTGAGACGGTTCCGGGAATCGTTCCTGAAAAAGTTTTGCTGCTCGGCATAAACCAAATCCTAGCACCGCTGCTCCAGAATTTTAACTCGGGTCAAGTAAGTTGCGCGTGCGCATGATGAGCGCGCTACGCAGTCGTTTTGCAGGCACCACGAAATGATTTAGAATTCAGGCACAGCCCGGTCGTTCAACGGTAGGACTGCAGCCTCTGGAGCTGCGTATCGGGGTTCGAATCCCTGCCGGGCTGCCACCCTTTTCAGCCAGTCACGGGCAAGTTGTAATCCATCGTCAGGGCCTGGTGGCTCATTTTGCGGGCTCGATGGTCTTTACCGTGATCGCACTCTTTTTGGCATCCAGTTCTCCAGTCACTATGACGGTTTGCCCTGCCCATTTTTCAGCTTCTTGCTGATTATCCAAACGGTAAACGTCATTTTTCACCACCAGCACGAACGAACTTCCGAGATGGGCAACACAGTGCCGAGCGCAGTCGGCTGAAGTCGAGCCAAAAGACTTGGATTTCAGCATCTCCTGGTGCGACCGCGAGAGAGAGTGAACGTTCAGAGCGCAGGAGCTGTCGCCAATCTCGCCGCGAAAAGTTGCGGCGTGGCTCAATCCAGTGGCGAAGACGGCAAAAACAGTGAGAATGATCCAGTAATTTATATCCGAGCAGTTAACCATCTGGCATTTCATGAGAATTTCCTTGGTGAGTGCTACGCAATCACGATGACCTTCATTTTCATGTCCTCATGTCCCTCGCTACAGATGACGGTGCAAACGATCATGTATTCCCCGGGTTCAGAGGGGACGTTCAGGATAAATTCCTGAGTGCCGGGTTTGAGTTCGATCTCCCAGTCTGGAAATTTCGCGCCATCCTTCTTGCGGATGAGAGCGAAGCCGTGAATGGATCCATTCCGGTTGAAGGTTTTCGCCTTCTTCGCAGTAATTCGGAATTGTACTTCTTCACCTGCCTTGAAGGTCAATGTGGGGCTAACTTGTCGACCGATCTTGTAACGGCTGTCTTTGTCGGCGAGGATTTCGACCACGCGCATTTGGTTCTGTGCATCGCATCGCGGAATTGATGCTACCAGCAGAGCCGTGACCAACAGCGCGGGAATTTTGAGGGGGATCTTAGTGTAATCGAAGTTCAAAGTTATTCCGTCATGTAGGCTAGGATGTAACGCATGTCTTCGTCCGTGATGAGAGCTCGCACACGCATATGGCGAACGATGGTCGCCATCATTTTCGGCGGAAATTTGTGCGGAGGCATGTGGCAGCGTCCGCAGTTGGTGCGGAAACGTTTTTCGCCTTCGACTCGTATAGCAGCGCTGGCTTGTGCCGTGGTCTGCTGAACAACGGCCGACGGGACTGTAGCATTGGATCCCGATGATTTGTTGCCGGACTCGGCTGCAACCATCGCGGCCAGAATCAGAATTACGGCGAGGATTCGCATCAGCATTAGTAGCCTCCTCGGCCGAGGGGAAACGCGAAGCGGTACGTTACACCGGCAGTCCAGATGTTTGCATTAGCTTCGGAGTTGAGCTGCCGGCCGTAGCTGGCGGTGGCGCGCAATCCATCCAGAAAATAGTAATTCAATCCTATCTCGGGTTCCTTGGTGTTGGCGCCGGGCAGATCGTCGTCGATCACACCGGATTTGGTGAAGAATTGCTGGAACCGTCCGACCAGTTGCATGTGCGAGAAAACTTTGGCATGAGAGATTGCACTCAGGCGCAGAGCGGGTTCAATCCAGTAGCCTTGGCCCAATTCGGTATCGGCGTATTCCGAGCGAATGTCCAACGGGAGAGCGCGCGGCTGCCATTCAAAATGGGCGCCGAAGCGATTGGCATTGTTCTCCTGTAACAGGTGCTGGAACGAAATCCCGATTTCAACGCGCTGGTTGGGCAGAAACGCGCCGAGGCGTCCACCGACCAGACGATCGGAGGCGAGTGTTTCGTTGGTGCTGAGGGTGGAGAAGTAAGCCGTGTAATTGAGGTTCAAATCGTGAGCGGCTTCAAATCCGCCTCTCAGCATCATGCCATTGCTCGAGCTTTGTTCGAGCGGAAGTATAAGCGGATCGGCTTGCAGGTCTCGGATCCACACGGGATAGAGTCGCTCGTTATAGATGCCGAACGGCGTGAGAAATCGTCCGAAGGTAAAGGTCAAGTGCGGGTTCGCGATGTAATCGACTTGCAGATATTCAAGTGATTTCTGGATCTCTCCACCGAAAGGGCCGGTTCCGTCGCGACGCACGAAGTCTCCTTCAAAGGCTGCGCGTGATTCGATGAGCCAGTTCTCGCCCAAAGGTATAAGAACTACTGGGGAGATGATGCTTACGAGCGTGGTCTGTCCGGCTTGCACGAATGGTACGAAGGCAACACCTCCCGAGACCACGGGGACGGTTGGGGCTCGGCTGACGTCGGGTGCCTGCGCACAGGCCAGTATTGAAAAGCCCAATAAGAATGATGATAAGAACAACGACCGCCATAATGCGGCCAACCATCTGCCCCACTGCGTGGCTTTGAACGCAATTGTCACTACTTACTCCGCAAAGATACTTTGAAGTGAAGGAGCAATCTCCCTGCCATCGCTGATTTGCGATAGGTCGTTGAAAACACTGCTAGCGAGAGGTCATTTATGAAGCCACTAATCAAGTCACTATGAGACTGACTCCTTCATTCTGAGACACTGGTTCGAGGGGGGCTGGTTTTCAAAAGGGCTTGGAAGGCAGAGGGTGACACCTCTCTTAATTCAGAGGCGCTTGTGAGGGGTCGGTCAGAACGATCAATTTTCCAGGCGGATAATCTTGCTCAGTAAGCGGAGTCTCAGGCGCGGGATTGACGATGGTGAGCACATCGCCGCTGAGAATTCCCCGGATGACGAGGCGGTCACCTTCGATGGCAACAACTCGGTATTGCTCGTCGAAGATTGACATCCTCTCTTCCATAATTGACTCAGTTTCTTCACGCATTGACTTGGATGCGCGTTTTCATACCAGCGATTCCTGCCTTGCCGTCGCCACTAAGGAAATATGTTCCACACATATGGATTTGATTTGATTGCACTGGTCACAATTGACCAGCTTATTACCGGCCAACCCTGCACTATGCAGTCATGACAGCCCGGAAGAAACAAGCTTTGGTTGTTCGCTGTCCCACTTGTGGTGCCAAGCCGGGAGAAAAATGCGAGCTAAATACTGGAATGCCCCGCACCGACCCGCACCCAGATCGGTGTTTGGCGGCAGAAAAAGAGTAACTGGGCGTTAGCTTGGTTCGACAGAGGCTCGCCTGAGGCACATGAACGACTCAAGTCTGTTTTCTTGGCGAAGAGCACGGAGCCGAAGAGGTGTTCAACCTCTCGCCCATGCCGCGTCTCGCTGCCTGGTTTGACAGGCCCGCGCGCCCTTGATGCCTCAAGACTCGTCCATTTTCTTGCGAAATACTGTGCAGAACAGCTCACTTTCAACGCCGGCAGATGGAGCTTGGCCGTGCGAGGACGGACAGTATCGTGGGAAAAAGCAACTTTTCGGGCTAGAATCAAAGTCGATGGCTTCTCCTGCGTCTGCCAAAAATAAGAAGAGCCGCGAGTTCAATCCCAGCACCTTCCTCGCCACCATTGGCGACGGAAGGAAGAGCCTGACGTTTGCCAAGAAGCAGGGCATCTTCGCGCAGGGGGACGCGGCGGACGCGGTCTTCTATATTCAAAAAGGCAAAGTGAAGCTCACCGTCGTCTCCAAGACGGGCCGAGAAGCGACTATCGGCGTGTTAACTGAGGGAAACTTCTTTGGCGAAGGCGCGCTGGCGGGCCAGGCGCTGCGCATGGGGTCGGCGGCTGCCATGACGGATTGTGAAATTCTGCGGATCGACAAGAAAGCAATGATGGACGCGCTGCATCGCGAACACGCGTTTTCCGAGCTGTTCGTTGCCTATTTACTGGCGCGGAATATCCGTTACGAAGAAGATCTGGTCGACCAGTTATTCAACTCCAGCGAAAAGCGGCTGGCCCGAGTCCTTCTTCTGCTCGCTCATTTCGGCAAGGAAGGCGTGCCCGAAACTGTGGTCCCCAAAATCAGTCAGGAAAGTTTGGCCGAGATGGTGGGAACAACACGTTCGCGGGTTAGCTTTTTTATGAACCGCTTCCGGAAGCTGGGTTTTGTGAATTACTCGGGCGGCCCGGAGGGCGGATTGCAGGTCCACAGCTCCCTGCTCAGCGTGGTTCTGCACGACTAGCCTGCTCCAGCAACGCAATTTCGTCCATTGATATTGTCCATTAATAGAGAGGGTGCGATATGAAAATGCTTGCTATATGTCGGGCTGCTCTTGATTGTGCTCGGCATCGCATCGCTGATCGTGCCCATCCCGCACAGTGAGACCGAGGGCATCAAAGTCGGCAACACGAACCTCGGCGTTCAGACCAGTCACAGTGAACGCGTTTCGCCCATCGTCAGCATCGTGCTGATCGCAGGCGGAATCGCGCTGAGCATCGCCGGCGCGCGCGGAAAAAACTGACCCGCACCGCCAACCTGAATGCGCACCATCCGCCACCAGCAGATGTTGAAAGATGCTGACTCTTAAAGATGCTACTCTAAACGACGCGCCGGCCGCTCACCAGGTTAATAACCAATACCACCAGCGCAACCACCAGCAGTAAGTGAATCAGGCCGCCGGCCATGTGCAGGCTGAAACCGAGAAGCCACAGAATCAGAAGCACAACGAAAATTGTCCAAAGCATGTTGATCTCCTGCTCATTCAGGGATCGCCGAAAATGAGCGTCCCGTAAGACTGCATCGACTCTCGTATACCCGCTATCTTGTCGCGGGAGCCAACGACTTCCCGCACTCCAGGCAAGATGACTTGAGCGCGGCGTAATCAACCCGCAAAACGGACACATCCTTTGCGATGCGCACAGCCTCGCTGCCGTCGCGCGCTAAGTGACGCAAACAGCTTCGACAAAAGATGCCCTGACGGCCATGAATCGTCTACGCAATCGGTCGCTGAACTGATGAAAAAGGCTTCCATCGTCGGATTAACCTTCTAAAGTTTCGTCCCCTGCATCGCTGGCACCGCATGGAGTGAGCGATCAAGGCGCTGGTGAGGATCTCAATCGCTGTCGCACATCTTCGCCATACTAACGATGACACGCCGGGGATTGCTCTTCTGTGCAAGATTGCTCACATGCGCATGAAAATTCAGTCGTGGTATGGCCAGAAACCGTGCACACTAGATTTACGGACCGGCAAAAGTGAGCAATCCAGACCAGCTATTCCTCTGGTTCGTTGAGCGATCATTATACTTGAGACGAGCAGTTCTTCTCTCTCTTTCAGGTTCTCTGAGCTAAGTCAGCCATCTGAAGTCTTCTCCTCTTAGTTCCGCAGATCCCAAAAGGAACAATTCATGAAAAAGATAATGTCACTGCTATTGTTGATGAGCTTGCATCGGCCTGGTTGGAACCTACGCCTGGGCCGGCTCGGATCGTGAAGACACCGTCGACCGCCTGCAAAAATCCGTGGACGTTCTCCAGTCGATCATGTCGACGCCCGACAAAGGCATCCCCGAAGAAGTGTTGAGCGGCGCCAAGTGCATCGTCATCGTGCCCGACATGATCAAAGGCTGGCTTCATCTTCGGCGCCAAGCACGGACGCGGCGTGGCCTCCTGCCGCACGCCGGAAGGCTGGAGCGCTCCCGCATTCGTTTCGGTTGGCGGTGGAAGCTGGGGATTGCAGATCGGCGTCGAAGGCGTAGATCTGGTCATGCTGGTCATGAACGACCGTGGTTTGCAGCATCTGCTTTCCACGCAAGTTCGAACTCACCGGTGAAGGATCGGTGGCAGCGGGCCCGGTAGGCCGTCACACTTCCGCCGGAACTGACATATTGCTGAACACTGAAGTATTGACCTACTCGCGCTCGAAAGGCGTATTCGCCGGCCTGACGTTGGAAGGTGCGGTAATCGAGCAGGACAACGACTCGACTCGCGCCATTTACGGCCATCACATGATGTTCCGCAAGCATTCTTTCAGGCAAGGCGCCGACTCCCGCACAGCGGAGATGCGTTTGTGAGGGCTGTATCCGAAGCCGGCCACCAGGCCCACATCGCGGAAGCAAGAGAAGACAAGCAGTAATTGCATCAGAAAGCTGTCAGCGAGCCGTTCTTGGGGCTGGCCGAAACCGCGTACCGTTCCGGTCAGCCTTATCTAATTTTCCAGGCGATGCAATGAGCACGGAATATTCACGCGTATCGAAGCTACTCGCCAGAAGGACTCTGCACATAACTAGGGTTGGTGTTTGGCGCTGTTGCCCAGGGCCACCAGAAAAATGGCGCTCTTGCCTTCAGCATGCGGCGAGAAGAATCGGATTACATCATCGTCGTAAAAGGTGAGACCCGTGGCACCCAGGTGCTGAGCGTAGGCCGCGAGGTAAAGTTTGCCGCCGAGGATACCGGCTTCCAGTTGCACGGCCCGATAGCCGCGGTTCCCAAGACGATCGAAAATCAGCCGTAAATCTGCCAGGAAAAAAATGTCTACAGCGGCGTCTGCGGGTAACTGCTGCTCCAATCCGAGATAACCTGCCTGGTCACGGAAATTTCCCTGCTTTAAACAATCGAGCACTTGACGATTGCGGTCGAAGACGTAGGCTCCGGACTCGAGGCCATCGACGGCATGGACAATCAGATAGAGTTGGTTGAGTTGAGTTCCGAACGGATTCAGAAAGTCAGCTGGTATGCCTCTGGTCGCGCGGTCGAGCATGGTCGAAAGCTGATGCAAGCTTATCGGTGTGCGCGCAAACCGGCGGCTGGAGCCGCGACGAAGGATGACTTGCTCGATGGGATCGCGCGGCATTTCCTCGTCGGAGAGAGGTTCGACCCGAAGGATAGGGCCGTCAGGCGGCGGTGACAGTTTTGTTATTCCGAGATCCATCGGAGGGTCGCGCCATGCTGCAACCTCTTCGGCGGAATCGAACGATGAGGCGGCGTGCATTTCACGCATGAGCGGATAGTCAATTTCATCCCGTGAGAGTGGGACGGTTTCGAAGCCGAGCCGAGCGATTTCCAATAGTTCGGGTGGTGCAGATTGAGGTGGTGCAGGCGGAGAATGTTGCGCGGTTTGCGTGGAAAACCCGGAGTCATGGCCGACGGCGACCAATGAAAGGGCCACCTCGCGTTCGGGATCGACATCAAGCAAGCCGTTCACGGTCGCGTCGACAAAGCCACACACTACCTTGGCGGGCAGACCCTGAGCCGTGGCGACGGCGAGAAGGTTAGCCAGCATCGTGCCATTGTCCCAGCCGAAATGGCGGTAGGTGCGCGCCTGATACTTCCAGGCATTGCGCCAGTAGGTACAGGTGCAGGCGATGATTAGCGGTGCATGAGCGATCGCGGGTTCGCCGCCCGTGGCCTCGACCAGGACGCTTCGATAATCTCCGGTGCGCAACTTGCGCAGACCGAACTCAGCGGGGGCGAAGTGATAGATGCCCTCCGGGAGGTGGGCGAGATTTCCGCAAATCAGGTAAAGTTCGACCTCATAGAGCGCGCCGGTGCAAGCGGCCGCACGAAAATAGATTTCTCCGCCGGAATATTTTCTTTGCCGCGTGATGCCTGCGGAAAGGTACAGAAGTTGAGCTACTGCCTCTAAATCTGGGGCTGCGTTGCCCTGCACAGGGGCACTTTCGGCGATTGCAGAAAGGGCGGCAACTCCAGTTTGACGCACCTCGGTTGGCATGCGCGACGGCTCAAGCGCAGGATAGATTTTGAACGGCAAAGGCTGGTTGCCAAAGTCGAGGAAATGCGGGTTGGTGCGTACGCTACTGTACGAATGTTTGGTGGCTTCGTGGTAATTGGACGCAACTTCGGTGCTGATCTTATGGGGCATCGCCGGTGTTATCAAGCTTGACAATAGTACTGCATAAGCCTAGGATTGAGCTTGAGCAGGCATCTTTTCTTACTCTTTCAGTTCCTCTTAACTAAGTTAGCCATCTGAAAACTGTCTCCTTTGCGATTGTTCTGGGAGTAGTCCGAGTCATGACGCTGACACATCGACTGGATCTTTGCGATATCAAACGTGCGCCGAGATAGAAACAGGAAGGAATCATGAAAAACATCAAGTTCCTTGTGAAAGTCAACCGCGGCGGTGCTCACGCTCCTCAATATGTGCTGCGGGTTGACCGCCTTCCCATCCAGACGACAACCAACCGCAAGCTCGCTTTGGTGATGGGCAGATTCACAGCGGAAGATGCCGTGAAGTCTATGCAAAATTCTCACTGCAACCCAGAGTTGGTATCCGTACGGGTCAGCGCCTAGATTTTTTCGATGTGGCGCGGCGTGGGCGTTCTCGCCCGCGAAGTCTATATTTTCTTGGCAACCCAATTTTATGAGTTTGAGTGTGTGCGCTGCTGGCACCCACAGGAACCAGCTGCGACGCATAAAAACGGTCAATATTGACCGTTGATTTTCAGTATATTTGTGCAAGAGTAGAGAGTAGAAGTAGTAGGCAGATCAAGGGAACCTTACGGTCTGGAACCCATATCTTTAACGAGGTTTATGCAAAAACGAACATGTTCAGATTGTGGCGGTGAGTTGGTTCTGGCTGTCCGCGCGAACCAGCCCCAACCGAGTAATGACGGGCCAAGTCCAAGTCCTTTGACCAGCGCGTTTACGAGTTGGAGATGCGGTACTTGTGGCTCCGCTTTTACCGCGGCACAACTTCGCGAAGGCAAGCGCGGACGGTCAAAAACACAGGTTGTTGTTTAACTACCTGACAGTTCCAGTCTTCGACGGCATCGTTCGTCGGATCCTCCAACAAGAATTTCATCCTGATGCAGTAGACTCCGATTGCCCACCCCATACAAACAGTGCTATCCGCCCCGAAGCCACTCGCCCGAAATGACCGAGTGCATAGGAGATGGACCCGAAAACAGCTATGATATTGGCCTATGAAAGCCCATACTTCCCCTGACAACCAACTGGTTGAGAGCCAGAGCCAAGTCCAAAAACAGACTGACATTCTTACCCCGGAAGCCCAGGCATTCTTGTCGAAACTGGCGGCTGAGTTTGAGCCCCGACGACAGGAAATACTGGAGCAGCGGCGAGCGGTGCAGGAAGAAATCGATCACGGCAAGCTTCCGGACTTCTTGTCGGAAACGGCTGAAATCCGCGAACGCGATTGGACCGTAGCGCCGATTCCTAAGGATCTGCTTGATCGTCGCGTGGAAATCACTGGGCCTGTCGATCGCAAAATGATCATCAATGCGCTCAACTCGGGGGCCAATGTTTTCATGGCTGACTTCGAGGATTCAAATTCGCCGACGTGGAGTAACAATATTGAAGGCCAATACAATCTGCGGGACGCGATTCGCGGAACGATTGAGTATGTGAGTCCCGAAGGAAAACAGTATCGACTTAGATCCAATCTAGCCACGCTGATGGTCCGGCCGCGTGGATGGCACATGGACGAAAAGCACTTTCTGGTGGACGGGAAGCCGATCTCGGCGTCGCTTTTTGATTTTGGGCTTTTCTTTTTTCACAATGCTGCGACCTTACTGAGCAAAGGCACCGGCCCTTATTTCTACCTGCCGAAGCTGGAGAATCACTTGGAGGCCCGGCTGTGGAACGACGTGTTCTGTTTTTCCCAGGATGAATTGGGCGTTCCACGTGGATCGATTCGCGCCACCGTCCTGATCGAAACTATTCTGGCAGCGTTCGAAATGGACGAGATTCTTTACGAGTTGCGCGACCATTCGGCGGGACTAAACTGTGGGCGCTGGGACTACATTTTCAGCTACATCAAAAAGTTTCGAGCACATCCTGAATTCGTGCTGCCGGATCGGTCGCAGGTTACGATGGAACGGCATTTCCTGAGTTCCTATGTGGAATTGCTAATTCAGATTTGCCATCGGCGGGGGATTCATGCGATGGGTGGAATGGCGGCCCAGATTCCCATCCGCAACGATGCGGCGGCTAACGAGCAGGCGCTGGAGAAAGTACGGCGGGACAAACTTCGCGAAGTGCAAGCCGGTCATGACGGCACCTGGGTTGCTCATCCAGGCCTCGTGCCGATAGCAAAAGAAATCTTCGATAAGTACATGCCCGAAGCAAACCAGATTTCTTCGACTCAGAAATTGTCACAGCGACCGACACGAACCATGCAAGAGAAAGACTTGATCGAGGTTCCTACAGGCGACATTACTGACGAAGGATTGCGCTGGAATATTGACGTCGGACTACAGTACCTGCATTCATGGTTGCAAGGGTCGGGTTGTGTTCCGATTTATAACCTGATGGAAGATGCGGCGACCGCAGAAATTTGCCGCGCTCAGGTGTGGCAGTGGGTGAGGCATGGTTCACACCTGAAAGATGCCAGGCTGGTAACGGAAGACATGGTGAAAGAGATCATTCAGCACAGAGCAGCAGAGTTGGGCGGCGAGTTGGGCAATGACGAAAAGCTGCAGCAGGCTGCCCGAGTTCTGGAGGAATTGACGACGAGCCCGGACTTTGCGGAGTTTTTGACGCTTGCCAGTTACGATTTGCTGGACTGACGTTAATGCGGGGGGGCGCAAAATCCACGCCTCAGACGCTAAAGCGTGGTCGTATTTTAACGACTTAACGGCACGAGTGAAACTCGTGCGCTTCTCGTTTGTTGAGAAGTTTAAATGTTTTCCGCAGCCTCCTAGAGAGTCAGATCGACTATGAAAATCGCGAAGGACGTAACGGAACTTATTGGCCACACTCCGCTGGTACGCTTGAATCGGGTTACGCAGGGCGTGGTTGCCGAAGTCGTGGCGAAACTCGAAAGCCGGAATCCTCTAGCCAGCGTAAAAGACCGCATCGGTGTGAGTATGATTGCCGATGCCGAGCGTACTGGCCGAATTCAGCCAGGGAGAACCGTTTTGATCGAGCCGACCAGTGGCAACACTGGAATCGCTCTCGCTTTTGTCGCCGCTGTGAAAGGGTACAAGCTCATCCTCACCATGCCTGAGACCATGAGCCTGGAGCGGCGCGTGCTGCTGCTGGCTTTGGGCGCAGAGATTATTCTTACGCCTGGTCCACGGGGAATGAAGGGCGCGATTCTGAAGGCTGAAGAATTGCTGGCCAGCACTCCCAACGCTTACATGCTCCAACAATTTGACAATCCAGCGAATCCGAAGATTCACTTCGAAACTACCGGTCCTGAGATTTGGGATGACACAGACGGACGCGTCGATTTTCTTATCTCCGGCGTTGGTACGGGAGGGACGCTGACCGGTGTCTGCGAATATATCAAGCCGAAGAAGCCATCATTCAAGGCGGTGGCGGTTGAGCCGGCAGATAGCGCGGTTCTCTCTGGAGGACCTCCGGGGCCGCACAAGATTCAGGGACTTGGTGGCGGTTTTATTCCGAGCATTCTGCGCCGGGATTACATTGACGAGGTCATTACAGTAACCAACGACAAATCCATTGACATGGCGCGACGGCTTCCACTCGAAGAAGGACTGCTGGTCGGCATTTCGTCGGGAGCGGCGGTGGTCGCGGCTTTGCAAGTGGCGCGCCGACCTGAAAATGCCGGCAAATTGATCGTTGTGGTTCTTCCGTCGTTCGGCGAACGCTACCTGAGTAGTATCCTTTTCGAGGGACTCCGGAACCAGGCGTTGCAGATTCCAACAGTGGAAGTTCCGGCCTGATAAATGCCGTATCTGTTGTCGCTAATCCGCGAGGATGTTGCTACCGTGCTGGAGCACGATCCCGCGGCGAAGTCGCGCCTGGAAGTTTATCTCTGCTACTCCGGTCTGCATGCGGTGTGGTTCTATCGCATGAACCACTGGTTGTGGAACCATAATTTCTTTTTGCTGGCGCGCTGGTTGTCGCAGGTTGCGCGCTGGCTCACTGGCATCGAAATCCATCCCGGGGCACAGATTGGCAGACGTTTGTTCATCGACCATGGATTGGGTGTGGTGATCGGCGAGACCGCCGTGGTTGGTGACGACGTCACGCTCTACCAGGGAGTGACGCTCGGGGGAACTGGCAAGGAGCGTGGGAAGCGGCATCCGACGCTTCTTGATAACGTGGTGGTCGGAGGAGGCGCGAAAATTCTCGGAAACATTACGGTGGGACACAATTGCCGGATTGGCGCGGGATCGGTCGTGCTTCGAGACGTGCCGGACGATTCCACCGTCGTGGGCGTACCTGGGCATGTCATTTTCAGAGAAGGCAAGCGCGTGGTGATCACCGACCCCAAGCAGATCAACGATCCGCTTTCCGAGGCCTTGGCCGCAGTTGCTACCGAAGTAAACAAATTGGCGGAACGAGTGCGTCAACTGGAGGGGACGGGCGGACGCGAGCCGCTCTCTGCATCGCTGCAACGGATTATGGAAGATATCGACTTTCAGATTTAGCGCTCCAGACTTCCCAAAAAACGCATGCGGCCTCAATAACATCACTCCTCATTCCATCAGACCCACGTATGATTAACTGTTTTGGGTTGAGAGTTCCAGCGGATGAAATACGGCTTCGTAATCGATAACCGCAAGTGCATCGGATGTCATGCCTGTACAGTGGCGTGCAAAACCGAAAACCAGGTGCCGGTGGGCGTGAACCGGACTTGGGTCAAGTACGTCGAAAAGGGAGTTTTCCCCAACACGCGCCGCGTATTTCAGGTCACGCGCTGCAATCATTGCGAGAAGCCGCCCTGCGTCGACCATCTGTCCTGTGACCGCGATGTATCAGCGCAAGGATGGGATTGTCGATTTCAATTCGGACCGCTGCATTGGCTGCAAAGCCTGCATGCAAGCCTGTCCCTACGATTCGATTTACATGGATCCCGACGATGGTACTGCCGCCAAGTGCCACTTTTGCGCGCACCGGACCGAGGTCGGATTGGAACCCGCCTGTGTGATCGTGTGTCCAGAACACGCCATCATTGCCGGAGATCTGAGCGACCCTTCAAGTGAAGCGGCGCAACTGGTGGCGCGCGAACCGGTTCGCGTGCGCAAGCCCGAGCAGGGAACTCAGCCTAAGCTCTATTACATCGATGCCGATGAGAGCGCAATCGTGCCGACGGCGGCGCGCCATGAATCGATTTACATGTGGTCGCAGCGGAATGCGGCGGTGCTCGGTGGCGGCGCGGCGTATCCACCCGATCACCCCTTGCTACAAAAGAATGCTTTGGCAGCCTATGACGTTTCGCATGCCCGTCCGTGGGGATGGCAGGTTCCGGCCTACTGTTGGACCAAGTCCATCGGTTCTGGCGCGCTCGCCGTCCCCGCGATCGCGATGGCGCTTGGAAGATTGTCTGGCAATCGGGTCCGCGATATTGCGCTTGCGACTGTTGCGCTCTTATTTACCGCTCTCACTACTGTGCTGCTGGTTTGGGATCTTGATCACAAGGAGCGATTCCTCCGCGTGGTGTTTATGCCCCAACGCAAATCATGGCTGGCCCGGGCGCGTTCATTTTGATCTCATACAGCACGTTGTGCGGCGTGTTCTGGTTGGCGGCGGTGGCGGGATTTCCATCGTTACCTCGATCTTGTTGTGGCCTGTGGTGCTTGTTGGATTTTGCGCAGCTGCCTACACCGCGTTTCTCTTCGGACAATGCGAAGGACGCGACTTATGGCAAACGCCGCTGCTGCCTGCCCATTTGATCGTTCAAGCATTGCTTTGTGGATCCGCAGTACTGGCGTTGCTCCCGGATGCGCTTGGCGGTTCGGTGCAAGCGCTGTCAATCGCGGTTCCCACACTGATCATCAGTTTGATTCTGCATTTGCTCATGCTGCTCGGCGAGATTGCGATTCCGCACACCACAGACAATGCACGCTATGGGGCCAGACTGATGACCCACGGACCATTCGCGCGCGCATTCTGGGGCGGGGCGGTGGCTCTGGGCGGAGCTGTGCCGCTGCTTCTTTTGTTGCTTGGACATTTCATGTTCGCAACGCCTAGTCGCGTACAAGTCGGAGCTGGCCAGCGGCTTTGCTGGCTCGGACTGGACTTCTGGTTTTTGAATGGTGCTTTGTGATGGCTGGGCAGAGTGTCCCAAACAGCTAGGCTTGGAAAGATATGGAGATTCAGCAATGACCGATTTCAAGCGCGACGGCAGCCACCTCGCCTCTTACCCGCCCGTCGAGAAGTGGGACGATTGGGTCGAGTACGATGCCGAAGCTTGGCCGCGCCGCGTCAAGAAACACTACCAACTTGTTCCCACGATCTGTTTCAACTGCGAATCGGCGTGCGGGCTTCTTGCCTACGTCGATAAGGAAATCGGGCGAGTCGCGAAGTTTGAAGGCAATCCGAAGCATCCCGCCAGCCGCGGACGTCTTTGCGCAAAAGGTCCGGCCACGATCACGCAGATTCATGATCCCGATCGCATCCTTTATCCGATGAAGCGCTCGGGACCGCGAGGCGGTGGAAAGTGGACGCGCACTTCGTGGGATGAAGTGCTGGAGACTTTCGGAGCACGCATGCGAAAAGCCTTTCAGGAAAATCGTGGCGAAGAAGTCATGTACCACGTCGGTCGTCCGGGGCACGACTTCATCATGGATCGCACCTTGCAGGCGTGGGGCATTGATGGCCACAATTCGCATACGAACGTGTGTTCGTCGTCGGCGCGGCTCGGCTATATGCTCTGGCACTATGCCGACCGTCCTTCGCCCGATCACGCCAACGCGCGCTTTATTTTGCTGCTTTCGGCGCATCTGGAGTCCGGTCATTATTTCAATCCTCATGCGCAGCGCATTATCGAAGGAAAAATGGCGGGAGCGAAACTTGCCGTCATGGATCCGCGGCTTTCGAATACCGCGAGCATGGCGGATTACTGGATGCCGAGCTATCCGGGCACCGAAGCGGCGGTGCTGCTGGCGATGGCGAAGGTCATTCTTGGCGAAAATCGGTTCGATGCCACGTTCGTGAAGAACTGGACGAACTGGGAAGAACTTGAAGTCGATGGATTTTCCGCCAAAGGCCAGAGTTTCGAAGCGCTGATCGAAGCGCTGAAGCGACACTATGCGAAATTTACGCCGGAGTTCGCGGAAAAAGAAAGTGGAGTGAAGGCGGAGATCATCGTCAAGACGGCGCGCGAGATCGCTACTGCCGGGAGCCGTTTCGCATCGCATCTGTGGCGGGGCAGCGCGTCTGGCAATCTTGGGTGGATGGCAATCGGCGCGCGCTTTAATGTTGCTGCATGTGCTGACTGGATCGGTCGGAACCCAGGGCGGACACAATCTGAATGCGTGGAATAAATTTGTGCCGCGTCCTTTCAAGAATCCGCCGCCGCAGAAGCGCTGGAACGAATTGCTCTATCCGCAGGAGTGGCCGCTGTGTACACATGAAATGTCGTTTCTGCTTCCGCATTTTCTCAAAGAAGGACGCGGCCGCATCGAAGCTTATTTCACGCGCGTGTTCAATCCGGTGTGGACTTATCCCGACGGATTTTCATGGATCGAGATGTTGCGCGACGAAGAAAAAGTCGGTCTGCACGCCGCGTTGACGCCCACCTGGAGCGAGACTGCTTGGTTTGCGGATTATGTTTTGCCCATGGGCTTCAGTTCAGAGCGTCACGACCTGATGAGCCAGGAATCGTACGCGGGAAAGTGGATCGGATTTCGCCAGCCCGTGACTGCGCGTGCTGCAGGAAAGGGAAGGGAAGAAATTCGAGTACACCTATCAGGCGAATCCGGGCGAAGTTTGGGAAGAGGACGAATTCTGGATCAACCTCTCGTGGGCGATCGATCCCGATGGTTCGATGGGCATTCGGCAATGGTTCGAATCGCCGTACCGTCCGGGAGAGAAGCTTACGGTCGACGAATATTACGGTTGGATTTTCGAAAACTCCGTTCCGGGATTGCCCGAAACCGCCGCAAAAGAAGGGCTCGACGCCGCTGGAATACATGCGCAAGTACGGCGCATACGAAGTGACCACTGACGTTTACAAACTGAACGAGAAGCCGGTGGCGCCGGCCGATCTCGCCGGATCGAAAGTCGAAGCGAATGGCGTGGTCACGAAAGATGGCAAAGCGGTTGGCGTGATGGTCGATGGCGAAGCGGTGGTCGGCTACAACACGCCGTCGCGCAAGCTGGAATTGTTTTCGAAAACCATGGCGGACTGGAAGTGGCCGGAGTTCGCGCTTCCGGAATACTATCGCAGCCACATTCATCGCTCGGCGCAAGCGGCGTCGATGGGAGAACGCAGATGTCGATTCAGATTTCGATCCGCGATACATGCCGCTCGTGGAGTGGCCGAAGGACTCGAATGGCGAGGTGTACACGCTGCTGCCGATTTTCCGGTTGCCGACATCTGATTCACACACGATCGGGCAACTCTAAATTTCTTTATGAGATCGCGCACAAGAATCCGCTATGGGTGAATCCGGTGGATGCCAAGAAACTGGGCGGCATTCGCACCGGCGACTTGATCAAGGTTCATACCGAAATCGGTTTTTTCGTGCTGCATGCGTGGGTTACTGAGGGATTGGCGCCGGGCGTGGTTGCCTGCTCGCACCATATGGGACGCTGGCGCATTAATAAAGAGGATCAAGTGGAACGCATGTCGAGCGCGTGGGTCGATCTGAAGGAAGTCGGCAAAGGGCAATGGAAGATGCGGCAGACTACGGGAGCGTGAGCCTTACGAGAGCGCCGATCCCGATACGAAGCGAGTGTGGTGGAGCGATGCCGGCGTGCATCAGAATATTACGTTCCCGGTGCATCCCGATCCGATCAGCGGCATGCACTGCTGGCATCAGATGGTGCGCGTGGAGCGGGCCGGCGACTGACGATCGCTATGGCGACATCTTTGTCGATACGAATCTTTCGTTTGCGGTCTATCAACGGTGGAAGGCGCTGGCTCGTCCTGCGCCCGGACCTGGCGGGCTGCGCCGTCCCCTATGGATTCCGCGGGTGGTGCGTCCGGAGGAAGCGGCGTTCTACATGAAGAAAACGTAAGCGCGCGTCTTGACGTTGTAAAATAGCAAGATGCCGTTACAGCAGGGAAATCCAAACTTCAGCAAGAAGCGCACTCCACCTCCAGACGAGACTTTTGAAGAAGCGGCCTATCTGAAGGCGCTTGGAGAGAAGCAAAAAATTGTGAGCCTGAAACTCGCCGATGGCGAAGTGGTGCGCGGCTGGATTGAGTATTACGACAAGAACATGGTGCGCGTGACCCGCGAGGATGGTCCAAATCTATTCATCTTCAAGCATGAGATTGTATATATCGCGGAAGATGGGAAGAAGAAGTAGTTTGAATCAGTTCTCAGTACCTGACATCCAATCCTGAAAATGAAAGCCTGGAAGTCTCGCATGACATCCAATCAATCCCATCTTTCTTTGGACCTGATTCCTCCGATGCAGGCGATGGCTCGCGAAGCGGGTAGCCTGCTGATGGAATATTTTCGGCAGCAGGTGAAGATTGAATATAAGGGCGACGTGGATCTGGTTACGGTGGCCGATCGAAGATCGGAAGCGCTGATTCTGGAGCGGATTCGCCAGCAGTTTCCGACTCATGATGTGATGGGTGAAGAGGGGACGCGCATCGAAACCGGCAGCGAATACAAGTGGTATGTCGATCCGCTCGACGGCACCACGAATTTTGCGCACGGCTATCCGGTATTTTGCGTTTCGCTCGCGGTGGAGCGTCTGGGACAACGGATTGCAGGAGTGATTTATGATCCGACGCGGGACGAGATGTTCGTTGCCGAATTTGGCAGTGGCGCGCGGCTGAACGACAATGCGATCCATGTGTCGACTACGGCGAATCTGGGAGAGTGTCTAATAGCCACGGGTTTCCCTAGCCAAAAGCGGCATAAGAATCCGAATATTTATTTTTATCACCAGCTCACATTGCGCACGCACGGGGTCAGGCGGGCGGGATCGGCTGCGCTTGATCTGTGCAATGTGGCGTCAGGCCGATTTGACGGCTTCTGGGAGTTCAATCTCAATCCGTGGGACACAGCGGCGGGCGTGCTGATTGTTCAGGAGGCCGGTGGGAAGGTCACGGACTTTTCGGGCGGGGAATTCCAGATCGCCAGTCGCGAGACGGTGGCAACGAATGGATTGGTGCATGACGCACTCCTGCACGAGTTTCGGGAGATCTTTGCTGGCCGGGGATTAGAAGAGTTGCCCAGTCCGGTCACCTACGCGAAGAATCGAAGCTTCTAACGACCGAAGACTCTAAGCGGTACAATTACTTACGTGATTTCGTCTCTGCTTGAACGCAAGATCGAAAAGCGTCCCGACAAGGTGCGTCTGTTGGGGCGCATTCTGTTTCTTACCGAAGACCCGGAGTTGATCAAGAAACAGCTAGCTGGGTTGGGATCTGCCATGGGACACGAAAAATCCAGCCAATAATCCTAAACTTCGCGACGACATTTCTACCGACGAGATTACTCCTGCACACTACTGCTTCTACTTCGATAGGACACTCGGCGAGATTCCGTATGTTGGTTTGCGATGTGGCGACACGTTGCCGATTGGGCGCAACGATGTGAAGAAAGGCGGCTTCGTATGCTCGGTCAGCGGCAAGCGTCGCGGCAAGGGATCGAGTCGCGAGCAGTCGCCTTATGCGGAGATGTGCGCCGGGATTCAGTTTGCGATTGGGGAAAATATTGAGCGCATCTACAAGCAGAACTGCCAGAATCTCGGGCTTCTGACTTCGACCAATTTTTCTTTGATCGACCGGATTCGCGCTGGAGACGAAATTGCGCTCAGTGAATTCACCGCTGGGGAAGATGAGATCACGAAGCAGGTGATCGAGTATGGCGGATTATTTCCGTTCAATGTGGCGCGCATGCAGGGGAAGGTTCTTCTGCCTCCGATCAAGGCGTTCACTTATCTGGGATTAACGGGAAATGTGCATCGGTATTCGACCCCTCCCATGACCATCGCCGAGAAGATCTTCGCCCGGCACATGGTCACTCCCGAGGGCGCGGTTGGCATTGCAGCGGTCAAGCCGGGCGACACCGGATTCACTCGCGTCGATTTGCGATTTAGTCATGAATACGTCACGCCGATGGCTTCTATTTTCTATGAGCAATACGTTGGAAAAGATGTCCCGGTGAACGATGCTTCGAGCATCCGCTTCTTCCGTGACCATCTCACCTTTCTCGATGAAGTCATCTCCGAAGAAAAGAAAAAAATGGGGCTGCTTGACCTGGCTACGCAACTCAAGCTGAAGCAGGAAGATTTCGCCAAGCAGCAGGGAATCAAACTGCACGGCGAACTCATCGACCGCAAAGGCTCGGAAGGTATTTGCCACTCGGTGATGCTGGAGACTTACGCGCTGCCGGGGCAGGTGAACGTTGGCTCCGATTCTCACACGCCGCACGTTGGCGCTATCGGTTGCATTGCTTTCGGCATTGGGACGACCGACGTATTCAATTCCTGGATTACGAAAGATGTTCGCGTCAAGGTGCCGGAGTCGGTCAAGATTGTCATTCGGGGTAAGCGACATCCAAATGTTACGGCGAAGGATTTTATCCTGAAAATTCTTTCACTCGATTACGTACGCAGTGGCAAAGCGCTGGCGAAAGTTATGGAGTATGCAGGCGAAGCGGTCGAGGCGCTCTCGGTGGATGAGCGCGCAACCATGACGAACATGGCGGCTGAAATTGGGGGCTTTACGGGTATTGTTGCTCCGGATGAAAAGGTGATCGAGTTTCTGGTCGAGCGCCGGGGCATGAAGCACTCCGAAATCGAGAAGATGATTGAGGGCTTGCAGAGTGATCCGAACGCTGAATATGCCGAGGTGATCGAACTCGACGCGAATGAGATCACGCCCATGGTTGCTACTCCGGGCGATCCGGGCAACGGCAAATACGTCAGCGAACTCAACGCTCGTGTGCCGATTGAAATAGCCTATGGCGGAACTTGTACGGCGGGGAAAAACGAAGATATGGATATGTATGCGGCTGTCCTCGCGGATGCTCTGAAACAGGGAAAACGAATTTCGAAAAATGTCGACTTTTGGATACAGTTTGGCTCTCAGGAAACGCGCGAGTACTCGAAACGCCGAGGCTATCTTGAAATTTTCGAGAAAGCTGGCGCACACGTGATCGAGCCTGGTTGCGGCGCGTGCATTAATGCGGGGCCGGGAGTATCGACGCGTCCTGATCAGGTCGTCATCAGCGCGCAGAACCGAAATTTTCCCGGACGCAGCGGGCTCGGCCAGATGTATCTGGCGTCGCCGCTAACCGTGGCAGCGAGCGCTGTGGCGGGTTACATCGTTGAGTACGAACCGAGTCAACAAGGGGAACTCACGATGGCCTGACAATCACACTTGGGCGTTTGGCTGTTATCATGCGTAGACTGCCCGGGAAGAAACTATCAATATGTCGAGATCGCTGGGTTGAGATCGCTACGCGCGCAGACATTAAGAGCGCTGCAACCTATCGACAGCACAGATAAGTATTCTGCGTCGGCATCTTCAGAATCTGAGCTGACCTACCGCAGCGGCTAAAAACTGTCATTTTTTAAACGTATACTGTTCGGGTGTACACTGTACGCTAGAGTACATTTTAAATGTACACTGCCGATTAATTTGCGCCAGAGCATCCCGCCGGTCTGGCGCTCTCGATTCTTCCTATCAACCCAGCACGCAGCAAAGCGGCGCTTTGCGGAATCGCGAACTAGATCATGAAAATCCTGCTTTATAACCCTGACAACGGGGTAACGCGCAATTTCATGCCACATCTTTGGATGTTTCTCTTGCAGGCGCTCACTCCGGTTGGCCATGAAGTTTTGCTGGTTGATGGCAATGCGCAGCCGATGGACGAAGCGGGGATCGCGCAGTTTGTGCGCGACAACAATATTGGATTGGTTGGCATCGGTGCGATGACCAGAATGGTTGCCAAGGCGTATCGCATGGCGGATGCGGTTCGTGCCACGGGAGTTCCTGTGGTGATGGGCGGCCCTCACGTTACGGAGATGGCTGACGAGGCGCTCGGTCGAGATGGAGGTCCACGCCACGCCGACGCGGTTGCATTAGGCGAGGCTGATGCAACTTGGCCGCTGATTGTTAATGATGCCGCCCGTGGTGAACTCAAAGATATTTATGCGCCAGTGGATGCTTTTGGCAAGGAGAGCAAGCCGTCGCTGAAGGAATACCCGGTGATTCCGTGGCAGTCGATCGATCTTAAGCAGTTCAATCTGGTGCCGAAGGCTGTGACCTCCACGCTCCAGAAAATCGGCGAAGGCTGGGGATCATTTCGCATTATTCCCGTCGAATCTGGCCGAGGCTGCCCATACGGCTGCGAATTCTGCACTGTGACCGGATTTTTTGGAGACTCGATTCGTTTCCGCACCAATGAGAGCGTGGTGAATGAACTTCTCTTGCTGAAGGCGCGCGCTCGCAAAGAAAAAGGCCAAATCGCCGTGTTCTTCATCGACGATAATTTTGCCATCAACATCAAGCGTACGAAGTCGTTATTGCGCGATATAATCGCCGCCAAAGCACAGGTACATTGGGTGGCGCAGATTAGCGCCAATTTGTTGCGCGACGAAGAGTTGGTGGACCTGATTGCGGCCTCCGGAGGCAAGTGGGTTTTTATCGGCATGGAGTCGATTGATCCAGCGAATCTGAAAGACGTGAATAAAGGATTCAATAAGCCGGGTGAATACGCGGCGGTGCTGGAGCGACTGGCGCAACGCAATGTGTACGCCATCACGTCATTTATTTTTGGTATGGACAATGACACAGTCGGAGCTGCCGAGCGGACTCTTGAACAAGTTCGGACATGGCCTCCGGGTCTGCCGATCTTTGGCTTGCTTACTCCTTTGCCCGCAACTCCGCTCTACAAGCGGCTGGAGAAAGCCGGACGACTGACACGGCCCAAGCACTGGCAGGAGTTCATTCCATTTGCGATGGCCCACACGCCGTTGAAGATGACCATTGATGAAGCTCACGCTGAAGTGAATTACGGCTGGAGACAGGCCTATAGTCCGGAGGCGCTGGCGCATGCGGTCGAGTCGTTGAACGATCAGCCTTTGGGTTATCGCATCAACATTTTCATCGCGCGTCTTTGTTTCCGTGGCATCTATTTCCCCATGATGGGAAAAATGGCGTGGGTTAGGGTGATTGCGCAGAATCGGCGAACGATCTTTAAGCTGATAAGGGAGGGGTTCAAGGCCGGTGCCTGGCGAGGTGCTCCTGCGCGAATTCCCGCCATCCCCGTGCCGCAAGTGGAAGCGAGCGAAATGATCCGTAACAGGTAGCGGAGGGATAAATGGAAAGCTGCGAATGACCACCGTTCCCGCTTTCAATTGAAAGTCGCTTATGCGCTTTTCGACCTTGGAAAGCTGCCGCTAAGTGATTGCTGCCTGTACCGATACGGCGTTCTTGCTAGAATTATAGGTTCAATTACTCTCCCTGCGTCCGAGGAGCATACGATTCTATGGCCTACGTAATTGCCGAGCCCTGCATCGGTACCAAAGACACCGCCTGTGTTGACGCCTGTCCGGTGGATTGCATTCATCCCAAAAAGGACTCCGACAAGTACGCGAACGAAGAGATGTTATATATCGATCCCGTGGAATGCATCGACTGCGGCGCTTGCGTTCCCGTCTGCCCGGTTTCTGCCATTTTCGCGCTCGACGACCTGCCGGAAAAGTGGAAAGAATACACCGAGCGCAATGCGAAGTATTTCGGGCGGTGAGACAGCTATCAGCCTTCAGTTCACAGCCATCAGCAAAAGCGGTTCCGTACTGGGAGCCTTTGGTTCTCACTCAAGCTGACGGCTGATAGCTCCATCCATTACAATCGTTGCTTAACTGTTGATCTTCCATGGCGCTGAAGGAGTCGGAGGCGATCGTTCTGCGCACGTATCCACTGCGCGAGTCCGACCTGCTGGTTACGCTCTTTACGCGCCTGGAGGGCAAGGTAAAAGGTGTGGCGCGCGCGGCCATGAAATCGAGACGCCGCTTCGGTGGTGCGCTTGAGCCGCTCACGTATGTGCGGGCGTTTTACGACGATCGCGAGCGGCAGGAACTCGCGCGGCTTGATTCCTGCGAAGTGATCGAATCGCCACTGGCGACGAGGTCAGTTATCCTCGGGCGGCGGCGTTGGCGCATGTCGCTGAGTTGCTCGACGAGTTGATGCCTGACCGCGAGGCGAGCGATGCGGTCTTTCGGTTGAGTCTGGCAGTTTTGCAGGAGATGCGCGGTCCGGCGTTGTGGATGCCGCTCACCTACTTCGAGCTGTGGATGACGCGGCTCATGGGATTTCTGCCGGAGTTTTCCGAGTGCCTTGTTTGCGGGCGCGCTCTGGATGGCAACCGGGCGTTCTATCATGCGCTTGCCGATGGCTTGGTCTGCATCGACGATAAGCGGATAGCTTCATCAGAACTGTCGTCCGAATCGAGAAAGATTGCGGCGCAGATGCTGCGGTCACGGGTTTCGGAGTTTTCTGCGATCGATTGGCCGAAAGCGGTGTGTGCGGACCTGCGCAAGTTTCTTCTCCAGATTCTGGAGCGGCACATTGAGAAGAAGCTGGTGACGGCGGGAATGCTGGAGAAGATTTAGCGGGCCTCTGAGCTCATGGACTATTTGGCATTGGTTATTTATTGGCGTTCGGAGGATGGCGTATCTGGCGCCTGTTTCGCGGCCTCCGGTACACCAACGCCAGAATCCGAGCAAGACAGATGCGAGAATCTCAAACGCTTCCGAACACAGTCCGTGATCCATCCAAACCCAATTCGCTGACCTTCCAGCAGCTTATCCTGAAGCTGCAGACTTTCTATGCTGAGCGCGGAGCGGTCATTCAGCAGCCCTACGACGTCGAAGTGGGCGCTGGCACCATGGCTCCGGAGACATTCCTGCGCGTGCTGGGGCCGAATCCTTATAAAGTTGCTTACGTGCAGCCTTCGCGGCGTCCGGCTGACGGGCGTTACGGGGAGAATCCCAATCGGTTGTTCAAGCACTTGCAGTTGCAGGTGATTCTGAAGCCGCCGCCAGAAAATGTGCAGGAACTTTACCTCGAATCGCTCGCCGCGATCGGCATTGACCTGCGCCAGCACGACATCAAGTTCGAAGAAGATAACTGGGAGTCGCCGACGCTCGGCGCGTGGGGCATCGGATGGCAGGTGATGCTCGACGGCCTTGAGGTCACGCAGTTCACTTATTTCCAGCAGTGTGGCGGCGTGGACCTCGATCCGATTTCCGCCGAACTTACTTACGGTCTGGAGCGGCTGTGCGCATTCCTGCAGGATGTGGATTCGATTTACGACATCGTGTGGGCGCGCGATCCGGAGACGGGCAGGGAAGTGAAGTATGGAGACGTGCGCCTCGCCGACGAGCAGCAGTTCTCGGTCTACAACTTTGAAATGGCGGATGTGTGAGAAAGCGTGGAAACATTTCGAACTCTGCGAGGCGGAATGCAAGAAATTGATCGATCGCTACTGCTGCTCTGAGTAAGAGACAAAAGGGAAGGCGATGGCATCGCGCGCGAAAAGTCGCGCTTTCCCCTGCTGGGCGCTTACGATCTGTGTCTGAAATGTTCGCACTACTTCAACATTCTCGATGCCCGAGGCGCGATTTCGGTGACCGAGCGCGTCGGCGTGATCGCGCGGGTGCGGGCGTTGGCCGTGGGGATTGCCAAAGCCTGGATGGATCAGCAGTTCTCGACTGAAAAAAAAGAGAGAAGAGTGATCCGGTTTCAAAGCCAGTGGCAAAGGAGAAGAGTGGCAAGCTTGCTCCGGTCGGATGATCTCCGCGCCGATCAAAGAATCGCGTGTGACATCCTCACATTTACTTTGCTTTAATTCTGAAACATAGACTGAACTGCCCGATGCCAGACTTTTTACTCGAAATCGGATGCGAAGAAATTCCGGCGAGGATGATTGACGCCGCCTCTCGCGAATTGCGCGAACGCTTGCACGCACTGTTGCAGCGCGAGCGCCTCGAACCAGCCGGAGCGATTTCGCATCTCGACACGCCGCGCCGTCTGGCAGTTCTCGCTTCCGGCATTCCCGAAGTCGCAGCCGGACATTACCGAGCAAGTGAGCGGCCCTCGGCACAAGTCGCATATAAGGATGGCCAGCCGACTCCAGCCGCGCATGCGTTTGCCAAGAAAGTCGGCATGGATGTCGGCAAGCTGGAAAAAGTCAGTACTCCCAAGGGCGAATACCTGGCCGCCACGGTCACCCGAAAAGGACGGACCGCTGCCGAAATTCTTGCCGAGACTCTTCCCAAAGAAATATCCACGCTCTACTGGCCCAAGAATATGTACTGGCGCAAGCGCGGAGAAGTTTTCGTGCGTCCGGTGCGCTGGCTGGTGGCAATGCTCGATGAGCAGGTCGTCCCGTTGGAATTGTTCGGCACTCGCCGCCGGCAAGACTTCGCGCGGACATCGCATCATTTTTGGCGAGACCGGCAGCGGAACTGTCGCCATCTCTAAGCCTAGCGCCTATGTCGAAGCCCTGCGTGATGCGAAGGTTCTTGAGCGCTGCCTGAGCGCGAGCATGTGATCCGCAAAGCGCTCGACGCGGCGACTCGTACCATCCCCGGCGCACGATGGCGCGAAGATAAGCCGCTCGTCGCTACCGTCGTCAATCTGACGGAATTTCCCTCGGCCATTCTCGGCAGCTTCGATCCTGAATTTCTCGATCTGCCGGAAGAAGTGCTGGTCACGGTGATGCGCGACCACCAGAAATATTTCGCCATCGAAGATGCAAATGGAAAACTGCTGCCTCACTTTTTAGCGGTGCTCAACACAGCGGCAGACTCCGACGGATTGATCCGCCATGGCAACGAACGCGTTTTGCGCGCGCGCTTCAACGATGCCCGCTTCTTCTGGCAGACGGACCAGAAGCAGACGCTCGCGGCAGCGCGTCAATTTGCTGCGCAACGTCACCTTCCAGAAAGATCTTGGCAGCTACTACGACAAGACGATGCGGGTGCAGCGCATGGCCAGTTGGCTGGCCGAGACAGTGAAACAAAGCGGCATGGCGATTCGACCCGGGGTAGTTCACAAAGCTGCGCTGCTCGCGAAAACCGATCTGACCACGGAACTCGTTAAGGAATTCACCGAACTCCAGGGAATCGTCGGCGGCCTTTACGCGCGCGTGCAGGAACTCGATGATGATCTGAAGCCTGACGTGCAGCTGGCAATTTCGCGCGCCATCTACGATCATTACAAGCCCGAGTCGATGGAAGACGCGCGCCCGCGACAGTCGAGGGCGCGGTTCTCTCGATCGCCGACAAAGCCGACTCGATCGCCGGAATGTTTGCGCTCGGCCTGATCCCCAGCGGATCGAAGGATCCGTTTGCGCTGCGCCGCCAGGCGAACGGCATTGTGAAGACGATTGCCGAGCACAAACTGCCATTGCGTCTTTCGGAGGTCATGGCTGATGCGCGCGTTCGTTATAAGGGCTCGGAGGCGGAGAAGAAGTTCTCGAATGCCGCCTATGCCGAATCGGTGCGCAGCTTTTTCCGCGAGCGCCTTGAGTTCTATTTAAAAGATGCGCGCGGCTATGCGTATGACGTCGTCAGCGCCGTGCTGGCGGTCGACTCCGACGATGTGGTGGATGCCGCCGCTCGCGCCGAGGCAGTCAGCAAAGTGCGTGGGTCGGCCGACTTTGAATCGATATCCAGCGCCTTTAAGCGGATGAAGAATATTCTGCGTCAGGCTTCTGAAAAGACGAAAGTGATTGCCATGCGTGTCGATTCCGGCAGTTCTGCAGGAGGAATCCGAAAGAGAACTGGCTGCGTTGATCCCGCAGACTGTGGCGCATGGTCGAGAAACTGCGCGATGCGCGCGACTATGAAGCGGCGCTACTCGAAATTGCGAAGTTGCGCCCGGCGATCGACAAATTTTTCGAAAAGGTCATGGTCATGGTGGACGATGACCAATCTCCGCGCCAATCGCCTAGCTCTGTTGCAGACCGTGGTCAAAGGAATTCTCCACGATAGCGGATTTCTCCGAGATCGTGACCGAAGGCAAGGAATCCACGAAATAGCTAGTCTTACTCACTCTTCCCTTACTGCACTCGCTGTAGCCGGTTGATCAGCTTCTGCGCCAAATTCTCTTCCGACTCTGACCATAGCAACCGCCCAGTTGCTCCTGCATTCTTTTCTACCTTAGCGGTAAACTCCACGAGCTTCTGGACGTTGCTACGCACGTTGCGCTCCGCCTCAGAAGTGAACGCGACTTCTTCGTGCAAGAAGGATGTGTCCAACCCGAAATCAATTTGAATATGCCCAGTCTCTTCCGCGGCGCGTTCTTCAAATTCCGTTCCGTGCGCAACCAGACGCACCAGGGAAGGCTCCAAGACCCATTTTTCCGCGCCCTCAGGAGGAGTCCACAAATCCCAATAGGTCTCGAAAACGTAAGCATAGTCGTCGTGAAGAAACTCCGCGACGTCTGCCACGGCTTCTTCCGGCGCAACCCCAGGGCGGAAGCGGCGCTCCAGAATGGTAGGCTCACTCCACGAAACTGGTTGGATCGCGGCGTAGGTCACTCCGTCCCGAGTCGCAGAAAACGGAATTTGCCGGAGCACACTGACCGTTCGCGGCAAAATCTCGGCCTCATCAAAACTGGGAAACCACAAACTCAAATAAAGCGAATCGCCCATAGACATATTCTAGATGTATTCTAAATGTAGTACGAGCATGTGGAGAGCGTTCCGTACGATGGTGAATTTTTGAGAATGCATCAGCTTACGGCGCGTTGAGTTTTGACGGGGGAAAAGTGCCCTGTTAGTATGAAGTCCGGCGGCAAGCAACCACCACACCCAGAAGTCCCCGTCGTCTAGCCTGGCCTAGGACATCGCCCTTTCACGGCGGTAACACGGGTTCAAATCCCGTCGGGGACGCCAACCTTATCAACCACTTGCAAATCCCCTCCAGAATTTTGTAGGTCCGTTACGGTCCGATAAGCCTCGGTGCTTGGTTTTTCTTCGTTCTTGTCGAGCAGCAAGCTCACAACTCGGCTCTGCGCGTCTCGCTTGGTTTGCGTGATTGCTTGCGCGTAAACGTTCAGAGTGACCGAGATGTTTGCGTGCCGCATTAGCTCTTGCACAACCTTCACATCCTCGCCGTTCCCCTTGAGGAGCGTCGCGTACGTATGCCGGAACGTGTGCCAACCGAAATGACCCACGATTCCGATTTCTTTCGCCGCTGGCTCCAGGTGCGCCTTGTAGAGCGAACCTGGCCAGTACGGCAGTTTTCCTCCGCTGTGCGGACTGGCGAATACCCAGTCCTCATCGGTTGGGTATGGACTATGCAGCCGCCAGTTCCACAAAACCTTAGACAGTCGCAAATCGAGCGGAACCGGCTTGCGAGAGGCTTCGGTCTTGCAGTCCCCGACGTGTTGCATCACGATCGAGCGGATGACATGGACTTCCATCTTCTGAAAATCGATATCCTTCCACTTGAGGCCTAACAACTCCCCAACCCGAAGGCCCGTGAACACGGCGAGGAATACCATCGTGCGCGTGGGCTCCTTCAGGATGCGAAGCAGTGCCGCAATCTGCTCGATGGAAAGCACAATGGGCATCCTGGTCCGCTTGGCACTTTGACGCACCATGCGTATGGGATTCACATCAAGCCATTCCCACCTGACAGCGTGATTGAAAACCGCGCTCATGATGTTTCGAGCTTTGGCTTTGCTTCCGTTCGCATACTTGAGCGAACGAAGCCACTGCTCCACCGCGACTGCTTTGACCTCGGTTACGTGATAGCTTCCCCACCTGGGCAAAATCCACTTTCGGAAATAGCCTACGTAGGTGACCTGCGTCTTCCGCGTTTTGGTGCAGTCCGGCCCCAGCTCTTTTTCCCGGTAGTGTTCGACAAGCGTTTGAACACTGATCGGAGTCAAGCTGGTGCGCGGATTCTCAGCGTTGATGTCTGCCCGAAGTGCGGCGACGGCCTTCTGAGCCGCCGTCTCGTTCGGATATTGTTCGAGCGATCCAACCATCAGATTGCGTCGCGTCCGGCTGCCATCCGCCTGGAGTTCGTACCATCGGTACTCCCAAGCTTTCCGGCCACCGGCACGCTTCACGATCTGAAGGCTGCCTTGCTGAAATCTCGTCCGTCTCATCACGATCCTCCGTGGTTAGGGACGGTACGGATAGCTGGCTAACTTTAACCTCAAATGCACCCACGCGTCGAGATCGGATGTGCGAAAGCGCCACAATTTTCCGATCCGCATGGCGCGTATCTCGCCCTTGCGGGCGAGTCGTTGAAGTGTTTTCGGGTGGATCTGCAGCAAGGCTGCCGCCTCGCGCGAATCGACTAACCTCTCGAAATGAGGGAACGGCTGGCTGACTGGCGTTACTTCGTGCATCTCGCTCATAAAGTCTCCTGCAGCGAGAGTCGAGACCGGGCTGAAATCACCGCGTCGTCTGAAGGTCGGCTTTGGCGTCCGACTTCGTTCGACAGATTTCGAGCCCATTCACTACTCGGCTGGCGTTAGTCTTCGCGTCATGGGCGGACGAGAACATTATTCGTATAGAAACCGTACAAGACGCATTTGTTGCTTCCCTTCATAGAATCTTTTTTCTTTTTGACTTCGAAAGAACTTCTCAACAACTGCTTAAAGTGCCTAAAGCGCCTAGAAGTGCTTTTAGGTACGTTTGGGGAATCCACGGGAACATCGCAGTGGCGGCACCCAACCGCCGGGTTTCTTTGGCTGGGTGGTTCCGGCGATCCGCGCGAGATTTTCCCCTCTATCTATAAAAGGAACCTGCAGGAGGAGAAATATATCGAAAATATTTCGAATGTAGCCCGAACGGAACCTACAGAACCAGAGAGTTCGCATTTCCTTGCCGAAAGGCACGATTCGGTCTGGCGAGGAGATACCTTTTCTATTGATCCAGCCACTGTACTATGTGTTATAGTACGCACCGTGATTCCGTTCCACGTGGACTTCCGAGCTGGTGCTTCTCTGTACGAGCAGATCGTCTATGCCGCTAAGAAGGCGATGATTTGCGGGCAACTGCGTGCAGGAGACACATTTCCGTCTGTGCGCGCCCTGAGTAAAGAGCTCAAGATCAATCCGAATACGGCTCACAAGGTCGTCACACACCTGATTACGGCTGGGCTGCTGGAGACACGGCCTGGAATTGGCACTGTTGTTTCGACGCTGCCGAGGCAACGAGCACCGAACGAACACAACTGCTGGGATACGAGATCGAACAGCTCGTCGTTGAAGCGAAGAAGCTGGGCATCGGGTTGGATGATATGTTCGCCTCCATATCGGCGCATTGGAAGCGTCTGGGCGGAGGATCACGACACGAGTCCGAACGGGGAGGACGCAGCGGGCGATGAACAACGCAATTCGCACGGAGAACCTCGTTAAGAAGTTCGGTCGGGTAGAGGCGCTGCGCGGCCTAGATCTCGCTGTACCGGAAGGCGCGGTGTACGCGCTTGTGGGCCCGAACGGTGCGGGCAAGACAACCGTTATAAAGATCCTCATGAATATTTTCGGTGCGACGCGAGGGCGCGCCGAAGTACTCGGATTGGAATCGACACGACTACGTGGGCAGCATTTTTCATCAATTGGCTACGTCTCGGAGAACCAGGAACTGCCGGAGTGGATGCGGCTAGACTCGTTTTTAGCCTACCTCAGGCCTTTCTACCCCTCGTGGGATCGAAAGCTGGAGGATGAGCTCGTAAGCCAATTTGATTTGCCGTTGGACCGCAAACTTCGGAACTTGTCGCGCGGTATGCGGATGAAGGCGGCACTTGCGAGCGCGCTCGCCTACCACCCGAAACTGATCGTGCTAGATGAGCCATTCACTGGGCTCGATCCACTGGTGCGCGACGAACTCATTCAAGGGCTGCTGGAGCGTGCAGAAGAATCGACGATCTTGATTTCCTCCCATGACTTGGCTGGGATCGAGAGCTTCGCGAGGGTGGGGGAAAGTGGAATTCGTTGATACGAGCCTCTGAATAGCGCATCTAACGCATCGGGTGCCCAGAGTGCGTCGGGCCGTGCTCCGCATTCTGGCGCGCTTGCATGCTGAAGAATTCGTCGATCTCTTTGCGGAACGTCTCCTAGATCACGCCCCTAGTGTTTCGCGCGAGGCCATGAGGGGACTAGCGAAGGTTCTTCATCTTAGATCACCGGAGAACGCCTTTGGAGGGACTGTCGCTTTTTCCAGACCAGAAGAGCACTCGGATCGATGTTACGCCTCAAGAGAAGTGCTTTCGAACGCTTAAGATCCTCTCCTGTAAGGCTCAGACTCTCAATCGCCTTCACTTTGTTTCATGACACTAATCGAAGAGAGTTTGTAACACCAGCCGGCGTGTTCATCATGAAGGATGTGGGGCTATGTTCTACGGAGTCGACTTATTCCCGAGGAATCCACTGCCTCGCACCTTTGCGGAGACCAAAGTCTTTGTTGTTAAGCGCTGATATGTCGATGAGTACTTGCCCCGTTCCAGAGGGGGAATCTCCCGCCACTCATGGCGAGATTGCGCGTGATTGGACGCGGGGTAGCGGATCTGAACCGGCGGAATTTGGAATCAGCCCGCTCAAGACGGTCGATCTCTATCTAACAGATTGGAACGGGGCTGCCAGCCGACGCAGCACCGGTATATGTCCGGGAACGCCGTTTGTGCTCAGCAACCCGGAGCCTGTGGGTCGTAACCAGTTTGCCCTGCAGATTGACGGTCTTCGCCTATCAGACTACCGACTGCCTTCGCCGAAGTTCACGCTTGGGAGTGTCTCTATTAGAAGCCCGCTAACGAGCGGTCGGTTTACTTGCACAAACTCAAATCACGGCGGGATCTAGCACTACTGTGATTCTCCAGCGAACAGGCGCATCCCCACGCGGAGCAGCATAGCCGGGGCGCGGCTCGTGTCAAGGCTCACGACCGCTTCGCGGCGCAAAAAACGCGGCCTTGACACAAGCCTTACCCCCGGCCCGTTTCTCCGCCATGTGGGGAATGTGCAGGTGTGGCTCTCGGCGAGACCTCAAAGCCCAAGACCAAGACCGGGGCCACCGAGGTCATGTTCCACGCCGACATGGGGAGTCTTTTCCGGTTCCGGTGTGTGAGTTGGAACAGAAGAATGCTGCTCTCCGATCTGCTGGCCAGCTTGCCGGTTCACCCCAGTCATCAGGTCAACACGGTGGCCTTTTTCCGGATCGTGTGCGGATAGCTGTTTTCGAGCCAGTTCAATCGCGGACTGCCGCATCGTGGATACGCCGACGGATTCACGAAGTTGCTCGCGGTCGCTGGTGACAACAGCGATCTCGCTCCGGCCGCGGCTCGCCGCAACATAGAACAGTTCCTTTTTCATGGCGTCTGCCGAGATGATCACGGTGTCTACGGTTTTGCCCTGGCTTCGATGGGCGGTGACCGCATATCCGTGGGTGAATTCGTGATAGTTCGCAGGAAGTGTTCTTCCGTCTTCGAGGCGAATGGCACCGCCATCTAGGGAACTCACTTTGACCAGCTCTCCGTTGGTCGCCCGGAGTTCCGGCCCTCGACGGTTTGCTGTGAGCATGAGGCTGTCGCCAGGGGCAACCTCAATGGGCTGACGCTCATAAACGGAAAATGCCCGCGTTTGTTTCGGCGAGATGTTCACCTCTTCACCGGTTTCTTTTCGCGCAACCAGAGATTCAGGCCCAACACGCACGACTTCCAGAGACTCATGGCGTTTTGCTAGTTTTGTGTCTCTGTGGAATTGCAGAACCTGCCCCTCTTGGTAGTTGGACAGTTCTTGTTTCTGCGCTGTCGTCCACTGGAGCGAGACGTACCGATCAAAAGAATGGCTGATTCCCAATTCGCCGCGATCTTTCCGATCCTGGCGAATCGCGTCGGTGAGTTGCGAAATCTCAGCATGAGTGCCCGCAACTACCAGCGTATCGCGCCCTTCGGCTCGAAACTCACGATGCAGCTCCGCCACAATCTGGCCTCGGTCGAAGATGGATACTTCGCGAATGGCTCCGAGCTTTTCCAGTTGTGCGAACCCTTCCTCCGGTGAATGCCTCATGGTCTTTACGGCCTCGCGATAGACAGAGTTCGTCTGCCGCTGTACTTCAGTAAGGGAAATACTCTTCAGGCCAGACTCCCGTTCCAAGATACGCAAAGCATCCGAGGCCTCGACGCTGGGAATTTGTCGCGTGTCACCGGAAAAGACGATTCTGGCTCCCTGATCCTCGGCGAGGTGCAGCAAGCTTTGCATTTGCCGGCCAGAGACCATGCCTGCTTCATCAACAATCAATACCCTGCCGCGCAGCGCCCCCTGTGGTTCCTGACCCTCCAGCAGTCGAGAGACAGTCATTGCATCTCGGAAGCCGACCTTTTCCAGTTCGTCCACTGCACTTCGGGTGGGAGCTACCGCAAGAACCTCGTGTCCGGCGTCTCTGAGGCCACGGTCAATTTCACGCAGCGTGGCCGTCTTGCCAGTACCGGCAGCGCCTCGAATATTGATCGCGAGATCGCGAGAATCGAGCACTGCTTCGACGGCGCGCTTTTGTTCGGGACGGAGATGGCCCGAAAGCTCAAAGTCGCGGCCCTTACCGAGGCGGTCGTAGCGGTCCACTCCTCGGTTAACCACCGCGATCATGTCGCGCTCGCGTTGGAGGCTCGCGTGTGTCGCAATTTCATCCCCAGCGGAGATGAGAGTCCCTTTCGCACGTTCAAGGGAGAGAGAGCCCTGAAGGTCGCTGAGTTCGACGTTGCCGCGCCCGTGACGAAGAGCCTCGGTTAGAACCTCATGTTCTCTGGCGACTGAGAGACGCTCGAAAATGTGCTCCTGAGAGTATGCAAGCGAAGCCTCATGCATGCCGCAATTGATTTGAGGCGAATGGGATTTTGTCTGAGCTTCGTTCAACCCCTCACGAAGCGTTTGCTTCTCGTCCGGGGTCATTCGTTCTTGCTGAAGGTTACGGACTCGTTCGGTCGATATCTCCTGAAGCTTGTCGGCCCGCGTTTCCCGGACGAGTACCGCAACCTCGTTGTCTGTTGGCGCACGGCCACATGAATGGGTGAATTCTTGAATTGCCGCATCCCGCTGGGCACTGCGTTGGCTGTACTTGTCGAGGAGGTCCTGGGAGAATCCTGCGATCTCGAATCCCTTGTCACGACCACGAACATCGTGACGGTTTTCAACCTCGTAGCCAAGGGCGCGTACTTCGCGAGCCAGGGCATTGCGATAGACCTCGGTCAGGTAGCTGCGACGTTCGTACAGACCGGAAGCCTGTAGCGCCTTCCAACGCCCTTCAGTGCCATCGTAAGTGAGATTGGCAGCGACGGCATGAGTGTGGAGCTGAGGATCTAGCTGACGACTCGTGTCGTGAGTGTAGGAACGCTGCTCGCACGAAGTCGAACAGTATTCGAGTCCGTTCGAATTGCGTCCGAGGCTCATTCGAACGGATATGAGTAATCTGAACTGCCGCTTTAGATTACTCAACGCTCGCCGCAGACAACTCTGGTTCGTTTACGATTGACAGGCTTACGCAATATGCGTAATAATATACGCATTATGCGTAACTCTTCCGTGCTGACTGCACTGTTCCCACAAGTACGGCAGGGCGTGCTCGCGGCTACGCTCGGCCAGCCAGACAAGTGGTGGTATCTTTCGGAACTCGCCAACCGTTTGGGAACGAGCCCGTCCAGCCTTCAGCGGGAGTTATCATCTCTGGTGGCAAGCGGAATATTGGTGCATCGTCGGGAGGGCACAAGGGCTTATTTCAAGGCGGAGACCCAGTCCCCAGTGTTCCGAGACCTGCAGCAGTTGTTCGAAAAAACGGCAGGGCTGGCTCCGATCTTGGAGCAGATACTAAAGCCGTTTGGGGACAAGATTCAGAGTGCTTTTATCTATGGTTCCGTGGCACGAAGCCGGGAACATGCGATGAGTGATGTGGATGTGATGGTGATTGGGAGAGCAGGTCTTGCTGACTTGTCTCCGGCGCTCCGCAAGGCGGAGGTGCGGCTGGGCAGAGAGGTCAACGTCACGGCCTATTCCCCAGAGGAGTTTCGGGAGAAAATCAAGTCGGGCGACCATTTCCTTGCCGCCGTTTTACGAGGACGGAAACAGTTTGTGAAAGGAGGCCAGAGTGACTTGGACGAGCTTATTGGCAAATAAGGAAGCCCAGAAACACAAAACCTCCAAGAAGGAATTAGACAATATGCGGGCCCTGATCGCCCGCGACCTAGCGGACGCGAGTCTTACTGGCCTTTCAGCAGATCGGAGATTCGCCACTGCATACAACGCTGCGCTCCAGGCGGCGAATATGGCCATAGCCTGTGCGGGGTATCGGATCGTGAGCAAAGTCGGACACCACCGGGTGTCTTTGGAGAGCACGAAACTGGTATTGGGTAAAGCCGCGCACAAGTACGCCGACTATTTTGAGACGTGTCGACGGAAGCGAAATACTATCGACTACACTTTCTCCAATGTTGCGACCGACACAGAAGCAAAAGAGATCGTCGTCCAAGCAAAACAGTTTTACGTTGAAGTCGAAGACTGGATTACGAAAAACCACCCCGCGTTGAAAATGTGAGAGTCGAGACCAGCCTAAATCGAAACCGCGGCCAGTCACCAGTTGTTGGACAGGCTCATACGACACCTCCCACAAGCCCGTTTCTGGCCAATTAATCTGTCCATTCTGTGGCCTTATTCGTCCACAGTCGTTGTTCCTGCTCCGCTCACAAAACAGCGTGTGACCGTCTGACACTTTCCCAGCCGGACAGCGCGTTTCTGAGCACCACCAGTGTTGAAAGAGGCAAGGAACGGACTACGACGGGACGATATGATTTAATGGGCGGGCGTGGACATTCCGCCTGCCAATATTAATCAAACAGAACCTTCGGGGGCGGAAGACTGCACCGCATCGGTGGCGAAGGGTGCGGCGGTCGAAATGAAGCTCGGGCCGGAGAGCCGACTTCTGCCCGAGATGCTCGGCGAAGAACTTTGGCAGGCGGCCCGTGCTGAGCTGGTCGAGTTGAGCAAGGCGGAGTTTGCCGAGGCCCTTGAAACGATAGGAGCTAAGGACAATTTCGGTCTCGACCCGGGAAGCAGGCCAACGAGCGGCAGCGAGAAACATTTTGGCGGGCTCTGCACCTGGAGGAGCTTGCCATCGCGCGCGGATGCGCGCTGGGGCGCGAGTCCGCATGGCGGCGCTTTCTTGCGCAATATCGGGAGCAGCTGACCAGAGCCGCGGTGGAGATGACAGGGTCGGTTACGCTGGGCGAAGAGCTGGCGAGCGCGCTTTATTCCGAACTATTCGGGCTGACGGAACGCGAGGGCAAGCGCTGGTCTCCGCTCCTTCGATACTCGGGGCGAGGATCGTTGATGGGTTGGCTGCGCGCGATCCTGGCGCAACGGCGCGTGAACCAGTACAGGAAGATCGGCCGGGAAACCGAGCTAGGTGAGATCGAAACAGCGGCGCGAGTCTCCGAGCAGCTTGAGCTCAAACAATTAGAAGATCTGCGGGCGGCGATCAAGATGACCCTGAGCGCGGCTTCCGCGGAAGAACGCTTCGTGCTTTCGGCCTACTACCTGGACCAGCATACCCTGCACGAGATAAGCCGCGTGCTTCGAGTTCATGAAGCGACGGTCAGCCGCAAACTGAAGCGCGCAACCGAGCATCTGCGAAAAGAGCTGCTGCGGACGCTTAGAGGCGAGGCCTGAGCCGGCGTGCGGCAGAGGAGGCGCTCGGGATCGATCCCAGGGATGTGGACATCAATCTGCGCAGGTTGCTGCAAGAATCGGCGGGCGGCCCGAACTCCAATAAGGCGGATCTTCATAAGGCGATCTTCATAAGGAACGACAAGAGTGAACCGGAATTTCCAACTCGGGATACATCCTGACGCTGACAAGCTCAGTGTGTTCGTCGAGGGCGCAGCTACCCGCGGGAACACGAGTGGATGCTGGCGCATCTGGCCGAATGCGCGGAGTGCCGGAAGGCAGTGTTTCTCATGCAGCCGCAGGAGGAGAGGCAACGAGTTACCGCGAGACGCCGGTGAAAGGATGGATCTGGCGGCGGCTGTGCCGGTAGGGCTGCCCGCGGCGGCGCTTGCGTGTGGACTGGTTGCGGTGCTTTGTCCATATTCGGAACCGTGACAGCGCTCTTCGCAACCCGCAGCAGATTGCAAGTTTACGAAAATCTGAGGTTCAGCTTCCGCCCACGGCGGTCGCGCCGAGCACCAATTCAGAGACGGGTCAGCGATTTGGAACAGCCAGAGGCGCTGCGCCGGCGACCAATCTTTCAGGGCACGCGAACTCGAGTTTGCCTAAATCCTTGAATATGCCTAAAGAAGAGCGGGCAAGCGGGGCCAAAAGTTGCTGCTCCCGAGACAACTGCCGCTGGAATTTCTGCTAACGCTCCGGTTGGCCGATGCGGCGGGATCCGCGGGCGGTGTGATTGGGGGGATCTCGCCCGAATTGCCATTGAATGGCCGGAATTTCGCGAATGACGAGCAACTCTCGAAATCCCGGCAGACAGGCGAACAGGACGCGGCGTCACAAAATAGCTTAGCCGACAAAAAAGATCTGCCTGCATTGGAGGTTGAGCGCGCCACCGGGCAGGACGCGACGCTTGCTGGAATCTCCGGCCGCATTACGGACCGAACCGGCGCCGTCGTCTCGGGGGCTACGGTGACTCTGCGCGATGCGGCCGGCAAGACGCGGGAGATGACGACCGGCGCGGATGGCAGTTTCAATCTGACAGAACTACCGGCTGGACAGTACGAGCTGACGGCGACGGCAAGGGGCTTCAAGACAAGCGAACAGTCGATCGAGTTGAAACCGAGCGAACTTGCAATGCTGCAGCCGATGCTTGACGTGGGGGCGGCGTCAGAAAGGTTACAGTGGAGGCGGGCGCGGCCCAACAGCTCCAAACTGAATCGGCTAACGTGAGCCAAGTCGTTGTGGGCCAGGCCGTTGCAGAAATGTCCAGCGTGGGCCGGGCCATTGCGGTACCGTCCGGCCTCCCGGTTGCGGCGACTGTATCGCACGGCAAGCGGTTTCTTTCTCTCGATAGCGTGGGCAATCTCTTCTTGAGCCGCAATAGGGGTAAGAAGTGGAAAAAGGTCAATCCGCAATGGGCGGGCATGGCAGTCCGAATCGAGTTGACACCAGCATATAGCAGTGAAGCTCCGCCGAAGGCCAAGAACGAGACTTCGGCTCCGACGAGCGAGGGGGCTGTCTTCCTGTTAACCACGGACACCGGCGCCGTTTGGAACAGTAAAGACGGGGCGCACTGGCACCAGCAGTAAGTTTTCAAACTCTCCTCAGAAAATTCCTCAAAAAATATTCTGCAAAATCTCCAATCAAGCGCGAACTCCGATTGAACAAAGAAGCGCGGCGCGGTTGCCGCGAGGGGGATGCGTCATGCCTCGTCTGTTTCTGGCTCTCGCAGGGTTGGCACTCTAGAAGGGTCTCGGAGGATTCCATGGTTTATGGCAAATGGCACCGGACGGCGATCAGATTCACGCTTGTGCTTGTCGCTGAATTTCTTACCATGCTGGGTTGTTTTTCAGCAGCCGTTTCAGGCAGCGTCTCCCGTGTCGTCCCCGGTTGCGACCTATTCGCAAGGCATGTTGCGGCTAACCGTTCCTTACGACGCACTGCATGCAGGAGCAGGACGGTTCACGGTGGAGGTCCTGGGTCCTGAAGATCAGGCGATCGGGCACACCGAGCAGCAAGTAAGAATCACCGCCCGAAACGGGCAGTTGCAGAGCGTAGTAGGACTGGAAAAGCCTGTGGCCATTGACGATCTGGTGTGGCATCGAGTTCGCTACCGTTTCGAATATGACGACGCGAAGCAGGCCGATATCGAAGGGACGGAATCGATCTCCCAGATTCTGAGCCGGCCGGTGCTTCATATTTTGGGGCAAGAGTCATATGTCGCCGGAGGGCAGGCGGCCGTGCGCGTGATTGTCACAGATACCAAGGATGAGGCGATATCCGGACGCGCTTCGGTTGAGATCGAATTGCTGGACGCGGACGACAAACCGGGGGATGCCAAACCGCGCGTCCTTTTCTCGGGCCGTTTGAATCGGAATGGAACTACGGAAGCGCAGTTTCGCTTTCCTGCCGGTGTGATTGGGAGTTACAGGCTGCGTTATGTTGCCGATACGCCGATCGGGTCGACGGAATTCACACAGGACGTCCGCCTGGAGGACAAGGTTTCCATTCTGCTTACTTCGGAGAAGCCACTCTACCAGCCGGGGCAGACCATTCATGTGCGGGCGCTCGCGCTTGACCGCTGGGGCATCAGGCAGCGGCGAAGCGCGCGCTCACGTTCGAGGTCGAAGATTCCCGCGGTAACAAAGTCTTCAAGGCAGCGACTGCGACCGACGAGTTCGGAGTTGCGTCGGCTGAATTTGGTTTGGCCGATGAGGTCAACATGGGGACGTATCATCTACGCGCGTTGATGGGGGATGCCGATGCGCCGACCAACACGGCTGAAATCGCGCTTAACGTGGAGCGCTATGTTCTGCCGAAATTCAAGGTAGCCGTTGAATTAGCGGACGCCGACTCACATTCAAAGACGGGCAAGAAGCAGAAACGCGGTTATCAACCGGGCGATCATGTTACGGGTACGGTGCGCGCCAACTACTTTTTTGGAAAGCCGGTGGACAAGGCTGAACTCAGCATGAAAGCGTCGGCGATGGATGTCTCGATGTTTGAGGTCGCGTCGGCCACGGGTAAGACTGATTCCGACGGCTCCTATCATTTCGACCTCACATTGCCGAAATACTTTGCCGGGCGGCCGCTTAACCACGGTGCGGCTCGGGTGTTGATTGAGGCGACGGTGAAAGACTCGGCCGGGCATTCGGAGACTCGCGGCCAGCCGATCACGGTGAGTGATTCGCCGCTGCTGATCACGGCGATTCCCGAGGGCGGCACGCTGGTGCCAAATCTTGAGAACGAGGTGTTCATTCTGACTTCGTACCCAGATGGAACTCCGGCGAAGGCGGACGTAATTGTGCGCCCCGTTGGATATTCCGAACAACGCTTGAGCACCGATGAAGGAGGAGTTGGGATTGCTCGCCTCAAGATTCATCGCATCCTGCCGGTGACGTGTTGCGACACTCTGGAGATTGAGGCTACTGATCAGGAGGGAAATCACGCCTCGAGCAAAGTCGACTTGCATGCCCGCGACGGCGAAGACCAGATTCTGCTGCGCACGGAACAAGCGGTTTATCGCGCGGGCGAGCGTATTCAACTGAAAGTATTTTCCACCAAGGCGCGCGGGGCCGCTTACATCGACATCGTGAAAGAAGGCCAGACAGTCCTCACGCGCGACCTCGATCTTGAAAATGGCGAGGCGGAGCTTACGCTAACGGCTACGCCCGAGATGGCGGGAACGGTGGACGTCAGCGCGTATCTCTTCGGTCGAGACGCGCTTCCGGTCGGCGATCACCGGTTGCTTTTTGTGCAGCCTGCTAATGAACTAAAAATTGAGACGGTTGCGGATGCAGCCGTTTACAAACCTGGGGGCGACGCGCGGATCAAGTTTCGCGTGACCAACTCGCATGGCGAGGGCGTCCATGCTGCGCTTGGATTGCAGGTGGTGGATGAGGCCGTGTTTGCCCTGGCGGAAAAGCAGCCGGGCTTTGCCAAGGTCTTCTTTTATCTGGAACAGGAGGTCATGAAGCCCCGGTATGAGATCCACTCGATCGGCATGCCTGAGATTGTGGAGCCGGCTGAGAAGTCGCAGGCCGAACAGCGAGACCGGGCGGCGCGGGCGCTGTTCTCGGCGACCGAGATCGTCACTCCAAACAAGTTTGAGACGAAATTCGGCAAGGATGTGCCGATGACGAAGTACAACGATTATTGGCAACGCTACCAGCAACAGTTTCAAATGCAGGCCAACCTGTTAGCGAAAGAGCTGAGCGCGGCTTACAAGAGCGATCCAAAGGCGGGCGATCCGACGGACGTTTATGGGAAGCTGGCTCAGTCTGGCGATGCTGAATTTCGTGATCCGTGGGGCCACAGTCTCACATTTGAACGGGCGCGCTGGGCCGGGTCGAAGAAATATTACGTGATGCGGAGCGCTGGCCCAGACGGCCAATTGAACACGTACGACGATCTGCAAGCTCTTTTGTTGTTTCAGCGCAAGTGGATTGCGGGCCCGCCCAGTCCAGAGTCAACCAGCATTAACGTCAACATCGAACATGAGCGAGGCCCGCAGAATGGCCGGGCGGAGATCGTGGGAACCGTCACGGACCAAACGGGCGCCGTTGTGGCTGGAGCCGATGTCGAGTTGCGCAACGTTGCCAGCGGGAAGATCCGTCCCGCGACAGCCGACGCTTCTGGCCGATTCAGCTTTTCTGGCTTGCCCAGAGGGTGATTACGTCATTCAAGTGACGCAGCAGGGATTCAAAACGGCCGCGGAGGCGCTTACGCTTGATGTGCGGGACAGGGCCGTGCTCTCCTCAGTGTTATCGGTAGGTTCAGTCAATGAGGCGGTTGAGGTCAGTACGGGGGCGATGCAGGTTCAAACCATGAATGCGCAGGTTGCGGGTGTGCCCGGCGGCGGAGCTGGAGGCGTGATTGGCGGTTTGATTGACGGGCAGCGGGCCGCAAATCTTCCAGTCAATGGGCGCAACTTTGACCGGCTTGAACAATTTGCGGCTTTGAAGAAAGACCGCAACAGCGCCG
>CAWAVF010000004.1:0-96640 GCA_963785405.1 uncultured Gammaproteobacteria bacterium
GGATTTGCCCCAGGGATTGCGTGATGAATTGCGGGATCAGCAGCGATACTACGCACATGAGGACCCGGTGGCGCACGGCGCGAGTATACCCTCGCGCTAAGCTTTCACCACTTGACCCACCCGAAGTACCAGGTGCCGAGAATCAGGAATCCGAACGCAATTCGATACCAGGCGAACACTTTGAAGCTGTGGCCGCTGACATAGCGTAGCAATGCCCGCACCGCGAATGCCGCGCTCACGAAAGCGGCGATCGAACCGACGCCGATAACCGCCAGATCATCGAAGTTGATCGAGTTTCGCGCCTTGTACAGCGAGAACACCGTGGCGCCGAATATGGTGGGTATCGCCAGGAAGAACGAGAACTCGGTGGCGGCGGGCCGCGACAAACTGCGCAGCAGCCCGCCCATGATGGTGGCGCCGGAGCGCGAGGTGCCCGGAATCATGGACAGCACTTGCGCAAAGCCGATCCAAATGGCGTCCGCTGGCTTGATGGCATCCACGTTGTCGATGCGCGCGGTGCGCTTGCGGCTCTCTATCCAGAGGATGAGGATGCCGCCGACGATGAAGGCGCTTGCCACCGGCACCGGTGCGAACAGATATTTCTTGATGGTATTTATGAATATCACGCCAAGCACGGCCGCCGGCAAAAACGCCAGCACTAGATTCACGGTAAAACGCTGTGATTTTGCATCGCGCGGCAGCGTCGCGACCACCTTCCACAGGCGCTGCCGGTACTGCCAGCAAACCGCCAGGATGGCGGCAAACTGAATCACGATTTCGAACAGTTCGCCCTTCTCGTCGTTCCAATCGAGCAGGCTGCCGACGACGATCAAGTGTCCGGTGCTCGACACCGGCAGGAATTCCGTCAGTCCCTCGACCACCCCGAGAATCAAGGCTTTTAAAGCAACAACAAGATCCATGTGCCCGCCCTAATTGATCGCCGTCGCAAACTCAAAAAAAAGCCCCGGCCGCCGTGAAGCGGTCGGGGCCTTATACCAATAATCTTACTTGGTTGTCGCAGGGGCAGTCGCGGGTTTCGTGCTCTTGGAGCTCTTGCTGCTCTTGGAGCTCTTGCCGCTCTTGGAGCTCTTGCTGCTCTTGGAGCTCTTGCTGCTCTTCGACTTGGCAGCAGGTGCAGGGGCCGCGGTGCTGGTATCGGCAGCCACCGGCGTAGCAGACTTCGGCGCGTCGGCGGCCATCGACGCGGCGGCCAAGCCAACGGTCAACAATGCGGTGATGATCAGGGTTCCGGACTTAGTCATAAAATCTCCAACGGGTGGTATTGATTCTCGGCGAAGAATAACCCCGATCCTGAGCTTTACACCGAGATGAAGATCATTTCACAAACGCTGCCGCGGACGCGGCCCTGCAATCTTAAGTTATGCGGACCGATGGATTACTTTTTTCCTGGTTCGGCGGACATGCCACACGAGGTAGGCAACGACGGCGATGTTGGTAAGTATTATCAAGGCCTTGCCGATGGTGGGCCTGAAGGCCAATTCCCAGGCTTCCAGCGGGATCAGCGAAGCCGTGATGATCGTGGTCAGCCATTCAGCCCAACGCTTCTGCATCCACAAACCAACTCCCTCGACTGCAAATACCGCCGCGTACGCCAGCGTCACGATCCGCAGGGCATTGATTCGCGGCACGCTCAAGCCGCCGAACCACTCCAGCAGCTGCGTGACTATGCGATGCTCCAAGCCGTAGGGCCGCGCCTGGGCCCAGGACAAGAGCTTCGCCGCAAGCGACGCGTCGCGAAGCCGTAACTCGCCATAGGCCACCGCAAGCAGCAGCACCACCTTCACGATCTTGTAAAGCGCAATGGTGCGCAGTACGCCAAAGCGCGGCTCCGGCGCTTGCACGGCAGCGCGTTTCATGGACTGCTAGGCCTGACCCGCTGGCGGTTGAAAATCCAGGGTGGCATCCAGAAGCGCAGGGATGTCAAAAACCGCCCGCTCGTTGTCGAGAACCAACGGCGCAATACCCGCTGCCGCCACCAAGGCCGCGGGCACTTGGATGCGATCGTGTTCTCGAACCACGGTCCAGGTCTCCAAGCGTTTATCCTTGAAGGCCAGATTGAGCGCGCCCCAGCGCAACAGAGCGGCGCGCGCCAGCGGCGTATCGCCGCCCCAATGACGCTGCGCCAAGGTCATCGCGGAACTCGCCGCGATCTCGTCATGCGGCAGTGTCATCAGATCCTGAATGTACTTCACCATTTCGTCCGGCGGAACATGCAGATCCAAAAACAGCGCCGTGTCGGTCATGGCACCCATTTTAAGTCGGATTCTCGAGACTGAACATGGCATTCTCGTCATCGTAGGCAAAGGCCTCGGCATATCTGCCCCAGCTCACCGCGGCGCGCAGGCTCTTCTCCGCCGCCTCCTCGCTCATGAAGTCCTCCAATTCGTCGATAAAGCGGCTTTTTCGCGCGGAATGCGACGCGCGTTCATCCAATACCCGGCGAATATGGGCTGCCAAAGGCACGTAGTTGAGCAAATGACGCAAGAATATCCGCTTGCGCTCATCGAGTGAGGCATGCGCAAACGCCAGTCCATCCTCGGTGAGCTTCAAGTCGCCGCCCTCCAATTCCGCGAAGCGCAGCATTTGCAGGGTCTCTGCGACCGGGAACAGCTCGTCGATCTCCATTTGCAGATCCGAGCCGATTTCCGGCAAATCGGCCTTGCCGTTGAATGGCGCTGCCGCCACGGCTTCCATCAGGCCCGCGAGCAGGTTCGAGGAGACGTGGGGCAATTCGCTGCCGATCCCCAATCCCGGGAAGCGCTCCTGCCGGCCGGCGACAGGGCCCTTCGGCCGCGCGGTCATTTCGACATAAATGCGCTCCACCAGCTCGCGAAAGCTCGGGTCCAAGCGGTTGCGCGGCTGCGGCAGGGACACCTTGATTTCACTTAAGATCCTGCCGGGGTTGCTGCCGAATACCAGGACCCGGTCGCACATCAAGACTGCCTCTTCGATGTTGTGCGTGACGAGAATGACGCCCTTGATGGGCATCCGGCCCTCGGCCCATAGATCCAGGAAATCGGTTCGCAGCGTCTCCGCGGTCAACACGTCCAGGGCGGAGAACGGTTCGTCCATCAGCAGAATATTCGGATGCACCACCAGCGCCCTGGCGAATCCCACGCGCTGGCGCATGCCGCCGGAAAGCTCGCGCGGATAGGCCGACTCGAACCCGTCCAACCCAATGAGATCGATCGCGGCCAACGATCGTTTGCGGATCTCCGCCCGGGACATCCGCTGTGCCTCCAGTCCGAGCGCAACGTTTTCAAAGACGGTGAGCCAGGGAAACAGCGCAAAACTCTGGAACACCATGGCGATGCCCGGCGCCGGACCGGCAATCGGCTTTCCCAGGTACTGAAGGCCGCCTGCGCTGGGTTCGGCGAGTCCCGCGATCAGGCGCAGCAATGTCGATTTGCCCGAACCGGATCGTCCCAAGAGGCCGACGATCTGTCCTGCTCGCAACTCGAGATTCATGCCCTCCAGCACCAACAGTTCCGCGCCATCCGGCTTCGGAAACGCCTTGCGCACCTCAGTGCATTGCAGTAGCGGAGAGTCGTTCATGACAAAATCCCGTTAGGTAAGGCGATATTTGCGCTCGGCGTAGTAATACAAGGGACGCCAGAACAGCCTGTTGATGATGACGACGAACAGGCTCATGGTGCCTATCCCTAAAACGATGCGGTGAAAATCCCCGGCCGTGGTCGCCTCCGCAATGTAGGAGCCCAATCCCCGCGCCTGGATTTGAGTGTCTCCCCAGGTGGCCAACTCGGCGACGATGGCGGCATTCCAGGAGCCGCCCGAGGCGGTGATGGCGCCGGTCACGTAGAACGGCAGAATCGCCGGCAACGCAACTTTGCGCCACCACAGCCAACCCGTGACTCCGAAATTCGCCGCCGCATAGCGCATCTCCGCGGGTATGGACGATGCGCCGGCAATGACGTTGAAGAGAATGTACCACTGCGTGCCCAAAATCATCAGGGGACTCAGCCAAACGTCCGGATTCAGTTTCCATCTGACGATGCCGAACACCGCGATGGGAAACAAAAGATTTGCCGGAAACGCCGCCATGAACTGCGCGATCGGCTGAACGATTTGCGCCGCGCGCGGACGCATGCCCACCCACACGCCGATCGGCACCCAGATGAGGCTCGCAAGCGCGATCAAAATGAACACCCGCAGCATGGTCAGCGTGGCGAGACCCGAGACTTGCAGGGCTTCGCGCAGCGGCGTGTTCTTGATGAGCACCAGGACGATGTGCCAGAGGCCGAGCACGACACCGGCAATGATCAGCGAAACCCACAGGATATCGAGGCTTCGCTTGGGTCGCGCCGATTCTTCCGGGCGCGGCGCGTCACTGCGTTTCACGGCGCGGCTGGTCCAAAGCACTCCGGCGTGGAAGGCGACGGTGGCTGCCTGAATCAAGCGCGAACGTCGCATCATGGTCAGCGCCCAGGAGTCGGGCACCCGCACCCCGGGGTCCGATTCGACGCGGAATCGGTCCACCCAGGCCACCAAGGGCCGAAACAGCAGCTGGTCGTACAGCAAAATCACGATCAGCATGGTGGCGATTGCCCAACCGATCGCCACCAGATTCTTCTGCGCGATGGCGAGTGCAATGTACGATCCGACACCCGGCAGCGCCACAGTGGTATGCCCGACACTAATCGATTCGGAAGCAACCACAAAGAACCAACCGCCCGACATCGACATCATCATGTTCCAAACGAGCGCCGGCATGCCGAAAGGCACTTCCAGCTGCCAGAAGCGCATCCACGGCGATAGACGAAACGATTCCGCCGCTTCCGAGAGTTCGATGGGAATCGTACGCAGGGATTGGTAAAAGCTAAATGCCATATTCCAGGCCTGACTGGTGAAAATGGCGAAGATTGCCGCGAACTCCGCGCCGAGAATCCGTCCCGGGGCGAGCGACATGAAGAACACGACTGTCACGGAAATGAAACCTAGAATCGGCACCGATTGCAGGATATCCAGAATGGGTACCAGCAGCCTGCCGGCCCGCTCGCTCTTGGCCGCCCAAGTGGCGTAGGTCAGGGTGAAGGCCAGCGATAGCACCAGGGCCGCGAACATGCGAAATGTCGTGCGCGCGGCGTACTCCGGCAGATGCGAAGGATTGAGCGACAGCGGCGATGACTCAAGCTGCGTCAATGGCGCAAACAGGCCGCGCGAGGTCTCGCCCAGGAACACGATCAGGCCGATGACGACGATGAATGCCAGCACATCCCAGCGGGAAGCAAGGTCGCTCAAAAAAGCGTACGGCTCGAATCGTTTCATCGCCGCATTCTCTCAGGACAGGCAACGATCTTACTAGTACCGTAGACGCTGGAGAACACAAGGCATGGCAAAAAGTTTAACGGCAGATCCGACAGACATCGCAGCGCTGCAGCCGCGCTTCAACGTGCTCGGCGCCATCAGCTTCTCGCATTTCCTCAATGACATGATGCAGTCGTTGATCATTTCCATTTATCCGCTGCTCAAGGGGGAATTCCACTTGAGCTTCGCCCAGATTGGCGCGATCACATTGACTTATCAGATTTGCGCCTCGCTGCTGCAGCCCCTCATCGGTGTTTATACCGACAAGCACCCGCAGCCCTACTCGCTGAGCCTGGGTATGTGCTTCACATTGGTCGGCATGGTGACCTTGGCGTTCGCGCCGAATTACATGAGTGTGCTGGCGGCGGCGGCATTGATCGGCGCAGGTTCTTCGATCTTTCATCCCGAATCCTCCCGCATCGCGCGTCTTGCGTCGGGCGGCCAGCACGGTCTGGCACAATCGATCTTTCAGGTCGGCGGCAATGCCGGCAGCGCCATGGGCCCGCTGCTCGCCGCCTGGATCATCATTCCGCAGGGTCAAGGCAGTCTCGCTTGGTTCGCGATTGCCGCCCTGGTCGCCATCGGGGTTCTCGCCCGCGTCGGCGCCTGGTACAAGCGCCAGCATGTCGACCGGCCGCGGGCAGTCGCGCCGCGCGCAGCCGCGGCAACGCTGCTGTCCCGGCGCAGAATCGCCTGGTCGGTGTTCATCTTAGTGGTGCTGATCTTCTCCAAATTCTTCTACACCGCCAGCATCTCCAGCTACTACGCTTTCTTTCTGATCGAGAAATTTCATGTTTCGGTGCGCTCGGCTCAGATTCACCTGTTCGTGTTCCTGCTGGCCATGGCCCTTGGCACGCTGCTCGGCGGGCCGTTGGGCGATCGCATCGGCCGCAAGCGTGTGATTTGGGTGTCGATCTTAGGTGTAGCACCCTTTACCCTGATCCTGCCCTACGTCGATCTCATGTGGGTCGGCGTCCTGACCTTCATCATTGGTTTGATACTTTCCTCGGCATTTTCCGCCATCGTGGTATTCGCGCAGGAATTGATGCCGGGCAACGTCGGCGCGGTGTCGGGACTATTCTTTGGGTTCGCGTTCGGCATTGGGGGAATAGGCGCCGCGGCACTGGGCAGCCTCGCCGACCGGCATGGCATAGAATACGTGTATCAGGTTTGCGCGTATTTGCCGCTGCTGGGAATGGTGGCTGCATTCTTGCCCAACATCGAACATAGGAAAAATTGACGCACCAGCTTCTGCATTCGTTCGGCCAATACGGTGTTCCGGCCGTGGTCCTCAACGTGCTCCTGAACCAGATTGGTCTGCCGCTGCCGGCGATTCCCACCCTGATCGTCGCCGGCGCGATTGCCGCTGGTGGACAACTGCCTCTCGCCGCCGTGTTCTTGGGAGCGGTCGCTGCATGCTTGATTGCGGACTGCGGTTGGTATGCGGTTGGCCAGGTCTACGGCATCCGCGTGCTCAAGGCATTGTGCAGAATTTCGCTGGAACCCGATTCCTGCGTCAGTCAAACGCAGACGCGCTTCGAGCGCTGGGGCGTCAACTCCTTGATCATCGCGAAATTCGTGCCCGGTTTGTCAACCATAGCTCCGCCGATGGCCGGCGCGTTGCGCATCGGCTGGCTGCGATTTATTTTCTTGAGCACCCTCTCGGCTGCGCTCTGGGTGGGCGCGGCCTTGGCTGCCGGCATAGTGTTCAGTTCGCAGATCGAGGAACTGCTGCAGCACCTCGAGCGCATCGGCAGCGTCGCGGTCGCCGGCGCCTTGATCCTGCTCGGCGCCTATATCGGATTCAAATGGTGGGAGCGCAAGCGATTCTTCAGAGAGCTGCGCATGGCGCGAATCAGCGTCGCTGAACTGAATGGACTCATTCAAGCTGGAGCCAAGCCGGTGATCATCGATGTGCGCTCGCCCTCGGCGCGCGCGCTCGAGCCGCATTGGATCCCCGGCGCGCTGCATATCTCTTTGCCGGACGTGGGGCCGCATCTCAAGGATCTGCCCCGCGATCGCGACATCATCCTTTACTGCACCTGCCCGAACGAAGCCTCCGCTGCGCGCGTCGCCAAGATTCTGATGAATCACGGCTTCAAGCGCGTCCGTCCGCTGCACGGCGGACTCGATGCCTGGCGGGCCGCGGGCTATACGGTAGGCACCGCGACCTTGAGCACCTGATTACACGAAGCTCAGGGTGCTGGGGCTGAAGGCGGCCAGGTTGGGCAGCACCGTGGCCAGCGTGGTCGCATCGGCCCCGAACCAGGCCGCCAGCGTTGCCGCGTATTGATCCACCGCAATGGTCGGGATCCAGCGACCTTCTGTGCCGGCATCGTCGGGACCGCCTGGCGTCAAGGTCGGCACGGTGCCGTAGATTTGGCCGCCATGCACCGCGCCGCCCGTCACCAGGTGATGGCTGCCCCAAGCGTGGTCCGAACCGCCGCCGGTGTTGGGCGAAAAAGTGCGCGAGAAATCCGACAGTGTGAACGTTGTGACGTTGCTGCCGGCGCCTATCGCGGCCATCGCGGCGTTGAACGCGCTCAGCGCCGGGTCGAGTTGCGCAAACAGCGCTTGCTGCTGATTGAGCTCATCCGTATGCGTGTCGAAGGACCCCAGGGTCGCGAGGAACACCTGCCGCTGCGCGCCGAGCGCGCTCTGTGCCTCGATCACCTTGGCAATTGCCTGCAGTTGCAGCGCAAAGTTGGTCGTCAGGCCGGTGAAATACTGCGTAACCGTCGCGGTGGTCGACATCAGGATGGGATTCAAGATGGCGCTGCTGCTGAGCGCGCCGCTCATCACATCCTGCGCCGCGCTCGTAAGATCAGTATCCCGGTCAACGCCCAACAGACTGACCAGGGCGGAGCGGCGAGCCGCATCGGCGCTGCTGCTGGAGAATCCGTTGAGGCCGAACGAGCCGCTGACCGGGATTACCAGGGCCTGCGTTGCCGCGGCGGTTACGAACAGGTTATTGCCGCCGGTTGAGATCATCGGCGGCACGCTGGAATTGACATTGAGCGAACTGAATTGATCCGATAGCCTGCCGCCCCAACCGGTATTCGATGATGTGGTCGAGTTCGAGGACTGCCATTCGTGCTGCTGATCGATGTGCGAGAACAATGTGGCCGGCTTCTGCGAGGAATTCGACAGATATTGGGCCTGGGTCAAGGGCTGCACCAAGGTGCCGACATTGGCGACCACCGCAAGATTTCCCGACGTCCAGAGGCCTTGCAGCCCCGGCAGCGAGGGGTGAAATCCATAGCGAAGCACACCGCCGGATTCCTGCAGCGGCAGAAGCTGCGCCTGCGGCAGCGCCAGATCAGCGCGCACCTTGGCATAGTTTGCGTAGCCCGCGGAATCAACGGGTACCACCATGTTGTTGCTGTCATTGCCGCCATATAGAAACAGGCAGACGAGTGCCTTGTAGTCGCCCGTAGTGGCCGCGCGCGAGGCGAACATTCCCATTTGCCCGAGAGCCGCGGTGCCCGCGAGCGCACCGGCATGCAATAAAAATTTGCGACGTTGCATCTTAACGCTCCACTTGATATTGCGCAGAACTCAACATGAGATAGCTCGCGGTGCGCGCCGCCGCCAATGGATCGGTCGCGGACTGCGCATTCACTGCCGCCAAGATCACAGCGGAGGCCGCGCTCGACAAACTGCCGTGCATCAAGGTCTGGTTCAGCTGGGAGATCAACCCACTCGGATAGGTGATGGCGGCAAGCGCGGTAAGATCAATTGTGGTGCCCGTGCTGCCGGTCACTGTCGGATCCGGTTTCGCGCCGCCCTGCATGATGACGGTGTTGACGAAATTTGCCCGCGCCAGTGCGGTCGCGGCGTTTTCGATTCCAAACTCCGGCGCCAGGGTCTCGGTTCCCGGAAGCACGAAGCTCGGCGGATAAAAATTGAACACCGTCTGCGGCGTGAACATTGGCTGGCCCATTGCGGAGATCGCATTGCGCGGCAGCACGCCGTCCGACTGGCCGCCGAGACTGCGCAGCATCGCGGTGATGAACAGCGCCGGCTCGCGCAGTCGCCCGAAGTCAGCAGCGGCAGGCGAATCGCCGCGTGCCTCGGGGTCGGTCAGGATGGCCTGCACGACGGCGCCCATGTCGCCGCGAACCCCGCTGCCGTTGTCCGCGAACACCGCGGACACGCGCGCTATGTAGGCGGGACTCGGATTGCTGGTGACCAGATGCTGTATGAGCTGCTTACCGATGAATGGGCCGACATTGGGATGATTGAAAATGTCATCCAACGCCATTTGCAAATCCTGCGCCGATGTTTGACCCGCCGGCAGCGTCAATCCGTTCAACAGCAGTTTGGTTCCCGGCTCATGGTGGCTGTCGAATGCGACCATCACGCCGTCGTAATTGATTGGATTTGTCCACTGTGAAGCGGCGCCCGCCAGCGGCGGGAAAGTCCAGCCGGTGAAAACGGACGAGAAGCCCTCGATGACATTCTGGTCATAGGTCGGAATCGGCGCTCCGGTACTGTCGAGCATTTGCGAGCCGTCGGGATTGAGTTCGTACAGGCCGATCGAAAACAGCTGCATCACCTCGCGGCCATAATTTTCATTGGGCGAGGTTCCGAGTGCCGCGTTGGTCTTGTCGTTGTCCGCCATGTTCAGGTAGTGCCCCATCACCGGGCTCAAAGTCACGTCCTGCAGCAGGGTGCGGAAATTGGCGAACGCATCGTTCAACAGCATGTTCTGGTAATCCGCCATGCCGTAGGCCTCGTAAATCTCGACTCCGGAGACCACGAAAATCTGCGACAACGCGAAGGCCACCCGCTGGCGCAGCTGATCGGTATCGCTCAAGGCATGGGTAAAGAACTGGCGCTGCACCTGGAACAATGAGTATTGATCGCGAGAGCAGAGACTGGATGCATCGGTCGGAGTGGCCGGATGGTATTGGCAGGTGGCCGGCGCCGTATGCGGCGTATAGCTAAATCCGCTGTATTGCGACGGCGCAGCAGCAAGCTGTTGGGCAAGATACGCTTGGAAGCCGATGATTTGCACAAGGCCGACATCGCTCGCGGTAACGCCCAAGGTGGCCTGATCGAGGAAGCGCGACGTGTCGGCCATGGTGGGCTGGCTTGGCGCGGGAGGGGGTGGCGTTGCAGGAGTGGAAGCGCTCCCCGAGCCGCCTCCGGAGCCACCGCCGCAGCCGGCCATCGCGAGCAGCAGCACCGCAGTGCCCGCGCAAACTCGAATGGAAAATCCCCGCATGATTGGCCCCCTTCGCTTTCCCTAAAGCTCACCAACGGCCGGAGGCAAGAAGGGTTGACGAACCGTCAAGAAATGTGAGCACGGATTATGTCGTCACGGAACGACAGTAGTGGGCGCGGCGTTGCGGTCACCGCACCCCGAGGATTTACGAAAACGCCTGGATACCCGTCTGTGCTCTGCCCAGAATGAGCGCGTGGATATCGTGCGTGCCTTCGTAGGTGTTCACCACCTCGAGATTCACGACATGGCGAATCACGCCGAACTCGTCCGAGATGCCATTGCCGCCCAACATGTCGCGCGCGGCGCGCGCGACATCCAACGCCTTGCCGCAGGAATTGCGTTTCATGATGGAGGTGATTTCCACAGTCGCGGTTCCATCATCCTTCATGCGCCCGAGACGCAGGCAGCCTTGCAAACCTAAAGTGATTTCAGTTTGCATGTCGACCAGTTTCTTCTGGATGAGTTGATTGGCGGCCAGCGGCCGGCCGAATTGCTTGCGATCGAGCACGTACTGTCGCGCCGTATGCCAGCAGCTTTCGGCCGCGCCCAGCGCACCCCAAGAAATGCCATAGCGCGCGGAATCCAGGCAAGTAAATGGACCCTTGAGCCCGGTGACGCCGGGCAGCAAATTCTCCTCGGGAACGAATACATCGTCCATCATGATTTGTCCCGTGGTCGACGCCCGCAAACCCACCTTGCCGTGCAGTACCGGCGTCGCGAGTCCCTTCCAACCTTTCTCGAGGATGAAGCCGCGGATGATCCCGTCGTCGGTTTTTGCCCAGACCACGAACACATCGGCGATCGGGCTATTGGTGATCCAGGTTTTGGCGCCCGCCAGACGATAGCCGCCGGCCGCCTTGCTGGCACGCGTGATCATGCTGCCGGGATCGGATCCATGATCCGGTTCGGTGAGGCCGAAGCAACCGATGGAATCGCCGCGCGCCAGCGGCGGCAGGTACTTTTGTTTTTGGGCCTCGGTGCCGAATTTGAATATCGGCAGCATCACCAGCGAGGACTGCACGCTCATCATCGATCGAAATCCCGAGTCGACCCGCTCCACCTCGCGCGCAATCAGGCCGTAGCTGACGTAGTTGAGCCCGCCGCCGCCGTACGCCTCGGGAATGGTGGCGCCCAACAGCCCCACGCCGCCCATTTCCTTGAAAATGGCGGGATCGGTGTGTTCGCGGCGAAATGCCTGCAGCACTCGCGGTTCCAACTGCCCCTGCGCATAGTCGCGCGCGGCATCTCGAAGCATTCTTTCCTCGGCCGTCAATTGCGCATCGAGCAATAACGGATCATCCCAATGAAAAGTTTCGCGTGTCATGGCCGGATCATACTATTTGTCGGCATGATCCTACAGCGGCAGAGTCTTCAGGGTGTGCGAGTGGGTCGGTATTCGCCTACATCCGGCCACCGGCTCGCGGCTATACATTCAAGGTCGCTTCATTGCAAGTCGACCGGCTCCATGGACAACAACGATTCAACAGCATCGGCAACGCCTGGCGTGATTCAACGCTCTTCTCATCGGGTGACATCGGTCAGGCTGCTGGTGGCGGGGGCTTTTGGGCTGCTCCTGTACTTCGCCCATGTTGCCTTCATTCCCGTCGCCCTGGCGCTGCTTTTTTCATTGATCCTTTCAGCGCCGGTGGAAGCCTTGCACGGCATGCGGGTGCCGCGCAGCATCAGTGCGGCGCTGATCATGGCCGCAATCCTCGGAATCCTGGTTGCCCTGGGGAATTTTGTGTCGGAGCCGGCGCAGCAGTGGTACGCGGCCGCGCCGCACACGGTCAGATTGATTGAGAAGAAGATTCGGCCGTTCGCGCAAGTGATGGCCCGCATCGGCGAGCTGCGCAATTCCGCGGGGAACATTGGCGCCATCGGCGTTGCCGGCGCCGCTCCGGCGACAATTGCTCCCAAGGAGAGCGCCCCGGTGATGCTGCTGGATGCCACCCGCAACGCGGTTCTGTCCTGCGCGACCGTGGTTATCCTGACATTGTTTTTGCTGGCCGGCGGCCCGCCGATGATGGCGCGATTGACATCCGCGCTGGCGAGCGACCTTGAATCAGCGCACATCATCACCGTCATCGAAAAGGTGCGCAGCGAGGTCGGCCGCTACTATGTAACGACGGCGCTCATCAATATCGGGCTCGGAATCGCCACGGCATGTGTGATGATGCTGTGCGGGATGCCAAACCCGTTTCTCTGGGGCACGCTGGCCGCGCTGCTGAATTTCATTCCCTACGCGGGCTCGACCACGACGTTGATTGTGTTGACCGTGGTCGCCATCATCTCATTCGATGGACTGGGTCAGGTCATCGCGGTAGCCGGCGGCTATCTGGCTGTCGCCACCATTGAAGGCCAGTTTGTGCAACCGCTGCTCGTGGGGCGACGCTTGCAACTGAATCCGGTGCTGGTGTTCCTGGCATTGTGGTTCGGCGGTTTCTTTTGGGGGATCGCAGGAATCATCCTGGCAACGCCCACTCTGGTTGCGCTCAAAGTGGTCGCCACATATTCCCGCGGCGCTGAACAGCTGTTGGCTTTCTTGAGCCCGCATTCAAATGAAGCAGAAAATGACAACAGGCAAGAACCCATCGTAAAAGCGCCGCTAGTACCTGACGGATCCGGCGCCTTGCAGGAGTGCCCGCCGCTGCCACCCAGCGCCTGATGATAGAATGGTGGGCGTGAGCACCGGCGAATCCGAACCCAATGGATACATGAGCGGCTTCGGCAATGAATTCGCTACCGAAGCGCTGGCCGGAGCGCTGCCGCAGGGTCGCAATTCACCGCAACGTTGCCCCTTTGGACTTTACGCGGAACAACTTTCGGGCACCGCATTCACTGCCCCGCGCGCCGCGAATCGCCGCTCCTGGCTGTACCGCATTCGTCCCGCGGTGACCCATCAACCCTTCGCGCGATTCGCGCACCGGCTGATTGACGACGCCGCGCACGATGACCCGGTTGCGCCGAATCAGCTGCGCTGGGATCCCTTGCCGCTGCCGACTGCCGCTACCGACTTTATCGACGGTTTGGTGCCGATGGCGGGCAATGGAGCGCCGGACGCGCAAACGGGCTGCGCCATCTATTTGTACGCCGCCAACCGCTCGATGCGGCGGCGATTCTTCTATGACGCCGATGGCGAAATGCTCATCGTGCCGCAGCTGGGCGGACTTATCCTCGACACCGAATTGGGGCGCATAGATCTTGGGCCTCAGGAAATTGCGGTGATTCCGCGCGGCCTGCGCTTTCGCGTCGGCCTTGAGCACCCGGCGGCGCGCGGCTATATCTGCGAGAATTTCGGTGCGCCATTCAAGTTGCCGGATCTTGGACCGATTGGTTCCAATGGGCTCGCCAACCCGCGCGATTTCCTCACGCCGCAGGCGCGCTACGAGGATATTGAGGCCCCCGGCGAGCTGATCGGTAAATTCCTCGGCAGCCTGTGGATTGCAAAAATGGATCACTCGCCGTTGGATGTCGTGGCATGGCATGGCAACTGCGTGCCTTACAAATATGATCTGCGCCGCTTCAACACCATGGGCTCCACTTCGTACGATCATCCGGATCCGTCGATATTTCTCGTGCTGCACTCGCCGAGCGACACGGCCGGCACCAGCAACATCGACTTCGTGATCTTTCCGCCGCGCTGGCTGACGATGCAGGACACGTTTCGGCCGCCGTGGTTTCATCGCAATGTGGCCAATGAATTCATGGGCCTGTTGTGCGGTGTATACGACGCGAAAAGCACCGGTTTCGTGCCCGGTGGCTCCTCCTTGCACAATTGCATGAGCGGCCACGGTCCCGATGCGGCAACTTTCGCGAAGGCCTCGGCGGCGGATACCTCAGTCCCGGTACATATCGGGGACAGCATGGCCTTCATGTTCGAGACTCGCCGCGTGATCAAGCCGACACGCTCCGCGTTGCAGGGATTGCCGCCGCTGCAGGGCGACTATATGAGCCATTGGTTGGGGCTCGAGAAACACTTCGACCCGACGCGTCCGTGACAAACTCAGAGCGATTGGACGCAACACACGATCCTGCGGCTCGCAGCTGGCTTGACGCCGCGAATGTTTCAGGCTGCGCATTTCCCATCCAGAATCTTCCCTTCGGCGTGTTCCGGCGCGCCGGCTCCGCGGAGTCATTTCGCGGCGGCGTGGCCATTGGGGATCAAATCGTCGATCTGGCCGCGCTCGCAAAATCGCGACTGTTCGAATCTGATGCCGCGGATGCCGTCCGCGCCGGAGCGCTGGCGTGCTTGAATGGCTTGATGCAGCTCGGACCGGCAGCCTCGAGTGCCCTGCGCCACGGGCTGTTCAAAGCGCTGGCGCGTGGCTCGGCGCATGAAGCCGCCATGAAGAATTGCTTGGTGCCGCAGGCCGAGGCGGAATATTCGCTGCCCGCGCAAATCGGCGATTACACCGACTTCTACACCTCCATTTATCATGCAACCGCGATCGGCCGCCTGTTCAGGCCGGACAATCCACTGCTGCCGAACTATAAGTGGATCCCCATCGGCTATCACGGCCGCAGTTCATCCATCGGCGTGTCGGGGCAAGGTTTCCCGCGGCCGCAGGGGCAGCGGCTGGCGGCCGGCGCTGCCGTTCCCAGCGTCGGGCCGAGCGCGCGCCTGGACTACGAGCTTGAATTGGGAGTCTTCATCGGCGCAGGCAATTCGCTCGGCTCCCCCATTCCCTTGGCGAATGCCGAGGATCACATTTTTGGCATGGTTATGCTCAATGACTGGTCGGCACGGGATATACAGGCTTGGGAGTACCAGCCTTTAGGGCCGTTTCTATCCAAGAGTTTTGCAACCACGATCTCACCCTGGGTGGTAACCCTGCAGGCTCTTGCACCCTTTCGCGTTCCCTTCGTTCGTCCGGCAGGAGATCCTGAGCCCTTGCCGTACTTGGATTCTCCGCGCAACCGCGAGGCGGGTGCCATCGATATAAGACTCGAAGCCTGCATTCAATCGGCGAAGATGCAAGATCGCGGCGAGCCGCCGCAACGATTATCCGCGACCAGTTTCCGCCATTCATATTGGACCATCTCGCAACTGGTTGCGCACCACACGGTCAATGGCTGCAACCTGCGACCCGGGGATTTGTTTGGAACCGGCACTCAATCCGGGCCGACATCCGGCGAGGCAGGCTCACTGGTGGAACTCAGCAAGGGAGGCTCGTTGCCGCTTGCCATTGGCAAGGACGAGCAACGCACGTTTCTCGAGGACGGCGACAGCGTGATTTTCCGCGGATGGTGCGAGCGTCCGGGCGCGATCTCGATCGGATTCGGCGCGGTGTCGGGCCGGGTATCGCCAACGCGCCTCTGACAAAAAAATAGGAGTTTTTCCTACACTCGAAATATCGCCGCGCGGCGACAATCCGCTCTCGAGATCATGAAGGATTGCGCGCATGCACGGATTCGCTGCAATTCTGCTGTTTATTGGCTTCTGCGTGCTGTTGCCGCTGGCGCTGTCGCGCTGTCGTCTACGACTTGTTGCGACGAATCGGCCAGCACGGAGCCGCCTCCCCCACCCCTGGGTCGATGATTCAAGACCAAGGGGCTCGAACAGATCCGGGCGCTAGATTTCAATTTGTCGGGCGATCTCGATCACATTTTCGGGCGCTAGATTAAAGCGATCGACGACTTTCACCGAATTTCGATAAAGAAACGCAAACAGCGCCAGACGCCAGCCCGTTAAGGAAGGGTTTTCGTGTTTTTGCACCACCAGATCGCGGGTGCCGACAAACTTCGCCTTGTCGAACTCAACCGAATCGGCAACCGCCCGGGTTCGCAGTAATGCTTGGCGCAAGTCCGGAATCTCAACGAAGCCAAAGCGGGCGACCACATGCCATAAGCCTTCGCCCACATTCTCGACGACGCTGCATGTGGGTCCCTCAATGCGCGGGGTAGTCTCGAATACCACGCTGAGAGCGATGGCATTGCGCGGCAGAACGCCGACGAAGCGCGCATGGTCCATGATGAGCCGGGGGACTTTCAGCGCGCTTTTGGTCAGGAAAACCGTGGTGCCTTCCACTCTGGGAATCACGCCGTTCTTAAGGCTCAACAAGAATTTTTCCGCCTCGTGCGGCACTTCCACCAACCTCGTGCGTATCGCATCCACCCCGGCCCGCCAGGTGATCATGATGACGAACAAGATTCCCGCGAAGGTCAGGGGCAGCCAACCGCCTTCGGCAATCTTGAGCAGATTGGCAAGGAAAAAACTCATGTCGACGACGATGAAGACCCCGGCCACGGCAATTGCCGCCGCGAGCGGCCAGTGCCACACCCGCCGCATCGCGCGGTATAGCAGGATGGTGGTCAACAGCATGGTCGTCGACACTGCCGTGCCGTAGGCACCCGCGAGTCGATCCGAACTTCCAAAGCCAATGGTCACGGCAATCGTCGCCACCATCAGCAGCCAATTGACCACGGGAACGTAGATCTGGCCATAGATTCGGTCCGAGGTTTGCCGGATCGAAAAACCCGGCAGCCAGCCAAGTTGCATGGCCTGCCGAGTCATGGAAAAGGAACCCGTGATGATGGCTTGGCTGGCAATGATGGTCGCCGCGGTGGCGAGCAATACCAGCGGATATATGGACCAGGATGGCGCAATTTGAAAGAACGGGTTGCCCGTGACCGTTCCCTTGTCCATCAAAAACGCGACCTGACCCGCGTAGCTCAACAGCAGCGCAGGCAGCACCACGAAGTACCAGGAGCCACGAATGGGCGCCTTGCCGAAGTGACCCATGTCGGCGTACAGAGCCTCCCCGCCCGTGATGCAGAGAAATACGCCGCCCAAAACCATGAAACCGGTGCGGCCCGAATCCGCCATGAAGCGCACCGCATGGCGCGGGTCGATGGCGGCGATGACGCCCGGATGGTGTGAGATCGATGCGATGCCGAGAGCTGCTATTACCACAAACCAAAGCGACATCACGGGTCCGAATGCGCGGCCTATTTTTTCCGTGCCGAATCGCTGTGCGGCGAACAGGCCGAGAAGAATGGCCACCGCCATCGGCATGACATAGGGCTTGAACGAATCGGTCACCACGTTCACGCCTTCCAGCGCACTCAAAACGGAGATCGCCGGCGTGATCACACCGTCGCCGTAGATCAACGCCGCGCCCAGCAGTCCCATGCCGGTCAACACCCTGATGCCCGGCGTGAGGGCATTCGCCCCGATGAGCGACATCAACGCGAGGATGCCGCCTTCCCCATGATTATCCGCTCGCATCACGATGAGGCAGTACTTGATCGAAACCGTAATGATCAAGGTCCAAAACAGCAGCGACAGCACGCCCAGCGCGCTCTGCGGCGAGAAATGTCCACCGGTCGCCTGCACCACCGTTTGCAGTGTGTACAAAGGACTGGTGCCAAGATCGCCGAAAACGACGCCAAGCGCGCCAAGTGCCGCCCACTGCGAAGGCCGCGCCGCGCGAGCCGATTCGCTGCTTGAATTATTGTTCGTCATGGCACCGCCGCAAGATCTCGAGCAGCACACCTTACGTGGCTAGGGTTTCTCCCACAACCCCAACGGACGGGCGCCGCTTCTGCCTTGTTGAAATGGGATCACAAAACGAAGGACCAAGCGCGATACAGACGCACGACGACTCTCGCCGCAACGCTTAGCCGAGACTCGCCATTGCGCGCCAGCGCGGGCGCAGCGAACGCCGCGCTCGTGCCAGGCACATTGCGCAAAGACCCAGCAACGCTGTAAGCCCCAGTGCGCCGCCTCCGCCAGAGCCGCCTGAAGGAGCGGCCGCAGCGGTCACAGTGAGTGTCACCGAACTTGCTGTGGACGGGCCGGTACTATTGGCACAAATCAAAGAATATACATAAGCACCGGCGGTCATGGGGGTAAGGGTCTGCATCCCACTAGTGGCCAACATGCCGTTCCAACTTCCGGAGGCTGTGCAACTCGTTGCACCCGATGATGACCACGTTATTGTCGTAGAGGTGCCGGCGACAATAGACTGCGAACCTAGATTCAGCGTGGGCGGATTGGGCACCGGAACAGTCACCGACAACGGCACCATCGCAGCTGGAGACGTGCCGATTGCATTGGTGCATGTCAGCGAATATGTCTCGCTCCCTCCGGCCGTTGGCGTAACAACCTCGAGTCCGCTCGGCGGTAACGCGCCGCTCCAACTGCCAGATGCCGTGCAGCTTGTCGCTGTTGAGGAAGACCAGGTAATAGTGGTCGAACTGCCGAAAACGATCGAATTCGAGCTAATCGAAAGAGCGGGAGCGCGGGAGGAACGTCTGTCAGACTTACTGAGCTGGTCGCCGCCGGCCCAACATTGTTCGTACAGGTGAGGGAATAAGTGTTTGTTCCCGAGGTCGTCATCGTTACCATCTGGCTGCCACTTGGCGCAAGTGCGCCGCTCCAACTGCCACTCGCTGTGCAACTAGTGGCGTTCACCGAAACCCAAGACAGTGTGGTCGACCCGCCCATCGGAACCGTCGAACTTCCCAAGGTCAGTACGGGCACAACAACTGCTACGTTGGCTTGGATGAATCCATATCCGGAATCAAAATTCGGCGTTGGATTGCCCATCGAAAGTGCGCTATTTCTCAAGGCTTGGTAAATCACCGTCGGAGTAAGTGTTGAATTTGCCTGCAGCAACAGCGCTGCAATACTGGCAGCATGCGGTGTGGCCGCCGAAGTGCCGAAGAAGTTCGGAAAACTTGGCATTGTTCTGGCAGCCTGCGATCGTGGAGTTGTCAGGGATATTCTGACTCGCGAGAGTAAAACCGAGGAATGTGTCGTTGCCGCCATCGGGCCCCACAAAATCCGGTTTTTGCCGAACCACCGGTGCCGCCTGACGGCTTACCTGTGGAATCGAACAGAATCGGATCTCCGCCCAAGGATGAAAAATATTCCAGCGTCGGCGCAACGGCTCCGCAGGCCGGTGTATTCAAGAAAAATGCTGCGCCAATGGCCATGGCACCGGCGGCGCCGGGATGACCCTGGATCGTGGCGCTGTTGGTGGCAAATTCGATTGATCGTGCTGCCCGCTCCGTCATCCTCGACCACGACTTTGATGCGGCCCGGCGTCGTGCCGCCGGCAAGTCCCACGACGATGCTGATATTTACCGCGCACTGGGGTTCGCGTTGGTCGCAGGGTTGGCGATGAGCAATACCTGCACAGGATCTACGCCCAGTGCATTCGGACCGCTGCAGGAGGTGACTGGATTTAGGTTGTCGTCATAGATCACATCGGTGCCGCTGACACCCAGTAATGCATAGATCGATTTGACTGGTGGCGCCGCCGCTGTTGGGCGCGCCGGTCACATAGGGCTGATCCCATTCCACGACTATCGCGACGAATTCCCCCGGAAGCATTGACGGGATGGTCACCGGCAACGCAGTCGTCGGTGTTGGCAGCCTGGTCGTATCGAAATTGAGCAGCGTCTCGCCCGCAGTGGGCGCGGCAGCTGACAGGGTCGAAAAGCTCGGCGCGTGTAGTTGTCGTATGCCAGCGTACTGTTGTTGCCTGCCGCGGAAAAATACGCCACGCCCTGCGCCTGTACCGCATCGATGGCCTGCGCCACGATGCCATCCTGAAAAAACGGCTCATCGAAGTAGCCCACGTCATCGGCAATCACTTTGGCGCCGGCGGTCGCCAGCTTGCCGATACCAGAGGCAAAATCTTGTTCGCTGTTATCCGCCGTGTAGAAGGCAAGGCCCGCGCCTGGCGCAACATCGTGCACGATCTGCAGCATCGCCCGGCCCTCATCGCCGAGCGGCGTGAGTATGGGCGCGCCATACGCAAAGCAAGGTGCTTCCGCGAGCACATTGACCGCGGAGGGTAAATCGCCGGTCGATATATCCGTGGCCGCGGTAGCGGTAAATCCATTGTAAGCGTAGCCCGAGTATCCCGATGCCGGCACTCCGCTTCCAGGCGCGGCATATTGCGCGTAGCAATCGAAGCTGTCTGAAAGCACGCCGACCGTGACGCCGGCGCCGGTGAGCGCGTTGGCCGAGCGCACGGTATCGCTGTGCTGCACGAAATCACCTTGCGAGGTCACTGCGCCGGTGCGCGTTCGCGACATCGCCGCACGAATGGCATGCAGTTCGCCAAGTGCTGTCGCAGCCTGCAGTTGTGATACCGGCAGCCATCCGCCGACATCGTTGGAATACACGCCTGCGTGCCGAAGACCCAGCGCGACCAACGCGGCTTCTAATTGCTCGGGGTCGCCCAGAGTGATGGCGTCGATGGACACCAGCGGTTCAGCGCTGTCCGTCGGCTGAATGAATTTGGCAGCAGGGATTCAGTGCATGTAAGTCGGCTAAGCGCATGATCGGGGCGCACGCGGTTCAAATGGCGCGCTATATCCGCAAGCGCCCCGTCGAATTTTGAGCCGGTTCGCGCTTGCGCGTTGCTCTGCACTGCGGCTACCAACGGCTCGCAACTGGGCAGTGCCGGGCACGGTTGCATGCAGTCTGGGCTGCGCAGGACCGACGGCGGACACCGCGGAAATCGCCGCCAACGCCGCTACGGCACCGAGTGCAAAGATTCGTGAAGTCATCCCGTTCTCCCTATACCCCGATGGGCGGTCGATGCTTTAAGACCAACCCGACGGTAAAAAGTTTGTCCTTCATGTTAACAGCAGTGCAGCGAGCCGCGAAAAAGTCGGGGTCTGGCGACGCTGAAATAATGGCAAATGCGGTGTTTTTCCTGATTTGCGCGCCAGAAAGCCAAGCCGGATGACGCCAGAGACCGCAAACGCGATAATCTGCTGATGAGAAGAACTACGACTTAAAAGCAAGATACCCATGCAGCTACGAACCCGAGTCGAAGGCGGCGGCACACCACGCCTTGAGCTGTGGGGTGTCGATAGCGAATACGGCACCTTGCGAGATGTCCTGATCGGGCCCGTCGATAATTTCACCTGGCAGGGAGGCAATGCAGTTGCGCAGCGCGCCGAGCGGGTCGGATTGCATTTCGATTTCAACGTCGCCCGAGGGCAATACAAAGAGATGCTCGATGCGTATCGAAGCGCCGGAGTCAAAGTCCACTTTCTAGCGGCGGATCCGAACCTGCCCTATCAAATCTTCGCGCGCGACAGCAGCGTGATGACTCCGTGGGGCGCTGTGATCATGCAAATGCAGAAGTCTTATCGCCGTGGCGAGTACGCCGCGTGTCTAAAGTTTTATCTCTCGCAAGGAATCCCGATCTACGATTTGATCACGGCGGGCAATGTCGAGGGCGGTGATTTCATGGTACTGCAGCCCGGCGTCGCCGCGTGCGGCTATTCAGGCGAGCGCTCGATCGAGCCGGCGGTGCGCCAGCTCAAGACGTGGTTCGAAGCGGAAGGCTGGGAGATGCACACCTATGCCTTCGATCCGCATTTTCTGCACCTGGATGTGCAGATGGGCATGATCGCCGAGGGATTGGCGGTGGCGTGCGTGGAAGCCGTCGAGCCGGAACTGATCGAATGGCTGCGATCCAAGCGAATTCGCGTGATTCCGGTCCCCTACAGCGACGCGATGCAGCTGGGCACCAATGTGGTTGCCTTGGGAGATGGGCGCGTATTGGTGCCCGCGTCGAGCAAAAATCTCATCGCCGCCTGCCGTGCCGAGGGTCTTACGGTTTATGATCCGGATGTTTCCATGATCGGCAATGGCGGCGGTGCGGTACATTGCATGTGTCAAGCGCTGAAGCGAGATCCGGTGGCGCGCCGTTAGGTGACGCATTGGCGGCCTTGGCATCGAAAAGAAATCCGCCGTCGATTCCAGGTACAACGACAACCATAAGGCCGCCCCCGTGATAGCCACTCGATATGCGATGCTCCTAAAGTTAACGCTCAGCCTGGCGGCAATCGCCGGCATCTCGGCACCGGCACGGGCTGCGGCGCCGCTGGAACTGGAATCAAGCGACGGCATGGTCGTGACCGCCCAGCACACGGCCTCCGAGGTGGGCGCAGAGATTCTGCGCCAAGGCGGCAATGCCATCGATGCGGCGGTTGCGGTCGGCTACGCGCTTGCGGTGACGCATCCTTGCTGCGGCAATCTCGGCGGCGGCGGGTTCATGACGATTCATCTTGCCGACGGCAGAAACACCTTTCTCAATTTTCGCGAGAAAGCGCCCCAGGCTGCCCGCGCCAATATGTACCTTGATGCGCATGGCAATGTCGTCAGCGACAGAAGCTTGACCGGATACCTGGCGGTTGGTGTGCCCGGCACCGTCATGGGTTTGGAAACGGCGCGCGAGAAGTTCGGCACCTTGCCGCGCGCCACCCTGATGGCGCCGTCGATTCGGCTTGCCGCGGAGGGATTCGTCTTGACCCGCGGCGATGTCGACGTTTTGACGGATGCCAGCAAGGCCTTTCGCTCGCAGCCGAACGTCGCCGCGATATTTCTCAAGAATGGCAAGCCGTTTGCACCCGGTGACCGATTGCTGCAACTGGATCTTGCCGCCACCTTGCGCGCCATCAGCGATGGCGGCACCGACGTCTTTCTATCACGGCGCGATCGCCGCGGCGGTGAGCGCCGCGAGCCAGGCGCATGGCGGCCTGCTGACTCGCGAGGACTTCGCGGCATACACCGTGACCGAATCGGCGCCGATTACCTGCGCCTATCGAGGCTATACGGTCGTATCCGCGCCGCCGCCAAGTTCCGGAGGCGTGACGCTGTGCGAGATGCTGCAGGTGCTCGCAGGCTATCCCGTGGGCAAAATGGGTTTCCATTCCAGCGCTTCGGTACATGTGATGACCGAGGCCATGCGCTATGCCTACCGCGATCGCAATACCTATCTCGGCGATCCGGCCTTCGTCGACAACCCGGTGGCGCGTCTGCTGTCGGCACGCAATGCAGAATCGATCAGGGCACGTATTCTGCCGAATCGAGCCACGCCTTCCGCGACTCTTCAGGGTGCGAGCAGCCTCCGACGAGCGCGCCACCACCACCCACTACTCGATCGTCGATCGCTTGGGCAACGTCGCGTCGGTCACGTACACGATCAACGACGATTTCGGGGCGAAAGTCATCGCCGGCAATACCGGCTTCTTCTTGAACAACGAAATGGATGACTTCACTGCCAAGCCTGGATTCGCAAATTACTACGGCCTGGTGCAGGGCAAGGCGAACGCGATCGCGCCCGGCAAGCGGCCGTTGAGTTCCATGACCCCGACCATCGTGCTCAAGGACGGCAAACCGGTGCTGGTGGTGGGCGCACCTGGTGGGTCGCGAATAATCACCACGGTTCTGGAAGTCATCGTCAACGTCATCGACCATGGAATGACGTTGCAGCAGGCCGTCGATGCGCCGCGCATTCATCATCAATGGATGCCCGATACGCTCGCCGGCGAGCCGTTTGCCTTCTCGGCCGACACTGTCAAGGCGTTGACGGGAATGGGCTACAAAGTCGTCGCCCTGGAACCCTGGGGCGCAGGCAACGCCGCCGAAGCGATCGGCATCGCGCCCGTCGATGCGGCTTCAGCCAAGGCGCTGGGGTTCATCCGGCCCGGCCGTCTATACGGCGCCAGCGACTCGCGCGCACCGGCCGGGTCCGCCGCCGCGCCTTGAGATACCGTTCATGCCTTATTTCCGACACTGGTGTATGCGGCCACCCTGCAGAAGGGAGATGCGCGCGACTTCAATCGCCAGCTCTTGAAGGAGTGCCGGCGACTGCGCGACGACGATGCGGCCGGGCGTCGCTGGTCGCTCAAGAACTATGCCGGCGGATATACCTCTTATGGATCCGTACATCGTCTGCAGAACATCTCGCCGACTTTCGATGCCTTGAGGCGCAAGCTCAAACGACATGTCGCTGCCTTTGCCAGCGCGGTGGAATGGGATCTCACAGGCCGCGACCTTGAGATGACCGATTGCTGGATCAATATCATGCCGCGGCACACCGTGCATAGCCTGCATCTGCATCCCCACTCGACCTTGAGCGGCACTTACTACGTGCAAGTGCCCCGGGGTTCTCCCGGCATTAAATTCGAGGATCCGCGTCTGGAGCGTTTCATGGCCGCCCCGCCGCGCAAACTCAACGCCCGGCGCGAGGCCAGAGCCTGGATTACGTTTCCCGCCGCCGCCGGCCAGCTGCTGCTGTTCGAGAGCTGGCTTCGCCATGAGGTGGTACCGAACCGCGTCGATGCCGAGCGAATCAGCGTAAGCTTCAATTACAACTGGTTCTAAGCTAAAGGATTGTCAATGTCGGCTACAGCGTCGGATGCCACCATGGCGGTGTTCTTGGATTTGGAGAACATTGCGCTCGGCGCCCGCGATGCGAAATATCCGAGTTTCGACATCGAAAAGGTGCTCGAACGTCTATTGCTCAAGGGCCACATCGTGGTCAAAAAAGCTTACTGCGACTTCGAGCGCTACAAGGACTTCAAACGCGGACTGCACGAGGCGGCATTCGAACTCATCGAAATTCCGCATGTCCGGCAATCCGGCAAGAATTCGGCCGACATCCGCATGGTCGTCGACGCGCTCGACCTGTGCTACACCAAGGGGCATGTGGACACGTTCGTCATCTTGAGCGGCGATTCGGACTTTTCTCCGCTGGTCAGTAAGCTGCGCGAAAACGCCAAAACCGTCATCGGCGTCGGCGTCAAGAACTCCACATCGGATCTTTTCATCAACAACTGCGATGAGTTCATTTACTACGATGACCTGGTGCGCAAGGAACCGTCGAAGGCCCGCCGCCGCAACGCGGCGGCGACCCGCAGCCCGGTGGTAACCCCCGGCAACCCGCCCGGCGAGAACAAGGGCCCTGATTTGGTCGCTGCGCTGGACCTCATTGTTGAGACGCTGGACGCCCTGATCGAGGAGCGCGGCGGCAGCGAACCGATCTGGGGTTCGATGATCAAACAAGCCATCAAGCGCCGCCAGCCAGGTTTCAACGAACGCTTCTACGGTTTCAGATCGTTCAACGACATGCTCGCGGAGGCGGAAAAGCGCGGCCTCCTGGCCTTGCGGGCGGATGAAAAGTCGGGCGGCTATACGGTGAGTATTCCCGCCAACGCGCGAGATTGAGCGCTTGAGCCATTGAACCCTTGACCCGCAGAGATTGGTCGCCATGTAGATAGACGGCCCTGCTGCAGCGCCCCGCCCTTGAAGTTTAAGGCGCTGCCCGCATTCAGTATCCACATGGATATCTATGGCCGAAAATCGTGGATGTGGGCGGAAGCATGTGCGCTGCTCGAACAGGCTGAGCGCAAGCACCGCCATTTCTTCGAGTTGCTGACTGCGCCGAACGCCCACCCGGTGTGGGAGCCGCCGGCGGATATTTTCGCGGATGGCTCCTTGCTGAACGTCGTGGTCGCGCTGCCCGGCGCCCGCGCCGATGAGGTGACCGTGCAAATCACCCCCACGGGTTTGCAGGTCGACACCACCGTGCCGCCGCCGGCCGTCGGCGCCGCCATGAACGTCGTGCGATTGGAAATTCCCTATGGACGCATGCGCAGGCGCATCGACCTGCCGCCGGGACGCTATGTTTTGATCGAGCGAAGGCTGGATCGCGGCTGCCTGTATCTGCGTCTGAAGAAGGAGGCGGCATGAGCGAAGATATCCTGATTATTCTTCCCGTGCGCAACGCCGTGCTGTTTCCCGGCGTCGTGCTGCCGGTCGCCATTGCCGGCAAGGCAGCGCTGGCGGCCGCGCAAGAAGCCGTACGCACGCAGCGTCGCGTCGGCTTGCTGCTGCAAACCGAGCCGAGCGTCGAAGAGCCGAGTTCTGAGCAGCTGCATCATATCGGCACCTCCGCGTCGATCGTACGTTTCATCACCGCGCAGGACGGCTCGCACCATTTGATTTGCCAGGGCGAGGAGCGATTCTCGGTATTGGACTATGTCAGCCACGAACCCTTCCTGGTCGCGCGGATAGACCCGTACAAGGAGCTGACCGTCCTCGATGGAGAAATCGAAGCGCGCGGTCATACCTTGCGGGAAAGGGCTTTGGAGGCGGTGCAGCTGTTGCCGCAGGCGCCGGGCGAACTCACCAACGCGATCCGCGGCGTCGAGTCGATTCCCGCCCTTGCCGACATGATCGCGAGCTTCATGGACCTGAAGATCGCCGACAAGCAGGAAATCCTGGCCACCCTTGATCTTAAGACGCGGCTCGATCGCGTGCTGACCCTGCTCGGCCGGCGCATCGAGGTGTTGAAGGTGTCGCGGCAAATCGACGAAAAAACCCGCGAAGCTTTCGACGAGCGGCAAAAAGAGGCCGTGCTGCGCGAGCGGCTGCATCAGATTCAAAAAGAGCTCGGCGACGTCGACGGCTCGAAATCGGAGATTGCAGAACTGAAGCAGGCGATCCAGGATGCCGGCATGCCGCCTGAAGCCCTGGAGCAGGCGCAGCGCGAACTTAAGCGCCTGGAGCGGATGCCGGAACAGGCCGCCGAATACTCCATGACTCGAACCTATTTGGATTGGCTGCTCGCCATGCCGTGGTCCAAGCTCGATCCCGAGCAGGTCGACATCGAGCAGGCGCGCAAGATTTTGGATGAAGATCATTTCGGCTTGACCAAGGTCAAGCGCCGCATCTTGGAGTTCTTGGCGGTCCGCAAACTCAATCCCGAGGGCCGCAGCCCGATTCTGTGCTTTGTTGGTCCGCCGGGCGTGGGTAAAACTTCGCTCGGCCAAAGCATCGCCAAAGCCATCGGACTCAAGTTCGGACGCGTGAGCTTGGGCGGCGTGCACGATGAGGCGGAAATCCGCGGCCATCGCCGCACGTACATCGGCTCGCTGCCGGGCAACATCGTGCAGGCGGTGCGCAAAGCCGGTCGTCGCAACCCGGTGCTGATGCTGGATGAAGTCGACAAGCTCTCGGCGAGCTTCCAAGGCGATCCGTTTTCGGCACTGCTCGAGGTGCTGGATCCCGAGCAGAACAACACCTTCCGCGACAACTATCTCGGCGTGCCTTTCGATTTATCGAAAGTGCTGTTCATCGGCACCGCCAACGTGCTGGATTCAATTCCCGCGCCGCTGCGCGATCGCATGGAGATCATCGAGCTTACGGGCTATACGGAAGAGGAAAAACTGCAGATCGCTCGACGCTATTTGCTCAAGCGCCAATTGCAGGCCAATGGCTTGACCGCCGAGCAGGTGCAGATCTCGGATGAGGCGCTGCGCCAGGTAGTTGCCGATTACACCCGCGAGGCGGGGGTTCGAAATCTGGAGCGCCAGATCGGCGGCTTGTTGCGCAGCTCCGCGGTCACGATCGCGTCGGGGGACGCGCAAAGCGTGTCGATCGACGCAGCCGCTGTGGAGCGAATTCTCGGCCCGGCACGCTTCGATAGCGACGTCGCCCTGCGCACCAGCGTCCCCGGCGTGGCAACCGGCCTCGCCTGGACGCCGGCTGGCGGCGACATTCTATTCATAGAATCGAGCCGGGTACGAGGCAGCGGCAAGCTGATTTTGACCGGACAACTCGGCGATGTCATGAAGGAAAGCGCACAAGCTGCCGTCACGTTGGTGAAATCGAAAGCCGACCGTCTCGGCATCGACCCGACGCTTCTGGACAACAGCGACCTGCACATTCACGTTCCCGCGGGCGCTATCCCCAAGGATGGCCCCAGTGCCGGCGTGGCGATCGCGACATCGCTGGCGTCGCTGCTCACGCGCCGCACCGTGCGAGCCGATATTGCCATGACCGGAGAGATCAGCCTGCGCGGAGTCGTGATGCCGGTGGGCGGCATCAAAGAGAAATGCGTTGCGGCGGCACGCGCCGGAATTCGTACGGTGATACTGCCGGCGCGCAACCGTCGCGACCTTGAAGACATCCCGGAGAGCGTACGTGCGCGCCTCGAGTTCGTGTGGGCGGAGAAAATCGACGATGTCTTCGCGCGAGCGTTCGAAGAAGTGCCGGCGGAACTGGCTGCGGCTTAAGTTTCGTCGTCCACGTACCAAAGATTGTCGGTTCCGCGGCGAAGCACGAACGGGCAGATTGGAGTGATCCGGGCGGTGGCACCGCAAGCGCCAGATCGCCGGCGAAGATCAATCGATAAGGTCCGCCGGAACGGAAGAATTTGCCGATCCTTTGCTTGTTGCGCCTCGCCGCGGGGAACGACGGCGCGAAAAAGCCGGCTGCCCTCGGTGAGGAACGGGAGTCGTGGATCGCCGATGCCGGCTTCGAGGGATGCAAGATAGCGCTGTAGCGACAGATCGGCATCCGGGGACGGCAGGAATTCCGTGCAGTTGCGCCGCGGGCAGGCGACGGATGGCAGCTTCGTAGTCGGCCAGCGTCTTGCGATAGCCGCGCACCAGCGATCCGGCGCCGCCCGACAGAAATTCGCGCTGACCCAATTGAGGCTGTGATTCTCCGCCCGGCATCGCGCAGCTCGCCCGTGCCGCGCAGATTGGTGGTGATGATGAGCTCGGAAATGAAATCCTGGGGTACCTCGGAGAGCATGTAGGTCTTTGCCGCTTCCTCGAGACGGCGACAGTAGATATCCGGAATCTCACCCTCGAGCGCGTAAGACACCTCGATCTTCAGCAGATTTTCCTTGGCGCTGTACAAGTAAAGCACGCCGCGTGCGTTGCGCCGCGCGCCGATTTGCAGTTGCGTAAAAAGCGCGGTTGCCGTTTGCTCGATGGTTTGCGACGGCGGCAGCGACGCAAGCAGAACCAGCGCGTTTTCGATGCCGGACTTCTTCTCCGCGAGCTTGAGGCTCATGGTGAAGGCCCGATCGTAGTCATGCTGTCCGGTCTCGTTGATCAGCACGTAATAGAGGACGCGGCGGCTTTGCATGCTGCCGCCAGACGAGCCAGCCGGCGCCGGCGAGCACCGCGATACCGGCCAGAATCAGTGCGCGTCGCCGATTATTGAACGCCGAAGACATTGATTTTCTTGCCGTCGCCGGAGAAATTGCTGAGAAATGGCTCCGTTGAGCTTGCGTTGAGCCCCTAGCCTCTCGCGGTCTGCACCAGACGATAGCCAACCGCCGTCTCGGTCAAAATATGCTTGGGCTGCGCGGGATCATCCTCAAGCTTGTGCCGCAAATGACCCATGTAGACGCGCACGTAGTGGCCGTCTTCGGAGTGCGCGGGTCCCCAGACCTCGCGCAAGATCTGCCGGTGCGTGAGTACCTTACCGGCGTTGGCGATCAATAGACTGAGCAGACGGTACTCGATGGGGGTCAGATGAATCGGGGTGCCGCCCTTGTGAGCGGTGCGCAGACTCAGATCGATTTTGACATCGCCGAACTCGAAAACCGAGCCTACCTCGGCGCCGGCCTCCAAGCGCCGCCGCGAAGCGGCGCGCACGCGGGCCAGCAATTCACCGATGCCGAAAGGCTTGGTCAAATAGTCATCCGCGCCCGCGTCCAGTGCCTCGATTTTGTCCTGCTCATTGACGCGAGCCGACAGCACGATGACGGGCACCTTCGACCAGCCGCGAAGGTCGCGCAAAAACTCCACGCCGTCGCCGTCCGGCAGTCCCAAATCAAGAATGATGAGATCCGGCTTGCGTGTTCCGGCGTCGGTCAGCCCCTGCCGCATGGTCTCGGCTTCGTTCACGATCCAACCTTCGGTTTCCAGAGCCGTGCGCACGAATCGCCTGATTTGGCGTTCGTCCTCGATGAGAATCACCACGGGAAGGGGCTCAGCCATCCGCAGCCTGTGCTTCCGCCTCGATCGCGGGTACCGGCGGATTCCCGATCGGCAACGTAAATGTGAAGGTCGCGCCGCCGCCGGGGCGTTGTGCCGCAACGATCTTGCCCTGATGCGATTCAATGATGGCACGACAAATCGACAACCCCAGACCCACGCCGGGTGTGGCGGGTTCGCGCTCGCCGCGGGTGAATTTTTGAAATACCGCCTCCTCCTGTCCTGCGGGCAAGCCCGGCCCATTGTCCGATACCGATACGCTGAGGCGATCGCCGATCACCTCGGCTGACAAGGTCACGGTGCTGCCGGGCGGGGTGTATTTTGAAACATTTTCCAAAAGATTCACGAATACCCGCTCGATCAAAACCGCGTCGATCTTGACCAGGGGCAAATCGCGCGGAATCCGTACTTCGATATGATGCCGCTGCAGCATGCCGCGCGCGGCGTCGAGCGCCGCGCCCACGACTTCTTCGAGGGGCTGCCATTGCAGATTGAGCGTCACTTCGCCGCTTTCGATGCGCGCCATATCCAGCAGATTGCTCACCAAGGTGCTCATGCGGCGCGCTTCATCTTGAATCGCCTCGGCGGTCTCCATTTGTGTCGTCGACAATTTGGGGGCGGTCAGCGCCAGGGATTCCGCCAAGCCCACGAGCGCCGTCAGCGGCGTGCGCAAATCATGCGACAGCGCTGCGAGCAACGAATTGCGCAGGCGTTCCGATTCCATCTTCAGCAGCGCGTCTTGTGCGACGCCGACGTAGTGCACGCGCTCCAGCGCAATCGCGATCAACGCGGCAAATGTATCGAGCAACTGGCGCTGCTCCGGGATGCGCAGCAAGCGTCGATTGTGCGCTTTGACGGCGAGCACGCCGCGAGCCTTGGTCGGCGCGCGCAGTGGGATATACAGTACCTCGCTGCCCGGCAGTGTGTCGGTGCTGAAGCCCGCCGGCTGGCCCCGGTCGAACGCCCATTGCGCAGTGCCGATCTCCACGGTCAATCCGGCGCCGGGGTGCTTCGCATCCGGGTTCGGCGTCTTCACGACCAGCCGGCCACTGGCGTCCGGCAGCAGCAACGCGGCGCTGGCGCGAAACGTGCGCTGGATGGATTCGTCGCTGATTTTCACCACCTGCTCGACCTGCACGGCGCCCGAGAGGTCGCGCGCGATCTCATACAGCGAACCGGCGCGCTCTTCGCGATGGGATGCGACGCGCGCCTGGAAACGCAAGCCCGCGGTCAGTTGGCCGGTGATCAATCCCACCGCCAGCATGATGATGAATGTCAGCAGGTATTGCACATCGCTGACCGCGAATGAAAAGCGCGGCGGCACGAAAAAGAAATCAAAGGCGCCGACGCTCAATATCGCCGCCAGCGCCGCCGGTCCCCGGCCAAAGCGAACCGCCACCAACACCACCGTCAATATGAACACGGCGACGATGTTGGAACGGTCGAAGTGCGCGGCCAACGGGAACGACGCCAGCGTCACGCCGATGCAGGCGAGCGCGGCCCACAGATATCGCAGTCCTTTCGCTTTGCGCCGATCGCCACTGTCTGCATCGGGCATTGAGGGCGCCGCCGCGACCTCACGGCTGTCGTTTTGCGCCGCGCCCTCGGCGCGCCCGATTTCAATCAAATCGATGTCGGGCGCGAGCATCGCCAGGCGTTGACCACTGGATCTTTGCCAGGGCCACAGGCGTCTTTCCGGATCGCGGCCGATGACGAGCTTCGAGAGATTGTGGCTGCGCGCATAGGAGATGATGCTCTCGGCAATCTGCGAATTGGCAATCACGGCCGTGGTTGCACCCAGTTCCTGCGCCAAATTCAGCGTTGCCAGAATTTTTTCGCGTTTTGCCGGCGACAGGCGCTGCAAGCCCGGAGTTTCGACATAGATAGCATGCCAATCCGTGCTCAATTGACTGGCCAAGCGTGCCGCGGCTCGAACCACGCGTTCCGCGCCTGCATCGGGCCCGATGCAGGTCAGCAACGCCGTGGCGGTTTTCCAAACGGACCCAATGGATTGATCGACGCGATAAGCTTGAACGTCGCCCTCGACCCGGTCGGCAGTGCGCCGCAGAGCCAGTTCCCGCAATGCCATCAAGTTGCCCTTGCGGAAAAATTGATTCGCCGCACGCTCTGCTTGGTGCGAGCACGTACACCTTCCCGGCCTTGAGCCGCTCCAGCAGTTCGTCCGCGGGGATGTCGACCAGCACGACTTCGTCGGCGGCGTCGAATACCTTATCGGGTACCGTCTCCCAGACGCGCACGTTGGTGATGCCGCCAACCACGTCGTTGAGGCTTTCCAGGTGCTGAACGTTCAGGGTGCTGAAGACATCGATGCCGGCCGCCAGCAATTCATCCACGTCCTGCCAGCGCTTGGGATGGCGCATACCCGGAACATTGGAATGCGCCAACTCGTCGATCAGGATGAGATCGGGATGGCGCAGCAATGCCGCGTCCAAATCGAATTCACCCAGCGACTTGCCGCGATAAACGACTGTCCGCGGTGCTAGCACCTCCAGGCCCTCGAGCAGCGCCGCGGTTTCCACCCGGCCATGGGTCTCGACCACCCCGACCAGCACTACGCGGCCCTCGCTCGCAACCTTACGAGCGGCGACCAGCATGGCGTAGGTCTTGCCGACCCCGGCCGCCGAGCCGAAATAAATCCTCAGTTTGCCGCGCCGTGCCTGCGCCTCTTGCTGCTTGACCTTTGCCAGCAGCAGGTCCGGATCCGGACGTTGGTTGTTCGATGTCGGCATCGAGCGCTATTGTGCGCGATCCAGCTCCAGATTTAGCATTAAAACATTGACTCGCGCCTCGCCGAAAATCCCCCATTGCGGCGCTTCCGTTTGATCCAGCACCCGGCGGTTGAGCGCCGCCGGGTCCAAATTCCTCGCCCGCGCGACCCGCGCGACTTGGTACAGCGCCGCGGCCGGGCTGATATGTGGATCCAGACCGCTGCCGGAGGCAGTGACGAGGTCTACCGGAATGGGCAGCGAGTTTCCCGGGTCCGCGGCTTTAAGCTGATCAATGCGCGCCTTGATAGCATCCACGAGCGCAGGATTGGTGGGTCCTAGGTTCGAGGCGGTGGAGGACGCGGCATTATTCGGCATCGGTGTCGTTGCGGACAGCCTTCCCCAAAAGTACTTCGGATCCTGAAAAGACTGCCCGATCAGCGATGAGCCAACGACCTGGTTGTTGCGCATCACGAGACTGCCGGACGCCTGATTCGCAAACGCCAATTTCCCGATGCCAGCAACGGTCAAGGGGTATACCACACCGGTGAGCACCGTCAGTACTGCAAACAGCACCAGCAAGGGACGCAATGTCGCGCGCATGTGTACCCCTTAAGTGAGACGCAGAGCCGTCAACATCAAGTCGATCAACTTGATGCCGGCAAATGGCACGGCGATGCCGCCCACCCCATAAATCAACAGATTCCGCCGCAGCAGCGATGCGGCACCCAATGCCCGGTACTTGACGCCCTTGAGTGCTAGCGGGATGAGCAGCACGATGATCAGCGCGTTGAATATCACGGCCGACAGGATGGCCGAGTTGGGACTCGTCAAGCGCATCACGTCGAGCTGCGCCAACTGCGGATAGGTGGTCGCGAAGGCGGCGGGAATGATCGCGAAATATTTGGCGACATCGTTGGCGATCGAGAAAGTGGTGAGCGAACCGCGAGTGATCAGCAGCTGCTTGCCCACTTCAACCACCTCGATCAACTTGGTGGGATTCGAATCCAAGTCCACCATGTTGCCGGCTTCTTTCGCCGCTTGCGTTCCGGAGTTCATCGCCACCGCCACGTCCGCTTGCGCCAATGCAGGCGCATCATTGGTGCCATCGCCGGTCATCGCAACCAAGCGGCCTTCGGCTTGATACTGCCGTATCAGCTTAAGTTTGGCTTCGGGCGTAGCCTCGGCGAGAAAATCATCGACGCCGGCCTCGGCGGCGATGGCTGCTGCGGTCAAAGCGTTATCGCCCGTGATCATGACGGTTCGGATACCCATGCGGCGCAGTTCGCCGAAGCGCTCCTTGATACCGCCCTTGACGATATCCTTGAGTTCAACGACGCCCAACACCCGCCCGCCGTCGGCCACCACCAGCGGCGTGCTGCCCTTGCGCGCCACTTCATCGACGGATTGGGTGACGCCGATGGGAAAAGTGAATCCCTGCGCCTCGACATGCAGACGTACCGCTTGGGCTGCGCCTTTGCGCACCTCACGGGACCCAAGATTGACGCCGCTCATGCGCGTGTGCGCCGAAAACGGCACGAAGGTCGCCTCCAATTGGCTTAAATTTCGCTCGCGCAGATTGAAGCGCTGCTTCGCCAGCACCACGATGCTGCGGCCTTCCGGAGTCTCATCCGCCAGCGAACTCAACTGCGCGGTATCCGCGAGCTGCTGCTCGGTGACGCCTTCCGCCGGGATGAATGCCGCCGCCTGGCGATTACCCAACGTAATGGTGCCGGTTTTATCGAGCAGCAGTACATCGACATCGCCGGCCGCCTCGACGGCCCGCCCCGAGGTGGCGATAACATTCGCCGCCATCATGCGGCTCATGCCCGCGACGCCGATGGCCGACAGCAAGCCGCCGATGGTGGTCGGAATCAGGCACACCAACAGGGCGACCAGCACCGTGATGGTCACCGGCGCGCCGAGTTTTGCCACTGACACGCTGAACAGCGAGAAGGGCAGCAAAGTAGCGGTGGCCAAAAGAAACACCAACGTCAGTGCAATCAGCAGGATGGTCAACGCGATTTCATTGGGCGTCTTCTGGCGCTTGGCGCTTTCGACCATGGCAATCATGCGATCGATGAACGCCTCGCCGGGATTCACGGCGACGCGCACAATGAGCCAGTCCGACAGCACCCGCGTACCGCCGGTCACCGCCGAAAAATCACCGCCGGATTCGCGCACCACCGGCGCCGATTCGCCGGTAATCGCGCTTTCATCGACCGAGGCGACGCCCTCGACGACCAAGCCGTCCGCGGGTATCACGTCGCCCGTTTCCACGAGGAACAGATCGCCCTTTCTCAAATCCGTCGCCAGCGTCGCGGTCCAATTGCTGCCGTACTTCGCAAGCTTCAATTTTTTCGCGCTGATGGATTGCTTCAAGCCGCGCAACGACGCCGCCTGGGCCTTGCTGCGGCCCTCGGCCAGCGCTTCGGCGAAGTTGGCAAACAGCACCGTAAACCACAGCCATATTGTAACGGCGAGTATGAACGCCGGCGGCGCCTCGCCGCTGCCGCGCACCGCTTGCAGGAACAGAATGCTCGTCAGGATGCTGCCGACGTAGACGACGAACATCACGGGATTGCGCAGCTGCACCCGCGGCGAAAGTTTACGGAACGAGTCGGCCAGCGCCGGTACCAGCAGTTCCCGATCAAATAGCTTCAGCGATTTACGCAACGTTCGATTCCCCTGATTGCGCTCATCGCGTGGCGAGCATCTGCAATTGTTCGATGACGGGCCCGAGCGCCAGGGCCGGTACGTAGGTCAACGCTCCGACCAAAACCACTGTTCCCACCAGCATCGCCACGAACAAGGGACCGTGAGTGGGCAAGGTGCCGGCGGTCGGCTCGATGCGTTTCTTCTTGGCCAGTGCACCTGCGATGGCGAGCACCGGGACGATGAAGGCGTAGCGGCCGAACCACATGACCACGGCCAGCAGCGCATTATAGAAAGGTGTGTTGGCCGACAGGCCGCCAAAGGCGCTGCCATTGTTGTTCGCCGCTGACGAGAACGCATAGAGAATTTCGGAAAAGCCGTGCGCGCCGGGATTGGCAATGCCGAGCCTGCCCTGCTCCGCCATGACTGCCACCGCCGTGCCGACCAGCGCCAAAAAGGGAGTGACTAGAATTACGATCGAGGTCATCTTCATTTCGAACGACTCGATCTTCTTGCCGATGTACTCCGGCGTGCGCCCTATCATCAGTCCGGCAATGAAAACCGCCATGATGGCGAAGATCAGCATGCCGTAGAGGCCGGATCCCACACCGCCGAAAACCACCTCGCCCAACTGAATCAGCCACATGGGCACGAGTCCCCCCAAGGGCGTGAACGAATCATGGGCGGCATTGACGGCGCCGCAGGACGCTGCAGTCGTGATGGTCGCGAACAGCGCGGAGGCCACGATGCCGAAGCGCGACTCCTTGCCCTCCATGTTGCCGCCGGCCTGCATCGCCGTGTGGGTTTGATCTACCCCGAGACGGGTAATGATGGGATTGCCCTGCTGCTCGGCGGCGATCGCGACCACCGCCATGAATACAAAAATGGCCGTCATGGCGAAAAGCACCGCCCATCCCTGGCGGGAGTCGCCCACCATTCTTCCGAAAACGAAACACAGCGCCGCCGGAATCAAGAAAATCGCCAGCATCTGCACGAAGTTCGTGAGCGGAGTGGGGTTCTCGTACGGATGGGCGGAATTCGCATTGAAGAAGCCGCCGCCATTTGTGCCCAGCATCTTGATGGCTTCCTGGGAGGCGACCGGACCCATGGCGAGTGTTTGAGTGTGCGTCGTGAGCGTTTCGGTGATGGCGTTGCCCTTGGCGTCCTTGAGCGGCTGGCCGGCAGCGTCCAGTTTGGGATTCTCGTAGGTCAGGCTCTCCAGTGTCGTCACATTCTTGTAGGCGTCAAAATTCTGGATGGCGCCTTGCGCCATGAAGATCACCGACAGACAAAGTGACAGCGGCAGCAGGATATACAGCGTGCTACGCGTGAGATCGACCCAAAAGTTGCCGATGCCCTGCGCGGAGCGGCGCGCGAAGCCGCGGATCAGCGCAAAGGCAACCGCAATCCCCGAGGCCGCTGAAAAGAAATTCTGCACGGCAAGGGCGGCCATCTGCGTGAAGTAGCTCATGGTCGTTTCGCCGGAATAGGCTTGCCAGTTGGTATTGGTGGCGAAGCTGACCGCGGTATTGAAAGCGGAATCCGGGGATACGTTGGGCATTCCCTGCGGGTTCCACGGCAGCCACAGCTGCACGCGTTGCATGAGATACACCGCGAGGACACCCAAAGCATTGAACAGCAATAAGGCGAGGGCGTAGCGGGTCCATGGCATGTCCTCTGCGACATTTATTCCCGAGACCCGATAAATCAGCCGTTCGAAGCTACCGATGACGCCTTTGATCGGGGTGTAGCCCGCGGTCACCGCGTCGGCAATTCTCGCCATGTAGATGGCAAGCGGATAGCTAAGCGCCAGCAGCACGGCCACAAACAATCCCAGCGTGAACCAGGCTTGGACGGTCACCTTATAGATCCTCGGCGCGAATCAACGCAATCACCAGGTAAACCAGCAGCGCGAGGGAAACCGCGCCGCTCAATAGGTACGCCCATGTCATCTTTTTCTTTCCAATTTGGCGCAGCCCGCGACCAATCCCAGTGTCAGCAGTAAAAAAGCGATGATGGCAGCCGTATACAGGAGATCCATGCTCACTCCTCGAGTTGATTGCAATACGATGCGTAGAGGGGCTTGGGTACGCTGTGAGAAAGTAACGATAGGAGTGGAAAAACAGGGCAGAATTTGCCACAGGCCGTGTAAAAGCGGTGTAAAGGAGACAACATGAACACCCACACCACGCCGGCCGAAGCCATCCTCGAGCCGGAACTGCCGATCATCGATCCCCACCATCACTTGTGGGACTGGCCCGCCGCGCTGCTGGCAAACATTCCCACGCCGCATCACGGCTTCAGCACCGTCATTCTGCGTGCCATGCACTATCTTCTTCCAGAGCTTCTCAAAGACACCAATACCGGCCACAACATTCGCGCAACCGTGTTCATGGAATGCGGCTCCATGTACCGCGCCGACGCGGCGGATGCGTTCAAGTCGATCGGCGAGACGGAATTCGTCAACGGCATTGCCGCCATGTGTGCAAGCGGCAGATATGGCGACATCCGCGCCTGCGCCGGCATCGTCGGTCATGTGGATTTAAACGCAGGTGCGGCGGTGAGCGAAGCGCTAGAGGCACACCTCAAGGCCGGCGGCGGCCGCTTCCGCGGCATCCGCCACAGCGCCTCCTACGATGCCGATTCCAACGTGCTCGGACCTCTGGCGCGCATCGGCGGCGGACTGTACGCATCCAAGGCCTTCCGCGAAGGCTACGCTCAGCTCGCCAGGTTCAATCTATCCTTCGATGCCTGGATGCTGGAACCGCAGCTGCCGGAGTTGATCGACCTGGTGCGCGCCTTTCCAAAAATTCCTGTGATTCTCGATCATGTCGGCACGCCGCTCGGGGTTGCGAGCTACCAGGGCAAGCGCGAGGAGCGCTTTCCGATCTGGCGCGACAACATCCGCAAGCTCGCGGCGCTTCCCAATGTGTCGGTAAAGCTTGGCGGCTTGGCCATGGCCTTCTGCAATTTCCCGTCTTTTTTGCGCACGCCGCCGGCGTCCTCGACACAGTTGGCGGCCGAATGGAAGCCGTACATCGAAACCTGCATCGAGGCATTCGGCGCGCAGCGCTGCATGTTCGAAAGCAACTTCCCGGTGGATCTTGGCAGCTGCAGCTATCCAACGCTCTGGAACGCCTTCAAGGTGCTCGCCAAGAACTATTCGGCGGACGAGAAAACCGCGCTGTTCAGCGGCACGGCGCAGCGTGTCTATAGGCTGAATATTTGACCATGCACATCGCAACAACGAATCCGAACCTATTCAAGGCGGCCGCTTATCGCGACCTGAACCAGCAATTGGCGGCGCTGTTTTCCGGTGAACGCAACGGCCTCGCCAATGCCGCCAATATGTGCGCGCTTCTGTACCAGGGCTTGGCTGGCTTGAACTGGGCGGGATTCTATTTTGTTCGCGGCGGCGAACTGGTACTCGGCCCCTTTCAAGGAAAAGTGGCCTGCGTACGCATTGCGCTCGGCAGCGGCGTCTGCGGTACGGCCGCCGCACGCAGGGAAACAATCGTGGTGCCGGATGTGAACGAATTTCCGGGACACATCGCCTGCGATGCGGCTTCGCGCTCCGAGATCGTCGTGCCATTGATCAAGCGCGGGCGCCTGTTGGGTGTACTCGATATTGATAGCCCGGATTTAGCGCGCTTCGACGAGGAGGATCGCAGCGGCCTCAACGCGGCCGTGGCGCTGCTGCTTGATTCCTCGGACATGGACAGATTATCCGACTGAAAGGCATGGCGTCTTAACGCATCGGCCTCACGGCACGCGGTTGGGCTCACTCGCCGCCGTAGCGTCGGGCACGATGGTGGCGCCGACATCGTTGCGCAGGCGCTGAAACTCAGGCGATTCCAGGATGATCTCGCCTGCGGCTGCGCGCAGCCGATCAACCGCCTCGCTCGGAAGATGAAACGAGGTCGGTAGCTTGTTGAGATATTTCAGCTCGTTTTTGTCCTTCAACTGCTGAAAGGAAACGTCGATCGCGTAGATCTCCGCGTCCGGCACGTTCAATACCGCATCGGCTGCAGGGTCGTGGCCGGGCGTGAACGCTTGTGAATTGCGCAATTGGCGCATCGTTCGCCAGCGCGCCATCGTGTCCTTCAACAGTTCGACCGCTTCGTAAGAATAATGATCTATGGGCACGCCGGTCGCCTTGACGAGAACCTGCAGCGTTCCGGGAGGGCGCTCATGTTTGTCCCAGTCCGTTGGCGGCGTGGAGAGTGAGTTGACGATGAAAATAATGATTCGGCGTGCACGATCAAGCGGCGTCGGCGCGCCGAGGTCATGGAAGGTTTCTAGGATTTCGAGGGCATCGAGAACGCCGCGCATACCCAAATTGTCGGATACACCGCCATCGACCAGATGAATGTACGGGCGGCGAGCGCCGTCCCGGTACTCTGAGAGTGCTGTAATTTCCCGGATCGCGCGCGCCGCAGGGCGCGGTGCGTCGCTGGATTGAAAGAATGGCTTGGTCCATTCCGGCGCAGCATAGTTGCACGTGCCTCCATAGTTATTCAGCGTCACCGGCGATAGAACGACCGGCACGGCGGAGGATGCGGCTGCGGCACGCGACAAGGGTACCGCGCCGAGGTCCGAGCATAGAATGTCGAAGAGCCCCTGATTGAATCCCAAACGAGAGCCGTTGGTAATGTCGGTGGCGGACACATTGATGAATGGTCCGGAGCCACGGTTCAAGTCGGCAAAGGTCGCGCCGTTGAAAAGGATTTCGTCATAGATCCTGGCGGCCATTTCCGAGCGCCCCCACCCGCGCGACCAGAGTTTCGGCCAATTGAACGGATTTGCCACGCGGCCGAGAATTTCACCCTGTACATTGCGCTTCAGAAACCGCTGCTCGTAGTCATCGAACAGCTTGTCGCCGTAAAGGCCGTAGGCCAACGCGGTGAAACTGCCTCCGGATATTCCGGTAATGACATCGATTTCATCGAGCAGCCTGATCTTTCTTCCACCGGGTCCGACCAATTCGGTACGCCGCAGGGATTCCAACACCCCGTAAGAAAATGCCGCGGCGCGAGTGCCGCCCCCCGAGAAGGCAAGAATTACCAGGTTTTCGTGGTCTTCGCGGTGTGCCTGGCGCGTCTCGAATCGATAGCCTAAGTGTGGGTCGGTTTGGTTTATTCTCGGATTAACTGGCCGGGCAACGCAGCTGGCGAGCGCCAGCAGCGAAACCAAAACAACAAGCAGCTGCCCTGAACAAATTCGCATACTGGAGTCGCCATCGCGATAGTTGATCGTAGTGTAGCCGCTTGGACTGTCCCCCATTGTTGCAAATTGACATGGAGTCCATCACGCTGATGCAAGGAGGAAGTACAAGATGCGGAAGCACATCCATTCGTTTGCATGGCTCGTATTGCTGCTCAGTCCTTACGCGCTCAGCGCCGAAACGATTGCACCCGAGCCCGCTTCCGGCCCGCCAACACTGACTGCGCAATATCCCGTCGATGGCAAGCCGCCGTCGATGATCGGCAAGTTGACCGTAGCAGGTGCGGGTGAAGTGACTTTTCTCGCCAACCGCACTCAGGGTCGCTTGATAATCAATGCCAAGGGCGCTGACGGTGCGACAAATCGGCCGTGCAGAGAGCGTCGTCGGTCTCGGAGACACTCCTATATATATCCGCTCGGCGCAGGGGCTCTACAAGATTGTCATACATTGGAAAACCTAGCGGAATTATGACAAATTCGGGTGCGCTGGCGCGACGGGCGCAAAACACCTTACGTATTGCATTTGAAAATCCTGCAAGCTCAGGATAACCCACGCAAAAACCAGCTTTGCTCGGAAACTGGCGATAGAGCCAGTCCTCCCCTGTGCGTGGCCTCCGAAACAATTCCTCGGCTTTTTGAGCCTTTTTCCCGAGATTTTGCGCTTCTCTCTATTAAGGGAGCTGCACATCACCGGAAGGGGCGAGCAGATGGATACAGTCACTGGCCCAGGGGCGCGCGAACAACGCACAGTGGGCGTGTCGAGGCGGCGCGCGGATTCGCGATTATTTGCGGCAGCCGCGGCTGCCACCGCGGCATTCGAACAACTCAATCAAGGCATCGCTCTCATCGATAAAGGCTGTCGCGTCAGCTTCGCCAATTCGATTGCTAAAACAATTTGCCGTGAAACCGACGGTCTGAGTATTCGCGGAGACGAATTAGTCGCAACCGGGAAACCCGATTCGACCCGCTTGAACTTCGCACTCAGGCGCGCCGTCAACGCAGGAGAGGGATCGTCAATGCGGCTGGAACGACCCTCGCAAAAGCGACCGCTTTCAATATTAATCAAGCCACTCCCGCTGCCGGCCGGCTACCTGTCAGCGCCGGCTGCTTTGGTGTTGATCAACGATCCGGATCGCGGCGCGGCGCTACCGAGAGAGCGGCTGGTTCAGGCATACGGGCTCACGGCAGCCGAAGCCGGAGTGGCGCAGTTGCTGTTGAGAGGTAACTGCAACGCGGTGATCGCGGAGCGCTTGAACATCAGCCTCGAAACGGCGCGCACCCACGTGCGGCGTTTGCTTGCCAAGACCGGTACGCATCGTCAGTCCGACCTGATTCTGGTGCTGCTGCAGGAAGTCGGGGCAATCATCTAAAAGTAAGAGACTGGCAAGAACTTGCGGATCGACGAGACGGCGCAGCCCTGAAGCGCCTCGCGTGCGCCGACAAAAATACTGACTAATCTCCGCGCACCAGCGACGGGACTGTCAGAAATTTTGTGTGTTGAGCACGGTTGATTAACGATTGACCTCGAACCGATCGCCGAACACCACTGCGAACTGAGCTTTGGCAGCTGCCCATTCCCGCGGGGGCATCTTCCACTTTTGAGTGATTTCGCGCAATTGCAGCCAGATCAGTTTCATCGCTGCATCATCGCTTGGGAAATGACCGCGGCTGCGTACCGAGCGGCGTAGCTTTGCGTTTAGGCTCTCAATGGCATTGGTGGTGTAGATCATTTTCCTGACCTCGTGCGGATAGGCAAAGAAGGGAATGACATGCGTCCAATGTCGGCGCCACAAGGCCGTGATCGCCGCGAAACGCTTGCCCCAGGGGCCTTCTTCGAAATCCTGCAACGCCAGCGCCGCGGCCTGGGCATCGGCGGCGCGGTAGACAGTTTTCAGCTCTCTGGCGACGGGCTTGCGGTCCTTCCAAGAGCAAAAATCCAGCGAATTGCGGATCAAATGCACAATGCAGGTCTGGATCTGCGTCTGCGGAAATACCGAGTTGATCGCCTCCGGAAATCCCTTCAATCCGTCGATAATGGCGATCAGAATGTCGTTCACGCCACGGTTTTTGATCTCCCTCATCACCCGTAGCCAGAACTTCGCCCCTTCCGTCTGTTCGATCCAAATCCCTAAGACATCTTTGCGTCCCTCGGGAGTTACGCCGATCGCCAGGTACACCGCCTTGTTGCGCACCGTGCCCTCATCGCGCATCTTCACCCGCAGCGCATCGAAGAACACCAGCGCATAGATCTGATCCAACGGCCGGCTCTGCCAGCGGCCCACTTCCTCGAGCACCGCATCGGTGACCGTGGAAATCAGCTGGGGCGAGGCCTCAATGCCGTACAGCTCGCGCAGGTGCCCTTGGATCTCCCGCACGCTCATGCCGCGCGCGTACATCGAGATGATCTTCTCATCAAAGCCGGGAAATCGTCGTTGGTACTTCGCTATCAGCTGCGGCTCGAAGCTGCCTTGACGGTCCCGCGGAATCGACAGCTCGATCGCTTCGTTCTCAGTCAGCACCGTCTTCTTGCTGTAGCCATTGCGGTGATTAGGCGACTTCTCGCCCTCTGAAACCTCACCCTGCGTCGAATCTGCCAGGTGATGGTCCATCTCAGCGTTCAGAATCCGCTCAGCAAAGGCCTTCTTCAGCTCGCCCAGCAATCCATCCGAAGAAAACAGCGTCTTCGGATCTTTATCCTTCAGCAACTCGTCTAGAATCTCTTTCTTGATCGCCATATCCTTGCTCCTTTGCAAAGTATGGCTCAAACACACAAAAAATCAGATACTCCCCCAGCGACTCGCCGCACACGTACGCGATCTGTACTCCATTTAGGTGACGCGCGGTAGCAGCACTTTTGATTCCATGTCGCCGCGTGCGAATTGCGAGCGCGACAGTGTCTCGATCAGGACGATCGCCAAAGGTGCTTCCATGAATAATTTGTCGTGTGAGTTCTCTTCATTGCGGCGCTTGGGTCTGGCAGTCCTATTGTTTATCGCCACTTCCAGTGCCTGGGGTCAGGCGAGCGTCACCGGCATGAACCAGGTGAGTTCCACGCGCGTCGGCAGAACCACATACGACTATACGTACACGATCAATGTAGCTAATGGCTCGCCGGGACTGTCAAACGCAGTCGCAACAGTCACCAGCAGTGCCGCGGCGACGGTAATCGTGCAGGGATCGGTGTCGTTGGGCACCCTGGCCGCCGGCGCGAGCACTACCAGCACCAATACCTTCACGCTGCAGCAAAACCGCTTGGTGGCATTCGATCCAACGGCGCTCAGTTGGACGATCACTGGCACGCCCTTCGATGTAGTGCCCAATGTCGTAGGGCTCAGGCAGTCTGCAGCCTCGACTGCGATCACGGCAGCAAGCCTCGCCATCGGTTCAACCAGCCAGCAATCGAGCACGACTGTTACGTCCGGCAACGTCATCAGCCAGTCACCGGTGGCAGGCACGCAAGTGGCCGCAGGTTCTGCGGTGAGCGTCGTGGTCTCCTCGGGGCCTCCCCAGGTGGCGGTACCGAATGTCGTCGGCCTCGGCCAAGCCGCGGTGTCCGGAGTGCTGACCACCGCCGGACTCGTGCTCGGGTCGGTCACCCAGCAGTCGAGCACAATGGTGATGGCGGGTAATGTCATCAGCGAGACGCCGATCGCCACTACATTGGTAAACGTCGGCTCTGCAGTGAGCGTCGTCGTCTCCTCTGGGCCGCTCCAGGTGGCGGTACCGAATGTCGTCGGCCTCACTCAGTCGGGGGCGTCGGGAGCATTCTCGACCGCAGGGCTGCTCCTCGGTTCGGTGACGCAGCAGGCCAGCACGACGGTGACGCCGGGCAACATCATCAGTGAGACGCCGATCGCCGCCACCTTGGTTAACCTCGGCTCGGCCGTGAACATCATTGTGTCCTCGGGGCCGCCCCAGGCCTCCGTGCCGAATGTGGTCGGTCTCACCCAGTCAGGCGCGACCGGTTTGATCACGGGCGACGGCTTGGTGATCGGCACGGTCACGCAACAGACTTCCGCCACGGTAACGGCAGGCAATGTCATCAGTGAATCGCCGATCGCCGGCACGCTCGTTGGTGTCGGCTCCGCGGTCAATCTCATCGTCTCCTCGGGCGCCGCCGCCTATCAGGGAACGCTGCTTTCGGGCAATCCCACCAGCCTGGCCGTGAGTGCAACCACTAATTTGGGCCCGCTGCAGTCGGCAGCGGCTGCGATACCCGCTTCCACTTCGGGGGGCTTGTTGCTGGACAAGATCGATGTGTATTTCGCTCCCACGGCAACCGTGGCTCAAGTGAACGCCGCTATTCAATCCGTCAATGGATCGATATCCGCTATGGCGACGGGCGCCCCCGCCGTGGTCATCCAAATACCAATCGCACCCGACGCGACCACTCTGGTGCAAACGGCTCAGGGACTTGCCCAACTACCGGGTATCCTGGACGCTCAACCCGGCGTCATGTCAGGGGACTTAAGTCTTCCGGGCCCCGACTACGCCGGAACCGAGAATATTCAACACCTCGCCGCCGCGCGATTTCCGGCCGCATTCTCTGTGCTCAGTAACCCGTCTTTGGGCGTGTTGAACCAGTGTCCCCTACAGAGCCAGATCGCCGTCATCGTCACTGACAATTTCGACAGTGATCCGAATGCGAATCCCCCCGTCCTCTCGAGCACAGTGGACTTTGCCAATCGCTTGCCTTCCTTCGTCCTAGAAGTTTTTGACGACCACGACGGCAATCCAACTCCCAACATAGTGTCGGTAGGCAACCCCCACGGCAACGAGATGACCATGATCCTGGCCGCTATCTGGGGTCAGGGAGGTGTCGCGGGCACGGGGTTACTTGGCGCAGCTCCGGCCTGCGTGACGGTCCATGGAATCAACGCCCAGGGCCACAGCGCTCTCGACAATGCATATGCGATATGGTTTGTGGCCAACCGATTGATCACCCTTGACGCGTCGGGTAATCCCGCGGGTCCGTCGGTCATACTTAATTACTCGCGCAAAGAAGCACCGAATTGGTGCGGCTTTAGCAATAACTCCTACGATGACTGCGCGGATGTCAACAGCACCGATATCGAAACAGACAAGTATATCGGCCGCCCGGCGGCGCGGGCCGAAACTGCGCTGACCTGGCGTGGCCTTGTCAGCAAGAACCTCGGAACCAGCGGTCTTGAGTACTGGCAGCGCATTCTGGTCGTCACATCGGCAGGAAACGAAGCCAATACGCCCGCGAGCATCCTGTACCCCGGAGCGGGATTCGCAACGGCCGAATCGTTCTTGACGCTTGCTGGGACATCCGAGGATCTCTTGGCACTTATTCAGGATTCTGCGCTGTGGGCACCAACGAGCACTCGGCCGGCAGACGCTACCGGAATCGGTCCGTATCCCGATTTGACGGCGACGCCCGAAGAGGCGATCCACATTGGGACTCTCGAGAGCAACCTCGGGGCCAATCTCTCCCAATTCGGAAGTACGATTGTTGCCGGCGCAACCTCGACCTACTTACCGCCGCCTGGCACGACCCTGCCTAAGCTCGATCAGTGGCGGGCCGCGGTGGCACCTTGGCTTGATGCCGGTGACCCAGAAAAGGGCGGAGGCTCGAACGCGCTGTCGAGCGCAGATCATAGTTTGTACACGATGGGACAGAACATCGCCGCGTCCTGTTCCCCGTTTTACTCCCCGGATGCGAACTATACGGGGGTACCGTGCATGATCCACACGGGAACCAGCGGCTCTGCACCGCAAATCAGCGGGCTCGCGGCCCTGCTATGGGTGGTGGAAGGTGCTCTGGTCCAACCCTTGTACCAGGGTGACCAAACCCAGTTGCTGTCGGCGCAACCCGCCTCGGCGACTGTCAACTTGCTGACCTCAACCGCGCGCCCGCTCGCTGCGATTTCGACGCCCAACACGCCCAATACCATCATCGATGCGCTCGCAGCGTTGCTGTCGCTGGACCCAGCGCAGCCGGTGACAGCGGCCTCCTCCCCCGTGCGGCTTTACCTGCTCGACGTAAATCAGGACGGCGCATTCAATGCCGCAGACGTGCAAGCGTTCGTGCAAAAGTACTACACAGACCCGAATCGATTCACAGCGAAACAAATTAGCGCTGGAGACATCCCGGATTATTCAGTTTTTGATCTAAACGGCGACGGATATACCGGGAATTGGACGACCACTACGTTCGACTTGGACCCGACCGGTTCCACGCAGCGCGGCGCACCGAATCTGACTGTCGTATCCGAGACTCTCCCGGACGGCCATACCCTGCACTTCGACGAAACCGCTGTCAGTGATCTCGACGTCATGTGCTACTACGCGTACAGCGGCTTATTTGATGTCAGCACAGACAGCAGCGGAGGCATACGGGACACGCTCGGCTGTGACGCAGTCGTGATCATGGCGGAGAGCGGCGATACCTTGAGCGGCGGCAGCGACGGCACCACGCTGACGCAGACAATTGCGTCGATCGACACCAAGGCATCGGTCAACAAATCCGGAGCGATCGCCTTCTCGGCTGCCAATACCAACGGCTCGAGCGCCGGGGCGCGCGTCGATGTGGCGCATGCTCCTTATCCCATAACTTTCGGCCCCATTACGAACCGTAGTTACGGTGGCGCTTCGCTGAACGATCTACCGGCCGGTCCCCAGGCAGCCTTCGAGGACCGCTTCTCCGGCGCCCCGCCGAGCTACTTTGTTCGCCGATGGAACGCGGATGGCACGGCCGTCGAAACCGATATAGGTACGTCGCCAAGCGGTTTTTTTGCCAGTGCGACGTCCTTCGTTGACATGAACGATGCCGGAGTCGTGGCTTTCCCCGCGCTCGACCCCACCTTCACCTTTGAGATGCTCATGGCTGGCAACGGCACGTTCGGGACCACACTTGCGACATTTGCCGACAACGCAAGCACCCAGCTTCGCCCGCAAATTGCATCGACCAATGACGTCGTGTACGAGGAGCCAACAACAAACATCGTAGTCACGCGCTACGCGGGCTCGGGGACGTCGCGAACAGTCGCCTCGTCGTCGGCCTTCACCGCTCTCTCTGACCGCCCCGGCATCTCGGCTGATGGAAACTGGGTGGCGTTCGGGGGAACGCAGACCGGGTCTTCTACCGCCGGGCTCTTCGTAGCGGTCGCGACACCCGGTGCGGCGGAGCCGCCCTACACGATTCCGGCAGGTCCTACGGGAAGCCCGAGTCTTGTCTCCACCGGTCCCGGGGGTGATTCGTCGGATCCCAACGCGCAGTTTATCTCGTTCGGGGTCCGCCCGAGCGCCGGCAGCGATGCAACTCGCTTCGGCATAGCGGCGCAGCCAACTCCCGATGGCAAGGCAACACAACTGTCGATTATATTCGTGGCGCAGCGCTCGTATTTCGATCCGCTGACGCACGTCCTGAACAACACCGTCTATGGCGTCTATCATTTGACGGTGATTGCCACCGGCACCGGGAGTTCCACTACTTATTCCAGCATCCAGATCGACCCGATCGTCGAAGTCGGCGACAAGCTGTCGGATGGCATCGGAATCAACCGAACAATCGCCGACTTTGATCTCTGGGACCCGGTCTCGAAAAATGGCACATACGCCGGCTTCTGGGTGCAATTTCTCGAGCCGAGCTCGTCGGGCGCTCCCATCCAGGCGGTAGTGCGCAGGCATCTTTGATGCAATTCTGCACGGCATGCAGATCTCATGCGCACAAGCATTTTGATTTGTACTCCATATAGGTGACGCGCGGTTGTCGCACTTTTGATTCCATGTCAGTGCGTGTGAATTTGCGAGCGCGAGATGGTCTTCTGATCAGGACGCCAAAGGTGCACCCATGAACAATTCATCGTGTGAGTTCTCTTCATTGCGGCGCTTGGGTCTTGCAGTCCTACTGTTTATCGCCGCTTCCAGTGCCTGGGGTCAGGCGAGCGTCACCGGTATGAATCAGGCGAGTTCCACGCGCGTAGGCAGAACCACGTACGACTATACGTACACGATCAATGTGAACAACGGCTCTCCGGGTCTGAGCGGCGCAATAGCCACGGTCACCAGCAGTGCCGCGGCGACGATCATCGTGCAAGGATCGGTGTCGCTGGGCATCTTGGCCGCGGGCGCGAGCACTACCAGCACCAATACCTTCACGCTGCAGCAGGACCGGTTGGTTCCATTCAATCCAGCGGCGCTCAGTTGGACGATCACGGGCACACCTTTCGACGTCGTGCCGAGCGTTGTCAACCTTACGCAGACCGCTGCATCGGCCGCAATCACTGGCGCGGGTCTGACGGTCGGTACGGTGTCGACCGTGAGCAGTTCGAGCGTCGCCTCGGGCAGTGTAATCGGTCAAAATCCGTCCGCCGGTGCCAGTGCCACACCGGGGAGCGCCGTCATCCTTACGGTCTCCTCCGGCCCCGCATCGGTTACTGTACCGAGCGTCGTCAACCTCACGCAGGCCGCCGCGTCGTCCGCGATCACGGGAGTCGGCCTGATCGTGGGCACGGTGTCGACCGCGAGTAGTTCGACTGTCGCCTCGGGCAGTGTTATCAGTCAGACTCCGTCAGGCGGCGCAAGTGCCGCGTCGGGCAGCGCAGTGAATCTCACCGTGTCCACGGGCCCGGTGTTAGTCTCCGTTCCCACCGTTACCGGACTGAGCCAGGCCGCGGCCAGCGCGGCGATCTCGGGGGCCGGTCTCGTGGTTGGCGCCGTTACTTCGCAAAGTTCAAGCACCGTTCCGACTGGTGAGGTGATCAGCGAAGGCCCCCCCGCCGGCACACTCGTCGATGTCGGCTCGGCTGTCAGCTTCGTCGTATCGACGGGACCTGCCCAAGTTACTGTGCCGAATGTCGTCGGCCTTAGCCAGGCCAGCGCCACGAGCATGATCACGGGCGATTCACTCGCGCTCGGTACTGTGTCGGCAGCTTCGAGCGCGACGGTTGTCGCGGGCAACGTCATCAGCGAGTCACCAAGCGCGGGCACGTCGGTCAGTCCCGGTTCGACCGTCAGCCTCATCGTCTCCACTGGCCCGCCGACTGTCGCCGTCCCGAATGTCGTTAGTCTCACGCAAGCGAGTGCCGCGACGGCGGTCGTTGGCGCGGGTTTAGTTGTGGGCACGGTAACATCTCAAAGCTCGACCTCGGTGAGTGTCGGCGTAGTAATCAGTGAGTCTCCCCTCGCAGGAACTCTAGTAGTCGACGGCTCGTCGGTGAATTTGGTCATTTCGACCGGCCCCAGCGCATACCAAGGCACGCTGCTCCCTGGCAATCCGAGCGGACTTGCCGTTAGCGCAACCACAACCTTAGGACCAACCCAATCGAGTGCCGCCGCAATCACGTCCACTGGGGTGTTGCTCGACACGATCGACATGTATTTCGACCCTGCGGCGACAGTCGGTCAGATCAATGCGGCAATTGAGTCTGTCAACGGCTCAATATCCGGAATGGTGACGGGCGAATCCGCACTCGCACTCCAAATACCGACAGCCCCGGATGCCGCCACGCTGTCGCAGATTGCACAGACTCTGTCGCAGCAGTCGGGGGTGATCGCCGCGTACGCGGGAGTCATGCCGACCCTGCTTAGCGTGCCGCAACCGTATGCAGGGACTGAAAACACTCAACATCTCGCCGCCGCGCGCTTTCCGGCGGCTTTTTCGGTACTGAGCAACCCTAGTTTGAACCTGCTTACGCAGTGCTCAGGTCCAAGCTTGATCAACGTCATTGTGGCCGACGTTTTTGACTTTGATCCCAATGTCCCCGACAGCCAATCCTCCCGCGTGGACTTCGCTGCGCGCGTGCCATCTTTCAAACTAGCGCAGTTTTACGACGAAAACGGGGAGCCTTTGCCAAATATCATTGCCACCAATAAGAACGCTAACAATGAACCGTATCACGGCGCTGACATAACGATGACCCTGGCAGGCACCTGGAGTGCCGGGGGAGTGGCGGGTACTGGATTAATCGGCGCGGCTCCTACCTGTGTCCAAGTTCATGGAATTAATATCGTTGGACGAAGCATGCTGGAAGATGCATTTGCGATCGCGGTTGTCGCCCACGATTTGATCGACCAGACTGGTCAATCGGTTGTTTTAAGTGCCTCATTTGGGTATCAAAATTCTTGTGGCGGAACCGACAATAATCCATTGCCGTGCAGCAGCGTTCCTGCCGGCCAAATTGGTACACCATGGTACATCGAACGGCCTGCCGAGCGAGCGGTCGAGGCCTTGACATGGCGCGGCTACAACAGCATTCCGGTTACCGCAACGCCAAGTCAATCCTATTGGCAACGGATCCTGAGCGTGGTCGGTGCGGGAAATGCTGCGACGACGCCGGCCGCTGTTCTCTACCCTGGCGCCGGCCTTGCGACCGCCGACTCGTTTCTGTCGCTTGCCGGATCCGCGACCCCACTATCAACGCTCATACAGAACACGTCGCTTTGGAATCCGACAAATTTCCTCGGTCTTGGCTACCCGAATCTGGTGGCGACGTCGTGCTCCGTTACGACAATACCGCCGTGTGAATTGCAGATCGTTCAGACCCTAGAGGCCAATCTCGGATCCAATGTTTCGCAGTACGGCAGTACCATTGTCACCGGCGCCCTGCAGCCGTTCGTGCCGCCTCCGGGGACGTTGACCCCCAAGCTCGACCAATGGCTTGCCACTGTGACTCCCTGGTCGTTCTCAAGTGCTTTTTCCACGGACTACGGTGTTTATGCAGTGGGCGTTGGCGTCGCCGGCTCGTGCCCCGTGGCCGAAGATGAACAGAATGACAGTTATGCACCGAACCAGTGTGCAATCGACACCGGTACCAGCATAACTGCACCGCAAGTTAGCGGGCTGGCGACGATGCTGTGGGCCGTAGACGGCGCGCTTATCAGTCCTCTCCATCAGGGCAATGCAGCGACGTTGCTGTCAAGTACCCAAGCAAGCAATACGGTATTTCTAATCAGTTCGACAGCGCGGCCCCTCCCCGCCGTGGCGAGCCCAAATAATCAAGCTATTGATGCGCTGGCGGCGATGCTGTCACTTGATATGCCGCAGGCTGTAACGCCGACCACAGCGCCGGTGCGCCAGCTTCTTCTCGATCAAGATGGAAACGGCACGTTTGACCAGAACGATGTGCTGATTTTTATCCGAAATTATTACAAGGATCCCACTAGATTTGAAGCGTTCCAACCGATGCCGGGATCAGCTCCAGATTTCTCGGTATCGGACCTCAACGGCGATGGTTATACAGGTGCCTGGACAACAACAACGTTTGATCTCGATCCAACCGGGTCAACTCAGTACGGTGCACCTCTGCTGAACGTAGTTTCTAAGCAGATTCTCGATGGTCATACCTTGCATTTTGATGAGAATGCTGTGACCGACTTGGATGTAATGTGCTACTACGCGTACAGCGACCTGTTCACGGGCACCGATACCAACGGAAGCATCCGGGCAGGGCTGGGCTGTGATGCAGTCGTGATCATGGCCGAAAGCGGCGATACGTTGAGCGGCGGCAGCGACGGCACTACATTGACGCAGACAATAGAATCCATCGACAGCAAGGTATCAGTCAATAAGTCAGGGGCGATCGCCTTCTCGATATCTAATACAAACAACTCGGGCGCCGGGGCGCGCGTCGACGCGGCGCACTCACCATACCCCATCAGTTTCGGCCCAAGCACGACCCGGTCATACGGTGGCGCCTCTCTAAACGACGCGCCGGCGGGTCCTCAGGCTGCGTTTGAAGATCGTTTTTCCGGCGCTCCGCCGAGTTACTTCGTGCGCCGCTGGCAGGCCGACGGTACGGCAGTCGAGACCGATATAGGGACATCGCCTAGTGGCGCGTTTGCCAGCGCGTTGTCCTACGTAGACATGAACGATGCTGGAGTCGTGGTTTTCCCGTCTCTCGACCCTACCTTTTCATTCGAGCAGCTAATGGCTGGTACCGGAGGAGGTCTGAACACATTCGCGTCATTTGCCGACAACGCTGGCACCCAGCTTCGCCCGCAGATTGCCTCGAACAATTTGGTCGTTTATGCGAATCCATCTGGCGACATCGTAGTCACCAACGCGTTAACCAACTCAACAGCGCCGGTGGCTCAGCCGCCGGCCATCACTGCCGCGTCAGATCGTCCGGGAATTTCGGCAGACGGCAATTGGGTGGCCTTCGGTGGCACACTGGTTGACTTGGGCCCGGCTCTCTTTATCTCTTCTGCGATATCTCCTGGTTCGAGCAGCCCTTCTTTCTCTGGTCCTGTAGCGGTGCTTTTCGCCGGCCCCGGGGGCGATCCAACTCCTGGCGTTAACGCCCAGTTCAATTCCTTCGGCGTACGGCCGAGTGTCGGTAGCGATGGAACACGCTTCGGGATTGCGACAACGCCAACTTCCGACGGGTCAGGGACGAACATCACGGTCGTCTTTGTCGCGTCGCGCAGCTACTTGAATTCCAGCCAGCAGGTCACCAAGACTGTCTATGGCGTATATCACCTGTCGGCTGTTGCGACAGGAAGCGGAAACGCAACTACCTACACGAATATTCAGGTCGACCCAATCGTCGAAGTCGGCGATAAGCTAGCAGATGGTGCGGGGATCAGCCGGACCGTGGCCGATTTTGATCTCTGGGATCCGGTCTCGAAAAATGGCACGTACGCAGGATTCTGGGTACAGTTCCTCGAGACGCTGTCTTCGCCTTCGGTTCCCATCCAGGCGGCGGTTCGCAGGCATCTCTGATTGAGTTAGGCGGTCAGCCGAGACCTGTTCAGACCGCGCGTCGAACGAGTTAGCAGTCGCCGCGCAACCAGCAAGGACGCATCCGGTCGCGCGCCGGCAGCGCCCACAGACCGCGTTGCGCGTCGTGTGCTTCCTGCTCGTAGGCCATCAAGTCCTCCGGTGGGGAAGATGACGTTGCTACCCTAGCTGCCCCGGAGCGTAATAAGGCGCCGCTTACATCCATCCCGTCCGCAAGGACCCGGGCATAGTCCATTCCCTTTGCGGTTACTCCTGCCGCGACTATTTGCAACGCCGCCTTTGAGGTCAAACGCTGAAGTTCATCTCGCGCTTGCACACCGTATGGCTGATCCAATGCCGGCGCGTCTGTATCCGCAAGCCGCACGATGTATTGTCGGTCGTTGTTACCGATCACCGCTAGTGTATTTCCATCAATGATTTCTTTGAGTCGAGCGCTGTAAGTTGTCGGGTTTGCGAATCGAGACGGCGGAGTCGGACTACCGACTGCGGGTCGATACGCGAGAATCGCAATGGGTTGACGCTCGGCACCCAACAACGCCGTCGCCCGATGTGGCCAATATTTGTAGGCCAGAAGCGCACAGGCAACGCTGCCCGTGAGAGTCAGCGCAAGTGATCGTGCGGTCGGGCGCGAGAATGGCATTGCGAGGATTAAATTAGCGGAGCCGACCCTCCGCCGCAAGGCGTTTCGCAGCAATGACGCACTCCGGCCAGCGGAACGTTATGTCACGAATTCGTTCATCAGGCGTACTCCATTTAGGTGACGCGCTGTGACGGCGCTTTTGATTATATGAGCTGTGAGTGCGACACCCGTTGCCGGCGCCCAATTTAGGACCTCTGGATTGCGGCAGGCATCGAGTTCGCACACGTGCTTCTCCTCAGGGGAATTGAAATGAAAGTTACCGCATCGCTGCTTGCACTGGCATTTGGATTGCTCGCGCTGCCCGCAGCCAACGCCCAGGTTACCTACACCGCCACCGACATCAGCGGTTCGACATGGGAGTACGACTACACCGTCTCCAACAGCGTTCTGAGCAGCAACCTCACTGAATTCACAACCTTCTTCACGCTGGGCCAGTACTCGAATCTAGTGACCGAGACTTCGCCAGGTAATTGGAGTCCGATAGCAGCGCAGCCCGACCCGGGTTTGCCCGCTGACGGATTTTATGACGCACTGGCATTGGACTCCGGCTTGGCGTCAGGGGGTTCGCAAAGCGGTTTTGCAGTTCAATTTACGTACCTTGGTTCGGGTACTCCAGGTTCGCAGCTGTTCAATTTCGTGGATTCCTCGAGTTTCGCAACGCTGTTTGCAGGTCAAACCACACTGTCCTCCGGGAGCTCGGGTGGCTCCGGACCGACGAGCGTGCCTGAGATTGATCCATCTTCGTTGGTCAGTGCAATGACCCTCTTGTTGGGAGCGCTCGCGGTGATGCGCGGCAGGAGCCCCACCAGGAATCTGATGCGATGAAAATTAGATGTCGAGCCGCGGCTGAGCAGCAAGTCGCCAAGGAGAGATGATGTACCGTTCAATCACTGCGCTATTTTTAAGTTTGGCGTCGATGTCGTCGTGGGGTCAGGCGACCGTCGGGTTCGACCTGTCGGCGGGCAGCACATTCAATACCGGTGAAACCGTCACACTCAATTTGGTGGGCAACAACTGGACTGACGCTCTGGGCGGCGGTGGCGTCAACTTTAGCTTTAATTCCTCGGTATTGGAGCTTGAGTCCGTCACCATCAACACCTCTGTCTTTGACCTGCCGCAGGGTGGCCTGCGACATGACAACAGGGGCCTGCACGACCACCGGTTCGGGTCCGGGTCTGGTGACCAACATTGGTTTTTCCACTTTTTTCAATCCATCGCCCACCGGTACCTTCGACATAGCGAGCTTTCAATTCCTGGCAGAAAGCACCCGGGCAGCGCTCGAATTTGAGCCTCGGCGCGGGTTGCTGTGGGCTTGGGTTTACCGATGCTGCCGGCAACGCACTAACCGCCGGCGTCGACTTCAGTTTTCTGTCGCAAAGTGTTTCGGTCTCACCGGCGATTGTCACTCCGGTGCCGGAGATCGATCCGACCTCCGTCATGAGTGCTCTTACGCTGCTGCTGGGCAGCTTGGCGGTGTTGCGCGGACGTCGCGCCGGAAGAATTTTCGCCGCGTAGATTCTAGCGAAAGAATTCACGAGCGCGGCAATCCACCGGATCGTGAGGGAGGATTGGTGAACATGATTCGAGGATCGCGTGTTCGAGGGTTCATCGGCGGCGTCGGCACGGTCCTCGCCCTTTTCTGGCTGACGGCAGTTCAGGCGCAAACACCGTGCGCCTCGCTAACTACCGATATCGACGGGGATGGGATCCCGGATATCAATGACAATTGCATCAACGTACCGAACGCCAACCAGCGCGACACCAGCGGCACGGGGATCGGCAATGCCTGCAACCCGGATCTGAATCACGACGGTATCGTCAATCTGCAGGACTTGGCGCTATTCAAGATCGCCTACGCCGCGTACAACTCGCCGGCACACACCTACACGCCGAATGCCGACTTCAACGGCGACGGCAAGATCGACACCGCCGACTTGGCGATTCTCGAATCGTACATGGGCAAGCCGCCGGGGCCGAGCGCGCTGGTGCCCACGCTGCGCGCCATACCGACCTCTGTAAATTTCGGCGCGGTGTTCGTCGGCGTCTCGGCATCGGTCCCGGTAAACGTTCAAAACAACGGCTGTCTACCGGTCCAAATAGTCAGTGCAACGATCTCCGGCGACCCCTCATTCACGGTGTTCCCGCCAATCAATCTGACCCTGACGAATCCGGGGCAGATGGGGACGATCAACGTCGGCTATAAACCGACATCCACCACTTCGGTCACCGCGACTCTGACTTTGACCACCAACAGCGGCATGATTATTTGCATAACGCTGGTGGGAACGGGGATAACGCCCGCGGCGGGCCAGGTTCCCATCCTCGTGGCACCGGCGGTGCTTTCGTTCGGCACCGTGTCAAGCGGGGGAATGGCCACACAGACGCTCACCATCGGAAATATCGGCACGGCCCCGCTCATCGTCTCCGGCATTACACCCAACAGTAGTCTCTTTACCGTGGATCCATCGCTGTTGGGAGGATTCCCACTGATTTTGGCGCCATCCGCGAGCGTATCCATGCCGGTGAAGTTCGCCGCCGGCGCTACGCCGCCGGGTCCTGTGAATTCCTCGCTGGTGATTGCGAACAACGATCCTTTGCGCTCCAACTGGACCACAATTCTCCAAGCCTCGGTGGCAGCGCCTGCTCCCGTGATCGTGAACAATCCCGTGACGAGCGTTCAAGTATTCGATGGCAACACGCCGATTACGGCCACCAATTGCGCCTCGGTCACGCGCGCCGTTACATTCGGCGCAGGCACCAATAGCGGCGACACATTTGAAGTGGTGATGACGGATGGGACCGGCCACAGCGTCACGAGCGCACCGTTTCCCGCACCCTCTTCGCCCGGAACACAGGTGCTTTCCGGCATCAATGTTTGCGGGCTTGCCGACAGCACGATCAGCACCACTGTGATCTACATGCCGGTAAGCGCCGGCACACCGCCGCCGCCGTTCGTCGGAACACCGGCCACGAAGGATACCTCGACCACGCTCGCACCGCCGACGCTCATTCCGCCTTCGGCGCCGTACTTTACCTCCTCCAACGCAACTATCTGCGGCACCTCGCGCGCCAGCACGACGGTGACCATCAACGGCGGCACGAGCCCGGTTGGCACGACGCTCAACGCAACCACCACGACCTTTTGTTTGAGCGTACCGCTGCAGCCGAATCAGCAAAACACACTGATCGCCACCGCCGTGGATAACCTGGCCGCGCCGCCGAGGCCGTCCGAATCGTCGACACCCCTGTTGGTCACGCAAATTAACCCGTCGCAGATTGTCATCGCGACGGCAACCTCAACGCCGCTCACTGCGGCGCAGGTCGCCACCTTGGTTGCCAACGGCGTGATCAATCTAGGCGACCCATCGAATTTCAATGTGTCGATATTCACCATAGTCCTGACCATCGGTTCCTTTCCGGTCACGGTCACCCAACCCGTCGCCGTTCCCATTCCAACCGGGACGGGCGATGTCGGGCTCCCAGGCATTGGTGTGGGCGGTGACGGCTGGTCCGCGGGGGGAGGCTCGACCAGTGGCGGCGGCAGCATCCCGATCCCAGTCTGCACCGAATCTTGCTCGACGATCATTGCGATTCAACCACCGCAGGGCCCGGTGATCCCGGGGATATTGATCATCGACGGCACGATCAAGACCCTCAAGGAATTCTTCCAAGTCACGCTGGCCATTCAGAACACCTCGAGTGTGTTCACGCTTGCCGATGTCGGCAGTTCTTTGACGCTGCCCGCAGGATCGTTGACCGCCGTGTCGGCGGGCATCGGCACCAACGTCGGCACGCTGACGACCAACAGCGCCAATACCAATATCTCCTTAGGCGCCATTCCTCCAGGCGCCACCGGCACCGGACAGTTCGTCATTCGCGGCGATGCCATCGGAACCTATAGTTTGGCCGTCGCCTATAACGGCACGATCACCGGCGGGGGCCTCGCCGCCGGCATTCCGTTCAACGGCCAAGCCAGCACCTCCGTGCAAGTTTTCGGACCGCCCGACTTGACCGTCGTTGTGCATCATCCTCGACCGGCGGGCGCAGGCTACGATGTCATTGCCGGCCAGACTTTCACGCTCACGGTCGACATCACCAATACCTCCACGCGCCCTGCGCTGTACCCCAGTCTGGATTTGGTGGTCGGCGGCAATGAAACGTTGATCGATCCGAACACGCTTCTGCCGGTTTCTGAGGAACTGACCAGCCTGCCCAATATCAATCCAGGCCAGACCGTGTCCGCGAGCTTCTTGGCACAGTCAAGCGCCCAAGGCTACATCATTGCCTGCCAGGGTCTGTCAAGTTCGAATATCAGCCTGTCGGTGGATATCAACGCCAACGAAGCGGCGCCGTGCAATATCGCCAATACACTGCCTGCGAACTTTGCCCCACCCTCCCCGACCGCGGCACCGACGGTTCTCGGCATCAGTCCGGCCAACGGCCAGGGCAATCAGCCGATCACCACCTCGGCGGTTGCGGAACTCACTCCGGTATCCGCATGCCTCGTCTCCGATACCTTCACCAATGTGATAACAGCGCCGATCAATCCGGGCAATCCGGCAGCCGGTATCCAGGTCACGAGCGCGGACTTGGTGACGCCGGGCACGTTCTACATAGAAGAGCTCGACGCCAACGGCAATTCCGTGCGCCATGTGCCCGTGCAGCTGAATTCAGTTCCCGATGCAACCAACGGCACCACCGTTGCGACCTTGCGCCTCGGCCTGGCCTCGCCGCTGAGTCAGTATTTCTTGAAGTCGTTGACCAACTACCGGGTCACGCTGATCGGCGCCGATATGAACGCGACGGCCGGTGGGGCCGTGTGCAATGCCGCCAATCAATCGCCGCTGGCGGCAAGCTATCAATGGACGTTCCAGACCACGCTGTCCTGTGTCAACGACACGGCGCCCGTGGCGAGCTTGAGCGAGCCGCTGAATGGCTCAATCGGCCAATTGGTGACGACACCGATCCTCCTCAACTTCACCAACAGCATCAATGGATCGACGTTCAAAGTGGATCCGGCCAACGCACTGAACGACAGCTTCGCGGTGTTTGCCGGCGCTACGATTGTCAACGGCGATGTTTCCGGCGGAACGCTGATCGCCGGCAACGTTAACCTGACCAATGTTGGCAAGACACTCACGTTCACGCCGCAAACCAATCTGCCGTATTCGACGCCGATCGTGGTGCGCCTTACGAATGCCCTGCAAGACGGCTGCGGAACCGCGCTGTCGACCGCCGCTAACGGCGTGCAGCTGTTCTCGTTCCAGACCTCCGCGGCTCCGATCGCGCCGCCTGCGGCACCGAGGGTCAATCCCTTACCTGCCATCACCAATCTATCGACGATTGCGGTGACCGGCGGCGCGCCCGCGGGCACGACCATCACCGTGACGGGCGGCGTTGCGACGGTGAGCGGCGCCACGGCAAGTGGCGGGAATTTCAGCCTGCAAGCAACCTTGAATCTGAATCAGAAAAATACCTTCACGGTCACCGCGACGGACAGCGCGGGGAATGTGTCGACCGCGACAACGACGGACACGGGCGGCAATCCCCTCATCGTACAAAGCGATCAGACCGCGCCGACGGTCATCTCCACGACTCCGCAGGGCGGCGCCACCGGGGTTGCCGTCGCATCCGCGATCTCGGTGGTCTTCAGCAAGCCAATCAATGTCGGTACCGCCAACACCTTGAACGTGCTGTTGACGGCAGGCGGTCAGTCGGTGAGCGGCAGTGGTCAGCGCGGCCGGATCCGGCCTGACCTTTGCACCCAGCGCGGCGCTCACCGCCGGCACGCTGTACCAACTGCGCATACGCGCTGGGGGAGTCAGCGATCTCGCCGGCAACACCTTGGCGAGCGACTACATTGTCACCTTTACCACCGCCTCCACGACGCCGACACTGACGAGTGTAACGCCCAACAACGGCACCGTCGGAACGACGTTCCCCGTGACCTTCAGCGGGACCAATCTCTCGGGCGCAACCGCTGCGGTATCGAGCAACACCGGCGTCAGCGCCACGATCACCGGCACGTCGAGCACCACGGTGAGCGCCACGGTCGTGATCAGCGCCACAGCCGCGACCGGCGCGTACACCCTCGGTGTCACGGTCGGTGGCCAAACCGTCCCGTTGCCCTTCACCATCAATCCGACGACGCCGACACTCACGAGCGTATCGCCCAACAGCGGCACCGTTGGAACATCGTTCCCGGTGACCTTCACCGGCACGAACCTCTCGACCGCCAGTGCCATTGTCTCGGGCAACTCGGGCGTCAGCGCCACGATTACCGGCACGTCGAGCACCACGGTGAGCGCGACGGTCGTGATTGCCTCGACGGCAACCACCGGCGCCACAACCTTAGGTGTTGTGGTGAACGGAACGCCCCTGTCGCTGCCGTTCACGGTGGTAGCGGCAACGCCGACCCTGACATCGATCACCTCATCCGGCGGTTCATCCGGCAGCGGCACTGTCGGATCGACCAGCAACTTCACTTTCACCGGAACGAATCTGACGAATGCAACGGCGGTGGTGTCCGGCAACCCAGGGGTTACCGGCACGATCATCAGCACCTCCGCCACCTCGGTGACTGCATCAATCACCATCTCCGCGACCGCGGCCACGGGTGCGACGACATTGGGGCTCATTATCGGCGGCCAAACCTTCTCGCTGCCGTTTACCGTGAATGCCGCAACGCCGACGCTGACGAGCATCTCGCCCAACAGCGGAACCGTCGGGACGACCATTACCACCGTTACATTCACCGGCACGAATCTATCCAAGGCAACTGCCATCACCTCCGCCAATCCCGGAGTTACCGGCACGATTACTGGAACGCCCACCGGCACCACAGTGACTGCCACGGTGGTGATCAGCGCCACGGCCGCGACCGGCGCGACCACCCTTGGAGTGATTGTCGGTGGAACGCCCTTCTCGCTACCCTTCACCGTGGCTTCGGCCACGCCGACTCTGACGAGCGTGTCGCCCAGCAGCGGCTCTGTGGGAACAACATTCCCGATGACCTTCACGGGGACAAACCTCTCGGGCGCGACCGCGGTCGTATCGAGTAACGCGGGCGTCAGCGGCACGATTACCGGTACACCGACCGGCACCACCGTGACTGCCACGGTCGTGATCAGCGCCACGGCCGCGACCGGTGCGACGACCATTGGCCTGGTTGTCGGCGGAACGCCCTTCTCGCTGCCGTTCACGGTGCTGCCGCCCACGCCGACCATTTCGTCGTTGGCTCCCGCAGCCGGCGAACAAGGACACACCGTATCGGTGCTGATCACGGGCACGAACCTGCTTGGTATCACGAGCCTGACCGTCAGTGGCACGGGCGTCACGGCAGCGGTGGTGGGCGGCGGCTCGGCTACCTCGCAGACTGCCAATTTCGTGATTGCGAGCAGCGCGCCGACCGGCGCGCGCATCGTCTCGCTGGTGACCGCGAGCGGAACAGCCAACGCAGCCTTTACAGTCAATCCCGCGGCCACTCTGTCGGTGAGTTTGATGCCGAATCCCTTGACCGTATCGACCGAGTCGACTACCACCCTCACGGTGACGTTGAGCGATCTCGCGCCGACCGGTGGGCAGGTTGTCAACCTGACAACCGGCGGCGGCTTGGTGTCGATCTCGCCGACGAGCGTGACCATTGCTCAGAACCAAACCACCGCCAACGTTTCCGTCACCTCGACAGCGACCACCGGCAGCGACCTGATTACGGCGTCGGGAACGGGGCTGACCTCCGGTACCGATCCCGTTCAGGTTCAAGCGCGCGGTTTCTCGCTGAACGCCGGCTTGGTCGGCATCAATCGAACGGCGACCGGCGCAATCACGCTCAGTCAGCCGGCGCCTTCGAGCGGGGCGACGATCAATCTCTCCGTCTTGAACCCTGCACTGGTCAGCGTTTCGCCGGGTTCGGTGACGATCCCGTCGGGACAGACGACGGCGACGTTCACGTTGAGCGGCGGCAGCACCACCGGCGCGACAACGTTGACCGCCGACGGAACGGCATCGGGCTTTGTGGTGCAGATGGCGACGCTCACCGTATCGAACCTGCTGATCAATCTTTCGACCGCACAAACCTTGGGCTTCGGCCAATCCGGCACCTATCAGGTACAGATCGCGCCGAACGCGGCGGGCGCCGGGGGCGTTGTCGTGACCCTGGCGAGCAGCAATACGAACATTGCGACCGTGCCGGCGACGGTCACCATCCCGGCAGGTGCGTTCAGCGCAAATTTCGCGGTGCAGGCGGGCACCACGGCAACCGGCGCCTCGACGATCACAGCGTCGAATACGAATTTCGCCTCAACCACGACCACGGTCAATGTCACCGCCGCGCTATTGCTCGGCGAAACCTCGAAGACCTTGAGCAGCACCCAGACCGACACCATCGACTTCCAGCTCAGCAGCGGCGGCAATCCCTACAACGCCCCCGCCGGCGGCGTCGTGGTCACCGCGAGTTCAAGCGATTCGACCTGCGTCAACGTAACCTCCACGCCTGTGACGGTGGCGGCCGGCCAAAGTTTCGGTTCGGTACCGATCGCTTATGGCGCGACGGCGACCCTTCCCTGCACGGCGACAGTGACCTTGAGCAACGCGCTCTACGGTACCGCCACTATTTCAGTCACCTATCAAGCGGCAGCGACGATCGGCACCATGGCGTTCTCGGCTCTCTCCTTTGGCGTCGGCAATGGATTGGAGCAGCCGATCACGCTGACGCTGTCAACCGCGGCACCGACGGGGGGCGTCACGGTCGAGGTGCGCAGTGCAACTCCATCGCTGCTGTTGGTATCGCCCGGCCCGACCACCCTGGGTTCACCTGCGATCAATGTGTCGTTTGCAGCCGGCACGACCACGGCGTCTTTCTATGCGCAGGCTGGCTTTGGCTCCACGGGCACTGTGACCGTGACCGCAACCACACCGAAGTACACGACCGGAACGTCGGCGGTAGCGGTGGTGTCCTCGGCGATATCGCTCTCCGGGCCGCCAACCAGCACGAATACGTTGGCGGGTACCAGTACCTTCAATGCCATCGTGGGAGCTCTCTATGGTGGGGGCGCGGATCTCTTTGCTGAACCGGTGAGTCCAACCACGGGTGCATTAACCGTGACGGTAACGAGCGGCACGCCGGCCGTGGGCGAACTGCTCTCGGGAGGGACGGATCAGCCAACGGCGACCGGCTTGATCCCGGTTGGCGCGAGCGGCACCAACGCCAGCGGCGCTACCGGCTTTACCTTCGTGCCACTGGCCAACGGCAGCACCATCTTGAGCCTTTCGGCGCCCGCCTTCTTAAGCGCCACGACCAACGTTGGACCGGCAACGCAACTGGTCACGGTCTCGCAGCCGGCGTTCACGATGAGCATCGGCGAGGCGGCGAGCAGCAGCAATGTCGGCATTGGAGCGGGATTGGAAATGAATGCCGGCTCGATCAGCCTGGGCGCGCCCGCGCCCGCTGGCGGAGCGACGATTCAGGTGACGAGCAGCGATACTACCAAGGTCACTTTGTCGGGGAGCGGCACCGCCGTGGGTTCGGGCTTGATCGATGTAACGATTCCCGCCGGGCAGAGCTCCGGCAGTTTCTGGCTGCAGGGTGTCGCGGTGGGCAGCGCGAGCATCACCGCGACCAATCCGTCCAATGCGTACTCGGCGCCCGGTGCACAGACCGCAGCGGTGGTGTCGGCGGCAATATCGCTGTCCGGGGCGCCGACGAACCCGACTGACTTGTCGGGGAACAGCACCTTCAATGTGGTCGTCGGAGCGCTGTACGGCGGCGGCGCAGATCTCTTTGCCGAGGATGTGAGTCCGGCCACGGGTGCCTTGACCGTGACGGTGGCGAGCGGCACGCCGAGCGTGGGTGAGTTGCTGAGCGGCGGGACGGATGTCGCCACGGCAAACGGCTTGATCCCCATCGGCGCCAGCGGCACCAACGCCAGCGGCGCTACCGGCTTTACCTTCGTGCCACTGGCCAACGGCTCGACTACTCTCACCCTCTCCTCGACCGTCTTCGCGAGCGCCACGACCAACGTTGGACCGGCAACGCAACTGGTCACGGTCTCGCAGCCGGCGTTCACGATGAGCATCGGCGAGGCGGCGAGCAGCAGCAATGTCGGCATTGGCGCGGGATTGGAAATGAATGCCGGTTCGATCAGTCTCGCGGATCCTGCGCCGGCCGGTGGGACCACGATTCAGGTAACGAGCAGCGATACCACCAAGGTCACCTTGTCAACAAGCGGCACCGCCGTGGGTTCGGGCTTGATCGATGTAACGATTCCCGCCGGGCAGAGCTCCGGCAGTTTCTGGCTGCAGGGCGTGGCGGTGGGCAGCGCGAGCATCACCGCGACCAATCCGTCCAACACATTCTCATCTCCCGCAGCGGAAACCGCGACGGTGGTGTCCGCGGCGATATCGCTGTCCGGTGTGACGACACCGACTACTACCTTGTCGGGTAACAGCACCTTCAATGTGGTCGTCGGAGCGCTGTACGGCGGCGGCGCAGATCTCTTTGCCGAGGATGTGAGTCCGGCCACGGGTGCCTTGACCGTGACGGTGGCGAGCGGCACGCCGAGCGTGGGTGAGTTGCTGAGCGGCGGGACGGATGTCGCCACGGCAAACGGCTTGATCCCCATCGGCGCCAGCGGCACCAACGCCAGCGGCGCTACCGGCTTTACCTTCGTGCCACTGGCCAACGGCTCGACTACTCTCACCCTCTCCTCGACCGTCTTCGCGAGCGCCACGACCAACGTTGGACCGGCAACGCAACTGGTCACGGTCTCGCAGCCGGCGTTCACGATGAGCATCGGCGAGGCGGCGAGCAGCAGCAATGTCGGCATTGGCGCGGGATTGGAAATGAATGCCGGTTCGATCAGTCTCGCGGATCCTGCGCCGGCCGGTGGGACCACGATTCAGGTAACGAGCAGCGATACCACCAAGGTCACCTTGTCGAACAAGCGGCACCGCCGTGGGTTCGGGCTTGATCGATGTAACGATTCCCGCCGGGCAGAGCTCCGGCAGTTTCTGGCTGCAGGGCGTGGCGGTGGGCAGCGCGAGCATCACCGCGACCAATCCGTCCAACACATTCTCATCTCCCGCAGCGGAAACCGCGACGGTGGTGTCCGCGGCGATATCGCTGTCCGGTGTGACGACACCGACTACTACCTTGTCGGGTAACAGCACCTTCAATGTGGTCGTCGGAGCGCTGTACGGCGGCGGCGCAGATCTCTTTGCCGAGGATGTGAGTCCGGCCACGGGTGCCTTGACCGTGACGGTGGCGAGCGGCACGCCGAGCGTGGGTGAGTTGCTGAGCGGCGGGACGGATGTCGCCACGGCAAACGGCTTGATCCCCATCGGCGCCAGCGGCACCAACGCCAGCGGCGCTACCGGCTTTACCTTCGTGCCGCTGGCAGACGGCACGACGACGCTCACCCTCTCCTCGACCGTCTTCGCGAGCGCCACGACCAACGTCGGGCCCGCCTCGCAGCTGGTCACCGTGACTCCGTCTGCGCTCACTCTGCAGAGCGGAATACTGGTCGGTGGCGGCCTGCAAGTCGCGATGAACGGTAGCTTGCAGGCCGCCACCAATGATGGTGGGGTCACCATCAACATCGCCAGCAGCGATCCGACCAAGCTGCTGGTCTCGCCGAACGCCACCACGCCGGGTACGGCGTTCATCAACGTCTTTGTCGCCAATGGAACATTGTCCTACACCTTCTATGTGCAGGGTGTTGCGGGTGCCACCGGGAGCGTTACATTGACGGCGTCGAGCACGGATACGCAATTCACGACCGGTACGACCTCGGTCTCCGTCGTCGAACCGCAATTGGTGTTCTACACCGGTCTGCCGACCAGCGAACCGGCGACCAGCGCCGACGTACCATTCGAAATCGCAACCTTCGTGCCCGGCTACTCTTATGAAGATGTGGCCGCCGGCAGTTCGCTGCTGGTAACGGTGTCGAGCAGCAACACCGCGGCCGCCAGTCTGACCACATTGTCGAATACGCAGACCAGTCCGGTAACCGTGACGCTCCAGGCGGGCGCCGACATGTCGCCAGCCACGGTCTCGGGGGGCGGTGTTGCTCTGCACGCGGTCGCTGCGGGCAGTACCAACATCTCGGCCACGGCGCCGGGTACCTTGCCGGCTCTGCAGGCGGTTACACTCAACTAACTATGGACACTAGCAGCGATTCGAGGCGGCCCAGAGCCGCCCCGAATCCCGTCCCGGCGACCGAAGATCACGTTTTGCCGCGTGGCAAATTGGTGGTTGAGGTCTACGTCGCGGAGCAGCTCCCTCCGAACCCGCCGCATTCCGTGCGCCGAGGCAAAGGTCCGCGATTGACTTCGCGAGCGTTGGCTGCCTTCGCGGTGATCGGCTTGCACGCATCGGTTGGTATCTGGCTGTGGGCGTCGTCGAATACTCTGCGGCCCCTGCATGCGCCCTTAGAATCACTGGTGATGCTCGACCCAATACCCGCATCACCAACAGCTCATCCGGATCCGCCAATCGACATCCCCTCGCCCGATCTACTGCCGGCGCTGCCGCAGCCGGCGTTGCCGAAGTTGGTGGAAGGGCCGAGCGAGATCGCCGTGTCGATCACGGCGTCTACTGATGTGTTGATCAGCAACGCGAATGCCGGGGAGGTCGAGGAGATTCTGGCGGGCTGCCGAGCGGATAGGATTCGGCCGATGCCCCAGTTGCTTGGCGCGGCTGAGGTCACGCTGTTGGTGCGCGTGGAAAAAGTCGGGCGCGTTTCCGACAGCAGGATCGAGGTCGGCAGCGGCATGCAGCGCGTTGACGAGGCGGCACAGCGCTGTCTGTTGGCGCACGGATCTCTCACCCCGCGTCGCGTCAATGGCGAGCCTGTGGCTTCCTGGCAGCGCGTACATTGGCCGGCGCGGCAAACAGAAGCTCGCTTGCTATAGCCAAGCCTGAATTGCCTCCTCTCGTATCCGCGCGCCGTCGGGTACTATTCCCCGCAGCCATGATAGAAATTTGGGGGACCTAATGTGAATAGTCATTGCGCGGCGGCGATCATCGGTATTTGTCTATTCGCGCCGTTCGGCTGCAGCCGCAATGCGGGCCACGAGCAGCAACCCGGCGGGCAAGTGGTGGCTCGTGTCGGCAATGAAGTTCTGACAAGCTTGGAGCTCGACCATGAATTGCGTCTCGCGAATATTCCCGCCGAGAAAAGGAAAGATCCCGCAATCCTCAAACAGATGCTGGCCGAGCTCACACTGCGCAAGTATCTGGTCGAGCAAGCCGTGACACTGAAGCTGGACCAGGAACCGACTGTGTTGCTGGACATCACGCGCTCTCGTGAACAGGTCTTGGCTAACGCATTGATGGCGCGCAAAGCCGCGAGTGTGTCGATAAGCACCTCCGAGGTCGATCATTTTATCGCGCAGAATCCGGCCAAGTTTGCCAACCGGCTGGTGTTGACCATTGACCAAATGCGCTTTGCATTGGGCCCGAATATCCAGGATGTCATCGCAGCGAACCAAGCCGCCAAATCTCTCGATGAGATCGACGGCAAGCTCACGTCGATGGGAATTCCGCACAACCGCTCGGAAGGCCAGCTGAGCCAGGGCGACCTGCCGCCGGATCTGGCCAAAGCACTGCAATCCAGAAAGGCCGATGAGATATTTTTTGCGCGCTTGGGGCCGAGCGGAATGTACTTCAAAGTTAAGAGCGAGAAAATGCTGCCGTTCGAGGGCGAGGCAGCTACGAATTTTTCCCGTCAGAGTCTCAAGGCAGACGCTATGAAAGCCAAAGTGGCGGCGGCATCAGCCGCTGCGCGGCAGGAGACTGTGTACTCCGGCGAGTATGCCAAGATCATGGGCCCCACGAATCCGAATGCCGAAGGAGCGAGCGTGGCAGCCTCGGCTGCGCCGACCGAGGCGACTGCGCCGCCGAAGAATTAGACATGGCTGGACAAATCAAATTCGGATATCCCCGTGCAGGTGCCCCACGGATAACGCGCCGTGACGCTCTCGGCCGCCTGATGGCCGCCGCCGGAGTGGCGGCGTTGGGCACGGGAGCCGCAAGCGGCCGCGCCCAAGACGCGAAGGCGCCCGTTGGCGACTCGGCGCAGCTTGCGGACTTGGGGATGGATCTCAGCCCGCAACAGCGGGCGGCCGGCGTCGCGTTTCTTGAGCGCCATGCTTCGGTCGATACGCATTGCCATCCTGGCCGCTTCTTTCTCAGCCACCTTCCCTACCAGACGCCGACGACTAAATCGTTCGGCGAACCCTTCGAGGAACAAGCCATCGCGGATCTCAACGCAGGCCAGGTCAGCGCCGCGCTGTTTGCCGCCGTCGCCGACATGCGGCTGATCGAGGCGACACCGCAAGGGGCGCTGCATGCGGGCCGCGAATTTCAGCCGGGGGAAGCGTACGCGGACTATCGGCGGCAGCTTGATGAACTCAACATGCTGGTCAAAAATCACGAGCTCGCGAGGGGCTTGAATCCATCCGATGTCTACGCCGCGCAACATCGCCACCAGACTGCCGCGATCTTCGCGGTGGAAGGCGGCGACTTCATCGAAGATAAGCTCGAACGGGTGCACGAGGCGTTCAACGATGGGGTGCGCGCCATCACCATCGTGCACTACCACGTCAATCAGATCGGCGACATACAAACCGAAGCGCCGGTGCACGCGGGCCTGACGGCATTCGGCAAGTCCGTCATCCGCGAAATGAATCGGACCGGGATCATCGTCGATCTTGCCCATTCGACCTTCGCCGTGAGCAAAGATGTTCTCGAGGTGTCGAGCAAGCCGGTGATGATTTCACATACGAACTTGGAGACGCCCACACTCAAGCATCCGCGTCTGATCAGCAGCGAACACGCCAAACTGGTGGCCGCTGGCGGCGGCATCATCGGCTCCTGGCCGTCCGGCATCGGACATAAGACATTTGCCGACTACATCGATTCGATCCAACGCCTGGTGGACGCCGTGGGAATCGAGCACGTGGCCATCGGCACGGACATGGATGCCAACTTCCGGCCGGTTTTCCGCAGCTACCGTGACTGGAGCCTGATCCCGGCGGCCCTGCTGGCGCGGGGGATGCGCGAGACTGAAGTCGCGAACATCATGGGCGGAAATTTTCTCCGCGTGTTCAAGGCCAGTCTAGCGCGCACGCCGCAGCGCTAGTCAGCGTGCGGCAAGCAAGGCGACCACTTGGCCCAGAGCCGCGATGAGGGCCAGCGCCAATGCGACCGTGATCCGCGGGCCGGTCAGCGTCATGATCATCGGCCGGGTTGGAAAATTGAAGGTCTGCGGGATGGCGGCGTACTTGAAGTCATGTGCGCCGCCGAACTTGGGATTGCAGACCAGCTCCGCCAGATCCCGGCGGCTGCGGTAACGAACATAACCCATCATGGACCAAGGCGGCGGCGGTCAATCCCCCAGGTGTCGAGGAAGCCGCCGATCCTGCGCGCGGCAAGAGCGGGGTGACCGCCGCGCGCGAGCAACGCCGGCAGGAACATCCGGGTGTAGCCCTCCATGACCTTACGCGCCGGCCGCAGCTCTCCGGTCTTAGGGTCGGCGACATCGCCGTCGGCGAAACGGATCACATTGAGCATGAAGAACTCCCGACCATCGTCGGCTTCCAGGAACTGGCGCAGCGTATCCATCTCGCTGCGCTCACGCGCGCTCTGATTGTTGGCCGCGATCCGTCGCATCAGCGTGCCAATCTCGCCCGCCGACAGGCGGCCGCGCCAATTGTCGTACCAAGCGCGAAATACGACGTAAATCACGAGGGCGGCGGCCCAGGGCCAATAGCTGTTCACTGGAATCCCCCCTGCCGATTGCGGTCGGCGGTCTTCGCGCCGATCATAGCCTTTAGAAAACCAGAAGGAGATTGTAAGCCATGGGAAATATCGTTGACGTTTCGGATGTCGGTCACGTCAGGACCATCAGGCTCAATCGGCCAGAAAAGAAGAACGCTCTCAGTGACGCGCTGGCCTGGGGCGTGGTCGCAGCGGTGGACGAGGCGGCGAGAACCGACAACGTGTGGGTAGTCGCCATTACCGGGAGCGGCGATTCCTTTTGTGCCGGGTTGGACCTATCGGGGTCTGAACGCTATTCGCCCTTATCCTCGCAGTCCGCGCAGTTGGACGACATCAATTGGGTGGGCCAATTTCTGCTGTCGATGCGCAAGCGCTGCGACAAGCCGGTGGTCGGCGGGATCAACGGCGTCGCCGTGGGCGCCGGCTTGGGATTGGCGATGGCCACCGATGTCCGGCTCGTCAGTCGCGGCGCCAGACTGATGGCCGGCTACACGCGCATCGGCGGGTCGCCCGATGGCGGCCTGACCATCACACTGCCGCAGGCTATGGGTTATGAGCAAGCCATGCGCTTCATGATGGAGAACCGCACGGTCAGCGGCGACGAGGCCGTGACGCTGGGCATGGCCGGCGAAGTGGTGGACGACGATAAGTTCCACGAACGCCTCGCCGCCTACTGCGAATCACTCTGCCAATGGTCGCCGATCACACTGCGCCTGCTGAAGCGCGGCATGGTCAAGTCTCTGGAAACATCTGACTTGGAGCAGCAGCTGCGTTATGAGTTGTCCAACATCCGCATCGCCTTTGCCAGTGAGGACGGCAAGGAAGCGCGCACGGCTTTCTTCGAGAAGCGCAAGCCGGCATTCAAAGGACGCTGAGTCGGCCACCGGCGCGGTGTTCAAGGGATTAGCACGATCTTGCCTGTATGCTTCTTAAGCAAGAACTCCTCTTGAGCCTCCACGATTGCACTCAGCGGAAAGACGCCAGCGACCAGTGGTTTGATTTCACTCCGCTCGATATAGCCGACGAGGTTCTTGAATACACTCTCATTGAGTACCGTACAGCCCAACAAGCGCAGGTCCTTGAGATACAGCGTACGCAGATCCAGCGCAACCATCGGTCCGCCGATGGCGCCCGCGACGGCGTAGCGCCCGCCGCGGCGCAGGACATCGAGAAGTTCGGTAAATTGGCTGCCGCCGACCACATCGACCACCGCATCGATGCGTTCCCGTCCAAGCGCAGCGAGCACTCCTTCGTCCCGCGCCAGCACTCGCGCGGCGCCTAACGAAGCAACGGCTGCTGCTTTTGAGATTCCCGCGATCGCCACCACGGTCGCTCCTCGGCGCTTCGCCAGTTGCACCGCGGCGGATCCCACTCCGCCTGAGGCTCCCGTGATCAGTACCGTCTCGCCCGGCTGCAAACTCAAGCGCGTCAGCATGTTCTCAGCGGCCGCATAGGCACAGGGAAAAGAGGCAAGTTCGGCGTCGGACAGCGGGCTGGAAATTGCGTACGCGTGCGCCGCCGGCACGCAGGCAAACTGCGCAAAAGCTCCATCGCACTCCGAACCGAAGTAGATCGCGCGGTATTGGTCGGACGCCCCTGCAACTCGAAATACCGGCTCGACCAGCACGCGCTCGCCAACGCGCGCCGTGTCGACGCCCGAGCCCACCGCGACAATTCTGCCGCAGGCGTCGGCGCCTTGGATTCGCGGAAAGGCCGGCGGAGCGCCGGTCCAGCCGATCCCGAACGCGCCTGCCTCAGGCGTCGTGCCTTCGGTCACTGTCCGCGAATACCATCCCGTACGGGTGTTGATGTCGGTGTTATTGATGCCGGCGGCGCCTACCCGAATCAGCACCTCTGCCGCTCGAGGTACGGGAACCGCAATGTCATTGCGAAACTCGAGCTGCTCGAATCCGCCATGGCCCATAAGCCGCACAGCATTCATCCGATTCATTATTTCCCCTTGGTCCAAGATTCGCCGCTCGCCGCCGGGAGTCAGTGTAGACTTTTCTTACGGTGTTCAAGGCCAGCGCTTTGGAGCCGCGGGGGTAACCAAGATGCTGCTATCGGAAGGAATCCTGTGAGCGGTCTGCTGTCGGGATACCAAAAAAGTTGGCTGCGGTTTGATGCGATTGCCGGCGTATCAAGCGCGGCGGTGGTGATCCCGAAGTCCATGGCTCTTGCGAGCATTGCCGGCCTGCCGCTGCAGGCGGGCCTGTATGTGGCGCTCGTGCCCATGGTCGTCTACGCCCTGCTGGGAACATCGCGCCCATTGAGCGTCAGCAGCACTAGCACGATCGCAATGTTGACCGCAACTGCATTGACGCTCGCCGTTCCCGGCGCAAGTCCCGCACAGCTGATAGTCTGCTGCTGCGACGCTCGCACTGCTGGTCGGCGGTGTCCTGACGATGGCCGGCCTGTTGCGCCTGGGATTTCTGGCCAACTTCCTATCCGACCCGGTGTTGGCCGGCTTTCGGGCCGGGATTGGTCTGGCGATCATTGTTGACCAGATTCCGAAATTGCTGGGTGTGCGTATCGGCAGCGGTAACTTCTTCCACAAAGTGCTCGCGACACTGCAGCACATCCCTGAAACGAATCGAGCAACGCTGCTGCTGGCGGCGGCCACGATGGCGCTGCTCATCGGATTCGAGCGCTTTCGCCCTCGATTCCCCGCTCCGCTAGCGGCCGTCATCATCGGGGTTGCGGCCGCCGGATTTCTCGGGCTGCACGCGCTTGGTGTGGCGCTGACCGGTGCCATACCCGCGCGAATTCCTGCTCCGGAACTTCCGGATTTTTCGCTCCTCAAGAGCCTGTGGCCCAGCGCGCTGGGCATTGCGCTCATGTCCTTCACGGAGTCGATTGCTGTAGGCCGTACATTTGCCCGGCACGACGATCCGCCCCTCGCTCCTGACCGCGAATTGATTGCGCTGGGTGCCGCCAATATTGCCGGCAGCTTCTTTCAAAGCTTTCCTGCCGGTGGAGGCGCCTCACAGACCGCAGTGAACTCACGCGCCGGCGCCCGTACCCAGGTCGCCGAGCTCGTGACGGTAGCCATGGTGGTGGCAACGCTCCTGTTCCTGTCCTCCTTCATCAGCTTGTTACCTCAGGCGACGCTGGCCGCCGTCGTGGTTGTGACCAGCCTGCCGCTGCTCAGCACCGCTGATTTTCGCTCCATACTGCGCATCAGGCGCATGGAATTCCTGTGGGCTATCGCGGCCTTCGCCGGCGTCGTGGTCCTTGGAACCCTGCAAGGCATCTTGGTCGCCATCGCGATATCGATCGTGACGCTGTTCTATCAAGCGAACCATCCGCCGGTGTACGCGCTGAGACGCAAGCCAGGCACGGACGTGTTTCGTCCCCGGTCTTCCGATCACCCTGAAGATGAGACTATCCCGGGTCTTCTCATCATCAAGACCGAAGGCCGCATGAACTTCGCGAGCGCGCCCCGCGCCCGCGAGCATCTGGCAGCCTTGATCTTTGAGGCTCGCCCTCAGGTGGTGATCTTCGACTGCAGCGCCATCCCGGACTTTGAGTACACGGCGCTGCGGGCCTTGACCCACGCAGAGGAAAATATGCGCGCGCACGGGATTTCCTTGTGCTTGAGCGCGCTGAACCCACAGGCGCTTGAGGCCGTGAGGCGTTCGCCGCTGGGCGAGGCGCTGGGCAGTGCTCGCATGTTCTTCAATCTTCCCGACGCCGTAAAGGCCTATGAGACAAGGGCGAAATAGGCCGCGCAATGAAGGGCAACGACACAAGAGTAACCAATGCCGACCGCGTTGCGCAGCAGGTGAGCGACTTTTATGAGCGTCACCCGTACCCGCCGCCGATTGACAGCCTGGAGCGCCATAAAGCCCGTTGGAACGACGAGCGGCGGCGCGCGGATGCTCGATTGTTCTGGCCGGCTGAACCCTATCGCGACGATAGGAGCATTCTGGTCGCCGGCTGCGGCACTTCTCAGGCGGCCAAGTACGCGTTGGCCTGGCCGCGTGCAACGATCACCGGAATCGATGTCAGTACTACCAGTATCCAGCGCACCGAGCAGCTCAAGCGCAAATACCAACTGGATAATCTCAAGGTGCGCCAACTTGCGGTAGAACGCGCCGCCGAATTGGGGCAGCGCTTTGAACACGTGGTCTGCACCGGAGTGCTGCATCATCTACCGGACCCCGATGCAGGGCTGCGCGCTTTGCACGACGTGCTCGAGCCGCGCGGTGCCATGCATTTGATGGTGTATGCACCGTACGGCCGCACCGGAATATATCTCTTGCAAGATTATTGCCGCCGGCTGGGTCTGGGGACATCCTCGAGGGAGATCAAGGATCTTGCGGACAGCCTTGGCGCACTGCCGCCCGATCATCCGCTGGTACCGCTGCTGCGAAATTCCCCGGATTTCGGTGACGAAGCCGCGTTGGCCGACGCACTGCTTCATCCCCAGGACCGGGCCTACTCGGTACCGCAGCTGCTTGATTACCTCGCGGCAGGCGGCTTGCGCTTCGAGCGCTGGCTCCGGCAAGCGCCCTACCTACCTCAGTGTGGCGCGCCGGCATCGACGCCGCATCAAGCACTACTCTCCCGGCTTACGCTGGATGAGCAGTACGCCGCAATGGAACTGTTTCGCGGCTCGATGGTTCGCCACAGCGTCATCGCGCATCGCAACGATCGGCCGGATCATCATTCGATCGATTTCAGCACCAATGCCTGGTCGACCTATGTGCCTATACGCCTCCCGGACACGGTCGTGGTTCAAGAGCGGCTCCCGCCGGGGGCCGCGGCGGTGTTGATCAACCAGAATCACACCTTCAAGGACTTGTTTCTACCCATTGATGCGCAGCAAAAAACGATGTTCGACGCAATCGACGGGAAACGCTCCATCGGCGAGATCGCGCCGCAGATCGCGCTTCGCGATGCCGCACGCTCTCTGTTTGAAAGACTCTGGCGCTACGACCAAGTCGTGTTTGATGCATCACTAGCACGGCCGCCGACCAACCTGTAGCGCGAGTCGCCGAGATCCCCCCGCGTTGGGTTTGCAAGCAGCGCGAATTGGACTTTAGCCGCATTGACCGCTCGGAGTGCGAGACCTTAGGGTCACGTCACTTACTTCGCGAGAAATCGCGGGTGGGCCAATTTTTTCTACTGGGCAAATGCACGGGGACTATCGCACCATGCCAACGCAACGCAAACCGAACATTCTTATCATTTGGGGCGACGACATCGGCTGGTTCAATATCAGCGCGAACAACAACGGCCTCATGGGCTACCGGACGCCGAATATTGACCGCATCGCCAAGGAAGGCGCGAATTTTACCGATTGGTACGGTCAGCAAAGTTGTACTGCGGGACGGGCCTGCTTCATCACGGGGCAGTCGCCGATCCGTACCGGACTGACCAAGGTTGGGTTACCCGGATCGCCACTGGGCCTGCAGCCGGAGGATCCGACCATTGCCGAATTGCTGAAACCGCAAGGCTATGTCTGCGGACAGTTCGGCAAGAACCACTTGGGTGATCGGGATGAATTCCTGCCCACCGCGCATGGCTTCGATGAGTTCTTCGGCAACCTCTATCACCTCAACGCCGAGGAGGAGCCTGAGAACCCCGATTACCCGAAGAATCCCGATTTCAAGAAGAAATTCGGGCCGCGCGGCGTCCTGCACTCATGGGCGAACCCGGACGGCACCCAGAAGATCGAGGATACCGGTCCGCTTAACAAGAAGCGCATGGAAACCATGGACGAGGAGATCACCGCGGGCGCGCTGGACTTCATCGAGCGCCAGCACAAGGCCGACAAGCCTTTCTTCTGTTGGTGGAATTCGACCAAGATGCATATCTGGACGCACCTGAAGAAGGAGTTAGAGGGCGTGACCGGGTTGGGTGTAACTGCCGACGGCATGGTGGAGCACGACCGCCAGGTGGGACAGCTGCTCGCCAAGCTCGACGCGCTCGGGATAACCGACAACACCATCGTGATGTACTCGACCGATAACGGCGCCGAAGTGATGTCCTGGCCCGATGGCGGCACCACAATTTTTCGGGGCGAGAAAGACACGAATTGGGAAGGCGGCTGGCGGGTACCCTGCGCCATTCGGTGGCCGGGCGTCATCAAGCCGGGCACTGTCAACAACGAGATTTTCTCGCATCAGGACATGCTGCCGACGCTGGTGGCCGCTGCGGGCGAGCCTGACATCGTGGAAAAGCTCAAGAAGGGCTACGCAGCCGGCAAGAAGACCTTCAAGGTCCATATCGACGGTTACAACCTGATCCCGCATTTCAAAGGCGAGGTCAAGGCGAGTCCACGGCCGGGGTTCGGCTACTGGAGCGATGACGGCGAGCTCATGGCGATCCGCTACGGCAATTGGAAAGTGCACTTCATGGAGCAGCGCCGGGAAGGATTTGGCGTTTGGGAGGAGCCGCTGGTGCGCGTTGAGGGTTCCGAAGCTCGTCAACCTACGAAGTGATCCCTTCGAGAAGGCCGATCAATGCGCCGATCTGTTCTACAACAAATGGCGCGTCGATCACGTGTACATGCTCATGCCGGCCGCCGCGATTGTGATGCAGTGGATGCAGACCCTGGCGGAATTTCCGCCCAGGCAGAAACCCGCAAGCTTCAGTGTCGGCGACGTGATGGCGAAGCTCGAGCAGCACAAGGCGGCGCTGGCGGCCGCGTCAAAGTAGGTCTTAAGAGAAGCAAAGACTTTAACTTCCGGGCCACGGTGGCCCGGAAGTTGCTATTCGGAACCTGCGAAGGCTGATTTCGCATGGCTTGACCGGAGAGACCTGACATGTCTTTTACCAGCGATCTACTGGAGACTCCCCCTAACCTTTCAAGAGCGTCCAAGTGGACGGCGATGAATGGTTACGTCTATTTGAGTCTGGGCGCACTGTTTATTGTTTGGCCCGGCGCGGTCCAGACGATCTTCAGGGATGACGGTTTCGCGGGGCACGAGGAGGCGCTGTTCCGGGTACTTGGCATGACAGTCGCGGTCATAGGCTGGCTGTATTTATTCGGTGGACGCTCTGGGGGTCGACCAACGGTCGCAGCATCGATACTCGATCGATGGATCCTGGTTCCCGCTGTCCTCATCCCCATCGCTATGGCTGGCGTTTTTCCTCACGCACTGCTGGCGTTTGCGCTTCTCGACGCTTCGCTCGCCTTGGGTGCCTGGGTGCTTCGACGCAAAACTTGATTTGAGCGCGGGAAGTAGCCCCTCAGCGGCGACTTTTTGGACTGAGCGATGCCAGAGGTGCCGGCGGCTTTGCCTCTCCATCGGTAGCTGAGCCGCAGCACGTCGAATACCGCCCCATCCCAACGCACGGGCAGATGCCGAAGCGTGTCAACTGCGCTAAGAGCTTCAAGTGGTTCGCTTCGTTCATTTGTATTTCGCGGATGCGCTCTCGCGCAGTCTCTTGAAGCAACTTGTACTGTGCCATCAGGTTGTAGGGGATCATCTCAGCCGGGAGCCGTGGCAAGGCGTGCAGGGCGTCGGTCGGCAGGTAGCCATAAGTCGATATACCATAAGCCGCGAGCGCTGATCCACAATCATGCGGGAAAATCAATGCACCTTTAGTCCAATAAGGGCGGTGTTGTGGGGACGAATCAGCGCACCAAGGGCGCGTTATAGCCACTAGCCACGTCGGCTTTTGCGCGCACCAGTGTCCTTAAGGGTAATAGGACTCGCTTCGTACACCGCGATATACGTAGCTCCGCCCTACCACCTTTAGCAATGCTAAGCGCGCAACGGCGCGCGGAGCCAGACATGAGACCTCATACCATTACCGCAGCGCTGGTTCTCATCGTCAGCATGCTGGGCGCGCCCGTGAGCGTGTTCGCGCAAGCAAGCCCGGTGGGCACACCGCCGCCCGATCCCTGGCCGCGCGGCGTGGATCTCGGCGACGCGCAGGTGTTGGTCTACCAGCCGCAGATCAACTCATGGACGGACAATCAACTGAACTTCCGCGCGGCGCTCGCGATCAAGCCAACTCACGCCAAAGCGGAAACCTTCGGCGTAATCTTCGCCACCACCCGCACGCAGGTCGACAAGGTGCTGCGCACGGTGACCTTCGAGAATCTGCGGATTTCCAAGATCGATTTCCCGACCTTGCCCAACCGCGGCGCCGCATACGCATCGGAGCTCGAGACCCAGTTCGCCAAGTCGATACGCACCATGTCGCTCGACCGCCTCGAGTCCTCACTTGCGCTCGCCGGCATCAAACCGCCGACGGTGGCCGTGCAAAGCATTCCACCGTGGATCATCCTCAGCTATTCGCCGGCGATTTTGGTGCCGATCGACGGCGCGCCGGTATTAAAGGAAGTTCCGTCGGACTCGCGCTTCCAGCGGGTCATCAACACCCGCGCACTGATCCTGCACGGTGGGTTGGAGCAGCATTTTTACATCCACGTTTATGATGGCTGGCTCGAATCGAACTCGATCACGGGCCCGTGGACGCAATCGTTCAGTCAACCCTTTGGCATGGATGGCGTCGCGCAGACTCTCGCCGCTGCCGGTGCCGTCGACATGCTCGATGGCGGCGCCAAAGCCAATCCAAAACCCTCTCTCGCCAACGGCGTGCCCACGATCTACACCAGCCAGGTGCCGACCGAACTGATCACGTTCAAGGGACAGCCGGACTTCCAGCCGATCGTGGGCACCCAATTGCTGTGGGCGGCGAACACCACGAGCGACGTGCTGATCGACATCAGCAACAATAATTATTACGTGCTGATTTCCGGACGCTGGTTCGATGCCGCCGCGCTAACAGGCCCGTGGAGCTTCGTGCCGAACGATCGCTTGCCGCCGGACTTCGCACACATTCCGCCGCACTCGCTTGCCGGGGCGGTGCTGCCGACCGTCGCGGGGACGCCGCAGGCGCGCGAAGCCGCGATCTCCAATTCGATACCCCAGACGGCGACCGTACCGCTTGACCATGGCCCCACGTTTACACCGAACTTCGACGGGCCACCGCAATACCTGCCCATCGAAGGCACATCGCTGTCCTATGTCGCGAATTCCTCGGAACCGGTTATTCAGGTTGCGCCCAGCGTGTACTTCGCGGTGGTTGCCGGCGTGTGGTTCACTTCCGCGCAGGTCACGGGACCGTGGATCATCGCCACCTCGGTTCCGACGCTGATCTACACAATCCCGCCCACCTCGCCGATCTACTACGTCACTTACGTGAAGATCTACGAGGCCACGCCGCAGTATGTATACGTCGGCTACACTCCAGGCTACTTCGGTACCGTGATCTCGCCGTACGGCACCGTTGTTTATGGCACCGGATACGCTTACACGCCGTGGATCGGAACAGTGTGGTATCCGCCGCCTTACACGTACGGTGTTGCGGCCGCGCCGGTCTACAACCCCTGGGTCGGCTTCACCTTTGGCTTCGCCTTGGGTCTCGCTACCGCGGCATGGATGGAGCCGTACTGGGGCGGCTCGTTTTATTCCCCTGCTTACTGGGGTGCGTATCCCTGCTGCGGGTCGGCCAGCGCAAATGTCTACGGACATTGGGGGAGCACGGTCTATTCCGGGACGCGCAGCTGGTACGCGGGTGGTGGTGTGGCAGGGTCTACTTTTTCGGGCTCCTATGCTACGGCGCGCGGCACCACCGGCAACATCAATGCGGGCCGCCAGTACAATGCTTGGACCGGCAACGCCTCGCGCGGCTATGACCGAACTTTCAATACCGCTGCGGGCGGATCTGGCAACGTCGCTCGAGCAAGCAACTACAACACCTATACCGGGCAGCGCTCCACCGCCAATGCAGTATCCGGTACGACGGCCAATGGCAGTACTTATAACCGCGCAGGCGCGACAACCGCGGGTCCGCAAGGCGTGGCGCATTCGGGCGGCGGCTCGGTCTACAACGCCAACACCGGCAAGACCACCAACTGGGGCGCCGGCAACACCGCGAACAATCACTACGCGGACAGCAGCGGCAACGTGTACCGAGATAACAGCAGCAATGGCAGCAGCTGGCAGCAACATTCCTCCAGCGGCTGGTCGAGCGCCGGAGGGGATAACTCGTGGGCGAATCAGGAATCAACGGCGCGCAGCGCCGGTGACTCCCAATCGCGCGACTTTTCCAATAGTTTCGGCCAGAGCTTCGGCGGGGATCGCGGCAGCGGTGGCGGCGGTTTATTCGGTGGTGGAGGCGGTCTATTCGGCGGCAGTCGCAGCGGCGGCGGTGGTTTGTTTGGCGGTGGCGATCGATTCGGCGGCGGTGGCGGCGGCGGCGGCGGTGGTTGGGGCGGCCGCTTCGGTGGCGGCGGCGGTGGGTTCAGGCGCTGATCGCTGGTCCGTGGCGCGCCAGAGCGGATTCCAACCGCCGACCACCTGGTTCGAAGGCCGTCACTCGATCACTCGCAAGCTGATGATTTTTAACTTGAATCACTACTCGAATCGTCCATATTTCCGCAGGATACCTCACCTTACGTGCTTGTTTGCCATAGATCGTCACATCTAATATTGGACGTATAATATTGGACGTGACCACACCTACGGCAGCCCAATATGCACGCCTCATGGCGGCCGTTAGCAATTCGCATGAGTCATCGCGCAAGCACGGGTAGCAGGAACGCGAACGCGCCTCCCAACAAAAAACTCGCCAGTGCGACGGTGTAGACGATTGCGCTGATCCATCGCAAGCGCTGGCACGAACGGGCGAGCTTAGGATCTGCCGGACAGGGTGCGCGCCGACCAACCCAAAGTGCGATACCACTGATCGCCAACAGAGCGCCGGCGCTAATAAACACCAGCGGTTTGTGCTCACTCAACCAGATCAGCTGTGGGATTGCGGTGACGAGGCCTGCCAGCGCCGCGCCGGCACCAATCGCAACGAACACCGCCGGCAGCACACAGCACACCAGCGTGGCGGAACTTGCGAGTAATGCACCGGCCGCGAGTCCCACATTGCGCGCGAATGGTGGCTTGCTCACGGCTTTCCCGTCTTGAGCCTTGCGCGCACATCAGCGATCGACGTCTCGGTGCGCGTGATCGCCTTTACGGTGTAGCCCGCATCTTGCAATGCCTTGCGCAGATCCTCATCGGAAATGTCTTGGCCGTCTTTCAGCGCAACCGCGACGAGGCGTTGCTCCAGGTTCACAACAACCTCGGTGGTCGCCGGGAATTTCTTGAGTTTCTTTTCGATGCCTTGTGCACAAAAGGCGCAGACCAGACCATTGACAGTCATCTCGATCGTGGCAGCGATACTGGTCGCTGCCACAGCGAGCAGAATCACAGTCAAATAGATTTGAATGCGTTTCATGAGATTTTCCGATTAAAAGTTAAACATCGCCATGGCTTGCAGTTTCCCGGCATTGGTCACCCCGGCCTCGACCCATGCGCCACCCTCGAAGAGCCGTAGCAACGCTGCGGTCTCGATGCCAGAATGAAGATTGTCGGTGTAATGGCGCGCCTGGAAGACGAACCAGGTCGCAAGACCCCCATAATCATGTTTGTAAGGGGCTAGCCCCAGCTGCAGCGTGTCAACGCGGTCCGAGAATTCGGAACTTCGCTGCAAATCCGTTTTTAGAGACGCGTACACACGCCGCGTTTCGTAGTCGGCCTGCGCCCCGGCGTTGCCGGTGAGACTCGATCCGCTGAAAGAGTTTCCGGTGGCGGATCCGATACCACCCCACACGAACACGTTGGCTTGTGCACTATCGAGATTCCAGCGAGATTCAAGCCAATTCAGGCGCACGTATGTGATGTGAGCGGTTTTGCCATCCTCATCGCTGGTGAAGTCAACGTGTCCGCCGCCGACTGAGTAGTCAAAGCGCGGTGCATAAAAGATCTGAAGCTCTTGCATTGTTCCGGCGCCGTACTCGGCCATCACGGTGGTACCGTCGGCAAACGCAATTGGTTTTGCCATCGCGGGTGCGACCAGCACGAGCGCGCATGCGCCCAGGTAATAACGAAACATGACCAGTCTCCAAAGCTAACCGGTAGCGTGAAACACACGCGCCATCACGAGCGGCCCTCGACGAGAGGGCCGCTGCAATGCCGTTGTATAAACGGACCCTAAGGGGCTTTAGAGAATGGGTGGACGAATGAGCGGCGTCTCGCCGCGGGAGGAGAAGATCGCGCTGCGGAATAGCAGCGCTCGCACGGTACGGCCATGCCAAACCAAGGACGCGGGTGTCACTGTGACCGCCACGGCCGACAGGCACGCATCCAAGCAGCAACTCGGCGTGTGAAGACCGCTCGGACAGCAAGATTTGTGGACAACATCCTGACTATGAGCAGGGGTCTGGCAGTCCGCCATCGGTCGGGCAGCCGCAGCCAAAGCAACCAGCGACCCTTGCAGGCCGAGGGCAATCATCACAATCAACGCAATGAGCTGGCGCTTCATGAGTTTTAAGATAACCCTTGCAGCGCGCCGCGGCAAACTGTCTGAATAGACAGACTTCAAGGAACAGCAAAAATAGGCCACTGGTGCGCCGCCGATTTCTTCTTGCCGTTTCCCAGTGCGATGCCCGGTCCTTCATCGCAGTTCCTCCGGGCTAGGGTTGATTTGTTCTATATAATTCGATATCTTTCGAAATATGAAATCAATAGATGCTGTAGAAAGCCTTGCCGCCCTGGCTCAGGAATCCCGTCTTGCGATCTTCCGGATGCTGGTGAAGCGAGGTCCGGAGGGGTACACCCCAACCCAACTCGGCGAAAAACTCAATGTGGCCTCACCGACACTATCGTTTCACCTGAAGGAGTTACAGCGGGCGGGACTCGTCGATGTGCGTCGTGATGGACGGTTCCTGTACTACCGCCCGAATTTCCCTCACATGAACCGCTTGATTGGATTTCTCACCGAGAGCTGCTGTGCCCTCGCTGACAAGGGCTGTAGTCCGGAGTGTGCCCCTGGGGAGGCTGAGGTTTCACTTACCAAGAGGAAACGCGCATGAAACGCTTCCATATCCATGTTTCCGTGGACGATCTCGCAAAAAACATCCGCTTCTATTCGACGTTGTTCGGGACTCAGCCTTCGAAGGTCGAGGCCGACTACGCCAAGTGGATGCTTGATGATCCACGCATAAATTTTGCCATCTCTACGCGCCGCCAACCCGTCGGTGTCAACCACTTGGGTTTTCAGGTTGATTCTGCCGACGAGCTACTCGGTATGCAGGGGCAACTGACGGCAGCTGACGCCCGATTGATCCAGGAAGAGAACCAAGCCTGCTGCTACGCCCGCTCAGACAAGTACTGGGTAATCGATCCGACTGGGATCGCCTGGGAGACCTTCCACAGCCTTGGCAGCATTCCTGTCTATGGCGAAGACACCCCGGTGTTCGATCATGGGACTTCCACCGTTCCCACGCAGACCGTCGGAGCCGTGAGCAAGACCGCTTGCTGTGTACCGACGCCGAAAATCGAACCTGAAGCGACGCGGCCTGGCTGCTGCGGGTAGCAATGTCGGTGCAGCCTACAATCCGACGCACTCAAGGCGTCGACTTTGCAGTTGCGCTCGCGCTTCTCGAAGGTGCCGGACTGCCGACGGCTGACCTGACGAGCGCCCCGAATCTGCATCTGTGGGTACTTGAGGGAAAAGAATCAGTTTTCGGGGTCATCGGTATCGAGCGCTTCGGCGCGTGCGCCCTGCTGCGCTCATTGGTTGTCGTCGCCAGCTATCAGCGGCGAGGATTTGGGCGCAAGCTCGTCGCCCGACTTGAACGAGATGCCCAAGCCGACGGAGTTCAACAGCTGGTGCTCTTGACCGAGACGGCTGAAAAGTTCTTTAGCGCAATCGGGTACGAGGTCATTGATCGGCAAAACGTTCCAGAGGAGATCAAACAGAGCTCGGAGTTCCGGTCGTTGTGTCCGGCATCAGCCGTCTGTATGACGAAATTGTTGGCATCCTCACGCGTTGGGGTGTCGCATGGCTGATCGTGTGTACAACGTGCTGTTCTTGTGTACCGGCAACTCCGCACGCAGCATCCTCGCCGAAGCTATCTTAAACCGCCGAGGCAAAGGCCGGTTCAAGGCATTCAGCGCGGGGAGCTATCCGAAGGGAGCGGTCCATCCTATGGCGCTGGCGCTGCTGGAACGCAAGGGCCTGCCAACGGAAGGTCTTCGAAGCAAGGCCTGGGATGAGTTTGCCCAACAAGGCGCGCCTAAGCTCGATTTCGTCTTCACCGTCTGCGACAACGCTGCAGGTGAAGTTTGTCCGATATGGCCTGGGCAACCGATGACTGCGCACTGGGGACAGCCAGACCCGGCGGCCGTCGAAGGCACCGATGTCGATAAGACGAATGCGTTCCGAGAGGCGTTCAGGATGCTTGAGCGGCGAATAGACATGTTCACGTCTCTGCCAATGGCGAGCCTTGATCAACTATCGCTCGGCAACAAAGTTCGTGAGATCGGCAAGTCACAATGACCGCCTACGCACAACCGCTGCCACGTCGATTGGCCGGGGAGTGTCTCGGGTCGTTCCTACTAGCAGCGACGGTGGTCGGTTCGGGAATCATGGCGGAACGCCTCAGCGGCGGTAACATGGCCGTTGCACTCCTGGCAAATACTGCTGCTACCGTAGCCGTGCTCGCAACCCTCATCGCACTGCTGGGGCCCGTGAGTGGCGCTCACTTCAATCCTGCCGTATCCACAATTGAAGCCCTGCGGGGTCGCCTCACGTGGCGAGATGCAGGCACGTACACCGTCATGCAGATCGTAGGTTGTTGCACGGGAGCGTGGCTTGCGCATTTCATGTTTGAGATTCCGGTCTGGCAGATCTCCGCACACGTGCGAACTGGGCCTGCCCAATGGCTTGCGGAATGCGTGGCGACATTTGGTCTCCTACTCGTTGTAATCGGCCACCGCCGTTCAGAAGACGCGCCATGGATGGTCGCTGCATGGATCGGAGCGGCATACTGGTTTACGGCATCAACCTCATTTGCCAACCCGGCCATCACTATCGCCCGCTCGCTGACGAACACGTTTGCCGGTATTCGTCCCGCTGACGTGCCACCGTTCATCGGTGCGCAGTTCATTGGTGCGCTTGTTGCCTGCGCCGTCGCGTGGGGTCTATTCCCTGTCAAGAAAGCGACCCAGGCAACATCCGACGCGAACGTGCAGTCGAAAATGCTGCAACAACGTTAAAAGTCTGCGACTGCGGGTACTTTGGGCCCGCCAAACCGCACACTATCTCCTATAAGCGTTCTAATTCGTGAATAGGAACGTATGACAGGTCGCGCGATTAACATTGCAGGAATCGAGATACCGTCCACCGATCCAGTCTTTTTAGCGATCGTGGGGGTGCATGTTCTTTTGGGGCTGATTTGTACGATCACGGGCGTTATCGCGATGCTGAGCGTGAAGCGCTCGGGCCCGCATCCCTCGTTTGGCTCGATCTATTTCTGGTGTCTGGGCGGACTATTTGTGACAGCGACCGCTCTCGCTGTCGTTCGTTGGGCCGAAGACTACGAGCTCTTTATTCTGGGGGCATTGGCATTCATGGTCGCATCCGTGGGGCGTATGGCTCGCCGCAGGCGCTGGAGCAACTGGGTCAGGCTACATATCACCGGCATGGGGCTGTCATACGTTCTGCTGCTGACCGCCTTCTACGTGGACAACGGGAAGAGCTTGCCGCTTTGGAGAAGCCTTCCTTCCATCGCATACTGGCTGGTACCCGCTGCGGTTGGCATACCACTGATTGTCCGCGCACTGTTTTGGCATCCCTTAGCGCGGCGCCCGCGTCGATCACCGTAAATCCTCTTCAGTGATAATCAACTGGCTTCCGGCGCCTAAAGATGCGTTCTATCTGATCCTGCGAACCTCTGCAGCCGGCCCGTTCTCCCCGAAGCTACCGGTCGCCACCGATTGCAGAGGGCCGTGACAAGTCGGTGGATCCCAGCTGCGTAGGTCAGGGGCTCCGCGCGACCGCGACCAGTCACAGGCCCCTGTGCTCTACAATTAATCGATCCGCCGATCCTTATCCTCGCGCGCGTGGCTGCGCGTGATTGCATTTTTGCGGGCTACAATTAAATATTGGACAGCGCCAGGTGCTCTACCGCAGTTAAGTCCTTGATTTATTGGCGCGCCCGGAGGGATTCGAACCGCCGGCCCCCTGGTTCGAAGGCCGTCACTCGATCCCCCGTAAGTCGATGATTTGTATCCAATATCAATACGCGCATCGTCCAATATTTCAGCAAGATACGTCACTATAAGTACCTGATTGCCATGGATCGTCACATCTAATATTGGACGTGTAATATTGGACGTGACCACAATCAAATAAGAGCTGGCGCAGCCGCCTCGCACCAATCGCGATTCACTTCCTCCACCAGGTTGCCGGTCGCGTCGATCATTGTAGGATGGATATTGACGGGAGAGTCTCAACGGTCCGCAGCCACTACCTGTCGGTCGCCGTGTTGAAATATTCGCCAGAAAGCCGTTCACCGCTAGCTTAATCAAACACCGCTGTACGATTCCCCCCGCGTCACATCCGATAGCCCGTAGGTCTTGTGAATTTTGGTGCTTTCACGTCGCGCGCTTTCGGATCACCCACGTACCAACGGCGAGCGCGACGTCGAGAAATGCAAACGCGAGGAATGTATGAGGAAATACGCCAGCAATCGATAGCGGTATGCAAACTAAAGGAACGAGAATCCAGCGGTCGAGTACTGTACAGGCAGCGAATTGTCGGCCTCCGGAACGGCCGCCAAACAAGTAGAGCCAGCCAATAACGGCAACCGCCATGCCAATTGCACGAAAAAGTCCCTCCTCGTGCCCCGCGAAAGGTTGGTCGAAGAGGAGCGTTTGCACCGCACCTGGCCAAACCATGAGTAAGGCTCCGGCTCCGAGATAGACGAGGCCATTGATCGAGGTGTACTTTGATACCGCAGACCGGTTAGGCGCTGTTTCAAGAAGAGCCGTGCTAAAGGACATGTCAGTTGCGATCATCGAGTTCTCCTTAATCCATGCGAATCCAATTCACATACCGCGTTCAGGCGGATTGAGTGATATTTATAGGTTTTTCCGGACGCGTGACAGTAGACCTTGGCCCAACGGGGATCACAAGGATTCCCGATCACAGCTTCGTCGGGTTGAAGAGACAATGTGAACGCTGGCATTCTTCGCGCCGCCAAGAGTGGGCGCGATTCCCAAATAACCGACCACCGGCCTGTGCGGTTTCGATGCGGCGAAGCGTACCGTCATTACTGTCGCGTTTGGGGGTCGTGACGAGTCGGTGGATCCCAGCTGCGTCGGTCAGGGGGTTTGCCCGGCCGCGACCAGTCACAGCCTCTGTGCTCTGCAATTATTCGATTCGCCGATCCATATCCTCGCGCGCGTGGCTTCGCGTGACTGAATTTTTGCGGACTACAATTGAATATTAGACAGCGCCAGGCGCTCGACCGCAGTTAAGACCTTGGATTTATTGGCGCGCCCGGGCCTGCAGGCGTTGAGAGCCGCGCGATCGATCCTGCCCTAAAGGCCTATTGCACCCGCGCGGGCTACTTGGCATATATCCAGACGTATTAATCATTGCCATTTGGTGCGGCCGGATCGACGGCGAACCACCCGCGCCATATAGGTACGCGAACGCCGAGGTAGAATCGTGGTCACTCCCATCAAGCTGACAGTCAATGGCAAGGCCTGCGTTTTGCATACGGAGGATCCCAATATGCCGTTGCTGTACGCGTTACGTGATGAGCTTGGCCTGCATGGGCTTCATTTTGGCTGTGGGTTGGGGCAGTGCGGCGCCTGCACTGTGCACTACGACGGCGTGGCATTGCGCTCCTGCATCATGCCAATCTCAGCCGTAGCCGGCGGCGCGATCGTGACCCTGGAGGGGCTCGGTACGCCTGAAGCACCGCATCCGCTACAGCGGGCATTCATCGACGAACAAGCGGCTCAGTGCGGATACTGCATCAACGGCATGATCATGCAAGCGGCTGCGCTGCTTGCGACAACAAAAAACCCGACCGAGAATCAGGTTCGCCAGGCCCTGGCGGCCAATCTGTGCAAATGCGGCACCCACGTCCGCATCTTGCGCGCCGTCATGCGCGCTGCCGCGCAGATGTCCGAGCAACCGAGTGCCCATGCCTGATAAGGAGGTCTCTCGACGGGCGTTCCTGAAAGCCAGTGGCGGGCTCGTCGTGACGTTCGCTTTCGCATCGCCGTCCACCCGGTGCGATGCGGCGGCGCTGACGGAGAAGACTGTCTCCCCCGACGAGGTAGGCGGTTTTATTGCGATCGACGCTAATGGGCTCGTCACTCTGTACTCGGGAAAGGTAGAACTCGGCACCGGTGTGCTCACGGCGATCACTCAGATCATTGCCGAAGAACTCTCGGTGCCATTCGCCAGTGTCACCACCATACAAGGCGATACCCTGCTAACGCCCAACCAAGGACCGACGTATGCGAGTTTTTCGATTCAGAACGGCGGTGCACAGATTCGCCGAGCGGCTGCCACGGCGCGCGATGCACTGTTGACCCGGGCATCGAGCAAGCTAGGCGTTGCGAAAGACCTACTCAGGACTGACGACGGCCTGATCACACCGAAATCGGGTGGCAAGGGGCTGTCCTATGCACAATTGTTGGCTGGCCAGACGTTTACGATGAAGGTGAACCCGTCAGCACCGCTCAAAGATCCACGGGATTACAAAATCGTCGGTACCCCGGTTGCTCGGCTCGACATTCCCGACAAGATTTTTGGCAAATTCACCTACGTCCATGATTTGAAGTTGCCTGGCATGCTGCATGCGCGCATGGTTCATCCGGCCGCTGCGGGGGCCAGCCTCGAAGCGTGGAACGACGATGCTTGCCGCAAGCTCCCAGGCTATGTGCAAGCAGTGCGCAAGGGCGATCTGCTCGCCGTCGTTGCGAGCAATGAATGGACTGCCATCCGCGCAGCGAGCACGATTGCAGCAACCTGGACTGCCTGGGAGGGTTTGCCCGAGCAGTCTCAGCTATTTGAGTATCTGCGGAGTTCGAAGGTTGACCGCAATGAAGTACTGCAGAGCATGGGCAATACGAGCGACGCACCCAAAGCCGGCAACCGGACACTGCAGGCGACCTACGATCTTCCGCTGAATACGCATGGATCGATTGGCCCCTCCTGCGCGGTCGCTGACTTCAAGGAAGGTAGGCTCACGGTCTGGACCCCGTCACAGGCGAGTCACCTGCTGCGTGAGCAGCTGGCGACCATGCTGCAAATCCCGCCGGAGCGCGTGCGCTGCATTTATCTTGAGGGCGCAGGCTGCTATGGCCGCAATGGTGCTGATGACTGCTCGTCCGAAGCGGCGCTTATCGCAAAGGAGATCGGTCAGCCGGTGCGGCTGCAGTGGATGCGAGCCGACGAGCACGGATGGGATCCAAAGGGCCCTGCGACCCTGCTCGATTATCGCGCCAGCATCGATGAGCAAAACCGGATCGTGGCATGGGAATCGGACATATTTCTGCCCGAACGGCCGATGAGGCGCTCCGGTGCGACGCTACTCGCGGCCACGCTCGCCAAGCTCCCGAAGTTCGGACCGCCGAACGCTAACCTCTCCAATCCCGGCTTGGGTATCCCTTATGTCCTGACCAACAGCAAGTTGACCGCGCACTGGCTCCTCGATACGCCGCTGCCGGCGGCCTGGATACGGGCCCCTGCGCGCCTGCAGAACACTTTTGGCAACGAGAGCTTCTTGGACGAGATCGCAGCGGCTACATCCATCGATCCATTTGAGATTCGCATCCGCCACCTGACCGATAAACGCGGTCTCGAATTACTCGAGCGGCTGCGGCAGTTCGCGAAGTGGCAACCCCGTGCGCAGCATCCGCGTGACGCCGGCGCGCTGGCTCACGGGCGCGGCGTTTCCTACGCGAAGTACGAGCTCGTACGAACCTACGTGGGCATTGTCGCCGACGTGACCGTCAATCGCACCACCGGCGCAGTCAAGGTCGATCGCGTCTTTGTCGCACACGACTGCGGCCAGATCATCAATCCCGATGGGCTGCGCAATCAGATCGAAGGTAACGTCGTGCAGAGCATCAGCCGCACACTGGTCGAGGAGCTTACCTTCAGCCGCAGCGCAGTCACCAGCCTCAATTGGGGCAGCTACCCGATCCTGACGTTTCCTGATGTTCCCGAGGTCGCAATCGATCTGATCGATCGGCCAACCGAGGTTCCGTGGGGTGCCGGCGAGCCGACCACATCAGTGGTACCTTCGGCCATCGCCAACGCTGTCTTTGATGCGACTGGAGCGCGGCTACGCTCGGTACCATTTAGGCCCGCGAAGGTGCAAGCCGCTTTAGGCCTCGTGAAGGCGGTGTAACAGAATGGCTACCCCGCCGACGGTCGATGAAGAAGTAAAGGATCATGTCTCGTCCGCGTTTTCGTCGGAAAACGTCGCCTTCAACGGCAGTCAGGATGAGGTGATGAAGATTGTCAACGCAGGTCCGTGGGGCGCCGTGGCGCTGGCCGGGCTGGCGGTGGTCCTATTGCTTGCCATCTGGGTCGCATTCTTCATCTTCGTGTTTCTGCCGCGCGGCGCGATCGGTTAGGGTACCCGAGCATGCCTCCCGCCAACGAGGTCGAGCGGTCCGAACACCGGTGGGCCTACGTGGTCGCGAGCGTCATCGGGTTTGTGTTTATCGTGATTATCTATAGCAGCGTGCACTGGGCCGCACAACCCCCATCGAACTTGGAAACCATTGACGCGAGCCGCCTGCACCTTGCCGGTGAGTTCATGGAATCCAACTTGGGCACTGCGGTTCAGCCGGACGGCTCGGTGATCGTGCGGGTCATCGCGCAGCAATATTCGTTCGTGCCGGATTGCATCGTGGTCCCCGCCAGTACTCGAGTCGTGTTTCGCGCGACGAGCCCTGACGTGCTGCACGGGTTTCTTATTTCGGACACCAACGTCAATAGCATGGTGATGCCAGGATTCATCGCCGTGGTGAGCACACGTTTTGACAAACCGGGCGATCACCTGATGCCATGCCACGAATATTGCAGCGTCGGACACCAAGGTATGTGGGCGCGGGTCAAGGTGCTCGATCGCTTCGAATTCGCCAGACTGTACGGCAACCAGTCGAGGGCCTCCTGTGCAGGGAAGTAACCGACTCGTCCTCGCGCATTTCTGGGCGGCGTTCGTCGCCTTCACAGCGGCGATTCTCCTTGGCGCGTGGCAAATGCTGGTGCGCAGCCCCCTGCACCGATGGGTCGATCCGGAATTGTACTATCGGGCCGTCACCGCGCATGGCACCACCCTCGCATATGTATTTCCAACATTGGTTGCCATGGGCTTTGGTTATGCCGTATGCGCAGTTTCACTCGGGCGACCGATGCACGGTGTTCGTCTCGCTTGGGCCGCATTCTGGCTGGTGATTGCCGGCGCCGTGATGGCAATCGCGACGGTGGCCGCCGGCAAAGCGACGGTACTCTACACATTTTATCCGCCGCTCACCGGAAGTCCCTACTACTACCTGGGTATCATCATTGCAGTCATGGGTTCCTGGATCTGGGTCGGATTGATGGTTTCGCATTTCGCCCGGTGGAAGCGCGAGCACACGGGATTGCCGGTGCCGCTCGCCATGTTTGCCTTTACGGCGGGCGCGCTGCTCTGGGCTTGGACTTCGCTTGGAGTAGGATCGGAGATTCTCTTCTTGATCCTGCCCAACGCATACGGCTGGACCGACACGATCGATCCCGGGCTTGCCCGCGTACTTTTTTCATGGACCCTGCATGCGATCGTGTATTTCTGGTTGATTCCGACTTACGTCGCATTCTACGTACTGCTGCCGGCGGCGGCCGGCGGGCGGCTGTACAGCGATAGGCTGGGTCGAATCGCGTTCTTGCAACTGCTGATCTTCTCGATGCCGATCGGCCTTCACCATCTGTTCGCCGATCCGCAGATCGGCGCGGGCTTCAAGTTTCTCCACACCGTGTTTACCGCCATGGTCGCGGTGCCGACACTGCTCACGATTTTCACGATTTCCGCCTCGCTCGAAATCGCAGGCCGCCTGCGCGGCGGGCGTGGACTATTGGGTTGGATCCGCGCATTGCCCTGGGATCGTCCGCTGGTGCTGGCTTCTGGATTTGCATTGCTGATGCTGGGACTGGGCGGCGCGGGCGGATTGATCAATATGAGCTACGCATTCAATTCGACCATTCACAATACGCAATGGGTGACGGGCCACTTCCACCTGATCTACGGCGGATCGATCGTGATCATGTATTTCGCGATTGCGTACGAACTCTGGCCGCATTTGACAGGTCACAAGCTGGCCGCCCCCAAACTCGTGCGTTTGCAGCTATGGACCTGGTGCGTCGGTATGCTCATCGTGACTCTGCCGTGGCATCTGGTAGGCATCATGGGGCAGCCACGCCGCATGGCCTACTACGACTACACGGATCCCGCGTTAGCGCCACAGGCAATTTGGGTCAGCATATCGGCGCTCGGCGGCTTCGTTCTCCTCTTTTCGGCGCTGCTACTGGTCGGCATATTGTTCGCATCGCAGCGCGGACCGGTCGCCGAAAACTCGCCATTGAAGTTCTCGCTAGCGGTCCACCCGCCTAGCTTCCTGCCGGCATCATTGAACGGCTTCCGGGTTTGGACGCTGCTGGTGGTCGCTTTGACCCTGGCAAACTATGGCTTCCCGTTGGCGCAATTTTTGTTCCTCGAGAATACCGGAGTGCCCGCGTACGCGGTCCAAGGACCATGACAAATAATGCTCGGCAAGGCCCGACTGATCCCAGGTTCGCAACCTGGATCGGTGCCACGGTGGTCCTTTTTATTCTTTCATTCGTTGTCGGCTTCGTCTGGTTGCCCTCGTTTCAGAAGGGTTCTGGCCGGGCGGATTTTTGGGGAATCATCTGCCGCGCGGTCGGTTTGCCGAGTGGCATGACACGAGCCACAGAGTCCGTGCCAGGGCAATCCTCATCAAACGTTGCATGGACGGTCTCGACGCGACGGCAGATCACGCAAGGCGGCGCCGCTCGGGGCGGCGAACTTGCGGGGACCTGCAACAACTGCCACGGCACGAACGGAATCAGCGCGGACGCGGCATTCCCGAATCTCGCCGGTCAAAGCGTCGCGGCGATCTACAAGCAACTCGAGGATTTCAAAGGCGGCAAGCGCAACCCCGAAGTGATGGGCGTGTACCTTCGCGAGTTGTCGCAGCAGGATATGCTCGACCTTGCCACCCACTTTGCCTCGTTGCCGAATCCGTACGCGGCAGCAGTGAGTATCCCGGAGTCCGTTGATGCTACCGCCCGGCATTTGGTTGAGGTCGGCAATCCGCTGCGCAACCTCGCGCCATGCGCAGCGTGTCACGGCCCACTCGGCCTCACGTTCGGCGCGCCGGGACTGCAGGGTCAGCAGCGGGCGTATCTAGAACAGCAGATGCAGGCGCTTGCGGCGGGTAGCCGGCGCAATGACATCAGTGAGCAAATGCGCAGCGTTGCCCGCCAATTAACCCCCAGCGAAATCGCCATGCTCGCGGCTTACTACTCCAATGGCGCCGGCTTCGCCGAGCGATAACACGCGAGGTAGATGCAAAAGTGATAGCGGCGATTGCGGCCCCGCCCTTACGAGAGCTCCTCAACGCCACCGAATCTCCAGACTGCGAGCGAGAGTCCCCAGGCCAGCAGGAATAGCCCGACGACGATATAGCCGAGGCTGCCGAAGTCGAGCCTTAAGATCGCATCACAAAAGGTCCCGTGAAGTCCGAACACGTTGATCAGGACCTGCATCAGCTCGATGGAACCAATCCCGAGCGCCACGGTTACTGACAGACCCGTGGATGCGACGTTGTAAAAAATCCTTCTGACCGGGTTCAATAGCGCCCAGTTGTACGCTTTTGACATCAGCACCCCATCGGTCGTGTCCATGAGCGTCATGCCAGCGGCAAATAGGATCGGCAGCGAAAGTACCGCTAGAACGGGCAGATTACCCGCAGACGCGCCTGCGGTCATCGTCAGCAATCCGACCTCTGAGGCCGTATCAAATCCCAGGCCGAACAGAAAACCCAGCGGGAACATCTGCCAGCTGTGATTCATGACCTTCTGGAGACGCCCGCCGAAAAGCCGGTTGAGCAGACCGCGTTGCTGCAGCAAAGTCTCCAGATGCGCATGACTGTGAGCGCCGGATTTGGCTTGTCGCCAGACCTTCAGGAGATCCAGCAACACGATAAGATTCAGCGCCCCGATGACCCACAAGAAGACCCCCGAGACGCTCGTGCCAACCACCTCGCCCACCTTCTGCAACTGCGGCAGCTCGCGCATGACTGCGGCGGCGGCTCCGGCAATGGCGATTGCGAGGCCGACGACAAGCGTCGAGTGGCCGAGCGAGAAAAAGAACCCGACACCCAAGGGTCGCCGGCCCTTTTGCAACATATATCGCACGGTGTCGTCGATCGCCGCGATATGGTCCGCATCAAACGCATGGCGCAAACCGAACAGATAGGCAACCAAGCCGAGACCCACCAGCGCTGGGAAGCGCACGGTAAAATGCAAATACAGGCCCCAACCCACCAGGTGCAGAAGCGCGATGCAGCCATAAAGGCCCGCCAATCGGATGCGTTCAATCTTCGAAAATGCAAGGAAAGCGCCCGGCCGATGGCATGACTCTGCAACATGAACAACATTTGACAAGCGTCCTGCTCCTATGTCGCTCTTAACAGGTCCATCCTGCCGTTCAGCAAGATTCCGTTGACCATCAGCAAATTCATCGGCAGCGAAATCATTTTCGTGCGGATGAAAGTGCTCGTATGAACACTCACGGCCCTGATTGGCGCTTGGCGCGCATCAGTTCTTGGCAACGTGCCACATGTCGCCATAATAGCCATTACCGGCGACATCGCCGGGCTTTGTGTCTTCGGCAAAGGTGTAGAGCGGTTTTCCTTTGTACGCCCATTGCTTGGAGCCATCGGTGCGGGTAGTCATCGACCAATTGGCTGGCGCGTTTGTGCCTTCCTTTGCCACCAAGGGTGGCCAAAGAGTTGCGCACCGGTCATAGCACACGGATTTGTCGGGCATGTCCTTGTCGAACGTGTAGAGAGTCATTCCGCGCGCATCGGCCAGTACCTGTCCCGCGGTGGTGGACCTGATGGTTATGCCGTTGGGTAACGCCGAGTCGCTTTTCTGAGCAATCGCTGAGATGGAAAAGCACAGCGCCAGAATTCCGAGTTTTAGATATCCTTGCTTCATCATCGGATCTCTCCTTAAGTATGTCGTTTAAGAAACAAATTCACTGTCGATATTTTGTAAATCAGCGCCACTCGTAGTAAAGAATAAAGCGCACTTCATCTAAGTGCTGATTCGCGGGCCCCTGCTGCGAAACGTGGGCATAGCGACTCACCAGCTTGAGTCCTTTCAGCGCGCCGCTCCGCGCACTCCATTGCACGTAGCCGTCGTATTCTTGCTGTGCGTACTGATTGATGACGCTCGGAGTCGAACCATGCACCCAGGCGGCGTACATGCTCAGGCCCGTCACTCTTGGAAAATTGTACGCCGCGCGCAACATCGTCGCATTCTCGCCGGCTCGGTAGAAGTTCTCGACCAGTAAGCCGGTGTAGCCGGGATAGCCTCCCCAGGGATTGCGCAGGCTCGTGAAGCTGCTGTTGTTGATCGAGCCGATGGCGGTACCTGAGCGCGCCACCGTCAGCAGTGCCGGTCCGATCGCAAGGTCGGCCTTCAATCCATATTGATCGCCAGCGAACGAGTAGCCGGTGAGCAGGTTCTGACCCACACTCCGTTGGTCTGTGTACTGGGCATTAAGCGACAGGCGCACGCGGTCGACTAGCGGGATGGTGTACTCGATTTCGGTGTACGCGATATTGATGATGTCGGCACTGTAGTATTCGGTCGCGCCTACCGAGAGCCGGCCCGCCTTGAGGTTTGCGCCGGCGACATAGACGCCGCGGTCCACGCCGGCGGGCGCGCCCATGGCAGTGGCCATGGATTCGAACTCCTCCGATGTGCGTTCTTTGATCTTGTCGACGTAGGCCGCACCAAAATTGATTTTCCTGTCATCCGCACTACCGATTTCCCCCTGCACCCCGTAAACTTGGAACGTGTACGGCGTCATGAGGCCGTCTTGAGTGTTGATGAACGGTGTATCGAATCCTCGGCGGCCCACCGTAGCCAGAATCTCATCCGTGATCTTGAACTCACCGTACAGTTCTCCCATCACCGTGTAGGCCGTTTGCCCCGGCGCGAGGATCGGAGCGCCGGGTGTGCTGGCCGGCGCATTGACCGGTTGTGAGGTATAGCCGGTGGCGCCAAACGCAAAGATATTTTCGAAGTAGCCGGTTTTAAACCCCGCCAAACCGCCCGCAGTCCACGCCTCGCTTTGCGAGTGGTTGAAATTGTCCTGGTCAAGATAGTAGGAGCGGAACTGCACCGCAAAGCTTGTATCGCGAATGCCGACCAAACTCGATTCTTGAAGCAAACCTGCGATCGGTCGGTGCTCGAAACTCCCCGACATTTGCGTGTGCCCAATCTCTATTGAAGTCGGGGTTTCGGCATCGTCGCTGTCAACGCCAGACGCCGTATCGCCGGGGATCGCGGAACCAGCCGGACCCCCGCCGATAGTCGCCTCCGTTATGCTGGACTCGGGCTCAGAGGTCGGTAAACCCAGCGCGCGCGCTGGCACCGCGAGTATTGCCAGAAGCCATACTGCCGGGAATAGAGCAACGATTGACGTCACCGTCCAGGACCGAGAGCGGCAGCTCGATTTGATCGGCGCCCTGGAACCGTACTTCGGCGCGGTTACACGTCGGTCGTCGAACCGAGTGGTCGGGACACTCGGATTGCCTAAGATTACGGTCAACACACCCCCGACTGTTCCAAATCACTACAGCGCGCA
>CAWAVF010000005.1:0-59352 GCA_963785405.1 uncultured Gammaproteobacteria bacterium
GAATCATCGAGGGGCATCAGTTTTGCTGATGGAATGCTGCCTGTGATGAGTTCATGTGGCGAGTATTTTGTCTTCTCATGTTTCCATGAATTATGTGCGAATTCAGCTAGAGGAAGTAGGGCACTCCAATTGTCTTGGCGTCCATTCACAAAGCTGTGTAGGTAGGTCTCTACCCATTGATTCATTCGCTCTGTCTGTCCGTCTGTACGAGGGTGGAACACTGTACTCAGGTTCTGCTGTATGCCTGTGGCTTTGCATACTGCTCTCGTAAAGTGTGCTGTAAATCTGGGATCTCGATCGGATATGATGTGCTTCGGTATTCCAAATAAGGGGAACAGGTGTTTGAAATACAGAATTGCTGTGCCTTCGCCATCTATGGTCTTATTACACGGGATGAACTTTGCTGCTTTGGAACATCCTTGATCCACTATGGTGAGAATGGCATCATATTTTCCTGACTTGGGAAGATCGGTGATGAGATCCATTGAAACATATTTGAAGGGTCCTTCTGATGCGTGCATATCAAAGGGCTGTAAAGGGGCGCATTTCAGGGTTGTCTTTGGTTTTGCTTCTTGACACTTTGTGCATCCCTTAACGTATTGTTCAACAAATTTGCGCAGTAGGGGTCCTTCATAGTTTCGGTTTACAAGGTACCATGTATTGGAAATGCCGGGATGGCCTCCAATCGGGGTGTCATGGATTTCTCTTAGAATATTTCTACGTGTTTCATCGTCATCTTCTAGGTAAATCTTCTTTGATGTGCCTGTTTTGTGCACAAAAAGATGATCTGGAAGGATTTGAATGGAATTGTTGATATCCACCCCCTTGTTAAGGTCGCTTCTTCTGCTAAGAAGATCGGCTACCGTATTGGTATGACCGGGGAGGTGTTCCAATTCAAAATCGTAGTCTTCTAGAAATTCGTACCATCTTGCCTGTCTGGGCATGATTTTTCTAGATGATTTGAAATATTTCAGGTTCTCGTGATCTGATCTTATCAGTATCTTGTGTTTAGCGCCTAATAAGAGGTGTCTAAACGCTTGGACTGCTCTAATGATTGCTAATAATTCTTTGTCAGCAATTTGGTAATTTTGTTCTGCTGGCAAAAGTGATTTGCTGAAGTAAGCAACAGGGTGGCGTCCATCTTTGAAATCTTGAGCAAGGGTGGCGCCCATTGCAAAATCGCTGGCGTCTGTTTCTAATATGTATCTGCGCTCTGGATCATGATTTCTAAGGACTGGATATGAAGTGAACGCTTTCTTAAGTGTCTGGAAAGCCTGTTCTGCTTCTTTACTCCATATGTATGCCGTGTTCTTCTTCGTCAATTCATTAAGCGGTCTTGCTATACGCAAATAATTGGAAATGAAATCTCTGTAGTAATTTCCAAATCCAAGAAATGAGCGTAGTTCTTTGAGTTTTGTAGGTTGTGGCCAATCGGTCAATCCTCTTGTTTTGATTGGGTCCATCTGGACTTTACCATTGCCTATGATAACTCCGAGGTATTCCACTTGCTTCTTGTGGAAGTGACACTTCTCTGGGTTTAGGTAGAGATCGTGTCTAAGTAGTTTCTTAAGGACTTTCACTATGTCTCTGTTGTGTTGTCGTAGGGATCCTTTGGTAGGTATTAGTATATCATCCATATAGATGAATACTTTGCCCTTGGCGATTTCTTCTCTAAAGTATGCGTCCATCATCATCTGGAATGTTGCTGGAGAGTTGGTTAAGCCGAAGAACATGACATTTGGTTCAAAAAGTCCTCTGTTCGTCTTAAATGCGGCTTTAGGCTGGTCTCCATCCTTGATTCGGACGTTGTTGTATCCCCATCGTATATCAAACTTGGTGAACCAATCCGCATCGCGGATCTGGGCGATAATTTCTTTGATTAATGGGAGCAGATACGTATTTCTCTTCGTATACTTGTTGATGGCTCTATAATCTTGAACTGGTCGCAACTTTCCATCTTTCTTCTTTACAAAGAAGAAGGGTGATGCGTAGTTCGAGTTAGAGGTCGTAATATACTTCTTCTTTAGATGTTCGTCTAGGAATTTGTCTAACACTTCCTGTTCGCGTGGTGCCAATTGTATGAGCTTGCAGTCTATGGTCTTTGGAACGTCTTCTGTGAATTCTATTGCGTGATCCCATGGTCTTGACTTTGGGAAATGCATAGCCTTGATTTCGTCGAAGACTTTGCCATAAGCGTGATAAGCCTTTGGAACAATTTCTTGCCAAGTTCGTTCCTTCTTATCTCTGGCTTCTATTGCAAGATCTGTGGCTGTTGTCGTCTTTCTGAGGTATTTCTTTGGATAAAGAATGGTTCCTCTTTCGTTGCTTGGTATGAAATGCGGATCATGCTTTTCCGTTTCATACATCTCTGGCTTAATCTCTTTTAGGAGCTGCAGTTGCCTTTCTGGGGTCCATAGGTGTGCGTCTTCGGTTGCGATAGTTACATTGCCATAGAATGTGCTTGTTTTCCAATTAATCGGTGGATTAGTATTGGATAAAAAGGGGTATCCTAATAGCATTTCATCGCCTCCTAAGTTGATGATAAAGAAGGTTTCTTTCTTCTTGTTCGGACCATAGTAGACTTCTAAGTCCGTGGCTTCTGTAATATTTCCTAAAGAGTTTCGTGTTCCATCTACATTACGAATGATCCTTGGTTGACTCAATTTGTATGTAGGGAACTTGTATCGTCTTGCGAGTGTGGGTGCAATAAAATTATCTGTTGCACCACTGTCGATTAATGCTTTAACTTGTCCTTGCTTGTCCTTTGTTCGAAGTTTAACTGTGGCCTTTACTGATCGTTGCTTCGGCACGAATGTGTCTGCATTGAACACTACCCTAATCATGGCCTGGTGACTCGGGCTTACTGAAAATTTACACCATTCTTTTGCATTTCTTTTGCCCATTGCTCGCGCTCTTCATCGGAAAATGAAGCTGTTTGAGCTGCTATTTGAGCAATGTTAGGTTGATCATTTGATTCGTCATCTGATTCAACTTCTTCAAAGAAGTCTTCATCATCTGAATCTTCTTCTATGATCGCCCTTGCGAAGGAAGTTCTAGGTCTAAATTTAGTGTTCTTCTTCTGGTTGGGCTTGAGAGGTTTGCATTGTTGCGTTTGCAAACTCTTCTTGTTAGGACATTCGCGTGCAAGGTGTCCTTGCTTGGAACAATTATAGCATCGACCTTCGTTACGATGTTTCTTCTTGTCTTCTGCAGTGACTGCTCGTCGTGCGGCCATTACAGTGTCCACATCCATTGGAACTGTTTCATCATTTGGATGGCGACGTGGTCGTTGTTGTTGTGGGCCTTTGTGCCATTGCATTGGCCATCTAGGCATAGAGTGATGTATTGCATCTCTGCGCATGTTCTTCTTCTGTTCCTTTCGTGCTGCATCTATCCATTCAGCTAGAGTTGTTGGCTCTGTGTCTCTGTCTAGAATGCGGTCTAGCAGTGGTCGGTTTAGGCATTTGACAAACATGTCTACTGTAGCTTCGTCATTTTCGCCATATCCTGCTTTCTTTGCTAGATTCTTGAACGTTGCAATGAAGGAATCTAAGTTCTGGCCTTGCATCTTCATGCCTTGTAGAGCAAGGTATGTGCTTTGCTTCTGTGTTGTATTGGTGTATGCCCCTTTGAAAGCTGTTTCAAAATCTGTCCACAGAACTTCTTCGTCTCGTCCTACTGGATTCTGTTGGCGTGAGACTTTTGTCTTAAGTTCTTGGAGCTGGGCATCTACCCAATCGTCGATGTTCGGTCCTCTTATAAAAGATAATGCAAAGATTACTCTTCTATAAGGGTTTGACATAGTTGTGATGCCATTGTTCATGGACTTATACATGTCAAATTGGCGGAGAAAGAGTTCACTCTTGGCTCTGTTTCCGTCAAAGAGTTGTGGTGGATTTCCTGTCCATCCACTGGGGTTTGCGGCTGCTGGTGGTTGCGCCATTATACTGGTTGTACGACTGGTTGTACTGCTGGTTGTACGACTGGTACAGGTGGGTTTATTACAATCTGTGGGATAGGTTGTATTGCTGGAGGTGGTGCTGGAGGTTGTACGCCTTGTACTACTGCTCCGGTAACTATTGTGAGATAGTGTGGAAATCCTGGGTCTTGTGGATTTTCTGGTTCTCTGTCTGTGATATCGAGGACGTGTTCGATACCTGCTGTGACAATTCGGGTTTCTAGTTCTTGTTGTTGATCCTCAACTGATCGTTCTCTTGGATCTAATGGAGGAGCGATAGATATATCCTCGTCCTTGTCTGATTCGTAGTCTGTAGCGAATCTAAATCTCTGTTGTGGCGATTCTTCTGAAGAGGAGTGTCTACTCTCTCTATGGCTAGCACTTGCTGGCGATGGTGCTTGGTAGTCTGGATGGTTTGGGTTTGTTATAGGCCAAAATCCAGTGTCTTGTTCGTTGTGTGCGAGTTGAAAATAGTGGGCTGTGTACCACTTATTATTCTTATCATCTAGGTAGTACCAGTGATTATCAAAGAATTCGACTGGTTCTGGTGCGTGTGGTTTGTAGGTGGGTTCTACAAGTGTGCGGTCCTGTAGATCGGGTAGGTAGTATCCTGTCTTTGGTTGTTCTACTGACTCTCCTTCGTGGTAGTTTATCCAAATGACACTTCCTAATACTTCTGGTGGGAGATCGTCTAGTCTTCTCCTAGTAACTTCGCGCTCTTCGTCTGGGTCGTCAGTGACTCGAGGAGCTAGTGATGCTGTCTTGGCATCGGTTGCTTTCTATAGGGAAGCCTTTCCTTCTGAATCGCGTAGATGGTAGTCTAGTGTAACTGCACTAGTCTCAGTGCTTTACTTTACTTCTAAAGCCTGTAAGAAGGGTCTCTACAACTTAGTAGATGTCTGGTATAGTACTAGCCTGGCTAAAGTACTAAAGGGTTCGGTATGTACCAGGTAGCTAATCTGGTACAGTGAGGGGTTTTGTTATACACTAGCCTAGCTATGTATAGTAAGGGGTTCTCTTTACTTAGCCTTTAAAGAGACTTTAAAAAGGGTCAGTGCTTTCTTCTTATAGAAAGACTTGGTCTTGTGTTATGCTCGGACTTTGCATGGCGCTACGAAGTGCCCGGAAAGAAGAGAATCGGGTGCTCTGCTGTTCTATGAACAGTGGGTCTCGATTTAACAAGAGTCTACTTCGTAGATCGTATCTCGAAGTCTGCAAGGTATGTTATGCAAAAGCTAGTTGCTGCAACTAGTTCGTTATGAGATGAGAGTTTAAGGTCTCGATTTAACGCGTATGGAAACACACAATGAAAGCAAGGGCTTTCGAGGGAATCTGGGGAGGGATTGTGGTTCTATACAAGAGACCAAGTCTGAGGCTACTTGGCCTGTATCTACGTCCTTATATACATGATTGGGGGCTGTGCATTGACTGTGCATTGCGTAGCAATGACTGTGCAATGCGTAGTACATTACTGCAGTAAACTACAGATTACTACAGAGCTACAGAACTGCATACTACGGACTGTGGAACTGTGCAATGATCTGGGGTTGCTTTGCAGCGCGAGAGAGAAGCGTGGGAAAGGGTACCTTCCTATTAGAGACAGGGGGTGGCTGAGGCTGGGACTCAGACACTTGCTGAAACGACTAAGTCGCGAGTCACGTGGAGACTGCACATGATGTGTCATGTGAGGATACATGTGATGAGTGCACGTGATTAGGCGTCTATATGACTTGGCGTCTAAAGAGTTGACTTAGAGGAAAAAGCGAATTGGGGCGTCTAAACAGGGCGCTTAGGCGACTCCGTAACATATACAGAACATGTCCGATGTTAACCCAGAGACATGTGCAATGTATGAGCATGAACCGCATCTCCACAAACGTTTCCCGTCCCACATGATCCAGTTACCACGGCTCACTAAAATGATGTTTCACTACGCGGGCATCCAACGCACCCGGACGATTCTCAGCCAAATCACTATCCCGGCGCTTGAGAAGGTTGCACTGTGTTACATGGATAACGTGACGATCTTTGCTCAACCACCTAAAGCAGCAGTCGCTGACGTCCCTGCCATTGCACCACCTAAGAATCGAAGCATCCTTTTTCGGCGAGCTCGAGCTGGTCAGACTCTTGAGTCGGACGTCCTCGCTGACAACGCTGGAACTTGTGGACGTGGAGGATGCCTCCTCTAGTCTGATCAAGGTGCGCCTGATTTTCGCTGTGAAGAATATTTAGATACTGATATATGATGTACTCCTCGTTTTGACAGAGCCTCTCCGCTCCGGCCCGACCACGAGAGCTGGATCGTCCTTAAACTGGAGACGCTGAGCCTCGACAGATGCACGACGGTTGACTGGGATGCACTGCGGACCTTTGTCGAGTCGCGTTTACCAGCACACGTCCGAGCATACCCACGGCAGGCCATGCCGCCTAAACTCACCCTTCCCCCGCCAGCGTCCTACTCTGCGAGACTTCAGCCTCGAACTCAACCTCAACAACGACAACAGCACTGTGCCAGCCGCACCCGACGCACGCGCTTGCGCATCCCACATCACACGGACGCTCGCACTCGGTACCGCCAAACGTGTCTAGCTTCTCGTGGCCGCTAAGGCTGAAGAACCTGGACCTCATGCAGTGTCACCAGATTGGGAAGGAGATGGTGCAATAGACCCCAAATCGCTGCACTTCCGTAGCTAATGTCATGACCCTCCCACGTTTGACCTGCATATGAGCTGGCTCGGATTCATTGCCTATGCTCTGCACGGCACACAGCTTCACCCATCGGTGACTTTTGCTGTGCTTTACCTCCTACAGCGCCTGAAGGCCCGTTTTCTGGCTGCCAAGGCTCTTATGGCCATAGCTTATTTATTTCGGCTTTCATGCTCGCATCGAAGATCATATGTGATGACACCTATTCCAACAAATCGTGGTGTATCGTGGGTCAAGAGATGTTCACGCCCCGGGAGATTATAATAACCAGCTGGAGCAGGAGATGTGCTACTTGGAGTGGCAACACAATGTCGATCCCTCGACATTGTGCGATTTTCAGAATCGTGTCCAACATGATTTTGCTGGCTCAGGCCCCTATCCACTGATGGTTCTCCTCAGCCGGTACAGTACTGGCACCATTCATGCACAAAGTACGGCCTCTATGCCTACCTTTGCTCCCCATGTACCCTTGCCCAAAGATGCCCCTGTCATTCCCAGCCCATCAGTCCCCCCATACCACTCATCACCGGATCACCCCCCGATAGATACCCCAGAGGCCTCCCCCCATTCGGCCTCGACTTCTCCTGAGTCCCGTGTCATTGGTTTCTCCGCAGACGCCACCCGATGCGGTCAGGGTTCGTCAAGGTTGTCTCGGCTGATGCAAGCCCGGTCGAGCCGGATCTGGACGACCAAAGCCTACTAAGGCTGTAGCATCGGTCCCTCCTGCTTCCTTGGCTGTAGCTCTCAAAAAGCCAAAGACCACGCATGGGCAATTTGCATACGCAACACGGGCTGTCTGGTACGCAGTGCCGCGCAGACTCAAGCGCGGCACCTGCTGCTCCACCGACCACATTTCCTTGCCGCTGTGCGCCTCGAAGCCGCGCAAGCGGCCGTCGACGGAGCGCAACACCACCACCTTCTCGCCGATTGCGGGTGCGGAGAGCAGCTCGGAGTTGACTTTCGCGCGCCACAACTCGCGGCCAGTGGCGCCGTCCAAAGCGACTATCGCGCCCTTGCTGGTGCCCACGACGACCATGCCGAAGCGTGCGGCGGGTCCGGCGGATAGCGGCATTTTCAGCTTCTTGACCCAGGCGCGCTTGCCGGTCTCGAGTGACAGCGCGAGCAATTCGCCCTGATGATTTGCTGCGAATACGAGACCATTGTCGAGCGCCGGGCCCAACCCCAGTCGCAGCACGATCTGCTTCTTGCCGCCGCCGAGATTATTGCTCCAGATTTTCTTCACCGGCAGAGTCGCCGGAAAATCCACCAATTTCGCCGGCGGTTCGACGTCTTTGTCTTTGGTGCAGCCGGCGGCTACGAGCAACACGCCCAAACTTAAGGCAAGCAATAAGCGCATCAGGGTTTGGCCTTTTCGTTGGAGGCAAGATCGGCCAGCTTGAGTTCGAGCAGCGCACTATCCGCCCCGCCATCGCCGGCACTCAAGGCCGCGTTATATTCCGCAATGGCGCCCGCGATGTCTTTCTTCGCGTAAAGCGCATCGCCATGCACCTCGTGGTAGCGGCCGGCAAAGCTCCCGGGCGTCCCCGCGGCGAGCAGCTTGATCGAATCGTCGGGTTTGCCTTGATCGATCAGCACCCGTGCGAGCCGCAGGCGAGCGATCTGTTTCAGCTCCGCGTCCTTGGAGTTATCCATGACCTGGGTCAACGGCGCCACGGCATCGGCAGAATGGCCGTCCTCGACGCTCATACGAGCGATCGCCAGCTGCGCCTGATCGGCATACGGCGAACTCGGGAAATCCTTGACCAGTCCATCGGCGATTGCCCTGGATTTATTGCGATCGTCGGCTTGCATTGCGAAGGTCATCTGTTCGAACTGCGCGGCTGCCTGCAATGCGCGCTCGTTGTGATGCGACCTGTAGAACTGAATCCCGTACCAACCGCCAAGGCCAAGGACCAGGCCGCCAATGATCCAGGGCGCGTATTCCTTGAACATGTGCTTGACAGCTTCGAGCTGTTCATCGTCGGTCAAATATTCTTCTGCCATAGCTACTCCGCCTTCTCCGCCCTAAGACCCAATAAGATGCCTATGCGTTCACTGATTCGGTCCACAGGGCAGTCCTCTTGCGCCAACTCTTGGCGCAATGCCTTCACCGCGATCACTCCACGCGCCACCTCGTCATCGCCTAAAACCAGCGCAAAGTCCGCGCCGCTCTTGTCGGCGCGCTTGAACTGCGTCTTGAAGCTGCCGCCTCCCAAATTGATCTGCAGGGACAGATCGGGCCACGCATCACGCAATTGTTCCGCCAATTTGAAACCCTGGATCTCCGTCCGTTCCCCGGCCAGCACCAAATAAACGCGCGGCCGCTGCGGCTGCAGGCTCAAATTCTGCTTCTGGAGGAGCATGACGATGCGCTCTTGCCCCATGGCCCAGCCGATGCCCGGGGTGTCGGCACCCCCCAATTGGGCCACCAAACCGTCGTAGCGCCCGCCGGCGCACACCGTGCCTTGCGAACCCAAGGCGTCGGTGGTCCACTCGAACACGGTTCGAGTGTAGTAATCCAGCCCACGGACCAAGTGCGGTTCCACATCATACTCGATGCCGGCACTGCGCAACCGCGCGCACAGCGACTCGAAGTGCTCGCGTGACTCCCCGTCCAGGGAATCGACGATGCGCGGTGCCCCGCCAATGATGCGCTGCATGGCCGGGTTCTTGCTGTCGAGAATGCGCAGCGGGTTGCCCGTCAGGCGCCGCTTGCTGTCCTCATCGAGCGCTTCCCGGTGTGCGCCGAAGTACGCGGCCAGGGTTTCGCGGTACGCCGCGCGCGACACCGGCGTTCCCAGGGAGTTCAGCAGCAGCTTCACCTGGCCGAGCCCCAAGCGCTTCAACAAACGATGCGACAATAGAATCAATTCCGCATCGACATCCGGTCCCGCGAAGCCGAAGGCCTCCGCATCGATTTGATGGAACTGGCGATAGCGGCCGGCCTGGGGCCGTTCGCGCCGGAACATCGGTCCCATGCACCAAAGCCGCAGCCGCCCTTCGCGCAGCAGACCGTTCGAAATCACCGCGCGCACGATGCCGGCGGTAGCCTCGGGTCGCAGCGTGATGTGATCCTCCCCCTGGTCGACGAAGCTGAACATCTCCTTCTCGACGATATCCGTGAAATCGCCGATGGAGCGCTTGAACAGTTGGGTCTGTTCGATCACCGGAACCCGGAATTCCTCATAGCCGTAGCCGGCGAACACCTCGCGGGTGATGCGCTCCAGATGTTGCCAGGCCGCGATTTGCGCGGGCAATACATCATGCACACCACGCAGGGGCTCGATGGTCTTGTTCAAGAGCCCTCTCCGATCAGCCGGTCGGACGCGCGCTGGCCGCTTGCACGGCGTGCGCAGGGTCGCCCCGCGAAGGGTCGCCCCGTGATTGTTCGGCGTGAGAATCGCGGCGCAAAACGCCGTCGGCGCCCGCCTCGAATCGCGCGACATCGCCGGCGAAGAATTGCGGGCCGATGGCAACCACCCGGTCGTTGATCTCGAGTTGCACGCCGCTGCCGAAACCCAAATACACTCGCATGGGCGCCGCGCCGGCGATGGTCTTCACGCTGTTGGCAAGACCGGTGCCGGCAAAAGTGCGGTGGCCCGACGCATCGTGCACGTCCACCCACGAGTCCGCGGAAAAGCTCAAGCGTAGCCGCGCACGGCCGGCGCCGGGCACCGCCGCATCGACGACTGCCGGCGTGGCCGCGGTTGCTGTGGGTGCCGCCGCACTCGCCGGCGCGCTTGGCGCCGCGACCGGCGCAGGCGCTGTTTCGCGAACTGTTGCAGGCGACGCGGCGGCCGTGGAGATCCCGGTGGCGCTCACGGCTTTGTCGGGCAATTCGTTCACCGGCGATGAGCTTATCGCCGCGGCCGCCTGCGGCACGCTGCGCAGAGGCCCGCGTTGATGCCATGGTCTCCACCACAGGACGCCGACCAGCAGCAGCACTGCCGTCACGCTGAGCGCCATCGGCAACGGCTTCAAATGCCGCGCTTGCGGCGCATCGGCGCGCGGCGCATGCATCATGCCGGCGCCGGAGAGAACCGCCTCGCCGCTGCCATGGCTGCGCGATTCATAGCCGGCCAGGATTTCCTCCGCCGGCAGGCCCAACAGTGCGGCGTACTTCTTCAAGTGGCCTTTGGCATAAACCGTCGGCCCAATGCGTTTGTAATCATCGGCCTCGAGCGCATCGATGACCCAGCGATCCAAGTGCATTTCGTCAGCCGCTTTTTGCGCGCTCAATCCGCGCTGCTCGCGCGCCGCCTTGAGGCGGGCTCCGGGCGACACCGCGGCCTCGCTCATCGATCAACGCCATTGCGCATGCTCTTCGCCTGCTGCGAGTCGGGAAATTCCACCTGCACACGGCGCGCGAAAACCGCGGCATCGACCGTGTCGCCCAGCTTGCGTTCGGCGCGGAATCCCAGCCACAGAATCTCGGGAGTAGGTCGATTCACCGCCAGATAGCGCTGCACGATTTCCAGCGCCTTCGCCGCATCGCCGCGGTCGAAGGCGATATTCCCCAGTTGCAGCAGGCCCTCGCCGTAATTCGGGCGAATTGCGAGCGCTTGATTGAAAAACTTTTCAGCGTTCACCAAATCACCGGCGCCGCGCGCGCAAGTCCCGGCGTTGCCTAACGCAACCTCGGGCGTCTGGTACAAAGGATTCTTCGCTACCTCGAGGAATAACTTTTCGCCCGCCGCGGTCTTGCCCTTGCTGCAAAGAAACACTGCGTAGGCATTTTGGATGTTCGGATCGCCCTTGCCCAATCGGTTTGCCGCGTCGTAGGCCTTCTCGGCCTTGGCGGTCTCGTTGATGCGCTCGTACACCAGACCCGCGGTCATCTGCACATCCGGATTCGACGGATCCTCCTTCAGCGCCTTCTCGATGCACTCGCGCGAATTCGCAAGCTGGCCGAGCTTCATGTATTCGAGCGCCAGCTGCATGTTCGCCGCGGCCGCTTGCACCGGCTCCTTTTTGTAGGACCGCACCGGCGGGGTGTACACGGGCGGACTTGATTTGCAGGCCGCCAGCAGCGACGGCAACATCAGGGCCAGCACCCAAGCGAGGCAAACCCTTCTGGTACCAAGCTGCATTTATGTTTCCACCGCCGTGAGCGCGCCGCCAAGTTTTGCGCCGAGCCGCACCAGCGTGCGATCCGTTACCTTGCCCGCCAGCTGCCCGCAGGCCGCGTCGATGTCGTCGCCGCGCGTCTTTCGCGTCGTGGCGATCACACCGTGATCATTCAGGATCTCGCGAAACCTGGCAATGGTGGCGGCCGGCGAACGGCGATAGCGCGTGCCCGGAAACACGTTGAACGGAATGAGATTGACCTTTGCCGGGTGTCCTTTCAACAGCCGCACCAGCTGCCGCGCATGCTCGGGCTTGTCGTTGACGCCGTCCAGCATGACGTATTCGAAGGTGATGCTGCGCCCGTTTTGCTGATCGATGTAATGCCAACATGCGGCCAGCAGTTCGTCGATCGGGTGCTTGCGATTGATGGGCACGAGTTCATTGCGCAATTCATCGTTCGGTGCATGCAACGATACCGCCAACGCCACATTGCACTCTTCGGCTAATTTGTAGATCTGCGGTACCAACCCCGAGGTGCTCAATGTTACCCGACGGCGCGACAAATCGTAGCCCAAATCGTCCATGAATATCTGCATCGCCGGCACCACATTGCGGTAATTGGCGAGCGGCTCGCCCATTCCCATGAACACGATGTTGGTGATGGCGCGGCTACGGACGGCGGCGCTTTCAGCGGCTCGCGATCCGGTCAGTTCGCGCTGCGCCAGCCAAACTTGACCCACGATTTCCGCGACGCTCAAGTTGCGATTGAACCCCTGCTGCGCGGTGGCGCAGAACGTGCAGTCCATCGCGCAGCCGACCTGGCTGGAGATGCACAGGGTGCCGCGATCGGGTTCAGGGATGTAGACGGTCTCGATTCCCTGCACCTGGTCCATGCGCAGCATCCATTTGCGCGTGCCGTCGCTTGATAGCTGTTCGGTTACGATTTGCGGGACCGTGATTTCGGCAACCTCGCGCAGCTGCGTACGAAAGTCCTTCGCAAGATCGCTCATGGCGGAGAAATCGCCGGCACCGCGCCGATATATCCACTTCATCAGCTGCCGGGCGCGAAACGGCTTGGCGTCAAGACGTTGCGCCACGAACGCCTCGAGCTGCGCGCGCGGCAGCCCCAGTAGATTCACACGTTCGCCAGCCACGATGCCTCCTTCAAGTCGCCGCTACGCTAGCGCGTCCGCGGGCAGAGCTCAATTTCGCGGAAGAAGTAGCCGATTTCGCGCACCGCCGTATCCGCGGCATCCGAACCATGAACGATGTTCTCATCGATGCTGGTGGCAAGATCTGCACGAATGGTTCCCTTGGCCGCTTTCTTCGGATCGGTGGCGCCCATCACCTCGCGATTCTTCGCAATGGCAGCTTCGCCTTCGAGCACCTGCACCATCACCGGGCCCGAGGTCATGAATCGCACCAGGTCTTTGAAAAACGGCCGCTCGCGATGCACCGCGTAAAAGCCCTCGGCTTCGGCCGTTGAAAGCCGCATCATGCGCGCCGCCACCACTTTCAAGCCTGCCGATTCAAAGCGGCGATAGACCTCGCCGATCAGATTGCGGCCGACGCCGTCGGGCTTGACGATGGAAAGGGTACGCTCGATGGGCATGGCCAGAACCTCGCTCAAGAAATCCCGCCCTAGGAGGGCGCGACAAAGACCGCGAAGTGTACTGGAGCCAGGGCGCCCAAGCAATTACAGATCAGTGCCGAAGTGACTGTATTGCTTGGAAAAACCAGCCGCCTCGATGACGGCTTTAAGGGTCAGACGTTGAAACTCTCGCCGCAGCCGCATTCACCCTTTGCTTTGGGATTGCGGAACTTAAACGCCTCGTTGAGACCCTGTTTGACGAAATCAACCAGTGTGCCGTCGATCAACGGCAAGCTTAAGGGATCCACCACGACTTTCACGCCGCGCGCCTCGAAAACCGCATCTTCAGGATTGATTTCGTCGGCGTAGTTCACGACATAGGCGAAACCGGAACAGCCGGTCTTTTTGATTCCAACCCGCAGACCGACGCCGATTCCGCGTTGCGCCAAATGAGTCCGTACCCGATCCGCAGCCGATTCCGTCAACATAATCGCCATCGTGCTGTCCTCGAGAAAGTTCAGCCAAACCTTGAGGCATACATAACATGCTTGGGGGCAGTGCGCACGGAACCAAGGGGCGTTTTTAATTAAGCTTCGGTTATGGCCGCGTCAATCGCTGCGAGCCAGGCATCTTCGACTATCAGCAGGCGGCCGAGTTTCTCCACAGGCACGGCAAATTGCTGGCTGATGGCTTGCACGCTATCCGGCAGGCGCCGGATTACCGGCTGCCCGAGCACCTGTTCCGCCACCCAAGCCGCGACGGCGATGGTGTGCGGGCAGCCGAAGGCAAGGAAGCGCGCCTCCTTGAGGATCCCCGATGCCGTCTGCACATCGAATTGCACCCAGGTGCCGTGTTCGCGGTTGCCCGCTGCGCCGCGATAAACCAAAGGACCCGACAAGACGCCCGCGCGAGCCGCCGTCTCGAAGTAGCGGCGCGTTTGTTTGTTATATTTCATGCGCCGGCTATCCTGCGCAGCCGCTCGACTTCTCGCGTCAACACCGCAATCGCCGTATCGATGTCGCGCTCACTGCTACTGCGGCCGAGGCCAAACCGCAGACTGCTTTCGCTCAGGCGCTCGCTGCGGCCGAGGGCGCGCAGCACGAACGAGGGCTCCGCCAGCGACGATGTACAGGCCGAACCGGTTGACACCGCCAAGTGCGGGCGCACCGCGGCGAGCAGGCTTTCCCCCTCGACGCCCTCGAATGACACATTGAGCAGATGCGGTACGGAGCGCTGCGCGTTGCCGTTGCGCAGCACGCCGCCGATCGCGAACAGCCCCAGCCAGAGCCGCTGCTGCAGCTGCCCTATTCGTGCGAACTCTTCCTGCAGCGGCCCCGCTGCGAGCGCGAACGCCATGCCCATGCCGACGGCTTGGTGAGTGGCCAGAGTACCGGCTCTCAATCCCCGTTCCTGTCCGCCGCCAAATTGCAGGGGCATAAGCTGCACTCGAGCGCCGGCAGCGCCGCGCTGAGAAACCACCAGGGCGCCAGCCCCTTTGGGCCCATACGCCTTGTGCGCCGACAGCGACAGCAAATCGACCTTAAGAGCGGCAAAATCGACGGCGCATTTGCCGACGCTCTGTGCCGCATCGACATGCAGCCGTGCGCCACCGTGCTTGGCGCAGATCGCGCCGATCGCGCCGATGTCTTGGACCACGCCGATCTCGTTGTTGACGTGCACGATCGATACCAGGACGGTATCCGGACGCAGCGCCGCAGCGACTTGATCGGGATTCAGCAGTCCGCCGCCATCGGGCGGAAGATAGGTGATATGCCATCCGCGCCGCTCCAGTTCGCGGCAGGGATCGAGCACCGACTTGTGTTCGATACGGGTGGTAATGATGTGCCGGCCGCTGTCGCGGTAGTAGTGTGCGACGCCGAATATCGCCAGATTGTTGGCTTCCGTGGCGCCCGAGGTCCAAACGACTTCGTTTGTAGAGGCTCCCACGGCCTCTGCCACCTGCGCGCGCGCCGCCTCGATCAGGGCGCCGGCGGTGTCGCCATAATCGTGGCTTGAAGCCGGGTTGCCGAATTCGCTCTCGGAGTTCAAGACCTCCGCCATGCGCGCAGCGACGCGCGGATCGACCGGGGTGGTGGCCGCGTGGTCGAGATACACCGGCATGGCCGCGGCGTTCATTTGCGCGAACGCTGCGCCGACTGTCCTCGCCGGCCCTGCACCGCGCTCAAAATGCCGCGCAGGATATTGAGCTCGTTGCGATCCAGCTGCGCGCGATTGAACAGCCGCCGCAAGCGCTCCATCAGGTGCCCGGTGCGGTCCTCGAAATCAATTTCGTTGAGCACCTGGTGCAGGTGCGCGTAGAAATGCTCAACATCGCCCGACGCAGCCAGCGGCATTTCTAATTGCGTGTGCGAATGGGGCTGCTCGCGCGCCATGAAGATTTCGTAGGCGATCAGCTGCACCGACATCGCCAGATTCAGCGAGCAATATTCGGGATTGGCGGGAATGCGCACCAGCACGTTGCAGTGATTCAAATCCTCGGTGGCAAGACCGTAACGCTCCGAGCCGAACAGCACTGCGACGCGATTTTCCGCAGGCGAAGCGACGATGCGGGCGGCGACGTCGCGCGGCGTCGTGAACTCCCAGTAGTAGGATCGCGGGCGCGAAGTCGTGCCCGCAATGAAGCCGCAGTCGCTGATGCCCTCGGCGACGCTGGCAACGATGCGCGCGCCCGCCAGAATATCGTCCGCGCCCGCTGCCAGCGCATTGGCTTCCGCATGCGGAAACGAGCGCGGCCGCACCAGCACCAGATCCGACAACGCCATGTTCTTCATGGCGCGCGCCACCGATCCGATGTTGCCCGGATGGCTGGGATCGATGAGGACGATGCGCACAAGGCTGGTCATTGCATCTGTTATTCTAGCGCGAGCCTATGCAACCCCTCCTCAATATCGCCATGCGCGCGGCACGGCGCGCCGGCGATCTGATCGTGAAGAGCCTGTCGCGCCTTGATTCGCTGAAAGTCGACAGCAAGGGCCGCAACGATTTTGTGACCGACATCGACCGCAAGGCCGAGGCCGACATCATCGCGACGATCCGGCGCAGCCATCCGCAGCATGCGATCCTGGCCGAGGAATCGGGTCGCAGCGGCAACGATGAATTCGTATGGATCATCGATCCATTGGATGGCACCACGAACTTTCTGCACGGATTTCCGACCTTCGCCGTGTCGATTGCGGTCGAGCAGAAAGGCCGCCTGCAGCACGCCGTGGTCTACGATCCCATGCGCCAGGAATTCTTTACCGCCTCGCGCGGCGATGGTGCGCAGCTCGAAGGCAAGAAGATGCGCGTCAGCGCGCAGCGCACCCTCGAAGGCGCTCTGATCGGCACCGGCTTCCCGTTTCGCGAGGGCGCCAATCTCGATGCCTATCTCGCCATGCTCAAAGTGGTCATGTCCACCGCAGCCGGCGTGCGCCGGCCGGGCGCCGCATCCTTGGATCTTGCCTATGTGGCGGCTGGCCGCATCGACGGCTTTTGGGAATTTGGCTTGAGCCCCTGGGATACCGCCGCCGGGACCCTGCTCATCCAGGAAGCCGGGGGCCGCGTCGGCACGCCGGCCGGCGCCGAATATGCGCTGGGAGCCAATATCGTGGCCGGCAATCCGAAGGTCTACCAGGCGCTGCTCGACGCCATCGGGCCGCTGACGCCCGCCAGCCTGCGCGAAGCTTAAGCTTTGGCGCCGCGGGTAGCGGCTGAGGGCAAGGTGCCGAGTTCCCCGTGTTCGGCCCCGGGTAAGCGCAGACGGCTATTTTTGTAGCCGTACAGCAGGTAAATCAGGATCCCAAGGATGCTCCACATGATCAAGCGTATCCAGGTGGCACTGGGTAGCGATAGTGCCATTGCCGAACAGAATCCAACGCCCAGTAGCGAGATCGCCCAAATCCATTTGATGCGAAACGGTCGCTTCAAGTCCGGGCGCGTGTAGCGCAGCACCAGCACGCCGATACAAACCACGATAAAGGCGGTCAGCGTGCCGATCGATACCAATTCGCCCAGAATGTTGATCGGTAGCAGCCCGCCGAAGGTTGCTGCGGCGATTCCCGTGATGAGCGTCGACTTATGCGGGGTACGGAATTTCGGATGCACTGCGCCGAAGAACTTCGGCAGCAGACCATCGCGGGACATGGTCAGCCAGATGCGTGCCTGGGGGATGATCATGGTGATGATCACCGAGGTGAGCCCAAACAGCGCACCCCAGATCACCCAGGTCGTCAGCCAACCGAGCTGCGGATGCGCCTCCAGCGCTACGACCACTGGCGCTGCGTCATTGAGTTGCTTGAACGGCAACAACCCGGTCAAAACACTCGACATGAGGATGTAGAGAACGGTGCATATGGCGAGACTGCCCAGCATGCCGATCGGCATACCCCGCTGTGGGTCCTTGGCTTCCTGTGCCACGGTCGAGACCCCGTCAAAGCCGATATACGCGAAGAAAATGATGGCCGAGGCGCGCCAAATGCCGCTCCAGCCAAATTCGCCGCGCACTCCGGTGTTCTGCGGAATGTACGGTACCCAATTGTGGGTGTTGACATACTTGGCGCCGAACGCAATCACCGCCACAACGATGCTGACCTTGATCGCCACGATGACGGTATTGACCACCGCCGATTCTCTTATGCCCTTGTAACAAAGTGCCGTGGCCGCGGCGACGATGAGAATCGCCGGCAGATTGACGGTCGCCCCGGTGGTGACGACGTGGAAACCCACCTCGGCGGCATCGAAGGGCGCATTGGTGAGGGCAGCGGGAAGGAAATTGATGCCGTAGTGATCCAAGAGCTTCACGAAATATCGGCTCCATCCCACCGCCACCGTGGAACACGCCATCATGTATTCAAGTATCAGATTCCAGCCGACGAACCAGGCGATGAACTCACCCAGGGTTGCGTAGCTGTACGCGTAGGCACTGCCCGCGACGGGCACCATTGCAGCAAACTCGGAATAGCACAGGCCGGCGAACATGCAACCCAAACCCGAGATAATGAAGGAGATCGCAATGGCGGGGCCGGCATGTTGCGCGGCCGCAAGGCCGGTTAGCACGAATATGCCGGTGCCGATGATGCCGCCGATACCGAAAGCGATCAGTGATGGAATACCGAGCGCCCGCTTCAACCCCTCCGCCGATGCCTCTTTTTGATAGGTGCCGATCGGCTTGGTGGCAAGCATCCCTTTTATATTCATGTTGCACCGAATGTGGGTTCAGTGGCCCGACTCTAACGGCTTTCCCGGCGCGCTAGCAAACAATTTGCGGAATCCGCGAATCGCCGCGCATTCCGTCATGGCGCTCAAGGGTCGAAATCAAGGCTTGCCGCGCCCTCGCAAGCGCTGGTGTATCCACTCGACCGCGGCGGAGAAGGCCAGTGCAAAGTACAAGTAGCCTTTGGGTATCTCCAGATCCAGGGATTCCGCGATCAAGCTCATGCCCACCAGCACCAGAAATGCCAGCGCCAGTACCTTGATGGTCGGGAACCGTTCGATAAATGCGCTGACCGCCGAGGCCACCACCATCATGACCAGAACCGCAAGCACGATCGCGGCCACCATGACCTCGATGTGCTGCGCCAGGCCGACGGCGGTAAACACCGAATCCAGCGAAAACACGATGTCGATGACGCCGATCTGCAGGATGATCAGCCAAAAACTGTGGATCACTCCAGCCTTGCGGCTGCGCACTTTTCCGGCAAGCATGCCGCGGATATCGCTGACGCTCTTCACGACCAATAACAGGCCGCCTGCGAACAGAATCAATTCGCGGCCCGACACATCCATCCCGAGCGCTGAAAACAGCGGGGCGCGCAAGGTCGCAAGCCAGGTGATGGAGAACAGCAGCGCGATGCGCGTCAGCATCGCGAAGCTCAAGCCGAGAATGCGCGCGCTGCCGCGCTGTGTGTTCGGCAAACGATCGACGAGCATCGAAAGAAAGATGACGTTGTCGATGCCGAGCACGATTTCCAGCACCGCCAGCGTCAGAAACGACAGCCAAACCTGCGGATCGGAAAGCAACTGCATTTACGGCAGGCCGTCGATTTCCTCAGGTCTTGCGATCTTGCGCTCCAGCAAATCGTCGGCGCGCAGGCCGAGATCGAGCGCCAACGCAGCGGAGATATAAATCGATGAATAGGTGCCGGCGATGATGCCGATCACCAATGCTGCGGAAAACCCGCGCAAAGTCTCGCCGCCGAAAATCAACAGCGCGACCACGACCAGCAATGTCACCAGCTTGGTCATGATGGTTCGCGACAGGGTTTGGTTGATGGATTCGTCGATCACCTGCGCGATGCTGAGTTTTCGCGAGGTTCGGGCGCGCTCGCGGATGCGGTCGAACACGATGACGGTATCGTTCAAGGAATAGCCGATTACCGCCAGGATGGCCGATATCGCCGTAAGATCAAAGGTCATTTGGCTGATTGCAAAGAAACCGACCACGCAGATCGGGTCATGCAATACGGCAAAAATCCCGCCGAGCGCGAGCTTCGGAGTGAAGCGGAACAGCACATAAATCAAAATCAGAACCAGCGTCGCGATCAGCGCCCAGGCGCCCTTGACGAAAAGTTCCTGACCCACTTGCGCGCCCACCACCTCGGTTCGCTGCAGCTTCACGCCGCTGTCGGTCTTGCTGAATATGTCGAGAATTCGCGCGCCGATTTGATCGCCCTTGGCGTTCGGATCGGGCGGCAAACGCACCAAGATGTCCCGCGAGCTGCCGAATGCCTGGACTTGAGCGCTTGTGACGCCGGCCTTCGTCAGCGCATCGCGCAGCTGCTCGATGTTCGGCGGCTGCGCAAAATTCGTCTCGACGACCACGCCGCCGGTAAAATCCACGCCCAGGTTGAGTCCGCGTATCGCGGCCAAACCGAGCGAGGTCACGATCAACACCGCCGACAGCCCGTACCACACCTTGCGGGTGTTCATGAACGGGAAGCGCGTTACTTTGTGAAAAAATTCCATGTTCGTATCCTCTAGATCGACAGACGATCCAGCTTGCGCTTGCCGCCGTAGATTACCTGCACCAGCGCATGACTGCCCATCACGGAGGTGAACACCGACGTGCCGATGCCGAGCACCAGGACGACGGCAAAGCCGCGAATCGGGCCCGAACCGAACGACCACAGGACGACGCCCGCGATCAGCGCCGTGATGTTCGAGTCGGTGATGGCCGATAGTGCGCGATCGAAGCCGGCGGCGATGGCGGCGCGCGGCGTGACGCCGTTGCGCAATTCCTCGCGAATGCGCTCGTAGATCAAAATATTCGCATCCACCGCCATGCCGACCGTCAGCACCACGGCGGCGATTCCAGGCAATGTGAGCGCTGCGCCCACCAGCGACAATAACGCCGTGAGCAGCACCACGTTTGCCGCGAGCGCGATGTCGGCGATCAGCCCGAACACCTTGTAGTACACCAGCATGAAAATGAACGCCGCCGCCATGCCGAACACCATCGCCTTGATGCCCTTGTCGATATTGTCCTGGCCCAGGCTCGGGCCGATGGCGCGTTCCTCGACCGGCGTCAGCGGCGCAGCCAGTCCGCCGGCGCGCAGCAGCAACGCCAGCTCGCGGCCTTCGATGGGATTGACGCCGGTGATCTGGAAGTTATTGCTGAACACGCCGCGGATTGTGGCGCGGTTGATGACCTCTTCGGTGGTCTTGTCGACTTCGACGCCCTGCGCGTTCTTCTCGCGCGAGCGGTCGATGAAAACCACGGCCATCAAATGGCCGAGATTTTCCTGGGTATTCTTCAGCATTTTTGCCGCGCCGCGGCTGTCCAAGCCCACCGACACGGCGGGACCGTCCTGGGTGTTCGGCTGGAAGGTGGCATCGGTCAATTGATCGCCGGTTACGACCACGTCGCGCTTCAAGAGCACCGGCTGCTTTTCACGCGTGTAGAACAGTTTCGATCCCAAGGGCACGCGTCCGGTGCTGGCCGCCTCGAGCGGATTGTTTGACTCATCGACCATGCGGAATTCCAAGGTTGCCGTCTTGCCGAGGATTTTCTTCACCTCAGCCGAATTCTGCAGTCCCGGTAATTGGATGGCGATGCGATCCACTCCCTCGCTGGCCACTTGTGGTTCGGATACCGCCAGTTCCGGACTGTTTAGACGATTGCGCAGAATGATGATGTTTTGTTGAACCGCGTAGGTCTGGCGCTCCTTGATCTCCTGCGGCGTCAGCTGCAATTCCAGCGCCGGCGCGCCGGCGACCGTGATATCGGTCAGCTTCAAGTTGCGGCTGTCGGCAAGAATGGCCGCCTTGCCCTTGGCGAAGCTGTCGGCGTCGCGAAACAGCACGCGAATTCGATTCTCCGGGTAGTCAACGACGACGTCCTGGTAGGCGACGCGGGCGTTGCGCAGCGATGCGCGAAAATCCTGTTCGTGCCGATCGAGCAGCTGCTTGACCGCGCCCTGCACGTCCACCTGATACACGAGATATACGCCGCCGCGAAGATCCAGGCCGAGTTTCACCGGCTGAAGTCCGAGCCGGTGCATCCACGCGGGGTACGCGTGAGGCCTGCGACAGCGCGATGGTGAATTGACCGGGGCGGCCCTCGGCAATCATGTCGCGCGCCTTCAACTGATCCGTCTTGCTGCTGAAACGTAAGGTCAGGCGCCCCTGCTCCAAGAAAACGCCGGATGGGCTAATGCCCTTATCCTTGAGAATCTGCTCGACGGCGCCGCGGTCGCCGTCCGTGACAGCCGCGCGATCGGCCGCGAGCTGCAATGCGTTTTCGTCGCCAAACAAATTGGGCAGCGCGAGAAAAATCCCAAGAAGCAATACGATCGCGACCAACGCGATCTTCCAGCGCGGATAGCCGATCATGCGCTCTTGACCGTGCCCTTGGGCAGAACCTGCGCGACCTGGAATTTCTGAAGTTTGACGATCACCCCGGCGGCGATCTCCACACTGAGAAACTGCTCGCCCACCTCGGTCACCTTGCCGAGCATTCCGCCGGTCGTCGCTATCTCGTCGCCCGCGGCGATTTTGGAGAGCATTTCTTTCTGCTCCTTGGCGCGCTTGCTCTGCGGCCTGATCAGCAGGAAGTAAAACACCACCAGCAGCAGCGCCGGCAGCATCAGCGTATTCAATAGGCTGGGGCCTGCGGCGGGGGCGCCGCCCGCGGCCTGTGCATTTGCCGAATTAATGAGGAAATCCATGGTGTTACACTCTGTTTTTGCTGGGTGAGCCGCTACACAAAGCCGCGTAGTATACAGCAGCCACGAAAGCAAAACCCCAGCTAAACCGCCTTGAGTGCGTAGAACTCGGCCGCGTAAGTCTCGAGCCGGCCCACGACGATCGCCGCCCGGATCTCCTGCATCAGGCGCTGATAGAAGTACAGGTTGTGGATGGTATTCAAATGGGCGCCGAGAATCTCGCCGCATTTGTCCAGATGCCGCAAATAACTGCGGCTGTAGTTCCGGCAGGTGTAGCAGGCGCATCCCTCTTCGATCGGACCGATAGCGCTCTGGTGCGCGGCGTTGCGAATATTGAGCACGCCGGAGCGGGTGAATAGATGCGCGTTGCGCGCGTGCCGGGTCGGCATCACGCAATCGAACATGTCGATGCCGCGCCGCACCGCTTCGAGGATGTCCTCGGGCCTGCCTACGCCCATGAGATAGCGCGGTTTGTGTGCCGGCATTTGCGGCACCAACCCCTCGAGCACCGTGTTGCGCGTAGCCGGAGGTTCTCCCACCGCCAGGCCGCCGATGCCAAGCCCCGCAAATCCGATCTGCTCGAGTGCGGCCAATGAACTTACACGCAGATTCAAATGGATCCCGCCCTGGACGATGCCGAACAGCGTTCCCGGCGGCCCGCTGGCGTAGTATTCGCGAAAGCCGCGCTGCGCCCAGCGCATCGATAATTCCATGGAGGCGCGCGCAGCGTCTTCGGTGGCAGGATACGGCGTGCATTCGTCGAAACTCATGGCCACATCGGAGCCCGAGCGCGCGCTGAATGCGCATGGATTCCTCGGGCGACAGGAACACCTGCGCCCCGTCCACCGGCGAGCGAAAGTGGGCCCCTTCCTCGGTGATCTTGCGCATCTCGGCCAGACTCCAGACTTGGAACCCACCCGAATCGGTGAGGATCGGCCGGCGCCAATGCATGAATCGATGCAGCCCTTGATGAGCTTGGATGGCTTCAAGCCCCGGCCGCAGGTAAAGATGAAATGTATTGCCGAGCACGATTTCGACGCCAATGGCTTCGAGATCCTCCGGGGTCATCGCCTTGACCGTGCCATACGTGCCCACCGGCATGAACGCCGGCGTCTCGACGGTGCCGCGCGGGAACTCGAGACGGCCGCGCCGCGCCGCGCCATCCTGCGCCAGCAGGTTGAAACGCATCACCTGTGCGCCCTGCTCGATGCCGCGGGGGTTAGAAACATGGCATCACCGTAGCTGAAAAATCGATAGCGTGCGTGCACGGCGTGCGCATAGGCGGACAGCAGCGCTTCCCGGCCCACGAAGGCCGCGCACAACATCAGCAGCGTCGATTCTGGCAGATGAAAATTGGTGAGCAAGGCATCCACGGCACGAAATTCATGGCCGGGCTTGATGAATATGCGCGTGCTGCCGCGGAACGGCACCAGCGGCTGCGCTGCGCTCGAGGCCGCGGCCGTTTCCAGGCTCCTCACTACTGTCGTGCCTACCGCAATCACGCGCCCGCCGGCGGCGCGTGTTTCGTTGATCGCGGCGCACGCGGCCGCGGGCACCTCCAGGTACTCCTCATGCATCTGATGGCTATCGATGTCGGCAGTACGCACCGGCGCAAAGGTACCGGCACCGACATGCAGCGTGACGAAGGCAAGCCGCACGTGCCTCGATTCGAGCGCGGCAAAAATTGCCGTGTCGAAGTGCAAGCCGGCGGTCGGCGCCGCGATCGCGCCCGCGATGCGCGCATACACGGTCTGATAGCGTTCGCGGTCCGCCGGCTCCGCTGCGCGGGCGATGTAGGGAGGCAGCGGAATCTCGCCGTGGCTTGCAAAAAATTCCAGTACACCGCAAGAAAACTCCAAGCGAAATAGTTCGTCCTCTCTGCCCAACATGCGCGCGCTTTGGCCGGCCGCGAGGCGCACGACCGCGCCGTCTCGCAGGCCCTTGCTGGCGCGGACATGGGCGAATGCGGTATTCGCCGTCAGCGCGCGCTCGAGAAGGATTTCGACCCGTCCGCCGCTCGCTTTTGTGCCGAACACCCGCGCCGGAATCACGCGAGTGTCGTTAAAAACCAAGAGGTCTTTATGCTCAAGCAGCGAAGGGAAATCGCGAAACTGCAGGTCGCGGCAGGATCCTGACGCACCATCGAGAGCCAACAGTCGAGACGCGGACCGCTCCGCCGCGGGCCGCTGCGCAATGAGTTCCTGGGGTAAATCGAAGTGAAAGTCCGTGCGTTGCATTACCACGGGCATTCTACCAAGCGCGCCAATCGCATATACTGTTTGGTCTGGCATGCCCGGATGGCGGAACTGGTAGACGCGCCGGACTCAAAATCCGGTGGTGGTGACACCGTGTGGGTTCGATTCCCTCTCCGGGCACCAGAATTTTTTTCGGGACTACTTTTGAATTTTTGCAGCAACTGCGGCTCGCCTGTCGAATCCAAGATCCCCGCCGGGGATCATTTGCCGCGTTTTGTATGCACCAGCTGCCACATGGTGCACTACAAGAATCCGCTGCTGGTGTTGGGCTGCATACCGGAATGGCAAAACAAAATCCTGCTGTGCCGGCGCGCAATCGAGCCGCGCTTGGGCTTCTGGACAGTGCCGGCCGGATTCATGGAAAACGGCGAAACCATGCAGCAAGCGGCCGCGCGCGAATGCCGGGAAGAGGCGATGGCCGAGGTGGAGGTTGGTTCATTGCTGGCGGTGGTCAGCGTCACACGAGCCAATCAAGTGCATGTGATGTTCCGCGCCAAACTGCTGGAGCCGAAATTTGCGCCGGGAGCGGAAAGTTTGGAGGTCGGCCTGTACGATGAAGCCCAGATCCCGTGGTCCGACTTGGCATTTGCCAGCGGCGAATTTGCGTTGCGGCAATACTACGCGGACCGCAGCGCCGGGCGCGAGGACCATCATTTCACCGAGCTGAAAAGTCGCTCTAAACCTTGAGATGGTCTGGCAGAATAGCCAGTCACATTCAACAGGGCTGAAGAAGGGTAAAACATGACGTTCGTAGTCACCGAAAGCTGCATCAAGTGCAAATACATGGACTGCGTCGAGGTTTGCCCCGTCGACTGTTTCCACGAGGGTCCTAATTTTCTCGTGATCGATCCCGAAGAGTGCATCGATTGCACTCTGTGCGAGCCGGAATGCCCGGTCGAGGCCATTTACTCCGAGGAGGAGATTCCCACCGGCCAGGAAGAATTCCGTCAGCTGAATGCAGAACTCGCCAAGAAGTGGCCGGTCATCAGCGAGAAGAAGGATGCGCCGGCGGACGCCAAGCAATGGGACACGATAAAGGACAAACTGAAGCTGCTGGAGCGATGAGCGCCTTTCGCGCCTCTCGCGATGTCATCATTCGGACCGAGCAGTTCGATGCAGCCGCCCGGTTCTACGAATCCGTTCTAGGTCTGAAGAGATTTCACGACGGCGAATCGCTGGCCGGCTTCGAGACCGGCGCGTTTCGCTTGTTCGTCGAGCGCGGACCCAAGCACGGGCCGGTGTTCGACTTTCTGGTGCCCGACCTGCAAGCCGCCAAGTCGGCGCTGCTGGCGGCCGGCTGCGTAATGGTCGAGGAAGACCCGGCCGTGCCGCGCTGCTACATCCGCGACCCTCACGGTCTCACGTTCAATATCGAACAGAGCGGTGCTTAAGGTTCCGCTGCGGGAGCTCAGCGCTTCGCCAGCTGCGCCATCTGCAGCTCCTTGAGCTGCTGAACGAGCTCGTGCGGCGGAACGTAGCCGTTGATGTAGTCGCCGTATTCGCTGAACATGGCAGGCGTGCCGCGAACTCCGAGGCTCTCGCCCAACTCGTATTCGCGCGCCACCGGAGTCGGCGTGCAAATCTTGTTCATGTCCAACGCGGCGCCGGCTTTTGCACGCGTCAGGGCCTCATTGCGGTTCTCCGAGCACCACACCACCTCGGCTTTGCGCCAGCTCTCAGTCCCTGGCCCGGTGCGCGGGAAGAACATGTAGCGGACGCGAATCCCGAGGCGGTTGAGCTCCGCAATTTCGCTGTGCAGCTTTCTGCAGTACTGGCAATCGACGTCGGTAAACACGGTCAGCGTGTACTTCGGATTCGCCGGCGAAAAGATCAGCATCTGCGATTCGGGAACAGCGTTGATCAGCGCAACGCGCGCGTGCGTGCGCAGCTCTTCGGTCAGATTATCGCGCGACTTCATGTCGTAGAGATTGCCGTCGATGAAGTATTTGCCGTCCGCCGTCAAGTAGCTGACCTCGGCTCCCTGAATGAATTCATAGATGCCCGGAATCGGCGAAGGCCGCAGGTCGTCGAGTTTGGAGCCCGCCGGCAAAAGCTTGAGCAGGGCCGCGCGCGGATCGGCCGGCGGCTGCTCGGCAGGCGCCGCGCGCAGGTTCATCGCGGCGCCGAAAAGTATCAGCGTCAATACGGCTAGGAATCGCGGCACTTGAAGCTCCATCGGATGTGAATGATTCGACCTCTCAAGGGTCAAGAGGTTCACGCGATTCTAGCAGGGGCCGTCCCCGCTATGGAGGCGTTCAGCCCCGCGGATGGTGCACGGTGTGCAGGTCTTTCAGGCGTTCCCGGGCGACATGCGTATAAATCTGAGTGGTCGACAGATCGCTGTGCCCCAGCAGCATTTGCACCACGCGCAGATCCGCGCCGTGATTCAGCAAATGCGTGGCAAAGGCGTGCCGCAAGGTATGGGGCGACAGCTCTTTCTCGACGCCGGCTTTCTTTGAATAGCGCTTGATGATGTGCCAGAACGCCTGGCGCGTCATGCGGTCGCCGCGGCGCGTGGGGAACAAATAATCCGTCTGCCGTTCCAGGAGTATCTCGACTCGCGGGCCCTGCATGAACTGGTGCAGCCACTTCACGGCTTCTTCGCCCAAGGGGATCAAGCGTTCGCGATTGCCCTTACCGACGACACGCATCACGCCTTGATTCAGATTCACCTGGTTGTGCTTCAGGCTCACCAGTTCGGAAACCCGAAGGCCGGTCGCGTACAGGACCTCGAGCATGGTGCGATCGCGATGCCCCAACGGCTCGGACACCGTCGGCGCCTCCAGCAAGGAATCCACTTCGGCTTCAGTCAGCGATTTGGGAAGCGAGCGGCCGATTTTCGGCATGGCGATCTGCGCAGTGGGGTCCAGCGTGATCAAACCCTCGCGCATCATGAAGCGGAAGAAGCGGCGGAAACTCGACAACTGCCTCGCGGTCGATCTGGGCCGGGAGCCACCCTCGACGCGAGCGGCAATGAAGCCCAGCAATTCAATGCGGGTGGCCTTGAGCAGCGCACTGTCGCGCTCTTCCAGCCAGCGTGCCAAGGCGGTCAGGTCGGCCCGATAGGCCGCCAAGGTGTTCGCCGACAAGCCGCGTTCCATCCAAACCGCGTCGAGGAAGCGCTGCAAGGCGGGATCAGCCGCCTCGCGAGGTACCGCCGTCCCCGAGGTGCGTGTATAGACCGTCCGCTTAAGAGCCGTCACCATAGTTTCTCGCGAAAGGTTGAGCACGAAATAGTGCCATCCGCGCTATCGGACCCCAGTATGCGAGGGGTGCTGGTAGGTCGGCGTGACCAGAATCACAGTACAGTTAAGTATTAACATAAGGAGAACCAGATCACAGAAGCGAAGCATTCCGGACCGTTCGCGATCGTGCATTTGTCCTACATCGCCTACTGTCTGGTGTCCTTTACGGTGCTGGGTTTGGCTGTGCTCGGCATCAATTTGTTTCTGCCCAAAGAGCGCCAGCGCCGGGCGGTGGCCGGTGCTTTATCGCGCGCCTTCATGCGGGTGGCCGGTATTCCTTTCACGGTCAAGGGATTGGAGCGTCTGCCGCGGTCCCCCTGTGTGGTGGTGGCCAATCATGCCAGCTACATCGACGCCATCGTGATCGTCGCGGCCTTGCCGCCCGACTTTGCCTTCGTCATAAAAAAAGAAACGGAGCGTGTTCCGCTCGTCGGTCTCCTGTTGCGGGGCCTCGGTTCGCAGTTCGTCGAGCGCTTCGACCGTCACAAGGGGGCTACCGATGCGCGCCGGGTACTGAAGGTGGCGGCCCAGGGCCAGTCGCTGATGTTCTTCCCGGAAGGCACATTCGATGAAAAGCGCCAGATCGGTCGATTCTTGAATGGCGCCTTCGCCACCGCCGCACGCTCGAAGATGCCGGTGGTGGCCGTCGCCATACACGGCACGCGGGATGTGCTGCCTCCCGGAAGATTGGCCGTCTACCGCCGGCCGGTTTGTGTGGAAATTCTTCAAGTTATGGCTGCCGATGAGGCCCGGCAGCGCAGCCGCGAGATCATCGCCAGCGCCGTGGGCGATCCGCTCGCACCGTAATCCTTGATAGCAGCGGCTATAATGTGAGGCACATCACATGGAATGCCGCATATGAAGTCCGATCCCGTCGTTATTTTGGGCGCTCGCCGCACCCCGGTCGGCGCCTTCCAAGGTGCATTTTCCAGCGTTAGTGCCCCGCAGCTCGGAGCGGTCGCGATCAAGGCGGCGCTTGGCGATTCCCGCCTGGACGCCTCCCAGGTCGACGAAGTGATCATGGGCTGCGTGCTGTCGGCCGGAATCGGCCAGGCGCCCGCGCGTCAGGCCGCCCTGGCCGCCGGCCTGCCGGCCAGCACGCCGGCCACCACGGTCAACAAAATGTGCGGCTCCGCCATGCGTGCCGTGATGATGGGCGCTGATCAGATCCTTGCCGGTACGGCCCAGGTGGTCGTGGCCGGTGGATTCGAGTCCATGACCAATGCTCCTTATCTCCTACCCAAAGCGCGTGCCGGTTATCGCATGGGCAATCAAGAAGTGCTGGACCACATGTTCTTTGACGGTTTGCAGAGCCCCTGGGATGGACAGCTGATGGGTTGTTTTGCCGAAGCCACGTCCGAGAAATACGGATTTACCCGCAAGGCCCAGGACGATTTTGCCGCCGAATCCGTGCGCAGGGCGCTCGCCGCCGTCAAGGATGGCGGATTCTCCGCGGAAGTTGCGCCTGTTTCCACCAAGACCCGCAAGGGCGAGGTGCTCATCGACAAGGATGAAACACCCTTCACTCTCGATATCGCCAAGATTCCAACCCTCAAGCCGGCGTTCAAAAAGGACGGCACGGTTACCGCCGCCAGTTCCTCGGGAATCTCCGACGGTGCGGCCGCGCTGGTGTTGGCGCGCGAGTCGTTCGCGGCAGCGAAGGGACTGAAGCCGTTGGCGCGAATCCTAGGCTACGCAAGTTTTGCGCGTGAGCCTGAGTGGTTCACGGTGGCGCCGGTCGGTGCGATGCAGAAACTGCTGGCCCAGTTGGAGTGGCGGGCCAATGACGCCGATCTTTATGAAATCAACGAGGCGTTTGCCGCGGTGACGATGGCTGCCATGAAGGATTTGTCGCTTGATCACGCCAAGGTAAACGTCAATGGCGGCGCCTGCGCGCTGGGGCATCCAATCGGCGCCACCGGCGCGCGCATCATGACCACCTTGCTGTACGCGCTCAAGGCCCGCGGCAAACGGCGCGGAATCGCCAGCCTTTGCATCGGCGGCGGCGAAGCCACGGCGATCGCTGTCGAATTGATGTGAGCAGCGGCGCACCGGTCACGACCGGGCTGATCGGCGGCGTTGCGCGCGTGACGCTCAATCGCCCCGACAAACGCAACGCGCTCGACCGCGCGACGATTTCCGCGCTGGGTGCCGCCTTGCAGCAATGTGCAGGCGATCCGGCGGTGCGCGTTGTCGAGCTGACGGGCACGGGAGAAATCTTCTGCGCCGGCGCCGACTTGAGCGAAATGCAAGCGCAGGACCAGGCGTCCCATGCCGAGAACCTGGCGCACGCCGAAAAACTCGCCTCGCTGTTGGGTGCCCTCGATTCATTGGCGAAGCCGACACTGGCAAGAGTCAATGGGGATGGCTATGGCGGAGCACTTGGCCTGTTGGGCGCCTGCGACATCGTGGTTGCGGTCGACACCGCGAAATTTGCCTTTACCGAAGTCCGCTTGGGGATCATTCCTGCCGTTGTTTCGCCCTTCGTGCTGGGCAAAATAGGAGAGAGCGCGGCGCGGCGCTACTTTTTGAGCGGCGAAACAATGAGCTCAGCGACACTCAAGGACATTGGGCTGGTTCATGAAGTGGTCCCGGCAGAAGAGCTCGACGCCAGGTGCGCGGCGATCATCGACGCGCTGCTCAAGGGCGCGCCGCAGGCTCAAGGCCACGCTAAGGCGCTGATTTGCGACATCGCGCACGGAGCTTTGCAGGGACGCACGGCTGCCTCGGTTGCCATGGCCGCTCGTTTGGCACATCTCCGGGTTTTGGACGAGGCACGGGAAGGCTTCAGCGCGTTCTTTGCCAAGCGCAAGCCAAATTGGCGCCGATAAGCGAAAGGGACGGGCGTCCCTGCCCAAGCCATGCCCAAATCCCTTGGCCATCCTTAGAAGGCGGCGTCCGTGGCCTTTCAACATGGTAGTCCCTACTCATAAAAGCGACAGCCGCGCCCAAACCCGGTCACTGTCTGTCCACCTGATGGATGGCCCGCTGCCAATAGCTTTGTGATTTACTTCGCCCATGAACGAAAGCCAACGTGATGTCATGGAGTACGAGGTCGCGATCGTGGGCGCGGGTCCTGCCGGGCTTGCCTGCGCGATTCGACTGAAACAACTGAAACCCGACTTGAGCGTTTGCGTGCTGGAGAAGGCCGCAAGTCTCGGGGCGCATTCCCTGTCAGGCGCTGTGCTGGAGCCCGGTCCCCTCGATGAGCTATTGCCCACCTGGCGCGAGCACCCGCCCGCCATTTGCGTGCCGGCCACTCGCGACGAGTTCTACTACATGACTAGGAGCCGGCGCTTCAAATCGCCCGTGACGCCGCCGCAGATGTGGAATCACGGCAACTTCATCATCTCGCTGGGGCAGCTGGTGCCGATTCTGGGACAGGAAGCCGAGAAGCTCGGTGTGGACGTATTTGCCGGATTTGCCGCGGCCGAGGCTTTGTTCGATGAGTCGGGCGCCGTCAAGGGCGTGCGCATCGGCGACATGGGGGTCGAGAAAAATGGCGAGCCCGGAGCCAATTTTGCCCTGGGGCCCGAGATTCACGCCAAGATCACCATGTTCTGCGAAGGCTGCCGCGGCAGCACCTCCAAGCAGCTGATCGCGCGCTACAAACTGGATGCAGGCAAGTCGCCGCAAACCTACGGCTTGGGGTTCAAGGAAATGTGGCAATTGCCTCCAGGGCGGGTCGAGCCCGGGCTCATCCAACACACCCTGGGCTGGCCATTGGACAGCCGTACCTATGGCGGCAGTTTCCTCTATCACCTGGACAACGATCGCGTCTACGTCGGATTCGTGGTCGGCCTGGATTACGAGGATCCGCGCCTCAAGCCCTTCGAGGCTTTTCAGCAGTGGAAGAATCATCCCTCAGTCAAGAGTCTGCTCAAGGGCGGAGAAATCATCGCCGGCGGCGCCCGCACCATCATTGAAGGCGGCTATCAGTCGATGCCGAAGCTGGAGATGCCGGGCGCTCTGCTGGTCGGCGACGCCGGCGGCACGCTCAACCTGCCGAAAATCAAAGGGCATCCATCAGGCCATCCGCTCAGGGGTAGCGGCGGCCGCGCACTATGCGTCGAGACCGGCACGAGCACGGGTTTCGATGCACGCGTGGCGCGGCTTCGTCGGGCGGGCGCGAACTCTACAAGGTGCGCAACATGCGGGCCGGGATTTCGCCATGGCCTGTGGTTTGGTCTTGCCAATGCCGCGTGGGAGACAGTGACGTTCGGCAAGTCTGCCCTGGACGCTCGCCAATCATGCCGACGACACGGCGCTCAAGCGTCTGGATGAGTACGTCTCGCCCGACCGGGGATGGGGTGAGCGCGAGCTGCCGCCGCGCGATCGGGTCGCCTCGGTGTTCTTCGCGGCCACGACGCATGACGAAAATCAACCCTTCCATCTGCATGTGGCGGACACGACCCTGTGCGCGACCCGCTGCATCACGGATTTCGGCAATCCCTGCACGAATTTTTGCCCTGCCAACGTTTATGAAATGATCGCGGATGGCAAAGGCGGTCTGAAGCTGCAGATCAATGCCTCGAATTGCGTGCATTGCAAAGCCTGCGACATCAAGGAGCCTTATCCGGGCCAGATCACTTGGGTCGTGCCAGAGGGCGGTTCCGGTCCCAACTACCAGAGCCTGTAGTGCAGTCGATTGCATCGCGCCTGCGCGCCGAGGTCGCGGACCATCGACTTGAATTCGATTCAAGTCAGGAGGATGCGGCCAGGCGGCTGGATGCGCTGCGCGTCGATCTACTGGAGCAATCGCGCTCCGTCAGCCGTAAGTTGCGCGCGCAGTTGCGCTGGCTGCCCGTTCAGGCCGGCGATACCCCGCTGCGCGGCCTGTACCTGTGGGGCGGTGTGGGCCGCGGCAAAACGATGCTGATGGACATGTTCTTCGAGTCGCTGCGCCCATCGTTTGCCGAGCGCACTCACTTCTATCGCTTCATGCGCGAGATACATGCGCAGTTGCGCCGCATCACCAAGCGTGCCGAGCCGCTCGAAGCGGTCGCGGAGAAGCTGGCGGCGCGGTTCCAGGTGATTTGCCTGGATGAATTTTTCGTCTCCGACATCGGCGATGCGATGATCCTGGCGGCGCTCATCGAAGGCCTATTCCGCCGCCGCGTGACTCTCATCGCCACCTCCAATGTGCCGCCGCAAGAGTTGTACAAGGATGGCCTGCAGCGCGAGCGCTTTGTGCCTGCGATCAAGCTTCTGCAAGACCACATGGACGTCCTGCATTTGGACGGCGGCATCGACTATCGGCTGCGGCAACTGGAGCAGGCCCCGACTTACCTGGATTCGACCCTGCCGGGCACGGCGGCGCTGCTCGCTGCACGCTTTGCCGCGCTCGCCGGCGCAACCGCCGCCGGCCCGACGGTGTTGTCGGTGGAAGACCGGCACATTCCCGCGCTCGCCACCGGGGCGGGCATGGTGTGGTTCGAGTTTCGCGAACTTTGCGAAGGGCCGCGCAGCCAGAACGACTACATCGAGCTGGCCCGCCTCTACCACACGATTTTCATTTCGAACATACCGGTGTTCACGCGCGGCAACGAAAATGCGGCGCGCCGCTTCATCTCGGCCATCGATGAATTCTACGATCGCAGCGTCAAGATCGTGGTTTCGGCCGCCGCCGCGCCGGCAGCTCTGTATCGCGGCGAACGGCTGCAGTTCGAATTCTCTGCGCGCCGCGAGCCGGCTCAGTCGAGATGCAGACTCAGCAGTACCTGGCCGGTTCTCACCGGCCGTGAAACTCACCAAGGCCCAAAGCAGCGCGCGGCATCGCGCCCTGGCATAATTCGCGCATGCGGACGGTCGCCGAATTCAAAATCCAATACAGGCAGATCCTCGATCCCAACGGGCGCATCGTCGCAGCCGCTGCCGCCGTTCGCCGAGGACTCCGGCGAGGTGCTGCGCATGTATCGCGCGATGACGCTGGTGCGCGTTTTCGATGCGAAGGCGATGAATCTGCAGCGCACCGGACAACTCGGCACCTACGCGTCTTGCCTGGGCCATGAAGCCACGCATATCGGCGTCGGCGCCGCCATGCGCCCGAAGACGTGCTGGCGCCGGTGTATCGCGAGTTCGGCACGCAGCTTTGGCGCGGCGTGACGATGCGCGAGATACTGACGTACTGGGGCGGCGATGAGCGCGGCAACGATTTCGCGATGCCGCGGCAGGATTTTGCCTGGTGCGTGCCCATCGCCACTCAGACCTTGCACGCAGCCGGCGCCGCCATGGCCTTCAAGATCGCAGAAGCAGCCGCGCGTGCGCCGCTCGCCTACATCGGCGACGGCGGCACTTCCGAGGGCGCGTTCTACGAGGCGCTGAATCTGGCCGGCGCCGCGCAATCTGCCCGTGGTCTTCGTCATCGTCAACAATGGCTGGGCGATCTCCGTGCCGGTTGCGGCGCAGACCGCGGCGCAAACCCTGGCGCAAAAGGCAGTCGCGGCCGGCATTCCCGGCGTGCAGGTCGACGGCAACGATGTATTCGCGGTGCGCGAAGTGGTCGCTGAGGCGCTCGACGCCGCGCGCAACGGCGCGGGCCCCGGCCTCATCGAGGCGCTGACCTATCGCTTGAGCGATCATACGACCGCGGATGATGCCAGCCGCTACCGCAGTCAGGGTGAGGTCAAGGCAAGCCTGGGAAGCTCGAGCCGCTGCTGCGGCTGCGCGCATATCTCTCCAATGCCGGCATCTGGGATAGGGAGCAGGAAGAGAGCCTGCTGGCACTCATGCGCCGCGCAGGTCGAGGCCGAGGTGAGTGCCTACTTCGCGGCGGCGAAGCCGTGCCACCGACGCGATGTTCGAGCATCTGTTACGCGGCCATGCCGGCGCATTTGCAAGAACAGCGCGCCACCGCCCGCAAATACGCCACAAAATCCAGCGGTCATTGACTTGGCGAAAATAACCATGGTCGAAGCCATCGCAATGGCGCATGGCTGGGAAATGCAGCATGACGTGAAGGTGGTCGTGATCGGACAGGATGTCGGCGCCAACGGCGGCGTGTTCCGCGCGACCGCCGGGCTGCAGGAACGATTCGGCAAGGACCGGGTGCAGGATACGCCGCTCGCCGAGGCGACGATCGCCGGCATGTCGGTGGGAATGGCGACGCACGGTTTGAAGCCGGTCGCGGAAATTCAGTTCATGGGATTCCTGTATCCGGCGCTGGATCAGATCGTGAATCACATGTCGCGCATGCGCAATCGCACCCGGGGACGCCTCACCTGTCCGGTCGTCATTCGCATGCCGCATGGCGGCGGCATTCATGCTCCCGAACACCATTCGGAAAGCACCGAATCCATGCTGTGCCACATCCCGGGAATTCGCGTCGTCTGCCCGTCCTCGCCGGCGCGCGCCTACGGGCTGCTGCTGGCGGCAATCCGCGATCCTGATCCCGTCATGTTCCTCGAGCCGGTGCGGCTGTATCGCGCGATGCGCCAGGAAGTCAGCGATGACGGTCAAGCGCTGCCGCTCGATGCCTGCTTCATCCTGCGCGAGGGCAGCGATGTGACCATCGTGACGTGGGGTGCAATGACCATCGAAACGCTGCGCGCGGCCGCCGAACTCGATGGCCGCGGCGTCAGCGCGGAGGTCATCGATCTTGCGACCTTGAGCCCGATCGACATCGAAACGATTCTGGCATCGGTTGCCAAGACCGGCCGCCTGGTGATCGTGCACGAGGCGGCCCGCAACGTCGGCGTCGGCGCGGAAATTGCGGCGCTCGTCGCAGAGCGCGGCCTGTACGATTTGCAGGCGCCCATCCAGCGCGTGGCAGGATTCGATACCGTCATGCCGCTGTTCAGGCTCGAGCAAGATTACATTCCGAGCGTGCAGCGAATCGTCGACGCTGTGCGCAACTCACATTCGCCGACTCAGAGCGCTTCATGAGTACATTCAAGCTTCCGGATTTGGGCGAGGGCTTGGCCGAGGCCGAGATCTCGAGTGGCACGTCAAGGTGGGCGATCACGTGCGGGTCGACCAGCCGATGGTATCGGTGGAAACCGCGAAAGCGGTGGTCGAGGTGCCCGCGCCCTGCAGCGGCGTGGTCACCGCGCTGCGCGGCGCGCCGGGCGACATCGTGCCGACGGGCGCGCCGCTCATCGACTTCGATTCCGGCACCGTCGTCGGCAGCATGCCCGCGACCAGCGACAAGGAATTCGTCGAGTCGGCCGGCGCCTCGCGGCGTCGCGAGCGCGGCAACGGCAATGCCGCCGACGCGGCCGCGCGGTGCCCGCCGCGCGAGCGCTCGCAACGCGCTTGAATGTCGATCTTGCGGCGATCGCAGGCAGCGGCCGCGGCGGACTGATCACGCTGGACGATGTGCTCGGCGCCACGCGTCAACGGCGGCCACGGCGACCGTCGCCTCGCCGCGCCGCGCATCGCCGCGCGGTCCCGCGGATGGCGCCGCCGAACATTTGCGCGGCGTGCGCCGCGCCATGGCGCACAGCATGTCGCTGTCGCGCGATCAGGTATCCGGCAGCACGGTGTGCGACGATGCCGACATTCACGGCTGGACGCAGCGCGGGCGACTACATGCTGCGTCTGATGCGCGCGATGATCTGCGCCTGGCGCGCGGAGCCTGCCTTGAACGCCTGGTACGATCCGGAGCACAGTCGCGCATGCTGGTCGCGCACATCGATCTTGCCATCGCCGTCGATACGCCCGGCGGGCTGATCGTGCCGGTGGTGCGCAACATCGAGAGCAAATCGCCGGAGCAACTGCGCGCCGCGCGTCGCCGCTGCAAAAGGAGGCCGCGGCGCACCGGCGCAGCACCGCCGCCTGAGGATCTGCGCGACTTCACGCTGATGCTGTCGAATTTCGGCACCCTCGCCGGCCGCTACGGTATTCCCCTCGTGGTGCCGCCGGCGGTCGCCATTCTGGGCGCCGGCAAGGTGCGCGAGGATGCCGTGGCGTCGCGGGCAGCCGTGCGGGCGCATCGGCGCATGCCGCTGTCCTTGAGCTTCGATCACCGCTGCATCACGGGCGGCGAGGCGTGCCGGTTCCTCGGCGGCCGTGATCGCGGATCTAGAAAAGCCGGAATAACGCGAGGAGATGCCCATGTACCAGGCTTCACCGAACAACATCGCAAGATCGTGGCTCGCCGATCGCGCGCAGCGGCGGTCGGCCGCCCAAAGCGATGCGGCAATCTGGATTGGCGCGCGATTTCTGCGCGCTTACTTCGCCAACGTCGATGCGAAGGACCTCGCCGAGCGCGACCCGGCGGAGCTCGCCGGCGCGGCGCTTCTCGCACCTGGAGTTCGCGAAGCGGCGGCGCAGGACGGCACTGGTGCGGGTATTCAATCCGACCTTGCGCGAACACGGATTCGCCTCACCGCACACCATCATCGAGATGGTGAACGACGACATGCCCTTTCTGGTGGATTCGATCAACCTCGCCTTGACCGAGCGGGCGCTAACATTGCATTTTTTGGCGCATCCAATCTTCGCCGTGTCGCGCGACGCCACCGGCACTTTGCGCGCCGTGCATGAGGCGCGCAGAGCCATGCTGCGCGGTGCCAAGCAGCGCCTCGAATCCTTTCAGCACCTCGAAGTGGACCGGATCGTCGATCCGGCGGCGCTGAAATCCCTGCGGCGCAGAGATCGAGCGCAGCATGCGCGACGTGCGCGTGGCGTGCGCCGACTGGGGACCCATGCGGACCGCCGCCCGCAGCGCAGCCGCCGACCTGAGTGCGCTGAGCGCGCGCTTCGACCCGACCGACCTGAGCGAGACCTGCGCCCTGCTCGACGTGGATGGAAAATCGACATTTCACCTTCCTCGGCTACCGGGAGTACCGGCTGCGCGGCCGCAAGGGCCGCGAAGTACTGGAGCCGATCGAGGCGACCGGTCTCGGCATTCTGCGCCGCGGCCACAAGCCGCCGGAGAACACGAATCGCACGCTGCCGGCCGACATCCGACGCCAAAGCCGCTCGCGCGACCTGAGTCTCGTCACCAAGGCCAATTTGCTCTCCACCGTGCACCGCTCCGGATACCTCGACTATGTCGGCATCAAGAATTTCGACGCCAAGGGCGTGCTGATCGGCGAACGGCGTTTCTTGGGTTTATGGACCTCCGCGGCCTACAACAGCAATCCACGCGACATCCCGATGCTGCGCCACAAAGTCGCGCAGGTGGCGCAGCATTTTGCGCTGGCCCCCGACAGTCACGACGGCAAAGCGCTGCAGCACATCCTCGAAACATTTCCCCGCGATGAATTGTTCCAGGCCAGCGTCGCCGAACTGAACCGCATCGTCGACCGGCATATTCGGCCTGCAGGACCGGCCGCGGGTGCGCGTGCTGTTGCGCCGCGACCCGTTTCGCCGGTTTTATTCCTGCCTGGTGTTCGTGCCGCGCGAAAAATACAACACTCAGGTCCGCCAGCGCATCGAACGGGTGATACGCGAGTCGTTCTCCGCGGTCAGCATGGAATCCCAGGTACAGATCGCCGAATCCAACCTGGCGCGCATCCATATCGTCGCCCGCACCGCGCCGAGCGACGCGATCCGCGTGGATGTCGACGCGCTGGAACGGCGCGTCGCCGCCGCCGTGCGCTCGTGGCTGGACGCCTTCAAGGACTGCCCTGCTGCAGCGTTTCGACGAAGCCTACGCGCTGCAGCTGTTCGACAAGTATGCACAGGCATTTCCCGCCGCCTACACGGAGGATTTTCAAGCCGACGCCGCCGCTCTCGATGTGTCTTTCCTCGAAGCCGTGGAGAAGGAGCCTGCGCGCCTGCACCTGGACATCTACCGGCCGGACGCACGCCGCAAGGAAAAAATCTTCCTGAAGATTTTCCGCGGCCAGGACGCAATCCCGATCTCCGACCTCTTGCCGATGCTCGAGAACATGGGTCTCAAGGTAATCGCCGAGCGGCCCTACGAAATCGAACTCCCCGCGCAGAAGCGCGCCTGGATTCAAGATCTGGAACTCGTCATGTTGGCGCCAGCGGCGATTGCAGTGGAAGCGCTCGACCGCGAGATCAAAAGCGCCTTCACCGCCGTGTGGAACGGCCGCATGGACAGCGACAGCTTGAATCAGCTGACGCTGTCGGCCGGCATCCCCTGGCGCATGGTCACCGTGCTGCGCGTCTATTGCCGCTTTCTGCTGCAAACAGGCCTGCCCTTCAGCCAGGGCTATATCGCGCAGGTGCTGCAGAACAATGCGTCCATTGCCAGAATGTTTGCGGATCTTTTCGGCGCGCGATTTGATCCGCGCCTGAAACCGGCGGAGCGGCAGAAATCTCTGGCGCGCTTGGGCCGCGACATTCTGGCCGCGCTCGAGGAGGTGACGCGCTCCGACGAGGATCGAATTCTGCGCGCTTTGTGGAATGCGCTGTCCGCCACGGTGCGCACCAACGCCTATCAAAACGATGCCTCCGGTCAGCTCAAGGAGTACCTATCCTTCAAGCTCGAAAGCCAGCAGCTGCGCGAATTGCCGCTGCCGAAGCCGCTGTTCGAGATCTTCGTGTTCTCGCCGCGCATGGAAGGCGTGCATTTGCGCATGGGATACGTCGCCCGCGGCGGCATCCGCTGGTCGGATCGGCGCGAGGATTTTCGCACCGAAGTGCTGGGACTGATGAAAGCTCAGCAGGTGAAGAACACGGTCATCGTCCCGGTGGGCGCGAAGGGCGGCTTCATCGTCAGACGCATGCCGGCCGAGCGTGAGGCGCAGCAAGCCGAAGTGATCGCGTGCTATCAAACGCTGATCCGCGGAATGCTCGATATCACCGACAATATCATCGCCGACAAAATCACGCCGCCGCCCATGGTGATCCGCCATGACCGCGACGATGCGTACCTGGTGGTGGCCGCGGACAAGGGCACAGCCACCTTTTCGGATATTGCCAATGCCATTTCCCATGAATACGGGTTCTGGCTGGGCGACGCGTTTGCCTCCGGCGGTTCGGCGGGATACGACCACAAGAAGATGGCGATCACCGCGCGCGGCGCGTGGGAATGCGTGAAGCGGCATTTCCGCGAAACCGGCGTCGACATCCAGAACCAGAATTTCACGGTCGCGGGCATCGGCGACATGGCCGGAGACGTGTTTGGCAACGGTATGCTGCAATCACGCCACATCCGCCTGGTCGCCGCGTTCAATCACCAGCACATATTCATCGACCCGCAACCGGATGCCGCCCGTTCGTTTGCCGAGCGCCGGCGATTGTTCAATCTGCCCCGCTCCTCGTGGGACGACTATTCTCGCGCCACGATCTCCAAGGGCGGCGGCGTGTACTCGAGGTCCGCGAAGACCTTGACACTGTCTCGCGAGTCGCAGGCGCTGCTCGAAGTTGCGGCGCAAGCCACGCCCAACGAAGTGATCAAGGCTATTTTGAAGGCGCATGTGGATCTTCTCTGGAACGGCGGCATCGGCACCTACATCAAGGCGAGCCACGAAAGCCACAGCGATGTCGGCGATCGCAGCAACGATGCCGTGCGCATCGACGCTCGGGAATTGAACTGCAAGGTAATCGGCGAAGGCGGCAACCTCGGCGTATCGCAGCTCGGACGCATCGAGTTTGCGCGGCGCGGCGGCAGGCTAAATACCGATTTCATCGACAACTCCGCCGGCGTCAACACCTCGGACGTTGAAGTCAATTTGAAGATTCTCCTCAACGGCGCGGTGCGCGCCGGGGAAATCACGCTGGCGGCGCGCGATCGCTTGCTGGCGCAGATGACGGACGATGTGGCGGCACTGGTGTTGCGCAACAACTATCTGCAGAGCCAAGCCATCAGCACCGGTGAGTTTCAGTCCAAGGAGCTGCTCGGCGAAGGCGCATACGTGATTCGCGCACTGGAGCGCTCCGGCGATCTGAACCGCGGTTTGGAGTTTCTGCCGACCGAAGAGGAGATCGCCGAACGCCGCCAATCCGGCGAGGGCTTGACGCGCCCGGAGCTCGCCATCACATTGAGCTACTGCAAGATCTGGCTGTACAGGGCGCTCATTCATTCCAATGTGCCCGAAGATCCGTATCTTTCCGCCGAACTCAGGCGCTACTTTCCGCCGCCGGTGCAGAAGCGCTTCGCGGCGCGCCTCAAACGCCATCGGCTGCGGCGCGAGATCATCGCGACCGCGATCACCAATAGCATGATCAACCGCGTGGGGCCGGTGTTCCCGGTGCGCGCACAGGATGACACCGGAGCCGATCCGGCGGCCATTGCACGCGCCTACAGCATTGCGCGCGAGGTGTTTGCGCTGCGCTATATCTGGTCGCAGATCGAAGCGCTCGACAACAAGATTCCCGCCACCGTACAGTATACGGCGATGTTTCAAACCACCCGGCTGCTGCGGCACATGAGCTACTGGCTGCTGGAGAATCGGCGCAATGATCTGGACATCAAGCGTGCTGTATCGCGCTACGCCGGCAAGGTGACGGAGCTGTTTTACGAATTGACCGGAGTACTCGGCGTCAGCGCGCAGGCGCGCTTGAGCGCGCTGCGTTCGCAGCTGGTTGCGCAGCATGTGCCCGATGAGCTGGCGGTGCGCATTGCCTCGCTGGAGGAATTGCACTGCGCGTTGGACTTGGTCGAAGTCACGATGGTGGCACGCGTGCGGATTGTGTACGCAGCGCGGGCGTATTTTGACCTCGGCGAGCGCATCGGACTCACCTGGATCAAGGAACAAATCGAAAGTCTGCCGGCCGACGGACATTGGCAAGCGGTGGCGCGCGGCACTTTGCGCGACAATCTGTACGCATTGCAGGCCAGGATCACGCTGGCGGTGTTGAAGTACAAGGGCCGCGATGCGTCGGTGCGTGTCGGCCAATGGCTGTCGCGTCATTCCGCGGCGGTCGATTCGCTGAAACGGGTCGTGGTCGATCTGCGCACGGGTTCGGCGCCGGATTTCGCGACGCTGTCAGTGGCATTGCAAGCGGTCAGACGCCTTGCCCAGCATTGACTCAAGGGTGCCGCAAGCCGGCGCGTACGGTGCGGACTATTTGCAGCAGCGCATCGATCGGGAAATCGCGCTCGCAAAACCCATGGGGATAATCGTGGAATCCGCGGATGGCGGGGGCGTCGTGCTGCGCGCGCCGCTTGCCCCCAATTCGAATCACAAGGGAACCGCATTCGGCGGAAGTCTGTATGCGCTCGCGGTGCTTGCCGGATGGGCCTGGGCGAGCCGCGACCTCGCGGCACGTGAACTCGACGCCGACGCGGTCATCCAGGAATCGAATATGCGATTTCTAACGCCGGTGCACGGCGAATTGCGTGCCAGCGTCGAAATTCCCGCCGCCGACGCGGTCGAAAAATTTCACCGCATGCTGGCACGTGCCGGCCGCGGACGAATCCAGCTGCGCGTGGATTTGTACCACGGCAAGATCCTCGCCGCGGTTTTTGACGGCTTGTTCGCGGCGGCGACGCGCCGCTAGGAGATTTACTGTGCCCGGACAACTGATCTTGGTTCGCCACGGCCAAAGCATCTGGAACCTGGAGAATCTTTTCACCGGCTGGCGCGACGTCGACCTGAGCGATCGGGGACGGGTGGAGGCGGAGCAAGCCGGGCGCGAGCTGCTGAACGAAAAGCTCGAGCCTCACATTGCCTTCACATCGGTGCTGACACGCGCGATCCGGACACTTTGGATCATCCTCGATACCACTCAACGCATGTGGCTTCCGGTCGAGCGCAGCTGGCGCCTGAACGAACGCCACTATGGCGCTCTGCAGGGGCTCAACAAGGCACAGACGGTCGAGAAGCATGGCGAGGCGCAGGTCAAGATATGGCGGCGCAGCTACGATGTACCGCCTCCCCCCTTGAGCTGGGATGACCCGCAGCATCCGCGCTTCGATCCTAGGTACGCGGATGTCGATCCGAGCTGGCTACCCGCCGCTGAATCGCTGAAGGATACTTTGTCGCGGGTGCTTCCCTTTTGGGAAGCGCGCATCGTTCCGGAGCTGCGCGCCAGGAAAAATGTGCTGATTGTCGCCCACGGCAACTCGTTGCGCGCCCTGGTCAAAATGCTCGACATGATGTCCGAATCCGATATCGTGGAGTTCAATATCCCGACGGGCATCCCCATGCTGTACGAGCTCGATGAACAATTGCAGCCGATCAGCCGCCGCTTTCTCGGCGACCCTGCTGCTCTCGCGAGCGCGCAGGAGGCCGTTCGCAAACAAGCTGAAAAGAAATGATGGGCAGCGATGGCCTCGCGCCGGTCATGAATCCGCGGCGACCGTGACTTTGATGCCGGACAGTGCTTCAGTAAAATCGACCTGGCAGGACAGCCGCGAGGTGGCTGCGCGATAATCCGGCAATTCAGTCAGCAGTTCGAGCTCGTCGCTTTGCCGTTTCGGCAGCCGCTCGGCCCATTGCTCATCGACATAGATGTGGCAGGTCGCGCAGGAACAAAGACCCCCGCAGATCGCCGCGACACCATAGTCAAGCTCACGCAGGATCTCCATGATCTTCAATCCGGTTTTTGCCTCGATCTCATGCTCCTTGCCATCACGATCGACCACGACCATCCGCGCCATCAAATACCTCCGATTGTGCCTAAGCGTGGCATCACTTAAGCCGAGTAGTGTGCCGGAACGCGCAGGCGCGCGTCGAGTTGTGTTGCACGACCGCTAACCGCGGAATCGGCTGAAACCGCGGATTTGGCGGGCCGCAGACTCAAGTACAGCTCGCTCCATAGCAGGCAGATGTAATCGTACAGCCAGAGCAACAGCCTGAAGCGCGTCCATTGGGAGGGTGTGGGCGCCGCTCCCAGGTATTGCGCCAGCAAAATCCGCTGTGCATCCGCCTCGAAGTCGTTGTTGGCGCTCCACCCGGCCAAATCCCACAGCGGTTCCGAAACGTGCGCGTACTCCCAATCGAGCAAGATCAGTGACTGATCGCGCTCGATGAGATTCAGCGTGTGCAGGTCGCTGTGGCAGAGCACCCCTGCGGCGCTCGGCAGCCTGGCAAGATCATCGAAGCACGACGCCGCCGTGGCGCGCAGACTTAAGTCAAGCGGGCGCCCGGCGCGCGACAAGGCAGCGCTGTAGCAATCCACCCATGCCAGCGGGCTCATGAGGCGCGCGGGTGGCGGCACCCGCAAGTCATGAACGCGGCGCAGGACGCCGGCGATGCTGCCGAAATTTGCGCAATTGCGCGCTTCCTTAAGACCCCAGCAGCGCCCGTTGACCCAGCGGGAAACGAGCACGCCGCGCACCGGGTCGCAATTAAGCAGCGGCGGTGCAAGACCGGCAGCGCCGGCGGCTTGCAGAACCCGCACATCCCACCCGAAGTCCTGGCGCAGATCGAAAGGCGTTTCGACGGCCACGCGCAATGTGTAGCTGCTTCCGTCGCGGATGATCCGATACGTGGCATTGATGAGGCCGCAGCTGATGGGCTGAATCTCGGGGATTCCCGTCCCCGGCACCAGGCTCAAGCTGAGACGCTCGATATCAGTTCGCTGCATACGCACTTAGGCTGCGGCGCCATTCACGCATGCCGATCACGCACAAAGCCACGTACACGCCGTACAGCAGCATGGTCAGGTACAGATGGCGCGTGAAGTACAGGCATAAGCTGACCGAATCGATCACCAGCCACCAATGCCAGTTCTCGTATACCTTGCGCGCCACCAGGAATGTCGTGAAGACGCTGGACCAGGTCAGCATCGAGTCGATGAACGGATTGGCGGCCGGCGTGAAGCGCGCCAGAAAGAATGCGTTGACGGCCGCTGCCGCAATGATCCCTATCAGTGCGAGCGCGTGTCGCGGCAAGGGCCACCGGTTGACGTGAAGCGCGGCGCCCCCATGGCCTTGCCGCCACTGCCAAAAGCCATAGACCGCCATGGCGGCAAAGAAGGCATTCAGCGCCGACTCCATGTACAGACGAGCCGAGAAGAACACCCAAACGTACAGAACGGAACTCACGAAGGACGCAAGCCAGCAGCTGAGACGCTGCCCGATCGCGAGCGGCACATAAGCCAGCGCAAGCGCAGCGGCCAGAATCTCGATCCAACTCGTGTCGTGCCAGGCACTCACGAGCCGGATCGAGAGGTCGTGAATCATGTTTCGCCTGAGTCCGGCGGTGCCAGACCCGGAAGTACCTTCATCACAAAAACCAACTGCACGGGATCCGCGGCGGAGCGGGTCATTTCTTCGGCCAAGATGCTCATGATTCGATCGAGCGGACCCCAGATTTGGGTGGCCAGGTGATTGGTTTTCACCAGCAGGCCGGAATGCGTATTCAAGCGATCGATGAAATTCTGGATGGGGGGGCGATACTCGCCCGTCAAGGGGTACATGCTGATTTCGACGGCCGCGCGCATTACCTGCTCCCTACGCCGGCATTAACCGGGTCAGGTTCAACGGGTTCGCAGTTGCATCGAGTATTCGATTTCCCGCGTCTCAGGCCTAGTTAAAGACCACCCCAAGGTGCATGGAAGTGTAGCCTGACGCGCCAATGCGTGCAAAACTCAGGGGATCTGGCTTTGGAGTGGGGCAATTGCGCATTTTTCAGGTCGATGCATTCACCGCCACGCGCTTCAGCGGCAATCCCGCGACCGTAGTTCTCGATGCGGATGGTCAAAACGATGCCACGCTGCAGAGCGTGGCACGCGAGTTCTCGCACGCCGAGGTGGCGTTCGTGTGTGCCGCCAACGGCGCGGATCACGACGTGCGGCTGCGCTTCTTCAATGCACGCAAAGAAGCGCCCTTCGTGGGGCACGCCACCATCGCAGCGCACGCGGTGCTGTTGACCTTGGGAAGGCGCGCCATTGGCGTCTCTCGGCAACTGTCCGGCACCGGCGTCGTCGAAGTCAGCGCACAAACGGTCGAACGTGCGACCGGGCCGGAAACTCTCATAGAATTCCGCCAAACCGTGCCGGAACTTGAAGAGCCGCTGCCTTTCAAGACCACGCTGCGGGTGGCCGAGGCTCTCAAGCTGCCGGCAACTCAATTGCATGAAATCATGCCGGCGAGGATCGTTCGCAAGGGCAGCGGGCGGCTTCTGGTGCCGATTTCCGACCACCGTCATCTGGAAAATCTTGCGCCGAATTTCGAGACGCTGACGGCACTCGGCAACGAACTCGCGACGGACGGCTTCTTCGTGTTCGCGATCAATCGCGATTCCGACGAGGTATGGACCGAATCGCGCATGTTTTGCCCGGCGCTTGGGATCTTGGAAGACCCGGTCAGCGGCAATGCGCACGCCATGCTCGGGGCCTACCTCTGGGACCTCGGACAATTCAATAAAAAATCAACCACCTTCATCGGCCGGCAGGGTTACCAGATGAATCGCCCCGGTCAGGTCAGGGTGCGTCTGGAAATCGACAAGGGCGCACTGATTGCCACGCACATCGCGGGCACCGCAGTCATCGTCAGCGAAGGCACGTTGGCCCTGTAAGCACTACGGCGCCGGCACTCATCGCCGGCACTCACGCCGCTGGTGCGGCGAGGTCCAGCTTGATCGCGGCGGCCACCGCCTGCAGCTTCGACTTCACGTCCGTCGCGGTGGCCACAGCCTCATTCATGTTGCCCGCGGCGAATGCGGCCTGTGCCTTGGACCACAGCGAGGAGGCATCGGCGATCGCGGCGCTTGCCGCGGCGAGATCAATGCCGGCGGCAGCCTTCTTGTTGGATTTCTTGCTCAAAAAAGCCATGCGATTCTGGATCGCCGGCAGGTAGCCGGGCACGGTGGCGGCGAGACCCGTCCATTGATCATTGAGCGCCTTGAGAACCTCGTCCTTCTTGGCGGCGGCGGCGGTGGCCAAACCCTGCGCCGCTTCGAGCACCGCCGGCGCGCCTTTCACAACCGCAGCGTAATCGTGCCGGTCATAGGTGGCTTTCAGATCGCCGAGCTTGCTTTGTACGGCAATGAGCTGATCGGGCACATACTTCGCCGCCTCTGCCGATGCCGCGGTCACGGTAGCCTCGATATCGGAGATGAGCTTCTGCGCGGGCTCCTTCTCGCCGGCGCACGCCGCGAGCAGTAGCAGCGCCAGGGACGCGAGGGCAAGACGGCCGGCTCGTGTAATGGATTTCATGGCTCCCCCCAAATTGCGGATTCTAGCCCAATTCGCGCCGTGCGCGTTCCAGCCACTCGGCCTGCGCCCGGCGATAATGCGCGGGGCTCAAATGGGCGACGTCCAGCAGATCCTTGAGCACCCGCTGCGCTTCCTGCAATTTGCCGCGCCGCTTGAGCAACAGCCCGTACCGCAGGCGTGCCTCCGCGCCAGGATACCCCGGGGCAAGCGCTGCATACTCCCGTTCCGCATCGTCCAATGCATCTTGGCAGTCGAGAGTTCGGGCGTACAGCAATTGCGCATCAGCCGACTTGAAGTCAGGATTCTGCTGGCTCAGGAGTTCGAGGGTAGCGCGCGCGGCCGGGAAATCCCGCTTGGCAAATTGCGCCCGGCCAAGGCCGACCAGCAGCGTCGGATCGTGCTCGAAAATGCCTCTCAGGCCGCCGCGGTAAACATCGATGGCCTGATCGTATTGGCCGCGTTCGAACAGTTCCTCGGCCAGGCGCCGGCGCGCGTCGACGTTGCCGGAAATCTCCACTTCCGCGCTGGCGCGGCGCAAATCGCGGTCCGGGTCCAACATGCGCTGAACGCCGGCCTTGGCGCGGCGCGCGGTTCTGCCCCCAAAAAGCCCGGGCAAAATCTCCGCTGCGACATAGGCCAGCGCACCGATCCCCGGCAGCAATGCGATGGCCCAGATCCATAGCTGATTTCGTCCGGTCTTGATCACATGCACGATCAAAGCAGCCTGAACGAGGAGCGAAAGAATTGAGATGGGGAACAAGCGTGACAGACCTCAGCTCGCGTCGCCAATGTGCGTCCCATCATTGTAGCGAGAAACGCCTGCTGCTTCGAACGACGCGTCCTTAGCGCTGCGCCACGCGAATGCGACGCTGCACATCGCCGCAGGTCGACCAACCGATGTTCGAGAGCGAGTACCCTAAAACGCGCTGCGAGCGCGCATCGACGGTGACTTCCATTTCACAGCCCTGGAAACCGGACGGCGACGCGTCCTTGGGCTTTTGCGGCAGAAACCACACGTAGATCAACTTGGTCGGCGTGACATCGACCTTGCGGGGCTCGCCGAAGGCTTCTTGCAACACGCTGACAGGCTTGCCGACGTTATCCGCCACGATGCGCGGCACCGGACGCACCGCGTATCCAGACCCGCCGCAACCCGCCAACATTGCCATTACGAGAACGGTGCTCGAAGCCGCAAGACGCAACATAATCCCCATCCTGAGTCGACGATTTGGATTTTGAGTCTCACCCGAGCAAGGGTGGTCCCGCCCGCACTCATGTCGCAGAATAGGGATCTGACCGGTAGGCGCGCTGCTTATGTAAATGCAAGCCGTGCGTCATACCACGCGGCAGGTCTTCCGCGTGATGCACGGCGGCGATCACCGTCAGCCGCCGTTTCATCAGTTGCGCCAGCAGGCGCTTCATCACGGCGCGTTGCTTCGGATCAAGGCCGGTCAGCGGCTCATCCAGCAATAGAATGCGCGCATCCGCGGCCATTGCGCGTGCGATGAGCGCGCGGCGCAATTGCCCATAGGACAGCTCTCTGGGCCGGCGCTGCTTGAGGTTGCCGAGTTTGAAGAATTTGAGCCAGTACAGCGCCTTTTTCCGATCCAAGGCATTCGGCGCATCGATGAGGCCAATGCTCGAGTGGCGGCCGCTTGCGACCAATTCGAAAATGCTCACGTCCACTGCATACAAGCTTTGTAGTTCCGGCGAGACAAAACCCACATGCCGCTTCCACTCGGCGATCGGCACGCCCGGGGGCATCCCGCTGCGCTCGATTCGGCCGCCCAAGGCCGGCGCTAGGTCGCCGTACAGCAATTTCAGGAAGCTCGACTTTCCGGCGCCGTTTGCGCCAAACACCGACCAATGCTCGCCGCGCCGCAGCTGCCAGTTCAGATCCTTGAGCACCGGTTGGTACTCGACGTATAAGTCGACATGCGCCAGCTTGAGAAGCAGCGGCGCCTGACGTGCCAAAGCACGCATCGCGTCCCGCCGGTGCGGCGGCGGCGGCGCAACTTCACCCGCCCTCGCCCTCAAGCGCTCAAGGTCCGCCCGCCGCAGACGCGTAATCCTGTGAATTCGACCGTCTGAAAGTTCGAGCAGTGCGCCTGTTCCCTGCGGCACGTCCATTGCGCGGTGTGCGGTTGCGACCCAAGACTGACCGCGGCGGCGAGCCCGATCGAGTATCGCATCGACCCGCCGCCTGAAGGTTACGTCCAGGCCGTTGTACAGTTCGTCCAACAGCAGCCAGTCCGCGTTCTGTACCAATGCGCGTGCCAATAAAGCCAGGCGCCTTTCTCCGTAGGACAGGGACAGAAGTTTCCGCTGCGCGTAGCGCTGCAAACCACTGGCGCGCAAGGTGGCGCTCACGCGCTCGGCATCGCGGGCGGTGAGCGGCGAAAGCAGAAACTCGCTCTGATGCAGACCAGTCGCAACCAAGTCATGCACGCTTAAGTTCCACCCGTAGCGAGCATACTTGTCCTGTCTCTCGGCGCCGATATAGGCAATACGGACCTTGGCGTCGATGAGATCGATGCTGCGACCTTTAAGCCGGAAGCTGCGGCCATCCGCCTTCAACCCTGAGGGAGTCGGCCAAACCTCGCCGCTCAACAATTTGAGCAGCTGCGTCTTGCCGGCGCCATTCTCGCCGAGCAAGGCCCAACGCTCCCCCGGCCGCAGGCGCCACGTGATGTCGTCTAGAACCCGTTTGGCGCCGCGCCGCACGCAGACCGCGTGCAAGCTGATCGCAAGGCGCGCCTTCATGCGCGGTTGGGCTGCCAGATTCCGTTGCGTTCGGTGACCTGGCCGTCGCGCGCCAATTTGATCAAGTGCGCCTCCAATGTCAGGCGCGCCCATTGATGCCGGTCCGCAGGCACATCGTCGTAGACCATGGGTGTCAGTGCGTCGAGGCCGGCGGAACCTAGGCCCCTGAGACTGCGCAGTACCTTGTCCTCGCGTGCCATGCGATGCGCCCGCAGCGCTTCAATCACGGTTTTGCCCTGCTGCATGATGTCCCCGTGGCCGGGCGCAATACGCTCGAAATCGTAGGAGAACAGTTTTTCCAGGGAGCCCATGTACGCCGACATATCGCCGTCCGGCGGCAAAATCACCGGCGACACGCCTTCCAGAACATGATCCCCCGTAATCAGTACACCCTCGCGCTCCATCAGGTAGCAAACGCAATTCGAGGCATGCCCCGGCGTGTGAATGGCAATCAATTCGCTATCGCCGAGCAGCAGATGCTCGGCGTCCGACGGAATGTGCTCGGGTTTGAAGGTCACGTCCTGGCGTCCGTCGCCGGGAGGCGGCATTCCTATGATTTTCGCACCCGTGCGCCTGCCAAGCTCAGCCACGAGCGGCGAATGATCGCGATGCGTATGCGTGGCGAGCACCCAACGGATGTTGGCGCCCGCCGCCTCGAGAATGCCTTCCAGATGCCGCGCATCGTCGGGGCCTGGATCGACCACGGCCACCTCGCGCTCGCCCAGCAGGTAAGTGTTCGTGCCGGGGCCTGTCATCATGCCCGCATTGCCGGCCACGATGCGGCGCAAGCCTCGGCCGATGGCGACGCATTTACCCGGAGTGAGTTGAGGTCTGGCTTGCAACTCGCCACATGATATGCCATGCGCCCACGCGCCGACAAAGTCCATTTGCTTTTCATTAAATTTTTGCGCCTCCATGCAGGTCCCGCTGCGAGCCGGCGGCGTTTTTCGAAAGATTCGGCGGGTCAGTGAACTTCGTCGCAATGACATAGTTGCGATGAGCGGCAGAGCCGCTACACTGGGGGTCATGTCAAAGTCGCCGAACGCCAGACGCATAGGGGGACCTCTCGCTTGGGAGCAGCTGTCGCGTCCGGATACCGAGCAGTGCCAGCGGTTCCTTGCTGAATCACTGTCCTTGCTGCTTAGCGATTTGCTGCGTTCGATTCTCTCCGACGCGAGCCCAGCGCTCGCCGCGGATGAGTCGGCCGTCGAGCGCTATCGGAATCTTGCGGACTCTTTGGCGGACGGCGAATCACGGCGCCGCACCGGCGCAGGGATCACCCGCGCGGGGCTCGCCAAGCGCTGCGTCACCTGGCTCAAATTGCTGCTGACGCCGGCGCCAAACGCCCCCTGTACCGCGGCCATGCGCGAATTCGTCGATGCTTTGGGCCTATTTCCCGCTTTGTTCGATAGCGAACCGTCAGCGCGCTCGCGGCGTGCTAGGCTGACTTGGCTCCTCACCCATGATCGGCGACTTGATGCGAGTACCCGCGAGGCCGCCACGGCCTTAATCGAGGCTTGTGAGCATTTAGGGGTTTTGCTCTGGCCAGATGCGGAGACTGCCTGACGCGACGCAATTCCGTGCGTGTCGCCTGTCGCGGCGTATAATGTGAGGTTGCTTGCGCCACGTGCACGCCGGAGTTTGTAGTGCAGACATCATCGCCGCCTGAACCTTCATTGCAGACCGTTGCGCCGCTGCCGGTCGATAAGTCGCGTTTTCGATTCCAAAAGCTGCTGCAGCCCTTCGCGGCCACGCGCGGTGTCGCCACTCCGATCATTTGGTTTTTGCTGGATTGGCTGGTGCTGGGCGCTGCCATTGCCAGTCTGTTCGTGGTGGACTCTTGGTGGGTGAAGATATTTGCTTCGCTGGTGGCGGCTCTGTGGATCGCTCGCTTGTTCGTGATCGGGCACGACGCCTGCCACGGCTCCTATACGCCGAACAAGACGCTCAATAAATGGATCGGTCGAATTGCCTTCCTGCCCTCGCTCACCCCGTACAGCCTGTGGGAGATCGGCCACAATCTCGCGCATCATGGCTTCACCAATCTTAAGGGGCGCGATTACGTGTGGACGCCCTTTTCGCCTTCGGAATTCGCCAATCTGTCATCGGTTCGGCGCTCTCTGGAGCGCATCTACCGCAGCGGATTCGGCCAAGGCGTCTACTACATGATCGAGATGTGGTGGAAGAAATTATTCTTTCCGGGGCGCAAACACGTGACGACCCGGCGCCTCAGCTACACGTTTGACAGTCTGCTGGTGGCCGGGTTCGGCATCCTCTGGGTGGGAGGCTTGATTCTGTGGGGGCTCTACAGCGGCAGATCGGTTTGGTCGCTGCTGGCATTCGGTTTTTTGGTGCCGTTTTTCTTCTGGAATTGCCTCATGGGCTTCGTCATTTACGTGCAGCACACGCATCCGCGAGTCGCCTGGTACGAGCGGCGCGATCAGTGGACTGCCAATGCCGGCTATGCGACCACCACGGTGCATATCAAGCTGATGCGGCCGCTCGACGGATTGATCCACTACATTCTCGAGCACGGTGCCCATCACGTGAACATGGGAATCCCTCTGTACCGCCTCAAAGAGGCTCAGGCGAAACTCACCGCAACTCTCGATGAGCGATTGAACGCCGAGGCGTTCACCTGGCGCTACTATTGGAATACGGTGCGGCGCTGCAAGCTGTACGATTTCGCGCGGCACGTGTGGATGGATTTCGACGGGCATATCACCTCCGAGCCGTTGGTCCTGGTCCGCTGACCCCTCTCAAAATTTCGCCCGGACTCCGGCGAACGCGCCCAGCGTCGGCTGCAGGAAACCGTCCGGGTTCTGGTAGTGCCGGTTGAATAGATTGGTGATGCGCCCGAACAAGGCCCAATGGCTGGTAAGGTCGTAGCTCGCGGCACAATCCATGGTCGTGTAGCCCGGCGCAGTCAGCCGCGGAATCGAAAAATCCCTGTTGCCGTCGATCCACGAACTGACCGACAACAGCGTGGCGTTCAGCCGCAAACGGCTGGTGGCTTGCCACGCCGCATTCAAGTCCCCCTTGTGCTTCGGTCTGCGCAGTAGTTCCTCGTGCAGAATCTCGTCGGTGGCCTGCAGGTAGGTGTAATCGAGGCGCAAGGTGAGCGACTGCAGCGGTTGATATGAGGCGAAGCTTTCAACGCCGTCGGTCACGGCGCGTCCGACGTTCGTCAGGGAGGTAAAGTCGGCGTTATCATCAATCAAATTCTTGATGCTGTTGTGAAAATAAGTGACGCCAAATCTCACGTTGTCAGGTCCGAGCGACTGCTCAAAGCCTGCATCGTAGCCGACACTGGTTTCCGGCCTTAAGTTTGGATTACCGAAGAAATCGAACTCCGGAAAGTTCTGGAACATTTGCGACAAACTGGGCGCCTTGAAGCCGGTCCCGACGCTCGCCTTGAGCTTGGTTCCAGTCTCTTCGATGAGATACGTGGGCGCCACGCGGTAGGTAAACTGGCTGCCGAATCTGTCATTGTCGTCGTAGCGCACGCTGATCGTGTCGAACAAGCGGCCGCCGAAGCTCGATTGCAGTTCGGCGTAGCCGGAGTTGACGTTGGTGGCGGCGGAGATGGGCTGGGTGATTTCATCGCGTTGATGCTCGGCGCCCAATACAAGCTGTTGCGTGGCGGCTACTTTAAGAATGCCCTGCCAGTCGAATTTGCTCCGCTCGCCGTACAGATATGCGGCGGGATTATCGGGACTGTATTGCGATGATTTGACGTTGCTGTAGGCGGCGCCCACGGTCTGCTCGAGTGCGCCGTCCAGCAGCAAAAGATGGCCGGTGGCCCGCGTGTAGTACTGAGTTGTGTTGTTGTCGCTTTGCGAAGTATCCGGCGTCGCGGGAAAGGTGGCGAAGTTATCGCCGGTGATGCGCAGGTGCGAATCGGTGTAGCGCGCGACCAGTCCTAGATCAATATGATCCGTGACATCCAGTCCGAGTTTGGTCGATGCGGTGAGATTATCGTCGTAATCGTCGATGCGCGCCTGTCCCGGCGGCAGCAAATCCAAGGGCGTCACCGGCGTCGCGCCGGCGTGGTAGTGCTGCAGCGTCGCCGCGTAGTGAAACTGATCGAGGGAACCGCTCCCGCTGCCGGCCTGATTGAAGGTATCGAACGATCCGGCCTCGACGCCGGCGTTGAATTGCGCCGGACCGGAGCCGCTTTTGGTGATGATGTTGATCACGCCGCCGATTGCATCTGAACCGTACAGGCCGCTTTGCGGACCGCGCAGGATCTCGACGGTTTGGATGTCCTGCGTCAGGAAGGTCCCGAGGTCGAATGCCCCGCCCGGATTGCTCGGATCGCCAAGATCAATGCCATCGACCAGCACCTTGGTGTGATTCGAATTGGTGCCGCGCATGAACACGGAGGTTTGCCCGCCCGGTCCCCCCGATTGAACCAGGTTCAAGCCGGGAACCTCTTTCAGCAGATCAGGCAGCGTGCGGACTTGCCGGGCGGCGATATCATCCGCCGTGATGACGGTTATGCTGCTGGCAACATCGAGTTCCGGCGTCGGAATGCGGGTGGCGGTAACCACCAAGGTTTCCAGCTGATCGTCGGTTGCCGCATTCGGAGCGGCCAGGGCTGTGGACAGCGGAGCGAATACAGCAATGACAAGCAATGATTTGCGCACGAGTTTCTCCTGGGATGGGGCCAAGAGCTGGCGCGCGAAGGCGAATGAATGTTTTTTTGCAACCGAGCGCTCCGCGACGACAACTCCAACACTGTCGTCGCGACGGTTTCCCCCGCAGTTATCAGCGCACCCCGGCCGGTAACAAGACGACGGCGCGAGGCGGGTGTCCTGGCTCCCGGGTTGTGGCTCCTGTCCCCCTTCCCAAAGCTTGAAGCTTCAGTGGATCGTGGACATTCGCTCGCCGGTTACAGTTGCGGGGGCAGCCGCGGTATTTCACCGCGTTCCAATTTAAGTCCCTTGCGGGAACCTTGCGCGAGGCGTGAATATTACTCGTTAATGCGCCGCGGTCAATTGGGGGCTGCCAAGCTGCTCGGCGTGATGGCGCAAATGATCGGCCATGAAGGTCTGGATGAAGTAGTAGCCGTGATCGTACCCCTGCTGCATGCGAAGATTCAGGCGCTGCCCGGACTTCGCCGCGGCGGCGGCGAATTTTTCCGGCAGCAGCTGTTCGGCAAGATATTGGTCGGCGGTTCCCTGGTCGATGAGGATGGGCCCGGGATAGGCGCGGCGCGCCACCAATTCCGTGGCGTCGTGCTCGCGCCAGATTTGAGTCTCGGCGCCAAAATAGTTGCTGAATGCCTTGCGGCCCCAGGGAGATTGCGAGGGAGCCGCAATCGGCGCAAATGCCGAAACCGACTTGTACTGTTCCGGGTTGCGCAACGCCAAGGTGAGCGCGCCGTGGCCGCCCATGGAATGGCCGAATATTCCTGCGGCACCTGGGATCGCGGGAAAATGCTCGTCCACAATCTGCGGCAGCTCGCGCGCCACATAACTGTACATCCGGTAGTTTTGCGCCCAGGGCGCCTGAATGGCATCCACATAAAAGCCGGCGGAATAGCCGAAGTCCCAATGATCGGCGTCGCCGGGAATGCGCGGTTCGCGCGGGCTGGTGTCCGGAGAGACCAGCATCAAACCTAATTCCGCGGCGTATTTCTGCGCATGCGACTTGATGCAGAATGTCTCCTCGGTGCAAGTGAGGCCGGACAGAAAATATACGACCGGCACCTTGCCCGCGCTGGCCTGCGGCGGCAGGTACACGGAGAATTTCATGGGCCCGCGCGTTTCATGCGACTGGTGCCGGTAGAAGCGCTGTTCGCCGCCGTAGCACGCATGCTGCGAGATGCAGTTCAACGTGGTCACGAATAAACCACCACGCTGCGGATCGATTCACCGGAATGCATCAAGTCGAATGCGCTGTTGATTTCCTTGAGCGGCATCTTGTGAGTGATGAGATCGTCGATGTTGATTTTGCCGTCCATGTACCAATCCACGATCTTGGGCACATCGGTGCGGCCGCGAGCGCCGCCGAAAGCGGTGCCCTTCCAGACACGGCCGGTGACCAATTGGAACGGCCGGGTGGAAATTTCCTTGCCGGCGCCGGCGACCCCGATGATCACGGAGACCCCCCAGCCGCGGTGACAGCATTCCAGCGCTTGGCGCATCAGATCCACATTGCCGACGCATTCGAAGCTGTAGTCGGCGCCGCCATCGGTGAGCGCCACCAGATGCGCGACCAGATCGCCGCCGACCTCCTTGGGATTCACGAAATGCGTCAGGCCGAATTTCTCGGCCAGCGCCTTGCGGGCCGGATTCAAATCGACGCCGATTATTTTATTGGCGCCCACCAGACGCGCACCCTGAACGACATTGAGGCCGATGCCGCCCAAGCCGAACACGACCACGTTGGCGCCCGCCTCCACTTTGGCGGTGTTGATCACCGCGCCAATGCCCGTGGTGACGCCGCAGCCGATGTAGCACACCTTGTCAAATGGCGCATCCTCACGGATTTTCGCCACCGCAATTTCGGGCAGCACCGTGAAATTCGAGAATGTCGAGCAGCCCATGTAGTGATGCACCAGGTCCTTGCCGATGGAAAAACGGCTGGTGCCATCCGGCATGACTCCCTTGCCCTGCGTGGCGCGGATGGCGGTGCATAGGTTGGTCTTGCGCGAGGTGCAGGATTTGCACTGCCGGCACTCCGGCGTGTACAGGGGAATGACATGATCTCCCTTGCGCACCGAGGTGACCCCGGGACCGACATCGACGACGATGCCGGCGCCTTCGTGGCCGAGAATCGCCGGAAATAAGCCCTCCGGATCCGCCCCCGAGCGGGTAAACTCATCGGTGTGACAGACCCCGCTGGCCTTGATTTGCACCAATACCTCGCCTGCTTTCGGCCCCGCCAATTCCACCGTCATGATTTCGAGAGGTTTGCGGGCGGCAGTGGCCACAGCGGCTTGGGTTTTCATTTTGCATTCCTGTCTTTAGGATGGGTCAGGGGCGCTACCCTAGAACAAGCTGCGCCGAGTTGGAAGCTCCATGAATATTGAATTCTCACCGCTCGAAGCGCGCGTCATCGGCTGTCTGATCGAGAAGGAAATCACCACGCCCGATCAGTATCCGTTATCGCTGAATGCCCTCACCAACGCCTGCAACCAGAAAACCAACCGCGAGCCGGTGCTGGAGCTGCGCGAAGCCGAAGTCCAGCAGACGGTGGACACGCTGATGAAGAAATACATGGTGAGCGACAAGTCGGCAGGCTACGGCGGACGGGTCACGAAGTACAAACACCGATTTTGCAACACGGAATTCGGCTCGCTGAAGTTCTCCAAGCAAGAGCTCGGCGTCATTTGCGTGATGCTGCTGCGCGGGCCGCAAACGCCCGGCGAGCTGCGCTCGCGCACCAATCGCCTGTGCGAATTCGCCGCTGCCGAGCGAGGTCGAGGCGACGCTGAAGAACCTGATGTCGCGCGAGGATGGCCCATTCATCGCGCGCTTACCGCGAGCCGCGGGCGCCCGCGAGTCACGCTATGCGCATCTATTTTCAGGAGCCCTCGAGTCGGCGCCGGAGCCGGAACCGTCCCCAGCAGACGCCGTGTCCGGCGCGCCCACCTTAAGCCAACGCGTAGCTGCGCTCGAGGAGCAGGTCGAGCAGCTGCGTGCGGCGCTCGAGGCGCTCAAAGTGCCTCGCTAGTTCGGCAGCGAGGCCGTCGTTTTGGCGATGCCGTCGCGCTCCTGCAGCCATTTGTCGAAGGCGTCGATGTCCGCAACGCGCACGCCATTGGCCGCGGCACGGTGGGCTTGCAGCCAGAGCTGCATTTGCACCATCAATTGGTCCGCCAGGGGACGCGCGTGGAAAAATAGGTCCATGTAGGCAGCCTTCGCCTCGTCGAGCCGATCAGCCCCGATGAAAGCGACGGCGCGATTCTCAATCGCCTCCGGCAAATCCGGCTTCAGCGCCAGCGCATGATTGTAGTCATCGATGGATTCGCGGAAAGCGCCAAAGCGCAGATGTATGAAGCCCACCTGGCTCCACGCTTGGTACATGTCGTTCTTATTGCGCAATACCTCCGTATATTGCTCCAGGGCTCTGCCGTATTGGTCTTCGAGCTTCTCTCGGGCGCGCGCTTTCTTATCGGGGTCCGTGGCTTTGGCGAGCTCATCCTCGAGCTCGCGGGCCTTGGCCATGGATTTGGTAGCTGCGTTAAGCGCCTTCGCCGCTAGCTTGTCCGGCTTGATCTCGACCGGCGTGGTGGGAACATCACTGCCTTGGGGCCCATTGTGGCCGCCGCTGCCGGTGATTGGACTGATGCTGCCCGGCCCGACGGGCGACTGACCACCGGGATACTGCGCATAGGCAAGCGGCATGTTTACAGCCGCAACCATCAATGCCAGGCAAGGGATAACTATCCGACGCATTTCGCTCCCCGGGCGAGGTCGCCACATGTGCAATAATGGATGCATGAACTGCGATTTTAGGTATTTAATCCTGTGCGCGCTGGTTTTTTTATCACAGCCCGCGCTATCTGCCAATCAGCCGGCCATGGGAGAGGTTTTGGCCGCGTCGAGCCCCGCGGATTGGCGACCGCTCGATATAAACAATACCTTGTACGTCGAGTTGCCCACCGGGCGCGTGGTCATCGAATTGGCCCCCGCATTCGCGCCGCTGCATGTCAATAACATCAAAACGCTGGCCCGGGCCGGCTATTTCAATGGGCTCGCGGTGATCCGGGAACAGGACAATTATGTCGCGCAATGGGGCGACCCGGAACACCGGCATCCGCTGCCGGCCGGCATCGGCAAAGTCGCACCGGAATTCGATTTTCCCATCCCCGAACACATGAGCTTTGCAACCCTGCCGGATGGCGATGTGTACGCACCGGAGGTTGGTTTTTCAGACGGCTTTCCCGTGGCGCGCTCGCTGGCCCTGCACCGCGCTTGGTTGGCGCATTGCTACGGCATGGTGGGCGTAGGGCGCGATTTGGCAGCCGACAGCGGCAGCGGCGCCGAGATGTATGTGGTCATCGGCCATGCGCCGCGGCATCTGGACCGCAATGTGGCGCTGGTGGGCCGGGTCGTCAAAGGCGTTGAATTGCTCTCGGCATTGCCGCGCGGCAGCTTGGAGATGGGTTTCTATTCAAAGACCCAATCGCCGCTGCCGATCAAGTCGATTCGCGTCGCCGCCGACGTGCCGGCGGCGGAGCGCTCCAATCTGGAAGTGATTCGCACCGATACCGCGACATTCAAGGCGCTGATCGAATCGCGCCGCAATCGGCCCGAGGAGTTCTTCAAGGTTCCGGCCGGGCGCATTGATTTGTGCAATGTGCCGATTGCCGTGCGCGAAGCGCCTCATGCGCGCTGATTGCTTAGGCTCACTTGCCCTGATGCGACGCCGCTTCGATGCCGATGCGCAAAGCCCTGGTCGCTATGCGCACCTCGATCAGGAAACCCGTCAGTGCCGCCGCCAGCGACAGCATCGACAATATGAACAGGCAGGCGATGAATGCCGACAGCTCCCAGCGCAGAAACGCGTTGACGAATAGCATCACCACCACCAGCGCGATGAACAGCGCAGAGATCGTGATGAATGCAATCGCCGCGTTGATGTAGCGGGCGCGCCGCGCCAGCACGCCGAGCGCCTGGTGGGTTGG
>CAWAVF010000006.1:0-362967 GCA_963785405.1 uncultured Gammaproteobacteria bacterium
TCCCGGCCAGGTGGTCCAGGGGTCGAGTCAACGTTCTTCGACCCGATCCTCGAGCAGGTCGGGCTCGGCCCGGTCGAGCGGAGCCACCTCAGCCACACGATCGCCGAGGTCCGGCAGACCGTCGATGCCGCGGGCCCGCGGGTCCGGCAGATCCTCGGCACGCTCCAGGAGACCGTCGGTCGGCCTCCAGCGAGATCGGCCGAGACGGTCCGCCCGGCCGTCGAGGCGACGGTCGGCCACGTCGAGGAGCTGACCCGGCGCATCAACGCCAGCACGCCCAAGATCGAGGCGACCCTGGCCCGGCTCGACGACCGCTGACCGCACAGGCCGACAGCCTCGCTCGCCGAGAACCGCCCGAACCTCCAGGCCACGCCTGGCCAGCGTCCGCGACCTGACCGCCACGCTCAACGACATCGTCGACAAGGACCGCGTCAAGGTCGAGAAGCTGCTCGACGGCCTCGACGCCACCCGTGCCCGCGCCGACCGCGTGCTCTACCAGGCCGACCTGATCGCCGGCCAGGTCGTCCAGCATCCTGACCCGCAGCCGCGCCGAGATCGAGCGGACGGTCACCAACGTCCGCGACGCCACCGACTGGGCCGACAAGCTGGTGCAGAAGATCTACGCCAACCCGTTCGTCCTCAGCCCGTTCTACAAGCCGACACCACGAAGACCTGCGGGTCCAGGGCGTCTACGACACGGCCCTGGTCTTCACCAAGGGGGCCCAGGAGCTGAACGATGCCGCTCAAGACCCTCGACGCGATGACGGCCACGCCGCGCCGACCCCCGAGCAGCAGCAGGAGATCCAGCAGCTCCAGCAGAGCGTCCATGCGTCGTGACCAAGCAGCTGAACGAGACCTCGCAACGCCTGGCCGAGGCCCTCAAGCAGCGCCAATGGACGCGAGCGGCTGCGTCGCTGAGTGCCGGGGACGAAGACCTGGCGGCCCGATTTTCGGGTCTTTGGTTAAACTCCGCTCCAGTTTCCGGCCGATACGATAACTGTGGACGCCCGAGACCGGGCATCACGGCGTGAGACGGAGACCGGAGCAGGGACGGATGCGGCTGATCGATCGGCCGGCCGATCCTCATCCCGTTGGCCTCCGTGGGTACCGAGTCTGACAACGCCTGGTTCTGCCGGCGGTGGAGCCGCCGGCCAGAGCACCCGATTGGGGAGGCACACATGGAAGTCTACGGCGCTGGGGGAACTGCAAGGCCCCCAACCCATTTACCCGCGGCTGGCCGCGTTCAGCGTCGATGCCGGTCAGACCGTGCACGCCGGCACGCCGCGCGATCACGTCGAAATCTCCCCGCTGGGGCAGATGCTCGACGGGATCAGCCAGCTGCCCGAGATCCGGCACGAGCGGGTCGAGGAGATCCGGCGGCAGATCGCCGCGGGGTCTACGAGACACCCGAGAAGCTCGAGCTGGCCCTCGACCGCCTGCTCGACGAGTTCCGGGGCTGGTGAGATCCAGCCCGGCGCGAGCCGGGCACGGCGGGCTCACGCGAGATCCGATGGCCGGCGACGGGGTCCCTCCGGGGTCCGACCGGCGCCGGCCGTTCGCTTTCATGAATTCGCGGAAAAACCGGCTCGGCCGGCGAGAACGATCTGGCAATCGTGTGGTAGATCCGCGACACGACGCGCGTAGCCCTGCGTACGAGCCCTTCGTCCGCGTCCACTGACCGGGTTCGCGCGATCGGATAGTTCACGCAACGCACTGCGGTGTCTGATTGTCGGTCCGAACCCGACGGGGACCCGCGGCCGGAGTCGCACCCCGAGGAGATCTGCACCGTGGATCCACGCCCGCCCCAGTCCCATCCGCCGCAGGGCAGCCCCGCGCCGCCGCCACCGAGCCGCCACCGCCGGCGAGCCCTGCTGCCGGCTTCTCGCCGGCCGAGGAGGCCTTGATCACCGTCCTGCTCAAGAAAGGCCTGCTCACCACCGAGCAGGTGCGGGCCGCCCAGGTCTACGGCCAGGAACACAACCGCGACCTGCGGCAGGCGATCCTCGAGCTCAACCTGATCTCGCCGGAACTGCTCAACCAGCTGGCGTTCGAGCGGCTCACCGCGCTGGCCGGCGACAACGGCCAGGCCGGCGCGGCCGGGACCGCCGTGGCGCCCGGTCGCCGCCGGCCCGCTCTCGCCCAACCGCACCCAGCATCATCGCGACATCCGCAAGGAGCTGCAGGAGAAGTCCGTCACCGCGACCCTGTCCGACCTGGTCAACGAGATCCTGCTCCGAGCGTGCGACTGCCAGGCGACCGACATCCATTTCGACCCCCAGGAGAACGGCCTGCGCGTCCGCTACCGGATCGACGGCCAGCTCCAGGACATCCTCGTTCTCGAGCCGGCCATGGCCACGCCGGTGATCAGCCGGCTCAAGGTCATCTCGAACCTGAACATCGTCGAGCGCCGGCACTCGCAGGACGGCCGGATCACGATCCAGCACCACAACCGGCCGCCGCGACCTCCGCGCTGGCCACCTTCCCGACCACGCTCGGCGAGAAGATCGTCATCCGGATCCACGAGGTGATGCACCGACGTCCAGCGGCTTCGACGCACCTGGGCATGACCGCCGAGCAGGCCGAGCAGCTCGACCGGCTGATCGCCAAGCCCTACGGCGCGGTCCTCGTGGCCGGGCCCGGTCGGCGCCGGCAAGACGTCGACGCTCTACACCTGCCTGGAGCGGATCAACTCGCCGATGCAGAACGTGATGACGATCGAGGATCCGATCGAGCAGCGGATCCCCGGCGTCAACCAGACGCAGGTCGACGCCCGGGCGAGATGGGCTTCAGCGAGGGCCTGAGGGCGATGCTCCGCCAGGACCCCGACGTGATCATGATCGGCGAGATCCGCGACGACGAGACCGCCCGGATCGGCATCCGCGCCGCGCTGACCGGCGTGCTCGTCTTCAGCACGATCCACGGCTCCGACGCGCCGAGCACGATCGGCAACCTCTACAACTTCGGCATCCCCGGCTACCAGCTCTCCAACAGCCTGCTGGCGATCGTCTCGCAGCGCCTGATCCGCAAGATCTGCCCCTATTGCCGGGTCACCTACGCGGCCGAGCGCGAAGGAGCTCATGGCGCTCGACCTCGACCCGGCCGAGCACCGCGAGCTGCGTGCTCCACCGCGGCCTGGGCTGCCCCGCCTGCTTCCAGACCGGCTACCTCGGCCGGACCGGGATCTTCGAGATCATGGAGGTCGGCGACGAGCTCCGCGAGCTGATCTTCCAGCAGATCCCCAAGGACGTCCTCCGCCGGGTGGCCGTCGACCTGGGAATGCAAACGTTGAAGCAAAGCGCGGTCGATAAAATCCTGGAAGGCACGACGACCGTGGAGGAGGCGTATCGCGTCGTCTCGATGTGAGCGGCGGCCCGCGAGGTCGGCGATCCGGTCCGAGAGCGAACCGGCAAGGAGGTCGGCGATGCGTCCCGGCCTGGAGATACGCTGGCGGCGGCGACCTGCTCGCTCCCGGCCTCTGTTCGTGCAGCCTGGGGCCCGACGCCGCAGCCGGCGACGAGCCGGGCCGGCTCGGCCGCTCTTCCGGTTCGGCGGCGGCAGCAACGGCTTCAGCGCCGCGTCCCGCGGCACCGCACGGACCCCGGCACGGGCGACGTCCCCGTCCGCGACGTCGCGCCGGCCACCCGCTACTTCCGGTCAGCCGGCCCTGAGCACGCCGCCGCACCCGCTCGGCTCCCGGCAGCGACCCCGCGGATCGTCCCGCGGCCGCGGGTGACCCGGCCGGTCACCGAGAGCCGACCCGATCGTCACCCGGATCACGCTCGGCCGGTCCGACGACGGCAGCCAGTTCGGCATGTTCCTCCAGGTCTACGCCGACGGCACGGTCATCGACAGCGAGGGGGTCCACCACGTCGGCCGGAGGCGCTCAAGCCGCTCGTCGAGGCCGTTCAGGCCGGGCGACCTGTACGCTCAAGGGACACTGCGGCGCCCGGCGACCGACTACGTCGAGTACGGTCCAGGTCGATCGTCTACGAGCGGAGCCTGGGCCGGCTGCGGGCCAACGCGTTCTCCTACTCGGGCAACCCCCAGGGCTGCGACCACGCCATCCGCCACCTCCACGGCACCCTCGACAACCTCCAGGCCAAGCTCGCCCGACGCCGATGCCCGCGGCGGCACCAGCCCGGCCTCGACGGCCCGCCGCAGCCGGCCGCGCGGCCCCGCCGTTGCCCGCTCACGCCGACGCCGAGCCGATGGCGAATCCGACCGTCGGCCCCTGACCGTCGGCCCTAACTGAGCCCGACCTGACCTCCGAGCGACGCGATCTCGACGCTCGCAGTCGCAGACCGCCGGGTACACGCCTCCGGACCTGAGCGTGACTCTCGACTCGCGCAAGTGGACCGCCGGTCGTCTCGCTAGAATAAGAATCGATTATTGATTCGTGGCGCTGCCCCGGCTCGGCGACCGGGGCCGTGTCCATTGCCCGAGGAGGACGCACCGTGGTCGGACCCCGCGCCCCTTGGCTCGCCGTGGTTCCGAACGCCCCGAAGAGAAGTTCCGCGAGTTCCTCGAGATCCGGGGCGAGAAGCTGACCGAGCCGCGGCGGATCCTGGTCGGCCATATCTTCGACTCTCACAAGCATTTCGACGCCGACGAGCTGGTCGCCGACCTGCACACCGCCGGCCGCCGGGTGAGCCGGTCGACGGTCTACCGGACCCTCCGGCTCCTGGTCGAGGCCGGCCTGCTCCGCGAGCTCCGCCTGACCAACCGGACCGTCTACGAGCACGACTACGGCTACCCCTCGCACGACCACCTGCACTGCACCGAGTGCAACACGGATCGTCGAGTTCCGCAACGACGAGATCCGCCAGCTCCGCGAGGCCGTCAGCCTGGAGCACGGCTTCCGCGCCGGTCGGCCACCGGTTCGTCATCACCGGCGTCTGCCCCGCCTGCAGCCGAGCCCGCAGCCCGCGGCGGCGGCTCGACCTGATTTAGCTCCACGCCCCGTACCGGGACCGGTCGCTTTGTCTCACCAGCAGACGTCGCCACGGCGCCAGTCTCGGGCCAGCGCGAAGGACCAGCTTGCCAGGCGGCAGGGATGCGCAAGATGCCAGGTTATGTTCATTGGACGGCTGCCGGTGTGGTCAACGTAGCGGGCCGGCCCGGAATGAGTAGGGCTGAGCCAGTCCGTTGCGACTTTTGTGATCACGACCGAACAGTAGGACCGTGTAACCACGTTCGGCGTGCTCGATGTATCGCCCGGCCCGGTCGGAGACCCCGGCTGAGGTCGTGCTCTGGGATTGCCAGTGGAACAGGCGCATCGTTGATGGCGTAATCCTGGTACATCGTCGTGGTGCTGACCGACGGCGGGACCCTGGCGGCGTTCCGGGCCACGCCTCGTACGGTGCCCGCGGTGGCGGCCGAGCCCACACCCGATGCCACGACACCCTCTACGGAGACAGCTGCTCCCGCCGCAACCCCGACTCATCCTCCAACGCCTTAAGGCAATGCTGCCGGTAGTTGCATTGATCGGTCGGCCGAATGTGGGCAAGTCGACGCTATTCAATGCCATGACCGGCACGCGCGATGCGCTGGTTGCGGACCTTCCTGGCCTCACGCGCGATCGGCAGTACGGGTTTTCGCGCCGTACCGAGGTCCCCTGCATCGTGGTCGACACCGGCGGCCTGGTCGAAACTGCCGGCGCCAGTGCCATCGAGAGTTTGATGGTGGAGCAGACGGCGCGCGCCATCAGCGAGGCCGACCGGCTCATCGTGATGGTGGACGGCCGCGCCGGAATCACCCCGCAGGACCAATTTGTGGCGCAACTGGCCCGCCGCAGCGGCAAGCCGCTGTGCTTGGCGGTCAATAAAACCGAAGGCTTCGATCAGGACATGGCGGTGGCCGATTTTCACCAAATGGGATTGGGTGAACCGCATGCGATTTCCGCGGCCCACGACCAAGGTGTGATTTCCCTGCTCGAGACCTCGCTCGCCGGCTTGAGTCCGGATCCGCAGGACGGCCCGGAGATCTACGGCATCAAGGTGGCGGTGATCGGCCGTCCGAATGTCGGCAAGAGCACGTTGATCAATCGCCTGCTCGGCGAAAATCGCATGGTGGCCTACGATCAGCCCGGCACCACGCGCGACGCGGTGCTGGTGCCGTTCGAACGCGACGGCGAGCGCTACACGTTGATCGACACCGCCGGCGTGCGGCGCCAATCGAGGGTCGCGGAAGGCGTCGAGAAGTTCAGCGTCATCAAGACGCTGCAGGCGATCGAGTCCGCGCATGTGGTGGTCGTGGTGATGGATGCGCACGATACGGTTGCGGAGCAAGACGCGAGTCTGCTGGGCACCGTCATCGAGCAGGGCAGAGCGCTGATTCTGGCGGTCAACAAGTGGGACAACATACCCACGGAGCAGCGCGATCTGATCCGCCAGCAGCTCGAGCAGCGCCTGCAGTTTGCGGATTTTGCACCGCTACATTTCATATCGGCGCGGCACGGCAGCGGTGTCGGCGAACTGTTTGCCGAGGTGCGCCGCGTGTACGCAGCAGCGATGCGCGACATGAGTACTCCGGAATTGACGCGCGTACTCGAGGCAGCCATCGAAAGCCATCAGCCGCCCTTGGTGAGCGGGCGCCGCATCAAATTGCGCTACGCGCATCAGGGCGGCCGCAATCCGCCGGTGGTGGTAATACACGGCAATCAGACCGATCACGTGCCGGATGCCTATCGGCGCTACCTGGTCAATGTTTACCGCAAGGCCTTTGATTTGCGGGGCACTCCGGTTCGCGTCGCATTCCGCGGCGATGAGAATCCTTATGCCGGCAAGCGAAATCCGTTGACGCCTCGGCAGGTGCGCAAGCGCAAACGGCTGATCCAACGCAATAAGCGGTGATGTAGACTAAGCGCAGGATCGGACCGCACAGTGAGGATGCAGGCGTGCCGCAATTCACTCGATCAAAGTGGTTCCGAATTGCAGCTGCGCTGCTGCTCCTGATTGCTGTGTATGCGCTCGCGGGATTCTGGCTGGCGCCGAAGCTTCTGCGCAGCGCGCTGCTGGATGAAATTCCCAAGACGGTCGGATTGAAGCCGGCGATCGGCGCCATCCGCGTCAATCCGTTCCTATTGCAGCTCGAAATCAAAAATTTCTCGCTGAGCGATCCGGGCGGCGAGCAGCTGCTGGGCTTCGAGCGCTTCTTCGTCGAGTTCGAGTTGTCCTCCATTTGGCATCGAGCCTATACGTTCGGCAACATCGACATCGCCGCGCCCTTTGTCAACGCGGTGGTCTTCAAAGACGGCCGCCTGAATCTGCTGCAGCTCGGTTCAAAATCAGCGCCGCCGAAGCCCGAACCCGGACAGAAAAACGGCGGGTCCATCCCGTCATTAAGGATTCGTTCGTTCAAGGTCTCCCAAGGGCTCGTCACCTACGATGATCGCAGCCGGCCGTCGCGCTTTGCGGCGCAATTGCAGCCGATCAACTTTGAATTGCGTGAATTCACCACCGGGGTGGATGGCGGGCGCTTCACCTTCAGCGGTGCATCGAAGCTCGGTGAGCGGCTGGAGTGGCATGGACATGTGTCGGTACAACCGATCGAATCGGACGGCGAATTTCGAATCGACGGACTGCAGGTGCATACCATTTGGGAGTATCTGGAAGATCGTCTGAACTTCAAGGTCAATTCCGGCAAGATCGATTTGAACGCGACCTATAAGTTCTCGCTGCGAGACGATGTCGATTTGAAATTGGACGTATCGAGGGTGGCGCTCTCGGATCTTGCCGTCAGGCCGAAGGATTCGGATATCGATTGGATTACGGTTCCCGAATTGCTGATCAGCGGCACCACGGTGGATCTTGCGAAGCGCCAGGCGCATACCGATGCACTGACGGTGTCGGGCGCAAAAGTTCTAGCGTGGCTGGAGCCGGATTGGTCGTTTAACCTACTGAAGCTTGCGATGACCCCGGGTGCTGCGGCACCTGCGGCGTCCGCTTCACCGCCGCCCGCCACTCCTGCCGCGCCCGCGCCCGCGCCGGCCGCCGCCGCAGGACCGCAGTGGCGCTTTGATTTGCGCGAATTGTCAGTGAAGGATGCGAGTATTTCCGCCGAGGATCGCAGCATCCGGCCGGCGGCGAAAGTAGTTCTGGCGCCGCTATCGCTCAAGGTCGAGGGCGCCAGCTTGGATCTTGGCAAGCCCGTGACGCTGGAACTGGATACCAAGATCAACGATACCGGTACCTTGGGCGTGAGCGGCCAGTTTACCCCGCAACCCGTGAGCGCAGATCTGGGGATAAAGTTTCAGGGCATCGATATGCCGGTGGTTCAATCCTACCTTGCGAAATACACCTCGGCGACGCTGCTTGCGGGAGCTTCGAGCGGCAATCTGAAACTGCGCTACGGATCAAAAAAACCCACATTGCAGCTGAGCGGTGACATCAGCGTCGCCGGATTGCATACCATTGACGACGCGTTGCACGAGAGCTTCATCGATTGGGAGCGCTTGGACATTCAGGGCCTGAACTACCAACGCGATCCTGATCGGCTCGACATCGATCAAATCGTTGCGCGCAAATTGTATGCGCGGGTCATCATCGAACCCGACGCCAGCATCAATGTGAAGCGCGTGTTGGCGGGTCCCGGCGCTACCGTGACTGCGCCTTCAGGTCCCAGCGGCGGGCAGGTAACGGCGACAGCCGAGGCGCCCGCGGTACAGCCTGCGAGGCCCAATCCCCAGCCTAGAGCGCGGGCGCGCGCGCCCGCGGTCAACGCCGCGCCCGCAGCAGCAGCGGCACCCGGACCGCCGATGATGCCCATGGCCGTCAAAAAGATCGTCCTGCAGGCAGGACAGGCGAATTTCGCCGATCTCTCGGTGACGCCAAATTTTGCCACCGGCATCCACAATCTCGAGGGCACCGTGCTCGGGCTGTCGTCAAAAGCAGATTCCCGCGCCAAGGTGGATATACACGGCTCGGTGGATGAATTTTCGCCGGTGTCGATCAGCGGTGAGGTCAATGCATTCGGGCCGGTGCTGTACGCCAATCTAAGCTTAAGCTTCCGCAACATCGAACTTAGTACCTTCAACCCCTATTCCGGAAAATTTGCCGGCTACAACATCAGCAAGGGCAAGTTGACCACCGAGCTGCACTACAAAGTCGAGGGCCGCAACCTCGATGCGCAGCATCACATCACCATCGATCAGCTCGAATTCGGCGCCAAGACCGAAAGCAAGGATGCGGTTTCCCTGCCGATCAAGCTGGCGGTGGCCTTGCTCAAGGACCGCGATGGGGTAATCGACCTCAATCTCCCGGTGACCGGGTCGCTCGACGACCCGAAATTCAGATTGGCACCCATCATCTGGAAGGTCTTCGTCAATATCCTGGAGAAGGCGGTCACGGCGCCCTTTGCATTGCTGGGCTCATTGTTCGGCGGCGGTCCGGAGTTGCAGTTCATCGACTTCAAGCCCGGCGTCGCCGACTTGGATCAGGCCGCACAGGATAAGGCACAGGCCATGGTCAAAGCCTTGAATGCTCGCCCGCAGCTCAAGATCGAAGTGCCGATCGCGGTGGTCGCCGATCTCGACCGACCACGCCTCGTCGAAGCGAAGTTGCAGGCAGAGATCCAGGCGGCTCAAACGGCGCGCGGGCACGGGAAATCGCCGGCCGCCGCGCTGCCCTTTGATCAATTGGAGCCTGCGGCACGGCTGAGCATACTCGCCGAGCTTTATGCAAAAAATGGCGGCGGCGAGCCCAAGTTCCCCGAGTCGATCGCCGCCCTCAAGACGAAGCCGGAAATGTCAACGGCAAAAATAGAGTTCCTCAGCGGCGAATTGCGCTCGCGCATAGCGGTCGGGGAAGCGGATTTGACCGCGTTGGGTCAGCAACGGGCGGCGAACTTGCAGCAAGCCTTGTTGACGGGCACGCAGATTGATCCGGAGCGGGTATTCCTGGTTGCCAACGACAAGGCAAAGAATGAGGGCGGCCTGGTCCGCTTGGAATTCTCACTGCGCTGACTTGGGCGGCGCCTCTTATTAATGCATGCTCGCAACCGCGCCGCCCTGGTTCGGTGCAAACACGGCGTGCGTCAATTCAGGCGACGGCCTAACTTGCTGATCGTGTTCAATACTTCCCGCCTGGCACAAGCGGTGCTTGCGGCCACACAAGCCATGAAGCTCATTACCGCGATCATCAAACCGTTCAAGCTCGACGATGTGCGCAAGGCCATCAGCGACATCGGCGTACAAGGAGTCACCGTCACCGAAGTTCGAGGCTTCGGCAGGCAGCGCGGCCATACGGAGATCTATCGTGGCGCCGAGTACGCCGTTGAGTTTGTGCCGAAGACGAAAATAGAAATCGCGGTTGATAACATGCTCGTCGACCAAGTGATCGAAGCGATAGTAAGATCAGCGAAAACCGGAAAGGTAGGGGATGGAAAAATCTTCGTTTTCGATCTCACGCAAGTCGTGCGTATCCGAACCGGTGAGCGCGGCGCGAGCGCCATTTAGAGCAATAGGGGAAATGATGAATAAGCTGCCGTTGTTGGCTTGTCTCGCCGTATTGACCTTGAATATGAGCGTGGCTTGGGCGGATGACACGCCGAATGCGTCCGCTACCACGACGCAGGCCGCGCCAGCTGCCGCGCCCGCAGCAGCTGCGGCGCAGCCTACCGCGCCTTTCTTGATGGGCGTGGACAAGATCAGCGCCGGCGACACCGCCTGGATGCTGACCTCGACCGCTCTGGTGCTGATGATGTCGATACCCGGTCTGGCACTTTTCTATGGCGGCATGGTGCGCAAGAAAAACGTGTTGGCGACTCTGATGCAGACCTTCGCCATCGTCTGCGTGGTCACGATCCTTTGGTGGCTGATCGGCTATTCCTGGGCATTTACCCCCGGCAGCAAGTTCCTCGGCGGTTCCAGCCGCGCCCTGTTCAGCGGCATGACCTTCATGCATGACGCAAACAAATTGTCGGTGTCGCATTTGGCGATGACCATACCCGAGACCGTGTATTCAATGTTTCAGCTCACCTTCGCGGCCATCACCCCGGCCCTGATTGCCGGCGCATTTGCGGATCGGATGAAGTTCTCCGCTATGCTGGTATTCATGGGGCTCTGGTCCTTGTTGGTGTACGCGCCCATCGCCCACATGGTTTGGGAACCCACGGGTTGGCTGAACCTCGCGGGAGTCCTGGACTACGCCGGCGGCACCGTCGTCCACATCAATGCCGGCATTGCAGGCCTCGCCAGCTGTTTGGTGCTCGGCAAGCGTCTGGGCTACGGCCGGGAGGCAATGCCGCCGCACAATTTGACTTTGACGCTGATGGGCGCCTCGTTGCTGTGGGTGGGCTGGTTTGGGTTCAATGCCGGTTCCGCGGGCGCTGCCGACGGCCGTGCCGGCATGGCGATGCTGGTGACGCAATTGGCGACCGCGGCTGCCGCGCTCGGCTGGATGTTTGCCGAATGGGTCAGCAAGGGCAAGCCCAGCGTACTCGGTATTGCATCCGGCGCCGTCGCGGGTCTGGTGGCCATCACACCCGCTTCGGGTTTCGTCGGTCCCAGTCCCGCGGTGATCATCGGCATCGCCGCCGGAGTGCTGTGCTTCATCGGCGCAACCTCGCTGAAACACGCGCTGGGATATGACGACTCGCTGGACGCGTTCGGCGTACACGGCATCGGCGGCATCATCGGCGCATTGCTTACCGGCGTGTTCGTCAGCAAGGAGATCAGCGGCGTGGATGGTTCGGTGCTTGCGCAGCTCAAAGGCGTCGCATTTACGGTCGTTTATGGCTTTGTTGCGAGCTTCGTCATCTTGAAAATCGTCGATATGACCATTGGCCTGCGCGTCACCGAGGAACAGGAACGCGAAGGTTTGGATATTTCCTTGCACGGAGAAAGCATCGAGTAGCTAAACGTGCGCACGCGATAGGGGTAAACTTGGCATCCATCAGAGGAGCTTAAAGTTGCCCATCCTCGACATATTGATCATTGCGCTGATCGTCGTGGCGCTGTCTGGCTTGCGCATCGCTCAGGAATACGAGCGCGGCGTGGTATTCAGACTGGGACGCTACAAAGGACTGCGTGGACCCGGTTTGTATTGGATCATTCCGTTGGGCGTGGAACGCGCAGTACGGATCGACATCCGCACGCGCACCGTTTCGGCGGAGCAACAGGAAACCATCACCCGCGATAGCGTAACGATCAAGGTCAACGCCGTGCTCTGGTATCGGATCGTCGATGCGGCCAAAGCGGTCATCGAGGTGGCCGACGCGCCGGCGGCCGTGTATCAGCTGGCCCTGACCGGGCTGCGCAACATCATCGGCCAGCACGATTTGGATGAAATCCTGCAGGAACGCAACAAGATCAACACCTTGTTGGGGGACAATATTTCCGGAGCCACTGCGGCGTGGGGCTTGCAGGTGCAGCGCTTCGAGATGAAGGATGTGGAGTTGCCCAAGGCCATGCAGCAGGTGATGGCCATGCAGGCCGAAGCGATCCGCGAAAAACGCGCGCGCATCATCAAGGCCGAGGCTGAACTCGAGGCTTCCGTGAAGCTATCGGCCGCCGCCGCGCAGATCACCGCAAATCCTGCCGCGCTCGAACTGCGGCGCATGCAGATGATTTCCGAAGTGGGCGCCGAGAACAACAGCACCACGGTAATCATGATTCCGTCGGATTTTGTATCGTTGGCGCATAGCCTGAATGAATATGTTGCCCGGGCGGCTGCCAAAACCGGAGACAGGCCATGATCAGAGTTCCAGCGATTTTCTCCTTGGCCAGCGTGATTTCGCTTGCCGCGGCAGCGTCCGCGACCGAGGTACCAGCGGCGCCCGCCGCAGCCCCGGCGCCCTCCGCAGCGGTCGCACCCGCTGCCAATCAAGCCGCGCCGGAAGGGCAGATTCCCTTCGCCAACAAGGGCGGCATATGGAATTGGCAAGTGATCGACAACAAGACCGTGCTCATCGAGTCGCGAGCCCGCAAGTGGTACAAGGCCACGCTGTTCGGCAATTGCATCAACTTGGCGTTTGCCCAAGACATGGCCTTCGTCTCGAACTCGAACGGTACATTCGACAAGTTCAGCTCGATACGAACACGCGGTCAGCGCTGCCCTTTGGTGTCGCTGGTTGAAGTTCCGGCACCACCGAAGAAATCCAACGCGAAAAAACCCGACCCCGCAGCAGCGCCGGCGCCGGCGCCGGCCGCACCGTCTGCCTCGGGGACGGGATCAGGGTAGCCCGCGAGGCAGACCGTCGGCTTTTGGCGACAGCCCAGAAGCCGGAATTTTTACAGCACGGGGTTTCGTGAGCGAGGTCTCACTTCGCAACCGATTATGCCAGGTAGTCTGCGCCTGCCTGTCCGCACTCTTAAGCCCACGGAGACACCTTAAATGAGCAACCCCTATAACAGCGCGACCGAGCGAGCCTCGATCCTAGGTCCCACGCTTTTTTTCAAAGGCGACTTGAGCGCTGAGGAGGATCTCTTGATTCAAGGTCGGGTCGAGGGCTCGATCACACATACCCAGCGCCTGACCGTGGGACCCCAGGGCACCGTCAAGGCCAATATCAAGGCGCAGCTCATCATTGTCGAGGGCACGGTGGACGGCGACTTGGAGGCCGAGAAATCGGTGTTCGTGAAAGAAACGGCAAAGGTTTGCGGCAACATTTTTGCGCCCACGGTGAGCATCATTGAAGGCGCCAATTTCAGCGGCAGCATCGACATGAACGGCAAAAAGGCCGCCCAACAGTCCGGCTCGGTGGGACGGCAGCACGACTCCAACAGGCCGCCCAAGGCCTCCGGTGGCGCCGCCTGACAATGTCGTGGTTTATTAAAAAACCTCTCGAGGGAGACGATCTCATGATGAATTCCAACTCAAGCCGTCCCGGCGCACCCGAACCCTCAGTAACGCGCCCGGAGCCGCGCGAGCCACGCCTCGAGCCGCGATCGCCGGCGCCGCGTGCGGCGGAGCCGCTGCGTTCACCCGAAGTCAGGCAGCCGGAAGGGGCACCGCGAGTGTCCGTGTTGGGCCCCACCTTGAAATTCCGCGGCGAATTGTCGGCACAGGAGGACTTGATCGTTCAGGGCAGCGTGGAAGGGTCAATCACCCATACGCAGAGCCTCACGGTCGGCACCGACGGCACCATGAAGGGCGACATTCGCGCCCGCATCATCGTCATCGACGGCAAGGTGGAGGGCGACCTTTACGCCACAGAGTCGGTCAATATCCGGGCCACTGCCAAGGTCAAGGGCAATGTGTTTGCGCCACGCGTCGGCATCAGCGAAGGCGCGTTTTTCCAAGGTCAGATCGAGATGCAGCCTTCGGGTGCGGCGGTGCAGGAGCATAGCGCGCGCTTGCGTCAGGCCGCAATGGCAGTGCCGGCGCCCATGGAGCCGGTCGCGGTTGATCATATGCTCGGCGGGACTTGACGCCTGAGACCAAAATCAAGGTACAAATAATTCGGGATCGACCCAGGTGTGATTGAGACTTAGGCCCCAATGCAAGTGGGGCCCGGTCGCGCGCCCCGTCATACCCACCGCACCGATGGTCGTCCCGGCGACGATGTGTTCTCCGGGCTTCACGTCGATGGCGCTCAAGTGGCAATACATGCTGATAAGCCCGCGGCCGTGGTCGACAAACACGGTATTGCCGTTGAAATAATACTCGCCGGCATCGACGACGGTTCCGGCTATCGGCACCCGTACCGGAGTACCTTCCGGCGCGGCGATGTCCATACCGCTGTGGGGCTTGCGCGATTCACCGTTGAATACCCGCCGCAGCCCGAATGAACTGCTGCGAATTCCCGGCACCGGCTGTGCCAATCGCAGCGACTCAGGCTCATCGTCGGTCCAGTGGCGCAGCACCTGGTCGATGGTCGCGAGCTCGCGATTGATGCGTTCCAAATCCGCGGGCGCGGGGTTCACCTGTGCCGGCGGCACTGTGAGCGACTGCGTGGCATAGCGTTTGTCACGCACCATGAAATCGACTTGCTGCCTGCCGCCGCTGCCGTGAACGATGACATGGCGAATTGCCAGCGGCGCGGACAGCGGTATGCCGATGACCGCCACCCAGCCTGCGCCGTCCTGAATCACCATGGCCCGTTGCCCGTCAACATCGACGGAGGGCTTGACGCTGCCATGATCTTCAAGGCGGATGAGTTTCACTCCGCCCGGCACCGTGGCTTCGCGCGGCAGCGCATACGATAGGGCCAGGGCGGGACTCAAGGTGAGCAAAATCGCGGCGGCTCGAATCAAGAAGACTCCTCCACTTTGGCGCGAATTCTTCCCTGGCTTAAGCGCGCCTCAATGATGGTGCCCGCCGCCGCGTCCTTGGCGTCGCGCAATATCCCGCCGCCTTCGAGGCTGACAATGGCATAACCTCGATCCAAGGTGGCGAGCGGGCTCACGGCATTCAAGGTACGCACCAGCGGCGCAAGCCGTTCGCGCGCGCGGTTCAACTGCTTGAGGCCGGCCGCGCGCAGCCTGGCAAACAAGGCGGCATGCCGAGCGGCGGTGCTCTGCAGCCGGGCAGCGGGACTCAATTGCCACAGCCGGCTCAACGAAAGTCGAAGCGCCGAACGGCGATCGGCCAGTATCTGGCGCAGGGCCCTTGATGCGCGCTGTTCCAATTCATCCAGACGCTGCCCTTGCTGCGCAAGCCGTGCCTCGGGGCTGACCAACTCCGCGCGTGCAATGAGCCATCGCAGCCGTTCGCGATGCGCATCGATTCTTTGGCGCAGCGCACGTTGCAAGCGTTCACCCAAGCGGCGCAAAGATGCGGCCCATTCTTCGGCATCGGGCGCCACGATTTCCGCCGCGGCGGAAGGCGTTGCGGCGCGCACATCGGCGGCGAAATCGGCGATGGTGAAGTCGATCTCATGACCGATGCCGCTGACCACCGGAATGGGACAGGCGGCGATCGCACGGGCCAGCGCCTCGTCGTTGAAGGCCCACAGATCCTCGAGCGAGCCGCCGCCGCGCGCCAAAATCAGAACATCGCATTCCGCGCGTCGGCCCGCCAGCTTCAAGGCGGCGACGATCTCGGCCGCGGCCGCAGCACCCTGCACGGCGACCGGGTAGAGCATTACCGGAATGGCGGCAAAGCGGCGCGCCAGCACATGCAGGATGTCGTGAATCGCGGCACCGCTGGGCGATGTGATCACGCCGATTCGCTTCGGCAGCGCCGGCAACGGCCGTTTACGCTCCGGCGCGAACAACCCTTCCGCCGCGAGCTTCGCCGCCAATTCATCGAATTGGCGCTTTAGAGCGCCGAGCCCGGCATCCTCCATATGATCGATGACCAGCTGGTACTCACCGCGCGGCTCGTAGAGCCCGATGCGCGCCCGCACCAATACTTTCTGTCCATCCCGCGGCGCAAAGCCCAATAACATGTTCCGCTGCCGGAACATGCAGCAGCGGACCTGCGCACCAGCGTCTTTCAGGGAGAAATACCAGTGTCCGGAGCTGGGCCTGGCGAAATTGGAGACTTCCGCTTCCAACCACAGACTGCCGAAACCGCGTTCCAACAGCACTCGAACCTCGCGATTGAGGCGCGAAACACTATAAATATCGCGATTCGGACGCACACCGGGGGAGCTGCTGCCGACCATTTCCATATGAAGCATGATACTGCGGTTTACCGCGCCGCACGCGCAAGGTACAATGCGCCGCCTCTTATATAAAACTGTGAACGCAACCCTATGCGTATTCTTGAAGAGGCACTCACTTTCGATGACGTGTTGCTGGTGCCGGCATATTCCGAAGTTTTGCCGCGCGATGTGTCATTGGCGAGTCAACTAACCCGCGAAATTCGCGTCAATCTGCCGGTCGTGTCCGCCGCCATGGATACCGTGACCGAGGCGCGGCTGGCGATCACCATCGCCCAAGAGGGCGGCATCGGCATCATTCACAAGAATATGTCGATCGACAATCAGGCGCGCCAGGTTGATCGCGTCAAGAAGTTCGAAAGCGGCGTGATCAGTGATCCGATCACCGTGAATCCGGACATGACGATTCGCCAGGTCATCGAACTGACGCGTGCCAAGAACATTTCCGGGGTACCGGTGGTGCTCGGCACCAAGGTGGTTGGCATTGTCACCCACCGCGACCTGCGTTTCGAAACAAAGTTGGATGCGCCGGTATCCTCGGTGATGACGCCCAAAGACCGCTTGATTACCGTGCGCGAAAACGCTCCCAAGGAACAAGTCCTGGCCTTGTTGCACAAGCATCGAATTGAAAAGGTTTTGGTGGTTGCCGGCGATCATGATCTGAAGGGCATGATCACGGTCAAGGACTTTCAAAAGGCCACGGAATTTCCCAACGCCTGCAAGGACAGCGTCGGCAGCCTGCGCGTCGGCGCCGCGGTGGGTACCTCACCGGATACGCTGGATCGGGTCAGCGCACTGCGCGATGCGGGTGTCGACGTCGTGGTCGTCGATACCTCGCACGGCCATTCGCGCGGCGTGCTCGACATGGTGTCGAAGATAAAATCGAAATATCCGGACATTCAAGTGATCGGCGGCAACATCGTCACGGCCGAGGCGGCCCTCGATCTTGTCAAGCACGGTGCCGATGCGGTCAAGGTGGGCATCGGTCCCGGCTCCATCTGCACCACGCGCGTCATCGCCGGCGTCGGCGTGCCGCAAATCAGTGCGATTTCCCGGGTGGCCAAAGCGCTCGAGGGCAGCGGCGTTCCGGTGATTGGCGACGGCGGAATTCGCTACTCCGGCGACATTGCCAAGGCTCTTGCGGCCGGCGCGCACTGCGTGATGATCGGCGGCATGTTCGCCGGCACCGAAGAGTCGCCGGGAGATGTGGAACTCTATCAAGGCGGCTCCTACAAGGCGTACCGCGGCATGGGATCATTAGGGGCGATGGCCCAGGCACACGGCTCCAGCGACCGTTACTTCCAGGACACCACGTCGGAACTCGAAAAACTCGTGCCGGAGGGCATCGAAGGCCGGGTCGCGTACAAGGGCAGTTTGGTGGCGATCATCCACCAGCTCTCGGGCGGGCTGCGCGCCGCGATGGGCTACACCGGCAGCAGCAGCATTGAAGAAATGCGCACCCGGCCGCAGTTCGTGCGCATCACCAACGCTGGCGTTCGCGAGAGTCACGTTCACGATGTGACCATCACCAAAGAAGCGCCCAACTATCGGATCGGTTGATGCCCGACATTCATGCGGACCGGATACTAATTCTCGATTTCGGTGGTCAGTACACCCAGTTGATTGCCCGGCGAGTCCGCGAACTCGGCGTGTATTCTGAAATCTACTCCTGCGATGCGAGCGCCGCGGACATCAAGGGCTTCGCGCCGAATGCGGTGATCCTCTCCGGGGGGCCGGAATCGGTATATGACGTCAAGGGTCTCGAAGCACCTGCCGACGTTTATTCCCTCGGAGTGCCGGTACTGGGCATTTGCTACGGCATGCAGACCATGGCCGCGCAGCTAGGCGGCCAGGTCGAGATGTCATCGCACCGCGAGTTCGGTGCGGCGCAGGTTAGACCAACCGCGGACTCGCGCCTGCTCGACGGTCTCGAAGACAACCGCGATGCCCAAAATCGACGGGTCCTCGACGTGTGGATGAACCATGGAGATCGAGTCGTCGCGGTACCGCCCGGATTCCACGTCATTGCGCAAAGCGACAATGCGCCGCTCGCGGCCATGGCCGATGAATCGCGGCACTTTTACGGCGTGCAGTTTCACCCCGAGGTCACCCATACCCTGCAGGGAGGCGAGATCTTAAGGCGCTTCGTGCGCGAGATCGCCGGCTGTGCCGCAAGCTGGGCGACGCGCAGCATCATCGAGGACAGCGTGGCGCGCATACGCGCGCAAGTGACAAGCGATCGTGTGCTGCTGGGGCTTTCGGGAGGCGTCGACTCTTCGGTACTCGCCGCGCTGTTACATCGGGCCATCGGTGCGCACCTTACCTGCGTATTCGTCGATCATGGCTTGCTGCGCTTGGGCGAGGGCGATCAGGTCATGGCGACGTTCGCCGAACACATGGGTGTGCGCGTGATTCGCGTCGACGCCGAGCAGCGCTTTTTGGCCGCCCTAGCCGGTGAAACCGATCCTGAAAAGAAGCGCAAGATCATCGGCCGCATGTTCATCGAAGTATTCGACGAGGAAGCGGCCAAGCTGAAGGACGTCAAATGGCTGGCGCAGGGCACGATTTATCCGGACGTCATCGAATCGGCGGGCGCGAAGACTGGCAAGGCGCATGTGATCAAGTCGCACCACAACGTGGGCGGCTTGCCGCAGCACATGAAGCTCAAGCTGCTCGAGCCGCTGCGCGAATTGTTCAAGGACGAAGTTCGAAAGTTGGGTTTGGAGCTGGGACTGCCCAGCGAGATGGTGCAGCGCCATCCTTTTCCCGGACCGGGGTTGGGGGTGCGCATTTTGGGCGAAGTGCACAAGCCTCATGCGGATCTTTTGCGCCGCGCCGATGCCATCTTCATCGAAGAACTGCGCCGGCACGACCTGTATGACAAGGTCAGCCAGGCCTTCGCGGTATTTCTACCGGTGCGCTCAGTGGGAGTGATGGGCGATGGACGCCGCTACGATCATGTGATCGCGCTGCGCGCGGTGGAGACCATCGACTTCATGACGGCACGCTGGGCGCGCTTGCCGTACGATTTTCTCGATCGAGTCGCGCATCGGGTGATCAACGAGGTGCCGGGGATATCTCGGGTGGTATACGACATATCAGGCAAACCGCCGGCGACGATCGAATGGGAATAGATATTTTCTCTTCCAGTTGAGACATATCGACAGCCCCGCAGCCCAAATCCTGAAGCTGCTCTCGCTCGACCAGTTCGAGCGTCTTTTCGGTTGTCGCGACAACGGATTGCTGCAGCTTCTTCAGATCGCCGAGGGTACGCTCACGCGGGGCCGGGGGCGTCCCGCAGGCGAGTTCCAACAGGATCAGCAGATGACACAACACCTGGTCGGTCGCCAACAGTGACTGAAGTAAGCCGTTGGATTTGCGGAAATGTGCAACCCAGACCGACGAATTCGCGAGCACGGCAGCCAACGGCTGGGAACCCTATGCCGGACGTCGACGTGGAACCATCCTCATCTTCGGCGCTTGGCCGCCGAGCGCGGATAGTCGCTTCGCCGCCTGAACACGAACGAACAGCGCATCAAATATGGTGCATATTGGCATCAACTTGTGCATTGACGGGAATGAGATTTCTGCAAATGTCTCGATTCGCGTGATCTTAACCGATCCCCGGGGCCCAGCCGTTCAGGGGATGTCGATGAAGGCTGGGCCCGAGTCGTGGGTTTTGCCAAATGGGGAGGACCTCATGTGCCATCGGTTGAACAGTTCCCGGGCAAGCCGGTCCCTGAGGCGGTCGAGAAACCGGATTGCGACGCGGCTCCTTTTTTTCTCCGGGGTGAGTTCACGCCCGGCCTGACCGATACCCGAAACGCCATAGCGCTCCAGCACTGGATAGGGCGAAATGCAGTAGTTGGTAAGGCCATAGGACCAATAGCGCGACATTTCATGGTCGATTGGTCGCACGACTTGCGTTGCGGCATTCAACAAGGCTTCGGCGCCGCGGCGCGTCACAATGTAGGCCTGCGTGCCCAGAATGAGCCCCCGCACCCTGACCAGGTGGGCGTGTGGTGACAAGAAGCGGTAGACGCCGAAATCGAAAGGGAAGGGATGGGTGGAAAATAGCCTCAGGATATGGATGTTGCGCCGGGTCAGATCCTCGCTTGCAAGCCTTTCAACGGCTTTCCAGTCCGCTATTACATCTTCTTCCATGACGACAAGCTGCTGGCTGGGCGAGCCGAGAAAATCTTGCCAAAGCTTGAAATGGCTTGTGTAACATCCGATCTCGCCGGGCGTCAGCGGTCGCCCGATATAGCGGATGGCATCTTCCGGCGAATAGCGCAGAGGCTGGGCGATCTGCACATATCCGTCGAAGAATTCCCACGGGAGACTGGCACCCGCCGCGGCCTGCGAGAATTCCTCGCGGCGTCTGGAGTTTGCGAGCGATATGACTTTCACCGTCGTAGAAACCGTCATATTATCCGCTCACCAATAATCCGTGATTTCTGGCCGGCGATATCGTCACGGGTATTGCGAGATTTCCCGCCGCGCGGCCTCAACGGCCATCGGCAGCTCGTGGCAAACCTGCATGCCGTCCCAGCTTGAGTTCCACGCCGCCATGAACGAACTCAACTTGCCGTAATTGTTGTCCAGCAGCGTGTGATGGCGTCCCAGCAGTGTCGACAAGATATGGACATGCAGGCGATCGGAGACGATGTATCGAAAAGAGGCCAACTGGCGAAGTCCGCGGCGCACACGTTCCCTGACAAGCGCATCGTAATAGCTGCCGCGGAGCGTCGGTGCGGCCTTGCCGCGCAACATGTCGGCGAACAATCCGCCGCCAGAGCGTAACCGTGTCTGGGTGTAGTTCTCCGTCAGCCAGTCTGTGCAGAGCAGGTCTGGGGACTGCAATATGGCGTCCGCGGGCGAAGGGTCTTTCTTTTCCCTGTCGGATCTCAACAGCAGAAGGATTCTGTGGTCGGAGGCTGCAGCAGCTGCGATGGGTCCAATGCAAAAGGCCATGTCCGGACAGAGCACGACGTTGCATTCAAATCTCTCCCGTGCAAAGGCCAGGCTCTTGCGGTCGCGGACGGCGAGGGTGAAATTCCCGTGCTTCCTTATTTTCGCCGCGGTCCGGTCCGCTTCATTCCGGTCGATGAAATGAACGGTTTGCGGCAACTGCAGCACCGGGTGTTGCGGAAATCTCTCCAGAACCTCTTCACGCAGAACCTGATGTTTGGGCCATACGTCGCCGAAATTGCCGCCGCCATGGACGAAGATCGTCCCGTCAGGGCCGATGGCCCTTGCCATTGCATTCCAGTCGCAATTCTCTGTGGCGCAAACATACGCCGGCTTCACGCCCAACTTTGACAGGAAAATCTGCTCGCCCATCCAGATCGCACTGTCGCCCACATTGGAATGATGGGGAAAGTCGAGCAGCGCACACTTTTTTCCAGGAACAAGTGGCGTCAGGACCTCATCGATCTCGTGCTGCAGGCGGGCTATGATCTGGCGACTGGTTTCCAATGACCCTTCAATCAGCAATGCGCCATTGTTTCGGCGTCCGCGCCCCGACACGTGCGAGCTGGGATGCAAATTCATCTACATACAGTACCATGTGGACCACGGCAGCAATGCGGGACACAGTGCTGTAGCAAAATCAGAACTCGGAACGTGGTAATAATTGCAAATGGACAAGTGACGCGGTGAAAGATGTCCGCTCGCGCCTTTTGAAAGGCGCTATCTGGCTCAGCGGTGCAAGACTGGCGTCCAATCTTCTGGCCACGATAAGCACTCTCGTCCTTGCCAGACTGCTGCTCCCGTCCGATTTCGGCCTGGTTGCCCTGGGCACCACGACCTTAAGCATCCTGACGTCCATAACGAATGTTTCGCTCTCGGAAGCGCTGGTCCAGCACCGCGATCCGTCGCATCACCACTTTCACACGGTGTGGACGATCAATCTGCTGAGGGGCGTCCTCATCGGGTCGGTCTTTGCCCTGATCGCGGTTCCCGTGGCGCGATTTTACAGCGACTATCGTCTTGAGAATGTCATGTTCGCGCTTGGCGGGAGCGCGATCCTGAATGGCCTGGAAAACCCCCGCGCCATCATGCTGACCAAACAGCTCATATTCTGGCAGCAGTTCATGCTGCAGGTATCGCAAAAGTTCGTCGCGCTGATCACGTCCGTATTGATTGCCCTGATCTATCACAGCTATTGGGCCCTGATAGGCGGCATTTTGCTGGGGCAGTTCGTCGGCGTTGTTGTTTCCTATACCGTATTGACTTTCCGTCCGGCCTTTTCGATCGCGCATGCGCGCGAGTTGTTCTCCTTCTCGATCTGGCTCACCTTTTGCGAAGCAATAAACGCGATCAATTGGAATTTCGACCAGTTGCTGGTCGGCAAGTTCATCGGCAAGACCACACTTGGGTATTACACGGTCGGCAACAACCTGGCCGTCATGCCGTCCCGGGAAGCAACGGCGCCCCTGACCGCTACGTTGTTCCCCGCATTTTCGAACCTGGCGCATGATCCCGTGCGGCTGGCGGCCGCCTATCAGCGCGCGCAGACACTGGTAACAGCAATCGCACTGCCGGCAGGCGTGGGAATGGCGCTGATCGCAGATCCCCTTATCAGGTTGGCCATGGGGGAGAGGTGGCTCCCGGCGGTTTTCGTGGTCCGGATACTGGCGGCGGTTTTTGCGTTTCAGACCTTCGGCAGTCTGGCGCAACCGCTGGCAATGGCGGCCGGCAAAACACAGCTGCTGTTCAAGCGTGACTTGCAGGCTTTTTTGTACCGCGTGCCGCTGGTGATTGTCGGCCTCTATTTTGGCGGATTTGCGGGCGTTCTCTATGCCAGGGCCATCGTGGGTACGACAGGGCTGCTGTTCAACACCAGTGTCGTAACCAAAGTGACCGGGCTGTCCCTGTGGCAACAAATACGGCCGAACATGCGAGCGGTCGCGAGCGTGTTGCTGATGGCAGCAGTTTTGGCACCCATGAATGCCTTTTCGGATAAAGGCTCCGGTCACTGGACGATTACCCTGAACCTTGGAGTCCTGATTGCCGGCGGCGCCGTGGTCTACAGTGTTGCCACCTTCATTCTCTGGCGCGTCATGGGCCGTCCGGAAGGCCCCGAGACCGAAGTCGTGCAGGTCGTGTCGAAAGTCTGGCGCAGCTTCGTGCCGGTGTAGAACTTGCCAGGTTTAAAAACGATCCTGGAGATCCTGTCAGATGCTGAAGTCCAAGCTTGTGGTGTTTGTGACAGACCGCGGATTTCTGGTCCCATCGCTGATCGTGGCCGCGCAACTTGTAGAATTTGGCCACCTCAGCCAGGCAGACATCGTTATCTACACCATCGATGTCGATGACTGTGTTCTGTCGTGCCTGAAGAAGAAGTACGAAAACAAGATCCGCTTTGAAGCGCTGGGCACGCGATCCTTCATGCCATCGGAAACAGTCGGCTTTTTTGCCAACCATGTGCCGAAAACAACGCTTGCGCGCCTGGCGCTGCATGAGGTCATCGATAAGAGATACGAGGATGTTGTCTACATAGACGGGGATATCCAGGTCATGCGACCCATAACGGGCCTGCTGGACTATTCCGTTCCTGAAGGGAAGATTCTGGCCGGGCGGGGCAGCGCCTGGTTGGACAAGTATGCTCCCGACAGCAAGGCGACACCTGACGGCTATCTGGAATCGCTAGGCGGCACTGCGCCGGAAGACTATTTCAACGCCGGGGTGCTCGCATTTAGAAGGTCCACGTGGGAAGTCGAGGCGCCGCGGGCCCTCTCATTCTTCATGGAGCATTCCGACATCTGCATAAGACACGACCAGAGCGCTTTAAACGCCATCTTTCTTGGCCGTGTCCTGCACTTTGCTCCGGCCTACAATTTCCACGGAGCCTATTCCGACCTTTTTCTCCAGGATGTCTATTCGCCTGCGATGATCCATTTCACCGGGCCAAACAAGCCGTGGAACAGTCAAGCTTTGCCCTGGGGTGGTCAATTCATCGGGAAATATCGCAATTTCATGCAGATGCATCCGGAACTGGCGGGCTATCTGCCGGTGCGCGAGCACGGGCCGGGCCTTGCTGTGCTCGCAAAAAAAAGCGTTGCGTCCGGTCTCAGCAGACTCGACTGGGACCCGGCGCGGCGCGCGCAGCGAAAGGCTTTTCTCGATTATGTTGGAGAAGGGCGCTTTCCTTTTTGAGCCGATGATTTCGGATTGCGCACATCAGGGCATTCGGTAGCGCGCGAGGATCGCACCGGGGCGGCGTGACCGGGCGTGCAGCGCAGCGCAACACCCCGGGCGTGGCCTATGGGCTGGGCCCACTTATTTCGATCCGGGCGTACCCGTCTATCTGCGCGGCCATCCGAGCTCATGACGGCGGTCGAATCATTGCGCGGACTGATAGTGATCGATGAGGTGCAGCCACCCCGCACTTTTCAATTGAATACAAGTGCCGAAAACAATTGACTCGGAATCGCCTTTTCGTAGGACAATTCCGACATCAAGCCCGCGCGTCCGACCAATCCCGCCGCCGCTTGCAATGATCCAAGATGGCTCACGAAAGCGCACTGCAACTTCAATTGTGGTGCGTGATCCCAGTTTCTTTTGCGCAACTGTTAAATGCGCCGATTCAGATCAACCGTGGTGCGGTGCTCAAGTCGTGCGAATCAATGATGATCACCTGTTCGGTCCATTTGGCTTGTTTCACAGGGCTGCAAGCGTGCCGCGGAGAGTTCAGGATGATGTACGGGATACCACAATCAACCAAATCCGACACTAAATTGCGCGATGCGGTGTCGGTTGCAAGCGACGCTATTGGGGTGGCATGCTGCTTGCTACTATCATTTCATCGCAAAGACGCGTCGCGGATAACTCACATCTTCAGGGAAGTTTGCTAGGGGTTATCAAATTATGAAAAGATTTCATTTTCTGTTGGTTTGTCTGTGCGTTACGGTACAATCGAACGCGCACGCGAGTGCAATAAATTCTGATGCGCAGACCCAACAAGCAGTAGGATCAAGCGCAATCGATTCGACAACTTCGACCACGGCGGACTTTTCCGCACAAACCGCGCCGGCGCCGAGCAAGATTCAACAGAAGCCAGTAGCGCATGCTCGTCTGTCCAAAATCAAGCGTGGCGTAGTCAAAGAGATAAAGGCTACTACTGCTTTTGTGCAACAGCAAGCCGTCAAAACTGAGACCTCTGATGGTCGGTTGATCGCGCTGGTGCTTATTGGCTTGGTCGTTCTGCAGTTGCGGCGTAAGCACAAGTCATTGCCGCAAAGACGGATTGTTCCTTATGGCTGATTCTCGAGGGTTGCTCATAGACAAGCGTTTTGCGAATTGATTCATATCATGTTCTCGCGCAGTCCGCCTCGAAATAAGCTGGCGTCCGTGATCTCTATGTAATGGTGAATGGATGCTCTTTGACACGCTACCCACCGGCATCGTTCGCCCACGATCGAAACCTCAATCGCAGGATGTAACCTCATTTGATTCCAGCGCAGTGTTTCTGGTTAAGGCGTTATTTTATCCGGTGACCGCGGTCGCGTTCCTCGGGTTGTGCTTGTGGTTGGGAAAGCGTCCGTTTACGGGATCCTACTTCCTGATTGCGGTGCTTACCTTTGCCGGGGCGGCAGAATTGCTCGGCGACTCGCGTGTTGATCATGACGCGGCGGAGTTTTTGCAGGAGTTGCGCTGGTTGTTGGACATTGTCGTGCGCTGGTGCGCTGTTGGTATTTGTGTGGCGCTGGTGTTGTACCTTTCCGGCTTGCGCGTGTCGCCGACAGATGACGTTTTGGTCGTATGGTTTGTCTTCACGCCGATCTTATTGTGGAGCGGCACCATCGGCATGCGGCAGATTCTGCTGTATGTGGGCATCAAGCAGGAGCCGCGTCGCGCAATCATCATTGGTGCCAATCAACAAGGTCTTCTGTTGGCGAAGAGAATCCTTGAACGACCCCTGATGCGTATCAAGCTGCTGGGGTTCTTTGAAGATCGGCCCGCGGGCATTCTGCCGCAGCGTGGGCAGTCCTGGCTGGGCCGGTTGGATGACGCCCCGTTTTTCGTGAGCAAGTACGGTGTGAACGTGGTCTACGTCACCCTGCCAATTTCACGGCGTCCCGGCCTGTCGAAATTGATGCAGGGGCTGCGGGACACAGTAGCGTCGGTCTACTTTGTTCCGGACCTGCACTCGCTGAACAACATCCAGGCGCGCGTCGATGTGCTGTACGGCATGCCCATGTTTGCGGTCCATGAGTCACCGTTCTTTGGCGTGCGATCGGTGACCAAGCGCGCCTGCGACATCGCATTGTCCCTGCTAATCCTGCTTTTTGTGTGGCCGGTTTTGGTGGCGGTCGCCATAGGGGCCAAGCGCACCTCCAAGGGCCCCGCAATATTCAAACAACTTCGTTACGGTCTGGATGGCCGCGAGATCCTGGTTTACAAGTTCAGATCCATGACCGTTACCGAGGACGGTGATTCCAGCTACACGCAGGTATCGCGTAACGATAATCGTGTGACACCGTTCGGCGCGTTCATTCGCCGGACCTCCTTGGATGAGTTGCCGCAGCTGATCAATGTACTCCTAGGGAGCATGAGTCTGGTCGGCCCGCGCCCGCATGCCATCGCCGTGAACGAGCATTATCGCAGCCTGATTCCCAGCTATATGTTCCGGCACAAGGTCAAACCCGGCATTACCGGCTGGGCCCAGGTCAACGGATATCGCGGCGGGGATGATCTGCACACAATGAGAAAGCGAATCGAGTTTGACCTTGAGTACTTGGAGAATTGGTCCATGTGGTTCGATATAAAAATCCTGCTTCGAACATTCGCGCTGCTCTGGAGCAATCACGATGCGTTTTAGCCCCTGGGCAAATGGGCAAGCTGAACGAATCGCCCAAGCAGTCGTCCTGATAGTCGCGACAGGGCTGATGTGCTTGACGAAAGCAGCTGCTGCTAAACCCGAGGACTATCGACTCGGCGCCGGGGATTTAATCAGGGTCATGGTGTTCGACCACGAAGAGTTGAGTGTCGATGCGCGCATCAGTCAGACTGGCAACATCACTTTCCCCTTGATCGGGCAATTGCGCGTAGCCGGATTGTCGACCCGGGAAACCGAATTGCTTCTGGCGCGATCCTTGATTGATGGCGGCTTCGTGAAGCAGCCGCATATCTCAGTGCTTGTCTCTGAATATCAGAGCCAGAAGGTGGCTGTCATGGGCCAAGTAGCCAAGCCGGGGCAATACCCGCTCGATGCCTCTAAGAGAGTTATGGACATGCTGGCAATCGCCGGCGGAGTGCTCAACGACACCGCTGCGGAAGATGTCACATTGGTGCGCGCCGACAGCAGCCGCGTCGTCATTGATCTGAAAAAGCTCTTTGACGGCGATCCGGCGCTGAATCTCGTTGTGCAAGACGGCGACACCGTGTTCGTGGCACATGCGCCGCAGTTCTACATCTATGGGCAGGTGCAGCATCCGGGCCAATACCGTCTTCTGCGCCATACCACGATCTCGCAGGCCATTTCCATTGGCGGCGGTCTAACGTCGCGCGGCACACAGCGCGGCGCGGTCGTCAAACGTGTGGACGCACACGGCAAGGAACATAAGTTTTCAGTAAAGGATGAGGATGTTTTGCAGCCAGATGATGTGCTGATGATCAAAGCCAGCTTGTTCTAAAAGCCACGCGAGCCAATTTATGCGCTTATCACAATTGATTCGTATTCTCTGGGTACACAGGGGCCTGGCGCTGTCCATCATGGCGCTGATGCTGGCGATTGCGGTCGCGGCGAGCCTGTTATTGCCGAAGAAATATACCGGCGAGTCTGCAGTAGTCGTCGATGCACGCAGCATCGATCCATTGGGGCAACAAGGGAGTATGACGACGCAGCTGGAGTCAACCTACGTTTCGACCCAGGTCGACGTGATCGAGAGCCACAACGTCGCCCTCAAGGTGGTCGATCGCATGAAACTGACGACCGATCCGGAAATCATGGAGAAATTTCAGGAGAAGACCGACGGGGTGGGCTCGATACGCGACTGGACGGCCGAGGAAATCCTTAAATCCCTCACCATAAAGCCCACGCGCGATAGCAACGTGATTTTCATAGCATTCACCAGCAAGTCGCCGCAAGCAGCGGCTGACTTCGCGAACTCGTTTGCCGAAGAATATATACAGGCCAGTCTTGAGCTCACGGTCGACCCGGCACGCCGGCAATCGGGCTGGTTTGAGCAGCAGGTGAACGATCTTCGCGTGGCGCTGGAAACTGCGCAACGCAAACTATCGGCCTATCAGGGCGCACATGGGGTGATCGGCGCTGATCCCGACGCCAATAAACTGGATGTTGAGAACGCCCGCTTGACCGAACTCTCCAATCGTTTCGTCGACGCGCAGGCCGCTATGTACGACGCCGAGACGCGGCAGCGGCAAATGGAGGAGGCATCCGCAAAAGGCCTTTCCGACGAATCGGTGACCCTGCTGCAAAATCCGCTGCTGCAAAATCTTAAGGCCGAACTCGCGCGCGCCTCGGCAAAGTTTGCCGATACGTCGCAGCGCTACGACCACAATCATCCTCAATATATCAGCGCGCAGGCGGAGCTTGAATCGCTGCGCAGCAAGGTGGCCTCCGAAGTCAACAACGCCATAGGGTCGGTGGCGAGGGAAGCGAGAATTGCCAGGCAAAACATGTCGGATTTGCAACGCGCGATGGAGCAACAACGCAAGCGCATCCTCGACCTGCAGCACAACCAGGACGAGTATACGGTGCTCAAGCGCGACGAAGAGAGCGCCCGTACCGCATACGATACCGCCATGCAGCGCGGCAGCCAGACTCGACTGGAAAGCAGACTCAATAACACCAACACGGCAATACTGAATGTTGCATACCCGCCGATGAAACCTTCATCGCCGCGCCTGCTTCTCAATCTTGCTTTAGCGGTCATCCTGGGTGTCATGCTCGCCGTCGGCGCAAGCTTGGCCAAAGAGCGGTTCGATCAGCGAATCCACTCGCGCGACGACTTGCGTGAAGGAGCAGATATCGACGTACTTGCCGAATTGCCGCGCGCGCGCGTTTCGATGCGGCGACACCGCCGCTCGCACCGCTCAAGAACCAATGAGAAGACACCGCGGATAGATCCCGCATAATGGAGACGCCCAGTGACGCCAACAAAATTTGCAAAACAGCGTGCGCCGGCGGCAGCCAGTCAGGACGCGCGGATTGGCGAGCTATTGCGGGAGGACGGCACGCTCACCGAGCAGGACATCAAGGAAATATTGGCAGTACAGCGGGACTGCGGCGAGCGCTTTGGTGAGGTGGCATCACGACTGGGTCTGGTGCGGGAGCAGGATGTCAGGCGCGCGCTTGCCCGGCAAGCCATCTTCCCGCTGGTGGTTCCGGGCGAATCGAAACTGAGTCCCCTCTTAGTCGCTGCCTATCAGCCCAACAGCGAGCGCGCCGAGGAACTGCGGACCGTGCGCAGCAAACTTGTGCTGCGTTGGTTGGACCGCGGCAAAAAAGCGCTGGCCGTCATCGAGGCCAATCCGAACAACGGCTGCAACGTGCTGGCAGCAAATCTGGCCGTGACATTTGCGCAGCTCGGCGAGCGTACGCTGCTGATCGATGCCAATCTGCGCAAGCCGGTACAGCACACGCTTTTCGGGCTCCAACCCCGGTTTGGGTTGGTTGATTTCATTCGCGGCCGGGAAAGCCTCGAGAACTCAATTACCCAGGTGCCGGATTTCAGTTGTCTGTCGGTGATGTGCGCCGGCGCGCCGCCGCCGAATCCGCAAGAACTGCTCGGGCGCGTCTCATTCGGCTATCTGATGGAGGCTGCACCCGCCAAATACGACGTAATAATCCTTGATACACCGCCGTTTCTGCAGTGCGCCGATGCGCACCTCATCGCAGCACGCGCGCGCGGCGCCGTCATTGCGACCAAACGACATGATGCCCGGCTGGCGGACATATTGCGCGTGAAGGCGCAACTGGAGTCGGACCAAGTCGTGTTGCTGGGCGCTGTGATCGATGGGTAGTGCAATCGTGGCGCCGACGGTGGCAAACGGCGCTTCGTCCGGCGGCGCAAAGTCGACGGCGAGCGCGGCGCGTTTCGCTCTGTTGGCGACGCCGCTCATCAGCGTCACATTTCTGTCGAAGTTTGGGTTCCCGCCTTTCGGCGCGCAGGGACTCGGCGTCTCTCTTTTCGTGATACTAGCAGCGCTGCTGATAGGCTCCATCGCCGGCGGCTTCAGTATCGAACCGCGGCGCTTGACGTTTTACTTCTTGATGATCGGAAGTCTGGGACTGATGCAAATATTTCAGCCGGCTAGTTTTTCTCCCACGTCGTTACTGCTGCTCGTCGCTGTGCATCTGCCTTACGTTTTTACCGTGCCGCAAAGCAACGACGGTGAGCGCATCATCAAGTTCTTTATTCAAATTGCCACTGTTTTCGCGTTGTTGGGAATTGCCCAATACGGCCTGATGCGCGTCGTCAATGTGAGTTATCTATTCCCAATCGAGAATTTTGTCCCCGATACCTTTATTGTGCAGCATTTCAATCATCAGGCAGTAACGGAGTACGGATCACACGATTATCGGGCCAACGGCGTCTTTTTATTGGAGCCGTCATTTTTCAGCCAGCTGCTCGCGATTGCCATCGTCGCGGAACTAGGCACTCAAGCTAGACTAACCAGGCTTGCGCTCTTTGCGCTTGCATTGTTAGTTTCGTACTCGGGTACTGGAATTATAGTGCTGGCAATATGCCTGCCGTTGGCAATTGTCGGACAGCGCCGCTGGGGGCTGCTGCTGATCGGTCTATGCGCGCTGCTTGTATTGATTCCGTTGCAAGAATATCTGCATCTCGACCGCCTACTTTCGAGAGTCAATGAGTTCGGGTCGAATCGATCGAGCGGCTACTACCGCTTCGTCGGCGGGTTCTATCTCTTCGACCATTTCCTATGGCACGATCCGTGGCGCACCTTGTTCGGCTATGGCGCCGGGTCCTTCACTACCTACGCAAGTCACGACGCGGCCGGCGAAATCGCGCTGTTCAAGATCGTGTTTGAATTCGGTCTAGTCGGCGCTGTGCTGTATTTTGGATTTCTGTTTGCCTGCTTGTTCTATTCTCCGGCGCCGGTGCTCTTGACGCTCGCAGTGGGCGTTTCCTATTTGCTGAGCGGCATATACATACCGTTTGCGCATGGCTTGGCACTGAGCTTGCTGCTTTGGAACTCGTCCCCCATCAAAGTGGGTCGCGCGGGGTGGCTGCGCGATTTGGCGCATCGTAACTCAGTGCGAAATCCCGCAACCGCTTACCTGGCGCCACAAATAAGGAGCTGAGCGTGAGTACCGCGCTGCTTACTGTCGGATTTGTGTGCCTGCTTGCGGCGTGCCATCCATTTGTTACTTATCCGTGGTCATTGATCGTCCTCCAGGCGCTACGCCCTGCTAAGCGACCTAATGCTGGCGGCATTTGCGATGCCCAATTGAATTGCGCGATTTGCGTTTGCGCGTACAACGAAGAGCGTGCCATCGTGCGCAAGGTCGAGAACCTGCTGGCGCTGCGGCGGCGCGAACCGGATCTCGAGATACTCATTTATGTGGACGGCGCCGGCGATCGCACCGCCGAAATCCTTCGAGGTTATGGTTCGCAGATCATCCTGCATGTAGGAAGGCAGCGCCACGGTAAGACGCATGGCATGAATCTGTTGGCCTCCAAGGCGCAGGCGCCGATACTTATTTTCACGGACGCAAACGTATTGATGGATATCGATTGCGTGCGGGATTTGCGGCGCTATTTCGCGGATCCCGAGATCGGCTGCGTTTGCGGCAGCCTCGTCTATACAAATGGCGGCGCGTCGGCGACCGCCTCGTCGGGTTCCGCTTACTGGCGGTTCGAGGAAGCGATCAAGAAGCTTGAGATGGAAAGCGGCTCCATGGTCGGGGCGGACGGATCGATTTTCGCCATCAGACGCGTGCTGCATCAACCGCCGCCGGATCATATCATCGACGATTTGTATGTGTCGCTGATGATCTTGTGCGGCGGCCACCGCGTGATTCAGGCCAGCGATGCGCTGGCTTATGAGGAGTCGGTCGAGTCGGCGCGCGAGGAGTTCAGGCGCAAGGTGCGCATTGCGTGTCAGGCATTCAACGTCCACCGCCTGCTGTGGCCGCAGTTGCGCAAGCTCGATGGAATCACGCTCTATAAATATGTGTCGCACAAATTGCTGCGCTGGTTCACGATCTATCTGCTGGCAGTCAGCGCCGTCGCGTTTGAAGCCGCGTTGATCGTTGCTGGGCACGCTCGGATTGCTGCCGCACTTCTTGTATGCGCGGCAGTGGCGTTGTTGCTGGGCTGTGTCTCAACCATTAGGCCCTTCGCACAAATGGCGGGGACTATTGCGGCTTTGACGGGCACCGGTTTGGGCGTGTGGCGCTCGCTGCGAGGCGAGCGATATCAGACATGGACACCCGCCGCGTCGATCCGAAAATGATTCCGCAGCCTTCCCTCAATCCGACCAATCGAATGCGATGCCTTTGGATCGCACGCTACATTCCGTATCCATCGGACGAGGGCGCAAAAGTTTATTCGGCGAATCTCGCGCAATCCCTGGCGGACTCGGGTGTCGCTGTTCGTTTCACAGGCTTCGGCGATGCAGGCGCGGTGCCAATTGCAGCGGCGAACATCGAATGGCTGGCGGTGCCGGGAGAAAAGCGCAACAAAGCGATTGCCTCGCTCAGCGGCTGGCCGATAGCGGCCGCCGTTGATGCGACCAAAGCGTATCGCGCGCTGCTCGAGGCGCAATTGCGCGAGCCGTGGGACGCGATTGTGTTCGATAGCTACGCAACAGGGTGGGCGCTGGATCGATGTCTCGCGTATCGCAATGAATGGCAGGCCCATCAGACGGTTCTGGTGCATGTATCCCACAATCACGAACAGCTTTTGTGGGGTTCGATGGCCCGCGAAGCTCGTGGATCGGCGCTCAGGCGCCTGGCGCTCCGGCGTAACGCCCACAAGGTGAGCGCGCTGGAGCGCCGGATCGTAGGCATTGCAGATTTGCTGACAACGATTACCGACGAAGACCTACAGTCTTTGGGAGCGGATTTGCAACACAATCGCTCATTGGTGCTGACGCCCGGATACTTGGGGTGGATCGCCCACGAGCGGCACATTACCGCGGCAACGCCGCGGCGCGTGATCATCATGGGTTCGTTCAAGTGGGTGGTGAAGCAAGAAAACCTCGCCCGTTTTGTCGAGACCGCCGATCCGATTTTCAAGCAACATGGAATTGAACTGGATATTGTCGGGGAAGTTCCGCAACCGCTACTCGGCACGCTGCGGGCCGGCTGTCGAGCGACACATTTTCACGGATTCGTGTCCGATGTCGAGCCGTACTTGACGAACGCACGCATCGCAGTCGTTCCCGAATCGATTGGAGGTGGGTTCAAGCTCAAATTCCTGGACTACATTTTCGGCCGCGTTCCCGTGGCTACCGTGTCGCAGGCGGTCGCCGGTCTGCCGGCTGAACTGCAGCGCGTGATGCTGTCGAACGACGATCTGAACGAATTGATCCGGAAAATAGTTTCCCATATTGATCGGTTCGACGAGTTGAATTGGATGCAGGAACGCGCCTTCACGATCGCCAAATCGCAATTCAACTGGGGCACTCGAGGCGAAAGGCTTCGACTCGCGATCGACAATGTGCGTCAAGCAAACGCCGGCGCCGCAAATGCAGCTTCTAACGCCGCACCGCCCGCCAACGCACCAGCAATTGACTTGATTGTGAGCTGAAGACCATGACGAAGGGCTTGCGCGTAGTGGTAGTTGGCATCTGGATGGGGATTGGGTCGTGGGCGGTCGCGGCTGCGGATTTGCCTTCCAGGACGGATTTGCCTTTCGGCCCGGGTTCGCCCCTTACGACGGATTCCCCGATAACTCGGGACTCCCCAAGTAATATCGATGTCTACATTGCCGATCAATTTACCTATTACGACAACTTGTATGGACTGCCGTCCAATACCGATGTTACGGCGGTGGCCGGACCGCTGGCGACTCGCGGGGACAGCTTCAATTCCATTTCCTTGGGTGGTGATGGCCGTTGGTTCTCCGACAACCAGGTTTTGGGCCTCAATTTCCGCGCCGATGAGAATCGCTTCACGCATAACGACTCCCTGAACAACGTCTCGGGCAAGGGTAATTTGGAATGGGATTGGCGGCTGCAAACAGATTGGTCGGGCCAGGTCGGCGTCAGTTATTACCGTGGTCTGGCCAGCTTCGCAAACACGGGTTATTACGCACGCGATGTAGTGCAGCGCGAGGATTATTTCGGCACGCTTCGGTATCAGGTGGGACCGCATTGGGCCATATACGGCGGATTCATCGGTGCGGATACGCAACAGACGGCGGTTCCCGAACAGCTGTACGACTATCGCAGCAACGCCGGAAACGCGGGAATCGAGTTCGCGACCTCGTCCGATAACACCATCGCTTTGGACTATCGCTATACGGACGCAACTTTCCCGCAAGACTTCGCTTTCAATGGTGCGCTGTTCAATGCGGACTACAGAGAGGATACGGCGCGCATATTGGTCAAATACGTAATCAGCGCGGCGACGGAGATCGACGCCAGTGGCGGCTATCTGAAACGGGATTATCCCGTGGCGAATTTTGCAACTTTCTCGGGAGACATCTGGCAGGTGGCGTTGAAATGGACGCCAACAGATAACTTGCAATGGGTTGTTACCGGTTGGCGCCAACTCACGGCGTACGTGGAGGCACAGTCGGATTATTATGTATCCACTGGCGGCAGCATCGCCGCCGTGTGGGCGGCGTCGGACATTTTGGCATTGTCCGTAGGAGCAACTCGAGAGAATCACGACTACATCGCTTCGAGCCCCAGCGCCATCACATTTACCTCGCGCTATGACAGGTTGAGTACGGAACAGGCGCGGTTGGTATACAGCCCGACGCAATATCTCACTTTCAAGTTGGCGTATCGCTACGAACAGCGAGAATCCAATCAAGCGCAATTCCAGTACAACGATGGGGTCGCGACCGCCAGCGTGATCTATATGATTAGGCCGTGAAGGTTCATCTTCTCGCGCAAGTTCATGGAAACTTTGGCGATGAACTGAATCGGTGGCTATGGCACGCACTGCTCGCAGACGTTACATAAGCTCCTGTCGGATTATGAGGAAATCGGCCGGCGCATCAATCAACCATGGCGTTGGAACGCCAGCTTTCGGGGTTGCGGTTGTTTTAAGGCGGCTGGCAAAGCTGGGCTTGGGGCCCGGCGAGCGTCTCGAAAACGCCGCCGGCCGCCCGCCTCAACACCCAGCCTGAAGCCAGAACCAACACACGCTCACCTGCGGCCCGTATGCGGCGGGCATCTCGGGACTTTCTCGGCCGGTTGCCCCTTCGCAAGAATATGCGAAGGGGTTCGCACAGCTGTGGAATGGACGATTCAGTGTAAATGCGCGGGAGTTCGATTGCATTGAAAACGGACTGTCATGATGTTGTAATATATCGATATTATGATATTAGAAGGGTGTTCCTACCCCGACTCTCTTGACTCTCTCGACATTGCCTTGACAGGGCAGGTCGTTTCCGGTCGCGGCCGGGCGGCCCCCGATCTTTTGTCTGTAAGGGAGCAGCTGCAGACCATAGTCAAGCAGCCCCTCTACCCTGGTTCCCTGAATATTATTTTGACACGCCCGGTGCGCCTGCTTGACACGGCTGGATTTGCGTTTGATCTCGATTACAGGACTTTGTGGCGAGCTTCGCTCGGCGGCATAAACGTTTGGATTTACAGATGGCGCGAATCCCCGCTACACATTGTAGAAATCCTCTCATCTTTCCACCTGCGAGAGCGCCTCAATTTAAAGAACGGCGACACAGTTACGCTGCGCATAAGTAGAGGACAGATCGAGAAGATCCATTTTCTGGAGCAGTTCATCTGGGCAACGTTGTGGACTGGAAGGCGCCACTGGTATTACTCGCATAATTTTTACGCGATCCATACAATCCGGTTCGGCAAGGAGTTGGGCGCAACCCAGGAGCAGCCGGTTGTCAGGGGACCGATCCCAATTGGTCTATATGTATTGAAGGAAATGGTTAAGTTGTTATCGAGATTCCGTTTCAAAGGGTTCGCCCAGAACTTGCTTTCTGCCCCGAAAAGAGTCGTCAATTCGACGCCCATAATTGGCACATTGGCCAGAAATCTAAAACGCAAATATACAGGCAGATACGCCTTTTCTCGTATCGAAACAGAAAATTCTATAAATGACGAAGAGCGCTTGTTCAGACAAATTCAAAATATATTGAATTTCACGAAAACCAGTAACTCCGACTACTCGGCAGAGCACTTCCCGGCCGCCTATCACACCATAAATGTAAACGGCCGGCAGGTGCCGGGCCAGCGCGACCCGTCAAAGCGCCTGGCATCTGTGTCAATTGATTTCCACGGCAAGACCGTTCTGGATCTCGGTTGTAATCAAGGCGGCATGATTCACGAAATCCGATCACTTGTAAAATGGGCCGTTGGAATAGACTACGATCCACGCATGATCAACGCTGCAAATCGCATCAAGAGTATGAATGCGTCGGAAAATATCAGCTTTTATATTGTTGACCTGCAAAACGATCCGCTCGAACATATTGATGACTTTATGCCGGATCGGAAAGCCGACATCTGCTTTCTTCTGTCGGTCTGCATGTGGCTGAAGAATTGGCAACAAGTCATCGACTTTGCCCATTCGAAATCGAATTCAATGCTGTTCGAGACAAATGGGTCTCCTCTGCAGCAGGATCAACAAATAAATTATCTCAAGACAAAATACGCGGTCGTGGATATGCTCTCAGAATCTTCTGATGACGACCCTGGTCAAAAATGTCGAAAGCTCTTTTATCTCACCGAGCCGATTTAGCGGGGCGATCCGGTTCGGCAGAGCGATTGCTTAGAGAATCTTGGGGTTCTTCCCTTGGCTTTCGAAGGCGGTACGCACAAATTCCATGAAATCTTTGACCAGCGGCCGATCGAGCAGGAAGATCGCACCGGCAAAGATCGCCGCCCCGACCGGAACTAGAACCGTAAGCCGCAGAATCGGCGTGAATTCGACGGGAAGCCTCAGTCCGGTCTCTATCACAACGGCGGCCATCAATACGGATGCCAGCAACGGATGTAGAGAGCCGTCAACCTGATCGGAAACGCTGTAGCCGGTCGCCCTCCGCAACACCCAGCCTGAAACCAGAACCAGCACACACTCACTTGCAACCCATATGCCGATGGCCCAGGGCAGCGAGGGCACCCCCGATAGCCAGACGGCACTTATCATGAAAATCAGTTCCGCAAGCAAGCCCACCAGAGAATCTCGGGGCTTTCCAAGCGCGGTTAACATAGGCGTAAATAGCAGTCGCGGCGCCTGTAGGAGCACCAGAAAGCCGAGAACTGTGACGTAAGGCCAACTGGGTTGCCATCGATGACCAAACAGCACCTGGACGATGTCCGGCGCCACGGAGCCCAACCCAAGGAAACAAGGATACAGTGCAAGACAGGAGAATTGAGTCGAGGCTTGGTACACCCGCTTGAGCCTAGCGGGGTCGAATTGCAGTCCAGCCAACAACGGCAGTGCCACCTGAGCAACGGCGGTGGCGGCGATTATCCAAAACGTGTCGACGACGCGGAAGCTCAAATTAAGATAGCCGGCCGCCTCGGCGCCGAGAAGCGAGGTCGCGAATATCGTAAACAATCGTCTGATCGAAGACGCTATTAAGAATCCACTCACCGAAAACAGGCCAAAGCCGATCATTTGTCTGAATTCGTCGTAGCGAAACTGCAGACGAGGAGTTCTGTCAGAGGATACCCACAGCACAAATGAGCCGATGGCGGCCATCAAGATTTGCTGCACAACGAGGCTCCAAAGCCCCGCTCCCATGAATGCGGCCGCAATGCCGATGCCGCCGCCGATCACGCGGCCAACCAGCGAACGCAGCGCCAAGGTCCGAAAAGCAAACTGCCGCCGTTGTTGGGCAACCAATGTGGCGCTCACGGCCGAACATGGAAAAATCAGGCTCATCCATGTGAGCACACGAGCCGCGCTTGGTTGGTGGATCCAGGCCGCAAAGATCGGGGCCATCGCCCAGCACCCGAGCGCAATGAGCAGGCTCAATGCCATCGTCGCGGAAAAGGCCGTGTTGAAATGCACATCAGTCGCATCCGACCGCTGCACAAGCGCGTTGTGAAACAGCATGGTCACCAGTGCGCTGAACAACTCGATGAGAGCGAGCGCCGCCGAGAACAGGCCAAAATCCGCGATGGACAAGATCCGCAAATAAACGATCAGGGACACAAAGGAAACGAGCGTAAGACCGCCGTTCTCAATCATGCTCCACGCCATGGAATTTGCCGTGGTGCTACGGCTAATGGTCCGGCCGGTGTTGGACCCGGCCGGCGGCGCGGGCAGGATGGGTTTCAGGGGGACCCGCCGTTCACGGGGCTTCCCCAGAATTGGTGCCGCACAGTAGCGTCCAATAGGCGTAGTCGGGCAAACCGCCCCGGGACTTTGAGAGGATTCCTAAGCAGTTCGCGCCTGAAGAAGACCAGTCTCATCAGCCCAGGAGATTTGCTGTGAGAACCTACATACCCTACGCGATAGATGGCGCCTACAAAGGGCAATGGCTGAAGAGGCCTGCGGTGCTCCTGCAGATATTCGCGTATGAAGACATGGCTGCCGAGGATCTTGCGAATGTAGTCCGGATCAGCCGCCTCGAGGGTTTGCGGCAAATCATACAATGATGTCCGGATGATGTGCGATGTTCCGCAGAATTTCGAAAAATCAGCATACTCGTAAAGCAGCTTGCCGCCATCGCTCCAGATGTAGCCATCGCGCACATACCAGCCGTTATCTCCCAGGTGATCGGCCACGAAACTTGTCAGACGGCAGCTGACGAAATCGTCATCATCCACAACCATTACGTAACTGGTTCTGTCAGCATCCAAAATGCCGGCGAGCACGCGGCGTCCCTTGTCAAGACGGCAGCAATCGAGGAAAGCCTCGCGGTCGTTATCCCCTTGCTCGAACATTGGATTGGGCGGGAAATCAACTTGCTTAAGTGCGAAATTGTCCGGCAATGGCGGCAAATCAGAACCCGTATTGGCGACAATGATGGCCCGCCAGCGACTGTCGTCTTGACCGGCAATTGAGTGCATGGTCTGCGCGAGTCTCCGCTTCAGGGCCGGCCAGTCCGGTGAATTTTGCGGGTGGCGCAGAGGAATGACAAAGGTGAGCACGGTCTCGGCGGCACCGCAATGCTTGGTAGCTTCGTCCGGCCGTATAGTGATGCTCGCAAGCCGTACGCGGCGCCCCAAGAACCGCGTCGCGCCCGCATGGAGTAGCGGGCGCAGTGTCTCGCGGTACGCGGCAAAAATCGAAAATAAGAAGAGCGCAAACCAGCGCGGCGATCTTAATCCAAGGCGCTGCGCGTAGCGCTCATAATACTTTCCAAAGAAATAGCGAGTGTAGTGGACCGACCAATAGACTCGCTTGTGCAACGAAGTTCGCTGACCTCCGGTACGAACCTGCGACAGCGGCAGAGCAAAACTATGGCAGTCGTTCGTTACGCGAATTTCGAATCCGTTCACGAATAAATTCATCTGATAATCGCTCTCCTCGCGATAGCCGTTGCCTCTCGCGTAGTAATCATCGAAAGGGAATCTGAGCAGCAAGCTCTTTCTCGTGAGGATTATTGCGTTGGTAATCGGAATCGCCAGGTCGCCGGAATATTTGGCACCATTAGTGTATTCACAAATCAACGGCCGGAAAGGCTTGGTGACGCGCATTCCATTGCCGAACCGAGCTAGTGCCTCCGGCATGGTCTCGCCAGGCTGCATGTAGATGTTGCGCCCGGAGATCGCGCCCAAGTTCGACGCCTGCAGCTTCTTCAACAAAACCTTCGCGTATCCAGCCTCGAGATATTCATCGTCGTCGCAAAAAAGAATGATGTCATTTGTGCTAGCAGCAACTCCGACGTTGCGCGACTGGGATGCACCCAGCCGAGTTTCGTTGCGCAGCATGCGCAATGTTTTCTGAGGAAACTGCTGCGCTATCTCGGCGACGACGGCGGGTGTGTCGTCGTCGCCTGCGTCACTCACGAAAATCAATTCGGTAACGTCGTCCTGGGCAAAGTAGCTGGGCGCCACGAGCCGCAAAGTATGCGCGCGGTTGCGGGTGGGAACGATCAGCGTGATCACCAGGCGCTCTCCGTCAATCGAGTGGGCCCGAAGTCTAGGCGCATTAGCTTTCGGCGTTACGCGTTAGTCGTGACTCGGAGCATTCAGCCGGCGAGTCGGACGAAGGGCGGCCCGAGACCCTCGAGATTTTGCCGTCTCGGAGGTATTTAGCCGTGGTCACGCTGCTCATGAATGCGCATCGAATAGTATGGTTAGTGTCTCTCATTCACGGTGTTGCGTCTAGGCTCTTTGCGCGGACGCGCGGCGCGCCAACACACGCATAGCGACGGCTTGTAGCGTCGGGCGCAGCGTTTCACGGAACGCGATATGCATAGAAAAGACAATGAAGGCAAACCAACGCGGGGACCGCAATCCCAAGCGCCGCGCATAGCGCTCATAATATTTTCCATAGAAATAATGTGTGTAGTAGATCGACCAGTAGAGTCGGTTGAGAAGCGAGGTTCGCTGGCCTCCGGTGCGAACCTGCGACATCGGCAGATGAAAACTATGGCAGTCGTTTGTTACACGGATATCGAATCCGTTCACGAACAAATTCATCTGAAAATCGGTTTCTTCTCGAAAACCGTTGCCTCGTGAGTAGTAACTATCGAAGGGGAATTTCAGCAGTAAGCTCTTCCTGGTTAGGATAATCGCATTGGTAAAGGGAATCGTGATGTCAGTGGAAAATCTTGCGCCATTCACGCCTTCACAGATCAACGGCCGGAAAGGCTTGGTCACGCGCATTCCATGGCCGAACCGAACTAGCGCCTCCGGCATGCTCTCGCCGGGCTGCATGTAGATGCGGCGCCCGGAAATGGCGCCTGCATCTAGTGCTTGCAGCTTTTCCCGCAGAATAAGCGCATATCCGGCTTCCAGGTATTCATCGTCATCACAAAATAGAATCAATTCGTTTGTGCTCGCAGCAACTCCCACATTGCGCGACTGAGAGGCGCCCAGCCGGGTATCGTTGCGCAGCATTCGAGTTATCTTCTGCGGATTCCGCTGCGCGATCTCGGCGATGACGGCTGGCGTATCGTCGCCGCCGGCATCAATCACGAAAATCAATTCGGTAACGCCGTCCTGGGCAAAGTAGCTGGGGGCGACGAGTCGCAAGGTATGCGCGCGGTTGCGCGTGGGGACGATCAGCGTTATCACCAGGCGCTCTCCATCAACCGACTGGACCCGAAATACCAGCGCGTTGGCTGCCGGTGTCAGTCGTTGGTTGTGATTCGGAGCATTCGGCCGAGGTGCGGAGGGCGTCCCCGACACCATTCAGAATTGGCGCTCGTGGATTTGCGGTGTCAGCGCTGCTCATCTGGAATAAAATACGCAACAATTGGGACGATTTAGTGTCTCTCAATCAAGGTGTCTAGTCCAGGCGAGGAAAGGAGTGCGATCCGATGAACCGACGTGACTTCCTTTTTTACACATCATCGAGTGCGGGTGCGTTACTGCTGTCGGCTAGCGACGACAAGACGACCGCTGCGGAAAATTCTGCCATCATTGATGATAGTTTTAAGGGTGTAGAAATTACAATGCCGGATGGGGGCAAAAAGCTGTATCCGGATAGAAGCAAATGGGCATTTACCTTCTGGCCCGGTATTAAATGGCCGGAAAGCTATGGAGACGGCACTAACTGGCTACCAGGAAATGCCGAATGCCAGACTTATGTCACTCCCTTCATCGGCAGGGTCAAGGGAACCCCGGTTCCTTTGGACTTGCGTTACGATCCGTTCTCAATTCAGTCTGACGGATTGCATATCAAGGCGTCGCTTTTGAGCGCCGCGCAACAGTCGATTTATCAGGTTGGTGGATATCGGCGATTCGGTTCTGGCATCTTGCTTTCGCGTACGTCTTTTACCTTCGGCAACATACGCATGGTGGCTAAATTGCCTTCCGCTCGCGGATCGTGGCCCGGCCTATGGCTTTTACCCGAATCTCATCAATGGCCGCCGGAGATCGATGTTTTTGAAGCCATGCCATGGGGCAAGCATCAACAGCAGCTTCACTATGGCGTACTGGTTCCGAAAGGTGTTGACGGCCAGTTTGGTGGGTGGACGGATACGGGCATTGATTCCTCAGCAGGTTTTCATGAATTTGGTCTGGACTGGACGCCGGAAACCGTGACCGGCTTAATCGATGGCAAGACTTTATGGCAGAAACCCACATCCTCCTCTTTGCATCAGAACATGTATTTGATTGTCCAATTTGCCGTTGGCGGAAAATGGCCGTTCAATGAATTGAATGTACAGCCCATTGATAGCATGTCTCCGGACCGACTGTCCGTGGGTTCGGATTTGATTCAGGCCGACTACCCGGCAGAGATGATCATTAAATCAGTCAAGGTCACTGCGCTTAAGGGTTAGTGGTCGCTTGTCTCGATCGTCGAAGATCTGAACCCCCGGCTCAGAAATAGGAAGGCCGTGGCGGTTTTCCGGTCGCCACGGTTTCAGTTGCGATGAGGGCTTCGCCTTAAGATGTGAAATAAAAATGGGCTTTACATCGTCGACATACATCGCGTTTGTGACAGTCACCATACTGGCTTTCAACGCAGTGCGCGTTCCATGGTTCCGCCAATGCGTGTTGTTGATCGCCAACCTCGTGTTTCTCGCAAGTTTTGCGCAATCGCCCGAACAACTGGCTCCATTGGCCGGGTTCTTGGTATTGGGCTTCGCCGCCGCGCGCTCGGTCGCGCGCTGGCGCAAGCCATGGCTTTCGGGATTGTCGGTTGCGTTGATCGTTGCGGTGTTTGTGGTGCTGAAGCGTTACACTTTTCTGCCGGCGCGCCTCGATTTGCCATTTCTCTACGTGCAAATCGGGCTGTCCTACATCCTGTTCCGTATCCTGCAGATGGTATACAGCGCCGGCGGCGAGCCCGGGGCGCTACTCGAGCCGCTGAAATTTTTTAATTTTACCTGCAATTTTTTGTGCTTCGTGTCGGGTCCGATTCAGCGCTCCAGCCAGTACTTGGCCGACCTTGCGCAGGTTGATCGGGTTGTGGATGAGACCATTGCCTTCAGAGCCCTGCATCGGATAGTCAGAGGCTATGTCAAGTTCGCGATAGTGGCGGCGGTGACCAACTATCTATTTGTCAATTTATCCGCCGCGGTGCTTGCCGCGACCACACCGTTGGCGGGTTGGCGCTATGTGGTGCAATTTGCGGCCAGTTCCGTCGCTTACATGCTCTACCTGTATTATAACTTCTCGGGATACATGGACATCGTGATCGGCATTGGCTGGCTGCTGGGTCAGAATTTGCCCGAGAATTTTGACCGGCCGTTTTCCGCGCGCAACATGTTCGAATTCTGGTCCCGCTGGCACATGACTCTTTCGGAATGGTTCAAGACGTATCTGTTCAATCCGCTGATGAAATTCCTGGCCTATCACCTGTCGGCGCCGGCCTGGCTGCCGTATCTCGGGGTGATCGCTTTCTTCGTCACATTCTTTGTGATGGGCGTGTGGCATGGCTCAACCAGCGTCTTCGTGATCTATGGATTGGTCATGGGTGCAGGCGCCAGTCTCAACAAACTCTGGCAGGTTGTCATGACCAAGCGGCTTGGCAAGAAGCGCTACAAGGCGCTTGGTGAGTCCCCTGTGTACGCCGCCTTGGCGCGTGGCCTGATGTTCTCATTCTTTGCCGTCTCGGTCACAGCTCTTTGGGTCAACATGGATCAGCTCTCGCTGTTGGCGCACCGGCTTGGGGCAGGCGGGCTGGCCGTGGCACTCAGCGGAACTGCACTGTGCGCCGCCTTTGGCGGAGTGTTTGTCGACCACGCAGGTCGCATTCTAGCGGGCGTTGCGCCACGACTCGATCGGCCGGGAGTCTCCGGCGTGATGACGCGAAACCTTGTTTTAGCGAGCGAGGTGCTGCTGATTTTTGCGGTAGGCTCGTTCTTTCACCAAGCCCCAGAATTTGTTTACAAGGCATTTTAGATGCGGGCGATCCTAAAGCAGGGGCTGTTCGTGCTGATCGCGCTGACAGGCATCTATGCCGTATTGTTGGCGCTATCCTTTGTGCTCGTGCCCCCGGTGAAATCGCGAGGGGGCCTTGATTCCAGACTGGCTGCTGAGACAGTCTTCATGACCAATCCAAGATACGTGTTCTTGAATCGTGCCGCTGTCAGACCGGAGGCACCGCGCATTGTCTTCGTCGGCGCTTCCAATTCGTCCGTGGGGTTCAGGCAGCATGAGGTACAGCCGCTGCTTCCAAGCGCAGAAGTCGACAATTTATCCGTCGATGGGTCGAACGTGACGCAAGTCGCCCAGGTAGTCGATCTGATACAGGAACTGGAGGATGCAACGGCACGCCGCCGCACCACCTACGTGATTGGCATCTGGTACGGGGTGTTTACGCCAGACCGATACCATTGGGACACGCCGGATCGCCACAAGGGCGACACCGACATCGATATCGAACGCTATCGATATGGGTTCTACCGGCGCACCGAGGCAGGACCGAAACAAGTCCTGCCTACCCACGAGTGGTCGCTTGGCCTCGCATTGATTCACCCTTACTTGGTCTTCGACGAACTGACGCGTCGTGCGAGCAAGGCGCTGCGCGACCGTTTATTCGGTCGCGATCCTGTGCGTACTGAAGCCGAACGCAATGCGAGCATTTTCACGGAAGCGGACAAGATAGCTGCCCTGAGATATTGGCGCGAGCAGATGCACAGCAACGGAGTGATTGCCGAAGAGCAGTTTTCGGTGCTGAGAAACTTGATCGGCAGGATTCTTTCGCAGGGGAGCAGGGTGGTACTCATCGACCTGCCCATCCCGCGCTGGCACGCCGAGCGCTCGCCCTTCTACGCGGATTATTTGCAGCACAAGAAGATGCTGCTGTCGGACCTGGAAGGCAAGCACGGATTTGCCTTCATGGAGATGAGCGATCAGAGCAACGATCTTGATTTCTCGGATGAGGTTCATCCAAAGCCGCGTGTCACCCGGGAGTGGGCCGCGCGGGTCGCGGCGCTGATCGGCGCGGTCGGCGACGACCGAGCGCCCGGATCGCAAGAGTCGATGGCCGGTTCGCTCGCGCGGGTACCACCATGAATCGCTATGGGCTCGAATTTCACCCGTATGGCCTGGCCGCACGGTCCCCTGAGGCGGAGTTCCGCTAACTGGGTGGGCCCGACCGAAGGATCGACCATGTGGAGTCTCGATGTGGCGAGCTACCAGGACGTCACCTTGCCGATGAAAGTCGTCCGGCTCGGCAGCATAGCGCCGGCATGCGCCGTCGATTAAACTGGCGTTGGTCTCTACTCCAGAGGGAATGCCATGGCATTTTCATTGTACGCCGCAACTGTCCCGTCTTATCGTCAAATCCTTGGTTCGGTCGCCGACTTGATCGATAAGGCGCAAGCCTTTTGCGCAGAAAAAGGCATTACGCCCCAGGACATCATCCAAGCGCGCCTTGCCGGCGATATGCAGCCCTTTGCGTATCAAGTGAAATCGACGGTAGTGCACTCGCTTGGCGCCATCGAGGGGGTCCGCAAGGGAGTTTTCTCACCCGATATGACACCGCCTCCGCAAGAATTCGCGGCGCTCAAGGCGCGAATCGTTGAAACTCTCGCCGCGCTCGAGGCAGTCGATGCAGCCGAGATTGATTCCTTCGTCGGCCGCGACATGCGTTTTGCGTTTGGCGACCGGCATATCGATTTCACAGCAGAGAATTTCCTGCTGTCGTTCTCGCAACCTAATTTTTATTTCCATGCCACTACCGCTTACGACATTCTGCGAGCGAAGGGCGTGCAGATCGGCAAGCGCGATTTTCTCGGCAAGACGCGTAAAAAGGGCTAATTTTCGGGCTAAGCGCGACGCTAGCTGAAAGCCTGCCTGGGAACGGCATTCGTCGCAGGGCGACTTGCCCAGGTGGCAACCAGGGCGAGCGCTGCCGCAAGCGACATCCAGGCCCCGGGCATGGCGCGGTTTCCTGTTTCATGAATGAGGTAGGTAACGATGGCCGGTGTGGAGCCACCCACGGTTGTGGCGAGGCTATATGCCAATGAGAACCCGGCGGTTCGGACTTCTGCGGGAACTATTTCGGTCAAATGTACGACCATGGCGCCGTTATAGCTGGCGTAAATGAACGACAGCCAAAGCTCGACGAGCAAAAGCCTGCTGAAGGACGGCTCTGACACCAACCATGTCATGGTCGGGTAGGCGGTCAAGATCGCAGTAACGGTAAAGAAGACAAGTAACGGGCGCCTGCCGATACGATCGGACAGCGAACCCATCACCGGCAACCAAAATAGATTAGACAGGCCTACGAAGAGCGTTACTAGCAGCGCATCGCTTTGCGTCAGCTTGAGTATCTCTTTACCGAAAGTCGGCGTGTAGGCGGTAATCGTGTAAAAAGATACGCTGGTCATCACCACCATCGCCACCCCCGTGAGGATGATTCGCCAATTCGCCAGCACTCCTCGATAGATTTCTTTGGGCGTGGGATGGTGCGAGCGCGCCGAGAATTCGTCGGTCTCGCGCAGCGTGCGGCGAATCAGATAAATGAAGGGAATGATCAGACAGCCGACGATCAACGGGATCCTCCAGCCCCAGGCCTGCAGGTCTTCAGGCCGCATAAAATTGGACAATGCAACGCCCAGTACCCCGGCGAATACGACCGCCACTTGCTGGCTGCCGGACTGCCACGACACGTAAAATCCCTTGTGCCCCGGTGTGGCGATTTCGGACAGATACACCGAGACCCCGCCCAATTCAACGCCGGCGGAGAAGCCCTGGCACAGGCGCCCGAATACCACGATGATAGGCGCAAACAGCCCGATGGTTTCAAACCTTGGCACCATGGCAATTGTCAACGTGCCCACCGACATCAAACTTAAGGTCACGAGCAGTCCCTTGCGCCTCCCGACATGATCGATATACGCCCCGAGGAAGATTGCGCCCAACGGACGAATCATGAACCCGACCGCAAAAGTCGTCATGGAGAACATCAAAGAGGCGAACTCGCTCGCGGCTGGAAAATAAGCGCGACCAATGGCGGCGCTGAAGTAGCCGAAGATCATGAAATCGTACATTTCGAGGAAATTTCCGCTGGCAACGCGGAAAACTGTCTTGATCTTCGCTTTGCGCTCTGCGGGCGTCAGCATTTTCTCCGGCCTTCGGTATCTTGGAATTTAACGGTCGCGCTAATATAGACGAGCCGGCCGAACGGCGCGAAAGTCGCCGTGCCCGCAACCGACTTAGGAGATAGCCATCCTATGCCGTGAAATGAGGTAATGTCTGCACTGGCTACGGGAACGGAGTTGGGGATGCACGCTAAAAAGTTTTTTTACTGGTTTATCGCGATGGCTTTCATCGGCGGCACCTTGGCGGCCGTTGCGGCAACGCCCGATACGGATAAAGAAAGCGAATTCAAGTTCCGCTTCGTGGGTCCCAAGGTCGGAAATCGCATCGCCGCCGTTGCCGGCGTAGCGGGCGATCCAAGCATTTACTACGCCGGAGCCGCTTCAGGCGGGATCTGGAAATCGGTGGATGGCGGCAATCTCTGGGCGCCGGTATTCGACAAGCAATCCGTGGCCGCAATCGGCGCACTCGCAGTCGCACCCTCCGAGCCAAGCACGGTGTGGGCCGGCACCGGCGAGGCGTGGATGATTCGCGACAGCGACGTGATGGGCAATGGAATTTACAAGTCCACCGACGCCGGCAAGACCTGGAACAATATGGGCTTGCCCGCGTCCGGCCGAATCGGGCGCATCATCGTTCATCCGTCGAATCCCGACATCGTATTCGCCTGCGTGCTGGGGCGAGCGACGGGACCGCAACAGGAGCGCGGCGTCTACCGCACCAGCGACGGCGGTCAGCATTGGGATCGCGTACTGTTCGCGGCACCAAATGTCGGCTGTTCGGGTCTGTCTCTGGACCCGCACAATCCGCACACCCTCATCGCCGGCATGTGGCAGGTCGAGATGCATACCTGGGGCGAATTGAGCGGCGGTCCCGGCAGCGGAATTTATATATCTCACGATGGCGGAACGAAATGGACGCGGCTCGAGGAGCATGGCCTGCCGCATGCGCCGGTGGGCAAGATCGACGTCGCGATCGCCCCGACCAATTCGAATCGGATCTATGCGCTGATGCAAACCAAGGATCAGGGTTCGGTTTGGCGCTCCGATGACGCGGGCGAGCACTGGCGAGCCGTCAACGCCCAGCGTGCGCTGATCGGGCGCGCCGGCTACTATATTCGCATCGCGGTGTCGAGCGGCAGCGACAACGAAGTCTACGTCGCCAACAGCTCCTTCCACCAATCGCTGGATGCGGGCGAGAATTTTCACGAAGTGCGCTGGGGCGGAGATACTCACGACATCTGGGTGGATCCGGCCAATCCCGACCGCTTCGTGATCACCGACGATGCCGGCATGATCATTACCACGGTACACGGCCGCGGCTTCCACCGCGTCACGCTGCCCATCGGCCAGATGTACCACGTTGCCGTGGATGATCAGATTCCGTACTACTTCTACAGCAACATGCAGGACGACGGGAACCTGCGCGGCCCGAGTGTGCCGTTTGATTCCCCGGAAGGAGGTTGGGACCGCCACATGGGAGGCTGCGAATCCGGCTTCACGGTTCCCGATACCGTCGATCCCAACGTCGTCTGGGCAACCTGCTATGGCAACGTGGTTACCCGGTGGGACGCGCGCTTCAAGGAGCCGCATTCCGTCAGTCCCTGGAAGCATACCCTCGACTCGCCGCCAAACGAGCTGAAATATCGCTGCCATTGGACGCCGCCGCTGGCGGTAGATCCCTTCGACCACAACACGGTGTACTACGGCTGCCAGGTGATCTTCAAAAGCTCGGACGCCGGCCAGACCTGGTCGGTCGTCAGCCCCGATCTCTCCACCCAGGATCCCGCGCATATCGCTCCATCGGGCGGCATCGTCGGCGACAACCTGGGGCAGTTCTATGGCGAAGTGGTGTTTGCGATCGCACCCTCCAAGATCAAGAAGGGACTCATCTGGGCCGGCACCAATGACGGTCAACTCTGGTACACCCAGGATGCGGCGGCGAGCTGGACCAATGTCACCAGCCATTTGACTGGACTTCCACCGCTCGGGACAATTACCAGTATCGCACCGTCGAGCTTCGATGCCGGCACGGCCTATGTCAGTGTCGATCTGCACCTCGTGGACAACCGCGATCCGTACATCTTCAAGACCGCGGATTTCGGCAAAACCTGGAAACGAATCAGCAGCGATCTGCCAAAACATGAGCTGTCCTACGTTCGTACCGTCACCGACGATCCCAACTGCCCGGGACTATTGTTTGCGGGTACCGGCAACGGCCTGTATTACTCGCTCGACGAGGGTGGTCATTGGATGCCGCTGCAAACGGGCTTGCCTGCTGCGCCCGTAACCTGGGCAGTCGTGCAGCCGCGGTTTCACGATCTCGTGGTGTCCACGTATGGGCGTGGCCTCTACATCCTTGACGACATCACCCCGTTGGAGCAGATGGCCAAGCATCGCTCGGATGCGGCGGTCGTGCTGTTCGAGCCGCGCGCGACATATCGCTTCGTGCGGGGCCCCGTGGGTCTGCTCAATTTCTCGCTGAAGACCAAGCCGAACAGCGCGCTTAAATTCGAGGTCCTCGACGCGCAGGGCAACTTGGTTCGACAACTCGAAGCCAAGGCTGAAGATCTTGTCGTCGGCATCAACCGCGTGAAATGGGATTTGCGCTATGACTCACCAAGGGTCGTTGCGCTGCGCACGGTGGCCCCCGACAATTCGCGCATCTGGGATGAGCCGCGCTTTCGCGATGCCGACTCGCGGCCCATCACCCATTGGGGATCCAAGCCAGGCGAAGTGGGACCCATAGTGGCACCGGGTGTTTATTCGGTGCGCCTGAAGGTTGATGGCCAGTCCTACACCCAGCCTCTGACGGTGTTAAGCGACCCGCATGCGCCGGGCTCGGCTGCGGATATCGATCTATCGGTCAAAACATTGCTCAGAATCCGCGACGACATCAGCAATGCGTCGGACAACGTCAATCACATGGAATGGCTGCGCAAGCAAATCGAGGTTATCGAAGCCATGTTGCGCCCGGGCAAAAAGCCGGATCAGTCAAAGTCGGCGCCTGCCGAGGCGGACGATGAAGACGATGCGGAGCCCGCCGCAGCTCCCCCGCGGGCATTGAAGGAGGCGCAGGAGCAACAGAAAAAGCAACTGCTGGCCGCGGCGGAAGAGCTGGACAAGAAGCTACAGGGAGTCGAATCACGGTTGGTGTCGCGGGCATTGCGCAACAGCGATGACAAATATTTCATCGAACCCTATGGCGCTTATCTGGATCTCATCTGGCTCAACGCCGAGGTCGGGACCGGCGGCGGCGATGTCGCGGGGAGCGCTGATTTCGCACCCACCGAGACGCAGTTGGGACTGCTCAAGAGCTACGAAGCGGCCGCCGCGAGCGTCGACTCGGACTATCGGAAAATCCTGCAGGATGATCTTCCGCCGTTCGATCGCGCGCTGGAGAGCGCGAATCTCGCGCCGTTGGTCGGGGGCGCGCGAAACTAATCAAGGTGTGATGTGCAGACGTTTAACTTTCAAGGAACGGCGGCGGCAATAACTGGGGCAGCTAGCGGTATCGGCCGGGCGCTTGCGCTGGAATTTGCCGCGCGCGGCTGCGATCTTGCGCTGGCCGACGTCGACGCTACCGGCTTGGAATCGGTCGCGAAAGCAGTGACTGCCGCGCATTCGCGACGGGTCACGATTCGCCGCGTCGATGTCGCCGACGCCAAGCAGGTCGAAGAGTTCGCTCAGGCGGCCGTTGCGGAATTTCCGGCTCTCAGCATTGTCATCAACAATGCCGGTGTGGCGCTGCTGGGTCAGTTCGACGAGTTCGACAATTCACAATTGGCCTGGTTGATGGGCATCAACTTCTGGGGCGTGGTGTACGGAACCCGCGCCTTCCTGCCGCATCTTCGCAGCCGACCCCAAGCGCATATCGTCAACATCTCGAGTGTCTTCGGCATAATTGCACCCGCAGGCCAGTCGGCCTATTCAGCCTCGAAGTTCGCCGTTCGCGGATTTTCCGAGTCGGTGCGCCACGAACTCAAGATGAACAACAGTCCCGTGCGGCTGTCCGTGGTGCATCCCGGAGGGATCGCGACCAACATAGCGCGCAATGCACGTACCGGCGTTAATGTGCGCGAGACCGTCAATGTCGCCGAACTCGGCGATCGCTTCGCAAAGCTGGCACGAACCAGCCCAGAGGCTGCAGCGCAGCGCATCATTCAGGGAATTGAACGAAATGAACCGCGCATTCTCATCGGCGCGGATGCGCGAATTCTGGATCTCATCCAGCGGTTTATGCCTACGAGGTACTGGACGGTGCTGGCGCGCATCTTCAAGGGACTGTCGGGCGACCTAGTCTGACAACTTTGCCGCAGCGGCCAGTTGCTGCGGCGTCGCTTTCAGTTCCACCAGCAGTTCCTTCGCGCCGTACACTTTTTCGAGCGCCTCGCGAATGATTGCCGGGTGCACGGCGATGGCGCGATTGTTCGCAGAATTGAACCAGTAGTGACCCGCGATCGAATGGATATTGCCGTCAAACATCAGACCGACGATTTTGCCGGAGGCGTCAATCAACGGACTTCCCGAGTTTCCGCCGACGATATCGTTGCTGGTGGATATGCAAAACGGCGTGCGCAGGTTCAGTTGCGCTTTCACCTTCATCCAGCTGTCGGGCATTTTAAAGGGTGACGCACCGGTCGCCCGCTCGAATGCGCGATCAAGATGGGTAAATGGTTCGACGGGCGTACCGTTTTCGACCCATCCTTGCACCGTGCCGTAATTTAGGCGCAGAGTGAAACTCGCATCGGGATAGGTATTGGTCCCCTGCACCTTGAAGCGAGCTGCGGCAATTTTTTCGGCCGCGGTCGCGATCGGCGCCTCGACTTCATCTTCGTATTGCTTGCGGATGGCGCGGGCTTCGCCGTCGATGAGGCGGACCAATTCGATCATCGGATCAAGCGATGCATCCACCGCGGCCTTGCCGCCCACCCAGAGTTGTTGCCGTAGCAGGGCATCGTCAAGCTTGGTTTCGGCGATCAAGCGGGTCGCCAGTTCATCCGGCGACTCCTTGGTCAGCAATTTGCGAACCACCGGGTGATCAGGGCCGAGCCATTCGCGCATGCGCTCGAGGGAGAAAGACAGCGTCAATTGTTCAAATTCGGGATAAACAGGAACCCGGGCATATAAATCGCGTTCAATCAACGGAATCGACGTCTCGGTAAATTCTCGTAGCCGCTCATTGTTGGGCTTCAACCGTTCATCCGCGCCTCGCACCAGCAGACGAGCGTCGCGAAACAGGGTGCTGCTGAACCCAGCACCATTTTCAATCAAGGTATAGGGCACGTATAGGGTGCGTTCGCGGGTCAACGCCGCTTCGATCTCGCGCCACGGATCCGCTCCGGGCAGCTGGGAGCTGAGGCGCAGCTTCTGTTCCACAGCGGTTTTCGCCGCGAACAGCCCATCGTCATTGAGCGCGTCGAGCTGCTTGCGGCGTACCTTGATGCCATTCTGCAAGCTGTTGAGCGGCGCCTCCACAATGCGCTCGTCGGCTGGATTGGCCTTGCCGAACTGAATGTAGCGGCCGCGCAGCTCGGATGCGCGCATCAGCGAGATGGGCAGCGATGTGTCGCGCTCGAATTGCAGCTGGGCACGCGTTTGCAGGCGAGCCGTTGAGCCAGGATCACCGGCGACGAACACCAATTGGTCGGTGCTGGGTCCGGCAAAGTTGATCTGCAGAAAATTGGGCGTCTTCGCGGGTTTGTTGTTCTCATAAGCACGCAGAATCGAGAAATCCAGAGACCAGCGCGGAAACTGAAAATTGTCCGGATCGCCCCCGAACGCGGCGATATCGGTCTCCGGAGAAAACACCAGGCGTACGTCGGTGTAGCGCTGGTACTTATAGAGAAAGAACTGGCCCCCTTGATAGAGCTTGACCGCCTGGCATACGAGCTTGCCGGATTTGGCCTTCGCGCTCGACTGTTCGCAGGCCTGTTCCAGCGAGGTCAGTATCTTCTTGCGCGCCTGATTGGCCGCGGCGTCGTTGAGTCCCAAGCCGGATTTTAGGACCGCATCGGAGATGTTTTCAGTGCCGATGAGCACGTCGGCCTGCTGCGCCGGACAGCGCTCTTCTTCCTTACGATTGTGCGCCGCGAAGCCGCTATCCATCAGGCTCTTGTTCTTGGTGGATAGCTGCGCGAGGCATTGTTCCACGCAATGGTGATTGGTGAGAATCAGACCATCCGCCGATACGAAGGATGCGGTGCAATTCGCGAGGCGAATCGTGGACAGTCGCACATGATCGAGCCAGGCGGGTGTTATGTCCGCGCCGTACAGCTGTTTCACCGTGGCGGACGGAAAATTATCGAAGGTCCACATTCCCTCATCGGCATATGCGGGCAGCAGCACCGCACAAGCCGCGAGCAGCAATAATCCACGCATCAATGCCTCGTCTTTATAGGACCGTCGCGCAGCCAACAGCGCATTCTACTTAATTGGGGGATTCCGCTACAATCCGCGATAATTGCGGCCTCAAGGCGTTTTAGAAAATTGCAGCCAAAACCTGACGCCCCGCAATCGAAAGCTCCCCCGCGGCGCGCCTTTACCTCGTTTGCCAATCGCGATTTTCGGGTTTTTTTCCTCGCCTCCAGCGCGGCGATGATGGCGGACAATATCGAGCATGTGATTTCCTACTGGGTGATTTTCCAGAAGTTTCATTCGCCCGCCTTGGGCGCCTTCGCGGTGGTTTCGCACTGGGCTCCCTTTCTTCTTCTCGGCGGTTACACCGGCGGGCTGGCCGATCGCCTCGACATACGCCGCCTCATCCAGCTCGGCATGCTGTTGTTCATGGGTGTTTCGATCGGCTGGGGTGTCATGTTTCTGACCGATTCCACCGCCATGTGGAAGGCGATGGTACTGCTGCTCATCCATGGCCTCGCGGGCGTCATTTGGCTGCCGGCGGCGCAGGTGTTGATTCACAGGATTGTCGGCGTGGAACTGTTGGCGAGCGCCGTGCGCCTGAACGCCACCGGACGTTACATGGCGTTTTTGGTCGGGCCCGCCGTGGGAGCAGGGTTGCTGCGGCTGTTCGGCCCGATTTACGGCATTTTCATCAATGCGCTCATTTATGCCCCGATGTTCATATGGCTCATGCGGGCCCCATATGGGCCCTGGCCTTTGGGCGGCGCGCGCCCGGCACAAGGGATCACAGGCTATGCCCAAATTTGGTCGACGATGCGGGTAATGGCGGGCAATCCGGTGTTGCTGGCGATGACGGTACTGGTGGGTGCTTCGGCTTTCTTCATCGGCAACGCCTACCAGGCGCAAATGCCGGGGTTCGCGTTTGATCTGAGTCATGACCGTGCGGAATTTTCGTATGGCCTGCTGTTCGCTGCCGATGCCGCGGGAGGATTGGCGGCGGGTTTGATATTGGAAAGCCGCAGCCTGTTGCCGCCAAAAATTCGAACAGCCTTCATCTTGGCGATGATTTGGTGCTGCGCCCTCGCGGGATTTGCCCGAGCGAGCAACTACCTGGTTGCAATAACCTTGCTGTTCGTTGCCGGTTTCGTCGAACTTGGATTCAATTCTATGGCGCAGTCCTTGGTGCAGCTGCACGCGCCGGCTGAGATTCGCGGCCGTGTAATCGGCGTGTTCTCGATGTCCGCGAACGGATTGCGCACCTTCAGCGGATTGAGCGTCGGCCTCCTGGGCGCGAGCATCGGCATCCACAACTCTTTGAGCTACAGCGCCGCCGCCTTATTCCTGGTGTTCGCAGCCATCGTCGTCACGCGCAGCGTAGGCTGGCGGCCGCGAACCGCACCGCCGCAATGAGTCCGCCGACTGATCTTGATTTCATGCAGCGGGCGCTGCGCCTCGCAGAGCGGGCTGCGCGCGAGGGCGAGGTGCCGATAGGCGCGCTTTTGGTGGTGGGGGGAGATGTGATCGGCGAGGGATGGAACCGTCCGATCGCCAGCCTCGACCCGACCGCCCATGCCGAGATCATCGCGTTGCGCGCGGGAGCGCAGCGGCTCAAGAATTACCGCCTGGGCGGCGCCACGCTCTATGCGACGTTGGAGCCCTGCGCCATGTGCATCGGCGCCGTACTCAACGCGCGCGTGGCGCGAGTGGTATTCGGCGCATGGGACTCGAAGGCCGGAGCCTGCGGCAGCGTGATTGATTTGCCGCGCGAGCCATGCCTGACGCATCGCATCGATGTATTTGGCGGCGTGTGCAGTGACGAGTCAGCCGCGTTGCTGCGGCAATTCTTCGAGAGCCGCCGCTAGTTCAATACGACCGCGTTGGGGCCGTCGCCCCACGCCCACTGCAGCATATCCCGATAACCGCGCACGTTGTCCACGTAGTGCACCGGCTCGCGGCCACGCGCGAAGCCGTTCTCGGTTTGGGTGTACCAGCGCTCCTGCTCCAGCAGCGGTAGAAACTCGCGCACGCTTTGCCAGGAGTCCGGATCGCGGCCAGCGCGTTGCGCCAGCACTCGCGCATCTTCCAGGTGTCCGTAGCCGATGTTATAGGCTGCAAGGGCAAACCAGGTACGGTCCGGTTCCTGAATATGCGAGGGAATTTTCTCGTACACCTGATGGAAATACCAGGCGCCCCCGAAAATGCTCTGCTTGGCATCCGACAGATTGGTTACCTTGGCTTCCGATGCTGTGACGCCGGTCAATTGCATCAGGCCCTTGGCGCCCGACGAGGAGGCCGCACTGGGGTTCCACTTCGATTCTTGGTAGCCGATGGCCGCCAACAGGCGCCAGTCCTGGCTGCTCTGCGCGGCGGCTTGCACGAACCATTCTTTATAGAGCGGCAAGCGGTTTTGCAGATGGCGCATGAAATCAGGTTCGCCGGCGAGCTCGGGGTCCTCGGAACGGCCGTAGTATCGATTTACGATCGCGGCGAGTTCGCCATCGCCATGCAGACGCGCGAAATAAACGGCCACGGCGTGCGTGAAGCCCGGATCGCGGTCGCTTGCAGCCCATGCCAGTGGACGGCTTCCCGGGAAGTCAAAAGCGATGCGCAAATTGGGATGCGCAATGTGCGCCAAAGCGAATTCGGTTGAATCCGCAAGCGTGTAATCGATGCTGCCGTCGGCCACGCCGTCGAGCAGTGCCTGGGAGTTGGTGCTGGAATTTTCGACCCAGACAAGATCCGGCAACGAGCCGCGCGCGTTTTCAAGGGATTTCGCATATGAGCTGCCGGCGGCGATTTCCAAATCGGCATTGCCGATTTCGGCGAGCGAACCCGGTAGCGCCGCGCCGCGGCGGTAAATCAGGTGCTCGCGCACATGCTGGTATACCGGCCCGAAATCGACGCCCGGAATGGACTGCGGCGGTATTTTCAGGCCGGCCGCCGCCAAGTGCGCAGATCCCGAGGTAAGCGCCGCGTAGATTTCGGGGTAGCTTCGCATTGGCGTGATCTTGAGTTTCACGCCGAGCTGATCGGCGAAGCGCCGCGCCAATTCATACTCCGGGCCCATCGGTGTGCCGTCCGGGCCGCGATAAAAGGCAAGCGGACCCGTGCGCGTGACCACCCGCAGCTCGCCCAGCGTCTTGATTTGATCAATCAAGCTGGGTAATGGCGCAAAGCTGCTGAGCATGACGACGGCGGATAACGCTATCGAGAGCTTCGCCCAGCTTGGTCCATTTTTATGTATGTGTTTGTACAAACTATGCACGGTCATATGAGTCCATTAGAGTGCCGTGAGGCGGGGCAAGTTCTGTTCCTAAGGACGACCCCCAGCCAATGCGGTAGAATAAACTAATATTTCTTGATGCGAACCCTTGACAAATGCGTTTCTAGCCCGGCCGCTCATCGCGGCAAAATTAAAAATCCCTTAAGTTAATGCCGGAAAAACTTAAGTAAATGTGCAGATTTTTAAGTTAATGCCGAAAATTTTAAGTTAACCGGAGAGGTACCGAAGTGGTCACAACGGCGCCGACTCGAAATCGGATGGTCGGGTAATTCCGGCACGTGGGTTCGAATCCCACCCTCTCCGCCACTTAACTTTTGAGCGTTTCCAAAGACTCGAGCCACGTAGGACTTTTCCTACTGCCAAATTCTGGGGACTCTGGGGGACGAATTACGATCTGCGCGACGCGATTTCCTGCTGCATTTACTGAAGAAATTGCAGCACGAGAATCAAAAAATACGGCATGTCTGGTTCACGATCATGCTTCTCTCCAATAAGCTCTCCGCCGTGGGGGCTCTCGCGGCGCTGATCCAATGAGATGTGCAGATGGCTGAAGACCTTGCGGACTTGAAAGAGCAGATTCGCTTAGGCGACCCGGCGTTCTGGCCTTCGCTTGTCCGCGCGGTATCGTTGTCCTGCGCGTTCGACGTGCGGATGCAGCTCGCAACCTTGGCGCAGCGCGCCCGCTCAAAGGGACTTCTCGCTCCGTCACGCGAGCCGGTGCGACTGGCGTTGCTCGGCGGATACACGCTCCAGCCGCTTGCGAAGCTGGTGGAGCTGTCCGGCTTGGCTGCAGGACTCGAAGCTACGCTGTTCGTCGGTGAATACGACAACTATGTCGCCGAAATATTGGAGCCCACGAGCGCACTGTACCGTTTCAATCCTCAAGTGGTTTTCGTCCTGCCACCCGAAAGGCGGTGTGTGTACGCCGGCGGATTCACCTCACCGCTTGAGGAGCAGAGAAGAGCGGTCGACCGGTGCCGCGATGAGTTGCTGGAGCTGTGTCAGTCGATCCACGAGCACTGCAAAGCGGAAGTTCTGCTCGGCAACTATTTGCTCCCGGAGCGTTTTGATCTTGGTGCAGCGCGCGCGCGTACGTTGGCATCGGACTACAACTTCCGCAAGGCCGTGAACCTTGAACTCGGCCTCGCGGCGCCACCGTTCGTCCATATCTGTGATCTGGAATTTCTTGGCGCGCGCCGGGGCGGCCTTGCGTCGCGAGACGATCGGCTGTGGTTCGAAAGCAAGCAGATCGGATCTCCGGCTTTGCTCGTCGACATCGCGGACGAGATTGCCCACCTGGTTCGCTCGCTGCGCCGGAGCCCTAAGAAGGTTCTGGTCTGCGATCTTGACCAGACCTTATGGGGAGGTGTCATCGGCGACGACGGTATGGAGGGCGTCGAGCTGGGCGATACCTCACCGCGCGGGGAAGCGTTCAAGGCGTTCCAGTCCTATATCGCATCACTCAAGGATCGAGGAGTCTTGCTCGCGGCGGTGAGCAAGAATCAGCACGAGGTCGCCGCGGCAATGGTAGACGGTCACCCGGAGATGGTGCTGCGGATGCGCGATTTCGTCTCGTTCAAGGCAGGGTGGGGCCCGAAGAGCGAGAGTCTGTGGCGAATGGCCGACGAACTCGGTCTCGGCCTCGACAGCTTCGTCTTCGTCGACGACAACCCTGCCGAAATCGAGATTGTCCGTCAATTTGCTCCAGCAGTGACCTGTATTCTTCTCGGGCCCGATCCGTCCGAGTACCGTTCGGTGCTGGCCGATAGTCGCCTGTTTGAACCGCGCACGATTACAGCGGACGACGCGGTGCGAACCCGTCGCTACCAGGAGGAAGCGGCACGAAACGCGCTGTCGAGAACGGCCACGGATATGGACTCGTACCTCCGGTCCCTCGAAATGGAAGCCACCATAAACATGCTGTCCACAGCGGATGTTCCCCGCACGGCGCAACTCATCAACAAGAGCAACCAGTTCAACTTAACCACGGTGCGCCGCACTGAAGCCGAGGTTCTGGCGCTCGTGGAATCCATGGAACACGCCTGCTTCACCATCCGCTTGCGGGATCGATTTGGAGATCACGGGCTCATTTGTGTCGTGATTCTCGCGCTCCGCGCTCGCGTGCTCGAGATCGACACCTGGCTCATGAGTTGCCGCGTGCTCAACAGGCAAGTGGAAGAGCTAACTGTGAACGAGATCATGCGGATTGCGTCAGCACGTGGTGCCGAAACGGTCCGCGCCGAATATGTCGCTACCGCAAAGAACGAGATGGTGCGGGACCTGTACTCTCGACTGGGCTTCGCGCTGGTGTGCGAGAGTGAGGGCCGGACCTCATATGCGATCGAGACGACGAAATACGAGACCAAACCGACGTGGATTCATCTGGAGAGCAAGGCGCATGAACCAGGCTGAGGTAATTGCAGGAATGCAGGAGGTGTTTGACGGGTTGTTACTTGAGCCGGTCGCGCTCACTCCTCAACTGTCTGCGAAGGACGTTGCCGAATGGGATTCACTCCTTCATATCTCAATAGTAGTGGCAATCGAAAAAAAATTCGACGTCCGCTTCCGGGTCGGTGAAGTGGAGACGGCCAAGAACGTTGGTGAGTTCGCCGATCTGGTCGTGCGATGCCTCGGTGATAAAATATCGCGCAAAGGGAAGTGAGCGGTGACGCTTAAAGCAAATGAGGCGTCAGACTATGATATTGCCGACATCCACGAGGGCGCCGCGATCGAGCATGGTTACGAGATTACCGAGGATATATACGCGCAATTTCTTTCTGCGTTCGGAGACCTGAGCCCGTTGCACGTCGACGAAGCTTACGCGGTCGCCGCTGGATTCCGGCACCGGGTGATGCACGGAGCGATAGTGAATGGCTTCGTTTCGCATTTTGTCGGCATGGTATTCCCGGGACGCCGCTCACTGCTGCTCTCGGTGGATCTGCGATATGGCGCCCCGTCGTATCTGGGCGACCGGCTGCTCTTGCGCATGACCGTAGACAGACTCGTCGAGAGCCAACGCGTGCTGCTGCTCAACGCAGTCATGCGCCGGCCCGCGGATGGTGCGACCGTGGCCACGGGAAGACTGCAGGTTAAAGTGCTCGCCGAACGCGCACCCATGGCTCTGCGCAACACGGTAGCAGAGGCCGCCCTTATTGTAACCGGGGGCACTAAGGGCCTGGGTCGAGCGCTATCGCTCGCGTTCGGGCTCGCCGGATATGAAGTGCTCGCGCTCTACCAACGCGATGGCGCCGCGGCGCACGTGCTGGATGCAGACTTCGCTGCGGCGGGTATCAACGGGCGGTCGATTTTGCACGATGTTACGCACGATGGCTTTCCAGAGATTCCGACCGGCAAGCGATTGGTCCTCATCAACAATGCGGCCGCACGCTTCGAACCAAAACCGATGCATTTGCTCCACTGGGAGGATCTCGAGCAAAACCTCATGGTCGCGCTCAAGGGATCATTCCGTGCCTCGCAGGCGGTATTGCGCCCGATGCTGAAGGAAGGCGGCGGCACAATCGTCAATGTGCTAAGTTCGTCCGTCTATCGGGCGCCGAAGGGGTTTGGAGCATACGTTCCGGCCAAGCTCGCGCTGCTCGGATTCACGAGATCGCTCGCGGCCGAGTACGCCGAGCGCGGCGTCCGAGTGTTCTCTGTATCGCCGGGATTTATGAATACAGCGCTCACGCAGGGGTGGAGCCCACAGCTGCGTTCGGCGATTCTTTCGACCACCGCAGCTGGGGACGCCGACGCCTGTGCGCAATTCATCCTGGATTTGGTGTTGCGCGATGACTTAGTGGGGCGCGGAGAGAACTACCTGTATTCCTGAATGCGGATCCAAGTACACACGCCGATGGAAGCAGGTGCCGAAGGAGCGCGTCGGCTGAATACGCAGGGCCAGGGATATTTCAATGGCCTGTGAGCGCGCAGATTGGACCAAGGTCAATGCTCACGCGATTCCGCCTGTCGAAGTTTGTGTGGCCTGCTAAGAGGAGCTCACCAAGCGAATACGAGTGATCTCCGAAGGAACGCCAAAGCGATTCGGCGGCCCCCAATAGCCCGTACCGCGGCTCACATATACCCAAAGATTCTTCAACCGATGCAGGCCGCTGCTAAAGGGCTGGAAGAGATGCACGAGCAGGTTCCACGGCCAGAACTGACCGCCGTGCGTATGCCCGGAAATTTGCACATCGAAACCCGCGCTTTCGGCCGCAGCCGCCGAACTGGGCTGATGCGCGAGCAGAATTCTCGCACCTGCATCGGCTGGCGAGCCGCGCAATGCCGCCCTGGGATCGCTTCGCTGCGCTGGATCATAGTGGTGCGCGCTGACGTCCGTCACACCCGCGAGCACGAGCGACGCGCCGTTGTGCTCCAACACCACGTGTTCATTCTTGAGAACCTGCAGGCCGAGACGCCGGATTTCCAAGGTCCATGCGCTTTCACCAGAGTAGTACTCATGATTGCCGGTCACGAAGTACGCGCCGTGGCGCGCCGAGAGTTCAGCCAATGGCGCCGTATGAGCCGACAATTGCTGCACGGATCCATCGACCAAATCCCCGGTCACGGCAATCAAATCCGCGTTCAGCTCGTTGACCCGGCGCACAATCGCCGCGACGAACCCGCGTTTGATGGTGGGGCCCACGTGCACATCACTGATCTGAGCGATCGAGAAGCCGTGCAGGGCTTGCGGCAGGCCGGCGACGGGGATATTAACTTCGACCACTCTGGGAATGCGTCGCGCGATCACAAAGCCGGCCAGCGTGATCAAAACCGTAAGATACAGCGTCCAGTGCGCGCTCGGGGCGACCCAGAATGCGGCTTGTCGGTTGGACAAAAACAAGCGTGTTGCCAGCAGCATAAGATCGCGCAGCAGAGTCAAAACGAATAAAGAGGAGAGAAACCCCATGGCGGTCAGGCCCACCCACGACACCGCCTCGGCCACTCTCCGATTCTCCATGGTGCGAGTGCGCACCGAGAGCGGAATGAACCAGCAGCAGGCCAGCAGTAGCGCAATGCCCGCGAACACCCCGCGGGGGCCGAGCGACATGGCTGAAAACAGCCGCCAGCCGACGTATCCGGGCAGCAACAGGAAAAGCCAGAGGGGGCTTAAGAGTAGGCGGCGCATGATGTGGGAGGAGTTGACTCGAAACCCAGAGACTTGGGGCAGTAGAATGCTGATTCAAGGGTGGGGAGAACCAGTGTGAATCTAAGCTTCGTCGAAGGCGCAGGCGACGTGCCTCTTAAGTACGAGACCATAGGCCGGGCATTCGATGAAACTGCGCAGCGATTTGCGCGGCGCGACGCCCTCATCGTGCCACAGCAGCAGGTCCGGTGGAGCTACGCGGAGCTGCAAAATCGCGTGGATATGTTCGCCGCGGGACTGCTGTCCCTTGGGTTGAACCCCGGCGACAGAATCGGCATTTGGGCACCTAATTGCGCGGAGTGGGCCGTAACGCAATTCGCCAGCGCCAAGGCGGGATTGATCCTGGTGAATATCAATCCGGCCTATCGGTTGTCCGAATTGGAGTTCTGCCTGCGCAAAGTCGGGTGTCGCGCACTTGTGACCGCGGAGCGGCTGAAGCACAGCGACTATGTTGCCATGCTGCGCGATCTGGCACCGGAACTCGATAGCTGCGCCGCCAACGAATTGCGCAGCGCCAAACTACCGGAGCTTAAGCTGATTATTCGGCTGGGGCGGGCACGCACGCCCGGATGCCTGAACTTTGACGAAGTCATGCAGCTGGGAACGGCCGCGGATCGCTTACGCCTCGAGCAGATTGGTGTGGATCTGCAGCCCGACGATGCCATCAATATTCAGTTCACCAGTGGCACCACGGGCTTGCCGAAAGGGGCGACGTTGAGCCACTACAATATTTTGAATAATGGCTATTTCGTCGGCGCGAGGATACGGCTGACCGAGCGCGATCGAATTTGCATACCAGTGCCGCTCTATCACTGTTTCGGCATGGTCATGGGGAATCTCGCAGCGATCGCGCATGGCGCCGCGATGATTTACCCCGCCGAAAGCTTCGATCCGGCGAAGACGCTGGAAACTGTAGACAGTGAACGCGCGACCGCGCTTTACGGCGTGCCCACCATGTTCATTGCGGAATTGGAGACGCGGGATTTCAAGCGCCACGACTTGTCGAGCTTGAGAACTGGCATCATGGCGGGCTCGCCATGCCCAGTCGAAGTGATGAAGCGCGTCATCAGCCAAATGAACCTCACCGAAATAACCATCTGCTACGGTATGACCGAGACCAGTCCGGTGAGTTTTCAATCCTCGACCGACGATTCCTTCGAGCGGCGCGTGTCAACCGTCGGCCGCGTGCATCCCCATGTCCAAGTCAAGGTTGTGGATGTGCAGGGCCGGTGCGTGCCGCGCGGGGTCCAAGGCGAGTTGCATACCCGGGGATACTGCGTGATGACGGGCTACTGGCAGGATCCGGAAAAAACCCGGGAAGTTCTCGATGAGGCCGGTTGGATGCATACCGGAGATCTTGGTGTGATCGATGCGCAGGGCTACGGCAATGTGACCGGACGACTGAAGGATCTGGTCATCAGGGGCGGCGAGAACATCTCGCCGCGCGAGATCGAGGAGTTCTTGTACCGGCATGCCAAGGTGCATGCGGTGCAGGTGTGCGGCGTACCGGACGATATATATGGCGAAGAAGTCTGCGCGTGGATCCAATTAAAGCTCGGCGTCAGCGCCAGCGAAGAGGAGTTTCGCGAATACTGCCGAGGCCAGATCGCGCACTACAAAATTCCGCGATACATCCGCTTCGTCACGGAATTTCCGATGACCATTACCGGAAAGGTGCAGAAGTTCCTCATGCGCGAGCACATGATGAGGGAATTGGGCCTTTCGGAGCAAAAGACCGCCTGACTGCGCCTAGCGCTTCAATGCGGCTTTTGGAACTTGAGTACGAAGTTATCGGCCTCGCCGATGGCGATGTATTTGGCGCGGTCCTTGTCCCCCTGCGACAGAGTAGGAGGTAGTGTCCACACACCGCCGGCCCAATCCTTCGTGTCGCGGGGATTTGCGTTGATTTCGGATGACTCAACGAGTACAAACCCGGCCTTCTTTGCCAACGCAATGGCATAGTCCTGGCGCACGTAGCCGTTCTTGGCTTTAGGATCCTGCGGAACATCAATGCGACCGCGATGGGCTTCTATCCCCAAGATGCCGCCAGGTTTCAGAGCCGTGAAACAGGCAGCCAGGGCTTGCTCGGCGTAGCCATCATTCATCCAGTTGTGCAAGTTGCGAAACGTCAATACCAGGTCCACTGAGTTGGGCGGCGCGATGTCGAAGTGGCCGGGGCCCAGAGTCGTCTCGTGAATGACGCCGAGCCGGTCCTTTTCCCCGGCGATCTTGGCGCGAAACCGAGTCGCACCCGAGTCCTCTTCTGCATTTCCAGGCGCGGGCAACGCAATCGTGTAGTGACCGCTGGCCTTAAGATAGGGGCCCATGATGTCGGTCCAGTAGCCGCCGCCGGGCCATAGCTCCACGACGTTCATCGAGGGGTTAAGCCCAAAGAACGTCAACTCTTCGACTGGGTGGCGGGCTTTGTCGCGTGCAACCGCCGCGGCACTTCGCGCCGGACTTGCGACGGCACTGACAAGCGCCGGATCGGCGGCCGCCGCAGCGGCCGTGGCGGATCCCATGACCGCCAAGCCGGCCAGCAGCAATACCCGGATTTGAGGATTTAGCATGATTCACCCACTGTAAGATTCAAGACGGCGGACTGTCCCCGGTGAATGATACCGGGGTTGCGCCGGTCACAGTACCAATAGTCGCTTTGTCGCTGACGAATAGTCGCACCTTGCGCTCGAAGTGTAACTCGCCCTGCACGGTCGCCCCCGGGCCGATGACGATCCGAGGAATATCCTCGCCGAACGAGAATCCAAAACCGGATTGCCGTTTGACCAATATTCCGCCCTCCACGTGAGAGGCGCCCATGATCTTGATATCGCCGCTGACGGTGCTGATCCCGCCTGCCACGTGGGCGGCGCTTAAGGCGATCTTGCCATTGACGTTGCCCAGGGATCCGGACACGTCCGCGCCGTCGCCGAGCGTCAGATCACCATTTACCGACCCTGCGCTGCCCGACACATGCACGCCATCGCCCAGGGAAATGGCGCCGTTCACAGTTTTCAGCGAGGTTGCAGTCGCATGCGCCCCCAAATGTATGCCGCCGTTGACAGTTGCCGCCGTCAGCACGGCGGCGTTGTCATCGACATGGATCGAGCCGTTGACCGTAGTCACATCGCTCGCTGCCTTGCCGGCCGCTACATGCAGGGAACCGTTGACGCTGTGTGAGCCATCGGAGTCGAACGAGTCATCACATGCTGATAAAGTCAGCGCCAGCGCGCCGGCTGCCACCAACACGCGACAACCGGTCAACAATGAACGCGCGGCAAGTGAGCCGACGAGCAGACCGTGATTTGTATCCCTTCTCCCGCGCATAAAACGCTCCTGATGTCCTGATTGGTCTCTACTCTACCAGCACGGCCATGCACCTGGAACATTCGGGGGCGTCCAGAACGCCGATTCTGCCCGGGGTCCGCGGCAAGCGGGTACGGTTCGGGCCAGTGACGCGCAATGGGCCCGCCGTTGGCATCGATTAGGACCGCGATCGCCCTGATCACGTTTGGTTTCACTATCTATAATTTCTTTCAGCTCGAACTGTCCCGCGTGGCTTCGAGGCCGGAACGGTTGATCGGACCGCCCGAGGTTGCGATTTTAATGATCTTGATCGGACTTATGTCCCTGCTTCTAGCAACGCTGGATTACCGCAAGGACATTAAGGCATTGCGGGCACAGTATCCGGGGGAGAACCGTATGAGCGCGGGTCCGCCTGCAGCGATGGTTTCAGTGCTGGGCTCGTCGCGCTGCGGTGATATTTCGCCAATAGCGCGCGCATGACCACGCCGATCCCCTGTACCGTGGCCTCGGCGACCGTTGGCACCAACAATAAAGCTTGTAAAAAATACCATATCGAAAATCTTAGCCCCCGTACCGATGCCACTTCAGCCGAGGCTAGCCACAGTTGTTAGGCAAATGGGCTGAAGCGTATATATAGTCACTGCTCTGCGCAGTGAGGGATCAACCGCATCAAATAACGTGGGTGGGCTGTCGGCGCTCATGTCGACACGGATGGCAGACGCCATCGATGCGAACAGGCATAAGGCGAACATGGGAATCCTGAGCCAATTCATAGCAATCAACCGCCGATTGTCTCGGCGATTGACGCCTACACATATTCATGAGGCGAATGCGTTCGGCGTTTACCGCAAACTAGGCGCAATCCTACTTTCGCATCCTAAAACTAAACGCGTTGTCGATTGCGGGGCCGGGGCAGCCTGGCAATTTCCCGACTACTACAAACGCTGGTACGACATCCATCTTATCGGGTTGGATATCGACGCCCACGAGATGGATGATAACCGAAGCTTAGACGAGAAAATTCAATGCGATGTTACGACCAACATACCTGTAGCGCCCCACTCGATTGATCTTTTCATGATTTCGTCAGGAGTCGAGCATTTCAAGAACAATGACGCGTTCCTGCGCAACGCATTCTTGGCTCTTCGTCCCGGCGGCTTTCTGATAGCGCAATTTCCGGGGCGCTATGCACCATTCGCAATCGTCAATCGCTTGCTGCCTAAGAAGGCGGCGAGGTCATTGATCCGTGTCGCAACAAGTGACGATGCAGGCGTACTGGGTTTTACCGCCTATTATGATCGGACGCACTACTCCGCATTTGCAGCAATGGCAAAGGAAAACGGCTTCTCCGAGGTGTACCACTGTCCGGGGTTCTACAGCAGCTATTATGCTGAGTTCTTTTTTCCGCTCTGGATTCTTTCCTACGCCTATGACATTTTGCGCTTTGCTCTGGGTATTCGAAATCTTGCTTCCTACAATGTGTTTTTGTTTCAAAAGCCCGAAGCGATCAGAGATGGCGAGCCAATGAAGTTGTACGCATGGAAATAGGGGTGTGCGTGAGGGAATCGCATAATTGCGGACTCCAAGCAGAAAGTGTTGAGCAGCCGCTACGCAGAATCGTAATTTCCGCGGTTGGAGTCTCGGCCACCGAGATCGCTGTTCAATCCGATAGGTCGTTACGCAGCACCCTGGCAATCGCCGCGATGGTATTCCAGCTACGAGTGGTCACTGGGACACAGTAGAGCCGGTCCAGTGCACCGACGTATCCGATGACCTTCATGTGCCGCTTGTACATTCCGATGACGAATCGGTCTCGTCTCGCGAGGATCTTCATGAGCCATGGGCCACTGGACGGGAATAGCATAGGCGTTGACGCGTGCCCGCCGCGCCAATATTGTCGGCCCCCAGGTGCTTCAGTGCCTCGGCCAGCTTGGTCGGTCGGAAAGGTCCTGTGGCCCCCGGCGTTAACTCCTCTCAGAAAGACAACGAGTGCCACTCCGGTCCCTTCAACGAGAGAATTTAGATTCTACTTCGTCTGTGAAGCGTCCGGTTCCGAGGCGGCGATCGAACTAGTTAGCCGGGAAAAGGCAAACTCTCGGGACCTTTCTCGCCATGGCTTTTCCACAAACATGTAAACTAATGAACTCACCCCAAACGAAAAAATGACAATGAACGACACACCCAAAAGCGCCGAAAACCCAGACAATTGCGGAATGCTTCTTCCGGACGCGGCGATGACCTCAGGAGCTTTCAAAACAACTCGAAAGATTTGATTCGCTACCCACTCTACTGCGGCGTGAGACATATACAGAGAATATGAAATAGTACCAAGCCAAGTGAGAATGTTGAGCCGAAGAACACTGTTCAACAGGCCGTTTTTTTGAATCACGAGAGCGCCAATCAGTCCAGCGGTGAGGAAATAAATTGCTACATCATAAGTCTTAGAAGTCTTAAATTGAAGAAATGCAATTATGGCCAAGAACAGAATAAGTGATAGCAGCCGAGAAACTTTCAGCGTCATATTTTTCACTGCGACCGCTGTTAAACAGCCAATAAAGAATCCTCCGAAACCATTCAAGATATCCTCGAAGCCAAAGGTAGCAGCCGAGGCGAGCAGAACGATGGAAACAATGGCAACAACCAAGAAAATTGAATTTCGATATCCATTGCGACCTAAAAGCACGACGCAGCCAAAAATAAAATATGTGACAAATTCAACACTAATTGACCATGACGGTACATTGAATGTGTTGTGGTTGCCCGTGGGACCTATGGCTTGAACTAAAAAAATGTGCTGAATGAGTGCCGTAAAACTGTTTTGCCTAAACGGCTGCGTGTTGGGACTAACTATTCCTATTTTAGATTGCGCTATGTATTTGGCTATTTCTATTAGCAAGAAAATCAGCACAAACAAAATGTGTACAGGATACAAACGCCCAAAGCGAAGGAATTGAAATCTCAGCAAATCCCGCGTTGATTTAATATTATTCCCGTAGGCATTGAAAATTACGAAACCTGATAGTACAAAAAATAGCTCAACCATCAAGTAGCCATTGTTTATTATTCCGACATTCAAAGATGTATTCCACTTTGGCACATGGAAAAAAACAACAAGCAATGCAGCTAGTCCCCTAAGACTTTCTAGCTCATTTATTTTTCGACGGTGAGGCGCGCCGATTAGCCCAGGGGCGTTATCCATTTCTTCATCATACCGGCTCCTATTTTGCTCGTCGACATCGCTACCCTGTTGTACTAACCGCAGAGGTTTCTCTCCAAGCAATTGATCGATCGCTTCAACGACCTTTAAAGTAGCGCTTTTCAAGCATAATCACGCTTGTCCCGTTTGCTTCACAAGCGTGGGTATCGGGACCCGTTCATGTGTCAGCGCCGGCGTCGCATATGTTTGACTGTAGAAGACACGCTTTTGGTTTGTGGCTGCGGCCAAGTAGTCGAACCGTCTGGTTTTCTGTCGGCGGTTCGAATCGCGAGCCTCGACATGAAGGGCTGAGACGCGCTTCTAAGGGATTCGAACAATTGGCGCGTGCGAGCTTTCGAGCCCATAGCAGCGCCGCATCGAGGTCCGGCACCCGCACAATGGTGATGCCTCCAATTAGCTCCTTACTCTCTATGAACGGCCCGTCGGTTAGCACGATGTCGCCGTATTGGTGGCGGAGAACCGTTGCGGAACTGGAGGCGTGGAGTCCGCTACTGAAGACCAACACGCCAGCGGACTGCATTTCCTTTGCAGAGCGACTACGTCGCTCATGATCTTGTTCAGTTCAGCCGGTGGAGGCCGACTGCCACTGGCGGGGTAACAGACAGACAGTAAGTACTGTTTCATGGTGAACTCCTCCAGTAGACGCCGACAAGCCGGTTGTCAGTCCCTAATCGAACGACCGAGTACTGTTTTGATAGCTTGTTGACGGAAATCGAATATGCCACCGCCAAGTCCCCAAATGTCAGAGTTGCTATACTCTTTTTGACTATGGCTGTTAAGGCCGTATCCAACGCGGTGATTTATGAGCATCCAATCGACCTTTGCGTTCACTAGAGAACAGCTCTATCAACGTGTCTGGTCGAAGCCGCTGAGCGTGGTTGCCCGGGAAGTCGGCCTCAGCGGCAATGCATTGGCAAAAATTTGCAGTCGATTGCTGGTGCCGTACCCCTCACGTGGTCATTGGGCAAAGGTCAGCGGCGGCAAAGCTCCTGTCCGTCCGTCGTTACCCGCGGCGCCGGAAGTCAATATGCGGCAGGTCACGATTTCGTCGGAACGCGCCGCATCGCGCCGAACCAGGACGCGATTGAAGCCGTCCGACCGGCGGGGGCAACTGATTGACGTCGCAAAGGAAATCATCCTTAACGAAGGTATGCACGCCGCGACGATGAAAAGAATCGCAGCGCAAGCGGGCGTCAGCGAAACGCAGGCTTACAACTATTTTGGGAGCCAAGAGAAATTGTTCGTGGCGCTGGCCGTCGGCGAAACGGCCAAGATACGGGCGGCGCAGATGGCTGACGTTTCACAATTCAAAGACCACTATGCACAAGTGATCGCATCAACGCGGACATATCTGCGGCAGATCGATCGTCGCAGCGACCTGTTGCAAATGCTGCTGAGGAATCCGCAAGTTCGTGCTGGCTTAAGGGAAGAGAACCGCAAGCAAGGCAATACCGACCGCAATGTGCATGCACAACACTTGGTTGAACTGTATGGCATCCCTTTGAAAGTTGCGGTCGGCTGCACGGTGATCTTGTCGCGACTGTGCGGACGCGCTGCAAAACTCATCTCCGATAAGCGAATAGCGCTTGAGCCGGCGGAACGCATGTGCCTTGCCATTGTGCTGCGCGGATCACGCGGCGTGATCGGGGCTTATCGTGACGCGCCCAGGCGATCGCAGAGCTCGTACGCTACTTAACATTAGAGAATGGCATAGCTGCCGAGCGGTCGCCGAATCCAATTCCTCGTGATATGCGAGACTCCCGGCCTCTTCGGGAATCGCCGCAATCATTTCGATCGCGGCGAGGATTTGTTTCTCGGACAATTTAAGCGTATTGCGCGCCAACCGAACCAGTCGTCGGAGTATCGCCCGGCCAACGCGAGTTGCTTCAGGGTCGACATGTTCTGCCATGTACAGATCGGTCATTAGTATGTGAAGCAAGGGACCGCGTTGCGCCACGTACTCAAAATAGAGCATCCCGCACAAAACTGCAGCGGGTTCCAGCTCGCTCAATTGCGCGGCGGTCTCGACTCCCGCAGTAGCAAGAGCCGTGATTTCGCGCTGCAGCAGGGTGTTAAAAAGATCATATTGTGTCGCGAAGTACGTATAGATGAGCGCCTTGCTGGAGCTTGCGGCCTGTGCAAGTGCTTCGATGGAAAGGGGGAGATATCCCTGTCTGACAATCAGTTCCACGGCAGCGTCCATAATCTGTTCGCGGCGCACTTGCGGGCTGAGTCGCCTTCTTTGCTTGGCAGCGCCTGTGTACTTTTTCCCTACGTCGCCACGTACACTATGTTTTGCCATGCTTAGGTTATAGCTTGGGAGTGCGGTGCTCGCAAGGATCGGCGCGCGGGACTCGAGAGGATTATTGCGTGATTAAATCACGAGTTTGGCTTATCTCAGAAGGTGCGAATGGTGCGGACGCCGGACGGCGATGGCTCTTGACGTCTGGCATCCGCCTATTGCTCGCTATAGCTCTGGTTGACGGCAAGACCGAGGCTGCCGCCCGCTGTACCGATCCGGATGATCTCAGCGGCGCCGATGTGGCATTGCGCAAATCCGTGGAATATACGGACTTCTCATCGGATGACAAAAAGACATGTCGTGGTTGCGCGTTTTTTAGGGCCGGGACAGGTGGATGCGGTACGTGCCAGATTCTTAGCGGGCTCGTGAGCGCCGCAGGTCACTGCACGTCGTGGAGCGCAAGGGCAGGTGTCAATTCCGACTATTTTCGCGGGGGCGGTAAGGATGCAAGATAAGCGATAATATCCGCGCGATCTTTTTCGTCCGGAACGGTTTTGTACATCAAAGTGCCCGGCACAAAGTCTTTTGGTGACTTTAGAAACAAATTCAAATTCGCTGGCGTCCAGGTAAGAGACTTTTTGGCCTTCAGTGCCACGCTGTAGCCATCAAAGGATTCGATGCTCGCGGCGGGTCGATCGATAATGCCGCGCAGCGTCGGTGCGGTCGCGGCGGCCCCGTGGCATTCTTCACATACTGAATCGAATAGCTCGGCACCCGCGTTGACATCTCCGGAAAGGCCAGTCGCTGTTGTGCTTGCCGCACTGGAAGGAGATTGGGCGTGTGCGCTCCATGCAAGAATAGCGCCCGCAGCGATGAAGATGGCTGTGAGCCAAAAAACGGCATGGTGCGGCTTCTTGACAGTAAACATTCGTTCTTCCCCGTGATCGCCAAGCCATCGAGTCGCGATCAAGTTTACGCACAGACTGACGATCACTCCAATAACCTCTATGGATCGACGCAGCTGTTGCGCAAAAACCTTGGAAACTTTCTGTGGCGCCGCAACAATGAATTGCGCAGCTCCAACAACTGTGATCACTATTGACTAGAACCCCAATAGTGGGCTAGGGTCCATTCAAATCGAGCGACGCAGGGCTACACTGTGACATATCAACGTCTTAAGACGGCAGGCTTGCTCTGCGCAGCAGTCATTGCGGCCGCGCCTGCGGGAACGCTTGCCATGGCGGCCGCGTCCACGATTCAGCTTACAGAGCAACCGTCCCCGGAACGCAAGCCGATCAAGGTGGCGTTTCGTCGAATCACTGAAAGCCAATACCGGCACACGATTGCCGATATTTTCGGTTCCGAAATTAAAATCAATTCGCGCTTTGAGCCGGAAAAGCGTGACGAGGGACTCTTGGCGATCGGCACTCCGCAGCTTTCATTGACCTCTTCCGGCTTCGAGCAATACTTTGCGCTGGCAAGTTCAATCTCGGAACAGGCCTTGGGCGAAAACAGGCGGGAAGCGGTGGTCGGCTGCAGGCCGGCCGACACGGCGAAAGCGGACGAACCTTGTGCGCGGAGATTCGTTGCAACATACGGCGAACGACTGTTTCGTCGCCAGCTGACCGAGATCGAGGTTGCAACCCGGATCAAAACGGCATCGTTGGGCGCACAGCAATCAAGTGATTTCTATGCCGGGCTCAAACTGGCGCTAACCAGTCTCTTGGTCGCCCCGGAGTTTCTCTTCCGAGTCGAGACCGCTGAACCCGATCCGGTCAATGCGCAGCAATATCGCCTCGACGCCTACAGCAAAGCCTCTCGAATATCGTTTCTGCTGTGGGACACCTCGCCCGATGATGAACTTCTCGCCGCAGCGCGCAGCGGCGTCATCCACACGGAGGCCGGACTCAAAGAACAACTCACTCGATTGATTTCGTCGCCTCGCTATGAGCAGGGTGCTCGCGCCTTCTTCACGGATATGCTGCAGCTTGATGGGTTCGAGAATGTCGTGAAGGATCCGGCGATCTATCCCAAGTTCAACCAATCGATTGCGGACGGAGCGATGGAACAAACTCTAAGGACTACCATCGAACTCTTGATCACCGACAAACGGGATTACCGTGATCTTTTTACGTCGAACCAGACGTTCATCAATCGTCCTTTGGCTTCGGTGTATGACGTGCCGTTTCTTTCGACGGGCGATTGGACGCCATACACATTCTCGCGATCGTCGGAACGCTTTGGAATTCTCACACAGGTTAGCTTCCTGTCGCTTTTCTCTCATCCGGGAACTTCCTCGCCGACCAAGCGCGGTATAAAGGTCAATGAGATATTCAAGTGCGAACCCACACCGAATCCGCCGGCCGACGTGGATTTTTCAAAGGTGAAAGACAGCACCAACGGCACGATTCGCGGGCGCTTGCTCGATCACATGGAAAACACGGGGTGCACCGTCTGCCATCGCCGCAGCGATCCGCCCGGACTGGCGCTTGAACATTTTGACGGACTGGGGCAACTGCGGACCAGCGAGAACGGCGTGCCGATTGATGTAAGCGCCGATCTAAATGGCGTGAAACTGATCGGTGCAGAAGGGCTTGCAAAGTATCTGCACGACGATCCGAAAGTTTCCGCGTGCCTGGTCCGCAACGTCTACGCGTATGGCGTGGGTCGCAAGACCGGTATTCGGGAAGAGGACTATCTTGCGGACCAAACCAAGATCTTCGCAAGCAACGGGTATCGTGTTCCGGACTTGATGGTGCAGATCGCCTCGAGTCCCGAATTCTTCAAAGTGGCGGCTCCGAGCGGAACGCGAACTGCGGCTGTGGTGCCCGCAGCAGCGACGATACCGACTCGACAGTCCGCCAGGAACGAGCAAGGAGTACATCCATGAGCTTTCGCTTTGATCGCCGCTCCGTATTGCGCGGCATGTTGGGCGGCACCGCGGTCTATATGGGCCTGCCCGTTCTCGATATCTTTCTCAACACCAACGGTTCGGCGTACGCCAGCGGTGCGAAGCTGCCGGTGAGATTCGGCACTTATTTTTGGGGCCTCGGGCTCACCGATACACCGACCGGCGGCACGCGCTGGGTGCCGACAAAGACAGGGCCGGGCTATGAAATCATGCCTGAACTCGAGTCATTGTCGGCGCTGAAGGACAAGGTCTCGGTCTTTTCGGGATTCCGCGCCATCGCCGACAGTAAGGCCAATCAAGTTCATTGGAGCGGTCACGCGTCCATCTTGAGCGGCATCGCGCCCGCGTCGGCGAGCCGTTTCGACGGTCCGACCTTCGATACGATGATCGCGGATGCCATCGGAACCTCGACGCGCTACAAGATGATCGACGTCGATGCCTCCCTTTCGCGCCACCCGGTGAGTTATTCCACCCGCACAGGAACCACGTTTGCATCGCCGGAGACGACTGCGCTCGGTCTATATACCCGATTGTTCGGGCCCGGCTTCCAAGATCCGAACAGCGACAACTGGAAACCGGACCCTGCCATCATGTTGCGGCAGAGCGTTCTTTCCGCGGTGAAGGAACAGCGCGAAGCGCTGATGGCGGGTGTCGGCAAGGCTGATCAAATCAAACTCGATCAATATTTTAATTCCGTGCGTGAGATGGAGAATCAACTCACGGTCCAATTGCAGAAGCCTGACAAATGCGAAGCCTGTGTCATTCCCGCTGCACCGAAGGAGGGGCCGCGCTCAGCCTCGGTGGATGTTGTGAACGCCAACACCAAGACGATGGCAAAGCTCCTGGCCATGGGGCTCGTGTGCAATCAAACCCGGGTGTTCACGTTCGTTCACACCGCGGGGTCTTCGGAAACCTACGTGGCGGGCCAAAGCAAGATCTATCACCAGATCACGCACGATGAGCCGACGGATGCACAACTGGGTTATCAGCCCGAGACCAGCAAGATTGCGGGCCTGGTCATGCAAGCCTTTGGCGATTTTCTTGTCGAAATGAACTCAATCAAGGAAGGCGATGGCACGCTGCTCGATCACATGCTGGTCATGGGATTTAGCGATACCGGCTATGCGAAGATTCACTCCATCGAAAACATTCCGATGTTCCTCGCCGGCGGAGCCGGCGGTAAGCACAAGGCAGGCCAGCACATACACACTGCGGGCGACTCGGTTACGCGCGTGTCGCTGACGGCGATGCAGCTGGTAGGCGCGCCGGTGGGTGAGTTTGGGACTGGCACCATGAGAACTTCGCGGCCAATCACGGAGGTGATGGCATGAGGACGGGGCAGCATTTCGTGGCGGCAATATCCGCCATGGCGGCGGCCGCCGCTTTCTCCGGTCCGGCGCTGGCAGCATGGACCAAGACCTACGTCATCGAGTGGAACGAACCGGCGATGTATTACGGCGCGAAAAGCGGCGTTATCGATCCCGGAACAGATTGTCCACAGGGGACGAATCCGGAAATCGACTGGATCCAAGTGCTCACGGATGCCGGTTACACGCGCGAAGAAGCGCGGTGGTTGCGCAATCCAGCGAATCCAACGCGCAGTCCGATTCACGGCCAAAATCAAATGGCGTTTCGCGGCAAAGATCGTGCCAACGTCTACACGAATCCAACCTCGACCCCTGATCCGGGGCTGGTCGGCGTATCCGGCGCGATTGCTGAAGGTCTCGATCTAGATGGCGATGTGAAGACCGGCTTCACGAGCCCAACGGGCGAGAAGGGCATCGATAACAACTTCTATAAGGCTCTCGGGTGCTGGAAGACCTATCGCGGACCGCCGCGACTTTCGAGCGGTGCTCTGACATTCAACGACTCGATGCGCAACGGCTCCTGGACCACTGTCATCGTGGTATCAGGTAAGGGCGCCGATCCGATGAACGACGGGAACGTCAAAGTCGGCTTTTATGTGAGCGACGATAAGATGGTAAAGGACGGCAACGGCAACATTGCCCGCGACTACTCCTTCCGTATCAAGCCGCACGCTAAATACGAAGGCATTGTGCCCGCCCGCTCAGTTCACGGCAGAATCATTTCAACCCGTTCTGCCGATATCATGTTGCGCAATCCGGCGTACGACCGGGATCTAGAATTGTTGCGCGCGCGCATTGATTTGACCATTCAACCCGACGGCGCTCTGAAGGGCTATGTCGGCGGCTATCGCCCGTGGGAACCGATCTACAGGGGTTGGGTCAACGCACGCGGGCCTGTAATCGAAGCGCTGACATGGGTGCAGTTGCCTGCGGTTTACTACGCCCTGAAGCGCAATGCCGACTACAGCCCAAAGGGATCGAAGGGAGAAAAAACGCACATCTCCTACGCTCTGCGCGTGAGTGCGGTTCCCGCTTATGTCTTGACGCCGGACGCGACTCAGGTTGCGAGTTCGGTGGTTTCCTATAAGGCGATCGCGCCGCAGGAACCCGAGCGCGTATCCGGCCTCTTTGCCCTGGTCGTCGACGGTATTGTTCCCGATCGGAACGCGAAGGTTCAAGCGGGACCGAATGCCGTGATTCTGCCGCCGGCGTCGGCCAGCAATACTGTCGAAACTGTCAACCAATAAATAACTAGGAGCAGCGCCCTTGGACCGTCGCAGGATTCTCGGGATTGTCGGCATCGGCCTTTTTGCATCTGTCGTGCTGGCGCAGGCGCCGCCTCCGCTGACGGACGATATAAAACCCATTCGAGTCTCGGGACTGGGAATCAAGGTGAGCGACCTCGAGCGCTCAAAAAAATTCTACACTGAAGTCCTCGGCCTGAAGATCGGCGCAAAAGTGCCCGCACAAGGCGAAGCCGTTGAATATCTACTTGGAATGACAGGCGATATCCGCGCAGACACGTTGATCGTTATTCGCAAAGGTGAGGTTAAGCCGGGCGCAACGGACTTCGGCACCATTACGATCGTCGTGCCCAGCGGCCGCAAGATGGCCGAGCGCGTAGTCGCCGCGGGCTACGCTACTGCTCGACCAATCGTCGATGGCACCAACTTTGTGAAGGATCCCGACGGATATACCGTCGAGCTCTATCAGAGGCCGGCTGCACGGGTGCCTGAATAGGATAGCTGTCGGAAGTCTATTTGGATAAGTCGTAACGATCGAGGTTCATGACTTTGCTCCACGCCGCGATGAAGTCACGAATGAACTGCTCTTGCGCATCTGCGCTGCCATAGACCTCCGCCAGGGCGCGAAGCTGAGCGTTCGAGCCGATCACAAGGTCAACGCGCGTTCCAGTCCATTCGAGCTGCTGGGTCGCGGCGTCGCGTGCCTCAAATACATCTTTTGTCTCTGAGGTTGCCTTCCAAGAGGTACGCATATCAAGCAAATTGACGAAAAAGTCGTTGGTCAGCGCGCCGGGTTTCTTGGTAAGAACACCATGCTTGGCCTGTCCCACGTTGGTGTTGAGCACACGCATACCACCGAGCAGCACGGTCATTTCAGGAGCCGTCAGTGTCATCAGCTGCGCTCTATCAAGCAGAAGTTCCTCGGCCGAGATTGGCAGTCCCGGCTTTAAGTAGTTACGAAAGCCATCCGCCAACGGCTCGAGTACGCCGAATGACTCGATGTCGGTCTGCTCCTGTGAAGCATCCATGCGGCCGGGCGTGAAAGGCACTGAAACGCTGTGACCCGCCTTCTTCGCGCCCGCTTCGACACCCACGCAACCGGCAAGCACGATCAGGTCGGCCAGCGACACCTTCTTGCCGCCCGACTGTGCTTTGTTGAACTCCTGCTGGATGTCTTCGAGCGTTCTTAGCACCTTGCTGAGCTTCGCCGGTTCATTGGCAGCCCAGTCTTTCTGCGGCGCAAGCCGAATGCGCGCGCCGTTTGCGCCGCCGCGCTTATCGGAGCCCCGGAAGGTGGAGGCTGATGCCCAGGCAGTCGATACCAACTCGGACACCGCAAGATCCGAGTCCAAAATCTTGGCCTTAAGTGCTGCGATGTCCTTGTCATCGACCAGTTTGTGATCAATGGCGGGGATGGGATCCTGCCAAAGCAGTTCCTGCGCTGGAACCTCGGGTCCGAGATACCGGGCCCGCGGACCCATGTCGCGGTGCGTGAGCTTGTACCAGGCGCGCGCAAAGGCGTCGGCGAACAGCTCTGGGTGCTGCATGAACCGCCGCGAGATTTTTTCGTAGGCGGGGTCGAAGCGCAGGGAGAGGTCCGTGGTCAGCATATTGGGAGTGACGCGCTTTGCGCTGTTGTGCGCGTCGGGTGCGGTTCCGGCCCCAGCGCCCTGTTTCGGTCGCCACTGCTGCGCACCAGCTGGGCTCTTGCACAGTTCCCACTCGTAGCCGAACAGGTGCTTGAAGAAGTCGTTGTTCCACTTCGTCGGAGTAGTCGTCCACGTTACTTCCAGGCCGCTGGTGATCGCATCGCCGGCAATACCGCTTTTGTACTTGCTGCTCCAGCCGAGGCCCTGCGCCTCAAGATCGGCTGATTCCGGGTTTGCTCCCACCTGGGCTGCATCGCCGGCGCCGTGGGTCTTGCCGAAGGTGTGGCCACCGGCAATCAGCGCGACGGTCTCCTCGTCGTTCATTGCCATGCGGGCGAAGGTTTCGCGGATATCGCGCGCCGCAGCGACAGGGTCCGGGTTGCCATTCGGTCCCTCCGGATTGACGTAGATAAGGCCCATCTGCACGGCACCCAAAGGCTTAGCGAGATCTCGTTCGCCCGAATAGCGAAGGTCGGCGCCGAGCCACGCCTTTTCATTGCCCCAGAACACATCCTGATCCGGTTCCCACACGTCCTCGCGGCCCCCACCGAACCCGAATGTCTTGAATCCCATGGACTCCAAAGCCACGTTACCCGTCAAAATCATCAAGTCTGCCCAGGAGATCCGCCGGCCGTATTTTTGCTTGACCGGCCAGAGCAGCCGCCGAGCCTTGTCCAGGCTCGCGTTGTCCGGCCAGCTATTCAAGGGCGCGAAGCGCTGCTGGCCCCGGCCACCGCCGCCGCGGCCGTCGGCGATGCGATAGGTACCGGCGCTGTGCCAAGCCATGCGGATGAATAGGGGGCCGTAGTGTCCGAAGTCTGCCGGCCACCAGGGCTTCGAGTCGGTCATGACCTTCAGCAGATCCTGCTTCAGCGCCTTGTAATCGAGGCTCTTGAACTCCTTGGCGTAGTCGAAATTCTTGCCCATCGGATCCGATTTTGAAGAATGCTGGCGCAGCAGATCTATCCGCAGCTGGTTCGGCCACCAGTCTCGGTTCGATGTGCCACCGCCAGCCATATGACTGAACGGGCATTTTTCTTTCGCTACAGCATTCATTTGTCGCTACACTCCTCTTAGATAAACACGGCTGAAGCCCGGGATGCAAGGATCCATAAACAATCTGCAAGCCCAGGCTATTCGCTCGTGAACCAGAGATGAAATCGATTGTTTCTATAACTACGATTGATGGCATCAATCTATTCAGCGTCTCATTGCGATTTCGCGAGGCCCGCTGCAAGCAGAATCAAATCCGCAATTTCCTTGGGGCGAGACATCATCAGTCGTCACGGTGGTAGCGCCGTTTAGAAGTTCGCCGCTGCCCCAATTGGCTCGCCACCTTGGCGGTATCGATCGTTTCAATTCGAACTGATTGCCAGCACCTGATGAACGATCTCGATGGCGGGACGCCTGATAACGTATAGGCCATTTTCCGTGAGCAGAAAGGTCGTACCGGTGTCGGCCTTTGTCAATTCCTCGCGCACTTGCGGCACGTCAAAAACTGAAGTGAGTTGCCGCAAATCGGCAGTGTCGATTACCTGATAGTCAAAAGCCCTTTGCAGTTCTGGCGCGTGGCTGCTGACAGTGAATCCGTCGTTGCCTAGTAGGGTAACCGGACCCGTCAGAGTCAGTCCCTGAACGGCCTTTAGGCTCGGCGTCTTCTTACGTAAGTCCAATAGTGCCTCTTCATCTCCTTGCCGAAACCGCACAAGCTCTCCTTGATTACCGACGGGGGAAATAAAGTCAAACGCTCCAGAGACGTCAAGCTGCACGGATCCCGCGCCCTTGATATGGCCCGGGTCAGTCACATCTAGAATCGCGAGCCGCGAGCCTTCGTCCTGTTCGATGTACAAGAATGTTCGGCCGTCGAGTGCATCGTTGAGGAGCATCGCTTCGCCGCTTTGCCGCGCCAATACTGGTAGATCGGTTGGCGGCACAAGAACGATATTGTTGGATGGATTGGCGTGAACGGCGGTGGCAGTCACGAGCCCACTTGCAGCTAACATCATTGCTGCTCGGCGAAGACGCTTCGATACCTTACCGCTCGCATACTCATTCATCGCACATTCTCCTTACCTGTGGTGATTGGTTCTCTCGAACAACAAGACTTCTGAACAGTGAGATTTATTCCGCGCATGCTCTGGCGGAATGGCCCGGGACAGATTGCTGTGTTGACGCATAGTTAATTTCTTTTCCGCTCGCGTCGCGATGCGTGCATTCAACCATTTCGCTGCGGGCCGGTACTCATCCGCGTAGTCACATTTTTTTTGTACTTCGGAGAGCATCAATGAATTTGCATCGCGTTATCACGAGCCGCGCTTCAGTTTCCGCGCAGCTCGGCATGGTTTGTGCCCTTACAGTTGCGGCGTGCGGCGGCGGGAGCGGCAGCGGCGGGAGCGGCAGCGGCGGCAACAGCAGTAGTCTATCGGCGACTCCCCCAGCAGCCATGGGATTCGCAGATACCGCATTGGTGTCGAACAGCAGCGCAGTGGTTGCCAGCGCAAACAAAATTGACGCCAACCTACAGAATCCCTGGGGAATCGCAGTCGCACCGGGCCTGCCGTTCTGGATTTCCGACAACAACAGCAATCTGTCCACACTCTATAGCGGCATCGGCGCAATTGAGACACAGTCGATTACCGGTTCGGCCAACGTCGGTATTTCTATTCCGGCATCTGCGGCCGGCGTGCCGGCTAATCCCACGGGCCAAGTTTACAATGGCAATGGAGGATTTCTGATTCCCACGAACAATGGTCAAGAAACGGCACTGTTCATGTTTGATGGCGAGGGTGGAACCATTGCCGCGTGGGCAGCTGACAGCGGCGCGGCGGCAGTGACAGCGTACGATGACGGTGTGGCCAACGGCGCCAGTCATGCGGTGTACAAGGGGCTCGCGCTCGGCACAGTCGGCGGCGCAACCTACCTCTATGCCACCGATCTGCATAACAATAAAGTCGACGTCTTCGATACCAATTTTTCGAAGCCGACTGCTATGCAAGGAAAATTTGTCGATCCGAACATCCCGGCGGGATTCGTTCCGTTCGGCATCGCGGCGTTGAATGGCGATTTGTACGTCACATTCGCCAAGCAGGATGCGGCAATGCATGACGAATCCACAGGCGCCGGTCTCGGTTACGTTGATATATTCGATTTCAGTGGCAACCTGAAGAGTCAGTTTGCATCCGCAGGCTCTCTCAACGCGCCGTGGGGAATCGCGATTGCACCCGCAGGATTCGGATCTTTGCAAGACGATGTGCTGATCGGCAACTTTGGCGATGGAACGATCAACATTTTCTCCCCCAACGGAACCGCACTGGCCAATTTTGACGGGCCTTTGATGTCCAGTGGTGGCCAGCCAATTGCATTTCCTGGATTGTGGTCACTCGTGTTCGGCAACGACGATGCGGACAAGCCTTTGACCACGTTGTTCTACACAGCGGGGTTTGCCGATCAGACGGATGGTGTCTTTGGCGGCATTACGGTCGCTTCGACCCCGACGCCGGTCGGCTACTGAGCCGTCAGCAGCGGATCATTCGCAGGTAAGTTGATGCCCCGCGCGCGTGCGCGGGGCATCGCGGCGAGAACCGAAGATCATTTCATTGGCTGCTTCAGGAATGAGCACGATAGGTTTCACGTCGGCCGAAGGGCCGGACGGTCGGCTCGGCATTCAGACATCCACAACGAAACGCGGATCAAATGCTTCGTTGGCAGCAAGCGGAGGGCACCCGCGGGGATTACACAATACTCGCGTGCCGTTCACGACCGCATCAATTGATGCATGGGTATGCCCGTGGATCCAAAGCGATACTGGAGGCCTGACCAGACGGTCAAGGTCACTCGCGAAGAACGGATTGGAATGATCGGACTCGTACTTTGGATGGATTGACGCGCGATGCGGTAAGAAGTGCGTTACGACAACTGTAGTCCCCAGGAAGTTCTTCTGCAGCTGACGTTCCAACCATGCTACTTGCCCGATATGAATCTCGCGCGACTGCTCGGCCCGTAACCGTTTGCCCGCTGCGTACTGGATCTCTTGGTAGTCGATCATATTCGATTCGGCATCCGCCATTGCCCGGGCTATTTCCGCAGGTGCCAAACCGTAGAGTGAAAAGTCGGTCCATAGGGTCGCGCCCAAAAAGCGTACGTCCCCCAATATCACTTCGTCTCCGTCGAGCACATGAATACGGCCCTGCCGCGCTTCGGCGCGAAGCTCGTCGAGCACCTGGTCCAAGCGACCGCCAAAAAACTCGTGGTTGCCCGGGACGTAAATCACCGGCAGCGAGCCAAAATGGCGACGCGCCCACTTGAGGCCTGAAGTGCCGTTGTGTATGTCCCCAGCCAGAATGATCACATCGGCAGGTGACTCTGGCGGCGTCCAGTCGCACGATTCTAAGTGCAGATCCGATAGCACACGGAGTCTCATTTTGTCCTGCAGGAGTTGCGAATTCGATACGACTCAGAGAAGGAAATCAGATCGCCGCGTCCGCTGCGATGCAGTACCACGCTCTACTTTGCATAGCAAAGTACACGCATTTGACCCGTGTATGCAAGTCTGGGGAAACGGTGGAGGGAGCCCCCCGGTGATCCGCCGGATCGCTGTTCGTCTCTCAGTTCGCCGCGCCGTCCGAGAGCTCCAACTTTGTGAGTAAGGTTCCGAAGCGGGAATCGCCCTTCAAACTGCCAAGTAGTGGGTCCCAGGCGATGCCGTTTAGGCCGCTGTCGCGCTGTTGGTAGGCGCGCTCCAACCACTCGAAGGCTTTGTCTTTCTCGCCGCGCCAGGCGTAGACATCGGCGACTTGGTAAGCCATGTCTCCTGCATTCTTGGCGATCAGCTCGTTGAGCGCTGCCTGCGATTGTTTGTCGTGACCGCTGGCGTGTTCGACCATTGCGACACCCATGCGGCGATTGCCTTCGGCGCTTTGCTTTTGGAACTCGGCCTGCGCTTCGGCCAAGCGGCCCTGCAGCAGATCGAGCTGACCTAACGCGAAGTGAAACGAGTCGGCCGTTGGGCTGATCGCGAGCGCGCGCTCGATGGACCGCCGCGCCTCGCTGTACTCATGGGTCGCGGTTTGGAACAGCCCGACGTTGGCCCAGGCGTAGCCGCTCAAAGGATCCAAGTCGATGGCCTTTTTCATGGCGGTGATGGCTTGGGGAATTTTGCCGAACACGGCGATCTGCGCGCCGTACAGGCTTTGCACGGCGCTCTCACCCGGCGCGAGCGTAAGCGCCGTTTCACTATCGGCGCGCGCACCGGCGAAATCCAGCGTCTCGAGCCGAAACAGGGCCCGTGCGCGATAGGCGTCGGCGAACTGCGGCGCCAGCTCAAGCGCCTTTTGGACTGCGTCGCGGGCAAGCGCGAAGCGCGCGGCGTCTTGGGTGGAATTGGCGATGGCGGTCTCGCTGAAGGAAAGACCGGCGTAAGCGGCGGCATAGTTTGGATCGAGCGCGATGGCTTGGCGGTAGGCCGCGACAGCGCGTTCGATGTCCTCCAAATTGCCGCGGCGGCCGAATTGCCGGGCGAGCAGGAATTGGTTGTAGGCTTCCGGGTTGTCGCTGCGATGCGGATCCGCGCCCATTGCCAGCAGTTTGATCTTCAAGGATGAAACCACCGCTGCGGCGATGTCATCCTGGACTTGAAAGATGTCCTTGACGTCGCGATCGTAGGACTGCGACCAGAGATGCACGCCGTCGTCGGTACGGATTAACTGTGCGGTTACGCGAACCGTGTTGCCCGCGCGGCGTACGCTGCCCTCGAGCACGTTCGCTACGCGCAGGGTGCCGGCAATTTCCTTAAGCGAAACATCCTGATTCCTGAAGTGAAACGACGAAGTCCTCGCGATGACCTGCAAATCCTGAATTTGCGCGAGCAGCGTGATGAGTTCCTCCGACAAGCCGTCGGAAAAGTAGCCTTGATCCTTTTTTTCGCTCATGTCCAGGAATGGCAGCACCGCGATGGACTTCTCATTGATCGGCCGCGTCACGAGGACAGATTTGGCATCGTCAAATGATTGATCGACGTGCCGCTCGATCTCGTAGCCCACCATGACCAGCACGAGGACGGTAGCGCCCGCACTGACCGAGACGATGAGGCGATTGCGGCGCAAGAATTTGCCGAGCCGATAGCTGAGGCGCGGCGGCTGCGCCGATATCGGCTTGCCATCAAGATATCGTTGCACGTCATCGGCCATCGCAGCGGCGGAGCTATAGCGAGCTTGAGGCTCCTTCGCGAGGGATTTGAGTACGATGCGATCGACGTCGCCGCGCAGTTGCCGCGTCAATTGCTCGTGCGTGACGCCGCGGGCGCCCCACGCTTCCTGCAAGATCTGGGTGCTGGGCTTGCGCACCTCGGCCGCGGCGATGGCGTGCTCGAGGATGGCGCGCGATGCGCCGGCGTTCAAGCGATAAGGCCGATCGCCGGTGAGGAGCTCGAACAACACGACGCCCAATGAATAGATGTCGCTTTTGGCGGTGACCGGATCGCCGCGAATCAGTTCGGGGCTGGAGTATATCGGCGTGAGCACCTGACCATAAACCGTGGTGAGCGGCGTCTTGCCCGCGACTTCACCGTCATCCAACAGCGTCGCGACTCCGAAGTCGAGCAGCCGCACCTGACCGGCCTTGGAGACGAGGATGTTCGAAGGCTTGAGATCGCGGTGGATGACTTGACGCTCATGCGCGTACTGCACCGCCTCGAGCACTTGCAGGAACAGCCGCAAGCGCGCGCGGATGTCGAGTCGCTGCGCATCGCACCAGTCGGTGAGCAGCTCGCCCTGCACGTACTCCATCGACAAGTAGGGCAAGCCTAAGGTATCGATGCCGGCGTCGTACAGGCGCGCAATATGCGGATGCTCCAAAGCTCGCGAGAATGTCGCGCTCGCGGATGAAGCGTTGTTCCAGATCGCGGCGCACGCGCGTCATCGACGGAAGCTTCAAGGCCACCTCGCGGTTGAACGCGCCGTCGGCGCGCTTCGCCAACCACACTTCAGCCATACCGCCGGCGCCCAACAGACGTATCAACTCGTACGGGCCGACGCGATCCCCGGTTTGAAGTCCGGTCGGCTCGACCCGCCCGTCTTGCTCGTCGGCGGATTCAAGAAAGGTGGCCAAGTTCCTTGCATCGCTCGAGTCGTTGAATTCCTGCAGCAAAGCCTGGCGCAGGGGAGCAAACAGGTCCTGGAATTCCGCTGGCAGCGTTTCCAGCCAGCGACGCCGCCCAGCGTCATCCAAGGGCAGCGCCTCGTCGAGGAGACGGCTCATCAACTGCGATTTGGGGTCCGGTTAGCCGCATTCGTATCCCTAAAACCTAAGGCTCGGTTTTGCCTGAATTGTCGCATGCCGGCTGAGGCTCTAAGCGGAGAATGATTTTCGCGATCGCGTTTAACTGCCGATCTCTTCTCGAGCAAGCAACTCTAAGAAATCCCTGGCAAAAAGGAATGCCAGGCCCGGGTGGACAACCCGACGTTTCAGGAGATCTGGGCGGTGGTCAAGGCTATCTTGCGTGGCCGCGACCGAAATTGCGAGATTCCTCCTCTCGACTGATCGCACCTATTCCGTCCCTAGCATTGAGACAGCTTTGGTCGCAATCGAATCGGGAAAGGCGCGCAGAGGTTCGGGCACGAGGGTTCTCCAAGCGCTTGGCTTATCGCCACATTACGAGGCTGTATGGCAACAGCGGTGCGGAGCGGGGTCGCAAAAGCTCAGGGCTGCGGAACTGCAACTTATTAGCCTGCATCTGTGTTTTGTCACAGTGATTCAGTGGGACCAGCGGGGCACACCCACGCTGCTAACGCTTAAGGAATTGGTCAAGCAAACGTCGCGGTAGCGGCAGACGGGGAGGCCAAGCAATGAGCGTCAACGATTTACCGGCGATTATGGGAACAGTTCTGATTGTTGCCGGTCTCGCTCTTGTGGGCGTTTCCACATGGTCCCGTGCCGAGGGGAGTGAAAAGACCACTCAGGCCGGGGCGCTCATTATTGTGGTCGGCGCATTCCTCTTGGGGCTGTCGATATTCGTGTCACATGGAAAATAGGACTAAGGTCCGCTTTTGTGGCGGCACAGTCGCGGAGCGTACGGGATCGCCTCTACAAGTGACGACTGAAATATGTAAAAGTACGCGTTGGCGCCTACAGACTTCGAGTGCTACCGTATAGGTGCGAACAGGGAACGGCGGCCCTAGGATCGAAGCTTGCAAATAAATTCAAACGCCGGCCGCATAGGGACTGTGCTCAACCAAAGCGGCTGGAGAAAGGGAGGGAATTCCGTGCGTAAGTTCTTCCGCTCGCTAGTGTTATCAACGGCCCTATTACCTACACTACCCGTGGCGCTGGCGGCACACGCTGCCGGTGCCTCGGCGGCAACCGGTGCGCCATCGATCTCGGTCACCACGTATCACTACAACAACCTGCGCACCGGTTGGAACCAGAATGAAACATTGCTCAACGCCGCCGCATTTCCGTCCACCTTCGGCGTGCTAGCTACCGTCGCCCTCGACGATCAGGTCGACGCCCAACCTCTTCTGGTTCCCGCCCAGCAAGTTGCGGGGGGCAAACATGATGTGCTCTACGTCGTGACCGAAAACAATTCCATCTATGCTCTCGACGCCAATACGGGCGCCATTCTGTTGAGCCGCAACTTCGGCGCGCCGGTGCCAACGCCCCTCGGCTGCGGGAATAACGGCCCAAACGTTGGAATCACGAGCACGCCGGTCATTGACCTAGACAAGGGTGAGCTCTTCTTGATCGCCTATATCAACGGTGCAACCCCTAGATACGAGCTGCATGCAATCAATCTCACCACGCTCGCCGACGCGATCGCACCAGTGACTGTGGCTGCAGCGCAAACTCTAACGGATGGATCGACATTTGCGTTCAACGCCACTTATCAGCGCCAGCGCCCGGGTCTTTTGGAGATGAACGGCAATATCTACGCCGGGTTCGGCAGCTTCTGTGATTTCGCGGCGAACCACTCACGAGGATGGGTGTTGGGTTGGAAGGCGACGACGCTGAGGCCCCTCGTTCACAGCGAGTTGAACGATTCCCAGGCCACCTCGCCGACCAGCTTCTTCTTGAGCTCCGTCTGGATGTCCGGGTTTGGCGTAGCGGGCAACGATGACCACGTCTATTTTTCCACCGGCAATTCCGATTGCAACTTCTATGACTCGCCCGAACTTTGCCCTACGAGTTCGACATACGACGGGGTGACGAACGTCCAGGAAAGCGTCATCAGTATGCAGCCGAACCTCGCGCAGCGGGACGGGGTATTTACGCCGAGTAATGTCTTCCAGATGGACATCGACGATGCCGACCTGGGCGCCGCCGGCGTGATGTTGGTGCCGACGCAGCCCAATGGGTGGAATCTCGCGACTATCGTCTCGAAGGATGGCCGGCTATGGCTCCTGAATCGGGATAGCCTGTCGACGGCGCTCGACATGCGGCAATTGGCACAAGGCTGTTGGTGTGGCCCCTCCTATTTCCATGGCTCCGACGGTATCGGCCGGGTGGTGAGCAGCGCCGGTGACGCCGTGCAAACTTGGCAGATCCAGACTTCCTCCACCCCATCTCTTGTGGCCGAAGCGACGGGCACGGTACAACAGAGCGAGCAGGACCCCGGCTTCTTCACCGTCGTATCTTCGCATGGCGAGCGTTCGAGCACTGCCATCATCTGGGCGGTCGCCCGACCCTCGGGAACGGCACCCCTGATGCTGTATGCATTCGCCGCGGCTCCATCGAACGGCGCGCTGACACAGCTTTACTCGGCACCCGCCGGACAGTGGCCTAATCTCGGCGGAAACGCCGACATCGTGCCGGTTGTCGCCAATGGAAAAGTCTATGTGGCCGCCTATCAGACTCTGACGATCTTCGGACCCAACAGCTCCTCCGCCATGGCCCCCGGTGCCGCCAAGCCGTCCCAGTTGGCTAACGTCGCAGCCGAGCTGCCGCTCGGTGCCTCGGGGCGAGTGAGCGGCACGTTACTCGCATTCGATGGCACGACACTAACATTATTGACCCGCATGAGCCGCACAGTAGAGGTCGATATCTCTGCGGCGGTTGAGACCGAACAGGTCGCGAAACTCATAGTCGGACAGCCCTACACCGCGCTCGGTGACTCGACGGGAACAACTGGAAATTTGCGGGCTTTGTCGGTCATGCGAGCAAAGCGCGGTTCTAGCGCGTGGCCCGAGGACCATTAGCGATTCCCAGGCGGGTATCCTTCTGTCGTGCTGCCATTCGACAAGTGCACCTGCTTGTCGATTCTTGTAATTGAGCCGCCTTGGTCTTCACGGGAGCGACGTGGATGCAAGCGTCACATCCACAGGCTCCAAATGGAAGGCGTACTGAGATAGACAAACGCGCAGGAAACTCCGCGCGCCGTATCCTCCTTGGCGCAACACCGAACGGTGCGTCAACCATACGACGCTGACAGTGCCCGCGAAGAATGCTCGATGAGCCAAGCGAATCAGGGCCTGCACCGAAGCGGCCCGGCCCACTCGCAGCGCGAATAACAGCTGCGACTCGAATCCCACGTGGGCGAGCTCATCGGACACGAGACCACGGCACAGCACCATCAGGCGCTGACAATCCGTGGCCGCTTCGAGTGCTCGGTAGTACACGATGCCGATCAGCTCTGCGCTGATTAGTATGTAAATGTAGAGTTCCAGACCGGCGAGTCGTCGTACTAGACAAAACACCCGATCGGTCCAGTCGGTCCTCTTGAGCGCGATATGATGGTCCTCCATGAAGGCTTGGAGCAGCGCCGCGTGACTCTGCTCCTCGCGAATGAGTAGTTCAACGATCCGGACGAGCGCGGCGGTATGGTGCGCATGCGAGAAGCGTTGAGCCGCTCGCAGAAGCGTACATCCCTCGGACTGTTCCCCGAGCTGAAACGTCGCAATCGAGCTGGAAACAAGTTGCCGCTCATCGAACCTCAAAAGATCGGAAAGGCCGTGTGGAACACAACGCGGATGCTGAGCATGGTGTTCGAAGTGATTCAGCCAGATCTCGAAATCGACCGGAGACATGTCGCCACCCCCTGTTCCCCCAACACTCAGCAGTGTGCGAGCCACTTCGGGCAGTTCTGTGGAGGGATTCGTGCAAATTCTGGCAGGGGCACTGCGGCGGAACCCGGGGCCTGAGGTGGCGCATCAAATCATCAACACGGGCGCTACGACCATGCGCCATTTGGCACTGTCAAACCTCGTTGATGTTGAAACATGCGAGTATCCTGACTCTCAGAAGATCCTCATTGTGGCCGGGGAGCGCGGCGAGAGAAAGCTGCGGAAGATCTTCCGCGGCACAGGGAGGTCGAGGACGGCGCGGCGGTGGCCAGAGAAGCCAAAAAGATATGCTTAGTCCTATGCGCGTCGCTCTTTGCGAATGCTGGCGAAATCCCAGATGTCCTTGCCGGCCTGCTTCAATAACCTACGCAGCATCTTTGTGTTGACCTGGCCGACTGCTTGAAAGCCTAGCTGGCCGGCTTTGAATTGGCCGACTGGAATCAGCGCCTGATCCTTGAATGCTTGACCATTCCAAAATAGCAGTGTCACGCCTGCTTTTGCTTTAACGCTCACGCCGACGACAGCATTCTCACCGATGAACCACGCGGGCGACCCATGATAGAAGTGCGCCGTGGACTTGGGTAGACAGCGCCGAATCTCAGAGACCAATCGTCGGCAGATGTCACCATTCTGCGGGGTCTGCGCTTCCAGATATGCCTCTACGACATCCGGGTTAACGAGCTTTTCTTTGACCATGCTTCCTCCAACGCCGCGACAATGCGTGCGTGATTCAAAACTCTCGCCGCTGTTCCTTTTATCCGCGCACAGAGTGGATGGCAAACCCGATTGGTGCGGCGCAGCGAGCGGGAACCTTTTGGCGGCTCATTTCACCTTTGGTCCGGGCATGTCGCGCCCGCCTTGGTGGAGGATAAGTTTCACGGCGTTACCGGAAGCGTCGGTGATAAACGAAATCTGCGCGTTCACGACCTTGAGAAAAAACTCGTTCTCGCTCGTCGGAAAAATCGCAACTTTCTGCTGCCCCGTCGCCTGACTCATCAGTTGCTCACCTTCGAGAGTGACGGTCAGAACGAAGCCGGGTGCGAGTTGATAGTCCCCCACGTATCGCCTAAGTACGTCGGACGTCACCTTAACCTCGACGGGGGCCGCGGGCAATTGCTCGTTGGTGCGCGTCGCCCTGTCCGTCGCACCGTTGGGACGCGTAATGATCAGGGCAGCCACATTTCCCGATGCATCCTTCTCGAAGGCGAGCCGAACGAAGGAGTCCTTGAAAAAGAACTCGTGATCGCTGTATGCAAACATCTCCGCCCTCGGCAATCCAGCGCGCTGCGCGAACAACCGATCGCCCTCGCGCTTCACAGTGCCCAGGGTCTGGTCGCTGTTACGATAAACGCCGGTGTAGGCATCGAATTCATTCGGGTCGAGCTTCACTTTGACCGGTTCGCGGTATGGATCGCCAATCGCGGCAGCGGCAAGTTCGGTCGCCAGGAAGCCAGTATCGAAATCGTGTCCATCAGAATTCGTGAGCATCGCTACATAGACATGATCGTCAGGCAGGCGCGCGACTTCCGACACATAGCCAAAAATGCCGCCATTGTGACGAACGATGGTATGGCCGTCGTAGGCGTCAATTACCCACCCATACCCGTAGTGTGTGTCATCGCCATTGGCAAGCTTGTAGGGCGTAAAAGCACGATCCCACGACGCCTTCGACAACAATTTGCCGGCCGATACTGCAGCGTCCCAAATAGCGAGATCGTCAACCGATGACATCAGGGATCCGGCGGCGTAGGGCTGGGTCATGCTGAGGTATGTTGCGTTAACCCAGTTGCCCGCATTGCGGCTATAGCCAGACGCGCGCCCCGGTATAACCGCCGAATTGCTACCGTAGTAAGAATGCTTCATGCCCAGTGGCTCGAAGATATTCTTGCGAACATAGTCGGCATAGGACAAGCCGGATACTTTCTCGATAATGGCGCCGAGTAAGATGTATCCGGTGTTGTCGTACTTCCACTTGGTTCCCGGCGGGAACTCAAGCGGATCATCCTTGGTGATGTCGATGATCTGCTGCACTGTCATGTCCTGCCGCCACATACTTCGCCACTTAAGATCACTCGTGTAGCTCTTGATCCCCGAGGTGTGCGTCAGCAGGTTTTCGATGCTGATTTTTGCGCCCGTGTCCGGATAATCTGGCAAGTACTTGTGCAGATCATCATCTAAAGAGAGCTTGCCCTGCTCGACGAGCATAAGGATCGCGGTCGATGTGAACTGTTTCGTGAGCGATCCAATTTCGAAGACCATGCCGGGCTGCATTGGCGTCTTAAGCTCCAGATTTGCCATTCCGTAGCCTTTCCTAAATATGACGTGGCCCTCCTTGACCACAACAACCGCCGCGCCGGGTCCATCCACGGAAAATCTGGCTGACAAAAGCCTGTCCAGCTCGGACGCTAGTTGGGCTGCGGGGCGCTGAGTGGTCTGCTCGGGAAAAGCGGGAAACGCGAATCCGCCCAACAGAACAAGCGCAAAGAAGGCTGTAAACGTGCGATTCTTTGGGAGCATGGTTGGCCTTCTATGGATCCGAATTGCGGTTGTATTTTCGCTGGCTTACGTCGTGGGCGTCTTGTAGCCCTTGGCCGTCATGCCCTCGACATCGCTGTTTAGCTCGCTGGCTTCGATCAAGATCTCAGTGCCTGGAACCGCAACACCGTGCGCCGTATTCTTGATCGCATCGATCGTGGCGTATCGAGTGGAGGTTTTCATGGTGTCGCTGATTGAGTCCCACACCTGAAATCTATGCACGGCGATCTTCATACTCGTTTCTCCGAAAACCAATTTGGGAATGAAGTTTAAGTAGATTCCCTTAGCGGGTCCGGGTCAACCTGCGATGGCAGTTGGTCTTGGCGTTGGTCGGGTTGGACTTTGGACATTGCTGGCTGAATTGCAAGGCGCGGCCACGCCGAAATAGCGCTGACTGCGAGCGGCGCGTTGGGTCCGTAACCGTAGCGCCGCCGCGTGCGACGTGAAAGTTCGCGACTGAACAGGCGAACGGCGGAGACCGGGCCAAAAGCATGGATATCGGGGATTAAAGTGACGGCCCGCAAGCTGTCGTTCGACCTGCATACAATTTCTGAAATAATGGGAGTCTCCACCACCTCCGAGAGACACCATGCCATCGATGTTATCGTTGATATTCCGTATCCGATGGCTTGTGCTCGCGGGCGCCTTGCCGGGCGCTTTGTTCGCGGCAGACCTGCGGATCGAGCATGTGACGATCGTGTCTCCCGAGAGGGGCGTTCCGATGCGCGATGCTGTGGTACGTGTGCACGACGGCCGCATTGTCGCGATCTCGACAGCTACGGGCGCGACGGCTAGGTCAAGTAGGGACGTGATTGCGCTGGATGGCTCAGGGCTTTTCTTAGCACCCGGCTTGATCGACAGCCATGTTCACCTCGGTGAGATTCCCGGGATGACGGCAGAACAGGAAGCCCAGCATCCAGATATCGGCAAAGCGGCCCGGGAACAGATTCCGCGCAGTTACCTGCTGTATGGCTTCACAACACTGATCGATCTGATCTCGACGCCGCAAGGTATGGCGCGCTGGAAGAGCCAACACATTGCTTCGGACGCCTACTTTTGTGGCGGCGCGGCGCTGATGGACGGCTATCCGATGAACTATACGCCGAAGCCGCAACGCTATCAGGGTTGGCCCTATATGCTGATCGAGCCCGGTGCGCAGGCGCCTGACGGGATCGATCCGGCAATGCATACACCACGGGCGGTGGTCTCAAGAATGAAGGCCGATGGCGCGATCTGCGTGAAGACATTCTTTGAACGCGGCTTTGGCGGGGTTCGGAATCTGCCGGTGCCAAAGCTCGAGACGATTCGCGAGGTCGTCAGGGCCGCGCACGCCGCTGGAATCCCAGTGTTGATGCACGCCAATTCAGATGAGGCTCAGAGATTCGGGCTCGATGCCGGCGTTGACATCATGGCCCACGGACTGTGGAATTTGTTTCAAGAGCATTCCGCAACGAGCGAGGTCACGCCGGGAATGAAAAAAATACTGGATGATGAACTCGCACGGAATGTAGGCTTGCAGCCGACGATGCAGGTGCTCTACGGCCTCAGAGATGTCATCGGCACCTCGTTTCTTTCGGATCCACGATTGACTCGCGTTCTGCCATCGATCTTGATTGACTGGTATCGGTCGCCGGAGGGCCAATGGTTTCATGTGGCTGTGTCTCAGGACATGAAATTGCCTGCCGATGCGAGCCCAAGTGAGCTAGCGCATGCCGCCGACGAGGGGTTCGCCTCGGTTATTGATCGCGGCAAACATGGAACTGCTTACGTTGTTGCGCAACACGGCCGTATCCTATTCGGCACCGACACACCGAGTGCCCCCACCTACACTAATCCACCGGGTCTCAATGGCTGGCTGGAGATGCATCGGCTCATCGAGGCAGGCGAGACTCCCGCGCAGATCTTCAAGTCCGCGACTCTGACGAACGCACAGGCACTGAAACTGGATCGTGATATCGGTACCGTGCAGGTTGGAAAACGTGCCAATTTACTGCTACTCCGGCAGGATCCGACGCAAACGATTGACGCTTATGCTGGGATCGCGAAAGTGATACTCAACGGGCGAGTATTGGACCCTTCCGAACTGGCGGCTAACGCTGCGCACTGAGACCGGAACCATTCGACGGCGTGGGACGCCCGTGGACTTGCGCACCACTCGGTTTGGCTAGTTCGACGGACGCCTCTTGAACATCTGATCAATCTTCGCATTGAGTGAGTCGATGGCCGCGGCATTCGACTCGGCGATCGACACAGCCTTCCTCGCGGCGTCGGAAGCCGCCGACGCGGACGCTGCAGTCACCTTGTTGGCCGCCGTCGCATTGCTCGACGATTTCGCGAGGTCCGCCTGCAGTTTATTGACCTGTCGTTCCAAATCCGCGATTCGCGCTTCCATGGGTTTGAGGTCGGTGCAGCCTGCAGTCATTACCAGCAAGGCAAACACGGAAGCCTTTACCATAGTCATTTCCTATTCCTTCGTGTCAAAAACCGACAGAACGATAGTGGAATATCGCGCACGCGTGGTTCGTTACACAGTGGACTTTCTGCCTATTGCATCGGAATGTAGCGACAGTGTCTCGTATTCGCTACGTCGCTGGCGCGAAGTCTATTCTCTCGATTTATCAACTCATTAGATTTCGAACGCGAATGTTACGTCGTTGTATCGAATTGTGAGTGATAGAGAAGAAGAAGGAACCACACCACAATTGCAGTAAATGCAACCGCGTCTGCCCCTGCCAGAAGAATCCATTGTGCATTTGTCGTGTTCATGTGCTCTGCCTCATCTATAGATGCGTTAGTGGGCTTTTTCTGAGAGATTGCATACGTGGGAGCCTCAGTGCGCCGGCGATTCACTTATAGCAATATCAAATGCGGGTCGTCGGTACGCGAGCACACGGTGGCATGAAACCTGAAGCCACTCCGCCTCAGTCTCGCGCTTTCGCGCCCAGAATTACGTGCGCGTGCGGTAACACACCGAACTTGTTGCGACGTTGGTGCAGTATGCGGCCTCGAAGTAGAGACGAGACGAGCGGCGCGAGCGCGCTGCTAGCGGATTCGAGCGAGCACGATACACCGGTGCGTACCAAGAGGCCGGTCGCGATGCCGATAGCGGCGTCCTGTTTCGACAGTAAGCGCGGCGCCTGGACACGGCCTTGATTTACAGCCGGGGTTGTCTAGGCGCGGCCGGCCGGCTATCTTGCAACAAGGGTGCCATGCCAGGCGGTTCTTGCCGGCGAGAGAGTTATACCTTATGACCGAAGAAGTGGTTCGGGGCGAGGCGGTCGTCGTTCGCTTCGATGCGCAACGCTGCATCCATTCGCGCCATTGTGTGCTCGATCGACCGGACGTGTTCGTGCCGAATGTGCGGGGAGCGTGGATTCATCCCGATCGGGCCTCGTCCGCGCAGCTCCTGGAGTTGGCTCACAACTGCCCGTCGGGAGCAATTCAGTGCGACGCTGTGGATGGAACATCGCTGGAATCCGCACCTCGGGTCAATACCGTAAGAATTATTGAGAACGGGCCGCTCGCGGTACGGGCTCCAGTCCTGATGCAGGGTGTCGTGCAAGGGTTTCGGCTCACGCTGTGCCGTTGCGGAGCATCGAGACGCAAGCCCTATTGCGACGGCAGTCATGAGTCCGTCAAGTTCGTCGCCAGCGGTCAAGTTGCGGCCGTGGAGTCAGAGCCCCTTGCGCAACGTGATGGGCCGCTGACAGTCGAGCCCGCTCTGGACGGGCCGTTGCACTTGACCGGTAATCTCGAAGTCGTGACGGGAACAGGCAAGACCGTCAATCGCGTAATGGACACTTGGCTCTGTCGTTGCGGACAATCGAAGAACAAACCCTATTGCGACGGCAGCCACAGCGAAGTCGGATTTCGGAGCGCCTAAGGCCTATGCCTTTCGCAGTGCAAGTTACCCCGCGACGCCAATGGGAACAATAGGCCAACTTCAATTGACTGTGCCGAAATGACTGCCCCGAAGCATTCGCGCAAGTCCTCCGTCTCAAGGTCGAAAATGATGTGCGAGGATGCCTCCATGCCCGCGATCTCGCGCCTCGCGGCCCTTCTCGCCGGTTCGGCGCGAACCGTCGTCTTCACCGGCGCCGGCATCTCTACTGAATCCGGCATTCCAGATTTTAGTAGCCCGGGCGGCGTCTGGAGCCGGATGAAACCGATCGACTTCGACACATTCATGCACAACGAAGACGCGCGGCGCGAGGCTTGGCAGCGCATCTTTTCCGGGAAGGCCGGCTGGGTCGGCGCCAAACCGAATGAAGGTCATTTTGCCATCGCGCGCCTGGTCGAGACCGGCAAGGTCGGCCATGTAATCACGCAGAATGTGGACAATCTGCACCAGGATGCGGGCGTGCCCGCGGATCAGGTGATCGAGCTCCATGGCAATGCAGGCTATGCCACGTGCCTTATTTGCGGGCTGCGACACCAGCTGGCGGACTTGCGCGACTCGTTTCTTGAGCAAGGCACGCTGCCGGCCTGCCGAGCGTGCGGCGGCATCGTCAAGTCGGCCACGATCTCGTTCGGTCAGCCGATGCCCGTCGAAGCGATGCGCCGTGCCGAAGCCGCTTCGCGTGACTGCGACCTGTTCATCGTGCTCGGCTCGTCGCTGGTGGTCTATCCCGCTGCGGCACTACCGATGGTCGCCAAGTCGAACGGCGCCGCGCTCGCCATTATCAACCGCGAGCCGACCGACATCGACGGCAGTGCGGATGTCATCATCCACGCTGAAATCGGTGCGGTGCTGCGAGAAATAGTGCAATAGGCGCAATACCGGACATAAGATCGCCGCTGCAATTGGTGATCTTTAGCGCATTGGGTCAATAACGGCTCTTTCGTGGCGGTTGTGGATTGATTCAAAGGGCATATTAACTATCTCCTGATCATCGGGCGTTGCGAAGTGTCCGTCGTAATGCTGCAGTTCCGCCACCCGCAACAAGTGTCCATTGAGGAGGTCTTCCGACGCTGAGGCGAAGATGCGCTGAAACCCCAGAACTGTCGTTACGTCTCCTACTCCGGCATCGGCTCACCCATCTCATCCCCGGGCAGCGGTAAGCGGACATCGACGATCTTCTCGCCGCGGAACAGGAACTTGTAGGTCTTGAACCCGACGTAGCTATCGTGGGAATTCTTCGCATTGATCGTCGCTTTGACCATCCAGCCATATGTATGTGTTTCGCGCATTAGAACGGTACCGGTGACAGCCGTGGTGTACCCCTGCTCCGGGCTGGTGATCTCGCGATATTGAATGGAATCCGGGTACTTCAGATGCTTTGGAAAGTACCGTCGGATTGCGTCCTGGTAATTGGCGGGCATTGCGCCGTATTTCGTAGCCACCACGGGCGCCGGCTTCGGCGGTCCTGCATCGAGAACGACTGCCGGCGGTGGTGGCGCTGGTTGCGCAGGTAGCGCGGCCGAGCCAGAGGTCGGTAAAGCGCCTGATGCATTTGCCGGTGGTGCCGCCGACGCCGCCGCAGTGGGCTCGTCCAGGTTCCAGATATCAGCGATGCATTTCCAAGTGCCATCCGCTTGCTTTCTCCAGATCTCGAGACGTCGGCCTAGATCTGATACCCGCGCCCCGCGCGGGTCGCCGAAGCGCAGTTCATAAGCTTCGAGGAGGAGAGCCTGCTCGCCTGACCGGGCCACCTCCACTTTGATCGGACTCCAGGCGACCGAGAGTTGCGTGAGCGCCAGCAGACGGCTAACGGAATGGCGAACAAGTACCTTGTCGCTCGCCAGTTGGTCATTGGGCAAAACGACTACCGCATCGGCGGCATAGAACGCCATCCAGGCTTCGACACTGACGGTGCGCGCAGCGGCCGCCCAATCAGCGTCGGTCTTGCGCACTGTCGCCTCGACCACCGCCAGATCGGCCGCGAGGCTCGGCCGGTAAACGGCCAGGGAGGTGACGGCCAAAGTAAGGGGAACCAGCAGCCGAATGGCAATCATCGCTTGCGCGATTCCGAAACCTGGTTGCCCGCCGAATCTCGTAAGATGCATAAAAGGTTACCAGTCCGAGAATTCATCGCAACGATTATGCCACCCGCTTGTGCACCTAGCACCTACGTATAAGTCACAGGGTAGGGTCAGAAAATTTCTGCAAAGATAGATCAATGGAATCGTCCATCGGATGACTCTCGCCAGACCAAAGCCGAACGCATGGGAGCTGTCTTGCAGGGCAGATGAAATGAATACCTCGCCTTCACTCAAACCGCGTCAGAGATGATTTGAATGCACTGACATGGTTTTCGCTAGCAGTAAGCGAACTCCGAAGTCCCAACGATGAGTATGTCGGAATCCAAGGACTCTAAGATTGTTGCGGCGGTGCTGCCAATGAACATGCGGTGCCACTTATGCGATGAGGCTCCTATCACCACCAGGTCGCTGGCAAATTGCTTTACCAGGTGCTTCAGGCAGTCGTGCGGCGTCCCCATCTCGAGGTGCAGATGTTGCGATGACACGCCGTACGCGCTACCCAATTCTGCAATCTCGGAGTGCCGGTACGAGTTTTCGACCTGCAATGTTCCTGTGTAATCGTGCGACAAGTTCTGGCTGCCGGCTCGCACCAGTGCGGCGAAGGCGGTCGGGATGTAGCTGTGCATGATGTGCAGGTCGCCCTTAAGATAGCCCGACAGGTTCGCGGCGAATTGCAAGACCTGGTGACTCGACGCCGCTGCAGTTTCGTCGCCTTGCGGTAAATCGACAGCCGTGAGAACCCGAGGCGGCTGATGCCACGAATGTTTTTTTGTCAGCAGCAGAGGCTTTAGACAGCCGCGCACCAAATGCCAATCGGTGTTCCTGGCGAAGGTTCGTCGAGCAAAAGAATGCTGGTGGGTATCCTTGATGATCAGATCCGCATTCGAGCTACGCAGATAATCGAGCAGAGTGTCCGGCAAGGATGTTCCGTAAATGATGCGCGGGCTGACCTGGGTTCCTTGCGCACGCAGGGGAGCCGCCAACTCATCGAGCATGTCCAGGAGTTCGGTGTTGTCGGGATGAGGGCGTCGGGCGCGCAATGGGAGTTGGTCATCGAGCGCCGATGCGATCTCGCAGATCAGCAACTCCACACTGGCGTTGCTGCAGCGGGCCAAATGCGCCGCCTTGTCGACGGCGGCTTGCCGGCCCTTTATTGTCGGGTCAACGACCGCCAAAATGTGGGTGATTCGACTCATGGGCACCCTCTCTGCAAATTATCGGGATAAGTGGCAGATCCCAACATAAGGGATTGCGCGTAGCGAACCGGTACAGGTACTCATTGCCAGGGATATCCGTAGTATTACGGATACTCATCGGGGCTCCTTTACCCAATAATGTCTATGTACGAAATTGGAGAAAGCCATGTCCGCAATCCACCGCATTCTCGTGTCAATCAAGGAAATCGACGGCAAACCCCTGCCGGCGGTTCTCAAGGCCGCGCAACTCGCCCGAGGCGATGGCGCCGAGTTGGAGCTGTTCCATGCTCTGACCTCGCCGCTTTACAGCGATCCCATCCTGGTGCGCGAACAGGGTTTGGACTCGCTCGAGCGGGATCTTAAGCAACAGGCGCTAAGGCGCCTCGAAGCGGTCGCCGATCGTCTGCGCGTGCACAGCATCAAGGTCAAGGTGTCGGCGGAATGGGATTATCCCTCCCATGAGGCCATCATTCGACGGGCGCAAGCCGTCAAAGCCGACCTGATCGTCGCCGCGGGTCACGACGGAAAACACCGCATGCCCTGGCTGCTGCGATTGACGGATTGGGAGCTCGTGCGCCTGAGTCCGGTGCCGGTGCTTCTGGTCAAAAATTCGCGACCCTACCGGCGTCCCGCGGTGCTGGTGGCAATCGATCCGAGTCACGCGCACGAGAAACCCCTGCAATTGGACAAAGAAATATTGCGCGCCGGCAAGCAGCTGAGCGAGGCGCTGCGGGGCAACTTGCACGCCGTGCACGCGTACGCCCGTTTTCCGGTGCAATTTCCGCCCGAGGCGGCGATGGTGCCAGGAGCGCTGGAAGGCCTGCAGAAAGCCGCGGAACGCGCTGCAAAAGCACGCTTTCACCGCGGCCTTCGGACGGTGCGGATTCCACGCTTGCGCCAACATCTGCTGGCTCGCGAACCCGTGTTTGCAATTGCCGAGGCTGCTCGCAAGAGTCACAGCGCCATCGTCGTCATGGGAGCCGTGTCGCGATCGGGAATCAAGAGGCTGCTGATCGGCAATACCGCCGAGCGAATACTGGATGATCTGACCTGCGACATCCTGGTGGTCAAGCCAGCTAATTTTCGTGTTCGTATTCCCCGCGCATCGCGCGGCGCCCGCTTGCGGCCGAGTGCACCGCTCGAGGCGATGGGCGGCACGTTCAGCTACTACTAGGCTCCCGGTCGGCAACGCCGAGCGCCGCCTTGGGTGGTCACCCGCATAGGCGCCGTCTTTAGATGACCCGGGACATCGCCGCGGGTAGCGGCTCGACATTGCCAGGCGCCGCGTTGACATAGGCATCGAACGCCATGGCGACGGTGCGCATCAATAAACGTCCCACCGATGTGAGCGCAATATACTTGCTGTTGAGTTCGACCAAGCCGTCGGCTTGCAGCAGCCGCAACCTCGCGCTTTCACCTGCGAAGTATTCGGCAAAACTGATTGCATTGCGATCTTCAATTGCGGCTATGTCGACGATGCCTTGACACATGATGGCGTTGATGACCTGCTTGCGAATATGATCATCCGGGCTCATTGATCTGCCCCGATTCGTGGGCAGCGCGCCGCTCGACAGGGCGCCCTCGTAGGCGGGCAGCAACTTATGATTTTGAACATATAGATCACCAACATGGCCGATGGCGCTGACGCCAAAGCTCACCAGGTCGCGATTGGCGTGAGTGGTGTAGCCCTGAAAGCTGCGATGCAGCGTACCGTCGTGCTTCGACTGGGCCAGGGAATCGCCCGGCAGCGCGAAATGATCCATGCCGATGTATTCGTAGCCTGCCTCGCTTAAGGTGCCGACCGCAAGTTGCAGAAGCAACAGGCGTTCAGCAGCATTGGGCAGATCATCACTGCGGATTTGCCGCTGCGCCTTGAACAGCCGCGGCATGTGCGCGTAGCCGTAGACGGCCAGACGGTCCGGCCGCATCGCGACGACGCGGTTCAGGGTGGCGCTGAACGAAGCTACCGTCTGCGACGGCAGCCCGTAGATCAAATCAAAATTGATGGAACGAAACCCTAAATTGCGGGCTGCTTCATACACCTTCGTCACCATGGCTTCGGGCTGCACGCGGTTTACTGCCCTTTGCACCTGTTCGTCAAAATCCTGAACCCCTAGGCTGATGCGGTTGAATCCGATTGACGCCAGGAGCTGCAAGCTGCCTGCATCGACGCTGCGCGGATCGATTTCTATGGAGTAGTCGCGATCGTGGGCGTCCGTTAGCTGGAATTCGTGGCCAAGCCGTTCAATGATTTCGATGAGACATTTTGCCGGCAGAAATGTCGGCGTCCCGCCGCCGAAGTGCAGCTGATCGACGACTCGATTCCGATCGAAGAGGCGGCCGCGCAGCGATATTTCAGACAATAAATGTCCGACATACGCATCCAGGCGGTCGAGCTTGTGGGTGATGATTTTGTTGCAGCCGCAATAAAAACAGGGGCTGGAACAAAACGGAATGTGCACGTACGCGGACAGTGGTTGCCCTTCGCGGGCTCCTTGGCTGGTGGCCGCGGCCCGCTCATAGGCATTTGTTGCGAGCCCGTCTGCGAACTGCTGTGCAGTAGGATACGACGTGTATCGAGGTCCTTCCCGATCATAGCGGCGCATGCAGTCCGCATCGAATGAAACGGCCGTTACGTGGTTCATATCTAGACCTTGGGGATACTGGTTTTGGCGGCGCCAAGCCGTTCGATTGTGGATCCCGCATCGAACCTGAATCGTTTGCTATGCAGCTCTTGCAGCTGCCGCTTCGCGTTATTGAATGCTTCGCGCAGCGCAAGATGGATCTCCTCATGGCCCGCGCCATCGATTCGACGACTGTCAGCGTGAATCTGCGCACCGGGCACGGCCAAATCAATCTGCACCACGCAATGAGCGCTGCTGCCATCACCGCCGCGCGCACCTTCGAGCGTCATATGACATTGCGTGATCCGCTCGCCGTAGCGCTGTAGCCGCTCTCCCAGCTCGCGCGCCCGTGCCTCCAGGGCGCTCGAGTGATCGGCGTGACGAAATGTCAAGGTCATGGGTGACCGCATTTGCGTGATTCCAAACTAATCAATGTCACATTGTCGGTGTCCCATGCGCGGCACGCATCAGGGATATCCGACGGAATGTGCGGCAAGCCCAGGGAGCCAGGTAGGCAGCAACCTGGGGGAGATTGGCGCGGGGAATTAGAGCTGCGCGTCGTCCGTCAGAGTCAGATGCAACTTCACAAGATGTGCGACCGAACGCGCACCCATCTTTTCCATCACTTTGGCGCGATGAATCTCTACGGTGCGCTCGCTCAATTTCAAATCGATGGCGATCACTTTATTCGCGGCACCGTCTACCACCATGTCCATGACCTGCCGCTCGCGCGGCGTCAAGGTGTCCAGACGATGCTGAACCTCGGCGCGTCGCGCCACCGTACCGCGATTCTCGGCATCCCGCTTTAGCGCGTGGTTGATCCGGTCGAGCAAGTCCTGGTCGCGAAACGGTTTTTGAATGAACTCGAAGGCCCCTTCCTTCATGGCCTGCACGGCCATGGGCACGTCGCCGTGGCCGGTGATGAATATCACGGGCATCATGGAGCCCAGGCGATTCAGCTGTTGCTGCACCTCAAGGCCGCTCATGTCCGGCATGCGGATATCGAGCACCAAGCAGCCCGGTGCGTCCGGCTTGAAGTTCGCGAGGAACTCAGTGGGCCGAGAATGAACTGCGGTTTTATAGCCGACTGTGGACAGCAGAGTATCCAGCGCGCGGCGCATGCCGTCATCATCGTCAACCACATAAATCACGGGTACCGCGCTCTTATCGGGCTTGGACATGTTTACTACCCATTGGTTTCCGCGACCGGCAAGCGGAACCAAAAACGACTGCCGCCCGCCGGCAGATTAGCAAATCCAATCGCACCGTCATGCGACTCAATGATGGCGCGGCTCGACGCCAAGCCAAGTCCGGTACCTTGCGGCTTGGTGGTGAAGAACGGTTTGAATAGCCGGTCTTGCAGATCCGCCGCAACCCCCGAACCTGAATCGGTTACACCGGTTTCGACCATATAGCGATCCGAGGAAACGTCGATCCGGATTGTAGGCGCGTTCTTCGCCTGAGCGCTGGCATCGACAGCATTCTGAGTCAGTGCGCACAGTACATGCTGAATTCGCAACCGGTCGATCAGCAAGTCGGGTATCGGACCCGACACATTCACACTCACGCCGCCGATGTTCAGCGCCATCGCGTCTAGTACCGGTCGCAATTCGGCGAACAGCTCGGGCAGCTGGCAGCGACTACGATTCGGCAACTCCTGTCCGAATAGCCGACGAATCCGCTGGATGCCTTCGCCTGCCGCCAGCGCTTCAAGGTTGATCTGACGAAAGACATCGAGAGCCCGGGCTACCATCGGTTCGGGCCGATCAAGCATGCGCTGCCCGGCCTGAGAAAAGGTGGCAATCGCACCCAGCGGTTGATTGAGCTCATGCGCCACGCCGCTTGCCATTTCCGCCAGCGCCGAGGCGCGCGCAATTTCCATCAATTGCTTTAGAATCAGATCGGAACTCCCGCCATGTGCCTTGATTTCGCCCAATGGAGACCTCGTCTTTCCCTAGCCGGCTTGGTAGGCGCCCCGCAAGAGTACATATACGCGCACAGTGTGCGTTTTTATTTGGCGCCAGACAGCTGGGAATTCCCGCAAGAGCCTGCGTATGTCCCGCAACAACCGTCGCGCAATTGTAGCGGCGTCCCCAATTCCGGACCAACCACAAACTATGCTAGGGTAGATAATCCAGTTCATACAGTGGGTTAGATGCGGTCCGGCGCGTTCTCCCAAGGGTCCCAATGGCCGAAATCAGTTCAATCGCACAGCGGCTGCTGCAATTCTCCCCCGATGCCATGCTCGTGGTGGACGAACAGGGAATCATTCGATTTTCCAACGAGACTTCCACCGAGTTGTTCGGCTATACGCCCGAGCAACTCACCGGCCAGCCGATCAAGCTGCTCATCCCGGAACGGTTCCATATGCGCCACGGTGCGCACCTGGCGAATTACTCGCGGCAGCCGTCCAGCCGCGAAATGGGCGCGAGAATCACTGACTTGTTTGCACGGCGCGCCGACGGCGGCGAATTTCCCGCGGGGATAAGGCTGTCGCCTTTTCAGGATGATGGCCGCAGCTTCGTCGCAGCGTCGATTCGCGATATGACCGAGCGCCGCTCGATCAGCGACGCTCTGATCGTCGCGCGCGAGGAAGCCGAACGGGCCAATCGTGCCAAGAGCCGTTTTCTCGCGACCGCCAGCCACGACTTGCGCCAGCCCCTGCAGGCGATTCGACTCATCAACGCATCCATGCAGAAGTTAACGCAGCAGAATCCGGATATTGGGGATCTCGCGCGACAGCAGGAGATCGCCATCGACAGCGCCACGCGCATGTTGAATGCTCTCCTCGACATCAGCCGCCTCGAATCGGGAACGGTGGAGCCGCAATTGTCGCCGGTCAGTCTGGCGACCACCATTCAGGAACTCGCGCGGGAATTCGCTCCTGGAGCCGCGGCAAAGAAACTGCGCCTGGAGTTCGCGGATACGCAACTGGTGATATCGACGGACCGCACTCTATTTGCTCAGCTGCTGCAGAATCTCATCGGCAATGCGGTGAAATATACCGAGCAGGGCTATGTGCGGGTAACGCAAGGGATCGAGTCCGAAGCCCTGGTGCTCACGATCGAAGATTCTGGCGCGGGCATACCGGACGATAAACTGGAACGGGTATTCGACGAGTACTATCAAATCGGCCCGCAGGGCACCCAACGATTGGGCGTCGGCCTAGGGTTGGCCATCGTCCGCGAGGTGTGCCGCTTGCTTGGCTATTCAATCGCGGTTTCCTCGAAAGTAGGCGAGGGTACCCGCATCAGCATTCGCATACCCCGGCATCGTCTGCTGAGCGCCGCCGACGCGCCGGCATCCAAGGTGGAGGATGTTCCCGTTCAAATGCCGCAGTCCGGCGGCCGGTTGGTATTGCTGGAAGACAATGATGGGGTGCGCATGGCGACGGAATTGTTTTTAACGCTCGAGGGATTTGACACGCGCGCCGCAGCGACAGTCGAAGAAGCCGAAGGTATGCTCTCCGACATGCGATCGGGCGATATTCTGATCGCCGACTACCATCTGGATGGCAAGCTCACCGGGCTCGATGTGCTTCAGCAACTGCGCTCACAGCAGGGCCGCGACGTGCCCGCGATTCTTTTGACCGGCGATCTACAGTCGTTAATGCGGGTGGTCAAGACCGCAATGCCCAATTGCCGTTTTTTGAGCAAGCCGGTGGACACCAGGGCACTGCTCGCAGCCATTGCCGAGCTGGGCGCTAGGTAAAGGCGGAATAAAAGCCGGGCTGGCCCGGCGCCTGTTGCGTATACCTAGTATCGAATCGACAGCCGATTGTCGACGGTGCCAACCCCTGGTGCTGCCTATGCGGCGCGCGCCGCGTCTTCATGTTCGGCTTTGACCGCGTTGTCGACCAACATGTGGTTTGGCAATCGCCCTGACGTGGCTTATCCGCTTTGCGGCATTCTCGGCCGCCCATTTGTCGGCAAGATGGGAGACTTCTCCGGTCAAGGTCACAACTCCATCGCGGACGATGACGCCAATCTTCCTTTCGTCGAGGCTGAGATCCCATTGCAATTCGGTTTCAACGTCGCGACGAATCTCAGTATCAGTTTTCATCGTGGCCTCCTTGAATTATGGGGTCCATCGTTTTGCAGGGCGGCGTGCGCCAATCGCGGCTGGGCGCAGATCAGGTCCTCATGAGCGCGGCTCAAAGCAAGGTCGAGCGTCATACACAATTCGTTTAAAATGTCGCTGGGCAGAGCCGCTTGTTCTGCAGCGCCTGATTGGCGGCGGCATTGGCTATGCTTCGTACGATTTTCTGACCCATAGCTGTAGGATAGGCTGACCACTCCGGGTGATCTATGCGGGTAATCCACTATTGCTACGGGGAAACACGCGTCACACGATACCCGCTCAGTGCGCAATGCGGTGTTAGCACATGAGGCTGTCGGAGGAAAAATCTTGGCGCATGCGGCTTGCTCGTGACCTCGGCTGGTGGTCGATCCTCAAACTTGGACTTCTGATGCTACTGTGGAGCGTCTTTTTTTCAAGTTCGCACCAGTGTCGAGTGGACGGGACAACAACCGCAAGCCACCTGGGGCTGGCGGGCCCGCCGAGCGAATATTTGCCGACGAGAACCTCGGGAGGGGATCGCTGTGATTGATTTCGATGTGGTAACGCTGTCGCGGGTGCAATTCGGCTTGACGGCGCTCTATCATTTCCTGTTTGTTCCGCTAACACTGGGTCTGTCGATGATCCTGGTCATCATGGAATCCGTGTACGTGATGACCGGCAAGCAAATCTGGAAGCGGATGACCCGATTCTGGGGTGTTCTTTTCGGCATCAATTTTGCGATGGGGGTCGCCACTGGGATCACCATGGAGTTCCAGTTCGGCACCAACTGGGCGTACTACTCTCATTATGTGGGCGATATTTTTGGTGCGCCGCTGGCCATCGAAGGTTTGATGGCATTTTTCCTTGAATCCACCTTCGTCGGTTTGTTTTTCTTCGGTTGGGAGCGATTATCCAAAATCGGCCACTTGATCGTGACCGCACTGGTAGCGCTGGGATCCAGCCTGTCCGCGCTATGGATCCTTATCGCGAACGCCTGGATGCAATATCCGACCGGAGCGGAGTTCAATTACGAAACCATGCGCATGGAACTTAAGTCCTTCGGCGCGGTGTTACTCAATCCGGTCGCGCAGTCCAAGTTTGTTCATGCCGTTGCGGCCGGCTATGTGGTCGGTTCGGTGTTCGTGCTTGCCATCAGTTCCTGGTATCTCTTGAGAGGGCGTAACGTCGAAATCGCGCGCCGCTCAATGGCGGTCGCGGCAAGCTTTGGGCTCGCCTGTTCGCTGTCCGTTGTCGTACTCGGGGATCAATCCGGATATGAGGCCAGCGAAAACCAGAAAATGAAGATTGCTGCCATTGAAGCGGAGTGGCATACGGCTCCGGCACCCGCGAGTTTTACTCTATTCGGTATTCCGGATGTGGCGGCTCGCAAGACCTATGCGGCGATTGAAGTCCCCTGGCTGCTCGGGTTGATCGCGACGCGATCCTTGGATGAGCCGGTACCCGGCATATTTGAATTGGTGGCACGTGCCAAGGAACGCGTCGCCAGCGGTATGCAGGCACATGCCGCGCTGCAGGCGTTGCGCGCCGATCATCATGATGCCCATGCGCGTGCGGAGTTCGATGCGCATCTGGCCGACTTAGGCTACGGCTTGTTGCTGCTTCGCTATACCAACAATCCCGCGGCTGCGACCCAGGAACAAATCGATCGTGCGGCCTGGTCGACGGTGCCTGATGTGCCGGTATTATTCTGGAGTTTCAGGCTCATGGTCGCGGTCGGACTTTTCTTGATCGCACTGTTTGCGACCGCGTTCTACTTGGCGTCGCGGCATCGATTCGAGCAAAACCGCTGGTTTCTTAAACTTGCGCTTTACAGCTTGCCTCTGCCCTGGATCGCGGCGGAGCTGGGGTGGGTTGTTGCGGAGTATGGTCGCCAGCCGTGGGCCATCGATGGTCTATTGCCAACATTTTTGGGAGTATCGACCCGGTCGGCTGCCACGGTCTGGATGTCGCTCATCGGATTCATCGTTTTCTACACCTCACTGGCCGTTGTTGATGTTTACCTTATGGTGCGCATGATTCGTCAGGGGCCCGATGGTTTGGGCTACTGGCCGGTACAACCGACTCATGGACCCCGCGTCGTGCCACATTGAAGGCCTGCATATGCTGAACTATGAAACGCTTCGGGTGATTTGGTGGCTGATTCTCGGGGTGCTGCTCATCGGATTTGCAGTCACCGACGGATTTGACATGGGGGTGTGCGCCATTTTTCGCTTTGTTGGCCGCGACGACGATGAACGCCGCGCACTGCTCGAGTCCGTCGAGCCTGTTTGGGAAGGCAATCAGGTTTGGTTCATATTGGGCGGCGGCGCTGCGTTTGCCGCATGGCCGCTGCTCTACGCGGCGTCCTTCTCATCGCTTTATGTGGCGATGTTCTTGGTGCTGGTGGGATTCATATTGAGACCGGTCGGTTTCGCCTTCCGCGGCAAGCTCGTAGCAGCCGCGTGGCGCAATGCCTGCGACTGGGCGCTGCTCGTGGGCGGTGGGGTGCCGGCGCTGCTGTTCGGCGTGGCCTTCGGCAATCTGCTGCTCGGCGTTCCGTTTCACTTTGATGCGATGATGCGGCCGATGTACACGGGAGGATTCTTCAATCTCCTGCATCCCTTTGCCTTGCTGTGCGGATTGGTGAGTTTGTTGATGCTCGTGATGCACGGCGCGACGTACGCATCGCTCAAAGTGGCAGGCAATCTCGGCGAGCGCGTCACCAGGATCGCCAGGGTAGCCGCATGGCTGTACGCGGCATTGTTCCTCGCCGCGGGGATTTGGGCCTATGGGAGCATTGATGGCCTGAGAATTACATCTCCAATCGACACCGGGGGCCCATCGAATCCGCTGCTCAAGATGGTCGTGATGTCCCCGGGCGCGTGGTTTGATAATTACACCAGGCACCCACTGCTGTGGCTGGTGCCGCTGGGCAGCTTTGCGGCCGCGCTTCTGGTCAATGCGATGCTCAAGATAGGACGCTCGGCAATCGCATTGTTTGCAAGCGGTGTTGTGCAGGCCGCGACCATATTCACCGTGGCCATTGCGTTATTTCCATTCCTGATGCCCTCATCCACAAATCCCAGCGACAGTCTTACGATATGGGATGCCTCCAGCAGCGCCAAGACGCTTTACATCATGCTGATCGCGGTCATCATATTGCTGCCGATCGTCCTCGCATATACGACCTGGGTGTACCGTGTGTTGCGCGGCCAGATCACACTGGAGGCGATACGCCGTCACGCTGGGTTTTACTGAGCTTGGGAGTCTTGCATGTGGTACTTCAGCTGGATCCTGGGACTTTCCTTCGCATTGGCGTTCGGCGTGTTGAACGCGATGTGGTATGAGTTTGGCGAAAGCAGTAGTACTCGCTCTCCAGACTAAGGCAAACAATCTCCCCGCTCCTGTACGGTCGCGTACATATCGGCCGCATTTCTTCCGGCAATCTGCGGCCAACCCGCGTCTTTGCGGCAAATACGTATTCTCATTTCGTGCCGCATCACAAAAAATAACGTTCACGATTGTCGTCAGCTTCGAGCAAAGGGATGTTTTTATGATCCGACTTCACCGCTTGCTTTTCAGCATCTTCATCATGGGCGTTTGCTTGGTGCCCACGGCACCGAGCTGGGCCGTGCCCAGCTTCGCCCGGCAGACGGGAATGACCTGCGCCGCCTGTCATACCGTGTTTCCTGAGCTGACGCCGTTTGGTCGAGAATTCAAGCTCAACGGCTATGTTCTCGACAACATCAAACAGGTCACCGGCATCGATATCGATTCGAATCAGACGCTGTCGCTCAATCAAATACCGCCGATCAGTCTCATGCTGCAAGTGTCCTATACCCACACCAGCGCGGCGCTTCCGGACAGCGCCATCACCGGCGCATTTGCCAAAGACGGTGACTTTTTGTTCCCCCAGCAAGCGAGCTTCTTTTACGCCGGTAAAATTGCCGATGGCCTCGGGGCTTTCATCCAGCTGACTTACGATGGCGTGGGAGACAGCTTCGGATTCGACAACACCGATGTGCGCTACGCTCACCATTTCTCCTTTGGCGGCGCCAATGACAACAACCATGAATTGATCTTGGGCGTCACCGTCAATAACAACCCGACGGTTCAGGACGTTTGGAACTCGACGCCTGCGTGGGGATTCCCATACTCCTTGAGCAGCGTGGCTCCCTCGCCGATGACGTCGGCGAAAATCGACAGCGGCGCCGGCGGCTTCGGGCAGAGCGTGGGCGGCATCGGCGTGTATGCGTGGTTCGATGATCACTACTACGCTGAGCTCACGGATTACATTTCAGCGATACGGGGCGGTGCGCATCCGCTCGACAGCACGTCAACCAATGTGATCACCGGAAATGCGCCGTACTGGCGTTTGGCCTACGAGACGCGCTGGAACCGCAATTCTTTGGAAGTCGGCGCCTATGGCTTGAACTCCACCGTCTATCCTGGAAACACCAACGGTATCAACGAACCGCTGTCAGGTCCCACCAACAAGTACAAGGATGTTGCGGGTGATTTCCAGTACCAGTACATCGGCGAGGATCACCTATTCACGGTTCTCGGCACCTATATCCACGAGAGTCAGACGCTCGATGCCAGCGCCTTTTATGGATTTTCGGCAAACAACTCGAATAACCTCAACACCACCAAACTGACTGGTGAGTACTATTACAAGCGCAAAATTGGCGGCTCGGTTGGCTACTTCAATATCACCGGGAGCACCGATCCAATACTCTATGCCGCGGCGCCGGTCACCGGCAGCGCCAACGGCAGCCCCAAATCGAACGGCTATATTCTCGAGGTTAACTACCTGCCGTGGCTCAACACCAAGCTGCAGGCACAGTACGTCGGCTATCAGAATTTCAACGGTCAGAACGGCAACAATCCCGGCGGCTACGACGGCAGCAACCGCACCGCATCCAACAACAACACCATGTACTTGTTGATGTGGCTGAACTTCTAATTGGAAATAGCGAGGATTTATGAAGTTAGATTACGTTGTTGCCTTTGTTATGAGCGCGCCGCTCTGGATGGGCGGAATCGCGCGGGCTGCAGACACCGCCGCTGCGGATACCCCCGCAGAGGCGCCCGCGCCGACCATGACGGACGCTCAGAAAGTCGCCTTGCATAAGACCATCGAGACCTGCGGTACCTGTCACGGTGTCAATGGCCGAAGCATCGCGCCCACGTTTCCGAACCTGGCAGCACAGACCGCACCCTATATCGAATTGCAATTGCATGCATTCAAGGATCAATCCCGCGCCGATCCGGATGCGCAGGCTTACATGTGGGGCATGGCATCGCAACTGAGCGATGCCACGATCACAGGCCTTGCCAGTTATTTTGCAGCGCAGCCCGCGCCGGTCGGGACGCCGGGCAATGCGGCGCTCATCGCGCAGGGAAAGAAGTTATTTGAGGAAGGCGTGCCGGCGCGGCAGATTCCTCCCTGCGCGACGTGCCACGGACCCCGCGCACAGGGCATGGCAACGTTTCCGCGCCTTGCCGGCCAACATGCCCCTTACTTACTCAAGCAACTGCTGGTGATCCAAAGTGTGTTGCGCATGGCGCCTGTGATGCACGGCGTGGTCAAAGATCTGAGTAAGGATCAGATGCAAGCGGTCGTCGCCTATTTGGAATCCCTCTAGTCCGACTTCGCGTTCAAGTTGCGCCACCGCCAGGAGATCGCACAGTTTCGTCCGGTGCTCTCATCGGCGAGGCCGTACGGTAGCAGAAAACTTGCAGGGGACGGCTCGCTGGTACGTCCAGATGGCCGCGAGAGATTGCATCTCGATCTTCATTGGTGTGAACGTCGCGATTCACGCCGTCACGGCCCTCTGGGCCACCGCGAAGACGTCGCGTGCGGACGTCGTACCCGCTACGTGCTCCGTACCCTCGACTCCGAGATCCATCCATCCTGCATTCACGGCCTCAAACATTTCTTCGGCAGGTCCGGTGTGGCCCTTCGGGATGCCGAATTGCTCGAACGCTTTCGCCCATCCTGCACGCGGGACTGCAAAGGCTTTCACGTCGAGATTCAGGACTTCACCCAATTGTCCCGCGACTTCATCCGCGGTGACCATCGAACCAAGCTCGACGGCGCGCTGCCCTGACCACGCTGGCCCGGTCAAAAGGGTTGCGACCTCCGCGCCGATGTCGTTCGTCGCGACCATGGTCGATTTCCGGTTTGTCGGATTGTAGTAGACCGGTAGCGTTCCGCCTTGGGCGACCTGCAAGCCGTAGAGGAAGTTTTCGAAGAATCCACCTGCGCGCACAAATGCGATTGGCGATAGCAAGTCGCGAAAACCTTGTTCCAAGAGCGATAAGGCTGTGATCATCCCGAGCCCGCTGGTCCTGTTCGCACCCATCGAGGAAAGCGCCACCACCCGCGGCGGCGCTGCCTTGGTGAGGGCCTCGACATAGTTCGCAATCACGCCCTTGGCTTCTTTGTAATCGGGCGAGGGGGCCCAGACAGCCGGCAACATGACAAACGCGCCTTCGACACCTTTGAGCGCCCGCTCGATGGCTGCCGAATCATTCCAATCACCGTCAACCAGTTCCACGCCTTGGTTCGCCCAGCTTGAGGTCTTCTCGCGATTGCGGACCAGCGCGCGTACTTTCTTGCCGCGCGCCAACAGATGTTCTGCCGTCGCGCCGCCCACTTTTCCTGTGATTCCCATTACTAAAAACATAAGTTCTCTCCTGATGTTGAGGGACAGAGCACTGCCCCGGTTGGTTCAACGGATGAGCGGCAGAATGGCCCGGATACGGGGATCGCGCGCGCAGAGGCCGCCCCATGCCATCGCGCCCAGAAGCAGAGCAATGATTTCCGGCGGCGACCCCAACTCACCAATGCGGACGTGGGCGCAGATGGCACCTCCCAAAAAGCCCGTCATTAGGATCGCGCCGAGGACGGCGGTGGCCGGGATGGCGTAAAGGATGGCGCAGGCGAGAATGATCGGACCCAGGACTCGGGTTAGGTCCATCGCGAACCCGGTTTCCTGCAACATGCTCGCGATCTGTGCCGGCGCGAAAAGCTGAATAGTGCCGTCTGCCAGCAGAGCGATAACGACAAACGCGCTCATTATCCGGCCGGCCCACAGGGCGCCATGCAGGGTTGTGGTCTCAGGCACCCGATGCAGTTTCATGGTTTCGAACACTTGTCGCTCTCCTATGGGGGAATCCCAATATTCGGAGCTTACTGTGTCTCTCAGGTATGATAATCAGCGAGGAAATGAACTCACTGTTCTCTTTGCGGTGAACAATGCCGGGGCACGAATGCAGAATCTCGAACCCATCCTCATTTTCATAACGGTCGCAGAGATGGGGAGCTTCACCCACGCAGCCGATAGCCTAGGCATTCAGAAGGGAAGGGCCTCAACGGCGGTACGCAAGCTGGAAGAAGATCTCGGTGTCAGGCTTCTGCACCGCACGACGCGTAGCGTGCAGTTGACGGAAGACGGGCGGGTATTTCATGCACGTGCCCGGGATGTGCTTGCCGACGTTGATGATCTGCACTCCATGTTCGCAGGCGATCGTGTGGCACTTCGAGGGCGTCTACGCGTCGATCTTCCGACCGAGGTTGCACGGACAACGATCGTGCCGGCCCTGCCGGCCTTCATGGCGACTTATCCCGAGTTGGAACTGGAAGTGTCGAGCACGGATCGTCAAGTTGATCTGGTTCAAGAGGGGTTTGACTGCGTATTGCGACTGGGTCTCATCGGGGACGAGAGGCTGATTGCCCGCCCGCTGGGCAAGCTACCCATAGTCAACGCCGCCAGTCCCGCCTATCTGGCGCGCTATGGCGTCCCTCGATCGCTCGGAGATCTCAAGCGCCAGGAACACCGGACAATTCACTTTGAGACGACGCTGGGCGCAAGACCCTTTGGATGGGAATACCCGGACGGCGAAAGTTACGCGACACTTCAGTTGCCAGGTGCGTTGCACGTCAACAGCGCACAAACCTACGAAGCTGCTGCCCTCGCCGGTCTTGGCCTGATTCAGGCACCACTGCTGGGGATTGGCCGATACCTGGAGAGTGGAGCGCTGGTGGAAATTCTGCCCGACTATCGTCGCCGGCCGCTTGCCGTGTCCCTCGTAGTAGCGCATCGGCGCAACCTGTCGCGCCGAGTCCGCGCATTCATGAAATGGATCGAAAATGTGCTCTCGCCCCACCTAGAATAGCGAAACGGCTTTGCGGCACCTAGCTGGTAATCGCTATGGACTCCGTGCCACGATGAGACTGGCGACCAACAGCAATATCGTGACCGGTAGCCAGACAATCCGCTCCCAAGTACTTGGAGTGATCGCGTTTGCGACTACGCCAAGAGCACCGTACCCAACTGCGACCCAGATCAATTGCCTTGTTCTGTGTTTCCAGGATTGCAGGAGCAGACCGGCTCGAATAAGCACCACGATCGCGAGGACCAACAAGATAGCCACTGAGGCGCCCGAAGCAATTCGCAGTTGTCTTGGGAGCGTACCCGGATGACTCCCGCCCCAGGCAAGCTCGCCCCAAGGCATGCCAGCGGCCAGCGCAATTTGGAATAAAATTGTGCACGCGATGAGGGCGGTGTATAGGCGGGCTGCAATAGTGGAATTCATATGTTGCTCACCCAGTGTAGGACCGATGCGGGTGCACCCGCATTCACCTGCCGCTCATAGATAGCTACAGGTCGTGCCGTGCTCGGGTGAACAACAGCATGCGGCAAAGAGTACGCCAACGCACCGATATATTCCGAATTGTGACTAAGATCGACCATGCATCGTCTCGCTCAAAATCAGCGCGACGAGTTAATAGTCGGCCAGTCGGCGCGGCTAAATTCACTTAGGAGATCCTATGCAAACCGAACGACTGATGGTGACCGGAATGACCTGCGGCGGCTGCACCAGCAAAGTGTCGTGCGCTCTAAATGCGGTTTCTGGAGTCGATCACGTGAAAGTATCGCTTGCGGCCGGAGACGCGACAGTGCGTCGGTTCCTAAGGACATGACGCAAGGGGAGGTGCCCACGGAAGTAAAACCTGCGGGTGCCTATGATCTATCGCTGAAGGATCCGGTATGTGGAATGTCGGTGACAATCCGCTCGCCCCACATGGCGATGCACAACGGCATTGCCGTTTATTTTTGTAGTGCCGGCTGTAAAACAAAATTCCTCGCGAACCCGGCGAAGCATTCGATGGTTCCGGCCAGTGTCCACGCATCCTTTGCGCCGGAAATCAAAGCTGTAGTGACCGGCACGATCTATACGTGTCCCATGCACCCGCAGATACGCCAAGTCGGCCCTGGGTCTTGCCCGATTTGCGGCATGACGCTGGAGCCTGAGACCGCGGCGCTCGATAGCGATGAAAATCCCGAACTCAAAGATTTTCGACGCCGATTCTTTTGGACCCTGCCACTAACCGTGATTGTGACAATCCTCGCAATGGCAGGCCATCGTGTGCATCGGCCCAATGCATCGATGGAGAGCTGGATCGAACTTGCGTTGAGCTTGCCCATCGTTCTCTGGGCGGGAAAGCCGTTTTTCGTACGAGCTGTGCAATCGATGATTCATCGTAGCCCTAATATGTGGACTCTGATTGGCTTAGGTACCTCCGCCGCTTTTCTCTACAGCGTGATCGCTACGCTAACTCCGAGCGTGTTTCCCGCATCCTTCATCGTGATGGGTCGAGTACCTGTTTATTTCGAGGCCGCTGCGGTGATTATTTCCCTGACCTTGTTGGGTCAGCTCCTGGAATTGAACGCGCGCTCCCAAACTTCCGCTGCGATCAAATCGCTGTTGGGCTTGGCGCCTAAGACCGCTCGACGAATCAATTCTGATAGCAACGAAGAGGACGTGCCGCTCGCAAACGTTCACGTCGGCGATACCCTTCGCGTTCGTCCGGGCGAAAGAGTGCCAGTTGATGGCATCGTGCTGGAGGGCGGTAGCGCGGTGAATGAATCGATGCTGACGGGCGAGCCGTTGCCAGTCATGAAACACATCGGCGACAAACTAATCGGCGCTACCTTAAATACTTCAGGAGCTCTGGTGATGCGCGCCGGGCGCGTGGGCTCGCAGACCGTTTTAGCGAGCATCGTGCAGATGGTCACGCAGGCGCAGCGCTCCAAAGCACCCATGCAGCGCATGGCGGACCACGTTGCCAAATATTTTGTGGTGACGGTGGTTAGTGTCGCCTTCTTGACATTACTCGGCTGGGGGGTGTTTGGGCCTGACCCGAGTTGGGCCTACGGACTGATTAACGCGGTGTGCGTGCTCATTATCGCCTGCCCCTGTGCTTTAGGATTAGCCACACCCATGTCGATCATGGTCGCGAGCGGCAAAGCTGCCACCCAGGGCGTGTTGTTTCGGGACGCCGGAGCGATCGAGAATTTCCGCAAAGTCGACACGCTCATTGTGGATAAGACAGGAACTCTGACCGAGGGTAAGCCGCGGTTCGAACGGTGCATTGCGACACCCGGGCACTCCGAGGACGAAGTGCTGCGATGGGCAGCAAGTCTCGATCAGGGCAGCGAGCATCCGCTGGCCGAGGCCCTGGTGGCCGCCGCCCGAGAGCGCAATCTCGAGCTGGAAAAAGCCGTTGGCTTTGAGTCAATCGCGGGCGCCGGCGTTCGCGGCACCATCGGAATTCGGCAGTTGAACCTCGGCAGCACCGCCTTGATGGCACAAGTCAGTGTATTAATCGATCCGCTAAAATCGCAGGCTGAGACGCTCCGTGCCGAAGGAGCGAGCGTCATGTATCTAAGTAATGATGGAATCCTCGCGGGGCTGCTCGCCGTATCCGATCCGATCAAAGCAAATACCGTCGAGGCATTGGTTGCTTTGAAGGCCACAGGGATGCGCGTCATCATGGCGAGCGGGGACGGACTGACCACCGCGAAGGCAGTTGCAGCGAAACTTGGGATCGATGAAGTGTATGGAGAGGTCAAACCGGCGGACAAGCTCGCACTCGTCGATAGGCTGCAGCATGAGGGGCGCATCGTTGCCATGGCCGGCGATGGAATCAACGATGCGCCGGCGCTCGCAAAAGCAGATGTGGGTGTGGCCATGGGCACGGGTACAGATGTGGCCATGAATAGCGCCCAGGTCACGCTCGTTAAAGGGGATCTGCGCGGCATCGCTCAGGCGCGCCTCATTTCAAATGAAACCGTTGCGAACATGAAACAAAACTTGGGGTTTGCGTTTCTATACAACTCGCTCGGCGTCCCCTTGGCCGCTGGTGTCCTGTATCCGTTCACCGGTTGGCTGCTATCGCCAATGATCGCGGCGCTCGCCATGAGCTTAAGTTCAGTGTCCGTCATCACCAACGCGTTGAGACTTCGAAGAATGCATCATGGACACCTCTTCCTTCAAAATGATCTCGATTCATCGTAATAGACCAAGTGGTGTTTTTTTGCTGTTCTTTGAAGTCTCCGTACTACGTCCGGCACGACGAAGCGGATAATCGGACGCGAAAACGGCGATTCGTCGGCCCGGTAGATGCCGAAGCGACGCGCTCTTGAAATAAGCGGTCTAGCGTACAGACTCCTAAGGTCTCAGAGGCTAAGTTGCCTTGACTTAGCAAAAGAAGGGAAGGGTTTATGGCCACGGACACAAAATACGAGAAGTCTTTGATCGCGGCGATTGATCTTAAGTTTCTATTCAATTCTGCACAGTGGGGATTGCCGAAACTTGAGAGTGCCGCAATGATAAGACCGAATAGAGCGGAGATCGAACACGCCGTCGCCAATATTCGGGTGTGGCGAAAATATCTACCACGGGCTTGTGTTGTCGCCATGATCAAGGATGGCTGGCAGTGGTCCACTTAGCCCATTTTTGGGGGATCACGATACGCACAACGCATATGGCGCTGTGTATTGATAATATATTTTGTCGAGGATGACCTTGGAAATGTGATTCGATACAACCAAGAATTGTCGTTACTGATCTCGATAACGGCAGCGATAAGCAACCAGGCCGAGCAGTGCAAGGGGTAACTTTGTTATACAATTGTTGAGAGAGTATTATAACGAATTGATTTTATTGGAGAGTTTGCCGGCTGAGGGATTCGAATACGCACGGTAACCAACTGATTCGTAAGCATTCATAAAGATCTTTGAGGCGAGTTACCCCGAAAAGTTACCCCGTTAGAACGCAGATATTATTCGACGGCGTTGGAGGCCCATGGACTCTGGACGGAGTCGACAGAAATTTGAGGAAGCACTGCATCCCGGTTTTTTCTTGAAGAACGATCCCTGGGGTGTTACCTTAGTAATACCCATTGTTGGGAGCGATTATGACTAGCCCTGTAGCGACAACACTCAAAATTGCCGCAGACCTCAAACGACGGGTCGTGGCGGCAGCCAAAGCGGCTGATAAATCACCCCACGCATTTATGCTGGAGGCGATTGAACATCAGACTCGACTGGACGAACAGCGCCGAGCGTTTGTCGCCGATGCGGTGGCAGCACGTTCCGAGGCGTTCACTAGCGGCGAGGGTTACGCTTCGGCGGATGTGCATCGTTATTTGGCTGCTCGTGTTCGCGGCGACCGGGCGAAACGGCCGAAAATACGAACGTGGCGGAAGTAATCTACTCTCGACACGCGTTTGCCGACCTGGAGCGACTGGCCGATTTTCTCATCAAGGATGCGCCACAGGCGGCTGTCACAGCGATCGAAGTAATTCGCGACGGAATTGAGATTCTTGAGCGACATCCCTTTGTCGGCCGATCGTGTGAAGAGGGACTGAGGGAACTCTTGATCTCCTATGGCAAGAGTGGCTATGTGGCGCTCTATAGCTATGAGCAAAGGCAAGACGTAGTTTTAGTGCTCGCCATCCGTCACCAACGGGAGGCGGGCTATTCGACATAGAGCGACCGCCATCGACCCATCGTCACTGCATACGGTCGGATGCAAGCACGACTGCGACGGCTTTGAGCGTGCGTTCCACGTCTTGAGCACTTGTCCGCCCATTGACAACGCTAATGCGCATGGCGCGGTGTCCCTTCCAGGTCGTGCCGCTAAAAAACGCAGTGCCTTCACGATTGATTGCCTCGATGGCCCAGTCCGTCCTCGCGTCGTGATCTGCCGCATTCGCGTTGGGACGGCTGTCGAGAAATCGCACTAGACCCTGATTCAGCGTCGGTGGAGCCACCATGTCCACGCCAGGCAAAGCGGCGAGCCCGGTCGTCAGTTGAGCAGCACAGGCACAACAGCGGTCAATCAGGTCTGCCAGACCGTCCCGCCCCAACTCGCGCAGTGCCGCGTATACGGGGAAGCCGCGGGAGCGGCGCGTCCAATCGGGCGTCCAATCGATTTGATCGCGCGCGTCGCCGGCAGATGATATGTAGGACGCAGTTATTGCCATCGCCTCCTTGTGCGCCGCGGGGTCTGCGACAATCGCGATCCCTATGTCCTTGGGCGTGTTGAGCCATTTGTGAGCGTCGGTGGCCCAGGAATCGGCCCGTTCGATTCCCTCCACCCAATGCCGCTGTCGCGCGCTTGCTCGTGCCCACAGCCCAAAGGCTCCGTCCACATGTACCCAGGCTCGCGCCGCCTTCGCCATTGGAATAAGTTCGAGGAACGGATCGACCGCGCCGACGTTCAAATCGGCGGCATTGAGAACGACGATGGTTGGATCCTCGGACTGTCGCAATGCCGCCTCCAACGTATGAGGCGCTATCCTGAAATCGACATCGGTGAGGAGCGGTTCGAGGCTACGAGAACCGAGGCCCAGAAACCGAAGCGCTCGGGTCACTGAACCGTGACAGTGCTCGTTGGCGAGAACACGGATGCGCGGCGCGCCGCAGAGACCCCTGTCCTCTACGTTCCAACCGCGAGCGCCAAGCAATGCGTGACGTGCGGCAGCTAGACACGTGAAGTGCGCCATCTGGCAGCCCGTCGTAAACGCGTAGGATGCGGATGCGGGCAAGCCGAGCAGATCCTTAACCCAGAGACCCGCAATCTCCTCAACGACGGCAGACGCAGGACCGCATGCGTAGAGCGCGGCGTTGTTGTCCCAAGTCGACACCAACCAGTCGGCAGCAAGCGCCGACGGCAGTGCTCCGCCGATGACCCAGGCGAAGAAACGTCCCCCGGCCGACCCCAGATGCCCTCCTTCCGTGGCAGCGACGAGATCGTCAATCACTCGGTCCGCGCCCAGCCCGGCACCCGTTAGCGGTACGTCGAGTCGACGCCGAAGGTCGGTAAGGGTCGCTGTCGCGTTGACTGGTCGTTGGTCGAGACTGGTCAAGTAATCGACGGCATGCTTTTGGGTTCGCGCCAGTACTTCCGCAATATGGTTCATGAGGGCTCCATGCATTGGGAGTTCACAGCTTAACGAGCCGAAACGTCGACGACACTTCGGATCTTGCGGTCAGTGTATGTGCCGGGATTACGATCAATGGGGTCGCAGCAGCCGAGTCGACCCGGGCGCTGAATCTGAAAGAGCGAACAACGACCTGAATCTTTCAAACGGAAGGCCGACTTCCTGAAACGAGGTCATAAGGCGCCACAAATAAGATTGGGAGCGCTCATTATTACTGCGCGACGTCCTCATGTCTCGCCGTTTTCGGACACCGAATTTATTGCGAATTGGCATGACCGAGAAGTCCATTTTCCAACCATCCTAGACTGGAATCCTTTGTCGCATGGATTTGCAACCGCTCTCGCTCTTTAGGAACGAACAATGCGTAAGTGCCCTCGTATCGTGTAATGGCTGATCCAGCAAATCAGTGCCAGGGCCGCGAAGGCTCCAAACTGGGCTGGATAATCACGGATTAGAAAGTGGAATTCTCGGAGATGACCTTTTTCAAAAGAGAATTCGTTGGAAAGTGACAGTGCTCTGCCAACCAATGAGCGCCCGGGCGCGACGCAAAGAGCGTAACTCGATGTTGGAAGACAGTGGGGGTTGCGTAATTGTCGCCAAGCTACGGCAGCTGCCTCTCAGCCCCGTTTGAGTTGCAGGTAGTTGCGCCTGTCCACAGAGACAGTGCATGGGCGGTTTACACTGATCAGCCTCGACCGCTTAAGCGGTGGCCGGCGAAACCTCTCGCGCAATACGCTTGGCGTTGCTGATTTCAGCTACCCGCAGATCGTAGGCGGCCTGAAGATTCAGCCACGATCGCGCATCACCACCGAAATATCGCGCCAACCGCATCGCCGTATCAGCAGAAATCCCGCGCCGCTCACGAACCACATCGTTGATCCTTGGTGCGGGAACGCTGAGTGCCTTTGCCAACGCGTTGGCGCTCATGCGAAACGGCTTCAGATAATCCTCCCGAAGCACCTCGCCCGGGTGAACCGGCCGCATTCCATTCTTAAACATCTTCGCTTCCCTCAGTGATAGTCCACGAGCTCTACGTCCGTCGGCCCCTCATTGGTCCAGCGAAAGCAAAGGCGGTATTGGTCATTGATCCGAATACTAAATTGTCCTTTACGCTCACCTTTCAGCGCTTCCAACCGGTTGCCTGGCGGCGAGCGCAAGAATTCAAGGGTTTGGGCCGCATCGAGTTGCGCCAATTTCCGAGTTGCGACTTTAGCGATCGCCGAAAATCTCTTGCACTTTCCAGTTTCGAATAGGGCTCTCGCATCTGCACAACGGAACCCTTTGATCATCGAGACATGGTATAACGCTTAACGTTAAACGTCAAGATATAACTGATTGATTTTATTGGGGAGTTGCCAGCTGAGGGATTCGAATTGGCGCTATAACCAACTGTTTCGTAAGCGTTTTAAAAGATCGATGAGACGAGTTACCCGAAGAGTTACCCCGCACGAGGGCCGGATATTCTTCGACGGCGTCGGACGCCCGTGGACGCGGGACGCAACCCTCAGAAATTTGAGGAAGCTCTGCATCCCGGCATTTACGTGAACGCGGTTTACATCGCAGCTGAAGACCGCTAATGAGTCCTCTTGAAATCCCAAGCGGTCGACCACCACTGACCGCTTCAGAGCAACTGAAACATGCGATGTCTGTGAGTCGACCGCCTGCGCATGCTGGAGTGGGATTGTCTTAGGGCCGATCATCGGCCACTCGATTTTGGATAGCTGGACGCTCGGGCTACCAACCGCTGAACTTATAGCTGAAGCGCAAACCGATGGTTCGGGGACGACTCGGCGTTATGGCTTTGTACCACTGCCAGTAGTTCGCATACAGTTGCGCCCGCGTGTCGGTCAGGTTCTCTCCGTAGACTTGCACGAGCCACGTGTCCTTTCCCACACCAAGCGCCCCATCGTAAGTCGTGAAAGGCGGCAGGTCATACGCAGTGGAGTTGCCCTGCAGGTCCAGTGGCAGCTGATTGGTCGTAGCGAGGGAGTGTGACTGATGCACAGCGTCGATCTGAGCGAACGGGGCATAACCGTTGATCGCGAACTCGTAACGTGCGCGGATGTTGCCCTGAAAGGGGGGCGCCCCGGCGAGCGGGCTGCCGAGCGCCCCGCCCGGATTTGGAACGTGAAGTGCGCTGAAGTCAATCGGAGTACCGTCCTGCCACAGGAGTGTCGCCTCCTTGACCAACTCGCCGTGATTCCAGGCCGCGCCCGCCTCGATGGTGAGTCCGGTCGTAACGCGCGCCACGCCCGAGGTTTCCACGCCGCGCACCCGGTAGTTACCACCGTTGAGGATCACGCCCTCGGTGATGATTCCGTTAGCACCTCCATCGATCTGTACATGGTTCCAGTCCTCCTGATAGATCGCGCCATTCCATTGGACGCGCCGGTCCATCCACATCGTTTTCCAGCCGAGTTCATTGTTGGTGAGGCTGTCGGGCGCGAAGGCCAGCGGCGATACCCAGCCCCCGTGCGTAGCGGCTTGCACACTATTGCCAGATGCCAGCGGCGAAAAACCCGGCGCTGCAAACGGCGCCCGATTGAAGCCGCCCGCGCGAAAGCCCTGCGACCAGGTGTAGTACAGCAGCGCGTCCTCTGTGGCTTTCCAGCTCAGGTTCGCGCGGCTCCTGAAGCCGGAAAACGTCCGGTCAAGGCCTTCCGCATTGATATTGGTGAAGCCGGAATGATTCACACACGGATTGGGTACACCCAAATTATAGACAATCTGGCAACCGCCACTCCCCACGTTCGAGCCGACCTCCGAGGTATCGGTACGGTAATAGCGCGTGCCGGCCGTCAGCGTCAGCGTTTTCGGAATGAGCTCGAAATCGACGGATGCGAAGGCGGCCTTCTGATTGTAGCCTCGGGTGATGTCGTCAAAGAAGGCATCGCCCAGCGGCCGCACGTTCGGGTTGATCGAGGTTACAGGCGCGGGCACAAACACAGCGCCTTGCTGATTGTACGGGACCGGGGTACCGTTCGGTAGAAGTGGTGATCCGTTTAAAGTGTAATAGCCGGTGGGCGGCCCGATCGGAGTGAAGGCCGAAAGCGCGGTGAGATAGAACCAGTCGGTCTGCTCCTGAATCTGGTAGTTCTCATAGAACAGGCCACCGATGCCGCGGACCCGCCAATCACCGGGCGTACTCACGCGCAGCTCGTGGCTTTGGTGAGTGTTGCGCTCCCGATCATGCCAGGTCGAGCTGGGCGTGAAACATTGGCCAATCACAGCGGTCTGACTTGGAAATGAGCATTGATAGTAGTCCGCGAAGATACCGCGTGCGTAATTCGTGTAGTCCTGAACCTGCTCGACGTTGCGCACGAGATAGCTGCCCGCATAGAGGAGCTTCAGCGCACCGACGCGACCGTCAATCGTGAGTGCGGTATTCTCAAACTTGTCCTTGTCGTAGGAGGGGTTGTAGAGCTGCACGCTCAAGTCGGGTAGCGGCTCGCCGAGTGAATTCGCCGCCATCTCGGCAAAGACCCCGTCCGCCTCCATACTCTGGTAGGACTGTGCAAGGAGTGCGCTCCAGTCCTCCGTGATTTGGTACAGGGCCTCGACGCGTATGCCTTGATAGGTGACCGGGTTGATGTCATTAGCCACCAGGGCGGCGTTGTTGATCACGACGCTGTTGCTGGGGACGCCACCGATGTAAGGGGTGCCGAGGTCCGTAGCAGCACGCGCAAACGTCCCAGGGATGTTATCGATGTATCCGCCGCGGCGCTCGTTGTAGATCACGCCCCGCACGGCCAGGGTGTCGGCAATCAAGGGAATGTTGATGGTGGCCTCGACATTACTGCTCTGATCTCCGTGGGCGGTCGTGGCGTAGCCGGCGCTCACCATCGCTTCGGTTACATTGAGCTTCGGTTTGTTCGTGATGTAACGCACGACACCCGCCTGCGCGCCCGCGCCGAACAACGTGCCCTGCGGACCCTCCAGGATCTCAATGCGGTCGAGATCCGCGGCGTAGATGTCGAGATTGCGGTTTGGAAGCTGCGCGGATTGCTCATCGAGGTACACTGCGACGTTCGGAAAAGTGCCGACGGCACCCGATCCCTGTAATCCTCCCATGGTCGTCCCCAAGCCGCGCACATAAATGGTGTTCTGACCTGGTCCCAATCCGTGCGCGGTCACGCCTGGCAGGTACTTCACGAAATCGTCAAACGTCGTGGCATTGAGCTTGGCAAGCGTCTCCCCGGTCAACACCTGGATCGTGATCGGTACGTTTTGGAGGTTCTCCTCGCGGCGGTTGGCGGTGACAATCACCTCTTGCAGCTCATCTCCGGCGGGGATCTTCGTCGCCAGTTCGCGCGGCGGCGCAACCTCCGCGACTAGGATGCGGATGCTGCGCGGCGTGAGGTACTCGAACTTGAGTCCGGTGCCCTCAAGCATTCGTGAGAGCGCTTCATGGCCACCGAGTCCCGCAGAAACAGCGTGGGATCTCTGGTCACGCACGACACCGGAGAGAAAGACGAACTGCAGGCCGGTCTGGCGGCCGAACGCTGCCAGCGCTTGCGCGAGAGGCTGTGCGGGAATATCGGCGGCGAGCGCCTTGGATTCAAGAGCCTGCGCGAGCGTCGCCGGAGCATCAAAGATCGCAACGGGAACGCAGATCGACAGCGCGCGCAGCACGCCGGACATCACGGTCGTGATGCCCGCTGATCGGTGACGCGCTCGACCTCCCATACGGTCCCTATTCAGGCATATTTGCGTGCGCTGAACTGAAGCATAGCGCAGGGTGCCACCGTTAGGTGTTAGGAGCGGCGACGCCCGGTCTTACCATACGCGAATCCGCGTCTCGTTCACCTCGACTCGCACACCCTTGAGGCTGCGCAGGAAGGCAATGAATGCGTCGGGGTCGTCGGTGGCGAAGACCCCGGTGATTTGTAAGTTCCGTAGCGCGGGAGTTGCGATCTCGATCGGCTTCGCAGTGTAGCGATTGTACTCGGCCGCGACTCGCTCCAGCGGTTCGTGGTCAAATACAATTTCTCGACGCAGCCAAGCCGTGGTGTTCTGGGCGTCGACCGCTACGGGCGTGGCCGGCCACGCGCCCTCGCTCATGCTAATCTGCTGGTCGGCGCGCAGCTCGACAAATCGTGATGGGTGGTTTTGGCTCGAGACCGTGCCACGATTTTCCAACATCGAGGACGGTCCGACGGCGACCCGCCCCTCGATCACCGTGACCACGGTGGCGTCATGCCCCAGGCGCACATCGAATTTGGTGCCGAGGTCGAGGACTTCAGCTGATCCGGCGATCACCCGAAATGCGCGATCGAGCTCGTGGGTGACTTCGAACTCTGCCTGGCCGGAGGTGAGCATTGACGCGCCGCTCCGTCTTGCCGTACTGGATGATGACCGCACTGTCCGTATTGAGGTGAAGGACTGAACCATCCGCCAAGCGACGACTCAGCTGCTCACCGTGTCGTGTCTCAAAGTGCAGCGCCGTGATGCCGCCGGAGCCCGGCGCGTGCTCGACGGGCTTCAGGTTCCACGTCAAGAGCAAGCCAAGACTGAACACAGCGCACGCCGCCATCGCCACTGCTGCTGGGCGCCAGTGGCGTCTGGGGCTGAACCGAACGGCCTCGATTACGCGCAGCCATCGTGGTTGGACCGGAGGTTCGTCCTCGGCCCGTGCGCGTGCGAGAATCGCCTCGAGGGAGTACTCAGGATCGGTGCGTGCCTCCTTGAGATCGCGCGCGATCGCCGACACGCCGAGGAACTCCTCGATATGGACCGGCGAGGTCTTGAGCCACGCCGCAAGGGCCGCGGAGTCTCGCGCATCCAGCGGCCCTTCATCGTTCACCACGAACCATTCGCCGGCCTGTTCGGCGATCGCGGCACGGACTTGCTCTTCGTTGGAATTCATAGCCTCAACCTAGCGCCGCCATGCGGCGTCGACAGTGACTTAAGCCCTGCGCCACGTACTTCTTCGCCATCTGCGGGGACACTCCGAGGTGCATCGCGATCTCCCGGTAGGTGAGTCCCTGCGCGAAGCGCAACTCCACCGCGGCGCGGCATTTCGGACGCAGCTGCTTGAGCACGACTCCGAGCCGCGCGACCCGCTGTCTCGCATCGAGGTCCCCGTCGAACTCAGGCAGCGTCTCGAGCTGCTCGTGCGCAGGAGCCTCATCGATGTCGATGCCGCTCGCCTGCCGACGGTCGAGGATCGAATGCTCCTTCACCAGATTGTTGGCCACCGTGTAGAGGTAGTGGACGGGATTACGGATCGCCTCCTCATCGCGGATCCGCAGCATCCGCACGTACACCTCCTGCGCCAGATCCGCTGCATCGGCCTTAGCACGGATGCGCCGCAGGAAGAAGGCCTGCAGCGCGCCCCGGTGTTCGGCAAACAGCCGCGCGACCAAGGATGGTTTGGGCTCAGCCACAGCCAAGATGACTCATGGAATTCCCTCTCATCTTGTATATGAGTCCCGAAGGTCCGAAATGGCAACCAAAATATTTTGCGTACCCGTGCCGGGTCACTGCCCGGACCGATCATCTCATCCGTCATCCCAAATTTAGGGGTGTCCAATTCGCGCCCCGAGGACTCGTTGTCAATGTACCGAAACCATTTCAACGCGAATTCATGAGGAGATTCACATGTACACCAAAAGAGCTTCGATGAGTGCCTGGGTCGTCCTTGGCGCTGCCGCCGTTGCGGGCACGCTCTTTGCCGGCAGCGTTGCGGCTAAGGATCAGGAGTTCACTGTTGCATATAAGGTGAACACACAAGGACTCGATCTCAGTCAGCCCGCCGGAGCGCATGCCTTGTATACCCGCTTGAAGCATGCCGCGGAGGTCGTCTGCACGCATGGGATGCGAGTCGACCTTGCGCCCTTAACGGACCCGAAAGGTTGCTATGAAAGGGCGCTCGCAGATGCGATCCGGTCCGTCAATTTGCCGCAGCTCACGCGCGTCTATCTTGCGACGCATACGCTTAAAGAAGCCGCGGCGCGCGGGATCGACGTGCCGGCGCAGGTGGCGGCGAATTAAGGGCGACCATCACTCTACTTGAAGGAGATTGCCATGGAACTACGAGGGCGAATTAAAGTATTGGGAGCGACCGTGACGCTTGCCGGAGCCGCTCTTGCGGTGATGTTGGTTCGGTCTCCAGCCGTACAAGCGCAAAACGAGTGGAGCGACGAGGGATCACGCATCAAGATAGGTTTCGAGATTGCGCCGGTTCCGCTGAACCTGAATGGGAAAGACTCGAACCTTGTGGGCTTGGGCAGCTATTTGGTCAACGGCGCAAACGATTGCAACTTTTGTCACACCTCCGGTGGCCCTCCGAACCTAAATTTCGCTAATGGTTTCAACCCGTACTTTGGCCAGAAGAAGAAAACCGATCCGACCACTTATCTGGCTGGAGGCAACGACTTCGGCCCGGCCGCCTTCCCTATACCGGGTATCTATCCCCCAGCAGAATATGGGAGCTATGTTGGTCCGGACATAATTACCCGCAACTTGACGCCTGACAAAACCGGTCGGGCCGAAGGGGGCCACACGCTCGCTCAATTCAAGGAAATCCTGCGGACCGGCCACGACCTGGACCAGATCCATCCAACCTGTACGTCGGCTTCGCCTACTCCCACGCCAGCAAACTGCATTCCGCCTCCGGTCGACGGAAATCTTCTCCAAGTTATGCCCTGGCCAGACTTTCAGGATATGTCAGACCATGATATCGAGGCCATGTACGAATATCTAAGTGCCATCCCCTGCATCGACAACACATCGAGCCCGCCACCGGCGGGCGCCCCCAACGAGCTACGCAACGATTGCGGAGACGATCCCCAGGTCAGCCATTCGGCTGCTAGTCGTAGCGCAAAGCTATAACGAGTTATGAATGAAAAATGAACTTCTCAGCATGATGCTCTTTTAGAGTCATCAAAAGCGAATTGGGGAATTCCATGAAACAGCACATCCGTACGATAGTCCTACCCCTCGCCACCCTTGGTGCTCTGGCAATGCCAGCGCAGGCGCCAGCACGGGATCCGGCATTTGACCACTCCCACATAATCGTGTTCGATGCTCCAAATGCAGGTACAGCAAGCGTTCCGGAGTGCGCGCCTTTTTGTGGAACGCAGCCGCTTGCCAACAATGACGAGGGCGCGATCGTAGGCACCTATACGGACGCGAACGTGGTGCCTCACGGCTTCTTGCGTACTCCCAGTGGCGACTTTGTTAGCTTTGATGCCCCCGGCGCGGGTCTCGGCGCCAACCTCGATGAGGGAACTGTCGCCGTCGCCATCAATGACCTCGGCGTCATCGCCGGGCAGTTCGCAGACGCGAACATCACCTTTCATGGCTTTATCCGCTATCCAGATGGCTCCTTCGTCACATTCGATGCCCCCGGCGCAGGCGCCGTTCCCGGCCAGGGCCAAGGTACTCTGGCATATAGCCTCAATCTCTGGGGAACGACCGCGGGCATCTATATTGACGCAAGCGGCGTAGAGCACGGCTTTGTGCGATCGCCCTTCGGCAAGATCACGAGCTTCGATCCGCCGGGTTCGATTTACACCTTTGTGTGCGAGGAAACGTGTCTGAACGCAGCAGGAGAGATCACCGGAAGCTACTACGATGCGAGCGGCGTACAGCACGGCTTCCTGCGCGAGACGGACGGAACGATCACGTCGTTCGACGCACCCGCGAGCCTTGGCGGGGGCGGTGCCAGCATCAATGAGGAGGGCACAATAACTGGATACTACGCAGACACTGAGGGGATGTATCGCGGCTTCGTGCGCAGTCGCGACGGCGCGATTTCCACCTTTGCACTCACGGACCCCGCGACCGGCGCGGTGCAGAATACTGCTGTGTTTTCAATCAATCTGTTCGGCGCCGTAACCGGAATTTACATCAACGCCGGTGTATTCCACGGCTTTTCGCGTTCAGCTGACGGCAAGATCGCAAGATTCGACGCCCCGGGTGCCTGTACCAACTGCATGCAAGGCACGCGTCCATCGACCAATAACGCGGAAGGGGAGGTTGTTGGTTGGGAGGCGGATGCAAACAATCTGCTTCACGGCTTTCTCTGGATTCCGTAAACCGTGAAGAACGGCTCGCGCCGGCGGGGGCAGTCGAAAATCATGTTCCGGATTGTCGTGAAGCCGTCTATGGCGGCTTCGGAAGAACGGGGGATTGCTCGAATTGGATGAATGATTCTGATCCGAATTTCGTGTTTTGTTAGCCGCGCTGACTGGGAGCTGTCTAGGTTCCGCGCCAGTTGCCAAGTTGCCCTTTTAGGAGCGCTTGAAAATTGCACGCGTTGTCAACGCCGGGACCGAAATTACAAAATTCGATACATCCAGAAAATCGTCGTTTCTGGTCTCGACGACGGCAGCGACAGACAAGACGACCGAGCGGTGCAAGGGGTTGATTTTATTGGGTTTTTGCCGGCTGAGGAATTCGAATAGGCCCTATAACCAATTGTTTCGTAAGCGTTTACAAAGATCGATGAGGCGAGTTACCCCGAAAAGTTACCCCGTTTGAACGCAGATATTATTCGACGGCGTTGGACGCCCGTGGATTCGAGACGGAGCGCCGTTATTGAACCTGCGCGAATCGAACCGGATCCAGGGTGCTGCCCGTGAAGTCATCGCTTGAGGCGAGCAGCATTCGATAACTGCGCAAGTCGTCTTCGCTCAGGGCGGCGCTGCGATCGGATTCGACGCGCGGGACGGCGCTGACGCCCAGCGTTGTACCCAGTCCGGCATAAAGATAACGATCGCCAAACATCCGTTGCAAAGCGGTGAAGGTTGGTTCTCCGGTGCAGTGACCAGGAGCGATGTAATCAACTTTGTAGGTATCGTGCAGGCTCTTGGCAACTTTTTCGATTGCCGTGTCCTCGGCTACAACCAAGTGGAATCCGCCCGCGATGAAGTGAATGTGCGGATTGATCTTGGCTGCTTCGGCAACGATGGACTCGATACCCGGGTGCGAACAGCCAACCACCAGCACGATACCGCCGGGCGTGTTGATGGCCAGCGATAGCTCCTTCAGTTCCTTGGTGCCCGGCGCATCGGATACCAATGCAATCAGCGTAATGCCCGGGGCCACTTCCGTAGTCTTGTCGATCAACTGAATGTTGGCGCCAGGAAAAACCGTGCCAAGCCGCATAATTTCAGGCGGTGCGCCGTTGTAGTAGCGCATCTCGGCGGCCAGCGACTCGTCTTTGCGATAGAACTTACTGGACACGTCGGAGCCGAAAATGCCACCAAGGCCGTCCTTGGGCGCGTAAATCTTGACCTTCGGATTCACGCTGAGTAAATAGGAAAATCCGCCCACGTGATCGCTATGACGATGCGATAACACTACGAAATCAAGGTTAGTAAGATTGATGGCCTTGGCCTTCACGTTCTTTGCAAAAATCGCCGGGTCGTCACCAGTATCGAACAGAATGCGCTTGCCGTTGATCTCCACCAGGGCGGCGTAACCCCAGTCTTTAGTCATCGCCAGATCCTTGCCAAAGGCATCGTAAAGCACCGTGATGCGCGCCGGCTCGGCTACGGTCGCTGTCGGCGTCGGCCCCGTCGCGGCATAGCTCGGCAATAGCCATGCTGAAATAAAGGTAGTCACTAGAGTAGTGAGGGTAGTTGTTCGCATGACATTCTCCTTGTCTTACAAGCAATAGGAATTGGTATCGAGCTTGGTCGCCGCACGACGTCTCACCGGCTCAGGCGATCCGCGGTGCGGTAGACCGGGTGCTGCAGCGGGGGCGCGGGTCCGAGCCGCGCCAACAAGCCATGAATCGCGGGGGTCACTATTACGTAGTGCTGCAGAAGCGACTTGATCACCGTCGCGTCACCTCTTGCCATGGGCGAGATGAATTCCATTGCTGCCCGGGCAATGTCCGCATCGGCGGCGGCTCGGTTGATCTTAAGGCGTCCGTCAGCGCTCGCAGAAATTGCACCGGCCTCGAGAAGGTGATTGAGCACGTAGGTCGAGCCCTTGGCAGGGCTGGCCAGGCTGCCGTAGCGAGCGAGTGCCTCAATCAGAAACGCGCTATAGAGCGATGCGTTTTCGCGCTGATCGACATAACGGTGATCGATCAGATAGCGATGACCCCACAGCGACAGCAGCATTGAGTGGATCTGGCTCGCGACACTGGCATCTTCACGCAATGCCTCGGCGATCGGCTGTTTCGTTCCCGTGACGAACTGTGGACCGAGCGAGTCAAACATACGCACAAACATGACCGCGTCGCGAATGTCCTCAAATCGCAAGGCCGATCGGTCCGCGTCCGTGAGCACTGCATCGGCTATGGGCCGGAACGTGCTGTCATACCGCAGCTTGAGAATGTTGCTGTATGCGCCAGTGCGCGCCCCAACAGCATCCAGGACACGCAAATCGTTAGGGAGGCCGTAACCTGCCGCAGCACCACCGGCTCCGGCCATGCCTCCGTGATAGATCACGTCGAGAACCACGATTGGCGCGGCAGCACCCAGTTTCCGCCCGCGTAGGTTGGGGGTAAGGGGCAGATGGTCCTCGAGTTCCTGCAAGTGCGTGGCGATATTGCCAATGCGCTGCGTCGCGGGCTCATTCACCAGCGCAATCGAAGCCTCGTAGGCCGTCTTGGCCCCGAACCAAGCGTCATCGTCGACCTCATAGGGTCCCAGTACCACGTCAATGGGTCCCTTGAGGCCGACAAAGGCGACATCGCTGGCGTAGTAGTCATCATCCAACAGCGCCTGAGCACGCAAGGTCAGGTAGTTCCTGAGCGTCGCCTCGTGCGTGTGCGCCGCTGCTTCGCGAAGTGCACCAGCCGCCTCCGTCAGTGCGTCTTTGTAGTGACTACCGTACGAGACCACTTCAAACGGCCCGTTCCGTCCGCGTTCCATGGCCGTGAAGGGGTCGAGAGCCCGCTTGCGGTCGGGCTGCGACAGTGTCCCAAGCCAGATGTCGATGTCATGCTTGGTTGTGCCTGAGGGGTAAAAGTCGCCGATCGGCCGCTCGGATGGAACCCCGCCGATGAATGCGATCCCGGTCCGCCCCCACGGACCCTTGAAGAAATTCAGCGCATCGAGCTCCGCCCGCGCGGCAGTTGTCTGAGCGGACTGTCGCTCTCTTATCAGCGCCGGGGTGCCGGGCCACACCTGCTGCATGTATAACGCGTCCATTTGGCGTGCAGCCCGCAGGATCGGGACGAGCGCGGCCTGTTCGCTCGCGGGAAGGCCGGTGATGTCCACATCGACCGGGACTGGTTTGAGCTCCGGCAACGGCGAGGGTTCAGCGGCTGCCTCCGCAATCGCGGCGAGGCAAAGCAGCGCGGTCGCTATGCCCCGCCTCAACAATCTGCCAGTCTTGTCCATGTCGGACATGGTGGTGTCCCTCCCTCGAGCGCGCTGCCATTTTGTGCAGGGTATCGACCCTACGGCTAGTAGTCCTTGGGGAGTCCTGCTATTTTTCTGATGGAATTCTCAGGACTCGTGCGATGGACTCCGGTCAGATTGAATTCGGCGCGTACAGCCTCGACGTGCAAAGCAGGATGCTCTTTCGAGAGGGTAACCACGTGGCCCTGCCCCCCAAGGTGGCCGAGCTCCTGGTCGCCCTGGTGCAAGCCGCGGGCAGAGTGCTCACCAGAGAAGAACTGCTGGAACGTCTGTGGCCCGACACGGTCGTTGAGGAGGGGAGCCTCACCTCCCACATCTCCCTGCTGCGCAAGGCCCTTGGTAAGCGCCCGAAAGTGCAGGACTTTATCGAGACTCTACCGAAACGCGGCTACCGGTTCGTGGCGCCTGTGAAGCGGCTTGCATCCGGGGCACATGACAGCGGGGTCGATAGGACCATGCTGGTGGTTCTGCCGTTCGAAAACCTCACCGCGGGCGAGAGATACGACTATTTCAGCGAAGGGCTGACCGAGGAAATGATTACCGAGCTGGCCCGCTTGAGCCCAGAGCGCCTCGGAGTGATCGCGCGAACCTCAGCGATGCAGTTCAAGTCGACCACGAAAAGCATCGCGCAGATCGGTAGCGAGCTTGGGGTGTCTCATGTCCTGGAAGGTTCCGTGCGCCGGGTAGGAGAGCGTGTGCGCGTCACGGCCCAGCTCATCCGGGTCAGCGATGAATCGCACCTGTGGGCTCAGAGCTACGAGCGAGGCCTTCACGATGTGCTCGAGGTACAGGCGGAAGTGGCCCGGGCCGTTGCCCGGGAAATCCAAATCAAGTTGACGCCGCATGAGCAGCGCCGCTTGGACGACGACAAGACGCGGTCGATCAATTCACAGGCGTACGAGCTGTATCTTCGGGGTCGCCATTTCTGGTATCGGCGTACGGAAGAGGGCATTCGCAAGAGCATTAAGTGCTTCGAAGAGGCGCTGCAGTACGATCCAAGCTTTGCCGCCGCTTACGACGGGATTTCCGACGCCCATACGATGCTCGCCTGCCGAGGTATGACTCCCGCCCTCGAGTCGTTCCACAAAGCCAAGGCTGCGGCAAGACAAGCGGTGCGGTTACAACCAGAGCTTGGGGAAGGCTATGCATCACTTGCTCACGTACGCTTGCACGACTGGGATTGGGTGGGCTTAGAGAGTGATTTCCGGCGAGCGGTCGAGCTCGATCCCGGATATGCCATCGCACACTACTGGTACGCGGAATACCTCATGGCGATGGGCAGGACTCGGGAAGCGGTCGGTAGAGTGGAACACAGCTCAGAGTTGGATCCGCTAAACTCCGCGATCAACGCCTCGGTTGGAATGATTCGCTATTTGGCTCACGACTACGATGGCGCGCTGGTAGCCCTACGAAGAGGGCTCGAAATCGACCCCACCCACTACGTGTCAAATCTGCGCAAGGGGCTCGTGTGCCTTCAGAAGAACCTGGCGAACGAGGCGATCGATTCGATGTTGCAGGCGGTGACGCATTCCGGGGGCAGCACTGAGGCTTTGGCGGGGCTGGCGCAAGCGCACGCCGTCACCGGAGACAAGCTCGCCATGGAGAGAATCGTGAAGGAGCTCGTTGAGAGTGGTGACCGCTATGTTTCGCCGTACAACATCGCAAGGGTCTATGGCGCGATCGATGACAGGCAGCGAGCGCTCGAATGGCTAGAGAGAGCCTATCGGGAGCACAACCCCGATCTCATCGAGCTAACGCGCGAGCCCTCGTTCGCGGGCCTGCATTCCGACGCGAAATTCCGCGAGCTGGTGGAGCGAATCGGTTGGCGCGGCGTGGCCGCTGATTGACCGACACGAAGACCAATGCGTTTGGCGATTACAGCCAGCTACCGCATTACAAGTGATGCGGCGCGTCCATGCGCTCATGAAGGATGCGAATAATCGCGATGCCGTAGTCGGTGATGCGGAAATAAATCATATGCCGCTCGACGTTGCGGCGGCGATAGCCTTGGCGAATATGATCACACGCTGGAGCGGACTTCGGCGCTTCCGCCAACACTTGGAATGCCGCGGTCAGCAAGTCGGTATATCGCTCAGCCTGCTCTAGTCCCCACTCTCGGCGCGTGTATTTCCAGATGCCTTCCAGGTCGCGCTCGGCGGCGGGGGAAAGCCGGTACTCAGCCATCTACGCGGCGAAGCCTACGCTTGAAGGCGTTTGCATCGAAGCGTTTTGGCTTTCCGCTTTTTTCACCCTCGATCAAGGCCGAGCGAATCACCTCGATCTCTGCGCCGCGCTCTTGTTCTCGCCGAATAAGATCACGGATGTATTCGCTATCGTTGGTGTAGTGACCACCTTCGACTTGCGCCTTGATCCAGTCATCTTGCTGATCTGTCAACGTAATAGTCTTGCGGACAGTCGCCATAGTGATCCCGTACGAAACGCACCAATAGTGTGATCAAATCATACCATTGGTGTCTATGCAGGGATGCAATTTAGGCCTGCTTTTAACTATCAAGATCATATAATTTATTGTTTTTATTCATATTTTCTGGTGCCGGCTGAGGGATTCGAATAGACGCTATAACCAACTGTTTCGTAAGCGTTTATAAAGATAGATGAGGCGAGTTACCCCGAAAAGTTACCCCGCGCAAGGGCAAGATATTATTCGACGGCGTTGGATGCCTGTGGACAGCGCCCGGCTATCGTCGCGCGTGGTTGGCAAGAAATATACTAGCCTCGCAATTCGCCCTGGGTGATCAAGCGGCCAACTTTAATGTAGGTTGCAATCCCACTCGAGAAGCCAATATCAACAGCATGTCGGCGCTGAAATCCCGCCAAGCACCTTTCATCAGTGCCGATACACGAGGCTGAGTGATGCCGAGTTCCTTGGCGGCCTTACTTTGCGTCCAGCCTCGCCCTTTGATGTGTTCGCGCAGCGCGGCCATTAGATCGGCACGCATGGCGAGAACTCGCGCTTCGGCCTCATCGAACCCCAGGTCATAGAACACGCTTCGATTGGCAGGCGTCGTATGTTGAATATTGCGTTTGCGCATGTTTCTACTCTCCTATCTGAGCAAAGCGGCGTGCAGCTAATTCGACATCCACCTTGCGAGTCTTCCGGGTTTTCTTTTGGAAGCAATGCAGCACATAAACCGCTTCCGGACGTGCGGCCAGATAGACTACGCGATAGGCTCCGGTCGCGTCCCGCACGCGAATCTCTTTCACGCCAGGACCCACAGTTTTCATCGGCTTCCAGCTCTGCGGTTCGAGACCTCGCTGGACAAAGTCCAAATTGAAGCCGGCATCCCGGCGCGCCTCATCCGGAAAGGCCTTCAAATCATCATGGCTGGAACCCACAAAAAGCAGCGGTTTACGGGTGACTTCCACATTGAATAGTATACAGGTATTTGTATAGTTATACAAATACCTGTATAGAGCAGGAAATCTGGATTGCGGGAAGCGTGATGACCGCCAAATGAGTCCTCTCGGACCCGCTGCTGCCCTTCGCGACTCCCGATATCTGCCGTTCAGGTGACGATGAGCGGACAGTTCGCGAAACCACGAAGTCAGGTGGACCTTCCTGCCTCACCCGGCACCGGTAGCCCGACCTTGCGGCAGAAAGCGGCGAAGCGCGGATCGTCCTTGTAGCGCAGGATGAAAGGATCGAAGAGAAGATACTGGATGCCCGGATCGCGGTTGCTCCAGGCCCGATCGAGCCACTCAAAGGTTGCTGTCGCGTCATTGCGCAGCGCGTAGACTTCCGCGATCTGGTAGGCGGAACCACCGGCATCCTTCTCGATAAATGTCCTAAGCGCCTCATCGGCTGCACTCCGGTCGCTCCCGAGCTGTCGTGCGAACGCGAGCGACATGTCCCGGTATATTCCGGGAGGCGCCTGCTGCGCGGCGTCGAGCGCCGCTGATGCTTTATCGCGCTTGATCTCGATATTCGTGAGCCATGAGTATAAGGGCCCCGCCATAGGCTGCAGCTCGATGGCCTTTTTCATTGCTTGCTCGGCTTCATCGAGGCGGTGAAGTCCCAAGAGATACGTGGCGAGCGCCTTGTACCCCCAGGCCCGCAGTGGCTCGGTCACGAGCGCCTGCCGCGTAAGCTCGATCGCCTGCGCCATCTCACCGTAAGAGGCGAGCGCAGCCCCGAGATTGAACTTCGCTTGGGCGTCATTGGGCGCGAGCTCCAGGGCATGCCGATACTCCGCTTCCGCTCCTCGCCAGTCGAAGTCTACGAGCTGAAGCAGATCGCCCCGAGCATTGTGCGCGGCCGCGAGGTCGGGTGACAGGGCGAGAGCACGGTCGGCCGCCGCACGAGCCTTCGCAAATGCCTCCTGCGCTGCTGCGCCCTCGAGGTAGTCCCCGCTGAGGCCCATCCAGGCACGCGATAGCTCACTCCAGGCGAGCGCGTAGCTCGGATCGAGCTGGGTAGCGTGCGCAAAGAATTCAATCGCCTTGCGACCATCGGCTTCCGTGTCGCGGGGGTAATAGTACCGGCCCTGCAGCAGTGCGTTGTAGGCCTCCAGGTTCCCACTCGGAGGCTGCTCGCTCTGCGCCGCCGCATGCAAGCCCGGCAGGAGCTTGGTCTTTAGCGCCCCCGTCACAGCACGCGTGATCTCGTCCTGCAGTGCGAAGAGGTCCTTGTAGGGCCGGTCATAGCGCTCCGACCACAGCATGCTGCCGTCGACGGTGTCGATCAGCTCGGCGCTCACCCGGATCATGTCCCCCGACTTGCGCACGGTCCCTTCGAGCAGGTGCGCCACTCCGAGCTTCGCGCCGATGCTGCGGCTGTCTTCCTTCGAATCGCGGAACTGGAACGCGGAGCTGCGCCCGATCACTTTCAGCCCCGGGAACTGCCCGAGCGCGGTGATCAGGTCTTCTGATATCCCATCAGAGAAGTACTGCTGGTTCGCCTCGCCGCTCTCGTTTGCGAGCGGCAGCACCGCGATGGATGCAGTGGCCGGGGCGCTGGGCTTCGGTCGGTTGAGCCGCTCGAGCCAGACATACCCGACCACCAGCAGCACCGCGGCCCCGATCGCCCCGTACGTGACTCCCATCCGCCGTCGGATAAGCCCGCGTGTGTCGGATGCGGTACTCGCGACAGGACTCTCGGTTCGGACGTCCACCGACGCGGCAGCAGCCGCGCCCGCTAGTAGACGCTGGATGCGCTCGACGAATGCGGACGAGGTCTGTCCATCGGGCAGGCGTGTCCACTGCAACTCCCGGAATTTTTCCGGGACAGACGGATCTCGTTCGGCGGTGTTGTCTATGACGACTGGAACGAGGAACGCCTTGTTTTCAGCCATGTCGCCGGCGCGTTCGACCGCCAGTCTCCATTCACGACGGAAGTAGCCCTCGAGCCGCTCGTGCGTATGCTGGGAGACAATCGGAACGAACAACTCACAGTCGTGGATTTGTTGGCGGATGGATCGGTCCCAGGCATCGCCACCTCGCAGCTCGCTCTTATCGAACCAGACCTCGACGCCCTCCGCGCGGAGTGCCTCGCAGATGCGCTGGGTTGCCTCCGCATCCTGCGAGGCGTAACTAAGGAATACGGCGTGCGAAGACTCAGTCACCAACGAGATACCCCTGATCTTATCGGATTAGCGCGGACGCCCGGCGCGTTCCGAGAACATCACTACCAGGATATTCTGTCAATGTTACCTCGTGCAGCAACGTGGCAGTCAAACCGCCATTACCGTCAGACCCTCCCTCTACAAGGACTTCGCAAGGGGTTCTCGGGGCCAGTGACCGCTATTAAAAAAATTGAAACCGAAGCGTGAGCGGCCGCTGTTGGCCTGGTCGGCAACCCTCAATCCTCGCAGCTCGGCCGTGAAAGTTGCGTTACGCGGGCGCGCATGGCGGGCTTTATTCGCGGCCGTAAACCAGGTCCCGACATGAGAACTTGAGCTTTTTCCCACTCCCGCATCGTCACAATGAAGATGTGCCTTCCGAGTGCGGCCTTCAACTGGCCGGGTCCTTTCCTTCCGAGGCTAGTAGTGAGGCGTCAATCTCGTTCTCACTCGCCAGCGTGGGCCGGCAGTCTAGGGTTCTCTTCGGACCGAGTTTGGATACAAGGAATCCCAAAAACGCGAAAAAAATAGAGTAATTGTTGATCTTATTGGACGCCGAGGGACGTGCCCGGCCGCGCGGCGGAGCATCGGTGCGCGGATCGGCATCATTGGGATCCCTGATTGGGGGTAACTGATTTTTGTAGATGCAAGTTACCCCGATTGTTACCCCTTTTTTGCGCCGGTAGTCCGGGCCTCATAATGGACGGTACTGGATGAAAAGTATCGACGAAACAGCGCTTTTCGCAGACCCAGAGTTCATTTTGGCGGACGTCGATGGACGTTCTCGGCAGGTGTTGGATTTGCCGGCTGAGGGATTCGAATTCGCCACGTAACCAATTGTTTCGTAAGCGTTTACAAGGATCGATGAGACGAGTTACCCCGGAATGTTACCCCGCGCGAACGCAGATATTATTCGACGGCGTTGGACGCGCGTGGACTCCGGACCAATGCACCTATCGCGCCAGCGGCTGTTCTCACAGTTTGTTTTGTTTGACTCGCGAACCGCTCCGATGAGATTTGAGGCACGTGATCGGCAGAGCTCTGCGGACGCCGGCAAACACCGAATCCATACAGACCGCGCATCACGGTCAAGATGCTAAGCATCAGAACGAAGCCATCAAAGAAAACTTCAACAAATGTAAGCGATCGAATAAGTGCGTGCTTCCGGTGGGTCGAATCGTGTGCTTGCGAGGGTGATAGTAGGTGGTGGATTCGTTGTCGAGTGATTTCCAAGTCCGAAAATGGCCGGTGTTACCTCGACGCTTGTTGTAAGTTTCACCTGGTATATCGACGACGCGCAGTCCGCGCATTCACGATTGAGAGTGGGAGACGTAGTGGCTACAAAAGGCGACGACGTACTTAGAGATTGCGACCGTGGCTCGATCTTTAGGGGGCCACTGGAGATTGCAGCGGCGCGGGCAATGTCCTACCTATCAAAGTTGGATGGAAGCCCGGTAGGCGCAGCGGCCGACCCCGCGGTGCTGCGAACGCGAATGGCTAAGCCGCTTTCTAGGTACGGACTTCCGGCGGAACAAGTTGTCAGCGAACTGGCGGCCGACGTTGACGGAGGTTTGCATGGTGTTGCAAGCGGACGCTTTTTCGCCTGGGTGATTGGCGGTTCTCTGCCGGCGGCTCTGGGGGCCGATTGGCTGACCTCTGCATGGGATCAAAATGCGCATAACTACGGCACGGGACCGGCAGCAGCGATCGCGGAAGAAGTTGTTGGCGGTTGGTTGAAGGAGATATTCGACCTTCCGCGGCAAAGCTCTTTTGCACTAGTGACTGGCTGTCAGATGGCTCATTTCACCTGCCTGGCGTCGGCGCGGCACGCACTATTGGCGAAGCGCGCATGGAACGTCGAAGTAAATGGAATGTCCGGCGCGCCGCCCATTCGGGTGATGTCCAGCGATCAAGTGCATGGTTCAATCGATCGTGCGGTCAGTATGCTCGGTATTGGTACATCCAATTTTATCAAGTTGTCCTCTGACTCCAGCAGCCGTCTGGACGCTGCCGCGCTCGAATCGGCACTTGCTACGGAGTCCAACGCGCCCACGGTTGTAGTCTTGCAGGCAGGCGATCTGAATATCGGGGCATTCGACCAATTTGAGATACTCATTCCCATTGCGAAGCGATACGGAGCGTGGGTTCATATCGATGGAGCATTCGGCCTATGGGTTGCGGCCAGCTCGTCTTATCGGCACCTGCTCGCCGGTGTCGAGGCAGCGGACTCTTGGGCGACTGATGGACATAAGTGGCTCAACGTTTCTTATGACTGCGGTTATGCTTTCGTTGCGGATCCGAAAGCGCATGCCGGTTCGATGTCCCATCGGGCGTCTTATATTTCCTATTCCTCGGATGCGCGTGACCAGGCCGATTGGAACCCAGAATGGTCGCGTCGGGCTCGGGGATTCCCAAGCTACGCAGCGATCAGGCAACTGGGTGTTGATGGAATATCAGCCATGATCGAGCGCTGCTGCGCGCGGTCGCGGTCGCTGGTGACGGAAATTGGCCGCCTCCCGGGCGCAGAGTTAATCTGGGAACCACAGATCAATCAAGGGTTGGTCCGCTTTTTGGATCTAAAAGCGGGGGCTTCTCAACAGGACCACGATCGTAGAACCGACGAGATGATCGCAAAGATCAACGCCGCTGGTGAAGCGTTCTTTAGCGGCACTACTTGGCGGGGACGGCGGGCTATGCGAGTGAGCGTATGCAATTGGCAAACAACGATTGAGGACGTCACCCGCACAGTGACGAGCGTTGCTCAGCTGCTGGGTTGCTCCCCTTGAGGGGGCGTAATGTTCCAGGGTAGGAGCGATTCGAAGTGATCGGCGCTGGCGGACTTCGGCAGTTCGGGTTCCGTCAATGCGTCTATATCGATTGGCATCGCACCCTTTCTTTATTTAAGCGACTCCAGCATCTTACGCCGCAGGATGGCGTTGATGCGGGACTGGTAGCCCTTACCCTGAGCCCGGAGCCAAGCCAGAACATCGGAATCGATTCGCACTGTAGTGGAAGTCTTGGTCGGCTTGTAGAACTTGCCGCGCACCGCCATCTTCCAGAAGTCCTCGGTCAAAGGAGGAATGTCGCCGAAGTCGATCTCGCTATCCGGCCGAGCAGCCAAAGCCGCGAGATCCGCTTTCTGCCTTTTAGTAAGGGCGGGCAGGTTCGCTAGATCGACCGCGCGTTTAACGAATTTCTTGCTCATAGCGTCGCCTTTCTTTCCGGTCGGCCGCTCGGGCCGAGATAATTCGGATGATCTCGATCGGTTGTCCGTCCTCCTCGTCATCCCGGACGGTATGGGCCACCACGAGGAGCAAATACCCCTCCACGATCCCCAGCGTCTGCCAACGCTGTTCACCATCTTCAATGCGAACCAGTTGAGTGAGCGCGAACGGATCAGCGAACACCCGCAGGGCGATATCGAAGCTGATCGCGTGCTTGCGCAGATTGATGGTCGCCTTGGCGAGGTCCCACTCAAACCGCGTTGACATACAGAAATGTTACTACATTTTGGTACCTACCGCAATATATGGTCATCGCGATGAGTTGTTAACGATCACGTCCTTCCCGATCAGAGTGGGGCTGTTTTGGGCGTTGCGCAATCCGACCGAGATCGACCCGCAGCCGCCATCTCGAGAGTCTGCTTCCCGGCATCTCATAACAATCGATTCAACCCTTCAGAGCATCTTGTTTAGTTGGTTTGGCAGTGGGCATCAAAATATGCTCAGCCTAAAGATGCCGTGCGTAACAGACACTTGTTGGGTCATCGACGTGCCGACCAAATGGTTGAACGCGGTAAAAGCCGGATGTTTCATAAAACGCCATGGCTGCGACCTGCTTATTGCCCGTTTCCAATAGCAAGCAAGAGTACCCGAGGCGCTTTGCCTCTTTCTCCAGGTAAACCATGATCGTTCGTCCAAATTGCCTGCGCCGGTAATCCCTATGAACGTACATGCGCTGAACTTCCGCGGTTGACTGATCCATTTCACGTATTGCCCCGCACCCTACTGGTACATCGCCAAGCCACGCGGCGACATAAATATCCCGAGTCCCGAGGGGGACATTCTCGGGCAATCGCAGGCTACTAGCGTCCGAATCACCGCCGTACAGCGGCTGCACGTCAATAGCCGCGTTCCGTAACAACGCCAGTGCGACTTCGCCCTGGGGATCGACGTCTGCGATTCGAAGGTTCATAGCAATTGCCTTGGCAGTCATCGACCCCTTGCCCTCGTTTGCGAGTGTCAGCTTCCGGGCTGGCTCTGCGGGCTTGCGCCCGTAATGTCACTTCGGATCACCTTGCCGCCCTTCATCACAAAAGTAACCTTCTGCAACACGTGGATATCTACGGTGGGATCTCCTTGCACGGCAATCAAGTCAGCAAACAGTCCAGGTTCAACGACACCCACCTTGTCAGTCCAGCCAATCAGGTCGGCAGCGGAAATGGTGGCCGCCCGAATCGCTTCGATCGGGGAGAGTCCACGTTGCGTCATGGCCTCCAATTCCACCGCGTTGAGGCCGTGGCTGCTGGCATCGGACGCATCGGAACCATCGGCGATCTTCACGCCGATCTCCTTGGCCATGGACATGGTGTGACTGAGGGCATCGAGGAACGCCAGCGCTTTGGGCGAATGAGTTGAGCCGTTAAAGCGCCTGGCCATCGCGGCGTCGACCACCGAGAGAGTCGGAACCAAGTACGTACCCTTGGTCTTCATGAGCTGCAATGCGTCTCTGTCGGCTTCATGGCCGTGCTCGATGGAGTCCACGCCGGCCATGACAGCATTGCGAATGCCCTCCGGCGTCGTTGCATGCGCAGCTACCTTGAGTCCAGCCTTGTGAGCCTCTTCCACAACCACCTGCATTTCGGCAACCGTGAGCGTCGGATGGCGCCAGTCCGCATAGACTTTGATGACGTCCGCGCCGTAGCCGATTTGCTCGCGCACAGCGCGCCTGGCTTCCTCGACGCCGCTGATCATTTGAGCCCCGGTTGGGAATCCGACCAGGTCGGGGCGGACGTTGAAGGGCGGATACTGGCCAACCGCCGCGATTCCACGGGTGGCCACCAACATGCGCGGTCCTTCCACCAGTCCGGCATTTATCGCGTCACGTAGCGCAACATCCGCGTAACCTGAACCCTCATTTTCCACATCCCGGACGGTGGTAAAGCCGGCTCGTAAAGTGGCCCGAGCGTCCGCGGCGCCTTCCAAAGCACGGTACGCCTCGGACTTTGTCAGTAGGTTCACTTCGTACGCATTTTCTCCCTCGCGTATTCGGGCCATTAAATGAGTATGGCAGTCGATCAATCCCGGCAACACCGTCGCATTGTGCAGATCGATGACAGTAGCGTCCGCCGGAGCGTGAGCCGTGATGGTCTGGGCGGGCCCTATGCTCACGATGCGCTCGCCCTCAATGTTGACGGCAACGTCTCGCAGGTAGTGACCCGACCGCACGTCGAGAACCTGGGCCGCCAACACGATCACCTGACGCGGTGGCGCAGGTGCGGGCTCTGCGTGGACGGCCACGATAGACCAGAAAATCGCGACAGCCGTAACCTTTAGAGGCTGTCGAAGATCAAATGCGATGGCCGCCATGTATATGTCCCTCCGCGATTGTGCCAACTGTGCGCCGGACAATCGAGAAAGGCGAGTGATCGCGCAACGCCCGCACGAACGTCCGCTAAGGAGCATGCAATTCAATGGCTGCGATGACCGATTTTGGTCGGCGACGTTCAATCGTGGCAGCTCGCGCTTTCTCCCACTCTCCCGCATCGTCACAATGAAGATGTGCCTTCCGAGTGCGGCCTTCAACTGGCCGGGTCCTTTCCTTCCGAGGCTAGTAGTGAGGCGTCAATCTCGTTCTCACTCGCCAGCGTGGGCTGGCAGTCTAGGGTTCTCTTCGGACCGAGTTTGGATACAAGAAATCTCAAAAACGCGAAAAAAATGGAGTAATTGTTGATCTCATTGGACGCCGAGGGACAGGCCCGGCCGCGCGGCGAAGCATCGGTGCGCGGATCGGCATCATTGGGATCCCTGATTGGGGGTAACTGATTTTTGTAGATGCAAGTTACCCCGATTGTTACCCCTTTTTTGCGCCGGTAGTCCGGGCCTCATAATGGACGGTACTGGATGAAAAGTATCGGCGAAACAGCGCTTTTCGCAGACCCAGAGTTCATTTTGGCGGACGTCGATGGACGTTCTCGGCAGGTGTTGGATTTGCCGGCTGAGGGATTCGAACCCCCGACCTACGGTTTACAAAACCGTTGCACTACCACTGTGCTAAGCCGGCGTAGGCGAGGCAAGGCGAGCGCATTATAGCCGACCGGCGGCAAGGGTCCTCTAGGCTTTGGCGGCGCGTCCGGTCATTCGCATGATGAGGTGATCGAGAGATACCACGCCGGGACCGGCGATCGCCAGCCACAGGAACAGGGCGAGATACTCGAATTCGTCGAAGCCCAGCAATGTCTCCAGCGAATCGACGTCGGCCCATTTCGCGGCGCGGATGGCCACGATCATGGTGACGCCGAGCGCGCCGGCGGATATCCGCGTCAACAATCCGAACAGCAGAAATATTCCGCCAAAGAATTCGATTCCCGAGGTGAGCGGCGTAAAAAAATGCGGGAAAGGAATTCCCCAGCCGATGAAATTCTCGGCTACCTGCGGCAGATTATTGAGCTTGCCCCAGCCGCTCAAGAGAAACACCCAGCCCACGGTAACCCGGGCGAACAGCGGCGCAAGCCACATGAGATGCCTGGCGACACGCTCCGGCCACCCAATCAGCCAATCGATTAACAGGCGCATAAATTGTTTTCCAGTTTGGTTGCGTGAACAAAGACCCGCTAAAGGAGCAAAATATTACCGCCAATGGCGAGGCAACTACTTCGGCGCTGACGGCGCCGCGGGTTTTGCCCCCAACAGATCCACCGCAGCCTGGTACAGCTTGGCGCGCACCAGAAAACGCTCATTGGCGCGCGTGATGTAGCGTATGGCGATTTCCACACCACCCGCCACGGGTTTGACGTTGATACCGGGCGTGCCTGAAAACACCTTGTCGCGCTGCTCCGGAACCGCGCGTTGCCATTCTTGCTCGGCTTTGCGCGCGCTCTCGGCGGTCGACTTCGGCCACTTGCTTGGTGATGGCATCGACAATCGGATAGGGGTCCCGGCCGAAGGGTACGACCACCGCCAATTCGTCCCACAGCCATTGCCCCGACGTCGAAAAATTGAAGTAGTGGCCTTCGATCGCGAAGCTATTGGTGAAGGTGACCCGCCGGCCCGTGGGATGTCCGGAGTCGCTCCAATTGCCGGTCTCAAGCAGCACCGTGTGAAACATGCCGAGTTCTGTAACTTCACCGCTGACGCCGTTGATTTCCACCCAGTCGCCCAGGCGAATGCCGTTGCGGCCCATGAGTACCAGCCAACCGAAAAATGCGACGATGAAGTCCTTCAGCGCCACCGTAAGTCCGGCGCCGACGATTCCGATGGTGGTGGCAAATTGACTGGGCACGCCGATGCACGATGATCACGATCACCAGTACCGCGGCCACGCGCAGGCTCATCCGAGTAATGCTGCGCAGGGTTTCGACTTGACGGCGATCCAACTTTGGATTTTCGAGAAAATGCTGCAGCCATTCGTCGAGCACCAGCAGCGCGATCAAAATGAGGATGACGATCAAGGCATCGAGCAGCAGCCTGTGGGTAAGAACCTGCGAACGCTGTGCAATCAGGGCCGACCATCGGCCATAGATGCCTGCCAGCTGGCGTTGGTCTGCGCCGCGCCGATCGAGCAGCGTCAGTACTTCTTGATCGGCCGTAATCGTCTTGGTTTGACCCAGCAGCGTTGCGGCATCTTCATGGGTGTGCTGCTTGCTAAGTGCCGGTGCGGGCTTGTCCGCTTCCTTTGCTGCCTTGGTGTGGTGGGCGAGTTCGGCAATTCCGCCCTTGGTGGTCTCGAGATTCGTCGCCAATTGAGCCCGCCGGCTGCCAAGCGCCTGAGCTTTTTGCACTGCCAAGCTGCGCGCATCGTCCAGATCCAGCCGTTTCAGCCGCAGTTGCCGCCATTGACGAAATTTTCCCAGCGATCCTTGTTGTTGGTCGGCGGTGCCGGCCGGGGGGAGCGCGGCCGGCGGATGCGCCTTGGTCTGCGCTTCGTGCTCCTGCACCATGGCTTCGATTTGCTGCTGAGGATTGCCGCCGGCATCGACCAGATCTTGATTCGCTTCGTCCAATTCGTCCTTGTCCAGGGCCAATTGCGACTGCGCCAGGTCCAATTCGTCCTGCACGGCGGTTTTTTGCGCATCCTTGGCCTGCGCGAGCTTGGCGGTGAAGTCATTCACCTGCTGCTGATCGGCGGTCAGCAATTCCTGCGATTTGCTGATCCGCGCCTTGATCGCGGCGGCATCTGAGTTCAACGCGGGAGGGTGAGCTTCCGCATCGCGAATCCCCTCTTTGAAGGCGAGATCGAGCTCGTGATCCGCAACCCGCAATGCCGACTGCGCGAACGCCTGTTCATCTGCGGCAACCGCACTCTGCGCAAGCGGCAGTGCCGTTTCATAAGTGGACTGGTCCACGAGGTCAGTGGCCGCAACCGTCGCGACGCCTTTTTTCCCGGCGTCGAGGGTGGGCGCCGTTTTCCACCAACCGACGGCTGCGACTATCAGCAACAGCCCCAGAATGGCCCACAGGATTTTATCGACCAGCGTTCTGTGCTTCATCAATGCCAACTGCCGACCGCTTCGCGCGCGGCCTGGTTGAGCGGCCGCGCGAGCAGGCCGCTTTGCGAGACTTTGATCTCATACAGTGCGCCGTCCGCCATGGGCAGGAAGGTCGCGCTGCCATAGAGTGCATCCACCCACGGCACCCACGAGCGGTAGCGATGCAACAGATCCCAAGGATCGATGCGGCCCGGGGTATTCAGATCATAAACCGTGCGGGGCAGGGTGCGTTCATCCTCCAGGCGAGTGTAGCGGCCGCTGATGCGCTCCAATCGATACGCGGCGTCGAAGCCCAGCAGGTTGGCGAAGGCGTGCCACTTGAGCACCCGGGCATCGATCTGCCATTCATCGCCGTGCAACGCGAAATTCGCGCGTTCGCCGTTCGGATAGGTCAAAACGGCGTTGAACTCTTGCGGTCGCCGACCCTCGTCAAATTGCAGCTCGCCCGCGGGTTGTTCGAAGCTCAGGCGCTGGTAGCTGCGCAGATTGGTGCCAACCAACATTGCGCAGGCGGCCGCCAGGAAAAATATCGAGTGCCGCGGCTCCGTGCGCCATTCCGCCCATGAGCCGCCGCCGTCGCATGCGACGAACCGCCGCAATGAGAAAGAGCAGGCCTAGGAGCGCGCAGACAGCAATGGATGCGGTGAGTGTCATGGCGGTGGATTTTAACGGGAACCGGAACCGAACCTCATGGGACTAACAAAACACTTAGCTCGGTTCCGGCGTCTCGTTGCAGACGCGTATAGTTTGCTTTGTTTCCAATGATTTGCAAGTCGTGGCGCGACGCGGCGTGTGTTTCGTGTTGATTTCGCGTTCGGTATCGGCAACTATGCCAAAAAAGGGGCTAGTCAGTTAATGTGGATCGTTCAAGTTGCGCTGCGGCGCCCATACACATTCTTGGTGATGGCGCTGTTGATTCTCCTCGCAACACCTCTCGTGCTGCTGAAGATGTCGACCGATATCTTTCCCGAGATCGATATCCCGGTCATCAGCATCATCTGGAACTATAGCGGGCTGTCGGCACAAGAGATCGGCCTGCGGATCTCGGCCAATAACGAGCGCTAGTCTGACCACCGTCGTCAACGACATCGAGCACATCGAGTCGCAATCCTTGGCCGGTCTTTCGATCATCAAGATTTACTTTCAGCCCAACGCCAACATTCCCACCGCCATCGCCCAGGTAGCTGGCGGCCGAGCAGAACGCAATTGCGCAGTTTGCCGCCCGGGGCCCTGCCGCCGCAGGTGCTCAAGTATTCGGCATCCGCCATCCCGGTCATTCAGCTGGGGTTGTCGAGTGCGACGATGACGGAGCCGGCGCTGTTCGATGCCGCCACCAATTTCATGCGGCCGCGGCTGGTGACCATCCCCGGCGTGGCGATTCCCTGGCCGTTCGGCGGAAAAATACGCGTGATATCCGTCGATCTCGACACCGCCGCGCTGCTCGCAAAGGGACTGATGCCGAATGACGTGGTGAATGCGATAAACGTTCAAAATCTGATACTGCCCTCGGGTACGGTAAAGATCGGCGGCACGGAATTTACGTATTGCACTCAACGGTTCACCCGACACCATCGCCGGCTTGAATCGCATTCCGGTGGTCACCAAGAACGGCGCGACCACCTATTTGTCAGAAGTAGCCCACGTTCGCGACGGATTTTCGCCGCAGACCAACATCGTGCGCCAGAACGGCGATCGCGGCGTATTGATGTCGATCATGAAAAACGGCGGCTCCTCCACCCTCGACATCGTCAAGACCGTGCTCGCAGAGTTGCCCGTGGTCGCGCAGATTCTGCCCAAGGAGCTCAAAATCACGCCGCTGTTCGACCAGTCCGGTTTCGTGCGCGCGGCCATCACCGGTGTGGTGCGCGAAGCTGTGATCGCGGCTTGTTTGACCGCCATGCTGATCCTGGTGTTTCTCGGCAACTGGCGCAGCACCTGCATCATCGCGGTGTCCATTCCGCTCTCCATTCTCTGCTCCATCATCGCGCTGTACATCTGCGGCGAGACCTTGAACATCATGACCTTGGGCGGACTGGCGTTGGCCGTGGGTATCTTGGTCGATGACGCGACGGTGACCATCGAGAACATCGAACGCCACATCCACTTGGGCTCGGATTTGCACAAAGCGATATTGGACGGCGCCGGGGAAATCGCCCTGCCGGCGCTGGTGTCGACGCTGTGCATCTGCATCGTGTTCGTACCGATGTTCTTTCTTACCGGCGTTGCGCGGTATCTGTTCGCGCCGCTCGCCGAAGCGGTGGTATTCGCCATGCTCGCCTCGTACGTGCTGTCGCGCACCTTGGTGCCCACCCTGGTGATGCTGCTGATGGATATCACGCCGCAGCGCGCCCATGAACACCCCAGCCTGCTGCAACGTGTGTATCGAGCCTTCAACGCCCGCTTCGAGCAGATTCGCGCCGGCTACAACACTATCCTCGAAGCGGTGATGGAGCGGAGGCGCGCCTTTCGCCGGCGCGTTCCTCGGATTCTGCGTGCTGTCCTGCGCGCTGGTCTTCGTTTTGGGAAGGGATTTTTTCCCCAATGTGGACGCCGGGCAGATTCGCATGCACATGCGATTGCCGTCGGGAACCCGCATCGAGGAGACCACGCGGGTGGCCGATCAGGTGGACGTCGCGATCCGCAAACTCGTGCCGCCTCGCGAACTCGGCACCATGCTCGAGAATCTTGGCGTTCCGATCAGCGGCATCAACAATTCTTACAGCAACGCCGGAGCATTCGGGACATTTGACGGTGAGATTCAGATATCGCTGAATCGCTGGTCATCGCCCGACGCTGGACTACATCGACGAAATGCGCCGCGAACTGCCACGGCGCTTTCCCGGCGTGGAGTTTTTCTTTCAACCGGCCGACATGGTGACTCAAATCTTGAATTTCGGGCTGCCGGCAGCCATTGACGTGCTGTTCACCGGCGAGGATTTGCGCGCCAACTATGACATTGGCGGCGAAGCTCGTGAAGCAGATACAACAGATTCCGGGAGCCGTGGACACCCACATCCACCAGAGATTGGACTTGCCCACGTTGGCGCTGCACATGGATCGCACGCAGCTGCAGACCGTGGGATTGAGCGCCAACGATGTCGCTCAGAACCTTCTCATATCGACCGCGGGTACCGCGCAGACCTCGCCCGCCTTTTGGTTGGATCCGTCCAACGGCGTGGTCTACAACGTGACCGCCCAATCGCCGCAATACACGGTCGACAGCATGGACGCGCTGTTGCGGACGCCCGTCAGCTCCGCTTCCGGCAGCCCGGCGCAATTGCTCAGCAATTTGGTTTCGGTGACCCCGACGGCGCAACCTGCCGTAATGTCGCGTTATAATACGGCGCCGGCCATCGATATATATGTCGGCGTTCAAGGTCGAGACCTCGGCAGCGTTACCAGCCAGATTCAAAAACTCGTCACGGATATGCGGCCACAGCTGCCGCGCGGCGCGACCATTCACATGCGCGGTCAGGCGCAGACCATGCGCACATCGTTCATCCAGCTGGAAGTGGGTTTGGTGATGGCAGTGGTGATGGTGTATCTACTGATCGTTGTGAATTTCCAGTCATGGATCGACGCGTTCATTATCATCAGCGCGCTGCCCGCGGCGCTGGCCGGAATCTGCTGGACGTTGTTCCTCACCGCGACGACCTTGAGCGTGCCGGCGCTCACCGGAGCGATCATGACCATGGGGGTCGCGACAGCCAACAGTATTTTGATCGTGTCATTCGCCCGCCAGCGCATGAATGAGGGCCTGGATCCGGTTAGCGCCGCTCGCGATGCCGGCGCCACCCGCATCAGGCCGGTGCTGATGACGGCATTGGCAATGATCATCGGCATGATTCCGATGGCGCTAGGCTTGGGGGAGGGTGCCGAGCAGAATGCCCCGTTGGGGCGCGCGGTCATCGGCGGCTTGCTGTTCGCGACGGTTTCCACGCTTTTCTTCGTGCCGGTGATTTTTGCCGGCCTGCATCGGCGACTTGAACTGCGTAAAGCAACTGGCTCCTCGGCCCCGCCGCCGGTTGCAGAAGGGACTACTTGATATGCTGACGCCAGAGCCAGAACCAGGACCGCACACCGCACCGGCGTTGCAGCGGGCGCGTTTCATCGTCGGCGGGATTCTCGCCTTTCTTTTGCTAGGCAGCGTGATCGTGCTGGTGATGCGCAGTTTTCAGGCCACCGCGCTCGCGGCAGCCACGCAGGAGCATGCGAAACGCTACGTGACCACCATTTTCCCGCAGCAGGCTGGCAACGGCCTGCCTCTCACGTTGCCGGGCACGCTGCTCGGAATCAACGAGGCCACGGTTTTCGCGCGCAGCAACGGCTACATTCTGCGCTGGACCAAGGACATCGGCAGTGCGGTCAAGAAAGGCGACCTGCTGGCGGAAATCACGGCCCCGGAAATCAATCAGGAGTTATCGCAAGCGATTGCCGCGCGCGAGCAAGCCGCTAGCGGCGAAGCTCTGGCGAAAATCACGGCGGAACGCTGGAAAAGTCTTCGCGACAAGGACGCCGTCACTCAACAGGAACTGGATGATCGGCAGAGCGCCTACCTGCAGGCGCAGGCCAATCTAGCCGCGGCGCAGGCCAACGAGGCGCGGCTGCGCGACTTGCAGGGCTTCAATCGGGTGGTATCGCCCTTCGATGGAGTTGTGACCAGCCGCAGCATCGATGTCGGCGACCTGGTCGATGCGGGCAATGGCGGGGCCGGAAAGGCGCTGTTTACCGTTGCCCAGATGGACCCGCTGCGCCTGTATGTGTGGGTGCCGCAGGTTTATGCCCAGCAAGTCAAAGTGGGTGATGTAGTCAAAGTGAGTCTGCCGGAGCGCAAGGGCGAGGAATTTCAAGGCAGCATCGTGCGCACCGCGCGGGCGATCGATACCGCCACCCGCACCATGCAGGTGGAAATCCGGGTGCCCAATCCCAAGGACGCTTTGTTCTCCGGCGCCTATGTGCAGGCGACTCTGCCGATCAAACAAGACGGCACCGCGCTGTTGGTTCCGACCAACGTACTCCTATTTCGCCCCGACGGCCCGCGCGTGGCGGCCGTCGATGCAGCAGGGCGCGTTCGCATGACTGCGGTGACCCTCGGCACGGATTTTGGCAACACCGTGGCGGTCACCAGCGGTCTGCATGCCGACGATCGGATCATTCTGAATCCCGCCGATTCGCTGGTTGACGGCGACGTCGTTACTTTGTCCGCGCAAAACGAAGGCCGGTAGCAATGCGGTCCGCGATGCGCGCGATGGCAGGCTGGGGAATGATGGCGCTGCTCGCCGCATGCGCGGCCGGACCCGACTATCACCGGCCCGCGGCAGAGGTGCCGCCGGCCTGGCAGCCTGCAGAACCGTGGCACGAGGCGATGCCGAGCGATGCCAAGCTCAAAGGCAATTGGTGGGAATTATTTCAGGATCCTGACCTGAACCCGCTGGTGGAAAAGGCTCTCACCAGCAATCAGAATTTGCGCGTCGCGGCCGCCCGTCTCGAACAGGCGCGCGACCAGCTCACGATTGCGCGCTCGGGCCTGTTTCCCGCTGTTCAGCTGTCCTCCTCCGCACTGCGTGCCAAGGAATCCGCGAATCGCCCCCTGTCGGAGTATTCAGTCCCGAACCAGTCGATCGTACAAAACGATTTTCGAATCGGGCCCGCCGTCACCTACGAAGTGGATTTATTTGGCCGGGTGCGGCGCGACGTCGAAGGCGCGCGCGCCAGCGCCGAACAGGCTGAAGCGGATTTTGAGAACACGCGCCTGGTGCTGATGGCCACCCTGGTGACCGACTACTATTCCTTGCGCGAGACCGACGCCGAAATCGAGGTGCTGCGCCGCAGTCTGGATTTGGAGCGCGGTGCGCTTACCTTTGTCACATCGCGGCATGATCTGGGATTCGCCACCGGACTCGATCTCGCGCAGCAAGAGGCGCTGCTCGAAGCCAGCGAAACGCAATTGGAGCTGCTCAAGGTTCAGCGCTCGCAATTTGAACACGCAATTGCCACTCTGGTCGGCATTCCCGCACCCAGCTTCAGCCTCGCGCCCGCTTCCTACACGCCGCCGGTGCCGGCGTTTCCCGTGGGATTGCCCTCGGATCTTTTGCAGCGCCGCCCGGATGTGGCTGCCGCCGAGCGGGCCATGGCCGCGGCCAACGCGCGCATCGGCGTGGCGCGCGCTGCGTACTATCCGTCGATCAATCTTGCACCCGGCCTCGGCGTGCCGAATGCGGGATGGGAGAGCAACACGCTGTCGACACTGCTCGAGGCGCCCAGCCGGTTTTGGGCCATCGGCTTGTCCGCCACGCAATTGCTGTTTGATGCAGGAAAGACGCGCGCCAATGTGCATTTTGCGGATGCCGACTACACCGCTGCCGTTGCGACGTACCGGCAAACCGTGTTGACCGCCATGGAGGAGGTGGAGAACGGCATTACCGGCCTAAGTTCGCTCGACCGCGCCGCCGTCTCGGCCGACGCCAGTGTCCGCAGCGCGCAGCGGGCGTTTGACATTGCCAGTGATCGCTACAAGGGCGGCGTGGATACTTATCTCGACGTCATCACCGCCGAGCAAACGTTGCTCACCAATCAGCGCCAGGCGGTGCAGATTCAGGGACAGCAATTTGTCACTGCGGTGTTCTTGGTGAAGGCGCTGGGCGGCGGTTGGAGCGCGGCGCCGCAGGTTTCGCGCCGCAACTAGATTTTGAAGGTTTCGGGCTTGAGCAGATTGTCAATGGCGACCGGCGGCGAAATGAAGTTCGACTGCACGAAGTCCACACCGAGCGCGGTCAACCATTCCTGCTCGGCGGCGGTTTCGGTGCGTTTGGCGACCGTGTGCATACCGAGCACACGGGCCATTTGCACGACGCCCGTGATGGCCGCCTGCGATATCTTGTCGATGCGCATTTTTGCCGTCATATCCGGCGCCAGCTTCACGTAGCGCACCCCCGGCAGGCGCAGCAGCGCGAAACACTCGGTGCGCAATGCGAAGTCATCGAGAATCAGAGGACAACCCAGGCGATGCAGCGAAACGGCAACGTCGTTGATCTTATCGGCGAGCGAAAGCGCGGTCGAGGCATCGACTTCAAAGGCGATCGTCGCCTTGGGCAAGGAAGACTTGGTCAGACACAGCTCGACAAACTTGATGAAATGTTCATCGTGCAGCGCCGTGACGGTGAGATTCACGGAAAACATGACCTCATCTGCCACACAGCTTTCGGGGTGACGAATCAACCAGCTGATCAGTTCGGTTAACACGCGCCGGTCGATCATCGATCCTAAGCCATTGTCGACGGCTGCCTTCAACATCGCGTGCGGGGCGGCATTCGGGGATTCCTCCGATCCCGAGCGCAGCAGTACTTCGTAGCGCTTCAATTGGCCGCCCTTGCTCAACGGCACGAGACGCTGCACGTGCAAGGCGATGGGGCTCTTGCGAAGCGCGGCATGCAGCCGATCGATTTCCGGCGTCACACCTTTTGGCAGCTTCTCGAAAATCTCGATTGACGGGCTCGCGGCCACAATCGCGGGTGGCTCGAGGCTGGTGGGCGCAATTGACGGCGGAGGCGCAGTCGGCGGAGGCGCAGTTGGCGGCGGGCTCGAGGGACGGGGAGTCGCGTTTGCGGGTGTGCTTGGCGGGCTCGCAGGACGCGGCGCGGGGCGCGAGACAATTTGCTGCACCTGTGCCGAGATCGATCTTGGTCCCGATGAGAATGGCATCACTGTCGGCGCTGCGGAGGGGATTGGCGGTCGCGGCGGCGCAGCGTCCGGCGCCGCGGCGCTGCGTACGGTGGATGAAGGCGTGGTTTTTGCCGGGGGAGGCGCGGCGCGTGCCGATGGCGCCGCGGTTCGTGGCGCGGGCTGCGCAGGCGCCGCTGCGGGCCGGGTTGCGCCCGGGCTGCTCGAGCTCGATGCGGGCCGCCCGCTTGCTGCAGGAGTTCGAGCCGGCGCCACCGGCTCAGGTTCCGGGCTCGGCGCCGGACCGCGATCCGGGCGCATGGCGGCGAACTGAGTCAACGCACGCTGCATCTTCGGAGTCAGCAACTTGGTAGCGCCCTGCGCGACGATCCGCGTGTCCATGATGATCATGATCACGCCGACCATGGCGCGGCGCGTGTTGACGGCGCGAATCAGCACCGCCGAACGCAAGTCGCCTAGATCGAAAGCCAGTGCCGCTGCGGCGCTGGGATCGGCAAAAGTTTCGGCCGCCTGCAGCACCGCATTGTGTTCGTCGGGGCCCATTGAGCTCTCGCTCAGCCACAGCACATCGCCGTGCTCGTCATGTAGGGATACTGCATGGCTGCGGGCCGGTTCGACGGCCGCACGCACCTTTTGACAGACGGCATCGAAATCGACAAGCGGACTATCCGTTGCCGTTAAGGGTTTGCCCTGATCCATAGATCCGCTACTTGAAATGAGAGCTTACATATCTACCGTACCTTGGGCCCTCCCTGATGTGATGGTCTTCGCCAAAACGCGACGGTGGGCGGGGCTGCGGAAATTGGCATTACATATCATCGGCAAACTCGTGCGCCTGCCGCTAAACTTCGTGAACAATGACTAGAAAAACCAGCGATCGTCAATACCGCTACTACGATTTTGTGATGGCGGCCTACGTGTGTGTCTTGCTGTGCTCCAATCTCATCGGACCTGCCAAAGAGACCACGATTCAGGTGCCGCTGATCGGCGGCGTCACGTTTCTCGCCGGGGTTCTGTTCTTTCCGATCTCCTACATATTCGGGGACATTTTGACCGAGGTGTACGGCTACGGGCGCGATCGGCGTGTCGTTTGGGCCGGCTTCGCGGCCCTGGCATTTGCTTCAATCATGGCCGCGGTGGTGGTGCATTTGCCGCCCTCGGAGCGCTCGCTTCCCGATCAACCGGCGGTGGAGACTATATTCGGCAACACGCCGCGCATCGTCGTGGCGTCGATCAGCGCATTTCTTTGTGGCACGTTCTTGAACAGCTACGTTCTCGCCAAGATGAAGATTTGGACGCGAGGTCGCTGGCTGTGGACGCGGATCGTCGGCTCCACCTTGTGCGGCGAGTTGGTGGATTCGATGATCTTCTATACGGTCGCATTCCTCGGCCGCATGCCCTGGCCGCATCTGGTGGCGGTGATGTTCACGCAGTATGTGTTGAAAAGCGGTTGGGAAATCGTCGCGACTCCCCTGACCTATCGGGTAGTGGCATTCCTCAAGCGAGCTGAAAACGAGGATTACTACGACATAGGTACCAATTTCACGCCTTTCTCGTTGAAAGCCTAAACGGCGATCTTTATAACGCATCCTTCATGTGCCGCTGTGCACGCTTAGCAGAGGCGCGCGTTGTTGTGTTGAGTTATTCAAGTCAACCTGAGGGATGTTTCATGCAAATTCGTTCTGCCTGTGTGATCGCCGTGCTGCTGACCATGAGCGCGGCCTGCACCGTAACGGCGACCGCGCCGCGAGTCGTTGTACAACCGCCGGTCGCTGAAATCGTGGTCGCGCGGCCGCCGCCGCCGCTTCAAGTCGAGGTTGTGCCCGTGGCGCCGGGTCCGAATTGGATTTGGCAACCGGGTCATTGGCGCTGGGAGCACAACGAGTATGTGTGGCGACCCGGGCACTATGAAAAGCGCCCCGCGGCCACTGCCTACTGGGTGCGCCCGGAGTGGGTTGCGCGCAACGGCCAGTGGGTGTTTCAGCCGGGACATTGGGCTTATCGCTAGTTGATTCTGGCCAAGCGGCGGCCGATGCAATTGGTCGCCGCTTCGCCACGATTTGCCACGACTCCATCCGCGCTTCGCCCGAATCTCGGGCCGTAATGGCTCCCATGGGGCGACGGTCGTCGCCTCGAACGCTTAAGCGAGGAGTCGTTATGAAGACCGGATATTCAAAGTTGATGTGCACCATTGGTTTGTTGGGCGTGAGCGCCGCGGCGTTCGCCGGCGATTCACGGGCTGCTCCACCGCAGGAGCCGGTGGGGTTGATATCGGGTGCGGTGATCGGTGCATTCGCTGCGGGCCCGGTCGGCGCCGTGGTGGGCGCAGGACTCGGTGCCTGGCTCGGCAATCGCGTGCACCGGGCGGGCGATGCCAAGGTGGCGGAGGCTAGGACTAAGGCGCTGGAGAGCGATAAATCCGAACTGCTGGCTGAAAAATCGACGCTGCTGACGGAAAAGAGCCGGCTGGTCGAGACCAATCAGGGTCTCACCGCCAAGCTGGATGATGTTTCGCGGAAAATCGAAGCGGCGCAAACCGCCAAAGGCGATGCCTCGCAGGTTCTCGATGGATTCGAGGGCGATGTCTTGTTCCGCACCGGCAGCGCCGAGATCACGCCGGACCTTGCCCATCAGATCCTGGTGCTGGCGCAGGCTGTGGCAAAATCCCCAGCCCTCAAGGTCCGGGTCGATGGCTATGCGGATCCTCGCGGTACGGCGGACGACAATATGAAGCTCTCGCAAGACCGGGCCAATGCGGTGCGCGATCTATTGCTCGCAGCCGGGGTCAGCGATGAAGCGCTGGAAGTCAATGCCTACGGCAAGAGCCAGAGCGTCGCCGCCGACAGCGACGGCTACGCACTCGAGCGTCGCGTTCGATTGACATTGCAAGCGCAAGACAGCGCGCCCGTCGCTCAGGTCGGCAAGAATGAGTGAATTCGGGTGAAAACCCCTTGAGCAAGCGGCCCGGCGCCGCATAGGCGGCCGGGCCGCACTTGTTTCCGCGCGCGCCAAAAGCCTACGATAGCGCATGAGCGCTCCTCCCAGGATCGTGGTCCTCGATCGATTTCAGACCGGGGAGTCTGCGAATCCCTCGCACGAGAATATTCTTGCCGGCATCCCGCGAACCCGGGTGTCGAATCAATACGCGGATGCCACCCAGGAATTTTTCTGCGGCATCTGGACCAGCACCGCCGGCAAATGGCGTGTTCGCTACACCGAGCACGAGTTCTGCGTCATCATCGAAGGCCGCGTGCGCATCGAATCGGCGAGCGGAGAAAAGCACGAACTAAAGGCCGGCGATGCCTTCGTTGTACCCGCAGGGTTCGAGGGTGTCTGGGAAGTCGCCGAACCCTGCAAGAAGTGGTACTCGATATTCGAGCCCAAGCCGCGATCCGACCCCAAGCCTTAAGATCAGGCGGTTTCGCGGATCACCGCGCCCAATGTTTCCACTAAGCGGTCGATCTGTTTGGCCTCGATGATCAAGGGCGGCGACATCGCAATCGTGTCACCCGTCTGACGCACCATGACACCCTGCTCGAAGCATTTTAGAAATACCTCGAAGCCGCGCGCTCCTGGCTTACCCTGCCGCGTCTCGAGCTCCACCGCGCCAATCAAGCCGTAGTTGCGCAGGTCGATCACGTGCGGCAGACCGCGCAAGGAATGCACGGCGTTTTCCCATTGGGAGCTCAAGGATGCCGCGCGCGTCAGCAGTCCTTCCTTGGCATAGACATCGAGCGTCGCCAGCGCTGCTGCGCACGCCACAGGATGCGCGGAATACGTATAGCCGTGAAACAGCTCGATCGTATTTTCCGGGCCCTGCATGAAAGCGTCGTAAATTTTGCGCTGGGCAAACACGGCGCCCATGGGGAGCGCGCCATTGGTGAGGCCTTTTGCCGTGGTCATGAGATCCGGCGTCACATCGAAAGCGAGCGAGGCGAACGGCTTTCCGACCCGGCCGAATCCGGTGATCACTTCATCGAATATCAACAAGATGTCGTGCTTGTCGCAGATCTCCCGCAGCCGCTTCAGGTAGCCGGCGGGAGGCAATACCACTCCGGCCGATCCGGAGATGGGTTCGACAATGACCGCCGCGATGGTCGAGGCATCATGCAGCGCGATCAGCCGCTCCAACTCGTTGGCCAGGTGCGCGCCCCATTGCGGCAGTCCGCGCGAGAACGCGTTGTGTTCGAGATCCAGCGTATGCGACATGTGGTCCACGCCGGGCAGCATCGATGAGCCGAAGAACTTGCGGTTGTTGACCATGCCGCCCACCGACATGCCGCCGAAACCAACGCCGTGATAGCCCTTTTCGCGGCCGATGAACCGGGTGCGCTGGCCCGCGCCCCGCGCCCGGTGATAGCCGATCGCGATCTTCAACGCGGTATCCACGGATTCGGAACCCGAATTGGTAAAAAATATCCGGTCAAGTCCGGGAGGCGCGATCTTCGCCAATCGATTCGCAAGTTCAAATGCAATGGGATGACCCATCTGAAAGGTAGGCGCGTAATCCATCGTCGCGAGTTGCTTGGTAACCGCCTCGGTGATTTCGCGGCGGCCGTGACCGGCGTTCACACACCAAAGACCCGCGACTCCGTCCAGCACTTCGCGGCCGGATTTGTCCCAGTAATACATGCCCTCGGCTCGCGCCAGCAGGCGCGGATTCGCCTTGAACTGCCGATTCGCCGTGAACGGCATCCAAAACGCGTCGAGCTCAGGATTTGCAGGGGCTGGGGTCAGCTGGGCATTCATGGCGTAGGTCCTTTGGAAACTTACCTTCGGGGCGAGATGATAAATAAAATCAACACTTAGCTCAATTTCAGCTCGTTATTCTGCTCATCTGTCTATTATAATAGACGATATGAGCTTGGATGTGGGAATGCATTTAAAGGCCGTACGCCAGATGTACGGGCTGTCGCAGCGTGAATTGGCCAAGCGTGCCGGTGTGACCAATGGATTGATATCCCTGATCGAGCAGAACCGGGTGAGTCCGTCGGTGAGTTCGCTGAAAAAAGTGCTCGACGGCATACCCATGGCGCTGGCGGATTTTTTTACCCTGGACCTGCGCAGCAATCCGCAGGTGTTCTTCCCGCGGGAAGAACTCACCGACATCGGCACCGCCAACGTTGAGTTGCGGCTGGTCGGCGGGCGTTTGGTCAAGCGCAGCATGTCGATCCTGCACGAAATTTACGCGCCCAATGCGGATACCGGCGAGGAAATGCTGACCCACGCCGGCGAGGAGGGGGGTGTGATCGTGAGGGGAAAAATCGAACTCACGATCGGCGGCGACTCAAGGGTCTTAGGGGCAGGCGATGGCTACTATTTCAAGAGCACCTTGCCGCATCGGTTTCGCAACACCGGTCGGGAGGAATGCGAGATCGTCAGCGCCAGCTCGCCGCCCACCTTTTAATCCGGCACCTAAGGCCTTAGGCCAAAGCCTTCAGGTAGCATATCGCTCATGAGCAAGGTAACGGTGGCGGCCACTCAAATGGCCTGCAGTTGGGATCGCGATGCCAATGTCGCGCGTGCCGAGAAACTGATTCGCGAGGCGGCGGCACTCGGCGCCCAGGTGGTTCTCGTACAGGAGCTGTTCGAGACGCCGTATTTCTGCAAGGACCACATCGCGCGGCATCTGGAGCTCGCGCAGCCCCTGGAGGCGCATCCTGCCGTCGAACACTTCCGCGGCGTCGCGCGCGAGCTCGGCGTGGTATTGCCGGTCAGCGTATTCGAGCGCGCCAACAATGCATTTTACAATTCCGTGGTGATTGTGGATGCCGACGGCGCGGTGCTCGGCAGCTATCGCAAGTCGCACATTCCCGAAGGACCGGGGTATCACGAGAAATTCTATTTTTCGCCGGGCGACACCGGCTTCAAGGTGTTCGACACCCGCTATGCCAAGCTCGGGGTCGCGATTTGCTGGGATCAGTGGTTCCCGGAGGCAGCGCGCTGCATGGCGCTGATGGGCGCCGAGATACTGCTCTATCCCACTGCAATCGGCTCGGAACCACAGGACGCCAGCATCGATTCGAGCGGCCACTGGCAGCGCACCATGCAGGGCCACGCCGCGGCCAATATCGTGCCGTTGGTGGCATCGAATCGCATCGGCACCGAGAAAGGTGAAAAGTACACCATGACCTTCTACGGCTCTTCGTTCATCGCCTCGCCGACGGGCGAAAAAGTCGCCGAAGCGGATCGTGTCAGCGAGTCGGTGCTGACCGCCGCCTTCGACCTCGACGAGGTGCGCCGCTACCGGCAGTCCTGGGGTGTGTTCCGGGATCGGCGGCCCGATCTCTACTATCCATTGTTGTCCCTCGATGGACGCGGCTGAGAATCTCGTATTCGTTGATCTGGAAACGACGGGCGGCAATGCCGCACATCATCGGATCACCGAAATCGGCATCGTGCGCGTGGCAAACGGCGCGGTCGTCGAAGAGTGGAGCTCGCTGGTAAATCCCGGCTGCGAAATCCCTTCCTACATCGTGGCCTTTACCGGCATCAGCAATGAGATGGTCGCCGCGGCACCACGCTTCACCGCGCTCGCCGCGACCGTGTTCGACAAACTGCGCGGCGCGGTGTTCGTGGCGCACAATGCGCGCTTCGATTACTCGTTCCTGTGTGCTGAGTTTCGTCGCGCCGGTATGCACTTTGCCGCCACGGCGCTATGCACCGTGAAACTTTCGCGACGCTTGTTTCCGCAGCACGCGCGCCACAATTTGGACGCGGTGATGGAGCGCCACGATCTTGCGTGCAATGCCCGGCATCGCGCCCTCGGCGATGCGCTGGTGCTGCGCGATTTCTGGTTCAAGCTGCGGCTCGAGATACCGGCGGCGGCGTTTGCGGCGGCGCAGGCTCAATCCGTGCTCGGGGTGATCAAGCTGCCCGAACAGCTGCCGCCGGAGCTGGCCGACGAATTGCCGGAAGGCCCCGGGGTGTACCGCTTGTTCGGCGCGGACGATGCTTTGTTGTACATCGGCAGAAGCAATTCACTGCGCAGCCGCGTGCTGGCGCAGCTGGGCGAGCAGCACCCGGGCTCGAGAGATCGGAAACTCGCGGCACAAGTCCGGCGCGTCGATTGGCGGCGCACGGCCGGTGAACTCGGCGCAGTGCTGCTTGAGGCCGAATGGATAAAAACGCAACAGCCGCTCTACAACAGGCACCTCAGCCGCAGTTCCGAAGCAGTGACTTTGCGGCTTGCAGCCGGCCACTTGGGCTTGGTCGAGACGCAGCGCATCGACGCGCTCGCGCCGGCGGATCTTGCCGATAGTTTCGGCGTGTTTCATTCCGCGAAAGACGCGCGCAAGGCATTGACCGACATTGCGCGCGCGCGCGAGCTATGCCTCAAGGTTCTGGGTCTCGAGCAGAGCGAGGGTTCGTGCTTCGCGCTGCAGGTCGGAAAGTGCCGGGGCGCCTGCACGGGCAAGGAACCGCTGCTGCTCCATCAAGTACGGATTCAGCTGGCGCTGTCCGCGCTGAAAATCAAGAGTTGGCCTTTCCCAGGCCGCGTCGGATTGCGCGAAGGTGACGAAATCCACGTTCTCGATCATTGGACTTATCTCGGAACCGCCCGCTGCGAGGGAGAGCTGGCCACCTTGAGCGCACGTGATGCGGATGTTGCGTTCGACGTCGATGTCTACAGAATTCTTATGCGCTATTTTTCAAACCATCCAAGGCCAGCCCATCTTGGGAGCGTTGCGTTGCAGCGTTGACTCGCCGACTATGTGTACATTACGATGCACATTGATGTACAGGAGTTCCCATGCGCGACGCGACCTTCACCGAATTGCGAAACAATGCCAAGCACTACTTCGACGCCGTCGAAGGCGGCGATACTGTCCGAGTCTTTCGTAACGGCAAACCGATCGCGGAAATTGTACCCATCCGCTCGGGTGTGCCGTCATGGAAGCGGCAAGCCACGCCCGTGACCGTCAAGGGTGTATCGCTAAGCCGGGAAATACTGAAGGACAGGAACGAATCAGCGTGAATGTCTTCATGGATACGAGCGCGTTCGCGAAGCGCTATGTAAGCGAGCGGAATTCGAATCGCGTCGTGGAATTGTGCGAAGACGCGGATAATCTGATCGTTAGCGTTATTTGTTTCCCAGAGTTGATATCCACATTATGCCGGTTGGTGCGCGAGAAGAAGTTGACAAAGAGCGTGTATCGAAAGCTCAAGAGCGACGCAATCGCGGATCTGGCGGATGTGGACATTTGCCAGATTACTTCAGGCGTAGTGGACACCGCTGTTCCGCTCCTGGAAACGCATCCGTTGCGGTCGGCAGATGCGCTGCATGTTGGCTGCGCGATCGCCGTGCAGCCTGATTTATTCGTTTCCGCGGATCGGCGGCAACTGTCCGCTGCGAAAAAGACCGGGCTAAAAATAATCGACGTATCTTGAGCGATCCTGACAATGTGCGCTACTGGATTGCAACTGCGCCGGTGGGTGCGGCCTCGGTCTTGGCCGAGGAATTGGCGCAGTTCGGCGCCGCTGATATTCGTGAACGCAGCCACGATGTCAGGTTCCAAGGCACGCTTGAGGTCGGCTATCGAGCCTGTCTGTGGTCGCGCACCGCGACGCGCGTACTCTTGAGCTTGGGCTCCATCGACGCCGGCAGTTCGCAAAGCGTGTACGAAGCCGTGAAGCGCATCGACTGGCGCGAGCACTTGGCGCCGGGAGCGACCCTGGCCTGCGCTTGCAGCGGCGGCAACGAATCCATCCGGCATACGATTTACGGCGCGCAACTGCTCAAGGATGCGGTTTGCGACAACCTGCGCGACGCCACCGGCGGGCGGCCAAATATCAAACCGGACCGTCCCGACGTGCTGCTGCACCTGCATGTCGAGGGCGCGACAGCATTGCTGTCCGTGGACTTCTCCGGTGAGAGTCTGCACCGGCGCGGCTATCGCCTCGAGGGCGGGCGGGCGCCGCTCAAGGAAAATGTGGCTGCCGCGGTGCTGCTGCGCGCCGGATGGCCGCACATCGCCGAACAGGGCGGCATGCTGCTGGATCCCATGTGCGGCTCCGGCACCTTTCTCACCGAAGGCGCGCTGATCGCTGCCGACGCGGCGCCGTCGATCGATCGCGACTACTTCGGGTTCTTAGGATGGCGAGGGTTCGATGCCGCGCTCTGGGAGCGCTTGCTTGATGAGGCGCGGGCGCGGCGTGCGGCGCGGGTTGCACGGCGCTGCATCTTAGGGTTCGACATCGATGCGGATGCTGTGCGCATGGCCATTGCCAATGGCAATGAGGCCGGCGTTGCTGAATGGCTGCACGTCGAAAAGCGCTCGCTCGCGGAACTGGCTCGACCCAATGGGCCTGCAGGGCTCATCGTGGTCAATCCGCCCTATGGCGAACGCATCGGTGCGGAATCGGGTCTGCCTGCGCTGTACTCGGAGCTCGGCAGCGTGCTGCGTGAGCGCTTTGCAGGCTGGCAGGCTGCCATCCTCACCGGCAATCCGCCGCTGGCCCGCAACTTAGGCGTCTACGCAAAGCGCACGCACCGGGTGTTCAACGGCACGATTGAATGCCGGCTGCTGCGTTTCGATTTGAACGAGGCCAGTGCGCAGCGCCCCGCCGAGCAAGTGCGCGCGGATTGGTCGAGCCGGCCGGGCGCACAAATGTTCGCGAATCGGCTGCGCAAGAATCTGCAGCGCTTGGGCGCCTGGGCCGACCGCGAGCACATCGAGTGCTTTCGCGTCTATGACGCTGACATGCCGGAATACGCCTTCGCCATCGATCTTTATGGCCGCGGACCCCGGCATGTGTACGTCCAGGAATATGCCGCGCCGAAGACCGTCAATGAGGAGAGCGCCCGTGAGCGGCGTCGCGAGGCGCTTGCGGTGTTGCCGGAGGTGCTGGGGGTGCCGGCTTCTTTGGTGCATTCCCGGGTGCGCAAACCGCAGAAGGGTGCCGAGCAATACGAAAAACGCGCCAGCGTTGCCGAGCGGCAGGTCGTTGGCGAGGGCGGATTGAAATTCTGGGTCAATTTTCGCGACTACCTGGATACCGGGCTGTTTCTCGATCATCGCATCGTGCGCGGCATGCTGCGCAGCTGGGCCCAGGGCGCAGATTTCCTGAATTTGTTTTGTTACACCGGCAGCGCCAGCGTGTACGCCGCCGCCGGCGGCGCCCGCAGCACCACCGGCGTCGATCTGTCGAACACCTACCTTGATTGGGCGCATGAGAATCTGCTGCTCAACGGCTTTCGCGGCGACAACCACCAGCTGTACCGCGCGGATTGCCTGGAGTGGCTCGAAAGCCAAGCGTCGCTGGGCCCGCGATTCGACTTGATGCTGGTGGATCCGCCGACCTTCTCCAACTCCAAGCGCATGGAGGGCGTGCTGGATGTACAGCGCGACCATGTGGGCATGATTCGCAGGTCGATGCAGCTACTGCGCCCCGCGGGCCGGCTGGTATTTTCCACCAACTACACGCGCTTCAAGCTCGACTCGCAGGCGCTCTCCGATCTTGCCATCGAAGACATCAGCGCCGCTACCATCCCCACCGACTTCGAACGTCACGCGCGCATTCATCGCTGCTTCAGCGTGCGCTTCACAAAAGATCCCGCAGCCGGTAGTAAAGCATCGCCAGCATCAGCGACGGCCGTCTGAATAAAGGGCCGCCGGGGAAATCGCGATGCGGGATGCGCGCGAATACATCGAAGCGCTCCGCCGTGCCGGCCACCGCTTCGGCGACCAGTTTTCCCGCCAAGCCGGTCAATGCGATGCCGTGACCGGAAAAGCCCTGCAGATAGTAGACATTGGACGCCAGGCGTCCGAAGTTCGGTGCGCGGCTCATGGTGATGTCGAGATACCCACCCCAGGCGTACGCCACCTTGACATCGGCGAGCGCCGGAAACACGCGCACCATGCGCTGGCGCATCGACTCGGCGAGACGCGGTGGCTGCACCGAGCTGTAGCTGACGCGTCCGCCGAACAGCAGGCGATGATCCTGCGACCGCCGGAAGTAGTCCAGGATCCAATTGATGTCGGCAATTGCCGCGTTGCTCGGCAACAGACTGCGCGCGCGCTCTTCGCCCAACGGCTCGCTCGCGATGATGTAGGTGCCGATGCCCAGAATACGCCGTGCCAACGCCGGCGCAACACGGCCGATGTAGGCATTGCCGCAGAGAATCAGGTTCGCGCAGCGCAACGTGCCGTGCGCCGTGTGCACGCGCACCTCGGCTCCGTCCTCGTAGCGCAGGATCTCGGAATTTTCGTAAATTTTTGCGCCGGCGGCCTCTGCCGCGCGCGCCACGCCTTGAGTGAATTTTAAAGGGTGCAAGTGTCCGCTGCGCGGGTCGATCAGGCCTGCAAGATAGCGATCGCTGCGAACATGATTCTTGAGTTCTTCGCGATCCAGCATGCGCGTGGATGGGTAGGCGTACTCCTCGTGGAGCTCCCGGGTCCATTCTTCCAATTCCTGTACCTGGCGCGGTTTCAGCGCGACATGCACGTGATTGGGTTGATAGTCGCAATCGATGGCGTAGTCGCGCAGCAGCGCTTGCGTGAGCTCCAATGCCTCGATGGAAAGGTCAAACAAACGGCGTGCATCGTCGCGTCCGACGTCGGCGACGAGGCGCTTTTGGCTTGCGGCCAGACCGAAAATCGCCTGGCCGCCGCTGCGCCCGGAAGCACCATAGCCGACAAAATGCGCCTCCAGCAGGGCGACCTTAAGCCCCCGCTGGGCCAGATGCAGCGCCGCCGAACAACCGGCAATTCCGCCGCCGAGCACGGCTACATCGACGCGGATGTCGCCGCGCAGCGCCTCGCGCCCACCTTCAGCGCCGCCCCTGAAAGGTGCGGTACCGGCAATCGAGGCTGCGTAGTAGGAAGGGGCGGGCGGATAGGAGAGGCGCATCGGGGCTGTTTTCGATTCTGTGTTTAAGATTTAGTGGCTATTGACAGGACGGGGTGGCTGTGAGCCTACCTCGGTTTTGCTGGCAAGTGTAATGTTGCTGCCGCGCAGCAATCGCGTCTAAGTGTTGGAAATGCCTAAATCTTAGCGCTTTTTCTCTGACCAGTCGGGACGATCCCTCAAGGCTATGGTGTAATAGACGGGTAGAGAAAGCCCAGTCGTCCCCTTGGACGTTTAATATATTAAACATGTCTCGCTTGCCGCTCATAGGAATTCCGGCTGATCGCCGGCTGTATGCGAAGCATTACTTCCACATGGTCGGGGAGAAGTACATCGAAGCCGTCGCGCTCGGCGCGAAGGCGGTGCCGGTGCTCGTTCCGGCACTCGGGCCCGAAATCGACCTGCCGTCCTTGTTGGACGCCTGCGACGGTTTGCTGCTCACTGGCAGCGCATCGAATGTTGAACCTCGCCACTACGGAGGACCGGCCAGTGAGCCGGGAACGCTACATGACCCAAATCGGGATGCTACGACGCTTCCGCTGATTCCGCGGGCGGTCGCCGCCGGCTTGCCGGTGCTCGCGATCTGCCGCGGATTCCAGGAAATGAATGTCGCCTACGGCGGCACGTTGAACCCGCGGCTGCATGACGTGCCGGGCAACCTTGATCACCGCGACGATGAATCGCTGCCTCTGGACGCGCAATACGCGCCCGCCCATGAGGTACTGCTGGAGCCTGGAGGACAATTGCGGGAAATCGCCGGAAAGGATCGGCTGCAGGTGAATTCCCTGCATTCGCAGGGCGTCAAGATGCTGGGTCCGAAATTGGCGGTCGAGGCGCGCGCGCCGGATGGCGTGATCGAGGCGTTCCGCGTCGCGGATTCAGCCACATTTGCGCTGGGACTGCAGTGGCATCCGGAGTGGCAGTTCGCCAAGGACCCATTTTCTGTCGCGCTGTTTGCTGCATTTGGAAACGCCAGCCGCCAGCGCGCGATTGCTTCAAGGTGATGTATGGCGAGCACGATTCAACAATTCTTGAGAGAACACGGCATTTCCGAAGTCGAAGCGATCATCCCGGACATGGCCGGGGTGGCGCGCGGCAAGCTCATGCCTGCCGAGAAATTTGCCGAAGAGGAGGGCATGCGCCTGCCGGAGGCCATATTCCTGCAGACGGTGACCGGGGATTATCCCGAAGATCAAAGCGCCATGAACCCCTCGGATATCGATATCGTGCTCAAGGCGGATCCGAAAACGGTGCGCGTGGTGCCCTGGGCCGCGGAGCCCACCGCGCAGGTGATCCACGATTGCTTTTATGGCGACGGCCGCCCCGTCACGATGGCGCCGCGCTACGTGCTGCGGCGGGTTCTCGACCTGTACGAGGCGCATGGCTGGGAACCGGTGGTGGCCCCGGAACTGGAATTCTTCCTGGTCGAACCGAATATCGATTCCGACTATCCCTTGAAGCCGCCGGTCGGCCGCTCGGGACGCCCGGAAATAGGCCGGCAGGCGTACAGCATTGCCGCAGTCAATGAGTTCGATCCGCTGTTTGACGACATGTATTCGTTCTGCGAAGCGCAGGACATCGAAATCGACACGCTGATCCATGAATCCGGCGCGGCGCAAATGGAAATCAACCTGCTGCACGGCTACCCGATGAGCCTCGCCGACCAGGCCTTCTTGTTCAAGCGCACGGCGCGCGAAGCGGCGATGCGCCACAAAATGTATGCCACATTCATGGCCAAGCCGATGGCCAAGGAACCCGGCAGCGCGATGCACTTGCACCAAAGCATCATCGACCGCAAAACCCGCCAGAACATCTTCAGCAACGCCGATGGTTCGCCCTCGGCGCTGTTCTTCGGTCATATCGCCGGCCTGCAAAAATACCTGCCCGGCGCCATGTCGCTGTTTGCGCCCAACGTCAACAGCTATCGGCGCATCAGCCGTTATTCATCCGCTCCCATCAATGTGCATTGGGGTTACGATAACCGCACCGCGGGTCTGCGTGTACCCATGTCCGCCGCTTCGGCGCGGCGCGTCGAGAATCGGGTGGGCGGCGCCGATGCGAATCCGTACCTCGCGATTGCCGCATCGCTGGCCTGCGGCTATCTCGGCATGATCGAGGGATTGAAGCCCTCGGAACCCATCTCGGGCAGCGCTTATGATCTGGCCATCGCCCTGCCGCGCACCCTGGCGGAGGCATTGCGCCTGCTGCGCGAGTCCAAACCGCTGGTGGATCTATTCGGCGATCGCTTTGTGCTGGCCTTTACCGCGGTGAAGGAAGCCGAGTACGAAACCTTCGCACAAGTCATCTCATCGTGGGAGCGCGAGCATCTGCTGCTGAACGTTTGACGCGCTGCCACCATGCGTGAGATATAACCAGCGGGCGCAATTAAATGGGGAAGCGTGAGATGAGGAGCGTTCGTTGGTCGGCGATTAGCGCGCTGGGACTGCTGTTGAGCTTGAGCGCATGCGGCGGCAAGCCCGCAGCCGATGGCGACTCGACCGCCGCCAGCCCCAAAGTGCTCAACCTGTACATCTGGTCGGACTACCTTGCGCCGAACACTCTTGCGGATTTCGAGAAGCAAACCGGCATCAAAGTGCACGTTGCCTACTACGACACCAACGAGACGCTGGAGACCAAGCTGCTGGCCGGCAGCAGCGGATACGACGTCGTGGTGCCCACCGCGTCGTACTTCGAGAGATTGATCAAGGCGGGCGCCTTCATGGCGCTGGACAAATCCAAGCTGCCGAACCTGAAGAACATGGATCCGCAGTTGATGGCCCGGGTGACCCACAACGACCCGGACAATGCCCACGGCGTCATCTATTTATGGGGCACCAACGGCATCGGCTACAACGAGAAGATGGTCAAGGCCCTGATGCCGGACGCGCCACTCGACAGCTGGAGCCTGGTGTTCGACCCGGCGGTGGCAGCGAAGGTGGCGAAGTGCGGCATCAGCGTGCTCGATTCGCCCGCCGAAATGATCCGTGCCGTGTTCAGCTACCTGGGCAAGGATCCGAATTCCCAGAGCGCGGAGGATCTGGCGGCGGCGGAGTCGGTACTCACCAAAATCAGACCCTTCATCCGCAACATCCATTCCTCGGAATACATCGAGGCGCTGGCCAATGGCGATCTCTGCATTGCCGTGGCCTACAACGGCGATGTGATGCAGGCCCGCGATCGCGCCCGCGAGGCCAACAAGGGCATCGATATCAAGTACAGCGTGCCCAAGCAAGGCACGATATTGTGGTTCGACATGCTGGCCATCCCGAAGGATGCACCCGATCCCGACAGCGCCTACGCCTTTTTGAATTACATGATGGACCCCAAGGTCATCGCCGACGTGTCGAACTTCAAGCGCTACGCCGATGCCAATGCCGCTGCGCAAGCACTGGTGCTGCCGGAGGTGAAGAACGACCCCGGGATCTACCCGACGCCGCAGCAGCGCCAGGCACTCACTGTGCAGCTCTCCGATTCGCCCGATCAAACGCGCGCCGTGACCCGAGTCTGGCAAAAATTCAAGACGGGCCAATAGTCCGATGACGACATCCTCGGGAGCCGTCGTTAAAGCGCAGCCCTGGAATGATCCGACAGCACGCCCCTATGTTCAGGTGGAGCACATCACCAAGGCGTTCGGCGACTTCAAGGCGGTCGATGATGTCAGCTTAAAGATCTATCAGGGCGAGATATTCTGTTTGCTGGGCGCCTCGGGATGCGGCAAGACCACCTTGCTGCGCATGATGGGCGGTTTTGAAACGCCGACCTCGGGCAAAATTTTCATCGATGGCGAGGATATGACCGGCGTGCCGCCGTACGAACGGCCGGTGAACATGATGTTCCAGTCGTACGCGCTGTTTCCGCACATGAATGTGGAGCAGAACGTCGCCTTCGGTTTGAAACAAGACCGCTTGCCAAAGGCCGAAATTCAACAGCGTGTGGCAACCATGCTCGATCTCGTCAAGATGGGCGACTTTGCCAGGCGCAAACCGCATCAATTGTCCGGCGGCCAGCGCCAGCGCGTGGCGCTGGCGCGTTCCTTGGTCAAGCGCCCCAAACTGCTGCTGCTCGACGAGCCCTTGGGAGCGCTCGACAAGAAATTACGCGAACACACTCAGTTCGAGCTGATCAGTCTGCAAGACAAGCTGGGCGTCACCTTCGTCGTCGTCACCCACGATCAGGAAGAAGCCATGACCTTGGCCAGCCGCATCGGCGTGATGAATCACGGGGAAATCGTCCAGGCCGGCACGCCTTCGGAAATTTACGAGTTTCCGGGTTCCAAGTTCGTCGCCGATTTCGTCGGTTCGGTGAACATGTTCGAGGGCAAGCTGATCGAGGACGAACCACAGTATGTGCGCATCGGATCGCCGGAATTGGGCGCCACGATATACGTCAGCCACGGCATCAGTGCGCCGCCCGAAGCCATCGTCTGGGCGGCCGTGCGGCCGGAGAAAATATTCATGTCCACGACCGTGCCGGCCGGCGGCCCCGACAATGTGGTGCGGGGAGCGGTGCAGGATATTGCCTATCTCGGCGATCTCTCTATTTATCTGGTCAGGCTGCCCACCGGCAAGATCGTGCGGGTCACGCAGCCCAACACCTCGCGTCATGCAGAGGCAATCACCTGGGATCAGCAGGTGTATTTATCCTGGGACGCGACCAGTCCGGTGGTGGTCACCCGCTAGCTCCATGAGAAGAGCCCTGCCACTGCAACGTATCGGCATATCGGGCCGCGGGCTGGTGGTCGCGCTGCCTTATCTCTGGCTGATGCTGTTCTTCGTCGTGCCTTTCATCATCGTTCTGAAGATATCCTTTTCGGATATTGATCTCGCGATACCGCCGTACAAGCCGCTGCTCGAGTGGGTCGGCAAAAATTCTCTTGCCATCAAGGTCAATTTCAACAACTACGCTTTCTTATTCACCGATACCTTGTACCTGCGCGCTTTCGGCAACTCGATCAAAGTTGCCTTTATTTCGACCTTGCTGTGCTTGGTTGTGGGCTATCCCATGGCCTACGGCATTGCGCGCGCCAAGGCCGCGACGCGCAACGTGCTGTTGCTGCTGGTGATCCTGCCTTTTTGGACGTCGCTGCTGCTGCGAGTCTATGCGTGGATCGGCCTGTTGAAGGCCAATGGCGTGATCAACAATGTGTTGATGTCGCTCGGCATCATCCATGAACCCTTGACCATGTTGTACACGCCGTTTGCCATGTATGTCGGCATCGTCTATTCCTATCTGCCGTTCCTCATCCTGCCGCTGTATGCCAATCTGGAAAAAATGGACTGGCAGCTGCTCGAGGCTGCGGAGGATTTGGGATGCCGCCCGTGGCAGGCGTTCTACAAGATCACGCTGCCGCTGTCGCGGAACGGCATTCTGGCGGGGTCGATGCTGGTGTTCATCCCGGCGGTGGGGGAGTTCGTGATCCCGGCGCTGCTCGGCGGCCCGAACGCGCTGATGATCGGCAGGGTGTTGTGGGATGAGTTTTTCTCGAATCGAGCGTGGCCGGTGGCAAGCGCGGTGGCGATCTTGCTGCTCATTCTGTTGGTGCCGTTCATGATGTGGTATCAGAGCGTGCAGGCGCGCGAGACGGCGGGTGCGCGGTGAATTACCGCAGCTCGTTCTTCATCCTGACTTGCCTGGGGCTGGGCTTCGCATTCCTGTACATCCCGATACTGTCGATGGTGGTGTTTTCCTTCAATGCATCGAAGCTCGTGACCGTGTGGGATGGCGCACACTCGCCGACGCTCAAGTGGTACGTCGCGCTGCTGCAAAACGAGGAGATTCTCGACGCGGCGTGGATCTCCGTGAAAGTCGCCCTCATCAATGCCTCGGGCTCGGTCATTTTGGGCACGCTCGCAGGTTTTGGGCTGGCGCGCTTTAGGCAGTTTCGAGGACGATTTACCTTGAGCGCCATGACCACTGCACCCTTGGTCATGCCCGAGGTGATCACGGGCTTGTCGCTGCTGCTTCTGTTCGTTGCGCTGGAGCAGTTGATCGGCTGGCCCGCGGGTCGCGGTATAACCACCATGACCATCGCACACATGACCTTTTCCATGGCCTACGTGACGGTGATCGTCAATTCGCGCCTGGCCAGCTTCGATACGGCGCTCGAGGAAGCTGCCATGGATTTGGGCGCGCACCCCTTGAAGGTGTTTTTCGTCATCACCTTGCCGATTATTTTCCCGGCCATTTTGTCCGGCTGGCTGCTGGCCTTCACGCTGTCCTGGGATGACTTGGTGATTTCAAGTTTCACGTCAGGTCCGGGCAGCAGCACCCTGCCGATGGTGGTGTTTTCGAAAGTACGCCTAGGCGTCAGCCCGGAAATCAATGTGCTCGCGACCATCACCATCGGCGTGGTGACCTCAATGATAATCGGCGTAAGCTTATGGATGGCAAGGAAGGCGCGGCTCGACCGCGTCGCGCCCTGAAGCGGATAGCGCCCGCCGCCGCCTGTCTAGATACGGTCGAGCGGCGTGGTGCCGCCGGTGAACTGCGTACGCGCCTGCGCCAGGCGGTAACGATGCTCGCTGCGCCAGCGCCGAAAGTCGCGCAGCGCGACCATCGCATAGACCAGTTTGAACAGACGCAGTCGCCACAATACCTTCGGTGTGTCGAATAAATCTCCGGCGAGCATCGAGATCACGCCCTGTTCCAGCTGCCAGGTATTGCGCGGCTGGCCGAACATTTGCCTCATCACCGGTCCGTTGAAGCGGTAGATGAAGAACGAGAAGCGCTTCATGCCGGCGCGCTGACGCCTCTCCAACTTACGCAGCAGCGCCTTCTCGCGCCGTGGTTCGCGCAGCGCGGTATCGACGACCGCGGCGGCTGTTTCCGCGCCGCTCATCGCGAGGTACACGCCGGAGGAAAACACCGGATCGAGAAACGCGAAGGCATCGCCGACCAATACCCAACCCGGTCCGCCCATGCTTGTTGAGTCATAGGAGTAATTGCCGGTGACGCGCACCTCGCCGATCAACTCCGCGCGCTCCATCCGCTGCCACAGTCCCGCGCTCTGCTGCAGCGTGTCGAGCAGATATTCCACCGTGCGGCCCTTGCGCTGCTTGAGGTACTCCGGCCTGCAAACCGCGCCAACGCTCATCACGCCGTCGCGCAGCGGAATCATCCACATCCAGCCATGCTCGAAGCGGTAGATGCTGATGTTGCCGGCGTCCTCGCCCAAGCGCGCCGCGGCGCCGCGAAAGTGCCCGAAAATGGCGGCGCTTTGATGCTGACGATTCTTGCGCCGCAGCTTCCTTTTCGCCGCAAGGAAGGCATCGCGGCCGCTGGCATCGATCAGGTAGCGCGCCTGAAGACAATAGCTGCGGCCATCGTCGGTACGCACCTCGAGCCTGGTGGCGCGGGGGCCCTGCTGCTCTACCGCCGTTACCTCGTGTCCTTCGCGGGCGTCGGCACCGCATTCGCGGGCATGCTGGTACAACATCTGGTCGAAATCCTGCCGCCACACCTGGTAGGCGTGCGGCGGGCTTTTGCCAATGGCGCGCGCGAACGCGAACGTATTGTAGCCATGCGGGTTGTCGGCCTCGAAATCCGCGCCGGCCTTGAACACGCCGAGAGCGCGCACCTTGTCGAGCACGCCGAGCCGCTCGAATACCGGAAGATTCATCGGCAGCAGCGATTCGCCGATATGAAAGCGCGGATGGCGCGCCTTCTCGAGCGCAATCACACGATGGCCGCGCCGCGCCAGCAGCGCCGCTACGGTACTGCCGGCTGGACCGCCCCCGATCACCGCGACGTCGCACTGCTCGCCCGTCATATCCACGATCGGCTACACCAGCACTCTTTCGATGCCGCCGTTGTTGGCCCGCGTCACGTAGTCGGGCAGCCAGTTCGTTCCCAATAAATTCTTGGCGATCTCGACCACAATGTAGTCCGCATCCATGTCCGCATCGTCCTGGAAGCGCTTGAGCCCCTGCAAGCACGACGGGCACGAGGTCAAGATCTTCACCTCGCCTTGTCCCGCGCCGGCGCGGATTTGCTCGACGCCGGCACGCACTTCCTGTTCCTTGCGGAAGCGCACCTGGGTCGAGATATCCGGCCGCGTGACGGCGAGCGTCCCTGACTCGCCGCAGCAGCGATCGTTCTTGGCGATCTCCCCATTGCGCGCGCTGTTCATCAGCGTGTTCACCACCGTGAGCGGGTCATGTTTTTTCATCGGCGAATGGCACGGGTCGTGATACATGTAGCGCACGCCGGTGACATTTTCCAGCCGGACGCCCTTTTCCATCAGGTACTCGTGAATATCCAGGATCTTGCAGCCGGGGAAAATCTTGTCGAACTCGTAGCCCTGCAACTGATCGTAACAAGTTCCGCAGCTCACAACCACGGTCTTGATGTCGAGATAATTCAACGTATTGGCGACACGGTGGAACAGCACGCGATTGTCGGTGATGATTTTTTCCGCCTTGTCGAATTCCCCGGCGCCGCGCTGCGGGTAGCCGCAGCATAGGTATCCCGGCGGCAGCACGGTTTGCACGCCCACGTGCCACAACATCGCCTGGGTCGCGAGTCCTACCTGCGAGAACAGCCGCTCCGATCCGCAGCCCGGAAAGTAGAACACCGCTTCGGAGTCGCTGCTCACCTTGGCCGGATCGCGGATGATGGGTACGTAGTTGCGGTCCTCGATATCGAGCAGCGCGCGCGCGGTTCGCTTTGGCAGACCGCCGGGCATGCGCTTGTTGACGAAGTGGATGACTTGTTCCTTGATTTTGGGTTGGCCGGTGGTGGCCGGCGGCCGCTTGGTCTGCTTCCTGGCAAAGGTGTTGAGCGCGCGGTTGGCCAGCCGCTGCGCCTTGTAGCCCCAGTCGATCATCACCTTGCGGGTCAACTTGATGGTCTGTGGATTGGTGGCGTTCAAGAAAAACATCGACGCGGCGGTGCCGAGGTTGAAGCGCTTGCGTCCGATGCGGCGCAATAGGTCACGCATTCCCATGGAAACTTCGCCGAAATCGATATCGACCGGACATGGCGACTTGCACTTGTGGCAAACCGTGCAGTGGTCGGCGACATCCGACAATTCGTCCCAATGCTGCACCGAGATGCCGCGGCGGGTCTGCTCCTCGTAGAGGAATGCCTCGATCAGCAGCGAGGTGGCCAGAATCTTGTCGCGCGGCGAATACAACAGATTCGCGCGCGGCACATGGGTGGCGCATACCGGCTTGCACTTGCCGCAACGCAGGCAATCCTTGATGGCATCGGAGATTGTGTTGATATCCGAGTGCTGCATGATCAGCGACTCATGGCCCAAGAGATTGAAGCTCGGCGTATAGGCGCGGCGCAGGTCGCCCTGCGGCATCAGTTTGTGCTGGTTGAACCGGCCGTGCGGATCGACCTTAAGCTTGTAGGCGCGAAACTCGGCGAGTTCCGCGTCGGCGAGATATTCCAGTTTTGTGATGCCGATGCCATGTTCGCCGGAAATCACGCCGTTCAAGTTGCGCGCAATCTGCATGATGCGCGCCACCACGCGGTTGGCGGTGTGCAGCATGGCGTAGTTGTCGGAGTTGACCGGGATGTTGGTGTGTACGTTGCCGTCGCCCGCGTGCATGTGCAGGGCGACGAACAGGCGGCCCTGCAGGACGCGCCTGTGCACCGCATCGCAGTCGCTGAGCACCGGAGCAAAGGCGGCGCCGACGAAAATGCGGGCGAGGCTGGCGCGCACCTCGGTCTTCCAGCTGACCCGGATGCTGCGGTCCTGCAGCCGGTCGAAAATACTGCCCGATTCGTCGTGCGGCGCTGGAATTTCGAGCGCAACGAATTTCGCACCCGCGGCGCTCAGTGGTGCGTCGATGTCCCCGAGCAGGTACTGCCAACGGGCGCGGACGCGCGCTAGCAGCTCGCGCGCTTCGGTTCTGCGGCCGAGGTCCACATCCGCGGTCTTGGCCGGATCGATCTCGCCGCAGAAATATTCATCCAGGGCGTCGAGCAACTGCAGCTTGTTGCGGATCGACAGTTCGATATTGATGCGCTCGATGGCGTCGGTGTACTCGCCCAAGCGCTCCAGGGGGATCACCACGTCCTCGTTGATCTTGAATGCGTTGGTGTGTTTGGCGATGGCGGCGGTTCTGGCGCGATCCAGCCAGAATTTGCGCCGCGCTTCGGCGTTCACCGCGATGAATCCCTCGCCGGCCCGGGCGTTGGCGATGCGCACCACATGCGAAGTCGCGGCGGCAACGGCCGCATCGTCCTCGCCGACGATATCGCCGAGCAGCACCATTTTCGGCAATGCGCCGCGCTTGGATTTGGCGCTGTAACCCACCGCCCGCAAATAGCGCTCGTCCATGTGCTCCAGGCCCGCGAGCAGCACACCCTGTGCCCTGGCGTTCGACTCCAGGTAGTGCTTGATTTCCACGATGCTGGGAATCGCATCGCGCGCCTGACCGAAAAACTCCAGGCACACGGTGCGCGTGTGTTTCGGCGTGCGATGCAAAATCCAGCGGGCCGCGGTGATCAATCCGTCGCAGCCTTCCTTTTGCACGCCCGGCAATCCACCCAGGAATTTATCGGTCACGTCCTTGCCGAGCCCCACCTTGCGAAATTTAGCGCCGTCGATGTCGAGCCGGGTTCTGTGGAGAATCTTGGCTTCATCCGCGGGTCTGGCGCCGTCCTTGCAAAGCAACTCGAAGCTCGCCACCGCCACGTCGTGGATCTTCCCCAAATTGTGATTCAGCCGCGTGACCTCGAGCCAGTTGCCTTGCGCATCGACCATGCGCCACCACGCCAGGTTGTCCACCGCTGTCCCCCACAGCACCGCCTTCTTGCCCCCGGCATTCATGGCGATGTTGCCGCCGATGCATGAGGCGTCCGCAGAAGTCGGGTCGACCGCGAACACCAGCCCGGCACGCTCCGCAGCTTCGCTCACTCGCTTGGTGATGACGCCGGCGGCTGAAAAGATGCTGGCAACGCTGCGCGTGCCGTCGGGCAGCGCCAGCGTTTCCACCTCACCCAAGGTCTCGAGTTTTTCAGTGTTGAACACCGCCGACCACGGGGTCAAAGGCACCGCACCGCCGGTGTAGCCGGTGCCGCCGCCGCGCGGAATGACGGTGAGGCCGAGCTCGATGCAAGCGCGCACCAGCGCCGGAATTTCCGCCTCGCTGTCGGGCATCAATACCAGAAACGGCAGTTCGACGCGCCAGTCGGTCGCGTCGGTGACATGCGAGACGCGCGAGAATGCATCGAAGCGGATATTGTCGGCGCGGGTGTGTTTGAGAAACAAGCGCCGCGCGCGCTTGCGCATTTGCGCAAAATCGGCGAATTGCTGCTCAAATCTTCGCACCGCTTCGCTTGCCGCGCGCAGCAATTCCGCGACCTTGGCGTCGCGGCTCTCGTCCACGCCGTCGCGGCGCTTTTCCACCTCATGCAGACGATGGTGCATGGCGGTGATCAGCTGGCGGCGGCGCTGCGGATTGTCGAGCAGATCATCCTGCAGGTAAGGATTGCGATCGACCACCCAAATATCGCCCAATACCTCGTACAGCATGCGCGCCGACCGGCCGGTGCGCCGCTCTTTGCGCAGGCCGTCGAGAATTTGCCAGGTAGCCTCGCCTAGCAGGCGAATAGCGATTTCGCGATCCGACAGCGAGGTGTAGTTGTACGGAATTTCGCGCAGTCGCGATTCCGGCTCTTTATCCACGGGAGGTCGCGCTGCGTCGAACAAATCTGCGACGGCGTTCATGTCCCGGGGATTTTACGCATTAATTCATGGAAGATGTGCCGCTCAACCTCACCTAAGCAACTCAAGTCATTGTTTCGTTTGCCGTTACCGAGGAGATGCAGCACCCGTCCGCCGATTCCCCGCCGTCACTCGATGCTCTCGAGATGGTCCGCGACCTGATGGAGCGGTACTTGGCCTGCGATGAGCTGGCGATTCCGTTACTGCCGGATGTGGCCGTGCGCGTCGTACAGAACGGCAAGAATAACGGCAATGCCCAGATGCTGGCGGACATCATCCACGCCGACCCCGCCCTGACAATGTATGTTCTGCGCATCGCAGCCTCCGCGGTCAAACGTCCAGCCTCACCCATCGCGTCGCTGCAGCACGCGGTGGCCTGGCTGGGGCTCGACGAGGTCGCTAACATTGCATTTACGCTGGCTCTGCAGGGAAAAATGCTCGACGTCAAGGGCCAGCAGCGCAAAGCACGGCGCCTGTGGCGCCATTCATTGGCAAGTGCACTGTGGTCGCGCCAGCTGGCGCACATGCTCGCCCGAGAGACCGGTCTCTGCTACCTGAGCGGACTGCTGCACAACATCGGCAAGGTGGTCACATTGGGCGCCGTGCACGAGGTTGCGCAGCGCGCCGGTCAATCCTTGAGCAGCCCTGAGTACGATTGCCTCATCGAGGTCTTCAATCGCGACGTCGGCAACCGTGTTTTGTCGGCCTGGTCGCTGCCGCCGCCCGTGCCCAGCGTCATTGCCCGCTGGGAGACCTACCGCACAGCCGGCGATGTGCAGTGGGAGAGCAATGTGGTCAATGTCGCGCACAAACTCGCGGACTTCATCCTGCACGAGCCCGGCATGCTGAAGCGCGACCTGCTGCTGATCGATCAAGGCTATCGGGATCTGGGCCTGTCGGCGGAAGACGCGGCGCCACTGTTCGATTCAGCCGGGTCGATCAACTCCGAATTGGATCGCTATTTGAGTCCGTGACTTCGGTTAGCGCGCGATCCCTGTTTGGATTATCGTTCCCACCATGAAAGACAACACGCTTGTAAACCATCCGCCCGCCGTCGTGCTGCCTGCCGACAACCGGCCGCTGGTCGCGCCGATCTATCAGTCGGTGAAGTTCTCCTTTGATGACACCAATGAAACGCTGCGCTACCAGCGCGGTGAGCGCGAGGGCTTTTTCTATTCGCGTAACGGCAATCCCACCCTGCGGCAATTGGAGCTCTTGCTGTGCGAGCTGCAGGGCCGGGACGACTGCCTGCTCACGGGTTCGGGTGTCGCGACGATTTCCATGTGCCTGCTGTCGTTGTGCAAGAGCGGCGATCACGTGTTGCTGTTCGTCGAATCGTACCCACCGACGCGCTACATCGTGCAGCATCTGCTCGCCAAGTTCGGCATCGCCCATACCATGCTGTCCATCGAAGATTTGCCGGGCATTGAGCGGGTGCTCGCAAAGCAGCCGACTCGCCTGGTGATTTTCGAAAGTCCCACCAACCCGGTCACCAAAATCGCCGACATCGCCCATCTCACGGCACACGCGCGCGCAGCCGGATGCCTCGCAGTGCTCGACAATACCTTTGCCGGCTTTCACAATCACGGCGCTTACGATGTCGATGTGTATCTTCACAGCTTGACGAAGTACGCCTCCGGCCACGGCGACGTGATGGGCGGAGCCATCATCGCGCGGCAAGACCTCATCGCGGAGATGCGCAAGGACATCGGGCCCATGGGCCCGACCTTGGATCCGCACGCCGCATTTCTGATTCAGCGCGGCATGCGCACCTATTTCCTGCGCTACGAACGGCAGTGCGCCAATGCACACGCCGTCAGCGAATTTCTGCAGCGACACCCACGCGTGCAGCGAGTTCATTATCCGGGGCTTGCGAGTCATCCACAACACTCATTGGCCGCAAAGCAGATGAAGGATTTTGGCAGCGTCGTGACCGTGGACTTGGACGGCGGTTATGCGGAATGCGGGCGCTTCGCCGAACAGTTGCAGGTTTTTTCGATCGCCGCCAGCGTCGGATCCACCGAATCGCTGGTGATGCCGCCGCAGTTGCTTTTCAGCGGCGGCTACACGCCCGAGCAGCGCGCCGTCTCGCTGGTGGGCAAGGGCACGGTGCGCTTGTCGATCGGCGTCGAGGACGCGGCCGATCTCATCCAGGATCTTTCGCAGGCCCTGGACAAGGCTTTCACCTGATTCATTTGACGATTTATTTGACATAAACTTCTTAACATAAGCTGACCGCGGCTCAAGCCTCGCGAAAATTGGCCGATCTATTGAGGTCGACGCACGAGGAGGGATGCCAGTTGAGTCAATCGTCAGTGGTTCTTTCCACGCTGCATTCCCAGGCGGCGCACGAGTTCTTGAGCGAATCATTGACCGCGCCGCAGAACATCGCGCCGTTGCCGCGGGTTTGCGCGCAGCTCGCGGAACTCACCGCACAACAGGCGATCGATGCCGCGCAGCTGGCGCGCTTGATTCAATCCGATGCGGCGCTCGCCGGCGAAATCATGCGCGTCGCGAATTCCCCGGTATTGCGGCCGCGATCGCCCATCGTTTCGCTGCAGCAGGCCGTCTCGTGGCTGGGAGTGGCGGAAGTGCGCAATATCGCGATGGCGGTGATGCTGCGCGGTGAGGTCTTTACCGCCCCGGGTCATGAACCGGAATCCGAGGAACTTTGGCGCGAAGCCTCCCTGGCGGGACTATGGGCCAAGGAAATCGCTCGCCAGCGCCGCAAGCATGTGGAGAGCGCGTTTCTCGCCGCGCTGATGCATCGCACCGGCGCTGCATTGGCGCTGAAGATTCTGTCGGGATTCGAAGTGCGGCAGCGAACCGTCATGGATGCGCAGACCTTTGCCCACCTGGTGGTGGAATTCGAGCCCCGCTTCGGCCGCCTGTTGATGGGCAGTTGGCGCCTACCCGATGAAGTGCAGGAAGCGGCGAGCGAATGGCGCCAGTATGCCAGTTCGAGCCATAGCGACCTTGCCGGAACCGTGTTCGCGGCGCATCTTTTGGCCGCTCATACCATGCACCCGCAGTTGCTCAGCGAAGAGTTGGTGCTGGAAAGCCCGGTATTCGAGCAACTGAGCGTTTTTCCGGACGATCGGCGACGCATGCTGGCAAAACGCGATCAAGTCCGAAGCCTGGCGGGCATTTGATGCAGGCGGCCGAATTCGACCTCATCTGTCTCGGCTCGGGACCGGCCGGTCAGAAGGCGGCGATTCAGGCGGCCAAGGCCGGCTTTCGCGCGGCCATCGTCGAGCGCGAGCCCCAGGTTGGCGGCTCTTGCCTGCTTTCCGGCACCATCCCCAGCAAGGCATTGCGCGAACAGGCGCTGCGCTATCGACGCATGCGCGGCAACGCCACCTCATTGGCCGTGGAGCTGCGCGGCGATGCGCCATTGTCCGCGCTGTTGCACGGTGTCGATGCCGTCATTGCCGCGCAGGACCGATATCTTCTCGCGCAGCTCAATCGCAACCGCGTCGAGCTGATTCGCGGGCGCGGCGTATTCTTGGACGCTCATCGCCTCGAAGTGCAGCACCTCGACGGCTCGCGCCGGGTTCTGCATGCACCGCGCATCTTGCTGGCCACGGGATCGAGACCGCGGCACGTGCCCGCCGTTGCCGTGGATCATGAGCACATTGTCGACAGCGACTCCATATTGAGCCTGCCGTATATTCCGCGCACGATGGTGGTGCTCGGCAGCGGAGTCATCGCCTGCGAATATGCATCCATTTTCACCGCGCTGGGTTGCACCGTGACGATGATCGACAAGGCCGCGGAGCCGCTGGGGTTTCTCGACCCGGCGCTGCGCACGGGGTTTCTCGCCGCGTTTCAGGCCATGGGCGGCGAGTACTGCGGTGGCTGCGACGTATCCGGCGCCCGCTTCGACGGATTCTCGCAGGTCGAGGTTCAGGTGCACGGCGGCCAACCCTTTGCAGCCGAGATCGTGTTTGCCGCATTTGGCCGCATCGCAAATCTGGACGGCATCGGCCTCGATCGGCTAAATCTAGGAATCAGCAGCCGCGGAATCGTGCAGGTCAACGAGCGATTCGAGACCAATATCCCAGGTGTTTTCGCCGCCGGCGATGCCATCGGACCGCCCGCGCTCGCCTGCGCGGCCGCGGATCAAGGCCGGCGGGCTGCGCTCATTGCGCTCGGCTTGCCGCCGCCGGGGCCGAGCAGTCTGGTGCCGAGCGGCGTTTACACGATTCCTGAAATCGCCTGCGTCGGCCTGACGCAAAGCGAGGCCGCGGCGAAGAAAATCGATCTCATCGTCGGCCGGGCCGAGTTCGCCGAAGTGGCGCGCGCCCACATTGCAGGTGAGCCCGCAGGTTTTTTGACGCTGCTGTGCGAACGCGGCACGGCACGCGTGCTTGGCGTGCAGGTATTGGGCGAAGGCGCCACCGAACTGGTCCATCTCGGTCAGGCGGCCATCGCCACCGGTGCGACCGCCGATTTCTTCATCGATCAGATATTCAACTTTCCCACCATGAGTGAGGCGTATCGAATTGCCGCGTTCGATATCTTGAAGCAGCGTTCGCTGCCGCACTTCGCGCACCTCAAGCTGGCAGGCGCTTCAGGATAGCCGCCGGCGCCTGGCCGCCAGCGGCGTGTTGCGGGAGGCGAGCCTGCCTTAAAGGTTGCGGATCAGAATATCGCCGAATTCACTGCACTTGACCTCGGTGGCTCCGGGCATGAGGCGTGCGAAATCGTAGGTGACGGTTTTTTGCGCAATGGATTTGTCCATGGCGTTGATGATGGCATCGGCAGCCTCGAGCCAGCCCATGTAGCGAAACATCATTTCGCCGGACAGGATTACGGATCCGGGATTGACCTTGTCGAGATCCGCATACTTCGGCGCCGTACCATGGGTGGCTTCGAAGACGGCGTGGCCGGTCATGTAGTTGATATTGCCGCCGGGAGCGATGCCGATGCCACCTACCTGCGCGGCCAGCGCGTCGGACAAATAATCGCCGTTCAGATTCATCGTTGCGACCACGTCGAATTCGTCCGGACGGGTCAGCACTTGCTGCAAGGTAATGTCCGCGATGGCGTCCTTGACGATGATCTTGCCCGCTTTCCTGGCGGCGTCCATCTGCGCGTTTGCTTCATTCTCACCTTTGGCGCTTTTGATGCGTTCCCACTGTTCCCAGGTGAAGACCTGATTGGGGAATTCTCTTTCGGCCAGCGCGTAGGACCAGCCGCGAAACGCACCTTCGGTGAATTTCATGATGTTGCCCTTGTGCACGATAGTGACGCTTTTGCGCTTGTTGTCGACCGCATACTTGACCGCGGCACGAAACAGGCGCTCGGTGCCTTCCCGTGAAGCGGGCTTCAAGCCGATGCCAGAGCTGTCCGGAAAACGGATCTTGGCAAACTGCTTCGGGAAATTGAGCTTAAAGAGATCGAGGAATTTCCTGCATTCAGCAGAGCCTTCTTCGAATTCGATGCCGGCATAAATGTCTTCGGTGTTTTCGCGGAAGATGACCATGTCGACCTTCTCCGGCGACTTGACCGGGGAGGGCACTCCCTTGAACCAGCGCACCGGCCGCAAACAGACGTACAGATCCAGCAATTGCCGTAAAGCCACATTCAGCGATCGAATGCCGCCGCCCACCGGGGTGGTGAGCGGACCTTTGATGGAGATCAGGTAGTCGCGGCAGGCCTTTACGGTCTCGTCCGGCAGCCAGGTGTTGTAAGCCTTGTTGGCTTTGTCGCCCGCGAAAACCTCCATCCAGTGAATCTTGCGCGCGCCCCGGTACGCCTTCTGCACCGCGGCGTCGAAAACCCGCACACTCGCCCGCCAGATATCGCGGCCCGTGCCGTCGCCTTCGATATAAGGAATGATGGGCTGGTCGGGCACGGTTAGTTGGCCGTTTGAAATCGTGATCTTTTCGCCGCCGGCGGGGACCTGCACGGGAACAGGCTTCGCATCTGACATTCGTTTGCTCCTGTAAATGCAGCCGCAATGCTAGCATGCGCGACCGGAGACCCGCATTGCGCACCTTAAGATCAACACCTGCGAAGGACGGCTTCCGCATGCCCGCGGAGTTCGAACGGCATTCGGGCTGTTGGATGTTATGGCCGGAGCGTGCGGACAATTGGCGCAACGGCGCCAAACCCGCGCAGGCTGCGTTTGCTCAAGTGGCCACCGCGATCGCCAGCGGCGAAGCGCTAAGCGTCGGAGTCTCGGCGGCGCAGTTCCGCAATGCGCGCGCCCGGCTGCCGAACCAAGTGCGCGTCGTCGAATTGAGCAGCAATGATGCCTGGATGAGAGACTGCGGCCCGACCTTCGTCATCGATGCCAAAGGCCGCCGCCGCGGCATCGACTGGACGTTCAACGCCTGGGGGGGCTTGCGCGGAGGTCTGTACTTTCCGTGGGATAAGGATGATGCGGTTGCGCAAAAAGTGCTGGAGCTGGAACAAGCGGACCGCTACCGCACTTCATTCGTCATGGAAGGCGGGGCCATTCATGTCGACGGTCAGGGAACCTGCTTGACCACGGAAGAGTGTCTGCTCAATCCGAATCGCAATCCACAACTGGGCCGCGACGAAATTGAAGAGCAGTTGCGGCGCTATTTGGCGGTGACTCGCGTAATCTGGCTGGGCAAGGGCGTGTATCAGGACGAGACCGGCGGCCACATCGATGAACTCGCGTGCTTCACGAGTCCGGGGCAGGTCGCGCTCACCTGGACCGAAGATCGCAAGGATCCGCAGTACCCGGTTTCCGAGGATGCGTACCAGCGTTTACGGCATGCAAGGGATGCCCAGGGGCGTCGCCTGGAGATCCACAAAATTCATCAGCCGGGACCGCTATTCATGAGCGCGGAGGAGGCGGCTGGAATCGATGCGCACCCCGGCAGCCATCCACGCCGCGCGGGCGATCGATTGCCCGCGTCGTATATCAATTTCTATGTCGCGAACAAGTGCGTGGTCATGCCGCTGTACGACAAACGCCGCGATGCCGGGGCGATGCGCATCCTCAAGCGCCTGTTTCCCTCGCGCCGCGTGCTGGGCGTCGCCACCCGCGAGATCCTGCTGGGCGGGGGCAATATTCACTGTATAACCCAGCAAGTGCCGCGCCCAAGCGGGCCTTAAGGTGCCGAGTTGCGCGCCGCAATGGAACTTTGCTGCGCGTAAAGTCTCGAAAGCCTTTATTCTACGCAGCCTTAATCCCTCATCCTCCCCCCAATAATTGGAAGTCGTAGTGCATTCATTGTTCAAAGATAAGGCTTGTAAGCGCGCCGCCGCGCTGTTGTGCGCGTGCGTATTCGCGGTGGTCGCGGCCGGCTGCCACAGGAATAATGTGAACAGCGGCTACGGCGTGGCGTGGGTTTCATTGACCGACGAGCCTGGTGATTTTACGAGCTACATCGTGACGGTCAGTTCGCTGCAATTGACCGGCAAGACCTACGGGCTAATCAACGCGATAACGGTGCCGGAAACCGTCGATTTCACCAAGCTTGTGAATCTCGCGGAACTCTGGTCGAGCGCCGGGTTGCCGGTCGATACCTACACCTCGGCGACCATCACACTGGATTACACCAATGCGCAGATAGCCGTGATGGTCAACGGTGTGCCGGTGACGGCGACGGTCGTGGATCCGACGGGAGCCGCCGTAACATTGGTGAGCCTTACCGTGAATTTCGATCCGAACAATCCATTGACGTTGCAGTACACCTACGCCTCGACCAACGCCCTGCGCGTTGCCGTCGACTACGACTTGGCGGCATCGAACAGAGTGGATTTGACCACCAGCCCGCCGACGGTGGTGGTCAAACCCTATTTCACCGTGGCCACCACCGCCTCCGACAGCAAGCTGATCCGCGTCCGCGGCCCGCTGGTGAATTCCAGCGTCAACGTCGGCACCTATTCAACCTATGTGCGGCCATTTTTTGACGAAGTGAACGCGTTGGGAACGCTGACCATATTCAACAACCCGACTACCGTCTATACGCTGAACGGGCTCACGTACGTCGGCAAACCCGGTCTGCAGGCGCTGTCGCAAGCCTCGGCCGGGTCAACCATGACCGCCGCGTTCTGCAGCTTTCAGCCGACTCCGACCACGGTGTCGACCATCACCGCCGGAATTTTTTACTCGAACTATGTGATTGCCACCAGCACGCTCGAAGATTTTTACACCGATGGCATGGAAGGCGACGTGATCGCCCGCAACGGCAATATACTCACGTTGCGGGGCGCGACGTTATTCGCGAATTCTGCGCAGATCGTGCAGTACGAGGCCATCGACTCGCTGGTGACCTTGGGGCCCGCCACCCTGGTAACCGCGGACGGCACCTCGACACTGCCGAATCTCAATTACAATTCGGTGTCCGTGGGTCAGCACATCACCGCGCGCGGCCTGTATTCCTTGGGGACCAACAACGTCGTCATGCTGGACTCGACCGGCAACAGCTCCACCAATACCGGTTCGGTGCGCCTGATGTCCACCGAGATGTGGGGTTCGCTGGTTTCTTCCGCGGCCGGTGGTTTGGTGATGAATTTGCAGGCCATCAACGATTGGCCGGTGAGCAACTATAATTTCGCCGGCAACGGCGCCAGCGCCGCGCAGGATCCGATCGCCGCCAGCTACGCCGTCAACACCGGAACTCTCGCACTGCCCGTGGGACCCGACGGCGTGACGACGCTGGCGCCGGGGGATCTTTTGTGGGTCGACGGCTTTACCAGTCCCTTCGGCACGGCGCCGCCGGATTTCATCGCCGAATCCCTGAATGCCCAGCAGACCGTGGCAGCCACCATGCTGGTCAGCTGGACCGGCACCGGGACCGCGGCGCCATTTGCCGCATTGACCGCCAGCGGCTTGACGATCGATGTTACCAACGCCGCCTTCGGCTCCGGCGAGATTCGCATCGGCGCGCAAAGTCTCGATATCACGACCTTGAGCGCGATGCCGCCGCTGATGATCGTGCCGGCCGCTGCGGTGCCGGCGTCCAACGGGCTGCCGCTATTCGAGCCGCGCTTCAGCGTGGGCCCCGGTGCCGTCGCCTCGCTCACCACCAACCCCGTATTGAGCTTCAATGGCTTCACCGCCTTTGTCGCGCAATTGGATACGACGTTCGCAGCGCCGACGCCGGCAACCAAGTTCACGGCCCGGGGCTTCTACAATTCGGCCACCAATATTTTTACCGCTTCCAACATCGACGTGGTCCTCTAAACTATCTCCCCAGCATGGGGAAGTTCGCCATACGAGCCGGATTGGTGTTGGCGCTGGCCACGAGCAGCTGGCTCGCGGCGGCAGCCGCTGCCGTTACCGCAAGCGCGGCCACGACCGCAACCGCCGCCAACCCTCAAGTGCGGCCCCGCATCTGTCTGGTACTGTCGGGCGGCGGCGCGCGCGGCATGGCGCACATCGGCGTCCTGAAAATTCTCGAACAGATGAAGATTCCCATCGACTGCATTGCCGGCACCAGTATGGGTGCCGTGGTCGGCGGTCTGTACGCAAGCGGCATGACTGCGGCAGAGATCGAGTCCACGATTCGCTCGGTGGATTGGCAGGAGGCGTTTCGCGATTCGCCGCCGCGCCGCGAACTGGCATTCAGGCGCAAGCAGGATGATCAAAATTTCCTCGTGCGCCTGCCTCTGGGCGTCAAGCACGGACGAATTCTGCTGCCCAAGGGTTTCATTCAAGGTCAGAAATTGCAGGAGACGCTGCGCCAACTGACTCTGCCTTTCGGCACCCACACGGACTTCGATGCTCTGCCAACGCCGTTTCGCGCGGTGGCGACCGATCTTGTGACCGGCAATGCCGTGCTGATGGAGAAAGGCGATTTGGCGTTTGCCATGCGCGCCAGCATCTCGGCCCCGGGCGTATTTGCGCCGGCCGAAATGCAGGGTCAATTGTTGGTTGACGGCGGTCTGGCGGAGAATCTGCCGATCGATGTGGCGCGCGCGATGCACGCGGATATTCTAATCGTGTCCGACGTGAGCTTTCCGCTGCAGCCGCGCGCCGCGTTGGATTCTGCGCTGACGATTTCCAACCAGATGCTGGCGATTTTGGTGCGCAAGGACGCGGACCGCCAGCGCGCCACCCTCGGGCCGGAGGATATCCTGATCGAGCCCGCGATCGGCACGGCCAGTTCGACCGACTTCAGCGCGTCCGGCGCCACGATCAGCGCCGGCGAAAACGCGGCGCGCAGCCAGCTGGCGCGTCTCGCCGTGGTGAGCGTCGCCGATGCGGCTTACGCTGAGTATCTTGCGCGCCGCGCGGCGCGCGAACCCGGCCTGCCGCAGATAAAGTTCGTCCGCGTCGATGCAGGATCCAAACGCTACGAAAAGACCATCATGGCGGAGATGCAGCCATTGGTGGGCAAGCCCCTGGACCCGCAAGCGGTGGGCGCGGTAATCGCGGATTTATACGGCCTCGGCAATTTCGAGACCGTCGACTACTCGCTAGTGGATCAGGGCGCGGGCGCCGATGAAGAATCCGGCATCGAAGTCAGAGCGCGGCGCAAATCATGGGGTCCGAACTACGTGCGCTTTGGCTTGAGTTTGGAGGACGATTTCCAGGGCAACAGCCGCTACAACGCCGCGGCGCGCTTCATCGTCACCGAGTTGAACACGCTCGGGGCTGAGCTGCTGACGGATGTGCAGATCGGCTCGGACCAGAAACTCGCCAGCGAGTTCTATCAGCCGCTGAATGCGACGCGCACCTGGTTCGTGGCGCCGAGCTTGCGTGTTGAGGGCAAGGATCTGCCGATTTTTTCCAACAACACCCAGATCGCCGATTTTCGCGATCGCCAGGCGGAAGCCGATTTTGACGTCGGCACCAACCTCGGCAATTGGGGGGAGATTCGCGTCGGATATCACCGGCTGAATGGCGCGACACACGACAATTGGGGCAACCCGGCGCTGACGCAATCGCAGTACAACAATGGCGAACTTTTCTTCAAATTCAGCTACGACCGTCTCGACAATGTGCATTTTCCCCGCGATGGACAGACATTCACCCTGCAGTGGGACGCCAATCGGACCAACTTGGGCGGCGACTTCCCCTTTGACAAGGTGCAGGCGGACTGGCTCATGGCCCGTTCGTCCGGCCGCAATACCATCGTGCTCTGGACCTCGGTGGGCACCACTCTCAACAGCATCGATCCCACGGCATTGCAGGACTTCTACAGCTTGGGCGGATTCTTCAATTTATCCGGTCTTGCACCCCAATCCCTGCTCGGACCGAACTATGCCATCACTCGCGCCATCTACTTTCGCAGAATCAGCCGCGGCGGCGAAGGGCTATTCGAAATCCCGGTCTACATAGGCGCGTCGCTGGAGCTCGGCAATACCTGGCAGCAGCGCGGCGACATGAGTTTTGGCTCGGCGCGCAAGGACGCTGCGGTGTTCGTGGCTTTCGACACCTACTTCGGTCCCTTGTACTTGGGGTCCGGCTACGACACGGCCGGCAACGCCGCGTTCTCGTTGTTTCTCGGGCGCACCTTTTGAGGCGCTTATCGAGGCGCCCTGCTTAAGTTGCTAGAAGCTGCGGCTCTCGCCGAGTTTTTCCACTTTCTCGAGGACCAGCACCGGCGCATCTCCAATGCGCGAGTATTCATGCTTGCGCGACATGTCGTCCAGCACCCGATCGCGCTCGGCGGCGGTAAAAAACCAATGGGTCTTTTGCCAATCCGCACCCACCAGCTTGGCGAAGGGATCGCCGCGCCGCACCCGCACCCGGATGCCGTACGGCTGAGGCAGTACCGGGATGGTACGAATCATATTCTGTTGGTTGGCGATTCCCATGGCGTGAGGAAAGATAGCCGAATCGGCCCCAAGCTGCCAGCTGATTAGCGCCGGATTTAAGTGCTAGACTCCGGCGCCTTCTAGATGAGGTAATTGATGGCATCGTCTTATACGGCCTCCGACATCGAGGTGCTGAGCGGCTTGGATCCGGTTCGCCGGCGTCCCGGCATGTACACCGACACCACGCGGCCGAATCATCTCGCGCACGAAGTCATCGACAACAGCGTCGATGAGGCCGTGAACGGCTACTGCGACCGCATCGATGTCACGCTGTTCAAGGACGGCTCTTGCCAGGTCGAGGACAACGGCCGCGGCATGCCGGTGGACATTCACCCGAAAGAAAAAATCAGCGGCGTGGAGCTGATCTTGACGCGCCTGCACGCCGGCGGGAAATTCAACGATAAGACATATCAGCATGCCGGCGGATTGCACGGCGTTGGCGTCTCCGTGGTGAACGCGCTGTCGAAGAATCTGGAGTGCTGGGTGCGGCGCGGCGGCAAGGAATACAACTTGAGTTTTGCCGGCGGCAAGCCCACCTCCAAGCTCGAAGTCGTCGGCGAAGTTGGCAAGTCCAATACCGGCACCACCATTCGGTTCTGGCCGGATCCGAAATATTTTGATACCGACAAATTCGCCATTCCGAAGCTCAAGCAGGTGCTGCGCGCCAAGGCCGTGCTGTGCCCGAATTTGCGCGTCACGCTGAAGAACGAAATCAGCGGCGAGAAGGATGAATGGCTCTATACCGGCGGCTTGCACGAGTACTTGGCGGAGGAATTGGGCAAGGGCGAATGGCTGCCGGCGGAAACCTTTTATGGCAAGCGTGATATCGAGGGCGGCTCGCTCGATTGGGCGATTGCCTGGGTGCTGGAGTCCGAACATGCGATTGCGGAAAGCTATGTGAATTTGATTCCCACGACCGAGGGCGGCACGCACGTCAACGGCCTGCGCACCGGCGCGGCCGATGCGGTGCGCGAATTCTGTGAGTTCCGCAATCTGGTGCCGCGCGGACTGAAGCTCACGCCCGAGGATGTATGGGACGGCGTGAGTTTCGTGCTCTCCATGAAGATGCGCGAACCGCAGTTCGCGGGCCAAACCAAGGAAAAACTCTCCTCGCGCGAGTCCGCCGGCATCGTGCAAGGGGTGATCAAGGATGCATTCGCGCTGTGGCTGAACCAGCATTCCGATCAGGGCGAGAAAATCGCCATGCTCGCGATTGCCAATGCCCAGCAGCGTTTCAAGGACAGCCAGAAGGTCGCGCGCAAGCGCGTGGTCGCCGGACCCGCGCTGCCCGGCAAGCTGGCCGATTGCGTGAGCCAAGACCCGGCCCGCGGCGAGTTATTCCTGGTCGAGGGCGATTCCGCCGGCGGCTCGGCCAAGCAGGCGCGCGATCGGGTGACGCAGGCCATCATGCCGCTGCGCGGCAAGATCTTGAACACCTGGGAAGCGGACATCGGCGAAGTGCTGCAGTCCCAAGAGGTGCACAACATCAGCGTTGCGATCGGCGTCGATCCAGCCGCCAGCGATCTGTCGGGCCTGCGCTATCACAAGATCTGCATTCTCGCGGATGCCGACAGCGATGGACAGCATATCGCCACGTTGCTGTGTGCGCTGTTTCTGCGGCACTACCGGCCGCTGGTGGTCGCCGGCCATATCTACGTGTGTATGCCGCCGCTGTTTCGCATCGACGCCGGCAAGGAAGTGATTTACGCACTCGACGAGGCGGAGCGCGAAAAGGCCTTGAAGCGCATTGCCGCGGAGAGTCCGCGCACCAAACCGGTGGTGACGCGCTTCAAGGGTTTGGGTGAAATGAGCCCGCTGCAGTTGCGCGAGACCACCATGGCGCCGCAGACACGCCGCCTGGTGCAAATGACCATCGATAGCAAAGACAGCCCGGATCAGCTCATGGACATGTTGCTCGCCAAGAAGCGCGCGGGCGATCGGCGCGAATGGCTCGAGAACAAGGGCAACCTCGCGCATATCTAGCGCGCGCATTTCATGAAAGAGCAAGAGCTCAACTTCGACGGCGTCGAGAAGGAACCCTTAAAGACCTTCGCCGAGCGCGCCTACCTCGATTACTCGATGTATGTGATCCTGGATCGAGCGCTGCCGCATTTGGGCGATGGTTTGAAGCCGGTGCAGCGGCGCATCGTGTACGCCATGAGCGAGCTCGGGCTCGCGGCGGGAGCCAAGCACAAAAAATCCGCGCGCACCGTCGGCGATGTGATCGGCAAGTTCCATCCGCACGGCGACTCCGCCTGCTACGAGGCCATGGTGCACATGGCGCAGGATTTTGCGTATCGCTATCCGATCGTCGACGGCCAGGGCAATTGGGGTTCAACCGACGACCCGAAATCGTTTGCAGCCATGCGCTACACCGAATCGCGGCTGACCCGCTATGCCGACCTGTTGCTGCAGGAACTCGGCGCGGACACGGTGGACTGGGCGCCGAACTTCGACGGCTCGCTCGAAGAGCCCACCATGCTGCCGGCGCGCGTGCCGAATCTTTTGCTCAATGGCGGATCGGGCATCGCCGTGGGCATGGCGACCGACATTCCGCCGCATAATCTGCGCGAAGTGGTGAACGCCTGTGTGGCGCTCCTGGACGACCCGGAATTGAGCACGCGTAAGATCATGGCGCACATCAAGGGCCCGGATCTGCCGACCGGCGCTGAAATCGTCTCGCCGCGGGATGAGCTGGTGCAGATGTACGACACCGGTTCCGGCAGCTTCAAGGCGCGCGCCACCTACGAAATCGAGGAGGCCGAGATCGTGATCGATGCGCTGCCCTTCCAGGTGTCCGGCAGCAAAGTGCTCGAGCAGATAGCCGCGCAGATGCAGCAGAAGAAGCTGCCCATGGTCGAGGATTTGCGGGACGAATCGGATCACGAGAATCCCACGCGCCTGGTGCTGGTGCCGAAATCCAACCGCGTGGATATCCCGGGTCTCATGGCGCATTTGTTCGCAACCACGGATCTTGAGCGCAATTACCGCGTGAACCTCAATGTCATCGCGCTCGACGGGCGCCCGCGCGTCATGGGCCTGAAGGAATTGCTGCTGGAGTGGCTGAGCTTTCGCAAATCGACGGTGACTCGCCGCCTGAATCATCGCCTGGCGAAGCTGAGCGCGCGGCTGCACATTCTCGACGGCATGCTGATCGCGTTCTTGAATCTCGATGAGGTCATCCGCATCGTACGCACCGAGGAGGAGCCCAAACCCAAGCTGATCAAGCGCTTCAAGCTCTCCGACGAGCAAGCCGAGGCCATTCTCGAGACCAAGCTGCGCCATCTTGCGCGTCTGGAAGAGATGAAAATCCGCGACGAACAGAAGAAGCTCGCGGCAGAGCGCGATGAGCTCGAAAAGATCCTCAAAAGCAAGGCGCGCCTCACCAAGCTGGTGCGCGAGGAACTGATCAGCGACGCCGAGGAGTTCGGTGATGAGCGGCGCACACGTCTGGTGGAGCGCGAAGCCGCGCAGGCCATTTCCGAAACCGAATTGCTGAGCAGCGAGCCGACCACCGTGGTCTTGTCGCGCCTCGGCTGGGTGCGCGCCGCCAAGGGCCACGACATGGATCCGCGCGGCCTCAGTTACAAAAGTGGCGATGAATATCAAGCATCCGCGAAGGGCCGCAATTTGCAACAGGCGGTATTCATTGACTCCACCGGCCGCGCCTATAGCTTGGATGCGCATCAGCTTCCCGCGGCGCGCGGTTACGGCGAGCCGCTTTCCGGCACGGTGGACCCGCCCGACGGCGCCACTTTCGCGGCGGTCCTGATCGGTGAACCGGACGATTTGTGGCTGCTGGCTAGCGATGCGGGCTATGGATTCGCCGTGCGCCTGCGCGAAATCTATGCCCGCAACAAGAAGGGCAAGTCGGTGCTCAAGGTGCCGGAAAACGCGCGGGTGCTGCCGGCACAGCCGCTGGGAAACAGCGAAGCGCTCACGATATTCGTCAACAACGACGGCGAGGTGCTCGCCTTGCCGGTGAATCAAATCGAAGAAATGACGGCCGGCAAGGGGCAGAATCTCTTTGGCATCCCGGGCAAGAAGTCCGCCGAGCGCGACGAATATCTCGTGGCGATGGCGGTGGTTGCGCCCGGCGAGGTCTTGACCATTTACAGCGGCAATAGCGCGCCGATGAAGCTCAAGTTCGAGGAACTCAAGCAGTTTCAGGACAAGAAAGGCCAGCGCCGGCAGCGATTCTCGCGCGCCTACAAGCAGATCGACCGGCTGGAAGTCGCGCCCGGCTAACCGCGCTCCCGACCGAAGGCTTAGGCTAGCGCTCGCCCGACATGGTGACATCCTCGGGCGCATTCACGAAGTACCCTTGGATGAACTCGATGCCAAGCTGCCAGAGCACCGCCATGGTGTTGGCGTCTTCGACGCGCTCGGCCACGGTTTCGATGCCGCGGCGTTTCGCGGCTTCGACCAGTCCCTTGACGCGCTGCTGCTGGATCTGATTCGTCGACAGTCCCTGCATCAACGAGCCGTCCACCTTGATGAAATTCATTTCGATGTCGGCGAGCAGCTTGAGAGGATCGCGGCCGGTGCCGAAATGCTCCAATGCGAAGCGAAAGCCGAGCTTGCGCAGCTGCTCCGCCAGCTCCTTGGTCTGCCGCACATATTGATTCGCGTATTCCTCGGTCACCTGCATGCACAGGCGCTTGGGCTCGAATTTCAGGGATTTGAGCTGCGTTTCCACCCAGGGCAGCAGGCTCTTGTCGAGCAACGTGTCCTTCGACAGGCGCACGAAAATGCAGGCGGCCTTGCGGTTGGCGGCGAATGACATCGACGCACCGATCACCCAACGATCGATGTTCTTCATCAGGTCGTTGCGCTCGGCTGCCGCGATGAACTCGGCCGGCAGCACTTCATTGCCCTGTTCGTCCAGCATGCGCACCAGCACGTCGAACATGCCCTTGTCTTCGCCCAACAGGCTCGCGATCGGCAGCTGCACCAGACGGAATCGATTCTCCATCAGGGCGCTCTTGATGTGCTTCACCCATATTTTGTCGTAAGCCTGCACCCGTGTGTCGGTGTCGGCTTTGTCCACCATGTACATTTGATTGCCGCCGAGTTCGCGCCCGCGGCGCGTGGCGCTGACGGCATCGGCTATGGCGGCAGCCACGTCGGCATTGGCGGCTGGCAGCAGCCCCAACCCCACGGTGACCGTGGCCGACAAGGTCTTGTCGTCGCTGACGAAGACATGTTCATTGACGCGCTTCACGACATTCTCGGCCCAGGTCTCGACATCCTTGGCGGTACCGCGCTCCAGCATGACCAGGAAGCCATTGCCGCCGAATCGGCCGCATACATCGGTGTTTGAGAGTTGCGAGCGCAGCAGCTCCGCGAGCTGCGCCATGAAATCCTCGCTGGCGAGCACACCGATGGCGTGCTGAATATCGATGAAGCGATCGGGCTTCAGGTGGGCAAACAGGCGCACGCCGCCCTTCATGCTCTGCATCACGCGCTCGCGCACGGCGGCGATGAGATAGCGCTGCTGCAGAAACTGCGTGGTGGCATCGTTCTGCACCGCGTCGGCGAGCTGCACTTCCAGGTCGCGATCCTGCTTGCGCACCGCCGATATCGCGATGCGGACCGCGGGTTCGTTTTCGAAGTCGGCGCGCGTCAGCGTCAACTCGAGCGGCAAGGTCGATCCGTCCGTCAGCAGCGCCTGCACCTTCAGGGTGTGGCCGCTCCACTTGCCCTGCAGGCAGGCGACCAGCGCACCCTTCAGCGCCGGGTGTGTTTCCTGCTCGAATAAATCCATCAGGGGCGTGCCGGTCAACGCGTCGTTTTCGGAGTAGCCGAATAGTTCCAGCCAGGCGCGATTGGCGTCGACGATGATGCCTTCCTGCACGTGCGTGATGGCATCGGCCGAGCCCTCGAGAAAATTCTGCAGCTGTTCGCGATATTCGCGCGCCGAAGACAGCGTCGTCGAAAGCGCTCGCTCCAGGCGGAACGCGCGCAGTTCCCGGCTGACCACCGCTTGCAAGCGGCTGCGATTCCCCAGGGTCACGACGTCCTGGCAGCCTAGGCGCATCGCCTCGGCAATCGCCGCTTCATCGACGCTATCGCGCGCGATCAGCACCGGCATCTCCGGCGCATTCTGCTGCTTCACCTTCATCACGGAGGCGAGATCGATGCCCAGCTCGTCGATGAACGCGATCAGCATCTCGGGATTGATCTGCGTCAGCGCATCGCCCAAGTCCCGGGCATCGGGCAGCCAGGTGCAATGCACCGGATGGCCGGCCTTGCGCAGCGTGCTGTTGATCGCTTCGACGTGGTCCTGCGACCTCGTCATGACGATCATCGGAACGGCCCCCAGTTCAGTCACTTACGCTAAATCCTCGTTTTACCGTCGCAAAGTGTAACACCGGGGTTAGGGTGTTTCTGGGACAGGCGTCAACACTGGCAACCAGGCGCGGGTTGCGGCTATGATACGCGCCCTTCAACTCGAGGCCTGCGATGGCTAATTACAGCACGAACGAATTCAAGTCAGGCCTTAAGATTCTCATCGACGGCGATCCCTATGCCATTGTCGAGAACGAGATGGTCAAACCCGGCAAAGGGCAGGCGTTCAATAGAGTCCGGGTTCGCAATCTGAAGACGGGCCGCACCATCGAACGAACGTGGAAGTCCGGAGACACGGTGGAGGCCGCCGACGTGGTCGACACGGACATGCAGTATCTGTATAGCGACGGCGACTTTTTTCACTTCATGGTGCCCGATACCTTCGAGCAGCTCACCGCCTCCAAACAGGCGGTTGGGGAGGGCGCCCAGTGGCTCAAGGACGGTACGATTTGCGTGGTCACGTTGTGGAACGGCGTGCCGCTGCAGGTTACGCCGCCGGCGCACATGGAGCTCAAGGTCATCGAGACCGACCCGGGTGTGCGTGGCGATACGGCGACCGGAGGCTCGAAGCCGGCCAAGCTGGAAACCGGCGCCATGGTGCGGGTGCCGCTGTTCATCAACGAAGGTGAAATGCTGCGCATCGATACGCGCAGCGGCGAGTACTTGTCGCGCGGCAAGGGCTAGCGCCCGACCCCGCGGTGACCATCATGCATTGTCGATGGTGAATGCCATGGCATCCGCCAGCCGATCCGCTCCCAACGCAATCGCCACCAAACGGTCAAATCCGAGCGCGACTCCCGCGCAATCCGGCATACCCGACTCGAGCGCGGCCAGAAAGTTCTCATCCAGCGGCCGCTGAACTTGGCCGCGGGCATGGCGCACTGCCGAGTCCCGATCGAAGCGCGCGCGCAGCTCCCTAGGGTTAGCCAGCTCATGAAACCCATTCGCGAGCTCCAGGCCATCGAGGTAAAGCTCGAAGCGCGCCGCCACCGCGGCGCGACCGGATGCAGACGGCCGCAAACGCGCCAGTGCGGCCTGCGAAGCGGGGTAGTCGCAGATGAAACACGGGCCCTCGCGCCCTAAGCGCGGCCCTACGATCAGGCCCATCAGAAGATCGAGCTTGGCATCGCGCTCGAGTTCGGCATCGCAATCGATCTCATGGAGCCGCGCCGCCTGACGCAGTTCATGGTCGCTCGAGCTGAAAGCATCCACACCAGCATGGCGCTGCAAGGCGGCCGAATAGCTCAAGCGTTCAGCCGGCCCAAGACTTCGGGCCGGAGCGAGCAACGCGCGTACCAGGGTCTCGACCTCGTCCATCAGAGCCGCATCGTCCACTCCCAAGCGATACCACTCGATCATGGTGAACTCGGGGTTGTGCCAGCGGCCCCGCTCGGCGTCGCGAAACACCTTGCAGATTTGGTAGATGTCGCCGCTGCCCGCCGCCAACAGCCGCTTCATTGCATATTCAGGCGACGGGCACAGAAACTTGAGTGCCGGCATGCCGGCCACCTGGGTGGCCAACGATTCAATTTGCGGGTCACTGACAGCGGCAGCGCTTAAGATTGGCGTCTCGACTTCCAGCACGTTGCGGTCGCTGAAGAACGCTCGAGTTGTTTGCAGCATAGCGGCGCGCCGCGCCAAGGCCGCATGCGTCGCGGTCGGCCGCCAGCTCATTCGAGAAGCCCTAAGGATTGACCGAGCCGAACAGTCGCTCCCGCGCTCACGCCGGAATGCCAGCGAGCGCGATGCGCTTGGAACAAGACGATCACGGTCGAGCCCATGTTGAAGCGGCCGAGCTCCGCACCTTTTTCCAGGGCGATTTGCTGCGGCGGCAGCACCGTGACCACGCGCTTTGCTGCCGGCGTGATGTCGCCGCGCCACACCGTTGCGATACTGCCGACATTCAGGGCTCCCACCAAGATCAAAGCAAATTCTCCGAACGCCGTGTCGAACAAGGTCAAAACACGTTCGTTGCGCGCGAACAGCTTCGGCACATGCGAGGCAGTCACGGCATTGACGCTGAACAGGCGGCCCGGAACATAAACGGTCTCCTTGAGCTGCCCGCGCAGCGGCAGGTGCACGCGGTGGTAATTGAATGGCGCGAGGTAGATGGTGGCAAACGAGCCGCCTTCGAATCGGCTCGCCCAAGGCCGTGCCGCCAGCAATTCCCCTAAGGTGTAGCCGCGTCCTTTCGCCTGCAGCAGGGTGTCGCCCACGATGCTGCCCGCTTCGCTGATGACGCCGTCCGCCGGACAGGCGATGGCATTTAGATCCGGTGCGATGGCACGCGCATTGGCCTTGAGTGCCCGGGTGAAGAACTCATTGAAGGAGCCATAGCGGAGCGGGTCGGACTCTGCGGCTTCGGTCATGTCGACCGTATAGAGCTTGAGAAAGCCTCGCACCAGCCAGTTCTTGAACCACCGCCAGCGAATCCGTGTGGCGCGCAGCACCAAGCGCGACAGCGCATGCTGGGGGATCAGGTATTGCAGCCAGACGAACAACCGGCCGAAGCTCATGCGCGGCCGGTCACGATGCGCCGCAAATCACTCTGTAGTGCACTGACCGTGAATGGACCGCTTAAGATAGCGACCCGCCGGCCCGCAGGGTCAAGGACGAAAATTGCACTCGAATGATCCACCGTGTAGCTGCCGTTTTTTGCGGGTTGCAGCATCACCGGAACACCCCATTGTTTGGCGATGGCCTCAATGGCCGGCTGATCAACCGCGGTGAGCCCGATGAATTCCGGATCGAAGTAGGGCACGTACTTGGCCAATTGTTCCGGCGTGTCGCGCTTGGCGTCAACCGACACGAAGATTACCTGGGGAAGCGTGGCGTGATCCGCGCGCAGCCGCTTCTGCAGCGCCGCCAGAGTGCTGAGCGTGGCCGGACAGAAATCCGGACAATTGGTATAGCCGAAGAACAGCAAGGACCAATGACCGCGCAGGTTCGCCGGCCCAAAGCTGCGACCCTGGCTGTCGATCAAGCTAAAATCAGGCAGCGCCTGGCTGGGCGTGAGCAAAGTGCCCGTAGCCAATTCCATCGCCGGCTGCTGCTGCGGCCACAGAAGCGCAGCGGCAAGCCCGGCGGCGGCGGCAACGCCGGCGAACGTCAAGGACAATATTTTCAAACGAGCCGTCATGCGCCGATTATCCCACACAGCAGTTAAAACCGTCGGCGCGCTGAAGGTCGGCGCCGCCATCGAGCATTGCGCCCGCGCGCTGCGCGCCGCGCGAGTCTATTTCGGTCATGGCACGGACAACGCGCGCGACGAAGCCGCCGAGTTGGTGTTCTTCGTCGCCGGGCTCGCCCATGAACTGGGCGCCGCCGCCTACGACCACGCCCTCAGCGCGCGGCAGCGCAAGCGCATCGAGGAACTCTTGCGCCGCCGAATCGGCGAACGCAAACCGCTTGCCTATCTTACCCATCGTGCGTTCTTCGCAGGCATCGAGCTGTACGTGGATGAGCGCGTGTTGGTGCCGCGCTCGCCGATTGCAGAACTCACGCTGCGGCAATTTCAGCCCTGGATCACGCCTGCGCGCGTACGCCGGATCCTGGATATCGGCACCGGTTCCGGTGCAATCGCGCTGGCCTGCGCGCGGGCCTTCCCGCGCGCGCAAGTGGACGCCGTAGATATCTCCGCGGCCGCATTGCAGGTCTGTCGGCGCAACGTGCGCACCTTACGCCTCAAAAGGCGCGTCAACGTACTGCTGTCCGACCATTTCAGCGCCGTAAAGGGTCGCCGTTACGATATCATCGTGAGCAATCCGCCCTATGTGGGGCGCGCGGAAATGCGCACCTTGCCGCGCGAATACCGGCACGAGCCGCGGCGGGGCTTAGCTTCGGGTGCTGATGGACTGGACTCGGTGCGCGCCATACTGGCGGCGGCGCGGCCGCATCTTAAGGATCATGGAATTTTGGTCGTGGAAGTCGGCAACACCGAGCGCGCGCTGCTCCGCGCCTATCCCAAGCTGCCGTTTGTTTGGCCGGAGTTATCGATGGGCGGCGCGGGCGTATTCTTGCTGAATGCAGAGGTTCTGGACGCGGCGACAGGAGCACGATAGGCGTGGCGGGAAATACCATCGGCCGGCTTTTTGCGGTAACCAGCTTTGGCGAAAGTCATGGTGCGGCGCTCGGCTGCGTCGTGGACGGCTGTCCGCCGGGACTTGAACTTTGCGAAGCGGATCTGCAAGTTGATGTCGATCGTCGGCGGCCGGGAACCTCGCAATTCACCAGCCAGCGCCGCGAACCCGATACGGTGCGCATCCTTTCCGGGGTATTCGAGGGCAAGACCACCGGCACCCCGATCGGCATTCTGGTCGCGAACGAAGATCAGCGCTCACGCGACTACGAGAAGATCAAGGATCGATTTCGCCCCGGACATGCGGACTACACCTATCAACAGAAATACGGATTTCGCGACTATCGCGGCGGCGGGCGCTCCTCGGCGCGCGAGACCGTCGTGCGCGTGGCCGCCGGCGCCATTGCACGCAAGTTTCTGCGTGAACGGCTGCAGATCGTCATTCACGGCTATCTGGCGCAGATGGGCCCGATCGTCCTGCAGCCGGTGAATCCGCAGGCCGCATACGACAATCCGTTTTTCTGCCCGGATCCTTCGCGAGTCCAGGAACTCGAGGATTTCATCTGGCGTCTGCGCGAAGCCGGCGATTCCATCGGTGCACGCGTGACCGTGATCGCCAAAGGCGTACCCCCGGGCTGGGGCGAGCCGGTGTTCGAGCGCCTGGATGCCGACTTGGCAAGCGCCATGATGGGCATCAATGCCGTGAAAGGCGTCGAGATCGGCGCCGGATTCAAGGCGGTGGAACAGCGCGGCTCCGAGCACCGCGACGAAATGACGCCGCAGGGGTTCAAGAGCAATCACGCGGGCGGCGTGCTCGGCGGTATTTCTTCGGGCCAAGACATCGTCGTGAGTCTTGCCTTGAAGCCAACCTCCAGCATCACGCTGCCGGGTCAGACCATCGACATTCACGGCGCACCGGTCGAGATCGCAACCACGGGGCGCCATGATCCCTGCGTCGGCTTTCGCGCGACGCCGATCGCCGAGGCGATGTTGGCGCTGGTCTTGATGGATCACTATCTGCGCTTTCGCGCGCAATGCGCCGACGTGGTCTTGACCACGCCTGTCATCACGCATCGATGATGAGCCGCAGCGCCACGCCGCGCATTGCAGTGGTCGGGGTATCGACACTGATCGGCGAGGCCGTGCTCGACGAGCTGCGCGCCCGCAAGATGCCGTTCGCCGAATTGTACGCGCTCGATGACGAGCGCCATGTCGGGGCGCGGCTCGCCGATGAGGAGAGCAGGCTCCCGGTCGGCGATGTCGCTGCCTTTGATTTTTCGCGGGTGGATCTGGTCTTCTTCTGCGGGCGCGCGACGCTCTCCGAGCGCTATGCCGCGGAGGCGGCGGCGCATGCCTGGGTCATCGACGGGTCCGCGACGTTTCGCGCACGTAGGGACGTGCCGCTGGTAGCCGCGGATGTCAATCCCGCGGCGCTCGACGCGGTCGGTGCGCGCGGGCTGGTCGCGCTGCCGGGAAGCGCCAGCGTGGCGCTTGCGACGGTCCTCAAGCCACTGCATGCGCTGGCCGGCCTGACTCGCGTCGATGTCGCGACCTATCAGGCGGTATCGGGGAGCGGCCGCGGCGCCATGGACGAACTCGCCGGCGAGACCGTTGCCATGTTGAGCGGCAAACAAGCGAAGGGGCGCGCCTTTGGCCGACAGATCGCCTTCAATGTGATACCCGAGGTGGATGCACTGGAGGCTGACGGCGTATCGCGCGAGGAGCGGCGTCTGTGGCATGAAACCCGGCGGGTCCTTGATTTGCCCGCGCTCGCCATAAATGCCACGGCGGTGCGGGTACCGGTGTTTTTCGGCCATAGCTTGGCGATTCATGCCGCTTTCGAGCGCGCTTGCGGCGTGGCGGATGCCATGGCGGTGCTGCAGCGCGGGAGCGGTCTGAGCGTGATCGACCCGGATTCGTCTGCGGAATTTCCGACGCCCGCCACACTGGCGATGGCGCCCGATCGGGTATATGTAGGCCGGTTACGGGCAGATTTGACCCGTGATCGGGGTCTAAATTTTTGGGTGGTGGCCGATAATGTTCGGAAATGTGCGGCGCATAACGCAGTTTCCGTGGCCCAGATTTTGGTAAATAGATCCCAGTAAGATATAGTTATTGGCTTATGTAAAAGGCAAGTGAGAATTCGCTTCCAAGCCCCTATAGCACAATGATCTTTGCCCGCTTGCCCACCAGAATTCTGGGAGTAGAAATGTTTGTGACCCTGCCTCGCCTGATGCTGATGGCGTGCCTGCTATCCCCGTCCTTGTCATGGGCGTTGGGCCTTGGTGAGATCCACTTGAACTCGGCGTTGAACGAGCCGATGAAGGCCGAGATCGACTTGATTGGGGCCACACCGGACGAACTGGTCGCCTTGCAGGCGACCCTCGCCGGCAAGGATTCCTTCACGCGCTACGGCATCGACCGTCCGCCCTTCCTCTCGACGCTGACATTCAAGCTGGGCAAGAGCAAGGAAGGCAGAGATGTGTTGCTGGTGCGTTCCACCGACGCCATCCCCGAGCCGTTCGTGACATTTTTGGTCGAGGTAAATTGGTCGCGCGGCCGTCTGATGCGCGAATACACGCTATTGCTTGACCCGCCGGTATATACGCCCGGCGAGAAGGCCAGCACGGCGGCGCCCGTGGCCGCACCCGTGACGGCGCCGGCGCCCCCGCCCGAACCAGTACGCAAACCGGCCCCGGTCGCTGCGAATCCATTGTCGAGCACGACCGAGGAGAAGCCGACCGCGGTGCCGTTGCCGGGCACTTCACCGCCGGCATCCTCCGGCCGCACATCGCGTGCCAGGCGCGGAGCGGCTCCGCGCGTCTCGTCGGAGGCGCCAGCGCCGACCTCAGAGGCGGGCGGTCCTGTCAGCGGCGGCAGCTATCGGGTTGTCAAGGGCGATACCTTGAGCAAGATCGCCCACAGTTTGCGTGCCGAATCACGGCCCGAAATGGATAAAACCATGATCGCGGTGTATCGCGCGAATCCCGATGCCTTCGGCGGCAACATCAATATTTTGCGCAGCGGCGCTGTGCTGCGATTGCCCGGAGCCGACGACGTTGCGGCGTTGAATCAGACCGAAGCGATTGGCGAAGTGAAAAGGCAGATGGAAGCCTGGCGCGGCGGCAGCGCGGCGGCATCGACCGGGCATCTGCGTCTGGTAACGCCCGGCGCCGGCACCGGCACCTCGCAAACCAGCGGCTCGGCTTCGAGCGCCGAATCCAAAGCCCTGCAAGGACACGCCAAGGATCAGGAAGCGCAGGCCGCCGAGGCCAAACGACTGCTCGACATCAAGAACAATGAACTCAGCGAACTGCAGCGCAAGTTAGGCGGGCCGACACCGGCCGCCGCTGCACCGCCGGTGGCGAAGACAGTGACGCCTCCTGCGGCGACGCCCGCACCGCCGCCAGCGCCTGCTCAATCCGCGCAACCGCCGGCTGCGCAGCCCGCAGCGCCGGCTCCCGCACCTTTGCCACCGCCTTCGGCGAGCACCTCGGCGCCGACTCCGGTCCCCGCGCCCGTGCCCGCACCGGTGCACGCGGCCCCCAAGAAACCAGCTGCCGCCGCTGAGTCGGGATCCTGGATCGATTGGGTCGCCACGAATTGGTGGCTGCCTGCCGGAGTGATCGTTGTCCTGATCCTCGGTCTGGCATTCGCGGCGCGGCGGCGCCGGCAAGAAACCGGTGGTAGCGGCGGCGGCGGCGACTTTCCGGGGCTGGATTCCACCGACATCACGAATTTCCGTGATCCGACCGCGAGAATCAGCACCGGCCGTGGTGAGGACGACTCGTTTCTCGTCGAAGAATCCGGCGAGCATCCGATGCCGGAGTTCAACGAGCCGGCTGAGAAATTCGGGACGATTACCTCGGACCTCAAGGCGCCCGAAGACACCATGTCGAGCGAGAGCGCCGTCAACCTCGATCAGGGCGACCCCCTCGCCGAGGCGGATTTTCACATGGCGTACGGCTTGTACGATCAGGCCGCCGACTTGGTGCGAATCGCGCTGGAGCGCGAACCGGACCGGCGCGATCTGCGCCTGAAACTGTTGGAAATCTATTTCGTCTGGGGCAACAAGGATGCCTTCCTGCAATCCGCGAAGGGGCTGGAGGCGACTCGCGACCGTGCTCCTGCCGGCGAATGGGACAAGATCGTCATCATGGGCAAGCAGATTTGCCCCGAGGAGCCGCTGTTTGCATCGAGTGCCGGCAGCGGCCGCGGCGCCGGTGCTCTGGTCGACCTCAATCTCGAGGGCGGCGAGAACCGCGTCGACATCGATTTGTTCGGCGATCCGGAAGGCGAGCGCAGCATTGATCACCCCATCGCCAAGAACAACGACGATACGGCAGCCACCGGCGAGACGACGGGATTGCATGCCGCGTCCGATCTCGACTTCACCTTGGACAGACCGGAGCGCGGCGCGGATGATTCCCCGACTCGCGAGATGCCGCCGCGCGACGAGCCGACGGTGGAGTCGGAGCTGCTAAATTTTTCCGAATCGCCCACTGCCGAGTCGCCTGCATTGAAGCAGGCCGATGTTCGTGGCCGGACGGCGCCGAAGGCCGCCATTCCGAACAAAGCGGATCAAACCGCCGAGGTGTCGATCGACGATTTGGGCCTCGATCTCGATCATCTCGAACAATCCTCCGCCGCGTCGGTGAGCATCCCGCGGCTCGAGGCGACCGATCATCCTTCCGACGCTCCCACCATGGTCGCGGGCCTCGACGAAAGGTCGCGGCGCATGATGGCGGAAGCGGAGAGTCGTGCGCGCGATCGAGATCTGACCGAACTGGAACGCGAATTGGAGGCCTCGTTCGTCGCCGATCTCGGCACGGACCACGAGGAGATCAAAACAGCCGTGTTGGGTCCGGAGTCCGCGCCCACCGTGCAGATGCCCCGCGCCAGCACGCAAGACGCAACTTCGGCAACCTCGGCAACTTCGCGGCTCAAATCGCCCGAATATTCCGACGTCCAGGAACCCGACCGCGGCGACCTGGATTCCACCTCGAAGTTGCGCGGCATCAACTCCGACAGCATCGACTTGGATCTGGACCGTCTCGCCAACGCCTTGGGGACCGGCGACACCGTCGAGCAGCCGCGCGCTGAAGATGAAAGGTTCTCGTCCGAGGTTTTTGAAGCCAGTCAGCGCAACCGCCGCGTCGACCTTGATGTGGGCGAAGCGCTCAACGGCGCGGAGGGCACCACCAACAAGCTTCGCGCCATCTCCGCGACCTCGGCAACTCGTACGAGCAAGATCAGCACCCAGGAGCTCGCGTTACCGGAAATGGAGCCGGTGACCATGAGCGAAGTTGGGACCAAATTGGATCTGGCGCGAGCCTACATGGACATGGGTGATCCGGAAGGCGCTCGCAGCATTCTCGAGGAAGTCGTCAGCGAGGGTTCTGCCAGTCAGAAACAGGAAGCGCAACGCCTGATCGAGGCTCTGCCCGGCTAATCCATGAGCCATCGCCGCGTCGCCGCCATCGTGGAGTATGACGGCACCGAGTACGCCGGCTGGCAGTCGCAAGCGCATTCACGGTCGATCCAAGACGCGGTAGAGGCGGCGCTATCCTTCGTTGCCGGTCACTCCGTGATCGCGATCTGCGCCGGTCGCACCGACAGCGGCGTGCATGCCCTCGGCCAGGTCATTCATTTCGATACCTACGCTGCGCGCACCGCCCGAGCCTGGGTTCTTGGCGCCAACACCAAGCTGGCGCCCGACATTGCCCTGCAGTGGGCCGGAGAGGTAGGGCTAAGCTTCCACGCGCGCCACACGGCCATTCGGCGTATCTATCGTTATGCGATATTGAATCGCAGCGCGCGCTCCGCCCTGCAGCGCACCCGGGCGGCTTGGATCCATCATCCGCTCGATGCTGAGGCCATGCACGCGGCGGCTCAAGTCCTGATCGGCGAGCATGATTTTTCGGCCTTTCGTTCGGTGGAGTGCCAATCGAAAACCCCGATCAGGCGCGTCGATGCCGTCGAGGTGCGGCGCGAAGGCGATTATCTGTGGCTTACGATCGCCGCCAACGCCTACCTGCATCATATGGTGCGCAACATCGTGGGCACGTTGCTTAAGGTGCAGCGCCAAGCTGACCCGCGCGCCGCCATGCTCGAGGTGCTGGCGAGCGGCAATCGCCGCTGCGCCGGCGCCACGGCCCCAGCTTGTGGCTTATACCTGTGGCGGGTCGAATATCCACAGGTTTTCGCCATCCCTACCCTCAACCTAAGCTTTTGTTAAACTAGCGCATGTCCTGGTTTGAGCGAATCGTCCCATCGCGCATAAAAACCGAGCGCCGCACGCGATCGGTGCCCGAAGGTCTGTGGACCAAGTGTCCGGCCTGCGATGCCGTGCTGTACCGTGCCGAGATCGAACGCAACCTGCACGTCTGCCCCAAGTGCAGCCACCATATGCGCATCGACGGCCGCGAGCGGCTGATGAAGTTTCTCGACACCGGGTCGACCGCGGAGCTTGCCGCCAAGGTCGAGCCGGAAGACCCGCTTAAATTCAAGGATAGCAAGCGCTACAAGGACCGGCTGGTGCAGGCCCAGAAGCAAACCGGCGAACGCGACGCGCTGGTGGTCTTGACCGGCAAACTCACCGGCCTCGACGTGGTGGCATGCGCCTTCGAATTTCGCTTCTTGGGCGGTTCCATGGGTTCGGTGGTCGGCGAGAAATTCGTGCGTGCCGTGGAACACTGCCTCGAACATCGGATGCCGTTGGTGTGCTTCGCGGCCAGCGGCGGCGCGCGCATGCAGGAAGCGCTGTATTCGCTGCTGCAAATGGCGAAAACCAGCGCCGCGCTGAAGCGTCTGTCCGAGGCGCGCCTGCCCTTTATTTCCGTGATGACCGATCCGACCACCGGCGGCGTGTCTGCGAGTCTTGCCATGCTGGGCGATATCAATATCGGGGAGCCGAAGGCCTTGATCGGCTTCGCCGGCCCGCGCGTCATTCAGCAGAACATTCGACAAACCCTGCCGGAAGGATTCCAGCGCAGCGAATTTCTGCTCGAGCACGGCGCGCTCGATATGATCATCGACCGTCGCGAGCTGCGCGATCGGATCAGCGCCATGCTGCGGCTCCTGACCGGCAAAGAACCCGCCGCAGCTTAAAGGCCTGAGCATGCGGAGTCTGGATCAGTGGTTGGCCTACCAAGCGCAGGTGCACCCGCAAGCCATCGATCTTTCGCTCGAGCGGCTGCGCGTCGTACTCGAACGATTGCAGTGGCGCCAGCCGCAAATTCCGGTGATCACCGTGGCGGGCACCAACGGCAAGGGATCGGTGAGCGCCTTTTGCGCGTCCATCTTGAGCGCCGCGGGTTATCGGGTCGGGACCTTTACATCACCGCACTTGCGCGACTATCGCGAGCGCATTCGCATTCATGATGCTCATCCCAGCGCTGCCGGATTGGTGGCCGCGTTTGAGAAAATCGAAGCGGCGCGCGGCGCCGTGTTGCTGACGTTTTTTGAGTTCAATACCCTGGCGGCTCTGCTGCTGTTCGAGTCGGCGCAGTTGGACGTCTGGGTACTCGAGGTCGGCATGGGCGGGCGATTGGATGCGGTCAACGTCGTCGATCCGGATGTCGCCGTGGTGGTGAGCATCGGTTTGGATCATCAAGAATACTTGGGCGATACCCTCGAGGCCATCGCGCGGGAGAAGGCCGGCATTTTTCGCAAGGGTGTAACGGCCGTGATCGGCGGCCGCGAACCGTCCTTGGTGCTCGAAAGCGTCGCGCGCAGCGTCGCAGCGCCGCTGAAGCGTCTCGCCATCGAATACAACTACATTTTAGAGGGTTCGGGATGGCGCTACCGCGGCACACGCTGGGACTTGCCGCTGCTGCCGGCTCCGGCGCTTGCGGGAGACATCCAATTCGCCAACGCCGCGACTGCCTTGGCCGCGCTCGAGGAGCTCGCGCCGCGCTTGAGGGTAAGTGCGGCGGCGGTGGCGCAGGGTCTTGAGCAGGTGCGCCTGCCCGCGCGCTTCCAGTTGATCAAACCGCGCGCCAAGCCTGCCTGGGTATTGGATGTCGCGCACAATCCCGATGCTGCGCGGGTGCTGGCGCGCAATCTGGAAAGCGCGCAGATCCCTGGCCGAACGTATGCGGTGTGTGGAATTCTGGCGGACAAGGATGCGGCTGCCATTGCGGCGATCTTGTGCGATTCCATTGACGCCTGGTGGTGCGCGTCGATCGATGGAAGCCGAGGCCGGGGCGGCGAGGATTTGGCGCACGCGGTGCGCGCCGCGGTCAAGGTGTCGGTACATGCGGCAGATAGCGTTGCCGCCGCCTGCGCGGCGGCCGCCGCCGCTGCCAACTCCCACGATAGAATTGTGGTGTTTGGCTCCTTTCATACGGTTGGGCCCGCGCTTGATTGGCTCGAAGCGGCCGGATTGCTGCCGTCGGCGGCGCTTCCCGAATATACTGCGCCGCTGCGCGCAGTTTGAACCTTGGGATCGCTTACTTAAATAATGGATCGTCGCGTCAAAGAACGTCTGGTCGGCGCATCGATTTTGGTCGCGATCGTTGTGCTGGTGGTGCCCGAACTGTTATCGGGCCCTAAACCCGCCGCACCGCCGCCGGCGCCGAATGCAATCGCGCCGGAACCCATTCGCAATGTCACCGTGGATTTGGCGACCAGCAAGGCGCCGGCGCCATCTGACGCGGAGTCGCCAGCCGCTTCCGGCGCGCAGAGCGCGCCCGGCCCCGCCCCGTCAGCAGCCGCCGCTTCTGCGGCCGCCGCAGCCCCAAGCACCTCAGCCCCGTCTGTTGCAGCCTCAGCCCATGCCGCCGCCGCGCCCGTTGAAACCCCCGCACCTTCCCCCATATCAGCAGCACATTGGGCCGTGCAGTTGGGCAGTTTTGCCAGTCGCGCCAATGCCGATAACTTTGTGCACCAGCTGAAGGCTCAGGGATTGACGGCGTATGTGTCGTCGGGCGGTTCGGGGCAGAGCTTGAGGTATCGCGTGCGCATCGGACCTTTGGCGGATCGCGAAGCGGCCGAACGGACGGCGGGAAGGCTCAAATCCCTGAAGCATGATTCCACAATTGTGGCCCCGGGGTCGTGATTTGACTTTGGCGGAGGGTTTCACAACGGCACCGGCGAGGCTCCGGTAGAATGTGCGTTGTGCGATTGCGCGGACCCGGTGTCGACTGAGCAGGTGGCAGATTGGCCGATGTCTTCATTCTATTGATTGTGTTGGGCTCGACATTGATCGGCGTGCTGCGCGGCTTCATTCGAGAGGCGGTTTCGGTGGCCTTCTGGATCCTTGCCATCTGGCTCTCCTGGAGGCTGGGTCCCTCGGTCGAGCCACATCTCGGAGGCTTGCTGGCGGATCCCAACGTGGCGCCATGGGCCGGGCGGCTGGTGATCCTGGTGATCGTCCTGTTGTTGGGCTGGTTAGTGGGGATGCTGCTCGGTTACCTCACTCGCAGCTTAGGGCTAGGTCCCATGGATCGGATTTTGGGACTTCTCTTCGGCGTCGTGCGCGGCATTTTGCTGGTGGGACTGCTCATCATCGGCGGCGAGTTGCTGCACATGAATAACGAAGATTGGTGGCGCCATTCGAAGATGGTGCCTTACGGCGAGAGCGTCGGCGATTGGCTGCGGGCCATGGTCGGCGAGAAAGGCGAGCCTTGGGCAAAACTCGAGCGCTTGACCGGAGTGAAGGTCAAGCCCAAGTAGCGGAGGTTAAGCATGTGCGGAATTGTCGGAATGGTTGGCACCAGTGCAGTCAATCAACGCATTTATGATGCGCTGACGGTGCTGCAGCATCGCGGTCAGGACGCCGCCGGCATCATGACGGCGGAGGACGGCGAACTGTTCATGCGCAAGGATTCGGGGTTGGTGCGCGACGTGTTCCAGCAGAAGCACATGCTGAGGCTCAAAGGCAACGTCGGCATCGGCCACGTGCGCTATCCCACGGCGGGTGCCGACAGCGCGTACGACGCGCAACCCTTCTACGTGAATTCGCCCTACGGCATTTGCCTCGGGCACAACGGCAATTTGACCAACGCCCGCGAGCTTACCGAAGTCCTGGTGCGCGAAGACCGCCGGCATCTGAACACCGGCTCCGACTCGGAAGTTCTGCTCAATGTTCTGGCATCGGAACTGCAGCGCGTCGGTACGCCCCGGGTCACGCCAGCGGACATTTTCGCCGCCGCTAACGCCGTGTATAGGCGCTGCCGCGGCGGCTATGCGGTCACCGCGATGGTGATCGGGCATGGAATTCTTGGGTTTCGCGATCCGAACGGCATTCGCCCGCTGGTGATCGGCAAACGCGAGACCAAGAAGGGCAACGAATGGATGCTGGCGTCCGAGAGTGTGGCGCTCGATATGCTGGGATTCGACATGCTGCGCGACGTGGCGCCGGGCGAGGCGGTATTCATCGACGAGCAGGGCCGCTTCTACGCCCAGCAATGCGTTGCAATGGCGCGACACACGCCGTGTATTTTCGAATATGTGTATTTCGCCCGGCCGGACTCGATCATCGACAACATCTCGGTCTACAAAGCGCGCTTGCGCATGGGCGAGCGGCTGGCAGAGAAGATCAAGCGTGAACGGCCCGAGCATGGCATCGATGTGGTGATTCCCATCCCTGATACCAGCCGCACCAGCGCAGTGCAGGTTGCGCAATTGCTCGGGGTCAAGTATCGCGAAGGGTTCATCAAGAACCGTTACATCGGCCGCACCTTCATCATGCCGGGCCAAGAACAGCGCGCCAAGTCGGTGCGCAGCAAATTGAATGCCATTGATCTGGAGTTCCGCGGCAAGAACGTGCTGCTGGTGGATGACTCGATCGTGCGCGGCACCACGTCCGCCCAGATCATCGAGATGGCGCGCGAAGCAGGCGCCAAAAAAGTGTTCTTCGCCTCCGCGGCACCTCCCGTCCGCTATCCGAATGTCTACGGCATCGACATGCCGGATGCATCCGAGCTGGTGGCGTCCGGCCATACGGATGACGAAGTGCGCGACATCATCGGCGCCGACTGGCTCATGTACCAGGACCTGGAGGATCTGGTGCATGCGGTTCGACACGACAATGCCAAGATCATGGATTTCGATACCTCGTGCTTCTCGGGAGAGTACGTCACCGGAGATGTGACGCCCGAGTATCTCGAGCGCCTGCAAGGAGAGCGCTCCGACGAAGCCAAGCAGCTACGTCGAAAAGGCGCCGGTCGTGGACTCAAGTCCGTTCCTATTCCGTAAACCGTTGAGCGCCAGCGGCGCCGGTGTCGAGGCGGCGTCAAATTGATGCGCCTGTTGCTGATCGCCACGCGTCCTGATTATCGACTGCTTGTCAGAAAGCATGTTGAAATCGAATGGCCCGACGCCGTCGTCGTCGAGCATGCTCTTGGAATTGACCCCGCCCTCGATCAAGATTTTGCCGCGGTCGGCTTCGATGCGGTGATCATCGTGGCGGCGCCGCCGACTGCGGTCGCCGCAAACTTCGCGCTTGGACAGGCAAGCAAGCGTGAGTTCGCGCCGATTGTGCTACTGCTGCTCGAGGATGCCCCCAATCCTTTCCCCGCGCCGGCTCCAGGATTGCACCGGCTATATGGGCGCAAGCTGGATCGCGAACGGCTGGTCAAATTGATCAAGACCGCCTCCGGCGAACACCGCCAGGCGCTCGCCATGCTGCGCGCCAGTCCTGGTTTCGAAAATCGTTATCGATTTGGATCGGTGGTAATTCGCGGTCATCGTTGCATTCGCCAGGTTGGCAGCGGCGGCATGTGCAAGATTTATCTTGCCGAGAGCGAACGTGCCGGGACTCTCGTGGTGCTCAAGGTCTTCAGCCAAGTGCCGGACGTTTCCGAGCGCTTCGTCGGCTTCGATAGGTTCTTGCAGGAATACGAAATCGTCGCCGGCTTGAAGCACAAAAACATCGTGCAGATCTATGATTTGGGTGTCGCGGACGATCATGCCTACATCGCCATGGAGCACTTTCCCGCGGGTGACTTGCGCGAGCGCATGAAGCAACCAATGATGCCGGCAATGGCGCTCAAGATTCTGGAACAGATCGCCAGCGCGCTTCAAGCCATTCATTCGGTGGGCATCTTGCATCGCGATCTGAAGCCGGCCAACGTGATGCTGCGAGTCGACGGCTCGCTCTGCCTGATCGATTTTGGATTGGCCAAAGCCAACGAGACTGAAGCTTCGCTGACCGGTACGCGTGAAATTTTCGGCACTCCCTACTATATGAGTCCGGAGCAAGGGCATGCGGAGATCATCGATGCGCGCAGCGATCTATACAGTGTGGGAGTGGTGTTCTATGAAATGCTGATCGGGCGCAAACCCTTTACCGGTTCGACCGCTATGGAAGTGATCTACAAGCACAAACGCGCGGATATACCGGAAATCGCACCGCAGTTTGCAAAGTACGAAGCCTTGCTGCGCCGACTGCTCGCCAAAGCCCCAGAAAGCCGCTTTCAATCCGCGGCCGAGTTGCTGACCGCCATCGCGGCGCTCAAAAACCCGGTATGAGCTCGGCCGCGGCGGCATTTGCGCATCCGCTGCTGCGCGCCGCGACGCCCGCGAGTTGGGTGGCATGCGCCTGCGCGCTGCCAGATGTGCTGCTGCTGGATCATGCGAATTGCGAAAAGAAGGCCGCATCCACGGCCCTCGCATTGATGTTCGCCTACGCGGAAGATCTGGAATTGACCGATAAGCTGTCGCGTCTCGCGCGCGAAGAGCTGCGCCATTACGAGCAGGTCGCCAAGCTCATCCGCAGCATGAAAATCGTGCCGCGGCGTTTGGCGCCGGGCCGATATGCCGAGCGCCTGCGGCGCCTGGTGGCGAGGAGCGAACCGCAGCGCGAGCTCGATCTGATGATCTGCGGCGCCTTCATCGAAGCGCGCTCCTGCGAACGATTTGCGCTGTTGGGCGATGCCATCGGCGCTCCGCTGCGCGAACTATTTCACGGCCTGCATGAAGCCGAAGCGCGGCACTACCAGGTTTACTTGAAATTGGCAGGCAGAGCGGCGCTGCGTACGGCGCTGGATCTGCAGCGGCGAATCGAGGAATTCGCGCATCTCGAGGCTGAGCTGATCACCAGCGCCGATCCCTTGTTTCGCTTTCATTCGGGGCCGCCCGCTTGAGCGCCTCGTGCGTGTTTTCAGCGTGCCAGCGAACGCAGTTCGGGCCCGTCCTCATCCCAACGCAGCACGCTGCCTTGATGGTACCAATCGCCCAACACGATGCGGGTGCGGGGTTTGCCGTCCACTTCAATGGCGTGAATGGCCGGCCGATGAGTGTGTCCGTGCAGCAGGGTCGCAGTGCCGGCGGTGCGCAGCGCCGCTGCGACGCTGGCGGAATTGACGTCAGTGATGGTGTTTTCCATCGCCGCGGTGTGCGCCTGGCTGCCGGCGCGGGCTGCGCCGGCGAGCGCACGGCGCGCCTCGATCGACAGCGCCAGGAATTGCTTCTGCCATGCGGCGTCTCGCACCGTGGCGCGCAGACGCTGATAAGCGCGGTCGTCGGTACAGAGCGCGTCGCCGTGCATCACCAGCACGGGTTCGCCATACAAGGTAACGATCAGGGGATCGGGCAATAAGCGCGCGCCGCTTGCGCGGCTGAACTCCGCCGCCAACAGGAAATCGCGATTGCCGTGCATGACGAAGCAGGGCACGCCGCGCGAAGTGAGCTCATGCAATCCGGCAATGACCGCAGATTGTCCCGCGTCCGGCGCATCATCGCCAATCCAGGATTCGAAAAGGTCCCCGAGGATGTACAAAGCCGCGGCAGCGGTTGCCTCGGTCTTCAGAAACTTCAAGAATTGTTCGGTTATGTCATCGCGACTCGCGTCGATGTGCAAATCCGATATGAACAGCGTGGCCACTCAAGGTCAGGAGCTGGGCACGCGCTCGATTCGCAGGATGATAACCGGCTTCAGCGGCGTCTCCTCCTTCAAGGCGCCATGCGACCCGGTCGCGACATTGCCGATCTTGTCGACCACATCCATGCCCTGAATCACGCGACCGAACACTGCATAGCCCCACCGCGTCTGATTCGGATCGAGTGCCTGGTTGTCGCTGAGGTTGACGAAAAACTGCGAATCAGCAGCGTGCGGCGAGGTGGTGCGCGCCATTCCCACGGCGCCGCGTATATTGTTCAGGCCGTTGCCGGATTCATTGACCACCTTATCGGGCGCGTGCTTGGCATTGTAGTCGGCATCGAAGCCGCCGGCTTGTATGACGAAGCTTTGCACGACCCGGTGAAAAATAACGTTGGAATAGAAGCCTTGATCGACGTAGTGCAAGAAATGCGCAACCGTGAGCGGCGCCCGTTCCGGATTCAATTCGATGGTGAAATTGCCCATCGACGTGACCACCTGCACCTGCGGCGACGCAGCCGTGACCGCGGGCGCAGGCGCAGGCTTCGCGGGGGTATCGGCGGCAAAATTGAGGTCAGGGCAGACAGCCGACATCAAACCGAGGATCAGTAGTATCTGTTTCATTCTGCGGATTCTAACCGAATAGGTACAATCCGAAAGCCATGTCCTCAAACAACCAGCAGCCTGTCACCACGCGGTTTGCGCCCAGTCCCACCGGGTCCTTGCACCTGGGCAACGCGCGCACCGCGTTTTTCAGCTATCTATGGGCCCGCCAAAGCGGCGGCCGCTTTATTCTGCGCATCGAGGACACCGACGCCGAGCGCAGTCAGGTGCGCTTTCGCGACGAGCTCATGGCCGAACTGCGCTGGCTGGGCTTGGACTGGGATGAGGGGCCGGATATCGGCGGTCCATCCGCTGCGTATTGCCAGTCGGAGCGCGGCGAATTCTATCAAGAGCTGTACGCTCAATTGGAGGCGCACGATCAAGCCTACCCGTGCTATTGCACGCCGCAGGATCTCGAACTGTCGCGAAAATTGCAGCGCATGTCGGGACAGCCGCCGCGCTACGCCGGCACTTGCCGCGGACTGTCGGCGACGCAGCGCGCCGAGCGGGCCGCGCGCGGCTTGAAGCCCACTCTTCGCTTCGCCGTACCCGGCGAGAAAATCATCGAATTCACCGATGCGGTACACGGGCCGCAACGATTTGCTTCGAGCGACATCGGCGACTTCATCATCCGCCGCGACGACGGCACCGCGGCGTTCTTCTTCTGCAATGCCGTCGATGATTCAGCGATGGGGGTCACCCAGGTGTTGCGCGGCGATGATCATATGACCAACACGCCGCGTCAGCTGCTGCTGTTGGATGCGCTGGGGCTGCGCCGGCCGGGCTACGGGCATGTCGGGCTATTGGTGGGCGAGGATGGTGCGCCGCTGTCGAAGCGGCACGGCAGCACCAGCGCGCAGGAGTTTCGCGCGCGCGGCTTTCTCAGCGCCGCGATCCTCAATCAATTGTTTCGCCTCGGCCACGCGGCCGATATCGACGGCTGGTTGCCGGCCGCCGAGATGAGCACGCATTTCCGTCCGCAGCATCTCGGGCGGGCGCCGGCGCGCTTCGATGAGTCGCAGCTTATCCACTGGCAGAAGGAAACCTTGCAGCGCATGTCGACGGCGGAAATCCGCGCCTGGTTGGGCGCCGACGATGCGACGGAATTCGTCGATTTGGTGCGCCACAACGTGGTGCTGCCCGGCGATGCGGCCTCGTGGCGGGCGGTGGTGCGGGGCGATCTTGAGCCGTTGGGTGAGCTCGAGCAGCAGATCATCGCAGCGGCAGGCGTCGAGTTTTTTGCCGCGGCCGCCGCTGCCTATGCGCAAGCCAACTCCGACCTGAAGGTGCTCACCGGGATTCTCAAGCAACGCACCGGGCGCAAAGGCGCGGATTTGTTCATGCCGCTGAGAGTGGCGTTGACCGGCACCGCACACGGCCCCGAACTCGCGACGCTCCTCAAACTCATCCCGCCGGAAACCGCGCGGCGCAGACTTGAATCGCATGCTCAAAATCCATAATTCGCTGACCGGCGAGAAGCAAGAGTTCAAACCGCTGCGGCCCAATGAGGTCCGCATGTACGTGTGCGGCATGACCAACTACGACTACATCCACGTCGGCCATGCACGCATGCTGACCGTGTTCGATCTGGTGCAGCGCTATTTGCGCGCATCTGGCTACAAGGTCACCTATGTGCGTAACATCACGGACATCGACGATAAGATCATCGATCGCGCCGCGGCCAACGGAGAAAATTGGGCCGATCTGGCGCAGCGCTTTACGGTGGCGATGCATGAGGATTGCGCCACGCTCGGCCTGCAAGAACCGGATCTGGAGCCGCGCGCGACTGAATTCATCGCTCCCATCATCGCCATGATTCAAATCCTGATCGACAAGGGATTTGCCTATGCCGCCGACAACGGCGATGTCATGTATTCGGTGCGCAAGTTCCCGGGCTACGGGCGCCTATCCGGGAAGAAAATCGATGACTTGCGCGTCGGTTCGCGCGTGCAAGTGGATGACGCGAAACACGATCCGCACGATTTCGTGATGTGGAAGCACGCCAAACCCGGAGAGCCGTCTTGGGCCTCGCCTTGGGGGGACGGCAGACCGGGCTGGCACATCGAATGTTCCGCGATGTCAACCAGCTTGCTGGGAAGTTATTTCGATTTGCATGGCGGCGGCGAGGATCTGAAGTTTCCGCACCATGAAAACGAGATCGCGCAGTCGTGCGCCGCCTGCGATGCGCCGTTCGTGCACATCTGGATCCATAACGGCTTCGTCAGGGTGAATGAAGAGAAGATGTCGAAATCGCTGGGCAATTTCTTCACCGTGCGCGAGGTGCTGAAGACGTTGCGCGATGCCGAAGTATTGCGCTTCTTTTTACTGAGCAGCCACTACCGCGGCCCGATCAACTACTCCGCGGCGCAGCTTGCACAGGCGGATGAGACTTTGCTCGGGCTGTATCGCGCGCTCAAAGATACCGCGCCGCAGGGTCCGGTGGATGCAGCCGAAATCCAGCGATTTCGCGCCGCCATGGACGATGATTTCAATACACCCGATGCTCTGGCCGTTGCGCAGAACGTGGCCCGGGAACTCAACCTTGCCAAAGCGGCCGGTGATGTACCCAAGACGGCGGAGATGGCGGCGACGCTGCGCGCCATGGGCGCGATGCTGGGTGTTCTGCAGCAGGTTCCTGACAAGTTCCTGAAGCGCAGCGCCGGCGCCAGTGGCCTGACGGATGCACAAATCGAGGCGCTGCTGGCTGCGCGCAATGCGGCGCGCGCCGCCAAGAATTACGCTGAATCAGACCGGATTCGCGCGCAGCTCAACCAAGCCGGCATTCTGCTGGACGACAAGGCGGGCGGCACGCAATGGCGGCGTGCCTAGCGCAGCTAATCGCGGCGTCGCGATGCGAAGATGCCTACCGCCAAGCCGATCAAGGCAGCGATACCCACCACTTGCCAGGGATTGTCGCGCACAAAGCTGTCGGTTCGTTGTCCCACCTGCTGGGCCTGGCCGCGAAGCTGGACGGCAGTGTCCTCCACGGCACCCCTGGCCGCCAGCAGCGCGATTTTGACCTTCGCGCGCAGCCTGGCGATGTCTGGCGCTTCCACGTCCTTCAGCGCCTTGGTCAGTTCTTCGACGTTCTCGAGAAAGCTGTTGACTCGGCCATTGGCGAAATGACCGCCATTGCCTGCCGGCTCTGCTGTTGATTCCATTGCCTGCTCCTAGCCCTTATGTCCGCCGGCCCAGGCTCATCAAGAAAGTCACTGCTGCGACGATCAAAAATATGACGAACAATATCTTGGCGATACTCGCGGCGCCGACGGCAATGCCGCCGAAACCGAAGAAGGCGGCAATGAGCGCAATGACAAAGAAGACTGCGGCATAGTAAAGCATGTTGGCACCCGGTGAAATTGAGCCGCACGTGCGGTGGGATGCTAGTGTCGAGAAAATGACTGTCGATAGCAGTCAGCGGGCCGCCTGCCTGGGCGTAGGACATACCCCACGGGGTTCATCATGAAGAGCGTATTGATCGTCTATCACTCCATGACCGGGGGAACCTCGCAGATGGCGCACGCCGCCGCGGCCGGCGCGCGCAGCGGGGAGGGGTTGCGTGTGTCGCTGTTGCGGGCCGCCGATGCGCAAGCCGAGGATGTGCTCGAGGCGGACGGCTACGTCTTTGCGACTCCGGAGAATCTGGCCGGGATGTCCGGAATGATGAAAGACTTTTTTGATCGCACCTACTACGGCGCGCTGGAGCGAATCAATGGCAGGCCGTATCTTGTCTTGATCTGCGCCGGCAGCGATGGACGCAACGCAGCGCAGCAGATCGATCGCATCGCTACCGGATGGCGCCTCAAACCGATAGCCGACCCGTATATAGTTTGCACCCACGCGCAGACGCCGGAACAAATTCTGAAACCTAAGAAAATAGATGAACTCTCGCTGATGACTTGCGAGGAACTGGGTAAGACCCTGGGCAGCGGCATTGCGATGGGAATTTTCTAACCGGGCAGTGGCGCCGGCAGCTGCCGGGCGGTGCTATCATGCGCGCCGCTATGAATACAAAAACTGGTCGATCTTCCCTGCAGCTGCATTCCACCGCAAAGAAAAATGGGGATATGGAGCTATCCCTCGCGACCGTGACGGAACCGGGTCCCGGCCCGGATGAAGTCATGGTGCGCATTGACGCGGCGCCCATCAACCCGTCGGACCTGGGGCTGTTGCTGGGTGCTGCGGACTGGAACAGCGCGAAGGTTTCCGGAACGCGCAGCAATCCAACGGTAACCGCGCCCATGAGCGCGAAGGTGTTGCAAGCCATGGCGGCCCGGATTGATATCCCCATGCCGGTTGGCAATGAAGGGGCCGGCGTGGTCATCGAGGCCGGCAAGTCGGATGCCGCTCAGGCGCTGATGGGCAAGACGGTCGCGGTGTTGGGGGGCGCGATGTATTCCCAGTATCGCTGCCTCAACGTGAATCAATGCCTGGCTTTGCCCGCAGGAGCTACGGCGGCCGACGGCGCCTCTTCGTTCGTCAATCCGCTAACCGCCCTGGGCATGATCGGCACGATGCAGCGCGAGGGTCACAAGGCCCTGGTGCACACCGCCGCGGCCTCCAATCTCGGACAAATGCTCAACCGACTGTGCCTCAAGGATCAGATCGGCTTGGTGAATATCGTGCGCAAGAAGGAGCAGGAAGAACTCTTGCAAGCAGCCGGGGCGGTGCACGTTTGCCGCACCGACTCGCCGACCTTCATGCAGGATCTGACTGAAGCCGTGGCGGCCACCGGCGCCACGCTGGGATTCGATGCGATCGGCGGTGGGCCGCTCGCGGGTCAAATACTGACGTGCATGGAAGCGGCGGTGAATAGAAACGCCAAAGCCTATAGCCGTTACGGATCGACTACGTACAAGCAGGTTTATTTGTACGGTTCGCTTGATATGAGTCCAACCGTCCTCAATCGCAACTACGGGATGGCCTGGGGAATAGGCGGTTGGTTGTTGACGCCGTTCATCGAGAAAATCGGACCCGCGGCCTTTCAAGCGCTCAAGCAGCGCGTGGCTGCGGAACTCAAAACCACCTTTGCCAGCCACTATTCGCGGGAAATATCGCTGGTTGACGCGCTGCAGCTCGATACCATCGCTGCCTATTCGAAGCGTTCGACCGGCCAGAAATACCTGGTCACCCCGAACAAGGGGATTTAAGAAGACGCGGCGCTACACGCGCATTCGCGACGCTTTCGAATCCCGACGCGAGCTTGATGAGCGTCGGCTCGCTGAACGCGGCGCCGAAGAACGAGAGTCCGATGGGCAGGTCTCGCCAAAGCCCGGCCGGCACGGATATGTGCGGATAGCCGGCAATCGCGGCCGGTGAGGAGCAGCCGCCGGAGTCCGCGTCGCCGTTGATGGGATCGATCAGCCATGCCGGGCCGGCCGTCAGCGTGACGATGGCATCCAGTTTATGTTTCGCGAGAACGGCGTCGATGCCGTTGCTTCGAGTCGCCCTGAGGCAGAACGCGCGGGCTTCCGTGTAGGCCTTATCGGTGAGGGGACCCTTGACTTGCGCTTGGCGCAGCAATTCTTGATCGAAAAGCGGCATCTCGCGCTCCTTATTGGCCTCGTTGAATTGTATGAGTGCCGCGAGCGAGCGCACGGGGAAGTTAGGCGGCAGCCGCCGCAAGTACGCGTTCAAGTCCGCTTTGAATTCGTACAGCAGCACCTCGGTCTCAGCCGTGCTTGTCGTGCCATGCGTCGGCAGATCGGCGGGGTCGACGATAACGGCGCCGGCATTGCGCAGCGTTTCGATGCAGCCATCCAAAAATCCGTTGAGCGGCGTGTTATCGGCAAAGAATCTGCGCGCGATCCCCAGCCGCGCGCCACGCAGTCCCTCATGATCGATGTAGCGCGCATAGTCGCTCTCGAAACGGTCGCCGACCGCGGCACTGGCGGCATCGGCCGCATCCAGCCCCGCCATGGCGCCGAGCAAAACTGCGGCGTCGCGCACGCTGCGGGCCATTGGCCCGGCCGTGTCCTGGCTATGCGAGATCGGCGCGATGCCGCGGCGGCTGACCAGGCCCACCGTGGGCTTCAGGCCAACGATGCCGTTGACGGAGGCCGGGCTGACGATCGAGCCGTTGGTTTCAGTACCGACCGCGAGCGCGCACAGATTCGCGGACACCGCGACCGCGGATCCGGAGCTCGAACCGGACGGCGAACGATCGGTGGCGTAGGGATTGCGGGTCTGGCCGCCGCGGCCGCTCCAACCGCTCAAGGAATGCGTGGAGCGAAAATTGGCCCACTCGCTCAAATTGGTCTTGCCTAGAATCACGGCGCCCGCGGCACGCAACCGCGCGATCACCGGGGCATCCTTCGGAGCATACCAGCCGAGCATGGCCAAGGAGCCCACGGTGCTCATCATGCGGTCGGAGGTTTCCACATTGTCCTTGATCAGAATCGGCACCCCATGCAGCGGCCCGCGGGGGCCGCGCGACTTGCGTTCCGCATCGAGCTCGCCTGCCATCTCGAGCGCGCGTGCATTGAGTTCGATCACTGCGCCCAACATCGGTCCGCGCCGATCCAGCCGATCGATCCGCGCCAGGTACATTTCGGTGAGTTGCCGTGACGTCAGACGGCCATCGGCGAAGGCTGCGCTGATATCGCCAAGCGATAAGTCGGCGGATGGTTCCGCCGCTGCTTCTGCTTGTGCCGACCTGGCATCCCCACCTGCAGCGCCTGCCTTGGCAAGCGGTGCGCCGGCGGCGACGGCAGCGGTCGCTAGAAAGTCGCGCCTGTCCATCAAGAAACTGCTTCGGTTGAGGCGCGGCGCATGTTCGAATCCTGATCTTTTGCGCGGTTAGGTCCGCATCGAACCATACCGAGCGCGATGTGTAAATTCAAGGTCCTAAAATTTTCCCGTCTGGTATATATTTGTTCGCAATGGCCAGGACGCATAACCCCTGCAAACATCTGCGCAGCGTGCGTGTGGTAACACCATCGGGCGCGGGCTGTGTGGAATGTTTGCTTTCCGGCGATTCTTGGGTGCACTTGCGCCTATGCCGCACCTGCGGCCATGTGGGGTGTTGCGATGATTCGAAAAATCGCCACGCGCGCAAGCATTTCCTGAGCGCCGGACATCCGATTATTTCGTCCTTTGAACCCGGAGAGGACTGGAGTTGGTGCTTTATCGATGAAATCGAAGTGACGTTGCCATGACGCCGGGGCGTCGGGACCGCAGCTAGAGGCTGGGATAATCGGTGTAGCCTTCCGCGCCGCCGGCGTAGAATTGCGGAATCCTCCATTCATTGAGTGCGGCGCGCAGCTTGAATCGCTGCGGTAGATCGGGATTGGCGATAAACAGCTTGCCGAACGCGACGGCATCGGCTTCGCCGGATTCGACAGCTTGAGTAGCGGTGTCGAAGGTAAACTTCTCGTTCGCCACGTACACGCCGCCAAAGGCAGCTCGCAGTTTGGGACCGATGCGATCCGGGCCCAGGTACTCCCGCGCGCAGATGAATGCCAGTTTGCGCGCCCCGAGCTGGCGGGCCACGTATTCGAAGGTCGCGGACAAATTTGAATCGCCCATTGAATGCGCATCCGCGCGCGGCGCGAGATGCACGCCGACGCGGCCGGCGCCCCATACCGAGACGGCGGCATCGGCCACCTCCAGCATCAGCCGCGCCCGATTTGGCAGCGCGCCGCCGTACTCATCGGTGCGTAGGTTGCTGCCATCCTGCAGGAACTGATCCAGCAGATAGCCGTTGGCGCCGTGCAATTCCACCCCATCAAAGCCGGCGAGTTGCGCATTTTCGGCGCCTTTGCGAAATGCTTCGATGATGCCGGGAATCTCACGTAAATCAAGCGCGCGCGGGGTGACGTAAGGCGTGGGCGGCCGCACCAGGCTGACGTTGCCTTGTACCGCGACGGCGCTCGGCGCCACCGGCTGCGCACCGTTCAAGAAACGTGGGTCGGACACGCGTCCGACATGCCACAGCTGCAGGAAAATCCTGCCGCCGGCATCGTGCACAGCCCGGGTGGTGAGCTTCCACCCTTCGACCTGTTCGGGCGACCAGATTCCGGGCGTGTCCGCGTAGCCGATCCCCAGCGATGACACCACGGTGGCTTCCGAGACGATGAGACCCGCGGAAGCGCGCTGCGCGTAATACTGCGCCATCAAGCGATTGGGTATGCGTTCGACGCCGGCGCGGCTGCGGGTCAGCGGTGCCATGAAAATGCGATTCGGGACCTGAAGATCGCCGATTTTGAGCGGGTCGAACAGACTGGGCATAGTGGATTCCGTTGCGGCGCCGTCATGCGGATCGCCTTAGTTCAATAATATTGAACTATAGAAGTATCTTGGATGCAAGCAGTGCGCTAAGCTCGCGCCATGAGCCGACTCCTGACGCATCCGCAGATGCGCGACGTGACGGTGGCCGCCGTTTTGTATGCACTCGCGGATCCGGTACGGTTGGCCATCGTCCGCGAACTATTGAAGGTCCGCGGCGGCATGAACTGCACGGAAACCGCGCAGAAACTGCAGCGGCCGATGCCGAAATCCACCTGTTCCCAGCACTATCGGGTTCTGCGCGAGTCCGGATTGATCGCGAGCGAACGCCGCGGCGTGGATCTCATCTGCTGCGTGCGCGCCGCGGAACTGGAGGCGCGCTTTCCCGGACTGCTGGCATCAATCCTGGCAGCGTCCAGAACGGAGCGGGCTTCGCGCGCCAGACCGCGGGCGTTATAACTACGCCGGATGCGCCTACAACACCTCGGGGTCAGGTCCTACAAGCGATCGACCCGCCGCGGGTCATGCTGGCGTCGCTTAAATCGGCCGCCGGATGGGCCGGTCGAGTTCCCGAGTCACAGAGGATGAACGATTATGAAACGTATCACTCAGGTCATTGGTTTGACACTGGCCGTATTTTTGGGGGCCGGAGTCGCAATCGCCGATAAATACTCGGACGCCGATACGCTCTTCAGGAATGCCGGCGAGAGCGGCCGGTTTTTTAGCGAAAGTTATGGCTATGCGATCTTCCCGACCGTCGGCGAGGGCGCATTCACCGTTGGCGGAGCCTACGGCAAAGGACGTGTCTTTGTTCATGGGCAGTACGTCGGAGACACGACGATGGCGCAACTGAGCGTCGGGTTTCAGGCCGGCGGCAAGGCCTTCAGCGAAATCATATTCTTCAAGGACAAACGCGCACTTGAAAAATTCGAGTCCGGGAGCTTCGCATTTTCTGCCGGCGCGAGCGCAGTGGCGATCACCGCCGGCGCGTCGGCCAGCGTCGCGACCAACGGCGTGACCTCAGGCGCCAGTGGAACCGAGGATCACGCGAGGACCGAGGGCACTTGGAATGATGGCATGGCGGTTTTCACGATCGCCAAAGGCGGCCTGATGTACGCCGCCGCTGTTGCGGGACAGAAATTCTCCTTTAAAGAGCGCGGCACCGGCTAGAAGCCGGACTAAAAGTCCGACCTTTCTCTCCGCATACATTTCGGAAGATAAGCAACCCAACGGCGCCGCGCGGCGCCGTTGGTTTGTTTATGCTCCGTGCAAATAGCATAAAAGCGCCGTTCAAGAGCATAATTGCTGGTCGATCACACACCAAGAGCAATGCTGTTTTGGGGGGAAAGCTTAGGATGAAGACTTGCGACAAGGCACGCGAGCGCGTGCTCACGACACTGTGCATGGCCGCTGTACTGCTCGCTATGGCTCCGGATTCTTCGCGCAGCGCCGCCTTGAGCGGCGCGCCGGTGAACGGCACGAGGATTGCGAATGCCGATGCGGAACCCGGCAACTGGCTCACTTACGGCCGCACCTACAGCGAGCAGCGCTATAGTCCGCTCGCCAAAATCAACGATAAGAACGCGAGTCAGCTGGGTCTGGCCTGGTTTGCGGACCTCGACACCAATCGTGCCCAGGAAGCCACGCCCTTGGTCGTGGATGGGGTGATGTACATAACCACCGCCTGGAGTCTGGTCAAGGCTTATGACGTGCGCAGCGGTCGCCAGCTCTGGGCCTACGATCCGCAAGTGAATCGCGAACTCGGCGTCAACGCCTGCTGCGATGTGGGAAATCGCGGCGTCGCCCTGTGGAATCACAAGGTTTTCGTCGGCGCCTATGATGGACGCCTCGTGGCGCTCGATGCGGCAACCGGCAAGCCGGTTTGGAGCACCCTCACCGTCGATACTTCCAAGCCTTATACGATTACCCAGGCGCCGCGGGTCATCAAGGGTCGCGTGATCATCGGCAATAGCGGCGGGGAATACGGGACGCGCGGCTACATTTCGGCCTATGACGCCGAGACGGGAAAATTGGCGTGGCGCTTTTACACCGTTCCCGGCGACCCCTCCAAGCCCTTTGAAAACGAGGCGATGGCGCGCGCCGCCAAGACCTGGTCCGGCGAATGGTGGAAGCTCGGCGGCGGGGGTCCGGTGTGGGATTCGATTTCCTACGACCCCACACTCAATCTGCTGTATTTCGGCACCGGCAATGGCGTGCAGTGGGCGCGCTCGGCGCGCAGCGCCGGCAAAGGCGATAATTTATATCTCGCTTCGATCATTGCCTTAAATGCCGACACCGGCGAGTACGCCTGGCACTACCAGGCCACGCCGGGCGAGGAATGGGATTTCGATGCCGTTCAGCAGCTGATCCTTGCGGATTTGAAGGTCGACGGCAAGCTTCGGCACGTGCTCATGCAAGCCAACAAAAACGGCTTCTTTTATGTGCTTGATCGCAAGAGCGGCGCGCTGATTTCCGCAAAGGCCATCGTGCCGATGAGTTGGGCGAGCGGCATCGACTTGAAGACCGGTCGTCCCATCGAAAACAAGGATGCCCGCTATGGCGAGACCGGCAAGCCGGTTGATATCAAACCTGGGCCGCTGGGTGCGCACAACTGGCAGCCCATGGCCTTCAATCCAAACACCGGCTTGGTTTACATTCCGGCGCAGCAGGTGCCGCTCACATTCATACCTCTGCCGCCTCTTCCCATAGCTCCGATCGGCTGGAATCTTGGGGTGGCCTTAGGCTCGCTCACGCCCCAGAACGAGGGATTTTTGCTCGCGTGGGATCCCGCGCAGCAACGCGAGGCGTGGCGCGTCAAGTATAAGGGTCCCTGGAATGGCGGCATCGTGACTACCGCGGGCAACATCGTGGCGCAGGGCGACGCTGCCGGAAATTTCAACGTCTATCGCGCCGACAACGGTCAAAAACTGTGGTCGATGTTTGCGCAGTCCGGAATCATTGCGGCGCCCAGCACCTTCGAGGTCGGCGGCGAACAATATATTGCGGTCTTGAGCGGTTGGGGAGGCAGCTACGCGTTGAGCGGCGGCAAGGCCGCGGCGCTGTCGGGCAATCTGCGCAATGTCAGCCGCCTGCTGGTATTCAAACTCGGGGGCAGCGCGGCGCTGCCGCCGCTGGAACCGCGGTCCATCGTCATCAATCCTCCGCCTGCACCTGCCGACGCGGCGTCCATCGCCCGCGGCGAACCGCTATACGATCAGTACTGCAGTGCATGCCATGGTGAACATGGAGTCGGCGGCGGCGTGGTTGGCGATTTGCGGGCATCGAATTTTTTAAGTCTGGATTTTTTCTACAATATCGTGCTGGACGGCGCGCTCAAGGACGCCGGCATGGCTGCGTTCAATAAGGCGCTGAATCGCGACAATGTGACCGACATTCGCAATTTCATCATTTATCGCGCGAATCAGGACAGCAAATCGGCAGCGGCACCGGCACGTACCAGCGGAGGGCAGTGATGATCGTATTGCGCGTCAATGGCGAACAACGCACGGTGGATGTGCCGGCGGACATGCCGCTGCTTTGGGTACTGCGCGATGTCATCGGTTTAACCGGCACCAAATTCGGCTGCGGGATAGCCCAATGCGGCGCCTGCACGGTGCACCTCGACGGACAGGCGGTGCGCTCTTGCGTACTGCCGGCAAGTGCCGTCGGCGAGAAGGCGATCACCACCATCGAGGCGGTGGGCAATACCGCCAGCGGCCAGAAAATTCAAAAGGCGTGGCTGGATGTGGACGTGGTGCAATGCGGCTACTGTCAGTCCGGTCAAATCATGTCAGCGGCTGCGCTTCTGGCGCGCGCCCCGAATCCCACCGATGCCGACATCGATGCGGCGATGTCGGGAAACATTTGTCGCTGCGGCACCTATGTGCGAATTCGCGCCGCCATTAAACAGGCGGCCACCGGCAAGACGGAGATCCTGCAAGCGCTTGCGCCGGAAGGTGCCGCATGAAATCAAAGCTGGCACCCGCGGCGTTTCAGGAACCCATCGATACCGACAGACGCAATGCGCTGAAATTGACCGGCTTGTCGATTGCCTTCTTGTGGAGCGCAACCAGCGGCACGGCGAACGCGGCGATGAATGCGCGGCGCCAGTCCAGCGACGCCGCCGCCGCGGCGGCCGACGGCAATCCGCCGTTTGCGCCGAATGCATTCGTCCGCATCGACACCGATGGTGGCGTGCGCTTGGTGATGCCCAGCGTCGAAATGGGCCAAGGAATCTATACCGGCAGCTGCATGATGCTGGCGGAGGAACTCGGGGTCGATCTCGGGCAGATCAAGGTCGAGCACGCGCCGCCCAATGACCAGCTGTATGCGAACCCCTATATCGGCGGCCAGATCACCGGCGGATCCACAAGTACCCGCGGCCAGTATCAAGCGCTGCGCGAAGCCGGCGCGGTGGCGCGCACGCTGTTGGTGACGGCTGCGGCGGAGCGATGGCATGTCGATCCATCGACGTGCACGGTTGCGCACGGCGTGGTGTCGCATGCGGGTTCCGGCCGCAAACTGCCGTTCGGGGCGCTGGCCAAGTCGGCCGGCGCGCTGCCGATGCCGGCAAAAGTGACGCTCAAGGAGCCGAAGGACTTTTCGATCATCGGCAAACCGCTGCGGCGCGTCGACTCGGTGGATAAGACCCGGGGTGCCACGCAATATGGAATCGATGTGCGCGTGCCGGGAATGAAAGTGGCAACCGTCAAGGCCTGCCCGACATTTGGCGGCAGATTAGTCGGGGTCGACGAAAGGCGCACGCGCGCCATTCCTGGCGTAGTCGAGGTCATTCGTCTGGAAAACGCGGTGGCGGTGGTCGGCGAGCATTTTTGGGCGGCCAAACAGGGGCTGGAGGCCTTGGATATCATTTGGGACCCGGGCGAGAACTCCGATCTTACGACCGCCGAATTGCGCGGCGCGCTGGCGGAGGCATTGCGCAACGACAAATCCATTGTCGCGCGCGAGGAGGGCAAACGTCCGGCCGACGGAAAATTAGTCGAAGCGGTTTATCAGTCGCCGATGCTGGCGCACGCGCCGATGGAGCCGCTGAATACGACGGTTTCCGTCACTGCCGACAAGTGCGAGATTTGGGTCGGCACTCAGGTGCCGACCCGCTGTGTGGCGGGAGCCGCAAAAATCACCGGTCTGCCGCCGGAAAAAATTGTGCTGCACAACCAGTACATCGGCGGCGGCTTCGGCCGCCGTTTGGAGTCGGACTCCGTGGAGCAGGCCGTCAAATTTGCCAGGCAAGTCAAGTATCCGATCAAGATCATTTGGACGCGGGAGGAGGACATTCGCCAGGACATCGTACGTCCCATGTACCACGACCATATCTCGGCGGTACTCGATACGGACGGCCGGCCGGTATGGTTCGGCGACCGCATCACCGGCGGCACCGTGCTCGGCCGCTGGGCGCCGATGGCCATGGGTAAGAATGGTCTGGACGGCGATTTGGTCGAATGCGCCGCCAAGACTCCGTATGACATTGCAAACGTCAAAGTGGAATGGATACGCCATGACATGCCGGACGGATTGCTGGTGGGATGGTGGCGCGGGGTCGGTCCGACGCACAATCTGTTCGTCGTCGAAAGCTTCATGGATGAGCTGGCGCACGTTGCGGCCAAGGATCCGCTCGAATACCGCCGCGCCTTGTTGCAGAAAAATCCGCGAGCGCTCGCGCTCCTCAATTTAGCAGCGGAAAAAATCGGCTGGAACCAAGGCGCGCTGCCGCCGCGCGTGGGACGCGGCATTGCCCTCGGCGAGCCGTTCGGCAGCCATGTTTGCCTGATGGTGGAAGTCGAGGTTACTGCGCAAGGCGAAGTTCGGCTGCGTCGCGCCGTGGCTGCGCTCGACTGCGGAATTGCGATCAATCCCAGTTCCATCGAAGCACAAGTTCAAGGCGGTGTGATCTTCGGCCTGAGCGCCGCCCTGTACAGCGGCATCACGGTCAAAAAAGGCGGTATTGAACAGAGCAATTTTCATGATTACCGCAGCCTGCGAATCAACGAGGCGCCGCGGATCGAGGTGCACTGCGTACCGAGCTTACAGCCGCCGGGAGGTCTCGGCGAGGTCGGCACGGCCATCGCCGCGCCGGCGCTGGGCAATGCGATTTTCGCGGCATGCGGCGTGCGTTTGCGCGCGCTGCCGGTGGAGCGCCGCCTCTTGGTGCAAAACGCCGATGCGCTGAAGAGGACCGTGGCATGAAGCGCTTTATAGGGGCAGTGCTCGCGCTTATCTTGGTGCTCGTCGTGGCCTTTACGGCGCTGAATCGCAGCGACACGTCTGCGGGCACGGCGCCGGTGATCGCGGGGGCACCCGCCGCTCTCGATGTATTGGCTCGCGGCGAATACTTGACCAAGGCCGCCGACTGCGTGGCCTGCCACACCGTGCAGGGCTCCGGCTCGCCATACGCCGGCGGCGTCGCATTTAAATTTCCGTTCGGTACGATCTATTCCAGCAATATCACCGCCGACCCTGACAGCGGCATCGGCCTTTGGAGCGATGATGAGTTCGTGCGCGCGGTGCACGAAGGGGTGCGCAAGGACGGGCAACATCTATATCCTGCGTTTCCCTACACCTCGTACACTCGCTTAAGCCGCAGCGATGTACTTGCCATCAAGGCATACCTGCTCAGCCTGCCCCCCAGCAAGCAGCGCAATCGAGCCAACGATCTTAGCTTTCCCTTCAATCAGCGCTGGGCCATGGGCTTCTGGAATGCAGCGTTTTTCAAGAGCCAGCGCTTTACAGCCGACGCTGCAAAGTCTCCGCAATGGAACAGCGGCGCGTATCTGGCGACCGCGCTCGGCCATTGCGCGGAATGCCATACGCCGCGAAATTTCGGCTATGGGCTGGAACATGGCCACGAACTGGCGGGCCACGAATTGCAGGGCTGGCGCGCATATAACATCACGGCGGATGTCGCGCACGGCATCGGCTCATGGACCGACGTTGAGCTTGCCGCGTACCTGAAATCGGGCCACGCGCCGGGACATGCCTCCGCCGCGGGTCCCATGGGCGAGGCGGTTTCGCACAGCTTGCAGTTCTTGAACGACGCGGACGTCGCTTCTTTGGTGGCTTATTTGCGCAGCGTGCCGGCGCAGGCGGGCAAGCAGCCGATCGAGATCGACTTCAAGCCGGCGCCGGCATTGGCATCCACCGACGCCATGCCGGGCGGCGACAGCGGGTCGGCCCATGTGCAGGGTTTGCAATTATTCGAGGGCGCTTGCGCCAGTTGCCACCAATGGAACGGCGCGGGTCAGCAGACTCCGTATGCGTCGCTGCTCGGCACCCGGGGAGTCAACGATGTCAACGGTGCCAACGTGACCCAGGCGATTTTGCAGGGCGTGAACATGCGAGTCGCCGGCAATCATGTCTTCATGCCAGAGTTTGGCACCGCGTATTCCGACACCGAAATATCGGCGCTGGCAAATTATGTCATCGCGCATTTCGGCGGCAAGCAGGGCAACGTTACGCCGGACGATGTGGCGAAACGACGCAGCCTGTGACGAATTCAGACGCGCCATTGACTGGCATCACCGTCCTCGACTTCTCCCACGCACTGGCGGGTCCTTATTGCACCATGCTGATGGCGGCCTACGGCGCCAAAGTCACCAAGGTCGAGGGTCCGGAGGGGGATATCGGCCGCACCTGGGGGCCCCCGTTCTTGGGCTCCGATGCCGCGTACTTCGTCGGCCTGAATAGCGGTAAGCAAAGCCTTGCCATCGACTTGAAGACGCCGGAGGGTCTGGAAGCCTGCCGCCAACTCAGCCAGCGGGCCGACATCGTGGTGGAGAATTTCAGGCCCGGCACGATGAATCGTTTAGGGCTCGACTACGCCTCTTTATCCGCCGCAAATCCGCGGCTGATCTATGTCTCGATTTCAGGTTACGGGCAGACCGGGCCGCGACGTCTGGAGCCTGCGATGGATTTGATCATCCAATCGGCTTCCGGATTGATGAGCATCACCGGCACGGAACAGGGCGAAACCGTCAAGACGGGGCACTCGATAGCCGATATCACCGCCGGTCTATTTTCCCTGATTGGCGCGCTGCTGGCGCTGGAAGCCCGGCACCGCACGGGACGGGGCCAATTCGTGGATGTGTCGATGATGGACACGGTGATGTCGACAATGATATCCAACTTCGCCCGATTTCTCGCGTCTGGGAAAATTCCGCGGCCGATGGGTACTTTGTTCGACGGCATCGTCCCTTACCGCAACTACATGTGCGCCGACCGCGAAATCACCATTGCCGTGGCGAGCGATAAGCTTTGGAAAAGCTTCTGCGAGGCGATCGGTCGGACCGACTTGAGCGATCACCCGGACTACAACTCCAATCAACTGCGAGTGAAGAATCGCGACGTACTCGAGCCGATGCTCGAAGCCATGTTCCGCTCGCGCGCGGCCGCGCACTGGGGCGAACTGTTCGCAAGGCACGGGATTCCCGCCACTGTGGTGCGAAATCTCAAAGAGGTTGTCGAGGACGAACAAACCAGCGCCCGCAACATGACGCCGGTGGTGCAGCATGCCGAGGCTGGTCCGATACGAGTACTGGGCGTTCCGGTGCAATTGTCTGAAACCCCAGGCCGCATTGGCAGCGCCGCGCCACTCCTGGGAGCCGACACGGAGGCCGTGCTCAATGATCTTCTGCACCCGTCGATTCCATCTAGCGGAACCAGGCCTTGATCGCCCCGGCAAGAATCGCTTACGGCATCAAGGTTACTCAGTAATAAAATTGCTAACATAGGCGGCTGAGAAATCGGGCTAACGGCGTTAATTAAAATCGGCGGAGTTTTACCTATGAGCGAGGTTCGGAAGTTCGGCTTGAGTTTGGCGGCGCTTTGCTGCGTTTCGGGACCTGCTCTTGCCCTAAGCCCTGGCGATTCGGTCGAGAACTTTCGCCTGAACGATGACAAGGGTGTGTCGCACGAACTGTACTATTTGTCCGACATGAAAGCGGTGGTGCTCATGGCCCAGGGCAACGGCTGCGAAGCCGCGCGCTCCACGGCGAAATCACTCGGCGCGCTGCGGCAAAAGTATCAGGCGCAAGGCGTGGAATTCCTGGCGATCGATTCCAATTTGAAAGACACGCCCGAGACCATTGCCGCGGAAGCAGCGCTTACCCACAGTGAAATTCCGGTTTTGATCGATGGTTTGCAACTTATCGGCGAATCCTTGGGGCTGACTCGCAACGGTGAAGTGCTGATTCTGAATCCGCAGAGCTGGCAGGTGATCTATCGCGGCGCCGTCGCCGCGGGCGCGAATAATTATGCCGCCGATGCGCTCGATGCCACTTTGAGCGGTAAAAAGGTTTTGGTCGCCCAGAGCGACGTACGCGGCTGCGCCATTCTCATGCCGGAGCGCGATCGCCGCCAAGCGCATGCGCAGATCTCGTACGAAAAGACCATCGCGCCCATGCTGAGTTCGCATTGCGTCGCCTGCCACCGCGAGGGCGGCATCGCGCCCTGGCAGATGTCGAGCTACGACATGGTGCTTGGCTTCTCGCCGATGATCCGTGAAGTCGTAAGAACCAAGCGCATGCCGCCATGGCATGCCGATCCGCACTATGGCGTCTTCAGCAATGACCGCTCGCTCACCAACGAGGAGACCAAGACGCTGGTTCATTGGATCGAAGCCGGTTCGCCGCGCGGCGGCGGCAGCGATCCCTTGCTCGCGGTGAAAAAGGATTGGCCCGTCTGGGCACTGGGCAAGCCGGATCTGGTTGTTAATCTGCCGAAATTTGATGTTCCCGCAACCGGCGTGATTCCGTATCAAATGTGGACGGTGGACAATCCCTTGGATCATGACGTGTGGGTGCGCGCCGTGGATTTTCTGCCCGGATCGCGCGCCAACCTGCATCACATCATCGCCACCATCGGCGGGGAAATGGCTCCAGGCGCCAAGCGGGATTCCTCCGACGGCAGCCTTGCCGACTATGTGCCCGGTTCCGAGCCTCTGGAGATTCCGCCCGAGAGCGGCATCCTGCTGAAAAAAGGCGCCAAATTCGGCTTCCAAGCCCACTATACGGTCAACGGCAAGGTAGCGACTGATGTGACCCAGATGGGTTTGTACTTCATGGACAAGCCGCCGCAGTACCGCTACCGCGCGGCGATCATGGCAAACCCACGCATCAGCATTCCCGCCAACACCAAGCTGTACACGAACGACTCGAAGCACACTTTTGACCGGGAAGTGCTGGTCTACAGCCTGCACCCGCATGCGCATTTCCGCGGATCCGCGGCCGAATTCGTGGCGCTGTATCCTGACGGGCATGAACAGGTGCTGCTCAATGTGCCGCGATATGAGTTCAACTGGCAGACCACTTACGTGCTCAAGACACCCATCGTGCTGCCGGCAGGGACGACGGTCAGGTACGTCATGAGCTACGATAATTCGACGCAGAATAAGGCCAATCCGGATCCTAATCGCGTGGTTCCCTGGGGCCAACAGACCTGGGACGAAATGCTGTTCGGCGTGATCCGCTACCGAAACCTGACCGAAGATGCCAATCCGACGAGAACAGCCCAGGCGCAGTAGTGCCCAAGGCAGGCGCGCGGGCGCGCTGCTGGCGTGGGTGCTGATATCGGTCGCAGGATCGGCTGCCGGGCTGGCGCCGGGCACGCGCGTCGCTGACTTCACGTTGACGGATGAGACCGGCGCCGCTCACGAGCTTTATGGGCTCTCGGCGAAGCGGGCTGTGGTCATCATGACGCAGAGCAACGGCTGTCCCATCGTGCGCCTCGCGGTGCCCGCATTGCGCGAAATCCGCGATAGGTATCCAAAGCAGGACATCGAATTCCTTTTGCTCAATCCGACGCTGCAGGATTCTGCCGAGTCGGTCGCCCGCGAGGTGGCGGAGTTCAATTTCGGCTTGCGCGTGCTGCTCGACCCCAGGCAAAAAGTCGGCGACGCACTGGGCGTGAATCGCACTGCCGAAGTTTATGTCATCGATCCGAAGAGCTGGACGCTTATGTATCACGGCCCGATCGATGATCGCCTGAATTACGAGAGCCAGCGGCCGGTGCATCATCGGTATCTGTCAGATGCACTCGATGCGATGCTGGCGGGCAAACCTGTAGCAGTGGCATCGGCGAGCTCACCGGGCTGCCTGATTAATTTTCCGAATCGCAAACACGGCTGACAAGAATCGCTCGATGCATTGGCGAACCTCGATACTGGCCGCCCTATGCATGATTGCAGCCTGGGTACCGCTTAGCGCATTGGCCGACGCGCAGGCGCCGAACGGCGAAATGCTATTTCAAGCGCGCTGCGCCGGCTGCCACAATGGCGCCCCCGAGACCCGTGCCCCCGCGCCAGAGGTGCTTCATCAGCGCTCGCCGGCCTCCATTCTCGATGTGCTCGCGAACGGCTCCATGCGCGTTCAGGGCGCCTCTCTCAGCGGCCCCGAGCGACGCGCCATCGCGGAGTTTCTCGGCGGCACGGCACTGGCCGGCGACTCGACCGGGGCAGCGATGGGCCGCTGCGCCACATCATCGCGGTTCAAGCTCACGTCGGGTCCGGCATGGAACGGCTGGGGCGCAACCTTGGCGAATACCAGGCTGCAGTCGGCAGCCGATGCGCAACTCACCGCGGCGCAACTGCCGCAACTCGAGTTGAAATGGGCCTTCGGATTTCCCGATGCGACATCGGCTTGGGCGCAACCAACCGTGATCGGCGGCTGGGTTTTTGTCGGCAGCCAGAACGGTACCGTGTTCGCGCTCGACGCAACGAGCGGCTGCATTCACTGGTTCTTCAGCGCGGACGGCGGAGTACGAACTGCGGTGAGCGTCGGTGCACGGGCGGGCGGCGCTGCGGTCTACTTCGGCGATACCAATGCGCAGGCGTACGCGCTGGATGCGAGCAGCGGCCGGCTGCTGTGGAAAACAAAAGTCGATACGCATTCGTTGGCGCGAATCACGGGCGCTCCCGCGCTCTACCGGGACCGCCTTTACGTGCCAATGTCTTCTTACGAGGAATCTCAAGGTGCCCGACCGGAATACGGCTGCTGCACATTCCGCGGCAGCCTGTCGTCGCTGGATGCCAAAACCGGCAAAGTTCTGTGGCGCACCTACATGATTCCCGACGAGCCCCGACCGCGCGGTACCAGCACTGCCGGCGTGACACTGTATGGGCCGGCCGGCGCACCGGTCTGGTCGGCGCCAACCATCGATGTAAAGCGCGGACTCATTTACGTAGGTACCGGCAATACCTATGCGGGTGCAGCCGCTGCCGCCAGCGATGCCGTGGTTGCACTCAACCTGTCGGGAAAGATCGAATGGATCAAGCAGCTTTTCCCCAAGGACGTATTCATCAGCGGCTGCCGGACGAAGGGTGACAATCCGAATTGCGCGGATCAAAGCGGGCCGGACTATGACTTCGGCAACTCGCCGATGCTCATTGACCTTGGCAAGGGCCGCAGCGCGATCGTCATCGGACAGAAGTCCGGCTACGGATGGGCGCTCGATCCGGACAAACGCGGTGAAGTACTCTGGCAGTATCGTGCAGGCGCGGGCGGCGCACTGGGCGGAATTGAGTGGGGCTCGGCAGTGGATGCAGCGCACGCATACTTTGCCGTATCGGACATCTTCTCTCCGGCGCCCGGAGGGCTGCACGCGGTGGACATCAACACCGGCGAGCGCGCCTGGTATGCGCCGCCGGCCGCTCCGAAATGCACTGCAGGTCCACGCTGCAGCGCCGCGCAGGCCGCGGCCATCAGCGTGATTCCCGGAGCGGTATTTTCCGGATCGAATGATGGCAGGCTGCGCGCGTACTCGACGCAGGACGGAGCCATCCTGTGGGAAATCGATACGGATCGGGAATTCGAGACCCTGAATGGTGTCCCGGCAAGGGGCGCCTCCATGCTGGGTCCGGGGCCCGTGATCGCGGGCGCCATGCTGTTTGTCCCGTCCGGATACGGGGCTTTCGGCGGGCGTCCCGGTAATGTGCTGCTCGCCTATGGCGTTGCCGCCGCCGATACCGGCAAATAATGCTAGGATTGCCGCCCCGTCGAGACTCCATTGTCGGGGTGTAGCTCAGACTGGTAGAGCGCTACGTTTGGGACGTAGATGTCGCAGGTTCGAATCCTGTCACCCCGACCAAATTACATAGGTCCTATTCCGGACACATGGGTAACGGTTTATACCGGACACAGCGTTGACACTTTAGCACTGAAGGGATTTGGGGCGCATTCGCCTTGGCGGCGGCCCCGGACATCGCGCTCGCGGACCATCATGCCGTTCGTTTGGTGTTGTAAATCAGAAAGAGCGCCATCGACTATTTAACATCATCAACTCGACCATTGACGCGGTAAAACTGATGATTGGATCGGAACTGCCGAGAATTGAGATGCTAGAATTCCTGAGTAAGTTAAAAAAGCCGCGCGATTCCCCGGCAGATAGGTGACTCGCCCGTCCATTTCGAACTTGCAGCGCGATCTGCGAGTATTTTACGTTGAAATCAAATATGCAGCGGTCCGTGATACTAGCCACCGCCTCCTCTGGTGGCACGATCGCTGCTGTTCGCAATTTGGCCGCCAACGGTTTTAGGGTGAGCGTAATCGCGAGCTCGAACTCGCAACTTCCTGCGGCCGCATGGTCGCGGTCTACGGCCATCTCCTATGCTGCGCCACCGGAAAAAGATGGTCGCCGGTTTCTGGAGCGGCTGCTCGCCGTTGGGGCCGACAATCCCGGTCAGATTCTGCTGCCTACTTCCGATCAGACCGCGTGGCTGTACACCGAAAATGCTGCCGTGCTCGAACAACATTTTTGTATGTATCAGCCGTCAATCGCCACACTGCAACGAATCCTCGACAAGAGGCTATTTGCCGAAGCTGCCATCCGTGCCGGCATCTCGGTGTTGCCCAGTTGGGAGCCGCGGACACTGGCCGAACTCGAGGCTTTGGCACCCACTCTGCATTACCCCATCCTCATCAAGCCGCGCACGCACGTTCATCGCATTATGAACGACAAGGGAATCGTGGCGTATTCGATGGCTGAGTTGGTCCAAGAATACCCACGATTCATGGATCGGGAACGCATTCGGAGCGCCGAGAGCGCACTGTTGCCGGAAGCAAACATCCCAATTTTGCAGCAGTTTGTCAGCAGCGCGAATGAAGGCGTGTGCTCGGTCTCAGGATTCATTGACCGGTCAGGAGAACTGTTTGTCACGCGGCGCTCAACCAAGGTTTTGCAGCGCTTGCAGCCGGTGTCAGTTGGTGTTTGCTTCGAGTCACTGGCACCTGACCCTGTGCTGTCGGACGCGGTGCGCCGACTGTGCTTGGAGCTCAATTATTTTGGGATCTTCGAGGTCGAATTTCTGAAGTTTAATGGGGGCTGGGCTGCCATCGATTTCAATCCACGCCTCTTTAACCAGCTCGGAATGGACATTCGGCGCGGCTTGCCGCTGCCTCTTTTTGCTTGTCTTGACGCGGCCGGCGAAACTGCGGCTCTGCGCGACGCAGTGGCCAAGTCGCAGGCAGAGCCCGACGATGGGCGGATTGTTTTTTGCGACGGCTTTGCGTTACCCGCGATTCTAGTTGCTCGGACGCTTACGGGACGGATATCCCGCCGGGAATTCGCGCATTGGCGCGCCTGGACCAAACGAAATTCAGCCCATACGGTTGATGTCGCGAAAGACACCCACGATTTGATGCCGGCGGTCATTCATGCGCTCTCTGAATTCTATCTTGGTCTCAAAGCGATTCGGAAGCTGTTGCGCTTGAGAGCGAGAAAGTTGCCCGCTGCAGTACCCCGGTGGCGGCCCGACGTTGAGTAAGCTGCCCGTTGCGATCATAGGCGCCGGCCCCTACGGACTGTCGCTCGCCGCACATCTTGCGGCCCAAAAAATAGCACACCGAATCTTTGGTCGACCGATGCAGTTTTGGTCACAGATTGCGGCGGCCGGAGGCCTTCGCTACCTCAAGTCCTATTGCTTCGGAACAAACCTCTCCAGTCCGACGCCCGGTTTCTCCTTTGCTGAATATAGTCAGCCGCGTGGCCTCGAAACCTTCGAGCCCTGTTCGATCAGCGATTTCGCAGATTACGGACATTGGTTTCAACAAAACAATGTGCCTTGGGTCGAGCAAATCAACGCGATTCGCGTCGAACGGCAAACCGACGGTTTCTTAGTGACACTCGCTGATGGTGAGCAAGTTTCGGCCGCTTCGCTCGTCGTGGCAACCGGACTTTCCTGTTTCGCGCGCGTCCCGTCGGTCTTCGCATCAGTATCGGCCAAATTGGCAATACACACCTCGCAAGTCGACGCCTTCTCATCGTATCGAGGTGCCCGAATTGCGGTGATCGGCGCCGGCCAGTCGGCGCTCGAAGCGGCAGCGTTGTTGAACGAAGCCGGCGCGGAGCCGCAGCTTCTGGTGCGCGGCCATGCGATTACTTGGCATCACCGCGTATTGCAGAATCGAAACCTATGGCGCCAACTGCGCTCACCGATCACGGGCCTCGGCAGCGGACCGAAAGCCTGGGCGCTCACTCGGTTTCCGGGCGCCATGCATCGCGTACCGGCGCCGTGGCGTGCTCATTTCGTGGCGACTCATTTGTCGGCAGCAGGAGCGTGGTGGCTCCGAGAACGAATCGAAAAATTGGTTCCCATCGATTTCTGCACGACGGTGGTGGCGGCCAGGGAGGAAACGGGAGGTTTAGTTCTGAAGCTGCGGCATTCGCAGGACGGGAGCGAACGTGATTTGAAAGTCGACTGCGTAATAGCCGGAAGCGGCTATGTCGTCGACGTCAACCGACTTGAATTTCTGGATTCGAAACTGCGATCGGTAATCCAGCGCCTTGGAAGCGCCGCTAAGCTTGATCACCATTTCCAATCTTCGGTTCCCGGATTGCATTTTATTGGACCCGCGTCGGCTATGAGCTTCGGCCCGTTATTCCGCTTTGTTGTCGGCGCCGAATATAGCGCGCGCGTCGTGACAGCGCGACTGCGCCACATCAATCGGCTCGGACATGCGGTGTAGGGGTGCGCCCGCCGTTATCGGGCGTGGCTAAATCGTAGGATATTGATCCGACTGGCCATCGCTGGTGCGTAACACATAAGCCACGATTTCTTCCGCAGCTTGATCCGCGGATGTCGTCTCGGTGTTGACGCGGATTTCGGGATGCTCGGGTGGCTCATAAGGCGAGTCGATGCCGGTGAAGTTCTTGAGCTCCCCCGCTCTGGCTTTCTTGTACAGTCCTTTCGCGTCGCGCTGTTCGGCGACGGCGAGCGAAGTCTCAACGTAAATCTCGATGAATTCGCCCGGCGGCGTCATGCCGCGCACCATGCGCCGCTCGGCGCGGAACGGCGAAATGAACGCGGTCAGGACGATCAGGCCTGCGTCGGTCATCAGTCGCGCTACTTCGCCGATTCGGCGTATGTTTTCCACGCGATCCGCATCCGTGAAGCCGAGATCCTTGTTCAGACCATGGCGGATATTGTCGCCGTCGAGTAGAAAGCTGTGTTTGCCGAGCGCAAAAAGCTTCTTCTGCACCAGATTGGCGATGCTCGATTTGCCGGCGCCGCTCAAGCCCGTGAACCACAGCAGGCGCGGATGCTGATGCTTCAAGCGCGCATGCGCGGCGCGATCGATGTCGAGAGCTTGCCAATGCACGTTGCTCGAGCGGCGCAGCGCGAAGTGCAGCATGCCGGCGGCAACCGTCGCATTGCTGATCTTGTCGATCAGGATAAAGCCGCCCAGTTCGCGGCTCGTCTCGTATGGCTCAAATACCAAAGGTCTGTCGGTGGATAGATTTGCGATTCCGATGGCATTGAGACTTAAGGTTTTAGCGGCGAGATGTTCCAAGGTATTGACGTTGACCTGGTATTTTGGCCCGTGAATGGTTGCGGTGACGAATTGCGTACCGAGCTTGAGCCAGTAGGGTCGCCCGGGCAGCAATGCCTCGTCGGCCATCCAAACTATGGTGGCCTCGAACTGATCAGCTATCTCCGGCGGGTCCTCGGCTGCCGCGATCAGATCTCCGCGGCTACAATCCAATTCATCGGCGAGGGTTATCGTCACCGATTGCCCGGCTGCGGCCAGAGCAAGATCGGACCCCAGCGTGACAATTCGCGAAACTGTCGATGTCCTGCCGGAAGGCAGCACCCGTATGGAATCGCCAGGCCGAATCTGGCCGTCGGTAACCAGGCCGGCGAAACCGCGAAAATCGAGGTTCGGGCGGTTGACCCACTGCACCGGCATGCGAAATGGGCGCAGTTGCGCGGCCGTACTGTCGATTTCCACGCTCTCGAGGTGCGCCAGCAGCGGCGGCCCCGCATACCACGGAGTTTGGCTCGATACGGCGGTAATGTTGTCGCCGAGAAGACTCGAAATCGGAACCGCCACCACACTGCGGATGCCGATGCTGTCGGCAAAAACACGATAGTCAGCGACGATCGCGTCATATTTGGCCTGGTCGTAGTCGACCAGATCCATTTTATTCACCGCCAGCACTATCTTCTTGATGCCGATCAGATGCGCGAGATAGCTATGGCGGCGCGTTTGCGTCAGCACTCCTTTGCGCGCATCGATCAGGATGACCGCCAGATCCGCCGTCGATGCACCCGTGATCATGTTGCGCGTATACTGCTCATGCCCCGGTGTATCCGCGACGATGAATTTGCGCCGCTCGGTGGCAAAGAAGCGGTACGCGACGTCGATCGTTATGCCCTGTTCGCGCTCGGCAGCGAGGCCGTCGACCAACAGGGCGAAGTCTATGTTTTGACCTTGCGTGCCGATGCGCTTGCTGTCCGCTTCGAGCGCGGCCAACTGGTCCTCGAAGATCATCTTGCTGTCGTACAGGAGCCGGCCGATCAGAGTTGATTTGCCGTCATCGACGGAACCGCAGGTGATGAATCTGAGCAGCGATTTATGCTGGCTATGCTTCAGCAAGGCATCGATTTGCTGTTGCGCTTCGGCAGCGTTCATCAGAAATAGCCAGCCTGTTTTTTCGCTTCCATGGACGCAGCTTGATCGTGGTCGATCGCGCGGCCCTGCCGCTCCGAGGTCGTTGTCAACAGCATTTCCAGAATGATCTGCGGCAAGCTCGTGGCGGTGCTCTCAACCGCTCCGGTCAGGGGATAGCAGCCGAGTGTGCGAAATCGAACGGTGCGCATTGTCGGCGTCTCGCCGGAGTGCAGCCGGAAGCGATCGTCATCAACCATCAGCAGCAATCCGTCGCGCTCGACAGTGGGGCGCGGCGCCGCGAAGTACAGGGGTACTATCGGGATATTTTCCAGGTAAATGTATTGCCAGATGTCGAGTTCGGTCCAATTAGAGAGCGGAAAGACACGTATGCTCTCTCCCTTGGACTTGCGAGCATTGTAGATGTGCCAGAGCTCCGGGCGCTGATGCCTTGGATCCCAGCGTTGCTTGGCCGAGCGAAATGAAAATATGCGTTCCTTGGCGCGCGACTTTTCTTCGTCGCGCCTGGCACCACCGAAGGCGGCATCGAATCCATGCTGGGACAGGGCCTGCTTCAGCCCTTCCGTCTTCCAGAGATCAGTGTGCAATGAGCCATGATCGAACGGGTTGATGCCGCGCGCCGCAGCTTGCGGATTAATATGCACGATGAGCTGCATGCCGCTGTCGCGCGCCGTGCGGTCGCGCATTTCGTACATGGCGCGGAATTTCCAGGTAGTGTCGACGTGCAGCAGTGGGAAAGGCGGGGCGCTTGGGTAAAAGGCCTTGCGGGCGAGATGCAGCATCACGGCGCTGTCCTTGCCCATGGAATACAGCATGACCGGTTTGTCGCACTCCATGACGACTTCACGCATGATGTGCATGCTCTCGGATTCAAGGCGCTGCAGATGAGTGATGGCGGCTATCTTGTGCTGCATCGCATGCATGTTCGCGGCTGTAAGCGAAGTCGTCAAGGTGCGACCGGTTTTGCCGGCCCCGAAGCTGGTTGAAACGCAACTCAGCGGTTGCGTATAGCCTGCACACCGTCTAATATGCAGCCAGGAGATTGCATATGACTGAATCCACGGATCGCATCGAAAGAAAGATCCTGCTCAAAGCGCCGCGCTCCCGAGTTTGGCGCGCACTCACCGACCCGGCGGAATTCGGCGCTTGGTTCGGCTTGTCATTGCCGAGCAAGACCATGGTTGCCGGCAAACCGCTGCGAGGCAAGGTGACCCACCCCGGCTACGAGCACGTGGTCTTCGAGATCTTGATCGAGCGCATGGAACCGGAGCGTCTTTTGTCCTGGCGTTGGCATCCATACGCGGTCGATCCCGAGGTGGATTATTCCGGCGAGCCGACTACATTGGTGGTTTTTGAGCTGCAGGATACGGCAGGCGGCACATTATTGCGCATGGTCGAATCCGGTTTTGACAACGTGCCGCCGGCCCGTCGTCTTGAGGCGTTTCGCATGAATAGCGGCGGGTGGGACCAGCAAATGAAGAACATCGAGAAGCATGTCGCAGCGTCCTAGACGATCCTCGAAAGCTGCGGCCCTGCAGAATTGCGCGCCGATCTTTGCGGCGTTGGGCGATGAGACCCGATTGCGACTCATCGCGGCTCTCTGCGTTGGTGGTGCCCTGTCGATCACTCAGCTAACAGCTCACTCCGACTTGACCAGGCAGGCCGTCACCAAACATTTAGGGGTACTTGCGGACGCCGGGCTGGCGCGCAATACGAAAGTTGGCCGCCAGCGCCTGTGGGAATTCGAACCCACTCAGCTGGAAGAGGCGCGGCGCTCTTTGGAAATCATCGCCGCGCAGTGGGATCACGCCTTGGAAAGACTAAAGCTCGCCGTCGAGAGGTGAACGGACGGGCAAAAGGACCAAATCTGAGGGGATGGCGAGGTTTTGCAGCGCGGGTTCAATAGCCGCTTTAATTGCCTGGAAAGTCCTATATAATCCGCGCGCACTTCCGATTCGGTTTGCACGTGCCCGAGCATCGGCCTGATAGATTACGATTGGCGCTGTAATTCGTTGATTTTAAAAGCGCCCGTAGCTCAACCGGATAGAGCACCGGCCTTCTAAGCCGGCGGTTGCAGGTTCGATTCCTGCCGGGCGCGCCACCTGTCGAGAGTAGACGATGGTGGACGTAGCTCAGTTGGTAGAGCCCCGGATTGTGATTCCGGCCGTCGCGGGTTCGAGTCCCGTCGTCCACCCCACTTTTGGTGCGAGTGGTTTGTTGATTGAATGGTTTTGAAGGGCCGTTAGCTCAGCTGGTAGAGCAGTTGACTCTTAATCAATTGGTCGTAGGTTCGATCCCTACACGGCCCACCAAATTCCCTTAAAATACAGTGCATTACATCCACAACGAACCGCGCTCTTTTGAGCGTCGCGGTTTCGTGCATACTCCGTGCAGTAACTAACTCCTCGCTGCACATAGTGCACGGAGGCGAACATGGCATCGATTCAGCGCATTGTCTCACCGCTTACTGATGCAGTTTCCTATCGCGCGCAAGTGCGAGTTAAGGGCCGGGCGTCGGAGAGCGAGACCTTTCCGAACCGCAAGGAAGCGAAGGATTGGGCAGCCAGCATCGAGACGGCAATCCGCGAAGGGCGCCATTTCCCGCACGCCCAGGCACGCCGCACGAGCTTTGACGCGTTGGCCGCGGACTATGTGGCGACCGTGCTTGCTGAATTCGACGAGACTCAGCGCGCAACCCGCACGCAGCAGCTTGCCTGGTGGGCGGAACAGTTTAAGGGGCTGACTCTTGGCGAAATTACCGCCGATCGGGTCTCGAAGGCTCGCGATGTCTGTGCCGCAGAAACGTTTACTCGTGGCAAAGCCCGACTGGACAAGGAAACCGGCGAGATGGTCCAACCAAAGGCATACAAGCGTTCTGGCGCGACGACCAACCGCTACATCGCGGCGCTTTCTCACTTGTTCAGTTTCGCGGTTAAAGAGCGACGCTTGCTTGATCGCAATCCGGTCAGCGATATCAGCCGCAAGAAGGAGCCGCGCGGCCGTACTCGGTTTCTGTCCGACGACGAGCGCGAACGATTGTTGAAAGCGTGCGGCGAATCGGAATGGCCGACGCTCCGAGCGCTGGTCCTACTTGCGCTCACGACCGGCGCTCGACGCGGGGAGCTAATTGGGCTGAAGTGGACGGACGTGGACGTAAAGAAGGGACGCGCGCTAGTACGCGACTCGAAAAACGGAGAGCAGCGGACGCTACCGCTCGCCGGCAAAGCGCTGGAAGCTCTGCGCGAACTGAAGTTGCGGGGGTCGTCGCGCAGCGAGCATGTGTTTCCGCAGCCGTCGGGATTTCCCGGTCCGTATGAATATTTCGACGCGCATTGGCACGCTGCCCTGAAGGTCGCCGGAATCGAGGACATGCGCTTCCATGATCTCCGGCACACCACTGCCTCGATGCTGGCGGCACAGGGCGCTTCGCTGCTGGAGATTGCTGACGTGCTCGGACACAGGACGCTCGCGATGGTTAAGCGCTATTCGCACCTCGTCGTTGATCACAAGGCAAAGGTAATCGACCGATTGGTGGCAGCGAAGGGGCTTTAGAGTCGGCGTTTACAACATCGGTGGGCTAAGCGATTATCGGGCGGAGTATCAGCAAGTGCCGAAAAAGAAGATTCCCCGGCCGCAGGCTGCCAATGCGCGGCTGGCCGCAGTAGAGGCGTTTGCGGGCGCGCTGGAGTTGCAGGCTGCCGGCAAGCTGGGCGCGGCTCACGACGCGATCAAGCGTGCTGTTGAAGCAACCAAGGAAAGTCTCAAGTCGCAAGTTCCCTGGAATAAGCGGGAGCAAGACGAACTGGGCACCATCATACGAGGCGGAGCGCCTTCTGACGCCGACCTATCACTGGGCGAAGTCTTCTGCGGGCCGTCGCCTAACGATGCACAGAATCGCGTTCGGGAAGCAATCGGCTGGCACAAGGCGATAGTCGGCACGATGAAATCGCGCAGCGATACCGGGCGCGAGGCCAAAGACGGGACCGAGAATGCGCAGCTCAACCGCAAGGTGGAAAAAGCACTCGCCGAGATCCGGCTCCAACCGGGAAAAGGCAGGGGTGCAGTCGCTATGGCTCATCTTAAAAATAATCATTTTCACGGTTGGACGGCAAGGGAACGTAGATTTGTCGAACAGCGAATTAAGCTCACATGGTTCAAAGATCGGATGACGTCGTCTCAGAAGCTCCGCACTAAGAACCTCGGGGGCGTCCGGGGACGAGCGCCCTAAGTCAACAAAAAATAAATGTTGAACGATGGGGGCCCAGTCGCGTCGGTCGTGAAACAAAGCCCCCCGCTCGCCTCTGTTCGCTGAGCCTCCAAAAAGGGGCTCCCACCGGGAGGGGGAGCTTGGCCCTCCCTACGCGTGTGCTCGGCGGCATGTCGATGTGGCATCGGCGGCAAACGTCCGTAGACGAGGGGTGGTTGATGGCTCGTCATAACTCCGCCGCCACTACCACTGCTGCGCGACATAACGGCTCCAATCCCCGGTGAGATGCACTGAAACTGCACGGAAGCCCGCATAACGTACAATATAGTCCTTACTATCAATAAGATAGAGACCTAACGCGTAGACTAACAATCCGTTGGTCGCGGTCAACCAAGCTCACCGAAGCACTCGGGCGAACATCTGGATCGGGTCTTGGCCGAGACTGCGAGCGATCTCCATGAATTCCAAGAGGTCAACCCGTCGTTCGCCCGCCTCGATCTTCCACACGAACGAGTTCGAACGCTTGAGCTTGCTGGCGAGCTGGCGCTGAGTCAGGCCAGCCGCTTTCCGGGCTTGGATGATCGTAGCTATTAGCGCACGGTGCTGCGCGCTCCGAAGATGCTTCAAACGGCTGCCCCCAAATTGGAGGCACCTACATAACCACGGTTTTTTCGTGCCTCCGTTTTGGTTGCACCCAGAAATTGTGCGCTGAATCTCGGACCAATCTCCGATAACAGGAAGGAATGCACGGAACAGTGCGCCCCACTGGTGTTAACTGCTGGCGGCTCACTCGGAGGAAGTATGAGAGTTCATGTGGTGACGGCGGTCATAGTTCTTGCTACTGCTGCGGGATGTGCGGCTAGATTCGAGCGGAATATGACGGAGACATTGAATCAGCGCTTCTTGGGTAAAGATATCCACGTCGCCATAGCGGACCTTGGCTACCCTGCCAGGGAGGATACAATTGCCGGCGACCACATCTTTCGATGGGGCATTAACGTTGGTTCGTCTTCTATTGGCACGTCGAATGGCATATTGGGCATGGGTAAGACGAAGGCGACCGGTTGCATGATCGATCTAGTCGTAGATAACACGAACGTTATAACTCGCACATCATGGTCCGGAACAAAGTCGTCCTGTGAAGATATGGAGGACAAGCTCTGGTCAGCAAATCATAGATGAACGCGCTGCAGCAGCAGTCTTGGGGTTAAGCCGGTTCGACGCTCACCAGCTTTTTGCTATTGGCTTACCGCAACAGTTCGTCTGCGGACAATTCGGCGACGGGCGCCGGGATGGATAGTGGCGCCTCTATTCCCTGTCTGAGCAGCGCCACAGCGTCCGGCGAGTCAACGATCATCTCCAGCAGTTCCCTATCCGTGAATTTGCAGAGTTGGTCGCTCGCTCGCTTTGGAGGCGTACTCGCACATCATGGTCCGGAACAAAGTCGTCCTGTGAAGATATGGAGGACAAGCTCTGGTCAGCAAATCATAGATGAACGCGCTGCAGCAGCAGTCTTGGGGTTAAGCCGGTTCGACGCTCACCAGCTTTTTGCTATTGGCTTACCGCAACAGTTCGTCTGCGGACAATTCGGCGACGGGCGCCGGGATGGATAGTGGCGCCTCTATTCCCTGTCTGAGCAGCGCCACAGCGTCCGGCGAGTCAACGATCATCTCCAGCAGTTCCCTATCCGTGAATTTGCAGAGTTGGTCGCTCGCTCGCTTTGGAGGCGTAATGTCGGCAATCGCTGCGGCTTGCAAGGTGGGAGTTACGAAACGCAATAGAGCGAGCCAAAGTCTCATAGCCTCTGCGGGATCGTTCTCCGCGACGCGATCGAGCCATCCTTGTACGCTGTGCCCGTTGCCCTCGGCGAGATCCCGCAGCGTCGCTCGCACTTCGCGCGTGACCAGGTTGGCGGTCCCTTTCTGGCGGCCACCGGTCTTGCGTGTTCCCTTCGGCCGTCCTACCCGTGCCGCGTGAATTTCTATCGTTTCCATTTTTGAAATCATAGCGATCCAAGACTACAAACGCCACTGAGCACTGCGGTTTGTTGCGGTGTTTGCGGCATTGGGCGGTGTTTCTTAAGGTCGGTATTAGGCCAAGTGGCTGCGTCATCATCTCTACTCATCAGTGCTCATTAAAACTCCTTGCCATTTCGCCACGTTGGGGATGTAACAAACACCGTGTAATACCGCAAACACCGGAAACCCAGTCCGGTTTGCGCTAGAAACAGGAATTAGAAACGCTCAATTCCGCAGATTCACAAAACGTCAGCAGGCCAGAGTCAGGCGCGCAACGTCGGGAACCATGCTCCGCGACGCATGGCGCCGGTACGCTATCGCTTCACAAATGGAAGAGCGCAGTAGCGCTCAGGAGCTGCACGATGACACTGGATTCTTCGACCCAGGGGAAGTTTGCCCACCTGGATGATGAGGAGATGGCTGAACTGTTCGAGCGCAATAAAGTGCGCATCCAGCACCTTCTCGCGGAGGCTGCGATCATGCGCGCGGACCAGGCAAGTGTCCGTGCCGAGATGAAGCGCCGCGAGCGGGAGCTTAATTCATGAACTCGCAGCGATTCGTTTCCGAGTTGGGTGCCCGCTACGAATACGGCTGGTCGGACAGCGGCTGGCGGCGGTTCGTCGAAGCCGCCGGCTTGACATTGTTCGCGTTGCCCGGAGGCGCACGTGCCGTCGAGCGCGAGGCCCTGACCGCGGCGGTCGAGAAGCTCGCTGTCACGATGCCACCGCACTCGCGCGAGTGGAATACCGCCACGAGGAAAGCATAATGGCAACTGAAGTACCGACTATGCCACCCACGACGGAGCTGTTCACCAAAGCGCAACTCGCTGCTCGGCATTCACATCTCCTCAGCACTAACCGTCTGGTTTGGGCACTCCGGCGCCGAACCGTAAACGGCCTGTCAGGCGCAGTCTTCGACTCGCCGTGCGGAGAACTCCTCATTCATGAGCCACCTTTTCTCGCCTGGTTCCTCGGACTTAGGGGCCGCGCGAAGCCACGCGCGGTCCGGCGGGGACGACACGCGCGTGATTGAAGTAACGCGGATCGAAAATGCGGGCAAAGCGCCGCTTACGAAATCGTTCGATCTTCGGGAAGGCATGCTGCATAAAGTAACCTCAGCGAAACTCGTTCTTGGCAGCGCACACCGCATGGGGGTTGCCTGCATTCAGGAATTCGGGGACTTGCTCGCGTCGTTGGAGCCACACGAGGCACTTACGTACGGGGTTGCGGACAATCGTGATTCAGAGATTGTGACCGACGCGGCGTTGCGCAATAAACCCGGAGCGATCTCGCGTACACGGAAGTATTTCAGTTTCCGGCCGGCGCCATCCATAATGTTGCTCGATCACGATCCCGCGCCCGATGCCTCGCCGGTCACCGCTGAGCAGTTGCGCAACTCGCTGATCGAAGCATGCCCAGAACTTGCAGCGGCGCCGATGGCAGCTCTTGGGAGCGCATCGAGCTTCATATACGACTGTGAGCGCGAGCTGCGCGGCGCTGGCGGATGGCATCTGTACGTGGTCGTCGCTGACGGATCGGACATCGAGCGAGCCGGCAACGCGCTTTACGAGCACTGTTGGCGAGCCGGCATTTATAGCGAGTGCCCAGGCTACTACAAAGTCTCGAAATCGGGGCAACTGCTCGACCGCAACCTTATAGATGCGAGCGTATGGCAGCCTGAACGCCTAGACTTTGCTGCTGGCGCCCTGTGCATAGAGCCCGTGGTGCAACGACGCCCATTAGTCCAGTTCTGGAATCCTGCCGCGCCCCCATTCGATACTCGCCGAATCGCGAATCTGACGCCCGAGCAGGCAGAGATAGTCTCGAAGCATCGAGCAGTGGCACGCGAGGCAGTTAAGGATGAGCGCACCATTATTCGCGCTAAGTATCGCTCAGAGCGCATCGCAGAGCTTTGCGCGCGAGGACTTGATGACGCTCGGGCAGGGGAGATCATCGATCAGGCCCTCGATCACAAGGCGCTACTCGGCGACTTTGAGTTAACGATAAGCAGCGGCGAACGCATTACGGTAGCGGAGGTGCTTGCGAACAAGACGAAGTTCCACTCAACGCGCTTTGCCGATCCAATGGAACCCGAGTACGGCAACGATGGACGCATCGCATATGCGAATCTCTACGGTGGCGGCCGGCCGTACATTTACAGCCATGCGCATGGCGGTCGGCGTTTCGAGTTGTATCCACAGCCGCGGACACTGCAGCTTCAGCGCGGTGAGCTGCCGAGACTCGCGGATCGAGCGATCGAGCTAATGAGCCTCGGCGGGGACTTATACGATCGACCTATCGGCAACGGACGATACTCCCTCGTGTATGTACGCGAAGGTTTCATCATCCCCTCAGACGAGCCTTGGCTGCGCGATTATCTCGGCAGACTCGTGAAGTGTGAGCGGTTCGACAAACGATCGAAGACATGGGAGTCGGCCGATGTACCGCCGGAACTAGTCAAAGCCATCCTGGGTAGAACAAGCGATCGTAATCTCCCGAAACTCAAAGCAGTCATTGTCGACCCAGTCATGCGGCTCGATGGTTCGATCTTGGATTCCCCCGGATACAGTGCCCAAGATGGTTTGCTGTTTGTTTCGGACGAGATTGAACCGCCTCGCGTACCGTTGGAGCCGACGGACGAACAGGTCAGGACAGCTTTCAAGTCGATTTGGCGTGCATTTGCCGAGTTCCCATTTGCCGATACCGCTTCGCGTGGGGTGATGCTCGCCGCGCTGGTGACAGCGGTAATGCGTCCCATGGTTCCAACGGCGCCGGCCTTTGCGTTCGACGCTCCGAAGGCCGGCAGCGGCAAGTCTTTGCTAGCGGAGTGCATCTGTGCCGTGTGCGGTATACCACCGCCCGTCAATCCACCCCCAAGGGATGATGACGAAGCAGCTAAGACCCTCTTTTCGGCGTTGCGCAACGGGGCGCGCGTAGTTTTATGGGATAACTTCACACAGCCTGTATACGGAAATTCGGCAATCTGCGCATTTCTCACCGCTTCGCAGTTCTCGCAGCGTGTGCTAGGGCATAGCGAATATGAAACGCTGCCGAATGGGGCAATGTTGTTGCTAACGGGCAATAATTTGCGCGTGCAGGGAGATGCATGTCGGCGCGTCCTGGTTTGCCGAATCGATGCAGGGACCGAGCACCCGGAAACACGCTCCTTTCCCCTCGCGCCAGCGCAGCATCTGCGGCAAAACCGGACCGAGATCCGGACGGCCATCCTCACACTCCTGCGATCATTTCACAGTCGCGGTGCGCCGAAGCAAACGGATGATACGGTTGGGAGCTTTGAAGATTGGGATGCTCTCGTCAGACAGCTTGTCGTATGGCTAGGGCATAGTGACCTGACGGGTGGCGTTCAGTTAAGCGATCCATTCGAGACAGCCCGTGCAAACATCGACAACGACCTAAACGCGGACTCCCTGGGAGGATTCATGCATGCATGGCGCGAAGTCTTCGGGGACGGGCATCGCACTGCGGCCCAGGCGCTAAATGAGGTCCAACTTGCTACGACGTCTGCTATCGACGGGCTCCGCGAAGCCATCGACGCCGTAGAAGAAGATCGACCACTTACCCCCAAGCGCTTCGCTCGTTGGCTCCAAAAGCATCGCGACCAACCGGTGGATGGCCTAAGAATCGTGGCATTGCGCGACTCACGGACAAAGAACTTTGCGTATGCCGTGGTCCCGCTGGTAGAAGAGGTGCCCCCCAACAGAAAGAGCGCAGAGTTGGCACAACTTGACCCGCTATTGCAGTGAGAATATGGCTAATCGCAGCTGTGGGCCATCGGTGCTCTTTAGCAGGCTGGGCGTGGAGATCGGACGACATAGATGGGTCAATGCCATTGCACGCTCAAAGTGGTTAGTCCCTGAAGCTCGCCAATACCAGACAACCCTGCCGGTTCGTGAGCTAAACTTCTGATGGTGCCATCCTTAAATCTATCGACCGTAGTGCTTGACTGGGCAGCGAAAAGCGTGGGCGAGAGCTTGGAAAGCATTGCTCGGTTGATTGCACGACGCCCGGCCGCGCAAGAAAAAATCATGAGGGGAGAAGTGACGGTCGCCCAGGCCGAGAAGATAGCCAAAGAGACGCACGTACCGTTTGGCCTCTTGTTTCTGGACACGCCGCCCCACCTGACGCAACCCACAATTCCCGATCTTCGGCAGATGGAGACGCCTTCACCTCTCAGCCGTGACTTTTTCGATGTCCTCGCGGACGTATTGAGCAAACAGGAATGGTATTCCACGCAACTCAAGCGGTTGGACGCGCCTAGCGTGCCCTTTGTTGGCAAATTCAAGCTGAGCGACCAACCGGACCCCGCCGTTGTGGCCGAAGAGATCAAAAGCGCTCTCGGATTCACCGACGAAATGCGTAGACGAAGTCCATCATCCGGCTTCTATTTTTCTGAAATCAGCACGAAGATAGAGTCGGCGGGCGTCCTCGTAATGAAAAGCGGCGTTGTGAAGTCCAACACTCGGCGTGCGCTAGCCGAACAAGAATTCCGGGGATTTGCTTTAGCGGATGCGCTCGCGCCAGTTATCTTTATTAATGGGAGAGACGCGCGGGTCGCCTCGGTATTCACTTTGATTCATGAACTCGCGCATATTGGGTTCGGCGAGAGTGGCGTGTCCGATGTTTTCGGTCCGCGGTCGCGAAATCTAGAAAGAGCCTGCAATCAAATTGCGGCCGAATTTTTAGTGCCGAAAGCCGCTTTCCTGCGGGAGTGGGAACGAACACCCGACGTTGAGGCGATAGCGAATTATTTTCGGGTAAGTCGCTTTGTTGTGGGGATTCGAGCTGTTCAGTTTGGCCGCCTCACTCAGAGCGATCTCGACGCACTTATGGCCGCGCGCGTTCCTGCGAGGAATACGAGCAGCGGTGGCAATGGTCTCAAGACTATCCCAATTCGTAATAGCAAGCGTTTCACTCGTGCGCTGGTACTGAGCGCGGTTTCTGGGGAAACGATGATTCGCGACGCGGCCCATTTGCTGAATGTGCGACCAGATACGGTGATGAAGCTTGCGCGCGAGTATCAAAGACCCCCGCGTGAACGTGGTTAGCTGCCATGGCTGTTAGGTACCTTTTCGACTCAAACACGTTCTTTCAAGCCAAAGACCGGGAATATCAGTTTCAGTTTGCAAATGAATTTTGGGACTGGATACTCGTGGCGCATTCCACCGGCCTTGTATTTAGCGTACAAAAAGTTTTGGACGAGATTAATCGTGGGCAGAAAACCTGTCCCGCCAAGGCGTGGGCGGCTGGCCTGCCTGCAGGATTTTTCCTGGCTGATACGAAAGATGCGGACGTAATGAAGCGCTATTCTGAAGTTATGAAGTGGGCCGCGAACCATACGCAATATACCGACAAGGCGAAGAACGATTTCGCTGACCCTCAAGACGCGGACGCATTCTTGATTGCCGCGGCGAAGCAGCATCAGATGGAAATTTGCACGCACGAGGTGAGCGCTCCCGAATGTAAACGGAAGATTCCTCTACCCGATGCGGCGGCCGCGTTCGGTGTAAAGACTATTCATGTATTCGACGTGCTAAATATTCACGCTTCGTCACCTTTCAAGTTCAAGCCGTAGACACCGTTTGACCGCGCAGCATTCGTGGAAGAAACGGGCTGCCCGTCCGATTGATCCCACTTGTTAGCTGTCCCGTTTGGTTTCTGGTCTCACGGTGGCTGTACAGCAGCGCTTGCCGCATTGAGAGCATCGCAGACGCCGCACGACGTCAGTTAGCAGCGCGTCCCATCCTGCGAGCCGCGCGAGTGTTTGAGGCTGCGCTATGCGACTGTGGCCGCACGCGCATTTGAGAATCAAAACGTATTGGCCGAAATGATCGGCGAGACGAACGACGGTAAGCGGCGAGCGCGGCGGCATCATTTGACAATTGTCGCGAGACGCGCCGCCGTGCGTCCATTCAGTAGTGGAGCGCCTTAAACACTATATGACTCGACGAATCGCCCATCCAGGCTATAATTCTTCGCCACGCCGGTCGCCTTTAGCATGGAAGTGAGACGGCGCGCCCCACCCTGGAGAATCAAGGATGAAGTTCCTAGTCAGGTCGATCATTGTCTTCTTTGGTGTTTGGATCATCTGCGGTTTACCGGTCTTGGCGGATTCCCAGCACGAATCAAAGCCTAAGCCTGTAGCCGTAAGCATCGTATCGCCCCAGCACGTTGAACCCACTGAGGTGAAGATTATTTCTGAGCCGCCAGCACCGCCAAGCGAAGTGAAAATTATCGGAGTGCCAAATCCACTACCAGAGTCAAGCGAGCAGAAGAAATCGCGCCTATCACACGAAGCGAACGAAGAGGGCTTGACGCGTTATACCGAGTCTTTGGCGTCAGCGACTCGTGTGTTGGTTGTGGTTGCCATCTTCCAAGCCCTGTTGTTTGCGTATCAACTGTTTTATATGCGCGAAGGTCTAGAGATACCGCAAAATCAGCCGATGCGGCAAAACACAGCGCTTTGGCGACTTCCCAGAGCGTAGCGATCTCAAAACAATCCATGATAGTTGGGTATCGTGCCTACGTTGCCTACAACGGAGCACGATGGTTTTCGCATCGTCAGGAAGCGGACAACCGTCTCTTCTGGCGAATCCTCCCGATGTGGATCAACACTGGAAACTCGCCCACTCGTGATCTCAAGGTTGTTGTGAAATATGCGCTTCTCGATGAGCCGATAGACTCAAGATTTGACTTCACGCTCGAAAAGCCCAGCACTCCTGCGCGGATTGCGGCGCACGGTGTAATTGTCTCCGCCCCTTTCGACGTTTATGGCATCGACATGGCGCAAGTGAGGGATGGCACTAAGCACCTCTACGTTTGGGGGGTCGCATGGTACCGAGACGTTTTCCCAGAATCTCCAGAGCATGTGACCAAGTTCTGCGTGGTGGCAACGAACCTAACTGGCGACCCGCTGGCTTCATGGCATGAGAAGGAAAATCCATTCGATATCAAATTCATGAATTATGAACGGCATAATTGTGCGGATGAAGAGTGCGGTGCTTACTTTGATCCGCGGTTTGCCGACCCGCGTCAAAGTTCGATTTTCAGTTGAGACTCAGTGCAAATTCAGTGCAGTGAGCTACTCCAAATGACACTCCGACACACCATCGGCCGCTTTGAGCGGGTCGGCAATATATTGCGGAATCAATAGTTTGCGTGGGGGCGGTCGGTGGGCCGATGAGTAGGAAAGAGTAGGGTAGGCGTCTCTTAATCAATTGGTCGTAGGTTCGATCCCTACACGGCCCACCAATTTCAACCGTATAGTCAAGAACTTACGCAGCACCTTAGCATCGCTCGAAAACGATGTTGTGCCATTGAGCGCCGTTTGTGCCATGGCGAATCGAAATTTCACTCGAGGGTTCAACAGGCGCGTCGAGCACGATAGCTAGCTGTCCATGGCTTGCTCCTTCGCAGAGGTCGCTGTCGTGGTCAATCCAAGATATTATTTTTTTGGGTCGTCTCCGCCAGCCCACGCGATGAACTTCCAGACTTCCTGTTGATCGGTGCTCGAAGCCTGTGCAAAAGCCGCGCCGGCGAATGTGCATAACGCGAGCGATGCCGCGGTTAGCGAAACCATGCGAGAAAACATTGTGAATTGCCTTTTTGTTGTGGATGTGTGCACCGGAATCGAACCTTCCGGCACTAACGACTCAGGATTCTCCTGTTTGTCGCCGGCGCTGCCTTTGGCTCGTTAGGTCTTTTACGGATGGCAGACGGGTCGCGACCCGCTCCCGACGGCGGTGACCGGCGGCTTTCCGGCAGTCAAATGCGGTGCAACGCTGCTGTGTCAGGTGTGCATTGTTAGCAAGGCGCAGCGGAGGTTTGGGCCGACGCTGCAGAGTCCATTCATCTAAAGTCCAATTACCTTTTCTAGCAAGGGCTACGTATAACGCTCTACCCGGAGTCGAACCGGGCTACACGGTAACTCTGAAATTGCGGTCTTTCCCGGCTCAAGCGGCACAAAGTCGTCCCACCGCATGACGGCACTTCTTAGACGCGTCATGGCGTGCGCGCAGACTGAGCATCATTCAGGAGACCCAAAATGTATTACACAGACGACTCACTTCTACCGGAAAATCAGGACCCGTTAATGATCACGGCAGCGCCGTACGGGCCGTTCTTCATGCCAGACGATTACCCCGGACAGGTCCCGGTAACTTGGGATGAACAGGTTCAGGCGGCAAAGGATTGCTACAATGCAGGCGCGAGCATCCTACACATCCACGTCCGCGATCCCAAGACGGGCCACATTTCGAAGAACTTCAAAGAGTACGGCGACCAGATCGGGCGCTCACGCCGGCCGTGCCAAAGATGGTCCTCCAGGTGGGTGGTTCGATCTCATTTCGCCCCCGCCCGGTGCCGCCGCCGCGAAATGGGACGGCTACGACACGCGCCACATGCTGACCGAAATCGATCCCAAGCCCGATCAGGTCACGATGACAGTGTGCTCCACGTCGGCGGACATGACCTGTATGGTGCCGGAGGCCGATCTCGAGGGAACACATCTCGCGGATCCCAAGGTGCGGTGGCAATACGCGAATATGGTGACCGACGCTACCCGGAATTCTACATCGAACACTTGAAGCGCCTGAAACACATGGGATCCAGCCCTACTTTGCGCTCGCCTCGATTTCTCAACTCGAGCAGGTGGAGCGTCTCATTCGCTTTGGAATTTACAAGGGCCCGATGAACGGATTCTTTAGTATGGTGGGCGGGGGCACATAGGGGCAAATCCCTTTGACTGGATGGAGCTTGTTCGTCGCACGCCGCACGGCTCAAAGTGGACCTACCAGACGATGTTCAGGATAGCTGGCCGCTCGCCGCCTTCATGATCTCGCTGGGTCAGCACACCCGGGCGGGCATCGAGGAAAATCTTTGGGATTCAAACAGGAAGCATCTGACTTCGGTGCAAATGGTCGAAAAGAACGTCAAGATGGCCCAGTGGCATGGCCGCGAGGTCGCAACGGGCGATGAGGCCCGCCGGATAATGAAGATCGGAGTTTGGTACGACACCGTTGAAGAGACACTGTTCAATCTCGGGTTGCCGCCGAACCGTGCCGCGGGCAAAACGGATTCCGTCGTCGATCGGCCCGACGGAAAGCTCCGCCAAAAGCCACGGGCTCGGACGGACATCCTCTGGCCGGGCAAGTCCGAGACTGCTGGCGCGAAGTAACGCGAAGAAGGACGCTCGCGGCGCTGAAGAATTGAGCGGTCGCACCCTTTGACCCGCAAGGTGTGGCCCCAGAGCAGCGTCATCTCCGGGTCGCTGATGAACGACGAACACAGAGGAGGTATCATGGCGGAATTTGTCGAGGTCGCACAACTGGAGCAGATACCGCCCGGCAACGGCAAGCTTGTCAACGTTGGGAGAAGACATTGCAATTTTCAACATTGACGGAACCATGCATGCGATCGATGATTCGTGTCTCCACAAGGAGCCTCACTCGAGGCAAGGGAAGCTCAACGGAAGATCGTCACCTGTCGGGCACACGGCTGGCGATACGATGTAACGACTGGAGCACCTTAACTCTCAATCCGGAAATGAGGGTGACCGCCTACCCCGCGAAGGTCGTGGACGGAAAAATCGCTGTCGCGGTGTGATGACAGGAACGAAGCGAAAGGACCATGAACTGAGACATTGAGTTCACCCATAACGACATTAGGAGAAACCAATGACTATTAAGAACATTGCTGTTCGGCCTCGACCACCAGCAAGACCTCCGCACCAGGTCCCTGGGAGGCATCCGCATTGGCACAATTGCGCGAATGGGACCCGGCCTGGGCGCAGGCCGCTGAGCGCGTGACGTCAAACCCCTGGAAGCACGACGTTCTACCGCGAAAGACGGTGGAATTGGTCTGTTTGGCCGTCAACGCCGCCTGCACGAATCTCAATCCCGAAGGCACCCGACGGCATATCCGCGGAGCACTCGATGCCGGGGCGAGCCGCGAGGAGATTTTGACGGTACTCAAGATGGCCTCTTTTCTGGGAATCCACACCTGCAGCTTGGGTGCACCGATTCTCCTCGAGGAAGCCAAGGCGGCGAATGTGCAGCCGAAGGAACACGCGAAACCCGCAACGCCGGTTTGCGACAAAGTGCGCGCGAGCGGCGGGTGGAACGAGGCATGGACACCGTTCTACAACCTCGACCCGGAATGGACGGAGCAATTCATGACGGCGGGTATTCCCATCTACAGTGGCGCCGTACTATCCCCAAAGCTCGCCGAGCTCTTGAGCATCGCCTTCGATGCCTCATACACGCATATGTATCCGCCTGGCACGCGACGTCACATCAAAGCGGCGCTGAAGCTCGGCGCGACGATGGAAGAGATCATGGAGGTGCTGAAGCTCTGCGTCATCCAAGGGGTGCAGGCATGCAACATGGGAATCCCGATACTCGCCGAAGAGCTTGCGAAGCATTCGAAAACGAAATAGTTACCGCCGGGGCTCATCAACCTCATGCGAATGACTGCAATCCGGAAGCCATTCCGGGAGGTCGAATTACATCTTTTGGCCGATCAGCGACCGATTTGTTTCTCCAAACCCGCCATTCAGCTCGGCTTCGCTGTATTTAAATCCAATGGTTAGTCGCTGCTGGCGTTTGTATATACATTTGCATAGTATATATGGATGGCGGAGACATACGCAGGATTTGACTGGGACGCGGGAAATCGTGCGAAGTGTCAAAAACATGGTGTCACACTTGCGGAAATCGAGGCCTTGTTTTCCGAACCGCTGTTGGTTGTTCCGGATGCAACGCATTCGAAATCAGAGACGAGGATTCGGGCGCTCGGCCGAACCAACTCGGGCCGAATGATTTTTTTGGTGTTTACGATACGGCTCAAGGGCGGCCGGCGAGTGGTTCGGCCGATTAGCGCCCGTTTTATGCATGCGAAGGAGGTTGCTACTTATGAAAAAGAAAATCCCGAGCTTTAAATCCGATGCTGCTGCGGAGCGTTTCGTCGGTCGCGCGGATTTGACGCGTTACGACTTATCGGGTCTCAAGCCGGTCCGATTTGAATTCGAGAAGAAATCCGCTCAGCTGAACATGCGGCTTCCGAAACCATTATTGGATGCGGTAAAGCGGCGCGCCAAAGAGCGCGGTATTCCCTATACACGATTCTTACGGGAGTTGATTGAGCGGGGAATATCGATGCCGTTGCGATAACACAGCCGGGCGAGGTCGGAAACACTCGCTCTGGAATTGTGCCACTGCAAGATCCTGGGATATATGAATTCAAGGCCTTATCTCGGGGTAGATCGGCAAATCGTGGCACAGTTGTGGAGGCGTAAATAATTGTTCTGTAAGGGTAAAATGAGTGGTAGAAAGGGCTTCTCTTAATCAATTGGTCGTAGGTTCGATCCCTACACGGCCCACCAATTCAATCAAAGTGTTACGCAGTTTATTCCGATGTCGATCCCTACGCCTCTACACTTTTGTCAACTGGTCGTGGGTTTGTTGTTTGTTGCGTACCCGTACCACGAGAAATTCGCGGCAAGCTCATTCTTCTGTAGTCGTCTTCTGCACCCGACGCCCTGCCAATTGTTCGTTCTATCACCCTCGCACGCTGCTCGTGGGCCTGTATGTTTGTTTTTGATCTTATACGGCAATGCCGTATAATCATGCGATGTTCAGTTTCATCGAGACACGCCTCTTCACGAAGCTCGTTCTCAACTACATGACGGATGATGAGTACTCAACGCTGCAGAGGGCGCTGATGACCGATCCGGAGGCTGGGCCAGTTATCCCAGGCTCGGGCGGTGTCCGCAAGTTTCGATGGGCGGCGCCGGGACGCGGCAAGCGGGGCGGTTACCGCGTGATTTACTACGTCCGTCGGGCACACGGCGTGATATGGATGCTCACGATGTATCCGAAGAACGTCGCCGACGACATCCCTGCTCACATACTCCGGCAGATCCGAAAGGAAGTGGAAGATGGCTAAGAAGAAGAGAAACGTGGGTCGTGAGGTCCTGGATGGGCTGCGCGAGATCAAGCGTGGCGAGTACGGTCGCGTGATCAACGTGCCCGATGTCGCGGCGATCCGAGAAAAGACTGGACTCTCCCAGTCGCGGTTCGCGTCGTTGCTTGGCGTGTCTGTGCGGACTTTGCAGGACTGGGAACAGGGGCGCCGGGCACCGTCGGGTGCTGCACGCACCTTGCTGCTCGTGGCCGCCAAGAGTCCGCGGGCGCTGCTCGACGTTGCCTAGACCGCTAAGGTCGACACGGGTAGCGGACCGCCGCCGGGCCACCGGAAATGCGGAACGGCGAAATGCCTTCCATAGAGCGGTCGTTCCCTTAGAAGTTTGACGCGTCGCGCGGCAAGTGATCTATTGATTGTCATGCTCTCGCTTACTGATCCAATCTGGAGCGGACTCCAAGGGGGCTATCCCATACCCTATGATGTTTCCGAGGCCCTGATACGACTCCAGCTGTTGGCGTCATCTCGATGAACGCAAAGTACTTGGCGTGGCCGTTAACGATTATCGGTCTCCTGCTCGCCGTTGCCGTCATATTTTTCCCACGAACAGTTCATCGGCAAAGCATCGCCACTCCTGCAATCCTCCAGCTTGAAACGAAGGCCATCTCATTCCCGGGATTGACATCACACCCCGTTACTCTGACTTCTGGACCCGAAGTCGATTCTCACCCTCGCACTTGGCGCCCAAACCCTGTTGAGGCCTACCGGAACTCCGACCGAGCCGGCTATGCCTGGATCTTGCGTCAGATGGGCATGAGTGAGTCGGATCTGAATCGCTTAGCCTCCAACGGCTTTGCGGCGCTGCTCAGAGATCTTGTCAAAAAAGCCGATCAAGGGGACCACAGCGCGATTCTCTCGTTAGGCTGGTTGGCGCGCCGCTGCTTGTTATCGCGTAGCGAGGACCAGCTGATTGGCTATCAACAACGCCAGGTGCAGGACGCCCGCTTGCTCCCTCCCGCTGATGCCGCCTGGTTTACCTCTTTCCTGAACCAGGACATCGACACCGATAAACAACGCATCACCGAATGCGCCGTCATCGACCAGGACCATGTCGAATCATTGCTCACGAAGCTGTCCCAGCAAGGCGACGGCGCGAGCGCCTTCATACTGGCCGAGCAGGCCAACAATATTTCGGACGAGAACCGTCTTGCTCGTGAGGCTGCACTCCAAGGCTTTCCAGAGGGAGAATACGAATGGGCGTTAGATTTACTCAATGGCCAAGGATTTTTTTATCCCCAAGCCGGAGATCCGAGTGCGGTCGATTTTTTGCGCAGAGCCGCCGATGAGCTGGCCACTGCTCGCGCTGCGCTCGCAATGTGTGAGTATCGCGGATGCAGCGGCGAGACCCCCGATCCTCAAAAATCCATCATCGATGCGCGAATGGCTGCTCAACAGGGCGAACCGAGTGCCATGATGAATATAGCCGCAACCGCTCCACCTAGTTTGATCTCACCCGCCGAAGCTAAGGCCTGGGCTCTATTCGATGTCGCGCTACAGCAGCGGGGTTGCCGGATCGGCGTCGTCGGGGTGAGCTGGATGAAATCCATGGCCGCGCAGTCGGCCAATGCAACCCCGGACGCGCAAGCGCTGGCCGATCAAAACTGGCAGCTCTACGGCGCTAGTGCGATCCAAAATCTGGGTTGTTAGGCAACATTTGCCAAGAGGCTTCGTAGCATTCCGTCAGATCCCGAATATTGGGCTAAACCGGTCGGTCGACAGCGGCGGCATGGGCACCTAGCGGACCGTCGCGTCATCCTGATTGTTGGAGAAAGGCGTCTATTGACCACATTTCGGCGAGATTGAACGGTAGTCCTCTACTAAGCGCTCGCGGAAATACAAAAATAACAAGGGCTTACGAGGAACGATGTGTTTCTCTTAATCAATTGGTCGTAGGTTCGATCCCTACACGGCCCACCATTTAAGCCCGTATAGTCAAGAACTTACGCGGCACCCATGCATCGATCAAAATCGATGTTGTGCCATTGAACTGCACTTGTGCCATTGGCGAATGGAAATCCGCTCAAGGGTTCAACAGGCGCGTCGAGCACCACAAGCTAGCTGTCCATGGCTTGCTCCTTCATCAGACGTGAGGCGATGTTGTTCATGTCGCCATCATGCGGTAGGCGCTGCGGGAATTGGGTGTGAGTTTCTCGGTTTGTTCAGCGAAACTCACGCGAGAATCTTGTATCACCGAGATCGACCTATTCTGTTGAAAAACTAAGTGGTTTTGCGGCCTTCTGTCGTTGGGTTTGTAGCAGCAAAGGCTTAGATTCGAGAACTTTAACTGGTTGGCGATCTTGTCTGTCTTTTCTTAGGGCTCCAGCTTCGCGATATTGCTTCTAGGTGACTGCAAACACTGGTCTTGGTGGCGGTGGACATAGCCACTTAGCCATTCGCCGCAGATTTTGCGCTGTGGCGGCAAGCAGGAACTCGTCGTGCGCGCCGCTGGGTCCACGTAATCGCAATCGATCCAGTTTCAAGATCCGCTTGAGGTGTGCAAACAGCACTTCGACTTTCTTTCGATCGTTGCGCGATTGCCGGTAACGGCGGGTCTTGGCCACAGCACGAGCCACATCGCGTGCAGGTTCATAAATACTGCGAGTGATCTTGCGCACCGGTGTGTTCGGACAGCAGCGCGCTTTCAGTGGGCAGCTCGAGCAATCTGACTGCCTTGCCGTATAGTTAATCCTGTCGGCTTTGGTAACGTGCGAACGCGGTTTCTTGAATGGGCGCCATTCACTGCGCAGCGCAAAGCCTTGCGGGCAACGGTATTCATTGCGTTGTTCGTCCCAGCGAAAGTCGCTGCTGGACAAGGTGTCATCTGCGCGGCCGGTCTTATCCCAGACCGGCACGTGCGGTTCGATCTGCTTATCCTCCACCAGCCAATTTAACATCGGCGCGGTGCCGTAAGCCGTATCACCGATCAAGCGCTGTGGCTTCAGATCGAAGCGCTCCTCGACCCGATCGATCATCTTCTTCGTGGCATCGTTCTCCTCGGTGCGATGCGCTGCGGTCGCCTCAACATCGACGATGACGCCGGCGTGGATGTCGACCAGATAATTGGTCGAGTAAGCGAAGAACGCTGGGCATCCAGGAGCCGCAGTCCAGCGTGCTCCAGGGTCGGTCAGCGAGATGTTCTTCGGTATCGTCCCGATCTGACCTTCTTCCTCCAGCGCTTGCAAATACTCGCGAACCGCGCGTGTGCCGAGCTGCGGGTTGCTCCAGTCGATCCCTTCCTCGCTGGGAACCCCGCGGCGGCGATTGGCATCAGCCTTAATGATGCTCGCATCGACCGCAAAGCCCTCGCCTCGAACCAGTCCCTCCGTCATGCATCGCTGCACGACGCTCTCGAACACGTGTCGGAACACGTCGCTCTCGCGGAAACGACCGTGTCGGTTCTTCGAGAAGCTCGAATGATCGGGAACTCTGTCCTCAAGGCCGAGCCGACAAAACCACCGATACGCCAAGTTCAGATGAACTTCATCGCACAACCGTCGTTCCGAGCGGATCCCAAAGCAATAACCGACCAGCAGCATCCGGATCATCAACTCTGGGTCCACCGACGGTCGACCGGTGTGGCTGTAGTACGCTTCGAGGTGTTGGTGTAAATCTGTCAGATCGAGATATCGATCAATACTGCGGAGCAAATGGTCCGCCGGCACATGTTCGTCGAGGTTGAAGGAGTAAAACAGTCGGTCTTGGTTGCCGCTGCGTTGTCCCATCATGCAGGTGTGCTCCCTTCGCTGCTCCTGCAACTAAGACCTCGAAAACGCAGCACTGTTCAATAGTTTTTCAACAGAATAGACCCGAAGCGGCCGATCGCGAACGGCAGCATTGCGCACCTACGTTGCACTCGATCCAAATAGCCCGCGCAGCCAAACTCGGCAAACTCGGTCCGCCACCCTGTAATTCCTGCCCGCTTCGCGATCGATTTAGGCAGATTGGTTCGAACCGAACGTGCAATTACCGGTGTAACGGAAGGTCGGATTCCCATCCGCATCCGGACCGGTTCCGACCACGTGCAGCGTGCAGGCGACTTCGGGCCCGGCGAGATGATTCAGCAAGAACACGTCTCCCGACACCTCGCCTGTCTTAAGGTTGGCTTGGAAGCGAAACTTCGAGTCGCGGAGCATCACTGGATCAGATCCGACGATACTGCCAGAAAACACTTGATCTCCCATGTTGACCAGCGTCCCCTTCGCGGGCTCGATCGTTGTAGTGACATGGTACAGAACCTTTCCTGTGAGGTCGCCTCTGAGGTCAATGATCACGGTGCTCTTCCGGATCGTCCCCTCGGGCGTCTCCTTCGTCGAATGGACAATGGCACCATTCATGAAATCCGTCCCGGTGCCGGACACTTCGATTGATCTGAACATTGTGGTCCTCGCTGGCTGAAGCCGTACCCATGGTGGAGACAATCCAATCGTCTAGGACGAGACTATTGCCATGCGGCGCGCAAGCCAAGATGCCGGCAGGTAAGATGACCGCTTATGACCCACTTTGGCCCGCCATGACAGGTCAGAATCGGCGACAGGAAGGCCGCTCCGACGCGATCCGAGCTAAGAGTGCGGATCGGCTGGACTCCTGGAAGGAGATTGCCACGTACCTCAATCGAAGCGTCCGCTCAGTCCGTCGTTGGGAGCAGAAAGAGCAGCTCCCCGTGCATCGGCACGTGAATGTGAAGCTCGGCCGCGTCTTCGCCTTCACGGAGGAACTGGATGCCTGGCGTAAGTCGCGCGCGCTTGCTCCCGCGTTCGTGCCGCCTTCCGGCAGCGAGGTCGGCGCCAAGTCACGCTCAATTGCCATACTTCCGTTCCAGACGCGTGAGTCAGCCGAAAATTCTGATACCTACTTCGCCGAGGGGCTGACCGACGAGGTAACCACTGCTCTTACAAGGGTTGGCCAGTTGCTAGTCACGTCTCGCCGTTCTGCCATGGTGTCCGCCAACCGAGCCGGCACCACGAAGGCTGTCGCTACCGAGCTGGGTGTCCGCTATCTGGTCGAGGGTTCGGTGCGTTGGTCGGGTAGACGATTCCGAGTGTCGGCGACCCTCATCGATGCGCACGTCGATGTTCAGCGATGGGCGGAATCCTTCGAGGGCAGTCTTGAAGATGCGTTCTTGGTGCAACAAGAGATCGCTCGGAGGATCGTCGCCGCCCTCGAATTGCAGCTCTCCCCCGACGAGGCGAACCACCTCCACGACCTTCCGTTGCGAAGCATGGCCGCCTATGAATGTTATCTGCATGCACGCCACGACATGTGGCGATGGAATCGCGACTCGATTGACAATGCCGTACGACTGCTGCATGAGGCAATTTCGCTCGAAGGAGAACACCCCCGCCTGTACGCAGCACTCGGAGTCGCTCACCTGCAGTATCGGGAGGCGGGAATCGATCTAACGGATGTACCACTCTCGGAAGCAAATAAATGCGTAACCCGGTTGCTCGCCTTGGACGAGCATTCCGCATCTGGGCGGCAATTGCGTGGTTGGCTCTCATACTCTCGCGGTGACATCCAGGGGGCGGTTCGCGATCTGAGAGTTGCGCACAACCTGGAGCCGAGCAACTGCGACACGTTGCTGTTGCTCGCCAACTGTCTGCTGATATCCGGCAGGGGTGCACTGGCTCAACCGCTCCTCATAAGGGTACTGGCCATCGATCCTTTGACCCCGATTACGCGATGCATGCCCGGATACGCAGCAATTTTGGGAGGTAACGCCGAGGCTGCAATTGACCCCTACCGGCAGATGTTCGAAATGGACCCGTCCAATCCGTTGGCGCGCCTGTTCTTTGCGTGGGCGCTCACGCTGAACCGTCGAGACAGAGAGGTTGTCCATCTGATGCGGGGGCTGCCGCCGGATCAGAGGGGTACCATTCCTGCGCGGCTGCTGTCGTTCATGGGCATGATGGCCGCAGGCAGCCAACAGGAAGCCTTGTCGGAGCTGACTCCGGGGATCGATGCGTTTGCGAGCGGTACCGACGTCTTCCCCAGATTGCTGGCTGAGGTGTTCGCACTCGGAAACCTGCGAGTTCAAGCGGTACGCTGGTTGAGGGTTGCCATCGAGCGTGGATTCATCAACTACCCCTATCTCGCTCGAACCGGCAATGCATTCGCGCAAGTCCGTGACGATCCGTCGTTTCTCAACTTGCTCGAACTGGTTCGGGAGCGGTGGGAACGCTTCGACGCATAGCGTTGCAAACAGAGTTCGGTTTCGCCAGCAACATTGCCTAAGCGCACCGCCGCACAGGAATATCGCGCCGCAGTTGAACGTCGGGTATTGAGCGGCCAGTTCAGCCTGCTGATTTGCTGGTTGTGACCGGCTACTGACCGTCGTTTCCCCGAGTCGCCGACTTCGCAGCCGCTGGCCAATTTCTCTTACGCGGCTACAGAGTTTCTGAGTAGGTCCAGAGTGCCGTGAAAGCTCCTCTGTAGCGCCAAGCTAATCCTGCAAACCAAACCAAGTTCAACGTGCCCCACATCCAATTCCCAGTCAGTACAAGATGAAATAAGAAGATCACAACAACGACGGGTGCCAGCATCGCGATGCCTAGGGGCGCTGTGCGACGAATAAGCAATGCTCCGCCTCCGAAGAGACACGCAATCGCGAGCAAAGGGTCCATAAAACGGCTCTCGGTGAGGGCCTTCTGAAAAGCAATTGCGCCAGACGCTGTCTCTTGATGTGCAGCACCTCGACCCAGCGCATGAGTCACAAGCCATGCGCCTCCGGTCATGAGATACCAAAGGCCAAATATCCAACGACTGGCGATGGCGATATATTTCGGCAACATCAGATCCTGCGGCAACTGGTGCACCTACTATTTCCAAGCATATGAACTGTGCTCCCTGCGTCGCGGCTCCGTCGCTGTTAGTCACTATGGAACGACCGGCTCCCGATTTGCAAGGCGCGGGTTACGCTTTGGATCGGGAAAGAACCGCGGCGCAGAGCCGCATACAAATGGGAGCCGGCCATGAAGAACGTACGATTTATTGGATTGGATGTCCATGCGGAGACGATTGCAGTGGCGGTAGCAGAACCTGGTGGTGAAGTGCACAGCCTCGGCACGATCCCGAACCGGCCCGAGCCGATCGGGCGGCTGATCCGCAAGCTCGGTAAAGCCGAGCAGCTGCGGGTCTGCTATGAGGCCGGACCTACCGGCTACGTGTTGTACTGGCAGCTCAGCGAGCTCGGCGTTAAATGTGAGGTGATTGCCCCCACCTTGGTGCCGGTCAAGGCTGGCGACAGGGTCAAGACGGACCGGCGAGATGCTGAGAAGCTCGCCCGCTGTTATCGGGCGGGGGATCTGACGCCGGTGTGGGTACCGGATGCGGCGCACGAGGCGCTGCGCGACTTGGTACGAGCGCGGCTCGCGGCTAAGCGCGATCAGCTGCGAGCCCGCAACCGGCTCAGCAAGTTCTTGCTGCGTCAAGGACGGCGCGTGCCTCAGGGTGTCACGCCATGGGGTACGAGGCATCTGGCCTGGGTGAAGCAGCAGAACTTCGAGCAGGCCGCGCAGCAGGCGACGCTGGTGGATTATTTGCACGAAGTCGTGCATGAGGCCGAGAGAATTGTGCGCTTGGAGCGCTCGATCGATACGGCGATCGAGACGCTGCCGCAGAAGATGCGTGCAGTGATCGATGCGCTGCAAAGCTTGCGCGGGATCGCCAAGGTCAGTGCCGTGTCGATCATGGCGGAGCTTGGCGAAGTGTCTCGGTTCGGGAATCCTCGGCAACTGATGGGCTACAGCGGCATCGTCTCGCGCGAGCACTCGAGCGGGGAGCGGACCAGACGCGGGGGCATCAGCAAAGCCGGCAGCGCACACCTTCGTCGGATCGTGATTGAGGCAGCCTGGGGCTACCGGCATCGACCAAACCTGGCCCCCAAGCTGCTGGCTCGGCAACGCGATCTGCCCGAAGAGATCAAGGCGATCGCTTGGAAAGCCCAACATCGTCTGCATGCCCGATACGCGAAGCTGCTCGCAAAAGGCAAAGCGAAGCAACAGGCAATCACCGCCGTGGGGCGAGAGTTGCTGGGCTTCATCTGGGCCATCGGAGTAGCCGCAGAGCGCTCTCAATCGCAAGCCCCACGCCGCGCACTCAAGCACGCGGCATGAGATGACCCAAATTAATCTATGAACTCGGTTCAAGCGCAAATGGTCAGCAGCTGGGCTGGCACACGGCAAAGGAGAATCCTCGCGGTAAGCTATGCGACAGGCCCTTACGGCCGGACCCGCGCTGTTAGTCCGAGGCAGCTCCCGACGAATCACGACCATGATGGCGAGTCCTTGCACTCGATCCACGAATATCAGAGTGATCAACCGTCGACAACTGTCACCCCGGCTGCTGTCCGCTTGCGCTTGATCGAGAAACCTCAACTTCGACGTGATCACGACACTTGAAAGGTCGTTCCATATCAGCTTACCCTACGCAGCGAACGGCTGCTTCCTGGCGACGATTTAGTTGGGTCCAGTGCCCGAAGTTGGGCCGACGGCTGCCGAAGCTCGGTTACACTCGGTTACCCATCACCGTTACAGCAAAGTAAAGGCTTTACCGCGCGGCAGGCGATAGCGTGAAAAATCCGAGACATCGACGGTCAGGATCTCGGTGAGGCCCGTTTCTGTGGCCAGCCAATACAGGGATGCATCAGCGAGATCCATCTCACGCTTGCCGCGTTCGCTGTATCGACGCATCCATCGGACGATGTCGCCAAGGTGTGCAGGCTCCAATGGATAAACTACCGCGCCGCCCAGTTCTATCCATTTGAGCATTTCAAAGCGCTGGGGTATTTCCAATAGATACGAGGCCTCGACAATGCAGGGCCAGGTCGTAACGAGTCGAAGTCCACCCACGGACAATTCTTTCACCAACGCATCGAAGCGAGCATGGTAGTGGTCATCCACCGCGAAAAGCGCGATCAGGGGTCCGGAATCAATCAGGCAACTTCGCACGTAGCTTAGCCTTCATTCGTGCCGAGACATTGAGTGAAGCCTGCCTATTTCCCATTGCTTTGCCGCTGCGCACGGCCTTGAGCAAGTCAGCTGGATTCTTAAGGCCCAACACCCGCTCGAGTGCATCCTTCACGAATTCAGACTTGGTAACGCCAAGCCGGCGAGATTCTTGCTCTACGCGGGTTTCCAAAGTCGGATCCAATCGAACGCTCATGGCCACGGCGCCGCTCCAAGCTGAATGTAATACGGCAATACAGTAATACGGGAATTAGAACACATCCAGCAGGGCGAGCAACAACATAACTCGCTCGTCTCCGCAGTAATGCCGCTTTAATGGCGACTATCACCAGAATTCAATCGCAAGGATCCGGAGGGCCGTAAACGCTCCCGAGTTGTGCCATTGGAAGATAAGGAGATCTATGAATTCAAAGCCTCATCGGAAGGTAAATCGGCAAATCGTGGCACAGTTGGCAGATGCTAAGATATTGTTCTTTAAAGTAAAAACGATAACTAACGGGGATTTCTCTTAATCAATTGGTCGTAGGTTCGATCCCTACACGGCCCACCATTTCGCCACTTTCAAGCACTTCCAGGCACTTCCGGCGACGTCCAGTGACATAGTAAAAACGCCGAAAACAGCCAATCAGCAGACTGAACTGGCCGCTCAATACCTGATGTTCAACTGCGGCGCGATATTCCTGTGCGGCGGCGCGTTCAGGCAATGTTGCTGGCGAAACCAAACTCTGTTTCTCCACGCACTTCGCTCCGGCAACGCTACGCGTCGAAGCGTTCCCACCGCTCCCGAACCGATTCGAGCAAGTTGAGAAACGCCGGATCGTCACGGACTTGCGCAAATGCATTGCCGGTGCGAGCGAGATAGGGGTAGTTGATGAATCCACGCTCGATGGCAATCCTCAACCAGCGTACCGCTTGAACTCGCAGGTTTCCGAGTGCGAACACCTCAGCACTCCATGCGGAGATTTGAGCGGAAAATTAAAAGGCTTTAAAAAGGCTGAGATTTGCACAAGCCGAAGGACCATCGGCTTTCCACGATCTCCGCTCTCAATTGCTCTATGTATGCCAGAGTGCGTGTTTATGCCCGGTTTTCAGCCACAGAACGATTCAACCGCAAAACCGTCAGCGCGCAGGAAATTAGTTTTTCAACAGAATAGGCCAAAAGTAGCCAGTCAATACGTAAAAGCTACGTGCACAAAGCCGACGGTCCAGCAAATTGATGGAAACCGGCTCGATTCGGCTGTACTTTTGTCGTATGACTATCAAGGGAAGTGCTTATAGGTTAGGCGCCAAGATAGCGATTGCCCTGGTTGCGACGGTCCTAATCGCCGTCTGCGCTCGTCAAGCCCTCGGACTTACGCAAAATGAGACGGATTTTCCACAAGGCTATGACGCCGTGACAGCAGCGCCCAGCAGCCACCGAGTCATATTCGAAAACGCGCTTGTCCGTGTCTTAGAGGTCACCATGCCGCCCCCCGGCAAAACCGAACCCATGCATCATCATCATTGGCCTAGCTTCTTTCTCGATTGGGATACAGGTGGGAAGTCGCCACATATTCGCTATCACCAACCTGGGGATATTGTCCGAGACGTCCAGAGCACGGACACGCCGGCTCACCCTGGCCACTGGTCGGTCCATTGGATGAAGCCTGAACCAATGCACGCGATCGAGACGGTGGAAAATTATTACTCGGCCAATGATCCTCCCCCTATTCGTGTTGAGATAAAAGTTCGACCGTAAGCTGCAGACTGTGGAAAGTAGCTCTGATCCTCGTACTAATCGATCTCCGTACATCGTAGCGGCGCTGGCTTGTGCGGCGATCGCGGTAACGGGTTTCGCGCGCTCGTACTTTTTAAAAACCCTGTTCGGTAGTCCGCCCCTTCCGGTGCTGCTACACGTCCATGGCATCATTATGTCGTTATGGTGCCTATTGTTCTTTGCGCAGGCATATCTGGTCGCCACACACCGCGTTCGTGTACATCGGCGTCTCGGCATTCTGGGGGCAGTCCTGGCCTTCGCAGTAGTGGCTATGGGTACCTATGCGACCGTGGAGGCGACCGCCCGAGAGGTGCAAATTCATACTGTCGGTCGGTTTCACTATCTTTTCGGCTTAAACCTGGTGAATCTGCTGTTGTTCTCGCTCTTCGTAGTCGCCGCGCTCACTTTGCGCACGCGTCCGGAGTTTCATAAACGCCTGATGTTGCTGGCGACCTTAAGCCTGCTCGCTCCCGCGGTGGCTCGCATTACGTTGCTATTCACACACGGCGTCATGGCTCAGTTTTTGACTTTATTTCTGCGTCTTGACGTTTGTTGTGACGGACACAGTTCGGTATCGACGTCTGCATCCGGCGTTTGGCTTCGGCGCCACGCTTCTCATCGTGTCATTGCACCTGACGGCGATGGCGTTGCGTGCGAAATGGTGGCTTCCTTTCGTTGCACGACTATTTTCGTGAACATTTGGGACGATTCCTAGGAGGCATCCGGACCATGAGGTATCAAGTTATTGCAATGTTGCTTTGGATTGCCGGATCTGAGTTGGTCTGGGGCGCCGATGCTGCCACGAATTCCGATGCGGCAAGTGCAGAGGTCGCGCCGTTACTAGCGGAGATGGGTGCGGCCGCAAATGCCCATGATGTCGATCGCCACGTGGGCTTCTACGCTCACGATGACTCGGTCGTCTTCATCTTCAATGGAGAGCCGACTATTGGATGGGAAGCCATACGCGCGAAGCAACGCGAGGTTTGGAGAGACGGCACTTCGGACGTTATTTATACGATGCAGGGGAAGCCGACCTTTCTTGTGCCTGCTCCCGGTCTGGTTGTGACCACAATTTTTTTAAAATCACGTCGCACGATGCCGAACGGTCAGATAGCAGCTGGCGAATTTGCCATCTCCTCGTTATGGCAGAAACGTCCCGAGGGCTGGCGAGTGATCTATTCACACGAGTCCACTACTCGCTGACTTCTGGCCCAAGGACTGGACGGCATACATGGGAGGATGCAAAGCTGCCGGTCGCCAGAGTCCGCATAGGGTCGCGACCCGTCTCCGGACGCGATGGCATCGAAGTCGATGGGTTCACTCTGCACTTGGGAGGGAAGACCGCGATGAGGAACTTGTTGCTCGCTATTATGTTGTTTATGACCGTGCCGGTTACTGTGGACATCCTTAACTGTAACAAACAGGGCAGTTGAGCCATGCGCGTCGCGAAATCTTTGATGGCGTCCGCCGCGGCTTGCCGTTCGCTCATCGGCCTTGACGTCGGAGGAACAAAAATCGCGTGCGTCGAGGGCGGCTTCAATGGCGAGATCCACCGGCGCCGCGAGATTGCGACGCAGGCGCATCGCCCGTTTGATCAGAGGTTTCCGGCCGTAACGGATCTCGTGACACAATTGATCGGCGAAGCACGCAGTGCAGGGCGCGAAGTCGTGGCGCTGAGCGTTGCCGTTGGCGGTCCGCTGCGGATCCGCGAGGGGCTGCTTCTCAATCCGCCGCACCTGCCGGGTTGGCACAACGTCAATCTGAAGAGGCGTCTGGCGGAGCGATTCCCATCGCTCCCGGTGCATATCGAGCACGACGGCAACGCGGGTGCCCTCGCGGAATGGCGCTTCGGAGCCGGCCGATCCCGGCCGGCGATTCGCCACCTCGTCTTTCTCACTTTCGGGACGGGATTGGGCGCCGGTATCATTGTAAACGGAAAGATTCTTCACGGGGCTTCCGATATGGCCGGCGAAGTAGGTCACTGGCGGCTTGCGCCGGATGGACCCGAAGGTTACGGCAAGCGCGGCTCGTGGGAGGGCTTCGCATCCGGCGCCGGCCTCGTCCTTCTCGCGAATCGCATGTTTCCGTGCCGCTGGCCGGCCGACACCGAGACTCGGGTGCTGGTCGAGGCGATGTTGGCCGATGACGCAGAGGCTCTTGCGGTCGCTGCGGAAGCGGGGCGGCGGATGGGCGCCGGCCTCGCACTACTCGTTGATGCGCTCAATCCACAGCTGATCGTCCTCGGATCGCTCGGTGTCGTGCTCGGCGATCGGATCTTAAGGAGCGCACGCGAAGTACTTGCCCAAGAAGGGCTGCCTCAGTCGGTTGGCGCATGTTGCATCGTTCCCGCGGAACTCGGCCGACGCGTCGGCGATGTCGCCGCACTGATGGCTGCGTTGAGCAAACCGTCGATTGCGCGATTAGCAGAGGCACGAGATGGTTGAAGCATCGAGCGATATCGTAGAGGCGCATTTCAACGGGCACGAGACGGCCGCCAGGCGCTGTCTAGCGCTGCTCAAGGACAAGATTTACCTCGCGGCGCTCGATCTGGCGCAGGGGCTCTACCGCGGGAACAAGGTGCTCGCCTTCGGCAACGGCGGTAGCGCCTCACAGGCGTCGCATTTCGCCGGCGAATTGCTCGGCCGTTATGCTCCTGGCCCGCGTCGCGGGCTCGCGGCTGTCGCGCTCGCGAGCGATGCCAGCGTCACCACTTGCATCGCCAATGACTTCGACTTCGCATCGATCTTCGAGCGCCAGCTGGAAGCACTCGCGCAACCCGGCGATCTGGCGGTTGCCTTTACCACCAGCGGCAAGTCGCCCAATGTTCTCAGGGCTCTCGCCGCCGCGGAACGCAACGGCGCGGTGACATTCGCGTTGACTGGAGCGGCCGGTCTCGACGGCGGATGTGCGCGCCACACCCTTGCAGTCCCGAGTACCTCGACGGCGCACATTCAGGAGATGCATCTCGTCATTCTCCACATCTGGTGCGAAATCATCGAGAGGACTGGCGCCTCTAGGTCGACTTGAGTGGCGCATCGCGCGCGATCGCCAGCCGAACGAGCCTCCGGCGCATGATGCCGCGCCGGCGCTGATCGAGCGGGAATCGCAATATCAGCACGACGGCGGCTTTGCACGGTCCGCCCAGGTTTGAGCGATGACGACCGCTCATCATGACCTGACCTCCCTACCTCGCTTCGCGTAACTAGCACCATACGCCGACGAGGCTGTAGACTGATCCACGCGCGAATGCGAGGAACCCCATTGAATCTTGCCTCCCACTGGTGCCTTGACCCTGCCGTCTTCTATCTCAACCACGGATCCTTCGGCGCCTGTCCAACCGCGGTGCTCGACGCCCAAGCGGCGCTGCGCCTCGAAATGGAGCGTGAGCCGGTCGACTTCTTGTCGGCGAAACTGCCGGCCCGCTTGAATGCCGCCCGCGAAACGTTTGCGGCCTTCTTGGGCGCCGCGCCTTCGGACTTGGTGTTCGTAACGAACGCCACGGCCGGCGTCAACGCAGTGCTACGCTCGATCAAGTTCGAGCGCGGCGATGAACTGCTGCTCACGAACCACACCTACGCCGCGTGCCGCAAGACGGCGGACTTCGTGGCGCTAAAAACTGGGGCGCGCGTGGTGGTAGCTAACTTGCCGTTCCGCTGCCGCGATGAGGAGGACGTCATCGCACCCATTTTGGGTGCGGTCTCCTCGCGCACGCGCCTCGCGCTACTCGATCATGTGACGAGCCCGACGGCGCTCATCTTGCCGCTCGCGCGTCTGATCGCCAAACTCGATGCCCAAGGGATCGATACATTGGTCGACGGCGCCCACGCGCCCGGGATGATGCCGCTCGCCTTATCGGAACTCGGCGCGGCCTACTACACCGGTAATGCCCACAAGTGGCTTTGCGCTCCCAAAGGCGCCGCCTTCCTGCACGTGCGGCGCGACCGGCACGAGAATTTGCATCCGAATGTCATCAGCCACGGATATCCAGAGGGCTTTCGCGCGGAATTCGATTGGACTGGAACCTTCGACCCGACGCCGTGGCTGTGTGTCCCTGAGTCGCTGCGCTTCATGGGCGCCCTGCTGCCCGGCGGCTGGCCCGAAGTCATGTCGCGCAATCGCGCTCTCGTGCTGCAAGCCCGCGACGTGCTTCTGGACGGCACGGGAATTGATGCGCCCTGCCCACAGTCCATGATCGGATCGATGGCGTCCCTGCCCTTGGGCCAAGCGTCGCCCGGATCTCCCGCGCACGGACTCGATTGCAAGGGACTGCACGATTGGTTTCGCGCGCGCGGGGTCGAGACCTGGCTGCATGCGAATCCGGTGCCGCTGCTGCGGCTGTCGGCGCAGCTCTACAACGATCTGGATCAGTTCAAGCTGCTCGCCCGCCTGCTGGAAGAAGCACTGCATGGCTGATGAACCGGATTCCGGAGCGATCCGACCGCGACTTTCCACCTTCGACACGGCGATGGTGGTGTTCAGCCTGGTGGTGGGCATCGGCATCTTTCGCACTCCGGCCATGGTTGCGAGCGCTGCCGGCGGCACAGCGCTCTTCTTCGTCGCGTGGATCGCAGCTGGGATCATCAGTCTCATCGGCGCCCTCACCTTCGCGGAGATCGGCTCGCGGTACCCGCGCGCGGGAGGCTACTATCGAGTCGTCGCGGACTGCTACCGTCCCACGCTCGCATTCATGCTGAACTGGTCGCAGACCTTGATGCAGGGCGCGGGCGCCGCGGGTGTCGCCTTCATCGGCGCCGAGTATCTGATGCCTGTCATTCTGCCGCCGCAGTGGCGCACGCCGCAGGCGTCGCTGGTGCTCGCCTGCACCACCATGCTGATCCTTCTGGTTTGCAATTACCGTGGCGTGAAGCCGGGTGCACTTGTCCAGAATCTCCTGTCGCTGCTCAAGATCGCCATGATCCTCGGGCTCGCGCTGCTTGCGCTGCTGCTGGCGCCTCGGCTGCCTGCGCCGACGCCCCAGTCCGCCGCGCCCACAGGATTGCGTCTCGCGTCGGCGCTGATTCCTTGTTTTTACGCCTATGGCGGATATCAATTGACCATGAATTTGGGCGCCGACTTGAAGGACGCGCGGCGCCGCTTTCCGCTCGCCATCACGGCCGGCATGTTCAGCGTGGTCGGCCTGTATCTGTTGCTGAATTTCGCCTATCAAAGGGTTCTCGGAACCGGCGGCATCGCGGACTCGAAGTTGGTGGCGGCCGCTCTGTCGCGCGCGACCTTCGGACCCTCCGGCGAGGTGCTGATCTCTCTCGCCGTGTTTCTATCGGCCGCCGGATTCGTGAATGCGACCATCATTCAGATGCCGCGCAGTTTCTACGCCATGGCGCAGGACGGAGTGCTGCCGCGGGCGTTTCTGCGGGTCAATCCCCATACTCAGGTGCAGGAGGTGGGGCTGCTTATTCTTCGGCGCGAGCATGCTGTTGCCGGCGTTCGTCCTGGGGTCGTTTGAGAAGCTTTTGCACTATGTGATATTCACCGACACTCTGACGCTCGCCGTAGTCGCCTCGACCCTGTTCGTGCTGCGGCGCCGTCGCACCGGCGACAGCGGCTTTTCGATGCCGGGATACCCCCTGTTGCCGGCTCTTTATATAGTGTGCCTGCTCGGCGTGGGCGCACGGGTCTGCGCGCTAGAGCCCGGGCTCGCGTTGACAGGAACTCTGATCCTGCTCACCGGCTGGCCGCTGTTTCGCTTGGGACACCGGCTGTTTGGCGCAAAGCCCCCGTAGGTCTCTCGCCCCGGAGGCTCACCGCGCAGTGCCCGGCGGCGCGAAAACACTGCAGGTTCCGAGCGCGATCTCGTAGACAGCCACCTTTGATTGCGGCTTCGGAAGCGCCTCGATCAGTCGCTTGGTCTCGGACTTACGGGCTCGCAAGAGTCACTTGAACTTGCAGTAACTGTCGCCGAGTCGATGCCCGGTCCGTGGTCGGCATGCTTCAAACCAGCATCCACTTCCACCTTCGCTTGCAACGACTGCCAAGCGCCTAATGTGGCATTAAAATCCCTGCACAGATCCGAGTAGGTCCGGTACAAGGATGGCACGGGTGCCTGATCACTGGTGGATTCAACCATCCCCAGCAGAGCCGATGCCTGTCCATTAATCCTGCTGAAGCTGGTGGCACCCTTGACTGGTGGCACGGCGTAAGACCCGCCCGAGAGGCCGATGGACGCATCGTCGATAGTGCCGGTCAGTTCGGCGATTCGCGTCCGCAGCGTCTTCACCAATCTGCTCGACACACCTGCGCGCAGCGCTGACAGTTTCGCATCTAACCGGTTCGCCCGCTCGTAAGCGCTCTTGCTGGCTGAAATGACCGCGATGATTCGCTGTGAAAGAGCCAATTGCCGGCGCATGCCATCCATTGCCACGGGGGAGTGATCAAGCCGCGGATCCTGCTTCAGTAGCACCGGCTGACTGAAGGAAACTCCGTCCACAGTCAGTTTCACCTTATAGTCGCCAGGCAGCGCCATGGGCCCTTCCGGAATAAATGAAGTGTCTTCCGGCACTGCTCCGCTGGACTGATCGAAGAACAGGGCAGGAGGCGTTGGGTAACGCATGTCCCAGCTCACACGGTGCTCACCCGCACTCTCCGGCAATGGCCGCGATGGCCGCGCCCAAAAAGCGGGCGCGGGTGGCAGGGGTTGATCGAGGGGCCTTAATGGAGCGTTCGAATAGGAACGCACCAGATTGCCTTCGGCATCGAAGATAAGTAGCTGCACATTCTGCGCAGACTGTTTCAAATAATAGTCGATCACAACTCCTTGAGGTGGATTCTTTCCATGGGGAACCTCGGGCGGAAACGGAGTGTCCTGGTTGATGTTCGACTGGACACGGGTCGCGGCTCGCGGACGGAACAAGATCACTTGGCGATCCGCAAGCTCCGCGGTCAATTGCTCGAGCGGCGATGTATCGTCCAGAATCCATATTCCACGCCCGTAGGTTGCAGCAATCAGATCGCCGTCGTGGATATCTAAGTCATAAAATGAGGTCGTTGGAAGATTCAGGCGTAGCGATTGCCAGTGATCGCCGTCGTCGAACGACACGTGAACGGACGTTTCCGTGGCCGCGAACAGCAAACCGCGTTTGTGATCGTTTTCCTGCAACGCTCGCACAAAGCTGCCGGTTGGCTGATCTGTCGGCAGGCCCGTAACGATGTCCTCCCATGACTTGCCAAAGTTGCGCGTGCGATAGATGTGCGGCGAATAATCTCCAATGGCATCGTTCCGCACCGCTGCGTAGGCCTCGGATGGATCGAATTTCGACGCCTGAACGTTGATGACGCCATACATCGACATATCTGGTGGAGTGACGTCAAGCCACTGCTTCCCGCCGTCTTCCGTCAGATACAGGACGCCATTGTTGCTGCCGGTCCATATGACCCCGGCTTGCACGGTTGAGGGCGACAACGCCACCAGTGCGTCACCGTGATGGACTCCTTCCGGATTGGGCAATGGTGGTTTTCCGGGATGGGCGGTAAGGTCTGGACTGATTTTTCGCCAGTGATCACCACCGTCCTGGCTCTCCCAAACGTTCTGAGTGCCGTAATACAACACACTCGGGTTCTGTGGTGAAAAAACGATGGGAGCAGAAACTGCGCGTCGAAAATCCGTATCGGTAACCCGACTGATGGTGCCCACGCCAAAATCGACGCTCTGCGCGCCCCATGTCTTGCGATTCACTTTTTGCAGAAATCCCAAAGGGCCGTTCATGAATATGACGTCGGGATCGGCAGGGTCAACAGTCACGAAACCTGTCTCCCAACCGGGCATTGGAAACCAATCGAGGTCGGTGATCTGTCCGAGCGAGCCTCCACTGGCGATCGCAAACGTGCCGCTGTCCTGCTTGCTGCCGTATATCCAGTAGGGATACCGGTTGTCAGTGGCGATCTTTTCGATCTCAGCTGTTTTTTGGTTGTACCACGAACTCCAGGTCTGACCGCCATCGAGACTGACCGATGCCCCTTGATCGCCGCCGTACACGATATGGTTCGGGTCAGTGGGATCAATCCACCACTGATTCGGGTCATCACCTCCGGGCGCACCTTTAAAAGCGACTAGCGTATGACCACCGTCGGTGGATCTGTAGACACAGGTACCCATCGTATAGACCACGTCTTGATTCTGTGGATCTACTAGAACTTGTTTGCTCGAGGTGTAAATCCTCTTGGTGGCCACCGACCAACTCGCGCCACCGTCGTCCGACCGGTAAAGCCCTGCGCGGTTCAACAGGTATACGCGCCGGGCATGAGTGCCCACCGCAACTGCGGTCTCCCCAAGTAGTTCGGGCTGGTCACGACCCCTTAAGTTTGTCCAGGTCAGGCCCTCGTCGCTGGACTTATACAGGCTTGTTGGTCTCGGATGCTCGAAGAGCGAACGACTCGGAACCCCCTGAGCAAGATAGGTTTGTGTCACTGTAGCGAAAATTACCCGCGGATCATCGCTTGCCCAGGACAGATGGGTCGCACCGGATTCGGGCTGAGCATTCAGCACCAGTGTCCACGTTCGTCCTCCGTCAGTGCTGCGAAACACGCCGCGCGCTCCCCCTTGACGATGATCGATTCCGCGCGTGGCTGCCAGCACCAAGTCAGGATCTTGCGGGTCCACCAGTAGCCACGCTATCGCTCCGGCATTTTGCAATCCGGCACTCTGCCAGTGCGCTCCTGCGTCGGTGGATTTCCAGACACCGCTGGCATAGTTGGAACCAAACACGCTCCCGGTGCCTGCATATACAACGGACGGTTGCGACTGCGCCACCGCCAATGCGGTAAAGCCCCGGACAACCTGCACTTCATCGGTAACCGGCAACCAGGTGGCGCCGGCGTTTACGGTCTTCCAGACACCTCCATTATCGGTACCCACATACGCAATCCCCGGGCGTCCGTTGACTCCGGACACCGAATCCACCTTCCCCGCAATAAATGGGCCGATGTTGCGCCACTGCATGTCTTGAAACAGATTTGGGTTTGTTTGTGCTTGGGCCGTCCCCACGATGAACAGTGCTGCGGTGGCAGCTATAGCGCATGCCAACCCATGCGCGCGCTTCGCTATAACCCAAGAAATCACGGCTCACCCCCACTTTATGGCGCAGCCCGGACGCTCAAGACATAAATTCCTTCCGGCCGCGTTGCCAGAGTATAGTCAAGAACTTGCGCGGCATCAGCGCGCCCGTCGCATCGCCTTTTGTAACAGCCATCAATCCTCGAGCCGACTCAGGCGAGCGTCAGTCGCTGTTCAACGCCACGGGCAATCGAGGAACCAATGTCGCGTGGAAATCCAGAGGACAGTTTTTGGTCACGCTCTCAATTGCACAAGGCGCCATGTCGGCCAGCTTTTTCAGTTGCTCGCGCACGACGTCGCCGGGAACTCCCGCGTTTTCGGCGACATGGCGAGTCGCATTTTCTTGCGGGGTATTTGATGCGCATCTAGCGTAGGCTGCGTCGACATCACATCGTAGAGGCGTGAGCCGGAATCCTCCGCCCGGAAGAATGAATACACGCAAACGCGTGTGCTAACAGGCTAGTCCTGGGCGAAGTCCGACTCCGCAAACGCTGTTGCGGTCAGCTCAAGGTCGGCCCTGGCGATCCTGAGCGTCTGCGCTGCACGCCGCCAATGCCGTGTCTTGTTCAGCACTTCAGCGACGATGGCCCGACCTCTGTCCTTCGATTCGACATACCACTCGGAGGTTTCGATCACAGTCGCAAGACTCGGGCGATTGTCAGACTCATCGATGTTCAGCACGTGGTCGGCTCTGTCCGTGTTCGGGTTCAGATCGAAGGCGGGGGCGAGACGCCAGCCCGTCGGGGTAAGAAGAAAGCCGTGGTTTCTTAAATGATCGTCGCGATTACCTATCGCCACGTTGAAGGCTACTCGCCGGAAGAGCTGCTCGAGGTCGGAGGCAATGTGATTCTGAGCTCCGCGCGCGTGTAGAAACTCCGCGAGCTCAAGGTAACTTGTCCCCTCGCTCTGGTCCTTTCGCAGAAGGGCCATTGCCGAGGCATAGAAGCGCCGGCGCGCGCCTGAACGATCGAAGCGCTGAACACAGAAGGTGTGGTACTCGCCGCTGAAGCGGCGCAGCTCTGAGGTCGGCACCTCGATGCCTGCTTCGGCCGCCAGATGTTGCGCGAGCGCCTCCCAGGCGCCGACATCGCGGGTGTCATCGCGGGCGGGAAACTTCGCGATCCACAAGCTGCCATTGGTTTCGGTGAAGCTGGCCTTGGGGCGCGCGCCGCCGAGCGACGCCCCGGGGGCCACCAGGACTTTTAGCCACTGTCGCAGCGCTGTGAGATCGTCAATGCGCTTCGCAGTGATCTCGCGAGCGACGACCTCGAGCTCGTTGAGATTTGCCACCGGTGGCACGGTCAAGGCATCGTGCGCGAGAAAGGCCTCCTGGCTGCTGCGGCGATAGCGTAATGCGCCTTGGCGGCTCACATCCTCGACGCCGAGGAGAAAATCCCAAGCATAGAGCGTTCGAGGCTTGCGGCCTTCATCCTTGGCGGCAAGGGCCTCGCGACGCTTCATGAGGGTCTGACCCCAGCGATCGGGGGCGGAGTCGTCAAAGACGCGGAAGTTGCTCGCTTCCGCGTTTGGGAAGTAGGTCCCTTCGCCCAAAGACAGATCCGGGTCGAGCGCGAAGGCCTGAGGATTCTTGAGCCACACCGGGTCATACGCAAAACGAAGTGTCCCGCGATCGTGGGAGAGGGTGCCCACGCGCATGCGTTCCAGAAAGTCGGCATCAAGCCAGACCTCCACTTCGTCTGTCACGGCGCGCGCTCCTTGGGTCCGGAAGGCTTGAGATGCGTGCGCGCGCCACGGCGCCGCCGCAGTGGGAGCGCCTGGTCCTGAAGGAGCCTGCCTGCCTTGTCGTCGCGCGCGAGCGCTTCAAGATCGCCCTCGAGTCCTAGGACTGAGAGAATTCGTAGCAGGGTTCCGAGGGCGATCGCGGGACTTCCGGCTTCGGCCCGAAAGAGCGTCATGCGCGAGATACTGGCTCGCTGACAGGTAATCTCGATCGTGAGCTTGCGACGCAGGCGGGCGAGCCTCAGGCGCTCTCCGAGCGCGGTGAGGATACGCTTCTGGGCCGGGTAGAAGAGGGGCTGTTTGGCTGGCATGTATCACAATATAGACTAAATTATCAATATAGTCCATAAAGTGATACAAAAATGACTCGAGGCTTTCCTAACTCTTTGACCGGCGGGGGTCCGCATCGCGCGAAAGATGCTCCGCCACCGCCGACGTAGGCCTGCCGGTCGAGCGGCTTAAGTTACGATGGGCTCATTCCGATCAGCGCCGTCGCGTATGCCAGCGGATCCCCGCCGACCTCATCGAACAGATTGCGGATTTTCGCCCCATCGATTGGCGAGTCGCCGATTCGAAGTCCCGCACCGCTGAACGCGGTGCCGATACGCAGCGGCTCGCCGCCGAGGGTCACCCGCAAGCCATCGAGCCGATCCAGGCGCTCGGGCGGCACAGCGAACACCAGTTCAAATTCGCCATGGTAGCTCGCCAGGAACGCGAATGCGGGCAGCCGTGCAGCCGCGCGCAGCGCCCCAACCTTCGGATGCAGCAGGCCGCAGAGCGGCGCTTCGATGCAAATGCCGACGCCGTTGAGCCGCGCGAGCTGATCGAGTGTCGCAATCAGGCCGTCGCTCGTGTCCATCGCCGCGCTCGCGACATCCCGCAGGGCCACACCTGCGGCAATCCGCGCCGGCGGCGCATAGTCGTCCTCTGTGAACCCGTGGATACCGAGCCATCGGGCCGCAGCCAGCGCGCCACCGAGTCCGACAGGCCCTGCGACGAATACGGCGTCTCCCGCGTGCAATCCCACGCGACGCAGCGCTTGACCCGCCGGGACGAGTCCGAATCCAACGGCGGTGATTGCCAGTGCCGCGCCGAAGCTCGTGTCGCCACCCAAGACACCGGTACCGGCCGTCTCGCAGGCGGCACGCGCCCCCGCCGCTACGCGCGCCTGCACCGCCTCTGCGTTGTCGCGAGGCAGTACTACCGACAGCAGGAGCCCGAGCGGTTCTGCGCCGACGGCAGCCAGGTCGGAGAGTACCGAGACAACTGCGATGCGCCCCGCGGTCGCAGGGTCCTTGTACAGGCCCGCGGCGATCTCCTCCGCCACCGTGTCGACCTTGAGCGCCAGCCACCGCGTCTCATCGAGAGGCACCAACTCCGCATCAGCCTCGTGGATCGAGCCGATTGCCGTGGTCGGCCGCGGCAGCAGCTGGGCCCAGCGGGACAACAGCCGATTTTCGTGGATGGCATCGATCAGCGGCACAGGCGAATCCTCTCGTGCAAGAGCTCGAACGAGACGCGGCACGCACGCACCACTTCGCCGTCGAGCTCAAGATCGCAGGGTGAATCGAGGACCACGGATGCCCCGGGTGCACTCCACGAGTGCGTGCCCGGCAGGCCGCGGAATCGACCGCGCGCCAGGGCGGCGAGCGTGCGGATAGTGCGCAGGCGACTCATACCCTCACAGAGGTTCACAGCGAACCGGCCGGGCTCGACTGGAGTGTCATAGTGGAGTCCGCCGGCGAGCCACGGTGTCTTGGCGACACCAAGATGGGTCACCGCGATAGCCGAGGACGTTCCGTTCACGACGAGCGTTGCCGACAGGTTCCGCCACGTCGCGATCGTCCGCACCCCGGCCCACATGATGGCCCCGTCGACCCACCAGCGCTTCAGGTGCCGCAGCACCGGATCCTCGCGGTTGAAGAGTGCGTTCGCCGCCGCCGTGACCCCGACAGACGCGCTGACGATAAACGCCCGTTCCCCGCTCTCCCACCGGGCGATGCCCACGTCGCGTGGCAGTGCGCGCTGCGCGTCGATCCGCACGGGGATTCCCCCGATCTCCCGTTCGACCGGCTTGTGCGCATCGTTGCTCGATCCCAAGCCCACGGCCCCGAGCGTGAGATCGTCGAGGGCGAGGGTTCCGCGCAACCGCACCAGTGCGTCGACCAAGACATTCACGGTGCCATCCCCGCCGGCGGCAATGAACGTGCGGATACCGTCATCCAGCGCGGCACGAACCGCGCCGTCGTTACCGGCCGGTTCAGTCTCCGCGATCCGCGTCTCGAATAGCTCGTCGATGGCCGGTTGAACCACGGCGTATCTATCACGGCCCTGACCTCGTCGCGCATTCGGGTTCAGCAGGACGAGCGCGCGAGAGACCGGGGTACGGTGGGAAGGTGTAGTCACGGGCTTCACACCTGTCTTCGCACCGGTCGCTGCAGCATCGCGGCGATCGACGCGGCGAACAGCAGCCAGGCGGCCGCGGTCCACTTGGGTTCGATCAGCGCAGCTTCGCCCAGGTGCAACGCGACGAACCCGTGTACTGAGGCCTGAATCCCCGGCCACGCATCCGCATCGCTGTGCGAACTCCACGCGAGTAAGTGCGCGACTATCAGCACGACGACACCGACAGCCCATAAGATGGCCCCGGCCGAAAGGACCAACCGCGGCCCAATCAGCCATACCGAAGCGGCCAGCCCGGGCCCCGCAAACGCGGCGCTGCCAATGATCGCGGCGCGACGGCCGAAGCGCACCGCGATGGTGTTGTAGTGCGTCGCGCGGTCGGCATCGACGTCCTTCAGGTAGCCGAGGAGCACGAACACGGCGTAAGTACCGAACGATGACACCATTGCGGCCAAAACCGCTCTGTCGGCTAAGGCCTGCGCGAGCGCCATGCCCCCCGCCATGCACCCCAGAAGCGGCAGCAACGCGACGACTGCTGAATTCCACGGAGGACCGGCCCACCACCGCCGCTTCAACGGCGTGTAGGTCGCGAGCATGGCGACCGAGATAATCGCTGGCAGGATGGCCGACGGAGCCAACGCCACGATCACCGCCGCGCACACCGTCAATCCGCCGAGACTGGCGATGAGCACGGTGCGCTTATCAATCGTCCCCCGCACGAGCGGGCGCTCAGGCGCCGACAGCGCGTCGGTGTCGGTCTGGAAGACATCTGTGAGTGCCTGACCGAGACCGTACGATGCGAACAGTGCGACGAAGGCCGGCAGCACCCGGGCGATCGATGGATGCGCGAGGGCCAGACCGACCAAGCCGGCAGCGCCTGATACGAACATCAGGTACGGTCGGCAGGTGAGCCACATCGCATAGAGAGTGCTCAATGGCCCCCAACGATTGCAAACTCTCGCCCTAGCCGACCCAACACCTCCAGGGTCCCGTCGAGATCTTCGTTGGTATGTCGCGCGTTGACCGTAATCCGCAGGATACTTTGGCCACGAGGCACGGCAGGATACTGCGCCATACCGACTTTGACGCCAGCACGGAACAGTGTGACCGCAAGGGGACCCATCAGGGCCTCGTCGCCGACTTGCACTGTGATTATCGGCGAGCTGAGCGGCGGGACCCGCAGGCCCACGTCCACCAGCCCCTGCCACATGTGCCGGGTATTCGCCCACAAACGCTCGCGAAGCTCGGGCTCGTCCTGCATGACAGCAAACGCCTCCGTAACAGCTGCGCAGGTTGGTGCGGGCAAGGATGCGGTGAACAGCGCGCCGTGCGACAGATACCGCAGGTAGTCTATCAGCGCTCCATCGCCGACAACGTAGCCTCCCACGGCTCCCGGAGCCTTTGAGAACGTGCCCATCAGGACATCCACCGCGCCACGCATCCCGTAGTATTCTTCGATCCCACCCCCGGTGGCCCCCAGAATGCCGACCGAATGGGCATCATCGATCAGCAGCCGCGCGCCATGCCGGTTGGCGACGGCGCGAAGGCCGGGCAGGTCGCACAGATCGCCGTGCATGCTGAACAGGCCGTCCGCAACAATGAGAGCCCCCGGCCCCCCCGCCGCAAGTTGTGCGTCGAGGGATTCGAGATCGCCATGCGCGTACGTAAGAACGGTTGCTCCGCTGTACGCGCAGCCGTCGTGCAGGCTGGCGTGTGAGAACCGGTCGGCAATCACCCGATCGCCACTGCGCAATAGACCGGTGAGAATGCCAACGTTCGCCTGGTAGCCCGACGGAAAGACCAAGCACTGCTCTCTGCCAAGCAGTGCCGCAACACGCTCCTCAAGAGCCCGCAGCCAGCGGTTGTGGCCGCCGAGCACCTGCGCACTCGGCGTCCCAACCCCAGCCTCGTCAATCGCGCGGTGCGCGGCGGCACGAACTCTCGGATGCAGATGCAGCCCAAGGTAGCTGTTCGAGTCGAAGCACACGAGTTCGCGTGTCTCGCCGGTCGACGCATCGCGGGCAAGGATCCGATGATCAAGAGGTCCCTGGAGTTCGATGCGGTACATCGCATCGAAAACTCCCGTCGCGCGTACTTCGTCGACGTACTGGTGCCACCGCCGGCACTTCTCCAGCGGGTCAGGACCCTCGCTGCGGGCAAACTCGCTTAAGGAGCGCTGGGGCGGCGTGCGCATTGCTGGTCGCCTAAGTTAGGTATCGTTAGGTTGCGCCACTATATCGCATGCGAATGCATTCGCGCGTGATTCACATGTGCCAAATCAGCCGTATTGTCGCAGGCGCATTTAATGCAACGACCTTACTCCGTTTCGAACCAGACCTCAGGCCGTGGACACGTGAGTGGCCCCTCCCGAGCGCGGCATCAAAAACGCCAGCGCCGCGGCCACAATGAGCAGCGCCGCCACGTCGCCATACAGATGGCCCATATGCTCAGGATTGGCGAGCGACTGGATGCCCATGATGCCGCCGTGCACGACACTCGACCAAACCGCGAACCAGATGAGGCTGCGATGGGCCAGAGGGTTTCTCGATGCGATGATCAAGAACACCCCGAGCGTCGCGTAGATGCCGAGGATCATCTGCAGATAGTCCGACTGACCCGCATGCCAAGCCCAGCCGGATGGCCAAACGATGGTGAGAGGGTAGACGCCGACGATAAATACCAAACCCACGGCGACTAATACCACCCGCAAATACTTGATCCGATCTGCTTCGCTCATGTCCTTCCCCTTTTTGTTGTTGACGCATTGGCGCCTTGTCTTACCGCTTTGAAGCTTTGTCTTTATCTAGCCGACGATCGCATCGCTACGTCTGGCTTCACTTGACCTCTATGTCTCGCTCTTGAGCTCCACCGGCATGCCGTGCGGAGTGTGCCTAAAGGCCACCGCCCAAGCCTCCTTGCGCGCCAATAGCGTTGCCGGGTCTGACAACTGCTTGGCGACCACGAGACGCTCGAGCGCCGCGAGCCAGCACTGGTAGTACCGTGAGCCATCGTCCGGTTCGCCGCGTGCCGCATCCGCCTTCAGTTCTTGAGCGAGTACGTCGGCCCATTCGTTCCAGGTGAAGTGCTTAAGCTCCGAGAGCATCACGGCAAGCGCAAAGGCTTGAGCCTGCCACGGCTCGGCAAATACCGGCTCGCCTTCATCGCGCGCGCTTGCATGAATGAGGCTCGGGGTTACCGCGGCGCCCGCCGCCGCCAACCCAGCGCTCAAAACCTCCCGGCGGGTCGTTGTCATGCGACTCTCCTTATTAGTGTTGCGAGTATAGGCCGGTACCCCCGTTAGCTCCATCCCCGCTGGCTCACGGCTTTCTCAGAATGGTGCGAGGCACCGCTGGTTCAGCATACGCGTTTTCGTATGGTATCGGCTGCTCGCGTCGGACCAGTCACATATCGGAATCGAACGTAGTAGCGCACAGGCAGTGATTTCGCCGCTCTTTACCCTGGCGCGGAGTTTTTTGGTGAAGAGCATTGTGCGTCATGCGATTAGTTTTGCTGCAGCGTCTTGTTTAGCCAATCGCTTCGAAAAAAATCGTCGAACGACATGGCCTTTCCACATCCACAATCCCGAAAGGAACATCAAAGGAACGACGACAAACCGAACACGGGGGGCGTATGCGGGTAGTCGTTCGAACGGACTATAAACATAGCCGAGTATCGGAATGCTGAAGACGATGTGAATGCCGCGAACAATCGAGCGTTTGATGACATCTTTCATGTTCATTTCCTCCATTCATGACTTTTGAGCAGGCTGGGGCGGCCAGTTGGGCGTTTCTACACGAAACTGCTTGGCGTACTCTGCGTGCAGCCGCTGCCAACCGCCGAACTTTGCCACTGCGGGGCCGACCATGCGGCCGATGGGAGCTCCGCCGAGAAGGCGATCCAGAACATCCAAACAAATGTGCCAACCGGCAGCACCCATTGCGATAAAGCGGCGATCGATGTTGTGCCACAGCGTGAGGCGCGTACCGCTACCCAAGGCTTCGAGTTCCCACTGGATATCGAAGCCACCCCAATTGTACTCAAGCACTTTGCGAGCCTCGGCTCGCTTCACCGTTGTTTCAGTAACGTGAAGTTGCGGCGCTGCCACCGTGGTGAGCTTCACTATGGCTCCAACCGTGCCCAGGCTGCCATCGGCGTCAAATGGCGCCCACTCACGCAGATGCGCAGGGTCGGTAAGCGCCCGCCAGACTTTTTCCGGCGAGTGCCGCAATTCTCTGACGAGAATGAGCGTCCACTTTTCTCCGTCCTTCTGTATCCGCGCGCCGCTGGCCGGACCCGGCGTGTACTGCTCGCGATCGGTCACTTGCCTCTCCTTAGCGTGAATAGCGTGCTAGCTGGGTGAGTTGAATGAGGTTGCCGCAGGTGTCCTTCAGCATCGCAATGGTCGAGCCGGTCACCTCGGTCGGCAGCATCGTGAACTCAGCGCCGCGGGCCTTGATCCGCTCGTGCTCACCCTTGATATCGTCGGTGAAGAACATGGCCGCGGGCTGGCCCTGTTGAAAGATCGCCTGCTGATACGCTTTGGCGGCAGGATTGGTGTTCAGCGCCAGTTGCAACTCAGTGCCGCCGGGCTCCTCGGCCGACGCCACGGTCAGCCAGCGAAATGTGCCCTGACTGAAATCGGTCTTCTTGGCAAAGCCCAGTACCTCCGTATAGAAGCGCAGGGCCTTGTCCTGGTCGTCCACGTATACGCTGGTCACTTTGATTTTCATTTCGATTCTCCTTTGTCACGTTGGCGGATTGAGCCACCTCGTCTTCTTCCTGTCTTGCTCTTCGTCGGTAATGAGTCTTCCATGCGGTCCAGGTGGCGTTCGAGAGCATCTACATGAGCGGACCAGAACCGACGGAACGGAGTCAGCCAAGTATCGACCTCGTGAAACGGTTCAGGTTTCAGCCGATACAGTCGGCGCTGTGCGTCCACCGTTGATTCCACGAAACCGGCCTGTCGCAGCACCCGTAGGTGCTTTGACACGGTCGGCTGCGACATACGAAGCCGGCGCTCGATCTCTCCCACCGACCGTTGTGATGAGGCCAGGAGGCCCAATATCGCGCGGCGGTTCGGCTCCGCAATGATTTCGAATACAGATTCCATTTTTATAATATACCCAATGACGTATATACGTGTCAAGGTATATACGGGCGACTCGGACGACTGGACGACGCAGGGGAGCGGGCGGCTCCGTGCAATAGCATTCAGTCCTATTTCAACCGGAATACCTGCTCTGCATTTGTTTGCATCAGCATTTTCTTGGACTCCGAACTGATGTCAAAGCCGTCGTAGGCAGCGACCTCGTCGGCGGACTGTTGATACGGGTAATCCATGGCGTAGATGACTCGGTCGGGACCCAATACGTCCATACAGAACTTCACTGACGGCTCCCACCCTTGGCCGCTGGTTGTGATCCAGATGTTGTTCTTGAAATAGTAAGAAATTTTGTTGCGGAGAGTGACAGGAGCGGCGCCGCCGCGAAGTCCCGGTCTGCCGTCGGCGTTGCTCTGCATCCAATCGAAGCGGTACAGCAGCAGGGGCATGCCTTCACCCATGTGTCCAATCACGACACGCAGTTTCGGGAAACGATCGAACGCACCTGACATGATGAGACCCATGACATGCATCCAAACTTCATGGCTGAAACCGGCGAGGGCGCCGCCAAATCCTCTAAATTCATATGGATGAGACCACTCCTTGGGAGGGATCGTCGGATGAATATAAAGAGCGGCGTCGCACGCCTCCAGAGCTTCGAGGATCGGCCAATACGGCTGCTCGTCGAGATATCGTCCGCGAAAATGCGAATTGATGACCGCGCCATTCAGACCAAGGGATTTCATGCCGCGCTCGATCTCCGCAATCGCGCCGTTGACGTCTTGCGGCGCGAATACGGTCAGGCCAGCAAAGCGATTTGGATAGCGGCGGCATGCGGCGGCGAGGCGGTCATTGGCGAGTCGGGCAAGTGCCGTGCCTTCGTCTGGTTCGAGGACTTGAACGCCGGGCGCGGTCAGCAACAAAAGCTGCTTGTCGATGCCCAACTCGTCCATTCGCGCGATGCGCTTCTCGCCGATGTCCATGAGTTGTTCTTGCAAAGGCTGCAACTTCGAGAACATGCCGGCCATGCGTAGCGATGGGTCATCGGGTGTGCCGGGGCTTGCGAGCAGGCGCACCTGAGCCTCGAGAATCTGCGGAATATTCCATGCTTCTTCTGTCGCAATTCGCAGATACGGCGGGTTTCGATCGATTTCTCGCCTATTTGGCGCGAGGCCAAGGCTGTCGCGGTGTTGCGGCGGCGGGTTCCACATGGAGCTCATTATCCAGTCGTACCCGGATGCTGATCGATCAGCCGTGCATGATTTTTCAACTGGTTGAGAATAATAAGATAATACAAATATTTATCATGGAAAAATGCGCAGCAACGACGGCTGCTCGTCCTTGAGCCGGCGCTCCTGCATGTGTCGGTAGGCAGTCTCTAGCTGACGGCAGAAACTCTCGGGCGCGAACAGCGCATTGCCGGGACGGGTTCTCGCGAGCTCGCGCTTCAGTTCCCAGGCCTTGTGCGGGTGCAATCCGAGATCGACAGCCAGCGCCGCGTAGCGCTCGATGGAGTCGACGGCGAGCGTTTCGAGGCCGCATGCGCATAGCAAGCTATATGCAACCCGCGATGCGAACGGCAACCCTTTCAGCGTGATGACAGGAACATGGGTGAGCAATGCCTCGCTCGCTGTGGTGTGCGCGCCGTATGGATAGGTATCCAAGAACACATCGGCCAGCGCGAAGCGCGCCAGATGCTCCATACGCGTGTTGGTGCGTTCTGCGAATAACAGGCGACTACGGTCAACTTCGAGCCGCTCGGCTTGTTGCGCGAGATTGGCGCACACCACAGGCGGGGCGCTGCGAAGCCAAAGCACACTGTCCGGCACGGCCTTCAGCACCCTCATCCACACTGCAAACATGTGCGGCGAAATCTTGTGCGGTCCGTTGAAGGCGCAAAATATGAAGCCGGTGTCCGGCAGTCCGGCCTGCGCGCGTGTTGGCAGCAAATATTCCGGGCGTCGTGGTGTCGGAAAGCAGGTGTCGGGAAGATAGACCGCCTTCTCGCTGTAGTCGAGCTGCTGCGCCTCGGGCAGCACGCGCTCGTCGGCGATCAGGTAGTCGATGTAGCCGGTGCCCGTCGTCCCCGGATATCCGAGAAAGCTCACTTGCACCGGCGCGGCGCGAAACGCCATCACCCGCGTGCGCCCGCCGGATGAGTGACCGCCGAGATCCACCGCGATGTCGATCGCGAGCGACGCCATGCGTGCGGCGATGTCGCGATCGGAAAGTTCCGCGACCTGCAAAAAGTGCTCGACGCTATGTTCGATACGGTGCCGCAAAGGGCTGCCATCGTCCGGTCCGGTACTGAAGGCGTACGTTTCGAGCTTGGTACGGTCGTGGGCTTCGAGCACCTCAACCATGCACTGTCCCACGGCATGGTCCCTAAAGTCAGACGACAGATAGGCGACGCGCAGCCGACTTAAGTTCGCGCCCGACGCAGCCGCCACGGTCGGTCCATCCGCGGCGCATTTGTGCGCCGCGTAAGTCCTGGCGCAGGTAAGCTGGTCGGCCGGCGAGTTGTTGTGAACGATGAAGCTGAGCGGGGCATCGGCGCGCGCACCCTGGCGCACACGCTCGGTGATCGCGGCACTGTCCTCATCGAAGCCCTCCCAGTCGCAGCATTGCAGTTTCGCGTGCAGAGCGATTCCCGCCAGATAGTCGGCGCTGGGATCGGTTTTGAGCATCTCTGCCAATTCGGGCGCCGCGTCAGCGTAGCGGCGCATTGCCACCAGCGTGATGGCATGACCTTGACGCGCCGCCAGCGAGTCAGGTTGCAGTTCGGCCAATCGCGCGAATGCCGCGAGGGCATTATCGGCTCGTCCGAGCTGCAGCATGTGATAACCCGCCTGGAGCAGCAGCGGGGTGGCGCCTCGCGGGTCGATCTGAACCGCGCGGGCCAATGAGTCCACGGCCTCTTGGTCTCGACCAAAACCGATGAGCGTCATGCCGCGGCCCGCGTGGCCGCGGGCAAACGAAGGGGCGCGCGAAATCACCTGATCGAAGGCCGCCAAAGCCTCCTCCGGACGCGACAATGAGAGCAGCAAGCCGCCCATCCGTTGCCAGGTGAGGGCATCGGCGGGCGCAAGGTCGACAACGCGACGGCACGCGGCAACTGCCGCCTCGGCGCGCCCGGAGCGTTCCAAGATCTCGGCCAGTAGTCGATGCGCATCGACGAACGTGCTGTCTTCGGCAATTAGCGACCGGCAAAGGTGTTCCGCCTCTGCGGCGCGCCGGTTGCGCCAAAACCTCACCGCATCGGCAAATGTCTTGCCGCTCACCGGCCGCGCGCGAGCAGCGAATCGCTCGTTTGAATCAAATCGTCGATCACCGATTGCACATCATCGGGAAGATAGGGAGCGATGACCTTCCCGGTGAATTCGAAATAGCTGCCATTGTCCTCGATCGCGATCTGTCCCTGCAGCAGTTTGCAATAGGTATCGCCGGATCTTAGCGGCGAGCTTGCTCCGGGCAAAATGCGAACCAGGCGTGGCAGGACATAGTTCCATGCCGCAAGGGCCATGCCGCGCTGCTCGCGCGCCAACCCCGTACCCGGCATGAGCCCTGGATCAAAAGCAAAAAATCTGCGCTGGCCGGGTTCTTTGCTGCCGAAGTGTCGCGCCATCAAGATGTTGCACCACTTCGAGGTGGCATAAGCATCTTTGCAGCTCTGCTCGGGGTTCTGCGCGCCCGGATACTGGCCTGCCGCCAGCATGATTGCGGTGTGGTATTGCGCACCCCGAAAACCGAATGCTCTCGCCGCCCGCAGATTGGGGTCGTGTGTACCGCTGCCCGTCCATCCTACTGATGCTGTAGCGGTTAGCTGGTCGCGCAGCCCCAAAAACAGCGCATAGTGGGCAAGATGATTCACGGCGAAGGTTGCCTCCAATCCGTCTTGGGTGAACCGAAGCTGAGCAGCTGATTGCGTTCCTGCGTTGAGCAACAGTCCATCGAGGCTGGCTGGCTGCGGACGCGTCCGGAATTCTTCGATGAATTGCCTGACGCTGGCCAAGGAGGCGAGCTCGAGCAAAGGCGTCGACACATTTTTGCAGCCCAGCGATTCAATCTCAAAGCGCAGTGCATCGCCGGTTTGCGCCTCGCGAACCGGAAGAACGAGATGCGCCACGCCGGCGCGAGCCAATTGTCTTGCGACCGCTCTTCCGAGCCCGCTGCTGGCCCCTGTGATCAGCACTGTCACGCGAGTCTCGGCCTCAAGCTGCGCACGTCGCGCGAGGAAACGGCACCCAGCAATTGATCATTTTCGTCGGTGATGGGAAGCGCGCGAAAGTTGTAGCGGTCGAAGAGCATCGCGGCTTCCCGCAATGTGGCGTCCTTTGGCAGGGAAATCACATGCTCCGTCATGATGTCGCCCAGTTTCTGACCGGGTTCCGCGGCGACCATTTCACGGATATCGGCGACGCCCTTCAATTTTCCCGCCTCGTCGGTGACGTACACGTAATTCACCACTTCTTTGCCGGCTGCGAGTTCCCGATAGCGGCCGAGCACCTCGGCCGCCGGCGTCGTCGCCGGCAGCTTGATGACCTGCGGCGACGCATACAGAAGTATCTGCTCATCGTGCTTGTCTATGATGTGTTCGACCTTGGAAGATTTGTCGCGGTCGAGCAGCTTGAGGATGGCGCCGGCCTGGTCCCGGGGCAGAATGGCGAGGATGTCGGCGGCCTGGGCGGGCGTCATCTCGTTGATCAAGAGTGCTGCGCGCTCTTTCTCGATGGCGCGGATCAATTCCCTTTGCACCCGCGGCTCCACCTCTTCGAGTGCATCCGAGGCCTGTTCGGCATCCAGCGCGTTGAACAACGCAACGCGCTGGCCGCCCTCGAGCTCCTCAAGGATGTCGGCAAGATCCACAGGATGTATTTCGCTCAAGCCCGACTTCGGCACCTTGAGCTTGATGTTGCCGGCAAAGCTCCCCAACTGCTCCGGAAGCGGCTGAACGTACAGCCATGACACGCGATCCTCTCTATTGCGATTGGTCAGCAGCTTGGCGAGCTTGCGCAATCCGAGCCGGCGCAGTGCCCGATAGTGGCTGAAGTCGACTTCGGCGGCATACAGCTTATCGTTCTGGAAGGCGAGCTTGATATCGTAAACTACCTCGACCTCGTGGTCGTCCATGTCGAGAATCTTCTTGTCCAGGATGTGATCGTGCAGCAGGATCAGGTGCTCCTGCGGCGCTCGCTCGTATTGCGCCATGTCCTCGCCGATGTCGAGCACGATCTCATGATTGGAAATGAGGCGTACTCGATCCCAAGGAACCGTCAGCGGCGGGTATCCAAAGGAGCGCGATACGACCAGTTGCGTGACCTCCGGGAGCTTGCCGGTCTCCACGATGGCCAGATCAGTCAATCGCCCGATGGATTTTTTCTTCGCGAACACGCGCCGGCCGAGGATCTCGCTCAGGAAGAATTCCTGTTCAATGACTGTCGCCACGGTTTACCCCTGCGTCACGATCAGGACAAATTTGTAGATCATCAACGCAACCAACGCCATCAGGTACACGCGCAGCACCAACAGCGAGCCTCGCACCGCTGCCGACATCGCGATGCGCGGTTCGCGATAGCGGGAATTTATGGCAGCGAATTTGCCGAACAGATTGCGCAGTTTACTCACGTCGGCTCCTCTACTTGAACAAATTGGGGAACAACACGGAAAAGCCGTACAACGTCGAGAGCACAATGATCGACACTACGATGAAACCGCCGATCAGATTCTGGGTGCGGGTATTGCGGCGCTCGCCCATGGTGGCGCGGTCATTCAGCAGCAAGATCAGGAACACCAGCGCCGCGGGCAGCAGCGTCACGGCGATCACCTGAACGAACAGCGTGATCAAAACCAGCGGCGCCTGCGGGATCAGCACCACCAGGCCGGAGGTAACGAGCATGAGAAAGTACGTCGCGTAGAACCACGGCGCCTGACGAATCTTGGTATTGAGCGAATGCGCCCAGCCGAAGATTTCTCCGAAGGCCCAGGAACTGGCGAGCGAAATGCAAATGGCGCCGAGCAGGCCGGCATCAAACAGGCCAATCGCGAGAAAGGTTCCCACATAGCGGTCGGTCTTCATCAATTCAGAAGCCGCTTGGGCAGCGCTGTCGATGTCGATACCGGGCAGCACGGTGCCGGTCACGATGACGATGAAGACCGCCACGACGACGGTAACGATCGAGCCCAGCAAGGTGTCGAAGCGACCCCATGGGATGTCTTTTTCGAGCATGCCCTTGTCGACCACGGCGCTTTGTTGGAAAAACAGCATCCACGGGGCGATGGTTGTCCCAATGTTGGCCATCAGGAAGAAGAACAACTGGCCGTCAAAGCCGCCGGCGAAATTGGGGACCAGTCCCTGCTGCAGGACATCCCGGACCGACGGATGTACCAGAAATGCCCCCGGGATATAGACCAGGTTCAGGGCGCAGAACAGCAGCGCGAGCTTCTCGAATGTCCAATATCTGCCGTTTACTACGATCACCGCCATCAACACGATGACGACAACCACGGTAATCCATGGTGGTACGCCGAAGATGGCGAGTGCCGCCGTCATGCCGACAAACTCGGTAACCAGCGTCAGCCAGTCGACGATCATCAAATCCAGCAGCGAAAACCAGCCCCAAAACGCGCCAAATCCGTCGAATATCGCCTCGGCGTGGCCCCGCTTGGTTACGGCACCGAGCCGTACGGTCATCTCCTGAACGTAGTAGGCGACTGGAATGAGAATGAGCAGAAACCAGATCAAGTGATAGCCGTACTTCGCGCCGGTTGCGGCATACGTGGTAATGCCGCCCGCATCGTTGTCGGCGACCATGACGACGATGCCCGGCCCGGCGATGACCAGGTACAGACCGACCGCCTTCCATGCCTTGCGCAGGGGATAGTAGAGTCTTGCAAAGTAATTCACGGCATGTTCCTGTCCTTACCAGACCGTCCTACACAAAAAAGCCGACCATTACCAGCAGCGGAACCGCCACTCCGAGGAGCATGCCGAGGAATAGTCCGATTTCGCCCAGCGAAAGGGCGAGCGGTGGAAGTTGCAAATTGAAGAACGCGGTCATGATCTACTCCTCGGAACTTTCAGCGTGTTTGCTCACGCCCGGGAGTTGACCGCAGGGATCAGCAGATTAGCGCTGAACGCTCCGCACCGACGTTCTTCCGGGCCCTGACCCGGCCAACGACGTGGCAATGCAGCCCTTGGCGAAGGCCATTGCGTGCGTCGATGGTCGGGACGATAGGTTGGCTAGGCATAGAGTCTCAAGCTACTCCACTTACTTTGTAAGCAAAAGATACCCTACCCAGGTATAGTAACGCAAGGAGTTTTATGCCATGGGCCACGTCGCCAGAGAAAAGGCAAAGTTGCTGAATCGAGTCAAACGCCTGCGCGGTCAGATCCAGGCGATCGAACGCGCCATTGAGGCCGACGATGAGTGCACGCAAGTCCTGCAGCAGGCAACCGCATGCCGGGGCGCATTGGACGGCTTCATTGCGGAGGTCATCGAGGACCACATCCGCGAACACATGGTCGATCCGCAAGCCGGGCGCGAGGCGCCGCGGGTTCTCGCCGCCGAGGAACTGATCGAGATTGTGCACCAATATTTGAAGCGATAGCCGCTCGCACAAACGCCGCTGGCGACGCGTTTGAGAGGTTTGGTACGAGCCTTAGCGGCAGTCCTTGAAGCGTTGCAGGTATTTGCGGACGCGCTGCCAGTCCTTTGGATGCACCCAGAACTGGCGCAGTACATATCCCGCCTTGCGCATTCGCTTGCGCTCGTCGCGCTTACGTTCGGCCGGATCTTTCATCCCGGCATGCTACCGTGACATGTCACGAGAAAGGGGCGGATTTGACAGAATCAGCGGCTTTTTTGCCGGCGTCGTCGATTCCACTAAAGTCCGGTCTCAGCGCTTCTCCAACATCGCGACCACCGCGGCACGCGCGCTCGGCGAATGCATGGGCAGGGCAAGCACGTCGCCGGGACGTGCCCAGGCCAGTGCATAGCGCGCTCCCTCGACTTCGCTGTTGCCGATCGGCAACGCCGAGTCCGGAAAGCCGAGACGCTTGAGCTCGGCGCGGATGATGCGCGGCACTTCGCCGAGTGCTCTGCCGCGCAAATGCGCTTCGTCCTCCTTCAGCACCACGAGATCCGGTCGAAACTCGGCGGCGACTTGAGCCAATTCCTCGACATCCTCGTCCTTGCGGTTGCCCGCTTGGCCGAGCAGCAATCCGAGGCGGCCTGTGCCGCGTAAATGCGCCGCTACCTTGAGAAGACCGCGCAGACCATCGGGATTGTGGGCGTAGTCGATGAGTATCCGTACCCCGTCGACCTCGAAACGCATCATCCGGCCGGGATTGTCCTTAAGATCGGAACCAAACCGCGCGAGGACGGCGGCGATTGTCGTGGGTGCAATGCCGAGAGCGACGGCCGCCAGTGCCGCGCCGGCCATATTGGCGATGTTGTAGTCCGCAATCCCGCCCATCGACAAGGGCATGGCGGCGATCAAACCTAGGTCGAATTCCGCGCCCCGATGGATCAACTGCAGCCTGCCCAAGTGCACGCCGCAGGTCGAGGCGCCGAGCGCGCGATACTCCCGCAGCAGCCCCTGATTTGGGTCTGCGGCAAACCAACCCAACGGCGGGCTGCGGCCCAAGCGGCGTGGCAGTTCTTCTGCGTGTGCGCGCAGGTGTGCATCGTCGGCATTCAATACCAGCAGGCCGTTTGAATCGACGGCTGCTGCCACCGCAAATTTCACTGCCGCGAGGTCTGCGAGAGTCTCGATGCCGTATTCGCCGAAATGATCCGAACTGACATTGGTGATCACCGCGGTTCTGGCGCGCGACACCGCGATGCCACGGCGCAGTATGCCGCCGCGCGCTGTTTCGAGTATCGCCGCCTCCGTGCGCCGCTCGCGCATCACCATCCGCGCGCCTGCCGGTCCCGAGTAATCTCCCGTCGCCAGTGCTTCATCATCGAGAAATACCCCGTCAGTGCAGTTATACCCCGCGTGCCAGCCGTGGCTGCGCGCACACGCAGCGAGTAGACGCACCGTGGTGGTCTTGCCATTCGAGCCCGTAACGATTGCCGTGGGGATGTCGCGCAGTTCATCCCAGGGGACATCGGCGACCTCCGGCAGGGAGGCAAGGGAAAAATCGCGTCCGCCGACGCCGGCCCCCAGGGTCAGTAGCGACTCATCGAGCACATGCGGCAGCGCATGGATCGCGGCCGCATCAATCAATGCCCGTAGCTTGGGATTCGATTCCTGCGCCGCGAGGCGTTGGAAGCGAGCGAATGCCGCGGACTCCTCGATCACCGGCGGAATCATCGCATCTGCAGCGCGTGCTGTTCTCCGCGGCCTCAAGCGCCGCGGCAACCAGCGCCTTTTCCAGCTGGCTCCAGCGCTTCGGATCGCGCTCAACCAGTGCCGCGCACAGCGCCCACTCATTGACTTCGGTTGCCAAGAACAATTGATCGTAGGGGGCCGTGATGGCCAGGGACACTCCGGCAGCGTGCCGGCGCGCGACCGCCGCGCGGTTTGCCCAACCTAAGTGCGTGCCGGCCCGCAGCACCCGCGTGCGCCACGCGCCGATCAGTTCATCGTCGATGGGCACGCCCACGAGGTCGAGCACCGCGCCGGTTGATGCAAAGAAAAGATTGCTGCCGGTGAGGCGGCGAGATTCCTCGAACGGCAGCGCGGCGGGATCGTTCAGTCGCTGCTCTCCGGGGCCATGTGGATGCCGCGCTCATCCCGAATGAGTCCCTCGAGATTGAATTCAGGAACCGTTTCTGGCGCGATCGCCGCGCTGTGATCGCGCCGCACGCGGGCGCCGGCGCCATTGCCCCGGGACTCAGTGACCGGAGGCGGCGACGGCGCAAGTGAGGGCGCAGCGGCGGTTTTGAATTTCGTAATCTGTTTCCAGGAACGCACCAAGGCATCGGCAAAAATCAGCAGCAAGTCGCCGGCTTCGCCCATGCGCAATGCCGCATCGATGGCCTGCTGCTCGTCGGGAATGATGGAAATTGCGCTGTCGAGAACCCCGGCAGCGAGCAGCGCCTGCGCCTGTATGCGCGGCACCTCATCGGATGCACGATCACGCAGACTGTCGTCGCGCCGACAGATGTAGTGATCGAAGCGGCCCGCCACGGCGTTGGCGATGGCGATCAGATCCTCGTCGCGCCGGTCGCCCGGCCCCGCAAGTACGACGATGCGCCGGCCGCTGACGTCGAGGCGGTTGGCGAGATCGGCCATCATGCCGACGGCGTGGGCATTGTGCCCATAATCGAACAGCACCTTGAACGGATGCTCGTCGAACACATTCATGCGACCTGGTGCTTGAAAGAATGTCGAGTCGAAGGTGCGCAGCCCCTGACGAATCGCATCGAGTTTGATCCCCAGCGAAAATGCCATGGCCGCGGCGAACATGGCGTTCTGCACGTTGTGAGTTGCGCGACCCTCGAGAGTGGCGGGAATCAGGTGCGTCCACAGCAGCGGTATATGGCCGCCACGATCGTATAGAGTGATCATCTGGCCGTTGACTCCGGCCTCCAGGGCGCAAGCCCGCCCGCCGGCGCGAATGTGTTCGCGCACCAGCGTGTGCTGCGGATTCATGGTCACGTAGCAGATATTCTTGGCTTCCGTATAGCCCGACATTTTGAGCACGATGGGATCATCCGCATTCAGCACCGCGCAGTCGGTCGCAACCTCCACCACGACGCGCTTCAATTCGCCGAGCTGTTCGAGCGTGTCGATGCCCTTGAGACCCAAGTGGTCGGACTGTACATTCAAGACGGCGCCGACATTGACCTCGCGAACGCCCATACCGGCGCGCAGCAATCCGCCCCGTGCGGTCTCCAGAATTGCGATATCGATCTGCGGATCGGCCAAGACCATGCGCGCCGACATCGGACCGGTCATATCGCCCTGCACCGTACGCTGGCCATCGATGTACACACCGTCCGTGGTGGTCAGACCCGGCGTGTAGCCGGCCATCTTGGTAACGTGGGCGAGCATGCGTGCCGTGGTGGTTTTGCCATTGGTGCCGGTGATCGCCGCAATCGGCACGCGCGCAGCGGCGCCCGGCGGAAACAGCATGGTAACCACCGGCGCGGCGACGTCGCGGCCCTTGCCCTCGCTGGGGCTGACATGCATGCGAAAACCGGGCGCAGCGTTCACTTCACAAATGCCGCCGCCGATGCTGCGATAGCTTTCGGTGATGTCTTTCGAAAGAAAATCCACGCCGCCGACATCGAGGCCGATGGCGCGCACCGCGCGCTCCGCCATTTCGCGGTTATCGGGATGAATTACGTCGGTGACGTCGGTCGCGGTGCCGCCGGTGGATAGATTGGCCGTGGAACGCAGATACACGACCTGGCTTGGGCTCGGAACCGAATCCGGTTGCAGACCCGCCAATCCCAGCATTTTCAAGGCTTGCGCATCGAGCTCCAGGCGCGTCAGCACTTTTTCGTGGCCCACGCCGCGGCGCGGATCCTGATTCACGATCTCGATCAACTGCACGATCGTATGCCGGCCATCGCCCAAAACATGCCCGGGCGTGCGCCGGGTCGCGGCAACCAATTCACCATTGACCACCAGCAGGCGATGATCGTCCCCTTCCAGAAAACTCTCGACGATGACCGATCGCGAGTGCTCGCGCGCCACCAGAAAGCCTTGCGCTACTTCATCATCGGAGGTGAGCCGAATGGAAATCCCGCGGCCGTGATTGCCGTTGTAGGGCTTGGTCACGACGGGAAACCCGATGCGCTGCGCGGCGCGCACCGCCTGGCGTTCGCTTTGCACCAGTTCCTGTTTGGGCACGGGCAGCCCCAGTGTAGCCAGGATCTTGTTGGTTTCCTCCTTGTCGCTGGCCAGCTCGACCGCGATGTGCGAGGTGCGGCTCGTGACGGTGGCCTGGATTCGTTGCTGGTACTTGCCGTGCCCGAGCTGCACGAGCGACTGATCATTGAGGCGCAGCCAGGGGATGTCGTGCCGCTCCGCGGCGCGCACCAATGCGGCGGTCGACGGCCCTAGCGCGCGGCGCTGCGCGAATCGAATGAATTCATCCCGCGCCTCCTGCCAGCTCCAATTGTCCGGCACGGAGTCTAAGGGACGGATCTGCGCGGGCAGCAGCGAGCACAGCAGCTTGATGCCGAGATCGCCGGCGGCGATGCCCTCGTCGCGCTGCGCGTATTCATAGATGACGGTATAGACCCCCGGCGGTCCGGCAGCACGCGTCTTGCCGAAGGTGACCTCTTCGCCGGCCATGTTCTGCAGCTCGATGGCGACGTGCTCGAGCACATGACCGAGCCAGGTACCGTCGTCTTCGCGCATGCGCCGAAAGAAACCGCCGGGCTCGCGGTATGAGCAGCCGTGTTCAGCCAGGCCGGGTAGCGCGCCCGCCAGCGCATCGACGAATGCGGAGCCTAAGCGGCCGGTGGGCCATGCTTCGAGGGCGCCCAAGTCGAGTTCGAGACGAATGACGGGAAAGCGGGCGTACAGCGACGGGCCCACATAAACAGAACGATCGATAATGCGCATCGGCGTCTCCTACACCGTCGCGGCCCTGCTATTGCTTTGCTTGGACCAGGGCGCCGGCCGTTGCCAGACGGGTGTGCAGGTTGAATGTGGCACCGGCCACCAGAATGTGCAACCGCAGTCCCAGCATGCACACCGGCTGGCCTTCACCCACTTCGCCGATGGATGAATAGCTGACGTCGGCACCGTCCACGATGGTCACGCCGCCGCTGCCCTCAACTTCGATGGTTTCATCCGGGCCGATGAATGCGGCGGTATCTTCATCGAGTCCGATGCCAACGGCAAATGGGTTGTAGGCCAGAGCGGTGATCAGACGGCCCAAACGGTCGCGCTGCCGAAAGTGCTGATCGATGATGAAACGATTGGTGAGGCCCAAGCCCGGTGCGAGCCGCACGCTGCCCGAGATCACCGAGGAACCCTCGTCGCCAAACGCAATCATGTGTTCGCTCAAGATGCTGGCGCCCGCGCTGGTCCCGCCGACGGTGACGCCGTGCGCATTGCGCATGCGAATCAGCTTGGCTACAGGCGTGCCGCCGAGCAGGGTCGTGAGCCGCAATTGGTTGCCGCCCGTGAAGAATATTCCGGAGGCTTCCTCGATGCGCTGTAATCGGCCGGTCTCCTGGCAGTCGCGGCGCGTGTCGAAATCCATCACCGTCACCTGCTGCGCGCCCAGGTCCTTGAAGATCTCCTCGTAGCGCGCCCCGGTCTCGTGTACACGGCTGGCGGTGGGAATCACGACAATGTTGGCGCTTGCGCCGCCCGAGACTCGTAGGAAGCGCTCCAGGATGTGGCGGTCATTTTCCTTATTCTCGGCGCCGCCGATGGGCACGATCCAACCGCGAGTCTCGCCTTGGGGAATTTTGCTGGGCATTGAGGTGAAGCAGCTCCTGGTGCTATTTCAGGGTAACGCGGGGATGACGGCCGTCCCCAACAGCCAGTTTAGCAGGCTGGGATCGGTCGGATTGTGCTTCGCGCCCGGTTATGCGAGGTCAACTCGCGTCATTTCTTCGGGACCGCGGTGCGCAGACCCAGGATGTTAGTTCGCATGATCCGTTGACTCTACACCCGCGGAGCCGCGAGTACTTGAACCCAGTACAGCCCGTGCTTGGATGCTTGTCCCGCAGCGTATGCGATGCCCATCTCGCCGAACCTAGGGTCCATGATGTTTTCGCAGTGGCCGGGACTATCGAGCCAGCCCTGCACCACTTCATCGGCCGATTTGGGGCCGTAGGCAATATTCTCACCCACCAGTTTTTCCTGATATCCCACCGCGCGGACGCGGTCGGCAGGCGAGTGTCCCGCGCGATCCTGATGTTCGAAATAGTTGTGCACCGCCATGTCATTCGCATGCCCATAGGCGACTGTGCCGAGGGTCTCGGACAGCCTGACGGGCGGCGCCGGACCGAAGGAGCGCTCGCCGCAGCGCGCGCCGCGGGCGCGCACTTCGTTGACGAGCTGCAGGGCGCGGGACGCCAAAACCGGCGCCTGCGAGCGAGCCGGAACCACGTAGGCGGAGGCAAGCACCAGCCAGGAATCGAGTCCCCGCTGATAGACGCCGACATCATGCATGCGCTGCTCCATGACCGTGCGGCAGCCCGATTTCCTGATCAGGAGAATGGTCAAGGATTCCGGGCCGCTGATGTGCAAGCCGACGGTGGCTTCAGCCGCGTAGCCGCTATGCTCGGCAGCTGCGGCGATCGAATTTCCGGCGGCCCACTGTTGGGCCGCGCGGTCCAGCCTCGCATCGTGATTGAGCGGACGAGCGGCGGGCAGAATGCCGCCGCAACCGCCCACGCGCAGGGTTTGCAGCGCGGAAATGGGGTCGGCCCGCGACGCAAGGCTTGCCGACAGGCCGACAATGAGCAGCAAAACGCGCCAAATCGGCTTGTGAGTCAAAGGATGCAACTGCAGCTCCTCAAGAACCTACCCCATGCAACGGCCAAGCGTCGCATCGGATGACCCCGGTGGCAGGTACCAGATCACAAAATTGCTCACGCCCGATAAAGCGGATAGCAGTTTAACTGTTCATCCCATGAGGGGTGGTGCCGGCAGAAGAACTCCAGGCGTTGGGCAGGATCGGCCCGAAATGCCGCATCGTCTTTGAGCTTATCTTCAAATGCCTCGCGCAGCTTGGGATCGGATGCGTAGAGCCCGCGTGCAATTTGTTCCGCGACGTACGGTTCCAAGTGCTCCTTCTGTTCGAAGCAGGCATTGAAAAACCCCCAGGCGGCAAACGAATCGGGGGCCTGTGGTTCGAGCAACGCGACGACCAGGCGCGCCAAAGGTTGCGAGAGAGGCACGAATAGCGCCGGCGCGGCGATGTCGCGAGCGAGTCTTTGCCACTCGCCGCTGATTTCCGCGCGCATCCGCCCCTCGAAGGGCTGCTTCGAGAACACCACGCGCGCTGCGCGGAATTGCTCGAGTGCCCTGTGTTCGAGCTGCTTCGCAGCCGGCGCCGTAATGATTCCATGGTGATTGAGGCGCTCGCCGATCGACTCCGCGTAGGCTTGCGGGATGAAATAGCCCAGTCGCGGCGCCTGCACCACGATTGCCGGCTCGATGCGGTTGCGATAGCGCACATGCCAGATCTGCGGAGTGCTCGGGTCGTACACCGTCGCCAAGCCGCCCGAAATATCCGAGTGCTTCCTGGTGTATGCGTAGCCGCGAAAGTCGATGAATTCTCCCGCATCTGCGGCGTGAGTGACGGCGGGTTTTCCGGCGGCTGTGGTTTCGCGCCAGCCGGATTTATAGTCGAGCGTCATCTGCGAGCCGCCCAGCGCACTCGCCGACATATCGGCGGCGCGAACCCGCGCAAGCCACGCGGCGCCATGATCAGCCGCAAGTTCGGTGAGCCCCACGATTGCGTTTCGCATCACCTGCACCCGCTTCGCGTACGGTTTCCACGAATGCGTTTCCACCAACACCGTGAAGCGATTGCGCTGCGGAAAATAGCCGGTGGAAAAGCGCGGCGAGTACACCGTCAGCAGGAATCCGGATTCGGGGTTGTCGGTCTCGAACAGATCTGGATAGAACGGCAGCGGCAGCGAGCCTGAGGCTGCGAGCTTTTCAATCAGCTCATCGCGCAGCTGCACGCCGCTGGATCGCAGCTTAGGATCGCCCTGATTGATGGGCTCGACCTGGATGGACACGTCGGGCTCGAAGTCCGCGCCGTCCGTCACATGCAAATCCGCGCAGATCAAAGGATCCCAAGTATTGATCAGCTCCAGCATCGACTGCATTTCCGGCGCATCCGCCTTGGTGTAGTCGCGATTCAGATTCAGCCGTTCCGTGGTCGCACGCCATCCTGTGAATTCGGGGCCGTTCTGGTTGGGTCGATTGAAGCGACCCATGCGTTCATGGCCGTCGGTGTTGAATGCCGGCACGAACAGCAGCGCGATGCGCTCGAGTGCACCCGGCGCCGCGGCCCGCGACAATAGTTCGCGCATGGCGATGAAGCCGCCGTCCTTGCCATCGCTTTCCCCCGGATGGATGCCTGCCTGGATCATCAGGACCGGAATCCGCCGCTCGCGCAGCTCTTGCGCGGTGAGCGCACCGCTGCGCGAGGCGATCAGCGCCCTGAGCGGCCGTCCTTCTGCGGAGCGGCCGTATTCGAAGGCACTGACCTCCGCCGGCCACGCCGCGGAAATCTCGGCGCACAGCCGCTCGACTTCATCGATGCGGCCGGTCTCTCGGAAACCGGATTGTTCGGCGAGGGTCAGGAGTGGCTTGCTCATGGCGTCGGTGCCTCGCCCGCCGGCAGCTCCTGCCCGGAACGCTGAAGTCCCGATCTCAGCATCTGCACCGCCGCGTACAGCACCACGATCAGCACCAGCCATCGCAGCCACGCGAGCGGCAGGGATTTGACGATGTAGGCGGCAACCAGCACGCCGGGGATCCCGCCGAGCGCGAGTCCCAATGCCGCGCCCATGTTGTAGCGGCCGCTGCGCACGAATCCTGCGGCGCCGATCGGCATCAGAAGGCCGCACGAGCCCATCATGACGGGAAAAGCCGCCAAGGGACTCATGCCGAGCAAGCTCAGCAGCACCAGGCAGGGCGCGTACAGCCCGACGCCCAGCATCATCAAGGCGCCGAGCACCAGATTGACCGTCACCGCAAAGACCAAGGTGGCACCGCTCACGCCCAAAGCCTCGCCACCGCCCGGCATCCAATGCATATTGCTCGCGAGGAACAGCACTGCCGCGCACATCAGGGCGCCGCCCATGCCGAACTGTATGGCGCGGCGCGACAGGCGCGCAACCAATGGCGCGCCCACCAGTGCACCGAGAACGGCCGCCAGCACCATGCTGATGAGGGTGGTGATTTCCACCGGGACAATGGCGATGAAAATCAGCCCCTGGGTGACGGTGGGCAAGACGTGGCCGCAGACCAAGGTGCCCGGAATCTGCTCATCGGGCATGCGTGAGCGCAGTTTGAAATACGCCGTCGTCGGGGCGAAGGATCCTATTCCTAAGGTATCGAAAAAGTTTGCGACGAATCCGGTCACGGCATCGCTGATTCGCGGCGTACGGCCTTTGGCGAACGCATCCGCGGAAGTCGGCGGGACCGGTCCGCTGCGGCCGCGGGCGCGCTCCAGCGTCCACCAGCGCACGATATAGCCGGCGGTAAATAGCGCAATCGCGCCGAGCAGTCCGGCAATTCCGGCTTTCAAGACTTACTCCATATCCGGATAGGGGCCCTTGCCGCCATCCGCTATGAAGCGATCGACGCGCGCCGTCATTACCGGCAGCGGCACCGAGCCGAGCTCGAGCACCGCGTCGTGGAACGCCCGCACATTGAACTGCGTGCCCAGCGCCTTTTCCGCCTTGGCGCGCGCCTTGAGAATTGCATCCTCCCCCAGGTAGTAGGACAAGGCCTGCGCCGGCCAGGCGATGTATCGATCCACTTCTGTTTCGATTTCATGATGCGGCAGCGCCGTGTATTCGGTGAAGTAGGCGATGGCTTGATCGCGGCTCCAGCCTTGCGCATGAATGCCGGTATCGACCACGAGCCGCGCGGCGCGCCAGATCTGGTAGTTCAGCATCCCGAAGCGATCGTATGGCGTTTGGTACATGCCCATCTCCAGGCCCAGGGTCTCACAGTACAGCGCCCAGCCTTCGCCGTACGCGGAAATATAAGTGTGCTGGCGGAATTCCGGCTGCTGTTTGTGTTCGAGCGCTATCGGCATCTGAAAGGCGTGCCCGGGGGCCGACTCGTGCAGGGTCAGCGCGGTCAAGTTATAAAGCGGGCGGTTCGGCAGGTCATAGGTATTGAGCAGGTAGGTCCCGGGACCGCCGCGGCCCGCCGTGTAAAACGGCGCAAGATCGTCCGGCACCGGCTTGATGGCAAAGCGGGCCCGCGGCAGCAGCCCGAAATACTGCGAGGCTTTGCCGTCGAAGCGTTTGGCGATCCACGCGGCGCGCATCAACAGTTCTTCGGGCGTTTTGGCCTGGAACTGCGGATCGCTGCGCAGAAACTTGAGGAACGCCGGAAAATCGCCCTTGAATCCGCTGTCCTTCATAGCGCCCAGCATTTGGCCATGCAGGCGCGCGACTTCCGCTTCACCGAACGCGTGGATGGCCGCTGGATCCTCATCGAGGGTGGTGAATTCGCGGATCTTGGACTGATAGAAGGCCTTGCCGTCCGGTAGATCGTAGGCGGCCAGGGTGGTGCGGGCGCCCGGAACATATTCGCTGCGCATGAATTTCAGCAGTTCCCGGTATGTCGGCTGCACCGTATCGCGGATCGTGAGGATGGCCGCATCGCGCAGACTCTTTTGATCGGCCTCGGGGATGCCCTGCATCTCCTTGAACGGCGTGTAGAAAAGACTGGCTTCAGGTGCGACTTCGGTAACCGCGGTGATGGATGCATCGCGGCCCTGCAATGTGACTTGCGGCGGCGTGAAGCCCCGCTTGAGGCCCGCCCGCATCTCGTCCATCTGCTCGTGAAAATATCGCGGAATGTCTTTCATTTGCGCGATCCAATTGCGGTAATCCTGCACGGTCCTAAAAGGACTTCGCGCCGTGTAGCCTAAGTTGGTCCAGAAGGTGGTGTCCGCATTGGCGGGCATTTCGAAACCGCGGAATTTTTGATCCGCGATCAGCACTTCGATCTGCGGGTGGTACACATCGTAGTTCAGCTGCTCCGCGGCCGAGAGTTCGGCGCGCGGAATGGCATCGAGTTTCGCCAGCACCTCCTGCCACATCTTGAGCCGCAGCTCCTGGGACGCTGGATCGACCTTCGGCAGATGGTCGGCAATCTTCTTGCCTGCATCTTCGCTGTCGGGGAATTGCGCTTCGCGCCACTTCCACTCGTCACGGTAGATGGCCTGCAGTCGGGCATCGGCAGCGTTGGCCTGTGCATTGTCGCTCTTCGATGAGCAGCCGCAGATTCCGAGAGTCGCCGCGCACACGGCAGCGAGGGACCAAGAAGAGTGTAAATGCATGAGGAATCCTAAAGTTCAGTGGGTGAGAGCGGTCGCGGGTGCGCCGAAGCGCTGGAGATCAAAGTCGCCGATCGCGTGCCGGGGTGCGCGCTGCGCCACCAAGTCGGCGATGAGTTCGGCGGTGATGGGAGCGATGGTCAGTCCAATATGCTGATGTCCCAGCGCGTAGAAGACCTTTGCAGCTCCGGGCGCACGGCCGATGCCCGGCAAGTAGTCGGGCAGCACCGGACGCGCGCCCACCCAGCTCGGGCCCTCAAGTTCGAAAGGGTAGCCGAGCTCGCGCGCAGACAGGCGCAGGCGCGCAGATTTGCGTGGATCCGGCGGTGCATCGGCGTCCTTAAATTCCATGTAGCTCGACGCGCGCAGGCGTCCGGCCATGGGGGTGACAAGCACGTGCTCGCGGGTGTAGACCACCGGCGCATCCAAGAACGGCGCAATCCCCGGCAATTCGACGTGGTAGCCGCGCACCGCTTGCAGCGGCGCGTGCAGCCCGAAAGGCGCGAGCAGGGGCGCGGAGCCCATGCCGGCGCACACCACCGCGGCGTCGATCAGCAGCACCTCTTGATCGCCGTGTACTTCGAGTTTGTCGCCGCGCGGACGCAGCGCAATCACACCGAGGCGGCGAAAGCGTCGCGTTGCGCGCCACAGCAGCCGCCACCAGCGCGCGCACGATCTCCAAAGGATCAAGCACGTGCGCGGAGTCCTCGAACCATAAGCCGGCGGCGGTCTGCGCATTCGCCGCCCGCTGCAGCGGCGCGAGCTGCGCGGCGCTGATTTCGCGGGTCTTGATGCCGAGGGTCGCCAAGGTGCGCGCACTGGCGCGCATTTGATCTGCGCTTTTCCGGCCGAATCCGATCTCGTAATGCCCATGCCGGCGCAGCAGTTCGGGCCGGGCAATTTCCTGAAGCCAGCGCGCCCATGCGGCGGCGGCCGGCAATACCAGCGGCGACAGCTGCCGGGTGTTTTCTGTGCGCCGGAAAGCCGCCGCCGCGAAGCGCCGAATCCAGGGCAGCATGCTTAAGACCTGGCGCGCCGGAAGGTCGAGCGCACCGTCGAAAAGATACAGTTCGCGCCAAAATCCGAACAGCAGTCCGGGAGAGGGCAGCGGCTGCACGAGCTCCGCGGCGATATGGCCCACATTGCCGTAACTCGCGCCCGCCACGCCCGGTTCGGCGCGATCGAGCAGCAGAACCCTCCGCCCTTCGCGCGCCAGAGCCAGCGCCACGGCCGCGCCGATCACCCCGGCACCGATCACGGCGATCGTGTCTTGCTCGCTCATGACAATACCGTATACGATCTACGATCCTGCAAGCAACCCCAAAGAGGCGCAAGCCCATGTCCACATCCCTGTCATGCACGTGGTCCGGCGTGTTTCCGGCCGCAACCACGCAGTTTGATCGCGCCTTGGAAGTCGACCTGCCCGCCACGCAAAAAGTGCAAAAAGCCCTGCTCGACGACGGCGTGCACGGCTTGGTGCTGATGGGCACGGTGGGCGAGGGCAATTCCTTGACCGCGGAGGAGAAGCGCAACGTGCTCAAGGCCGCGGTGGAAGTGAGCGCGGGCAAGGTGCCGGTGATCGCAGGCGTGTCCGAATTCACGACGGTCGCGGCCGCGGCCTTCGCCCGCGACGCCGAACGTCTCGGTGCAGCCGGGCTCATGGTGTTGCCGGCGATGGTGTACGTGCCGACGGCCGCCGAATTGGAACATCATTTTCGAACGGTGGCGGCCGCCAGCGGACTGCCCATCATGTTGTACAACAATCCGCCTTCCTATCGCGTCAACATCGACATCGCGACGCTGCGGCGTCTGGCGGACGTGCCGACCATCGTGTCGATCAAGGAGTCCGCGCCCGATTCGCGGCGCTTCACCGACATCATCAACGCGTTCGGCGAGCGCTTCGTGCTGTTCGCGGGGCTCGACGACATCGCCTTCGAAGGATTGACCCTCGGCGCCAAGGGTTGGGTATCCGGTCTCACCAATGCGTTTCCGGTGGAATCGTTGCGGCTGTATGAAGCGCTGCGCAAGGGCGATCTCGAGCGGGCACGCAAGATTTACCGTTGGTTCATGCCGCTGCTGCATCTGGATGCGGAGCACGACCTGGTGCAATCCATCAAGCTCGCAGAGCAGGTCATGGGCCGCGGTTCGGAGCGCGTCCGCCTGCCGCGATTGCCGCTGTCGGGGGATCGGCGCGCCACGGTGATTGCGATGATCGAGCATGCGCGCGACACGCGGCCCACATCCAAGTGATGCGCGCCATCCGCGTCATCGATTCTCACACCGGCGGCGAACCCACGCGCCTGGTGCTCGAGGGCGGCCCAGATTTAGGGCTTGGTCCGCTGGAGACGCGTCTGGCGCGCTTTCGCGAACAGTTCGATGCCTATCGCGCCGCCATCGTCAATGAGCCGCGCGGCTCGGATCCGCTGGTCGGCGCGCTGTTGGTGAAGCCGCACCGCGCCGACTGTGCGCTGGGCGTGATCTTCTTCAACAACGTGGGATATCTAGGAATGTGCGGGCACGGCACCATCGGCCTGATTGCGTCGCTCAAATTTGCCGGCCAGCTTGAACCCGGTGCAATCAAGATCGACACGCCAGTGGGCGCGGTCGCGGCGAACTTGGGTGTAGATGGCCGCATCAGCGTGGACAACGTGATGAGCTACCGGCTGGCGCGGCAGCTTCGCGTCGAGGTTCCCGGAATCGGCGCGGTGGTCGGCGATGTGGCCTGGGGAGGCAACTGGTTCTTTTTGATCTCCGAGCACGGCCAACGCATCGACCTGCAGCACGTCGAATCCCTCACCGACTACTCGTGGCGCGTCCGCGCGGCGCTCAATTCGCAGGGGCATCCGTTGGTGGATCATATCGAACTGTTCTCTGCCGCAGATCCGGGCCGCGCGCACAGCCGCAACTTCGTGCTTTGCCCGGGCAAGGCCTATGATCGTTCGCCGTGCGGTACCGGAACGAGCGCGAAGCTGGCCTGTCTTGCCGCGGACGGCAAGCTCAAGGAGGGCGAGGTGTGGCTACAGGAGAGCTTGATCGGCAGCACCTTTGCGGGCAGCTATCGTTGGCACGATCGCGGCAAGGGCGAAATCGTGCCAACCATCACCGGCACCGCGCACGTCACCGGCGAATCGGTGCTGCGCCTCGATCCCGAGGATCCGTTTTGCTGGGGCATTCGCGCGTGAATCAACCGCTCGTACAATCGATGACCAGCCAGCTCATCGTGCGCTTCCGCGACCGCATCCTCGCCGGCACCTACGCTCCGGGTTCGGCGCTGCGCCAAGACATTCTTGCCTCCGAATTCGGCACCAGCAAAATCCCGGTGCGCGAGGCGCTGGTGCAGCTGCAATCCGAAGGCTTGGTGGATATCTTTCCGAATCGCGGCTTTCAAGTGCGTCCGCTGGCGAGTGCTGAACTACAGGAAGTCTTCAGCCTGCGTCTGCGGGTCGAGCCGGTGGCGGTGGCCCGGGGAGCGAAACTCGCGACGCCTGCGGATCACGCCGCGGCGCGCCAGGCGCTCGAGCAATTGAACGCCGCCACGGCGGCCGGGGAATTCTCCGCGACTGGTCAATTGAACCGCGCATTTCACCTGCTGCTCATCGTGCCGCGCTTGCAGCCGGTCGCTGCCGAGATCTTGAGCCGACTGCATACTTTGGCGCAGCGCTACGTCCAAGCCCACCTGCGACCCGAGGGCCGCGTCAAACGCGCGGCGCGCGAGCACGCATTGCTGCTGAAGGCCTGGAGAGCGGGGAAATCGCAGGAAGTGCGGGCGCTGATTCACGAGCACATCAAATCGACGCGCGACGATCTCGAGCGAAATCTTGCGGGTGCGAAATAGATGAGCCTGGCTGTAAGATTCAACGCCGTGCTGCTTGCCGCCTTCGTGCTCACCGCGTCAATTGCGGGCTATGTTTGCCGCTCCATTCTTGAGGACAACGCGCGGCATGACGTGCTGTCCGAGGCTGGTTTGATGCTGGACAGCGCAACGGCGGTGCGCGCCTATACCGCCAACGAGATTCTGCCGCTGCTCGCCGAGCGCATGAAGGAGGAATTCCCTCCGCAAAGCATTCCCTTCTATGCAGCGACGCAGAATTTTCTGCATCTTCGCGAGCGGCACCCGCAGTTCACCTACAAAGAGGCAACCCTCAACCCGACTAACCCGCGCGATCGCGCCGCGGATTGGGAGGGCGACATCATTCAGCGCTTCAGAAATGATCCGCACGCAGACGAAATGGTCGGCGAGCGCGACACGCCGATGGGCAAATCACTGTATCTGGCACGGCCCATCCGCACCGAGACGGAGTGCTTGACCTGCCACAGTGTGCCCTCGGCCGCGCCGCGAAGTCTCGTGGCCCGCTACGGTAGCGATAACGGCTATGGCTGGCAGCCGAATGAAATCGTCGGCGCCCAGGTGGTTTCGGTGCCGTTCGCCAGAGCGACCGCCAACGCCGACAAGGCCTTTCGCGCATTCATGGTCTCCATGATCGCGGTATTTGCCGCTGTGTTCGTGGCGTTGAATGCGCTGCTCTATGTGCAGGTGCTGCGGCCGGCCCGCAAGATCGCGCGCATCGCGGATCAATTGAGCCTCGGCGATGAGTCGGCGGAGGAGTTCCCGCGGCGCGGCGCGGCGGAATTGCTGGCGCTGAGTCGATCCTTCGATCGCATGCGCAAGAGTCTCGAAAAAGCTCTGCGCTTGCTCGGCACTTGAGCGTGGCACGAGACGTCTTCATCAGTTATTCGCAGCCGGATCAAGCCTGCGCGTATGAGTTGGTAGAGCGGGTCGAAGGCGCGGGGTTGGAGTGCTGGATCGCGCCGCGCGATATTGCGCCGTCGGCGGATTGGGCGGCCGAGATCATCGATGCCATTTCCGGCGCGCGCACCATGGTTCTGGTGTTCTCCGCCAACAGCAACGAGTCGCCGCAGGTGCGCCGCGAGGTGGAAAGGGCGGTGCACAAGAATCTGTGCATCTTGCCGTTTCGCATCGAAAATGTGCTGCCCTCCAAGAGCCTCGAATATTTTTTGAGCGCGCAGCACTGGATGGATGCTTTTCCGCCGCCTCGGGATCCGCACTACGCGCGCCTCTGCGCCTACCTGAAATCGCAGCTGGGCGTGCAACGGGCGCCGCCCATCGTGACGGCGCCACCTGCCGTGGCGGTACCGGCCGGCGCAACGCCGCGCTCCCCGATTTTCGACCCGGCCGAAGTGCTGCACATCGAGCGGCAGTTGGCGGGTTACATAGGCCCCCTCGCCAAACACCTGGTGAAGCAAGCCGCGCTGCGCGCCGCCGGGGTGGAAGATTTGGTGAGCCGGCTGGCGGCGGAGCTCGACACCGAATCGGATAGGCGCGAATTTACCAGGCGCTGCCGAACCGGCCGATCTCCTCCGTGAGCGCCGGGCGCTGCGGTACCGCAGGGCAAAAATTGTCGTCGTCGAACTGCGACAACTCCACCTGCGAATCGCGCACGCTTAGAATTAAATAACAAGCAGAACAACTTGAGTCCCCGTGACTCGCCAGGAGGACCCATGCGGCAGCGCATTTGCAACTTCCATTGGAGCACAGCGATCGGCTTGCTGCTGGCGGCCACGCTACTGGCCGGGTGCGGCGGAGGGTCGGCCAGCATGACGATGAGCTCCGACCCGGCAATTCCCGCGTCAAATTCATCGAGCACGCCGCCTGCGGTGGTTCAGGCGCAAAGCGCCGGCACCACGGTCAATCCAGCCATCGCCAGCGCCGATAATGCATTCGGGTTGAACCTGTTCCAAACGTTGATTGCCGGGGCATCCGGCAACGTGGCGATCTCGCCGATCAATGTCGCAATGGCATTGCAAATTCTCTATAACGGCGCCGCAGGCACTACGCAGCAAGCCATGGCACAGACCCTGCAGCTCGGCTCCTTGAGCACCCCGGACCTGAACAATGCCAACGCGGCGCTGCAGGCCTCGCTGCTCAATCCAGATCCTGAGGTGCAAATCATCGTTGCCAATTCGCTGTGGATGCATCTCAGCAACAACCCGGTGCTGGCGTCCTTCACGCAAACCGATCAGACCTATTACGGAGCCACGGTGGGGGATTTGTCGGGCGCGCCCGCCGATGTGAACGCCTGGGCAGCCGCCGAGACCAACGGCTTGATCACCAATATCCTTCCCGCTGGCGACTACACTTCGGTGGTCGCGGTCATCGCCAACACCATCTACTTCAAGGGCCAGTGGTCCACGGCTTTCGATCCCAGCCAGACGGCCACCGCCGAATTCACCTTGGGCGACGGCACCCAGGTGTCGAGCCAGATGATGCATCAAAGCGGCAGCTATGCTTACTTGCAAGGCAGCAATTTTCAGGCCGTCAGCGTGCCCTACGGCCAGGGCCGCTTCAGCATGCTCATCGTGCTGCCGAATTCCGGCGTGAGCTTCAGCAGCTTTGCCGCGGGCATCACCCCCGCGGCCATCAGCGGCTGGGTGAGCCAATCACAGATGGCGCAAGGAAGTATCGCACTACCCAAATTCACGACTACGTACGGCGCCTCACTGCCGCCGGCATTGAGTTCTCTTGGCATGGGGATAGCGCTCTGTTCCAGCAACATGGCGGATTTCTCGGCGCTTGCGTCCAGCGTTTGCGTGTCGGATGTCGAGCACAAGACCGTCGTCGAGGTCGATGAAACCGGCACTGTCGCGGCGGCAGGCACCACCGTCACCGTCGGCCCGACCGCGATCGCGGCGCCGCTGTTCACGATGACCATGGACCATCCGTTCTTTTACGCCATTCGCGACGATCTGACCGGCGAGCTGCTGTTTGTCGGAATCTTGGTGAATCCGTCCTAGCCCTACAGCGCAACCACGCGCAAATGCCCCAATTTTGCGTAGTGGAGGATGTGCTCATCGCGGGTCGCCAGCGCGACCCCCTGAGTTCGTGCAGTCGCGATCAGAAACCGATCGGCCGGATCGACGTGCGGATCGCCGGGCAACAAGGTACTCTCCGCTGCCGCCGCAGCGTCCAGCGGTGCGAAGCGAAGGCCGGGAACGCTAAGTGCCCTTTCGGCCCAGTCGCGCAAGGGTATCGACAGTCGAATTCTTCCCCGGGCGCTCAGTGCGCCAATCTCCCACACGGAAATCGCCGATACCAACAATCCATCGCCGACTCGCGCAGCGTCTAGTTTCTTGACGCTGGTTTTGCGCAGCTTCTCGGTGTTGCCCTCGGCGTACCAGAGCCAAATGTGAGTGTCGAGCAGCAGCGCGCTCATTGCGCGATGCTAGCACCGCCCTTGCGCCGCATTTTTCGCGGGTTTGTGTACATATGATCCTCATCGCCGGAATTCGCGCTCCATGCCTCTTCGATGGGCGCGGCGACTTCTCCCTGAATCTTGAATGTGTGCTTCATATAGCCAAAAAGCGATCGGGATTGCGCCGGTAGCGGGACGAGTTGTGCTACCGGCTTGCCATGTTTGGTAATCACGACGGATTCTCCGGTGCGTGCGACATCGTCCATCAATTTCAAGCACTCGGCCTTGAAGATTGCCGCTGGAATATTCATGTTCATCCAAAATATGACTACAATATGTGGTCATTATAACCTGGATGAGCCGAAACGCTAAGTCGTACGGTCTTCAGCGTCAGGTCCCGGCCTGGCGGAGTATCGCCACGCGCTCCGCGACCTGTTAACTCCGTCGCGGACAGCCAAGCGCTGCGCGGCTATATTCATCGCCGGGCAGCTTATGTTAAGGATGAGAAATGGCGACGCTGACTGAAGAACAAGCCAAGGCCTACATGACCAAGTTGCTCACCGCGATGACTCGGGCGGGCGGCTCGGATCTTTTCGTATCGAAGGATTTTCCGCCGAGCATGAGGTCCCAGGGGAACATGCAGCCGCTGGCCACGCAAAAGCTCTCCGCGGACATCACGCGGGATCTGGCGCACTCGATCATGAACGACGAGCAGCGCGAGGAGTTTGCCAGGGATCTGGAATGCAATTTCGCCATCGACATACCCGAGGTGGCGCGTTACCGCGTCAACGTGTTCGTACAACAGCAGAACGTCGGCATGGTCATCAGAACGATTCCCACCGATATGCCGACCATCGAACAGTACGGGCTGCCCGAGACCTTCAAGGACGTGGTGATGGCCAAGCGCGGCATGGTGCTCATGGTCGGCTCCACCGGCTGCGGCAAATCGACATCGCTCGCCGCCATGATCAATCACCGCAACCGCTCCTCGCCGGGCCACATCATCACCGTGGAAGATCCGGTGGAATTCGTGCATCAGTCGCAGCTGTCGCTGGTCACGCATCGCGATGTCGGCATCGACACCCATAGCTGGCATCTGGCCCTGAAAAACACATTTCGCCAATCGCCCGACGTGATCTTGATCGGTGAAATCCGCGACTCGGAAACCATGGAACTGGCGATCACATTCGCGGAGACCGGGCATCTGTGCTTGAGCACCCTGCATTCCAACAGCGCCAGCCAGACCCTCGACCGCATCGTCAATTTCTTTCCCGACCAACGGCGCGCACAGTTGCTGATGGATCTGTCCAGCAATCTGAAGGCCATCATTTCGCAGCGCTTGGTGCGCAGGGCCGACGGCAAGGGCCGCATAGCCGCCATCGAAATCCTTCTCAACACCCCGATCGTCGTGGACAAACTTCTGAAGGGTGAATTTCACGGATTGAAGGAGATCATGGGCAAGTCCCGGGAACTCGGTATGCGCACCTTCGACGTGTCGCTGTTCGAACTGTATGACAATGACATCATTACCTATGAAGAAGCGATCCTCAACGCCGACTCTCAGAACGAGTTGCGCCTGAACATCAAATTGAACAGCAAGCATCCGGACCCGGCGGCGAGCACTTTTATCGGCAAGGTCTCAATCAAGGGCAAATAGCGCCGCAGTAGCCAGTGCCGGGCAACTACGCCCGGTTTTGCAAAATCCACGTTATTTCAGTAGAATGAAATACGTAAATTTATTGCTATAGACACATGCCGAAGCCGCTGACCAGCTCCAAACCCGAACCGCGCCGCATCCTGACGGGCGCGGTGCTGCGTGCCTCTGCGCTGCTGGCAATTACGCAATCCAACCTCGCGCAAATCCTGGGCTTAAGCCCGTCCACGGTGTCGCGCATGGCGAACGGCACCTATGCCCTGGACGATCAAAAGAAGGAGTGGGAGCTCGGAGCCTTGTTCGTACGCCTGTTTCGCTCGCTGGACGCGGTGATCGGCTCCAACGACTCAGCGGCGCGTGCCTGGCTCAACGGACAAAACAGCGGGTTGACCGGGCGGCCGATCGAGCTCATACGCAGCACTGAAGGCTTGGTACGTGTCGTCCAATACCTGGACGCCGCACGCGGTCGAATCTGAGGCGCGGCGCGCCACGCGCCGCCTGTGGCGCGCAGTTGAAGCCCAGCATATCGCTTCGACCCTGAGGCTGGTGGCGAACGTCGAGGAGCAGCTGGTGCTGGAGCGGCTGCTGGAGAAAAGCAAGCCGGCCCTGCCCATCGAGGCCGCCGGCCTGCACTACCTGCTGGCGACGCCGTTTCGCTACAGTTCGCCGATTGGCTCCAGATTTCGCGCAGCCAGCGATTCCGGAGTCTGGTACGGAGCGGAGCGCGAACGCACCGCGTGCGCGGAATTGGGCTTCTGGCGCTGGCGATTCTTGATGGACAGCGCCGGGCTGGACAGCTTGGGGCCGTCGCCGCAAACCGTGTTTCGCGCCGGCATCGACGGGCGCATGATCGATCTGACTGAAGCTCCCTTCAATCGTTCGCGTGCGGAGTGGACGCATTCTCGCGATTACGCCGCGACCCAGCGCTTCGCGCGCCTTGCGCGACAGGCGAACATCGATGCGATTCGCTACGAATCGGTGCGCGACCCCGATCATGGCGGTGCGGTCGCGGTGCTGCGGCCGTGCTTCAAACCGCGCAAGCCTTTGGAATCGCGCGTCTGGCTCTTAAGCGTGCGGCGCGAGGCAGCGATCTGGCAAAGCGATGGCGGCAGCTACCAATTTACCGCGAACGATTGGGCTTAAGTGACGCCAATTCCGCTTAGGTTCGCTTACAATTCACGCGCGACTCTTTTAAGGAATGGCATTGGGCCGGAACTTCAACAGCGACAATGTAGCTCCCGCTTGCGAAGCGATCATCGCGGCACTCCGCGCAGCTAACGCAGGCTCGGCAACCTCCTATGGAGGTGATGAGTTGACGGCGCGGCTGCAATCGGTCGCCGGCAAATTGTTCGAGACCGAAGTAGCGGTATTCCCCGTGACCACCGGCACCGCCGCCAATTCGCTGGCGTTGTCGCAGCTGGTGCCGCCCTATGGCGCGATTTACTGTTACGAAGCTGCGCATATCGTCACCGATGAATGCGGCGCGCCGGAATTTTTCAGCGGCGGCGCCAAACTGATCGGCTTTCCCGCCGCCGACGGCAAGATTCGCCCCGAACAGCTCGCCCAAGCCATTGCATTTGCGGAGGACATGGGCGTGCACCACGTCAAGCCCGCCGCCGTCAGCCTGACCCAGGCCAGCGAATGGGGAACCGTGTACGGCTTGAGCGAGTTGGACGCAATCACGGCGGTGGCGAAGAAGCATCGGCTCCCGGTGCACATGGACGGCGCGCGCTTTGCCAATGCGCTGGTGCATTTGAATTGCAGTCCGGCCGAAGCCACATGGAAACGCGGTGTCGATGTGCTGTCGCTCGGCGCCACCAAGAACGGCGCACTTTGCGCCGAAGCCGTGGTGTTTTTCGATCCGGCCATGGCGGGTGATTTCGCCCGGCGCCGCAAGCGCGCCGGACATCTGTGGTCGAAGATGCGGTACTTGAGCGCGCAGCTGCTCGCGTACTTAAACGACGGGCTGTGGCTCGACAACGCGCGCCATGCAAATGCCATGGCCACGAGAATGGCGCTGGGATTGAAGTCGGTGGCGGGCGCCCAGCTGTTGCATCCGGTGGAGGCGAATGAACTGTTCGTCGCCTTGCCGGAAGCAACCGTCGCTCACCTCGAGAAACTCGGATTTCAGTTTTACCGCTGGCCGCTGTCGGTGCTCAAGACCGGCGTGGCGATCCGATTGGTGACTTCGTACGCGACCTTAAGCTCCGACGTGGATGATTTCATCGGCGCGGCGCAAGGCTTAAAGTAGGGCCCATGCCCAACCCCGTAGCAGCAATGCGCATCAAGGCCGACCGCTTATGGTCGCGGCTGATGGAAATGGCAACCATTGGCGCGACGCCGAGCGGCGGATGCAACCGGCAAGCCTTGAGCGATGCCGATATGGCGGGGCGGCGGTTGCTCAAAGCTTGGGCTGAAGCCGCCGGCTGCAAGGTGCGGGTCGATGCGATCGGCAATCTGTTCGTGCGCCGCGCCGGAATCGATGAGTCCCTTGCGGTGGTCATGACGGGCAGCCACCTGGACACGCAGCCGACGGGAGGGAAATTTGACGGCGTCTATGGCGTGCTGGCGGGACTCGAGGTGATCGAGTCGCTCAACGATCACGCGCTGCAAACCCGGCACCCCATAGAGCTTTGCGTCTGGTGCAACGAGGAGGGCAGCCGCTTTTCGATGGCGATGATGGGATCGGCCGTATGGTCCGGTCGCTTTGCGCTGACGGAAGCGCTCAAGCTCACCGATCGCGCCGGAATCAGCGTGCGGGGTGAGCTCGAGCGCGCGGGCATAGACACGCAAGGCATGGGCGAGCGCCAGGCCGTCAAGGCATGCTTTGAAGCGCACATCGAGCAGGGGCCGGTATTGGAACAGAAGGCCAAGACCATCGGCGTCGTGACGGGCGTTCAGCACATGAGCCGCCACGAAATTGAGGTCGAAGGCCAGGAGGCGCACGCCGGACCTACGCCCATGGACATGCGTCGTGATCCGATCCGCGTGCTGGCGGACTTGCTGCCGGCGCTGTACGCGGCGGCCGAGCGGCATGGTCCTAGTGCGCGTTTCACCGTGGGCTTTATCGAGACCCTGCCGGGCTCGCCCAACACGATTCCGGGAAAGCTGCGCTTCACGGTGGATATTCGCCATCCCGACGGCGAGCAGTACGCGTCCTTGAAAGCGCAGGCCCAAGCCCTCGTGCGAGAAGCGCTTGCACGGCACAAGCTTAAAGGCGGCATGCGCTGCTTTTGGGAAGCACCGGGTGTGATCTTCGATGCCGGCTGTGTGGATGCGGTGAGAAGCGCGGCGGCGACGCTCGGCTTCCCCGCCATGGAGATGGTCAGCGGCGCGGGTCACGATTCCTGCAACGTTTCCGACGTGGCGCCGACCGCAATGATCTTCGTGCCCTGCGCCGGAGGCTTGAGCCACAATGAAGCCGAGAGCGCGGCGCCCGCCGATTTGGCAGCCGGCGCCAATGTTCTGTTGCACTCCATGCTGTCGATGGCCGCGCCTCTACCTTAAGGCTTACGCGGTTGAGCGATGCGGATTGCATTGTGATCGGCGCGGGCGTCATCGGCCTCGCGGTGGCGCGGGCCTTGGTGGCCCGAGGCCGCGAAGTCATCATTCTGGAACGTGAGCGGCATTTTGGCATGCACACAAGCTCGCGCAACAGCGAAGTGATTCACGCCGGTATCCACTACCAACCGCAATCGCTCAAAGCCCGAATGTGCGTGGCCGGCCGGGAACTTCTGTATCGCTATTGCGCCGAGCACGGCATCGCCACCTCAAGATGCGGCAAATTCACGGTCGCCACCCGGGCGGCGCAATTGCCGGCGCTCGAGAAAATCGCAGTGAATGCCCGCGACAGCGGGGTCTTCGATCTTCAATGGCTGGATGCTGCGCAGGCGCGGCGGCTGGAACCGGCACTGGCGTGCGTCGGCGCACTGTTGTCACCCTCGACCGGCATCATCGACTCGCACGCCTACATGCAATGCTTGCTCGCGGATGCGGAGCGCGGCGGCGCCAGCATCGCTTACGGCACCGCGGTCACGGCGCTGCGTCCTGCCCAAGCTTGCGTCGAGGTATTCATCGGCAAAGATGCCGAGCCGGCGGTGCGGGCTCGCGCAGTCGTCAACTCGGCGGGCCTGGAAGCCCACCACGTTGCCGCCTCGATCGAGGAATTCCCGCGAGAGCACATCCCAAAGATTTTCTATGGCAAGGGCAGCTACTTTGACCTGAAGGGTAAATCGCCCTTTGCGCGATTGATTTATCCGGCGCCGCCCACTTCCGGCGGTCACTTGGGGATACACATGACGCTCGACTTGAGCGGCGCCGCACGTTTCGGACCGGACCTGGAGTGGGTCGACCGTGTGGACTATGCGGTTGAGCCCAACCGTGCAGCCGACTTTGGCGACGCCATTAAAGAGTACTGGCCGCAACTAGAGGCGGCGAAGCTGAAGCCCGCCTACGCCGGCATTCGTCCCAAGCTTTCCGGTCCGGGTGAGGGCGCGCGGGATTTCTATATCTCAGGCCCTGCGGAACACGGCGTCGCCGGTATCGTGAATCTTTTTGGCATGGAATCTCCGGGACTGACCTCGTCGCTGGCGCTGGGGGACTATATTGCCGCGCAGCTTACCTGATTGAACGCGGCTTATGCCTGTGCTGCAATGCCTTAGGACAACTGGAGCAAGCATGGACCTGCAATTGACGAAGAAGACTGCGCTGATCACCGGCTCGACCGCGGGCATCGGCAATGCCATCGCCACGTCGCTGGCGCGCGAGGGCGCGAACGTCATCGTGACCGGCAGGACACCCGCAGCCGTCGCCGCCGCGGTGGTGGCCATGAAGAGCGCCACGGGTGGCGAGGTGGTCGGCTTCGCCGGCGACCTCTCCCAAGCGTCGGTGGCCGAAAAACTCGTGATCAAGCATCCGCACGTCGATGTGCTGGTGAACAATCTGGGCATTTTTGAGGTGAAGCCCTTTGAGCAGATCAGCGATCAAGAGTGGCTGCGGTTTTTCGATGTGAACGTGCTCTCCGGCGCGCGGCTGGCGCGCTTGTATCTGCCGTCGATGCGCATGCGCAAGTGGGGACGCATCATCTTCATCTCCAGCGAAAGCGCCCTGCACATCCCGGCAGAAATGATCCACTACGGCATGACCAAGGCGGCGCAGATTGCGGTTGCGCGCGGCTTGGCCGAAGCCACCGCCGGCAGCGGCATTACCGTCAACAGCGTACTGCCGGGGCCCACTCGCTCGCGCGGCGTGGGAGATTTTGTCGCGGACTGGGCGGCCAAATCCGGCAAGAGCGCAAAAACGGTGGAAGACGAGTTCTTCAAGACCGCGCGGCCCACCTCCTTGCTGAAGCGATTCGCCACCCCGGAAGAAGTGGCGGCGCTGGTCACCTTCGTGGCAAGCCCGCTATCGGCCGCGACCAACGGCGCCGCGCTGCGGGTGGACGGCGGCGTGGTCAAGAGCGCGTTTTGACCTTCCCAAGTTGATTTCCGAGTGCAGCTGCGCTGCGGCTGCGCGAATCCCTAAAGCAGCGCCGCCGCCGGCGTAGTTGATGCTGCGCGATGCGCTGATGAGCAGCCCCGCACCCCGGGCATCCAAACCCGCGGCGAGCAGCGCCTGCAAATCGCCGCCTTGCGCGCCGACCCCGGGCACCAAGAACGGCACCTCGGGATGTGCTTGGCGCAGCTCACGCATTTCCTCAGGATAAGTCGCGCCGACCACGAACATGAGATTGCCGTGCTCGTTCCAATCCTGGGCGGCGCGCTGGGCGACACGCGCGTACAGGGGCAGGCCGTCGACATTCAGATCCTGAAAATCCTTGGCGCCGGGATTGGAGGTGCGGCAAAGCAGCAGCGCGCCGCGGTCCCTGCGCTCCAGAAACGGCCGCACCGAGTCCTCGCCCATGTAGGGATTCACGGTCACCGCATCGGCGCCGTAGCGATCGAAGGCTTCGCGCGCATAGGCCTCGGCAGTGTTGCCGATGTCGCCGCGCTTGGCATCGAGAATGACCAGCGCTGCCGGCGCGCGCTCGCGAATGTAGTGGATGCTGCGCTCGAGCTGCGTCCTCTGCACCGAGTGCGCTGTAGAACGCGATCTGTGGCTTGTACGCAGCCGCAAGGTCGAAGGTCGCATCGACGATGCGGCGGTCGAAGGCATACAGAGCTTCAAGGTCGAATCGGGCGCCGGGATTGCCGCGGATGTCGGTGGGCAGCTTGTCAGGATCGGGATCGAGACCTACGCATACCAGGCTGCCGCTGAATTGTTGCGCTTGGGCGAGCCGTTCGGCAAAGGTCATGGGGCATGCCCCATGATACCAAGCCGCGTCTGCCTAAGGGAGTATGCTTCAGGGTTACAGTGAGTACCGCATTGCCCAGCAAGACTCGTTCTGGACCGCGATTGGTGCTGCAGCCGGCGAGCCGCCGTACGGCGCGGCATACCAGCAGCAGCGCGCTGAAGCGGTTTTTTGCGATTGCCGATGTCTGGGAACTCTCGCCATTACAGCAATGCCGGCTGCTGAAAATTCCTTCGCCGCAAGTGCTGCAGCGCTACCGCCTGGGTCAGGCACCGCGACTGTCCGCCACCCAGCAGGAGCGAGCCGCGCTGATCGCCAACATTCAATACTCGCTCACCGCCGAACCGGGACCCAAGGATCGTGCCTGGGCCTGGGTGCACGCGCCCTCGCCGCGGCCGCCGTTCGACGGCGACAGTCCACTTTACTTCATGCTGGAAAACGGCCTGCCGGCCCTGCGCGAGGTGGCCCGCCTTCTGGTTCGCGAAAGCGAGCCTCGTTAGCTATACTTGTGGGCTGACTAATTGCGAATGTGGCGGAATTGGTAGACGCGCCAGGCTTAGGACCTGGTGGGGAAACCCGTGCGAGTTCGAGTCTCGCCTTTCGCACCAACGCACTCGACCATAGAGGATAGACATGCAGGTTTCCGTCGAGAGTATCGGCAAATTGGAGCGCCGCATGCAAGTGCAGGTGCCGGCCGAGCGAGTGAGCGAGGAAATTGCCGCGCGCCTGAAGAACTTGAGCCGCACGGCGCGTTTGAAGGGCTTTCGCCCCGGTAAGGCGCCGCTCAAGGTGATTCGCCAGCAGTTCGGCACCCAGGTGCACCGCGAGGTGATCGGGGAATTGCTGCAATCCAGTTATGCCGAAGCCGTAACGCAGAAGCAGCTGTCGCCGGCGGGGAGCCCGCGCATCGAGCCGCAGAGCATGGATGAAGGTCAGGATCTGAAGTACGTCGCGACCTTCGAGGTATTTCCCGAAGTCGTGCTGCAGCCCATCGAGACGCTTGAGGTCGATCGGCTGTCGGCCGAGGTGACCGAGAGCGATATCGACGCCATGATCGAACGCTTGCGCAAGCAGCAGATGAAGTATGTGCGCGGTGACGCGCGCCGCGGTAACCGGTGACAAGGTCACCATCGATTTCGAAGGCGCGATCGATGGCGTGGCATTTGCCGGCGGCAAAGGTGCGAACATCGGCATAGTCTTCGGCGAGGGCCGGATGCTGCCGCAGCTCGAACAGGGACTGATCGGCGCCACGGTGGGCGAAAAGCGCGACATCAGCGTGAATTTTCCGGCCGATTATCGCGCCACTGAACTCGCCGGCAAGCTGGCGATTTTTGCGACCGAAGTCAAAGCCATCGAGGAGCCCCTGCTGCCGGCAGTCGACGATGAGTTTTGCGCCGCGTTCGGTGTGACCGAAGGCGGCATTCCTAAGCTGCGCGAGGATGTGGCGGCCAATATGCGCCGCGAGCTCGATCAGGCATTGCGCAACCGCAACAAGGCCGCGGTGATGGAAAACCTGTACGCCGCGAATCCCACCGATGTGCCGAATGTCTTGATCGAAGGCCAGATACGCGACATGCAGGTGGAAGCGATGCGCCGCAGCGGCGCCAAAGACCCGTCGCAGGCGCCGCCGCGAGAACCGCTGCTGGAGCCGGCGCGCCGCCGCGTGGCCTTGGGGCTTCTGCTCAACGATGTGATCCGCCGGGAGAACCTGGTGGTCGATCGCACGCGAGTCAATGAGCGGCTCGACGAAATGGTGGGTGCCTATGGCGATGCCGCCGCCATGAAGCGCGCGTATTTGCAAAACGCCGATGCGATGCGCCAAGTGGAGAGCCTGGCGCTGGAGGACCAGGTGGTGGACTGGATTCTCGCGCATGCCAAGGTGCGCGAGGGGGTTTCGAGCTTCAAGGAATTGATGAACTTCGAGGGCTGATGGGCATCTTATCCCTTGAATTCGTGTTATGAAGCCCTCATCAAGTCAGCCTTTAGGCTCGACCATATTTATAAAGGCTATCGCCATGAATACACGCGCATTGAATCTGGTTCCGATGGTGGTGGAACAAACCGCGCGTGGCGAGCGCGCCTACGACATCTACTCGCGCCTGTTGAAGGAGCGGCTGATTTTCATCGTGGGTCCGGTCGAGGACTACATGGCCAATTTGATCGTGGCTCAGCTTTTGTTCCTGGAATCGGAAAACCCTGACAAGGATATTGCGATCTACATCAACTCGCCGGGCGGATCGGTGAGCGCCGGCTTGGCGATTTACGACACCATGCAGTTCATCAAGCCGGATGTGAGCACCATTTGCGTGGGGTTGGCCGCCTCGATGGGCGCGGTGCTGCTGGCCGGCGGCGCCGCCGGCAAGCGCTACTCGCTGCCGAACTCCAAAATCATGATTCACCAGCCGTCGGCCGGCTTCCAGGGCCAGGCCTCCGACATCGATATCCACGCCCGCGAAGTCATGGAGACCAAAGCCCGCCTGAACGCCATAATGGCCAAGCACACCGGCCAGACGGTAGAGCGCGTGCAGCAGGACAGCGACCGGGACAACTTTATGACCGCCGAACAGGCCCGCGCCTACGGTTTGATCGATTCCATGCTTGGAAAGCGCGGCGAACCGCCCAATAAGGGCTAAACGGGCCTCAACTTGCACGCGTACCCACGTCACAGGCCGCGGGTCCTTATCTTTGCGCGGGGGTTGCCCGGTGCTATATAGTCAGTACTGTAGCTGCAAGGCTTTAAGGGTGACGCTCTTGAGCCATGCGGTCAATTTGAGGACAGCATGAGCGAAGATTCGCGCGCTAAACATGATGACGGAAAGCTGTTGTACTGCTCTTTTTGTGGAAAGAGCCAACACGAGGTTCGAAAGCTCATCGCCGGACCGAGCGTTTTCGTCTGCGACGAATGCGTTGAGCTTTGCAACGACATAATCCGCGAGGAGCTCGAGGAGCGCGCTGAGCGCACCCGCGACAAGCTCCCCAAGCCGCAGGAAATCAAGAAAGTCCTCGACGAATATGTCATCGGCCAGGAACGCGCCAAACGCGTCCTGTCGGTGGCCGTTTACAACCACTACAAGCGGCTGCAGACGCGCGGCGCCGAGGGCGTGCGCTCCCGCGACGAGGTGGAGCTCGCCAAGAGCAATATTCTGCTGATCGGCCCGACAGGCTCCGGCAAGACCTTGCTGGCCGAGACCCTGGCGCGCTTGCTGAACGTGCCGTTCACGATCGCCGATGCGACCACCTTGACGGAAGCCGGCTATGTCGGCGAGGACGTCGAGAACATCATTCAGAAGCTGCTGCAGAAATGCGACTACGATGTCGAGAAGGCGCAGACCGGCATCGTCTACATCGACGAAATCGACAAGATCTCGCGCAAATCCGACAACCCCTCCATCACCCGCGATGTGTCGGGCGAAGGCGTGCAACAGGCGCTGTTGAAGCTCATCGAGGGCACGATTGCCTCGGTTCCGCCGCAGGGCGGTCGCAAGCATCCGCAGCAGGAATTCCTGCAGGTCGATACCACCAACATTCTCTTTATTTGCGGCGGCGCGTTCGCGGGTCTGGAAAAGATCATCATGAACCGCACCCACAAGAGCGGCATCGGTTTCATCGCCGAGGTGCGCGAGCACAATGCCCGGCCGCACGGCAACGATGTGTTCCACGACACAGAGCCCGAGGATTTGATCAAGTACGGTTTGATTCCGGAGTTCGTCGGCCGCCTACCGGTGGTCGCGACGCTGGAAGAACTGGACGAGGAGGCACTGATATCGATTTTGATGCAGCCGAAGAACGCGCTGACCAAGCAATATCGCAAACTCTTCGACATGGAAGGAGTGGAATTGGATTTCCGCGAGGACGCGCTGCGCTCGGTGGCCCGCAAGGCGATGCAGCGCAAGACAGGAGCTCGGGGTCTGCGCACCATTCTCGAGAATGTGCTGCTGGACACCATGTACGACCTGCCGTCGCTGCGGAATGTGCAGAAAGTCGTGGTCGATGAGCAGGTAATCGAAGGCCACAACAAACCATACATAGTCCACCGAACCGAGGAGACTCGTTTGGTGGCACCGGTTGAGGAACAGCGGCGCCCGACGGGCTCGGACCATCTTTGAGACGAGCTTGAAACTCATTGCAGGCGGCCGCATGTACTCAAGCGTTAGTTTGACGTACGTGCTACAACCAAAAGGCCAGCCTAGTGAGCGATGAACCCATAGCCGATGCCCCCGAACCCGTAAAACCCCTAAGCGGGATCCCGGTGCTGCCGCTGCGCGACGTGGTGGTTTACCCGCACATGGTGATTCCGCTGTTCGTCGGGCGGGAAAAATCCATCGTCGCGCTCGATCTCGCCATGAAGGCCGACAAGCGCATCCTGCTGGTCGCCCAGAAGCAGGCCGATGTCGACGATCCGAAGGCCGAGGATCTGTACCGGGTCGGCACCGTCGCGACCATCCTGCAGCTTCTGAAGCTGCCCGACGGCACCGTCAAGGTGCTGGTGGAGGGCGTGGACCGCGCCAGCATCGAGATCCCTGACCGAGGGCGAGTTCTTTTCCGCGGAGGTCACGGCCATGCCGGATCTCGAGCGCTACGAAGAGCGCGAAATGGACGTGCTCACCCGCTCGGTGATCACGCAGTTCGAGCAATATGTAAAACTCAATAAAAAGGTGCCGCCGGAGATCCTGACCTCGTTGGCGGGCATCGAACAGGCGGGGCGCCTGGCCGACACCGTCGCCGCGCACATGTCGTTGAAGCTCTCCGAGAAGCAGAAGGTTCTGGAGATCCCCGATGTGCGCAAGCGCCTCGAGCACATGCTTGCCGTCATCGAAGGCGAGATGGACGTGCTGCAGATCGAAAAGCGCATTCGCGGCCGCGTCAAGCAGCAAATGGAAAAGAGCCAGCGCGAGTACTACCTGAATGAGCAGATGAAGGCCATTCAGAAGGAACTGGGCGAGCTCGACGACGCGCCGAACGAAATCGGCGAACTGGAAAAGCGCATCAAGGCGGCGGGCATGCCGAAGGAAGCGCGCGAGAAGGCGAATTCCGAGCTCGCCAAGTTGAAGCTGATGTCGCCGATGTCGGCGGAAGCCACGGTGGTGCGCAACTACATCGACTGGCTGGTGAAATCGCCGTGGAAGAAGCGCAGCAAGGTGCATCTGGACATCGCGGCCGCCGAAAAGGTGCTCGAAGCCGATCACTACGGCCTCGAGAAGGTCAAAGAGCGCATCGTCGAGTACCTGGCCGTGCAGCAGCGCGTGAAGAATCTGCGCGGCCCCATCCTGTGCCTGGTCGGACCGCCCGGGCGTCGGCAAGACCTCGCTCAGGTCAGAGCGTGGCGCGCTCCACCAATCGCAAGTTCGTGCGCATGTCCTTGGGCGGCGTACGCGACGAGGCCGAGATCCGCGGCCATCGGCGCACCTATATCGGCTCGATGCCCGGCAAGATCATTCAGAATCTCGCCAAGTGCGGCGTGCGCAATCCTTTGTTCCTGCTCGATGAAGTCGACAAGATGTCGACGGATTTTCGCGGCGATCCGTCCTCGGCGCTGCTCGAAGTGCTCGATCCGGAGCAGAACAGCACCTTCAACGATCATTATCTGGAGGTCGATTTCGACCTGTCCGAGGTGATGTTCGTGTGCACGGCGAACAGCTTGAATATTCCCGCGCCGCTGCTCGATCGCATGGAAGTGATCCGCATCCCCGGCTACACCGAGGATGAAAAGAGCAACATCGCGCGCCGCTACTTGCTGCCGAAGCAGATCAAGCAGAACGGCTTGAAGCCGGATGAACTGAGCCTGGCGGATGACAGCCATCATGGACATGATCCGCTTCTATACCCGCGAAGCCGGGGTGCGCAATCTCGAGCGCGAGATCTCCAAGATCGGCCGCAAGTCGGTCAAGCAGCTGCTGCTCGCGCCGGCGGAAAAGACCGTGACCGTCGACTCTAAGAATCTCGACAAATACCTGGGCGTGCGCCGCTTCCGCTACGGCAAGGCCGAGGAGAGCAATCGCGTCGGTCAGGTCACGGGCTTGGCCTGGACCGAGGTCGGCGGCGAGCTGCTGACCATCGAGGCGGCGGTGGTCGCGGGCAAGGGCAAGCTCACCCACACCGGCCAGCTCGGCGAGGTGATGCAGGAGTCGATTCAAGCCGCGATGACCGTGGTGCGCAGCCGCTCCGCCATGCTCGGACTCGAAGTGGATTTCTATCAGAAAGCCGACGTGCACATTCACGTGCCGGAGGGCGCGACGCCGAAGGACGGGCCGAGCGCCGGCATCGGCATGTGCACCGCGCTGATCTCGGCGCTCACCAAGATTCCGGTGCGCTCGGATGTCGCGATGACCGGCGAGATCACCCTGCGCGGCGAAGTGCTGCCGATCGGCGGACTGAAGGAGAAGCTGCTGGCGGCGCACCGCGGCGGCATCACCACGGTGTTGATCCCCGACGACAACACCAAGGATCTGGCCGAGATCGCCGACAACATCAAGGAAAAGCTCGATATCCGCTCGGTGAAGTGGATCGACGAGGTGCTGCAGGTCGCGCTGACCCACATGCCGGTGCCGCTGCCGGTGGCGCCGGATATCAAGCCGGCGGAAGTGCTGGCCGGCGAGAAGCGCCGCCGCAAGCCGCGCGCCGTGAAGAGCCAGGTCCCCCGGGCGCACTAGCGCCCGGAGGATTGGATCACGTCCAGCGTACGCTTGGCAAACGGCGAATCGTCAGCGGCAACAGCGCGAGCAGGAACAGCCACCCGATAGACCCGCCGCCGCCTGTGGGCCTGCCGTTGATTTGTGCTAGCCGGTCAAAGCTGTTGGTACGTTGGCATTTACTTGATTAAGAGCATAAACATCATATAATGATGGGATTACTCTTAGTTAAGTGCCATGACCACTCTCTCCCAAATTCGCGATGCATTTCAACTGCGGCTGCTGACGTTTCTCTATCGCGGTTCCACAAGCTCGAGCCTCGTATTGAAAGGCGGCGCGGCCATGCGCGTGCTTACAGAAAGCGCTCGTTTCACTCAGGATCTGGATTTCGATCACGATCCGCATCGCTCGTTGGCAAGTCTTCAAAATACCGTGCGGGCGGCGATCGATCGCGCCATCCAGGGAAGCGGGCTGATCGGCACCTCGATTTCCGAATCCAAGCAGACTGACACGGTCGCGCGATGGAAGATCTCGGGTCGAACGAACACCGGCGAGAATTTGCATCTCACGGTAGAGGTATCACGACGACGAGCGCCAGACCCAAACCACGTGCTCAAAATTCCTGTTCAGATTGCGGACCGGACCTTGCCACGTGTCTACGTGAGCGTCTATGACGAACAAGCGCTTGCCGACAACAAGCTCGCCGCACTGATCGATGATCGGCGGACCGCTCCGCGCGATGTCTACGATTTGGAACTGTTGCTCGCACGTGGAGTAGTCCCCAGCGCTGAAGCAGTTGATAATTTGGGAGGTCAGGCGACGCTGATGCAGCGGGTCGCGGACAAGCTGGATTTAATGAGCTGGCCGCTTTTCCGAGATGAGGTACTGCCAACTTTACCGGCAGAGATTCACGCGCACATGGACGAGGACGAGTATCTCGCGCTGAAGCGACGGCTTCTGCAGATGCTCGAGCAGTGTTTTGCAAAAACCGTCGATGACGCGGACCCGCCATGAGAGCTCCTCACTGGTCAACGCGCCTGGAGCTCGTTCTCGCCGAGCCGGGCGCGCTGCGCGTGCTCAATACCGCGTCGATCGTCCAGGTGGCCAAAAATGTCCACCCGGCCATCTCCAAGCCTAGCGTGGAACGTTGGATCCAAGAAGCAGTGGCCGCCAACCGCCTGCAGCGAGTAGTGCGGGGGCTGTTCCTCAATCGGTTGGTTGCGCCAGCAGCCCAACTTTCCGAGGCCGCTGTTTGGCTGCGGCCGGGCGCCGTGGTTTCTCTGCAGACGGTCCTTGGCGATGCCGGCGTGTGGAGCAACTACACTGAGTGGGTGACGGCGGTCGTTCCTCTGTCTTCGCGATACACGACGCCGTCTCTCGGACGCGTTGAGGCAGACGCAGGCACGTTTGTTTTCCGCGGCATACCCGAGCGTGTCCTTGAGGCCGGAGTGGAGCGCGATCGCCTAGCAACCGGATTCGACTATCGGCGGGCGACACCGGACGCAGCACTGCTGCACTGGCTCTATCTGTCCGACTCGCCCCGAAGCCGCATGTCCGCTCCGCCCTTGGATCTCGATCTGGCCGCGCTGGACGTGAGAAGACTGAAGCGACTGGCAACGGCGATGCACCTGGACACCAATTTCTCAAGATGGCGCGAATCGGCACGAGGCGGTGGTGCTGACAAGCGTGAAATGATAGTTTTGGGCCGTGGATAAGACCATTAGACGATATAGTAGCTTGCGCATGATGAAAGCCGACGAAATCGCAGCGTGGCACGCTGTCTCGCCGTGCGAGCGTCTTCGCGCGACGATGGACATCAGCAGTGCTCTTTACGCGTTAAAGGGAAAAGCGCCGCATGTTCGACGACTTCAGGGATCTCCTATCCGCGTTCAACGCCGCTAATGTCAGATATCTGATTGTCGGTGGCTACGCGGTATCCCTTCACGCTCAGCCCCGCGCAACCAAAGATCTCGATATTCTGATCAGCGCAGACGCCGAGAACAGCCGGGCCGTATATTCGGCGCTGACAAAGTTCGGAGCGCCGTTGGCGGGCTTAAGCGCCAAGATTTCCGCGGGTCGACCGCAGGACTTAGCTGACGTTGCCGCACTGCGCGATAGCGCTGGGCGCGAGAACAATGAACAACAAGAGTCCGCAACTAGTATCGATGACGATTTTGAGTCTTGATGCCGGGCGCGGCATGGCGAGCCTTGAAACTCGGATGGCGGGACTGAATTACTTGGTTTGCCAATAGGTTAGCGCCGTGCAGCATGCGACTGGACTCGACTAGAGTCGGCAAGATGTGGGCGCTCATATCGGCGAGTCTCCATCGATCTGCAGGCGATTTGCCCGGTCTCGACCGACCCAGTAGCCAAGCCGTTTGACCTCGCGTAGACTTCCGCGCCTCTTCCAGGGGGTGCTTAGCTCAGCTGGTAGAGCATCGCCTTTACACGGCGAGGGTCGGGGGTTCGATCCCCTCAGCACCCACCAACAGCGGAGTGGTAGTTCAGCTGGTTAGAATACCGGCCTGTCACGCCGGGGGTCGCGGGTTCGAGTCCCGTCCACTCCGCCATTTCCTGATGTGACCTAAAGCGCGAGCCATTTGGCCGCGCTTAAGCTGAGGCGGGCCACGCGGAAGGGTTTAGAAAAGAGGTTGAAATGCTGCAAAGTATTCACGACAAACTCAAGGGCTGGGTGGCCGGCGTGGTGCTCGGCGCCATCGGCTTGGTGTTCGTATTTTGGGGCATCAACTGGACCTTGAGCGCGCCGAACTACGCCGCCAAAGTCAACGGCGTGGAAATCTCCCCCAACGAGGTGCGTCAATCCTACCAGCAGCAGCTCGCCCAGATTGAGCGCCAGAGCAATGCTCCCTTGGACGATACGATGCGCAATGAGATCAAGCGCCGCGTGCTCGATGAGTATGTGAACACCGAGGCGTTGGTCACCCGTGCCGATGACCTGGGCTATCGCGTCAGCGATCAGCAGCTGCTGCAGGCGATGTCGCAGGTGCCTGCGTTTCAGGTGGACGGAAAGTTCGATCTGTCCCACGCCGTCGCGGTCTTGAATGCACAAGGCCGGTCGGTCTCGGAAATCGAAGGCATGTTTCGCCGCGACGTGAAATTGCGCCAGCTCGACACTGCGCTCATGGCATCGAGCTTTGCGACGCCGACGGAATTGAAGGAATATCGCGCGCTCACACGCCAGCAGCGCGAACTGGCATGGGCCACGGTGGCAGCGGCGAAGTACGAAGCCGGCGTCGCTGCCGACGATGCGGCACTGAAAGCGTACTTCGAGGCGCACAAATCCGACTACATGACCCCGGAGACGGTGAATCTGCGCTATGTGGAGTTGAGCCTGGCGCAGCTGGCCTCGACGGTGAAGGTCGATGATGCACAACTCAAGGCCTACTACGAAGAACAGAAAGCCAAGACGCCGGAGAGTTTCGTGCAGGGCGAACAACGGCGGGTGCGCCACATTCTGCTGTCGGTGAATGATCCGAAAGAGGATGCGGGGGTCAAGGCCAAAGCCGAGGGCATTTTGAAACGTGCCCAGGCCGGGGAGGACTTCGCGAAATTGGCGAAGGAGTTTTCCCAGGATCAAGGCTCCGCGGCCCAAGGCGGGGATCTTGGCTGGGCGGAGCGCAAGGTCTATGTCGGACCCTTCGGCGATGCGGCGTTTGGCATGAAGGTCGATGAAATCAAAGGACCCATCAAGACTCAGTTTGGCTACCACATTCTGAAGCTCGACGGGATTCAGCCCACGAAAGTGAAGAGCTTCGATGAGAGCAAGGCGGATCTGGAAGTCGAATACAAGCGCGGCGAGGCCGAACGCTTGTTCAACAACGCCCAGGATCAGCTGGCGGATGCAGCGCTGCAAAATGCCACCGACCTGGACGTGGTGGCGCGCAAAGCGGGCTTGAAGGTGCAGGAAATCGAGAATTTCAGCCGCAAGGACGGCGGCGGCGCGCTGGGCAATGTGCCCGCGGTGACCGAGGCGGCGTTCAGCCAGGATGTGTTGGATGGGCGCCTAAGTCCCATCGTCGAGGTGGAAAAGGGGCGTGGGGTGGTACTGCGCGCCACGGATCACAAATTGCCGCAGCAGAAGCCGCTCGAGGCGGTGCGCACCGAGGTCCTGGCCGCGTGGAAGAAGCAGCGCGGCGTCGAACTGGCCGCGGCGGCGGCGGCAGATGCCGTCAAGCGCTTGAATGCGGGCGAATCCTGGGACGCCGTGATGAAGAGCCTGGGCGCTACCGTTCAGGCCCCGAAATTCATTGCAAGATCGGAGGCCGACGTGCCGCTCGAGATTCGCACCGAAGCGTTCAAAGCGCCGAAGCCTGCGCAAAAGCCGATCTATGAGAATGTGCGGCTACCCAATGGCGACGCCGCGGTATTCGCGTTCAGCGCGGTGCGCGAGGATCCCAACAGCGCCACCCTCAAGGAAGCCGATATGCGCCGTCAATACGCGGCCCGCATCGCCTCGGGCGAGGCACAAAGCTATGCCGCCGCGGCGCGCGCCGATGCCACGGTGACGCTAAACCCGCAGGCAATCGATTAGTTGACCGAGCTACTGCAGCAATTTTCGGATTGGTATCTTGCGGAATTAGGCCGAGGCGGCTACTGGCTCATCGCAGGCCTGATGGCGCTGGAAAGCACCTTCGTGCCGATCCCGAGCGAGATGATCATTGCCCCCGCTGCCTATGTGGCGCACACCCAAGGGAGCATGTCGTGGCTTGGCATCGTCATCGCCGGTACTTTGGGATCGTGGGTTGGCGCCTCGCTGATGTACTGGGGCGCCCGCGCCCTCGGACGACCTCTCCTGATGCGCTATGGTCCCTACGTCGGGCTGTCCCAGGCAAAGATTGAACTGGCGGAGCACTGGTCCGCCCGCTACGAGTCGACAGGCGTATTTTTCTCGCGCCTTCTGCCCGTGATTCGCCACCTCATCGGTATTCCCGCCGGCATCTTGGCGCTGGACTTTCGCTGGTATGCCGTCGCGACCTTAGGAGGCTCATTGCTGTGGTGCTCGGTCCTCGCTTGGCTGGGCAAATCCATCGGGCAGCACCCCGAGCTCCTGGCGGGCTCGCTGCACCGTTTTTTCGCCCTGGTTTTAGGCTTTGCGGTGGTCTTGGGCGCCCTGTACTACTTTTTTGTGCGGCGGGCAGCGGGGAAGCGGTAGACGCGAGATATTTACCCGTGTAAATTACACGTGTAGATCCACGTTGAGCCCGGAGATCGCATGCGGGATCCTAACTTCGACCCGAACGCTCCCAAGCAGACTGTCAGCGTTACGCTGAATTCCGACCTGTATGCAAAAGCCAAGAGCGTTGGCATCAACGCATCCAGGGTTGCCGAAGAGGCGATTGCTGACGAGTACGCCAAACGACGAAAAGAGGCGCTGCTTAAGGAGCTGCGGCAGGATCTGGCTGCTGTCGAAGAATACGAAGAGCAACACGGGTCGTTCCCGGAACTCGTCCGTGCCCATTACGAGCGCGAAGATGGCTCAATTTGATGTCTTCGTAAATCCCCTTGCCAATTCGCGGCGCGCTTATCCTTTCGTGACCTCAATGCAATCGGAGATCGCGTCAAACACTCGTGACCAGATTGTCGCGCCGCTGGCGCCAATCGCTTCGATGTCGAGAATTGCGGGAAAGCTAACCCCGGTTGTCGCCGTGAATGGTGTGGACCATGTCATCGTCGTTCCCAGATTGACGTCCATTCGGTCGCGCGACCTGGCCAAGAGCATCAGTTCAATCGCATCTGCGCGGCGCGACTTGCTCGCCGCAATTGACTATCTATTCTTTGGTGTTTGATAAAGTATCGCGATACTTATGGCCGCCACCGCCACAATTCGCGAGCTGCGCTTTCGATTTCGCAAGGTCAAAAGACTGTTAGAGGCCGAAGGCGAAATTCTCGTCACCGAGAAGGGCAAGCCTCGATATCGCTTAACCCTCTATTCGCCTCTGCGAACTGAGATGCCGCCAGCTGTAGATTATTGGGCGCGCCTGACTGCATATCAGCCTCATGCAATAACGGATGCCGAGGCGGGTGCGTTGGACGAAGAAAACCGTCGCGATTGCTGAATGCTCCATGCAGATCCCAAGTGGCGGCTGATCACGGGATGAGATCCTCACTATTGGGCGGCTCGCCCCCTTTGCGTTTCATGATCTTGTCGAAGGCAGCGAATTTGGCACGCTCGCGTCGCTCGGCGAAGAAAGCGGCGGTGTTCATTGCCGCGAGCTTCTCGGCCACTGCGGTCGCCACGAACTGATTGAAGCTGGTGCCGTCGGCCTTGGCGCGCCGCACGACTTCGGCTTTCACTGAGGTTGGCAGCCGAAGTGGGTAGGTGCTTTGTGATTTACTCATGGGGCAATCCTCCGTAATGCATCGACAGGACTTAAGACATCGATACCAAATAGCAGCGGCGCGGTGCCGAAATCCAGTGTGTTGAAGGTCACGATCGCGGAGGCTCCGCCGTTGACCGCCGCTTCGAGCACCAGTTCATCGGCGGGATCGCGCAGCTGCGGGCGCCAGAGGAAATGCGACTCCACCGGTTCGGCCATCGCGATGACCGCATCAATAAAAATGACCACTTGCGACGGACGCAGCCCCGCGGCAACACCGTGCTCGGCTCGAAGGCAGGTCGCCTCATACTCAAGCGCCAAGGCAACGTTGGCCAAGATCGTGATCTTTTCTCTACGCGCTGCCATCAAGAGCGCCGCCGACGCCCCCGCGGGGCTGCGCATGGCAGTCACGATAACGTTGGTGTCGAGCACAAGTCTCACATCGCCTGTAATATCATATCACAGGCGATGTGTCACCTACCAGAAGCCCAATCTGACAGGCTGTTAAGTCGCCGCCTTCGCAGGCGCGGCCACCGGCACGCCACCCGGGTACTTGGCGAAAATCGCAGCAGTAGCCAGATCGATTTTCTGCACCGCGTTCGGGCCGGACAGGTCGTACACGTCCTGGCTGGCACTGGCATGCCAGATTGGTTTGTGCGACTTGGCGTCGAAAACATCCACGGCTATGCGCGTTTCATTTTGAACCCAGGGACCGTCGTAGCCCCATCCCCAGCCGTAACCCCAACCGGCGCCGCGCCTGCCTCCCCATCCCCAGCCGGCGCCGTAGTAGCCGCCGTAATAGTCCGCAAATACCTGGCGCGACCCCATGGCATAGCCGACCACGCAATCGGCAGCGGCGCGATCGACCAACTCCAGGCCCTTGGCCGTCAAGTTCCCCTGTATGGAGACGCGCAGCCGTTCGGCGTTGATGGGGTTCGCGTATGCGGCCGGCTGATCGCCGTTGGCGATGTGTTCGTTGGCGAAGGCGTAGGTATGGCAGATTCCGACGGACATGTCCGGGGCGGAGTCCGTTCTCACCGCCACATAGGGGGCGCAGGCCGAGAGTCCTGCCAAAGTGCCAGCCAGACTTAAGCCGCGAAGCACAGTTTTATTTAACATAATGAGTTCCCTTGAGCCAATCGCCAACGCGGCCGAGTGCCGATAATGAACGCAAAACGTTAGAACCCAAAATCGGTTTACGCGTTCCTAAGATTTCACGGCCCATCACCATCTGGCGGAAAACTCATGCCCACGGTGTGGAAGCCGCCATCGACGTACAGCACCTCGCCGCTGATGCCGGCGGCCAGATCGGAACACAGGAACGCTGCCGCGTTGCCGACATCGTCGATGGTGACATTGCGTTTGATGGGAGCAGTGGCCGCCACGTGACTCAGCATTTTGCGCAGTCCGGGAATACCGGCGGCGGACAAGGTCTTGATCGGCCCGGCGGAAATCGCGTTGACGCGAATGCCCTGCGGTCCAAGATCAGCAGCCAGAAAGCGTACATTGGCCTCCAGGCTTGCCTTGGCCAGGCCCATCACATTGTAGCTGGGGATGGAACGCACTGCGCCCAGGTAGCTCAAGGCGACGATGGCGCCGGCGCGCCCCTGCATGAAGGGCAGCGAGGCTCGGCTAAGCGCAGTCAGGCTGTAGCTGGAGATGTCGTGGGCGACCTGGAAGGCCTCGCGCGACGTCGCGGTGAGAAATTCGCCGGTGAGAGCTTCCCGCGATGCGAACGCCACCGCGTGCACCAAAATATCGAAGGTGGGCCAGCGCGCTTTCAAAAATTGAAAGCCTTTTTCGATGTCTTGATCGGCGGCGACATCCATGACGAAAGTGATGTCCGATCCCAATTGTTTGGCGAGCGGCACGACCCGATCCGTCATGCGATCGATGTGCGAGAACGCCAACTCGGCGCCTTCGCGGTGCATGGCCTGCGCGATGCCCCAGGCGATCGAGCGATCGGTGGCGAGGCCGACGATCAATGCGCGTTTGCCGGTCAAGAAGCCCATTTTTCTTTATCCTTGCTGCCGCCCCGCATCGACATACATGACCAGCCGCCGTCCGGCTTTGATCTGGTGGCGCTGGTTCAAGCCGTTCCAGCTCTTCAGCTGCGCAACCGACACCTGAAATTGCTTCGAGATGCTGTACACGGTGTCGCCGCTGCGTACGGTATACAGGACTCGACGCCCGGATACCGCACCTTCGTCGCGGTAGCGCCGCGCGCTGGCCTTGATCACCAGCCGCTGGCCTTTCACCAGCGTGTCCTGGGCGTCCATGTTATTCAAACGAGCCAGAGTGCTCACCGGCATCCCATGGCGGCGTGCAATGGAACTCAAGGTTTCACCCGCGCGTACCCGGTAGACGATTTGACGCTGCTTGCGCCCGCTGCGATCCGTTTCCGGCCGGTCGACACGCAATGCGGCGAGCATCACCTTATCCGGCAATGGCCCGCTGATTTGCGGAATCTTCAAGGTTTCACCGGGCGTGACGGCGTTGCCCTTCAGACCATTGACATGGGAAATCACGGCCACCGATACGCCATATTGCTTCGCGATCGCAGCCAAGGTTTCTTTGCGCGTGACTTCGTGGCGGGTTGTGGGCACGCGATCATTCGCGCTCAAGGTTTTCAGCGCGGCTTCGAAGGCGTCCGCATTGTCGATGGGCACGAGCATGCGGTTCGGGCCATCCGGGTCGGTGGCCCAGCGGTTGAAGCCGGGATTCAGTGCGATCAATTCATCGTAGCTGGTGCCGGCCAATTGCGCCGCGACCTTAAGGTCGATTTGCGAATCGGTATCGATCACCGCGAAATACGGCTCATTGGGAATCACCGCGAATTCCAGGCCGTAGCGCTCCGGCTCGGCCATCAGGCGTTTCATCGCCAAGAGCTTCGGCACGTAGGCGCGGGTTTCGGCCGGCAGCCGCAAATGCCAAAAATCCGCCTTTTTGCCGTTGGCGATGTTGTAGTCGAGCTCTCGCTGCACGTTGTTCTCACCGACGTTGTACGCCGCGATCGCCAGCAGCCAGTCGCCGTTGAATTGATCGTGCAGCGCCTGCAGATAGTCGAGCGCCGCCCGTGTCGATTCGATCACGTCGCGCCGGCCGTCGTACCACCAGTCCCGCTTCAGGCCGAAGCGCTCACCGGTGCCCGGAATGAATTGCCACAGGCCTGCCGCGCGTCCCGAGGAATAAGCAAAGGGCTCATACGCGCTTTCCACCACGGGCAGCAGCGCAAACTCCAGCGGCATGCCGCGAGATTCGGCCTCCGTGACGATGTGGTACATGTAGCGCTGCGCACGCTGAAATACCCGCTCCAGATACTCCGGATTGTGTTCGAACCAGGAAAGCTGGGTATCGATCGCGGGCTCCTGGACTTCGTCGAAGGCGAAGCCCGCGCGCATGCGATCGAACAAATCGTCGTAGTCCTCGCCGTTGTGATGCTGCCATTCGCGCGGCATGGCCAAGGTGGGCGGCGCGCTTAGCGCCGCGGCAGCATCGGCTCCGGCGATCGGCTCTTCCGCCGCCGCGGGCGCCGGCATTTCAATGCGCGGACGTTCGGGCGGCGCCGCCGGCTGATGCGCGCAGGCGCAAAGGCCCAAAAGGATGCAGCCTACGGAATAATGTTGCGCGCGGATTGCCATGAGATATCCGCTTTAGCGGAACTGATCCTTCCAGGCACGCAATATGGCGAACACCTCTTCGGGCGCCTCGAGCTTGGTGCCGGCGCGCGCTTCCGCGGCGGCGCGAATGCCGGGCTTGTCGCAGCGCAGAAACGGATTTACGCGAGATTTCCAAACTCAAGCTCGAGGGTAGGGTGGGACTGCCGGAAGCACGAATTCTCGCCACGCTTTCCTGATATTCGAGTGCAGCGGCGTTCGCCGGCTCGACGGCTAAGGCAAAGCGCAAATTGGCGGCCGTATATTCATGACCGCAATAAACTTGAGTTTCCGGCGGTAAATTCCGCAATCGATCGAGCGATGCATTCATCTGCTTAGGCGTACCCTCGAACATCCGGCCGCAGCCGGCACTGAACAGCGTGTCTCCGCAAAAAACTGCGCCGTGACCCCAAAACGCGATGTGGCTTAAGGTATGCCCGGGGATGTGCAAAATCTCGAAGCTAAGTCCCAATCCCTCCAATTCGCAGTGCTCGCCATCCTCCACGGTGAGGGTGCGATTCGCGATGCGCGCATCATTGGGTCCCACCACCGGCACCTGGCGGTGGCGCAGCAAGTCGGGCACCCCGCCAATATGATCGGGATGATGGTGAGTCAGTAAAATGGCGGCTAAGCTTGTGCTCGAGCGCTTAAGTTCGGCGAGAACAGGTGCCGCATCGCCGGGGTCGACCGCGACCACCTGAGCAGGGTCGCGCGGCGACTCGATGAGCCAAATGTAATTATCCGAAAATGCGCGCACCGGGCGCACGTTGAGGTGCGTAGCATGGAATGACATTTTGCGGCGTATTTAACCTGTAACATTGGAACTTCGCTAGTGTTTTTGATCTAGGAGTGTTGGTTGGAATCGACGGCAGACAACTCTGCGGACCATTGGTTCGAGGGCCCATTGGGCGCTCGGGTGCTGCGCGAAGAAGCGGCGCTGGCGCCGCTGGCCCTCGACAATGTTTTCGGCTTCGAGCTGCTGCAAGTCGGTGGGTGGGGGCCCTCGCGGCACTTGCTTGATGGCGCCCGCACCCAACACACGACGCTGCTGGCGCCCGATATGGGACCCGGCGTCACGCTGTGCGCGCCGCTCGATACGCTGCCCTTCAGGTCCGATTCCATCGACGCGATCTTTTTGCCGCACACCCTCGAGCAGGTCGAGGACCCCTATGCGGTGCTGCGCGAGGCCGAGCGCGTGCTGACCGGGGAGGGCTGCCTCATGATTTGCGGCTTCAATCCCTTCAGCGGCTGGGGCGCGCGGCGCGTGTTTGCCCGCTATTTAGGGAGGCCCGCGTTTCCGCCGGGCACGCAGCGCATGCTGTCGGAACGGCGGCTGCGTGATTGGGTGGCGTTGTTGGGTTTCGATGTTGACAGCGTCTACGGATACTTAAGTTTGCTGCCCCTCAAAGGCCGCGCGCCACGGGTTTCCGAGGATGGGACGCCGGTACTCGAGGCGCGGCCGCGCGGCGCGCTCACCGCGGGGGCTTATTTGCTCAAGGCACGCAAACGCGTGCCGACCTTGACGCCGATTCGTCCACGACGGCGGGCGCGCCAGCGGGTGCTGGTCGGTGCCGCGGAACCGACCTCCAAAGTGGGCCCGTGACCGAAGTCGAGTCCATGACCGAAGTCGAGATTTACACCGACGGGGCCTGTCGCGGCAATCCCGGCCCCGGCGGATGGGCAGCGCTGCTGATCGCCGGCAACACCCGCAAGGAAGTCTCGGGAGCCGAAGCGGACACCACCAATAATCGCATGGAACTTAAGGGCGCCATCGGCGGCTTGAAGGCGCTGAAGCGCCGCTGCGCGGTCGAGCTCTATACTGATTCGAAATACGTGCTGCAAGGCATCACTGAATGGCTGCCGAACTGGAAAGCGCGCGGCTGGCGCACCGCGGATCGCAAACCTGTCAAGAATCAGGACTTATGGGAAGAGCTGGAGGCCGCCGCCGCGGCGCAAGATATCAAGTGGCATTGGGTGAAGGGGCATTCCGGACATGAAGGCAATGAATACGTGGATCAACTCGCCAATGCCGCCATCAATCGCATGCTGGCCGGGCAGTAGATTTTAATGCGCCAAATCGTACTTGATACGGAAACCACCGGCCTCGAAGTCGAACAGCAGCATCGGATCATTGAAATCGGCTGCGTGGAGCTTAACAATCGGCGCATCACCGGCCGCTCCTTCCACCGCTATTTGAATCCGGAACGCGATATCGACTGGGGCGCAGAGCAGGTGCACGGTCTGACGCAAGAGCAGTTGGCGAAGGAGCCGACCTTTTTGCAGGTTCATGCCGAGTTGCTGGAGTTCATTCGCGATGCGGAACTGATCATCCACAACGCGCCCTTCGATGTAGCCTTCTTGAATTCCGAGCTCGAGCGCATTGCCTCAGCGCTTAGGGTCACCGATCTGTGTCGTGTGCTCGACACCCTGGCGCTTGCCAGGCAAATGCACCCTGGTCAGCGCAACAGCCTTGATGCGCTGTGCAAGCGCTACTCAGTGGATAATTCGCAGCGCGAGTATCACGGCGCGCTCTTAGATGCGCGGATTCTGGCTGAAGTGTACCTGGCGATGACGGGCGGCCAGGGCAGTCTCATCTTGAGCGCCGAATCCGATACGGTCCGTAGCGGGGCACGTGAGGCTCACCCCAATCGATTTTCGGAGCTGCCCTTCGTCGTGATCAATGCCAGCGAGGATGAAACGGCCGCGCACGAACACATCCTGGCGCTGCTCGACAAGGCGTCGGCCGGCAAGACGGTGTGGCGCAGATTGTGAAGCTGCTCGTGACCGGCGCCGCCGGCTTTATCGGTTTTCACACCTCGCGCTTGCTGCTCGAGCGCGGCGACGAAGTCGTGGGCCTCGATAATTTGAATGCGTATTACGACCCCCAACTTAAAGCTGCGCGCCTGGAAATTCTCTTAGGTTATCCGGCATTCCGATTCGAAAAAATCGATGTGGCCGATCGCGAGGCGATGCAAGAAGTCTTTGAGCGCGAAAGATTTCAGCGCGTGGTGCATTTAGCCGCGCAGGCCGGCGTGCGCTATTCCCTCGAAAATCCCCATGCCTATGTTCACAGCAATGTCACCGGGTTCCTGCAGGTCATCGAAGGATGCCGCCGCAACGATGTCGAACACTTGGTTTATGCGTCCACCAGTTCGGTGTACGGAGCGAATACGCGGATGCCGTTCTCTGAGGCCCAAGGCGTCGATCATCCGCTCACCCTGTATGCGGCCACCAAGCGAGCGAATGAATTGATGGCGCACAGCTACTCTTCGTTATACCGGCTGCCGACCACGGGCCTGCGATTCTTTACGGTCTATGGCCCCTGGGGCCGGCCCGACATGGCGCTGTTTCTCTTCACCAAGAACATCCTCGCCGGCCTGCCCATCGATGTATTCAACGAAGGCTTCCATCAGCGCGATTTCACCTACGTGGACGATATCGTCAAAGGTGTCGCCGCGGCGGTCGATCAGGTGGCGGCGCCGGATCCGAATTGGGATTCGGATGATCCGAATCCCGGCACCAGCAGCGCTCCCTTTAAAATCTACAACATCGGCAATCAAACGCCGGTGGCGCTCAAGCGCTATATCGAGGTTTTGGAGCAAGCCTTGGGTAAAACGGCGCAGAAGAATCTTTTGCCGATGCAGCAGGGCGATGTGCCGGATACCTGGGCCGATGTTGAAGCCTTGGCGCGAGACGTGGGATACCGCCCGGCGACCAATCTGGAAACGGGTGTGAAGCGTTTCGTCGAATGGTATCTTGCGTACTATCACGCGCCCTCCTCATGAGTAGCACATCATGAATCAGTTGAACTCCTGTTTGCCGGCGTGGGGCACGCTCGCCGCGCACGCCAAGCAATTTGCCAAGGTGCAGCTGCGGGATCTGGCCGCCGCGGATCCCAGGCGTTGGCAGAATTTTCACGTTGAATACGATAATTGGCTGCTCGATTTCTCGCGCCAGCGCATCACGCCGCAGACCCTGACGCTACTGTTCGATTTGGCGCGAGAAATTGATCTGCCGGGGCGCATCGAAGCGATGTTTCGCGGCGATCCCATCAATACCACTGAGCATCGTGCGGTGCTGCATACGGCGCTGCGCTCGGATTTCGCTGGGCCGCCGGCCATCCAGGCAGAGGTAAAAGCCTCGCGCCAGAAGTTATCGAGCTTCGTCGCCGCGGTGCGCAGCGGCCGGCACGTCGGTGTCACTGGTAAAAACTTCAAGCACGTTGTGAACATCGGCATCGGCGGCTCCGATCTAGGACCCCTGTTGGTGTGCGATGCGCTGCGCGCCGAGTGGAGCGGCGATATCACGCCGCATTTCGTGTCCAATGTGGATCGCACCCAGCTGGACGATTTGATTCGCAGCATCGATCCCGCGGAGACGCTGGTGATTGTCTGCTCCAAGACCTTCATCACGCAGGAGACACAAGCCAACGCCAACGCGGCCCGTGCCTGGATCGTCGGCGCGCTCGGCGAGAAGGCCCCCGGTCATCACTTCGTGGCGGTGTCCACCAACGCGGAGGCGATGGATCAGTTCGGCATCGCGGCCGACCATCGCTTCACCATGTGGGATTGGGTGGGGGGGCGCTATTCGGTGTGGTCGGCCATCGGTCTCATCGCCGAGATCGTCATCGGCAGCGAGCGCTTCGAAGAGTTCTTAAAAGGGGCGAGCGACATCGACAGGCACTTCACGACAACTCCTTTCGAGAAGAACCTGCCGGTGCTCATGGGCTTGATTGCGGTGTGGAATCGGACTTTTTTGAATCTGCCGACGCTCGCGGTGCTGCCGTATGATCAGCGGCTTGCCCGGCTGCCCGCTTACTTGCAGCAGCTCGAAATGGAAAGCAACGGCAAGTCGGTGAGCTTGGACGGCGAGCATGTCGATTTCGCCACCGCGCCCATCGTCTGGGGCGAGCCGGGTTCGAATGCGCAGCACTCCTTCTTTCAAATGCTGCACCAGGGGACATTGACGCAGGCGCTGGATTTCATCGCGCCGCTGCGCGGCTCCTGGGGCGGCACCGAAGGCCAGGATCTCGCGCTCAAGAACTGCTTTGCTCAATCGCAGGCGTTTGCTTACGGATACACGCTTGCGGAGGTCGAGGCGGATATGCGCAAGGCCGGCGCGCCTCCGGCGGAGATCACGCGCATCGGTATCCACCGCGTGCATGAGGGCAATCGTCCGAATTCGCTCTTGATGTATCCGCAAACCACGGCGCGAACCCTCGGAGGCCTGCTCGCGCTGTACGAGCACAGCGTGTTCGTGCAGGGCAGCGTCTGGGGCGTGAATTCCTTCGACCAATTCGGCGTGGAATTGGGCAAAAAACTGGCAGTCGGGATCGACATGTCGGGAGAGACCGCACCGAAGGGCAATGGGGCGGCAGGCCTTGCGGCCTTGATCAGCTACGTGGCACGGCATCGGTAGGCGAGGCGATCTTGGCCAAACTCACGCAAAGGCATCATTTTGGCGGGCGGCGCCGGCACCCGCTTGCACCCGATCACCATGTCGCTGTCCAAGCAACTGCTGCCGGTGTACGACAAGCCGATGATTTACTACCCGCTGGCGACGCTGATGTTGGCGGGCATTCGCGAATTCTTGATCATCACCACGCCGCGTGATCAGGCCTCGTTTCGCGATCTCTTAGGGACAGGCGCCCAATGGGGACTGTCGTTCGAGTACGTGATCCAGGACGCTCCCAACGGCATTGCGCAGGCGCTGATCCTCGGCGAGAGGTTTCTCAACGGCGCGCCGTCCGCGCTGATCCTGGGCGACAACATCTTTTACGGCGCAAATCTCACAGGCTTGCTGCAATCGGCAGCGCAGCGCGAATCCGGCGCCACGGTGTTTGGCTACTACGTGCAGGATCCGGAGCGCTACGGCGTGGTGCAGTTCGATGCGCAGGGCAAAGTGACGGATCTATTGGAAAAGCCGAAATCGCCGCCGTCAAATTATGCGGTGACCGGAATTTATTTCTATGACGAACGTGCTTCGGCACTCGCGAAAGCGCTGAAACCCTCGCCGCGCGGTGAGCTCGAAATCACCGATCTTAATCGCGCCTATCTTGAAGCTCGGCGATCTGCACGTGGAGCGATTGGGCCGGGGAACGGCGTGGCTCGATACCGGCACGCACAATTCACTGCTCGATGCCGGCGTGTTCGTGCGCATCATCGAAGAGCGGCAGGGACTTAAAGTGGCCTGCGTGGAAGAGATCGCCTGGCGTTCAGGATTCATCGATACGCGAACAATCTGGTGAAACTCGCCGAGCCGCTTGGCAAAGAGCGGCTATGGCGAGTATCTGCTGCGCATCGTCAAGGAACAGGGACTACCCTGACGCTCCCGCAAATGAAGTTTCACGAGTACCCCGATCGAGGATGCGGTGCTGATCGAACCGCAGGTGTTCGGCGATGCGCGCGGATTCTTTTTGGAAACCTGGCAAGCCGAAAAATTCGCCGCCGCCGGCATAGACGCGACTTTCGTGCAGGACAATCACAGCCGCTCGAGCCAATGGACGTTGCGCGGGCTGCATTTGCAGGTCGAGCACACCCAAGGCAAGTTGGTGCGCGTGACGAGCGGCAGCGTGTTCGATGTCATCGTCGATTTGCGGCGCAGCTCGCCGAGTTTCGGCGCTTGGTGGGGAGTGGAGCTGTCCGCGGAGAATCATCGGATGCTGTGGGTGCCGCCGGGGCTGGCGCACGGCATATTGGTGACCTCGGAATTTGCAGATTTTCTCTACAAGTGCACGGATTTCTACAGTCCGGCGCATGAACGGACCCTGGCGTGGAATGATCCCAAGCTTGGCGATTCGATGGCCGCTGCCGCCGGGAATCGCACCCAAGCTCTCGGCGAAGGATGCCCGCGGCGCGAGCTTCGCCGAAGATCGAGAAATTCGCATGAGAGTGCTGGTGCTCGGCGGCGGCGGCCAGGTCGCGAGAGCGGTGCGCTGCGACGGCACCGGCGCCGAGCATCAGGTCGTGCTCAAGACCCGCGCGCGAGCTGGATATCGGCGATGCGGCGGCCGTGGCGCGCGCACTCGCCGAAATCCGTGCCGAGCTGGGTCGTCAACGGCGCCGCCTATACGGCGGTGGACCTGGCGGAGGATCAGCCGGCACAGGCCATGGCGGTCAATGACACCGCAGTGGGAGTCCTGGCGAGCGGCAACGGCGCAGCGCGGGCTGCCGGCTGCTGCATCTGTCGACGGATTTCGTGTTCGACGGCAAGTCCAATCGCGCGTATCTGCCGGGCGATCAAACCAATCCCTTGAGCGTCTACGGAGTCGAGCAAGCTGGGCGGCGAGCGCCAGGTGTTGAACGGCGCTGCGGGCGGCATCGTGTTGCGCACCGCCTGGGTATATGCCGCCGCAGGGACGAAATTTCGTGCTCACCATGCTGCGGCTGATGCGCGAAAGGGAGCAGGTGAGCGTGGTCTGCGATCAGATCGGCACGCCCACCTGGGCCAGCAGCATCGCCGCGGCCATCTGGGGCCTCATCGAGGCGCAATGCGCCCGGCGGCATCTATCACTGGACCGATCTGGGCGTGGCGAGCTGGTACGATTTCGCGGTGGCCATTCAAGAGGAGGCGCTGGCTCGAGGGACTGCTGAACCGCGCAGTCCCCATCGTGCCCATTCGAAGCGCCGAGTATCCGACCCGGGCGCGGCGTCCCGCCTTCAGCGTGCTCGACACCGAGGCGACGCGGGCGCTGCTCAAGGTCCCGGCGCAGCATTGGCGGCACAATTTAAGGACCATGCTGGATGAGCTTCGAGCCGCGTAATCTGCTCATTACCGGCGGCGCCGGCTTCATCGGCGCCAACTTCGTGCGCCATTGGCTGGCGAAGGCACGCGAGGGGCGGGTGGTGGTGTTCGATGCGCTCACCTATGCCGGCAATATCGAGAATCTCGCCGGCCTGGACGGCGACCCGCGCTACATCTTCGTGCGCGGCGATATCTGCGACGAGGCCGCGGTGCGCGCGCTGCTCGAGCAGCATCAGATCGACACCATCGTGCATTTCGCGGCGGAATCGCATGTGGATCGCTCGATCCTGGGACCCGATGATTTCATCCGCACCAATGTCGTCGGAACGCATGCGCTGCTCAAAGCGGCGAAAGCGCTGTGGCTCGACAAGAAAATCGTTCCGGCAGCACCGCTTCCATCATGTCTCCACCGATGAGGTTTACGGATCGCTCGGGCCCGAAGGATCGCGCCGTTCCATGAAGTCGACGCCCGTATGCGCCGAACTCGCCGTATTCCGCCAGCAAGGCCGCCTCGGATCATCTGGTGCGCGCCTATCACGAGACCTATGGTCTCGATACCACGGTCACCAATTGCTCGAACAACTACGGGCCGTATCAATTTCCGGAGAAACTGATTCCGCTCACGCTCATCAATATTTTGCAGGGCAAGCCGCTGCCGGTGTACGGCGACGGGTTGCAGGTGCGCGATTGGCTGCATGTGGCCGACCATTGCGAGGCGATTGCGCTCGCGCTGACGCGCGGAAGATCCGGCGAGGTCTACAACATCGGCGGCAACAGCGAAACCGCCAATATCGAGATCGTGCGTACCCTGTGCGCGTTGGTGGACGAGCGCCTCGCCGCAAGCGCCGGAGCTTGCGGCAGGCCTTTCCGGCCTCGCCGGCGGTCAGCGGCAAAGCGGCGGTCGCGACTTGATCACGCATGTCAAGCGATCGGCCCGGGCACGACCGGCGCTATGCCATCGACTATCGCAAGGCCCAGCGGGAGTTGGGATATGCGCCGAGCCGCGATCTTGAGCGAGGGTCTGCGCGAGACGCTGGACTGGTATTTGGCCAATCGCGGCTGGTGGCAGGCGCTGCTGGGACGCGACTATGCGGCGTGGATGACGAAGAATTACAAGCACAATTAGGCCGTCTACGGATAAGACTTTGAGAGGCTATGATGTGCGGCCAGGACTACGGGGCGATCCAATTATAATGCGTGACATCCAAGTGAGCTATGCGAACTAGATTTCTGGGGGTCCTCCTCCTCGTGTTAGTCGATCGGGTTGTCGGCCTCCGCCCAGACTCCGACACCGGATCAACTGCAAGCGCTGAAGGATCTGTCGCCGGATCAGCAGAACGCCATCCTGCAAGGCGTTCGGGAAAGGAAATGGAACCGGCAAGAAAACCGATCAGAAGCTCGAAGACGCCGGAGACTGTGCAGCCGTCGCCGGATTTGCTCGACAATGCACAAGAGAAGACTCGCGATGGGCGCATATTGCGCCAGTCCGACGAAGACCCGGAGCTGCGCGCCGACGATTCCGTCATGGTCGAGATGACCTCGCTCGACGACATGTGCAACCGCAACCGCCGATGGCACTCAGAACAACAACGGCAATCGCAATAACGGCGCCAACGGCGAATAACGACGCCAGCGCGCTGAACGGCTCGAATGGGCTCAATGCGCTGAATGGCGCGAACGGAGTCAATGCGCCGAATGGGGCAGCGGAATCGCGCGAACGGCAATCAACGGAACCAACGGCACCAATGCCAACACGCCGAACGTCCGTTTTGACTACATCCGCTGCCGCCGGCTGCCAGAGACGCCGAAGACCGACGAGGAGAAAGCACAGCAGAGAAATTTCAAAAGCGGATCTTGAGCGGCAATCCGTACAAGCTCAATCGCTTCGGCGTGCTCGAAATACCCGGACTGCCCGCCATTCCGGTCGCGGGTCTCACGGCATCTGAAGCGACCAAGCGGCTCAGCTGCCGATCCCGACCTCACCGACTACTACGTGCGACTAACGCTGCTGCGCCTGCAGCCGTTCGACCAAGAGGCCTTGAAGCCATTTGGATATGATTTGTTCGAAGGCGTCCCCAGCACATTCGCGCCGGTGTCGGATATTCAGGTCCCGATGGACTACATCGTCGGTCCCGGCGATACGCTCGACATACAGCTTTACGGTAATGAACCCGCGAGCTACGAGTTGACGGTTGAACGCGACGGGCGGATCAATTTCCCGAAGCTCGGGCCCATCATGGTCAGCGGCATGACATTCGATGCCGCACGCCAGACCATCGAGCAGCGCGTGGCGAAGCAGCTCATTGGATCCCGTGTCAGCGTGACGATGGGCGACCTTCGCTCGATACGCGTGTTCGTGTTGGGCGAGGCCGAGAAGCCGGGGTCCTATACGGTCAGCGGCTTATCGACGATGACCAATGCCCTGTTCGTCAGCGGCGGAGTCAAAAAAATCGGCTCGCTGCGCAATATCGAACTCAAACGCAATGGCCGTCTGATCACGACCCTCGATCTGTACGATCTCTTGCTGCACGGCGACACCAGCGGCGACCGGCAGCTGCTGCCGGGCGACGTCATCTTCATTCCGCCCATCGGCAACATCGTGTCGGTCTATGGGGCGGTGCGCAGGCCGGCCATCTACGAGCTCAAGAGTGAGAAGACCGTGGAGCAGGCCATCGAACTCGCCGGCGGACTTGCTGCCCGATGCGGATGCGAAGCTTGGGCAACTGGAGAGAATTCTGCCGTCGCGCTTGCGCGAAATGCAAAACATCGATTTGAGCGCCGCCGCCGGCCGCGCAACGGCGCTGGAGAACGGCGACAAGCTGAGGGTCCCCGAGATACGCCCGACGCTCGAAAATTCGGTCGTGCTGTCCGGATATGTATTTCGACCGGGACAATTCGAGTACCGCGCCGGCTTGAGATTGAGCGATGTCCTGAATAGCTTCGACGAATTGAGGCCGGAGGCGGACCTTCACTACATCATGATTCGCCGCGAAGTGCCGCCGGAAGAAAGGGTCGAGGTGATTTCGGCGGATCTCGCGCGCGCGCTGGCGGCGCCGGGCACCGCGGCCGATCCGGAGCTGCGTCCGCGCGATCAGATCATCGTGTTCAATTTATCGGCCGGCCGCGCGCGCATCCTGGAGCCCATCATCCGAGATCTCGAGTTGCAGGCAACCCCGGAGAAGCCGGAACAGGTGGTCAGCATCGACGGACGCGTGAAGGTCCCGGGCAGCTATCCGTTGGAGCCCGCGATGCGCGTGAGCGATTTGATTCGCGCCGGCGGCAGCCTGGAGGACTCGGCATACCGGGGCCAGGCGGAACTCACGCGCTACGCGGTGGTCGACGGGGACATCCGCAAGACCGAATTGATCGACGTGAATCTCGCGGCCATCAGGCGCGGAGATCCCGGCGCTGATTTGCAGCTCAAGCCCTATGACATCTTGGTCATCAAATCCATCCCGATGTGGATGGAGCCCGGCACGATCGAACTGGCGGGTGAGGTGAGATTTCCGGGCAACTATCCCATTCACCAGGGCGAGACATTGCATTCAGTGTTGGAGCGGGCCGGGGGATTTACTGACGCCGCCTTTCCCTATGGGACAGTATTCATCCGCGAAGAGCTGAAGAAACGGGAAAAGGAGCAACTCGAACTGCTCGCCAATCGCTTGCAGAGTGATTTGGCCGCGCTATCGCTCGAAGCCGTCTCCGGCAGCGCCGCTAGCGGCAATGCGGCTGGCGGAACGGCTGCCGCCACAGGTTTGGCGGTCGGACAACAATTGATGCAGCAGCTTCGCGAGACGAAACCGGTAGGCCGGCTCGTAATCAATATCGAAGCCGTGCTCAAGGGCCGGCCGGGCGGCCCCGGCGATGTGCTCGTCAGGGATGGCGATAAGCTGCTGGTACCGAAGAAGACCCAGGAGATCACGGTTTTGGGCGAGGTGCAGAGCCCGACCTCACACGTGTTCCAGTCAGGACTTACACGTGCCGACTACATTGCCAGAAGCGGAGGGACCACTCAGAAGGCGGATCTAAAGCGCATCTATATAGTGCGCGCGAATGGCGATGTCGTTTCCGGCGAACGCTCGGGATGGTTCAGACGCTCCCGATCGGTGGAAATGCGTCCCGGCGACACGATCGTCGTACCGCTCGACACCGAGCGCGTCAGGGCGCTGCCGCTTTGGACGGCGGTTACGACGATCATTTATAACTTGGCCGTTGCATTCCTCGCAGTTCATAGTGCGACGTAGCAGCGAAATGATCAGTTATGGTACGGCCGTCTCAAAACAACCGAGACACTGCTGGTCAGCGCATCAACCATTCGTAGCGGCAGACCCGATCGAGATAGCGCTGCCATGACCCAGCTCTGCGGCGCCATCCTGCCGATCCCGGTGCCGTCGAACGTGCGCCCCTACAAGCTCATCGCCTACTTCGACGTCGACGAAAAAGGGAACACCAAGCTCTTGAGCTGGAACCAGTCGAAGGACCGCAGTTACAACAAGCGGATCGAAGCGATGCTCAATGAGGTTCGCTTTCGGCCGGCGGTAAAGTGGGACGGAACACCGGTTCGCGACACGACCTGGATCAGCGCCGAAGCCTTCTTCGTTTGAGGCTGGAAACATGCCGACTAGCTCGCCGGTGTTGGCGGGATTACGGTTTTCGATGGACTTGCCGCTGCGCGATTCGACCCATTCGCCGTTGATGTAATTTTTGAAGACTTTCAGAGTTGCGGGGCTGGCCATGCGTGTTCCTCCGTGAGGCTGCTTGCGAGCGCCATGAAATGTTCTGTAAGCATGGTTAGATGCCGACGAAATTTCCGGGGATTCAAGTAACAAGTAGGAGACAGGGACGTCAACGTTAGCGGGATCGGGGTCGTTGTCGGGGGAAGAATCCTGGTACATCGGCAAGTGATCACGGGGGGAACCGGGAGCGAGGCCGGGAAAGATTCGATTTAGTGATATGGAGGCGACGGGGTGCGGTTGGGGAGGTTAAAGGTTGTTTCGGTGGCGATTTTGCCGCGGGTGACGGTTGCGGTGTGCGGCGTTGCGGATGCGGATTTTTTTGGTTTTGCGGAGTAGTGGAAAAGTTGGCGATTGAATCAGGCGGGTGGTCTTTGTTTTCAATGACTTGAACCAATTTCTAATCGCACGGGTTGGCGATTGAAATTGCGCGATTTTGGGCGCTTGTAACATTTGTGACAGGCGGCGATTGGCTTGGGTTGGGTGGGGTTTGGCTGGGGTTTGCTCGGGCTCGCCGGGAGCGGGTTGCCTTGTTCGTCCACATGGACGACGAATGGTGCCGGGGAGGATCAGTCCATCGCCCTGGTTGTTGAGGAGGGAGCAGGCGCGGACGGCGTTGATGATTTCGTTGGCGGTGGGGACGACGCTTTCAGCGTGCTCGATGAGAAATTCGAGGGAGTTGATGGTGTTGCGGCGGCGGCGGGCGTTGAGGCCGGTGGCGTGGGCGTGGCGGTAGACGGCCGAGGGGTTGAAGGATCCCGTATGCGAGGGCGAGGTGCGCGGGGCTGTGCCAGTGGAGGTAGTCGCGCTCGATGGCGGCGAGGTGAGGATGGCGGCAGACGCTGCACTTGATGCGGTGGTGGGCGAGGGCGGGGCGGCGGCGGGGCTGGCGGTGGGGCGCGAGCTGCTGCGGGATTGGCGCGGCTGTGACGGCGTGATTCGCCTGGGTTTGCGGCGTATGTTGCGTTTTGTGACGCTTGGTGCGCTTCCCCATGTGACGTCCTCAGCGGGGTGGAATTTTGCCCCGACTGACGTTAACACAGTTCTGGTGAGTTAGCAAATCGGTACACACATGGTAACTGCAACAAAAGGTTCAGGCTACGGAAAATCTGCCACGGAGGCACAGAGACACGGAGAAATACCTGAGAGAAAGCGGGAGGATTGGCTTCAGGGCTAAAGCCCCTTCGACATTGCGGGGGTCGTGGCGGAACTGAAGTCCTGCCCTTCCCTTCCGCACGGATCGCTAGAATTTGATTACGACGCCGCCGAGGTAGCGGAAATTGCTTTGGGTGGTGTGGACGTCGGTGAGGCTGTCGCCGAAGCTGGTGTGGACGTAATCAACCTCGATGGGGCGGAAGGCGATGTGTTCCTTGAAGGGGATGTCGAAGCCGCCGCCGAGGATCCAGGCGAAGGCATTGTTGTTGGGTTGTTTGCTGAGGTTCACGCAGCTGCCCTGATTGTTGCAGGCGGTGTAGATCTTGGCGAAGCTGCTATCGTGGGCGCCGCCGAACATGACTTCGACGAAGGGACGGGTGAATTTTAAGTGGAAGCGGGCGACGGGGCCGGCGGTGTAAGTGAAGGTGTTCGATGCCACCGAGATGGGGCAATCGGCCAGGCCACTGCAGGGCGCGGACTGCGCGGGAACGGAAAAATTGAGGGAGTGCGAGCCGTAATCCTGGAAATCGGCTTTCAGGCCGATGTGCTTGTTGAAGAAGTAGGAGACGGAGACGCCTCGCCGTTCAGCGAGAAATTGGGGATGTAGGTATTTTGCGCGAAGCGGAGGTAGGAATAGTCAACGGAGAGTTGGAGGGAGGAATTGGTGTCCTGCGCGAAGAGGGCTGGGGCGAAGAGGATGACGACGGCTAGTAAAAGCAATTTCTTCATTTATAGGGCTCCGGGAATTCGAGGCATCGGACGGTTGTAAGGTTGCAGGGCTGTATGGGTTTCAGGCGACGGCACGACGATTGGCCACGGAGACACAGAGGCACGGAAAGAAGTATACAGCCTGGCAACTGGTTTCGGATGGCGAAGGATGCGAGTGCGGCAGGACGTGGTGTGTTTTACACCGCGGGCACGGCATGCCGTGCCCCTCCGGACCCGTATTCACACGCGGGCTCTCGCTCCGGTGTACGTGGCGCGGTGGCGAGTTATTTTGCTGCCGCGCGGGGGAGTAGAGATTCGGTTAGGATTGCACTCGGCGGTTAGCTCTTGGCGGTGATAGGTGGCGGCCGGCGCGGGCGTACCAGTAGTCGGCGTTGTCGGGCTGGCCCTTTTCGGTGGAGGTAGGCGTGGACGGCCATGCCATCTTGGGAGTTCGAGTTCGTCGACCAGGGCGTGGGCCGGGTCCAGTCGCCTTTGGCATCCCACCAGAGAGCTGCCAGCGGGGCGGGGAGCGGGGCGGGCGGGGCGCTTTGAGTCAGCGTGGATTTGAATTGGGCTAGATTCATTTTTTCTCCTTTCTGTTTTTCTCCTTCTTGCTCTCCTCTTCTTGTTTTTCTTCTTCTGATTGCTCGGCGCGTTTTGACGGGGTTTCTTATTTTGATTGCGGAGGAAGCGGGCGTCAATGCGGCGCATTAGTTCTACGGCTGTTTCTATGGAGTCGCGATACGCGGCTTCGCGGGCTGGCGAAGGGCGGCCTTCGAGGGAGGCGAGGCGCCGGCAGAGGAACATGGCGGCGCGAACGCCGCAACAACGTCTACGGCGAAGGCGATCCGTGCGCGCGTTGATGGTCGTCGGCGAGGGTCCGGGAGAAACCGAAGATCGGCTCGGACGGCCTTTCGTGGGGCGAGCCGGTGAACTGCTCGATCGGATGCTCGCGCGCGATCGATTTGCCGCGCGAAGACGTCTACATTTGCAACACCGTCAAATGCCGGCCGACGCTCGCCGGGCCGGCAGGGCTGCGCAATCGCGCTCCCGACCCGGATGAGATGGCAAACTGCCGCCTTCCTCGACGAGCAGATCGAGATCATTCGGCCGCGGGTCATCCTCGCGCTCGGCGCGCCGGCCGCGAAATCGTTCCTCGGGCGCGCAGTTTTCGATTACGCGAATGCGCGGCCACTGGTACGACGGACCGCGGGAGATCGCCCTGATGGTGACGTTCCACCCGGCCTACATCCTGCGTCAGACCGGCGGCGAGATGAACGCGGTCAAGCGCCTGGTATGGGACGATCTCAAAGCCGTGCGACGCGGCTCGACGAACTCGGAAGCGAGCCGACGTCGTCGGCGAGCCGGCGACGCCGAGAGCAAGTCCCGTCCAGCCGAGCCCTCGTTCGGGAATGACGCGCGAGCGAGCGCTCGGAGATCTGGCTGCGCGACGTGTCGCGCCGCGCCGGCTTGCCGATGCGGACGCGTTCGCGCGACGCCACGCGCTGAAGCCCTATCGGCTTGGAGCAGCTCTATCGCGCCGCCACCAAAGAGCTGCTCGGCGACGTCGGCGACGGTGACGCGCTTGCCGAAGGAATTGCGCGCAGCGCTCGCGCGAGCGAGGCTTTGCGTTCGACGCGGTCGAGCCGGTGACGTGCAGCGTTCCTACGACGAGCAGACGACCAAGGGGCTCTTTCGCCTGCACGACGGCAACGAAGTCGAAGCCGTGCTGATGGAGCACCACGGCGATCGCAAGACGGTCTGCATCTCGACCCAGGCCGGCTGCGCGTATACGTGCGCGTTTTGCTCGACCGGGCAAGCCGGGTTCACGCGCAATCTGACGGCGGCCGAGATCTTCGATCAGGCGCTGGTACTTCGCGCGCGAGCTCGCACGCGCGGCAAACGCATCACCAACATCGTCTTCATGGGGATGGGCGAGCCGTTTCACAACTACGACGCCGTGATGGATGCGGTCGCGCTGCTCAACGATCCGCACGGCTTTGGTCTCGGCCACCGCCACATCACGATCTCCACCGTCGGTCTGGTCCGCAAGATCGACCGGTTCGGCGAGCGAGGGCGTGCAAGTGAATCTCGCGATCTCGCTGCACGCGCCGACCGACGAGGTGCGTTCGCGATCATGCCGGTCAATCGGCGATATCCGGTCGCGGAACTGATGGCCGCGTGCGAGCGATACATCGATAAGACCAACCGCAAGGTGTTCTTCGAGTACGTGATGCTCGACGGCGTCAACGACGACGACGCGTCCGCGCGACGAGCTCGCCGAGCTGATGCGCGGCCAGCTCTATCACGTCAACCTGATCCCGTACAACACCACGCCCGACGCGTCCGTTCGCCGGCGACGGCCGACGAGCGCATCTGGGCGTTCGCCGCGATCCTCGACGAGGCAGGCGTGCCGGTGACGGTGCGCCAGAACATGGGCCGCGACATCGCCGCCGCCTGCGGTCAGCTGCGCGCCGAAACGCAGCCGAAGGCACATAACGCCGTGTCATCCTGAGCAGCTGCGCAGAAAAACGAGGCGCCGCATTACTACGGCGCCTCGCGCGTTTCGATGTGTCTCGACGGCTCGATACGTTGCCGACGGTAGCACATCTACGAGCGGCTTCGCAACGGTTTTCCGTGTCCGGCTGGAGCACCCGGGAATCGAACCCGGACCCGAACGGTGTATCAGACCGTCGGTCAACACCATCGAAGCGCCCCAGCCGCTCTCAATCCCCGCTTTACGTTGATGACAATCCGTTCGCGTAGTCCGCGGACTTGCGTCAGGGGATAACCATCGTGCGAAACATTGGAATAAGTGGACCGGTAGGTGCGGCATGGTCCAAGCGCACCCGACGGAACTTCCGCTGTACCGGCTGTACCTGCTGCGGGTGATGTACGCGCTCATCGGGCTGGCTCCAAGGCAGTCAGACGTGGACGGCGATTTTGCACCACACAAAGCCCTGGATGATGTGGCACGGCGTGAGCATGGCCCTTCTCGGCGCATTCACAGCGCTCTGCCTGCTCGGCATTCGATATCCGGTCAAGATGCTGCCGCTGATGATCTTCGAGCTCGTGTGGAAGCTGCTCTGGGTTCTCGCCGCATGGCTCCCACTCTATCTCGCCCACCGCGTCAACGCCGACACTGCGGACCAGTTCTTTCCGATCGCGTTGGGCGTCGTGCTGGTGCCGCTCGTTCTTCCGTGGGGCTACGTTTGGAAAACGTACGTGACGGCGCCGGCTGACCGCTGGCGATAAACGGTCGAAACATCGAAGCGCTTTCAACAAACAAGGCGCCGCATTACTGCGGCGCCTTGCGCGTTTCGATGTGCTGCAGGCCTGACACGCAACCGAGCATAGCACACCGACTACGTCTTCACAACAGCGAAAGGCTGTGTGGCTGGAGCGCCCGGGAATCGAACCCGGAGCTGCACGGCGTGTCAGACCTGCAGTCGACGCCATCGAAACGCCCCAGCTGTTTCCCAGTCCCTCGCTCGGGCCGTGGCATCAATCCAACGGCGGCGTCGATAAAATCGGCGCAGGCCGTGGGGATCGCAGGGGCTTACAAATAACGAGGTGCCGAGCGTCGTGGTGCTCGCGCCGGTATTAGCGCTCGTTGCGCTTCCCCCAAGCTATGCGCCGACGGCGCAACGTGCGGCGATCGGAAAGCGGCGGCGGAGCGATTGGTGTGGACTACATGCGTAAATACGGTGTGCCGCAGGCGGCGTGGTGCGAGTGGGAATCTTTGACGCCAAATGCCGCTAGATGTCCTTGTAAAAGCTGAAAGCACACACCGGACGGGACGATAACGTGGAACTCGCGCCGGCCCCAAGGCTTTACCCTCGAGGGGCCCAACCTAGGCCGGGATGGCTCGATACTCTCGGTCATAGCTCGTCGGAGATCGCTAACCGGATGCCTCCCATCGTTTCGCTTTGCCAGGTGACCTCGAACCCCATACTGGCCGTGTAGAATGCTAGTGTCTCTTGAAGATTTGAGCCGGCAGGCATGAGCGCAACAACGGAACGAAAGGCTGCTTCCGCCGGCGACCGGTTCGCGTGGCGCGAGGCGGCGGATCGCACTCAAGTTGCCGGGCACGAGCGAAGAAGTTCGCTCCAGCGGCACTTCGGCATGGATCGTCAGACAGAAATATTTCGCGTGGGAGCGGCCGTTGCGACGCGCCGACCTCATGGCGCTCGGCGATCGGGCACCCGCGGGACCGATCCTGGGCGTGCGTACGTCCGATGTCGAGATGAAAGACGTCTTGCTTTCACAGCGATCCGAACGTCTTTTTCACGACGTCCCCACTTCGACGGCTACCCGGCGATATTGATACGGCTCGGTAAGATCTCGGCCAGCCAACTCAAGGACGTGATCGTCGAGGCGTGGCTTGCGCGCGCGCAAAAACGCGCCGTCGCCGCTTACCTCAGAGAAAACCAACGCTAACTATCGTCGCGCTCCTATTGAGCGGCGCGAACCTCGTCCTTGCTCTCCGTTGGCTCGACGTCGTCCGGCGTTCGCCGAGCAAAATTGAGCCATGCGAACCGCAAGCCGGACTCCCAAGCCTCTCCATCGTCGTGCCGGCTCGCAACGAAGAGCGGAAAATCGAGGAATGCGTACGCTCGTTGCTGGCGACAGCGGCATCCCGATTTCGAAGTCGTCGTCGTCGACGACCGTTCCGACGACGCAACGCGCGCATCGTAGACGCAATCGCGAGCGCAAGACGTGCGTGAAGATCGTCGCCGGCGCACCGCTGCCCGCCGGTTGGGTCGGCAAACCGTGGGCGCTGACGCAAGGCGTGCGCAAAGCTCGCGGCGCGTGGCTGTTGTTCACCGACGCCGATACGTTTCATTAGTCCCGCGCCGCGGCTCCGTGCAGCGCGCCGGATCGAGCGGCTCGACGTGCTGAGCGTACTCACCGATCAGAAACGGTCGGCCTCGCCGAACGCCGCTCATGCCGACGATTCTTTTCGTCATTATCTCGGCGGCGGACCGACGGACGACGTCAGCGATCCGCGAAGCCCGACGTTGCGCTCTTCAACGGGCAGTACATCTCGTCTCAAGCGCGGCGTACGACGCGATAGGCGGACACGAAGCCGTTCGCGGCGAGATCGCCGAGGATCTCGAACTGGCGCGGCGGTTTAAGCGCGATGGCCGCTTTCGCATCGTTCTCGCCGGGTCCGAGGCGTGCGCACACGCGCATGTACCGGTCCTCGCGCGAGATTTGGCACGGGTTCACGAAGAACTTCGCCCTGGGCGTGCGCGGCCAGTCCCTGGGGAGCGATCGGCGCTAGCGCGTTGGCGTGCCATCGCTCCGATCACGCACTTACTTTTATCGAGCGCTACTGACCGGCGGCGACCGACGCCGCGGTAGCTGGTGCTGGCGATGGCGGCGGTTTTAGGCGACGTGGGGATGCGGCTGATGCGCGTACCGGCTTCCGGTCTTGTGGATCCCGTTAGGCACGCGTTCACCGTTGCGGTCTTGGCGACGTCGTTATCGCTCTTTGCGGCGGCCGCGGCGTCGTTTGGCGGGGCCGCCGCTACGGCGGGGGTTTGCGGGAAGGTGATAAATCTAGCGACCCTATGGAGACGGCGGCCTCGGCCAACGCGTAACGATGGAAGAGATCACGGCGCTCGCCAAGCGCCGCGGCTTCATCTTTCAGTCGAGCGAGATCTACGGCGGGATCAACGGCTTCTGGGACTACGGTCCGCTCGGCGCCGTGCTCAAGCGCAACGTCAAGAACGCGTGGTGGCGCGATACGGTCGAACTGCGCGACGACGTCGTCGCGTTCGATTCGTCGATCATCATGCATCCGCAGACGTGTGGAAAGCCTCGGGTCACGTCGAGGCGTTTCACGACGAGATGGTCGACTGCAAGGTCTGCAAGCACCGCTTTCGCGCCGACCATCTCAACGATCGCTCGACAGTGCCCGGACTGCGGGAGCAAAGACTCGTTTACCGAGCCGCGCAACTTCAACCTGATGATGCGGACGGCGATCGGCCCGATGGAAGACACCGTCGTCGCTGGCGTACCTGCGGCCGGAGACGGCTCAGGGCATCTTCGTCAACTTCAAGAACATCTATCAGAGCGCGCGCAAGAGGCCGCCGTTCGGCATCGCGCAGATCGGCAAGTCGTTCCGCAACGAGATCACGCCGGGCAACTTCACCTTTCGCGTGCGCGAGTTCGAACAGGCGGAGCTCGAGTATTTCGTTCCCGACGACGGCAACGACATGGAGGTCTTTCACGAGTGGGTCGAGCGCGCGCAAGGCGTGGTACTGCGAGCTACGGCATCGAGCCGGAGCGGCTGCGCTTCTACGAGCTGACCGACGCGGAGCGCCCGCACTACGCGAAGGCCGGCATCGACGTCGAGTATCTCTTTCCCGTGGGGATGGGGCGAGCTCGAATCGATCGCGCATCGCGGAACCTACGACCTCGACGCGCACATGAAGCTCTCGGGCAAGGATCTGCAGTTTCTTCGACGAGGCGACAAAGACGAATTACACGCCGATCCTGATCGAGAGCTCGGCCGGCATGGATCGCACGACGCTCACGTTCTTGATCGATGCCTACGAGCGCGAGACGAGCGTCGATCCCAACGGCAAGGAGACGGAGCGCACGGTGTTGCGCTTCCATCCGTGCGATCGCGCCGGTGCAGGTCGGCGGTCTTTTCGCTGGCGCGCAACAAGCCCGAGCTGGTCGAGCGCGCGCGAGCGATCGAAGCGCGCGCTGCGGCCGCAATTTCGCACGCAGTACGACGAAGGAAACATCGGGCAGCTCTACCGCCGTCAAGACGAGATCGGAACGCCGTTCTGCGTCACGGTCGACTACGAGACGCTCGACGACGGCACCGTGACCGTGCGCGAGCGCGACTCGATGCGGCAGGAGCGCGTCGCCGGCCGATCGGCTCGCAGACGCTACTTGCGGGAGCAGCTTGCGTGTGACGAAGCACGTCGTATTTCTTCGAGGAGGGGGCGCTCTGCGTCGGACGTCGGATCACGACTGCGATGCGCGATCTGCTCGGCGGCAAGGGCGCGGGTCTGGCCGAGATGACGCGCGCCGGGCTGCCGGTCCGCCCGGGTTCACCATCACGACCGAGGCGTGCCTCGCGTTCTACGCGCCGGCCGCACGCTTCCCCGACGGGCTGCGAGAGCAGGTCGACGCGGCGATGCGCGAGCTCGAGCGGCGCACCGGCAAGGGCTTCGGCGTCGGCCGAGAACCCGCTGCTCGTTTCGGTGCGCAGCGGCGCGCGCGTCTCGATGCCCGGCATGATGGACACGATCCTCAACCTCGGGCTCAACGACGAGACGGTCGCGGCGCTGGCGAAGCTGACCGGCAACGAGCGCTTCGCCTGGGACGCGTACCGGCGCTTCATCACGATGTTCTCCAACGTCGTGCTCGGCGTCGAGAAGGACCACTTCGAAGAGCTGATCGACGACGACGCAAGCGCGCGCTCGGCGTCGAGACCGATCCCGAGATCGACGCCGCGTCGTGGAAGAGCGTGGTCGCGCGATTCAAAGCGATCGTGCGCGAGCGCACCGGCGCGCGAGTTTCCGCAGGACGTGCACGAGCAGCTCGAGCTGCGCGATCGGCGCGGTCTTCGACTCGTGGAACTCCAAGCGCGCGATCGACTATCGCCGCTACAACAAGATTCCCGACGACTGGGGCACGGCCGTCACCGTCATGGAGATGGTCTTCGGCAACATGGGCGACGATTCGGGAACCGGCGTCGCGTTCACGCGCAATCCGAACACCGGCGAGCGCGAAGCTTTTCGGCGAGTATCTGCGCAACGCGCAGGGCGAGGACGTCGTCGCCGGCATTCGCACGCCCGAGAAGATCGCCGATCTCGCGCGACATGCAGCCCGACGTCTACGCGCAGTTCGACGAGATCGCCGACGCGGCTCGAGCGGCACTACCGCGACATGCAGGACCTCGAGTTTACGGTCGAGCGCGGCAAGCTGTACATGCTGCAGACGCGCAGCGGCGAAGCGCAGCGCCGAAGCGGCGGTGAAGATCGCGCTCGACTTGGTGCACGAAGGGCTTGATCGATCGAAGCGAAGCGCCGTCGGCATGGTCGAGCGCGCAGTCGCTCGACCAGCTCTTCCACGCGCGCATCGATCCCGACGCAGACGCGTCGACGTCGCGTGCAAGGGGCTCAACGCGTCGCCCGGCGCGGCCGCCGGGCAGGTCGTCTTCGACGCCGACGACGCGGTCGCGTGGAAGGAGCACGGCAAGCACGACGATCCTCGTGCGCACCGAGACGACGCCCGACGACGTGCACGGCATGATCGCCGCCGAAGGCGTGCTCACCGCAAAGGGCGGCGCGACGTCGCACGCCGCGGTCGTCGCGCGCGGCATGGGCAAGCCGTGCGTCGCCGGCTGCGAGGCGCTGCACGATCGACGCGCGCAACGAAGCCGCGACGCATCGGCGGACGCGACGCTGCAGCGAAGGCGACTGGATGACGATCGACGGCACGACCGGCAACGTCGTCGTTCGGCGAAGCTGCGACTGATCCCGCCGCCGTCGCGAGCTGCCCGACGTGGCTGGCCGAGTTTCTGTCGTGGGCCGACGAGCTGCGGCGCATGCAGGTGTGGGCGAACGCCGACACGCCGGAAGATGCGCGCAAGGCGCGCGAACTGGGCGCGCCGGGCATCGGGCTGTGCCGCACCGAGCACATGTTCATGCAGCACGACCGGCTGCCGATCGTGCAGCGAGATGATCCTCGCCGACGACGCGCGAAGCGCGCGACGACGGCGCTCGCGAAGCTGCTGCCGTTCCAGCGCGACGACTTCGTCGGCATCCTCGAGGCGATGGCAGGGCTATCCGGTGACGATCCGGCTGCTCGATCCGCCGCTGCACGAGTTCTTGCCGTCGCTCGAAGAGCTGCTCGTCGAGACGACCGAGCTGCGGCTGACGCAAGGGCAGCGAGTCGCCGGAGTATCGCGAGAAGGAAGCGGTGCTGCGCGCGTGCGGCAGCTGCACGAGCAGAATCCGATGCTCGGGCTTGCGCGTCTGCCGGCTCGGCATCGTCTATCCCGAGATCTACGCGATGCAGGTGCGCGCGATCTTCGAGGCGGCGTGCGAGCTGCGCAAGCGCGGCGTCGACGCGCGGCCCGACGTGATGATTCCCGGCGTCGGCACGCCGGAAGAGATGCGGGTCGACGTACGACGCGGCGAAGGCCGTCGCCGACGAGGTGATCGCGCGAGAACGGCGTCGACGGTGCCCTACCGCATCGGCACGATGATCGAGCTGCCGCGCGCCTGCGTCGTCGCCGACGAGCTCGCCGAGACGCCGAGTTCTTCTCGTTCGGCACGAACGATCTCACGCAGACGACCTACGGCTACAGCCGCGACGACGCCGAAGCGTCGTTCATTCCGGTCTACCTCGAGAAGAAGATCCTCAAGGACGATCCGTTCCAGGTGCTCGACCGCCTCGGCGTCGGGCGCTGATGCGGAAGGCCGTCGCGCAAGGGCGCGCGGCGCGCGCCGATCTGAAGATCGGCATCTGCGGCGAGCACGGCGGCGAGCCGAGCAGCGTCGCGTTCTGCGACACGCTTGGGCCTCGACTACGTCTCGTGCTCGCCGTATCGCGTTCCGATCGCGCGCCTGGCCGCCGCGCAAGTCGGCCATCGGCGTTATCAAGTAATGTCATCCTGAGCCCCTCGACTCCGCTCGGGATAAACTAAGTCGAAGGAGCGTGGCGGCGCAAATGCGGCGCGCTTGGCGTACGTCGTCTTCGCGGCCGGGGGATCGGCGCACGAAGAGTTGCACCATAGGCGGTCCCGCTCAGTTTG
>CAWAVF010000007.1:0-615559 GCA_963785405.1 uncultured Gammaproteobacteria bacterium
TAGTGGCAAGCTGATCCGTCATTTCCCGGAATCCGAAGATGCCAAGAGTCCCGGTGAGGACGATGCCAAGTCTGAGCCGGAAGAGGAAGACGAGGAAGACGGGGGACGTGCCGCCAAACCAATCAAGCCGCCGCATTTCGCTGGCTTCAATACTTTCGCTTGGGACTTGCGCACAGACAAGGCGCGCGCCATCAAGAACGCGCCCTTGTGGGCGGGCAGCGTGGCGGGTCCCAAGGTGCCGCCGGGCCACTACCAGGTCAAGCTGACCGTCGATGGTACGAGCCAGACTCAGCCGCTCGAGATCGTGGCGGATCCGCGCGGCACGGCGACTCTTGACGACCTGGCCAAGCAGTTCGCTCTGCATAGTGCGATCAACGCCCTGCTGACCGAGGTGCATGACACCGTACTCGACATCCGCGCCACCCGTGTCAAGATCATGGCGGCAAAGAAGGCAGCCGCTGGACCGCAGGCAGCCAAGGTCGCGGCCGCTGGCGATGCCCTCGACCGCAAGCTGACCGAGGTTGAGGAGATCTTGATACAGCCGCGCTCGCACGCCTCGGAGGACGCGCTGAACTATCCGGTACGTCTAAACAACACGCTGGCGGCGCTGGGGTCGCTCGTGGGTTCCGGCGATGCGGCGCCGACTGCGCAGGACGAGGCGATGTTCGCCGAACTGAAGAGCGAGGCAGCCTTAGGGTTGGCTCGATGGCGCGAGCTCAAGACCGGAGAGGTTGCAGCATTCGAGAAGCTCAGTAGGTGAGATCGAGATTGTGAAGTTACTCCGGAAAGAGTCGAGCAAGTCCCGAGGGCCTACTACCGGCATCGCGAGATCGCAGCTTCGACTATTTGGGTGCGAAATAGCCCCCCCGTTTAGGGTAATTTCAGGCCAGGCATCCTCGAGCATCGATCATTGATAGGCCATGACGCCATACAGTGGGCGTAACTGCACGGATAGCAGCCGCGGGTAAGCTGCTTGATCCAGAGAAGAGCGATCCTGACACGGGTCCCGATGGGTATGCGAGAACCCAGCTTATTCTGAGTGAGATAGCTTTCGATTCAAAGCATGAAAAGCGGCCTTTGTTTTTTCCGCATCCTGCGGGTGCAAAGGGGGGCAGGGTGGGACGGCTGTTTATGAACTGAATAACGGCCAATGGAAATTGAAATCTAGGCTGATTGATTGGATGGGCTAATTAACTGGGTCGGCCAGAGTGCCAGATAGCCGACGATCACGCCGTCCGCATGGGATCGAAAGTACTCATCGAAGCGCCGTTCGATCTCCGGCTTAGTCGGCTTTTACGAGCTCAATCTCGACTATGCTGAGCGCGCCTGTCATCGGAACAATCACACCCGGCGATTTCATGACCAAATCCGCGTGGGCGTCACGCTCACGTAGCCAGCCGGATGCTCCCCGAGTGGATTGCTCACCTTACCGCCGCTCGTGGCCTTCAGAGTAACGACTTTCCACGTCCCGATGAGTTGTTGCTTGGTCGTCATCTGCTGGGCACAGATCGGCGTCGATGTGGCAAACAAGGTAACCGCAGCGGCGGCGAGCAGCGTCTTGTTCATTACAATCCCCTTGTTTCTAGGTTCAGCGCTCAAGTTCGTACGCCTGTCTGATTTGGCCGCCGGAAACGTCAAGCTCAGTGCGCCACGCGGAAGTCTGCGCTGCCGACACGGATGATCGTCGGCGCCCTCGACGCCACGGTGCTTGGAGCCCGCGGCACTACCACGACGTAACCGGCCGGCGCGGGCTCGGCCCACGTGCCGAACACACGCCCTCCCAGCGCGACGAGCCACTCGTAGTCGCCAAGGAAGGCGTTGTCGGTAGCGAAGGGCTCGGCTCTCCATGCGTAGTTTGTGAAGTTCTGGCCGTGGTCGGTCGAGCGGGCGAGGGTAACGCGCGTCAGGCGATTGGCGGGATCGTCGCGCCGGTCGTAGAACTGCACGTTGACCGAGCCATCGGTTGCGTCGACGGCCATCCATTGCAGGAACTGGTCGGCGCCGTCGTGGACTGGGTCGTTGTTGACACGCATCGGTGCCGTCCAAGTATTGCCGCGGTCGTCCGAGCGCGAGATGAACACGTCGACATCGCCATTGCGGAAGTCGCTCCACGTCACGTAGAGCCTGCCGAGCTTCGGATCGATTCCGACCTGCGGAAAACCCATGCACCGCGCGACACCTGGAATGCCGCTGGCGCCACCGAAATAGGGAGCCGCGACGTCGAAGATCGGGCGCGAAGGCTTAAAGCTCCGGCCGCCGTCCTTCGAGATAGCCAGCGTGACGTTGAACCCTTCGTTCCAGATGATGTAAATCGTGCCGTCAGGCGCGACGGTGCCGATTGGGCCGACCACCGCACCGTTGTCATCGCGCGGTAGCCCGGCTCTGGTGCTGATCCGCAGCGGGGCCGCCCAGGTCTGGCCACCGTCACTCGAGCGCGAGTAGAGGATGATCGACTGCTCGAGCTGCCACTCGATCCACGCCATGTACAGGTTGCCGCGGTGTGGGCTGGTCGCGCCGGTGTCCGACCAGATCCTCGGCATATCCTCGAGCTTCACGTCCGGCTCATCGCCCTTCCATACCTTCACGCCGATCGGAGCAGGATCCCAAGTCTTGCCGCCGTCGGGCGAGCGCAGCACCCAGATGCCGTTCCCGCCGGTACCATGACCCCAGTAGCCGGGCAGGCCGTTCTTCTGGATCGCGAGGTAGGAAAGAAACAAGCGCCCGCGGTCGTCGAAGGCGAGCGAAACGTCTCCGAGCGGCGGGTGGTCGTCGGGGGTCAGCCGAACCGGCGTGAATGTCGCGCCGGCATCGATCGAGTATGCCGCCCAACGGCCGCCGACCGCAACGACCTCGTGCGGTTCGTGTGGATTCACGGCGATGGCCGGCTCACTGGCAGTCGTCCCCAACGGCGACACCGTGACCACGCGCGCGCTGGGCGCTGCCGCGAGCGGAGCCGCCGCATTGGCGAGAGATGTGCCGGCGCCGCAAACGATGAGAGCCGCGAGCAAAGTCAGGGTGGTATGTCGCGCCATCGCGAGATCCTAGCATTCCTTCGGTGACGTTCCCAAAGTCTAATTGTCTCGGTGCGGCTCGCGACGCCTACTGCGTGCTAGCACGGCCGCACGCGCCACATACTGTAAAGACCGGTTCAGGCTCGGAGTGATCAAAATGAAGCCTTTGGATGTGGTGTGGGTGGGACTCGGCGGTGGCCTCGGATCGGTATTACGTTGGTGGGTCGGGCGGGTGGTCGGGGAGCGCTATCACGGTGACTTTCCGCTTGGCACGTTCCTGATCAACGTCTCGGGTACCTTCCTGATTGGTTATCTGTCTGTGCTGTTCGGGGTCGACTGGCACGACCGCTACGGCCACGGCATGGTACTGAATGCATTTGTCCTGACCGGAGTGCTCGGTGGCTACACAACCTTCAGCAGTATGCAGCTCGATGCGGTCAAGCTGTCCGACAAGAGACGCGGCGGCGTTGCCACTTCCTATCTTTTGCTGTCGGTCGCGGCCGGTCTGTTGGCAGGCCAGATTGGAGCCGCGCTTGCCCGCGCGCAGGGCTGAAGGAGGAACGGTTGTGATCAAGATTGTCATCCCGGTGTTCGTCGGTGGAGCAGTGGGCGCCATGCTGCGCGAGTTCCTCATGCTGATCGTGCCAACTCCATCGCGCGGCTTCCCGCTGGATATCCTGGCTGCCAATATCGTGGCGGCGTTCTTACTCGGCCTCGTTGCCGGGCTGCACAGCCGCAAGGTCGCGTCTGATGAGGTCTACGCGCTGATCGGAATCGGCATGACCGGCGGACTGTCCACGTTTTCGAGCTTTGCGTATGGCTCGTCCGAGCTGATGATACGTTCGGCGACAGGCGCCGTCGTCGCCTCGGCCTACGTCGTGATCAGTTTGGTGATGGGCTACATCGCACTCATTGCCGGAAGGAAGATCTACTCGATCCGGCAGTAGTCGGCTATTTCTCGACGTTTCCGGGGTTAGAATTGTTCTTCGAAGTGGCCACTTGAATCTCCTGCTTACGAAGGTATGAACGCGACTCTCGAACCACGAGAGGTTGATAAGCCGTTCGCGCAGCGCTGGTTGCGGGCAACCCTGGCGTTATTTCTGCGCTCGCCCTTGCGATTTGGCCTCCTGATCGCGCTTCTCGGTTGCCTGGACACTTCTGCGGTGAATTTCGCGAACGGATACTTCGTCGAGAAAGTCTGGGTTGACAGGCTTGGCATCGTCGCGTTGCCAATCCTGTGGGTCCTTGTCAGCGCCGTCGCTAGGGGCGCCGATGACAACAGCCTGACCTGGCAGACCCTTTCGCACCTAGGCCGCCGCTCCGTTTGGGTTGGAGCTGTGAGCATGGGCGTGGGCTTGGCAGCACTGAGTTGGTTTCTTCATTCTCTCTTTCACGGCTTCGGTGCAGTAGCCGCTCACAATCCGCCTGCTTATCTTCAGCATCAAGGAGATTTTCTTGCGTCAGTAGAAGCAAGTGTCGTGCTGATCGTGACCTGCGGGGGACTCACCTATTGCCCATTGCTGGCTCTGATACCAGGACTTCCTGCGCGTGACGCACGTAGCCTTTCTAAGAAGGCCGACAAGATAAACGGTTTGGTAACCATCCTGACCATGACCGGCATATTGGCTATCGGCGCGATATATCTAGCCTCCGCGATACCCGCGTATGGCATGACCACCGCGGCATTCGTTGTTTTTTTCGGCGTGTTGAACTACGTGGCCTATCGCGACATATTCGAGCGACGCGGTGAAAATCTTCCCGAGCAAATCATGACTCCACAAGTCGTGGCAACCGTCGGGGTAGGCCGGTCGCAAGAAATGTGACGCGACGGCGGCGGCGCCGATGATCGGTCTGAGCGCTCGGATGAAACTATCTGTCCAGTGGCCGGTCTCATGATCGCGACGGTGCCGGTCGGCTGCCGATCGCTGGAGCAGTGCCGATCGTAGATATCGGATAAGCTATCTCGGGGCGGTGCAGGAGGCTCGAATGGAGTTGCGACAGGTTGTTGCCTTGATTGGCCTGAGCGTGGCGGCACTGGTATCGCGAAGTCAAAACCAGGACCAAACCCCAAGCGTTCTCGATGCCGCGAAAGCTGAGCTGATGCATTCCCTCGACCAGTTGAAGAAACAGGAAGTCCCGCCTTACTTTCTGAGCTATGAGATTGTGGAAACTCATTCCGTTACCGTCTCCGGGTCATTCGGAACGCTGACGAACAGCAGCGAAAACAAACGACGGCAACTGCACATAGATCTGCGAGTCGGCGATTACGCAATGGATAATACCCGCCAGATGCGCGGTAGGATGGCAAATCCCCTCGATCGGTTTTCCAATATTCCAATGCCGATCGAGGATGATCCTGCGGCGATACGAAATGTTCTCTGGTATCAAACAGACAAAAAATACAAAAAGGCGCTCGAGGATCTCACAACCGTGCGCACCAATAGCCAGGTGAAGGTCCAACAGGAAGACAACTCAGCTGATTTTTCCCCGGAGACGGCGCAACAATTTGTCGCGGCTACAGCGCCTCTGGCCGTGAATAGGCAGGTTTGGGAGGAAAGAGTACGCAGGTACACGGCACCGTTCCAGCGCTTCGGGAATCTGTATCAAGCCGTTGCAACTCTATCGGCGAATCAGGATACGCGCTGGTTCGTTTCCAGCGACGGTGCCGCCATCCAGACTTCGCAAACATTTTACAGACTCCATGTTGCGGCATATTCAAAAGCGGATGATGGCATGGAACTGCCTCGGTTCGAGTCCTATTTCTCCTTTACGCCGGCCGGTCTTCCCGACGATGCCACGGTGCTAAAGGCGGTAAACAAAATGATCGTGGATCTGGAGTCTCTGCGAAAAGCCCCGGCCGTCGATCCTTTCACCGGTCCCGCCATTCTGTCCGGTCGCGCAACTGCCGTCTTCTTCCACGAGGTATTTGGTCACCGCATTGAAGGCCATCGGCAAAAAAGTGAAACCGAAGGTCAAACATTTCGCAAGATGGTCGGCCAACCAATACTGCCCGATTTTCTTTCCGTGGTCTTCGATCCAACGTTGCGCCAATATGCCGGCGTCGATTTGGTCGGCTCCTATGACTACGATGATGAGGGAGTGAAGGCGCGCCGCGTCACTGCGGTGGACGACGGCGTACTCAAGAATTTCCTCATGTCGCGAAGTCCAATCGACGGCTATCCCACCTCAAACGGACATGGACGGGCCCAGCCGGGTTTTACGCCGGTCGCAAGACAATCCAATTTACTTGTGCTCAATACGAGGGCAATTTCACGCGGCCAGCTTAAGACCCTGTTGCTCCAAGAAATCAAGAAGCAGGGCAAGTCCTTCGGCTTGTTGTTCGACGAGATTGAGGGCGGATTTACCCTTACCGGCCGCACGATACCCAACGCATTCAACGTGCTTCCGGTCATGGTCTATCGCGTTTACCCAAATGGCCGGGAAGAACTCGTCCGCGGGGTGGACCTTATCGGGACCCCGCTTACCGTGTTCAGCAAGATTCTTGCGGCGGACGATGAGGCGGCCGTTTTCAATGGAATCTGTGGCGCCGAATCGGGTGCCGTGCCGGTTTCATCGACCGCACCGGCGATTCTCGTCTCACAGATTGAAGTGCAGAAGAAATTGAAGTCGCAGGAGCGCGCGCCAATATTGCCGGCGCCGTTTGAGGACAAATAGGAAGGGTTCGATATGAAAGCGGTGATGCTTGTTTGTCTGCTGCTGGCCAGCTCAGGCGCGCATTCGCGCGAAGACGCCGTCGTCCGAGCCATGCACGACGAAATGCGGCGCTCGATTCAGAAGCTGCAGCTGCAAAAACTGGATAAGCCGTATTTCATTTCCTATCGCATCGTGGATAGCGAGTCGAGGGCGATTTCCGCCACCCTGGGCAGCCTATTGGCAAACTCCGAGAACCGCGTTCGTTTGCTCACCGTAAATGTCAGGGTGGGCGATTATTCATTGGATAACAGCAACTTCTTGTCTTTAGGCGCCGGTGTCTCTGGCTTTGCGGCACAGATGTTCGCGGGCATCTCAAGCCTGCCGCTCGATGACGATTACAATGAACTGCGCAGACAAATATGGCTGGCCACAGACGGCGCATATAAGAAAGCCTTGGAAGATATTGCAGGGAAACGCGCAGCCTTGCAAAACAAGAACCGCGAGGATGACATCCCGGACTTTAGCAAAGCAACGCCGGTCTCGATCACGGATCTCGCGCCACCTGCCGAATTGGATTGGCAGGATGCAACACGGCTGGTCCGTGAAACTTCCGCAGTCTTCAGGCAGACGCCTTCGATTCAGCAATCTCAAGTGCATTTTTCCGCGGACAACCGACTCGAACGCTACTTGAACAGCGAGGGCGGTACATTTACGCGGCTTAGCCCACGGGTTTCCCTGCGAATCACGGCCTCAACGCAGGCGCGCGACGGCATGCCGCTCAGCGATTTCGTCGGCGCATACGGCTACTCGGTGAGAGATTTGCCTTCCGAGGCCGATTTGCTGTTGCAGATTCACGCCATGGTATTGGGGCTGAGCAACCTGCAGTCTGCGCCGGTTCAAGACCGCTACAATGGGCCCGTTCTCTTTGAGGGTCAGGCGGCGGCCGAGGTATTTGCGCGCGTATTCGCGGAAGCGTTGCCTGCGCAACCGACCTTGATATCGAACAATGCACAACTCGAAGAGGCGCTACGGCAGCAGTCATCGAACAGCTTGCTGAATAAATTGGGCAGCCGCGTGCTGCCTGAGTTCATCGATGTGCTGGACGACCCTACGGCAGGCCACGAGAAGGCGAACCCGGTCTTCGGCGGCTACAAGGTCGACGAGGAGGGCGTTCCTGCGAAGCAGACTCTTGTTGTCCGCGGCGGGATATTGAAAACGGTGCTCACCTCGCGCGCTCCCGTGCGCGGCGTAGCGGAAAGCACCGGCAACTTTCGGGAGAGGGGTGTCGCCGCGAGCAATTTGTACGTGAATGCGGACAAGACATTCACGCTGGCGGAGTTGCAGAAGCGGCTGATTGATTCTGCTGTGCAGCGAGGGAATCCCTTCGGAATCGCTATCCGGAGACTTTCCGGCAAGGTGGCGACTCTTGCGTACCGTGTCTACGCCGATGGCCACGAAGAACTGATCCGCAATACGGAACTTAGCGGGATGACAGTCGCGTCCTTCAAGGACATTGTCGCAGTGTCCGACCAAAGGTCTGTCTATACTGAAGCGACTCCACAGCGCAACGGATTTCCCTCTAATGTGGCCGCGCAAATCGGTGCGCCGCCACTGGAATCCTATGTCGTGCCCGCGATTCTCTTCGATGATGTGTCGCTTGTGAAGCTTCCGGGAAACAGCGCAAAACCGCCCTTCACTAATAGTCCGTTGTTGGACCAGTAACCTGCATCTAACGGCGATTGAACTGAGTAAAGACCGATCTCCGGGGAGAAATGAGCATGCGCAAGATTGGTATAACGGAATGGCTCGCGACAGTTCTTGTCGGACTCTCGCCGGCTCTTGGCGCCCCGATTGCCGCCGAGGACACCGTCGGCGTCTGGGTCGGTGATCTTAAAATCCCAGGGGGCGAACTGCATCTCGCGGTCCACCTCAGGCGCGATGGCACGGGCGCGCTTACCGGATCCTTCGACAGCCTGGATCAGGGCGTGCGTGGGCTAGCTCTCGGAGAGGTTACCGCCAGTGTCGACAGCCTCACTTTCACCGTGCCCAGCATCCGCGGCACCTTCACCGGCTCGTGGCAGACCGGGACCAAGCACTGGTCGGGAACCTGGCGCCAGGGGTCGGCCAACCTGCCGCTTGAGCTCGCTCGCGGCGAGGTGCCTCCCGCGCCGACGGTCGTCGGGCTCGACGGTGATTGGGATGGTGTGCTTGACATCAACGGCACGCAGCTGCGTCTTGCCCTGCACGTGAAAACGACGCCGGCGGAAGGCACCACGGCGACGCTGGATAGCATTGACCAGAACGCCCTGGGCGCACCGGTTTCTGCCATCAGTCGAGAGGGATCGCACGTGCGGATTGAGTTGAAGGCTCTCGCTGCGACGTTCGACGGCGCCCTCGAGTCCGGCAATCAGACGATAGCAGGCAGTTGGACGCAAGGCTCGCTCAGCTTGCCGCTTAAGTTGCAACAACGCCCGCCCGGCGCCAAGCAGCCCACTCTGAACCGGCCGCAGACGCCAAAGAAACCTTATCCGTATGCTGAGGAAGAGGTCGCATTCGACAGTGCCGCAGGGCAGGCCCGGCTCGCCGGCTCACTCACCCGTCCGACGGGAACGGGGCCGTTCCCTGCTGTCGTTATGATCGCCGGATCGGGCCCGAACACACGCGATGAGCCGATCATGGGTCATCGCCTCTTCTTGGTGATTGCCGACTATTTGACGCGGCAGGGGATCGCCGTCCTCCGGTACGACAAGCGCGGGACCGGTAGCTCGACCGGCGACTACGTCAAGGCTACGACGGCGGATTTCGCCGACGACGCCGATGCGGCAGTAGTCTATCTCGCGACCCGAACCGATATCGATCATCGCCGGATCGGCCTCATCGGTCACAGCGAGGGCGGGTTGATCGCGCCGATCGTAGCGACGCGCGATCCAAGCGTTGCCTTCATGGTACTCATGGCCGGGCCCGGTGAAAACGGTGCAAAGATCCTTTCTGAACAAGGGCGATTGCTCTCGAAGGCGATGGGCCTGACCGACGCGCAAGTCGAGACAGCCGCCACGCTTCGCGACCAGTTGATCACTATTGCCGAGACCGAGAAGGATCCCGCCGTCGCGAAAGCAAAGTTGCGCGCTGTTTTGGCGGACTCTGCTAAATCGCAAGGCCTCCCAGCGACCGTCGTCGAACAGCAGGCAGCTGTGCTCTCGAGCGACTGGTTTCGCTTCTTCTTTAGCTACGAACCGGTCCCTACCTTGCGCAAAGTGCGCTGCCCGGTACTGGCGCTCGGTGGCAGCAACGATCTGCAGGTACCCGCGGAGGAGAACCTCGCGTCCATCAAGACCGCATTGGCCGCCAACTCGGACGTACAGGTCTTGCAGTTGCCAAATTTAAACCATCTTTTCCAGACGTCCAGAACAGGCTCTCCGTTCGAATACGGCCAGATCGAAGAGACCATCGCCCCCTCCGCGCTCGACCTCATTGCAATCTGGATCCAGAAGCACGTCGGCGTTTCGCCAGGCCAACGAGCCTCTACCGGCTAAGCTCAATTTACGTCTCGAAGCCGTCACTCGTGGACACTAAGATAGGCGAATGAATGCCAGGTTTTGCATTGACGGACACGATTACAGCGACAGATCGAAGAATGGGGCGATACCGCCCCATTCTCCGCTGACCCAATCATCACGCCATCGCGCTAACACGCCGTCGCGCTAACTTGTCTGCGTCTGCACGCCCTTTTCTGCGGGATCGGCCACCATTTTGTCGAGCATCTTCCGGCGCATTGGCGAAAGAACAAATATCGCCAGCACGGCAGCGGTAATCGGCAACGCGCCAGCAATCCACAGCACGGGTACCCAACTGCCGGCGGACGACTTCAACACGTTGGCCAGGGGAATCAGCAGCGAAGACGTTCCCTTGGCGGTGTAAAGCAGACCGTTGTTGGTGGCTGCGAATTTCGGGCCGAAGGTATCGCCGCTCGCCGCGGGGAACAGCGAGAAGATTTCGCCGTAGCCGAGGAAGATCAGCGGTGCGAAGATCAAGAAGCCCGCGGTGCTATGACCGAATTGCATCAGTCCCCAGATGGCCACTCCTTCGACGATAAACACCAACACCATCGTGTTTTCGCGGCCGAGATGGTCCGAAATCCAACCAGTGAGAGGTCGAGTAAAGCCGTTCACGAGCGAATCGATCGACAGCGCCATCGTGAGAAGCGGCAGGGTCGCCCAAAGAACGGTGACCGGGATCTTGTCAACGCCGTAATCCTTGGCAATCGGACCAATCTCCGCAGCGGCCATCAAGCCGCCGGAGGCGACCAGGACCATGCATAGGTAGAGTACCCAGAACACTGGCGTCTTGAGCATTTCGGCCGGACCGATGTTGCGCCGGGCCATTGGATTCACAGCGCCCTTGAGCGAAGCGACAATCGCGGTGACGGGCGGTCGAATCAGGGCCAGCGACAACACCAGGACCACGATTCCCTGGATCATCCCGAAGGTGAAGAATGCCTTGTCGTAGCCGCCCGCCTTTACCATGTTGGCGATCGGAATCACGGTCAGCGCAGCGCCCGCGCCGAAACCCGCGGCGGTCAGCCCGGCGGCAAGACCGCGCTTGTCCGGGAACCACTTGAGCGCATTGCCTACGCAGGTTCCGTATACGGCGCCAGCGCCGATTCCGCCGACCACCGCGGAGAAATACAGCATCCCCAACGTGGTCGCGTAAGAATTCATAATCCACGAAAGCCCCGCCAGGATGCCGCCCACCAACACCACCGGGCGTGGGCCGAATCTATCCATCAGATAGCCTTCGACTGGAACCAGCCAGGTTTCGCAGAGCACGAAAATGGTGAACGCAACTTGAATGGCTGCCTTGTCCCATCCGAATTTATCGTGCATGGGATTCACGAAAAGCGTCCAGCCGTATTGCAGGTTGGCCACCATCGCCATGCAGATGATTCCAATGACCAACTGCGCCCAACGGTTCTTCAATCCAGCCTGCTGGATGGGTGTGTTTATCTGAGCCGCATTCATAGTTCTATACCCCCCGGATGCGATGACGCAGACGTCGCGTCGTGAATTTAGGATTTTTCATTGCGATCGCCACTAACCAACTTTTGCAAACACACGTACCGCTTGCAATCCGACGGCCGCTTCGATGCCGCCTTCTACCGGTGGCATATTGCTGAAACCTGGTTGATTGCCGACTACGTGCCCAATTGACTTTGCGATATGAAGTATTAAGTATGAAGTATATCTCTGCGTCATGCTTTGTGGCACTGGATTGTATTCTGCGAGCGCCAGAATCCAGTAATCCGCGCCAACAGTAACGCGCGGCACGCGGTAAGCTATTGATAGTATTAAGCATATCTACTAAGTCGCGCGAGCGGTCACGCCAGATGTGGCACACTGTGATATTAAATAGTCCCAAGAGATCGAGCGTGAAGAATCGAGGCGATGATCGGATGCTGGAAAAACCCGACTTCGAGGGTCTTTCCGAATTTCGCTATCAAATGCGGAAATTCGAGCGATTTTCTGAAACGGCGTCGCGCGCCAAGGGTATAACGCCACTGCAGTACCTGCTGCTGCTTCACATCAAGGGTTTTCCCGGACGTGAATTCGCCTACGTGGGAGAACTTGCGGAACGGCTGCAGGCGAAGCCGCACGGCGTCGCGGCGCTTGTTTCCCGCTGTGAGTTGCGCGGCCTGGTACAAAGGCGGCCGAGCGCCCGCGACGGCCGCGAGGTCGAGGTGCATTTGTTAAAAAAAGGCGATGGACTCTTGACGAAACTGGCTGCGTTGCACCGTGCCGAACTCAGATCCATTCGCGGCAGTTTTCCGGCGCTGGCCCTACGTACCGCGACATGATCGATACCCGGCGCGATTTCACAGCCAATTGGCGTCTACTCGGCATGGCTGCGATCGCCGCCCCAATCGGATTCGTCAGCACGGCAGCGGCATTCGGACTGCTCGCCCTGATCCGGCTCTTTACAAACGTGTTTTTCTTTCAAATGCTCTCATTCGTGCCGCGGTCGCCAGCGCAGAACCATCTCGGACTCTGGGTGATCCCAATCCCTGTGGTGGGCGGACTGCTCATTGGCCTAATGGCGCGCTTTGGGTCGGAGAAGATTCGCGGTCATGGTATCCCCGAAGCTCTCGAAGCCATTCTGTTCGGCAAGAGCAGAATGTCGCCGACGGTGGCACTGCTGAAGCCGCTGTCTTCCGGCATTGCCATTGGCAGCGGCGGCCCATTCGGCGCTGAGGGTCCTATCATCATGACTGGCGGTGCCATTGGCTCGCTGGTCGGGCAGCAGCTCCGCATCACCGGCGCGGAGCGCAAGGCGCTGCTGGTTGCCGGCGCGACTGCAGGTATGACGGCGATATTTGGCACGCCGCTGGCCGCGGTCATGCTGGCGGTCGAGTTGCTGTTGTTCGAACTGCGCCCGCGTAGTTTGCTCCCCGTGGCCATCGCCTGTGCCGTGGCGGGCTTCACGCGGCCATATTTCTTCGTCCCGGGGCCGCTGTTTCCGCTGCAGACCTCGGCGGTGACATCGGCAGTTCTGTTGCCGTGTTTTCTCGCGGGAATTGCCAGCGGCGGCCTGTCTTGGGTGCTCTCGACATCGCTCTACAAGATCGAGGACCTGTTTGGTCGATTGCCGATCCATTGGATGTGGTGGCCGGCCATCGGCGCCATTGCGGTGGGCGTGGGAGGTTACCTGCAGCCTCGCGCGCTCGGGGTTGGATACGATGTCATCGGTGACTTGCTGCAAAATCATTTTGCACTCGGCGTGGCGCTTGGTCTGCTTTTGTGCAAGGCGATGATGTGGGTGGTTGCACTGGGTTCAGGAACCTCAGGGGGAGTCTTGGCGCCCTTGCTGATGCTGGGCGCGGGTTTAGGAGTCGTGGTCGGCCCCTTTTTGCCCGGGGGCGAGCCGGCCTTGTGGCCGTTGGTATTCATGGCAGCGACCCTCGGCGGCATGATGCGAGCACCCCTCATGGCAGTCCTGTTCGCGTTTGAAGTGACGCAAGATGTCAACGCGCTGCTGCCGCTGATCACCGCCTGCATTTCCGCTTATGGGTTCACCGTGCTGACGATGCCCCGGTCGATCTTGACTGAAAAGATTGCGAGGCGCGGCAGGCACATTCATCGAGAGTACGGAATCGATGTGCTCGAACGCCACACGGTGCAGGAAGTGATGACGCGGAAGTTGAAAACGATTGATGCAGGAACGACTGTCGCGAATGCGCTGGCCGCTCACTTCGGTTCCGCGCAGGTCCATCGCGCCTTTCCCGTCGTGCACAACGGCCGCTACCTCGGCATGTTGGATCGCGCCGCTCTGCTGAAGCACCAGGGATCTGGCGGCGAAAAACCGGTTGGCGATTTGTTTGGCGAGAACATACCGGTGATGGCGCTGCCCGATGAAACTTGTAGGGCCATTGCGACGCGGCTCGCCGTTCATCATCTGGAACGCATACCCGTGGTGCAACATGCCGAGTCCCGCGAACTCATTGGTCTGGTTTCGCGCAGCGACCTGGTAAACCCGTCGCTATCGCTGTTCGACGAAGAACACAACTACGAGACATTTCACACGACCGCGGTCTCGAGTTTGAAGGATGTGTTTCGCCGCCGCTGAGCATTGCCAAGAAACGGTAGAGTCGCCAGCGATGTCCGAACGCGACGCCGAATTGCGATTTCAAGGTCGATCACGCCGCACGGCAGGAGCTGCACCGAGTGAAAATCCCGACTGGCAAGACCGCTCAGTTTGCTGACGCGCTGGATTGCGGACGCCGAACTTTCACTCGCCGCTGCGGCGGACTCGCCGCGGCGCTGCTAGTTGAGGCAGTACCTTTCGCACGGGGGCTCGCGGCGAGCGGCGTTGACTCAAGGGCTGCGGCCCAGTTGCAGGCTTTCCTCGAGGGATTCGCGACGACGGAAGTAGCGGAGACCTCGCGCGATCTCAGCGCCGGTGCGTTTCGCCGAAAACGCAAGACCACGTCCGCAAAACTCCAGCGCCTGCGTGCGATCGACCGGAATGCACTCAAGGGTGACGATCTTCTGAACTATCGGTTTGCCGAGAGCCTGCTCGTCGGCCAGGTACTGGAGCAGGGGAGAATGCTCTGGAGCATGGATCCGCGCGTCTACCTGCCCTTCTCGGAGCTGTCGCAGCTCATCGAGAATCCCGACGCTACGGAGGGGGATTCAGCTAAGGCCGTGAGGTTACTCACGGCGCTGCCCGCTCAGCTGGCCGATGGCCAGCGGAATCTCCGCGTCAACGTCGCGCGCTTTCGCGAACTCGCACTCTTTATGGCGGATGGTGCGCGCAATGTCCTGCACGATGCCGTCCCCGCATTCGCGGCGAAGCATCCCGTCCGGGAGTCTGCCTTGGTCGCGGCCAGTTTGCGCGCCCTGGGCGCACTCGATGAGTTCCGGATCTTCCTTAAGGATCGCCTCCCGCTGAAGCCGAGCGGCGACTACGCGATGGGTAAGGCCGCCTACGATCGCATGCTGAAGGAGCAGTATCTGCTCGATCACGATTCCGATTCCCTATACAGCTACGGACGCCAGCAATTCGACGCGACTGTGCGCGAGCTCGAAGCAGTGGCGGCGCGGATCGATCCCTCGAGGGATTGGAAGGAACTCGCCGCCGAAATCAAGAACTTGGGGCCGGAGCCCGGCCGCATGCTCGAGGCCCACCAGGACTGGGTCGACAAGGCGAAGGCGCATGTACTCGAAAAGAAGCTCGTGCCCATTCCGTGGAAGGAACGCGTGGAGGTCGTACCCCGCGAGCAGTTCCTGCGCAAGAACAGTTACTACGGAGACTTCGAAGGGGCCAAGGGCCCGAACGCAGACGGCGTCTGGGTGGGACAATGGCGCATCAACCCATACGAGGAGCAATGGGACGAGGAGACGAAGCGTCAGTACCTCACCGAGCATGATTGGGGCGTCATCATCGACACCGCGCCGCACGAGACCTACGCCGGTCACCACGTGCAAGGGCTGTACCAGGCACACAATCCATACAAGCTGCGCCAGAAGTTTGGTATCGCGATCTTTTCCGAGGGCTGGGGTCTCTACAACGAAACTCTGATGTACGAGACCGGCTTCTTCCCAAACGAGCGAATTCACCTGCGCCAGCTGCAGCTCAGGCTGTGGCGCATCGCGCGGGTGATCTGGGACGTTGGCCTCAACACCGGCAAGCTGACCTACGATGAGTGCGTGTCGCTGCTCGCCGATGGCGTAGGGTTCCTGCGCTGGGCCGCGGAGCTCGAGGTCGACGGTTCGGCTACGGAGCCGGGCTATCGGATCGGCTACTTCATGGGTGCCTCAGAGATCATGCGAATGCGCGAGGATGCGAAGGCGCTTCTCGGCACGCGATTTACACTCTCTGACTTCCACGAGCGCCTGCTGAAGGTAGGCAATATGCCTCCGGCGTTGATGCGCGAAGGATTGATGCAAGGCTACTCCCGTCCAGACGAAGAATAGTAGGATTCTCCTATGTGCTATTCCGCTCAAGTCATTCAAATGGCGCGCAAGTTGAGCCGTCAACTAGGGATTCGGCTCGGCTATGACGATGTCGAGAAGCTTTTCTTCCGCAGGCTCGATGATCCGAGCCTGTTGATCTCGCGTGGTTTCGAGGCCAATTTCGATGACCCGGCGACGGATCAGGAACGACGCATCAAGGGGGCAATCGACGAACACCGCTCAAGAGTAGCTTCAAAGATGGAGAAAGACCTCTTCACTCAAAAGACGCGACTGGTGAATGCGCAGCGGTCGCTGAATGAGAAGGAAACGAAAAAGGCGCGCGAGGATGTGCGGATCGCGACCAGCAAGATTGAAACACTGACGGCCAAATTGAGCCAACTGCGCACTTCGGAACCGAACCAGGAAGACAATCGAATCTTCCCTTTTGTCTATGCCGGAGTCATAGTCAGGAGGGACAGAGAAAACCTGCTAACGCCGATGCGGTACCACTGTCGGCCGGCAGGGAAGCCGGCGTTTTATGATCGCAAATTCCCGGGTCTCTACAACGCGAGGCGCGACAATTTAGAGAAATTCTGGGGCGAACAGTTCGGTTCCCACCACGCCATCATGGTCGTGGAGAGCTTTTACGAAAACGTCAAGCGCCACACCATGGAGCATCGAGAGCTTCACACCGGCGAACGCGAAGAGAATGTCGTCCTGCAGTTCAAGCCCGAGCCTGCGCAAACCATGTATATCGCCTGCCTCTGGTCTCACTGGACGGATCCCAAGGAGCCCGAAGTGCGCGGCTTTGCCGCCATCACCGATGAGCCACCGGCGGACATTGCCGCGGCCGGTCATGATCGCTGCATCATTAATTTGAAGCCTGAGCACGTGGAGGCGTGGCTCGCCCCCGAAGGCAGGTCGCGGGAGGAGCTGCAGGCAATTCTGTCAGATCGTGCGGTGCCAGTGTTTCAACATGAAATCCTGATAGCGGCATGACCCGCGCGCACTGGATGAGGCGTGACTGCTACAGTTTGGATTCTAGCGTCGGCGAATTGCTCCCTTGCAAATTCGCTCCAATAGCTCTGGAAAGCTGATACCCGCGACCGCTGCAGCCTGCGGCAACAAGCTCGTTGCGGTCATGCCGGGCAACGAATTGGCCTCCAGGCACCAGAACCCGCCGTTGGCATCTCGGCGAAAGTCCACGCGGCTGTAGGCACCCAACTTCAACACTCGGTGAGCTCGGAGTGCGTATTCCTGCAATTGGGCTGACTCTGCCGGCGGCAAATCCGCTGGAAAGACCTCGCGTGCGCCGCCCACTTGGTACTTGGCCTGGTAGTCAAATACCTCCCCTGGCGAGATGATTTCGCCCACGGGTAACGCCGCTCCTTCCAGCACGCCGACGGTGAATTCGCGGCCGGCGATGAATTTCTCAACCATCACTTCGTCGTCGAACGACGCGGCAAGTGTTATAGCGGCGGCCAGATCGGCTTTCTCACGAACCACGGTCAATCCGACGGTGGACCCTTGCTTGCTCGGTTTTACGACGACAGGCCATCCCAAAGCGCTTTCGATGTCGGCAGCCGCGGCCGGCGCCATCAACCAATCGGCGGTTGGGACAGCGGCCGAGCGAAATAGCCTTTTCGAAAGGTCCTTATCCATCGCAGCGGCACTCGCAATGTGATTGCTACCGGTGTAGCCCAGACCGGCGAGATCGAGCATCGCCTGCAAGCGACCGTCCTCGCCTGCGCCTCCGTGTAGAGCCAGAAACACGACGTCCGCCGAACGAATATCGGTGGCGCTGGGTGCGAAAGCGATTGCGCGCCCGCGTACCTGCTCCATTGCGATAGTCGACGGCGGCTCAGGCGCTACTCCGCTGGCTAATAATCGTCTCTCGTCTGCCGGCGGCAATCGCCCGGTTGCGGTATCGACAGCAAACACTTCGTGCCCGAGACCACGTAACGCTGGAATGATCTGCGCGGCACTCGCGATCGATACGTCGCGCTCCTCGCTCGTGCCGCCAAATAGGACCGCAATCTTCATTTCTGAAATCTAAACGAGGCGGAATTTCCCCGCAATCCTTACTCCACGGGGTCTCCCGAGTCCGCATCCTTCTTGATTCTTGCCTGCCGATTCACTTCTTCGAGCTGAACCTGCGGCGGCGGCACAGGATTTACCCCAGCCCCCAGAAATTGCAATCCCCATCCCAGGAAGGCGGCACGCTGCGATGATTTTCGCGCCCACCGGACGGCGAGCGCAGAAATTCCGATGGTCCCCACCATAACGACCAGCACAATGATCAACGGCAGGAGCTTTTCCATCGGGGAACATCTCTAGTCAGAAAGCAACACTGCAAGCGTGGGTGCTGCATGGCATTTTGCAAGTCGACATGACGAAGATCGAGGTTGCCTGCTGATTTTCAGGTCACGCTTTCAGCCAGGCCTTCGATGTGATGAGACTCTTGCCACCATCGATTGCAGCATCGCACTTCTGGGAGCATCGTAAAGTAACCAAAAATCAATGGCTTGCGAGTCATTCGCAGCAAACCCATCCGAGCGGCTCACTACTCGCTACACTCTGTAGCCGACATCCGAGGCACCCGGAGGCTCGCGAAACCATGAAGAAATTCGTCATTCAACCCCACTTCAGATTGCAGGAATGGGTGGCCGACGAGAAGGGTTACTTCACGGCCGAAGGCCTCGACTATGTCTTCAACGAAGAGGTGCAGTCGACCGACGGCAAGGTGCATGACAGAGGACGGAAGGTCGGCGCCTATCAATCGTTCGAGTCTGGCCGCGCCTCCGATGTGAGCTGCGCGTGTCACTGGACCGTGAACGTCGCCGCGTCCCGCGGGCTGGGCAAACTTTATCCGGATGCCTATTCAGTGGCGCCGGCCGGAATATTCGTACCTGGGGATTCCGCCATCCGGCATCCTGCGGATTTGGCGGGCGTGCCTATTTCCGTGGGCTACCAGTCGGGCAGTCACTATTCGAGCCTCCAGTCTTTGGAGCAATACCTGCCGGCGGACAAAATCAATTTATCCTTCAACGACGGCATGCTCTTTAAGCGCATGCAGCTGCTGATCGATGCTGAGATACCGGCGGCTGCTTTGTTCAGCGGTCCGTACTACTTCGCGGAGCAGCTCGGATTCCGCAAGATCATCGACACTACGTTCATGATCGCGACCATGATCACGGGCAACACGGAGCCGGCCGAGCTCCGCAAGTATTTCCGTGCGCTGCAACGGGCGCAACGCGACATCGATCTTCGGCCCGAAGCCCACACGCATTTCTATCGAAACGAATTTCCGCTGCGCTTCCACACGACGATGGACACGAAGCGATGGGGGCCGGGCGAACGCATCGTGTTCGAGCCTTACACCGAGGAGGCTTTCAATCGCTCGCGTGAGTGGATTGCGCAGCACGAGATCTTCGGACCGGGTGAGCTCGGCACCGGTACTTACGAGCAGGTGATTGCCTGTCCGGTGCAATCCCCGGCGCAATAGCGTACTGAATATTCTATTACGTATCCCACACAATTGGAGTCTGTGGGATATGACGGCTAGCTAGCGATCGTATCCCACAAGCACGGGAACCCGTGTAATGCTGTGCGAGGTGCGCGCCAACGTGCTTGAAAAGCTCGAATGCGCAGGGATTTCGGCGCGTGTCGGCGAGCGCGGAGTGTATGGGACGTTGTCGGAGTTCGCGGCAAGCGTGAGCAACTGAGCGGCAACGTCGAGCCTCCGCACCCTCACGGGTACGGAGGCTCGCGCTCTTATCAGTCCGCCGTGACGCGAGTTCCGGTGATCACGCCTCGAATCGGCGTTGGCGGAACAATCGTGGTCTCATCGAACTCTTCGCCGGGCGCCGCTGTTGCCATGTACTGTGTGATTGTGAAGGAGCCCTTAAAGGTGGTGTCGGACGGGTCCAGGGTGACCGTTTCGACAATAGTCGCCGGCCCGAGATAGGCCCCCGACTGCCAGGCGAGAGCAACGTGATTGAGCTTGAAAGTTGCGGGCCCGACTTGGTGCCAGGCGCCCATGCATACGTCGCCGGTACCGGGATTTCGCCCACCGGAAATCATTGTCTCCGTACCGTCGCCATTCCAAATAGCGGTGCCGAAATCGATGAGGAAACCGTCAGGAATCCCGTTGGTGTTGTTCTTGGCGAGAAACTCGACTTTCCAGAGTCCGACTATCGATGCGTGCCAAAACCCGCCGTCGGCCACCGTTCGAAAGGCTGTGGAGTCGGTCTCATCCTGACGATATAGAGCCGGTTTCAGCGGGCCCGGGCTGCCCAGCCCACCGGCGGAAGCGAAATTTGCGCAGCCCGCGCCTGCCTCGCCTGCACTGGTCAGACCAATAAGACCAAGCGTGATGGTTAGCCCGACTGCGTTGATACCCAATTGCTTCATGTTTGTGCTCCTTAAGTTAACTACCCGTTTGTACCGCTCGCGACCTCGGTCGCGCTCGTAGGGGAGCTTCGTTTGGATGCTCTGAAAATGCTTTAACGCGACATTAATTGTTATGAATTGAGAGTGACGATCAGAAGCGCGGGGACTCATGCCCTGGGGTATATTGGGAAATCACGGATCCGCGGCAATGGACCAGACCAGTACACCAAATTACGTGTTCGAAGGCTTTCGCCTCGACACCGTTCTTCAGGTACTCCTTTCTCCAACGGGCGAGCCGGTTCCTCTGCCGTCCAGGGCCTTCGAAACGCTGCGCTATCTCGTCGAGCGCTCCGGCGAACTCGTAGACAAGTCCTCCCTCATGAAGGCGGTCTGGCCGCGGGCCGTGGTCGAAGAAAACAATCTCAGCCAATGCATATTTACGTTGCGCAAGGTGCTCGGTGAAGCGGCGGGTGAGCGGCGCTTCATCCTTACCATTCCGGGGCGGGGCTACAAGTTCGTGGCGTCGGTGACCGTGGTTTCAAATGGGAGGTATGAGCCGCACACGAACGCCGACCGGGCGATGCAAGTGGCGCAGGCTGCACCAGTAAGCGGGCGGCAACGCCGACCATGGATGATGGCCGCGGTGGCGCTCATCGCCATTGTGGCGATTGCAGCCGCAACGATGGTGAATTCACTCCGGCATCCCATAAGCTCGCCCGCCGAATACGAAGCGCTGACTGATGTGGCCGACGTGGCCACGGCGCCGGCGCTATCGCCTGATGGCCGCTTGCTGGCGTTCATGAAGGGCGACGGTCCATTTTTGGGGGCGGCGCAGATTTGGCTGAAGCTTCTACCCGACGGCGAAGCCGTGCAGTTGACGCACGCCTCCGGACTGATCTTTGCGCCGGCCTTTACGCCCGACGGCACGCATGTCGCCTACTCGGCGACCGATCAGCGGCCGGGCGGTACCTGGGACACCTGGATCGTTCCCATCACAGGGGGTGAGTCGACGAGGCTCCTGCCAAACGCGTCCGGCCTGAGCTACATCGGTCCTCACGCGGTGATGTACTCCGAGTTCAAGACCGGCCTGCACCTTGGCATCGTGTCCTCGCTCGATGATCGCTCCCAGCACCGCGAGATCTATCTACCGAATCACGAGCGCGGAATGGCGCACTACTCCCGCTTGTCCCCCGACCGAAAAGCCGTGCTGATCGTGGAAATGGACCGCACGGCTAACTGGCAGCGCTGTCGCCTGCTGCCGTTCGACGGTAGCTCCCCCGGCATGCTGGTGGGTCCCGCCGGCGCCTGTATATCCGCGGCCTGGTCTCCGACCGGGGAATGGATGTATTTCTCCGTTCAAATTGCCGGTCACTCGCATCTATGGCGCCAGCGCTATCCGGACGGTCCGCCGCAGCAGATCACGTTTGGACCCACGGATGAAGAAACCGTTGCTTGCGCTCCTGATGGCCATTCGCTGCTGACCTCGCTCGGCCGGGAGCAGAGTGCGATTTGGCTGCACGACGCGAACAGCGAGCGACTCCTGACGACCGAGAGCTATGCATTTTCGCCGTGGCTCTCGACCGATGCGCGTCGAGTCTATTTCTTGTCCGCCCGAAGTTCCGCAGAGCCTTCGGAGCTGTGGCGCCTGGATACCGCATCGGGCCGCAAGGAGTCGCTGCTCGCCGGATTTGCAATCAACAGCTACGACATCTCATTCGATGAGCGGGCGGTGGTCTTTACGACTCGGCGCGATGGCGCGATGCAGATCTGGATCGCTCCGCTCGATCGGCATGAGCCGCCGAAGATGTTGATTAGCGGCGGGGATGAGGTTGCATTCGACAACGCGGGGCAGGTGTTCTTCAGAAGCCTCGGTACTCGTGCCAACTATTTGCATCGAATGAATTCGGACGGCAGCTCAATCGTTCGCGTGTTTGAGAACCCCATCGTGGAATTCCACGCGGTGGCGCCCGATGGCAATTGGGTGACCGTAGACTTGCCGATCGCGGGCGGTAGTGCCGGAGCCTGGCTGGCACCTGTCGATGGGGGCGCGCCGACCTTGATTCGCAACGGCTGGTGGCCTTCGCACTGGTCACGAGATGGCAAAGCACTGTACCTAGAGGTCGGCATCGGTGAGAATTCTCAGCGGCACGGTCGAACCGCGGTTTTGCCCATCGGTCCTGACGGCCTGCCAACCCAGCCAGTAACGTCGGTTCCCACCGACGCTGCGATGGTATCGCATTCAGAGCTTGATCTATCGATGGGTGCTGATCAATCGGTATATGCATTCGTGAAGGGCGAGGTGCGGCGGAATATTTATCGCATTCCTTTGCGCGAATGAGGCCACGTAGCCCCGCCGATGCAGTAATTAGAAGCGTCGCCGACACCGCCCTGTGGATGGCGGCGGTCAGGGCAGACGAGGGGTTGAGGGCGGATGCGGTTTTTCACGATCCGTTGGGCTCGATGCTTGCCGAGGAACGTGGCCGCCGCATTGCGCGCTCCTTTTCGCGGCAGGCGATGCTGGCTTGGGGGGTGGTGGCGCGCACCTCGGCAATTGACAGGCTGATTGCTGAAGCGCTGCAGAACGGAGTCGATACGGTGGTGAATCTCGGCGCGGGTTTGGATACCCGGCCTTACCGGATGGAATTGCCGCCGCACATACGCTGGGTCGAAATTGATTTCCCGGATATCGTGGAAATCAAAAACGCCAAGCTTGCTGCGTACACTGCGGCGTGCCGGCTGGAGCGCGTCGCAATGGATCTTCTGGACCGTTCAGCTCGAAGCGAGTTTTTCGCGCGCTATGCTGCGGGATACAACCATGTATTGGTGATCGCCGAAGGCGTTGTCGCATATTTTTGCAATGACGATGTCGCAATGCTGGCAAAGGAATTGGCCGCCGTGCCGTCGCTGCAGTATTGGATTCTGGATTTCGACAACGCGGGCAAGCGTCCCCAGCCCCGCGGCTGGGCGCAAAAACTTAAGGCGGCGCCGTTTCGCTTTCAAGTGGCAGACTGGTTCGAGTTTTTCAAACCGTTTGGTTGGCGCCCGAAGAAAATCATTACCAACCTCGAGGAATCCGAGCGCAACAACCGACCCTATCCGCTGGATTTTCCGTTCGGTCTCATCATGCGTGCACTGCCCAAGGAGATGGCTCGGAAAATATTGAGTTTGAGCGGCGTGATGTTGATGGAGAAAGCAGCGGCCCCCAGGTAGCCTGTGAATGGGACTTTGGGCATATAGACATGTCCCGATGCGCTGATTAACTGTGGCGAATCAATCGACGCCGGAAGAGAAATCCGTGAGCTCTAACGTGGAACATGCCAGTGCGCTTGAGAACCCCGACATGCTGTGGATTCCAGCAGGCACATTTCGCATGGGGTCGGAGGATTTCTACCCCGAAGAGTCTCCGGTTCGCGACGTGAGCGTCGCGGGCTTTTGGATGGATCGCTACTTGGTGACCAACTCGCAGTTCGCGAAGTTCGTCGCGGCAACCGGATACGTGACGCTCGCAGAGCGCCCCCTGAATCCCGCCGATTTCCCCGGTGCGCCGGTCGAAAACCTGGTGCCCGGCTCGATGCTATTCGGCAAAACCGGCCGCCCGGTCGACCTGAAGAATTACACCAACTGGTGGGTTTGGGCGCCCGGAACGTGCTGGCGGCACCCGCTCGGCCCAAGATCCTCGCTCGAAGGATTGGATCTTCACCCGGTCGTTCACGTGGCTTACGAAGATGCCGAGGCATATGCACGCTGGGCGGGCAAGGAATTGCCCAACGAGGCAGAGTGGGAATTCGCCTCGCGGGGCGGTCTCGACGGCAAGAAGTTTACCTGGGGCGATGAGGACTTTCCGGGCGGACAAGCGATGGCCAACAGCTGGCAGGGCGAGTTCCCCTGGCAGAATCTGTTGCGTGACGGCTTCGAAGGGACCTCCCCGGTCGGAAGCTTCCCCGCCAACGGCTACGGACTGTTCGATATGGCCGGCAACGTCTGGGAGTGGACTTCGGACTGGTACGTTGCGCGCCGCGCGGAGGAGGCCGTCAAGGCTTGTTGTTCTCCGGACGCCAGTCCGCGCGCCGCCACGGCTGAGCAAAGCTACGATCCCGGGCAGCCGCAGTTTCGGATCCCGCGCAAGGTGGTCAAAGGCGGCTCGTTCCTATGCGCCCCCAATTACTGTCTGCGCTACCGGCCTGCGGCTCGCCAGCCGCAGATGATCGACACCGGCATGAGTCACATTGGAATTCGTTGCATTTCGCGGGCTGCGCCGCAGAGCTCGGAATAGGCGGGCTAGACCAAACGAAACAGCACCGCACCGAAAGCAAACACCCCGATCGCGATTACGGCCAGGATTACCAAAATCACCGGCGACTGCAAAACGATCAGGGGCATGCCGTGCAATCCAATACCTGAGATGGGCTTGAATTGATCGCTCCACAGGTATTGCACCAGGCGCCGGTACTGCCAGGCGGACACTAAAAGTCCCAGCACGCCGCAGGCGATCATCGCCAAACCCAAATGGCGCGGAGCTTGCGGACGGAGCGCCGGGGCCACGCCGTCCATTGAATTCAACCGTTGAAAGAATTGCACGATGGTGAAGCCGAAGCCGATCAGCGACACGGATGTGCGCATCCAGGCCATGATCGTGCGCTCCAAGGCCAATCGTGTGCGAATCCAGCCAAAATGGCTGTCCGACGTGACGTGCACGTCGAAACGATTTGATGGTTGTTCGGGCGTGCTCATGATGGTTGCCTCCGCTGTGCTGCAACTTTAGAGTTACGCCCAGAACCAACCACTGGACCATGGTCCAATGACGGACTAGGCGCCGCAGTTCCCGGGCATCGCGGCAATCCAGGCGCGAATCAGCTCGACCCCCTCGCGATGCACGATGTCCCGCCCCTGCTCGGGCATCATCACGCCGGTTTCTTTGGTAGCCATGCGAAACGGCAGGATCGAATCATCCGGGTGACCCGGGACGATATCGAACAGGTGATCACCGGTGCCGCGTCCGGCCGCGACCGGCGGCTTGCACAGCCCCAGGTGCCGGTCAAGCGGGGTCGCGACGTCGAAGTTCAGTGCGGTCGTATCGGCGGCTCCCTTCGGATTGTGGCAATGACCGCAGTTGACCTCGAGATAGGCGCGCGCCCGAGCCTCGAGCGGCTGCGAAGGATCCAACCAGTTGGCGGTACGCGGCACTTCGGACGATTGAGGCACTCCGGTGAGGTAACCCACTTTCTGCAGGTAGGCGAGCTGATTTTGCACGCCATCGGCGTACCTGTAGTCGCGATTCAGATATCTGGCCTTGGGGCCGAGCGGCATGATGCTCTTGGCCTTGAGGTCCGTGACGTGGCATCCCGCACACTGATTCTGGTTGGGCACGACGTAGGTGAATGCCTCACGCTCGCCGCCCACGCCGACGAGATCCAGCGCGACTTCATCCCCGGTGCGTGCGAGCTCTGCATCGGTTTGGTCGGCATTCCACACATAGGGAAGCGCTTCCCAGCCCTGCTCGCGCCGCACCAAGAGACGGGTCTCGATGAGCCGCACGTTGGCAAGGTCAAGCCCTTGGCCTGAGAAATCCCGAGACTGATCGGAGCTACGAGACACCGCGGCTGCGCCGCCGCCGGCACGCGGGTAGTAGAAGGTCTTGCTGAAAATAGTGCCGACGGGAAACTCGAAACTCTGGGTTGCGGAGTAGGTTGCCGCACGGGCCGCGGGCATCCACAGGGTGCGCAGTTTGTGCGCGTAGTCGCTGAACAGCGGAGTATTAAGATCGTAGGGTACGACGCGCTCATTGAGGGCAAGGCGCCCGCCATCGCGAAACACCACGTGCCAGTCGCTGAGATGCTCGGGGCGGCCCGCAGCAAAAAACTGTACGGGCGGCGGTGCCCGGGTACAGCCCGCCAGCGCGGACATCGCCAGCACTCCTGCAAACAGCGCCGCGCGGCGCGCCGCCTGCGGATACATCACTGCGTCCTCAGGTCCTGCCCGGCAACTCTACCGGCGGCAACTTCGCAAGCTCGCACTGAAACGGCGCCATGTCGGTGCTGGGATTCTTGTACTTGTGTGGCCCGTCGGCATTGAGCACGGTGGCACCGCCATTGCGGACACAGATGCGCTCGGGAGCGGGCGGCGCGCCGTTGACGAGATTTTTCTCGTCCCGATAGCCGTCCCAGAGAACGTCCGGAATGCGGCCATTCAGCCCGAACATCGCCACCTTCAGTGTCTTGAGATCGAGACCATCGGGCGTGTCCCCACCGCCGACGAAGCGATTGTCATAGACGTAGATCGAGCGCGGATAGGGATCATAGTTCGGATCGACGCCCTCCTTATTGTAGTAGTTGGTGGAGTAGTAGGCCGCGATGATGAGATTGGCGGTCTGATTGTCGGCGATGTCATTGTCGAATATCTCAACCTGGCTGTTGGAATTGACCACCACGCCGGCCCCGGCCGGCACGCTCGCCACCGCCGCGCCCTTGGCGGCAAAGTTGCCGAGATTGTTCTTGAACACCTTGTTTTTGAACACCCGCGTGGAGTGTCCGCGCTGTTTCAGATTCGGCATATTGAATACCAGGATGCCGCCGGTATTGCCCGTGGCGACGTTGTCGTAGACGTCGGCGCTGATGGTGTTCTCGATCTCGATCCCGGCGACGTTTTGTTCCGCATGACAGTTGCGCACGATGACACCTATCGACTGACCCACATAGATGCCGGCGTCCGAGGCGCCCCAGGAGGAGGAGTTCTCGATCAGGACGTTGCGCGAACTGACCGGGTAGATACCGTAAGCACCGTTGGTCGTCTGCGACCCGCCGGTCCATGCGACGCGCACGCCGCGAATCGTGATGTTCTCGCCGTCGTTGATCTTGAGGCCGTCACCCTTGGTGTCCTCGATCGACAGATTCTCGATGGTGAAATCGTTGCCGTAGACCAAAATGCCCTCGGGACCCGAGATCTCGTTCTTGAACGACAGGATGCTGCTGTCGGTTCCTGCGCCGCGGATGGTCACGCCGTTTGCGCGCAGCGTGAGCACGCGGTCGAGCGCATGCTTTCCGGCCGGGATTTCGATCACCGTGCCGGGCTTGGCGTCGAGAAACTGCTCCTGCAGCTGCTTCTGGAAGGCAGCGTCCGCGGCGGTGAGGCCCTTGGGCTGCGATTGGCTGCTCTGCTGTCCGCAGGCTGCGGCGACGAGACACAAAAATCCGATCGCGATCTGACGCATGATTTCCCCCTTTATTCCTGGCCGGAGGCACGATCGCTCCGGACTTCTGCCCCTCAACCGATAACGATACCACGCCTGGCAACTGGCGATTCGCTCCGTGCGTTGCAGCACCGGCGGAAGCGGAATTTACTGTGGCTAGTGCAATGATTTTCGCGACAATTCCCAGCAGGGTCGATGCAACCGGAGATATCCATGAATCAATTGAACGGGTTGTTTGCCTTGATCGCGGCGATTCTCATGTTTCCCGGTCCTGCCGCGCAAGCGCAAGAAAAATGTCCGGTCGAAGTCAAGTTTTTGCTGTCTGCGGCAACCGAAACCGCCATTGCATCCCTTGGCTTCCAAAAAGAGAGCAGGGGCCGAGTGTATTTTTTCGACACGGATTCGCTGGAGCTTCTGAAGCAGGGGGTTATCGTGCGCGTGCGTCAAGGAGCGAGCCATGACGTCACGGTCAAAGTTCGGCGGCCCCAGGGCGACCGGGGCGTTGAGGACGCCGGGCTTCGCGGGCGATTTCCGTGCGAGATCGATCGCACCCCAGCAGGAGCCCTGATCTCCTACGCGGTCCGCCGCCAATACAAGAGCGACAAACTGCCGGTTAGCGGCAGCGACATTCACGACCTGCTCAGCGCTTCGCAAAACGAGTTGCTGCACGATTCGCAAGTCGCGGTCGATTGGGCTCGGGTGACGAGAATTGCCGACATCAGCATGACGCAGTGGGAAACCCCGGCTGAATCGGCGTCCGGCAAACTGGCGTTGGAGTTATGGGAATGGCCGGCCGGCCAGCTCCTCGAGGTCTCCGCGAAGGCCAGCGGTGTCACGGCGGCGTCGAGGTATGCGGAGCTTGAACAGCTGCTGCGCGCAAAAGGCCTGTCTTTGAGCGCCAACCAAGACGTCAAGACGCGCGTAGTGCTGCAGACACTTGCACATCGTTGAACGATTTTCGTATACGATCTACGATCCTGCCCATAACAACGAGACCAACAAATGTCCGCATTGCTTCCCGGCTTGCTCGTGGCAGGATTGCTGTTTGGCGCCATGGCGGCGGCCGCACCCGGGCCTTCGCATCCCACGGCCGGTGCCATCGACATACTCGCGCAGTCGGCTGCATCCGACTGGCGACCCATGGATCCTGAGAATACGCTCTATCTCGAACTCGGCTCGGGCCGGGTCGTCATCGAACTCGCACCGGAATTTGCCCCGCTGCACGTTGCGAATCTCAAGACGCTGGTGCGCGGGAAGTATTTCGATGGCCTGGGCATCGTCCGCGTGGCCGATAATTATTTGACGGAATGGGAGGATTCGACGGGGAAACGGCCGACGCTGAGCGCGGCCACCACCTTGCCTCCGGAATTCTCCGGTTCCATCCGCCCCGAGCAGGCATTTACGCGCCTTCTCGATGGCGACGTATACGCACCGCAGGTCGGGTTTTCCGGCGGGTTTCCGGTCGCTCGCGATCCGAAGTCGGGGGAGCGATGGTTGGTACACTGCTACGGCATGCTCGGCCTTGGCCGCGACGACGCGGCCACCAGCGGCTTCGGCGGATCCCCATTCGTGGTGATCGGCGATGCACGAAACCTCGACCGCAACGACACGCTTCTCGGTCACGTGGTCGATGGCATTGAGCTGCTCTCGACGCTGCCGCGAGGCCCGAGCCCGCGCGGATTCTATGACAAACCGGCGGATCATATCCCCATTCGCGCCATGCGGGTCGCTGCCGATGTGCCGGTGCGCGAACGCACCGAGGTCGAAGTGCTGCGCACCGATACCGCGACGTTCAGGGCGTACGTCGAAGCGCGGCGCAATCCGCCCAAAGGCTGGTACGTCCAGCCCGCAGGGCACGTGGATGTGTGCAGCGTGCGCGTTGCGTCGCGGCGCGTCGCCCCGGCAGCGGCGAAATAACCAACGATGGCCGGAAGGGGAACCATGATGAACCGACGTGAATTGCTTTCGAACCTCGGCGCCGCGGGCGCTCTTCTTGCCAGCACCGGCGCAAGCGCTGATGCGCCGAAGTCAGCATCCGCGGATGCGGCAACGGCTTCGGATTCGACAAAGCTGTTGCTGCCGCCGGATCGCCTGGCCGCCTCCACCGCGGATCGATTGCCCTTGAGCTGGAGCAAGGAACGGACGCGGATTCTGCAGGCGCGGCTGGCGGCGGACGGCTACGACGGGATCTTTCTCACCGAGCAGTGGAATATCATCTATTTCACCGGTCTTTTCCATACCACCACCGAGCGCATGATGCATGCGTTCATCCCGACAATTGGCGATCACCCCATCTGGTTTTATCCGGCGCTCGACCGCGACCTGGTGCGCTCCTGGTGGTACGAGGACGGGGACATGTACTTCGACTGGCTCAACGTCGCGGGCGCCGCCCCGCAGGACGGCATCGTGGTCAAGGGGCCGACGCAGGACCTGTGGCGCTGGGCGCTGCAAGGGCTGAAGCGGCGCGGCTTCGCCGGCAAAAAGCTCGCTGCGGATAAGGAGCTGGTGCCCTCGGCACAGAAAATGGTCGTCGATGTGCTCGGCCGTCCGATGGGATCGGCAGCGGCGCATTGCCTATACATGCGGGAACGCAAGACTCCGGAAGAGCTGGCGCTGTGCCGCCGCGCCTACCAATATTTCGATCGCATCCATGCATTCGCGCGCGACCTGATATTGAAGCACGGCACGGACCTCACCGACTTCGCGGTCGGGGCTGCGGCGACCAAGTACGGTACCGACCTGGTCATGGCCGACATCAAGCATGACGGCGGTCCGCACACCGCGGTCGGGATCACGGTCGATGTTGAGTGCCGCGCCGGCCGGACCACCGGCTATCCGCATCCGAACCAGTTTCTTTATAACAAGATCGCGCGCGGCCAGGCCCTGCAGGTCGAGGGCAGCGTCAAGATCGGCGGCTGCGGCGGCGAGCTGTATCGCCCGTACATGATCGCGCCGCGCACCGCGCACATGGAAAAGATCTGGACCGTGAATCGCGACTGCTGCCTGATGCAGAAGGACCTGTCCCGCAAAGGCACCGAGTGTGCCGACGTCGCGTTCCCCATCCATGAGTACCAGGTCAAGCAGGGAGTGCAGAAGTACATCTACCACCGCCCGGCGCACGGCGAAGGCATGGAAGGGCACCAGCCGCCCTATCTGTCGCTCGGCGATCACACCGTGCTCGACACCGGAATGTGTTTCTCGGTCGAACCGGGGTTGTTCGATCCCGAGGGCGGCGTCGGCTCGAACTTCTCAGACGTCTTCGTGGTGGAGCCGACCGGACCGTCGCTGCAGATGTCGCGTCTGCCGTGGAGCGAGGAATGGATGTGGATCGAGATCTGATCCGAACGCCACGCCAGTGGCGCAGCGCGAGCCAGGTCCGCTTAAACGAAGGGCCGCTAAGAGCGGCCCTTCGGGGACTCAAACCCTGAGACTTGATACTAGAACTTGTAGCTCAGGCCGACCCGGACCAGGCTCGCGGTAAATTTATTGTGGAAGTTCTCAAGTTGCAGATTGCCGAATTCAGTGCAAGTGGCAGCGGTGCCGGTGCATTGCGTCACGGTGTTGGATCCCTTGCCAAGACTGATATACGTGTAGTCCAATCTGAGAAACAACGAATCGGCGATCATCACATCGGTGCCGACACCGACCCCAAGTCCGTTGGCTTTGAAGTTTTTGCCGCCGCTGAAGCTCGCGCTTCCCGTACTGTCGGTAAATGTGGAGGTACTGCTGGTTTGTCCGCTCGTGAAAGCGCCACCGATCCTGAAGTAGGGCAGCCAATTGTCGACGGCGTAAGCGATCCTGGGGCCGAGGAGAAGGATGCCGTTCGGGCTGAGTTTGCCGCTGAACGTATAGGTGCCGTCGGGCGGCGGGGTGGGCCCGGCGTAGGTATAAGCCCGGTTGCGATTCTTCGAGCTCCAAATCTCGTAATCCAGGCCAAAGCCCCAGACCCACTCGTTGTATTGAAAGTTGTAGCCGATCTGCACGCCACCGATGAATACGCTGTTATTAGGGCAGTTTCGATTGTCGAAGGTCGTGCCACTTATGATGTTAGCGTTTTGCGACCAGGTGTTGCAGGTTGTATTCCACGCTCCGCCTATATTGGCGCCGGCGTAAAAGCCCTCCCACTGGTTAGTTACCGTGGCAATGACGTCCTGCGCGGACGCCGCCCCTGCGATTGAGGCCAGAACAGCTAGCCCCGCCAAACGACTTATCAATTTCATCTTTCATACTCCAAGGTGTCCCAGGGGCGCACTGTATCTATAAAGACAATAAGCGAGGAATTGGACGAAGTACCTACTTGGCGCGGTAGCTAAAAAGAGACAGATCCGATACGCGACCCGGTCGCGCGCATGGTTTCCGGCACATTCCAGCCCAAAAAGGGACTTTGTGCCCCAAAGCCATAGGGGCGGCCCCGTCGACCCATTGACATGGAGGGCGCCCTCAGGTTTGCACTCATGTTGCGCAGGCTCGGAGTTAGACTGCGGCTTTCCGCGGTGAGCATTTCAATGAGTACGCGCAGGGCGGATTCGCATGGAGAAGAATAAGCCCAATCGCAACAAGCCTGGAAAGACGGCGGCCGAAACATCGGCGACGCAGGCGGCGCACACGCAATCGTCCCGCTGGCGCCGCTACCGCGGGGTCGGGCTCATTGCAATCGCGGTGCTGGGAGCGATTGCGTACGGTTGGCGGGCGAGCAGCAGATGGTCGACGCTGTCATCCGCGGTTGCGCCGCCCGCGGCAACATCGGCACGTGCGACTTTTGTCGGCGCCGGAACCTGCGCAGGCTGCCACAGCGCAGAGAATGCCGCTTGGCAGACCTCGCAACATGCAAAAGCCATGCAGCATGCGACTGTAGATACCGTGCTCGGCGACTTCAACAACATGCGTTTTGCCTACGACGGCATCGTCTCGACCTTCTTTCGGCGCGACGGCAAGTTCTTTGTCAATACCGATGGGGCGGACGGCAAGCTGGCCGACTTCGAAATCCAATACACCTTCGGGCTCTATCCTCTACAACAATACCTGGTCGCCTTTCCGGATGGCCGCATGCAGGCGTTGTCGATTGCGTGGGACGCGCGGCCCAGGGCCCAAGGCGGAGCGCGCTGGTTTCACCTCTATCCCAACGATCACATTACTTACAAAGATCCCCTGCACTGGACCCGGTTGAATCAGAACTGGAACTGGATGTGCGCCGATTGCCATACCACGAAACTCGACCGCAACTACGACGCTGCCTCAAACACCTACGCAACCACATGGCAGGAGATGAATGTAGCCTGCGAGGCCTGCCACGGGCCGGGCTCGAATCATGTGGCCTGGGCCAAACACGTGCCGGGTGATGAGAATCTCGCCAATCATGGGCTGATCGTGGCACTGGATGAGCGCCGGGGCGTGACCTGGACCCGCGTGGCGGCAACCGGCAATGCGGTTCGCAGCGCGCCGCTGACATCCCAGCGCGAACTGGCCGTCTGCGCGCAATGCCACTCGCGCCGCGCCGCGTTTGCTGCAGGGATGAATCACGACGGCCGTTTGTTCGATACGCACGAAATCGCGCTGTTGAGCGAACATTTGTACTTCGCCGACGGTCAGCAACGCGACGAAGTTTACGATATAGGTTCGTTCCTGCAGAGCAAGATGCACGCACACGGCGTGACCTGCAGCGACTGCCATGATCCTCATTCGGGCCAGTTGCGCGCGCCGGGCAACGCCGTCTGCGCGCAGTGTCACGCGACCCTCAAGTACGACCTGCCGGCGCATACCTTGCACACGGCGGGTTCCGCCGGGGCGCAATGCGCGGCCTGTCACATGCCGACGCGCAATTACATGGTGATCGACCCGCGGCACGACCATTCGATCCGCATACCGCGGCCGGATTTGAGTGCGAAGCTTGAGACGCCCAATGCCTGCACCGATTGCCATGAGAATCGCACCGCCCCCTGGGCGGCTGCAATCATCGAGCACGCGTTCGGCCCGGAGCGCAAAGGCTTCCAAAAATTCGCAGCGGCATTGCACGATGGGCGAATCGGCGCTGCCGGTGCGGCCGCAAATCTAATGAAGCTCGCGAGTGATGCACAGAGTCCGGCGATCGTGCGTGCGACCGCACTTGCCGATCTGCGCCCGTATTTGAGTGCAGGCGTGATGCCGGCGCTTGAAGCCGGTTTGGCCGATCCTGATCCAATGCTGCGCGGCGCGGCGCTGGATGTTCTGCAGAGCGCTCCGCCACAGGAGCGTATCCGCCTGGCGCTGGGGTCAATCGACGACCCATCCACGATCGTGCGCATCAAGGCCGCACGTGCACTGGCAATCATGCCCGATCAAGGGGGTGACGCTGCGTTGCGCACGCAACTCGACCAGGTGTTCGCTGAATACGTGGCTTCGCAGCGGGCCAACGCCGATCGCCCGGAGGCGCATCTGAACCTCGGTCTGTTCTACACCGAGCGCCGCGATCCCAAGCAAGCGGAAGCCGAATATCGCGCCGCGCTCGCCCTGCAAGCGGATTTCATACCGGCAGACGTGAATCTGGCCGATTTTTACCGTTCGTACGGCCGCGATGCCGACGCCGAGAAGGTGTTGACGAGCGGATTGCAGTTGGTTCCCGGCAATGCCGATCTGTTGCACGCGCTGGGTCTGCTGCGCGTGCGCCAGGGACTGGTGGCCGAGGCCCTGCCATTGTTCGCGGCAGCGATGCGTGCGGACCCGAACAACCCGCGCTACGCCTACGTATACGGCGTCGCGCTGCACGACAGCAGCGAGCAAAGCCCAGGATTGGCGGTATTGGAGCGGGCGCTCGCGCGATTCCCCCGCAATCCCGACCTGCTTGCGGCATTGGCGGCATACGCGCGCGATGCGGGCGACACGGCACGTGCCCAAGCCTATACCAAGCGGCTGGAGGCCATATCGCCGCCGCCGTAACTCCTCGAATTAGCCTGCGGGCCCATGGGCTCAAGGTCCAACTACCGGCCGTTGTTACAGAAGATCAAACTGTTTGGCTTGGAGAATAACGTAGGATCTTTAGGGAAATGAACTCCACGATGGTGAGCCTGCTGGCGTTCGGGTGCACATTCGGTGCGGCGCTCCTCGCCATATTCATCCGCGACCGACTGCCGGCGCATCATGTTGAGGGCGATTCCAAAGACGTCGTGAAGCTGGTGCTGGGGTTGATGGCGACCCTCACCGCGCTGGTGCTGGGTCTGTTGATTTCCTCGGCGCATTCGGCCTACGACGCGCAGGACGCCGAGCTGCAGCAACTCAGCGTGCATCTCTACCAACTCGATCGCGTGCTTGCTCACTTCGGGCCGGACGCAACCGAGCTACGCGAGGAACTGCGCCGCATTCTCGCCGCCGACATCGAACGAATCTGGCCCACCAAGGCCGTGGTGATCGTGCCGAACGGCACGATGAGAGATCAAGAGGAATTCGAAGGGCTGTTTGAAGGCGTCGCGAAGCTAACGCCGAAAACCGACTTGCAGCGACTCGGTCAAAATCGCGCCTTCGAGTTGCTCGGCAGCATCGGCGATACCCGGCACCTGCTCATGGAGCAATCGCGGGGATCGCTCTCCTGGCCGTTCCTTGTTGTGCTCATATCGTGGGGGAGTGTTCTATTCTTCGGCTTCGGTCTGTTCGCGCGCTACAACGGAACGGTCGTAGCCGCGCTGTGCGTGGGATCCCTGTCCGTCGCCGGCGCGATTGCACTAATTCTCCAGATGAACCAACCCTACGGCGGCTGGATACAGGTCTCCAGCGCGCCGCTGCGCGCCGCGCTGGCGCAGATGGGCCATTAGCGCTGCGCACCGCGGCACACCGAGTTCTAAGGGATCATGCCGCAATCGAACATTTTGTTGGCGATGGGCGGCGCAATCATGCCGATGAACGCAGCGCGCATCTGCGGATCGCCGCGCAGGACTCCGATGACCCGCTGTTCTTCCATCGATGGGGGAGCATGAGCGCTCTTCTGCATCCATAATTGCTCACAGCTTGAATTCTGGTACTTTTGAATGACCTTGTTGGCGATGTCGTTCATGATTGGGTACTGGCCCTGCGCTTGCGCGCCGCCGGCGCGAAATAGCGCGAATCCTACAAGAAGTACAGCGAACAGCCCAAGCGCGACAATCCATGGACGGTGAGGCTTAGTCATTACGACATCTCCGGTTTGAATGGTAAATCCGAATCAGAACGACACTGAGTCAACGCCGGCACCGCCACAATTGGCCTTTGGGACCATCACAGGCCCGCCCCCCAGCGATACTGCCATCCAATTCCATAGATGCGGAATTCTTCCCCGGTCCGCGCCACCACACCGGAACTAAAATACAGCTTGATCGAGTTCTGCTGCGTCACCGAGTAGGCGTACGTTCCTCCCCAGCGCGAGTTGCTTTGCAGATCATTGTCGAGGGTGCCATTCACGGAGGTACGGCCGCCGGTGTAGTAGGTTCCATCCAAGGCGCACCACATCTTGCGGGTGATGTTGTAGATCACATGCCCCTGCACGGAAAATAGCGCGTCCTGGTGGCGCGTGTTGTCGCCAAAATAGGCATCGTTGTCGGTAAAGAACGTCACTCCCGCCTCGCCCTCGAATGTCCAAGGCGCCACCGCTTTGGACACGCCCACTGCGGGCTTCACGGACCAGCGGTTGGTGCCGATGTTTACCAACTTTGATTGGATGTACTGCCCCGAGGGTGCCGTCACCACCAGCGACACGCCGATGATCGTATCCTGGTGGTAATTGGCGAAATCCTTCAATGAGAGTGCCGGCGCTCCAAACAAATTGACCGACAGTCGCAGAGTGAGATCGGCCAACCCGGTGCGGTCGACGCTCTTCTGCTGCTCAAATACATCGCCGGTCGCCGATAGCCACGCATAGGGCACTACCAGCGCAACACTTCCGGATTGGCCCCAGAAATCAAGGACGCGACTATAAGCCAGGAAGGCGTCGTCGACCGTTGCATGGACGTTTTTCAGAGGCAACGAAGGGTCGACCAGGACATTGCCGGTTTGGTAGCCGTAGCCCGCGATAAGAAAGTTGAGACCAATCGGCGAATTGGTATACGACAGCGGCTCCATCGATTGCGGGTGAACGATGGCGCAGGGACTTGCGGCAATCACTGCGGCGGCAACAGTCAGATATATTGCGCGGCGAGGGGGACGCATTTTCGGTACGCCAAGTCCTCAAGCATCAGCGTCGATTGCTGGATTGGGCTGTCGGGTGCAAGCCTGGCAACGCTAGTCTGACTTAAGGGCTGCATCCATGAGACCAATTGCCCATGGTCCGGACCTTGAGCAATGGCTACCCTGAGGCGATTTCGTATTCAACCATCACGCGGTGCCCCATGAGAACTTACCCAATGCGCCTCCCATCGGTACTTAGCGGCATTGCCGCAGCGCTCATCCTTTCCGGTGCGCAAGCTCAATCCATCGCGCCGCCGACCGGCACGAAGACCTTGGCGGCCACCTTAAGCGTGTACGCGTTTCCCGGCGCGGGTCAGACATCGGCGCAGCAATCTCAGGACGAGACCGAGTGCTACAAATGGGCGGAGCAGGAGACGGGCCATGACCCGTTTCAATTGGATAGGCTGGCCGCCCAACAGCAGCAACAGGCGGCCCAGCAACAGCAGCAGGCCCAGCAGGCCAGCTCCGGTGCCGGTATCAAGGGCGCTCTGGGCGGCGCGGCGGGCGGCGCCGCAATCGGTGCCATCGCCGGCAATGCTGGAAAGGGCGCAGCAATCGGCGCGGGTGTGGGCGCAATTGCCAACAGCGCGAGAGGCGCGTCGAAGTCGCAGCAGGCAACGCAGCAGGCGCAGCAGAGTCAGGCAGCGGCGAAAATGACGGCGGCGCAGATCACTGATTTCAAAAAAGCTTTCTCGGCCTGCCTGGAAGCCAAGAAGTACACGGTGAAATTCTGAACTAGCGTGTGAATGAGACCTTGGTCCAAGGGGTGACACTCCGTCTTTCAGCTAACCTCTGACGGCATTGTTCACAGTCATAGCGGCTGCCTTCCCCCTTGGCGGCGCGATCGCAGCAACCCGCTGAATCATTGGAGACCGCGATGCGTAAAGAGACCTTGGGACTCAAGACGGTTGTTGCATTCAGCATGCTGATGGCGGCGTCCAGTGTGGTTGCGCAGCAAGCCCAGCCGGCTGCCAAGGCGCCTGCGGCAAAATCGGTCAAGCAGAAACAGGAAAGCGCAGTCGCGCCATACGAGCCGGGGCTGCAGCCGAAGGCGGTCGAAATCCTCAAGGCGGCGTGCGCGCGTCTCGCCGCCGCGCAGTCCATGGCTTTCACGGCGGTGATTTCCTACGAGGGTCCGAGTCTCTTGGGGCCGCCGCTCATCTATACGACGAAGTCGGAAGTCACCATGCGCCGGCCGGACAAGCTCAAAGTCATTACGCTGGGCGACGGGCCGCCGTCGGAGTTCTATTACGACGGCAAGCTCATGATGGCATTTGCACCGACCGAAAATCTGGTCGCCGTTGCGGATGCACCCCCGACCGTCGACGGCGCGCTGGTAGCTGCCTACGAGACAGCCGAGATCTACTATCCGTTCACGGATGTCATCGTCACGGATCCCTACAAGGACATGTCCGACGGCATGACCACGGCGTTCTACATCGGCCGCTCGCAAATTGTCGGCGGCACGACCACCGATATGGTTGCAATGGCCAACAAGGATGTGTTCGCGCAGATCTGGATCGGCGTGGAAGACAAGCTGCCGCGCCGACTGTATGCCGTCTACTTGAACGATCCCGCGAGGCTCCGTCATGTCATGGAGCTCTCCAATTGGGAATTGAACAAGCAAGTCCCCGAGAACGCGTTCGGCTCGGCGAAAGCCAGCAGCGCGGCGCACATTGCTTTCAAGCGGCCGGATGTGAATACCGCGGCCAATAGTAAGCCGCCGACGGCGCCGCCAACCCACACGCCATAAGGAGTCGATCATGAACATCATGAAACTGAACACCCCCTGCGTGATCGGCCTGCTGCTGCCGCTAGCGGCCGTGAGTCCTGCTTTCGCCTACGTGCATGCCAGCGGCGGCAGCGGCTACGGTAGCGCCTCAGCCGGGCATTACGGCAACACTAGCTACGCCTCGGCATCAAGTTCCCACACTGGGGCTTATGGTGGAACGACGACGCGGACGGCAAGCGGTACCGCCACCACGAATCCGAACGGCACGACCTCGTATTCGGGGTCCCAACACGCGACCTACACCGCGCCCGACGGCCAGTCGGTATCGGGAAGCAAATCGACCTATGGCACCTCGTACAACGGGTCGACCTCGGCGTACCACACGACTACCGCAAGCACCAGCAATGGCGCGTACTACGGCTCGTCGCACACGACCTACGGCACTACTTATGGGACCACGGCCTATCACAGCAACTATTACGGAACGACCGTGTATCCCTCCTATCATCCGCCGACCACGGTGAACTACTACGGTTCGAGCTGCTACAACTGCGGCGGCTGGTCTGCAGCGGGAGCGGCGGCAGCGGGACTGGCCGTCGGGGTGGTGGCCGGTGCCGCGGTGGCTTCAGCCAACACCGCAGCGGCGACTTCGAACGCCTATGCCGCGGGCGTCGTGGCGGGCGCGAACTCGGCGTATGCGGTGGGTGCCATCTATGCGACGCTGCCGGCCGGATCCATCACGACGACCGTTCAAGGGCAAACCTACTACTTGAGCGGCAATACCTGGTTCTATCCTTCGTACGGCGCGAACGGCGTGTACTACCGCGTGGTGCCGGCCCCCTGAAGGCTACGGGACGCGGCGGATCGACCGCCGCTACCACGCGCGCCTCTCAGCTGTGCAACTCGATCAATTTCCCGGGCAGGCTGCCTTGATTTGAGCAATTTTTGTGTCGAGCGCTTTGTTGTACTCGCCGGTCGTGACCTCGTACTTGGTCTTTTCCGTTCCCGTGACCAAGCCTGCGACCAGGCCTATTGGCGCAATCATCGAGATGCCATTGCCGATCTTGGAGGCGGTAGAGGCCTTCTCAGAGTTGAGCACGCGTAGATCGCCCGGGGCGGTGGCACAGTTGACCGGCATTGTCTGGGCGGCCGCGGCCTCCTTCTTTTCCTTCACTGCGCAGCCACTGACCAGCGCTACCAAGCCGAAAGCGCAAAGACCTGCGCTCAATGCCGTCTTGTTAATCATTTTCGCTCCTGCAAAATGTTGAAATCACGCGACACAGGCAGCCAAAATGACTGCCAGCCCGCGAGATTAGGTCGCAAGCGAATCCGTGTGAATGAGACGTTGGTCCAACTCGCAATGCCGGCTGCCGCTCAAGAACGCCAACGGCGCACGACCCCGCGATAGGTTAGCGCCGCACCGAGACTGCCCAGCAGCAAAAGGGCGATTAGCTGCGCGACCCGCCAGAAAGCGTGGTCGACTACCTCCTGCAGCTTCAGGCTAGCCTGGCCAGCGGACTGCACCAGCGCCGGACTGTCTTTATCGACGCCGGCAACGAGTTGCTGAAGCTGGGCCGCCGCGCGCGTGATTTCGGCGGCCGCGGCTGTGTACTCGGTAATATCGAAAGGACGTCCGGGCGATTGCGCGGGTCCGCCGGCCGGCTCAGGCTTCTGGAAACCTGCCACCATCTGATCGAGGGAGCGGATGGTGGTGTTCAGCGAATTGGATGTTGTAGTGCCCGCCTCGAGTGCGGCGCGGACATCGATCGTGAGCTGGCGTAATTGTGTGGTCTCGACATTGATCGCGTCCATGAATTGCCGGATCGCGGCTTCACGCTCGCCGGCCAGTACGCCAGGAAACTCGCCGATGACGCGACCGGCAATGCTCGCAGCCCCGGAGACGCTGTCGGCATCGGCGAGCAGGCGCTTGGTCTCCGGCATGACGGCAAACTCGAACGTCAGCCGCTCGACCTGCATGTCCAACAGGTTCGGCACCCGCTGCGCATAGTAGATGGTGCGCTCCGCAAGCTCCCGCGACTGCGTAATCTCGCGCACCGCGGGGTCCAAGCCGCTGAAGGGATCGAGGCCAAGCATGGTGAAAAGACCGCTGAAAGAAGAATTGCTCCCGCCGCTCGCGGGCCGTCCTATCGAGCTCGCGACATCGCGGAAGTGCACGTACGCTATCGCCGTCACCTGTGGATTTTGCGCCCGCCATTCAATGATGACCTGTTGCAGCGCCGCGATTTGGTCGGGCGGAATGGCGCTTTTGGCGAGTTCCAGCGCTTGTGGTTCCAAGCGGTGGTAGGCGTCGCGTAAAGCGCCTGCGCGTTCCCCAAACCGCTCCCCGACCCAGGCCTCGTCGATCACCATGCGGCTCAAGGTCGCCAGCACTACCAGATCGACCACGTTGACGTAAGGGCTGGGACCACTGGCGATGGTGTAGGCGGCGGTGGCCTGGGAGACCATCCAATTCTGGGCATCGAGCCGATCCATCGCTATGTCGGTTGATTCCTGAAAGCGCCTTATCGGCGCGACGATGGATCCCACATACTCATCTGCAAACCGTTGAGTTCTGAGCTGCAGGATCTGCAGCTGCTCGGCTTGCTTGGTGGTGTTGTCCCCGGTATGAAACACATGGCGGATGGTCGAGCAATCGCATAGGACCAATACCGCCGCGGCGGCGGCGAGTGCGCGGGGAAGCGAGCGCGCCAGCCGGGCAAGCATGTTAGCTGGCGTCACGGGGCGACGTCAGTGCCTCGGCCAGCTTCATGCCGACGATGGTCGCGACCACCACAGCCATGTAGAACTGCCCGCACATCACTTCGAGCCACACCAGCGTGTTTCCCGACGGCCCGATGGTCGTGATGGCGGCATAGCCGATGGTGGAAATCGTGGTAAAACTGTAGTAATCGAACAATGCGAGCAGCGTATTCCAGTTGTGAAGCTGCCATTCGATACTGGGGCTGATGCTGAAGTAACTGGGCTTGAGCATCCAGGCCAGCGCATACAGCCGTCCCCAGATCAGCGCGATCAACATGTAGCCCGAGAAGGCTCCGACGACATCGTCGGTCCGCAGCACACGCGTGTTGAACACGTGGCTCAAGATCACGGAAAACACGAACACATAGAACGTGGCGGCGAAGACATTCAATACAATGCCCGTTTGCAGCCGCAACTCCATCGGCACGAACAAGCGCGCCAGACTGAGCATCAGTGTAGCCCCGACCAGGATTGAACCGATCCATCGGCGGCGTCTGGTATGGAACAGCGCGCGGAACACTGCGACGCACACCAAGCTGAATAACACGATGGAAACAACGCGCTCCACCAGCTTGGCTTCGGCCAGCAGCGGATTTACCAATTCCGCCGCCACCAAGGCGGTGAGCAACTCAACGTGCCTCGTGATTTTAAAAGCCATGACGAGCGGCTCCAATGCTGTCAGGGCGCAACACAGCCGCTGGCGACGCAAACCGGTCCACAGGCGGTCACGTTCAGAAGCCTCGAATAGCGTCCGCGATATCCGCGCTCAAGCGGCTGAGGGCGCGGCTATGGGCGGCGGCCAGGGCTTGGTAGCCCTTTTCCGAGGATGCCTCGCGAACGCTGGTGCGCCCGATCCTGGTCTTGCCATCTTTTACGCGACGCACATTCCACATTGCACTCAAGGTCGCGGCATCGCCGGGTGACGAGTCGAAGACCTGCACGTCGATCGCCACGCGAAAATCCGCGTCGGAAGTCAGGACCGACGACACGTTGGGGGTTCCGAGCAGCATCACGAGGTTGGCGCCGACAACTTGCGCAATATTGTTTCTCAATGGCGATGCCCAGAGATTGAACTGATCGGGTGCCACCTGATTCGCGCCCTTGCTCACCACGATCTGCGGCATGTCGACGATTGCGGGTATGGATATGGGTCCAACCACGATGACCAGCTTGGGGGACGTCGAATCGGCTTTGGCAGTGGCGGTCGCATCCGGACTCAGCGTAAAGAATTTCGCGGGCGAACTCGCGCATCCGGCCACCAGGCCTGCGAGGGCCAGCGCGGCGGCGATCGCGGCAATGCGGCGTGTCATGGATTTTCCTCTTTCTTTCCGCGAATCAAAATTGAAGGGTGCTGCTGCAGGTAGTTGACGAAGATGCGCACCGAGCGCGCCGTATCGGTCAGTTCCTGCAACAAGTCATGCAGGTCCTGCGCAGTGGGAGAATCCTTGCCAAGCAGCGCCTTATCGGCATCCGCGATTGTTTGATGCAGCGCTTCAAGCGTCTTGGTTCCCTCGGGCAACAATTCCGTGTCGACGCGGCTGATCAGCGTATCCGCCTGCTTGAGTGTCTGATTGAGCGTGCCGAGCAGGTTCTTGACGCCAACACCCATGTCCGCCAGGGGCATGTTGTCGATTTTCGTCAGGATGCTGTTGAGTTTTGCCTCGAGGCTCGCGAGCCCTCCCGAGGCGACGGGTAGCTCGAGCGGCTCGCGGCTCCAATCGATCTTCGGCTTCGGCGCGTTCGGCACAAATTCGAAGGCAACGTAAAGTTCTCCGGTGAGAAGACTGCCGGTTTCCAGCTGCGCCCGCAGCCCCTTGTCCTCGACCAGATGTCGCAGCACGCGGCCGCTCGCCTCGGGACTCATCTCCAGCTGATCCTTATTCAAGGCCGCCCGATCCTTCGCGGACAGGTTTGCCCTGAGCCTTTCCGGATAAAATGTGACCAGTACGCGCGGGCGAAGTGTGAGGGACTTGGAATCAAAGCTGAGTCCCACTTCCGCCACGCGGCCGACCGTCAATCCGAACAAAGTGACCGGTGCCCCGACGGACAAGCCGCGCAGCGATTCGTTGAAATAGAGTACGAAGTGTCTCTCAATCGGATCCGGCACGGTCATCGCAACGACGCGGCTCGCATACAGCGGGAATTCAGTGTTGGTGGCGACCGGCGCGCCTGCCGGAACAAAGTCCGGCGCATCGAATCCAATTCCGCCCACCAGTACCGAAACGATCGACTCGGTGCGGATTTGAATGCCATTTGCCCCCGCGGTGACGTCAATGCCGCTGGCGTTCCAAAAACGCGTCGCGCTCGTGACATACTTGTCGTACGGCGCGTTGACAAATATCGTGGCTTCTATGGACTTGCCATCGGCGCTGAGTTTGTAGCTCTCGACCTCCCCGACCGACAGGCTGCGATAGTAAATCGGCGCGCCAACCCCGATGGATCCCAATGAACTCGCGGTCAACCTCAATCGCTGTCCCGGTTGATCCGTGATTATGGGAGCTTCTTCGAGCACGGTGAAATCGCGTGCGCGCTTCAGCGAGGTTCCCTTCTGAAATCCGATGTACTGTCCCGACAGCAATGTGTTCAACCCAGAAACGCCGCTCAGAGAGACCCGCGGCTCGACCACCCAAAACTTCGCGTCCTCGACGATCAGGCCTTCTGCATGCTTGTCGATTTCCGCCGTAATCATCACCTTGGTGTAGTCATCGGACAATTGCACCGTGGTCACATGGCCGATGGTCACGTCCTTGTACTTGATTAGCGTTTTGCCGGCCTCGATGCCCGAAGCGCTTTTGACGACAATGTTGATGGTCGGGCCTGCGTTGCGGATGCGCTGAATCGCAATTCCAATGGCAACCACCGCCGCGAGGATCGGGATGATCCATACGACCGATAATCGGAAACCCTTCTGCCGTGCAACCGTGGCCAGCGGCAGATTGTTGAGGTCATTTTCGTTAGGCATCACTAAGTTCGCCGGGGTTTGCGGAATCCCAGATAAGGCGCGGGTCGAAGGACTCGGCCGCGAGCATGGTAAGCACCACCACCGCGGCAAAGAACAGCACGCCGGGGCCCGGCTGCACAGACATCAGCGGCTGCAGCTGCACCATGGCCACCGTGAAGGTGTCGACGAACACGTCGAGCATCGACCAGCGGCCGATGATTACGACGATTCGATACAACCGCGTGCGCTCGCGGCTGCTTTTTACGGAACCCCTCTGCACGCTGATCAGGAGATACGCGATTGAGACCAGCTTGCCGAGCGGTATCATCACGCTCGCGATCAGCACCATCAGTGCCAGCGGCCACGATCCCGACGTATACAGATAGATGACGCCGCCCATGATGGTGTCGTCGTCCGATCCCTGCGGCGTAACCGTGTTCAACACCGGCAAAAGGTTGGCCGGGATGTAACAGATGGCGGCGGCGCTGGCCAGCGCCCAGGTGGTTCCGATTGAACCGCGGCGGCGGAATTCGAGTTCTTCGCCGCAGCGCCGGCAAAAGCCGGGCTCATCGGCGCTGGCCGGACGCGAGACCAGATGGCAGGATTCGCAGGCGACGAGTCCGGCTTGCGCGGCGGTAATAGCGGTGCCGGTCATCTCGAGGTACGCGCGTTGGCGGCCGCAAGCGGCGGCGGCGCTGGTAATTCGCCGCTGCTCCATACGACTCGCTGCCACACCTCGCGCTTGTCGAAGTTTGTCATGATCGCGGGAATCAATAAAATCGTTGCGCCAAACGCGTACATGCCGATTCCGGGGTTGACGCTCGCGAGCTGCGCGATCTTGGTCAATGCGACCAGAACTCCGAGCATGACCACCTCGAGCATTGACCACACTTGAAGATGACCCACCCAGCGCAGCATCTCGGCGGCCCAGTGCGGCACCGGCGTGCGCCGCGCCGCCAGCAGCAGCACCAACATGAAGAGGATGTATCCCGCGGGGGCGATCACTGCGCAAAACAACACCAGCACGCTGACCAGCAGTTGGCCCTGCAGCCACATCTCGTACGCCGCTCCGGGGATGGTGGTACTTGCGGAGCGGCCGACGACGTGCAGTGACATCAACGGCAGCGTAAGGGCGATGATGAGCGCGATCGCCGCTGCGATGGTGAGGGCAAGCGGTAGATCGCGCGACGCGGTGGGCTGCTTCAGCAGGATCCGGCCGCAGCGCACGCAGGCCGCCTTGCGGCCTGGTTCCAGCACGGGAATATGCTGCAGCAAATCGCAATCCGGACAGGCGGCCGATTCCGAGAATTTCATCACGCGGCTCAGCTGCGATCTCCATACGCGAATGATCGCGTTGATTGTTATGGCGCTGGTCGAAACCTACCTGGTCGCTGCGAGGCGATGAGATTCGAGTACAAGGAGGTGACGCTACTTTAAATGGTATAGGCTGCGCGGATCAGCGATATTGGACCAAATACCAAGAGCTTCACGCCCGTCGCACTACGCCTTCAGACAGACCATCGACTGCCATGCTTTCGGCTGCGTGCCTGCGATCATGGGCGTTCAGGCGCGTGAGCCGATCGGTCTCCTTTTTGACGACTGCATAGCACTCGCAACACTGGCGTTCCAACCTGGGGCGGTCAAGTACTGTGACTTGTCCGCGGCTGTAACGGATGATCCCCAGCTTCTGAAGTTTAGCGGCGGCAGACGTGACTCCTTCGCGACGTACCCCGAGCATGTTCGCGATCAACTCCTGGGTCATGGCTAACCGATTGGACGACAGCCGGTCCAGCGACTGCAACAGCCTGCGGCAGAGCTGCTGAGCCACGGAGTGATGTCGGTTGCAGACTGCGGTCAGAGCCATCTGCGTGATCAAGGCTTGCGCGTAGCGCAGGAGCAGGGTCTCCATGTGACCATGTTGCTGCACCTCCTGTTTGAACCGCCTTGCAGTGATTCGATAGGCGAAGCCGGCGCTCTGCACGGTCGCCCGGCTCAGGGAGGATTCACCGCCCATGAAAATTGCAATGCCGACGAGGCCTTCGTTGCCAACGACCGAAACCTCGGCCGAAGCGCCGTCCCGCATGGCATATGACGTCGATACGATGGAGGTGGTCGGAAAATAAACGTGGCGCAGCACACGGCCGGGCTCGTATACGATCGTGCCGAGCGGCATGGGCACAAGTTGCAGGTGCGGATAGATTCGCACCCGTTCCGCGGCATGCAACGCAGCTAGCAGATGATTTTGCTGGGGACTGGGATGATCCCGCACTGCCGCTTTGGCCGAAGCGCAGCTAGCCGCGGCCAGTTCGAGTGCTCATCATGGGAGTGAAAAAACAGGACACAACTATCCGGCGTATCTGCACCGCACGGTTGTGTCCTGTGTGACGAATTACGTGGGGGGAAGTACGGCCCACGAATGCGCTGTCGAACCGGGTAACTCCATGGCCGTCAGACGCTTCTCGGATACCCAGAAGGTCAGTTTTTCGCCGACGGACATATCAGAGAACTTTTCAAGCTTGCCATTCACGTGCACGCCTTGAACGGTGCCGGCCCCGGGCTTGAAGCTGAATGTCGTCACGGTCGCGCCGCTGGTGTCGAGCAACTCCACGGTCATGAACTGCGGGCTGGTGATGTATACCTTGGCTACGAATTTTGCGTAGCGCTGGCCTTTGTACACCCGCGCGTCCTGGCATGCGGCAGGCGCCTTCGGGTATTTCGCAAGAAAGGCCTTGCTGAACTGAAGATCCGAGCAGGCCACCTGAGGAAGTTTGTCGGGATCGATGGCGGCAAATGCCGTGCTAATCGTCAGCGGCAGCGCGAGTGCAGCGAGCAGCCATTTGGCTCTTTTCATCATGACCGGAAACCTCCTATTTATCGGATCCTATTTGTCGGACGCACCGTTCCTTGCGTGGCAGTGAACCGTGGCGTTTGATTGGCAACTTTGCTTGGCCAGGGTAGTCAGCGCGCGCACCAGCGCCTATATGACCAAGGTCCAATTCCGAGCCGGATGCTGGACAAGAGACAAAGCGGTCGGCGGCGCTGCACTGCAATTTTTCGCCGTCGAGACCAACCCACGTGGTCATATATCAGCGCGAGTGAAATTAGCTCCTATGTGTGTTACCGCACAGAAGACTCCCCCGCTGAAGTCGCATCGTCACACGAGCGGAGTATGCTGTGGCCAGCAGTAGAATCGCTGCTGCAAGGGCCCATATGGATGTTTGTATCGCCATCGCCGTGTTTTTTCGAACCTCAAAATTAGATCCGCTGGATGTTCTTTCCCGCCCAGGACGGCGCTGACAGTGGAGAACTTACGTACGCTTGCGCTCGCAAACTGGCTCGCGCTTGGTTTTTCGGCCATTGCGCTCGCGCTTGTCGCCGTCTGGCTGGTGGAGAGACGGCGGCGGCTCACAGCCGAAAAAATGCGCGCCGAGAGCCAGGAGCGGCTGGCGCTCATCTCGTCAATCGCCAGCCTGGGCTTTTGGAGTTGGGATGCAGCCGCTGACCGGGTCTGGGCCAGCAAGCATGCGCGCGACATTCTCGCGCTCGACACTGATGTGCCGCTAACCGGCGCATCGCTGATTGCCGCAATTCACTCCGAAGATCGCCCGAGTGTCTTGCGGATTATCAACTCTTCCCGGCCTCCAATCGATCCGGTGGAGATGGAACTGCGCGTGTTTGGGGGCGGCAGCGAGATTCGCTTCGTCACTGCCAAGGCGTGTGCGTATCGGGACGCAAAAGGGGCGGTCAAGAGAATCGTGGGCTACGTGGTCGACGATGGTCAGCGCAAACGATCCGCGGCGGAATTGCTCAAATTGCAACACAAGCTCAAGCACCTGGCGCGCGTGGCCATGCTGGGAGAGCTTTCCGGCGCGCTGGCGCACGAGCTGCAGCAGCCACTGACCGCGATTTTATGCAACGCCAATGCCGCGCAGCTGCTCAGCAACAAAGAAAACCTGGACGTCGCCGAACTGCAGGAGATACTGCAGGAGATAGTGAGCGACGACAAGAATGCCGGGCTGATCATTCAGCGTCTGCGCGCGCTTTTGCTGCGCGGGGAAACACAGTTACAGCACCTGGAGATCAGCGATCTTGTGGGCGACGTTCTGGCGCTGGCGCGCGGCAAGCTCAGGGAACGCAACGTTCAAGTGAACACCCGCGTCGATCGTGAACTTCCCGAGATACTGGGCGACCGCGTTGAACTGCAGCAGGTATTGCTGAATCTTCTTTTGAACGCCTCCGAATCAATGAGCGACAATCCCGCCCGCGATCGCCGTATCGAGGTGGTGGTGGCGCGCGCCGACGATGAGGACCTCGTGCGCATTTCAGTTCTCGATTGCGGCAAGGGCATCGACGCCGATGAGCTCGAGCGGGTTTTTGAACCCTTCTTCTCGACCAAGGACGGCGGCTTGGGGCTTGGGCTCGCGATCAGCCATTCAATTGTCGCCGCACACGGGGGGCGCCTGTGGGCAACAAACAGGCCTGACCGCGGAGCGGCATTTCATTTTACATTACCAATAAAGATAGGGAAGGAAGGCCATGAACGGCACAACGAGTACAGTGTTTATAGTGGATGACGCACGCGAAGTACGCATGGGGCTGTCGCGCTTGCTGGCGGCCGCGGGTTATCGGGTGCGCGCGTTCGAATCAGCCGCGTCCTTTTTGCAAGAACATGATGTCGAGGTCCCGGGCTGCCTGTTGCTCGACGTGTGCATGCCCGGCTTGAGCGGTCTCGACCTGCAGCGCACGCTGGTCGCCTCGCCGGCCGCGCGCCCGATCGTGTTCCTGACAGGGCGGGGCGACATCCAGACCAGCGTGCATGCCATGAAGGAAGGCGCGGTGGATTTTCTCACCAAGCCGGTCGACGACACGCAGCTATTCGCAGCGGTCGATCAGGCGCTCAAGCGCGACGCCGAGCAGCGCCTGGAACGCGCCATCCGCGATACCATCCAACGGCGACTTGCGATGCTGACGCCACGGGAGCGGCAGGTGATGGCGCACGTCATTCGCGGCCGCCTCAACAAGCAGATTGCCGCTGACCTGGGCACCGGTGAAAAAACCGTGAAAGTGCACCGCGCGCGCGTTATGTCGAAGATGGTGGCACGTTCGGTTGCGGAACTTGTGCAGCTCGCGGCGCGGGTCGGGGTTGGCAGCGAGCCGGCTGTGGGCGGTGCGGGCGCCAGCGGCGTGAATTGGAAACAGGACCTAGCCTAATGTCCAACTTCCAGATGGTTCAATAGGGCGTACAAGGGGTCTTTATTTTGCGGTGGAAGGCCCGTGATCGCAGTTGTCGACGACGAGGAATCGGTTCGCAAAGCCGTGGTCCGCGTACTACGCGCGGCCGGATTTGCTGCCAGCGGTTTTGCCTCCGGCGACGAATTCCTGAAGTCCTGGCATTTTGACCGGCCGGATTGCCTGGTCCTTGATTTGCAGATGCCGGACGTTTCGGGAACCGAGGTGCAGCGCGCGCTGAACACGGCGGGGGCGAATTTCCCCGTAGTCATCATCACGGCACACGATGCGCCCAGCATGCGCGAGGAGTGTTTGCGCCTGGGTGCCGTCGCCTACCTGTGCAAACCGCTGGACGTTCGCACCCTGCTGGATGAAGTGACGCTGGCATTGGATTCGTCGGGCTGATGGATCAAAGGCCAATTGCAATATCAATCCGCGACATGGAGTCTGTGGCGCGCCATTAGCCTTGCTCGGAGGAATACTCGATGCTCTTGAAAACAGCCGGAATCCGCATGCTTGCCGCCGTATTCATCGCCGGGGTCGGCACGGCAGCTGCGCAAGCCCCGCCGCCCTCGCTCCCAGAGCGTGTGGCCGGTCTCAAAGCGACCTTTGCCGCCAGCCAGGTTGCCTTGCGGCAGTATGAATGGATTGAAACCACCGTCGTCAGTGTCAACGGCGAGGAGAAATCGAACAAGCAACAGCGCTGCTACTACGGTGCGGATGGCGCTTTGCAAAAGGTCCTGATCGATGCATCGCCGCCGCCCGCGACCAAGCCGGGTCTGCGCGGCAGGATCATCGCCAACAAGACGGCGGAGCTGACAGCCTACATGCAAAACGCGGTGAGTCTGGTGAAATCCTATGTGCCGCCCGATCCGGCCAAAATTCAGGCGGAGAAAGATGCGGGCAAGGTCAGCATCCAAGTGTTGGATCCCGGCAAACGCGCCCAAATCAATTTCGCGGACTACCAGAAGCCGGGCGACAACCTGGCCATAGCGATTAATATTGCAAATAACATCGTTTCGGGTCTCGGCGTATCCACCTATCTCGACAGTCCGACGGACGTCGTCACTCTGAGTGCGGACATGGGTCAATTGAACGACGGCACCATCTACACGTCCAGCATTACGCTCAACGCCGCCGCCAAGAACCTCACCGTCACGGTGCGAAACTCGGGCTACCGCAAGGCCAGCTGACGGGCAACGAATACCTTAATTGTTTGGACTTTGGTCGCATAGACGGCATCGGCCACCGCCGCTAATTTCAGCTGCCCTTACACTTACATTCGACTAGCGGTGGAAACGCACATGAAGAAAACAAAATTGTTTTGGATGTTACCGGTCGCAGCGTTGGTGGGCATTTCGGGATGCAACACCACACCGCTTACAACCACGATGCAGCCCGAGGCGACGCAATTCGCGCTCACGCGCGGCAGATTCGATTTGAACTGCCCGACCGCCACAGCTACGGTGCTGTCGAGCGAAGTGATCCAGCCTCCGGCCAGAGTATTGCTGGCGAACGAAGGCCCGGAGCGCGCTCAGTATACGATCGGCGTGACGGGCTGCGACAAGCGCGAGACGCTGCAGGTGCTTTGCGCACAAGGCGGAAATGGCTGTTTCGTCGCGCAGTAGTGCCGCGTAGCCGGCTTGCGATGACGCGATAGCCGCGCACGCAAGGCGATCAGCGCGCGCGTATCGATTCGGACAGCGCGGTCAAGTCGCGCGGAATCACGCGAATGATTCCGGATCGCGGGCTGTCTATGTCGGCGATGAGCAGGAAGGAGATGGCCACGACGAGCGGCAGCACCATCATCAGGATACTTTCCGATTTGGTGTTTTGCGCGCCATAACCGATCAGCATATGAGAGATGACGGCAATTGCCGCCATCAGGATCCATGCTGAGACCGGGATTCGGTTCCACCATGCGCCCTGCGTGAATCCCTGCGAATTCAAGACGTCGTTCATGCCTGCGATCGCCAGGGCGCCAATGGCGGTGGGCTGGGCAGTGGCCGTGCCGAGCACCGCGGCCCACATCTGCATCTGCAGCTGCGCGGTGCGGGTTTGGATTTGCCGTACCTCCTCCTCGCTGCCCGCCGTATAGAACGCCAATCGTTGATCGACATATGCCCGCAGCAATGCGCGCACCTTTGCGCCATCCGCCGCGGCCAGCACGTCGGCGCGCACGAACTCCGTACCAATGGCATTCGCCTCGGCCTCTTCGTAATTCTTGCGCTGCTCGTAGCGGCCAATCGACATCGAAAAGGTGAACCCAATGATGAGTCCGTTCAGCGTGAGCGTGGTCGCGAGGATGGTGGCAAAATCCTTGCGGGCGTCCGGTTCCAGCTTGATCCATCTCCTGAGAAGCGACGCGCCGAATCGCGCCGACAGCCACAGTATCGCGAACGACAGCACGAACAGCAGCAGCGGATGATCGACCACGTTCATTCGCGTTTATTGTATATGCACTTCGAAAATCGGCGTATGCCGTGGCGCGGTTACTCGACTTTGCGCCAGCCGGGGTCCGGTTTGAATTGCTCGATTTTGGCAGCAAGCGTCGCGGTGTCCGGGCCAAGATCCTTTTCGTATACCACGCCTTTCTGGTTCACCATGAAACTCATGACGCCGCTGCTCCCGTAGATAGCGGGAGTCGCGAGCACCGCGAAGCCACCGCGCATTTCGCCGTTGACGATATAGCTGCCGCTCTTGGCCGGGTTACCCTCGCCGGTGAGAATACGAAAATTGTATCCATGATACGCGGGCGGCTGTCCCTTGACGTTTCGATAGCCTTCGGCCGTCGCTTCCGCGGCTAATTCGCCCAGCGGGCTCAACTGGTCGGGATCCTCGGATTTCCAATAGAGCCCGTCGTGCTTGCCGGGAGTACTGGCAATTCTTTGTGCGTAGATGCCGGCAGGCTTGCCGTCGTGAGCCTGGGCGGCATATTCCGACTGCGCGTCGACAAAGGCCTGGCATACGCGAATGGTGGTGAGTTCGTTGCGGCCGATGCGCCGGTAGAGGATTTCTTTAGCCCCTGCCGCCGTGTCGAAACGCCATGCCTGGCCTTCCTTCACCAAAGGAATCGGGAACGGCCACTCCTCGTTTCCAATATAGAGAACCTCACGCGTGGGGCTTACGGTCATGAGGGCCGCTTTCTCCATGTAGGCCACCACAAAAACCTCGCGGCCGTGCTGATCTCTGACCGGATCGCCGGATTCCACAATCTTCTCGCCTTCGGGCCCGAACAGGGCGCGCAGCGCATTGAGGTCGCCGGACTTGTTGGCGTCCACCAGCGCAACGACGGCATCTTCGGGAGTGGTGAAGGTCTGCTGCGGCACTTTCGCTGGCGCGTTCTGCGCAAGCACGGAGCCGCAGCCAAGCAGGGTCGTTACCGCAATACCCGTCATGATCAAGGAGATTTTCATGTTGCTGTTTCCCTGGCCCAAGCTAAGGTTTGCGGCCCTGGCCACGGGGCGCGCTCTGTCCACGCGGCGCGCTGCCTTGCGCGCGCGACGCGCTGGCCTGTCCGCGTTGGCTCGCGGCACGCTCGGCGTTGCCGTTCTGATAGCCGCTAAAAGCGCTGGAGCTGGTTTGCGCGCGCTCGGCGGGCCTGACGTTGGACGGGGCGTTGTAGCCGCGCGATCCATAGTCGGGCTTTCCTTGATTCGGCGCCGGTGCAGGGCGCTGAGTGGGCGTGGTTGGCTGCGTGCCGGGTCGGCCTCCGGAACCGGTCGAGGGTCGGGTTGAGGGGGCGTTGCCGCCGGACGGCAGTGTCGTCGGACGCTGCCCGGCGTTGCCTGGGCCTGTGCCGGGACGAGCTCCGGGTGATGCAGGAAGGGGAGTCGCGGGCCTCGCCACCGGTTTGTAGGGCGTGGGTCGCGGCGTTACACCGCCCCGGTAACCCGGATTATTCACCGTGATTCTATTGATATTGACGGTGGTCGAACCATACGCGTACGGCCGCGGACGATAGTAGCCGCCATACGGCACAGGAATCGGGCGGACGTAGGGATAGCGGCCATGGGGGGGCACCACCCACGCCCCGCCGCGGACCACCACGGTATGCGAGTGCCAGCCCATGCCCCATGCACCCCAACCCCAGGGGGAATAGTAGTAGCTGTTGTTGCTCATCGCTGCACCGATCGCAATACCCAATCCAAAGCCGATTAGAACCGCCGCAGCATCCGGCGGCGGCGGATAGTAGACGACCGTCGGGTTGTATACCGGCACGTACACTACCTGCGGATTTGCCGGTTGAATGACGATGACCTTCTGACCGCCTTGATTCTCGGTGGCGACTGATTGTTCGCGTGAGGACTTCAAGTTGCCGGCCGCCTGCGCTTGAGCGCGCAATTTCTGTACCGTATTCATCACGCCGGCCGGATCGCTCAAGTAGGCCGTGCCCAGTTCGGTGGTCCATTCGATTTGACTGGCCAGCTGGTTCAGTACATCCGGAAACAGCGCCAAGGCTACAAAGCTGGCATCGAAGCCTTGCTGTTGCGCGGCCTCCTGCAGCGCCGTGCCTTGCAAGTTCTTGTTCTGCTGCACCCAGTTATTCATTTCCGTGACCTGGCCGGGACTCGTAGCGCTGGCCAGGACTTGCGCGAGTAACGGGTCGGGATACAGTGCGACCGGAGCAAGCAGCTGCTCCAGGGGCTCAAGAGGCGGGTTCGTCCCCGCTGGCGGCGTCGCGGTGTTCTGCGCGGACGCCGCTCCGAATGCCGCACAGCAGGCAAAAATGACGCCGACCCAAGCTTGTTTCATCATCGGTGACTTACTCCGGATGCTTGCCCGCAGCTGGGCTTGAGCCTCGGGCGCGAGATCTGATGCTTGCCGACGTTAGTCAGCCCCTTTCCGAGCGTCCATATGGCTTTAGTCCTCTTGCGGTGCGGGACGGGGCTGCCGTGGATTAGACTAGGGCGGGCTACGGCCTGGCAGGAAACACACGGAGTTCAAGAAATGGCGGACGCATATATTGTCGAAGCGGTTCGTACCGCGGGAGGGCGGCGCGGCGGCAGACTCGCCGGATGGCATCCGGTAGATATGGGCGCGGAAGTGTTGAATGCCTTGGTCGAACGCACGGGCGTGGACCCGGCCGCGATCGAGGACGTCATCCTTGGCTGCGTCTGTCAGGGAGGCGAGCAAGCGTTTCAGATAGGGCGCAATGCGGTGCTGGCGTCCAAATTGCCGAACAGTGTTCCGGCTGTGACCATCGACCGGCAGTGCGGATCATCGCAGCAGTCCATTCAATTCGCGGCGCAAGCGGTAATGTCCGGCACGCAGGACATGGTGATCGCTGCAGGCGTGGAAAGCATGACGCGTGTCCCGATGGGCTCGAACGTCGCGTTATTCACCAAAAACGGCATTGGCACCGGACCCATCAGCCAGCGCATTCAGGACCGCTTTGGCGTTCATGGATTCAGCCAGTTCATCGGCGCGCAAATGATGGCGGACAAATATGGGCTGAGCCGCTCGCAGCTCGATGCTTTTGCGCTCGAGAGCCATCGTCGCGCCGCAGCAGCCACGAACGCCGGGGCTTTCGATGCGGAAATCGTCCCCTTGACGGTTGAAACCCCGCAGGGGCGGGCACTGCACACCAAGGACGAGGGCATTCGCTTCGATGCGACGTTGGAGGCGATCTCCGCGGTCAAATTGCTGCAAGAAAATGGTGTGATATCGGCCGCCAACGCCAGCCAGATCTGCGATGGTGCCAGCGGCGCGTTGATCGTGAATGAGCGCGCCTTGAAAACGCATAAGCTCACGCCGCTGGCGCGCATCGTCAATCTGACGGTCACGGCGGGCGATCCTGTGATCATGCTGGAGGAACCGATTTCCGCAACCCGCCGCGCCCTGCAGCGCGCGGGGATGTCGATCGACGACATTGATCTTTACGAGGTCAATGAAGCGTTTGCATGCGTGCCCCTGGCCTGGCTAAAAGAAACCGGAGCCAATCCGGCGAAACTCAATGTCAATGGCGGTGCCATCGCGCTTGGTCACCCGCTCGGCGCATCCGGTACCAAGCTCATGGCGACATTGACGCATGCGCTGCGCGCCCGCGGCAAACGCTATGGGCTGCAGACCATGTGCGAGGGCGGCGGGGTCGCTAACGTCACCATCATCGAACGCATGTAGGGCGCCCGAACTCACTTGTTTCCGGGGTGAATTCGCGCGACCTGTTGGCGCCGCGTGGCCAGCACCGTCCGGATCATGCCGTAGAGAAACGCCGTCGTCAGGCCGAACAGGATCATGCCGTTCAATGCCTCGAGTGCGCCCATCAGCTGCCAGTGATCCGCCAACCGAAAGGGTTCGTGACCGTAGGTCGTCATAGCACTCAACGAATACAGCAGCGCGGATTTGCCGTCCGGAAGTGCGCCCAGGAAGCGATAAACGGCCGCCCATGCCACGGCCTCGATGCCGTGAAGAATGATCGCGAACAGCGTGCCGCAGCCCATGATAAGGGCGAAGGCAAAGAGAAACCGGCGGGTTCTTCTCAACAAGCGCATCGCCTGGATGACTTTCTCGTTGATGAATATCAGGCCGATAACGTGGAAGATTACTGTGACGACGATCAACGGCAGGCTCCAGGCCCAGTTGCCGTCCCAAACTGTTGCAGTGTCCATTGCCACCCCTGTCACGCAACCGACCCGCCGGTACGCGAGTTCTCACGTACCGGCGGATCCATCGACGCCACCCCTATCCCAAGGTCAGGGGAACAAAAAGACGAACATCGCCGCGTTGAATGAGCAGCGCGATTTGCTTGTCATGTCCCTGCACCATCTTGCGCAATTGCTCGACGCTTTGCACCGGCGTGCCGTCGACGGACAGCACCACATCGCCCGCCTGAATGCCTGCCTCGGCCGCGCGGCCCTCTGCATCTTCGACGACGAGACCGCCGGGAACGCCGGCCTGCCGCCGCTCGTCCTGATTCAAGGGACGCAGCGCCAGGCCCAACCGGGCCGGTGCCGAGGCACCCGAATTATCATCGGCGGTGAGTTCTTTCGCTGCGTTACCGATGGTTGCGGTCAAGTCGATCGTTTTGCCGTCGCGCCAGATCTCGAGGGTGGCCTTATCGCCGGGAGTCGCGACGCCGACCCGCGCGGAAAGTTGACCGGCATCCACGATCGGGCTGCCGTTGAACTTGAGGATCACATCGCCCACCTTCACGCCCGCCTGAGCCGCCGCGCTTTCGGGGACCACCTTGGCCACGAGCGCGCCGTTCGGCGATTTGAGTTTGAACGAGTCCGCCAGCGATTGATCAAGCGTTTGCACCTCGACCCCCAGGCGCGAATGAGCTACTTTGCCGGTCTTCACGATCTGGTCCTTGATTTGCACCGCCAGATTGATGGGAATGGCGAAGGACACGCCCTGATAACCACCGGAATTGGTGTAGATCTGTGCGTTGATGCCCACCACCGAACCATTGGCGTCAAACAAAGGTCCGCCGGAGTTGCCGGGGTTGACGGCCGCGTCCGTCTGAATGAAGGGCACGTAGCCGTCGCCGGGCAACGAACGGCCTTTCGCGCTCACAATGCCGGCCGTCGCTGTCTCTTCGAGACCGAAAGGCTCGCCGATGGCGAGCACATAGTCGCCCACGCCCAGCTGATCTGAATCACCGATACGGACGACCGGCAAATCATGAGCATCGATCTTCAGCACCGCGATGTCGCTGCTTTTATCGGCGCCGAGAACCTTGGCTTTGAATTCGCGATGGTCGGAAAGTTTGACGGTAACTTCCTTTGCACCGTCCACCACGTGCGCGTTGGTCAATACCAGCCCGTCGGACGAGATGAGAAATCCGGAGCCCTGGGCGTGCTGCACGCCATGGTGTTGTCGCGGCATCGGCAGCCCGCGAAAAAATTGTCCGAGGGGATTGTCATCGCCGTTCGGCTCGCCGGAACCGAAACTGAACTCCTGCGGAGCAGCGGTGTTCATCGGACCGGCGGTTGTGATGCCGACCACTGCAGCCTGATTGCGCGCCACGATCGCGCGATAATTGGGCGCTGTCATCATCGGTATCGCCGCCGGCGGCGCGTCGCGGCTTGAATCCCCGGCGGCCACAGCGGCAGTCGCCGGCGAAGCCGCTGATTGCAGCAGAGCGGGGGCGGATATTCCGGTGGCGGTGCCGACAGCGAGCAAGCCTGCCGCCGACCATACCAGTGTACTGGTGCGAATTTGCATGGTGATCTCCTACCTAGTGAAGCCAGTCGAGCTACTGCTCTTGGGTGGCAGCTTCACATGTCTTCCTTAAGGCAATCTTAAACGGCCCTGGGAAAGCTCACGGCGACGTGCAGACCGCCGCCGGGCGCCTCATCGAGGAGAATCTGGGCATGGTGGCGCTCGGCGATGGCCTTGACGATTGCAAGCCCCAGCCCGGTGCCGGTTTCCTGCGCCGCCGCGCGGCGATAGAAACGATCGAACACCCGCTCCCGATCCGCCGCGGCGATTCCAGGGCCGCTGTCGGTGACCTCGAGCAGCGCTCCCTGTGAGGCTGAGCGACAGCGAACCTGGACGGTTCCGTGCGGCGGGGTGTAGCGAACCGCATTATCAACCAGGTTGCGCACCAGCGCACGCAGCGCTTCACCATCTCCGCGAACCTGGACCTGAGGCGCGGCGTCGAGACTCAGATCGATGTTGCGCGCGACCGCCAGGTCGTGGGTGTCTGTGATTCCTTGCGCGGCCACGGCGCCCAAATCGAGGGTCGCGAATTCGCCGGCCGTCTCCTGCGGATCGCTGCGCGCCAAAGCCAGCAGCTGTTCCACCAAGTGGATCGCGCGTTCGACCGCTAGCCCAAGGCGCGTGCGTGCTTCGACGCGTGCCGACTCATCTGGTGCGCGATCCAGAAGCTGCAGCTGCAGCCGCAGGGCGGTAAGCGGGGATCGCAGCTCATGGGCTGCATCGGAGATGAAGGCGCGCTGGGTATCGAATGCCGCTTGCAGCCGCGCCAGCAGCCGATTCAGTTCGGCGACCAGCGGCTCGATCTCACGCGGCAAATTGGCGCGCTGCAGCGGCCGCAGGCTGCGCACGTCGCGCCTCTGCACCTCGGCGGTCACATAGCGCAGCGGCAGTAAACCGCGGCTCACGATCCACGCGACAGCAGCAATCATTATCGGCAGCAGCAGTATCAGCGGTATCACAACCCGCTCCGCGGCGGCGCGCGCCAGTTCTTCGCGAACGCGCAGCGGTTGGGCAATCTGAATCACACCGTCCGCCGTCTGCAGGCCGTAAGCCCGCCACGGCTCACCGCGCAATGACAAATCCGCATAGCCGAGAATTGTCTGGTTGATCATGGGCAGGCCGCGGCGCGACAAATACGTGCGCGCCCCAAAAAGATCCCAGATCTGAATCACGAAATCCGTGTCGCCCTGATCCGGAGGCACTTCGATGCGCGGTGCCAGAGAAATCTGGCCGCGCAGCGACAGCGCCATCTGGCGCAGCTGGTAATCGAAAAGCGTCGACGTTTCATTGAGCACGCGCCGGTAGGTGACCCCGGCCGCAAGCAGCGAGATCAGCGCCACGAGTATTATCAATGCGATCAGCAGCCGCGCGCGGATCGATGTCATAGTTTGGGAACGAAGTAGCCGACACCGCGCAACGTGCGAATGACGTCGCTGCCGAGCTTGCGCCGCAAGCCATGAATGTACACCTCAACGGCATTGCTGCCGATTTGCTCGTCCCAGCCATAGAGACGATCTTCGAGCTGCGATCGAGACAATACGGCGCCCGGCCGCTGCAAAAGCGCTTCCAGCACCGCGTACTCGTGCGCCGACAAACTCACCGGCGTGCCGCTGCGCTCAATGGTGCGCGCCGCCAGATCCAGGCGCAGGTCGCCGTGTTGGATGGTGGAGTCGCCGCGTCCGGTGGCACGGCGAAGAACCGAGCGCATCCGCGCCATCACCTCATCCAGATCAAAGGGCTTGACCACGTAGTCGTCGGCGCCGGCATCGAGGCCCGCAATGCGATGCTGGATCTCATCGCGGGCGGTGAGAATGATCACCGGCGTTTTATCGCCGCGTTTGCGCAGTTCGCGCAGCACATCGATGCCATCGCGATGCGGCAGCCCGAGGTCGAGCAACATTACATCGAAAGCCGATGTCTTCAATGCGGCGGCAGCGCTGAGGCCGTCGCGCATCCAATCGACCGCGAACCCCGCCTGGCGAAGCGCCGTTTGCAGGCCTTGCGCGATCATGCCATCGTCCTCGACGAGCAACACTCGCATGTTGAAGCCTTTTCAGAATAGCGCATTGTATGCGAGGAAAGCTCTAGTTTAAGATGCACGCTCGCGCGTATCGATATCGACAGGTCGCAATGGCGATTTTTTCACGCAGGGGAAGGGGGTTGACGATGAAAATCAAGACGGGCTTCGGCGCGTTGTTGGCGATGACCGCATTCGCGATCGTACAATCGGCAGGCGCCGCCGATGTGACGGGCACCTGGATCATGGCGGTGGAAACCGGGGCCGGCAGCGGCACGCCGACATTTGTGCTCGTGCAAAAGGGCGACGCGCTCAGCGGCAGCTATAAGGGGCAGCTCGGCGAGGCGCAGGTGACCGGATCCGTCACGGGCAACGACGTCGTCATCGAATACAAGGTGGACGCGCAAGGCCAAACGCTCGCAGTGAAGTACTCGGGCAAGGTTGACGGCAATACCATGAGTGGCAAGGTATCGCTTGGCCAGTTCGGCGAAGGCACCTTCAAGGGCACCAAACAGTAAAACACGCCCAGATTGCATAACACCGGGTCTTCGGGGGCTAAGGCAGTTCAAGCCCCTTGATGCCCGGCTGGTTCCTGGAATAGCCGCGACGCGGACGGCGAATCGTGACGCCGGTCTCAACCTGTGCGGCAGTTCTCATCTTTCATATTTGTTCTTATGACAGTGCCTGTTGGGGCGTTGCGGACGCATGCAAATGTGACTCAAAGCATGTCGGCAACCCTTCATTTGCCGGACCCTTATTGTGTTAAGCGACGCTCAAACATTCGTGGCTGGCGAATGATGGCCGCAGCGCAACACAACCGCATGATGGCGATCGCGATATGGGACTATAACGATGCCGAAGAGTCTGAGAAAACATGAGCTTACTGCGCCGGAGCCGCCGGACTCAGCGGTAATCCAATCGGTCAAGAAAAAGTTCAAACTAGCGGTGCTTCTTGTCACCGGCGACGATGCCCTGTGGCCGCAGATTGGCGCGTCGTTGAGCGCCGATTTGATCCTCAAGCAGCTCGATTCCATCGATGAGCTGGTCGCGTCCACGCCGTCGGGGCAACCTGCCATAGTCCTTTGGGATGCCCGCAACCACGCGGACCCCGCGAGCGTACTGTCGCGCCTGCATTTGCATTCTCCGCGTTTTGCCATCCTCGCGCTCGACGATGCAAGCAGCGCCGATGCATGGCATGTTCCGATTCAACATCGGCAAGTCGTCGCACACCTGGAGCTGCCGATCGCCGAGGATGCATTGTCGCAAGCACTGGCGAGCGCGCACGAGGAAGTGAACTCGCGCCTGGCGCTTTTGGGCGACGAAACGACGCCATCCGCGACCTCCGGCGGCGCCAGCAGCGCCAAAAGACCTCCGTGGTTGGGACCGGCCATCATCGCCGGCGTGCTCATCGTGGCTGCCGCGGCCTTCATGCTGGCGCGCAACGGCGCGCCCGAGACGAAACCAGCAGTGGCGCCGCCGATCGCCGCGAACAACACGGCCGCCTCCACTGCCGCGGCGCCTTCCCCCGTCAAGTCGCGCGCGGAAGTCGGCGAGAAAGTGGATGCGCTCATCGAGAAAGCGCAGCGCGCCATGCTCGATCGCCATTTCATAGATCCCGTGGTGGGCAGCGCTTTATCGCTGTATCGCGAAGTATTGATCCTGGAACCCGACAACGGCGAAGCGCTGCAGGGCTTGCAGCGCCTTTCGGAGATATTGATCGCGCGCGTGCAGTCGGCTCTCGACGACCGCAAGTTCGACGTTGCGTTGCAGTTTTTGGAGAGCGCAAGAAGCATCGATGCCAATGATAGCCGTCTGTCCGCACTCGACGAGAAGATCTCGAGCATGCGCGCGGAGCTTGGACCGGCGCAAATCATGGCGGCGATCAATGCGCAAAATTTTGATCGGGCAACGCAGCTCATCGACGAGGCGGCGCGTAGCAAATTCCTGCCAAGTGCCAAACTGGCGCAGCTGCGCGAAGAGGTGCATCGACGGCGCGACGAATTCGACGCCGGCCGCCTGCTCAAACTCGTCGAAGCACGCGTCCAGCAGGATCACTTGATCGATCCGCGCAACGACAGCGCGGTCTACTATCTCGAACAGGCGAAGCAGGCCGGCGCGGATGCGGCGGAATATCAGGCCGCCAAGGAGGATTTGCTCAAACGGCTGTCGCAGGTGGCTCGCACCGGCATTGAGCAGCGCCGCTTCGGCGATGTTGACCGGGTGCTCGCCGAGATGCGCGCCGTGGGTGCACCGCCGGCGACGCTTACGGGTCTACAGCGCGAGTTGAGCGTCGCACGACCGCAGCCGGCGGCGCAGAAACCCGATCAACCGCAGTATCTGGAGCTGGCGCAGGCGCGGCTCGCTCAAGGAAAACTGACCGAACCCGACAATGACAGCGCGCTGTATTTCCTCAATCAACTGCGCACGGCGGATCCGAAAAACAGCGCCATTACGCAGCTATCAGGCGCCGTGCAATCGCAGATTCTCGACCGGGCGAACGCGGCTCTGAGCGCCAACGACATGGAAAAAGCCGAGGCGTTGGCGCAAATGGCGGCCGAAATAGGCAGCTCGCCCGACCTGGACGCGTTCAACGGCAAACTACGCCAGCGGTTCGCGATGAGCGATCTGCCTCAGGTGGCGGAGAAAACCTTGACGCGTGCCAACAAGCTGGATGTCCAGTATCCCACGCGCGCAATGCAGGACAACGTCGAGGGCTGGGTAGAACTTGGCTATACGGTCGCCGCCAATGGTTCGGTCACGAACGTGAAGATTGTCAACTCGCAGCCCGCGAACATTTTCGACGCCGCAGCGACGCGGGCGGTGAGCCGCTTGCGTTACAAGCCGCCGTTGAAGGACGGCAAACCGATCTCTGTCGGCACCATGGTGCGCATCGTGTTTGTCGTTCCCAAGTAACTTTGAGAGCGCCATGACCACCCAGACACAACGTACATTGACTGACGCGCCAAACCCGGTTGAACGGAGTCGCGCACTGTGTCTGGTCGTACATGATGAGTTGGAATTGCGATTGCGCCTGGCGGCACTGGTACGCCGCGCAATTCCAAAAATCGACGCCGACACCGTCACCCGCGCGGGATTCGACGCAATATCGATCGAGCGGCTGCGTGCCTATATTGCAGTGATGTTCATCGTCGAATTCAGCCCACCAGAGGCGGCCGCCGCCGCTCTAGCTTCCCTCGAGCTGCTGCACAAACGGGCACCGAATCTGCCGATTTTCGTGTTCGCGCGCGGCGGCAATGAACGCACCGCCGCGCGTTCAATGAAATTGGGCGCGAGCGACTATTGGCCGATACATTCGGTGATGGTCGGCGAATTATGCAGCGCGCTGCAGCCGTTGCTCGAACCGCCGCAGACGACGGTCGCCGCCGCTACGGTTCCGCTGCTGGACAAGTGGCGCCAGCCGGAAATCGCCGGCTATGCACTGCTGAAAAGAATCGCGCAGTCGCCTGCGGCCAGCGTATATCTCGCGCGCAACGCCGAGTTCGCAAGTCCGGTTGCCTTGAAAATCCAAGCGGTGAAAGGCCAGCAGGTCGTTTCGATTGCCGATCGCGAAAGATTCGCCAAAGAGTGCGAAATCCTATCCAAGCTCAATCACCGCTCCATTGCCAACGTGTTGGATTACGGCATCACCGATGATTACCTATATCTCGCCCTGGAATATTTCCCTTGCGGCAGCTTGCGCGAGCGGCTGAAACACCCGGTAAGCGAGGCCGATGCTGTGAACTATGCGCATCAGATCGGCGAGGCGCTGCAGATAGTGCATGCCGCGCGCATCGTGCATCGCGACTTGAAGCCGTCGAATCTAATGCTGACCAACGAAAATCGCCTGGTGCTGATCGACTTCGGATCCGCGCGCACGCAGTTCATGGCGAGCGATTTGACCCGAACCCAGGATTGCACCGGAACGCCTTACTACGTTTGTCCGGAGCAGATAGACGATCGCGAACCGGACGCGCGCGGCGATCTATACAGCCTCGGGGTCGTGCTGTTCGAGATGCTCTCGGGCACGCTGCCGTATCTCGGCAAAACGCTCGCGGACATTCTGGCCGCGCACCGCTCGGCGCCGATCCCGCGCTTACCCGAACATCTCAAGGCTTACCAGGCCATCGTCGACCGATTGTTGGCGAAAACGCCGCAAGATCGATACGCGTGCGCCGCGGAATTTCTCGATGCCTTGGACGGCGTGCGTACGGCAATGGGCAATCAGAAATCCAGCAACTCATAGCGGAGCAATCGATTCATGAACCGTGGTCCCGATAAAAGGAAAATGCCTCGCCTGTCTGGCGGCGGTCTGGTGGTGCTGGTCATCATTCTCGCTTTCAGTTTCGTCGCGGTGGTGTTGATACCGGGTCTGGAACTTGCCAGTGAATTGGCCGACAGCACCCTGACGCTCAAATTCGTCGGACAGCAACAACGCAATCCGGCCCTGATTCGCGCCTCGCTGGATGCAATGCACGACCGCCTGACCAATCGCGGCTATATCCAGGAATCCCTGGATCAGCTGCGGGATGCGAGTTCCAAGCTCGAGGCGGGTCTGAAGGAAATGAATGCGCCGCGACCGGCCAGCTGGTTTGCGATGGCCGGTGACACCGCCGCGTCGGGCGAGCCGATTTCCGGAAAACACGCCGCAGCCCTGCGCGAGCTTTGGGCCAAGGAGAAGGAAGTCCTCGACCCGCTGCTGAGATTCCAGGGAGTTCCTTACCAGGACAACGAATCCACCGGTACCGTCCTCAACGACAGCGGCAAGCAACTGGAGCGCGACGTGAGCGCCGCCATCCGCAGCAGCCGGCGCGTCGTGCAGATGATTGACAACGAATTGACGGCGATGGTTACCGAATTGCAGACCGGCAACGCGCGCTCGGCCACGCAATTGCGGTTCGTCATGCTGGTGGGCCTGCTGATCGCGGTGGTGCTGGCCGGGCTGGTCACGGTTTTGCTGCTGGCGCGGCAACGCCAGGATGCGACGCTGCGCGAGGCGCGCCAGCAGACGACTGATATTCTGCGCACGGTCAAGGACGGCCTGTTTTTGCTCGATGAGCACCTCATCATCGGCGCGTCCTATTCCAGCGCCTTGGAATCGCTGTTTCAGCGCTCCGACTTCGGCGGGCTGCATTTCGAGCAACTGCTCAAGGGTATCGTGTCGGAAAAGACCCTTTCGACCGCAGTGAAATTCGTTGGCGTCCTTTGGTCGGAACGCACCAAGGAGAACTTGGTCAAGAGCATCAATCCCCTGGGTGAGGTCGAAGTGCACTTCGACTCGGGTCAAGGCAAGCTCTCGACGCGCTATCTGCAATTCGAGTTCCACCGCGTGCGCGTGGACGGCAAGATCACCCACGTGTTGGTTTCCGTGTCGGATGTCAGCGCCCGCGTGGATCTCGCCCGTGAACTGCAGGCGTCGCAATCGCAGGCGCAGGCGCAGGTTGATACGCTGCTGGGAATCCTGCACGTCGATCCGAAGCATCTTGCCTCTTTCCTGAACGATTCCAATGCCGCCATGAAGATGATCAACGCGGTGCTGCGCGAGCCGGCGCGCGAGGAGACCGCGTTCCGCAAGAAGCTGGATACCCTGTTCCGGCAGGTGCATTCGGTGAAGGGCGAGGCCGCGGCCCTGGGATTGTCCTCGATAGAAACCCGGGCGCATTCCTTCGAAGACGATTTGAAGCAGCTGCGGGAAAAAGCGGATTTGTCGGGCAACGATTTTCTTCCGCTGGTCATCAAACTCGACGACCTGTTGACGCATCTACAATCCGTTGGCGACCTGGTGTCGCGCCTTGCGCAGCTGCACGGGGCAACTAACAACGAGGGATCGCACACGGATACCGCGGTACTCGAGGATGGCGGCGCGGAAATCCACGCCAAGCCCGAGAGCGGCATACCGGCCATGCTGCAGCAGCTCACCGCCCGGGTGGCGGCTGAGAACAATAAGGAAGCATCTCTGCAATGCATGGGCTTCGACACGGTGCCGGATGGGTACCGGCGCATAGTCAAGGACATCGCGGTTCAGGCGGTGCGCAACGCGATCGTGCACGGCATCGAGCTCCCGACGGAGCGGCTCGCCGCCGGGAAATCGGCCCGCGGCGCGCTCAAGCTGATGTTCCAGGATCTCGGCGACGCAGGCTACAAGCTGGTTGCCGAGGACGATGGGCAGGGCTTGTCCACCGAGAGGATCAAGGAGGCGGCGCTGAAGAAAGGCTTCATCACGCCCGAAAAAGCGGCCACTCTGGACGCGAAGCAGGTGTTTTCGCTGCTGTTCCAGCCGGGATTTTCCACGGTCGAGACCGCCACCAAGGATGCGGGCCGGGGCGTGGGGATGAACATGATGGCCGGTCTCATGCACCAGATCGGCGGCAAGGTTTCCGTCGGCACGATGCCCGGAAAATTCACGCGGCTGACGCTGAGCATGCCGGCGGCGAAGCGCGCCGGGTCGACGGAAGCAGCCTAGATGGAAATCCCTGACGGCCGCAAAGACACTTTGAAGCTCATGATCGTCGATGATTCGAACATCATCCGGCGACGCATCGAACGCTCCCAGCAGATCGCGCGCCTCGAGGTGGTGGGCGCCGCCAGCAACGGCCGCGCCGCCGTGGAAATGTTCCGCCGCACGCAGCCGGATGTCGTGACGATGGATTTGACCATGCCGGAAATGGACGGCATCGAATGCGTCGAGGAATTGATCGCCATCAATTCCAATGTACTGATCCTGGTGGTTTCCGCTCTAGCCGACAAGGCAACCGCGGTGGAGGCGATCGAGAAAGGGGCCAACGGATTTCTTTGCAAGCCATTCACCGACCGGCAGCTCAACGATGCGTTGGAAGAACTGCTGGCTGAGGCTTGAGGATGTTCAAAGAAGCAGAAATTCGAACGTTTGTCGAAGGCACGACGAACTACTTCGAAACCTCGGCGCAACAGTCGGCTACGGTCGGATCACCCTACCTGGTCACGGACGGCAAACCGGGCGCTTACGAGTACACCGGGGTAATCGGCATTACCGGCGCCCGCAAAGGCATCGTTTATTTCACCGCGCCGCGCGGCATGCTCACCGTATTGCTGATGCGCATGCAGGAAACCGATACCAGCGACGAAAACATCAAAGATCTCGTCGGCGAGGTGGCGAACACCATTTCCGGAAATGCGCGGCGCGACTTCGGCAAGCATTTCGTCATATCGGTCCCGGTAATCATCGCGCACGACTCGGAGAAGGTGACGACTCCGCATTCGCGATCATTCGTGATCCCGATCAATTGGCGTACGCACTCCGCCAAACTCGTGGTTTGTTTGGAGTAGCGGCGAAATCAGCCTTATTTCCCGTCGACCGAGAACGCCAACAGCACGTTGATGCCGTTGCTGCCGGTGCGCGCAGCGCCATTGAATCCTGACATCGTGAACACCATGCCGCCGGCGATCGCCGGACCCATGCCGTCGATGCCGCCGCCCGGTTGCGCAGCAACGCCGTTGACCGTGTCGTAGGTTTGAGCGGTGGTGCTGAATTCCCACACGATCTTTCCGCTCGTTGCATCGTAGGCTCGAAACCAGCCATCCAAGGTGCCGGAAAAAACCATGCCTGGCATTGCGCTCGGTGCCGCCGACTGCGCCCGAACGCAGGCTCCCTTGGTGAAGTCCTTCGAGCGGTCGCCCGCGTAATGGCAGGGAGCGATTGGCGCCGGCGTATTCCAGATGATCTTGCCGGTGAGCGGATCGAGAGCCGATAGCCCCGGCTTGCCAGGCTGGGGATACGTGGGCGGCGCGGACGATCCCGCGGCTATGCCCATTTCGCTGAAGAGTTCGCCGATGTCGGAGACCGGAACGAACACATAGCTCTTGTTCGCCGCTATTCCCCATTCGACGCCGCCCAAGGCCGAGCCGGCGCCGACCGCGGTCTTCCACAACGTGCGGCCGTTGCTAGGATCGATGCCGTAGACGATGCCGGATTTCTGGCCGGCCACCAGGACTTGTTTGGATCCGCGCTTGAATAAAATCGGTGCGGCGCCGAAGTCGAAATCCGGACCAATCGGCGTTGGGCAGTTGGCGCCCTTGGCCGGACCGCTGCAGCCCATGATGTAATTGTCGTTCGCGGTGACTTGATTCTTCCAGCGCACCTTGCCGCTGCTCATTTCCAAGGCGACGATGGCATCATCGCCGCCGGTGTTGATGTCGGTGTAGCTGTCGCCGGTGACGACATAAACCAAGCCGCGTTTGGCGTCGACCGTGGGCGACGCCCAGATTGGAGCGCCGGCCGGACCCTGCATCTGCACGCCGTTGGCGTTTTTGCGCGTGGGCCGCAGCGGTTCGGTAATCATATAGGTCTGCCACTGCTTCTGGCCGGTCCTAAGATCGAGCGCCACCAGGCTGCCGCGAAACGTGCAGCAGGCATAGCCCGGTTGCATCGCCGCAGGTTCCTCGCCCGAAGTGATGGGAACGAAAATTTGATTTCCCGACACCACCGGAGTGCCGGTGATGCCGGCGGCGGGGTGGCTCTCGAGCGATTCGCTGTGCCAAATTTCATTGCCGGTTTGCGCATCGACCGCGCGCACCACGCGCTTCCCGACTCCCACGAAAGTCGCCCAGCCGCTTGGGCTTATGGAAGATCGAATCACCATCGGCGTCGTACGCGAGGCGGCATCTTCGAGCGCCCAATGCACGCATCCGGTCTTGGCATCCAACGCGTAGAACTTGCCGCCGCGGTTGGTGACGAACAGCCAATCGCCGATCACGGTCGGCAGGCTGCCGCCGGCCATGGAGAATGCCCATTTCACCTTGAGCCTGGATACGTCGGCGGCGCGAAAACCCGGATTGGCCTGGAAGCGGCTCGAATTTTCATCCAGTCCCAAGCTCGGCCAGTCGAAGGCGCTGGCCTGGATGGGGCCATTGGCTGCGCACATCGGGTCGGTGCCCGCCGGGCCCGATTGTTGGCGCGGCGCAAGATACAGCGCCACCGCCTCGATCTCGGCGCGCGACAGCCCTTGCGCCATGGGCGCCATTACGCCGTTGGTCAGTGAGGTGATGATTTCGGCGCGCGGGCGAAACGCCAGCTGCAACCGGCCAGGTGCGCGCTCGACCGCGGGATCGTGACAGGATTTGCAGCGCGCATTGAAAATTTCCTCGCCGTTGGCGGATTGGATTGCCGCCTGCTGTGCGAGGCTCAGGGCAGCCAGGCTCAAGCTACAGATGATTGCAGTGCTTGCCGCGAGCGAGAGCCTGACGTGGCTCACGAAAATCCGATCCAGCGCCCCGCCACTGCAACCATCAGCCAGGCCGCCATCGTCAGCACCGTCACGCTGCGTATGCCTACGCCGGTGCTGCCGCGCCGTACCATGGGATTGAAGGCGAAATAAGTCAAGGCGATGGCAATGATCATGGAAATCATCTTCACCCAGAAGGCCTGGCGGTCGTAGAGCTTCACCGGCTCGGACACTCCAAGCAGAACGCCGCTGATCAGCAGAGTGATGACCGCGGCATCCATGTAGCGCCGTGAACTCTTGTAGATTTCAGCCGCAGACGTTTTCAAACCCACACCCAGCACCGATAAAGAAATAACGAGCACTGCGCCGCCGAGCAGCGCCAGCGCCAGCAGGTGGGTCGATTCGATCGCCGGGAACAGCCAGGTTGACTCGCGAATGGTTTGACCGAGCGCCGAAGCTTCGATCGATTGAGCCATATGGTACAGGGACATGGGTTAACCCGCGTCCGCGGGGCAGCCGGTGAGCTCTAGCATGGCCGCGGAGTTGATGTTGTCGCAGTCGAACCAGTTGTACGCGATGAGCCGGCCGAACACGATGACGCAAAGCCAGGCGCTCAGGGAAATGACCGCGCAGATTTTTGACTTGCGTGGCACCGGTCCCAGGTCCCAGGCCGCCTTGTCGCGCTCCACCTTGAAGGTAAAAATCGCAATGTTGACCGCAGCGATGAGAATCATGATGCATTTGAGCCGGAACCAAAGACTGTGATAGGTGCGAACCGGGATGGCCATGAACAGCGCAGCGCCTGTGACCACCAGCACCACGAAGCCCGCAATGGTCCACGGCAGCATCCTGGAGAGCATCTGCGATACCGGAACCTGGCGAAAGGAAATATCCAGCAGCCGCAGATCCACCATGGCAATGGTGCCGACGAACAACATGATGGCGATCACATGAGTTGATTCGGTGATCGCATACATGTAGAGCGATTCATGCAGCTCGATGCTCCAGGGCGTATCGGCGAGTTTGGTGACAAGTCCCTCGAGCATTGCTTCCCCCGCGAGTTGCTTCGGCGCGCCCCAGCGCCGATTAAAGCCTGAACAATCAAGGGCGTGAAATTGTATTGCAAAAACAGCGATCTAAAGCGATTATAGCCGGTGATTATAAGGGCCCACGTTTCACGCCGTCCAGCAACGCTCGGCGCCGAAAGCAAGATTTATCGTTCACGCTCAGGCTCGCGTGACTATGTTGTTGGCTGGAGGAATTTTCGAATGAAGCTTCGTACTGACAAAGCTGCAGTGTTTGCAGCAGCCTTAATCCTGGCGGCTGCCGGCGCGCCGGCGTTCGCGCATCACGCGTTTCAAGCCGAGTTCGACGGCAATCAACCCATCATGCTGCAAGGCAAAGTCATCAAGGTGGAATGGATCAATCCGCATACCTGGGTGCACATGGAGGTCGTCACCGACGGTGTCGCTCAAGAATGGATGATCGAGGCTGGCACTCCCAACACGCTGCTGCGCGAAGGCCTCACGAGAGATTCACTTAAGCCCGGCGAAGTCATCATCGTGCGCGGCTATCGCGCCAAGGATGCGCGCTGTCGCCCTGCCTGCAAAGCCAACGGCCGCGATGTGACATTTACGGATGGACGCAAAGTATTCATGGGCTCGAGCGGAACGGGCGCACCGAAGGATGGCGCCGATCCCAACGAGAAATAGAAACCGCGGCAATCGAAACTTGCGCTAAGCGAAACGAGGGGAAGTTTTCTGAATAAGAACATGAAGGTGTTGGCTCTGATGACCTTAACGGGATCAGTCGCGGTACTGACCCAGAGCTATGCGGCGACGAGCGGCGCCGCGCACAAGCCGGCGGCGGGCGGCGCGATTGAGCGGGTGGGCGGCCATCCGAATTTCAGCGGCGTCTGGTCGGTCATGAACACGGCGAATTGGAACATCGAGCCGCATCTTGCGAGCGCCGCTCTGGAAGTGCGCCCGGGGCCGGTGGTTCCCGTGCCCGCCAAGGCCATCGTGGCGTTGGGTGCCGTCGGCTCGGTGCCGGCCGGCATGGGCGTGGTCGAGGGCGGGACGATTCCCTATACGCCCGCGGCGCTGGCGCAACGGGACGAGAATCGCAAACATTATCTGGAGCGGGACCCGGAGGTGAAATGCGACCTGCCGGGAGTGCCGCGGGCCAACTACATGTCCCTGCCGTTCCAGATCGTGCAATCCGGCAAGACTTTTTTGATCTCGTACGAGTACGCGGGCGCGGTTCGCGACATTTTGTTCAGTGATCCGGGTCCGGCGCCGATTGACAGCTGGATGGGTCAATCGGTGGGTAAATGGGACGGCGACACGCTGGTCGTCACGGTCACAGGGATGACCGACGGCACCTGGTTCGACCGCGCGGGCAACTTCCATTCCGGCGACATGAAGGCGGTCGAGCGCTGGACCATGATGAATGAAAACACCATTCGCTACGAAGCCGAAATCACCGATCCGGCCACCTTCACCCGGCCGTGGAAAATGAGCATGCTCATTTACCGCCGCCTGGGTGAGGATGCCCGCCTGCAACAATTCAAATGTGTCGAGTTCGTCGAAGAACTGATGTATGGCGACTTACGTAAGGAGCCCCTGAAATGAACGCAAAGAGATTTACCGCGTTGCTGGCCGGCTTAGGGATTGCCGCGCTGGCTGCACCCGCGGTGTTCGCGGACCCAGCCGCCCCGGCAGCCGGAGCTTACAAAGCGCCGATGAACGCTTATGGCCAACCCGATCTCGAAGGCACCTGGACCAACGCGACGCTGACGGCGCTCGAACGGCCCAAGGAATACGGCACCCGCAAAGCCATGACGCCTGAAGAGGTGAAGAAGATCGAGGGCGGGGCGGCGCAACTGTTCGCCGCAGATGCTGCGCCCCGGGATCCCAAGGTCAAGACCACCGATTTGCCGCATGACTGCGGCCTCGGGTTCAGCGGCGCGGGATGCGGCTACAACGCCGCCTGGATCGACCCCGGCAGCACCGTGATGCGGGTCAACGGCGAAGCGCGGACCTCTTTCATCACCGACCCGCCCGATGGGCGCCTGCCGCCGTACAAGCCCGGCGTCACCGTCCCGAATATGTTCATGCGCGCGCATTATGGCGAGAACCCGGAGAATCAAACGCTGGCGGAACGCTGCCTGACGTCGTTCGGCTATAGCGCCGGGCCGGTGATGCTGCCGTTGCTCTACAACAATAACTATGAGATTGCGCAGAGCAAGGACACCGTCGCCATCGTGGTGGAAATGGTCCATGACGTGCGCATCATTCATATCGGCGGCAAGCATCGTACCGACGGCGAGCGACCCTGGATGGGCGACTCGATCGGTTGGTATGAGGGTCCGACCTTGGTGGTTGAGACCACCAACTTCCCGCAAGCCACCGCTTTGCGCGGCGCCTGGAAGGAATTGACGGTTACCGAACGGTTCACTCGCGTCGGACCGCACCGCGTCCTATATCAGTTCAAGGTCAAGGATCCGACCGTTTGGGATACGTCGTGGAGCGGCGAATACGAATTCACGGCTTCCAAGGGGCGGATATTCGAGTACGCCTGTCACGAGGGCAACTACGCGCTCGCGGGTATTCTCGCCGGTGCTCGCGCTGACGAAGCAACCGCGGCGGCCGGTAAGACGGCGGCGGCGACAGCGGCTCCCGCCGCACCGGTTAAGAAGCAATAAAATCGACGGACAGAGCTTTATTTAATCGCGCCCTTTTTGGGCGCGATTGTTTTTGCGCGGATCACTTTCGCGAAATCACCACCGGATGCGACGAGGACAGGCCCCCGTCCACGGCGATGGCTTGACCGTTCACGTAGGAGGAGGCATCCGAGGCGAGAAACAGCGCGGTCGCCGCTATCTCGGAAGGGTTGCCGTAGCGCTGCAGCGGATTGAGCTGCCCGATTCTTCCTTCACTGCCGCGCTCGCGCGCGCGTTCGAATATCGGGCGAGTCATGCCGGTCTCGATCAGACCCGGGCAGATGGCGTTGATGCGCACGCCGGTGCCGCTCAGTTGGTTGGCTATGGTTTGCACCAGGCTGATGACGCCGGCCTTGCTGGCGCTGTAGGGAACTCCGCCCGCGCCGGAACGCAACCCGGCGACCGACGCCGTGCATATGATCGAACCATGCTTCTGTTTGACCATCTCGAGCGCCGCGTACTTGGCGAGGAGAAATGTGCCGATCAGGTTGATCTTCAGGATCTCCGTGAAGCGCTCGGCGGTCTCCTCGAGGAACGGCACCAAGCCGCCGCTGATTCCGGCGTTCGCGAAGCACACATCGAGTCCGCCGTATTCTTTTACCGCGGTGGCCACCGCCGCGGCGACATCTTTCTCCGCGGAGGAATCCATGATCAAGGCGATGGCGCGCCCGCCCGCCGCGCGTATCGCGGCCGCGGTCGCTTCGACCTCCGCAGCGCGATCCAGCACCACCACTTGAGCGCCCTCCGCGGCGAACAGCGATGCGCTGGCGCGGCCAATGCCGCTGGCGGCGCCGGTAACGATCGCGGTCTTGTTTTTCAGGATGTTCATGCCGATGAGTATCGGCGCATGCCTGGCCTCAAGGCAACACCATGCGGCCGGCCAAATTGACCCCCCGGACTCCTTTGCTATAGGCTGCTGGCGTGACATTTCCCGCATCGATGCGACCGGTCTATCGGCACGCCGAACTCGATCGGGTCCTCAACCCAAAGAATGTTTGCATCGTCGGCGCCTCTCCCAAGGCCGGATCGTTCGGCGAACGCGTGCTGGCGAACTTAAAGGGCTTTGCCGGCAATATTTATCTGGTGAATTCCAGGTACACGACGATCGGCGAGCGGCGCTGTTTTCCGTCCCTGGATGCACTGCCGGAAAATCCGGATTGCGTCGCGGTGGTCGCGCCACGCGATGCCGTTGAGGAGATCGTGCTGGAGGCCGCGCGGCTGCGTGTCGGCGGCGTCATCTTGTATGCGTCCGGCTATGCCGAAACACGCCTGCCGGAGCGCATTGAACTACAGCGCCGCCTAGGAGCGATCGGCATTGAATCCGGATTGAAGATCCTCGGTCCCAACTGTCTCGGGATCGCCAACTACAGTCGTGGCGCGCGCATTACATTTTCCGAATACCCCGCACCGCGGCAGACCCGCGGCGTCTCCATCGGCATTGCCAGTCAGTCCGGCGCCCTGTCCCAGGCCATGGCGCAGGCGGTGGAATGTGGTGCGCCCATTAGTCAGGTTTTTTCCGCGGGCAACCAGGCTGATGTCGACGTGGCCGACTTCGTGGCCTATCTTGCCGACGAGCCGAGCTGCCATGCCATCGCCTGTGCCTTCGAAGGAATGGCGCATCCGCAGCGCCTGCTGCAGGCCGCGGAAATCGCCTGGCGTAGCGGCAAGCCCCTGCTGATCAACAAGATCGCGACGGGAGCGCTGGGAGCGGAGGCAGCGATATCGCATACCGGCAGTTTGGCGGGATCAGATAGCGCCTATCGCGCCGCATTCGAAAGGGGCGGCGCCATCGTGGTCGAGGAATTCGAAGGCTTGATGGAGGCCGCGGCGTTTTTTGCCAAGGCGCCGGCGCCTAAGGCGCGCGGCATCGCCGTTCTCGCGGCGTCGGGCGGCGCGGCAATCATGGCTGCCGACAAGGCGGAACTGTATGGGCTGGCGCTGCCGCAACCAAGCGCTGCCGTGCAGCGGGTTCTCGAAGCGAATATTCCCGATTTTGGCTCAGCGCGAAATCCTTGCGATGTCACCGGTCAGGTGGTCAACAATCCGCAGTCGATGCCGGCCTGCAGCGATGCGCTGCTGTCGGATGCCGCATACGGCGCGCTCGTGGTGCCGCAGACGCTGGTATTTGAAACCTACAAGGCGCGATTGAAGTCCTTGGCAAGTCAGTCGCAGCAGCACGGCAAGATCACCTGCAGCGTGCTGATCTCGAACTGGCTGCAGGGGCCGGGCACGCTCGAAGCCGAAATGGAGGCTCACGTGGCGCTGTTTCGCTCCATGGATCGCTGTTTTCGCACCCTGGCGGCGTGGCACCATCGCGCCGATTTGCAGGCGCGCGACGCGCGCACATTGATTCGGGCTGCGGATTCGAGCGCGGCGGCGAAAGCTGCGCAATTGATCGCGGCTGCGCGGAGCAGCCGGCTCACCGAGCGGGAATCGAAGGCCGTCTTGAATCTTTACGGGATTCCCACGGTGCGGGAAATCAGCGCCGATTCGCTTGAGTCCACACTTGCCGCGGCTGCGCAGCTTGGGTTTCCTGTGGCTCTCAAGGCCGAATCGGCGGACATCGTGCACAAGACGGAAGCCGGTGTGGTGGCCCTCAACCTGCGCTCCAGCGCCGAACTTTCCGCGGCTTATGAACGGGTCATGGCCAATGCGCGCAGCATTGCGCCCGCGAATATCAAGGGCGTGCTGCTGCAGCCCATGGTGCCCGCCGGCATCGAGATTTTCGCCGGAGTGCGCATCGATCCCTTGCTCGGCGCACTGGTCGCGGTTGGATTCGGCGGCGTGCTGGTGGAACTGCTGCGCGATTCGGCGGTTGAACTGGCGCCGATCAATGCCGATGAAGCGGCGCGCATGCTGGCGAAACTCAAAGGTGCGGCACTGCTCAAAGGGTTTCGCGGCGCCGCCGCCGTGAATCTCGCGGCGCTCGCCGACGTCATCGTGCGCGTCTCGGAGTTCGCTGCCGATCAGTGTGGCAATATCGTCGAGGCCGACATCAACCCCATCATTTGCGCGGGTGAGCGACTGATCGCGGTGGATGCACTGATCGTGCGCGCCAGGCCGTAGCGCTGCCTTTCAAACCCAACGGCTGGCTGTTACATTAGCCGCCCCCAAGTCGGAACCCAGTTCTGCAGAGTGGAACAAAATAATGAGCACGAGTAAGGCTGGTTTGGAGATCAAGAACGGAATTGCGGTCGTCAGGTTCGACAATCCGCCCGTTAACAGTTTGGGTCTGGAATTGCGTCAGTCGATTGCCGAGGCAATCGAACGCGCCAATGCCGATCCTAAGATCGACGCCGTTGTTCTGATTGGTTCCGGCGCCGGTTTCTCCGGCGGAGCCGACATTCGCGAATTCGGCACACCGAAGGCCGGCACGCCGCCGAATCTGCTGAATCTCATCAGCATGATGGAAGACAGCGCCAAGCCGGTGATTGCGGCCATCAGCGGTGTTTGCATGGGCGGCGGCTTGGAACTGGCGTTGGGCTGCCATTATCGGGTGGCTGCGGCGGGGGCCAAGATCGCGCTGCCCGAAGTGAAGCTGGGCCTGCTGCCGGGGGCTGGCGGCACGCAGCGGTTGCCACGCCTGATCGGCGCCGAGGCCGCGGTGAACATGATTGCCTCGGGGTCAACCGTCGCCTCCGAGAAGCTCCGCGCGACACCGCTGTTCGACGCCTTTGCCGAAGGTGATTTGCTCGAATTCGCGCTGGACTTTGCCCGCCGGGTGGTGGCTGAGAAGCGGGGCTTGAAGCGGGTGCGCGATTTGAAGGTCTCCATGCCAAACCATGAGGCCTTCTTCCAATTCGCCCGCAACACTGTCAAAGCCGTGGCCGGCCGTTATCCCGCGCCCGTGTCCTGTGTAGAGGCGGTGGCCGCCGCGTTCGACCGGCCCTTCGATGCGGGACTCAAACGGGAGCGCGAACTGTTTGCCGCCTTGATGCTATCGCCCGAATCGGCGGCGCTGCGCCACGTGTTTCAAGCCGAGCGCGCGGCATCGCATATTTTGGATGTGCCCGGCGACACCCCGACGCGACCCATTCGCAGAGTCGGCATCATCGGCGCGGGCACCATGGGCGGCGGCATCAGCATGAGCCTCATCAACGCCGGCATTCCCGTCGTACTGCTGGAGATGAAACAGGATGCGCTCGACAAGGGACTGGCGACCATGCGCCGCAACTACCAGGGGGCGCTGAAGAAAGGCACGCTGACCGAGGCGGCGCTTGATGCGCGCATGGCGCTGGTCGCGCCGACGCTGGATTACGCCCAGCTGCAGGACGTCGACCTGGTGATCGAAGCCGTGTTCGAAAGCATGGAAGTGAAGAAACAGGTGTTCGAGAAACTCGACGCCGTGGTGAAGCAGGGAGCCATTCTGGCCTCCAATACTTCGGCATTGAATCTCGATGAGATCGCCGGGTTCACCAAGCGGCCGCAGGATGTCATCGGCCTGCATTTCTTCAGCCCCGCCAATGTCATGCGCCTGCTCGAAATCGTGCGCGGCGCCAAGACCGCGAAAGATGTATTGGCCACCGCCATGCAACTGGCCAAGAAGATCGGCAAGGTCGCGGTGATTTCCGGAGTTTGCGATGGCTTCATCGGCAATCGCATGGTGGCGCGCTACGGCGCCGCCGCCAACGATCTGATCATGGCTGGCGCGCTGCCGCAGCAGGTCGATGCGGCGCTGCAGGAATTCGGCATGGCGATGGGTCCGTTCCGCATGGGCGATCTGGCCGGCCTCGACATCGGCATGGCCGGGCGCAAACGCCGCGCCGCTGAATTTCCGGACCGCGACTTCTCCAACGTGGCGGACGACCTGTGCGCGGCGGGCCGATTCGGCCAGAAAACCGGCGCGGGATGGTATCGCTACGAGGCGGGTTCGCGAAACGCCATTCCGGACCAGGCAGTTACCGCCATCATCGAAAAGTACCGCAAGCAAAAAGGCATCGCGCCGCGCAAGGTGAGCAACGAGGAAATCGTCGAGCGCTGCATTTATGCGCTGGTCAACGAGGGTGCGCGCATCGTCGAGGATGGCATTGCGCAGCGCAGTTCGGACATCGACGTCGTTTATCTCAACGGCTATGGCTTTCCGCCGTGGCGCGGCGGTCCCATGTTCTACGCCGATCAGATTGGCTTGAGCGAGGTGGCGCGCAGCTTGCGCCACATCGCCGCACAGCCCAATACCGACAAGGCCCTCTGGAGTCCCGCGCCGCTGCTGGTGCGCCTGAGCTCGGAAGGCAAGACGTTCAGTGCCTACAAAGGACCGCAAAAATGACCGAAGCCGTCATCGTATCCACGGCGCGCACCGGGCTCGGCAAGAGCTGGAAGGGCGCATTCAACATGACTTATGGCGCGACCCTGGGCGCGCACTCGGTGCAGCATGCGGTGGCGCGCGCCGGCATCGATCCGGCGGAAGTCGAGGATGTGATCATGGGATCCACATTCGGCGAGGGCACCACCGGCGGCAACATCGCCCGCCAGATCGCGCTGCGCGCCGGACTGCCGATCACCACCGCCGGCATGAGCATCAATCGGTTTTGCAGTTCCGGATTGCAATCCATCGCCCTCGCGGCGCAGCGAGTCATGACGGAAGGCGCTTCGGTCATCGTGGCCGGCGGATTGGAAAGCATCTCCTGCGTACAGAACGAAACCAACACGCACATGCGCCGCGATCCCTGGATCGACGAGCACAAACCCACGCTGTTTTGGAGCATGCTGCAAACTGCGGAAACCGTGGCCAAGCGCTATAACATTTCCAAGGAGGCGCAGGACGAATACGGCGTTCGCAGCCAGTTGCGCGCCGCGGCTGGACAGGCGGCTGGAAAGTTCAAGGACGAGATAGTGCCGATGACCACTACCATGGGGGTGGTCGATAAAAATACCGGCGCCATTTCGTCGCGCGAAGTCACCATCGCCAGCGATGAAGGCATTCGTCCCGACACCACCCTCGAGGGCGTCGCGAAAATCCGCTCGGCCATGCCGGGCGGCGTCATCACGGCGGGCAACGCCAGCCAGTTCTCCGATGGCAGCAGCGCCTGTGTGGTGATGGACGCCAAGCTCGCGCAGCAGCGCGGCATCAAGCCCTTGGGAATTTTTCGCGGCTTCGCGGTGGCCGGTTGCGAGCCCGATGAAATGGGCATCGGCCCGGTGTACGCCGTACCGCGGCTACTGAAGCGCGCCGGCGTCAAAGTCAGCGACATCGATTTATGGGAGCTGAACGAGGCTTTCGCCTGCCAGGTCCTCTATTGCCGCGACAAGCTGGGCATTCCGGACGATCGCTTGAACGTCAATGGCGGCGCCATCGCGGTGGGACATCCCTATGGCGTGAGCGGCGCGCGCTTGACCGGTCATGCGCTCATCGAGGGCAAGCGCCGCGGCGCCAAGCTCGTAGTGGTCACCATGTGCATCGGCGGCGGCCAGGGCGCAGCGGGTTTGTTCGAGGTGGTGTGAAGATGGGTGTGCGCGAGTCATTCGAGCTCGGCGGAAAAGTTGCGCTCATCACCGGTGGGTCGCGCGGCCTGGGACTACAGATCGCCAAGGGCCTCGGCGAGATGGGCGCGAAGATCGCCATCAGCGCGCGCAAGCCCGGCGAGCTCGAGGAAGCCAAAGCCGATCTCAAGAAACAGGGCATCGACGCACTGACCGTCACCAACGATCTGTCGAAGCAGGCAGAGATCCCGGCGCTCGTCGACGCGGTCGTCAAGCACTACGGCGGGATGCATATTCTGGTCAACAACGCCGGCGCGACCTGGGGCGCAAAGGCCGAAGAGCATCCGCTCGAGGCGTGGAACAAGGTCATGACGCTGAATGCCACCAGCGTGTTTGCTTTGAGCCAGGCCGTGGCGAATCGCTGCTTCATCCCGCAGAAATCGGGCAGCATCATTGTCATTGCCTCCACCGCGGCCTTGCGCGCCGGCATGGAAATGCACGCGGTGGCCTACTACGCATCCAAGTCCGCGGCGCTGCATCTGGCGCGCGCGCTTGCCAACGAATGGGGGCGCTACAACATTCGCGTCAATGCCATATGTCCCGGCTTCTTCCCCTCGAAAATGACCAGCGCGCTGCTCGATTCCGCGGAGGCCAGGGTGATCGCGCGCACGCCCCTGGGCAGGATCGGTGGCGACACGGATTTGCAGGGTGCGGCCGTATATCTTGCGTCGGATGCCTCGAGGCATGTCACGGGGCAGTACATTGCCGTGGATGGCGGCGCATCCAGTACATGACGATGAACACGCCAGCGGCAGGCCTGCGCGACACCCCTACGCAGCACGCGTTCGATACCGCGCGACTGGCTGAGTGGATGCGGACCCACATTCAGGGGTTTTCCGGTCCGCTGGAGGTGCGCCAGTTCGCCGGCGGCCAATCGAATCCCACGTTCCTGGTGCAATCGCCGGACCGCCGCTATGTTTTGCGGCGCAAGCCGCCCGGCAAGCTGCTGCCGTCGGCGCATGCGGTCGACCGCGAGTTTCGAGTGCTGTCCGCACTGCAGGACACCCCGGTGCCGGTGCCGCGGGTGTACGCCTTGTGCGAGGACCTCGAGGTGATCGGCACCATGTTCTACGTGATGGACTACATCGAGGGCCGTATTTTCTGGGATGCGCTGCTGCCGGAGGTGGCGGCGCCGGGCCGCCGCGCGATTTATCATGAAATGGTCCGCGTGCAGGCCGCACTTCACTCGGTGGATTATGCGGCGGTGGATCTCAAGGACTTTGGCAAGCCGGGTCATTATGTCGAGCGCCAGGTGGCGCGCTGGACGCAGCAATATCGGGCTTCGGAAACCGAGAAGATCGACGCCATGGAGCGGCTCATCGAATGGCTGCCGCAATACATTCCGGCCGACGAACAAACCTCCATCGTGCACGGCGACTTCCGTCTCGATAACACCATTTATCACCCGACCGAGCCGCGCATGCTGGCGGTGCTCGACTGGGAACTGTCCACGCTGGGTCATCCGCTGGTCGATTTCGCGTATTTTTGCATCCGCTACCACATGCCATCCGTCGAGTTTCGCGGGCTCGGGGGCGTCGATACCAAGGCACTGCTGATTCCCAGCGAGGCGGAGTGTGTCGCGGATTACTGCCGCCTGCGCGGCATTGCGCCGGTACGGCCCACGGATTGGGCCTATTATCAGGCGTTCTGCATGTTCCGGCTGGCCGGGATTCTGCAGGGCGTGCTGGCTCGCGCCCTGCAGGGTAATGCCTCGAGTGCTACGGCGCTGCAGTCGGGGCGCAGGACGCGTCCGCTGGCCGAGATGGGCTGGCGCTTGGTACAAGAATCATTCAACGTTTAATTTAAATTCAAAGGACTCCTCCCATGGATTTTGCACACAGTGAGAAGGTTCGCGAACTGCAGGAGCGGATCAACCAGTTCATGGATAAATACATTTATCCCGCCGAGCCGCTTTATCACAAAGAGATGGAGGAAAACCGGCGCGCCGGCAATCCCTGGCAGGTGAGCAAGGTCATCGAAGACCTGAAGAACAAGGCCAAGGCGGAAAATCTCTGGAACCTGTTTTTGCCGCACTCCGAACACGGCGCGGGTCTCACCAATCTGGAGTACGCGCCGTTGTGCGAGATCATGGGACGCTCGCACATCGCCCCTGAGGCTTTCAATTGCTCGGCGCCGGATACCGGCAACATGGAAGTGCTGGCCCGCTACGCCACCAAGGAGCAGCAGCAGCGCTGGCTCGCGCCGTTGCTCGACGGCAAGATCCGCTCGGCATTTGCGATGACCGAACCGAATGTGGCATCGAGCGATGCCACGAACATTCAATCCGCCATCGTGCGCGACGGCGACAGCTATGTGATCAACGGGCGCAAATGGTGGACTTCCGGCGCCGGCGACCCGCGCTGCGAGATACTGATTTTCATGGGCAAGACCAATCCGGAGGCGCACCGCCACAGTCAGCAATCCATGATCCTGGTGCCGATGAAAACGCCGGGCGTGAAGGTGCTGCGCAAGTTGAGCGTGTTCGGCTACGATCACGCGCCGCACGGCCATGCGGAAGTCGACTTTGTGAATGTGCGCGTGCCGGCCGAGAATCTGCTGCTTGGCGAGGGACGCGGCTTCGAAATTGCGCAGGGGCGTCTTGGGCCGGGACGAATTCACCACTGCATGCGCACCGTCGGCGTGGCCGAACGCGCGCTGGAGTTGATGTGCAAGCGCTCACAGACGCGGGTCGCGTTCGGCAAGCGGCTGTCGGAGCAGGGCGTCACGCTGGAACGCATCGCGGACTCGCGCATCATGATCGACCAGGTGCGCTGGCTGGTGCTGAATGCGGCCTATATGATGGATACCGTCGGCAATCGCGCCGCGAAAGCGGAAATCGCGATGATCAAGGTCGCCGCGCCGACCGTAACGCTGAAGGTGCTCGACTGGGCCATTCAGATGCATGGCGCCGGCGGCGTCAGCGACGACTTTCCGCTGGCGGCACTATGGGCGGGCGCGCGTACTTTGCGGTTGGCGGATGGGCCGGACGAAGTGCATCGCGAACAAATCGGCAAGCTGGAACTGTCGCGTTATAGGCCGAAAGAGGACACCGCCGTCAGACAGATGAAATCAAATTAGGAAAGCGAGGCATGGGCGACGCGCATTTCAAATTCTGGCCGGAGCATGCGACGCATGACTTGATCGCGCCTGCCACCAATTTGTTTTACAACGCCGAGGTGTCGGCGCGGCGCTATCCGGATAAGCCGTACCTGGTGTTCTACGATACGCCGCTAAGTTTCTCGGAATTTTTCGACGAAGCGCAGCGCGTGGCGGGATATCTCGAGCAAAAATGCGCGGTTCGCAAGGGCGACCGCGTGCTGTTGCTGATGCAGAACAGCCCGCAGTTCATGATCGGCTACTACGGCATCCTGCGCGCCAATGCGGTTGTGGTGCCGTTGAATCCCATGAACTTGACCCAGGAGATCCAGCGCTACCTCAAGGACGCGGGCGCCAGTGTGATGCTGGTTTCGCAGGAGCTGTATCCGCGCGTCGAACCGCTGCTGAAGAGCGGTGAACTCAAACATGTGCTGGTGGCGGCGTATTGCGATTATCTCAAGGCGCCGACCACCCTGACGGTGCCCGATTTCATCGCCGCGCCGCGCCTCGACTTGAAAGCGCCCGGGCTCACGCTATGGAAGGACGTGCTTGCGGCCGATCTTGCGCCTGGGCCGCTCACCGCCGGGCCGGATGATCTATGCGTGATGCCGTATACATCCGGCACCACCGGCACCCCCAAGGGTTGCATGCACACCCACCGCACCGTCATGCACACCACGGTGGGACAGATGCAGTGGTTTGCGATGCAGCCGGAGATGACGCTGCTGGCGGTGGCACCGATGTTTCATGTGACCGGTATGCAGGGCGGAATGAATGGGCCGCTGTATGTCGGCAACACCATGGTGTTGCTGCCGCGCTGGGACCGCGAAGCCGCAGCGCAGTGCGTGGAGCGCTACAAGGTCTCGAGCTGGACGGCGATCCCAACCATGATCCAGGATTTTTTCTTGAATCCGAATATCGATCGCTACGATTTGTCGTCCATTCGCCGCCTGAGCGGCGGTGGTGCCGCCATGCCGGCCGCGGTCGCGCAGCGGCTCGCGGACATCGGCGTCACCTACGTCGAGGGCTATGGATTGTCGGAGACCATCGCGGCAACTCACATCAATCCCGCCCAGCGTCCGAAAAACCAGTGCCTGGGCATTCCGATTTATGGCGTCGACTCGCGCATCATCGATCCTACGACCTTGCGCGAACTGCCGCCGGGCGAGGTGGGCGAGATCATCATGTGCGGCCCCCAGGTATTCCTCGGCTATTGGCATAAGCCCGAGGACAGCGCACAGGTTTTCATTGAGCTCGATGGCAAGCGATTTTTCCGCAGCGGCGATTTGGGAAGGATGGATGAGGACGGCTATTTCTTCATGGTCGACCGGCTGAAGCGCATGATCAACGCTTCTGGATTCAAGATCTGGCCGACCGAGATCGAATCGCTGATGTATCAAAATCCGGTCGTTCAAGAAGCCTGCATCATTGCCGCCAAGGACGCGTATCGCGGCGAAACGGTGAAGGCGGTCATCGTGCTGCGAACTGAATTTCGCGGCAAGATCGAGGGTCAGGAAATCATCGACTGGTGCCGGGAGAACATGGCGGCCTACAAGGTGCCGCGCATCATCGAGTTCGTCGACGCGTTGCCCAAATCCGGTGCCGGCAAGATCATGTGGCGCGAGCTGCAGGAGCTCGAAAACGCAAAATCCATGCCTCACGCGGTCGCACAATCATGAAAGCATTGCTCAGTCACAAGCCCGGCGGTCCTGAATCCTTGGTGGTCGAGGAGATAGCGGATCCTGTTCCGGGTCCGGGACAAGTCCTGATCAAGGTGCGTGCGGTGGGGGTGAATTTCCCGGATCTGCTCATGATCCAGGATCTATATCAGTTCAAGCCGCCGCGGCCATTTTCTCCGGGCGGCGAGCTTGCCGGCGTGGTGGAAACCACCGGCGCCGGCGTTGCCAACGTCAAGCCCGGCGATCGGGTGTTGGTGAGCCCGGTGCGCAGCGCGATGGCGCAGAAGGCCATCGGCCAGGCGAACAATTGCTGGAAAATACCCGACACCATGCCGTTCGATGCGGCGGCCGCACTGCTCATGACCTACGGCACATCGCAGCATGCGCTCAAGGACCGGGCACAGCTGCGCGCGGGCGAAACGCTGCTGGTACTGGGCGCGGGCGGCGGCGTCGGTCTCGCGGCGGTGGAGTTGGGCAAGCTGATGGGAGCGCGCGTCATTGCCGCCGCCTCGAGCCCGGAGAAGCTGGCGTTGGCGCGCGAACATGGCGCGGACGACACTGTGCAATATCCGCTCGGGCCGCTCGACAAGACCGCGGCGCGGGCGCTGACCGACGGCTTCAAGGCGGCCTGCGGTGCCGACGGCGCCCAGGTGATCTATGACGGCATCGGCGGCGACTACAGCGAGGCCGCGCTGCGCGCGATCGCATGGGGCGGACGGCAGCTGGTGATCGGGTTCACCGCCGGTATTCCGAAGCTGCCGATGAATCTGCCGTTGCTCAAAGGCTGCCAGATCGTCGGGGTGTTTTGGGGAGAATGGACCACCCGCTATCCGGCATTGCATGCTGCAAACGTTGCCGCGCTGTTTTCGCTGTATTCGGAAGGAAAAATCAAACCCGCCGTGACCGAAAGATTCCCGCTGGCCCGCGGCGCCGAGGCGATCGCCCGGTTGGGTGCGCGGCAGGCGCGCGGTAAAATTGTGGTAACAGTCGATTGAGACGTGGCGCGATTGCCGCGACCAACCAACATACTAGGAAAGCATCATGGATCTCACATTCTCCAAGCAAGAGGAAGCGTTTCGCGACGAAGTGCGCGCCTTTTTCGCTGCCGAGCTACCCAAGGACATCCGCGACAAGCTGGAGATGGGGCGGCACATTTCCAAGGACGACATGGTGCGATGGCAGAAGATCCTGTATGCAAAGGGCTGGGGCGCGCCCAATTGGCCCGCCAAGTTCGGCGGCACGGGCTGGAACGTGGTGCAGCAGCATATTTTCGAGGAGGAGCGCGCCGAGGCTTGCGCGCCGCCGCAGAACGTCTTCGGACTGAAGATGCTTGCGCCGGTCATGCAGAATTTCGGCAACGCCGCGCAGCAGGAATTTTTTCTGCCGCGCATCCTTTCCGGCGAACATTGGTGGTGCCAGGGGTACTCGGAACCCGGATCGGGCTCCGACCTCGCGTCATTGCGGACCAGCGCGGTTCGCCAGGGCGATCACTACATCGTCAATGGCCAGAAGACCTGGAACACCATGGGCCAGTATGCGGATTGGATATTCGCCCTGGTGCGCACCAGCACCGAGGGCCGTCAGCAGCAGGGCATCTCGTTTCTGCTGATCGACATGAAATCTCCAGGCGTGAGCGTGCGCCCGATCATCATGTTGGACGGCGGGCACGAGATCAACGATGTGTTCTTCGACAACGTGAAGGTTCCCGTCCAGAACCTGATCGGCGAGGAAAACAAAGGCTGGACCTATGCCAAGTTCTTGTTGAGCCATGAGCGCAGCGGCAATGCGGGAATCGGCGCCTGCAAGCACGCGCTCAAGAAGCTGAAGGAGATCGCCGCCGCGCAGCCCGCCAACGGCAAGCCGCTCATCGAGGACTCGCGCTTCCGCGATCGCATCGCGCAGGTGGAAATGGAATTGATGGCGCTGGAAATCACCAATCTGCGCGTGCTGTCGGGATACGCCAAGGACCAAAAGGCCCAATCCTTGGGGCCCGAGGTATCCATGCTCAAGATCAAGGGATCGGAGATCATCCAGACCCTGGCCGAGCTCAAAATGCACGCCCTGGGCCACGATGCGCTGCCCTATGTGCGCGAAGCGCTGGATATCAAATGGGCCGGCAATCCGTTGCTCAACGCGCACTATGGCAGCTATGCGCCGCCGTTGTCGGGTCAGTACTTCAATCAGCGCAAGACCACGATCTACGCAGGATCCACCGAAGTTCAGAAAAATATCATCTCGCAGATGATCCTGGGCCTCTAAGAGAGAATCATGGAATTCGACTACACCGAAGAACAGCTTGCGTTGCAGGACACCCTGCAGCGCTTCATTTCGCGCGATTACGATTTCGACAAGCGCAAGGCCATCCTCAAATCGGAACTGGGCTTTTCGGCCGAAGCCTGGAAGCAGTACGCCGAGCTCGGTCTGTTGGCGCTTCCGTTCCCCGAAGACTTGGGCGGCCTCGGGGGCAGCGCCGTCGATGTGATGTTGGTGATGGAGCAATTTGGGTCGGGATTGCTCATGGAACCCTACCTGAGCTCGGTGGTCTTGAGCGGCGGCCTGCTGCGCGATGCCGCTTCCAAAGAACTGCAGCAGAAACTGCTGCCGGAGATCTCTGCGGGCAGCGCCAAGGTGGCGCTGGCCTGCTACGAGGCTCAAGGACGTTATGATCTGTCGCATGTGGCCTGCGCCGCGACGCAGAAGGGCGGCGGCTGGCAACTTTCCGGCCAGAAGACCGTGGTTCTCGATGGCCCCTCGGCCGACTTTTTTCTGGTCACGGCACGTAGCGGCGGAAAAACCAGCGATGCCGCCGGCGTGTCGCTGTTTCTGGTGCCGCGCGATGCGAAAGGCTTGACGGTGATCGGCTATCCGACCCAGATAGGTGCGCGCGCGGCAGACTTCAAGCTGGACAATGTCGCGGTGGCGGCAGATGCGCTGATCGGACCGTCCGGCGCTGCGTTGTCCGTAGTTCAGCGCGCGATCGATCGGGGCATCGCCGCGCTGTGCGCCGAGGCGGTTGGCGTCATGAACGCGCTCAATAAAGCCACCTTGGAATACTTGAAGACCCGCAAGCAATTCGGAGTTGCAATCGGAACGTTTCAAGCCCTGAAACATCGCATGGCAGACATGCTGATCGCGGCGGAGCAGTCCCGCTCAATGGCGGTCATAGCCGCGGTCAGCGCGGACTCGGATGACGCCGCGAAGCGGCAGCGCGCCATTGCTGCGGCCAAGGCCTATATCGGACAGGCCGGCCGATTGGTGGGGCAGCAAGCTGTGCAGCTGCATGGCGGCATGGGAGTCGTCGACGAACATATCGTGAGCCACTACTTCAAACGTCTCACCATGATCGACCTCACCTTCGGCGATGCCGACTATCATCTCGGCCGCTTCAGCGACATGCTGCGCCCCGCAAGTTAGGATTTCTGGTGCTGTAGTTCCTGTTTGCGGACATCCTTCTCCATGGTTCGCGAGGCGGCGAATAGCACCACAGCTGCCATCACGGCCAGCACCGGAATGGCATACATCGCGTTGTGCAGGCCGGTGGCCTTGAACGCCTCCGTCATGCTGCTGGCGCCTGCATCGACCATCGCCTTGTGCGCGAAATGATCGCTCAACATGCCGGTTCCGAGCGGTCCCATGCTCGCGCCAAAAATATACATGCAGCAGAAATATATTGCGACCGCGGTGCCGCGAAGACGCGGCTCGATCACTTCCTGTATCGCCGTGTAAACGGTCGCGTAGTACACATACATCGTGATCGTGCCCATGGCCATTAATATGACGTAAGCGCTGATCGAACCCTTGGGCTGGTTGATTGCGAAGAAAATGCACGGCGCGGCGATGCTCATGCACCAAGCAGACAGCACCAGCCTGGCATTGCGGCGCTTGACGCTCATCTTGTCCGCGGCCCAGCCCCCCACGACCAAACCGATGGCGCCGACCGCGCCCACCACGATGGACGAAACCAGGCTCGCGTCATGCACGCTCATTCCATGAAAACGCTGCAGGAACGAAGAGTTGAAGGTGCCCAGGGCATACATATTGAAGTTGTGGAAAATCCCGGACAGGATGATCCACCACATTGTCGGCAGGCCGAGGACCGCAAGGTAAGGCGCGGTCACTGATCCGGTCGATGTGGTAACGACCCGGCCGGTATCGAGCCCACCCCGCTTTGGCTCGTGCATGACCAGAGCCAGGAGCGCGAATATGAGACCGGGAACGCAGGCAATATAGAAAGCGGCGCGCCATCCTAGGTGCGCATAGATGATTCCGGAGCTGGCATACGCAAGAAAAAGCCCCGCCGGCAGGCCCAACATGAATACGCCCATCGCAAATGCCCGTTGGCTTGAAGGGAAAAAGTCGCCAATCAAGGACTGACCCGCGGGAGCGCAGGTGGCCTCGCCCAAACCAACCCCCAAGCGCGCGACAAAAATTTGCGTGTAGGTCGTCGCCATGCCGGTGGCAGCGGTCAGCAAGCTCCACACCGCAGTACCGATCGCGATGAGCCGGGTTCGATACCAACGGTCACTGAATCGTCCAAGCGGCAATCCCACGATGGCATAGATCACCGTGAAAATCGTGCCCAGTGTTCCCAGCGCCGTATCGCTCAACAAGAATTCCTTGCGGATCGGTTCGCCCAATGAACCGAGCAATTGGCGGTCGAAGAAATTCAGCAAGTTGATGGCGAACAGTACGAAGAGTGCGAATTTCGCACCGGTTGCCGCCTTGCTCAACACGGTGCCGGCACCCTGGCCGGCAGGCGGCACGCCTTCGAGCGTTTCCGGGCTAACAGACATTGACGAGTCTCCCCAAGAAGGCCGGCCTTACCGGCACCGTAGTTTGCCGCACATTGGCGGCGGTGGCTCAAATTTCATCCGAGCAGCCCAGCCGGCGGCGGCATTTGCGCCCAGAAGCTGCGGATTTCGCCGCGCGGATCGTTTTCCATTTGAGTCGGTGTGCCGAACACCATCGTGGCGCGCGTCCTGGCATCGAAGGTGGGCCACGGCGGTAGTCGGGAATTGTTGGGGTTGCCGGTTTTGGCAAACGCCACCCAGCTCGAGGAAAGCTGATCGGCGACGCGCGCCATGTCGTTGCCGTCGCGCGCCTCGCGGAACGAGCCCGACACATCGAGTCCATGCACGGCGCCGTAGCGCCCGCCGAAGGAGGGCGTCGGCCAATCCCACTGATACATGTAAATGGCGCCTTTTCCCTGCGCAGCCTTGAGCTCGGCCTGCTTGATGGCCGAGCGGCGGAAGCCAGAATCCGTGAACAGCATCGCCTGAATCAGGTACGGCGATTTCTCCGGATAGTACTTGCGGTACATCGCGAGAATGTCCGCGCCCTTGTCCTTGTAGCGCTTGTCGATGAGGGTCTTGAGATCCGCCTCGCCGAGCGTGAAATTGGTGAGTCCGAGCGCGGCATCTTCCAGCGTGGTCGAGACGATGAGAGGAATCTCCGCCGACTCGGGCGGCGCCGCCGGATCGAATGGATCATGGGTCAGATACTTGCCGTCAAGAACCGGTCCCGCTCCCAACCCGGCGCCGACCGCTACCTGAGCTTCCAGCAGCTGCTGCCAGGAAATCTTTTGCAGATCGACGATGCGCGATTTCGGAATCTCGAGCTGTTTCAGCAGCGCTTCGGCGCTCATCGTGGCGCGGTCTCGGGGCACGAACTTCAACATCGATCCGCTCTGCACGGCGGCACGATGAAACAGGCCTTTGGCCGCGGGCGTGGCCAGAATGGAGCTGGTTTTTGCGCCGCCGCCGGATTGGCCGAAAATCATCACGTTGTGGGGATCGCCGCCGAAGTTTTCGATGTTGTCGCGCACCCATTCGAGCGACGCGGTGAGATCCATGATGCCGGCGCAGCCGGCATAGGCGAACTCCGCGGGCGCACCCAGATCGGCGAGTTGCGTGTAACCCAATGCGGCGAGCCGATGATTGACGGTGACCACGACCACATCGCCGAAGCGCGCGAGCTGCGCGCCGTCGTAGCCGATGGCATTGCCGGATCCGGTGGTGAAGCCGCCGCCATGGAAGGATACGAGCACGGGCCGTTTCGCGCCGTCCTTGAGACCGGGTGTCCAGACATTCAGGTTGAGGCAATCCTCACCCATGCCGCCGGGCTGATAATCCCAGTGAATCATGATGCCGTAGTCGGAGCGCAGATCCGTCAGCGCTTGTGGACTTATCTCCCCGTGCGCCAGGCACTCGCGCACCCCTTTCCAGGCGGAAGGTTTCTTCGGCGGCATGAAGCGGTTGCGGCCGCCGGTCGAGGCGCCATAGGGGATGCCTTTGAATTGCTTGATTCCGGTGGTTTGAATGCCCTGCACCTTGCCGTAGGTGGTGTCGGTCTCGACGAATATTTTTCCCGTCGCGCTGCCGCCCAGCGGCCGCACCGGAGCTGCCTCCTGCGCGGCTGCCGCGCTGGACAGCAGCGTCGATGCGGCCGCCGATGCGACTGCCGCCGTCGCGGCGCCGGCGAGGAAGTCGCGGCGAGTCGTCAATTGTTCCGTTTGATTTGGCTGATCGGCTGCTGCTTTATTCATGGCAATCCTCCGCAAATTTTTTAAAAGACGCGGACGCTTGGGTCCGCCGCTGCATCAAGGTCAATCGTGTGGCGCATAAGGTCCCAATGCCTTCAACAGGGGCTCAAGTTCGCTTGCAAATCGCGCCCACCGTCCGATGGACGTTGCGAACACAGGAAGGCGAACTTGCGCCGCGCTGGCGGTGCGGACGGCACCCTGCGCCTCATGAAAGCGCAGGCATGCCGGGTCCCAATCCAGCTTGCAGGCATCTTCGACCAGCCAGCGGATTTGCCCTTCGGGATCGGCAACCAGTTTTTCGTGGGAGGCCCGAATCACCCGGCCCGGCAGCACGCGATCCCAATGCTCCATCACGCGACGATAGCGAACATAGGCTCGACCGATCTGGCCTAAGTCGTAGAGCGTCTCGCTGCCTTCCGTGAACAATTGGCGATAACAGGACAGGCACGTGTCAACCGGGTCACGCGCGCTGTCAAGGATCACCGACTCTGGGAACATCAGGTGAATCATGCCGACGCGCAAATGATTCTCCAGGGTTTTATCGACGAAGCGATCCGCACCATTCCAACCGCGTTGGCGCATCAAGCCCAAATAGGCTTCAGCCAGATCACCCCAGTTGGTCGCGCGCTCACTTTCGGTGAAGCCCCGATCGATCACCGTGGAGAGCGCCGTGATTTTCCCCCATGCTTTGGACGCCTCGATGGCTCGATAGGATCTGCTCGATGAGGCTGGATCCGCACCGCGGCATGCCAATGACGAAAATCGGCGCCGCCGCGTTGCCCCGGTGCGATTGGCGCTCGAGGAACGCATTGTCAAATCGATCAACCACGAAGCGCGCCGCGATCTCGTGCGCACGCTCCATGGCGTCTGGCCGTGCTTCAAGGTCCGGCGAAGCCATCAGGGCGTCGTGCTTCAGCCGATTGCCGGCCTTGAAGGCGGCGAACGCAGCTTGATCGGCGCTGCGCTGCTCCAACGCCTGACCAAGCGCGAAATAGGCTTCGATGCGCGTTGCAGGCAGCGTCTTAGGATCATCCGCCGCGCGCTGTAACGCAGCCAGATCTTGCTCGCTGATTGCTGCCGGATCCAGCACCGCGAGGCGCGTCAGGGCGCGAAGCCGGACGGCCGGATTGGCGGTCAGGGCGCGATAGCAGGCGCCCGCTTCCGCCACTCCTCCCAGCACGGTGAGCGCGCGCGCCAGGCTGAAATGAGTCTCCACGGCGGTGGGATTCAAGCCAAGCGCCCGACGGTACGCGTCGGCCGCTTCCTGCCACAAATTGAGGTTCTGGCAGACCGCTCCGAGATTTTGCTGCACCGGATAGAGATTGGGATCCTGGGCAGCCACTGTCCTCAACTGTTGCCGGGCGTTCTCCAGGCGGCCACGCCGGATATCGATGAGCGCCAGCGAATAGATCGGCCGCAGGTCTTTAGGATCGGCGGCGGCGACCTGTCCATAAAGATCGGCCGCGTCGTCAAGGCGGCCTTGCGCATAGTGGGCGGCAGCGTCGTTCAACAGCGCTGTCACATCCCGCGCCTGAGTCGCTTTGTTCATGCCCCCGATCAGTGGAAGCGGTACCGCAGCTCCACGCCGTAGACCCTGGGCGGGATGTAGCTGACCACGGGATCGATGACTTGCCCGGGCCCTGGATTGTTGACCCCCAAGCCGAATGAGGCGTCCTGCGCGACCTTGTTGGTGAGGTTGTTGCCGTAAATAATCAGGTTGTAACGGTTGGCGGCGTCGCTCCAGATCGCACGCAAGTTAACCTGGCCGTAGGACGGGTCCAGGTTATACGAACGATTAAAGACCGAGTCGTAGGTCTTATCTCTCCAGATGTAGGTGCCGGACAGGGCCAAAGAGCCCGGGGTGAAGTGAAACGTATAAATTGCGTTCAATGCAACCTTATTACGCGGCGCCGCGGGCAGTGTCGCGCCCACGAGGTTCTGCGTCTGCGCACCGGTAGCGGACGCGGCCGGGCATCCGCCGGTATTCGCGCCGGGCGCAAGCGCATTCGGGTCCGACGAGTCCTGATAGCACACACCGTTCGTGCTGGAAATGGTCGCGTGCAGGTACGCGTAGTTCAGGAGGATATCAAGATCGGTAATCGGGTTCCAAAGGGTTTCCAGTTCGGCACCGTAGGTGTGCACCACCGGAATATTGACAATGATGGTGTTTATGACGGCGGTGGTCGGATCGAGCACTCCGAGCGGCTGCTGGTCGTTTTTATAGTCGTAGTAAAACGTAGCCAGATTCGCCTGGAAGGTCTTTCCGAAGGTCTCTTTGTAGCCGACTTCGAACGCGTCCACGGTCTCCTGACCCGTTTCAGGGTCGGGTGCGTTGATACCGGAGTTGAAGCCGCCGGCCTTGTAGCCGCGGCTGTATTTCGCGTAGCCGAGAATGTCCGAGGCCGGCGTCCAGGCGACGCCGGCGGTTCCCGTGACGGCATCCCAATGATCGTTCAGCGTGGTTGCAGCAGCACCATTGGCATTGAAAGCACACGGGCCCGTGCCGCGGTAACTCTGGCCGGTGCAGTTCGTGGCAAGGGGCGTGATATCGAACGCCGGCGTGGCGGCGCCGAACGTATTCACACCCAGCCCCGCATTCTCGAAGTTGAACGCCATTATGCGGAAAGATTGGTCGCCGCTTTTTTTATCGTAGGAGTAGCGCAGGCCGGTAGTGATCTTGAATTGGCTGCTCGCCTGCCAGTCGATCTGACCGAAGACGCCATAGGAATCCTCGGCGAGTGCGGTGTATTCGTTGTACGCCGAGCGCGACGGGTTTGCAGGCGCCGGCACGAGCTGGCCGGCGAAGATAGGAAGAATCTCCAAGGGCGTCGCGAGCTGCGCCTGGTCCGGGCTGTTGACATTGATGGGTTGCGTGTATTTCTCGTGAAATTGATAGAGGCCGCCGATCCACTGCAGTGGTCCCTGGCCGGTGGAGGCGATGTTCAGCTCGTTGCTGAAAAATTGCTCATACTCATCGAACGTGAAGTTGTTGTGAGCCGAATTGATCACCAGATTTCCAGCGCCGGCAGGTCCCTGCAGGGTGTATCCAAGAATACCGCTGGAGACGCCCTGGCTGTTGGTCCACGGCGCAGTCAGGTCGTAGTTGAACTTCTGCCAGCCGCCCAGGTATTTCACGTCGAAGCCATCGGCATGGAAGGCCAGATGCGTGGCAAAGATCCAATTGTTCTGTTGCTTGGACTGCGACTGGAAGCCCGAGTCGAATGTGCCGGTCCCGGTTGCGCTCGGATTTCCGGCGATGGTGTTTTTGCCGGTAAGGACGCTGACGATGGTGTCCGGGCTGCCGGCGCAACCCAGGCCACCGGCGCCTCCGGGCATCGCGCAAGTGCCGAAATTGGCGTTTGGAAACAGCGGCACGGGGAACTCCCGCGTATCCAAAGGTCCTATGAGCGTTTCAGTGTGATAGCTGACGTCGTAGTCGCTGGTGGCGAGCTTGGTCCACCACTCGAAAGCCGAACCGACGTTGCCTTCGAGCTGGCCCTCGATGTGATAGCTCGTGCCGTTACCCCCCTGCGCGACGTCGCCGCCCTCGTCGACGCCGTTCAAGTTCGTATAGAAGCCCTTGCCGTTCTGGTTTGTGTAGTTGGCTCCGAACCGATAGCGCACGGAGTCATTGATCGGTCCTGAAAAAGCGCCTTCGACGAAGGCCTTGTGATAATTGTCGTAGCCGGTGCGAACCTCGCCTTGGAAGTCGCTGGTGGGGCGCTTGGAGATATAGTCGATCATGCCGCCGTCGGCGTTGCGCCCGAACAAGGTGTTTTGCGGACCGCGCAAAATCTGGACTTCGTCGGTAAACAGCGTGGAGTTCTGCAAGATCGTCGAGGCGTTGGCGCCATTGTAAATACCGTCAACATACACGGCCACGCCGGACTCGACCGCCAGATTGTCGGAGTTGCGGCCGATGCCGCGAATGTACGGGCGATTATCGTAGGTGGTGTAGTAGAGACCGGGCGCGTAATTTGTCAGGTCTTGAACCGACGCTATGCCCTGCAGATCGAGGGTCTTGGAGGAGAATGCGGTGATTGAGGCCGGCACCACCTCGAGGTTCTCCGAGCGTTTCTCAGCCGTGACCACGATCTCGGTCAGGGCGCCCGTGTCCTCCACGGCCGCATCGGCGGCCCTCGCCGGCGCGCCGTGCAGGATTGCCAGCACGGCAAGGGTGAGCGCGGACGCACCGCTCAGTGAGCCTGTTCTAATAATCGCACTCTGAGATCGAATTCCACGCCTAGTACTATTAGAAGACATGTTGTATCCCCCTTGCTCGCCTTATTCCGACGATTCCCAGCCGCGCTGTGGTGATTTTTTCCTTATCTACCCGCTGCCTGACGGTTCACGCGCGACCTACGGACGCAGTACCCTTACCATCCGTATCTTGAGCCTACGGAATTCGTGGCGCAAGCACCACGCCCGGGGCGACATTTCATTGACAAATGGCGCCACTCGCTTGATTTGTCCGCTGGCAGAACGTTGCTGCTTTCGTGGTATATAAGATACAAAGTGAGAAATCCAGACAAATGGGATCCTGGGGAACGGCAGCCGCCACCGGCTCCCAATCCGCGCCGCACCGCGTTGGTCGGATTGCTGCTGATCGTACTTCTCATCGTGGGAGGTTTGATATTGACGCACGTGCTCGGGGCGGCCGCCCGGCTGCAAGATTGTGCGATATCGGGCCGCTCGAACTGTTCGGCAGACCCATAAGCCCTACGCCAAGCGCCGCCTTCACGCACATCGTTGTGCGTGAAGGCGACCAGCAATTTAAGCGGCCAGCACGCCTTTCGCTTTCGCGGTGTGAGTGGCGATCAGGTCCATCAACGGCGGCGATAAACAATCGTAAGGCTCGAGTTTCAGTTCCTTGAGACGCGCGCGTATCGCGCCCATCTGCTCCGGCTTGGTTCCCGACTCGATGACGGAGCTCACGAATGCGGCAAATTCCGGGGCGGCCCAGCCAGCGGCGTCGAGCAGCTCGGGATGAAGGAAATCAAAGCCGTGGATCGGATGATTCTTGTTCTCGATGCGACCGTACATGTGCACGCCGCAACCTGTACAGGCGTAGCGTTGAATTGGCGCAGTCGCATCGACAACTTTCAATTTTTGCGCATTCGCGGTGACGCTCAAGTTATCGCGCGGCACCACCGCGACCAGCGAGAATGTCGCGCCGCGCGGCTTCCAGCATTTGGTGCAGCCGCAGACGTGATTGAAGGCGACATTGCCCTTGATGGCCACGGTCACCGGCGCCTGCGCGCATTTGCATGTGAGGGTGCCGCCATTGAATTTTGCAGTGCCAGCCTTGACGCCGCTGTCGACGGCGGGATGAATCGCTACGGTCATGATTGTTTGTCCTTTTCCGGGGTTGCGAAGCTGCGCAATTATACCCCTTCAAAAATGCCCGATCGAATATCGAGCAATGGCGCTGGCGTGGCGGCCGCTGTCATGTCTGGGTATACTGGGAGCTTCCCCTGTTAGCCGCTTGCCGTGAGCGTACTCAACTCCTTCCATCCCGCAGTCGCCGCGTGGTTTTCGCGAACCTTCGATGCGCCCACCGACGCGCAGGTCGCGGCCTGGCCGGCGCTTTTTGCCGGCCGCCACGTGTTGGTGGCGGCTCCGACCGGTTCGGGAAAAACCTTTGCCGCGTTTCTCGCCGCCATCGATCAGCTGATCAAGGAAGGATTGCAGGGGCCTTTGCCGGATGAGACGCGCGTCCTGTATGTGTCGCCGCTGAAGGCCTTGTCGAACGACATACAGCGCAATCTGCAGGCGCCGCTCGCTGGAATTCGCGAAGAGCTCGCCGCATTGAATCTGCCGGATGTCGAGATTCGCGCCATGGTGCGCACCGGCGACACGACGCAGGCCGAGCGTGCGGGCATGCGGCGCAGAGCTCCGCACATCGTCGTCACCACGCCTGAATCGCTGTACATACTGCTCGGCTCGAATTCCGGCCGGAACATGCTCGCGACCTGCCGTACCGTCATCATCGACGAAATTCACGCGGTTGCCGGCAACAAGCGCGGCGCCCACCTGGCGCTCTCCATCGAGCGCTTGCAGGCATTGGTGCGCGCTTCCTTGACGCGCGTCGGATTGTCGGCCACGCAGCAACCGATCGCGGAAGTCGCGCGGTTTCTCACCGGCGCACGCGAGGTGAACTGTACCATCGTCGACCGCGGCCACACGCGCTCCCGCGACCTTAAGCTGGAGATACCGCCGGCGCCGCTCGAGGCAGTCATGTCCGGCGAGGTGTGGAACTCGGTTTATGATCGATTGGCCGGGCTCATCCTCGAGCATCGCACCACGCTGGTGTTCGTCAACACGCGAAGAATGGTCGAGCGCATCGCGCGGCATTTGTCGGAGCGCCTGGGCGAGGAGCACGTCGCCGCGCACCACGGCAGCCTTTCCAAGGAGCGGCGCCTGCACGCAGAGCAGCGTTTGAAGCGCGGCGAACTCAAGGTCTTGGTGGCCACGGCATCGCTCGAGCTTGGCATCGACATCGGCGACGTGGATCTCGTATGCCAGCTCGGCTCAACACGCTCGATAAACGCGTTTCTGCAGCGCGTGGGCCGCGCCGGGCATTCGGTGGGCGGCACATCCAAGGGCAGGCTGTTTCCGCTGTCACGCGACGAGCTGGTGGAGTGTGCCGCGCTGCTGGACGCGGTGCGCCGCGGCGAATTGGACCGCTTGCACATCCCTGAGAACGCCCTCGATGTGCTGGCTCAACAGATGACCGCCGAGGTCGCGGCGCGCGAATGGTCCGAGGAACAGCTGTTCGAGCTGGTGCGCGCGGCCTATCCCTATCGCAACCTGCGGCGCGAAGAATTCGACGAATGCGTCAGCATGCTGGCGGAGGGGTTCAGCACGCGCCGCGGCCGCCGCGGCGCTTTGCTGCATCATGATGCGATCAACAAGATGCTGCGGCCGCGCAAGGGCGCGCGGCTGACGGCGCTCACCTCCGGCGGTGCGATTCCAGACAACGCGGATTATCGCGTGATGCTCGAACCGGATGCTATTTCGGTCGGCACCGTTAATGAGGATTTTGCGGTCGAAAGCCTGCAGGGCGATATATTCCAGCTCGGCAACACCTCGTATCGCATTTTGCGTGTCGAGCGCGGCACGGTGAGGGTGGAGGACGCGCACGGCAAGCCGCCCTCGATTCCATTCTGGCTGGGCGAGGCACCGGGCCGTACCCGGGAATTGTCGTGGGCGGTCTCGAGGCTGCGAGCGGAGATCGAGCGGCGGCTGCAGAGCGAACAGCGGCCGGATGGCGAACTGGCAGCCGCCACGCGCTACTTGCGCGAAACCCTTGGGCTCGATGCGGCCAGCGCGGCGCAGATAGTGCAATACTTAAGTGCCGGCCGTGCCGCGCTCGGCTGTCTGCCGACCTTCGACACCGTGATCTTCGAGCGCTTCTTCGATGAATCCGGCGGCATGCAGCTGATCATTCACTCGCCGTTCGGCAGCCGAGTGAATCGCGCCTGGGGTTTGTCGCTGCGCAAAAGATTCTGCCGCACCTTCAATTTCGAACTACAGGCTGCCGCGACCGAAGATCACATCGTGCTGTCGCTGACGCATGCGCATAGTTTCGAACTGGCGGAAGCGGCGCGCTACCTGAACTCCAATACGGTTCGCCAAGTGCTGGTGCAGGCTCTGTGCGCAGCGCCGATGTTCGAAGTTCGCTGGCGCTGGGACGCGGGCATCGCACTGGCGCTGCCAAGATTTCGCGGCGGCAAGAAAATTCCTCCGCAGATTGCCAGAATGAACGCCGAGGATTTGCTGGCATCGGTATTTCCCGACCAGGTTGCCTGCGCGGAAAATCTGCCGGGCGAGATCGAAATACCGGATCATCCCTTGGTCAGGCAAACGATTCGCGATTGCCTCGAAGATGCGATGGATATCGACGCGTTCGAAGCGCTGCTGCGCAGGCTCGAAAGCGGAGAAATCCGCGTCGTCGCCCGGGATCTTACCGAGCCCTCGCCGTTGGCGCTCGAGGCCTTGAACGCTCGTCCGTATGCTTATTTGGACGATGCGCCGCTCGAGGAGCGGCGTACGCAAGCCGTCATCAGCCGCCGCTGGCTGGATCCGGCCGACGCCGCCGATATCGGCAAACTCGACAGCCAAGCCATCGAGCGGGTTCGCGCGGAAGCCTGGCCGGATGCCGCCACCGCCGATGAACTGCACGATGCGTTGCTGTGGTTAACCTACCTCACCGAGGAGGAGCTCGGCAGCAATGCCGCGTGGCCGCAGCTGATGCACGATCTCACCAAGCAGCGCCGCGTTGCCCGCATAGCGGTGAAGGATCGCGCCGCGCTGTGGGTGGCGGCCGAAAGGGTGGCCCTGTTCCAGCCCGAGCTTGAGCTTAAGGAGATCGTGCGCGGCCGACTCGAAGGTTTGGGCCCTGTTACCGTTGATGACATCGCCGCGCCGCTGTGCGTGTCCGCATCGCAAGTGGAGGGCGCGATGCAAACCCTCGAAGCCGAGGGCGTTGCCATGCGCGGCCGTTTCGAGGCCGGCGCCGCGCAACAGCAGTGGTGCGAGCGAAGATTGCTCGCCCGCATTCATCGCTACACCGTGAAACGCCTGCGCGCTGAAATCGAGCCGGTGGCGGCGCGGGATTTCCTGCGCTTTCTTGGCGAATGGCAGCGGGTCAGCCCAAGTGCGCGGATGCAGGGGTCCGATGCGCTGGCGGCGGTGCTCTCGCAGCTCGAGGGTTTCGAAGCGCCGGCCGGGGCATGGGAAACGGAAGTCATCCCGTCGCGGATCGCCGAGTACGAGCCGCAGTGGCTCGATGAGCACTGCCGCGCCGGGCGATTCATCTGGACGCGATTGGCGCCGCGCAGTGTGCGTGCCAACGATGATACGAGCCGCGGCATTTCCCCGGTGCGCTCCACGCCCATCGTTCTTGTGGCGCGGCGTCATGCGCCGTTGTGGTCTGCCTTGGCGGCGCAATCCGATCCTGAGGATTTGACTTCGAAAGCGCGGGCGGTGGCTGATTTCATGCGCGCACACGGCGCCTCGTTCTTCGAGGAAATCGCAGAAAACGTCGGCATGCTGCCGGCGGAGGTCGAAGCGGCGCTCGCGGAACTGGTGGCGGTGGGCATGGTGAATTCCGATAGCTTCGCGGGCTTGCGAGTGCTGCTGATGCCGAGCGGCCGGCGCCGCAGGTCGTCGACGGTATACTCGGGGCGCCACAAGCGCCGCCTGGCGTTGTATGGAATGGCGGACGCAGGGCGCTGGGCATTCGTGCGCCGCACACCTGTTCAGACTGCGGAGCGCAAGGATGAGGCGGTCGAATACATCGTGCGCACGCTGCTGCGCCGCTGGGGCGTGATTTTCTGGAAGCTACTTGCACGCGAAGCGGCGTGGCTGCCCCCCTGGCGCGACATATTGAGCTGCTGTCGCAGGTTGGAGGCGCGGGGCGAGATTCGCGGCGGACGCTTCGTCGCGGGATTTTCCGGCGAACAATACGCCACTCCCGAAGCGGTTGGTTTGTTGCGCGATGTGCGGCGCAAACCGCCTGCACAACAATATTTGTCGCTGTCGGCGGCCGATCCGCTCAATTTGCTCGGCATCCTCACTCCGGGGCCGAGATTAGCGTCGCTCGCCGGCAATCGATTGCTTTACCGGGATGGCACGGCGCTGGCCATACTGGCTGCCGGGGAAGTTCAGTACCTTCAGGATCTTAAGCCGAAGGAACAGTGGGAGGCGCGCACGGCGCTGCTGCGCCGCCACGCGCCTGTCATCCTGGACGGGTTGGAGCAGCCGGCGACTTGACGGCGGTCTATTTCACCGCGTCCATGGACGCATCCCAGCCTCCGCCCAGCGCCTCGATCAGCGCTACGCTGCCCTGCAGGCGGCTCGACAACACCGACAGCGCAGTTTCTTCGGCGCTCAATCGGGTGGTCTGCGCGGTGATCACGCTGCTGTAGGGAACGGTGCCGGCCTTGTACTGATTGAGCGTCAGTGCCTCGGCTTCGCGGGCCGCTTTGACCGTCGCATCCTCGATGGCCGATTGCTGCTCCAGCACGCGCAGCGTGACGATGTCGTCTTCGACCTGCTGGAAGCCGGTCAGCACGGTCTGCCGATAGCTGGCGACGGTGCCGTCATACGCGGCACGCGCCTGTCGTACTTGCGCACGTCGCAGACCGCCGTCGAACAGGGTTTCGGCGAGCGCCGGCCCAACCGCCCAAACGCGGTTGGAGTTTTGAATCAGACGGCTCAAGCTGCCGCTCGAGTACTGATCCGAGGCGCTCAAAGTGAGGCTGGGAAAATATGCAGCCGTGGCGACGCCGATCTGCGCATTGGCCGCGGCCATCTTCCGTTCTGCTTGGGCCACATCGGGGCGCCGCTCGAGCAGGGTGGAAGGTACGCCGGGCGGCACCGTCGGTACGTCGCTTCGCATCGCCGCGGGCTGCAACGAAAATACCGCCGGCTGTTTTCCCACCAGCACCGCCACCGCGTGCTCGAGAATCTGGCGTTGGATTTTCGCGTTGACCTGTTGCGCCTGGCTGGCGAGCAATTGCGTCTCGGCACTCACCACATCGGCGCGCGCCGCGACCCCGAACTTGTAGCGGCTTTCAGTGATCTTCAGGGACAGGGTCTCGGCCACCACCGTATCGTCCAGCAGCCTTTGCAATTGGTCCTGCGCGCGCAACTCAAAATAATCCGTGGCGAGCTCGGCCTGCGCCGACAGGCGCGCGGCCGCGAGCGCCGCGGAGCTCGCCTCGGCCGACGCTTTGTCGCTCTCCACCGTGCGGCGGATCTGGCCCCAGATGTCGAGATCCCAATTTCCTGAAGCCCCAGCCTGGTAGGTGGTTCTGGGGCCGCTCAGCGAACCGCTCGGCAGAGCCAGGCCGTTATTGGTGGCCGCAGGCACGCCGGCCTGTCCGCGCGACGCCGAAAAAGTCGCGGCGATGGTGGGCCAAAAACCGGCGCGTGCCTGCGAGACCAGTGCACGCGCCTGCTCGAAAGCCGCCTCGGCCGCTTTGACATTTTGGTTCGTAATATCGATCTGTGCCTCGAGCTGATCGAGCTCATCGTCATTGAATATCTTCCACCAGGGTCCGCGCGACAGCACGTCATTGGGCTCGCTCTGTTTCCAATCGCCGGTTTCCTTGTAATCCGGCACGGTATCGAACGCCGGACGATGATAGTCGGGACCGACGGCGCACGATGCGGCCAGTGCGCCGGCGGCGGCCACACACGCAACCCGGGCGAGCCTCATCATGTCCCCACTCCCAGAGGGTCGAGATTCGGGCCGGGACTCAAGGTGCGCGGCGCGGGAGGCGCGTACCTGCCTTGCTTGAGGTGCTTCCAGTAGCGGTGCACGTATAAGTAGACCACCGGCGTGGTGTAAATGGTCAAAAGCTGACTGACAATGAGTCCGCCCACGATGGCTATCCCCAAGGGTCTGCGCATCTCGGTACCGTCGCCGGAGGCAATGGCCAGCGGCAGCGCGCCGGCGATCGCGGCGCAGGTGGTCATCATGATCGGCCGGAAGCGCAGCGAGCAGGCGTGGGCAATGGCCTGCCGCGGATCCATCCCCAGGGTTCTCTCGGCCTCGAGCGCGAAGTCCACCATCATGATGGCGTTTTTCTTGACGATGCCGATCAATAACAATATACCGAGAAACGCGATGAGGCTGAACTCCGTACCCGTTGCCAGCAGCGCCAGCAGCGCACCGATCCCGGCGGACGGCAGCGTCGAAAGAATGGTCAGCGGCTGGCTGTAGCTTTCGTAGAGCACGCCCAGCACCACGTAGATCGCGACCAGCGCCGCCAACAGCATCAAGGGCGTGTTGCTGCTGCTTTGCTGAAATAGCGCGGCCGTTCCGTAGGTGCCGCCGCGAATTCCCACCGGCATGTGGATCTCGATCATTTTCTTTTCGATTGCCTTGAGCGCCGTCCCGATCGATACACCTTCCGCCAGATTGAATGCAATGGAGGTCGAAACGGAGGTTCCGGTGTGATTCACGCTCACCGGCGTTGTGCCGGTCGTGAAATGACTGAATGCCGAAAAAGGCACGACGGTTTCAGAGGCGACACTGACGGCCGAGCCGGTGGAGGTGCCGCCGCGCCCGGAGTTCGCCAGCGAGTTTGCTGCCAGATTTCGCGCAGTGTCCTGTGCGATGGCGCTGCTGGATGCCGCGCCCGCAGATCTGAGGATGGTGGTGCCCGCGACCGGTTGCGTGAGCTGCGTCCCCGATGCGGCGTCGCCGGAAGTGCTCACATATAGTTCGTTGAGTATTTCCGGGCGCTGCCAATATTCCGGCGCCACCTCCATCACCACATGATATTGCTGCGGACTGAATGGATTTAAGATGTTGGATACCTGCGCCTGCGCAAAGGCGTCGCCCAGCGCATTGTCGATTTGAATCTCCGAAAGCCCGAGACGCGAGGCACTGTCCCGATCCACGATGAGGTCGGTTTCCAGACCTCCGGGCTGCAGGTCCGTGTCCACATCGGTGATTTCCGGTATGTCCTGCAAGGCCGTGCGCAGTTTTTGCGACCAGGTGCGCAGCTCGGTCAAATCGTCTCCGAGCAACGTGTACTGGTACTGCGAGTTGGCCGATCGGCCGCCGCCGCCGCGAATGTCCTGAACGGCTTGCAGGAAGGTCGCCACCCCCGTGACTTGAGCCATCTGCGGCCTCAAGCGGGCAATGATCTGGTCGGCGGAAATGCGCCGCACTTTGAGGGGTTTGAGTGCAATATTGACGTTGGCGCTGGCGCCGCCGCCGCCACCGAAGCCGCCGGCGCCCACCGAACCCGTCACGGTGTTCACCGCCGGATCCGCCTCGATGATCTTTACGACTTCCTGCAGCTTGCCCTTCATGAACTGAAAGGAACTCGCGGCATCGCCGCGAATGCCGCCCTACAGTTGACCGGTGTCCTGTTGCGGGAAAAAACCCTTCGGAATCACGATGTAAAGATAAACATTCAGGCCGATCGTCGCACACAGCATCAGCACCATGATGCGCGGATGATGCAGCGCCCAGTCGAGCGTGGTTGCATAATTTTGCCGCAATTGGGTAAAGCCGCGCTCGAAAGCCTGACCGATTCGCGAGGGTTTGCGGTCGCGCTCATTTTGCAGGAGCAGTGAGCACATCATCGGCGTGGTGGTCAGCGAGACCACAAGCGAGATCAAGATCGACACCGACAGCGTGACGGTGAACTCGCGGAATATCCGGCCGACGATGCCGCCGGCAAACATGAAAGGAATGAACACGGCGACCAGGGATAGACTCATGGACACCACGGTGAACCCCACCTCTTGAGCGCCCAGCAACGCGGCGCGCATGCGCGTCATGCCCGCCTCGATGTGCCGGGTGGTGTTTTCCATGACCACGATGGCGTCGTCCACGACGAAGCCGGTCGCGACGGTGAGCGCCATCAAGCGAGAAATTGTCCAAGCGTGTAGCCCAGCAGATACATCGCGCCGAATGTGCCGATCAGCGACACCGGCACCACCAGCGCGGGAATCAGTGCGGCGCGATAACTGTTCAGGAATATGTAGACCACCAGGATGACCATCGCCACGGCCAGCAGCAGGGTCTGTTCGACCTGCCGCAGCGAGGCGCGTATCGTGATGGAGCGGTCGAAATTCACCACCAGATCGATCTTTGGATCGATCTCGGTTTTGAGCACCGGCAACTCGGCCTTCACGGCGTCGATCATTTCAATGATGTTGGCGCCGGGCTGCTGATACACCGTCACGAACACCGCGGGCTTGCCGTTGTACAGCCCATAGGTGCGGATGTTCTCGGTCGCACCGTCCTGCATGTCCAGCACCGTCGCCACATCGCCGAGCCGGACCGTGGCGCCATTGCGGTTGGCGATGATCAGGTTGCGATACGGGCCGGCATCGCGGGCATTGTCGTTGGTGTAGATCTGGTAGTGCAGGTCATCGGATTCGATTGCGCCCTTGGGCGCGTTGGCGTTGGCGTTGGAGATGGCGGCGCGCACATCCTGCAGGCCGATGCCGTACTTCGACAAGCGACAGCGGATTGATCTCGACCCGCACCGCGGGCAGCGCGCTGCCGTTGACATTGACGCCGCCCACTCCGGGAAGTTGCGACAGGCGCTGCGAAATCACGGCGTCGGCGGCGTCGTAGATCTGCCCCTGGGTGAGCACATCGGAGGTCATGGCGATGGACATCACCGGGAACGCCGAGGTATTGAGCTTGCGGTATGTGGGATTGCGGGTCAGCGACGTCGGCAGATCGGCATGCGCCGCCGCGATTGCGGCCTGCACATCGCGCGCCGCGCCATCGATGTCGCGATCGACGCCGAAGGTGAGCTGAATATTCGTGGTTCCGACGCCGCTGTTCGATGTCATGTCGTCGACATCGGCGATGGCGCCGAGATGCCGCTCCAAGGGCGTGGCGACCGTGGCTGCCATGACCTCGGGGCTGGCGCCCGGCAGCTGCGCGGAAACGAAGATGGCCGGAACGTCGATGCGCGGCAGCGGCGCCACCGGCAGCAGCATGAACGCCACGCCGCCGCACAGCGCGACGCCCGCGGTCAACAGCGTGGTCGCGACCGGCCTCTTGATGAAGGGCGCGGAAATGTTCACGTCGGACCCTCCGCCAACGGCGCGTCAGGCAGGCCGGCGGGCGCGTGTCCGCGCAGGCGCGCGGCGATGCGGTCGAACGCCAGATAAATGACCGGCGTGGTGAACAGCGTCAGCACCTGGCTCACCAGGAGGCCGCCGACGATGCTGACGCCGAGCGGGTGGCGCAGCTCCGAGCCGGTGCCGGTGCCGAACATCAGCGGCAGCGCGCCGAAGATGGCGGCCACCGTCGTCATCAGAATGGGCCGGAAGCGCAGCAGGCAGGCCTTGTAGATGGCGTCGCGCGGCGACAGGCCCTCGTCGCGCTGCGCCACGACCGCGAAATCGATCATCAGAATGGCGTTCTTCTTCACGATGCCGATCAGCAGGATGATGCCGATCAGCGCGATGATGGTCAGATCGTCGCCGAACAGCATCAGGGCGAGCAGTGCGCCGATGCCCGCCGAGGGCAGCGTCGAAAGGATGGTGATCGGGTGAATGAAGCTTTCGTACAGCACGCCGAGCACGATGTACATGACCAGCACCGCGGCCACCAGCAGCAGCAGTTCGTTGGTCAGGTTGCTGCGGAACGCGAGCGCGGCGCCCTGAAACGTCGTGCGGATGCTGCTCGGCATCCCCAAGCGCTTGCTCGGCATTTTCGATGGCGGAAACGGCGGCGCCGAGCGATGCGCCGGCTGCGAGATTGAAGGACACGGTGGTGGCCGGAAACTGCGCCAGATGATTGATGAGCAGCGGCCGGGTCTGCACGTCCACTTTGGCGATCGCCGACAGCGGCACCTGGCCGCCGCCCGCCGACGGCACGTAGATCGACGCCAGCGAGTCGACGGATCGATACGACTTCGGATCGGCCTCCATGATGACGCGATACTGATTCGATTGCGTGAAGATGGTGGAGACGATCCGCTGGCCGAATGCATCGTACAGCGCGTTGTCGACCGTCCCCACGCTGATGCCGAGCCGCGCGGCGCTGTCGCGGTCGATGGTGACGTAGGCCGCAAGTCCGTTGTCTTCCTGATTGCTGACCACGTCCGCGAGCTCGGCTTGCTGGCGCAGCGCCGCCAGCAGCTTGGGCGTCCAGGTCGACAATGCCGTGTAGTCGGCGCTCTCGAGCGTGAACTGGTACTGGGTGCGGCTGACCGTGTTGTCCAGTGTGAGATCCTGAACGGGCTGCATGTACAGCGTGATGCCCGCGACGGTGGCGGTCTCGCTGCGCAGGCGGCGGATCACATCGGCGACGCTCGCGGTGCGCTGGTCGCGCGGCTTCAAGTTGATCAGGAAGCGCCCGCTGTTCAGAGTGACGTTGTTGCCGTCGACGCCGATGAAAGACGAGAGGCTGAGGACGTCCGGATCCTTGAGGATGGCCGCTGCCAGCGCCTGCTGGCGGTCCGCCATGGCGGCGTAGGAGATCGACTCGCGTGGCTTCGGAGACGCCTTGAATCAATCCCGTGTCCTGATCGGGAAAGAATCCCTTGGGGATGAGCACATAGAGCAGCGCCGTCAGAAGCAGCGTCCCAGTCGCGACCTACAAGCGTCAGTCGCTGATGATCGAGCACCCAGGTCAGCCGTTTGCCGTACCAGTCGACGATGGCCGTGAACCAGTGCCCCGAGTCGGTCTGCGCGTGTTCATCCTGCGGCCGATGCTTGAGAAGCTTGGCGCACATCATCGGCACCAGCGTCAGGGACACGACCGCCGAAATCAGAATCGTGACGGCCAGCGTGACCGCGAATTCGCGGAACAATCGTCCGACCACGTCCTGCATGAACAGCAGCGGAATGAGCACGGCAATCAGCGAGACGGTCAGCGAAATGATGGTGAAGCCGATCTGGCCGGCGCCTTTGAGCGCAGCCTCGAGCGGCGGCTCGCCCGCCTCGATATAGCGCGAGATGTTCTCGATCATCACGATGGCATCGTCGACGACGAATCCCGTCGCGATGGTCAATGCCATCAGCGACAGATTGTTGAGGCTGAAATTCGCCAGATACATCACGGCAAAGGTGCCGATCAGCGACAGCGGCACGGACAGGCTCGGAATGATGGTGGCCGGAACGTTGCGCAGGAACACGTAGATGACCAGCACCACCAGCACCACCGCGAGCATCAGTTCGAACTCGACGTCCTTGACCGAGGCGCGGATGGTCGTGGTGCGGTCGGTGAGCAGGACCACGTCCACGCCCGCGGGCAGTGCGGCCTGCAGCGTCGGCAGCAGGTCGTGAATTCTATCGACGACATCGACGACGTTCGCGCCCGGCTGGCGCTGCACGTTCAGGATCAATGCCGGCGTTGAATTCATCCAGCCGCCGAGCTTGGCGTTCTCCGCGCCCGAAACCAGGGTGGCGACATCCTTGAGGCGTACCGGCGCGCCGTTCTTGTACGCCACCACGACATTGCCGTAGTCGTCGGCGTTTCTGATCTGATCGTTGGTGTTGACGGTGTAGGCGTTGGTCGGGGCCGTCGAGCGTGCCTTTGGGGCCGTTTTGATTGGCGTTGCTGATGGTGGTGCGCAGGTCGTCGAGATTCAATCCGTACGCGGCCATGGCACGCGGATTCGCCACCACCCGCACCGCCGGGCGCTGGCCGCCGCTGATGCTGACGACTCCGACCCCTTTGATCTGCGAGATTTTCTGCGCGATGCGCGTGTCGGCCAAATCCTCGACATCGGTGAGCGGCATGGCTTTCGAGGTGACGCCGAGGATCAGCACCGGCGCGTCCGCCGGATTCACCTTGGCGTAAATCGGCGGCGCCGGCAGATCCTGCGGCAGCAGATTCTGCGCCGCGCTGATCGCCGCCTGCACTTCCTGCTCGGCCACATCGATGGCCAGCGCCAGCGTGAACTGCAAGGTGATGACCGAGGCGCCGGCGGAACTGGTCGAGGACATCTGGCTCAGCCCCGGCATTTGTCCGAACTGCTTTTCCAGCGGCGCGGTGATGGCCGAGGTGATGACCTCCGGGCTCGCGCCGGGATAGAAGGTTTGCACTTGGATGGTCGGGATACGCGACTTCGGGCAACGCCGACAGCGGCAGCTGCACGTAGGCGATCGCACCGACGATCAGTATCGCGACCATCAGCAAAGTCGTGGCTACCGGCCGCAGAATAAAGATGCGTGAAGGATTCATGCCACGCCCTCCGCCGGCATCATTGCGCCGGTTGGGGGCGCGGCCGCGTGCGTGCCGCGCCGGGCGCTCCCGATTTTCCGGCACCCGCTTTGCCGGCACCCGGCTTGCCGGGCGGGCGCGCGGCTCCCGCGGCGGGTGCGCCGGGCAATATTACCGGAGCACCGTCACGCAGACGATCGCCTCCTTCAGTGACCACGACTTCGCCGGCCTTGAGTCCGGCGGTAACCGCAACCCTTTCGCCATCGACGACGCCCAATGTCACGGGCCGTACCGACACCGTGTTGTCGGCATTCACGACATAAACGAACGTCGATGCAACGCCATTGGGCGCGCCGCGGCGCACCGCCGAATTGGGCATGATGACTTGATTCGTGAGCACATCTTGAAGCAGCTGAATATTGACGAACTGATTCGGGAACAGCGAGTTATCGGTGTTGTCGAATTTTGCGCGCAGCTTGACCGTGCCGGTCGTGACGTCGATCGTATTGTCGGCGGTGAGCAGTTTGCCGTCCGCGATCTTGGTGCTGTTGGTGCGATCGTAGGCTTCGACGGTCAGTTGCGCGCCATCACGCAGGCGCTTCATGACCGCGGTTACATTGTCCTCGGGAATCGGGAAAATGGCGGTTATCGGCTGCAGCTGGGTGATGAGAACGATGCCGTTCGCATCGCCCGGCGTCACATAGTTGCCTTGATCGACATGGCGCAAGCCGACGCGGCCGCTGACCGGGGCAACAATGTGCGTATATATGAGATTGACCTTCGCCGTGTTGACCTGACCTTCGTCCGACTCGATGGTGCCGGAGTACTGATCGACCAGTGCGCGCTGCGTGTCGAGCTGCTGCTCCGCGATGGAATCCTCCTTGACCAGCCCTTCATAGCGTTTCAAATCCAGCTTAGCGTCGGCCAGCAGCGCCTGGTCGCGCTTCAGGTTACCCTGCATCTGCTGCAAAGCGGCTTCGTAGGGGCGGGGATCGATCTGCGCCAACGGATCCCCTTGATGAACGATCTGTCCCTCGGTGAAGTAAATCCGCTGCAGTGGGCCGCTGATCTGGGTTCTGACGGTAATCGTCGCCAACGGCGTCACGGTTCCAAGGGCCGGAATCTTCACCTGGATGTCGCCCACAACGGCGGTTGCCACCGCCACGGCGACCGGACCGTTTTGCCCGAAGCGCCCGCCCGCGGGCGGCGCAATGGGCTGCTTGTGGCGCAGGTACATCGTGAACCCGATCATCAGCAGCACTATGACAAGAACGACCAGCAGCCCTTTCCAATGTCTGACGATGAAATCCTTGAGTCCACGAGCCGGCGGGGGGGTCTGCAGATCTTCCGGTTGATTTATCACTAATTCACCGATACGCGAGCCCTGCCTTGGCACGCACTGCCAAACGATCGTCCGGGCGAGCCCTAGACTATAACCAGAATCGACTGCGAACTACACATTCATCGCCGGCAGCACGCATGTAGAGCCGATCGATCCCTCAAAGTTCAGCGGCGAGTGCAAAGTATTGTGAATGCGGCCCAAGGCGAGGTCCCCGAAGGGCGCGAGGATGGCGGAAACCGCAAGCGCATCAGAGTGCTAGAATTCAGCCTCCAAAAAACACAGGAGCCGCGATGAAATCAGTTTTTACCGTTTTCGCTGCAGTGGCGTTAGCGCTGCTCATCTCCGCATCGGCCCATGGCGCGACGTGGACCGAAGGCGTGAACTATTTTCTGGTTACGCCGGCGCGGCCGACCTCGCTGCCGGCCGGCAAAGTCGAGGTTACCGAAGTGTTTTCCTACGCCTGCCCGGCATGCAATATCTTCCAGCCCACCATGCACAAGTTGAAACAAAGCCTGCCGGCAAATGCGGTGCTCGACTACCTGCCGGCGGCATTCAACACTGTCGAAGACTGGCCCATGTTTCAGCTCGCGTACTGCACGGCTCAAGTTCTCGGCATCGACCAACAAACACACGATGCGATGTTCGATGCGGTATGGAAGGGTGGAGATCTCGGCATCATTGACCCTTCGACCAAAGGTCTCAGGAGCCACATGCCGACCATCGAGGACGCCGCAAAGTTCTACAGCCAACATGCCGGCGTCTCGGTTGAAAAATTCGTCGCCACCGCGAAGTCCTTCTCGGTGGACCTGAAAGTCCGCACCGCCCAAGACCTGGTGATGGCGTATCGCGTCGACCGCACGCCGACCATCATCGTCAATGGCAAGTATCGAGTGTTCGTCGAGTCGGCGGGGGGCACAGATCAGCTGATCGAGCTGGTCAAATATCTGGTGGCCAAGGAAAGCAAATAATCGCGAACGCCGTAGATTTGTCGGCGCAGCCTGGCGACCATGAGAAAGCTGTTTTTCGAACATCCGCGGCTGTGGATCTCGGTAATCGTCGGGAGCGCGACATTTTTCCTACTGCCCGGGCAATGGACGATTTTGAGCCGCGTGCTGGTGTGCTGGAATGCCGGCGTGATTTTGTTCCTAGCCCTGATCTTCCATTGGATGACGAGTCTCAGCGCCGTTCAGATTTGCTCGAAGTATGTCGAGGAGGATGCCTCGGGGCCCATCATCCTGGTGATCGTGACCGTGGCTGCAATGCTGAGTCTGGTCGCCATCGTCGAGCCGCTGGCCACGATCAAACAGGTGACAGGCTTGGTGCGCGCCGCGCATTTTGCGCTTGCCGCGCTGACTCTGATCAATTCCTGGATCCTGGTTCCCACCATGTTCACCACCCACTACGCCGACCTTTATTACAGCGTCAAGGATGACGCGCGTCCGTTGCATTTCCCGCAGTCGCCGATGCCGGTTTTCTGGGATTTTGTCTATTTTTCATTCACCATTGCCGCGGCCTGCCAGACCGCGGATGTGGCGACGCTGGATGCGAAGATTCGCAGGACGGTGATCGCGCACACCCTGATCTCGTTTCTGTTCAACGCCTCGATCCTGGGGTTTGCGATCAATGTCACCGCCGGGCTCATCGGCGGAGGCTGAAGTTCGTTAGCGCGAGCGCTACTTGGCGGGAATCTTGACGACCTCGCCGCCCTTCATCACAAATGCCACGGACTGCAGGCGCGCAACGTCCGCCAGCGGATCGCCGGCGACCGCGACCAGATCGCCGAAACGCCCGACCGCGATGGCGCCGACATCGCCGCTACGGCCGAGCGCCTCAGCGGCATTGGCGGTTGCCGCCTGGATGGCCTGCATCGGCGTCATTCCCCATTTGACCATGGTGACGAACTGGCGCGCGTTGTAGCCGTTGGGATATACGCCGGCATCGGTCCCGAAAATCATTTTCACGCCGGCCTTCACGGCCGCTTGAAATGTTTGGCGCTGCTGCAATCCAATTATGCGCTCCTTCTCCAGCGATTCCTTGTATACGCCGTTCTTTTCGCCCTCGGCGAGAATGTAATCGTCATCGTAGATGTCCATGGAGAACCAGGCACCATGCTGTTTGGCCAATGCGAAAGCCTCTTCGTCGGCGAGGCTGGCGTGTTCGATCGTGTCCACGCCGGCGCGCAGCGCGTCTTTGATTCCCGCAGTTCCGTGCGCGTGCACCGCAACTTTCAACCCCAGCATATGCGCCTCGTCCACCAGCGCCTTCATCTCCGCGAGATCGTATTGCTGCGCGCCGACGGCGTCGGTCTTCGAAAGTACGCCGCCGGTGCCGCAAAACTTGATGACTTCAGCGCCGTACTTGCGCAATTTGCGCACCGTGGCGCGAATTTCCTCCGCGCCATTGGCGACCGCCGGTCGCGGCGACGAGATCGACGGCGGCAACTCGGTGGAATCACAATGGCCGCCGGTTGCGCCGATCGCGTAAGTCGCTGGAACGATCCGCGGACCTGTAACGATGCCCTGCTCGATGCCCTGTTTGATTGCGACGTCGTCGTAGTTTGCGGATCCCACATTGCGCACCGTGGTGAAGCCCGCCTCGAGAGTTTTCTTGGCGTTGGCCACGCCCACCACCGTCCAAAAATTATCGGTGAACTGCAGACGCCGATAGCCGCTGAAGTGCGGGTCCGAAGTAAGGTGGGTATGCATGTCGATCAATCCCGGCAGCAGTGTCATGCCGGGCAGATCCACGCGCCGCGCGCCGGCCGGTATCGCAGAGCCAATGGTCGCCACGGCTGCAATGCGCCCGTCGGTGATGATTATCTGCGGACGCTCGACCGTGCGGCCCGTCAGCACGTCGATCATGCGGTCCGCCGTCACCGCGACGGTGTCCGCAAACGCGGGGGAAGCAGCGCAGATCAATATAATTCCGGCAAAAGCGCGGATCGCGCGCATGCGTGCATGCGAAAATCTTGTCGATTTCATTTATTCATCCCCTCCCAATGTACTTCAAAACTATCACAACACCGGCGTTGCCGGTTCGATTGCGGGCAGCATCGTTTCGAGCCGCGGCGGATCGGCCTCTCGTACCCACGCAAAAGCGATGATGTGTTCCAGTATGTGCTGCACATAGCCGCGGGTTTCGTTGTACGGAATGTTTTCGATCCAGACGTCGGCGTCCATCGCGGCGCGAGGCAGCCAGTGCGCAACCGCGGCGGGCCCGGCATTATAGGCCGCGAGGCTTAAGGTCAGCTGACCGCCGTATCGATCCAGCAAATCCCGCAAATGCGCCGCGCCCAGCGGTATGGCCACCGCTGGATTGAACAGGCCGTCGCGCCCGGGTGCGGCAATATGCCAGCGGCGCGCGACCGCGGCGGCGGTACCCGGCTGCATTTGCATGATGCCGCGCGCGTCCGCGCGCGACACGGCATCCTTGCGGAACAGGCTCTCTTGTCGCATGACTGCCAGTATCCAGTCAGGCGGCAGGCGCGCGAGGCTGCTGGCCTCGTCCACGGGGTCAAGGTATGGGCGAGGATAGCGCAGCTTCACATCGTCGAATTCACCGCTTTGAGCCAAGGTGGCGATGGCCTGCGCGTACCAACCCCAGCGCGCCGCAAGCTGCGCAGCCTGAACTTTTAGCGCCGGGTCGGCGGCGCCCACAGCGGCGCTCCATTCCGCATTGGCCTCGTCCACCATGTCGCAGTCGAACAATTCGTGTGCGCGAATCAGCCTTAGGTCCGCTGCCAGCGCCGACTGCGCGGCAGCGTCGTTCGGCGACGCCCGCGAGTTCAGGTTGTAGCCTTGATGCAGGCGATCCGCCGCAAGATAGCCGTAGTAGTCGCGCAGCCCCGCGATTTCTCGCAGCAGCGGCGCCGCTGCTGCTTCGCCCGTCGTTGCCAACACCGCTCGCGCGCGCCAATACCGCCAGCGCGGCTGCTCGAACAGACTCGTGGGCATCTGCTCGATCCACAAAAGCGCCTTGGCGTAGTCGCCGCTCCAAACGGCGGCGCGCACACGCCATTCCTGCACCTGAGCGTCGATCGCCGCCGCCGGCAACTGATCCAAAAGCGTCATCGCCTGCGGATCGTGATCGTAAGCTGCGCCGAGGGCCGCTGTGCGTTGCAGCCGGGCTTGCAGTTCCGCCGTCATCTGATCGCGCCCAAGCAGCCAAGGCAAGAGATCCAGGGCAGCCGCGGGATCATTATGCGTAAGTTTTTCAAACCCGGACGCCAGCGCCTCTGCTTCGACCGGCAATGTCTGATGTCTTGCCAGAACATTGAGCGCGGGCAGGGGTGATTCAAGCAGGTCGGACCATTGAAAAAGTGCCGCCCTGCGCGGCACGGCAACGTCGGCGGCGAATTCGCGCGCCAATCGCGGGTTGCCGGCGGCCAGCGCCGCGCGCGCACGGCTCTCCGCCAGTGACGGCGTCAGCAGCCCTTGCTGTCGCAGCCATGCAAACACTCCACTGCATTCGGGCAGTGGCTTCTGCGGCAGCATCCATTGCGCCAAGGCGGCGTCAGCAAGCCCGGCCGTATCGCCGGTGGCCAGGCGTCCGGCGAGCCTATCGCACAGCAACGATGGATCAACGACGTCCAGCGAGCGCGGCAGGAACCAATCCCAGCGCTGGCGCTGCGCGAGGTTTGCCAGCCACTCGCGGCGCAAGCCGTGCGCGACCGGATGGCCCGCGTGCGCCCGCAAAAACGCATCGATCGTCGCATCGAGACTCTCCCCCGTCCGCGGCGTGAGATCGCGCCGCAATCTTGCTGCGATAAGATAGTCATAGATCGCATAGGACTTGAGCGCCGGCGAATCCGCTGTATCGGGTTGGCGCTGGCGGACACGCTGCATGGCGGCTACAAATTCCTCGCGGCCCGACTGGCTTTCCGCGGGCGGTTGTGCGCTGGATCCGAGCAGCGGCAGTGCGACAATAAGTGCGGCGCTCAAAATCGATTTGCGGGAAGTCGACATGGCGACATTATGGTGGTTGAATGGCATTTGGCGAGGGGGGCGTCGATCGTAAGCAAGGTCAATTGGGGAATCCTCAGTACCGCTAACATCGGTGTCAAACGCGTCATTCCGGCAATCATCGCCGGCCACAGCGGCGTTGTTTTAGGCGTGGCATCGCGCGACGCCGACCGTGCGGCGAGCTTCGCCAAACGCTTCGGCATCGCCCGCAGCTATGGCAATTACCAGGCACTACTGGATGATCCTGAAATCGAAGCGGTCTACAACCCGCTGCCCAACCATCTGCATGTCGAATGGACGGTCAAGGCGCTCGATTCAGGCAAGCATGTGCTGTGCGAAAAGCCGATCGGACTGAACGCCGCCGAGGCGCAAGCCATTGTGGCCGCGCGCGACCGCAGCGGCAGGCGCGTGATCGAGGCCTTCATGGTGCGCTTCCACCCTCAATGGCACCGGGTCCGCGCGCTGGTGCGCGCCGGCCGCATCGGCAGGGTGCGCACGATTCAGTCGGCATTCGTGTTCACGGTGCTCGATCCCAACAATGTGCGCAATCGCCCCGATATCGGCGGCGGTGCGCTGTACGACGTCGGTTGCTATCCCATCGTCACCGCCCGCTATGTGTTCGGCGCCGAACCTGATCGCGCCATCGCCCTGATCGATCGCGATCCGCAGCTGGGCGTCGATCGGGTGACCAGCGGCCTGCTGGGATTCCCCGGCGGCGGCCAACTGGTGTTCAACAGCGCGCTGCAGCTGGCACCGTACCAGCGGGTCGTGATCCTGGGATCCGAAGGGCGCATCGAGGTCCTGGTTCCATTCACGCCCCAGAAGGACCACGCCTGTCGTCTGATCATCGATTCCGGAACAAGTTTGGACGGCAGTTCCGCCGAGTTCGAGGATTTCGCGCCGGTTGATCAATATGCCATGCAATGCGATCTCGCCGCGGCGGTGTTTCGCAACGAGGCCGCGCAGGAATTTCCGATCGAGGATGCCATTGCGAACATGCGGGTGATCGACGCGCTGTATCGCTCTGCCGCGTCCGGCCGGTGGGAGACACCATGAGCGGCGCCTCGATGATTCGACGCCGCGCGCGAGTTCCTGTTTGGATGATGGGCCTCACCAATGCGCTGTTTGGCATGTATGGCGGCATTCTAGTGATTTCGGTGCCGCAGCTGCTGAACGCGCGCCAGGTTCCCGAGGCCACGATAGCTGGCATGACGGCGGTGATGATCTCGCCGGGCTTCTGGACCTTTCTGCTCTGCCCGGTGCTGGACGTCCGCTTCAGCCGGCGCTGGTACGCAGTGGTGACCGCGGTTGTGGCCGCCGCGCTGCTGACGCTGGCGCTGCTCAATCTTACGCATCTCGCTTGGGTGGAAGGATTGCTGGTGGTCGGGTTTTTCTTCGCGAACCTTTATCAGAGCGCCCTCGGCGGATGGCTCTCCAGCATTACCACGGCCGAAGAGAAAAATACGCTCAGTGTTTGGGTGACCATCGCCAACATCAGCGGCGGCGGCGCCATGGCCATGATCGCGGGCGAAGTGGTGCAGCGGGTTTCGCCGGCCGTAGCCGCACTCTTGCTCGGCGCGGCGGTGCTGCTGCCTATCGCGATTTTCCCGTGGATGCAGGCGCCGGGGCCGGATCGGCGGCTGGCGCGCGAGAGTTTCTCGCAGTTTCTCGGCGAAGTGCTGAGCGTCCTCAAACGACGCGAGGTGTTGATTGCGATCGTGCTGTTCATCGCGCCGGCGGCAACCTTTTCGTTGACCAATCTTCTCGGCGGTCTGGGCAGTGATTTTCGCGCATCGAGCCGCTTCGTCGGATTGGTGGGCGGAGCGGGCGTGATGATGGGCGGGATTGCCGGATGCTTGATCTTTCCGCTGATCGATCGGCTGCTGCCGTTGCGCTACCTGTACCTGGCGATCGGCGTAGCCGGCTCGCTGTTCACACTGGGGTTGATCCTGCTGCCGCATACGCCCGGCACTTTCGCGCTGGCTCTCATCGGCGAGAATGTCTTCCAGGCGGTCGCCATCACCGCCTCGACGGCGATCGCATTTGAAACCATCGGGCCCAGCAACCCGCTCGCCTCGACGAATTACTGCCTGATGCTATCCGCGTTCAACATTGCGAATACTTACATGCTGGTCGTGGATGGCTGGGGATATTCCCGGCGCGGTGTCGCGGGCGGCTATGCCGCGGATGCGATTTTGAGTTTGGCCGCGAGCCTGCTGCTCGCGGCACTATTGATTTGGCTGTCGCGGCGCAGAAAAGCGGCCGCATTGCGGCGAGCCATTTTTTCCAGCTGATCGTCCAGACCGTCTACAAAGGCCATGAGGCGGTCAATTGGCCTTGTGGGCAATTGTGAATCCTGCACAACGCAGCGCATATGCTTCAAGGTCATAGGGAACGAGCATAGGGAACTAAGGAATCAACCATGAAACTTACGACATTTTCGACGGGGCTGCTCGTACTGGTTTCCGTCGCAGGCGCGGCCTCCGCGCAGACCGACTCGATTACCGATTGGCGCGGATTTTACGGTGGTGTGAACATCGGCGGGGCGTGGAACACCACCTGCAATACCTGGAGCCTGAACAACGTCTCGAATCCCGTGCTCGTCAATGCCTTCAACAATCGCGACTGCCCCAACAACGGCGTGTTCGTCGGCGGCGTGCAGATCGGCTACAACTTTCAACACGAGGAATGGGTCTGGGGCTTCGGCCTTGACTACGATATCTGGAGCGCCAAGAATCGCAACCGCTCATATACCTATGCCGGGGCCACGCCGCCGCCCGACGGTACCTATAGTTTCTCCGGCAAAGTCAACCCGAACGGCTTCGCCATCCTAGGTCCGAGAATCGGCTACTCGATCGATAATTGGCTGCCATATCTCCGGCTGGGCGGCGTATTCACCGGCGGGTCGCACAGCACCACTACCAGTTTCACCGACGGCACGGGAACCGCGAGCTTCTCGGGGGGCAAGAATTTCAAATCCAACGGCTTCGGAGCGGGCGTCGGCAGCGATTTCAAGATCGACAACGCCTGGTTCTTCAGGGCGGAATACACCTATGTGAGTCTCGGCAAGGGCTCAACCACGGTGACGCAATGCACCGGCACCGCCGCCACGTGCAACGAATTCGGCCTTTTTCAGCTTGATAATATCCACAATAAATTCACTGCCAGCGTCTTTAGGGTCAGCATCAATTACCGGTTCGGTGCGGAAGAGCCCGCGCCGGCGCCGGTACCTGTGGCGGCCCCACCGCCGCCTCCGGCACGGCCACCCCCGCCACCGCCGCCGCCCCCACCGCCACCGCCGCCAAAGCCCGTGTCGCTATGCCCGGATACGCCGAAGGGCGTTGCGGTGGATAAGTACGGCTGCCCATGCGATGTGTCCCAGGAAGTCCACTTCGCGACAAATTCGTCAGTGCTGACCGACCAGGACAAGGTGCTGCTCGATAGGATGATCGTAACCCTGAAGCGCCTGAATTTCGTCGACGGTGAGGTCGATGGCTACACCGATTCCACCGGCAGCGCCGCTTACAACATGGGTCTGTCGGAGCGGCGCGCGAAGGCCGTCGCCGACTACTTGACCGCCAATGGCGTTGGCGAACACCGACTGGCGGTGAAAGGGTTCGGTCAGGACAATCCTGTGGCCGACAACAAGACCGCTGAAGGCCGCGCGCACAACCGCCGGGTGGTACTGCACCGCACCGATTGCAACAAGTGAGGATCGATCTGGGCGACGCCGCTGGCGGCGTCGCCCAGATGTTAGCTGCTGCCGCCGACCGAGGGTGAATCGCTCGCTGGAAACGACTCATCGAGCGCCTCGTCCAATAAATCTTCAATGTGTTTTTTGTCAGGCTCTTGCGCACGCCTGCGCATGTACGCGGCGGCGTACGAGCACGCCGGATTGACCGACCAGCCGGCGGTTTCGGCTACGCGCAGCGCCGCGCTCATCAGCTCGGCAGCAATACCCCGTCCGCCGATGGCTTCCGGCACGCGGGTATGTGTGATCGTCATTACCGAGCCGGCCACCGTGTAGGTGAGCTCCGCGTGCTGACCGTCCACCTCGGTGGTGAATCGCTTTGCGTTCTGATCATGGCTGATGGTGCTCATGGTCTTCTGGGTGCTCAGCGGGACGCGGCGGCGGCGGCGGTTGTGGGTGCGGTTGTGAATGCGGTTGCGGTCTTGCCGGTTGAGTCTGCTCCGGTTTTGGGTGCGACTCAACTGCCGCTGGTGGACGAGGTTGGCTCACAGGCTCGCGTGGCGCGGCCGCTCGCGGCTCCGAGGGTGGCCGGGGCTGCATGGCTGGACGAGGCTCCGTCGCAGGGCGCGGCGCGGGCGCATGCGAGTCTGGATTCACGCGTGCCACGTTGGTCGTTTCCGAATGCTTGGCTGGTACCACGCCAGGGCCGGAAAAATTAGCCGGCCGCGCGGTGGCGGCAATCGGCGGATTGCCTCGGTTGGTGCTGGCGCGCAGCGCCGGGTTGCTGCGTGCCGCCTGCACATGCTGCTGCTGCGCAGGGGTGACCGCGACGTGATGGTCATGCGCCGCCGCCGATTCCTCTGCAGTGGGCTGGGCTCGAACCCCGCCGCTGCCGCCGGTGTAGCTGACGCGGGTGACCTCGACATTGTTGATCACGGTTTTGTTGTAGACATTGGTGATGTGCACGGAGCCGACATTGACGACCGCGCGGTTGTAGTACAGGTGATTGCCTTGCCAGTAGCCGCCTTCGTAGCCGTGGCCGCCGTAGCCGTAGCCATAATTGACGCCGCCGTAGAATCCGATGTGCGGGCCCCAATAGCCCGCGTTCCAAAGGTATAGGCCATTTGCCCAACCCCAGTAGCCGGGCGTCCACAGAAATCCGACCTGGGGCGGCTCAACCCAGGTGCCGGGAACCCAATAGTAGTCTTGGATATCGCCGCTCCAGGCCCAATAGCCGGGCGTCCAAAGGTATCCGTCCGCGGGAATCGGCGGTTGAACATAAACGGGCAATTCAGGAGGCGCGATATTGACGGATATCCCGACTGAAATTTGCGCCAGCGACAATAGGGGCAGGAGCATCAAAACCGATGCCGCGGCGATGCAACGACTACAAATCTTCGAGTACATATATTTTCTCCGTACGGAAGCGCAGCACCGTCGCGCGGCTGGTTGCGGTTGGGAGAAAGAATACAGACAGCTGCCTGCGGGATTAATCAGCGGCCTGCGGTCGTGCCTGTAGGATAACGCTTATAGGGCGGGGCATTCGGCCGCATTCTGGCTACCGGCGCAGGGCCTGCTGCGGTATGGTCCCCCTATGTCACGACAGCCGCCGGCGATCACCCAAAATGCGGATGTCCGATTCCTTGGACGGCTGCTGGGCGAAGTAATCCGCACTCACGGCGGCGATGCGCTGCTGGATCGAATCGAAGCGATACGAGCCGCCTCGGTGGATCGCTACCGCGGCATCGCCAACCCGCGCGGGCTGGCGGCAGGTTGGGAGACACTGTCGCTCGATGAGACCGTCGCCTTTGTGCGCAGCTTCATGTTGTTTTCCATGCTGGCGAATCTCGCCGAGGACCGGCAGGGCTCGATAGCGGAGAAGGACAGCACGCTGGCTTCGGCCTTGAGCTTCTTGGGAGCACAAAGTGTAACGCCTGCGCAGGCCGCCTCGCTGTTGGCTCGCGCGCAAATCACTCCGGTTCTGACGGCTCATCCCACCGAGGTGATGCGCAAGAGCATGCTGGATCATCGTAATCGCATCGCGGCGTTGATGCGCCAGCGCGACGCCGGGCTTGTGGAAACTCCGAGTGGGGAAGTCATCGAGGAGGCGATCGCCGCTCAAATCGCTTTGCTGTGGCAAACTCGGGCGCTGCGGCATGAACGCCTGTATGTGGCCGACGAAGTCGACACCGCGCTTGCCTACTTAAGAGACATATTCTTGCCGGTCATGCCGGTGCTCTATGCGCGTTGGGAGCGCCTGCTCGGGCAGCGGCCGCCAAGTTTCCTACGGCTGGGCAGTTGGATCGGCGGCGACCGCGACGGCAATCCACATGTCACCGCGGACTCCCTGCGCCTGGCACTGGGCCGCGCCAGTCAGGCACTGCTGGCCGACTATTTGGAGCAGTTGAATGCGCTGGGGGCGGACCTGTCGCTGTCCACCGAGCTGGTAGCCGTGTCAGGTCCGGTCAAGGAGTTGGCGGACACGAGCGGGGATGTGAATCCGGCTCGCGCCGATGAACCCTACCGGCGTGCGATCACCGGCATGTACGCGCGGCTTGCCGCGACCTACCAGGATTTCACCGGTCGAACGCCGCCCAGGCCGGCGACGTTGCGCGCGCTGGCGTACCCGGATGCCATGAGCCTGCGCTCGGATCTTGAATTGCTGCAGCAATCGCTCAATGCCGAGGGCAGGTTGGGGGGCGGCAGCGGCGGCGCGTTGGCCCGGCTGAATCGCGCCGTTGAAACTTTCGGATTTCACCTGGCAGCGCTGGATCTTCGACAAAACTCCGACGTGCATGAACGCGTGGTTGCGGAACTGCTGACGGTGGCGGGGGTCGCGACCGACTACCGGGCGCTTACCGAGCCCGCGCGCATCGTCTTATTGCGGGGCGAACTTCAGTCAGAGCGGTTGCTGGCAAGTCCCTTTGCCGGCTATTCGGCGGAAACATTGTCGGAATTGGCGATCGTGCGCGCGGCCGCCGCCGCTCACCAGCGCTATGGATCTTCGTGCATCAGTACCTACATTGTTTCCAAATGCGAGAGCGTCTCGGATTTGTTGGAGGTCAACATTCTGCTCAAGGAAGCGGGCCTGTACCGCGGCCACGGGACAGCGCGCGCCGCAATCATGGCCGTGCCCCTGTTCGAGACCATCGCGGATCTGGAAAGATCGCCGCAGGTGATGCAAGCGTGGCTGGAGTTGCCCGAAACCGCCGCGATCACCCGCAGCCTCGGGTTTCAGGAAGTCATGGTGGGCTATTCGGATTCCAACAAGGACGGCGGATACCTTACCTCCGTTTGGAGCCTGCACCAGGCAACCCGCGGGCTCGCCGCCGTGTTCGAGAAATCGGCAACGCCCATGCAGATATTCCACGGCCGCGGCGGCGCCGTGGGCCGCGGCGGCGGATCATCCTTTGCGGCCATTCGTGCGCAGCCGCATGGCACCGTGCGCGGGCGCATCCGCATCACCGAGCAGGGTGAAATCATCGCCGCCAAGTACGGCACCAGCGAAAGCGCGGCCGCGAATTTGGAATCCATTACGGCGGCGACGCTGCTGGCATCACTCGAAAATGCATCGCTGTCCCCGATGAGCGCGCGGCGCTTTGCGGCGGCCATGGACAGTCTGTCGCGCGAGGCTTTCCGGGCGTATCGCTCCTTGGTGTATGAGACACCGGGATTTTCGACGTTTTTCAGGCAGATGACCCCGTCGCGGGAAATCTCGGAGCTGAAGATCGGTTCACGGCCCGCTTCGCGCTCCAATTCCGAGCGAATCGAGGATTTGCGCGCGATTCCATGGGTGTTCAGCTGGGCGCAGGCGCGAGTGATGCTGCCGGGGTGGTACGGCGTGGGGCAGGCGCTGCGCGCCTCGGACACGGGGCTGCTGCGCGAGATGCTCGAGGCCTGGCCGTTCTTTCGCGCCACCGTCGACAATTTGGAGATGGTGTTGTCCAAGTCGGATATGGGCATCGCCGCGCAATACCTGACCTTGGTCCAGGATCAGTCGTCCGGCACAGCGCTGTTCGGCCGCATCCGCGACATGTGGCTGGCGACCCAGGAATGCCTGCTTGCCGTGACCGGCCAGGGGCGGCTGCTGGAAAAGCATCCGGCTTTGGATGCTTCCATTCGCCTGCGGCTGCCGTATATCGAGCCATTGAATCTACTGCAGGTGGAACTGCTCAGACGCCACCGAGCCGGCGAAAGCGATGCGCGCGTACGCGAGGGAATACAGCTCTCGATAAACGCGATCGCAACTGCGTTGCGCAACAGCGGGTGACTGCGATGATGCGAACCGATGATGCATACGGTCCGTGGAATCCCGGCATCGGCTCATCCGTGCCGAAAGAGTTGCGTCACCTGGCCACGATCTATCGCGCGGAAAACGTTTTCAACAGCCTCGCCGCAGCCACCGAGCTGCGCGGGCTTACCGGCTTCGGCTTGAGCGAATTGGCGGTGTTCCGCCCGCAAAGGCTGGCGCTTCACGAACTTTTGGTGCGCATCACCGCCGACTTTGCAGTGCCCGACGGCTCGCGAATCGAGGATCTGGGTTTGAATTTTCGCGAGATGGCGCGGCTTTTGCTCATGAAGTATCTCGACCCCGAGATGGGCGCCATCATCGGCGCCTATGATCGCGCCCGGCAGGGGTTGGGGCGCACCATCAATGCCGCGCTTGCCCGCCTACCCCGCGAATGGGGTCCAGCCGAGATTGCAGAGATTGAAGGGCTCGCCGCCGTGGCGCACGAGCCGCTGGCAGCCACGGCGTACACAGTGCTCGCGCGGGTGCTGTCGGCATTGTTCGCGACGCATGGATTTGCATGGGGCACCCAGGAGCTGATCGCGTCGATCGCGACCAACCTGGCCTGCAACGATCATGGCAGCGACTGCATCGGCGGCGCGATCGCCCCCGTGCTGCGGAGCGCAGCTGCCGAGGAGGGTTACAAGCTTCTGCCCCGGCAAGAGCATCCCGTGGTCATCAATACCAAGGGGCCCTCGGCCTCGGGCAAGAGCACCCTGCGGCCGCTGCAGAAAAATCTCGCGGGCGTGATCGGAGTTCAGTGGAGCGATTTCGCGCTCATCAGTCCCGACATCTGGCGCAAACAGCTGCTCGACTATGCGACGCTCGGCGCGGCTTACAAGTACGCGGGTGCATTCACCTCGGATGAACTGCAAATCGTCGATCAGAAACTCGATCGGTATATGGCGGGCAAGTTCCAGCGCGGCGAGATGACGCATCTGCTGATCGACCGGTTTCGCTTCGATAGTTTTGCCGGCGGTTCCGAGGAGGAGGGCAGCAATCTGCTGACGCGATTTGGCCAGTCGGTCTACTTGTTCTTCTTGATTACGCCGCCGCAGCTGCTGGTCGAGCGTGCATGGAAGCGTGGACTCGAAGTCGGCCGCTACAAGGCTGTCGACGATACCCTGGCGCACGCCGTCGAGGCGTACTCGGGAATCCCACACGTGTTCTTCACCTGGGTGCATCGAACCGACAAACGCATCCATTTCGAATTTCTGGACAATACGGTGCGGCTCGGGGAGCGGCCCCGGACCGTCGCCTTTGGCGACAACGACACGTTCAATGTCTTGCACGTCAAAGGTACTCTGGACATCGAGCGCTATTCCCGCTTGCATGTCGACGCGGCGAACGCTGAATCCTTGTACGCGGATCGCGGGCTGCTCCAGCCCGAACGAAATGTGGCCTTCTTGAAGCGCTGTGTCGCGAGTTTTCGCTGCGTGAACTTCGCCAACCAGGCGAGCGGGCGGATTTATCTGCGCATCGAGTCCGGAAAGCCGGTCGTGACCGATCAGGCGGCGCTTGCAGCGGCAATCTTGGATGCGGACACGCTCGCGGGTATTCGGGCTGTGGCCGCCGACGCGCTGCGCGGCAGCGCGTCGGTTGCGAATCGGGTCGAATACCTCGACGCCGCCGCAGGCCGCGGTTTATTGCCGACCTTGGGACAATGGGGCCGGCGCGAGGGCGTTCCGCCGGCGGATTCCTAGCCTAGAAAGCCGCAGTATCGATCGACGTGCGCGGCGAGGTCGAGCGTGTGCTGGCGGGTGAGCCGTTCCGCCAATTCCGTATCGCGCCGCTCGAGAGCTTCGATGATTTTCAAATGATCGATGATGGAGCGTGCCGCGCGATCGCTTTGCGTAATGGTCGCGCGGCGAATGGCGCGCACATGCAGCAGCAGATTCCTGGTCGCGTCAATGATGGTTTGCGAGCCGCCCAACGCAATCACCGCGGTGTGAAACGCGATATTGGCATCGGAGTATTCGTTCAGATGTTCCGACGGCGGCGAATTCTGAAACTCGTCGAACAAATGACGCAGCTTGGCGATTTCCGCGTCACTGGCATTGAGTGTCGCAAGCCGCGCGGCCATTGATTCCAACGCCGCCCACACTTGAATCATTTCAATCATCTCGCGCTTTGACTTGCGAATGATGAAAATGCCGCGGCGCGGCACGGTGCGGATGAAACCTTCCTGTTCCAACAGCGACAGGGCCTCGCGGATCGGTGTGCGGCTGACGCCGAGCGCCGTGGTCAGCTGCCGCTCATCGAGGCGCAGCTCCTGAGTCGGATCGTAGATGTCCGTGTCGGCGATGGCGTTCTTCAGCAGCGCGTAAGCCTGATCACGCAGACTGGTAGCGTTCAAAGGTGTAAGCACGAGCGGAGCGGCTGCGGATGTGCGTTGAACCAGCGTCACAATTGAATTCATGAAGACTCTCGTCGTTCGGCGAAGTGATTAGGTGCTTACGGTGTGCGGCGACCCGCGCGGTTCGCGCGACTCCCAAGCAGATATATTACATGGCTGCGGGGTTTCTCCTAATCATTTATCTCAAGGCTGCGCCGATAGACGGTCCTCTCGGCCTTGCCCGGTGTCGATTCTTGGACGACGGCATCGCCAAATTCAAGAATTTCCCGATAAAGCCCGCCGCGGCGCAATTTTTCGCGCCGCGCGGGTCGCGATGTCCGCAAGTCCGCGACAGTTGCCTGACCTTGCTTGACACTCTGAAAGTCGTTCATATATGGTATACCACGAAAACCTATGTGGCTGGCATCGGTTCGAACTCTTTTGTTCGCTCTTTGCCAATGGGGGTTTGCGGTGTGGACCACTCACGAGCGCTGCTCGATAGGCGTGACTTGCGCGCGCTATTGAGCGTCAACGCGCGCGATCACGGAGAACAATTATATGGACGCGAATGAGTCTGCAAAATCTCCGTTTGCGAATCCATGGCTGCAATTGATCATCGGGGTCATCTGCATGGCTGCGGTGGCGAACCTTCAATATGGCTGGACGCTGTTCGTCAATCCGATCGAAGCCAAGAATCACTGGGGGCGCGGTGCGATTCAAATTGCCTTCAGCCTGTTTGTGCTGCTTGAAACATGGCTCATTCCCATTGAAGGATACCTGGTCGACCGCTTCGGCCCACGCTGGGTGGTCTTGAGCGGTGGCATTTTGGTTGGCGCCGCCTGGGCGCTCAACTCCGTCGCCGGTTCCCTGCCGGTGCTGTACTTTGCCGCGGCACTCGGCGGCATCGGCACCGGTTGCGTATACGGCACCTGTGTCGGCAACGCGCTCAAATGGTTTCCAGGCCGGCGCGGGCTTGCCGCCGGCATCACCGCGTCGGGATTTGGCGCCGGTGCGGCGCTCACGATCGTGCCGATCAAGAGCATGATCGAGGCGTCGGGTTACGAGCAGGCCTTCATGGTTTTCGGCCTTATTCAGGGCGGCATCGTATTCGTGTTGGCGTGGCTGCTGTTGGCTCCGCCGCCACAAGTCGCAAACTTCGTGGTGAAACCCAGTCAGACAGCGCATGGCTATACCCCCATGGAAGTCTTGAAAAGCCCCGTGTTTTACGTGATGTACCTGATGTTCTGGCTGATCGCCTCCGGCGGCCTCACGATGGCGGCATCCGTGGCGCCGATCGCGGATGACCTGAAAATCAGCAAGATTCCGGTATCGCTGTTCGGCATGGTCATGCCGGCGCTGGCGTTCACGCTGTTTTTGAACAGGATTTTCGACGGCGTGGGGCGGCCCTTCTTTGGCTGGCTCTCCGATCAAATCGGTCGTGAGTACACGATGGCGCTGGCTTTCCTTTTGGGCGCTGCCGCGCTGTTCACCTTGAGCCGAACCGGGCCGAATCCGGTGATATACGTGTTGGTAACCGCGCTATATTTTGGCGTATACGGCGAGATTTTCAGTTTGTTTCCCGCAACCCAGGGAGATACCTTCGGCTCCGAGTTTGCAGCGGCCAATAACGGCATGCTGTACACCGCCAAGGGCGCCGGCTCATTGATGGTTCCGGTCGCCGCCCTCGTCGCCAGGGCCAATGGCTGGGGCGCGGTATTCACCCTGGCGATGTGCTTCAACATTGCCGCGGCGCTGCTCGCGCTTTTCGTATTGAAGCCGCTGCGGATGAAGCATTTTGCCAAGAGCCGCGCGGACTATCCGCAAGCTACGGCCGCGGCATCCGCGGCAGGGCCTCGCCGCGAGCCACGTAAGGGCGTCGCACGATCCACTCTTTAAATTGGAGACAACATGGCAACAGTAAATCCCGCGCCGATTCCGGCCAAGTCCAGCACGGCCGAAGATACCCTGCAGCGCAAGAGCCGCGATGCGGCGGTGATTTCCGGCGGCCATCTTGTCGCCAAAGCCCTGAAGAATGAGGGTGTCGATACCATATTCACGCTCTGCGGCGGCCACATCATCGACATCTATGACGGCTGCGTGGACGAAGGGATCCGCATCATCGATGTGCGCCACGAACAGGTTGCGGCGCACGCGGCCGACGGCTATGCGCGCCAGACCGGAAAGCTTGGCTGCGTCGTGACCACCGCGGGCCCAGGGTTCACCAACGCGATCACCGGCATTGCCACCGCGTTCCGCTCCGAGAGTCCGGTCCTGCACATCGGCGGTCAGGGTGCGCTGACGCAGCACAAGATGGGATCGCTTCAGGATCTGCCGCACGTCGACATCATTTCGCCGATCACCAAGTTTGCAGCCACCGTTCCCAGCACTGAACGCGTTGCGGACATGATCTCGATGGCGGTGCGCGAATGCTTCAATGGCGCTCCCGGCCCGTCGTACCTGGAAATCCCGCGCGACGTTCTGGATCGCGAGGTCGATGTCGCCAAAGCAGTTGTTCCGCAGCCCGGCAAGTATCGCGCCTCGACGCACTCGGTCGGCGATCCGCGCGACATCGAGAAACTCGCCGACATTCTGGTCAATGCCGAGCGGCCCGCCATTCTCTACGGGCAGCAGGTGTGGACCGCACGCGGACAAAACGAGGCCATCGCGCTGCTACGCGGACTCGACATTCCGGGCTATTTCAATGGCGCCAGCCGCGGCCTGTTGCCGCCGGGCGATCCGCATCATTTCGATCGCACCCGCACGCAGGCATTCGCGAGCGCCGATGTGCTGGTGATCGTCGGCACGCCGTTCGACTTCCGGATGGGATACGGCAAACGCATCAGCAAGGACTTGAAGCTGGTGCAAATCGACATGGACTATCGGACCGTCGGCAAGAATCGCGACATCAGCTTAGGGTTGGTCGGCGATCCCGGCGCAATTCTCGGCGCGGTGCTCGCGGCCGCCAGCGGCAGGATCAAGGGCGACAAGCGGCAGGCGCGCAAGGCATGGTTGAAGCAGCTCAGCGATGCGGAAGTACAGGCCGGTGAAAAACTCATGCCTCTGTTCAAGTCGAACAGTGTGCCGATTCATCCGTATCGCGTCGCCTGGGAACTGAACGAGTTTCTCGCCGACAACACTATTTACATTGGCGACGGCGGCGATGTGGTCACGATTTCCGCGCAAGCGGTCCGGCCGCGCGGCCCAGGCCAGTGGATGGATCCGGGCGCTTTGGGATCGCTCGGTGTCGGCACCGGCTTCGCGATCGCCGCCGGACTTGCGAACCCGTCCAAAGAAGTCCTGTGCTATTACGGCGATGGCTCGTTCGGCATGACGGCCTTCGATATGGAGACGGCGAACCGGTTCGGCGTCCCGTATATCGCGGTGATCGGCAACAATTCGGCGATGAATCAAATTCGCTACGGGCAACTTGCGAAGTATGGCGAGCAGCGCGGCAATGTCGGCAATCTCCTCGGCGACGTGCCGTTCGGAAAATTCGCGGAAATGCTCGGCGGCTACGGCGAGGAGGTTCGCGATCCGGCACAGATCGCGCCGGCACTGCAGCGCGCGCGCGAATCGGTGCGCAAGCTGCGCAAGTCGGCGGTGATCAACATCTGGGTCGATCCGCGCGAATATGCGCCCGGGACCAAAAATCAGACCATGTACAAATGATGCGCGGCGGGAGTTTCCATGGGTAAGGCGTTAGACGATGTCAAGATTCTCGATTTCACTCATGTGCAGTCGGGGCCCACCTGCACGCAACTGCTGGCGTGGTTCGGCGCCGATGTCATCAAGGTGGAAAGGGCCGGCGCCGGCGATATCACCCGCGAACAGCTGCGCGATATACCGGACGTGGACAGCCTGTATTTCACCATGCTCAACCACAACAAGCGCTCGATTACGCTTGATACAAAGAGCGCACAGGGCAAGGCGGTTCTGGAGAAACTGGTAAAGCACTGCGACGTGCTGGTGGAGAATTTTGCGCCGGGTGCGCTGGATCGCATGGGCTTTACCTGGGAGCGTATCCAAGAGCTCAATCCGCGAATGATCGTGGCATCGGTCAAGGGATTCGGTCCCGGTCCCTACGAGGAATGCAAGGTTTACGAGAATGTCGCGCAATGCGCGGGCGGTGCCGCCTCCACGACGGGATTCGACGACGGGCCGCCGTTGGTGACCGGCGCCCAGATTGGCGACAGCGGCACCGGATTGCATCTGGCACTGGGAATAGTCGCAGCGCTGTATCAACGCAAGACCACGGGGCGCGGACAGAGGGTATTGGCCGCAATGCAGGACGGGGTCTTGAATCTGTGCCGCGTCAAACTTCGCGATCAGCAGCGCCTCGAGCGCACTCAGGTGATGAAGGAATATCCGCAGTATCCGAACGGCAAGTTTGGCAGCGCGGTGCCTCGCGCCGCCAATGCCTCCGGTGGCGGACAGCCGGGCACCATCGTCAAGTGCAAAGGCTGGCAGACCGATCCGAACGCCTACCTGTATTTCATCGCGCAGGCCCCGGTATGGAAGGAGATTTGCCACGTGATCGGCAAGGAGGCGTGGATCACCGATCCAGACTACGCCACGCCGAATGCGCGGCTGCCGCGACTTAAGGAAGTATTCGCGACTGTGGAAGCGTGGACTTCCACCAAGACAAAATTCGAGGCAATGGACCTGCTCAATGAGCACGACATTCCCTGTGGTCCCATTTTGTCGATGGAAGAGCTGGCCCATGAACCTTCGCTGCGCAAGACCGGCACCGTCGTCGAAGTGGACCATCCCAAGCGCGGCAAGTATTTGACGGTGGGTAACCCCATCAAGATGAGCGATAGTCCCACTCACGTCACGCGCTCGCCGCTGCTGGGCGAGCACACCGATGAAGTGCTCGCCGAGCTGGGGTTTAAGGCAGCGGAAGTCGCTGCGCTGCGATCGCAAAAAGTAATCTGAACCGCGCCCGCACGCGCGCGATCACCGAAACGCGCGCATCCCTTGCGCGCACCGCTTTGAGGTATAGGTATGTCACACGATAAAAACGCTGTCCGCAAGATACTCGATCAAGCCAAAGCTGCGGCGCGCGCGGCGCTGACGGCCCCCGAGGCGCGCGGCGTCTGCGAGGCCTATGGGATCAGCATACCGAAGGAGGGGGTTGCGACCTCCGCGGATGCAGCCGCCAAGCTCGCATCCTCGATTGGGTTTCCGGTCGTCATGAAAATCGTCTCACCGCAAATTCTGCATAAAACCGAAGCGGGCGGAGTCATCGTCGGCGTCAAGTCGGCTGAGGCCGCCAAGGACGCCTACACGGCCATCATCGGCAACGCCGGCAAATACGACGCCAAAGCGGAAATTCTCGGCGTGCAGGTTCAGCAGATGCTCAGCGGCGGTCAGGAAGTCATCATCGGCGCGGTGACCGATCCGGCGTTCGGCAAACTGGTGGCTTTCGGGCTCGGCGGCATCCTGGTGGAAGTGCTCAAGGACATCACCTTCCGTCTGGCTCCCGCCTCCAAGGAAGATGCGCTGTCGATGCTCGATGGCATCGCCGCGGCGGAGATTCTGCGCGGCGTGCGCGGCGCCAAGCCCGTGGATCGCGCGGCACTGTCCGGCATGATCGAGCGGGTGTCGGCGCTGGTCGCGGACTTTCCCGAAATCTCGGAGATGGATTTAAATCCGGTGTTTGCGACCGAGCGCGGCGCCACCGCCGCGGACGTGCGGATCGTGCTCAATTTCAATCCCGCGCCGGCGCGCGACCGGCCGAGCCAGGCCGCGATCGTCGAGAAGATGAACCGCATCATGAAGCCGAAGGCGGTGGCGGTGATCGGCGCATCGGCCGAGAACGGCAAAATCGGCAATTCGGTGATGAAGAATCTGATCAATGGCGGTTACAAGGGGGACATCTACCCGATCCATCCCAGCGCCGCCGAGATCATGGGCAAGAAAGCCTTCAAGAGCGTCAAGGATGTTCCGGGCGATATCGATGTGGCGGTATTCGCCATTCCCGCGAAATTCGTGGCGCAGGCATTGACCGAAGTGGGCGAGAAGAAGATCGCCGGCGCGATCCTGATTCCTTCGGGTTTCGCCGAGACCGGCAATGTCGCCGGGCAAAATGAATTGGTGGAGATCGGCCGCAAGTACGGCGTGCGCCTCATGGGCCCGAATATCTACGGATTTTATTACACGCCCAGCAATCTATGCGCGACCTTCTGCACCGCCTACGATGTCAAAGGCCACGCGGCGCTGTCCTCGCAGTCGGGCGGCATCGGCATGGCAATCATCGGCTTCTCGCGCTCCGCCAAGATGGGCGTATCGGCCATTGTCGGCGTCGGCAATAAATCCGACATCGATGAGGACGACTTGCTCACGTTCTTCGAGCAGGACGACAACACCACCATCATTGCGCAGCACTGCGAGGACTTGAAGGACGGACGCGCCTTTGCCGAAGTGGCGAAGCGCGTATCGAAGAAGAAGCCCATTGTGATGCTGAAGGCCGGACGCACCAGCATGGGTGCCCGGGCCGCGAGCTCGCACACCGGTGCGCTCGCCGGCAATGACAAGATCTACGAAGATGTGCTCAAGCAGTCTGGAGTCATCCGTGCGCGCTCGCTGCGCGATCTGCTGGAATTCGCGCGCGGCATTCCGGTGTTGCCGACGCCGAAGGGCAACAACGTCGTCATCATCACCGGCGCCGGCGGTTCGGGCGTGCTGCTATCGGACGCCTGCGTCGACAACGGCCTATCCTTGATGGCGATGCCGGCCGATCTCGATGCCGCATTCCGAAAATTTATACCGCCGTTCGGCGCGGCCGGCAATCCGGTCGACATCACCGGCGGCGAGCCGCCCACCACCTATCAGAACACCGTGCGTCTGGGATTGCAGGACCCGCGCATTCACGCGCTGATCCTTGGCTATTGGCACACCATCATCACGCCGCCCATGGTATTTGCAAAACTGATGGTGGAGGTCGTGGCTGAAATGCGCGCGAAAGGCATCGAAAAGCCGGTGGTCGCCTCGCTCGCAGGCGATATCGAAGTAGAGGAAGCGGCGGAGTATTTGTATCAGCACGGCATCCCGGCGTACGCCTACTCCACGGAAATACCCGTGGCCGTTCTCGGCGCGAAATACAAATGGGCGCGCGGCGCGGGACTGATTCCGGCCGTGTGAGCAATCCCGAAGATTGGCGGGGGTAGTTGCGGCGCCGGCGTCGAACGGCAACTATGCTCGCTGACATGATTTTCGCGCCGCAAAAAGTTCTGTTACGCAGGATGTTCGATGCCGCCATAGCATCCGCGCAGCCGGCCCTATGCATTCCGCGGCATCTTCCGGCCGTACCGCACGGCAGGCTGATCGTCGTGGGCGCAGGCAAGGCTGCAGCCGCAATGGCGCGCGCGGTGGAGGACAACTGGCCAGGGCCGCTCTCCGGGGTTGTGGTCACACGTTACGGTTACGCCGTACCTTGCAATCGCATACAGGTTCTCGAGGCTGCGCATCCGGTGCCCGATGCAGCCGGATTGCTTGGCGCGCAGCGCGTTCTCGAGGCAGTGCGGGGACTTGGTGCAGATGACCTGGTGCTGTGTCTGATATCCGGCGGCGGCTCGGCGCTGCTGCCGCTGCCGGCGGCAGGATTGACGCTCGAGCAGAAACAGAACGTGAATCGCGCGCTGCTCAAGTCGGGCGCCACCATCAGCGAAATGAACTGCGTACGGCGGCATTTGTCGGCCATCAAAGGCGGCCGGCTGGCCGCCGCATGCTATCCGGCACGCGTGCTGAGCTTGATGATCTCGGATGTGCCGGGCGACCGGCCCATCGACATAGCTTCCGGACCCACGGTCGGGGACCCCACGACTTCAGCCGATGCTCTAATCATTGTGCAGCGCTATGGCATAGATCTGCCGCCGCCGGTACTCGACATTTTGGCGAGCGGTCGGGGGGAATCGGTGAAACCAGACGATCCCAGGCTGGCGCGCGCCACCGCGCGCATCATCGCCACCCCGCAGCTGGCGCTCGAAGCGGCCGCCGCCGTGGCGCGCGAAGCAGGTTTTCCAGCCTACATTCTGGGCGACGCCATCGAAGGCGAGGCGCGTGATGTGGGCAAGGTGCTGGCCGGCGTCGCGCTGCAGGTGGCCGAGCGGGATCAGCCTGTGAGCGCGCCCTGTGTATTGCTTTCCGGCGGCGAAACCACGGTGAGCGTACGCGGCAGCGGGCACGGCGGTCGCAACGTGGAATTCTTGTTGTCGCTCGCGATCGCGCTCGACGCTCACATGCGCATTTACGCGCTTGCCGGCGACACCGACGGCGTCGATGGTCAGGAGGAAATCGCCGGCGCCTGCCTCGGACCCGATTCGCTGGCACGCGCGCGGGCGCTTGGCTTGAAGCCACAGAACTCGCTGCAGGACAACGACGCCCACAGTTTCTTCGGCGCGCTCGGCGATTCGGTGATCACCGGGCCCACGCTGACCAACGTCAATGACTTCCGCGCGATTCTCGTCGAGGCAGGTGCTGGCCGGATTGGCGAGCGAAAGCCTCCGTCTGGTACTCTTTAGCGCATGGAAACCCCGCTGACGCCTCTGGAATTCTTGCGCCGCGCGCGCAAGTTGCATGGCGGCCGCGAGGCGGTGATAGACGGCAATTTGCGCTTCACTTACGCGCAATTCGCGCAGCGCTGCAATCGCTGGAGCGCGGCGCTGGCCAAGCTGGGCGTCGGCAAGGGCGATCGGGTCGCGACCATTGCGCCCAATACGCACCAGCATCTCGAACAGTTCTACGCGATACCGCAGCTGGCGGCGGTCATCGTACCGATCAATTATCGGCTCTCAGCCGACGACTTTGTGTACGTCGCAACCCATAGTGGCGCGAAGGTTCTGTGCGTGCACGCCGACTACCTCGACACGGTCGACAGCATTCGCGACCGCATGTCTGCGGTCCGCCACTTCGTTGCCCTCGAAGGCAACAAGCCCGGTTGGCTCGAATATGAAGCGCTGCTTCAAGGCAGCGGCGAATCGTTCGAAGTCCCGGAATTTGCCGAAACCGATCTGCTGGCGATCAACTACACCAGCGGCACGACCTCGCGCCCGAAGGGCGTGATGATCACGCATCGCAATGCGTGGATCAATTCGGTGGGCACGCTGGTGCATTGGCCGATGACCCCGGCCGATCGCTACCTGTGGACGCTGCCGATGTTTCATGCCAACGGCTGGACTTTCACATGGACCGTAACCGCAGCCGGTGCGGCGCACGTCTGCTTGCGCGCCGTAGAAGCCGCGGCAATTTACGAACTGGTGCGGCGTGAACGCGTGACGCATCTTTGCGCGGCGCCCACCGTCCTGATCGGCATCGCCAACGGACCTGAAGCGCAGCGTCAACACCTGCCTCGCGGCGTACGGCTGTTCACCGCCGGGGCGCCTCCCGCGGCGGCGACGATTGAGCGCATGGAGTCCGATCTGGGCTGGGAAGTAACGCACGTCTATGGCTTGACCGAGACGGCGCCGTTCATTTCCATTTGCGAACCCATGCCCGAACACGCGCTACTTTCAAGCGCAGACCGGGCGATCGTCAAATCCCGTCAGGGCGTTGAGCTGATTACGTCGGGCGAACTGCGAGTGGTGGACCACGACATGAAAGACGTGCCGCACGACGGGACGACCATGGGCGAAATAGTCGCCCGCGGTAACGTCGTGATGCAAGGCTACTACAATGATCCCACGGCCACCGCTACGGCCTTCGCCGGCGGCTGGTTTCACTCGGGCGATGGCGCCGTGGTTCATGCCGATGGCTACGTAGAAATCCGCGACCGCTTCAAAGACGTGATCATCAGCGGCGGCGAAAATATTTCCTCGATCGAAGTCGAAGGCGCTCTGTTGCGCCACCCGTCGGTGCTCGAGGTTGCCGTGGTCGGTATGCCGCACGAGAAATGGGGCGAATCGCCGCACGCGTTCGTGGTGTTGCGCGCCGGCAGGTCCGCGACCGCGGCTGAGCTGCACGATTTCGCGCGCGGCGCGTTGGCGCACTTCAAAGTGCCGAGCGCATTTCATTTTGTGCAGGAATTGCCGAAGACGGCGACCGGAAAAATTCAGAAATTCGTGTTGCGCGGCAGGCAGGCTGCGATAATGCGGCAATGAGCGGATTCTAGGGCTTAGGGCTTGAGCACAGCGCATTTCACCGACGCCGAGCGCAGGATCACACTCATTGGAGTGATGATCGTCTTTCTGCTGTCGGCTTTGGACCAGACCATCGTGTCCACCGCCATGCCGGTGATCATCAGCCAATTGCATGGACTTGAGCTGTATGCCTGGGTGACCACGGCATATCTTTTGAGCTCCACGGTGATGGTGCCGATTTGGGGCAAGCTCGGGGATCTTTACGGCCGCAAGCCGATATTGCTTGCTGGAATAGGGTTGTTTCTGTTCGGCTCGTGGCTCGCGGGGCTTGCCGGCGAGTTTGGCGACCTGCCGTTGTTGGGCGGTGGCATGGTGCAGCTGGTCGTGTTCCGGGCGGTGCAGGGATTGGGCGGCGGCGCGCTTTTTACAACCGCCTTCGCCATCATCGCGGACCTGTACCCGCCGCGGGAGCGCGGCAAATTCGCCGGCCTCTTCGGCGGTGTTTTTGGCATTGCCAGCGCCATCGGGCCGCTGCTGGGGGGGTATTTCACCGATCACGGCACGGTAACGTTAAGCGGCCATGTCATCGAAGGCTGGAGATGGGTGTTTTATCTGAATCTACCCATGGGGCTGATTGCCCTGTTCATGGTGATAGCCAAGATGCCGAAGCTGTCGCATGCGGCAAAGGGCAGCATCGACTACCTGGGCGCGGTCCTGATCGTGGCGGCGTGCGTGCCGCTGCTGCTGGCGCTGACCTTCGGCGGCCAAAAGTATGCGTGGAGTTCGCCCGTGGTGTTAGGACTGCTCGCGATGTTCCTCATCAGCACGGTTTTGTTCGTGCTGGTGGAAAGGCGGCTCAAGGACCCCATCATCCATATGGAGCTGTTCAACAACAGAGTGTTCACCTGGGCCAATACCGCCGGCTTCTTCTCGTCGATGTCGTTTTTGAGCGTGGTGGCGTTCCTGCCCTTGTTCATGCAGCTCGGACAGGGCGTGCAGGCCACGACCAGCGGCTTATCGACGATGCCGCTCATGCTGGGGTTGATTGTCGCAGCCACCATCAGCGGCCGGCTGGTCACGCGCACCGGCCGCTACAAGCCCTTCATGTTGACCGGGATGTCGGTGCTGCTCATCGGTACCTTTCTGATGAGCCAGATGAGCTATCACACCAGCAGGCTCGATCTCGGCTGGCGCATGGCGATTCTCGGCATCGGCTTGGGTCCCCTGCAGAGCTTGTATGGCGTGGCCATCCAGAATGCGGTACCTCTGAACAGAATCGGCGTCGTCACCAGCGCCAACCAGTTCTTCCGCCAGATTGGGTCGACGGTCGGCGTCGCCATTTTCGGCACCTTGTTGACCAACAATCTCAACAGCAAGCTTTCCGCCTGGGCTGCCTCCAAGGGGTTGCCGCCCATCGACCTGTCGAAGCTTCGCAGCCTGTCCATCGATGCCCAGGTTCACGCGGGCGTCATGAACATTCCCGAGGGCATACGAGTTCTGATCGCGGAGGCGGTGACACACGTCTTTGCGCTCAGCATCATCGTGGTCGTGATCGCGCTGATCGCCACCCTGATGATTCCGGAACTGCCGATGCGTGAACGCTCGCGGGTCCCTCCCAAGGATGCGGTCCCCGCCGATGTGCACATGTAGCGCGCCGCGCTACGGCGGTGCTGCCATCATTTCCTGAAAATTACCGCTGTAGAATTTGTTCTTGGCCTCTTCCGAAATGTCATGGAAGGTACGCTCGAAGCGGCCGATGGGATCATCGGTGCCTTCGGGATGCGGATAGTCGCTGGAGAACATGAACAATTCGGCGCCGGCATCCTTGATCAGCCGCCCGACGTTCTCGCCCGGGAATGGGGTAAATTTCAGCGCGCGGCGAATGTACTCGGAGGCCTTGATTGGCAGCCGCGCTACCGATGGATCGGTGCGTTTGAATATCTTCTGGCTAAGATCGAGCGTGCGTAAATATTCCGGAACCCAGCCGGCGCCGAGCTCGATGACGCCGCCGCGCAATCTCGGAAAGCGTTCGAACACTCCGTCGAACACCAGCGCCGTAAGGAACTGTTGCGGACCAATGGACAGCAGCATGAAATCCCGCACGCGCAGATTTTCGCCGCCTTCCGCTCCGGTGATGTCCTTCGGCCGCGGCTGGCCGTTGTTTTCGTATTCCGCCGCCTTGGTCGGTCTGTTGGGTCCCACATGCAGCATGAACGGCACATTCAGGTCGCAGAACGCCTGCCACACGACGTCAAAATCCGGGTGGCCCGGCGATTTATCCGCCACCGGCATGCCTGGAATCCAAAATGCACCGCACCCCAGGCGTACCCCTTCCATTATTTCCGTCACGCAGCGCGCCGGATCAACCAGGGACAGTTGACCAACGGCGATGAGACGCGGGTCCTGATTGCAAAACGCCGCCATCGCACGGTTGTGAGCGCGAATCCCGCCGTAGCGCACATCCAAATCATCGTGATGCAGATACTGGGTGGCGGAAAAGGTCGAAAACACCAATTGTCGCTGGAAGCCCAAATCGTCCAATGCGGCCTTTCGCTCGGTGGCGTCAAATGCGCCGGGCGCATTCCAACCCTTGATACCCTTGACCACATCGATGGCCGCAACTCCGCTGGCGGCGCGTTCCCGCTGTTTCGCAACCGCGTCGTTGATGACCTCGAAGCTCTTGGTGCCGGATTTCACCAAGCTCATTTCCGGCAGCTTCGCGACAATGTCGGGATCCGTGAATTTGGAAATCCAATCCTTGGTTTCCAAGATGTGGCTGTCGGCGTCGCAGTAAAGCCGATCGGTCGCGTAGGTCATGGGGCGGTCCTTTAGCGGGTGCTTAGTAGACTCAAGTTATAATTACCGCGCGGTTAAGTCAAGAACGCAGCGTCATGACGGCAACCGGCGGCGCGGGCGCGCTTTTGCCGCGGGACGCCTGGCCACAACCTTGCTGGGCTGGCCGAACCTGGCCTGTAGGGCATTGTTGCCGCCGATGGTGAATTCGCTCCAAATCTCCGCAGCGCGCTGCGCTGAAATGCCGCTGCGGCGCAGCGCGCGCGCCGACAGAATTGGCGCGTTGACGGACATGATTGAACAAACCGCTGCGACGTCTTCCGGAAACCCGTAGACCTCCCTGCAGCGTTTGGTGAAGTAGTCGATGATGATCGAGCGTTCATCGTGGTCCTGGCGCTTCACCAGACCGGCAATGGAGCGATCGCTGGCCAGCAGCCGCATGATCGGGCCCCTTTCGTAGAGATATTCCATGGCGCGCAGATTCGAGCGGCGGATGATCTCTTCGAAAGGCACATCCAGCGGCAGCACATTGAGCCCGCGCCCGCGCAAATAGCGATATTCGCGCTCCACCAGCGCTTTGAACAAATCCTCGAGCCGCAGAAAATATTTATAGATGAGCGGCTTGCTGATGCGCGCCTGCACCGACACCGCTTCGAGCGTGCAGCTCGAAAGCCCGCGATTGATGATGAGCGCCACGGCGCTGTCCAAAATTTGTTCGCGCCGCTTATCCGGCGCCATGCGCTGTGCGCGCCTTTTCACAGGCATAGACCACCCCCGGGACAATTGCTGTTTGCAGCCATTCTACGCGAGAGTTTGCTTCGGTGCGGGCAGCCGGCGGGTCCCATTGCGGCCGGACTTGGTATAAAGTTCGGCATCCGAAATAGGGGCCACTCGCCCAAAGGTACGTCATAAGTGAAGCATAGAAATCGCTTGATGGTAGTCGGCGTGGTTGCGCAGGCATTCGGCGCGTTGTCAGGCGCTTTTGCCGCGGATTTTGGTCCGGCCAATCCTTTCTACGCGCCGAGCAAGCTGCCGTTCAACGCGCCGCCATTCGACCGGATCAAGGACCAGGATTATCAACCGGCAATCGAGGCGGGAATGGCGCAGAACCTGGCGGAGATGAAGCGCATCGCGGACGACCCGGCCCCGCCGACCTTCGAGAACACATTTGTGGCGATGGAGCGATCCGGGCGGCTTTTGAACCGCGCGCTGGCGGCGTTCAACTGCGTGAGCGAAGCGAATACCAACCCGGTTCTGCAGGCGGCCAAGACTGCACTGGCGCCGGCGCTGGCCGCGTACCGCGACTCGATCTATTTGAATGCCAGGCTGTTCGCGCGACTGTCCGCCGTCTATACAAAGCGCGCCACGCTCAAGCTCGATGCGGAGTCGCTGCGGCTGGTCGAGATAACTTACGACGAATTCGTGCATTCGGGCGCGAACCTCTCCGCCGGGAACAAGGAGCAGCTCAAAAAACTGAACAAGGAAGAGTCGGCTCTGGCGGATGAATTCTCCAAAAAATTGCTCGGTGCGGCCAAGGCCGGGCGCTACTTGACGGCCGATAGAGCCGAGCTCGCCGGCCTCGCTGAAGCGCAGCTTGCTGCCGCGGCGCAGGACGCCAAGAGCCGCAATGCCGAGGGCTACTTGATTCCGCTGCAGAACACGACGCGACAGCCGGTACTTGCTTCTTTAAGCGTCCGCGCGACGCGGGAAAAGATATTTCGCAATTCGTGGGAGCGTGCGGAGCGCGGCGATGACAACGATACGCGCAGTACGTTCGCGCGCCTGGCGCAGATCCGCGCACAGCGCGCCCAACTCCTCGGCTTCCCAAGCCACGCAGCGTGGAAACTGAAAGACCAGATGGCAAAAACTCCGGAGGCTGCGCTTGAATTCATGTCTGCTCTGGTGCCCGTGGCGAGCGCCACTGCGCTGGGCGAAGCCAAGGACATTCAGGCGGTAATCGACGCGCAGCATGGCGGATTCACGCTGCAAGCCTGGGATTGGGCTTTCTACAACGAGCAGGTACGCAAAGCCAAATTCGACCTCGATGAAGCCGAAGTCAAGCCCTACTTCGAACTCAATACCGTACTGGAGGCGGGCGTGTTCTTTGCGGCCAACCAGCTGTACGGCATCACCTTCAAGGAACGCAAGGACATTCCCGTATATGAACCCGATGTGCGGGTTTTCGAAGTCGCCGACGCGGATGGCAAGGCGCTGGCGCTGTTCTATTGCGATTATTTCAAGCGCGACAACAAGAACGGCGGCGCTTGGATGTCGCAATTCGTCGATCAGTCAACGCTGCTTGGCACTCTGCCGGTCGTCTACAATGTCGCGAACCTGCCAAAGCCGGCACCCGGCGAACCTGCGCTGATCAGCTTTGACGACGTCACCACGATGTTTCATGAGTTCGGTCACGGGCTGCATGGGATGTTTGCCAATACCCGCTATCCCAGCCTTTCGGGAACCGCCACCGCGCGCGATTTTGTGGAGTTTCCATCGCAGTTCAACGAACACTGGGCGATGTATCCCGCCGTGTTCAATCACTATGCCAAGCATTACAAGACAGGCGCCCCGATGCCTGCGGCGCTGGTGGAAAAGATCAAGAACGCCAAGAATTTCTCTGCCGGCTACGACCTGACCGAAGTGCTGGCGGCCGCCGAGCTCGACATGCAATGGCATGTGTTGCCGGCCAGCGCGCCGTTGCAGGATCCGGATCTATTCGAAAAGTCGGCGCTGAGCAAAACGCATCTCGACATCCGGGCGGTGCCCCCGCGCTACCGATCGAGCTATTTTCTGCACATCTGGAGCGGCGGATATTCGGCCGGCTACTATGCGTATATCTGGACCCAGATGCTGAACGATGACGCGTATCAATGGTTCGATGAAAACGGCGGCTTGAGCCGCGCGAATGGCGAGCGTTTTCGCCGCATGATCCTATCGCGTGGCAATACCGAGGATCTCGCGGCCATGTATCTTGCATGGCGCGGCAAGGCTCCGAGCATCGACGCGATGATGAAATATCGAGGCCTGAGCGGAGCTCGCTAGCCGCCGCGCGTCGCCGCCTGCGAGCCTTAGTTGCCGAGGCTTGCGAACCCCCTGCCTTCGGCAACCAGCTGCTCGAGCAGCGGCGATACCTGCAGCCACTTGCCTGCGGTTTGCGCGCTGTATTTCTGCAATTTCTCCAGCGCATTCTTCAAGCCGACCTCGTTTTCAGCCCAGAACATCGGGCCGCCGCGATAGGCCGGGAAGCCGTAGCCATACAGGTAAACCACATCGATGTCGCTGGAGCGATACGCCACACCTTCGCGCAGCACTTCGCAGCCCACATTCATCAGCGCCAGGAAGCAGCGCTCGACGATTTCTTCGTCGCTGAACTTGCGGCGCACGATGCCGTACTCCTTCGAAACCTTTTCGATGATTTCCGCAACCACCGGCGACGGCCGCGGCGTGCGATCGCCCGGCGCATAATCGTAGTAACCCGCCTGGGTCTTCTGCCCCAGTCGCCCCATTTCCACCAGCAGGTCCGCGGAGCGCGTGACGCGGCCGTCAAACGTTGCCGGGTCGCGGTCCTTGCGCGACTTGTAGCCGACGTCCAGTCCGGCCAAATCGCTCATCTGCAGCACGCCCATGGGCATGCCAAAGTTGCGTAGCGCGGCGTCGACCTGTTCCGGCATTGCGCCCTCGAGCACCATGAGCGACGCCTGATAGGCATAGCCGCCCAGCATGCGGTTGCCGATGAAGCCGTCGCGATTGCCGCACACCACGCCGACCTTGTTGATGCGCTTCGCGGCATCGATGACGGTTACCAGTACGTCCTGCGCGGTTTTCGCGCCGCGCACGATTTCCAGCAACCTCATCACGTTGGCCGGGGAGAAAAAATGCGTGCCGACGACATCGTTGGGCCGCGATGTCGCGGCGGCGATATCATCGATGGAGAGGTAGGAGGTATTCGTTGCGAGTATCGCGCCCTTCTTGGCCGCCTTGTCCAGTTTGCCGAATACGTCCTTCTTGATCGCCATGGTCTCGAACACGGCCTCGATGACGAGGTCCGCATCACCGACATCGGCGTACGCCAATGTGGGTTTCAGCATGGCCATGCGCTGTTGCACCTGCTCCAGGGTGAGCTTGCCCTTGGACGCCGTGTTTTCGTAATTCTTGCGGATCACGCCCACGCCTCGGTCGAGCGCGTCCTGCTGCATTTCCAGCACCGTGACCGGAATTCCGACATTCAAGAAGTTCATGGCGATGCCGCCGCCCATGGTGCCGGCGCCGATGATGGCGACGCTTCTGATATCGCGTTTCGTGACGCTCTTGTCGAGGTTGGGGACATTCGCGGCCTTGCGCTCGGCGAAAAACACGTGTTGCAGCGCCTTCGCCTGGCTGTTCTGCATGCACTGTATGGCCAATTCGCGCTCGCGCGCCATGCCTTGGTCGAACGGCAGTGTGGCGGCTGCTTCCAACGCGTCGACGATGCGCTGCGGCGAGAAAAGATTCTTCTTTTCCTTGGCGATGCGCTTGCGGGCCGCATCGAAGAATCCGGCGGGCAGCTTGGCAGAGTCGATATTGATGTCGCGGATCTTGCGCGGCGGCGCTTTTTGCGCAGCCAGATCCTTGGCATACTTGACGGCGCCCGCGGTGAGATCCCCGTCGATGATTTTATCGATCACACCGGCTTTGGCCGCTTGCGCGGCACCAATGGGATCGCCGGAAATGATCATGTCGAGCGCGGCTTCAATGCCGATCAGCCGCGGCAGCCGCTGCGTGCCGCCGGCCCCTGGGAGAATCCCGAGCTTGACTTCCGGCAATCCGACCTTGGCGGTCGCGACCGCGACCCGGTAGTGGCAGGCGAGGGCAACTTCCAAGCCGCCACCGAGGGCTGTGCCAAAAATAGCGGCAACGATGGGTTTGGCGGAGTTCTCCAGCGAGCGCAGCGCCTCATGCAGGCCGGGCGACAAGGGCGGCTTGCCGAACTCGGTGATATCGGCGCCGGCCATGAAGGTGCGCCCCTCGCAGGCGAGAACGCCGACCTTGATTTCCGCATCCTGGGCAAGCTTGGCCACGCCATCGATGATGGCGGTGCGCACGCCAACACTGATGGCGTTGACGGGCGGGTTGTTGACCCAAATGATGCCAACGTCGCCGCGCTTTTCAAATCTACCTTGCATGAGCTTCTCCAAAGGAAAGAATTATCCGTTTTGCGCACTACAGCCGCCCGAGCCGGCGACCTCCGTCGACGACATGCACTTCGCCCGTGGTCCGCGAAGCGACGGCGCCCAGGTAATAGATGGTCTCAGCCACATCCTCGGGGGATACCAATGTATCAAGCGCCGATGCAGACTCGTAGCTGTGGCGCATTTTCTCGAAGCGCTGCGGCCCCAAACCCACTTTAAGCCAGGGTGAATCCACCATTCCGGGCGCGACCGCATTGACTCGCACCTGCGGCCCGAGCACGCGCGCCAGGCTCAATGTCAGGGCGTTGAGCGCCCCTTTTGAAGCGACATAGGCAATGCTCGAGCCGGCGCCCAGCAGAGAGGCTATCGAGGATACGTTGACGATCGCGGCGCCTGGACTCATCTTCAGCAGCGCCGCAAATGCGCGCGTCATTTGAAACGCGCCGATGACGTTTACCGCATAGATCTTGTGAAAATCGTTCGCATCCAGGCCGTCCAAGTCCTTCAAGTCGACGAACTTGGTGGTTCCGGCATTGTTGACCAGCGTGTCGCAGCGGCCGAAGTGATCCCTGATCCGCTGCGCCAGCTGCACGCATTGGGCGTCGACCGCCACGTCGGCGCGCTCGACCAGCACATCGGCGCCGTGAGCTCTGCAGGCCGCCGCGACCTTCTCCGCAGGCAGCGCGTCCCTGGAATAGTTCACGCACACATCCCAACCGCGCTGCGAAAACAAAATCGCGCTGGCTGCCCCGATACCCGATGAGGAGCCGGTGATCACACAGACTCTTTTATCCACGATTTGCCCTTGCAGTAAATTTCAATTTGGCCGGCGCACGCCAATATTGGCATTCTCTCATGCGCGCGTATACCGAAGTCGTTTGACTGACAAAGCCTTGGCGTCGCACACTAATAGTTTGCGCAAGGCCACGCTGTTGGCCACCGCGATTGGGAGAAACTATGCGATTATCCGTCCGTTCGCTGGCTATAGCAGCAGCGATTCTTGCGCCACTGTCGCCATTGAGCCTGTACGCGCAGGCGCAACCCGCCGCCCCGGCGGCCGCAGCGCCCAAGCCCACCACGCCCCGGCCGCGGTTCATGCCGCAGTTGACGCCCGAGCAGATTGCGGCATTGCCCAAGTGGACCGAAATGGTCATGACCACCCGCGATGGCGTGAAACTCGCGGCCAACGTCTTTTTACCCGCGGGTGCCGGCCCATTCCCCGTGGTGCTGTCGCGAACGCCATACCTTAAGGATGCGCTGGGCGAACTATCGGGCTATACCGCCAAAAAATATGTCGACGCGGGTTATGCCGTCGTCATGCAGGATGTTCGCGGCAAGGGCCATTCGGAAGGATTCTATGAGGCCTTTGTTCCGGATATGGAGGATGGCTATGACACCGTCGAATGGGCCGCGAAGCAGCCGTGGTCGAACGGCAGAATAGGCATGGTGGGCGCCTCGGCGCTGGGAATCACCACCAATATGGCAGCCATGGCGGCACCACCGCATCTGCTGGCCGCGTTTGTGATCGTTGCGCCCTATGACCAGCTGCTCAATGCGTATCCCGGCGGGGTCCTGAAAGACGAGGACACGCTCGGCTGGTTGAAGGGCCAGGGCGAAAGCCAGGCACAACTGGACCTAGTGAGCGCCAGCGCCACCAATTCGGCATTCTGGAACGAACATGCGATGACCACGCAGCGCAAGTTCATTCGCATCCCCATGTACAACCAGGGCGGTTGGTACGACATCTTCAATGACGGCAACGTCGAGAATTTTCGCTGGCTGCAGAATTTCGGCTCCAAAGGTGCGCGCGGCAATCAGAAGCTGTACATGGGACCGGCCGGCCACGGTGGCCTGGGCGGCGACAAGAGCGACATCGAATACAATCAGCCCGGCGCGACAATTCCTCCGACCGAGGAGATGCGCTGGTGGGAATACTGGTTGAAGGGTATCGACAACGGCATCATGAAAGAACCGCCCGTGACCCTTTTCATGATGGCATCGGGGCGCAAAGGTCATCCCTCGGATTTGAGCCGCGCGTTCAAGTCGCCCAACTGGCCGCCGGCCAATCATCCGACCCCGTACTTTCTGACTGCCGACATGCATCTGTCGACAAAAGCGCCGACGGCGCCTACCGCCAAGATCAGCTACAAGTTCGATCCGGCCAATCCCGTCAAGACCTACGGCGGCTCGAATCTTTTGCAGACCGCCGGACCTTTGGATCAGCGGCCGATCGGTCAGCGCCAGGATTATTTGCGCTTCGAGACCAAAGTGCTCGACAAGAACGTCGTGATCGCCGGTCATGTTGATATGAAGCTGTGGGCCGCAACCGACGGACTCGACACCGACTTCATGGTCAAGCTGGTTGATGTCTACCCCGACGGTTACGAGCAGATCATCCTCGATAACCCGATCCGGACCCGCTACCGCAACGGCCGCGATCCCGACGATGTGACGCTGATGAAGCCGGGTAAACCCGAGGAGCTGCACATCGACCTGTGGAACACCGCGTTTACCTTTGAGAAAGGCCACAAAATCCAGGTGACGGTCACCTCGTCCAATTCGACCAAATTCGAGATCAATCCGAACACCGGGGAGCCGTTCGGCGTTCCGACCACGACACCGCCGCGGGTGGCCACCAATACGGTGTACTTGGATCGGCAGCACCCTTCCGCGATGATCCTGCCGGTGCAGGACGGCCCGCGATGAGGGGTTATTGATCGGTCCCCGGCAGGATGATGCGCGGGTCGAGAGGCTCCGCGTACAAAAGCGCAACATCGCTCGCGCGGCGCTGCATCGCCAGCCGCTGGTTGATGGAGCGCTTATCGGTGATTTCTCCGGCTTCCGCCGACGGCGGGTCCTTCAAAATCAATAGCCGTGCAATGGTATCGGCGCTGCCCTGTCGAGAGCCGTTGAACGCGCCAAGCTTCCTGGCCAGAGCGGCGCGCACTGCTGCATCTTCGGGCACCGCCAGCCACACCAGCGCCCCCAGCCAGGGACGATCCGGCGCGCAGATGACAGCATCCATGGCATACGGCTGCAGCGCTTCGACCAGGTCGCGGCGCACGATGCTGGCCTGTACCCACGTGGCCGACAGCAGCTTGAAGTCCTCGGCGATGCGGCCCGCGAATTCGAGACCTTCGATCGGCCGCTGCGGATCGACCCAACGAACGGCATCGCCGGTTTTGAAGTAGCCTTCATCGTCGAAGGCGGCGTCATTCAGCGCCGCGTCTTTGTAATAACCTCTCATGATCTGGGGCCCCTTGATGCGCAGCTCCAGGCGATCGGCGGCCGGCACGAGCTTCAGCGTGACACCCGGTTGCGGCAGTCCGAGCAGTCCGGTACGCGATGTGTTCCAGTACACCGCCACTCCGGTGGCAGTGGTCTCCGTCATTCCCCATCCCGTGCCGAAGGGCAAAAGCTCGCCGATTTCCTGCACAGCCAGTCGCTGCATGCGCTCCCAGGTTTGCTGCGGCAGCAAGGCCCCGCCGTATCCCAAGGCCCGCATATTCTTGAAGAAACTGCGTCGCAGGTCGGCGTCGCGCTCGAGCGCGGTGGCCAGCGCGCCAAACGCCGCGGGTACGCAGCCAAAACTGGTGGGAGAAATTTCCCGTAAATTTTCGATGGTCGCATCGAACAGGCCGGGGACCGGGCGGCCGGTATCGATGTAGAGCGTCCCGGCCACGGACAGTATTCCGTTGAACTGTGCGTTGCCGCCAAAGGTATGGTGCCAGGGCAGCCAATCGACCACCGTGTGCGTACGCTTAGGATCGAACGGCTCGCCGACCAAGCGAATCATTTGAACCGAGCCGGCAATATTGCCGTGGGTGTTGATGACGCCCTTGGGTCGGCCGGTTGAACCCGAGGTAAGCAGGATTTTTGCGATCGTGTTGTCCTTGATCAGGAAGCGCCGCGCGGTAACGGCCGCTTCGTCCACCTCCCGCAGCAGCACATCGAAGTCGCCGCCGGATATAACTTGGCGTCCGTGGGCTTGCGCATATTCAAGCGCAGCGGCGTAGCGAACAGCGTCACCGGCATATACCAACGACGGCTCGGCCAGGTCCAGGGCATAAGCCAATCGCGACAAATCCCTGCCGAAGGAATACGTGGGCGACACCGGCACCACCGCGACGCCGGCGCGCATCGCGCCCAAGGTGAGCACGGCATGCTCGATGCTGTTCTCCGACAGAATCATGATCGGCGCGCTGTCAGATCCTAAGCCTTGGCGAATCAGCCAGGTGGCGACTGCTGCGGTGTCGCGCGAGGCGGCGGCGTAACTCAGCCGGCGCCACTGCTTGTTGGCGTCACGCTCGGCGAGGAATGTCGTGTCGGGGCGCAACTCTGCGGCGCGGGCCAGGTAATCGATCAGCGACGGCAACCCCGGCTCGTACTTCAATCCGCAGCTCACATAGACCACGCCATTGAGGCCGCGGCGCACCTCGACTTTGGGAGCCGGACGATTGAGCTCGCGCATCGGAAATTCGTGCAAGGGTCGATTCTGCATGCATGAAGTTTCGGCTGAACCGCCGCGGAATGGAAGCGGAGCGAGACCTTAGACAACGGCTGCTGCTGCCGTTAGGATCCTAGCCCGGGGACTTATGTCCACTCGCGCAGGTTTGGGGGAGGACTGGATGAAGTGGACCAAAAGCCAGAAAAATGTCGTGCTCGCCGCATACCTCGGCTGGACGTTGGACGCCTTTGATTTCTTTCTGATGGTGTTCATGTTCAAGGATGTCGCGTCGACCTTTCATGTCGAAATCAAGCAGGTGGTGTTTGCGGTGACGCTTACCTTGGCGGCACGGCCGATCGGCGCCTTCGTCTTTGGCCGGCTTGCGGATCGCTACGGCCGTAAGCCAACGCTGATGTGGAACATTCTGGCGTTTTCAGCGCTAGAAGTAGCCTCTGGCTTTGCGCCGACCATCACGACATTTTTTGCGCTGCGATTTCTGTTTGGAATCGCGATGGGCGGCGAGTGGGGCATCGGTTCGGCGTTGACCTTCGAGACCATCCCGGCAAACGCGCGCGGCGCCGTTTCCGGTCTGTTGCAGGCGGGCTATCCCAGCGGTTACTTCATCGCTTCGATCGCGATGTACTTTCTGTACGACGCCCTGGGCTGGCGCTACATGTTCGTGCTCGGCGCCATCCCGGCAATTCTGGTGTTCTTCATCCGCATGGGCGTCGATGAATCTCCGGCCTTTACCGAACAGCGGGTGGCGAAGCAGCGTCACAGCCTGCGCGAGGTCATGGGGCGGAATTGGAAGCTCGCCATTTATGCCATCGCGCTCATGACCGCATTCAATTTCTTCAGTCACGGCTCCCAGGACGCTTATCCGAATCTGTTCCTCAAGATTCAACACGGCTTCGACACGCACACCTTGTCGCTGATGACCGCGATTGCCAATATCGGCGCGATCATCGGCGGCATTGGCTTCGGCTGGCTGTCGGAACGCATCGGCAGACGCCGGGCCATCATGGGCGCGGCATTGCTCGCCTTGCCGGTGATCCCGTTCTGGGCATTTGGCAGCACGCCTCTGATCTTGGGTGTTGGCGCCTTCTTCATGCAAGTCGCGGTGCAGGGCGCCTGGGGCATCATCCCGGTGCATCTGAACGAACTCTCGCCCTATGAGATTCGCGCCACCTTTCCGGGAGTGGTGTATCAGCTGGGCAATTTCATTGCGTCCGCGAATCTGAATATCCAGGTGATGATCGCCGAACATAACGCAAACAATTACGGCCTTGCCATGGCGCTCGTGGTCGGCATCGTCGCCGTGGTCATCTCGGTGTTGGTGTCCATCGGACCCGAGCGCCACGGCATCGCGATGGCAGACGCGCATCGAACGCCAATCACCGAGATCATTTGATAAGCGGCCACCGCGAGTGCAATGGCGTATGCTCGCCCTCATAAATAACGAAGCATAGCGTTCAACGCCGGGGGTTAAATGGCAAAGCAGTCCAGCGCGGCAGTGACGGTCAGCAGCGACTCGTCTCCGTATCCATCTTCTTTCGCCGCGTGGTACAGCGTCGCCGTCCTGATGTTGATGTACATTTTCTCGTTCATCGACCGCACCACGATTTCATTGCTGGTCGAGCCGATGAAACGCGATCTGCACATCAGTGATACCCAAATAGGCATGCTGCAGGGGCTGGCGTTTGCGCTGCTGTACACCTTTCTCGGTCTGCCGATTGCCCGTCTGTCGGACCGCCATAGCCGGCGGGCCATCATCGCAGGGGGCGTGTTCATCTGGTCCATCATGGCGACGCTGTGCGGACTGGCGCGCAGCGCGGTGCAGCTGTTCATGGCGCGCGTGGGTGTCGGTGTCGGCGAGGCCGCGCTGTCGCCCGCAGCTTATTCCATCATCACCGACAGTTTTCCGCGCTCCAAACTGGGCGGCGCCTTCGGCGTATACAACATTGGCATCACGATCGGCGCAGGCACCGCATTGCTGGTTGGCGGCATCGTGGTCGGGGCGGTTTCGCGCCCGGGGGCAAGCTATACGCTACCGCTGTTCGGGCCGGTGCATGCGTGGCAGATGGTCTTCATCCTGACCGGCGCCCCGGGCATTGTGCTGCCGCTGCTGCTGCTGACATTCCGCGAGCCGAAGCGCCGCGGGTTGTTGCCGACGCAGTCGGGCAATGCGCAGGCAGCTGCGCCGGACAAACCGCCATTGCGGGAAGTCTTAAGCTACGCATGGCAGAACAGAGATTTCTACGGCCTGCATTTCGTCGCGATGGGCCTGGTGGCGCTGGCCGGCTATGCCACGGCCTCCTGGCTGCCGACCGCGCTGGTCCGCGCCTATGGCGTGAGCCCCGGGCTGGCGGGCAAGGTCATCGGCGTATCCACCATACTGATGAATTCATCGGGCATATTGCTGGCGGGCGTGCTGTGCGATCGGCTGACGAAGCGCGGCTGGAAGGACGCGCCCATCGTGGTCGCCGCGATTTCGGCGGGCGGGATCGCGGTGTTAAGTAACTTCCCGCCCTTCATGCCGACCGTGCCCTTGGTGTGGGTGGCGCTGTTCGTCGCCGGCATCACCTTCAACGCATACGCCGGCGTGGGGCCGATGGCCGTCAATCAAGTCACGCCCAATCAATATCGCGCGCAGATCTCCGCGGTCTACTTGTTCGTGGTCAATGCCCTGGGGCTGGGGGTGGGCCCGACCTTGGTGCCGTTCGTCAATGACCATGTATTCCACGACCCGGCCAAGATCCGCTACAGCATGGTCATGGTGGTGTTTTGCTCAGCGGCCATCGCCTTGATCCTGTTACTGCGATTGCGTCCGATCTACCGGCAAAAGCAGATCGAGGCGGCCGCTTGGCAATAGTATAATCTCGTTATATTAATTATAATCTCGGCAGATCAATCAGCGTGATGGGGAGCTACCGATGACACTGTTGCAGCGGCCGTTGCGGAATTTGACCCGTGGATTGACCATTCTGTGCGTGTTCGGCGCGGGATCAGCGCTGGCCCAGCAGGCTCACACGCTCCTCGGCGTGAACTGCGCCGCGCCGCCCGGCTACCACTGTCCCGACACGGACTGTCCCGGACCCATGGTGACCCAGCCAGGCGATACCGTGGAGTTGAAATCGCGGCGCACGTTTTTCTTGGATTGTCCCGCGGACTACAAGCCCGGCGACAAGGTCAATATCGTGTTGAGCCTTCACGGCTACGGCTCCTACGCCAATTGGCAGCGCAATTACTTTCCGGCGATGGACGTCAAGGACAAGTACAAGCTCATCGTCATCACGCCGGGATCGCCGGTCAGGTACTGGAGCGATGCCGACGATGAGTACCTGCACAGCATCGTCGATCTCGTTGTCGCGACGGTGGGCAAGGAGAATGTGCAGCATTTCATTCTTGTGGGCCACAGCCAGGGTGGCTTGACCTCCAGCCGCCTGGTTTGCACCGATTACTTCAAGGATAAGGTGGATGTTCGCATCAGCCTGTCCGGCGGCCGGGTAGGGCCGGTGACGTATGCGAATCGCGGATTCTTCGGCGGCACCCCGGTGTACAAGAGCGGCGGCAACGCAGCGCCACCGCCGCCGCCGCGCTTGCCGCCCACCCCGGCCGGGCCGCCCGGCGGCGCCTGCGATTATTCATTCATTTTCTCCAACGGCGAGTACGAGTCGATACCCGGCGATACTTCACCGCTGGCCGACAAATATGCTTGCGGCAAGCGCGAGGAGCAGCCGGAAGTGCTCGATCCCAAGCCTGGGTATGTTTTCGACCCGACGCGCCAGGACCCCGGCGCCGACGGCTGGGGCCGGTATCCCAAGTCGGGTCGTGCGCTGGTCTATGTATTCCCCAATTGCAAGGATGGCCGCATCGTCGCGGACATCGTCAAGATGCAAAAGGGCCACACGGAAGGCTATGAACCGAATGTGACCGACAAGATCATCGAATTGGCGGTGTCGGCCAAGGGCGGCAAGATCGCCACGGGTTCGTGGACACCGCCGCCGCCACCACCGCCGCCACGCGGACCGTTCGGCTAGGCCGCGCTCAGGCTCTGGGGCTTGCGTAGATCCGCAGGTAATCCTGCGCCCATCAGATCGACGAAATTATCGCAATAGAAGCGCTCCACGGCTGTGGCTGGAGTGTGCGCGAGCGAGTCATTGAAGCGCTTCAACGGATTGCGTCCGCCCTCGACGTGCGGATAGTCGGAGGAAAACATGCAAACCTCCGGGCCGGTGTTGGCGATGATCCAGCCGGCGTCCTCATGCGGGTACGGTGTGACACGAAATTGCCGCTGCACGAATTCACTGGGCTTCAAAGACAACTTTTGCAGCCGCGGTTCATTCTTGATAAAGGCAGTTGCGGCCGAATCCATGAAGCGCATCCAACTCGGGACCCACGATGCACCCAGTTCGATGGCGCCGAACTTCAAATGCGGATGACGATCGAGCACGCCGTCGATGATGAGCGCCGCCATGGTGAGCTGCACCGAATGCGGTATCGGCATGAAACTCAAGGAAGTGAAATTCTCCTCGCCGCCATGAAAATCCTTGACCTTGGGCAGGCCGTTCTTGAAGTAGTCGGGCGGCAGTTTTTCCTCACCGCCGACATGAAACACGATCGGCAATCCGGCTTCCTGCGCCAGCGCCCACAGCGGTTCGAACGCGATATGGCTCGGCGAAGTCCCTCGCGGACAGCGCGATGGAATCAACAGCGCCTTGCAGCCCAGGTTGATCGCCTCCTGCGCCGTGGCCAGAGCGCGCTCGAAGTCGACGAGCGGCACGTAGCCGGTGGCGAGGAAACGCCGATCGACCGAACAGAAGTGGCTCATCATGCGGTTGTGGGCCCGCGCCATCGCGTAGCACAGCTCCGTATCCGGTGATTCATCGAGGCCGAAGTTTCCCAGACACCAGGTGGTGAAGATCAGCTGACTGGTGAATCCCAGTTGATCCAGCGCATGCGCGCGATCATCGCGGCGGAATGAGCCGAGAGCCTCGTAATTCTTGCGCAGCAGGATGTTTTCGTCGGCGCCGGCGCGAAAATTCGGATCATCGTGCAGCGCGCGGGCACGCGCCGCGTACTCGGCATTGCGCGGCTGGCTTAAGAATTTTGGCAGCGCATCATAGCGCTCGCGATGTTTCGCCTCGAGATACCCATCAAGCGCATCCGGCAATTCCATCAGATGCGAGTCGGCGTCGTGCACGACGCGATTTTCAACGTACGGCATGGTCCTCCCCTGTGACGCAGCAATACTTCAGGCTACTCCTGAATCGCGGGCGGCGGAAGTTTGAGCTGCCGGCGTCGCTCGGGCGCTGCGCAATCAGGCGCTGAATGCGGCTTTAAGTCCCGGATACGGCCAGCGTACCCGGCCGATTCGACTCGTCCCCGATAGCGTCACCCACACGTCGCGCATATCCACCCCGCCAAAAGCGAGGTTGGTGGTCATGGGATCGGCGAACTCGATGAATTCCGTGTTGCCGGCAGCGTCGATGATGCTGACGCCGCCGGCCAGCAGGGTGCACACGCAAACCTTGCCGTCGGCCTGCACCTTCAGGCTGTCGGCTATCGAGCGCTCGCGCAGCTTCGCATGTTCGGCTTGCGTATACGAAGTGCTCGGGCCGAGCGTGCCCGGAGCGCTGATGTCATAAGTCCACAGTTGGCGTGCTTCGCTCACGTGCAGCTGCTTGCCATCGGGCGAGAGTCCAATGCCATTCGGCGCGTTCATCCCATCCTTGACGCACTTGATGCTCTTGCCGTCGGGCAAGGCATAATAAATTCCAGCGTCTCCCTTGATCTTACCAATGTCGCTGATCCACATGCCGCCCTGATGATCGAACACCAGATCGTCGGGTGCGACCAAGCGCCTGCCATCGCAGCTGTCGTACAGTGTGGTCAGCGCGCCGCTTTTCAAATCAAGCCGCTGGATCGATCCGCCAACGTGGTCCGCAGGTGCCGCACCCGGGAAATTGTATCCGCCCCGCTGCGCGAAGCTGAATCGGCCGCCGTCATTGGCAATGTAAACCCCCTTATCCGGTCCGATGGCGAGGCCGTTGGGTCCGCCCTCCATCTGCCTTACCAGGATTACGCGACCGTCAGGCATCAAGCGGCTGACTTGCTTCGATTCGATCTGCACGAAAAGCACCGAGCCGTCCTGCATGGGCACCGGAGCCTCTGGAAATTTCAGGCCCTCGGCGAGTACGCTGACGGGCAGCGTCGGCGGCGGAAAATTGAATCCCGGCCGCGCCGCGGCTGCGGGCGTTGGCGTTGCCAGTGTCGCGGGCGCGGGGTCTTGTTGGGTGCGAGCCATGCCGGCAAACCCGACAAGCGGCAGGGCGGCAACAAAGCTGCGACGATTCATGGTGCGATGCTACCAGGCGTCAATCCAACGCAGCTTTTTCTCCGCCCGTTTGGGTGGCGGCGGCAGCGCGCGCAACGTCCCGATTATCCAACGACGCGTGTCCTTGGGATCGATGACTTCATCGATGTGGTAGCTCGAGGCGTAGTTCAATGCTTTGCCTTGCTCATAGGCCGCCGCAACCATCTCGTCGAATTTTGCCTTGCGCTCCCCAGGATCGGTGATGGCTGCGAGTTCGTTGCGGTAGCCGAGCTTGACCGCGCCCTCGAGCCCCATGCCGCCGAATTCCCCGGTTGGCCAGGCGACGGCAAACACAGAAGCTGGGTAGCTGCCTCCGGTCATTGCAAGCGCACCCAATCCATAGCTCTTGCGCAGCACCACGCTGAGCAGCGGCACGGTCAAGTTTGCACCGATGATGAACAGGCGCGAACAGTGTCGGACCAGCGCGGTTTTTTCAACCTCGGGACCCACCATCATGCCCGGCGTATCGGAGAGCGAGAGCACGGGAATGTCGAACGCCTCGCAGATCTGCATGAAGCGCGCGGCTTTGTCGGAGCCGTCCGAATCGATGGCGCCGCCCAGCACCTTGGGGTTGTTGGCAATCACCCCCAATGGTTTTCCCTCGATGCGGATCAACGCGGCGATCATGGTGGTTGCGAATTTCGGCCGCAATTCAAGCACCGAGCTGGTGTCGGCCAGCGTCTCGATCAGCTGCCGGATGTCATAGACCCGCACGCGGTTTTCTGGAATAGCCCGGCGCAGCAGGCGCTGATCGGCGCAGGTCCAGCCGGCCAGCGTGCCCTGAAAATAAGATAGATATTTTTTCGTGATGCGAACGGCGTCGGCTTCATCCTCGGCGAGGATGTCGATGACGCCGTTGGGTTGCTGCACCTCCACGGGGCCGATTTCCTCGGGCCGAAAGATTCCCAGTCCGCCGCCCTCGATCATCGCCGGTCCGCCCATGCCGATGTTCGAACCCTTGGTGGCAATGATCACATCGCAGCATCCGAGTACCGAGGCATTGCCGGCGAAGCAGCGTCCGGAGGTGATTCCGATCAAGGGTGCGACCGCCGACATGCGCGCCCAGTACTCAAAGCCGCGGGTGAAGCCGCCACCCTCGGTGTCGCCCGGGCGGCCGCCACCGCCCTCGCAGAAAAAAACCGTCGGCAGGCGGTATCGTTCTGCAATCTCGATCAGGCGGTCCATTTTTCTGTGGTTGTAGGCGCCTTGCGTGCCGGCGAGGACCGTGTAGTCGTACGCCATGACGGCACAGCGGGCCGCCTCATCGCCGAAATCCTTGCCATTCACGCGGCCCAGGCCCATCACCATGCCATCCGCCGGTGTTTGCTGGATCAGCTTCTCCAGCGAATGCCGCTTGCGCCGCGCTGCGACCACCAAGCTGCCGTACTCGATGAAGGAGCCGGGATCGAGCAAATCGTCGACATTTTCGCGCGCCGTGCGCTGGCCGGTTTTGCGGCGACGTGCGACCGCCTGCGGACGGCCGGCATCCAAGGTGGCGTCGACGCGCTCTATCACGGCCTTAAGATCAGGCCGTATGAAATCAAGATCGATGTTTTCCCTGGACTCCGCCGCCGCGCCGGCAACATCCGATGCCTCGATGAAAGCAAGAGCATGGCCCTCAAACACCGTATCGCCTTCCGATACGGTCAAGGCGCGAACCAAGCCGCTGATCGGCGCAGTGATCACGTGCTCCATCTTCATGGATTCCATGATCAGTACCGGTTCGCCGGCGCGCACCGTCCGGCCAACGGCGGCGGCGATGCTGATAATGGTTCCCTGCAAGGGTGCGGGCAGGGCGGTCGTTCCGGCCTCCTGCGGAGCAGTTGCATGGGCCGGGGCGCCGGCCCCCTTGCCGTGAATCAGCACCGCCAGCGGATCCGTCGTCTCGATCTTGGCGCCGGGGCGCCGGCCGTGGACGACCGTTGCAGCGGTGTCAGCGTCGGCGGCGGCGCACAACGCCTTCGCGTGCTGCTCGACAAATTGCGTATGGACCAGCGCGGCGGCGAAGTCAGGATGGCGGAGCAGCGCCCTGAGGAAGGGAATGTTGGTCGGCACGCCGGCGATGCGAAATTCCTTCAACGTGCGTTCTGCTTTGCGCGCGGCGGCGCCCAAGTCGCCGTCAACGGAGTGCACGATCAGTTTGGCCAGCAGCGAGTCAAATCTCACGCTGGTGTGATAATCGGAATAGCCGAAGCCATCGACGCGCACGCCGGGACCCGATGCAGGTTCATACACGGACAATGTACCGCCGGCCGGCTTGGCGCTGCCGTCGGCATTCATCGTCTCCATATTGATGCGCGACTCGATCGCTACGCCGCGCGGTGCGGGGACGGCAAACTGGCGCAATCCCAGCTTCGCCAAAGTGCCGCCGGCAGCGATCTGCAATTGAATGCGAATCAAATCAAGGCCGGTGATTTCTTCGGTAACGGTGTGCTCGACCTGAAGGCGCGGATTCGCCTCGATGAAGGCGAAGGGCATGGCGCTGTTCGCATCCATGTCGACCAGAAACTCAACGGTGCCCACACAGCGATAATTCGCCGTCTTTCCCAAAGTCACGGACAGTTCCAGGAGTTTGGCGCGCAATTTCGCGGGCAAACCGAACGCCGGCGCAGTTTCAATCAGCTTCTGCCGCTGCCGCTGCGCGCTGCACTCCCGGTCCCAAATATGGACGACCTCGGAACCGTCGCCGACTATCTGCACCTCAATGTGGCGGGCGCGCGGCAAAAACTGCTCCACATAGAGCTCGCCAATGCCAAACGCCTGCAATGCCTCCGAGTGGCATCGCTCGTAGGCGCCGGCCATATCCGCTGGATTGCGCACCTCGCGCATGCCGCGGCCACCGCCGCCGGCCAGGGCTTTCAGCATCACGCCGCCGCCCGGGCCCAACCCGGCCAGAAAATGCTCGGCTTGCGCAAGAGTGACTGCGCCGCTCGACCCTGGCAGCACCGGCGCGCCGATCTTGCGGGCCAAGGCTCGCGCCTGACTCTTATCGCCAAACAACACCAGCGTTTCGGGTGCCGGTCCGACAAAGACGATGCCGGCATTGTTGCAAAGCCGCGCAAAGGCGGCATTCTCGCTCAAGAAACCATAGCCAGGATGAATGGCATCGCAGCCCGACTCGAGCGCGAGACGCAGGATTTGCGGTCCATCGAGATATGCCGCCGGACCGGAACCGGCGAGCGCCAATGAGGTGTCGGCGCTCTTCACATGCAAGGATGCGGAGTCGTCCTGCGGGTAGATCGCCACGGTCGCGATGCTCATTTCCGCCGCCGTGCGCGCAATGCGGATGGCAATTTCGCCGCGGTTGGCGATGAGCAATTTCCTGAACATGGCTGCCGGTTGCGTCAAGTCTTATGCGTTCTGTGGCGCTCGTTCGAAGAATTGCGCGATGCGGCCGCCGTCGACGACCAGATCGTGTGCATTTACAAAGCTGCCTTCGTAGCTCGCCAGAAACACCGCCGCGTGAGCAATGTCATCGGCCACGCCGGAGCGGGGCAGCGGCGTAGCGCGCGCCAGGTTGCCCTCCAGTTTCGCGAGTTTGCGCGCATTGTCCTCGGCGCTTAGGGTCTGCGCCCTGGCGGAGCCGCCCCAGAAAATCGGCGTGGCGATCGCGCCCGGCGAGATCGAATTCACCCGAATTGCGTCGGGGCCGTACTTCGCCCCGGCAATGCGCGTGATATGGCTCACCGCGGCCTTCGCCACGGAATACAAGGCTCCGCCCTGGCCCAAACGGTGTCCGGCAATGCTGGAATTGTTGATGATGGATCCGCCGCGGGATTTCATCACGCGAGCGCCGTGCTTGATGCCGAACATGACGCTGCCGAGCAGCAGCTTCATGCCGTAGTCAAATTGCTCTTCGGTGATCGTATCGATTTCCCCCGGGGCCGAAGCGCCGGCGTTGTTGAACAAGCAATCGAGCTGTCCGAAGCGCTCAACCGCCGCATCGATGACGGCGGCGATCTCGGATTCGTGCATCACGTCGGCCCGATGGAAGATCGCCCGCCTGCCGAGTTCGGCAGCAAGCGCACTGCCGCGCTCCGTGGAGCGACCCGCGATGACCACGCGCGCGCCCTCGGCAACGAAGCGGCGCGCCGTGGCCGCGCCGATGCCGCTGGTTGCGCCGGTAATGACTGCAACTTTTCCGTCCAATCTGCCTGGCATTGGCGCTCCCTCATCGTTGCGACGAATGCAGAATATCATTGTATGCGGTGAGCTACCCACCTTGACGCCGCAGTTCCAACCCTGTCTGATCGTCGCATCTTCGAGTGTGAGCGGCCGATATGCATCGCGATGATTTTTACGTCCCCGGGCCCGGGCCCTATTGCCTGACGCATTCGGTCGGATGCCTGCCGAAACTGAGCGTCGATGCAATCCACGCGAACTATCTGCAGCCCTGGCAATTGTTGGGCGGCGATGCATGGGAATCGTGGCTGACAGTGATCGCGGCTTTCAAACAGCATCTGGCGCAGTTGCTCGGCGGCAATGCGGACGATTACTGTCCGCAATCAAATTTGTCGTCGGGTCTCGCGAAGCTGTTGCCCGCGATCCCGAAGGCGGGTCAGCGTACGCTGCTGCTGGCCGCGGAGGACTCGTTTCCCTCGCTTGCCTTTGTTCTGCAGCGAGGTTCTGAGCTGGGCTTCAATTTACGGTTGCTCGCCCGCGGCCATGATCCTTGCAACGCAGACGTCTGGGCCGAGGCGCTGACCGCCGATGTCGCAGCGGTGCTGGTTACCCACGCGCATTCGAATACCGGAGTGGTCGCACCGGTTGCGAAGATTGCATCGTTGTGCCGCGAGCGCGGCATCTTGTGCATGGTCGACATCGCGCAATCGGCGGGAATTTTGCCTTTGTCCGTGACTGATTTCGCCGCGGACATCGTGCTCGGCAGTTGCGTCAAGTGGCTGTGCGGCGGCCCTGGGGCGGGTTTCATGTGGATCAACCCGGCGCTGGTGCAGCAGCTTGCGCCGCTGGACGTCGGCTGGTTTTCGCACGCCGATCCATTCGAGTTCGATGTACATTCGTTCAAGTTTGCCGCGGACGCGCGGCGGTTTTGGGGCGGAACCCCGTGCATTGCGCCGTATGCGATTGCCGCGCAAAGCATGCAGGTGCTGGAAAATATCGGCATTGGCGCGATACGCGCGCACAATAGGGAATTGATGAACATTTTTCGCGATGGCCTGCCTGCGGACTGGCGTGCCCGAATCGATCTCGCTAGGACCGGGGGCACAATCTGCTTGGCCGTTGGCGACGCGCTGCCCGATGTCATGCGGGCGCTGCATGATAATGCCGTGCGCCTCGACTGCCGCGGAACAGTGCTGCGGCTGTCTTTTCACATCTACAACACAGCGGCGGAGGCGGCGGGCATCGCGCACTGTCTGTCCGGCGCATTACCGTGAGCCAATCCCTATGAACAGGGCCGAAGCATTCGAGCACTGGATACGCACATCGTTTGTGCAGATGAATACCGAGCTGGAGAATCTGTACTTCGCGCAGGCCGATCGGGCGCAAGTGCTGGGCTGCGGGGATCCGATCAAGGCCGACCTGCGCGACCAAGGCCATGCGTACGTCGTCGCATTGCTCGCAGAAGGCAACACCGGCGACGGATTCGAGAGCGCCTTTGGCGTTCTCGGCAGCGTCGGCATGTACCTGGGAGCGCTGCGGCGCCACGAGCTCACCAATCCGATGCGCGAGGAGAAATCGCCATTTCCGCAGGCGTCATCGCTGGCCATGCATGTGGGCGCCTCGCTCGGCATGGCGCCCAGGTTTTCCACCGGACATCTCGCGACCTACAACAAGGCGCGCGCCGGCGTGCGCAAGAGTTTTACCACGCTCGCGGATGAGTTTCTTTTCATCGATGAGAACACCCGCGGAATTCTTTCGCTGCAGCGCGCGGCGGACGCGCTCACCAGCGTCGTGCATCTCGGCGTCTCGAGCCCCGTGGTTGACGTCGCGTTCGACGCTGCCAAGCAGGCATTGCGCGATGTCATACGCTGCAACGACCGGTTGATAAGCAATCTGGACGTGCAGCGGTTTTTTTACTCGGTGCGGCCGTACTACAAACCCTACCGGGTCGGAAGACAGGAGTATCGGGGCGCCAATGCCGGGGATTTTTCCGGCATCAACGAGCTGGATCTACTGTTGGGTCTGTGCCGCGCCAACGATCCAAATTACGCACAGCTGTTGGTCGACAAGATGCTGTTCATGCTGCCCGCCGATCAAGCCAGGCTGCGAAGTTGCATGACGTTCACCAGCCTGCTGGACGAGTTTTTGCTGCTGATCGACGACTACGCCGACAGCGGATGGTTTCAGGCCAACGCCGCGGCGTATCTCGAGGTTTGCGGTCTGTTCGGGCATACGGCGGCTCAGCATCACGACGCGCTGGTCAAGCGATTCATCGAAGCCCCGGCGGCGGATCTCAAGGAACCTGCGCTGCAGGGCGTTACCGCCAGCGGTCCGCCGCTGCCGGTGCTGCTGCGTTCGCTGGAAGTTTTGCGCGACATGCGCCTCGCCGCGGACCGCGGCGACATCGTCACGCGGCATGCGGATCTAAACAGGCTCCGCAATGCGGTTCAGGCCTATCGCGACTCCGGTGCGGCGAAATGAATCGACGATGTTGTTCCACATCGTTTGCCAGTTTTCGTTGAAGTGCTGAAAGAAATCGTGAACCTGCGGCAGGTGGGTGTAGGAGAACCAACAAACCAACGCCAGCACGCCGAGTGCCAGCAATCCATCCAACGCGGCGAACCAGGAATAGTTGTAGCCGCCGGTATTGAAGTAGATCGCGCGGCGCGCATGACGCAGCGGCTGCGAGATCGCGCTGTAGATGAATATCAGAATGAGGATGGATACCCAAAGCGGCATTGATGCGGGAACTGTCCAGCCGAAGATCGTGCCGCTGCTGGCGAGCTGCACCACGGCCACGATCCACAGACAAAAAACCACGGCGCTCAAGATCGCGAAAAACGGAATCAGCAGGCCTGCGACCAGTTGCGCGCCATAGGCGGGGTGGGTGCTGAACTGATGCACATTGCGCTGCAGATTGTGTGCCCACCAATACGCCCCGTCGTGCCATCTGCGCCGCCACTCGCGGCGCTGCTGGCGCCAGTGGCGGCGCCACTCCTTGCTGTCCTTGAACCCGCTGTAGTGCTTCTTGGCCCGATCGATGACTTCCTGGGCGTTGAACGGCGCTCCGGCAGCCGCGGCGTGTTCCTCGTCGGTGTTCGCGAACGGGATGACCAGCATCATCGCGATGTACACCAGAATCCAGAGTCCGCCGCTCAACAACGCGAGCGCAACGAATAGAATGCGCACGATCGTGACATCGATGTTGAAATATGCCGCGATCCCGCTACAGACGCCGCTGATCATTGCGCCTTCGCGGATCTGATACAGCCGTTTGGGCGTGTCCCAATGCGAGGTCGTCGCGCGCGGCTGCTGATTGGCTGCGGAGTTTTGCGACGGCTGCGCACCATCCGTCTCGACCGGCCCCATTTGCTTGAGGACATCTTCGATTTCGGCGGCGCTCAGCACATTCTTGTGCGGCTGCAGGAAATGCGCGCACTTGTCGGCGATCGCCTGCTCGAGGTCCGCCATGATCTCGGTCTTGTCAGGATTGTCCTTAAGCTGCGCTTGAGCACGCTCCAAATACGCGCGCAGGCTTTCGAAGCCCCGTTCCTCGAGATGAAAGGCGTTGCCGTTGAGATTAATGATGATGACGGTGTTCATGATCAGCGACCTAACTGGTTGATTGTTGTGTTCAGATACGCCCAATAGTCTTTGAACTCGGCGAGCTGCGACTTTCCCTTGGCAGTCAATTTGTAGTACTTGCGGGGCGGCCCTGAGCCCGATTCCTGCCACTCGTAGTCCACCATCTCTTCGCGGCGCATCTTGCTGAGCAAGGGATACAAGGTGCCCTCCTGGGTGGCGAAGTCGGTGTCCTGCAGCCGGCTCATCATGTCGGCCACATACACCTTGTCGGCAGAAATGATCTGCAGGATCAGGAACTCGAGCAGACCTTTGCGGATCGGGTTGAATTTTGGGTCATTCGTCATTGAAGCAAGCTACCTTTATATAAAAAGGTACCAGGGCGATAAAAGGCTGTCAAGCTGAAATAATCGCTAGGGGTTCAGTCGAGCGGCGATTCTCAGCCCACGCGGCCGCGCACTAATGCATACACCGCTTCGCTGCGCCGTGCACCGGCCTCGAGCAGTTCAGCCACCTCAGAGGTCGCTTGCCGCGCAAATTCCCGATCCTTGATCGAGGGCGCATTCATATAGACGTTCAGGGCGGCGCTGCGCAGCGCCGCGTAGGCAGCGAGCACGCCCACACCTGCATCGCTGATCACGCCCGAGTAGCCGGCCTCGCCGGCGCGCTGCGCAAGATCAATAACTTCTGAGCAGGCGCGCGCACAGTCCAGCGGCGTCTCGGTGGCTGCGCGCAGGCTGGTTTGAATTGTCTCGGTGCGCCGCTCCTTGTCGGTCTCGCTCAATTTGGGAAGCCGGTATGCAGCCATCAAGCCGTCGAACGCAGCGACATCTTCAGCCACCATCGCGGCCAGTCGCGCGCGCAATTTCTCGGACTGCTCGCGCAACGATTTCATCTCGGCCTCGACGGCTTCCAGCCCCTTCTTGCCGACAGTGACATTGCAGACCATGGAAATCAGCGCGGCGCCCATGGCGCCCATGATGGCCGCGGCGCTGCCGCCCCCCGGCGTCGGCGCACCGCTGGCCAAATCATCCAGAAATTTTTCGACAGTACTTTCCGTGATCATGTTGCGACCATGCTCTTGGCGATCTTGTAGATCTCATCGGTGTCGAGCAGCAGATCGTTTTGCTCGAACAGGCGCGCAATACACGCGCGGTGCACTGCGAGCTTGAGCGCGCCGAAGCCCAAAGCTCCAAACAGTATCTTGCCATGACTGGCCACGCCTCGGTCCGTGAGCCCAACACCGTCGATGCCCGCCGGCGGCGATGCGTTGGCATCGGCGATGATTTCCAGTGATGGATTCTCCTGCCACTGTCTCGCGTCGAGCAGCGTCACTCCCGCGGCTCCGGTGGCAAGCAGGATGTGCGCGCCGGCGGCCGCGGCTCCGCGTTCGACGTTGCTCGGCGCCTCGATGGCTTCGATTTCAACCCCGAAACGCGATTTGAGCGCATCGCAGGCCGCCTGCCCCACGGCGCGTTTGCGTCCGGTGATTGCCACTGTGGCACCCTCGCGGGCCAGCAATACCGCAGCGCGTTGCCCGACCGGACCTGTACCTGCGAGAATCACCGCACGCTTGCCGGAGAGCGTGCGGCCGAAGCCAAAGCATGCAACCGCGGCCGCAGCCGTGGTATTCGAGCCGTTGCAGTCGAACATCACGGAGACGCGGAATTTGGCGAAGAACTTGGCGCGAATCGCGGCCAACAGCGCTTCTCCCGCCGGCATATTGGCGCCGCCGACAAAAATGGCGGTATTCTTTTTGTCCTTCGGCGAACGGGTGAAAATTGCGCCTTCTACGAGAGGGCCAACGTTGCCGGCATTCACTCCACCGAAGGCCGAAATGTGGTCGGCGCCGCCGTCGTAGCCAACCACGTTGTCAAATACTGAAGGCAGTTGGTCCGTATCGAATTGGTAGAGAAGTTTTTTCATCGATTGCAGGTATCCTTGGAAATCCGCGCTGATACGCGCCCGATGATATATGAGATTGAGAGGATCAATGCGCATCGCGATCGTGGGACAAAGGGACTTCGGCAAAGCGGTGCTCGAGGCGTTCGAGCGGCGGCGCGACACTGTTGCCGGAGTATTTTGCGCACCTGAAAAACCTGGCGAGGCGCCGGATCCGCTGCGCCTCGCGGCACAACAACGCGCAATTCCGGTGTATGCGCTGCCTTCACTCAGGGTAGAGGAAGCGCGGCAATCTCTGCGCGCCCTCGGCGTGGATCTCGCGGTGATGGCTTATGTGGTGCAGTTCGTGCCCCAGGATTTCACCGCCATTCCGCGCCACGGGACGATTCAATTCCATCCCTCGCTGTTGCCGCGCCATCGGGGGCCGAGCTCGATCAATTGGCCCATCATCCTGGGCGAGACGCGCACCGGCCTTAGCATATTTCGCCCCACCGACGGGCTCGATGAAGGTCCAATCATCCTGCAGAGGGACACTCCGATCGGAGCGGATGAGACCCTGGGCAAGGTGTACTTCGAGCGGTTGTTTCCACTCGGCGTGGCAGCGCTGCTGGAAGCGGCGGACCTGGTCGTGAATGGGCGCGCCGAAAGTACCCCGCAAGATGAGTCTCAGGCGAGCTATGAGGGCTGGTGCCGCGATGCGGAAGCGGCGATCAATTGGCACGCGCACGTCGATCAGATTTACAACCTCATTCGTGGCTGCGATCCGGCCCCCGGCGCGTGGACAGTGTTCGGGCAGAAGAAACTTCAGTTGTACGATGCGCGCAAACTCGCGGCGCGCACTTTTTCGGGGGTTGTCGGCAGCATCGGCGCAGTCACCGGCATTGGCGACGAGAGCATGAGCGTCACAGCACAGGGCGGGCAGATCGAAGTGTTCAAGCTAAGGTACGAGGGCGGCAAGAAGCTGTCAGCCGCGCGATTTTGCGCTGAGGCTGGCCTCTGCCTGGGAACGGTGCTCGGCGGAAGTACCTAACAATGGCTGAATCCCGAGGTTTAGGCAGGGGATTGGGGGCGCTGTTGGGCGCGGCTCCGACCGTGAGCGCGAGCCGCGGCGGCGGCAAGCTGCCGATTTCGCTGATGCGGCCCGGTGCGTTTCAGCCCCGTCGTGAAATCCATAAGGAGCCGCTCGAGGAACTCGCGGCTTCCATCAAGGCGAACGGGGTAATTCAACCCATCATCGTGCGCCCGTTGCCGGCAGGGAGCTCGGGTGCTGCCAAATATGAAATTGTCGCCGGCGAGCGCCGCTGGCAGGCCGCACAGTTGGCGGGCCTTACCGACATCCTGGTCATCGTTCGAGAGTTAACCGACAAAGAAGCGATGGCGCTTTCGCTCATCGAAAACATTCAGCGCGAGGAGCTGACTGCGGCGGAAGAGGCGAGGGCGCTCAAGCGCTTGACCGATGAATTCTCGCTGACTCACGCGGAGGTTGCGGAGAGCGTGGGTCGCTCGCGTGCCGGAGTTTCCAATCTCATACGGCTACTGGAGTTGCCCGAGTCAGTGGTCGATCTGATTGATTCCAAGAACATCAGCATGGGACATGCGCGGGCGCTGCTGGGACTCAAGGATGATGCCGAGCGGCAGCGATTGGCGGAGCTCATCGCGCAGCGCGGCTTGTCGGTGCGCGAGACGGAAAATCTGGTGCGCAACGCGCCGCACCGCGCGGCAGGACAAGCGCCGCCCGCGAAGCCGCCGCAGGGATCCGTGGTGAGCGAGGTGCTTCGGACCGATTCTGTGCGCGTGCAATTGCATCAGAAGGTGAACGGCGCGGGCAAAATCATCATTGAATTCGAAAATCCGCATGCGCGCGATGCGATGTTGGAGCTGATCAAATCGTTCGAGGAGTAGGCCTGCAAAAATCGCAAGCCCTGGCAATCACATCGGGAGAATACGCTTCATGCGACATCTGAAGATCGGCGCGGCTGCGCTGGCGGCACTGGTGCTTATCGGCCTGACGGCGGTAATCACTCAAGATCGGCTGAGCCAGCCGCCGGCGCCGGCGCGCGCGACCCTGATCGCTCAGGCGGCGCGCTATCATGCCCGCATCCAGCGCGACCATTACGGCGTGCCGCACATCAGCGGCCCGACCGATCCGGATGTGGCCTTCGGTTTGGGTTTCGCACATTGCGAGGACGATTTCGCCACCATCCAGGGCGCGGCGCTGACCGCGCGCGGCCAGCTGGCGGCGGTTGAGGGCGCCAAGGCGGCGGTGACGGACTATTTGGTGCGGCTGCTGAAAGTGCGCGAGACCGTGGCGTCGCAATACGACACCGTTCTGCCCCCCGATGATCGCGCGGTGCTGCAGGCCTATGCTGATGGGGTCAATTATTACGCCGCCCTGCACCCCGAGAAGGTCGAACCGGGCCTGTTGCCGATGAGCGGCCAGGACGTGGCCGCCGGGTTCGTGTTCCGCACCCCCTTCTTCTATGGCATTGATCATGTGTTCGGCAAAATCATGGCTCCCGCGCCGAAGGCAAGCCGGGTTGCCATGATCGGACCAACCCTGCCGGTCGGCTCAAACGGCATCGCCGTGGCAGCCTCGAAGTCGGCGGACGGCGCCACCCGCCTGCTGGTCAATTCGCACCAGCCCTATGTGGGGCCGGTCGCCTGGTACGAGGCGGTGCTCGATTCCGGCGAGGGCTGGCACGTGGCCGGCGGCTTCTTTCCCGGCTCGCCCTTCATGCTGCACGGACACAACGCCCACCTGGGTTGGGCCAACACCGTCAACGATCCCAATCTGTCAACCGTCTATGAGCTGGTCGTGAACCCGGCTAATCCGGATCAGTATCGGTTGGACGGTGAGTGGAAGAACTTTGAGAAAGGCGATGCGGCCATTCGCGTGAAGATCTGGGGGCCGCTGATCTGGACGGTGCACCGCCCGCTTTTGTGGTCGGTCCAGGGTCCGGTGTTCAAGACCGATCATGGCGTGTTCGCGGTGCGCTACGCCGGCATGGGTGAGGCGCGCCAGACGCTGCAATACTATCGACTCAACAAGGCGACCAATCGCGACGAGTGGCTGGCAGCCATGCGCCTTCAGGCCCTGCCCAGCATCAACTACATCTACGCCGACGAGAAGGGCAACATCGGCTACGTCTATAACGGCTTGTTCCCGGTCCGCGCCGAGGGAAGAGACTGGAGGCAGGTCCAACCCGGCGATCGCTCCGATGTGATCTGGCATGGCTATCTGCCGTTCGAGCGTGTGCCGCAGATCTGGAATCCTAAGTCAGGCTATGTGTTCAACTCCAACAACACTCCGTTTGAGGCCACGGGTGCGCAGGACGCGCTGAAGTCGGCCGACTTCAGTCCGACAATGGGCATCCAGACCGACATGACCAACAGGGCCTATCGCGCCCAGGAAACTTTTGGCGCCGATGCGGCCATCACCGCGGATGCGTTCCGTGCGTACAAGTTCGACCTCGCCTTCAGCGACCGCTCCGATGTGGCGCGGGAGATCGCCGAAGTGCTCAAGGTGGATCCTAATTCTGACGGTGACCTTAAGTCCGCTCAGGCGCTGCTCAAGGGCTGGGACCGGCGCACCAATGTCGGCAGCCGTGCGGCGGCGCTCGCGGTGCTGATGCGCACCGAAGCCGCGCATTCGGACAGCCACCCCGACGTGCCGCCCATCGAGGCCCTGCGCCACGCCATCAACACCTTGAAGACCCGCTTCGGCCGCATCGATCCGGAGTGGGGCCAGGTGAACCGCATGCGCCGGGGCACGCTCGATCTGCCCATTGACGGCGGCCCGGACATCTATCGCGCCGTCTATGGCGTTGCGCAGACGGACGGCACCCTGACCGCGGTGGCGGGCGACACCTTGATCATGTTCGTCACCTGGGACAAGGCGGGCGCCCTATCCTCGGACAGCATCAACCAGTTCGGCTCGGCCACACTGGATTCGCATTCGCCCCACTACGCCGATCAGACACCGCTGTTCGTGGCGATGACACCCAAACCGGTACTGTTCACCCAAAGCCAGCTCGCTGGAAACATCGAGGCCGACTACTCTCCCGGGGATCGCGACAGTGCGGCGCACTGATTCATGAACCGCCACAGCAAACTGCCGCTTGTATTGCTGCTGTTATTTTTCGCGATGCATTCGCGCGCCGCAGACATCGCGGCGAATGCCGGCCGCGATGCGGCGCGGCTGGTCGCGTGCATGAAGGCGTTTGACGCGGCCTGCGTGAATTCTTTGACATATACGAAGATGCTTGAAGACCACGGTATATCGCGAGATCAAGTGGGTCAGGGCCTGGTGAAGATGTACCAACAAATGAAATCGCTGCGCGCGAGGTATGCTCTATTCGAATTGAGCGACCCTTGGCCACCGATTGTGTCCCGCGAGAACACTTACGTCTTCATTCCCTACAGCATGGTTTTGACGGCTCGCGGCCAGGACACGATTGGCAAGGCGTTTTTTATAGGTATATCCGGCGATTCCGGTGTTTCCTGGAAGTTTGTTGATGGACAAAAGATCACGCAGGATAACATCAAAATGTTCATCCCTGGCTACGACGGCGCGACACTGCCGCCGACATCATTGAGCCAAAGAGCTGCCGAATAGAAGGTGCTAAAAATATATGAATGGCTACCACGTCGACTGGGTTGGAGCGATCTCAGCCGGGGCAGCGGCAATCATCGTTTTCGCTTTTATCAAAACCGCCTTTCCGCGGCTGACCGGCGCGCGTTTTTACCTGGTACTGGGTCTTTTGATGGCGGCGTTCTCGTTGGCGCTTCGAGAGCTTCTGCGGGTAGTCGGCATCTGACGATCGGTGGCTGTCCTCAACGCCCACCACGAGTAGCGTCGGGATCACCTAGATGGTGAGTACGATCTTGCCGATGTGCTTCGAGGTCTCCATGAGCCGATGCGCTTCGCTCGCCTCGGCCAGCGGAAACGTCGCGTAAATCACCGGTCGCACCCGGCCCGCAGCGAGAAGCGGCCAGACATTGCGCCGCACCGCATCGGCAACCGCCGCCTTCTGCGCGACGGTTCGGGAGCGCAGTGTCGAACCGGTCAGCGTCAGCCGCTTGGTTAGAATCATTGCCATGTTGATTTCGGCCCGCGAACCGCCGAGCAGCGAAATAGTGACCACCCGCCCTTCGACGGCCGCGACATCCAGGTTGCGCTGTACGTAGCTGCCCGCGACCATGTCCAGCGTGATGTCGATTCCATACCCTCCAGTTTGCGCACGGATCACTTCCACGAAATCCTGCGTGCGGTAGTCGATGCCCAAGACGGCGCCGAGCTTCTCGCAGGCACGCGCTTTTTCCTCCGAGCCAGCGGTAGCGAAAACCCTGGCGCCCCACACGGCTGCAAGCTGAATGGCGGTGGTACCAATGCCGCTCGTGCCGCCGTGAATGAGCACCACATCTCCCGCCTTGCAGCCGCCGCGCTCAAACAAATTGGTCCACACCGTCATGAAGGTTTCGGGTATGGCGGCTGCTTCCACCATGCTGAGGCCTTCGGGTATTGGCATGCACAACGGCGCCGCTGCGATCGCGTACGCGGCGTAGCCGCCGCCGGGCAGCAACGAGGTGATCTTATCGCCGACCGACAAGCCGGAAACCTTTGGCCCCAGCGCGACGATTTGCCCGGCGATTTCCATACCCGGCAGATCGGAGGCACCGGGCGGCGGCGGATAACGACCCTGACGCTGCATGATGTCAGGCCTGTTGACGCCCGCGGCCGCGACCTGCACCAGCACTTCGCCCTCGCCGGGTTGAGGGATCGGCCGAACACTGCTCTTCAGCTGTTCCGGGCCGCCCGGCGCCGCGATTTCCACCACCGTCATGTCCCGAGGCAACGCCATTTGATCCTCTCCCAAGATTGCGCCAAGCGAAAAGGCCGGCCCAACTTAAACTCTGTGGGGTGTTTGGGCAAGAAACCACCCCAATGCCGTTTTGTCCGTCAGCCTCGCTCTGCCGTGCTTTATGGTGCCGCTGGGGTAATATTGCCCGCCATGCCGACGGCCTACATCACACATGCCGACTGCCTGCGCCATGAGATGGGCGCGGGTCATCCCGAAAACCCGGATCGCCTGAGTGCGATCAACGAGCACATGCGCCAATCCGGGTTGCTGGACGAACTGCGGACTCTGGAGGCGCCGCTGGCCCATGCCGATGACCTGAAGCGGGTGCACCGAGAGGCGTACGTGGATCTGATATTCGAGAATGCGCCCGCCGAAGGCTATTTGCAGCTGGACCCTGATACCGCGATGAACCCGCACAGTCTCGCCGCTGCGCGCCGCGCGGCCGGCGCGGGTGTGCTTGCGGTGGACGAGGTGATGGCCGGGCGAGCGAGCAATGCCTTCTGCGCGGTGCGGCCCTGCGGCCATCATGCAACACCGCTTCGGTCGATGGGCTTTTGCATTTTCAACAATGTCGGCGTCGCAGCAGCCTATGCGCTGGAAAAGAAAGGCCTCGAGCGCGTGGCAATCATCGATTTCGACGTGCACCACGGCAATGGCACGGAAGACATCTTCAGTCCCCCGCAGTGGCACAAGCGCGTGCTGATGACGAGTTTTTTTCAGCACCCCTTCTATCCCTACAGCGGCACCGCAAACCCCGCGCCCAACATGATCAACGTGCCCCTGGCGGCGGGCAGCGACGGTGCTGCCGCAAAGCAAGCGCTGGAAACGCAATGGCTTCCGGCGCTCGAGAGCTTCAAGCCGCAGATGATTTTCATGTCGGCGGGATTTGACGCACATCGTGAGGATCTGCTGGGCGGCATGGCCCTCATTGAGGCCGACTACGCGTGGATGACCCGCGAGCTGAAGGTCTTGGCGGCGCGGCACGCTGAGGGGCGGATCGTTTCGATGCTCGAGGGCGGCTATAACCTATCTGCGCTGGGACGCAGTGTGGTCGCGCACGTCAAGGTGTTGTCGGAGCCTTAAGCCGGGCGGGTAACCGCCGCTTCGTAGTAGCGGCCCACGGATTCAGCCACGCACACGGGCTTGGCGTGGCCCTCGCGCTCAACGGTCACTTCGGTGACTACTTGCAAGCCGCCCTCAATCGGATCGACGGACAGAAGTTTGTAATGGGCCCGTAGGCGGCTGCCGACCGGAACCGGCGCCGGAAATCGCACGCGATTCAACCCATAGTTGACCGTCATGCGCACGCCGCCGACCCTGTATGAACTTCTGCCGAAGAAGGGCAGCAGACTCAACGTCAAAAAACCGTGCGCCACGGTGCTGCCGAACATTCCGCCGGCGGCGCGCACCGGATCCACATGAATCCACTGATCATCGCCGGTGACAGCCGCAAACTGATCGATGCGCGCCTGATCGACCTGCAGCCAGTCGCTGGTGCCAACAGTGGTGCCGACGAGCGGTTTCAGCTCTGCCAAACTTTGATAAGTCTTCACCATTCACCTCGCGGCGTTATGTTCGCATAAGTTACCGTGTTCCGATGCGCCTGGAAAACCATATTTTCGCCCTTATCTAGCATGCTTCAGCCTTAGGTGTTGGATGCTCATGAATAAAACGGTGCTTGGCGTTTACCCCCATCCGGAGGGGCATTGGGTGGGTGATGGGTTTCCGGTGCGGAGCCTGTTTTCCTATGACAAATTTGGACAGCACTTGAGTCCATTTCTGCTGCTGGATTACGCCGGGCCGGCGCTGTTTCCAGCCGCCGCGAATCCGCGTGGGGTGGGCGAACATCCGCATCGCGGTTTCGAGACCGTAACGATAGTTTTTCAGGGCGAAGTGGCGCACCGCGATTCGGCGGGCAACAGCGGGATCATCGGCCCCGGTGACGTGCAGTGGATGACCGCCGCTGCCGGCATTCTGCACGAGGAGTTCCACTCGCCGGCGTTTACGCAAACGGGCGGAGCGTTGGAGATGGCGCAGCTATGGGTCAACCTGCCGGCACGGCACAAAATGTCGCCGCCGCGCTACCAGACCATATTAAATGGGGACATACCGCAAGCAGCATTGGAGTCGGGCGCCGGCAGCGTTCGGGTCATCGCAGGCCACTACCAAGGCGCTGCGGGACCGGCGGCCACTTTCAGCGCCATGAACGTCTGGGATGTGCGACTTGAGGCCCAACGACACGCGATCCTGTCGGTACCCGAAGGCCATACCGCGGCGATCGCGGTGTTGCGCGGCACTATCGTCGCCAACGGTTCGCGCCAGGCAAAGGACGCCGAATTGGTCGTTTTCGAGCGCAGCGGAACTGAGATAGAAGTCGAGGCCGCAGCGGACAGCAGGTTGCTGTTTTTGAGCGGAGCGCCGATTCCCGAGCCGATCGTCGGCTATGGGCCGTTCGTCATGAACTCGCGGCAGGAGATCGAAACAGCCATGAGCGATTTCCGCCTGGGAAAATTCGGACGCATGCCTGAGCTCCCAGGAAACCTCAGCGGCGCCGCCGCCGGCAGCTAGCCGGTCCGCGGTGCAGGGCGGTTTTTGGTGAGCGCGACGCGCAGTGCTATGATTTTGCTGTCGCTCTCGTCGGTTAAGTAAAGAAGTTTCACAATCTGCGCAGGCATAGCGGTAAAGTGCCTCTATGAGGGGAGGGGAGCGACGGCGAGAACGGTAACGTTGAGGCGGGGCACATGAACGAGTCAATACGCACCTTGTTTAGCCCACATAAGCACCGCGCACGCTGGTGGGCCTTAGTGCCGTTGGTATGCGCGCTGACGACAGTCCCCGGCGCCACCCACGCAATCGCGCCCGAGATATCCCCGCCCGCGACCCGTGTCGCCGACCCGATCGATGAGCTGACAGAAATCATGGTTGAGGCGCGCGAGCCGCGCTATGTGTCGCCCACGCGCCGCGACGAAATAGGCCGTATCTGGGCGCCGGTGATGATCAATGGACGTGGGCCGTTCCGCTTGGTGCTCGATACCGGCGCCAGTCACAGCGCCATTACCGCCTTGGTCGCCCTGGCGCTCGGCATTCCAACGGATCGGTCCCCGCCCATGATATTGCGCGGAGTTACCGGCTACGCCACCGTGCCGACGATACGCGTGGACACATTGAGCATCGGCGATCTGGCGGTCGACCAGCCGCTGTTGCCCATCGTGCCGGATGCGTTGGGGGGAGCTGAAGGGATCCTGGGATCCGAGGGTCTGACAGGAAAGCGGGTGTTCATCGATTTTCGCCACGATAAAATCACGATCGCGTATTCGAAGAACGAGCGCTCAGGACCCGGCTTCGTCAACGTGCCGTTCCGCTCGCTGCGCGGCACCCTGGTCGTCGTCGATGCCTATATCGGCACCATACGCGCCAAGGCAGTCATCGATACCGGCGGCCAGGTGACCATCGCCAACCTTGCCCTCAGGGATGCGCTGGCGCAAAGGAATGGCACGCCGAAAGGCAAGGTCGATTTGATCCAGGGCGCCACCAAGGACATTCAAAAAGGCGAATTGCTGGACGACACTCCCGCCATTTCGATCGGCTCGATCCAAATTCACGATCCCAGCGTGACGTACGGCGATCTCTATATATTCAAGCAATGGAAGCTGTTGAACGAACCTGCAATATTGATTGGCATGGATTCGCTGGGACTGCTTGACACGCTGATCATCGACTACCGCCGGCACGAACTGCAACTGCGTATGCCCAATGCCGGGTAGAAGCGGGCGGCTATGGTGAACAAGCCGATCATCGCGGTAGCAGCCTTGGTGGTGGTGCTGACCGCGGCCGGCGTGTACTACCTTAGGCAGCGCGCGGCGCCGCTGCCCACGGAATCTGCGCCGGCGAGCAACTCAGCGCCTGCCGCGGAACCGTCAATCGCTCATCCCTTGCCCGCGGGCGCCGAGGCTGGCGCAGCCGCGGCCGCCTTGCCGGAGTTGGCGGACAGTGATGCGCCACTGCGTGATGCGCTCGGCCAGGTCGCGGGCGCAGATGCCGTCAAGAATTACCTGCTGCCGGAAAATGTCATCCGCCGATTGGTTGTGACGATCGATAATTTGCCGCGGCAAAAGGTCGCGGTCGAGAAACGTCCCACGCCCGCACTTGCGGGGCCCTTTCTCGCCGTCGGCGATGAGTTGCATGCCACTTTGGATGCCAATAATTTCGAACGCTACAGGCCGTTGGTGGCCGTGATCAGCAAACTCAACATGCAGCAGCTTGCTGCGGTTTATTTCCATTTCTATCCACTGTTTCAGCAGTCCTATCAAAACCTGGGGTATCCGACCGGGTATTTCAACGATCGGCTGGTGCAGGTTATCGATGTCCTGTTGGCGACGCCGCAGGCGCTGGGGCCCATCGAGTTGGTGCGCCCGAACGTCATGTATACCTATGCCGATCCAGCGCTCGAGGCGCGTCCCGCAGGGCAAAAACTGTTGATTCGGATGGGGCCGGAGAATGCAGCGCTGATCAAGACCAAGCTCACGGAACTGCGTGCGCTCATCACGGCAACGCCGCCCAAACATTAGCCGGGGGTGGGCGAGCGCGATTGGTGGAGTTCGACAGTGCGCGGCGAGCCTCTCAGTTCTTGGTGATGTCGACGCCGCGCGTTTCGGGCAGGAAAATCAAACCAATCACAAGGCTACCCGCCGCAATCACGATCGGGTACCAGAGCCCAGAGTAGATGTTCCCGGTCGAGGCTACGATGGCGAAGACGGTCGCCGGCAGGAAGCCGCCGAACCAGCCGTTGCCGATGTGATAGGGAAGCGACACACCGCTGTAGCGGATCCTCGTGGGGAACAGTTCGACCAGCCACGCGGCGATCGGCGCATAAACCAGCGTCACGTAGATCACGAGTAGCGTCAGCAGCAGTACCGTCATGACGCTGTTGATCTTGGCGGGATCCGCGCTCGCCGGGTAACCATGCTTGACGACGGCCGCCTTCAGGACCTTGGTGAAATCCGCTGCATCGCCTGCAATGGTCTCATCGCCGATCTGGACCGAGGCCGTGGTGCCCGGCGGCGCCGCCACGTTCCGATAGTTGACCGACAGCCTGGCCAGACCGGACTTCACGGTGTCGCAGGAACTCTTGAACTTCGCCGTGCCGACCGGATTGAATTGAAAGGCGCATTCCCCCTGATCGGCCGTGACCGTCACCGGCGAGTTGGCGAGGGCCGCTTCCAGAGCGGGGTTCGCGTAGTGCGTGATGCCCTGGAAGATCGGAAAGTAAGTCAACGCAGCGAGTGCAAATCCGGCCATGATTATCGGCTTGCGGCCGATTTTGTCGGACAGCCAGCCGAACAGGATGAAGAACGGAGTTCCGAGCGCCAGCGCGATGGCGATCATGATCTGAGCCACCGTCGGCTTGATGCTCAAGGTCGTGGTCAGGAAGAAAAGCGCATAGAACTGTCCGCCGTACCAGACAACCGCTTCGCCGGCCGTCGCACCGAGGAGGGCCAGGATCGCAATCTTGGCGTAGCGCCAGGTGCCAAAGGCTTCCAAGAGCGGGGCTTTCGACCTTTTGCCCTCTTCCTTCATCCGCAGGAACATCGGCGATTCGTTCAGCTGTAGGCGGATCCACAGCGACACCGCCAGCAGGACAATCGACACTAAGAACGGTACCCGCCAGCCCCAGGCGGCGAAGGCGTCTTCCCCGAGATAGGTACGCACGCCGAGCACGAGCAGCAGCGCTACGAACAGTCCCAAGGTCGCCGTCGTCTGAATCCAGGAAGTGTAGAGCCCGCGTTTGCCGGCCGGCGCGTGTTCCGCGACATAGATCGCGGCGCCACCGTATTCGCCTCCGAGGGCCAGGCCCTGGAGTAGCCGCAGCGCAATCAGCAGGATCGGTGCGGTAATGCCCGCCGATGCAAATGACGGCAGTGCGCCGATCAGAAAAGTCCCCATGCCCATGCAGGTGATCGTGACGATAAAGGTGTATTTGCGGCCGACCAGATCACCGATGTGCCCGAAAAGCAGAGCGCCGAACGGACGCACCGCGAAGCCGGCGGCGAAGGCCAACAGGGTGAAGATGAAGGCGGCCTGCGGTTCCACGCCGGAGAAGAACTGCTTTGCGAGGATGGTGGCCAGAGTGCCGTAGATGTAGAAATCGTACCACTCGAAAACGGTACCCACCGCTGAGGCCAGGATTACTTTTCGCTCTTCGCCCGTCATCTGGTGGGCTGCCATCGTCGTTGCCATGTAGTTTTCCCCCGTCGCCAAGCGTTTCTCTCTGTCAGCAGTCCGCCGCGCGGCCCAACCTTGTAGGTCGGTGGAACGATCCCGCGCGCGCTCTAAGACGCCGTTGCACAGTAGTATACCCGGGGCATCAGGGCTAATAGCGGCGAAAACCCGGATCGCGAACCGTGCTGCTCAAAGACCGCATCGACAAACACGATTCCGAATGTCGCCGAGCGACCCCGGGGGCTCCCCCGTTACATTTCCGTCACAGAGCTGGCCGCTTTTGAAACTGTGACGTTAATTGTTCCATGAGATACGTGGTTTTACGTAACATGGATTACATACAGCAAAATGGCGGGCAAACTATGAATATTTCTAACAAAAGGTCAGTAAATTCAAGGCTCCCGACAGCAGGCGTGGTGCTGGCTCTGGCCGCGTTCGCGCTGCTCGGAGGCTGCGTTGTGAGGGTGGCTGCACCCCCGCCGCCCCCGCCCCCGCGGGTCTATGTGCCACCGCCCGCGCCGGCGCCTGCCTATGCCGAACCGGCCGTGGATGTCGAAGTGCATGCCACCGAGGCCCCGCCGCCCTTGCCGGATTACGATCAACCGCCGCCTCCCGCCGACGGATATCTGTGGACGCCGGGCTATTGGGCCTGGGGTTTGGGTGGCTATTACTGGGTGCCGGGAACCTGGGCTGAGCCGCCGCGAGTCGGGTTGCTGTGGACGCCTGGCTATTGGGGCTTTGTGGGCGGCGTCTATGCCTTCCACGTCGGTTACTGGGGGCCGCACGTCGGATTCTATGGCGGCGTCAACTACGGTTTCGGTTATGTGGGCGTCGGCTTTGGCGGCGGTCGCTGGGTCGGAAATTCATTTGCCTACAATCGTTCGGTTACCAACGTGACGAACGTGACCGTCATTCACAACACTTACAACCAGACTGTCGTCAATAACAATGTCACCGTGAACAAGGTGAGCTTTAACGGCGGAGCCGGCGGAACCGCCGCAGTGCCGACGGCTCAGGAAAGAGCAGCTGCGGTGGAACCGCATGTGCCGCCGACGGCGCTACAGCATCAGCATGTACAGGAGGCCGCGAAAAACCCGGCGCTCCAAGCCAGGGCCAATGGGGGGCATCCTGCCATTGCGGCCACGCCGAGGCCGGCAGCGTTCAACGCGCCGGGCGTGGTCGGTGCCCATGGTGCAGCTCCGGTAAACGCCGTAGTGCATAATATGACTCCAGCTCCGGTCAACGCGGCTCATCCTCAGGGCCAGCCCGGCGGCACACAGCCGGCGGCGGGCACGAAACCCCCACCCCCGGCAGCCAAACAGGCTGCGGCGAAGCCGCCGAAGCCGAAACCGAATCAGAGGCCGCCGGAAAAGAACGGCGAGAAGGAAAAATAGACACTGGCATCGGCCGAGCCTTGCTCGGCCGATGCATTTAGTCAGTTTGTCGTCATCGGCTGGACCACCGGCAAGTCGATGAAGCTCGCGCTCGAGCCGCCATCGAATATCTTTATCGTCGCCTTCTTATAGTCGCCGGGTTTGGCAAAAAAGATGTTGTCGACATAGGTTTGCGGGTTTCTGTCGTACAGCGGAAACCAACTGGATTGAACCTGAACCATGATGCGGTGACCGGGCAAGAAAACGTGGTTGGCGGTCGGCAGCGCAAAGCGAAATACCTGTTTCCGGTCCGGTGGAATCGGCTTGGGGTTGCTGAAGGAATCCCGGTAGCGGCCGCGCAAAATGTCGGCTGAAACCATCAACTGGTAGCCGCCCATCTTCGGTTCGCGCCCGACCTCGTCGGGATAGACATCGATCAATTTCACCACGAAGTCGCCGTCGGTTCCCGAAGTGGAGGCGATGAGGTTGGCAATCGGTTCGCCGCTGATTTTCAGCGGCTCGCGCAGCACCGGCGTGGCGAAGCTCAGCACGTCGGTGCGCGAGGCGACATCTCTTTGATCGCTGACCAGCCAGGTTTGCCAGCTCATCGCGCCTTCCTCACCGCCGATATGAATGGGCCGCGGCAGATAAGGCACCGGCTTTGCCGGATCTGCAATGTAGGATTCGAAGTCGTCGGCCTGCGCGCGATCGGCCGCGCCCAGATCCGCGGATGCGCTCAAGCGCAGAGCACCGCCGCTTTGCAAGTAAAGCTTTTGCGTGAGCATCGCGCACCCGGACTCGCAGCCGCTCGGCCAGGTGGGCAGCGACTGCCAGCGATTCATGCCGGTCTCGAATGCGGTGACCGGCGCCAATTTAAGCGGCGGTGCATCGTCTTTGAGGTAGTGATCGAAAAATGGCCGCAACAGAAATTTTCGAAAGTATTCGGCGGTGTCGCTGCCAAAGCGAATCTGCCCGATCGCACTGCCGTCGAGCCGTTGCTGATGGTGAAACCAGGGGCCGATCACCAGGTAGATATTCGAAGTATCCGCTTGCCGCGCCTTGAGCGCCTTGTAGAGCGCGATGTTGCCGTAGATATCCTCCTGGTCCCAGAGACTGTGGACCAACATGACCGGCACGCTGACGCCTTGTGCGGCGAGAATTTTGTCGAGCGCCTGGTCTTGCCAGAATGCATCGTACGCAGGATGGTTCATCACCTTAGGCCAGAACCCCACCTGTTCGAGCCCGTGGCGTTGCGCCATGTCACCCGCAGAGCCCGCGCTGAGCCATGCGTCGTAGTCGTCATAGTGGTCTGTCCACCAATCAATGTCGCTGCCGCGGGTCGCTTCCTGATCGTGGAAGTAAGTGAGGCTGTCCAGCCGGAACGCGCCCTTGTGAAACCAGTCATCGCCCATCCAGCCGTCGACCATCGCGTTGATCGGAATTGCCGCACGCAGGGCCGGGTGCGGGTGAACCAGCGCCATCAAAGAGGTAAACCCGTCGTACGAGATGCCGAGAATGCCGACCTTGCCGTTGGTCTCGGGGATGTTCTTGACCAGCCAGTCGATGGTGTCGTAGGTATCGGTGGAATGATCGACGCTGGTCGGATTCAGCGGCCCTTGCAGCGGCCGGGTCATCATGTAATCGCCTTCCGAACCGTGTTTGCCGCGCACGTCCTGCACGACGCGGATATAGCCGCCGCTCAATACCGCATCCTCCGCCGCATCGGTGCTGTCGATCAGCGCCGCGAGGTGCGCGCTGGCGTGCTTGATGATGCGCTTGGAGGCGCCGTACGGCGTGCGAGTGAGTAGAATCGGCGCGCGCTGCGCCGCGCGCGGAATGAGAATCACGGTCTGCAGTTTGACGCCATCGCGCATCGGAATCATGACTTCGCGCTGCGTATAGTCGAAACTCCCGACCCTTGGTGAGAACTGCGCGGGTGTTTCGTTCGGCCGGGTCTGATCAGATATTGCCGCCGCGGCAAGCGCAACCATCAGCAGTGTGGCGGCGCTTTGCAGCAGAAAAGGCGCAGGTTTGCTGCCGCGTAATCTCGACATATTCTCAGCTCCGGAAGGGCGGGTGACAGGCGACGGCGAATATTGCGGTATCGACCAGCGCCGCGCAACGGCAATGCGGCGGCGGCCTTGCAGCGCCGCTGCGCAGGGGGCATGATCTAGCCAGGATGGTCGATTAGGGATTCTTAACCAAATAAGTCAGAGGTGCGTCGAGGTTTAGCTGGCAAACGCGAGGGGGGCAGTCGAATGAGTTCTTTGTCGTTTACGGTGGCCGACGGAGTTGCGACATTGGCGCTACAGCGCACGGCGGTGAGCAACGCAATCGATATCACCGTTATTCGCGCGCTGCATCTGGCTCTGGATCAAATACAAAAGGGCGAAAGCGGCGCAAAAGCGGTGATCATCACCGGCAGCAACGATGTATTTTGCAGCGGCCTCGATCTTCATTCGATCGATTTGAAAACCCAGGAAGCGCGGCAGCGCGCGCATTTCGAAATGCGCCGCTTCATGGATCCGCTGATTCTGCGCATGAGCGGCTTTCGCTTCCCCATCGTGGCTGCGGTCAATGGTGCTGCGGTTGGTGCCGGCATGAGCCTGGCCCTGGCGAGCGACATCATCATTGCGGCGGAAAATGCCTATTTCCTACCGTCCTTCGCGCGTCTCGGTTTGGTACCTGATGCCGGAATCACCTTCCACCTGGCGCGGCGCATCGGCGCCGGCCGATCGTTGTCATCGCTGATGCTCGCGGAAAGAATCGACGCCAAGACGGCGCTTGATTGGGGACTCGCATATGCGGTAGTGCCGGCCGACGAGCTTCAGGCGCGCGCACACGCGCTGGCTCACAGGCTTGCCACCGGACCTTGCGCGGTTCTCGGACAAATACGTTCCCTGCATACTTCGACCTTCGATAATTCGCTGCAGGAGCAACTGCGCGCCGAGCGCAGCGCCCAGGAGATGACGCTGGAGACGCAGGATTGCGTCGAGGGAGTGCGCGCCTTCTTCGAGAAGCGCGAACCCAATTTTTCCGAACATTAACCGCTCGGGATCGAGCCTCAAGGGGCCGGGGCGGTAATCGCGATGCGAATCGCCGCGAAGCGCGCGTGATCGTCGAAGGGTTGTGATTTCGGATCATTCGGAACCCCAAGCTGCGTCCACAACACCTCGAGATCCGGCGCCTGCGGTGCCGCCTTCACCTGCTGGTACAGGCCATACAAGACGTGCGTGCCGGTGGCCGCATCGCCGATGCGCAGCACATCACCAATATCGCGTTCGAAGGCATAGCCACCGGTTTGCTTGAGAATGGCGCGCAATGCGGTTTGCAAACCCACTCGGTTGGCGGTCTGCTGGCGTATGGCGACGTCCGCCTGCAGGCAGAACAATGCGCCGCCCCAATAGGTGCGGCCCCACGTCGCCGTTTGGTCCATGCCGCCTTCTCCGGCGCGCGGCAGTCCCAGGGGCATGGAACGCCGATCTTCGGCCCACACATCGGCGATATCGCGATTTCCAGATTGAGCTCGCGCGACGCCCTCCACATAGGTGGCCAATCCTTCCGCCAGCCAGTTGTGCGTTCGGCCCACCTCGGGCAGCGCAAGATGCACCATTTCGTGCACCAGAACCCAGTCTGCCGCCAGCGATTCGGAGGTGGCTTCGCGGCCGACGCGCACTTGAATCGCGAGGCCGCCATCGCTGGTGGTGCGGCCGCCGCCCACGCCGGCGCCGTCCATGCTGCGCAGCCTCAAGGTCACCGCGGGCGCGGGAAATTGGCCGTAATAGTCCGCGACTATTCGCGCCGAGCGCTCGACCCAGGCGCGCAGCAGCTGCTGCTGCGTGGCCCAAGCCGCATCGTCGACGAATAGGCATAGGCTTGAGCCGCGAACCTCGATCTGCACGGTCACGTTCGAGGGGCAGGCACCCAGGGCAGGATTGCTCAAGCCCGCCAGGACCGCCGCCGCGCTCACCATCAAAACTGCCCGTGCTGCCGCACCCAAGATCATGTATTGAGCCTGCGCGGTCCGCTGACATGACGGTTGCCCGCGATGAAGAAGCGCAACCGCTCATCGGCCGCCTTGCTGATCCCGATGCGCACGCTGCAACCCACGGGCCCGGAGACGTGATTATCGGCGCCGATCCATAGCTGTTCGCCGGCAAATAGATCAAGGCCATCATCCTTCAGGTCGACGCGCAGCGCGGCGGCCAGTCTCCCGGGTCCGCGCGCCAGGTCCATCGGCTTGATTGGCTTGGCATTTTTCCGCATATGTTCGATACCGTACAGAGGCTCGAGCGCGCGCAGCAGCACGCCGGCGCCAATCCCGGCCGCTTCGCTCGATACGTTCAGCATGTACGAAGTCCCGTAGCACAGGTAGACATAAGCATGGCCCGGTTCGCGAAACAGCGAGCGGTTGCGCGGCGTGACGCCGCGAAAGGCATGGCAGGCGGGGTCCTGCGGCAGATACGCCTCGGTCTCGACGATCCGGCCTGAGGCAATGCCGCCTGGAAATTCGCGCACCAGCACTTTGCCCAGCAGAAAGCGAGCAAGCGATACGGTGTCGGACGGTACAAGAATGTGTGAAATCCGTTCAATTGGGCGCTCAATATCGCGCGCAGCTTCGTCCACGATGGTAATCTCCGCGATCGTTCGCCAATGGATTCTTAAGGGATAGCGCCATGCTTACCGCTCAGACCATCAAGAATCAGCATTCGAATATCTTTGCATTTCTCCATGGCAACCTGGAAATTGCGGCCACTCACTGCGATGTGCCGGACCAGGCCACGCCGCAAAGCTTGGTTTTCGTAAGCGATTCAGCGTTGCTTGCGCAAGCGCGGCTCCTCAAACCCGCCATTCTAATCGTACAGGCAAAAATGGCCGGCGAGCTCGATCTCGTCGCGGACGGCGCCAGCTGCTGCTTCTCGGTAAAGAACATCTCGATGGGTATGGCGATTCTACTCAAGTATTTTGATACCAAGTGCAATCGATTCAAGCAGTGGGGCGAGCGCCATCCGACCGCCATCGTGCACAGCGAGGCGATTCTGGGCACGGGCGTTTTCTTGGGACCCTATTGCGTGGTCGGGGCGGGAGCCGAAATCGGCGACGGCTGTCTGATAGGCGCGCACACCGTCATCGAGAACGCGGCACGGATCGGCGCGCGTACCATATTGCACCCGCATGTTTTTGTCGGCGCCGACTGCCGAATTGGCGAGGACTGCGAGATTCATCCGCACACCAGCATCGGCAGCGATGGGTTCGGCTACGCGGTCGATCCCGATGGCCGGCCGCGAAAGATCTCCCATCTGGGCAACGTAGTCATTGGCGACGCGGTGGAAATCGGCAGCAACTGTGCGATCGACCGCGCCAAGCTGACCTCGACGTTCATCAGGTCCGGGACCAAGCTGGATAACATCTGCCACATCGCGCACAACTGCGATCTCGGCGAGAATGGTTTCTACACGGCCGGGTTCATGATGGGTGGCTCGACCAAAATCGGGCGCCAGTTCATCACCGGCGGCAATTCAGTGGTTACGGAGCATGTCACGCTCGGCGACAACGTCGTGCTGTCCGGCCGGTCCTCGGTCACCAACGACGTACCGCTCGCCGGGCACTACGCCGGCTACCCTTTGCAGCCCTTGAAGCAGGCAATGAAGACCGCGGTGAACATCGGACATCTGAATGAGATTCGCCGCAATCTCAATCGTGTCATGAAGCACTTGAATCTCACGGACCAGCCGCGGGACGACGCTGCCAAAAGTTGACGGCCGGATCCAAAACTCGGCGCGCCACCGGTTCCATCGCGGTGTCGATCGCTGCGCTGACGGCGGCAATGGTGTGCTTTCAGTTGGGCGCGGTGCTCGCAAAGGGGCTGTTCCCGGTTGTCGGCGCCGTCGGCGCGGCCGCGATGCGCTTAGCCATTGCCTCGGTAATTCTCTTCGCCGCGTGGCGTCCGTGGCGCCTGCGCGTAACCTTGCGCGAGGCCCGCACCATCATCGTTTACGGCGTTGCGATGGGCTGGATGAATTTGTTTTTCTATCTGTCGCTGCGCTCCATACCTCTCGGCATTGCCATGGCGCTTGAATTCACCGGCCCGCTCGGCGTTGCTTTGGCTGCATCGCGCCGACCCCGCGATTTTTTGTGGGTTTTGATGGCGATTCTCGGCGTATTGGTCCTGCTGCCGTTGGGATTTGGCAGCCAACCGCTGCCGCCCGTGGGCATCGCTTGCGCACTCGCCGCCGGTGTGTGTTGGGCTCTTTACATTGTCTTCGGGCGCAAGGCGGGTGCCGCGCACGGAGGTCAAACCACGGCATGGGGTACCCTGATCGGCGCGGTATTCATCGTGCCCATCGGCGTGGCGCATAGCGGGACGCTGCTTTTCTCGCCGGCGATCCTCCCTGCCGCTGTCGGTGTCGCGTTGCTGTCGAGCGCGGTGCCCTATTCGCTGGAAATGTTCGCGATGCCGCGGCTGCCCACCCGCACCTTTGGCGTGTTGATGAGCCTGGACCCGGCGTTTGCGGCGCTCGCCGGTCTGTCTTTTCTGGGTGAAAGCTTGACCTGGATTCAATGGGCAGCCATTGCCAGCATCATGGTGGCTTCCGCCGGGAGTGCGGCGATGAGCGATTTAACGCCCGATTAGCGCAATTGCCAGGTACAGCACGCCGGCGCCGGCCAGAGTGGTCGCCGTGGTGAGAAATTTCGGATGTGCGTGGTAGCTTTCGGGGATGAGATCGCTGGCGCCGATGTAGAGGAAGAAACCGGCAAATAGCGCCAGCACCGTGCCGAAGCCGCTGTCGGGAAGCGCAAAGAAACGGGTCGATGCCACCCCTAAGACCGGGGCCAGCGCATCCGCCAGCAGCCAGCGCAGCGCCAGCTTTTGATTGCCGCGATTTTTCATCACGATATTCATCGTGTTGATGCCATCGGAGAAATCGTGCGTCAACACGGCAATCGCCACCACGATTCCGACATCGCGGGATGCTTGAAAAGCAAGGCCGATGGCGATTCCATCCAGCAAGCTGTGGCCGCAGAGCACGCCGGCGGCGAAGCGGCCGCGCGGCGCGGGGTCGCCGTGAAGCTGCAGAACGCGGTCCATCACCAGATAGAACAAAAATCCCACCGCGGTCCACGACAAGATGCCGGCCGGGGAATGAAATTTCTCACCGAATTCGATGGCTTCCGGCAACAAATCGAAAAATGCGACGCCGATGACGGCGCCTGCACTGAAGCCCAGGATCAAGTGCAGTTTGTCGCGCAGGCGCAGCGCCAGCAGTCCGCCGCACAGCGTGCTGAAGAAGGCCGCGGTGGCGATGATTAGGAGGAGCACGGTGTTATATTGCGCTTCACGGCATTAACTTCTTGGGGGCAGCGTGAGTTACGACACGTATCATAAGCGCAAAATCGGCAATCACCTGCTCAAGCCTGAAACCCAAATGATGGGATATGGGTTTGATCCGAGCTTGTCGGAAGGGTCGCTGAAGCCGCCGATCTTCCTGACCTCGACTTTCGTATTCAAGACGGCGCAGGACGGCAAGGATTTTTTCGACTACACCTCCGGCAGGCGCGAGCCCGTTGCCGGGCAATCATCCGGTCTTGTCTATTCGCGCTTCAATAATCCTAATCTGGAAGTTTTGGAAGACCGCCTGGCGTTGTGGGAGGAGGGTGAAACTGCCGCGGTTTTCTCCAGCGGCATGTCGGCGATATCCACCGTCATCTGGGCGCATGTGCGGCCGGGCGACGTGATACTCATGAGCCAGCCGTTGTACGGCGGAACCGAGACGCTGATCGAAAAAACCTTGCCGGAGTTCGGCATAAGCGCCGTGGGATTTACTCTGGGGCATGATCGGCAGGCTGTCATGGAAGCGGCGGCGCAGGCCACGAAAAAGGCCGCCGCGAGCAACGGCCGCGTTTGCCTGATCGTGGTCGAGACGCCGGCGAATCCGACCAATAGCCTGGTTGATCTTAAGCTGATGCGCGAGGTTTCGGAGCAGATCGGCGCGCGCCAACGGGGCGGGCGTCCGCCGGTGGCGGTCGACAACACTTTTCTGGGGCCGGTGTTCCAGCGCCCGCTCAACCTTGGCGTCGATCTGGTCATGTATTCGCTCACCAAGTATGTGGGCGGCCATTCGGATCTGGTCGCAGGTGGAGTGGTCGGCTCGCGCGATGCGGTCGGACCCGTGAAAAGACTGCGCGGTGCGCTCGGTACCCAGCTGGATCCGAATACCGCGTGGATGATCATGCGTTCGATGGAAACCCTGGCGCTGCGCATGGCCAAGTCGGCGGAAAATGCCGCCGTGGTGGCGAAATTCCTGCGCCAGCATCCGAAAATCGCGGCCGTGAACTATCTTGGATTCTTGAGCCCTGATGACGCGCGCCATGCACTGTTTCAGCGCCAGTGCGGGAGCGCGGGTTCGACCTTCGGCTTCGCAGTCAAGGGCGGAGAAGCGGAGGCCTTTCGGCTGCTCGACGCGCTGCAGGTGATCAAGCTCGCGGTGAGTCTCGGCGGCACTGAAACTTTGATGTCGCACCCGGCCAGCACCACGCATTCCGGCGTGGCGAAGCAAACGCGCGATCGATTGGGAATAACCGACGCGTTGATTCGCATATCGGTCGGCATCGAGGACGCGGATGATCTCATCGCGGATCTTGCGGCGGCGCTCGAGGCGGTGTGACCCAGATACTGCAAAGTCCTTGGAGTTCTGTTATCGTTTGAAGCTGTTTGAGATATTCGACCGGCCGAATGAAACACGCATTTAGAGCGCTGAGCCTATTGCTCCTGCTGCTGGTGGCGCAGCAGGGCGCGGTTGTTCATGAGCTCAGCCATGTGTTCCATGCGGGCGAGGTGCAGCTCAAAGTCGAGTCGGGCAGCACTGCGGATAGCACCTGCGCGCTGTGTCCCGCATTTGCGCAAGTCGCCACGCCTGCCGTTAGCCATGCTTTCCATGCCCCTCTGCTCGGCCGCGCCGCACTGCTGCGCGCCGCAGAGCTGCCGTCTTCCGCGATCGATGCCTCTTCGCCTAAGCCGCGCAGCCGCGGCCCTCCCTCCCTAAGCTGAAGTTTTGCCTTGCGTTGAGCCGCGCCGAGTCATCGGCCGAGGCTTTTCGTCATTCAGCTTTTGCGGAGTCCTTTCCATGTTCAGACTTTCATCCGTGCCTGCAGCCGCTGCTGCCGCGGCGCTGTTGTTTATCGTTACAAATTCTCTGGCATTCGCCGCTACGGCCGACTCGGCGGCTCCAGCCCAAATCACGGAGATTCAGGTCACAGCGCAGCGCTTGAACGAGGCTCGCAATACCATCGAGACCCAGACCGGTGCGTCGACTTATACCATCGATAGCGACGCGATTGCCGCAATACCGGGCGGTCAGAACGTGCCGCTCAATCAAGTTCTGCTGCAGGCCCCGGATGTGGTCCAGGACTCTTTCGGACAAATCCATGTTCGCGGTGATCATAATGACCTGCAGTACCGATTGAACGGGATCATCCTGCCCGAGGGCATCAGCGTCTTCGGTCAGACCTTGAGCCCCTGGCTGATTTCTTCGTTGAAATTGATCACTGGCGCGCTGCCGGCTGAGTACGGCTTGCGTACCGCCGGCATCATCGACCTGACCACCAACAGCGGGCTGCTCACGCCCGGCGGTTCGGTGTCGGTCTACGGTGGCAGCCATTCGACCTTCGAGCCGGCCGCCGAATACGGCGGCAGCGACGGCAAATACACCTACTACATAACGGCCGACTACAAGCAGAATGATCTTGGCATCGAATCGCCCGACGGCAGTTCCAATCCGCTCCACGATCACACCACCCAAATCCAGGGCTTTGGTTATTTCGAGGACATCATCGATTCCAACGACCGCCTGTCGCTGATCATGGGTGTCTCGGATGATGAGTTCCAAATTCCCAATCAGGTAGGTCTGCAGCCTACGTTGGGGCTGGATGTCAACGGTCAAACCGCGTTTCTGAGCAATGATTTGAACGAGTCGCAGCACGAACTCGCGGAGTACGCGATCGTCAGCTGGCAGCATTCCGAAGGCGCGCTCAACTGGCAGACCTCGCTTTCCGCTCGCTATACCAGTTTGCATTTCGTGCCGGATCCAGTCGGTGACTTGCTGTACAACGGCATCGCTCAGAATGCGTTCAAGGACGATACGGCGGTAGCCTGGCAAACGGATGGGTCCTACAAGCTCGGCGATACGCATACGGTGCGCGCCGGTCTCTATGTTCAGCACGACAGCTCCAAGAGCGAGACCAGCTCGCAGGTTCTGCCCATCGACGACACGGGCGCGCAAACCAGCAATGTGCCGCTCACCATCATCGACAACGGCACCCAGGTCCAGCAAATTCAGAGTGTCTATCTGCAGGACGAATGGCAGCCCTTGACACCCTTGACGCTGAATTACGGATTGCGCTTCGATCATTACAGCGCCTATTCCAGCGGCAGCCAGCTCAGCCCGCGCATCAATGCCGTGTGGCAGTTCGACACCGGCACCACGCTGCATGGCGGCTATTCGCGATACTTCACTCCGCCGCCGTTCGAGCTGATCGGCGCTACCACCTTCACGCAGTTCGCCGGCACCACCGCCGTGCCGCCCGGCTCGGTTACGCAAGACACCGCGCCGATAGCCGAGCGCGCCAATTATTACGATCTTGGCGTGCAACAGAAGCTGCTCGACAATACCCTCACGCTCGGCGTCGACAGCTATTACGAGCAGGCGCAACACTTGATTGACGAAGGACAGTTCGGCGCGCCGATCATTCTCACGCCATTCAATTACCGCTACGGCCTGATCGGCGGCGTGGAGTTCACCGCCAACTACACTGTGAGTAATTTTACCGCCTACCTCAATACCGCCTGGCAGGCCGCTCACGGCAAGGACGTGGAGTCGGCGCAGTTCAACTTTTCCCAGGCAAGCCTCAATTACATTGCCACGAACTACATCCACCTCGATCACGAGGGGCGGGTGTCCGCTTCAAGCGGCGTCTCCTATTTGTGGCTGGGAACTCGTTTCAGTGTCGATGCGATACTCGGCACCGGATTGCGCGACGATCTCAACCTTCCCGACGGCAGCGTGATCCCGAACGGGGATCACACGCCGAGCTATACCCAAGTCAATCTTGGCCTGACTCATGATTTTCGAATCGCCGGTTCCGGGCCGCTGACGGTGCGCCTCGATGTCATCAACCTGGCCGACAAGGTTTATCAAATTCGCAGCGGCACCGGCATCGGCGTCTTTGCGCCGCAGTACGGACCGCGGCGTGGCGTATTCGGCGGATTGGCATGGAAGTTCTGACATTTCCAAGCAATGAGCCGGGCGATCACCTTAACAGGCGGGTCTCCCGGCCCTCTCGAAACGGTGTATCCTACCCCGGTAGGGTATGAGGATCATGGGCCACACAATCCGCGAGAAGACCAAGCTCATCAACCGCTCGCGCAAGCTGCGCGGGCAGGTTGAGGCGGTGGAGCGGGCGCTGGAGACGGAAGCCGAGTGCGCCGAGGTCATGCGGCTGCTCGCTGCTTGCCGCGGTGCCGTCAACAGTCTGTTTGCCGAGGTCGTGGAGGATCATATCCGCGAACATCTGGCCGCACCCGGAGCGCGAATCGGCGGTCCCCGTGCCGAGGCAGCCGATGATCTCATCGAGGTCGTGCACAGCTATTTCAAGTGAGGGCCCGACCATGACCAGCAACGCGCAATTGCATGCCGGCGACGAGCATCAGCATGTGTTCCTAGGATCCGGGCATGCGGCCAATGAGCGCAAGGCCTGGGCGGTGATCGGACTCTGCGCGGCGATGATGCTGATCGAGATCGGTGGCGGGATCGCGTTCGGTTCGCTGGCATTGATCGCCGACGGTCTGCACATGTCCACGCACGCGATTGCCATGCTGATCGCGGCGCTCGCGTACACCTTTGCGCGCAAGCACGCCGCCGACGCAAGATTCAGTTTCGGAACCGGCAAGGTTGGTGATCTCGCCGGTTTCTCGAGCGCCATCGTATTGGCCCTGATAGCACTTTTGATCGGCTACGAGGCGGTGGTCCGGTTCCTGTCGCCGGTGCCGATATCCTTTCGTGAGGCGATTCCGATTGCATGCCTCGGGCTCATCGTCAACGTGGTCAGTGCCTGGCTCCTGAGCGGCGGTAATGATCATCACCATGGTCATGCGCACGGGCGCGGCCATGGCCACGGCGCCGCGGGCGACACCGACAGTCAAAACGTGGCCAGCCGATTTGGGACCGTCACGGTTGAAATTGCAGAAGCCGATGGGCCGCCGCGCTTCCGCCTGCGGATCGCGGGCATTGACGAACATGCCGCTCGCGCGCTGCCGGTCGCGATCGAAACGCGGCGCGCCGATGGCCGCCGCAGCCATTTCTCGCTCGCCTGGGGCGGCGCCTATTTCGAGTCCGTGGATGTCATTCCAGAACCGCACGAATTTGCCGCCCGCCTGACACTGGGTACAGGTGCGGATGCCGAGACACACGCGCTCACCTTCGAGGAGCCCGCCGACCATGCCGGTCACGGCGCTCACCGCGATCACAATTTGCGCGCCGCCTTCATTCACGTGGCAGCCGATGCCGCGGTATCCGTGCTCGCCATTCTTGGCCTCACGGCCGCCCGCTTCCTGGGATGGGTTTGGATGGATCCCGTGATCGGCATCGTCGGCGCTGTGGTGATTTCCACCTGGGCCTATGCGCTGGTGCGCGACACCGGTCGAATTCTTCTCGACATGACGCCCGACACGGCGCTCCTGACCCGCATCCGGCGCCGCGTCGAAGTGGACGGCGATCGCGTCGCCGACCTGCATCTCTGGCGCCTCGGTCCGGGACATTTGGGCGCGATCGTAACCATCGTGACGCAACGACCACGCGATCCATCCTTCTACCGATCGCAGCTCAAATGCTTCCCGACTCTCTCCCATGTCACGGTGGAAGTGGCCAACCGGGCGCCCGGCTAGCCCCGGCAAAATGCCCGTCAATTGGCCCTTTGGCCCGGTCTTTTGAGACCCGGCCCATCGCTTCACATAAGAACCGCCTCGCCCTTCTGATACTCTCAGCTTGAGATCGAAGCGGGGGGCAGCCAAAACAAATTGAGATGGGACCGGCAGATTGCCCCGAAACTTGAGCCCGGGCTCGCCGATCTGCGAACGACATCACAACGATATCGGTACATCCAGCAACAATAGCGCTACCTCGGGGATTCCCCGTGACGTCAATGACCGACAAATTTTAGGAGCTTTCATGCGCAAGATTCTCACCGCAACCCTGGCTGCCGCCGTCATGGCCGCGGGCGTTGCGCAATCCGCGACCACCACCACGACCTTCGCGGTGACCGCGACGGTGCAGTCGACCTGTTCCGCGACGGCTGCTGCGTTGGCCTTCGGCAACTACACCCCGGGCACGGGCACGCTGACCGGCAATACCACCATCGCCGTCAAGTGCACCAAGACCACGCCGTTCACGGTCGCGCTCAATGTTGGCTCCACCGCGGGTGACACCTTCGTGCAGCGCTTGATGGGATCGGGCGTCAACACCTTGCAGTACAACCTGTACACCACCGCCGCGCTCGGCACGGTCTTTGGTGACGGCACTGGCGCCACCGCGACGGTCGCGGGTGTCGGCGCAGGCATCGCGACGGCCAGCAACGTTCAGGTATTCGGTCAACTGCCCGACAACGCCACCAACCAAGCGTCGGTACCCGGCGCCTACACGGACACCATCACGGTCACAGTTACGTATTGATGCCCGAAGCTCCTGCGGCGGTTGGAATGGCCGCCGCAAGACTTCTCGACTGTAATCTCCATTCCCAGAGGATTCGATGCGCAAGCTTCATGCAATGACATTGATCGTAGGTGCGATGACGGCCGGAATCGCCGGCGCCGCAACCACCACCACCACGTTTGCCGTCACCTCGTCGTTGCTTGCCACCTGTTCGGCGACCGCCACGCCACTGGCCTTCGCCGCCTATACCCCTGGCGGCGGCAATGTGGCGAATAACAGCACCATCAGCGTCAAGTGCACCAAAAATTCTCCCTTCACGGTGGCGCTCAACCGCGGCACCACCGCCGGCGGCACCGTGGCGCAGCGCTTGATGGCCTTCGGCGCCAACACGCTGCAGTACAACCTTTACACCACCGCGGCGTTCGCCACGGTGTTCGGCGACGGCAGCGGCACGAGTCAGACCGAAGCGGGCACCGGAGCCGGCATTGCCACGGCCGTGGCGTTCACGGTCTTCGGACAATTGCCGGATAACGCAACCAATCAAGCCGTCGTACCCGGTGCCTACACCGATACCATCACCGTCACGGTCACCTATTAGGCCCATGCGCACGTTTCTCTTCGCGCTGCTGGCCTGTGTGGCGATAGCCGCGCCCGCGTCGGCCAGCACCTTCAATATTTCACCCATTCGCGCCCAGCTCACGGGCGCGCACAAGACCGAAGCCCTCACGCTCATCAATGCGGACGACAGCCCGGTCGTGGTACAAGTCCGCGTCGTCAGCTGGTCGCAAAAGGACGGCACGGAACAGCTCGAGGACACGCGCGAATTGCTGGCGACCCCGCCGGTGCTGCAGATTCCCGCCAACGGTCAGCAAATCATTCGCGTTGCGCTCAGGCGCGAACCCGACCCTGCGCAGGAGCTGACGTACCGCGTGATCTTCGAGGAAGTGCCGCAGGCCCAAGCTAAGGATTTTACCGGCTTGCGCGTGGCGCTGCGCCTGAGCATTCCGGTGTTCGTCGCGCCCGCGCACGGCAGGGCGAGTCCTCAAGTAGCCTGGCAGTCGCGCTGGCTTCCCAATGGTCAACTTGAAGTCGCGGCGACCAACAGCGGCAGCGCGCATTTGCAAGTAACGGATTTCGAGGCGCAGTTTCCGGGATCGCTGATGCCGCTGCGCGGAATGACATCCAAGTACGTACTTCCGGGCAGCCGGATGAGCTGGGTTTTGACGCCGCCGGCTGACGCGATCAGGCAGGGAGCGATTCCGATTCGTGGGCATAGCGACCAAGGCGATTTTTCCGCCGACGTTGCGCCCAGCGATCTGTAAAGAGCCGCGGATTGGCGCGTGCCCGCAGCAATGCGATACCGGATTCCGCGCGCGCTGTCGACATATTCCGCCATTCTGGTGTTGGTGCTGTATCTTGCGGCTCGTGCAGCATGCGCCGCGGAACCTCCCGATCTTCAGGAATCTGTGCTGGAAGTGACGTTGAGCGCCAAGCAACCGGGCGAAATGATGATTGTGCTGCGCGGCCGGGAAGGTCAGTTATATCTGGATCAGAACGACTTCGAGCGTCTACGCCTGCACCTGCCAGAGACCGCTCCCTACATGCATGACGGCCGCCGCTACTTCGATCCGACGGCCATCAAGGGCTGTACGGTGGCGATCGACGAGACCTCGCAGCGGGCCATCATCAGCGCGCCCGCCTCGGCACTCGACACGACGCGATTGAGCGCGGCGGCGCGCCAGTCTCCCGCGGTGACGCCGGCATCGCCGGGGGCGTTTCTCAACTACCAATTGTCGGCGCAGCGGATTGACAGCCAGGACACCGGCGGCGCCTTCACCGAGCTCGGGGTGTTCGCAGCCGCGGGTGTCGTGACCAGTACCGCGGTTGCCCGCTACGGTGGTGCAGATTACGGCTACGCCAATTCGCTGGTGCGGCTCGATACCACCTACACCCGGGACTTTCCCGACGTGCTCGAGACCTTGAATGTCGGCGACACCATCAGCGACACCGGCACCTGGGGATACGCGCTGCGTTATGCGGGCGTGCGCTGGAGCAGGAACTTCTCCTTGCGCCCGGACCTGTTGACGACGCCGCTGCTGACCACCGGCGGCACAGCCACGGTGCCGTCGACCGTCGATGTTTTCGTCAACAATCAACTGGTGACCAGCAATCAGCTTCCGGCCGGCCCCTTCGTGATTGATCGATTGCCGACGGTGTCGGGTACCGGCGATGTCAGCGTGGTGGTGCGCGATGCGCTGGGGCGCGAGCAGGTGCTTACCCAGACCTTCTATTCGAGCACCACGCTGCTTGCGCAGGGTCTGACGCAATTCTCGGTCAACCTCGGCACCGTGCGCGACAACTACGCGTTGGATAGCAATCAATACGGAGGAATGCTGGGTGAATACACTTATCGGCGCGGCATCACCAATACCTTCACGCTGGAAGGCCACGCGGAATATCTCTCGGGAGACGCCAATGCCGCGGATTTCACCGATGCCCATGCGGCGGGATTGAACGGCGCCTTCGGCATCGGAAAAATCGGCATTCTCAATGTTACCGCCGCGGCCGGCGGCGACTCGAACGGCTCCGGCTGGTTGAGCGGCGCGGGATTCGAACATCGCGGCACCAATACCAGCTTCGTCGTCAACGCCCTGTGGGCAAGCCCGGATTTTGCCCAGGTCGGCCAGGCGCTCGACGCGGCGATGCGGATGCGCGAGCGTGATCTGGTCCAGACCGGCATCGGGCTGGGTCGCTATGGGTCGCTGTCGCTCGCGTACGTGCGCGAAACCTACCGGGATTCGCCGCTGCAGCAAACGCTGGGGTTGACGCAAACCATCAATTTCGGCCACACCGGCACGCTGAACCTCACGGTCACGCGCACGCATACGGCGGCAGAACTGCCGACGCCGGCGCAAAATTCCACCAGCGCCTATCTGATTTTCGTGGTGCCGTTGAGCAACCGGCGTGCCGCCTCGCTGACGGGCGTGGGCGGCAGCGGCGCCGGCGCGCCATCCAACCAGGTCATTGCGTCCCTGACCCAAAGCCCTCCGGTGGGTCCGGGTAGCGGCTATCGGCTGAACCTATCGACTGCCGGCAACTACGACGCCGACTGGCGCCAGCAGTTCCACAGTGCCGACCTGGAACTGGAGGCCGCGCGCAATATGGGCCTCAATGGTCAAAGCGCCACCTTAAGCGGTGCGATGACTTTCCTCGATGGTCAATTGAACACCACCCGCTCCGTCAACGGCAGCTTTGCGATGGTCGATGTCGCGGGCCTCGCCGACGTTCCGGTGTACGTGGAGAACCAACTGACCACGCATACCGACGCCACCGGCCGGGCATTGCTCTACAACCTGCGGCCCTACGAGGCCAATCACATCAGCATCACGCCGGAAGATCTGCCGCTCGATACCACCATCGGCGCCAGCAGCACCATCATGGCGCCGCCGTATCGCAGCGGCGTGATCGCGCGTTTCCCGGTCGAGCGCGTGCGCAGCGGCACCTTTCGCTTGGTGACTGAGGACGGCAAACCCGTGCCGGTGGGCGCGGTGGTGAAGCTCAAGGGCACGCTGTTTCCGGTGGTGCTGAACGGAATGGTGTATGTCACGGGCTACGATCACGGCATGTCCGCGGAGGCGAGCTGGACAGGAGGGCACTGCAGTTTCCGACTCGAGCCGCCGCCGCCCGATGATCCGCTGCCCGACATGGGCACCATTCAATGCCGTGCCGTGAAAAGCGGCGATCCCGCCACGGGCAGCGATCCCACGGTGCCGAGCCAATGAATCCGCGCCACATCGTCATCGCGCTGTGCTTGACGTTCGGCTTGGCGTCCCTCGCGCGAGCCGTCACCACGGTCAGTTGCACGGTGAGCGCCGGCGGCATCGCATTCGGAATCTACAATCCTCTCAACGCCGTGGCCGATGCGTCCACCGGCACCTTGAGAGTCACCTGCACCGGCACCGGGACCGGGTCGGCCACCGTCACGGTCAATCTCAGTCTCAGCACCGGCATGAGCGGCAAGTATTCGACCCGGGAAATGTTCTCGGGAGCCAACATCCTGAACTACAACATCTACTGGAGCACGGCGTACGCACAGATCATGGGCGATGGCACGGGCGGCTCCTTTGCCGGCACCGCCGGTCCTTTTGTCGTGCCCGCGGGCGGCAGCAACTTCGCGACCGGAACGATGTACGGACTGATACCGGCGTCGCAGGATGTGGTGCCCGGCGGCTACTCCGACGTGATCACCGTCACCGTCACTTATTAGATGGACTCGAGCGGCCGCACCGCCAGGCGCACCGGCCAAGGATAGTCGCCAGCGCGGAGGCCCGGCGCGAGGGTAAATCGAAACCTCAATCTTAAGCGGACCACCTGCGGCTTCTGCCAGCGCTGCACGATGGTGCCGCCGTCCGCGCCAAGCGAGAGGTCCGAGTCCAACCCCTGCACCACCATGGATGAGAGCATCGGTGCGACCGTCAGCACTTCGAGCGCGAAGCCGCTCCGACTGTTGCTGCGGACCACGACCTGCGTCGGTTGCGCGACGTCGATGAAACCGCGCCGCACGTCGGCTGCGGAGATCTGCAAATCAATCGGCGCCGACTGCAGCTCGAGATTGGCGACTGCAAGCACCGTGGCGCTGACGGAAAAGTCCGTACGCACGTCCTTGGCGCCGGCCGTGGCAACGCTTGCGGCAACGATGAGTGCGATGCGCGCCCCACTCAACCCGTGATTGTGCGAAGATTTGCTCAAGTCCTAAAGTAGCGGCAAAAAACGGCCGTACTTTAGTGATTGACTGCGGTCGCGCCTGCTGACATAACGTGGCAGGCACTAAAGAGAAATAAAACAACCGGGGAAGGCTCTCATTGATCACGCGCCGGCAAATGGCGATACCGCTCGCTCTATTGACCTGGCTCATTGCGCCGCTCTGCGCGCTGGGCGCGGGCGCGGAGGAACTATCGTCCGTGGTGGTCACCGCCACCCGCATCGCCGAGGACAGCCGCGATTTACCGATATCGATCAATCGCGTCGACGCGCAGACCATTCAAAGCGGTCAGCTGCAAGTGAATCTGTCGGAGTCGCTGGTGACGGTGCCCGGGGTGTCGGCGCAAAACCGCCAAAACTACGCGCAGGATTTGCAGCTGTCGGTACGCGGTTTCGGCGCACGCTCAAATTTCGGCGTTCGCGGCGTGCGCCTGTATTCAGACGGCATTCCGGGAACCATGCCCGACGGCCAAGGGCAGTTTTCGCAATTCGATTTGAGCTCCGCCGGCCACATCGAAGTGCTGCGCGGACCGTTCTCGGCGCTGTACGGCAACTCCTCCGGCGGCGTAATTTCTATCTTCACGGAAGACGCCAAGCCCGGATACTCTTACGGCGCGCTGGCTGAGTACGGCACGTTCAACACTCAACGCTACGACCTGAAGACCACGGGAGATAACGGCGCGGTCAACTATGTGGTGGACACCTCGCACTTTCAAACCAATGGCTATCGCGTGCACAGCGACGCGCAGCGCAATCTCTTCAATGCCAAGCTGAGTCTCGCCCCGAGCGGCACATCCAAGTTGACGATAGTGGGCAACGCCATCGAAACCCCATTTACCCAGGATCCCTTGGGCCTGACCCGTGCGCAATTCGAGACCAATCCGACCCAGGCCGGCGTGAACGCACTTGCCTACAACACGCGCAAGAATCTCGATCAGGAACAACTGGGCGTCGCCTACGAAAACAAATTCAGTGCGACCGATGAATTGTTCGCCACCACCTATACGGGACATCGCGGCACGGAACAGTTCCAGGCCATACCCATGGCGCAAGAGGCGAATCCACTCTCTCCCGGCGGCGTCATCGATTTGGACCGCTCCTTTTGGGGCGTCGACTTGCACGTGGCGGATCAGCGCAGCGTAGCGGGTACGCCATTACTCCTCGTGGCCGGTCTCAACTACGACGATCTGGCGGAAACGCGCAAGGGTTATTTGAATTACGTCGGCACGGAGACCGGCGTGCAAGGGGCGCTGCGCCGTTACGAAACCAACTACGTATACGACTTTGATCAATATCTGCAGGCGCAGTGGGACCCGGCGGCTCGTTGGCGATTGATCGCCGGCGTGCGCAACAGTCTGGTGGACGTGACTTCTCATGGTCACTTGGCGGTGATCGACGCCGCGGATAGCGAAGTTCACTATTCGGCGGTGAATCCGGTCGCAGGGGTGACCTACCGCGCCACCGACGCGGTCAATATTTACGGTTCGTACGGCAAGGGATTCGAAACGCCCACGTTGAACGATCTGGCCTATCGTTCGGTCGACGGCAGTCTGCCGGGCTTGAATCTTGGATTGAAGCCGGCGCGCAGCGACAACTATGAAACGGGCATCAAGGCGGGCAACGACCGCGTGCGTGCGGATCTCGCCGCCTTCTACATCAAGACCCGGGATGAGTTGGCGGTGCTGCAAAATTCCGCCGGCCGGGCGGTGGATCAGAATATCGGTGAGACCACGCGCCGCGGGCTGGAACTCGACACCGAGGCGAATTTTGCGGGAGGCTTCAGCGGCCAGTTGGTGTACACCTACATCCGCGCCGTCGTGCAGCAGCCCTACTTCACGTGCGTATCAACGCCTTGTAATCCGCTGGCCCCAGGCCCGCCGCCACCCAGCTACCAGCTGGTGCCAGCGGGTAGTTACCTGCCTGCGCTGGCGCGAAATGCCTTGTATGCGGGCGTGACCTGGCGCTATGCGCCGCTGGGATTTTCGACCACCCTCGACACCGTGGGCCGCTCGCGAATCTACGTGAATGACCGCAACTCGGACGCCGCCGATGGCTACTGGGTGGTGAGTCTGCGCGCCGGGTTCGAACAGGACACGGCCCACTGGCGATTCAGCGAATTCGCTCGCCTTGATAACCTGACTGACCGAGCCTATGTAGGTACTGTGATAGTAAATGAGACCAATTCGAGGTTTTTCGAGCCGGCGCCCGGGCGAACGGCCTTCATAATGTTTAATGCGGCGTGGCGTAATTAAGCTCACGTTATGTGCACCAAATGCCTTGAACCGCGTTGAATGGGTAGGGTCTTATAGATCAGGTAGAGGCGAGGAGAGACACATGAGCATCAAGGGCAAGGGCGTTCTACTGGCGGTCGGCCTGCTGGGGTCAATTCTCGCAGCCGGGACGCCGGTATGGGCTCAATCGGGCCATGGCGGCGGCGGGCACGCTTCGGGCGGCCACGCGTCAGCCGGGGGCCATTCATTCGGCGGCTCGCACGGGGCTCCGGCGCATGCGGCCGCAGGCGCTCATTACGCGCCGAGCGCTCATTACGCCGCAGCATCGGTCCATGGTTATCCCACCGCCTATCATGGCGGGGCCTACGCGGGCCGTGGAGGCTACGGATACGGCTACGGAGGCCACAATTACGGTTGGCACGGCTACTCCACGGGCGCCTACTGGCGCGGCGGCTACTGGCACGGCGGCTACTGGCCGCGAGCGTATTACGGCCTGGGATTTGCTTGGTTCCTGCCGATACTGCCTTTGGCCTACGCGACCTACTGGTACGGCGGTATTCCTTACTACTACGCCAATGACGTGTACTACACCTACAACCCGTCCTATGACGGCTATGTAGCCACGGACCCGCCGCCGTCGGCCGATTCTTCGGGCGCCGCGGCCGGGGCGGGTGCCGCGCCGGATGCGGGTGCAGCGCCGAATGCCTACGCCGCGCCGAATGCGAACGGACCGGCGCCCCTGTCAGCCCCGAGTGCAGGCGCGGGATTTGGTCCCGGCGTCGGTCAGATCTTCATGTATCCGAAGAGCGGTCAGACCCCTGAGCAGCAGGCCACCGACAAGGCCGAATGCCAGAAGTGGGCCACGGAACAGGCCGGACAGGTTGCGCAGAATGCCCCGGACTACCAGCGCGCCATGGTGGCGTGTGTCGAGGGCCGCGGATATAGCGCGCGCTAAGTCGGCAAGGTGCAAAGCAAAAAAGCCGCGCTCGAGCGCGGCTTTTTTTGGGGACTCGACCGGTAAGTCCGCTCCGAGTGCTGCGCCGGGCAGCTATGTACCCCAGCAGGTGGTCGAAGTATCCACGCCCCCGGCATTCTGGGCGGTTTGCTGGCCGATCTGATTCACGGTAAATGTAAAGCAAGTAGTGTCGTTCGCCTGGACGTTGATCGGCGTGGCGGTAACGGTGAACGACGGCGGGTTCGCCCCAGCGGGGGCCACTACGCTGACCGAGTAATAACTGTTGGGGGTGACATTCTGCGGCCATGCGGCGCCGGCGTAGCCGACATCGGTGGGCAGCTGGCTGTAGGCATTCGAGACGCTCAAGAATCTTTCCTCGCGACCCGCAATGTCCAGCAGCGCGTTGCGCGCATCAGTGCGCCGTGCCTTCTGAGTTTGCGCGTTATAAGACGGGAGCGCTATCGCGACGATGATCGCCAGGATGGTCACCGTGATCATCAGTTCGACCAGCGTGAAGCCGCCGATGCCCGGGCCGCCCATGCGGGCCGAGGAGAATAAACTGCGGTGAGTCATTAGATGTCCTTTTACCGGCGCTCGATCCAGGTCAAACGCTTGGAGACCAGCGAAGCCTGTTGAATATTACCAGAGCAGAATTTTGCGCCTGCGACGCAGTTCAAAGGTCCTGTCGGTGGCGTTGTCTGGTTCGGTACCGTGAAGGCCGCATCGCCCAGGGACTGCGTCAGGATGAACGTGTTGCCGCCAGCTTGCGCGACGAAAGGCGTACCAGTTCCATTCGTCAGGGAACCCGCCGCATTGGTGTCGTTGGTGTTCCTGAAGAAGCTCCCGGTCGTGCTGTTGCCGAGCGCGCCGCCGGTGGACAAGGAAATGGCTATCGTATTGCCGGTATCGTGATTCACCGTGCAGCTCGTAGGCGAATTGACCGCCGGGATCGTGGTATTCACGATAAACGCGTTTTGATAAATCAACGGGTTGAACACGATTTGTTCTTGGGCACCCGGCAAGGCGACCATCCAGCCGAACTGGGTATTGCCGCCGCCGCAGGTGGCCGTTCCGCTCCAGCACACAACGTTGGAAGTGATATCGAGTGCACCGGTGCCGAGGGGAGTCAGCGTCTGCGTGGTCAAATTTGCCGGCGTTACCACCGCACCGGCTGCCAGACCCAGATACTTGGTTGCCGACATGGCGTTCCAGCCGGTCATGTTCCAGTCCCAAACACCGTACAGATACTGGGTACCCGGCGTATACGAAGTCGGGACCAGATTGGTCGGCGGAAATTTCTGTCCGGTTCCAAAATCGATCATGATCATCGCCGGCCCGGCGGTTTGCGGCACGCTGATCACCTGGACTTTGGTGGTGATGGGTTGCCCGGCCGGTGCGGAGAACAGCGGCGTGGCGGACGCGGCCCACGAGGTCTCGGTGCCGCTGGTCAGATCAAAGCGCCATACGTTACCGAGCAAATCCCCGGCATACAGATAGTCGGTGATGTGGTCGCCGTCCAAATCAGCCGAGGAGACATAGGCGATTCCGTTGTTCGTACCTGGTGTCCCGGTCGACAAGTAGTAAGTACTGGCGGGATGCGTCTTGCCGTTCGCATCGATGAGCATGACGAACACGCCCGCATCGCCGGAAGCGCTGCCGAAGCCGTTGCCGAAAATGATCGCCCAGTTGCCGTCATGCATCCGGCGCACGATGGGTGTGCCATAGGTGTTGCCCATGTTGTTGCCGCAATTGGCGACGTTGGCGCAGCTGATGGTGGCCGAAGACCACTCGCCCATCACCAGGCTGCTGGCGCTGGTTTCGGCGAAATTGCTTGGATTAGTGATATCGAGCGCGTAAATGGCGGCACCACCGGCACCCAGGCCTCCCACCAGCCAGGTATGCCAACCGCTCTGGTAGAACACGTCGTCGGTGTCAGGCGTCGCATCCACGTAGAAATTGTGCGAGTACTGGGAGCCGGAGTAATCCAGAGTGCCATCCACTGAATTGTGAATCGTGTTCAGCACCGCAGCCGGCATGTAGGCCAGCACCTCTTGTCCGTCGTTGGGCGTGGCGCCGGTGTTCACGTAATTGCCGTTGACGTCGAACGATCCACTGCGGAAGCCGTGCAGGAAGCCGTCGTTGGCGCCGGCGTAAACCACATTCAGCCGCGTTTGTTCCGCTAATATGTATTGGCCGAAGGTCTGCGCCGCGGTATTCTCAGGAGTCGGATCGGCGCCGACCAAGCGATCATTCCAGTTGATCTGATAGTGCGAGGTTGGCGGTCCCACCCAGGTCGGACTCGAGTCGACGATATCACCCAGCACCCCGTCGCGTGCGCGGTACAAACCGACGCCGAGGGTGTTGATCTCATCGATTCTGGAGCCGCGCAAATACCAAAGCCGGCTGGCGTTGATCGGCGGAGTATCGCCGGCGTCCAGCGTGGTTTGTTCAGTCGCGTTGATCGATGAGCCGCTGGCGAGATTGGTCCAACGGAATGCCACGCCCACGGAGTTGATCCCATCCCAGGTCAACATCACGCGGCTGGCGACGGGAATCTGTGGGCCCAAGGGCCCGGCAGCGCCCGTGGAGGGGCAGGTCTGGCCGCCGGGAATGCCGGTCAAATTGCAGGATGCGTCCCAATTCGATGTGGCGCTGATGCCGATGGATTGAGTCGCCGCCGTATAAATCAGGTCGTTCGCAGTCAGCGTGCCGGTATTGTTGCTGGGGTAGTAGTAAGCCAAGTAGGCCTGAGTACCGCTGGCGATCTTGGTGGCTTCCTGTTCGTTCACGCCCACGCCCGTGCCGGAAACATTGGACGGCGCCGCCTGGAAGCACAGAATCTCGTGAACGTTTCTGCTACCGCCGGTCGAGCCGGTGAAGCCAAATCTAAAGCTCGCGGGCAGTGCGCCATTGGCGACAGTGATGTCTTGCTTGGTTATCACCGGCTGATAGTTGCCGCCGTTGTAGCTGATGTTCAGGCTCAAGATGCCGTTCTGGGTAATCTTCAAAGCGTACGTGATGGGTTGCGCCGCACCGCGTGTCGTCGCACCTTCGTTGGCGATATTCTGTCCCGGCAATATGCTGGACAGAATTACTGGACTGCCGACGGGAGCGTAGTCAAGCACTGGAGTCGCGGTTTCCACCGGCGCCGTAGGATTGGAAAAGTCCCAGACGAAGCCGGTGCTGCACGCGAGCTGAACGGCTTGCGCTCGCTGCGGGAGCGTGAGTGTCGCGGGATACTGCAAAGGATAGTTGTTGCTGAGCGGCCCCCAGGCGACGCTGCCGGCGCCGCGCAAGCCGATGCGCCCGGGCAGATAGCCGAAACCGGTGGCGGTGTTGTCGCCCTGATTCAAGAAGTTGCCGTACTCATCGATTCCTAGACCCAAGTAGGCGTGCGCCAGTCCGTCGTACTGGCGCGGCGTGCCGTCCGCACGAAGATTGGGGTCGTTGTTTACGTTCGAACAGGTGTACCCAAGACTGCCGCCGAAGGCGCCGGTGTCGTAGGGGGTGAAGCCGCCATCCATGAGAAAGAAGCCCATGCCGTCGGCGCCGTCGCCGCCCGCGCCGCCGCGATCGCCGTCATAGCTGATGGTTTTGAAAACCACCTGCAAACCGCTACCGGTCGGAAATGGCGCGCCGTTGGAGATGATGCTGCCGGCCTGCCCGTACCAGTTGGTGAAACGCAGCGCGCCTTGGCCGGGAGCATCACCGGCTTGACCGGCGCCCGTTCCAGGATTCGTTGGCTGGCCCAAGAAGCCGAGGCTGCCGCCGATCTGCACTTGATTGTTGTAGTAGGGCAAGCCCACGCAGGCAGGAATGCTGCCGGTACCATCGCCCGCGGTGAGGCAGGCGCCGTCGAAGGTCTTCCAGCTATTGGTGTCGTTTGCCTGGGTAAAGTCATCGTTCGATGTGACCTGGGCGCGAGCGCCGCAGGAAAACCCCACAGCAATTGCGCCGGTAAGGATCGCCATCGAGATCGAGTATCCGTGCTTCATAGACCTGCCCTGCGATTGCTCTGATTAGGGAGTCACCTTAGCGATTGAAGCCTTCTTGAACCTGACGGGTCACACTGTGAATCTGAAAACTGAGACCCGGTTCGCGCTTTATGGTCAGGCGCCGCGGTAGCGCTCGGAACGCCCCACGGCATGCGGCGGCGGCGTGCGCCAGCGCGCCGCCGCCCTCGTTATGTTGAGTGCGGGAATGCGAATGCCTTTTTAGCGACGCTGGATCCACGTCAGGCGCTTGGAGACCTGTGCGGCGGCTTGAATACTGCCTTGGCAGATGCTGGACCCGGCCGTGCAAGTCAGGGTTGATCCTGGCGGCGGTGCCGTGCCGCTCGCTATCGTACCGGCCGCATCGCCCAAGGATTGCGTCAGGATGTAGGTATTGCCGCCGGCCTGCGCGATGAAAGGCGTGCCTGTTCCGTTGGTCAGCGAACCCGCCGCATTGGTGTCGTTCGTGTTCTTGAAGAAGCTCCCGGTGGTGGAGTTGCCGAGCGCGCCGCCGGTGACCAGGGAGATGGCGATGGTATTGCCGGTATCGTGAGCAACCGTGCAGCTCGAGGGCGAATTGATCGCCGGAATGGTGGTATTGACGATCAACGCGTTTTGATAGATCAGCGGATTGAAAACGATCTGTTCCTGGGTACCCGGCAGGGCAATCATGAAGCCGAACTCGTTATTGCCGCTGGTACAGGTGGTCGAACCGCTCCAACACACGGCGTTGGAGGTAATGTCGAGCGAGCCACCAGTCGCCGGCGTCAGGGTCTGCGTTTCCAAACTCGCCGCTGTCAATGTCGAGCCCGATGCCAGACTCAAGTATTGAGTCGCCGACTTGGCGTTCCAGCTCGCCATGTTCCAATCCCACACGCCGTACAAATATTGAGTGCCGGGCGCATAGGAGGTCGGAAGGGTATCGGTTTGCGGAAACTTCTGTCCGGTGCCGAAATCGATCATGATGCGGCGCTGGCCGGACGCTTGCGGCACGCTGATTACCTGGATCTTGGTGGTGATGGGTTGACCTGCCGCTGCGGTAAACAGCGGCGTGCTCGAGGCAGCCCAGGCACTCTCGCTGGCACTGGTGAGGTCGAAGCGCCATACATTGCCGAGCAGATCGCCGGCATATACATAGTCGACGATATGATCGCCGTCCAGGTCGGCGGAGGAGACGTAGGCGATGCCATCGTTGGTGCCTGCTTTCCCGGTCGACAGATAATAGGTGCTTGCCGGATGCGTCAGGCCACTCGAGTCGATGATCATGATGAAAATGCCCGCATCACCCGTCGCGCTGCCGAAGCCGTTGCCGAAGATGATCCCCCAGTTACCGTCATGCAACCGGCGCACGATGGGCGTGCCATAGGTATTGCCCATGTTGGTGTGCATTGTATTGCCGCAACTACCGATGATGGTGCAGCCGATGGTTGCCGAAGACCATTCGCCCATGACCAGGGCGCTGGCATTCGCTTCCGAGAAATTGCCGGGATTGGTGATGTCGAGGGCGTAGATGGCTGCTCCGCCGGCACCGAGTCCTCCCACCAGCCAGGTGTGCCAACTGCTGTTGTAGAACACATCGTCGGTGTCAGGCGTCGCATCCACATAGAAATTGTGCGAGTACTGGGAGCCGGAGTAGTCGAGAAGTCCAATTGTCGAGTTGTGAATCGTGTTCAACACCGCCGCAGGCATATAGGCGAGCACTTCCTCGCCGTCATTGGGCGTGGTCGTGTTGTTGACGTAATTGCCGTTGACGTCGAAGGAGCCGCTGCGGAAGCCGTGCAGGAAGCCGTCGTTGGCGCCGGTGTAAACCACATTCAGCCGCGTTTGTTCGGCGGCGAGGTATTGGCCGAATGTCTGCGTCGCCGTGTTCTCGGGAGTGGGGTCGGTGCCGACCAATAGATCCTTCCACTTGATCGCGTAGTGTGAGGTTGGCGGTCCCACCCAGGTCGGACTCGAGTCGACGATGTCGCCCAATACCCCGTCGCGCGCGCGGTACAAACCGACGCCGAGGGTGTTGATCTCATTGGTTCGAGCGCCGCGCAGGTACAGCAGCCGGTTGGAATTGAACGGCGTCGTATCGCCCGCGTCCAGAATGTTTTGTTCAGTCGAGTTGATTCCGCTCCACTCAAATGCGACGCCCTGCGACAACCCGTCCCAGGTCAACATCACGCGGCTGGTGATGGGTATCTGCGGGTTCGACGTTCCAGCGGTGCCGGTGGTCGGGCAGGTCTGTCCGGTTGGGACGCCGGTCAGATTGCACGACGCATCCCAATTCGATACGGCGTTGATGCCGATGGTTTGGGTCGTTGCCGAGTACACCAGATCGTTCGCGATCAGCCGGCCGGTATCGCTGCTGGGGTAGTAGAACGCCAGATAGGCCTGCGTGCCGCTGGCGATCTTGGTTGCTTCCTGCTCGTTCACGCCCACCGACGTTCCGGCGATGTCCGACGGCGCCGCCTGGAAGCACAGGATCTCGTGGACGTTTCTGCTGCCGCCGGTGGAGCCGGTAAAGCCAAATCGAAAGCTGGCCGGCAGCGCGCCATTGGCGACGGTGATGTCTTGCTTGGTGATCACCGGCTGATAGTTGCCGCCGTTGTAGCTGATGTTCAGGCTCAGGATCCCGTTCTGGGTGATCTTCAAGGCGTAGGTGATGGGCTGGGCCGCGCCGCGCGTCGCCGCAGCTTCGTTGGCGATATTTTTACCTGGAAGGATGGTGGACAGAGTGACCGGACTGCCGACCGGCGCATAGTCGGCGACCGGGGTCGTGGTTTGAAACGGCGACGCGGGATTGGAATAGTTCCAAAGGAATCCCGTTTTGCAGGTGTTCTGCACAGCCGCGGCTTGCTGCGCGAGCGTGAGCGTCGAGGGATACTTCACGGGATTATTGGCGTGCAACGGCGCCCAGGCGATGCTGCCGGCGCCGCGCAGGCCGATGCGCCCGGGCAGGTAGCCGAAACCGCTGGCGGTATTGTCGCCCTGGTTCAAGAAGTTGCCGTATTCATCGATGCCTAGACCCAAGTAGGCGTGCGCCAGTCCGTCGTATTGGCGCGGCGTGCCGTCCGCACGATGATTCGCATCGTTATTTACGTTCGAACAGGTGTACCCAAGGCTGCCGCCGAAGGCGCCGGTGTCATAAGGCGCATAGGCGCCATCCATGAGGAAAAAGCCCATGCCGTCCGCGCCGTCGCCGCCCGCGCCGCCGGAATCGCCGTGATAACTGATGGTTTTAAACACCACCTGCAGGCCTGAGCCGGTTGGGAATGGGGTGCCACTGGAGATGATGCTGCCGGCTTGCGTGTACCAGTTGGTAAAACGCAGGGCGCCTTGGCCCACAGGATCGGGCGGTTGTCCGGCGCCGGTTGAAGGAGCCGTACTCGTTCCCAAGTACCCCTTATAGCCGCCGATTTGCACCTGGTTGGCGTAGTAAGCCAAACCAACGCAGGCAGGAATGCTGCCGCTACCGTCGCCCGCGGTGAGGCAGGCGCCGTCGAATGTCACCCAGCTATTGTTGTCGTGCGCCTGGGTGAAGTCATCGTTCGAGGTGACCTGGGCGGAAGCGACGCACGAGAATCCTACGGCGACGGCGCCCGCAGCAATCGCCATCGCCATCGAGAATTGTTTGCGCATCAGGGTCCTGTAAGCGAGTTTGGAGTATTGGTGCCGATTACGAAGGTGCTCTCAACCACGGCCACGGTGTTCGACTGACCGCCGAAGCCCAGGGCGTCGACCTGGTAGACCTCTCCCGCCGGTGTGCCCGCGTTCGGGCCGAGATCAGTGATGTAGAACACGGGAGCCTGCACATAGGATGCGGATTGCGTTGCCGTGTCGGCAGTACCCGTGGCGCTGACGATGTTGCTGACGCCGTTGATGGCATTGGAGGTGAACTGGGTGTAGGTCACGCCGGTAGTCCATGGCAGAACGGTAAAGTCGATCGGAGCCGGAGGCGGAGTGCAAACCTCGCCGCTGGTGGAGGAGGGCACCAAACCGACGGGACACACGCCGGATGCCGGCGCGGCACCACTGGCCAGCCAGGACTCCGCATACTGCTGCGCGCTCACCGCGGCATTGATTGCGCGCTGCTTGTCGCGGGTATTGCCGGCGAGCCGTTCCTCGACGCCGTAACTGCGAAACATGCTCAATGCCATGATTGTCACCACGACGAGCAGCAGCATGGCCGTGATCAACGCCATGCCGCGTTGCACGTACGGAGCCGTCTGGTTTTGAGTCTTCGCGTGAGTTGGTGTTGTCATGAGTTGACCCCCGCGGCATTCATGGTGGCGATGACGCGCTGGATTGTTATGGTCGGCGCACCGGTCGGGAGCGGATTTTTGAAGGACATCGACACGTTGATCGAGCACACATTGAGCCAGTCATTTGGGAAACCGACCGGGGCCATTTGGTTGGCGAACAAGTAAGTGTCGGCGCAGCTGCCGGTGTCGGCGACGCTGCGTTTGATGCCGTATTGAATGCTCAAACTCTGAACGCCGTTGACCAGCGGGATGTTAACGGCGGGGAACGACCCATTCGCGCTGCTGACCGTGCAGGTCAGTACCGGGTTGTTCGGGTTCGCAATGTTTACCCAGAACGTGTTGATGAAAACATCGGTGGCGCCCGTGATGTTCTTGGTGCCCTTGCAATTGAAGACATTATCGCCCGGCGCCGGGACGTTCGGCCCCGCGGCGTAGCGGACCGTGACCGTGTCGCCGCCCACAGCGGGCGCATTGAGCGTGCCGAAAATGGCTTGGCCCGGGACATTAAATTGTTGGCCAGCGTGAAGGGGTATCGCAAACGGTGCGGGAAACATGGCGGTGTTCACGTTGACCACCGGGTTTGGGAAATAACCCGTGGTTTCCACCACCGCGGCCATGAACGTCATGACCAGGCGTTCGTTGTCTTGCAGCTGCGCGAGCAATTGTTGATTGCCAAAGGCATTGCGCGTGCTCTGGACCATCATCAGCAAGCCGCCGATGAGAAAAATGCCAAGAGTAATGGCGACCATCAGCTCGATCAGCGTGAAGCCGCGTTGCGCCGTTCTGACGGTCCGAAGGATTCGTGGTGCTGGTGTTTTCATGGCTCGACGTACAAGGTGTAGCTGGGGCCTGCCAGTGCAACGGTTTCCGCGGTGTTGGTGGCGACGGCGTTCTCGTTCCATTGAATGTTGATCATGCAGCTCACGGGCGGCGCGGTGCCGCAGTTCACTGTTCCGGTTACATTGGGCAGCAGCTTGTTAAGGCCAATCGCCCATTGCTGCAAGTCGTAGGCGGCCATGTTGAGCGGCAGGCAGGGGGTCACCGTGGACGTGCAGACCTGCGCGGCACCTATGATGCCGGCCAAAAGTGGAGCATTCAGGGGCACGGACGCGACATTGCCGTTGATGGCGATGGTCGCGCCGGAGGGATCGGGGGTGGTCCAATAACCGCGGTTCACATGCATGGACGCGGCCAGACTCGCGGCTTCGAGTGCGGCGAGCGAGCGTTTGGCCGCGACATTGGTGCTGGCGTACGCCACGGTCTCCAGCTTCAATACGCCCAGCAAGCCGACCACCAGCACGAACAGTGCCACCATCACTTCGAGCAAGGTGAATCCCTGCTCACGATGCGGTTTCAGCATGCGGGGCCCTCCGAAGTTATTTGGCCATCTATTTGTGTCGACAGTGCGCCGACGATGGTTGCCGACAAACACCGGGTGTAATTGGCATCCACCGGGTTGGTTTGCAGACGGAAGATTACCGGGCCCGGAAGACTCGACGTAAAGCCTTCGCGGCTGAAGGTGACGCTGGTGATACCGTTGTCGGCCGTCAATGTATCCGTGCTCGAGAAGGTCTTCTGCATTTTCAGCTGCACGTCGGTTCCCCCAAACACGCCGGTACCGGCGACATCAGAGAAGACAATCCAGCCGCTTTGCCACAAGGTCGTGCCCAAACACGGCGGCACGCCATTGGCGGCCGCGCAGATCGTGACCGTCTGGCCTTCCTTGATCGCTTCGCCGCGCGCGAATTGCATATCACCGAGTAAAGCGTTGATCTCGCTGGAGGCTCGGTTGGCCGAAGTGACGTATTTAAAGGAGGGTACGCCGATCGCCAGGAGGATCGCGCCGACGGTTATCGTCATGATCAATTCGATCAGGGTGAAGCCGGATCTGCGACGCCGATTGGCCACCGAATAACCTGCATTTGCCACGCTGAACAAAATCATAGGGATCACCTTACCGCTCGAAGCCTTCGTGAAACTGACAAGAACCGTCGAGAATTTTAAGAATGAGACGCGGTTCGCAGAACCGCTTGGTTGGTTTTCAAATTTGCTGGCTCGCGGTCTCGGCGAATTGCACCAGCACCCTGGTGCCTTTGGCATCGGCTCCGGACCCGATGGTCACGGCGGCTCCGTACAAGCGCGCGATCTCATCGACTATCGCCAGCCCTAAGCCGCTGCCATGTCCGGGCGAATTCGGCAATCGATAAAATCGTTGCCGTACTCGCTGGCGTTCAGCCTCGGGAATGCCGGGACCCGAATCCTCGACGCTGAGGTAGCGCCTGCCATGCTCGATACCGGCGCGGATCGTGACACTGCCCCCGGCCGGAGTGTACTTCAGTGCGTTGTCGACCAGGTTGCTCAACAGGTCGTCGAGCAGGGACGGGTCGGCGACAATCGAGACCGGTTGCAGGTCGACACCTAGGTCGATGTCGGATTGCAGGGCGCGGTCGAAGAATTTTGCGACTACTTCGCCCACCAGCGTGTTCAAGTCCACCGGCTGGTTCTTGATGGCGATATTGGCGGCCGGATCGGCGCGCGCCAGTGTCAGCAGCTGGTTGGCGGCACGCGCCAATTGTCGGATGCTCACCTGCAAGGTCAGCAAGCGATCCTTGACCGGTTCCGCCTTGGGCTCCGCGGCCAACAAGTCGAGTTGTGCCTGCATGCCGGTGATCGGTGTGCGCAACTGATGGGCGGTGTTGGCAATGAATTGCTGCTGCGACTGCCCCGCCGCGCGCAGCATCGTGAACAGGCGATTCAAGGTGACGACCACGGGAGAAATTTCGCGCGGTACCGAGGATTCGACAATGGGACGCAGGTCGAGCGGCGAGCGCTGCGCGATTTCGTCGCGGAGTCGTTTGACCGGGCGCAGCCCGAGCTGAATGCCGACCCACACCAGTACCAGCGTCACATCGAGCTGCACGAAATCCCAGAGCAGCGTACTCATGAAGCCGTACCTCACGGCTGGATCCGCCGGCGGATGCACATCCGCCGCCGTGATGAAGATGACGCCGCCGCGAGTATCGAATCGCGTGGTCAACGTGCGCAGACTGTGATGATCGATTTGCGACATGGCAAACAGCTGGCTGAAGTCGCTGCTCATCGGAACTTCCGGAATTTGGCTATCGCCGGCGAGCAGACGCCCCTGGGTGTCGCGCAGCGCGTATCTTACCGAGTCGGCTGATGGCAGCGGCGTCTTGCCGTCGACACTCTCACCGAGCGTCACCCGGCCGTCCTTGACGAGAACATGCGCCATCAGCGAATTCGCCGCCTCTTTCAAGCGCCGGTCGCTGTTGATGATCCCCGGAGCCACGCTGTTGAAGTAGTGTACCAGGGCCCCGCACAGCGCCATCAACAGCAGCGGAACGGCCAACCAAAAAATCAATTGACGACTGATCGATGAGGTCACGTCGGTTTAGCTTCTTCCAATCGATAACCCAGGCCGCGCAGGCTGCGAATGCTTGCGGCGTCGCCGAGTTTGGCCCGCAACCGCGAAATCTGCACTTCGACGGCATTGGCGGTGATGTCCTGGTCGGGATTGGCCACGGCTTGCTGCAGCCGGTCCTTGGAGACGATCAGGCCCATGCGCCGCACCAAACACTCGAGCACCAACCATTCGCGAGCGGTGAGATCGACCTCGGTTTCGTCAATGCACAGCCGCTTGCCCGTAAGGTCGACGCTCAAGCGGTTGAGTTTGATGATGCCGTTCAGCGCACCGCTGGCGCGGCGCATCAGGGCTCGGCATCGGGCCGCGAGCTCAGCGGCCTCAAAGGGCTTGCTCATGAAATCATCCGCGCCAAGATCGAGCGCCTTGACCTTGTCGGCCAGGGTGCAGCGGGCCGTCAGGATGAGCGTCGGCATGGTTTTGCCCGAGCTGCGCAGGCGCCGCACCAAACTCAAGCCATCGGTGCCGGGCAGCCCAACGTCTATGACCGCTAGGGCAAATTCCTCATCTGCCAATGCGGCTTGGGCGGATTCGGCGCTGGCAACGCGGTGGACGGCGTAATTGGCGGCCGTCAAACCGCGCGTGATGGCGTCGGCGACGATGTCATCGTCTTCCACGACTAGTAGCCGCACCGGCCGCTCTTAAAGATCGCCGACGGCTTGACTGTCCGGATCGGTCGATCCCGGCGGTTCAGTGCCGAAGCTTGTGCGCCTTGGCGGATTCAACGCGTGCACCTTGGCCTCAAATGCCTTGGCGAAGGCCTCCGTGAATAAATGCGGAAATCCATCCGCGGGCCGCTGCGCTAAACCGGCGAACAGCTCGGAATACAAGTCCCAGTACTTGGCCTTGTTTTGACCGCCGAAAACGCCGCGCTTGCTGGCGCGCTCGAAGCGCTCCTCCAGTTCCTTCGGATCCACGCGGCTCAGGAATTCCTCGAAGGCGGCGCGCGTCGCGACCAGCGTCGCGGAATTCTGTGCCTTGAGCTCGCGAAAGTTGTCGCGAATTGCCTCGACCGATCCCGCGCGCGTCGACAAGGTCGTCAACAACCGCACCAGCGCCTCATCGACGCCTTTGGAGAAATTCAGGGGTGACTCGGACCCGTCCGCCGCCGGCGCAGCAATTTTGAATTTATTGCGAAATTCGCTGCGGCCCTTGGTTCAGATCCATGAGACCCAGCACGGCTTCGCGCAGCAACTGGCCGGCGAGTTGCAGCGCCGCGCCACGAGCGTCCGTGGAGATGCGAGCGAGGCTCGATGCCGGCGCCGCGGCAGAACGCCGCCAGTCCGATGTCGAAATCACCCTCGTACAGTGCGACCGCGGGAGTTTGCGAGCGCGACAGCGACAGCTGCGAGACACTCTCGAACTTTTGCGCTTCAAGCCTTTGCGCCTTCGACTTTCAGCGGCCGCGTCATCATGTGCCAGGGAGTGGCGGAGCCCTCCGCGTCGGCCTTCTTGTCTTCGCGCCGCGGCACGGGCTGTCCGTACGAATCGCGCGGCCGGTTGCCGGAGTCGGCGACCGACAGATCGCTGGGCTCCAACAGCTGGCTCAAGTCGAGATCCGCGCCCAGGTCGTTGGCGGTGGATTTCTTGACTGCCGAGGACGCGGTCTGTCCGTCGTAGGCGACGATGGCGCTCTCTTCGGGAGGAAAGTCATTGCTCTTGTCGATACTGACCAACAGTTCGTATTCGCCCAAGCGGACGTAATCGCCATCCTTGAGCTGCGTAGTCGTGATACTTGCCCAAGCGGTACCTGCGCGCCGTTGACGTAGGTCCCATTGGAGCTGGTATCGACCAGCACGTAGATGCCTGCCCGGAAATCGATGCGTGCGTGTTTGCCCGAGAGGTAACGCTCCGGGTCGGGTAGAATCCACTCATTGTCAGTAGAGCGCCCAACGGTGCCGCCGTGCACGCCGAATACTTTGGTGGATTGCGCACCTAGGCGGGTTGAGTGTTCGCTGACAACGCGTAAGCGCAAGGCCATGTTCAATCCCTCCGGCGGGTCTCAAGGTTTGCGCTAAGTGCCCGTATAATATGGTGAAATACTAGCAATGGTCGGAGCCTTCTAAATGGCAGCGAGTCACATTTTCAAAGTTCTGTTCGTGAATCAAGGCAAGGTCTACGAGATCTATGCCCGTAAAGTGAGTCACGGTAGCCTATTCGGCTTCATTGAGGTCGAGGAACTGGTATTCGGGGAACGATCAACCGTGGTCGTGGATCCGGCCGAGGAGAAGATAAAGGCGGAATTCAACGAAGTAAAGCGTACCTATCTTCCCATGCATTCGGTGCTGCGCATCGATGAGGTCAAGAAGCAGGGCGTCAGCAAGGTTGTCGCCCTGGAAGGCTCAAACGTCGCGCAATTCCCCGTCCCGATCTACACCCCTGGCGGGGATTCCAGCGCCCGCAAATAGCCTGCTTTCCTGTAGAATGGTGCATGTTTAGCCTTTTCGGCGCGCCGGCGCTGTCGCAATTTCGACTCGATCAGCTGCTGCGCATCCTCAAGACACAGGACCCCCGCGTCACCGCGCTTGCGTAGCCGCTGGATGCACTTCGTCGATGCGTCCAGGGACTTGAGCGGCCCCGAACTTAAGCTGCTCAAAACCCTGCTGACCTACGGCACGGCCGTTCCCGACGGCCTGCGCGTTCCCGACACGCTGGCCGTTGCCGCCGTTCCGGACGCGCCCGCCGTTGCCGGTGCGCGGATTTTGATCACACCGCGCGTCGGTACCGAATCTCCCTGGTCCAGCAAGGCCACGGATATCCTGCACGTCTGTGGCTTGAGCGCGGTCACCCGCGTCGAGCGCGGCACGATGTATTTCATCGGATCCGCAGCCTTGCTGAGCGCCGCAGATCTTCAGAGGCTGGCGGTTCACTTGTTCGATCGTATGACGGAGTCGATTTGGGTGGATTGCGCCGAGCCGACGGGCCTGTTTCATCGCGCCGCGCCGCGCGCACTGCGCCATGTGGTTTTGGGCAACAATGGTCATGCAGCGCTGGCGCGTGCCAACCAAGAATGGGGCCTGGCGCTCTCGAATGACGAGATCGACTACCTGGTGAACGCGTTTCAGAGGCTGGGGAGGGACCCCACCGATGTCGAATTGATGATGTTTGCGCAAGCGAACTCGGAGCACTGCCGCCACAAGATCTTCAACGCGGATTTCATCGTCGACGGCGCAGCGATGCCGCTGTCCATGTTCGGCATGATTCGCGCCACCCATGCGCAGAGTCCCGAGGGCGTGCTGTCCGCTTATCGGGACAACGCCGCCGTCATCGCGGGCGCCCGCGCCACACGGTTTTTCGCGGATCCCAACACCCAGCGATACTCGGGGGTTCTCGAGCCTGTCGATATCTTGATGAAGGTCGAGACCCACAACCATCCGACCGCGATTTCGCCCTTCCCAGGAGCCGCCACCGGAGCGGGCGGCGAGATTCGCGATGAGGGTGCGACCGGCATCGGCGCCCAACCCAAAGCCGGGTTGACCGGCTTCTCGGTCTCCAACTTGAAAATTCCCGGGAATGCCGCAGCCCTGGGAGGTCGACTTCGGCAAACCGGATCGGATTGCCTCCGCGCTCGACATCATGATCGCGGCGCCCCTGGGCGCGGCCGCTTTCAACAATGAATTCGGCCGGCCGAATACCTGCGGATATTTCCGGGTCTTCGAGCAGCGGGGCGCCGAGAACGGCGCCGAGGTGATTCGCGGTTATCACAAGCCCATCATGATCGCCGGCGGTCTCGGCAGCGTGCGCCGCAATGATGTGGAAAAAAAGACAGTCGTGGTGGGCGCCCCGCTCGTCGTTCTCGGCGGACCGTCGATGCTGATCGGTTTGGGCGGCGGCGCGGCCTCGTCGCTTGGCAGCGGTCAGAGTTCGTCCGATTTGGATTTCGCCTCCGTGCAGCGCGGCAATGCCGAGATCCAGCGGCGCGCCCAGGAGGTGATCAATCGCTGCGTGGCATTGGGCGCAGCGAATCCCATATTGTTGATTCATGACGTGGGCGCCGGTGGACTGTCGAATGCATTGCCGGAAGCAATTGCACACAGCCATCGCGGCGGCCGCATCGACTTGCGCAAGATTCCCAGCGCCGAGTCGGAACTTTCGCCAATGGAGATTTGGTGCAATGAGGCGCAGGAGCGTTATGTGCTGGCGCTTGCCCCCGGAAGCCTGGCGCAATTTGCGGCTCTGTGCGAGCGTGAGCGCTGTCCCTTTGCCGTGGTGGGGGAGATCACCGGCGACGGACTGCTCAAGGTCACCGACCCGTTGCTGCACGGCACGCCGGTCGATATGCCGATCGAGGTGCTGCTCGGCAAAGCGCCGCGCATGACGCGCGATGTAAAATCACGATCTAAAACCACTGCGGTGTTGTCCACCGACGGCTCGACGATAGCCGGCTCGCTCGATCGGCTGCTGTGCCTGCCGACGATCGCCGACAAATCATTCTTGATCACCATCGGTGATCGCACCGTGGGCGGACTCATAAGTCGCGATCAAATGGTGGGTCCGTGGCAGGTGCCCGTGGCGGACGTCGCCGTGTCCTTGAGCAGTTACCAAGAATTCAGCGGCGAAGCCATGGCCATGGGCGAGCGCGCTCCGGTTGCGGTGCTGGATGCGCCCGCTTCGGGGCGTCTGGCCGTGGGCGAGGCGATTACCAATATCCTGGCGGCGGATATTCACGCCTTAAGCGATATTCGCCTGTCGGCGAATTGGATGGCGGCGTGCGGCGAACCCGGCGAGGACGCTGATTTGTACGCCACCGTACGCGCGGTCAGCGTCGAACTCTGCGCGGCACTCGGTATCACGATTCCGGTGGGCAAGGACTCATTGTCCATGAAGACCGCATGGACCGATGCCGGCGGCGAGCATGCCGTGATCGCGCCGGTATCGCTGGTCATCTCGGCATTCGCGCCCGTGCAGGATGCTCGTGCGACTCTGACTCCGGAGCTTGATCTATCGCAGCCGACGCGCCTGCTGCTGATCGATTTGGGCGGCGGCAAGAATCGTTTGGGCGGTTCGTGCTGGGCGCAGGTGCACGGCAAGGGCGGCGGCAACGCCGGCGGATCTCGATAGCCCGAAACGCCTGATCTCGCTGTTTGCGGCGCTGCGCGAGTTGAAGGATCGCGGCCTCATACTCGCCTATCACGATCGCTCGGACGGCGGGGCGCTCATCTCCGTGCTGGAGATGGCGTTCGCCAGTCACTGCGGCTTGGCGCATCGACTTAGGATCGGTCACGGACGTCATTGCCGCCTGCTTTGCCGAAGAACTGGGTGTTGTGGTGCAGGTCCCGGCGCGGCGTTTGGCCGAGACCTTGAGCATTCTCGAGCGCCGGCAACTCAAGAGCTGCACCCGCGAGATCGGCGAGCCGGTGGCTGGATCCCTGGTTGAGCTCAAGGCCAATGGTCGGATCGTCTACAGCGCATCGCGGCCGGCCCTGCATCGCCGCTGGAGCGAGGTGTCGTATCGCCTGCAGGAGCTGCGCGACAATCCGGACTGTGCGCGGCGAGGAATATTCGCGCCTCGAGGATCGGGTGATCCGGGTCTGCATGCGTCTTTGAGCTTCGATCCTAAGCAGGACGTTGCCGCGCCGTTCATCAATACCGGCTCGCGGCCGGCGATCGGCGTGCTGCGCGAGCAAGGAGTCAACAGCCAGACCGAGATGGCCGCGGTATTCACCCGCGCGGGCTTCGATGCATACGACGTGCACATGACTGATGTTCTTGCCGGGCGAGTGCGATTGGCGCGCTTCCACGGGCTTGGTTGCCTGCGGCGGATTCTCGTACGGCGATGTTCTGGGTGCCGGCGAGGGCTGGGCAAAGTCGATCCTGTTCAACACGCGCGCACGCGAGGAGTTCGCGGCCTTCTTCGCGCGCGACGCGACCTTCACATTGGGCGTGTGCAACGGCTGCCAAATGTTGTCGGCGCTGAAAGAGCTGATTCCCGGGGCCGAAGCATGGCCGCGTTTCGTGCGCAACCGGTCCGAGCAATACGAGGCGCGTCTCTCGCTGGTGCGCATCCCGAAGTCGAACTCGGTGCTGTTCGCCGGCATGCATGAATCGGTGCTGCCCATTGCCGTCGCACACGGCGAGGGCCAGGCCGAGTTCGAGTCGAACTCGAGCGCGGCGCGACTGATCGCCGCGGGTTTGGCGACATTGCAATATGTGGACAGCCGCGATCAGCCGACGGAGAAATATCCCTGCAATCCGAACGGTTCGGCAATGGGGGTTGCGGGATTGTGCAGCGCCGACGGCCGCGTCACCTCGCTAATGCCGCATCCGGAGCGGGTGTTTCGCAGCGTGCAGAATTCCTGGGCGCCCAAAGAGTGGGCGGAAGACGGCGGCTGGATGCGGCTGTTCCGCAACGCGCGGGTATACGCGGCTTAAGAGCGTACCGACTGCAGGCTGGCGGTGTCCGCTTCGGTCGGGGCCACGAACCTGCGAAAGGTCACGGCCTGCACCAACCGCGCCTTGCGCACGAACGTTTGATACAGCAAGTCGCGCATCACTTCCAAAAGAATGCCGGCACGCTCCGCATTGAGGTTGGATTGATGCGGCCAGGGATCGCTGTCGCTGCCGAACAGCACGGTACGCAAGACTGCAAAAGTGTCATCGTCGAGATTCGCCAGGCCGCGAATTTCCTGCAGGGTATCGAACAGCTCCAGTTTGCCGCGTTCGCCGAGCTCGCGAAATAGCGATTGCGCGGTGCGCCGGCTCATTGCCCCAAACGCGTTGAAACAGGAGGCCGAGTAACAATTGAGCGCTTCCTTGAACAAGCCCTCCGCCTCTTCGGGCAGATAGGTCAGCGGGAAATTCTCGCGCGCGCGTTCGATTTCAATGTAAGCTCGACGCCAGCTCCACCCGCAGCGCGGTGTAGGCCCTGACCACGAACTTCAGGAATACCGGCTCGCCGCAGGTGTCGCAGCCGAACACAATGCCGACGTGCTTCGGTTGGCGACGGCTGATGTCGCTCGAATTTGGGCACCGCGACCGGGGTCAGATGGGTCAGCGTCTGGCAATGAGGGCAGGTGATTGCGATGCCTTGATATTCGACATGCAGTTCATCCTGCGGCGTGATGTAAATGCTCATGACTTAGCCTGTCAGTGGTTTGTAGCGAATTCGGTGGGGTTGGCCGGCATCCTCGCCTTTGCGCTTTTTATGGTCCTCGACATACTCCTGGTAGTTCCCCTCGAACCAAAAGACTTGAGAGTCGCCTTCGAAGGCGAGGATATGCGTGGCGATTCGATCGAGGAACCAGCGATCGTGCGAGATGACGACGGCGCATCCCGGAAAAGCCACCAATGCGTCTTCCAAAGCGCGCAGCGTTTCGATGTCCAGGTCATTGGTCGGTTCGTCGAGCAGCAGGACATTGCCGCCGGCCTTCAATACCTTCGCGAGGTGCACGCGGTTGCGCTCGCCTCCCGATAGCTCGCCGATCATCTGTCCCTGCTGCACACCCTTGAAGTTGAACCTGCCGACGTAGCCGCGGGAGGAGGTCTCGTAGTTGCCGACCTTGATCAGATCGAGACCCCCGGAAATCTCCTGCCACACGGTGTTCTTGTCGTTGAGAGCTTGCCGCGATTGATCGACATAGGCGAGTTTCACGCTCGGACCAACGCGAATTTCGCCGCTGTCGGGCTTCTCGACGCCGGAGAGCATGCGAAACAGCGTGGTTTTGCCCGCGCCGTTGGGTCCGATGATGCCGACGATGCCGCCCGGAGGCAGCGTGAAGCTCAAGCTATCGATCAGCAATCGATCATCGTAGCCTTTGCGCAGGTTCTTGCATTCGATGACCAGATCGCCCAGCCGATCCCCCGGCGGGATATAGATTTCGTTGGTCTCGTTGCGCTTCTGAAATTCCTGCGATGCCAATTCTTCATAGCGCTGCAGGCGCGCCTTGGATTTAGCCTGCCGTGCTTTCGGATTGGCGCGCACCCATTCGAGCTCGCGCTTCAAGGTTTTCGCCAGCGCGTCCTGCTGGCGCTCTTCTTGAGCAAGACGCTGGCCCTTCTGTTCCAGCCACGACGAATAATTTCCCTGCCACGGGATGCCGTGGCCGCGATCCAACTCCAGTATCCACTCCGCGACGTTGTCGAGAAAGTAGCGGTCGTGGGTCACCGCAATCACGGTACTCGGGTATTCCTCCAAGAAATGCTCGAGCCACGCCACCGATTCGGCGTCGAGATGATTGGTCGGCTCGTCCAGCAGCAGCATGTCGGGCTTCGACAGCAGCAGGCGGCACAAGGCGACGCGGCGCTTCTCGCCGCCGGAAAGCTTTCCGACCACCGCCTCCCAGCGCGGCAGGCGCAACGCGTCAGCGGCGATTTCGAGTTTCCGCTCCAGCTCCCAACCGCCGACGGCATCGATCTTGTCCTGCAGCTTTGCCTGTTCTTCCATCAGCTTGTTCATTTCGTCGTCGGACAAGGGTTCGGCGAACTTGTCGCTGACCGCGTTGAAACGATCGATCAGGCTTTGCACTTCGCCGACGCCTTCGCCCACCACTTCACGTACGCTCTTGGAGTCGTCGAGCACCGGTTCCTGCGGCAGGTAACCGACCTTGATTCCCGTCTGCGCGCGCGCCTCGCCCTCGATGTCCTGGTCGAATCCGGCCATGATCTTCAGCAGCGTCGATTTGCCCGAGCCGTTCAGTCCCAACACGCCGATCTTGGCGCCGGGGAAGAAACTCAAGCTGATATCGCGCAATATAATGCGCTTGGGCGGCACGACCTTGCCAACCCGGTTCATGGTGTAAATGAACTGAGCCATCTAATGCCTGTTTGAAGTGATCGCGTGACTGCGCGCGAAACGAAGCGGAATTATCCGCGTCTCACCTCTGCTTGTCACGGTGCGGATGCCTCGCTAGGGAACACTAGTCGGATAAGCTATAATTACCGGCTATCTTTGGAGGCCACTTCATGTTTAGCGCCCAAATGGCCATTGCCGGCTTCGATCCTGAGCTCGCGCAAGCTATTGCGGGCGAACGCGTCCGTCAAGAGGATCACATCGAACTCATCGCTTCCGAGAATTATGCGAGTCCGCGGGTGCTCGAGGCGCAGGGGTCGGTGCTGACCAATAAGTATGCGGAAGGGTACCCCGGTAAGCGCTATTACGGCGGTTGCGAGTACGTGGACATCGCCGAATCCCTGGCGATCGACCGCGCCAAGCAGTTATTCGGCGCCGCCTACGCCAACGTGCAGCCGCATTCCGGCTCGCAGGCGAATGCCGCGGTGTATTTCGCCCTGCTGAATCCCGGGGACACGATTTTGGGGATGAGTCTCGATCACGGCGGCCACCTGACGCATGGGGCGAAACCCAACTTTTCCGGCAAGCTCTTCAGAGCCGTCCAATACGGCATCCTGCCCGACACCGGCATCATTGATTACGATCAAGTGGACGCTCTTGCGCGTGAGCACCGCCCGAAAATGATCGTGGCCGGATTTTCCGCCTATTCGCGCATCCTCGATTGGGCGCGGTTTCGCGCCATTGCCGATTCGGTCGGCGCCTATTTGTTTGTCGACATGGCGCATGTTGCCGGCCTGGTGGCTGCCGGGGCGTACCCGAATCCCGTGCCCTTCGCCGACGTGGTCAGCACGACCACGCATAAAACCCTGCGCGGTCCGCGCGGCGGCTTGATTCTGGCGCGCCCGCATCCCGAACTGCACAAGAAACTCAATTCCATGGTGTTTCCGGGAATTCAGGGCGGACCGCTGATGCATGTGATCGCAGCCAAAGCCGTGGCGTTTCTCGAAGCGCTGCAGCCTGAATTCAAGATCTATTCCGCGCAGGTGGTCGCCAACGCTCGCGCGATGACCCAGGTTCTACAGCAGCGCGGCTACAAGATCGTTTCCGGCGGCACTGACAATCATTTGTTTCTGCTCGATCTGATCGACAAGAACATCACCGGCAAGGATGCCGATGCGGCACTGGGCCGGGCGCACATGACGGTCAATAAAAACGCGGTGCCCAACGATCCGCGGCCGCCGTCCGTGAGCAGCGGGCTACGGATCGGCACACCGGCGGTGACCACCCGAGGCTTCAAAGAGCCCGAAGTGCGGCAAATCTCCAATTGGATCGCCGATGTGCTGGATGCGTTGGGCGATGAATCGGTCATCGATCGCGCGCGGGCCGAGGTGGCGTCTTTATGCCGGCGATTCCCGGTATATGCGTGAGCACAGCGATCCGCACCGAGTCGCCGTAAGTAGGCCGCATGCATTGTCCATTCTGCGCACACACGGAGACTAAGGTCATCGATTCGCGCGTCGCCGGCGAAGGACGGCAGATTCGCAGGCGCCGCGAATGTCTGGCGTGCGCGGAACGTTTCACGACCTTTGAATCGGCCGAACTGCTGCTGCCGACGGTTATCAAGGGTGACCGCAGCCGCGAGGCTTTCGACGAGAAGAAATTACTCAACGGCATGCAGAAAGCGCTGGAAAAACGCCCGGTTGGGCGCGAGGCCATCGAAGCTGCGGCGGCGAGAATTTGCCACAAGCTGCGCAGCCTGGGCGAGCGCGAAATCGCCTCGCGCGGTATCGGTGAAATGGTCATGGAGGAACTGCGGCACCTGGATGAAGTGGGCTATGTGCGTTTCGCCTCCGTGTACCGCAGCTTTCAGGATCTGGACGCCTTCCGCACGGAAATCGACCAACTGCGGCGCCATCGCCGGCGCCGCGAGCCCAATCAGGATCAATTGCCGCTGCTCCCTGGCGATGCAGCGGGCGACCAAGAGAAAAAATGAGCGAGGAATTCTCAGCGCAAGACCGGGTGCATATGCTGCGGGCGCTGGAGTTGGCTGCGCTCGGTCTCTATACCACCGACCCGAATCCGCGGGTCGGATGCGTGCTGACCAATGCCGAACGCGTGGTGGGGGAGGGTTGGCACGAGCGTGCGGGCGAGCCGCATGCGGAAATCCTGGCGCTGCGCGCGGCCGGGGCGCAGGCGCGGGGCGCTTGCCTGTACGTCACTCTCGAGCCCTGCAGCCACACGGGCAGGACGCCGCCCTGCGCAGACGCGTTGGTGGCTGCCGGCGTGGCGCGCGTGGTGTGCTGCTCGCGTGACCCTAACCCGAAGGTCGCCGGGCGCGGTATCGATCGCCTGAGGTCGGCGGGCATCGCGGTGTCGGTGGGTGGGCTTGCCGACGCGGCGCGGCAACTGAACGTCGGTTTTTTTTCGCGCTTTGAACGTGGCCGACCGTTCGTGCGACTGAAGCTGGCAATGAGCTTGGATGGGCGGACGGCGCCTGCATCAGGCGCAAAGATGTGGATCAGCGGCGAGGCAGCGCGCGCCGACGTGCAGGCTTGGCGGGCGCGCAGTTCCGCCGTGCTCACCGGGTCTGGCACGGTGCGCGCCGATGACCCGCGCATGAACGTGCGCCTGGCGTATGGTCCGTGGGTGCGCCAGCCGCTGCGGGTGGTGCTCGACACCACGCTACGGAGCGCGCCCGGCGCAAGGATTTTCACAGGCGACGGCGCCTTGGTGTTTGCCGCTGCCGATGCGCCGCAGAAATCGCTCGACAATTGCCGGATCGAACGGGTGCCGCGCGCCGCCGGGGGCCTCGATCTCAATGCGGTGATGCAGCGTCTGACCGCGTTGGAGATGAACGAAGTGCTGCTCGAATGCGGAGCAACGCTTGCGGGAGCGTTCATCGCCGGCCGGCTGGTCGATGAGCTGGTGTTGTATGTCGCGCCCCGGCTGCTCGGCGTCGATGCCGCTCCGCTGATGCGTATCGGCGCAGCGGCGCTGCCGGGTTTGCCCGCGTGGGAATTTCGCGACCAGCAGCGAATTGGAGATGACATGCGCCTCATTTTGAGGATCAAGGGCCCGTAAATCATGTTCACCGGAATCATAGTGGCGACCGGCCGCGTTACAGCCATCGCGCCAACCAGCGGCGACTTGGAATTGGGCATCGACGCTGCGGGCCTCGATGTGGCGCGAATCGCGATCGGCGACAGCGTCAGTGTGCAAGGCGTTTGTCTGACCGTGACCCGCAAAGAAAACACCTGCTTTTATGCAGATGTTTCGCGCGAGACCTTGGCGAAGACGACCTTAGGACGCTTACGGGCCGGGTCCAGGGTCAATCTGGAGCCCAGTTTGCGCGCCGGCGATGCGCTCGGCGGCCACATGGTCAGCGGCCACGTCGATGCAGTCGGCAAACTTAAGAAAGCCACGGAAGACGCACGCTCATGGCGCCTTGAATTTGAGCTGCCCGAAGGACTCGCGCGCTTCGTGGCGCCCAAGGGTTCGATCTCAATCGACGGCGTGAGCCTGACCGTCAACAACGTCGATGGCCGTCAATTCGATGTCAATATCATTCCGCACACGCATGCGGTCACGACGCTGGGTGAGCTGCGTGCCGGGGATGAAGTCAATATCGAGATCGATGTGGTCGCGCGATATCTTGCAAGACTCATGACGAAACCAGAAGGTTGAAACGAAACATGGCTGCGTTCAATACGATCGATGAGATTCTCGAGGATCTGCGCCGCGGTAAAATGGCCGTGATCATGGACGACGAGGATCGGGAAAATGAGGGCGACCTGATCATGGCCGCCGAATGTGTCCGGCCCGAGGATGTGAATTTCATGGCGCGCTACGGGCGCGGCCTGATCTGTCTAACCCTGACTCGCGAACGCTGCCGGCAGTTGCGTCTGCCCCTCATGGTGAGCGATACCGACACCACGCATCGCACCAACTTCACCTTGTCGATCGAGGCCGCCGAAGGCGTGACCACCGGCATCTCCGCCCACGACCGGGCGCACACCGTCAAAACCGCGGTGACGCCGAATGCACGGCCGGAGGATTTGCGACAGCCCGGCCACATATTTCCACTGATGGCGCAGCCCGGCGGCGTGTTGACGCGTGCCGGGCACACGGAAGCCGGTTGCGATCTGGCGCGTCTGTCCGGATTTTCTCCCGCCGGCATGATCGTCGAAATCCTCAATGATGACGGCACCATGGCCCGCAGGCCGGATCTCGAGCTGTTTGCGAAAAGTCATGGACTGAAGATCGGCACGATCGCGGATCTGATCCGCTATCGGCTGAAGAACGAGCGATCCGTGGAGCGGATCTATGACGAACCCGTCGAGACCGAGTACGGCCACTTCCGACTTTGCTGCTACGAAGATCACGTCAACAAAACCGTGCACATTGCGCTGGTGAAAGGCAATTTGAATTCCGCGGTGCCGCCGCTGGTGCGCGTACACATCGTGGACACGTTGCGGGATGTAGTGGGGGTCAGCAATGAGGCGCTCGGTTGGCCGCTGCGCGCGGCAATGCTGCGCGTGGCCAAGGAAGCCTCGGGGGTGGTCGTGATCCTGCGGCCGGAAGATTCGCCCCGCAATTTCATGGCCAGCGTCAGTCATCTGGACGCCAAACCGGCGCTGCACAGCACCGGCGCCACAGTGGTTAGAACCTACGGTATCGGCGCGCAGATCCTCAAGGATCTGGGTTTGAAGCGCATGCGGGTATTGAGCGCGCCCAAGCAGTTGCAGGGCCTTGCCGCGTTCGACCTCGAGGTAACCAGTTATGTGGACGGCAATGATTGAACGCCCCTTAAGCTTATACTTGGAAACGACCATGCGAGGAATGACTTGTGCCCAATGATCAGCCCAAGATAATTGAGGGAGAACTGTTGGCCCGGGATTTGCGCTTTGCGCTGATCGCGGCGCGGTTCAATGATTTCGTGGTGGACGCTCTGGTGCGCGGCGCGCTCGATGCACTCAGGCGCCACGGCGTCAACGACAAGCAGATCGACATCGTGCGCGTTCCCGGGGCCTTCGACATGCCCATCGTAGCCCGCAAGCTTGCGCTGTCGCGCCGCTACGAAGCGCTGATTGCGCTGGGTGCGGTGATCCGCGGTCAAACGCCGCATTTCGAGTATGTCGCAGGCGAGTGTGCCGGCGGCCTCGCCCGAATCGCGCTGGAAACAGGGGTGCCGATCGCATTTGGCGTACTGACCACCGACACGGCGGAACAAGCCGCCGACCGGGCGGGGGGTAAGGCGGGAAACAAGGGAGCGGATGCCGCCCTGGTCGCGATCGAGATGGCGAATCTGTTGCGTCGCCTGGACAGTTAGGTGAGTGCGGGGGCCGCGGCCCACCGAGCCCGGAGCCTCGCGCGCCGGCTCGCATTGCAGGCGCTGTATCAGATTCAGATCAATCCACATTCCTGGGCCGACCTGCAGCGGCAGTTCGCCGCGGATCCGGAGGCGGAGCGCGTCGATATTGCGTACTTTCGCGAGTTGATCGAAGGGGTCGCGGCAAATCGCGAGGCCCTGGATTCGCGCCTGTCTCGCATAAGCGAGATTCCGCCGCAAGAACTGGATCCTATCGAACATGCAATCTTATGGCTGGGGCTGCACGAGCTGGAGTACCGCGCGGAGTTGCCGTACCGTGTGGCGCTCGCCGAAGCGGTGCAGTTGGCCAAGCAATTTGGTGCGACCGACGGCCATAAATTCGTGAATGCAGTGCTGGATCGAGCCGCTCAGGAATTGCGGCCGCAGGAGTATGGCCGCCCGGCGCAGTAGGAGGTAGTTTGCAGCCACCCGACCTCGGCGAATTCGAATTGATAAGGCGCTTTTTCTCGCGGGCCGCGCCGCCGCGCAGCGAGTCGGGCGTCATTCTCGGAATTGGCGATGATGCGGCGCTGCTTAAGCTTCCACAGGGGACGGATTTGGTGGCCACCGTCGATACTGTGGTGGCTGGGCGGCATTTCCCAGAAGGCACCGATGCGCGCTCGGTAGGCCATCGCGCGCTTGCCGTGAATTTGAGCGACCTTGCAGCCATGGGCGCGACACCGTCCTGGGCGACGCTCGCCTTGACGCTGCCGAGTGCCGATCGCCATTGGCTGGAAAGATTTGCCGCCGGGCTTTTTGATCTTGCGGACGCTCATTCGGTGGCGTTGGTCGGCGGCGATACGACGCGCGGGCCGCTCACCGTGACCATACAACTACTCGGCCATGTGCCGCACGGCACGGCGCTGCGGCGCAGCGGTGCGCGCGCCGGAGACTTGTTGGCGGTCAGCGGCACGTTGGGAGACTCGGGCGCCGGCCTCAAGTTCTCCAGCATGCCGCCGGCTGCTTCGTCGCGCGCAATTGAGGAACTCATTCGCCGCTTTGACTATCCTTGCCCGCGGGTGGAGTTGGGCATACGCTCACGCGGCATCGCGACCGCGGCGATGGATGTCTCCGACGGGCTGGTGGGGGACTTGCCGAAGCTTGCGCAGGCCAGCGGATTGCATGCACACGTATCCGTCGAGCGGTTGCCGCTTTCCGCCGCCATGCGGGCGGCGGCGAATCCGCTACAAGCGCGCGACTGGGCACTGGCAGCGGGCGACGACTACGAATTATTGTTCGCCGTGCCGCCGCAGCGCTATGCGGAACTGCAGGCGGCGGCTGATCGATTGAACTTAACGTTGACCGCAATTGGTGAACTGCGTTCAGGCGAGGGCGTTTCCTGGTCATTGAACGGCGAGCATTTTGCGCCTGGCGCTCAAGGTTTCGACCACTTCGCCTAAGCCTCGACCCAAATCACAGTTTAGGCCCAGCCACCCCAGTATCCTTTGACGTCATTGAAGTCGAATGACGCCCGCAGCGCTGGTTACCCCTTGACCACTACTCGCTCCACCAATCAAGTAAGGGCCCAGACGGGCCGCGAGTCTTTGCCGGAGAAAATCGGCAAATACGTGATCATCAACGAGGTCGGACGCGGCAGCACCGGCGTCGTCTATCTGTCGCATGATCCCTACTACGGCCGCGACGTGGCCATCAAGGTCTACAACGTCGATGCCACCAGCGATGAAAATCGCAAACGAATCGCGCGCAAGATGTTCCTCTCCGAAGCGCACATGGTCGGCATGCTGCAGCACCCGAACATTCTGCCGATCTACGATGCCGGCGAAGAGAACGGCCATTGCTACATCGTCACCGAGCATGTGCACGGCGCACGTACGCTCGCGGCCTACTGCCGTCCCGACAACCTGTTGCGCATCGACGATGTCGTCGAACTGGTGTACAAGGCGGCGCGCGCGCTGCACTATGCGCACAGCCGCGGCGTCATTCACCGCGACATCAAGCCCAGCAACATCATGCTCACCCTCGACAGCGATGTGCGCATCATCGACTTCGGCATTGCGCTGGTCGCCGATTCCGAAATCTCTAGAATCGAAGGCATCGCCGGCAGCCCTTCATATATGTCCCCCGAGCAGGTGCAGTCGATCGAGCTCACCAATCGTTCGGATTTGTATTCGCTCGGCGCCGTGATGTACGAACTATTGACCGGCACCCGGCCCTTCAGAGCCGGTAATCTGCAGAAGCTCTTGCATCAGATCGTATTTGCGACTCCGCCGCCGATCCACACGCTGCGCCCGGAGATTCCCGAGGAACTCGAGAACGTTACGGCAATGGCGCTGCAGAAGGATCCGGAAAAGCGCTACAAGACCGGTCTTGACTTCGCCGCTGAACTGACGCGAGTACATCAGAAGCTGCGCGCGCAGTACAACCGGATCGATCAGCAGGAACAGTTCAGCCTGCTGCGCAAATTGAAATTCTTCCACGAATTCTCGCACGGCGAAATCTGGGAGGTTTTGCGCGCCAGCAGCTGGCAGGATTACGCGGATGCCGAGGAAATCGTCAAGGAAGGCGAGATGGATGATCGCTTTTACATCATCGTGCAGGGACGCGTCAGCGTCCAACGGCTCAGCCGGGCTTTGGGCTATCTGGATAGCGGCGACTGCTTCGGCGAGACCAGCTACGTACGCGGCGCCAAACGCACCGCGACGATCATCGCGGCCAGCTCGGTAACGGTGATGAAGGTGAGTTCAACCCTGCTGGAACAGGTGTCCGCAGAGTGTCAGCTGCGCTTCAACCAGGTGTTCCTGCGCAGCATGATCGGACGGCTGCAGAGCGCCGAGCGCGGCACCGCTTAAGCAGCGGTCTCCTTGTCGTGCTCAATCATCGCATAGGCCGAATGATTGTGAATCGACTCGAAATTCTCTGACTCGACCACATAAGCGCGCACCCGCCGGTCCTTGTTGAGCGCCACCGCCACATCGCGCACCGTATCCTCAACGAACTTCGGATTATCGTAGGCGCGCTCGGTGACGAATTTCTCGTCGGGTCGCTTCAATATTCCGTAGACCTCGCACGAGGCCTCGCGCTCGGCAATGTCGATGAGCTCTTCCAGCCACATGTGCTCCGCGAGCCTCGCCGTCAAGGTTATGTGCGATCGCTGGTTATGGGCGCCATAGTCCGAAATTTCCTTTGAACAGGGGCAGAGGCTGGTGGTGGGTACGACTACTTTAAGCCAAACGTCGGTCTTGCCGTCATGGTGCTCGCCGAAAATCGTCGCCTGATAGTTCATCAGGCTTTCGACGCCGGACACCGGGGCCTTCTTCATGACGAAGTAGGGAAAAGTCATTTCGATATGACCGGAGGTGGCGGCCAGATGTTCGGTCATTTCCTGAAGCATCGCGCCGAATGACTCGACCGAGATTTCGCGCTCGTGGCGATGCAATATTTCCACGAATCGCGACATGTGCGTGCCCTTGAAATTATGCGGCAAATTCACGTACATATTGAAATTTGCGACCGTGTGCTGCTCGCCGCGCGACCGGTCCTTCACTTTGACGGGATGATAGATGTCTTTGATGCCCACCCTGTTGATGGGGATTTGGCGCGTATCGGCGTGGCCTTGCACGTCCTCCACGGGCTTGGTATGCGGCTTCTTCGACGGGACGGCGACGTTCATATTCATTTCCTAAAGGAGCGATCCAGCGCGAATATGGTGCCGAAACCGCATATCTCAAGAATATTAGACCATTCGGCCGGACTTGGCAGAAGCGCCTCGATGGCTTTGGACCGACAGGCGGAATTTCATCGCCAATGGCGCGATTTCCCCCCTGATTGCGCGATATGGGCGCGCCAGCCCCTCATACCCGCCGCTGAATCACATAGGAGGCGAGCCATGCCAGCACCCGGGCCCCTTCGCCCAAGGGCGCCAACCTTTCACATGCGCGAGCTTTGAGTTCGCGAGCCCGGATTTTGGCCGCTTCGAGCCCGAGGACGCTGGGGTAGGTGGGTTTGGCCCGCGCGGCGTCCGCGCCGCTGGTTTTGCCGATTTCTTCCGTTTTGCCCTCGACGTCAAGAATGTCGTCTTGGATTTGAAATGCGAGTCCGATGTCCTGCGAATACTGATCCAGCGCGTCCCAAGCGGCGCCGCTCAAGGTCGGCGAGCACACCGCCGCCATCAACACGCTTGCACGAATCAAGGCGCCGGTTTTGAGCCGATGCATGGCTTCGAGCTCCTCGAGATTCAATGCTCGACCGACGGCGGCGAGATCGATCGCCTGGCCGCCCGCCATGCCCATCGTGCCGCTGGCATCCGCCAGGATTTGAATCATCTTCAATCTGGCTTCGGAACTTAAGCCCGGCGTGCGGTCGCGAGACAGCAACGAGAAGGCCAATACCTGCAGTGCGTCGCCGGCCAGAATGGCGGTTGCCTCATCGAAGGCACGATGGGTCGTGGGTTGACCTCGGCGCAAGTCATCGTCGTCCATCGCCGGCAGATCATCGTGCACCAGGGAGTAAGAATGAATGAGTTCCACCGCGGCGGCCGGCGCGTCCAATAAAGCGACCGGGACGTTCAGTGCTTCTCCCGTGCAGTACACCAGCAATGGCCGCAAGCGCTTGCCGCCGCTTAACACCGCATAGCGCTGCGCCGCGTGCAAACGCTGCGGTATCAACTCTGCGGCCGGCAGCGCGCCCTCGAGTACGTTTTGCACCCGCGTTTGATAGCCGCGCATGCGTGCCGCCATCGCGTCCGCGTCGAGGTCGTGCTCAGCCGCTTTTAGTTTCGTCGGGCGTGAAGTCTTCAACTGCGGGCTCACCGGCTTTCTTCAACAAGATCTCGACTTTCTGTTCGGCTTCCTTCAATGCGCTTTGGCAGGCGCGCGTCAACATCACACCGCGCTCGAACGCCGCCAGCGATTCCTCCAGAGGCAAATCGCCCTGCTCCAAACGCGCGACCAGTTCTTCAAGATCGCGCATGGCCGTCTCAAAGTCGGGCATCGGCGCACTTTTGGCTTTCACGGTCGGCATGGGCAGAGAACGGTACACATGCGCTTCGGCGGGGTCAAACACGCCACTCGTGTAGGACTGAGCAAAAGAACATTGTCAAGTCGTGAGACGCGTCACAACCACGGGGTCGCGTGGCGGCAGGTTTTGGGTAACATTGCTGCTGGGAAGCTATATGCCAGTCTCAATCAAATCAATCATCGCCTTCGGGTGCCTGACCGCCATTGCATTGTGTATGGCGGCCTGCGGTCCCAAGCGAATTCCGCCCATGACGGTATCCGACCTCATGGAGGATCGGGTTGCTCTCGATGGCGTGCTCATGAAGTGCAATCAAAATCCAGCGAAGGCCCGCACGGATTCGGATTGTCTGAATGCGCGTATCGCCATCGATCGCCTTGCAAGCAAGGACGCGCCTGCCGAGGAGGCAAAACGTGCCGCTGAATTCGAGCGAAACCGCGAGCAACTGCGCCTGAGCCAGGAAAAGCAGCGTCAGGAGCAGGAGGCCAAGAAACCCAAGGTCGATGTCTATAACATGCCGCTGGTGCCAGTCGAGCCGCCGCCGCCAAAAGACCCGCAGCCGCCGATTGTCGGACAGGTAACCCAATAACCAGTACGGTCGGCCGCTTCGCGGTCGTCGGAGACGCCGAGGGCGCATAGCTTGCCTCGTTGCGCCTGTAGAATCTCCTCATATGGTCGACAACGCCAATCCGCAGCTGCCACCGGAGGCACAGTCAGGAATCGCAAGCGTCGAACACTACCTGCGGCAGGGCGAGCCGCTGCTTGCCTATAACGCCGTACAGGAAGGCTTGCGCATTTGGCCGGGAAATCTTCGTCTGCGGCAGCTCCAAGGCCTCGCCCTCGCGCGCAGCGGTGATGTTGAACTCGCGAATCAATTGCTCACCGATCTCGCCGCCGAGGGCACCGCCGACGCGGAGACGCTCGGCATGCTGGCGCGCACGCACAAGGATCTCGCGCTCAGGACCACGAATGCCGCGCGTCGCCACGAACATCTCGCGTCGGCCTTCAAGATTTATTACCAGGCGTACGAAGTAGCACAGCGGGGCGCCGTGGCCTCTGCCGCCGGATACACCGGTATCAATGCCGCCACCATCGCGGTGCTGCAGGACGACCTTGCATGCGCTCGCCGCATTGCGGCCGAAGTGCGGGATCTCTACAGGCGCGCACCGGGTGACCCGTCAGCGGCGAACGACTACTGGCTTCAGGCCACGCTCGGCGAAGCAGCCCTGATCCTCGGCGATGAGGCAGAATCGACCGCCTGCTATGCGCGCGCGGCAAATCTCGCCACCGGCAGTTTCGGAAATCTGGCGAGCTCGCGCCGGCAGGTGCTGCTGCTCGCCAACTGCCTGCCCGGGCCGAGCGCGAGAATCCTTGCAATCCTGAAGATCCCGCCGGTCGTGATGTACACGGGACACATGATCGACCAATTGACGCGCGAAAAGCCGCGGTTCCCGATCGCCTTGGAGGGGGTCATGGCCGCGGCGATTCGCAAGCAGTTCGAGGTTCTTCGGCCGCTGGCCGCGTATGGTTCGGCGGCTTGCGGTTCAGACATTCTATGCCTCGAGGCAATGCGGAAGGTCGGCGGCGAAACCCACATCGTTCTGCCTTTCCCGGCGGACGAGTTTCACCGCGTCAGTGTCGATTTCGCATCGGGCGGCTGGGGCGAGCGCTTCGAGCGTGCACTGGCTGCCGCGGACAGCGTGACCATTACCAGCGATCATCGTGCTCGCGGCAGTTCCGCGACCTTTGAATACGCAAACCTGGTCCTGACCGGGATGGCGCATTTGCGTGCCCAAGTGCTCAACACAGATCTGCACGGCGTTGCGGTCTGGGATGGTAGGCCGTCCACTGGCGGAGCCGGTGCAGCTTCGCTGGTGCGAATTTGGCAGTCGCAGAATGTGACGCTGCAGCAAATTCGCATGCCGGAGATTCGCGACACTGCGTCGCCATTCGAGTCAATGCCCGCGGCATCCGCGTCCGAACAGCAGCCGCCAGGATTCTCCCACGAAATCCGCGCCATGCTGTTTGCCGATGCAGTCGGCTACAGTGCGCTGAGCGAAGACCAGACGCCGAACTTCATCAATCAGTTCCTGGGTGCGGTCGCGGACCTCAACTTGCGCAGCGCGCAGCGTCCGGAACACGTCGAGACCAGCGGTGATGGGCTGTACATGGTGTTTGGCAGCGTGCGCGAAGCGGGACACTACGCGCTGCAGCTCAACAAGCTGGTGTCCCACACCGACTGGGCCGCGCGCGGGCTGCCCGGCGGCTTGAACATGAGAATCGCTTTGCACTGCGGGCCGGTCTACTGCGGACGCAATCCGGTCACAGCCGCGCCGTTGTACACCGGACCTCACACGAGCCGCACCGCGCGCATCGAGCCGATTACCCCGCCCGGGCAGGTCTACGCCAGCAGCGCATTTGCAGCCGTGGCTGCAGCCACCGGCGTCGACGGATTGGCGATGCAGTACATTGGCCGCATGCCCCTGGCGAAAGGTTACGGGCTGCTCGGGCTATACCATGTGTACTTGGCGCCCGCGCCCGCTAGTGCGAGTTCGCCCGCCGCAGGCGTTGCGTAATAACTTGCATTACCTGCAGCGCGAATCTCGGCGTCTGTTCAACCAGCCGCAGGAATCTTTTTTCGTCAATGGCGGCAAGGCTGCAGTCAGCTGCTGCCATCGCGGTCGCGCTGCGGGGCTGTTTATCGATGAGCGCCATTTCACCGAACACGCCGCCGGGGGCTACGCGTTCCGCGACGGTGTTGCCGAGGTGGATCTCGACGGCGCCGGTGACGACTGCGAACATGCACTCCCCAGGGTCTCCCTTTTTGAAGATCGTCTCGCCTTGTTTGAATGAACGTATGTCCGTCTCGCGACGCAAGATATCGAATGTCGGCATGACGCAACGATCCTCCCGAAACGAACTCCAAACAATCACGCAAGATTATTGTAGCAGCGGCGTGCAATCAGCGGTTGATGCAGGGCCGAGGCATGGGATAATTGCCGGATGGCAGCGGAGCTTCGCTTATGAACGACTCGACGACATACACACCCCCGAAAGTCTGGACATGGAACAAGGAGAATGGCGGCCGATTCGCCAGCATCAACCGCCCGATTGCGGGAGCTACGCATGACAAGGAACTGCCGATCGGCCGGCATCCGCTGCAGCTTTATTCGCTCGCGACGCCCAACGGTGTGAAGGTCACGGTCATGCTGGAAGAACTGCTGGCGCAAGGGTTTCGCGGCGCCGAGTACGACGCGTGGTTGATCCGCATCATTGAAGGCGATCAATTCAGCAGCGGCTTCGTAGCCGTGAACCCAAACTCCAAGATCCCCGCGCTCATGGACCGCAGCAAGGCAACGCCGATTCGGGTGTTCGAGTCGGGATCGATCTTGCTGTACCTGGCGGAGAAGTTCGGCGCGTTCCTGCCGACCGAAGCCGCTGCTCGCGCCGAATGCTTGTCCTGGCTGTTCTGGCAAATGGGCAGCGCGCCCTATCTTGGCGGTGGATTCGGCCACTTTTACGCCTATGCGCCGATGAAGATCGAATACGCGATCGATCGGTTTGCCATGGAGGTGAAGCGCCAGCTCGATGTTCTCGATCGGCGGCTGGGACAAACCGAGTACTTGGCGGGCTCCGACTATACAATTGCCGATATGGCGGTCTGGCCGTGGTACGGCGGGCTGGCGAAGGGCCGGATTTACGGGGCGGGCGAATTTCTGCAGGTGCAGGAATACGCCAATGTCCAGCGCTGGACCGACGCCATCGCCGCGCGCCCGGCCGTGCAACGAGGGCGCAAGGTCAACTGTGCCTGGGGCGAGCTTTCAGACCAGCTGCACGAACGTCATGACGCCGGTGATTTCGACACAAAGACGCAGGACAAGATTGCAATACCCGCGAGCGGCGGATGATCGATGCCGGTCACTACAGGAAGTTGTGCGGCCAGATCATGGTGCGCCACATGTGCGCCACCGGTGAGTTGTCAAAGCCGAGGCCTTCTTCAGGCTGCTTGAAATGCCTGCCGATGATGTCGGTGAACTGATCGGGATCGACGTCCCAGTCGTCCTGGAAGCTGTAGATGTCGTACATCGTGATCAGTCGCGAGGTCATGTACCAGCGGTGATTGCGCGCCTCTTCATGTGCCTGGCACAGATACTCGAATGGCCGGTAGTCCGGTCCGAAAAACGCGGTGTACGCATCCGGATACTTGAAGCCAACCGCTTCATCCGCGAAGTAACGCAGCGCCTGATGGTACTTCACAGCCCAGGCGATCTCCTCGCTGACATAGGGGGCGATCATTTGCGCGCCCCAATAGCCATGATCGGTACGCAGCAGCGCGCCGTTGGCAACATCGTGCAACAGGCAGGCGAGCACGATTTTTTCCTCGTGGCCCGCGTCCAGTGCGAGCTTCGCGCATTGCAGAAGGTGCATGAAGGCAATGTCGGAGAAACGGTAGTGAAAAAAATCCAGCAGCGTGGGTCGCTCGGGCATGAGCGGCAGCTCCGGGTTCTGTCCCATCATGAAAACCGCACCGCTGCGGCGCATATGCTGCAGCATCGCTTGCTCGGTATTGTCCTTATTCATGGCTATCAGTGCGATCGGTTGCGGCAAGATCATGCGTTCGCGGCCGGCTTGCGGGCATTGCGCGGGCGTCAAGAATTCGCCCGTTTTTTTGTGCTTCATTCCAAACCCGCCGCTTGCTGAATGCATGCCACCTCGAGGGCGAGTCGATCGAGAGTCTGGCCCCAACCGATCGGCGCGCCCTGAATCATCGCGGCCGCCGCGCGGTCGAACAGCGTGTAGCTCTGCATAACCTCGAGCCTCGTCCCACCCGGTTCCTCTGTGAAGCGGACGACGGTGTAGGCGCGAAACAACGCCCGGTCCTGTTCCGCGACGGCCTGCATATCAATAACCAGCCGAGTATGCGGCACGATTTCCGTGTAACGACCGCGCGTCCAGTGATCATGGCCTTCCGGGGAGCGCATGCAGATGTCAAAGGCACCGCCGACGCGAAAGTCGACGCGCGCGTCAGGCACGCTGTATGCCGCCGGACAGAACCAACGCCGGAGGTGCTCCGCAGAACTCCATGCTCGAAACACCAGTTCGGGTGGAGCTGGAAACACACGCGATATCACCAGCGGCGGCGTTTGCGCGCCTGGAATTTCATTTGCGGCTGCCATGATTTTATCCTCGCATCTTGAGAGTGTTCAGATACTCGCCGAGACGGTCGAAACGCCGTTCCCATTCCAGGCGCCGATGATTGATCCATTGTTCCGCCATGTTGAGTGCCTTGGGCTCGATCCGGCAAGTGCGCACACGTCCGTTTTTCCGGGAGCGCACCAGGCCCGAGTCCTCGAGCACCGCCAGATGCTGCATCACAGCCGGCAGCGACATGGCCAGCGGCCCCGCCAGTTTGCTGACCGATCTTGGTCCCTTGGTGAGTTCGGCCAGGATCAAACGCCGGGTTGAATCGGCAAGCGCCTGGAAAGTCAGATCGAGCGCGGAATTTTTGTTAAGCATGTGATTAAGTATAGGCGACTTTATTACTTAAGCAATTGCTTAAGTATCAGGGCGACGGCAACCCGCAAGCCGCCGGGCCGAGGCGCAGCGCACTTGACATATTCCGTCGATCACGACGGCGCTTCGGCCTTGTAAAATTTGCACTGCGCAAAATACTGTCTTTGCCCGGCGACAGTTGTCCGCGCAGGCAACAGCGAGAACAATCGTCTTGCGCTGCAAGGGCGATGCATCGCCCTTGAGCGAGACGCAATATATAACGATTGGGGCTTAGGAAGGATCGCCATGAATAACTCAATCCCTTGTGATTCCGGACGGAGTCGCGCTCATAAAGTATTGGCGCGATTGTTCACTGCATTGGCAGTCGGTGGCATGCTCATTGTTAGCGCCTGTGGCGGCTCGAGTGTCGGCAGCGGTGGCAGCTTGAGCAACACCATGAATTCGAATCCCACCATGGGCACGGCCATGGTCACGCTGACGGATATGCCCGGCGATTTCCTCAGCTATGTGGTCACCGTGGATTCGCTGCAGCTGACGCGCGCCGACGGGACCGTGGTCGAGACAGTCACGGCCGGCACGCCGGTGGACTTTGCCAAGCTGGTCAATCTTTCCGAAATCATCAGCGCGCAGCAGATTCCGCCCGGCAATTATGTGTCGGCCACACTGACTCTGGATTACAGTGCGGCCAGCATCGTGGTCGATAACGGCACCGCGGACGGCATCAGCGTGCCGGTGGCCAACATTTACAACGGCACGGGTACCGCGTTGCTCAGTTCGCCGCTAACAATGACGCTGACGCTGCCGACCCGCAAACCATTCATCATCACGCCGCGCACGGTTGCCAATCTCGCGCTCGACTTCAATTTGCTCGCGACCAACACCGTCGTGCCCGTCCCCGTGACGACTCCGCCGGCCGCGGTGACCTCGAGCACAAGCGCCGTGCAGGTGTGGGTCAATCCGACTCTGTCGGCCAGTCTGATGCCGGATGCCACCAAGCAGATCCACGTGCGCGGACCACTGGTGAGCGTGGATACCACCAACAACACCTATACGATCGACGTCCGGCCGTTCTATAACTCGACCGGCACGCACGGTCAATTCGTGATCGGCACGAGCAGCACGACCACATTCACGATCAATGGCACGGCCTACAGCACACAGTCGGCGGGAATTGCTGCGCTCAATGCGCTCAGCATGGGGACTCTAACGGCCGCCTATGGATCCTTCGACGTCGCGTCCGGTGACTTCACGGCAAGCACGGTTCTCGCCGGCACCAGTGTGGCCGGCTCATCGCTCGACAGCCTCGAAGGCACCCTGACCGCCGTGACGGTGAACAGTGACGGCACCTCGACGCTGACGGTCACTCACGGCTCGATTTGCCGCGCCGACCAGGACGGCGACCATGAGGGCGACGATTTCAGCCCCAGCGTCGCGGTGACCGTGGGCCCGAAGACCGCAGTGACCGAGCAGGGACAGACCGGCTCGTTCTCGGCCACGGACATTTCGGTTGGCCAGCATCTGCAGCTGTTTGGGACCTACAGCAGCACCTCCGCCAGTCCGACCCTGGATGCCAGCAACGGCAGTGCGATCCTGATGCTGACGCCATTGTGGGGATTGCTGCAGCCCAATACACCAGCCACCTTCGCCACGACGCCCTTCACGGCGAATGGCTACGCAGTACAACGGACTGACGCTGATGCTGCAGGCGATCGATGGTCAGCCGCCCTCGGCGTTCAATTTCGCGGGAACCGGCACCAGCACCGAGAATGATGCGAATCCGGCGGCGTACACGGTCGGCGTGCCCACAGCGCTCTCGATCACCAATCTGAACGGCGGTCCGGCACGCTTCTACGGTTTCGTGACGCCGTTCGGCACGGCCAAAATTCCTGCGCCGCCGCCGGACTTCTCGGCCGTGACGCTCGTGAACTATGCCAACACCACGGCCAAGCTGCTGGTTGATTGGGATCGGCCGGGCCCGACGCTGCCGTTTGGGCCGCTGCCCTTGAGCGCGACCGCGGATTTGGTTTTGTCGCAGACCACGCTGCAGAGCGCGGAGCATGACGTAATCAGGATCGGACCGCAGTCGATCAACCCGTCGACCTTGAGCACCGGCGTAACGCTGCAGGCGGATGCCGCGGCCACGATGACGCAGTTTGCGATCGCCCATCGCAGCAGCTGGAAGTTCGAATCATTCAGCAGCTTTGCCGATCTGGTCACGGCGCTGAATTCCGATTTGAACGGCACGACCACGCTGCTCGATGTGTTCGCAAGCGGCCCTTTCAATTCAACTACCGGCACGCTCTCAGTCGATCAGCTGCTGATCGCGCTCAGCGACTGAGCGGCCACAGGAAGTCTCGCGCGGCGGGGTCGATCACGACCCCGCCGCTGTGTGGGCAGCAATTTGAATTCCGTCGTGGTAACTGGCAAGCGAATCTGGAAATCGAGCTCGGCGGCGAGTGAGGGTTCGCTTCACCACGCCAGCTTGAAGCGGTAGCGCACCGCCAGCTGAAACTGCGACTCGACCTGTGCTGCGGACTCCCCCAGCTGGATGCGAGGCGGGAAGACACTGGCGACCCGCAGCCACTCGACCACTGACTGCCAATGCTCGCCATAGCGGTGCGACCAGGCAAACATCCAGCCATGGCCGCTCTGGTCGCTCGGTGGTCCATAGAATCCGCTCACCTGGTGAGTGTCGAAATCGTCGTAGCGAAGCGCGAACTGCTCACGCACCCACTCGAAGCTCGCGAGCACAAAATCCGCATGAAATCTCATGTAGAACTGCTCATCGCCGAGGGAGTCGGCGCCGACCGCGGTATTGCCATCGAGATACTGCGCGACGATCGTCCAGTGCTCGATCGGTTCGATGGTCACGCCGAGGCTGGAGAAGCGCGTCCGCCAGGCATAGCCACCGGCGTCGGTCTCGGCGCCAGGGTCGCCGCGGTTATCGTAGCGCAGCGCGCGAACCTCGAGCCAGTCCTGATGCTTCCAGCTCAGTCCGCCGTAGAACCCGGGCCTGCGGTCTATCTCGTGATAGAAATCGAGCGGCGGTCTGCCCAAGCCGCCGAACAGCTCGGAAGGACGATCGGTCAGCCCGAACCCGCGTTCGGAGAGCAGCGCTCCGGCGGGATCGTTCCACCCGTACGCCGCCGCGACCAGCGCCACTTCGCCAAAATAGCCGCTGCTCGCGCCCAACCAGCGTGCCTCGAGCTCAGCGCCGATGGTGCGAAACTCCTCGCCCATCCAGGTGTTCACAGCGGAAGGTGTGATCGAATAAACGTTGCTCCACCCGATGCCTCGGTTCTCGAGCGACACCGGCATGAAGAACGCGCCGACCCGCGCGCGCCAACGAATCGGTCCCGTCGGAAACGGCCGCACATCAAGATAAAACTCACTCAGGTCCACGGCATTGCGATCGCCATCGCCGTATGCATTGATGACGGCGTGTACGCTCAAAATGTCGGTCGCGCGCCAGTTCGGCGCGAGAAACGCACGGCCTAGCTGCAATCCCTCATGCTCGGAATCAAACCGCAGTATTCCAAGTCCACCATTCAAAAACGATGTGACGCCCGAGGCCTGCACCCAGCGCAGATCGAGATCGCCGTTCACGCTCAAGCGATCTTGTGCTGCCGCATTGCCCATCCAGAACACGAGGTTCAGGAGCAGCAGGCGACGCAGGCAGCCCATCAATATTCCCAATCGCGACGGCGTGGCCTCGGTTCCGGCCGGGCGCGAAGCGCAAGGCTCAATTGGAAGCGCGCGGCCGCAGGTTCATTGCCGTCGACGTGGACGGTGCGGACCAGCGACGCAGGCGGGTCTGCGATGTAGGGGCCCCAGACGACGATCCGATAATCTCCCGCAGGCAAATCTTTGAGCGTGGCCGCACCGCTGGCTGAAGTGGTTTCAAAATAAGGGGCATCGCTGACATAGATGTAGCCGACCATCGCATCGTGGATGTTGCACCCCAGAACCACCAAACCGGGCTTATCAAAGGTTACGGGCGGATGGGATTCGCCCTTGTACAAAGGCAGCTGAAAGCGTTTGGCCGCCGAAAACGAATAAACCTGGTGGCTCACCGTGTCGTTGTTCGGGAACTCGACGCTGGTGCCGACACCGACTACCAGTACGCGGGGCACGAACTCGCGGTTGCGTTGATCCATCACCGCCGGCTTGAGTCCGACCGCAGGGTGGGCGCCAACTGGCATTGCACCCGCCGGCGTGACGGCCACTACCACATCGGCCACGCCGCGGCCGTCGTGATCGACCACGATCACGGAAATGTCGGCTGCTGCACAGGAAAATGAACCTGCAATTGCAACAAGCGTGATGCACGTTGCAATTGCTTGGCGGCCTATCGAATTACCATGGTTCATGGGCGTTCCTTGGAGCATTTTACGCAGCCTCCGCAGCCGCATCCTTGCACTGGTTCTCGGGCTGGTCACATTGGTGCTATCGGCCGCAATCGTCGCAATTGTAGTCAAGGCACGCGCGGAGGTGGAGCGGCAGGCTGGCAATCAGCTGCACACTGCCGCCGATACCGCCCGCGAGGTACTGCGGTTTCGCGGCACCCGACTGGCGATCGCGGTCGAGGCGTTGACGGCGGATTTCGGCTTCAAAGAAGCGGTGTCGTCGGCCGACGCGCCGACTCTGCTGTCGGCGGTTGAGAATCAACGCAGCCGGATCGATGCCAATCTGGTCATCGTGTTGACACCGGACGGACATCCGGTGGTAAGCACTCTCGGCACTTTGTCGGTCAACACCGCAAATGATCTGATGGCGCTGATTGCGAGCGATGCCGACGGTGAGATTCTGCAGCTGTACCGGCTCATCGACGGACGACCCTATCAGCTGGTGCTGGCGCCTGTGCTCGCGCCCGAGACGATCGGCTGGACCGCGATGGGATTTGCGCTCGATGATCGCGTTGCGGCCGATATGTCCCGGCAGTTGGGCGTGGACGTGTCCTTCGTGTCTGGCAATGACCGCGGCCTGCCGTATGTCGCCACCTCGGTGGAGCGGCAGCAACGCCAGCCATTCGTCGATATTCAGGGCGCGCCGGAAGCGACGCCATTCATGATCACGGCGGGGTCCGACAAGCTGTTGACATGGACCAATCCGATCCGCTCCGCAAACGGACCATTGACACTGGTTTTGCAAAGATCGCTGGCCAGTGCCTTGCAGCCGTACAACGAACTGAAGAATTCCATGTTTGCGATCGGCGCACTGCTGCTGGCCGTCGCTTCGGTGCTTGCGGTGCTGTTGGCGCGCAGCGCCACCAAGCCCGTCGAGGATCTGACGAAGGCGGCGGAACGACTCGAGGCGGGCGACTACAGTACCGCGGTGCCGCTGACCGGCGCGGCGGAGCTCAAGGGACTCGCGAGTGCGTTCAACGCCATGCGTCACGCGGTAGCCGATCGCGAGGCGACCATAACCTATCAGGCTAATCATCATGCGTTGACCGGCCTGCCGACACGTCCGGCAATCAGCGCCATGCTCGAACAGATCTTGGTCCGGGCTGCGCCTGCGCGTCGAGCCGTGACTGTCTGCCTGGTCGAGGTTCAGCAGTTCCAAAGCATCACAGGGTCCTTCGGGCATGCGGCCGGCGATGAGGTGCTGTCGGAGGTCGCGCGGCGGCTTACGGCGCACGAACCCGCTGCAAATCATGTGGGGCACATCGGGACAGACCAGTTTCTGGTACTGCTCGAGGGCGTTGGCCGTGAGCGGGCCGCTCGCGAGACCGAAATCATTGTCGAGCGACTGCGCGGCACATTCGAGTATGCAGGCGTGTCGTTTCAGCTGGAAATGCGTGTCGGCGTGGTGGTATTCCCCACTGACGGCAGCCGCGCAGCCGAGCTTCTGCAGCGTGCCGACCTCGCTCTGTATCGCGCCAAGGAGGCGGGCGTCGCCGTGGGCATGTATCTTGAGGGAGACGACAGCAGCCACCGGCACCGGCTCTCAATACTGGGCGAGCTGCGCCGGGCGATTGCTGCGAATCAGCTCGAACTTCATTATCAGCCGAAAGTCGATGCCGCAACCGGCCGCGTGGCCGGATGCGAGGCCCTGGTGCGATGGCGGCACCCGCAACAAGGGTATGTTCCGCCGAGCGAATTCATCCCCCACGCGGAGCGCACCGGCGCGATTCGCGTACTCACGTCGTGGGTTGCGTTGACCGCGTTCAAGGAGCTGCGGTGCTGGAAGGAAGCGGGATTTGAAATCGACGTATCCATCAACGTGTCGCCGGTGGATCTTGCGGACGCGGGCTTTGCCGATAACATCGCGAATCTGCTGCTGCGGACAGGCGCGGACGCCAGCCATGTCGTGCTGGAAGTCACCGAGAGCGGTGCCATGAAGGACCTGCCGGCCACGCTGCGGATGATGGAACAACTCCGCGTTCTCGGCATCCGATTCTCGATCGACGATTTCGGCACCGGGTATTCGTCGCTCGCACATCTCAAGAGGCTCCCCGTCAACGAGGTCAAGATCGATCGATCCTTCATCAAGGATCTCGAAGCACACCGCGACGATGACGTGATCGTGAGATCGACGATCAATCTGGGTCACGCGCTCAATCTCAAGGTCGTGGCGGAAGGAGTGGAAGTCGCTTCGAGCTGGAAGGCGCTACGCCGTCTGGGTTGCGATCTTATCCAAGGCTACTACGTGTCCAAGCCGTTGCCTGCACAGGAATTCACGGCGTGGATGGCGGCCAGGACGACCGATGACCAATCGGCTTCGGTCGAGGTGCCGATAATCAATGAGGCGCATATCGCGGCGGCACGCGGCTAGCGCCCGGCTCGACGAACTCCGCGTGGTGGTTGCGTCGTTTGTATGACAGGTGTGTTGCTCGCGCGCTCAAATCACATTATGCAAAATGCATCACGCAGGTTTCGGTGTTTCTCTCATGCACGTTTTGTTGACTTGAGATTTATTTTTGGACTAAGGTGGATTGAAGGGAATCCCTCTTAGTCGGGCGCAGGTCTGCAGCATCCTGTAAGGTGCGTGCGGGACGCCTGTCTTGAAACGGACGCGTCAAGAATCATCAATAACAGTGGGGAATGTATGAAACGCTCGAAGCTATTTAGTGTTGTTGCGGTCGCGGCTGCGCTGCTGCTGGGTGCGGCGGCGAACGCCGGCCAGCAAAAGCCATTCGCAATTCCGGGTCCGAAGGCGGATGTCGATCCCGCCGCGAAAGCGCGCTTCACCTGCGAGAACCGGCCATTCGATTTAAGTGCGGGTCTTTACTGCTACGGACCGGCCGCGATCCGCGCCGCCTACGGAGTGGACGCGCTTCAGGCCGCTCATCTGACCGGCAAGGGCCAGACCATCGTCATCATCGATGCATTCGGCAGTCCCGCCGCGTGGTCGGACCTGCAGCTGTTTGATTCGGTGTACGGACTCAAGGATCCCGTCTTCATTCAGGACACCTCGCTGAATCCGCCGCCCTTCGATGCCACCAATCCCGACATGGTCGGTTGGTCCGGAGAGATCGCCCTCGACACGCAGTGGTCGCACGCCATGGCGCCGGATGCGAAAATCGTCCTGATCGCGGCAAAGAGCGACCAGGATTCGGATCTCACCGCGGCCTTGATTTACGCGCTCAATACCTACCACCCCACCGTGGTATCGATGAGCTTCGGCGAGAGCGAATGGGACCTCTCCAACCCAGCAGGCTTGGACGTCGTGAATGCCTGGCAAAATGCCTTCCAGCAGGCGCGTCACCAGCATGTCACGCTATTCGTTTCCTCGGCCGACAACGGCGTTGACACGGCCTTCGTGGCCGTCGGTCCCAACGCGTCGTTCCCCGCCACCTCGCCGCTCGTGACCAGCGTCGGCGGCACCAACCTGCAGTTTGGAACCGCGACCAGTGCGGCACCGCCGCCAGGCGGTACGTACCAGGCCGAAGAGGTGTGGAACGATGGTTTCGGCGCAGGCGGCGGCGGAATGAGCATCCTCCTGTCCGAGCCGGACTATCAGAGCGACAACGTGCCAAAGTCGGTGAACCAGACCTTGCATGGCTTCCGCGGCGTGCCTGACATCGCGTACAACGCCGGTGTCGTTGGGGGTGTGATCACCGCGTGGGCGATTCCCAATGGTCCTGGTTTCTTCTATATCTTCGGCGGCACCAGCGCCGGCTCGCCGCAAATGTCGGGTATCATTGCCGACCTGGCTCAGGGGCAGGGCGGGAACTTGGGATTCATCAATCCGCAGCTATACAATTTGGGCGGCGCAGGCTTCCTGAAGCATGTGAGCCACGATGTCACCATCGGCAACAACACGGTCACTGAAGCCACAGCAAACGGCCCAGTAACAATCACGGGATATTCCGCAACGCCGGGATACGACCTCGGCACCGGGTGGGGCACGCCCAACTTCGGCGGCATCCAAGGCTGGATGCTGAGTGATCAGGGTGGAAACTGGAATGGCTACTCGCACTAAGTAGGCGGCGACAGAGGAACGGCCCCCGGCGCGCAAGCTCCGGGGGCCGTTTCATTTTCGCGACCCCTAAAAGGGGGCGACCCCTCGACCGACGTCGGAGCGTTTCCAAAGAGCGCCATGCTGGCGTCGTATTCCATGCAAAGCTGGCAAAAAATGTATCGGCGCGTACTATCGGCGACGGGGATCCGGCTCAAAAGCTATAAAGAAGGAAGCAAAAATGCTGCGTCACGTGAACAATCTCCGCTTTGGCAGCGGCTTGTGGGTGCTGGTGTTGCTGAGCTCAGCGGCCGCGGCGCAAACCAGTGGCTCCATGGGTGGTCCCAACGTGGACTGGCCGACTTACGCGGGTAATTGGGATGCCAGCAAGTACAAGCCGCTGGATCAGATCAACGCATCCAACTTCAACAAGCTCGAGATCGTCTGGCGCTTCAAGACCGATCACATCGGCAATCGACCCGAGTTCAAGCTGGAGGGGACGCCGCTGGAAGTGGGTGGCGTTGTCTACACGACGGCCGGTTCGCGCCGCGGAGTGATTGCCCTGGACGCAGTAAGCGGCGAACTGCTCTGGGTGCACGGAGAGCGCGAAGGCGCGCGGGGCGCCGCGGCCCCAAGGCAATTGTCCGGGCGCGGCCTCAGTTATTGGAGCGACGGCAAAGATGCGCGCATCCTCTACGTGACTCCGGGCTTCCGGCTGATTGCGCTGGACGCCAAGACCGGGCAGCGCATCAGTTCCTTCGGCGATAACGGCGTCGTTGATATGAAGGCGGACGATGATCAGAAAATCGAGCCCGACCTCATCACCGGCGAGATCGGTTGGCAATCTGCGCCCACGGTCACCGGCGACATCGTGCTGGTCGGCACGGCGTTCCGCGAAGGCTTTACTCCGGCGAGCTATCGCAACAACAAGGGCTCGGCCCGCGCCTACGATGTGCGCAGCGGCAGGAAGCTTTGGGAATTTCACACCATTCCGCAGAAGGGCGAACCCGGCTATGAGACCTGGCTCAACGGTTCGGCGGAATACACCGGCAACACCGGCGTATGGACCGAAATCAGCGCCGATCCGGAAGCCGGCCTTGCCTACCTGCCGGTCGAGTCTCCGACCTCGGACTTCTATGGCGGTCATCGCCCCGGCAACGGGTTGTATGGCAATGCCTTGGTGGCGGTTGATCTTAAGACCGGCAAGATGAAATGGTACTTCCAGACCATTCATCACGAGATCTGGGACTATGACCTCTCCGCGATACCGCTGTTGATGAATATCACCGTTGAGGGAAAGCCGATCAAGGCCGTGGCGCTGCCGTCCAAACAGGGCTATCTCTATGTGTTTGACCGGATTACGGGCAGGCCGGTCTGGCCCATCGTCGAGAGACCGGTGCCGAAGGGCGATGTACCGGGTGAATGGTACGCCCCGACCCAGCCCTTTCCCACGAAGCCTGCCGCCTACGCGCGTACCGGAGTCACACCGGACGTACTCATCGACTTCACGCCGGCGATGCATCAACAGGCGCTTGATCTGGTGAAGAACTACAAGATGGGCCCGATCTACACGCCGCCGGTCGTGAGCCGTCTGCCGGGTCCGCTTGGAACCCTCATGTTGGGCCCGGCGAATGGCGGTACGAACTGGCCCGGCGGATCCTTTAATCCGGAAAACCATACCGTTTATGTGTATGCGTGCAATTCATGTCTGGAGCCGCTCGGTCTGGTACCGCCGCCGCCGGACCTCTCCGACGCGCGCTATGTGGTCGGCAAAGCAGGACAAAAGCCCACCATGATAAGCGCCGCGGGCACAAACTCATCATCGGACGCGCCACTGCCCAAGGTAAAGCCGCCGGCCGGCGGAGGCGACGAAGGCTTCCGGCCCCTGACCGTGAACGGCCTGTCCATCATCAAGCCGCCGTACAGCACGATCAGCGCGATCAACCTGGACACCGGCGAGATCAAATGGCAGATCGCGCACGGCGAGACTCCTGACTATGTCAGGAACAATCCGGCGCTGAAGGGTGTGGATGTTCCGCGCACCGGGCAGACCACTTTCAACATCGGAACGCTGGTTACCAAGAACCTGGTCATCGCCGGCGACGGCATGGTGACGACCACAGCGGATCACCCGCGCGGCGCCATGCTGCGCGCTTACGATCAGGTGAGCGGCAAGGAAGTCGGCGCTGTTTGGATGCCGGCGCAGCAGAGCGGCTCGCCCATGACCTTCATGGTCAACGGCAAGCAATACATCATCATCGCGGTCAGCGGCGGTAATTATTCGGGTGAATACATCTGTTACTCGCTGCCCGCCGACGAGTCGGCCGCGATCACAAATCCAAAATCGGCCGACACCTACTTGGGAGCGAACCGATGAAAATGGCTGCGCGATGGGTTTCGTTGTTGGGCGCTGCCGTCGCAGGCCTCTGCTGCAATGCTACCTGGGCCGATACCGCTGCGCCCAATTCGCAGCCCAATCCGTACCACCGCATCGACAATTTCTTCAAGATGCCACCGGGCCGGACCATGGGTTCGAGCAGCGCGGTGGCGGTGGATCATCACGGCCGTATCTGGCTCGCGGAACGCTGCGGCGCCAACAGCTGCGCGAACAGCAAGCTCGATCCCATCATGGAATTCGACTCGAGCGGAAATTTCATCAAAGCGTTCGGCGGCGGCATGATGGTTTTCCCGCATGGCTTCTTCATCGACACGGCCGATCACATCTGGGTGACCGACGCCCAGGTCGGCGACGGCAAGGGCGACGATGTCCTCGAATTCGACCAAAACGGCAAACTGATACTCACTCTCGGCAAACCGGGGATTGCCGGCAGCGGGCCCGACACATTCAGTGAACCCAGCTCAGTTTTGGTGGCCCCCAACGGCGATATCTTCGTGGGTGATGGTCACGAGGAGGGTAAGGGCAATGCGCGCATCGTGAAATTCGACAAGCACGGCGTGTTTCTCATGCAGTGGGGCTCACACGGCAGCGGCCCGGGCCAGATCGAAGTGCCGCACACGCTGGCGATGGATTCTCGGGGCCGGCTGTTCGAGGGCGATCGCGGCAACAGCCGCATTCAGATTTTCAGCCAGGACGGCAAGCTGCTGGACACATGGACCCAGTTCAGCCGGCCGAGCGGCCTCTACGTCGACCAGAACGACGTCCTCTACGTCACTGATTCGGAGTCGCGCAACGCCGAAGGCTATGGGCACCATCCGGGATGGACCCGGGGAATCCGCATCGGCAGCACCAAGGACGGCGTGGTTACTGCGTTCATACCCGACCCAGATCGCGATGTGGAGACCAAAAGCACCACCGGCGCCGAAGGCATCACCGCGGACGGCCACGGCGCCGTATACGGCGCGGAAGTGGGACCGAAGGATGTTGTAAAATACGCGAAGAAGTAGCTGAAGGAGAAATCCCGTGGAAACGACACGTAGAGAAGTAATCGGCATGATGGGCGCGACCGCAGCCGCGGCGATGATGGCCAAACTGGGTCCTGCGCTGGCGGCGCCGAATCTGGGGAGTTCGTCCAAAACTCTTTTCTGGGTCGCCAGCGTCACGCCCTGCGACAAGAATCTAAAGTTCGATCCCGGTGCGTTTAAAGACGTGCTCGCGTGGTTCAAGCACAATGGTGCCGACGGTATCGTTGTGCTTGGCACGACCGGAGAGTTTCCGTCGTTCTCGGTCGCGGAGCGCAAACAAATCGCCGAGGTTGCCCTCAAGAACAAGCTGGGCATGAACATCATCGTGGGTCCCGGCACGTCGAATTTTCCCGAGACTCTCGAGCTTTCCAAGCATGCCGAGGACAACGGCGCGGATGGGCTGCTGGTGGTCCCGCCCTTCTATTACAAGAAACCGCCGACCGACGGATTGGTCCGTTACTATTCGATGCTGTTCGATCAAGTCAGGATTCCGATCAATCTGTATCACATCCCCGGGACCAGCGGCGTGCCGATCAGCCACGAATTGCTGAGCAGCCTGCGGCACTATCCAAATCTCGCGGGCATCAAGGATTCGAACGGTCCGGCGGACGAGTATGCCGAGTTCGTCAAGGCCTTCCCGGAACTCAACATGCGGACCGGCACTGAAAATAATCTCGTGTACGCGCTCGAGCACGGCATGGGCGCGATCTGCATGGACGGCAATGTCTATACGCGACCGATCGCCGATGTGTTTGCCGCCTTCCGCGCCGGCAAGGACTATCACGCCGCATATGCCAAGTATGTGGCGATGACCAAGGTGATGAAGGAGATGCAGACCGGCGTCAGCGGCTATGGCCCGATGAAGTACGCACTCAGCGTGCAGATGGGCACACCGCAAACGTATCAGCGCCCGCCGTACAGTGACGTAACCGATGCGCAAAAGGTAGCCCTCAACAAGGCGCTCGTCGAAATCAAGGCGCTCGGCTGAGGCGGGGAATAGCATGGCCGCTGGCCGCGGCTGTCTTGGCCGCGGCCGCGATGCTCGGCGCCGCCGCTCGTGGGGTTTCAGCGCAGGAGATCTTAAGTTCGGTGCTCGACGGCATCTACACCGATGCGCAGGCGGCGCGCGGCGCCGCCGCCTATGCGCAGTATTGCGCGGCATGTCACGGTGCATCGCTTGGCGGTCTTGGGGAAGCCCCGGCACTCAGCGGTGCGCAATTCATCTCGGATTTCAACGGACTGACAGTCGGCGACTTGTTCGACCGCATTCGCACCACGATGCCGCTCAACAATCCCGCGGCGTTGAGCCGCGATCAGTATGCCGACATCCTGTCCTTCATTCTGAAGTCCAATGGCTATCCCGCGGGACAGAAGGATCTCAATCGCCGCAGCGAATTTCTGAATATCATCCGCTTCGAAGCGCCGAAATAGCGCGACCGCTAAATCACGGCCAACGCATACAGATGCATCACGTAGGAAAGCGTCGCGTCGGCCATGCCTTGTACCTTGGGATTGCTCGACTCGATGACGTAGTATTCATCCGGCGCATGCGCGCGGCTGCCGTGACCGGTGCCGAAATGTCCCGCGGGCAAGCTGACCGGAGGGCCGGTAAAGATGAAGCCCGGCCAGGAACCGGCGAGCCGCGGCGACAAACTCACCGCCATGCCCTCATGCTTGTACACCGCGACCGATGCCCTGATCAATGACGAATTCTCGTCCGTCTGCGTGGGGTCGTAGCCCCCGGTGACTTTGACTTCGATGTCGCCATAGCCGCGCTTGTCGAGATGCGCCCGCAGCTTGGCTTCGGCCTCGGCCGCGGTCTGGTCCGGCACCAGACGAAAATCGAGTTTGACGGTGGCCTTTGCCGGCAGAATGGTCTTGCCGCCGGGGCCCGTGTAGCCCGCATACATGCCTTCGATATTCACCGTCGGCTGTGAGGCCAGGCGTTCAAGCGCCTCGCGGTAGGAAAGATCATGCACCCAGTGCTGCACGCCGAGGAGCTTCTTGACGTCCGCCTCATTGGTGCTGGCGACATGTTCGGCGATGAGTTGTTTTTGGCGCTCGGTCAGCGGTTTCACATGCTCGAACCAGCCGTCGATTGCCGGATCATTGCCGTCCTCCGACACCAGCGTTGATAGCGCTTTCACCATGCGCCACACCGCGCTGTCGAGCTCAGCCTTGTAACTCGAATGGATGTCGTCCTTCGCGCCGCGACCCCACCTCGCGGTGGAGCACACCAATTCGACCTCGACCGCACCCTTGGCGCCCAGCGCCACCTGCACGTCGCCCTGCGGAGACTGCGAGGCGAATGGCATGAAGACTTCATGGCATTTGGCCAGCTGTGCCAGGACCTCAGGCTGATGTACCACCTGCTTGAAATGCGGCGAGGCAATTTCCTCTTCGCCTTCGGCCACCAGCACGATATTCACCGGCGGCTTGCGGCCGGCCTCCTTGAGCGCATGCAGCGCTGCCAAAAAAGTCGCTTCCGGCCCCTTCTGATTGATTGCGCCGCGCCCGATCATCACCTTGCCGAACGGCGCCCTCTCGACGATCGCGCCCTCCAGCGGCGGCGAGCTCCATTCCTGTGGATCAAATTGCTTGACGTCATACATGAAGTACATGCCCACGGTGCGCTTTGCGCCGGCGTCCAGTGTGGCGAATACGCCTGGCTGCCCGTCCGTCGGCATCACTTTCGCGGTCTGAAAGCCGGCCTCCTTCAGCAGTTCGATCATCAATTGAACGCCTTCCTTCATGTTGCGATTCTCGGCGGCAATGGAGGGCAGGGCGATCCAATTCTGCAGGCGCTTGATGGCTTGCGGACGCTGCTTCTCGATCGCGGCTCTGACGGAGTTGAGATCGCCGCCGAACTCGCGGTCTCCAGCCTTGCCTGCTGCCGAAACCCAGCGCGGCATCACCAGGGTGGCGCCGGCCGCCGCGGTCATCAGCAACAAGCCGCGGCGATTCATGTATTCGATCTTCCACTGGTTCATTCAAATCCCTCCCCATTCGATGGTTTCGTTAATGTATCACCGCCGCGGGGTTGCGCGCAGCGACGGGATGCGTATACAACAATGCCGCGAGTATGATTTAGTGCGGTGAATGCCAAGATCACTGCTGCGCTCGATTGTTAAGAGGTCGCTGCCGCGGCTGCGCCGCTACGGCGGCAGGCCGATTTTCTGCGTGCCCGGCGATCATATCGGCGATTCCATTTTCATCGATGGCTTGTACGAAGGCGCGCTCCTGCAGAGCGCGTTTTCCACCCTGTTGGCCGGACGCGCGCAGCAATTCGCCGGGTCGGCCTGCCTGGATATCGGTGCGAACATCGGTAATCACTCGGTGTTTTTCGCCGACCGCTTTGCGCGGGTGATTGCGGTGGAGCCCAATCCCATATTCTGCCTGGCGTTCCGCGCGACGATTGCACTCAACAAACTGACCAACGTTGAGCTTTTGGAATGTGGCTTCGGGGCCGAGGCAGGGAGGTTTGCCTATCGGCAGGCGAGTTCTGCAAATCTAGGGGCATCCCAGTTCATTGCCGCCGGCGTGGAATCTGCGTCTGCGAAGGATTGCCCCCAGCTCGAGATCAGGATTGGCGATGAGGTGGTCGAGTCGCTCGATATTCCGCGCCTCGGCTTGATCAAGATCGACGTCGAGGGGCTGGAGTTGGCGGTGCTCAAGGGACTGCAGCGGACCTTGAGCAGGCACGATCCAGTGGTGATGTTCGAAGCGCACCCCGAGGTCGACCGTACCAGCGCCGAGGCGACTCTCGAGTTCCTGCGATCGCTTGGATTCGTCCATCTATATTCCTGCGAGCGGCCGCGCATGCCGCGCAAGAGTTCGAAGATAAAACGCGCCATCTTCCGCTTGCGGCATGGATCCAAGCCGCGGCCGGTGCGAGTCGTAGTGCTGGATGACCGCCAATATTTGATGCTGTTCGCATCGCGCCAGCCGTTGCTGTAGGCGTATCGGCGCCGCGGCCGCCGACGGGTCGGCAACCCCGGCTCAATTCCTGGGAAGTGCGTTGGTGGCGAGCGATGGAGTTTTATTGTGGAGCTGCAAGCGCTGCGCGTAGGCTTTTTGGCCCCGGCGCATTCTAGCGAACTCCTGTTCGGCAACGGCGCGAATGGAAATGTCCGAGTCGGCGCCTTTCCACAAGCTCAAAAAGCCTTCATAGGCGCTCGATGCCTTGCTCGTGTCATTCGCGAGCGCATAGGCTCTGGCGAGGTGCAAATGCGCAAGAACTCCCGGAGCAAAATTGAGCGCAATTCCTGGATTGTCGAGCAGCTTCTTGAACTCAACCGCTGCGGCGGCTCCGTTGTGCATCGACAAGTACGCCAGGCCTCGCAAATAGGCCGGATAGAGCGGCGCCAAGCCTGAAGGCGAGGGTTGGCCAAGCTCGTACGGCCGGATCATTTCCAAACATTCGAGGGCTCGCGCCGGATTTCCCCTGCTCAGCGCGATCGCGGCTCGAATGCTCGGCAGCCGGAATTGGGAAAACACGGTATTGCGGGGATTTTCGCTCAGCAATTTATTGACCATCGTCTCGGCCTGATCGGCATCGCCAATGCGCGCCAGCGCCAGTGCCGCCAGCATCTTCACGTTTCTTCCCTGGGAGAGCGCCAGAGCCCGGCGAATGTCGTTCCTAGCGTCCCGGACTTCGTTGAATTCCGCTTCCCTGAGAGCGGCGCTCACTTGCCACAGCGCAGCTGCTTCGGGATAGTCGGATCGAATTGCCGAATCTACTGCTCGGTGCGACAGCTCGCGCGCTCTGCCAAGCCTGCCGAAATAGCCTTCGGTATCGGCCTGCGCCGATAGAAGAACATCCTCCGAGCCCGGTTTCCCCACAGCCCATTGGACCTGCATTTGCATCGACTCGGCATTTTTTTGCACGAAGCCCAGATAGTAGGTGGCCCAGCGCAAGCCGCCACTGTCCAGGTGCCGCGCGAACGCCGAATTCAGGGTTTCTTGGGCTTCAAGCGGTCGATTCACTGCCAGGTAAATCAAGCCGAGGTTCTCATACATGGTTACATCGTCGGGCGACATGCGTAATGCCGTCTGCAATTCCATCAATGCCTTGGTATATTCCCCCATGAAAGCATAGTTCGATCCCAGGCTCACATGAGGGCCCGCATCGCGAGGATATTCGGATATCCACATATCAAGAGCCTGGGTGAGCTTCTCCAATTCGCCGGTAAGGCGCAGATACCGCGCTGTGATCACCAGTCGCTCGCGTTCCGACACATGGTCGCGAAGCTCGTAAGCCTTGAGCGCATAGCCCAGCGCGATCGATGGTTGGTCGAGATTGCTATAGCGAGACGCCAAAGCGGCATACCCCATGGCGAAATTGGGGTCGAGTTCCACCGCACGCCGGAAAAGTGGAATACTCGGGGCCTCACCTTTGGATACCAATACCTTGCGTCCTTCGGAGTAGCTCTTGAGCGCTTCTAGTGAACTGGTCGTGAGCTCGACGGGAACATCGAATTTCTGCGCTGAGCGCAGCGACTCGCCCAAGCCGGTTCGAAGTTGCGTCGCGATTTTGTTCAGAGTCGCGAGTACCTCGTCGCGGCCAGCGGCTTCGCCGCGTTCGCTGAGCAAGGCATCGCCGCTTTCGCAGGCGACAGCATTCAGATTCATGAGGTAGTGGCTGCCCAATTTGGAAATTCTTCCGTCCAGTACCGCTTTGCTGCCGGTACGCAGACAAATCTCGCGCGCGACAGCGGGCGTCAATTTCTCGCCATCCGGCCGCCCCATCCGCTTCATCGTTTCGCGGACTTTGGTGTCTGCCAGTACGTTCAAGAACGGCGATTGCCGCAATTCCATTGCGAGCGCCTGCGTCAATGAGTCGTCAAACGGCTCTTCTCCCGTAGCATTCGCAAAATCCGCGACCACAACGAAATCTTTTTCTGTGAGCGTTGCAGTCGCCTGAATTTCGACTTCCCGGGTGCTCATCGGCATTGAGATCAATGCCAGCAGCAAGACGGCGACTGCGGGGATTCGCAAAACGCGGTGAATATTGCGGTTGGGCGCAGTCGAGACGGGCGCAGCTATTGCGCGGATTTTCTCCGCGCCGGTAAGCCGAACGGTGGGCGCCACGAAACAATAGCCGCGCCGCGGCACGGTTTTGATATAGCGAGATAATTCGGCGGGATCGCGCAGGGCGCTGCGGATCTGGTTGATGCAAAAATTGATGCCGTGCTCGACGTCCACGTACTTGCGCTCGCCCCAAAGGCATTGCCTGATTTCCTTGCGGGTAACGATCTGACCGGCACGGTCGGCGAGAAACAGCAGTACGCGAAAAGGTTGGGGTGGAAGCCGACGCAACGTACCGCTCTCGCGCAACTCCGCGGCTGCCGCGTTCAATTCGAACGGGCCGAACCGCAGCACCAGATCCGGTTGCGCGGGGATGTCCATGTGCGTTTCCACGGCGAAGTCGTGGGGTGACTTTACCATCCAAAGACCGCGCCCGCGCAGTGTCGTCGTCGGGCGCTGATGTTGACATAATACGTTAGATTAATCAGCGGCTTGCGCTCTAACACTCTTCTAATGCAGATCTAATGCCGGCGTCGTTGATTTGCGAGGAGGCTGGCGTGATAACCGTGGCGTGATAAACCCAAGAAGCCTCTGGAGGGATCCCATGAAGTTCTCGATCAATGCGCATACTGGCTATTCCTGTGCGATCGCTATCGCCCTGGTTCTTTCGGTTCCAGTAGCCGCCCAGGATTTGCCCGCAACACATTCCTCGACCTCGCACCAAGGCAAGCTGGTTGAATTCGACGCTCCGGTCGCCGGCCAGCTGGGGACTTACGCGTTCGCCAACAATGATGAGGGCGCGGTGGTCGGCTTCTACACCGATGGCAACGTTGTGCCGCACGGATTCCTGCGCACGCCGGACGGCAAGTTCGTGTCCTTCGATGCTCCGGGAGCCGGCCTGGGTACCGGACTTGATCAGGGAACGGTGGCGTATAGCATCAATGATCTTGGGGTGATCGGCGGGCAGTACGAAGACGACATGAATATCTTCCATGGTTTCCTGCGCTTTCCCAACGGGTCTTTCGTGAGCTTTGATGCGCCGGGCGCGGGTACCGGGGCCAATCAGGGGACGCTCGCCTACAACGTCAACCTGGAGGGCGCGTCGGCCGGCGTTTTTCTAGACTCGATGTCGAACGAGCATGGCTTCGTCCGCGGGTTCTCCGGCGAGATGGCCAGCTTCGATCCGCTAGGCTCCATCGCCACCATGGTGTGCGAAGAAACCTGTTTGAATGTCGAGGGCGAGACTACTGGGTTTTACTTCGACTCGAACAGTGTGGTTCACGGGTTCCTGCGCGAGCCGGGCGGCAAGATCATTTCCTTCGATGGGCCCAATGCGGGTACCGCCCCATTTGCCGGGACCTATGCCGCGAGCATCAACGCGGAAGGGGAAATCACCGGCTACACGCTTGATTCGAACTACTTAGCCTACGGCTTCACCCGCTCGCGAGACGGCAAGATCACTTCGTTCCAGATCAAACAAGCCAGCACCGCGCCCGGCGAAGGCAGCGCGCCCTTCTCGATCAACTTATTTGGCGCGGTGACCGGAGAATACAATGATGCGGGCACCGTGATGCATGGATTCTCGCGTTCTGCCGGCGGCGCAGTGCAGACCTTCGATGCGCCTGATGCCGGAACGATGGCCAACCAGGGGACGCGCCCATCGACCAACAACGCGGCGGGCGAAGTGACGGGCTGGTATACCGATGCACAGTTCATGCCGCATGCATTCATCTGGCAGCCGCAGGGCGAGGATTGTCGTAACGGCGGGCGCGTAAGGCACTACCTCCGCGAACGGCCTTGAGCACGAGGCCGACATCGCGGAGTATGTCGGGATGAGATTGCTTCGATGCCGATTGCAGGCCTGGGCGATACCCGTGGCGTGGCCCTAGCCGTGGGCGCGGCGCTTGGCATGGCCATGCCGGCGGCGGCCGCGGTGCAGCGGGTGGAAATTCTCGAGCGCGTGCCATTTGCGGACGGCATGCAGTTCGGCGAGGCGGGCGCGTACGAAAAGATCCGCGGCATCGCGCACTTCGCGCTCGACCCGGCGATTTCCGCCAACGCAAAAATCGTCGACCTGAAGTATGCGCCACGCGATGCCAATGGCCTGGTGGTGTTTGCCAGCGAGTTCATCCTGCTGCGCCCGGTAAAGGCGCGCGCCCCAAGTCTCATCTACGACGTCAACAATCGCGGCGGAATCGCCATTCTCGGCCAGGTAAACGGGCGCAGTCCGGCGAACAACGACCCCACGACCGTCGCAGATGCGGGTGACGGATTCTTGATGCGCCATGGCTTCGCGTTGTTGTTTTCCGCGTGGACCTGGGATGTAGAGCCGCCGGCGCCCGGCGTGAAGCCGCTGGTCTTTGCGCCTCCGGTCGCGACCGATGGCAAGAAATCCATCACCGGGCTGGTCGAGAACGAGTTCACCGTGAGCGCCCCGGCGGCAGTTGCGGCCTACGCGGGAATGCGCGGTCTCACTTACGAGCCCGCTACGCCTGACGATCCGCACGCCATGCTCACCGAGCGGGGTCGGCCCGACGAGCCGCGCCGATCGATTGCGCGAAGCCATTGGCATTTTGTCGCGCCGGAACGAGCCGGAGGCCCCGGCCGCGTGCAGCTAGACGGCGGCTTCGAGCCCGGAAAAATCTACGAACTAATCTATCTGGCCAAGGACCCGTACGTCACCGGTGCAGGTCTCGCCGGCATCCGCGATCTGCTGGCGTTTTTCCGTGATCAGCCATTCGCCGGCGCGCCCGCGCCGCGCCAGATACTGATTTTCGGCATCAGCCAATCCGGACGCCTGATCGGCCGAATGCTGCACGACGGGCTCGACGTGGATGAGACCGGCCGTTTGGCATTTGCCGGCGCCTACATGCAAGTTCCGGGCGGCGGTGGGGGCGCAGGCTTCAACAGCAGATTCGTCCAGCCTACGCGGCACCCCTCGATGCTGGAAGAACACGATTATCCCGCCGACTCTTTTCCTTTCACATCCGCGCCGTCGCGCGATCCTGTCACCGGACACACGGCCTCATTGCTGGATAACGCCAGGGACGCGCACGGGCATCTGCCCAAGTTGATCGTAGCCAACACCTCGGCGGAGTATTGGAACCGGGATGCGTCGCTGATCACGACCTCGCCCGACGGCGCCGGGGATGTGCCGCCCGCAGCCGACGTCCGGGTGTATGGGTTCATGGGGGCTCAACACTACGTTGGCCGATCGAGGACTCGCACGCCTTACCAGAACTGCGTTTCTACCACCGATCATTATCTGCCGATGCGCGCGCTGATCTTGGCGCTCGATCGCTGGAGTGCGGATGACGCGGCGCCGCCGCCCAGTGCCTATCCCCGATTAAGCGACGGGACTCTCGTTACGGTAGCCGCCTACCGTGCCGCCTTTCCCGCGAGCACGGGCATTTCGCCGCCGCAACAAAATCTGCGCGAGCCGAGGCTCGACTTCGGCCCTGTGTTTGCGCAGCAGGGAATCGCGAGCGGCATTCCGCCGGCGCACGGCGCGGCCTATGAAACACGCGTGCCCAGTCCCGACGCCGACGGCAACGATCGCGGCGGCGTGCGTTTGATTGAGATGCAGGTTCCGCTCGGCACGCACACGGGCTGGAATCAGCGCGCGCCCGAAACGGGCTTCCCCTGGGCGACCGCGCGTTTTGACGGAAGCTTTGTGCCGTTCGCGCGCACCGAAGCTGAACGGCGCGCGACCGGAGATACGCGTCCAAGCCTGCAAGAGCGTTATCCATCGCGCGAGGACTACATCGACAAGTTGCGTCGTGCGGCGGACCAGCAGGTTGCGGCGGGGTTCCTGCTGGAAGAAGACGTCGAGCGCGCGATGGCGGAAAACGTCGGGCTCTATGAGCGAATTCTGGCTCACGATCCCGCTGACAAAAGCTGCCGCTATCTGTTCGCGAGCGATTAGGACAGTTACTGCGCTGCGGCGCGCCGTTTAGCCTTCAGCAGCACATCCACCGCCTCCGGCCGGTCGTCCCAATAATCCAGGCGCACCCGGCCATCGGGCAACTGACTTACCGTAGCCGGCGCCGCACTGAACGTGCAGTACCATCCCGTAGGCAGCACTACCGCATTTCGCGGCCTTCCAAAGCTGCGATCGAATACCAGTTCATCGCCATCGAGGCGGTAGCTCGTCGGCGCCGTGTAGGTCTCCGCAATGCGCAGCCGCAAGCTCTGCCCGGCGAGTATCGGCGCGAACGAAATCACCACCACGCGCGCCTTCGGATCGACCGCTTCACCCACATTGATCTTCGAGGCGGTCATCTCCGCGCCGCTCATTTCCTGGGTCTGCAACTGCTCGCCGGTGTCCAGAACACTGGCGGAAGGATGGCTCGCGACGCTGCCCGTGCGAACCACATTCGCATACCCATTGACGCCTGCGCGCGATTCCGTGTAGTCGTGATACAGGCTGAACGCATGCGTCTCCGGTTGCTGCAGGAAGTAGACGATGTCGCGGTCCTGATGGGCCCGCTCCGACAGACGGTCCTGCTCGGTCTCCCCCTGAAACGGCGATTCCCAGCTGCGCGCCGCGGTCGAGGCCTTGGGCACAGCCGCGGTCCCCGTCTGCGCATCCCTGGCTGCGCGCAGAACCAGCGGCGCCTCGCCGGTGCCCGCATGCAGAAAGCTGATCGCGATCCGGCCGTCTTTTTCAGTCAGAATCTGCGACGGCACCGTCAAGCCGACCACCTCGTATCCGGACGGCAGCACCACTTTGTTGCGTGTCACGCCCAGCGGCCGATTGAAGACGATGGTTTTCCCATCCAGGTAGTAGCTCTTCGGGTCTTTGTAGGTTTTGAGGATGACGATGCGCCCTTGGCCGTGTTCCGGCACCGGCCGCGCCAAAGTTACCTTGATGTAGTTGGTGTCAAGGTCGGCATCGGGCATCAGCGGGTCCTTGCGCGCCTCGGCACCGCTGACCACATCGAATTGCAACGGCGTCCCCAGCATCGCGTCATGCACGCTTTCATCGCTTGCGACGCTGCCCTTGCGAATCGGGTTGTAGTAGAAACGCGCCCCTGCGGTGGTCGCGGTCACCTCATAGTAGATTTTGAAGCTGGCGGTCTCGGGTGCCAACAATTCATAGCGCGTGTAGGCGTCCGCTTCGGTCTGGCCGACCGCCGCCGGAAAATACGGTCCATCCCTGTCCGGCGGCCCGATATTTGCAATAGAAAAAACCGGCAGGACAAAGCATAGCGCCGCTGCATAAATCAACTGTTTCATTGGATAGCCTCGTCCGTACGGTTGGTCGGTCGCGCCGGCAAAGTCTACCGAAAGTCGCACGACGGAGTGGCAATAACGCGCGGCTCCGCTAGACTTACGCAAATTGCCGAAAAGAAGATTTCCCCGGGGAGGTATCATGAGTCGATCGAGTTTCGCGTCAGGTCTCGTGGCAGCGCTGGCGGTAGCCTTTTCCGCGGCCGTAATCGCCGCCGCAGCTGCGCCAAATCCGCCGGACGCGAAGTCTGGCGACGCGGCGCCGGAAGGCAGATTCGAGCCTTTCAAAGCGGAGGCCGTGACCAGCAACAGTACCGTGACCATCGGCGGCCAGGTGATTTCCTATCAAGCCATCGCCGGCACGCTCATCGTGCATCCGAAGGACTGGGACGATGTTGCGCGCGATCCCAAAGCGGAGAAGGGCGGCCCCGGTGCCGCGGAGGATGGCGGCGATGCCAAGAATCCGAGCGCCGAAGCCTCGGTGTTCTATGTCGCCTATTTCAAATCCGGGGCAGGTTCGCGGCCGGTGACATTCGTTTACAACGGCGGTCCGGGCTCCGCGAGCTTCTGGCTGCATATGGGAGCGTTCGGACCGCGCCGGATCGTCACAGCCACCGACGGACACACGCCGGCGGCACCGTATTCGCTGATCAACAATGGTTCGAGCCTTCTCGACGTGACCGATTTGGTGTTCATCGACGCGCCCGGCACCGGTTTCAGCCGCATTGCCGGCAAGGACAAGGAGAAGGCATTTTACGGCGTCGATCAGGATGCGTACGCGTTCTCTGAATTCATTTCACAGTTCCTGTCCAAATACGGCCGCTGGAATTCGCCCAAATATCTGTTCGGCGAAAGCTACGGCACGCCGCGCTCGGCGGTTCTCATCAATCTGCTCGAGGCGGATCGCTCGATCGACTTCAACGGCGTGATTCTGCTGTCGCAGATTCTCAACTTCGACCTAAGTCCCGATCGGCCGACCGGGAATCCCGGTGTCGATTTGCCCTACCAGACGGTATTGCCCACCTATGCCGCGACCGCCTGGTACCACAAAAAACTTCCCGGCCAGCATGAAAATCTCGAAACCTTCCTCGCGGAAGTCGAACAGTTCGCCATGGGGGACTACGGACGCGCCCTGGCGGCTGGATCCGAGCTTGCCCCCGCGGAACGCTCCGCGATCGCCGAGAAGCTGCATCAGTACACCGGCCTTTCGGTCGAATACATCCTGAAGGCCGATCTGCGGATCGATGGCGGCGAATTTCGCCAGACACTACAAGGCGATGCCGGGTTGGCCACCGGCCGGCTCGATACCCGGTTTTCCGGGCCGGATCTCGATCCTCTGGCCCAGCGCGCTGACTATGACCCGCAATCCTCCGCCTTGAGCTCGGCGTATGTGTCGGCGTTCAACGAGTATCTGCGAAAGGATCTGCGCTACGGTGAGGGCAAAACCTTCAAGCCCAGCATTCAGACCTTTGGAACCTGGAATTTTCAGCACCGGCAGCCGGGCCAAAATCAGTTCCCCACCTCGTCGCGCCAGGGTTCCAACGTGATGCCCGACCTTGCGAACGCAATGAAGATCAATCCGAATTTAAAGATTCAGTTGAACGCCGGGTACTACGATCTGGCGACGCCGTTCTACCAAGGCGTCTACGAGATGCATCACCTGCCGATCCCGGCGAACTTGCAGTCGAATATCGAATACAAGTTCTACGACTCGGGCCACATGGTCTACGCCAAGGACGCTTCGCTCAAGATGCTGCACGACAACGTCGCCGGTTTCATACGCAGAACCAGCAATCTCGCTAATTGAGATACGCAGCCAGCCACTTCTGAACTTCTTCATAGAAGTGGCGGCTGTCCTCGGGTTTCAAGATCCAATGCCAGGCGTCCGGCCATACCAGCAGGCGGCTTGGCACATGCATGCGCTGCAGGGTGCTCCAATTTTCCAGCGTATTGTTGATGGGCACGCGAAAATCGCGCTCGCCGATGCTGAGCAGCATGGGGGTTTTCCAGTTGGCCGCGTAGGTAATGGGGCTCTGATCGCGCCACACCGGATTTCCCTCCCAGGGTGGGCCGCCATTGGTAAGTTCGCGGCCGTAGATGCCGTCGCTGGTGCCCCACTGAGTGGTGAGATCGACCTCACCGGCGTGGCTCACGATGCACCGGTAGCGCGTGCTGGTCGCTTCGATCCAGTTGGCCAAGTGCCCGCCGTAGCTCGCGCCTGCGGCGCACATCCGGGTCGCATCGATGTAGGGATAGCGCTTGATGGCCTCATCCACCGCCTGATTGATCTCGTCGCCCGGGGTTTTCAACGGGTCGAGCTTGATTGCCTGCGCAAACTTCTCGCCGAAACTGGTCGACCCGGTGTAGTCGGTCATTAGCACTACGTAGCCTGGCGCCGCCAGCAGGTGATAGTTCCAGCGCAATCCGATTTGATCCGGATTGTTGCTCGCCGCACCGCCGTGGATCAGCACCAACAGCGGATATTTCTTGGCAGGATCGAATGCCGGCGGCAGCACGATCATGTTGTGTATGCTGCGGCCCTTGGCACTGGTGAAATAAAAATGCTGCGGCGGCTGCCAGTCGATCGCCGCGGCTGCCGCGGTATCGACATGCGTGAGATTGACGTGCCGCCGCTCCTTAGGATCGATACGCACGATTTCCGCCGGATTCACCGAACTGCCAAAGCTTCCGATCAGCACCGGCTTCGCGGCTTTTGTTGGAATTTGCAGCGCGGTGTAGCCGCCCGCGACCGGCTCGAGCGCCAGGACCGGTTTAGCGCCGGCGGCTGCAACTCGATAGAGATTCTCCTTGCCTGCGTCCGGTACCAGCAGATATACAAATTCGCCATCCGGCGTCAGCGCATAACGCGCCGTTTCGCGATCGAAGTCGCGGGTTACAAGCGTCGGCTCTCCGCCCGCGGGCCACGCCACCTTGTAAAGCTGCGCCAGATGGTAAACCTCTGAATCCTGTGGAGCGTACTTGAAATACAGCGCCTTGCCATCCGGGCTGAACATCGCCTCCTGGTAAATGCCCGAAGCAGGACTGATGATGACAGGCTCACCGCCCGCCGCTGCCATGCGATACAGGTGATGGCGCACGTGAGCGAACGCCGCGTTCCATCGTTCAGTGGTCGCGGTAAACACCACCTCGCGGCCATCCGGGCTCCATGCAGGTGCAACGGTGACGCTGGTTTCGGTTTCCGTTCCGGAAAACCCCGCCGTGCGTGCCAGGCCAGTGGCCGAGAGAATGTCCTTGGCCGCCGCGCCCGGCTCGATTGATTGCACCATGATGGTCGGCTGGCGCTCGTCCAACCACTGATTCCAATAGCGCACCGGAAAGTGCTCGTATACCCGAACGTTGTATTTGCGCTCTTTGTGCTCCGCCGCGATTTTCTTGTTGGCCTCATCGTCCAGAGCGTTGGGATAGACGCGCGACTCGAACAAAATCGCCTTGCCGTCAGGACGCCACTGCGGGCTGCTTGCACCGGTTGAAATATTGGTGAGCCGGCGCGCCTCGCCGCCCTCCGCGAGATTGAGAATGTAGATTTGCTCGACGTCGTCGTTTTCACGTTTGGTGGCAAATGCAATGCTGCTGCTGTCGGCAGACCATGCAACATCGCTTTCCGGAGCCTTGGTATTGGTGATGCGGCGCGGCGGCTTGCTGCCATCGACCGGCACCAGCCACAAGTCGCTCACTGCTTTGTCCGCTTCGTAGGCAGGCTCCAACACCGCGAACACCACCCATTTGCCGTCCGGGCTTACTACAGGTGACCCAACGCGCTTCATCATCCACAGCGCTTCATGCGTGATCGGTTTGGTTGCTGCTGGCATCTCTGCCATGGATTCGAGCGGCAGCGCCACGCAGGCCGCGGTCACGATTGCACAGATCTTCGGCAGATGTTTCATCGGAGGTCCGGGTTTTGAGTTAAATTCAAGCGGCTCGCTTCACGCCAACGGCAGATGATGCGGCCGCACCAGCATGTGCCAATCTTGGTGCTCCTCCAGGATCAACTCGATGGCTGCCTGGATCGACTCCTTGATCTCCGCGGCACTGCCCAGCGGGTCTTGCGGGTCGAGCGTCGATTGAATGCGGCCGACGGCGCGCTGCAAATCGACCGCCAGCCTCTCGGATGTAGCTTCCAGTCGATAGGCCTCGGACTGCGCGAGCGCGCCATGCAGAGAGGCGCCGAGCGCCGGGAAAAAAGTGGTGATTATCGATAGCCAGAAGGTATGCATCGCAAGATGCAGCAGTGCGCCCAGCGCGGTCATTCCGAATAGTCCGCTGTTCAAGGCGTGGACGCGATGCAACAGCGCGTGCTGCTTGATGGCAACGCGATGATGGTAATGCGTCTGCCCCTCGAGAATGCCCACCGTCCACAGCGCGTAACCCGATATGAACTGCGGGTCCGACCAGGCCCGCTCCAGCAGTGTTCGCGCCAATGGTTCATGCTTCGAACAAATCGCCGCCACATCATCGCGGCTGCGCAGATGCTGGCCAGGATCGAAAACCCTCTCGTACCAGTTCAACGTGGTTTCCGGCCCGTGTAAAGTCGAGCAGCGGCGCGATCAGCGGCAGATACCAGGTCAATTCGGCGGTCGTGCGGGCACGCAGCCATTGCCCCTGCCAGTCGTGCCGGTGACCCAGCCAATAGATGGCGCTCACCGTGCCTATGATGCCGACCTCCGCGACTGCCCACAGGCCAAGATACGGGTGCAATACATGGCGGCGATCGTCCCAGCCGAGCGCGAGCGGCAGGACGGCGAACAGCACCGCAATGGCGCTCAACAGATAAATTGCCCAGAAACCGCTGCGGTAGCGGTGACCAAACAGCACGGCGCGCTCGTCGAACATTTGGTGTTCAGGAGCGATGGCTTCGATGAACGGCATCAGTCGCGCGGGCGGAATGGGCGTCGGGGCGGGCGGCGGATACTGCAGTCGCACGCCAATCAGCAGCACGCGTTGAATTGTCTGATGCAGTGGCATGCGGCCTAGCTCAGAATCTCGTAGGTGGTTGCGAAAACGTCTTCCGCGACGATGCCGAGACTGCCATCGCCATAATCGACCAGCCAATCGCCGGGGTGGCCGGCAAGCTCCGATATCCCGTCTGCGAGCAACACAACGAATGGCTCCTGCGATTGCAGCGCCAGGATCCGGTACGGCCGGCTCATATATTGCCCCGACTCGCCCGTGGCGATTGGTGGCACCGGCCGGTACTTATTCGCGAATTTCGCGCGCGACACGCGCCAATGCTCGCCGCCGTTGCCCGTTAGTATCGCGTCCCCGGCATGCGCATGCACGATGCCCTCCGGCGTGCGAACGATACAGTCAACCGGAGTGAAGCGCACCTGCACCTCGCGTTCCAGCTTGCGTGCCTGCACATGCCGCGGGTGGTTGCTCACTTCAGCCGAGAAGCCGTTTTGTCCGCTGCTGCGAAACAGCGGACGGCGTTGTTGATTCATCCCGTGTCGATTCTCAGTTCTTGCCGATCTCGATGGTCCAGTCCGGTCCGGATTCTACTTTGTGGGCCGCGGCATAGTTTTGCTGATTGAGCGCCACGGCCACGTTCAGAAGACTATTGATGTACACCAAGGGCTTGCCCACCGCCACTTCGCCGAACGTGCGCTGATAGGGGGCGCGAGTTTCATCGACCAGTTTGCCGTCGTGGAAAATGCGCACATGCAGCGAAGTACCCAGCGCCACATGCAACTCGTCGAACAGCGACTTCGGGATATTGGTCCAGACATTGCCGAATTGCACGTCCAGCACCGGAATGATCCCGGATACTGCGGATCCCGTGCGCGCAGGTTTGCGGTAGGCAATGCTGATCAGGGACTGCGGCGGCAACGCCGGTCCCACTTGTTCGAAGCTGATCACTCCGGCGGCGAGACGCGCGCCGGTATAGGCGAAAACATCGCGTCCGTGAAAGGTATGGGAATCATCGGATCCTGGTCGTCGATTGACGCTTTCATCGATTTGGCGCAACCCTTCGATCCCGTCACGCTCTGCGACCAACGACAACAGACCGTTGTCCGGGCCCACGAAGTAGTGGTTGGTGCGGGTCTTTAACACCACCGACAAGCGTTTGGTACCCACCCCGGGATCCACTACCGCGACGAATACCGTGCCCTCTGGCCAAAACTGTTCGGTTTGAAACAGCCGGTACGCGCCGTCGAATATGCTCGGATTTTCATGACTCAAGTCGGATATCAGCAGATCCTGCGAGACGTTGTACGCGACGCCCTTCATGGCCGCGACCGCGCCGTCCTGCGTCCCAAAATCCGTCAATAGCACCAGTGGCGCCCGTGCTGCCGCGAGCGCGGAAAAAAGCGTCAGGGAGGCGAGCAGCAAGCCTGCCCTGAGCGCGGCCCTGTTGTTGACGAGTCGTGAGAACTTCACTGATTTTTTTTCTGTTCTTCCAACGGGAAGGTGCGAGCCGGCTGGGCGCTGGGCGGAACGGTGCCCGGCGCCTGGGCCGCCGATACTTCGGCCTGCGGCGCGGGCGAGGTGCGCACCGCGGTTCCAGTCGCTTTAGCCAACTCGTCAAGAAAGCGCTGCGCGGTCTGCGGAGGCGCCGGAGCCTGTCCAGAAAAGATCTCGGACGCGGTTACGCCGCTCTTTTGGTACAGCGAGGCATTCGCCGATCTATCGATCGAAATCACGCTGCCATCCAGCGCGATACCGCCGAACAAGCCGCGCGTGCGGGCGTATGTGTAAATTTCCGCCAAATTCATATCGGTTGCGGCAGAACCTTGGCGTCCGACCGGTCCGGTCGCGACCGAGGCATCCGCGCCCAAGGTTAGCTTGCCCCCCACTATCCCCTCAATGCCGCGCTTCGTGGTGAACACCAAAATGATGTCGGAATATTGCACGCCCCACTGAAAACCAAAGCTGCCGCCGGATAGGGAGACGCACGCCGGATTGCTCCAGGCGGACGTCAGGCTATCGCGCACCGCCAGCACGCCGGTGCCATGGCGGCCGCCGAAGAAGAAGGCGAATTTTCCCACATCGGGTATCACCGCGATTCCGTAAGCGTGAGCCAGCAGGGCATCAGGCACTCGCGCATCGGGCATCGCCTTGATTTGCTGCAGCACTTCGGTCGCGGTGAGCAGGCGGCTCTCTTCGCGAGCGCCGCCTTGCGCAACATTTACAATCGCGCCCGCCGCGAATAGCGCGGCAATGAACGCTCTCGACGCTGAGGTGTATCTGTTTGGCATCGGGGACTCCTCAAATGCAAACAGTTTACCGCAAGACGGGGCCGTCGGCTTCCCTCAGTGGGTCTCGTCTAGTGTTTCTCGGCCGCATGAAGTTGCGCGGCGTCGGCATCGCGGTGATGCGCGTGGTAGTAATCTGAGAGGCGCGAGGTTGCCTGCACGGTTTCGGGATGCTGCGGGCCCAACGTCGCCAAGAGTTTTTTCTGCGCCACGAGCAGCAAGGGCTCGCCCTCCGATGCCTTGTCTTGCGCGATCAAGATCCAGCCCAAGCTCGCCTCGGCGCGAGCAGTGCGCCAGTTCCCGGGCCCCGCCAACGCACTGTCAAGATCCAGCGCGGCGCGAACCTCCGCTTCGGCTGGCGCAAGTTGGTTGCGGCGCAGAAGTACTTCTCCGAGCAGCTGTCGCGTCGCGGCTATATATAAATGCCGCGCGGGCAGCGCCTGCGCGTATATGGCGAGCGCTTGCCGCGCATGAGTTTCCGCGTCGTCCAGCTTATTGTTTTTGAGATCAAGATCGGCGACCGCATCCAGATAGTATCCGGTCATGTAGTGATTGGCGCCCAAACGACTGGTCGTGATCCTCAAGGCATCCTGCGTCGAGGCCATGGCGCGAAGCGGATCCCCTTCGCGCTGATACAAGGCACCAAGATCGGCCTCGATCGACGCGATCCGCTGATTGTCAGAACCAAAAACGTTGCGCTCTATCTCCAAGGCCTCATTGAGCGTCTGATCGGCTTCGGCATACTTGCCGCGCTGGGTGAGAATGTACCCCAAGCCCGCCAATGCCACGGCGTGATCGGGATAATTGCGGCTGACGGTTGCGCGAAACAGGTTGAGCGCTTCGCGTTGATACTGCTCGCCATGCACATAATCGCCCGACCAAATCGCTGCGCCGGCAAGAGCACTCAAGGTCGAGGCAATCGATAAATGCTGATCGCCGGGAATATTGCGATAGATGGCGAGCGCGTCGGTAAATAGCTTGGTGGCCAGTTCCGGGTCACTCTTGGCGTTTTGAGCAAAATGCCCGTACTGCACCAGAATGTCGGCCGTTTCCGCCGATTGCGGCGTATCGCTGCTTTGCGATAGGGCGACCGCTTGCTGCATGTAGGCATCAGCACTCACCAGATGCCCGGCACCGGTCAATGCCTGGGCTAAATTGGCCAGAGCCGCGGCGAGAGCGCGATTATCGAGCGGCTGTTCCTCGCGGCGGATGGCAACCGCCTGTTCGAACAAGTGTATGGCGCGTTCGTTCAATCCCTGCCGCCGGTACGCAAGACCGATGCTCTCGAGCAGCTGCGCGCGCACTTCAGGCTGAAGATTCGCATTGCTGGTGATCTTGTCGGCGCCTCGATCCAGCAAGTCCTTGGCGGTGACCTCCCGGCCTTGGGCATTGAAAGGATCCGCTTGCGAGAACACATCGACCAGAAACGCAGATACCTGCTGCGCGCGGTCGCGTTCTTGGGCGGTGGCGTCGCGCGCAAGGCCGATGCGGTGATTCTGCCAGAGGGTCATGGCTGCGATCACGACCAACCCGACGAATACCGCCGCCGCTCCGAGGACCGGGAATACGTTGCGGCGCAGGAACTTGGCGGAGTTGTAGCGCCAATCGCCCTGGCGCGCGCGTACCGGCTGTCCCAGCAGGTGTCTTTGCAGATCGTCGGCAAAGGCCTCGACGGATGGGTAGCGCCGGTCCGGTTCCTTGCGCATCGCCATGGCGACGATGGCATCCAGATCGCCGCTCAAACGGGCGCGCAAGCGTTGCGGAGAGAGGCCACGGCGATCGGAAATGCGGCTGCGGTCCGCGTCGGTTTCGCCTTTAAGTTTGGACACGACCATTTGACTCGGGCGCACCGGATCGTCCATGCAGATGGCCCGCTCCAGTTGCAACTGGCTGTAGCTCAGCAGTCGATACGGCGATCGGCCCGTCAACAGCTGGTACAGCAGCACGCCGAGCGCGTAAATGTCCGTCGCGGTGGTAATGGGTCGGCCGAGAACTTGTTCCGGCGCAGCGTTTTCCGGCGTGAGGATCCGCTCCTGCAGACGCGTCACCGGAAGCGTGTGCGACAGACTCTCAGGCGCGAGCAATTTGGCAATGCCGAAATCCAGTAGCTTCGGCGTACCGTCGTGGGTGACGAAGATGTTCGACGCCTTGATATCCCGGTGTACCACCAGGTTGCGGTGCGCATAGTGCACCGCGGCGCATACCGCGGTGAATAATTCGATGCGTTCTCGAACGAATAGAGTACGGCTGTCGCAGTAGCTGTCGATGGATTCGCCGTCGACGTGTTCCATCACGAGGTAGGGGGTGCCGTCCTCGAGATCGCCGCTGTCGATCAGGCGCGCAATCGAGGTGTGATCGAGAGTCGCGAGGATATGCCTTTCGCTGTGCAACCTGCTGCGCAGCCGCGGATGCAATGCGGCATGTTGCAGTACCTTGATCGCCACGGTTTGCTGGTATTGCGAGTCGTCGCGCTCGCCGCGATAAACCGTGCTCATGCCGCCATGGCCGAGAATCGATACCACCCGGTACGGACCCACGCGCGTACCAATCAAGCGATCGCGGTGATCTTCCAATAGTGACTCGGCGGCCGTGCCGATGGCATCCAGAAGCGGGTCCTCGCGCCGGCGATCAAGATCGAGGAGGGACGTCACCGACAGGCGCAGTTCGGTGTCGTCACCGCAGCTCTTTTCCAAATGCGCAGCGCGTTCGGCGATCTCGACATCTGCCAATTGATCGAACAAGGCCTGCATCTGCTGCCAGCGCGCGCGCGGAATCATGTCGATCGGGTGCCGCCGATTTCATTGAGCAACCAGGCGCGGGACAGGCGGATATCCCGATGCACGGTGGCGGACGAGGTGCCCGTGGCGGCGGCAATTTCGTCGTATGTCATTCCGCCGAAATAATACAACTCGATTACTTGAGCCAGGCGCGGCTCCAGCTGCAGCAGATTCTCCAGCGCATCATCCAGGGCGATCACGTCAACGTCGAGCAACGGCGAATTGTTGCCAATTTCTTCGCCGCTTAGCGTTCCTCTGATGCCGGCATTGCGCTTCAGCCGCGCACGCGACTTGGCATGATCGACCAGCACGCGGCGCATGAGGCGCGAAGCCAGGGCGAGAAAGTGATCGCGATCCTCGAGAGCCACATTCGCCTGGATCAATCTGAGAAACGCTTCATGCACTACCGCAGTGGCTTGCAGCGTATGGCTGCCCCGTTCCGTGCGCATGTAACCGTGCGCCAAGCGGCGCAGCTCGTCGTATACCAAAGGCGTCAAACGGTCCAGCGCTTGCGGATGGCCCGCGCGCCACTCGGTCAATAGCTGCGTGAAATTGGCAGGGACTTGCATCGTCTATTTCTTTTACTCGGCAAAGCTCGCGGCAAAGTTGGCGGCACTATACAGATTGAGGTTTTCCCCTAAGCATATATCGCAGCCCAATATGAGGGGAAACATCCATAGATGTCGCTTATACCTATGAGGGCATCGCGCAGGCATCCCCTGTCGGTGTCCTTTTAACAACTCAAATTCGGAGCATTCATTATGAAGGTAAGTCTAGTCGCTTTGATCGCCGGCTGCGCTATGGCCAGTTCCGCTTTGGCGATGTTCGATAATCCGCCTATTGTGCCGCCGCATGCTGCCGTGATGGATAACCCGCCCATCGTTCCGCCGCATACTGCCTTGATGGACAACCCGCCCATCGTGCCGCCGCATGTTGCCGTGATGGACAACCCGCCCATCGTGCCGCCGCATACTGCCGTGATGGACAACCCGCCCATCGTGCCTCCACACAGCGCATGAGTCCGGGGATAGGCATGCATCATCGAAAAGTTACGGTGGCGGCTGCGGCAATATTCGCGATCGGCGCCGCGTTCGCGGCTCAACCAACGTCGCTGCGGGCGGATTGGGGCGGTGGATTCGGGCAACAGGAGTTGCCATGGAGCCCCGGCACGGCCAGTCTGATGTCAGCGCACGATCCGGATGAGTCGTTGTTGAGCCCGCCCCGATAGGACGGGTTGGGGACTAAAGGTTCGAGGCTCCGTGGCAACGCGGGGCCTCGGCCTTGCCCGTGTGCGCTAAAATCAAAAGTTTTGAAGCACGGGTGGCGGTTGACCAAAATCATTGTAATTGCGCATCGCGGCGCCAGCGGCGAACGGCCGGAACATACCCTGGAATCCTATCGACTGGCGATCGAGGAGGGAGCGGATTACATCGAACCCGACTTGGTCATGACGCGCGACGGGGTGCTGATCGCGCGGCACGAGAATGAAATTGGCGGCACGACGGATGTCGCGCAACATCCGGAGTTTGCGATGCGCCGCCGCACGCAAATCATCGACGGTGAACCCACGCACGGGTGGTTCACGGAAGATTTCACGCTATCGGAAATCAAGAGTCTGCGCGCGCGCGAACGGCTGGCGGATTTGCGGCCGCAAAATCAGGTTTTTGACGGCCGATTCAGCGTACCAAGCTTCGATGAAATCATGCAATTGGTGATCAGCGCAAACCGTCGCAGCGCCGATCGACCGATCGGCGTGTACCCGGAAACCAAGCACCCTGCTCATTTTGCACGGATTGGGCTGCCGCTCGAATCGGCCGTATTGAACACGCTACGCCGCCATGACTATGCGAAAGACGGCGCGCCGGTATTCATTCAGTCCTTCGATCCGAATAACTTACGGCAATTGCGTGCCATGACCAAGCTGCCGCTTATTCAGCTGCTCGAACAGAAATTGGGCGATCTTGGAGCGATTGCAACCTATGCCGATGGGATCGGCATCGCCAAGCCGCTGGCCACGCTCGAGGCCGTGCGCGCGGCGCACGCGGTGAATCTGCAGGTGCACGTCTGGACTTTTCGCGCCGAAAACGAGTTTCTGCCGGATGACTTGCGGATCGGCGACGCGCCGGCCGCGCACGGCAACCTGGAAGCAGAAATCCGTCAATTTCTACAGCGCGGTATCGATGGATTCTTCGTCGATTTTCCCAAGGTGGGTGTGCGAGTGCGCGACGCCTATATCTCCGCGGTCCAGCCGCTGCACCAGCCGTGGACAGAGACCACCTTGCCGGGAAATAAATTGCAAGGGCGGTAATTCGGCCCGCTGGATCCTTGCAGCAGCAGGCAGTTCTCGCAGTTTGAACCCTTCACGTAAGACGGATATTTTTTCGCGTCCACTTTTTCCGCGTTTTCGACATAGCCGAGCGCCGCGGCCTTAGGATCCTTGACCTCGAGTCGCGGAGTTTCGGCGGCGCTCGACGTTCGACGGGCCAGCACCGCGGCGGCGGTGGCAATGACAATGTTCTTCACCAGCGCCCTGCGCGTAATGGCGGCGCGAGGTATTGATCGGCTCATGCGCGGTTCCTTCGATTGGGAACGTTAATATGCAGAAAAACGCCGCGATTTGCTATCCTGCGTCCTTTTGGAACGCCCGTGCTCAAAGTTTCGGTATTGCTCAAGCTGGCACAGATCGCATTCTTTGCCGCTCTCGTCTTTACGTTCTACAGCGCCGTCATCCCGTCGCAGCTTGCGCTGCAATTGGCGCCATGGGACAAGGCCGAGCATTTCATGGCCTTCTATGCCTTGACCGGTCTTGCCGTCGCGGCATTTCCGAAGCGCAACCTATTCGTGGTCGCCGCCTTGCTGTCCGCGTTCGGCGCCCTGATCGAGGTGGTGCAGGGGCTTCCCTTCGTGCACCGGGATCGGGATTTTTGGGACTGGGTCGCGGATACGATTGCCATCATCAGCGCGCTGGCACCCATGCTGCTGGTGTGGTGGCGCGGGCTCGTCAGGTCCGGTCAGAAAAACATCGATACGTAGATCTGGCTGACCGTGGCGTTGAAGTAGTACAAAGGTTCCGTGCCCGGCGGATATTGCGGCACACCGTAATACTTGATGTTGCGAAAGTCGGTGTAGTTGAAGCGAATGCGGCTGATGTCGAGCGTGACCGTGGCGCGCTTGAAGAACTTCCAGCCATCGGGCAAGAACGCGTAGGTGGCTTTGGCGCCGAGCGTATAATTGTCCAAAGCGGCGAGATTCTGGTCGCGGGCGGTAAAATTCTGCGAGTCGGCGAAGGGAAACAAATCGCTGTAGAAGGTCGCCTGCCCCTGCTTGTAGTAGCGCGCCCGCCCCTCGAGTATCCAGATATTTTTGATCGGATGGGTGTAGTCGAGTTCCACGGTGTTTCCGACCACCCCCCAGGTGTCGGTGTAGTATCGATACGAGGCCGTCACGGCCGCCCGATAGGGCAGATAGTACTTGCCCTGCACCGTTACCGCAGTGCTGGTATGCGTGTCGGGATACGCCTGGCTGGCCAGCGAATAGCCCTTGGGATTGCTGGAGTCCAGATAGCGGATCGAACGATAGGGATTGGCGAGATAGCCGCTGTCCGTGATGACCTGCAGGTTCACACCCGCGATGAAATTCTTGGTGATGATCTGCGATATGCCGCCCGAATAGCTGCTGGTTTGCGCGTAACCCAGCCAGTCGATGATCGGCACCCAGGCGGTGCCGTTGTTTTCACCGACCTTGTCGTTGGTCTTTGCGTAGCCGAGAGTCACGGTGGTCAAATCGCCGAACATGTCCTGGCTCAGGGAAAAGCTCGCCGTGTTGGAAACGTAGTCGCGCTCCACACTGTTGATGTACGACGCCGTGTAGGTGGTTTTATCGTGTAGATATTCGATTGTGCCGGTTTTCTGCTTGCGGGTGTCCTTGATGACGCTGGCCTGACTCAGCACGTCGATGGATGCGCCGCTGACCTTGTCGACGAAATAATTGGCTTCGACAGCCCAGTTTTCCGTGATCTTCTTGCGCACCAGCGCGGATTCGCCGGTGATATCCATCCCGCCGCCGCTGTACTTGCTGTAGAAAAGATCGGCGCGGTCATCCGGCAGCACATCGGCGCTGGTGCTGCGGACCAGCAGCAACGCAGCGATGACTGCTGCACGAGCGAAGATGCGTTGCCGTTGCGCCATACGTCAATTACAGCCGCAGCCGCCGCCCGCGCCGCCGGTGGCGCCACGCGAGCCCTCTCTGGATTCACGGATGTGATCCATGTAGCCGGAAGAGATGGCGTCGCGGTCCCAGGCCATGATGGGGTCCGCCAGCCGGTCGCGCTCATAGGGCTTTACCCAGGGCTGGATGCTGCACGCCGAAAACAGCAGGACGGCACTCAGTGTCAAGACGGGGCGGAGGCGCATGGCTTATTCCCGGATGAGCTTGCGGATCAGATCCTGATAATCGTTTTCGTCGCCGGGCTTGTAGCCGCGGTGCACGTAGCGAATCTGACCCTTGCGATCGATGATGACCGAGCTCGGCATCTCGTCGACGTGGTAGGCCTTGCTCACCTGGTTGGCAGGATCCAGCAGCACCGGGAAGCTCACTGGTTTACGCGCCAGCAGTTCCTTGACCGCGGGCGACTCCTTGTCGACGTTGACGCCGATCAGGGTAAATCCCGCCGGTTTGTACTTCTTGTACATTTGGTCCAAGAGCGGCATTTCCTGCTGGCAGGGTCCGCACCAGGTCGCCCAGAAATTAACCATCACCACCTGGCCCTTGTACTCGCCAAGGCCGCCGGGCTGGCCGGCGAGGGTGGTCAACGTGAAGGAAGGTGCGGGGCCCGCGGCATCGCCGCCGGCCGCGAACGCGGACGAGCCGAGCACCAGCGCGGCCATCGCGCAGCGTTTCAATAGACCTGAGTTGGCAATATGCATTGATCATTACTCCTGATCAGAAGAAAAAGGTTAAGCCCAGCGTGGCTTCGAGGTTGTCGACATTCTTGGTGCGGCCGGTCAGATCGGTTTCGAAAATGTGGTCTCTTACATCCAGGTGAATCGCCATCCAATCGGTCACCAGCAGCCGCTCGCCCACTCCAAAATTCAACGCGAACTGGTCTTTATCGGCAAATTTCACATCGCCCATGCCGACCGTCACGTACAGGGCCGAATTGAACGCGCGTCCGCGTCCCAGAAAGATCTCGCCCGGCAGTACGTTGTAGCCTACGTCCAGGTCGTAGTACGTGAAATACCTCCCAGAGTTGCTGACCACCGTGATATCCGGAAACACGTCCTCGAGACTGGTGGTTCCGGCTTTGGAGCGGCCCACATAGCCTTCGAGGAAAATATCCTCCGAAACGTGGTACGCGGCGCGCACGCCGTAAACCGGATTGGTGCCGAAATCCTGAATGCTGAGCGCACCAAAATACGCGCCAACCTCGAAGTCCTTGGCTTTGATCTTGGGCGTCTTTACCACGCGGCGGGTCACCTGCGGCTCGACGATCGACGGCTCGCCCTGCGGCTCCTCCGCAACCACTTCGGGCGGACCCTTGTTGCCGCGGTGAAACCAGCTGCAGCCGGACAGCAGCGCCGCGACTAGAAGAATACTGCTAAGTCTAATTTCCATTCTTCTAGATCCTCATACACATTCTGATTGTTGAAGACGACATAGTGGCGCCAATCGGCGCGCCACATGAAGCGACGGGTGATGAAACCGCGGGCGCCCAGCGAGACGTAGGCCATCTCGTTGTTGTTCTGCAGCGGCGCGGGCGGAACTACATCTTGGATGAATTGATAGCCGGTGCCTATCCCAGCCGTGGGTGAGAACCACTTCCATTCAGGTATAAACGTGTGCCGCAATCCAATGGTCGCGATGTAGCGGTTGTCCAGCGTGCCGAATGCTTGCTGCACGACAAACTCGACGTCGAGGCTGGAAGTAAGGCCGAAGTCGGCGTAAGTGGTGACCAGATTCTCGCGGTTGTAAACGCCGTAGCCGGCGCCGATCTCCCAGCGATGACTGGCGAAATCCGGATATGGCGGTATCGGCGCCGGTTCGCCGCTGGCCAACAGTGTGCGCGACAGATCGGAGCGGCGCACCCAGCCTTCTTGTCCACGCGGTGCGCGAACTTTAAACCAGTCGGTGCGGCTGTACAGCACCGTGACGAGTTCATCGCGTCCAATCACGTACACGATCGGAAAGCCGCGCCCCGGCCCGGAGTGCATTTCCAGGTAAGGATCGGTGACCACCAGTACCAGGTACTTGTCGGCGGCTTCCGCTAGTCCTACATGTAACGTCTGCAGCAGCAGCACCAGCGCGAGCAGACGACGCATCAGTTCAGTTCGCTACGGGCGCGACAAACGGATCGTTGTAGAACTGAGCACCAATGTCGAGCCATTCGGTTATCAATCGCAGTTCAGCGGGCGACAAATAGCCGGTGTGATCGGGTACAGCTGCATGATTACTACCGTCAAACATCCCCAAAAAGGTTGTCGAACCCGCCGCACTGCCGGCGGCCATCGGCGGCGCCAATGACACGGGCACCATGATCGTGGTCGGAAGTCCGGTCACGGGATCCGGAGGTCCCGGCGCCGGCACCAACAAATCCTGCAGCACGCCCATATTAAGCGTCTGTTCGTTGTGAGGGAACAGCACTTCCTCATAAGAGGTGACCACGGTCGGGTCCACACTCGATGCACCGCCCGTCAAGTCTAGCTGGCCCTGAGGTACCTGTACCATGGCCATCGCATTCACCGGATTGTGACAGGTCACGCAAACCGCCGGGGTGACGCCGTCAGGCGCCAAGCGAGTCGGCAGGCTCCACACCGCTTGCAGGAATGTTTGCTTCACGGGGTCGGTATCGTAGTGGATCGTGATTCGGCATTGCGCGGTCCACGGCACACAATTCGCATTGGTGGGCGGCGTTTCCGACAGTCCTGTGACCCCTGTATAGGTGTACGAGAAGCTGGCGTCCGTGTCTCCGGCCGGCGGGGTGATGCCCGCGGTCCACACATTGGTGTAGATCACATCCGAGGTCAGGAGCTGCGAGCAGGGCGTGGCGGCGCCGCTCGGGGTCTTGCCGTTCGCGCAGGTGATCCGTGCCAGGGTTTGCGCCATGGTTTCGCCGGCGTTGGCAAACAGCGCGGGACTGGTATTCGGGAACGGCTGACCGGTGGTCGGGGCCCCCGGATTGACCGGGTTGGTCAATCCCGAGCGGCCATGCGAGGTCATATTGACGGTGGTGTGGCAGCCATTGCAGGTCTTGGTCTCTCCCGGCAGCAATTGCAGCCAGCTGGTGTGCTGCGACAAGATGCGCCGTGTGTTCACATCGACGATGTCGATCGTGAAGGGGACGTTGGCGGGCACTTGGATCTGCACCGATCCATCGGGCTGGATGGGCGCGTAGCCGAGAATCTCGCGCATGCCCATTCCCGCGGGTCCGAACGCGGAGTTGTTGATCTTGCGCACCGTTTTGTCGGGAATTTCCACCGCCTTCTGAATTCTCACGAAACGGTTCGGGCGCGTATAGAAGGGCGCCTGGCTCGGGTCCGCCAGCCCTGGAATACTCGGCACCGCGGTATCAACGCCGTCCACATCGTAGACGCTGCTAATATCCAGCAGGCCGACACTCGCGGTGGCCATGTTCTGCTGTGCGCCGGGCGCCGGAGCTGCATCGACCAAGGTGGTCGGTACCGGCTTGCGCGCCTGCAAAATCACCGGTTCGACGACCATGGTGCCCACATCGGCGCTCAACACCGGACCCAAGGTTCCTTGATCCAAATCGTAAATCCACAATGTGTACTGCGGAGGCGCCAAGGTCACGTTGGCGCCCGCGGTATTCGCGGCGGTGCAAAGATTGGTCGTATTGGGCGTCACGGTGGTGTCGAGAACCAGACAGGGCGACCAGCTCACCAGCATGCGATTGGTGCCGTCATAGAGAGGAAAAACCGAGGCGAATCGACCTCCCATGGAGGGCAGATTCGCATCCGTGGTGACCCCTAGTGTCGTTGTGTCGACCTGCGCGGTGCCGGCGGTGCCCCCCGGCGTGGCCGGCTGATGGATTTCGACGAATTCGGGCGCGTTGATCGTTACGATGTCGCCGCCGAGCTGCGTGCCCATAAACGGCCGAACAATGGCCACCAGCGCGCCGCTGGCAAGCTCGCGCGCATTGACGAACTGGATCAGGTTGTTGTTGGTGCCTGCGATGTTGGTACCGGTGGCATGGCTGTTGGCGCCGTAGTAGAGCTGCAGCCCGGTGCCGTCCGGATTGGCACGATACAAGCTGACTTGATCCGCGCCGTTGGTGACTTCCCAGCGCGAGAAGATAATCTGACCACTGGCGGATACCGACGGCAGGAAATCGTGATTGGTGTTGAAACTGATTTGATGCATCTGGGTGCCGTCGCCATTCATCACATGCAGCAAGAATATCTCCTGCTGGCGATTGTCGGTCTCGGCCGAGTACTGCGGACGTCCCTCGTCCAGCAGGATGGATTGCGTCGCGAGCTGCCGCGTCGAGGAGAATACGATTCTGCCGTCCGGCAGATAGTGCCCCCCCACATCGTGGCCCGCAGTGATGTCATCGTTGGTCAGCTGAGTGACTGTCTTGGCCGCGGCGTCATACTGATAGATGTGCCAATTCGGCTGCTTCAGGTCCGTATTCTTGAGTTTCGGGTTCAGCGGCAGACGCAGCGAGAAAATCATTTTCGTGCCGTCCGGCGACACATCGAGGTCGCGGACATCGCCCTTGCCCTTGGTGATCGATGCGCTGATGTTGGTTTCGGCGCCGCCGGCGCTGGCGGTATCGCGGATGTAAACATCGCCGCCCGTGATCGAGGTGATTAGATCGCGGACGTTGTCGAAATCCTTGGCGATCACCGGGCGCTTGATGTAGGCCAGCGGATAATTGGTGATGCCGGGGGTCAGATTTTGTCCGCCCGCGAGACCCGGCGCATGGCCGGTCGTGGCGCTCTCGCAGCCCAGCAGCGCTAGCAGGGGCAGAGCGAGCGCTGCGAGTTTCAGCAAACCGTGATGTCGTTCACGCGGACTGCAAGTGTTCATTTGTAGCTACCTATGCACAATGTTTCGGTTCAGCGATCGGCCGGCACGCGTGAAGACGGCATCATTGAACTTAATCGGTCTCATATGCGCATCTTCGTTCGACACGCATACGCATACTGTTAACGCACTCACAGAAGAACTCGTCCATATCCGTTTCTCTGTGCACGCCGTGCCAGACCGTGCAGCAATCGAGGCTCAGGATATAGGTGCACTCTTAATGGTCGTACTGTCGCGAAACGCCGACGTCGTCTGGATGAGACATTACTGGGGGCATTGTGGGCTGCGTATATTCGCACCCAGTCGAACCGACAACTCACGCGAGTGGATGTGCATATGAACAACGGGATGGAGAAACCAATGAGGCAGATTGCACGCCGCGCGGCAGCCACGCCGCATCTTGTAACGCTCGCTGTGCGCGCAGCCGCGTGTGCAGGCGCTGTCGCACTACTTAGCGGGCAGGTGCTCGCGCAGGCACCCAACGCCGACCAAGCGACGCGAATCTACAACCGCATCGCCGGTGTGCCGCCCACCGCGGCGCAGCTGTCGCAGATGACGGGCGCGGCCAGTCCGGTAGCCGCCGCACTCATCGCGACCAACGACCCGGCGTTCTACAACAACACCATCCGCAACATGGCGGCGCCCTGGACGAACCGCGATCAATCGGTGTTCGTCTCGCTCAACGATTACACCGCGACCGTGATCGGCATGGTGCGCGACAACGTTCCGTTTAATACTTTGCTCAGCGCCGATTTGGTTTACATCGGCGACGGCAAGTCCGGCGAGGGAACGTATTCGCCGGCGAACAACGCCATGTACGACGCACTCGACGCCAACAATGTCGACCTCAGCGTCCACCTGGTATCGAGCATGCAATCGGCGCTGACCGGCGTCCCCGCTGCTGCGACCGCCGGCATCATGACCACGCGCGGCGCAGCCAGCGCGTTCTTCATCAACGGCACGAACCGGGCGATGTTCCGCTTCACGATGTTGAACCATCTGTGTAACGACCTGCCCACGGTGATGGACATCACGCGGCCACCGGATCGAATTCGCCAGGACGTGACGCGCAGCCCGGGCGGCGTCAGCACTCTGTTCCTCAACAACTGCATCGGCTGTCACAGCGGCATGGATCCGATGGCGCAGGCCTTCGCCTTCTACAACTTCACCGGTACCGACCCGACGATGACCGATACCGTGGGTCAGATCGCATACACCGCCGGCCAAACACAGCCGAAGTACCATATTAACAACACCAATTTCCCGCAAGGGTTCAACACTCCGGACGACAGCTGGAACAACCACTGGCGCACCGGACCGAACTATGTGCTGGGTTGGAGCGCGGCCCTCCCGGGCAGCGGCAACGGTGCCAAGTCCATGGGCCAGGAACTGGAGAGCAGCGCGGCATTCACCAGCTGCCAGGTCACCCGGGTGTTCAAAACCGTGTGTCTGCGCGCGCCGAATTCCGCCGCCGACTTCACTCAGATCAATTCGATGATCACTTCGTTCCAAGCGCACAACTATTCGCTGCGGCAACCCTTCGCTGAAGGCGCCGCTTACTGCATGGGGAATTGAGCATGAACGCTACACGCATTACCGGCTTGATCGCTCTCGCAGCGTCATTCGCCTTAAGCGCATGCGGCGGCGCCGGCGCTCCGACTGTCGCCAACGTTGCGCCTTCGCAGGCGGCAACTGCGGCCACCTACACAGGGCCTGCCCCGGCAACGGCGGACGTCCAGGCGTTTGAAATCAATCTGTGGAACAACATCCGCGTGCAAAACCGCTGCGGACAGTGCCACAACGCCACCACCCCCGCGCAGATGCCGAACTTCGCGCGCAGCGACGATGTGAATCTTGCTTACGTGCAAGCCAACACCGTCGTCAACCTGGCGCAACCCTCGCAGTCAATCATGGTCATGAAGGTTAGCGGCGGCCATAACTGCTGGCTCGCCGACCCCAACGCCTGCGGCCAGATCTTGACAACCTGGATCACCAACTGGGCCAATGCCACGGGCGCTACATCTTCCACCACGGTGCAATTGGTCGCGCCGCCGGTGCAAACCGTCGGTCAGAGCCTGAACTTCCCGGCGTCCTACACCGACTACGAGAACACGGTGTACACGCTGACCAGCAAGTACTGCGTACGCTGCCATTCCACCACGGCGGATCCTGCCGTGGAGCAGCAGCCGTATCACGCCGATCCCAATCTCTTGATTGCGTATCCGGCAGCGATTCCGAAAATCGACTTCACCGGCTGCAGTCCGTTCGTCGCCGGCAACAGCAACGGCACCACGACTCCCCTGTCGTGCGGCGTGAATTCACGCCTGTATCAGCGGCTGCTCACCGACAACCACAACTGTTGGGACAACTGCGCCTCCGATGCAGCGCAGATGCTGGCGCAAATTCAGGCATTCGCGCAAATGCTGACTCCTTCCAACATCGACCCTGCTCTTGTCGTCAGCAAGGCCATAACGCTCACGCAGGGCACCATTGCCAGCGGCGCAAGCCGCTATGATGCCGACACGATCGCCAAGTACGAGTTCCAGTCGGTCGTCAACAACACCACGTTCGACACCAGCGGCATCGACCCGTCCGCGGATCTCACGATCTCGGGCAACGTCACCCTGGCCGGCGGTTGGGGTATCAATGTCGGTACCGGCGGTAAGGCGCAGGCCACGACCGCATCGAGCTCGAAGCTTTACAATCTCATCCAGGCGACGGGCGAGTTCTCGATCGAGGCCTGGGTGGCGCCCGCGGTGGTGGCGGTCGACAATTCCTACATGGTCAGTTACGAGGGCGGCGACACCACGCGCAACTTCACGCTGGGTCAGACCAATCAGGACTATGACTTCCTGATGCGCGCCTCGACCACGGCGCTGACCGGCATGCCGCAGCTGCAGACTCCGAATGCGGCCATGGCTTTGCAGGCATCCTTGCAGCACGTGGTGCTGACGTACGATCCCGTCAACGGCCGCATGATCTACGTCAACGGCGTGAGTGTCGGCCCGGCCGATGCGCAGAAGGGCGGCACCATCTCCAACTGGGACAGCACATTCGCGCTGGTGCTCGGCAATGGTGTGTCCGGCGATCGATCCTGGACCGGACTCATCAAGTTCGTCGCCATCCACAGCCGCGCGATGTCGGCTGCGCAGGTGATGCAGAACTTCAACGCCGGCGTTGGCGAGCGCTACTACATGCTGTTCAATGTGGCCAGCGTGACCAATGTGTCGCAGTCCTATGTGATGTTCACGGTCAGCCAGTACGACAGCTACAGCTACCTGTTCTACCAGCCGACCTTCATCTCGCTGGATCCGACGGTTACCTCGGCCAACCTGCCCAGCATTCCGGTGCAGGGCATACGCATCGGCTTGAACGGCACGATCCCGTCGGTGGGCCAGGCCTACATCCCGCTGAATACCACCGTGACCGCGGCCAACTACACCCCGACGGGCGAGGTGTTGTCGCCCATCGGCACCGTGATTGCGCTGCAGAGCGGGCCGGCCAGCGATCAGTTCTTCCTCACCTTCGATGTGCTGGGCAGCCAGACCGATGTGGTGGTCGAGCCGACGCCGACCGCGCCGGCGCCCTCGCCGGGTCCGGTGGTCGCCGATATCGGCATCAAGACCTTCGCATCGGTCAACTCGACCCTGTCGGCGCTCACGGGCGTGGCGACTTCGGATGCGAACGTCGTCGCGACTTATCAGGCGGTACAGCAGCAGCTGCCGGCGATTCCCACGCTGGAGAGCTTCTCCTCGGCGCAGCAAGTGGGCATCGCGCAGATCGCTATCCAGTACTGCAATGAAATGGTCAACAATCCGGCGTTGGTCTCGGCCATGTTCCCGGGCGTGACCTTGAGTGCCGGATTGTTCGGAACGCCGGCCGGTATCGACTCGGTCACAGGCCCGCTCGCGGCCCGCGTGCTCGGCAGCGGTCTGGCAAGCCAGCCGGCGGCCTCGACGATGACGGGCGCCAACGGCGAGCTCGACAAGTTGATAACCAATCTTTGCACAAGCACCGCTTGCACGACCACCGCACGGGTACAGGCGGTCACCGCCGCGGCCTGCGCGACGGCCTTCGGCAGCGCCGACATGTTGATCTACTAAGCAAGACGGAAGAGGTCTTAAACTTATGAGCAAGAAATCAATTACGGCGGGTACCAACGGGCCGTTCCGTCACCAGGATCACCCCCGGCCACGCACGCGCCGCGAGTTCCTCGCGCAGGGCTTCATCACCGGGGCAGCCACGGTGGTCGCGCCGACCCTGGCCGGCATGCTGGCCTACCCGCGATCTGCTCGCGCGACGCTGGCCGCGGATATCCAGGCGGCGGTAACCGCCTGCAACATCACCACCGGCGCCGGCAAGATCCCGTTCATCTGCTTCGACCTCGCCGGCGGCGGCAACATCGCCGGATCCAATGTGCTGGTCGGCGGTCCTGCCGGGCAGCTGGATTTCCTCTCGGTCGCGGGCTACAGCAAACTGGGCCTGCCCGGGACCATGGTGCCGAATGCCAGCGCCACGGGAAGTTTCGTCGACGCCAGCTTCGGCTTGCGCTATCACTCGGACAGCGCGCATTTGCGCGGCATGAAGCTGCGGGCCAGCGCCGCGGCCATGGCGGGCACGACCGGCACGATAATTCCCGCGCTGTCGCAAAACGATACCAATACCAACCCGCACAACCCGATGTACGGCATTTATCAAGCGGGCGCACGCGGCGGGCTGCTCAATCTCATCGGCACGGATAGTTCCATGTCGGGTGGCAATTCCATGTCGCCGCCCACCATGATCATCCCGGCGGCGACGCCGACCAAGATCTCCAGTTCGCGGGACAGCAGCGGTTTGGTCAGCACCGGACAGTTGAGCACGCTGTTGCCCAATTCCTCCGACGTTACCAATGTGCTGGAGTCCATGAAGCGCATCAGCGATGCCAAGTATGGCGTGGTGACGGCGTATCCTGGAATACGGCATCGCGATCGCATTGAATACCGCGGCAATCGGGTCGGCCGGAATCGAGGCCTGCGGCTATACGAAGTCGGCCTACATCGTGGACAAGTACAACAGTCCGTCCGCCGTGAATCCGGACGTGGATCCGAACATCGTGGGCGCCAGCGGCATCTTCACCACCGCCGAATACCAGGCCAACTCGTCCTTTCAAGCGACCGCGGCAGTCATGAAACTCGTGATCGACGGCAATGCCGCGGCCGGCACCATCGAAATGGGCGGCTTCGACTATCACAGCGGCAACCGCATGGACGGCGAGGCCAAGGATTTGAACCTGGGCAATTGCATCGGCGCGGTCCTCGAGTATGCCAACCGCGTGGGCAAGCCGGTCATGATCTATGTATTCAGCGACGGCTCGCTCGCCAGCAACGGCATGATCGACAACTCCGTTGGCGGCCGCGGCAAGGGCGTCTGGACGGCCGACAACCAAAGCGTCGCGGCGACCTATTTCCTGGTCTTCAATCCCGCGGGAAGGGCGGTGTCCGCGCAATCCAATCCGGAAATGAGTTTGCAGATCGGCAACTTCAATCCCGATGGCTCGCAGAACACCACCGGCAGCCCGGCCGGCAACAACGTACCCAACCTGGTGCAGATGGTGGTGCTCAACTACATGGCGCTGCACAGTGCCAACGCGATATCCGCGTGGCCGACACTGTGGCCGGCCCCGAACTTGAACAACACCCTTGGCAGCGGCACAGCGCTCGAACCGCTGGTTGCATGGCAACCGCTGGCCGGTCTCGTCAATGGGTTAGTTGCCTAGGAATGTGATCTACAACACAAGGGTCCGACTGATGTCGGACCCTTGGCTTCAAGAACTGCGCCTTCCGCGCAGGTCTGTCTCAATCCAGAGACATACACATCGAGCAGTGATGTGGGGCATCAGCCGCTTGCATTGTGCGCCTCGAACGCTGCGTGGCATGTCACGAGAGCAGCAGCGCGATGAAATTCCATGAATGTGCGCCAAGTCATACAGAAATCCAATGAAGGCGCTGCCGCTGCGTTGACACTGCGGCTCGCATTGTGCGATTTTGCATAAGGTCTGATCAGGGCAAACTCGCTGAAAGGCGAGGGCGCAAAGCTTCCGGTCTACGGGGTGTTCCTAGGACAGCGGGGTTACCAGCGTGATTGATGAATCGCGGCGCTTCGGCGTCAGCTTAAATTTAGCAACGCATGCGTAGAGCATTCCTCCTCGGCTGCCTGATTCTCGGCCCTGTGCTGGCCGGCTCCGCGCTTGCGGCCGCGCCGACCATGGTGGGCAAGGAGGCGCCGGATTTTGTGCTGCGTGGCCTGGATGGCAGGAATTTGCGCCTGTCCGAGTATCGCGGCCAGGTGGTTCTGGTGAATTTTTGGGCGCGGTGGGCGGGCGATTCGCGGCAGGAGATGTCGGCGCTCGACCGCATCAACTCCACCTACCAGCGCGCCGGACTCGTGGTGATCGGCGTGTCGGTTGACGAGGATCTGCGCCGCGCGCAGGAGTTCGCGGTCGCAATGGGAGTGTCATATCCGATCCTGTTCGATACCGGATCGGAAATCGGCAAAGACTACTTGCTACAAAAAATGCCCATGACGATCCTGGTGGATCGCGCCGGCGTGGTGCGCTATTCAATCGTCGGCTTCAGGCGCGGCGATGAGCGCATTTTTCTTGATCAAATTCGCGCATTGCTGCGCGAGTAAACGATAGGCCAGTTATGAATCTCAAAGTTCGGGTTGTGTCGATCTTGGTTTACGGCGTGCTGTCGGCGGCGAACGCGGCAGCCCCCGCGGCTGCTGCGGCTCCGGCAACGCCGCCGGCGGCTGCGCCGAGCGAGCAAAATCCGGCTGCTGCGACGCCGGCCGCCGCGACGCCGGCGCGACCGATTCCGCGGCGCCGGCAGCGGCCGCAGCCCCGGATGCGCCGCCGGCCGAACTCAAGACTCTGGATCAGGAGGTGCAGAGTCTGAAAAAGGACGTCATTGACCTCAACAAGGACCTGTTCGTTCTGCAGGAAGAACTGCTGTTTCCGGCCAATACCCAGGTCGCACTCTACATATCGATGGACGTAGGCACGTTCTTCGCGTTGGATTCGGTGACCGTCAAGATCGACAACAAGGAAGTGAAGAATTACCTATACACCGCGCGCGAAGCCGATGCACTGCTCAAGGGCGGAGTGCAGCAGATCTATTTGGGCAATTTGAAGGTCGGCAAACATGAACTGGTGGCGTTTTTCACCGGCAAGGGTCCGGTGGAGCGCGCCTACAAGCGCGGCGCCACCATCAGTTTCGACAAGGGCGTAGGCGCGAAATATCTGGAGCTTAAGATCACCGACCGCGTTCCCAAGCATCAACCTGAGTTCATGATCAAAGACTGGGAATGATGCGTGCAACGCGTGATTAATCGACGTCGGCCGCTGATCCTCGGCGGGTTGCTGCTGGCGCTGCCGTTGGCGTGCGCGTCAGCGAAAAACGTCAAGCCGGATCCCAATGGTTTGCCGCCGCACGTGGTGCAGGATCTGCAATACGGCGATGTGCTGTTTTATTTCTTTCAGGATGATTATTTCGATTCGATTACGCGTCTGCTCGCGGCGCGCGAGCAGAACCGGATTCCGCACACTGAAGGTGAAGCGGAATTGCTGCTGGGCGGTTTGTACCTATCGCTGGGCCAACACGTGGAGGCCGGCAGGATCTTCGAAGCCCTGCTCAAACAAAACACCTCTGAGGCGGTGCGCAACCGGGCATGGTTTTATTTGGGAAAGGTCTGGTATCAACGCGGCTACCTGGAGGAATCGGAGCGCGCGCTGCGGCAGGTCTCCGACAAGATGGATCCCCGCATCAACGCCGAACGCTACATGCTCATCGCGCAATTAATGATGAAGCAGGGGCGCTACGACGACGCGATTGCGGCGTTGAGCAATTGGCACGGCGCGCCGGACTGGACCGCGTATGCGCAGTTCAACTTAGGAATAGCGCTGGTGCGCCGGGAGCGCCTCACCGAGGCTGCCAGGTATCTTGACCGGGTCGGCACCATGCCGACGCGCAGCCCGGAATTATTGGCGCTGAAGGACAAAGCAAATCTCGCCCTCGGGTTTGCGCTGCTGCAGGCGCAGCGGGCGGCTGAAGCCAAGCCCATCCTGCAGCGCATCCGGCTTGAAGGCCCGTATTCAAGCAAGGCGCTGCTCGGCGTCGGCTGGGCGGATGCCGGCATGGGCGAATTCAAGCGCGCGCTGGTGCCGTGGCTCGCGCTGCGCAAGCGCAGCTTGCTGGACTCGGCGGTTCAAGAGTCCTTTCTCACCGTGCCCTATGCATACCTGCAATTGTCGGCCACCGGGCAGGCCGCCGAATACTACAATTCGGCGATCGAATCCTTCGATTCCGAAAAGAAAGTGATCGATGATTCGATCGAACAGATTCGCAACGGCAAGATGCTCGACCGCCTCTTGAACGATGACAAGAAGGACACGCTGACCTGGTACTGGCAGCTGACCACCGTGCCCGATGCTCCCGAATCGCGCTACCTGTACGCACTGTTGGCGAGCAATGAATTTCAGGAAGGCTTGAGAAATTATCGCGAACTCAATTTCATGAGCCGCAATCTGGACGCCTGGCACGACGACATCGCAGCCTTTCACGACATGCTGGATACCCGCCAAGCGGCCTATACGCAGCGCGTGCCGAAGGCCGACGCAGTCTTGGCCGCCACCGATCTCGACGGCTTGACCCAGCAACGCGTGGATTTCGAATCGCGCATCAACGACATCGAAAAATCCAATGATGTGGCGGCCTTGGGCACGCCCGAGGAGCAGCAAACCTGGGCGCGATTGAAGCGCATCGAGGAGTACCTCGCGGCGCACCCAGGCGACCCGGATTTGGCGGAAATGCGCGATAAGCATCGCCTGATGAAGGGAGTCATGTACTGGCGCTTGTCGGAGAGTTTCAAGGCAAGAGCTGTGGAACGAACGGCGCTCGGTCAAGGAACTCGAGGGCATACTCAAGGAGACTCAAAAGCGCGCCGTGCTGGTCAAGCAGGCTCGCGAGGGTACGCCGCTGACCACCGGGGAGTACGGAACGCGCGTCTCGGATGTGCGCGGCCGCATCGATGATCTGCAGCAGCGCCTGGCCGATGTGTCGGAGAAGCAGAACCGATTCCTGCAAGTGCTCGCCATCCAAGAGCTCGAAGGTCAGAAGCAGCGCATCGAGGCCTACCAAATCCAGGCGCGCTACGAATTGGCGGCGATCTATGACCGCGCAGCGAATGCGCCGCCGAAGGCCAAACCGTGACGGCGTCAGTCTCACAGTTGACATGCGCAGCCGCCATACTGGCTGCGCTGGCTTTCGGACCGGCGTATTCGGGCGCGGCGACCCAGAAACCCGCGACCATCAAGGATCTCGAAAATCAGCAGGTCGACGTCAATACCGATCCGCCGAAGAACGTCGATGCCGCCAAGACCATGGAAAGCTACAAGCGCTTTCTCGATTTGAACGCGGGCGATGCCGCGCTGCGTGCCGAGGCGCTGCGCCGGCTCGGCGACTTGAATCTGGAAAGCTCGGAATCCGAGCGCATCGAGCAAGAACTCGCGACCAACGAAGGCCTGCGCGCAACCGAAGCCATTCATTTGTACACCGCATTGCTGAAGGCATATCCGAAATACGAGCGCAACGACTCGGTGCTGTACCAGCTGGCGCGCGCCTACGAACTGAATGCGCAACCCGACAAGGGCGCTTGCCTCCTTGGACCGCTGGTGGCGCAATATCCCAACAGCCGCTTCATCGACGAGGCGCAGTTTCGCCGCGGCGAGATTCTGTTCACCGACAAGGCGTACCCGAAGGCGCAGGCCGCTTACGAGGCGGTGATCAAAGTCGGTTCCTCGTCCGCGTTCTACAACCAGAGCCTTTACAAGCATGGCTGGTCGTTGTTCAAGCAAGGCGAGAACGAGCGCAGCCTGGATTCCTTTGCCGGCGTTCTCGATTCAGAGCTGGTCGCCAAAAATGATCCAAACAAGCTGATCGAGATCGATACCTTGAGCCGGGCCAATCGCGAATTGGTCGAAGACACCTTCAGAGTGATGTCGATCACCTTCTCCTACCTTGATGGCCCCAAGACCATCGATGAGTTCGTGCAAGCGCCACAAGCCGCGCCCTTACTCCTATCTCTTGTATGCGCGCTTGGGCGATCTGTACATGGAGAAGGAGCGCTACACGGATGCCGCCGACAGCTACCGCGCCTTCGTCTCGCAGGACCGCAACAACGAGAAGGCGCCGCTGCTGGAAATGCAGGCGATCGAGGCGTATCAAAAGGGCGGCTTCCCGCAGCTGGTGCTGCAGGGCAAGAAGGAATTCGTCGAGAACTACAGTTTCGGTACGGCGTACTGGCAGGGCCGCGACCCAAAGAACGAGCCGAAAGTCGTCGCGGTGCTGCAAGACCAATCTCAAGGACGTCGCGCAGTACTATCACGCCCAGGCGCAGCGCACCAAGGACGTGGCGGATTATCAAGAAGCGGCGAAATGGTATCGCAGCTATTTGCGATCCTGGCCGGATGACCCGGATTCGGCGGTCACCAACTATCTGCTCGCCGACACGTTGTTCGAGAGCAAGCAATATCTGGATGCCGCCCAGGAATACGAAAGCACCGCCTACCACTACGGCGAACATGAAAAAGCCGCGGCGGCGGGATACGCGGCGATCATCGCCTACGGCAAGCAGGAGGAGACCTTGTCGGGCGAGCGCCAAGGCGGCGCTGCACTCGAAGGCTCTCGACAGTTCCTTGAAATTCGCCGCAGACCTTTCCCGCTCATCCGGAAAGCGCGCAGGTGCTGACCCGGGCGGCCACCGAGCTGTATGCGGCCAAGGACTATCTGCGCGCCGATCTCTGCGGCGGAATCATTGCTTGCGAAGCAGCCGCCAGTGGACGCGGGCAAACAACGCATCGCCTGGACGGTGATCGGCAACTCGAATTTCGATCAGGGCGTATTCGACAAGGCGGAGGCGGCCTACACGCATGCGCAGGCCCTGATGCCGCCCAACGATCCGGAGCGAGCCGTGATCGTCGAGCGGCTTGCCGCATCGATCTACAAGCAGGGCGAAGCAGAAGAGCAAGGCGGGCGACAGCGCGGCGGCCGTCGATGATTTCTTGCGCGTGGCGGCTTTGGCGCCCACATCGAAAGTGCGCGCGAATGCCGATTTCGATGCCGCGGCGCTGCTCATTAAGGAAAAACAGTGGGATCGGGCCATCCCCGTGCTGGAGGGCTTCCGCCGCAATTTTCCGCAGAGCCCGCTGCAGGCGGATGTCACGCGCAATCTGGCCGTGGCCTATTCGGAATCGAATCACCCCGGCCAAGCGGCCGCCGAATTCGAACAAATCGCGCAGTCGCCGCAGGAACGGCTGAGGTGCAGCGCGAAGCCACCGCTGCAGGCGGCGAGATCTTTACGACAAGGCCGGCAATTCGGCTAAGTCGCGCGCCATGCTCGAGGCCTTCGTGAAACATTTTCCGCAGCCCTTGAATCCTGCCATGGATGCGCGCAACAAATTGAGCGCTGATGGCGGTCAAGGCGGGTGACTACAGCGGCCGCGATTATTGGCTGAGGGACATCATCGCCGCCGATCGCGCCGCGGGCGCGGCACGCACCGACCGCAGCCGCGCGCTCGCGGCAAAAGCGACCCTGACGCTCGCGGCCCCGGTTCGCGAGGAATTCAAGAAGCATCAAATTGGTGGCGCCGCTGAAGAAATCCCTGGCCGAGAAGCGCAAGGCAATGGAGGCTGCGCTCAAGGCCTACGAGGCGGCTGCCGATTATCAGGTTGCCGAAGTCACGACCGCGGCGACCTTCGAGAGCGCGGAATTGTACCGCCAGCTCGGCAAGGATTTGATGAGTTCGGAGCGGCCGAAGAATCTCAACAAGGACGAATTGGAGCAATACGACGTGTTGCTCGAGGAGCAAGCTTTCCCGTTCGAGGAGAAGGCCATCAAATTGCACGAAGTGAACGCTGCGCGAACCAAGGACGGCACCTATGATGAATGGGTGCAGAAGAGCTTTGCTGCGCTCGCGCAACTCAACCCAGGCCGCTACGGCAAGGTGGAAATCGGTGAACAGCTGGTCGAATCGATTCGTTAGCCTGGCTGCGCTTGCGATGCTGGCCGCTGCCACACACGCCCGTACAGCCGGCGCGCGCCGCCGCGCCTACGGCGTCCGTCGGCCAACCCGCCAGCGTCGGCAATGCTGCGAGCGGCGGCAACGCTAACAGCGCGGGCCACGCTAACAGCGCCGGTAACACTGCCACGGGTAATGCAACCGCCGCGGCGCCGGGCGCCCCGATCAGCGCCCCTGCCGCGGAGCCAATACCGGTACCCGCGCGCGCGGCACAGCAGTATGACCAGGCGTTGCAACTGATGAAGGCCGGTCGCAACGCCGATGCGGAACTCGAGTTCAAACAGCTGGCCGTCAGCTATCCGCAATTCGCAGGGCCGCAGTTGAATTTGGGCCTGCTGTACATGCGCGATTCACGGCTTCCCGAAGCAGAGACGGCATTCAAGGCGGCGGTTGAGCTCAGCCCCAACAACCCGGTCGCGGGCAACGAACTCGGCATCACGCTGCGTAAACTCGGCAAATTTACGGAGGCAGAAGCCGCCTATCAGCGTACGATTGCCGCTGAACCGAATTACGCTCCCGCGCATCTGAATTTGGGCGTGCTCTACGATTTGTACCTGGCGGAGCCGCAGAAGGCTCTCGATCAGTTTGAACGCTATATCGAGATCGCCGGCGAGAACAAACAAGTCGCCGGCTGGGTGGTGGAATTTCGCAAACGCGTCGGCGCGCCGGCGAAATCGGCCAACAAGGAGCCGGCATGAATACGGCAATCAAAGTGATTGGTTTGACCATTCTGTGTGGGGCAATCGCTGCGGTTCACGCCCAGTCGCCGTCCGCCGCGGCGCCCACTGCACCGTCCGATGCTCCCGCCGCAACATCGGGGCAGGCACCCTCGCAGCCGTCGCCGGCGGCACGCGCACCGGCGAAATCGGCAAAACCGGCCAAGGCAGGCGCCCTGTTGGAGGCCGGCGAGCCGCGCGCCAATACATCGGCTGCGGCTCCGGGGGCGGGCGCAAGCCCACCGGCAGCCGCCGCGGCTGGCCAAAAAAAAGCCCCAAACGCCACCGATCGGCTGGAATTGGGTACCGCGACCGTGACCGGCGACCGCGAGCAGCCAAAGGTCATGTACATCGTCCCCTGGAAGAGATCGGATATTGGGGATTTGGCCGGCAAACCGATGAATAGCCTGGTGGATGAGATCCTGGCGCCGGTCGATCGGGACGTATTTAAACGCGAGGTCGTTTATTACAAGGCCGTGCAAGCCGATGCGTCCCAAAATGGTGCGCCGAGCCACCCGTCGCAGCAGGGTGAGAAGTAAGTCATAGCCGATTTTACGGAATCTGGTTGAATCACATGTTCGGATGGAATGAGTATATTTAGGAGCGCGCAGATGAATTTCATGAATTCGGTCGTCAATTTCTTCAAGGACGGCGGGGTGTTCCTGTACCCGCTGGCTTTGATATTCGTGGTCGGCGTATCGATCGCCATTGAGCGATACGTATACCTGACCCGCGAAACCATTCGCAATCGCAGTCTGTGGGATTCGCTTGTGCCTGCATTGAGCGCCGGAAACTTCAAGCAGGTGGTCGGGCTTACGCACAACTCGAAGGCCTCGATCGCCACGATTCTGAACTACGGCGTAGCCCGCGTCGCGAGTGCCCGTCGCCGCGACGACATCGAAAAGGCCATGGACGAGAGCCTGCTCGAAGTCATTCCGCGAATCGAAAAGCGCACTCACTATCTGTCGTCGCTGGCCAACGTCGGCCTGTTGATCGGCTTGCTCGGCACCATCACCGGCCTCATCGGCGCCTTCAGCGCGGTCGCGACCGCCAATCCGGCCGAGAAGGCCAGCTTGCTGGCCGCCGCGATCTCGGTGGCGATGAACAACACCGCCTCGGGCTTGGTCGTCGCCATCACGCTGCTGCTGTCGCACATGTTTCTCGAGTCGAAGACCACTTCGCTGATCGACAGTCTGGAGATTGCGTCGGTGAAGTTCCTGAACTCGATCACCGAACGGCAATCGGACAAAGGTCATGAACCGGCGGCGCCCACCGGTCTTCGGTGCGGGCTCCGGCCGCCGCCCGCGGCAGCATCTAGACCAGCGTCGATGCATAAGATGGTGCTCCTCTCATGAAGTCAAAAGCCGCGCGCCTCGTCCGACGCAATCACGCCCGCTATCACCAGGGGCGCGATGATCTGAACATCGTGCCGATGATCGACATGATGGTGATCCTGGTGTTTTTCTTGATTTTCACGGCGGTGTTTTCCAAGACGAATATCCTGCAGCTGAATCTTCCGGCCAACAATCCCGCTCCTGTTGACTTGCCGAAGGGTCTGAAGCTCGAAGTGATCATTCGTCCCGACGACCTGGTGGTCAATGACCGCAACTCCGGTCCGCTCAAGGTGATCGCCAATACGGCAACCGGCTACGATTTGGATGCGCTGTCGGAATTCATGCGGCGGGTCAAATCGCAGTTTCCGGAGATGACCGACGCCACCATATTGCCCGCGCCCGCCGTGCCAGTACGACACGCTGGTGCAGGTGATGGACACGGTGCGTGTCTATCAACTCCCGGTCGCGCCGTTTTCAAAGGCGGAACTGTTTCCTGACATCGCCATCGCGGATGCGCCGACATGACATCGTATCGCATCAAGCGGCATCGTCAGCGCAAGCACGGCGCCAGCCATTTCGCGCTCATTCCATTCATCGACATGATGACCATCCTGGTGGTATTTCTGCTCGCGCATACCGCGGACGTGGACATTCTGCCGAATACCAAGAGTATCGCGATTCCGCAGTCCATTTCCGACCGCAAGCCGAGCGCTGCCGTGGTCGTCATGGTGACCAAGGACTCGGTGTTCGTGGATGGCGTATTGGTCGGTTCGCTGCAAGAGGTCATTGCCAACCAAGGTCCATTTTTCGCGCCGCTGAAAACCGCGCTGATGGCGCAGAACGACCGCACTCTGCGCGGTGCGCAACAAGTCGAAATCGCCAAACGCGAAGTCACCATCATGGGCGACAAGAGCACGCCGTATAGCGTGCTGAAGAAAATCATGATGACATGCAGCGAAGCCGAGTATGGCAAGGTGTCCTTTGCCGTGGTCGAGCGCGAACGGGCGGCGACTTAAATGGCCACCGCAAATCCAGCGATGCGCGCGCCCACCGGACTGGTGCCATACTACCGGCGCTATGAATTGCCGTGGTCGCCGTCCGAGGAGACCGAGCGCCGCTTCCGCGTCATTCTGCGCAATCTCGGCATAGCGGCCACAATTGTCGCGATAGTCCTTTTTTTCCTGCCGCACACCGAGCGCGTGACCAATACCGATTCGCTGCCGGAAAGAGTCGTGCAGCTGGTGGCGCAGCCGCCGCCGCCACCACCGCCACCACCGCCACCGAAACCGGAGAAGCCGCTCGAGAAGGTTCCGGTGACTAAAGCGCCCCCGGTGCCCGTTGATCCGCGCATCAAGGCTTCAAAGAGCGGACTGCTGGCGAGCATGGACGATCTTGCGGCGCTGCGCGATCAAATCGATCTGGATAAATTCGCCAAAAATCAAAAGAACACGACCGACCCTGGCGACGTCAGCACGGTGACGCGCTCCCTGATCACTTCCAAGGCCGGCGGCACCAGCGGCGGCATCAGCGCGCCGACCAGCAGCGGACTGGCTTCAGGGTCCGGCTCGCTGCGCGGCATCTACACCACGCAGGTGAAGGATCCAAACCTCGGCGCAGGCGGACAGGCGGCCACGCGCGCAGGCGGCAGCGGCAAGGCCTCGCGCAGCGCGGATGAGATCGCGCTGGTGTTCACCAAGAACAAAGGCGCCATCGACGCGATGTATGCACGCGCTCTGCGCGATAACCCGGCGCTGCAAGGCAAGGTCGTCATCGAGCTGACCATTGCGCCCTCGGGCGACATCACCGCGGCGAAAGTTATTTCCACGGAACTCAACGATCCTGAATTTGAAAACAAACTGCTGGCGCGCATCCGTCTGTTCAAATTCGAGGCCAAGGACGTTGCCGCTCTGACTGCCACCAAACCCATTGATTTCTTCCCAGCCGGATGAACATTCAATCCGAAATCGAGTTCTTCAGCGACCTTGGATTGCTCGACAAGGCGCGATTCATTTCGCGCTTGATTTGCGAAATCTCCGAGGAAGCCAAGGTCGGCTCGGACGGCAATGACGCGCAGCGCTTCAAATTCGCCAATGAGATGAATCAGCGTTTGGCGCGCTTCATGTACCAGCTGCTGGGTGAAGATGCGGCGCGCCCGCAGGACGACGTCGTGATCCGCATGCTGCTGGGGGCGCGGGCCGACAAGACTGCGCAGCGCGTCATGCAGAATGCCTACCGCCGCGTTCTGACGGGCTTCGAAAGCTTCGATACGACCGTACTGCTGAATCCTCATTGAGGATTGAAAATGGCGCGGCGCGGCGCCGCCGGCTGCGGCTGATCGGTATCGGTCTCGAACAGATGGTAAAGCTGCTCCGCCGATTCGCGGGTGGTTGCCATGAACTTGCTCTCGTCGTCCTTCACCGCATGCTGCTTGGCCATGGTCGCGTCGTCGTGAACGCGAAATTGATGCACGGTTTCCAACGCCTTCGATTTCGACATGCCGAGTGATTCGAGCACTTGTACCGTCATTTCCAGGCTTGAAACCAGGGTCTCGCGGATCGTGTAGCGCACCGCCAAATCCATCAAGCGAAATGCATGCTGGCGATTGCGCGCCCGGGCGAAAATCTTCAGGTTGGGGAAATGCTTGCGGGCCAGTTCCGCGGTTTTTACCGAGGTTTCGACGTCATCGATGGCCAACACGAGAATCTCGGCATTTTCCGCATGGGCGGCACGCAGCAGTTCCAGTCGCGATGCGTCGCCGTAATAAATCTGGCTGCCGAAACGCCGTAGGAAGTCAACCTGGGTCTGATTGACTTCGAGCGCGGTGAAGGTGATCTTTTTCGCCACCAGGATGCGGCCGACGATTTGTCCGAAGCGGCCGAAGCCTGCAATGATGACCTTGGGATAGAGTTCCACTGGAGTATCGAAGGGGCGGCTGTCGGATTCGGGCGCCTTGGACAGCGCTTCGTAGAGCGCCAGCAACATCGGACTCAAGATCATCGAGGCGGTCACCACCAGAACCAGCAGTTCGGCATTCTCCGCAGTCATGATCCCTAGAGTTGCGGCAAGTCCGACCAAGACGAAGGCGAATTCGCCGCCCGAAGGCAGGCTGAAGGCGAGACCGCGGCTGGCCGCCGGCGAGAGTCCGGATAAGCGGCCGATTCCCCACAATATGCCGACTTTCAGCACCATGAAGCCGAGCGTCAATTCAATTATCTGCAGCGGTTTTTCGCGCACCAAGCTCAAGTTCGCGGACATGCCGACGCTGATGAAGAACAGACCGAGCAGCAGTCCCTTGAAGGGCTCGATGTCGGCCTCCAATTCGTGGCGAAATTCGCTGTCGGCGAGCAGCACGCCGGCAAGGAACGCCCCCAGGGACAGCGACAAGCCGACTTGGCTGACAAGAAGTGCGGTTCCGAGCACGATCAAAAGACCCGCGGCCGTGAATGCCTCCGCCACGCGCGTTGCGGCGACGATGCGCAGCAGGGGATTCAGCACGTAGCGGCCGCCGATGATGACGGCCGCAAGCACGCCGATGAATTTCAGCACCAGCCAACCGCCGCCGCCGTTGGGTGCGGCCGCAGCTACGCCGAGCAATGGCAACAGCGCCAGCGCCGGCAGCACCGAAACGTCCTGAAACAACAGTATGCTGAATGCGGAACGGCCAAATTGAGTGTTGAGCTGGCCGCGCTCAGCCAGCAATTGCAAGGCGAGCGCCGTGGATGACATGGACAAGGCAAAGCCAATCACCAGCGCCGCTTGCCAGGATCGATCGAAAATAAGGTATGCGCCCGCCGCCATGCACGCCGTGGTCAGCGCAACCTGCGCAAAGCCCAGGACGAAAATCGACTTGCGCAGCACCCACAGTCTGGATGGCTGCAATTCGAGGCCGATGACGAACATCAGGAGTACGATGCCGAACTGTGCAATATTCCGCGTGGTGTCGACGCTGCTGATCAATCCCAAGCTGGCGGGGCCGATTATGATGCCGGCGGTGAGATAACCGAGCACCGATCCCAAATTGAAACGGCGGAAAATCGGTATTGCGACAACCGCGGCGGCGAGAAATATAGCGATCTGTGCCAACAAGCTCATAATATTTCTCCGTGTCTTCCTCGAGAGCCTAGCATTATGTATCGCCAAAGCATTCAATTTCCGGCCAAAGACGCCGCGCTGCGCGACGATGTGCATGCGCTCGGCGAATTGATCGGCGAGACGCTTCGCGATCAGGGGGGCGATGAATTTTTCAAGCTGGTCGAGGGCGACCGGCAAGCTGCGATCCTGCGCCGCGAGAGCATGATTGCCGCAGCCGGTGCAGGCCAGCAGCCGTCTGAATTGCAGGTTCGTACCAAAGGGCGCTCGCCGTCGGCCGCCACCGATCTCACACGTGCGTTCTCATTGTGGTTCATGGCGGTGAACACGGCCGAGAAGGCGCACCGGGTGCGCCGGCGGCGCGAGTACCTGAGCAATTCCGGCACCGCGCAACCCGGCGGCATTGCGGATTGCATCGCGCGCCTGCGGCGCGACGGGCTGTCGTTACAGCAGGCGCTGGAGCTCATCGGCACGATGAGCATTGAGCCGGTATTCACGGCGCACCCCACCGAGTCGACGCGCCGCACGATCCTGCGCAAGCAACAGCATCTCGCCGATGATTTGCTGGACCGCCTGAACCCTACTTCCACCCAGGCGGAGCTCGATACGCGCTGGGCACGGGTGCGATTGGAGATCACCAGCATCTGGCAGACCGAGGAGCACCCGCGCGAAGGGCTGACCGTCGCCGATGAGCGCGAACATGTGTTGTTCTATCTGATCGACATACTGTACCGCGTCGTGCCGCTGTTCTACGAAGAAATCGAGGCGGCACTCGCCAATGCCTACGCGGTCCCGGTCGAAGAGCTCGACGTGCCGAACATCCTGCGCTTCGGTTCCTGGGTGGGCGGCGATATGGACGGCAACGAGGACGTGCATGGCAAAACCGTTCGCGAAACCTTGCGCCGGCATCAGCAGCTGATCGTCTCAACCTATTTCAGTGAATGTGAGCAGCTCGCCGAGTCATTGAGCCAGAGCGCCAATCGCGTCACTGTCAGCGCCCCGCTCGCCGCACGCATCGCGTCCTACGGCGCGGTATTGCCCGGGGCGCAGGCGCTGGCGCCGGCCCGCCACGATCGCATGCCGTACCGGGTGTATTTCGGTCAGATCAGCGATCGATTGCAGGCCAGCTACGAAGGCCGACCCAATGCGTATCAGAATCCGGACGAATTTTTGTCCGACATCGAGCTTGCCGCCGACAGCCTGCTCGAGAATCGGGGCCGCCACGCCGGATACTTTCTGGTGCGCCGCCTGCTGCGCCGGGTTCGTACCTTTGGATTCCATCTTGCGACGCTGGATGTGATTCAGCATGCAAAAGTTCATGACGAAGTCATCGCGCGGGGATTGGGACTCCCTGAGTGGCCGGCTCTGCCGGCGGTGGAACGGCTGCAGCGGCTGCGCGAACTTCTGGCGCGCGATCAGGGCCCCACCGCAGCTTTCGATGCTTTTGGCCGGCGCAGTCTCTGGGTGTTTCAGGCGATCGCCGAAGCACGCCATAAATTCGGCGGGCGCGCGGTCGGCGAGTACATCGTCAGCGGCGCACGCGGACCCGAGGACCTCCTCGCGGTGCTGTTGTTGGCCAGATGGGCCGATATTACCAACAAGCGCAGCGGCGAATGCCCGCTCGACGTGGCACCGCTGCTCGAGTCGATCGGCACGCTGGAAACGGCCGGGGAAATGTTGCTCGCCCTGCACGCCGAGCCCTCCTATCGCCGCCATCTTGAGTCGCGGGACAATCGGCAGATCGTGGTGCTTGGATATTCCGACACCAACAAGCAGGGCGGAATCGCCGCTTCGCGCTGGGCTCTGCAGTTGGCGCAAACCCGGCTGCTGGAAGCGGCTCGCGGCGCAGGCATCCGGTTGTTGATATTTCATGCACGCGGCGGCACGCCGGCTCGCGGCGGCGGACGCACCGAGCACTTGGTCGAATCGATGCCGGGCGGCGCCGTCCGCGGCGTGCTGCGCTTGACCGAGCAGGGCGAGGTGGTCAATCAGAGTTATGGTCTGCGTCCGATCGCGATGCGTACGCTCGAGCGCACCTTCGCGTCCGTGGCTTTGGCCACCGCTCACGGCGCGGGGTCGCCCATCGCGCCGGAACATTCCGAGGCCATGCAGTCCATCGCGGCGCACAGCCTCACGGCTTATCGCAATCTCGTGTTCGGCAGCCGGGAATTTCCCGAGTATTTTCGCGCCGCAACGCCGCTGGATGTCATCGAGCGTATGCATATCGCGGCGCGTCCGGCGGCGCGTGCGGACGGCGGCGGAATCGAGGCGCTGCGGGCAATTCCCTGGGTATTTGCCTGGACGCAAAGCCGCCACATGTTGCCGGGCTGGTTCGGCTTCGGCAGCGGACTGCAGGCAGCCTTGGATCTGCACGGCGAGGAAGTCATCGGCCGCATGATTGCGCAGTGGCCATTCTTCGGGCATTTGTTCGACGATGTGGAGGCCATGCTGGCACGCGCGGATCTGGAAATTGCCGGCCATTACGACGCGCTGGCGGGCGATGCGCTGCGCGCTCCAGGCGAGCGCATCCGCAGGGAATACGCCTTGACGGTGCGTCATGTGCTGCGCTTGCGCGGTTCCGCCAACCTGCTCGACAGCGATCCGACGCTGCAGCGCTCGATCAAGCTGCGCAATCCCTATGTGGATCCGATGCACCTGATGCAAGTGGATCTGCTGCAGCGTTGGCGGGCCAGCGCGCGCCAGGATCAGGCGCTATTCGCCGCGTTGCGGGCCACGATCAGCGGTATCGCGCAGGGCTTGCAGGCTACCGGCTAACTCAACACTCCGGCACATTGACCGCGAGACCCCCTTGCGAGGTCTCCTTGTAGATGGTTGACATGTCACGTCCGGTTTGACGCATGGTCGTGATGACCTGGTCCAGCGACACCTTGTGCGAGCCGTCGCCGCGCAGCGCCAGGCGAGCGGCGTTGATGGCCTTAACCGAGCCCATGGCATTGCGTTCGATGCACGGAATTTGCACCAGTCCTGCGACCGGATCGCAGGTCAGACCCAGATTGTGCTCCATGCCGATCTCGGCCGCGTTTTCCATTTGTTCGTTGCTGCCATTGAGCGCTGCCACCAGACCCGCCGCGGCCATGGAACAGGCAACGCCCACTTCACCCTGGCATCCCATCTCTGCGCCGGAAATGGAAGCATTTTCCTTGTACAGCATGCCAATGGCGCCGGCGGTGAGCAGGAAGCGTGCGACGCCATCATCGTCGGCACCGGCTTCGAAGCGGCGGTAATAGTGCAGCACGGCCGGCACGATGCCCGCGGCGCCGTTGGTCGGCGCTGTCACCACCTGGCCGCCCGCGGCGTTTTCCTCATTGACGGCGAGGGCATAGGCATTGACCCAATCGAGCGCGTGCATGGGGCTCAACGGATCGCCGCTCATCAGCTGGCGATACAACTTTGGCGCCCGGCGCCTGACCCGCAGGACTCCCGGCAGCAGGCCCTGCGCATCGAAGCCGCGGCGCACGCAATCCTGCATCACCTGCCAAATGCGCATGAGGCCTGCGCGCACTTCAGGCTCGCTGCGCCAGGTGCGCTCGCGAGCGAGCATGATTTCGTGAATCTCCAACCCCTGCGCCTTGCCGTGTTCGAGCAGCTGGTCACCGGAATCGAATCGGTACGGCGGCTCGGCCCGCACCGCGCCGACACTGGATTCCGCGCCGGCGCGCACCACAAATCCGCCACCGATGCTGTAATATTCCTCGCGCGCCAAGACCTGCAGCGCCGCATCATGCGCGGTGAAGCGCATGCCGTTGGAATGACCCGGCAGGACCTGATCCGTGTGGAACAGAAGATTCAACGGCTCGTCGAAATCGATTTCCTTGAGGCCCAGCAAGCGCAGGTGCTTGGCGCTGCGTATCCGCTGCAGAGCGGGTTCGACTGCCGCGGAATCGATCGTATCGGGACTCATGCCCTCGAGTCCCAATAAAATCGCGCGGTCGGTGCAATGGCCGCGGCCGGTGAGCGCCAACGAGCCATACAGTTGCGCCGAGACCTGGCAGGTGCGATTCAACAAATCGCGCGCCGCGAGCAGTTCGGCGAAACCACGCGCCGCGTTCATCGGGCCCATGGTGTGCGAACTGGACGGGCCAATGCCGACTTTGAATATATCGAAAACACTCAAACTCATGCGCGATCACCTTAAAGTCAAAGCGCAAGCATGATACTCCGGCGCTGGTTGCGGCGCCGGATGCTAAACTATGGGCACAACAACTATTTTCGCTGGCTGACAATTCAACGGAGTGTTCTTATGAATCGCTACCCACTGATTTCCGCGGCGTCGCTACTGGCCGCGATGGCGCTTTCCACCGCTTGCACACACGCGCCAAGCGCGCCAAGCACGCCGGACTCCATCACCGCAGCAGTCGCCGACACCAACAGACCGGCCGCCGACGCGCAGCGCGATGCGAATCGCAAACCGACGGAGACCCTGGTGTTTGCGGGCGTGCACCCGGGCGAGCAGATTGGCGAGCTGGTACCGGGTGGCGGCTACTTCACCCGCATGTTCAGCAAAGCGGTCGGACCCACGGGTCATGTTTATGCATTGGTGCCGCCGCGTCCGGCCAATCCTTCCGCGAACAATCCGGATCGCTCTGCACCCATCAGGGCGCTGGCCGCGGATGCCAACTACACCAATATCAGCGTGGTGGAACTGGCCGCGGGCAAGCTGACGGCGCCTGTGCCTCTGGACCTGGTTTTCACCGCGCAGAACTACCATGACCTGCACAATTTTCCCGGGCTCAGCGTCGCCGGTTTCAACAAGTCGGTGTTCGATTCCCTCAAGCCCGGCGGCCTGTTCGTGGTCCTCGACCACTCGGCGCCAGCGGGCTCAGGGGTTAGCGATACCAATACTTTACATAGGATCGATGTGGAAGCCGTGAAAACGGAAGTCATGACGGCCGGATTTGAGTTTGTCGCCGGCAGCGATGTGTTGGCGAATCCCGCCGATCCTCGCACCGCCAACGTGTTCGATCCCTCGATTCGCGGGAAGACCGATCAGTTCATATTAAAATTCCGTAAGCCGAAAAAATAGTCGCCGGCCCAGGAAATAATGGCGCTGCGAGCCTGAGGGCTGGGATCGGTCCGGCTTCAGGCTGCAGCGCTTGTTTTTTTGGCGAACTCCGCCGCTGAATCGCTGTCAACTGAGAAGGATCTTTCGCGTTGTTCTGGGTTAGAGGGCTTTGACGCATGAAATTTGTAACCTTTCCACTCCTTTCAAAAGCAGGGAAGCATTGCGCGGTTCCGCTGGCGGCCATGCTGCTGCTGTCGGCCTGTGTAGCGCCGCCGCCGCCGCGGGTGGTCAACGTGCCCGCCCCGCCGCCGATGCGAATATTCGTCTATCCCGCGCATGGCCAGAGCCCTGATCAGACTGAGCGCGATCGCTACGAATGCCACACCTGGGCGGTACAACAGACCGGGGTGGATCCCAGCCGTCAGAGTGCATATCAGCAGGTGATCGTGCAGCCCTCAGGTCCTCCACCCGGTTCGGGAGCCGTGGGTGGTGCCGTGGCAGGCGCGATCATCGGTTCAATCATCGCCGGCCCCTGGCACTCCGGGGCGGGCGCCTTGGTCGGCGGTGCGACCGGGGCAATCGTGGGTTCCGCCGCCGAGGCGAACGCGCAGAAACAGGCACAGATGTCGCAACAGCAGATCAATCAAGCCGCGGCCGAGGGGCGGGCGCAGGCCGATGCCTATCGACGTGCCATCGGCGCTTGCCTGACAGGGCGCGGCTATACGGTCACCTGAGGGCAATCGGTTCGGAATTACAATGAAAAAGACATTCAAAATTGCGCTTCTGTCCGTGGCAACACTGCTGTTCGGCGCGCTGACCATCCAGGTTGCATTATCCGCCGATGAGCACGGACAAGAGCCGCACTCGCAAGGCAAAGGGCCGCCGCCAGCCAGTCGGCCTGCGCCGGGGCCTACACCGGGCTACGGCCATGCGCCGCCAGCGTATGACGCGCATGGCCAGGCGCTGGACGCGCGCTACAACCATGGCCGCTACTACCCGCCGGTGGGTACCGCGAGGCCGGCCTTGCCGCCGGAGTACCGGCCGTACTATTACCGCGGTTCGCCCTACTACTTCAGCGGCGGCATCTGGTATGCGCCGCGCGGTCCGGGCTTCGTGGTCGTGGGTCCACCGGTCGGACTAATCATTGGCACTCTGCCGCCTTACTACTCGACGGTGTGGCTCGGCGGGGTCCCTTACTATTACGCCGACAATGTCTACTACACCTGGCAGCCCCAGGATAACGGCTACGCCGTGGTCGATCCGCCGCAGGACGCGGATGCGCCATCTGATCCGCCCAACACCGCACAAATGGATCTGATCATTTACCCGAAGAATGGGCAGAGCAAGGAGCAGCAGGCGGCGGACCAGTATGAATGCCACAACTGGGCGAAGGGTCAAACCGGATTCGATCCTTCGCAGCCGGGCGGCGGTGCACCGGGAGCGGATGTCAACCGCAGTAACTACAATCGCGCCATGTCGGCGTGCCTGCAGGCTCGCGGCTATCAGGTCAACTAGCGTTTGAGTGGAGCTATACGTGCACGAATTTCCAACCCTGCCCATGAAGACCTTCGAAGAGATCAAGAGCAGGTTTTCCAATCAACGCCAGTGGCGCGATTTCGTGTCCGCGGTCCAATGTTCGGTCAACTATTCGACGCTACGGCACTTGCAGTTCGCGACCATGTTCTTCAACAGCGCATGGGCGCGCGCGTCGGAGCATCTCAAGCAAGCGTTAAACGCTCCGGGTGCGTATACACGATACAGTGGGATTGGCGTTAGAAACCCTACTCAGTGACGATAGGTAATCGTCAATCCAAAACTGCGTGGTCTGAAAGTATATTGCCGCTCCAAGCGGCTGTTGCCGTCGCCGGGGTCAATGCTCCAGTTGTAAGCCGTGACCGTGTGCGAATCGGTGAGATTGTCGATGAATGCCGCAACTTGCCAGTCGCCGAAATTCATGCCGGCGCGCATCGCTGCAATGTTGGTCGAGGACAGCGTGTAATCCTGAGGGTCGAATTGCTGCGTCGAGGGGTCCTGTGAGGGCGACAGCCACTTATTGCGGCCTTGATATTCATCGTCGACGCGAACGAAGGACTGCCGGTTGAGCAGCATGAATTTGTATTCGAGGCCGATGGTGACGGTGAATGGTGCACCAGGCTGCCCGGGCGGCTCGCCGCTGTTGCCCACGATGGCATCGCCGGACGAGACAATGGGCGTGGATTGCGTGGGACTCAACACCGAGTTCTTGGTGTAGCGCGCGCTGGTATAGCCGGTGGCGATTTCAGCGGTGAAACTGTTGGTTATCGCGATGTCGGCCTGAACGTCGCCGCCTTTTGCCACCGCCGTACCTAGATTGTCGATGAAGGAGATCTGGCATATGGGCGGGACGACGGTCTGCTGGATGTTGTTCCAGCGGATGTAGTAAATGCTGCTGGCGATCTTCACCCGGTTGTCGATGTTGTTCTTGGCGCCCACTTCGAAGCTGTTGACCGTGTCGGAGTTGAACGTCGGCGGCGATTGGGTAATGCCGAAGTTCGCAAAATCCTGTGCGCAGGCTGCCTGGGGAACCGGATTATTGGCGCCGCCCGGCCGGAAGCCCTTGGCATAGGTGGCGTAGTACAGATTCCGCGGATCGTACTGATACGAGAAGCTGACCTTGGGCGTGAAGGAATTGTCTTTCTGAGCGACATCAACCGTTTGTGGGGGAAGGAATAATTGCGGTCCCCCGGTGTAGGAGTCATTGGTGAACTTCGTCCATGAATAGCGCGCACCCAGGGTGAGCTTGTATTGATCGGTAAAGGAATAAGTCCCCTCCGCGAAAAGTGCATATTGCTTGTCCACCGCCCGGGTTTGCAGGAAATAGGAATCATTGGGAAAGGCGGCGACCTCGGGAACCGGCAATCCGGTATTCGGATCCACGAACCAGTTTGGGTAATCCAGCCCGGTGGCGGCAATCGACAATTCGCTCAGCAGCGGATCGTGAATCTGCTCAAGATAGGTCTGGCGGTCCTCGCTGAAGAATACGCCCGCGGTCCAGAACAGCTGCGAAGCGGCATCCGTTGACTGCAGCCGAATTTCCTGCGTGATGTTCTGCTGATGGTTGTCGATCGAGTTCGGCGCACGATAGTTGAGCGCGCCGGGCGGCAGATGCAGACCGTTGCCGTCCAGCAAGGGGTAGGGCGTCGATGCCGGCGAGGTCGAACCGTCGGGGTTGGTGTTCAAAAACACCGCCGATTGATAGAAGCCGAGGTTGTAGAGCGTGCCTTCGTAACCGGTTTCTTCGTTGCGATGGTAGTACGAGGTATTCGAGATGAGCTTGGCGAAGCCCAAATTGCCTTCGACCTTGATCGCGGCGAGGTAGAACCGATCCGGATCCGAACGCAGATCGGGATCCGCGCTGACGAGGTTGTTGTTGCCTGGATTGGAATACAGCGGCCAGTAATCCTCGACATTGTTTCGATACCGGTCCTGATAGAAAATGCTGGGCGTCACGGTCCATTGATCGGCCGGCGCCCAAATGAATGCCAAGCGATACAGCACGGTCTCGTCGTAGTTGGCGTTCTTTTGCACGGTGTCCAGTGTCACCGGATTGATATTGTCGATGTAGCCGCCGTCGCGCCGATACCAAACAGTCAGGCGCGCGCCCAGCTTGTCATCGATCAGCGGGCCGCCCGCCGCAATGCCGCCCTCGTAGCTGATCGCGCCGCCCTGCGTGGTCGACACCTCTTCCCGGCCATAGAAGCTGTTGGTGGTCAGACTGGGCTGGGTGGTGATGTAGCGGACGGTGCCGCCTTCGGAGCCGGAGCCGAACAAAGTGCCCTGCGGGCCGCGCAGGACCTCGACACGGTCGATATCAAAGGCCTTCGGCAGCGCATCGTCGGGGTTGAAGGCGGTGGCGCGGATCTGAATCGGCGTGTCGTCTATATAAATGCCGGTGGTGCCGGCGCCGCCGCTCGAGGCAATGCCGCGAATGGCGATGTTGTTGGTGCCCGAGGTGTCGATATTCACGCCTGGCGTGAAGTGCACGATGTCCTGAAAATCCTTGATGCCGCGGATATCCATGGCTTCCTGCGTCAACGCCGTGACGCTGATGGGAACCTTGCTGAGGCTTTCCTCGTGGCGGGTCGCTGTCACCGTGATTTCCTGCAGCGGTCCGGTGGCCTCCTCAGCGGCAGCTGTATCTGCGCGGACGCTCACAGGCAGGCAAGCCGCCAACGTTGCAAAAGCCGCGAGAACGCCGCGCGCGTGGCCCACACGCAACGGGAGATGAGTCTGGAGTTTCCGCATGTGGTGCATCCCTAAAGGTACGACGCGAGTTATAAGGTCTCGTTCGGCGCCAAATCCCTGCCACATTGCAACATATCCGCTGGATGGTTTAAAGGCCAAATGACGGCCCGCGCGTTGCTGATACGCAACGGAGGGGGCGGTGAGCCTCGTCACCGATCTTATTTTAGATGTGGGATCATGGCGCTTAAATGGATACCCCGACCGATCGACCCAAGCGCAAGTCGCTGAATCCGCTGAGGGCGCTGCTGCCTTTCTTGCGTCCCTACCGGGGAATGATGGCGGCTGCCGTGTGTGCGCTGCTGATCGCGAGCGGCGCCATGCTGGCGCTGCCTGTTGCCTTGAGCCAGCTCATCGATCATGGCATCGCCAACAAGGATGCCGGCACCGTCAATTTGTATTTCATCGGCTTCCTGGCGGCGGCCGTGGCCTTTGGATTATTCGCAGCGCTGCGATTTTACCTGGTGACCTGGGTGGGCGAGCGCGTGGTGGCGGATCTGCGGGTTGCGATTTACCGCAGCGTGGTGCGGATGGATCCCCTGTTCTACGAGACCACCCGCGTCGGCGAGGTGCTGTCGCGCCTGACCACCGATACCACCCTGGTGCAGGCCATTGCCGGCGTGAATCTCTCCATTGTGCTGCGATCGACCTTGAATCTCGTCGGCGCGCTGGTGCTGATGGGACTGACGAGCGCCAAGCTCATGGGCGTGATTTTGTTGTTGATGCCGGCGGTGGTGGTGCCGCTCATCGTGACAGGACGGCGCGTGCGCGGATTGTCGCGGGCCTCGCAGGACCGCATCGCCGATACCAGCGGGCTTGCGGGGGAGACCTTGAACGCCATTCAGACGGTGCAGGCCTTTACCCTGGAGGAGCTGCAAAGTCAGCGCTACGCCAAGGCGGTGGAAGACAGCTTCGCAACTGCCGTGCGCCGCACCAAGGTACGCGCGGCGCTGACCGCCGTCGGCATCATGCTGGTATTCGGCGGCATTACATTCGTGCTGTGGCTGGGTGCGCGCCAGGTCGTCGGCGGCTCCATGTCGGGCGGGCAGTTGGCACGATTTCTCGTGTACGCGGCGATCGTGGGCAGTTCGGCCGCCGCTCTGACCGAGATGTGGGGCGAAATTCAGCGCGCCGCCGGTGCCATGGAGCGTTTGACCGAGTTGCTGCAGGCACGGCCGGCGATCCGCGCGCCGGAGCGGCCCGTCGAGCTGCCGCCGCGGGTGAGCGGCGCGATTCGCTTCGACAATGTCACTTTCCATTATCCATCGCGGCCGCAGCATGCCGCGCTCGTGAACTTCAGCCTGGAAGTGACGCCGGGTGAAACCATTGCATTCGTCGGACCATCGGGCGCAGGCAAGAGCACCACCTTCCAACTGTTGCTGCGCTTTTACGATCCTGATTCCGGCAGAGTGCTGATCGACGATCGGCGCCTCGCGGATTTGCGGCCCGAAGACCTGCGCGCGCAGATCGGTTTGGTGCCGCAGGAAACGGTGCTATTCGGCGCCAGCGCGCGCGAGAATATCCGCTACGGCCGTCCGGCGGCCAGTGACGCTGAAATCGAGGCCGCCGCCGTCGCCGCGGCCGCCGACGAATTCCTGCGCAAACTGCCTCAAGGGTACGACACATTCCTCGGCGAGCGCGGCACGCGCCTGTCGGGCGGTCAGCGCCAGCGCATCGCTTTGGCGCGCGCCATCCTCAAGAATCCTCCCATTCTCCTGCTCGATGAGGCCACCAGTTCCCTGGACGCGGAATCTGAGCGGTTGGTGCAAGAGGCGCTCGAGAAACTCATGCAGGGCCGCACCACCATCATCATCGCGCATCGGCTCGCGACCGTACTGAAAGCCGACCGCATCGTGGTTGTGGATCACGGCCGCAAAATCGCGGTCGGCACTCACGCCGAATTGCTGGTGCACAGCCCTTTGTACGCACGGCTTGCATCCCTGCAATTCGCCGCGGCGGCGGTTGAGTCGCTGGAGGCCGCGGAGGCGGCGCTGTAGACGCGCGCCCGCTACTTCAACAAGCCTTCTTCCTTGAGCGCTGCCTGCACCTTGGGTCGATGCGCGATGCGTACGTGGTAGGCGGCAAGCGCCGGCCATTTGGAAAGATCGATTTTCACTATGCGGGTCCAGCTCAATATCGTGAACAGATAAGCGTCGGCAACCGTGAAGGTATTTCCCAACAGGAAGTTTTTGCCCTCGAGGAAGCCGGCAAGCCAGTCGAATCTCTTGCTCAGCGCGCTCACACTGGCCTGTTTCATCTCGGCGGAACTTTCGGGATTGAACAGCGGAGAGAATCCCTTGTGTACTTCCGACGTGATGTAATTCAGTATTTCCATCAGTTGATAGCGCTCGAACGTGCCCGCGCGCGGCGCCAATCCCGATTCCGGCCTTTGATCAGCCAGGTATTGAACGATCGCCGGTCCTTCAGTGAGCACGCGGCCGTCATCGAGCTCGAGCGCTGGGACGGCGCCCTTGGAATTAATGGCCAGATAGTCCGCGCCGCCCTCGGTCTTCTTGGTCTTAAGGTCGGTCTTTACCAGGGTGTACGGCAGCCCCGCTTCGAGCAGCACGATATGCGGCGATAGCGAACAGGCGCCGGCAGAGTAATAAAGTTTCATTTGCTGATCCTTGATGTGGGGCCAAGGATGATACCGCAGTCGAAGCTCACGGGATCACGCGCCGCGCGGTGAGGAACCCCTGTGAATAAGGCGGCGTGGCAAGCGAGTCGATGCGCACGTAGCCGCCTCTGGAAGGCGCATGAATGAAGCGCTTGCTGTCGAGCGCAATTGCTACGTGCAATTCCTTGTGCGCCAGCTTCATGAAAATGAGATCGCCGACCTGCAAGTCAGCGCGTCGAACGGCCACGCCCAATCTCAGTTGCTCGGCGGCGGTACGCGGTACGCGAACGCCTGCGGCGGCGGCCGCGTAGAACACCAAGCCGCTGCAATCGAAGCCGCCCGGTTCCGCGCCGCCGAATCGATACGGCTGACCGAGCATGGCGGTCGCGCCGTCAACCATCAAGGTGCGCTGATCCGCGGGCGGGCGGTTGCGCCGCCGCCGCGCTTGGCTGCGCGGCTGTTGCAGGCGGCAGCGAATTTTTGTGCGCCGTGGCCGCGCATGCGCCGAGCATGATCGATGCCGCGACGGCGAGGACTGCCCTGATCAAGTTCGTTTCAGGGAACCTAGGGTCGTGGCCAATGCGGCGCCGACGATACCGGCTTCCGCGCGCATCGCACCGATGCATAGGCGCGCCTCGCAGTGCAGTTTATCCATGAATTTCTCGGGCTCCTCGGTAATGCCCCCGCACAGCACGATGAGGTCGGGCCACAACAACGCATGCAGTTCATTCAACACCAGATTCAGTTCGCCCGCCCAAGCTGTCCCAGCTCAAATTCCCTGTCCACCTTGGCGCGCCCCGAAGCGCGCTTTTCCGCTTCGCTGCCCGCCACCTGCAGATGGCCCAGCTCGGTATTCGGCACCAAGTGGCCATCGACGAACAGCGCACTGCCGATGCCGGTGCCGAGCGTCAGAACCAAAACCGTGCCGGAAACGCCGCGCGCAGCACCGTAGCGCAACTCCGCGAGACCCGCGGCATCCGCATCGTTGATGGCGTTCACGGGACGCCGCAGACGACTGCCCGCAAGTTCGGCCAGCGATTGACCGATCCAGGCCTTGTTGAGATTGGCGGCCGTGCGCACGACGCCGTTGCGAATGACGCTGGGAAACGCCAGTCCCACGGCATGATCGCCCGGCACATTTGACACCACGGAAGTAAGCGCGCTGAGCAGGGCGTCGGTCGAGTCTTGCGCCGGCGTCGGCGTGCTGAAGCGCTCACCGGCGAATGCGCCGGTATCGAGATCGATCAATGCGCACTTGATGGACGAACCGCCGACATCGATGCCTACCGCCAAAGGGGATGTGCTCAACTGGAATACCGCATTGTGAGGATCGCGCGCCCGCCGAGAGCTTAGGACCCTATAATAACCCGTAACATGAACTCGATTGATACCCAGTTCGCGAACCGCCGAAACGTCGCCTTGCAGCCCGGCACGCTGCAGGCGGCACTGTTGGACCGCCTCACCCGAACCCTCGGCAAGAATCCCGACATGGCGACGCCGCGCGATATCTACGATGCGCTGTCGCTTGCGGTGCGCGAGGAGCTTACCTTGCGCTGGCTTGCCACCCAGCGGCATGTGGCGAACGCGCATGTGAAACGGGTGTGCTATTTTTCGGTCGAATATCTGCCCGGCCGTTCGCTGTTGAACGCCTTGTCCAGCTTGGAAGGCGATCTGGTGCACGAGGCGCGCAGCGCCTTGCGCGCCATGGGTTAGGAGTTCGAGGACATCCGGCTCAAGAGGTCGACCCGGGATTGGGGAACGGCGGTTTGGGCCGCCTGGCGGCATGCTTCTTGGATTCGCTGGCGACACTGCACTACCCGGCGGTCGGTTACGGCATCCGCTACGACTACGGCATCTTTACCCAGGTCATTGGCGCCGACGGCGGCCAGCGCGAAGTCGCCAGCAGCTGGTTGCGGCTGCGCAATGTGTGGGAAACGCCGAGCGGCAGTGTGCGCTACACGGTGCGATTCGGCGGTCGCAGCGTGGCGGACGAGAATGCCGCCGTGAGCGAGGCGCACCGTTGGGTGGAAACACAAGACATCTACGCCGTCGGATTCGATCAACTGATTCCCGGCAATGCTGGACCCACCGTCAATCACCTGCGGCTGTGGTCCGGCCGCGCAATCACTCCATTTCACATCGATGCATTCAATGCCGGCGACTATGCGGCCGCCGTGCACGATCAGGTGCAGGCAAAAAATTTATCGCGCGTGCTGTATCCCGACGATTCCACTCCGCAGGGCAAGGAACTGCGGCTCAAGCAGCAGTATTTCTTCGTCAGCGCCAGCCTGCAGGACATCCTCGCGACCCATTTGAGCGAAGGGCGGACGCTGGCGTCCATGCCCGAATCCGTCGCGATTCAATTGAACGACACCCACCCCGCCGTGGCGATCGCCGGAACTGATGCGGCTGCTGATCGACGAGCACGGCTTGTCCTGGGCGGAAAGCTGGCGCATCACGACAAGACGTGTTTTCGTATACCAACCATACTTTGCTGCCCGAGGCGCTCGAGACCTGGCCGGTATCAATGTTCGAACGGCTGCTGCCGCGGCATTTGGAAATCATCTATTTGATCAATCGCGATTTTCTGCAGGAGGTCGAGTCGCGCTATCCTGAGGATCCGCAGCGGCAGAGCGGCTGTCTCGATCATCGATGATGCAGGCGACCGGCGGGTACGCATGGCGCACCTCGCCATCATCGGCAGCCATCGGGTCAATGGCGTGGCGCAGCTGCACTCGAATCTCATGCGCAAGCATGTATTTCGCGAATTTGCGGAGATGTATCCCGAGCGATTCATCAACGTGACCAATGGAATCGCCGTGCGCCGCTGGCTCAAGCAATCGAATCCCGGCCTGTCCGCGCTGCTCACCCAGCACCTGGGGAGATCCTGGGAGAACGACCTCGAAGAGCTCGGCGCGTCTGACCGGTGCGGCTGAAGATGCGGAATTTCGCCGCCAGTTCCGCGGCATCAAGCGCACCAACAAGCAAAGACTTGCCGATGAGGTGATGCGGCGTACCGGCGTCGAGATCGGCATCGACATGCTATTCGACGTGCAGGTGAAGAGAATCCACGAATACAAGCGCCAATTGTTGAATCTGCTGTACGTGGTGACGCGCTACCAACGAATTCTGCACGACCCGCGCGCGAGCATCGTGCCGCGCGCCGTGATCTTTGCCGGCAAGGCGGCGCCGGGCTACGCGATGGCCAAGGCGATCGTCAAGCTCATCAACAATGTGGCGCGCACGATCGATTCGGACGAGTCGGTGCGCGACAAGCTGCGCGTGGCGTTTCTGCCGGATTACGACATTTCGCTGGCGCAGAAGATCATGCCCGCAGCCGACTTGTCGCAGCAAATTTCCACTGCCGGGATGGAAGCATCGGGAACCGGTAATATGAAGCTGGCGCTGAATGGGGCGCTGACCATCGGCACGCTGGATGGCGCCAACATCGAGATTTGCAATCATGTGGGCGCCGAAAATATGTTCATCTTCGGTCTCACCGCGGACGAAGTCGCGGCAAAGCGCGCCGCGGGTTACAGGCCCGGACTCGAGCTCGAGAGGCTTCCGGAGCTGAAGCGCACCTTGGACCTGATCGGGTCAGGGTTTTTTTCGCCGCGACATCCCGAGGATGCCAGGCAGGTCGTCGATCGGTTGCAGAGCGACGGCGAGCCGTTCCTGGTAATCGCGGATTTTGCCGCATACGCCCGGGCGCAGGATCAAGTGGATGCTCTGTACGCCGATTCTGATCAATGGACCCGCAAAGCGGTGATCAATTGCCTGAACATGGGTTACTTTTCGAGCGACCGCAGTGTTCGCGAGTACGCGGATCGAATTTGGGCCGTCAAGCCGGTGATATAAGGTGCAATCGAATTGACCGAGCAGGCGATTACCGACTTCGATCTCCATTTATATCGGCGAGGGCAAACACGAGCGGATATACGAGAAGCTTGGCGCGCATGCGGATTCCGGCGGCACCCGTTTTGCCGTTTGGGCGCCGAACGCCGAACGCGTCAGCGTCGTAGGTCCGTTCAATCATTGGGATGGCCGCACCAATGTCATGCAGCCGCGGGGCTCCTCGGGTATCTGGGAGGTGACCATACCCGGCATCGGCGCCGGATCGGCCTATAAATTTGAAATCGGCAGCCGAGATGGCCGCCTGATCTTGAAGGCGGATCCTTATGGATTTGCGATGCAGCTGCGCCCGGACAATTGCTCCGTGGTGGCTGATCTCAATGGCTATCGCTGGCAGGACGCAGAGTGGCTGGCGCGCCGCGAGCGGCAGGATCCGCTGCGCCTGCCGTTCAATGCCTACGAAGTGCACCTGGGCTCCTGGCGGCGACCGTGGGAGTGGCGTACGCCGCCATTCATGGGCTGGCGCGAAGCCGTGGAGCAATTGATTCCCTATGCCAAGGATTTGGGCTACACCCACCTGGAACTCATGGGCGTCGCCGAGCATCCACTCGATGCGTCCTGGGGCTATCAAGTGGTCGGCTACTATGCGGCGACGTCGCGCTACGGTTCTCCGCGCGACTTCATGTACTTCGTGGATTGCTGTCACCAGGCCGGAATCGGCGTAATTCTCGACTGGGTGCCGGCGCACTTTCCCCGCGACGATCATGGTTTGGTGCAGTTCGACGGCACCGCGCTGTACGAACATGCGGATGCCCGCATCGGTGAACATCGCGAGTGGGGGACCAAGGTTTTCAATTATGGGCGCCACGAAGTGCGCAATTTTCTGGTCGCCAATGCGCTGTTTTGGGCGCACAAGTATCACGTGGACGGATTGCGCGTCGACGCCGTGGCCTCGATGCTGTATCTGGATTACAACCGCAAGGCCGGGGAATGGCTGCCGAACCGCCACGGCGGCCGCGAAAATCTGGAGGCCATAGATTTCCTGCAGCCAGATGAACAACGCGGTGCACCGCGAATTCAAAGGCGTATTGACGATCGCCGAGGAGTCAACGGCATTCGCCGGCGTGACGCGGCCGCCCGAATTCGGCGGCCTCGGCTTCAATTTCAAGTGGAACATGGGTTGGATGAACGATACTTTGCGCTACATCGCCCTTGATCCCGTGCACCGGCGCCACAACCATCGGCTGATCACTTTCTCCTTCGTTTACGCGTGGTCGGAAAATTTCATCCTGCCGATCTCGCACGACGAGGTCGTGCATGGCAAACGCTCGCTGCTCGGCAAGATGCCCGGCGACGACTGGCAAAAGCGCGCCAATTTTCGCCTGCTGCTTTCCTTGCTGTGTGCGCATCCCGGCAAGAAGCTGTTATTCATGGGTTCGGAATTCGGACAATGGCATGAATGGCGCGACCATGGACAGCTGGAGTGGGCGTTATTGGCAACGGCGGAACATCAAAAAATGCGCGACTGCGCGCGCGAGTTGAATCATTTGTATCTGACGAACCCGCAGTTTCACGGCAGCGATTGCGATCCTGAAGGCTTTCGCTGGCTGCAATTGCACAACGCCGCTGAAAGCGTGTGGGCCTACTCCCGCCGCTCGGTGCGCGGCGATCCCGGGCAGCCCATCATTTGCATTTTCAATGCAACGCCCGTGCCGCGGGACGGCTACCAGATCGGCGTCGCGGAGTCCGGGGTCTATCGCAAATTGTTCGATTCCGATGCGCTGCGTTTCGGCGGCTCTGGCTACAACGGGCAGAACGATGTCGCAGCGGCGCACGGCGGCGATGCGGCGCAGCCGCTGGCATTGCGCCTGAATCTGCCGCCGCTCGCGGCAATGTTCTTCGTGGGACCGGTGCAGTGAGGCTCATTCACGCCGGGTCGCCGCGTCCCCTGGGCGCGACCGTGAGCGAGCGGGGAGTCAATTTCGCCCTGTTTTCGAGTCATGCGACACGAGTTGAGCTTTGCCTGTTCGACGCTGAGAGCGGCGCCGAAATTGCGCGCCACGATATGCCGGGTCGAAGCGGGGAAATCTGGCATGGACTGCTGTCGGCGCAGCAGGCGGCGCCTGGAACCCGCTACGCGTATTGCGTGCATGGACCCAATCAGCCGGAGAACGGCCAGCGTTTCGATGCCACGGTGCCGTTGATCGATCCCTATGCATACGCGCTGTCGAAGCAGTGGCCGTTGCGCTCCCAGGTAATCGATCATGCCTTCGACTGGGGCGACGATCGGCCACCGACGATTCCGTGGCGCGATTCCGTCATTTATGAGCTGCACGTCAAAGGCATGACGAAGCTGCACCCCGCGGTCGCCGAGCAGTGGCGCGGAAAATATCTGGGCCTCTCAGTGGGACCCGTTGTCCAGCACCTGAAGTCGATCGGTGTGACGGCGGTCGAATTGCTGCCCTGTCAGGCCTTTGTCAGCGAACAGTTCCTGCGCGAGCGCCGGTTGAGCAACTACTGGGGCTATAACCAAATCGCGTGGTTCGCGCCCGCGAACGAATATGCGTTGCAGGATGCCGTTACCGAATTCAAGACCATGGTCAAAGCGCTGCATGCGGCCGGGATCGAAGTGATCATGGACGTGGTGTTCAACCACACCGCCGAGGGCGGCGAGGCGGGACCGCTGCTGTCGCTGCGCGGGATCGACAACTCCGTATACTATCGGCTGACGCCGGGTGATTTGAGTGTTTACGAGAACGTGACCGGCACCGGCAACACCGTCAATTGCGAGCATCCGCGGGTGCGCGCACTCATCATCGATTGCTTGAAGTACTGGGTCGAGGAAATGCATGTCGATGGGTTTCGCTTCGATCTGGCGACCGTGTTGGCCCGCGACGCCAACGGCTTCAACCCGCAAGCCGCTTTTTTCAAGGCGCTGCGCGCCGAACCTGCGCTTGCCTACGTCAAGCTGGTCGCGGAGCCCTGGGATGTGGGTTGGGGCGGCTACCAGCTCGGGCATTTTCCGCCCGGGTGGTCGGAGTGGAATGATCGCTATCGGAATGCGCTGCGCTCCTTTTGGCGAGGCGACCAGGGCAAGGTCGGGGAATTCGCGGAGCGATTTGCGGGATCGAGCGACGTGTTCCGCCACGATGGGCGCAAGCCGAGCGCCGGCATCAATTTCGTTGCCGCGCACGACGGCATGACGCTGTCGGATCTGGTTTCTTACAACGAGCGGCACAATGAGGCCAATCTCGAAAACAACACGGACGGTAACGGCAGTGAGTTGAGCTTTAATTGCGGGGTCGAAGGACCGACGGCGGACGCCGCGATAATCAGCCTGCGCAAGCGTCAAATCCGCAATCTATTGGCTTCGCTGTTTTTGTCCCAGGGCGTCCCGATGCTGCAAGCCGGAGACGAATTCGGCCGCACCCAGCGCGGCAACAACAACGCCTATTGTCAGGACAACGAGATTTCGTGGGTTGATTGGCACCTGCGCAGCGTCAATCACGATTTGCTCGAATTCGTGCAATTGCTGGCGCGGCTGCGCCGCTTGCACGTTGAGTTTCGCCGCGAAACCTTTCTAAAAGGAGCCGCGTCACGCGCCGCCGTCAAAGACGTGACCTGGTTGAATCCACGCGGTTCGGAGATGACACAGGCCGATTGGCAGGATGCAAATCTGCGCACGCTGGGAGTCTGGTTCGGCGAGCAATCCGGTTCCGTGGAGCATCTGCTGCTGCTGGTGAATTCAGCGGACTCGCAATTGCAGTTCTCCTTGCCGGCCGCACCGGCCGGCGGTCCTTGGATCCGCCTTTTCGATACCGCGCTCGCAGGCGTCGGAGCCACCAGCCTGGGCACGGCACAAACCTACGCGATGACCGCACACAGCGCCGCGCTGCTGGAGTGCTGAGTGGTGGACACAGCATTGATCGAGAGAATGGCCGCGATACGCGGACTCGGCGATGCTTATCATGACTATCGCGGCGAGCTCAAGGTATTCAGCCTGGAAACCAAAATTGCCGTCCTCCGGGCCATGGGATGCGCGGTCGATGACGCCGCCGCGCTTGCCGCGAATTTCAGCGAACTCGAGGTTGCACGCTGGCGAAATTTCCTGCCGCCGGTGGCGGCAGCCCGGAATGCGAGAATCGTTATCGATATCAATGTCACGGCCGGCGAATTGGCAGCCGCGTTGGCGTGGTCCGTGACCTTGGAGGACGGATCGCGGCGGGATGGCGCCATCTCGACGGCAGAGTGCCGCGAGATATGGCGCGGCGAAGTGCAAGGAACGTGGATCACGCGGCGGCGCTTCGAGCTGCCGGACGATTTGCCGCCGGGATACCACGAGTTCGAGGCTAGGATCGCGAACGGCGCTGCGCAGCGGTGTTTGCTGATGGTCGCGCCGCCGCGTTGCTATCAGCCCGCCGCGATTCTGGCGGGCCGGAGGCTGTGGGGAATTGCCGTGCAGCTGTATACGCTGCGCTCCCGGCAGAATTGGGGAATCGGCGATTTTCTCGATCTGCAGCTGCTGATCCGTTGGGCGGCAACATGCGGCGCGGGTTTCATCGGATTAAATCCCCTGCACGCCCTGGCACCCGCGGATCCGGCAAGATCGAGTCCGTATAGCGCATCGAGCCGGCATTTTCTCAATGTTTTGTACATTGCGGTGCCGGCGGTACCCGAGTTCGAAGAATGTGCGGCGGTACGCAATCGCTTAGGCAAGCCCGAGGTCGCCGCCAGGCTGCGGGAATTGCGCGCGCGGCAGCTCGTCAACTACCGCGGCGTCGCCGATCTCAAGTTTGAAATTCTCGCGCTGCTCTATCAGGATTTTCGTGACCGGCATCTGGCGCAGCTCAGCGAGCGCGGGCTCAAGTTTCGAGCCTTTGTTGCCGCGCAAGGCGAGGCGCTGCAAATGCACGCCCGGTTCGACGCGCTCGACCGGTATTTCCGCGCAACCCTGGGAGCAGCCTCGGGCTGGTCGAGCTGGCCGGAAGAGTTCCGCGACGTTAACGGCAGCGCGGCGCGCCGATTCGCGCTCGAGCATCCGGCGGAGGTTGAATTTTATGCCTACCTGCAATGGCTCGCCCACGAGCAGCTGAGCGGCGCCCAGGGCTTGACGCGCGAACTGGGCATGCCGATCGGGCTTTACGGGGACTACGCAGTGGGCGCCGACCCATCGGGTTCGGAGACCTGGGTGGACCCGGCAAGCTTCGCTCTCAAGGCGGAAATCGGCGCACCCCCCGACCCTCTGGCGCTCAAGGGGCAGGGCTGGGGCATTCCGCCGCAGGACCCGTCCGTGATGCGGGCGCAGCGGCTGCAAGGGTTCGTGCGCCTGATCCGCAGCAACATGCGCTACTACGGCGCGCTGCGTTTGGACCATGTGATGTCGCTGTTTCGTTTATGGTGGGTCCCCAGCGGCCTCTCTCCAACTGAGGGCGCCTATGTGCACTATCCGCTGCAGGAGCTGCTCACGGTGCTGACGCTGGAAAGCGCGCGCAGCCGCTGCTTGGTGGTCGGCGAGGACTTGGGGATAGTTCCCGACGAGATACGCCGGGCGATGCCCGAATTCGGTCTATTTCACTACAAGGTGCTGCTGTTTGAGAAAATCGAGGGTCGATTCAGGCGCCCCGAAGAGTATGTAAAGGACGCTCTGGCGACCCCGGCCACGCACGATATGCCGACGCTGCGAAGCTACTGGGAAGGGCGGGACATTGAACTGCGCCGGCGCTTGAATCTTTATCCCAGCGCGGAAGTCGAAAACCAAGTCGTAGCAGAGCGCGTACACGATCGCGAGCTGCTGCTGGCCGCCTTGCGGGAACAGGGCTTGAATCCCTCGCAGCCGTCGACGCCGCTGGAGCCGTTCACGCCGGAGCTCGCACACGCGCTGCAGCTGTACTTGGCGCGCTCCCCGACCCTCATGGTGGCCCTGCAAATCGAAGATCTGTTAGGTCTGGTGGATCCGGTAAATGTGCCCGGAACGCATTACGAGTACCCGAATTGGCAGCGCAAGCTCAACGCGGATATCGAGGAAATCGCGACGCGCAGCGATCTTGCCGCGCAGCTTGCCGAGATCCACCGCGCCCGCGGCTGAGGTTCGCGGCAAATGACAGATTGGTCATGTCGCGAACGTCCTGATGTTACGGCTGTCCGAAATCAAGGGCGCAACCTTGAAGCCCAGGGTGTCATGGTGCAAGTTGATCGCGCGTTTGCCTTTTATGCCTTGGGCCGGGCGGCATTCGGCGCATCCCCCGATTCTGTCGCGGAGCTCGAATCGCACGGCTTTCCCGCCTGGGTCGACGATCAACTGAAGGCGAAATCCGGATTCGACGCTGCAGCAGAGCCGTATTTGCGAGACGCGCGGCTGCGCATAAAGTATCCGGCGGGCGACGGTTGGGCCGCCGCGGACGAGAAGCGGCCGCTCGCATCGCTGGATGCGCCCATCGCGACGCTCTGGCACCTGGCGGATCACAAGAATCCGCTGCATGCGGCCGAACGCAGAAGGCCGCGAGATGAAGTGATTGCGGCGACGGTGCTGCGCGCCGTGCACAGCCGTTGGCAACTGCGCGAAGTCATGTGCGGCTTTTGGCATGATCATTTCAATGTGGATGCGGTCGGCAGCGAGGCCATTGGCGTCGCATTGCCCGCGTACGATCGCGACGTGATCAGAACTCATTGCTTCGGCAACTTCCGCGAATTTCTCGAGGCCGTCGCAAAGAGCGCCGCCATGCAATATTACTTGTCGAATCGTTCCTCGCGCGCCGGCTCCGCCAACGAAAATTACGCGCGCGAATTGTTCGAATTGCACAGCATGGGCCGCGATGCCTATCTTAACGATCAGTATGATCGGTGGCGCGAGGTCCCGGGTGCGCTGCAGGGCCGGCCGGCCGGATACATCGATCAGGATGTCTATGAGGCAGCGCGCGCCTTCACCGGCTGGACCATCGAGGATGGCAGCACCGTCGACGCTCGCCGCAAGCTGCCGCTCACCGGACAATTCGCGTACGTGGAAAATTGGCATGACGGCTATCAAAAACGCGTTCTGGCCACCGAGTTTGACGCCTTCGCGCCGGCGCTGGCCGACGGGCGCCAGGTGCTCGATCTGGTTGCGTCGCATCCGGCCACCGCGCATTTTTTGTGCGACAAGCTGTGCCGCAGGTTCATTGGCAGCGAGGTTCCGGAGCGTCTGCGCCAACACCTTGCGGAGGTCTGGCTGGAAAATACGGAGTCACATGATCAGATCGAGCGCGTGCTGCGCGCGCTGCTGTTATCGCGGGAATTCCTGGTGCCTCGCGCGGCGCGGCATCGCGCAAAGATCCGCCGGCCGTTGGCGCTCGCCGCGGCATTTGCGCGTGCGACGCAAATCGACCTCAAGTACTCCGAGCAACTGGCAGGCGAGATCGCGGCCGCGGGTCAAAATCTTTTCGGTTGGCCGACGCCGACCGGTTTGCCGGACGCAGCGGCGCCATTTTTGAGTTCGCAGGCCATGCGCCATCGGTGGTCCCTGGTGCTGGGTCTTGCCGAAAACTATTGGAGCACCGGCGTGCTTGCGGATCCGCGCGCCTTAGGGTTGACGCAACCGACCACGCTCAGCTCGACGCTGGCTTTGCTCAATAGCCTGATCGGCTCTGCGCCCGCGGCGACGGCCACGGCCATCATCGCGGGTTGCGGATGGCCTGCCGATCAGGCGCTGAACGCAGGCGGCGCTCAGGACGCGGCGCATCGATGGTCGCGCCTGGCTGCATATTGCGCCATGGCGCCCGAATTCCAGATCACCTAAAGGCAATCATGAGCATCTCGCGCCGCTCGCTGATACAAGCTACCGCCGCCAGCGTCGCCGCCGGGCTGGTGCCGCTGCCGGGGATCAGGCACCTGCTGTTTGCTGCCGAACCTGCCAGCGATCGAGTCTTGGTGGTTCTGCATTTGCGCGGCGGCTGCGACGGGCTCAACCTGCTGTCGCCGGCCAGCGATATTGCGTTCATCGAGGCGCGCAATTCCGATCTGCGGGTGCTGTCCGAGGGCAGCGACGCCGGCCACGCGATCCCGCACTCGCAGGCACCGGCGACTGAATTTCGGCTGCACGCGGCAGCGGGCGCTCTGGCGGAACTCGCGGAAGCCAAACATCTGGCGTTCATTCACGCGGCGGGACTGATCGACACGACCCGCAGCCATTTCGTCGCCACGGATATGATCGAGCATGGCGTCGCGGATGGCGCGGCGCTGAACCGCACGACCAGCGGATGGCTGGCACGGGCAATGGCGAGCAGCAGCGGCGCGCGCTCCTTGGCCGGTGCCGTGCGTGGAGTGTCGACGTCGAACCCGCCCAGCGGCGCTTGGAGCGGGGACGTCCGCACGATTTCCGTGACCGATCTTGCGAATGGTTTGGCTGCGCCCGGGGGCCCAGCCGCGGGCAATGTGCTCGACAGGCTGTACGGTGCGAACGGCCCTGCGGCGACTGATGTAACCGGTGCTGGGCGGCTCACCCTCGAGTCCATGGCGGCGATTGATATGCGGCTGGCGCGGGACGCGAACGGCAAGTATGCAGCCTATGTCGCCGAATCCGGTGTCAACTATGAGGCGGCGTATGAACTCGGACGACCTTTGAAGACCCTGGCGCAGCTCATCAAGATGGACTTAGGAGTGCGGGCGGCCACCGTGGATCTCGGCGGATGGGACACGCACGAGTATCAGCCCGGTCGATTTCGCAATCAGGTCGAGCGGCTGTCGCAGGGAATGGGTGCTTTCTACAACGACATGGCTCGCTACCACGATCGATTGGTTGTCGTGGTGGTCACCGAATTCGGACGCCGGCTAAGGTCGAATCGCAGCAATGGCACCGACCATGGTCGAGGCAGCGTCATGATGGTGCTGGGGGGCGGAGTAGCCGGCGGCAAGATATTTGGACGCTGGCCGGGCCTCAAAGCGGACCAATTGGAGGAGGGCGTTGATCTTGCGGTGGTCAACGACTATCGGCAGAGCCTCACCGAGGTTCTCGGGCATTGGCAGGGGGAGATCGATGCTGCCAATGTATTTCCCGGATTCAAGCCGACGCCGGCTTTGGGCTTGTTTGCTTGATGAGGTCCGCGCCGGCGTGGCCCTGGGCGCGCGCCGCCCAAATCCACACAAATCCGCCGATCAGGACGGCGACCGGGAGTATTCTCACGGCCTGGCCCAGGGAGAAGAGATCGGATAGTGCGCCGACCATGAATGGCGACAGCGCATCGCCGAGCAGATGAATGGCGAAAACTGAGAGCGCGATTGCCGTGGCGCGTTGGCTGGCGATGACGAGATTGACGATGGCCGCGTTGATTGGGCCGGTGGACAAGAACAGACACAGCTGCGCCGTCACCATGTAGAACTGATAAAGCGAATGCGAGGATGTCGTCAGCGCCATCCACACGAACGGTGCGGCGATGAGCGTGGCGACTGCCGACAAATAAAGGTGGGCCTGCCGCGAGCGCTTCGCGAAGTAATCGCCCATCCAGCCGCCGATGAAGGTGCCGACGAATCCCGTGACGACGACAATGGTGCCGAAGCTGACGGTGGCTTCGCTGCGCGAAATTCCGCGGACTCGCTCCAGAAACGCCGGCATCCAGTAGGCAAGACCGCCCACCGCGAAGGTGTAAGCGGCGTATCCCAAGACCGTGAGGGCGAAGGGTTTGTTTCGCAGCAGACGCCCGTAAGTCAACCAGGTTTCACGGCTGATGCTGGAACCTGTTGCCGGCGGCGCCACCGCTTCGGGCGCAGCTGCCTCGCCATCCTGAGCCCCCCGCGGCGGGTCGCGCAAAAACAGGCACAGCGCCGCCAACACCAGACCCGGAACGCCGGCGACAAAAAACGCCGCGCGCCAACCATAGCTTTTGTCGACCAATCCGCCGACCACGTAGCCCAATGCGGAGCCCACCGGAATCGCACAAAAGAAAATCGCCATCACGCGGCCGCGCAGGCGAATCGGGAAAAAATCGGAGAGAAGACTCGGAGCGATCGTGACATAGGCGGCTTCGCCCACACCGACAGCCGCGCGCGCGGCAAATAACGTGAGAAAATTAACCGCAAATCCAGAAAGCGCGGTTGCGAAGCTCCAGCACGCGACTCCAATGGCGATCAATCGAGGCCGCGAGCGGCGGTCGCCCAGGGCGCCGAATACCGGCGCCAGCAGCGTGTAGACGATGAGGAATCCGGACATCAACGACCCTAAGTTGGTGTCGGAGAGCCCGAGACCGGCATTCTTCAGGCTTTCCAGCACCCCCGAAACCACATAGCGATCCAAGTAGCTGAACAAATTGATAAAGGCGAGAACGGCCAATACCCAATTTGGCGAACTTATCCAGGTGTTTTGTTTTTGTACCACCACGCTCCATCCCCCGGTTCCCACGTTATACACTCATGGTGCGTCCCCCAAATTACCCGGTCGGAGACACAGTGTCGATCCATGTTGCCCTGAACCATGTGACTCATTACCGCTACGACCGATTGGTGGGCTTGAGTCCTCAGGTCGTGCGGCTGCGACCGGCGCCGCATTGCCGTACTCCTATTTTGGCGTATTCGCTCAAAGTGACGCCGCCGCAGCATTTCATCAATTGGCAGCAGGACCCGCAGGCGAATTATCTGGCCCGGCTGGTGTTTCCTGGCGCTACCCGCGAACTGAAGATCGAGGTTGATCTGGTCGCGGAGTTGTCGGTTCTCAATCCTTTCGATTTCTTCCTGACGCCACACGCCGAGCAGTTCCCTTTCAAATACGACTCCGACGAACGCCGGGAACTGGTGCCATTCTTGGTGAAGGCGCCGGCGGCGCCGCTGGTCGCGAACTATCTCGCCGGCGTTTCTCGTCAGCGTCGCCGCACCATCGATTTCATCGTCGAACTGAATAGCCGTCTCGCGAATGACATTCAGTATTTGATCCGCCTCGAGCCCGGCGTACAGCTACCGGAGGAAACGTTGGCGAACGGTTCGGGATCCTGCCGGGATTCCGCAGCGCTCCTGGTGCAACTGATGCGCCATCTTGGATTGGCGGCGCGGTTTGTCTCCGGTTACCTCATACAGCTGGTGGCGGATGTGAAGTCGCTCGATGGTCCATCCGGGCCGGCCCAGGATTTCACCGACCTGCATGCTTGGTGCGAAGTGTACTTGCCCGGCGCCGGCTGGATCGGACTCGATCCGACCTCCGGCCTGCTTGCCGGCGAAGGGCACATCCCGCTGGCCTGCACACCCGAGCCCTCGGCCGCCGCTCCGATCAGCGGCGCGGTGGAAACATGCGAGACCAGCTTCGAACATCGCATGAGCGTCAGGCGGATTTGGGAGGCGCCGCGCGTTACCAAGCCCTACAGCGCTGCGGAGTGGTCGGCCATCGAAACGTTGGGCAGAGCCGTGGACGAGGATTTGAAGGTCATGGATGTGCGTCTGACGATGGGCGGCGAGCCGACCTTTGTCTCCATCGACGATCCGGACGGCGCGGAATGGAATACGGCCGCGCTGGGGGCGAACAAACGCAAGCTGGCCGCGGATCTCTACCGGCGGTTGAAAAATAAATACGCGCCTTTTGGCCTCGTGCATTTCGGGCAGGGCAAGTGGTATCCCGGCGAGCAGCTGCCGCGTTGGTCTCTCAATTGCTACTGGCGCAAGGACGGCGAGCCGCTGTGGCTGAACCCGGATTTGATCGCCGACGAGCAAAACCCACAGGCGCTGAGCGACGAAAGCGCGCTGCGCTTCTTGAATCGCGTGGCGGAAGAATTGCGGTTGGATCCGAAATTCGTGTTTCCGGCTTACGAAGACGCATTCTATTATCTGTGGCGCGAGCGCCGGCTGCCGATGAATGTCGATCCGTTCGATTCGCGGCTCGAGGATCCGCTGGAACGCGAGCGTCTGGCAAGGATTTTCGAGCAGGGATTGGACCGGGTCATAGGCCACGTGCTACCCGTCGCCCGCAGCAACGATGCCGCGCATTGGCAGACAGGACCGTGGTTCTTGCGCAGCGAACGCTGTTATCTCATTCCTGGCGATTCGCCCATCGGCTACCGCCTGCCGCTCGACTCGCAACCCTGGGCTGCCAGGGGCGATTACCCGTATATTCATCCACCCGATCCGTCGCGGAGTTTCTCCGCCCTGTTGCCGCATGCAGAAATTCGCCGCCAGATCCGCGGCCGTGAGCGCGTGCGCGACTTGCCCGAAGCGCAGCCGCCGCTGCCGCAGGAATCCGCCGCCGGTCTCACGCGCACCTCCATGTGCGCCGAGATCCGCAATGGTGTGTTGTACGTGTTCATGCCGCCGGCGCGCGAACTCGAACACTACGTGGAATTGGTGGCGGCCGTGGAAGCCGCGGCGCAAGCGCTCGCCCAGCCCATCGTCCTCGAGGGCTACGAGCCGCCTGGCGATCCGCGGATCGGCCAGTTTCGCATAACACCCGATCCCGGCGTGATCGAGGTGAACATTCATCCGTCCGCTGATTGGGACGGGCTCACCGATCGGACCACGTTTCTGTACCAGGCGGCGCGCGAGTGCCGTTTGACCGCCGAGAAATTCATGCTGGACGGCCGGCACACCGGTACCGGCGGCGGCAATCACATGGTGCTCGGCGGCGCGACGCCGGTGGATTCGCCGTTTTTGCGCCGCCCCGACTTGCTGCGCAGCTTGCTGGGTTTTTGGCACAACCACCCGTCGTTGTCATATCTATTCTCCGGATTGTTCGTCGGACCCACTTCGCAAGCGCCGCGCGTCGACGAAGCGCGCAACGATTCCCTGTATGAGCTGGAACTCGCGTTCCGCCAGTTTCCAAAAAGCGGCGAGAACACTGCGCCGTGGCTGGTTGACCGGTTGCTGCGAAATCTGCTGATCGACGTCTCGGGGAATACTCACCGCACGGAATTTTGCATCGACAAATTGTTTTCTCCCGACGGCCCCACCGGACGCTTGGGATTGGTGGAAATGCGCGCTTTCGAGATGCCGCCGCACGCACGCATGAGCCTCACTCAACAGCTATTGTTGCGCGCCCTGGTGGCGCGCTTCTGGCGCACGCCCTTTGAGCCCGCGAAGCTGGTGCGCTGGGGTACGGAACTTCACGATCGATTCATGATGCCGTACTTCGTCGAAAATGATTTTGCGGACGTCATCGCCGAACTGCAGCAACAGGGCTACGACCTCAAGCTGGATTGGTTCGCGCCGCATTTCGAGTTTCGCTTCCCGAAGTATGGCGACTTCGAGACTCGCGGCATGCGATTGGAACTGCGCCAGGCGCTGGAGCCCTGGCATGTGATGGGCGAGGAGGGCGCGGCGGGCGGCGCTGTGCGCTATGTCGATTCATCGGTGGAGCGTTTGCAGGTCAAGGTTACCGGGCTGGCGCCCGGCCGCTACCTGGTTACCTGCAATGGCCGCGCGCTGCCGCTGCGACCGACCGGAAAAGTCGGTGAGTTCATCGCCGCCGTTCGCTATCGCGCGTGGCAGCCGCCCTCCGCGCTGCATCCAACCATCGGCGTAAATGCGCCTCTGACCTTCGATTTGTTCGACTCGTGGATGCAGCGCTCCGAGGGTGGCTGCCAGTATCATGTCACCCATCCCGGCGGCTTGAGCCACGAACGATTTCCGGTCAATTCATTCGAAGCAGAGAGCCGGCGATTGGCAAGGTTCTTTCGTATGGGCCATAGTCCGGGCGCCATGGCGGTGCCGATTGCAGCGCCCGACGCGGAGTTTCCGTTCACGCTCGATTTGCGCATGAGCGATGGCTGAAGCTCCTCTCGAAACCTATTTGAGCGATGCGCGCCGTTACGACGAATTGCTCGATAAGTCCGGCAGTGTGCGGCCGCACTGGCGACCGCTGATCGATGCCTTGGCCGGCGACGGCGCAGACGAGGTGCGGCGCGGCGTCGACTTGGCGCGCCGTCTGATCCTTGAAAACGGCGTGACCTACAATGTCTATGCCGACAGCCAAGGACGCGACCGGCCATGGGTGCTCGATCCATTGCCGATATTGATTACCGCGGCAGAATGGCGCGAGATAGAAGCTGGCGTCGCGCAGCGCGCGCTGCTGTTCGACGCGCTGCTCGAGGATATTTACGGGCCGCAGCGGCTGCTGGCCGACGGCAGCGTGCCGCCGCAGCTGCCGTTCGGTCATCCGAATTTTCTGTGGCCCTGCCATGGCTTGAAACCGGTTAGCGGCAATTGGCTGCATGTCTACGCGGTCGATATTTCGCGCTCCGCCGACGGACAATGGTGGGCGCTGGCGGATCGAACGCAGACTCCATCCGGGCCCGGCTACGCCTTGGAAAACCGGCACATCGTCTCGAGAGTGTTTCCCGAGTTGCTCAACGATGTGGGTGTGCGCTCGCTCGGTGCCTTTTTCGTCGCATTGCGCGAAAATCTGTTGTCGGCCGCGCCCGAGGATGAAACGCCGCTGGCTGTGATCCTTACCCCCGGGGCGTTCAATGAAACCTATTTCGAGCACGCGTATCTCGCGCGGCAGTTGGGGCTGCCGCTGGTGGAGGGCCACGATTTAACTGTGCGCGGCGACACGCTGTATCTCAAAACGCTGGGAGGCCTGCGGCGCGTACACGCCATTCTGCGCCGGCTCGACGACGACTTTTGCGATCCGGTGGAATTGCGCGCCGATTCGGCGCTCGGGGTGCCCGGCCTCATCGGCGTGGTGCGCGCCGGCCGGGTGTTGATGGCGAATGCATTGGGCAGCGGCGTTCTCGAATCGGCCGCGTGGATGGGCTTCATGCCCGCGGCAGCCGAGCGGTTGTTGGGAGAGAAGCTCAAGTTGCCGTCGGTCGCGACCTGGTGGTGCGGCGAACCGGCGGCTCTGCAGTACGTGCTGGAAAACATCGACCGGCTGGTCATCAAACCTGCCTATCCAAATCAGAACTTTCAGCTGGTATTCGGCCGCGACCTTCAGCCGCTACAGCGCGATGAGCTGATCCAGCGGCTCAACGCCCGGCCGCATGCCTACGTGGCCCAAGAACGCCTGGCCTTTTCGCAGGCGCCGGTATGGGGCAGCGCGGGCGGCGGCGGCGGCGGCGCACAAGTGCATGGATTTTCCGCCCGCGCCTTGGGAATCCGCGTCTATGCCGTGGCGACGCCGTCGGGGTACCGCGTGATGCCGGGGGGGTTGGCGCGCATCGCTGCGGATACCGCCGACGTCGTTTCCATGCAGCGCGGCGGCGGCAGCAAGGATGTCTGGGTGTTGGCGCCGGATCGCCGCTCGATCGATGACGCGAACGTTGCCGGCACTGGACGTGTTGCCGCACGCCACGATGATCTGCCGTCGAGCTTGGCGGAAAACCTGTTCTGGCTCGGCCGCTACAGCGAGCGTTGCGAAGACAAGGCGCGGCTGATGCGGGCAACCTTGAACGTGCGCGCCAATGCGCTGCTCTGGCCGCAGGCGCTCGAGACTTGCGCACATTTGTCGGGTCTGCCGCTGTTCGATGACGCCAATGCGCTGGGCTTGAAGGCGGATTTGCAGCACCTGGCCTGGTGCGCAGCGCGAACGCGCAGTCAGCTTTCCACCGAGAATTGGCGCGCGATCAGCGTTCTGCAGCGTGAATTCGAAGAGGGCACGCATTTCAAGCGTGATCAGCGCGACATACTGGATTCCTTGCTGCTGTCGCTCGCGGGGCTGGCGGGCTTTGCGATGGACGATATGACTCAAGACGATGGTTGGCGATTGATGATGATAGGCCGCCGCTTGGAACGCCTGCAGTTCCTTGCCGCGCTGCTATATCACCGCCTGAAATTGGGCGCGACTCCGACGCAGAGCGAACTGGAATGGCTGCTCGATATCGGCGACAGCACGATCACGTATCGCACGCGCTATCTGGCATCGCCGCGCCTCGGCGAGACCATCGATTTGCTGGTGTTCGACCACAGCAACCCGCGGGCGCTGGCGTTTCAATGGCATGAGATCGAGCATTACTTGGTGCGCGTGGCTGCTTCGTTGGGCGGCGCGCCGGATGGCACTCTTGAGGCAGCCGTGGCAGCGGTTGTGGAAATGCAGTTGAGCGCTGTCGATGGCGCCAGCGGGCGCGCTGAGCGCGCGCGCCAAAGTCTGGCGGAACAGCTGAATGCCTTGAGCCTGGCCGCCGGCAGGCTTTCCGACCAGCTGTCATTGAAGCATTTCTCCCTCATCGACGTCAGCATTCACTCGGTGGCGGCATGAGCGACACCGTGAGATATCGCGTGCGGCATGAAACGGTGTATCACTACGGCGGCAGTGTGGCGCACTCGCATCAGCTGCTGCATTTGAGCCCGCGCGATTCCGCGACTCAGCGCTGCCATTCGCGCAGCATCACTCTGGAGCCGCAGCCCAGCAGCCTTGCCGAGGCTCTGGACGCATTCGGCAATCTGGCGACCCGGCTCGAATATGATCTGCCGCACGATCGTCTCGAAGTGCTGGCCGAGCTTGGTGTCGAAGTCAGCCGGCCGCCGCAGGCGCCCGACATCGCGACGCAGCCCTGGGAGGAAGTGCGCGATGCATTGACCTATTGCGGCAAGCCCATGGGCGCGGAGTACCTCGACGCATGTCGATTCCGCATGGAGTCGAGCTACGCGAAACTCAAGCAGACATTCACCAACTACGGCGCCGATTGCTTCGCGGCGGGCAGTCCACTGCTGGTGGCAGCCGAGATCCTGATGCACAAGCTGCATCGGGAGTTCACCTACGCACCGGGTTCGACCAATATCCAGACCTCGGCTGTCGAGGCCTTTGAGGCGCGCCGCGGCGTCTGCCAGGATTTCGCGCACGTCATGATCGCCTGCCTGCGCTCGCGAGGACTGGCCGCACGCTATGTCAGCGGCTACCTGCGCACCGCGACCCCCACAGCCGACGCTGCGTGGCTGGGCGCCGATGCCTCGCACGCGTGGGTGTCGGTCTTTTGTCCGCCGCTTGGCTGGATCGACCTGGATCCGACCAATGACCTGCGGGTCGGCACCGATCACATCGTCATCGCTTGGGGCCGGGACTTCGGCGATGTTTCTCCGCTGCGAGGCGTGATCATCGGCGGCGGTCAGCATCGTTTATCTGTTCGCGTTTCGGTGCAGGCGGAGTAAGATCGAATTCGGCGAATCATTTCAGGAGGATCGAGGTGGCCAAGCCAAATTATCGTCACGCCAAGAAGCAAAAAGAGGCCGCGAGAAAAGCCCGCCAGGATGCGAAACAGCAGCGGCGCTCGAGTGTTCCTGAAGTGCCCGCCGAGCCGTCGCCGCTCAAGCCCGGGGAATTTTGACCTTAACAGCCTTGTAATATGTCGCCGCTCGGCGACGAGTCGGCCTTGATTACGTCGACTTCACAGATCTTTTCGTGTTTACCGCTTTTCACGCATGCGGAATCGCTGAAGAATACCCTTTATGCGAAGGTTTTCAGCAGCCGTAAGAATGCGCGGTCGATGGCGGAAGCTGCTGGCAGCGCCGCTGGGACTGGCGCTGTTGGCGCTCGCCGCGTGCAATGGCACCGCAGTGGTGACGGTCACCGCCACGCCATCCACGGACACGTTCATCGCCTACCGGGTCGGATTGGATTCGGTGCAGTTGCAGACGTCGGACGGCAAGAAGTCTTTGAAGGTCCTGCCCGCCGGCACGACGGTAGATTTCGTAAATCTGCTCAATCTCAGTGAAGTGTTGGGCATCCCCACGGCGGGCAAGGGCACCTACACCAGCGCCGTAATCACCCTCGATTACAGCGCGGCGCAAATCATTTATGACGATGGCAGCGTCGACGGCCTGCAGCTGTCGCCGGTGAACGCGAGCGGTCAAGCCGTCGGCCAGGTTGCGGTTACAGCGAATCTGGATCCCAGCAATCCGGTCAGGATCGCCGCCAAGCAATCCGCGCAGCTGGCGTTGAATTTCAATTTGGCGGCGACCAACATCGTCAATGTCAGCGCGAAGACCGTGACCGTCACACCCATGTTTGCGGCCAGCGCCCTGCCTATCGATGCCAAGCAGGTTGTGATGCGCGGACCGCTCGTCGGGGTCAATTCCAGCAGCCTGTTGTTCACCACCGGCGTGGTGCCGTTCGGCGGGACGGTTAGCGGCCTCGGGGAATTTACCGTCGCCGCGAGCGATGTGACCACGTACGAGATCAACGGCCTGGCTTCGACAGGAGCCACGGGAGTGGCGCAAATCGGCGCGCTAAGCGCAGGCATGCCCATCGTTACCTACGGAACGCTCACGTCCAGTACCACGACAACCAACACCGCCGTGGCGACTACAACGCCTGCGACAACGGACACGGGGACAACCACAACCAGCACCACGACGCCGCTGACGGGGACCACGGAAGTCTCCAGCACAACCTCCACGGTGTCGTTCACCGCGTCGCAGGTGCTCGCCGGCAGCAGCGTGCAAGGATCCGGCCTGGATCGGGTATCGGGCGTGGTGTCGGCGCGCAGCGGCAACACCTTGGCCATCGAGGACGGTACGCTGATCGCAAGCGACGGCAGCAATACATTCATACCAGGGACGAGCCTCATCGCCATCGGGCCCAACACCGCAGTCACGATCCTGGGACAGGGTGCGGTCAATGCCAACAGCCCGCAGCAGATTTCGGTGGGATCCACAATCGACGCCTTCGGCACAGCCACCGGCACCAGTTCCGGCGTCACATTGGATGCCAGCGCCGGCCGGGTACGGCTCGATCCAACCACCGCGGCTGGTCTCGTCACCGTGCAAGGCACCGCCGGCTTGACGCTTGGTCTGGGATTGCTCGGCGGCCGTTCCGTGAATGTCTATGACTTCGTCGGCACCGGCTCCGATCCAACCCAGTACACCGTGGCCACCGGCGCGCTGGAGCTGGTGAATTCGGTGGTGGGTGCGCCGGTCGTCGTGTCAGGATTTCCCAACTCATTCGGCGTTGCACCCCCGGATTTCACCGCCGCGAGCCTGCTCGATTCGACGACAATTTCGGCGGAACTGGTGGTCGACTGGGGCGCAGGGACCGCCGCGCCATTCACGACCTTCGATACCTCGGCCATTTCCATCGATGTTCTCAATACCAGCATCGGATTGCGGCACCAGATTCAGGTCGGTTCACAGGCCATCAACATTCTCGGCCTATCCTCAGATCCACAGATCGCGCCCACAACCGGCTCGACCACGATATTTTCCATCGGTCATTCGTCGAGCGGGACCACCGAGAGTTTCAATAGCTATGCAAGCTTCATCACCCAACTGCAATCGGAATTGAACGGCACCGTGTTGGTAACGGGGATCACGGCTGTCGGCCAGTACACGGCTTCGAGTTTTGCGTTTTCCGCGAACAGCATTACGCTCTTCTTGAATAACTGACCGCTATCGTCCTGCCAGCCTGTGCTGCGATACACTGGGGTTGGAGGCTCGTTGTTGAAACCAAGAATTATCCGGCGCGACCTACTTCGGGCAGCCGCCCTACTGGCCTTGCCGGCCGCGCTGCCGCGCTTGCTGCGGGCGGCGGCAAGTGCCGTCCCCGGCACGCCGGCATACAGCTATGCCTATGTCGGCACGTATACGCCGAATGGCGGCGGCATCTACCTGTTTCGAATGGACCCTGTCACCGCGGCGCTTACGCAGTTGCAGGTGGTCGATGACATACGGAATCCTTCCTGGCTAGCGGTCAATCCGGCGCAGACGCGCCTGTATGCGGTCAGCGAGATCGACAATTACCAAGATACCCACAGCGGCGCCGTGGTCTCGTACGCGATCGACAACGACACGTTGCAGATCAGGCGCTTGGGTGCCGTGAGTTCAGGCGGCGGCACTCCCGCGCACTGTGAGCGTGCATCCGTCCGGTAAATTCGTATTCGTCGCCAACTATGGCGGCGGCAATGTCGCGGTTTTTCCGGTGGGACCCGAGGGCGCGCTGGGCGAAGCGACGGACGTGAGACCGAGCGTCGGGCCGCGGCACCATGCGCGCGCCGCCGACGATCCGCCTGGACAATTTGCGTTCAGCGATCATGACGGTCCGCATCTGCACATGGTCGCGGCGGATCCGAGCGGACAATTCGTCATCGCCAACGACGCGGGACTCGATCTGACCTGGGTTTGGCGCTTCGATGCGCAGGCCGGGCGGCTGCTGCCGGCCGATGTGCCGGTGATCGCCGCCCCGTCTGGCTCGGCGCCGCGGCATTTCATCTTTCATCCCAACGGCCGGGTGTTCTACAACCTGTATGAACACGACGCGAAGGTGGCGGTCTACGATTACGATGCAGCGCGCGGCGGATTGAAGCTCAAGCAGGTCGTGTCGAGTTTGCCGCCGAAGTTCGCGGGCAGCAATCTTGTCCTCGGAAATCGTCATGACGGCCGATGGCCGTTTTCTCTACGTCGCGAATCGGCTGCACAACGCCGTGGCTATTTTTGCCGTGGCCGCCGACGGTCAATTGCGCAGCATTGCCGATGCCTGGGTGCACGCGGACTCGCCGCGCAGCTTAGCATCGATCCCGAGCGGAGCGTTTCTCTATTCATGCAATCAGCGCGGCGATTCGATCACCTCGTTTCATATCAATGCCGCTACCGGTGCACTGCTGTTCACGGGCCGTTTCGAACCGGTGGGAAGTCCGGCGGTGATGACCATGCTCAGGCGATCTTGAAGCGATATACTGGGGGCGCACTGCGGTCGCGCGACGACGGGTACAACTATGGAAATCGCAATGATTGGTCTGGGCCGCATGGGTGCCAACATGGCGCAGCGCTTGATGCGCGGCGGACATCACGTGGTGGGTTACGATCCCGCCGATGCGGCGCGTGCATTGCTGGAAAAGAACGGCGGCGAAACCGCTGCCTCTCTCAATCAGCTGGTCGCGAAACTCAAGGCGCCGCGCGCGGTGTGGCTGATGGTTCCAGCCGGCGAGATTACCGATAGCTACGATCACGCAATCTCATGCCGCTGCTGGCGGCGGGCGACACCATCATCGACGGCGGCAATTCGAATTACCGCGATACGCAGCGCCGCGCCGCGGCGGCCGTCGCAACGTCAGATCCAATACGTCGATTCCGGCACCAGCGGCGGCGATCTGGGGCCTTGCGGAAGGCTACAGCCTGATGATCGGCGGCGATGAACGCCGTGGTCGAACGCTTGCGTCCGATTTTCGAAACTCTGGCGCCGGCAAAGGATCAGGGCTGGGGCCGTGTCGGCCCGGTGGGCTCCGGCCATTACACCAAGATGGTCCACAACGGCATCGAATACGGCCTGATGCAGGCTTACGCCGAGGGATTTTCCATTCTGCAGCACAAGAAGCGAGTTCAAGCTCGACCTGCACGCAAATTGCCGAAATATGGCGTTACGGCAGCGTCGTGCGTTCATGGCTGCTGGATCTTACCGCCAACGCGCTGGAGAAGAACCCGACGCTGCAAAGGCATCGCTCCCTATGTCGCCGATTCCGGCGAGGGCCGCTGGACCGTCGCCGACGCGATCGAATTGGGCGTTTCGGCCCCGGTAATCACCCTATCGCTGCTCGAGCGCCTGCGTTCTCGCGATGACGATTCATTTACCGACAAGCTGCTCGCCGCCATGCGCAATCAATTCGGCGGGCACCCCATCAAATCGGAGTGATGCTCACGCCGAAATTTGCGGCTTGTGGCGGCTGACTGCTGCGCCGTCTTGCGCCCGCAGACGCCAAAATACGCTGGTGGAAACGATGGTCAGCATGGCGAGGCCGAGCAGCGCCAGATGGATGCCATGGATCATTTGCGGCGCGCTGGCGTGCAGGCGGTCCGGAATGAACAGTGCCGCGGCGAGCGAGGCTGTGGCGACGCCGAAGCTGACCGCCATCTGCTGCACCGTGCTGGCGATGGTGCTGGCGCCGCTCGCCTCGCGTTCGCCGACATCGGCATAGGCCAGCGTGTTCATGCTGGTGTACTGCAGCGATGTGAGAAATCCGTAGGTGAATGCCATCATGACGATGAGCCAGGCCGGCGTGCCGATATCGATGGTCGCAGAACAGCATGATCATGATCCCGAGCGTGAGGGTGTTGGCGATCAGCACCCTGCGGTAGCCGAATCTCTTCAGGATCAACGGCATCGTCAGTTTCAGGCTCATCGCCGCGAGCGCCTGCGGCATGATGAGCAGTCCGGACTGGATCGGCGAGAATCCCAGACCGACCTGATACAGCAGCGGCAACAGGAAGGGAATTCCGCCGATCCCCAAGCGCGTGAACAGATTGCCGCTTACCGCGACCCGAAAGGTGCGGATCCCCAGCAACCTCAAGCGCAGCAGCGGATGCGCGGTGCGCTTGCTGTGCAGACCGTAAGCGGCGAGCAGCGCGGCGGAGATCGCGAGCAATCCCAGCATCTCGCGTCCGCTCAAGGTGGTCTCGCCGAACACTTCGAGCACATAGGACAGGAGTGAAATGCCCGAGCCGAACAAGCACCAGGCCGATGATGTCGAGCGGGTAATTGCGCTCCTCGCGATAGTTGGGCAGATGCCGGTAGACCAATACCAAGCCGCACAGGCCGATCGGGATGTTGACGAAGAAAATCACGCTCCAATGAAAATATCCGATGATCGCGCCGCCGAGGACCGGCCCCAGCATGGGACCGACCAGGCCCGGAATGGCGACGAAACTCATGGCGTTGATGAGTTCGGATTTGGCAAAGGTGCGCACCATGGTGATCCGGCCGACGGGCAGCATCATGGCGCCGCCGCAGCCTTGCAGAATGCGGCAGGCCACCAGCAAGTGGATGTCGTTCGAAATGCCGCAGAGAAACGAGCCGAGCGTGAAGATGCCGATCGCCGAAGCGAACACGCGCCGCGTGCCGAAACGATTGGCCATCCAGCCGCTGATGGGAATGAACACGGCCAGGCTCAAGGTGTAGCTCGCGAGCACCGCCTTCATGCTGAGCGGCGGCACCTGAAGCGCCTGCGCCATGGCGGGCACGGCGGTATTCAGGATCGTCGTGTCCAGCGATTCCATGAAGAAGCCGACCGCCACCAGCCAGGGCAGCAGCCGCTTGGCGGTCGGCGTCAGAATCGCTTTGATCGCGGTGCCTGCAAGGCGGCGCGCGGTCTAGGCGCCCGCGAGCGCCGCATCGACGATGTGTCTGCGCCTCGGCCGATCAGATCGGCGCAAATGCGCATCGTCATGAAAGCTCTCGGCATAGATCTTGTAGATGTCCTCGGTCCCCGACGGACGCGCCGCGAACCAGCCGCCGCGCGAGGTGACCTTGACGCCGCCGATCGGCGCGTTGTTGCCCGGCGCCTTGGTCAGAATCTGCTCGATCGGCTCGCCGGCAAGCTCCGTGATGCGGACTTGTTGCCGATCGAGCTTGGCCGAGCTTCTGCTTTCTGCGCTGGCGTCGCCGGGCGCATCGACGCGGTCGGCAAAACGACGCGCCGAGATCCTGTGTCAGCGCGCGGTAGTGCTCGCCGGGATCTCGGCCGGTGCGCGCGGTGATCTCCGCCGACAGCAGCGCCGGCACGATGCCGTCCTTGTCGGTGGTCCACACGCTGCCGTCGATGCGGCTGAACGAGGCGCCGGCGCTTTCCTCGCCGCCGAATCCCAAGTTCCCGTCGAGCAGTCCCGCGACGAACCATTTGAAGCCCACCGGCACCTCGTACACGTTGCGCTTGAGCCGGCGGCCGACCCGATCGATCATCGCGCTGCTCACCACGGTCTTGCCGACCGCAGCATCCGCACGCCAGCCGCTGCGATGGCGAAAAAGATAATCGATGGCCACCGACAAGATAGTGATTGGGCGGCATCAATCCGCTGCTGGCGGTGACGATGCCATGCCGATCATGGTCGGTGTCGCAGGCAAAGGCGATGTCGTAGCGGTCCTTGAGACCGATCAGCCGCTGCATGGCATAGGGCGAGGAGGGATCCATGCGGATTTTCCCGTCCCAATCGAGCGTCATGAATCGAAACGTGGGATCGACCGCATCGTTGACCACGGTCAAGATCGAGCCGGTAGCGCTCGGCGATGCGCGGCCAATAATGCACGCCGGCGCCGCCCAGGGGGTCGACGCCCATGCGAATCTTCGAATCGCGGATCACATCCATATCCAAAATGTTGCCGAGATCGCGCACATAGTTCTGTAAGGTAGTCGTGCGGGTGGGTGGTCGCGGCGCGCCGCGCCGCGGCTGAAGCGCGCATTCTGCTTGACGCCGCCGGCGCCCGGATCGCAGCAAATCATTGGCCCGCGTCTCGATCCAGTTGGTCACGTCGGTGTCCGCGGGGCCGCCGTTCGGCGGGTTGTACTTGAAGCCGCCGTTGTCGGGAGGATTGTGCGAGGGCGTGATGACGATGCCGTCGGCCAGGCCGCTGCTGCGGCCGCGGTTGTAGGTGAGGATGGCGTGCGAGACGGCGGGCGTCGGCGTGTATTCATCATCCGCCGCGATCATCACTCTCGACGCCGTTCGCGGCCAGCACTTCGAGCGCGCTGGCGAACGCCGGCGCCGACAGCGCGTGCGTGTCGAAGCCCATGAACAGCGGTCCGTCGATGCCCTGCTGCTTGCGATACTCGCAGATGGCCTGGCTGATCGCGAGCACGTGCGCTTCGTTGAAGCCGACGTCGAAGGAGCGAGCCGCGATGCCCGGAGGTGCCGAAGGCGACCCGTTGCGCAGCGACCTGACGGATCCGGCCGCTCGCTGTAATACGCGGTGATCAGCCGCGGAATATTGACCAGCGACTGCGGCGGGCGCCGGCTTGCCGGCAAGCGGATTGAGTCGCGGACTCAAGTGGTCGCCAGCGCCGCGCTCTTGTCCTTGATGCGCTGCATGAGTTCGTTCCAGGACTTGACGAACGATGCCGCGCCATCCACTTGCAGTTGGGCGGCGAGCGCGTCGACGTCGATGCCGGCGCGCGCGAAACGCGCCGAGCACCTGCTTCGGCATCGCCGCCGTCCTTCGCCATGACGCCGTTGACGCTTGCCGCTCTGCGGCGAATGCCAGCAAGGTCTTTTCCGGCATGGTGTCGATGGTGTCGGGCGCGGCCAGCGCCTCGACATACAGCGCCGGGCGGGGATTTCGGGTCCTTCGTGCCGGTGCTGGCCCACAGCATGCGCTGCTTGCGCGCGCCCTTGGCTTCGAGATCCTTCCAGCGCTTGCTCGGCGAGCAATTCGCAGTGCGCGCGGTAGGTGCGCTGCATGATGGCAATCCCCAAACGATTGCGCCAAGTCCGCGGCACCTTGTCGGCGACGGCGCGGTCCCAGCGGCTGACGAACAAGGACGCCACCGAATTGATGCGCGGATCGAGGCCGGCGGCGATGCGGCGCTCGATGCCGCGCATGTAGGCTCCGGCGACGCTCAGATACTGTTCGCGCGAGAACAGCAGCGTCACGTTGACCGGAACGCCGGCGAAGATGGCCGCTTCGATGGCGGGCACGCCGGCCGGCGTGCCGGGAATCTTGACGTAAAGATTGGGGCGGTTCGCCTGCTTGTGAATACGCAGCGCCGCGTCGATCGTGCTCTTGGTGTCGTTCGCCAGCAGCGGCGAGACTTCCATGGAGACCCAGCCGTCGATTCCCTGGGTGCGGTCGAACTCCGGCCGGAAAAGATCGGCGGCGCGGCGCAGATCCTCCAGCGCCAATTCGACGAACAGATTCTCGCCCGACATTCCGGCCTGCGCCTTTTGCCGAATGCCCTTGTCGTATGCCGCGGTCTTGCCGATGGCCTCATCGAAAATCGTCGGGTTCGAGGTCAGACCGGTGACCGAGAATTGCTCGATATAGCGGCGCAGGGTGCCGTTGTCGAGAATTTCCCGCGTGATGTTGTCGAGCCAGAGGCTTTGACCCAGATCATGCAGGCTTTTCGTGATGCTCATGGTCGCACCTTGAAGTCGGTTAAAGTTGAGGTTGATCAAGATCCGCGATGCGCTCGATCGACCAGATCGGGCGCCGGCGTCGCCGACTCGGACTCCGCGCGCCAGCGCATAGTGCCCCTGGCGCACGAATACGGTCGTCAGCTTGCGCGCCAAGCGTCGATTTCATCGCCGCCAAAAGATTCGGCCTTGTCGTCGACCATAACATAGTGCTCGGCCGGATAGCGCTGCTGCACGTGGTCGAGCACTTTTTCCTTGTGCAGATAGATCATGACGCGCCCTTCGACCGCGTCCCAAATGCCGGAGCGCTGAATCTTGCGCGGTTGAAACACGATGTCGCCATCCGACAGCACGACGGGCGGTCCCAAGCTGCGCAAGTGCGCCATCGCCTCCAGCGCGCGCGGAAACAGCCGGCTGGCGAAGGGATATTCGAGCAGGAACTCGCGACATGCGCCAGCAGATCCGGGTGGTCGTCGAGCCCGGCGCGAAATTCCTGCAGGCTGCCCAGGTAATCCGCCAAGCCCGAGCTGCCTCGCGCCGGCGGCTGAAGATGTCCCAGTAGCGATCGCGCTGCGCGGCGCCGAACGCAGCTGCTCCAACCGGTCGCCGAGATCGGCTGCGAAGCGATCGTTGTCCAGCAGGGTATTGTCCACATCCAGCAGAAATACCACTTCGCCGCCGCGTTCAGCACGGCGCGGATCTTCTCGATCTGGGGGTCATGCCAGGTATCGCCGCCGTCGACGATACTCGTCGCGGCCGGCGGGTCCCCAGGTGCCCGGATCGTATTCGCACGCACCGGCGTGCCGCATCGTCAGGACGGGATCGACCACCCGCCAGGCAGCTTCGACGCTGTCATCCTGGGTGAACAGCGAGCGTGTCGCCGCGAACGGCATCGCCCAGCAGGCGCTCGTAAGGGGATTTTTCCGCTCTGCGTGTTGTGGCGGGCGATCAATTCGACCGGTTCGCCGCGCATCTCTTCGCCGTTGCGCTTCACCAAGGCGCCCTCGCCGATCACCACTTCGGGGCTCAGGCGCAGGCGGAAGTAGTTCGCGGGCATGGCGTCGTCTGGGATCGAAAATATCGCAAGCGGCGGCCGCTTCAGGGTCACCCGTGACCTCGGTGGCGCGTGATCGGCAGACATTTGCCGGCGCGAATGTAGAACGGCACGTCCGCCCAACGCCAGGTATCGATGTGCAGGCGCAGCGCGGCAAAGGTCTCGACCTGGGAATCCTTGGCCACGCCTTTCTCGTCGCGATAGCCGCGAAATTGTCCGCGCACGACCTCCTTCGGATCGAGCGGCCGCATCGCCCGGAAAATGCGCAGCTTCTCCGCCTGCATCGCCTCCGGTTCGTGGCCGACCGGCGGATCCATCGCCAGCAGCGCGATCACCTGCAGCAGATGGTTTTGCACCACGTCGCGAATCGCGCCGACTTCTTCGTAGAAGGCGCCGCGGCCCTCCACGCCGAAATTCTCGGCCATGGTGATCTGCATGTCGCGGATGTAGTCGCGATTCCAGATCGGCTCGAGAAAGGTATTGGCGAAGCGGAAGTACAGAATGTTCTGCACCGCCTCCTTGCCCAGATAGTGATCGATGCGAAAGATGGAGGATTCGTCGAAATACCTCATGCAAGAGTGCGATCGAGCGCTTGCGCGCTCGCAAGATCGCGGCCGAACGGCTTCTCCACGATGACTCGCGCGTTCTTCGGCGCAGCCGCGATCTTTGCAAGCCCCTGCACGACGCTGGCGAACATGCTCGGGCGGAATGGCCAGATAGTGGATCGGGCGCTGTCGCCGGGCCCAGCGCCTGCTTCAAGCTTGGCGAAGGTCTCGGGATCCGCTGTAGTCGCCGTCCACATAGCGCAGCAGCGCCGCGAGTTTCGCGAAGCAGCCGGCGTCGATAATCGCCGCCGTGCTCGACGCTGTCGCGGGCGCGCTCCTTGAGCTTGTCCAGGTTCCAGCCGGCGCGCGCCATGCCGATGATGGGGATGTTGAAGCCGCCCCGCTGCACCATGGCGTAGAGCGCGGGAAAGATCTTCTTGTAGGCCAGATCGCCGGTGGCGCCGAAGAACACGAAGGCATCGGATTCGAGCTTTGTTCATTTAACGTCTCGCCTTGAGTTCGCGGCGCAGATCGTTCCAGTTCTTCCAGCAATTCGAGCGCCAGCGCGACACCGGCAAGGTTCAGTTCCAGGTCCCGCTCCAGGCGCAGCGCGAGCGCGCGCGGCGCAGCGCGGCGCCGCTGAAACGCCACTCGCGTGCGCACGTCGACCACGTTGAGCACTCCTTCCTCGACGAATTCCACGATGTGCCGCTCATCGACCGCGCACATGCGGCTCAAGTCCTCGATGCTCAAGATCGCGGATTCATCGAACATGGTGCCGGGCAAGGCAGGATCATTCGCTGCAGACATTTCAGACTCCTAAGCTGGCGCGAGGATTGAACGGCAGCGCGGCTGCCATGGCCGCATAGGCGGCCTTGGCTTTGTCGTCGTTGGCGGCGGCAGCGCGATTTGCAGCACGACGTAAAAATCGCCCGGCTGCGCCGCGGGAATGCCGCGGCCCTTTCAAGCGCAATTTGCTGCCGGCATGCGAAGCCGGCGGGAATTTTCAAATCGACCATGCCGCCGGGCGTCGGCGTCTTCACCGTGGCGCCGAGCGCCGCCTCCCACGGGCGCCACCGGCAATTCCAGGTACAGGTCGCGGCCATCGACTCGGTACAGGGGATGCGGCTGAAACTCGACTTCGATGTATAGATCGCCGGGCTTGCCGTCGCCGTGCGGCGCGCGCGCCCTGACCCGCGAGGCGGATGTGCTGGCCCGGCAAGAATGCCCTTGGGCACTTGCACATTGAGCGTGCGCTCCTTGCGATACCAGCCTGCCCTTCGGCATCGATCTCCGGCATGCGCAGGGTGAAAGTTCGCGCTGCCGCCGTGCAGCGACGCCTCGAGATCGAGCAGCACCTTGGCGTGATGATCTTCGCCGCGGCCGGCTGGATGCGCCGCGCCGCGCTGCGGCCGCCGCGCGTGCCTGCGCGCCGAACAGCGACATCGAAGAAATCGCTGTACGAAGCATCGCCGGGACCCGCGCCGCTGAACTCAAAGCCCGAGTCCCAATTCGGAGGCGGCCGAAACTCCTGGCCGGGACGATGGTCTTTGCCCAGCTGATCGTAGGCGGCGCGCTTTTCGGGGCTCTTCAGCACTTCGTAGGCTTCGCCGACTTCCTTGAAGCGCGCTTCGGCGTCCTTTTCCTTGCTGACGTCCGGATGATATTTGCGAGCAAGCTTGCGATAGGCCTGCTTGATCTGCGCCTCCGTGGCATCGCGCGCCACGCCCATCACCTTGTAATAGTCCTTGAACTCCACCGATCACCTGCACTCTGGAACGTGGCAGAATACTATGCGCAAACTGCTGATCATAATCCGTGTAGAGCAATCCTACGCCTACAATTGATACGCCACGGTGAGCAGCAGTCCTTCGCCGAGATCGCGCAACAGACCCGGTGCGCGGCAATCGAAACAGCGGCGTTTCCGGAATCAACGCTGCAATCCAGTTGCCAGCCAATCTATTTCAGCGCGCGCCGTAGAACACCACGGCGCATTCATAGTTGAGCAGCAGGCTGCGCGAATCGAGATTCACCGAACCGCAGATGGCGAGGGATTGGTCGAACACCACCGCCTTTGCATGATTCATGTACGGCAGCAAATGAAAGTTGACTCCGGCCTGGCTCAAAGAGCGCAGCGCGCGGTTGCGCGCAAAGTCCGCCAGCCGGTGATTGGAGGCGGCAGGAATGCAGAAATCGATTTGCACGCCGCGCCGCGCGGCCAGGCGCATGGCGGTTTCCAAAGCGGCGTCGGGCACGAAATAGGGCGTGACCGCGAGCATGCGTTCGCGGGCATGAAAACATGCGTCGATCAGCAGCGCCTGCACCGTATCTTCGGTTTGGTCCGGCCCGCTGGGCAGAAACTGCGCGCGGCTGGAGCCACGCGGCGTTGCAACCAATGCAGGCCATTCGCGCGGACGCGGCTTTGCCGCCGGCGGCGACCCAGTCGGCTTCGAATTGGCATGCGGCGGCAGCGGCTACCGCGCCCTGCAGATCGAAAGTCAAATCGAGCCAGGGTGGAGCACCGGCGGCGCCGGTGAAATATTCGGCGGCAAGATTGCGGCCGCCGGCCCACAGCAGTTGCGCATCGGCGATCACCAATTTGCGATGATTGCGCAGATTGCGCGGACCTTGGGTGTTGCGCGCGAACAACGGGCTGAATATCGCGGTATCAACACCCGCCGACTCCATGCGCTTGAAGCTGGAGCTTGGCATTTGCATTGCACCGACGCCGTCCAGGAGCAGCCGAACCTCAACGCCGCAGCGCGCACGCTCGATTATGAGCTGCATTGCTTCTTGCCCGAACGCATCGTTGCCCAGAATGTAGGTGCAGATATCCAAGCGCGAGACGGCGCTCGACATGGTCGAAAACAGCGCCTGCGCCGAGGCGCTCCCGTCCTGATGCATGTCGCACGGCGGCCGGCGCCGCCGCCGCCAGCCCGAAACTCTCGAATCAGATCTTCGGCCCAGTGTGCCGCGTGGGGTGCTGAATTCCTGCGCGGCGAGATTTTGCGCGGCAATTTGCGCCGGCCGAACAAAAGATACATGGGCAGCGTGACGTAGGGCAGGGCGATCATCCCCAGGACCCAGGCGATGGCGATGGACGGCGGCCGGCGCGCGCGCTCTACGCGCGTGGTCAAAATGTAGATGAGCACGCTGATCACGACGATGAGCGAATGGGCGGTGACCCGCGGAAACCAGGTGCTCATGGAGCTAAACTGACGAGTCGCCGCAGCACTGCGGGCAGCAGATCCGGCAAATCCTCCGCCAATAAGCCGGGACCAAAGCCGGCAGCCGCGGCACCGTGCATCCACACCGCGGCGGCCGCCGCGGCAAACGCGTCCATACCCTGCGCCAGCAGGCCGAGAATCATGCCGCCGAGCACATCACCGGAGCCGGCCGTGGCCAGAGTCGGAGGGGCGTTGCTGTTGATGATCGCGCGGCCGTCGGGTGCCGCAATGACGGTGTCGGCGCCTTTCAATACGATGACAGCGCCGCTGCGGCGCGCCGCCCTGCGGGCGCGCGTCAATTTGTCGCCCGCGGCATCAAAGATCCGCGCGAATTCGCCGTCATGCGGCGTCATCACGCAGGCGCCGCGAATCGCTTGGAAAAGTGCATCCGCGCCCTGCGCAAACGCACTGATCGCATCGGCATCGAGCAACACCGGGGATCCGGTTCCCAACATGGCCAGCGTCCCTGCACGCGTCGTGGCATTGACGCCCGCGCCGGGTCCGATTGAAAACGCTGTGTAGCGGCGGTCTGATAAGCAGGCGCGCCAGATCGCCGGCTTGCGCCAGCGGCTGCGACCATGATGCTGGTAAGCGCCGCGGCATAAATCGCGAAGGCCACTTCCGGCACCGCGATGGTCGTGAGGCCGGCGCCGATGCGCGCTGCGGCGCGCGCCGCCATGCGCGCCGCACCGGTCATGGGGTAGCCCCCATACAGCAGCGCATGGCCGCGGGTGTACTTGTTGACCGATGCCTGCGGCCGCGGCAGCTTCTCGAGCCACAGCGCAGGATCGTTCTCCCATGTATCGATGGACAGCGACTCGAGCACGGTGGGCGGTATACCGATATCCGCGACCACGAGGTCGCCGCACAGTTCACGTCCCGGCAGCAGCAGGTGGCCGGGTTTTTTTCTTGCAAAGGTCACCGTACAACTGGAAGCGCTGGCGCCCTGCGACTCGCCGCTGTCCCCCATGACGCCGCTGGGCACATCCACCGCGACCAGCGGGACTTTGCGCTGCGTCGCGAGCGCCAGAACGCCTAAGACCTGCGGGTCGAGCGGCCGGCTCAAGCCCGATCCAAACAATGCATCGACGAGAAGTCCGGCGCCATCAATCGCGTCTGGACTCAAGGGTTCGAATGCGCCGGCCCAGCGCTGCGCATGATGCTGCGCGTCGCCGCGCAGCGCTTGCTTAGGTCCCAGCAACGCAACCCGCACCGGCCACCCGGACTGCGCCAGTGCGACGGCGACAACGAAGCCATCGCCGCCATTGTTGCCGGGACCGCACAGTACGGTCACGGGTCGTGGAGTCCAGCGGCGGGTAATTTCCCGCACGACGGCCTCGCCCGCCTTCTGCATCAGCAGCGAACCCGGCGTGCCTGCCGCCATCGTCAACCGATCGGCCTCTTTCATCTGCGCAACGCTGAGAAGTTCGCAGTTCACAGCGCGCCGACAGCCGCACCCACCGCGGTGGTCACCGCCATCGCCAAGGCGCTCCAGAAGGCGACTCGCAAAGCGGCGGCCACGACGGCGGCGCCGCCCACCCGGGCTGACCATCCGCCGAGGAACAAAAGACAGGCCAGGGACGCAGCGGCGATGAAAATCATGATGTGCTGCGCGGGAGCGATGGCAGCCACGCCCAAGGGCAGGGCTGCGCCGATCGAAAAGCTCCCGGCCGAAGCCATGGCGGCGAGCAGCGGCCGGGCTCTCGTGCCCGGCGTCAGACCCAGTTCATCGCGGGCATGCGAGCCCAAAGCGTCATGCGCCATGAGCTGGTCCGCGACCTTGCGCGCGAGGCCGGCATCAAGTCCGCGCCGTACGTAAATCTCGGTCAATTCGTGCTTCTCGCCGGTGAAATCATTTTTGAGTTCGGCGCGTTCCTGCGCAAGCGCTGCAGCTTCCAGGTCGGCTTGCGAGTGTACCGAGACGTATTCTCCGGTCGCCATGGACATCCCGCCGGCAACCAGCGCCGCGGTGCCGCTCAGCAGCAGATTCGCATGCGAGGCGTGCGCTGCCGCGAGGCCGAGCAGCAGGCTGGAGCAGGAAACTATCCCGTCATTCGCACCCAGAACCGCGGCACGCAGCCAACCGCTGCTGCCTAGCTTATGGCTGTCTATGTGGTGAGCGCGCATTGTTTTCCTGTATGCATAAACAGGTGTTTTGGCCGCGGGGTGGTCATTTATTTTGAGTGGCTGGGTGAATGGAGAGTCGCTTGAGCGAATGGTAGCGAGACCGGTCCAACCCGGGTAGTCTTGGCCAAAGAATAAATCCATCGCCAACTGCAGCTTGGCAACCAAAACCTCGGGAAGTCACAAATGTACGGTTCACTTTTTTGGATCGAGTGGCTTGATCGTCTCGATCGTGTGCTGACGAGTACCCGCCACGACGTGGCATCCCTGACACGCGCGGTCAGCCCGCGCAGCCTCGAGGCGATCGAGCGCTCGAAGCGCCAGCTGTCGGCGCTCACCAATGATTTGCGCTTGCTGGACACCGACGTGCTGGCGGCTGGTGCGGACAATCTGCAGCGGGCACTCGAGATCACGATCGCTCAATTGGGCCGCATCGCGGAGTTGCTGCCCAGCACCGCACCGGCGGTTCGCGACCGGGTGCTGGTGGCAATTGATTCAGCCTTGCGGGATAGCTGCTATGAGGCGGCGATGCTGCTTGCGCCGAGCCGCCGCCGCAACCTGGCGGCCGCGCCCGGAGCTCGCGCCTAGCAGCCCAGGCGTCGCGCTTTAGGTTTTCGCGGTCTTCGGGCCCAAAAAGAACCAGAGTATGAATCCCAGAACGGGCAGTACGATTACCAGCACTGTCCAAAGTACCTTTCTGCCCGTGTCCGCGCGGCTTTGAAATATATTCACGAGCGCCCAGACATCGGCGATCAAAACAATCAGACCGTACAAGCCACCCCGAGTCCCCATAGCGTTCCCCCTATTGCGCTCAAAATTTACAAGAACAAAAGAATTCCGCCGATCGCGCTCAATGCCAGGACCAGCTGCTCGAACAGGCTCTGGTTGACGCGCATCAGCAGCCAGCGACCCGCCACCGCGCCCAGCAATACGGCGGGCGCGAGCATCAGATTGAAGCCGAAGCTTTGCACAGTGATCAGCCCCAGGTCCACCATGAAGGGTACCTTGAAAAGATTGAGCAGCATGAAAAACACCGCGGCGGTGCCGACGTATTCCATCTTGGGCAAACGCATGGCGACCAGATAGATCGCCATCAAGGGCCCTGCTGCATTGGCGACGAGCGTGATGAAACCCGCGAGCACTCCGATGAGCGCGGCGACGGACCAATGCAGCGTTGCGGTGCGCTTGTCATTCGGGACGGAAATGTACTTTCGCCAAAAACTCAAAGCCGCCAGCGACACGATGATCCCGCCGATCAACGACTTCGTGGCGTGATCGGAGATGCGGCCGAGCGCCAAATAGCCGAGCACGACTCCGAGCGCGGTCCAGGGAAACAACCGCCACACATAGTGCCACTGCGTATGTTTGCGATAGGCGAATACCGCGACGAAGTCGCCGAATATCAGCAGCGGCAACACCAAACCGCTGGCTTGCTTGCTGCTGGGGAACACCTGGGTAAACAGGGCGATCGACAGAATGCTCAATCCTGTGATGCCCGCTTTGGAAACGCCGACCATGAAGGCGCCGAGCGCCGCAAACAGCCATAACAGGGGGCCGGCAATCATAAGCCCAACCTATACCACGCGCGCCGCTGCTGCGCGAGGCGGCCGCGGGCTGCTAGTTGTTTACGTAGAACTGGCGGAGGCGGTGCAAATCGATGATGACGTCAAAAGCCTGATGGTCCGGCAGTTTCGGTCCGGTCGCGAAGTCGTAGCGGGAATCCAGATTTGCAATCTCGGGATGCAAGTCGTGCATCGCGCGCTTGAACATCTCGCGCGGCACCCACTCGGAATTTGAAGAAATCGAGCCGAATTCGTCGTGGTAGATGGTCGCAGTCGAAATGTCCGCGGGTGTCGAGGCGATCGCAAAAATACGCGGTCGCGGACCGTCCAATCGAACATGCTTCGCGCCTGCCATGATCAGCTGCCATTCGTTGCCCTGCGGCACGGCGATCAATGCGTACACATGATGCTGGGCCATGAAGAACGCAAGCGCGAAGACCACAGCAGCCAGCATGCGGCGCGCATTGGCGCTCCAGCGCGCCGTCAGCGCGCTCACCGATGCCACCAGGAAACACAACAGCACGCCGGTCATCGCGAGAATGGTGCGATAAGTGGCATAGCGCTCCGAGGCGATCATGCTGACCGCGAACGCAAACATGGGTAGTCCGATGAGTCCGCACATCCAAATGATGCCGCGGTGCTTGCCGTGGCGGCGCCATTCCAGATAGGCGCCGGCAGCCAGGATCGCGCCGACCAACGCGGCGCAGGCGATGTACAGTGCGTGATCGCGGTGATTGTTGTCATTCACCACGAACAGGCTCATGGCATTGGGCAGCGGCTCCTGCAAATACCAGGCGAACTTCTCGAACCAATGAGCCTCGAACGCGATTCGGCCCGATTTGACGAACATGTGGGTCGCGTACATCACCGACATCACGGCGTAAGCCAGACTCAGCGAGGCGGCGACGAATCCGAGGTGGATCCCGGCCCAGCGCGCCGTTTGCGAAACCGTGCGATGACGTTGCACGATCAGGGCGCCCGCCAGAGGCACCACGTAGAACAGCGCGCTTGGCTGATAGATCAGCGCGCTCACGACCATGAGACCTGCGGCCACTGCCCATTGACCTAAAGCCGCGGCCGACACCGGCGCGCAGCCCGACGCCCAAGGCGCCTTCGACGGTAAAAAATCCACCGATTGCCAACAACGCCGTCGCCGCGTAAGGCCAGCCGACGGCCCAGCCCGCGATCACCTGGGCGGAAGGTACCAGGGCGAGCAGCACCGCGAAAATCAGACTGTTGTTGAAGGACCAGCCCAGCGCCCGCAAGCCACGAAAACTCACCAAGGAGATGGCGCCCAACAGCAGCGCGGCGACGAAGCGCATCCATTCCAAATTTTGCACCGAACTCGTCTGTCCAAAAGTGGCCTGCAGCAGCCAGCCATATATCGGCCGCGCATGCGAAGCGCAAAACTTCACCACTTTGCCGATTTCCTCATGCGCTTCGCGCAGATTGGAATAGTCATCGCGCAGGCCGTAATCGTGGAAGGTCGCCGGCCAATAAGTGACGAGTGGCACCAAGAACAGCACGGCAGTGAGCATCCAAGCACGTAGCCTTACGCCATCGCGCGGCTCTGCCAGCGCGCTCGGATTCCCGATGGGAACCGCGATCGCCGCTTCACTCAGTCCTGATTCTGGAACGCTGCTCATGATCGCAAGTGGGTTTCCTGATGCTGCAACGCACTAACACATCGTCGCCGACTATCGATTGCCTGCCGCAATATGTTGCTGAAGACTTATTGAAAGTATTTCGGCTGGGAAATGATTCTAGCGACGATGCGCCGAAAATCAGTGCCGGAATTCGAGAAAATACGTTAAATATCTGTTAACTAGCGGAAGTTCTGTTAACTGGAGAAAGTTGCAGGGGCTTTCCCTTAAGCCGCAATGCACAGATTCTTGCCGCCGTTCTTGGCCCGATACAGGGCCGAATCGGCGCGGTCGAATGCCGCCTCCGCGGTATCGTGCAGCTGCAGCTCCGTGACTCCGCACGACACGGTGACGCGCACCGGTGTCCCCCTGAAATGGAAGCGCAATGCTTCCACCGCGGAGCGCACTTGGTTCGCGATCTGCATCGCCTCGACGAGATTCGGACCGCTCAACAATACGACGAACTCTTCGCCGCCGATACGTGCGACAAAGTCGCCGCCGCGCACCGCCGCCATGAAACAGGCCGCGACGCTCTGCAGAACGCGGTCGCCGGCGCGGTGGCCATAACTGTCGTTGATGAATTTGAAGTTGTCGACATCCCAGAGCAGCATGGCGACCGGCTGCTCGGCGCGCGGCTTAGCATGGATTTCCTGCGCGAAGCGTTCGTCGAAAGATTTGCGATTTGCAACTCCCGTCAGTGGATCGAGCCTGGCACCTTGTTGTTCGCTGGCCAGTCGCGAATGCAGTTCCGTGCTTTCGCGCTCCAAATTCTCGATGCGCGCCCGCATGCGTTCGGCGCGCCCGATGAATTCCCGCGATCGCTGCTCTTCGCGGGTGCGAAATTCGCCGACGTATTCCGCGACGCGCTCCAACCGGGAGCGCACCACGGACTGTAACAGGCCCAATTCAGTGGCGTTGCCGACCTCGGTGGTGAGCTCGCGCACCTGCGACATGACGGTATCGCTGTGAGTTTGCGTATCGTCGAAGCGGCTGCGGCTCTCGTGATTCGATTCGGTCAGGTAGCCGGCCATTTCTTCGAGACGCTTGGTGACCTCGGCAAGGATATTTGCAGCCTGCTGGCGCTCGCGCGCCAGGTGCTCGCCGTGCTCGTGAATCAAATCCGCGGCGCGCGTGACGACGGCCGCCAGTGCGGTATCGTTTTTTGCGGTCGCCAACTCGGCTATCAGCGCCTGGGCCGTTGACCTGTCGGCATCGTTTACCGGCAGGCGTTCCAGCAGGGATTTGATAGCGATCCGGGTCTGGGTGTCGGTAGCCGGGAATGTGATCGTCGGTACCGGCGACACCGCGTCCACAGCCACCACGGCGGTAGTCAACGAGTCGGCCAGGCGCGCCAGCTCATCGGCATCCGCATTGCGCCGATTCGCGGCAGCGAGCGCGATCAATTCATCGTCGAGTTTCGGATTCACTCCCATGCCCGCGGCGCACAGACGCCCGATCAGTCGACGCAACACCGTTTCGGCACGTCGCCAGCGGATCTCCTCGGCCTCCATCTCAACCAGGGAGTCGCGATATTTTTGCTTCCAATCCGCAGTTTCAGCCACTTGGTAACCCTTCAGCCTCGAATCTTAAGAGAGGGGTAGAATGGCCACATGTGCCGGCGTTATGTCAGCCCCGATGCAGCCTCGATCGCACAAGAATTCCATCCGGCGCGCAAGCATTGGCGATTCCCCGCAAACTTCAATACGGCTCCGTCGCAACAGGTTCCCGCGGTTCGAGCCATCAATGGCGTAACTGAAGGCGTCCTGCTGCGTTGGGGTATTGGCAAGTCCAGCACCTTCAATGCCCGTATAGAGACCCTTGCAACCAGCGGCCGCTGGCGCGCGTCCTGGAAACAAGGGCGGCGCTGCATCATCCCGGCGCTGGGCTTTTACGAATGGCATGTCGATCCGGACGGTATCAAGCGGCCATTTTATGTTCACGTCGATGATCAAGATGTGTTCGGTTTCGCTGGATTGTGGGAGCGATCCAGCACGGATGCGAACAGCGTCACAGAGTGGTGCACCATAATCACCATGCCCGCGAATTCCCTGATGGCTGAAATTGACAATGCCAAGTCGCGAATGCCCGCAATTTTGAGGCGCGAGCAGCGCGAATTATGGTTACTCGGGGCGCAGGAATCCGCCGCCACCGCGCTGGCTGCCTATGCCAGCGAGCGGATGATCGCGTATGCGACCAGCAGCCGGGTCGACGCTCCGCAAAACAATGACGAGACTCTCCTGGAGCCGCTGCAAACCGACGTCGATTAAAGTCCCAGGCGGCTGCCCGGCGCGCGATTTTGGCGCCGGCAAGCGGATGTTTGATACAGGTCCCATCGGCGATGTGCCTTTCCGGATAGGGTTTGGGCCAAGGATTAAACCCATGGCGCCGAAGCTCGCATTTCTCGTTGCAACGCTGTTCGCAGCATCGGCCGTCGCGGCAAACCCAAAAATTTACACCTATTTGGATGCCCAGGGGCAGCGCCACTACACGGATATTCCTGACAACAATCGCTATCGATTGCTGGATCTCAAGCCGCGGGATCGCACCGAGAGCGGTGATCGCTATGATGCGCAGCTGCTGGCCAGAGCCACCCAATTCGATTCCATCATCGAGCACGCCGCGGTCTCCTCGGCACTGGAGCCGAATCTATTGCGGGCGGTGATCGTAGTGGAGTCCGGATTCAATTCACATGCCGTATCAAAGCGCGGCGCCGTCGGGCTGATGCAGCTGATGCCGGCGACCGCGACGCGATTCGGCGTCTCGAATCCCTATGACCCGCGGCAAAATATTCACGCGGGCGCCCGTTATTTGAAATTTCTCATCGATCGCTTCGGCAAGAACATCAGGTTGGCGCTGGCGGCGTACAACGCCGGTGAAGAGGCGGTCGATCGCAATGGCGGACAAATACCGCCATTTACAGAAACCATGGCCTACGTCCCCAGAGTGCTCAAGATCTACAGGATGCTCACCGAGCAACCGCGCGCCACCTAGAAGCCGCGGGGGCTAGACTATTCGGATGGCCGGGAAGTTTGCCGCGGCACCCGACAAAGCCTATGCCGCGCCGGACAAAACCTTACGGCTGCGCGGCGCATTGGGACCCCTGCAGGGCATGGGTGTCGAAGGCGCGAAGAAGTTTATCGACGGCTAGCCATTTTGCCGCCATCCGGAGGCTAGGGCTTGCGCGGCGTTTTCGATTTGACGGCGACCCCCGCGATTTCGAAGTGAGCGCCACGCACCAGCTTCGCCACCCCGATGAAAGCGCGCGCGGGATAATGCCCGTGAAAATAACCGCGATAGACGGCATTGAATTTGTCGTAAAGATCAAGATCGGTACAGTAAACGGTGACCGAGACGAGATCGTCCATCGTCAAACCTCCGCTCTCCAGGGTTTGCTTGACCGCGTCCATCACCAACCGCGCTTCCGTTTCCGCGTCGGATCCGGCCTTGCCGGTGGCTGGGTCGAGGCCGAGATGTCCAGCCACATAAAACGTCCCGTCGACCATGACGGCATTGCTGAAGGGCGGTGATGTTTTTGGATCGGCACCGGGCGGTGCAAAGAAATGCGGTCCCGGTATCGGCCGCCTGCGCTGCCGCTACACCCAAGCCGAGGAGGCAAAATATACACCGCTGTTTTGAACATCACCGATCTCCCTGAATGCAATCGACTTGAACTTGATCAGGCCTTCGGAACTGCGCCGGCGGGGGTTATCTTGTCAATGGCCTGCGGCAGAACCTGCGAAAGCTTGGCGGCCAACACATCGGGCGATAGGCCGACCTTGGCGGCCAATTCCTTGACCGTGTCAGAACCGAACGCCTGATGTATTTGCTCGGCGGTGATGGGTTGGTTGGCGCCCGTCCCGACCCAAGAGCGCACCGTACCGCCCAGTCCCTGCTGCTCCAACTGCGCGACAATACCCTGTACGCCGCCGTGTTTTTCGATGAGGCCATTGACGACGGTGGCCATCTCGGCACCGACCACGCCACCCAATATTCCGTCGAACAATCCCATAAACGCCTCCTTGAGCAAACTGCGTTTTGACTAGAAGCTGAAAACTAGGTTTACCGTGGTCACCGTATCGACCTTCTTGAGCGGCGCGGGCGGCTTGGTGTTGTCGGAAACCCCATAGCCTACGCTCAACGCCAATTTCGTGGACATCTTGACCGTGAGCGCAAGGGCATCCGTCAGCAGCGTGTTGCTGGAACCTGCCTCCACCAGGAATTTGTTGGTGAGGGTCGTCGCCTTGTTGAAAGCGTGCGAAAAATCCGCTCCGGCCGTGGCAATCGGGTCTCCGCTGGCCTGCAACGGAGTACGCGAAACCACCTCTCCGCTCGAATCCTTGATGATTACCTCGGGCCGCAGTCTTCTGTAGCCCGCGCCGGCCTGCACCGTAAATTTCGTTTCGTCCGTGTTGATGAGCTTGTAACCCAAGCCCCCGGTCAGACTCTCCTGATACTCGAAGCCATCGAACAAATCGTGTTCGTAGCGAAAAGCGCCGAACGCGAACAGATCGCCGGAGATGGTGTAGTTGGACTGACCGCGGGTTTCCCAGCGTTCCGCCGATACGATGCCGGAACTTTTTCCGTATAGGCCGCCCAGATAAAACTCGTTTTTCCATGCCCCGTCATAGCGCAACAAGTCGATATTGCCGTTGACGGACTCGGCGTCGCTGTTGCCCTTCGAGTCCAGGAAGCCGAACTGCCCCTTGCCAATCCACACTCCCTGCGGCGGAGGCGCAGGCGCATCGTCGGCCCACACACTCGCCGCCGCTGCCAGTGCAAGCAGCAACGCTGCGACGATGCGATTCGCGGGCATCATTGCAGCGATTCAAACTCGCTTGGCGAGCAAATTGCGAATTTCCTCGAGAAGCACTTCGGAGCGCGGCGGCGCCGCGGGCGCAGCGGCGGGTGCGGGCGGCGGCTTCTTGAGCTTGTTGATGCCCTTGATGCACATGAACAGTACGATCGCGATGATGACGAAATCAAACATGGTTTGTAAAAAAGCGCCGTACTTGATGAGTACCGCCTTGCCGGTGGGGTCCGCGCCGAGGCCGATCGCGAGATCCGAGAAGTTGATGCCGCCGATCACTTTTCCGATCACCGGCATGAAGACATCGCCGACCAGCGAGGAGACAATCTTGCCGAATGCCGCGCCGATGATCACGCCCACCGCGAGGTCAACCACGTTGCCCTTCATTGCAAATTCTTTGAATTCTGATGCTATTCCCACGGGATTCTCCTTATTCGCTAGTTTGGGTGTGCCGGCGGATGTTACTGAGCCGCCGGAGCAGGGGCAAGTGACTTTCGGCCGCAGCTAGAACTGCGCGTGCAGTCGCACTGCAACCACTGAAACCGGTCCGCGATCGCGGTTGTAGGCGGGATGATTGATGTATTGATAGTCCAAACTGAGATGCACGAATTTCAACACCGCGGCTGAATAGTAGGTTTCGATGATTCGTTCCGGACCGGGGTGCGGCAATTGGCCGTCGCCCACCAGAATGCCCAACCCGCCGGCGTTCAGGTACGCTTCGCGCGCGGCGGATATGCCATTGTTCATCGCGGCAACCGCAACGGTGTCAGCGCTGCGATGCCAGCGCGAACCTTGCAGCGACAACCCCGCGGCCAGCGAACGGTCGATGTCCGTAAATTCGTACGTCTCAACATTGCCGCCCGCCTTGCCGGCGCGAACAAACGCGCCCAGATCTTGAGAGATCTGTTGTTCCAAATTCATGCTGGCGCCGACGCGCGTGCGGTAAGCCCGAACCGTGGCGATGTCCACGGACGAGCCAGAATTCTGCGCAACCTGTACAGCCTCGTCGAGCAGGCCCATGCGGGCGCGACTGTCAAACACCGTCAGCAGCAAGCGGCCGGACCGGCCGGCGATTTCATGACGATGCTCGATCTCCAGATCCGCTTGAAACTCGTGCAGCCCCGGCTCCAGATGCACGCTATTCGGCACATTGGACAAATCGAACAATCCGGCGCGATAGGTCCACGCCCCTTGGTACCACTCCACCGCGGCGCCCACCGTATAGCCCCAGGCATCCGCGGCATAGTCGAAGCTGCCTGCGTCGAGGGCACCCCAATTAAAAAAATCCGCGCGCGGATCGTGGGCATATTGATTGGTGTCAAACACATCGACGACGCCGAATTTTCCGAGCCAGATGACCACGCGATCGGCGCTCTGCTTGCCGCCCAACCAATTGGCCTGCGCCTCGACCGACTGCTGCTCGCCGCCCAACTCCACGGTCTGGCGGATGAATAAACGCGACAGCCGGTAGTAGGGTTGATTGCTGCCCACCTTGTAGGCTTCGCCGCTCGGGAACCCGGCGACGCCCACTGTGTCATCGAGTCCAAAGCCCTGGTCGACTTCGCCGTTGACCCATGCTTCGGCGCCGCGCCACAGCCGCGCCCCGAGATACAGCGTCGCGTCGGTGGTTTCCGCGCCCTTGTCGGGCGAGAGGCTGTGAGGGCCGCTATAGGGCGCGTTGAAGTCCGAGGTCGACTGTTCCACGTAGGTGAATTGCCCATGAGCGGCCCAGGTCTCATTGTCGGCCGCTGCAGACCATGACGGAAAAAATATGGCTGCGGCAAGAACCGGCGCTGCCGCCAATTTGCTGGTGATTCCCGGGGTCGGCGCGCGCATCATAGTGCGCCGCATAGTATACTATACCCCCCTATATGTCCACGCGTCGGCGCGCTCGAGGGTCGCCGCTATTTTTTCAGATACGCGTGGACGATTTCGACAAGATCCTCGGCGGCGACCACCCGCGGATCGTCGCGGCCCGCGCGCGGATCGATCATATGCTCGCGAATGTGATCTTCGATTACCTCGGCGATGAAACCGTCCAATGCGCCGCGACAGGAAGTCGCCTGCTGCAGCACACCGGCGCACTCGTGGTCCGCTTCGACGGCGCGCTCGATGGCATCGATCTGGCCCCGCAGGCGCTTGAGCCGATTCAGCAGCTTGGTTTTTTCGTTGGCTACGTGACCCATGAGTCGCGATTCTAATGCCAAAGCGCGCGCGCCAGGAACACCACCCCCAACACCATGAACAGGGCGGCAGCGCCCAAATGAATCGCTTTGAGCGGCAGGCGATCGGCAAACGCCTTTCCCAGGAACACCACGGGCACATTGGCGAGCAACATGCCGGCGGTGGTTCCGGTCACGACGGCCAGGAGATTCGGGTAGGCGGCGGCGAGCGCCAGGGTCGCGATTTGCGTCTTATCGCCGATCTCCGCGAGGAAAAAGCTGGTCAATGTGGCGAGGAATGCGCCCAGGGCGCCGGTGGCGCCGGCGTTCTGCTGCAGTTTGTCGGGCTTCAATGTCCAAAGCGACATTGCGAGCATGCTGATGCCCACAACGACTTGCAGAGTGCGTGGTTTCAGCAGACTGCCGAACCACACACCGACGAAACCCGCCACCCCATGATTGGCCAGCGTCGCGCACAAGATCCCGCCGATGATGGGCCAGGGCCGGCGAAAGCGCGCCGCTAGCAGCAGCGATAGCAGCTGGGTACGATCGCCGATTTCGGCAACTGAAATCGTCGTGATTGAAACCAAAAAAGCTTCCATCAGGCGGCTCCAAGACCTAAGTGGACAGAAAATAATCGATCAGGCAGGGTATCAAATGCCATTGAAAGCGGGGTGTGGAATGAATACTGGTGATTCCGACAATGGGATAAGGACACTGGCCGCGCCACGCGGAGTCGATGAGACCCTTGACCGGCTGGAGAACGTGGCGAAGAGCCACGGCATGACCGTGTTCGCGCGCATCAATTTCAGCAAAGATGCCGCGGCGGTCGGACTTACGCTTTCCCCGATGCAACTGTTGATTCTCGGCAATCCGACTGCCGGCACGCCGTTGATGGTTGCAGCGCCCAAGCTGGCTCTCGATCTGCCGCTAAAGGTGCTCGCGTGGCAGGATGAATCGAATCATTGCTGGGTGTCCTTCAATACGCCGGAGTATCTGCAGCAACGGCATGGATTTCCTGCGGCATTGATGGCCAACATTGCGGGCTTGAGCAAACTGGTCGAGGCGGCGCTGCGCGGTCCGTAGGCGATGTAGTCACTGCATCCGATCGAGCGCTGGAAAGTGCTTGCGCGCGTAGCTCAAGACTTGCGCATCCGTTGGATGATCGGCGTTCTCGACGGCAACTATCGACTTTGCGAGCTGTGGGTGCTTGTCGCGCAAGTAGACCGCAAACTCATGTTTTGTTTGCGCAGGGCCAATCAGCAGGATCTCGTGCGCACCCGTAATCGCCTGCGCGACTTCCTCGAAAAAGTGATGGTCGGCGGGGGATTTGTGGCCGCCGTGGGTGCTTTTGCGGCTGTGCACGCGCAGGTGCTGGTCATCGGCGTGAATATGGGTGTTTTCCTGCGCCGTCGGCGTGAAATGCCAGGCGGTCGCCTTTTGATGATCGATCCAAACAACCGCATGATAGTGTGGCATTCGTAACCTCGCTGACATCATACCCGGTTGAACTGTGGCTGCTGTTCAACGTTTTTTGACGATGCAGATACTAGTTCCATGACCAACATTCTGACCATCAACGCCGGCTCGTCGAGCATTCGCTTTGCGCTGTTTGACTGCGCCGGGCGGCCGATCCGTGTGCTGGACGGAAAAATGGAGCGGATCGGGAGCCCGGATGCTTGCTTGTCGGTGCGTACAGTCGGCGGGGCGGCGACGCAAATCGATGTGCAGGCAGCGCGTGGCCGCGGGGCCGTCGACTCCCTGCTGGAATGGCTGCAAGGATCGGCTGTGGCGGCACCCGATGCCGTCGGCCATCGGGTGGTGCATGGCATGCTGCACACGGCGCCCGAGCGCGTTACCGCGGAACTGTTGGCCGAGCTTCGCCGCATCACGCCGTATGATCCGGAGCACCTGCCGCGGGAACTCGAACTCATCGAGGCGCTGCAACGCGTCTATTCCAAGGTGCCTCACGTCGCCTGTTTCGACACCGCGTTTCACCGCAGCATGCCCGCGGTTGCTACGCAATTGCCGATCCCGCGCCGCTATGCCCATAAGGGAGTTCAGCGCTACGGCTTCCACGGTTTGTCCTACACATTCCTGATGCAGGAATTGACGCGCATCGCCGGCCCGGTCGCGGCTTCTGGTCGTGTCATCCTGGCGCACTTGGGCAGCGGCGCCAGTCTCGCCGCGGTGCAGGGCGGTCGCTGCATCGATACCAGCATGGGGTTTACGCCTGCGGCCGGTTTGGTCATGGGCACGCGCTCGGGCGATTTGGATCCCGGGCTGATGAGTTTCCTGGCGCTTAGCGAATCCATGAATGCGGAACAATTTCAGACCATGGTCAATCACGAATCCGGGCTCCTCGGAGTTTCGGAAACTAGCGCCGATGTCCGCGATTTGCTCGAGCGCGAACTTGCGGACTCGCGCGCGCGCGAAGCGCTGGCGCTGTTCTGCTATCAGGCGAAGAAGTGGATTGGTTCGTTTGCAGCAGTGCTCGGCGGAGTGGATACCTTGGTGTTCGCCGGCGGCATCGGCGAGAACGCCGCGCCGCTGCGCCGGCGAATCTGCGATGGTCTACAGTTTCTCGGCATCGAGATCGATGAGTTGAAAAACCAGCGGAATGCACCGCAAATTTCGCCCGACACGGCAGCAGTCGCAGTCCGGGTGATTCACACGGACGAAGAAATCATCATCGCCGATTTGACCGCCACGTTGTTGGGGAAGACCCGCAAATGAGTGACACGGGAGCGAGCATGCAAAAAGCAGCACTGACGCCGGTGCTCGATGCGAATATGGCGCGGAAAATCGACGCCTACTGGCGCGCCGCAAACTATTTGTCCGTCGGGCAGATTTATTTGTGCGACAACCCCCTGTTGAAGCAGCCGCTGAAAATTGAGCACGTGAAGCGCATGCTGCTCGGGCACTGGGGAACGACGCCGGGCCAGAATTTCATTTACACGCATTTGAACCGGGTCATCAAGAAATATGACCTGGACATGATTTACATGTCGGGACCCGGGCATGGCGGCCCGGCGGTCGTCAGCGGCACTTATCTCGAGGGCACGTACAGCGAGGTGTATGCGAATGTCAGTCAGGATGAGGCCGGGCTGAAGCGGCTGTTCACGCAGTTCTCTTTCCCTGGAGGAATTCCCAGCCATGCCTCGGCCGAGTGCCCTGGGTCGATTCACGAAGGAGGCGAACTCGGATATTCGCTGAGTCATGCATTCGGAGCGGTGTTCGACAATCCCGCGCTGATCGTGGCCTGCGTGGTCGGCGACGGTGAAGCGGAAACAGGTCCGCTTGCCACCTCGTGGCATTCCAACAAATTCCTGAATCCTGCTTACGACGGCGCGGTGCTACCGATCCTGCATCTGAATGGCTGGAAGATCGCCAATCCCAGCGTTTTGGCGCGCATTTCCCGCGACGAACTCCAGCAACTGCTGCGCGGCTATGGATGGACGCCGTACTTCGTCGAAGGCCACGAACCGATGCCCATGCATGAGGCGATGGCCGCGACGCTGAACGCCGTGGTCGAGGAAATTCGACGAATTCAGGCAAGCGCCCGAGGCTCCGACAACATCCCGAACCGCCCGCGCTGGCCGATGATCGTGCTCATCTCGCCGAAGGGTTGGACTGGTCCGAAAATGATCGACGGCAAACGCAATGAAGGCACCTTCAGGTCCCATCAGGTGCCGCTGACGGACCCTGCCAAGCATCCGCAACATCTACGGCAGCTCGAGGAATGGCTGCGCAGCTATCGGCCGGCGGAACTCTTCGATGCGCGCGGCCGGCTGAAGACGGAATTGGCTGAGCTGGCGCCGAGCGGCCAACGGCGCATGGGTGCAAATCCCAACGCCAATGGCGGAATGCTGCTGCGCGATTTGCGCATGCCGGATTTCCGCGAATACGCCGTCGAAATTCCTGCGCCCGGGGTTGCCGGCATCGGTGATACGCACGTGCTGGGGAAGTTTCTTCGCGATGTGGTGAAGTTGAATGCGGAGCCGCGCAACTTCCGCATCTTCGGCCCCGACGAAACACTATCGAACGGCCTGGAAGCGGTGTTCGAGGCCGGCAATCGCCAATGGCTGGCGGACACCACGAAGGACGATGAATTTCTCGCGCCCTCAGGACCCGTCATGGAAATGCTGAGCGAGCATCAATGCGAGGGTTGGCTCGAGGGCTACCTGCTCACCGGCAGACATGGGTTGTTCAATTGCTACGAGGCGTTCATCCACATCGTAGATTCGATGTTCAACCAGCACGCCAAGTGGTTGAAGGTTACGGCAGGGCTGCCCTGGCGGCGCAAGATCGCATCGCTCAACTACCTGCTGAGTTCCCATGTCTGGCGCCAGGATCACAATGGCTTCACGCACCAGGATCCCGGCTTCATCGATCACGTGGTGAACAAAAAGGCGGAGATCGTGCGTGTCTACCTTCCGCCGGACGCCAATTGTCTATTGTCGGTGATGGATCACTGTTTGCGCAGCCGCCACTACGTCAACGTGGTGGTGGCAGGCAAGCATCCGGCGCCGCAGTGGCTGACGATGGATGGCGCCATCAATCATTGCAGCGAGGGTATCGGCATCTGGCAGTGGGCCAGCAATGATTCCGGCAGCGAGCCCGACGTGGTCATGGCCTGTGCCGGCGACGTGCCGACGCTGGAGACGCTTGCCGCGGTTTCGATTCTGCGGCGCGAGCTGCCCGCATTGAAGGTACGCGTGGTCAATGTGGTCGATCTCATGAAACTGCAGCCGCAGTCCGAGCATCCGCATGGTTTGAGCGACTACGACTTCGACGCATTGTTCACCAAGGACAAGCACGTAATTTTCGCCTACCACGGCTATCCCTGGCTCATACACCGGCTCACCTACCGGCGCCACAATCACGAAAATCTGCATGTGCGCGGCTACAAGGAGGAAGGCACGATCACCACGGCGTTCGACATGACCGTGCTCAATGACCTCGATCGGTTCCACCTGGTGATCGACGTGATCGACCGGCTGCCGCAGATCGGCAGCCGCGGCGATTACCTGCGCCAGCAATTGCAGGATAAGCTGATCGAGCACAAGCAATACATAGACCGGTATGGAGAAGACATGCCGGAAATCAAAAATTGGCTATGGCCCGGAGCTGCCGGCGCGGCCACCGGGAGTTGAAGAGAATGAATTCATCAGGCTTGCGTCAATTTATTGAAAACGTCTGGCAATCCTCGATCGTCGAGCGGCTGCAGGCCTATATACGTATTCCGAACAAGTCCCCTGCTTTCGATCCCGACTGGGAGAGTCATGGGTACATGGACCAGGCGATCGAACTCATGGCGGCGTGGTGCCGCGCTCAACCGGTGCCGCGCATGCGCGTCGAGGTGCGCCGTCTGCCCGGCATGACGCCCATACTGCTGGTGGATATCCCCGGCGAACTGCCGGGATGCGTGCTGCTGTACGGGCATCTGGACAAACAGCCCGAATTCACCGGTTGGTTACCGGGGCTTGGTCCCTGGGAGCCCGTGATTCGCGACGGCAAACTGTATGGCCGCGGCGGTGCGGATGATGGATATGCGGTGTTCAGTTCGCTGACAGCGATTGCGGCCCTCAAGGCGCAGACGATTGAGCTGCCGCGCTGCGTGATCTTGATCGAGGCCACCGAAGAAAGCGGCAGTGTGCACCTGCCGGCACATCTCGATGCACTGGGTGAGCATCTCGGCGAGCCCTCGCTGGTCGTTTGTCTCGACGCGGAATGCGGCAATTATCAGCAGCTCTGGACGACGACTTCGCTGCGCGGCAACCTGGTGGGACGGCTCAAGGTGCGGGTGTTGAGCGAGGGCGCGCATTCCGGACTTGCATCGGGTATCGCACCGACGGCGTTTCGGCTGATCCAACAACTGCTGGAGCGAGTGGAAAATCCCCTGACGGGAGAATTGCTGCTCGATGAGTTGCATGCCGACATTCCCAACGACCGCCGCGCCCAGATCGCGGTGGCGGCCGACGTGCTGGGCGCGCACATTCTCGACAAGATCCCGTTCGTCGCCGGCGCCCAGCCCGTGACATCCGATCATCGGGAACTGCTTATCAACAATACCTGGCGGCCGTCGCTCGCGGTGACCGGCGCGGATGGCCTGCCGGCGGTGCACACGGCGGGCAATGTGCTGTTGCCGGAGATCACCTTGAAGGTTTCCCTGCGCCTGCCGCCCACGGTCGACCCAGGCCTCGCGAGTCGCGCCGTGCGCGCGGCATTCGAACGCGAGCCGCCTTACGGCGCGCATGTCAGCTTCGAGCCCGAATCATCGTCAGGCGGCTGGAACGCGCCTGCATTCGCGCCGTGGTTCGAGGAGTCCATGCGGCGCGCCTCGCGGCAGGTGTTCGGGCGCGAACCGGTGAGTCTTGGCGGAGGAGGCACCATCCCTTTCTTAAGAATGCTGGGCGAGCGATTTCCGAAGACGCAGTTCTTCGTGACCGGCGTACTGGGGCCGCTCTCCAATGCCCACGGACCCAACGAATTTCTGCACATCGACTATGCAACACGGCTGACCGAGTGCGTCAGCCTGGTGCTTGCCGATTTCGCGGCGCTGCATCGTTCCTAGCAAGGGCCGCGTTAGATTGCGGCCTTGCGCATGTGTTCATAGGCTTGCAAAGAACAATAGGCGGACTTCAGCAAATAGGAATCCACACCGGCGGCTCGCGCCCGGCGCAGCATATCTCCCACCACGTGATCTGCTTCGGTGGCGTGGCCTTGTTCCATGTCGCGGCGCATGGAAGCTTCCAGCAATGAGTTTTTCTGCGTGAGCAGGGCTTTGATCGGTGCCATGTAGTTGGCGCGCGGCGCGTGGCCCGCGGCGGCCGCGACAGCGGCGCAATCGTCCAGCATGCGCACCATCAACGCCGCGCCGTCCTGGGTGGCGGCGATTTCGCCGACGTTGGTGCGCATCAAGCACGTCATGCCGGCCAGCGACGCCAGCAGGACGAACTTCTCCCACATCTCGAGCATGATATCGCGGCTCAATCTTGCCTCGAATTTTCCCATTTGCAGGGCGCTGTCCAGTGCGCCGGCGGCCGCTGCCTGCGTGGCGCTGCGCGCGCCGTAGACGAGCGCCTGAACATCGGTAAGCTGCTTGATGTCGCCGTTGGCATCCAAGGTCGCGGATACCTGAGCCAGGCCGCCCAGCACCCTTGATCCGCCGAAGGCCCGGTCCAGGACTTCAAGGTGCTGCAAACCATTGAGCAGCGGCAATACCACGGTGTCCGTGCCCACATACGGGCGCACGGAGTCCATGGCGCTCGACAAATCGTAGGCCTTGCAGCTCAAGATAACCGCGTCGAATGTGCCGCGGGCGGCAGCACCGGATTCCAACAGCTGCAATTGCTTTACGTGCAGTTCACCGCGCGGACCATAGAGACGCAAACCACGATCGCGCAATTGCGCTGCGCGTTTGGGGCGCACCAAAAACGTTACATCCGCACCGCCGTCTTGGAGGCGAAGTCCGAAGAAACCGCCCACGCTGCCGGCGCCCAACATAAGTAGTTTCATGTTATTTCGCATCCCAGCTTATAGTTAGCGCATTGTTGCGCGGATTTGCGCATTCGTCACGGGGATCCCGCATGAAGCCTTGGATTCGCAAGCTTATTGCCGCCGCAAGCCTCCTGATCGTGGTGGCGGGGGCCGCCTATTACTGGCTGATCGTCGAAAGCCACATGCCGTCCGATGCGCAGTTCGCGCTGGATATCGGCGAGGTTCGTCGCGTGGCGGCCGCCAACCCCGGGGATAGGGCAACGGCGATTGAAGTGGAGCGCATCGCCCAATTCAAATTTCCGGCCACGGCAATCGTCGCGGGCGACGGCTGGACAACTCGTGACATGCCGGTGTTTTCCTATCGGCTGGTCTACCCAGAGACATCGGTCATCATAGACACCGCGCTCACCAAGGAGATCGGCGGTTCATACCTGAGCTCCTTCGATCCCGATGCGTTTGCTCGAATGCAGGACGCGATGACGGCCGCATCGCTGATCCTCATTACGCACGAACATTCGGATCACATCGGCGGCCTTACCACTCATCCCAGGCTATCGGGCGTGCTTAAGGCGGCGAAGCTCACTTCCGAACAGCTCGCCGATCCGAAACTCATGGCGCCGGCGAAGTTTCCGGACCGGGCATTGGAAGGTTATGTGCCGCTTGTCTACCAGAAATATCTCAGCGTGGCGCCAGGCATGGTTTTGATCAAAGCGCCCGGACATACGCCCGGCAGTCAGATGATCTACGTGCAAACCGCGAACGGCGCGGAATTTCTTTTTCTGGGCGATGTCGCCTGGCAGTTCCGCAACATCGATTTACAACGCGAGCGCGCCCGTCTGATCACGAGTTTCATGATCCAGGAGGATCGCGATGCCGTCTTCGGCCAGCTCGCGGCGCTCAAGCGGCTTCACGCTGCTGAGCCCGGCATTCACATCGTGCCGGGTCATGACGGTGGGGCAATTGATGCACTCATCGCCGCAGGTTTGATGAAGTCGCGGTTTTCAGCGGCCCCCGTCGCGCGTTAAGCGGCGGCGCTGGCGCGCGCCGAAACCCGATCGTGCCACGCCCACAAGTGCGGCAGTTCCGCCGGCATCTCGATGCCGATGAATGTGGCGAAGTCGATGGTGGTCAGCGCAACTATGTCGGCCATCGAGTAATTCTCGACAGCGATGAATTCGCGGCCGGCCAGTTCATCGTTCAGCCAGTGCATGGCCTTGATCGCGCGTCCCCGGCTCGCCTCGCCGAAATCCTTGTACTGCGTGCCAAGATGCGCCGTGTATTTATGCGTGTTGACCCACACCGCTCCGATCCGGCTCATCAGTACGAACTCGATGCGCCGCATCCACATTTCGACGCGTGCACGCCGCCACGCATCGTCGCCGAAAAGCGCCGGAGTGGGGTGCAGTTCTTCCAGATAGCGGCAAATGGCAATGCTCTCCGACAGCGTTGATCCGTCGTCGAGCTCCAGCACCGGCAGTTGTCCCAGCGAGTTTTTGCCCCGGAATTCCGGCGTCTTGTGCGCTCCTTCGCGAATGGGTACGTGAACGCAGGGTATTGAAATCCCTTTCTCCGCGAGAAATATGCGTACGCGCCGCGGATTTGGCGCCGGATTATGCTCATTGTATAGCTTCATGTTGTAGCCTGAATTTGCCCGCCATGCTCAACTATAATCGGGGCGACAACAAGTCCCTTACTCGCCAGGATCCATTTTCATGACCTCATCTCCGCTTCCCATGACGACGCCCGAAGACATTGGGCTCTCCAGCTTCGCTCTTGCCCGTTTGGGGAAGGTGCTCTCGGGCGAGGTCGCGACCGGGCGCTTGCCCGGCGCCGTGGCGCTGATCGCGCGGCGCGGTCGCGTTGCCTGGTTCGAGAGTTTCGGCCAGCGCGATCCCGCCAACGGCGCGCCGATGACAGCGGACACAATCTTTCGAATTTATTCGATGACCAAGCCGATTGTCTCGGTGGCCGCGATGATGCTGTGGGAGGAAGGGCACTTTCTGCTGAGCGATCCGATAGGCAAATATTTACCCGAACTCGCCGACCTGAAGGTCGCCGTGCAGCGCGGCGCGGAAATCGAGCTGGTTCCGGCAACGCGGCCCATCACCATTCAGGATCTGCTGCGTCATACTTCGGGGCTCACTTATGAGTTCCGCGGCAACGGGCCGGTGCACAAAATGTACATGGCCGCGAAGATCTACAGCCGCCATCAAAGCAGCGCCGATCAGATCGCCACTTTGAGCAAGATGCCGCTGCTGAATCAGCCCGGATCACAGTGGGAGTACAGCCGCTCGACGGACGTGGTTGGCCGCCTGATCGAAGTGTTGTCGGGCTTGAGTTTGGGCGAGTATCTGCAGCGAAACATCCTGGCGCCGCTGGGCATGGTCGACACCGCGTTTCACGTGCCGATGTCCGATCACGAACGCCTTGCCGAGGCGTTCGCGAAGGACCCCGACACCGGCGCGGGGGTGCAGTTGATCAATGTGAAAGAGGCGCCGGGATTCGAATCGGGCGGCGGCGGCCTCGTGTCCACGGCCAGCGACTACGCGCGCTTCCTGCAGATGCTGCTGAATCGCGGCAGGCTCGATGGCGTCAGGCTCCTCAGCCGCAAGACGGTCGAACTCATGACAGCGGATCATCTCGGGCCCATCACCGGAGCGCCGGATCTCTTGCTGCCCGGCTATGGATTCGGCCTGGGGTTCGCGGTGCGCCTGCAGGCTGGAATTTCTGCGGTTCCGGGCTCAATTGGGCAGTATTTTTGGGGCGGCCTCGCCGGCACCACCTTCTGGGTCGACCCAGCGGAGCAGCTGTTCGCGCTAATGCTGATTCAAGCTCCCGGCCAGCGCGACTACTACCGCAATCTGTTCCGCGACCTCGTCTATGCGGCATTCGCGGATTAGTTGGTTAAGTGACTTGCGTCACATAATTGGGATGTCGATGGCATCTGAGCCTGCCTAAGCGCGGATCCTAATAGACTTCAGTGAACTTGATACCTGCCAATCAGACCTTGATACCTGCGGGCGAGCCGGCGTGGCCGGCGCGCGCGCTGCCCAATGGCGCGGTGTTGAGACGTGTAATCGTGGTGCAGGCCGACTATGCCCCGAGCACCGATGTAACACCGGTCCCCGCACGCGCGTCGGCGCCAAACCTTCTGCCAGACGAAGCGGGGACTCGCTCCGGCGGCGGCCCATCGACCAGGACGGTGTCTCGCAGCCCTGTCGAGCAATATGCGCGAATCCAGCGCGGCGATGCGTCTGCTGCAGCGCTAATCGATGTCCATGCGTAGCTAGGCTGTTGCCGCTGCTGTAACGACCCCCGCGTCGCGCCACCATGCTGCCGTCAGCAAGCATCCATGCTGACGCACGAAAACCTCGCGCAGCGCGGGCGGTATGGAAAGAAACTGCAGCCATTGCTCGGGGAACACATCGCGCGGCCCGCAGTAAAACCACGGCTCCGCGCTCAACTCCTCGTCCTCGGTGCGCGCTTGCGGCAGGTCGCGATACACACAATCCGACACCAGGCAGATTTCATCGTAGTCGTAGAAGATGACGCGGCCGTGGCTGGTCACCCCGAAATTCTTCAGCAGCAGGTCGCCGGGAAATACGTTGCTCGCCGCCAGATCGCGCAAGGCGTTGCCGTAATCGATGATCGCCGCCTCGGCGGCGGCAGGCTCTGCTTCCCGCAGGAATAAATTGAGCGGCCGCAGGCGGCGCTCGATGTAGCAGTGCTCGACGATGAGATCTTCGCCTTCGACCCGGCAACTGCCGCTGGCGTCGCGCAGCAGTTCCTCGGCGAGATCCGGCATGAAGCGCGACCGCGGCAGCCGCAGGCGCTTGAATTCCTGGGCATCGACCAAGCGTCCGGCCCGATCGTGCCGAAACACGAACTGATAGCGTTCGATGACTTCCGCACGGGTGGTGGTTTTCGGCGGGGCAAAGCGGTCGCGAATCACCTTGAACACCAGATCGTGCGAGGGCAGGGTGAAGACGATCATCACCAGGCCGCGCTCGCCGGGTGCATGAACGAAACTGTCGATCGATTTATCCAAATGACGCTGCAACGCGAAGTAACGCTCGGTTTTGCCTTGTTTGGCGCGCCCCAGCACCGTGTAGAGTTCATCTACGGGTTTGCGCGGCATGAAAGAGCGCAACAGCGTGATCGCGGCGCTCACCACCGGCAGGTCGACGTGAAAATAGGAACGCGCATAACCAAACAGCGAGCCAACGTCGGCGCGCGACAACATCACCGCATCGACCTGCACACCTTGCGAAGAATTCGTGAATGCGATCACCAGGGGAGTGATCGCGCTGTCGCCGATCAGGCGGCCGACCGCGAAGGCGTGCATGCCGCGATAGAACACGGGCTCTATCAATTCGATCGACTCGGGCGCGCCGCTGTTCCGGCCCAATTGAAAGTATCGGCCGATCTCGGCGCTGATGCGATGCACGGCGGATTCGGTATCGCCGATGGCCTCGCCGAACGGCAAGTCGGCGAGCACCTCGCGCACAGCGGTTGGTAGCGATCCACCCACCCGATAGACGCGGATCGGCACGGAACCGGAAGCTCGGCCCACGCTGGTCGCGCAAAATTCGACTTCGCGGTTGACGCCGACCGTGCCGAACAAATCGCGGGTAACGGAATTGAAAAAGGTGTGATAAAAATCGCTGTCGGGGCGCCGAACCACCAGCGTTTCGTAGCTGCGTTTGATATCGGCCCACAGCGCCACATCGGTGAGTTGTGCCTGCAATTGGCCGCCGACCAGCGCCACGCAGCGCGCCACTCTCTGCTCATACAACTCGATGCGTGCTACCGCGTCGAGCTGCGCCGTATGCCAGTCCTGGGCAAGAAAATTCCGCGCGGCCCGCCGGGTAATGCGGCCGAATTCCTCGTTGTAGAGGCGAAAATGTTCGGCAATCGTTACCGCATAATCCCTCGCCGTCGTGCCCACCATTGCCGGAGAAGCGGACGCAGCAGCCGCTGCGGCTGCTGCGTCCACCGCGGCGGCGAGGTCGGCGCTCATCGCCTTTATGCCACCACGCGTTGCGGCGACGGCGCCGACGCTGGCGGTGCCGTGAATTGCTCGGTCTCGGTGCTGCCCGCCATCGCGACTGTGGAGCTCTTGGCGCTGATCGCCGTCTGCACGGCGTCAAAATAGCCGGTGCCGACAAATGCCTGATGCTTGGTGGCTCGATAGCCCAAGGGCTCCTGGCCGAATTCGCGCTGCTGCAACTGCGAGTAGCCGAGCATGCCGTCTGCGCTGTACGCGGCGGCCAGCTCGAACATCGAAAGATTCAGCGCGTGCCAACCCGCAAGCGTGATGAATTGGAAGCGATATCCCAAGGCTGCCAACTCTTCGCGCCATCTCTTCATGGCGGCCGCATTCAGCTTTGCCGCCCAGTTGAATGACGGCGAGCAGTTGTAAGCCAGCAGTTTCCCCGGAAACTTGGCGTGAATTGCCGCCGCGAAACGCTTGGCCTCGTTCATATCGGGCTTGGAGGTTTCGCACCAGATGAGATCGCAGTACGGCGCGTACGCCAGGCCGCGCGCAATCGCCTGTTCGATGCCCGCCTTCACATAGAAGAATCCCTCGCCGGAGCGCTGCCCGGTCAGAAACGGCGTGTCGCGCGGATCATGATCGGTCAGCAGCAGGTCCGCCGCATCGGCGTCGGTGCGTGCGATGACCACCGTCGGCACCCCCATGACGTCGGCCGCCAGGCGCGCAGCCACCAGCTTGTTGATCGCTTCGGTGGTCGAGACCAACACCTTGCCGCCCAGGTGGCCGCACTTCTTGGCGGACGATAGCTGATCTTCGAAATGCACCGCCGCGGCGCCGGCGCGGATCAGCGCCTTGGTGAGCTCGAAGGCGTTCAAGTTGCCGCCGAATCCAGCCTCCGCGTCGGCGATGATCGGGGCGAGCCAGTCGATGTCGTGGTTGCCCTCCATGTGATGAATTTGATCGGTACGCAGCAAGGCGTTGTTGATGCGCTCGACCATCTTGGGCACCGAGTCGACCGGGTAAAGACTCTGGTCCGGATAGACCTCGCCGGCCGAATTGGCATCGCCCGCTACCTGCCAACCGGAGCAATAAATCGCCTTGAGGCCCGCCTGGACGGTCTGAATGGCCTGATTTCCGGTCATGCAGCCCAAGCCCGCCACCACCGGCTCGCTATGCAGCAAACGCCAGAATTTCTCGGCACCCAAGCGCGCCAGGGAATACTCGATGCGCACAGAACCGCGCAACCGGGCCACGTCTGCCTCGCTATAGGGGCGTTCCACACCATGCCATCGGTTCATAGTCTGCTGGCTCAAGTCAGTTCTCCTTAAGGTTCAAATGGGCCGAACTTGCGTCCCGGGAGGAGGTAAGTCTAAAGTGTTCAAACTGCGGATTTACACATTAGAAATTTCACAGTGTGAATTTAACTAGGAAGACATGGCAGGCCTGATTCGGCAGGGGCATTTTCTGGGGGCGAAACTGCGTTCACTGCGCAAACGCAACGGCTTGACCCTGGACGAGCTCTCGGCGCGCTGCGTGCAGGTCGATGCCGGCGGCGCGCCATCGGTGTCCTACCTCAGCATGGTGGAAAACGGAAAGCGCATGCCGTCGGCGGAAATGCTCGACATGCTGGCCGGCATCTTCAGCAAGGAGGCGCGCTGGTTCCTCGATGAGAACACTGACGTCGAAGTCGCTCCCGCGCCTCGCGAACGCGGCGGCCTCGAGGCCATGCCGCTGGAGCCGGCATTCCTGTTTTCGCATGAACTGCTGCAAAACGCATTGCCGGAACTGTTATCCCAGACCGGCACCACCGGCCGGCAATTCGCGCAACTGTTGATTCGCGTCTGGCAGGAGACCCGGCACAACAATTTCCCCGATATCGAACGCGCGGCCGAGGAATGCGGCAATCGGCAGATGCCCCTGACCTTGGATGCCGTGATGGCGATAGGCAAACGCCACGGCTTGGACATCAAATGGTTCGACGGCGACGGCCGCAAACCCAGCGGCGCTTTGGTGCGCTCGCAGTTTCATCCGCCGGGAACCGTGCTGATCAATAAACGCCTGCGCAGCCAGGAGGAACGCCTGAAGTACGAACTGGCGTTTTTCATCGGACACAAGATTTTGCACAACGGCGATGGCGTGATATCCCCGCACAGCGCAGCGCTTCTGGCCGATCCGGAAGCGGGCGGCTCGGCCGGCGGCATGGGGGCGCAGGACGTGCTGTACGCCTGGCGCGATTTCGAGTGCAGCTTTTTTGCCGGCGCGCTGCTCTGCCCACGCATTCCGTTCCGGCGCTTTCTGATCCGCGAGGCCCACAGCGTGACCTCCTGCCACAAAGTTGGCGTGACCCCGGCGCTGGTCATGCGCCGCATGACGGCAGTGTCGCCCTATCGGCACTGGCACTTCTTTGATGCCTATCCGCCCGGATATCTACGCGCCGTGTATCGTGGCAATGGAATTCCACTGCCCTGGGGCAATATGAGCCTGGTGTCGGACCCTTGCCCGCGGTGGGCGGTATTTCGCCTCCTGAATGCGCCAGATGCGCCGTCGGTGCAGACGCCAAAATCGCAGATCTCGGTGATGCAGGACGGCAAACGCGCGCGCCTGTATTGCTGCCACTCGTTTCTGACGCAGGATGCTTCGGACGAGTCGCACGTATTGTCGGTGGGCGTGGATTTGCTGCCGGCGCTCGACGCGCAGGGCTTTGACGGCGACGGCATCGTCGATGAGGTCGCAGAGTCATGCCGCCGCGGCGGCGGCGACGGCGCAATTCCTCCCAAGGCGAGCGCCGCGATTCGCGCCGCCTCGCAGGTGCTCAATATCTCATGGGTCGCCGATGCTCTCGGCTCGCAGGCGAGCGTCATTTGTCCGCGCAGCGGAGCTTGTCCGCGGCAACCACAGGCCTGCGCATAGCAAGCGATGCTGCGCGGTAAGTGGAACATCACGATCAAAACGCCGCTGGGCGACTGTCCGACGCCGATCACCATGTCGCGATCAGCGACGGCAAGGCCGAGGGCAATGAACTCAAGTGGATGGCGATCGCATCAGCGGCACCGCCCGCCATCTGCTGGGCAGCGCGACCTTTAGCGGCACACTTGCATAGCAGCGCAACGGCGCTACCTGATCGGGGCGTAAACCTCGGTTCGCACGGTCTCGATCGGCAGGCTTCCGGGGTCATCGACGAACGACGAGAATGTGGCGCCATTTTGCTGGTAGCCGTGCGCCACGACATAGGCGCCAAGTTTCGCGCCGGTTTTTGCCAGGCCGTCGTACGGACCGGTATGGATGGCCTTCAATGCCTTGCCCGCGTAGCTTTGGCTGACACGCACGCCGTCCGTGCTTGCGACATCGGCACGATCCACAGGAATGCCGGCATCAAATGAGTAGCTGGTCGGCGTCGCTGCGCCATCGATTCCAAGCGGCGCACCTTTCTGATGAAGCTTGTGCTTGGCCATGAATTTGGCAATTTTCGTGAAGCCGTCCATGTAGGCGTCTGCTATCGCGTTTGGCGCCGCCGCCGACGATTCGGCCACCAGCAAAATGGGTGCTGGGATCATTTGCACCTCCTGTGCACTGAATCCCGCGATATCAACGTTCGGCATGCTCTCGAGCAGGGTCTTGAGATTGCTCAAGCCGCGCGCAAAGTCAGGTCCAATCATTCGATCCATCGTGAGGCCAACGTAGTGACCGATGGGATTCGCGCCCATGTCGATGTCGAGCGTCCAGGTGACCCGCGTCGCGGGTCCGTCGGCAGTCAGGGTAAGCAGGGATTTCGCGACCCCATTGCCGAAGTCAAGATCGCTGGCCACCGATCGGTCGGGAGCGGCGTCGGTGATCTGCTGCGTGCCGGAGCCGACTTTGTCGTTGCCCGACCACACCAGTTTCGCGCCGACGCCGTCACGCGGTCCTTGCGCGCTCTGATGCATGTTCGGGTCGAGGTCCTGCCACGGTGACCACTTGGGAAACAGTTGAAAGGAATTGACCGCGGCGAAGATCAAACTCGCGGGTCTGTTGATGACGACGGAGCGTTCCACCCGCGCGTGGCGCGGCAGCATCAGCCCCACGGCGGCGGCTGCGATCACCAACACCACCAGGCTCAAGAGAATTTTTTTTATCACATCCGTCGCTCTTGGGTTCTTAAGGGGAATTGCTCTCCGCCAATTCCCCGGTTGCGCTTTGTATGTAATTCGGCAATCCCATCTTGTCGATCAGTCCGAGCTGCTCTTCGATGAAGTCGATATGCTCCTCTTCGCTCTGCTGAATATGTACCAGCAGATCGCGGGTGACGAAATCCTTGACGGTTTCGCAGTGGCTGATGGCGGCGCTGTACATGGGGTGCGCCTCCATCTCTCTGCGCAGGTCGCACTGCAGTATTTCCTTGACGTCCTCGCCGATGAAAAGCTTGCCTAAATCCTGCAGGTTCGGCAGTCCCTCGAGAAAAAGTATGCGCTGGACCAAGCGGTCGGCATGCTTCATCTCGTCGATCGATTCTTCGTATTCCAATTTGCCGAGCCGCTTCATGCCCCAGTTGTCGAGCATGCGCGCGTGCAGGAAGTACTGATTGATGGAGGTAAGTTCGTTCTTTAGCGCTTGGTTGAGGAATTCAAGAACTTTGGTGTTGCCCTGCACGGGTAGCCCCTTATAGCGCGTGGAATAACGGTGCGATCGCGCGGAGCGCTTAAGCCCCGGCGGCAGGATTGTAAGCCCGACGCAAAACCTTAAGGAATCAATATCTTCAGGCCGCGAATTCGGAAGCCGGGGAGAAAAAACCGGGTCTTACGGAATCGCGGGCATCGAGGGACGCGGACAATGCCGCTTTGGCTTCAGGCAGGCATTTTCCGCAACAAGTGCCGACGCCAAGATCGCGCGTCAGGTCGCGCAGGCTATTCGCGCCGCCCTTGACGGCGCTGCGAATCTGCCGGTCCGACACCGCTTTGCACACACAAACTATCATGGCTGCTATTGTGAACGCGAATGCGAATGATTGTCAATACCGTATGGGCCACCGCGCGAACCGGCAAGCTAGTAGCGTTTCTTATGTCGAATCGCGCCTCGATGTGCTGAAATAACCGCAGGGGCGGGCTCGGATTGGATTCGAGTCCTCAGCGCGACAGGAGTCCCGGATGATAAGAATCAATAACTTGTGCGCGGCTAGCCTCGCAGCATGTGCGGCGGTCGTCCTCGGTGGTTGTGCCAAGTCCGGCGGGCCTGGCGCCGCAGCGCCCCCCGAGGTCAGCGTGGCGCCTGTGATAGAAAAGCGGGTGAAGGACTGGGATGAATTCACCGGCAGGCTGCAGGCGGTAGAAACCGTCGAGATACGGCCCCGGGTATCCGGATATATCGACAAGGTCGCGTTCACCGAGGGCAGCTTGGTCAAACGCGGCGCGCTGCTGTTCGTCATCGATCCGCGACCCTACCAGGCCGAATACGATCACGCCGCGGCGGACTTGAAGCGCTTCAAGACGGCGCTCGACCTGGGGCGTATCGAATTGGTCCGCGTCCAGCGCTTAAGAGACAGCGGCGCCGTTTCCGAAGAGGAGCTGGATGAGCGCAAGAGCACCGTGGCGCAGGCCGAAGCCAACGTCGCGGGCGCCGCAGCCGCCCTGGAAGCGGCCGCGCTCAATTTGAATTTTACCCGGGTCGCCAGCCCCATCGATGGGCGCGTCAGCCGCGCGGAAGTGACTCGCGGCAACCTGGTCACCGGCGGCAGCAACGGCGGCACGCTGCTGTCATCCGTCGTATCGATGGATCCGATCTATATTTATTTCGATGCCGATGAACAGAGCTACCTGCGCTACATGCAAATGGCGCGCGACGGCACGCGCCCAAGTTCGCGTGACGCCGGCAACCCTGTCCATGTTGGACTTGCCAACGAGCAGGGATTTCCGCACACCGGTAGCGTGGATTTCATCGACAATCAACTGAATCCGCAAACCGGAACGATTCGCGCACGCGCGGTTCTGCAAAACAAGGATGGGCAGTTCACTCCGGGTCTGTTTGCGCGGGTGCAGCTGCTTGCCAGCGGCGAATATTCCGCAATCCTGATCGAGGACCGCGCGGTGAACACCGATCAAAGTCAGAAATACGTGCTGCTGCTCGGTGCTGACAACAAAATCGAATATCGCAAAGTCACATTGGGCCGCGTGATCGATGGTCTGCGCGTCGTGCGCGAAGGATTGAAAGCCGGCGATGTGATCGTCGTGAACGGCGCGCAGCGCGTGCATCCCGGGGTCACGGTGACGCCGCAGCGCGTGGCCATGGGCGGGGACGGCGCGCATGCCGCGCCCTAACCAAGGACGCCTGCGATGAATATTTCTTCGTTCTTCATCGAGCGGCCGATCTTTGCCACGGTTCTCGCCATACTGATCACCGTGGCTGGACTGCTGGCCATGCCGCAGCTGCCGATCAGCGAATATCCGGAAATCGTGCCGCCCACCGTGGTCGTGAGCGGGCAATATCCCGGCGCCTCGCCCAAGACCATCGCCGAGACGGTGATCACGCCGCTCGAACAGCAGATCAACGGCGTGGAAAACGCGATTTACACCAACTCCACTGCGACTCCCGACGGCACCTTTTCCATCACGGTGACGTTCAGACTCGGCACCGATCTCGATATCGCGCAGGTGCAGACTCAGAACCGCGTGGCGCAGGCCGAGACGCGCCTGCCGGACGTCGTGCGGCAGATCGGCCTGGTCACGCAGAAGCGCTCGCCGGATCTGACCATGGTGGTGTTCTTGAAATCCGCCGACGGCCGCTACGACTCGCTGTATCTGCGCAATTACGCGGTCATTCAAATCAGGGACGTGCTGGCGCGGCTGCCCGGCATGGGCGATGTGCGCGTCTTCGGATCCGGCGACTACGCCATGCGCTTGTGGCTCGATCCCGGAAAGATTGCCGCTCGCAATATGGACGTGGACGAAGTGCTGGCCGCGGTTCGCGAACAGAACGTGGAGGTTGCGGCGGGCCAGATCGGCGGCCAGCCCTCCCTTCCCGGCACGCAGTTTGAATACATCGTCAATGCCCAGGGCCGGCTGCAAACCGAGCAGGAGTTCGGCAACATCGTCGTGAAGAGCGGTGCGAACGGCGAGACCACCTACTTGCGCGATATCGCGCGGCTCGAACTCGGCCCGGACAACTACGCCCTGCGCAGCATGCTCGACGGCGGGCCGGCAGTTGCGATTCCGGTGTTCCAGTTGCCCGGCGCCAATGCGCTGCAACTTTCCGACGCGGTGCGCGCCACCATGAAGGAACTCGCGAAAAGCTTCCCGGAGGGCGTGAGCTACGAAATCGACTACGACCCCACGGTTTTCGTGCGCAGTTCCATCGAGTCGGTGGTCCACACCTTGTTCGAGGCGGTGCTGCTGGTCGTGTTGGTCGTGGTGGTGTTTCTGCAAACCTGGCGCGCCAGCGTCATTCCCCTGGTAGCCGTGCCGGTCGCCATCGTCGGCACGCTGGCGGCATTATTGCTCGCGGGATTTACGATCAACTCACTGACGCTGTTCGGCCTGGTGCTCGCCACCGGCATCGTCGTCGATGACGCCATCGTCGTGGTCGAAAACATCGAACGCAAGATCGAGCAAGGCTTGAACCCGCATGCGGCGGCGCACGCCGCCATGGGCGAGGTCACCCGGCCCATCATCTCCATCGCATTGGTGCTGTGCGCCGTGTTCGTTCCGGTGGCCTTCGTCTCCGGACTCACCGGGCAGTTCTACCGCCAATTCGGCATCACCATTGCGGCCAGCACCATCATCTCGACCTTCAATTCGCTGACCCTGTCGCCGGCGCTGGCCGCGCTTCTGCTCAAGCCGAGGAATGCGCAGCCGGATGTATTCCAGCGCGGCATCAATAAAGTGTTTGGCCGATTCTTCAGCATGTTCAATCGCGGCTTCGAGCGCGCCTCGGAGCGCTACGGTCATGGGGTGCGGCGGCTGACGTCGATTCGTGCCGTGGTGCTGGGCCTGTTCGCCTGTCCTGCTGGCGGGCACCTGGGGCATGTTTCAGCTGGTGCCGGGCGGGTTCATTCCGGCGCAGGACAAGCAATATCTCATCGGCATCGTGCAATTGCCGGATGCTGCCTCGCTGGATCGCACCGAGAGCGTGGTGCGGCAGATTTCGGCGCTGGCCAAGGAGACGCCCGGCGTCGACCACGTCATCGGGTTTTCCGGCCTGTCGGTGCAAGGCTTCGTCAATTTGAGCAATGCGGCGGTGCTGTTCTTCCCGCTTGAAATCGTTCGACGAGCGCAACGACCAAGGATCTATCGGCGGGGGCCATCGCCCAAGCACTCAACAAGAAATTCAGCAGCCATTCAGGATGCCGTCATATTCGCCGTGCCGCCGCCGCCGGTGCAGGGACTGGGCACCACCGGCGGCTTCAAGCTGTTCCTGCAGGACCGCGCGGCGCATGGCTACGATGAGCTGGCGCGGGTCACCGGCGAAGTGTTGAGCAAAGCCCGGCAGCAGCGCGAACTGAATCCCTACGCCACCTACACGACGTTTCAGAACAGCGTGCCGCAGTTGTTTGCCGACGTCGATCGTGTGAAGGCGAAGCGCCAGGCGGTGCCGCTGTCCGAGGTATTCGACACGCTGCAGACCTACTTGGCTCCGTGTATGTCAACGACTTCAATCGCTTCGGACGCACCTATCGCGTGTATGCGCAGGCGGAGCCGCAGTTCCGCAACCAGCCCGAAGACATCGCCAACCTGAAGATGCGCAACTTGAACGGCGATGATGGTGCCCATGGGAGCGGTGGCGGACGTTCGATTCCAAGCCGGGCCGGACCGCGTCTCGCACTACAACGTGTACCTGGCCGCGGATATCAATGGCCAGGGCGCTCCCGGCATCTCCTCGAGCCAGGCCACCGCCGCCATGGAGCGCGTACTGAATGACACTCTGCCCAACGGCTTCGGCTACGAATGGACCGATTTGACCTTTCAGCAGAAGACGGCCGGCAACACGGCGCTGTTGGTGTTTCCGATCTGCGTGATGCTGGTGTTCTTGATTCTCTCGGCGCAGTACGAAAGTTGGGCATTGCCGCTGGCGGTGATTCTCATCGTGCCGATGTGTCTGCTGTCGGCGATGGCGGGCGTATGGCTCAAAGGATCGGACAACAATGTGCTGACGCAGATCGGCTTCATCGTGCTGGTGGGGCTGGCCTGCAAAAATGCGATTCTGATCGTGGAGTTTGCCCGCGAGCGCGTCGTGCACGGTTTGGCGCCGGTCGATGCGGCGATCGAGGCCTGCCGTCTGCGGCTGCGCCCCATCCTCATGACCTCTTTCGCTTTCATCATGGGCGTGATTCCACTGGTGATCGCCAGCGGCGCCGGCAGCGAAATGCGACAGGCCATCGGCATCGCGGTATTTGCCGGCATGCTCGGCGTCACCTCCTTCGGCTTGTTCCTGACGCCGGTATTTTTCGTGACCATCGAGACGTGGCTGGCGCGGCACGCGCCGCACCGTGAGGAGTCGGCGTCCTTTGCGGCAACCAGCGAGGAGACACCCAGTGCGTAGGCGCATCAGCGGCTCGTTGTACTGCTGCATGCTCGCGGGTTGCGCCGTGGGTCCTGACTATCATCGACCGGCAACTCCGGTGGCAGCGCAGTTTGCGAACGCCGGCGAACCCGGATTCGTCGCAGCCGATGCCGTGCAGAGATACTGGATCGGATTCCAAGATCCTATCTTGAATGGCTTGATCGAGGATGCGCTTGCCCATAACAAGGACTTGAGCATTGCCGCAGCCAATTTGCAGGCTGCCCGAGCGGCCAAGAGATTGGCCGGCTTCGATCAGTATCCAACGGCGACTTTTGCGGGCAGCTATACGCACAACCTGGATTCACAGCAGGAATTGCCGGGCTATACCCAGGAGCAGCGCCGATTCGATACGGCCCAGGCGGGGTTCGATGGGCTATGGGAGCTCGATCTGTTCGGTCGAGTCAGGCGCAATGTACGAGGCGGCCGCGGCGATGTAGGCGCCGCCGCGGCGACGCTGCAGGATGCCCGTGTCAGCGTGATCGCCGAGGTGGCGCGCGACTATTTCATCCTGCGCGGATTGCAGGATCAGCTGGCGCTCACGGAGCGCAATGCCGACAACCAGTTGAGCACCTTCAAACTTACGCAGACCCGGTTGGCGGCGGGCAGGGGTAATCAACTGGATACCTCGCGCGCCGAGGCCCAATGGCAGACCACGCTGGCATCCATCCCGACGCTGCAGGCATCCATCGCAACGACCCGCTATCGCCTGAGCGTGCTCACCGGGCAGCAGCCGACAGCCCTCGATTCAATGCTTGTCCCCGCAGGCGCCGCTGCCGGCCTTGCCGGCATTGAATGCCATCGGCACACCGGAACAATTGCTGCGAAGGCGGCCGGACGTGCGTGTCGCGGAGCGGCGGCTTGCGGCTGCCACTGCCCGCGTCGGCGTGGCGGTGGGCGATCTGTTCCCCAAGGTGACGCTGATCGGCGAAGTGGGTTACTCGGCCCCGACCTTCGGCGACTTCGGACAGAGCGAGGCGCGTTTTTTTAGCGTCGGGCCCGGAATTACCTGGGCGGCGTTCGATCTCGGCCGCGTGCGCGCAAGAATCAGCTCGGCCAAGGATCAAACCGATGCGGCGCTCGGCGCCTACCAAAGCGCCGTGCTGGGCGCGCTCGAGGACACCGAGGGGGCGCTGATCAACTATGGACATGCGCAAACGCGGCGCGAGGCGCTGAGAGTCGCCGCCGGGGCGAGCGATAAGGCGGCGGATCTCGCGCGCAAGCGCTTCGAGGGGGGGCTCATCGATTTCCTCGAAGTGCTCGACGCCGAGCGCACGGCCTTGAGCGCCGAGTTGCTGCTGTCGCAAAGCCGCTCCGACACCGCGACCTCGCTGGTCGCGGTCTACAAGGCGCTCGGCGCCGGTTGGGATATCCCTGCCGTGCATGATGCGAGAACCGCGCAACGTTAAGCGCTAATATCCGAGCGTGGAAAACCTAACGAAGATCTATTCCTGGAACGTGAATGGCATTCGCGCCGTCCACAAGAAGGGGTTATTCCTCAAGTTCCTCGAAGCCTACAAACCCGACATACTGTGTCTGCAGGAAACCAAGGCCGAGCGCGGACAGATTGAAATCGAATTACCGGATTACCGCGAGCACTGGAACTCGGCGCTGAAGAAGGGTTATTCGGGAACGGCGATATTTTCCAGGCAGGAGCCGCTCAAGGTCATCTACGGCTTTCCCAGCGCTTTTGCACAGCGATATACATTCGCCGACGAGCTGAAGCGCGACAGCGCCGAAGAAGGTCGGGTCATCACCGCGGAATTCGCCAAGTTCCATGTGGTGACGGTTTACACGCCGAACGCCAAGGATGACTTGAGCCGGGTCGAGCTGCGCTTCAAACACTGGGATCCGGCCTTCCTCGCTTACTGCAAGGAGCTGGAAGCAACCAAGCCGGTGATATTTTGCGGCGATCTCAATGTCGCGCATACCGAGCTGGACCTTGCCAACCCAAAACCAAATCGCGGCAAAAAAGGCTTTACCGACGAGGAACGCGCGGGATTCCAGGCTTTTGTCGACGCCGGATTCATCGACACCTTCCGGCTTTTCACCCAGGGCAATGGGCATTATTCGTGGTGGAGTCACTTTGCCAATTCGCGGGCGCGCAACATAGGATGGAGAATCGACTATGTGTTGGTATCGCCGCAGCTGCGCGCCGCGGTCAAGAGCGCCGAGATTCACCCAACCGTCATGGGCAGCGATCACTGTCCAGTCAGCATCACCCTCGACGCGGCATTCTAAGAAACTTTCGAATTACAGCGATTGCAAAACCGTGGCGATGCCCTGGCCGCCGCCGATGCACTGCGTCGCAAGCGCATAGCGGCCCTTGGTGCGGGCCAGAAGCGATGCCGCCTTGCCGGTAATGCGTGCGCCGGTCGCGCCCAATGGATGTCCGAGCGCCATGCCGCCGCCATCGATGTTGATTTTGGCCGGATCCAAGCCCAGCTCGCGAATGCAGGCGAGCGCTTGCGAGGCGAATGCTTCGTTGATTTCAATCACGTCGAGCGCGGCAACGCCCAATCCGGCGCGCGCCAGTGCTTTGCGAGTGGCGGGAATCGGACCGATACCCATCACGGCCGGATCGCAGCCCACGGTGGCCATTGCCCGAACCCGCGCCAGCGGATGCAAGCCATGCCGCGCGGCAAATTCCTCACTGGCGACCAGAACCACCGAGGCGCCGTCGGTAAGGGGCGAGGACGTGCCCGCCGTGACCAAGCCATCCTCGGCAAAGGCGGGCTTGAGTGCGGCCAAAGCCTCGAGCGTGGTGCCGGCGCGGATGCAGCCGTCCTCGCTCACCAATTCCCCTGATTCGAGGCGAATCGGCACGATCTCGTCGCGCAGCCGCCCCTGTTCGCGCGCTAGCGCCGCCTTGCGATGCGAATCCACCGCCATGGCTTCTTGATCGCGGCGCGAAATATCGTAGCGCCGCGCGACGTTTTCCGCGGTCTGTCCCATGCTGATATAGATGTCCGCGTGGCGCGCGAGCAGCTCGGGATTTGGCGATCGATTGAAGCCGCCTTGCGGCACCATGCTCATCGATTCAACGCCGACGCTTAAGTAGGCATCGCCAATGCCGGCCTCGATTTGCGCAGCGGCAATCTGAATGGCCGACATGGATGAGCCGCAGAAGCGGTTCACCGTCATGCCGCCCACTTCCTGCGGCAGGCCGGCGAGCACGCCGATGATGCGCGCGATATTTGAACCCTGGACGCCTTCCGGGTACGCGCAGCCGACGATGACGTCCTCGATGAGCGCAGGATCAAGCTTGGTGCGCTCGAGCAAACCAATGACTACCTGCGCCGCCATGGTATCGGGGCGCATTTGGGCGAGCGCGCCCTTGCGTGCGAAATGCTGGGGCGAACGCGCGTACGCGGCAATAACAGCTTTCATGACCTACTCCTCAGGATAATGCAAAAAATGCAGGGCTCATCGGCTTGCCGCTGGCAGCGTTGCACCGGCCAGTACTGCGGTACGCACTTGCGCCACGGCAGCGTCGAAATCCTCGACTGCGCCGGTCATGCGGGCCGACAGCAGAGCGCCTTGGCACGCGGCAAAGACGAAGACAGCAGTGTCGCGCGTCGAATGCTTGCGGCCAGCCATGCCGATCGCGGACAGAACGCCGCTTAGCCAGGAAATCGGGAAGCATGATATTCAAGGTGGCCGGCGCGTCAAAGCCAGGTGGAGGCAATGACGCGTTCGCGCGTGATACTCGCCAGCGCCGGCGTACCGGCCTGGCGCATGATCTGCAGCAGTTCGCGGTTGAGGATGTCGATCACAGCTTCAACGCCGGGCTGGCCGAAGGCGGCGAGTCCCCAGACCTGCGGCCGGCCGATGCCGACCGCGGTCGCACCGAGTGCCAGCGCCTTGAACACGTCGGTACCGCGGCGCACGCCGCCGTCGAGCAACACGGGTACGCGTCCGCCGACCGCGGCGACGACCTCGGGGAGGCAGTCGAGCGTCGCGCGCAGCGTTTCCTCGTTGCGGCCGCCATGGTTCGAGACGATAACGCCGTCAACACCATGGGCGACGGCGAGCGCAGCATCTTCGCCGGTCACGACGCCCTTGACCAGCAGCTTTACCGACACCAGCGCCCGCAATTGGTCGAGGAAGGCCGGCGTAATGTTTGGCGGCGAGATTGTGGTCGCGCGCGACACATCAAGGCCGGCGAACATCGGCGCCTTGCGCAGGCGGTCGTGCGAGTTATTGATGTGGCAGGCGGTGCAGGCGCGGCTGTCGGCCCGCATCGCGCGCGTCAGCGTCTCATTGTTGCGGCTTGGCATTGAATCCACAGTGAGCACGATGGCTGGGGATCCAGCGCGCTCGGCGCGCCGAACGATTCCCTCGGTTACGGCCCAGTCGTCGGTCGGATACAGCTGCTGCCAGAGCGGTGCGCCGCGTGCCTCGGTGACCGGCTCGACAGCCGTTGACGCGACAGTCGACAGCATCATCAGCATCGAACGCGTGCGCGCGGCACGCGCGGTGCCGAGCTCGCCGTCCGGGTGGAAGGCGCGCTGACTCGAGACCGCCGAAAGGTAGATCGGCGTCGGCCAGGTCGCGCCTAAAACGCTCCTCGAAGTGTCGACGCGGCTGACATCGACGAAGCGCCGCGCGCGAATCTCGTAGTGTGAAAACGCATCGTGATTGCGGACCACGGTGAAGTCGTCATCGGCGCCGGTCGCGATGTAGCCGAAGTGGGCGGGAGGCAGTATGTCCCGGGCGAGAGCCTCGAATTCCATGACGTTGAGCACCTGATCGGCGCTGGTGGCTGGCGGCGGCGTACGCGCGGCGGCTTGCGAGGGTTGCACGCCAGCGGCGAGCGAGCGAGCCGCTACCATGGGAAGTATCGCGAGGCCACCCAGCACCGTGCGGCGCGTCACGTGTTGCAGTCGAGAACGGACCATTGATACTCCCCGGCGGCTGTCTCGCGCTGTCTCTATTTCAGTTCGACGATGATCGCGTGCGGCTTGCCGCTGACCTGAAGTTCGCTATGCGCGCGGTCGCGGCGATTGAAGTGAATATCCCCGGCCTTGAGCGTGATCGTGACGCTTTTGCCGTCGGGAGTGGTTGATTGCAGGGTGCCGCCGGCCTTGTAGACCCCGACCGCATCCTTGTCGTGGAAGTGCATGGGCGTGGGTTCGCCCGGCAGCCAACGAACATTCCAGACGATGACCTGCGCGTTTTCCAGCAGTTTCCTGGCGTGCGGGCGGGGAAAAGCCAGTTGATAGCCTGAAGTGTTGGGAATCGGCGCCACGCTTAGATCCTTCAGCTCGATGACGGCGGTCCGGACCCCATCCGTGCCGGCGATATCGCCCTTGTGGCCAAAAAAGGGTTTGGCCTTTTTCGCAAATGAAACCGCTACAAAATCGTGCTGTGCCGGCGGCAGCGCGTTCATCGTGTCCCACACCGTGACCCGCTCATTGTCGATCACGGGTGGCGCAGCCAGGCTCAGCGCGGCGAAACTGAGGGTAAGAGCGCACAAAGTTATTTTTAGCATGCGGAGAATTGTACACACATGCCATGTCGGCAGAAAATCCGGGTGCGGATGTAACCCGCGAGGATTCACATGACGGCACTGGTGTAGTTCTGCTCCAACGTTTTCATGACGTTTGCTTGGTACGGACACTTGAAGTATGGCCACGCCTGGCCGCTGTGGAAGGCGATTCTAGTGTCCTGGGGAATTGCACTGCTGGAGTACTGCCTGGCGGTGCCCGATAACGCTCACGATTTTTCTGGTGTTTGCGGTGACCTACCTGAGGGAAAAAAATGGCGTGGAACTACGCGGTGTCTTTCGCGCTGCTGATGGCGGCGGTCGTGGTGGCGTTCGCGTTCACGCCGACACTGATGACTTGAGCCGCGTGCCGGCCGCTCACGCGGCGCTGCGCGAGCCCCGCCGCAGCAACGCGAGCGCCAGCAGCGCCGATGCGATCATGAGAAACAAACTGACGGCGTTCAACACGGGACTGGCTCCTTCGCGCATGCGCCCGTACATCATGACCGTGAGCGGCGAATCCGAGCCGACCACCATCAGCGTGGTATTGAAATCCGCGAATGACATCAGAAATGAGATGCCGGCCGAACCTAATAGCGCCGGCCGCAAATACGGCAACAGAATGCTGCGAAACACCGCCGCCTTCGATGCGCCGAGATTCAGCGCGGCCTCTTCCAGCGTGGTGTCGAAGCGGCGCAGGCGCGCGCTGATGGTCAGCGTGGCAATGGTTGCAATATAGGAAAACTGGCCCAACACCACCAATGGCAATCCGGGCCTCAAGAAATCCAATTCCAGTCCGAAGGTATCGTCGGCAAATTCCGCGATGCGGCTGGCAAAGGCCAGTATGGAGATTCCCAGGATGACCCCGGGAATCACCAGCGGCGCGAGCATCAACACCGACAGCGTTTGTTTGCCGCGGAACCGGCCGCGTTCGAGCAGGAAGGCGTTGCTGGTGCCGATCAGCGCTGATAATAATGTCACACACGTGGCGACGATGCAGCTGGTCCACAAGCTGCCCAGCAATTCGCTGTCGGCGAACAGTCCGGTGCGCCCTGCCGCCGCATTGCCCACAAACCAATCCAGCGTAAAACCGCGCCACGGCGGCGCCGGGTAGGGCGCATCGTTAAACGCGAAAACACCAACCACGATCAGCGGCAGAAACAGGAATGCGAGAAACGCCAGCAGATACGCCGCGGTGCTCGCCCGCAGCCACAAGGGTCGGGGTAGGGATGGAATCATGTTCGCCGCATCACATCGCCAAATTGCTGTCCGCTGATCTTCAGGCCCGCCACGACCAGCGCCGTCGACAAGCCCAGCAGCAAGAATCCGAAAGCGGCCCCCTGCTCCCAATTAAAGCGCGTGATGAACTGCGTGTAGATCTGCTCGGTAAACCACTGCGAGTTCTTTCCGCCGAGCAATGTCGGCGTCAGATAGTTGCCCAGCGTCAGCATGAAAACCACGATGCAGCCGGCGGTAATGCCCGGCGCGGCATGCGGTATGACGATTTTTCGCAGAATGGTGAAGCCGCCGGCGCCGAGATCATAGGCCGCCTCGATCAGCGAATTGTCCAAACTCTCGAGCGCGGTCACCAGCGGCACCACCATGAACAGCAGCGAGGTGTACACCAACCCGACCAAAATGGTCGCGTCTCGATACAGCAATTCCGGCGGCACCGATGCGAGCCCCAGTTTGACCAACAGCGCCGGCAACACCCCCGACTCGCGCAGCAGAATCATCCACCCCAGGGTACGCACCGTTTCGCTGACCCAGAAGGGAATCAGGCACACGATGAACAGCAGCGAGCCGGCGCGGCCGCGCGCCAGTTTCGCAATTGTCCAGGCGATTGGAAATGCGAGCAGCAGAGTGAGAAATGTCGCGATCACGGACATGACTGCCGTACGCAGGAATACATGCCAGTACAGGGGCTCCTCGAAGAAGGTTTTATACTGCGCGAGGCTGGCGGCGTACTGGCGCGGCCCGACCCGCTCGCGAAACGATAAAATCGCCAAATCGACGTGCGGTAATATCACCAGCGCTGCTAGCCAGAACAGTGCGGGCGCCAGCAGCAAACTCAAGACCAATGGCGCCTGCCCCGGAGTTTTGGCCGGCGCGGCAGCCATTTAGACTGTCACGCCGGTGCGCGCCGCAAAGCACACCGCGCGCTGAGGGTCAAAGCTGAAGGCGATTTTCTCGTGCGGCCGCAGGTCGGAAAACTGTCCAGTCTGAGGCAGCGCGATGCGAAACTCGCGGCGCGTCTTGATCTCCTGCAGCAGCACCGCAGAATTCGCCCCGTCGAAGAGCACGCTTTGCACTTCGCCCGAATGCGCGGGCTGATCCGGCGGCAACTCCGCGGCGCTGCGCGCGAGAGTTGCAATCTCCGGACGCACGAATACTTCAACTGCATCGCCGACGGCGCTATCGCCATATTGAAGCGCGCGCATGCTCCAGCCGTCCGCGGTCGTCAATTCGGTCATTGCCCCGTCGCGCACGGTGGCGCGCCCGACGATGCGATTGTTCGCGCCGACGAAGCCCGCGACGAAGGGTGTCTGCGGCCGATAGTACAGATCCTGGGGCGTACCGATTTGCTCGAAGCGTCCCTGATTCATCACGGCCACGTGATCGGACAATACCAAGGCCTCGGATTGATCGTGGGTGATATAGACGAACGTCGTGCCGAAAGCCGCCTGTAGTTGCTTCAACTCGATTTTCATGTGCTCGCGAAGCTTCAGATCGAGCGCTCCCAAGGGCTCGTCGAGCAGCAGCAGGGTCGGTTCGAGGACCAGGCTGCGCGCGATGGCCACCCGCTGGCGTTGCCCCCCCGACAATTCGTCAACGCGCTTCTGGTAAGCCCCCGCAAGACCCACGCGCTCCAGCATGGCGTTGCTACGCTGCAGCCTTTCCTGTCGATCCATGCCGCGACGAGCCAGCCCGAACGCGACATTCTCGCCCACCGACATCATGGGAAACAGCGCCAGCTGCTGAAACACCATATTGACCGGTCGCCGGTTCGGCGCCACTCCGCGCATGCTCTTGCCGCCGATGGCGATGTCGCCTTGGTCCGGCGCGATGAATCCGGCAATCATGCGCAGCAGTGTGGTTTTGCCGCAGCCCGACGGGCCCAGGATCGAAAAGAAGCTGCCCCGCTGCACCGAAAAGGACAGCGAGTCCACGGCCAGGTGGTCCGCAAACCGCTTGACCAGCCGCTCGGCGGCCAAATCCGGAGTGCTCAATTGGCTGCCTTGATGCGGTCGAGGACGCGGCCTTCCATTTGCTCCAATCCAGACGGGATAGCCGGATACCAATGAATGGCTTTCAGGTCGTTGTTGGGAAAGGTGGCTGCATACTGCGCCTTGAGACGCGGATCGGCCAACGCGGCGCTGTCCTTGGCGGCGGAAAAGCTGCCCACCGACTTGATGACGCGCGCGGCATTTTCCGGACGCATGGTGAAATTGATCCATGCGTAGGCTGCGGCATCGTTCTTACCCCGCGCGGGCAGCACGAAAGTATCGAGCCAACCAAGGGCACCGGAACGCGGTACCACAAACTGAATGTCAGGATTTTCGCGATTGAGCGTCCAGCCCCCCGTATCCCACATCATGGCGGCAATCACTTCGCCGGAGCGTATGCCGTTCAGAAGCTGATCCTTGTTGTCGTAGAAAAATTTGAACATGGGTTTGCACGCGATCAGCGCGGCACCCACTTGATCCATCAAGGCGGCATAGGCCTTCGGGTCGCCGTATAGGGCAAACGGATCCTTGCCCGCGGCGAATGCAAATGCCATCAAGGTGGGGCGCTTCAAGCGGACTGCGGTTTTACCCTTGAGATCCGCCCGGCACAGATCTGGATAGTCGGCGATCTTGGTGCGCTTGGTATTCACCACCAGCCCATCGGTCCCCCAAAGATATGGCAGGCCATATATTTTTCCGTCGATGGTGGTGTTCTTGCGGACGATGTCCAGAAATTCGGGCTGAAACTGCTCGAGCTTCACTTTGGTCAAATCCAAGGGCTTGTAAATGCCGAAGTCGCGCTGCGCGGCGGCGATGCGGTCTTGAGAGGGCTGCGCGAGATCGTAGCCGGCGCCGCCGGTGGCGCGAAGTTTCGAGATCATCTCTTCGTTGTTCGATAAGGTCACTTCCACGTCGATGCCGGTCTCCTTCTTGAAAGCCGCGATCAGGTCAGCCGGTATGTAGTCCGCCCAGCTGATCACGCGCAGCTTCTGGCTATCCGCCGAGGCGTTTGCTGCGCTCAGGCTCAAGGCCAGACTCAAGCAGGCCGATAGGAAGTGCTTCATTGAATCTCCCCGAATTGGAAATTCCGCATCTTACCGACCTTTCGGACGCGCGCCAGCCGCTCCGCGGGATGCGGGCGCTGTTTGACACTGCTGGCGCGGAACCCTACCGTGTCGCCATGCCCAATCTTAAGCGCCGCTACATCGTCCTCGGTACCGCCGGGGCAGTGGGCGCACTCATGATCGGTTGGGCCGCGACGCCCCAACGGCGCCGATTGATGACCGACAAGCCCTTGGCCGTGAGTCAGGGGCAGGTTGCCCTCAACGGCTGGGTAAAGGTCTCCTCGGACAACACTGTGACCGTCATGATGTCGCAGGCCGAGATGGGGCAGGGCGCCCAGACCGGTCTTGCCATGCTGCTGGCCGAGGAGATGGATGCCGATTGGAATCAGGTGACATTGGAGCAGTCGACTCTCGATGCCATCTACAACAACCAGGCGGTCATCATCGATGGGCTACCCTTCCAGCCGAACGATCACGGCCTGATGAAGCGAGCCACGGGTCATGTACTCGGCAAGATCATTCGTGCTGTGCCCGGATTGCAGGGCACCGGCGGCTCATCCAGCGTGGCGGACCAATGGCTGCCACTGCGTGAGGCGGGAGCCTCGGCCCGCGCGATGCTGATCGGCGCCGCTGCGGCGCTGTGGCGAGTGCCCGCCGGTGAATGCCGCGCCGAGAATGGGCGGGTGCTGCACCCCTCAGGCAAAAGCGCTGCCTTCGGCGAGCTTGCGCAGCGCGCGGCGCAGTTGCCGCTACCGCAGGACGTGACGCTGAAAACTTCGGCGCAGTTCAAGTTGATTGGACATCCCGTGCGCCGCATCGACAATGCCGCCAAACTCGATGGCTCCGCTACCTATGGCATCGATGTGCTGCTGCCGGGGTTGCTGTATGCCAGCATCTCGATGTGTCCGACCGTGGGTGGCAATGTGGCGGGTTTCGACGCTGCCGCGGCGCAAGCCATGCCGGGCGTGCGTAAAGTGGTCAAGCTGGAGCCGGCCAAGGCCAGTTCCATCATGCCGGGCAGCACCTGCGGCGGCGTCGCGGTCATCGCAGACACGCCGTTTCGCGCCATGCGTGCGCTGGCGCAAGTTGCGATTGAATGGGATCACGGCGCGGCAGCGGCGCTCTCGAGCGAAACCATCAGCAGCGATCTTAGGGCTGCGCTCGATGGCAGGGACGGCACGGTTCACTTCCATACAGGCCGCGTCGCGGACGCATTTAAATCGGCAGCCAAGACCATCGAAGCGGAATACCGCGTGCCGTTTCTCGCGCACGCGACCATGGAGCCCATGAATTGCACGGCGCAATTCAAGGACGGCGCGGCCACGGTGTGGGCACCCACTCAGGCGGCTGGATTTGCCAGCGGCGCCGTGGCCAAGGCGCTGGGCATTTCGGCGTCGAAAGTCGACATCAAGGTACCGTACCTCGGCGGCGGGTTCGGCCGGCGCTATCTGTCGGACTTCATCGTGCAAGCGGCGCTGCTGGCGCGTGAAACGCAGGGCGCGCCGGTGCAGCTGCTGTGGCCGCGCGAACAGGACATGGCGCATGACTACTACCGCCCGACCTACCTGTGCCGCTGCAAGGCGGGCTTCGATGCCAACGGCAAGCTCATCGCGTGGCAGACCACTTCCGCCGGCTCGAGCATGGGCGCGCCTTCGTTCATCGACATGTCCACGGATGGCGCTTCCAACACGGCCTACGCGTTTGCCAACGCTCGTGTTGCCCACGTGACCGTGGAAACGGCGGTACCCGTCGGCATCTGGCGCTCGGTGGCGCATTCGCAGAACGCTTTTTTTATCGAGAGCTTCATCGATGAATGCGCGGCGGCCTCGGGAATGGACCCGGTCGCATTTCGGGCCGAGCTCCTGAGCGGGGATGAGCGGCACCGGCGGGTCTTGAGTCGCGCCGCCGAACTCGCCAATTGGCAGCAGCCGCTTGGAAGTCGCGCCCGACGGCGCGAAGCAAGCGCGCGGCATCGCCATCCATCGCAGTTTCGGCAGCGTCGTGGCACAGATCGCCGAAGTGTCGCTGGGTGAGCGGCGACAGATCCGCGTGCACCGTGTCATCTGCGTCGTCGATTGCGGTGTCGCGGTGAATCCAAATCTGATTCGTCAACAAATGGAAGGCGGGATTGTGTTTGGATTGTCGGCAGCGCTGCGCGGCGAGATCACCATCGAGAAGGGCCAGGTGCAGCAGAGCAATTTCAATAACTACGCGCCGCTGCGCATCAACGAGTGCCCGGCGATTCAAGTGGATATCATGCAGAGCGTCGAAGCTCCAAGCGGCGTCGGTGAACCGGGTACGCCACCGATTGCTCCGGCGGTTGCCAACGCGCTGTTCGCGCTCACCGGCGTGCGGCTGCGCAGCCTGCCGCTGAAGATCGCTTAAAGTCCACCATGCCGACACTCAACATCAACGGCAAGAACATCACGGTCGAGGCGGAGCCCGATACCCCATTGCTATGGGTATTGCGCGGCGAGCTCAAACTGGTCGGCACCAAGTATGGCTGCGGCAAGGGGTTATGCGGCGCCTGCACGGTGCACTTGGACGATGAAGCCGTGCGTTCCTGTGTCACGCCTCTCGAGGCAGTACGGGGCCGTGAGGTGAGGACCATCGAAGGCGTGCAGGGCCAGCAAATCGACGCATTGCGCCAGGCGTGGACCCACGTCGACGTCGTGCAGTGCGGGTATTGCCAGAGCGGGCAGTTGATGTCGGCCTGCGCGCTGCTAAAGCGCGTACCAAGGCCCAGCAATGAGGACATCGACGCCGCCATGAGCGGCAATCTTTGCCGCTGCGGCACGTATACGCGCATCCGCGAGGCCATACTGCTGGCCGCCGACTCGGCCCCGCGAACCCCTTAGGGCACGACAGTCGTAAAAAGATAGACCGCAAAAATAACCAGCAGCACCGCGCCGTGCAGAATGTTGGTGCGCGCGGTACGCAGCGCCACCGCGGTGACGAACAGCGACAGGATCAGCAATACCGTGGACTCGGCGCTGATACCCAATGTCAATTGCGTATGCATATATAGCGATAAAATGGCGACGGTCGGGATGGTCAATCCGATGCTGGCGATCGCCGAGCCGAGCGCCAGATTGAGACTGGTCTGCAAACGATTTGCCTGCGCAGCACGCACCGCGGCCAGGCCCTCCGGCAGCAAAACCACCGCGGCGACAATCACGCCCGCCAGCGCTTGTGGAGCGCCTAAATGCTCCACCCACGCCTCGAGATCGGGGGCAAGTTTCTCCGCCTGCAGCACCACGGCGGCGAGGCATGCCAGCAGCAACACCGCGCTCACGGCAGTGGTTCCATTGCCGGGCCGCTCGGCGTGCTGCGGCTCGTCTGCAACGTCGTCGAGAAAAAAATGCCGATGTCCGATGGTCTGCGTAAAGACGAACGCGCCATAGATCACCAGCGACACGATCGCGATGAACAACAGCTGGCTGGGGGAGTAGTAGGGACCGGGCAGTGCGATGGTGTAGTTCGGAAAAACCAGGGTCATGATGACGATGGTGCTCAACGTCATGAGCAGGGCGCTGACGCCGTCGACGCTGAAGCGCTGTTCGCGATGCATGACGCTGCCGACGAGAAGGCTGAGCCCGACGATGCCGTTGAGGATGATCATCACCGCCGCGAACACGGTATCGCGGGCCAATGCCGCCGTGGCAGGGCCGCCGGCAATCATCAGCGACACGATCAGCGCAACTTCGATGAGGGTGACCGCCAGCGCCAGCACCAGGGTGCCATAGGGCTGGCCCACGCGGTGCGCCACGACATCGGCATGGTGTACGGCGGCGAACACGGCGCCCCCCAGGCCGAGAGCTATCACAGCGACGAGAAATCCGCCCATGCCGCGAACCAAACCGAAACCGGCCGCCAGCAATCCCAGGCCGGCAAACACCGGCGCTGCAACAGTCCATGCCGGCGGCAGCCGAAACCGGACAGCCGCTGAATTTTCATTGTTGGGATTCATGGGGTTTGGGGTATTCTCGTGAGCAGGCGCAAGGCCGCGGGGCCATTTATAGCCTCTCGGGAGAAATAGTTGAAGCCGAACATCGATTGGCGCACCCAGGGTGTGCGGGTCATCAGAAGCAACACTCTGGATAGCAACACGCCGCAGACGCCGGGGATGTTGCGCGCGGCCGCTGTGAATTTTGCGCGGGTCGGCTCGCAGAAATTATGGGCCGGCACGGTGCTGATTCAGCCGAATGCGAAAACCGGCGCGCACCATCACGGCGCCCTGGAAAGCGTCATCTACGTAGTGCGGGGTGCGGCGCGCATGCGCTGGGGCGAGCGCCTCGAATTCGTCGCGACCGCGGACGCCGGCGATTTCATTTTTGTCCCGCCATATGTGCCGCACCAGGAAATCAACGCGTTGAGCGATGCGCCGCTGGAATGCGTTTTGGTGCGCAGCGATAACGAATCCGTGGTGGTCAATCTCAACATCGATGCCGCGGAGCGGCTCGAAGAAGTGTATTGGATAGATCCCATCCACTCTATACCGAAATAATCGCCACCAAAAAACTACAGCGTACGAAGATCCTGCGTCTCGCGGCGCAAATCCGCGAGGAATTTCTCGAGCTCGGCCTTGCGTTCTGGGACGCGCGCGCGGCCTGCCGGGGATAAGACCCGGGAGGGCACCTTGTTGAGATTGTCCACCAGCATCGCCACCGCTTTGGCGCCATCCGGTTTGCCGCCGTTCGGGTCGACGAGCGCGATGATGCGTGCCACGCCAATTGCACCCAGCCAGTCCAAGGCGTCGGCGTCGTGCAAGTACAGCGCTTCGGGCCCCACCGGATCCCGATAGTACATATGCGTGCGGATCGCTCCACGGACGCCGTCAATCTTCGTCATCGGAAAACCGGTGCCCTTCAAAATCGTGTCAACTACCCGGGCACCGACATCCGAGTGATCGACTTTGGTGTCTTCCCACGGCGCAAACGCTGCGATGTCATGCAGGTACGCGGCGGCATACAGCACGTCGTCGTCGAGCGCGACGTGATCGGCCGCCGCCAGCTCTTGGGCCAGCGCATAGTCGCGCTGGCAGTGCGAATAGCCCCACGCCGGATTCTTGAAATGCTTGGCGGCGAATTCGCGCACAGTCACCCGCCAATCTTGAGTTGGCGGTGCGATTGGCGGCGCGCCGGCGGTTGGCGCAGGAACGGTAGCAGGCACGGTTGCCGGCGCAGCGACCGCCGCGGCCAGGCTCAAGTCCAATACCGCGATCAGCCATGCAGCCGAAAAGGCGATGACGCGCATCCCATTCATCGAACCGATTCTACCCCAGAGCCTCGTGCACCAGGAGAATTTGCGTCTGCGCCTGCGCGAGAATGGCGGTGCAGTCGGCCGGCGTCACGCCGAGACTGAGAAAGGCATTGGTGCCTTCCGCGATGACTCGCGGTTCGGGGGTTTGCAATTCGTCGGCCAGCAGCATGCTGACGATCAACACTTCGGTAAGCGTCGCGCCGTGCTTCCGTTTGCGGTCCAGATCGCCTTGATCTCCAACGGCGTCGCACATCGGCTCGGAAAAGCCCCAACTTTGCAGAACCGCTTTGCCGATCGATGCATGCCAACTACCGATGAGCCCCATCCAGGCCGAGTCGCCACCGAGCACATTTGCCAGACTTGCCGCCCGCGCCATAATGTAGAGGCTTCCTATCCCGTGCAGCAATCCGGTCAAGAACGCCTCGTCGGCGCTAACTTTGGTGCGCATGGCGACCAGCCTGCTGATCGAGGCGACGGCAATGCTTCGGTTCCACAACTCCGCGAGCGGCTGTGCGATTGACCGCAGCGACGCCTCGTTCTTCATATTCTGCATCGCATAGGACATCGCCGTGCCCTGTACCATTTGCTGTCCGAGCCGGGTGACGGCGGAGCGCAGGTCGGTCAAGGGTTTTCCGGAGTTCCTGAATGCGGCGGAATTGGCGGTTTGCAGCACGCGCGCCGCGAGACGCGGTTCGGCTCCGACAATGGTGACGAGCCGATCGGAGCTGGTGTTGGGGTCGGCCAGTGCCTGACTGATCCTCACTACCACGCCGGGAAAGCACGGCAGATCGACCGTGCCCTGGGATACTTCAACGGCCAGATTCTGCAGGAATTCGAGCGCAGCCGCGCGTTCGTCCGGTGTTGCGGCGATGCTCGCATTTGTCATATCAACGCACCCCATCCCAAGGGTTCAAGCCAATGGCCTGAATTGGTTTTACCCAAGCCCTTAGGAGTTCGGCCGCACCGGCCAATCCTTTAGCGGCCGGCGAGCCAAGCGTGAATCTGGCTCACGATCGCCAGCGCGATCCCTTCCGGCGTCACCGCACCGATATCGATGCCGACGGGACCGCGAATTCGAAAGCGCAGTTTTTCCGCCAGCGGTCCCAATTCCTTCGCGATGCGGTCACGACGCGCTTGCGGACCCAACAATCCCACGTACGCAGGGACGCCGGCCTCGGCAAGTTCGCGCAAATAGGCTTCATCGGAGGCCAGATGATGACTCATGACCACGGCTGCATGGCAGTGCGCGAGGTCGATCTCCGAGCGCAGTTGCGTCGCTTTCGCGACTCGCACATCGGCGCCGGGAAAGCGCGCCGCCACCGCATACGCTGGCCGGTGATCGATGACCGAAACGCGCCACCCCAATCCTCGCGCAGCTCCTGCGACCGGCTGCGCATCGGGTGCCGCACCGCAAATCAGCAAATGCGGCGGCGGCGGCAGAAACTGCACGAACGCGCGAGTGCGCTCAGCTCCTGCTCCCCAATCCATGCCGCGCGACGCGGTCTCGGCCAACGCTTCATTTCCCGCCGCCACCAACCGAGGATGCAGCGGCGGCTCGGCAACATAGGTGCCCAACGTCAGGGTCGCTGATTCATGCACCATCACCAGGCAGCTCGCGTCGCCGGCCTGCGTGGTTCGACCGGCTGCGGCAAGCGCCGTTGCGGCAGGGCTGCCGGGATTTGCAGGTTCCAGCAAGACGCGCATGGCGCCTTCGCATCCGGCGCCGATACCGAACAGCGTATCGTCGGGTCCGCGCATATCGTATTCCACGGCGCGCGGCCGGCCGCTCTGCATCACCTCCCGGGCATGCAGCTGCAAGTCTGATTCGAGACAGCCGCCGCTGAGCAGTCCCAAGTAGCTGCCGTCGGCCATGATCAGCATGCGCGCGCCGGGTTTGCGGTAAGTCGATCCCGCGGTCGCCACGACGGTCGCAAGCACTCGGGCATCCGGGGTAAGCGGCGCACGCTGTAGCAGCAACTCGAGGCTGGTATCCAGACGAACCCTGGGCTGAATCGTCATTTCGGTTGTCGCATCCAAGCATTGCAAACATTCGACCCGGAACTGTGCACCCCATATCGGATACTTCAGGCGCCGTCGCCGATACTTCGGCGACGTAACCATTGCGCTGCATTATTATGTCGTATTGCCACCGGCTTGCGCCACGTATCCCTGTTCGGGTCCACGCCTCAGCATGACCAAGCAAGCTTGGCTGCGCGCGGCGTTGAAGGGACGATCGGCATGGCTGGCTGCCGGCGGACTGCTGGCCATTGTGCTGCTCGGCCTGCTGATTGCAAGCCAGCGCGACTGGCACCGGCGCGCCTCGGTCCTCGAGCGCGAAAACATGAGCCTGCAGCTCACGCAGGTGGCCCAACAGATTGCCGATGAATCGCATCGGCTGGTCGAGCGCGCGCGCGAGTTGGCGGAGTCCGACGCGGCCATGGGTCTGGTCCAGGATAGCCCCGATGCCTCAGCCGATCGGCTGGAGCTGGCCGACAAGGTTCGTCAGGGAATCGACGCGGTATCGGTCCTCACCGCCTCGCGCGCATTGCGCTTCAGCGTCGCGATCGTGAAGGGCCAGCTCCGCGAACAGCCGCCGGATCCGGTATTGACGCGCCTCCTCGAGCCGCTCGCCACCTCAACACAATCTTCCGATACGACCAACCGCCCGCCGCAGTTCATAACCTTCACGGGTGATCGATGGGTGGTTGCGCGCGCCATTACTGCGCGCGCCGCTCCGGGCTCAATTTTGGGCTGGGTGATCGTGACGCGCACGCTGTCGGCGGCCAGACTCTCGCAGCTGGCGCGGTCGGTGAGTGAAACCTTGGTGCTGCAGCCGCTGCAGAATTTCGACCCGTCGGCGTTTCCCAATAACACCAACGACGCCGACTCTGTGCGCTCCGCCGAGGAGTTCAGTGTAACGACGCATTTGTCGACCGACGATTCTTCCGGGTACGCCGCATTGCGCGATGCCAGCGGCCGGCCGCTGCGTGTGCTGCACGTCATGCGGGCAGCCACGCCGGACGGCGCGTTCGTCGAGCCGCGTGCAGCCCGCGGCGGCGGCGCGGTGGCGTATATTCTCGCCGCCTTGCTGGTCCTGCTGGCGCTGGTCGTGGTGCTGATTCTCGCATTGAAAGGTTACTTCCGACATCAACGATCGGTTGACGCGCGCTACAAGGCCTTGATCGACCAGGCCAACGACGGCATCGTCATTGTGGACACCAGTTCGCAGCAAGTGCTGTACACCAATCCGGCATTCCTCGGCCGCCTGGGCTACACGGATGACGAAGCACGGGCCCTGACGCTGGCCGATATTTTCGCCGACGGCACGGCGACGCCCGAAAATGTCCTGGCGCGGCTTCGAGACGCGAATCCGCACATGGCGATCAACTTGCAGCAGCGCTGCAAGAGCGGCGCCTTGATCGACACCGAGGTCAGGTGCAACGCGCTTGATGTGGATGGCCGCGACGTTCTGGCCTATGTGACGCATGATGTTTCACTGCGACGCAAGGCAGAGCAGCAGATCATCGAGAATCAGCAGCGGCTCGATCGCATGGCGCATCACGACCAATTGACAGGCCTGCCGAACCGGCACTATCTGACGGCGTTCCTGCCGCAGGCCATCGAGGAAGCCAAAGCCGCCAACACCATGCTCGGCGTCGTGTTCCTGGACCTGGACCGCTTCAAGCACATCAACGACACGCGCGGCCACGAAACCGGCGACAAGCTGCTGCAAGAGGTGGCACAAAGGCTGCGGAAGTGCGTGCGCGACAGCGATGTCGTCATTCGCATGGGCGGAGATGAGTTCGTCGTGGTATTTCGCAACGTCAAGACCTATGACGAGGTCACGATGGGCGCTGGACGCATCATCGAGACATTGAACCGGCCGATCATCATCGACCGGCATCAGCTGCAGACCACGGCAAGCGTCGGCGTCAGTCTGTATCCGCGCGACGGCGCCGATATGGGCGAATTGCTGAAACATTCGGATACCGCCATGTATCAGGCGAAGGATCGCGGCCGCAACAACGTGCAGATGTTCAGTCACGCCATGAATCGCAAGCTCAAGCACCGCGTGGCCGTCGAGGCCAGCCTGCGCGAGGCACTGCGCTTGAAGCAGTTTGACGTGCACTATCAGCCGTTCGTGAATCTGCTGACGCGAAAGATTGTCGGCCTCGAGGCGCTGATGCGCTGGTCGCATCCGGTGCACGGGATGATACCGGCCGACCAATTCATTCCGGTGGCCGAAGAAACCGGTTTGATCGTGCCGATGGGTAATTTCGTGCTGCATCGTACGCTGCAAACGATGAGCGCCTGGCGCCAGGCGGGCGCCGTCCTGGTGCCGGTATCGCTGAACATCGCGCCCGCCCAGCTGCAAAAGGGCGAGCTGCAGTCGACGATTGCGGCGCTGCTGAAGACGCATGACCTCAGGCCGGAGATGGTGCAGCTGGAGATGACCGAACGGGCGATGTTCGACTCGCACGCGCCGGCCGGGGAAAACCGCCAGGACACCATAGCGCGCCTGCGCGATCTCGGAATCAAGATCGCCATCGACGATTTTGGCACCGGTTATTCCAGTTTGAGCTACCTCAAGAACTGGCGCGTGGACACGCTCAAGATCGATCGCAGTTTCGTTCGAGATCTGGTGACGGACTCCAGCGATCTGACAATCGTGAGCGCGATCATTGCGATTGCAAGGCACTTGCACATTCAGGTCATTGCCGAAGGCATCGAGGCTTACCAGCAGGCGGAGATTTTGCGCAAGCTCGGCTGTCTGACCGGGCAGGGCTTCCTGTTCGCGCGGCCGATGCCGGCGGAGCAATGCCTGGAGCTGCTGCGCGGCAATGTCGAAAAGCCTGCGGAAGAGGACGAAGATATGCTGGCGGTCTTGAGCGCGGGCCAGCGCTAGCGCAAACGCACGCCGCTATCGGGATCGAACAGCAAAAGGTCTCGGGGTTGGAGCTCAATGTTCACGGCGTCTTTGCTGCCGGCCGCCAGCCGGTCGGTGGTGAATGCCTTGATTCGCTGCCCCGCCAGGCGCAGATGCAAAACGGTTCCCAGCCCGGTCGGCTCCAGCAAATCAATTTGCGCCGCGAGTCCCGATGCCGTCCCTAGGGCAATGCGTTCCGGCCGAATGCCGACCGTAACGCGGCCGTCCTTGCGCACGGTGCCGGCATGTTGAACGCTGCCCATCCGCAGGGTTCCAACCATCACGCTGCTGTGCGTGGCATGGTCCGCGGCCTCGCGCTCGTGAACCAGCGTTGCCTCGATGAAATTCATCGCCGGCGAACCGATGAATCCGGCGACGAACAAGTTCGCCGGATTGTCATAGAGGTCGGCCGGCGTGCCGATTTGCTGCGCGATCCCTTCGTGCATCGCGACTATCCGGTCGGCCATGGTCATGGCCTCGATCTGGTCGTGCGTCACATAGATCGAGGTGGTGCCAAGTTCGCGTTGCAGTTTGCGGATTTCGTAGCGCATTTGCTCGCGCAATCGCGCGTCGAGGTTCGACAGCGGTTCGTCAAAGAGAAAGGCCTTCGGTTCGCGCACCATCGCGCGGCCCATGGCAACCCGCTGCCGCTGTCCGCCCGACAACACTCGCGGCTTGCGATCCAGCAACTCGTGAATTTCGAGCTTTGCGGCTGCTGCGTCAACCGCGGCGGCAATGCGGTCCCGCGAGAGGCCCTTGAGTTTCAGGCTGAAGCTCATGTTTTCGCGCACCGTCATATGTGGATACAGGGCATATGACTGGAAAACCATCGCCACGTCCCGATCCTTCGGCGCCAGCTCGTTGATCAGGCGCTCGCCGATGCGGATCTCGCCGCTGGTTATTGCTTCCAGGCCGGCGATCAGGCGCAGCAGCGTCGATTTGCCGCATCCCGAAGGTCCGACCAGCACGACGAATTCTCCGTCATCGATGTTAAGATTAATGCTGCGCAGTACCTTGGCGTCGCCATAGGACTTGCACAGGTCGCGAATGCGGATGGCGGCCACGTCAGCCCTTCACGGCGCCGGCTGTGAGGCCTTGCACCAAATAGCGTTGAATGAAAACAAAGAACATGCACACCGGCAGCAATGCCAGCACGCCGGCGGCCATCATCTGGCCAAAGTCGACGGAGAATTTTGATACGAATGCCAACAAGCCTACCGGGAAGGTGCTGGCGGCGCTCGACGAGTTCAGCATGAGCGCGAACAGCAATTCGCTCCAAGCCGCGGTGAATACGAATCCGAGGGTCGCCGCCAGCCCCGGCAGCGTGAGCGGCACGATGATTTTGCGGAAGGCCGCAAATCGATTGGCGCCGTCGAGCATCGCAGCCTCCTCGAGATCTTTGGGAATGGCATCGAAGAATGACTGCATGAGAAAACTCGCGAACGGCACGTTGAATGCCGTGTACACGATTACCAGGCCGGTCAGAGAATTGGTGAGTCCCAATGGTTTGAGCAGGCGGAAGATCGGCGCGATGATCATGACCAGGGGAAACATCTGCGTGACCAGCATCAGCCCCACGATCCAATACTTGCCGCGGAATTGAAATCTGGAGAAACCGTAGCCGGCCGCGGCCGCGAACAAGGTCGAGAACAGCGCGGTGCTGGTAGCCACGATGACGCTGTTGCGGAAGAACAGCGGGAACTGGCTGTGCGCGATCACCGATGCATAGTGATCGGTGGTGGCATGCGAGGGCCAAAGGCGAACTCCCTCGGAATACAAGAGATCGTTCGGCGTGATCGAAACCTTCAGCAGCCAGAATAGAGGGAACAACGCGAAGATGACAAATGCGCCGAGCAGCAGGTAATGAATCACCCAGTAAACCTTGCCGTGCGGTTCCATGAGGATTAGCCGCGGCGCGTGAGGGCGGCGCGCAGCACCATCAGAGCCATGGCGTAGGCCAGCAGCAGCGCCAGCAGCACCGTGGCCACCGCCGAGGCATAGCCAAAATCGAGTCGCTGAAACGCCTGGGTGAATATGTAACTGGCAAGAATTTGCGTGGAGTCGGCCGGGCCGCCTTTGGTCATGATCACGATCAGATCGGCAAAGTTGGCGATCCATACGGTGCGCAGCAGAATGGTGATGGCCATGGTGGGCGCGAGGAACGGCAGGGTGATGCGGCGAAATCTGATCCAGGGTCCCGCCCCGTCGATGGCTGCAGCCTCGTAAATATCCGCGGGGATCGATTGCAGCGCGGCCAGTAGGGTTATCGCGAAAAAAGGAATGCCCCACCAGACATTCGCGATGATCGGGCCCCACAGTGCATGACGCGGATGAGACAGGAGATTGTCGGCGGCTGCCAGCACGCCCAGAGCTTTCAGCCAGTAGGGCAGTGGTCCTACCACCGGATTGAACAGCCATGCCCAATTCAAACCGGACAAAAAGCTCGGGATCGCCCACGGTAGAAACACCAGCAGCTGAATCACTGCCCGCCCGGGGAATAGCCGGTTGAGCAGCAGCGCAAGAACCAAACCCAATCCGAACTGCAAGGTCACCGAAGCGGCCGTCCAAGTCAGCGTGTTGCGCAGCGCGTTCCAAAACGCCGGGTCGGCGTTGAGTTCGCGAAAATGCTCGAGCCCGACGAAGTCGCCGCTCGAGGGATCGAGAAGTCGTACGTCATGAAATGCGTAGGTGAGACCGATCAGCAGCGGCACGAGCATGATGACGCAGATCAACAGCACCGACGGCAGGGTGTACAGATACGGCTCAGCCGCCAGCAGCACGCGGCGCCGACCCACGCCGCGCCAATTCGCGCCACGCTCGAGCTGGCGCGCTGCCGCGGTCATTTGCCGCTCAGCTGCTTCTGTTTGGCCTTGGTCAGGTAGGCGGCCCATTGCTTGTTCATGTCTTCGGGCGAAATCTGACCCAGCAGTGCCTGTTGGCCGGTTCGCACCACAACTGAATCCGCGAAGTAGGCAAATCCAGGCAAGTTGGTTGGCATCAGCGTGGGCACCTCATCCGGGTCGGAGAGTTCCTGGAACCAGCCCTTGAGCTGGTCGCTGGAGTAAAACGGCGCCTGTTCTGCCGCCTTGTAAATCGGCAGCGCGCCCACCCGCTTGTTCCAAATCAGATTTCCCGCGGGGTCATCCAGCGCCTTGATCAGTTTCCAGCCCAGATCCTTGTGCAGGCTCGACTTGAAGATGGACCAGCCCACGTATCCGACGGTCGGATATGCTTTGCCAGAAGGTCCCTTGGGCATCGGCGCCACGCCGAATTGGTCCGGCTTCATGCGTTCCGCAATTGCAATGAGCGCGTCCGTATCCTGATCCACCATGGCGCAGGTGCCGGAGTAGAAGCCGGCCACGATCTCATTGAAGCCCCAATTCACGCTGTCGCGCGGCGCAAGTCCATCCTTGTACAGATTGACCGTCCAGGCGGTACCGTTGATCCAGCCTGAGTCTGTAAGCGTGGAACTGCCATCGGGTTTGAAGAATATGTTGTTGCCGGCCATGGCGGCGCCGAACATGATCCACGCGTTGAGGCCGCCCGGACCGCCGCGCAGGCAATAGCCGGACTTGCCGGGAAGCGCGGCTATTTTTTTCGCATCCTCGTGAAACTCGTCCATGGTCTTCGGCGGCGCGGCGATGCCGGCCTGCTTGAACAACACTTTGTTGTAGAACAACGCCCGCAAATACAAGCCGTAGGGCAGAAGGTAGGCGGTTTTATCGACGGCGCGGGCTATTTCCAGCGCTCGATCGTTCAGTCCCTTGGTCTCGTTCCATTGGGCAAGATAGGGTTCGAGATTTTCCAGATTGCCGTTCTTCGCATACAGCGAAAGCCAACGGTCGGGCATCTCCACGACATCCGGGGTGTCGCCGGCCGACACCATGGTGGCGAATTTCTCGAATGCCGAACTCCAAGCGAGCGAAGTTATTTCGACATGCGTGCCGGGATTTTGCTTCTCGAACGCGTTCACCAACCCTTGCAAGGTTTCGGTGCGTTCGGGGCTGGTGAGCACTTCGACAAGCTTCAGGGTGGTGTCGGCGCGGCTCGCTGCTGGCGTGAACAGGCAGGCGGCAAGGAGCGAACCTGCGGCAATTTTCAAAGTGTGCGCGCTCAATGCGTACTCTTGGCGAGGCCTTGATGCAAATCCGCCCATAGGGCCTCGGTGCCTTCGAGGCCGATGTGCAAGCGGATCATGCGGGCGGGGACAGCGAAATCCAGCGCCGAATTGGGACCGGCCGCCTGCGCTCGCGCGATCAGGGCCGGGATTACCAGGCTTTCGTGCCCACCCCAACTCACTCCCAATTGGAACAGCTCCAAAGCGTCGCACAACGCCGGAATGTCGATGCCGGCGTCGACCTCGAATGAAAACAGCCCGGTGGTGCCGGTGAGCCCTGGCGGCAGCGGACCCGCCAGCGCCGGGTGATGGACCGCCGTTACCGCAGGATGTGCCGCAAGCCGCCGCGCCAGTTCGAGCGCTGATTCTTCGTGAGCCAGAATCCTCGCAGGCAAGGTTCGTAGTCCTCGAATCAGCAGCCAGGCTTCGAAGGGCGCCAGCTTGGCGCCGATGTACGGACAGACGCTGCGGCGCACATGAGTTACAAGATCGGCGCGGCCTGCCAGTACCCCCGCTACCGTGTCGCTGTGGCCGCCGATGTACTTCGACGCCGAGTGGATCACGAGATCCACTCCCAGGGTGATCGGCCGTTGGAATACCGGTGTGGCCCAGGAATTATCGATGACCGACAGCGACCCGTGGCGGCGCGCCAGGGCTGCCAAGGCGCCGACGTCGTGGGCTTGCATGGTCCAGCTGGTCGGGCTTTCGAGGTACAGCAGTTTAGCGCCGGGCAGAGCCGCCTCGACAGCCTTAAGATCGGAGCCGTCGACGTAGTCCACTGCGACTTCAAGCTTCTTGAGCAGCGTCTCGAAAAAACGATAAGCATCGGGATAGACGTGACGTACGCAGACCATCCGATCCCTTGGCTGGACAAAGGCCAGCACGGTGCCGGAGATGGCCGCCATGCCGCTGGGGAAGCCGATGGCGTCTTCGGTTTCCTCCAGCTCCGCCATCTTGCGTTCGAACATCGACACCGTCGGATTGGTGGTGCGCGAATAGACATTGCGCGTGCGTTTGCCCGCGAAGGTGTCCGACATTTCCGCGAAGCTGTCGAAGGTAAACAGCGAGGTCTGCGCGATCGAAGGCACCACGGCTTCATCGGCGTGAGCGTGAGGGTCATGGGCGAGCAGGCGCCGCGCTCGAGCGACGGCGCTCTGTCTTGCAACCAAACTCATGCAGCGCTCTCCCGTAATTGGCTGGTGCCAGATTAAACGAATATCCCACGGCGTGCACAGGGGTCGTCTATGATACCGCTACTCTCGGCGAGGCTTTATGAACGCACGAAACCTGCAGCCGCAATCCGCTGGATTGACGATGGCGTCGATTCGCGAAGCGCATGAGCGTATTCGCGACAAGATCCATCGCACGCCGGTGATGACCAGCGAAGTGCTCGATTCGCTGGCCGGAGCCCGGCTCTACTTCAAATGCGAGAACCTACAGAAGGCGGGGGCTTTCAAGGCGCGCGGCGCCACCAATGCGGTATTTCTGCTGACGGCCGCCGAGGCGGCGCGCGGCGTCGTCACGCACTCCTCGGGCAACCACGCCGCGGCGCTGGCACGGGCTGCGAGGTTGCGCGGCGTGCCGGCATATATCGTGATGCCGAGGAACGCGCCCTTGGCCAAGCAGGCCGCTGTGAAGCGTTACGGCGGCGACATCGTTCTGTGCGAACCGACCCTGGAGGCGCGCGAATCGACGGCCCGCGCGCTGATGGAAAGGACCGGTGCCGCGTTCATTCATCCCTACGATGATTTGCGCGTGATGGCGGGACAGGGAACCACTGCGATCGAGTTGTTGGCAGACGTACCGGATCTGGATGTGATTCTTTGCCCGGTGGGCGGCGGTGGACAGCTCAGCGGCATCGCCGTGGCCGCGAAAAACCTCAAGCCCGGGATCCGTGTGATCGGCGTCGAGCCCAAGGGCGCGGATGACGCGGCACGCTCGCTGGCGGCCGGCCATATCGTTCCCATGATCGAGCCGCGAACCATCGCCGACGGACTGAAGACGTCTTTGGGCGAAAAGCCGTTTGCGGAAATCATTCGCCTGGTCGACGACATCGTCACGGTCAGCGAGGATTCGATTGTGCAGGCCATGCGGCAGATTTTCGAAGTCATGAAGATCATCGTGGAACCCTCGGGCGCCGTGCCCTATGCGGCGATTATCGAAGGTCATCTCTCGTCCGCACGCTTGAGCGGCGGTGGCGCGGCGCGCATCGGCATCATTTTGAGCGGCGGCAATCTCGATCTCGACCGCTTGCCGTGGCAGTCCGCAAGTTCCGTGGGCTCAGTCCAATAGCAGCGGGCTCAAGACATGCTCTTCGGCAATGCTGCCGGACAGCGTTAACTCTTGTGCATGCGCCGGCGTGTCGCGCACCCATCGCGCCGGCGGCGGCAGCGGCTGGTCAGTGAGCAGCGCGAGCAAGCTGGCGTTGGTTACCTCGACGGAATCGAAAGGTGTCCCGTGGCGCGAGCCGCGCACCACCACCATGTCGGCATTGAGCTTTTTGGCCAGCGCGCGCTTTTCGGCCAGCGGCGTGAAGTCCTTCTCTGCCGCGATCATCAAGATTCGGCTCTTCACTTGATCGAGCCGATCGGGCATCGCCCAGCGCGCCAAAGCAAAGCCGGTCCCCAGGTAGGCGGCGGCGGACACGGCGCCAAGTGCACGCGCCGCATGTTCACGCATGGCGCGCTGCCACGGTTCGGGAAACAAGCGGGCAGCCGCCACGCACGCGGCGCGCGGCATCCCCAGGAGCCGCACCAGTGTGGCCGATACGTAAGTCTCGAGCCATTTGCGAAGGTCGACGGGCCGATAGCTCGCGAGGCTATTGATGAGTCCGATCCGCGGCACGCTCGACGGCCGTTGCGCCGCCATTTCGAGTGCGACGGCGCCCCCCAGTGAGAAGCCAACAATGTTGGGCGCGCCTATCTGCAGATGATCCATCAGTTTCCACAATGCGGCGGCGAATCCCGCGATGGTGTATTCGCCGTGCGGCGGCAAGCTGTGTCCGCTACCCGGGAGATCGGGAACAATCAGTCGAAATCGCCGCTCGAGGGCGGCTACTTGAAAGGCCCAATCGGCTCCGCTGCATCCGAGTCCATGAATGAGCAGTAACGGCTCACCGCGCCCGCGTACCAAGTAGTGAATCGACAGTTCTTCGTTGCGGAAAAAAGGCATCGTCCTCGCTCCTCGGCGGCGTCTCCTTCAGCCGCTCATAACCTGCGGCCTCAATTATCAGCAACGCAGCGTTCGTTGTCTGGTTGACGTGCGCTGCATATGCGGCGTTTTGTCGCCGAATTTTATGTAGGAAAATCCTGACGTGCGGCGATCCCTGCTAGCATGCGTCATAATGCGCGTCAATCTCGGAATGATGGAGTGAGCTGGCGAGCTTGGATGGCCTTCGCGGCGCTCGGCATCATCTGGGGGCTGCCCTATTTTTTTATCAAAATAGCCGTGCAGGAAGTCTCGCCGCTGCTCATTGCGTTCAGCCGCGTGGCGATCGCCGCCGCGATTCTGCTGCCGATCGCGTGGCGGCGTGGTGCGCTGCGAGGCTTGAGCAAACACAAAGCGGCGATCTGCGCATTTGCATTGGCGGAGTTTGCCATTCCGTTCTCGGCCATCTCCTTCGGCGAGCGTTGGATCAGTTCCTCGGTCACGGGCATCCTGATCGCCATGGTGCCGCTGTCCGTCGCGCTGATGCAGCGCTTCTTCGGCATCAGCGAAAAAATGGGAAGCTGGCGGATCATTGGCCTCGGACTCGGTTTTGTGGGGGTGGCGGCGCTGCTCGGGACCGGGCCCATTTCCTGGCCGCTGGGCTGGGTCGGTGTTGCCTGCATGCTGCTGGCAACGCTTGGTTATGCAATCGGACCCCTGATCATTCAGCGGCAACTGCAGGGCGTCGAGTCGATCGGCCCGCTCGCCGGCAGTTTGCTGGTGGCAAGCCTCATTTTGTTGGTTCCCGCGGCGCTGGAAATCCCGGCGAGCCTGCCATCCGCGCAGGCCATGGCATCGATCGCAATCTTGAGCATCGTTTGCACGGCCATAGCGATGTTGTTGATGTTTTATCTCGTGAACCATGCCGGGGCGTCGCGCGCGACAGTGATCACTTATATTAATCCGGTGGTGGCGACGCTGCTCGGCGTCTTGGTGCTGCATGAGCATCTCGGTGTCGGCGGATTTCTCGCCTTCGCGCTGATTCTGCTCGGCTCGTGGCTTGCGACCCGCGGCGCCGGCGCCCGAACCGGAGCGGTACGCGAGGCGATGGTCAAACAGTGAATCCCAGCAGCTATGCCGGATTACCGCCGCGCTTCTTTACGAAGCTCGACCCGACGCCGGTCGCCCGGCCGCGTGTGATCAGATTCAATCGCGAGCTTGCGGGCGAATTGGATCCGGATCTCGCCGGTCTTGAGACGCACGCATTGGCGCAATTATTTTCCGGCAACACCGTGCCGCCGGGCATGGTACCCATCGCCATGGCCTATGCGGGACACCAGTTCGGGCACTTCGTACCGCAGCTCGGCGATGGCCGCGCCATCCTGCTGGCGGAAGCCTGCGATCGCGCTGGCCGGCGCCGCGACATCCAATTGAAGGGCTGCGGACGCACTCCCTATTCGCGCGGTGGGGATGGGCGCGCCGCCTTGGGGCCGGTGTTGCGCGAATATCTGGTCAGCGAGGCGATGCATGCGCTGGGCATTCCCGCCACGCGAGCGCTCGCGGCAGTCAGCACCGGCGAGTCCGTGCAGCGCGAACAGCTGCTGCCGGGCGCAATCTTGACCCGGGTCGCGTCGAGTCACGTACGGGTTGGCACGTTTGAATATTTCGCCGCGCGCGGCGACGTCGATGCCGTTCGGATACTCGCGAATTATGTGATCGAACGCCATTATCCGCACGTTTTGCACGACCAAGATCGCTACTTGACGCTGCTCAAGAACGTTACATCGCGCCAGGCCGCGCTGATTGCGAGCTGGATGCACGTGGGCTTCATCCATGGCGTGATGAACACCGACAACATGGCTGTTTCGGGGGAGAGCATCGATTTCGGACCCTGCGCCTTCATGGATGCCTTCGATCCCAAGGCGGTGTTCAGCTCCATCGACGCACACGGCCGCTACGCCTACTGCAATCAACCGCACGCCGCGGCCTGGAATCTCTCGCGGTTCGCGGAAACGCTGCTACCGCTCATCGATGCCGACCAGAAGCGCGCGGTGCAGCTGGCGACCGAAGTCGTTGCGAATTTCAGCAGCACTTTTCAGGATCACTGGCTCGCCGGATTGCGCCGCAAGCTGGGCATGGCGCTGCATGAGGACGGCGATGCGGCGCTTGCCGAAGATTTGCTCGAGGTTATGCATCGCAATCAGGCGGATTTCACCCTGACCTTCCGCGGCATGTGCGATGCCGCCGAGAGCGAGGCCGGCGATCAAGAGATACGCAGGCTTTTTGCCAATGCGCGCGACTACGATGAATGGGCACAGCGATGGCGCCTGCGGCTGGCGCGCGAGAGCGCACCGCCGGCACTGCGTGCCGAGGCCATGCGGCGGGCCAATCCCCGCTACATCCCGCGCAACCATCAAATCGAGCGAATTATCCAGGCTGCCGCACGAGATGACTTCGCACCTTTCGAGGAACTGTCCATGGTGCTGTCGCAGCCGTATCTCACCCAAGCGGCCGACGCGTATGCCGATCCGCCGCTGCCCGGCGAACGCGTGCTGCAAACCTTTTGCGGAACTTAGGCGGCCTTGGGGCGCGGATCGACGTTTCGCGCGTGCAAGGCCATGGCGGCGAGCGCAGACCCGCCGAAGATCAGATTGATCCCTACCAGCAGGCCGATCGCCCATGCCGCAGTCGCGGGAAGCCCGAGGAATATCATTGCCGCCAGGATCAGATCCACGATGCCGCTCAGCAGCATCATGCCCCAGCGTCCTGATAGATCGCGCTTGTGTTCCAGCGCATACATGATCGAAAGGATCCCTTCGACGGTCAGGAATGCAGTCAGGATCACGGTGAGTGACAATGCGCCCGACCCGGGCCACCACAACAGCACCACGCCCGCGGTGATGCCAAGAATGGCCGACAACAGCGACCATAAGAATCCAGGCGCACGCCGCATCCAGATGCTGGTGACCAGACCCAGCACGCCGCTGACCAATAATAGCCAGCCGATGAGGATGGCGACCGCCAGGGTGGCGAGCATCGGCAGCGCGACGGCCATCAAGCCGAGAATAATGAGGACGATTCCCTCGAGCAGAAAAGTCAGCCAATGCGTATGAAGCGATTCGGTGATGGCGCTCTGCAGCCGTTCGATCCCGGATTTTTCGCTGGACATGCTTTTCCCCTTTGTTTGCAATGTAACCGCCCGATCGCCGGTCCTATGTGACAGGAGTAAGATCAAAAGACCATGACCCTTGTAATTTTAGTATTTTTGGGCGGCGTGCTGACGATTTTAAGTCCGTGCATTCTGCCGGTGCTGCCGTTTGTATTCGCTCGTTCCGAGCGGAGGTTTCTGACCAATGGTCTGCCCATGCTGCTCGGAATGGCCGTCACCTTCGCTGGCATCGCCACCTTGGCGGCGGTCGGCGGCTCCTGGGCCGTCAGGGTCAATCAATATGGACGCATCTTCGCCCTGGTCCTGCTGACGATATTCGCGGCCACCCTCCTGTCAACCCGCTTGGCCGATTGGCTGGCACGGCCGTTCGTCGCGCTCGGCAATCGCATGGCACAGCCGGTGCCCGGACAACCCGCAAAGCTCGGGGTCGTAAATTCTTTGCTGCTCGGGGTGGCCACAGGTCTATTGTGGGCACCGTGCGCCGGCCCCATATTAGGGCTGATTCTTACCGGCGCCGCCATCTCGGGGCCGAATACACGTACCAGCTTGCTGCTGTTCGCCTATGCGGCAGGCGCCGCAACCTCATTGGCGGTCGCGCTGTTTGCCGGTGGGCGCGTCTTCGCCTTCATGAAAAAATCGCTCGGCACCGGCGAATGGCTGCGCCGCGCACTCGGCATCGCGGTGCTGGTTGCGGTCGTGGCCATCGTATTTGGATGGGATACCACCGTACTCACCCGCTTGTCGCTCAATGGTACGAACAGCATCGAACAGTCGCTGATCGATAAGATCAATCCGCAGGGCGCGCAGGCGGGCGGCAGCATGACGATGGCGATGAGCAACTCGAACATGGCCATGAGCAATAAAAATGCGGATGGCCACGGGATGATGATGTCCTCGGCGAAGGCCGCCGGGGCTCTTCCGGTGGAAGGTGAAGTCCCCTCGTTCGCTGGAGCCACGCTTTGGCTGAATTCGCCGCCGCTCACCCCCGAAGCCTTGCGCGGCAAAGTGGTGGTGGTCGATTTCTGGACCTATTCCTGCATCAATTGCCTGCGCGCGCTCCCATACGTCAAGGAGTGGTACTCGAAGTACAAGGACCACGGGTTGCTTGTCATCGGCGTGCACGCGCCGGAATTTGCCTTCGAAAAGGACCCAAGCAATGTGCGGCGCGCCGTCGCCGATTTGCAAATCACTTATCCGGTGGCGCTCGATAACGACTATGCCATCTGGCAGGCATTCAACAACCAGTATTGGCCGGCGCATTACTTCATCGACGCGAGCGGCAAGATTCGCGCTCATCATTTCGGCGAAGGTAATTACGATGAGTCGGAAGAAACGATTCGCAAATTACTGACCGAGGCGGGGAATACCGGCCTGCCCGCGCCGGGGATGGGCGCATTATCGGCCGTGGGTGTGCAGGCGCCGGCAGACGAAGCGCATGATCAATCTCCGGAAACCTATGTCGGCTATCGCCGTGCCGAAAACTTCGCCTCTCCCGGCGGATTCGCTCAGGATCAAGCGCGCGCCTACTCGGCGCCGGCTGCATTGAAATTGAATCAATGGGCGCTGAGCGGGTCTTGGAACGTGGACCCGGAGAAAGCGATATTGGCGGCGGCGCCTGGGAAGATCACGTTTCGGTTCTACGCCCGCGATTTGCATCTGGTGCTGGGGCCCGGCAAGGACGGCAAGCCGGTGCACTTTCGTGTCACGCTGGATGGTGCGGCGCCGGCCGACAATCACGGCGCCGATACGGACTCAAGCGGCGCCGGCGTCATCGGCGGCCAGCGGCTGTACCAGCTGATTCGACAGAGCGGCGTCGTGGGCGAGCATGTGTTTACCATTGAATTCTTGGATTCCGGCGTTCAGGCGTATTCTTTTACATTTGGCTGAGGGTGGTAATCATGAGTGAAGTAGTGAGTCGTCGAATGTTCATGGCGGGCTTGAGCGTACTGTCGGTCGCGCCTCTCATCTACAGAGCCACGGCAGCGACCCTATCCGGGCCGATGGTCGGCAAAGAAGTGTCGATCGAGAATTTCTCGGCGGAGGGACTAAGCCTCGGCATCGTGCGCGTGGCGAAAATCGAGAAGAGCGACGCGGAATGGCGCGCTCAGCTGTCCGCGCTCTCTTACCGCGTGACTCGCCAGGCGGGTACTGAAATGGCATTCAGCGGGGAATACGACAGCAAGGAATACGACGGCAATCGCGCCCCAGGGCTGTACCGCTGCATCTGCTGCGACACCGCACTGTACGACTCCAAGACCAAGTTCGATTCCCACACCGGCTGGCCAAGTTTTTGGCAGCCGATAGCGGCGATGAACATCGTCAAGAAGAGCGACTTTAGTATTGGCATGCAGCGCGATGCAATCTCCTGCCGTCGCTGTGATGCTCACCTGGGACATGTATTCGATGATGGGCCAAGGCCGACCGGCTTGCGTTATTGTATGAATTCAGTCGCGCTGCACTTCGTGGCTCGCGCGTAAAGGAGTAGCCATGTCATTTATGAAGTTCGCGACGCCGATGCGCATCACGGCCCTGCTCGGTGCGGCAGCGCTCGGCTTGAGTGTCTGGCATTCGCCGCTGTTCGGCGCCGAAGCGCCGGTGATCATCGCGCCGCCGGCGATCGACAATCCCAAAGCCGCGGGGCCTGCGCAGATCGCGGTGCTCGCGGCCGGCTGCTTTTGGGGCGTGCAAGGCGTGTTCGAACATGTCCGCGGGGTAAAGAAAGTCTGGGCGGGATACGCCGGCGGTGAGAAATCGACGGCTCAATACGAGACCGTGAGCGGCGGACGCACCGGTCATGCCGAATCGGTCAAGATCGTTTTTGACCCGGCGGCCATTTCCTACGGTCAGATTTTGCAAATTGCGTTTTCGGTGGTGCACGATCCGACGCAACTCAATCGACAGGGCCCCGACGTCGGCACTCAATACCGCTCGGCCATTTTTTATGTGGACGATGAGCAGAAGCGCATCGCATTGGCCTACATCGCCCAGTTGGATAAAGCCCATGCATTTGCAAGACCCATCGTGACCCGGGTCGATCCGCTGCTCGGGTTTTATACTGCGGAGGATTATCACCAGGATTACCTGATTCACAATCCGAATCAACCCTATATTGCTATGTACGACGTGCCCAAGGTTGTGAATTTCAAGCGCACGTTTCCCGAGTTTTATAGCGGACAACCGGTATTGGCGAACAACTAGCCGCCGTGAAGAAAACCGCCCCGATCTTTAGCGTGCTGGTGCTCGGCGCGCTGTTGTTCGCGGCGCCGGTGTTTGCCGCGAACGACGCCAAGCAGCCGATCACCGTATTTGGCGCGGCTTCCCTGAGCGAGGTGCTGCAGGATCTGGGGGATGCCTTTACCAAGGACACCTCGATCCCGGTGCGGTTTTCGTTCGCCTCGAGTTCCGTTCTTGCGCGGCAAATAGAAAACGGTGCGCCGGCTGATCTGTTCTTCTCGGCGGATCTCGAGTGGATGGACTATCTGCAAGCTCGGGCATTGATTCGGCCTGCGACTCGGGTTGACATGGTGGGCAATCAACTCATCCTGGTGGCTCCGCTGGACAGCAAAGTGGCGCTCAAGATCGAGCCGCACTTCCCGCTCGCGGCAACGTTGGGCAAGGGCCGTTTGGCGACCGGCGATCCGGATTCGGTGCCGGCCGGGCGCTACGCCAAACAGGCGTTGATTTCTCTCGGCGTCTGGGACTCGGTGTCAGCGCGCTTGGTGCGCGCCGACAGCGTGCGCGCGGCACTGGCGTTCGTGGGCCGTGGTGAAACGCCGCTCGGCATCGTCTATGCGACCGATGCCCTGGCCGACAAAAAAGTGCGCTTCGTCGACGCATTTCCGGCCGCAAGCCATGAACCCATCATCTATCCGGCCGCGTTAACCAATGTCGCCAACGCCGATGCCGCCAAGTTTCTGGCCTACATGCGCGGCCCGGCTGGCGATCTGGCATTCAAGCGCTACGGCTTCGTGCCGCTGCATTAAGGCAAACTTGCGGGGTCGATGGCGGGAATGCCGTGGCGAATATCCGCGGAAAATGTGCTGCTGCGATCCGATTCTCTCGCCCGATCGGTGATGTGCCCGAGAGCGCGAAGCTCCGCAAGCGGAAAGCGCTGGTCCAGTCCGCCGACTGCGTAGACGTAGGCGGGAAAGTAGCCGGTGAGCAGGATGCGATAGCTCAGTGGCAGGTAGCCGACGATTCGCGTCATCATGTGATAGACCAGCGTGGTGCAGTTGGCGGTAACGGTGTTGTAGAAGCGCGGCGTGGTGACCAGGCTGTTGGATTCGCCCAGGTAGCCGAGAAACAGGGAGCGCATCGCGAACAGCGGCATGCGAATCCGATAAAGATAAGCATCCTCGCCGCGCACGTTGGTGCGCACGCGGATCACATCGCGCTCGTCGGCCGCGATGATGCTGAGCCCGAACTCCTTGAAGAAGCCGCCGACCTCCGAATAGCCTTGGCGCTTGTCGCGGCGGATTTCCACCGAGAAGGCAACATGCTCGCCCATCGCGAAACCGAAGGAAACCAGCATGTGCGCGATCGCCTGACCGCGCCAGTACGACATGATCATGTCGACTGAATTCAGCTGTTTAAGATCGTAGACGCGGGTTTCCCATCGCTGCGAGTAGTCAGTGTTGCTGCGCCAATCGAAATTGCGCACATTCTGCAGTGTGACTTTGTCGCCATCGAACGCCGCAGCGGCTATTTGCGCCACGTCGTCTGCCCAGAGCCGGTCGTTCGAAGGCTTGATTCGCCGCCACCAGATCGCAATGGCCGCGAAGGCCGCGGCGAACACCGACAGGCTGAGCACAGCCCATCCCTGCCACAGCGCAAGCAGCACGCCAACGCTGCAGGCAATCCACACGGCGATGATTGCAAGCTTGATTGTCCGACCGCCCGCTGCTTGATACCAGAGCGCCAACGCTGCCCAGACCGCCGGCAATCCGACCAGCAGAGTAGCGCACAGCAGGGCGATGATGCGCAAGATAGCCGCGGCAGTGGCTGTCATGATTCGATGGATTGTGCCATTCATTGACACATGGCGCCCGCGCAAGGTACGGTTTCATGTGACCCACGCGAAAGCATTTCGGCACAAGATCCCTTTCATACAGGAGCTTGGCGTCGAGTTCGTCAGCGCGGCAAACGGGCGCTCCGTCGTAGCGCTCGATCTCGCCGATTGGCACATGAACAGCTGGGCGGTCGCACATGGCGGCGTGTTGCTGTCCTTGCTGGACGTGGCGATGGCGGTGGCGGCGTGGTCGCTCGATCCCGGCGCCGAAGGCGGTATTACGGTGGAAATGAAAACCAGTTTTTTGCAGCCTGCCAAGGCCGGATCGCGTCTGATGGCGTCGGGGCACGCGTTTCACAGCTCGCGCACGCTGGCGTTTTGCGAAGGCGAGATACGCAATACCGATGATCGGTTGATCGCCAAGGCGATGGGTACTTTCAAAAATCGAAAGAAATCGGAAAAGCATTCCGGCGCCTGAGCGACCGGATCGGGAGAACATCAATGGCTGAATCTTATCGTCGAATCGTGCTGGCCTCGCGCCCCCAGGGCTTGGTGCGAGAGGAAAATTTTCGTCTCGAGACGGTTCCGATGCCGGAACTTGCCGAAGGCGAGGTCCGCGTCCGCAATCGCTTCCTATCGCTCGATCCCTACATGCGCGGACGCATGAATGACGTGAAGTCGTACGCCGCGCCGCAGCCGCTGAACGCGACGATGGGCGGCGCCACGGTGGGCGAAGTGGTCGAGTCGCGAAACCGTAATTTCGCCATGGGTGATACGGTCCGCGGCATGTTGGGCTGGGCCGAGTATGGCGTTGGCAACGCCGAGGGACTGGCCAAGATCGACGTGCGGCAGATTCCAATGTCGGCATATCTCGGCGCGGTGGGCATGCCCGGCATGACGGCATGGTACGGTTTCAACAAGATCATGGAACCCAAACCGGGTGAGACCGTGGTGGTCAGTGCCGCTGCCGGCGCCGTCGGCAGCGTGGTCGGTCAGCTCGCGCGCATCGCCGGCGTCCACGTGGTGGGTATCGCCGGAGGCGCCGATAAGTGCCGCTTCGTCACGGAGGAACTCAAGTTCGACGCCTGCATCGATTACAAGACGGCCGCGGATGCCAAATCCCTGGCGGCCATGATTGCCGCGGCCGCGCCCAAGGGTGTGGACGCTCACTTCGAAAATGTCGGCGGCGATGTGTTGAATGCCGTCATGACGCTGCTCAATCCGTTCGCGCGCGTGGCGATCTGCGGTCTCATCGCCGATTACAACTCCACGCCCGGCCAGGTGCCGAAAAGCGCCATCATGAATCCGTTTGTGTTCCTGGTGGCGCGCATCAAAATGCAGGGATTCATCATTTCCGATCACTTGAATCTCTGGCCGGAAGGCTTGACGGCGCTGGCGGGGCACGTGGCGGCGGGAAGGCTGAAATATCGCGAGACCATCGCCGAGGGGCTCGCGGCCGCGCCAGCGGCATTCATCGGCCTGCTCAAAGGCCAGAACTTCGGTAAACAGCTGGTGCGCCTATGAGCAACGCGCAACAACTAATCCTGCACCACTACCCGGGTTCACCCTTTGCCGAGAAGATCCGGCTGATCCTGGGGTTCAAGGGCCTGCATTGGTCCTCGGTCATCATCCCGAACGTCATGCCCAAGCCGGACGTGATCGCGCTCACCGGCGGTTATCGAAAGACCCCGGTACTGCAAATCGGGGCGGATATTTATTGTGATACCGCCATCATCGCCGAGGTGATCGAAGCGCAGCTGCCGCAGCCCACTCTGTATCCGAGCGCGGTTGCGGGCGCATCGCGCATCCTCGCGCAATGGGCCGACTCGACGCTATTTTGGACGATGATTCCCTTTACCCTGCAACCGGCCGGCCTCGCGCACATGTTCAGCGACGTGCCGCCGGAAGCCCAGAAGGCCTTCGCCGAAGACAGAAACGTGTTTCGCGCGAATATGCCGCGCATGCGGGTTCCCGAGGCGACTGCGGCATTTACCCTCTATCTCGAGCGTCTCGGGCAGATGCTCGGCAAGCAGAATTTCTTCTTCGGCAACGCAGCCAGCATTGCGGACTTCTCGATTTATCACAATATCTGGTTCGTGCTGCGCGGCGGTCCGGTCGCAAAGATTCTCGAGTCCTACCCGGCGCTGAATGCATGGCGGGAACGCATGAGTGCATTTGGTCACGGCACTCACGCCAGCCTCGACAGCGGCGCCGCCATCGGCATTGCTCGTGATGCGACCGCAAAAGCGGTTGCCGGGCCCGGCGTCGACACTCACGGCATCGCGATCGGCGAGAAGGTGGTGGTGGCGGCAACCGACACCGGGACCGATCCCATCGAAGGCGCGCTGTATGCGGCGACCAAGGATCAGGTGGCGATCGCCCGCGAAGATCCACGCGCCGGAGAGGTTGTGGTGCATTTCCCGCGCATCGGCTTCGAGATGCGTCGGGTCAAGTAACCGTGCCGCGCGACCTGGCGCTGCTTCAGGCGCGCGGCGCGTTGTTGCGCCAGATGCGAAAACCTCCGAGAAAGGCAAAAATATTATTGCCGAGCCGCGCGTTTCTCGGCAGCTTTTTCAATCTTCGCGCATTGCCGCCGCCAAGTACCACGTAGTCGGGTTCCAAGGCCTTGCTGAGCTGCGACACCACGTCCGCGACATCGCGGCGCCATTTCTTGGTGCCGCGCTTGAGCAGCGCGCGCTCACCCACGTAGTCCTCATAACTGCGGCCGTTCTTATACGGCAAGTGGGCGAGTTCCATCGGCGCGATGGCGCCGTCGACGATGAGCGCCGAGCCTAAGCCCGTGCCCAGTCCCAAAAACAGCATGCGCCCGCCCTCGTAGCTGCCGAGCGCCTGCATTGCGGCATCATTCAAGAGTCGCGTCGGCCGGCCGAATGCCTTGCGAAAATCAAAACCCACCCACCCGCGCCCAAGATTATGAGGCTCGGTGACGATCTTGCCGTGCACGACCACGCCGGGATAGCCAATGGATACTGCGTCGTATTTCAAATCGCCGGTGAGCTTGAGCACCCGAGCAACCATTTTGCGCGGCGTCATGGCGGGACCGGATTCGAACTCGCGCGTATCCCGATGTCCCGATACGCGCATCTTCACATGAGTCCCACCCACGTCGATGGCGAGCACGCGCCGTTGAGGCTTTCGTTGCATGCTGAGCACAATAGCGCACTCAGCTTGCGTGCCGCCACGATATTGTGGTCAAGTTGCGGCATGCCGAAGAGTCAGTTTTTGAAGAAGATTTTGCCGGCGGCGTTGAGCGCGGCAGTGACGGGATGCTTAGGCGCAGCACCCCAACGTCCCAACGACATACCGGCGTCCTTGAACGTCGCAAACGCTCAGACTCTGACGCAGCAACTGCACGCCACCGGAGTGCAGGTCTACCGTTGCGAGGCGGCGAAGGGCGATCCTAAGCAGTTCGAATGGTCGTTCAAGCAGCCCGAGGCCACCTTGGCAACCAAAGCGGGCAGGAATGTCGGCAAACACTATGGCGGGCCAACCTGGGAGGCCAACGATGGCAGCAAGGTAACCGGCGAAGTTATCGCGCGCGCGAATAGTCCCGTGCCCGGCGCGATTCCATGGCTGCTGCTGACAGCCAAAACCACGTCGGGAACGGGCATGTTCAGCGCCGTGAGTTCGATCCAGCGGCTGCATACGGCGGGGGGTAGTGCGCCGGCGGGCGGGTGCAGTCAGGCCTCGGCGGGCCAGGAGCTGCGAGTCGCATACTCGGCCGATTATTTATTCTATGCCGCAAGACCTTGACGTGAATCAGGACGAGTCTTTAGAGCAGGTGCAATCGAAAATAGCGTATCTCGAGCATGCAGTTGCCGAGTTGAGCGATGTGGTGTTTCGCCAGCACAAGGAAATTGGGGCCCTGGAAATGCAACTCAAGGCCCTGCGAGAACGACTCGACAGCGTTCGCTCCGACGAGACGACGCGTACGGCCGAGCAGGAACGTCCGCCACATTACTGAACTCGCGTGATGCCTTACCCCGTCGGCAGCAACGTGACCATGGCCAGCGCCCGCTCGCCGAGTTTTGCGTTTCCTTCCGGCATATCGATGACCACGTAGAAGCTCTTGGACTGCGCGCGCGACGACTTGAGCAACGGAATCATCAGCGCAACGCCGGTCTGTCGATCCCCCATGTGCGCCACCTGCGGCACGACCGGAGTGAAATCAGTCCCCGGCTTTGCAGTGCCGGATTCAGTCCACCAAGTAAAGCCTACTTCACCGCGCAAATTGCCTTTGCGCCGTACCATGACGCGGGCACTGACTTCGCCCGCTGCAACCTCGACGGTGGGGACGGTCATTTCGATCAAGGCGGGTCTTGCACTCGCCGCAGGCTGCGGCGCAACCGCGGGTTCTCCTGCGGCCGCCGCTCGCGAATCGGCAAGCGGTAGCGGCGCCTCATGCGCGGTTGCCGGCGGCAAAGGGGGCTCGGCGCGCTCCAATTGCGCAGCAGCGATGTTGTCGGTCGGCGCGGTGGCGCGCGACGCTGTCTTGTGGCCTCTGGCGAACCAATAGCCGCCGGCCAATGCCATGGCAACCACCAAACCCAGTGCGGCAGGCAAAACGTTCGCCTGCCGGATTGCGAAACCGCGTTTCGCGACCGGGGCTGGTTCGAGAAGATCGGTCAATGCCGGCAGGGATTTCGCAGCGCCGCGCAGGTCCAATCGCTCCATCCAATTCTGCAGGTCGAGGGGACGCATCGCCCGATCCCAATGCAGGCCTTCCTGAAGAACCCGCCACTGCCGGTGAGTGAGCCCCTCGGGTTTACGCGCACTCGAGCCGGCCGCCCGCGCCTCGAGCGCGCTGCTTTCCGCGAACGGATGCTCGCCGCACAGTAGTCGGTAGGCGACGCAGGCCAGGGCGAATAAATCGTCGCGCACATCGGGCCGCTTGCCTTCGAGCACCTGGCAACTCGCATAGCCCGGAGTGGCGAAACGGGCGGGCTTTATTTCATCATCCGGCGTCGAAGGCTCGACCAGCAGCCTGTTCGAGGCGCCAAAATCGAGAACTCTCAAGTCGCCGCGCGCCGTGATGAAAATATTCTGCGGATTGATGTCTCCATGCACCACGCCGCGCGAATGCGCGTGCGCGATCGCCGCGCCGACATCGCGAATGACTGCCAGTGATTGTGCGTGATCCAGATGCAGGGGTTTTCTCGACAGCAGCACGCGGCTGAGCAGCGCGCCGTCGAGCAGTTCCATCGTGAAAAAAGCCAGCGGCCCGTCGCGGTCGAACTCATATACGCGCACGATGTTCGGGTGCGACAGCAATTGCAGATTCTGAAATTCGCGGCGCAGTTCGGCGAACAGCTCCGCACGCTTGGTCACGGCCGTATGCAGCACCTTGATGGCCAGGCGCTGGCCGGATGCAGCAGCCGCCAAGCGAAAATCATCGACCGCCTCGAAGACGGTGCCCATGCCGCCCTGTCCCAAAATGCCTTCGATTCGATAGCGATCACGCAATTTATCGCCCGGCTTGAGTTGCCGGGCCGCCGCGGGCCCCGGCGACTCCTTTGCTTTGGGACGCGCCTCACCAAGCGCTGCCGGCGCCGTGACGCGCGCTGCCGCATTGCTGCCTTGCCCCAGGGCGGACTCCGCGAGCGCGGTCTTGATCGCCTGGAACATCTCGGGTTTGATTTTTCCGCGGCGGTAGTATTGATCCAGTTGCGAGAGCACTTCCCAAGTCCCGTCTGGCGCGAGTTGAAATCGCTGCTGCATGGACTGCAGGAAAGCCGTTTGGTCGCAGCCGCCGTTCGCCAGCAGGTCGAGCTGTACTCGAACAGCGTCCTCATCCGCAGTTTGGGGCGGCCTCGAGCCAACCGGCTGTGTCAATGCGGTCACTACTGGTCCCAATACCTTTTGAGCTTGATGGCGCCTTGATCCAGCATATCGTCGGAAATGAGTTTGGGCTTCACCTCGATCGCCAAAAGTCCGATATCGCGAACGGCCACATCCGTATTGAAGCGCGCAACCGGCTGTGGCCGACGGCAGTATACAAAGGCGGACGCACAGTAGTCGTCGCTTTGTTCGACCAGGCCAAATCCCAGTATGCCGAATCCGAGGTCGGTCACCCATCCGCGGCCGGCCGCGGGATGATCGCTCTTGAAGGCTTCAAATGCGGCTTCCTGTCCCTTGGGAAAAAACACGCTGCCGATCTGCTGAATCGTGACCCGCAGCTCGTCCGAGAACATGACGGGATCGGGAAGGTGCCAGCGATAGAAGCTCGCAAAATCGGGGCCGGTCCCGGAGTCGGCAGCAGCATTGGGCAATTGCGCAGGAATATAGATTGGAGAACCGGAGTAGATTCCATGGTGCCGGCCCAGACCGTAAGCGCTGCCGACATAGTCCTCGAGGCCGGTGCCGCAGTAGGTCGGAAATTCACCATCGCCGTCGCGGTAAATTTTCACCTCGCCCTCGCCGTACCAATGGCCCTTATTGAGTACGCGGATGCCCACCGAACAGCCGAGAAAACGCCCCGGCCCTTCGAGCCCCTCCGCAATGACAAAATCCCGGCCGATCGCGGTCGGATTCTGGCGTCTGAACGTCACGTGCAGATAACTGGGGCTGTGCGCAATCGACGGCTCCAATGTGTAGTCGATCTGGTAATAGAGAGTGACATGCCTTGATGACTCATTGGTAAATTCCACTCGAATCGCATGTCCAAACGGCATCGGGATGTGGCAGTTGAGACCCCGACCCTCGTTGGCGGAAATCAACGCCGAGTAGTATTCAGCGAGCCGGCCGTGAGGCAATCCAAAGAAATCCAGAACGGGTACCGAAATGCTGGGTTCGGACAGGCCGTCATAGAACACCTCGAGGCGCAACGCCCGCATCACCTCCGGCGGCCAGGACCCGAGCGTCATCCACAGGTGGCGTAACGTGCCGCGCCCGGCGATTTCGGCCAGCACCACCTTCTCGCCGGGATCGAGAATGTGAAACGGACGGCCCTTGCGACCGCGACTCGACTTGCCGCCGCCGCCCCGCGCCCCGGTTGGATTCTCAAAACTCACCGAACGACAATCGAGGCGCTCGTCGATCAAGCTCGGATCGAGCACATCCGGCCTCGGCGCAACGACCGCTCTGGGGCTCATCGCCGTCGGCGCAGCGGCCGCCCCGGCTCCCAATGCACACAGCGCCGTGGTGGCGCCTCCGGAATTCAGCAAAAAGTCTCGTCGCTTTACCATAAACGCCCCGCTTGCATGTGCACGCGCAAACATCCAAATTAGGCTGGCCCTCCGCCGTGCAGGAAGCATAAGTGATCTCGCAGGACATCGAAACCGTCGCTTTCAGAATGTTGCTGCGTCCGGGCGCCGAGCGCGAGTATCGGCGGCGTCACGACGAGATATGGCCTGAGCTCGAGGCGGAATTGCTGGCCGCCGGAATTCATGACTATAGAATTTTCGGCGACCCGGAAAACCACTGCTTGTTTGCCGTGATCACCCGGGCGCGTAGTCATCAAATGCATGAATTGCCGAACAAACCCGTGGTGCGCCGCTGGTGGGCGATGATGGCCGACCTCATGATCACCGAAGCGGATTTGTCTCCGCAACTGACCGATCTCGAGCAAATGTTTTGCCTGCGGCACGGCGCGGCGCGTTGAACCATGCTGCAGCCTGGCCTGATGATGGATCGACAACTGCTGATCTCGGATGTGATCGAGCATGGCGCCGGCCAATTCGGCGAGACACAGATCGTTGCGCGCGAGACGCACGGCGCGATGTTTCGCTACAACTACGCTGCCTGCAGGACAAGAGCCAAGCGACTTGCCAATGCGCTTAGGTTTTTGGGCCTGACGGCGGGGAATGCGGTCGGCTCGGTGGCCCTGAACAATCATCGGCATCTCGAGGCCTACTACGCCGTATCCGGCAGCGGCATGGTCCTGCACACCTGCAATCCGCGCCTGCATGTGCAACAGCTGATTTACATCATCAATCACGCTGAAGATCGCGCGCTGCTGTTCGATGCTACCTATGCCTCGCTCATGGAGAATATTGCTCCCCATTGTCCGCAGGTGAAGTCTTGGATCTGCCTGAGCGATGCCATGAATATGCCCAGCATGTCGAGCATCGCCAACGTGTCGTGCTACGAAGAATTGATTGCCGCGCACCGCGATGAGTTCAATTGGCCGCAATTCGATGAACGCTCAGCAGCGGCGCTTTGCTACACCTCCGGTACCACGGGGAATCCGAAGGGTGCGCTGTACTCGCATCGGTCCATCGTGCTCAATGCCCTCTCAGCGTGCCTGCCGGGACTGGTGTCTCTGTCGCCCAGGGATACCGTCCTTCCGGCGGTACCCATGTTCCACGTCAACGGTTGGTGCATCCCGTATGCGGCGCTGATCGGGGGCGCGACCTTGGTATTGCCGGGGCAGCGCCTGGATGCCCCGAGTCTTTATGAATTGCTGGAAAGCGAGCAGGTCACGGTCACCGCGGGAGTGCCGACAATCTGGATCGCGCTGATGCGGCATATGGAGCAACACGGTCTGCGCTTATCGACTCTGAAGCGGATTTTGGTCGGCGGTTCGGCCATGCCGCCATCCCTGATCGCCAAATTCGACAACGAATTCGGCATCGAAGTGCGGCAGGCCTGGGGCATGACCGAGACTGTCGCCATCGCCACCATGACTGCGATCGATTCTCGGCTGGCCGTCTTGCCCGCCGCTGCGCGCCATGCGGTCATGGCCAAACAAGGCAAATCGGTTTTTGGCGTTGAGCTCAAAGTAGTGGACGAGTCCGGCCGCACCTTGCCGCGCGATGGGCAGTCGCAAGGCGAACTGATGGCGCGCGGACTGTGGACCATTTGTAGTTATTACAAGGCAGAGAATTCCGCGCAGGTCGATGGATGGCTGCCCACCGGCGACATAGCCACAATCGATGCGCACGGCATCATGCAGATCCGGGATCGCGCCAAGGATTTGATCAAAACCGGCGGCGAGTGGATCAGCTCGATCGATCTGGAAAACGCCGCCATGAGCCATCCGGCGGTCGCGATGGCCGCAGTCATCGGCGTGAAGCATCCGCGCTGGGAAGAAAGGCCCCTGCTGTTCATTGTGCGGAAGGTCGATCAGTCGCTCGAGCGCGAAGAGATTCTGGCGTTCCTCGCAGAGCGGGTGGCCAAATGGTGGCTGCCGGACGGGGTTATTTTCCTGGAGTCACTGCCGGTTGGAGGAACCGGTAAGGTGCAAAAAGCGAGTCTCCGCGAACAATACGGGAGCGCGTTCGAAGCGGCCGGCGACGTTTGAGAGCCCCGAGACGACCATGCCATTAAAGGTTTTTGCCGGCCTTCGGCCGATTCAGCGTGGCGCGCTGGTGCGGGACATCCTGGCCGGCGTCAATCTTGCCTCGGTCAACATTCCCCAGGTGCTGGGCTATACCCGCATCGCCGGAACGCCCGTGGTCACTGGTCTTTACACGCTGTTGCTGCCGGTGATCGCATTTGCCGTATTTGGATCGTCCCGCCATCTGGTGGTGGCCGCCGACTCGGCAACAGCCGCCATCTTCTCCAGTTCACTGTCGCGGATGGCCGTTCCTGCCAGCGAGCAGTACCTGGCGCTGGTCGGCATGGTGGCGCTGCTGACCGCGGGCGCGCTGCTGGCCGCGCGGATTTTCAAACTCGGATTTCTTGCGGATTTTCTCTCGCGCACGGTGCTGGTGGGATTTCTCGCCGGTGTCGGAGTTCAAGTCGGCATCGCGATGCTGCGCGACATGACGGGCGTCACGGTGGATTCGCGCTACACGCTGGTTCAGGCGTGGGGGGTCCTGCAGGGCCTGTCGCAACCCAATGTTCCGACTATCGCACTGTCCGCCGCCGTTGCAGCCGGCATATTACTCGGCAATCGCTTCGCCCCGCGACTACCCATTTCGCTGCTGGTCGTGATTGGCGTGATCGCAGCAAGCGCCGCATTTCACTTTGCCGAGCGCGGTATCGCCGTCATCGGCATCGTGCCCGGCGGCTTGCCTCCCTTTGGGCTGCCCAAGGTCACCTGGAGCGAAATCCTGGCGCTGCTGCCGGTGGCCGCATCATGCTTCGTGATCATCATCGCTCAAAGCGCCGCGACCTCGAACGGATTCGCGGCGCGCTTCCGCGAAAGCGTCGATGAAGATGCGGACATTCTAGGATTGTCGGCGGCGAATATCGGCGCTGCGATCAGCGGCACATTCGTGGTCAACGGCAGCCCGACGCAGACTGCGATGGCGGTCCACCTGGGTGCGCGCAGCCAGATTGCGCAACTCGCATTGGCCGCCACGGCGCTATTGGTGCTGCTGGTGCTGACCGGCCCGCTGCAATACCTGCCGCGATGCGCGTTGGCGGCGATCGTGTTCACCATCGCGGTGGGGATGATCGACGTGGCATGCCTGCGCGATATCCGGCGCGAGAGTCCCGGTGAATTTTATCTTGCCGCGTTCACCGCGCTGACCGTAGTCGCGGTGGGCGTGGAGCAGGGCATTCTGCTGGCAATCGCTCTGTCGCTTTTCAGGCACGTTCGCCACAGCTATCGGCCGCACACGACCATGCTCGAGTCGGATCCAACCGGCCGTTGGATCCCGGCGCCCGCGACGCCCGGCAAGCAGACCGCGCCCGGCCTCATTGTTTATCGCTTCGGCGCGGATCTTTTCTACGCAAACAAGCAGCTGTTTTGCGATGAAGTGCACGCCCTGGTGGCGCGCGCACCGACGCCGGTACGCTGGTTCATTATCGATGCAGGCGCGATTACCGACATAGATTATTCCGCTTCTCTATCCATGTGCGGCTTGTTGGGAGAGCTCAAGCAAAAAGACGTCAATGTCATCTTTGGCCGCGTGAGTCCTTACCTGCGCTCCGACATGGACCGGCATGGCATCAGCGCCGTCGTCGGCGCGGCGCGGATTTTCGCTACCTTGCACGAGGCCATCGCGTCGTCGCGCGAGAGGTAGTTAAATGTCGCCCGTCCAATTTATTGGCTTGCGTGTTTGGATTCTGTGCATCAGCCTGCCGGCTTTGGCCGTGGCATTTGGCGCAGCGGATGATTCCTTGCGGATGAATCAGATACAGCTCATCGGCACACACAACAGCTATCACGCGGGGTTGAGCGTGAGCGAGGCCGAGCTCATGAAGCAGAAGAATCCGCAGCTCTACCAAGCGCTCGACTACCGGCACCGCCCTCTGGATTCGCAGTTGAGTTCGGGCGTGCGGCAGATCGAACTGGACATCTTTGCCGATGCCGAGGGCGGCCGCTACGCGCACCCTTCGGGACCCGATGCCGTGGCAGCGGCAGGCCTTGCGAAGGATCCCGACTTTGATCCCCAAGGACTGATGAGCAGGCCGGGCTTCAAGGTAATGCACGTCCAGGACATCGACTACCGCAGTACCTGCCAGCCGCTGATTGCCTGCCTCAAAATAGTTCGCAAATGGTCGCGGGCGCATCCGCATCATCTGCCGATTTACATTCTTCTCGAGACCAAGCAGACCGATCTTCCGCCGCAATACCACGCGCAGACCACCGAGAAATTCACCAGTTCCACGTTTGATGCCCTGGACGCCGAAATTCGTAGGCTATTTCCGCCGCGCGAGATGATTACGCCCGACCAGGTACGCGGCAGATTTGAGACTCTGGAACAAGCCGTGCTGAGCAACAACTGGCCGACTTTGGCGGCTGCGCGCGGTAAAGTCGTGTTCCTGATGGATCAGCGCGACGTCGGGCCGCAGTACCTTGCGGGGCATCCCTCGCTTGCCGGCCGGATCATCTTTACCAACGCCGAGCCCGGCCAGCCCGACTGTGCGTTTACCGAAGAAAACGACGGCACCGGGGACGCCATCGCGGCACTGGTGCGCAAAGGCTACCTGGTGCGCACACGAACCGACGCGGACACGAAGCAAGGGCGAACCAACGATACGACGCGCCGTGACCAGGCTCTTGCCAGTGGCGCGCAAATTCTCAGCACCGATTACCCGACGTCGGAGCCTGCGCAATGGTCGGGCTATTCCGTGAGCCTGCCCCGCGGCGCGGTCGCGCGCTGTAATCCCGTCAATTCGCCGCCTGCTTGCTCCAACAAGAATTTTCTCGCGAGCGAGGACCAATAGCTCTCCACGGCTCGATCCTCAGGGGTTTAGTTCAGATCGCGCGACAGGATTAGTTTCAGCACGAGGCGATCGGTCGCATTCGTCAGGCCCAGGCCCGCTCCCGCCTCGACCGTCCAGGGTTTGCCGTGGTAGTCAAAAACGCCAAATAATTGATGTTGCTGCTGTGACGGCGAATAGAATCCGCGAATCGGGCCAAAATCATCGTATTCCTCCGCCGCCAGCGCCCACGTCTTGTTGATGTTGTAGGCGACACGCGTCGCCGGCGCGAAATCTAGGCGCGAAAATCCCTTGTAGGAATTGTCGAGAATCGGATTGACGATGAGGTCGTATGAGCCGAGGTGCCAGCCGATGATGGGGCGGATTTCCCCGGTATGGCTGTTTTGATCCCAGTGCGCGCTGTTCCAACTGAATTCGAAATTCACGCCGTAGAAGAAGGCTTGGTTGGCAGCATCGGGTTTCACAAAAAGCGTACGGATTTTGAAGCCGTTGTAGGTCCATGCACCGGTGCCGCTGATGCTGTACAGCGGCATATAGAGACCGGCTTCAAACCAGTCAGTGACCCCATAGGCCCACTCCGAAACACCATTGAGCGTGTGGTTGGGAGCGATGCCTCCGGGGAAAGACGGACTGGTGCGTCCGTCGGGCGTGTAGTTGTTGTGCCAGGTAAGGTTGAGCACGCCGGGCGCGGCGATCTGCGCGTCGTAGACCTGGATCTCATCGGTTTGCGCCTGTGCCAATCGAGCCAAACCGAGGCACAGCATCGCCAGCAGCGCAAACTGCGCACGCCGGGCCATTGCGCGTTCCAACACACTTGCTAAATAGGCGACCTTGCGTGTACTTTGTCTCGCAAAGTTAAATGCCATCAAACACCACCTTGAGGTAGTTGCGCGATTCTGCTGGTGAGAAGCGAGCTGCATATGCGTTTGGAATCAACTCGTAAGTTGCGGCTCTGGCTGCCCGTGCTCTTGCTCCCCATGCTGGTGTTGATCTCGAGCAGGAGTTACGCCGGATTTGATCACGAATGGTCGCTCGATGAAAACGGCATCTGGGCCAGGAAGTATCAAACTGCGCTCCAGGATGGAGTTATCGCGCTCGAAGTGGCGGGGAGCTTGTGGTACGGGAATGACGATGAATTGGGCCACACTTACTGGCAGACAATCGATTCGTCGGTGATTTCCGGCGTCGCCGCCCAGATACTCAAGTATGGCTTCAGCCGCGCCCGCCCTTACCAGGTCGACAATCCCAATGCATGGTTCAAGGGCAGCGGCTATCAGAGCTTTCCGAGCGGCGAAGTCACCCTGCAGGCGAGCTTCGTCACGCCATTCATCGTGAACTACGGCCGGCAGGATCCTTGGGTGTGGGCGCTGGAGCTCCTGCCGGTGTACGACGCCATCGCGCGCTTGAAAAGTCAGGCGCATTGGCAGACCGACGTCATCGCCGGGTGGGCCCTGGGTACGGGTATAGGGTATTGGAGCACCACTCGCGCCGTTCCGCTGACGGTTCAGATCTTGCCGGGCGGCTTGTCCGTCGGATTCTCAAAACGGTTCTAATTACTTTGCTGCGCAGAGTATAGCGACAGCGTGCACGCAGAAAGGTTCCCACTCGGAACCGGCGTGGCCAAAGCGGCCGTGCGGTAGCGTCAAATGCAGCAGATCGGGTAAAATTACACCTTTATAATGGCAGCAGCCTTGGAGCTGCCAATAGAATCGATTTTTGAGGAAGTAATCCCATCACTAGCTCATTGTTGACATGGTGCGGATATGCGCTGGCCGCGGCGGCAATGCTGTATGGCGCGATCGCCTGGCTGGCGGTTCGCACGCGGCTTCGCGCATCGCACGCACCCCGGCGCGACCAGCCCGCGGCGACAGTATTGAAGCCGCTGTGCGGCACAGAGACTGAAACGTACGAATGCCTGCGATCGTTTTGCGATCAAGAGTATCCGGCGTTTCAAGTGATCTTCGGCGTCGCCGATCCCAACGATCCCGTGATTGGCATTGCGCAGCGCCTGCAGCGCGAATTTCCGCAGCGCGACCTGCAGATCGTCATCGACGGCAGGCAACACGGCAGCAGCCGCAAGGTGAGCAACCTGGTCAATATGATGGCGTACGCCGACCACGACTACATTGTCGTGTCGGACAGCGACGTCCGGGTTGCGCGCGATTACCTCGCCAAAGTCGTGACTCCGCTGCTCGAGCCTGACGTCGGCATCGTCACCTGTCCGTATCGAGGCGTCTCGCGAGGCGGCCTGTGGTCGCGTTTGGAAGCCATGTTCATCAACGAATGGTTCATGCCGTCGGTCCGAGTCGCCGCCATGGCCGGTTCGCGTGCCTTTGCCTTTGGTGCAAGTATTGCCCTGCGGCGCGATGCGCTTTCGCGCATCGGGGGTTTCATGTCGATTGTCGATCAATTGGCCGACGACTACCGCCTGGGCGAGTTGACCCGAGGCGTCGGCTTGCGCACCGTGCTATCCGACGTGGTGGTCGAGATCGCCGTCGCGGAGCGCAGGTTCGCAGAGCTGATCGGACACGAACTTCGCTGGCTGCGCACGATTCGCACATTGCGGCCGGCCGGCTATAGTTTCAGCTTTGTCACGTTCACGATTCCGGTGGCGCTCATGGGAGTCTGCTTGTCCAGAGGCGCGCTGCCGGCATTGACAATGTTCGCGGTCGCCGCGCTTGCCCGCTATTTGCTGCATTTGCAAACCCGCCAAGCCGACGCGGGCGCGGCTCAGCTGCTTATAGTGCCCGTTAGAGATATGCTGAGCTTGAGCCTGTGGGCCTTGAGTTTCCGCAATCGCCGCGTACGCTGGCGAGATGACCATTTCGAGGTGACTCCAGATGGTTCCGTCGAATTGGTTGTGAGGTTAACGCCATGAGAACATTATTTTTGCATCCGCCATCATTCGATGGATATGACGGCGGCGCCGGCGCCCGCTATCAAATGAAGCGCGAGGTGCGTTCCTTCTGGTATCCGACGTGGCTGGCGCAGCCCGCCGCCCTGGTCGAGGACTCAAAGCTGATCGATGCGCCGCCGCACGACTTGAGCTTCGAGGACATCGCGCGGTGAGTTCAAAAACCGCGACCTGGTGGTGATGCACACCTCGACCCCATCGTTCAAATCGGACGTGAAGACCGCCGAGATGATCAAGGCGATCAATCCGCACATCAAGATCGGCTTCATCGGCGCCAAGGTCGCGGTCGAGCCCGAGAAGAGTCTGATCGCGGGACGCGCGGTGGACTTCGTGGCGCGCAACGAATTCGATTTCACCATCAAGGAAGTCGCCGACGGCAAGAATTGGGCCGATATCAAGGGGCTGTCATACCGCAATGGCGAGGGCGCCATCGTTCACAACGAGAACCGCGAAGTTCTCGAGAACATGGATGCGCTGCCCTGGGTAACGCCGGTGTACAAGCGCGATCTGAAAATCGAGAAGTATTTCGGCGGCTATCTCAAGCATCCCTATATCTCGTTCTACACGGGGCGCGGCTGCAAATCGCGCTGCACCTTCTGCCTGTGGCCGCAAACCGTGGGCGGGCATCAATATCGGGTGCGCTCGGTCGAAGATGTCGTCGCGGAAATGAAGTGGGCGAAGAGCGCCTTCCCGCAGGTGAAGGAATTTTTCTTCGACGACGACACGTTGACCGACAATCTGCCGCGCGTCGAGGCGCTCGCCAGGGAACTCGGCAAACTCGGCGTCACCTGGTCGTGCAATGCAAAGGCCAATGTGCCGCGCAAGACGCTCGAAGTCATGAAGGAGAATGGCCTGCGGCTGCTGCTGGTGGGTTATGAGTCAGGCAACCAGCAAATTCTGTTCAACATCAAGAAGGGCATGCGCGTGGAGTTCGCGCGCCGCTTCACCAAGGACTGCCACGAGTTCGGCATCGTCATTCACGGCACCTTCATTCTGGGTCTGCCCGGCGAGACCAAGGAAACGATCCAGCAGACCTTGGATTTCGCCAAGGAGATCAACCCGCACACGATTCAGGTTTCGCTGGCCGCCCCCTACCCCGGCACCTTTCTATACCGGCAGGCGAAGGAAAATGGTTGGCTGTACAACGAGGAAATCGATCTTCTGACTCAGGAAGGCACGCAGATTGCGCCGCTGAACTATCCGCATCTTGAGCCACACCGAGATTTTCGATTCGGTCGAGGACTTCTACAAGAAATTTTATTTCCGCCCGTCCAAGATCGCGTCCATCGTGGCGGAAATGATCGCCAGTCCTGAAATGATGAAGCGCCGGCTGCGCGAGGGTGTGGAGTTCTTTCACTTCCTGCGGACGCGACAGGACACTGCTTGAAGCGATTGATCGTCACCGCGGACGACTTCGGCGCGGCGCGCGAAGTCAACGAGGCCGTCGAAGCGGCCCATTGCGGCGGTGTTCTCACGGCTGCGAGCCTGATGGTCGCGGCGCCGGCGGCAGCGGATGCCGTTGCGCGCGCGCGGCGCATGCCTGCTTTGCGCGTCGGCCTGCATGTGGTGCTGGTGGAAGGCCGGCCGCTACTGCCCGCATCCTGCTTGAGCCATCTGGTCGACGTCAACGGCGCGTTTCGCTCCGATATGGCGGCGCTCGGCGCCGTAATCGCCATTAGCCGCGAGGCGCGAGCCCAGGTTGCGGCGGAAATCACCGCGCAGTTCGAGGCGTTTCGCGCCACCGGCTTGCCCCTCGACCATTGCAACGCGCACAAGCATTTCCATCTGCATCCGGTTGTCGGCGGCCTGATCGCCGCCATTGGCGCTCGATTCGGTCTGCGCGCGGCGCGCGTGCCCATCGAGCGCAAGCACGTATTGCGAAACGTGGAACGCGCGCGGCGGGCGTCGGCTCTGCTGACGCTGCCTTTCGCGCATCTTCTGCGCCGCCGCTATCGCGCCGCTGGGCTGCTCGTGCCCGATCAGGTCTTCGGACTGCAGTGGTCCGGACAGATGAGCAAACAGCGTCTCAGCGGTTTGATCCGCAGCTTGCCGGAGGGCTTGACGGAGATCTATCTGCATCCCGCCACCGGCCCTTACTCTGGGGCTGCGCCCGGTTATCGCTATCGCGAAGAATTCGAGGCGCTCACGTCCGCGGAGGTTGTCGAGGCGAGCCGCGATACTTCGCTGCGGCTTGGCGGATTCAGCGATTTCCTGGCTTCGCAGGCGGCATTGCACCCGGGCGCGGTACATGCTGCGATCAGCAACGGCGGGTTGCTGCCGTGAATGCGCACATGCCGGCGATCTCCGAATCCAGCGCCCAAGAATCCTTCCCCGACGGACCCATTCGCCGCGGCAGCGAGGCACACAAGATTCTCTTTTGCCGCACGCTGTTGGATACGTTCGATCCCTACAAACCGGCGGTGATCGATTGGCCAGCGCTCGACGAGGAGGCGCGTAATCGCCTGGTGAGCCTGCCCATCTGGGACATCGCCGTGCAGACCGAGGGGCGGGCACGTACCAACGTGGCCACGTATGCCGCGACCGCATCCGATCCTCTGCTGCGCAAGGCGATCGAGCTCAATGCGTTCGAGGAGGGCCGTCACAAACTGGTGCTCTCAAATCTGGTCGCCGCCTATGGAATTACCCTTGCCCCCGAACCGCCATATGCCGTGAAGGGCGACCCGGAGTGGGCCTTCATGGTCACCGGGTACAGCGAGTGCATCGACAGCTTTTTCGCCTTCGGTCTGTTCGAATCGGCCAAGCGTTCCGGATTCTTTCCTGAAGCGCTGGTCGATACCTTCGAGCCGGTCATTCATGAAGAAGCGCGCCACATCCTGTTCTTCGTCAATTGGGCTGCGTGGCATCGACGCACCATGCCGTTGTGGCGGCGGCCCTGGTTCGAGCTGAAAGTCCTCGCAGTCTGGCTGTTTCTCATCTGGGAACGCATTGGCATCGCCCGCGATATGGGAAGCGGCGTACAAGACAACAATTTCACCGTGACCGGTGCGAAGTCGGTCGGCGACGATATAAACGTGGCCACCCTGATCGACATCTGCCTGGCCGAAAACGATCGGCGGATGAGTGCCTATGATGGGCGTTTGCTGCGGCCCGCCGTGGTTCCGGCGCTGGCGCGGCTGGCACGCCGTTTCATGCGCACATAGCGCCGAACACCTCGGCGCACCATCGCTTACTGCGTGAAACTCCGCATCGCCATCATCGCGGCCCTCGGGCTCGCTCTTGCCCTCTACCTCGTTACGCATGTCGGCTTTGCGGCGGTATTCTCCGCGGCGGTGGCAGTGGGGTGGGGCGGGTTTGCAATACTTTGCCTGTACGTCCTGGGTCCGTTTCTCATCCTCGGAGCCGCCTGGTACGTTTTGCTGCGCGACTCGCCCCTCAAGGACTTGAGGCTATTTGTCTGGGCGCGCATGGTTCGGGATGCCGCCACCGAAGTGCTGCCTTTCTCTCAGGTCGGTGGAATCGTTATCGGCGCGCGCGCGGCGATTTTGCATGGAATTTCCCAGCCCCTCGTATTTGCCTCGGTGATCGCCGATGTGACCACCGAGATGCTCGCGCAGATCGTATACATTGCTCTCGGCGTCGCCATTCTGAGTGCACGCGTCCCGCGTACCGCATTCACGCACTCGCTCATGACCGGCCTCAGCGTTGGGCTCGCGATTGCCGTCATCGCCGGCGCGGCGTTTCTTGTTTTGCAGCGCTACAGCCAGAACATGACGGCGAGGCTGCTGTCGCGTATTTTCCCGGGCGCTGTTGCCGCCACTGCGGAGGTAACCGCCGCTCTGCATGCGATCTATCGCTCGCCGCTGCGCGTTGGCGTTTCCGTGGCGCTGCATTTTGCAGGATGGATCGCAAGCGCGATCGGCGTATGGATTGCCTTTCGCTTGATCGGGGCGCATCTCGACTTCGCGGCGGTGCTCGCCATCGAGAGCCTCATCTGTGCGACACGCAGCGTCGCAGCGCTCATCCCCAATGCGCTCGGCGTGCAGGAAGCTGCGTACGCAATTCTCGCGCCGTTGTTCGGCATCGGAGCTGAAGTCGGGCTCGCCGTATCGCTGTTGAAAAGAGCGCGCGATATTTCGGTCGGAGTGCCAATCCTGCTGATCTGGCAGGCTGCGGAAGGCCAGCGCGCCTTTGGTCGAGCACAGCTATAACGGCGCGGTCTAAAGATTGCCGCGCATCGGGCGATACGCTCTGCGTGGTAAAGCTACTGGCGCGCTTCGTGTTGCGCGTAAGCAACGAATGTTGTATCGCGTACCCGATTCATATATGGTATACCACCGAGAGAACACAAAGAGATTGAACGCGCGAATCGCTTGATTTGTGCCGTGAAAAACGGGGGGTATGAGTCCAGTGGCAACGCAACCGCGTCTTTTGCCTTGATTTACTCGATTGCTTACCCGCTCGTGACCTGGGCTTCGCTCATCGCGGTGTTGGCAGCTGCCGCAAGCTTGGTCCCAGCGCTGATTAAGGCAGGCGCCGACGAGGCGGTTGTGCGCTCAGCGCGACAACAAGAACCTAGCAGCGCTGGGCTACCCCTGACTCCGACGGTAACAACAAATTTCTTGGCTGATTTGAACAAACGACCTTCACGAGGAGCACACGATGCTTAATCTAAGACTGGCGAGGCCTATGCTGATTGCACTAGCAGCATGCGCCGCTAACTTTCTCGTCCAGGGCAGCGCCCTCGCGGACGACGCGCAGGAGAACAAAGCGCTCAAGGAACAAATGCGGCAGATGATGCAGCGCATGGATGCGTTGCAGAAGCAAGTCGAGGCGCTGTCGAAGCAGCAAGCGGCAACGCCGCCGCCGGCTGTTGTGACCGCCCCGCCGCCACCGCCGGCGCCGCCGCCGCCGTTGGTCGCGAAGAAGGAAGCGCCTCCTGCAGAGCCGAAGTTCGAGGCCTTTCTCAAAGGCTTCTACGGAACCTTGGATGCATCCGTGGACTATTCGACCAAGGGTATGGATAACATGATCGCGTATCACTACGCCGGAGCCCCGGTCAACGGCGTGTATCCCACCGCCGGTGTGAAAGGTACGCCCTACGGCAACGTCGGTTGGCAACCGGCGATCGCCACCAATGCGGCCACACTCGGATGGCGCGGTAGCCACGCCATCCCCGGTTGGGATGATACGAAGTTCGTCATCCAGATCGAAGCGAATGTCGGACTGACGGACTCACCGGGCATAACGACGGGCTATACCGCGCAGACGGCCGGCACGAGAGGCGGGATCGGTTCGGGCACGACCTATCTCGGATTCGCCAGCCCCACTTGGGGCGCGCTGAAGATCGGTCACGGCACGTCACCGTACGGCAATTCATCCAGGCGCCTCGACCCCTTCGCCGGCATGGTCGGTGATATGAACGTCATCATGAGCAATACCGGTGGCGACAACCGGGTCGAATTCGTCACCGCCATGGATCACTCGATCTGGTACGAATCACCGAAATGGGGTGGGGTCAGCTTTGACGCGTTTTTCTCGCCCGGGCAAAACCGCACCGCTGACGCCAACTTAAACCTGGCGGGCGGATCTTCCAATTGCAGCGGCGGCAACGTGCCGGGCAGCGGCAACCTGCTGCTTACCTGCGACGACGGCGGCTTCGACAACGCCTACAGCGTGGACCTGAAGTTCGAATTCGAGCATCTGTACCTGATGGCGGCTTACGAACTGCACAAGCACGTCAATCGGAACAGTGACGGCATTGGGTCGAACTCGCCCGGCTACGCCAACATGCTCAATGAAGGCGATCCGGCCGCGGGTGGCGGCGGGCCCTTGACGCAGTATCTGAACTGGGGTTTGTTCGATCAGGTCGCGACTGCTTATGGCGCAACCGGTTCTTGCACAACGGCACCCAGCTCCACCACATACTACTGCGTCAATGCGACGCCGGAGTTCCAGAACGATATCGCCGACGAGGCGGCTTACCATGTCGGTGGCCAGTATGCCTTCAATTTTGGCCTAACGGTGAACGCTATTTACGAACGCATGACGCGCAAGCTTCCCGAAGCGCTGGAATTTCAGAACGAGCGGCAGCGCTTTGGCACCTGGCTGGCGTTAACCCAGGCGCTCACTCCAAAGGACAGTTTGAACTTAGGATGGGCACATGCCGGAAGAACACCGGGCGACCCCGCCGGACAGCATAATTACAATCCGAACAACAGCGACGATACTGCCAACATGTACTCGTTGGCGTACAAGCACAGCTTGGATAAGAGCTTGTACTGGTATGTCGACGTGGCGGAAACCGTGAACAACGGCAATGCGCACTACGATCTGGGTGCGGGCGGCCATGGCATCAAGACCGACTGCCATGATGGCACGACTACTCAAATCATCGATTACACCAGCGCAGGCAATACGACCTGGGGCGGCTGCCATCCCAAAGCCGTTTCGATGGGCGTGAACTACAAGTTCTAAGCTGGGACTTGCCGCAGAACAAGGACAGCGGCGAACATTGAAAGGACTCTGCGCGGCGCAGGATCGGGGTGCGCACCCCGGTCCTGCGCTGCACCGCCCATTTGCGCTTAAAATGAGGAATTATCTCGCGCCTCCGCGGTCCTAGCATCGGGAAGTCATAGCAGTGGGGAAGGATTTATGGCTCACGTGACACGAAGATTTTTCTTGTTGTCATCTGCGGCACTGTCGGTTGGCTGCGCGAGTCGCCGGCTGGAGGCCGATGCGGCGGCGCCAGCCGCGCAGAAAGTGCGTCAGCCTGTCGCGGGCCAATCGTGGCGCTATGCGAAGCATGACCTTTACACGAGCAGGGCTGTCGACGAACAAGTGGACCGGGTCACCACGGTCGATAGTTTGGTCGAGATAGACTCGAGCTACAAATCGACAGCCAAAGAGGGCCCACCGCCAACAGGATGGGGCGCCGACTTTTTGCGCAAGTACATCGTGCATCCAGACACCCCCAGTGGGACACTGCCGAGCGAGATACAGGATCCCTGGGGTATGGTGGTGGTGGATCCGCATTGGGGCCAAGTTCAGGTGTTCGAGACGCCGATTCCTCTTTGGCCGGCGCAATTGGAGTCAGGCTGGCAGACTCGCGTCACTACCCGGTACAAAACGCCCGCAGACCAAGACGCTCTGCCTTGGGATCAGACGATGAAGGCGCAAGCCTGGGAGACGGTTACCGTGCCTGCCGGCCGATTCAAGGCGCTGCGGTTTACCAATGAGATCAGGTTTACGCATCCCGACTTTTACCGGACGGATTCCGTGAGGCGGGAAACGCTATGGTTCGCGCCTGAAGTAGGCAGGTGGGTCGTTCGCGAAAGCAAGGGGACTTACTATCTCGCCGATTCGACCATCGTGCAGCCCTACAATGAAAGCGGCTACCGATGGGAGCTTCTGCAGTGGTCGTAGCGCCGCAATCCAGGTAAAAATACACCAAGCGCCGCCCCTCGCCCGACCTTGAGGCTCATGTATGATGAGCCAGAATCACCGGAGAGGCTAAGTGACCGACTTGCGACAAGCTTTGGCGGAAATCAACGCCATTCGCACCCAGGTGGCGCGCGACACGCAGTTTCGCGGTTACGGCCCCATATCCATCGCCGCCAGCGGCATACTCGCATTAGTGGTCGCGGCAATTCAGAGCGGAATCACCAAGGATGGCAGGGATTTCTTCGCGTTCTTTTTTGTCTGGGCGACAACGGCGCTGATAGCGGTGGGGCTGACCGCCACGGAAATGATTCGCCGTACGCGGCGGGTTCATACCGGATTGGCCAATGAGATGATTCAGGCGGCGGTGGAGCAGTTTTTGCCGGCGCTGGTCGTCGGATTGCTGCTGACCGCCGTGCTCGTATGGGCTGCGCCCCAGGAACTGTGGATGCTGCCGGGATTATGGCAATTGTTGTTCAGCCTGGGCGTGTTCGCATCCTGCCGCTTTTTGCCCCGTCAAACTTTCGCGGTCGGCATCTGGTATCTCATTGCTGGCTTGACCTGTCTCGCGCTGCAAAGCAGCCCGAAGACTTTTTCTCCCTGGAGTATGGGAATTCCGTTCGGCGTGGGACAATTGCTGGTGGCTGCTGTTTTGCAATACGGTTTCGAGAAATCAATTGAAGATACGTAACAAGAAATCAGGCGGGTCCTCGCGTTTCGCCTACGGCGGACTGAATCGGGTGATTCACGAGCGTGCTCGCGTGAGCGTGCTGACATCGCTGATCACTCACTCGAAAGGGCTCGCATTCAGTGAACTGAAGGAATTGTGCGCATTGACCGACGGCAATTTGAACCGGCACCTGCTGGTGCTCGAAGAGGCGAAGCTGGTGGGCGTCTCGAAATCCTTCGACGGTGCCCGCACTCAAACCCGCTGCAAAATCACCGCTCTTGGGCGCAGACGCTACCTTGAATATCTCACTGTCCTCGAGCAGGTGGTGGCCGACGGCGCAGCCGCGGCCCGATGCGATTCAGCCGGATCGAGCGGACCCGACCCTGCAAACGCTTGATTGAGCCGAGCTCAAGCGCCCGGGTCACGCCAGGTCAATCTCTTGGTAACGGCATAATTCCACACAGCGCCCACCGCAATTCCCGCGAACGCGGAAAAATACCAGATGCCGCTCAGTTGCCAGAGATATGTGGCAAGCCCGACGTTCATTGCAGCGCCAACGCTGCATGCAAGATTGAATGAAATCCAGCCGCGCAGCCACTGCAGACCCCGCAGCCGTTCATCGCGGTAGGTCAGCACATTGTTGAGCACGAAGTTAAAGCTCATCGTCAGCACGGTCGCGATCGCCTGACTTTGAACGAACGGCGTCTTGGCGAACCTGAACAGCAGCGTGAGCACCGCGAAGTGCACCCCGACTCCCATCGCGCCCACCACGGAGAACGCGACGAAGCGCACCGGCACGATGTGGCCGATGGTTTTGTCGACCAGCAGCATCGCATAGGCCCAAAGGGTCAGGGAGTCGAGTTTGCTGTCGCCGGCGTGACGCGGGCGAAACTCATAGGGCAATTCCTTGAAGCGCAGCGGCTGTTGCGAGGAGGCAAACAAATCGGCGAGTATTTTCCAGCCGATCGCCGACAGGTGTCGCAGCGCGCCGTTGAATGCGGCCCGGCGCAACATGAAGAAGCCGCTCATCGGGTCCGTCAATCCTTCGGGCACCAACGTGCGGCTAAGACGTCCAGCCACGCGACTCATGCGAGCGCGCCCGGCGGCCCAATCGCCGATGCCGCCGCCGTCCGAGTAGCGGCTGCCGACGACGACATCCAGGTTTTCCGCTTTGAGTTCGGCAAGCATTTGCGGCAGCAGCCGCTCATCGTGCTGCAGATCGCCGTCGATTACCGCCAGGTACGGCGCGGAACTCGAGAGCATTCCTTCGATACAGGCGGACGACAACCCGCGGCGCCCGATTCTCTGGATGCAGCGTATGCGGGAGTCCTTAGCCGCGAGTTCGCGCACCAGATCCGCCGTCCGGTCGGGCGAGTCATCATCTACGTAAATGATTTCCCATGCAATGTCGCGAAGATGGTCCCGGACTCTATTTGTCAGCTCAACGACATTGTCGCGCTCGTTGAACGTGGGCACGATGATGGAAAGCTCGGGTCCGACACGAACCGCGGAATCGTTGAAATGGTTCATCATCGCGGCGCCGATCATAGCATCGGCCGGGATGCGCGTCCCGCTTGGGATCATCCGTACAAAAACGTCGGCGGCAATCCGAGTCGAAGACAAGACTGCGATGCGGGGCTCTCCGTCAAAACCACTCGATCCGCCAAAGTTCCGGCCAGTTTCACTGCCGATCCTTCCCATCGACGCAGTCCATGCGAGGCGTCGAGTCCGAGACGTTCGCGTATCCATGCCGGAATCAATTCCACCGCGGCGCGTACCATCGTGCGTTGCATCCATCGTAGTTGGATGGGGAAAATCGGGGCGTCGCGCATGATCTGCAGGAACTCGAATATGATCTCCGAGCGCTCCAAGCGGCCGTTCGCGGAGTCGAACAATTCGCGCATTTCATTCTCCGTGCCGGGCGCGTCGAGTGCGCCGTATAGGCGCGAAACCGGCACTCCCTCCAGGTACCACGCGCTCATTTCAGCGCCGCTCAATGGAGCCACGTAGCGGCTGTAGGCCTGGGCGAAGCTGAAGCTCGCCGTGGCGTGCACCCATTCCAGAAGCGCGCTGTCGTTTGCGCAAAACGGCACGCCCGCCGGCGTTTCACCGGTGATTTTCGCATGCCTGCGCACCACCGCGGCGATCATCGGTTCGGCAACACTGCGTGCTCCGTAGATCGTCACCATCGCCGCGAGGCCGGTGCGTCGCAGGCGACCCATTGGATCGGTACGAAACGTCGAGTGATTCCACACACCGGAACGGACTGCCGGGTCGGCCAATTCGAGTATGACGGCCGAAATCCCGCCAATGAACAGCGCGATTGGATTCTTGAAAATTCGCCACGACACCGAGCTCGGCGCCAACAGTGCCGGCTCGCCCAAGGGACGGGCGAAATCAATTTCCTGTCCCTTGTGAGCCATGAGCGCGGCGCCTGTGGCGGCATGCAGCCGATGCTGCAGGCTCTTTGGAAGCCGAATGATCGGGAGCATCGGCGCAGTATACTACTTGCAAGTCATGTGCCCGCCGCGCAAATCAATGAGCTGCAGGATCGCCGTACTTTGGCATGCAAAGCGGCGATGGATTCGAAAGCGCCAGTGACGACGGTGCCGCTCAACGACCAACGCCCGCGCAGCTCAGCTCTCGAGGTGTTGCGGGTGTTCCTCAAGCTGGGATTGATCTCATTCGGCGGACCGATTGCCCACATCGGTTATTTTCGGGAAGAGTTCGTCGTGCGCCGGCGCTGGATTGGCGATGCGGCGTACTCCGATCTCGTCGCGCTCTGCCAATTTCTTCCCGGTCCGGCCAGCAGCCAAGTCGGATTTTCCATCGGCCTGATACGGGCGGGGTATCTCGGCGCGCTGGCTGCCTGGACCGGCTTCACATTGCCGTCGGCAATCGCCCTGGTGCTTTTTTCTTATGGCGCGGACGCGCTGCACGGCGCGCTCGGGGCGGGGATGTTGCATGGCTTGAGGCTGGTCGCCGTTGCGGTGGTGAGCCAGGCGGTTTGGGGCATGGCGCGCACGCTGTGCCCCGACCGGCAGCGAGCATCGATTGCCGCGGTGGTAGCGCTGCTGTATTTGTTCAGCCCCTCATCGGTCATCCAGGTGTGGGCCATCGTCCTCGGCGGCATCGCCGGCCTCTGGTTCTGCCGCAGCGCCGTGCCCGCGGGCACGGAAACCATAGCGGCACCTGTTTCGCGCACGGCGGCCTGTGTGTCGCTGGCGATCTTTACCTTCCTACTTGTGGGGCTACCGCTGCTGCGAGGATTGAGACTGCCTGCAGGCGCAGCGCAGTTCGAAGCATTCTATCGCTCCGGTGCGTTGGTATTCGGCGGCGGCCACGTCGTGCTGCCCTTGCTGCGGGATGCGTTTGTGACACCCGGCTGGGTCAGCGTCGATAGCTTTCTCGCAGGCTACGGCGCCGCGCAGGCGGTTCCGGGACCATTGTTCAGTTTTGCGGCCTATCTTGGCGCCGTGGTCCGGCCGTCCTCGTTTGGGATACTTGGCGCAGCGCTGGGCCTCGTCGGCATCTTCCTCCCGGGAATGCTGGTCCTCATTGGGGCATTGCCATTCTGGGAAGCTTTTCGCAGCCGCGCCAATGCGCAAGCGGCCATGCGCGGCATCAACGCGGCCGTGGTCGGATTGCTGGGCGCCGCACTCTACAACCCCGTTTGGACCAGTTCCGTGACAACTTCAGGAGACCTCGGCGTGGCGCTCATTGGCTTCGTGCTTCTGACCGTGTGGCGCGCGCCGCCGCTGCTGGTGGTGATTGCCGGCGCTCTGGGCGGGATGGCACTGGCAAAATAGCGGTCAGGCAATTCAACGAGTTGGGCGCGCTGCGCTTGACAACCCTGTACTTTGCACTGCAAAGTAAATGCAATCCCCCACATGCACATAGCAATCATCATGGATGGAAACGGCCGCTGGGCGGCGCGACGCGGACTGCCGCGCACCGCCGGCCACGTGCAGGGCGCAAAGGCGGTCAATGCCACGGTGGAGGCGGCTGCCCGCAGCGGCATTGATGTACTGACGCTCTACGCCTTCTCGGCAGACAACTGGAAACGCCCACCCGTGGAAGTAAACGCACTAATGGAGCTTCTTGGCCGCTACCTTTTTACGGAAACCCGCCGTTGCGTCGAGCGCTGCATTCGCATCAATGTCATCGGCCGGCGCGATCGGCTCTCTGCCAGTCTGGTGCGGGCCATCGAGCAGAGCGAACGGTCGAGCGCAGCAGGGGAGGCCATGCTGCTGCGCATCGCGGTGGACTATTCCTCGCGGCATGGCATCGTGCAAGCGGCAGGCCGGGCGCGTGACGGCGTGGGAATGGAGGAATTTGCCGGCTTGATGCAGCAGGTGAATCACTGCGTGGCGCCGGTAGATGAAGTCGACTTATTGATACGCACCGGCTCCGAGCAGCGCTTGAGCGACTTCATGCTGTGGGAATGTGCTTATGCAGAGCTCTATTTCAGCGATTGCCTGTGGCCGGATTTCGATGAGCGACAGTTTTCGCTGGCTCTCGGCGCTTACGCCGGGCGGCATAGACGATTTGGAGGTCTGATCGCTCAGGAAGGATAGATACCCGCGATCTCTACGGCCACATTCTTCGAAGCACGCCGTCATGCTTGATGAAATGATGCCAGAGCGCCGCCAGGGCGTGAGCCGCGGCGAGTCCAAAGACGCCGTATGCGAGGTAGCCGTGAATGTCCTCGGTTGGCTCAAAAATCGCGCTGTTTTTCGCCACGCCGAATTTCAACTGCACCAGGCCTAAATCAAGCGACCTGCCGTGCCAGATGAAAGTGACGATGCCAAAAATGGGAATGATAAAAAGCAGCGCATACAACGTTAAGTGCACGGCGCGCGCCAGCTTGGCGTTGGCAACGCTCAGGTCTGCTGCTGCCGGCGGAGGCGGATATTTAAGCCTGCCTACGAATCGCAGAATCAGAAGGGTCCACAGAGACAATCCAAATAGTGCATGCACGTTGATCCAAAAGGCCTGGCTGTGCTTCGGCCACGAATCGTGCAGCAGTCCCAAAATTCCGACAACGACAAGCAGCACGAACAAGGCCCAATGCGCGGTGATCGCCCAAGCCCCATAGCGCTGGGCACCAGCCGATGAAGTCGGCAATACTTCTGAACTACTCACGCGATTTCCCTGATTTGATTGTACCAACGCCGCACCAAGCATCCGCCCGGCGACCCGACTCTGTGTCGCAAAGTCCATGGTATCGTGGATCTTGCGCCACCGCAGCAAGCATACTTTAAAAAACCGTAAAGTAGCGATCGCGTCTGGCGTGCTATGTTGAGTCAGGCTTTGCGTTACGAGGCCGGCCGTGCGTTTGAACCTGAGTATTTGCTGCCTTGCATGGGGTGCGCTGGCCGCCGGATGCGCCTCCGTCAACACGCAATCCCCGCTCCAGGAGCTGCCCGCCGCATTCGACAACGCGGTGAGCGCGCAGCCGGCGCGGTGGCCCGCACAGCAGTGGTACCGGGATTTCTCCAGCGATGAGCTGAATACCTTCATCGATCTGGCCGTCGAGGACAATTCGGATCTGGCAGTGGCCCGCGCGCGGGTGGCGCAGGCAGACGCAAGGGCGCGCCAGGCCGGTGCCGCGCTCCTGCCGAGCATCGATGCTGCGGGCAGTGCCAGTTACCTGGCCGGTCATTCCGCGCAGGGTGGGGGCCATGAACTCGATTGGTCCGGGATGTTGACGGCCAGCTACGAAGTGGACTTCTGGGGGAAGAATCGCGCGACCGCCGAATCCGCGCGATTTCTCGCCGGCGCATCCCGTGCAGAGCGCGATGCGGTTGCCCTAACCACACTGGCGGGCGTTGCGGCTGCGTATTTTCAAGTGCTGGCGTTGCGCCAGCGGATGACGGTGGCGCAATCGAACAGCGATGCCGCGAAGCAGTTGCTGCAGGTCGTGCAGTCCCGCTTCGATGCAGGAGTCGCGAGCCCGGTCGAGCTGGCGTCGGAGCAGACGGCCTACGATGCGGCACGAATCTCCGCCGTGGATTTGCAGCAAGCCGAGGTCGAGGCGCGCGCCGCGCTGGCCCTGTTGCTGGGACGGGTTCCAGAGAATTTCAATGTGCAAGGCAAGCCTTTGGATTCGCTCACCGAGCCGCAAGTGGCCGCGGGTCTGCCCTCGGAATTGCTGACCCGGCGTCCCGACATTGTCCTGGCCGAGGCGAACTTGCGCGCCGGTCACGCTGATCTTATGGCTGCTCGCGCCGCAATGTTTCCCAGCTTGAGTCTGACCGCCGGGGCGGGCTTGCAAAATCCGGCGTTGCCCGCGACGGTGCTGACCATTCCGGGGGTGGGACCGTCGTTTGCCTTGGGCGCGAACCTGATTCAGCCGATCTTCGATCATGGACGATTGCAAGCCCAGCGTGATGAGGTGCAAGCAAAGGACACGGAACTGCTGTTGGCTTATCGCGCGGCGATCATCGCAGCGCTGATTGACGTTGAAAATGCGCTGAGCGCCATACAGCACCTGGACGCTGCGCGAGAATTTCAAGTGGCGAATGTTGCGCACAGCGAACGCGCGTTCGAAGGGGCAAAACTGCGTTACCAGGCTGGATCTGGCGACTTCCTGACATTACTCGAGGCGCAGCGCACGCTGTACGCGGCGCGCGATCAATTCATTCGATACAAGCTCGCACGGCTGCAATCTCTGGTCAGCCTGTGCAAGGCGCTCGGCGGAGGCTGGACACAACAAGTCCCGCAAGGCATGACGGCCAAATCAACCCAGCGGAATATAAATCAATGAAGGCGATCACCCGGTCGGGGCACCGGCCATCCAACACCGCCGTGCGACTTGCAGTCTGCTGCTTGGCCGCGGCGCTGCTGCTTGGCTGTCACAAATCGGCGCCGGATGCCGACGCAGCGGCGCAAAACGCCGAGACCAAGGACAAGCCAGCCGCTGGCGAGGAATCCGCGGAAGGCGTCGAGCTGAAGGCGGATGAAATCCAGAAAATGGGCATCCTCACAACCGCAGCGAAGCCGATAACGCACATTCCCGAGACGGCCGGCTTTGGTACGGTCATTGCTCACGAAACAATCGCGCAAGCGGTTGCGGATCTCGCCACTGCGCTGGCCATCGAACGCCAGAGCCGTTCCGCCTTGGCGCGCACGCAGAAATTGGCGGGAACGCCGGGGGCCATGCCAGTGGAGGCTCAGGAAGCCGCCGAACGCCAGGCGCAGGTCGATCAGGCCGCGCTGCTGTTGGCGCAACGGCGCCTGACCACGGCGCTGGGACAAAACCCGCCGTGGCAAGAGCATGACAGCGGCCCGCCGCTTGCTGCACTGGCCACCGGTCACACCAAGCTCGTGCGCGTGACCTTTCCGTTCGGGGCGCTCGGCGGTTCCAGTCCGGTCGCGCTGCGCTTGGCGCGCTTCAACGCAACACCCGGGGCAAAGAGCTGGGAGTCGCACTCCGTGTGGAGCGCGCCGGCGGATTCCAACATCCCGGGCAAGAGTTTTTTCTCCTTACTCAAGGGCAGCGATGTCGGCGAAGGCGAGCGCCTGCTCGCGTGGGCACCGGTCGGCGCCGCGGAATCCGGCGTGCAAGTGCCCGCCGCTGCGGCGGTCATCACTGGCGGCAAGTACTGGTGCTACGTCGAGGAAAAACCGGGCAATTTCGTGCGCAAGGAAATCGACACGAGCATGCCGACCGCGGACGGTTACTTCGTGAAGGACGGCGTGTCTGCCGGAGACAAAATTGTAACCAGCGCCGCCGGGCAGCTCCTGGCGCGTGAATTGAATCCCAGCACGACAGCCGACTAGTCATGATACGAGCACTTGTCGCACTTTCCGTGCGTCACTTCGGAGCGATCACCGCGCTGACGCTGCTCGCATTGATCTTCGGGTCATGGGGCGCGTTGCAGGCGCCCCTCGATGTCTTTCCCGAGTTTGTGCCTTCACAGGTCGACATTCAGACCGAAGCACCCGGGTTCGCGCCGCAGCAAGTCGAAGAGCTGGTCACTAAACAAGTTGAGAATGCGGTCAACGGCTCCGCCGGTCTCGCTACCCTGCGCTCCGAGTCGATTCCCGGCCTCTCGGTGGTGAACATCACTTTCAGGGACGGCGTGGACGTGCACGTCGCGCGGCAAGGAGTTGCGGAGCGATTGGCCGAACTCGGCAGCTCATTGCCCGCCGGCGTCGGTACGCCCAAGTTGTCGCCGCTGGTGTCGAGCACGATGGACCTGTTGAAGATTGGCCTGGTATCCGACAAGGTCGATGCATACACGCTGCGCGACAACGCCGATTGGATCATCAAGCCGCGCTTGCTGGCAGTTCCCGGCGTCGCCCGGGTCATCGTTTTCGGCGGCGACGTGCGCCAAATTCAAGTTTTGCCGGACACGCACAAACTCTCCAGTTTCGGCCTGTCGTTTTCGGCAGTGGCTGATGCGGCGAAGGCCGCACTACCCCTACGTGGCGCCGGATTCATCGATCTCGCAGCCCAGCGCATATTGCTGCAGTCTCCCACACCCGAGCCCGACATCAATTCGCTGGGTCAGGCCGTGGTCGGCATGCGTGGCGGCACACCCATCCTGCTGCGAGATGTGGCGACCATAAAAATGGCGCCCGCCTTGCGCTCCGGCGATGCCCTCGTCATGGCCAGGCACGGCGTGATGCTTTCGACATCCAGCCAGTACGGCGCCAATACGCTGCAGGTAACGCTGGCCATCGAAAAAGTGCTGGCAGATTTGGCGCCGGCCCTCAAAAAGCAGGGAATTACCCTCTACTCCGCCCTGCACCGGCCGGCCAATTTCATCGAGCGCGCACTGCAGAATTTGAAGGAATCCCTGGCCATTGCAGCGCTGCTGATACTGGCGGTGCTGTACATTTTCTTGCGCGACATGCGCGCCGCTTTGATCGCATTCACCGCGATTCCCCTGTCTCTCCTGGCGGCGGTCGCGGTGCTCCGGTATCTGGGATTGACGCTCAACACCATGACCCTCGGCGGCTTTGCCGTCGCCCTCGGCGTCCTGGTGGACGATGCGATCATCGGCATTGAAAACATTTTGCGCCGCTTACGCGAGAATGGGCAGCAGGCGCAGCCGCGGCCGCGCCTCGATATCGTGCTGGAAGCCTCGCTCGAAGTCAGGGGTCCCGTGATTTATGCAACCGCGGTGGTGATCGCGGTGTTTCTGCCGGAGCTGTTCACATCCAGCGTCCAGGGGCGCTTTGTCGGTCCGTTGGCGCTCGCCTTCATTTTTGCGGTTAGCGCCTCGCTCATTGTTGCGATGACGTCGACGCCCGCCCTGTGCGCGCTGTTTCTGCGCCGGCATGATGCGCGTCCGCAAGCGGGCTGGCTTGCGCGCCTCAAATCCTGGCAGGGAGCCGCGGTTCGGAAAGTCGGCGGACACATCAAGGCGACATTGATTGCTTTGCTGCTGCTGGTCGTTGCGGCGGCTGCTGCGCTGCCCTTCTTGGGCGGCACGTTCATGCCGGATTTTCGCGAGGGGCATTTCGTCATGCAGGTCACGAGTTCGGTACCGGGTACCTCGCTCGATGAGATGCTGAGCGTGGGGAAACGCATCAGTGAGGATGTATTGGCGCTGCCGTACGTGCAGACCGTGGAACAACAGATAGGGCGCGCGGAGTTGGGCGAGGATACCTGGGGCCCGCACCGCAGCGAGTTTCACGTGGAGTTCAAAGCCGATGCCAAGATCGATCAAGAGGCGGCGCAGGAGCAGTTGCGCGAAATCTTGCGGCACTACCCGGGATTGCAGAGTGAAGTGGTTACTTTCCTCGGCGATCGGATCAGCGAGAGCCTGAGCGGTCAGACTGCGCAGGTTGCGATCAAGATTTTCGGCACTGATTTGGATGTTCTCGAGCGAACCGCCGACAAGGTGGTCGCGGCGCTGGGTAAGCTGAAAGGCATCGTCGATCTGCAATTCAAACGCCAAAGCGGGACTCCGGCCATCTCCATTCACCCCATCCCGCAGGCCCTGGCGGCGGCCGGTCTTACGGTCCTGGAGGTTCTCGATACCATAGAGACCGCTTATGCAGGGGCGAAAGTCGGCCAGACGTTTCAAGGGACGCGTACGGTGGATGTCGTGGTGTTGTTGCCGGACGATCAGAGGCATCAGCCGACGCAACTGCAGAACTTGATGATTGCAACTCCCTCGGGTCCGGTGCCATTGGCGCAGCTCGCGAATATCGAAGTGACGCAGAACCGCTACAGCATCGAACATGATGGCGGCCAGCGCCTGGTCGTCGTGACTTTCAACGTCGGATCGGGTTCGTTGCAGAGCGTGGTAAAACAAGCGCGGCAAGCCATATCCCGGTCAGTGGCTCTGCCTCTCGGCGTGTTCCTGGAGTTCACCGGTGCCGCCGATGCGGAGATTAAAACCCGCAACGAGCTGCTGCTGTATTCAGGACTGGCGCTGGCTCTCATCGTGATGATTCTTTTCATGTCGTTTCATTGGCGCGCCAATAGCTTGCTGGTATTGGCCAACATACCTTTCAGCGTGATCGGCAGCGTGCTGGCGATTGCGGTGACGGGACTCGGAATTTCACTGGGTACCGTCGTGGGTCTGGTAACGGTTTTCGGCGTAAGCGCGCGAAACGCAATCCTGCAATTGGCACATTATGAACATTTGGTGGAAGTCGAAGGCGGTACATGGAATTTGGAGCTCGTGCTGCGCGGTGCGAATGAACGATTGGTGCCCATTCTGATGACCGCCGCGGTAACCGCGTTGGGGCTTGCGCCGCTCGCATTCGCCCTGCATCGTCCAGGCCTTGAGATCGAAGGTCCGATGGCGGTGACGGTGCTGGGAGGCCTGTTGTCCTCGACTCTGCTCAACTTGCTGGTGCTGCCGGCGCTGGCGCTGCGTTACGTGCGGGTTTCGCAACCGGCGACATAATTGCCTGACCTTATGAGAATATTGCTGATCGAAGACGACCATGAGACGGCCCACTATATCTCGGTGGGCCTGAGCGGCGATGGACATGAGATCGCCATCGCCCGCAATGGCCGGGACGGGCTGAATCGGGCCAACTCGGAAAAGTGGGACCTGCTCATCGTCGACCGCATGTTGCCGGAACTCGACGGACTGAGCATCGTCAAGGAGTTACGCCTTACGGGCGCGGTGACACCAGTATTGTTCCTGACCACGCTTGGCGGCGTGGATGATCGGGTCACCGGCTTGAATGCCGGTGCCGATGACTACCTGGTCAAGCCATTCTCTTTTTCGGAACTCCTGGCGCGGGTTGCGGCTTTGGGACGCAGAAGTCCGCGCTTGGCTGTCGAAACGACGCTATCAATTGCGGATTTGGAGATCGATCTGCTGGGTAGAACCGTCACACGTGGAGGTATCGCGGTTGAACTGCTGCCGCGTGAATTTAGACTGCTGGAATATCTGGCGAAGCACATGGACCAAACCGTGACGCGCGCGATGCTGCTTGAAAATGTCTGGGACGTTCATTTCGACCCGAACACAACGGTGGTCGAAACACATATCAGCCGCTTGCGAAGCAAGATCGATCGCGGCCAGTCGATTCCACTGATCCACACGCTGCGCGGCGCAGGCTATACCTTACGTGTCCCAGTTTAGAGTAGTTCGAACCTCCAGTTTCCGCCTCGCACTCATGTATGCGACGCTTACCGGGATAACCTTCCTGGTGCTGCTCAGCGTGATTTTCTTGTCCACGACCCGGTTCATGCGCCATCAGATAGATGACAGCGTCACGAGCGAGGTGGACGAGATCATTGCCGACGCTCCGGACCGAAGCGTCGCCGCGATCGAGCGCGTGGTGCAGGCGCTTGCCCAACATCCGTCCGGCTTTTACTACCTGTTGCAGGATGCGAACGGCAGCGTTCGGGCAGGCAATCTACCGGCGCTCGATCCGAAACAAGGCATTCGCGAATGGCCGCTTGCCGCGAAAGGTCAGGGTTCGGCATTTTCCGCAGTTCGAGGTCGCGGTATCAGCCTGCCGGGCGCCTATCTATTTGTCGGTTGGAGTACACACCAATTGCTTGAGATGGAGGAAATGGTGGTGAGATCGTTTGCCTGGGGCTTGGCGGCATCGATTGCGCTCGCGCTGGCGGGGGGGCTCGTCATGAGCGGGCGCCTCATGCACCGGATCGAAACGGTCAGCCAGACCAGCCGCGACATCATCGGCGAAGACTTGCAGAAACGCCTGCCGGTGACGCGGGCGGGCGATGAATTGGACCACTTGGCGGGCAGCATCAACGCAATGCTGGATCGAATCGAAGGGTTGATGAACGATTTGCGCCAGGTGACCACGGATATTGCCCACGATCTGCGCACACCGTTGACGCGGCTGCGGCAACGGTTGGAATTGGCCAATCGGGCCGAGAACGACACCGAACTGGCGCGCACCACTCTCGCAAGCGCGGTGGCGGAGCTCGACTCCATTCTTGCCATATTCAGCTCTTTGCTGCGCATCGCGCAAATGGAGAGCGGCGCACGTCGCCAGGGGTTCAAACAGGTTCAACTGAGCGAGCTGCTGGGGACGATAGGCGAGCTGTACCGGCCCATGGCGGATGAGAACGGGCAAGTATTGATGGAAACGATCGATCCGTCGTTGTCGGTCATGGGTGAACGCGAATTGCTGATGCAGCTATTTGCGAATCTCATCGAAAACGCGCTGCGCCATTCGCCGCGCGGGTCGACGATCGGGATTCGCGCCTCCAGATCCGAGGGTTTCACGAATGTGAGCGTCGTCGATAACGGTCCGGGAATTCCGCAGGCGCTGCGCGACAAGGTGCTGCAGCGTTTTTTCCGCCTTGAATCGAGCCGCACCACGGCCGGAAGCGGCTTGGGCCTGAGTCTCGCAAGCGCCATCGTCAAGGTTCACGGCGCGACGTTGGAATTGTCGGACGCCAACCCGGGTCTTTGCGCCACGGTGCGATTCGCATAGTATGGAGGCCGGCTGCGTGGCTTTCATAACTGGTTGGGGGAAAATGTCATGGCTGAAAATGTGTATAAAGTCATCGAACTCGTCGGAACCAGCACAGAGTCTTGGGAGAAAGCGACCGCGGCCGCGATCACGCGCGCCGGTAAGACGCTGCGCGACTTGAGGGTTGCAGAAGTAGTAAAACTCGACGTGTCACTCAAGAATGGCAAGGTCGAAGCTTATCGATCGCGCATCAGCGTGTCGTTCAAGTATGAGAACAAGAAATAGTGCCGTGAGGTGAAGAGTCCGATGAGTTCGCGCTCAACGCGGTCCATCGGACCTAAGGCGCGAGCAGCAACCCCGGCAATTCAGCCAGGGTGCGGATCTCATGAAGCGGCGATCCCGGCAGGCGCTCGCTGCGCTGAGCATAGCGGTTGCACCACACCACGCGCATGCCAAAATCCGCGGCGCCGTGTGCATCCCAGGCATTGGAGGATTGATACGATACGGCCAAGGCCGGAACCCCGAGTTGATCCAGCGCATATTGATAAACTTTAGGGTGGGTTTTGAATGCTCCGACTGCATCCGCGGACAGCACCTCATCGAACAAGTCCGTGAGGCCGGCGGCGGCGACGGCGGATTCCAGCATGGCTGGCGACCCGTTCGAGAGGATCGCGGTGATGAACCCCGAGTGCTTCAAGGAGCGCAGCACACCGGACACTTCGGGAAATGCAGTGACAGTGAGATAAAGATTCATGAGCCGCCCGCGCAGCGTGGATTCCCGCAGGTCCAGACTGTCCAGTGCGAAATCAAGCGCATCGCCGGTGATCCGCCAAAAATCCGCATAGCGTCCCTGAAGCGTGCGCAGCCAGGTGTATTGCAATTGTTTGTCGCGCCAGATCGACGCGAGGTCCGCACGCTGGTGCTGCGGAACTCCACTGCAGCGCGCGGCTGCCGAAGCAAAATCGAATATCGTGCCGTAGGCATCAAATACGCAGGCGCGAACCCCCGTGAGCTGGCTCATCAATGCGCTCCGCTGATGATTAGAGGTACGATAGCGATCGATTTTCGGTCGAGCCCAGATCCTAGCTCAATAGCAACCTTCGAGGAACCCAATGATCTCCACGATCGTCATTGTGGGCGGCGGCCAAGCCGGCGCGGAGGCCACCGACACCCTGCGGCGCGGGGGATACGATGGCCGCCTCATCCTGGTGAGCGATGAGCCGCAATTGCCTTATCAGCGGCCACCGCTGTCGAAGAAATTCCTGGCCGGGGAATTGGAATTCGACCGCCTGTTGTTCCGACATCGGTCCTTTTATGACGAGCATAAGGTCGAGCTCAAACTAGGCGTGCGTGCGACGCGCCTCGACGCCGCGGCGCGCCGCGTCTCGCTGTCGAACGGCGAGGAGATCGCGTACGACAAGGCGCTGCTATGTGTCGGCGCGGTCTCGCGGCAATTGACTTGCTCCGGAGCCGCTCTGGCGGGCGTGTGCTATCTGCGTGCCGTTGGCGATGTGCCGCGTATTCAGGAAGGCCTGAAGCGCGGTGCGCGCGTGGTGATCATCGGTGGCGGCTACATCGGACTCGAAACCGCCGCGACGGCTCGCAATATGGGTTGCAGCGTCACGGTTCTCGAAATGGCGGATCGCGTCATGAATCGCGTGGTCGCCTCGAACGTCTCCCAGTATTTCGAGCAGGAGCATCGCGCTCAAGGCGTGAAGATCGAGTGCAACGCGCGCGTGATGCGGTTGGAGGGGCTTAAGCGGGTGGAGCGAGTCGTGTGTGCGGACGGCAGCACCTATGAAGCCGACCTATTGGTTGTCGGCGTCGGCGCCATCGCCAACACTGAACTCGCCGAAGCGGCAGGATTGAAATGCGACAATGGCATAGTTGTTGACCAGTACTGCCGCACCAGTGACGCCGCAATCTACGCAGCCGGCGACTGCACCAATCACCCGTCTGCGCGCTTCGAAATGCGTGTGCGACTCGAATCGGTCGACAATGCCTTCGAACAGGCCAAGGCGGCAGCGCTCAATCTGCTGGGACGACCGACGGCCCATGACCGCGTACCTTGGTTCTGGTCGGATCAATTCGACAGCAAGCTGCTGATCGTGGGTCTGTCGCAGGGTCACGATCAACAAGTAACGCGCGGCGATCCCAAGTCCAGGCACTTCAGTGTCTGCTATCTCAAGGGTGGTGAACTCCTGGCCGTGGAGGCCATCAATCACGCGAAGGATTACATGGCGGCGCGCAAGCTGATTGCGGATCGAGCGCGCCCGAATCTCGACAAGCTCGCGGATCCTCAACTAGCATTGAAGGAAGCAGTATGAAAAGCCAGCATCTCGTCGATCCGCAGCTCCTGCCGTTGCTCGAATTGATTCCCACCATGCAGTTCTCCGCCGAACTGTTGCCGGAGATTCGGGCGCGCACGTTTCCGGCCGCGGCAGATCCGCGCGCCGCTGCGGTCGCCATGGAAACCCGGATGGTTGCCGGACCGCCCGGCGCCCCGGATGTTGCGGTGTTCATCTATCGGCCGCGCGAAAAGAGCGGCGCTCTGCCTTGCATCTTCCACATCCACGGCGGCGGCTACGTCATAGGTTCGGCCGCCTCGATGGAGCCTTTCCATCGCCCGCTGGCGCTGGACGCGGATTGCGCCATAGTCTCGGTCGATTATCGGCTGGCGCCCGAGACGCGCTTTCCCGGCGCAATTGAGGATTGTTATGCCGCCCTCGCCTGGGTTTACAAACAAGCGCCTGCCATCGGCGTCGATGCGCGCCGCATCGGCGTTATGGGCGAAAGCGCCGGCGGCGGGTTGGCTGCCGCGCTTGGGTTGCTGGCGCGCGACCGGCGCGAATACAAACTGGCTTTCCAGCACCTCATTTACCCGATGCTGGACGATCGTACCTGCGTGACAAAGAGCCCCCATCCCTACACGGGGGAATTCATCTGGACGCCGCACAACAACAACTTTGGATGGTCTTCGCTGCTCGGCGTCGCGCCGGGCTCGCCAGACATATCGCCTTACGCCGCGCCGGCGCGCGCCGCGGATCTGGCTCGGTTGCCGCCAACTTTCATATCGACCGGCGGCCTCGATCTGTTCCTCGAAGAAGACATCGATTATGCCAAGCGGCTGGCGTGGCAAGGCGTGCCTGTGGAACTGCACGTCTACCCTGGCGCGTACCACGCTTTCGACATGGAGCCCACTGCGCAGATTGCGGTGAATGCAAGGCGCGACAGCGTCGCGGCCCTACGGCGATTTCTCCACGGGACGCAGCTTTAGGCCGCGACGACGGCTATGCCGGATCGGTGGCGGAAAGCAGCCGCGGCGGTTGGGTGGTGCGCCATGCCAGCACCATGGCCACCAATACCAACAGCGCTGAAGCGAGAAAGCAGGCACCCGGCCACAGCTTCCACTCTGTGTGTGGGCTGACGGAAGCGGCGAAAATCTGGGTGAACAGCGCCGGGCCAATCAGGCTTGCCATACCCTGGAGGCTCGCGAGCGATCCTTGCAATCGTCCCTGCTCGGTGGGGTCCACCAAGCGCGTCATGATGGCCTGCAGGGAGGGTGTGGCAATGCCCCACAGCGCCATCACCGGCACGCCGATCCAAAGTATCGGTCCGGTGGGTGCCAGGCCATAGATGGCAAAGCCTACGGCGCCGAATGTCAATCCGACCACAATCGCGCCGCGCTCCTTGAGCAACTTGACCGCGGGTTTTACCAGGAAACCCTGCACCAGCAGCGAGGAAATACCGACACCGGCCAGGAGCATTCCCACCGCGCGGGTGTCCCAACCAAAACGGTAGTACATGTACAAAACGGCGGTGCTGGGAAGCACCACGTGCGCAAGACTCACGAGAAAGAAACTTCGCGACAGACCCGCCAGCATCGGATGCGAGCGCAGCAGCTTGAGTGCGCCCAAGGGATTGGCGTTCTTCCACTGGAATGGCACGCGCCGGTCCTTGGGCAGCGACTCTGGCAGCACGAACAGGCCCCAGCATACGTTAGCCAGCGCCAATCCAGCGGCGGCCCAGAACGGCAGGCGCGGCGAGATGGCGCCGAGAATACCGCCGAGCGCCGGCCCCAGCACGAAGCCGATGCCGAATGCCGCACCGAGCAGGCCAAAGCTGGCGGCGCGCTTCTCCGGTGGCGTGACGTCGGAAATATACGCGCCAGCGGTGCTGAAGCTCGCGGCGCAGATACCGGAGATCACCCGGCCGAGCAACAGCCACCAGACATTGGGCGCCAGCGCCATGAGAATGAAATCCAACCCCAAACCCGTGCATGAAATCAGAATCACCGCGCGGCGGCCGAAGTGATCCGAGAGCGACCCCTGTACAGGAGAGAAAATGAGTTGCATCAATGCCCAGGCAGTGCCGAAGGCACCATAAATTTCCGCGCCGTGCGCCGCGTTGCCGCCGGCGAAGTTCTGCACCAGCAGCGGCAGGACAGGAATGATCATGCCGAAGGCCAGCATGTCGATGAGCACCGTGACGAAAATAAAGGCCAATGCGGCCTTGCGGGGCGGATGCGCGGGATTGCTCATACAGTCCCGCGTATCCTAGCGGCATCCGCAAACACTGTCGATCAGGTCGGATTCAACGCCTTGCGCACCGCCGGCGCGACGTCATTCGCTTCGTACACGGGCATCGAGCAAGCGCCGTCGGAGTAGCGGTGGGCCATGTTGGCCGCGCGCGCCAGCGCGGCGTTTTGATCCGGCAAAAGCACCGGCTGGCTGAAAACTCCGCGTTTGTTGGCGGGCGCAGATGCCGCGATGTAGCCTGAGTTGGCGTGCCGCATGTGCGCATCGATGAAGTTCAAAGTGGCGACCGCCAGCTTAAGCCAAATTCGGCCGCCGCTGGATCGATACATCGTGGAATTTGGCCAGCGCGCGAATCGCCCATCCCGCCTCGCGCGCGTAACAATGAGTGTCGACCTTGGGCATGCCGGCCTTGCGTCTCGCGACATCGTCATAGGCGTAAAAAGTGCGACCCGGTGTTGCCACCGAGAGGCCGGCGTCCTCACTGACATAAAAGCACCCTTCGGGAGCTTTGAGAAAGTTGTCGATGTAGCCAAGGATGGCAGCAGCGGCATGCAGATAGCGCGGATCCTGCCAGCGTGCGTAAGCTTCCGCGTACAAACGCAGGTCGTCCGCTTGATAGGACATCAATTTCTCGAAGTGCGGTGAGCGCCAATCGCGGGCATCGGAGTATTGATACACGCCGCCCCACACCGGATCGATCAACAGCATCGTTGATTTCGAACCGGCGAGATGATTGGATTCAGGCGCAGGTACGGCCTGCCGCGCTGGGTGGCTGTAATTTTATACAGCTCCGGCGCCTATTGCGCGCAAACGCGCCCTTCAAGCCTTTCAGTGAAACGCGCATATGTGCGATATTGGGCATGAAGGACACGCTGCGAGTCCTGGTTTTTGCTGCGAATTTGACGTGCTTCCTGCCATTTAACAGAAGAATTGGTTCTCATCGCGTAGGCTTTTAGGGACGGTTTAAGTATGGCTACACCAGCTCGATCGATCGCTTCATTGACGATTTCTTTTGGCCTAGTCGCCATCCCGGTGAAGCTGTATTCCGCAACCATTTCTTCCGAGCGCATTTCCTTCAATTTGCTGCGCCAAAAGGATGGCTCGCGCGTCAAGCAGCAGTACGTCGCCGTCAATGACGGGAAAATCGTCGAGCGCTCCGAAATGGTCAAGGGCTACGAATTCGCCAAGGACCAATACGTCATGTTCAGTCCCGAGGAATTGAAGGCGCTCGAGGACACGACCACGCACGCCATCGACATCGGGCAATTCGTGCCGCTCGAATCCGTGGATCCTGTGTATTTTGACGGTACCTACTATCTGGCGCCCGACAAGGGCGGCGCCAAACCTTACACCTTGTTGGCCACCGCGCTTCGCAAGACTCACCAGGCCGCCATCGGCCGCTGGATCTCGCGCGGCAAGGAACATATCATCATCGTGAGGGCACTCGGCGAAGGTCTCGCCATGCATCAACTGCATTTCAAGGCTGAAGTGCGCGACCTCAAAGATCTGGGCATTGAACCGGCGCCGGTGTCGGAGCCGGAACTCAAGCTCGCGCAGCAGCTGATCGATCATTTGGCGGCGAAGAAATTCGATCCCAATGAGTTCTCCGATGAGCACAAGGTGCGCGTCGAGACGGCGATTCAGAGGAAAATCGAGGGGCAGGAGGTGTCACTCGCTGAAGGGCCGGTCAGCGCCAAGGGCGGCAATGTCATCGACTTGATGGAGGCCTTGAGAGCAAGCATCGATGCGCGAGGATCAAAGACCAAGGAGCTCAAGGAACGCAAGGCGCCGAAGCGGGCGGGAGCCGACGGATCCGCGCGTAAATCCGCTCGACGATGAGATGCATGCCTACGACACGAAGGATCTCAAACGACTGTTCGGATTGCCGGCTGCCGCGGTTCGTTCGCTGGCGCGCGCCGGCCACCTAACCCCGGTCAGGCGCGCCGGGCGACTGCACTACTCGTTCCAGGATCTCATCGTTTTGCGCACCGCCAGCGCGCTGCGCGCGGCCAGCATTCCGGCGCAGCGCATCAACCGCACGCTGCGAAGACTTCGCGCAGATCTTCCCGCCGGCGAAACCTTGAACAAGCTGTCCCTCACGGCGTTGGGCAATCGCATCGCCATTCGCGAAGGCAGAATGTTATGGGAGTCGGACACCGGCCAATATGTCCTCGCCCTCGATATCGACGAAGAGCAAGGGGGCCTGCATGTCATCAGCAGGCCGGCCTCATCAGCGGACACGCAAGCCGCATACTCGGCGGACGAGTTCTATGCAAGGGCCTTTGCGCTGGAGGAGACCGACCCGGCCGCAGCGCAGGTGGCCTACGAGGCGTGTCTCGCGGCCGACCCAAAACACATTGAAGCGAGGATCAATTTGGGGAGGCTGCTGCATCTCGCCGGCCGCTTCAAGGAAGCGGAACGCGTGTATCGCTCATCCGATCGCCCGGAGCCTTTGCTGACCTTCAACCTCGGGGTGCTGCTCGAGGATTTGAATCGCGAGCCCGCGGCAATCCTCGCGTATCGGGAAGCCCTGGCGCTCGATCCGCAGCTCGCCGATGCGCATTTCAATCTGGCGCGGCTCTATGAACGCGCACGCGATCCCAAAGCGTCACTGCGACACTTGCTGGCTTACCGCCGCATGATTGATCGCCAAGGCACCTGACGTTGGCAAAGCCGGCGCTCTTGAAGTATCGCGCCAAGCGCGACTTTTCCAAGACCGCCGAGCCCTCCGGTGAGGCTGCAATCGTGCCGTCGGCGCGCTTGCGGTTCGTGGTGCAAAGGCACGCGGCGCGCCAACTGCATTACGACTTGCGACTGGAATTGGACGGTGTGTTCAAGTCCTGGGCGGTCGCCCGCGGGCCGTCAATCGATCCTGCTGATCGGCGCCTCGCGGTGGAAGTCGAGGATCATCCGCTGGACTATGGGGATTTCGAAGGCACTATTCCTGCGGGTGAGTACGGCGGCGGCACGGTACAGCTGTGGGACCGCGGCTACTGGATTCCGGAAGGCGGAAAATCACCGCAGCAGGCACTTGAAAGCGGCGATCTCAAATTTACTCTGGAAGGCAGCCGACTGCAGGGCAGCTGGGTTTTGGTGCGCATGCGCGGCGACCGATACGGGGGCAAGCGAATCAATTGGCTGCTGATCAAACACCGCGACTCAAGCGCGAAGTCCGGCGATGGCGGCGCGTTGCTCGCGGAAGATCGCTCCGTGGCATCGGGGCGTACCTTGAAGCAGATTGCCGAAGGCGTGGGCTGTCGCCCCAAACCTTTCATGCTCGCGAATACCACGCACACAAAAGCCGATGCGGTGTGGACCGGAGAGAAGCGCGCGCCGGTGATAGTGCGCCAAATTCCTGAATTCGTAGCTCCGCAGCTCTGCAAGTTGGTCGACCGACCTCCATCGGATCCGGGCTGGGCGCATGAAGTCAAACTCGATGGCTACCGCGCGCAGGTGCGGGTGCAGAAAGGGCAGGTCACGATCCGCACCCGAACGGGGCTTGATTGGAGCGAGCGCTTCAAGGCAATCGCGCAAGACGCGAAGATCCTGCCGGACTGCCTGATCGACGGCGAAGTGGTGGCGCTCGATGAGCGGCAGCTGCCCAACTTTGCCGCGCTGCAGACCGCGTTGTCCGAAGAGAAATCCGACGACCTCATTTTCTTCGCATTTGATCTGCTGTTTGCGGGGCGCGAAGACCTGCGCGCGCTGCCCCTGGCGATGCGCAAAGCACGGCTGGCCAAAATGTTGCAGACGCGAAATAAAGATTTTCGGCTGCACTATGTGTCGCATTTGGTGGCGAACGCGCAGGAAACATTTGCCTCGGCATGCAAAATGGGACTCGAGGGCATCGTCTCGAAGAAGCTGGATGCGCCTTACCGGTCGGACCGCTCCGGCAGCTGGACCAAGGCCAAGTGCCGGGCGGGACAGGAGGTGGTGATCGGAGGCTGGACATCGGAGAGCGGCAGCGTACGATCGCTGCTGGCCGGGGTTTATCGCGGCGGCGAGCTCACTTACGTCGGCCGTGTCGGCACGGGATATGGCCACGCGGTCGCAAAGACCTTGTCGCCGCGTCTTGAAAAGCTTACGCGCGAGGCCAGTCCGTTCAGCGGCGACAGCGCGCCTGCGAAGGAAGGCAACGTGCGCTGGGTTAAACCCCAGCTGGTTGCCGAAATCGAGTTTGCGGGGTGGACGCGCACGGGAATGATTCGCCAAGCTGCATTCAAGGCGCTGCGCGAGGATAAAAAGGCGCGCGACGTCGTTGCGGAAATTCCGGCGCCGGCGGCCGCCGCGGATTCCAGTGCCGCAAAACCAGTCAAAGCGGCAGCCCGTGGAGCGAAAATCCGTCATCCGCCCTCAGGCCCTGCGGTGGTGCTGGGCGTGACCATATCGAAACCGGATAAAGCGCTGTGGCCGAACGCCGGCGACGGGGTGGCCGTGACCAAGCTCGATCTAGCTAAATATTACGAGCTGGTGGGCGAATGGATGCTGCCGCACGTGATCGGCCGTCCATGCTCTCTGGTTCGGGTCCCGAGCGGTTTGGGTAGCGGACAATTCTTTCAGCGTCACGCGATGGCCGGAATGTCGGAGTTCCTCTCCTCGGTGAAAGTGAAGGGCGACAAGGAACCCTACCTGCAGATTGATCGCATCGAGGCCCTGGGCGCGGTTGCGCAAATCGCAGCGCTGGAAATTCATCCCTGGAATTGCGCCCCGGGTGATCCGGAAGTGGCCGGACGTCTGGTGTTCGACTTGGATCCCGCGCCGGATGTTGAATTCGCTGCGGTCATTGCGGCGGCTCTCGAAATCCGGGATCGCCTCAAGGCCGTGGGCCTGGAATCCTTTTGCAAGACCACGGGCGGCAAGGGTCTGCATGTCGTGGTGCCGCTCACGGTGGGCAGGTCAGCGATCGAATGGCCGGTCGCCAAGAACTTCGCACACATGATTTGCGCGCAGATGACCGAGGACAGCCCCGACCGCTATCTCGACAACATGTCGAAGCTGAAGCGAACCGGCAAGATATTCCTTGACTACCTGCGCAACGACCGCACCGCCACCGCCGTGGCGGTGCTATCGCCGCGGGCTCGCGACGGCGCGCCGGTGTCGATGCCGATTCATTGGCAGGAGGCGCGGCCGGGCTTGGATCCTAAAAAGTTCACGGTCAGGAGTGCACCCGCGCTGCTGCGAAAGGCGAAACCCTGGGAAGGCTATGCGAAGGCCGCGCGATCTCTGTCAGCCGCCATTCGCGCTGTTACCCAAACGAGCACCCGGAAACGGCGGCGATAATTTTTCCGCCCAGGCAATAAACGCATCGATCATTTCCGCCTTCACTTCCTCATCGGTTCGGCCGCTGCGCTTGAGTACGTGAAATGAGTGGTCTGCGCCCTCGAGTACTTTCAAGGTCGCGAGATTCTCAAGTTTGTCGACCAGCGGTCTTAAAAGAGCGAGATCCGCCAAGTTATCGCGCGTTCCCTGCAGAAACAGCATGGGAATCTTGACCTTGGATAGATGCGCCGCCCTGTCGATCGAGGGCTTGTCGGGCGGGTGCAGCGGAAATCCAAAAAACGCCAGTCCGCGAACGCCGGGCAGGGGATTGACCGCTTGAGCCTGCGAGGTCATTCGACCGCCAAAGGATTTGCCGCCGGCGATGAGCGGGACTTCGGGAATCAGTTGTGCTGCGGCGGCAACGGCGGCGCGCACAGTGGCATGGCAGAGAGGCGGGGCGTCCGTGCGTTTCTCGCTTCGCTCCATGTAAGGGAATTGGTAACGTAGCGTGGCGATGTCGCGCACCGCCAGGTTCTGCGCGATGGCCGCCATCGAGGGATGTTCCATTCCCGCACCCGCGCCGTGCGCGAGCACCAAGCAGAGCTTCGAACGCTTCGCGATTTCAAGCAATCCCGACACTTGAGTCGTGTCATTAACGTCGATCGTGAGACGCTTCGAGACGGCCGCCATGGTGTGTCCAGATCGGGGGTGGGCCGAGATTAATCGTTTGCGGTGCAGCGCTCAACTTGTCATTTGCATATCTTCACACTTCGCGATGCGGGTCCGCCGTTGCAATCGGTCTGGTGTTGTTCAATACTTGATATGCCAAATATCAATACTGCGATCGGCTTTGAGTTGCAGCCGAATCGTAGTCGGCTCAAGAGCAAAGCAAATCGGAGAAGGTGCATGAATCGCACCGGACTGGCTGGCGCTCACTATTCTCTTCGCGGGTCCTCCGCACCCGTAGTAATGATGTGCCCTTCTCGAACGGGACCGCTGACCATGGCACTTTTGGTTCCGCGATTCCGATTCATATCACAGGGATCTTAAAGCCGTTAAGAGGTAAAGCTCATGAACAATGAAATGCATTGGACGCGAAGGCGCTGGAGCCGCATCGCGCGACCTGCAGGGCTCGCGCTCATTATCGCCGCCGGCAGCGCGTGGGCAGCAAACGATCTCGATACGCCGAATCCGCGGGGTACCACACATCCTGACGGCTCGAATACCTACAACACGGAATGGCTTGGGCACAACGATTTGCAGGGCCGCACGGTGTACCAGACGACGGTGCATACCCAAGGCCATCGGGTGATCGCGTATGCAGGACACTTCGCGGGAACAATGTTGAATCCGATGACCGGCGTGGTGGAGGAGAACGGCACGTCCATCGTCGACGTGACCGATCCGCGCCATCCGGTGTATCTGAAGCATTTGATCGCCGATAAGGGCGGAGCACGCATGGTGAAGCTGTGCGACGGCAATGATCTGCCGCACGGCCTGAAGGGCCACACCTATATGCTGCGCGAGAACGGCGCCGTTTCCCACGAGGTGTGGGACACCACTGATCCGGCCAATCCGACGCTGGTGTCAACGCCGGTGAGCGGACTGGATGTCACGCATCGCAATTGGTGGGACTGCACGACGGGCATCGCCTACATCGTCGGGGGCGCGACGAAAAAGACTGACGCCAGCTACGATGGCTGGAATAGTGCCAGCAGCCCGAATCAGCACTTGAAGATTTACGATCTGAGTGATCCGGCGAATCCGAAATACATCATGGACTTCGGCTACCCGGGGCAGAATCCTGGTTCGACCTTCATCATGCCGGGCACCACCAATGTCGTGCCGCCAGGAGTGCATGGCCCGATCGTGGCCACAACCCTCAGTGGCCAGCCGGTCAACCGGCTGTACATGCCCTACGGCGTGGGCTCCAATGGCATCATTCAGATCAATGACTTGAACAAGGTGCTGCCGCCGCCCTACGGGTCCGGGGTCTACGTGAACCCGGCGCGTCCCACCGACGCGGAACTCCTGCAGGGACAGATCGGCGTCGTTTATATGCCGGGCGCGGAGGGCGGCCACTCGGCCATGCCTCTGTACGGCATCAAGTTGAAGCAGTACCAGAATTTCACCAACAACAACGTGCGCGACATCTTGGCCGTGAGTTCCGAGGAGACCGACAACCGCTGCACTGGATCGCCGCACCTGATGTACCTGCTCGATATCACGGGCACGATCGGGCAGGGCGGCAACACCAGTGCGGAACAGCACCCCTGGCCGATCTCCACTGTGACCGTCGATGACTTCTCCGGGCGCCCCAACTTCTGTTCGCGCGGTACGCGTTTCGGCGTTCACTCGCCCGCGGAGAACTTCAAGGATCCGACCTATGCGCGACTGCTCACCAGCGCCTGGTTCGACGCCGGCATTCGGGTCCACGACATCCGTGATCCGTATCACCCGAGGGAAGTGGCGCACTTCATTGCACCGGTGAACAGTTTCACGCAACCCAGCAGCGCGGTCATCAATGGTGTGACCTATACCGCGCTCGATGTATCCTGCGACAACACCGATGTCGATAATCGTGGACTGCGATACTGCGGTGACCGCGTGGGCGGCGGCCTTGACATCGTGCGCTTGACGGGCGAAGCGGAGGATATTGCCAAGAACGATCACGACAGAGACGATTGAAGCCGTCGTCGACCCGACGGTACTTGAGCGGCGCCCGGTGGCTGGGCGCCGCTTTGCTATGCGTCACGCTTCCCGCGGCGGCGGCCGGCGATCTCACGGTGGTCTCCTTCGGCCGGGCCGATCGTTCGGCGCTCGCCGAGGCGTACCTCGAGCCTTTCGCCAAGGCGACCAGCATCGCCGTGAAGTCATTTTCCTACGACGGCCAGGTCACCGAACTCACGCAGATGGTGCATGCCGGCGCGCCGGTGTGGGATGTGATGCAGGTCGAGTCGCGGACGCTGGAACAGGGGTGCCGGCAGGGCCTGTTCGAAAAGCTGGATGCGGCGCGCGTACCGCCCGCCACGGATTTCATCCCAGGAGCGCTCTCGCAGTGTGGCGTGGGGATTTTTACCTGGGCGCAAGCACTGGTCTATTCCGACCAACTCCGCGACGGGCCGCGTTCGTGGGCCGACTTCTGGGATAGCCGCAAATACCCGGGCAAACGCGGTCTACGGCGCAGCGCCAAATATACGCTGGAGATCGCGCTACTGGCCGACGGCGTCGCTGCCAAGGACGTGTACTCCACGCTTGCGACCGAAGCCGGGGTGCAGCGCGCTTTCCGGAAGCTGGATAAGATCCGCAGTAATACCGTCTGGTGGGAGGCCGCCGCTCAGCCAGGAGCGCTGCTGGCGGCCGGCGTGGTGAGCATGAGTTCCGCCTACACTTTGTGGTTCGACCCCGCGGAGGAGCGCAATCGTCACTCGCGCATTGTCTGGCGCCAAAGCCTTTATGACATCGACAGTTGGGCGATTCCGAAGGGCTCGCCCAAGCTGGATGAGGCGTATCGCTTCATCGCCTTCGCAAGTTCAGCGGAGCGCCAAAAAGTGCTGTCCGAGCATATGGCATACGGACCGACCAACCGCAACGCAGTGCAACTGCTGCCGGTGAATCTCACCGACGCGCTGCGCATCGACACCGCATTCTGGATCGAGCATGGCGATGCGCTGGAACGGCGCTTCAATTCCTGGGCCCCCGCCATCTGCCGGCAGCAGGACGACGAAGACGATGACGACTATTTCGATCTGCCGGTATGTCAGGACGCCCATGGCAGGATGAGGATCAACAACGGAATAGTCAGCGCCAGCCGCATTGGACAGCCGGGCAATCCGCGGGAGGTGTCACGAACCATCTCCATTGTCATGAGCGATAACATGCGCTTCACGCCTGACCGCATTGAGGTTCGAAATGGCGAGACCATCCGCTTCGTGCTGCAAAACCAGGGGCAACTGCGCCACGAGCTTGTCCTGGGCGAGCCGGAGGCGCTGCGGCGCCACGCTGCCATGATGCAGATGATGCCCGATATGCAGCACAGCGGACCCAACATGGCGAGCCTTGCGCCCGGCGAAAGCGGCCAATTGATCTGGAAATTTACGCGTGCGGGAATAGTAACCTTTGCCTGCCTGCAAAGCGGACACCTGGAGGCCGGCATGCGCGGTGCGGTTGCGGTTCAGTGAGGCATGCGCTGGACGCGGATCCGCTAGGCTCAACCCTTGGTAGGTAGGTCCAACGTCTGTGCCGCAGCAGGAACGGGACCGGCCTGCTCGCCCCCCGAGCCGGCAACGGCAGCCACGGCGATCGTCATTGCGATCAGCAGAATGCCGCCAACAACCCATGGTAGGAGGTCGTCTTCTGGACCTTGATTCATGGAAAAATTATGCACGCGCGATGGGCCGGAAACGATGAACCGGATCACAGTGCGGCCACCAGAGCGGCAAATAGTCACAGGCCGATGACACCGTTGAAAATCTCGCAAAGGTGATAGCAGATCGTCCATTAGCCGGGACGATGGCGATGCCGAGCGTTCTCCATCGGCAAATTCTTCAGGCAGATCCGCAACATGCGGATACATCGCCATCCGGTGTTTAGCCTAGTGACCGGCCGATCCGTTGGCGGCTCGGGACCACTGCACAGTCCACGACTGACTGGGGATGTCTTTACAACCCGAGAGAATCAGCGGCGTCAGGTTTGCCGTGCCTCCTGCCATCGTATCGATGCATTTGCCGCCGACACCAATGATCCGATCCTTCAAAATGCGCCAATGCTGACTTGGAGTTCCGTTGCAGGTAACTAGAATGATAGCGGCGCCGTCCAATGCGGCACCGCCAAGTACATCGACGCAGCTACCGACGTTGTCGGCGATCCGGCCGTTGCCGATGAACCATTCCTGGTTCTGGCTGCCCACGCACTGAAACAGGACTATCGGCGTGCCATCGGCGGCGAGGCCGTCCTGCACATCGGCGCAGGCGCCGCTGATCCCGATCAGTTCGTTGCCGATGACGGGAATCGGATCCGGCGCAGGGACGTAAGTGGATGCGCACGCGCACAAACTCAGAACAGGTACTAGCGCGGGGAACGCTCTCATTCGGATGTCTGGACTTCCATATGCGCCGCTGCGTGTAGTCTAACTTATTCTACAATCGCCAGATGTTGCGTCGCATTTGCATTTTTTGCGGCTCGAGTTCGGGCAGGCGTTCAGTTTATGCGCAGGCCGCGCAATCCGTCGGGCGGCTGCTTGCAGTGCGCGGCATCGAGCTGGTGTACGGCGGTGGAAATGTGGGTCTGATGGGTACCCTGGCCAACGCCTGCTTGGAGTCGGGGGGACGTGTCATTGGAGTAATCCCGCAGTCTCTCGTGGACAAAGAAGTAGCACACACCGGATTGACGGAGCTGCGGGTGGTCAGGTCCATGCATGAACGCAAATTTCTCATGGCGGAGCTGTCCGATGCCTTCATGGCTTTGCCCGGAGGATACGGCACATGGGAGGAGTTGTTCGAGATGCTGACCTGGTCGCAGCTCGGCATACATCGCAAAGCGTGCGCGCTACTCAATGTGAACGGTTATTACGATGCGCTGCTGAAAATGGCGGACCTGGCTGTCGATGAAGGATTTCTCCGTGGCACCAATCGTGACTTGTTGCTGGCGGACGCCGATCCCGAGCGCCTCATGGATCGTCTGAGCAATGGCACGGCGGTCCAACATGAAGCTGATCTGGAACGCTAAATAATTTCGGCCCTTATCTTTTCAATGGCACTCTCGGCGTGCGCGACCACCGATTACGTCTCGCAGCTTTCCCAACCGAATTTTGGTGTGCGAGCCTCGCCATCGGTCAATCTGGATCCATCCGCCCAAATGTACGGTGCGTTCGGGCCAAGGCCGTCGCAAGTTCCGTGCTTCACCGCAGACTATCGGTGCACGCCGCAAATGCAACTGCTGTGGGCCGATTCAGCGCCGCGCTGACGCCGGCGTCATCATAACTTTGGAATGTGAATGCGGCTGATCATCAATGAACCCGAGAGGCCGAATAGCAGTGTCAACGGGTGAAATGAGTGTCCTGAAAGGCTTAGCTTGCCAAACCACAGGTGTTCGCCAATAGCGCCGATAACGGTTGCGAAACACAGCACGCAAACCAGGACGAAGGACGTCGGTATTGGGGTGCCTTCGAAATATTTCACTTTTCCGCTGCCGGCTGAGAGTACATCGGCGGTGATGTTGTATCGAGCGAGGCGCGAGACTCCACAGGCGACGAAGAACACCAGGACGATTCGATCATATAAGCCTTGCATGCCCAGACCGTAGCCGATCATCGCGGGAGCAACTCCGAACGATATGACGTCGGCGAGCGAATCGAGCTCCCGGCCCATGGCGGATGCTTTCTGCCGCCACCTTGCGATTCGGCCGTCGAATACATCGAATACCAAGGCACAGAAGATGAGCGCAGACGCGAAATAAACATGCGCAACGACGTCGGTCTGAACGTACGTTATCGTCGCGAACAAGGACGCCGTCCCGCAAACGGCGTTGCCAAGAGTAAACCAATCCGCTAGATGGAACTCACGGATCATTGCGAAGGGCTTGGGCGGCGTGCCGGTGCTCACTTATTCCATTTTGGCACAGATTGGATCGTGGCCAGTCAACGCGAATACAATTATATGGTCTAATCGAGTCATCTTAGGAGAGCACAGTGACCAACTTAACGGGCGGCGGACTGCTGGCGAAGACATTGCAGGCGGCGGGCGTTACCGAAGTGTTTTCGCTGCACGGTGGACACCTCGATTCATTCCTCATCGCGTGCAAGGACCACGGCATTCGCTTGACCGACACGCGCCATGAAGCCTCCGCCGGCCACGCCGCGGAGAGCTATGCCCGGGCCACCGGCAAGATTGGCGTCGCGGTGATCACGGCCGGACCTGGTTTTGCCAACGCTTTTACGGCCATGGCGAATGCGTTTGTTGATCGCATGCCGGTGCTCTTTATCGTGGGCGCGCCCTCGTCGCGTGAAGCTGACCTCAACACATTGCAGGGCGGCATCGACCAGATCGCCGCCGCCTCTCAAGTGACCAAGTGGGCGTATCGAATCGCCAACGGCGCGCGCGTGCCGGAAGTCGTCGAGCAGGCCATTCGCCGCGCGATGAGCGGCGCACCCGGCCCAGTGCTGCTGGAGATACCCATTGAGGTAATGTTCACGCCCGTCAAGACGCCCGAACGCGCGGAGAAATTGGATAATTTTGGCGGCAACGCCGGTGCGGCGCCCAGTTCCGCGCAAATCGCCGCGCTGCTCGATCTCTTGCAAGGGGCGGAGCGGCCCGTGATCATCGCGGGCGGCGGCGCCACTCTCTCGAGATGTGCAGAGGAATTGTCGGCATTCGCGAAACTGGCCCATGTTCCGGTCGTGAGCGGCACGCGAGCCGAGGGGCTGATGCCCCAGGAAAGCGAATTTTACGGCGGCAGTTCCACGAGCGTGGCCGTGGCCGCCGCGATGGGCGCGGCCGCGGACGTGGTGCTGCTCCTGGGTGTGCGGATCGGCCTGTTCACGGGCGGGCGCTACGGTCTCATTTCTCCTGCTGCAAAAGTCGCGCAAATCGATATTGATGGCGCCGAACCCGGGCGCGGCGGTCCCATCGACCTCGCGGTAACGGCGGATTGCCGTACTGCGCTTGAGGAAATGACACTTGCCGCCCGGCAACGGCGCTGGCCCGATCGACGCAGCTGGGCCGCGAAATTGAAATTGGCGCGGGAGATTCCGAACCAGCAAATGGGTTCGACGCCGATTTACAATGCGCAAGGACTGCTGCACCCCTTCCACGCGGCAAAAGCACTGGCAGCGGCGATTCCTGAGAATGCCGTGATCGTATGCGACGGCGGCGAGTCCTCAATCTGGATTCGCGACCACATTCGACCGCGCGGCACTGGTTCGCTGCACACTACCGGCTATCTTGGGGCGCTCGGGGTTGGCCAGGGCTTCGCCATCGGCGCGGCGCGGGCATTTCCGGATCGGCCGGTGATTTTATTCGCGGGCGATGGCGCCGTCGGCTTCCACATTTCGGAATTCGACACCATGCTGCGCCATGGGCTCAACATTCACACAGTTGTGCTCAACAATGCCTGTTGGGGCATGTCGCAGAACGGCCAGGACTTGATCTACGGCAAGGACAAGCGCGCCATCGTAACGTTGCGAGACACTGACTACGAAAAAGTTGCCGCGGCCTTCGGCGGTTTTGGCGCGCGCGCTGCCAAGCTGGAGGAGATCGGCCCGGCGGTGCAGGCAGCGCTTGCAAGCGGCGGTCCATCCTGCGTCAACGTGCGCATCGACGGCGACATCATCAACCCGGTCACGGCACGGATGGTGGGTGTGGCGCTGCCGCCGGCGGGCAAGGCGCCGGAGAAAGCCACGGCGATGAGCGCCAAGTCAGACAAAGTGGTGATGCCGTACTACGAAAACGTGGAATAGGGCAAGCCTTAAGGTACGAATGCGCGGCAGGTTTTCACGCTATTTCGTAACGTATCGGCAGCACCTTCGGACCGTTCACGAACCATGACTGGGACAGCAGCGGCTCGCCATCGAGCTGCAGCGATTTGATTCGCGGCAGCAGTTCCTCGAACAGGATTCGCATCTCCAATTTGGCCAGATGCTGCCCCAGGCAAAAATGCGCGCCGGAACCGAACGAAATATGGCGCGCGGGCTTGCGTTCGGGCCGAAACTTAAACGGCTCATCGAACACTGTTTCATCGCGATTGGCGGACGCGTAGCACAGCATCAGCCAGTCGTTCCTGGCGATGTTGCGCCCGCCGAGCCTGGTATCCGCGGTCGCCGACCGCATGAAGGTTTTCACCGGCGTCGTCCAGCGGATCGATTCTTCTACAAATCCGGGAATCAGCGCGGGATCCGACGCCACCCTGCGTAATAGCGCGGGATCCTGTGCCAGGGCCTGCAGACCGCCGATCGTTGAAGACGAGGTGGTGTCGTGACCGGCTGTGGCGACAATGATGTAGTAACCGGTCGAGTCGATATCCGAAATCGGTTTGCCATCAACCTGGGCATTGGCGATCACGGTCGCCAAATCGTCGCGCGGATGCAGGCGTCGATCGGCGCTGATGCCGGCGAAGTAGGCGGTGAAATCGGCGACCGCGGGCTCGATGATTTTCGAGAATTGCTCCGCGGTCAGCACGGCCGCGGCGCGCGCGCCATCCGGGTCGGCCGCGCCAAATAATTTTTGCGTGAGCATCAGCATGCGCGGTTCGTCCTGTTCGGGTACGCCTAGGATGCTCATGATCACACGCAGCGGATAGCCGAATGCGAAATCGGCGCCGAAGTCGCAGCGCCCGCCGAGTGTCGCAAGGCGCTCGACTGCCGCACGCGCGATCGCACGGATCTGGCCTTCCAGTTTGCGGACATTGCCCGGCGCGAACCAGCTTGCCGTCAGCGCGCGATACTTTGCGTGGCCCGGATCATCCATTTGCACCAGCGAGCGCACCAGATGCGGACTGCCGCCGGTGATCTGGCGCACGCGCGCATCGTCGGCCTGTGTGGTCAGCGTCGCCGGCCGATCGCCGTTGTGAAACAGCGCATTTTGGCAACTGATCTCGAGAACATCCGCATGGCGGGTGACCACCCAGAAGGGATCGAACCCATCGGTCTCGGCAAATCCAAGTGGATTGTTGGCGCGCAACCAGCGATAAGTTTCGTGAATGCGATCGCCGCCGTAGGCCGTGGGATCGACAAGCGTTTTGGCGATTGCGGCTGGAATGCGGGCATCAAGAGGTTGCGACGTCATTATTTTTCACCTTGCATCATTGTGCGTGGGATAGTAAAGCCTTGCGCGGACCTGCATAGCCAAAAAGAAACGCAGCGACTTTTCGCATCTGAATCTCCTCCGCGCCTTCGGTGATCCGGTAGCGGCGATGATGGCGATAGATGTGCTCGAACGGCTTGTGCCGCGAATAGCCGAGGCCGCCGTGAACCTGCATCGCGCGATCGGCGGCATCGCAAACCAGGCGGTTCGACCAGTAATTGCACATCGAGACCTTGTCGGAGAGTTCGCGCTCGATCATCTTGTGGTCCATCCGGTCCATTTCCCAGGCGGTCTTGCGTATCAGCAGGCGCAGCATTTCCACTTGCGTCGCGAGTTCGACAAGCGGCCACTGGATCGCTTGATTGTCCGCCAGCGGCTTGCCGAACGGTTTGCGTTCACGGGCATAGCGGACGCTTTCCTCGATGCAGTAGTGCGCTGCGCCCAGCGAGGAAGCGGCTTGTCTGATGCGGTTTTGATGCACGAAACTCTGACCTAGCCTAAGGCCGTGGTCAATTTGACCCCAGTAGCTGTCTTCAGGCAGCCAAACGTCGGTGAAGCTCACGCGCGGATGATCGGTCGGCATGTTGAAGGTCCACAGCCATTCCTCGATCTTGACTCCGGGCGTGTGCGTGGGAACGATGAAGCAGGTGATGCCGCGCGCGTCGCCGTCATCACCGGAAGTGCGCGCGAACACCATCACATGGGTGGCGACATGCATGCCCGTGGTCCACATTTTCTCGCCGTTCAACAGCCAGCCCGGCTTGCCGTCGCGCGGCTTTCGCACCGCTCGGGTCTCCATGAATGTTGCGTCGGAACCATGGTTCGGCTCGGTGAGACCAAATGCCGTGCGCATTTCGCCGTTGAGCAGCTTGTCGCCGTCGCGCGCGTCCTGCTCCGGAGTCGCGAACTCGCGAAACATGATCACGAATGGATTGTTGCCCACGATGGAGTGCTCGTTTTGTAGATCGTTGTGCAGCCCCAATCCTTTGGCGGCCAGATGCTCGCGGATCACGGCCAGCCACAGATTCGAGCCGCCGCGGCCGCCATACTGCTTTGGCCAGCCAAAGCGCAGATGCCCGGCTGCGTCGGCACGGCGGCGTGCTTCTGCAAGCAATGCTTCCCATTCGGGCCGCGGCAATCCGTTGTTGTCCCAGTCGGTGCGGCTATGTTCGCGGCGATGATCGAAGAAGCGCTCGTTGTCGTCCTGCGCCTGCAGCGGCTTGATCTCAAGCTCGATGAAACGATCCAATTCGGCCAGGTATTCGAGAAGGTCGGCGGGCAGCGAGAAATCCATATCACGCATCCTTAGTTTCGAGGGTTGCAAGCGCAGCCCGGTAACCAGAGTAGTTCGGTTGATCGACTCGCAGCTTCTCCAGCGTGGAGGCAAGCAGATGTGCGGACACGGCGGGCGTCGCCAGCCCACAGGCTCCGGATGCAAGCGCATCGGCCAGCTCTGCATTGAGCGCCTGCAGAGTTCCGGAGTGGCCGAGCAAGGTGTGCAGGCGCTCAAGTTCGGCCTCCTCGCCATGCGCACCGAGCTCGAGTTGTCGGCGTACCAGATCGACGGCATTGGCGGCGACCCGCGCCTGAAACGCGGTATGGGGATCGGTCTTCGCCATCACCGTATCGCGCAAAAATGCAGCAATGGCGGCAAGGATTTCATCGGGGTGCGGTTGGTCTTGCATCAGTTTGCTTCCAGTGCTTTAGTTCGCCATCAGACGCAGCAGATCGATTTCGGTTTCGGAGGTGCGACGCGCGATCATTGCACGCTCGACGGAAGGATCGGCGCCGCGGAAGCCGGCCAGCGAGCCAGTGCACATGACGCCCCATCGCAGCGTGCCGAAAGTTTCCCACCATTTTGCCGTGGCACGGTTCACAGGCGAGCCGCCGGCCGCCTCATACCCGGCATAGAGATCTGCATATTCGCCAAATCCGCCCACCGGTTTTTCGATACGGCCGAAGCGCCAGGAATTCACACACAGCCAACCCAGATCCTCCATGGGATCTCCGACGTGCGCGAGTTCCCAATCGAGCACCGCCCGCACGCCGTCGGGACCGATCATCAGATTACCGTTGCGGAAATCGCCGTGTACCAGACAAGCATTCCTTGGCGCAGGCGGGCAGGCCGCGGATAACTCATGGAAGGCCAGGTCGAATACCGGCCGACGGACGATGTCGCGGCGATAGGCGGCGTGCCACTGCTCGATGAGATCAGCAGGTGTCTGCTGCGCCAGCGTTGGAAATCGACTGACGTCGATGGCGTGGATGCGCGCCAGGATTTGTCCGCAAGAATACGCCAGGGTGTCGCGTGCGCCCGCGAGCGCCGGCTCCTTGACGATGCGCGCACCGAGCGTTTCTCCCGCCACGAATTCCATGATGAAACCCGCGCCCAGGCCGTCCTCGGGCGCGAGAACGTGCAACACTTCGGGTGCCGACACACCGGTGGCACGAGCCGCTGCGATCAATTGCGCCTCCACATCGAGGCCGACTCCCGTCACCGAACTGCGACTGCCGCCCCGGGAGCGACGCAGGATCAGCGGCCGGTAGCCTTGAGTGGTATCAAGATCGAATCGCCAGATCTCCTGCGTCGCACCGCCGGAGAGCCGCTTCAATCCGGAAATGTTGCGCGCCGCGGGACCAATGCGCGGCGCAAGCGCCGCGAGGGCCGCGCGTACCGCGTCCTCGCCCTCGGTTGCGGAATTCATCCGCGGTCTCCCTTCCCAGTTCTCATATGAGACTATAATCATCCATTCATCGTGTCTATTATTAAATGACGCAGAGTGAGGGGGCGATCATGGCTGCTGAAGTGAAACTGGGAAATTCCCCGGCCGCTGCACCTTTCAAGGATTGGCCCGTCAGAGGGCCCGAAATCACTGTGGAATACCGCGATGACGGCTGCATTCTGCTGAGGTCGAAGCACGCCATCGGCGCGGAGCCGCGTTCCATAGCACACCTGTTCCTTGACCAGGCTTCCGCTTTTCCGCAGCGCCCCTTCATGCAGCAGCGGCTTGGAGGCCGCGGACCATGGCGCGTCATCACCTACGGCGAAGCACTGAGTGCGGCGCAAGCAATCGCGCAACATCTGCTCGATTGTAATCTGTCGGCCAATGACGGCGTCATGGTGCTGTCGAGCAATTCCATCGAGCATGGGCTCATCAAGCTTGGATGCTACCTGTCGGGCGTTCCCGTGGTCCCGATCAGCCCGGCCTTCTCGCTGCTGTTGGGCGATCATGCCCGGTTGCGGCACTGTTTTAACGCCACGCGGCCGCGGATCATTTTTGCCCAATCAGGTAAGAGCTTCGCCCCGGCGTTCAGCACTTTGCGCGCGCTGGATTCGAATCTGAATTTCATCACCGCCGAGGATCACTCCGCGGACTCCATCGCGCTCGACGTGCTGTTGAAAACCAAACCGACCGCTGCCGTGGCGAATGCAATGCAGCGGGTAGGGCCAAACACGGTGGCCAAGTATCTGTTCACCTCCGGGTCGACGGGTATGCCGAAAGCCGTGCCGCAGACGCACGGCATGATGACGGCGCTGATCGCCGGCCTCGAGGGACTGAATCTGCCGGATCACGTCGAGGAGCCCGACTTCGTGCCGCGAACCCTCGAATGGATGCCATGGAGCCATATCTCGGCGGGAAATATTGGTTTCAATGGCGTGATCAAAAGCGGCGGAACGGTGTTTCTGGACGATGGCAAACCCATTCCCGGCCTGTTTGAAATCACCATGAGAAATCTGCGCGAAGTGCAGCCGGTGGTGTTCGGCTCTGCGCCGATTGCATTCGGTCAACTGGCTTCGGCGATGGAGAAGGACGTCGAGTTGCGCCAGGCCTTTTTCAAGAATCTGCGCTACATGGCCTATGGCGGCGCGACGCTCTCGAATGATATTTACGAGCGGTTACAGGCCCTTGCCGTACTGGAGACCGGCCAGCGCATTCCATTGACCACCATGTATGGAGCCACCGAGACACAGGGTATCTCCATGACTCACTGGGTGACGGAGCGGGTCGGTTTGATAGGCCTGCCGTTGCCGGGACTGACCATGAAGCTTGTTCCCAACGGAGCCAAGCTGGAAGTGCGGGTGAAGGGTGCGACGGTCGCTTCGGGGTATCACGGCGATCCTGCAAAAACCGCGGCTGCGTTCGATGAGGAAGGATTTTACAAACTCGGCGATGCGGTGCGATTCGTCGATGAGAAGGACCCGTCCCAAGGGTTGGTGTTCGACGGGCGCGTGACCGAGGACTTCAAGCTCGATAGCGGCACCTGGGTGTCGGTCGGCGTATTGCGGCCGGCGATCGTGGGTGCATGCTCGCCCTATGTCCTCGATGCCATCGTCACAGGGCAGGATCAGCCCTTCGTCGGCGCGCTGTTGTGGCCGTCGGCGCCTGCGCTCGAACGATTTCGCAAGTCCGATGGCACTCCTGACCTCGAGGCGCTCAAGGAGGTGATCCGGACCACTCTCGCCCGGTTCAACGCAACCGCCGGCGGATCTTCGCGGCGCGTCGAGCGCTTTGCGGTTTTGACCGAGCCACCTTCTCTGGCAACCGGGGAGATGACGGACAAGGGCTACGTCAATCAGCGGCTGGCGCTGGAAACCCGGGCGGCCGCCGTCGCCGGTCTGTATCAGAACCCGCCGCCCAGCGGTGTGGTAACGGTACGATGAACGAGATTCAAAGAGCAGGGGAGCATTGCAATGGATATATCCGAACAAGTGGCCGTCGTTACCGGAGGGGCGAGTGGACTGGGGGAAGCGACGGCCCGGGCACTTACCGCAGCCGGGGTAAAGGTCGCGATCTTCGACCTCAATGAGGCCAAAGGCGTCGCCCTTGCGAGGGAAATTGGCGGCGTCTTTTGCAACGTGAACGTGACGGATGAGGCGAGCGTCGACGAGGGCTTCGCCAAAGCGCGGGCCGCCCTCGGACAGGAGCGAATACTGGTCAACTGCGCCGGCACCGGTAATGCGATCAAGACGGCGAGCCGCGACAAGAACACCGGCGCCATCAAGCATTTTCCGCTGGATTCCTTCGAAGCCATCATTCGCATCAATCTGATCGGCACGTTCCGCTGCCTGGCCAAGTCGGCCGCCGGCATGATGACCCTGGCTCCGCTCAAGGACGGCGAGCGCGGCGCGATCGTCAACACCGCAAGCGTTGCCGCCGAGGACGGACAGATCGGACAGGCCTCCTATTCGGCGTCGAAAGGCGGTGTGGTGGCGATGACTCTGCCGGTGGCGCGTGATTTGTCGTCGGAAGGGATCCGCGTCAATACCATTCTGCCGGGCATCTTCGACACGCCGCTGCTGGCGGCGGCACCGGAGAACGTGAAGGCTGCGCTCTCCGCATCCGTGCCCTTTCCCAAGAGACTGGGGGCGCCTGCGGAGTTCGCGAGCCTGGCGCTCGAGCTATTGCGCAATACCTATTTCAACGGCGAGAGCATCCGCCTGGATGGCGCCATTCGCATGGCGCCGCGCTGAGGCGCTCGAGAGAACATGGCAGCGGCTGCACAGCCCGGGGGGCGGCTCAACGGCAAGATCGCGATCGTCACGGGCGCCGCTTCAGGCATCGGGTTGGCGACCCTCGAGCGCTTCGTTGCGGAAGGCGCCCGCGTCGTTTTCTGCGATCTTGCGCCCGCCCAAGGAAGGGAGATGCAAGCGCGTATTGGCGTCGCCGCGTCGCGCCTGCATCACAGCCGGAGATCGGAGGGCGGAGTCAATGACGGCTACGCCATTGCGGCCCGGCTGGGCGCCGCTGCGCATTTCGTGCCCGCCGATGTGACCGATCCGAAATCGCTGGGCGCAGTCATCGACCACGCGCGCCAGCATTTTGGCGGCCTCGACATACTGGTCAACAACGCCGGCGTCGGTGGCGGCGAGGGCAGCGTCGAGGCCTGTTCCGAGGAAATCTTCGACCGCACCCTTGCCGTCAACCTGCGCGCGCCCTGGATGGCCATGAAGCTGGTGTTTCCGCTGCTGCGCGAGCGCGGCGGCGGCTCGATCATTACGACATCCTCGATCTCTGCGCTGCTCGGAATGCCGGGCCAGGGTGCTTACGGCGCGTCCAAGGCTGCCGTTTTGCAATTGACGCGGGTGGCGGCCATGGAAGGCGCGAAGGATTTCATCCGCGTGAATGCGGTCTGTCCCGGCGGGATCTTGACGCCGATCATTTACGATACGCCGCTGCTCGATCGGCCAACCGATGTTGCGCTGGTCGCCAACGCGCTCGCCAAAGCGCAGCCCATTCCCCGCGCCGGCCTACCCGTGGATATTGCCAATGCCATCCTGTGGCTGGCCTCGGACGAGAGCAGTTTTGTCACCGGCCAGGCGATCGCGATCGATGGCGGTTTAACCGCTGAGTTCGGATCTGAATATCGGCTCAGGCCGGCAAAAAAAGACTGACCGACAAGGCAGCGCTCGTGACTCAATCCAATATGCGAGCGCTCCCCGGCGGCATCAACCTCGCGACCAAGCTCATGTACGGCTTCGGTACGGTCGCCTACGGCGTCAAGGACCACGGCTTCAATTACCTGCTGCTTTTGTTCTACAACCAAGTGCTGGGATTGCCGGCGAAACTGGTCGGATTGGCGATCATGATCGCCCTGGTCGTGGACGGCTTCGTCGACCCGTTGATTGGGCACATATCCGATCATCTGCACTCGCGTTTCGGCCGCCGCCACCCCTTCATGTATGCATCGGCATTGCCGGTGGCATTGGCGTATTACCTGCTGTGGAACCCGCCGGCGGCGCTGCATCAGAACGTTCTGTTCGTCTATCTGCTGGTCAGCGCCATCATCGTGCGGATGCTGATCGCGCTGTATGAGATCCCCAGCGCCGCCCTCATTTCCGAAATGACGCAGGACTACGATCAACGCACCTCGCTGGTCGCTTACCGGTTCTTCTTTGGCGTCGTTGGGGCGGTGTTCATCGGCGTGCTTGCATTTGCCGTGTATCTGCAGCCATCGAAAACAGAATCGGTGGGCATGCTGAATCCCATCGGATATCACGGATACTCGATTGCCGCGGCCCTCGTCATGTTCGCCGCGATTCTCATATCCACCGCCGGCACGCATCGCTTCATTCCGTATCTGCGCGCGGCCCCGCCAAAACGGACCTTCAATCTGTCAACCGAAGTCGCCGAGCTGCGCGCGGCCCTGTCAAATCGCGGTTTGCTCGCGATGCTGGCGACCGGCTGTTTCGGCTCGATGGCGGCCGGCATCGTGGCCACCTTGAGCATCTATTTCGCCACGTATTTCTGGCGCCTATCGTCCGATCAACTGTCGGTGATTGCGCTCTCGGTGCTGGTCTCGGCGATGCTGGCCTTGCTGCTCGCTAAATTCCTGTCGAGCCGCTTTGACAAGAAGCCCGCGGCCCTCGCGACCGCGATCGCGGCGCTGATTCTCGCGCCGCTCACCATTCTTTTGCGCCTGCTGCATCTTTTTCCCGACAATTCATCACCCGCATTATTTCCGATCATCCTTGTGTTTACGGTGATCCACACCACCATGAGCCTGCTGTCGTCGACGTTGCTGACATCGATGCTGGCTGACACCATCGAGGAAAACGAGATTCGCAATCGGCAGCGCTCCGACGGCCTGTATTTTGCGGCAGCGTTTTTCGTGCAAAAGTGTGTTTCCGGCCTCGGCATATTCGCCTCTGGGGTGGTGCTCTCCTGGGCGCAATTTCCGGAAGGTGCGAGGCCCGACGCGGTGGCGCCCGCAGTGCTGAAAAACCTCGGCTGGCTGTACATACTGGTGATCGTCGTCCTGTATGCCATTTCGATTTTCAGCATCACCTTCTACCGGATCGGCCGCGCCGACCATGCAGCCAACGTGTTGCGGCTGCAGCAGGAATCCAATCAAGCTTGAACTCGGAGGCTGAGGCGGTGATCGAAGATACGGCGCTGACCTTCCGTGCCGCTGCGCCGGCGGATGTCGCTGACGCCGTGCCGTTGATCTACAGTTCGGGGCCGGCGGCCTTTGACTATGTCTTCGATACCGGCGGCGCGCGGCGTGCGCAGGATTTTCTGCGTTTTGCGTACCTTGTGGGTGGCGGCGAATTCGGCTGGCGGGTTCATCGCGTCGCCGAGTTTGGCGGGCGGGTTGCCGCCGCGGGCGCGGCGTTCGATGGCCGTGTCGTACTGCGCTTCACGATTGCGAACGCGCTGCAGATATTGCAATTTTTCGGTCCGATCCGCGCATGGGGTGTCATGGTGCGCGGCTTGCGGGTCGAGGCGATCATCCGGCCGCCGCGTGCGGAGGAGTACTATGTGTGTCATGTCGGCGTCCGAGAGGACTTGCGCGGGCACGGCATTGGCACGCGCTTCATGCGAGATTTACTTCAGGGCGTCGATGCGCAGCAACATCGCTGCGCGGCGCTCGATGTCGCCGTCACCAATCCGCGTGCCCGGTCGCTGTACGAGAAACTCGGGTTTGTGGTCGATGCGCTGCGCGCCTCATCGCTGCAAAACCGGCTTGGCCGGGTCCCGGATCACTACCGGATGAGCCGCCCTGTTGGCGACTAACCGGGCAAAAAGGGCACCAGAATGGTGGTGCAAGTGTTACTTTTTGGCAATTGCCGTGTTCTAGGGCGATAAGGCCTTCTCAAGGAGTGCTCCATGACGCTTGCTGACGAACTGAATAAACTGGCGGAACTGCGTGCAAACGCCGGCTTGACGGAAGAGGAATTCAAACGCGCAAAGGAACGCCTTCTGAACACCGAACAAGCGCACTCCAATGACCCGCTGGTGTCGGCGGTAAATACCTTTAGGCGCAGCCGCACGGACCGCGTGTTCGGCGGCGTGTGCGGGGGAATTGCGCGATCGACAGGAATGGAATCCTGGGTTTGGAGGTTGCTATTCGTGGCCCTGTTTATCTGTGGCGGGGTCGGCTTCCTGCTGTATGTGCTGCTATGGCTTTTTGTGCCGAGCGAATGATCATTGCCTACCCTCGCTTACTTCATGCCTGACCAATCCAATGGCACAATGCGTGATATAGCGCCAGTTGGGCTTGACACGCGATGAACAAGATCACGCCTAGGGACTTTCGAAATGCCTTTGTTGCCGTCATGCAGGCGGAGCGCGACAACTTTCGTACGGCCGTGGGTTTCGAGACCAAATCGTATAATTTTTACATGCGAACCAGCATCTATCCCAGAGTCGCCAGACAAATGGGCTTGTTGTCATGGAACAAGGAGTACTACACGCTTGACGGGATGCTGTACGAGGAACGCGGCGTGGACCAGACGGGAAAGTACGCCACTTATGCAAATTGGATTTCGGTGGCGATCGAGCACGAAAACGAGAGTTCTCGTGCCCACGAAAAAATCAACAAGCTGCAGTCGTTCAACGCCCCGTTGAAGGTATTGATCACCTACGCCGCCGAAGGCCCCGCAACCGAGGCGCTGCTGAGAAACTACGAACACCTCATCAAGATCTCGGACGTGTTCAATGATGTCGCGACGCTGCGGCAGCAACTCATCATCCTGGGAACACCGCGGACCGTTCTTGAATGGCGATTCTATGCCTACGAGAACGACGGATTTGTGCTGATGCTGCCCAATCAATCTGCTGCCGAGGAGAACTGAAAATGCGAACATTGAGCTTAACAAAAATCGTCGGCCGGTCGACGGTTCCCGCGGTGGCGGTATTGTTGGCCGGCATGTGGCAGACGCACTCAACGGCAGCGCCAACCAAGGAGCCCGCTGCGCCGATCAGTAAATTAAGCGTGCTGCAGCGCTGGAAATTGGGCGGCCCCGGGGGCTGGGATTACCTGACTCTCGATTCGACGGGCGCGCGGCTGTTTATCAGTCGCGGAGATCACGTCGACGTCGTGGATACCGCTTCCGGCAAAGTTATGGGTGCGATTCCGGATACCAAGGGTGTGCACGGGATTGCGCTCGCCGAAGATTTGAAGCGCGGCTTCACCAGTAATGGACGGGGGGATTCAATCACGGTGTTTGATTTGGCCACGCTGGCGGTCATAAAGGAAATCCCCGTGTCCGGCCACAATCCGGACGCGATTCTGTATGAGCCCGTTCTTAAACATGTATTCACATTCAATGGCCGTAGCAAGGATGTGACCGTGGTTGATGCTTCGAGTTTCGCCGTGCTCGCGACCATACCGGTCCCCGATAAGCCCGAATTCGCCGTGCACGACGCAGAGGGACAAATTTTCCTCAACATCGAAAGTGAAGCCGGGCAGATGCTGGTCATCGATGGCCGCAAGCTGGCTGTGAAGGCAACCTGGCCGATGCCGGGCTGCGCCACGCCGAGCGGCCTCGCCATCGACAGACTGCACCATCGCCTGTTCTCGGTTTGCGATGCGAAAGTCATGGCGGTCACAGACTCCGTGACCGGCAAGCAGGTCGCCAAGGTGGAAATCGGCGAGGGGCCGGATGCAGCCGCCTATGACTCGAAGCGCGCACTGGCATTCAGTTCGAACGGTGAGGGCACGCTGACGGTGATACACCAGGACTCGCCCGATAAGTACACGGTTGTGGACAGCGTTAAAACACAGCGCGGAGCGCGCACCATGGCTCTCGATCCGTCAAGTGGCCGCATCTATCTGGTGACCGCCGATTTCGGCCCGCCACCGGCGGCTACTCCCGAGGTTCCGCGACCGCGCCCTGCAATGGTCCCCGATACATTCACGGTACTCGTGGTCGGAGCGCCCTAACCGGCGCTCACGCCCGCCGTCGATGAACCTCCCGGCTATTTAGGCCCGACGCGGTAGGCGCACAGTTTGTTGCCATCGGGATCGCGAAAATAGGCCGCGTAAAAGGCCTGCGGGCCTTCCTCTCCGCGCACACCGGGCGGACCCTCATCGGATCCGCCCAGCTGCAGAGCTTTCTTATAGAGTGCGTCGACCTTTGCCCTTTCCTTGAGAACCAGAGCAAGCATGTTGCCGTTGCCGGGCCTTGCCTCGTTGCCATCGTATGGCGGAGTTATTGCAAGCGCCGGCCGGTCCAATTTGGCTCCATACATGGTGAAGCCATGCGGCAATTCCATCAGCCGCTTGGCGCCAATCTCCGTCAGTAGCGCATCATAAAATGCCCGCGCGCGCGCCAGATCATTTGTGCCAAGGGTTGCGTAGCCGATCATGGTCTCTCTCCTTTGCGGTTCACCTGGAAATAAGAATCCGGGCTTGGTTCTGTTTAGTTTAACTCCAATGGCTTCGCAGCCAAAACCGGGGAACACCGCTGTTTACTTCTTTGCCGCCTCTTTGGCAGCCGCGGCTCTGGCCGCCTGAACTTTCAGGTATTCAGCGTACGCTTTCGCTTCGACGGCCTGGCTGATGATATGCATCTGAATCTCATCGCCGACTTGGGGCACGTATTTGCCCAGGCCGAAGTCGGAGCGCTTCAGCGACGTCTTTGCGTCAAAGCCGATCGTCGGGAGATTGCTCCTCGGATTTGTGCCGACCTTGACAAGCAAAACGTCGAGCATGACTGCCTTGGTCACTCCATGGAGGCTGAGATCGCCGCTAACCCTGAGCTGATCAGCCGCGAGCTTCTCGACCTTGGTGCTCTTGAATGTCGCGGTCGGAAATCTGGCGGTATCGAAGAAATCCGTAGATCGGAAATCGTCATCGAGGGCCGGAACGCCGGTGTATAAGCTGCCCAGCGGAATCGAGACGCTGACCGAGGACTTGGTCGGATCGGCCTGGTCAAATTCCAGCGTGCCTGTACCTTGGGCGAACTGCGCCGCCGGACTCGAAAAGCCCAAGTGATTCCATCGAAATACTCCCTGCGTATAGTCCGGTTCGAGCGTGTAGGTGGTGGCATATAGCGGCGCTGACGCGAGAACCAGCGCGGCGGCAAAAGCGAATCGATTCATGGGGCGGACTCCTGATTTGGTGGGGCCGAGGAAGGCCGATTAAGTGCGCAGCGAATATGCCCGCGCTCGACCAAGCAAGTCCTGAAACGCCCCTGAAATCCGCTGAAATCCTCTGAAGACAAGGGGCGTGACCAAGCGATGCCGTAATTCGGAGATGTTGCGGTGAATTGCTATAGTGCGAAATCGCAACGAATATCTCCTCAAGATCGCGCCATACCCTAGTACGCATGGATCGCCCAACTGCAATACCGCTTCGCATCGGCGCCTGGTGCGTCAATCCGACATCCGGCCAAATTTCGCGATCAGGAGAAACCGTCCGGATCGAAGCTCGGACGATGCGTCTGCTTTTGTGCCTGGCCGAGCGTGCCGGCGAGGTAGTGAGCATCGATGAGTTGCTCGATCAGGTTTGGTCCGGCGTCGTGGTCACTCCGGATTCGGTCTACCAAGCTGTTGCTTCGCTGCGCCGCCAGTTGGGAGACGACGCCAAGGAGCCCGCATACATCGCCACGGTACCGCGGCTCGGCTATCGGATGGTGGCGACCGTGACTCCGTGGAGGGATGTGCCCAGTGCGCCAATCGTCTTGGCCGCGGCGCAGCGCCGGTCACGTGTGCTCGTCATCGGCGCCGCAGTTTGCCTCGCGCTCGCGATCGCTTTTCTGTTCTATGACAAGGTGCTTTACATCCCGCGCGCCGCTGCAACGGCCAGCGCACCGCAAAAATCGGTCGCGGTGCTGCCTTTTCTCGATCTGACCAGTCAGAAAATGGATGAGGAATACTTTGCCGATGGTATGACCGAGGAACTGATCGACAGGCTTAGCAAGATTCCTGGCCTGCGGGTGCCGGCGCCGACTTCCTCGTTCTTTTTCAAGGGTAAGAAAATAACCATCGCCGACATCGCCAAGTCCCTCGGCGTAGCCTATGTGCTTGATGGCAGCGTGCGAAAATCAAGCGCGACTCTGCGCGTCGCGGCGCGGCTGATTCGCGCGAACGATGGGTACGTTGTGTGGACAGAAACCTATGATAGGCCGTACGACGACAAGTTGGCAGTACAGGACGAGATCGCGAGCGAAGTGGCGAAGGCGCTGAGTGCATCGATTAAATAGGCGTGTGCTTGAGCTCAATCAACCGTGATTGGTTGGTTTCTTGCAACTTTTCGCGTCCTCGTGGGTTTTATTCAAATCGCAGCCAGTGGCAGCAAGGAGAATTCGCTATGACCATACTGTTCAAGCAACTCACCGCCATGCGTTCCGCAAGTATCTGTATGGCCCTGCTCAGCACGGCCGCCTTTGCCAATATGGTCCACGCCGGGGACTACAACCAGTCATTCGTCGTCTCAAATCACGCCAATGTGCGTGTCGACACGAACGATGGCAGCGTCAGTATCACCACAGGCGACACCAAGCAGGTTGAATTTCATGTTGAATACCAAGGCTATGAGCTGAACAAGAATCTGACCATCGAATCCCACCAGCAGGGCGACGAGATTGAGCTCAGCGCGCGAATTCCCCGGTGGCAGTTTTCTCTTGGCGCGATCAGACGTTTGCATATCGAAGTTCGCATGCCGAAGGACGGAGATTTGCGTGTCAAAACGGGAGACGGTTCCATCAAGGCCGGCGGCTTGTCGGGGAACATCGATCTCAGTACTGGCGATGGCAGCATCGCGGTGAATGCGCTGATGGGCGATATACGGCTGCGCACCGGCGACGGGACGGTCGAAGGCAGCGATCTCGATGGCAAATGCGACGCTGTTTCCGGCGACGGCCGCATCCGGCTGGCGGGGCGGTTTGACGTTCTGCGAGCCAAGAGCGGCGACGGCGGGATCGAAGTGCGCGCTCTTCATGGCTCGAAGTTGGAGGCAAGTTGGAGCATCGGCTCGGGCGACGGCAGCATCGACGTTGCGCTGGCGAATGATTTGCCGGCGGATCTCGAGGTGAGTACCGGCGACGGCAGCATCAGCTCGGACATTCCCATCACGGTGGAAGGCAGCATCAGCAAAACGCGAATCCGCGGAAAAATGAATGGTGGCGGACAGACGCTGACAATTCACACCGGAGACGGATCCATTCACCTCAGGCAGGCTTAAGAGCGGCCGGTGCTCATGCCGCCACCGCCAGCACGCTGGTTCTTGCCTCGCATCGGCTGGAAGCCTGGCTCGGCGGCGCGACTGACGGCGAAGGCTCGTTCCCGCTGACGGACGGGGGACACCTCCCCGCGGTTAGGATGTTCTTGGCAGCATTGACGTCCCGATCATGGGTGTCACCACACCCGCTGCACACCCAAACCCTTACATCGAGCATGTCCAGGCCTGTGGGTCCCGTGAGGGATCCGCAGCTGCTGCACGCTCGCGTTGTGTATCGCTCGCTCACGATGAGAACGCTTCTGCCGGCCTGCTGGCCCTTGTACTGCAACTGCGTCTTGAGCATGCTCCAGCCAGCATCAAGCACGGATTTGGCCAGCCGTGTCTTGACGAGCTTGGCGCTGCTCACATCGCCTACGAAGATCCTCTGATAGCGATCAACAATTTTCCTAGAAAACTTGTGCAAGGCATCTTTTCTGCGTCGCGCTGCCATGCGGTGCAGGCGCTTCGCCTGACGCTTGTGGCCACGGCGCTGCGCCTGGGCGATCTTCTGTTCGATGTCTCGATAGAAACGACCCGCCTCGAGCTTCTCCCCGTCGCTGGTCGCGACCGTGTCCTTCAAACCCAGATTAAGACCGACTTCCTCCTTCTTGGGCACGCGGAGTGCGACCGCTCGTTCTACCGGAACACACAGCCACCAGTCCCCGACCGAATCCTGGGCAAAGCAGCCGCATTGGCACTTCGTTCCCTCGAGGGAATCCTGCTCGAAAACGCGAAACGCTTTGCCCGCAAAGCGCAGCAACTTGCCCTGGCGCTTCAGTTGCGCCGCCTTGAACGGCACCCAGCCAAGCGAGCGCTTCGCTCCCCGGCTAACGCGCCAGCGCAACTGTGTTTTTTTGAACTGACGGCGCCGCGTGGCAAGCTCCGCGTTTACCCGCTGAATCGTCTCTGAGCCGATATGCTCAAAGTACTCTGAAGCTCCGGCACTTAGCTTGTCCAGGTCGAATCCACTCAGCCACTTCGCCCTACCCGCAAACGGCCGCGCCGCCTTCGCACTGGTTGCGTTGCCCCAGTTCCAGACCTGATTGATCGCGGCGGCATTGAACCAGGGATAGCTCTCAGCCTTTACCTTTAGGCGCAGCGTGCGTATGCACATCGCTCCTTCGATGACCATCTGCTTCATCGGCATTCGGGCAATCTACTGTAATTCGCGTCTCGCGCTCAAGGTGAGATTCTCCTACAATCGGCACGAAATGTATGCGGGAACGAGTGCGGCATGAGCGAGTATCATTTGCAGCTGACGGCCCTGCTCCACTTCGCGACGCAACCGCCGCAGCTGGGTCGCGTCATCCTTGACGCTTCGTCGATAACGGGAATACAGCCATGACTACTACCCTCGATAGCGGAACTTCCGATCTTTTGTCGGTTTTGGAGGATGGCGTACTGACGCTGACTCTTAACCGCGCCGAGGCCCGCAATGCCATGAGCGAGGCGATGAATCAGGCATTGGCCCAGCAGCTTGCGTCGGCGGAGCTAAACCCTGCGATCAAGTGCGTGGTGTTGACCGGCGCCGGGAAAGGCTTTTGCTCCGGGGGCGACGTCAAGGCCATGTCCAATCGCGGCGCTCGCGGCTCAATCACCGTCGACGAAGCCATCCATCGCCAGCGCGTCAATCAGCGCGAGACCGTCGGTCGACTCTTCAAGATGCCCAAGCCCACGCTGGCAGCACTGCCGGGTGCAGCGGCCGGCGCCGGCCTCGCTCTCGCGCTGGCCTGCGATCTGCGGATCATGGCAACGACCGCGTTCATGACAACCGCATTCGCACGGGTAGGTTATTCCGGTGACTTCGGCGGGACTTACTTCCTGACGCAGCTCGTCGGATCCGCGAAAGCCCGCGAGCTCTACTACCTGTCCGATCGAGTAAGCGCCGAAGAGGCGTTGCGGCTAGGCCTGGCCAACTGGATTTGTGCGCCCGATGAACTGGCTGAACGGACGCGTGAGATCGCCCGGCGCCTCGCGTCGGGTCCGAGCGTGGCGTTTCGCTACATGAAGGAGAATCTCAACCGAGCCATGGGAGGGGAGGTCGATGACTGTCTCGACATTGAAGTTACCCACCACACTCATTGCTCCTTGACCGAGGACCACCGCGAGGCGGTCAAGGCCTTCGTTGAAAAGCGCGAGCCGGTTTTTCACGGCCGCTAGGCATTCGCGCAAATTCGGAGTAGCCAATGAGACTTCGGCAAATTGCCCTGGTGGCCCGCGATCTCGCCGCGGCACGCGCCGAAGTTACCGGCGTTCTCGGCCTCGACTACGCCTATGACGATCCGGGCGTAGGCAAGTACGGCTTGTGCAATGCCGTCTTTCCCGTAGGCACTACGTTTCTCGAAGTGGTCTCGCCGAAGGCGCCTGGAACCACGGCGGAGCGACTTCTTGGGAAACGCGGCGGCGATGGCGGCTACATGGTGATCCTGCAGGTCGATGATCTGGCCGCCGCCCGGGCTCGCGTGCACGACGCCGGCGCGCGAGTGGTGGATCAGATCGATCAGGACGGCGCGGCCTTTACTCACATCCATCCGAAGGATATTGGCGGCGCGATACTGTCCATCGATCGCATGATCCCGAAGGAACGCTGGGAGTGGGGCGGTCCGCACTGGACTGAACATGTCCGCACCGACGTCTGTGTCGCCATCGTCGGGGCCGAGTTGCAAGCCGAGGACCCGGGCCGGATGGCAAGCCGATGGGCCGCGGTCCTCGGCCGATCCGCCGAACAAGGCGAAGACGTCTGGAAAATAAAATTGGACGAAGGCGAAATCCGCTTCGTCGCGGCTCGCGACGGGCGCGGCGAAGGGCTGGGCGGATTTGATGTCATGGTTCGAAGTCCGAGCGATGCGCGCAGGCGAGCCCAAGCACTGGGGCTGCTAGACCCCAAGGGTCAAATCATGCTCTCGGGCACGCGCCTGCGGCTGGTTGCGGCCGCTTAACCTTTGACGCCGCCCGGCGGAGTATTGCCGTCGGTGCCCGCCAACGGTTCGCTGTCGTCGCCAACTTCCAAGCCGTCCGCGTATAAACTGTCGTCCTCATCATCCAGGCGCAGTTCTCCATCCGGGTTACGGGACTTCTCATAATCGGCGTGATCAACAGAGGTCTTTTGGTCGGCTCCCTCCAGGGCTGCGCCCCGCAGGCGGGACCTCGGGGACTTGGCGGGCCCCTCGCCGGCCGCAATGTTGGAATCGTTCGATTTTGGATCGCTCATAGGAAAGCCTTTGACTTTGGTTGACGATGCAAAAAAACGATAGTCAGCTGTTAATCACGGTGCCATCAGAAGAATCCGCGATCGGCGGTAGGCGATCGCTGACGCGTTGCAGGGCAGTCATGGTCTGCGGGATGCTTGGAGTCGCTGTCTTAGGTGTGGTGAGTGCGGCGTCCAACCCAAGCGACGTGCCCGCCGTTACCGGCAATGCCCGGGTTGATGGGCTGCTGAGTCAAATGACTCGGGCAGAGAAGCTCACCCTGATTCACGACGCGCGCGAAGAACCGCGCGTGTATCAAGGTCAGGCGGGGTATGTAAGCGGCGTGCCGCGTCTGGGCATTCCGGGATTGCGACTTGCCGATGGGCCACCGGGGGTGCTCACACGCCAACGTTCGCAGGCAGAGACGGCGACGATGGGTGTGGCCGCTAGCTTTGATGTCAAGCTGGCGCAGCTGAATGGAATGGTGATCGGACGCGAAGCCCGCGCGCTCGGCATCGACGTCTCGCTGCAGCCCTTTATCAACATCGATCGCGACATTACGCACCGCCGTGCCTACAACACCTTTGGCGAAGACCCACTGCTGACAAGCCTGATAGGCGCGGCAGTGATACGCGGCATCCAGTCGCAGCATGTCATGGCCATGGCCAAGCACTTCCTCGCTTTCGACACCGCGGCCACCGACGTGTGGGTGGATGAGCAGACACTGCACGAAGTTTATGTGCCGCCGTTCGAAGCCGCGGTCAAGGCCGGGGTCGCGTCGGTGATGTGCTCCTACAATCATGTGAACGGGCAGTATGCGTGCGGCAATCGCTCGACACTCACCGGGATTCTGCGCGAGCAACTGGGTTTCAAGGGATTCGTGACCTCGGACTGGGGCGCGACGCACTCGGCGCAGTTCATGAATGCCGGGCTCGATCTGGAGATGATCGATGGGCCGGACAGCTCCGGTTATCAAGAGCCCGCGTTTCTTGGTGCGGAACCGGCCGCAGTGCCTCCGCCCGCGAATCCCAATGGCGAAAGCATGGGCGATATATATGGCGGGAGCATTCCGGAGGAGCCCGCCGGCCCTCCCAGCGTCGATGAAGATTTTGGCGCGAAGGTTGTGCCTGAGACCATCGCCGTGGCGCTGAAGAGCGGCAGGGTCAGCGAGGCCGCGGTGACGCGCGCGGCAGGCCATGTGCTGTACGAGATGGATCGATTCGGCTACCTGGATGGCATATCGAAGCATGATGTGACGGTGCAATCGATCGCGGCCAATGCCACGATCATCGAGCGGACCGGCGAAGCAGCAGCGGTGCTACTGAAGAATGATGGCGGCGCATTACCGTTGAATTCCGCCGACCTGGATTCGCTGGTGTTGATCGGCCCGACCGCCGGCCAGGTAGACGCCATCGGCATCAACGGCGAGCGATCCATGGGCTTGCCCGAACGGCAAATGAGTCCACTCGATGCCGTGAAGCGGATCTCAGGTAAGACAAGCATTCGATTTGCGGTCGCCGACGATATGACGGGCACGCCGATTCCCGCGCATGCCTTGAGTCACGGCGGCAGGCCCGGCCTCGAGCGCTTGGGATCAAGCGGCCGGCATACGGATGCGACCGTCAATTTTACGGTCAAGGGGGGCAATGCTCTGGCACCCAATACCAACGCCGCGTGGAGCGGGGAGCTGACGGTCGCCATCAGCGGCAGCTACTGGCTCTATCTACAAGCGCTGGGCACCGATGCCAGTCTCTTCATCGATGGCAAACGGGTGGGAGTGACCGGCACCTTTCAAGGCGATGTCCACGGCGACATTCTGCAAGCGAACCAGGACAATGTCGTGCCCACAACGGACGGTCTCGACAACGTTCGCCACGCGGTGGTGCTGAGCGCCGGCACTCACCCGATCAAGATTGAGATCACTCCCGATACATCCAATGCACCGGTGCAGGTGCGGCTCAGCTGGTACACACCCGCGCAACGTATGGCGGATCACGAGGCGGCGATTACCGCGGCCAGGCGCGCCAGGATTGCGGTGGTCTTCGTGTGGGCGCGCCGCATTCCGGCCTTCGAGTTGCCCGGCGATCAGAACAAGCTCGTGGAAGAGGTGTCGGCGGTAAATCCGCACACCATCGTGGTGCTGAATACCAGCCAGCCGGTGGCAATGCCCTGGGTCAATCGAGTGCAGGCGATCCTCGAGATGTGGTGGCCTGGCGATGAAGGCGGCTGGGCCACGGCCAAGGTTCTGCTCGGCGCAACCAACCCCGCAGGGCGCCTGCCGGTGACTTGGGCCAGGCGATTGCAGGATTACCCGGCCACTGATCCTCGATATCCCGAGCGCTCCGCCGCGGGCGTCGAACACAAGACCACCTACAGTGAAGGCGTGAACGTGGGCTACCGTTGGTTCGATCACGAGAATATCGAACCGCTGTACGCGTTCGGCCACGGCTTAAGTTACGCCACCTTCGCCTACTCTGCTCTGCGGATCGCGTCGTCCGCCGACGGCGGTCTCAATGTGAGCATGCAGTTAAAGAACACGGGCAAAGTGGCTGGCGATGAGGTGCCGCAGGTGTATCTGGGAGCTCCCGACGAGCATCCGGCCAGCGTGCAGTTTCCACTGCGCAGTTTGGTTGCATTCGATCGCGTTGCCCTGTCGGCCGGGGAAGCGAAGACGGTGGTGCTGCACGTGGCACCACGCCAGCTGCAATATTGGTCGGTCGTCAAGGGAAGCTGGATTACCGCAGGCGGTACGCGCACGATAAGCGTCGGCGCATCGTCACGCGATCTTCGCCTGGAGCAAAGCGTCGGATGCAGCGCGCAAGGGTGTTCATGATGCAGTGGCTAACGTGGCTCTTCTTGATCGCCATTGCGGTGGAAACCGCCGTGCGATTTTGGCTGGCCTCGCGGCAAATCGACGCCGTGCGCGCTCATCGCGACCAGGTACCCGATTTATTCCGCGGCCAGATCGCTGCTGCCGACCACCAGCGCGCCGCCGATTATACGGCAGCCAGAGTGAGGCTCGGGAAATGGGCGCTGCCTTTCGAGGGGTTGATCAAGGTGCTGATGACCATCGGCGGCGGCCTGGCCGCATTCGATGCGCTGCTGCGCCACGTGCATTGGCCTGAGCCCTGGCATGGAGCCTTGGTCCTGTTGGTGGTGATGTTATTTCTGCAGCTGCTCGGACTGCCGTTCGCGCTGTGGCGCACGTTTCGCATCGAGGCGCAGTTCGGTTTCAACAAGACGACGCCGCGGCTCTTTGCCGTTGATCTTGGCAAACAACTGCTGCTTGGCTTGTTGCTGGGCGCGCCCCTGGCGCTCGCAACCCTGGCGCTGATGGCGAGAGCCGGGGAATGGTGGTGGCTGTGGGCATGGCTGCTATGGCTGGGCGTGACGCTCGGACTGACATGGGCGGCTCCGCGCTTCATCGCGCCGCTGTTCAATCGATTTTCCCCGGTCAGCGACGCGACGCTCAAACAGAGGGTCGAGGCGCTGGTCGAGCGCTGCGGCTTCAAGGCCGAGGGCGGCGTGTTCGTCATGGACGGCTCGCGCCGCTCCACTCATGGAAATGCCTATTTCACCGGCATCGGACGCAACAAGCGCATTGTGTTTTTCGACACGCTGCTGGCGAGGATCGACCTGGAGGAAATCCTCGCGGTGCTGGCGCATGAACTCGGCCATTTCCGTCTGCATCATGTGCGCCAGCGTTTGGTGGTATCGATGCTGGCGGTGTTGCTGGGACTTGCCTTGCTCGGCTGGTTGGCCCGGCAGCCTGGATTTTACAGCGCCCTGGGCGTCCCAGCGGCAGCGCCGTCGATGGCGATCCTGCTGTTCTTCTTGACCGTACCGGTATTTGCGTTCTTTGCAACGCCGATCGAGTCGTGGTGGTCGCGCCGACACGAACGCGCTGCCGACGATTATGCGATCGCACACGCCGATGCCCGCAGCCTCGCCGGGGCGCTGGTGAAGCTGTATCGCGAAAACGCCACCACGCTCACGCCCGATCCCGTCTATTCCGCGTTCTACGACTCCCACCCGCCCGCGCTCGAGCGCATTTCGAGTTTGAGCGCGCACGCAGCGCGCTAGCCGTGGACCGCGTCGCCGCCGACTACCCCAGACACTCGATGGCGAGAGGATTCATGCCGCGGCGACGGGCGCGGGTGAGGCCAGGGATATCGTTTCCGAGATTTTCACGCGATCGGTTCGATCTCTCTTCCACTCGTTCAGGCTCAACCCGCAGGACTCGAACAAGTTCCGAATGTCCCCGGCTCGCCAGTGCAGGAGTTGATCGAGAATGGGCACCATGATGCTGAAGGCGTTGTCGCTGAGCACGGTGCTGCGAGCAATTCGCGCGAGCTGTTTGTTCTCGGACACGGCAATCGTAAAGCCATCGTGATTGTTGACATGCAGCATCACGTGAACGTCGGAGCTGCCGTCGCCGACATAGATAATGCGATCCGGCGCAATGTCCAATCGCTGTGCGAGTTCCTCGATAACCGCAACCTTGCCGTAGCCCGCCGGGACTCTGTTGATGGCGCGAACCTCCCCGGATCTTGCATCGAATTCCAGCTCGGTGCCATAGATATGTTCCGGCGGAATCACCCCGTCGAGTGCCGCAATGACGATTTCACGCGGCGCCGCCGATATCACGAAAAAAGAGAATCGATAGCCATCCAGGCCGCGTTTCATGAAGTCGACGAGTGCCGGAATCGCGCTCTTGAGGCGAACCCGGCGGCCGGCTTCAATCAAATGTTCGCGGCGCACACCGCGAAACTCCGGATCGTGGCGGATCAGATATGCAAGTTCGCCGCCTTGCTGCACGAGGTTGCTGTGCGCGAGGCCGGCAACGCGATCCTCAAATCCCGACACGCCGAGCAATTCGCTCAATACCAGTCCCGAGTCATTGAAACTCAAAGTTTGATCGAAGTCAGAGGCCAAAAGGTAATGTTTGGATTGCGTATCAGCCACGTGCAGGTTCTCCCGGCCGATCCCGATCGAACGGCCGCATACCATAATCTATCAGCCAAGGACATACGTCAGGCGACAAAGATTCGTTTGAACGCCGATTCTTTTCATGCATGTGGGCCAGGAACTGTGACGCAGGCGAGGGCGCCCGCGGCTCGCGCGGCGGGATTGAAAGTGCTATACCCGTCCTGCTGGTATCGACGCGGGAGGGGACAACGTGAGCACGAAACCACCAACACTTGATGCGGCATACCTCGAGCGAAAACGACGGCAATTGACCAAACTTCGAGACGAGCTGCGCAAGACCACCAATGCGGCCGAAGCGGAAGAAGGCAGCATCAAGAACGAATCGGCTCTGCAAGCGCACGAGTACGAAGATGATGCGCAGAAGCTCGATATGCTCGAAAAAGAAGGCAGTCTGGTGAGCCGCGATGTCGAGAGGCTGGCGCGCGTGGAGCGTGCGCTCAAGAAGATCGCAGACGGCACCTACGGATATTCAGATGTCAGCGGTCAACGCATCCCGGATGATCGCCTCGAAGCGATGCCGGATGCTACAACCACGCTGGCGGAGCAAAAAGCGAGCGAACGACCCAGCGCCGACCGTCGCGGCTAAGCCAACCAGCTTCGTTACAGGTGGAGATATGAAAGCAATCATAACCGGAGCAACCGGCATGGTCGGGGAAGGCGTCCTGCTCGAGTGCCTGAATCATCTGGATGTGGAACAGATTTTGGTCATCAACCGCAAGCCCGGAGGCGTGTCGCACCCGAAACTGCGTGAAATCATTCACCAGGATTTTTTCGATCTGCAGCCGATAGAGCAGCATTTGGGCGGGTCAAACGCGTGCTTTTTTTGCCTGGGAGTATCATCGGTTGGAATGCGCGAGGAGGAATATAAGCATATTACCTTCGATCTCACGCTGAACGTGGCACGGGTGTTGGTGAAATTGAACCCGCAGATGATCTTTTGCTACGTCACGGGTGCAGGGACCGACAGCAGTGAACAAGGCCGCGTTGCCTGGGCACGCGTCAAAGGCATGACGGAAAATGCCTTGCTGCGGCTGTTCAACCAAGCCTACATGTTCCGTCCGGGTTTTATGAAAGCCACGCCCGGCCAGAAAAATGTTAAAGGTTATTACAAGTACATCGCCTGGCTCTATCCCATTGGCAGAGTGCTTTACCCCGCGGGCTTTTGTACCTTGCAGGAAGTGGGGCTGGCCATGATCAAGGCTGCTGACAAGGGCAATGCAAAGCAAATTCTGGAAGTGAAAGATATCGTTGCATTGGCCGCGCAATGATCCTTCGAATTGGCGGCATGCTGCTTGGTTCGGGCGATTCCGACGTGATATGGCTGGTGCCGATGCAGTCCACCTGGAAGAGGGCGTTTAGCTGGGGGAATTGATTGGGTGAAGCAGTTGAAACTATTGCAAAAAAAGGAATCGCCATGCGTGAGATGAAAGCCTCGGGGCCGACAAATGTGAGCTACCCGGCGCTGGCAGTTGCGCTTTGCCTCCTGTCGGTGTCGTTTGCGCCGGCCGCCGGCGCGGCATCTTGCGAGGATCTCGCCAAGTTTCCGGTGACCGATGGCAAGATCACTTCGGCGGTTGCAGTGGCTGAAAACGCTGCGATCCCGCTGCCCCCATTTCCGATGTCGCTCAGCGCTCCGGCCAGCTTCTGCCGCGTGGCCGTGACGCTCACGCCGACGCCTGATTCCGTGATCATGGCGGAGGTATGGCTGCCGGAACCTGCGAAGTGGAACGGAAATTATCTGGGATCCGGTAATGGCGGTTTCGGCGGCACGGTTTCCGGACCAGCGCTTGAGATGCGCAGCGCGCTTGCACAAGGCTATGCCACAGCGGGGGATGATCTCGGCCACGAGGTGAAGTCAGTCGGCATAGACGGAACCTGGGTGCTCGGGCATCCAGAGAAAATAAAAGACTTCGCCTTTCGAGCCGATCATGTGACGGCCGAATTCGCGAAGGCATTGATAGCGGCCTACTACGGCCGGGCGCCGCAATTCTCCTATTTTCACGGCTGCTCCAATGGCGGTCACGAAGCGTTGATGGAGGCGCAGAAATACCCCGGAGACTATGACGGCATCGTCGCCGGCGCCCCCGCGAATGCGTGGACCCGCATAACGACGGGCTTCGTGTGGAACGAGGCTGCGCAGCTCGGTCTGCCGCAAAGCGAAATTCCCAAGGCCAAGCTGGCGATGATCCAAAACGCCGTACTCGCCGAGTGCGACGCGCTCGATGGCGTGAAAGACGGCATCATCAATGATCCGGCCATGTGCCACTTCGATCCCAAGGTGCTGTTGTGCAAATCCGGGGATGCGCCGGACTGTCTGACGCAGCCGCAACTCGATGCGCTGCGCAAAATTTACAGCGGTCCGATCAACCCAAGCAGCGGCAAAAGCATCTATCCGGGGTTCCCGCCAGGCTACGAGGGTTTGCCCGGAAATTGGGATACCTGGATCATCGGAGCAAAATCCTCGCAGAGTCAGTTCGCCAACCAATTCATGGGCAGCTTCGTACATGGCGATTCGAACTGGGATTTTCACAGCTTTGATTTTGCCAAGGACCTGGCGAGGATCGATGCGGCCCTCGGCTCGATCATGAACTCGGACAATCCTGATCTTCACGCCTTTGCCGCGCGCGGCGGCAAGCTCATTCTCTTTCAGGGCTGGGCCGACGCCGCGATCACGCCATTGGGCACCATCCAGTACTATCGCGACATTCAGAAAAAAATGGGGAACGAACAGGCGGATCGCTTCGTGCGCTTATTCATGGCGCCGGGGATGATGCATTGTGGAGGTGGTCCCGGCCCCAATAATTTCGACGCCGTAAGCGCAATTGCGCAGTGGCGCGAGAAGAACCAGGCGCCCGAAACCATGATCGCCGCACGCTATGCGAATCCAATGGCCGTCATGCTGGGGATGCCGAAAGGCGATCCTTTGTCGACGCGACCGCTGTGCGCCTATCCCAACGTTGCTCATTGGAACGGCAAGGGTTCGCCCGACCAGGCGCAAAATTATGCTTGCGGCGCAGCTCGGAAACACACGACGGGTGCAGCGCCGCCATGATCAATCGAACGCCGCTGCCTCCACTTCCATGATCATGATTTGGCGCCGGCGGGCGAACTCCTCGAGCACCTGCCGCAATGCTGTGTCCCCCGCGACAGGCCGGTACGAATATCCGTACGCTTGCGCGATGAGTGCAAAGTCGGGAGGCGCGATGTCAACCGCGGCGGGTGCGATACCGGCCTCGATCATGAAGGATTTTATTTCACCGTAGCCGCGGTTGTTCCATACGACCACGAGAGTCCACGCATTTACGTCGCGAAGCACACCGAGCTCGCCGAGCGTGAATTGCACTCCACCGTCACCGACTAAACATACTACCGGCCGATCCGGCGCCGCGAGTCCGGCACCAGTAGAGGCGGGCAGGGCGTAGCCGAGCGTGCCGAAGCCGGTCGCGGAGTTGAACCAGGAACCTGGCTCGGCGGCGGCGAACCCGAGATTGCCGGCATACACCGGCTGCGTAGAGTCTCCCACCATGATCGCTCGCGGCAATTGCTCGCGGATTGCCTCGAGCACCGCAATCTGCCGGCGCCGGGCGGGCTTGAGCGCCGCTGCCGCGGCGCGCCGCACCGGCTCCGCTCGGTCGGGCGCCGACTGCACGCGCCTTGGGCCCAAATCACAGGCCAGCAGCGATTCGAGTATTACCCGGACGTCGCCGAGCAGCGGCAGCTCCGGGCGTGCGTTGCGGACCATCTGTTCGGCATCGATGTCGATGCGGATGAGTCCTGGCGGCAGCAGCAGCTCGCTCTCCGCGTACATATCGTAGTCGGTCGGGCCGAGTTCGGTGCCCACTGCAAGCACGACATCACTTGCCGCAATGAGGTCTCGCACCGGCGCGAGCGAGGCGCTAAAGGAGATGCCGAGCGGATGAGCGGGTGGCAACAGCCCGCGTCCATTGATGGTCATGACGACCGGTGCGTTCAAGCGCTCGGCCAGCGCCGCGAGCGGAACTTGGGCGCGCAGTGCACCGCCTCCGGCAAGGATTAGAGGTGCGCGGGCGAGCGCAAGCCGCCGCGCGGCCTCATCGAGGGCGCTCTGGGACACCCCACCTGGATGAACCAAGGTCCTGGGAGTCGTTGCGGGCAGGCCGGCTGCCGCGGATTGCAGCAGATCGATCGGCAGTTCGATGAAAGCTGGGCCGGGACGCGCCGCTGCAAATCGGGCGAATATGCGCGCCAGGACTTCGGGCAGCTCAGCAGCCTCGAGGACCGTATGAGCAAACGCGCACAATTGCGCGGCGAAGCCGCGTTGATCCGGCAGTTCGTGCAGGAAGCCGCGGCCGCTGCCGAACTGGCCGCGGCGATTGACGCTCGCGATCACGAGCAGCGGAATCGAATCCGCCCGCGCCTGTGCCAACGCGGTGGCAATGTTGGTTAGGCCGGGTCCGGTGATGGTGAAGCACACGCCCGGCTGGCCGCTGACTCTAGCGTAACCGTCGGCCATGAATCCAAGACCTTGTTCGTGCCTCGCAACGACGTGGCGGATCGCGCTCCGCTCGAGGCCGCGGTATAGCTCGACATTGTGCACGCCCGGTATGCCAAAGATGTGCCGCACCCCATAAGCCGCCAGGCTCTCGAGCAGGTATGTGCCGACCGTAGCGGCGTGCACGCGGGGTGCTTCGCTCACGCGACCGCCGGCTGCAAACCAAGCTCTGCCGAAGCCATCAAGCGCACCTCCGAGGCAGAGCTTGGCGCGCGCAAGGGTTGAGGTCAAACTATGGCGATGAAACCACATATCCTTTGGCTGTTGGCCCTGGTGTTCTCGGCAGCCGCGGCGCCCGCTGTGGTTCATGCGGCGGAGGCGGTGGATCCCAGAGCGGTGCAGGAAGCAGCGGCGGTTGCCAAGGCCAAGGCAGATGAGGCGGCGGCGGACAGGCACTACAAAGTCCCGCGCACGCCCTACGGTCAACCCGATTTGGAGGGTGTCTGGAGCAACGTCAGCATTACGCCATTGGAACGTCCGAGCGAGTTTGGCAACAACATCAACCTGACTATGGAGCAGGCGTCGCGACTCGAATCCGCCGCCATCGACCACTATATCGATGGCAATGCGCCGACCGATCCCCATGCGCCCGCCACCGATACCACGCGCAAACACTGTCAAGGTCCCGGCGGTCTTGATTGCGGCTACAACAGCGCTTGGAAGGATACCGCCACAACGGTGGCGCGCATCGACGGTCAGCCGCACAGCTCGTTCATTACCAGCACGGCGAACGGCCGTGTTCCTGCCTACAAGGCCGACTACGCGGCTCCTCGAGGCCGAATTGCCCGCGATGAGGGCGAAGGCTCGGTAACGGCGACCCGCAGTCCGATGGACAACCCCGAGGATCGCGCACTTGGCGAACGCTGTCTGACTTCGTTCGGCTACAGCGCCGGTCCGGTGATGCTACCCCTGCTGTACAACAACAACTACGCGTTCGCGCAGTCGAAGGACTATGTCGCGATCCTGGTCGAGATGGTGCACGACGTGCGCATGATCCGCATCGGCGCGCAGCATCGCAGCGACGGATTGCGGCCCTGGTTCGGCGACTCGATTGGTCGCTATGCGGGCGACACACTGGTTGTGGAAACCACCAACTTTCCCAGGGCCCAGGCATTCCGTGGCGCGTGGCGGGAACTCAAGGTCACCGAGCGGTTCACCCGCAAGGGCCCACGCCGCATGCTCTATCAATTCACAGTTGAGGATCCGAGCGTGTGGGAGCAACCCTGGGGCGGCGAGTATGAATTCACCGCGTCGAAAGGCCGAATCTACGAATACGCCTGTCACGAGGGCAACTATGCGCTGGCCGGCGTTCTCGCCGGCGCCCGGGCGGAAGAAGCGGCGGCGGCAAAAGCGAACCGCTAGGCGCCGCGTACCATGAGACAGCTCCAGCGGGTTTTGCTGACATGCCTGATCGCGGTTGCGGCAGGCGCAGCGTCCCCCGCAAAGATTGATCTGAACGCGTTTGATGCGCTCAAAAAAACCATCGCGTTACCGAACGGGGAGGTTCTCGCTTATATTGAGATGGGAAATCCGGCGGGCCGGCCCGTCGTCATGGTTCACGGCTATACGGATAGCGCGCGTGACTGGGTACCGATGCTGCCGTACATGGCCGCGCAATTCCATCTCATCCTCATCGATATTCGCGGCCATGGGCAGTCCGGGAAACCCGAGTGTTGCTATAATCGGCTCGACTTCGCCTATGACATCAAGCTGCTGCTGGATGCCTTGCAACAGCCCAAGGCCGATTTCGTCGGCCATTCATTGGGCACCATCATCATTCAAACATTTGCCGAATACTGGCCCGAAAGAACCGGGCGCATCGTTTTGATATCCTCGACCGGCGGCATGCCGCCCGACGCCCCGAAAAAAGCGCCGCAATTCGACTTTGCCGCGGCGATCCGCAATCTCAAAGAGCCAATCGAAGCCGATTCGCCTTTCATGATCGCTTGGTGGGATTCGCCGACACCGGTGGATCCGGACTTCATCGCGCGAGAGCGCAAGGATGCGGCCGCCATACCACTTCGGGTTTGGCTCGCCGTGCTTGATCAAACACTCGCAGGCGACAATTACGCTGATCTGCAGCGTACGCTGCCCCGTCTCAAAGCGCCGACGTTGCTCATTTGGGGGAGCAAGGATCCGATCATGGAAGAGCCGATGCGCAAGTCGCTGCGAGATGCGCTGCCCACCGCGCAAGTCAGGATATTCGACGGCCTCGGCCACAATCCGTTTTGGGAGGATCCCGCGGGTGTGGCGCAAGTCATCAATGCGTTTCTCGCTCAGTGATGACGGAATAGCAGATCGAACCACGGCACCCAGGAGGCACCCCCGTCCGTGGAACGCGCGGCAATTTCTCGCACGCCGTCTTTTTCCTGGCGCCACGATCCACGCACATGCCGCGGCTTGCCATCAGGCAGATAATCAATTCCCGTCAACAGCATTTCTTGGCCCAGTAGATGCCCTTCGATCGTCAGCAGTTGACCACTGTTGGTTACCCAGCTTTGATGCCAGATTTGCCGCGACACATCGTAGATGCTGAAGCTCTCGCCCTTGTGGCCATCCCTGGCCTCGTAGATCTCGTGCAAGACACAGCCGTTGAGTATCACCTCGACCCGTGCGTGCGCGACCGCAACCGCGGGTTGCTTCACGTCAATGACGTCCCAATCGCCAACCCAGAAATCAAACTGCCGGTATGCAGGTGCGGCGCATGGCGCTGCAAGACCCAGCGCGGCGAATCCCGGAATTGCCGCGATCATGCTCAGTGAAATTTGAGGCAAGCTCACCACCCAGGTGCCCAGATCGGAGTTGCAACAAAGGCCTGACCGGTGGTGGTCGTACCGGTGATCTGGCCACTATCGTTGATATCGAAGGCCAGCTCGATGGGCCCAGTCAAACCTGACCCGGGCTCGATGAGGTCATTGAGATTCGCTGTGACGCCGTTCATCCAGATCCACGGATGAAAATTGCCGCTCGCATCATTCGAGTAGCCCACGACCTGGCGACGTTCGTTGATGCTGGTGGCGACGCCCGCGATATCTCCCGACAGTAGCGGTAAGAACATCCATCCGCCATTTTTTGTCCACATGAACGGCGGAGTGAAATTGCCCGCGGCATCGCCCGGCACTCCGGCAAATCCGACGACGTCGCCCCGCTCGTTGATCATCATTGGCGTATTCCAATACGGGGCTTGGTTCGGATTCACGAGCTCACTCGCGACACCGTTGTCCCAGAGCACGGCGTGCTTAGCAGTGGGTCCACCCACTGCGAAACCGCAGTCTCCCGAAATTCCGACAACCTGTCCGCGGTTGTTAAGCGCGGTCGCCGCGCCGGAACCATCACTGTCAATCAACGGCAGCGCATGGATCCGCCCGGTTCCCGGACCCCACACAACTGGCTTGAACTGCAGCACCTGAGGTGCGATGCAGGTCACATCGTGCACAGTGGTCTCCGCCCATCCCACGGTCTCTCCCAAGTCATTTGTTCCCGTGGCAAAACCGTTGGTCCCGCCAAGCGTGGGCAGCGGCCTCATCCGGCCCGTAGCAGCTTCCCAGATGAAGCCGAGACAAACATTGAAGTTCGGGTTCGGCAGAAAAAAACCACAACTCCAGCCCTCCTGGTTTGGATCAAGTTGGTCGGTTTGAGAAATACCCGAGAGCAGGCCCAGCACGTTCTTGACCGGCCATTGGACCGTGCTGTTCAGCCCGGCACCTCCCAGAGTGCCGAGATCAAGCTGCGCGCCGAAGGCCCACCGGGCTGCATGAATTGACTTGTTCGCCAGCGTGTAGCTGCCTGCGGATAGCCCTAAATCATTAACGGTATTGCCGGAAGCGCCCGCACTGCTCAGGATGGTCACGCGGTACTGAGTCTGAAGTTGTGACGCCGTCACTGGGTGTGCGACGGCGGTACAGCCGACAATAGCTAGCATGAGAAGTGAACACTGACGCATTTGATTCTCCTCTGTTCGAATGCGAACGACGGGAGAAACTTACGCCTCAGCGGGCACTGGAACCGGCTGTTTTAGGACGTCGCACGATGGCGTCCGGCGCGCGCTGTGCGAGCCCGATTCCCACAGATGAAAAGCCGCGTAGCCGCGAAACGGGCGCCAGTTTTCGGCGCGTGCCTCGAGAGCCCGCGGCGTGAGCGGAGTGTCATCCGCGGACAGGCGTTGACGCAGCTTGAGATCTCCGAATGGGAACGCGTCCGGTTCACCGAGTCCTCGCAGCGCGATATACCCAGCGCTCCACGGGCCGACGCCGGGCAACGCGCACAGTGCGCGTCCGACCTCATCACCGGTCTCGTCGAATCGGATGACTCCGTCTCTCACGCTGCGCGCCAAACCTAGCAAGGCCTCGCGATGCACGCCGAGCACGCCAACTTCACCAGGGTCGGCCGCGGCAATCGCCCCGGGGCTGGGGAAGAGATGAGTGATGCCGGGCACCCTCGGGTCAATTGGCTCGCCATAGCGCTCCACCATGCGCGCGAGCAGGGTGTGGGCTCCGGCGTCGGTGATGCGCTGTCCCAAGATGGCGCGCACACTGCACTCGAATGGATCCCAGGCACCGGGGATTCGCATTCCCGGGCGACGGGCGAGCAGAGAACGAAGTTGACCATCGCCGCTTAAGGCAAGTGCGATGCGCGCCGGATCGGCGCAAAGATCGAACATTCGTCGAACCGAGGAGAGCAGCGACAGCAAATCAGACGGAACAGCACCCGTGACCGCAAGCTCCAAGGCATTGGCACGCTCCAACGACCGCACCCGCAGGATTGCATGACCTCCCGCGGTTCGCGCCGCGCGCACATATGCGCCGGCATCCACGAACTCCACGCCGCGAATGGCGCGCTTCGCCAGATACGCCTGCAGATGCGCCCAGTCGTACGGCGGGCGATAGGCGAGTCGCAGCACGATTTCAGCGGCGGCGCTGTTGCCGCCGCCGCTGCACCGGAGTTTGCGAATTTCCCGGGGCGATTGCCGGTACGTGGCGCGAAAGGCATCGTTGAAGCGCCGGATGCTCCCGAATCCGGATGCCAGGGCGATATCGGTGATTGGCAGCTGCGTGTCGTCCAACAGCCGTTTCGCAAAGTGCAGCCGGCGGGTATGCGCAACAGCCGCGGGCGAGGCCCCGACATGCTGCGCGAAAAGCCTACACAGATGACGAACCCCGATGCCGACGCGACTGGCGAGGTCATCGACACGTCCTTGGTCCATTGCACCGTCTTGAATGAGCCGCAGCGCGCGTCTCACCACCGCCGAGGTTCCCGCCCAAGCGGGCGATCCAGGGGCGGCTTCCGGGCGGCAACGCAGACAGGGTCGATATCCCGCTTCCGCGGCCTCTGCCGCGGTCGCGTAGTAGCGAACATTCGAGTCATTGGACAGGCGTGACGGGCAAATCGGACGGCAGTAAATTCGCGTGGATCTGACGGCGATGAAAAACTTGCCGTCAAAACGCGCGTCGCGACTGTGACGCGCCCGGTCGAGCACATCGCGAGTCAGCCCGAACAATGCGTCCATGGGGCGAAAAATACCCGCACGGATCGCGAAGTACTAGCCAAATTCGGCTATGGTTCGAAGCCGGCGGTCAAGTCTGGAGCGCGCTGCGAGCCGTCGCAGTCTTCATATCAAAAAAAGGGCCCCGCGAAGGGCCCGTGTTTCAGCGACTGTCTGACCCAGGGGTGTGGGCAGATGTGCTGTTGGAACAGAAGATCGAACCACGACTCGACAGAGGGCGCCGCCGAGTCCGGCGGCCCCTAAAGGAAGGCAGAGAGTCCTTACTTTTCCCAGTGTCCTGCCACGAGATGCCACTGATCACCCACCTGCTCCCAGCGATAGGCAACCCAGTGCTGGCTGGGGCGCGAGTCGCGCCAGGCGCCGCGGCGCCACCAATAGGCGTGACCGTTCCACTCCCAGTGTCCGGCATCCCAAACCTGGCCGAGTTTCGGCGCCGGGGTGTTTTCGGGCTGGTTGGGCGGCGGAGGCTGCGTGGGCCAATTCTCGCCCGCGGTAGCCGCCAATGGTGCGAGCATAGTGCCGGCGCTGAGGATCAGCGTTGCCAGCAGTGAATTTCGAATGGCGTACATACATGTCTCCCAATGATTGACCAAGCAGCGGTGGTCGATGCCGAAATGCTGCCGGAGATCCGGTAGGCGCTCACGCGATATTCGGTGAATGATCCAAAAATCCCGGTGAACGACAGACGCTGTTCACCGGGGGTATCTCGATTTTTACTATCGGCCCTAAGGCACGTTATGCTGCCTGCATGATCTGGCGACTTTCAGTGTTGGCCGTGCTCGCATTGGCCTCAGCGTGCGGGGGTAAAGCGGCCGGGCCGCCGGCCCCGCAGCCGGTGGCGACCGTGACGATGCGGCCGCAGCCCACGTCGCTGACCCAGGAGTATCCCGCTCAGCTCGAGGCCTCGAATACGGTGGAGATTCGTCCGCAGGTCGCGGGAATCTTGTTGCGACAAGCGGCGCTCGAGGGCGCGCCGGTCAAGCGCGGCCAGATGCTGTTCGAAATCGATCCGCAACCCTACATCGCGGCGCTGGCTCAGGCGCAGGCGGGGCTCGCACAGGCGCACGCCGCGCTGGCACAGGCAGAAAGGGATTTGGCGCGCGCGCGGCCGTTGACAGAGCAGGACGCCATCAGCCAGCGAGAGCTCGACGCCACGATTGCCGCACATGAGTCGGCGCAGAGCCAGGTGAAGGCAGGGGAGGCGGCGGTAAAGACCGCTGAACTGAACCTGGGCTACACCCAGGTCCGATCGCCCATCGATGGAGTCATGAGCCGGGCGCTGGTGCGCATCGGCGGCGTGGTCACCGCCTATACGACGCTGCTGACCACGGTCTATCAGACCGACCCCATGTATGCGAATTTCAGCGTCGGGGAGCAGCGCCTGCTGCAGGTGCAGCGCGAACTGGGTCGCCCGCTCGACCAGCACAATCCCAGTCAACGTCAGTTCCGGATCCTGCTCGCCGACGGCAGCGAGTATGAACTGCCGGGGAGCATGAATTTCGTCGATGCCGCAGTGGATCTTCGCACCGACACTTTGGCCATCCGCCTCACCGTGCCGAACCCAAAACAATTTCTTCACGCGGGGCAGTACATCCGGGTTGTGGTCGCGACGCGCGAGCGTCCAAACGCACTGCTCCTGCCGCAGCGCGCAGTGCAGGTTCTGCAGGACAAGAACTTTGTCTGGATCGTAGACCACGCCGGCACGGCGCAGCAGCGCGATGTCAAAATGGGCCAGCAGCAGGGCAACGACTGGATCGTCGAGGAAGGTCTTAAGCCGGGCGATGTGGTGGTGGTGGATGGCACGCAGAAACTTAAACCCGGCACGCCCGTGCGAGCTCAGCCCCTCGCCGCGCCCACGCCCGCGTCTGCGGCTGGACCAACGCCCGGTCCCCAGGCCGCGCCGCCGAAGTCGTGAGCAATTTCTTCATCGACCGTCCGATTTTCGCGACGGTGCTCGCGATCGTCATCACGCTTGCCGGCCTGGTCGCCTTTCTGTCGCTGCCGGTGGCGCGCTTTCCGCAGATCACGCCCCCCTCGGTGGTGGTTTCGGCAACCTTTCCCGGCGCGGATGCCGCCACCATCGAACAGTCGATCGCGGCGCCGATCGAAACGCAGGTGAACGGCGTTCCGAACATGATTTACATGGACTCGCGCAGCTCCAATGACGGGTCGTATACGCTCAACGTCACATTCGAAGTCGGTACCGCACAGGATATAGCCGCGGTCGATGTGCAGAATCAGGTTGCCATTGCTCAGCGGCAACTGCCTCCCGACGTGCTGCGGCAGGGCGTTTCCATCACCAAGCGTCAGCCGCAGCCGCTGATATTCATCGCGATCGAGGCGACGGATCCCCGCTACGATTATTTATTCCTGAGCAACTTTGCGACCCTGCAGGTTTACGACGCGCTGGCGCGCGTGCAGGGCGTGGGTCAGGTACAGCAATTCGGTGCGCGCGACTACGGCATGCGAATCTGGCTCGACCCGGGCAAGATGGCGCGATTGAGCGTCACCACCGGCGATATCAGCAACGCCATAGGCGAGCAGAACGTCGTCGCCCCGGCCGGCATCGTCGGCGCTGAACCGGCTCCGCCCGGACAAGAGATGACGTACACGGTCACGGTGCACGGGCGGCTGCGCAGCGTCTCGGAGTTCGAGAATGTGGTGCTGAAGACCGGCCAGAATGGCTCGGTGGTGCGGCTGCGCGACGTCGCCCGTATCCAGCTGGCGGCCACCGACTACACGCGCTCGAGCAGATTGAACGGCCAGCCGGTCGCGCTGCTCGGCGTCTATCAGCTGCCGGATGCCAACGCGCTGGAAGTGAGCAAGAAGGTACACGCCACGCTCGAGCGGCTGGCGCAGCGCTTCCCGCCGGGAATTCGCTACGTGATACCGCTCGACACTTCGGAGTTCGTGCGCGAGTCGATCCGGGAAGTCGAGATCACGTTGTTCATTGCCGCGGCCCTGGTGCTGCTGGTCGTGTTCATATTCCTGGAGAGCTGGCGTGCGACTTTGATCCCGATGCTTGCGGTCCCGGTCTCGCTGCTCGGTACCTTCACCATCTTTGTCGCGCTCGGGTTTTCGATCAACACGCTGACGTTGTTCGCGCTGGTGCTCGCGATCGGCTTGGTCGTCGACGACGCGATCGTGGTGGTCGAGGCGGTAACCGAAAACATGGAGGACAAGGGCCTCGATCCTCTGGCTGCGACGCGTGCGGCCATGGCGAGCGTGTCGAGCCCGGTCATCGCCATTGCGCTGGTGCTCACGGCGGTATTCGTGCCGGTGGCCTTTCTCGGCGGCCTCACCGGCCAATTCTACAAACAATTCGCGCTGACGCTGTCGGTGTCGGTGCTGATTTCGGCGCTCATCGCGCTCACCTTCACGCCGGCTTTGTGCGCATTGCTTCTGAAGCCGCGCTCCGAGACAGAGCCCACCGGGCTGTTGGCACGCGGCTTCGGCGCCTTCAATCGATTGTTCGCGCGCGCCACCCAGAAGTACACCAACACCGTGCGTCGTGCCATCCGTCGCTCCGCCATTGCGATCGGCGCGTTCGGTGCCATCATTCTCGCGCTCGGATTCCTGGTGTGGCAGCGGCCCGGCGGCTTTCTGCCCGAGGACGACCAGGGGTACCTGCTCATGGTCGCGCAACTGCCGCCCGGGGCATCCCTGCAGCGAACCGAGCAAGTGCTCGAGCAGATCCGCGCGGTGGTCCAGCAGCAGCCTGAAGTGGAGAGCATGCTCGCCATCACGGGGTTGAACCTTCTTGCCCAGGTCAATACTCCGTACACCGGCTCTGGCTTTATCCCCTTGAAGCCGTGGTCGAAGCGCCCTGGCCAGGGCAGCTCTGTGCAGGCGCTGATCAGTCGGCTGTACAAACTGCTCGGGCCGCTCAAGGAGGCGAATGTGCTGTTCGTGGCGCCGCCGGCAATTCCCGGCATCGGCCAAGCAGGCGGCTTCGAGTTCATTCTCGCCGACACCTCCGGCGGCAGTCTCGAATCCTTCACGACGGAGATAAACGACTTCATCGCGCAAGCCAACAAGCGCAAGGAATTGTCGCGCGTATCCACCCAGTTCAACGATCATGTGCCGGAGATCGAGTACGTCGTCGATCGCGACCGGGCGCGCGAACTTGGTATTCCGATCTCGGACATCTTCGGCGCCTTGCAGACTTACCTTGGCGGCAACTACATCAACGACTTCAATCTGTTCGGGCGAACCTTTCGCGTCACCGCCGAGGCCGAGCCCGCAGCAAGGACATTGCCCGATGCCGTGAACACTCTCTACGTACGCACCCAGGCGGGCGACATGGTGCCGCTGTCGTCGCTGGTGTCGATCAAGCCGACGCGCGGTCCTGCCTACATCGAGCGCTACAACGTGTTTCGGGCCGTCACGATCAACGGCGCGCCGGCGCCCGGGTACAGTCAGGGCGATGCGATCAATGCCATGCAGGATCTGGCCAAGGCGCTTCCCGTCAATCTCACCTATTTCTGGACCGGCTCGGTGTTCCAGCAGCAGCGCGCCGGCAGCCAGGCGCCCTACATTTTTGCGATGGCGCTGGTGTTCGTATTTCTGGTGCTGGCCGCGCAGTACGAGAGTTGGATTGTGCCGTTTGCGGTCATCCTGTGCATTCCGTTCGCCGTATTCGGCGCATTTCTCGGTCTCTCGTTGCGCAGCATGGCCAACGACATCTATGCGCAAGTGGGTCTCGTCATGCTGATTGGGCTGGCGGCGAAGAATGCGATTCTCATCGTGGAGTTCGCGCGACTGTCGCATCAGCGTGGTACGCCACTCATCGAGGCGGCGATCGAAGGCGCGCGGCTGCGCCTGCGGCCGATCCTCATGACATCGTTCGCCTTCATTCTCGGCGCGCTGCCGCTGGCGATTGCAAGCGGCGCCGGCGCCACCTCGCGGCAGGTGCTTGGCACCACGGTGGTGTTCGGCATGACGGCCGCGACCATGATCGGCATCTTCATCGTGCCGGTGTTCTACGTGATTCTGCAAGGCCTCGCCGACCGCTTTTCCAAACCGGGCGGCAGCCCTGCGTCGGTATGAACAAGGGGCTATGCGCATCCGCTGCATTGCTGCTCGCCGGCTGCGCGGTCGGACCGGATTACCATCGGCCGCCGCTCGATGTACCGGGGCAGTACCGCGACGTAACCGCTACAGAGGGTAGCCCTGGCAACGCGTCTCTCGGCGACAACGGCTGGTGGGAGGTGTATTCGGATCCTGATCTGCAGGCGCTGCTCAACACTGCGATCAAGAACAACTATGACGTCAAGATCGCGGTGGCGCGCATCGACCAAGCTCAGGCGCAGCTGGGCTCGACGCGCCTGAACTTCCTGCCGCAGCTGTCCGTCCAAGCCGGCGCGGCACGCACGAAGAGTTCCCAATACGCGCTCGTACCCGGTGCCCCAAGGATCAACAACGAGGCTCAAGTGCAATTTCTTGCCTCGTACCAGCTCGATCTTTGGGGAGAGCTGCGGCGCATGACCGAGGCGGCGCGCGCGAATCTGCTGCAGACGCAGTTCGCCGCGCGCGCAGTGAACGTTACCCTGGTGGCGAGCGTGGCCAACGATTATTTCGGGCTGATCTCGCTCGACAGTCAGCTCGAGATCACGCGGCTCACGGTGGTGGCGCGCGAGAAATTCCTGGATCTGACACATGCCCAGCACGACCGCGGCTACGCAACCGGGCTCGATGTAGCCACCGCGGAAGCAGATCTCGCCGCCGCGCGCGCCACGGTGCCGGATCTGCAGCGCCAGATTGCGCAGACCGAGGACCAGATCAGCGTGTTGTTGGGGGTGAATCCGGGGCCGATCACCCGCACGCACTACGGCGATACAGTTCCGGCAGCGCCGCCGCTGCCGCCGGCTGGCCTGCCGGCGCAACTGCTGGAGCGGCGGCCGGACATTGCCCAGGCTGAGCAGGCACTGGTGGCGGCCAACGCCGAGATCGGCGTGGCCAAGGCAGCCCTGTTTCCCAACATCTCCCTCACCGGGAGCAATGGCTCGTTGTCGGTGCCGTTCAACAATCTGTTCACCGCGCCGGCGGCCGAATGGGGCGTTGGCGTGGGATTGATCCAGCCGCTGCTCAGCGTGCAGTCAAACCTCTACCAAGTGCAACTTGCCGATGCCCGCAAGCGCGAGGCGCTGGCGCAGTATCAAAAGACCGTGCAGGGAGCCTTCCAGGATGTGGCCGATGCACTCATCGCCTACCGCAAATACGGCGAGCAGGTGCGCGAACAAACGGTGCAGGTCGACGCGCTGCGGCGCGCGCGCGCGATTGCACTGGCTCGCTACCGGATCGGATACGCATCCTACTTCGATGTGATTCAAGCCGATCGCGATTTGTTCGCGGCCGAGCTCGCGCTAGCTCAGGCCTATGGGAATAATCTCAGTGCCCTGGTGCATCTGTATTCCGCTCTCGGCGGAGGGTGGCAGCAGCGACCCGGCAGCTAGTTGGCCCAGTAAATGTATTCATCACCCGGCTGGTTGGGGAAGCCAAGTGGATGGTCGATCCGAACCGGGCCTTCGAGCAGGGCCGGCCAGAGCGGCTTGACTTGCTCAGCGTCGATGGCGGCGAGCGCAGCTTTGATCTTGAGCACCGTGTCCGGCATGGCACCGGCCAGGTTGTTTTTCTCGGTTGGGTCGATCTTCAGGTTGAACAGCCAGTCTTGCTTTGGCCGCTCGGATACCTGCAGTTTCCAGTAACCCTCCAGCAATACCTTGTAATCGCCGTCCCGCCAATAGAGCGTCTGGTGCGGCCGCTCTTGGACCTGGCCGCTGAGATAGGGCAGCAGATTGACGCCATCGATGACGCGGTCGTGAGGAACCGCGGCGCCCGCTGCGCCGGCCACCGTGGAGAAAATATCGACATGCCCGATCGGCGGATCGAATTTGATGCCCTTCGGCAGTTTGGCCGGCCAGCTCGCGAAGAACGGCACATGAATGCCGCCTTCGAAAAAGGTTGCCTTCCAGCCACGAAACGGCTTATTGATCTCGGGCAGGCCGATGTAGTGCGCGCCGCCATTGTCGCTGGTGAAGATCACCAAGGTATTGTCTGCGAGCCCGTTGTCCTTCAAAGCCGCGAGAACCTGGCCGACGTTGCGATCGAGGGCGCGAATCATCGCCGCATACACCCGCAGCCTATGATCTGCAATCTGCGAAAGCGCGTCGTAATCCGCCTTGGCCGCCTGCAGCGGAGTATGCGGTGCATTGAAAGCGAGGTACATGAAGAACGGCCGGTTGCGATTGGCCGCAATGGCCCGCACGGCTTCTGCACCGAGGTAATCGGTCATGTAACGCGACGGCGCGAATTGCTTGCTGCCGTTGTAGCGGATGCCGAATCCGAGGTTGGCCCACAGGAACTTATCGATGGGATCGAAGTCCTGATGCGATTCTGCCGCAGCGGTGTCACCGACCGGAAGATACAGGGATGCTCCGGGGTAAAACGCCAGCGCCTCGTCGAAACCCCGGGCCTCCGGCCGCGTCGCCTTGGTGCCGCCTAGATGCCATTTCCCCAGCATGATGGTGTGATAGCCCCGCGATTTCATGGCCTGGGCGATGGTGATCTCCGAGGTCGGCACCGTTTCCTCATCGATGGAGCCCGGGATGTCCTTCTCCCTGGCCTCGTAATACAGCGGCTTCAAGTCGCCGTTCGAAAAGGTGCTGATCAGCTTTTCGAAAGCCACCGGCGCCGGAGTGAATTCGAAGCCAAAGCGCGTTGCGTAACGCCCGGTCATGATGGCGGCGCGCGAAGGCGCGCAAGTGGCGTCTCCGGCATAGGCCTGGGTGAATGTGACGCCGTCCGCGCCGATCGAATTGATATTCGGTGTCGGCACTTGGCCGCCCGACACGCCGCCGCCGTTGAAGGTCAAATCGTTCCAGCCAAGATCATCCGCCAGAATGACGAGAACGTTGGGTGGGTGCGCGCCTTCGCTGCGCGACGGCGTCGCGGGCCCTTGGTCCCAATTCACCGGATGGTTCGGCCCGATGGGGTCTCTGATCGCAGCGATCAGGCCGGGAATGTAGTACCAGTAGTGCCGGTAGATCTGCCAGCCAGCCGCGGCAAGCACGACGAGGCCGGCAATTAGAAAACCCGCGCGCTTCATACTCGTTTGCTGTTCCTGCGTTGTTAGTGCGGCAAACTGTACCGGATCTTAAGGGGAATCGACAAAAGCAGGCGAATTTGGCTGCGCGGCGCCTGCGGCACCATGTCGGCGCAGGCCCACCGCGCGAAGTACGCGCAGTGGGCCATCGACGCCCTCGGTGGACTCAATCAGTGTCGACCCTCGCCTCCATCGTGATGCTCGGACCGGCCACGATCATCGTGGTGCCCGCGCGCGTCGCGTTGATCGCCCCAATGGCCATGGCCGTAGTAGACCGCCGGAGGAGCATAGTAGCGAGGCGGTGCATACACCACCGGAGGGGGCGGACCCCAATAGCCGAATGGGTTAATGCTCACCTGTATGTCGGCGAAGGCGGCAGTGCTTGCCAGGGTCATCCCGGCAAGGCCCAGTAATAGAATTCGATTTCTCATGATAAGTACTCGTGTGCCGTGCGGCAGTTATTTGCTTGAATCTATACGATCGCCGCTTGTCGACTATCGGCTAGCAACTTTTTTGGCTTCATGGTCGCCATGGCTGAATACCACATCCGCCTCTTTCTTCTGGGTGTCCGACATCACGGAATACAATCCAGAAAAAGCGCTCGCAAGCTTCTTGACGCCGTTGGCATGAACCTGCGCAATTTCCGAATAGGAATTCAAATTATCGATGGCCGTCGCGCTCGCGATGGAGGCATCACGCTTGTCAATCGCCCGATCAAGTTCGCGGGCGTTCTCGCGCATCGTGTCCGCCACCTGCTTCCATTGGGACTCCTCGGCGGCAGTGATCTTGAGCTGCGCGCGCAGCTCCGCGATGTGCTGCTCGACCGCACTATCGCGTTTCGCATCTGACTTCGCCATTTCCGAGCGCGTAGCATTGGCTGCGGGAGGGCTGGCGGCTTGATCTGTGGTTTGTGCCACGGCAGCGCCTAACACAAATGAGGACACAAGTACTGAAGCAATCATTTTCATGGAGTTCTCCGTAGGGGGTGAGCAGGGCCGCTCGTCGATGCGTCGCCGCACTCGTAAATGGCTTGCAGTGACCGTAGCGCAAAACATCGGTGGATACAGTCAGACGCTGGCTTGATCCGCCCTGCCGATTCGCCTACAAATGGTGAAATGCGCGCTTACACCGATTCGAAATGGATGTTTTTGTCCGCATCGATGCCCATCCACAGAACTGCCCCGAGCAAGGCGAGCACGGTGCCAATCACAAACGCAGCGGTCCAGTGTCCGCCCCCTGACAGGTAGGCAACTATCGGAATGCCGATCAGACCGCCGATATTGCCGCCGGTGTTGAGCACGCCGGTCGCCGACATGGTGTCGCTTCGCGCAATGTACATCGTCGCGCCCCAGAACGCGCCTTCGTTGAGTTCGAGCACTGCGTACGCCAACGCCAGCGCGATGACAGCTCCGTAGGGATTGTTCAGATTGACCGCCACCAGAATCAAAGTTCCGGAGATCGGCAGCGCCAGCATCGGCAGCAGGCGAAATCCCCAGCGAATCCCGAAGCGATCACACAGCACGGCGACAAGTTTGCCGCCGATGCCGCCGCCCAACCCCGCCGCCAGCGGCGGGGTCATCGCCAGCCAGCCGCTTTCTAGAATGTTGAAATGGCGTTCTTGAACGAGATACAAAAAACACCAATTGCCAATCAGATAAAAAACATAGTTCATACACACGTACGAGAAGGTCAGGAGCAGAATCGAGCGGTTCGCAAGCACCTGCATGATTCGATTCCAGGAAATGCTGGTCGGCGATTGCTCCGCAGGCCTTACATCAAGCTCAGCAAGTTCAGCGGCGCTAACCGAGGGATGTTCGTTGGGTGTATTGCGTCCATACCATGCCCACAGCACGATGACGAACACCGCGGGCAGCGCGGGCCACAACAGCGCTTTTTGCCAGCCGACGGAACTCATTAGTAAGGCGACGATGGGCGGGGTTGCGGCGGCCGCGAATTGCATGCCCATGGTCTGCACGCCCTGGATGATCGCCCACTTCTCCGGGCGAAACCAAGGCTCCATGACGCCCGATCCCACGGGAAAGATTCCTGCCTGCGCCAGGCCCATCAGCAACTGCAGGGCAAACAGCATGAGGAACAAAGCGCTGCCTTGCAGCAGCCGCGGCGCCAGCGGCGTCAATACGGTGGCCAGGAAGGCGACGCTGCCAATCAAAGTAAATGTTACGCGAGCGCCGAGGCGCTGGCCGATCACGCCGCCTGGTATCTGGAAAACGGCATAGCCCAGGACGAATGCCCACTCCAACCAGCCAACCTGCACCTGGCTGAACCCCAGGTCCGGCATGATGCGTTCGGCGGCGACCGTCAGTCCCTTCTGCTGGAAATAAGCGACGAACGCAAACGCAAACAGGAAGGCGAAGATCCGCCAGCGAACCCGATGAGTCAGCGCGTAGAAGGCCGTGATGCGTGGTGGGTTCACTCGCTGCCCAACCGCTCTCGGACGTAGCGGCGGATGTCGAGACTGAAATCCTCCATCGGTGCGTAGTAGCCGTGCGTATGCACGCGGCTGTGCATGCCGCGTTGCACGGTTTCGCAGATTGACCAGTCCTGGCGGTTGGTGATGTCCCAAAATTCGACGGCATCGCTGGGATCAAAATTCGATTGCGTGATTTCGTGAGGTTCGAATAGAAAATGACAGGTAATGTTGGTGCGCTCGGGAGCGCACGGCTGCAGAATGAAGACAGCCGCGTGGTCGCACGCCAGGCTTATGAACAGGTTCGGATACAGGACTTCGCCTTTGTGGCGCGTGCGCTCGTCCGCGTTGAGATCCGGGAACGCGCGCCGGGTCGTCTGGCCCGAGTAAGTAAAGGTGTAAGCGCCGTCGCGGTGCGGAATGCCGCGCGACCAGTCCAGCGCGGCGCCGCCTGCTTCGCGGAACGCCGGCACCACGGCACACAGTTCAGGATGGACGCCGCCGCAGTGATAGCACTCATTGTAGTTCTCGCAGATTACCTTCCAGTTGGCAGCGACCTCATAGCGAAGAGTTTTGCCGATGCGCAGCTGCGCCAACGGGTAGCGCTCGATCCGCTTAGGTATAGCCCCAAGCTGCTCGCTGAGAGGCCGTGCCTCGGTGGGCGTGAGATGCAGAAATATGAAGCCGCCCCAGCACGCGACGTCCACCGGGTACAAATTGATCGAACTCTTGTCGAATCCCGAAACGCTGCTCATGTGCGGAGCGGCGATCAAGTGTCCGTCGAGATCGTAGGACCATTGATGATAGGGGCAGAGGATGGAACGGCCGGCGATCACCCCGCCGCGAACCGCCATGCCTGGAGTCGGCGCATCATCGGTGCGGCACAGGCGCGCGCCGCGGTGCCGGCACACGTTGTAAAACGCACGCAGCGCCGCGTCGCGATTGCGCACCACGATTATGCTTTCACCGGCAATGTCGATGACCCGGTGATCCCCGGGCGCAGGCAACTCCTCCTCGCGCCCGGCGCAAAACCATTCACGGTAGAAAATCCGCTCTCTTTCCCGGCGAAAGATTGCTTCATCGTAGTACCAGTTCGACGGCAGCGTCGGTTCGAGTCCCTTGATCGGCGCGGCTGCTGGTGAATTCATGGTGCGCGTACCCCTTGGCTGCCTTCGTCGTAGAGCAGAGGCGCGCTCTCCAGGATCGGTGAGTCGCGCCGGTAGATTTCGCGCCCCGCGGGTTGGTCGAGCTCGCGAGCATAGCGGTGCGCACTGTGCACGGCATGTGCAATTGCCCCCGGAGCCAGCGCATCGCCGATGCAATCGACCGAGGCGATGCCTGCGGCATCCCAGTCCGCGCGCCGCGCAATCAGCGAGCGCTGAAGCTCATCCTGGGCGGTGCGCGCGCCGACAATGACGAGAGATTTACAGGGCAGCGATTGTTCCTCGCCGGTGAAGACATTGGCAACCACTATTGCATCGCCATTGAAGCGCGCAACCAGGGTAAGGGTCTTGAGAACCACCCCCGCATTTGCCAGCGCCCGGTGCACCTGCGGCTGTTCGTTGGTCATGATGGTCCACGCGGATGCGTGGCCGGCAGGAGTTACGTAGGTGACGCGGTTACCAGCTTGCGCCAGCAATTCGGCCAAGGCACCGCCCATGTAGTAGTTGTCGTAATCAAAGACCACGATCGGGCCTTCGATGGGTGCTCCCGCGGCGACATCGTCCGGGGTGAAAACATTGGGTGCCTCGAGCGAGCGAACCGGAAGTTCAAGTGTCGAATATAGCCGCCGGGTCCAACGTGCACCCGTGGCGATGACGATCCGCTGATGTTCGAGGCCGAGAATCTCGTCGATGGAAAGGGTGTTTGCCGCGTACAAAGTGACGTTGTCGAGCCGCCGCAATTGACCCAGGCGCCAATCGAGTACGCGGCCCCAGGTGGCAAGTCCTGGTAGAGTGGTTTCAAAGCGCAAACGACCGCCGAAGTGTTCGCCGGCTTCCGCCAACGAGACTCGATAACCGCGTCTGCCCAAGGTCAACGCGCACTCCAGCCCCGCCGGGCCACCGCCGACGACCAGCACGGCGCTGTTGGCGCCCGCCGCTGCAAAGCGCTCGGGATGCCAGTCGCGGCGCCACTCCTCGCCGATGGTTGGATTCTGAGTGCAGCGCACCGGCACGCCGTCGTGCCAGCTGGAAATGCAGATGTTGCAGCCTATACATTCACGGATGTCTTGCTCGCGGCCCTCGTTGATCTTGCGCGGCAGAAAAGGATCGGCAATCGACGGACGCGCAGCGCCGATCAAGTCGAGCACTCCGCGCTTGATTTGCGACACCATGGTGTCGGGTGACGTGAAGCGTCCGACCCCCACCACCGGCTTTTTCGTCATGCGTTTGACGAACTCGATCACCGGCTCGTGGCTGCCTTCCGCGGTAAAGCGCGACGGTGCGCAATCGGTGGGGCTGGAGTCCATTTTGACATCCCAGAGATCCGGGACATCCGCGAGCAACTCCACGACCTCATGAGCTTCGGACGCGGCGCGCCCGCTGGGACGGGCGCGCAGTTCCTCGAGACTGATTCGCAGCGCCACGGCGCAGGTGCCGCCCACGGCGTCGCGAGTTGTCTCCAATAGTTCGCGCACGATGCGCACCCGATTGGCTACGCCGCCGCCGTATTCATCGCTGCGGTTGTTCCACTCGGGAAGCAAAAATTCATAGGGTAGATAACCCATGCCGGCGTATACGTACACAATGTCGAAACCAGCGCGCTTCGCCTTGCGCGCCGCTTCCGCCTGCCAGCGCAAAAGATTGCGAATGTCGGTTTTGTCCATGGCTTTGGAACGCTGATTGCCCATGAATCCTACATGCGTCGCCATCCACGAGATGCCCGACGGCGACAGCGGCGGCAGGCGGCTGGTTTTGTTGGACACTGATCCGCCTCCGTGCCACAGCTCGATCCCCGCGAGCGCGCCATGCTCGTGGACGGCGTCGGTCATCATGGCGTGGGAGCGAATGTCATTGTCGTCCCAAAGAGTCGCATACGGCAGGGGCGAATCGTCCGCCGTCGGATGTACCGACACATAGCCGGTACAAACCACTCCCCAGCCCCCTTCGGCTTTCATGCCGCGCAGCGCCGCGCGCATGCGCGGCATGGTATTGGTCATGCCGCTCGCGTGCGGCACGCAATAAAAACGATTGGGCGCGGTAACGGGACCGATTTTCACCGGCTCGAACAGCACATCAAACCGCGGCAAACGCGCCATTTATTGATGGTCCCGCGGTATGGGTTCTTTCCAGGTCTTGGTTCTGATGATGACGCCATCCTTGAGCAAGGTCCTGGTGTATTCGTAGAAAAAAGTGTGTGCATCACTCGAGACATCGAGGCGCCCGCGCCAGGTCAGAACATGATCCTTGATGGCTTGGATGTATTCCGAGTCGCCCTGAACGCGGGCGAGCTCCGGATGGGCGTCGTCAATGTCGTAGATCAGCCGCTCTGAATGATCGAATCGCCCCCAGGGATATCCGCTCGCGGCGCTGCCTGTCCAAGTCACCGTGCTGCGCTGATTTACTTGATCGCGTAGCACGGTCCACGAGCCGGGCCAGGCGGAGCCGCCGCCGATGTGTTTGATACCAGCGGGCTCCTCGACGATATCGGGCGGCGCCAGCGGCGGCGCTGCCGGGCCGTGAACCGGCACGCGCGGCAGGATCACGCGCGATGCCGCACTGCCGCCCAGCATCACCGAGGTGGTCATGGGGAAAGGCGTCGGCCAGTTCATGGGCCACAGCGCATTGGAGACGGCGACGCGGATGCGGTGGCCCTTCGGGAATACCCACGATGCGAGATGCAGGTCCATCGACAGCCGGTACTGTTTGCCGGGAATCAAGTCCTTTGGCTCGGCCATGGAATCGCGTTGTGCGCCATTGATGCCTGCCCCGGTGACCATGGTTACGCCGCCGTCTGGCGCCACATCCGACAGCCGCACGAACCAGTCAGCCAACCGCGCACCAGCCGAGACTTGCAAGATCACGCGCGGCAGGCCGAGGATCGCAACATCCTCGGCAAGAACCGCCGAATCGTAGGTCAGACTGTAGGCATCCACGGGGCGTTGGTCGGTCAATAGTTCTCCCCACCAAAAGCCGGCCTCGACACCAGTGGAAGGAACGTTTCGCAGTTGATCCCGTCCGCTGGCGGCGTGTTCCTTAGAGAGGCGGTGTTCGGGCTGCAGATACAGGGTCGCTTCGGCAGCTCCTGCCGGCGGCCAGGTTTCCGCGCGCCATTCTCCGGGCAGATCCTGCGGTTGCGATCCCGGCGGCCGCCAATGCTGCTGATAGACGATGAGTTTGGGATCGGACAGCACGCCTGTGTCACGGCCTTTGAGCCAGTAGTCAAACCAACGCACCGCTTGATCGCGCCACTCATACAGCGGCCCGTAGTCGCTGTCGTTGGGGAAACCGTGATTCCAGGGACCGATCCAGGCCTTGAGCGGCGCCTTCACTTTCTCGAGCATTCGCGGAATGCTGTCGCGGTATCCATCCTGCAGGCCGCCGATCAAAAAAGCAGGCACCGTGAGAGTGTCGATCGGCTGCAGCGGTTCACGCCAGAAGGCGCCATCGTGCTGATGCTTCATGTAGCTGAGCGACCAGGGCTCGGAGTCCATGCGCGGGCCGATCGCGGCCTCCTCGAGGCTGAAATCCGGCGCCCCCGTGCGGCCTTGATCCAGATCCATGGTCAATTCGAATTCATCGACATGAAACACGCCATCAATGTAGTGCACGTCCTCCTTGAACAACTCATCAGTGGCGGCCGTGGCCAGTATGGCCTTGAGCGCTGGCGGCCTTCTCAAGGCCATCTGAATCGCATTGAAGCCGCCCCACGATATTCCCAACATGCCGACGTTGCCATTCGACCAAGGTTGATTGGCGAGCCAGGCAATGACCTGTTCCGCATCCTGCTGCTCCTGCTGCGAGTATTCCCGGCCGGGAGGCGTTCCCTCGCTCGCGCCGAAGCCGCGGATGTCGACGCGCGCACCGACATAGCCGCGCTTGGCAAAATACGTATGCGTGCCGAAGTCGCGAACCGCCTCGTCGTCATCCTTGCGATACGGCAAATATTCGAGCAGCGCGGGAAAGCGCTCGCCGGCTTTGGCGCCGGTCGGCACATAGAGGGTGGCGGCGAGGCGAATGCCATCCTTCATGGGTATCCAGACATTTTCCAGGCGTACGCCGTAGGCCGGTGCCGATGCGGGCACCGCGGCATGGGCGGCCGCCAGCGCCGCGTTCATGATCAGAATCCCGATGACACGGCTACGACGGCTGCGCTTTGCTGTTTGTTTTAACATACGATGGTTGTTGCGATCTGATCCTAAGTTTTCTTGCAATATACATCATTAAGAAATTGAACATGCGTTCAGTAAGTCGCCGGCATGCCGGCAGGTAGCCGAACCTGGTAGGCTCGGAATCATGCAAGACCAGCAGCGCGGGGTTGAATTTCATCGAGCCTACACTCAGGCGGTGGCGCTGCTCGAACGCGGCGATGCGGTCGCGGCGGAACGTGAGCTGCGCGAGATGCAAAGACGCTGGCCGGGCGAGGTCAACAGTCGGCGGGTATTGGCCCTGGCGTTGCTGGCCCAGGGCAACAACGCGGAGGGCATAGGCTTGCTCGAAGCGGTCCTGGCTGCCGCCCCCGACTTTGCAAATGCCATGGTGGATTTGGCGAAGGCCTACAGGGGCCGGGGCCGTCTGCAAGCGGCGGCCGAGTTGCTGCGCAAGGCGCTCGAGCAGGATGGCAAGCTGCATGACGGCTGGCGGCTGTGCGGCGATCTCTTGGTAAATCTTGGGGATTTCGCCGCCGCAAAACGCGCCTTCCAGAAGTTCATCGACACCGATGCCTATGGCCGGATTCTCGAAGAGGCGGCGCAATGCATGGGCCGGGAGGAAGGCGCGAAGGCGGAGATGATATTCCGTCGGGTTCTGCATGAGAATCCCAATCATATCGGGGCTCTGTGCGGCCTCGCGGCGGTCTCAATGACCGCGGGTTTTCCGCAAGACGCCGTACGGCTTTTAAAACATGCAATTAAGCAATCCGCCCATATGCCGCTGATCCGGCGCGGCTTGGCGCAGGCGCTCCTGGATTTGGGTGACCTCCCCGGATCGGAAGCGGCCATACGGCACTCGCTGCTGATCGACCCCGGTTCATCGGCCAGTTGGGTGCAGCTCGGTTCGGTGTTGGCGCACACCATGCGCCAGACCGCCGCTCTCGATGCCTACGATCACGCGCTCGGTATCGATCCGAATCAGATTCGCGTGATTCTATCGCGGGGACACGTTCTGAAGACATTGGGCCGACGCGCGGAAGCCGAGGCCGCTTACTTGCGCTGTATCGAGCTGCAGCCCGATTTTGGCGAGGCCTACTACAGTCTTGCGGATTTCAAAAATTACATTTTTTCCGATGACGAAGTTTCCGCCATGCAGCAGGTTTTGCAGCTTGCCGAGACTGCCGACAAGACCCGAGTACAGATGAACTTTGCCGTGGGCCGCGCGCTCGAGCAGCGCCAGCAATACAGTGAGGCGTTTGCCCACTACAGCGCAGGGAACGTCGCGCGCCGGCGCACCGCCCCTTTCGATGCGGCGGCTTTCGAGCAGAAATGCCGGCGGGTCGCGGCCACATTCAGTGCCGAATTCCTGAGCGCGCGTGCCGGCTTCGGCTACGCCGACGCCTCGCCGATTTTTGTGGTCGGCCTGCCGCGATCCGGATCGACGCTGGTGGAACAAGTGTTGGCCAGCCACTCCTGCGTCGAGGGCACCATGGAACTGCCGCACGTCTTGCGCTTTGTGCGGGAGCTGGATCACTGGCAAGGCCGGTCGGATACTTATCCGGAAAGCGTTATCGACTTAGGCCCCGAGCATCTTGCGCTTCTCGGGGCCCGCTTTATCGATGAAACCCGCATATACCGCAGCGGCCGTCCGCGCTTCATTGACAAGATGCCCAATAATTTCAGTCACGTAGGGCTGATACAGCTCATCCTCCCCAACGCGACCATCATCGACGTGCGCCGCCATCCGATGGATGCCTGCTTCAGCGCCTATAAGCAGCATTTCGCGCAGGGCCAGTCCTTTACCTATGATCTGGAGGATCTGGGCCGGTACTACCGCAGCTATCTGGAGCTCATGGACCACTGGGACCGCGTGCTGCCGGGCAAGGTTTTTCGCTTGGCATACGAGGATCTGGTGCGCGATACCGAACCTTCAGTGCGCAAGCTGATTGCGCACTGTGGGCTCGAGTTTGAACCTGCCTGTTTGCGATTCCATGAGACCAAGCGCTCGGTGCGGACTGCCAGCTCCGAGCAGGTCAGAGTGCCTATTTACGATTCAGGCATCGGATATTGGAGGAATTTCGAATCCCAGCTCGAGCCTTTACGGCGCAGCCTGGGCGCAACCTTGGCGCGCTTTGAGTGAGCCGGGCTGTTATACAGCCATATAGGGGAGACTCGGGCGCGTCCCCGACGGCTCGACAAGATGCCAACAATGTCGGCCAAAGAGGGTTGATTCGTCCAATCTTGCAGCTTGCGACGCAACATTATGCGCCGCAGCATTGGTTCGAATTGTCTCGCTCGAGCCACAGTCGTTATACAGCCATATAATTTTGATTGACGGGTGATACGAACGCAAGTAATGATGGCGCCGACGTTCGTCTAGGGGGAGATCTTAGGATGAAGCCACGCGCCGCACTCAGCACGCCTTCGGTGAAGCCGCCCAAGCACATGGCGCTGCGCATGGCCATCGCTTCCGTTTTGTCGGGCGCGGCCGCGGTAAGCGGCCTGCCCGCGCATGCGGCCGACAGCGACGTGCTCGCGGAAATCACGGTCACCGCTCGCAAACAAACCGAAAATCTGCAGGATGTGCCGCAGAGCATCGATGTGTTCTCGGCGAAGGACATCGAAAATCTCGCGATCAGCCAGTTCGAGGATTACGCCACGCGCTCGCCTTCCGTTTCCTTCATCAGCATCGGGCCCGGCTATCAGCAATTCTTCATGCGCGGCGTCTCGGACGGCAGCAGCCCCAATTCCGCCAACACCTCCACTACCGGCATGTTTCTCGACGAACTGAGCATGAGCTGGTACGGCGGCATTCCCGACCTGCACCTGTACGACATCGAGCGCATCGAGGTGTTGAACGGCCCTCAGGGCACGCTGTACGGCGCCAGCTCGATGTCGGGCGCCATCAGGATCGTCACCAACAAACCGGACGCGACGGCATTTGCTGCGGGAATCGACGTTGATGCCGGCCAGATCGACGGCGGGGAGCAGAACAAAATTGTCGAGGGCTATGTCAATGTTCCGCTGATCGACGATGTCCTCGCGCTGCGGGTATCGGGCTTCTATGACTATCAGGGTGGCTTCATCGACAACCTCTTGACCACGCGCAATTGGATCAACGGCACCACCAGCGATAATTCCCAGTGGGCGGGCAATAACTACAACCACGAAACCATGTACGGCGGCCGGGCGGCGTTGAACTACAAGCTCAACGATTCCTGGTCGGCGCTTGTATCAGGAGACTATCAGACCCAGTCGACTCACGGCGCCTGGGATCAGGACCCGGCGCGGTACGGTGAGCGCAATGTGTCGCGCTTCGGTCCGGAAAGCGGCGAGCGCATCAATCGCGTGATGTCCCTCACCGTCAAGGGCGATGTGGGAATCGGCGATCTGATCTACGCCGGAGGCTATTGGAACAGGTACAACCACACCATCAACGAATACTCGGAGTACGTGCAGTACGCCAATATCCAGCCGAACAATACGGGATATCAAACCTACGCCGGCTACGTGCAGAGCTTCGCGTGCCAGACTTCCGCGCCGTCCGGCGTGCCCGGCGTCCCCGATTCCTTCGGCGGCTGCAACGTGCCGACGATGTTCACCAACTACCACGATACGACGGAGCAGTGGTCGCACGAACTGCGCTTGTCATCCAAGCCCGGCGGCTCCACGCATTGGACAGTGGGCTTCTATTTTCAGCAGACCAAGGATGTGTACTCGGATTTATACGATTACCCCGGCATCAATTTCCAGGGGCAGGCGGCGCAGTTGGCCTACAGCTATTACACGGGGGCCGCCGCATTGCCCGGCGAGTGGTACAGCTATTACAACCAGCGCACCGACAATCATCAGGTTGCGGGCTTCGGCGAGATCACGCAGGACATCACCAGTCGTTGGAGCGTGATCTTCGGCTTCCGCGAGTTCAAATCACGCGATTCGAGTTCCGACCAATGGTCGGGCTACTTCTATCAGCCCAAACTGCCCACGCCGACCGAGGAGGTCTCCTTCACAAAACAATCTTACAAAGCGGGCGTCAACTTCAAATATAGCGATAACACTTTGTTCTACGCGTCTTTCGCGCAGGGCTTCCGCGACGGTGGCTTCAACACCAGCGCCGCGACCAATCCAGGGGTACCGGCCACCTACCAGCCCGATACCTTGAACAGTTACGAACTCGGTTGGAAGACAGTGGCATGGGAGGGGCGAATGCTGTGGAACGGCGCCGTCTACTACATGCCCTGGAAAGACTATCAGACGGCGGTCTTCGATCTTGCCATATCGCCGGTGACCTTCAACGCCAATATCGGCGACGCGAGAATTTACGGCGTTGAGAGCAACATCGAGGTCAAACCCGTGCATGGCCTGACATTATCGTTGTCGGTCAGCTACAACGATTCGGAATTGACCAGCACGTCGTTCTCCAATCCCAACTACATCACCAATACCGGTCAGCGGCTTCCCTTCGTGCCCTACTACAAGGGCAGCGCCACCGGCCGCTACGAATGGAACGTCGGCCCCAACTACAACGCCTATACCCAGTTTGATGTCTCGCGCACCGGGGATATGTGGAGCGACCTGAACACCAGCCCCTTGAGCACAACCACCCGCACATTGCAGCCGGCCTACGACATCAGCAACGTGCGCTGGGGTTTCACCAACGCGAAGGACAATTGGGGCGCCGAGCTATATGTAACCAATCTCGACAACACCCGCGCGGTGATTTACACCAACAAATACAATTACGATGGCCGCCAGACCACCAATCAGCCGCGCGTCCTGGGGTTGAGATTCAAATATCGCTTCGGCGGCAAGGACGGCAAGGGTTAGGCGCTGAGCACCGCTGTGAGCGCCCAGCGGCGATGTTAAAATCGGGCCATGAGAGCACGCCGGCTTAAAACGGCCTGGACGCTGGCGTTGCTGATCGCGGCCACGGTCGGCGGGAATATCGCGAGCGGCGCAGCCGAAGAGAAGCGTCTCTATATCTACAACTGGTCGGATTTCATCGGCACCGACACAATCGCCAAATTCGAAAAGCTTACCGGCATCAAGGTGACCTACGACGTCTATGACGCTGAGGAGACCATGGAGGCGCGGCTGCTGGCCGGCAGCTCCGGCTATGATGTCGTCAGCGCCTCGACGGATTTTTTCAGCCGCGAGATCAAAGCCGGCGTGTACCAGCGGCTGGATAAATCCAAACTGCCGAATTGGCAAAATCTGGATCCGCGGATCCTGGCGATCCAGGCGGATTACGATCCGGGAAACCAACACGCCGTCCCGTACCTGCATTCGATAAACGGATTTGCCTACAACGCCGACATGATACGCGCGCGCATGCCGGACGCGCCGGTGGATAGCCTCGACATGATTTTCAAACCGGAAGTGGTGGCCAAATTCGCCGATTGCGGCGTCACCTTTATCGATTCGGCGGAGGACGTGCTGCAGCTTGCCTTGAAGTACCTGGGGTTGGATCCGAATACCACGAAGCGCGAGGACTTCAAGGCTGCAGAAGCGCTGTTGGTGGCGGTGCGCCCCTATATCCGCTCGTTCGATTCGACCGAATACATGAATGGCTTGGCGAACAAGGAAACCTGCATCGCGATGTCATGGTCGAGCGACTACGCGCAATCGCGCGCCCGCGCCAGGGCCGTCGGGCTCAACGTCAATCTTGCCTTCACGGTGCCCAAGGAGGGGGCGAATCAGACCTTCTCTTCCTTGTTGATACCGGAAGGCGCGCCGCACCCGCAAGCCGCGTACGCCTTCATCAACTACATTCTGCGCCCCGAGGTTATCGCCGAGATCACCAATCAGATCTTTTATGGCAATGACAACCGCGCATCGCGCGCCTTGGTGGACCCGCGCATTCTGGCGGATGTAACACTGTACCCCACGCCGGAAATTGAGGCGCGGCTGTACAGATCGGCAGAAGTGAGTGCGGCCACCGAACGGATTCGAACGCGTACCTGGACCCGCATAAAGACCGCGGAGTAAACGCCCGCGCTATTGCTCGGCCATCTGCGCGTCGAGCACGCGGCGCCGCTCGGTGCGGCGCATGAGATAGCCGGCAAATAGCACGCACGCGCCGACCAGGCAGATTATCAAACTGGCCAGGGCATTGACGTCGGGGCTGACTCCCAGCTTCACCTTCGAGAAAATCACCATTGGCAGCGTGCTGGCGCCGGGTCCCGACACGAAACTCGAGATCACCAAATCATCCAGCGATAGCGTGAAGCTCAGCAGCCAACCCGATACCAGGGCGGGCGCGATCGCGGGCAGCGTGGTGTCGATGAAGGCGCGGACCGGGCCCGCGCCCAGATCCATCGCCGCCTCTTCCAGGGACCGGTCGGCGCCGTACAGGCGCGATCGCACGGTAATCGTCACGTAGGCGGTGCAAAAGGCAACGTGCGCTATCGCGATGGTCGTGAAGCCGCGATGCGGCCAACCGAGAAGGTGCAGCATCGATATGAACAACAACAGCTGCGTGATACCGGTGACTATTTCCGGCATCACCAATGGCGCATTGACCATTCCGGTCAGCAGCAGCCGGCCGCGAAACGCTGTGAACCTCACCAGGGCGATGGCGGCGAGAGTGCCCAGAATTACCGCGCCGCTGGACACCACGACGCCGATTTTGAGCGACAACCACGCCGCGTCGAGGATCTGGTCATTGTGGACCAGCTGCGTGTACCAACTGGTCGAGAAACCGCCCCAGACGCTGACCAGCGGCGAGGCATTGAATGAGTAGCCGATTAAAACCAGCATGGGAATGTACAAAACCGCGATGCCGATGCACAGCACTGAAATCAGAAACGGCGAGATGCGATTCTGCACGTCAGGACTCGAGCTGCTTGGTGCTGTAGTGCTGATACAGCGCAATCGGGCCCACCAGCAGCACCAGAAAAGCGATTGCGACTGCGGAGGCCACCGGCCAATCGCGGTTGCCGAAGAATTCGTCCCACAAAACCCGGCCGATCATGAGATTGTCGGGACCGCCGAGCAGCGTCGGGATGACGAATTCGCCGATGGCGGGTATGAACACCAGCATCGAGCCCGCGATGATCCCCGGCATCGACAGCGGCAGGGTCACATCCAGGAACGCCCGCCACGGCGGGCTTCCCAAATCGCCTGCCGCCTCGAGCAGCGAATGGTCCAATTTCTCCAGCGTCGCAAATAGCGGCAGCACCATGAACGGCAGGTAGGAATAAACGATGCCGATGTAGACGGCCAAGGTCGTGCGCATGATCTGCAGAGGATGGTCGATGACACCCAGCCACAGCAGCGCCGTGTTCAACAGACCGGTCTCGCGAATGATGCCCTCGAGCGCATAAACACGCAGCAGAAACGAGGTCCAGAACGGCAATATGATGATGAGCAGCAGGATGCTCTGGGTGCTCTTGGAGGTCCGCGCAATGCCGTACGCCATTGGATACCCCAAAGCGAGGCAGATGAGCGTCGAGAAAAAGGCGGTCTTGAGCGAATAGAAGTATGAGAGGCCATACACTTCATCGGCAAACAAATACTTGAAATTACCGAGATTCAGCGTGATATGGATGTGCCAATCGGGGCTGACGGATAGAATGTCCGTGAACGGCGGTACTCTGACGGCCGTGTCGGCGAAACTGATCAGCAACGCGAAACCAAACGGGATGAGAAAGAAAATCATCAGGAATAGCAGCGGCGGCAAAATGATGAGCCACTTGCCGCGGCGCTTCAGCCAATCGCCGCCGATCGCGCGCGCGGCGATCGGCGCCGGCATGTCATCGGCAATGCCCTGTGTCATGAAACCTTAAGCCGCAGCATGCCCAACCTCAGGAAAAAGTCCGCGACGCGCCCGCCATTGCCCCGGGCGCGCAATGCCCACAGCCGGCAGCGGCAACGCTTGATCGACGCATGCATCTCGGCTCTGCATGTCTATGGTCCGTCGCGTACCACGGTGGAAAAAGTGGTCGCCATCGCCAAAATGTCGCCCGGCATTGTCAGGTTCTACTTCGCGTCCAAGGCCGCGATGCTGGTCGCCTCGCTGCAATTCCTCGCAGCCGAATTTGAGGAACAATTGATGGTGCCCGTTGCCCGTCTCAAATCGAGGCCGGTGGCGGCACTCGAACTACTGGTCGACTTGTACCTAGACCCGGAAATCGCCAGTCCCAGGAAAGTCTCCGTTTGGTATGCGTTTTGGGGCGAGGCGAGTTCACGTCAGGAATATTACGATATTTGCGGGCAGAAAGATGAGGGCTTTGCCGCGCTGGTGCGCGAGCTCATCGAACGGTTGATCGTCGAGACTTCCCAGCCGCAGCTCGACGCGGACGGGATCGCGCTTGGGCTCATAGGCGTACTGGAAATGCTATGGCAGGATTTCGCGTTCCGCAGCGAGGCTGATATCGACCGGGCGGCGGCAAAGCGACGTTGCATGGCGTATCTTCGCTCGATTTTCCCCGGGCAATTCGCGGCTGCATCAAACCCCGGCGGTAGCCATGGGCTGGACGTGACGCGCCTCGCCGGTTGGGTCTACGACAACGCACGTCTCCAGTCCTTGGAGCGGCAACGTTTGTTTCTGGATTCATGGCAATTTATCGGTCACCGCGGACAAATCCTCGAATCCGGAGACTTTCTGGCGCCGGATCTTGGGATCGAGCGGCCGCTGATTTTGCGCGACGCTGCAGGTGAACTGCGCGCCTTTCGCAATAGCTGCACCGCGGCGCCCCACACGCTGACCGCGGGCGCGGCCGGGCACCTGACCACGATCAAGTGCGCAGTTCACGGGCTGCAATTCGGACTCGATGGCAAGCACCGCGGCGAGCGGAGCAGCGGAGATCTAACCCATTTGGAGCTGCGGATGATCGGCGACTTCATCCTGATGCGCTCCGCAGTTCGCGCAGCACCGAGTCCCGAAGACCCTTGGGCGGACCTCAAGTTGCCGAGCGGTTCGAGGCTCTCACAACCGCCGACCGAGACCCTCATTTCAGCCGATTGGAAGCTGCTCGTTGAACAGTGCCTCGAATCCGCTGCGGCGGCGCGCGGCAACGCGAGACACGGCTGGAGCGCGGCGGCCTACGAGCGCCTGATGGGGTCGGCGGTGGATTTCGGCTGGCGAGCGCAGTTTATTGCGCCCAATCATCTTATCGAATCGAGGCCGGACGGCTTCACGATTCTTCAAGTGTTGCCGAGCGTGCCGGGCCGCTGCTTGCTGCGCACGCATCACTACACCGTTTGCGCGGGAGCCCGGACTGCGACCGCCATGCAGCAGCTGGCGTCGCGATTGCGTCAGCAGCGGCCCCGCTCGATGATCGCGATTGCGGAATCCACGCAAAAAGGGCTCGCTGTCTTCGGCTACCAGACCGCGCAGGGCGCCGTCGGCGCCCCGGAATCAGCTGCGTTCCGGGAGTACTTGATCGCGCGGATTCCGGCGCTGGCGCGCGACCGGCCGCCGGCTGAGCCGTAGGATAGGGCGATCCCGTCAATTCATCTTGAACTGTTCGGGCGCGTTTGCGAGCCGGAATTCGGGAATACGCTCGCGCAACAAGTCATGAAATTCCAGCATCCATCGCTCCAGCCGCGACAGAGGTCCGGGGCGGTAGCTGCCGGATGCCAGCCCGCGCTGCACGCGGCTGCATAGCCAACGATCCTCGTTATTGACCTGCGTGTTGATGCGCGAACTCAAGTAGCGGGCCGCTCGCATTTCGCGCCGTTCATCCGGCAGTCCAAACACGCCGCCGCGAATGATGCAGCGGCCCGGGCCATTGGGCAGCACCTGGAAAAAGTCCATCTGATCCGGAAATACATCGATCCCCAAATTCGGCAGCGCGCTGTAGAAGCGCCAGCAGCGGCGCAGATCTTCCGGCAATTGTGTGGCGGCCTTGCCGATCAGCCGCTGGTATAGCCCTTCGGACCAGCGCGATGAATCCTTATCGCGCATCCAGCTCAATCCCCGCGCCACTCCCGGCACCCCCTTTTGATCGTCGTAGTCCGGAGTGAACATGCGAAAAAGTCCGGGATGGCCGATCGGGACGTGGTAGGACTCCAGATAATTGTCCATCGCCAGCTTCCAATCGACCGGCCAGTGCTCCTCGGTGATGGGACCCAAGGGCACCATGTCCTGCAGGCGATAGGGCAGCAGTTCATCGGCCAGCGGACCCCAGACTTTCGCAACCGGCGGCGGCTCGCCGGCAAGGCAGACCCACACGAAGTTCATGGCGATGTCGACTCGCACGGGCTTGAGTCCAAGCTCGCTGCGGTCAAGGCCGGGAAAGCTCTCGCGGACCGGCATGCCGATCAAGCCGCCGTCGTGCCGGTAAGTCCAACCGTGATAGGGACAGGTGATGGTTGCGGGACAGTTTCCCGAGCCGTCAAGCAGCCGGGCGCCGCGGTGACGGCAGACGTTGTGAAAGCCGCGTATCGAGCCGTCGCGATCGCGCAGCACCAGGACGCTCTCTCCCCCAGGTCAAGGGTTGCATAGTCGCCGGCCTTGGGGATGGAATTGACGTGGCATACGATCTGCCAGCTGGGCTTGAGCACGCGCTCGAGTTCCAGCCGGGTCAATTCCGGATTGTTGTAAACCCAGGCGGGCAGGGCATGCGCGAGTGCCAGCGAACTCTGGGGGCTTGATGCTGCGATCGGCGCGCTGTTCATGGGTATTCGCCCAGAGTTTATATGGTTGTTTAATGTACTCCGAACGCCTCTCTGATGGCAAGAAAGCGCAGTGCAGCAAGCAATTTTCCGGATAATTCACGTCAATGCCGCGCCCGGCACGCGCGTCACGCGGCTTGCGTTGCGATGGATACTATATGGTCATATAATAAAAATTTGGGCTTGGAAGCTTAGGGTACTCAATCCATCTGAGGGAATCTCATGGCCAGAAAACTGACCAAGAACAACGCGCACTTCCAACGTGCCGTGAAGCGCCTGCCGCTCGGTGTCGCCTCCAACTTTCGCTACTGGGGAGAGGACCGCACGATCTATGTGAAGCACGGTCGCGGCGCGCGCATCACCGATCTCGACGACAACGTCTACGTTGATTATCGGATGGGTTATGGGCCGGCGATTCTCGGATACGCGCACCCGGAAGTCGACGAGGCGGCGCGTCAGGGGATGGAAATCGGCGGCGTCTTCGCATTGTCGACCGAACGCGAACTCGAGGTCGCCGCGCGCATTTCAAAAATGGTGCCCGCGGCGGAGCTGGTGCGCTTCTCCAACTCAGGTACCGAGGCGGTGATGGCCGGGCTGCGCTTGGCGCGCGGCTACACCGGCAAAGACGACTATGTGATTCTCGAGGGCAGTTATCACGGGCTGTTCGATGCGGCGATGTGGTTCACGCCCATGGACAAGTGGTCGCAGGTCGGCGATCCGGAAGTGAAACCATACAGCGAAGGCATGCCGATCAGCATCCGAAGCTTTGCGCACTTCGTTCAGGCCAACGATGCCAACCAGCTGGAAGATGTGTTCAAGCGCCATGGGGATCGGATCGCGTGCATGTTGATCGAACCGATCATGGGCAACTGTCTCGGCATTGCGGCGGACCCCGAGTATTTGCGCGCGGCGCGATACCTATGCGACAAGCACGGCGTGGTGATGCTCATCGACGAAGTGAAGACCGGATTTCGCGTGGCCCGCGGCGGCGTGCAGGAACTCTACGGAGTCAATGCGGACCTGTGCACGTTCGCCAAGGCATTGGGCAACGGTTATCCCATTTCGGTGCTGGCGGGGCGCGAGGAGATCATGCGCAAGATCGGCCGCGGCGTCGCTCACGGCGGCACCTACACGGCGCACTCGGTGTCGCTGGCGGCCGCGCGACGAAGACCCTGCAGATTCTCGATGAGACCGACGCGCTGGAGCGGGTCGCCGACTACGGCACGCAAGTCTGCGCAACGGCATGCGCGCAGTATTGGGCGCGCGCGGCATCGCGCATAGCTTCGTCGGCCATCCCTCCATGAGCGGTTTGTATTTCGCGCATGAACCGCCGCGCAATTACCGCGCCTGGAAGAGCAGCGATTACTCATTCTACGACGCCATGGCGCAGGTGCTGCATGATGAGAAGGTGCTGTGCGAGCCGGACTCGCGCGAGCCGTGGTTCGTATCCGCGGCGCACGATGCGCGTGCCTGACCGACACGCTCGAAGGCCTTTGAAATTGCCGTTGATGCGACGCTGAAGTCGAGCGGTGCCGCGCACAAAGTGCCGGCTTGAGCGCCGCTGCGGTGCGCTCCGCGCAGGACTGGGATGCCATCATCGTCGGTGCCGGCCACAACGGTCTGGTTGCCGCGTGCTATCTCGCGCGCGCGGGGCTCAAGGTGTTGGTGCTCGAGCGCCAGCCCTACATCGGCGGTGCTGCGGTAAGCCGCCGACTATACAAGGACTTCACCTACTCGAATTGCTCCTATGTCTGCAGTCTGCTGCGGCCCGGAGATCATGCGCACGCTGGAGCTGCCGAAATATGGACTGCAAATCATCCCCTACGAGGGCGGCTGCACCATGATGCAGGACGGTGGCCACCTGGCGCTGTACGACAACCACGATGCGCTGCGCCGGGAAATCGCGCGCCACTCGAAGCGCGACGCCGAGGCCTACGACCGCTATTCGCGCGATGTCATGCGCCAGTGCAAGTTCATCAAGCCGCTGCTGATGCGCGAGCCGCCCGATCCCACTTCGTTCAAGCCGCGCGACCTGCAGGAATTGCTGTACCTGGGCAAGCGCTTTCACGGACTCGGGCGAGGCGCGCATGTACGACACGCTGCGCTTCTGGACCATGAGCGCGGCGGATTTTCTCGACGAATATTTTGAAAGTGAAATCGTCAAGGCGCATTTCGCCGGCAGCTCCATCATCGGCACGGCGCTGGGGCCGCGTTCGCCGGGCACGGCCTATGTGCTGTTGCATCACTACATGGGCGATATCGACGATACCGTCGGCGCCTGGGGCTTTGCCCGCGGCGGGATGGGTGCCGTCAGCAACGCCCTCGGCGCCTCTTTCGAGGCCAGCGGCGGCACCATCCGCAGTGCCGCTGCGGTGGCGCAAATTCAGGTGAAACACGGCCGCGCCTGCGCAGTGCTGCTCGAGGACGGGGAGGAGATCAAGGCACAGCTCGTGATATCCAATCTGGACGTGCGCCGCACCTTCCTTGAGACCATGGATGCGAAGGACCTGCCCGACGAATTCCTGCGCCAGGTGAAGAACTTCAAGATTCGCGGCTCTTCCGGCAAATTGAACATTGCCCTGGACGGACTGCCGCGATTTCCGGCGATACCGCATGGCTCGCCGTGCGACCCGCGGCGATATGCACGTCACCGACACCATCGAGATGATGGAGCGAGCCTACGACGACTGGAAGGACGGACGCTGGTCGCGCGCACCGTATATCGACATGCTGATTCCCTCGCAGATCGATCCGACCATGGTGCCGGACGGCAAGCACTACATGTCAGTGTTCGTTCAATACTGTCCGTACGAGCTGGCCGAAGGCGACTGGGACGCCGCCAAGCGGCAGGCCTTCGGCGACACCGTGATCAACACCATTGCCAGGCACAGCCCGAACTTCAAAGAATTGATTCTGCACGCCGAGATTCGTACGCCCTGGGACATCGAGAACGAAGTCGGTCTTGACCGAAGGCAATATCTTTCAAGGCGAACTGACCATGGATCAGTTGCTGTTCAATCGGCCGGTGCCGGGCTATGCGCAGTATCGCGCGCCCGTGAAGGGCATGTACATGTGCGGCTCGAGCACGCATCCCGGCGGCGGCGTCATGGGTGCGCCGGGCGCGAACGCCGCGCGCGCCGTGCTGCGCGACCTCGGGCGGGCGCATTGAATATGCCGAATCAGGGCGTGGCGCCGGCGCACTACGATTGCGTCGTCATCGGCGGCGGGTCACAATGGACTCGATTTGCGCGGCCACGCTGGCGCGCGGCGGCCGCTCGGTGCTGGTGCTCGAGGCTGCAGCCCACGTGGGCGGCGCAGCGTCGACACGCGAATTCGCGCCCGGCTTCAAAGTCTCGGCGGGCGCGCACCTCTTGCATCTGATGCCTGCGGATCTCCTGCGCGATCTTGCAGCTCGAATCGCACGGGCTGGAATGGGCGGCGCAACGCCTGCCGACCACGGCATTGCTCCCCGACGCAGCTGTGCTCGACTTAAGTCCGGGCGCTGCCGATCAAGCTGGATTGTCCTCTGCGGATGCGCTCGGCCTATGCGGCCTATGGCGCGCGAATGCGGCGCTTCGCCGCGGCGCTCGCGCCGGTGTTCTCGAGGATACCGCCGCGCCTCGGACTGGCGGCTTGGGCGGATCGATTGGCGTTGCTGCGCATCGGCTGGCAAATACGCAAGCTGGGGCGCCGCGACATGCGCGAGCTGCTGCGCATCGGCGGCATGAATGTTTACGATTTGCTCGAAGAGAACTTCGACTCCGCGGCGCTCAAAGGCGCGCTGGGGTTCGATGCCGTGCTCGGCGCGAACTTCGGTCCGCGCTCGCCGGGCACGGTGCTGACCTGCTGTATCGCCTGGCGGCGGAGTCGGCGGCGGGTGACCTGGGGCTGTCGCAACCCACAGGGCGGGATGGGCGCGCTGTGCAATGCGCTGGCCAAGGCGGCCGTTGCCGCAGGCGCCGATCATTCGTACCGGCGCGCCGGTGGCCAAGCATTCTCGTCGAAGCCGATCGCGCTTGCGGCGTGCGTGCTCGAGTCGGGCGAGCGCATCATGGCGCCGAACGTGATTTCCAGCGCCGACCCGAAAACCACATTCCTCAAGCTCTTGGGTGCTGCGCACCTCGACACCGGATTCGTGCGCCGCGTCAATCATATTCGCTCCCGCGGCCTCGCCGCCAAGCTGCACCTCGCGCTTGAATCGTGCGCCGCCGTTTCGGCGGAGTCTCCGAGGCGGCGCTTGCGCGGCCGACTGCTGATCGCGCCCTCGCTCGAGTACATCGAGCACGCCTACAACCATGCGAAGTACGGCGAATTCTCGACCGCGCCGGCCATGGAGATCACAGTTCCCACGATCAATGACCCGACGCTTGGCGCCGGCCGGCCAACACGTGCTGTCGGCCATCGTGCAATATGCACCGTATGCGCTCAAGGAGGGTTGGGAAAACGGGCGGCAGCGCTTTATGGACAGCGCGCTCGATACTCTGGAGCGCTTCGCTCCCGGCCTGCGCAGTTGCATCGTCGCCGCCGAAGTGGTGACACCCGCGGATATGGAGCAGGAATTCCGCATCAGCGGCGGCCACTGGCATCACGGCGACCTTGCTTTCGATCAGTTCTTGATGGTGCGTCCGGTGCCGGGCGCCGCGCAGTATCGCACGCCCGTCGCGGGTTTATTCCTGTGCGGCGCCGGTTGTCATCCGGGCGGCGGGGTGATGGGCGTCGCCGGCCGCAACGCCGCACAACAGGTTCTCACAGGGGACCGCTCGTCATGACAGAAACCCTGGCATCGCACTTCAAACAGCCGCTGCTCGGACGCCGTTTCATCAGCGCGCCCGTGCTTTGAGCCAGGTGGACAGTTTCATTCCCTGGGCCGGCTACACAACCGTGGATGTGTTCACCACGGTGGAACAGGAATACTTCGCCATTCGCAATGCGGCGACGCTCTATGACTTGACGCCGATGGTGAAGTACCGCGTCGTCGGCCGCGACGCGCTGCGCCTACTTGAATCGCCTGGTTACCCGGGATGTCGCGAAGCTGAAGCCGGACAGGGTTGCCTACTGCGTCTGGTGCAACGACGCAGGACATCTGATCGACGATGGCACGATTTTTCGCCTCGGGCGAGTCCGAGTACCGCATTTGCACGGCGGAACGGCAGATCGACTGGCTGCTCGATTCGGCGCTGGGTTTCGACGTCGAGATCAGCGAGGTCACCGAGCAAATCGCCGCCCTGGCGGTGCAGGGGCCGACCTCCTGCGCCGTGCTGAAAGCGGCCGGCCTTACGGATGTGGAAAAGCTCAAGCCGTTCGAGATCGGCTATTTTACGCTTGGATAAGTACCGGGTGACGGTGTCGCGCACCGGCTTCACCGGCGATCTGGGCTACGAGGTTTGGATGGAGCCCGAGCAGGCCGTCGAGATCTGGGATGCGCTGATGGTGGCAGGGCGTTCGCGAGGCATTCGCGCGATCGGTTCGCAGGCGCTCAATGTTGCGCGCATCGAAGCGGGTTTCTTGGCGCCGAATGTCGACTTCGTGTCGGCGGAACACACCATTCGCACTCGGACGCGACCGCTCGCCGCTGGAGTTGGGGCTTAAGCTGGCTGGTGGATTTCAACAAGGGGCATTTCACCGGGCGGCGCGCGCTGCTCGCCGAGCAGCAACGCGGCGCGCGGCGCCAGCTTGTCGGCCTGGACATCGCCGGCAACAAGCCGGCGCACAATGCGCTGCTCTACACCGACGACAGCGGCAAGCGCGAAATCGGCAGCGTCACCTCGGCGATCTGGTCGCCGACTTGCAAGCGCAACATCGCCCTTGCTATGGTCGATGCGCCGCATTTCAAGATCGGCTCGACCGTGTGGGCGGAAATCTACTTGAACCGGGAACTTGTCTGGGAGCGTCGGATGTCGCGAGCGCAGGTGGTCGAACGTCCTTTCTTTGCGCCGGAGCGCCGGCGCGCGACGCCGCCGGCGGAGTTCTAGCAGCGTGGCCGCTGCGCCGAAATCGCATTGCCGACCGGCCGTGGCTCGATCCCGACGCCAAGCCGCAGATCGTCATCGAAAGCGTCAACAAGACCTTCGGCGCATTTACCGCCGTGGACAGCATCAACCTGCGGATCTACAAGGGCGAGATGTTCGCGCTGGTCGGCGCCTCCGGCTGCGGCAAGACCACGCTGCTGCGAATGCTCGCGGGATTCGCAAACGCCAAGCTCGGGACGAATCCTGATCGAAGATGTCGGACATGACCCACGTGCCCCCGCACGAGCGCCCGGTCAACATGATGTTTCAGTCCTATGCATTATTCCCGCACATGACGGTGGAGGACAATGTCGGCTACGGGCTGCGCCGCATGGCGCTGGACGCCAGCGCCAGATCGAAGCGCATTCAGGATGCGCTGGAGATGGTGCAGCTCGGGCCGCTCGAAGAAACGCAAGCCCCACCAGCTTTCGGGCGGTCAGCGCCAGCGGGTGGCGCTGGCGCGCGCGCTCATCCGCCGGCCCAAGGTGTTGCTGCTCGACGAGCCGTTGAGCGCTCTGGACAAGAAACTGCGCGAACAGACGCAATTCGAGCTGATGAACATCCAGTCGCAGGTGGGCATCACATTCGTGTTCGTCACCCACGATCAGGACGAGGCGATGGCGCTGTCGACCCGCATCGCGGTGATGAATCGCGGGCAGGTGGTGCAGGTGGGAACGCCGTCGGAGATTTACGAATTTCCGCAGGACCGATTTGTCGCGGACTTCATCGGCACCACCAATCTATTCGAAGGCACCGTGAGCGGCGCTGAACCCGGCGATTCGTCGTGCATAGCAGCCGAGGCGGGCTGCGATCTCATCGTCGATGATCTGGGGCGTTCGGCGGCGGTCAGCGCGTCTGGGTGGCGCTGCGCCCGGAGAAAATCCGCTTGAGCAAGGCAGCCGTTGGGCGGCGAGCGGGTCAATCAGATCAAGGGAGTCGGTGTGGGAATTGGGCTATCTCGGCAATCGCTCGACCTATCGCATAAAGACCGAAACCGGAAAGCTGGTGACGGTATTCGCGCAGAATGAACGCCGCTCGTCCGAATGGTCCATCGATTGGAGCGACGAGGTGTACTTGAGCTGGACCGCCAATTGCGCGGTGCTGCTGCAGCAGTAGTCCTCGACGCGCTATCCCATGCAACGAATCAAGCGCAATTTCCCTCGCCTGGCCGTGAGCGCGATGCTGCTTCTTTGTTGCAGCCCGGTGTTGGCCGGCAAGACCGAGAACGTGGTGCTGATCGTGAGCGACGGATTGCGCTGGCAGGAAGTTTTCAGCGGTGCCGACGAACTGCTGATCACCGACAAGTCGGGCGATAACTGGGTGTCGGAGGCGGACCTGCGCAAGCGCTATTGGCGAGCCGATGCCGTCGCACGGCGCGAGCTGCTGTTTCCGTTCTTGTGGGGCACGGTGGCCAAACAAGGGCAGATTTTCGGCAATCAGCCGCAAGGGCAGTGACGCGCACGTGACCAACGGCAAAGCGTTCTCATACCCGGGATACAACGAGATGTCGACCGGGTTCCCCAACGATGCCATCGACAGCAATGAATATCGGCCCCAACCCGACGATGAACGTCTTCGAATGGCTGAACAAGTTCGAGGAGTTTCGCGGCTCGCGTCGCTGTCTACGGCACCTGGAATGTCTACGATGCCATCTTCAACAAGCCTCGCAGCGGCCTCATCATGCAGACCGGATGGGAGCTGCCGCCCAAATTGCACGAGACCGAGCGCGACGCCCTGCTGCGTGAACTGTATGCGACGACCACTCGATTCGATGAAGAAGATGTGCCGAATTCCTTTCTGCAGATCTCGCTGTTGGATTACCTGCGGACCGGGCAGCCGCGGGTCTTGTTCGTTGGTTACGGCGAGACCGACAATTGGGCGCATCAGGGACGCTACGATCTGGTGCTCGACAGCGCGCATCGTTTTGATTATTTCGTGAAGCAACTTTGGGACACCATGCAGGCCTTGCCCCGCTATCACGGCACTACCACGTTCATCATCACGACGGACCATGGCCGCGGCAGCGGCCGCACTCAATGGAAGGAACACGGCGTCGAGCAGAAGGGCTCGGAGAATATCTGGATTGCGGTGATCGGACCCGACACGGCCGCTCTCGGCGAGCGCGCGCACGTCGCGCCGGTGACCCAGGCGCAAATCGCGGCAACGGTGGCGGCATTGGTCGGCAAGGACTATCGCGCGGCGGTCCCGCAAGCGGCGCCGTCCATCAGCGCGGTATTGCCCGCTGCCGCGGCTGCAAGCAGCAATTAGGGCCATTTGCCGGTTCCCGCGGCCGCAACCGCCCGGCCGGAGCATGCCGCGGCGTGCGTTTTTATATTATACTCGTAACATTACAAAAAGCGGTGCAACTTTCAAGGTATGGCAATGCGCAATGTTAAAACCCTCGGACTTCTCGGCACCGGCGTCATCGGCGGCGGATGGGCGGCGCGCGCATTGCACTTTGGGATCGATGTCATTGCCGCGGATGTAAAACCCGAGATGGAAGCATGGATACGCGGCGCGGTGGCTAACGCCGAGCCCGCACTGGCGCGCCTGACGTTTGCGCCGCTGCCGCCCAAAGGCAAGCTTTCCTTCACCACCGATCTCAAGTTTATGGCGCAGCGAGCCGATTTCATCCAAGAGAACATTCCCGAACAGTTGCCCTTGAAGCAACGCATGCTGGCGGAGGTGAGCCGCCGCGCGGCGGCGGATGTGGTCATCGCATCGAGCACCTCAGGTCTTACCCCGACCGATCTGCAGCGCGACATGCTGGCGCCGGAACGCTTCTGCGTGGCGCATCCGTTCAACCCGGTCTACCTGTTGCCGTTGGTCGAGGTGGTGGGCGGCGCAAACACCGTGGCGGCGACGATCGAGGCAGCGGCGAAATTCTTCACCTATATCGGAATGCATCCGTTGCGGGTGCGGCACGAGGTGCCAGGTCACCTGACCGATCGCCTGCAGGAGGCGCTGTGGCGCGAGATCCTGCATATCGTGAATGACGGCATTGCCACCACCGGCGAACTCGACGAATCCATCGTCTACGGGCCGGGCTTGCGCTGGGCGGCCATGGGCACGAATCTCATCTACCACCTGGCCGGCGGCGAGAGCGGCATGCGCCACATGCTGGCGCAGTTCGGTCCCTGCCTGAAGTGGCCATGGACCAAACTCGAAGCCCCGGAGCTTACCGAGACCTTGATCGACCGCATGGTCGAGGGCACCCACGCCCAAGCTGCGGGGCGTTCCATTCGCGAACTCGAGCGGCTGCGGGACGATTCTTTGGTGGCGGTTCAACAGGTCCTGCGTCAGTACAACATCGGCGCCGGCGCAACATTGCGCGCGCTCGAGGAGCGTCTCTATCAGGATGCCGCGGCTGCCGGCCCGGTCAGCGCGATGCAGCGCGGCAAGCCGCTGCGCCTGGTGGACGCGGTGGTGAGGCCCGAATGGATAGACTACAACCGCCATATGTCGGACTTTCGCTACGGCCAAGTGTTCGGCGATGCCATGGATGCTTTGTATCGGCGGGTTGGGGTCGACGAGGCTTATCGCGCTAGCGGCCGCATGTACTACTCGGTGGAAACTCACGTCATGTACTTGGGCGAGGCCAAGGTGGGCGAGGCGCTGTATGTCACCACGCAACTGCTCGCCGTCGATGACAAGCGCCTGCATGTGTTTCATCGCCTGTTTCGCGGCCGGGATGACGCACTCATCGCCACGGACGAACAGATGCACCTACATGTCGATACCGCCGCCGCCAAGGCGACGGCGGTCGATCCCGCCGTCCGCAGCAAGCTGGAGGCGATTCGCAGCGATCAGGCGGGGTTGCCGAGGCCACATGAAGCGGGGCGCTCGACCGGCCAGCGGCAATAAATCGCCATGCCCAAAGTCGTCGATCATGCCCAGCGCCGCGATGAGATCGCCCTGGTTGCCTGTCAGGTCGTGGCAAAATACGGCTTCCAACAGGCCACGGTGGCGCGCATCGCGCGGGCGGCAGGCTATACCACCGGCATGGTTGCCCACTACTTCGAGTCGAAGCAGGAAATCATCCTCGCCGCGCTGCGCCTGATGCTGCTGCGGATCGAGCAAAGGCTCATGCGCGAGCGGCACAGCGGCGAGGCAAATCTGCTCGAGGTGTTGTCCGAAGCGCTGGCGCTCGATGAGCAGCGATTCACCGAATGCGCTTTCTGGATGGCGTTTTGGGGGCAGGTCTCCGCGGACAAGAAGCTCAGACGCCTCAACATTTGGGTGCACCGCGAGTATCAACGGCTTTTTGCGCGCTGCTTCGCAGAACACTGGCGCGAATGGGCCGCTTGGCCGCCGTCGTTGCGCGATCAAGTTCTGCGTTCGGTGGTGACCTTCATCAACGGCCTGACCGCGAGTTCCGTGACCAGTCCGCGCGATTGGCCGGCGGCCGCGCAGGTCGAGCAGCTGCGCTTGCAATTGGATCTGCTGCGGCACTGGGCAACGCTGAAGCGCAAGAACCGAACCGGCTAAATCGGGAGCCATCATGGATTTCTCTCTCAGTGAAGAACAGCAACTGGTGATCAAGACCACGCGGGACTTCGTGCACAAGGAACTCTATCCACACGAAAAGGAGGTGGAAGAGACCGGCGTACTGCGCGCCGAGCTTCACAGGGAACTGAAGGCCAAAGCCATCGACGCCGGCTTGTATGCGGCGAACATGCCGGTCGAGGTGGGCGGCGCGGGATTGGACACGGTTACCTGGGTGCTCTACGAAAAAGAACTGGGCCGCGCCAATTACGCGCTGCACTACTCCTGCGTGGGCCGTCCCTCCAATATTCTGTTGGCCTGCGCAGGCGAACAACGGCAGCGATACCTATTGCCCACGGTGCGCGGCGATCGAACCGAATGCCTGGCGATGACAGAGCCGGGCGCAGGTTCGGATCTGCGCGGCATGAAGACCAGCGCGCAGCGACGCGGCGATGATTTCGTCATCAATGGCACCAAGCATTTCATCAGTCATGCCGATCATTCGGATTTTGTGATTCTGTTCGCGGCCACCGGCGAAGAGACGACCGCCCAAGGCAGCCGCAAAAAGATGACGGCATTCCTGATCGACATGGGACATCCGGGATTCGAGGTCAGGCCCGGCTACAAGAACGTTTCGCATCGCGGCTATACCAATAGCATTCTCGAGTTCAATAACTGCCGTGTGCCGAAAGCGGCGATCCTGGGTGAAATCGACCGCGGCTTCGAGGTCGCGAATACCTGGCTAGGCGCAACCCGGCTGCAGGTCGCGGCCACCTGCTTAGGTAGGGCTGAGCGTGCACTGGAGCTGTCCAAGCAATGGGCGGTGGATCGCGTTCAGTTCGGACAGCAAATCGGCAAATTCCAGGGAGTAAGCTTCAAGCTGGCCGACATGGCGGTGGAGCTGCGCGCCGCGGAGTTGCTGGTCCTGGAAGCGGCCTGGAAGCGCGATCAGAACATCGACACCGATATGGATATGGCAATTGCCAAGGTCAAAGCCACTGAAATGCTGGCCATGGTTTCCGATGAAGCGCTGCAGATTCACGGCGGCATGGGGTTGATGAGCGACCTGCCGCTGGAAAGGATTTGGCGCGACGCGCGAATCGAACGAATTTGGGACGGCACCAGTGAAGTGCAGAGGCACATCATTTCGCGCAGCCTGCTGCGCCCATTGGGCGGATAGTAGCTCTGCCGGTCGGCTAGCGGCCGCTCCACCGCGGACTGCGCTTCTCCGTGAATGCCCGGGTTCCTTCCTTGAGGTCATCCGAGCGGATCACGCGCTGCACCGCGTCCAATGCATCGTGTAATTCGAAGGCTTCGTGTTCAGGAACCATCTCGGTATGACGCAGCAGCTGCTTGATCGCCGGGAACAACAGGGGCGGTCCGGCCGCCAACTGCCTGGCAATCTCGCGCGCTTTGGTCATGCCTTCGCCTTTGGCAACGACATGGTTCGCAAGTCCCCAGTGCTTGGCTTCTGCGGCATCCATCCAGCGGCCCGTCAATAGGAATTCCACGGCCACGTGGTAGGGAATGCGGCGCCGCAGTTTGACCGTGCCGGCGTCGGCAAGCACCCCGACGTTGATTTCCGGCAACGCGAACTTCGCGTGCTCCTCCATCACGATGATGTCGGTGCCCAGCACGATTTCGAAGCCTCCGCCGCAGGCGATTCCATTGACCGCGGCGATGATCGGCTTGTTGAGATTTCTGGGATAATTCAAGCCGCCGAAGCCGCCGACACCCCAGTTTTCATCGGACTTCTCGCCCGCCGTCGCAGCCTTCAAGTCCCATCCAGGAGAGAAGAACCGCTCACCGGCGCCGGTGATGATGGCGATGCGCAACGCCGGATCGTCGCGAAAAGAGGTGAATACGTCGTTCAGGCGGCGACTGGCCGGAAGATCGATCGCGTTGGCCTTGGGCCGATCGATGGTGACTTCAAGAATGGCGCCGTCTTGGGCTGTGCGGATTCCATCGGACATATCAGGGCTCCCCAATCAATTGCGGTTTCTGCAGGCGCATCATCGTATCAACCGCGACCGCGCCCTTGCCGCGGGGGCGCACGATCACGGGATTCACATCGACCTCGACCAAACTCGAGACGTTTGCGGCCGCGTAACGCGCGACACTCAAGGCCGCTTCGATCAATGCCTCGACGTCGCCGGCCGGCTTGCCGCGGAAACCCGCAAGCAGTTTAGCTATCCCAAGCCGTCTTAGCCCGGCCGCAATCGAGTCATGCGACCACGGCGGCAGCAGGCTGACGCTGTCCGCCATGAACTCTGTGAGCACACCGCCCGCCCCGAGTACCAACACTTGGCCGAATTGAGGATCGACGATGATACCGATAAGGACTTCGGCCACGCCGTCGGTGATCATTTCCTCCACCAAAAGAGTGGGCGATAGCTTTGCGAGCCGCGCGGCGGCCTGGCCTGCCTCGTCGGCGTTTTGAATGTTGAGCGCCACGCCGCCCGCCTCGGTCTTATGCTCCAAATCCGCCGCCGCGGCCTTGATGACCACCGGAAATCCCAATGCAGCGGCCGCGGCGGCCGCGGCGCTCGCGGCGACGATTTTGCCGCGCGGAATCGTCAAGCCAAACTCAGCCAGCGCGATCTTGCCTTCGCGCTCGCCCAGTGCGTAAACGGCGCCTTGTGCGCCAGGTTCGGCGGCAGGCAGATTCAAAGCCACGCGCGGTTTGGAGCGCCAAGTGGCGCCCACCGCGCCGGCCAGTGCCAGGGCTTCCAGCGCCTCGCGCTGGCCCTGCAGGGGGGTGACGCCGCTATCAAAACAGCGCTGGCGCACGCGCACACTCAAAGTTTCGGGCAGCGAGGCAATCAGCGTCGCTCGCGTTGGCGCGCCACGCGCGGCCTCGATGAACACATCTATGACCGCGTCGAATGCGGCAGTATCGGCCTTCTGCTCAGGCGGGCAATCGAGCATGAAACCCGCTGCGTCAAAGCCCGCGCGCAGAATCTCGGAAAATACCCGCTTGAGCGCCGGCGGATCGAACCACAAATAGGTATGGATATCGAAGGGATTGGCGATGGTGACGCGGTCGGTCAACAGCGCGCGTAAGCTGGTGGCCGCTGCCGTCGGAATGGTGGAGAAATCCAACTCCAAGTCGCGCGCCACGTCGGCGGTCATCGCCATGTCGCCCCCTGAGGCTCCCATGACCAGCACCTTGTTTCCGCGCAGCGGCCCTCCCGCATGGAACAGCTTGAGCGTTTCGCACAGCGTCCCCAAGGTATCGCAGCGGGCAATGCCCGAGTGGCCGCAGAAGGCCTCGAAAATCTGATCCGCCCCCGCCAACGCCCCGGTATGACTGTGAGCGGTGCGCGCCGCCGCCGCCGTACGGCCGGACTTGATGACGGCGATGGGTTTGCCGGCCGCCCGCGCCAAGTCGGCCGCTCGCGCAAATCGCGCCGCATCCTTGATGCCTTCAAGATAAAGACCAAATGCAGTGACACGCGGGTCATCGCACAGAATCTCGATTAGATCTTCGACCGCAAGCCGCGCCTGATTGCCGACACTGAACAAGTAGCCGATCGGCAGCGAGCGATCGTTGAAGGTCAGCGTGAGCGCAATGGTGCCGCTCTGGCAGATCAGGGCCACGCCGCGCTCGGGGCTTTCGCCGACGATTTGATCGGGCATCATCGCGACGCGATCGAAGAAATTGACGAAGCCGTAGCAATTGGGTCCCAGATAGGGGAGGGCGCCGGCACTTTTCGCCAACTCGTGGTTAAGACGGCGGCCGGCTTCGGTGCCGGTTTCCGCGAAGCCCGCGCTGAAGCATACGAAGCCGCCGGCGCCGCGCGCTGCGAGGGCGCCCGCCACCGCAGGGGCTTCGTGATTCGGAACGGCGACAAAAGTCGCGTCCGGCGTACCCGGCAGATCAGCGACCGATCGATAGTAGGTCACCGTCGCGGTCGATGCGCGGCTGGGGTGCACTCGCCAAATCGCGCCGGAATAGCCGATTGCGGCGTTGCCGGCAGCAACAGCGTCGGTCCATGCGCCGGCGCCCACGAGCGCAATGCTGCGCGGCGCGATCAATCGACGAATGTCCATCGTCGGCATGTTTCAGCGCGGCTTTAGTGCGATGTGGCGCGACAGCGGACCAAAAGCGTCACATGCCGCCGGGGCCAATTTGAGGGCGTTCAATTTTGCAGTGACAGCTTCCGGAAAGGTCGCACCCGCCGGCGTTGCTCCCTGACGGACGTGCATCAGCATCATATCGACCGACGCGGCCGGATTGGGGAGCCGGCTGCAGACGAAGGTACAGCCGGCGTGAATTCGTTTGCGGTCAAAATCCAAGATGGAGGTGATGACCTTGAGATCATCCGAGGCCTTGATCTCGTTCAGGAAGTGAACATGCATTTCGAGCGAGTACAGCGTGCAATGGGTGGCCGCACGATAGGCAGCATCCAAACCCAGGTAATCCATCAGCTCGTCGATGGCATAGCTCGCTACAAGCAGGTAATAGGCATCGCGCAGATGTCCGTTGTAGTCGATCCAATCCGGTTGGATCCTGGCGCTATAGATCGGAACTTGCGCCGCTTCGGCGCCGCTCATGTCGGCGCTACTCAGTGCAGCTGCAGGCGCTCGCGCGCTTGAGCCGCGGTCAGCACCCGGGCACCGATGGCCTCGATGATGGTGCGGGCCCGTTCCACCAATTGCGCATTGCTGGCGTACACCCCCTTGCTCAGGTACAGATTGTCCTCGAGTCCGACGCGCACATTACCCCCCAGCAGCACGGCCTGCGCCACCCAAGGCATCTGCATGCGGCTGATGGCGAAGCTGCCCCAATTGCAATTCTCCGGCAGGGCATTGACCATCGCAAGCAGGTGGCCGACGTCGGCCGGCACACCGTAGGGAATGCCCATGCACAGTTGAATCATCGATGGTGCGACCAGAAGCCCTTCCTTGATCATCTGTTTGACGAACGACAGATTGCCGGTATCGAACACCTCCAGCTCCGGCTTGACGCCGAGCTCCTTGCAAATCGCGGCGCCTTTGCGCAGGTAGTTGGGCGTCGAAACATAGGCGCGATTTTCGTCGCCAAAATTCAGGCTGCCGCAGTCCAAAGTCGCAATGTCGGGCCGGTACAAGCCTTCATGGCACAAGTCGATGACATGGCGCATGCGGTCTTCCTGGCTGACGAAGTCGCTGCCGGGGCCAGGGGTATCCTTCAGGCCGCCGTCTCCCACCACGATGTATCCGCCCATGCCGCAGGTTAAGTTTACGATCACATCGACCTTGCTCTCGCGGATGCGCTTCACCACTTCGCGGTAGTGGCGGGTCTCCATGCTGAATGCGCCGGTTTCCGGCTCGCGAACATGAATGTGAACGATTGCGGCGCCAGCCTGCGCGGCCGCTATGGCGGTGGCGGCGATCTGTTCCGGTGTTATCGCGCAATGCGGGCTCTTGGTCACCTTGGTGTCGTCGCCGGTAACGGCGCAGGAAATAATGACATCGTGATTCATGGGGTCGTCCTCCACCGGCGGCCAATGACAAACTTGGTTTTATTATACTCATAATAATATTTAAAAGGAGCCGGGGCAACTGCGCCGCGGGATTGCGCGGCGGAACAATGCCCCGAAGTGATATAAGCTCGGCACGGGCATAACCGTGCCAGGGAGAACGCAGTGTCCAAGAGCCCGCTGCTCGAGCAGCGATCGATCGACTATGTCCCGCTCAGGGAGCGCCACGGCAAGCTGTGGCACCTGTGGCCTGTATGGTTCACCGGCGACGCGCACCTCGCAACCATTGCCACCGGCTTCGTCGGCGTGGCACTCGGAGGCAATCTCGTCTGGATGACGATCGCGGTGCTGCTCGGCTGCGCCTTCGGCACGTTTTTCATGGCTTTTCACTCGGCTCAGGGACCGCAGCTCGGCTTGCCGCAGATGATCCAGTCGCGACCCCAATTCGGCTATCTGGGAGCGCTGCTCGTTTGGTGTGTGGCACTGATCACTTTCGTTGGCTACAACGCATTCAATCAGGTGCTCGCTGCGGACACGGTGGTCACGCTGGTTGGCTGGAACCGGCCGCTCACAATGGTGACCATCGGCGCGATCGCGACCGCGCTGGCGATCCTGGGCTACGACCTGATTCACAAGGCGCAGCGACTGCTGGCATTCGCGCTGCTCATCGTGTTCGCCATAATGACGGTTGCCGTCAGCCGCGTGCATTTCGCCGCGGAACAGCTCGACCTCCACGATTTCAAGATGATCCCGTTCCTGACTCAGCTGCTTGCGGCGGCCGCGTACCAAGTATCCTGGTCGATCTATGTCTCCGACTACTCGCGCTACCTGCCGCCGAACGTGGGCGTGCGGGCGTCTTTCTGGTGGACCTACATCGGCGCCTTTATCGGCGGCGCGTGGGCGATGCTGATCGGCACGGTCGCCGCCGCGATGTTTCCGGCGCTGGAGCTGTCAGCGGCGCTCAAATCCGCAGCCGATGCCATGTTGCCGGGGTCTGGCAATCCGTTCCTGGTGGCATCGCTGCTGGGACTCGTGACCATCACGACGCTCAACTTCTACAGTGCGTCGCTGACTCTCCTCAGCGTGGCAGACTCGATCAGACCGCTGAAGCCGACGGTCGCGCAGCGCCTGCTGACGCTGGTCGGCCTGCTGGCCGCCTCGTCAATGATCGCACTCGCCTCTTCGCCGCACTTTGCGGCGCAGTTCGGCGAGTTTCTCGCAATTCTGCTGTACCTGTTCACGCCATGGACGGCGATCAATCTGGTGGATTACTACTACGTGCGCCGCGGCCACTACTCAGTCCGGGAGATTTTCAATCCCAATGGCATGTACGGGCGCTGGAACTGGCGCGGGCTGGTGGCCTACTTCGGCGGCTTCGCCGCAATGATTCCGTTCTTCAGCACCGGCCTGTATCGCGGTCCGGTGGCCGAAGCGCTCGGCGGCGCCGATATCGCCATCCTGGTGGGACTGCCGGTATCGACCCTGATTTACCTAATCGCCTGCCGCTCCTTCGACCTCGAGAAGGAAATTCGGCTGGTCGACAGTGCCGATCGCGGTCTCGATCTGGACGCTTGAGACCGCTTAGGCGCTGACGTTCACGCCATTGCCGAGGGGGCTCAACGAGTTGCTGGCGCCGCTTTGCAGGTTTTGCAGAAGACTGCTCAGGAACGCCTGCAGTGAGGCGGTGTCCGACTGCGAGCTGGACGCTGTCGATGTCGTTCCACCCAAGTCGGTGATCAATTTGGAAAATGCCGAGTTCAAATTGGCCAAAGCGCTCGAAGAAAGATTCGCCGGCGCGCCCGCGGCGCTGGATGTCGCGCTGACGACCTGGCTGTTGCTCAAATCCTTGATCAGCGCGTTGAGCTCCGCAACGATACCGAATCGACCGTAGGCGGCGGTTGAACTTGGGCTGGTCGCGGCAACCGGAGCAGCCGGCGAGGTCGCGGGCGTGCTCGCGGCGACGGGCGTCGCGGCAGTCGCAGAAGGGTTGGTACTCGTGGCGGCGGCTGGCTGCGCGGAGTTCGCGCCTGAACTTCCGGTAGGTGCGCCAGTGCTCGCGCTCTGCTGGGTGTTGCTGACCGGGACTGCCGGCGTTGCATCCGCCCGCCAATCATCGCGGGCGCGCCCAAACCCATGTCCCCCATGCTCGCGCGCACCGCCTGCCTGGCGCAATGCCGAGAACAAATCATGTAAAAATGCCGTTAAATCGGTCCCGAGAGAACTCGCTGGCGTTCTGCTCGAGCCGGAGGAGTTCGTCGAGCTGGTTGAGTTGGTCGAGCTGGTTGAGGCCGGGCTGGGCGTGCTTGTAGCCGTGCTTGCCGTTGCGGCCGGCGATGTTGCCGCGGAAGCGGCCGTGGTCGCCGCCGGAGCGGTCTGCTGCTCGGCGACGAATTGAGTGAGTGCATCAAACAGCGCGGTGAAAAGCCGGCCACCTTGAACCGGTGCGCTTCCTGAATTCGAAGCGCCATCCCCGGACGGCTGTCTGATGAGCGGCCGCTCGACGCCAATGGCGGAAGAGACGATGTTCGTTGAGGATGCAGCGATTGCGCTAGTTGACATAATGTGTACCTGATGGAAACGACGGGCACACCAGGAGTCGGCGCCATGCGCAGATTCTTGAGCGAAGATCGGCGCCGATTTTGCAGTCAGTTCATTCGGCGTTCGTCAACGTGAAGTAACCGACCTTGTCATTTGACGGGGACCCGTACCACATCCTTCCTTGCGCGTCGCGAATGAATTCTCGAATGGTGTTTTCAGAGTGTGGGAAGGGATATTCAACGGTTTTGCCGGTTTTGGGATCAAAGCGGCCGAGGACGTCCATATTGTAGGACGAATACCAAATCTGATGCTGCGCGTCGATGCCGAAACCGTACGGAGTGGGCTCCGGACCCGGCAATGAATATTCCGTGAACACCTGCGTCTTCGGGTCGAAGCGGCCGATTTTTCCCGCGTTGAACTCGCCAAACCAAACGATTCCGTCGGTATCGATCTGCATGCGCCGCGGAAAGCAACCCGGAGTCGGCGGCGTCCACAGGGAAACCTTCAGCGTTTTCCAATCCACCATGCCGATCTGATTGGTGTCGGGACGCGTGAACCAGATGTTGCCGTCGGTGTCCTCCTTTACGTCATAGGTGGAACGGATATCGTCAAAGCGGGTAATTTTTTTGGTTTTCCGGTCGAGCCGGGTGAGCGGCCAGCCCGAGGCCCACACATTGCCATCGCGGTCGAAGCGCACCGTGTGCTTGGACCCTGCGCTGTAGCCGAGTCTTCCAGGAAGATATGCATCCTGAAACTCGGTTATTTTCTTGGTGTGCGGGTCCCATACCCCAATCTTGTTCGAGCCCTGCTCGCTAAGCCACACCGAGCCGTCGGTTGCCGGCACCGCTGAGTGAACCGCGGCGGTACCAATATTCGGAACCGTGTAATCCAAAATTTCGCCGGTTTTCGGATCGAGCCGGCTGATCTTGTTGACGACGCCAAAATTGGGAATCCAGAAATAGCCGTCTTTGTCCGGAGCGGCGCTGAAGGGCATGCGGTTCACCGAGGGCATGTCGTATTCGACGTAGGTAATATTCATGGCCTTAGCATTGATCGGCCGCACGGTGTCCTTGTATTCCGGCATTTGCTCGGGCGATTTCGGCAGCACGGAAGTCTCGCCGAACAGGCGGTTCAAATAGGCGGAAACTTCGTCCACTTGCTGATCATTGAGCCGATCGCCGAGGCCAAATTTCATCGAGACTTGCATGAACACCACCCGACCTCGCCAACTCTCGGCATCGCGAGGTACTGTCGCGATTCGGGTCTGAAATCCGTGGCAGGTGAAACAAGTGGAAAACAGCTTGTCCTTCGCCGGCGATGCCGGCCACAGCTTGCCGGCCTGGTAAATGGATATTTCGTTCCATCGTACCGGACTCTTTTGCAACGACATGTCGAAGGAGACCTGTTGGTCGGCGGTAAGCTTCACTTCGGAGCGAGGCTCGCCGCGATAGCCGGTAATCTTGGTCGATAGTGCATAGTCTCCGGATGGCAGATTCTGCAGGCGGTAATTCCCAAGACTGTCCGACAACACCATATAAGTCATGTGAGTTTTATTGTTTTGTGCCTGCACGAAGACTCCTTCGAGAGGCGCCCCCTCGGGACCTTTCACGTTGCCGGTGACTGTTGCTGCAAAGCCGAGCGAACTGCCGCATGCTGCCAAGGTCATGAAAATCAATAATGTACCTGGTGTGTTCATGGCGCCTACTTTGTAATTCGAGGAATGCTGCTTTGTTGCGCAATGATGGACACTGGCAAATGCCAACGCAATGGGCCTTGGCGAGGTAAGCTGAGCAAACCTCGCGACGCACAATCGCGTGTCCGCCGGCGGTGGTCATCTAGAGGAAGTTTTCGATGAAGTCAGCAATCTGCGCAAGACTCGGCGTTGAATTTCCGCTGTTTGCATTCAGCCATTGCCGCGACGTGGTCGCTGCAGTGAGCCGCGCCGGCGGGTTCGGCGTGCTGGGCGCCACCCGCCATACTCCCGCGAGCATAGAGATCGAGCTCAACTGGATCGACGAGCACGTCGATGGCAAACCCTATGGGCTCGATGTGCTGATCCCGGAGAATCTGGCAACGCGCGGCGAGAAGGGGGTAACCGCCCGCTCGCTGGCGGCCCGCATACCTCAAGAGCACCGCGATTTCGTAGCGGACCTCTTGAAGCGCAACAATGTGCCGCCGCCCGCCGAGCAGGTTCGCGACGGCGCGGCGCCTTATGATCCCGATGAGGCGCTCGAGGTGCTGGATGCCGCCTTTCGCCACCCGATCAAGCTCATCGCCAATGCACTGGGCGTACCGCCGCCATCGATGATCGAGCTTGGCAAGCGACATGGCGTGCCGGTCGCGGCCTTGGTCGGCGCAAAAGAACATGCGATCCGTCAGGTCAAGGCCGGCGTCGATGTTCTGGTGGTACAGGGCGGTGAGGCCGGCGGCCATTGCGGCGAGGTTTCCACGCTGGTGCTGGTGCCCGAAGTTCTGAAGGCGATCAAACTTCTGGGTGATATTCCCGTGCTCGCGGCCGGCGGCATCATGACCGGCCGTCAAATGGCTGCCTGCATGGCGCTGGGAGCCGCCGGAGCCTGGACCGGTTCGGTGTGGCTGGCCACCACTGAATCGGAAACCTCGGAAATCTTCAGAGAGAAAATGATTGCCGCCACGTCGCGCGACACGGTGCGTTCGCGAGGCCGAACCGGCAAGCCGTCGCGGCAGTTGCGCTCGAGCTGGACCGACGCATGGGAGAAGCCCGGCAGTCCCAGTCCACTGCCGATGCCCTACCAGTCTCTCATCAGCGAGGGGGCGCTGCGCGCGGTGGAGCGATCGGCCGCCGCCGGCAATCCCGCGGCGCGCGATCTGGTGACGTACTTTGTCGGGCAGGGCGTGGGACTCATCGACAGCGTCAAATCGGCGCGCCAGGTCGTCGAGGAATTCAAGCTCGATTTCGCGGATGCATTGGATGACCTGCAAAATCTCTTGCAGGAGTGAGCCGCTTTAAGAATGTCTGATGATCGCATCCCCGTCATTGTCGGCATCGGGGAAATTACCGACCGGCCAGCTGATCTCATGCAGGGTCTGGAGCCGCTCGCGCTGATGGCGGCGGCGCTCAAGCGTGCGGACGAGGATGCCGGCCACGATTTGCTGCGCAGCGTCGACTCGCTGGACGTCGTCAATCTGGTGAGCTGGCGTTACGCCGACGCGGCACAGCAACTGACGGCGCGGCTCGGGATCGCGCCGCACCGCGCTATCTATGGGCCGGTTGGCGGCGAAAGCCCGGTGCGCTGTCTGCACGAGGCGGCGCTGCGCATCGCGCGCGGCGAAAGCGCGGTTGCCGCCATCGCAGGCGCGGAGGCGCAGGGCACGGTTACCAAGGCGATGAAGGCGGGGTGCGAGTTGCCCTGGACACCGCCCGATGGGCCGCGCTCATTGCGCGGGCCGGACTATTTGCATCCGTTGGCGGTGAAGCTGGGCGTGGCAATGCCGGTCAGCGTGTATCCCTTCTACGATGCAGCGACCGCCCAACATTGGGGCCAGACGCCGCGTGAAGCGCTGGCCGAGTCCGGAGACTTATGGGCGAAGTATGCAAGGGTCGCGGCATCGAATCCCGCCGCCTGGATCAAGCAGTGTTTTTCCGCGGCCGAGATCATCACGCCGTCCGCCGACAATCGGCTCATTGCCTGGCCCTACACCAAGCTGATGGTCGCCAACCCGATGGTGAATCAAGGCGCGGCGATTCTGATGACCAGCCTCGCCCGCGCCCGGGAAGTGGGGATTGCTGATGAGCGCATCGTCCACATCTGGGGTGGTGCGGCCGCCAACGAGCCGCGCGACTACCTGCAGCGCGATCACTACTACGAAAGTCACGCACAAAATGCAGTGCTCGAAACAGCGCTTGCGATTGCGCAAGGCCGGCCATTTGATGCGCTGGAACTGTATAGCTGCTTTCCCTGCGTGCCCAAGATGGCGCGGCGAACCCTTGGGTTGGGAGCGGATGTAGAGCCCTCGGTGACCGGCGGCCTGACATTCTTCGGCGCACCTCTGAATGACTATATGAACCATGCAGCTTGCGCCATGGTCCGCCGGCTCCGTGAGGGCGCAGGCTGTGGCCTGCTCTACGGTCAGGGGGAGTTCGTGACCAAGCACCATGGGCTGGTCCTGGCTTCCCGGCCGCCGCCGCGGCCGCTGCGATCCTGGACTGCGTCGGTTCAAGCAGAGGCCGATAAGCGGCGCGGCGCGGTTCCGCCATTCCTTGTGGAAGCCACCGGTGCGGCTTCGTTGGAGACGTTCACTGTCATCTTTGATCGCGACGGTGCAGTGAATCACGGTGTCGTCATCCTGCGAACCATGGATGGCGCCCGCGCTCTGGCGCGCGTGCCGGCAGCCGACGGCGCCACGCTGCGCCTGCTGACCGGCCTCGACCATACGCCGCTTGGGATCGACGGTGTGCTCACATCGAATGCGGATGGAATTTCGGATTGGCGAGCGCGCTCGTGACGCAGCGCTATATCGGCGCAAAGGGCGTTGAACTCGCCGCCAATGTCGGAGGCGATCCTCGCGCGCCAACCATCATCCTGCTGCATGGCGGCGGCCAAACACGCCACTCGTGGGGCGGCGCGATGCGACAGTTGGTGCTGCGCGGCTATCACGTGATCAACCTCGATGCGCGCGGCCACGGCGACAGCCAATGGGCTGCGGACGGCGACTATACCCTCGAGGTCTTGGCTAAAGATTTGGAATGCGTCATCGGAACCTTGAAGTCCCGACCGGCGCTGGTGGGTGCCTCCATGGGCGGCGCCACGGCGCTGCTGGTCGCCGGCGCGCACGCCAATCCTGTGGCCGCGGCGTTGATCCTTGTTGACATTGTGCCGCGCATCGATAGCGGCGGCGCCGCCAAGATTCGCAGCTTTATGAGCAGCGGTGCAGCGGGATTCGGCACTCTCGCCGAGGCATCCGACGCGGTCGCGGCCTACAACCCGCATCGTCCGCGACCGAAGAGCAATGCGGGCCTCATGAAAAATCTGCGGCTGCGCCCAGACGGTCGATTGTATTGGCATTGGGATCCGCGCGTGCTGCAGCAAGTGCGGCACGCTGAGCCGCCTCTGTTCGCCGACCGGCTGAACAGCGCGGCCGAGCGAGTGCGCATTCCTACACTGCTTGTCAGAGGCCTACAGAGCGACATCGTCACGGAAGCGGCGGTAGCGGATTTCCGCGCCCACTTGCCGCAGTTGGAAGTTTTCGATGTAAGCGGCGCCGGTCACATGGTCGCCGGCGACAAGAACGATGTGTTCAATCAAGGCGTATTCGAATTTATGCAGCGTCACCTGCCGCCGGACGCGCCGGCACCTTAGGCGGGCATAGGAACCCCGGCGAGCAAAATTGGTCCATCTTGTCAGGACTTGCAGGGGGCTGTGGCTGGGCTGACCATGAAAGAGTCGAACGACTGGACGGTTTCGCGCTACGCGGCCTTGGCCGTGGTGCTGATCGTGCATGCGGCTTTGTTTGCGGCGCTTTTGATGACGCCGCGAATGCGCGGTCTCCCGGACTCGCAGGCGAGTGCAGTCGAACTGGTGTTGCTCGCGCCTGTAAATCCACCTAAAGCCCGCACCACGCCCGCGGCGTTGCGGCGCTTGGGCGGCGATACCGCCATAACGATTGCCGTACCCGTACCCGATTCACCGCCATTACCGTCGGCTTCGGCGGCGTCCTCCTCCTCCATGGGCAACGGGAGTGGCGTAGACTGGAGCGCGGAAGCGCGGCGCGCCCTGCAGGCATTCGAGATTCGAACGAATCAGCACTCGAGCAATAAATCGGTCTCCGGCCGGCCGGAAGACGACAATTGGCTGCCGAATGCACAGCATCGCCCCGGCGAACTATTGAAGACAGCCAGCGGCGACTGGATCGTTTGGATCGATGCAAACTGCTACGAGATCGCGACTGCGGGACCGCATGAAGCTGGTGCGGCGCTGCCCGTGACGATCTGCCGCCGTCATTCCGGCAGCGCCGCGCAGTGACCTGATTCTCGAGAATTTAATTACGTGCGTGCGATTCGCACAAAGGGATGTTCGATGTCGGTTTCTGATGCTCTTATGAAGCGCCGCTCGGTGCGCGGCTTTCTCGATCGTCCGGTGTCCGCCGCGACGATCCGCCGCCTGGTGGTGGCCGCGGCCCGGGCTCCTTCCGGGGGCAACCTTCAGCCCTGGAAGATTTACGTGCTTTCCGGCTCCCCGCTGAATGCGCTCAAGACCGAGATGGAGCGGCGCATTGTCGAATTGCCGCGCGGTGAGACCACCGAATACGACATCTATCCCCCCAATCTTCACTCACCTTACAAGGAGCGGCGCTTTGAAATCGGCGAAGCGCTGTATCGCGCCATCGGCATCCCGCGCGAGGACAAGGCTGCGCGCTGGCAGCAGTTCAATAAAAATTTCCGCTTCTTCGATGCGCCGGTGGGGCTTTTTTGCTTCGTGGACCGGCTCATGGGCCGACCGCAATGGTCTGATCTCGGAATGTATCTTCAAAGCCTGATGCTGCTCGCCGTCGAGGAGGGATTGGCCACCTGCCCCCAGGAATGCTGGTCGGTATATCCGCAGACCATTGCCCGGTTCGTCTCTGCGCCGCCGGAACTCATGCTGTTTTGCGGGATGGCCATCGGCTACGAAGATGCCGAAGTGAAGGCCAATCATCTCAGGTCGGCACGCGCGCCCGCAGAAGAGTTTGCGACCTTCATAGGCCTTTGATCGCAGCTAAGCGGTCCGACGCGGATTTAAGATTTCCCTTGGCCTGGTGCAAAGTGCCGGCGCGGCCGAGGCCAAATGTCGGCATGTTCACGTACACGTTCTCATAGCCGCCGGGGGACACTTGATAGGTTTCGTGCCAGATCCCGACGGCGCCATTTGCCCCGATCGCCTTGTTAAATGCCTGCCAAGCCGGCAGATGCGCCGCCTCTTTCGCCTTGGCGTAATTCATCAAATGTTCCATCGAGCGCCAGTACTGCAGAAGAATGAGGGTCCGTGAAAACCACATCTCCGAATGCAGGAAACCGCGTTCGGGCTGGCGATAGAGTTCCTTCAACATACGGGGCATGGCAGTGGCGACCGGCCACCATTTGTGAATCAGCAATGGATTATTGATCCTCATGCCGATCAGGAAGACGACGAATCCCCCTTCAAGTCGTGCGGTCAGTCGATCCCGATGAATCATGGCTACCCCCCCATGCGCCAGCCGCGCAAATCCGCTGACGCGGCACAGCGGGTAGCGTACGCTATTTCATCGCGGCGATTGGCAACCGAAAAACTGGAGCATGCAGTGAAGCTACTACGCACCGGCGAGGCCGGCAAAGAACGGCCCGCATTGTTGGACAGCCAGGGTCAACTGCGGGATTTATCGGCGATCGTTTCCGACATCGGCGGCGACGCATTACTGCCCGAGAGTCTGGCCAAGGTAAGTTCGCTGGATGCGGCAAAGCTGCCGAAAATCGCCGGATCGCCGCGCATTGGGCCGTGCGTGGCGAACGTGGGCAAAATCGTCTGCGTGGGGCTGAATTATAAGGATCATGCCGCCGAGGCCAACATGCCGATTCCGGCGGAACCAATCCTGTTCATGAAGCCGACAAGCGCAATCATCGGACCGGACGATGATGTAGAAATTCCCCTGGGCGCGGAGAAGGTGGATTGGGAGGTCGAACTCGGCATCGTCATCGGCAAACCGGGAAAGTACGTGCCGCTCGAACGAGCGTTCGATCACGTTGCGGGATACTGCGTATTCAACGATGTATCCGAGCGCGCCTATCAGCTTGAGCGGGGCGGGCAGTGGGATAAGGGCAAGGGCTGCGACACCTTCGCGCCGATTGGTCCCTGGCTGGTAACAAAGGACGAAATACCGGATCCGCAGACCTTGGATTTATGGCTGGAAGTCGATGGCCAGCGCTTCCAGAACGGCAATACGCGAACCATGATATTCGGCGTCGCACATCTGGTCTCGTACATCAGCCAGTTCATGAGCCTGCGTTCGGGAGATGTGATTGCCACCGGCACTCCGCCCGGCGTGGGAATGGGGCGGCGGCCTCCGCAGTTTCTCAAGCTCGGGCAGAGCATGCGTGTCGGCATTTCGGGGCTCGGCATCCAAACGCAGCATGCGGTGCCGGCAACCTTTATAGGCGGCCGATGAACCAGCTGGATCTCAAAGGCAGGGTCGCGGTCGTTACCGGCGGCGCCCGCGGTATCGGCTACGCGGTGGCCGAGCGGCTGCTACGCTCCGGCGCAACGGTGTCGCTATGGGATATGGACGCCGCAAAACTCAACGATGCCTGCGCGCAGCTAGCGGCGTTCGGCACCGTAGGCGGTTGTTGCTTGGACCTCACCGAAGACGCCGCGGTGCAGAGGGCCGCGGGGGAAACAGTTGCGCGGTTCGGCAAAATCGACATCCTGATCAACAATGCAGGCATCACGGGCGGCAATGCTCCTACTTGGGAACTCGATCCTTTGGCCTGGCGCCGCGTCATCGAAGTCAACCTCGTGGCGCCGTACCTGACCTCGAGGTCCATCGTTCCTCTGATGCGGGAACGGGGCTATGGAAGGATCGTCAACGTGGCTTCGGTCGCCGGCAAGGAAGGCAATCCCAACGCCTCGCATTACAGCGCCTCCAAGGCGGGACTGATTGGGCTCACGAAGTCGCTTGCCAAGGAATTGGCCACCCAGGGCATCCTGGTCAACTGCGTTACACCAGCCGTGGCCAAAACCGACCTGTTTGCACAAATGACCCAGCAGCACATCGACTATATGCTCGCCAAGATTCCGATGAATCGATTCGTCGAGCCGCATGAAATTGCCGCAACCGTCTGCTGGCTCGCGAGCGAGGAATGTTCCTTTGCCACCGGGGCGGTGTTCGATATATCCGGCGGCCGAGCCACTTACTGACACGGACGTGTGTGGGAGCGCGCGATGACTGTAGCTCTAAGCCGATTGGAGAACATTGCGGTTGTAACCGTTGACCGGCCGCTGCAACGAAACGCCGTGGATTTCGCGACTGCCCAAGAGCTCGCGCAGGTCTTTCGCAGCTTTGATCTCGACAGCGCACTCGATGTGGCGATATTGACCGGGGCGGGCGGTCAGTTTTGCGCTGGGGCGGACTTGAAGGCTTTTGCGGCAGGCGAACGCCGGCCGGTGGGCACCGACGGCGATGGGCCCATGGGCCCGACGCGCATGCTTCTCAGCAAACCCGTGATCGCGGCCGTTGAAGGATTCGCCGTGGCCGGCGGCTGCGAGTTGGCATTGTGGTGCGACCTGCGGGTGATTTCCGAGACCGCGGTCTTCGGCATTTTTTGTCGTCGCTTCGGCGTGCCGTTGATCGATCTCGGCACGATTCGCCTGCCGCGCCTGATCGGGCATGGCCGGGCGATGGATTTGATTCTCACCGGCCGCGAAGTGCGCGCGCAGGAAGCGCTCGACATCGGCCTTGCGAATCGTTTGGTGCCCGCCGGCCAGGCGCTGGCTGCCGCCGTCGAAATTGCGCGCCAGATTGCCTCGTTCCCGCAATCCTGCTTGAGGAACGATCGGCTATCTGCGATCGAACAGTGGGGCATGGATGAAGCGCTGGCCATGCAGAATGAAATCAAGCATGGGCTGATCACGCTGGCCTCGGGCGAGGCGCAAGCCGGTGCCGCCGCGTTCATCAAGGGCTCCGGCCGGCACGGCAGCGCCAAGATGTAGTGCGCTACGACTGAAGGCCAACCGCGTCACGGGCGGGTTACACGCCGCCGAATCCGGATCTTGGCGCGCGGTCGCCGTGGCAGAAGCGAAATTTCCTGCCGCTGCCGCAGGGGCAGGCCTGATAGGGCCCCTGCCTCGCGTCCTCGGCGGCCGTCAGTCTCATGATGTCGGCCGGTGCCTGTCCCCTTTGCAGCAGGCTCGCCATGGTTTGCATGGCGGGACGCGTGTGTTTGAAAAACAATTCCAGCCCGGCGCAAAGATAGTTATGTCCGGAATCTCCATCGCGCGAAACCGCAAACCGATCCTTGGGACAGCCGCCATGACACAAGGACTTGACCTCGCAGCGCTGACACTGCGGCGTTAGCGAATCGGCCTTGTCCTGCCCGAACTTGCGCATCTGCGGCGAGGCCACGAGCTCGAGCATGTGGATTTTGTGAATGTTGCCCAGCTTGAATTTGGGTTCGACGAAGTGATCGCAGGCGTAAAGATCGCCGTTGTGCTCGAGCGCCGGACCGTAGCCGCAAGTCGGCGCGTGGATGCACAGCAGATGGCGGCCGAAGTACGCTTCGAGCGTGACATCGAAAAGCTGCACATAAACCGAGCCCACATCGTGGCGCAGCCACTCTTCGAAAATATCAACCAGGAAGCGGCCGTATTGCTCGGCGCCGACCGTGCGCTGCGTCACCAGATTGCCGGTCTGGGTGTACAGCAGGCGCTTGCGGCCGGGCTGTTCGCTCCAGCCCTGATTGGCGATCGCCAGGGTTTCCTCGCTCGCACGCTCGACAATGGGGATGAACTGCACCCACTTCGCGCCCAAGTCGTCGCGGAAGAACCGATAGACCTCGCGGCCGTATTTCTCGTTTGCCGCATTCACCGTGCACAGGATGTTGAACTCGACGTGATGCTTGCGCAGGCAGCGCCAACCTTCCATGACCCGATCAAAGGTGCCCATCTTGCGGCGGTCGACCCGATACGTGTCATGCAACTCGCGCGGGCCGTCGACGCTCAAACCGACCAGGAATTTGTGCTCCACGAAGAATTCACACCACTCGTCGTCCAGCAGCATGCCGTTGGTCTGAAAGGTATGCAGTACAACCTGGCCGGGCCGGCGATGGCGTGCGACGAGCTCGATGGAGCGCCGAAAGAACTCGACCTTCATCAGCGTGGGTTCGCCACCCTGCCATGCCACGGTCACCTGTGGATCGCGGTGCGATTCCAGCAACTGCCGTATATAGGCCTCGAGCGTCGCCGGCGACATGCGGCTTTTCTCGTTCGGATACAGCGCTTCCTTGGATAGAAAAAAGCAATACGTGCAATCGATGTTGCATGTGGAGCCGCTGGGCTTCGCCAGCAAGTGAAAGCCCGGCGGCGCGTATGCCGGGTCAACATTCTCGGGGTTGGTTGGTAGCTCATTCATTCTTTACGCGCACCCTTACGGCCGGTTCAAGCCCCGCGACTATGACCAACATAATCAACATCCTGGGCCACTGATATAGGTATAAGGCCTAATTACAAAAAAGGCCGGCCGCATGCAAGCATTCGAAATCCCGGGGAGACGCAAGTGACAGCCGCGAACGAAATGTATCAAAAATGGATCGGAATCGGCGCGGATACGATCGACGTCATTGCGGTCGCACTCATCGTCGGCTACATCGTGTTCGCCATCCTCAACTGGCTGCGGCGCTCACTCGTGGGGCGTCGATTCGCGATCGAACACTATGATGTCTTTCGCGCAGCGCTGGGCCGCGCCCTGTTGCTCGGATTGGAAATTCTGGTTGCCGCCGACATCGTACGCACCGCTGCGCTGGAGCCGGATTTGAGAAATTTCGAGGCGCTGGGGATGCTGGTGGTCGTGCGTACCTTCCTCAGCTGGTCGATCGTTGTGGAAGTCGAAGGGCGCTGGCCGTGGCAGCGGCGCGCGGAAAGCGCGAGCAACACGCCGCTGGATTGAGTTAGCGCCAAGCCTCACTCTTCGGCGCGCACATTGATCAATTGCGCTTCGCGCAGATCAAGCTCCCGTTCGATCCGGCGCCGCGCCTCATCTTTCAGCTTGCCAAGTCTGTACAGGTCATTGATCTGTTTTCGTTCGGCTTCGATCAACTGAAATGCGATCTCGTCGTGCTGTTCGACGAGCCGCTTCTGCTTCGGGTCGCCGTCGTTGCGGCGCTCGGCATGCCGCATGCGGTCCCGTTGCCGTGCGCGCAATGGCTGCACGATATCCTCCGGTAGTCCGCGCTCCGCGATCAGCTGATCGAGACGTTGGCCTGCCGCCTCGATAGCCTGCCGGCGCGCCGAAAATTCCTCGGTTCTCTCGGTCTGGCGCTCGCGGCGGCCCGCGTTGGCCAGCCCCAGCGCGCGGATCACGGCTGGCAGCAGCAAACCCTGGCCGACGAGGGTCACGAGGATCACCGCAAAGGTAAGGAACAGTATTCGATCGCGGTCTGGGAACAGCGCGCCGCTATTGGTCGTGAGGGGAATGGCGAGCGCCGCCGCGAGCGACACGATGCCACGCACGCCGGTGAATGCCAGGATGAAAGGCCACTGCCAGGGGGGCGAGGGGTCGTCGCGCGCTACCGCGGGAATCAGCCAGCGCGGCAGATAGGTAGCGGGAAACATCCAGATGAATCGGGCCATGATGATGACCGCGCAGACCACCGCGGCGGAGCCGGCAAGATCGGCCAGCGAGTCACCACGCATGCCGGCAATCAAAGTTCGTGCCTGCAGGCCGGTGATCAAGAAAACGAAGCCTTCGGTCAGGTAAATCATGAAGTCCCAGAAGAAAATGCCCTGCAGCCGCGTCGCCGCGCTGATCAGCCGCAGACCATTCCAGCTGATATAAAGACCGGTGGTCACGGTGGCGAGCACCCCGGAGCCGCCCAGGTGCTGCGGCGGCAAATAAGCCAGGAACGGTGTGAGTACCGAGAGCATGACCTCGATGCGCGGGTCGCGCACCCAGCGTCGCAATCGCAGCATGAGCCAACCCACGCCGATGCCCCAGAGAATTTCGCCGCCGATGATCGCGGCGAACATGCCGGCGGCTTGGCTAAACGAATAGGCGCTGACGCCGACGGCGGCCACCGCGAAGCGATAGAGAATGAGTGCGCTTGCGTCATTCGCGAGCCCTTCGCCCTCGAGGATCACCAGCAGCCTTCTTGGCAGGTTCATTCTGCGCGCGATGGACAGCGGTGCCACGGCGTCCGGCGGCGAGACAATGGCTCCCAACACGAATCCCACGGGCCAGGAGAAACCCAATAGCCAATGCGTAACCGCTGCGGTTGCGATGGTCGTGAACAGCACGCAGCCCACCGCGAGCAGGGAAATGGGGCGCAGATTGAAGCGGAACTCCCGCCAGCTCATCGCCACTGCGGACGAATAAATGAGCGGCGGCAATATGAACAGCAATACGAATTCCGGCGCCAAAGTCACGGTAGGCAGCCCGGGGATAAGCGCCACCAGGACGCCGGTGAGCACCAGGAGGATTGCCGGCGGAATCTTCAGGTGCGCCGCCACCACCGAAACGGCGGCAATAACAATCAGCAGCAGAACCAAAATCTGAATCGTTGGAATCATGAGCGCCCGGTCGTCCCGTAAGGCCGACACTTTGCCACGGGAATCGGTTTGGCGCTTAGTGCTTTAAGATCGATCGCGCTTTGTTTGGCGCGAGCGCAGAAAATCAGTAGCCCGATTTGCCTCCAACCGCAACTGCTCCTCCAGCAGCGAGAGCTCATTGGCATTGCCGGCGCGGGCGGCATCCTCAAGCCGGGCGGCTGCCGTGCTGGCGGGCTGCGCAAATATATTGGCGCTCGAACCCTTGAATGAGTGCGCCACTCGTCCGACGGTCGCCAAATCGCCACGCTGCAAAGCGACAGTGATATCGCGCAATGCCGCGTCGCCGGACTCTATGAAAAGCTGCACCAAATCCTGGGCAAAGTCCTCATCGCCATCCGACACTTTCATCAGCCGCTCCCAGTCCACCGGCGCATCACCCGTGTAAGGCTGCGGGGTGCTGGAGCCATTGCTCGCGCCCGGCTGCTCCGACATCGAAGCCGGCAACAGCCGCTCGATGGTCTCCCGCAGCTGCTTGCGATCAATCGGTTTGGTCAAATACTCATCCATACCGGCCTCCCGGCAGTTCTGTTCAGCATCCTTCATCGCATCTGCCGTAAGCGCGACGATGGGAATGTGCCTTAAGCCCTGCTCGAGACGACGGATTTCGCGCGCTGCCTGGTATCCGTCCATTACCGGCATCTGGCAATCCAAAAAGATGATGTGGTACCGATCGGTTTTCCAGGCGGCGATCGCATCGGCGCCATTGTTTACGATGTCGACCTTGAATCCCATTTTTTCCAGCGCGCCGCGTGCCACTTTTTGATTTACCAAATTGTCCTCGGCCAGCAGGATTCGCAGGTTGGGCACATCACGGGCACGTTCTGCAATGAGAATCGGCTGCGTGCGTTCGTGCAGCTTTGGCAGCTCCATGGACATGATGCGGCCCAAGCATTCGCGCAAGTCGCGGTGCGACACGGGCTTCAATATGTAGGCCGCAAACCCGAGCTGCGCGAAGTCCTGCGCACCGCGCATGCCGTGCGCGGAGGTGAGCAGCACCAGACGCACTGCTGCAAACCGCGAGTCGGCGGTAATCCTCTGGCCGAGTTCAAATCCGTCGCAAAGCGGCATCATGTAGTCGAGCACCGCCAGATCGAAGGGCGCCAGACCGACAGTGTCCTGCAAAGCCTGCAACGCGGCATCGGCGCTGTCCACGCTGGTGGAGATCATTCCCAGCTGCGCGAGCTGTTGGCTCAAGACCTTGCGGTTTGTCGCGTTGTCATCGACGATCAGCACGCGCTTGTTTTCCAGGACTTTGACATTCAAGCGCTGCACGTCCGACTTCCTCGCGCAGGCGCCATAGCGGGCTGTAAACCAGAAGGTCGAACCCGCGCCCAGCTTGCTTTCCACGCCGGTTTCGCCGTGCATCAGCGTCACCAATCGGCTCACGATGGACAGCCCGAGGCCGGTGCCGCCGAAGTGGCGGGTCGTCGATGCATCGATTTGCGAGAATGGCTGGAAAAGCGAGTCGATGCGTTCGGCCGGAATGCCCATGCCGGTATCGCGCACACTGCAGCGGATCTTGGTACCGTCGGCATCGGCCGAGGTCATCACCAGCTCGATCGAGACTTCGCCATGACGGGTGAACTTGATTGCGTTGCTGCCCAGATTCAGCAAGATCTGGCGGGTGCGGCCCGGATCGCCGATCACCCAGTCGGGCAGGAATGGGTCAACGCTGGTTATCAATTCCAGCCCTTTGGCATGGGCCTGGATCGCCAGGAGATGTGCGACATCATCCATGATGCTGCGCAGATCCATTTCGATCAGTTCGATATCGAGCTTGCCGGCTTCGATCTTCGAAAAATCGAGGATGTCATTGATGATCGTGAGCAGCGCACTCGCACTATCGCGAATCGTCTCGGTATGATCGCGCTGCGTTCGATCGAGCTTGGTATCGAGCAGCAATTCCGTCATGCCGATCACGCCATTCATCGGCGTCCGAATCTCATGGCTCATATTGGCCAGGAACTGCGACTTGGCCTGTCCGGCAAGCTCGGCCCGTTCCTTGGCCTGCAGCAGCGCTGCATTGGCGGATTCAAGATCCTTGGTGCGCAGCGCCACTTGTTCCGTAAGTGCATGGGCGAGCCGGCGCAATCGCCGTACCCGTAAGCGGTACCAGGTGGCGACGGCGGCGATCAGCGCGATGATGCAGAGGAGCGCGAACCACAGAGTCTGGTAAAAATGCGGCTTGAGCGTGAAGCGATAGGCAGCACCGCTGTCGTTCCACACGCCGTCATTGTTGCTGCCGATTACATGAAAGCTGTAGGTGCCCGGCGGCAATTGGGTGTAGTAGGCGGTGCGGCGCGTACCGGCGTCGATCCAATCACTGTCGAATCCTTCCAGGCGATATTTGAAGTGCACGGCATGCGGCACCAGGAAGCTCAATCCCGTGTAATGGAATTCCCATTGCCGCGCGCCGGGGGCAATGTTGGCCGCATCGGCGAGGTTTAAAGGCGCGCCGTCCACCAGCACCTCCTCGATGTGCACGGGCGGCGGCAGGGTATTGGTCTTGAAGCGGCGCGGATTCACTATGACGATGCCGCGAATGCTCGGGAACCACAGCACCCCGTCCGGCGAGCGGCAGCCGGGGGAGGTGTTGCCGCCGGCAAATTCGAGCGTGCGCAAGCCATCGGCCAGTGCATACACATGGAAGTCGGGCGAACCAGTTCCGCCGTCTGCCAGCTCGTCGAGTTCGCTGCGCGCAACCGATACCAGGCCCTTGTTGGTCGTCAGCCAGAACTGGTGCGCATCGTCCTCGAGAATTCCCAGGATGGTTTCATGCAGAGGTCCGCCTCGATTCCCCAGCGAGATCACCTTGCCGCCGCGCCATACGGCGAGGCCGTCGGTAGTTCCGATCCAAATTTCGCCGCGGTCATCCTCATGGATCACAGTCACCCAGTCGCTCGGTAGGCCATCGGCGACGCCGAAATGGCTGGTAGTTCCTCCGCTGATGACGAACAGGCCCTGGGTCTCGGTGGCGACCCAGAGTTTCCCCGCGAGGTCTTCATAAACAAAATGCACGGCACTGCGGATCGAGCCGCCTAGTAAGGATTGCATGGAGGTCACATAGCCGTCCTCGATGACGTCGAGACCTTGATTCGTGCCGATCCACATCCGATCGCTGCGATCCACAAAAAGGGCGAGCACCGTGTCGCCCGATAAACCGTTGTCGTGATTGAAGACGGTCATGCCCCTTTTGTCGATGCGGTAGACTCCCGCGCCCACAGTGCCGGCCCAGAGCGCGCTCTGCCGGTCCTCCAGCACGGCTCGCACGCGACTATTCTCGTGACCGTGCGGACCGGCAATGTGCTGAAACCTGCCATTGACATAGCTGCTCAAGCCGCCGTCGGAGCCCACCCAGACGCCGCCGCTCTTGCGCGGCGTGATGCTCCACGCGACTTTACCCTGCAGTCCCTCGGACTCGCCGGCGGTGGTAAATTTTCCGTCTCGCAACCGCAGCAGGCCGACGCCATTGGTGCCGACCCATAGACTTCCTTCGTCATCCTCCAGCAGTGAAAGGATATCGCTCGTGGCAAACAGATTGTCATTCAGGGAAACGAATTGTCCGTTGTGCCATCGGACCAGACCGCCGCCGGCAGTGCCTATCCACAGATTGTCGTCGTGATCCTGAGTAATGCTGCGCACGAGGGAGCCAAGTTGTCCCGGCTTGGCCATCTGTACGACACCCTCCGCGGTGCGTCGATACAAAGCGCCTGTGGCGGTGCCGATCCACAAAGCGCCTTTGCCATCCTCGTACAAGGCGGTGACGGCAGGTGCCGCGCTTGCCGCGTCGAGCGATACCATGGCAGAGCGCCTTCCGTCGAAGCGCTGCAGTCCGCCGGCACCGCCGATCCACAGAATGCCATTGCGGTCTTCGAGCAACGCGTGCACAGGACCATCGATGAGTCCGCTGGAGGAGTCGTAAGAGTGCGCACTATCGCCATCGATTTCAATCAGGCCTGTCCCGGTGCCCACCCATATGTGCCCGGCGCGGTCTTGCGCAATTGTGCGAACGTCGGCGTGGGTCAGCGATCCAGAATTGCCGAACGATCTGAAGTGACCCTGATCGAGTACGGCGATTCCGGATCGCGTTCCCACCCACAGCCGTCCGCCGGTATCGACCAACAGCGCCGAAATATACTTGCTTGGGATATCGACGTCTTTGCCGCCGACAAACACCGTGAATCGGACACCATCGAAGCGCGCCAGTCCTTCCTGAGTGCCGATCCACAAGTAGCCGTCGGGTGTTCGCGCGATGGCTTGGCCGGAACTCTGAGGCATTCCATCTTGGACCTGCCAATTATCGAGCTGGTACTGGCTCAGGCGGAGCGATGGATCGAGCGCGAATGAGGCGCGGCTATCGAAAAAAGCCAGGATCGCGAGCACGCAAATGCAGCACCAACGCCTGTAACCTCTGACCATCGATACCCCGCAATTGGGGCGCGACGGCATCGGCGCAGCACCCGTTATCCCGAACCAATCAAGCTAGATGTATCGGCCGCGGGCGAAGAAAATTTGCACTCTGTGGCGCTTTTTTTTGCCCTTGACCTCGTAGTCCTTTCCGAGTGTGATGTATGCCGCGCGGGCGCTTAAGGCACTGCCTGCGTTACCTCCAGGGGACTTGAGTAATTTGCTTATAAAACAATAGGCTATAGCACCGGCGAGGCGTAGTTCCTGAAATGCAGGGGTTCCCTTAAATTGCAACAGAACAGCGCATCGGTCGCGGTCATCGGCGCCGGCGACTACATTGGTGCTGCCATCGCCAGGAAATTCGCGTCCGAGGGATTTGCAGTATTCGCCGGACGGCGCAATGGCGAAAAACTTGCGCCTCTGATCTCCGAGATCAATGCGGCCGGCGGCAGTGCGTTCGGGCGCACGCTCGATGCGCGAATTTCGGATGACGTCATTGCGTTCTTGAAGGAGGCGGAAAACTTCGCGCCGCTCGAGATTTGCATCTGCAATATCGGTGCGAACGTCAACTTTCCGATTCTGGAGACCACCGACCGGGTATTTCGCAAGGTGTGGGAAATGGCCTGTTGGTCGGGATTTCTCGCCGGGCGCGAGGCGGCCCGGCTCATGGTGCCGCGCGAAAAAGGCGCCATCTTCTTTACCGGAGCCACCGCCGGATTGCGCGGCGGTATCGGCTACGCCGCGTTCGCCAGCGCCAAATTTGCAGTGCGCGGACTCGCCCAAGCGATGGCGCGTGAATTGGGGCCGAAGCATATTCATGTCGCCCATTTGGTGATCGATGCCGGAGTCGACACGGAGTTCGTGCGCAACCGCATTGCCGCGCGCGAAGGACCGGCGGCGCTGGATAATCTGGATCCCGGTCGCTTGATGAATCCTAAGTCGGTGGCCGACGCTTATTGGGCGCTGTACCGCCAATCGCCGGACGCCTGGACCTTCGAGCAGGAAATCCGCCCATTCGGAGAAAAATGGTGAGCGCGCGTCCGCGGGTCGAGTTTCTGTTTGATTTCGGAAGTCCGAACGCCTTTTTGAGCCATCGAGTGATTCCCGCGATCGAGGCGCGCACCGGCGTGCGCTTCGACTACGTGCCGGTGCTGTTGGGCGGGATCTTCAAGGCCACCGGCAATCAGTCGCCCACGGCTGCCTTCGCTCACATTCGCAACAAGCCTGAATACGAGCGCTTGGAAGTTGAGCGCTTCGTGCGCAAGCACGGCATTCAAGGGTTTGGGTATTCGCCGTTTTTTCCGGTCAATACTCTCACGCTGATGCGCGGCGCGATCGCGGCACGCGCGCTGGGTGCGTTCGAGCGTTACGTGGATGAGATATACCGCCACATGTGGGTGGATCACAAGAAGCTGGACGATCCCGCGGTGCTTGCCGCTGCGTTGACGGAATCAGGATTCGATGTGCCACAACTCATTGCGGCAGCCGGCGCGCCGGCCGTGAAGTCAGAGTTGATCGCAAACACCGAGCGCGCGGTGGAACGTGGAGCATTCGGTTCGCCGACTTTCTTCGTCGATGACGAAATGTGGTTCGGCAAGGATCGGCTGGATGAGGTGGAGCAGGCGATTCTGAAGAAGCAGCGGGGTTAAACTGGTGTCGACAGCGCGATTGCCGGCCGTGTTTTTCGGGCACGGAAGTCCGATGAATACATTGCTACAAAACCGCTATACGCTGGCATGGAAGCAATTTGGCGCACGCACTTTGCGCCCACGCAGCATCCTGTGCATCTCGGCGCACTGGTACACCCGCGGCACGGCGGTGACTTCGATGGCAACGCCCAAAACCATTCACGATTTCGGGGGATTTCCGCAAGCGCTGTATGAGGTCGAGTATCCCGCGCCCGGCGATCCGGCGCTGGCAGCGCGCGTCATCGCGTTGCTGTCGGGCGCTACAGTTGCCGCCGATGCGACCGAGTGGGGACTCGACCATGGCACGTGGTCGGTACTCAAGCACGTCTACAGCCAAGCGGACATCCCGGTGGTGCAGCTCAGCATCGACGGTACCCGGCCGCTTGCCTACCACTATGAGTTGGCGAAATCGCTGGCACCGTTGCGGGACGAGGGCGTGCTGGTGGTGGGCAGCGGCAATGTGGTGCACAATCTGAGCGTGATGCGCGCGCCGGGAGCAGCGCCATATACATGGGCCACTCACTTCAATGAAGCCGTGCGTTCGCGGCTCTTGGCTCATGAGCATGCGGCGCTCGCGAATATGGCGGCATTGGGCGAGTATGCTGCGATGAGCATTCCGACGCCGGAACATTATCTGCCGCTTTTGTATGTAATTGCGCTGCAACGCGCCGACGACGCCCTGCAATTCTTGGTTGATGGCATAGAGTTGGGATCCGTCGGCATGCTGAGTTTTGCGCTGGGGCCAAGCTGAAAGTAGTCGCTATGCGAGGGGGATGATCTCATGGAAGACAAGCAAGTCCGCGAGGTATTCGACACGGGTCTTGGCAAGATCAGACATGAAATAAAAAGCCGGCTGGTACCGCATGGGTTTTTCGGCAGAGTCAGGAACATGGACATCGGGACTGACGATCCTGTGCCGAGCGGTTCGATGATCGAAATCGCCGCCAACGGCAGAACCGTTACGCGGTCATTTGGGCGCGAGGATATCGAAGGCTGCCATCTTAGGGTCAGCGGTGTGGTTCTGCTTGGCATCATTTCCATGGTTGATGAGCTTTCGATCGGCTAACATTCGATGTTCCCAAGGTAAGACGAAGAAAAAAATGAAACTCCGCATCGCCGCACTGGCCGCATTTGTCGCGCTCGGCCTCACAGCCAATATCGCAAACGCAAAAGATTCCACGCTGCTGTCGCTGACGATGGAGCACTTCAGGGATACCGCAACGGTTAAGGATGATCTTGCGGCTGGCAGCACTACGATTACCACGGAGAAGGGTTTCGTGGTGCGTACGGGCCCGATGAGAATGGTATGGAACGATGAATATCTCAAGGGTGTGATTGACAGGACCACGGGTGAGAAGTCCTTCCAGGTGGTTGTGATGTCCATCTACAGCGGTATCCGCCGCTCCTACGAGACCGCAAACTATCAGTGGGCGAGCGGACCGAAGTCGACCCCGGTGACTCAAATTCGCACGCAACGGGAAGCCTGCGCGGTTGGGGACTGCGTGTACACCGACTACATTGCATTTAGCGTGGACGAGGAGGGCCTGCGTCAGCTTGCTGCAGGGTATGTGCCGGGCAAACCGAGCATTTGGGCATTCAAGATCACCACCAAGCCGGGCCCCGATTACAGCGGCGGACTTTCGAACGCGGAGATTGCCGGCTTCCTCGCCAAGGTGGACCAATCCGCGAATGCGCGCCAACCTAAGGCAAACGCCGCGATAGCTACAAAAAACGCTGCCGCCAAAGAAAGCGACGCAATTGCCAAGGAAAACGCCGCGCTCGCCAGGGAGAACGCGGCACTCGCCAAACAAAACGCTGAACTCGCCAAAGAAAATGCCGCGCTCGCCAAAGCCAACCCGCCGCTCGCCGCAACAAGCCCCGCCGGCACGTTGCCGAAGCTTGATCTTGGCATCGGCGGCATTGCGGTGGCGGCAACAGCGGGCCAGCCGAATCGCGCCGGTATCCTGGTCAGCGCGGTCAATGGCGGTTCGGTGGCGCAAAAGGCTGGAATCATCATCGGCGACATCGTCTATGAATTTGACGGCCATCCGATCAAGGAGCTGGCGGAACTTGATGCGGCGGTGGCGGCGTGCGCGGCCAATTCGTCGGTTGTCATCAAGCTGTACCGTGGTACCAAGAAGATTTCGCTGGCGGCGCGATTCTAATGCGGTGGAGAAAATGCGCCTGGCGGTGGCTGGCCATGAGTAGCCTCGGGAGGGCGCTTGCGACCGCCTGCTTGGGATTGGCATTGTGCGCGTCAACGGCTGAAGCGCAGCAGGCATCGAACACACAATGGCTGGATCTGCCCACCAGCAAGCAACTGATGCTGCCGGCGCTGGGCAATCCGCAGCGCGTCAACAGCCTGCCGATGGCGCTCGCCGTGTCACCGGATCGGCGCTGGGTCGTGTCGCTGAACGCGGGCTATGGCACTTTCGAATCCGGATACATGCAGTCGCTCGCAGTTCTCGACGCCCATACGGGAGCCGTGAGAGATTTTCCCGAGCCGCGCACGCTGCTCGATACCAGTCAGGCGTTCTTTGCAGGCATCACTTTCAGCAGCGACGGGACCAAGGTTTACGCAAGCCTTGCGTCGTCAACCGAAAAGACCGGCAATGGGATCGCCGTCTACGCATTTTCCCAAGGCGTGCTGACGCCAGAGAGGTTTTTGAGCTTGCCCCCGGTGGTGCTTGCCCCGGGCCGTCACAGCAGCTTGCTGAGCAGCGATGGTCATACCGTAGCTCCGTATCCGGCGGCGATCGCCGTCGTGCGCGGTGCGCGCGAATCAATTCTGGTGGCGGAAAATCTTGCCGACAGCGTCGCGTTGGTTGACGCGAAAACCGGGCTCATAACGCGCAGCTTCGATTTGTCTGTCGATGAGAACGTTCCTGCGACTTATCCGATTGCCGTGGCTGCAACGCGGGATGGCAAGCGAGCATTCGTCGCCCTGTGGAATGCCAGCGAGGTGGTCGAACTGGACCTGGAAAACGGTACCGTGAGCCGCCGACTGTCCCTGTTGAAGCCGACCGCGGTTGCGGCACCAGGATCGCACCCCTGTGCACTGCTGCTGGATGAGCATGCGGGCTTGTTGTATGTGGCACTGTCGAATCGGGATGCAGTCGCGGCGGTCAGCGTTGGGACTTTCAAGGTTCGAGGTTATTTCGACACGCGCCTACCGGGACAGAGCTATTTCGGCGCCGAACCCAGCGCGCTTGCACGGAACAACGGCGGCACGCGGATTTACGCGGCAAATTTAGGGTCGGATGCGGTGGCGATTCTCGACCCGCGCCGACTTCGGCAGGCACAAGGGTTAGGCATGGTGGAACCGATCGGTTTCGTTCCGACCGAGTTGATGCCGATTGCTTTGGCGTCTGACGGCCGCAATCTCTACATTGCGAGCGCCAAGGGAACAGGCACGGGAGCCAACAACAGGGCGCAGCGGCCTACAGAGGCCACCAAACATCTACCGATGGCGAAGCGCAAATTTACCTATGGGCCAACCTTGCTGTACGGCACGCTCGCGCAGCTTGATGAGGCGGGGATCGAGTCCGATCTTCCGGCCGCGACGGATGTGGTATTGCAGTCGAACCGCATGAAGGCGGCGCAGGAGACGATTCAGTTCGCCGGCGGCGCCAACCCGATTCAGCACGTGATCTATATCTTGAAGGAAAATCGCACCTACGATCAGGTGTTCGGCGACCTTGCCAAAAACGGCAAACCCGTCGGCAATGGCGATGCAACGCTGGCGATGTACGGCGCCGAGGTAACGCCGAACCAGCACAGGCTGGTGCTGCAGTTTGGCGTACTGGACAATTTTTTTGATTCCGGCGAAGTATCGGGCGATGGCCACGTGTGGTCGAACGCCGCCATCACCACCGACTACGTGCAAAAGACCTGGCAGCAATATTATCGCAACGAGCAGCGCACTTACGATTACGAGGGCGTGGTTGCCGACGGCTACCCGTTAGTGCAACGCATTCCCGATGTGGCGGAACCCTCGAGCGGGTATCTGTGGACCAACTTCGCGGCTCATGGAAAGACCATCTATCACTTTGCCGAATTCATCTCCTCGGTCTTCTGCGACGATGAGAAAGGCCTCAAACGTGTCACGGACCCGAAGCTCGGCGCGATGTCAGCCAGAGTGGCGCATTGCGCCAACCCCACCATCAAGCCGGGCGAGGCAGTACCGGAGGAGTGGGGCGGAGGCACGAACCTCTGGCCCTGGGACATTCCCCGGTTGGCTGACAACATTGCAACCAAGCCGGAACTGGTGGGTCATTTTGCGCCCGAAGCGCCGGATTTCAACGTTCGCGTGCCGGATCAAATTCGGGTCAACATCTTTCTGCGGCATTTTGCGCAGTGGACTCTCGACCGCGCCGCCGGCCGCGACACCATGCCGAACTTTGTGCTGTTGCGGCTGCCCGATGATCATACCGGCGGCACCACGATCGGCGGCCCGACGCCCAAATCCTCGGTTGCGGACAATGATCTTGCGGTTGGCCGCGTCGTGGATGCGGTCTCTCATTCGGCGTACTGGAACGATACGGCGATATTCATAGTGGAAGATGATGCGCAGGCCGGTGCGGATCACGTGGATTCGCACCGTTCCCTCGGCATCGTTGTCAGCAAGTACGCGCCGCACCCGAAGCATGGGCAGGATGCGGTGGTTGACAGCCGCTTCTATTCGACGGTGAGCATGTTGCGGACCATGGAAACATTGCTGCAAGTTCCGCCGATGAACAACAACGACGCGTTCGCTTCGCTGATCTCCAGTCTGTTCGCGGGGCCGGGCGATCAGCCCGCGTTCGACGCTGACGCATCCAACCGCGAAAATGGACTCATCTACCGTGCGAATAGCGCCACTGCCCCCGGTGCGAGTCTGTCGGGAAAGATGGATTTTCGCCATGCGGACAGGGCGGATGGCAATTTGCTCAATTTAATTCTGTGGCGCGATGCGATGGGCTCGCGGCCGCCGCCGGCGATGCTTTACGCCAAGCATCCGAAGAAGGACAGCGACGAGTAGCTGCTACAGGGCTCGGTGCACGGAATCGGCGACCGTGCACATGCCGCTGTACAGCACTTGGTCCTTGATGGCGATTGTGCCCAATCCGGACGTTCGGTCGATAACGTACTGGAACACCGAGCCGCTCAAGTTGACCGAGAACGAAATTTGGGTCTGGGAGATCGTCGCAGGCAATGAGTAGTTGCCGCTGATCTGCGCCCTCTGCGCCTGCTGATCGATGGTGATATCGAAACTGCGCTTCTCGTGGCCCGAGCCGTGGGACTGCAGCACACAGGAAAGCAGAACTTCGGCTGATTTTACCGGCTGGGTAAGCAGCAGGGCGGCGCCTGCGGCGAACACCAGCAGGCGGTTCGGCGCAGCGCGCGCAAACATCATCGCCAACTGGTTCATCGTGCTTCTTCCGTGTAGAGCGGGCTCCAGGACGTCCCAGTAACCCTAGCGGATTGGGTCGCGGGGCTCTGCGACGTTGGTCAACAAAACGGCCTGGAAAGTGCCAAATGGTGCACGTCGCAGCAGGCTGTCACGCCCGGCCTGCACCGGCTGCCTGATTTGAGTCATGTTAGCCATGGCGAAGGCGCGGCCGGTACGACGCGCCCCGCCGCCCTCAAGCGTTCAGCCCGCTTCCAGCGCCAGCGTCTTGATGTCGTTGAACATGACCTGCGGTTGCAAGAATGACAGCGAGTAAATTTCCCGTACTTCGCCGCGGGCGTCGATCAGAAACATTTTCAACATGTGGTGCATGGTCCGTGTTGCACGGCCGGACTCGTCCATTTCCACGCTGACGTCCTGACCAAAATCATCGAGCACGGGCAACAGTTCCGGCACGCGGCGCGCCGTCAGGAAACTCCAGTCGAATTTTGGATCGATCGCAAATTCCTTGCTGTAACCCGCGATGACGGCGGGAGTGTCGTGAGTCGGATCCAAGCTGACGCTGACGAAACGCACCCTGCCGGTGAGCGCTTGGTCGCCCCTCACGCGATCGCGCAGATCGGCAAGCGTCGTGTGCGCGAACGGACAACCCAAAGGATCGGCGCAGTAAGTGTAAAAAAAGGTCAGCAGGGTGATCTTGCGCTGCGTGAGTGCCGCAAGCCTGACGGGATGACCCGAACTATCGAGCAACTCAGCATCGGCGACGCGCTGGATCTTTTGCAGCTGGTAGCTGCCCGGCGGCGGCGGCACGAATTCCATGCGCGGCGCAGTCGCCTTGCCGGGGTCCACTGCGGCGCCCGCTACGCCGATGATGCCGGCGAGAGACAGGCCACACAAAACGCCCGCCGGCACCTCGATCCGACGCATCAATTTGCCGATGCAACCGTGAGCGATGCCGCGTGCGGCGGGTTGGCGGTGAACTTCATGTGATGCGGACGGCCGAGCCGTTCCTTGGTGAAGTCGATCTCGAACGCAGGTGTGAGTTCACGGCCATCCCAATGGAATGCGCGCAGGAACTGCTCGTTGTCCTTGCCCTTTTTGTCCCACTTCGACAGCAGGCTCGAAGTAATGTAGACGCGGCGGCCATCCCAGCTCTGCGACACCATGTTCACTTGGCTGCCGGTGTGTTTGCTGTAGGTCTCGCGCGGATGCGCGGGGTCCGTCAGATCGAAGTAGTGCGTCGTGCCGTCCATGAAGGTATTTACCCACAGACCTTTTGCATCTGCCGTGATTGAAATATCCACCGGCAGCGGAATCTTGCTCGGATCGCCGATTGCGGCGACGTCCTGCGCCTGCCAGGCTCCTTGAGCGTCGCGCTTGACCAGCCACAGTTGCGAGGTCAGCGCGGTGGCCGTGATCGCCCAATCCTGGCCCGCTGCCAAGGCCCAGCGAATCTCCAATGGAGCCCCCGGCACGGCGAGGATCTGCTCCGGCTGCATGGTCTTGAGATTCCACATCACCATGGTATTGCCGAAGTGCTTCATGGCCTCGGCATCCTTCATGAGCTCGCCAAGATCGCGCATGTAGTTGTTCGAGCCGGCGAAGCTCGAGGTCAACAAGGCGTTCTTCGCCGGATTCACCGCAATGTCGTATCCGTAGCCATCGCCTTTGACCAGTTTGATCGTCGCTATGGGCATATCGTACTTGGCGATGAATTCGCCCTTGTTGTTGTACAGCGCCATGCCGGTGACGCCGCTCTTGTCGGCGGCGTTCGATAGATCGCCGATCAACATGCGTCCGGGCAGCGCGTAAAAGGTATGCGGTCCGGCGTAGCCGGTCTTCGCCGACAAATCATCGATGGTCTTGACGAGCTTTGGATGGGATGGATTGGTGCCGACATCGAATACATAGATCTTGCTGTCATCCAACCCGCCGGCCCACAGATATTTGCGATCGTCCGTGAACCCCATGTGATGCGCTTCACCACGGCCGCCAACGGATATTTTGTGGATCACTTTTCCGTAGGACGGCGATGCGGGATTTGCATCGACGGTCACCAGCTTGTCCGAACCGTCGCCCAAGCCGGGTACGCCCAGCGTCCAGACGTGCACGAAATCTTCCTGACCCTTGATCAGGCCGGACATGTAGGGCGAATTGCAAGTCTCGTCGGCATGCGACTGCATGGCGCAGACGCCCATGATTACGCCAATACAAAAACTCGAAAGCAGCCGGTGATCGATTCGCATGATTGTTTTCCCCCAAGATCGCGGTACGCAAACCGTGCAGGCGCAAATTGCGACCATCCGCCGTGAAATGCAAGACCTTGGACTAAGATCTCGAGGTGACGGCGTGTCCGGTCACGCCGTCGCGAGCGAACTCGAATCGCAATAGCCATTTCCGGGAGTCCTGATCGGCCGGCACAAACTTCCATTTTCTGGCGGCATCCGTTGCCAGGCGGGCAAAATAATAGCTTGGACCGCGGGTTTCGAGGACTTCGTTGACGACATTGCCTGAGCTATCCACAGTCACGCGCACGGCGATCTTGATGTGGCCGCGGATCGTGTCGCGAGCGTGGCGCGAAATCTCGGGGATTTCCTCATGGATCACCAACTGCGATCCTTCTAGCGGCGGCGGCGCGGCCGGAGGATTGGGCGAAGATGGCTCTGGAATCTGCGCAGCGGCTGTGGGCGGAGCCGACGAAGTTTTGGAGCTCAGCAGGCGCGATCCACCCCAAAGCGCGACCGCTAGAACCAAGATCGCTGCCATCGCCGGCAGCAAATAACGTTTTAGCGGCGATTCTTCCGGCGGAGCGGCCGTGTTCGGCTTCTCACGTACGCGCGGCTTGGGAATCAACTCGAGTTGCTCGGGCTCAGAAATGACGGGCTGCGGTTGCGACAGCGGTGCCGTCGGATTGATCTCGGCCAGGAGGTCCGCGGCCGTGGGCCGATTGGCGGGGTTTTGGTCCAGGCATTGACGGACAATATTTACAAGTGGCCGAGGAACGCCAGCCTCAACGGATGCAGACATGAGTCCGCCATCCGGCAACGAAGCAGGGTGCTGCGTGAGCGCCTCTGCCAAGGTTATGCCGAGGCTCCAGATGTCGCCGGCTGCGGAAGAACCTCCGCCATTGGCTTCCGGGGGATCGTAAACAGAAGGCGCGGTGATGGTCGCCGTGGATTCGCCCGCCGGGCGGATCGTATCGCTCGCCAACTTCAGCTGATCGTCGACGACCAGAAAGTTCGATGGCTTGAGCTGGCCATGCACCAAGTTCTTGCCGTGCAGAAATGCCAAGGCGCTCAAGGTAGGAGGCAGCATCTCCCGCAGTTCGTCCGCAGTGAGAGGGCGTTGCGGAAGAATTTGCGCGAGCGTCTGTTCAGCGTACTCCATCACCACGAAGATGAACTCGAGATCTCCGATCTGGCAGCGGCCGCTGTCGAAAAGCCGAATCAGATGAGGATGAGCGAGGGCGGCCGCTGTCGACCAGCGCAAGAGCTGTGCTTGCGCCAGCTTTGGAACGGCCGGAACCAACTTGAGCGCAGCGGTTGCGGTGGCCAGGTTTTGCGCCGCATGTTCGGTGAGGAATACCGCGCTGTGGCCCGAGGCGCGGACAAAGCGGCGCAGCGGAAAGACTCCGTTGATGACCTGGCCTTCCCACTTCGTCCAGACCTCAGTCATCGTTGATCTAGCCTCCACTTGCGAAGGACGGCACGTTTGCCGGGTATTGGCGGGACCAGTTCGCTAGGCTATCGCTCTAATGAAGGTCATCGCTCCGCGATGACAGAAATTGAATGCGACTTCTACGTCCGCAGGGCTTTGATTGTAAAGCATAATAGAACAGATACTCATTCCTTCGACACCTGTCGCATTGCGGTGACAGGAGGCTCCCTGGACCCATGAGCTGCGGCTGGTTGCCTGGCCCCGGAATGTTGGCCGAGGATGCGCGCCTTGGCCTTCTCGTACTCCCCTAAAGACAGCGCCCCGATTTCCTTGAGGCGCAGATGTTCGCGCATTTCGTCGCGAAGGTGCTCGGCCTTGGTGTGTCGGCGCGCCCCCGCGGCAAGCCGAATGTGCGCCGCGAGCGGTGCCATGAACGGCCGAAACACGCGGAAGGTTCCCAGGCCGCCGTTGCATTCCAGCAATTTCGCAGTGCCATGCATGCTGAGCAGACTGAATGTCTCAGAGGTCCTGTATACCGCTACAAATGTAGCGAATGCCCAGACGCCGATCAGCGCGCCACTCACCGGAAGCCAATTGCGCTGCCACCACTGCATTGCCGAGAGGTCGATTCTGGAAGCGATCCCTACCGCGAGCACTGCAAATACCAAGGAAAAGGCGATCCAGCGCCATGAGATATGCCGGTGGCGCCGTGGCGCATCGACAAACCGTAAATCGAGGACGTACTCGAGCATGCCAGTGCGCGAACGGGAGCGTACCGAAAGATAGTAGTAGTCGATGATTTCAAGCTGCAGAACGCGCCGGCGCAGGCGACTGCGAAACTCGATTCGTGAGTGAACGGTCCGCGCGTCCCGCAGGTCGGGCACTTCCCGAGTGTCTGACTCGAGCAGAATGTGTTCAGTCTTCGGCATTCGAGCGACGCCCGCGTACACCCATCTTGTTGGAACTTAACCATGCATTGCTGCTGAATTCCGAGAACTGCGTCCGCTCGCATGAACAAGCGGCCTCGATCCTAAGCGCCGCCGCGGGGCGATGGATGACAGGTCTTGACGCTATGCAGCAACGCCGGTCAGCGGCGGCCGGTGTCCGAAAAACCTGAGCCATGTCTCAGTTCTAAGGCGCTGTTCAGCGATAGATTGCTGACGCAGCGCCTGCGCCCAGCACTTAAGGGGTCCCCCCTGAATATATTCGACCTCGACGACAAAGTGACCGCAGCGGCGGTGGCCGCCGCGGGAACCGTGATCGGTAGCTTGATTCAATTGCGCGTCCTGTGGCGCAAGGAGACATCGGAGCGCTCACGCGGTGTACCCGCCACAAAGAAATCGCGCCGCGGACCAGTGCTCGCGATATGTCTGCTACTCATCGGCGCCGCGGTAGGCGGCTTCGCTGTCTCTCAATACTTTGTGCGGCAGTCGGACCTCGAGTCGGCCGCGCTGCGTGGCCAGCTGCAGACGCAGCTCGCGCAGATCAATGCAACTGCGGAGCGCCTGGAGCGGGCAGCTCTCAATGAGCATTCGAGCGCGCGAGCGGCGGATGAGCGGCGTGGCGCCGAGGCCGTCACTGTGACGACAACGATTGGGCCGTGCCGTGCAGGCGCTGTCGCCATAGCCGATGCGCCGCCGGCCTGTATCGAACAGGACGCACAACCCGTCACGGTCTGCGCAAGCGTGCCTTCGACGGCTGCCGTGACGGTCATGGACTTGTACGCCCGGCCCGAGGACTCGACACAGCCCTGGAGTGAAAGTCGGGTCGCCGCCGGCCAGGACATAGGCCGGGCGCGCTTCGCGGACAAGGCATTTGAGCGGGCCGAATCCGACCAGACCAAGCAGGTTTGCACGGGGTTTACCACCTGGGACGGCGACAAACGCTACAGTGCGCGCTTGGTCGTGAAATACGTCATTGCAGCTGCGGCAAACGAGGCCTCAAACGCGCAGCTAGCGCCGATTTCCGCAGCGGCGAAGTAAGGCCATCTATTCCTTGCTGAGCTGCAGGATTAGCGACTTCGCCGCAGCCGGGTTGCGCACCTTATCGCCGCTTATCACGTAGAGATAGACATCGCGGGACTTGCCGGACGCACGTTGTTGCCCGACGTAGTCGAGTCCGTCCGGCGCGGCGCCAGTGGCCCAGGCGCGCGCGCGCGCGGCCCAAAGATTTAGTGCCGTATCCGAATAACCTAATTCGTTCTTCGCCTGCGTTCCCATGATGCGGGCGTAGACGAAGGGTGCTGTGGCGTCGGCGATTTGCGGGTACGCCGAATCCGCCGCGATCACGACGGCAACGCCATGTTCGCGCGCCAACTCTGTGAAGGCGGGGGAGCGGAAGCTGTCGTGTCGAACCTCAACGGCGTGCCGCAACGGGCGGTTTTCCACTTCAATCGGCAGAAGTTGCAGGAACGCCTTGAAATCGGCGGGGTTGAATTCCTTGGTGGGCAGGAACTGCCAATTGATTGGGCCGAGCTTTTCTTTTAGCTCCATGACTCCGCTCGCGAAGAATCGCGCGATGGTGCTTGCGGCGCTGGCGAGAACCTCACGATTCATTACAAAGCGCGGAGCCTTCACGGCGAAGACGAAACCGTCCGGCGTTTCATCACGCCATCTGGCGTAGCTCGCAGGTTTCTGCGAACCGTAATAGGTCCCGTTGATCTCTATCGAGGTGAGTTGGCGGCTGACGTATTCGAGCTCGCGTTTCTGCGGGAGTGTCTCAGGGTAGAACGTGCCCCGCCAGGGCTCGTAGGTCCAACCGCCAATGCCGATGCGAATTGTTCCGGGTACCGTGCTGCCCACCTCAAGAGGTTAGCACAAGAGAGGCAAGGAGATGCCTCGGCAATCTCCTCACCGCCACACTCCGCCACAGTTGCCCCACGAGCTCGCCACAAAGGATTGCGAGACTCTTGCGGTCGGACCGGTCCGAGTGCAACGGGAGTGTGGCAAAAATGTCTGGTCGCGTGGATGCCTTCTTCGAGTTCGTGCGACGGCTTGGTGGGTTACTGGCCTCGGCCCTGCGGTCTCTCACCACGAACCTCTGGCGCTTTCGTTGGCGCGTGCTGACTGCCGCAGTCATGGTCTTGATCGTTTATGGTTTGTGCACCCATCCGCCATTTGATTCCGTTCGCCGCGGCGAGGTTCTGGCGCGCACCGACTCGTTCGACGGATCGGTGAGCGTCTATTCCTCAGGCACGGTTCTCGTGCTGCCCGGAATCCATCAGGTGCGGCGCTACTCGATTCGCGATCAGGTGTATCGACCGACCGAAAGTGCGAGCGCGACCGGACCGGCCCCCTTCCAGTCGGTCGAAGGTCTGTCGATCGGCGTCGATCTTACGGTTCGCTGGACCGTGGACCTTGCTCGCCTCACGCAGATGACAAAGGAATTTCCAGACGACATCAGCGCGGATCTGGTCGCGCCTGCGGTTCAGGGGATCGTCTATCCCACCTTTGCCCGCTACTCCGTGCGGGAAATTTTTTCGCAGCGGCGCACGGAGATAAAGCAGGAACTGCTCGCGGAGCTCAAGCCGAAATTTAGCGCCATGGGCCTGGTGCTGCGTGAAGTCGACATAGGGAAAGTCGATCTGCCGCCCGACTATCGCGCCGGCATGGAGAAGCTCCTCTCCGAGGAACTTGAGACCGAGAAAGTTCACTACACGCTGCAGCTCAAGGAGGCGCAGGTCAAACAGCAGCAGCTCGAGGCCGAGGCCGACAAGGTGCGGCGGCAAACGGCCGCGGAAGCCGCCGGCCAAGAGCAAGTCATCGCAGCGCGCGCGCAGGAGGAGACCATGCAGCATATCCTGCCCTTCAAGCAGAAGCAGATCGAGCAACGGCAGCTCGAGGCTGAAGCCGACAAAGTCGCGCGTATTCGCACCGCGGAAGGCGCTGCAGAGGCGCGCCGCATCGAGGCGAAGGGCGAAGCCGATTCGCGGCAAAAACTCGCGGATGCCGAGGCGTATCGACTTGATCTTGTGGGCAAGGCGAATGCCGGCCAGATGGAGCGCGAGGGCGTGCTGGTGGCACGATATCCGCTGCTCATCCAGAAGACGCTGGCGGATAAGCTTTCCGACAAGGTGCAGGTCATCATCGCACCGCTTCCCGCGGCAGGGAAATTCATCGGCTCGAGCCTCATCGGCGACCAAAGCTCGGTGAACCCCGACGACGCCGCAGCGACCGTGATCTCCAAGGCGGCATCCCGGTGATTCTCGCCCTGACGGCAACCCTCGCCATCGTGGTCCAGGACCACGCCGCGCTGCGTGCCGCGCCGCGATCGAGCGCCGCCGAGCTGACGCGGCTTTGGCAAGGAGATGTACTCGAGGTCCGCGGCGAACAGGCCGGTTACTTAAAGGTTTACGACTATCGTCGCGAGCGGGGCGGCTACTTGCGAGCGGACGCGGCCCGGCCGCTCGAGCTCTCCGAGACCGCCGCCCCCGAACTGCTGGCGGTGCTGCGCTTTCTGCGCGAGACCCCAGGATCCGAGGCGCTCGGCATCAGTTACGGCGCGGCGTATCTCAAGGCCGAACCTCCGCAAGCGACGACTGCCGAGCCGTTTGACGCCATAGCCCAAATGGCCGAGCGGCTCGCCGAGCAAGCCTCAGGCAGCGCGGACCATCTCGCCGATTTTGCCGCACACTTGGATGTTGTCGAACAGTTCGGCGTTCGTATGCGCAGTTTCGAGCGCAGCGGTCGGATGCGAGTCTGCTACGACGGCGAATTGTTCCGTCGTGTTCTGACGTTGCCCGCGGCGCAACCGGAGGAGCGCGCGCGCGCGGCCCTCGGCCTCACGCGGCCCGATTGCATCGATCCGGATTTGGGCCCTGTCCCGCGCGCAGCCGTCGACATTGAACGCTCGCGACTGCTCGAGCAGGTCAAGGACGGCGAATTGAACGCGATGACGCGTAGCCGCCTGCATGCACGGCGCGCCGGGGTTTGGGCCGCGCTTGCCTATGAACAAGACCGCCGCCGCGAACCCGCCGGCGCGGTGGCGGAGCGTGCGCTCGCCGAGCTTCTCTCCGTGCGTGCAGATGATCTGGGTGATGACAGGCGGCCGGAGTACGTGGACGCGGTGCTGCGGGTCAGTGCCATCCGCTGGGCCGGAGCGTTGCCCGCGCCGCAGCCGGGACCCCTAATTCTTAGCACGGCGCCAGGGAGTCCAGGCCAAACGTGTATTGCGCTCGAGGATACGCGCCGGCCGCGCGCCGCCGCAATCATCCAGCGCTGTACGTACGGGTTGGTGAGAATGGCCTCAATACATTCCATCCCGCAAGGTCCGGCATTGATGCTCGCGGTGCAGCCGCTCGAGAGCTGGCGCGAACTCTGGGTATTTCATGAAAGGGCTGGAAGCTGGACGATCGATGTGCTCTCGCCTGGGCTCGACAATCCCGAAGAAGGCTACGTAGATTTTGCCGGCTATGCGCCGGGTACCAGGCGCCTGCTCATCGCAAGAGAAGTAAAGGATCGCGGCCGATTCCGGCGGAGCTTCGAGGAGCTGCGGCTCGATGACCTCGCCTTGGTGCGGCAGGCGAGCAGCCCTGAGCTGCTGCGGGACTTCGGCCGATGGCAGGACGTTGCGTGGCGACGGGACACGCTGGCACTGCATTGAGGCTCACGAGTGCTAGGCAGAGATGCCAGTTTCGCGTAAGCGAGCGATCTCGGTCCGCGGCGGGGCGCCGAACAGCCGCCGGTATTCGCGGCTGAACTGCGAAGCACTTTCGTAGCCCACACGATGACCCGCGGCAGCGCTTTCGATGCCGTCGGCAAACATCAGTCGTCGCGCCTCGTGCAGCCTCAAGTGCTTCTGGTACTGCAGCGGCGACATGGCGGTGACCGACTTGAAACGGTGATGAAGCGCCGACGGGCTTAAGTGCACCGCATCAGCGAGGTCCTCGATGCGCAGCGGCGCAGCATAATGCTGTTTGAGCCACTCGATGGCGCGGACGACGCGATGATTACCGCCCTCGCTCTGGGCCAAGTCGACCAGCCGAGATCCGAGATCGCCGCGCAACACCCGATAGTAGATTTCACGCAGTACCACTGGCGCAAGCACGTCGATGTCCTCCGGCGAGTCGAGCAGCTTCACCATCCTCAATACGGCGTCGAGCAGTGTCTCGTCCAAGCGCGCGACGAAAAGACCGCGATCGGCGGTAGCGCGGGACGGCCCTCGGTCACCCAATTGCAGCACCAAACGCCCAATTTCCTCCAGGTCGAGATTCAGGCGTAAGGACAGGTAGGGATGCTCGGGACTGGCTTCGAGCACATGCCCCATACCAGGCAAGGTCACTGATACCACCAGGTAGTTCAGCGCATCGTAGTGGAACACCTCGTCGTTCAGTACCGCGCGCTTGCGACCCTGCACGACGATAGCCAGGCAGGGCTGAAAGACTATCGGCATGCACGCAGTCGGTACGCTGCCACGGTTCAATGCGAGCGACGGCAGTGCTGATTGATGGCTGCCGTCGAACGGCGTCAATCGGGCAACCCGCGCCGCCAACTCTTGCTGCCGTTCGGCAATCCCCGTCATCTCGCGAATTCTCTGCAAACCGCTGTCAAACATGATTGTTTCTCAATCCTGAAGTGGTTGGCGCATGGTAATCGGCCGCCACGCATCGCGATACCCTTGGATCACGCCGATTGCAGGATTAGGCAAGAAGTGGGCAGTAATGATCTAACGCCTCAGCGGCGCCGGTATCTAGCATGTACGCCACACACCCCGCCTGGGAGCGCACTTATGATGATTCCACGTCGCAAACTCGGCCCGCTGGGCCTTAAAGTCTCGGCCATCGGCCTTGGCTGCATGGGAATGTCGGACTTCTATGGTCCGTCCGATGAGTCCAGCAATCTGCGCGTGCTCAATGCCGCGCTCGATATCGGCATCAATTTTCTCGACACCGCCGATATGTACGGCGTTGGCGCCAACGAGCGGTTGCTGGCGAAGGTTTTAAAAACGCGCCGCGAGGAGGTCGTGTTGGCCACCAAGTTCGGCAGTGTGCGCAGTCCCGATGGCGCGTTTCTCGGGATCAACGGAACACCCGAGTACGTGCACGCGGCGTGCGATGCCAGTCTCGCGCGGCTCGGCGTCGATCATATCGATCTGTACTACCAACACCGCGTCGACCCGAAGGTCGCCATTGAAGAAACAGTGGGCGCCATGGCGGACCTGGTCAGAGCCGGTAAGGTGCGCCACCTCGGCCTGTCGGAAGCCTCGGCAAATACCATTCGACGCGCCGCCCAGGTGCACCCCATCACCGCGCTGCAGAGCGAATTCTCGCTTTGGACACGCGACCTGGTGGCCACCATCCTGCCGGCCTGCGAAGAACTCGATATCGGGGTCGTCGCCTACAGCCCGCTCGGCCGCGGCTTTTTGACCGGCGTGTTCAGGAATCCGGAGGACTTCGACGCCGGCGACTATCGGCGCAACAACCCGCGGTTTTCGAGCGAGAATTTCGCCAGTAATTTACAACTGGTGGAGGTCGTATCGCAGATTGCGCGCGAGGAAGGCTACACACCAGCGCAGGTCGCCCTTGCCTGGCTGCTCGACTGCGCGCCTTACATCGTGCCGATCCCTGGCACGCGCAGCATCAAGCGCCTCAAAGAAAATGCGCTGTCGGTCATGGTGCGGCTTGGCGATGAACAACTCGAACGGTTGTACGGAATATTGCGTGAACGCCCGGTAATCGGGGCACGTTTGGCGGCGGCATCGATGGTGACAATCGACGCCTGAATGACGGCGCCTGGCTAACGCGACCGTCGCACTGCACCATCCGCGCCGCGGTGATCGCAGCCATCTACCCACCCCAACATCGTGAATCGCCCCTCGCTGCAAGTTTCGACCAAGTTTGCGCCGCCGCGCCTGGGGCGCAAGGCGGTGAAGCGCGCGCGACTGCTTGAACGGCTGCGCGAGATGCGGCATTGCCGTCTGGTGATCGTCACCGGTAGTGCCGGATTCGGCAAGACGACCCTTCTTGCCCACATGTAGATTCTCGGGTGCCTGATCGGCTCACCGCCGGCGGCCTGGCGCCGAAGCCAATCGATACGCGACCACATTTGTTGACGCGGAGCTCAGTTACGCTGACGGCTTGGCATGTTCAAAACTTGTACCGGACTCCGACGTTAGGGTTGATGTTGGTGGTGTAGAAATAACCGCTGGCCACCCCATTGTGCACGCCGCTGTACATGGCGCCGAGGTATGCATCGAAGTGCGGGTTGAATCGGTAGTCGGCATCGAAGGAAAAGGCTTCCAAGCTGCCGCTGCAAGTGCTGTGCGCGGAGGTCGAGCAACCGGCCAGTACGCCGGTTCCGTAGGCATCCTGCTGATAGCCATAATACGCGACGGTCAAGTCGAGGTGCGGAATGAGAGTGTAGCGAACGCCGCTCCAATACACCTGCACGGTCTTCGAATTGGTATAGGCATTGTTGGTGACGAATGCCAGAACGTAATCGCCGATGTCGTTAGATCCGGCGCTGAGCGGTGTTGATGGATTGGCATACTTGATGTGCATGTAGCCGGCAAAGAATTTGAACGGATCGAACTTGTACAACGCCATGAGCGAATAGGTCGTATTGTCCGATATGGTGGCCGCCAGAGAATTCGAGGCGGAATACCCCAGCCCCGGAAGCGCAGCGACTTGTGCGGCGCTCAAGGAGCTCGCCGTGATGGCGCTGTTGACCTTTGAATAATAGGCATCGACCGATGCGCCTGCGTATTCACCGCCAATATCCGCCTGGACGGCGGTATTGGCTGCCCCATAGGATCCGTTGAACTTGTACAGGGCGGCAAGATGCACCAGATCGTTGAAGCTCACATAGTACTTCGCCGTCGAGTCGAGCCGGTTATCCTTGCTGCTGCCGCCACCGGAATACGTGTTTGACGCACCCAACAGGCCGAACGCCGTGGCGTTGTAATTGGGATCGTACTTGATGGTGCCTTCCGAGAGCAGCGTTACCTGCCGGCCGAAAGTGAGGGTTCCGAACCGCGTCGATTTTAAGCCCACATAGGCGGTCTGGAAGGCCTGGCCTGCCGAGCTGCCGTCGACGCCGACGCTTTGCGCAGCCAAGGTTCGACCATTGTTCACAGCGAGCGACTTCAGAGAATCAGCGATTTCGCCCGATTGGGGGTTAAAAAAGGTCTCCACCTGGAATACGGCCGACCAATCCTCGTTCAGGGGCTCGATGTCCTGCAGTCCAACTCGTGACTGGCCCATGTTGCTGGGCGTGAGACCGGTGACCGAATGGCTGCCGTTCTGGCGCACGATGTTGCCACTGGCGGCCGGACGATATGGGCTGAACACATAAGGCCATAGCCACCGCAACCCGTGGCGCCGCGGTTATGGGCTAATGCAATTTTGAGCTAAGCGCCTGTGAGTCTGGACGATAGAATCGGCGTATGAAAGCAATGCTCTCGCGATTGTGGGCGACTGAGTTCGGCCCCGGGATTGCACCGGAGCTTGCTGAGCTCAATCGTGCCATGGAGCACCTCTCGGCAGATCAGCGCGTCGAGCGCGCCATTGAGCTTCTGCCGGGCGAGCATGTAATGACCTCGAGCTTCGGCGCACAGTCGGCAGTCATGTTGCATCTCGTGAGTGCGGTCATTCCGGGAGTGCCGGTCGTGTTGCTCGACACGGGGTATCTCTTTCCGGAAACCTATTCCTTCATCGATGAGTTGACCGAACGGCTGAAACTCAACCTCACGGTGTTTCGCGCCGAGTCTTCGCCGGCGTGGCAGGAGACAAGATTCGGAAAGTTGTGGGATCAGGGCCTCGTGGGCATCGAGCGCTACAACCGCATCAACAAGCAGGAACCTCTGGACCGCGCGTTGCATGAACTCCACGCAAGCACTTGGTTTGCAGGACTGCGCCGCACGCAAGCCAAGACCCGTTCACGAATTTTCCCGATTGAATATAGGCGCGGACGTTACAAAGTGCATCCGCTTTTTGATTGGAGCGACCGAGACATCGGCCGTTATCTTGAAAAACACCACCTTCCGTATCACCCCTTGTGGAAGCAAGGCTATGTGTCGATCGGTGACTGGCACACGACCCGTTCGCTCGCCGAAGTGGAAAGCCCCGATGAACTGCGTTTCTTTGGGTTAAAGCGCGAGTGCGGCCTGCACGAATAAAGGGTCATGCCGTTTTGTCTAGCCAAAGAGCATGCGCTCACTGACGGTACCCAGCATCAGCGCGATAAGTATGCGGGTCATTCTGGCGGGCAGGCGGAGCGTGATGCGTGAGGCAATCACTACGCCAGGAATCGACCCAAGCAGGAGAGCGGCCAACACGTTGAAGTTCACGTGACCCAAAAACGCATGCCCAAGACCCGCAATCAGCGTGATCGGCAGTGCGTGAGCGACATCCGTTGCGACGAGCCGGTCTGGGGTGAGCCTCAAGGGATAGAGCGCCAGCAGTAGCACGACGCCGAGCGCCCCTGCGCCCACCGAAGTTAAGGTGACCGCGACACCCAGCGTCAGCCCCGCGAGCGCGGTGAGCAGGACTTTGTGGCGCTCCACGTGCACGAGCGCGCGTGCCGTGATCTTAAGGCCGACGCGCTGCAACTGCATTTGAAAAATAAGCGCTACAGCGGTCACCAGGAGAATTATCGCAAGGGAGCGCGAAGTGATCGCATCGGCGGCACTCGGCGTGTGACGCGTAAGCCAGAGACCGATGACCACCGCCGCCGATCCCGGGACACTTCCGAGCAACAGTCGTCCGACGATTGGCCAATCCACACGCCGACTAAATCCGAAGGAGGCGGTCGCGACGAGCTTCGTGGTCGCGGCGAACAGGAGGTCAGTCCCCACTGCAACCGACGGTGATTGCCCAAACAGGAGCATCAATATCGGCGTCATCATCGATCCGCCGCCGACGCCGGTAAGGCCGACCATGGTGCCGACCAGAAGTCCCGCGCCTGCGTAGAGAGGCGTGTCGGTCATTGCTGTTTCGATCAAAGGTCACGCGAGCCGAATCAAGACCCCGAATAGAGTACCAGCGGATTCGCATGTGACTTAGATCGGGTTGCTATGAGCGTATGTCCGGCCGATCACTGACCGGCGTCTGACGATCGAAACACTGTACGCGCCCTAATTGGAACGCGTGGCCTCCGCCAAATTTGAAAAGTTTTGCGGCGCGGGCAAGGTTTCCGCTTCCGCGCTGACGGCAGCCACCTGGGTTGGCCGTTCCTTGTGTACTGTCGATTCCGTCCGTGCCAGCGCCTCGGCAGTTTTAATCTGCTGCTCAATATCGGGCAATTCAGGTTCCAAGGCCTTTGCCTGCCGCAGCGGCGCCAGCGCCTCGTGAGCGCGACCCAATGTGACCAAGGATAAACCTCGCGCTGCCAGCGCAATCGCGTCTTTGCGCTGGGTGCTCTGTAGCAGTGCCAGAATGGCGAGCGCAACCCCCTTGTCGCCGTGGCGCAGGGAATTGGCCGCGATGTAGGAATCGAGCGCCTGCGAGGCCTGATTGGTGCTCTGCTGCAGCAGCGCCATGCGCACCGTAGTCTCGAACTCATTGGGCGCACCCTTCACCAGCACGGCTTTACATGCCTGCAGCGCCGCATCGCCGTCGCCGTCCGTGCAGCGTTTCACCAAGGCTTGGTGCTGCGATTGCAGGGCTTGCAGCTTGCCAGTGAGGGCGGTGTTGTTAGGCGCGAGTTCGTTCGCTCGGATGTAGGCTTTCGAGGCCTCTGCGGGTCGATGTGCGTTCACCAAGGCGTCACCCTTCGCGATGAGTATTTTCGTGTTGTTCGGCTGTTGGCTCAATACTTCGTCGCAAGCAGCAACTTCGCGTTCGCGCGTACAGCGCTCCACGAGATAGTATTCCTCTTTGACCATATTGCGGGCGCGTCGCAGGCCAAACAGCAGAGTCGGATTGTAGGGATTGTACTTTTGCCCCTCCTCCAGCAAGTGGACCGCCTCATCGTAACAGCCTGCTTTTTCGAGTAAATTGGCCAGTTCCATGCGTTTTCCGAGTTGGCTGGGCCATCGCTGTAGCACAACTTTCCCGGCGGCGATGTCCGGATTCTTCTGTCCGCCGTTCACGCAGCCGCTCTCCGATGCGGCAACCGCGACGCGGCTCGAGGCCAGCAGTGTCAGCAGCAACAGGGCCGCTAAGCTCGGCACGATTCGCGCGAGTCGCCTCATTGCGGCATCTCGCGAATCAATCGGAAACCGATGCTGGTGCTGCGGTACTTGCCGTCGAAGCGATTCCGATAAGCAGTCCGGACGAAGTCGGGTTGCGTGAACCAGGAACCGCCGCGCAATTCGCGCTGGGTGCAGTCGCCCGCGGATTGTGCCGATCCGTCAATTGGTGCGCCCTGGTAGTTATCGGTCCAGCAATCCTCGGTCCACTGGAAAACGTTGCCGAGCATGTCGTACAAGCCGAATGCGTTTTCTTTAAACGAACCCACCGGCGCCGACTGCACGAATTCGTCTGCACAAGGCAACACCTTCCAACCTTGGTAATGCCGAGCGGCCGTCTGGTCGGCGACGTTGGCGTAGGAGCAGGCCTCGGCCGGCGTGGTCCAGGGAACTTGCGCGGCAGATCCGGCGCGCGCGGCATATTCCCATTCCGAGGCGCTCGGCAATCGATAGGTTTGGTGCGTGGTGTGAGACAACCATGCAGCATAGTCATTGGCGTCTTGCCAGGACACGCAACTGACCGGGTGCAATGGGGTTTGCGACTCGATCGCGTTCCTCCAGGTCACGGATGGATTGACCCGCCACGCGCCGTCGTATGTTGCGCAACTATTCGCGCCAACGCCTGTTGCGGCAACGAACTCCGAGTATTCACCCACCGTCACGTCGTAGACGCCGGCGGCAAAGGCATGGGCGATCGTGACTTTGTGCTGCGGCATTTCAAACGCCAAGGCGTCGGCGCCAGCTGGCGTGCCTTGCTGGAAGTCGCCTGCGGCCAAAACCTTCATTAGTGGGCATGTCGGACAATCCCGAAATACCTGTCCCGGTGCGGGCGCGAGCGGCGCGGTCGCGACCGCGGCTGCCGCAGGCGGCGCTTGTGTTTTCTGATTACCTAAGTGCCGGGCGAAGAAGGCAGCCGTAATCAGGGCCGTCATCGCGACGGCAATGCCCGCCGCCACGGGCCATGAGACTTTACTGCCGGCACCGCTGAACTCGAGGAGGAACTGCCGCGCCGAGGGCGTGCGCTTCTCGCGCTCGAATTGCAAGGCGTGGCAAAGGGCGCGAAATTCGCGCCGCGAGAGTTCACGCGGACACGCCAATTGAGCCACGTTGCGTGCTGCGGACGGGTCCTTCGCCTTGAAGGGAAGCTCGCCCGTCATAAGCTTCCAGGCGACACAGGCCAAAGCGTACACATCGTCGCGCGGGTCGGGCTCCTCGTTTTCCAGCATCTCAGGGCTGGCGTAGGCGGGCGTCAGGGCGCGCATTCGGTCCGCCGCATTCGCGACGGCTTTCGGCTGCACTTCTCCCGGCTGAACCATCAGGCGCGCCAGACCAAAGTCGATGACCTTGATCTCACCTGTATGAGTGATGAAGACATTGCCCGGCTTTAAATCGCCATGCAGGATGTTCTTGCCGTGTGCAAATTCCAGCGCATTGGCAATACTCTTGATCAGCCGCCGTGCGGTGTCGCGCGACAGGCCGCCTTTGCCCTTTGCGGTGCGCATTTTGTCGAACAGCGACTGACCGCAGAGCAGTTCCATGGTCATGAACACGATGTCGTTGTCGCGATCGCAATCGAATACACGCACGATGTTTGAGTGCGTCAGGCTCTGAAGGCTGTGGGCCTCGCGGGACAGCACCGCCATGGCGTCCGAGGGGCTTGCAAAAGGGACCGTGAGAACCTTGATTGCGATGTGTGGATCGGCGGCGCCGGCTTCGACCTTGCGCAGATCGACCGCCTTGTAGACGCGGCTCATGCCACCTTCGCCAATCATCTCCAGCAGCTTGAAGCGGTTGAGCAGCATACTGCCGCTGCTCAAACGGGTGGCACTCGAGGCCGTGTCGACCCCCATCTTCGCGGGGTCCAACAGGATCGTCGGCGCATGCGCGACCTGCGGCTCGAAGAACGGGTCGAACTCCGCCAGACTGGCCCGGGTCATCGAAAGCTCGCGTTAAATGACTTAGCCATGCCCATGATGCTCACAAGTATCCCGGCCCGTTCGTGACGAGACTGCGCATCACCTTATGGCAACTGGGCGGTAGCCCACTGTAGAGTCCGTCACTAAATTAGCCGTACGGCAGTGGGGGCTCCGTCGCAAAGACAGTCGCTGGGCACCTAAATGCAGTCCGATGTCGGTATTTCCGACAAGAACAATCAACCGCGGACTAGACTTACGGATCGACCGAAGAGGGTGGTCAGGGGGAGGCAGCGACGATGCAGAGGATAGCGATGTTGAGAGAAGACGCTGGCAAGGGTGGCGGCGGCCGGCGCAACGAGCCCAAGAACGTGCTCGGCGATCGACTCGAAGTCTGCTCCTTGAGCCCGATGACCGGCTTCTTTCGCGACGGCTGCTGCGACACCAGCCGCGAGGACACCGGCAGCCACACCGTGTGCGCCGTCATGACCGCCGGATTTCTTGAGTATTCGAAGTCCTGCGGCAATGATCTGTCGACGCCGGTCCCGGAATTCGGCTTTCCGGGACTGAAGCCCGGTGATCGCTGGTGTCTGTGCGCACCTCGGTGGCAGGAAGCGCAGCAAGCGGGGTGTGCGCCACGCGTGGTCTTGCGCGCTACACATGAAGGTGCCTTGAGCTTCTGCTCGCTCGCGGACCTCAAGCGCTTAGCAGTCGACCTCGATTGACTCGCCGCCGAAGTAGTGAGCGCAGGCTCATGCTAATTCGGGTGGGCCTTGAGCGTGCGAAAATTCAGCACCGTCTTCTGTGCGTAAGTCTCGCCCGGCCTCAGAATTGTGCTGGGAAAGGCCGGCTGATTTGGGGAGTCGGGAAAGAACTGCGTCTCGAGGCACAAGCCGGTTCGATAACCGTAAACGCTCCCCTGACCGGCCTGCTTACCGTTCATGAAATTGCCGGAGTAGAACTGTAGGCCTGGTTGTGTGGTGCGCACTTCCAGTACACGGCCGCTGACCGGGTCGGCGAGCAACGCCGCGAATCGCAGCGCATTGCCGTGCGCAGCGTTCAGCACCCAATTATGGTCGTAGCCATGCCCGACCTTTAGCTGTGCGTCGTCTGCATCGATGCGGCTGCCGATGACCGCCTCGCTGCGGAAATCGAACGGTGTGCCGGCGACGGCGCGCAGCTCACCCGTGGGGATGAGCGTGGCGTCCACCGGCGTGAACCTGTCGGCATTGATTGTAAGCCTATGTCCGAGGATGCTGCGGGTCGGATCGCCGCTCAGGTTGAAATACGCGTGATTGGTAAGATTCACCGGCGTCGGGGCGCTGGTCGTGGCCTCATACTCGATACTGAGGGAGTCATCCTCGAGCAAGCGGTAAGTCACATGCGTAGTCAATTGCCCGGGGTAGCCTTCCTCGCCGGCGGCGCTCACGTAGCTGAGCTTGAGGCTGTTGCGCGACGCGGTCGCATCGGCCTTCCAGACGCGTTTGTCGAAGCCGCGCGAGCCGCCGTGCAGACTGTTCGGTCCGTCGTTCGCTACTAGATTAAAGGTAGCACCGTCTAGCGTGAAACGCGCTTGGGCGATGCGGTTGGCATAGCGGCCCACTGTGGCGCCGTAGTAGGGTACGCCGGCGAGGTAGGGATCGAGAGTGTCAAAACCCAATACGATGTTCTGAAGATGGCCGTCACGATCCGGGGTTTTGAGCGACACGATAGTCGCTCCATAGGTCATTATCTGAGCCTCGATGCCATGGGCGTTGCTGAGCGTATAGATCTCCACGGTGTCTTTGCCGACATGGCCGAATACGGCGGCGCGCGCGCCCCGCGCAGGAGCGGATAGAGAATTTGCGCTAAGCAATGTCCCGGCCAAGGCCGACAGCAGTGTCATGACAACGGCGTTTTGCATTATGATCTTCCATAAGTCACGATCGTTCCAAGTCGAAGCGTTGTACCAAATTATGATAATCGAAACGCCGACAATGCGTCCGTAATAAAGAATTTCGCATGAACGCGCGCACATTCGGCGGCTACGATTGGTTGGCAATCGCCCTGTACTTCTCCATCCTGCTGGGCGTCGCCGCGTGGGTGGTGCGTAAACGCCAGGACACTGCCGCGGACTACTTTCTAGCCGGGCGCAATTTGCCCTGGTGGATCATAGGCGCTTCGATTTTTGCTTCGAATATCGGCTCCGAGCACATCGTGGGCTTGGCGGGTTCGGGCGCGCAGGACGGTGTCGCCCTCGCGCATTATGAGCTGCACGCGTGGTGTCTTTTGGTGTTGGCCTGGGTGTTCGTGCCGTTCTACGCACGCTCACTCGTGTACACCATGCCGGAGTTCCTCGAGCGCCGTTTCTCGGTGCGCTCCCGCTACGTGCTGTCAGTTGTTTCGCTGGTCACGTTTGTGGTTTCGAAGATCGCGGTGGGCGTGTTTGCGGGAGGCGTTGTCTTCTCATCCTTACTGCCCGAGATGACTGTGACCGTGGCTGGACACGTCATTGACAGCTTTTGGATTGGGTCGATCGGCACGATTGGGCTCACGGGCCTGTACACCGGGCTCGGCGGGATGCGCGCCGTGGCCTACAACGATGCGGTACAGGTGATTGTCCTGATCGGCGGCTCTGCGTTGCTGACCGTCTATGGACTGCATGTGATCGGAGGTTGGTCGGAGGTGCGCCGGCTTTGCGGCAGCGAGATGCTCAATTTGTGGAAGCCGATCAGCCCGCCAGGCGTCGTCTCGACCTGGGCGCCCGTGATGGAGACCAATTCTGCAGGCGCACTGACTAGGCAAGCATGGTATTTCAACGGCAACTTTCCATGGCCCGGCATGCTGATTTGCGCGCCTATAATCGGATTGTGGTACTGGTGTACGGATCAGTACATCGTGCAGCGGGTATTGGGCGCCCCGAACGAACGCGCGGGGCGCCGCGGCAGTATCTTTGCGGCATTTTTGAAACTGTTTCCGGTTTATCTGTTCATCGTTCCGGGATTGATTTGTTTCGCTTTGGCAAAAAGCGGCAAGATCCCTGAACTCGCGGCCATGGTGTCGGCGCAGGGCAAGCCGGTGGCGGCGGCGACCCAGGCGGCATTTCCGCTCATGGTGAAATATCTCCTGCCCGAGGGGCTGCGGGGAATAGTGGTGGCGGGTCTGCTGTCGGCATTGATGGGTTCGCTCGCCGGCGTGTTCAATGCCTGTTCGACGCTGTTCACCGTTGACCTTTACCAGAAATGGCGGCCACAGGCTTCGCAAAAAGAGCTGGTGCACGTAGGAAGACTGGCAACCGTCGCCTGTGTCGTGCTGGGACTAGCCTGGATCCCGGTGATCCGCGGCGCGCACGGGCTGTACGGCTACTTGCAAGCCGTACAAAGCTACCTGGCCCCGCCGATCTTCGTGGTGTTTTTCATGGGCGTATTTTGGCGGCGCGCGAATGCGCATGGTTGTTTCTGGGCACTGGTCGCCGGATTTGCGCTCGGCGCAATACGCATGCTCATCGATACGCCGGTCTCTCTGGAGATGCAGAGCGCAGCGGGCGGCTATGCTCATGGATCGTTTCTCTGGGTCATAAACAACATCAACTTTCAGTATTTCAGCGTATTGATTACAGCGGTCTCGGCGCTGGTGCTCATCGGCGTGAGCCTCGCGAGCGCCGCGCCCGATGCGATGCAAATTCAAGGTCTAACTTTTGCCACGCTCAGCAACTCGGATCGGGAGAAGAGCCGAAGCAGTTGGGACTGGCATGACGTCGGCGCATCCGCGTTCATACTGGCCTGCATTTTCGCCGCGTATATTTACTTCAGCGGTTGATTCACCGTCATACGAGGCGCTGGGTAAACCGCTACCCTGGAGCGCGCCTTTCGACGCCGCCGCCGAATGCGCCCAGAATCCCTTCAGGGCTAGGGTATTAGCCATTTGTCCGGCGGTATAGACTGTTGCCAAAGTGAGCTGAACGGGAGCATAGAATGTCGCGCGTAATTGATATGGAAGTGAATGCACCCCATTGCTTGCAGTCGCCGCATAGCGAGCAAGTCGACCATGGGCGACCTGGTACACCGTTTTCTGAATCTCTGCCGCGCCCAGCAGGCTATGGCTTCGACAACTATGAACATGTCTTTCAAGGTTCAGATCGATCTGCGAGCCCTGACCAAGACGATGGCGGAATGGAGCAACTGGTCGCCGACATGGATCGGGCTGGTGTCGCTGTCGGATACCTCGTCGGCGCTCGCAACGCTGATCTCGGCACGATCAAACGCCAATTTTCGAACCGATTTATCTGTTTCGCCACGCTCAACCCGATGGATGGGATGCGCGCTGTACGCGAACTGGAAAGGCTGGTGAAGGAAGATGGGGTGGGAGGCCTCCGGGTAAACGCGCTATACAACTGCGTGCCGGCCAATGACCGCCGTTATTATCCTCTCTATGCCAAGTGCGTCGAACTAGACGTCCCGGTTCGTATCTACACGGCGATGAATTATGCCAACGATCGGCCCTACGATCTTGGTCATCCAAAGTACATCGATGACGTAGCAGTCGACTTTCCGGAGTTGCGGATCGTCGCCGGCCTGGGCGGCTGGCCATGGGTGAACGAGATGGTCGGATTGCTGCGCCGCCATCCAAACCTCTACTGCGACACCTCCGCGCACCGGCCCCGTTATCTTGCCCAGAAGGGGTCGGGCTGGGAGCAGTTCCTGCAGTTCGGCAATACTCTGCTCCAAGACAAGATCATGACCGGCTTGTCGCGCTACCTGTTCGCAACTTCCTTCGAAGATTTGATCGCGGAATATAGGAACCTGCCGCTGAAGGATTCGGTCGTCGAGAAGTGGCTCTACGGCAACGCCGCTCGCTTCTTCAGGCTCGCCTGAAGAAGCGAGCATGCTCCGCTTCATCCTTTTCAGGCTGCTGCACGCGATCCCCTTGTTGGTCGCGTTGATCTTCGTGATTCTGCTCATGCTGCAGTTGATCCCGGGCGATCCGGTCCAGGCCATGGTCGGCGACTTTCCGGTGTCGCCGGAATTCAGGGCTGCGATCACCAAACAATATCATCTGGGCGATTCGTTTCCCGTGCGGGTTTATAGCTATTTCGTGAATCTGCTGCATGGGGACTTCGGTTATTCGTATCAGTTTCAGAAACCGGTCCTGGACCTCATCGTCGAGACTGCTCCGCGCACGATCCTGCTGACCTTGGTCGGTTTCTTGATAGCCATCCCGGTGGGCGTGTTGATCGGCATTATCTCGGGAACGACCCGTAACAAGCGCGTCGATCACTTTTCGACAACCTTCGCACTGGTTGCCTACGGGATCCCCACCTTCTGGTTTGGTCAGTTGCTGGTGCTTGTGCTGGCCGTGCATCTTGGCTGGTTTCCGACGCAGGGAATGGGTCCGCTCGTCTCGCACGCCCATGGTTTCTCGTGGCTTTGGGAGAGGGCGCACTATATCGCGCTACCGGCCCTTGCTTTCGCCGTCCATGAGGGCACCCGGTTCGCGCGCATCCTGCGTTCCGGTGTCGCCGATACGCTCGGCCAGGGTTACATCATCACGGCTCGTGCGAAAGGCCTGACCCGTTGGGCCATCATCCGCGGACACGTGCTGAGGAATTCCTCGTTACCGTTGATTACGGTCGCCGGATACGTTTTGGGCTCGGCCCTTGGCGGTGCGGTGCTACTCGAGACCGTCTTCACCTGGCCGGGGCTGGGTTTGCTCCTCGTTCAGGCGGTGCGCATGCGCGACAACATGACGGTCGTTGGTATCGCCATCTTCGCGGCGCTGGCGGTCATCGTCATTAATCTACTGGTGGATTTGCTGTATGCCGCAGCCGATCCGCGCATTCGCAACGGCTCATGAGCGGGGCGGCTGCCATCGAACCACCCTCCGCCGAACCGGGGCCGCTCGCCCGAGCATGGCGCAGCTTCAGGACTATCGCTGGAAATATCGCCAGAACACGCCACGGGGCCGCAGGCTGCGCCATTCTACTAATGCTGGCTCTGGTGGCCGCATTCGCGCCGTTGATCGCACCTTACGCCCCGCTCCAGCAGGCGCGGGCAAGCCTCGCTCCTCCATCCTTGGAGAATCTGTTCGGAACGGACAACACAGGTCGCGATATTTTTTCGCTTATCATCTACGGGACGCGCACATCGCTCGCGATCGGGTTGGGAGCGGCCTTTGGAGCACTCATCGTCGGCGGTGCTGTCGGCATGCTCGCCGGCTATTTCCGCGGGGTTGTCGAGTCCGTATTGATGCGAGTGGTGGAACTCTTCCAGACATTGCCGGTGATCGTGCTGGTGCTTTTCACGGTAGCGTTGTTCGGCAGCAGCTTCTGGCTGCTTCTGGTTGCAGTCATCCTGGCGATCTGGCCCCTCCAGGCGCGGCTTGTCTACGGCCAGTATCTCAGGCTGCGCGGCATGGACTTCGTGGCTGCCGCCAAAGTCGCCGACCTCTCGACGGCGCATATCATGCTTCGCGAGATCCTTCCGAGCGCCATCCAGCCCGTGATCGTTCAGGTAGCGCTCGATGCCAGTGTTGCCATCCTTATCGAAGCGGGCTTGGGGTTCCTTGGGCTTTCCGATCCAAACATGGTGAGTTGGGGCCAAATTCTTCACGTGGCTCAGGACTACATGACGGTCGCCTGGTGGACCAGCCTGTTTCCAGGCGCCGCCATCTGCCTCGCCGTGGTCGGGCTCAACCTGTTTGCCGATGGGTTGAACGAAGTCGTCGATCCGCGTATGCGCGGTCGACTCGCAGGGCTCCAGTCATGAGCGCCGTGTGTGTTGAAGGCGGCCCGCTCCTCAGCGTTCGGAATCTTAAGGTTCATCTGCGCGTGGGCGAAGCGGTCGTGCGCGCCGTCGATGGGGTCGACCTTTCGGTCGATCAGGGCGAGAGCATCGGTATTGTTGGCGAGTCCGGATCGGGCAAGAGCATGCTGGCACGCGCCGTAATGAAGCTACTCCCCAATGTCGAACTCGCAGCTTGCCAGGGCCAGGTCAATTTCCGTGGATTAGATCTGGCCCGCATATCCGACCCAGCGCTCCGCGACCTTCGGCGTCATCACGGCTTCTCAATGATTTTTCAGGATCCGCTTGGCTACCTCAATCCGACGAAGCGGGTGGGAGCCCAGGTAGCCGAGGCGGTAGGCGGAAAAGCTTCAGCCGCGATTGGGGATAGGGTTCAGCAACTGCTCGCCGAGGCTGGTCTTCCGTCCCCCCTGCAACTAGCGCGGCGCTTTCCGCATGAGCTTTCCGGCGGTATGCGGCAGCGTGTCATGATCGCGATAGCGCTTGCCAGCGAGCCCGCGCTGTTGTTCGCCGATGAGCCGACCACCGCGCTCGACGCGACGGTACAGCTCCAAGTGCTAGAAACACTGCGTCGACTGCATCGCGACCGCAAGATGGCCATGGTCATTATCTCGCACGATCTGGGTGTCGTCGCAGAACTGTGTGACCGCGTCTACGTCATGCGCGACGGCAAGGTGCTCGAAAGCGGTGACACCGTGGAGGTGTTTGAGAACCCGAAGCATCCCTATGCCGCGCAGCTCATCGAGCTGAGCACCCGCCATCGCCGCCTTGCGGAACCCGTCGGATCGAAGGCGGCGCCATGAGCGAACCGATCCTGCAAATCCGCGGGGTCACGCGTCGCTATCTGAGCCAGATCCCTTCAAGTTGGCGCCGTCGGGTCCTGAACGCGGTCGACGGGGTCGATCTCGACGTCAACGAGGGCGAGACGCTTGCTATCGTCGGCGAGTCGGGGTCCGGCAAGAGCACGCTCGCCAGGCTTATGCTGCGTCTCGAGCAGCCTTCCGACGGCGTGGTACTCTATCGAGGTGTTCCTTTGGCTGACCTGAATCGCAAGCAATGGCGTGCTTACCGGCGCGACATCCAGGCGATCTTTCAGGACCCGTCTTCTTCGCTCAATCCGCGTATGCGCGTCGAGCAATCGCTCGCCCACGTCGCCCGTCGCCACGAGCTTGCTGAGCCTGCCAAGCTGCGCGCCTTCCTTGCCCGTCATCTCGCTTCCGTCGGTCTCGATCCGCCGGAGCAGTATCTGCCACGCTATCCGCACCAACTTTCGGGCGGGCAACAGCAGAGGATCGCGATTGCCCGCGCGATGATGCTGGAACCCAGGGTGATCGTGGCGGACGAGCCGCTCTCCAGTCTCGACATTTCGATCCAGGCGCAGGTGTTGGATCTGATGCGCGAGTTGAGCTGCCGCAGGAGCGTCGGCTTCGTGCTCATCAGCCATGATCTCAATGCCGTGCAGTCGATCGCTGACCGGATCGCGGTGATGCAACGCGGCCGGATCGTCGAGATCGGCCGAAATATCTTCGACGCACCCGCCCATCCCTATACGCGGCTGCTGCTGCAGGCTCGTCTTTCAACAAATCCGAGGGAGGTACGTACTCGCTTGGCCAATTTATCGGCGACCCCGATTGGTGGCCAGACGACCGAACCGCCAGGCTTTCGGGTGTAGGTTGCGGAGGGAATAAGATGCGCGCAGATCGTTGCCTTGTTGGAGCCGCATGCGCCGCGGCACTTTCGCCGCTGCTCGCTGCGGGAACCGTCTGTTACGCCGCTGCAGCAGATGGCAGCCCCGTAACCGGTGGGACGGTAGTAGCGGGAATTGACCCGGGTCAACTCAGTACCTTCAACACACAACTAACTTCTGTAACATCATCCCTTGTCGTCGCCGATGTCTGGGCCGACGGGCTCCTGACTTATGACCGGAATGGCTACCGTATCCCGCGCTTGGCGGAATCTTGGGAGGTTTCGTCGAACGGTCTGACATATACGTTCAAAATCCGCGGCGGGGTGAAATGGTCCGACGGTCAATCGTTCAGCGCCGAGGACGTGGTCTTCACGCTAATGAATTTCGGCAAGTACAATACTTACCTGACGAAGCTGATGCCGCTCATCGCCGAGGCGGACGCGCCCGATGCGACGACGTTCGTGCTAAAGCTGAAGCAGCCGATGACGGCGACCCTGGACCTCTTTGATAAGGAAGTCTTCCCGCTCTTGCCCAAGCACGTCTATGAGCGAACTGATTTATTAACCAATCCGGCTAACCGTGCGCCGGTAGGGCTTGGACCGTTTAAATTCGTTTCCTGGGAGACGGGCCGGGCAATTACCTTTACACGCAATCCGAACTATTGGGAAAAAGGGAAGCCGCACGTCGATTCGGTTGTGTTCGCGTTGATCCCAGACCCCCAACAACGGCGCAATGCGCTGGCTCGTGGCGAAATCGATTGGACGTGGCTCGAGCCAGCTCAGGTTCCGGCTGCAGAGGCAGCGGCCAAGGGCGGGGGATTTCGGGTAATCGAGATCAAGACCAACGCGCCCGAACGGGCGGTTATTGATTTTAACATGCGGCGCGAACCCATGAAGAACCTGATGGTCCGCCAGGCGCTGTTTCAAGCGATCGACCGCGACCGCGTCGTCCAAGATGTTTATCAAGGTATGGCCAACAAGGAACTTAACGCCATCCCGGCTCAGTTCCGCAGCCTGCATGACCCATCGATCGACTACAACAAAATCTATCCTTACGACCCCAAGAAGGCCGGCGCTCTTCTGGACGCCGCTGGTTATCCGCTAAAGAATGGCCAGCGCTTCAGCATCGAGCTTACCTACCCTGCGGTGCCGCCATTTGAATGGGTCGCTAGGGTCGTCCAGTCGGAGTGGACCGCGATAGGCCTCAGCGTCAAGATGGCCGGGCTTGACGGACAGATCTGGACGGACAAGGTCTACAAGCGACATGATTTCGATGCCTCCATCATCTCGCTGACTGCCAGGACCAATCCGGTCCTCGGCATTGACAGAAGCTACCTGTGCAATGAGGGCGGCGTCCCTTACGCCAACCCGACCGGCTACTGCAATGCGGAACTCGACAAGCTCATCGCCGCAGCCGCCGCAACGCCGCTCGACAAGCAGCAGGCGGTCTATTCCAAATATGCTGAGATAGTCGCGCGCGATATCAATGAAATCACGCTTACCAATGCACGCTCCTTCGAGGCTGTCTCCACCAAACTGAAAAACATCGACGCCCAGTTCAATGTAGCGTTCAACACACATCCGAACTGGCAGGAGGTTTGGATTCCCAAAGAACAGCAGAACTAGCAGGTAAACTTCTACGATTTCCCGCATTGTCAGCGTGCGCATGAGCGCCCGCTCGATTATCCGTAATCAAAAAAGGTGCCAAATTGATCCGCGACGTCTCTCCTCTTGTGCGGCCGAAAACGGTCGCTGTTGTCGGCGCATCGGCGAAGCGCGAGTCACAAGGCAATGTCGTCATCGAAAATCTGCATAAATGGAAATTTCCAGGTACGGTCATACCTGTTCACCCTTCGGCCGACACGATCGAGGGCCTGCCCGCTCTGCGCGCTATTGGTGATCTTCCTCCCGATGTGGACACGGCGGTCGTTGCGATCCCGGCAGCGAGCGTACTGGAAAGCCTAATGGCGCTGGAACAAGCCAATGTGCGCTCCGCAATAGTATTTGCGAATGGCTTCTCCGCCGAACAGGAAGCAAGGATTCGCGCCTTTGGCGCTACGAGTAAAATTGCTATTCACGGCCCTAATTGTATGGGGTTGGTCAATTTTACGGACTCAGTTCCACTCTATCCCGCCCGCCCTTCGCTGCGCATTCGCTCCGGACGCTGTTCGCTCATCGCCCAATCCGGTTCGGCGGCTATTTCTGTGATGAATTCGATTTCGGTTGGGCTTTCGAAAGTCGTTACCGTCGGCAGTGAATTCCAGCTTGCAGCATCCGATTACCTTGCCTGGCTCGCCTCCGACGAGGCTACGGACACGGTAGGCATCGTCGCCGAATCAATTAAGGATCCCGTGGACTTTGCCGAGGCCGTGGAGCACATCCGCGTAGCAGGTAAAGGGCTCGTCGTCCTCAAGGTTGGTATCTCCGAACTTGGCTCAGCCGCAACGAAGGCCCATACCGGCGCGCTCATAACCAGCCGCGATGCCTACGACCGCTTCTTCGCCGAATGCGGCGTCGCAGTTGTGCATGACTATGACGAACTCATCGCTTCGATGGAATGCTTCAGCCAAGCAAGACCGAGCGGAGGGAAAGGAGGAGTGGCAATCGTTGGCATTTCAGGAGGCCAGACCGCGCTCGCTTGCGATATCGCGGAGGAGGCCGGTGTAACGCTGGCGCGGTTTGAAACTAAAACTAGCGAGGCTGTTCGGTCGTTTCTGCCTGGCAACAGCGGCGAGAATCCGGTCGACATCGGTGCCACAGTCGGGCGCGAGCTACGGAAAATCCCCGAAGCGCTTCGCACCCTGCTTGCTGACAGCTCCGTTGGCGCTCTCGCACTTCTCCAGGATGCGCAAATCAGTCTCAATCCCTACGGGCTAGAAAGTTACAAGGAAGTTATCGGGATTTATGGGGAGGTCGGCAAGCAGGCGGCAAAGCCTGTAGTGGTGGTGTCGCCAACATCCGAGTCCCTTCATGAACGCATCGTCACGGTTTTGTCAGAAGCCGGCGTCCCGCTGCTGCGAGGACTGCATGCCGGTTTAATAGCGATCGGGAATCTAAGCATCGGGCAAATTGGCAACGCCGGGCGGTGGGCGCGAGTGCATAGCCGAAACCGCCCTTTCTACAACTCCGTAGCGGACGATTTGCGGCAGGAACTTTGCCGCGTCTCAGGGACAGTGCCGCCGGAACTGTGCGTTCGCGTCCTTAAAGCCTACGGCTTGCCTTTCGTGCGCGCTGTGGTGGTAAGGGGCGCGGGGGAGGCGATGGAGCGGGCGAATGAAGTGGGCTTTCCGATGGCGGTGAAGATCGCTTCGCCGGATATCCTGCATCGTTCCGATGTCGGTGGCGTAATACTCGGCATAGGCAGCCGTCCGGAGTTGGAAAACGCCATAGCTCGAATTGCAGCGAATGTTGCCGCCGCCGCGCCGCAGGCACGGATCGACGGATTTGAACTTCAGGAACAATTCCAAGCAGATGCAGAAGCAATGATCGGCTTCGCGGCTACGCCTCCGTTCGGTTCCCTCGTCGTTGTCGGCACCGGCGGCACCATGGTGGAGCTGCAGGCCGATACAGCGGTCCGGTTGGCGCCGATAGAGATAGACGACGCGGCAGGGATGATTGAAGCGACTCGTCTCGGCAAGCTGCTAGCCGGCTATCGCAACTTGATGCCCGAAACCGACACGAGCAAGCTAGCGGATCTGGTGGTCCGCACGTCCAGGCTTGCGGCAGATCTCGGGGACCTGGTGACCGTTTGCGATCTCAATCCCGTAATGGTGCGCAAAGAATCGGGCGAGGTGCGCCTGGTAGACGCCCTGATGCTGTCGGGCGCGATGGTTAGATAGTGAGAACTCAGGCGCTTCGCGCGATGCGATTGGATCGCGTTGGCATATCAGCAATCTGCGAAAGGTAACGAAAAAAAAGCTTGAGTCTCTAAGAGATCTTAGTCTTGCTCGACGGCAGCCTTCGAGACATGATCTGTGCGGCTTTTTTTGCGCGCGCTTCACGAGCACTTTTAGAGGCCTCAAGGATTTGGGGCCAGCGTTTCGCATTGAACTCCGGTACTTCAATCTTCTCTGCTGGGATTGATGTTAGTGGGTCGAGGCCGTATTGATCCAGTGTGCTGCCGAGAGATTTATCAAGCGCAATTTCAGCGATATGGTTTACCCATATTAGCAATTCGCGACGTTGCGATGGAGCAAGCAAAGTGTCCAGAAACGCCGTTGCGGTCGTAATGGCAAGGTGCGCCTGAGCTACGCCGATTTCGTTTTGCTTTTCGGGCAAATGTTGGAGATTCTTTAATCGGCTGGTGAGCACATCTATAGGATGCAGAATGCTTATCTTGGCGGTCGGCGGCAAATCAATAACAACGGCTCGTTTTCTGATTCCTTTCGTATCCAGCCCGACAATGGAATGTAGAAAGTCAATTTGCTTTACCCCGTTGTTATCGACTCTCTTGGTGAGCTTCGCTGTTTGAGGGGTTGCATCTTCCAAGGAAGGCGTCCACATCGTCCAGTGCAATTGTTTGTTCAGGGCACGAGCGTTCGTGATGCTCCCGATGAAATCGGCGTCTGTTGTGACTTTGTCGCCTAACTCTGCGGGGCTCTCAATTTTGAACCAGAGAGCCCAAAAGGCAAGTGCTTGACCGCCGACGAGCAGGGGTTCAGGTCCACAATAGGAGAGGATGGTATCTTTTTCTTCTTCTGTTAACGCAACTTCGTGGAGCTGCTGTTCACTCAATCACAGGCCACGCTATTTGGGCATTGCGCATTCGATCCGGAGAGATGAGTAACAATTCGCCAGCGGATATGTCCTCGTTAGCGGCAAGTTTTCTATCACGCTGCTGAGCTGCGCGTTTCATCTTCCAAAGCTGATCTCCGGAAACTACGTGCCTAGCACGAACAGAAAACGGCAAGCCCCCCTGCTTGACGACCTGTCCTAGAAATATGCGTACGGCATCGCTCAACCCAAGGCCACACGATTCCAATACCGCAGAAGCTTTGGCTTTGAGGTCGGTATCTATCCTGGCTCGAACAACACTCTGTTTCATGGAGCACATTGTAGCTACACAAGGGATCCCTAGCAACTGCTACCGTGTTTATAACTTATTGATAATAAATAATATTTGTTATTGAAGGTAGTTGACGACGCTATATTCTTCTATCTTGTTGGGCCGAGGAGACACTCTCGTGCATGACGTCGACTCCGGTTTGGATGGAAGCAGCCCTAACGACGGCATATACTTGTGTATATGCCAATTTTTGGGGGTAATGCATGCAACGAAGAGCAAAGATTTTCATGAATAATCGCAGCCAAGCAGTCCGGCTGCCGAAGGAGTTTCAGTTCAAAACCTCGGAAGTATTTATTCGTAGGCAAGGCGACGATGTGATTCTTTCTGCCCGTCCGACGGACTGGTCTGCCTATCTCGCCTCAGGTCCTGTCGCTTCGAAGGAGTTCATGGAAGGGGCTGAAGATTTGCCGGTCCAAGAGCGCGAACGCTGATGCCGGAGTACATGCTCGACACGGATATCTCGTCCTACATCATGAAGCGTTCGCATGATGCGGTTCTGAGAAGACTGCAAAAGGTTCCAATCGGTGCCGTCTGCATCTCTGTCATCACCAAGTCGGAACTGCTGTTCGGGGTTGAAGTGTCTCCTCGGCGGCAGCAGGATCATTCTGCTCTCGATGAGTATTTGCGGCACGTCGAGGTCTTGGACTTTCCCGACGAAGCGACCGTTCACTATGCCCAGATTCGCGCTGCGCTCAAAGCGAGTGGAACGATGATCGGCGCGAACGATCTTTTCATCGCGGCGCACGCCCGTTCTCTGAAACTCACCCTTGTGACCAATAACACGGGGGAGTTCGGGCGCGTGCGAGATCTCAATATTGAAAACTGGACTGATTGACTGAGGATCGGTCAAGATTTGTATGAGTATGCTTGTACAGTTGCTTGGTTCCCGTCGCGGTTAGAGGATTCGTGCACAAGGACATCAAGCCAGGCAATCTCCCATCATTGGCGAAGGCAACGAAGTGCGCCTTAAAGACGAAATTGTCGTGCAAACGCACGAATGTCGTTGGCGAGCGATACGGGTTCCTCATAGGCAGCAAAGTGTCCGCCCTTTGGCATCTCCGTCCATCGTGTCACGTTGTACCCACGTTCTACATACGTTCTTGGCGGAATCGGGATTTCTCGCGGGAAGTGCGCTATGGCGACCGGTACATTGACTTTCTCGCCCGGCGCGAATTTGAGAGGGCGCTTGCGACCCTCCCAATACAACCGAATAGCCGATGGCATCGAACGCGTAAACCAGTAAATTGAAATTGTCGTCAGGATCTCGTCGCGGGTAAACACGCGTTCCACATCGCCATCGCAGTCGCTCCAAGAACGAAACTTGTCAACCATCCAAGCGGCAAGACCCACCGGGGAATCGTTCAGAGATGGCGCGAGGACATCTGGTTTTGTCGATTGAACGTGCGAGTACCCCCCTTCCTGGTCATTCCACGTAGAGCGGCGAGCGAAGAACTCCGTTTCCTCGTGCGTGAGCGGCGCGGACTCGGGGATGTGTGGCTGGTAGGAGCCCGGGATGTAGTTCAGATGTAAGGCGAGCAAGCGGTCGCGATGTCGAAGACCCAACGCGGTCGACACTCCTGCGCCGATGTCGCCACCATGCGCGATGAATTTTGTGTAGCCCAGCGTTTCCATCAATGTCGCCCATTGGTCCGCGATCGTAAACGCGTTTGTGCCAACCGTAGAAGGGGACGAAGAGAAGGCGTATCCGGGAAGTGATGGGACCACGACGTCAAACCCTTCCGAAGATGCCGCACCAAACGTCGACGGTGTCGCGAGCATTTGAGCGAGTTCGAGTAGCTCGGCAAACGTGCTGGGCCATCCGTGAGTTAGGACGATTGGAATAGGATGTGCTCCCGATCCTTTCAGGTGTACGAAATGGAGTGATCCGGCGTCGCTGCGTGCCTGAAAATGAGGTAGCCGATTCAACGTGACTTCGACAGTTCGCCAGTCAAACTGGTTGCGCCAATAGTCGCTTAGCGATCGGAGATAAGCAGCATCCATGCCCATTTCCCATCCGGTGCCACCGACGCTCAGTGACCACCGTGTCTCGCCCAGCCGTCGCCGAAGGTCCTCGATATCGAGGTCGTCGACATGAATGTGGAAGGGTTCAATTTTCATTGAAGGAATCCTACGTGGGAAAACAGATACCGAAAAGTCTCTCGCTCTTGCTGCTGGTGGGTTAGTTCGCGATTTGGGCCCCGATCGTTTCGCAACTCCCGCACCGCCTGACCGTCTAACCCGGAAAAGCGCAAAGGACGGCCTGATTTTCACCACGAATACTTAAGATGATGAGTTGTGTCGCGCAGAGCACTTCACTATTGTTAAGCAAACCTCGGGAGGCAATATATGCTGGAAATTGGCCCCACCTGCGAGAACTGTGGCGCTCAATTGTTACCCGATTCCCTCGAGGCGATGATTTGCTCCTTTGAGTGCACGTTCTGTCGAAAATGCGTACAAGAAATACTCGAAAACCGGTCGACCATGCGTCACACAAAGCGTTTGCCTCTTCCATCAGGAGCATTCCGCCTGATCGGAGGTAGCAGCGAAATCTTGCGCTGACCGAAGCCTCACTTCACGCGGTGAATCGAGAGCGATAATCCTGAGGAGTTACTGCCAGTAGCCGCAGGAAGCTGCGGCGCATTGTTTCCTCCGAACCGAAACCGCAACGTTGAGATATCCGCTTCACTGGCAGTCCGGATTCCGATAGCAATCGCCGCGCCGCTTCGACTCGCAGTCGCTCAATTGCGCGGGCTGGAGTAATGCCTGTCGCCTCGGCATAGTGGCGGCTGAAACTGCGCTCACTCATACCTGCTCGATCGGCCAATACGGGAAGCGGTAAATCATCAGCGAGGTGATTGTTAATCCATTCGTGCAGCGCGCCAAACTCAACGTTCGCCGCCTGCAGCGATAGCACGGTGCTGAACTGCGCTTGCCCACCTGGACGCTTCATGAAAACAACCAGGTACCTAGCCACGGCCAGCGCTACCGTCGGTCCCAGATCTTCTTCTACAAGCGCAAGCGCTAGATCAATCCCGGCCGTCACTCCTGCCGAACTCCATACCGAATCGTCGCGTACGAAGATTGGATCAGATTCGACGCGCACCTTGGGGTAGCGTCGGGCAAGTTCGGCGCAAAACGACCAATGGGTAACGGCGCGGCGCCCGTCGAGCAGGCCAGTCGCGGCCAGCAGAAATGCTCCGGTGCATACGGAGGCGATGCGGCGTGCACGCTTGGCTCGGGCCTGCACCCATTCGATGATCAAAGGGTCTGCGGCCGCAGCCTCAACGCCTTGGCCGCCGGCCACCATCAGTGTATCCACCGCTGTACCGCCAAGCGGAAGCGGAACTGTCGATAGCTTGAGTCCGGCCGACGCTGTAACCTGCGCGCCGCCTTGGGCCACAACCCTTAAGTCATAGGGTGGCCGTCCTCCAGCTTGGAGTACGAAATCGTTGGCGGAGGCGAATACTTGAATCGGTCCAGTGACGTCCAGCAACTGCACCAACGGAAAAGCCAGCAATTCGATGACGCGAACCGCATTTGGCGTGAACCGAGGGTTTTTAGTCATTGCCGCCAAAGCCTGCCTGCATAGTTAGAATTTGTCTAGCCCTATCCACCAACCAGATCTGCAGGTGATTCCACGGAAGTCGTGTCGGGAGTTCGATGCGCAGCGGGATGAATCGGTTCGGCGGATCGCGGTTGTCTAGGCCTCAACGGTGTCACTTACGCGAATGGCGAAAACCGAGGGGGTATTGGCAATCCGGCCAAGGAAACCGGCCTTACATTATCTCCCATGTTGAGCCGCCGGTGCTCAACGCCAAAGCCAGGGAACTGGAGAACCTACAGATGGACTCAGCCAACTTAGATCGTCGACACCTGCTCGCCGGCATGGCAGCGACGGCGGCAATGATTTCGCTGCCACGCACTGCTGCGGCCCTGCGAGACGACCAAACACTACCATCAAAGGAGAACACCATGACCACGATGACATTCACGAAGAAAGAACCACCGAAATGGCTAATGGCTTTCTGGAAGGAAATTGACGACAAGACTTTCGGTAAAGGATTTGAGTGCTTTACCGAAGATGCCATTGGTAACCTCGGGGTTGCCGATTGGCATGGACGCGAGGCCATCCGCGAGAACCTGCGCGCCTTCATCGATACGGGCTTCACAGCCCATCACGACGTCCTCGAATATTGGGACGGCGGTTCGCTCAAGATCTTCCGCGGCATTGTCACCATGAAGCCGGATGATGCTAGCAAGCCGATCGTGAAACCGGTGATGTCTCACTTCTTTTATATGGACGAGAAGGATCCGGCGAAGGTGCGTCACTGGATTGGAGCGGTGGGACCAGTTCAGTTCTGAGGCGTAGGACTTTGTCATACGGCGCAACCCAAGTGGTGTCCTAGGCGAGCCCGGACGCCACGTCGGGCCACATTCCAGTCACACGTCGTCCGCAGGCATCCAAGGACAGCCGAAATTTTGCATGCTTTCCTGGTGTTGAAACTGACACCTAGCTGTAAAATTACCTGGCACCTAGAGGATCGATGACTAAAAAATATGCTTTATGTCCTACCGGGCACATAGGTAACACTTTTTCCGAGCACATGGGTAACACTTTCTGGCATTTGCGGGAGACGCGAAATGCCTTGGAAGGAGTTATCCAAGATGGACGAGCGGATGCGCTTTGTGGCTCGGTTGATGGAAGGGGAGAAGATGGCGGTTTTGTGCCGAGAGTTCGATATCTCTCGCAAAACTGGCTACAAGCTCTTCAATCGGTATAAGAACTCTGGGATTGAAGGATTGACCGATCGGAGCCGCCGGCCGTATCGGCACGCTAATCGTCTGCCCTTTCAGATCGAGAACTTGATCCTGCAGCTCAAAGAGAAGCACTCGAGCTGGGGAGCGCAGAAGATCCGGGACAAGATCAAGCTGCTGCACAGCGCGATCCACCTTCCCGCAATCAGCACCGTCCATGCGGTGTTGGATAGACACGGCCTGGTCAGCAACGGACGCAAGAAGCGCTACAAGGCCGAAGGCACAACGCTGAGCCAGGCGACTCGACCCAACGATTTGTGGTGCGCCGATTACAAGGGCGAGTTCATGCTCGCCGATAAACGTTACTGCTACCCGTTGACCATCACCGACTATGCGAGCCGCTCCTTGCTGTGCTGCGACGCTCTGGGCACCACCAAAGAGATGTTCGCATTTACCGTGTTTGAAAGGGCTTTTAAGGACTTTGGGCTGCCTTTGTCGATCCGCACCGACAATGGAGTGCCCTTCGCCAGCGCCAGCGCCTTCTTCGGTTTAAGCAAGCTCTCGGTGTGGTGGCTGCGCTTAGGGATCGGCATCGAACGCATCAAGCCCGGCAACCCGCAGCAAAACGGCCGCCATGAGCGCATGCATTTGACCTTGAAGAAGGAAGCCACCAAGCCGCCGGCGAAAAATTTTCTGCAGCAGCAGGCGAGGTTCGATCGCTTCATCGAGTATTACAACAATGAGCGGCCTCACCAGTCATTGAACGGCCGGTGCCCAGGCCAGCTGTACCGACCCTCAGCGCGTCCCTATACCGGCTTGAGCGAACTGGAATACCCCCTGCACGATCGCACCATCACCGTTACACAGTGCGGGCGCATCTGCATCGGGCGGCGTAAGATAAATCTAAGTCAGGTCTTCGCTGGACAGAATGTCGGCATCAAGGAAATCGCGGAAAAGATCTGGCTGGTGAGCTTTATGCACTACGACTTGGGGTTCTTTGATCACGAGACAGGTCGCGTCGAGTGTGCCCCAAACCCGTTCGGTGCCAGACTGTTACCCCTGTCTCCGGAAGGAAATGGGTACCATGTCCCCGGTTAGGACCTAAAATCAATGGTCCGGGTGACAGGATTTGAACCTGCGACTCCTACGTCCCGAAGATTGCGCTGACGGATGTGATTTAATATACATAGTTATATATAAGTATGTATACTTTGTCACATGAAATCAAATCTTCGGCAGCGTAGGCAGCTCGCCGCATCTGCTCGCTCCAAAGCAGTTCTGCAACCTCGGGATTTTGCACGACTGCGAATCCATCCACAGGAGATAAGCCGCCTCGTGGGCAAAGGACAGCTTATGCGCGTTGGACGTGGGCGGTACATGGTCCCAGACGCCGAGCACTCCGAGAATCTCGGACTTGCGCTTGTCGCGGCTGCCGTTCCGCATTCGGTAATTTGTCTACTTTCAGCCCTTCGATTCCATGGCATCGGCACGCAGGCTCCTCATGACGTCTGGATCGCCGTCGCACAAGGAGCCGCGCGGCCTCGGCTCGACTACCCACCGGTTCGTGTGACCCTGGTCTCTGGTTCGGCTTTTAGATTCGGTGTTGAGCGTCATCGAGTCGATGGTGTTCCAGTACGCATCTATTCTCCAGCGAAGACAGTGGCCGATTGTTTCAAATTTCGAAACAAGATTGGCCTTGATGTAGCTATCGAGTCGCTTCGTGAGGCGCTGCGCGCAAAGCGTTGCACCCGGGAAGAGCTTTGGGCGGCCGGGAAGGTATGCCGTGTGACCACAGTCATTCGTCCATACCTCGAAGCAATTTAAGGGCTGCCTTACCATGGCAAAGGACAAACCCAGAAATACGTCGGCATCCATACGCCAGCGGCTGTTGAATCACTCAACTGCCATCAAGACGGATCCCAATCTCGTACTAATCTGGTACGGACTTGAGCGGTTTCTTTATCGTCTTTCCGTGTCGACTCATAGCGAACGATTCGTCCTCAAAGGCGCGATGCTTTTTCGCCTTTGGGGCGGCGCGAATTTCCGATCGACAAAAGACCTCGATTTGGAAGGTTATCTGCAGGACGAGGCTGGTGTGGTTCGGGAGGTTTTCGCCTCCATCTGCGTGCAACCGGTCGAAGATGACGGACTAGTTTTCGATGCGTCGAGTGTGAAGGTTATCGAAATTCGCGATACGCAGGAATGCGGCGGCTTTCGGGCGCTGCTGACCGCGAAGCTCGGAACCGCCGTTTTGCGTCTACAGATCGACGTGGGATTCGGAGATGCAATAACGCCGGCGCCGTTCATCACTGAATTTCCGTCGATTCTCGGCCAGTCACTCCCTCGCATCCGCACCTATCCGCGAGAGACGGTTGTGGCCGAGAAGTTCGAAGCCATGGTGCAACTCGGAATGACAAACAGCCGAATGAAGGATTATTACGATCTTTGGTTCATCTCGCGCCACTTTGAATTCGAGGGACCGACGCTCGCTGCAGCCCTGCGGGCAACTTTCGAGCGCCGCGGGACCGTGATTCCAGGGCGGTTTCCGATCGGGTTGACTGTGGAGTATGCAGCCGACCTTAATCACGTGCGACAGTGGGCGGTGTTCGCCGAGAGTCTCCGTATTGAAACTACCCCTGACCTGGGAGTAGTGATTGATGAAATTTCCGAATTCGTATTGCCGCCCGCGGTTGCTGCGGCAAGCGAACAGACATTCAACCAGCAATGGAAACCTCAAAATCGGTGGCAGCCAGTCAGGTAACGCCGGTTCGTTTGACGAAACGCCATGCTTTCACTTTGTTGTACAAAAGTAATTCGAGACAGACTAGGTCTGCCACCGCAACTACCTGCGCCCGTTCATCCGAGTACGCGACTCGGTAATTGGTATGTACACCTCGCACGGTTAGGACGTCAGCAGATCGTGCTCGCGACCAGTGAGCGTTCTTTGCTGACCGTACTCCTGCCGGCACGTCAATTGCGGGAGAGCATTGGAACCAGTTTTCCGGCTGCGGTTGCTGAGCTCTTGGCGGCGCTTCAATTGCCGGCGCAGATCGTGAGCCGTGAGTTGGCAGCCACGCAACCCATATCGTTCGCAGCAGCCTCCAACCGACGTGTGATTGGTTCCATGAACGAGTACGTGTGGCAACTCGGCAGCTATCTGACGCGAACGGGTGATCCACTGGAGCTGTCACTGCAACTCAATAACACCCCGATGTCTGCGATCGGCTCCAAGTCGAACTACGGTTTTCCTGATGAGGTTGCTCGAGATCTGCTCATGAGCTGGGAACAATAGTCGGCGGTAAAACGAGTTTCGAGCTGGAGATAGCTGCCGGAGTGGGAACGCGCATTTGCTGCGCGACTTCAACCTGCGACTCCTACGTCCCGAAGGTTATTTACGGAAGAAACAATCGTCTCATGGCGACCACAGCTTGGTGGCGCGCGAACGCCGAATCGCTCGATCACGGGTCGCTAGCGGTACACCGTGTGTACGGGCCGTAGCCACTATCAGTCGATCGGCGGGATCGCCGTGAAATCGTGCGGGCAAGCTGTCTACCGCGATGACGACGTCTCGATCGAGGGGCAGAACCGTCAGAACTCGCGATTCCGTCGCGCGTGTCAGCCAGTCAGAAAACGGTACTGGTAGTTGCAAGCGCTGCTTGGAGTGCAGAAGCTGCGCCTCCCACAAACTGATGGCAGCTAGGCACACGCCCCCAGCCTCTGCTGCGGCATCGAGTGCATTTCTTTCCGCGGGCTTGAGAGGTGATCTTGGTGTAAGCCACCAAATCCAAAAATGCGTGTCGAGGAGCAAGATCAACGCAGGGCCTCAAAGTCCTCCTCGCGCACAACCGATTCATTTGGCTCCGCAAGTAATTTGCCTCCGAGGGCCCTTAGCTGCTGCCAAGGCTTAGCGTCCACACTTTGCGTGACTTGAAATGACGGCGCGAGGCGGGCCACAACCTTGCCTCGCCGTGTGATTGACACGGATTGCCCCGTTGCCTCTACGCGGCGAATTACGTCAAGGCAGGAGTTCTTGAACTTGGAAACCGAAATGGCCATTTGTGAATTATAAATGGCCATTTCAGTCGACGCAAGTCACTGGTCTGGACAACCAATGACAATTACAGTTATCACACTCTAAGAGAAATAGAAGTGGAAGGCGTTTGTATCCCCAGCGTGGCAGTCGTGGTTCTCACGGGGCAGGGGACGATGAAGCTATATGTCATCGCCACTTTGTTCATCAGTCGACGAAACGTCCCGGGACCCGCTCATGTCAGTTGTCATGGTCATTTCCTCAGTGAATTGTTTCCGATAACCCGTCAGACGCGCCGCGGCAGAAGCACTAAGTCGGCCGCTTCCTGAGCATCTTTGAGGAGCGTCTTGCGCGGCGTGCCTAGCTGCGCACGCATGGTCAGCCCACGCGCTAAATCCGTGACTTGGATTGCACGCGCGGCTACGGGAAAGTCAGATGGGATTTCTCCCGCGCTGATCCCGTCCCGGAAACGGCGCTCCGCCAGCGCCACGCCGCCCGCGACCGCGCTCTGCAGGAACCGCTGAACCTCAGCGTCGTTCACAAGCGGCGCGACGCACACCATAAGGCAACCCCGGGCGGACCCTCTCTCGGTCGCACTTTCGACGGCGTACCTCAGAAAGCTCGCGATCGAGTCGCGAAGACTATGTGGCGAGAGGAGTGCCTTCGCGGCTGATGCGCCCTTCCGTTGTGCGTACGCCCTCAGGACGCGCAAGAATATCGCCCGCTTGTCCCCAAAGACGGCATACAGGCTCGGCCGTCCCACACCCATCCCGACGACGAGATCGTCAATCGTCACTCCGTCGTAGCCTTTCGACCAGAACACCTGTGTCGCCTTTTCCAGCGCCCCCGTCTCATCGAAGCTGCGCGGTCGACCCACTGGCCTAGCTCTATTTTGAATCATTTGGTTCAAATCTCATTGACAATCGCCATCCTGTCAATATAATCCGGCCAATATATAACTGAACAGTTCGAAATTAGCAAGCTGGCCCTGGCCTCGCGGGGCCTCACGATGTAGACCTTCTCCCTCACCACGGAACCGCCCATGGAACATTCGATCGCTCTCATCACCGGCGCCACCTCCGGGCTCGGCCAGGCGGCAGCACGCCTGCTCGCCGGAGAGGGCTGGCACGAGATCATCGTCACCGGTCGCAGCTTGGCCGGGGCCCAGCAAGCGGCCGCTCAACTCGCGGCTGAGACCAAAAAACAGCTCTTCACGCCGCTGGCGCTGGATCTGGACAAGCCAACCAGTGTTCAATCCGCGCTCGCCGAGCTCGTCAAGCGACGTCCGCCTATCGATTTCCTACTGCTCAATGCAGGGCTGGTTCCATTCAAGAAGCGCGCACTCACTGCTTCGGGCATCGAGGCGTCTCAGGCCCCGCTGATCGGCCATCATCAACTGACTGTCGGGTTGCTTGGCGCCAACCTGCTGAGCCCCAACGCGCGGATTGTTATCGCCGGCGCGGAGCCTGCCCGAGGGGGCGTCCCCATGTTCAAGTACACCGACGTGCCAGCCTTCGCGGCCAAATACCACCGGGGTGACCGAACCGCCGCTATGGAAGCCCTGATTCACAACGGGCCGAACGTGAAGTACATGCCCAACAATGCTTATGCCGACGCGAAGCTCATTATCGCTTGGTGGGTCGCGGCGCTGGCGCGCAGGCTACCCTCCGGCATGGCCGTGTACGCTGTCTCGCCCGGTGGGGCGACCGCCACCAACGTAGTGCGAAGCGCTGGCCCGTTGTTGAAGTATCTGTTTATCCCAATCGTGAACCTCATTCCTGGCATGAATCAGACGCCGGAGACCGCGGCCCGTCGGTACCTCCAGGCGTCGGAGTTCGGAACCGACGTTTCAGGGCAATTCTTCGCCTCGGCTCAAGGGAAGTTCTCAGGCCCAATTGAGGCGCAGCGCCACCCACACCTCCACGATCGCGCCAGCCAGGAAGCCGCGTGGCAGGCCGTCGTCAAGGTCTCCGGCGTCGACTTGTCTTAGCCAGCATTCTTGAGCGCGGTGTCCTGAAGGAACGCCGGTCGCGGCGAAATGGTTGCGATAAACCGAATCAGCGGGCCATTGCGGACCTACAGGATCGTTCACGGAGTCTTGCGGTATTTTGAAATAAATAGTTCGAAACTGTCTTGACCACCGCCATCGTGGCTATTATCGTACCGAACAGTTCGAAATCATCAAAGCAACCCTAACCTCGCGAGGAGAATACACATGGAACGGTACCAAGATAAAAAGGTGGTGATTATCGGCGGCACGAGCGGCATGGGGCTCGCGACGGCGAAGATGCTCCTCGATGGGGGTGCACGTGTTCTGGTGACGGGTCGCTCGGAGGCCGGACTGGAATCGGCGGAGAAAGAGCTTGGAAAGGGCGCCCTCGTGGTTTCGAGCGACGCGCGATCGTTGACGGACATCGACGCTCTCGCCTCCCGGGTGAAGGCCGAGTTCGACACCTTCGATCTGCTCTCCGTCAGCGCCGGGTTCAGCATCCGAGCGCCTCTTGAGACCATCACCGAGGCTGTTTACGACGAGATGTTCAACTTGAACGCCAAGGGACCGCTTTTCGCGGTGCAGAAGCTCGCGCCGCTGATCAACCGGGGAGGCTCTGTCGTATTCACGACCTCGATCGCCAACGTCAAGGGAATGCCCGGCAATGCCGCATACGGAGCGGCCAAGGCCTCGGTGCGATCATTCGCTCGAACGCTCGCCGCCGAGTTGCTTCCTCGCGAGATTCGCGTCAACGCGGTGACGCCCGGTCCCATCGACACGCCGATCCTCGGCAAGGTGTTTACCGGTAAAGGCGAGGCCGACCAGATTAGGGAGAAGATGAACGGCATGGTTCCCATGAAGCGCTTCGGGACTTCGGACGAAATTGCCAAGGCCGTCCTCTTCCTCGCGTTCGACGCGACCTACACGACCGGCGCCGAACTTCCGGTCGATGGGGGTTGGTCGCAACTCTGAAGGCAATGCATGGAGCATTACAGGCGCACTTAGGAGGGTTGAGATGGCTGAATCATTGGCTAAGCGTTGGCGGCAATTCTGGCAGACGATTGTGGTCACCATGGACGCCGATCCGCACGAAGACGTCCACTCCCGGCTGAGGCGGCTAGAGGAGGCGGTTTTCCATGTGCCGGCACCGCGAGACCCCGTGGTTCGGAGACCGTCGGTGAGCGCAACCGAATGACGACTCGCCTGCGTCCGCGGGATCCGGTGCTGGGAGCCTCCAGCCGCGTTAGTGAGGTTCTTAATGGCAAACGTGAACTTAGTCTCACGATGGTTCGTAGGCTTCGCGAGCGATTTAAGGTATCAGCGGTTTGCTCATTTCACGTGGACAAGCGAAGCGTGCCGGCAAGCGGATGGCGGCATGAATTAGCATCAAATCATGTCGTCCGCAGGCATCCAAGGACAGCCGAAATTTCGTGTGATTTTTTCGCGCCGAAACAGGAACCGTTTTTGGAACCGTAAGCCTCGGGGACATGGAACCGTAAGGTGATGCTGCTGGAAAAACTCTAATGAAATCAATGGTCGGGGTGACAGGATTTGAACCTGCGACTCCTACGTCCCGAATTCAAAGGTCCGCTTCCTGAGACATCCATAGAACCCTATAAAAATAGGGAAATTAGCTAGATATCGTCCAGGTGCTGCCAGCGATATTCGTTGACTTCCGCGCGAAATTGGCCCCTAATTTGGACCCTATTGTTTGAGAGTGGACCCTATGACGCGGCTCACGGATACGGCCCTCAAGGCCGCCTTGAGGAAACCAAGGTCTAAACAGGTAGACCTCATAGACGGCACCGTCCCAGGGCTCTTCGTCCGCTTGGGAAATGGCGATACCGCAACCTGGTCCTTAAGATTGCGGGTATCCGGCGAAGCGGGGACGTCGACTCGGGGTCTTAAGCTCAAAGGGAGAAAGTATCGGCTCACCCTTGGGACGTATCCTGCGATCGGTATTGAGCTCGCCCGCGCGCGTGCGAACGCGTACCGCGACCAAGCCAAGAAGGGAGAAAGCCCCGCAATCTCTCTGGAACACGCCGCCACTGCCGGCGGCCTCACCGTCGAGACGCTGGGTAATCGATTTCTTGAAGACTATGCGCGTTCGAAGGAATTGCGGTCCGCTAGAAAATACGAGCAAGCGATGCTGACGCACATCAATCCGAATATTGGGAGCGTGCTCGTCGATGTGTTGAACCGCGAGCAGGTTCGCAATCTGATTCGCAAGGTGCGTATCCGCCAGCCGCGCCCCGATAGTGACAAAGGGCGCGCGCGAGGCGGCAGCGAGGCGGCACGCACCGTCATCGCCGTGCTGCGACTTATTGTGTCGTGGGCAATCCGCGAGAACCTAATCAAGCGCACCGACAATCCGGCCAGCGACATGGAGAAAAATCTTCCCAAAAAGCGCAAGAAGGATCGCGTACTGTCGCTCGATGAGGCTCGAATAGTCTGGCGTGCGGCAGGCTACAGCGGGCTACGCATTCGGCACCCATGTGCAGTTAATGCTGTTGACTGGCTGCCGAGCCGGTGAGTGGGCACATGCAGTTTGGTCGTGGGTCGATTTGAAGCAAAAACTTTTGATCATTCCGGCGGAGGCTTACAAGACCGATCACATCCATGTAATACCGCTCGTTCCAGAGGCGGTGGCGATTCTCAAGAGCATACTTAAGGGCTCCAGAGGGGAGTACATCCTGTCGAGTACGGAAGGAGCCAAGCCTATCCGGGGTATCGGCAAGTTTTATAGGACGCGATTGCCGCGCGAGATTATCGCGCACACCGGATCGGAGCTCTCATCGACTTTCACGTCGCACGATCTGCGGCGCACCGTTGCGACACGGCTGGGTGAATCGCTGGGTGTGGGAGGCGAGCAGTTGATCAAGAAGGTACTGGGACATTCCGATGGCAGCGTGACCGCGATCTACAACCGCTATGGCTATGTAAAGGAGATGCGAGCGGGCTTAGAAGCGTGGGCGCGCGAGTTGACGAAAGAGCACGTATGCAAAAGGTCTGGCCGGTGGGTGTCGATAGCCTAAATTCGGTTCATCCAATTCGATGGGTCTGGCGACTGACTTGTTTGCCCGCGCTTATGTTGCTCGTGATTCTGGAGCCCCTGGTCACTTTTGCGTTTGGCGCACTCGCGTTGTTGGGGCTGTTGACGACGCTCTTCTTCTATCTCGTTGGGCCGCCAGACTTCCCTCTTTGGACAATGCTTGCGTTGTCGCTAGGCTTTGCGATCGCGTTGGTGCCTTACCATGCATTGATTCGATTGCTGTCGAATGGTCTTCAAGGACGGTGCCGGAAGTCTGTAGTCCGGGGCCAACTGCCGGTAGACCGTTGCGATGTGGCGAAACGTTGACATTTATTTGTAAATGTCTACACTTTGCCACATGCCAATCGCTACCTCCTCGACTCGCCTGCTTCGTCTCGCCCGCCGGCATGGCTCGGTGTCTAGGCGGGAAGTCGCAGAAGCGAATATCCACACTCAGACTCTGAGTCGACTCGTTCGTGCCGGAACTCTCGAACGCGTTGCACGGGGACGTTACCGGCTGCCCAATGCCCCGGTGACGGAGCATCACGGTCTCGCACTCGTTGCCGCAGCGGCGCCGAAGGCGGTGATCTGTCTGCTGTCGGCGCTGAGCTTTCATCAAATCGGCACTCAACTTCCGCACGAGGTTTGGATCGCGCTCGATCGTCGCAGCCGCCGCCCGTCGCTGCGGTATCCGCGTCTACACGTTGTGCGCTTCGGCGGCGACGCATTGACTTGGATTAGGAACGGTGCTGTCATCGAAATTGGTACGAGTTCCTGGCAACTTCACGCTTGGTTACGACTTTTGACTGGCGCCAGAATTGGTACTACGAGCCAATCCCTCACGGGCTTGCGTGGGTGCGGGGACACCGGATGGCGCTGCTGCAGATGGCCAGCGTGGTTCGCTCGATACCTTGCAACCCTTCAGCACCTGCGGATACGCGGAAGCGCGCAAATCTGTCCCCCCGAGGCGGGCGTGTTGCACCGAGAGATTCAGAGGGGCGATCGAGTTGATGGAATCTCGCGATGCTTCGCGGACATGCAGCAACTCTCGCAACGTTTCGCCCAGTCGCTTCGGTGTGCCAAGATCACTCCATCCGCAACGGTTGGCTTCTATCAATCGTAGCTTGGTTTGGCCCCCTGAAGGATCTGCGACGAAAAATCAATTGTCGGGAGATCCCTGTAAACAATGGTAGTGGCTGGGGCGTTGAGCCAAAGAGCGCAAATCCTCGGCAACGGCGGAGTGCATTTTGACGACGACATCGGGCAGACGCGTGATGAATAGGCTGAGCAGGGCGCGTGCACGGGTCGCTACAATGAGCGCATTCCACAGTGCCCCCTGGTCTACCAATTGCTTGGCAGTCGCGCCGCTCGGCTTTTCAACAAAACGGTTAACCCCAGAAATATTCGGCCCTATCTCGTGTCCCGGGACTATGTATCCGAGATTTGGATCGGCGTCATCCGGATGCATACCCAACAGTAGTACCTGATCGGTATGATCTTCCAGAGCCCTGACGGCCAGACGGAGAGTAGAGGCGAGCGCGGGTTCGTCGTGCACGTAATGATCTGAAGGCAACAAAACAATGCGCGCGCTGGGATCTCGCGCAAGGATGTGAAGCAGCGGTAACAGAACCCCGTTTCCCGTGCCCCGATTGCTCGGTTGCACTATGATATTGGAATTCGGCACCTCGGAGAGCATTGGTTCCCACCATCGTCGGTGCTCTGCGGCAACGACCACACAAATTTGATCCGGCTCGACAACCGATGCCGCCCTCTGCAGTGTTTCGGTGAGCAAAGATTGCCCTCCCGTCAGTGAACAAAACTGCTTTGGCACCGGGACGCCCGAAGCATCCGTCGTAAGGCTATGCAGGCGACTGCCTTCGCCCCCTGCAAGCACGATGGCCCAGGTGTTGTTGTTGATTGTCATGAATTATTGCTCCGATAGATTCGCATTCATGATTACCACCTCCGAGTTCATCGATAACAGACTTTCAATGGACAGCAAGTATCGCGAAATTTAAGGATGGCGGATTGCACCGATTTGATGCTCCTTTTCCGGTTTGCTTGCTTAAGCAGCAGTTGGGGATCCCCGCTGCTCATAGGGAACTGTCAGACGCCAGGCGAGCATTCGCAAGCTTCAACGAACCTGGCGGCACA
>CAWAVF010000008.1:0-1642086 GCA_963785405.1 uncultured Gammaproteobacteria bacterium
GAGCTATCTGAAAGAAATCGTATTGCAAAGCAGGTGCCGCGGAGGGCAAGGCGCGGACAATTTCCATCAAGATTTGCAGCGCGAAGGCGCCGATTAACCAGCGAGGCACTTTCGATTCGTCTTGGAACAGAGAATGGCAGAGCAGCATCAGTACGCCAGGCGTCAGATTGCGTGCAATGTGAAGCGGAATGCGCAGCATCCCGACGTGCAACTGATAGGCCCCCGGGATCCAAAATGCATAGTCTTGGCGCGCGAGGACGATGGCGCATGCTGAATTGAAACAAATTAGTGCGAGGAGCTGCGCGTTTGGCTGTTTCGGGCTGGTGACCAAAACTCGCAATCCGAACATCAGGACCGAAAAGAATCCGATCACATCGACTGCGAAGAAAAATAGCTGCGTGGACATATCCAATCCGCCTGGCCGACCGCGAGCTCGAGAAACTTATCACCTTTCGGTTCCCGACACCGCCGAATCGTGATCGTGACGGGGACCCATTCGGCAGCCTGCGCAGACTGTTCAAAGAGCCTCAGACGACTGTCGACTCTTACCTAAAGAACTTAACGTAACTATCAAACAAATATGTACGGCCTCGTTTTCCGCCGGTAATCTCTCGCAGAATTTTCAGCCTCTCTAAATCCGCCACAAGCTTATATGCTGATGCTGCCGATATTCTAGCTATTTTACCCACGTCTGCAGCGTTGATCAGGGGGTGTCGATAGAGCGCATTGAGAACTTTTTGCGCGTTTGCAGCTCGACTTCCAAGCGTGCCAATCTGCTCTTCGACCTTCTTCTGTAATTTCAGAATATTGTCGAATGTCACAATGCCGCTTTTTGCGGTTTCAATTACTCCAACGAGGAAAAACTTGAACCATTGCTGCAAGTCGTTTTGCTCTCGCACTCTCATCAGATTGTCGTAGTAGTGATTTCGGTTGCGTTCAAAGAAATCCGAAAGATACAGTATCGGCTGCTTAAGGATTCCCTTGCTTACCAGATATAGCGTGATCATCAAACGCCCGACTCGACCATTACCATCCAGGAAGGGATGAATCGTCTCAAATTGATAGTGAACCAGTGCGGCCTTTAGCAATTCCGGAAAATAGTCGTTCTCGTTGTGAACAAATGCTTCCAGATCGGCGATTAGCTCAGGAATTTTTGTATGGACAGGCGGCACGAAAACCGCGTCGTTAATTGTCGCACCGCCGATCCAGTTTTGGCTCTGTCGAAATTCTCCCGGCAATTTGTCCCTTCCGCGTACGCCCTGCATTAGGGTTTGATGCGCCTCTCTTATTAAGCGCGAAGAAAAGGGGATGGTTTTGAGACGCGAAATCGCCTTGTTCATGGCGGCCACGTAGTTTTGCACCTCTTCCCAGTCGTCGCGCTTGTTGAGCGCTACATCCTCCTTTGCACGCAACGCTTCATCCACATTAGTTTGGGTGCCTTCGATGCGGCTCGACTGGGTCGCTTCCTTCAATACATGCATCTGAATGAAGAGGTCTATATTCGGAATGTAGTCCGAATACATGTCGATGCGGCCCAGCTCTCGGTCTGCCTGCCCTAGAAGCTGTAGAAGCTCCATGTTCTCGAGCTTCCAGGGTCGGTTTATAGGCGTTGGGTGAAAGGACATATATTGTGTCTCTTGCACTTTGCGGCCCGAATTGAAGGTTTTCATTTCAAGCGAATCTTTATTTAAAACAAGGCGATCTATTGTTTTAGATTATAAGAGAAATCTAAAATAAGACAATTGCCAATTATAGATATTTGACGATTTTCCCTTGCCGCAGCCTGCGACACCGCTCTTTCGCGTGTCATATTGGAAGTTCCCGGTATAGCGGTCACGGCTGCCGCTCGATCATAGCGCCAAACCCAATTTATCAGGGACGGCTAGCTATGAATGCCGAGCACTGCAAGCAGGCTTAAGACTCCCCCGCCCCAGTCAATCACGCCCGGAATCTCCGCCACCAGGATTGCGATCGCGAGCACGACGAAGGGGACGACGATAAAGCCGAACAGGGAACTGGACCACGCCGCCTTTTTCGGGCGATTGCAGAGAATGTTGCTGAGCACTCCGTCGCGTTCGAAGGCGGCTGCCATGAATCCGGACAAGAGCCCGGTGGCAACGAGCAGCAGCAAATTCAAGCAGACTAAAATATCGGCTTCGATCGGAAATAGGTAAATCATTGTCACGCCGGCCAACGTGCTCCCCAGAGTCGCCAGCACCAGCCAGCGAAAAATGGACACTTCGCTGGCCAGCAGTGCGAACAGCGCCAGGCGGTGGTGGTTGTCGCCGGCGGCTTCAGACAGTAGTTGCGTAAGTTCTTTCCGCCACCGAGTGACCTCTTTCACCGTGGAAAAGCGCCGTGAAATGGCCCCTGCCTGCGATAGCCGCGCCAGCACCGGCGTCGGCGCGAACCGGACGGGTGCATTTGCAGCACCATGCCAGAATCCCGGGATTTCCTTGGTACGCAGCGGGTCGGGATTGCGGGCGAGAAACCGGGACTGCACGAAACCCGAAAGTATCCGCACGCGTTGCCCGGCACCGTAGCAAACTGCCAGTGAGAATCCGGCAAAGAGCGTGCTCGCGCACACCGCAATGAAGGCTGCGATCGAAGCAACTCGGCCGAATAAGGTGAAGCGTATTCCGCCCACGAGACACTGGAGGCCGATGGCGGCCAGGATGAGCCCCAAGATCACGATAACGTTCCGTCCCATCAAACCGTTGCCCTCGAGCACACTGCCTGCAGCGCTGTCCGCTTCACCGCCCGGCGGCAGCGTTGGTTTTGTGTGGATTTCGGTTTCGGCATGCCTCACAAGCTTCAGGTCACGCCGAACCAGGTGTGCGGCGGTGGCAATCACCGCCGATGCGTACAGCATCACGAACACGCCGAGTACGATGACGCCGTAAAACGCCAGGCCAGCGGCGAGATTGCTGCCCAGGGCGAACAGCAGGCGCTCGTCGCCAAACAGTAACGCATCCGTATCGGCATGGACCCGCAGCCAAGGTACGAGCGCGATGCCGAATGCAATGACCGCGGGTATGGCCGCCGCGCAGAAATCGCGTCGTTTCTCGCGACGCTTAAGCTGTGGGGTCTTGGGATCGCTTGCCGGGTCTAGATCGGCGTCATCCAGACGCCGGGCGCAGAACCACACGCCGATCGATCCGACCAAGGCCAATAGCGTCAGAGCAATCAGGGGAGAGTAACTGATGTGTTCCGGCGCGAAATCGCGCTTGATGCCGACCGCGATCAACAATGCCGGCAGCACGAGCGCAGTGGTGAGGATCAAGTTGTACCGCCGCAGTGACAGCATCCAGGAAAGACGTCCCGCAAATCCTTCCGGCCAGACGCCCGGCAGCCAAAGCCACGGCAACAGCAGGCACATGAGCGGTGCGTAGATTTCCAGAGCGCCGACGAGCCGCGGCGCAATACTATTGCCGTCAGGGCCCGGTAGCTTTGGATACGCCTTACTCACCGGCTTGAAGCCATCGAAGCTCACCACATTCAGGATCGCGTTTCGTTGCTTAACTTCTCGCCCTGGGTATTTTTTGCTCGGGAACGCGCAAGGTGGGTAGTCTTGCCGCTGGTCGGGATCGCGAAGCCGGCTGACCGCGTCGGCGAAGAGTCCATGCACATCGGTCGGCCAGAATTGGTGTGCGCGCGGGATCGGTATCTGCGCCGATTCCCCGATCTGCGCCGGGCCGCCGTTCTCGCAGCCATACAAGCCTAAACCGGGTGGTGATTCGGTATTCAGGTTGCCCGATGCCAACGCCAGAGCGCCGCGGCTGGCGTGCAGGAAATCCGGATGCGTCAGCAGGTTATCGGTCTCGAGATCAACGAGAATGGCCGTCGGCAGGCGCTGGCGCAATTGATCGAATAAAAACAGCCGGTCCCTGACATCGGTTGCAACCACGATCACCATCGAGGGATTCACTGCTTTGACTTCGTCCATGGCTCGATCGAGCGAGATCTGCAAACTCGCGGCGGTCAGCGATGACTGGTGACTGTCCGGAAACTCAGTGCCATCATCCGCGCCAAGATCCAGCCTCAAGTGATCGGTGGGCAGCACGTTTTTGGCGGCAGTTGCGACCGGCGTCTGCGCTTGCTGCTGTTGCTGCGAAAGCCCGTAGCGGATGTCCGCAATCGTGGGCGGGAAATAAATCACGTGCAGGCGCTGACAGAAATCGCCAAGCGCCTTCGCCTCGGCTTCATCGAGCTCCGGAATCGATCCGGGATCCCACTTCGGCCCTGCCACCGCCTGGCAGACATCATGGCCCGCGCCGTAACCGAATACGGAGGACTCGCTCAGGATCGCGACGTCGCGGTACGGCAAAATCCATTTGGCCAGCAAGGCCATCTTTGCGAATTTCCGAAAATCCGGGACTACCAGGGAGTTGAAATGCAGAGCCGAAGACTCAGGGCTCTGTGACTTCGAGCTGTCCGCACTCAGTCCGGGGTCGACCAAAGGGTTCGAGATCGCCGATGCGGAACTCGAAATCAGGCAAATGCCGTTTATCTTGGGATGATTAACCAACGCTTTGCGGTGCGCGCGGATCGAGTCGAGCGATCCCGAGAACGTCGGTCCCAGGATCAGCAGAGTCTTCGGGGACGCGGCACAGGCATTGTTCGGATACGACAGATTTGGAAAGGACAACAGTCCGATCCGCCGGCCGGGCGCCTCGGCGGTGCCGACTCCGCTTGGTTCTGCGGGCAGCTGTGTCTCGATTTGGACCACAGCCTGCGTCAGCCCGTAGAGATCGACTCCTTGCGTGGCCGTTTCCGGCACCAGATAGATCACACGGAAGCGGGATTCCGGAATGAAGCCCGGCTCAATCTTGCGCTGTGTCGATGTGAGACGGCCGTTGCATACATAGCCGGTCAACTCTCCATCGCGCCAGGTATCGCAGCGGAATATCAGCACGCCGAAATTGGAATCCCGCTCAGGATGCTTCCCGGCCGTCTTTTGCACGTTTGCGCCGAGCCAGGGCACCGACCAGCGATCGAGGGTGTAGCCCTCTGACAGCATGCCAAGCTGCAGTGCCTCAATATCAAGATCATAGAAACGGCGGTAGCGCGGGACTCGCGGATCTGGCACCGCGGCAATCGCAAAGCTGATTTTTTGGGCTTCGGGGTATAACTCAGCGAGATCCTGCCACACCGATACCTGGGGTACGAAATCGCCCGCCGCATCCGGCTTGGCGGCAGCATCCGAGGCGCTGGCGATCCCATCACTCGCGAGCTGCGCTACCGCGACCAGAATCATCCAGGAAGCGGCGATCGCGGCGGTCCTTCCATGCACCATGACGGCGGCTCCCGACGCTGCGCCGTTTATCCCGTGACCGACCTAATCGTCCAGAAATCACTCGCGAGATTTGCGCTAATCAAGTATTCGTAGGGCATCGTGCAATAGCCCTTCATGCCCCAGGTCGCACCCCAGGAGTTGCGAATGGTGAACGTGCGCTGCGTGTCGTCGTATCCGACCGCCACCACACAATGACCTCCGACGGTTTTCTCGCCGGACGCCGGCATCGGTACCACGCCGCTGTTGGCCACGGCCTGGCTCTCGAAACTTGCGTAAACCGTGAAGCCAAAGACAAAGGGATAGCCTTCGGCGAGGCAGCCCTTCATCTGGGAGAGATTCTGGCTTACTCGGGCATAGGACGACACCAGATCCAGCTTGGCATCCGTGAAAGCAATCGAGGGCGGTTGATCCGCGAATTTGGCGATGACGTACGGCCAATCCGTCTCGGGCGGAGCACCGATAGTCGCGACAGACTTGATTCCGTCCCGCACCTGGGCGCCCGAGTCCTGGCTCACCGTGCCTTCGATCACGCGTTCATTGTAGTAAATGAAAAGCCGTGAGGGCGTGAAGGCCTTGTTGCCGAGCTTGCGTTGATCGAATTCGATGGCCCCCGCGGTCCCGTTCGCGGTGCAGCTGCCCAACTGCCCCTGGTCGTACACCGGCGGACAGCCGGAGCGCAGATCGACGGAAGTGGGCAGTCCCTGCGGAAAGCGCTGCAGCGGCGCAGCATAGGCATAGTCGCGTGCATCAGGCAGGTCGTGTATCCAGCCGTAGGCGCCGTGCTCCGAGGCTTTGCGCGTGGGCAGCTTTGCCAACAATGCACGCGCATCCGCGGCACGTGGCTTTGCAGAGGATGGGCTCGATGATTTTCGTTTAGCGGCCATGAACATGTTCCTGAGTTAGTGATGCATGTGACATCCGTGATGGCGCGAGATTGTTGCCAATCCCTGGCATCGCTGGAAGAGCATAGTGACCAGTCAAATTCAAGTTTGGCTGGATCCAAATGCTCCCTCGCAAAACATGGTGCGGTGAAGGGTTGATTCGTTACAGTCGATCGATCAATCCTTCACTGGTGCGCAGCGTGTTTATCTGTAGAGTGCCGCGAAGTCATCGCAACGGACGCGGCCACACGACTCAACATCCCAAGCGTACGCAACAGCGGGGCGCCGAATGCAGGGAGGGAATTGAACGATACGCGGAAAGCCTATGAATTAAGGCATTCTTGTATGACCGAAAACCGAGTTACCCGCACTGTTACCCACAGTCGATTTTGTGCGCATCGGCAACTGAACCCTGGACACTCAGATTTTTTTTCAGCTGTCTTTTAGTGTCCAATTTCGCATCGTCATTCAAGTCCTTGGCAACGACCTTACCATTCTCCCATACGTAAATCCGCGTGACGGCCCACGCTTAAAAGTCCTGCATTAATCTCGGTACGAATCCGAGTTGCCTACGTCACCGGTTCGCTCCGGTTTAGGTCATGCGGCACCAAGCGTGACGGTACGCACAGACACCAAATCCTCGTCGCGAACGCCGCGAACGTCGCTAGTGCGTAACGTCACCAGAGCTTGAGTCTTACCGGAGGCCCTGACGAACTCGACGTCTAACCCATCGGGTTCATAGAGTTCGACTATCGCTCCAAGGTCACCCTTGCGCAGCCCGCGCTCGGGAATGTCGCGCTCCAAAACCACTGTTTCCAATTCGTGGAACCTCATTGACCATCTCCTGGATAGACTGTCACCAACCGCGGGAAATCCTCACCGCTTTTTACGATCCAAATCGTCGTTGCCCTGGCCTCCCGCCCGGAAGGTCCCGCAAGATACCATTGACCTCATATTTCTGCCCAAAGGTACTCATTTGACGCTCCACCGCTACGCCGGATCGGGCGATTTGCAATATGTCCATTTGAAGCTGCCTCCAATCTTGTCTGGAATAACCCAGCCCGAAAAAAAACGCGGCCTTAAAGCGCCCCACCGCGTGTTCAGTGGAAAGGAGATAATCACGAAGCTTTTCTGGCTGGATGAGCGCCCGATCTGCAGCAGGAAGATTCATTTCAGTAATGCCCGTGTAATCCTTGCAGTGCGGTCTTCTCGCGCGATCCGCTGAACATCAGGCCACTTCGGGCCCGTTCGCATCCCAGATGCGCACACTCCCATAATTGGCTCGCAGCTTCAGCCGTTGGGTTGATTATAGCGAGGTAATGTCGACTTTTGATGATGGGCTTTACGCTGTAGAGCGATTTCGCCTTGATGTAAGAGGTTAGCAAAGAAGTTGCGCCGCACAGGCATTTGCCCGCGCGGCGCAACAACTTCATGACACATCATTAGCGCGATTGCGCAAGGGTGATCTTCTTGTCCGCCTTTCCCGTCTTTTCGTTATAAAGAATCGTCAGCATTGGACTATTGACTTGGGCGACCGCCCGAGACACCGAGCCATTGATACAGGTCTGCACTGCGTGCAACTGCGACAGATCGAAGTTCTCCCACTGTCCACAGACCTCATTGGCTGCTCTGTTGATCCGCCCATACAACACTGCCACGCCTTCCGGGCTATTCAGATTCAAATCCTTATAGCTGACCACCTGAGTCGCGACCGACTCATCGGCCCGTGCCGCGTTATACAGAGCGACCATTGGCACGAAGGTGAACATTATCCATGCTGTCCGTATCGCGTTTGTGCGAACGATTTTAGTGATGCTCATGACCGACTCCTTTACTGATTTTGCATTGAAGGTTGAGTGATTTCTGCGCCATTGAAAGGCGCTCAATTTATTGCTGTACATGACCATATGCCCCTTTGTTCAGATTGATTTGGACTGTGACCAGTTCGTGAGCGATCCGCCGCTGATCACTTCGTCTGATTGGAAGCAAGAACCGGCATCGGGCGGCCCGTCTTCTTCGAGTAGAACGCCTCGAGCGCGACATTGTGAATGGAGTCGATCGCGCGGGCCTCGCTCCTGTCAACACACTTCTGCGCCCCCGATGCAATTTGGAAGTACATCGGTTCTCCGGTCACGACGCCGCACACCTGCTCCGCAGCGATGTGGATCCGCTTGTAAAGCGCGGCGACTCCCTGCGGAGTTTCCAGGTTAAGATCGGCGAACTTGACGACGCTAGAGCGCGTCTCAGGTAACGGACCCGCGGCCATTGTCTTGCCGGCAAGTGCGATGATCAAAGCCGTTCCGAAGAGGCGGGTGATGAGCTTTGCATTGATTTGGGTATTCATGACGATCTCCTTTGCATTTGAGTGGTTTGATTCAAATTGCCTCGTGGCGGGAATCAAGATAGGACGCTTGCTATTCGTTTGTTATTCCCCAGATGGCTCACCCAAATGGCTCACCCAGATGGCCCATTCGTTCGAGAGACGCTCATCCCTTTGCTTGGCGCGCGAGAGAATTCCGAGTGATCTCGCTTGATCAAATGGATGGCATCTGCCTGCTACAATGCAGCCAGCGTGATCGAGCACGTGGCCTCACGGAACCTGTGTTTTTTCGCCTGATCCGCTACGACCGTGCGGGGAGATGGTCATGAAGGTATTGCTCGTGGACGACCACGTTCTCTTCAGAGAAGGAATCTCGATGCTCCTGAAACATTTGATGGGAGCCATCGAGGTTTTTGAAGCGGGGAGCTGTCGCGAAGGAATGTCCCAGCTTGCGAGTCAGCCAAGCATGGATCTCATTCTCATGGATATCGGCCTGCCGGATATGAGCGGCATCGAGGGGATCGGACTAATTCGCGAACAGTACCCGGATGTTCCGGTGGTCGCTTTGTCCTCGAGCGAGGACAAAGCCACCGTGCTGAGTGCGTTGGAAAAGGGCGCGATGGGCTTCATCCCGAAGACGTCCAACTCCGCCATACTCACGAGCGCGCTGCGACTCATCATGGCGCATGGCATTTATCTTCCGCCCTCTGTGTTTCTAGGCGATCGCCACGAAGTTGCGGCGGAGCGGGCACGTCCCACCCCTACCGGTGTCGCACAGCAGACCACGCCCGCCACTCTGGGCTTGACCCCCCGCCAGGCCGAGGTTCTTCACCGGATACTTCAAGGTAAACCGTCCAAGGTCATTTGCCGCGAGCTAGAGCTCTCTTCGAGCACCGTCAAGACGCACACGTCGGCGGTGCTCCGCGCACTAAACGTCACCACGCGCACTCAGGCGGTCGTCGCGGCCGGAAAGCTAGGCCTTCGCTTCTGAGCAAGCCGAGTCGTTGGGGTTGTCGTCGACCGGCTCCGTTGACAGCTCGGAGAGGCCCAGGTTGAGCAGGCGTTCGGACACTTCTTTGAGCCGGTCCGATCCCGCGGGTTTTTGAAGCACTGCGAAGCTGAAGTCCAGGCAGATGGACTGTAACGCGCTCGTGTCACCCGTGAGTATGATAGCGGGAATCAAACACTCAGCGCGGGAACGTAACGCCTCGACTGCACGAACGCCGGTCCAATCTTCGCTCAGCTGAAAGTCCGAAACGATCAAATCGGGCGATCGCAGATGCTCAGTCAGAGCATCGAATGCATGCCCGACGGATTCGACCGCGAGCACCCGGCAGCCCCATTGGCGGTAAATTGCCTCGGCGGCAAAACGGTTGTCGGCGTCGTCGTCCAGGACAAGCACGAATGCGCTTGATAGGCGCTCACTTACCTCTCGAGTACGCGAAGACGCGGCGCCGTGATCGCTCATCATGCCCAAGCACGGCACGTCGATCTGGAATCTGGAGCCGGTCGGTCCGGACCGCATAGACAGCCGATGCCCCAGCAGGTCCGCACAGCGCTTGACGATGGAAAGTCCAAGACCGAGACCCTTGCTACGATCGCGAGACGAGTTTGCGATTTGAAAGAACTCGTCAAAGATTCTCTCTTGATACTCCGAGGGAATGCCGATTCCGGTGTCCTCGACAATGATGGCGAGGACATCATCGGTCATCTCGCAATGCAGACTCACGCGACCCTCGGCGGTGTAGCGGATTGCGTTGCTCACGAGATTGCAGACGATTCGTTCGAGAAGGCCCTGATCCGATCGAACTAAGGCGAGGCTCTCGTCGAACACCATCGCGAGACCTTTTTGCTCGGCGATTGGCGCGAAGCTCCGGCTCACCCGTTCGAGGAGCGTCGCAATCGGGAACTCCTCCCAGTTGGGGCGCACGGCACCGGCGTCGAGCTTTGAGATATCCAAGAGGCTGTCGAACAGCCCCCCCATCGCGTCGACGGACCCCTGGATCTTTCCTACCAGATCGCGCACCTCCGGTAAGTGGATTTTTTCGCTCAGTAGACCGACAAGGAGACTGACTGCGTGCATCGGTTGTCGCAGGTCATGACTGGCAACCGCCAAGAATCGAGTCTTGGCCGCATTCGCGCGCTCGGCATCTTCCTTGCGGTGCTGCGCATGATCCAAGCTCTCCGAGAGCGCCGAGTTCAGCTCGGTCAATTCCTCTGCCTGGCGTTGTACCATCTGTGTGGTGGCCTGCAGGGCGGCCGTGCGGTCCGAGACCTTGGCCTCCAAGTGCGCGCGCGACTCATCGAGCGCGCCGGCCATGCGGTTGAACTCATCGGCGACCTGCTCGATCTCATCGCCCGTGTTCACGGTGAGGCGCGTGGCCAGATCGCCTCGCGCTATCCGGGAGACACCATCGCGGAGCAGAGATAGAGGACCGGCCAGCCGGTCGGCGATGATCAGTCCAGCAGCGAGCGAGCCGAGAATCCCCGCCAGTACCAAAGCGCTCGTCGACCACAGCGCGGCGTATACCGGCGCAAATGCTTCACTGATCGGCTGCTCGACGATGACCCTCCATGACGGGCGATCGATCCATTGCGAGGCCATCACCACGCGCTGACCGGCGAAGTCAGGGGCGACGCTCAAATTTTCGAGCGATCCACCGGCTTCAAAATCGTGAACGAGCTTAGTTTGCTTCAGGACCAGAGTCTCGTCCGGATGGGCTATCAACCGATTGCTCTTGTCTACGATAAAGCCCAAGCCGGTCTTGCCGACCCGGATGGCGGCGACGCTGTCATGAATCACCTTGAGATTGATCTCTGCCACGAGCGCTCCGGTGGTTTTCCCCCGACTGGCGATGCCGATATAGAAGTGCGGCTCGGATCCGTCAGGGAAGAACACATTGCCATACGCCACGCCAGCGGCACGCGCTTCGGCAAACAGACTCGCCTTGGGATCGATTGCCTGCGCTCCTTCACAGTCCATTCTCATGTCCGGCTGAAGGCGGGAAACGGATAGTCGCTCGCACCCGCTGCCGTCGAAGAATGCGAAGCTGATGATCGACGGCTCGCGTCGTAGGATCCGGTAGCCGGCATCCTGCATGGCACGCGGATCGAGCGCCGTACCGGGCTGATCGACATCGTCGATCAATTGGAGGGCAGTCACTGTTTTGTCCAAGAAGGCTTGTATATACCCACTCGCAACGCGCCCCTCGGCATTGAGAAGAGTCGCAACACCGTGTAGCTGGGCATTCGTGATTATAATCATGTGCACCAGACCCACCAAGATCGACAGGCCGCCCATGCAAATCACGAGGACGCGGACATACTTTCGAAAGAGGAGCGACGTCCTGATCATTCGAGGACACGATCCGCGCGCCGAAGCGTTGCGGCTGTGATGCCGAACTCCGAGAAGTGGGGTGCCCGCAGATTCATCACGAACTCGAACAGAGTCGGTTGGTCGACGGGAATGTCGCCCGCGGGATCTCCGCGCAATATCTTGCGCACGGAATCTACCAGCTTAGGAATTGCATCCGTTCGAATGGGCCCATAGGACATCAGTCCGCCTTCGGCCAAGAAAATGTCGCTCTCGTAGATGGCCGGCAACCGCGCATCATTCAATGCCTGAACCACGGACTTGCGATTTTCCCATAGCGGCGCTGAGTCCGGGGCGAGAACCGCATCCAAACGCAGAGACTTAAGTTGCTCGCTTAACGTTGCAACGAAACCAGGCGGCGACACGTCAATCGGTATCAGGTTGACTTGGATATGAGCCGCATCGCGGTGGGCATGCGCTATGCACGCCTTGTCATCGGCCGAGGTGTCCAAGGCGTCCAGTAAATAGCCGATTCGCTTTCGCGTGGGGAAGGTATCGGCCAGGAGCTCCAACATTTTCGGATCGATGCAGCGGTAAGTGCTCACACCGGTCACGTTATTGCCCGGGTGTGCGTAGCTTTGAATCAGGTTGCTTGCGACTGGATCTGCGTGCGCCAGAAAGACGATCGGTATGCGCTTGCTGTCGTCTCGAAGCCGAGCCTTCGCAGCGTTTGCGGAAAATAGATCGAGGCACACGAGCAGGACGGGATGGAGAGACGTAAGTTCATCGATCTTCGTGACCAGTTCGGCCTGGACAAATCCCGCTTCACGGCTTACCAGTGTCAAGCGGGCGGCGAGTTCGGGGACGCTGCTTCTGATCTGCCTCTCCAGTGCAGCAAAGATCACGGGGTCGACATGACCGGTAGCCAGCACGCCGATCAGGACCGGTGGGGCGTGACCGGACGACAGGGGAGTGGCCGCTACCAGCGGCTGAGTCAGAAGCCCGAACACCAGCGCGAGGTATCGTCGCCGCGATAGCCGTCCGCGGCTCCTTGACCGATAGCCCCATGCCGGTTGACTCAAAGGTCCACCCTTTCTGCGGTAATCCTGAAGGAGCCTGCAGTAGTTCTAACTAACCTCCCTATCAACGCGAGAGAATACCTCGAACAGGCTTTGGCGGCGGTATGAATTGTGATGAAATGGCGGGGCCGACCACATCGATAAATATAAGGAGGAACGGATGACCACCTTTCAATATCGCAGCTGCTCCTTACGCAAGGCAACAGCCCTCATCGCGACAGCGGTAATCTGGGCATCAGCAGCGCACGCCAATAGTGACCAGTCTCCATCTCCCGTGGTGCAGCGCGGAAAACCGACGTGCACAACATTTGCCCTACCGGCGTCAGACAATCGCTACGTGCTGTTATTGTTCTTTAGCAGCGATCCGGCATATCAATCTGGGATTGAGCAGCTACTCGGAAGTGCTACTCAGCCCGGCTGCATAACGGACCCGGATCCCGATCCGGCCGCCAAGAGTGTGCACGGCATCCTTGTGCAGGGTGGCTGTCCGACCGATTGCGTGCATCCACCAAAGGTGAGGGCCAAATACGTGCCGGGTGATCCATTGAGCAACTTAAGCCCAAAGGCCGGCTGGGGGATCTTTTTTGCCGACCCTACGGCAGCTGTCGAAGTTGCGGATAAGGATACAACTACTACTTTCAAGGTTTGGAAGATACTGGCCAGAGATTCTTGTCACGCGGGTAAAATATTGAAGTCGCTCGTAAACGACCCTTCGAACGTTTTTACGCCAGGCGGCGGTTACCTGGGGCAAATCATGATCGGCTACACTCCACTACGACCGGCGGCACATGGATCAGGAAGCACAAAAGGTTGCTCTGTTTATAGAAAACCTTAACTCGCAGGACGCAGCTAGAGAACTGCTGAACTCTTCCGCAACCTTCCGACGCGATTGTCGGGAACAACGCGGGTCTGAGCAGGACGTCCTTGGCTCGCTAAACTCTTCATCCCTTGAGTCTCAAAATCATTGAAATGTTCCGCTCCTTCTGATTCACTTGGCGCACCTTTAGACAGCCGCGATCGCTCCGGTCCCGAGTCACTCCACCACGGAGATCCTAATTTTTGAAACCGCAACTTGATCGCTTTGAACAAATTCAGCCATTCCAGTCGCGTTTCCGCAAGCTTCGACGCACCATACAACTTTCTCTGCTCCTTTGCGGACAGCGACCCCTGCTGCGGTCTCGATGATCTTGGCTAGCGCTTCGTTATTAAGCGAGATCCAACCAATGCCGCGAATCAGTTGTCCCGTCGCGCCAGCGGTAGCAGTTTCAGCGCGCGACGACCAATCATTGACCGTCATGAATTGGGTCTCGGTCAGCGGAGCATTCGGCGCATCCGCTGCAAATGATGCCAACAGTTTCGCCTTCACGCCGGTGGCCTGCGGCGTGCCGGGTAGCCGCGACCAATAATCCCCCACTGCTTCGATGTACACGCGAATGACGTCTGATCCAATCTGCGGAAAATCGACCTTGCTGGCGCTGAGTGGGCGGCCGGCGCCCGGAGTAAAATTCGCCGAAATCGTGGGCACGGAATACTTATCTCCGCCCCGCGTAACAAAACCACCGTCCCCTTTTGCTGTCAGAAGATGATACTTGCCGTCCGACCCCACGGTCTCACCCGTGAGCTGCTTTTCTATGTCGCTAACCGTCTGTTTTGCCGCATTCGAGGAAAACCCTAATTTGGACTGCAATTCAGATTCCGCGCTGGCCTCCACATGCGACGGATCGATGGTGATAGTTACAAAGTGGCCGTTTTCAAAATACGCTGAAAGATAAGTACCCACGATCGAAGCGAAATTTATCGCACGAGTGAGGGACTGCACTCTAGGGTCCGCAGGATTCGCCGCAGCAACGGTGCTTCGTTCCACTTTGAGATCGGCGACGAGCTGAGTCCAACCCCCGGTATTGGTGGCGTCGAACAGATTCTTGGCAAAAGCACGTGCTCCGGTTCGACTGAGCGGGGTCGCTTCCTGCCCTTGGACCGACCGGCCGGATGCGTAGTCCATGATATCTTGAAGCGAGGTCGTCGTAGGATCCCCAAGAGCCGTTGCGGCAATGACCGTGGATGAATGTTCCGACCGCTTGCCGACAGACCACGCAGCAATGAATTCGGTACTACTAAAGGTCTCGCTCGAATTTCCGCTGCACATTCCACCCGGTGTCTTCAGGCAATATGCCACCTTGGGCCACTTCGTTGTAACCGTAACGACTTCGACCGGAATTTTGTGCGAGCTGATGGAATTTTGATACTGATCTAAAATCCCTGTGCATGCTGATGTACTTGCAACCACGAGAACGATGGCAATCCGCGCAATTATCGCTCGACCACCTGTCTCGCCTATTGTAATGCTCACTGTCGAATCCTCCTTTAGAGCTTGTCCCTAGACCACACCAAGATATTTCACTGCCGTCCGCAAATTCGGCAGTGGCCCAATTTGCTGACTCATCGGCGCGTCCCGCGTGGCAGTTTGAACGGTACCGGTCTTTGTAATGTGCGATCGCATCGCGATGGGCGAGAGTGGCGGTCGCCCGCGCGCCTTGATCACTCCTGAGAGACAAGAAACCGCACCGACGATGATGGGACTAGCGCCCGAAGTGCCGCCGAAACTCTGGGTGTAGCAATGCGACTCGTCCAATCCCGTGTAGCGATCGTGATAATTGGGCTCGCTCAACCCGCCGCAGGTCACGATGTACTCGCCCCATCCCTGCACGTCCAGGCGGGCCCCATAATTCGACCACCAGATGCGAGACCGCGGATTCGGGTCGGGCGAAGCATGGCCTCCCCCGACCAGGATGGCACCCGAATCTCGCATCTTGCGGTCGAATCGCCCCGCATAAACCGCGGCATCTAGATTCTCCCCACCGTTTCCCGCCGCCTCCACGACATAGATACCCTTTGCGACCGCGTACGAGATCGCTGCGAACTCCGGATCCCAGTATTCAACCGCGATATACCCCTTCTGCTGATCGTTGAGTCCGGGCGAATTCGGCCCCGGTGCATGCATCTCCAGCAGGATTACATCGCCGGGCGCCAACCGATCTGCAGCCGCTTGAATGGCCGCCGCGGCGTTCCATTTAAGGCCCTCATCATCCCATGACGCGGATGAAGCATACGTGAACGCATCGGATGCGATGCCTTCGACACCGACCCCAATATCATTGGCGCCGAAAATACCCAAAACGGCCGTACCGTGATCAGAATCGTCGGCTTGCCCAAAAACTACGCCACCGTGGTTTTTTAAGAGATCCTCGTGCCGGAAATTCCAACCCGACTCGACGTCAATGACGCGAACCCCCGCTCCCCGGCCCCCGGGTATCGTCCATGCAAACCGCGCCTCGATGCCGATTGGCGCCGCATCGAGATAGGCCTGTTCCGCAGTCAATTTCGGGCTGGATTTTGCAGGAAACGCATCTGTAGCCACCTGCGCCTCCGCAGTCCTCCGCTTGGAAAATATAACGGGGTTAGACAGAGGCGGCTGCACTTCCGCGTTTCTCACGTCCGGGTTGAGACGCAATTGAGCGACCGCCACCTCCGCTTCCGCGCGCGTAAGTGTATACGCATGATAGTACCCACTTAAGTCGAGGACGGGATTGGCGAGATTCCACGGCCGCAAAGACATCAAGACGCTGCGAATGTGAGTAGGATGTCCCTGAAAAATTGGTTCGATTTCGCCCCGCAAATTAATGCCGGCAAAATCGCGAGCGACAATCCCTATTAGCGAGAACACTCCGAGAGGCGCAGAATCGGGCATCCCGATCAAATGCTGAGCAAACTGCCAAACGATACGCCACATCTTGACCCTGCCTCGATTCCACGTACATCAGACTCATGCAGCTTTCAGGCTGCGCTCGAAGTCCGCGGGTGATCGATAATCGATCGCGGAGTGCAGACGTTTTTCATTGTAGAACCCTTCGATCCAATTCACGATATCAAGTCTTGCCTGATCTCGCGAGGTGTATTGCAGTCGGTGCGTGCGTTCGACTTTGAGCGTCTTGAAGAAGCTCTCCATTGGTGCGTTATCCCAGCAATTGCCTTTCCGGCTCATCGATTGCGTCATGTGAAATTGCTTGAGAAGCTTTCGGTAGTTGTCACTGGCGTATTGGCTGCCGCGATCCGAGTGCATCAATACTCCGGCGGCCGGCCTGCGTCGCCAGTACGCCATCTGCAACGCATCGCAGACGAGCTTCGCGCTCATCCGCTCGCTCATCGCCCAACCCACAATCCGGCGTGTCCCTAGATCCACGATAGCGGCCAGATAGAGCCAGCCCTCATCGGTCAGCAAGTAGGTAATATCGGTCGTCCAGGCTTGATTTAATTTCCATCCATGGAAGCGCCGATCCAGCCGATTTTGTGCGATCGGTTTGCGATGGTTCGAGTCGGTGGTAACCCGATATTTCTTGCGATACACCGAGCGCAAGTCCTGCCGCAAAAGGCTTCTGCGTACTCTCTCGGCACCGACACGCATGCCTGACTGACGCAACCGACGAGTGACGCGGATGCGCCCAAAGCCTTGCTTGCCCTCGGCATGAATGACGGCCACCTGCGCATCGAGCGATCGATTGGCGAGCTCTCGGTCACTCGGCCCACGCTTACGCCACTGCAGAAAGCCGCTGCGGGATACACCGAGTACCGTGCATAGCCGCGCAATCGGCTGCCAGCCCGCTTGTGCTTCGATCTAGGCGTACTTCACCGTGATTCCCTGGCAAAGTACGCCGCCGCTTTTTTTAGGATTTCGTTATCCGTTTTCGCTGAAGCCAGTTCGCGTCGTAACCGATCCACTTCGGCCTCCAACTCCTTCGCCGATCGCGGCGTCGCCGATACGCCCGTCGACAATCCGAGCTTGCCCGTGCGCTCAAGCCTCACCCAATTGAATAAACTCGAATCCGGTATCCCAAGCCTGCGACTCGCTTCCGACATTCCAACGCTGTGACCTAATTTTACCGCTTCGATCTTGAACTCATTGGTGTACCGACGGCTTGGCACGCCTACCTTTTTGTGACCCATATTCGCCTCCAGACATCATCAGATTATAGACTCCTGATGTATGTGGATATGAGGCAAGGTCACTGCGATCTAACTCGTAGAGCGCTCGATTCACTCCGACTTTGCCCTAAAAAGCGAACCTGCTGCAATTATTTTTGCTCGCAACGCCGCCTAACCATTGACTCGCACCGAAGTGCAGGACTATTTTCGACCTCAAGAATAAATAACAACAATCGTGTCGCTACCAGCGGATCGACCCGATCGCGTTATGGTGAATCAACTTGTCGAAACAGCGGAATGCCGCAAAGACGGCGCGCAAGGGATTGGGATGAATAATTCGACTCTGAGAATTGCACGTTTGTGGGCCACGTGTTTGGGCGCTTTCGTGCTTGTCGCTTGTGGAGGCGGCGGCGGAGGTGGCAGTGGAAACAATGCCCCTCCAACGGTCAACGCAACGGGCTCGCCTTCTGCATTTTTCTTAGCGCCAAAGAGTGCAAATTCTTACTCCCTGATTACGCTCAATGGCAATCGAAGTACCGATGCCGGGGCGACAATTACAAGCTATAAGTGGAGCCAAACGAGCGGCCCCGCAGTGACTCTAAGCAGTTCCTCGGGTCCCGTTGTCACATTCGTCGCACCTAACGTTACCGCAGCCACGAGCACCGGGTTTTCACTGACCGTCACCGACTCTACAGGTGCTGCATCTTCCCCCTACACCGCTTCAATCTCCATCAATCCCGCACCCGCGGCTAGCGTTGCCGCGCAGTTCATATCGGTTACTTTTTTCGTTCCAGTTACCGACAATATCCACAATGACGCAGCGCCAACCGATGCCCCACCGGTAATTGGATCAAGCGCACTCATGGCCGTCGGGCTTAGTGGGGCAATCACATCTGCCTCCTTTCAGCTCGTGGACTCTACTGGAGCGGTGATACAACCGATCACTCTGGTGTTGAGCGGCGATTCCTCATTGTCTCCACAGCAGTTTGAAGGCTCGGTACAAATACCTGCGCAAACCTTTTACGTCCAGGCAACAGGTTCGACCGGCGACGGAAACACATTTACCGTCCAATCGCCCAACGCGATCGCCCCGACCACTACGGGAATTCAACTGACTTTCAATCATGGGAATATCTCCCCCGGCGGAAGCATCTCAACTTCGCTTCAGGTAAGTAATGGGGGAGCCAGCGCCACCTTTAACGTGAGCGCGTACGATCCCTGGGGGCTGCTAGGTCAGCCAATGAATACATCGGTTTCCGTTGCGTCCGGACAGAGTGCGAGCATTCCGCTAACGGTATCGGTTCCGGCCGCCTATTCTGGCACGCCAGCACCGAAAGTTATTTTCAACGCCGCGGTTGCCGGTGACTCAACCCGCACTGCAAGCACAACCTTTACCGCCTGGGTAGACGGTGCACCATGATTTATAGACGCTTCGGACTATTTGTTTGCATAGCGCTTGTTCCTGCAGTTATAAGTGCCTTTTGGAGCAAAGGCACTTTCCAGATCCCCGGCACAGGCACGACGATTGAAGTTACTTCATTCGAGGTTCACCAGGACATCACATCGCAAGCGCTTGGTACAGGTTTTGGCATCCCAGGGGGAACTACCAGCTACTCCTTTAGTCAGTCTGCGATACAAGCGATAAACGCCCAACACAAAGTCCAGGATAGTGATCCGTATGATTCGGCGGACCATTTCGATTCGGAGGATTTCGCCCTTGCCCTTGTAAAACTTCAGGCCGAGCGCAACGATTTGCAAAATAAGTTTCTAACAGGCCCATTATTTGATGAGCCAACCATTTGGGCTGAAATGGGACGCATGCTACATATGATCCAGGATTTTTACGCGCATTCAAATTACGTGGATGCTTCCGCGGTCGTTCTTCCAGAGACCGTCAATTTTGGTCTCTTGACTGCGGCGGGTCAGCTTGCGATTCCACCGAATTGGGGTGGATATGAGATAGCAACCTGCGCGGCCGCTAATGGGCTTGCATTAAATGCAGGGACATCATTGCTACCGAATTTGTCGATCATTACCACAGGATACTATCCGCCAATTCCTACCCCAAGCGGCGCTTGGGGAACCAAATGCAATCATGGTTGGCAATCTACATTTATCCTGGGCACAAACACAGGCATCGTGAAAATCGGCTTGGATTGCTTAGAAGGCATCATGTCGCCGGCTGACGGGATCGCTAGAGATGTGGCCTGCTTTCAGAACAAGTCTGACAATGAGTTATTCGAAGCACGGCGCGATCTCGCCGAGCAGGAGACGGTGCAGTTCGTTACGTCCATCATCGACTCCCTTATTGGAGCGGGGAACTATGCCGGTTTTTGTGCGCTACTGGGTCTTCCGGCCACGGATTCTGTATGCCCCCCCCCAACTGCCGCAATCAGGTTCTTTTACAGGTCAATACTCGATTAACGGCTCTTGCCAGACGTTATCGGCGCCAAATGTAGCCACAGAGGCGCCCTGCGCCGACAGCGGGACGTTCTCTGGTACGTTCTCCGGCGGTGCGGTTGCACCGAACTCGGACAATTGTGAGGGCGGATGGTGCTTCACGATCGGACTGTCGTCGCCCTTGTTCGGGACTGTGCCGGTAGAACCATTGAGCGTAAGTGCGGGACAAACCGTGAACGTATATGGCCCATATGGGCCCGAAGGTAGTCCGACCGGGTTTGAAACTTACTCCGCCACAGCGCCGGATTTTAGCTTCTGGTGCACGATCAACTTTAACACTCAGCCGGTGCCCGGCTCGTCCGGACTGTCATACACTGGGGCCGGAACCGCACTGTTCGTGCTGGCGAATACTGTCCCTAACATTTACCCAATAATATCGACCTCAAATACTAGCGGTACGTGCTCAATGACTGTGACTTACAATCAGAACCAGTAACTGGGAGGATGTGCTGACATTTCTGCCGGCGTTGCATTCGGCAATAAACCCGCCCACAAGCGCTTACCGTCTCGTGAGTTGAGGCGCCGATGATCCCACTACCGTTGCTCATCACGCCATCCTAAGGCTACTGCCCAGCCCGCCCGCTCACCGCGCTTTTGAGCGCTTTTGCTACAATCGGCCTACGCCCACTCTGCACGAGGTGCGTATGAAAAATCTAAGCCCGATGCTGCTGCTCCTAGCTCTGACTGCCTGCACGTGGACTTCCCCTTTCGACAAGTACGCCGAGGACAAAGCGGCCTGCGAGTGGAAGACTCCTGGCACCTCGCCCTACGCTCACACGACCGGTGCCGACGCGAATGACCAGTTCGCCGCCTGCATGAAGGACCGCGGCTGGCAGAACATACAACGATAAAGGTGCGGGTCAACTCGATCCCCGAACCCTCGGCGCGACGAGATACCAGATCTGTCGGATTCTTGAGCAAAGGGTAAGGCAAACTTAACGACGCTCCACGACAAAAACTACAGGTATCGGGCGCTTTTGACAACCAAACCCTAAGAATTCCGAACGTCCGTTGAGAGATTTCGCAATCCCTTAACTGCTAGGTCACTGTGTGAAACGATTCAATCATCAAAACCGTTAACTGCGTCCATCGGCGCTCGCCCGCACATTTGCTAGGGTTGCGCAATGCCAGCCCCCAATCGTAACGACTTCAAAAAAGCCATGACCGCGATTGTGCTCACCGCCGGGGCAGCGCTCGCCGATGCGCAGCGGTCCATCGACAAAGCCGGCGCCTTCGGGCGCAAGACCGCCGAACAAGAATTTAAGTTGGCAGCAGAATTTTGCCGGCTTCTCTTGGAGCCCGTGAGCCCCACTATTTCAGGCTTCGCCGAAAATTACTGCCGAAAGCACATATCGGTCGCGACCCAATTCCTGACGAACGCGCTAGCAACACATGACGCCCATCTACCAGAATACAAACGGCTGGTGCGCATTGCCGGCCTGATTGAGGAAAACCTCGGAGCAAGTCTGGACGCAGAAACCACAAAGCTCTGTTGGTTCGGGGACGACGATACGGTCGTCCGCGAACTAGAAAAACACAGCTTCGGCTGAACTTCAGTCCGCGTCCTTCACCAAGCCGTGCCGGCTAGTCTACCCAGTCCGCGCCGCATCACTTCGCGTCCTGCTGCTTCGCGGACGAGTGAGTCAGCCGAACTGGCTTCGAATGGGACCCGCAATGTCGAACGATAGCTAGAGTTTCCGCGCGGCGTCTCGTTAAGGTCGGGAGGCTTGCGGAATTGTGTAAGTAATTGTTCTGTAATGATAAAAAGAATAGCCCTGGAGGAAGAGTGCGGCAACGCGATGGCTTCGTGCCGTAGCCGGATCGGTGCATGGCGGATAAGATTGAGCCCACTTCGAAAATGAATCAGGTGGCCGCCATGCTTCTCATGAAACCGAACTGCGAGTGTTGCAATCGGGACCTCCCGCCCGATTCGCGCGACGCGATGATTTGTTCGTTCGAATGTACGTTTTGTTCCGAATGCGTCCTCACGCGCGTGTGTGGCAAGTGCCCGAATTGCGGTGGGGAATTCGCGCACCGGCCTTTGCGCCCGATCGAAGCGTTGCGCCAATATCCCGCAACAAATGACCGCACGTTTAAGCCGCATGGCTGTGTTTAACAGCATTCAACATGGCAACCAGCTAACTGTCGGTGTGCGCGGCACTGGTTTGCGCGCGGGTGAGTTGAGCAACTATGCGCGTATCTGAGAAGAGACCAGGCTGGCTTGCGCTGGGGTCCGGTAGAAACATTTCCCATAACTCGCTCTTCTGGTCTCTGCAGATCGCGGGTTGGGTTGGCTTTGGGTTGATGATGTTGGGCTACGAACTAATGTGGCTGAGCACCAAAAACGCTGTGATTGGTGACTCGGCCAGCATAGCAGCAGGTATTGGGCTGACGACCTGCTATCGCTATCTCCACCATTGGGGTCGGCGACGCACGCTGTCGCCGATCGCCGCCATCGCCGTGGGTGTCGCATTTGCCGTAGTGGGGTCTCCCCTCTGGTGGCTAACACAACGGCTAATTTCTGCACCGTTGACGGGTAAGGCGCTGCCAGGATGGCATCCGTATCTGCTGTGGGCGGGTTTCAACGTCGAAGTGTTTTTGTTCTACATCTTTATTCTTTCTACGTGGCTTCTTCTGTACACCGGTATCAATGGCTGGATAAGCTTCGAGCTGGAGCGCCGGAGAGCCGATCGCGCAGTGGCAGCGGCTCATATCGCTCGACTGCAGACGCTTCAGTCGCAATTGGAACCGCATTTCTTATTCAATACGCTAAACGGTATCTCGTCATTGGTATCCGAAGGTCGAAATGAAGCGGCGACGGCGACAATAGCCCGGTTGAGCGACTTCCTGAGGCAGACGATGCAGACGAGCGGAACTCCCGAGATTACGCTAGGACAGGAAATGGCCTTCGTCAGGCAATATCTCGACATCCAGCAAATGCGGTTCGGCAACCGCCTGGTGTTTGAATTCTCAATAACCGCAGAGGCAATGGAAGCAGTGGTGCCGACGTTGATTCTGCAACCACTCGTGGAAAATGCACTGCGCCACGGCATTCTGCCCCGGGCAAGCGGTGGGCGGGTAACAGTATCGGCTCGGACGTCGACTGGATCATTACTGCTCAATGTGGATGATGATGGATTAGGCATGCGAAGGTCGACGTCCCCGTTGGCCGGGCTCGGTCTGTCGAACACCGCGACTCGGCTGGCCGAGCTTTATGGAGGGCGTGCAGAATTGAGCGTTGGGCGAAGCAAGGCGGGTGGCGTCGGAGTCGCAATTCGCCTCCCGCTTCGCGTGGAACCGAAAGACGGCCGACCACAACCAATCACGGAAGCAGCGGAATGAACCTTCGGGCGATGATCGTTGATGACGAGGAACTTGCCAGGCGGGGGCTGCGCGTCCGTTTGGAGCGTGCCGACGTTTCAGTCGTCGGCGAGTGCGTCAACGGTCTCGAGGCGCTCGCGATGATACCAACACTTGCGCCCGACTTGGTGCTACTCGATATTCAAATGCCCGAAATGTCGGGGCTTGATGTGGCTGCACTGCTGGATGCAAAGACCCGTCCTCACGTGATTTTCGTTACTGCGTTCGACGAGTACGCGATGCGCGCATTTGAAGTGCATGCGCTCGACTACCTACTGAAGCCAGTTGACGACAAGCGCCTCGCGGCGGCGCTTGAGCACGCGCGGGATGCGATCCGGGCTGATCGCGATCGCGACTTTGGTCGGCGTGTAACGCGTGCGATCGCGAGCATGCAACCCGGCGACGCGGCAACCGAAGACAGCTCAATGTCCGACCGCATCGCGGTGCGCGCGAACGGCCGAATCATTCTTATCCGGGTGGCCGACGTCGACTGGATCGAGGCCTCCGGGGATTACGTGACTCTCCATGTAGAGAAGAAGAGCTGGCTGGTCCGCGAGCCGATTACCACGATCGCGCAGCGGTATCGTACTCAGCGCATAGCACGGATTCATCGTTCGACGCTGGTCAATCTTGATCGCATCACCGAGCTACACCCGCTATCAAACGGGGAGTTTATCGTGGTTCTGCGTGACGGCATGGAACTCAAGATGAGTCGCAATTTCCGTGAGGCGCTCTCGGCGCTGCTCGGAAGCGAAGTGTAGCGCTCTCGCGTAGCTCGCTACCTCGCTAACGCGTCCACTGCCTCGTGCGCGGTCACGGTGAGGCGCGCGCCTGCGTAATACGATCGCGTACTGCCTGACTCGCCCAGCTTTTCCCGTCGCATAGGCACTTGTCGCACTCGCGAGATCAATCAATGTCGGCGCGGTTTTTCAACTCGCCTTTCACTCGTGTCGCCGTGAATAACTACCGCTTCGGCGCATTCATAAACGCGTGCTTGCCGCGCACCCTAGAATGCGCGTGCAACGGCGGGGCTGCTTGATTTTGCACACGTGAGCGGGGGCGAGTGGGGGAGCCTGGATGTCGGGATTTCTGCAGAGCGCGAGTGCCAGCACGGTCCGGCGAGGCGGCCTGCAGGACAATATGCCGAGTTGCTTCAAATGCAATGATTCAGCGCCTTATGTAGTGGATACAACAAAATCCTCGCGCACCCAACACACGGTGGTTACCACCTTCCGACTGAAGGTAAAAGCGGAAAGGTATCCCTGGCTCCAAGCGGCTGCGGCCGAAGTCAACCAGGTCTGGAACTGGGCGAATGCCACGAGTTTCAGAGCGGCGTTTCCCTTCGCCGCGCCAGGAAAGTGGCTCAGTGGCTATGATTTGGACCGCCTCTGCGTCGGTGCCTCGGCAGGCTTCGAGCACATTGCCTCAGACACGATTCAGCGTGTGAATGCGGAGTTCGCCAGGCGCCGCGGCCAGTTCAAGAAAGCGAAGTTACGATGGCGGGTAAGTTTTGGGGCCAGGCGCTCGCTGGGTTGGGTGCCTTTTAAGGCAGGTCAGCTTAAGCGCAAGGGAAGATCGCTGCGCTTCTGTGGCAAAAGCTTCCGCGTGTTTGAACGCGACCGGCTGGAGGGGATCGCGTGGAATGCGGGCTGCTTTGCAGAGGATGCCGTAGGTGAATGGTGGCTGTGCCTACCCGTCGAGCAGAGGCTCGTGCAAGCCGCCGCGGCTTCACACGAGTCGGTCGGGCTGGATCTGGCCAGGCAAAATGCGGTGGCGACGAGTGACGACGACAGGCTCGAGGCCGGTCAGTTTTACAGAGGCATCGAAGAGAAGATTGCCTTGGCCCGTCGTTGCGGCCACAAACGCCGAGCCAAGTGCCTGCGGCGCACCGCGGAGCGCCGCAGAAGCGACGCCTTGCATAAGTTTTCCAGAAAAATAGTCAACCGCTATCAGATCATTGTCATTGGTGATGTGAGCAGCCACAAGCTCGCCAAGACGCGCATGGCAACGCCCGCTCTCAATCCGGGCTGGGGAATGCTCAAAACGCAATTGCAGTACAAGGGCCAGCAGGCCGGCAGAAGCGTAGTCATCGTCAATGAGAACTACACGACGCGAGTATGCAGCAGCTGCAAAGCCTCTACGGGCTCAGCAGCTGTCCGTGTATTCGCTGTAAGGACTGGGGTGTGCAGCGAGTGTGGTGACACTCACGACCGAGACAATGTTGCACGAAACACCCCAGCCGCGGGGAGGTGTCCCCCGTCCGTTCGCGGGAACGAGTCCCCACCCACAGATGTGCCGCCGATCCGGAAACGCACTCCGGCAACGACCCGCACACCGACGGTGGCGGCATGAGCACCGGATGCCAATTCGCGTTTTTGGCTGACGCCGAAATCAATTGAAGGGTGCGACATGTAATCGTTTTGAATTTCAAGGGAGCAACAAATGGGGAATAATCAAAAATTGCAATTGGCAGTCCGTGCTGCTATGGCAATGGCGGGAGCCACCGCAGCGGCGCCAACAGCCTATTCGCAAACTGCAGCAGCCACCGAGCCGGCCGCGGAGTTGCAAGAGGTCGTAGTAACCGGAACGCGCATCCAGCCGAATCCGAATGATGTATCGATCAGCCCGATCATCAGCGTCACGGCGCTTGAAATCGCGCAAACCGGCTTGGTGCGCACCGAGGACCTGCTGAACAACCTGCCGCAAGTCGTTGCGGAGAACAGCTCAGGTCAATCCATCAGCGCGAACGGTACGGCCACCGTGAGTCTGCGCGGCTTGGGTTCGCAGCGCACGTTGGTACTCATCGACGGCCGGCGCATGGCGCCGGGCGGCGGCCTCGCCGTCGGCCTCGCCACCACCGCGAGTCCCGATATCAACCAGATACCCGCGGCCATGATTCAGCGCGTCGACGTGCTGACCGGCGGCGCCTCCGCCGTGTACGGCGCGGATGCCGTGGCGGGCGTCGTGAACTTCGTCATGGATACGCATTTCCAGGGAGTGCGCCTGGATGCGGACTACGGCTACAACAGCTACAAGAACGATAACCAGCAATATCTTGGCCTTCTCGCAGCTCAGGGTGACCCGCTGCCGCCGAGCACCACCAACGCGGGAGCGAATCGCAGCGCCTCCTTCCTCGCCGGCTCGAACTTCGCCGACGGCAAGGGCAATGCCACGGTATATTTCACTTACTTGAACAGTTCGCCGGCAGTCGGCTACCAGTACGACTACGCAGGTTGCACGCTGAATACACCCGGTGCTCTGCCCACTACGGCCGCCAAAAACAACCTCAGTTGCGGTGGGTCGAGTTCGAGTGCCACGGGGCGCTTCTTAGAGTTCGGCGTCGCGGGCACCAGCGCCTTCGCGACCTTGGCCGATCGAACGGTCGATAAAACCACCGGCGCATTTCGCCAATACGGCGCCGCGGATTCCTATAACTACGGCGCGCTCAGCTATTTGCAGCGCGCGGCGGAGCGTTACACGGCTGGCGCGTTCCTGAACTATGACGTCAACGAACACGCCAATGTGTACTCGGAATTTATGTTCGCGCGCAATACCTCGACGGCCCAGTACGGACCCAGCGGTCTCTTTGCGTTCGGCAAGCAAGTCATCAGCTGCTCGAATCCGCTACTGACTGCGGGCGAACTGGCGGCTCTGTGTACGCCGGCCAACATCACGGCGAACCAGCAAACATTCGGACCCGCGAATGGGATACCGCCGTTAATGCCGCCGGGGGCGAGTCCCGCGGGTAACCCCAACGTGACCGGCAATAACATACTGTTGTACATAGCTCGGCGCAGCGTGGAGAGCGGTCCACGCCTGGACAACTACTTTTCAAACTCGTTTCGCGAAGTGCTGGGCGTCAAGGGCAAATTGTCAGACGCTTGGTCCTACGATGCCTATGGTCAGGTGAGCATCGCGCAAGTGGGGGACATCGAAGGCAATTACCTCGGCACGCAGCAGATCAACAACGCCCTCAACGTGGTCACCAATCCGGCGACCGGACAACCCGCCTGCGCAGCTGCCCTTAATGGCGATGACACGAAATGCGTGCCGTGGAACATTTGGGCCCCTGGAGGGGTAACCCAAGCGCAGCTCAACTATCTGCGAGTTGAATCGAGCTACAACGTTCAGGCGACCGAATTTATTGTTCACACCGACGTTACCGGCGATTTGGGCAAGTACGGCATTCAAGTCCCAACCGCTTCCAGCGGCTTTGTGGTCAACGCCGGCGCCGAGTATCGAGACGAACGATACGATCTCGATCCGGATTACATTTTCGCCAACGGGCTCGCCTCCGGCGGTGCCGGTGCGGTCGGCCCGATTCACGCCGGGTTTCACGTCGGTGAAGCATTTACCGAGATGAACTTGCCCATCATGGACGACAAACCGGGCGCCTATGCGCTCTCGGCGGATGCCGGATATCGATATTCGAACTACACCGACGGCTTCGATACCAACACCTACAAGATTGGCATCGAGTGGGCGCCGGTGAAGGACATCCGTTTCCGCGGCGGCTACAACCGCGCGGTTCGTGCGCCCAGCATCGGCGAGCTCTATGCCCCGAATACGGTCGGTTCGGGCGGGACAGCGGATCCCTGCTGGGGACCTGCCGTGGGAGCAACTCCTGGCGTCCCTGGCACGGGTACCGTGAACGGCCACACCTTCGCCTTTTGCGCGAACACCGGCGTGACCCTCAATGAGTTCGGTCACATTCTCGCGAATCCTGCGGCGCAGATCAACACGCAGGTGGGAGGCGCGGCATCGGTCGGCGGCACCCTTACTCCGGAAAAGGCCGATACCTACACCGCGGGCTTCGTGGTGCAGCCGCGCATGCTGCCGAATTTCGTCGCATCCATCGACTACTACGACGTTAAGATCTCCAACACGATTACCTCCTTGAGTTCGAACACCGTCATCAACAATTGCGGCCTTACGGGACTCGCCAGCCTTTGTAACTTGATTAAACGCGGAACCGGTACGGGCTCGTTGTGGTTCAACAATAGCGATTTCGTCGTTACCAACAACACCAACATCGGCACCGTCTCCACGAAGGGCGTGGATCTCGAGTCCCACTACTTGTACGACATTGGATCGATGGGAAAATTGACGTTGAATTTGGCCGGAACCTACGTCAGCAGCTTCGATACCCAGCCTCTGCCCACGGGCGGTACTTACGACTGCGCGGGATATTTCGGAACCACATGCGGCGCCCCGATTCCAAAGTGGCGTCATGTGCTTGGAACCACCTGGGCCACGCCATGGTGGGGACTGGATGCGACCTTGCGCTGGCGCTATATCGGCCCGACGAATACCGATCGCAGCAGCACGGATCCGCAGCTCTCGCAGACCTACTTCGGGCCGACCTCGCACATTGGCGGCTACACCTATCTCGACTTTTCGGCGTCTATTCCGATCGGGAGCGTGGTGAGTCTTCGCTTGGGCGTGAACAACATCGCCGACAAAGCGCCGCCGGTCGTCGCGAGCGGCAACTACTCCGACTGCCCGAACTCCTCCTGCAACGACAACACCTGGGTCGGAACCTACGACACCATGGGCCGCTACCTGTACGCGCACATCAGCGCGAAGTTCTGATTTGATCCCCCTCGCGTCTAGTGGCGCGAGGGGGATCCACGCATTCTGTGATCGCTATGTCCGCGCTCCACGCCCTCTCGCTCCGCCCGCGACGCTTCGGCCGCTTCGCTGCGCCGGCCCTCGTCGGAAAGACATCCGACCTCACCCTTCCGGACGTCGTCCGTTGCGACATCCATGTCGCAAGTCGAGAACTCGAAAAACACAGCTTCGGCTGAACTCCGGTCTGCGTCCTGTCGGACTTTCACCACGCCATCCTAAGGTTCGACGGCCGCTCACTTCGCCATCCGTGGTGGTGACCGTAGTCATTACTGCGCTATCAGTAAACCTGTCAGTCGCGTCCCACACGCGTCACTAGGTTTCGGGAACTTGTTCTGGCGCCTGAAGCTGCAATATTGTGTGCCATCAAGGAGTCTTGCATGCATACGCACCCGCCGATCGACCCGGATGATCCCAGCGGCACATCCGGAGAGGACGTACGCGAGCCGCCTCTACCTGGAACCCAAGGGACGCCGCGAGAAGAGTTTCCGCGCAAAGGCGATCTCGTGGATCCTGAGCCCTCTGCCACTAACAAATAAGCACCATTGAGACGGTGTTCGCCGGCCCGCCGCGACTCATCGTCGCCTCGGAAACGCAGCCGTCCTCACGTTACGCCAGCAGCGCAAGACCCAACACGATCACCGTAGCTCCGGTCGCCGCGACGGCCAGCAGTCCCTGCCCGATTCGCTCTATAGATAAATGGTATCCATGTGCATTCTCCGTTAACTGATCGAACAGCTAACAGACTGCGCCGCTTAGCCGTGCACAACAAACGGAGTCTCTGACTGGCGGTTAAGTGTTGCTTAACAGGTCATTCGAAACCACTAGATGGCGTCGGCTTAATCCCGCCGATCCCGGTTGACTACCGGTGAACAGCGGCGCGTCGTTCACCGGCAATTCTGGAGCATTCGCCGAATATCGCGTGAATCGCCTGCGAGGATCTCCCCCAAGATTCCCCCATCGAAGAATCACCGTCTAAACAAGGGAGCTAGTCATGAACAACCTGATCAAAACTCAATCCAAATTGGCGAAATTCATCGTGGTCGCCAGCTTCTTCGCTCTCGGCGGCGCCGCACTGGCGCAGCCGGCCACGGCCGCTGAAGCAACACCCGCTAGCACGGTCTCATATCCGGTAGGATATTCCGACCTCGACGTATCCACGACGCAGGGTGCAAAAACACTCTACTTGCGTATTCGCTACGCGGCAGAAACCGTCTGCGAGAGCGCCGCCACTTGGGGTAAAAAAGAGGGCGAGGCCTGTGTGAACAAGGCGGTCAATGACGCCGTTGCCCGCCTCAATGCCCCTAAGCTGACACAGTACAATCAGCTCCGGAGCAAAGGCAATGATGCCGGACTCGTGCAGTTCGCAAACGCCAACTGATTTTGCATCGTCAATGGCTGCCGCGCGGCCGGTAACCCCGCGCGGCAGTGTCTACCCACGGCCGCATCACGATTTCGATCAAGGAGGAAATCCTTGTGCCGTAGCGACCGTTTCCAATGCATCATCCCAGCCGGCCCTACTTGACACAAAAATGTGAGCGTTCGGTCTCATACGGATTTCGCTATTCAGACTTCCGGCTGGAACAACGAGCGACTTGCCGTTCATCTGATTGATCGGAAGGGCTGATCCGCATGTGCTGCAGAAGCATTTGCTATGTCGAGTGGCTGGCAAATTGAACTGCCTGACTTTGTCTGCTCCTAAAAGCCATCTTAAGGTAGCGGTCGACGAGAACAGATTGGCGGCATGGGCCGATCCCGTGTCTTTCCGGCAATACTCGCAATGGCAGAGATAAAAGCGCTCGAATTCGCCCTCAATTTCGAAGCGAATCTCGCCGCATAGGCAGGAACCAGAGTATGTATTGCTCATTTGGCTAGCATCCTCGACTCACGAAAATCTACGGCAGCTTGCGGATTCCGACACCGGCCACTTTGCCGTCAGGCGCCATGATAATTCTCCAGTCGATCACGCCACCATCGAATTTGATTTCATAAATGTCGGCGCCCCCAGGGCCCACCCCTTTAAATGTCAGCGATTGCTGCGATCCAAGACTCGCGATGAGCCCATCGGTGACCGAGGCATATTGCCGCGCAAGAACGGCAAAATCCGGCGTAAATTGTTCGTAGTCCACTTGCTTGTGCTGCATTTGATCGACAAGTTTGCGCGTAGCGGCTTCGCTGCCAGGCGCGGCGGTTTGATCCTTTAATCGCTTCGCGAGCGCTTCCTCCAGCTGCTTCGCTTCCAAATCGCTGATTCGGTTGGCGGTTTGATCACGTCCATTTTGATGAAGGACGAGCGCGGTCGCTTGAGCTTGGTGCTCGGCCTGAAACGAGATTTGCGCATCGACGATCTTGTAGAAGAACTCCCGCTCACCCTTCGGGTAAATGCCGGCTCGTGTTTGCCCCGACAGCTGCGCATAGAGCTGATCGCCTTCTCGCGTAATGGCTAAGACAGATGTTTGACCGAGTTTGTAATGCCCCACATAACGATCCAAGACATTCTCGCTGACCGTTGTCTCCGGTGGAGAACCTTCGGGAACCTCCAGCGGAAATCGTGCATCGAGCAAATGCAGTCCGATGTCATCGGCGCCAGCACCGGTCGATGCATTCGAGAGCGCCACGATACCCACTCCGGTCCGCGGCGAATATCCGATGAAGGTTCGATAGCCCCCCGTGCCACCATTCTTCCAAATGATTTCGCCTCCGCCGCGAGTGTCGATTGTCCAACCGAGCGCGATATCGATGAAAGGCCCGCCCGTGGGCCGTTTCACTGATAACATCGTTTTGAAGGCCGGAGTTAGGCGGGTATGAGAGTAGCCCATCGCAGCGGCTAAGAATTTCAACATATCGTTGGCGCTCGAGCGCAGCGCGCCGGCGCCGGCCAGCGACGGGATGTCCCATCGCGACACCGTCACCAGCTCAGAGCTGTGGCCTGCCGCGAACCGTTGCTCCATCTCTGGCGTCAATGTGATGCGGGTGCTTCTCATGTCGAGAGGCTCGCAGATACGTGTCTCGACCAGAGTCTCGTAATCGGTACCGTTGCGGTGCGCCAGACCTTGTCCCAGCAATCCAAAGCCGAGATTCGAGTACACGAACTTAACGCCAATCTCGCGCGGCAGCTCGTACGAGGACAAAAACGTATAAAGCTGCTCCTCGGTGTAATCGATGTAAGGATTGGCGGGATCTTTTGGCGTGAAATTGCTCGGCATCCTCGGCAGCCCCGAGGTGTGCGTAGCCAGATCCACCAGCGTAATCTCCCTACCGTCGCGCTGCGGTATTTTGGCGCTGGTCGGTACATACTTCGAAATGGGATCGTCGAGCTTCACCTCTCCCCGCTGCACCATGTCCGCCAACAGCAGCGCCGTAAACACTTTCGTTATTGACCCGATCTCGAACAGCGTGTCCCCATCCAGCGGTCGCTTGTCCCCCTTCTCGAGGCTGCCGTAGGAAACGACACGACGCCCCTTGGCGTCAATGACGCCAATGACAATCCCGACACCTTGCTTCTCCTTGTCGATCCGTTTGACAGAATCTGACGAATCTCGGAATCCGAGGGCGAGACACCCACTCCAGCAGCATGCTCGGCCCCACGAGCACTAAGGCAGCGCAAAGAACGACACCTAGGCGTAAATGTTGCATTTCATATCCCCTAAAAGAATTCGAATCTCACGTTGTCTTGCCTCACCGCAATGGCATTACTGACGATTGTACTGGTGGTTGCGCGCCTAAATGTCCACCTGCAAATTCATACGCCCGGGTTTCACTACGGAACCGTGCCTCGCTCGACCAACGCGGCCAGTAGCGCTAGCACCACGTACAAGGTGAACCCGGTGATTGCCATGGACTGCGAAGATGAGGGTTGCGGCCCGAAGTTCGCGCCGACTTGGACTACCGTCAATAGAGCCACGAACCCCCAAAACACATACCGGCCTTTGGTGCTCTTATACTTTCTCGCCCGCGCATACATTAGGGCACCGATCAAGAGAATGCCGAGCTCCAGCGGGAAACTCAAGGCCACGTTTCGCCACAGCCCGAAACCCACCTTTGCCGAATTGCCGTAGAGTGGCAGATCAGGCGTGTGTACTATGAGATCGAGCACCCAGTGAGAGAACGACGCCGCCGACACGAGCAAGACCGTTTTAAGACGGTTGCCGGCCATGAACAATGCGACGATGCCACCAAAGATGAGCGACAGCAAAATCGATCCCAGCAGGCCATGGGTGAACGGCATGTAGTAGAGATCAAGCGCATTCGCTTGGGTAAATCCCGGAACGATGCGCACCTTTTCGACCCCAAGCAGTACCAGGACCGACCAGACCACATCCAGCCATTGCACCGCGATGAACCATACCCACAGCGGCACGCGCCGGGCTGCCGACTGCATGGCGAACGACACTCCATAGTGACCCACAAACATATTCCACCTCTCACTGACTCAATATCAATGTGCAACCGTGCAAACCACGCGCTAGTCGCGCAAGAACCAAGGGGGCCGCGCAGTTATCGGCCGGGGCGTGAAACGCAAGGATGCGTTTCCCGCAGCCGCCAAGGATGGCTCTACGCCGGCCCGAGACTTGAGTAACGCGTGCTCACTCCTCTGGCAAATTCATTTTCCTCAAAAACGCCTTGTATCTCGGATCGGAACGAAGGCTCTTGAGCAATGGATCGAGTTTCACAGCCCCACAATCCGTTTCTCGCCGTTGGTATGCGCGAGCAAGCCACGTGAAAGCCTGATCGCGCTCGCCTCGGAAGGCGTAAAGTTGTGCGAGTGTGTACCCACCGAAGTGCATTAGGAGCGGTTCGGCTTTTCTCAGCGCCGCATCGGCGTCTGCAGTACGGCCCATGGTGTAGTAGACCAATGCGCGTCCTGGAATGCGGTCTTCTTCCTCCGGCTCACGTTCAAACTCGGCGAGAGCATCGGCTGCTTTTCCACCGAGAAGTAGCGCCGTGCCAAGATTCCAGTGGGCATTCGAATATGAAGGTTGCAATGCCTGCGCCCGACGTAATGCAGTCACTGCATCATCGAAGTTACCTGCGCGCATCTGATCTTGGCCGAGCTGATCCCAGCGATCGGAACTTAAGGGGTCCTTCTCGACAGCTTGCGCGATAAACCGTACTGCGACATTCGCGTTTCCCAGTATGCCGGCGACAAGGCTTGCGGATGTGAGATTCGCCGGATCCTCGGGCGCCAAGGATCGGGCCTGGTTTACCTCCGCTTCGGCTTGCCGCCAGTCCCAATCGTGCAAGTAGAGAACTTTGGCTAGCGCCCGGTGACCTTCGGATGCGTTGGGGTTGAGCTCAACGGCTTTGATTGCCGCGCTCCGAGCATCATTGAAGCCCTGGGTTGGGTCAATATATTGATATCCTGCCAACGTGGAAAATGTGCTCGATAGAAAAGCCCATGCACGAGAGAAGGACGGATCGAGGCGAATCGCCTCCTTCAACTCATCAACTATCTGCTGATAATCCTCTTTTGAGATTGCGCGGTCATATGATGACTGCGCGAGGAGGTACAGATCGTAGGCATCCTTGTTCGGTGGGGTACGAGGCGACGCAAGCGCGCCCAACGACACTTTCAGGGCGCTCACCACGGCACTGGAGATATCGTCCTGAATCTGAAATATGTCGCCGGCGGTGCGGTCATACGTCTCAGACCACAGGTGGTATCCAGTATCAACCCGGATGAGCTGCGCCGTGATGCGCAGCTTGTTGCCCGATTTGCGCACACTGCCTTCCAAGACGTGCGAAACGCCAAGCGCCTTGGCAATATCGGCGATAGTCGCCTGCTTGCCTTTGAAGTAGAACGACGAAGTCCGTGCCGGAACGTGTAGTTCGGGGATCTTCGTCAGCATATCGATAAGCTCCTCCGATAATCCGTCAGAGAAATACTCCTGATCCTTCTTCTCACTCATGTCCACGAACGGCAGCACCGCAATCGATTTGTCCGTTATCGCAGCTACCGAAGGAAGTTGTGCGCCGTGCTTCGACGACCAAAAGTAGAGCCCTAAGCCCACCGCCATTCCCAGAGCGACGACGACCGCCGTAACCGCGAGGGCAATTCGCTTCTTTGATCCACCAGCATGATTACCCGCGGTGACATCTCGCGACGAAGTCGCCGACCCCTGCCCCACCGCCTCCTTGAGCTTATTCAGCGCCGCCGGCATGCTCAGCGCCTTAGCATCGATCCACTGGGCGTTCGACAGGAAATACTCGAGCTCCGGATTGAGCGCCGCACCATCGATCCGAAACGGAATGATCGGCTTGCGCTTGGATGCCGCCCGCTCGACTTCCCTGGCCACATGCGCGGAGTCGACCGCACTCCCAGACATCACCAACACCACTGCCTTGGCCTCATTGATCGCCCTCACGATAGCATCCGCGTACTGCGCCCCCGGCTTGACGTCCCGCGGCGCGATCCAGCATTTGAGCCCATGCCGCTCAAGATTCTCCACAATGGAATTCGCGACTCCCGCATCCTGCGACGCGTAGCTTACAAACGCGTCGTGGGCCAAGATTGTCTGATTGATCGGGTCCGAACTCACGCCATTTCCCAAGTCATAAGTCGTACCGTGAAAAAAATGGGAACCACGAGGTACTCACACGTAGTCATGGCCCAGGGCGTGCAAAGCAAGGACGCTTTGCCCGCAGGCCCCAAGGACGGGTTTACGACGGCCGGGGACATGACTACGTGTGAGTACCTGTTCATTCCGGGAGGTTCATCTTTTTTAAGAACGCCTTGTACCGCGGATCGCCTTCGACATTTTTCAGTAGCGGCTCGCCCTTGATAAATGGGAGCCCAGCATCCTTTTCCGCATAGGCGCGGTCGAGCCATTTGAATGCCTGGTCGGATTCGCCGCGAAACGCATAGACCTGCGCTAGGTTGAATGGGTGGCTAGTCTGACTCTTAAGCAACTGAGCGAGCGCTGCATCGGACTGGTCCTTCCGGCCGAGTGCAGAATATGCCAGCGCCGATCCGAGGAGGCGAGACCCGTCGTTTGGTTCCTTTAGCATTTCGGTCAGCGCCGATTGAGGTTCGCCGCGAATGAGCGACACGATTCCGAGATTGTAGTGCGCGTAGCTGAATGTGGAGCTGATCGCAAGAGTGCGGCGGATGGCCGCTTCCGCCTCCGCCAATCGGTCGCGGCGTAACTGTAATAAGTAGAGTTCGAAGTAGAAGCTAGGATTGAGCGGATCTAGCTCCAAGGCCGCGTTTAGCAGATTAAGTGCATCATCCCAGCGGCCCACTATCAGCGACTGCTGACCGGCGAAAAACAGGACGACTGATTCATTGGGCGCAAGATCCCGTGCCAACTTAAATTCCGCTTCGCCGGCCTGCCAATCCCAATCATAGACGACATGGATGTTGCCAAGCATCGCGTGAGCAATGGCGTGGTTCGGGTCAAGTTTGAGCGCAAGCCTGGCAGCACGTCGCGCTTGCTCAAATGCGACCGGCGCAGGCATGTACCCATATTCACCGAGATTATCGTACGCGATGGCCAGCCCTGCGGCTGCATCCGCCAGCATCGGATCGAGCTCGAGCGCTCGCTGAAGGTAACTCACGGCCTGTTCGAAGCCTTGTTGGTCGTAACGATTGAAGGCATGCCATCCCTGCAGATACAACGTATAGGCCTCCGTACTACGCAGCGCCGGTCTGGTGACGAGTCCGTAGCCGACCTCAATTTGGAGCGCTCTCGCAATGCTCGCCGCAATCTCGTCCTGCATCTTGAGAACATCACTTAAGTCTCGGTCATAGCTTTGCGACCAGAGGTGTCTCCCATCCTTAGTGTTGATCAGCTGAGCGGTCACCCGTAGCCGCTCGCCAGATTGTCGTACGCTGCCTTCGAGCACATACGCCACGCCTAGTTCCGAACCGATGGTGTGCAGGTCGTCGGCATGCCCTTTGAACTGAAACGATGAAGTGGGGCTAATCACTTTGAGCGCCGGGACCTTCACCAGCAGATTGATGATCTCTTCCGCCATCCCATCCGCGAAGTACTCCTGATCCTTCTTCTCGCTCATGTCCGTGAACGGCAAAACCGCAATGGATTTGTCTACGACTGCAACCGCCGCTGGAGACTGCAAATGCAAACCTGACTTTCCCAACCAGAAATACGCCGCCACCAACGCGAACACGACGATGACTCCGGCGATGCCCCAAACACGGCGCGGCATTGCCGCTTTATGTGGGGTAATGGTTGCATGGGGTCCGGGGCTCTGTCCGGCAACACTCCCCGGCGCTAGATGCCGCCCGACGGCCTCCACCAATTTCGCAACCGCGCCGTCTACGCCTCCGGCACCCACCTCGATCCACTGCGACTGGTTTAAGAAATATTCAAACGCGCGGGTGAGCGGCGCGGTATCTACTCTAAGAGCAATGACGGGATGCCGCTTGGAGGCCGCACGTTCAAGTTCCCTACCCACATGCACAGAAGCCAAGGCGTCTTTCGAGACGATGAGGACCAAAATTCTTGATTCGTCGATCGCCCCCACGATGCCATCCGCATACTGGGTGCCCGGAACCACATCCCGCGGCGCGATCCAGCACAAGATCCCCGCCGCTTCCAGAGTTGCACACACCTTTTGCGCGAGAGCGGCGTCGGCCGACGCATAACTGATAAATACGGGGCGCGAAGTGGCGTCCGCTGAAGCGCCAGGCGGTTGAGCTCCCACCTTAGAGGACTTCTCCGGTCCACTTTCCCCCATGAAGCACCCCTTACTGCAGATCCGCAGTTTCCCGGATGCTTAAGCGCTAAGCAAGCCGGCCTATCGGCCGCAACACCACGCCAAAGGCTCGCCGCCGCCCGACGCGGTCAGAGTTCGCGTCGCGCCATTCGCTGAGCGATGTCTTCGGCCTGGCGTATCGCCAAGGCGACAATGGTAAGTGTCGGGTTCTCCGTCCCACTGCTTGCGAACTGGCTGCCGTCCGAGATGAATAGGTTGCGGACGTCGTGTGTCTGTCCGTACTTGTTGCAGACGCCGTCGCGCAAGGTTGCGCTCTGACGGCAGGTTCCCATATTGTGGGATACAGGGAACGGACCGCGCGTGTAGATCGAGCGCGCACCGGCCGCGGCGTACAGCGACCGGGAGACCTGCCAAGCACGCTTGCGCATCGCGGTGTCATTCGGGTGATCAACATGATGCACGAGAGCGACGGGCAGGCCGTAGTGATCGCGAACCTTCGAATCAAGCGTCACCGAGTTGACGTGCTGTGGCATGTCCTCGCCGCAAATCCAAAGGGCGGCGACGTTGCGATAGGCCTCAATATCGCGAGCGTATTGACGTCCCCATGCGCCGGGCTTCGCATCGTGGGCGAAACCAAACGGGCCCGAAGGTTGCAAGGTTTCGAGCAGAAACCCGCCGGCGAATCCGCGATCCGCGCGATGGGGTGCCTCATCCATCATAATGCCACCCTGCTGCGTGCCGCGATCGGCGTGAACTTCGCCCGGCATGACCGCGAACACCGCACCGCTCGTGTGCGCCATGTAGTTGCGCCCGAGTTGGCCCGATGAGTTGGCTAGCCCGTCGCGGAACATGTCCGAGCTCGACAATAGCAGCAGGCGCGCCGTCTCGATTGCATTGCCGGCCACGCACACCAAGCGAGCGCGCTGGCGTTGGTCAACGCCGTTGGCATCTTTGTAGATAACCCCACTGGCGCGCCCCGCGGCGTCGTGCTCGATGCGCACGGCATGGCATTTCGGGCGCAGCTCGAAATTGCCGGTCGCCTCGGCGCGAGGTACCTCGGTATAGAGCGTCGACCATTTGGCGCCGATTGCGCAGCCGCTATTGCAGAAGCCAATCTGCAGGCAGGCAGGCCGCCCATCATAGGGCAGCGAGTTGATGGCGATGTTCGGCGTCAGAACCTGTCGATAGCCGAGCTTGCGCGCACCGTACGCCATCACCTTGGTGTTGTTGTTGGCCGGTAGCCGCGGCAGTCCACTGTGCGACGACCCCGCCACACCCATTTTCTTTTCCGCGCGATCGTACCAAGGCTGCATCTCCTCGTGGGTTATCGGCCAGTCGATTAGACTGGTACCCGGGATCTCGCCGTAGGTGCTGCGCGCGCGCCATTCATGCCGCTGAAACCTAAGTGCAACTCCAGACCAGTGGACCGTGGTGCCGCCGACGGTCTTGCAGATCCCCACGGGGAACCGCGGGTCTAAGTCGCCGGAGCCCACCCGCGGGTCGAGCCAGCTCAGCTTGTCGAACATCGCATCGTAATCGTTGTGAATATCCCCTAGCGTTAGCCGCGGGCCCGCCTCGAGGCACACCACCTTGATACCCTTCTGTGCAAGCTCATTGCCGAGCGTGGCGCCGCCAGCGCCGGAACCCACGATCACGACCACGGAGGCGTCGTTGAGCGCAAAGCGCGCGGATCCCGTCACTTGAGTTTCGTCTCGTCCGCTGGCAGCCAGGAAATATCGTCGAAACCGCGCTTCAAGTACCCACCGTGCTCGACGGACGAACCTTCGAAGCCGAGGAGCGTCGACACTGCCGGATCCTCGTAAAGGCCGGCCAGCGTTTCCTCGTACACCAGGCTGAAAAACGGCGTGCCCTCGAGGCTGCGCAGGCAATCCTCCCGCTTGGCCTCGCCCGTCGCACTGAAGTCCATCGGGAAAGCGGCCAGAGCTGTCTTTACCATCGACGCCACCGCCTGATCGGCCGCTGCTTTGGCGTCGATCGTCACTACGATCTTCATGTACTGTTCATCGGGTAGAAAGTCGTGCGGGAACAACGTCCGCGTCACGCTGAGCAGCAGACTCGCCTGCGCGCGGTCCAACGACTTAAGCTCCACCGCGTTGGCGTTGGCGTGAGCGCGTTGAACTGGCGCGGCGATACCCAGCGCGGCAGCAAGTGGAACCAGCGGCGCACTGCCACCAATCTTGAGAATGTCCCGACGCGAAATGATAGGACGACGCTCAGTCACCAGATCCCCTCAATTTCTTGGTCTTATCGGCTAACTATAGGCGCTTTCGCGGGACCCGTCGTTCCGGAGCGCGCAGTAGTCAAATCCACAGTCATCACGCGTAGTCATGCGCCGGAGCGTGCAAACCACGCGCTAGTCGTGCAAGAACTAAGGGGGCCGCGCAGTTATCGGCCGGGGCGTGAAACGCAGGGACGCGTTTCCCGCAGCCGCCATGGATGGCTTCACGGCGTCCCGACCGATAACTGCCTGGCCACCTATTCTGGCAAATTCATCTTCTTCACCAACGCCTTGTAGCGAGGATCGCCATGCAGACTGCGGAAATCCGTGGCAATCTTGAGCCATGGAAGGCCGGGATCTCGCTGCGCATAGGCACGCTCAGCCCACTCGAATGCTTTGTCCTTCTCGCCGCGCCAGGCATACACGCAAGCGATCTGAAAAGGGCCGCTCTTCGTGGCGATGAGCTCCTCGAGAATTCGCTGTGATACCTCGAGGTGCCCTAGAGAATATTGAGCCTTGGCCTGACCAGACAAACCGAAGGCACTCACGTCCACTTGCCGAAAGATGGCCAGGGCCCGCTCGGGCTGATTCTCCAAGAGCTCCAACGAGCCCAGGTTATTACGAGCCCGAATAGAGTTCGGCGCTATCACAAGCGCCTTCTCATACAATAGCCGAGCCTGTGCCAACTGCTGATTGGAAACCAAGAAGAATGCCAGGCGCATGCAGATCTCTGCCGACAGCGGATCGAGCGCAAGAGCCTGCTCCTCTCTGGCAATCGCCTCGGGCAGCTTGCCAAGCGCGGCGAGCAGGACGGCAGATCGGTGCAGAACCACCGCGTCGCCTGGGCTAAGCGCGACGGCCTTGTCCAAGTCCGCCTGCGCCCCCGCAAAGTCGAACCGGTAAACCGCCCGCAGAAATCCTCGAGCAGAGTAGCCCGCGGCCAGTCCGGGGCTAAGCGCGACGGCCTTCTCTGCGGCCGCAATTCCACTATCCGATTCGACCGAGTTGGAAGAGTCAGCGCTGTCGGTCAGCCAGAATTGAGCCAGCGCCAAGTCCGCGTAAGCCGCCGCGTAGCGGGGATCCAGCGTAGTCGCCGCCCGGAATGCCGTGACCGCACGTTGATAGCCGGTGACATCGCCTTGGTTGTAGCTCTGCCTGCCCTGCAGGTAAAGGTTATACGCCTCAAGATTCTCAGTGCGTAGCTCGTCCTGTCCCGCTGCTTTCTGCGTCGGCAACAAGTGAACTCTGAGCGCTGTTACAACGGCGCCTGCGATGTCATCCTGAATCTTGAAGATGTCATCCAGCTTGCGATCGTAGGTTTCAGACCAGACGTGGTAGCCGTTGTCGACGCGAATCAGCTGCGCGGTGATGCGCAGGGTGTTGCCGGATTTGCGTACACTGCCTTCCAACACATTCGCAACGCCAAGCGCCTTGGCGATATCGGCAATGGTGGCCTGCTTGCCTTTGAAGTAGAACGACGAAGTCCGCGCGGGTACCTTTAGTTCCGAGACCTTCGTCAGCATGTCGATAAGTTCCTCGGACAAGCCATCGGAGAAATACTCGTTGTTCTTGTCCTCGCTCATGTTGACAAACGGCAGCACGGCGATGGACTTCTCGGCAACGACCGGGACAGCCGCAGTGGCGGAAGTAGGCTTCGGCCGCGCGATCCAGAGCCTGCCGGCCAGAAGCCAACCGACTGCCAGTAGGACAACAACGAACGCGGCAATGAGCAGAAGCCGAATGCCTCGCGACTCGGGACGCGAGGTTGGCGCCTTCTCACCTAAATCCGGAGGCTCGACTGTGGCGGGAGCAGATGCGGGGGGTTCAGCCTCGAGGTCCTTGACGGCGGCGATCATCTGATAGCCGCGTCCGCGCAGGCCAGCAATATAGCGCGGTTCGCGCGGATCGTCTCCGAGCGCGTCGCGCAGGAGCTTGATGCGCTGACTCACGGTTTCGGGACTCACGACGATGCCTGGCCACACGAGGCGCATCAAATTATCCAGAGACACCAAATTCGGCGCGGCTCGCAGCAACGTCAGCAACAGATCATAGGATAACTTCGGCAGCGCGATGGTCTCGCCAGCCCTGCTGACGGCTTGAGTTCCGGTGTCGATGGTCAAATCGCCAACGAGGTATTTCATCGGGTCGCGGCCGGCACAACGGGAGTTCAAGCTTACTCTGATGCCGCGATTGACCGTAAAGCCGAACGGCGTTTCGCTGTGTCACGTTTTTGACCTGATCGGCCATGCCTTAAAGCTCATAAAAAAAGCCGCCGGGTCTTTGCCCGGCGGCGTCTTTCGCCCAATCACTGTGGAATCAGCCTTTCGTGGTGTGGTTGACCATCTGGTTGTGCAGTGCGGTAACACGGGTGTTGTTGACCTGCCCTACCGCACCTGCCACCGCCTTATCGAAGCAACCCTGCCAGAACTTCCTTTCGGTCAAGTTCCGACCCTCCAGCGAGGAGCACACACTTCCGGCAGCACTACGGATTCGAGCATAGAGCACCTTGGCACCCTGTTCGGAGTCAAGGTTCAAGTCGCCGTAGCTGACGATGCTCGTATACGACGGCGCTGGCTCGGCGGCCTGCGCCTTGCCGCTCACCGAGGCACCACCGAAAGCGAAGAACGTGGCCGCCACAACAGAGGCCGCAAACATGGATTGAGTTTTGATTGCAGTTTTCATGGATATCTCCTGATGTAAGTGGTGAATAACTTGCTTAAAGCACGATTCACACGCTACGGAGACAGCCCTCGGCTCGCATGAACGATGGTCAAAGTGTCCGTGAAGCATCACCAAAGCTTTCGTGAAGCGCCCGATTTCGCTTGGCAAGCTCTCTCTTTCTTACCTATTTGAACGTCTGGTTACTGGTCGCCGACCAGCGCATCGAACGTGCTCCCCATTTAAGGCACGAGCAGCCCAAAATCGTCGCGCCAAGTCTCGAAGTAGGCGCGCTAGGTTATGTAACGGGGCGTGCAAAGCAGGGACGCTTTGCCCGAAGGCTCCATGGATGGATCTACGCCGTCCCGGAACATGACCTAGCGCGCCTACTATCTACTCTGGCAAATTCATTTTCTTCAAAAACGCCTTGTAACGCGGGTCGCCGCGAAGGCTGTCAAACTCAGTGGCGAACTTGATACGAAATAGACGAGGCTCCTTTTCCGCGTACGCGCGGTCGAGCCACTTGAACGCCTCGTCCGACTCGCCGCGAAACGCATAGACCGCAGCGAATCCGGATGGGCTACGGACGTAACTTTTTAGTGCTTGTGCAAGCGCCGCATCGGAATCGGACTTAGCTCCCAATGCGAAAAAGGCCATTGCGGACCCACGGAGCCGAGGCGCGTCGTCTGTTTCCTTAAGCATTTCCGCCAACGCCGCTTCCGGCTGGTTACGAGCGAGCAGTACGAGGCCCAGTTCGTATTGTCCGTTGGTGAGCGTCGGACTGACTTGGAGGGTGCGGCGTATGGCCACTTCCGCCTCTGCCAGTCGGCCGCGGCGTGACTCGACTAAGCTAAGCCAACGGTAAGCGCTTGGATCCAGCGGGTCCAGCTCCACCCACACGTTCGCAAACTTCAGCGCGTCGTCCCAACGGCCCAAGGTCATGGAATGTAATGTGGCCGCCCATAACACCTCGACATCGTTACGGGCAAGGGCCAGTGCCAACTTAGTTTCCTGTTCAGCGCGAGTCCAATCCCACTGGTACGCGCCGTAGATGAAGCCGAGATATGCGTGTGCCTCTGCAAAGCTCGGGTCAAGTTTAAGTGCGAGCTCAGCGGCATGCTGGGTCTTCTCGAACGCAACCGCCGGTGGCAGATAGCCATTGATTCCCGCAAATTGGTACATGTCGGCGAGCGCGCCTGCCGCTTGTATGAACGACGGATCAAGTTCAAGCACCCGCTGAAAGTCGTTTACGGCTTGCTCAAATCCCTGCCGGTCAAATTGATCACGGGCATGCTGTGCGCGTAAATATAAGGTGTAGGCTTCCGCATTACGGAGCGTCGGGTGGGAAACGAGGCCGTCGGCGCCAACTTCGAATTGCAACGCGCGCACAACTTGCGCCGCAATCTCGTCCTGTATCTTTAAAACATCAGTCAAGTCCCGCTCATAGGTCCGAGAGAATACGTGCGCGCCATCTCTGGTGTTGATGAGCTGCGCGGTCACCCTTAAGTGATCCCCGGATTTTCGTATGCTGCCCTCGAGCACATAGGCCACGCCCAGTTGCGTTCCGATGGTGCGCAGGTCTTCGGTTTTCCCTTTGAACTGAAAGGACGAGGTCCGACCAATGACTTTGAGCCCCGGGATCTTCACCAGAAGATCAATGATCTCCTCCGCCATCCCATCCCCGAAATACTCCTGATCCTTCTTTTCGCTCATGTCAACGAACGGCAGCACCGCAATCGACTTGTCATCTATTGCAACGACCTCCGTCGTCCCCGCGCCATGCTTCGACGACCAAAAGTAAAACCCTAAGCCCACCGTCATCCCTAGAGCCACGACGACTGCTGTGGCGGCGATGGCGATTCGCTTTTTTGCTCGGCCAGGAGGCTTACTCGCGGTGACGTCTTGCGTCGAAGTCGTCGACCCCTGCCCCACCGCCTCCTTAAGCTTCGCCAAAGCCGCTGGCATTCCCAGCGCCTTCGCATCGATCCACTGCGAATTGGACAGGAAATACTCCAGTTCCTGGCTCAACGGTGCGTCATCCATTCGGAAAGCGATGATTGGCCTGCGCTTCGACGCGGCTCGCTCGACTTCCCTTCCCACATGCGCCGACGCCATTGCACTGGCAGAAAGAACCAACACCAAGCTCTTTGCCCCATTGATCGCCCCGACAATGGCATCCGCGTACACCGTACCAGGTCGCACATCCCGCGGCGCAATCCAGCAGCGAACTCTGCTTTTCTCGAGATTCTCAACGATGGAATTCGCGACCGCCGCATCGGACGACGCGTAGCTCACGAACACATCGCTACCTGAAGGCGTCTGGCTGCTGGGCTCTTGATTCATGCTGGTACTAACATTCGAGCGACGTTCCCGGTAAAGCCATGATGGTAGCGCCCACCCGCCAGGTGATCACGCGTAGTCATGGACCGGAAGGCGCAAAACAACGCGCCACGAATTCAGGGGTGCCCACGCACGGGCATAGGCGGGGGCGTGAAAAACAGGGATGTTTTTCCCGCAGCGTCCATGGACGGATTCACCGCGGCCCAGACTATGACTGTGCGTGGGCATACTCATTCGGACAAATTCATTTTGCGCAAAAACACCTTGTACCGCGGATCCCCCTCTAGCGAGTTGAAATAAGGCTCGCTCTTAAAGAGCCACAAGAAGGGGTTTTTCTGTGCGAACGCCCGTTCCAACCAGAGAAACGCGGCATCGCTTTCTCCCCGATAGGCGTGAACGCAGGCAATGAGGTACGCCGAGTTGGGCGATGCAAGGTCGGTCAGTCGCTTAAGTGTTGCGTCCGAGTCGGCCTTTCGGCCCAACGCATAGGTGATAGCGGCGAGACCACTCAACTGTGCCGCCTCATTGGACTCTAAATCGATTTCCCGCAGCGCCGCTTGCCTCTCCCCTTTGAAGAGCAGCGCTTTTGCCAGGAAGTTGTGGACGAAGGTGAAATTCGGAGCGATTTCGAGCGCTCGTTTGAACGCCGCTTCAGCATCGCTCCAATGTCCCGCTCCCAAGTGATTTTCGCCAAGTAGCATGTAGCCAGCCGGATACAGCGGATCGAGCGCGACCGAAGCGTTCAGATCCCGAATGGCCGCATCCGATTGCCCGAGGGCCCGTGGCGCGGCGCTGTGCTCGGATAGGATTCCGGCGTCACCCGGCGCGAGCGCGACTGCGCGATCGAGTTTGGCCGCGCCCGCAGCCCAGTCCCAGTCATGCAAAATTTGGACGAGCCCGAGTGTGGACATTGCGAGTGCCGATCGTGGATCGAGAGAAAGAGAGCGCTCGGCGTAGCGGCGGGCGTCCTCGTATGCCGTGTCAGGCGGCATGAACCCGTTGGCCGCCTGCCCAAGGTAGGTATATGCAAGCCATGCGGGCGCCAGCGCGGACTCCTGATCGAGTTCCATGGCCTGTCGAAAGTAGCTTGCCGCTTGATCGAACCCCGCCTTGTCGTATCGATCGAAGGCTAGCCGACCCTTGAGATACAGGCTGTAGCCCTCGACGCTCTTCAAGGTCGGGCGCGACCTAGGCTCATCCGCGCCCATCGACACCTGTAGCGCCCGGACAAGCCCTAACGAGATTTCGTCCTGCACCTTGAGCACATCGACCAGATCCCGATCATAGGATCCTGACCAGCGGTGCGCTCCATCGCTCACATCGATGAGCTGCGCGGTCACCCGCACGCGATCTCCGGACTTGCGCACGCTGCCTTCGAGTACGTACGCCACGCCCAACTTGGCACCTATCGTGCGTAAATCTGAAGCTTGTCCTTTGAACTGAAACGATGAAGTGCGGGCAATAACCTTGAGTCCTGGAATTTTTACCAAGAGATCGATGATCTCCTCCGCCATGCCATCGGCGAAATATTCTTGATCTTTCTTCTCACTCATGTCCACAAACGGCAGCACCGCAATCGATTTGTCAGCGATGTTGGCAGCGGCGCTTGGCTTCGTCGTGCCACTGTCTTGAATCCACGCCTTGCCCACCAAGAAATACGCCGCGACCATCGCGAGAACAACGAAGGCCCCAGCGACGCCCCAAGCTCGCCGCGACATTGGAGACTTACGCGCCGGCGCCTGAGCCCCTGCGGTAAGCGCAGCCGCGGACCCCGGCGCCAGATGCCGCCCGACGGCTCCTACCAGTTGGGCGATCGCAGCATCGCTACCGTTCGCGTTTACCTCAATCCATTGCGACTCATTTAAGAAGTATTCGAAGGCCCGAGTCAGTGGTGCGGTATCCAACCTAAGCGCAATGATCGGATGGCGTTTGGACGTAGCCCGCTCCAGCTCTTTCCCCACATGCGCGGAAGCCACCGCATCCTTCGAAAGGATGAGAACCAAAATCCTCGACTCATCGATCGCGCCGACGATGCCGTCAGCATAGAGAGTCCCCGGAACGACATCCCGCGGCGCGATCCAGCACCTAAAACCAGGCACCTCCAGCGCCGAACACGCTTTTTGCGCGACCGCCGCGTCCTGTGACGCATAACTTATGAATACGTCGTGCATCAAGGCTGTTTGGTTAGGAGGGCCCTGACTCATTCCGGCAGGTTCATCTTGCGCAAAAACGCCTTGTAGCGCGGATCTCCCTCGATCTTCCTGAACGCCGGGTCGCCTTTGATAAGCGATAACACGCTGTCTTTCTCTGCATACGCTCGTTCGAGCCATTTGAGCGCGTCGTCGGCCTCGCCGCGAAACCCGTAAACCCTCGCGATGAGAAATGGGCGGTTGGCCTGACCTTTTATCATTTGCGCGAGCGCTGCGTCGGAATCTGCCTTTCTACCTAAGGCGAAATAGGCCATCGCAGAGCCGCCGAGATGACCCGCCTCGACAGTCTCCTTCGAGAACTCCGTGAGGGCTGAGTCGGGCTGACTGTGGTCAAGTAGCATGCTGCCGAGGATGGTGTGCCCGAAGGGAGCCGTGGGGTTAATCTCAAGTGCGCGGCGCGCAGCAGTTTCAGCCTCCTCCAATCGGCCACGGCGCGACTGTATAAAGCTGAGGTTCCCATAAGCGGGCGCGTTCAGTGGGTCTTGCGCGAGTGCTGCGTTTACTTGCTTTAGAGCTTCGTCCCATCGGCCCATCGATAGCGACAGGCCGGCGGCATAGAACAAGATGTTTCCATCAACAGGCGCCAGCGCTAACGCCTGCTTAATCTCACGGTCTGCAGCGGGCCAGTCCCAATCGTAGACGCGATGAATATCGCCGAGCTGCGCATGCGCCATTGCCAGGCTTGGATCAAGCGTTAGAGCACGTTCGCTGGCCCGACGGGCTTTCTCGAACGCAATGGCTGGCGGCATGAATCCATATAGGCCAAGGCTGAAGTACGCGTTACCGAGCCAGAGCTCGGCCGGTGCGAAGGAGGGATCAAGTTCAAGCACCCGCTCAAAGTCGCTGACGCCTTGCTCCATGCCCGGCTGGTCGAAGCGATCTTTGGCATGCTGCCCTTGCAAGTACAAGGTGTAGGCTTCTGTATTGCGCAATGCTTGTCGGGAAAAGAAGCCAGTACCCACTTCGATTTGCAACGCGCGCACCAGCGCAATGGCGATCTCATCCTGCAATTTTAAGACGTCACTTAAATCCCGGTCGTAGGTCTGCGACCACAGATGGGTTCCATCTTGGGCGTTGATGAGCTGCGCCGTTACTCTCAAGCGATCACCGGACTTGCGAACGCTGCCCTCCATCACATAGGCCACTCCGAGCTGTGAGCCGATACTGCGTAGGTCTTCGGTCTTTCCCTTGAACTGAAACGACGAGGTCCGGCTGATCACTTTCAGTCCCGGAATCTTCACCAGAAGATCGATGATTTCTTCCGCCATGCCATCCGCAAAATACTCCTGATCTTTCTTCTCGCTCATGTCGGTGAAGGGCAGCACCGCAATCGACTTATCGCTGATAACAGTAGTGCTGGCAGTCGTTCCATGTTTTGAGCGCCATGCCTTGTCGACCCGGAAATAAGCACCTACCAGCGCGACCGCAACAATGACAGCTGCGATCACCCACCACCGTCGCTGCGTTGCCGCCTTCGGATGAACCGCAGATGGTTTATTCGCGTTAGTCGCAGAAGTCGTGGCCCCCGGTGAAAGATGTTGCCCAACCGCACCCACCAGTTGCGCGATAGCAGTATCGCTTCCCCCGTCTTCAATCCATTGCGACTGATTTAGGAAATATTCGAATGCCGGTGTGAGTGGCGCGGCATCAATCCGCAGCGCAACCACTGGATGGCGTTTCGAGACCGCCCGCTCGATCTCCCTGCCTACATGCGCAGAGCCAACCGCCTGCGCCGACAGGACGAGAACCAAGATCGACGACTCGTCGATCGCGTGAACGATGCCATCCGCATACATCGTGCCCGGGATGACATTTCGCGGCGCGATCCAGCACGGGAACCCCGCCGCCTCTAGCGCCGAACATACCTTCTGCGCCAGAGGGGCATCCTGCGAGGCGTAACTGATGAACACAGGGCGGGAAGTAGTAGCCGCAGAAGTCCCAGACGATGCCGACTCGTCTTTAGACGACTTCCCCATCCCGCCTTGCTCCGCCATGAAGCACTCCCTACTCGACCTGGCGCAGATTCAACGATGATTCGATCCCCATTGTAGCCAGTACGGCTCTTGCGCGGGAAATTCGGGGCAATTGGCTTATTGCGCTTCCGTTACTCCTTATATATAGCTGTCTGGCGGCTTCATCCCTGCCCTTCAAGTTCTAGCTTTTATCGGGCCATCATCGGCAGCGCGCGTCGAACAGAGAATGAACTCCTGTGCAATGGGCTTTCGACGGCATAAACAGGTCCGCCGATCGATCTGCCGCGCTCCCCCTTCGAATTCTTACTCTTATATATAGGGTCGCTCCGCCCGCGCGCTCCGACTTCGTCAAATTATGCGCGCAGTCGGGGCAAATCTAGATCGACGGCCCATTTATTCCAATTCTCCGTGGGCCGGGCCGTTCGGGCTCCTGCCCTCGCCCGGTGCCGGCGACCCAGAGGCGCGACTCCGGGTCGCCTTACGGACTGCCGTCCGTTGCGACATCCTGTCGCAATCCGCCACTCGATTCCTGCATTGGGATAAGCTGCCTCCGATGCGCCAACATTCGGTATCTGCTTGCCATCGCCGTTTAGGTGAGTAACACAATGAAGCAAGCGGCCATCCTTTTTGTAATCGCCGTAATTCTGAGTATCCTCAGTTGTGCGATCAACCAACCCGATCCAAAGTTTGCGCAGGAAGGGAAAGACTACGAATTGTCCTGGTCCGCGAATGACGACGACAGTACCTTTGGCCTAAAACTGACCTCAAACAGTAAGACACCGCTATGCATCTCCGTGGACGACTGGCCTGATCGAATGGGCCAGGTGTCAGGCGGAGCAGGACGAGCGTCACTAACCGCGGTGAATTTTTCCGCGCCCTCGGCAGATACAAACTTTGGATATTGCGTAGGCAAACTTTGCACCATTGTCATTGCGCCGTATAGCACAATAAATGGCGTGATCAATTACAAGGAGTTTGGGGACCCGGACAAGATTAAGTCCCTGCACGACAGGCAATTGAGCTACGGTATTTCTCCATTTTTCTGCCCTCGCTGACGCAACCAAACAGATCGCTACGCCGATCGCCCGCCACCTTCTTGCTCACCCACGTTGCGTCTGTGCGATGTGCGGCGCTTGCCGGATTCACGGTCTAGCCTTCTCCGCGATCTCGACATCGCAGTAATCAGAACCTGCGGGCGCGCGGGCTCAGATTGCTTTCCATTTTTCTCACTCCTTCTTATATACGTTTGGTCTCTCTCTCATGTGCGAGCATCGATCGGGGTATCTTCGTTCGCGCGCGGTTTGTGCAACGAGCTTTCGCGGCATAAGACCGACGTCGATCCTTTCGTCACGCTTCGAATATCGAGTGTGATTCGCTAATTTCTCGCTGCAGCCGGCGCGCCACTGCCTAACGGCGGTATCCTGCGCGCCGTCTGGACTCACCGTCTCGACGATCGATTTATTCCACGTCTCATTGGCATAAGGCCGCTATTGCGCGAACGCCTTCCCTCCCATCGCTCGAACATTTCGGGCGATGAAAGTCCAAACATCTAATGCAAGGAGTAATTCAAGATGAACAATCGCAATCAAAACCAAGCCCGGCTACCGGTCGAACCCGCTGCCCCAGCAGCGCCCACCTACCTCAACGTCTTCACGGTTGAGGAATACGAAAGAGACGGCAAGAAAGCCAAGAGCTGGACCAAGATCGGCTTTCCGCGCGTAGCAGGGTGAGCCGCACGGCGGCGAACGACCGGACAAGGATGTCCGGGCTGGACCGCAGCGAGGCAGACTACGACGCGCAGCGTCGAAGAACGCCTGAAAGGCGGCCCTGAGCGGCAGCGAAGGGTGAGGCGCGAAGCGCCGAATCATCCGAAGCGCCGCGGGCGAAAGCGCGGAAAGTTTCGCTCGGAGCCGCCACGGACGGCTTTACAGCGATCCGGGAAACAAATGACGCTCCACGCCCCTTACGGGCCCCCTTTTTTGCTAGCCGTAACTCGATGACGCCCCGGTGCGCATCACAAGTGGGTTGCTTAATTGTTCTCCGGGGCGTGAAAAACACCCTGTCTCCTGGAAGCATGCCGCAACGCTTCACGATCCATGGTTTCGCTGCGGCTAGCTGACCCGTCCGTGGATCAGCGTTCGGCGGCTGCTCGCGAATTCGGCCAGTATCGCCCGCCAGACGAAGAGGGCACCGTCAGGGGATCACGAGGGCAATCAATCACGTCGTAACGCTTTCATCAGCACTTCATTAGCCCACCATCAGGCACACCGCGGCGCATCACACGTAAGATTCCGATCGCTCCGAAAGAAGCCGCGCGGATCAATCGTCAAGCGGGAACAAGAAATGGCTATTCGTCAGGTGCTGGTAACCGTTTCGGCCGGAATTCTGGCACGGCGGGGACTCAGCCACGGTAATCGCCATCACCGGGCGCTCGTGACGGTAAGACCACGTCAGTGAGGGTGCCAATGAAACGCTTCACGGTTCTCGGATTGATCATCTGCCTTATCGGATGTACGACGATGCAGCCCGTGACCGGAAACCCTTCCATTCTGCAACAGCGCATCGCTTCTGGTGAGCTGCTGAAGCCGGGCGATTACGTGATCATTCGCACGACGGATGGCAGAACGCATGTTTTCTCGGTCAGGTCCGTTAGCGCCAGCACGATTGACGGCCAGGATGAGTCGGTCTCGATTGACCAGGTCGCCCTTATTCAGAAGCGCAAATTAAACGTGGGAGAGACCGCGCTGGCGGTCGGGCTGGGTGTCGTTGTGGTTGCCGCTGTCGTTGTCGTCGCTGTGTGCTGTGTCAGAAATTACGGCGGCCGGTCGGCCAGCCACCAGTCAGCTGGCCACACGTTTCGAGGTCGAGGTCCTGCCCACTACACTCAACCGCTTCCGCAGTCACTGCCACAGCTCCAGACTCCTCCCCAAACGCCGCAGCCTCAAACTTGTGACGGACCCGGGAGCGAGAGCAAAACGCAAGAGGAGTGCGGCGGACAACGCGCGCTTCTCCGACGGCCGGTGTATTCCCCGTTTGATTGGCGCGATAGCGCTGACTAACGCGGACGTCGGTTCGCGTTGAACGGCGGAGGTTACCGACCTCTCTTCCGGCTACCTAAACGTTGGTTCGGCTAGTCTCGGCCGCGCGCTTCTCCCGCAATGCGCGGCGGTCCGGAAAACGAGTGACAATCCACCCGTGCGCCACAACATTGCTTGCCCCTGTACGTCGTTCGTCCGGTTCAATGCGACATTCGGGCATGTTGAAAAGCCGTCCGACCTGACCCTCACCACGTGCACGTCAAGTCGTTAGTGACAGGCGATTTGTGGCCCCTCGCGACGGCAGGCACTTGGCCATCCGAAGCGATCCCAATAGGCCTCGAGTCCCATTTTGCGGGTGAAGTCACCAAATGCCGGGTCACGGCGTACCGCGGCGGCATCGACGGAAAACAGCAGCTCGAGGTAGTTGATGTCGCTGCCCGGCAGCGCGGCGAAAGCGCGCATGGCGCGCGCGGGCGACTCAAGAAGAACCATCAGCCCAAAGTAGATTCGCGTCGAGATGCCGCTCGATGCTAAGGTCCGGTCCAGCAGTTGGATTGCAGCCGGCCTCTTTTCAGGATGTCGATAGGCGTCGATGGTTGGGTCGACCCAAACATCAGATCGGCGCAGGGCACCCTCCAGATTTCGCAGTCCGTCCGCCGCGACTGCGTCGTCGTGCTGATGAAGCTGAAGAAGTATCTGGGTCTCAGGATATGAGATTTCGTCCAGGCCCAGCTCGCGGGCAAGCGCCCTGTTGCGCGCGGCGTCTGCATCGTGCCCGAGCCAGAGCTGCAGAATGCCCAGCCGGTCGGCAACAACCGGTGCTAGCGGGTCAATCTCCTGAGCCAGACGAACCTGATTCAGAGCGGCGTCGATGCGACCGACCGCAGCGAGCAGCTGCGAGTACATCTGGCGCACATCCGGGTTGTTTGGATCTGCGACGATGGCCGTTCGAAACGCCAATTCCGCCTCGATCCACTGCCCGCGCATGAAATTGAGGTAGGCACGAGCACCGGCACTCTCGGAGCGGTTGTGCGACAGGCGATCGGCGCTGGCCAGCGCCCTATCGGCGAGCGCGTCCATCTCGGTGGGGTCCTCGTAGGAATAGCTGGGAAGCAGCTCGTAGGCATAGGCGAGGCCAACCTGGGCGCGCGCATAGTTGGGATCTCGGCGCGCGGCGGCTGAGAATAGATCCACGGCCCTGCGCAGCGAGTCCTCGCCGCGCAGCCGAACCTGATGGGCGCCGCGCAGGTACAGCTGGTAGGCCTCAGGGTCGCGCGAATTCGCCTCAGCGCTCGGCCCTCCCGCGAGACTCTCGGGGTTCAGCAAGCCCATCAGCTCGCGCACCACAGCCGCAGCGATGCTGTTCTGCGCTGCGAAAATGTCCCCTGCCTGACGCTCGTAGACGCGGGTCCACAGCACGTGAGCATCTTTCATCGCCGTTAGCCGCACAGTGACCCGCAGTTCCCCGGGTTGTTCGGAAACCTCGCCGTTGAGCACGGCATCGACGCCGAGCTTTCGTCCCGCTGCAACTGCGCTCGTGTGCTCCGCCGCGAGCGTGCCCGCCGACGTGCGACCCGAGATTTGCAGCCGCTCCACGTGCGCCAGCGAATCGGCGATCTCGTCAGTAACCTCGACGCCGACGTCGCGGCCGAAGCTCTTCGCCTCTCGAGTATCGAAGGGCAGCACCAGGAGCCGGGTCACCAGCGGAGGTGGCGCATCCGCGCCCGAATGCCCCGCGCGCAAGAAATACACCAGCGCAAGTACGCCTAGCAACCCGATGCAGCCGACCCCCACAAGGACCGGGGGGCGCACTCTGCTGATCCACAACCGCGCTGGCCAGGAGAAATCCGGCGAAGAGGATCTTGTTGCGGCGATATTCTCCGTCGCAGGCCGTGCGGCGATTGCTGACGGTAATGACGCGTCCGCGCACTCCGGTGCCAGCGGCTCCGGAATCGGCACGATTGTGTAACCGATTCTGGCGATCGTACGAATGAAGCGGGGTTCACGCAAGTTATCGTCAAGAACGTGCCGCAGCAGCGAAATACATCGAGACAAGGCTTCGTCGGAAACGACGCGGCCGCCCCAGACCTCCGCACATAGTTCGTCCCGGGTCACAACCTCGCCAACATGGCGCGCAAGACAGACCAATACCGCCATCACCCGAGGTTCGATCCGCACGGGTTCCGACCGCTGGCCATCGCGCCGCAGCAAGGTCCCGTGGCGCGGGCGGATTTCCCAGTTGGCCAGAACGAACCCGGTATCAATCCATGACTGGTTAGGCATGTTAGTGCGCGCCGCGCGGGTGGGGGGGGCGCATGCGTCCAACGGCGACAGGGTCGCTCTTTGACAGCCGCGCGATCGAGGCATCGAGGCCTTTCTGAGTGATCTCCTCGTCTGTGTCGTCGCGGTAGATGCGCACGTACGAAACGCCGTCGACGGTAACATCAAAAATCTTCCATCCTTCGGATGTCTGGCGCATTCGAAAATCGACAGAAGCAACCGCATTGCGAGAGTCGGTTGCCAAGATGTGCACGGTTACTTGCAGTGCCTGCGGATCCGCGCGCAGCGGCAGCAGCTTGAACCGATCCGGCGTCCATAGGGCGAACGCCCCGGCGTAAGTCCGAAGCAGCCTCTGGTACAGCACAACCCCAAATTGTTGCCGCTGCTCCGGAGTGGCGCTGCGCCAGTGATTCCCTAGCACCATGCGCGCTGCGTATTCTGTATCGAAATGCGGCGAGAGCAGCCCGTCGATGAGCAACCGAATTTTGTCCGGATTGTGCCGCGTCTTGGCTGACTCCTTATCGAGACCGGCAAATAGACGTGTCGAGAGGTCGGACATGACCTCCTGCGGCCCGGGTGCTGGCGCGGCGGCGGCAGGGGGATCAGCGGCCCCCACGGGCTCAGCCACGAATCCCCACGCGAGTATGAGCCAGGCCAACGCTTGGATTAACTTGATTGGGACAGCTCGCATAGGCTGGACCGGGAATGTCTCCGCAAGCCGCCCTCTCCGGGTAGCCGTTACGAACTGTGGCTCAGAGAACCTGTTGGTGGCACATTCTTAGGGACACTATCACTTTGCTCGTCGGACGGCGCTCATTTTCTATCGCAGCTCTGAGCCCGCGCGCGGGGACGCCCAGTCCCCGCTCTGCCGAGGAAACGGCAGTGATTTGGGAGCTCGCAGAGTCCTGAATCGCATCGTCCCACCTTCATAAGCACTTCATCAGGAAAACATTAGCGATCCGCAACAATCCATCAGGCGCGGATAGGCGCGCTTGGCATATGGTTCCCACCGCGGCAGAAACGTGCATCAACAAATTCTGGTGTTGTTCGGAATCGCATCGAGGATTGCCATGAGTTTAGACGATCTCTTGTTGGCGATCATCATCGCCGGCATCGGACTCTCGATCGCATACTTGAGAGCCGAACTTGTCCTGCGTCAAGAATTCAAAGCCGCCGAACGAAGAAAGGAACTCGCCCAAGCAAATCCTTTTCAGGTGATGAGGGTTTTGGTTCGCGCTTTACGCATTTCCATATGAGAACGCAATATTCATCGGTTTAGGATTCGTACGTGAACGTTCACGGATAGGAGCCGGGTACAAGATGGGTTGTAATGTTCTGATGCGCCCTATCGGGTTGCCGGCTGTATTTTTTGCCGTAGTGGTCCTGGCCGTCCGCGAAAAGGCGGCAGAGCGATCTGCTCCTGCAGCCGGAACCCGGTGCGTTGAGCCCAGACGATGTGCGCGCCGATCCTCGCGCATATCACTTCCGGCTCCGCGACGATTGCGCCCGGTTCCGAACGCTAGACAGCACTTTGCGAATCCCATGCGCACATATCACTTAGCTAAACCCCCGGTATCACTTTCCAATACGAAGTCGGCTCGACTACAGACCAACGTCGCGAATCACTACGCTGTACTCGAAGAATTCGCGATCGATGGGATGCCAGGATTTGACACTTAAAGGGACCAAAACATGCGCAATTCGTCTGCAAATATTCTGGTCGGATCGATGACAGCCTTGGATTGTTGAGCGAATCAATGCGGGCAATTGGAATACTGTCATGCCGAGAACCCGTTGGTATCCACTTCATGGAAAAGGGAGATGAATATGAATCGTCCAGTTCTGCGTGCGCTAGCGGTCTGTGCGGTTGCACTGATCGCCGTACTCTCGACCCCCGCCTATGCCGGTGGGTCTCATCAATTTGTCGTCTTCGGTGACAGCCTGTCGGATCCGGGAAATTTCTTCATCGAATACGGGCAGGTGTCCGAGCCGCCCTACATGCCGGTGCCCAGCGCTCCGTACGATATCCATGGCCATCATTTTTCCAATGGACTCACCTGGATCGAGCAACTCACCGAGGAACTGGGTTCTCGGGACAGCGGCCGCCCGGCCTTGGCACGACCCGGTGTCTATACCAACTATGCTTTCGGAAGGGCGCGGGCGCGCGCGAATGCGCCGGTATTCCCCGCCTTCGATCTGAGCACTCAGGTAGGTCTGTTTCTAAGTGACTTCGGGGGCCAGGCGCCGGCCCGCGCCACCTACGTGATTTGGATCGGGGCCAACGACTTGGACGATGCCATCGGTGCGTTGCAGACGGATCCGAGCGGCGCCACGAGCATCGGCATCATTCAGACCGCTTTGGGTACCATCGCGGCCAACATTCAGGCCCTGTGGGCCGCCGGCGCTCGCTCGTTTCTCATACCGAATGAGCCGGATCTGGGACTGACGCCGGCGGTCCGGTCAGCAGGTCCAGCTGCCGTCGGCGCCGCTACCCAGCTCAGCGAGGCATTCGATGCCGGACTGACCCAAGTGCTCGCAGAGCTGCAGGCGCTACCGCAAATCGAGTTCAAGACGCTCGACGTCTTCACACTGCTGCACGCGGTCGTGTCCGATCCGCAGGCCTATCGCCTAAGGGATGCGCAGGATCCTTGCCTAACCTTCTTCGTCACCGTGGACGCCATCTGCGAACGGCCGAATCGGCACCTGTTCTGGGATGGCATTCATCCGACCGAGGCGGGCCACGAGATCGTCGAGGACGCGGCCCAGCAGGTGCTGCAAGAAGGCAATTGATGTGCCGGTAGCCGCCGTAGCACTCACGGACTGCCGGCTGATGCTCACCGGATGCCAGGTAGCTCCATGACTCTGCTGGATACCACAAGACACAATAGCCAAGGAAATTTTCATGTTAATTAGAGCACTGGTGCAAGAGTCGTGAAACTCGCACTTCTCATGATGGCGGCGACCGCGAATGAGAGACTATGACCGTAAAGAACTTTAATTCCTCCCTACTTTTAACCATCCTCTTGGCGGCCTTGACTTGCGCGGCAAAGGAATCCCCGGTCCCGCAAGTCGTAGATCTGAGGGTCGCGGATGGCACAAAACTCAAGGCGTCTTACTTTTCCGCCGGCAACCCTGGGCCTGGAATCCTGCTCTTGCACCAGTGCGACCATGAGCGGAAGATTTGGGACGGTCTGGCGCAGCAATTGGCTGCCGCAGGATTCCACATTCTGACTTTTGATCTGCGCGGTTTTGGCGAAAGCGGCGGCGAACCCCACGAGAAGACTCCACCGAAGGGTCCGCCAGAACAAATCCAGAAGTGGCCCGGGGATATTGATGCAGCCTTGCATTACCTCAAGTCGCGACCGGGCGTGAATGCAGACGTGATCGGAGTGGGTGGAGCGAGCTGTGGCGTGAACAATGCTATTCAAACTGCAATGCGCCATTCTGAAGTGAAATCACTGGTTCTGCTCGCCGGACCAGCTGAGCTGACAAGCCGCCAATTTCTCCGGCAATCGAACTTACCCGCATTTTTTAGCGTTGCGGATGACGACCCCTACCCGGGCATGGTCCAGTGGACCGAGTGGCTTTATATGGCAGCGGCTGGTGATGGCAAAGAATTTGTCCACTACCAAACCGGACGTCACGGAGCTGAAATCTTCTCCCTTCACCCTGATTTGCCGGCAGCAATCGTGGATTGGTACGTGACCACGTTGTTCAATACCCCAGGGCAGGCGCCTGTTTCCAAGGAAGTTCCTTCCATTCTCGGTGAGGTTCAGATCTTGAATTTGCTTGACCAGACCGGAGGGCCAGCCAAGGCAGAACAGCTGCTCGCGGAATCCCGCCAGAAAGATCCTAAGGCGCCCTTTCCTTCGGAGGCGATGATGTACTACGTGGGTGAAGAATATTGGAAAGCCGGAGACAACAAACGAGCGTTGCAGATTATGAGGATGGCTGTTTTAGCTTATCCCAATTCGCCCGTGGTTCACTTTGGTCTCGCTTACGGTTATCTCGGTGAGGGCCAGAAAGATCTGGCCCGTCAAAACTTTCAGAAGACGCTGGAACTCTTGCCTTCGGATACAGTGTATCCACAGAGTGTTCACGATAGCATTAAGGGCGACGCCGAGCAGCAGTTGCAGCAATCGGACACTGCGAAGTAGCAGCGCACTACGCCGTCTGACGGCGTGGACGCCCCTTGGGGCGGCCCCGAAGGGGTGAGGCGCAAAGCGCCGAATAATGGCTTCACAGCGGCCCGAACGATAACTGCGTGGCCACCTATTCTCGTAGATTCATTTTTTTAAGGAACGCCTTGTACCGCGGATCCCCCTTCAGCGAGTTCAATAAAGGCTGGCTCTCGATGTTCAACAGGCTGGGGTCCCTCTGCGTGAATGCCCGTTCCAGTGAGAGAAAAGCGGCGTCGCTTTCTTCCCGAGATGCGTGGATCACCGCAATCCAGTACGCTTCGCCCGGATAGTTCTTTATAAAGCGCCCGAGCGCAGCGTTAGAGTCGGCCTTTCGGCCCAACGCATAGTAGATCGCGGCGCGACCAAGCCATTGTGCCGCCTCGCTGGACTCCAAATCGATTTCCCGCAGCGCCGCTTGCTTCTCCCCTTTGAAGAGCAGCGCTACTGCCAGATAGCCGTGGACGAACGTGTGGTTCGGAGCGATGTCGAGCGCTCGTTTGAATGCCGCCTCAGCCTCGCTCCAATGTCCCGCTCCAAGGTGATTGACCCCAAGTTCGAAGTAGGCATCCTTATTCAGCGGGTCGAGGGCGAGCGCAGCGTTCAGATCGCGAATGGCCGCATCCCATTGTCCCAGGGCCATCGGCGCGCTGCTGTGAGAGATGAGGATTGTCGCGCTACCCGGCGCGAGCGCGACTGCGCGATCGAGTTTGGCCGCGCCCGCAGCCCAGTCCCAGTCACGCAAAATTTGGACGAGCCCGAGTGTGGCCATTGCGAGTGCCGATCGCGGATCGAGAGAAAGAGAGCGCTCGGCGTAGCGGCGGGCATCCTCGTACGCCGTGTCGGGCGGCATGAACCCGTAGGCCGCCTGCAAAATGTAGGTAGATGCAAGCCATGCGGGCGCCAGCGCGGACTCCGGGTCGAGTTCCATGGCCTGCCGAAAGTAGCTTGCCGCCTGATCGAACCCCTGCCGGTCGAATCGATCGAGGGCCACCCGACCCTTGAAGATTTCATCCTGCACTTTGAGCACGTCGACCAACCGCGCCTGCGCTTTCAGAGTTTCTGCTGCTTGATGCTCGGCTTCACTCTTCTGCCGGGCGGCAATCAATGCCGCACCAGATGCCACCACCGACAGGACCGTGACCATACCAATGAACGCCGCGGCGAATCGATGGCGTCGGACGAACTTACGGATCTGGTATCCGGCGCTCGCCGGTCGCGCCACGACAGGCTCATCGTTCAAGAAACGCTTGAGGTCTGCGGCCAGCTCCGAGGGTGTGCCATAGCGGCTCGTGCGATCCCGCTCTAAAGCCTTCATCGTGATCCAGTCCAGATCCTCGCGCAGTTCGCTGACCAACCGCTTAGGCTCGGTGCCGCGGGCATCCGCGGTCGCGCTCGAGCTCGAGATGTCCTTATCGCCGCTCACCTTGGTGCTGGGGCTGGGAGGCTCTTCCTCCCGCAGTTGCCGCAACCACTCCTCCAGCGATGGCTTCTCGCGCCGCTTGGTCTCGAACGGCTGCAGACCCGTGAGTAATACATAAAGCACCACACCGAGGGTGTACACGTCGGTACGCGTATCAATATCGCGCGCGCTTGGGCTCGCCTGCTCTGGACTCATGTAACCGGGGGTTCCGATGAACTGGCCTAGTTGAGTGAACAGGCTTTCGCCGCTGACTTGCGGTGCGGTCGTTTTGGCGAGGCCAAAGTCGATAATGCGCGGCGTCGGTTTGCCGTCCACTTCAATGACGAGAATGTTTGATGGCTTCAAATCGCGATGGATGATCGCCTTCTGGTGGGCGTGTTGTACGCCCTCGCAAGCCTGGATGAACAGTTCCAGCCGATCCTGGATCGTAAGCTTGTGCAGATCGCAATACTCGGTGATCGGCAGGCCGGGCACGTATTCCATTACCAGATAGGGTTGTCCCAGGGGCGTCGTTCCGGCATCGAACACCTTGGCAATGGCCGGATGGTCCATGATCGCGAGGGATTGCCGTTCGGACTGAAAACGCTGCACGACTGCCTCGTCGTACATCCCCGCCTTGATTAACTTCAAGGCGACTTGCCGCCGCACCGGCGAGATTTGCTCGGCCAACCACACCTGACCCATGCCGCCTTCACCGAGTTTGCGGATCAACTCAAAGCGCTGCGCAAAAATCTGCCCGGCCGCCAAGGCGCCGGCCGACTCAATGCCTTGCATTTCTCGACCAAATTCACTGGACAGCGGCGATTGCAGGAAATCAGCGCTAAGATCGTCGGCGGCCGATAGCAGCGACTCCAACTCGGCGCGCAGCCCGGCATCCGAGCCGCAAGCCTCATCAAGGAAGTTTGCGCGCTGTTCGGGGGCCATTTCAATGACCTGGTCCAGCAGCTCCTTCACCCGCTGCCAATTCTCGATCGTCACGGCGAGGCCAACCGTGTCATCTCGCGACGCAGAAAGATCCGCGCGGTGCGCCAGTCGCGCTCCACCGTCGCGAGCGAGACCCCAAGCACCTCGGATATTTCGGCAGCAGATAAGCCGCCAAAGAATTTCATCTCGACCACCTTGCCCTGACGCGCATCCATGGAAGACAACTCCTCCAAGGCTTGATCCAATACGACGAGGCCCAGGTCTTCCAGCACAGGCAGTTCATCCAGATCATCTAGGACGATCCTCACCCCCGCGTCGCGCTTGCGCGCTCCACGACTGCGAGCATAGTCGACCAGAATTTCGCGCATGGCGCGCGAAGCGATCGCGATGAAGTGCCCACGGTTTTGCAAGCGATCGGGTTGCCCCTCGAGCAATCTAAGGAATGCCTCGTTTACGAGGGCCGTGCTCTGCAGCGTGTGATCTGCCCGCTCGGATTTGAGGTGGTAGTGAGCGAGACGTTGCAGCTCTTGGTAGACGAGGGGCGCTAGGACGCCGAGGGCCTTCTCATCGCCCTGCATCCACTGCTGCAAAAGTTCGGTCACTTGTCCCGAGTGGACTTCCGGCATGGCCGCTCCCTAAGGCTCGTTCCGCGCTGCCAAATCAGGGTATTCGTGCGCTCAACCCTGGTCAACTGCGCTCCCCGACAAGGGAATTCTCCGAATTGAGGCCTCCCGGGCCAATTTGCACAAATTGTTTCCCGCAAATGAGGGTTTTGACGCCTCCTTTACGCCTCTTAAGTATAAGAGCGCGAGATTAACGGGTCTGCACGGATCTTTTGGCGGCGGACGCTGCACATCGTAGAGGCGACGCTATCAATCGGTGTCGCGCACCGCAAAAGGTACCTCCATGGACGATCCCTTAACTGCAATGATCATCGCCGGCTTCGGACTCTCGATCGCGTATTTGAGAGCCGTGCATGAGAGACGGATGAAGAGGAGCAAACAGATATGAGAAGGTGTAATGGCGAACGAAGGCCCGTTGCAAAGACCCGCCGATTACGCACAAGCAGCGCTTCAGGCATTACACGCGGAACGACATGCTTGTGTAACGATTTCCGCCTGCGCATCACTATCTGATCAAAGGCCCTCTGATTGACAGCGCGGTGTCGGTGGTGCCGCGTCGATTGATCTAGAGGGATGAGCGCCGTGAGTATTGACGACCTCCTATTCGCGATCATCCTAGCCGGCATAGCACTCTCTGGCGCATACCTGCGAGCCGAACTGGTTTCGCATCGCAGGACGACAGCGCTCCAGCGTGCAAGGGAACTCGTGCAGCGCGAGGTTCGCGCCAAGCGCGTGCGTCTTGGGCACGATAAAATGACCACGCAGCCTGTTCCCTCGATTCAGGCAAATGCTTTTCCGCCGGTGAGGGTTTTGGCGCGCGCTTTACGCATCTTCATACAAGAACGCAATATTCATCGCTTTCGGATTCGTACATGAGCGTGAAACAAGGGAATTGATGCACCGGCGGCCACCTTACGAAACCATCAGCCTTTCCTTAGCAAACAATCAGCGCTTTGCCCGCCGGCCGAATGGGCATCTAACGTATATTCAAAAAAATCCGCAGACGTAGGGATTGCGCGATACAGGGAGCTGGCATGACATCGAAAAGCATTAGCTATTTTCAATTGAGCGGCACTCACCGGCTACTCGCTGCATTGTTTGCCATCGCCATGCTGACCGCGTGCAATCCAGGGCTCGGCAGTCTCGGCGGCTGCCTGGTCGGCTGCGGCGGCCCTCCTACTCAGGCTAGTCTAGGGGGGAGCTTAAGCGGCCTGGTCGGTTCCCAGCTCACGCTGCAAAATAACTCGGCTGAAGTCTTTCAGGTTAGTGGCCCGGCGTCGAACGGGACCCAGGTCACATTCGCCGTCGCGCCGTTCAATACGGCTTATGACTTAACGGTACAAAACCAGCCGACGAATCCCTCCCAGACTTGCGTCGTCACGAATGGCACGGGAACGACCGGCACTACGGATGTCACCAATATAATGGTGACCTGCACCACCAATCCACCCCGCTTTGCCTATGTTGCCAATCGCGGTTCGAACAACGTCTCGGCGTATACGGTCGATCCAGCGACCGGTTCGCTGACGACGATCACGGGATCACCCTTTGCCGCCGGAAATCTCCCAGTGGCAATCGCGGTTGACTCTACGGGTACCTACGCCTATGTCGCAAATCAAATGGATGCGACCATTTCCGCTTTTGCGATCGATCGCAGCAGCGGCGTATTGGCCGAAATCAGCGGTTCTCCGTATACCACGGGACCCGCGCCGACTTCTGTGGCCATTGATCCGTCGAGCGCATTTGTCTACGTGACAAACAGTGGCGCCGGCACGGTTTCGGCCTACGCGATAGCTGTCGGTAGCGGGGCATTGACGGCAGTGACCGGCTCACCCTTCGCAACCGGCGGCTCACCCTCTTCGGTGGCTGTGGACCCGTTGCGACTCGATGTCTACGTGGCCAACGAATCAGATGGCACAGTTTCAGACTTTTCGGCAAACAACGGCGTATTGACCGCTAGCAATGGTTCGCCTTTTTCAGCCGGCAACAGTCCTCGAGCCCTGACCATTGATCCTTCTGGTCCCTATATCTACGTTGCGAATGCTACCGCGAACACTATTTCCGCTCTTAGTAGTGGCACGGCCATCGCCGGCTCGCCCTACGCAACGGGAAGCATTCCGTATTCTATGGCCCTCGATCCTTCCGGCAAATTTCTCTATGTCGCCAATCAAGGCGCCGACAACATTTCTGCGTTTGCGGTGAAGAATGCAACAGGAGAATTGATTGATCTAGTGGGCTCTCCCTTTGCAACCGGGACGCAGCCCTCGTTTGTGACGGTCGATCCAACGGGTAACTTTGCTTACGTCGCAAATGCCGGCTCGGATACCGTCGCGGTCTATGCGATTGACGCGACGACGGGTACGTTGACAGCGATAGGCGGCTCACCGTTCATGACGGGGACGCAGCCCTCGGCGATCGCCATTAGCGATTAGCAGGCTTTGCAATGGAAGACGCAATCGAAGAAGTGTTTCACGTGGTTGATTCAGAAAACGGATATGTCACATCTACAAGGAGAAATCATGTCAATCGTTAATATCAAGCAAAGCCTCATTGCGTCGGCCCTGCTGCTACTCTTAGGATCGGCAGCGCAAGCAGGCACCCTTTGGGTCAATTGTGGAGGAAAGGTCGGTTTGAACAGTATGGGTGCCGCGCTCAAGTTGCTTCAGAGCCCGTTTGCGGTGGGAGCGAATACCATCAACGTGTCGGGCGCGTGCCACGAAAATATCCTGATCAACAATATGGATCTGTTGACAATCGCTGGCAGCAATGGAGCATCCATTACGGATGCCTCCGGTGGCGCTGCCGATGTTGTCGACATACGAAACTCGCACGTCACGATCATCGGGATGACGATTGACGGTCTGAACGGCGTCAATAACGACGCGGTCGACTGTGAACAAGCCTCCCTGTGCAGGCTCATCGGAAACACGATTCAGGGCGATGCCGATGTTGTCGGCGTTTACAACCTATCGTCAGCGTACATTGTCGGTGGAGTGATTCAAAACGGGACCTCGGACGGCATTTTTGCCCAAGGCGACGTTGTCGCGGCTGGCGTAGCGATTCAAGGCAACCCTGTGGGAGTCATTGTTAGAAATGGTAGTCGGACGAGGGTGCGCGTTGCCGATCCGGCATCCGACCCGATCCTCGCGATTACCCAGTCTACTGTCGTCGACAATGGCGCCGGCATTCTCGTCACTCAGGGCGCCGAGTTCTCATGTACGGCCTGCATTGTCGAAAATAACACCGGGGATGGTATTCATATCGATGTGTCGGCGGCTGTGACGATTCAGCCGTCCACTTTAGGTAACGGCTCGACCATCCCGCCCGTGGTAACGCGCAATTCGGGAAGCGGGGTCTACGTGGGTGACTTGTCCAGTGCGACCTTCAAGGGAGCCTCAACGGTGACCGGCAACGGACAACCAGATATCTCGTGCAATTCCCCCACGTCAGTCACTCGCGGCGCCTTAGCTGCTGCAGGCGCGGCACACACCAATTGCACTAACTAGGACAAGCAATCAGAGGCGAACGATGAAATTTTTGCGATTCAGAGAATTGCATGCCCGAAGACTGTGCCCTGAAAAACGTGACGTCTCGGCACCGGGAGCGGTGCGGCAACAGAACATCATCGATACGAAATTCACAGCTATCGCAATGAGACTCAGCAATGCGCTGGCCTTACTAACCCTCGCCTGTCTCTTCGCATCCGCGCCAGCGGCAGCCGAGGACGCGCCCTTGGATCTCTCACTGACCCCCGGAATGCGCGTTCGCGTGCTGGCCCCAGACATTTCTCCGAGCAAAGTTGTCGGCACTATTAGTAGGGTTGATAATCGGTCCGTGACCATCGACGTGCCGGGTCGATCCGAACCGGTATCGGTATTGCGCGAGAAAATAGCGCGACTGGACGTGAGCGAAGGTCCTCGCTCCCGAGGCGTCGATGCGGCAATCGGTGGTGTTATCGGCGCCGGCATCGGGGCTGGGGGCTGCGCGGCGGGCAACGGCGGCGGCGGACAAGGTCACATCGTGAGCACTGGGGCGGTCGCCGGCTTTTGCGCGCTCCTCGGCGGCGGCCTTGGCGCATTGATTGGGGCGGTCATTCCGCCCGGCGAGCATTGGAGAGCAATTTCTGCCACTCGCTACCGAGTGACCATTGCGCCTCGACTCGACCATGGGCTCGATTTGGCCATTGCGTGGAACTTTTGAACACCTCGATCACAAAAATGGGCTCACAGTTCAGCGCGATTCTGATCTGCGCGCTTTGTCAGGCGCTATGGAGTGCGCCGAGTTTCGCGGAAACCGAATTCGCCAATCCGGGCTCCACCGACTGGGCGATTCTGGACTCTTTGCCCAAGTGACCCCCCGAGTGAGAAGTCACCGGTTGCCCCACTCTTTTTTTTTCACCACGTGGATCGGTTACTCGTTGTCCGGAGCGTGCGAAACAGGAAGTTTCGCCCGCAGCTTCCAGGGACGGATTATTACTCAGCCTTTGGCCTCGCCTTTCAGGCCGACGCTGGCTATCGCCGCGGCGTTCAACGCGGACTACAGTCCGCGTTAGTCGGCACTCCGTGCCTCACCCCTTCGGGGTTGCCCATTCGGGCGTTCTTCGCCGCTGAGCGGCGTAGTCACAGCGGTCCGGACAACAAGTAACGAACCGCGCACAACAACCGCAACGGCAAATAGGCTAAACGCCAACTTCCGGGGCCCCTCCGGGCCCCCTCTTCTTTTTCCAGTGGGTGTCACGGCTTTTGCCGTTACTCAACTTGCATCGCGCACCAGGCCGCCGCTGGCTATCGCCGCGGCGTTCAACGCGGACTACAGTCCGCGTTAGTCGGCACACCGCGCCTCGCCCCTTCGGGGTAGCCTATTCGGGCGTTCTTCGCCGCTGAGCGGCGTAGTCACGGCGATCCGGACGACAAGTAACGATCCACAACTTGACATTCGACTGTACGGTCTGTACAGTTCGTAATAGGCGCTGTATTCATGAAGATCGTACACAAAGGCTCCGAAGAAGCTCGCAACGAGCTGCCGACGCTGCTCGAAGAGGCGCAAAGCGGCCGAGCAACTATCATTACGCGTCGCGGCCGACCGGTCGCGGCGCTCGTGCCCCTGTCTCAATATCAGACCGGCCGCAAACAGCAATCGCTCCTCAACCTCGAGGGCGCTGCCCGCGGGCTCTGGGGTAAGAACAGCACGGGAACGATTAAGAAGCTGCGCGACGAATGGAACCGCTGACGCTCGAAACCCTGCCCGCTGGCGCGCTCCTACTGATGGACAGCCCACCGATCGTCTATTTCCTCGAAGCGCATGCCAAGCTCGCCAAACTGTTCAAGCCCCTGTTTGAGCGGCACGCCGCCGGCGAACTTCATTTCGCGGTCACGACCGTCTCGATCGCCGAAGTTCTCACCGGCCCACTGCAATCCGGCAATGAAGCCCTCGCCGAGCGCTTTCGCACCATCTTGGGATCCTGGCAAGTCATCGACCTGACCGTCGACATCGCCGCGAGCGCCGCGCGGCTGCGCGCCTCGCTGCGCTTGAAACTAGCCGATGCAGTACAGGCCGCCAGCGCGATTGCCGTAAACGCCGACGCCCTGATTACCTATGATCGCGACTTTTCTCGTGTCCGTACGCTTCGCGTACTGCCTTAGAATTAGGGAGTTGGACTCATGCGAAGCGATACGTGGCTCAAAGTCGCTACCGGGGTCTGAGTCCAATCCAATCTTCCCCTCCTCCACCAATAGCAATACCGCCGCCGCCGTGAACTGCTTACCCATCGATCCGGACTGAAATACGGTTTCAGGCTTCACCGGGACGTTGAGTTCGAGACTCGCCAGCCCAAACCCCTCGATACCAACAACGCCAAACCCGGAATATGCTGCTTAGCCATCTCCGCGCGAACAACCTGCGCTTCCTCTCCGAGCGCTGGCAACGCACAACAACAGACGCATCCTTTGACTGCGCAAAGACCCTCCATTTCCATTGCACGAACGCGCTAGACATCAAGATGTCTATATGATAGCATCATGATGTATGCGAACTACCTTAACGCTGGATGATGATGTTGCCGCCCGCCTCCAAGCTGAAGCGCGGCGCACCGGACGTCCATTCAAAACGGTGCTGAACGAACGACTTCGGATGGCGCTTGCTCAGGGCGCCGCAGTGCAAAAGCGCAAGCCGTTTAGAGTCCAGCCTCGCGCAATGGGAGGTCCGGCCGCCGGGCTCTCCTACGATAACGTCGGAACGCTCCTCGAAGAAATTGAAGACGCTCGTCACGGGTGAAACTGCTCGACGCCAACATCCTGCTCTACGCGTATGACAGCGATTCCGCTCACCACGCAGCCTGCCGATCTTGGTTGGAAGCCGCCTTCAATTCGGAAGAGACCGTCGCCCTGCCATGGCAGACCTTGCTCGCTTTCTTGCGCATCTCCACCAATTCTCGCGCGACCAAAAAGCCTCTGCAGAGTGCCGAAGCCTGCGAGATCGTTAGCAGTTGGTTAAATCAGGTCAATGTCAGCGTGATCGGAGCAGGAGAGCGATTCTGGGAACTCTTGCAGCATCAAATACGTGAAGCCCAGGTCGTAGGGCCGCTGGTGACTGACGCAGCACTGGCTGCACTCGCCCTCGAACACGGCGCAACGCTGTGTTCCGTTGACCGAGATTTTCGTCGCTTCCGCGGCCTTAAGCTGATCGATCCGACGGATCAGAGCGCTCTCGGCTCCTGACACTGACATTTCGTATCCGCCTCCCGGACTCCGTCCGTTGCGACTTCCCTGTCGCAAATTACGCTCGACCTTGTTGCTTCGCCGCCCTCGCCATGGCGCCGCGCGACGCCAATACTTTTTCGCCGTAACGCATAGGCATGCGTGTGTCTCGCCATCTGCCGGCTTGCATGACTGAGCTCAGATCAATATTCAGCGCCAGCAAATCCTGCGCTGCCCCCACCCGACAAGAATGTCCCGATATCCTTTCCCACTCCTCTTTATCTAGTCCGATCCACCGCCCAACCTTCCGCAACACCGCGGACACATTCTGCGCCGTCAAAGGATTGCCAACGCCAGCAGAACCGTGAACCCTCAAAAATATTGCCCCCTCCTTGATTCCCGCTTGCTTGATCCACTCATTTAATAGACGCATCGTCAACGGCGACAAATACGCCGTCGCCCCCTCCCCCGTGGTGTCCGTCTTCGATCTTCTTATCAATATGCTCCCGGATCCATCCCCAGCCTCCGCAATGTCCGGAACCTGCAGCGACACCAACTCCTCTCTTCGGCACATCGTGTCATAAGCCACCGCCACCAACGCCCGATCCCGAATATCCCTCAAATTTCGCGGCTCGACAGATAAGAAGAGCTCAATCTCCGCCCACGTCAAACCCCGCGCCTGCCGTTGCCGCGCTAGCGCCTTGCGCCCCATTTCTTTAAGCGCCAGCTTCACCTCTTCGCTGGCCGTCGGATCCAAAACCCCCGACGCCCGATGCGCTCGACCAATGGTCGACACATACCTCCGTATCGTCGCCGGCTTCTTATTATTAGAGAGACACTCAAACACAAAATCCCTCACGGTCTTAGGCTCTGCCGGCAACGCCTCAACGTGAAGCGTCCGACAGAACTCAGTAAATATCTCCCAATCCGCTCGCCAGGCTCTAATAGTGTTCTCGGAAAAAGCGCCTTTCGCCATGCTCGACCAGTCCGTGAGGCGTTCATGCACCGAGACGGCGCCATCGAGGACCGAAAGCTTCTCATCGGTGGGCCGCTTCGATATTGAGGACATTGGTGGATTCATTCGCTCACTTGTAGAGTTGATCGAGAGCGCCATTCACTTGCGCTTATGCGGATACCGAGGCGCCGGGGGTTTGCAAATAAGGACGATTTGCCCGCAGCCCCCTTGCCATCGACGACCAATCCGCCAAACGCTCGGTGTGCACCACGGCGCCGGACGAGGAAGTCGTGATTGGAGAATTCATATCTAACTCGTGCCTGCGAATTTTGAATACCTAGTCACGCTGATGACATCGCACTCACGATCGCTACGCCTATTGCGAGTGGAGCGGAGGGACAGGGGCTGATCGCCGGGGCGTGCAAACCAGCGCTCAACGCATGCGTTGCCGGCGATGAATAGGACGGACTCCCTGGTCATAAGACGGAGCGCGGAAAACAGGACGTTTTCCCCGCAGCCGCCAAGGATGGCTTCACGGCGGTCCGGATTGTGACCAGGGAGTCCGTCCAAATTCATGATGTCGATAACGCTCTGCGCAGATCCACGGCGGCCCGAAGATCAGCCCCTGTCCCTCCGCGGCTCTCATGATAGCCGTAACTATTGATAACTGTAATTTATCAACGGTGATTTGGCATCTGCGTTAAATGTCCGCGAGCAAGGCCCTGGTGACCGTCATTGCCAAGGTTAATGGCGAGATTCCGCTAGCCGCTTTCGACATGGCGTCGTGTTTCACACGCGGATTTTCAGTCCGCTCAACCAACTAAGCTGCCTGGGCTCATCGAGCCGCCGGAAGAGAGGCCCGGGTTTAGTTGCCTGACCCCGAGCTGCGAGCAGGCTCTCCAGCTCTTGCTTTGGCTTAACCGGGTTGGAGCGCATTAGATTGCACGGCAAACTGCGCGAGCCGAACTGCAAGATAGTCAAACAGCGCACGCATGCGTGAATTGCGCCTCAAATCACTGTGCATGACGATCCAGACCTCTAGATCGATCTTGAATTGCTTGCTGAAAAGCGGCAACAAATTAGGATCTCGTCGGGCAATGCCGGTATGGCAAACGCCAATCCCAAATCCCGCACGCAGCGCGGCCAATTGCGCGAGATCATTGTCGCAGCGAAATGCGAACATCTCTCGTGTGACGGGCATGGGCACGGACTTGAGAAAATCCCCCAATGGCGGGGTCCGATCGAATCCGATCAGTGTTTGGGCCGGCAAATCTTCCAATCGATCGGGGTACCCGCAGCGTTCAAGATAGCGGCGATGTGCGAAAAATCCGAGCGCCAACTTGCCCACCCGTTTAGCGAGCAGCGCTTTTTGCTGAGGTCTTACCATGCGTACGGCGATGTCGGCATCGCGTCGCAAGAGATCCGCTATCTGATTGGACAGCGATAACTCGATCGCTATCGCCGGGAATTCGGCGCGAAAGTCGCTTAAGATCCCGGGCAGCACTTCCACGCCGAGTACTTCGGCGGCCGCGAGCCTTACCACGCCGCCCATTTCCTCCACATTAGCAGAACCCGTCCGTACAAACGCCGCAGCGGCCGCCGCCATATCCTCGGCATGTGGACGCAGTTTATGGGCCGCATCGGTGGGCAGTAACCCGAGCTGCGAGCGGGTAAAGAGTGCGCGGCCGCCTAAAGCTCGCTGCAGCGACGCGATGTGCCTCCCGATCGTAGGCTGCGTCAATCCGAGGGAGCGTGCTGCAGCTGACAAACTTCCCAGCCTCAAGACCGCAAGAAATGAGCGATAAAGATCCCATGCGGGTTCAACGTTTGCCATGCATTAATGTATATCCGATATGCAGTGACCTGCAATTCTATTTAGCACGAAGGCCTGCCACCATGACTTACCACTTAAACCAGGAGACAGTCATGAAAAGCGTAGTCAACACTCAATCTAATTTAGCGAAGTTCATGGTGGCAGCCAGCTTCTTCGCGCTCGGCGGCACCGCGATCGGCGGGACAGCGCTGGCGCAGGAGCCCACAACCGACGCGGCACCCGCGGAACACTCAACGGCCAATTGGGCGGTGACCTATCCCGTACCATATTCGGACCTCGATGTTTCCACCATGCAAGGCGCAAAGACACTCTATTTGCGCATTCGCTTCGCGGCGGAAACGCTGTGCGAGAGCGCCGCAACCTGGGGTAAGAAGGAGGGTGAGACTTGCGTGAACAAGGCGGTCGACGATGCGGTCGCTCACGTCAATCTCCCGCTCCTCTCGCAATATCATCAGCTTCGCAGTAAGGGTGATAAGGCCCTCGTGCAGCTTGCAAACGCCAATTGATTTTACGTCGTGAATCACAATGCCGCGCAGCGGGGCACCCCTGCGCGGCATTGTTTACCCCACACTATCTGACCGAGTCTTAAGCAACACTTAACCCAATCACCCCAGTTGCCAGCGATGATCGGCGGCCAAGAACTCAATTCATCTATGACGAGGAGGAGATCTCGCATGCCCGTGCTTCATCAAATGCAGGTATCCGGCAATTGCTACAAGGTTAGGCTCGCCGCTCGACAGCTCGGCGTACCGCTGACGCTCAAGGATTACGGACTTCATGACGGAACTACGCGCAAGCCCGATTTTCTCTCCAAGAATCCGAATGGCCGCGTGCCGCTGCTCGAGTTCGAGGATGGCCGCACGCTCGCGGAGTCGGGTGCGATCCTCTGGCACTTGAGCGAGGATACGAACTTGTTGCCCGCCGACCGTTGGGGCCGCGCCGAGGTGCTGCAATGGATGTTCTTCGAGCAATACAGTCACGAACCTTATATCGCCGTGGCCCGCTTCTGGCTCGCTTTCGCACCGAAAGCAGAACTTGAGAAAAGGCAACATCTGATCCCAGAGTGGCATACGAAAGGCAATGCTGCGCTGGGCGTGATGCAGACTCACCTTGCAAAGCACGACTGGTTCGCCGGCGGGCGCTACTCGATCGCGGACATCGCGCTCTATGGTTACACACACTGTGCCGCGGACGGCGGCTTCGATCTTTCCGCCTTTCCCGCGGTCGGCGCATGGCTCAAGAGGGTCGCGAGCGAGCCCGGTCATGTGCCGCTCGAGGCTGATCGACAATAGAATTCGGATTTCAGCATCCGTTTTCAATGATACGCAGGACATCGATCGGCTGATCGAGGCCTTGCCCTAAACGCGTGAATCCCCCGTGCTAGTTCTCGACGACCGGTAACGCCACGTAGGATGCATCGGCCGAGGAATGATAGATGCGCTGCGTCGCCTTTTTGTAGTCGGCGGCCTTGGCAAAGAAAATGCTCGGCACGAAGGTTTGCGGGTTGCGGTCATAGAGCGGAAACCAACTGGACTGCACCTGCACCATGATGCGGTGGCCCGGCAAGAACACATGATTGCTCGCCGGCAGACTGAAGTGGTAGGTCAACGGCTTGTTGGGCTCAATGGCTTTCGGAGTGACGAAGCTCTCCCGGTAGCGTCCCCGGAAGATTTCCATGCCCACCGCCAGCTGATAGCCGCCCATTTCCGGTTGCGAGGCCACTTGATCGGGATAAACGTCAATCAGCTTCACCACCCAATCGCTGTCCGTGCCGCTGGTCGAGGCAACCAGGTGCACTTCGGGAGGGCCGCTGATTTTCACGGGTGCTGTCAGCACTTCGCTCGTGAAGCTGAGTACATCGGTACGGCCCGAGGCTTCGCGCTGATCATCGACCAACCATTGCGACCACGTCAGCCCATGATCATATCCGGCCGGCTGGATGGGCCGGGCGCGATAGGGTACGGGGTGAGCAGGGTCGGAGACGTACTCCGAGTAACTGGCCTTTCCGGACGGCCGGGCAAATTGAAGTTTTTGATCGGGCTGCAGGTACAAGGCGCGACTTGCGACCGCGCATCCCTTTTCGCAGGCGACGGGCCAGCGCTCGAGCCGGCGCCATTGATTCGTGCCGGTCTCAAATGCCGTGACCGGAGCCAGATTGGCCTTCGGCGCACCGTCCTTCAAGTACTGCGCAAGGAAGGGACGCAATACCTGCTCACGAAAATACTGCGCGGTATCGCTGCCGAAGCGAATCGCGCCCAAGGCGCTGCCCTCCTCGATTTCCTGGCCGTGATGCCAGGGACCTAGCACCAGCTTCACCATGTCCCCACGAATGTCTTTGGGCTTGATGGCCGCATAAACCGCAAGCGCGCCATAACTGTCTTCCTGATCCCACAGGCTGTGGACCAGCATGACCGGGATGGAAAGCGGCTGCGCAGCAAGCAGTTTGTCCACCGCCTGGTCGCTCCAAAAGGCGTCATAGCTGGGGTGTGCGATCACCTTGTTCCAAAAACCCAGCTGCTCCATGCCGTAACGATGGCCGAGTTCCCCCACAGAACCCTGCATGAACAGATCGTAGTCATCGTGATAGTTGGTCCACCATTTGATGGTGTTATCGCGGCTCGCCACCTGCTCGTAGATATACGACATGTTCGGCGTCCGAAACGCGCCATTGTGAAACCAGTCATCGCCCATCCAGCCATCCACCATGGGGTTCATCGGAACGGCGACCTTGAGCGCCGGGTGCGGGTTGATGAGCGCCATCAAGGGTTCAAAGCCATCGTAGGAGATGCCGAGCGTTCCCACCCTGCCGTTGCTCTCCGGCACGTTTTTTACCAGCCAGTCGATCGTGTCATAGGTATCCGTGGCATCGTCCACCGGTGTTGGATTCTGCGGTCCATGCGGCGGGCGGTTCATGACGTAGTCGCCTTCAGATCCGTACTTGCCGCGAACGTCCTGCACGACACGGATATAGCCGTCTTCGATGATGACATCGGTCGCGTTATCGTAGCCTTCGAGCATCGGAGCGAGATGTCCGCTGTGAACGTGGCTGGTCAAATCCTTGGCATCATATGGCGTGCGCGTCAGCAGCATTCCCACCTGCTTGGCGCCCTTGGGCACCAGAATGACGGTGTGCAGTTTCACTCCATCGCGCATGGCGATCATCACATCGCGCAGCGTGTACTCGTAACTGTCCGTGGCCGGCGCGAACTTCTGCGGCGTCTCACTGGGATAATTCGGGTACAACGGCTTCGGTGGCTCATCGGCCCGTACCGCAACGCTCGCCGTGAGCAGAAGCACGACGATCAATCCGTGCCAGCCGCAGGCATTGCGTATCGATTTCATGAGGTCTCCCCGGTTCTTTATTACCTCTAATGTAACCGCATCCTCAAATTTCTGTCCGCATATTGTTTTTGCTCCTACTCTTTATATAGACCTGCTTTCCCCCCGACCGGCCCCCTTACGGGAGCCGGTCAGCAACACCGAGCCGGCCAAGCACTTACGCCGATTACAAGCCGGTTTTCTGCAATTGACCGATGTGCTCCCAGCCCTGTTGGGGTTTGGCCGCCACGTCAATGTAGAGCTCATCTTCTTTCGACAAGCCGGCGGCGCGCTCGACCGCAAAATTACCGCTCACTTGCTCCGGGCTGAGCTTGTACATGCCGCCGGAAACTGCGTCGATTCCTAAGCCGATCAATCCGCCGATGGCAATGTTTCCCCACACCCAGCCACTGACGCTGCGCGTGATCGTGGTCTCGTAGGGCTGATACCCCGGCAGTATCAGTTTCACGGTGTGGGTATCTTTGCGGCGCAGTTTTGCGACGACCGGTGTTTCTCCCATCTTGATGTTGTCCACCCATACTTCTGCACCCGTGGGCGAACTCGAAATGCCAACCTCCTGACGCGTGCCGTGAATGATGGTGGCGCACGCGCTTATAGATAATCCTGCCAGCGCCGCGCACATCACCAGGATCACCGCAAAGTCTTTTCTTGACCGGCCACCGCCTGCTTCAACGTCATTCATAACGCCTCCCTTTAAAAAAATTGAACGCATGATTTCTTCCGTCGCGTTCAATCTGCAGTCGCGCCGGAGCGCTCACAACACGACCTGCGCAGGTATCGCTTCGCGCCACCGCCGGTATTACTTTCCTATACGAAAACGCTGGGAGTACCTGTTAGAATGAAACCGGATTTCAGAACGATAAAATGAAAATTACCCGCATCGTTGTTTACCAGGTTGACCTGCCGCTGAAGGAAGCCTCCTATAATTGGTCCGGCGGCAAATCCGTTTCCACTTTCGATAGCACCGTCGTCCGCGTCGAGACCGATGCCGGCGTTAGCGGCTACGGCGAATCCTGTCCTTTAGGTCCTGTGTACCTGCCGTCCTACGCCGCCGGCGTGCGCAGCGGCCTTGAGGAACTCGCGCCGCATCTCATCGGCGCCGACCCGACGCAGCTTCAGCTTCTCAATCAATTGATGGATGCCCACCTCAAGGGCCATCCCTATGTGAAGTCGGCCGTTGATGTTGCCTGCTGGGATATTCTCGGCAAGGTGACAAACCAGCCCGTGTGTCATCTGCTCGGCGGTCGATTCGGTGAAGCCATCACGCTGTATCGCGCGATTTCACGCCAGGAACCCGAGGCCATGGCAAGGAACGTGGCTGCGTATCGAGCGGAAGGCTACACCCGCTTTCAATTGAAAGTCGGATTCGGTGCCGATGCGGACATCGAACGCATTCGCGCCGTATCCAAGATGCTACGCGAGGGGGACCGGCTGGTTGCGGACGCCAATACCGGCTGGCTGCCCCACGAAGCCCTGCGAGTCGTCCGCGCCGTACGGGATATCGATGTGTATATCGAGCAGCCCTGCCTCACCTACGAGGAGTGCCTCAGTGTGCGCCGCCACTGCGACCATCCCTTCGTGCTGGATGAAGTGATTTCCGATATTGGCAGCCTGATTCGCGGCCATGCGGATCAAGCCATGGATGTCGTGAATTTGAAGATCAGCAAATTTGGCGGCCTGACCAAGGCGAAGCTGGCTCGTGATATTTGCGTGGAGCTGGGTATCGGCATGACGCTGGAAGACACCTGGGGCGGGGACATCGTGACTGCTGCAATTGCACACCTCGCGCACAGCACGCCGGAGGAGTTTCGCTTCACGAGCACGGATTTCAACAGCTACGTCTCAGTGAGCATCGCCGAGGGGGCACCGCAGCGGCACGACGGCAAGATGAAGGCATCAACGATGTCCGGCTTAGGAGTGCAGCCCAGGCTCGAGGTGCTGGGTGCGCCGGTGCTGGAGATCCATTAACGAAGGTATTCCCGGCCGTAGGGGATCTGTAACTTGGATTGGGGAAGATCTCCTAGAGGTTCGGCCCTTCCTCCCAGACAGCGTGCCAGGAGGTTCTCCGCTAAGGCCAAGGTCGATTCTCTATCTTCGAGCTTCGAGAAAAAATGCCCCTCGTCTGGATAGACCACGTAGGTAAAATGTGCGGCCTCCTTTTCGAGCTTTGAGGCCATGAGATCGCTGCCGGTTTTTCGCACGGTTGTATCTCGCCCACCCTGAATCATCAGCAATGGACGCGTGAGCTTTTCGGGGGCGAAAAGCGGCGAGCGCGCGTGCAACATTGTCAGGTCTTCGGAATTTTGGGGGTCGCCGATCATTGCAGACCAAAAAACACGGTCGCCTTGATCGGCACCGGCGACGAAGGATGCAAGGTCGCTGGGCCCTGATATATCGACGCCGCATGCGAAGACTTCGGGCGAGTTGAGGACACCCATGAGCGTAGCGTAACCACCGTAGGAACGCCCGAAAGCCGCGACCTTTCCTGATTGCGCTATTCCGGCCCCAATAGCCCACGCCACGCTGTCGAGCAAATCACTCTGCATCGCTCTGCCCCATTCCTTGTACGACGCTTTCGTGAATTTGCGGCCGAAGCCTGTCGACCCTCGAAATTGCACCGCAAGCACTGCATAACCACGGTTGGCAAATAGCTGATTCTCGATGTAGAGCCGCTGATAGGCACGCCCCCACGGACCGCCGTGAATCAACAGTACCAAAGGCAGCGGGTGTTCCGGCCTGCCGTCACCGCGCCTATCGCTCTCTTTGGGCAACGTCAGATACGCGACAAGCGACAAGCCGTCCCGGGCCGGAATTTGCACGGCAAACGTTGTCGCCAGGGATGCACCGACAAGGCCCGGGGTGGTTAGGTAGAAATCTTCCAACGCATGGGATTTGCGATCGTAGACCAGGTATCTTGATGGCTCCGTCAGCCCGTCGCTATAAACAATCCATTTGGATGCGCTGCTGGCCGCAACCGGCGCCCAATATCCTTTCATGTGGCCATTCAAAAAAGCGATATCGCCGCGGACAGCGTCGTCCAACGCCGTCCATGAGTAGGATCCATATTCCGCCAGACACATGAGAGGTTGCCCAGTTACGGGGTCAAAGAACACGCTCTTTATATCAGTGCGAGCGTCCTCACAGAGAACGCCGCTCTTGCCAGAAGCGATGTCGAATGCGACAAGGGCGGTTGTATCGCGCCCACGAGCATCCAGCACATAAAGTACCTTGCCGCCGGCATCGACTTGTTTTACGGAGGTGGGCTGATACGGGTCAGCGGGAATCGAAAAAAGTGAGCGATGCTCGCCCTTCCTGCCGAGGGCCGAGACTAGCGTGTCATTCTCGGCGCCGCTGCCAAGCCCAATCACTGGACTCAAATCGCGGTCAATGAGAAAGCCAGAAAACGACTCGTTGCGCATGATCAGCTTCAGGTTCCCGCTATTGATGTCAAGCGTGTACAGATCCGGCCAATTCGTTTCGCGACGAGGGAATCCGATGACGACAATGTTGGGTTTCGCCGGGCTCACGCCGAAAAATGAAATACGAGTTCGGCCGACCAGCAAGTTTCTACGGCGGCCGGATCGAATCTCGATCGAGTCGAGTCGATAGCTACCGTCCTTACCGTCGACCAGATATAAAATTCTGGAGCTGTCAGAGGACCAATAGTAGCTTCTGAGCGCGCCTTCATCGATTGTTGCCGTGCGTTTGGATTCGCGCGGGGACGTCGATGGCGCGATCCACAGTTCCTCCGCACCCTTCGATGATGCAGTGAAGCTGACAAATGCTCCATTCGGGCTGATCCCTGGATTGTCCTTGTCCGTCTCTGACAACAACGCCGCACGAGGAATAATCGGCGTGGTGAAATTGGCCGCCAGCGACTCCCGGACATGAATTGAACATCCGAACACATGGGCAACCACAAGAAATCGGACGATGGCGCAAGTTTTCATGTTACGAAGCGTGCAACAAGCTATCGATACTTTGGATCGCGATAAACTTCCTGACCTCCGACATACGTAGCCAAGGCTTTCATGTCTTTTATCTTGTCTACCGGAACGCTTAGGAAATCATCCGTGAGCACCGCGAAATCAGCCAGCTTTCCAGGCTCGATTGAGCCCTTGCGGTTTTCCTCGCCGATCAGCTTTGCATAGTTGATGGTGACGAGGTCCAGTAAAACGCGCCGATCAGCAATGCGCTGATCTGCGCCGTACACGCCATCCGAAATAGTATTGCGGCTGGCAAAGTGATAAAGCTCCCAAAATGGATTGAACGGTATCACCGGGGTGTCGGTACCGCCGGTCACCAGCAAGCCCGCGTCCAAATAGGTCTTCACCGGTGTCACTTCGCTGGCCAAATCCCAGCCCCAATACTTCTTCAACACCGGCGCCGCCAAATAAAGATGGTCCTGCGTCGACACCATCAGCTGCAGCTGCTGCATTCGCCTGACCAAGTCAGGCCGGGTCACGAAGGCGTGTTCGATAGCCCAGCGCTTGCCGATGAGTGGCTGGTCTGCATTGGCTTGTTCATAGCCGCTTAAGACTTGTTCCACTGCCGCATCGCCCACCGCATGGGTCGTCGCCCGCCACCCCTGGCGATTGATTTCCTTGACAACGGTGTTGTAGATATCGGGCGGGGTCGTGGTGAGTCCTGAATAAGTGCCGCCTTTCCCGTACGGCTCCTGATAGGGACGGGACAGGTGCCCGCCTTCAAACCCGCCATCGACACCCAATTTGATACCGCCGATCCTGACCCAATCATCGCCCTCGTCCTGCGCGAGGCCCCACGCAGCGATGCCCCGGTCCACATCCTCAGCGCTGCGAAAGCTAAACCCTGGCAAGTACACGGTGTAGCGCACGGTCAGCTTATGTTCTGCATCGGCTTGCTTCCACAATTTCACCGCTTCGAGCATGTCACCCTTGTAGAAGCCCGGGATGCGCAGCGAGGTCAGCCCGAAAGGGTTGACCGCTTTTTGCGTCGCTAGGATATCGTCCATGCTCAAGGGCTTGTCGGGCTGCAGTGGCACCAGACGCTTGGCACTGTCGAACAATTCACCGGTCAACTCGCCGCCGGCATCCTTGGAAATCTGACCGCCCGCGGGCGGGACAGTATCCTTGTTGATATTCCATTTCTTCAAGGCAACATCGTTGAGAATGTAAGAGTGTCCGCCGCGCGCCAGCACCACGGGATTGTTTGGCGCGGCCTGATCGAGTTCTTTGGCGGTCGGCAGCCGCTGCTCTTTCAGCTGCGCTTCATGCCAATCGGAATTCGATTTGATGATGGTCCCGGCCGGCGCGCTTGCCGCAGCGTTCGCGACCACGGTCAGAAGCTCCGCCAGGGAGCGGACGTGCGACAGGTCAATTCCGCTGCCCCCGCCCTCGCTATGGAAATGATCGTCGCTCAAGCCCGGGCTGACGAAATGGCCGTGCAAGTCGACAACTTTCGTGCGCGCGCCGATGAGCTTCTTCATGGCCGATGTCGAGCCGACAGCCGTGAACCGATCAGCCGTTACCGCAAAAGCCTCGACCACCGTGTTGTCCGCATTTGCGGTGAAAATCTTGCCGTTGAGGTAGACCGTGTCAGCGGGAACCGCCAGCGCCGCCCCCACCGGGGCCAGCAGCGCCGCGAACAAATAAGTCCCGCTCAGGATCTTGGTCACACGGGAGATTTTAGCTTAGTTCGCCTCCGGCACTAAAGCCAGATAGATGCGAGCCCGGAGGCTTCAGACAATTGCGCGATCATGCAGCGCCTGCGCGGCCTGCATCAGTCCCCGCCTGATCCCGGTCCTCGACACCAGCCTGGCGCCGGAGCTGAGCGTGAACGCAACCGCACCGTGGCGGAGCTTTTCAGCAAACAGGACTCGCGCAAAATTGATCAACGTTGAGCGGCGAATATACTCGAACTCCGCGTCGCGCAGAGCGGACGCCAACCGCTTCAGTGTGTCGCGGCGGACATATTTCTGATCGCCAACATGGATATGCACATAGTTGCCGTCGGCTTCGATGTAATCCACATCGTCGACGGGAATAAAGTATAGCCGCTGGGAGTTTTCGCCCATCAAGCGCGCCGGCGATCTGCGGCGTGTGCTCTGCGACATGAGAGCTTGGGCCGCAGCGGCTGAAGCGTGGCGCATTGCCCCCGGCAACGCCGATTTGCGCTTCTCACGAGCCTTCTCGATCGCAGTGGTGAACCGCTCTGCACTGCCGCGCTTCATAGTGGGAACCGCTCCAATACTTCACTATGTGGCGAAGTATGCAAGATGGCAAAGCGCGTGTCAACCCGCCCTGTTTCAGTGACGAACGGCTCACCCGCGCCGGCAAGCGTGCTGCAAAAACGTACCGCGGGACAATCGTCACGCGAAGTTTGCGCTTCGTCACACGATTGGCTCACTCGTGTCATATCGCAACCGCTGCCGGAAGACTCTGCGAGAATTTGCAATGGACTACTCCTGCGATGGATTCGAGGGAGATTTCAGATGGCCTCTGCGGCCGAGCATGATTCGAGTGTCATTAGGACTTGCCGCCTGAAGGTAAAGACGGAAAGCCATGCCTGGCTCGATGCGGCGGCGGTGGAGGTCAATCGGGTTTGGAATTGGGCCAATGCCACGAGCTATAAAGCGGCGTATCCCTTCTCTGGTTCGGGAAAGTGGCTCAGCGGATATGATTTGGACCGCCTTTGCGTCGGCGCGTCACAATGCTTCGAGCACATCGGCTCCGACACGATTCAGCGGGTGAATGCGGTGTTTGCGGCCCGCCGGCAGCAGTTTAAGAAAGCGAAACTGCGCTGGCGGGTAAGCCATGGTCCTAAGCGCTCGCTGGGGTGGATCCCCTTCAAAGCGGCGCAGCTCAAGCGCAAGGGTAAATCCCTGCGCTTTTCCGGCAAGGCCTTTCGCGTGTTCGAACGGGATTCGCTCGAGGCAGTCACCTGGAAGTCAGGATGCTTCGCAAAGGATGCGGTCGGTGACTGGTGGCTGTGCTTAGCCGTAGAGCGCAGCCTGGTGCAGACGGTGGCGGCGTCGCGTGAGTCGGTCGGTCTGGATCTGGGGCTCGAGGATACGGTGGCCAGCAGCGACGGCGATAAACTTGAGGCAGGTCTTTTTTATCGACACATTGAGCAGAAAATTGTTCAGGCTAGGCGGCGCGGCCACAACCGACAAGCCAAGCGCCTACAGCGCACCGCGACGCGTTGCAGACAAGATGCTTTGCATAAGTATTCCAGGAAAATTGTTGATCGCTATCAGAGTATTCTCATCGGCGATGTGAACAGTCTCAAGCCCCTCAAGACGCGCAAGTCAAAGTTTGCGCTTGGGTCAGGCTGGGGCATGCTCAAAACGCAATTGCAGTACAAGGGCCAGCAGGCCGGCAGAAGCGTGCGCATTGTCCAAGAGAGCAACACGGTGCGAACATGCAGCAGCTGTAAGGCCTTTACCGGCCCATCAGATCTTCGCATGCTCGCTGTAAGGATTTGGGTGTGCAGCAAGTGTGGTGACATTCATGACCGTGATGTCAATGCTGCGAGAAACATCCTATCCGCGGGGAGGTGTCCCCCGTCCATGATCGGAAACGAGTCTCCACCCACAGCTGTGCCGACAAGCCTGACAACCGTCAACCCAAGGCTTAGGATCAGCACGCTCACGGTGGCGGCATGAGCACCGGATGCCAATTCGCTAAACGTCGCTGCCTTGCCGGAGCAAGACGGATTCTCCGCTAGGAGAGTTCTCCGGCTTGATAGCCGAGCGATATCTTCAAGCGCCGTGCACACGGCAACTCCACCTGTCCATCCGCTATGCGCGCGTGCGCCAGGGATCAATCAAACGCAAACGCGGCATCCCAAAATAATCGGCGTGCGTCCTCACGAACACTTGGTTCAACACAAGCCTCGCCTTCGTCGTCACATTTTGGGGCGGCTCGACATTGATGCGCCTATTCTAAATCGCCGGCCGCATGCGAACTCGGACAACAACATGATGCATTTTTACGCGTGCGGCAAACAACCGCCATGAATTTTAAGGGAGCAGCAAATGGGGAATAATCGCAAATTGCAGTATGCAATACGCGCCGCTATCGCAATGGCGGGCGCCACGGCAGCGGCACCGGCCGCATTTTCGCAGACCGCGGTGGCGACCACTGAGCCTGTACCGGAACTGCAAGAAGTCGTGGTGACCGGATCGCGCATTCAGCAAAATCCGAACGATGTATCTATCAGCCCGATCGTGAGTGTCACGGCGCTCGAGATCGCGCAGACCGGCCTGGTGCGCACCGAGGACTTGCTGAACAATTTGCCGCAGGTGGTCGCGGAGAACAGCTCCGGTCAATCGATCAGTTCCAACGGCACCGCCACGGTGAGTTTGCGTGGCCTGGGCTCGCAGCGCACCTTGGTGCTCATCGACGGCAAGCGCATGGCCCCGGGCGGCGGCAACGGCAACTTGGGCAGTGCCGATATCAACCAGATTCCCGCGGTCATGATTCAACGCGTCGACGTGCTCACGGGCGGCGCATCCGCGGTATACGGCGCCGATGCCGTGGCCGGCGTCGTCAACTTCATCATGGATACGCACTTCCAGGGCGTGCGCTTGGATGCGGATTACGGTTACAACAGTTACAAAAACAGCAACCAGCAATATCTTGGGCTGCTGGCGGCGGCAGGCGATCAGATACCGCCGAGCACCACCAACGCGGGTGCCAATCGCAGCGCCTCCTTCCTCGCCGGCTCGAACTTCGCCGACGGCAAAGGCAATGCCACGGTGTATTTCACCTACTTGAACAGCTCGCCGGCGGTCGGTTACCAGTACGACTATGCGGGTTGCACGCTCAATACCCCGAGCAAGCTGCCAGGTCCCGGCGGCCTGCAGTGCGGCGGCTCGAGCTCGAGCGCCACCGGTCGCTTCCTGGAATTTGGCAAGGTCGGCGCCAGTAATTTCTCGACCTTGGCCGATGTGACCGTGGCCAAAAATGTCCCCGGCGGAGCATTTGTTCCCTACACCGCGGCGGATTCCTACAACTATGGGGCCTTGAGCTACCTGCAGCGCCAGGCTGACCGCTACACGGCCGGCGCATTCTTGAACTACGACGTCAACGATAATGCGAATGTGTACTCGGAGTTCATGTTCGCGCGCAATACCTCGCAGGCCGCGTACGGCCCCAGCGGTGCCTTTGCATTCGCGACACCGGTGATCAGCTGCGCAAATCCGCTGTTCAGCGCGCAACAAATGGCGACTCTTTGTTCGCCGGGCAACATCGCCGCGAACCAGGCCACCTTTGGACCGGGCGGGGTCTCCCCCAATCCGAACGTGACGGGTAACAATATCTTGTTGTACCTGGCCCGACGCAGCGTCGAGAGCGGTCCGCGCATCGACAATTACTCGTCGAACAATTTCCGCGAGGTGCTCGGAGTCAAGGGCAAGATCGCCGAGCCGTGGAGCTACGATGCGTACGCTCAGGTGACCATTACGCAGGTGGGTGATAATCAAGGCGACTACCTCGGCACGACGCAGATCAACAATGCGATCAACGTGCTCCCGAACCCGGCGGTCGGCGGCGTCGCGACTCTTCCCACCGGTGCACCGGTCTGCGCCTCGGCCCTCAATGGTTTCGACACGCGCTGCGTACCGTGGAACATCTATCAGCCGGGCGGAGTGAACGCGGCGCAGCTTGCTTACCTGCAAGTTCCGTCGACCTACTCGACTTTGGAGACGGAATACATCGCGCACGTGGACGTCACGGGTGATCTTGGCAAGTACGGCATCCAGATCCCGACCGCCTCCAGCGGCTTGATCGTCAACTTAGGCGCCGAGTGGCGCGAGGAAAAGTACCAATTCAACCCCGACTACATCATCACTAATAATTTAGCGGCAGGCGGTGCCGGTGCGGAGCCGCCCGTTAACGGCCAGTTCCGGGTCGGCGAAGCCTTCACCGAAATGACGCTGCCCATCATGGACGACAAGCCCGGCGCCTACGCGCTGTCGGTGAATGCCGGCTACCGCTATTCGAGTTACACCGACGGTTTCGATACCAACACCTACAAGATTGGCCTCGAGTGGGCACCGATTAGAGATATACGATTCCGCGGCGGCTACAACCGCGCGATTCGTGCGCCCAGCATCGACGAACTGTTCAGTCCCCCATTCGTCGGTGCGGGAGGCACCGCGGATCCCTGCTGGGGAGCGGCGGTCGGTGGTTTGGTGAATGGCCACACATTGCAATTCTGCGAAAACACCGGCGTGACACCGGCGGAGTTCGGCCACATCCTCGCGAACCCTGCAGCGCAGATCAACACGTCAATTGGCGGCAATCCGAACCTCACCCCGGAAAAGGCCGACACCTATACAGCGGGATTCGTGTTTCAGCCGAGCTTCCTGCCGAACTTTGTCGCGTCCGTCGACTATTACGACATCAAGATCCAGAACACGATCACGCAGTTAAGTTCCAACACGATCGTCAACAATTGCGGTCTTACCGGCCTGGCAACGCTCTGCGGTCTGATTCATCGCGGCGCGGGCACAGGCTCATTGTGGTTCAACGACACGAATTTCGTGAATGCGGACGAGGTCAATATCGGTACCGTCACCACCAAGGGCGTGGACGTTTCATCCCATTACTTGTACGACATCGGGGCCATGGGCAAGTTGACGTTCAATCTGGCCGGGACCTACACCAATAGCTTCGATACCCAGCCGCTGCCCACCAGCGCATCCTTTGACTGCGTGGGATACTACGGAACCACCTGCGGTGCGCCAATCCCGAAGTGGCGTCATGTGCTCGGAACCACCTGGGCGGCGCCGTGGTGGGGTCTCGATATGACCTTGCGGTGGCGCTACATCGGACCCACCAATTCCGACCGAACCAGTTCAGATCCGCAATTGTCGCAGACGTATCTTGCGTCCGACTCGCACATCGGCGGCTATACCTACCTGGACTTCTCGGCGTCGATTCCGATCGGCACCGCCGTCAACTTCCGGGTGGGCGTGAACAACATCGCCGACAAGGCGCCGCCGGTGGTCGCGAACGGCAACTATTCGGACTGCCCGAATACCTCCTGCAACGACAACACCTGGGTTGGAACTTACGACACCATGGGCCGCTACATCTACGCACATGTCACTGCGAAGTTCTGATATGGCCGCGAATGGAGGATACTTCCTGGGTAGGAACTAAAACGGGCTGCACCACTCGCTCGCCGATTGGGCGCGGCCCCAAAGGAAGCAAAACATGAACCAAGAGATATCCGAGGGCGTCGCAACTCGAACTCTGGTGCTGGCCGCATTGCTTGGTCTCGCGGGGCAGGCGCACGCACAGGAGCCAAAGACACCCTACCCCCATATGGCGCCGCTGGCTCAGTATTTCATGACCGATCAAAATGCCGAGATCGCCTTGGCACGTAGTGCAGCCCCTCCGTCCATTTCTCGCGATGCCACGGTCCTGGTGTTCAAGCCGCGCGGCTATGAGATCGCGGTGAAGGGCAGCAATAATTTTGTTTGCGTCGTGGAGCGATCCTGGATGTCCCCATTTGACTCCCCCGAGTTTTGGAATCCGAAAATGCGCGGTCCCATCTGTTTCAATCCGCCGGCCGTCCGGTCGGTTTTGCCACTTACTTACAAGCGAACGGAGATGGCTCTGGCGGGTTTGTCCAAGACTCAGATGATCGCTCGTCTTAGGGAGGCAACCGAACACAAAGAAATGCCGGCGCTGGAGCCCGGAGCGATGACCTACATGATGTCGAAGGAAAGTTACCTGGGCGATGAGGTCGGGCACTGGCACCCGCACCTGATGTTTTATGGCCCAAGGTCGGACGGTGCCGATTGGGGTGCGGATCTTCCGGGCTCACCGGTTCTGCTGAATCCGGAGTTTCAAACCTCGCCCGAAGCATTGACCAGTGTCATGGTTCAGGTGCTCAAATGGTCGGACGGAACGCCAGCCTGGATACAGGCGCAGTGATCTTAAGCAGGTTGTTGACAGTCTAGCCGCTACGGTTCATGCTTTCCCAGATGGTGAACTATCAAATGCGGCTGGACCGCACCTTCATGGCGCTGGTCGATCCGACGCGGCGGGCGATCCTGGCGCAACTTGAGCGCAGGGACAGCGCGTCGATCAGCGAACTGGCGAAGCCTTTCACCATCCGGCTGCCGGCGGTGATGAAGCATCTCGACATGCTGGCGGATGCCGGCCTGGTCACCCGCTCAAAATCCGGCCGTACGGTGACGGTGCGGCTGCGGCCGCAGCCGATGCGCGAGGCGATCGAATGGCTGCAGCGCTATGAGCGATTCTGGTCAAGCCGCCTCGACCGGCTTACCGCCTATGCCGAGCGCAAGGAAGCCGAAGCGCGAACCAAGGGCCGTCGATGACGAGTCTCACGCTGGTACGCCGCATCAAGGCGCGGCCGCAGGTCGTCTTCAATGCCGTCACAACCGCCGAGGGCATCGCGCAATGGTGGGGCCCCGATGAGGGGCCGGTGCTGGTCGCGGAGGCTGATGCGCGGGTCGGCGGCTGCTATCGCTTGCGCTTCCGGACGCTGCGCGGCAGCGAGCACGAGAGCAGCGGTGAGTTTCTCGAAATCGATCCGCCGAAGCGGGTGGTCATGAGCTGGCGCTGGAAAGGCGGCTTGGAAGATCCTGGCGAGTCGCGTATTGAGATCACGCTGCGGGCCACGCCTGACGGTACGGACCTGACCTTCACACACTCGCAGCTCACTGATGAAGAATCGAGGCGCAGTCACGAACAAGGTTGGGCTGGGTCGCTTCGCAAGCTCGAGGCCTGCTTGGCGAAGAGCGAAGCGCTTCAAGGCTGAGGATCAGCAATCGTATTTCACGCGTCTCCGAGCACCTTCAGAGCCGCGTCGACGCGATCATCCTCCACGAGCAATTTCACGCCCGCCGTTCCGCCTTCCATGCCTACGCCGATACCGACCACGACGGAGCGTACGCCGGCTGCGTCCAGCGCGATCCTCGCCACCTCCGCGTCGATCCTGGTCGAAAATGTCTTTATGGTCTTCATCGATAGTTGCTCCTCGCCTATTCGTAGTGCCTGAGTCTCGGCCATATGAAGGAGAACGGCACTTTCGGATCGCGCAGCACGTAAATCGGCCCGGTCTCGTAGGGCATGGCATAGGGGTTGTCGATCTTGCCCGCGACCTCGACGCTGCGGTAGGCCGCAAGAAGCCCTTCCCAATAAGGCCCCAGGACGATCAGCACGCTGCCGTCGTGCCCTTGCGGGCCCCAAAGAAAGTAATTGTTGTGCCCGCTGATGGCGGGGGGTAGTCCCAAACGCGGGCCGAAAATGTCGATCGCGGCCGCTTCGCCGTAATCGAGGCCAAGGAAAACCGCTTTCGCCCGATCGGCCGGCGGCAAGGCGTTGTAAACGGCGGCGACCTGCGCCGCCATCTCGCGCCAGCCATGCTGATCGGCGAAGTGTTGCGGCAAGGGGCCCAGCTTCTGGTGTTCGGCGGCCGTTGCGGAGGGAGCAATCCCCAGCATTGTGCTATAGGCGATGAACATCTTTTCCGAGAAGATTGGGATGGCCATCGGCGCTGCAGCGGCCCCCGCCACTGCCACGGTGATCAGGGCGGCGCGGCGCAAGCGAGCGCGTTGCAGCCAGCCCTCAACGGCAACTGCACCAATACCCAACAACGTCGGATAGAGGGGCGAGATGTAGTAAGCCTTGCCATGCGTGATGACGAAGAAAGCAAATAGAATCGCATAAGCGATCGGAAAGGCGCGGTACACGGCAAGTTTTGGCCGACGCGAACAGGTCCACAGGCCCGCAATCCACACAGGCGCGGCGAACGGTCCCATCAATAACATTTGTTGAACGAAGAACGCCACCGGCGAGAGGGCGACATTCTTTCCGTTTACAGCGGCCTTGCCCAATTCGAGGAACGGCCAGCCATGTGCCTGCTGCCACAGCACATTTGGCAACACCAAAATGGCGCCCATGAGGGCGCCTACATAAAGCCACGGGCGCAGCAGCGAGCGGCGCTGGGGTGTGGCGAGAAGACCGATACCGAGAGCCGCCACATAGAACGCCATCGCATACTTGCTCAGCAGACTTACGCCCACCACGGCGCCGAAGGGAATCCACCAGCGTTCATCCCCGGTTTTTGCGAGGCGCACCAGGAACCATCCGCAGGCAAGCCACGTGAGCGGCTGGAAGGTTTCGGTGGTGAAGAGCAACCCGGTCGCGAGAAACTGCGGACTGCAGAGAACGCACAGACCCGCGAGCCATTGCGCGAAGCGCCCGCCGCCCACCGCGCGCGCAAATTCGGCCGACAGCGCCACCGTTGCCGACAGGGCCAGCGCGGGTACCAGCCTGAATCCGACCAGGAAATTGCCGAACAGCGCGTGCGACCACGAGGCGAGCATAGGGATCAAAGGCGGCTGATCGACATAGCCCCAGTCCGGCCGGTCGCCGCAGACGATGAAATAGAGTTCATCGCGGAAGATGCCGTAGCCGCCGTTGAATATCAGGTGGATCGCAAGGGATGCGAGACCCAGGATCAGCCAGGGCTCGCGTCCCATCAACGAAAAGCTGCGTTTATCGCCCTCGTTCATCTTTCCCTCAAAATGCGTGACTTGTGCGCTTCTCGCGCCAGGCCGCGCGGCTCTGTCCCCAGATCTCCACGGAGGTAGCGATCGGTTCGGGCAGAAGCCCAACACCCGTGAGCGTGGAGCCCAACTTGCGCGCGACCGCCTGCGAGGCGGCATTTCTTGCATCGATCGCGTGAATCACCTCGTTCCAGCCAAGTTCATCAAATGCCCAATCGATCGCCGCCGTCGCTCCCTCGACCGCGTAACCACGGCCCCAGCAATCGGGGATGATGCCCCATCCGACCTCGGTACCCGGCCAACCCTCCGGCATCCAGGGTCCGAGGCGACCGACCCATCGTTGCGTCGAGCGCTCGAGCACCGAAAACATGGAAAAGCCTTGCATCTGCCACGATCCGGCCACCGTCATGAAGCCGCGCCAAGCGAGCGCACGCGGCTGTGCTCCGCCCAGAAACCGGGTCGCTTCTGGATCGGCCATGAATGTCGCCCACGCGTCGAAATCCTGCATCTCAAGCGGCCGCAGCAGCAATCGCGGCGTGAGAATTTGCAGCTTGGTAAAGTCCTTTGCCATCTCGCACCTTAGATTACGGGCAGAAAGTACGAGATTATTCTGATCCCTTGGGCTGACGCAATGATCCGCGGTGAACCTGGGGTAAAGTGTTCGCCGCGTCACCGGCAGCAGACTTCTTCGGAGGTGTTCGATGCTTCGACAGCTATTTCTAGTCTTTGGGCTCTTCCTCGCGCTCGAACCGGCCGCCGAGGCCCAGCAACCCGGGGCCTTGCCGAACCCGCTCCCGTCCAGCGCAGGGACTGCCTACGTGATTCGCGCCGGGCGATTGATTGATCCGGAAAGCGGCACCGCCTTGGCCAACCAGATGATCGCCATCAAAGACGGCAGGATCGTCGAGATCGGCTCCAACGTCTCGATCCCGCAAGGCGCAGAGACCATTGATCTGTCGCTGTACTCCGTGCTGCCCGGATTGGTCGATGCGCACAATCATCTGGCATTGACGTACAAGAAAGTGCCGGAGAGCGACATCTACTACTACACCTATATTCAGGAGTCGACGGCGCTGCGGGCCATTCAGGCAGCGTCCAACGGCATGCAGATGTTGTCTTCGGGATTTACCGTCGTGCGCGACCTGGGAAACAACGGGCTGTATGCCGATACGGCGTTGCGCCAGGCGATTGAGCAGGGATGGATCCCCGGACCGACCCTAATCAATTCCGGCATCATCATCGGCGGCTCGGGCGGCCAGTTCTACCCCACGCCGGAGATGTACAAGGAGCACAACATCATTTATCCCGAATACCTCGACGCCGACACGCCGGATGAGATCATCAAGGCGGTACGGCAAAACGTTCTATTCGGCGCCAAGGTCATCAAGATTTGCGTGGACTGCAAGCCTTACGCGTACTCAGTGTAGGATATGAAGCTCTTTATCCGTGAAGCGGCCAACGCCGGCGGCCTGAAAGTCGCGGGGCATGTGCAAACGCAGGAAGGGGCGCGGCGCGCGATCGAGGCCGGCATCTGGTCGATCGAGCACGACACGGCGTTGACCGATGAGCTCCATAAGCTGATGGCGAAAAGGGGCATCTGGCGGGTAGGCACGGAGACGCCGTTCACCGAGTATCGCGGCACCCAGGAGAGGTTTGAGCACACCGTGCAGGGTATGAAGTCGGCCTGGGCCAACGGCGTCAAAATGGCGTTTTCGACTGACGCCGACTACTACGTGCCGGGCATGAACCGCGGCCAGGTGGTCATCAACTTCTTGAAAAGCTGGAAAGCGTCGGGCATCCCGGACAAGGAGATTTTGAAAATCATGACGGTGAATGGCTACAAGGTCTGCGACATCTACGACACGCGGGGGCCTGTGAAGCCCGGCTTTCCCGCCGACATGATTGCCGTCAAGGGGAACCCACTGGAGGATGTTGACGCTTTGCGCAGCGTGGTGTTCGTGATGAAAGATGGACTCATCTTCAAGCGTGACGGTGTCATGACGCCGGAGCGGTTCCTGCATGGTGGTCCGGTGAATGGATGGAGGATTCATTGATGGCGCGAAGGACGGTCACCGCACTTTTTTGAGGAACTAACCGGCTTTCGTCATGCGGCCGGGAAATCGATGAAACCGTGCATCACTTGCACAACGAATCCTGCGATGTGAACGGCGGTGACCATCCCATCGCGCTTCTCGGTCCGCCCCAGCAGCAGACTCGGCCGGCCCATGTCAACGCCTTGTTCGATGCGCCAGGTGATCTCGCCGTCGCGTTCGGGTCGAAGTGTTGCCAGCAGTGCGATTGTTGCGGCGGCGGCGCTGCCGGTTGCCGGGTCCTCCGGTATGCCATCGAGCGGCGAGAACATGCGGGCATGCAGCTCTTCCGGCGTCGATCCTAAGGTATATGCGAAGATGGCATCCGTGCCGACCAGCGGCAGAACATGTTCGTGAGTCAGCGCATTCGGCTTCGCGCGCCGCAACACATCTCTTGAGGCGAGCTCGGCAACGAGAAACGGCAATCCGACCGAGACTACCTGGGGTGAGTGGTTTTTAAGATTGATGTCGGTCGCGTCGAGGGATAGACACGCGGCGATGTCGGGAGCGCCAACCTGCGACCCCAGACTCAAGGCTGCGGGCGCGGTGAGTTCCGCGCCGACGACGGTGTCGCCATCGCGCAGAATGCGAATCGGCACCAGTCCGGCGGCTTCCTCGAATACCAGCCGCTCGAGCGGCGCGCCTCCCTTCGCTTGCAACTCACGGGCAAGCACGACGCCGGTGCCGACGTTAGGATGTCCGGCGAAGGGAATTTCGGTGCGCGGCGTGAATATTCGGACATGGGCGGTGTGAGCGGCAGCCCATGGCGGCAACACGAATGTGGTTTCGGCATAGTTGAATTCCGTCGCGATCGCCTGCATTTGATTCGCGCTCAAACCTGCAGCTTCCAAAACAACTGCCAGGGGGTTGCCGCCGAAGGCGCGATTTGTGAATACATCGACTGTGACGTAACGTCGTTGCATGGCAATTTTCCTGAGTAGCCGAAGGCCAGCACAGTCATCTTCACATAGGACAGAGAGGATTTCATGCAAACCACGGTGGTGATCGCGATCTTGATTGGCGTGCTGGTGGTCACACTGATTCGCCAAAGAAAGGCTCGCAAAGCAAGCCTGATCGTGGCGCCTCGGTTTGCGACCTTGAACCTTAAGGGCGCGGAGGGTGAAGCGCTGGTGCAAGCGGACACGCTGGCTCTGCAGCCGGTGCTGGGGGTCGCCGAGCACAGCACGACCGTTGCGCCCAAGTGTGATGTTCTGTTCCTGTATAGCGATTTGTCGACGGACGGTCGACTAGCGAGCACAGGATTGTGGCTGGGCGAACTGGTTCGCGCTTCGGGCGCGACCATTCTCATCGTGGCCACCGAGAATCCAGGAACTGCATACAATGCAAGTCGTGGTCCGGGCTATGGGCGAGTGAATCTTGTGATGACCTTGTCTCGACGAGGCGATTTGTTTGCTCGCTTCTTCGTGCGGCTGTTCGAAGACATGAAGCGGGGCACGCCCATGCCGATGGCATGGGTCAAGTTGGCGCCCCAGGGTGCGGTGCCTGCACATGACGAACTGCCCGGCACGATGTTCGTGTGCATGGCCGGGCAAGTGGCATTTCGGGCGCGGTGATACCGGCGTTCGTGCCGATAAATTCCGCGGGCTAGAACCGCAGCTAAATAGTATGCTCGGGCGATCGGCGCGTTTTCCCCTGTTGCCCAAGGCATTCAAGGACTTTAGGCCATGCGGATTTTCGATCTTCGCGAAGGGGCGCGCAGTGCTGTCATTGCTGGCGCAATCATCCTGATGTACGGGCTCGGTATGCCAGCGCCCGCCCTGGGACAAATGTACCAGTGCGAATTTCGCATATTGCAGCCCAACGATGAGCGGCGTCTTGTCGCATCCGCAAGGACTTCCCTTCCGCCCGACTTGGAGACGTTTGTTACGCATCCTTGTCGCAACGGCAGCAGCGCACGTGCGGGAATTGTGACGGAGCACGTGAAAGAATCAAATGGCGTGCTGCATTGGTGGGAACTCACTTGCAGGCGAGATTCGGAAGACTGGCATTGTGATCCGGCAGAGCTTAAGCAGTTCATCAACACTTCGTTGCGCTTTAGAGGTAGGCCTCGTCAGGTCGCAATCAGTTTTGTTAAAGACACTACCTTAAGCCAAGCGCGAGACATGTCACTTGAGGCGATCAATCTTTACGCGGATCCGGCCTCCCATGTACTGCCGTGTTCAAACGATGTGATCGAGTCACGCTGGGCTGTGATTCGGGCAAAAGACAAATTACCGCCGCCAAAAAAGCCCATTCATGTCGAAGTCAGTGTGGATACCGATGCCAATTCAGTCATGCTCAGCGATATTAATGTGGAAATTCGACTGCCCCGGAACAACGGCAGCGTGAGCAATCCCACGACGGCCTGCTTTAACGAATTTGTCGTAGTCACTTAGGAAACAACAGTGATTCGGCCTTTTCACCGGGAATTGGGAATCGGGCTCGGCCTGCTCTACGTGTTTTGGATAACACGGCCACTGAATCCGAGCCTTTGGTGGCGGAATACGATGGTTCGGTCGTTGGTCGCGTGGGGTTGAAACTGCTGGAGGGAAGTAATGACACCTGAGATTCGTGCCTTTGAGTTCGCGGTGGGCGTTTTCTCAGTGCTTATCGGTCTCGCAATCGCAGACATCGCTACCAGCTTTCAGCGGCTCCTCGGCAGTGAAAGCAAGATCCGGTGGGACCCGCTCACACTCATGGCAGCCGCTTATGCGTTATGCATGGCCGTTTATATGTGGTTTGATTTGTGGGGGGTGCGAAACTTTGCAGCGACGCGGCACTTCCTCTTTTATATCTCGTTGTTCGCGGAATTGTTCGTCCTTTATTTGATCGCGGCGTCCAGTTTGCCAGCCAACGCCGCCTCCCACGATCTTCGCGATTTCTATTCAAAGAACCGGCGGAGATTCTGGTTCCTGGTCGTGCTTTTCCAAGCGGGGTACGTTATCGCGGGCTTCTATTTTATCTCCAGCGAGATAGCCAAGCTCTCCAGCCTTGTAATCGCGCTTGCCTTGACCCAAATGTTTGCGCCACTCGTGCTGTCGATCGTTCTATTTTGCACGAAATCGAGAGTCGTGCATTACATAGGTCTGGGACTACTGTTTGTGGTGATGTTGATTCACTACGGCAGAGCATCAATTAACTAAGGCCAGTCGGCGAGCGGGTAGCCACGGATGGCGCGGCATCGCCCGAACGGCCATCGGAGAACCCCAAGGCTCAGGTATCTGACCAGCAGGAAGTCCGGGCACGGAGTATTTCCGCGAGATTCACGGGCGCTTGAATTTGGCGAATGGCTGCGTGCCAGCGCTCGGCGTGGCCGGTACAGAGCTTGCCGATCACTTGTGTGGAGGCTTGCCAGCTGTGGATCAACCCGTTGACGCCGCTCGTTATCAGGACGTCGCCGCGCTGCAAGTGTTGCAGTGTGTTGTGTAGCATGTTGTTCATAAGCAAAAGTCTAGTGTGCTTCGGCAAGGCGCGGCAATTGTCTGTGTATTCAGACAGGCCCAACTCCACGACAGCTGGACGCCGTTATTCGAGCGCTAGTCTCGCATTCCCACAGCATGGTTCGGCGCTGTGAGAAACATTGGCGCTGAAGTGACAGTAGCATGTACAAACCCCATAGCGAATAAGCTGATCCAACAACTTCCAGCGCTCGTGCTCGGACACGATATCTTTTTGCAAGCGCTCTTTGGCAAGACTGTTAAGGAGCGAGATGCTTTTGAATATATAGTCCATGCGTCGAATCTCGCACGAAACCAAAGGCTATGCCGTCAGACCCAGTCCCGTCGCAATATAGGACTTCGCCTTACCCGGGGGCCGGCTGTTATCCGCCTCATGCTGTCCTACGAACCGCTTCTGCCGGCCAATTACCTGTGTTTTCCAAAAATGAGAATCCACAAGGCGGCGAGCAGGCAGGAGACGGTCGTCAAAATCCCAGCCGGGTTGCCGGCGTAGATGCCTCTTTCTATCCAAGGTAGGTCTGGATGAATATCGACAATGGAAACGACGAGGCAGTCGACAAGGTAGAAAACGCCGCTAAGAGTCAGGAGACCAAGAACAACTTGCCACTTCGATTTGAATGGTTTCATGTTCTGGATATTCGACCTACGCTGAGAGGCCCGACGACGTAGTCAGGCGGAAATCGCATGAATCTCGTTAGAGTTAATCGGCATGATATCCTCAACTGATAAGGTGCCAATTCAGATCTTAGCGCGCAAAAAGGTGGTTTTTCGGCGACCCAACATGATCCGCCACTGTCGTGCGTCGCTCCTAACCCTGGTTGTCTTGGCCTCAGGCGCGCTGCCACTTCGTTCCATAGGTGCGCCGCCGGAACACGACCACGCCGAAATGGCCCGCGCGTCGAGTGCGATGACAGCCGCGATGCTGGGATCGGTCTCATTCCAGACTTCGTGCATGCAGCGGGTGAAGGAGGAATTCAACCGCGCCATAGCCCTGCTGCATTCCTTTTGGCTTGACCAGGCGGAAAAGACTTTTAAGGCAGTCACGATGAGGGATCCTGGCTGCGCCATGGCGCAGTGGGGCGTGGCAATGACCGTTTTCAATCAAGTCAATGGTGGACCCACAGCGGCGGGAGTCGCCACCGCAAACCAAGCTCTTGCCAAGGCGGACGTCGCGCGCGAAAAGGATCCGCGGGAGGCCGCTTACATTCGTGCGATACACGGCTTCTTCGATGGTTACGATGAGAAGGATTTTCAGATCCATGCCGAACGCTATGCGCAAGCCATGGCTCAGGTGGCAGAAAAGTACCCGGACGATTTGGAGGCTCAGATCTTCTATGCGCTTGCGCTCATCAACTCGGAGCCGCGCGACGTTGTCGCTCTTGCCAACAAGAAAAAGGCTGTGGCGATTTTAAACCCGATATTTCGGGCGCACCCGAACCATCCAGGTATTGCTCACTACATCATCCACGCTAGCGATAATCCGAAGATGGCACAGGAAGGACTCGAAGCAGCGGAACGCTATGCTGCCATCGCGCCGGCAGTTCCACACGCGCTGCATATGCCCTCTCATATCTTTACACGCTTGGGGCTTTGGCAGGATGCCATCCATTCAAACCTCGCATCGAAAGCCGCGTCCGAGGATCCCGCCGTACACGTGGGCGCGGAAGCACGCCTACACGCAATGGAATTCCTGGAATACGCCTATCTGCAAATCGGTCAATTCTCGCAAGCTGCGGCAATCATCGCCGAAGCGAAAACGGTCAGAGAATCTGACGTGGATCCACGTTTTCCAGACTACTATTCAAGTGCCGAAGCTCGGTATCCCGCCCTCTTCACCATTGAAACCCAGGATTGGGCCACGGCTCAAGAATTGAAGCCGGAGGGACCGAATTGGTTCACGCAGGCGCAAGCTCTGCTCGCTCACGCCATCGCGGCCGGACATTCTCATGATGCACAAAGTGGGAAGGCTGCAGCCGAGGCCTTAGAAGCGTCGGTAGCTCCGTATCCGAAGCTTAAGGCCGGGTCGTCAAGCGCCGCTTTGCCCGATGAGATTCGCGCCTGGGCGTTTTTTTCGCAAGGGGATCTTTCGGGTGCGATCGCATTGCTGCGGCCCGTCGCCGATCGACAGGACAAGATTGGCAAAGGAGAGGTCGAATTGCCGGCACGCGAAATGCTTGCCGAGATGCTGTTGCTCAGGGGCAAATTCGCCGAGGCACTGAGTGAGTATCAGGCATCGCTCAGCAGTGACCCAAACCGCTTCAATGGACTACTCGGCGCCGGAAAAGCGGCGGAGGGGCTCGGCGAAAACAATGTTGCCGCGGGCTACTACCGCGTATTGCTGACGAATTGCACAGGCGCCAATGGCCACGCATTGACGGTACTGCGCCATCCTCAGACGATCGTTAATGAGATGGAGCGACCGGCTGCTGAAATCGGCAGTTCATCCACCAATTGATGAATCGGCTCCTCTGGCGCGGACTATTTGACGGTCACCCATGACAGGGCCATACCGCTATGCTCAGGACCGCTGGCGCAAGAGCGCGATGGCCGCGCAAGAAATAGCCGATCGTGGCGCTTACCGCGCTCTGCGTCACTGCTGTGTTAACCGATCTGGTCAATCGCTTGGTTTAATCTGAGGTAACTTCATGGTTTGCAATCCACAAGCAACGAATTCAGAGCGATCGACGATCGATACGGATCAAGTGCGATGAAGCGCCGCGCCTTTGTCGGAGCCGGCCTGTCATTGGCGGGCGCGACATTGCTGCCGGCGCAGACGGCACGCGCCAATGAGTTCAGCCGCGTGCGCCCCGGACAACCAGGCTGGCCTGCGGCGGCCGACTGGGCGAAGCTCAGCGCGGCAGTCGGCGGCCGCCTCGCGCCGGTGACCATGCCTGATCTCACGGGTCCAGACGCGAAAGCGCTGCTCGGCAACCCGTTCTACCTCGCCGACCAGCCCGGCCTCTCGCAGAGTTCAGGTTGGCTGGACGCCTGGCGCTCTTCGCCGAGCGCCTATGTGGTCGCGGCCGAGAACACGGCTGACGTCGTCGCCGCCGTCCGCTTCGCGCGAGCTCACAACATGCGCTTGGTGATCAAGGGTCGCGGCCACAGCTTCTTCGGCGCCTCCAACGCGCCGGACTCCCTGCTGCTCTGGACGCGGCGGATGGACGATGTCACCCTCCACGACGCCTTCACGCCGGCGGGCTCGCAAGCCGCGCCGGTCCCGGCGGTCTCATGCGGCGCGGGGGCCATGTGGCTGCACGCTTATCAGGCGGTGAGCGTCGGCGCCGGACGTTACGTCCAAGGCGGCGGGTGCACGACGGTGGGCGTGGCCGGTCTGGTGCAGGGCGGCGGCTTTGGCAGTTTCTCCAAGGGCTTCGGCAGCGCCGCCGCCAGCCTGATCGAGGCGGAGGTTGTCACCGCCGATGGCAAGATCCGAGTCGTCAACCATGCGCAGGAACCCGACCTGCTCTGGGCGCTGAAGGGCGGTGGCGGCGGCACGTTCGGCGTCGTCACGCGGCTGACGTTGGCCACCCATGAGCTGCCTCCGACTTTTGGTGTCGTGCGCCTCACTGTCCACGCGCACTCGGACGATGCCTTTCGCCGTCTCCTCGCACGCGTCATCGACCTCTACGCCGCCAACCTCTTCAATCCGCACTGGGGCGAACAGCTGACGGCCAAGCCGGGCAACCGGCTTGAGGTGTTGATGGTGTTTCAGGGCCTGACGCAGGATGATGCCCGCGCCGCGTGGAAGCCGCTGGTCAATTTCTTGAGCGCCAATAGCGCCGATTACGAAGGCCAAGACTCCTTCACGATCACCGCCATTCCGGCGCGCTCCTTCTGGAACGCAGACGTGATGCGCTTGGCGCCCGGCGCCATCGTCTCCGACCCCCGCCCAGGCGCTGCGCCAACCGACTTCTGGTGGACCGGCGATGGCGAGACAGTTGGCGGTTTTTGGAATGCTTACACGTCGGCATGGATGCCCGCGAAGCTGCTGGCCGCCGAGAACCAGGCTGGGCTCGTCGATGCATGGTTCGCCGCCAGTCGCCTCTGGTCGGTCGCGTTCCACTTCAACAAGGGTCTGGCTGGCGCTCCGGAAACCGCTATCGCTGCCAGCCGCGAGACCAGTACAAACCCAGACATGCTGGACGCCTTCGCGCTTGTCATCATTGCCATGGCAGGCGCGCCGGTCTTTCCTGGCATGCCGGAGCCCAACCTTGTCGTCGCCCGCTTCCTAGCTGGCCGGGTGCAGGCTTCGATGAAAGCCCTGCGCGCCACCGCCCCTGACACCGGCGCCTACGTCAACGAATGCGACTACTTCCAGGACAACTGGCAGCGCGCGTTCTGGGGACCGAACTATCCGCGTCTCGCTCGCATCAAGCGTCGCTATGACGCGGACGGCCTGTTCATCGTTCATCACGGCGTCGGCAGCGAGACTTGGAGCGCGGACGGCTTTTCGCGGCTTGCTTAGGGAGGATCGAGGCAGCGCCATATGCACGATTGGTTTCGTCCACACACTAAAGCTTCTTTGCCATGACAGAGTAGTTGCGGCTTCTATGAGCACAGCGCTCAGTGACTAGCCAGCCAAGTCGGCTATAGAGGGATTCTGAATGTGCTGTGTACAAATAGATCGTGCTGACGGCCAGTGCTTTAGCTTCGTTCTCGACACGCGTCACGAGCGCAGAACCCACTCCCCTTTTTCGATGCTGCGGTCGCACGAAGACGCCGGCCAGCCAAGGCGACAGGTTGGGGCGTAGCTCGAAATCCTGCTCGACCAGTAAAGCGAAGCCGCACAGATCGCCCCGATCGAGCGCAATCACTCCTAGTGGTATTTCTCCACGTCTGCAACAGGTAGCCAGCGTCTTTTCTCTCGCATCGATCGAGTCGCCGAGTTCCGGGTCCGGCCATTCTCCCAAGTGGAGCGACGCGACTTCGCGAAGTTTACCTAAGTGATCTGCGAAGTATTCAACCTTCATCGACATTTCCGATGTCGCACGATCCCAGTCTGCGAGCGGATCTACGGCTTGTTCAACTACAACCTAAGTGATACATCAGCATAAGTGCTAGTCTGCCGGCTGTCGATTGAAACGACTCTTTGGGTTGGCCTCATGTTGAATACACATACCGCGAACTTTGGCGATCATAAGACGCGGAGCGCGAGTCCAATCTGGATCGATTTGCTCAATCCGACGCCGGACGAGATCGCGCGTGTGGCGGCGGAGTCAGGCATTCGAGTTCCTTCGCGGGATTCTTTGCAGGAAATCGAGACTTCCAGCCGCCTAAGAGCGGAAGGACAGATACTGTACGTCAGCATGCCGCTCACCCTGCGGGATGATGCAGCCGGCTTCGTGCCGGTACCACTCGGATTCATCCTCTCTCCGGAGGTATTGGTCACCATACGCTATTCCTTGGTGCAGGCGTTTACGCAGGTCGAGGCGGATGTGGCCAAGGGTTTGTGCGCGGGCAGTGCCACCGTGTTCGCCGCGCTGATCGATGGCATGGTGGATTTTGATGCCGATAGGCTGGAGAAGCTGAGCAGCGATCTGGCCCAGGTTTCGGCCCTGGCCTTCAGCCCGCATGGAGATTCTGCCAAAAGCAATAAACGCGCCTCGCGCGCGCTACGCGAAAGCCTCAACGCGGTGGGCACTGCGGGAGATCATCTGTCACGCATTCGCGAGAGTCTGTTGGGCCTGCAGCGCATCATCGGGTTTGTCATGAAAACGGCCGCCGATTGGTTGTCACTGGAACAAAAGACGCGCTTAGGCACAGCGCAACAGGATCTTACCTCGTTGGTTGATTTTGAAGCGCATTTGTCCGGCAAGACGCAATTTCTGTTAGACGCGATTCTGGGTTTCATCAACACCGAACAGAACGACATCTTCAAGGTGCTCACCATCGTATCGGTGGTGGGAATTCCTCCAACGCTCATCGCCAGCATGTATGGAATGAACTTCCACAATATGCCTGAGCTCACTTGGCGTTGGGGATATCCTTATGGACTCACCCTCATTGCGCTCAGTATCTTACTGCCGATCCTGTGGTTTAAGCGGCGCGGATGGTGGTAGGCGGGACACCGGATCCCATGGTCTTGGCGGCGCATGCGCCTCGCCCGTGTTTTGCACGCCCCTTTAACAAGACCATGCGACCTGGTGCCCCAGCCGGCGTTGGCTCGACTCGCGCGTCTATTTGGGCAATAGTATGAGGGTGAACCCTCGTCGAACATGGTACGCCGCGCTATTCGCAATAGTGTCGCTCGCCGCAACCGTACCCGCCATTGCGCAGCACCAAATCTACCCCGCTCCGGAACAGGCCGCGGCCGATTTGGCGGGCGCTTTGAAGGTTGCCGTTGCGCAGCACCGGCGCGTCATCCTGGATTTTGGTGGCGACTGGTGCACGGATTGCCTAGTTCTGGATTCGTATTTTCACGATTCATCGAATAAGCCGATCTTGGATGCGAATTTTGTCCTGGTGCACATCAACGTCGGTCACGTGGATCAAAACTTAAGGCTTGCCGAGCGCTACCAAGTACCCTTAAGCAAGGGCGTGCCTGCGCTGGCGATTCTGAACATGCACGGTAAATTGCTTTACAGTCAAAGAAGCGGGGAATTCGAACCTATGCGCCGCATGGAATCGAGCGCAGTCACGCAATTACTCATGCAGTGGAAGCCCGCGGGGTCTTCGCAAAAGTCGCGTTAGGCGATCAGGGATTCGGCTGCACGAAAGGCTTCCCCGCCTCGTATAACGATTTGAATTTGAATCCAGTGCCTGCGTTGCGCTCGAGGCGGTTTCGAAACAGTCGCTTTACCTCCATGTTATAAATGTTATAACATGTTATAACTCGCACATGAAGCTTGAACTGCGGCGTATCGGCAATTCCTTGGGAATCATCGTGCCCAAAGAGACCCTGCAAAACTGGGGCATAGGTGAAGGCGACTATCTGAACTTAAGCGAGCGAGGCATTCGCCCGCCGTCCCAAGCGGGCGCGTCGCATGCAATGCTGGACGAACTCAAGCGAATGCTTGCATCCGAGGTCGTGTCTCGCTTCACGCCGAATCTGATTCGCGCTCAAGGCCTCGCAAACTTAGGTCGATGGAGGAAAAACGGAGTTTGGGGGCCTGTCTATGCAGAATGGCAGGAGATACTCGAAAGCGCAGGTGATGGAGATCTGTTTGCCGCCATGCTGGGACGTGATGAGAATTCCAACAGACTGCGCCAATCTCCTCCCTATGTCGGACTGTTATCACGCGAAGTGGTCAGAAGACTCAATGAAGAAGCAGCAGGTTGATCATATCTTGCGCGCGGCAGGAGAACTGACCGGCGAGAAGCAATTCGTCATCATCGGCAGCCAGTCCCTGCATGGAAAGTATCCCGATCTGGCCGATGAGATACTTCGATCCTTTGTGGTGGATCTGATCGCAAAAGGACATCCGGATTGGACGGAGTGGCTGAATTTTATCGGCCAGGACTCTCGGTTTCATGAAACGCATGGGTTCTACGCCGACCCGGTTGATGAAAATACCGCGACATTGCCTAAAGGCTGGAAAGGTCGACTGGTTAATCTGCCGCCCGGAGATACGCAGGGCGTGAGCGGGCTATGCTTGGATCCACACGATCTCGCGATTGCGAAGTATGTCGCGCGGCGGGAAAAAGACATTGTGTTCACTCGAGCGCTGGCGTCGCGTGGAATTGTTCAGCAGTCCCAGCTGCTGGCCTTGCTGGCCAAGACGCCGATCGATCAGGAGTCGCGGGAGCGGATTCGGGGGTTTATTGAAAGCGATTTTCGGACGGGCTCATAGTCACATTCCGGGCCGCCGTGAAGTTAGGCTGGTCTAGCTGCGCTGGCGGTCGTTTTTAGTATCTGCAGGTACTGTTCGAGATCGCGCGCCTGGACCTCTTCGCGATAGCCTGACCACAGGCCGATTTCATTGAGTGGATGGCGGGTACGGGGAATGCCGGCCTGCTCCAAAAGGACCTCTTTGTCGCGCCATGATCCGTCGGCCAACAATATATCTACAAAGACCTCGCTTCTATCGCTGACGAGCCGGATCTGCATATCAGGCGCCGTGAATATCGCGGAATAATTACCGAAGACATCAGGCCGGTATGTTTCGATCTCAAGTGAGAATCCTGCGTTCGTTAGAAACCCAAAGGTTTTTAGGAGATGTTCGCGGAAGGTCGCCGTCATAACGAATAGACTCGCCCGCCTCAATCGTGGGGTCAATAGAGACATGTTGGTCAGCTCAGTTTCGCGACACGAGCGATGCGTGATCGTAGCGAGTACACTGTGGGGGCGTCGTCGCCACTAGTCACACGCAAATCGGCCCGAACTCAAATCTTGGACGCATCAGCCACTCCGAAGGACAACAGGCTGCTCGCAGCCTTGCCCGAGGCTGCCTACCGGCGCCTGCTGCCTGACCTTTATCCGACGACCCTGCAGGTCGGGGAAGTGCTGTTTCATCGAGCCGGGCAGTTGCAGTACGCGTACTTTCCAACCAGCTCCATCGTCACGCTGTCCTATGCCCTCGAGGACGTGATGGCCAAGGCGTGGCCCGTGGGTCGCGAAGGGTTGGTCGGCATTTCATTGTTCTTGGGCAGTTCGAAGCGTGACAATCGAGCCGACGTGCAGATTGCCGGGCTCGCCTTTCGCCTCCCGGCGGCTGCCTTGCTGACTGAATTTAAACGGGCAGGCAGGTTTCAACACTTGCTACTGCGCTATGTATTTGCGTTGGTGACGCAGGCGTCGCAACTAGGCCTGTGCAATCATTACCACCCCATCGAGCGGCGAGTGTGCCGGTTTCTGTCGCGCGTTTTCGATCGAGTATGCGGCGATGAGGTCGCTCTCACGCAGGAGCGAATCGCAGTGTTGCTTGGCGTTCGCCGCGCAACGATCCAGCAAGCCGCAATACAACTGCAGTCCGCCGGCATCATTGAGTACCATCGAGGCCACATTAAGCTGATCAGTCGGAAGAAGTTGGAGGAGTGCTCCTGCGTGTGTGACGCAATCATTCGACGCGCGTTTCAATCCGTTTTCGAGCAAGCGTCCGTAAATCTCCGACCTCGGTGAGAGGGTAACCATTCGCGACCGGCGCCGTCTTGCGAAAAAAAGGCAAACGCGGATATCGAATCCCCGCTGCTGCCGGTTCTGAGACGGATGCAGTTTCGTGGCCGTCGTCCGTCGCGAATCGACCCCGATGACTAAAAGCTTACCGCTCCGCTACGTTCAGCGGGCAGTGCTAAAAGGCGAGTCATACAAGACAATCGAACGCGTCGCGATTGGCGGCTGGTTCTCCGCCATCATAACGGCCATATTTTTGGACGCCATACATCGCGCGCCGGCGCCGGTTCCGCCGTGGCAATAGACCTGTTCGCCGTTCAAAGAGTATGGTTGCCATCCGTACTGACCTGCCCACTTGGCAAGAGCGGCATTGTTGGATGTTCGAGGTGTCGCACATGCACCAAGCACGACGCCGGTAATCACCAGTAGAGTGCAGAATTTACCGTTCATATGTAACTCCTAGATTGGCAGTTATCTCCTACGGCAATTGCGGCTTGATTATACGACTGCCCCTAAAGTGGGGCAAAATAGCGCAGTTGGCTCCCTAGTTTCTGTGTCCTCTCTGCAAGAGCCCGTCGGACTTCGCTGTATTTTGTCTCTTTTTTCAGCGTTCGGCAGGCGCCCTTAAGCATTGGAACCCATTTCGATTTAATCTCAGCGATTTCGCGCGAAATGTCCCGATACGGTGCCAGGTTCTTTACGGCCGAGGTCGTTATTTCGCCGCCGCGTTGAGGGCGTTGCGCAATTTGGTGCGCTCGATTTGCAGCTGGTCGTATTCGGCGTCGAGTTTGCGGCGCTCAGGGCTACCCGGTGGAACACGAAGTGATGCCAAGGCGACTTGGTTGAGCTTTTGTTCGATATCTTGAAGCCGTAGCGCACTGTCAATTCGAGTTGCGGCGGACCCGTGAGGCTCGAAGCGCTGAATGAGCGCTTCCAGTTCTCCGCGCAGCTCTGCGTCGCCGGTGGATTTTTCCCGAAGTGCTTGGGCTTCGCGATAGGCGGCGTAGTCGCCGGCAGCGGGATCCGCGCCGGCGTCGAGCAACAACTCTGTAATCTTTAGTTGCTTCCAGTAGATGGCAGATGCCAAGGGATAGGTGTCGCGGGTCAAGCCCATGGCGCCGAAGGTTTGGATCGGGGAATTCACGTTCACGTGGTGTTTGATCAAGGCCTCGACCAAGGGTTGAGAGCCCCTTTCGATGGCCCGGCTCAAGAGGGTCATGCGCTGCGGGTGCAGAGCGCCGGCCACTTCATAGGTGTGATCCACGTCGAGGCCGGAGGCAACCAGCAGGTCGAGCATGGCAGGCGCGTTCGTACTGTTCAAAGCGAGAATGACGGGGAGCGGTCGACCTTGAGAGTCCGGTACGTCCGTCGTCATGTGTCCGGCCAGAAACAATTTCACGTTTTTGTCGTCGCCGCGATGAATCGCATCGAAGAATGCATCGACGGTCCACTGCGCGCCGCTCTTGGCGAGTAGTTCGCGGGGTTCGGTGATGATCTGCGATACGAGTACGGCAGAAAACGTAAGCAGAAAGAAGCGAAAGAATGAACACTGCCAACACTCGACCGCGAATTTCTCGTTCTTGCCCTTGGTCCGATCCTGGGTGAAGTTCTGCCACGCCACGCGCACTTTCAGGTAACAGTGCTTTATCACCGCAACCATACCGACTGCACAAACGAGCTGAAGCCAGCGGGGATGCACGATCCGTTGCACGACGTTGACAAACTCGGAGAAGGTCCCCAGCACAATACCAATGACGCTGATGACCCAATCCGTCTTGTCTTCGGGCGAGATAATCCGGCGCCACACTGGAAGTTCGGATTTCAAAGAGTCGAATAGTCGGATGTTGGCCAAGAGAACTCCGCTTTAGGGTCGCGTGATACACGCTATACCGCTCTTTTAATCGTTGGTCAAAATCGACTTCGGGGCGGGCGGGTTTGTCGCTAGGACCTGCGGTCGTTAGTGCTCCTTAAGAAACAGAATTGGCAATCACTGCAGGGCTGCCAGCAGGGCTTGATGGGACTGCGGAGTCGACCCGTTGCGGTCCTTGATGAACATCGGATATCAGGCAACCCAACCAGGTACTAGGCTTTTGATCCTAGGACTTTCGAATAGACTTCAAATCTGGACCATCAGAAACGGGCCGGCCATAATCAACGACTCTGGAGGACACTAAGTTGCAAATAGTTCTTTTTCGTCCAGAATCCAAGACAACGCCGACTCCCGCTGCCATCAAGCCACACGAAGAGCGCGAAAACCGAATCTCTGAGAGGCAAACATGACCAATATCGCTGCCAATCCGCCGAGAAGTCACGCGCGGTACTCCGCAAAGGCTGTCGAGACGGAGGCGTGGGACGCCGATGCCGGCTTTTATCTGACCATGGTCTTGGTTTCAGCGGCGATCATCTTCGTTGGATTTGCGCCGTCCTTCTATCTGAAGTCGTTGATCCATGCGCCGCCGCCGCTGACCCAGCTGACGATCGCCCATGGCATCGTGTTCACCGCCTGGATATTGTTGTTTATCACGCAAGTGGCGCTCATCGCGCGAAAGCAGCCTATTTTGCATCGTCAGTTGGGAATTCTCGGTGCAGTCCTGTACGGCTCGGTAGCTTCGCTCGGTTTGTTGACAGCCATCACCGGAGGACGGCTGGGGCACGCTCCACCCGAGGCGCCCGCGCCGCTCGCGTTCATGGCGTTAGGCTTGTTCACAATAGTAGCGGCCCTAGCGCTCGTGGTCATGGCGCTCTGGAACCGTCGGCGCAGCGATTGGCACAAGCGCTTGATGTTGGCTTCCCTGTTCATGATGACTGGGCCGGGCACTGGGCGGATCGCGATTCCACTGGGGTTCGCGACGCAGGAGGTCGCGGTAGGTTTCTTTGTCACTTACCTGCTGCTGACTGTGGCCATCTTGTACGACTATCGCGTTCACAGACACGTGCATCAGGCCTACTGGATCGCGGCAGGCATTTTCGTAGTCGCGAACTTGGGCGTAATGTGGGGGTTTAGCAGCCCCGCCTGGATGGCGTTTGCGCACGCGATAACACGCGCTTGAGAGGAATTGGGCTGCGTTCGGGAGCGGGCTGGTATCCTGAAGAGCAGTCTGCAGCCGATTGGATGTAGGGCCGGTTCGACCCCCCGAGCGGTCCGTGGTCATCGTCCGCATTGCGGCACCCAAACTAGTCGCCACGCTTCGCCTAAGCTTCTGCGGCCCTTCCCGTCCCCATTTTGCGACGTGAGCAATCAACTTACAGCTGCTTGCGAAGATTGCGTACAGAGCCAACACGGATCGAGAGTTAAGTTGTGTAAGCGCAGCATGGAGGAAATGGGATCTTGGATTGGGAAGTTGTCGCAATAATTTTGCTGTGTGGCGCAGCGATCGGCGGAATGTTTTATCTACGGGGCGAATACCGCAGTATGCGCGACTTCGACGACTGGAGCTGATGATCCACGTCCGCGCGCGAACGACATCAAAACCGCCACGATTTCGGCATGGGCAATTATTTCAATTTGCCGGATACCGGATGATGCTACCGCCGACCGCCAATGAGTACTCTCCCCTTGCAGCCGGTCGCCGACGCCCAGTGCTCCGAGACGGTTAGTTCGGAAACTTCAATTCCCGCTCGATCGCCTGGAAGCGCGGTTCCTTGCGTAGTGGATCAAGATTCGAAAGCGCCAAGGCTCGCTCGAATTCTTTTTCTGCTTGCGAAAAGTCCAGAAAGGCCGACCGGAGAACCACGGCCAAAGCGTAATGTGCCTCCGCGAGCTCTGGCGCCAAATTGACTGCGGTACGCGCATCGGCCAACGCCTTGTCAAAGCTCATTCGAACTGCGGGACCTCGAGCGTTGAACTCGGCGTAGTTACTTAGCTCAAGCGATCGCTCTACGAACGCCATTGCAAAGTGCGGATCGAGGTTAACAGCTTCCGTGTAGGCACCAAGAGCCACTCAGGCCGGGGCGCTCATCATTGTGGTCGGCGCATTCCTCTTGGGGCTGTCGATATTCGTCTCACATGGAAAATGGGACTAAGGTCCGCGTCATGTTGGGACCCGAGCCGAATAAATCGACGGCGAAAAACTGGGTGGAGCCTTTCCGTCGGCGGCGCTAGTGAATCGAGTCACGGTCAGCCAGCCGGGGAGCCGTCGGGGCGGTTAAGCGGGCCGCCCAGCACAGGCGGTCGGTCGCCTTCAGCTGTCGTCGGTGGCGGAAGGGCTCTGATCCGAGTAGGGTCAGGTGCCCGGCGGAGCGCAGAGGGAGAGGCGGATGAAACCATTCATGGCGTGGTGTCTGATCGTTTGCATGATCGGGGGTTGCACAACATTGCAGCCGATTGCGAATAGCCCGAGCGACTTATCCCAACACTTCGGCGACGGTGGGGTTCTGAAACCCGGCGATCGGGTGATCATTACGACCATCAAGGGCGTCCAGCATCATTTGCGTATTAGCTCGGTGCACGATGGGGTGATCTATGGCGATCACGACTCGGTCCCCTTTAGCGAGATTGCCTCAGTCGAAAGGCGTGAGTTGAGCACGGCCAAGACGACCATTTTGGTGGTCGTTATTTTAGGTGCTGTGGGGGCGATTGCGGCCGCGGTGAGTTCGGCTAGCCATCCCAACGTCGGTTATTGACGTACCGTCGTGGAACCAAAAGCCAGCCGAAGTGAATTCCTCAGGCGATTTCTGCCAGGCGACCGAAAAATCCACCGGGATTGGGGTGCAAGTTTGTGGCAGCCTGGCTTACGGCGCTTCCTTGCAGTTCCGCCAGAAATGTGTGGCAGACGGCGAGAGCGCGCACTTTAACGTGGGCTCCAGCTTGCGAGGGTGGCGACTGATACTCACCCTCTACTTCGCCACTTTCGGCTTTCGCAATTACCTGTGGCTGCGCGGCGCATAAGTATCGCGATTGGGGCGCTGGAGCGCATGCTCCGCTCCAAATTAGCGGACTCCCTTCGTTCCCGACCAAACTCGGCTAGCAGGCCGGGCGCGCACGCCTATTCCCGATTGTACACAAGGATGCTCTGAGGCTTGCTTTGACCGGCCAGGCTCACGGTCACCGTTAGGATCTTGAGATCTTTAGAAAGCTCGATCCGACGAGTGCCCGCCATTTTTCCTTTGAACTTCTCTTCTCTCGGACGGCATCACCTTCCATTTTCCTACGAAGGGATTGGGATTGTCGGCCGCTCGAAGTGTGCCTGTCATCAAGCAGCCTGCCAGCAGCAACTGAAGAGTGCGATTTAGCATTTCAATCTCCCGGACATGCGTGCCCGGTGCTCTGTTTCAAGTTTATGGTATCGATGCTATTTGGCGCACTACTGGCTCGCACCCGATTCCATCTCCATATCCATTCCACCCCATTTTTGTGGTTCGTTGGGATAGACATGAGTCATCCAATCCAGCACTAAGGGGATCCACAATCCGTGTGCAGCACTGCACTCCTCTTCGGTGTGGATACTGCCTTGCGGACCAAATCGCGCGTTCGGTCCGAACTGCTCGGCGGTCGGTAGGTTTTTGGGACCGCCACAAAAGTCGACATGTCGATGCCATGTGGCAATGCTCAAGGGTGCAATGGCATTCAATTGCTGTGGCGTGGCATCGGCGGGAGCGGTGTACATGACGCCGACGGCTATCAACCCTGCCGGTGTGCGCTTGTAAAGAATTGACCCCGGGCGGCCGTAGTCGATGTGCTGCTGCTCTAAACGCCGATAGCGGTAGTTGGTGTAGTGGATTTCTTCGCCGATTTTGCCGGTCGGAAAAAACGGCTTGTAGCCGTCGCGCACCGCTTTGTTGACGTCGCGATATTTGGACAGCACTGCGTCCGCGGCGCTTAGAATGTCCGCAGCGCGCGCATCGTCACCGGTCGCTTGATCGCCTTTCAGCGACATCTGCATGTGTCCCATCTTCATTGTGGGCACGGGAGTGTCGTCGGTCTCGCCGCTGTAGTGCTTTAAGATGCGCTCCCACAGAGGAAAGCTCTGAGCCGACGCGATAGTGGCGCAGGCGGTCAACACCGCAACCAACCATGCCTTTCCGATCATGCGCGTTGCTCCTGTCTCACACTCCGATTCTCTCGCAATGGAGTGACTGTCGTCCAAGATCTGTGGGGAGCTTATCGCGACGCGGGTGGGCGCAACTCATCAAGCCGGTTTCGCCCGCAGCCTCCATGGACGGATCAACGGCGGCCCGAAGCGCAGAGTTGAGAGCCCGCATCCGTGCCTTTGCCACTCCTTGAACGGCTTCGATGCGTGTGGGTACCACGGGTACAGTCCGTCGTTTCCAGGCCAGATTAAGAACAGTTACGGCAGAAAACCCACTTCCCGTTGATGGCGGATTGCGAGGATGCGTACTTCATCGGTCAAGACCACAAATCGATACAGGGCGACGTATCCGGAGTGACCGTAGGAAATGACTAACTCGCGCAATTCGCCCTCGAGGCGCCGGCCTGTCAGAGGGTGCGCTGCGAGGTTGTCGACCGCGGATTGGATGGCAGACACGGCGTCCGCTGCAGCGGCGGGGTTTTTGTTGCGCAGAAACGCAAATGCGCGTTCGATGTGATCGAGAGCCCGCTTCGAATAGACTACCGTTGCCACGGCTTGGGCCGATGCGCGCGTCCATCAACGGCAAGCCGCTGCATCCAGGCGTCAACATCCTCCGCGCGATAGACCTCACCGGTCTCGTCAATTTCAGCATCAGCCGCAAGCGCATCTTTGACAAGGCTTCGGATTTGCTCTTCGTAGGCGGCATGCCGTTCGACGGCCTCCACAATCAAACTATGCGCGGAGCGGCCGGTCTGCTTGGCGAGTGCGCCAAGGCGTGCGCGCAATTTGGGGGGTAGGCGGATCGTTGTGGTCGCAGCCATAGTTGACCTCGGCGGATATCGGCTAGGCTACAATTGTAACACATTGGTTACCGCAACGCGAGTCCGACGGCGATCAGCATTTCTTTGATTTGCGCAGAGAACCCCAAAACAGAGTAAAGATGGAACGCCGACCGCAGCGAGGCATGAATGCCGGAGCGTCGCGGAACGAACGGCTCGACCAGACGACTAAGGATCCCATCCAGGTGATGACTGTTGCGCTTGTTGTGAGCAGCGATAGGCATTCAAGCAAAACGCCGATCCATAGAGTCCGTTCATCTTCTTTGATGCATAGGTGCCATTCATCAGCATCGTGGGATCGACATCGCTTTCGGTGTATTGCAGGCGTCGAACCCCGAAGTTGGGTTGATAAAGCTGCGACGCGTAATCGGTAGCGCACGCGGAGAGTCCAAGACAGACAATTAAGGTCGAAATGAGTCTCATGTTCGGTTCCAAATTGAGTTGGCGAGAACTTGTGTGAATTTAATAGCACGATCATGGAACACAAGCAAATGAGCCGCCGACAAGGGCTGGCGAGTCTCAGAGCGGCTCATAGCAGGCGCTGGACGCACCGAAATCGTCGCCTTGAAGCCGCCATTCGCCGCCTGCGGTAAGCTTGCAATGGTAGACGCGCGGCTGAAGCGCAAGTCGGATACATGCGACGCGCTTATGCGACGTTTCCATCGCCTAATTACCAGTTAGGTTCCCTTCTGCGTGGCCTCAGCGATGAGGTTGACCGCTGGCATTGTTGTAGTTACAATAAATAATGGGTATCAGCTTCGATCCTGCCAAAAGAGCACGTACTCTGGCGGAACGAGGGTTGGACTTTGCCGACGCAGCTGAGGTATTTGCAGGGACTACCGCGGAAGCTGAAGATACCCGAGAAGACTATGGTGAGACACGCATTATCTGCTTTGGTTTATTGCGCGGCCGCCTAGTCCAGGTCGTTTACACGCCGCGTGGCGCGGATCGCCACATCATTAGTATGAGAAAGGCCAATGACCGCGAAAAAGCGCGCCTCGCGCCGCTCCTTGGGCTCTGATCTCAAGCGCGTCGACGCGCATGTTATTAAACGTCACGAATATGATGACGGACCAGAGCTTACCGACGAGATGCTAAGCCACATGGTCGTTAAGAAGCGTGGCCGGCCCGTCACGCAAAATCCCCGCAGGTTGTTGACACTTCGATTGCCCGCGGATGTCATAGAGCGTTGGAAAGCAACCGGGCCTGGTTGGCAGACGCGCATGGCCGAGCGTCTCGCTAAGTCGCGGTAAGGAAACCTAACAATCGGTTGGAGCGATCGCGGGTGTCGTCTTCGTTTGGCCAAGGAGGGATCGATGATTGAGATAAAGTGCCTTCGCTTTGAGTCGGCGAATTCCCGCGTCGATCAACGTCATCTCTAAGGACTTCACCGTTTCGTCAACATGTTTTTGATTCCTGTTTTGTCGGCGCATTCCACGCAAGCGAGAAGGACAGGCTGCGTAACTCTAATCGGCCATTGATGAGTGGCGCGCACTCGGGCCCGCGTGTAAGCCGCGCGCTCGCTCCTCGATCGTTAGACAGCGTTTTCCGCTCAGAGGTTGATCAGGATCTACGAGCGCCGGTCTGACTTGTTTGCTCAAACGTGGCAGTGCGTTTAGGACCTGAAAGAGAATCAGGCAATCTTAAAAGAGCTGCAGGCGGAGCCGTTTGCGGAAAAGGATTCCGGAATATTGGAATCGTATCTGGCGAAGGTTCGGCGCGATGGAGTACCGAAGCATGCGGACATGAAGCACAAGCTCGACCGCCTCGCGGAGAACAATACGGCGATCGTGACCTTGATCAAAGCGTATGCGCCGCAGGCAAGGAAGCCTGCATTTGTGCCGCAGGGGGATAAGTTTCTCTATTACGCGTACGCGTGGCGGGATCGCTGGAATTCGGTGATGGAGCTTTTCATGGCGGGCGGGAATTACGCGGCGGCCGGCGTTCCGCTGCCGAAGGATTTTGCGGCGGCGGTGGAGGCGGAGATAGCGGCGGGGAAATGAGCGGACGACCGGTTGCCGATAGCAAGGCGAGCGCAAGTCAGCTGAGTTAGTTCGCGAAAAGTTCGATCGTTGCGCGGTGACCATGAGCGCCCGCGAGCTTGGCATCGCAAGTAAGTAGGGGCGCACTCAAGGCTTCGGCGAGCGCGACATACGCTCCATCGTAAGCGGTCAGGGAGTCGCGCAACTGCCAGATTCGGGATACGAGGGTTTGGTGTTCGTGGCGTTCAATGACCAGATCGTTGAGATCGTCGAGCGCCTGCTCTGCGCGCACGGCGGCGATTTCTCTACGCTGCACCAGTCGCCGCAGCACTTGAGTTACCTCGATGTCCAGGAGCTGGGGAGCGTGCATGCGCTCCGCGGCTTTTAGGGCGCGCTCCATTAATTGATCGGCACGCGGGGTTTGCAGCAGCATTTCGAGCAGCGCCGAGGCGTCGATGACGATCAACGGCTGTCACGCTCGGTACGGACGAGTTCTGTCGGCGCACTCTTGCCGCGATAGGGGTCCCGTCGTTGCAAACGCTCGCGCATCTCATCGGGCGTCGGTTGCTCGGCAATCTTGCGAACTTCGCGAATGAGATAGTCGGACAGCGGCAAGCCGGACAGCGCCGCCCGCGCTTTGAGTTGCCGGTGCAGGGCGTCCGGGACGTGACGCAGTTGGATCATTTTGGACATGCGTTTATGATAGTTGCATGTCGTGTACATGTCAAGGCGCGACTCGCAACTCTGTGGTTCGGAAGCGCAACCCCGGCGTCGCGGCAGTCAAGGCTCGTGCGAATCTCGCAGATGCTCAAAAAGCCCGCCATCAGCCGCGGGCTTGCCGATCCCGCAGAAGATCATCAGCATGACCCAGGCGCAGCGGTCATTGATCCAGAACACGGGTATGCCTGTCCGTCGGTCGAACTCGAAGTGCGGGTGCTGCCAGGCAATACCAGGCGGTGCAGGTTTCATGCGGTTCTGTTTGATCCAATCAAGCTGGGCCGGCGAGAGTCCGGAAAGGTCGCGGTAGTTCTTTTCTTTCTCGGCGTTGGCCAAGAAGTTCTGGCCGGTCAATTCGGCCTCGTGCTGCCAATCGATCTGGGGTGGTGGCGGAGCTTCGGCTGGAACCGTGATAGCGTTTTCGGAGATTGGTTCGTGTTTTGGGGTGTGCGGGCGAGATGGCGTCGCCCGCGGAGACGGCTTGGCTTTAATTGCGGGTGTCTCGCCGCGCAAAAGCATGAGCAGCAATGGCTCATGAGTGCCCTTAGGAATAAGGACGAACCGTCCTTCGCGAATCACGACGGCAACGATTGCCACGTGCGACATCAGCACGATGAGGAGAATCAGAGGTTGAGAAGCGCGCGAGTCGTTCGTCTTCAATGCGCCATCCCTTCTTCGTGGCACTCCCTATCAGGGGGACAAGCTAAATCGCAGCTGGTTCCGTTGTTCTCGCCGGATGGTATGGCGCTGTATTGCCTGCCGATACCCGACGTTCATGGGAGACTGCTTGGGGGTTCGTTAAGCGTCCAATAGTCTGGTGCCAGCAAAGACCCCATGGGCAAGGTGCGCGTCGGCCGCTTCAACATGAACTGGGCGGGCATCATCGTGGCGCTGATCTTCGCGCTGCTGCATATGGGCAATTTCGATGCCTACTGGCTGGAAAAATCGAAGAGCGTCGTTGCGCCAATCATATCCAGCGGCATCCAGTACCGTCAGTAGAGCAGGAACGCCTCACGTTCGCTGCGCCAACGAGCCTCGTCGCGAGCGGCCAGCACCTCGAGATCTGCCGGCGTCGCCGCAGCATCGTCCACCCAACGGCGCAGCAAATCGCTGCCGTTGATCACGTCGATCGCGGGCCGGTCCTTCTCGTACTCGTAGGCAAAATCGCGCCAGATCTCGTAATCCGGGCGCAGCCGCCGCAGAGCTTTCAACGCGAGCACGAACAATCGCCAGGGCTTGAATCCCTCGTGGTCATAGTACGCGGCATCTTCCACGTGCACCTGGAATCCCGCGCAGAGCTTCCCCACGTGCTTATGAAATGTGGGCTCGAACCAGCAGGGCCGCAGCCGACAGCCACTCATCCATGGCGTTGCAAGCGAACGCATCTCCGCCAACAGTGCCGGCACGTCAAGATCCGGTGCACCGAGCAACTCCAGCGGTCTTGTGGTCCCACGACCTTCCGACAATGTCGTGGCTTCGAGCATCACCGAGCCCGGATAGCAGCGCGCCATCCAGAGATTGGGAGCGTTGGGACTCGGGTTGACCCACGTGCGCTCGCCGAGTGGCCACCCATATCCCGGTGCGGCATTCGGCTCCCAACCCTGCATCGGCACGACGCGGCAATCAACGTCGAGATCCAGAGTCCCCACGAACCACCGCGCAAGCTCTCCGAGTGTCAGGCCGTGACGCATCGGCATCGCGCCCGCGCCGACAAAGCTTTCGCAGCCTGCCTGAAGCGTCAGCCCTTCCACGGGCCGGCCCACAGGATTCGGCCGATCCAGAATCCACACGGCCTTGTGCTTCTTCGCAGCCGCCTCGAGCACGTAGCGCAACGTCGTGACGAAGGTATAGATGCGGCACCCGACGTCTTGCAAATCGACCAGCAGAACATCAAACGCATCCATCATTTCAGGCGTCGGCCGGCGTACCTCACCGTAAAGGCTGAACACCGGTATGCCATGCACGGGGTCGATGTAGTCCGGCGACTCGACCATGTTGTCCTGCTTGTCCCCGCGCAGCCCGTGCTGAGGGCCGAACGCCGCGCTTAATCGTACGTCTCCAACCGCCGCCAGCGCATCGAGGGAATGGACCAGGTTGCGTGTAACCGACGCGGGGTGCGCCAACAGAGCCACGCGCTGACCGTTAAGCGGCTCGCGCAGCTCAGGTTCTTCGAGCAATCGGTCGATTCCAAACTTCATGGGCGGGCAACGTCCAGTGCGAATCCGTTCGAGTGGTGGAAATCGGGTTTGCCGGGCGGATGCCGCAGCCCCCAGTATGAAAGCCCGCCGTCGTCATCCTCGATGACCGCGGCCAGAGCAATCCGCAGGCGACGCGCATCACGCAACTCAGCCAGATGACCTACGCGCACTGCCGACTGAAGCTCGAGCTCATCATCGCCTCGCCGCACGGAGATTTTCGGCGCTTGGCCGATCTCGGCGGGCGCCATTCCCTCCCGATAGGCACTGAACCGGTAGACGGCCCAGTTAAGCGACGGCGAGAAATTGAATTCGTGGTAGCCGGGAGCGTCTGCAGGCGCGATAAAAGCCTCGAAGCACGTGTGCTTCCAGAGGACCTCCGCGCGCCCACCCGCCCCGGATGGGGGAACGCGCACGCGGGCCATGTCCGCGACCAGTAAATACTGAAACAGGAGAATGTCGGGCTGTTCCGCCCGCAGCTGCACCTCGAGCCTGCGCACGTCATCGTTAGGGGTCGATGGGTGGGCTGTCAATATGATGGTTTGCGCAACACTGGTCGGCATGCCGCATTGTATTCTTGCGCCACCCCTTTGGTCACACGTTTCGCCGCAAGTGTCGGTCAGGTTGCGCGCGTCGCCAACGCGGGCGGCGCGAGCGCGGCCTTTACGGCAGGCCACAACACCGCAGCCTGCCCCAGCAGCATCACGAAGAAAGCGCCGACGAGAGCGTAGGCTACGTGCAGCCGCTCCATTTCGAAGGTCGTGACCATCCACAAATTCAATGACAGCGCCAAGGCGACGCCGAGTGCAGCTCCGCCCGCGGCAATCAGCAAATTTTCAGTTTGAAAATAGCGCACAATGGCGTATCGAGTCGCGCCGAGCGCGCGGCGAATTCCGATCTGACGGCGGCGCTGAGCAACCCAGTAGCTGGTGAGCCCCACGACACCGAACGCGGTAACCGCCACCAGCGCGGCACAAACCACGCCGAGTATCACGGCCAGTCCGCGATCGTCTAGATAGACTTCGGCACGCGATTCGGTCAGCGATTTGATGTCTTCAAGAACGCGTGCGCGATTGACCTCGAAGAGCCTTTTCTCTGCAGCCTTGAGAACGCCCGGTAGCTGACCCGGTTGGACGCGCACCACGTAGTAGACATAGGAATCGACAAATCGAAACGGCTCGAGAATCGAGTTGTCGTTGAATTTGGTGGACCAGGATTCCACCCAGGGCACTTGCAGGCGATCCACGATCCCGATGATTTGGACGTTGTGATTTTCAGGCTCAATATAGATCGACTGGCCCAATGCGCCTTTGCCAGCAAACAGCTTGTCGGCTAGGGCCCGCGTGACGATCACTGCCGCGGGAGGCGCCCGGTCGTTGTAGCCATTTTTATCGGCAATGTCAGCGGAACTGAAATTGCGGCCGGCAACCAGTTTAAGTCCAAGGGAATTCAACGCATGCTCGTCCGCAAAATAGACGGCTGTCGATGCCGAGGATTCTTTCTGCTCCGGCTTCAGCTTGATGCCTTCGCTCGATCCACCGTTGCTCAAGACAACGGAATTGGTCGCGAAGGCATCGATTACACCGGGCAAACCGCGCAACGCCGCGAGATCCGTCTGCAGCCGCGCCGCAAGATCGGGCGGATTGCCTATCCATTGATTGGGTATCACGAACACATTGCGCTCGTCCGTTCCGGTCGGACGCTTGCTGTAGGCAATGCGCTGTTCAATGATGAAGAGTCCGTTGCAGAGAATCGCCAGCGTTATCGCCATTTGCAGGCCAATCAGCGCTGCGCCAACCTTATTTCGGCGCATCGCTGAAAGAATGGGGCGGACTTCCATGGTGCACCTACTGATTTTTCAACTGCCAAGCCGGTTGAACCTGTGCGGCGCGCCAGGTTGGATACAGCCCGGCCAGAGTGGCGGCAAGCACCGCCAGCGTGATCGCGATGGCAACATCGGAGACACTGAAGTGCGTCAGCCTGGTCACCGACTCGGAGAGCAAAGCACGCAGACCCAATAATCCGAGCGCAGTCAAGGCGAGGCCCAGCAATCCTCCGGCCAACCCGACAACGCCCGCCTCGATCAGACATTGGCCAAAGATGGCGGCCCGATTGGCGCCAAGTGCGCGGCGCACTGCGATATCGCCGGCGCGACCCATGACTTTTGCCAGCATCAAGCCCATGGCGTTCAGCAGGCAAACCAACAGGAAGCTGAACGACACCAGAACCAGAATACGCACTTCATTGGCGACGACGTGCTGGTACTGGAGCCATTCGCGTACGTCGCGTATGCGAGTGTGCGGCGGCCAATGAAAGCGGCCCGTGCGCTGCTGCTCTGCCGCGTAGTTGTTCAGAAAGGTGCGGTAGTGCTCAACATCCGTTGCGGCCGGCAACTCCGCCCAGAACTGGGTCCAGACGCATTCGGAGTGCAGGTGCCCCTCCCACCCAGGCGCGCCAATGGTATCGTGACAATTGTTGTTGCCCCAGCTTGGCATTTGGCTTTCGATGGCGCGTGTGAAGGGAATCAGTACTTCCTCGGCTTTACCGTACTTGTCGTTGTTGAGGTCATAGAATTTCGGTACGGGGTCCCAGCGAGCCATCACACCGACCACGCGAAAATCGCGGCCCTCGAGGTTCAGCGTCTTGCCGACAGAATTTGTTCCGGCAAAGACTCTGTCGTTGAGTGCACGCGAGATCACCACCACATCAGCGCGTTCCTCATCGTCAGCAGCCGCCCACGGGCCGCCGAATTGGAACGGCACGCTGAACATGGGGAAGAAGTCCGCATATGCGGCCCGCGCGTGCACCTTGAAGGGCCGCAGATCCGGGTTTGATGGAGTCAGTGCCGCGCCCGTGGCATACATGGCGGTTTGCCGCCGGGCGGCATGGGCGTTCATCAAGGCGATGGCGTCGGTGTAACTGATCTGTTCCGCCAAATTGTCGCCATTACCGCCGGACGAACTGTTGCGCGGTCCCCAGTTGTCGATCTGTACGGCAAACAATTGCCGTGACTTATGCGGGATGGGATCCGCCGCCATCGCCCGAAATACCGTCAGCATCGTCATCGATGCTCCGATGCCGACGCCGATCGCAGCGATCATCAACACCGTCAGCACCACATTGCGCCGCAGGCTGAGTAACGCCAGGCTCACGTAGTAACCAAACACAAGCCCCCCTTGGATTATGCGTGCGCAGCGGCTGCAGCAAAGCGCGGGCCCGCGGCGAGCTCGATCACCTGGCCGTCCACGATGTGTACCTCACGTTCCGCTCGTGCAGCCAGTTCCGCATCATGCGTCACCATGATGATGGTGGCGCCGTCCCGATGCAGCTCTTCGAGCAATTCCATGACGCCGCTCGCCATCTGCGTGTCGAGATTGCCGGTCGGTTCATCGGCCAGCAGCAGCCGCGGCGACCCTGCGAGTGCGCGGGCAATTGCCACCCGTTGCTGTTGGCCGCCCGAGAGTTCGCCAGGGTAATGGCGGGCACGCGCGGACAGCCCCACCCGGCTCAGTGATTCCTGAATTCTGCGCTGTCTTTCTGCGGTGCCCAAGCCTCGGTAGCGCAGCGGCACCGCGACGTTGTCCTGCACGTTGAGATCGGCGATCAAGTTGAAAGCCTGAAAAATGAAGCCGATCTTTTCATTGCGTAATCGCGAGCGCTCACTGTCGTTCAGACCGCGAACATTCGCGCCGTCCAACTGGTACTCGCCGCCGCTGAACTCCTCCAGGAGTCCCGCGATCGATAGGAATGTGCTTTTCCCGGAGCCCGAGGGTCCGGTCACTGCCACAAACTCGCCTTCGCGCACCTGAATGCAAAAATCCCGCAATGCATAAGTCTCCACGACTTCCGTGCGATAAGCCTTGGAGAGCTGGGTCATTTTCAGCATGTCGGCCTCACTGGCTGGATTGTTCACCCTTTTTCATGCAGGGACCCAGCTTAGAGGCGAGCAAGTGCCAGAGAGTTTAAAGGCGCGTCGAAATTTGTGGGTTCAGCTCCCGGCGGTGCCTGGCAGAGCAGACGACGGCTTACTTCGGCACGAAATCGGGCGGCTTCTGGGAGCCTGCGCCGAATAGAAACTTCTCCATCTCGGCCACCAGGAAAGCCCTTGCCTTGGGTTCGATCGGCGTGAGCCGATTTTCGTTGATGAGCATGGTCTGATGCGCGACCCACTGCGCCCAGGCTTCCTTGGAAATGTTGGCGTAAATGCGTTTGCCCAACTCGCCGGGATAGGGCAGGTAGTCGAGGCCGTCGGCCTCTTTTTTGAGCAATACACACTGTACTTTGCGGGCCATGCGTCGGATCTTAACCCAAGCCGGCTGCGCGCAGGCGATCGAACAGCTGGCGTATGGGCTGGGGCAGGCCGATTCGCGGCGGGGCTTCGATCGGGTACCAGAGTCGATCGGCCCCGTCGCGCACGTCGGTGGAAGGACGGCAGTGCACGCTTAAGGGCTTGAGCCGCAAATCGAAGTGCGTGAAAGCGTGATCGATCGGCGGCAAAAGATGGGATTCCGCGCACGGCACGCCGATTTCCTTCCGGCACCACTCGAGCGCTTCGCGCTCGCTGGCAAATTGCGGCGGCGACCATAGCCCGCCCCAAAGGCCGGAGGCGGGCCGCCGTTCCACGAGCACCGCGATCGATCCATCGATTCCGGTATGGGCAATCAGCAGCGTTGTCTCGCGTGACGGCCGGACTCGATTTTGCTTTCTGCCGGGCAATTCCGCTTGGCGACCCTGAAGAGCAGCGACACACCCTGCATTTAAAGGGCACACGCTGCACGCGGGTTGCGCGCGCGTACATACCGTCGCGCCCAAATCCATGATGGCCTGTGTGTACTGCGCTACGTGCGCGGTCGGCGTGCAAGCCTCCGACTGTGCCCACAGCGCTGCGCTCACGGCGTTTGAAGTCGGATCCCCGGCGATGCCGAACGCGCGCGCCAGCACTCGCTTGACGTTGCCGTCGAGAATCGGATGCCGTTGGCCGCCGGAGAGCGCAAGGATGGCGCCGGCCGTGGAGCGTCCGATCCCCGGCAGCACCATCACGGACTCAAGTTGCGACGGAAACTTGCCGCCGTGCTCCTCGTCCACGACCCGGGCACCGGCGTGCAAATTGCGCGCCCGGGCGTAGTACCCCAATCCGGTCCAAAGATGCAGTACTTCATCGAGCGGCGCGAGGGCGAGGGACTCCAGGGTCGGAAAGCGCTCCATGAAGCGTTCATAGTAAGGAATGACCGTGATCACTTGGGTCTGCTGCAGCATGACCTCGGACACCCACACCCGATACGCCGTGGGATTTGCTTGCCAGGGCAGATGATGGCGTCCGTGCACTGCGAACCATTGCAGCAGGCGCGCGGAAAATTCTTGTGGTTGCCAGTTCATTTACCGAACAACCCCTGCAGGCCGTTCTTTTTCAGAATGTCCTTGAGCTTCTGCTTCAGCTGCTCCTTGGCCAGCGAGTCGATATCGGCCTTCACGGCGGGATCCGCGTAGGTCCCGGTGACCTTGAGCGGAATGTCGAGCAGTGTTTTGGTCGGCGCCTGCAGAATGCTGGCGAGCAGCTGGAAGTCGATGGCCTTGGTCGACAGATTGGCGCTCCCTTTTCCCGAAACCTTCAGAGCCTGTGTCGAGATCGTCAAATCGTGCGTCACCGCGATGCCATTGGTGATCTCTGCCGATGCCTTGAATGCGTCGAACGGGGTCCGCTTCGTGTCATTTCGCGCGTTCGGTGTTCGCTCGAGCAAGGCCTGCGCGCGATCGCGCTGGTACTCCACGTCGATGCCTTCGAGGGCACCCTCGCTAAGATCCGCGTCAAAATGCCCGTTCAAGGTTTTTAGCAGCGCCTCCACGCTCTGGCCCCGTCCGCTGCCCTTCAAGCTCAACGTCGCTTTACCCGACACGCGTCCCTTCTGCGCGCCGCGGGCCAGCAAGCGCGTCATGTCAATATCCATCAGATGCTCATTGATGCTGACACTGCGCACGGCGCCGCGGTCATCGAGGGTGATGTCGCCGGAATAGCGGCCGCCGTCGATGTGCGCCTCGATGGGAAACAGGTGGGTGACACCGTCCTTCGATGCCATGGTGATCCGCAGATCGGTAAATTCCATGCCCAAGAAACTGGCGGCTGCGGCCGTCAGCGTGCCATCGGCCGCAAATGGTTTTGCCCTCTCGCCCGGTGGATTCGAGGTGCTGCCGTCGTGACCCGCAACGCTGCCCTTGACGGGGCGATAGCGATCGAGATCAATGTGGTCGATGCCAAGATCAAACTTGAGCGCCGGAATTTCAGCAGCCGAGTACTTCAAGTTTCCCTGCAACTGCGTGTCATCGAGCTGCAGCCGTAGGTTTCTAAGCGCCCAGGCGTGCGACGCATAGTCAAAATCAGTGCTGCCCGAGAGCTGCGACCACGCCTTGGCGTCGCGGGTATTGGGAATGCTCACGCCAACGCGCGGCGCGAATTCGCGCAGTACCAGCGGTGCCAGGGTGAATGAACCCTTCAGGCCCAATTCTTCAAACATGTTCGTGGCCGTCGCGCTCCCCGCGAGTTGCGCCCCGGCGTAGCTGAGTGCGAATGCCGCCGCGTGCGCGGATGCCTCCGCGAGATTTGCCGCGAGCGTGGGCGCGGATAATTCCCAGGCGATGGGCCGGCCCTCACCGGGACGATTCAGCGTGCCGCGCAAGGTGACGGCAGCCAAACGTAGCTGTTGCGCGGTGGAGTCGGCGGTCACGTCGAATTTCGCATTCACCGAGATGGCATCGCTCAGGTCGCCGTGATGGACATCGAACGTGATGCTGACGGGCATGTCGCGGTGCAGCGCAGCGGAGCCCGTTTCCAGATTCAGATGCTCGACCCTCACGTCTTCATAGCTCATCCGTCCGTCATGAATGCTCACGTCCGCAAACGAGGCGAAGGAGTGCGGCGAGCGGGCCGCGCCGGCACCCTTAGCTGAGGAGGCCGAGGTCGGCGCGTCCTGCCAGTTGCCCCGGCCGTCCTCGTTCCTGCGCAGGCGCAAATCCAGGCCGTCGAGTTCGATGCGGGAGAACTCCAGCCGTCGGCGCAGCAGCGGCAGAAGTTTGATGCGAAAGGTCGCGTGAGAAAATGCCAGCAGCGGCTCCTCGCCGAAGCCCGGCAGATTGCCTAAGCTGGCAGGACCTACTTCGAGGGCCAACCATGGAACTACCGAGAGCTTGATATCGCCCGGTAGTTGCAGATCTCGCCCGGTGGATTCCTTCACCATGGCGGCGAGGTTGCCTTTGTAGTGGTTGGGATTGACCCAGACCCTAACGGCGAGCAATACCGCGGCGAGCAACACCACGAGGGCACCTGCCAAATAGCCCAAAACCCTTGCTTTCCGCATGCCTTTCGCTCGAGATTGAGAGATCGATCATAGCTCAAGCGGTGCCAGATCCCGCCGATACCCCTATGATGCAGGGCGAAAGCCCCACTGGGTACGGAAACCGGATGAGCAGCTGGTCGATTCGCCGCAAATTACTGGCTCAATTACGGACACGTTCCGGCACGCAGGCGCTGCAAGCGCCGGCGCGTGATGCCGTGGGCGATGAATTGGATACCGGGCACGGATCGGCGGAGTTTCTGGAATTTGCGCAGGCCGCGGGTGGCTTCGGTGTCTTCGAGCTGAATCTGAACACCGGGAGGATCCAGGGCACATCGCTGTTCTTCGAGCTGATCGGCCTCGAGTGCCGCGACATGACCTTGACGCGCGATGAGTGGCTGGCATCGGTGCATCCGGAAGATCTGGAAGGGGTGGTTCAAGCCTTGAGCACCGCGGTCGACTCCGGCAGCGGCTATCAATGCGAATACCGGACCCTGACGGCGAGCGGCGAGATACGCTGGCTCGCGGGGCGCGGACAGGTACTGATCAGCACCGAAGGTTACGATTCCCGGGCGGTCGGCACCATCACCGACATCACCGAGCGCAAGCAGCTGGAAGACCGGCTGCGCCATGCCACCGAATCGCTCAACATCGCGCAGACCGCGGCCGGCGTCGCCACTTTTGATTTTGATTTCCCCCGCAACAGCCGCATCTGCTCCGACAATTTCCTCGAGCTCATGGGAATGCCCGACACCACGCCGCTCGAGGACTTGAACCTCTCGCTGACCCGGGTTCATCCGGATGATTTCGCGCGCGTGCGCAGCGCGCCCCTGCAAACCACGCCACACGATCCTTCCTACCGCTGCGAGTACCGGATACTGCTCGAGGGCGGCAGCGAGCGCTGGATCGGCGAAAAGGCGCAGGTCACGCACGGCCCCTCCGGCGAGGTGGAACGCATCACCGGCGCCGTCGTCGATATCAGCGATTTGAAGCGCACCAAAGCGGCCTTGGATTCGGTGGAGATGCGGCTGGAGCGCGCCTTGCGCGGCACGCAGGATGCGCTGTGGGAGATTGATCTCATCACCGATCGGGTCTGGTACGGACTGGGATTTGCGGAGCGATTGGGTTACAGCGCCGAGGAACTCACCTCGTCGCGCGAACACTTCCAGACCTTGATCCATCCCGAAGATCGCGCACGCGTCAACTCCAGCGTGAATGAACATCTTGAGAGTCGTGCCGGCCATGAACTTGAATTTCGTGTGCTGCACAAGGCCGGTCACTATGAATGGGTCCGCGTGCGCGGCCAGGCCGAACGCGCGGCCGACGGCACACCGCTGCGATTGGCCGGCGCGATGCAGCTCGTCACCGATCGCAAACTCGCCGAACAAGCCACGCTCGATGCCAAGCTGGCGGCGGAAGCGGCGAATCGCGCCAAGAGCACGTTTCTTGCGAATTTGAGCCACGAGATTCGCACGCCCATGAATGGCGTGCTCGGCATGTCGCAAATTCTGGCAGAGACCGCCTTGGACGGCACGCAGCGCGAGTACCTCGACATCATTCGCGGCAGCGCCAAGGCCTTGCTGTCGCTGATCAACGATGTCCTCGATCTGTCCAAAATCGAAGCCGACCGATTGGAGCTGGAAAACGTCGATTTCGATCTGATTCACCTGCTCTACGAGACGGTCGCCGCCACCGCCTTGCAAGCCGCCGCCAAAGGGATCGAGCTGATCGTCACCCTCGAGCCCGACGTGCCGGTGCTGGTACGCGCGGATCCGGGGCGTCTGCGGCAAGTGGTGTTGAATCTCATCGGCAATGCCGTCAAATTCACTCACGAGGGGCACATCCGACTCTATGCCTCGGTGGGAGTGAACACCGCAGGGCACCCGACCTTGACGATCGAAGTCACCGATAGCGGCATCGGGATCCCGGCCGATCGCTTGGACCGGCTGTTCAAATCGTTTTCACAAATCGATTCATCCACGACGCGCCACTACGGCGGCACGGGATTGGGACTGTCAATCGTCAAACGCCTCACCGAATTGATGGGCGGCGAAGTCGGCGTGCGCAGCGAAGGCGGCCAGGGCTCGACCTTTTGGGTGACCGTGAATGTCGATGCCGTGCCGCAGCAGCCGAAGCGCGGCGCACTCGGGTTGGGCCGCAAGGTGCTGATCGTGGATGATATCCCCGCGGCGCGCGAGAGCTTGGAGATGAAGCTCAAGCTCTTCGGCTTTGACACCGTGCCGACCGGCAGCGTCGACGAAGCCCTGCAGCAGCTGGCGAAAGATCCTGCCATCAATGTGGTTCTGGCCGATGAATTGATGCCGGTGCGCAGCGGCCTCGATCTGCTGAACGCACTGCGCAGCGATGCACGCTACGCCTCGCTGCCCTTCATTTTGCTGTCCTTGTTCGGCGCCGATCATGACACCATCGAGCACGAACACCGGCCGGATGCCGTGGGATTGAAGCCCATTCGCGCCACCCTGCTGGCCACACTCGTGGATCAGGTACTGACGGGCAAGACGCCGCACGCACCCTTGGTCAGTTCAGCGCCGCAGGCGAATCAGATCTTCCTCGGCAACAAGATCCTCTTGGTCGAGGACAATCCCGTGAACCAGCGCGTAGCGCAGCGCACGCTGCAGAAGCTATCGGCCGAGGTGACCATTGCCAACAATGGCGCCGAAGCCCTGGAGCAAATCGCGGCGACCGCCTTCGACGCCGTCTTGATGGATTGCCAGATGCCGGTGATGGATGGCTTTACCGCGACGCAGCGCATACGGGATTCTGAGCGTCGCCGCGGCGTGAAACGGCTGCCCATCATCGCGCTCACCGCCAATGTCATGTCTGAGGATCGCGAAAGATGCATTGCGGCCGGCATGGACGCGCACCTCGGTAAACCCATCGAACCGGCACAGCTGATTGAGGTGCTGAGCCGATACTTGAAAGCCGGTGCGCGCGCACCGGCGGTGGATCGGGAAGCACTGCGCCAGCTGACCGGCGGCGATATCGATTTCGAACGGGAATTGGCGGAGACTTTCGTCAAGAGCGGCGATCAATGCCTGGCCGATATCATCGCCGCGCTCAAGGCCAGCGACTTCGACACCGTGCGCAAGCGCGCGCATGCCTTGAAGGGGGCCAGCGCCAACATTCACGCGGCAGGCTTGAGTCATGCGGCCTCGAGCCTCGAAATCGCGGCCCGCGATAATGCCACTCCGACCCTCGACGGTTTGGTGGAAGAGCTGACTGAAAAGCTGGCGGCCGTCAACGCCGAGTTGCGTCAGGTCATTTGATCCAAAGCGCGATTTTTCAGCCGTGCGCCATGAGCGCGAGCGAGACCGCGATCTCCTGGCCCGACGTGCGATTTCGCCCCTCGGCCTTGCTCTTATAGAGACATTCATCCGCGGCGCGTATCAGTGTTTCCACCTTGAGCGATAAATCCGGTCCTTGCGGTCCGGTCGATGCCACTCCAAAACTGGCGGTGAGGGCGGCATCCCCGGCGCGCGTGGTAAAGGGCGCACCCGCGACTATGTTGCGAATCTTCTCCGCAACTATGAGCCCATCGGCATGCGCGGTTTCCGGCAGCACGATCAGGAATTCTTCGCCGCCGTAGCGCGCGATCCAATCGCTGTAGGGACGAATCGACTTCTGGGCGCGGGCGGCAAACTGCTGCAAAACATCGTCGCCCGCGGCGTGGCCGCGCTGGTCGTTGATTTGCTTGAAATGATCGAGGTCGCACATCAGCACCGACAAGGGATACGCATACCGGCGGCAGCGCTCCACTTCTCGAGGTAGCTGCTCCATCAAGTAGCGGCGGTTGTAGGCACCGGTGAGCGCGTCGGTGATCGACAGGATGCGGTTGCGCTGATTGGCGACGCGCAGTGAATGTTCCAGGGCGAGTATGCGCCGGCCGGCATTTAAGCGCGCAATCAGCTCCGGCTCGTGTACCGGTTTGACCAGGTAGTCATCGGCGCCGGCTTCCAGCCCCGTGATGATGTGCTCCTTGGCATCCCTCGCCGTGAGCAGCAGCGCGTACACGTACCCGTCCAGCTGCATGTTGCGCACCGCCTTGCACAGCGCGATGCCGTCCATTTCGGGCATCTCCCAGTCGGTGACCAACATGGGATAGTAGCGCTTCGTCATCTTGTCGAGCGCCTCGGAGCCGTTGGCCACGGCGTCCACTTCATATCCGGCGTTCTTGAGAAACCGGGTCATGAGCATGCGCGTGACGGGGTCATCCTCGGCCAGCAAAATAGCGGGTGAGGTTTCAACTGTGATCGGCGTCACAGATTCCGTCTCAGTCACTTTTTCTCAACCCCGTCGATATTGAGTTTATAGTGCCTCGAGATATCGGCGCATATCGCAACGACTTAACCATGTGTGGCGTCCTGGTTGCAAATTCTAAGCGCCACCACTCATCGAGGCTAGGTCAATGCCTTAAGTGCCCAAAAGCGTTATCTGCGCCGCAAACTGCATGTTCAGGTCGCAGCATAACCGACCGATATCCGGGAATGTGCGATTCCCGTCCCTATAGTAACAAGTCCCCCGCCCCTGGAGCGCTGGCCATGAAGGCAAGCGGCGATGGGTTTTGGGAACTGGCTCTGTCAGATGGATCCGCCTGGTTCAGCGAATGGTTCCACGAACGTCTGCGCTGGACCGAAGCGGCTAAACGCTCTTTCAATGATCTGCGCCCGATCTTCGCGCCTGAGACCTGGGAGATGCTGTTGCGGCAGCTGCGCGATCATCTGGAGCAGAAAGTTCCATTCGATGCGACCTTTCCGGTGCGGCTCGCGGAGGGCCAAACGGAGTGGTGGCACATGCGCGGTTCGGCGCAGCTCAACGATGTTGGCCACCCTGTCCACGTCGCGGGCAGCGTGCGCGACGTCACCAGTGAGCCGCGCACAGGCTGATTCCGTCAGGGGTCCGGAGTCTCCTTTGGCGTGGGCATGCTGTTGCCGGCTTCGCGGCCGGTAAACCAATTCACGGCATATTGAACCAGTTGAGTGCCGGTTTGCAGATTGAGTTTGCGCTTGATCCTCTGCCGGTGCGACTCAACGGTCTTGATGCTCAGGTTCAAGGACGCCGCGGTTTCCCGCGTGCTCATTCCCTTGCCGATCATGTGCAGAACCTGCAACTCGCGATTGCTGAGGCGATCGACAGGATTGGCCGAGATGTAGGCCCCGCCGGCGGCGAACTTCTGAATCATGTTGTTGCCCACCGCCTCGGAGACGTAAATGCCTCCCTCGAGCACGCGGCGCAAAGCAATCAGAAACTGTTCGCTGGCGGCCAGCTTCATGATGTAGCCGTTGGCGCCGGCCGACAGCATGCGTTCCGCATAGATGGTCTCATCGTGCATCGATAGGACCAGTATCGGCAGCTGCGGATGATGCGCCCGCACATCGCGCACCAGTTCGATACCGTCGCCCTGTTTGAGGCTGATGTCGACGATCATCACATCGGGGCTGAGTTCCTTGATGGCGGTACGCGCTTCGCGCACCGATTCCGCCTCGCCGCAGACCAGGAGGTCGTCTTCATTTTCCATGATGCGGCGCAGGCCCTGACGCACAATCGGGTGATCGTCCACGATCAAGACGCGGCGCACCGCGCGTTTGCCGCTGTGAGCTCCCGATTCAGACGCCGAAGATCGGGTCCATGCGCTCGCGGCTGCCATCACTGTCTTCTCCTGACGTAAATCCATTGTAGTCACTCCTTCAAGTTACCCGGCAACCGTCACCACGGTGCCGCGTGGATTGTTGGCAACGATGTCGAACTGTGCGCCGATCGTGTCGGCGCGGTATTTCATGATCTTCAAGCCCATGCCCACCGAACCGACGGCGGCGCGCACCACGCCCTCGCCATCATCGGTAATGCGCAGCGAGAAGCCGTCCGATGTGGCGCGCAAAAAAATATCGACCAGCGTGGCGCGCCCATGCCGCGCGGCATTGGTCAATGCTTCTTGGGCAATGCGGTACAGGTGGCTGGCGTTGGTTTCATTGAACTCGAAGTCGCGCGCCACTTCGGCGCGGAAATTCACTTCCAGACCATACAAATCGCGGCTGCGCGCCGCGAGCGTCCGCAATGCAAATGGCAGGCCGCCGGTTTCGTTGCGCACCGGCAGAAGGCCGCGCGCGAGGGTGCGTGCGGTTTCAATGGACTGGTTCACGTGCCCCACGATTTCATTCATTTTATCGACCAGGTCGGGGCAACGCTGCATCTGGCTCGACAGAGCCCGCAGCATCAACGCGACGCCGGTCAGCTCCTGTCCCAACCCGTCATGCAGGTCGCGGCCGATGCTGTGCCGCTCGCGGGCGGACACATCGAGGATTTCCTGCTCCAGACGTTTGCGCTCGGTGATGTCGCGCATCGAAATCGAAATGCCCGTACCGATGCCGTCTTCCCGAACCAGCACCGCTCGATTTTCAAAGTATTGCGGCGCGCCCGCGCCTGCCGCTTCGAACTGGTAAGTGACGGTTTCACCGGTCTTGAGTATCTGCACGAGTTTTTCCAGCACCCGCGCGCGCGCCGCCTGCGGCAGCAGTACATCGATTTCGCGGCCGATGATTTGGTCGATAGCCAAGCCGTTTACGGTCTTGTTGACAAAGCGCACCCGCAGCGTCGTATCGAGCAGAAATAGGGTGTCCGCCGTGTTGGTGGTCGTAACGCGCAACAATTCCTCGGATTGCCGCAACCGCCGCTCGGAATCGCGGCGTGCGGTAACGTCTTGAATAACGCCCACCATGCCGCGGGCTGCCGCGCCCTCGAACACCGGCCGCGCGGTGGTGGCATACGCTCGATAGCGCCCCTCATTATCGAGCAGCTGGAATTCTTCGCGGACTTCGACTTTTTGCGAAAATGCATTTTCGATGGCACGAGTTACCGTTGCCTGGTCCTGCGGGTGCACCCGCGACAACGTGGTCCGCATATCCGGATAGAAGTGGGGCAGATTGGCGGGGTCGCCATCCAGCGTGGCGAATTCGAATGAGTCGTGTTCCTTGTCCCAGCGCCAGGCGTGCATGTTCGCCATATTCATCGATTGTTTCAGCCATTCGGTGCTGTTCTCGAGCGCGATCTGCGCCAGCTTTTGCGCCTGAATGTTTTGCACCGAGCCGAATGCGCGCAGTGGGTGCCCATCCAGCAGTTCCAGATGGCCAATGATCCTCACCCAGAGGCGCTGATTTTTCAGGGTGTTGATTTCAAGTTCGAGATCGAGCCGACCGCCCGCCGCTTCAGCTTGGCGGCATGCCTGCCGAAATTGTTCGGCGGATTCTGGTACCCAGCGCGCCAGCATCGACTCCCAGGACACCCGGAAGTCCTTCGGGTTGGTGTCGTAGATGCGGAACATCTCGTCGGTCCAGGTGAGTTGGCGCGTCGCATAGGCGTATTCCCAGCCGCCGATCTTGGCGCTGCGCTGGGTTTCAGCCAGGATATCCGTCAGCCGCTTGATCTCGGAAACATCCACGCAACAACCGATCGCCCGCACCGGATCCCCGCCGGCGTTGCGTTGGATCAAGCCGCGCTCCAGCATGGATTTGTAGCAGCCGCTGGCATCGCGGATTCGATACGTGGTGGTCCAACCACGGCCGTCGATGAGCGCAAGACCGATGGCGTTTTTTGTCGCGGTGAAATCGCGCGGATGAATGCGCGCGAACCAGGCGTCGATCGAAGATTCCAGATCTTCCGGCGGTATCCCCATCACCTCCTGCACACCGCGCGAGCGATGCACCACGCCCCGCACGATGTCCCATTCGAAAATCACCCCGTCCACGGCGTCGGCAGCCAGCCGAAACACCTCTTCGCGCTGCGCGAGCTTGGATTCCGCCAGCTTGCGCTCGGTAACGTCGCGGGAATTGATGACGACGCCGCGGATCAGGGGATTATCGAGCGCGGATACGTAGCGCGTCTCCAGCCATCGGTACGAGCCATCCTTGTGTCGAGTCCGGAATTCTCGGGAAAAGCCCGGAATATCGCCCGCCGTCATTTTCTGGAACTGGGCGCGAAGATCGCCGACGTCATCCGGGTGGATATGCTCGAACACATCGTTCGACGCGTGTTCTTCGGAGGTATAGCCGAGTGAATTGCGCACACCGCCGCTGACGTACTGCAGACGGCCGTCCGCACCGGCCACCAGGATCATGTCCCGCGCATGTTCGGTGAGCGCCAACAAACGGCGGTCGCCACTGCCGGCGGAATTGTTGAATGCACGTCCAGTGAGCTCGACCGACAGAATGACCAGTCCGACGATCTGCGATCCACTTTCGAGCGGCTGTACGTCGATCTCGAAGAGACGGGTCGGGCGGCCGGGTTCCGCAAAGGCGAGCGCGTCGTCGTGGAATTGACGGCCTTCCAAGGCCCTCGCGAATATCTCGGGATGCAGAGCGAGCGTTGGCGTCAGCATCAGCGCGGAGCAGCCGATCACTCCCCCGGGAACCGACGCAGCCGCGCGCACCGCGCCTGCGTTGGCGTAGGTCACTTTCAATTCGGTGTCCAGAATGAGCATGTCCCAGGACAGCTGATCAACGGCCACCACCACGTCGGGTTCGGGCACCGCCGGCGCAAATGACAGCATCACCAGCCGCTGTCCCGGGGCCGCGGCCAGCGGTTTGATGTCGGTCATGACGGGCTGTTCACCGTGGGTGAATCGCCAGGTAATGATGCGACCTGTGCAGGCGGCGCCCGACTGGGACACCATCATGGTCTCAATCGTTGCTGCGGACGCGGTTCCCAATAAGCGCGCCAGCGGCGCGGCGATTAGATTGCCTTCGCGATTCTCGGCGGCCAAACAGCGGCGCGCCGCGGCATTTGCGAGCAACAGCGGCAAATGTTTATGTCGGGCGTCGACCACCAATACAGCATCGCGCAGGCAGTCGAGTGCCGTATCCGCCAGCGCGCGCGTCGCATTGGTCGCGAGGCGCAGATAGTCAGGAGAAGTCGCCATCCTTTCGCACTTCGGGAACTGTCCAAAATCCCGGTCCTCGAGGACTTATACGCCCTACACGATGGGGGCGTATACCCGGAGCACTAAAATGCGGGATTCCCTGAATTTACCAGCCGTTGGTCTCGAGATTCGCGCTTGTTGCAGCGCTTTTGGCCGATTGCGGCGCGTCACCTGAGGGGGAATATTTTCTCCCTGACGGGGCATCGGCCTTGGTTAAGGCGTGGAAATTCGGCTCGGCAGTGGTCGCAAAACCGCCCCAATCGATGAGTACGCGCCCAGTGCCGTTGGTGGGGTAGCCAAGAATAGGATTGATCAGGTTGACTTTCGCTGCGGCGGGCGGGGCTTCGAAGCCAGGCGCGGGATGCTGCGAGTAAGCACTGGGCGCATCGTGGTGCGACGCATCCACTGCTGCGTGAATTGCCAGCCGATTGACGCGCGGTAGGGAAAACGCGGTGGCTATACTCAGCAAGGCGACAGCGACGGCAACTTCGATGAGAGAGAATCCTTTGTTTCGCGATCGGGACACGCAGCTGGTTCGCATAGCCCAATTAATCGGCCGCCCGGCGGCGTACTGAAGCTCACGGCAGTACGCGGTGTTATGTCCATCGATTTGCCGTGAGAAATTGCGGGTAAGGATTAAACTCCTGCGATGCCTAAACGCGCGATTGATCACCTTCGACGGTGCGATGATCGATTAGGGGAATGGATTGATCGCATCGGCGTGCTGCAGTTGCCAGTGCCTGAAGCCCGCGAGCCCTACGTCGCATTGCTGGAGACGATCGCTCATCAGCAGCTGGCAGGTCCAGCCGCCCGCAGCATTTGGGCGCGCGTCATCGGATTGTTCGAAGACCGCGTGCCATGCTCGCGGCGCTTGGTGGATATGCCCGAGGAGCACCTGCGTAGCGCCGGCCTATCGCGCAGCAAGGCCATGGCCATGCGCGATATCTGCGCGAAGGTAAATGCCGGCAAGATTCCCGACGCAGTTAAAATCAAGCAGATGTCGGATACCGATATCTACGCGCTGCTCACGGATATCCGCGGCGTCGGCTCCTGGACGGTGGACATGCTGATGATGTTTACGCTGTGCCGGCCGGATATCATGCCGGTGACCGATTACGGCGTGCGCAAGGGCTTTCAGGTTTTGTACCGCAAACGGAAACTGCCCACGCCGAAACAACTCGAGAAATTTTCTGAGAAATGGCGGCCGCATCGATCCGTCGCCGCTCTTTATTTATGGCGGATTGCCGACACCGCCAAAAAGAAGAAGTCACTTCCTAAATAGGTCGTCCAATGCCGACTTGGATCTGGCGAGCTCCGCGGTATCCTTCGCGACATATGCTCCCGCCTTCGGCTTGAAGTGATCGCAAAAATTGGCCTCATCCTTCTTGCGCACTTCCTCGGCGGTAGGCTCTTTGCAATGCTTTGCATACGAGATGTCGTACTCGATGCACATCTTGCAAACATGCAACTCTGCGTTGCACGCCTTGCAAACATCGAGGCGGCGAAGCGGCAAGCTAAGCGCCGATAGGGATGCACCGCATCGCCAGCAGACTAGGGAGTGGGTCACGTATGCTTAATGAATAACCCCACCACTAAATTATTCGCTTGTCAGTACCTGCACTTCATTAAAACTGCTTCTCTCCCGGGCGCGACACGCTATCAGTGCCTACAACGCCAACCGCCGGACGCGATACAGCATCAGTACCGACTACGCCGACTGCCGGACGCGATACACCATCAGTGCCGACAACGCCAACCGCTGGACGCGATACACCATCAGTGCCGACGACGCCAACTGCCGGACGCGATGCACCATCAGTGCCGACAACCCCGATCAACGGCTCCGACACCCCATCGGTACCGACTACACCAACTGCCGGGCGCAATATCCCATCAGTGCCGACGACGCCAACTGCCGGACGCGATGCACCATCAGTGCCGACAACGCCGACCAACGGACGCGATACACCATCAGTGCCGACAACACCAACAAATGGCCGCAATACACCATCAGTGCCAACAACGCCAACCGCTGGGCGCGATACACCATCAGTGCCGACAACGCCAACCGCCGGACGTGATACGCCATCAGTGCCGACTACACCAACAAAAGGGCGTGAGACCCCGTCAGTTCCGACAACACCGATTAACGGGCGCGAAACCCCGTCGGTTCCGACAACGCCAATTAATGGCCGCAGCACACCATCTGTACCGACAACGCCAACCGCCGGACGCGTTATCAAATCAGTACCGACAACTCCAATGGCCGGGCGCGAGATTCCGTCAGTCCCCACAACGCCAACCGCCGGACGCGATACACCATCAGTACCGACAACACCAACTGCGGGGCGAGACACACCATCGGTGCCGACGACGCCAACGGCCGGGCGCGTTATCAAATCAGTACCGACAACACCAACTGCGGGTCGAGACACACCATCGGTACCAACGACGCCAACTGCCGGGCGCAATATCAAATCAGTACCGACGACGCCAACTGACGGGCGCATTATCAAATCAGTACCGACAACACCAACTGCGGGGCGAGACACACCATCGGTGCCGACAACGCCCACAGCCGGGCGCGTTATCGAATCAGTCCCGACAACACCAACTGCAGGGCGAGACACACCATCGGTGCCGACAACGCCAACCGCGGGGCTGAATATTCCATCGGTGCCGACGACGCCAACAGCACCGCTGGAATTGATTCCAATCACCAAAGTGCAAAGCGTGAACGATGTTAGACGCGCCGCATTCCTTGCTGTATTAAGGTTCATTGTTAGCTCCTTCCCCTTGCAGTAATTTTAGATATTCCTCACGATCTTCATCGTTTTCCACATAGTGGTATAAACCGATTCCCGTCTTTATCGGTCCATGGTTTTCTTGGTTTGAATGCTTGGCGAACCACGTATCCACTTCATCGATAAATTTTTCGCCCGTCTTGCGAATGAACCCGTTGAACTTAGCGAAATCCTCTTCTGTCAATCCGTAGTCAGCGAAAACCGTTCGCTGCAACAATCCTGTGCCGCGAACTGTACGTTTGAGATTTACAGCCATCGTTCCGACAACGTTATGGACGGCTTCTGCGAAGGCTTGAATGTTTTCAGGACTCAACCGCTCGGCGATATATGTACGCGCCACACAACGCACATACCCATTCCCCAAGCTTTGCACTGAACCTGACTCGAGCAATGCATTGAGCACAATATCGGCTGAAACGTTTGGTCCGGCATATTTACGAACTAACGATTCAAAGCTTCTTGATTCGGACACTGGGTTCGAGTTGTCTGCCGCGATCGGTATATCGAGCACAAGTCCATATGGGCCCAAATAAAGAACGTCGGAATGCCAAGCTGCCAAAACTTCCGAAGCAGCCCACGAATAGTTCAACACTCCAGTTGAACTGGTTTCCGCTCCACGCACCCCGTGGACTTGCGTCGCAGTCATCCCCGTCATCAATCCCACCTCTTCTGCTGAAGGGTCTTTGCTCCCTTTCGCGCCCAGCTCCGCCTGAGCGCCATTCACTAGTGCGTTTTGCAACGCCATGGAGAGGTCTTCGAACCCGATCCCGTTTCTTATTGCAATGCGGCACAAGGGACGCAAAACGTGCCGAATAGCCGCAAGCAAGTTGGCTTTAACAGATTGCTCCACCGGAAGACATAATACAACTATTTCTGTGTTCTACTTCACGTTTTCCAAGCACTTGCGGTGCAGTGTTATGGTGATTTACAACACTATATTTTTCAGCCAAGAAGATGTTTGAGAAACCGAAAATTGAATTTTTCGCCTTTCGCGCACCAATGAAGATGGCGGCGGGTGTGATTTTGGGGGCTTCCCTGGTTGCCTCCGGGTGTGATCAACAGGGCACCCTGTCAACTGGCCGAGACAGCGAAGTCACTTTAAGGCGGGGGATCAGCGGCGAACCTTCCTCACTGGATCCCGCAACAGCAACTGATACTTTTTCAAGCCAAGTGATACAAGATCTTTACGAGGGGCTGACTAGCGAATCATCATCTGGCGAGGTGGTACCTGGTGTTGCTTCGACTTGGACCGTTGATTCCACGGGAACTCAATACTCGTTCATTCTCCGGTCGAATGCTCGTTGGTCTAATGGAAACCCCGTTCGGGCTCAAGATTTTGTCATCGCATGGCAACGCGTATTGGATCCAAAACAAGGATCCCCATTTGCTAATGATTTACGCTCAATCGTCGGGGCGGCTGCAATCATAGCTGGCCGATCTTCGCCAAGTTCGCTCGGTGTTGTGGCGGTAAGCGACAACCTGCTTGTAGTGAAACTCGAGCAGCCCGTGCCCTACTTCCCCGAGCTGCTGTCGCACCCCGCGACATTTCCAGTTTTTTCCGATTCAATTGCCCGCACTCACGATCCAAATAAATGGATTTCAAACGGCCCCTATGTACTTTCGGGGTGGCAAATTGGAACGAGACTCGAACTGACGAGAAATGCCTCGTATTGGGACCTCCCAAGTGTGCACATAAAGCGGGTCCAATATCAGATTGCCCCCGACCAGAACTCCCAATTCGCCGCTTACCGCGCCGGGCAAATCGACATGACGGACACAGTGCCGCCAAACGCAATACCGTTAGTGCGAAAAGACTATCCTAACGAAATTGTCATAGCCCCAATTTTGACCACAGCGTTTTATGCGCTGAACCTTGTGGGAAAACCGTTCTCCGGAAATCTAAAGCTTCGCAAGGCCCTCGCGATGGCCATTGATCGTCAACGGCTTGTAGATGCGCTGGCGCTAGGTCAAGTCGCGGCTTACGGATTCGTGCCACCCGGGACGTGGAACTATGAATTACAGCATTGGGATTGGGACAAACTGGGCGATTCTGATCGAATCGCCGAAGCCAAAAGACTCTACAAAGAATCTGGGTATTCGTTAGATACACCAATTCATTTGCGCTTACTTTTCAATTCAAATCCAGCGATCAAGCAAACTGCAATTATGATCGCCGCAATGTGGAAGGAAGAACTCGGTATTGAGACCGAGTTTATTGGCGAAGAATTTAGAGTGTTCTTAGAGTCGCGTCACGATAAGACGAAATGGGATGTGGCTCGCTTGGCTTGGAGCGCTGATTACAATGACGCTAGTAGTTTGCTGGACGGATTTCGAATGAACGCGCCAAGCAATGACTCGGAATATAACAATGCATCGTACGACAAGTTACTCGATGAAGCGGCCAACACTGCAAACCCTGAAGCCCGCCGTGGCTTATTACAGACTGCTGAACGAATATTGCTCGCCGACTATCCATCTATACCACTCTATTTCTTCGTTTCTAAGCGGCTAGTGAGACCCTACGTTGTGGGCGTAAAGCCCAATCCACTTAATCGCGTCGCAACCAAAGCGCTTACCGTTCTTCCTCATTAACTCGACATTGTCAGGCCCACGGTCGATCAGCAGTTCCGAACGATCGATCTGTTCAGAGAGTTCGGCGGAAATTTTGTCTTCCAAGTAATGGCCGCCGCTTTCCTTTGCGTTTAGGCGAAGCGTCGCGAAATGAGATTGTCAGATTGACCTGGCTCGCCATGACTGAGGAGCCGTCGTTGACGCTTCCCATTCTTGATTCGCGAAGCAAACTCCTTCGTACATCCGCAAGGAAATTGACGCCCTTTTTTGATATCTCCTTTCTAAGTAGAGGTATTGAGTTTGGAGATATATTTGCGGTAGTACTGTGTAGGTTCACACAATTCTCTGGTTGTCGGAAACCTTGCAGTATTGTTGACAAGAGATCCCTTGCATCGCTTCCTAAGACCCTGATTACTTGGGGTGAAATCTGGCGGGCTCGGATGAGACGAATTTCTTGAGGACCACACACTTCGATGGCACCCGTCCGCCTCAATTCGTCAAGAATTGCTCGAATTGGAATCCCACTTCCGTGACTCTTTACCAAAGCTTCGAAGGTTGGGCCGCGACCATATATCCTAAGATCGGCCGGTATGCCGTTCGCAGCCGCATACTTTGGGTCTTGAGACCAAGCGGCAAGAATCTTGCGAGTGCTTTGTTCGTGACGCTTTACATTTTGCACGCCAGGATTCGTTGTCTTTTTATTTAGAATTTGTGATATCTCCCCTCGAGGAATACCACTCGATGCAGCGATTCCCGAGATATTTAATCGACGGGAAACTTCCAATTGTTGTGCCGCCAAGCCTCGAACCGCCGCTTCTCGCAATATCGAACTGAGCTCGCGGATACTTAATCCGTTTTCTAAGGCGAACTCGGCTAGAGGTTCTAACATTCGCAGCGAAGCTTCTCTTGCCGCAATTCGCACGTCGTCTCGTTGGGGGTTTTTCGCGCGCTCGGTTCGTTTGGAAGGCATCATTTTGCTCGACAAGTACTTAAAACGGTCTGCCAAGAAGGGCATCAATTCGCCCCATAAATGGCGGCCTCTTCGACCTAAACATTCGAAATGAGATCGCGCTTCTTCTTATAGATCTCGTCAATACGCAAGCAAAGTAGTCAATCGTATGTAGATATCATTTTTTGAGATAGATTTAGCGTACTTCGAAACGGCTTATGCAAACCCCTCCCGTTCATTTAAGTTTGCTTCGCCACCTCCTGCGTCCTGCGCGGGGTGGCGCCGCGGCGGTCGTCATCGTGTTTGCGCTGCTGCTTTCCATGGCCGCCAAGGCCAATTTCGTTGGAATTCCACTGGCCCTGTTGCTGGCCTCCTGGTTCTTCAAGTACGCCTACATCCTTTTTGACCACACGGTGCGGGGCTTTGATGAGCCCCCGACGCTCGACATTCAAATGATGAATCCCTTCGACGAACAGCGCCCGCTGGGGCAAGTGGCGATTTTAGGCTTGATTTACGGCGCCGTGAAACTGACGGAAAGCTACCTGGGGGCAGCAGTCGCGGTCGGCATCGCGATTGTGGCCGCACTGCTGGTGCCCGCCTCGGCTGGGGTTCTCGGATTGGAAGGCAATATCATCAAGGCGGCCAATCCCCTGGAATGGGTCCGCGTCGTCCGTGGCTTGGGATGGCTGTATGGAGTCGTTCTTCTAGTCATCGCGGCCTACGCGCTGGGGCTTACCCTGCTGGCGCACCTCGAGCCGTGGCTGCCGCTTCAAATCGCCATCGCCATGTTTGCGTGGCTGTCCGTGTTCAGCTTTCTGGGCGGCGCGCTCTATGAGCGGCGCCACGAGTTGGGAATCGAGGCCTGGGCTTCCCCGGAGCGCGTCGCGGAGCGCCAGCGCGAGCAGGAAATGAAAGACGCTGAGCGCATGGCGACCGAGGCCTACGGCCTGATGCGCGTCGACTCTCACATCAAGAGCTGGCAGCTGCTGAAGGACTGGCTCAGCTCCCGGGGAAATGCCCCCGAAGACTACCAATGGCTGTGCGAGCGGGTGTCCCGTTGGGACGATCCTCGCTACATTACCCGCCTGACCGAGGAGCGCATCGATCGGCTGCTCATCCTGAAGCGCACCGGCGACGCCCTGGATGTGGTGGCGCAGCGCTTGGGCGTGGATCAGAACTTCAGGCCCAAAACCGCCGCGGATACCTTAGGCCTGGCGCAGATGGCGGTGAGCGGAGGCGGCGCTCCGCGAGTGGCCCGGACGCTTCTCAAGGACTTTGCCACCCGCTTTGCAGGCGACCCGCGCGTCCCGGCGGCAGAAGCGCTGGCGCGTCATCTGGGGTCGACCGCTCCCTGACGGTGCACGGCGAACACCGGTCTTTCGCGATTGCGGCGCATCAGCCCTTGAGTACATGATTGCGGGAACACCTAAGGGCCTTCGCTCAAGGTGTTTCACCTGCGGAGGATATTTGGCCGGTAAGCCGTACAACGAGATGTTCTCGAGCGAGGATGTGGGCAGAGCGCACTACCTGCGTTACACGCAATGGCTGCAGGAACAGCCGGCCGAGCGGCTGGCGCAAAAACGCGCCGAAGCCGATGCCCTGTTCCACCGCGTGGGCATCACCTTCGCGGTCTACGGCCAGGAGGAAGGCGCGGAGCGCCTGATTCCCTTCGACATCGTGCCGCGGGTGCTGCCGCTGGAGGAATGGGTGCGGCTGGAAACCGGCTTGAAGCAGCGCGTCCGGGCGTTGAACGCCTTCATTCATGACATTTATCACGAGCAGCAGATCTTGAGGGCGGGCGTGATCCCCGCCGAACAGATCCTCTGCAACTCGCAATACCGTCCGGAGATGCAGGGGGTGGATGTCCCCGGCGGTATCTATGCGCACATCGCCGGCATCGACATCATCCGCGATGACGCCGGCGAGTTCAGAGTTCTGGAAGACAATCTGCGCGTGCCCTCGGGCGTCTCCTACATGCTCGAGAACCGCAAGATGATGATGCGTTTGTTTCCCGAGCTCTTCTCCGAGCATCGCATCGCGCCGGTCGATCACTATCCCGATGTGCTGCTCGACAATCTGCGCAGCGTCGCACCCACCGGCGTCGCCGACCCCACCGTGGTGCTGCTTACCGCGGGCGCGGCCAACAGCGCCTATTTCGAACACGCCTTCTTGGCGCAGCAGATGGGCGTTGAACTGGTGGAGGGCCAGGATCTTTTCGTTCGCGACGAAGCGGTATTCATGCGCACTACCCAGGGGCCGCAGCGCGTGGATGTCATTTACCGGCGCATCGACGATGATTTCCTGGATCCGCTGGTGTTTCGGCCCGATTCCATGCTGGGGGTGCCGGGCCTCCTGACCGCCTACCGGGCCGGCCGCATCACCATCGCCAATGCCATCGGCACCGGCGTCGCGGACGACAAATCCATCTACCCGTACGTGCCTGAGATGATCCGCTTCTATCTAGGCCAGCCGCCCATCATCGGCAATGTGCACACCTGGATATTGCGCCGCAAGGAAGATCAGGAGTACGTGCTCGCGCATCTGGCCGAACTCGTGGTCAAGGAAGTTCACGGCGCCGGCGGCTACGGCATGCTCATCGGTCCGGCGTCCACCAAGGCTGAAATCGCCGCCTTTCGCCGCCAGATCATCGCCACCCCCGAGCGCTACATCGCGCAGCCCACCCTCGCCTTGTCCACCTGCCCGACCTTTGCGGAAGTCGGCTTGAGCCCGCGACACATCGATTTGCGCCCCTTCGTCCTGTCGGGCCGCGATGTCAGCATCGTTCCCGGCGGCCTGACCCGCGTGGCCTTGACGCGCAGGGTCGCTGGTGGTCAATTCCTCGCCAGGGCGGCGGCACCAAGGACACCTGGGTGCTGGAAACTTAAATGCTCAGCCGCACCGCCGATCATCTCTACTGGATGTCGCGCTATATCGAGCGCGCCGAAAGTCTCGCGCGCTTGGTGGATGCGCACTATCGAATGTCGCTGCTGCCGCATTCCCGGCGAAACCCTGGCCCAGCTCCTTGAGCTCGACCATGACAGCGCTGCACATGGAAAAGGCCTACAAGGAAAAGCACGAGAGCATCGCCCCCAAGGCGGTGTTCGAATTCGTGAGTTTGGATCGCGACTACAGCGGCAGCATTTTCAGCTGCCTGAAGAGCGCGCGCGAGAATGCCCGCGCGGTGCGCGGCTCGCTCACTTCGGAGCTCTGGGAAACCTTGAACTCCACCTGGCTCGATGCCCGCTCGCAGGCGGCGCGCCGCTCGGCGCGCGCCGACATCGGACAATTCGTCGAGTGGGTGAAGGAGCGCTCGCATCTCACGCGCGGCGTCACCATCGGCACCATGCTGCGCGATGAGGCCTTTCACTTCACGCGCATCGGCACCTTTCTCGAGCGCGCCGACAGCACCGCGCGCATTCTCACCGCGCATCAAAGCGACCTGGTGCCCGGCGCCGACGCCAGCGAGGTGCCCGATCCTTACGAATGGAGCGTGCTGCTGCGCGCCCTGTCCGCATTCGAGGTGTATCGGCGCGTGTACCGCGATGTGATCACGCCCTCACGGGTGGCGCAGCTTCTGATCCTGCGCGACGACATGCCGCGCTCGCTGCTGCGCTGCTGCAAAGAGGTGTATCAGAAACTTGAAGTCCGTGGCGAACGAACAATCCTCCGAAACCGAGCGGCGCGCCGGTGAAATGCATGCCATGCTGCATTTCACCCGCATGGAGGAAATCACGGAGGCCGGCCTGCCGCGATTCTCTGCGAGCAATTCCTGGCGCGGCTGCGCGATCTCGGCGATCGAATCGCATCGGATTTCCTGGTTCCCCCGGCGGAGGCGTAAGTCATGCACATGCACATTCGGCACGAAACCCGCTACCGCTACGAGCGCCCCGTCAAGTACAGCGTGCAGAGCCTGCACCTCACGCCGCGCCGCGACTTGAGCCAGCGCGCGCTGACCTGGAGCATCTCCGCCCCCGGCCGGCGCCTCGAGCAAATCGATGCCTACGGCAATATTTCGCATCTCTCACCATCGAAGAGCCGCATCGCGAAATTCAAATCGTGGTGCGCGGCGTGGTCGAGACCGCCGACACCGAAGCGCGCCAGGATGACGGCCCGCTCTCGCCGCTGGCCTATCTCGCACCCACGCAATTGACCGCGCCCAACGAGGATTTGAAGGCCTTTGCGCAAGGCGCCCTGACGAGCGTCAGCGAGCCGCGCGCCCGCGCCCAGGCGCTGGCGGAAGCAGTGTTCGGCGCAGTGCGCTACAAGCCGGGCACCAGCGATGTGCAGGACAGCGCGGCCGTGGCCTTCAAGAGCGGCGAAGGCGTTTGCCAGGATCATGCCCACGTGTACATCGCCTCGGCCCGCGCGGTCGGAATCCCGGCGCGCTACGTCAGCGGCTATCTCTACACCGGCGATTCCAGCGATGCCGCCAGCCATGCCTGGGTCGATGTGTGGCTGGGCTCGGAGCTCGGCTGGCAGAGCATGGACGTGACGCACAAGCGGCCGGCGGTGCGCACCTATTGCCGGCTCGCGGTGGGCCGCGACTACCTGGATGCGGCACCGGTGCGCGGCGTGCGCCACGGCGGCGGCGGCGAGAAAATGGAAGCCAACGTGCTGGTGGCCGAGTCGGCCCAACAGCAACAGTAAAGTTGGATAGAATTTCGCCATGACTTACTGCGTCGGCTTAGCTGGTCGACACCGGGCTCGTGATGTTGTCGGACTCGCGGACCAACGCCGGTGTCGATCAAATCAATACCTTTCGCAAGATGGCGACCTTTCAGCGCGCGAACGATCGGGTGCTGGTGCTGATGTCGGCGGGAAATCTAGGGATCACCCAGGCCGTGGTCAATCTGCTGCAGGAGCCGCCCGATGATAAGGATCTGCCGACGCGCATCATGCGCGCCAGCAACATGTTCAATGCCGCGCGCGTGGTCGGCGATTCGCTGCGCGAAATCCACGAGCGCGATGCCGATGACTTGAAGGAGCACGGCCACGAATTCAACGGCACCTTCATCTTAGGCGGGCAGATCATGGGCGAGGAGCCGCGCCTGTTTCATATTTATTCCGCGGGCAACTTCATCGAGTCGTCCGTCGATACGCCGTACTTTCAGATCGGCGAATCGAAGTACGGTAAACCCATCATCGACCGGGTGATCACGCGCTCAAGCAGCCTGGCGCAAGCCGCCAAATGCGCGCTGGTCTCCATGGACTCGACCATCCGCTCGAACTTATCGGTGGGGCCGCCGCTGGATCTCGCCATCGTGCGGCGCGACGAATTCAAATTGGCGATGCATATCAGCATCGGCATGGAAGATGAGTATTTCACCATGATGCGCACCCGCTGGGGGTTCGCCTTGCAAGAGGTGTTCAGCGAGCTGCCGAATCCCGAGTGGAAATCATTGCCGGTCGATCCTGACGGGCCCTCGATCTAGTTGGGCAGCTGGTTTCCAAAGTCATAGCCCAGCAAGGCAATGGGTTTGCCGAGCAGATACCCCTGCGCATAGTCGACGCCGAGCGCACGCACCGCCTGCAGCTGCACGTCCAGCTCCACCGATTCAGCCACGGTTTGCACGCCCAGGTCTTCCGCCATGCGTACGATCGCGGAAATCATTGCCCGCGCCACCCGATCGGTGGGGGCCGCGCCCACCAGCGATGAATCGATCTTGAAATAGTGCGCCGGCACGCTGCGCAGATACCCGTACGATGGCGGGTTGGCGCCAAAATCATCCAGCGCGACTTCGCAGCCCAAGGCCTCCAGGCGTTTCATGGAATCACCCACGCTGATGTTGCCCGAGGAGGCATGGCGTTCGGTGATGTCGAAACACAGCGCCTGCGGCGGCAGGCCGCTTTTCTTCACGCAGGATTCCACATAGCTGATGAAGTTGTCGTCCGTCATCGACTGCGCCGAGAGATTGATCGAGAACACCGCCGGCACCCGGGCCCAGAGCTTGCGGTTGTTGGTGAGCCACACCAGCAGGGTGCGCACCACCCAGCGATCGATGTTGGGCATGAGGCGCTGCTGCGCCGCCCGCGCCAGGAATTCCTTCGGCGCGACCAGGTTGCCGTCAGGCGTGCGCAGACGCAGCAGCACTTCGTAGTGCGCCATGGCCACATCGTCGTGCAGAGAACAAATCGGCTGCAAAAATAGTTCAAAACGCTCCGCGTGCAGGGCGAGCTCGATCTGCTTCTCCACTTGAGTATCCTCTCTCAGCATTAAGGGGAATGCCTGGCGACGTTCGAATTCCGCGGCCAGGCAGGTGAACACCGGTGTCAGTCTCTGCTCCAAAGGCTCGCCGGTTCGCGTATCGACGATGCCTGAATCGATGCTCAAGCGCACCGCGCCGTTGATGGCGCCGCCCGAGTCGCGCACCGGAATTGAAACCGAATAGTGGCCGTCTTCGCGCGCGGCGTAAGTGGCCTCCATGTCTCCGACCTTGGTGTTGGTCAAGGAATCTTCCACCAACTGATGATCCTCGGGCAGCAGGAAATCCTCGCTCAACCACAGGGTATCGGCGGCGAAATCATGAAACGACACGGCGGAAACTTCGGGCGCGAGCGCGCGAATGACCTGCGCCAGCGCCTCGAGCGTTTTGCTCGATGCAGCCTCTGCGGCATAAGTCAGGTTGGTAGTCACGCGTCACCCACATTCAATGTATATGCCCGCATGGTACGGACGCGCCTGCGTTAGGGCATGTCGCGGCGCGCCGACGTAAGCGGCGAGCGACACGGGATTTTGCTTAAAGCGCTGAAAATCGCCTCATTTGGCGGCCCGCGCGAGGCTTGCGCGGATTAAGTTAAAGCGGGCGCGGCGCGCGGCGCGCCCAGTTTCTTCCACGGCAGTTCGGTCAGTGCCGGCAGCATCCACACCCAGCCGACCAGGCCGAGCAGGCTCATCGCCGCCGACACCAGAAACGCATTGGTGAAGGAATGGGTGCGATCGACGATGAAGCCGGTGAGCGCAGGCGCCACCACGCCCGCCAGGCTGCCGCAGGTATTCTGGATGCCAACCCAGCGGCCCGCCGCGCGCGGGCCGGCGAGGATCTGGCTCACGGCGAAGACACAGGGCGAGGAAGCACCGCATACCACTTGGAACAGGAACATGGCGGCGAGCGCCACGGGCTTGGATCCCACGGCCATGGAGAGCATGCACACCACCGAGCCGACATGCGCCACGGCGAGGACCGCCTTGTAAGCCACGCTGTTCGAGCCGCCGCGCCGGATGTAGCGATCAATAGCCCAGCCTCCCGCGAGCGCTGACAGCGCGTTGACGAGGTACGACAAGCCGGCGACCTGCGCCATCTCCACCATCGAGAAACCGCGCGCCCGCACGAGATACGAGGGCAGCCAGGTCAGCATGAAATAAAACACATAGTTGATCGAAAATAATCCCAAGCCCGTACCCCACATCGCCGGGTTCTTGAGCACTGTCAAGAACCGCGGCGAATCCGCGGCGTCGGCAGCCGAGACGCGCGGGCACATGGCGGGCGACCCCAACCCACGGCCACAGCCATAGCAGCGACAGCGCGCCGAAGACAAAAAACGCCGAGCGCCAGCCGTACTGCGACATCAACAGGCCGCCGGCATAAAGGCCCACGGCAGGACCGAAGAGATAGGCAAAAGCCACGATGCCGTTCGCGAGACCTAAGCCTTTGGGCGGCACCACCGCTGCCAGGATCTTCGAAGCGCAGGGAAACCCGGCGCTCTCGCCCAACCCCAGCATCAGCCTCAGCAGCAAAAGAACCGTGAATGAATGCGCAAAGCCCACCAGCATGGTGGCCGACGCCCACACCGCCAGCCCGACCGCCAGCACGCGATGCGCGCCGAAGCGCTCCGCCAGCAGGCCGATGGGTATTTGCATGACGGCGTAGGTCCAGAAAAACGCCGACAGCAGGATCCCCATCTGCGTGTCGCTGAAGTGCAAATCAAGCCGCATCAAGGGCGCGGCCGTGGGCATCGCGCCGCGATCCACGTAATTGATGAACACCATCGTCGCCAGCATCAAGACCAGCGGACTGCGCGCCGCGCGCAGCGGATCAAGGGCCTTAAGGTGGGCTGAGCTCAGCTCGCGTAGTCCATACGTGCGCGATCGAGCATGCGCTTCAGCGCATCGAAGTGCAGTTCCTCGCGTGCGATGCCGCCGACCGCGCCGCCGCCATCCATTTGTGCGCAGGCGCGCGCGACGACGGCATCGGGAATCAACCGCAAGGGCTTGCCGGTGGACATCGCCAGCAGCTGCGCTTGCGCCGCGCGCTCGAGAAAATACAGCCTTTCGAAAGCCTGCGGCAGCGTTCGCCCGACAACGAGCGCCCCGTGATTGCCCATCAGCAGCACCGATTTGGAGCCGAGCGCCAAGGCCAGGCGCTCGCCCTCGGACTCATCGTAGGCGAGGCCGCTGTAGTTCAAGTCGTAGGCGATGTCATCGTGGAACATGAGCGCGCTTTGCACCGCCATCTCGAGACGCGGATTCTCCAGCATGCCGAGCGCGGTGGCATACGGCATGTGGGTGTGCAGCACGCAGTTGCCCTGCGGCGATAGGCGATGCACCGGCGCGTGAATGAATTTGGCGGTAGGTTCGACGAGCCCCTGGCCGCTTTGCAAGCGGCCGGCAAAGTCGAGGATCAGCAAATCGCTGGCCTTCACCTCCGACCAGTGCAAGCCGAACGGCGCGAGATAAAACCTATCGGTAAAGCCTGGCACCAGCACCGTCAAATGATTGTCGATGCCTTCGTTGAAGCCGAAGTGCGCCGCCAACCGATAGCACGCCGCAAGATCGACTCTGGCGCGCTCTTGGGCTTCCGGGCCCGGTGCGGATTTAAGATTTGCGCTCATGGCCCATCTTCGGACAAATCTTGGGTCCACGTCCAGCGCCGCAGGTTAAACTGAGTAGCCACGCCCCTGGGAATTTAGGAAAAACATGCCGTGGGTTACTCGCGCCGCCTGCGGCGCTTACGCTTTCATGCTGGCGCTGCAGGTCAGCGCTGCGGACCTTAAAAGTGAGGTCGAGCGCTACCGCCTCGATCATGAGGCCGCCATCGTGGCGCAGCTCGATGAACTTACGCGACTGAAAAGCGTGGCCGCGGATCCGCAAGGACTACGCGACATGGCCGGCGCGCTCGAACAGGCGCTCAAAAAACGCGGCTTCGAGGTCGAGGCGCTGCCCACCGCGCCGGGCTTTCCCCCGGCGGTGTTTGGCGCTCTCAAAGTTCCCAATGCCAAACGCACTGTGGTGTTCTATGCCCACTATGACGGTCAGCCGGTGACGCCGCCGCAATGGAGCTCGGACCCTTTCGTGCCGGTGATGCGCAGCAATGCGCTGAGCGACCACAGCAAGGACGTCGACTGGCGCCGGGCATCGTCCTTCGATCCGGAGTGGCGGCTTTTCGGCCGCGCCGTGAGCGACGACAAGGCTTCCATCGTCGCCTTTCTGGCGGCATTCGATGCGCTCAGCGCCACGCACACGCCGCCGTCCGTGAACATCAAGGTTCTCTGGGAAGGCGAAGAGGAAGCCGGCTCCGATCACTTGGGAAAAGTGCTGCGCGACAATCAAAAAATTCTGCAGACGGACTTATTCCTCATCGGCGATGGTCCCGTGCATCAAACTCGCCGGCCGGTGATTTATTTCGGCGCGCGCGGCACCATGGGTTTGCAAGCCACCATTTATGGACCGGTGCGCGCCCTGCATGACGGCCACTATGGCAACTGGGTGCCGAATCCCGCCGCGCTGGCGGCGACGCTGATCGCGCAGATGCGCGATGATAACGGCAGGATCTTGATCCCCGGCTTTGCCGACCAGGTGCGCGCCCTCACCCCCGAGGAGCAAAATGCGCTGCGCGCCATGCCGCCTGTCGAGGAGGAATTGAAGCGCGAGTTCGGCATCGCAAAATCCGAAGGCGGCGAGAATCTGGCCACCAGCATCATGCGTCCGGCGCTCAATATCCGCGGCTTAAGATCGGGCCAGGTCGGCGATGCCGCGGCCAATGCCATTCCCATAAACGCCGTGATCTCGATGGATTTTCGCCTGGTGCCCGATCAAACGCCCGCTGCCGTGAAGGCGGCCGTCGAACATTTCATGAGCGCCCGCGGCTGGACCATCGTCAGCGCCGAACCCGATGCCGCGACCCGCTCAAGTTCTGCGCGCTTGGTGAGGCTCGAATGGGAGTCCGGCTATCCGGGACTGCGCTCGGATATGTCCTCGCCCGCGGCCAAGGCTGTGATCGCCGCCGCCAGCAATGCGGCCGGGGCACCGGTGGTGGTTGTGCCCATGATGGGCGGCAGCGTGCCGCTGTACCTGTTCGCGGATGTGTTCAATGCGCCCATCATCGGCTTGCCCATCGTCAATCACGATAACAATCAGCATGCCGCCAATGAAAATCTGCGGCTGCAAAATTTGTGGGACGGGATCAACACCTACGCGGCCCTGATGGCCGAGCTCACCTGGTAGTAACCATGAAAATCCTTCGCAGAACCGCCGCGGCGCTCCTGGCGCTGATCATCGTGCTGACGCTCATCCTTTGGCAGATGCCCCCGGAGCTGCTGCGTGTCGGCGCCAACTACTCCGCCAAGATCGTTTGTTCGAATGTGTTTCTCGCCGCACGCGATCCTGACGAAGTGTTGCGTGTCGATGTGCAGGCACCCGGCATCGCCCTGCTGCGTTTCATGCGGGTGTCGGTCGATCGCGAGCACGGCGTGGTACGAGCGGGATTTTTAGGATTCATCGGCGACGGAATCGCGATCGCGCGGCCGGGGAAGGGCTGCACCGTGCTGCCGGACGGCAGGTTCGCCGCGGGAAGCGGCACCACGACCGGTGGCGTGCAGCCGCAACTTGAGGCGGCGGCTCTCTGGCCGGACGGCAGCGCCGTGGAAAGCCGTGCCGCGATTGATCGTATTCTTGCCAACGATGAACTCGCCGGTCCCGGCGCGCGCGCGCTGCTGGTGGTCGATCACGGCCGAATCGTGGCGGAGCGCTACGCGAGCGGTTTCAGCGCGGGCACGCCGCTGCTCGGCTGGTCGATGACCAAGACGGTGATGGCCGGCCTCATCGGCATGCTGGTGAAGGATGGCAAGCTGTCGCTGGATCAGGCGGGATTCTGGCCCGCGCGCACCGGCGACGGCCGCGATCGCATCCGGGTCGCGGATCTGCTCGCCATGTCGAGCGGCCTCAAGTTCAATGAAGCCTACGGCTCGGTGTCCGACGTCACCAGCATGCTGTACCTGCAGCCCGACATGGCGGGATTTGCGCGCGACCAGCCGCTTGCGCATGGGATCGGCGAAGTGTGGAGCTATTCCAGCGGCACCGCCGTCATTCTGTCGCGCATCATGCAGGATGCCGCGGGCGGCGACGGCGAGGCGTTCGCCAGAGAGCGGCTGTTCAAGCCGCTGGGCATGTCGAGCGCGACCCTGGAGCCGGACGAACACGGCACCCTGGTCGGCTCTTCTTATATGTATGCCACTGCGCGGGATTGGGCAAGGTATGCGCAGCTCCTGCTGCAAGACGGCGTTTGGCAGGGGCAGCAGCTGCTGCCTCCAGGATATGTCGCGATGATGGCGACGCCGGTGGCGGCATCGGGCGGCCAGTACGGTCACGGCCAGGTGTGGCTGTGGGGATCCGATGCGAAGGCCCCGGGCGTGAATCCCGACGCGGCGTTTGGCATCCCGGCAGACACCTTTTGGCTGTCGGGCCACGACGGTCAGAGCATCGCCGTGATTCGATCTCGTCAATTGATCATCGTGCGCCTGGGATTGACGCCGGAAAGCCTTGGCTACTCGACGCAGGCTTTGGTCAAGGCCGTGCTCGAAGCAACTTGAGCGAGGAGTCATGCGGCCCTTAGATTTCGCCAAAGCTGCCGGACTTGGCGCATTGATCTTCATCATCGATGTGCTGATCGCCTTCGGGACGATGTACGCCTGGGGAGCGATCTTCGAACCCGGCCATACCGAGGCCTTCTACGAGCAGGCGGCCGTGCCCATGGCGCGCTGGTCGACGCGCATCGCCGGCACGGCAATGATGCTCATTGCCGCTTGGTTCTTCGCCCGGCGCAATCCGCCGCGCAACGCCTATGCTTTCGGCGCGCTGCTGGTGTTCTTCTATGCGTTCTTCGACGGCGCCATCGTGCTGTTCGCGGGTTTTTTCACCCTCGGCATCGCCGTCAGCATGCTGCTCAAGCTCATCGGCGCACTCACCGGCGCATATCTTGCCCGCCGCTCGCGCGCTTGACTCTGCCGCAACGGCAGGCTTCAGACTATCGGGAATGAATTCCAAGCGCTGCTATCAAGTGAAAGAGGCCGCGCGTATCGCGGGGGTCTCGGTGCGCACCCTACACCATTACGATGAGATTGGATTGCTGGTGCCGCAGCGCCGAACCGCATCCGGCTACCGCCTGTACGGCGAAGCTGAGCTGCTGCGCCTGCAGCAAATTTGCATCGGCCGCGAGCTTGGCCTGCCGCTCGAAGAAATCCGGCGCGCGCTCGATGATCCTGGCTTCGATCATGTGCGCGCACTAAAGGAGCAGCGCTCGTGGCTTCAAGGCCGGGCGCAAACCACGGCGGCCATGATCCGCGCCGTGGACGCAGCGCTCGCCATGCTCAAAACCCCAACGGAGAACACCATGAACGCCAAAGAGCTTTTCGAGGGATTCGATGCCTCGAAGTACGAAGCGGAAGCCAGGCAGCGCTGGGGCGGCACGGACGCGTACGCCACGTCCAAGAAGCGCACCTCCAAGTTCAGCGCCACCGACTGGAAACGCGTCCACGCCGAACAGGCCGCCATTTTCACGGCGGCCGCCGCGGCGCTTAAGGCCGGCAAGGCTGCCGAAGATGAATCGGTGCTGGACCTCGCCGAGCGCCATCGGCAGTACATCGATCGCTGGTTTTACCCGTGCAGCGCCTCGATGCACTGCGCGCTGGCGGAGATGTACGAGAACGACAGCCGATTTGCCCAGACCATCGACAAGTTTGCGCCGCGCTTGACCCAATTCTTGAGCGCCGCCATACGCGAGAACGCGCGTATTCGCTAGAATGCCCGGCTTTGGGAGTTCAATTGACGCACTTTCTGCTGGCGTTCACCGCGCTGTTCTCGATCGTCAACCCGCTGTCGGGGGCGTTCATCTTCTTCGGCGCAACCGAGGAGTTGGAATCCTCCGTCAGGGCGTCGGTGGCGCGCTGGGTGTCGATTTATTCCCTGGCGATAGTCGCGGCATCGCTGTACGTGGGCGCGTACGTGCTGGAATTCTTCGGCGTCACGATTCCCGTGCTGCGGGTCTCCGGCGGCATCATCGTCGCGGCGGCGGGCTGGCGCATGTTGAACGCGCCGGACGCCACGGCGCAGCGCCGCAGCGAAACTCCCAGTCCGCGTTCCGTCGATGTGCATCCCAGCCGGCTGGCCTTCTATCCGCTCACCATGCCCTTGACCACCGGCCCCGGCACGATCTCGGTCGCGATTTCCCTGGGGGCTGGCCGGCCCACCGGCCTGCATGCCGCCACTCTGGAATTCTTCGTCGAGACCTTGGCGGCCAGCGTGCTGCTGTCGGTGCTGATCTACGGCTTCTATAGATACTCGGGGCGCCTCGCGGAGTTGATCGGCCCCACCGGTACCACCATCGTGGTGCGGCTGTCGGCGTTTCTGTTGTTCTGCATCGGGATTCAAGTACTGTGGAACGGCGCGTCGGAACTTTTGGGAACCCTGCTGCTCAATCAATTGCGCGGCGAGTGAAACAATGAAAACAACGCATGGGGGCTTATCGATGATCGTCAATCGTTCGTTGCCGGCTATTTTTCTAGTGTTGGCGCCGCTCATGGCCAGCCATGCGGCGCTGCCCCGATTTCCACAGCCCTTCGGCGACAGGATCGTGTTCGTCGCAAACGGCAATGTGTGGTCGGTGCCGAAGAGCGGCGGCACGGCCGTGCGGCTGACGAGCGCGCCGGGGCAGGACATGTTCCCGCGGGTGTCGCCGGACGGCAAGTGGATCGCGTATACGGAGGCGAGCAAGGCGGGCACGGACATCTGGGTGATTCCCGCCGCCGGCGGCGCTGCGCGGCGCCTGACATTCCACCCGGCGACGGAGGCGGGCACCGGCGGCCGCCACGGGCCGGACAACATGGTGGTTACATGGACACCGGACTCCCAGAGCGTGGTCTATTTGTCCAAGCGCGATCAATGGAACAGCTGGATCCAAAATCTTTATGAAGTTCCCGTGGCGGGCGGACTGCCGACGCCATTGCCGATCGATAGCGCGGTCGGCTTGGCGACCTTCGGGCCCGACGGGCACACGCATCGCCTATAACCGCATCTTCCGAAACTTCCGCACCTGGAAGCGCTACAACGGCGGCCTCGCACAGCAGGTGTTCACCTACGACTTCAATACGCGTGAGCTCAAGCAGCTGACGAACTGGTCCGGCACCAACACCTCGCCGATGTGGTACGGCAATCACATCTACTATCTCTCGGATCAGGACGCGAACCGCCGCGCCAACATCTGGGTCATGCGATACGGACACCAAACAGACGCGGGAAGTCACTCACTTCACCGATTACGACATCGATTTTCCGGCGTTGGGCGGCGATGCAATCGCCTTCCAGCAGGGCGGCAAGCTCTATCGACTGGATTTGCCCAGCGAGCACATCGAGGAAGTTCCCGTCAACATACCGGACGACGGTCTGCGCATCCGACCTCATGTGGCCGACGTCAAAGAGCGAAATCCGCGCGATCGATCCGGCAGGCCAGGTGGACTACGCACTGGCGCCCAACGGCAAGCGCACGCTGTTCTCGGCGCGCGGCGACATCTTCAGCGTACCGACCGAAAACGGCGCGACGCGCAATCTGACCAGCACGCAAGGCGCGGACGAAGACCATCCGGCCTGGTCGCCGGACGGCCGGACCATCGCCTACACCACCGATGCCGGCGGCGCGCAGCAAATCGCGGTGCGTCCGGCGGAAGGCGGACCGGAAAAAATCCTGACCTCGTTTGCGGAAGGCTATTTTTATCAACCGCTATTTTCGCCGGATGGGAAAACGCTGGCATTTTCCGATGGCGCCCACCGGCTCTGGATCGTTGGCACCGATGCCGGCGAAGCCGAAACAAGTGGCGCAGGACAAGCTCAATGAAATCCATGATCAGGCGTTCTCGCCGGACGGCCGCTGGCTCGCGTTCAGCCTGTCGGCGGTGGGCCGCAGGCGCGACCTCGTTCTATATGAACTCGCGACCAATAAACTGACCCGTCTGGGCGACGGCAGCGGGATCGATTCGAATCCCGCGTGGTCGTCCGACGGCAAGTATCTGTATTTCGCATCGAGCCGCCATGAGAACCCGGTCGGATCGGACGTTGAGTTCGATTTCGCGATCCTGAAGTCGGGAGGGATTTACGCGATCCCGCTGGCGCGAGACACGGCCTCGCCGGTCGCGCCGCAGTCGGACGAGGCGAGCGCAGCCCGCCGAAGTCCCGGCGCAAGCGACGACCGACGGCAAGCAAGGACGAAGACCGGCAGGAGAAGGCCGAAAGGCGACGAGTCGCCGACGCCCAACCGCCCGGTCCGATCAAGCCGATCCGGATCGACCTTGACGGCCTGATGGCGCGCGCGGTTGCGCTGCCGGTCGATGCGGCAAACATCAACCAACTGGACGTGCGCGGCGATCGCATCTTCTATCTGACGCAGCCGCTGGGACTCATCGACGGAATGCTCAACGGCGAGAAGTCGGCCCTGCGCTTCTTCGATCTTAAGACGCGCAAGTCCTCGCTGGTCACCGAGGACGTGGACAGCTATTCCTTGTCGCTCGACGGGCGGCGCGTGCTGATCAGGCACGAGAAGGATTACACCGTGCTCGCCGCCAAGGCAGACGCCGCCAAGGACGCCGAGACCAAGAAGGAGCTGAAGCTCGATCATCTGCGCGAGCTGGTGGATCCGGCCCTGGAATGGGCGGAGATGTTCGAAAATGCCTGGCGGCTCGAGCGCGACCTCTTCTACTCGCCGCTCATGAACGGCGAGGACTGGAAAGCCGTGCACGACAGCTACCGCAAGCTGCTGCCGCTCGCCGGCTCGCGCGAGGATCTCAACTATTTGATCGGGCAGATGCTCGGCGAGATCGGCAATTCGCACACCTATGTCGGCGGCGGCGACGACGGCGACACCACACCGCCGGCGCACAGCGCTCTGCTGGGTGTGGATTGGGCGCTCGACGCCGCATCCGGCCGCTACCGCTTCGCGACGATCTATCCGGGCGACAACACGCGCAGCGATTATCGCAGCCCGCTGGCCCAGCCTGGGCTCAACGTGAAGACCGGGATTATTTGCTGGCGGTCAACGGCGCCGAACTGACGGCGCCGACCGATCCGGACAGCCTGCTGCAACTCGCCGATGAGACACCACGGTGGATCTCACGATAGCCGACAATCCCGGCGGCGCGCGCCGTCACATCGTGGTAACGCCGGTCGCGAAAGAGCTGAGTCTGCGCGAGTCCGCTTGGATCGCGCACAATCGCGCCGTGGTCGACAAGCTATCCGGCGGCCGCGTCGGCTACGTCTACATGTCCGACATGGAACAGCTGGGACTGCAGCAGTTCGTGCGCCAATTTTATGCGCAACTCGGCAAGCAGGCCTTGATCATGGACGACCGCTGGAATGGCGGCGGATTCATCGCGCCATTCGCTCTCGAGCGCTTGCGGCGCATGCTCGTGACGCTCGCGACCAATCGCGAGTCGGGGATCGGGACCGAGCCCAACGAGGTCTTGAACGGCCCCAAGGTGGCGCTGCTCAATCATTGGTCGGCCTCCGACGGCGATATCTTTCCTTATCTCTTCCATCTCTACGGTCTCGGCAAGCTGGTCGGGACGCGCTCCTGGGGCGGAGTGCGCGGAATCCGCGGCAACTGGCAGTTGATGGACGGCGGATACATCACCATCCCTGAGGACGCGGTCTACACGCTCGACAGTCAATGGTCGGTCGAGAACCATGGAGTCGAACCGGACGTCGAGGTCGAGAACCTGCCGGCCGATTTGCTCGCCGGCCACGATGCGCAGCTGGAGGCGGCAGTCGACTTGATGCTCAAGGCGATCGCCGGCAAACCGGCCGGACTGCCGCCGCCGCCGCCGCCGCTTCCGCCCTACCCGCCGAGCCGGAAATGTGCCGCCGCAGCCCTAGTGTTTAGCGCGCGGCCGCCGGCACGTCATTGCGATAAATGACGCCTTCCTTCATGACGAACAGCGGATGTTCGGTAGCCGACATGTCCTTCAAGGGATTGCCGGGAACGGCAACGATGTCCGCGGATTTCCCCGCCTGCAGCGTACCGGTCTGATCGGCAATGCCGAGCAGGTCGGCGCCGCCCGCGGTGCCTGCCATCAGCGCCTTGGCTGGGGCTAAGCCGTTTTTCACCATCAGCGAAAATTCGCGCGCGTTCAGGCCATGCGGCTCGACGCCCGCGTCCGTACCCATTGCGAGCGGCACGCCGATTTTGACGGCATGCTGGAACATCTGCTGCGCCTGCGCCGCCGCCGCGCGGGCTTTCACCGCGATGGCGGGAGGAAATTTGTCCAGTCTTTCGCCCACCCACACGCCGGCGAAGAGCGTCGCCACCAGGTAGACGTGCTTTCTCTTCATCTCCGCCAGCGTATCGTCCTTCAAGAAGCTGCCGTGTTCGATGGAATCGACGCCCGCGGCGATCGCCATCTTGGCGGCCCGATCGCCGTGACAATGCGCGGCCACCTTGCGATTCCAGGCGTGCGCTTCGGAGACGATGGCATTCATTTCTTCCTGCGTCAGCTGCACATTGTCCACCGGATCCGATAGCGACAATACGCCGCCGGAGGGCATGAACTTGATGACATCCGCGCCGTACTTGATCTGGTAACGAACGGCCTCGCGACATTCCTCGGGGCCGTTGCAAACGCCGCGGATCGGACCGGCCACCGCGATTGTCTGCGGCGGCACCGGGCCCTGATCCGCATGTCCGCCGGTGGAGCCCACCGCGTAATTCGACACCAGCATGCGCGGCCCGGGAATGACGCCCGCTTTGATGGCATTGCGCAGTCCCAGCGCAATGTAGTCGTCGGAGCCGACATCGCGCACCGTGGTGATGCCGGCCTCGAGAGTGGCCTTGGCGTAATGCGCACCATAGAGCGCCTGCTCCGCCGGGAAACGCATGATGCCGTGGTAGAAATCTTCGTACCAATTGTCGCTCGACACCTCGGAGAGATGCACGTGCGCATCGATCAAGCCGGGCAGCAAGGTCGCATCGCCCAAGTCGATCACCTGGGCACCCTCGGGAATTTTCGCGCCCGCCCCAACCGCCTGGATTTTGTTGCCCGCGATCACCACCACGCCATGCTCGATGAGCGTGCCCGACACCGAATCGAACAGGTGCGCTGCCTTCAAGGCGATGACAGCGGGAGCAGCCGGCGCCGCACTCTGCGGAGCGGCAGTCTGCGCGGCGCTCAATTGCGCGAACACAAGAAGCATTGCGGCGCTGGCCGCCATCATCGGGGTTTTCATTTTGCTGGCATCCGCATCCTAAGGGGTTCGCATATTCGCATCACGGGCTTGAACCCGCAATAATTCCAAGGATCAGTGCGGGAAAACCCTAAAGCTCCGACCACTCGCGCAGCAGCGCATGATAGTGAGCAGCAAGGCGCACCAGGCAGTCAGCGTCGGATCCCACTTGGGTCAAGCGCTGGATGGTGCGATCGAGCTCGAATAGCTGCTCGCGCCTTTTATCGTCGCGGATCAAACTTTGAATCCAGAACACGCTGGCAAGCCGCCGGCCGCGGGTCACGGCGTTGACGCGGTGGCGCGACCCGGAGGAATAGACAATCATGTCGCCCGCCGTCAGCTTGACGCTCTGATCGCCGCAATCGCTTTCAATGATTAGTTCGCCGCCGTCGTAGGATTGCGGAGGCGCCAGAAACAAAGTGGCCGACAGGTCGGTGCGCAGCTTGTGGACGCTGCCGGGCACGGCGCGCACCACCCCGTCCACATGCGTGCCGAAATGCATCCCCGCGCCGTAGCGGTTGAACATCGGCGGATACACCTTGTTGGGCAGTATGGCGCTGATGAAAAGCGGATGGCGCTCCAGCGATTTGAGCACCGTGGCGCCGAGCTCGCGCGCCACGGCGCTCAATTCATCGAGCTGCTCATTGTTCTTGACCTGAACGCCTTGATGTCCCGCCGTGACCCGGCCGTCCACCCACGGCGCCTCGGCAACGTCGAGCGCGGCGCAGGTTTCGCTAAGTTCCCCCTCGCTCAAGACATTCGGAATTCTTAGGAACATGCGAGCGTGCTCAAGGAAAGACCGAGGCCTTGAGGCGCGCCGCAAGATCGTTGAGCGCACGCGGCGCTTGCGCGCGCGAGATGAGCGACAGCACGGCCAGGCGCACCGCCGCCGTGCCGCCCTCCGCCGCGCGCGTGAGCCACAGCGCCGCTTCATCGCAACGCCCTTCGATGAGCAGCATGCTGGCCCAGTTGTATTGGCCGCGAAAATAGCCGCCCTCGGCCGAACGCCGATACCAATCGGCCGCGGCGTGCGCATCGCGCGGCGTTCCCCAACCTTCCTCGCAGCATCGCCCCAGCAGGTTCATGGCGCGCTCATGCCCCTGCGCGGCGGCCTTCATATAGTAGGCGTACGCTTGGCGCCAATCGCGCGCCACACCGCGGCCGTCGAGATACAAATGCGCGAGGTTGTACTGCGCCCATGCGTGGCCGGAATCCGCGGCGCGTTGAAAATACGCGGCAGCCGCGGCCGGGTCTTCGGCGGTTCCCCAGCCGTTGTCGAGGCAGCGTCCGGCCATATTGATGGCCTCGCTGTCGCCATGAAGCGCCGCGCGCTTAAACCAATTGAATGCACCCACAAGATCTTTGGCGACACCGGTGGCCGCGAGCAGCATGCGCCCATAGCACACCTGCGCCTGCGGCACTCCTGCGAGAGCTGCGACATACACCCAGTCGACGGCGCGCTCGGGATCTTGCTTGAACAGTGCCTCGCGGCGCGGCGCGCTCATCTGCCCCAGCAGCTCGACGATGGATGCGGCGGCCATGGCTTTAGAACCGATAGCTGATGGTGCCGATCAGAGTGCGGCCGGCACTCGGCAGGGCGTGATTTTCCTGGACGCCGGTGTAATACATGCCCATGAAATATAGTTTGTCGGTGAAGTTGTTCAGATTGAGCTGCACCTTGAAATGATCATTGATCTGGTAGGAGGTCATTGCGTTAAAGACCACGTAGGCAGGTACGCCGGCGGTATTCTCAGCGTCCGCATAGCGATGGCTGACGGCGGTGAAGCCGCCTCCCACTTCCCAGGCCGCGCTGAGCTCCACGCTGCTCCATAGATTGAAGGCATCGTGCGGCGTGTTGGGCGCCAGCTTTCCCACGGAGAGTGGATCGGAGCTGGAGGTGATCTTGTCGTCGAGGTGGGTGTAGCCTGCGATGAGCTCCCAGATTTCAATGAGGTGCCCGTCGATGGAAAGCTCGAGGCCCTTCACGCGCTGATCGAACGGCGCATCCTGCACGGTGGGATCGTCCGGATCCGAGTTGCGCACGTTGCTGACGTATGTGTCGAACAAGGCGCCGCTGAGCGTTGCCGCGCCATTCAAGATGTTGAGCTTCGCCCCCAGCTCCACGCTGCTGTTTTTCTCCGGCGCGAGACTCTGATCGGTGGGCGCGATGATGAGATATTCGATCACCGGGTTGTACGAGTTGCCGTACGACAGGTAGAAGCTCTTCGCGGGATCCGGCTTGAAGACCACCGCTACGCGCGGACTCAAGAAGGTATCGGTGCGCTCAAACCCGGTTCCCGAGAATGCTTCGCTGAAGCTGGATTTGAAGCGATCCCAGCGCAGTCCCAAATCCACGTCCCACTTGGGGCCCAAGGCGATGCTGTCGAGGATGTAGGGACTGACATCATTGGCCCTGGCCTGGGGATTGGAATAGGAAATGAGCGGCGTCGGCGGCGAGTAGAAGGGAGAGGGACTAAGCAGCGGCGTGGGCGGAATGTCGTTGAGGCCATTCTGGAAGCGATTCACGTTTGACCATTCCTTGCTGAGCTCGAGTCCCCCGGTGAGCGCATTGTCGAAGCCCGCTACGCGGAACTTGCGGGTGAGATCGATGCGATTGATCAGCAGTGCGGTGGTGCCGGCGCTGCTCGGCTGATCGCGCGACACCAGGATGTCCGCATACGGCGTTCCCGGGGGCGGCGCGTCCTGCGTATCGTTGCCGAGAAAGGGTGCGCTCAAAAGGTACTGAAAGCCGTAGTTGGCATAGCGCAAGCTGTCGCTCAAAGTGATGCCATCCGTGAAATCCTGCTCGAAGCGGATGCTGCCGATATTCGTATTGGTGCGGGTGCGATCGTAGTTGGCAAGACCGTAGTAGTTGCTGCGCGCGACATTCGCGGGCGCCCCGTCGATGAACGGCACACCGTAATCGGGAATGTCGTTTTCTTCCTCTTTGAAATAGCTCAAGGTGAGGCGCGTCGGCGTGTCTATCCCTAAACTCAAGGTGGGTGCGACGCCGTAGCTTTTGTAGAGAACCTGATCGCGGTCGACGATGCCGTTGCGTTGACCCATGAGCGTGACCCGCGCCGCCGCGGTGGAACTCAAGGGCAGATTGAAATCCCCGGTGCCGCGCCACGAATCCGCCTCGCCTGCCGATGCGCTGATCGTCGCCAGCGGCGTCAAGGTGGGCTGCTTGCTGATGCTGTTGATCACGCCGGAGGTGGAGCCGCGGCCGAACACCGCGGAGGCGGGACCCAACAGCACCGAAATCGCGTCGCTGTTGAAGGTGTCGCGCCGGTATTGACCGATATCGCGCACACCGTCCAGAAAGAAGCTGTCGGGTATCGACAGCCCGCGCAAATTCACCGAATCGCCGTGCGCGCCGCCCTCGCCGGAGTTCAAGGTGATGCCCGGCACATTGCGCAAGGCATCCTGCACCAGGGTGAGGTGCTGCTCGGCCAGTTCCTTCTTATCGATGGTGTCGATGGATCGAGGGATGTCGAGCCCTAGCTGGATCGCGGTTCCCGTGACCTCGATGCTCTGCAAATTGTCGGTGTCCACGGGCACGTCGCCGTCCGCTTGATGCATTGCGATTTCTCGGTTATTGACTCGTGTTTTTGATGCTAACACGAATCATTATCATTAGCATTTTAACAATGCGCCGCGGTTCACACATTGGAAATCGGGCCGCCGAGGCTTTGATCGGACGATTTAGCGCTGCTTGCGCAGGCCGGCCGGGATCAGCAGAAAGTCCAGGACCTCGAAAACGCCGTAGGCAATGAGCGCCATGAATGCGGCGGGGATCGCCCCGGTGAGGATGGTGGGAACATCGTTCAACGACAGTCCGGAGATGATGGGGGCGCCGTAGCCGCCGGCCCCCACCAGCGCCGCCAGGGTCGCCGTGCCGATGCTGACGATGGTGGCGGTCTTGATTCCCGCGAGCACTGTGGGGCTCGCGAGCGGCAACACGATGCGGAAGAAAACCTGCCGGCGCGTCAGTCCGAAGGCGCGGGCATTTTCCAAATGCTGCGGGTCGACGGTGCGCACGCCGGTGAAGGTGTTCAAGACCACCGGCAGCAGGCTGTACAAGCACAGCGCCGCCAATGCGGGTTTCGTGCCGACGCCGAGCAGGGGAATCAAGAAGCACAGCAACGCCAGCGAAGGCACGGTTTGAATCAGCGCGCTCAAGATCAGAATCGCCTGCCCCGCAGCGTGATAGCGCGCGGCGGTCACGCCCAAGGGTATGCCGACGGCCACTGAAAACAGCAGCGCCATGCCCACCAGCCACAGGTGCTCGCGCGTGCGCCGCACGATGTTGCTTTGCAGGCTCTGCGAGCGCGGCGCCTCGGATCCCAAAAATTGCGCGGCGACCTTCGCATAGCTCTGCTTTTGTATGTCCGCCTGGCTGTTCATGTCGATCATCGCGTCCGCGCTGATCGCCCCTTCCAGCTGCTTGAGCGCCTGCCATTCGCGCGGATGCGCATCAACGAAGGCTTTTCTTGCCACCCACACGGCCTGGTACACCGGAAAAAATCCGCGATCGTCGCTGAGCACCCGCAGCTTGGATTTCTTGATCTTGGCGTCGGTGGAATAGGTGTCGATCAAGTCCACAGCTCCGTCATCGATCGCCTGAAAGCTCAGGGAGTGTTCCATGCGGCTGACCTTTTGCGGGTCCAGATGCAGGTGATAGTGCTCCGCCATCCGCGGGAAGCCATCCTTGCGATCCATGAACTCGTAGCTGAATCCGGCCTTGATGTCGTCCTGAACCCGCGCCAAATCGCTGATGGTATGCAGATCGTGCTTCTCGGCGAAGGACTCCTTCACCGCCAGCGCATAGGTGTCATCGAAGCCCAATGGCTCGGAGATCACCAGATCCATCTTCGCAAGCGCAGCCTGAATGTCCTCGACGGACTTCAAGTCCGGCTGTTTGAGAATGGCTTCGCTCAATGTGCCGGTATAGTCCGCATACAGATCGATTGCGCCGCTGCTCAAGGCCGCGAACAGAATTCCCGTGCTGCCCATGCCGAGTTTTCGCTCGACGGGGACCTTCGAGACCGACTCAATGTTTTGCGCCGCAATCTCGCCGAGGATGTAGCCTTCCGTGAATACCTTGGAGCCGACCACGATGGCCTTGGCGGCCAGCGCACCGAGCGGCGCAATGCCGGCCAGAATGAGCGCCGCCATGAGCCATTTCTTCATGCGACTTCCGCCGTATCCGGCAGCGTGCGCTGCGCATTGATGAACAGCGTGACGAAAGGATCGGCGGGATGGCGCAGCAGGTCGGCATAGCTGCCGCTCTGCAGGATTCTGCCTTCGTGCAACAGCGTGATGCGATCGGCGAGAAACACGGCTTCGCCGAGATCGTGGGTGACGATGAGCACGGTCTTGCCCAGCCGGTTGAAAATGGCCTTCAATTCCTGCTGCAGACTGTGCCGGATCAAAGGATCGAGAGCCGCCATCGGCTCATCGAGCAGCATCACCGACGGATCCATCATCGCGGCCCGCATGATGGCGACCCGCTGCTTCTGGCCGCCGCTAAGCTCGTGCGGGAAGCGCTCAAGGACGCTGGCCGGAAGATCGACGAGCTTGCGCAGCTCCTCGACGCGGCCGGCTATTTTGGAATTTCCCCAGCCGCGGAGTTTTGCGATCAGCGACACATTGTGATAACCCACAAGGTGCGGAAATAGGCCGCCGTCCTGAGGCACATAACCGATGCGCGCCGCCCACTCCACGGGACTGAATGACAGCAGCGGCTGATCGTTGATCTTGACGTAGCCGCGATCGAACGGGATGAGTCCCAGAGTGATGCGCAGCAGGGTGGTTTTCCCCGAGCCGCTCGAACCGATCAGCGCATGCGTGGCGCCCTTGGGAACGCTCAAGTTGATGTCCGCAAGGACGGTCCTGTCCTCGAATGTCTTGTAGACATTTTGCAGTTCAAGCATTGATGCAATCCCGGCCTTGCTTAAGACTCTTCCACCATCGTGCCCTGATGATAAAGAATCTTCCACCCGGCCTGGGTTTTACGCCACAGCGTCGCGCGGCGCGTGACGCGCGGGCCTTGAAACAAGGTGTAGGTGATCAGGTAGTTGTCAGCGGCGATCTTAAGGCATTGAAAGTCGCGCATCACCCACGAAGCCTCGTCCGGGTTCGGCGGCCTGTTCTGCAGCGTGTCCAGCACGTATTCGCGGCTGTAGCGCCGGCCCGATGCGCCCACTTCCCAAAAGTTTGCATCGGTCATGCTCTCGTAGTCGGCGCGCGTGGTGCCGAACTCCGGATGATGGAATATGGGCTCGCGCCGCTGCAATTCCTCGCGCACCGCGAGCAGCTGCGGCGCGGTTGTGAACTTCGGTTCCATGTCTTTACTTAAGGTTGAGCCGCCACGACCGCGATTTCAATCTTGAATTCGGCGGCCGCCAATTGCGGACTCAACACCGTGGCGCGCGCCGGCGTCGCACCCGGCACCACCCAGGTTTCCCACACCTTGTTCATTTCCGAAAACGTTCCCATGTCGGTGAGCCAGATGGTCGCCGCCAACAGCTGGCTCTTGTCGGTCTTCGCCTGCGCCAACAGGCGGTCGATGCCGGCGAGTATCGCCTGGGTCTGCACGGTAACGCTCGCGCCGCGGGCGCCTTCGGCAACCTGGCCCGACAAGTATACGGTTTTGTTGTGCACGACCACCTGGGACATGCGCGGGCCGCTCTGAATTCGTTCAATTGACACGTTGACTCCTAAGACCCCTTGGTTGCGTGGCTGACATACGGGCTATACGATTCATTGGCGCGCAACGCAAGTGGCCTTAAGGGGAGGGTGGTATGGATTTAGGCATTCGGGGACGAACCGCGATCGTCTGCGCTTCCAGCCAGGGCTTGGGCCGCGGCTGCGCGCAAGCGCTTGGCGAGGCGGGAGTCATCCTGGTGATCAATGGACGCAATCGCGCGCTGCTCGAGCAGACCGCCGCCGAGATCCGCCACAGCACGGGCGCCTCGGTGACGCCGGTGGTCGCCGACGTCTCCACCGCTGATGGCCAGGCGGCGCTGCTCGAGGCATGTCCGACGCCCGACATCTTGGTCAACAACAACGGCGGTCCGCCGCTGCGCAGTTTTCTCGACCTCAACCGCCAGGCGCTGCTCGACGGCGTGACCATGAACATGGTGACGCCCATCGAGCTCATTCAAAAAGTCATTCAATCGATGAGCGCGCGCGGCTTCGGCAGAATCGTGAACATCACCTCCGTCAGCGTCAAGATGCCGCTCGCGGGGCTGGATTTGTCGAGCGGTGCGCGCGCCGGCCTGACCGCGTTCGTGGCGGGCGTGGCGCGCACGGTGGCCGACAAGAATGTCACCATCAACAATCTGCTGCCGGGAAGTTTCGATACCGCGCGCCTGCGCAACAATCTCTCGAGCGCCGCCAAACGCAACCAGGTGAGCGAGGACGAAGCGGCGGCGCGCGCCAAGGCGAACATCCCCGCCAAGCGCTTCGGCACTCCGGCCGAGTTCGGCCAGGCCTGCGCCTTTCTATGCAGCGTGCATGCCGGATACATCACCGGCCAGAACATTCTGCTCGACGGCGGCGCGTATCCGGCCGCGTTCTAGCACTGAAACCCAGAAGAATTCACGATGAACGGCAAAATGATTGCACTGACCGCCTTGCTGCTGTGTTCGATGGCGCAGGGCCAGCCTTCGGAACCGCAAAACCGCGGCCCTGCCTACACCGCCGACGGCAGACTGCTGCTGCCGGAAAATTATCGGGACTGGGTGTTCCTGACCTCGAGCTTCGACATGAGCTACATGCAAGGCATGCAGATGGGCGATCACACCTTGGACAATGTGTTCGTCAATCCGGAGAGCTACAAGAGTTTTCTCGCCACCGGCACCTGGCCGGATAAAACCCTGCTGCTGAAGGAAAACCGCCTCGCCCCGAGCGCAGGTTCCATCAACAAGGCCGGCAATTACCAGAGCACGCAAATCATCGGCATCGAAATTCATGTCAAGGACGAAGCGCGCTTCAAGGACAAGTGGGGCTTCTTCGCCTTTGGCGGCAAACAGCCGGCGCAGTTGATGCCACAGGCCGCCAGCTGCTATTCATGCCACGCGGCACATGCGGCGGTCGATACCACGTTCGCGCAATTCTATCCGACGCTGCTCCCCATCGCGCAGGCCAAGGGGACGCTGTCCAAATCCTATACGAGTGAAATAGCTTCCAGCCCGCTCAAATAGCGCTCGCTAGCGCCAGAAAGCGCCGGCCGCGCCCGGGAAAACCACCGGGCTTTCGAATCCATCCGCGGAAACGCTGGCCACGCCAAAGATAAAATCATCGATGGCCACGTTGGCCAGAGTCAGCGAATCAGAAGTTCCGGCATCGCGCGAGTGTGTCCACATGGACTCGGTGGTATCGCGCCAACGCACGCGATAGCTGGCGGCGGGCGAACCTGGCGCGGCGCGCCATGACAGCTTGGTGTCCGAAGTGACCGCGCCGCTGATCTTGACGTTCGCCGGCGGCGGCGGCGCCGAGGCCATTGCCGCGGCGGCGATCATGTTGGTGGCTGCCACCTTCGCAAGGTAGGAAAAATCGACATGGTCGATGGTGTCGCCATATTCCACGCCGCCTTCGGTGCGCAGGTCCTGGTGCTGGTGCCGATAATCCTCGGAGTTTTCGGTGAACCTCACCGCCGGAAGGCCCAAGGCATTGAATGCCGAATGATCGCCGCCGCGGCCGAAGCGGTCGAGCCGGTAAACCAAGGCCACGGTCCAGTTGGGCAGATAGGATTCCGCCAGCGCCTTGGCGTAGCGCGCCACATTGCGCGACGCGGAATCGTTCTCGCCGCCCTCGAATCGCCGCTGCTTGGCATCCTCGGGAGTTTCGGTATCGCGAGTGCCCTCGGAGAATAAGCGCACGCGGCTGTTGTCGATCACGCCGTTCTGGCCACGGGTGCCGCCGACGATATCGTTGTTAAGATCCGCCTCCACCCGCCAGCCCTGGGCCCTGGCATACTCCGCCAGCACTTTGCCGCCATACAGCCCCTGCTCCTCGCCGGACAGCACCCCGTAGACCAAGGTGGCGGGAAATTTGTAGCGGCTCAAGATTCGCGCGGCCTCGATCACCACGGCGACGCCGGAAGCATCGTCATCGGCGCCCGGCGCATCCGCCGTGGCATTCAAGGGGTCGCTGACGCGTGAATCGATGTGTCCGGTCAGTATGATCACGCGTTCGGGATCGGTGCTGCCGCGCTGAATCGCCACCACATCGACGATCTCGCTGGGCTTCGGGACGCGAGCGCCGGTGAAGGTTTGCGACGGCGTGACCAAGGTCAGGCACCCGCCGCAGGTCTGACTGATCTCGGCGAATCGCGATTGCGCCCAGCGGCGCGCCGCGCCGATGCCGCGTTTGGGCGAAGTGCTATCCGACAGCGAGTGCCTGGTGCCGAAGCCCACCAGCGCCTGCACCGTCGCTTGCAGCTGCTTGGGATCGGCGCCGGTGGCAGTGTCGCGCAATAGCGGCTGTTCGGCGCTCAAAGCCGACGCCGCCGCAAGCATCAGCATCAGCGCCATGCCGGTAAACAGTTTCATGCTGCGATAGTCCGATATTTCCGAAGAGTCCGCCAGAGGCTGCCCGACCACGCCGCGGTAAAGTTTTCCCGGTCACCTGACGCGCAAGGTAATCTAGCGGCGTGGCCACGCTGAAATTTGTTTAAAGGAGTCCATGGTGGCGTCAATTGCCTTTGAGATGAGCGAGTTGCAGAGTGCCGCGCAGCTGGTGTACCGCGTCATGCCGGCGACGCCGCTGTATGCGTGGCCGAAGCTCAAGCGCCGCTTGGGATGCAGCGTCCACGTGAAGCATGAGAATCACACGCCTACCGGTGCCTTCAAGGTGCGCGGCGGCATCGTGTACTTGGACCGGCTGTGCCGCGCGCAGCCTTATATCAGGGGCGTCATTTCGGCGACTCGCGGCAACCACGGTCAGTCCATTGCGTTTGCGGCCGGCCGCGCCGGGGTTCCCGCAACCATCTATGTGCCCACCGGCAATTCTCCGGATCAGAATTCAGCGATCCTGGGCTTCGGCGCGCGCCTGGTCGAATTTGGCAGGGATTTCGACGAAGCGAAGCACGAAGCCTTCAAGACGGCTGCCGCGGAGAGCCTGCACTTCATCCCCTCCTTTCATCGCGACCTCATCGCCGGCGTCGCGAGTTGTGCGCTGGAGCTCTTCACCGCGGCTCACGATCTGGATGCGCTGTACGTGGGCATGGGAATGGGATCGGGACTTTGCGGAGCGATTGCGGTGCGTGATCTTCTGGGCCTGAAGACTGAAATTGTGGGCGTGAGCGCCGCCAAGGCGCCGGCCAATGCGCTGTCGTTTGCTGCCGGCTCGGCCGTCCCTTCGCCCACTGCGAATACCTTCGCGGATGGTCTGGCCACGCGCGAACCCAATGCCGATGCGATCGCAGCGATTTGCCGCGGCGCTTCGCGCTGGGTGGAGGTGTCCGAAGACGAGATTGCCGAAGCCATGCGAATTTATTTCGACGACACTCATCAAGTGGCGGAAGGCGCGGGCGCGGCGCCGCTGGCCGCGCTGCTCAAGGACCGTGAGCGCATGGCCGGCAAAAACGTGGCCGTGGTGTTGAGCGGCGGCAATATCGAACGAGCACGGTTCTTACGGGTGCTCGCCGGCGAAACTCCGGCGGTAGGCTAGCAGCGGCTCAAGTTGCGCCGGAGCCGAGTTTCATGCTGCCACCGGGCAACGGCACCGTGATGGGAGCGACCGCTACCCTGGCGATGCCCTGACGTCGAGTGATTCCAATGTTTTGTGCGGTGGCGGGCGACAGATCGACGATGCGGCCATCGACATACGGGCCGCGATCTTCGATCTTTACAATCGCGCTCTTTCCGGTTTCCAGATTGGTCACCTTGGCGATGGTTCCAAGCGGCAGCGTGCGACTGGCCGCGTTGTTCTCGCGTGGATCCATGATATTGCCATCGGCCATTTTCTTGCCTGAAAAACTCTTCGCGTAAAATGATGCCTTGCCGAGCCGCTCCTTTCCGGTTCTGTCTTGATGGGGTTTGGGTGACGCTCTTGTCTCGGCAGAGTCCGCCCTGCAGTCGAAGCCGAAGACAGCGACGTAGAAGAGCGCCGCGGCCAGAGTAACCGCGATGGTTTTGGAATGGGATCTCGCTGACATGGTGGGCGCTCTGTACATATCGGTCATCATCACGCCTTTCGCGAAACCGCGGACCAGGCGATCGGCGGCACTCCGTGTCGGACAAGCGGTAGACCGATGTACGCCTAGTATTGGTGCAACCCGACTGCCCGCGTGCCCAGGTCTGGAGCGGAAAAATTTACAATGCCGAGCGGTTGCCACCCGCCGCATAACGTGCGCAGAATTGAGCCGCAGCGGTACGGTTCCTTGCTACCGTCTGCATGACAATACAAAAAAGGGATGCGGCTCATGAAACCACTTCGCAAGCATTGCGTTGTTCTCAGATACTCAATCCTGTGCGGCAGCCTGCTGGCTGCGGCCGGTTGGAGCAGCCTTGCGTCCGCCACGGAAGCGGCCGCCGCAACCGATACCGCGGCCCGCGGAGCTGACGGGCAACACCACGAGCTTCCAATTCAACATCCCGGCATTGACGCGCTACACCACCAACCAGCCGCGCACTTACGGCACCCAGATCAATTATAGATTCTGAACCTCGCGGACGGCGGTGACCACGGCATCGGGACGCTCACTGACGATGAGATGTCCCGAATGCTCGACGACCAGCAGCTTCGATCGGCTGAAGCGCCTGGAAAATTGCTCCTGGGCGGCTCGCCACTTCGGTTCAAGAGCCGCAAGAGTCGCCGCGCTGGCGGTCGGGTCGAGGTCGCGCGGCTCCCCATGTACCAGCACGATGACCGGTATCGTGGATTGTATGGTGGGCGCATGGCGAATCTGCTCGGCGCTCGCATCGAAGGACTGGGTCATGGAACAAACCGCTTCGAGAGTTCTGCGGCGGTAGGTCAGCGCCGCCGCGCGCGCCGCGGACGCTTCTGCCGCCGCGGTCTGCAAATGCAATGGGTTGATGAGCCGTATGGCGCCAAGCCATGCGGCGTCGCGCGCCAGGCAGGCCGAGCGCTGCAGCCGATGAATCTCCGGCACGCGATCCAGCGCATCGCCGGACAGGGCGTCGACCCATACCAGGCCGGCAACGCGTTCGGGATGCTCGCGGGCGTAGAGCTCGACGCTCAAACCTCCGGCTGAACTGGCGACGAGAATAAGCGGCGCCGGCAAGTGCAGCCGTGCCAGCAGCTGCTCGAGATCCTGCTCCATCGCTTTGGCGGTGGCTGGACCGGGGCTTGAATCACTCCAGCCGAGGCCGGCTCGATCGTAGCTGCAGACACGCTGGGTTATCGCCAACACGCGCTGCACAGCGGCGGATTGCAGCGCGGTACCAAGACCACTTGCCTCGATGAGCACCCCGGGTGCTCCGGCACCGGAACACATCACGTGCAAGCGGCGGCCGCCGATATCCACCAACTGCCCGGGAGCTGGAAAGCGGCTTGCTTCGCGGCGTTCCGCGAAAATCTGGCGGCCCGCACCGATTCCGGCAAGCAACAGCAGCGCAACGAACAGCCCGATCGCCGACCACTGCCATTTTTTCATGAGTTCTGATGTTGGTACACGGTGCGTTCGAAGTCTCTCAAGGTGCGTATCGCACCATCGTCATAAAAAGGCAGCAGCTGCATCATCATGACGGCTGCGACGTGCCGCTGTCGGTCGATCCAGAACTGCGTATTGAAAAGACCCGCCCAGCTCAAATCCAGGCTGAGCTTGCCTTCCTGCACGAGCAGCATGCAGGCAACCGATGTGATCGGCTTGGTCATCGATGCAATGCGAAAGATCGCGTCGCTTCTCATCGGCAGGTTGCCGGCGACATCCAGCTTGCCGGCGCATCCTTCGTACAGCACACCGTCGCGGTCGACGAGCAGCGCCACGACTCCCGGCGTGTCGCCGCGCTCCACCGCCGCGGCAAGTTGCCTTGCAAGAGCCGACCCTGACTCGGCAAGCGTGGCGGCGCGCAGGTCGATGGCGATCGCGGATAGCAGCGCGAGAACCGTACGACGCTTCACTTGCGGCTACTCCGGCACCTTCGGTCCGCCCGCGACTTGTGCGCGCACCACGGATGCCTTCACCACGGGGATCTCGTGATCCGCGAGCGGCCTCATCCACACCTTGCGCTTGAGCGCCGCCTCGACATACGGCTTGAGCTCGGCGGCTTTACGTTGCTCGCGCGCAGCCGCCTCGGCTTTGAAATCCGGCATCACCTCGGCGGCGAAAAGCTCCAGGGATTGGCAGATGTGCTGGTGCGTGTTGCGGCCGGCTTGCTGCAGAAAAATGACCTGGTCGATTCCCGAATCTTGAAATCCGCGCAGATGCTTGCGCATGTCCGCGGGCGTGCCGATGCCCGATGCATAGTCGCCGGCGCCCGCCGTCAGCGCGACGATCTCCTCGGTGCGTTCGCCGCGCAGCCGAAGATATTCGCCCCAGAGATTTGTGCGTCCGGGCACGGTGTCGTGCGCCACCAGTGCGTTCAAGGCATAGCCGAAGAACTCGAATCCTTCATGACCGCGGCGGATCGCCTCGGCGCGGTCGTGATGCACGGAGAAACTCGAGACCATCGCAATCTGCGCGTTCACATCATGGCCCAGGGGAATGCAGCTTTCCGATTTGATGATGCCGTAATAGATCTCGGACCAGAGCCGCGCCTCGTTGGGATTGACGAAGGAGAAAGCCAGCGCGCCCAACCCCAGCGACGCCGCGACCTTGATCGTTTCGCGATTGGTGCACGCCATCCACATCGGCGGATGCGGACGCTGCACCGGCTTCGGCAGCACGTTGCGGCAGGGCATCGAAAAATACTTGCCGGTGAAGCCGGGATAGGGCTCGAGAACCAGCATATTGGCAATCTGTTCGGCAGCTTCGATAGCCATCGCGCGTTTCTCTTTGGCTGGAATGGCGAATCCGCCGAGCTCCATGCGCGTCGCGCCTTCGCCGATGCCGAAATCGACCCGCCCGCGGGAGATGATGTCGAGCGTCGCGAGACCCTCCGCCGTGCGCGCGGGATGGTTGTAGTTGGGGATGACCTGGCGAATGCCGTGCCCGAGACGGATGCTGTTGGTGCGCGCGGCGGCCGCGGCGAGAAACACTTCGGGTGCGGAGGAATGCGAGTATTCGTCGAGAAAATGATGCTCGACCTCCCACGCATAATCAAACCCCAGTTGATCGGCAAGCGCGACCTGGTCGAGCGCCTCGTGAAACAGGCGCATCTCGTCGCCAGGGCGCCAGGGCCGCGGCAATTGCAGCTCGTAGAATACGCCGAATTTCATGTCTCCCCCTTATCGCAGTTTCAGTGCCGACCCATTCTCCATCAACGCACCCGCATGCGCAGAGGGAAGGGGCTGAACGGCGGTATCGGCGCCTTGACGCCGACATAGACCTTGCGGAAGCACTTGGCCTTTTTTGAGTCCGTGTCGGTGTATGCCGCACTGATTCGCCCTGAAGTTTCGACGACCAGGAGCAAATCCACCGTCGTTCCGGGATCGTATTGATAGCAGCCCGAATTGCTGTCCAGGTGCGCGGCGCTTTGCGCATTGATGAATGTGGTTACGTAGGCGTCAAAACCCGGCTGACTGTGCAATTTGTCCCAGCGTACCAACGTCGATTTGTATCCGCCCCCGGAGGCGCATGCTGCGACGAGAATCAGCATCACAATGGCAACTGAAATGCGCATGCCTTTGATCAGGAATATTCGACCAAGGGCGCGCTGGTGACGGCCGGACGCCAGCGGGTGAGCGCCCAGGCGACGATCACCCAGCCCGCGGCCACGTAGGGCCACAGATTGTTGGGAAATTCCGGCACGGGATAAATATTGCGATAAAGCACCCACAGCAGCAACACCGGTCCCAACACGCACGCAGCCGACCACAGCGGCCGGTGTTCGCGCCAGGCCTCCACCATCTCGGCGCCGCCGACGCCGATGTACACCAGAATCAGCGCGAGCACACCGATGGTGCTGGTGTATGCATAGTAATTGCCGGCGCCGACGAACGGCGCCCACAGTATGAACGCGACGATCATGAGGACGGCCGCCAGCGACACGGCGGGCGCAGGCGTGCCGTGCACGCGGTGCACTTCGGCCAACGCGGGCGACAGCCCGCCGCGACCGATTGCAAACAAGATCCGGCCCGCGGCCGCAAGCCCCCCGAGTACGCCGGAGAAGCAGCTGGCGGCTGAACGCCGCGGCGGCGAAGTTGCCGACCAGCGCGGCCTGGGCCGTGAAAAAGCCCAGGTAGGTCAGGAGCAGCGCGCTGCCGGCGATGAAGCCCAGGCGGTTGCCGAAGGTATGAGCGATGTAGGCATAAGCGGAGCCGGCGTGCGCGACGCGGTGGGTGAAGGCGGTAAAGGACAGCCCGATCAATGCCATCGCGATGGTGCCGATGGCGAAAGCCAGCGGCGCTGCCGGGCCCGTGGCCTGCGCCACGAGGGTGACATTGAATGCCGCGGTGACCGACGGACAGATGATGGAAAGCGATAAACCGACTGCCTCCGGCAAGCTCAATCGCGCTATCAATCGTCCCATTTATTCACCACGTCATGTAAGGCGCTCGCGAACCCCGGTGAATTGCAGCACATTGGCACGCAATCCGACATAGAAAAATACCGGCCGCCGTTGCCAGGCCGGGCCGCCGCTGACGGAGCGGCGAATTGGCGCTAGACTGTGGCGGGGAATCGGTCGGCGTTATCCATTGATGGAGCTCAAGACCATGGCTACCACAGTCGTTTCCGGTCATGCACAGCCGTTGAATCTCGAAATCTTGCGGGTGCCGTTTTACCAGCCGTTCGTGTGGTTGTATCGCGGTTGGCACGACATGCGCAGCGTGGTGAGCTTAGGCTACGGCGCGCTCATCGTTGCGCTGGGCTGGACCCTCCTGGTGTTCTGCGGCATCCATCCCTACCTCGTCGCCGCCGCCATTTCCGGATTTCTGCTGGTCGGGCCGCTGATGTCGGCCGGATTTTGCGAAATATCGCGCCGCTACTCGCAGGGTCAGACCGCTAATTTCGATCAGTCTTTGGACGGTTTCGGGCGCAATCCCAGCGCTTTATTCGAATTCGGCGTGATTCTCGCCATCTGTGCCCTGGTGTGGTTCGGCATATCCGCCATCATGCTTGGCACGGTGTTTCACGTCGCCGCGCCCGACATGCGCGAGACGCTGTATCGCGGCTTTCTCGAATCCACGAATCGTACGCAGGTATTGGCGTACGTCGTTGTCGGCGGCGTGCTGGCAGCCGCCGTGTTCGCCGTGTCCGTTGTCGCCATCCCGCTGATGATCGATCGGCACGCCAATGCCCCACAGGCGATGCGCGCCAGTGTCAAAGCCGTGTTCGCCAACATCCCGGCGATGATTCTATGGGGCGCGCTGATCACGATCCTGACCGCCATCGGCTACGCACCGCTGCTGTTTGGTTTGTTGTTCACTGCGCCCTTGCTGGGGCATGCGACCTGGCACGCCTATAAAGCGATGATCCGCTAGAGGCTTGGCGCCAAGCGCTCGATCTCCTCGAGCAATGCCTGCGTCGTGATCTGGCGGCAATAGCCTCGATTGTTGCGCAACGACCAATCGTGCCGCTCCGCCGACATGGTCACGCAGGCATCGGTGGGCGGGGTTACGAGATATCCCAAATCGCAGGCGTCGCGCACCGCCGAATCCACGCATTGATCGGTCAGGCATCCGGCGATGATCAGATACTTCGTGCCCAGATTGCGCAGCACATAATCGATGTTGGTCGAGATGAACACCGAAGATGAAGTCTTGGGAAACAGCATTTCATCGCCGCGCGGCGCCAACTCGCTCACCATCCGGGCATCCGCTGATCCTTTCGGCACGTGAAACCCGGTGATCTTGTAATCGAGCGAGCGATCGCGGCCGTCGGCGGTCATGCTTTCGACCACAGTGTAGGTGACCTCGATGGCGGCGCGGCGGCAAACCTGCTGCAGACGCACTGAGATGGGCATATTCGCCGCCGTCTTTGCTGCAATTGAAATTCTGCACATCGACCAGGAGCAGCGCCGTGTGTTCTGGTTCGATCGGGATCTCGCGGCTCAAGGGTTGTGTCACGGCGATGTTCCTAACAGGGCTCGTTCGGCGTCTTTAAGGGCTTTGGTGATGCGCGCCGCCCATTGCTTTTGGCCGGCCGCGTCGCTCACCAGATCCTGGCGAATTTCAATTTCCACATGCGGCAGACCGCGCGCCTCGCCATGGCGGGGAATGCTGAAATCCGTGTCGTCGCTGACAAAATAAGGCTCATTGTCGCCGACGATCACATCCGGTTCGCGCCGCAGCGCCTCCAGCACCAACCCGGCAAAGCGCCGGTCGCGGTTGTAGAGCACCGCGGCGTGCATCTCGCGGCGCACCCCTTTGTAGATGTTGGTCATGCTGTGCTGGGCAACCAGAATTGTGCGGCGGCCGGCCGCCGCTCGTGCATCGAGCAGCTTGCCAATGTGTTCATGGTAGGGATCGAAGATTGCAACCCGCCGGGCGCGGACTTCCGCGGCGCTCAAATTTCGATTGCCGGGGATTTCGGTCGATTCGCTCACCAGCGGTATGGAGCTTGCCACCGTCGGGTCGCGATTGCAGTCGATGACCAGCCGGGAATAATTTTGCGCCACCAAGTGCGCATCCAGCGCCTCCGCCATGTGCCGCGCCACGCTCAAGCTGCCGATGTCCCAGGCGATGTGGCGCGTAAGCTCCGCGGGCGGCAGGCCGAGGTTGCCCAGGCGCAGAGGGATTCGCGCACCGGCGTGATCCACCACGATGAGGAAATTCGATCGACCCTGCGGTCTTGCCTCGATGAACGGCGGCGGCTCGTACTTGCCCAAGAGCTCAATAGACTTCGGCATAGCGGCGGCAGATCTCGGTTTCATCCAGATTCTCAAGGCCTTTGATTTCCGCCCGTTTGAACAGCAGGTAGGCGGAATGCAGATCGGCTCCCAGCCATTGCGCCGCCGGCTCGCTGGCCTCGAGCAGTTGCAGCGCCTGCTCCAGATGCGTGGGCAGCGGCCGTACATCCATCGCCTCGATTTCCCATCCATGGCGGATGCCGTCAAGGCCTGCTTGTACCAGCATGGCCAGAGCGAGATAAGGACTCGCGGCGGCGTCGGCCACGCGAAATTCCAGGTTGTAGGCCCGTGCGCGATACTGAGGATCGCCGCTCGCAGGGCAGATCCGAATCGCCGTGCCGCGATCCAACAGGCCGACATCGGCATTGACGGGCGCCCAGCGATTGGGACGCAGGCGATAGTAGGAAGGCAGCGACGGCGCGGTCACGGCGCACAGCGCGGGAAGGTGATGCAATATCCCCGCGAGGAACTGGGCGCCTGACAACGACAGGCCCCAGGGACGATGCTCATCGAGCAGCACCGGCCGGGCATCCTGATCCAAGAAGCTCCAGTGAATATGCGTGCCGTTGCCCACGGCGCTCGGCTCCGGAATCGGCGTGAAGCTCACGCGATTTCCCAACCTGAAGGCCACCGCCTGGGCGAGTTCGCGGGTGATCACCGCATTGTCGGCTGCCCGCAATCCAACCGCGGGCGCGGAGGTGACTTCGAACTGCTTGGTGCCGAACTCAGCCAGGAATGAATCCGGTATCACACCCGCCTGCCGCATGGCGGTGAGCAGGGTTTCGCCGAACACACCCTGGCGGCGATAGGCGTCGAGTTCGTAGGGCTGCTGCAAGGCGCCGGCGCCGCTGTAGGTGAACTCTTGCTCGAAGGTGGCCAGAAGGCTCAAGCCCGTCTCGCGCTTCAGTTCCTCGAGCGCTCGGCGCAATACGTGGCGCGGGCAGAAATCCCAGGGCGAGCCATCCAAGGTCCTGATGTCGCCGAGAAAAAAATATTCCGATGTGCTGCCCTCGAAAGGCACCAGCACGCGGGTCGAGGCGTCGGGAATGAGAAAAACCTCGCCCTGAGTGCCGAAGGTCGTCACCTGGATGGGGCCAAAGGCCGAGATGAAGATATTGGTCGGCGCCAAGCCGACGCCGCGCTCCAGACGTGCCGCGAGATCCGCCGCCGGAAAACTCTTGCCGCGAAAATGTCCGGAAAGATCGCTGGTTCCAACGAAGGCAATCTGCTCGCGCTGCATTCGGCAACTTTACCATCCCCACATTGACATCGCGGTAGATTTCATTATGATATCACTTCAATATCGTAGAAGGAGCGAACATGTCCATTCGACCCCCGCGATCCGCCGCCACCGAGCACGTATTCAGCGCCGTGAGCGGCTGGCCCATGCTGATCGTCAATCTGTTGCTGTTCGCGGCCGCGGCCTACGTGATTGGTTTCGGCACCGCGCCCGGCAGCGCGCTTAAGCTCGTGGGCGTCGCATTGGCGCTGCTGGGGCTGCTGATGCTCGGCGGCTATTTCACCTTGCAGCCCAATCAGGCGCGTGTGCTCATTCTGTTCGGCGCTTACAAGGGCACGGTGCGCGAAAGCGGGTTTCATTGGGCGAATCCCTTCTACTCGCGCACCCGCGGCAGAGACCCAACGAAGCACGCCTCCGCCGACGAGGGCGGCGCGCGAATTCGGCTGCGCTCAGGCGCCAAGGGCGAGTTGGGACTTGCGTTTCTGCCGACCAAGCTGTCGCTTCGCGCTCACAACTTCAGCAGCGACGCGATCAAGGTCAACGACAAGCGCGGCAATCCGGTGGAGATCGCGGCCGTGGTCGTATGGCGGGTCGAGAACACGGCGCAGGCGGTGTTCGATGTGGAGGACTACGCGAGCTATGTCGAGATACAGAGCGAATCGGCGATTCGCAGCATCGCCAGCCGCTACGCCTATGATCAAGGCGAAGAACACGAGATCACCCTGCGCGGCGGCGCGGACGAAGTCGCGCTGGCTCTGAAGGAAGAATTGCAAGTCCGCTTGGCGAAGGCTGGAGTGATCGTCGAAGATGCGCGCCTCACGCACCTCGCCTACGCGCCGGAAATCGCGCCGGTCATGCTGCGCCGGCAGCAGGCGGAGGCCATCATCGCCGCACGCAAAATCATCGTACAAAATGCCGTGACCATGGTTCACATGGCGCTCGAGGATCTGGATCAGAAAAACGTCGTCAAGCTCGACGATGAGCGCAAGGCCGCCATGGTGAGCAATCTTCTGGTCGTGCTGTGTGGAAACTCGGATGCATCGCCCGTGATCAATACCGGAACGCTGTACACCTGATCGTGCCCTCGGAAGCGCGCAAACCCTTTCTGCTCAGGATCTCGCCTGAGTTATGGAAGGAGATCGAGAAATGGGCGGCCGACGATTTACGCAGCGTCAATGCACAGATCGAGTTCATATTGCGGCAGGCCGTTTCCAGGCGCAAAGGCCCTGCCGCGAAAGAGAAATAGCGCGTCAAATGAGGCGCGATCTCGATCAATTCCGCTGATTCTGAAGCTCGGTCTCGAAGGCCTGCTCGCGCTCCGCCACCGCGGCCCGATAGCCCGCGGGATCCACCCACACGTTTTCAAGGGCGCCTGACTTGATTCGATCGAGTTTTGCCAACATGCCGAAATACGCCCCATGCGCGCCCAGGAAAATATCGCAGGGAAGCGCCTTCAATGCCGCGAAGGTGTGGCGGTAATCCGCCTCGATACCAGGGTACGAAGCCGGTTGTCCGGGGCGATCCACCAGCCGAAAGCCCGGATTCACATTCCAGCTGCCGACGATGACGGCATTCAGAAGCCGCCCGCCCTCCTTCACCTTCAATGTCCAGGTCGTACATCCTCGAGTGTGGCCCGGCGTCTTGTGCGCAGTGAGAACGGTAGCGCCGATTTTCACCTGGTCGCCATCGTGCAGCACACGATCGACTTTCGCCGCTGGATAGGGATTGGATTTGGCATAGGCAAAATCCGTGGCGCCGCCGCTCATCACCACGGAGACATCGCCATCCATCACCATGTACTTGGCATGCGTCTCGCGAATGACTTCAGCGCTGCCGGCGTCGTGATCCCAATGTGCATGGCTCAACAGCAAGATCTTGATGTCCGTGAATCGAAAGCCCAGCTGTTCGACGCTGCGGCGTATGAGCGGAACCGACTCCGCCAAACTCGAGTTGATCAGAATGTCGCCTTGCGGAGTGACAATCAGATAGGAGGCCAGGTCCTTGCTGCCCACGTAGTAGAGATTCCCGGCAATGCGGAAAGGGGCGATCGGCGTGGTCCAATCGGGATTCGCCTGGGCGTGCACGCCGGCGGCCGCCAACGCCATGCCAAGAAGCATCAATCGGCCGCACCACATTCGCCGCATCGCTCCCCCAGGAACCTTTTGTGAATTGCCCGCCCTAATACATCATATCGTGGGCAATTGCGTTACGGGTTTTCGCCATTGTCCCTTTGGTCCACTGCCCCAAGACCCTCAAGCCCGTGCTAGGCTAAACACGTGGGAATCTCGGTAAACATGGCATCACGGAGCGCGGCCCTTGCGGTGCTGCTCTACTTTGGGCTGAGCACGGCGCACGCCACGACTTATCGGTTGACCAACGCCAACGACACGGTGGTGGGCGAGGATCAAACCGTCATGACGGTTTACGAGGACACGCTCTACGATCTCGCGGCCGCCTACAGCTTGGGCTCCGAGGAGATCATCCGGGTCAATCCCAAGGTGGACCCATGGCTGCCCGGAGCCGGCAAGTTGGTGATGATTCCCGGGCGACATATTCTGCCGCCGGGACCGCACGAAGGCATCGTGGTCAACCTGCCCGAACATCGGCTCTACTACTATCCCAAGCCCAAGCGCGGCCAACCCATCGAGGTCATCACCTACCCGGTCAGCATCGGCAAGATGGATTGGCGCACCCCGCTTGGAGTGACCCACGTCATTCAAAAGCAGAAGGATCCGGCCTGGTACCCGCCGGAGTCGGTGCGCAAGGAACATGCCGCGGACGGCGATCCTTTGCCGGCCATGGTCCCGCCGGGTCCGCAGAATCCTCTCGGAGCCTATGCCATGCGCCTGGCGGCGGGCAACGGCACCTATCTGATTCACGGCACCAATAACCCCAGGGCCGTCGGGCTTCCCGTGACCCACGGCTGCATCCGTATGTATCCCGACGATGTGGCCGCGCTGTTTCCGCTGATCCCCGTCGGCACTCCGGTGCGCCTGGTCAACGAGCCGGTAAAAGTGGCCTGGGTCGGCGGCGAACTGTTGCTTGAAGCGCATCCGCCGATCGATGCGCAGGGACAGACCGTGGAGCCCAACCTCGATGAGTTCTCCGCCATGCTGCAAGCCGAAGTGGGCGACAACACCACCGTGGCCATCCACTGGGACTACGCGCGCGAAGTGCTGCAGAAAGCCAATGGCGTCATAGCCACCGTGGGACTCGAGGAAGATCCGCCGGCGCCCGCGCCCGAGAAAGTCGCCAGTCAATAGCCCCGAGCCGCTTCAGGCACGGCGCTTAACCGTGAGCGCGTTGATTTCCTCCTCGGTGAGCGCGCGCCACCCACCCTTGGGAAGATCGCCGAGCAGCAGCGAACCTATGGCGATGCGCACCAGGCGCAGCACGGACACATCGAAGGCCGCGAGCAGCCGGCGAATTTGCCGGTTGCGGCCCTCGTCGAGCACGATCTCCAACCAGGAATTCTTGGCGCCGGAGCGCAAACACCGCGCAGACTTGGCGCGGATCAAATCCACGCCGTGTTCCAGAGCCTTGAGCAGCGATGCGTCCGCCAGGCAGCTGATCTGCACGTGATATGTTTTTTCCGGCCCGGTTTCAGGAGCAGTGATGCCCGCGGCCCATGCCGGGTCATTGCTGAACAGCAAAAGCCCCTCGCTGGCCTTATCCAGTCGCCCCACCGGCGCAAGCCATGGCAGCGCGGAGCCCCGAAAACAGCGATACACGGTATCGCGGCCCTGCTCATCCTTGGTCGTGGTAACCAAGCCGCGCGGTTTGTTCAGCATGACGACGATGCGCGCACGCGCTTGGGGCAGGCCAGCCACCGTGACGCGGTCCAAATCCTGGCGTACCGGAAACTCGGCGTCTCGCACCACCCGGCCGTTGACGCGGACTCGCCCCTCTCTTATCCATTGCACGGCCTGGGTGCGCGATCCCAATCCTAACTTTGAGATCACGCGCGCCACGCCGTGTCGAGGAGCTGGTGATTTTTCAGCGTCAGTCATTGCGCAATGCCAAACACCTTGACCATCAGCGGGGTGTCGACGATCACATGCGGCGCGACGACGTGGTAGCTGAACGCATGCACCCAGGCATTGCCCGTTCGCAGCGTCAGCACGCTTTTGATCATCCCGGGCCCGAAGTACTGCAGCAGCACGAAAATCAGCGACAGAGCGCTGTCCCGCGGCGAATCGAATGCCGACCAGCCCTCGACCAGGTGCATGGCGGCGTAGGTGAGTCCGCCGAGCAATACCGTGCTGATCGCCGATCCCGTCAACTTCAGATAGCGGGGCAACAGGATGGCGTAGATCAGGATCATCGTCGGCAGCACGGTGCCTATGAAAAAGATGAAAAAAGTCAGCGGCGCGCCGAGCAGCATCTGCCGCGCGCTCAAGGTGAACATGTTCTTGTCGAACGCGGCCAATTCGAACGCCGATTCGATGATCAGGACCACGAAGATCAGCAGCGCATCGTTGCGGCGGTTGCTCGAGAGAAGATTGAGTTCGCTGTTCGTGTAGCGCGAGCGAAAGTACAGGTAGGGTGCGACGGCGAAAACCAGAAAATTGTAGATCGACCAGACCCACACTTCGGCAGGCTCTGGCGGCGTGCTGCAACCGAACACGGTGCCGGCGATGTGGAAGCTGAAGGCGCGAAATCCCAGCGCCGGACCCAGTATCCAACCGCCGGCCTGTCCCAATGCAGCGTAGGCAACGACGAGGATGGTCTCGCGCAGGGCCGCTGGCCGTTCCGGCGCACGCGCCGCCATGTCCGGAATGATGCGCTTGCGGGTCAAAAAATACGTCAATGCCATCAGCACGAAGATTTCGATCATGGTGACGGTAGGTGCCGACATCTGTACGGCGAACGGCAAGCGCGCGACCGCGGGTCTATCGAACGGCAGCGACCCGCGCGCCAGCCACAACACCACGGCATGGGCGGCGATCCACAGGATGACGGTGAGCTGCACTCCGCGGTGTCGAACAATGGCGCGCAGCACCGAGCTCATGGCGGAAGATTCAGCTTGCGCAGGCAGCATAGCGGGGATCTGCGGTGATGCCCTTGAACAGCGGATCGCCGCGCAACCACTGAATTCCGGGATCGTGGTCGATGGCCCGGTTGAGCCAGTAAAAAGCCTTGTCGGAATTGCCGAAATACGCGTAGGTCTCGGCAACCTGGAACTCGGATCCGTCCGAAGCGGCCAGCAGCACGGCGAGTGCCGCGTTGGCGTCAGATGTGCGCTGTTGTGCGTGATATCCCAGGGGCAGACCAAACTCGCGCCAGCCCGGGGTTTTTTCTAACTCGAATTCGGACACGGCCGCCGCCACCTGCCCCTTCGCGAGCAGGATCCGGCCGAGCTCGTAGTGCGCCGCCGGGAATGTGGGACTCATCTCCAGCACCTGGCGGATCGTTGCCTCCGCCTCATCGAGCCGGCCGGCGAAATACAGCACGCGTGCAAGGTAGCGGCGGTTCAAGAGATTCAAGGGATCACGATCCAGCGTTTGGCGAAATTTCGCGAGGGCATCATCGGCATTGCCGACCGTCCTCGTAAGATGCGCATCGGCAATCAGCGCGCTCACATTGTTCGGATCCAACTGCAGCGCCTTGTCGATCGCCGCCCGCGCGCCTGCCCAGTCGTGGCTGCCCGTCATCTTCACCTGGCTCACCACTTGGTACGGCTCGGCGAGCGTCGGGTCGAGCTCGATCGCCTTCCGCGCCGCCATGTTCACTTTCTCAAGACCTGGCAATACCGAAATGTTGCCGTTCGCCACCTGGCGGAATTCCGCATACCCCAGGCCGCTCCACGCCTGAGCATAAGTTGGATCGATCGCAATTGCGCGCTGGAAAAAGTCGACCGCCTTCTCGAGGTCGCCCAGGGTATCGTTTTGCAGGAAATAGCGGCCCTGCAGGTACAGGTTGTGAACTTCCGGGCTTGCAATGCGCGGCGCAGCGATCGGCGCCGCGTTGACCAGCGTGAGTTTGAGCTTCTCGACCACCATGCGCGAGATGTCGTCCTGCACCTTGAACACGTCCTGCAAGTCGCGGTCGTAGGTCTCGGACCAGAGGTGGTAGCCGTTGTCCGCGCGGATCAGCTGTACCGTTACCCGTACGGTGTTGCCGGACCTGCGCACGCTGCCTTCGAGTATGTGCGCGACGCTCAGCGCTTTGGCGATCTCCGCGATGGTCGCGTGCTGCTCCTTGAAGTAGAACGATGAGGTGCGGGCCGGCACGCGCAAATCCGGGACTTTTGCCAGCATGTCGATGAGTTCCTCCGCCAAGCCATCGGAGAAATACGCCTGATCTTTCTTCTCACTCATGTCGACGAACGGCAGCACCGCCACCGATTTGTCCGAGATCGCCGCGGCGGCAGGCGTTAGCGCCGCCGCAGTACGCTCGCTCGCCGCTTGCTTCGAGAGCCAAAACTTGTCGACCACGAAGTACGCAAGCGCGAGCGCGGCGGCGCCAGCAACCACCGCGGCGATCCAGGGTATTCGTCGCTTGGGCGGCCCACGAACCAAGGGCGGCCGACCAAGCGGCGCCGCCGTGGCGTTCGCCGCTGACGCCGTCAAATGGCGGCGCACCGCGTCGCTGAGCTTCGCAAGTGCGGCCTGCGTGCCCTCGGCACCCACTTCGACCCATTGCGACTCGCTCAAGAAGTATTCGAGCGCGGGCGTCAGCGGCGTTGCATCGGTCTTGAGTGCAATGATCGGATGCTGCTTGGACGACGCCCGCTCGATTTCCTTGCCCACATGGGGCGATGCAATCGCACTCTCCGACAGGACGAGCACAAGCACCTTCGTGCCGTTGATCGCCCGCACGATGCCGTCGGCGTACTGCGATCCCGGGGTGACGTTCCGAGGGGCGATCCAGCACTTGAAACCCTGACTCTCCAACACCGCGACGACGGCATTGGCAATCGCCGCATCCTTCGAGGCGTAGCTGATGAAAACATCGGAGGCGGCTTGAGCGTCCTGCCCGCCCTCGGGGGCCTGCGACCCCAAAACTCCCGCATTTGCCGATTCGGCGTTTTCTTGCATGTCGATTCCTGGCCGGTCGAAGGGCCATCTTTGCGGAAGCCCGCGTGGTTGGCAACCGAGCCGTGGCATGATGTACGAAACTCTCGAGCAAGAATCCGATTTTGAGCAAAGTTTCGGACCGCGTGGTCTTGATAACCGGCGCATCTCGCGGCGTGGGTGCGGCCGTCGCGGTGCTGCTTGCACAGCGCGGATTCGACATTGTCGTCAATTACCATAGCAAGCGATCACGCGCTGAAGCTGTCGCCGCCGCGGTGCGTGCGCGTGGGCGGCGCGCCCTGCTCGCCCAGGCAGACCTCACCTTAAGCTCCGAGGTCGGGGCGATGATTGACTCGGTCGGCCGCGAATTCGGCCGTCTCGATGTGTTGATCCTCAATGCGAGCGGCGGTCTGGAAAAAGGCAAGCCCGCGGAATATGCGATGCAGCTCAATCTTAGCGCGCAGGTGCGCCTGGTCGATCTCTCGCTCACGTGGATGCCGCGCGACGCGCGCATCGTTTTTGTAACCAGCCACATGGCGCACTTCTATGCCGAACGCGGCATGGTGGGTCCCTATCAGCCGGTGGCGGCGAGCAAGTATGCGGGTGAACAGGCGCTGCGCGGCCGGCGGGCGGAGCTGGCAAAACTCGGGATTCATCTCGCCGTCGTCAGCGGCGATATGATCGAGGGCACGATCACGCCGCGGCTACTGGAACGACTGGATCGCGGCACGACCCAGGCGCGGCGCGATCGCGTCGGTCCCCTGCCCACGGTCACCGATTTCGCCACAGCCATCGCAGGAGCTGCTACGAATGCGAACCCGAGCGGCGATACGATTTTTGTCGGCAGTACTTTATGAGGGAGGGGCGCGCATAAGGCGACGCCCCCGCCTGCCCGGCGGGGGCGTGCTCAAGTCTGGTTCCGGCTATTGTGCTCTGTCGATGGCCGAATCATCCAAATGGAGACGGTAGTACAACGCCTTCTTCAGCGAATGAATGGCTCGGCGGGTGTCGGCAATCGCGGTGGCTTTGTTGCCCCCGAAATCATCCGGAGCCGCTTCCATTTCCCGCAACGCGGTCTGCATATTGTTGATCGCTTCAACGATGCGTGGATGCGCCGCACGTTCCGACTGGATTGAAAGCTCCGGGGCTGCCGACGCCAGCATCGGTTGTGCCGCGAGCCCCATCCCCACCAGCAGCCCGATCGCAACCTTCTTATTCAATGCATTCATAGAAAAATCTCCTTGCGTGACGCACCCGAAATTGAGTGCCATACCCGTAACGCTAAACGCGCGTTGTCCCGGCCCGAGGACCGGTCCCAATCCGACTTAATCCTAACTTCATGTGCGATTATAAATGTGTTGCGGTCGTTACCGCATGGCCCGCTTCGCGCCACGCTTTCATGCCGCCGTCCAGCGCCACGGCGAGTTGGAAACCCATCTGCCGCAGGGTGGCGGTTGCCAGCGTCGAGACGCGCCCGAACTCGCAGTAGACCAGGATCCTCCGGGTCGGATCCGTCAGTTCTTGGTTGACGCGCAGTTCCAACTGGCCGCGCGGCAGCAGCCGTGCCCCCGCGATATGTCCCTCTTCATAGGCGTCGCGCTCTCGTACATCGAGCACGATCAGGTCATCCTTCCCCGACTCGAGGCACATTTTCAATTCACCGAGCGACATGAACGGCACCGAGGCCGCGGCCTCCGCAAGCATCTGCGCCACGGTCTTGCCGCCGGTCATATTGGTGCGCAGCGCCTCGGTGATATGCGTCGGCATGGTGAGATTGAGGTTATGCATCATCTCGATGAAAGCGCCGCGCTCACGCTTCTGCAGCCGCGGGTTCTGCGCCAGTTCCTCGCCGATGGTCGAGTGCGAACGTCCCTTGTATTCGTGTGCCGCAAAGACCTTGAGCGCCGGATCGAGCTTCAGCACGCCTTCGAACAGGCTCTCGAACAGCGCTGCGGCGTCCCCCGTGGGCAAATCGGTGCGCCCCGTTCCGCCGATGAGCAGCGTGTCGCCGGTAAACACGCGATCCTCGACTTGCAGACACATGGAATCTCGCGTGTGGCCGGGAGTATGCAGCGCCTGCAGCCGCAGGTTCCCGACGATCAGCATTTCCCCACTCTGCAGGTGCAGATCGACAAAGGGTGCCGGACTCGCGCGATGCATCACCACCGGCACTCCGAGCTGGCGCTTGAGCTGCAGGGCTGCCGAGAAATGATCCGCGTGCGTGTGCGTATCGACGATGTAGCGGATGCGCAAGCCATCCCGTGCCGCCAGTGCAAGGTAGCGGTCGATCTGGCTGAGTTCCGGGTCGATCAGCGCCGCCGCGCAGGTCCCTTCGCAGCCGACGACATAGGAGCGGCAGCCGCCGCTGACCACGGTTTCGAATATCATCTGGAATTACGCATTTGATCCACAATACTAGCCTATTGCAGTCATTCCACGAATTGCCGCGCCAATCTCGTACAATTAACCGTCTATCTGCAGTCGTTACACCCCCGAGGCAACCGTGAAGCAGGATGGCGAAATACGCAATTTTCTCGGCGAACACAATATCGAATACATCAAGATCGGTGTCTTCGACACCGACGGAGTGCTGCGCGGAAAATACCTGAGCCGCGATAAATTTCTCGCCGGGCTGGAGAAGAATCTCGGATTCTGCGATGTGGTCCTTGGCTGGGACTCGAACGATCAGCTCTACGACAACACGAAATTCACCGGCTGGCACACCGCCTACCCGGACGCCGCGGTGCGGATTCTGCCCGACACGCGCCGCGAGATCCCGTTCGAGCCGAGGACGGCGCTATTCCTGGCGGAGTTCGCCGGCCGCGCGGAAGCCGTCTGCGCGCGCGGCACTTTGCGGCGCGTGCTGCAGCGCGCGGCAGACATGGGCTTGCTTGTCAGCGCCGCCGCCGAGTTCGAATTCTTCGTCTTCGATGAGACGCCGCAATCGATCCGCGACAAGGGCTATCGACAACTGAAGACCATGACCCCCGGAGCATTCGGCTACTCGGTGCTGCGCAGTTCCGTGCATGCTGATCTCTACCACGAGCTTCTCGATCTCAGCCGGATCATGCGATTTCCGATCGAGGGCCTGCACACCGAGACCGGACCCGGGGTTCTCGAGGCGGCGCTGACCTATTGCGATGCCCTCGAAGCTGCCGACCGCGCCGCACTCTTCAAAACTTTTGCCAAGGTGCTCGCGCAGCGCCATGGCTTGATGGCGACGTTCATGGCCAAGTGGTCCAACAGCGTGCCGGGACAGAGCGGTCATCTGCATATATCGCTGCGCGGCTTAAGCGGTGAGAGCGTATTCCACGATCCCAACAAGCCGCATGAGATGTCCGACGCCATGCGCTGGTTCGTCGGCGGCCAGCAGGCGCTGATGCCGGAGCTCCTGGCGATGGTCGCCTGTACGGTCAACAGCTACTCGCGTCTGATACCCGGATATTGGGCGCCCACCTCCGCCGCCTGGGGAATCGAGAACCGCACCACGGCGCTGCGCGTCATCCGCGGCGGCCCGTCGAGCCAGCGCGTCGAATACCGGATCGCGGCCGCGGACATCAATCCTTATATCGCGCTCGCCGCGGCCATTGGCTCCGGGCTGTGGGGCATCGAGCACCGCATCGAGCCGGATGCGCCCATCGAGGGCAACGCCTACGATCGCGAGCACCCCGTCGCACCGACGCTTGCCGGCCACGCTCTACGACGCCGCCGAGCGCCTGTTGGCCTCCAAGCCGGCACGCGCGCTGTTTGGCGACGAGTTCGTCGAACACTACGCGGCAACCCGCCAATGGGAAGAGCGGGAGTTCCGCAAGGCCATCACCGATTGGGAACTCGCCCGCTACTTCGAGATCATTTGAGCCGCATGACCGAAACACTCAAAACCATCAGCCCGATCGATGGCCGGATCTACGTCGAACGGCCGCTCGAGTCGGCCGCCGGCATCGACCGCGCGCTCGAGTCGCGCAGCGGCGCACAGCGCTCATGGGCGCGCATTGCCGCTCGCCGAGCGCTGCGAGATTCTCAAGAAAGCGGTCGATGCCTTCGTCGCCAAGGCCAATGAGATCGCCGCCGAAATCACCTGGCAGATGGGACGACCCATTCGCTCACTCGCCCGGCGAGGTACGCGGCTTCGACGAGCGCGCCCGCTACATGCTGGAGATCGCGCCGGCGGCGCTCGCGGCGGTTCAACCCGGCGACAAGGCCGGCTTCAAGCGTGCAGATCAAGCGCGTGCCGCTCGGAGTCGTGGTGGTCGTGGCGCCGTGGAATTACCCGTATCTGACTGCGGTCAATGCCGTGCTGCCGGCGCTGATCGCCGGCAACGCCGTGGTGCTCAAGCACTCGCATCAGACGCCGCTGTGCGCCGAGCGCTTTCTCGAGGCCTTCGCAAGCGCCGGTGTTCCGGCGGCCGTGTTCCAGTACCTGCACCTCTCGCATGCCGACACCTCGCGGCTGATGGGCGACGCGCAGGGTCGCCGGCGTGTGTTTCACAGGCTCGGTGTCCGGGCGGCCGCGCGGTGGTTGCCGCGACCGCCTCGGGGTTTGCAGCCTCCGGGCTCGAGCTCGGCGGCAAGGATCCGGCCTACGTGCGCAGCCGACGCCAATCTTGCGCACGCCATCGAAACCTTGACCGACGGCGCGTTTTTCAATGCCGGTCAATCCTGCTGCGGCATCAAGCGCATCTATGTCGCGGCGCCGCGCTACCAGGATTTCGTCGATGGGGTGGTCGAGCTCACCCATAAGTATCGCTTGGGATCGCCGCTCGATGCGCACACCACGATCGGACCGGTGGTGCGCACCGCCGCGGCCGAAGCCGTCCGCTCCCAGGTGAAGGATGCCGTCGCCCGCGGCGCGACGCCAGCTGATCAGAGGAGTCCAAGTTCGCGGCCAGCGCGGCGGGAACGCCGTATCTCGCGCCGCAGGTGCTGATCGACGTCGATCACTCCATGGCCATCATGCGTGAAGAGACCTTCGGTCCGGCGGTCGGCATCATGAAGGTCGCCTCGGACGATGAAGCACTGCGGCTCATGAACGACAGCGAGTTCGGCCTCACGGCCGCGATTTTTTCGGCCGACGCGGCGCGCGCCGAAATCCTCGGCGATGCGCTCGAGACGGGCACGGTGTTTCTGAACCGCTGCGATTATCTCGACCCAGCGCTCGCCTGGACCGGCGTCAAGAATTCGGGGCGCGGCTGCACGCTGTCGCGCGTGGGCTTCGAACAGCTGACGCGGCCAAAGTCGTATCACTTCAGGTTGACGACCATGACCCCAAACCTTCGCGGCAATTGGAATTATCCGACCACGATCTGGGCCGGCCCGGGCCGCATCAGCTGAGCTCGCCTGAAGCCTGCTCGCGGGCCGGCATGAAACGGCCGCTGATCGTCACCGACGAAGGCCTCATCGCTACGCCGATGATCAAGAACGCGCTCGCCGCGCTCAAGAACGCGGCGCTGTTCGGCGCCGTCAGGGGCAATCCGGCATTCGAGCCATGTCGAGGCGGGACTTCGAGCGTACCGCGCCGGCGACCACGACGGCGTCGTGGCGTTCGGCGGCGGATCGGCGCTCGATGCCGGCAAGGTCGTGGCGTTCATGTCGGGACAGACCCGGCCGCTGTGGGATTTCGAGGACATCGGCGACTGGTGGACGCGGGCGGATCCGGCCGGCATCGCGCCGGTCGTCGCGGTGCCAACCACCGCGGGCACAGGCTCCGAAGTCGGCCGCGCCGGCGTCATCCTCAACGAGGAGACACATCAGAAAAAGATCATCTTTCACCCGCAGATGATGCCGCGCATCGTCATTTTGGACGCCGAACTCACCGTCGGATTGCCGCGCGCGGTGACGGCGGCTACCGGCATCGACGCCTTCGTCCACTGCTTCGAAGCATTCTGCGCGCCGGGATTCCATCCGCTGGCGGATGGCGTCGCGCTCGAAGGCATGCGGCTCATCCATCGCTACCTGCCGCGCGCCTGCGCGGACGGCAAGGACATCGAGGCACGCGCGCAGATGCTGGCCGCCGCGTCGATGGGCGCCACGGCGTTTCAGAAGGGTCTCGGCGGCGTGCATGCCATCGCGCACCCGGTGGGATCATGGTTCAACACCCATCACGGCCTCACCAATGCCGTCATCCTTCCCTACGTCATGACGTACAACCGCAACGCCATCGCAGGCCAAGACCGAGATCATCGCGCGGGTACTCAATCTGCCGGAGCGCGGCTTCGACGGTTTCCTCGCCTGGGTGCTGCAAATGCGCCGCGAACTCGGCATACCGCATTCGCTGGCCGACATCGGCGTGAGCGCCGACAAGGCCGCGATCATCGGCCGCGAGGCGGCGATCGATCCCTCCGCCGGCGGCAATCCCATTCCGGTCAACGCGGCGCAGCTGGAGCACATCTTCCGGGCGGCGGTGGCCGGACAAATCGACGCCGTGGTCAGCGCTTAAGTGACCGGTCCGCGCATACTGGTCATCGACGGCAACGTCGCGGAAGTTCGCGCGCGGCAGAGAGCGGCGCTGGGCTATGACTCAGGGATCGGTTATTCGCGCGTGCTGCAACGCCTGGACGCATCGCTACAAATCGATATCGTACTCGCCGCGGATGGCGACGTTACGCTCCCCGCCGGCGGCACTCGAGAACTACGACGGCGTCACCATGACCGGCTCGGCGCTCAATATCTACAACGGCGGCGAGCCGGTGACGCGCCAGATCGAACTCGCCAAGGCGGTGTTTGCCGCCGGCGTGCCGTTCTTTGGCAGCTGCTGGGGACTGCAGGTTGCGGTCACCGCCGCGGGCGGCGAGGTGCGCGCCAATCCGCGCGGCCGCGAGTTCGGATTCGCACGGCGCATCCTGCTCACCGACGCCGGTTCCGCAGCATCGTTTGTTCGCGGGAAAGCCGGCCGCCTTCGAGGCTCCCAGCGTGCATCGCGATGAGATCGCCGCGCTTGCCGGCCGGTGCCGCGGTGCTGGCGCAGAACGAATTTGGAGTGCAGGCGGCGGCGTTCACCTGGCGAGCGCGGCACTTTCTGGGGCGTGCAGTATCACCCGGAATACGACTATCTCGACATTGCCGCAGCGGCCGAGCGCTACGGCGAAACGCTGGTGGGTGAAGGAATGTTTCGCGACGTTACCGCCCTCGCCGCTTTCGCCGCGGATCTACGCGCGCTGCAGGCAAATCCTGCCGATTCAGCGCTGCTCTGGAAGCACGGACTCGGCCCTGCCATGCAGACCGAGACGCTGCGCCTGCTGGAAATCCGCAACTGGCTGGGGGCCAAAGTGCTACCCGCAGCGAGCCGTCATGTCTGAGAGTGCACTGGGCCTCAAGAGAACCTTGAGCGGCTGGCACTTGTGGGGCATCGCCGTCGGACTGGTGATCTCCGGCGAGTACTTCGGCTGGAGCTATGGCTGGGCGCAGGCTGGAACCTTGGGGTTCTTGGTCACAACCGTGTTCATCGCCGTCATGTATACGACCTTTATTTTCAGCTTCACGGAACTCACGACGGCGATACCCCACGCTGGCGGCCCGTTCGCCTACAGCTATCGCGCTTTTGGGCCGGTCGGCGGCTATCTGGCCGGTTTTTCTACGCTGATCGAGTTCGTGTTCGCTCCGCCGGCGATCGCGCTCGCCATCGGCGCATACCTCAACGTGCAATTTTCCGCACTGGATGCGCGCGCGGCCGCGGTCGGCGCCTACTTTGTGTTCATGGCGCTGAATATCGCCGGCGTGACGATCGCCGCCACTTTCGAGCTCGTGGTGACGGTGCTCGCCATAGCCGAGCTGCTGGTGTTCATGGGCGTGGTCTCGGGCGGCTTCGCATGGTCGAATTACACCGCCCAAGGCTGGGCCGGCGCCGATCACTTCTCGGCAGCAACCTTGGGCGGCATCTTTGCCGCCATCCCTTTCGCGATCTGGTTCTTCCTCGCCATTGAGGGCGCAGCCATGGCGGCCGAGGAAGCCAAGGACCCTACGCGCATCATCCCGCGCGCCTATATCGGCGGAATTCTCACGCTCGTGCTGCTGGCGTTCGGCACCATGATTTTCGCCGGCGCAGTCGGCGACTGGAAAGCAATCGCCAATATCAACGATCCGCTGCCGCAGGCGATGAAGGTCGTCGTCGGCGCGAGCAGCGGCTGGCTGCATCTTCTGGTCTGGATCGGACTACTCGGCCTCATTGCCTCATTCCACGGCATCATCATGGGATACTCGCGCCAGATATTCGCGCTGGCCCGGGCAGGCTTGCTGCCGAAGGTGCTGGCCGCAATTCACCCGCGCTGGCGCACGCCGCACCTGGCCATCCTCGCCGGCGGCGCGATCGGCATTGCAGCCATCTATTCCGACAAGTTCATCAGCATCGCCGGCCAGCCGCTCACCGCCAGCATCGTCACCATGTCCGCGCTCGGCGCCATCGTCATGTACATCATGAGCCTGTTGAGCCTGATGCGCCTGCGGCGCCGCGAACCCGGGCTCGAGCGGCCGTTTCGTGTGCCGTTCTATCCGCTGTTCCCGATCACGGCATTGATCATCGCCGTCGTTTCGCTGATTGCCATCGTTTATTTCAATGCGCAGGTCGCTGCGCTTTTTGCCGCCCTGTGCGCGGCCGGCGGCGCGGCAACCTACTGGCGGCGGCGCGGCGCGAGTGTGGAACACGATGCGATGCTGCACCGGCCGGAACACTGACGCCTGCCTGCGCCGCTGAATCTCAAAGTTCTAAAACCAAGGCGGGGCGCTCCTTAAGATTCCGCAGCGCCCCCTTGTTGCTAATGGTCTGAATCGAAGACGAACGGCAGCACGTGGATCTGTTCCTTGCGCACCGCTTCGAGGCTGGACGGGTTGAGTCCCAGTGCCTGCAGGATCGTTGGCGCAACCTGCTGATTGGTGGTCGCGGTCTTCACCACCGCGTGCTGCATGCCGTCCATGGACAGAAGCAGCGCCGTGTGCACGTCATCCTCGTTGAAGCCACCATGCTCGGCGATTTTCGAGCCGCCGGTGAAGATGACTCCGGTATTGACCTTGAGAATGATGTCCGGAGTGCGCGGGTCATGCAGCGGGCTGTTGAATTTGTTGATCAACGACTGCCCGGCGAAGATCTCCTGGATTCCCAACAGCTGCTGCGTCTGCGGCTGGCTGAGCATCGAGACGACGCTCGAGGTTTGCGAAGAGTCGGCCAGCCAGATCAGCGAGCCGTCGTCGGAGATGTCGAAGGACTCCGCAGCGCCGAGAAACGCGGTTGGCTGACTGTTGCCGATATTATTGTTCTTGGTGCGGTCGATGGGTGATTGGCCATGCTTGGCCGAGATGATGATCAACGTCGAGCGGTACAGGTTCTGCTTGCGCAGCGCCTCCACCATGCGCCCGAGCGATTGGTCGATGTAGTCGAGCTGCTGAGCCAGTCCCTGAGACGGCGTGCCGAGCACATCCGCGTACCCGCCGGGCAGACCGGTAACAGGATCGGTGTTGAGCTTCTCGCCGACGCTCACCGCCTGGAAATTCGTCCCGAATATCGCCGGTACGCCGACCCACTTGAGACGATCGTGCGTATAGCCGTCGATCTGGTTGAGGACGGCCTCAACATGTGTGGTGTCATAGCAGCGCGCGTTGGCGAGCGCCGTGGTCCAGCCATCATCGGGCGCGGCGTCCTGAAAGGGAACCGGCGTGCATCCCGGATAGGGAAGCGCTACCGGGATCGAATTGATCTCCGGACCGTAGAAATCGTCCACGCCTTTGCCGCTCGGGCCGTTGGTCCATTCGTAGGACGGGTGCTTGTCGGTCCATGCGGTGCGCAGGCCGGCCGCCTTGGCCACCTCGAAGATGGTGTTGACGCGCAGGTATTCGTGCGGCAGCACGGTCTTGCAATTATTCTTCGGGTCGCGGCGCAGGTAATCCTGATTGATGCCGCCACCGCCATCGAGCCGCGTGAGGTCCGTGTCAATCGATTCGTCCATGGCCATGATGGAGCCGATCTGGCCGGGGCAGCTGCCGCCGGGATTGCCCAGGCCGTCGGTCTGCGCCGGCGGCGACAGCGCACGGTTCCAGGTCACGTCGTACCAGAAGCCGGTCGTGACCGGCGAGCCGCCGGTCAGAAGTGCGGCGAGTCCCGGAAATGAATCAGACGGCGAGGAGGTCTGATTGTTCGTGAAGGTCATGCCGTGCTCGCTCAATTCGGCAAGCGCGGAATTGGGGTGACTGTTGACGTAGTTCGAGAGATCGAGGGCGTGCAGCCCATCGACGCTGATCAAAAGCACGTGCCGGACCGGATGCTCTCGTCCCAGCGAGCCGTCCGCTTGGGCCGTCAATGCCGCGAGCGTAGAGAGCCCAAAACACAAAGCGAGCAGAATTCTGTGGATTTTCATGAGACGCCTCTTTTTTGATATTGCAAGACTCAAACGGCAGCGGCTGCGCTGGGCGCTTCGATAGTGAGCGCGCAGCACAACAGCCCGTTTGAGGTTGGCAATAGTCCGTCACTCGCATTGCACGAATGTGACGGCGTCGCATTGCATGAATGTGACGGATTTGTCTCAGGCAGCGGCCGCAAGCGGCCGCATATCGATCACAGTGAATTGAGGAACGCGACCAGATCCTCTTTTTGTTCCGCCGTCAGATTCATCTGAAAGCGCTGATTGTAAAAATTTACAAGCTCATCCAAGTTCGCAGCTGCGCCGTTGTGAAAATACGGGGCGCGGGCCGCGAGTCCACGCAGAATCGGGCCTTTGCCGCGGTTGAAGTCGCTGCACAGCCCGGAAATAAGTGCCTTGCCGGGATCCGTTGTGTAGAACGATTCCGGCTCTCCCGGGTTGAAGGGATTCGGACAGCCGCTGATGAGATAGACCGGCAGGTCGGGCACGGAAAGCTCTGCAAGTCCCGCGGCGATGTTCTGGTCCCCCTCGACGCTCGGCAGCACCGAGTGTCCGGTTCCGATATCGAGAGGCAGCGGAAATGAGTGGTTTCCGACATTCGGGGTGTCGTGGCAGGTGGTGCACGTGCCCGCAAACGTACTGGGCTTGCCGAGCGCGACATTGTCGTTCAATCCTCGGACGTTGGAGATCTGCACCGGTGCGCTGTTGAAGAGAGTTGCACCCGCCGCGATCTTGCGACGCTGCGCGTCCTGGTACGCCTCGATGAAGTTGCCGTTGTCATCGTTCAAATTCGCCCATGCGGCAAACAGCGTCATGGATACCGGGTTGAAGGCCGCGCCGAAAGGATCCGCGCCCAAGGAGTCGTTGATCCCCGGGTAATACGATTCACCGGCAAGATTGGCGGTACCGCCATGGGCGCCGCGCGCACTGAGCAACCCCGCGTCCGCGTCATAGACTTGCGCACTGAACAGACCGAGCTCGAATCCGACAATGTCCGCAAGCTGGCTCGCAGTCGGTGGCTGGGCCGCTTGCGCGTGAGTGGTGGTCGCATCGATTGCCTGCTGCGTAAGATCCGTGTTCAAGTTTGCCAGGAAGGTCTGACCGTTATTGAGCAGCGCGTGCGTCTCGCGGCCGTCGAACATGATGGTGCTCAAGAAACCGAGATTGGTCGTCGGCAGCGGCCGCCGGTACACGGAAATGTTGGGTTGGCCGCCATTCGCACCCGGCAGCAGCGCGCAGCCATAAGGGTCGTGCACCACCGCAACGCTGAATTGCGCATTTACCGGCAGCGGCAGGGCCACGCGAATCAGCCCATGGCTCAGCAGCAAACTATGATCCGCCGCATTGCCACTGCGGCCATTGGGACAGTTCGCACCGTCGACCGCGGCAAACAAGGGGTCCTGTCCCCTGGTTTGAGCAAATCGCAGCTGGGCTCCCATCGCGCTCAGGCCCATGGCCTGGCTTGCGATATGGCAGGTCGCGCACGAGCGCCCGTTGGTTCCAAGGCTTTGGAAAAACGCGCCCTGCTGGTTAACCGGACCATTGACGTCCAGGGTTCCGATGATGCCGGTGCGGTCGAAGAAGAGCTGCAAGCCCTGCGGCGCCGCGGGCTGGTCCGCGCGCGCAGCGCCGCAGAGTACGCTCGCGATTGTGAGCGTGACGATCGAAATGAGAGCACGGGTATTCATTATGTTACCTCTGATAACTGCAAGGTCCCTATGTCATGGAATCGGATTTGGCCGACTAAACATGACATGGGCGGCGGCACCCGGGGATGGTTGCGCGGCTGCGACCCAACCCGGGCCCGCCATTTATCACCTGCCGCAAAGGCAAATAGGGCCAGCAGCGCAAGATCGATGACAAGCGCCTCGGGCAACGCGGCGCCGAGCGGCCGATCGTGGCTCTCACCGTAGCGCTTTCGCCTCCACCGTGAGCGGATGTGTTTCGCCGACACTCTCCGAGAAATGCCGGTACGCCGCTTCTGCGGCCGACCGAGCGTTTTGCGACTCCCCCTTGAATTTGTCGATTTTTGCTTCGGTGAGCCAGGTCCGGCCGAGGTAGTAAGACTGGGCCCCCGGCCCGAAGGCCGCCTCGAAAATGTTCCTTGCCTGCTGCACCTCGGCCAGCGCCTGCGGCAGATTCCCCATCGCGAGAAGAATGCCGGCCATGCGCTCGTGAATCACGGCCGCCCTATACATAAGCCCAGGATGAGCCGAAAAGATGCCTAATGCGAGGGCGGCCTCGCGCAGTGCCGCCGTGTGCTCGCCGCGCTTCTCGAGATTTTGCGCCTTGATCTGATGCAGTGCTCCGAAGGCCTCGTGCCCCGGGGGCAGCATGTCTTTCAGTACCGGCTCGATCTGCGCGAGAAACCTGTCCGACTCGTCGAGACTTCCCAGTTCCGAGTTCACGCGCGCAAGCCCCATTTGAACCATGGTGGTCGACGTCCGGTTGCCGTTCGCAACCGCGCGCGTCAACGCCGCCTCCAGCAACTCTCGAGCTTCGGCCGCGCGGCCGAGCGGAATCAGTGCGGAGGCATAGGCCGTGGCCGGAAACGCATCAGGCGATGAGTAGCCTTTGTCGAATGCCCATTCTCGCTCGATGAGTTCCGCGCCGCGCCTGGGCAGCCCCAGGTTCACGAGGAGAATGCCCCAATTGTTGTACAGCGTGGCGGCAAATCCAGTGTCCTCCACACCGATGCGCGTGAATTCTCCGGCAATGCGCGCATAGGTTTGATCGGCGGCGCCCAATAATCCCGCGTCGGTCCGGGCATCCGCCAGAGTGATCATCGCGTCCACTTTGTCCCACTCGGTGCCGTTCGGTGACACCTCGATGAGCTTGTGCGCCAGCTCGGCATCAGCGAGCGCGGCGGCTTCGTCGCCGGCAAAGCGCGCGACTATGCTGGCGAAATCCAAGCAGCCGGCACGTACATCGTCGTATTCCGCGCTGCGCGGCAGACGCTCCAGCAATTGGTCGATTCGGCCTGCCGCGTCCTTTGCGACTCCGCTGACCGCATCTGCCGCTGCCGACGCGCAGCCGCTTGAGACGATCAACTCCAAATCGCCGCTGCGGATCGCGATATCGTAGGCTTCTCGGTACAGTTCCCGCTGTTTGCCGGTTCCTCCCACATGCGCGTACAGCCCCGCCAGCTTGAAGAGAAGCTGCGATCGCAGCCCATTGGACGCTGCGAACTCGGAACGCACCAGCTTTTCGCCGCGCTCGAGCAACTGACCGGTGGTCAGCGCCTCGCCGGCATGACCCGACTCGTTCATCACGATCGACACCAAATCGCCAAAGGCTTCTGCTCGCAGCAGCTGCGCCCGCGCGAGATCCCGCTGGTGGCGCGCGTCGAACCATTGCGCAGTCGTGATGAGGATTGCCAGAATCAAGGCGATGGCGGTCAGCGCGGTCGTTGCTACCGCGCCGCGGTGCCGCCGTACAAATTTGGAGACGCGGTATCGAACCGTATCCGGCCCTGCGACGACCGGCTCATGCGCCAGGTAACGCCGCAGATCATCGCTGAACGCCGTCACATTCGAATAACGCTCCTGCGGCGCTTTTTTGAGCGCTTTGGCAAGAATGTTGTCAAGATCGCCATCGAGCGCGCGGCGACGCCCGATATCTTCTACCGCCGCGGATGCGCGCGGCGGGTCCTTGTCGACGATGGCCCGTACCAGGTAAGCCGCTCCCTGTGCATCCTGAGGCGTGGCGTGCCGGCCGGTGAGCATCAGGTACAGCACCAGACCCAGCGCATACACGTCGGTCTGGGTGGTGATCGACTGTCCCAGCAATTGTTCGGGCGCGGCGTATTGCGGGGTCAGCGCGCGTAGGCTTGTCTTGGTGCGTGGCGAGGGCTCGTCTCCGTCGTCCAAGAGTTTGGCGATGCCGAAATCCAGAAGCTTGATGACGCCGCCGAACGTGACGTATACGTTCGAGGGCTTGATGTCACGATGCACGATGAGGTGACTGTGCGCATGTGCGACAGCCGCAAGCGTGGCTTGAAAGAGTTGCAGTCGAGCCTCTATACCCAAGTGCTCGCGTTCACAATATTCGTCGATGGGCAGACCGTCGACGTATTCGATGACCAGGTAGGGATAAATGTCATCGAGAATGCCGGCGTCAATCAGCCTGGCAATGTTCGGATGATCCAAGCGTGCGAGTAGATTGCCTTCTTGGCGAAAACGCGTGTCCCCATCCCGGCCGAGCCATGCCGCATGCAGGAATTTTATCGCGACATATCCCGAGACGCGCCCGTCGGCGCGCCGCGCCCGCCATACGCTGCCCATGCCGCCGCGGCCGATTTCGGCTTCGAGAATGTAGGGTCCCACCGCCCGTCCGGCCAGCGTGGCGGTGGTCGGGAGTGCGCCGGGGACGGATAAGGGCGCAGCCAGAAACTGCGAGAATCCTTCCCGCTCGCGCACCGCGAGCATCCGCGCAACGTCGGCGGCCAGTCCCAAGTCCTGTTGCTCGAGTGCCGCAAGCCATTGCGCGCGCTCGCCCGGGTCGCTCAATCCGAGCGCCTGATCGAGAAGTTCGCTTAAGCGCTGCCAGCGGACCTCAACCGCGTCGGACATGGTAATCCTTCTGCGAAATTGCGCGAATCAGAGAACTGCTCCCCTCGCTGGCGACACCCCTTGTTCATAGATCGGATAATCGCCTCGAAAGACGCCAAATTTTGAGCGGCCGCTTGCGTTTCCGATCTTAGGGAGCGTCCGTCAGCTGCTCAAAAAGCATGATGCGCGCGGTCTCCCAGTCGCGCTGCACCGTGCGCTTCGACACGCCGCGTTGCGCGGCAATCTCCTCGAACGTGAACCCGCAGAAATAGCGAAGATCGACCACTTCTGCCAGGCGCGGGTCGCGCCCCGCAAGCTCGTCGAGCGCCGCCGACAAACGCATGAATTTCGCCTCATCGAGCGCGGGCTCCTGGATATCGCTGCGCAGTTGTGTGATCTGAAAAGCCCCGCCGCGCTTGAGCGCGCGTCGTTCGCGAATGAAGTCGATGATCAAGCCTCGCATGACGCGCGCCGCATATCCCATGAACCGATTTTGATCCGGAAATACGGCGTTCCGATCGGCCATTCCGAGATATGCCTCGTGCAGCAGGGTCGTGGGGCTTACGGGCACGCCCGCATTGCGACGCAGCTGACGCGCAGCCAGCTGGCGAAGCTGGTCATAGAGCGATGCGAACAGACGCTCGTTGCTGCGAACGTCGATCGTGTTCGAGCTCGCTTCCGGCGTAGCGGGCGGGTCCGACTCCATGCCCGGGTCCTCAAGCTATGGGGAAGTCAGGATGCCCAATAGCCAGCCGGTGCGCAATCGCTTCCTCGGGCCATTCGACACTGCTGGGGAAACGAGCCAGACTGGCAGCAACAAAGGCCATGACAAGGGAGACAATCCATGACGCAGGGAAAACCGGGTGCCGGACAGAGCGCGCTGGTGACTGGCGCATCCATGGGTATTGGCGTCGATCTAGCCGAATGTTTTGCGCGCGACGGCTACGATCTGATCCTCGCCGCCCGCAGCGCGGCGGCGCTCAACGCAGTTGCCGGCAGGCTGTCCGCCTCTTATGGCGTGAAGGCCGCGGTGTTTACGGTCGATCTCGGCGAGCAGGGAGGCGGGATGCGCCTGGCGCAGGCCGTTAACGCGGCGGGGCTCAAGGTCGACGTGCTGGTCAACAATGCAGGCTTCGGCAAGGCCGGAGCGTTTGTCGGCTCGGATATCGGGCTGCAGCTTGGAATGATCGACTTGAATGTGCGCGCGCTGGTGGAGCTCACGCACATTTACTGGCCGGGAATGCTCGAACGCAATCGCGGCGGCGTGCTGAATGTGGCATCGATGGCGGCCTTTGTGCCGGGGCCGCTGATGGCGATCTACTACGCGTCAAAGGCCTTCGTATTGTCGTTGTCGGAAGCGCTTTGGGAAGAGGCACGCGGGACCGGCGTGCATGTGAGCTGTCTCTGTCCGGGAGCAACCAAGAGTAAATTTCGCGAGCGAGCGGGGACTGGTTCGACACGCTTTGGCCAAACGGCTGTCGTCATGGACTCCATGCCGGTGGCCGAGGCTGGCTATGCCGGCTTCCGCGACAATCAAAGAGTGGTGATTACCGGCAAGGGCAATCACCGGACGGCTCGAATGGTCCCGTTCCTGCCCCGCACAACACTCCTCAAGATGGTGCGCAACATGCAGTCTCCCGCCTCGGCAGCGAAATGAGTAGCCGATCCGATAAACGCTCGCCAGGCTAGGCCGGAAGGTCCTCCTCCGGTTGCGCAATGCGCCACGGCGGAAAGCGCCGATTGGCGCCCGCATGGTATAGGCAAATGAGGTTGCCATCCGGATCCTTAAGATATGCTTCCCGCCACAGCCAGGATTGATCCGTCGGCGGCGCATCGAAATCGACGCCCAGTGCGCGCAGCCGCTGGTACTCGGCGTCCAGATCATCGCATTCAAAGTACACGATGATTCCCGAGGTGACTGGTGAAGTCGCCTCGTGCAGCGAAAATGTCGCGCCGCCGTCCTTGCACTCGAACCGCGCATAGTGCGGTAAATCGCCGACGATCTGCCTGAACCCCAGCAGGCGATAGAAAGCCGCCGATCGCTCCACGCTATTCGAAGGCAGAGTGACCTGATTGAGGTTCATAGGGCCAGAGCTTTCAACCCGGCTACTTGATGGTTGCTGCGCCGGCCTTGCACACCACCTCGTCCTGCGAGCCAGTACCGCCGGAACAACCAATCGCACCGATGAGCTTTCCGCCTGCCAGCAGCGGGATCCCGCCGCGCGAAGCGACAATGCCGTCGAGCGACAGAGTGTAGTAAGCCTGCTTCAACTGGATGTTGTCCTCGAATACCCGCGTTTCGCGGCGAAAGCTCGCAGCCGCGCGTGCTTTATGCTCAGACACGGCAATTGATGCGAGTTGTGCGCCGTCCATGCGTTGGAAAGCCACCAAGTTGGCGCCGGAGTCGACCACCGCGATGTTGAGCTTCCAGTGGTGCTTCTTGGCTTCGGCGATTGCCGCGGAAATGGCGCTCTGCGCCCGATCCAGCGAGATCGGTTCGCCGTAGGGCACGTCGAAGGGCATGTTGTCGGGAACGTTGTCGAGCGGGTTCACCGCCGGCGGCGTCTGTGCCTGACCGGACAAGCTGACGCATAAGCCGGTTGCGGCGAGTGCTGAGGCAAGGCTTTGAAATCGCATCCGAGTTCTCCTTGGCAAGAAAAGGCGAAGCGCTAGCCTAAACTTTCTTCGGCAATCTTCCTATCCATCCTCGAGCGTACTTTCGACGGCCTCGAGAAATGTCCGTTCTTCGCTCCAGATGAAGCGCTGCGCCTGAGCGGCCGCGAAATTCGCCCTTGCTTCAGCATCGTCGTGCAGACGGGTTCGATACGTTTCATAGTCGGCGAGCGACTTGAACGAAATGAGCCCCCACGCGATGTTGTTGGTGCCCTCGTGCGGCAGGAAATATCCGCTGAGATGGCCGCCGCAGCGAGGAATTATGCGGCCCCAGTTTTCGGCATAAGCCTTGAAGGCGGCGCGCTGGAACGGGTCGATCGTGTAGCGAATGAAGCACGTGATGGTCATTGCGGCGTTTCCCCTGGTTTGCCGACCCCCATGATAGGCGCTTGCCACCCATCGATGGTTCGTCTATCGTCGAACCATGAAAGACGGACCGAATATCTCGCGGATCGCCGCCCTGCTAGGCGATCGAGCCCGGGCGGACGCGTTGACGGCATTGATGACGGGCAGCGCCCTTACGGCGACTGAATTGGCCGCTATTGCCGGCGTCACCAAACAGACGATGAGCGCGCACCTGTCCAAATTACTCGATGCGGCCCTGATCGAGGTGGAGCAGCAGGGGCGTCATCGCTACTTCCGGCTCGCCGACGAGGACGTGGCAACGCTGCTGGAGTCCCTCATGGGAGTGGCTTTTCGCACCGGCGCGGTGCGCCTGATTTCCAGCCCGCGCGAACCTGCGATGCGAAGGGCGCGGATCTGCTATGACCATCTTGCCGGTGAACTCGGCGTTTTGGCCTATGAGGCGCTGATACAGCGCGGTGTGGTGGAGGTGTCCAAGAAGGGACTGCGACTAAGCGCACCCGGCGTCGAATGGTTTGCGCGCTGGGGCGTCGACGCCGGCGCCGTTGCGCGCCAGCGCCGCACCTTTTGCCGGCCGTGTCTGGATTGGAGCGAACGCAGACACCACCTCGCAGGATCGCTGGGTGCCGCGATGTTGACGCGGTTCTGCCAGCTCGGCTGGGTACTGCGCGACAACAAATCGCGTGCGCTACTGTTCACGCCACTCGGCGCGCGAAAGTTTCAAGCGCTTTTCAAAAGCGACGCCGCTCGGGACTCCACCGCGGGTTCGCACGACCTTCGCGCTTAGTGTGTCTCGCCGCCAGCAGCGGCCAATGCTGGCCCGGTGAACTCGGCTTCGATCGAGATGTCGATCAAATCTCCGAGGCCCATTGTGGTGCCCGGGGCGGGCAATCCGTATGTCATTGCAAAATCCGAGCGCTTCAATGAGCCGTGGGCGGAGAACCCGATCCGGGCATGCGGGTCCATGTTAGGCATTCCGGCATACCCGCCGTTATAGGTGGCGGTGAGCACCAGCGGACGTGTCACGCCGTGGAGATCGAGGGTGCCGGAGATCTCCATCGAATTCTTTCCCGTCATGCGCACTCGTTCCGATCGGAAGACAATCTTCGGAAATTTCGCCGTATCGAGCAATTGCGGTCCACGCACGATATCGAGGCAGAAGGCCGGCGCCGCGTCCATTTCCAACGACGCAGCATCTATGGTTGTTACTAGCTGGGCCGCCGTCGGCTTCGCCGGATCGAATGTCAGCACTGCGTCGAAGCGACTGAATCGTGTTGTGTAGGTGGAAAACCCGAGATGGCTGACTCGCAGCTGCAGGCTCGCATGAGATTTATCGATCTGATACTGGCCGGCCGGAGGTGCCGCCAAGGGCGGCATCGGAGCCGGCGCAGTTGATTCAGCGGCCGGCGCACTGACGGCCCCGACGCCCAGCAGCAATGCTGTGCATATTGCCGTGAAAGTCGCAGAGATTCGTGTTGCGTTGTTCTCCATAGCCGTTAACTCCTCCAGTCGGATGCAATGACTTCGACGCCAGCTGCGCGAGCATATCAAATCGCCGCTAGCTCAACGCGCAGCGGCAACCGACAAGACCGACGCGACGTCGGCGATTCAGCAATGGAAGGAACGATGGCGCTGGGCCGATTGCTAGGCGCGTTGCCAGCTGGTGAAAATCCAACCGATCGCTGCAATTCCGCCCACACCCACAAAACACAGGAGCGCCATGTCGGGATTGCCGGTGAGCAGATGAAACACACATCCGGCAAGTGAAGAAATTGCGGCAAGTCCAAAGAGACCGTCGACGAGATGAGTGATGTGCGACATGGCGCGGTCTCCCAAGAGTGGTGCTAGAGATGTTCGCGCAGTTGCCATCGCCGAAGCGAGATGTCGCTGTCCGGCAACATCAGCGATTTGGGCCTTTTTACTTAATAGAGAGCACATTGCACGCAGCTTGCATGGCTGCTAAGCCTAATGACTCTGATGCATCGGACGTGATTGGCAGAGTGCATCGATGTCTCTGACGTTCGTTCGACAGGGGTCTTTTCGTCTAGTCGCGGGCGCCGGTGACATAACGTTTTATGATCTGCGACGAGCACCGTGATTTTGCAGCGGCGGCGTTGCCACCAACCGAAGATCGCACGAGCATGGCTCAAGGATCATTCCTTTTAGGTGCATCGAGCCAGGGGTGCGGCATGCGACGCAGCGGTAACGGTCTGTCGGGTGGTTGGTCCAATCCGTTTTGTCGGGGACCTGGGATCGGGTGGCGATTGCATATGTTTAAAATGGCGGCACAGATCCTGCCGGTTCGCGCGCCGCCACACCGATGGCATGCTTGAGAATAATCAACGTATTTGCGACTTGATCGACATGCTCATGCGGATTCGGGCGGATTAATCCAAATAGGGGATCGTATGAAGTCCATGCTGTTTATTCTGCTGGCTCAGTTGCACGGCGGCGGGACTCAGACCGTGGCAGCGTATCCGAGCCTGGAGCAGTGCCGCGACGCACTCAAGGTGGTGACGGCGAACGTCGCAGCTGACTACACGTGTGCGGCCACGCCGGTAGAGGGGAGATGGTCGCAAAAGGATTTGCGCTACTTAAGCGTGCGGGAATGAGCGTGCAAGCTTTCCGCGGTCGCGTTTACAATGAGTAATGAATCACCCACTGAGCTGCAAGTGCGGAATGCTCAAGGGCATCGTCGCGCATCCCGAACGCGTGAACCGGGCAATCTGTTACTGCCGCGACTGCCAAGCCTTTGCGCACTTTCTGGGTCGAGCGGGCGAGGTGCTCGACGCCAACGGAGGCACCGATGTGATTCAAACGATCCCGGCACACCTGACGTTTACCCAGGGCCAACAACAGCTCGCTTGCATGCGCCTGACCGAGAAAGGTCTCGTGCGCTGGTACACTCGATGCTGCAATACTCCCATCGGCAACACTTCCGCGGACTTCCGGATCTCCTTTATTGGGCTGATACACAACTGCCTGGATAACAACGAGAAATCGTTGGATGATTCGTTCGGAGCGGTTCGGATGTGGAGCTTCACGAAAGGCGCCAAGAAACCCGTGAAGTCGCGAACGCCCACGATGATTGCTGGAATCCTGCGGCTTATCGGCATGGTTTTTCGCGCCCGCATCACCGGCGCCTACAAGCAGACCTCTTTGTTTTCACCGGACACCGGCGTCCCGGTCGCGGTCCCTAAAATTCTCAGTTCGGGTGAGCGAGCAGCAGTTTATAAAAAAGTCTGATGCCGGCCCAGTGGTCCTTCCGCTGTGCGGTAGCCAACTTGGACTTCCGATGGCTTCAGATTGTTACAAGGGCCGGTGGTCGCCGCGCGGCCCTGGTGTGATGTGAACGAGCTGCGCCGGTTCCACCATCATGACGCGGTGCCACTCACCCTTGCGCACGATGCAGGCATCTCCGGGCCCTAAATCAATCACCTCGCTCGGCTCGGATTCGCCGATGACGCGCAACCTCCCGGAAATCACGTACAAGATTTCGTCTCCGTCCGGGTGAACTTCGCCTTTGTGAGGCGCGTCGCTCGTCACGGAAACGAAGCCAATGGTCACGCCGTCGATCCGCTGCGGCGGCCCGGGCCTGGTGGCTCTGGGCGTAACGGAAAAATCGCGGCGCAGATCCAAGACAAAGCGCGTGACATCAACTGGCACAATTTGGTCCATTTGCACCCTCCGCTCTGAACTAGACACAGGTTCAGCGCCACAAGTTGGCGCCATGCTGGATTTTACAACGCGGCGTCAGATCGTTTGTTTCGCTGCCGCCTCGCGAGCGTCCTTCAACGCTGTCCAATTCGGGGCGTACTTAAGTGCCTCGTCGTATTTCTCAATCGCTTTTTTGGCTTGGCCCTGCCCCATGAGCACATCGCCCCACGCCTTGAGCGGGTCCGCCCAGTGCGGCCCCTTCTGATTGGCGCCCTTGAATTTCTCTGCCGCACCCTCGAGATTCCCATGCTTGGCGAGTGCTACGCCCCAAGAGTAGTAACCCGACGGGACACTAGGTGCGAGATTCACGGCCTTCGCATACCATGCCTGCGCGCTCGGCCAGTCGCCTCGCAGGTCCAAGATATCGCCTCTGAACCGGTCGCAGTCCACCAGCGTGAGCGAGCCAACGGCATTGAGTGCCGCCTCCGCCTTAGCTGACTGACCGGTCTTCTCGTAGCTCGGTGCCGCAAAACAGATCGTATGAGGATCGTTGGTCCGGACGCTCGGGTTGGCATATGCCTCCACATAAACATCCCACTCCCGCGCCGCCGCCCTAGGATCACTCTTCTCTTCGGCGAGCAGCGCTCGCACAAATGTTGCCTGTGCGAGGTCGGGTACGAACTTGGTATCGACAGGCGTGGTGTTAAGGTGCAGGGTGGCCGCTTCGACGTCGTGCATCTGCACTTCATACTGCGCGATCTGCAGACTTTCGGCGCCGCCGGCACTCCCCGTTGTTCCAATGCCGCTGTGGGATTCCACATCGGCGATGGCTTCGGCGCGCTCGGCGGGCAGGTCCCAGACCGTCCGGTCGTAGTTTTGATAGTCATGCTCGGGTGCCCGGCCTGGCCGCCCGCCGGCGGCCTTCACCAGTTGTTCATTCACTCGCACCAAGCCTTCCTCATCGCCAAGGCCATTGAGCGCGTACATGATGTTGTTGTAAGCGGTCCAGTAATCGGGCTTCCGGCGCAGTGCCTCTCGATAGAGCGGTAACGCCTCTTGCATCGCCCCCTCAGCGCCCTTTCCCGCTATGGCATTCGCCCAGTAATTGAGCACATAAGGTCGCTCGCTGGAATCTGCCCTTGCGTAGGCCGTCTGACTGAAACGAATGGCCTCGTCGTTCCGGTCATTGTTGGCCAGGTAAGCGGCGAACAGGCCGGGCTGGGATTGACCGTAGACGTACTCCCCCGCCTGCGTCAGCAACTTGTCGAGGTGGCGCGCATCGTCGATGAAAGTCTTGGGCAAAATGCCGGTGCCGCGTACGGTGAGCGCGAGGCCGCCGCTTTCGCTTTGGACCAGATCGCCGTCGATGTGTTGGTCGCGACCGAAGCGGGCCTTCATCGTTCGCTCGAGCTGCCCGATCGAGATCCCCGTCTCGGGCACGGCGATCGCGATGTCATTGGACCAGGCGCTCGCCAGTGAGCGGTGTTCCGCGCCGCTCCGGGTAGCCGCCTGAATCCGCGTCAGCACGTCGAGTAATCCCGCGGCCACGATCTTGCCGCTGGGCACTTGTGTGGCGACATTCGGTGCAATATCGAACGCGTCGATGATGACGCTGCGCGACTCGACAGCGTCGTGGATCATGATCGCAGCGCCTGTTGCGATGCCGATGGCGATAAGGACGATCAGGGCATGTAAGCCAATTCGAACGCGCATGCCAAACTGGCGAGTGTTCTCAGCGCGAACCTGGTTGCGCAGGTGCGCAAGACGCAGCACGCGCTCTTCCTTGAGGTACTCTTTCTGCGCCTTCAATAGCTGCGCTTGTTCGCTCAGGAAATCGACTGTTTTGCGCGCCACCTCAGGATCATTTCCCGAAAGCTTTGCGGCCACAGCAGCGGCAAACGCCTCGGTGGCGGCGAGCGCAGCCGGAGCCGCTGCTTCCGACTTGTCGTCCTCACCCCCCAGGATTCCGCCAAGCAAGCCGTAAGCCATCCAAGCCCCCTGTTCTCTCCAGTCCGTGGACTATGTTCGACTACGCGCTTCGCCTTGGCAACCAACGGCGGCGGTCCATCGCCGGCAACCTTGCGGCGTCGGTGCGGATAGCTGACCTGAAGAGACAGCATGGGTAGTGCGAAAAGCACACCAGAGACTCGCCAAATCCACTTTTCCGGTATGTCGTAGAGCGCAAATAGCGCCGGGAGCAGCGCTCCCGGCGTTAGTACGAAAATGTACGTCATGACCGTTTTTGCAAGATATCTGTCAAGCACTGACAACCTCGCGCCAGCGGCCGGCCGCAGGGCCAACAAGAGCGCCGAGAACCCCGCGAATGTGATCATCAGGCCAGCCAATGCGTACAAAAGCGTTGCGCCTTTGGCTTCCATGTTTTGCTCCACCTAAGAAACCGAGGTCATTTTGGCGCGTCCCTATTCATAGGACGAATGGACTCATGCCTTCCTAACATACTTCTGATGTCCGATCGCCTAGGAACTAGACTTCAAGCTTGGTGAGGGAACAGGATGTGGTGAGGCCAAGACCCCGCTTCATTCCCGGGTAGGCGCGAACAGTAGCCGCAGTCATCGCAAGCTCAAGACGGACTATGCGACCATATTTCGATTGGATGGCGTCACCCAGTGACAATGCATCAGCTGACTGTCGGGCAATTGCTTGCCCGAAATCAAATGCGGTTTGCCTGTTGCCTTCGAGGGGTTTCGAGGCGAGTGCCGCATTAACGAGATCCTTAGAAACGCCATCGCTCAATGCGCCACGGGCCGCCGTCAACGCACACGGCCCACAGTCTTCGATCAGCGTCGCACCAATCCGGGTCATGTGGAAGAGGTCGGCGGGTGCGGCATAGCGATGCATCGTGGCCGGCATGAAGTGCTTAAGCTTTTCCAAGGCGTAACCGGGAGCGTTGCCGACCTCATGCATATAGGCTGATTCCCCAGGGGACAGTTTGTCGATTACATGGAGGAATATGCTTTTCGGAATTCCGGCAGGAGCGATTCGCTGCCGTGCCATCAATATGCAAAGCGCAATCCACACCATCGCTGGAGGACCGAGCACTCCCGGCGCATCCACCCAGAAGACATGCTTCGCACCGATACCAGTCAAAACTTCCCAAACATGAAAAGCGCCGTGCAGTGTCAGCCACAGCGCGCCGGCAAGCGCGGCGAGCCAGCGGCCCGATGGAAAATGCCACGCATAGCCAAGCACCATTCCGCAGGTTATGTAAGCGAGTCCGATGTCGCGTATGAAATGCTGGTTAAATGCACCGGTGGCTTGGACAGTCGGCAGCAACTGGTACCAACCCTGCGGATCCCACACCATGAATCCGCCATTGACGAGTGAGAACAACGCCGGGAACACGATCAAGACTTGAACGAGGCGGTCGAGTGCGTCGGGTTTTCCCATGTCAATGTGGCCTATATGTTTATGCGTCCTGCTGATTATCGCGGTGTAACGAAGCCATTCCAAGCGCAGTCACTTCCGCGATATACAATCACTCGTCGAGAACTTTCCAGGTATCGGCTCCGTCGAGCCGGCGCCGGCGAGCCGCCGCAAGAATTTCGGGCGCCATCAGTCGAGCGTTCACGCCCATACGATCCGCAGGCTGAGCCGCCGCTGCCCAGTGCGTCACGCAGCCGCAGTTCCGACAACGGTGGAATTCGATGGATTTGCTGCCCCAACGATAGCGATCGGTCGCCATGTCATTGGCGATGATGTGTACGTGCGCGGGAAAGTAGTAAGCCCACAGAACACCGTAGCGTCGACAGATGGAGCAATTGCACTCTGTGACTTCTAGCGGCGCGACCTGGATCTCTAATTTCACCGCACCGCAATGGCAGGAGGATTCGATCATGGTTCACCGCAACGCAATTTGATTTTGTTCGAAAGTATCGCGAAGTTCAACGGAATTTGGCAACGTCCACATGAACTAGGCATCGCCGGGCGCGCCAGTCAGTTCTATCAGTTCGAGTGTCTACGGGTCATGCTGTTGCGACCACCGATTGAGTGCGCCGGACGTTTTTCCCGCAGGCTCCAGGGATGGCTTTACGCCGGTCCGGAACATGATCTCGCGAGCCGGCCTTTGCATACCTGCCGCTTCAAATGCGTTGCGTCTTGCTGCTACTTCACCGTCGCTATCTCCTCATCAACAGCCGTGGGGAATCCACCAGGAAACGGCACCCCCGCCGCCGCATAATTCCCTCCCGCCATGAAAATCTCCATCACGGAGTTCCACCGATCGCGCCAGGCGTACGCATAATAAAGAAACTTATTCGCTTCCGGCACAAACGCAGGCTTCTTTGCCTGCGGCGCATACGCTTTTATCAAGGTCACGATTGCCGTATTGTTCTCCGCGAGCGTATCGAGCTTCTGTTTCATGTCCGCGTGCTTCGGCACTCCATCGCGCCGAATCTTCGCAAGGTAAGATTCCAAGATCCCAGAATCGTTTTCCGTGAACGGCTCCGCCTGCAGTTCTTTTAAGATCGCCTCATTTTCTTTGAGCAACATGAAAATCGGTTGCAGCTCACTTAACGCTACCCGCGCCCGCGTCTCCTGCATTTGTGAGCGCTCGTAAAACAGAAAACCCAAGGCGCCGACCGCCACGACAACCGCAACGACCAACAATCCCAAAACGTTTTTGTGATTCACCCGCTCTCCAGCAAAGGAGACCTCACCCGTATGGGCCCGCTCGGCATACCCAATCACCGTATTCATTTCAATGCACCGTGACCCCTACGAGACCGGAGACGCTGGAGGGTCACGCCGCAGGCCCAATAATTAAATCCACCGATAGTGCAATCATCAAGGGTTCATCACCGGCCGTTACGAACCGCGCGCGCGTAGTAGGGGCTTATCTTCTCGCCGACGAGCCCGGCGCCGAAGTTCTGGCCATCGTAAAAGTAGACGACCCACGCGCTTTGGTTATCGCCCGCCGTCGAACTGGAGGACCAGTAGTTGGACGGCTGCGTCGGTCCGAAGGCGGGGTCGATACACGGCGAGCCCGAATCACACCCCGAGGCGGTACTCAAGATGATCGTCTGCAGTTCCGCAATGGTCGGAATCCGCCAGTCACAGTGGTTGGCAAAGCAGCTCCCCGGACCCGCACTAACACCCTGCCCGGCAGAGGGGCTGTAGTAATCCCCGCCATTGAGCCCGGCGATAAAACCCGTGAACAATGTCCCGTCCGCGGGCGAAAGGGACGAGCTCCAGGTGTAAATGTTGTTCATGCAAGTGATCTCACCGCTGCAAGCGCTGGTCTGCATCTCCCACATCAGCCCTGTCTGGTTGTCGGTCAGCGTTCCGTCGCCGTTCGCCACGTAGCGCGGTACGAATGACGCGCACACGAGCGCTCCCTGGTATGACACCACGGCATCCGATGCCGCACAAGTTGGAGCTCCAGCGCCGTTGACGCCATTAGTACCCGGCGAACCCGTGAGGCCAATCGGACCTTGGGGCCCAGGCGCACCGGCGGCGCCCGCCGGACCCGCAGCACCCTGCGCACCGGCGGCGCCCGGTATGCCCATCGCACCCGCGGGTCCCGCAGGACCGGCAGGTCCTGGCGCCCCAGTGACTCCGGTCGCCCCGGCTGCTCCCACTGGACCTTGCGCCCCTTTTGCGTCGAGGATCGCCCAGGCGTCCGTTTCGGTGGGTACTACGTTATTGTTTTTAACGATGGCTATGTAGCTCTGGCCACTGTAAGTGACAACCGCTCCCGCGCCGTAGTTGACTGTCGGATCCCAGTCTCCGCGAAAGTTCGTGACGGCGATCGAAATTGCGGCGGCGGCAGGCGGCGTCATCGCCGCGTACAGAATCAATCCCATCAACGTGGCGCACCATCGCGCGACAGCAATTTTTCTAGTAATCATGGCTTCTCCTTACCCTCGATTGATATTGACAATTCCGAACGGCGATAACCGAGTTACCGGCTCGTTCGGCACATTTCCTCCTCAGTGGAGATGTGTAATTCGCGGGAGAAACCCCTCATCGTTTTGTAAATAATTGTTGAGGGTGGCTCATGCAAGGAGTCCGCGATTTGCCAACCAAGCGATTTGATCCCGCACCAGCGCGGCGGACCCTTGAGCGGGTGCTATTTCGCTTTGGCCAGTGACCCCCTGCGGGTCAGCGTGCGGCCGGGTCCGCGCACGTCCCGTGGACAAATGGTCCAATCGCCCAACCCCTATGGGGAATGCCATCACTCCTCGGCGTCCGGCTCTTTATCTTCTCGTAGACGGTCCTGAATTGTTTCCTGACGCATCCGGTGGCGTCACAACAGAGCGGCAGGCGGGCTCGTCGCGAACGATGTCGAAATATCAGGAGAGGTCGATCTCATTGATGCTGACATATTGCGCCAGGCCCTCGTATCCACGGACGGTGTGCATGTTTGACGGCAGTGACGGGCGCGAATAGTCTCCACTCGGTAAAGCCACAAGAAGCTAAGGGGCCCCGATGTCGGAACGCTCGGGTCAGATCAGCGAGCTTTTGCAGCAATGGATCCGGGGAGATCAGGAGGCCCTCGGCGAGGTGTCGCCGATAATCTATGATGAGCTACGGCGTCTCGCTCACTACCACCTCAAGTCGGAGCGAGCGGACCACACGCTGCAAAGCACTGCGCTCGTCAACGAAGCTTTCATTCAGTTGATGGGCAACCAACCTTCCCAAGTTGAGAACCGCGCACACTTCATTGCAATCGCGTCGCGCTTGATGCGTCAAATCCTGGTGCAGTACGCCCGCCGACGGCGGGCGAACAAGCGCGATGGAGGATATCGGATCGCTTTGGAGGATTTTCCCGAGTTACCCGTTGCCGACGATGAGGAGCTCGTGGCTTTGGACGATGCCTTGGAGGCGTTGACGCTCATCGATGATCGACAGGGCAAGATCGTCCAGATGAAGTTTTTTGGCGGACTGTCGGCCCCGGAAATATCTCAAGTGCTTGGAATTTCGCTGGCGACGGTCGAGCGGGACTGGGCTACGGCGCGGATCTGGTTGCGTCGCGAAATGCACCGAGCCGCATCCCCGTGACCCTTCCCACCTGGGGGCACGTCAAAGACCTACTGCACCAAGCCATTGCATTGAGCCCGGAGTCGCGCGCCAAGTTCCTCGATGAGGTCTGCGCATCGGATGCGGAGCTGCGCGCGGAGCTGGACTCACTGCTGTCGGTCGGCGACGGCCTGAGCGCCGAATTTCTGCAATCGCCGCCGGCATACAAATTAGGTGCGGATGGCGCGGGGCTTCGCGTCCCAGATTTGGCAGAGGGACAGCTGTTTGCGGAGCGGTTTCAACTCATCCGCAAACTGGGCGAAGGCGGCATGGGGCAGGTGTGGCTCGCCGAACAAACCGTGCCGGTGCGCAGGCCCGTGGCCTTAAAGCTGATCAAGGCGGGAATGTACGACGAGACGGTGGTGCATAGATTCCAAGCGGAGCGTCAATCGCTCGCGATCATGGACCATCCGGCCATCGCCAAGGTGTTTGATGCCGGTCTCACGCCGCAGGGTCAGCCGTACTTCGTCATGGAGTACGTGCCCGGGCTGCCGATCACCGAGTATTGCGATCAGCACAAGCTCAACATCCGAGCGCGCGTGGAGCTGCTGATCCAGGCATGCGACGGCGTGCAGCACGCCCACCAGAAGGCCGTCATCCACCGCGATCTGAAACCTGCCAACATATTGGTGGTTGAGGTCGACGGCAAACCGGCACCGCGGATCATCGATTTTGGCCTCGCCAAGGCAACGACTGCGCCGCTGCCGGACCAGACGCTCTATACACGGTTCGGACAGTTCATGGGCACACCCGGCTACATGAGTCCGGAACAGGTCAATCCGAACACCCTCGATATCGACACGCGCACCGACGTGTACTCGCTCGGCGTGATTCTCTACGAGTTGCTGACGGGACTGCAGCCATTCGAAGTCAAGGGGCAGCAGCGGCTTTCGCTCGAGGAGTGGCTGCGCCAGCTGCGCGAGGAGGAGCCGCGCCGTCCGAGCACCAAGGTCGGCTCGGATCGGGAATCATCGACCGAGGCCGCGGCCGCGCGCCGTACCGAGGCGCGACAATTGGTGAGTCAGCTGCGCGGCGATCTCGACTGGATCACGATGAAGGCGCTCGAGCGCGAGCGCGAGCGCCGCTACGGTACACCCGCGGAAATGGCCGCCGATCTGCGGCATTACCTTCTCGATGAACCGATCGTGGCGCGTCCGGCGAGCTCCGCATATCAATTGCTTAAATTCATCCGCCGCCATCGCCTGGCTGCTGGATTCGTGACAGCGGTAACAATCCTCTCCATCGTTGCGTCGGCCGCTGCGTTAATCGCCGTGCGGCAAAGGCATCGGGCCGAATACCAAGCCGCGCAAGCGCTGCAGTCACAGTCTCGGCTTCTCACCCAGGCTGCCGCGCAGCGCCTCAAGGACTTAGATGTTGCGGGCGCGCAGGACATCATTCTCGAAGTGCTCGCGAATCCTGCATTCGCGCAAATCCAGACACCTGGGGCGCTCAGCGTGTTTCAGGAAATCCGTGCAGCCGACCTACAGCTCGCGGTGCTCTCGGGCCACAATTCGGGAGTTGTTAGTGCCGCTTACTCCCCCGACGGCACGCGCATCGTGACCGCATCTCAGGATAATACCGGACGCATTTGGGATGCACGCACGGGCGCTGAGCTCTTGGTGCTGTCCGGACATGGCGATAGTGTTACATGCGCCGCATTTTCACCCGACGGTACACGGATCGTCACGGCGTCGAGCGACAAGACCGCACGCATCTGGGATGCGCGCACCGGAATGCAGCTCGCAGCGCTGTCGGGCCATGGCGATCGGGTTTGGTCAGCGGTCTTTTCCCCCGACGGTGCACACATCGTGACTGCATCGGGCGACAAGACTGCGCGCATCTGGGATGCGCGCACCGGCGCACAGATCACCGTCCTCTCGGGACACGGCGGTCGCGTCTACTCTGCCGCCTATTCCCCCGACGGTACGCGCATCGTGACCGCCTCGTATGACAGGACCGCGCGCATCTGGGATGCGCGAACGGGCGCGCAGCTTGCCGCGCTCTCGATTCCCTCCGGATTCGTGAGGTCGGCCGCGTATTCGCCTGACGGCAAGCAAATCATCACCGGGTCAGGGGACCATACCGCGCGCATCTGGGATGCGCTGACGGGCGTGCAACTGACGGTACTCCTCGGACACGGCGGCATCGTGATTTCTGCGCGGTTTTCGCCCGACGGTACACGAATCGTCACCGGGTCGGCGGACAATAGCGCACGGATCTGGGATGCCCGGACAGGCCACCAGTTGACGGTGCTTTCCGGCCACGGGGGCTTTGTGATGTCGGCCGCCTATTCACCGGACGGCGGGCGCATCGTCACCGCGTCGGAAGACGCGACCGCAAGAATTTGGGAGGTCCGACCGCGTGCAGCGCTCGCTGCGCTCTCGGGCAACAGCGAGGGCATCGAGGCGGCGACCTTCTCGCCGGACGGCACCCGCATTGTCACCGCGTCCCCTGACAAGAGCGCGCGCGTGTGGGATGCCCGAACGGGCACGCCGGTCACGATGCTCTCCGGTCACGGCGATGTTGTTTTTTTTGCTGCCTTCTCGCCCGACGGTACACGGATCGTCACGTCGTCCGCCGACAAGACCGCGCGCATCTGGGAGGCAAGTACTGGGGCGCAGCTCCTTGTGCTCGCGGGCCACGAGCATTACGTCGACTGCGCCGCCTACTCACCCGACGGCACCCGCGTCGTCACCGCTTCGTACGACAAGACCGCGCGCATTTGGGATGCGCGCACCGGCACGCAGCTCGCGGTGCTTTCGGCTGACGCACCCAGCGAGATTTATTCTGCGCGCTATTCGCCCGACGGTACACGGATCGTCACGGCCTCGGACGACCGCACTGCACGGATCTGGGATGCCCTGACGGGCACCCAGGTCGCAGTGCTATCGGGCCACGAGGAGAGCGTCAGTTCGGCGGCCTATTCGCCCGACGGCGCCCATATCGTCACGGCCTCGGATGACAAGACTGCGCGCATCTGGGACGCGCATACGGGTGCGCAGCTCGCCGTGCTTACGGGCCACGGCGAGCCGGTCAATACCGCCGCCTATTCACGCGATGGCGAGCGCGTCGTCACGGCATCGAACGACGGCACCGCGCGCATCTGGGATGCATCGACCGCCACACCGCTTGCGGTGCTTGCCCCTCACGGCGGCAAACTGCGGACTGCCGTGTATTCGCCGGATGGCACCCGCCTTGTCACCGCCTCGACGGAGGATACGGCGCTTATCTGGGATGCGCGTGTACCGGCGGGTCTGGCCGCGCAGATCCTATGGGACGCAGCGGCCCAAACCGATGCGCTGCACGAGGTCGATCGCAGGCAGTTGGGTCTGCCGCCGGACGCACGCGCGCGCGCCTGGCCGACGCCAGGATCGCCTTGCGATCAAGCTGCCGCTGCACACTATGATCCGGACCGCGTGGCGCACGGCGTTTTACGGGAGAGGATGAGCGTGGACATTGCAACCGCCGCTTGCGCTGGCGCGATTGATGAGCCCGCTCATACCGTGCGCGCAAACTACGAGATGGGGCGAATATTAGTCGCCAAAGGCGATCCAAAGGGTGCGCAACTGCAATTCGAAACCGCGATTGCGGGTGGCTATCGGGCGGCGCGTGTCGATTTGGCCGACTTGCGAGTGAACGCATCCGCGCACATGCTGGATCCGGGCCCGGCGGTGTCGCTGTATAAGAAAGCGTGGCAAGACGGAGTGCCAATCGCGGCCTTCAGACTCGGTCATCTCTACGAATATGGGGTGCAGGGTCGCGAAAATTCCGCAAGCGTTGCGTTTCAACCGGATGCTTCCCAAGCATGGTTGTGGTATCGCTTAGGTGCGGATGCCGGCGAACCGAACGCGATCGCGCGCTTCGCTGAACGCGAGGAGAACACTGCGCTTGCGGCGACGGATGCCTCAATGAGGAATGCTGAACTTTTGCAGGCCTTTAGGCTTTTCGCGACTGCTGCCGAGCGGGCTCACGCGGAGGATTGGCCGGATGATGCCTGGATACACTGGCGTTATCGTCGCGCCTCACTCTCCCGCCTGCTGGCGCAGGATGGCCTGATGCAGCAGGTGGCGGATGCGTACCGCGAAGTTCTTGATAAGGTAACTCCCCGCTGAAACTCGGCCGCCCCGAAAGCAGGCGGCCTATCTAATAGTTGATCGCACTCAGGGCATCAATCTCGAGTTCATTCGCCTTCATGAATGGGCGTGGAAATGCATATGGGCCGCTCTCGAAGCTAACAGCGGCAATTCCGTCAGTACTTCCCTGAATCAGACATTTTTTCCTCAATGAGGGGATTCGCGTGTGCTTTGCACAGTTAGAGGTGAACGGGAATATTTCGTGCGCCCTACAACCGCTCACGGCCCGAGGACGACCGCAAATCAACTTTCAAGGAGAATTGACCATGAACGCCCCCAGCGACAACCCTTGGTTCAACGAGGTCTCGAAAAGAGCCGTGTTGAACAATGGCCACTCCGGCCTGCTCATTCTGGCCGGAGTGGCGTTGTGCGTTGCGGCGATTCCCGCGTTCGCACAAGACTTGTCAGCCACGGAAACTGCGCTCGAGATGGGATACACCGTCCCACGCGGCGTAGCGACCCCGATCGTCATGAAAACGCTACCGAATGCGGCCTGTGACCTGCACACGATCAGCGTCACTGACGCGGCACACTCCTTGAGGATTAACGCCAATGGCGATGGCTACTTCAAGGTTCACGTCACCCCGCGCCAGGAATCCGTCGAAGGTGAACACATGCAAATCGATTGCACATCCGCCGGCAAAATCACGACCTATCTGCTACATCTGCGCGCAAGTGATGCGCCGACCTCGGAGATGCCGGCACCGCAGACAGTCATGCCGCCGCCCAGCGGCTCGAAGGTGTTGCCCGCCCTGACGGGCAACGAGGCACAGTCCGTATCCCGTGAAGAGCTGCTCGCCCGCGGCTATCCGCCGCGTCCCGATGCCGGCGCTTCACCCGACCTCTACGTGAAGTGGCTCAAGGCCGTGTCGCGGCCAATCATGCTGTTGCCCTCGCATGGGGTAGCCCACAGTGAGATTTCACACCAGAAATCCGGAGTCGAGGAGAGCCCGGCGAATACTACCAATACTCATTGGAGTGGCTTTGTCGCCCGAGAAGAGAACGGCTTCTACTATGGCATACAGGCCACGTGGAATGTGCCGGAGGTCGAAGCTGGCGCAGGCGTTGGGACGACTACCTATTCCGGCTACTGGGTTGGGCTCGACGGCTATCCACCATCGACTGACGTCGAGCAGGCCGGCACGGAACAGGATTTGATCTCTACCACCTTCTTTGACCTTGCCATCTATTATGCTTGGACCGAACTGGTTCCAGCCCAGCCGTCGGCTCAAGAGGTCATGTCCGTGAAAGCGGGCGACTCTATGACCGTATCGGTTTGGATCGGCGATTCCGATGGAGCTATGGATGTTAATGGTGCGTATGCCTGGTACTACATTTACGACAGTCGTTCGAGTGAAGCGGTTATAACGAACACTGCGCTCAACTCCGTATATGCCAGCGAAATGTCGGCGGAATGGATCATGGAACGACCCTGGATCTGGGCGAATTCCAATTTTGGGTTGCTCTCCAATTACCACCACGCCTACATGACGGACGCGTATGTCCTTGGTGTCAATGGATATTGGGTTGGCGTCGCGACGGCCAGCGATCTTCGATTGACGTCGTACAACGAGAGCTTTGTCGGCACCGAAAACAATGAACTCTCTTCGGCAAGTTTGACCGGACCCGCTTCGATAAGTTTCGATTGGCACAATTTCCACTAGGCCACCTCGCGGTGCGCCGCCAATCGCGCGCGTTGCCTACGGCTGCCGAGAGGGCACTCGGGACAACGCGCTCGGGTGCCACTACGTGCCGCAATCAAATATTTTCTTGGTCGATGAGGGGATTTTCCTGCGCTTTGCACATTTAGAAGTGAACAGACGTTGTATGGAGCAGCAATGGAGCTCAATGAGATTCGGGTGCCTACGCCAACAGCAACGTCGTGGGTAATAAAAGATAACCGTCAATCCTTAAATCCAAACAAGGGTGCCAAATGAACAGACTACAATGTGCTTTGCCTACCGTTTTTTTCCTGGGAACGTTCATAGCTTTCGGCGCGGGCTTCGCCACCAACACTTACGCAAACGAGTGCCATCGGGTGCAAGGCCGCATCCATAGCAGCTTCACCACGACCAACTGCGCGAGTCCCATCGGCTTGTGCACCGAAGGGATGATCACCGGCGCCGGCCCCCTGGATTCGGCAACGACGTTTGTGGCGTTGGATGCCGCGGCATCGGCAGGTATGCCGGCCCTCGAGCCCGCGGCAAACCTCTCGTATTCGGGCGTGCTTACCATCACAACCCATAGAGGAACTCTAGTAACGCACGATCTCGGCGTACTGGACGCCGCGACAGCCTCATTCACCGAGATCGAGCGACCAGCCTCGGGAACGGGAATCTTTGCAAATGTGAGCAGCGTATTTTTTATCTCCGGGGCCATCGTCAACAACGGGACGGGCTTCGACGGGGAGTTGTACGGCGAACTTTGCACCGGCGGCGACTGATGCCGGTGTCAACTTCAGTAGTTGACTTAGCCTAGATATTTGACCGGACGGGCGCCTCACGCATCCACGCTGCCTAACAAAAAGGTGTTCACGACTCTAGACATCGTGGCTCGGCTCCCCGTGGCGGGCCACCGTGTCTGGGCGGGCTCACGATGTGGATTTCGCATCGCGGGCTGTCCACACGAAGTGTTACTTCTGCTGCACCGCCGCCTCGGCGCCGGCCCTAGCATCTGCACGCGCCGTCTTGTAGTCGGCTTCCGCCTGATCCTTGCACGCCTTTTGAGCAGAGCCGCTCTGCGATTCGCAAGTCGCGAGGGCTACTTTGCGGTTGCCATCGGCTTTTGCGATGGCCACACTGTAGGTTTGGTGTGCGGCATCGTTGTTGAATTTGATTTCCTGGTCATTGACCTTCTCGTACGATTTTTCCAGCGCGCTCTGCGCGCGTTCTTCGGTCTTCGATACCTCGTTGTTTGCCTTCTGCTCGGCCTTGGCTACATCCTTCGAAACATCTTCCGGCGACTTCGACTTGTCGCAGCCGGCTAGCACTAAAGAAGCGACCACGAAAATCGGTATCAGGTATTCACGCATGCAATTTCCTCTTGTTATAGGCACGCGATCTGCCCGCGCGTTACCCTTCGTTCAATGCGAGCAATCATCCGTGTGGACCTTAGCGTAGCGCAGGAGCCCAACGGCCGCTATAGAGATTCTTGTAAGTTGACGGGACGGTCTTGATTGCGCCGCCGCTCGATTCGGACGATTGTCCCTCGGCCGGCAACTCCACTCGGCCAACTCAGTCTCTTGGGTTAAGCTGCTGCCCACGGAGGCTTTAGGAAGACCTCTGGCGACCTTTCAGGGGTGATTCCGCCGGTGATCGAGCCCTCGCACGCGGTATTCTTGAGCTACGCTTCGCAGGATGCGGCGGCTGCGCAGAAGATTTGCGACGCACTGCGTGCGGCCGGCATTGAAGTCTTTCTCGATCAGAGCGAGCTGCGGGGCGGGGATGTGTGGGATCAGAAGATCCGGCGCGAAATCCACGACTGCGCGCTCTTCATCCCCATCATTTCGGCCAACACGGCCTCGCGTCACGAAGGCTATTTCCGCCTTGAGTGGGACCTTGCCGATCAACGCACCCACATGATCGCTCGCAGCCGTGTGTTCGTTGTGCCGGTGTGCCTGGACACGACTACCGATGTAGCGGCGGACGTTCCAGAGTCGTTTCGGCGGGTGCAGTGGACACGCCTACCCGGCGGCGAGACGCCCCCGGCTTTCGTCGAACGGATAAAGCGCCTGGTGTCCCCACAGCTCTCGCCCGTAAGCGCCGTGTCCGGTGCCGCGCCGGCAATAAGGGAGCCGGTGCGAGCATCCCGGACGTCGAAGCCGGTACTGCTCGTGATCGTTGCCGTCGCCGTCTGCGCGGCGCTGGCGTACCTCGTAGCTGGCAGGTTCTGGGTCTCCCGGCATCCAGGCACGTCCGCTGGGGACACGGCATCGCGGGCCACCGCGGAACCCGGCGCGGCCGCCGCCTTCAATCCTCCTCCGCACTCGATCGCCGTGCTGCCGTTCGTGAACCTAAGCGGCGACAAGGAGCAGGAGTACTTCTCCGACGGGCTCACCGAGGAGCTGCTCAACTCACTCGCCGAGATCAACGAGCTGCAGGTCGCCGCCCGCACCTCCTCGTTCTCCTTCAAAGAACACCCCGACATTGCCACCGTTGCCCACAAGCTGAACGTCGGCGCAGTGCTCGAAGGCAGCGTGCGGCGCTCCGCGCGCACCATCCGCATCACCGTACAGCTCATCAATGCGGTCACGGGCTTTCACCTGTGGTCCAAGACCTACGACCGGGACTTAGGCGATGTGCTGAAACTTCAGACCGAGATTGCCACCGCAGTCGCCGAGGCACTGAAGGTCACTCTGCTGGGCGATACATCAGCGAAAATCGAGCTGGGCGGGACGCGCAACCCGGCCGCCTTCGATGCGTATCTGCGCGGGGCCAAGGTGTTTGTGTCACGACACGAAGTCGAAGACCTCCCAGCCGCGATTGCCGCGTACACGGAAGCGATCCGCCTGGATCCAGACTATGCACTCGCGATGGCCGGCCGATCGATCGCCCTTTCCTACGGCGCCGCCCAGGCCGCGACTCCCGCGGCGGCGCGCGAAGGCTTTGACAAGGCGCAGGCGGATGCACGCCGGGCTGTTGCGCTCGCGCCGGATCTGGCCCAGGCCCACCTCGCCTTGGCGACAGTTTTGGAATTGGGAACCCTCGACTTCACGCGGGCGAGTGAAGCGTACGAACGCGCCCTCGCGCTCGCGCCGGGCAATGCACAAGTTTTGCGAATAAGTGGACTCTTTGCAGCCTACATGGGGCACATCGATGCTGGCCTTGCGGCCGCGCGCCGCGCCGTCGTGCTCGACCCTCTCGCTCGCGACAGCCATTCCCTGCTCGGCCGGGCACTGTACGCGGGCCGCCGATATGAGGAGGCGGTCGTCGTGTTCTCAGAAGGCATCAGTCTTGACCCCGGCGACAAGGCCTTCTACACGTACCGCGGGCTCGCTTATTTCGGACTCGGGGATCTGCAGAGCGCACGCGCCTCATGCGAGACCAAGCGGGACTATTTGGGGAATCAATGGTGCCTCGCAGTTACGTATGACAAACTCGGCCGGCACGCGGATGCGGAAGCCGAGCTTTCGAAACTGAAAGCATCAATGGGCGATGTCATGGCCTACCAGTACGCCGCGGTCTACGCGCAGCGGGGCGACAATCCGAAGGCCCTCGAATGGCTCGAGACGGCGCTGCGGCTGCGTGATCCGGGCTTGGAGAATCTGAAGACCGATCCGCTCATGGACCCGTTGCGCAAAGAGGCGCGTTTCCAAGCACTGATGCGGGAATTGAAGTTTCCGAGCTAAGTCGCGGTGCGGTTCCAACGCAATAGGGTTCTGCTCGGGTGGCCCGAGTTGGCCTGCTGCCCCATGCAGGAAAATCACCGGCAAACTCACCCTTTCGACCCGAAGCGGTCCGCGGTCAATGTCGGGTTTACGGCAGGCCGAACAACCGCGCCCTACGGTGTCCCATCACGCGGGCGCCCGCGCAGCAATTAATGGCATATCAGTAAATTGAGTGGCTGGTATAGATCGTTATACCGTTCCCATCGGGGTCCTTTGTGCAAAAAAGATGATGTCCAAAAAATGTTTCATCAGGGATCTCACCTGCCGCGATTCCTCGACTGACGAGCTCCAACCGATATTTTTTTAGCTCATCCAAACCTTTGCCTTCAATCATGAGGTCAAATTGCTCAGAAAATCTCTTATGGAATTGTCCTGTCAAACTTTCCGCGATGCCTTCTCCAGCCATCGAATCAACTGATAGCAAGATAAGATGGGTGCCTCCGCGCAGTTCAATAATTGCAGCCTCTTCGTCGGTAAAAAATGGAGGAATGCCGAGATTCGAGTAGAATTGGCAACTGCTCTTAAGATCAGCTACCTTGAAAACAAGGTGGGCTACTGCCAATTCTAGGTCAGCGGCAGTCTTCATCTCGCTCAATGCTAAACCGGTCATGATTTAACCTCACAAGTTGTTCTTTGCTCTATCACTTCGGGAGCTTTAACGGTCTTTAAAAAACGACGATCTAGCCGCGACTTTTCAGCGCCGGATGGAATGACGGCAACCTTGATACAGCAGCGTCACGGTTCGTCTTGAAGAGCCTTGTGACGGAAGATACCACTCGGTATCTTTTAATGCAATCAATTTGTCTGCGCCACTGGTCTCATCCAAAGGAATACAATTTTGAGACGTTGAGGAGACTTGCGAAAAATGAAGGCGCCTAAAGTAAAAAACGCGTACATGAAAAAGAAGGACCCTCTCTTCGTTAGAGAATCTCTTTTATCCGCCGCCTTCGAACTCGCTGCGACTAAGGGTATAGCTGATGTCACCGTCAACAAAGTGAGCGAACTGGCGGACGTTACCAAGGGGGCTTTCTTCCATCACTTCGATAGCAAAGAGACGTTGGTGACGGAGCTGATGCAGATGCTATTGACGCGAATGGACAATCAGTTTGACCGACTGATGGCGCAGGAAGGGAATTCCGACGGATGCTTTACTCGTGCATACATTCGGGCCGCATTCTCCGAAGGTGCAGCGGAACGTAAAGTATGGGGCGCGCTCTTGAGTCTGTTGGCATCTAAAGATCAGGTCGGATGGGTGTGGGATATCTGGCTGAGCGAGCGCCTAAAAAGACATTCGAAAACTGATTCGAGAATCGAGCTTCGTGTTGTAAGACTTGCAGCAGATGGCGTATGGCTTGAGAGAATCATGAACGCAAAATCGAAAAACCTAAAGGGTGTCGAAGAGTCTCTCATTGAGATGACGCGAATCCGTTAGAAAATGGGCTGAGAAGCGTCACGGACAGCCCGCTTTGCGAATGACTGCAAACCGGATGGCAATTGGGGTTTGCGAATATCCGCAATTGGCCGCTTGGAGACCGCCGAAGCGCTCATTGCGCTGCCTCCCCCGCTCGTCGCATGCGAGGCAGAAGACTCATGTCGCCATTTGCTTGTGATTTTCGATATAGGAAGTGAAGCTTGAGCGCGAGCATCGGGATTCATGGAGGATAGCTCGTGACAGTACATTACCGATTGCTATTTGCGAGCGGACAAGAACCATTTGCCCTCATAAGAGAGGAGGGACCCGTCGTGACAGCTGACCGTGAATTCCCGCTTGGTGAAGTCGAGTCGGGCGCAAAATGGATCCGTTACCGTCTCCATCACCGTTCTTCGGGTCCCGCGAATCTCCTACTTGCGTCGACCATGCTTGTAATTGCTGCTGCAGTATTGCGGCCAAGTGCATGTGCGGCCGCAGAGCAAATCGTATGTCGGACCTCGGGGTCGGTGCAAACTTGTAAAATTACTGAGCCGAAAGTGACACAACATGAGACAACCTACCCCACCATTGTTTTTCATCCGGGAGACTTTGTCACCGTTCATGCGGGAGGTTGCGTTCAATCCGGCGGCAGCGGCCAGACTTGGCATCGCTATGTAAATCCCAGCGGCCCCAACAGCGATCACCTCTATCACGGTCTCATCAGTTATCCCGGATCTGGCGGGCTGATCCGATTCGCGCCGGCGTCGCAAACTACCGCCGGCTGGACGTTCCAGATTCCTAAGAATGTACAGGGAAACCTCAGCCTGATTCTCGGGTTCGAGGACGACAATTACAGCGATAACGGGTATTGGGGTCACGACCGTGACAACGGTCCGAACGGTCAGTGTCCCATTCCGCCTCAGCCCGGCGGTGAGCCGGCGTGGGTGACACTCGTGATTTCACCCACGGGCACTACTTCGCCCAACATGGCCATGGATCTGATCAGTGATACCGTCGATCCGAATAACCTGCCGTTCAATCCGTGGTGGGCATACGAAAAAGGCGTGGGTCGCCCTCCCGGTGGGCCAGCACATCCCGATCCGGATATTCAGTGCGGCCTGAGATACATCGATCCTGATAATGTGGATCTAGGTATTAATCTTGTAGGCAATCAGTGTACGACCCAGTCGCCTTCCGTCAACCAAGGAAAGTATCTAAACGGAGAACTGTGTCGACATGCGGCGGTGGATGGAGTTCTCGCGGGGCATCTGAACTGGTTCGTAAGCACCTACACAGGCAAAATCCAGTGGCAGGATTTCAGCGGATCGGAACTTAATACGGGTGATCTGCTAAATCCGGGCGACGATGATTACAACTTCACTCTGGCACCGGACTCTGGCACTGGGCTCACGGTTTCAAGGCCCGCATGGATTGGGCTCGAATTCGACTCCGACGAAGTCGTGGACCGAATCGACAAAGGGTGGTGGAACGACTTTCACAACACGGTGAACGCCTACGGCGGCGCTGGTGGAGGCGCCTCACTGGACATTGCCTATGATCCTGCCATCGCCATCGGCGTCATGGGTTTGGACTCCGAACACGGCGCTTATACTGAACTACATCCCTTATACGGACTGGCCATTCGCATCAACACCGATAACGCCCCAGCCACCGATGATTGGGTATTTCTTGCGCGCAACTTCGGCAACGAGGGTTATTGTTCGGACGGCAATCTCACTGTGCCGGAATTAAAGACGCTAAGCTTCTTCATTCCCCGCGCCAACGCGATCGGCGATGATCCCGCGAACCCAACCGCGCTCAACGAGCTGTACAGCACCAACGACAACAATTCCGTCGCGCTCTCCTTTGTACCCGGCGGCGCCATCATATCGTTCGACGTCGGCAATCCGAAGGATCAAACCGTTTATTCGGGTCACGTGCAATTTCATTGGCAGTTGAGCGGAGGACCTTCGAAAGGTAGTCAAGTGCTACCCGGTGTAAAGAACGTGCATGCCGCGGCGCCAACGAGCGCAGCAGCTGCGGCGAAAGCGCATTTAGGTGTGGTTAAAGGCGCCCCAGTCAACGAGGCTGATGCCGCGGAGTTGTCGGCGAAGGTCCTGCGCGGCTTTCCCCCCGCTGTCCAGCCAGCCGTAAACGCACTTCTTGCCAAGCAGCCGGTCGTAGTGCACGCGGTTCCGGTGCATCGAGTTGTCCGTGCAGCACCACCTCTGATTCACAAAGCGCCGCCGATATATATCAGAGCCACCAACATCCCAGATCCCGTTAGATCTGCCCGCGAGGCGCAATTGTTGAAACTTTATTGTGATACCTACCCGGGTGGGAAATCGGCGAATATGACCGCGAGGTCTTGTGCACGTCCAGTGACAAAGCGGCAGTAAGTTCGAGCGACCGGAATTACTCAGCATCTGGAAAATGGCGGCATGAATCACCTCGGGCTAGGGCGCTGTATGAGCGGCGAGACGACCGAGAGCTGATTACCGCTCGTCCTGCCGACATGGCCTGCCCGTGTGTTTCCGGTGCTATTGAAGGACCGCGACAATAACGCCGATTAGTTCATGGAGGAATGAGATGTGCAAGATTCGCGCAATTCTTGTTGGGACGTTGTACCTGTTGTCCAGTTGCGCTTCAATCGGTGTGCTGCGACAGCCGCCGCCACCTCCAAAGCCCTCATTTCTGATACGGAGTCACGACGGAGTGCAGAAGTGCCTCGATTACGGCACACCCCCGGCGCCACCGGGCAACTCGGCAACGTCTGTCTCGAATACTGGCAAGTGGACCTTTGCGCCCAGCGCAAGGGTTTCGGCGACTACTGGGTCCACGTCCCAAACCCCGCCGTCGGTGTTCCTCAACGACTGTGACCACGCGCATCCGATATGGGTTGAGGAACTGAATAACGGCAAGCATGAGGTTATCCTCCACGCCGGCAGCAATCAGATCATCGGTATCTCGCGGCCGTTGGTGAACTCTCTGGGCGGCGGCTCTTCCGGGACGACGCAAGGGTGTGGCTATGATCCCAACACTTGCTTTGCACCGGCTCCCGTAGCCGCAACGGTACCACTCCAATTGATCCATCAGTCGCTGGTCGGCACATTGGCGTCCGTGGACAAGGTATTCGCGCTCGACGGCGACAGCATCATTCTGGAGTCCAGCCGCCCGTGCATCAGCACGGACACGGCGCTCTGCCCGGCCCCGCCCGCGCAGCTCGTCGCCCAAGTGCAAAACGCAGCTGGAACCAACGGGACGCCGATCCTCGTCGGACCGCGCCAGCTGGCAGATGCGGAGTTCTGGGACTTTCAGGCTACCGACAACTCGGCTACGGACCCGACCACGGGCTTTGTCCATGTTTCGACGGCTGAGGAGCTTTGGAACGCGTACTGCGCGGATCCGATTGCGTTCAGTGCCAATCAGCCCCTCGGGTGCAACACGCTCAGGGCCGGTTGGGGGACCGTGATCGTGGTCTCCAACTCGGTCCAATGTAATCACGTGTCGGGAGACATAGCCGACGTCGGGCCTTGCATCGACCTCAGCGGCTTCGCCGCCCTCGTCCTGCCAGCCGGTGTGACGATACGGGGCGACCGCCGGTTCACCAACCTTGGTCCGCAAGTGTACGCGGCATATTCTTCGCCGCGGGGAGGTGCCACCGTGGCCGCTGGCGGCAGCTGCGACTGGTGCATGTTCCAGGTCCACGGGGACTACGTGCGCATCACGGGCCTTCGACTGAGGGGGCAGAGTCGCCGCACCGACCAGTACGATAATCAGATGACGGCGGTTTACGTCGATTTTCCCGCGGCCTCGAGCTGCGCGGACGTGCTCCTGCCGTGCTACTGGTCATCGACCGAGTACATCGCAACCGTAGACCACAACGACATTTCCGACTGGGAGGGAGGAGCCGTAATTGTCGATGGGGGTCATACGGTAGAGCCGTATCCAGACCCTCAGACCGTGGAGAGTCTGAACGCGGTGTGCGGGCGCATCCTGAACGACCCCGGAACGCAGGCGAACCTGAGCATTGAGCGCAATTTCCTCCATCACAACATGCGCTGGGGTGATGGTTATGGTTCGGTCATGACGAACGGCGGCCGGGCGTTCATCGAAGGCAATACGTTCTTGATGAACCGTCATTCCATCGCGTCGGGCGGCGAAGCCCATTCCGAGTACCGCGCCTGGTACAACCTCATTCTAGAAAATGTGCCCGTTTACAGCGTGAGTAATGGTGGAGCGCAGCAGGATTTCGACATGCACGGCACCGGCACAGTCAGCGTGTTTCTGGGATTTGGGGACAGCACCGGTTACGACGGACTCGGTGGAAGCCGTGTGGATATTGCGGGAAACACGTTCCTTTCAGGCCTTGACGGCGCCCTGTCACGCTTCAATTTCGAACTGCGCGGCCATCCGTGTTACGTCAATTATTTCCGCAACAACGTGACGGAACGAGCGGCCAGTGACCACGCGATTAATCTGCATCACATCAACGCGCCGACGGTTGAGGTGGTCAATCAAGGTCCGAACGTTCCAAAGACTCCGGTAGAAGTGCCTCTCTACGAACGCCAGCCCGTGCCTGTCGCTGTTGATTCAAATCCGGTGTACCTGGTGCTCGAAACCAATAACCAGTATCCGGACAGTTCTCCGGCATTTGTCGATCCGACGGCGCAGCTCAAGGTCGGCGATTTTGATGGCGACGGTGGTCAGGATCTGTTTCTCGCCACCGGCACCGCATGGTATTTCTCCCCCGGGGGTACAGCCGAGTGGCGCTTATTAAGCGCAAAGACGGAAAGGGTTGACGCACTCCTGTTCGGCGATTTTGATGGCGACGGACGCACGGATGTTGTCACGATCAAGGGAGGCTACTTATGGGTCTCGTGGGGCGGGATCTCCGACTGGGTGCTGCTGAATCCGTATCCTTTAAGCGCGTCGGTCGGCGATCTTGCTGTCGGCAACTTTGTCGATGACTATGCGGGTGACCGACGTGACGACCTGTTCTGGGCAGATGGAGCAGCCTGGCGAGTGTCCTCGGGCGGTTCCGGCATGTTCAATTTCGCGCAAACCTCAAGTTTTCGCGTGAAAGATCTGCGATTCGGCGATTTCGAAGGACAGGGGCATACGGATGTCTTTGGCGTCGGCAATGGCGGCTGGCAAATCAGTCAATCCGTGGGAACCCTGCCGCTGGGAAGTTGGACCGCGCTGCCGGTGTCATTGACGAATAAGATCGACGGGTTGATTGTTGCGAACTTCAATAATGATGGTTTTTCGGGCGCCTACATTGCGCTGCCCGGACAACCCGAGTACGACGATAACAATGACGTCACCCGTTGGAATTGGAAATTCTGGCACCCGGGCTTACAAACTTGGAAAACTCACGGAATCGCCCCAACTGGCTCATGCAAGTTGTGGGGTATCAATGAGGTGGCGATGGCCCAGGCAGCGACTGTCGGACACTTTGACACGTCGAGGAGTTCCGGAGCGGACATTTTGGTGTGGAACGGTAATTCAAACTCCACGGATCCAACAGAACTCTGCATTGCCGCTGCGGGGACTGGCGATCTGCGGCAATGGAGTCGACAGGACATGCGCTGATCGGATGGCGCCGAACTGCGCGGATCGCGCAGAGATAATCTGCGGCCGAGAGCGCCGACTCTGGAGTTGTGCGCACTGTGCGCGATGTGGGTTTCAGGTCAATACGGCATCGCTCGGCCATCTCGCCCCCGCTATCCGTTCCGGCCTGCGGCGGGGGTGAAATGAATGATGCGAATCGTCTTTAGCTCACGAGGTTCGCAGCGTCGGTGTTCCTATTTCGCGCTATTTGCAGCCGGGAATCGGTAGCGCACCGGACTCCGCGGGATTTGGCACATAACGGCCAAACCGAAAATTCCCAATATCGCAATCGTGACTGCGTTGCGCATGGCCGAACGCTATCAGCGTCCAAACTGTCGATACCAATGCATTAATTTCTTCAAGCATTGGCGTGGGGTACCCTCGAAGTCTACTGGTCGCTGCCGAATCCGGTCATGGTATGCGTCGCCCAGTAGGCTTTCGCTTGCGCAATGTATTGGGTCCAATCGGTAGATATGCCCTGCTGCGCGTCCTTAAGAGAAATCGCGCCGGCCTTGACTTGCGCGGCGAGGTAATTCTCGACGCTGTCCTTGATTTTGAAATAGCGCTTCGCGAGCTTCACGCCGCCGGGTCCGCATTGCGGCCAGATATTGTCCAGGGTGTCCGCGCCACCCAGTTCCAGCGAAATCAAATGATCGAGTTCGCAGCTCTGCGTGAGTCCGGTGTTGTTGCCCGGCGTCATGATGTTGTAGGTTGCATAAGTGGTCTGCTTTTTAGTCGCGCTGGTCGCGACATTGCGGTCACAGCTGGTTTTAAATTTGCCGCCCTTAAGAACCGCCAAATCCACGGTGGGATTGATCGAACCGGGAGTGCAGGCGGGATCCGGGAGCGAGTAGCCGTGGCTCGACTTCAATTTACAATCGCTGCTGGAAGTCACTGCGCTTAGGGGCGCGGAGGATTGCGGATCGACCCCCGCGGGACAAATCCCTATCGCCGACTGCGCAGCGAATGAGAACAAAAACAGATACCAAAATCGAATGACGTCCATGTGCGGCTCCCTATCCGGACATCAAGTTTGCGCTGGGAGGTGGTGGGTGGTCAAAATTGTGGCAGAATGCGCGCGCGGGATCCCACGCGCCGACCGATAACGATCCGTCGCTCTAACTAAGAACAATAGGGGAGTCAATCACATGCTACTCAACCGCTTTAGAAGCAATCGTATCTGCTCGGTTGCGACTCTTCTTTGCCTTAGTTTGCTCGCCGGTTGCAGCACTAACAGTGTGGGATTGAACTACAAGCCCACGACGACGATCGTGCCGATCGTTTCGAGCACTGCGGTATCGGTGGGCTCCTTTGTCGACAACCGAGGCGAGTCGGCGACTTGGTTCGGCGCGATTCGCGGCGGATTTGGTAATCCGATAAAGGTTTTGGACGCCACTCCCTCAGTCTCCGAGTCGGTACAGTCAGCATTCTCTCAAGGTCTTCGGGATCGAGGAATCCAGGTGTCGAGCAGCGGACGTCGTCAAATATCAGGCGTAATCAAGAAACTGGATTGCGATCAATATGAACGTCGCGAAGCCACCGTGGAAATCGAAGTCTCGATCATTGAAACTGCAACCGGCAATCAGTTATTCAACCGGACGTTTACGGACCACAAAATCGAGGGTTCGATCGTTGCACTCGACGCTGGTATCTTTGGTTCCGTGGAGAAATTGCGAGCACTCGCAGAAAAGACGCTCTCCGGGGCTGTGGACAAGGCGTTGGACGATTCGGCCCTGCAACACGTGATGCTGCAATAGGTGTCGCTACGACCTGCGGTCGTCAGCGCTCTTAAGAGAAAAACAGTCCCGTAGATATTAATAGCGACGTTTGTTGAGAAAGTCCCTCACGAATTGCGCAAATAATCTAATCCTCACCGCAGACCTGGCATCCTTCGCTGGCCCCTACAAACAGTGACTATCGGCATTAAGGGAGAACCGGACAACGTCGTGGATTGGCGGCCACTTTGAGACCGTTGCGCAATTTGGTGCGCTCTGTCTTCGACCCAACGGGCGTAGTTGAGACGAACCTTATCTGCTCCCATCGAGAGAACGATGCATGAGAAACGCGTCGGTAGTTACGCCAGAGCCTCGAGCAACCGGTCGACGTCGTGCAGGTCGTTGTAGATGGATGGGGCGATGCGCATGTAGTACGGCGTGACAGTTACTGCGACGCGCGCCGCCTGAAGTTTTTTATTGATCGCCGCGGCATCCTTGTGCGCGAACGTCACGATTGGCGAGGTGCTGTCCGGGGGCGTTTGAGCTGCAAAGCCGAGCCGCGGCATCTCGATCTGAAGCTTCTTGAGCATCGGCTGGCGCCACGCCTGGATATTTTCGACCCCGAGCTGCCTGATGTAGGGCAGTGACACCCGAAGGGCGGCGGCCACGCCATTCGCCATGGTGCCCAACTGGAAGTAGCGCGTCGCATCGCCGCCGGGAGTCCAGGTAACGGGCGTGGGAAATAGCGGATCAAGAGGCGAGAGATGAATGCTGGTGTCCGGGCTCGACTCGTAGCTCCAATGCTTGCGACGGATCACGGTGCCAAGTAACTCCTCGCGCACAAACAGAAAGCCCATCCCGAAATCTCCCATCAGCCACTTGTAAGTTGCGGTCGCGGCGAAATCGACGCCCGTTGCACGGACATCCAAGGGCACGGCACCGACACCTTGGATGATATCGGCGTACACATATGCGCCGTGTGCGTGTGCCAAGTCGCAGACCGCCTTGAGATCCTGCTGGAATCCGTTGTACATCGATACCAGCGAGACCTCGATCAACTTTGTGTTGCGGTCCACCACCCGCTCTAGGTCCCGCATGTCGATACGACCCTCGCGTGGCATCACGAGCCGAAGGTCGAGACCTTGCTTCTTCAGCTCCAGCAAGTGCACCAGCGCACCTTCGAAGTGCAGCGCGTCGGTCACTACATTTCCATCGAAGCGCGTGATGTCGAGCGCCTCGACGACCAAGTTCTCCCCTGTGCTGGTATTGGGGATGTAACTGATCTCGTGCCGCTTCGCGTTTATGAGCGCGGCAAAGGCGTCTCGGGGATCGACGGGCATGGGCGCAGTGCCCTGTGGCGGATTCAAAAAGACGAAGGGCACTCCGGGTGGCGCCAGCGTAGTGCGCCGTTCCACGGCTTGGTGGCATGCCTCCGCCGCTGCGCGGGGCATCGGATGACTGAACGCGCCATTCAAGTAGGAATAGCCATCAACGATCGTGAAATCCGCCTTCCGCGGAAACTGAGGCGCGACCGCGTTTGGAAACGCGCTCGCCGCGGAAACCTCGGAGCCTTGTGCCTCAAGGCAGCCGAGCGCCGCGGAGGCAGCCAATGCACCAAAGGAGGCCCCTAGCTCCCGCCGTGTCATGTTCATCCTGTCACCTCGGTTGCCTGGTAGACGGAGTTAAATGGCGCGCCGGCAATCGGAGCGTGGATTGTTCGGACGCTTTCGACTGGCCGGTTTTCCGCGTTGATTGTACATCGCTGCGAGGGAGGATTTGGCCGGCTACTGCCCGACGCCAACAGGGTAGCGGCTCGTTGACTCGTGTCGACCCCAAGTTGTCCGTCACGAGAGTCTGCTTTCGGGATTGCCCGTGGCCTGTCGCGCTTTCGTTGGGCCGCTACTCCGGCAAATTCATTTTCTTTAAGAGCGCCTTGTACCGCGGGTCACCGTGAAGATTGTCGAACTCTGACCTGTACTTGATTCCATTCAGAAGTGGGTCCTTCTGCGCATACGCGCGGTCCAACCACTTGAACGCCTCATCAGACTCCACACGAAACGCATAGACGACCGCGATTCCAGCCGGGCTGCTGGCATAACTTTTAACCGCCTGCGCGAGCGCTGCATCGGAATCTCTCTTGCGGCCCAGTGCAAAATAAGCCATCGCGGACCCTTCGATGCGGGCCCCATCGCTTAGATCCTTTAAAAATTCCGCCAAAGCCGGCTTAAGTTGGTCACGAGCGAGTAGTACGCAGCCGAAGATATAGTGATTGAAGATGGAAGTCGGGCTCATCTCGATGGCGCGTCGTATTGCCGCTTCTGCATCCGGCAGTCGGCCCCGGCGCAACTGGACAATGCTTAACCAAAAGTAACCGCTAGGGTCTAACGGGTCTACCGCCAGCGATGCGTTCATATACTTCAGCGCATCGTCCCCACGTCCCAAACTCAGCGACAGCGATGCAAGATTCTGCAAGATGTCGGTGTTGTTCGGGGCCAGTGCCAGTGCTCGCTTTAATTCCCGTTCGGCGGCAGACCAATTCCACTCGTACGTGCCTTGAATGACGCCGAGCAATGCGCGCGGCTCAACTAGGTTCGGATCGAGCTTAAGTGCAAGCTCGGCGAAATGTCGGGTCTGTTCAATGGCTACGGACAGTTCCACGAATCCAACGGATCCTGCCCAATAGTACGTTCCGGCGAGCGCACTTGCCGCTTCTGCGAACGACGGGTCGAGTTCGAGCGCCCGCTGGAGGTCGCTCATGATTTGCTCCCAGCCCTGTCGGTCGTAGCGATCCGAGGCATGCGTCGCCTGCAGATATAAGGTGTACGCCTGCGTATTTCGCAGTGCGGGACGGGAGACGAGGTCACCGGCACTCACTTCGATTTGCAGTGCACGCGCGATTTGGCCTGCGATCTCATCCTGCATCTTTAAGACATCACTTAAATCGCGGTCATAAGTTTGTGACCAGAGGTGAGTGCCATCTTTGCTGTTGATCAGCTGCGCTGTTACGCGCAGTCGATCGCCTACTTTGCGCACGCTGCCCTCGAGCACATACGCCACGCCGAGTTGCATTCCGATGGCGCGCAGATCCTGCGTTTTCCCCTTGAATTGGAAAGATGAAGTGCGGCCAATGACTTTGAGTCCCGGAATCTTCGCCAACAGATCTAGTATTTCCTCCGCCATCCCGTCCGCAAAATATTCCTGGTCCTTCTTCTCGCTCATGTCCACGAACGGCAATACCGCGATCGATTTATCCGAAATCGCAGTTACCGCCGGCGCTTGCCCACCGCCATGATTTGCCTTCCAAAAATAAAGACCCAAGCCAACCGCAACGCCTAACGCGATGACCACCGCCGTAGCGATGATCGTACGTCGGCTTGCGCTCCCACCCAAACGATGACCGGGCGCTGCTCGCGGTGAAGGGACCGGCCTCTGCCCCACCGCCTCCTTGAGCTTCGCCAACGCCGCCGGCAGCCCCAATTTCGGCACTTCAATCCACTGCGAGTTCGACAGGAAATACTCGAGTTCCGGATTGAGCGCAGCAGTATCGATTCGAAACGGAATGATGGGTTTGCGCTTCGACGCCGCCCGCTCGATTTCCCTGGCCACATGCGCGGAATCGACCGCGCTCGCCGACATCACCAATACCACTATCTTCGCGTCGTTGATCGCGCGGACGATCGCATCGGCGTACTGAGCGCCCGGCTTCACATCCCGTGGTGCCATCCAGCAGCGTAAGCCCGCTGCTTCCACTGACGAACACACTTTTTGTGCCACCTCAGCATCGTCCGACGCATAACTGAGGAACACGTGTGCCGAAAACGCCGTCGCGTCGTCGGTCGGACCAGGATGGTTTTCCGATTCGCCGTGTTCGGCCATGGCACGGGCTCTTCTTTAGTGGCTTATAGCCTACCCTAAGCCGTGAGCGGCCGCTTCAAGGCAGTCAATCCGGCACCGCCGATGCCCGGTTGGCCGCTTCCTGCCCGACGAGCCGCCCTCGGTTCGGCCCCCGCCGGGCGTGTTAACGGCGAACAACCTACTTTTTTTGTTCCCACGTGTCGCGAATCTTCTCAGCCCATGCCTTGTAACTGCGCCAATTGTTGAAGTTATTGGTGATTGCTGCGTGACGGCTGCGGATCCTCTCCGCATTCTTTGGTGGGCCCGCTTCGAGGCGTGCCGCACGGAGGATCACTTTCGCAATTCGAGTCGGCGTTTTGCTGTCGCTCATCTCGTGCCTCGCTAGCGTGCATGACCCAGATGTCGCGCACGCCCATCGACACATGAACAGTGCCACAGGCAGACAGTCATCGGAGACAAGCTTTAGTAAGCGTTGCGATGGGTGCCTCACTGCGCGCCGCAGTAAGTTAAATGGCCGATTCTCCCTGGGTAGCCTGTAGCCTGGCGCCTTGGTCACGGCACTCTTTGAGACCGCGCCGAAAGTGCAGCATGCCTGGGTGAAGCGATGGTTCTTTACCGCCATGGCGTTGACGATCATTGCAATATCCGTTGCCGGATTCATGCCGGCAATTGTGAATCCTGCAGGACGCCACGCCCCAATTACTTTATTGGCTTCTGCCCATGGAATCGTATTTTTCGCATGGCTGATGCTTTACCTCGCGCAGAGCTTGCTTATCGCGACTCGGCACCGCCGCTGCTCTCCGCACGACAATCCGGGGCGAGACTAGTCTGAGCGAGTACGCATTCGGATAGGGGTCAACATTATTAGCGCCCCAACGTCGGCTGTCGGTCTTTGTCCCGCCTGACGATCGAACGACCTGGCCCACCCGATAAGACTAGCCTTCCACCGCCGCGAATGCCCGGACAGGAAAGGTCCCAAAGCCCTTGACCTTGACCGGCACCGCAAAGAACTTGGCCCCATGTTCCGGCACGTTACCAAGCCCACACAAATGCTCAACGATGGGAATTTCTGCACCCAGCAGTGTGGAGTGGACCGGTCGCTCCCCGCCATCGGTGCAGTCGATGTTGTGCGAGTCAATGCCTACCAGGGCCACACCGGCATCCAACAACCATTGCGCCAGCCGCCCCGTGAGATGGGGAAACGACTCGAAATACTGATCCGTTCGCCAGTGCCGATCCCAGGAGGTCTGTACCAGCACCGCCTTGCCGCGAATATCGCCTGGCTTGAACGGCAACCGGTCGATCGCGCGCGTCGCGCTAGGTTCCACGCGAGCGACGACGCACTTCAAGTCAGCGAGCGAGTCCAACGGCAACTCTGACAGATCCTTGCCCTCGCTGTAGCGATGAAACGGGCTATCCAAGTAGGTACCGGTATTGGCCACCATATCGATTCGGCCAATCTGAAATTCCGTCCCCGCCGCGTATAGTTTTCGTGACGCTTCGCGTGACAGATAGTCACAGATGATGGGCGCCGGTAGACCCTTGTAGGTCAACATTCCCGACTCCACCGTATGACTGACATCGATGAGTGGCATGTGCGAGTTCCTCGAGTTATGCCTTGTATCCTACTACCGTCGCCGTTCCCATTTCGCTGCGGTGGCTAGCGGTGTTTCACCTGCGCGGGGCAACGCGGCCGTCGCCACCATCGTTCACCTCTCCAACGGCGGCTTTGCCGTCTTGGCTGATGGCGCTTGCATAGGATGAGTTTCTGCCGCCGTTGAGTCGCCCGAGATCGAGGATCGCGGGCGTTGAGTAAGCGTCTCGACAAGCGATATGACAGGAGTATCCCGATTCCGAGATTGAGAGAACCTCCGGACCATCGGTTGAACCGCTGATTCGCGGAAACAAATCATGGTTGGCTAAGGGAGATTGTCCGGAAGTGCGATTCTGTTCTGAATCTGTAGTCGCGCCGCAGCCTGAGGCAACGCCCGCAGTCATGATTAGAAGAATCCAGCAGGTGGTCCTAGTTGGCATAAGGCATACATTCTTGTGGCTTGAAAACCGAGAACGCCAATGAAACCACTGTTAGGGAGACCCTTGAACGGCTGAACCTCAGCTTGCCGGTGGGCACTTTAACAGGCCCAGCTCGGACAGGCAGCTACTCACTGAACCGGAAATGAACGCGTGGATTCCGACAATGATAAATTTTTTCGCACGGAATGGTATTTACGGTGCCCAAGTCGAATCCTCGAGATGCTCATCCATGGCTTTGCCCGGGGCGCATTCCTTCGAATAGTAGGCGGCCTGTAGTCCGCCTATTTCGCCGCGCTGCTGGTAGACGACGTTGTAATACTCAAGCGCATTTCTTTTGGCGGTGCCATCGGCAACACCGAGTAGCTTGGCCGCGCGGTAGTTTCGCTGCACAGCCTCGCATTCGGTTATGGCCTCGTTGAGTTCGCCACGCACATGCATGCTCTCGTGAGTGAACATGTCCAGGCTCGCTAGCTCCTCATCGCTTGCGCGGTTAGGATGCCGTAGGTACGACATCAAGGTGCCGCACCAAGGCTTCTGGATGACGATTTTCCCGGTTCTCGGATTGGCGTGGCCGGCGGCCAGCATCTCAGGGTCGAGCATCGTATCGAAGGTGGTATTGCAGTGAACTTTGGCGCGATGACCGTCCGCGAGTTCCGTGGCCTTTCTCGCTAGGAGCCCTTCGAAATACCAAGTATGAACGGGTGGCCAGGCAAACAACACCGCCAAGGTGAGAACCAGGGCGAGATACGGTTTCGTTACCGGCGTCGGAACATCAAAGCCAGGCGCCGGGACGATGCTCCTGCGGACCTCGCGAAACGCGCACCAGAAGAAAAATAGCGACGCGATTATCCAGAGCACGTTGGTTCGTTAGATTCCCTTGTCCCAACCTTCAACTATGGACCTGTACGACAGATCGGTCACTGGGGCGGACTATTACTCAACCTGTGGCAAATTGCCTTAGCCTTCGAAGGGCGGCGCGTCGCTGGCTTTACTCCCTAAACAAAGTACGAGCCCGATCGCTGGTAAAATGAGGAACCCAAGGGATTGATGCGTGCGTTCCATGCTTTTGAGGCTCCTTAAAGAGGGGGCTCTTGTTCGATTGGATCATTTTGGCGCACTGAGCCGCCGTACCGCAAATAAATCGTCATGACACTGGTTGAGTGCTGCAGACAATGCACCCAAATCTTGACGGCGGAAAAATTGATGTTTCAGATCCGCTGCCTGTAAAGTCCCCCACCGGCCATGAATAGGAACGACATGCGACGCAGGATTCTGCTGACCCTCATAGGACTCGTCCTTTCCGGCAACGCACTGCGCGCGGCCGACGTGCTCATCCAGAATGCCAACATCTACGACGGGACCGGCAAGCCACCGTTTACCGCGGATGTCCGGGTCCATGCCGGTCGCATCGCCGCGGTTGCTGGGCATCTGCGCCCCTCGGCCGGGGAGTCCATACGCGATGCGCGCGGTCTCGCTCTCGCCCCCGGTTTCATCGACATGCACACCCATGCCGACCGCGGATTGCTTCAGGATCTCGATGCCGCGACCGTATCTCGGCAGGGCGTCACCACCATTTTCGTCGGCCAGGACGGGCAGTCGCACTTTCCCTTGCGCGATTACTTTGCGCAGCTTGAGGCAACCCCGCCCGCCATCAACGTCGCCAGCATGATCGGACACGCCACCTTACGCGAACAGATCATGGGTAAGGATTTATACCGGGCCTCGACTCCCCAGGAACTCGCACGCATGAAAGCACTGCTCGAGCAAGAATTGCGGGCGGGTGCGTTTGGCCTGTCCACGGGGCTTGAATACGAAGAAGGCCACTTTGCGACCACCGAGGAAGTAATCGCGCTTTCAAGGGTCGCGGCGGCCGCGGGCGGTTTCTACATCAGCCACGTGCGCGACGAAGCCAACCACACTTTCGAATCCTTCGACGAAGTCCTGCGCATCGGTCGGGAAGCGCGCATTCCGGTTGAGATCACGCACATCAAACTGGGCTCCACCCGGCTCTGGCATATGGCCGCCACTCGCATGCCGGAGTATTTCGCGACCGCAAAGCGCGACCACGTGAACTTGATGGCCGACGTCTATCCGTACACTTATTGGTACTCCACGATCAGGGTTCTGGTGCCGGATCGGGACTACGAGAATCGAGACAAAGTGGCACAGGCGCTGGCGGATAACGGCGGTGCGGCGGCAATCAGGCTGGTGCGCTACACCCCCGAGCCGGATTTGGCGGGAAAGACACTCGAGGATATCGCCGCGACCTGGAAGTTGACGGCCGCCGAAACCTACATACGGATCGTGCGTGCAACCAGCGCCGAGGTCGGGACCCACCAGCCAATGGAGGCCATCATAGACACGTCCATGAGCGAGGACGATGTCCGCTGGTTCGTTGCCCAACCCCAGATCATGTTCTGCAGCGACGGCGACCTGCATGGCGCCCATCCTCGCGGCGCAGGCTCATTTCCGCGCATTCTCGGGCGCTATGTCCGCGAGCAAAAGGTGCTGCCACTTGAGATGGCAATTCATAAGATGACGGCACTGGCCGCGCACCAACTGGGCTTGAAGGACCGCGGGCGCATCGCGCAGGGATACGTTGCCGATCTCGTGTTATTCGATCCCGCCGTCGTGATAGATCAGTCGACGATCGCTGCCCCGGAGGCGCCGCCGCTCGGCATTCCCCTAGTCATGGTGTCAGGCGAATGGGTCATCGACGAGGGGCGGCCTACCGGCAATCACCCCGGCCACGTGTTGCGGAGCGCCGCCTTTCGTCCATGATTGGCGCGCATTTCCGTTGGCCGCGTAGCAATGAGCTGCGAAAGATTATTTCACGCGCTCGAATTGGAGAATGCCGCGAGCCACCGGCGAGCCTGAGATATTCACTTGAGGTTGCCACATCGAGGTCACCGTCAGCCGATCGTCGACGAGTTCATACGAACGAACCTGATCGGTGCCAACCCAAGCGGGGTTCCACGCGGTATCGACGGTAGTGACCCATCGGTTGCCTTCCATGCGGTACTTGCCGGTATAGGCAATTACTGTTCTCAGCAACGCTGCTCGATCTGCATCGGTTGATGGGGTCTTGCGTCCCTCAGCTTCGATGACCGCCATCATTCGGCCCTCGTTGGTGAAAACGATGTACCCGGTCGGGTGTTCACCAAACAGCGCGCGTTTCGGACTTCCGTCTTGGAATTCGGTTTGATAGGAAAGCAGCTTCCACACGCCGATCAGCGTTGTGCGGTCGGCCGGACTGCTCGGTAACGCCGCTAGAACCAGTCCGAGAAAAAGTACCAACGTCTTCATTGCCGGCTCCTTGAATTGCACTACAAGTCATCGTGCTCGTCTACACGGTCACGACAATCTTGCCGATCTGCTGGTTCGATTCGAGGTAGCGATGCGCTTCCACTATCTCTCCCAGCGCGAACGTTTTGGCGACGATCGGCTTCAACCGCCCCGCCGCCAGGCCGTACAGTATTAGATCCCGGTTGCGTGCGAATCGCTCGGGTTTGTTCCAGATCGAGGAGGCGACCCAGCCGCGCAAGGACAGGCCCTTCAACGCCGCCGGCCAGTGTGGGTACGGTGTCGGCCGGCCGCTCAACCCGCCGTAGATGATGATGATGCCTTCCTCGGCAGCCGCCTGCGCGAGCGCATCAACGTCGGGTCCTCCCACTGGATCGAAGACGATGCGGGCCCCCTTGCCACCGGTAATGCGCTGCACCTCCGCAACAAGGTCCGACTCGGCCGTTGCAATCACATGTTTCGCACCGTGCTCTTTAAGTGCCGCGATCTTGGCGCCGGTGCGAGTGGTTGCAATCGGGACGGCGCCGGCCCAATTGGCGAGCTGGATGGCGGCAAGGCCGACGCTGCTCGAGGCGGCGCGGATGAGGATGGCATCGCCCACCGTCGCGTGCGCAACTTCATAGATCGCGAGCGCGGTGAAATACTGCATCCAGATCGAGGCCGCTTCGACCACCGTGAGACCGGGAGGCGGCGCAACCAGGCTGCGCGCAGGTACGATGGCACGTTCCCCATACAGACCATACTCGCCGAGACGATAGTTCGGCATGACGCACACCCGGTCACCGGCCGAAAAGCCCTGCACGTTGGCTCCGAGCGCTTCGACGATGCCAACGCCTTCGTAGCCGATGAGGGACGGAAACTTCGGCACCTGCATATACGCCCCGGCGCGAAACATGGCTTCCGAGCGGTTTAGACCAATGGCTTCGACCCGGATTCGAACCTCCCCGGCACCGGGATCACCGACATTGAGTTCTTCGATCCGCAGTATCTCCGGACCCCCATGCTCGTAAAATCGAACCACTTTGCTCATCGAGTAATCCTCTCGGAATAAGTGCGTTTGCGCGCAGCGATCAACTAGATTAGCGAGGAACGCTGACGCGGGCGATTTCCAGCGTCCCCCGTGATTCCTTGGCGGCGGCCTGTGCATTCGATCCTGGTGCGGTTGCGATCACCAGATCGCGACCGTCGGCTCCGCCAAGCGCGCAGGAAAACGCGAGCTGCGCGGTTTCCACCCGGTCTAGAATCTGGCCTCCTTCGCCGATGCGCACGGCCTCGCGGCCTATGGCATTTGCAACCCAGATCGCGCCTTCACTGTCGGCGCAGATTCCATCGGGAATAATGGACGGCGGCGCAACGGAGAGCGTGGCCCAGGGGCGCCGGTTGGCGAGCCTGCCGTCGGCCTTAAGATCGAACACAGTGAGACCCGGGATAAAGCACTCCGCAACGATCAGTGTATTACCCACGATAGCCATTCCATTGGGAAATAAATGATCTCGCGACGCGATTGTTGTCGTGCCGTCCGCTGTCACCATCAGAATTGGCGCTGTTGGTGGTCCGGGTGGGGCGAACAGCGCCGCCGGGCCGCGCTCTTCGATAAACGCATCCAGGTCAAAGCCAAAACATCCAATGAAGGCGTGGCCACGCGAATCCACGATCATATCGTTGGCGTGAAATTTTGCGAACGGTTTGAGATCCGCATGCAATACGATGCGCCCGTCCGGTTCGCGGCGTAACAAGCGCTGACTTGTCATCGCGACGAACAGAAGCCGTCCATCGGGCAGCCAGCCGAGACCCGAGGGCCGGTCATCGACTTCAATTTCGACTCGCGCTACGCCATCCGGCGTTACGCTACACACCTCGTGCTTGAAGAAATCCGAATACCAAAAGCGCCCGTCGTGCCAGCGCACACCCTCGCCGAATTTCAATCCGCTCACGAACGGTTCTGCTCTCATTCGTCACCTTCCGCATGCCAGCTTCGCCAAGATCTCCGGCGACAGCGACAACTCACCCGCAGCGAGATTCTCGCGCAGGTGCGCAACCGAGGAAGTGCCCGGGATCAACAGGATGTTGGGCGAGCGGTGCAGCAGCCAGGCGAGCGCGACCTGCATCGGCGTGGCGCCGAGTCGGCCCGCGACCTCCGACAACGTGGATGACTGCAGCGGTGTGAATCCACCGAGAGGGAAATACGGCACATATGCGATGCCCTGCTGCGCCAACTTATCGACCATCGCATCGTCGGCCCGATGCGCCAGATTGTAGTGATTTTGCACGCACACGATCTCGCAGATTTTGCGCCCTTCCTCGATCTGGGTCGGAGTCACGTTACTGAGGCCAATGTGACGCACCATACCCTGGCGCTTCAAGTCCGCGAGGACCGTGAGCGGCGCCTCGAGCGACCCTTCCGCGGGATGATGCACATTGAACATCATGCGCAGATTGACCACATCGAGCACATCCAGCCCGAGGTTGCGCAGATTGTCATGTACCGCTTCAGTCAGTTCTTCGCGCGAGAAGGCCGGGATCCACGATCCATCCGTGCCGCGGCGCGCGCTCACCTTTGTGACGATGAGCAGATCGTCGCGATAGGGGTGCAGCGCTTCATGGATGACCCGGTTGGTGTGATGCGGCCCGTAGAAATCCGCAGTGTCGATGTGGTTCACACCGCTCGAAACAGCCTCGCGTAGTACCGCCAGCGCCCCGGCGTGATCCTTGGGCGGGCCGAATACGCCGCGTCCTGCGAGCTGCATGGCGCCGAAACCCAGGCGCTTCACCATGCGCTGGCCGACCTTGAAACGGCCGGAGCTATTGACGCCGGACATAGCGCTTTCAGTCACGACGAACCTCCCGCCGACATCTCCTCATGTTGGCACATGCTCCCCGTCAGTCAAGGGTTTGGGCCGATCGGAGGCCTTACGATCGCGCTGGCCACGGCAGCGCTTTCAGCGGCGCGCCAAGTCCAAGCGTCGCTTGTTCCAATATCTGACGCCCATCAGCGCTGCTCTTGAGCGGTTTGCATCCAACCCGCTCAGACCACGCCGACCATGATTCAAGCAGTAGTTCGTGGCGACCGGAATCGGTGTGAACCTCGTGCGCTGTCGCGAGCAAACGGATCTGCAGCTCTTTTGCGATGCGACCGGTGCTGCGGACCTCCGTGCTGCCGCGATCAACGCGCTTGAGAAGATCCGCAGCCGAGGCGGACAGACCTTGGATCTGCCACGGCTCGCGTGCCGAGCCTACCGCCAGCAGCGCCGGCCACAGGGACGAATGAACGAGTGTGTCCTTGCGATCCAAAAGCTTGGCGAACAGGACCTTGGGATCGTCCGCCAATCGCGTGAGCACGGAGAAAATTAGATGCGATTTCGGATGGCTCCACCACGAAGTGCGCAGCGATTCGCCGGTGACGATGCCGACAACATTGGGAATAGATTTGTCCTGCTTGAAGAGCAAGCCACGCCGGGTGAGCGCGGCGAGAACCAATTCAACGGCTTTTTTCCTGGAGACTTCCGGTTCACTCGCTGTTGAGGCTGCCGGCACGGGGCTAATCCAGCGCCGCGCGTGGCTCGATTTGACCAGCCTCGTGAACTGTGACGGATTCATTCGTCATAACGCGGTCCTGCCAAAGATTCTGCGCTCAATTGGGATCCACGGCTAAGTTCCGCAATCCCCGGTTTGGCTATGGTTGCCACATCTTTCAACGGCTGACTATGCAAGCATATGTCAACTCAGATTTTGAACAGCGCCTATCGGCAACTCGCTGCGAACGGCGGCATTCTCGGCCGTCGCGCTAACCGTTCTCGCTTGTTGGCCCTTTGCGGCGCGCTGCTGGTCGCCTTTGGTGGACTGAGCCCGGCCCACTCCAGCCCCCCAGTTCTGCGCGCCGATGCCATTCTCATTGTCAAACACGAACGTAAGCTTTATCTGCTGCGCGATAACTATCCGCTGCGCAGCTATCGGATCGCGCTCGGCCTAAGTCCGACCGGTGCCAAAGCGCACCAGTGGGACTTTCGCACTCCCGAAGGCAGCTACATCATCGATTTTCGCCAAGAGCACAGCCACTACTACAAGGCGTTGCACGTTTCCTATCCAAGCCCTCCGGATTTGAAGCGATCTTCGGAGTTACACATGCCCGCGGGCGGAAGTATTTTCATTCACGGCGAGCCGAATCGACCCTCCAAGCCAATGGACTATTACAAAACAAAGGATTGGACCAACGGCTGCATTGCTCTCTCCAACGAGGATTTGCAGGAGGTCTGGGAGCTAACCGCAGGCCGGACGCCCGTCGAGATCGTGCCCTAAGAAGACCGGCGAGACACTAACGATACTTCGCCGATCTCAGCGCGCGGTTAGCGAGAGGTGTTGATCCAGACGCTCTTTGGTTCCGTGAAATTCTCGAGCGCGATCTCCCCATGCTCGCGGCCGAATCCGGAGTCGCGTGAGCCGCCCCACGGCAGCCGGATGTCAGTCGGTCCAAAAGTATTGGCCCACACCGTGCCGGCCTTGAGACGATTCACAAAACGGTGAATCCGTCCGATGTCTGAGCTCCACACGCCGGCTGCGAGGCTGTAGTTCGTGCCGTTGGCGATCCGAATCGCGTCCTCCTCGTCCTTGAACGCGATCACGCTCGCGACCGGACCGAAGATCTCCTCCTGGGAGATGCGCATGGCGGGCTCTACGTCCGCGAACACAGTCGGCTCGATGAAGAAACCGGTGTCCCCGCGCCGCGAACCGCCTGCTACGATTTGCGCGCCCTCGTCCCGGCCGATCTCGATATAGCCGAGCACGCGTTGCATTTGCACGTCCGACACGACAGGTCCCATCGCCGTGGCAGGGTCGCGCGGGTCGCCGAGCCGAATCGCCCGAGCTCGCACCACGAGTCTTTCGACCACCTCGTCGTAGATGGATTCGTGCGCCAAAATCCGCGAACCGGCCGAGCAGACCTGTCCGCTGTTGAAAAAGATTCCGGCGCTGGCCGCCTTCACCGCCTGATCTATGTCGGCGTCGCTGCAGATGATGTTCGCGGACTTGCCGCCGAGCTCCAGGGTGACCCGCTTGAAGTTGCCGGCCGCACCCCGCAAGATCTGGCGACCCACGGCGGGTGAACCGGTGAAAGTAATTTTGTCGACATCCGGGTGCTCGACCAGCGCCACACCCGCCGTTTTGCCGTAGCCGGGGACAACATTCAGCACTCCGGCAGGCAGACCGGCGGCGAGTGCAAGCTCCCCGAGGCGCAAAGCGGTCAGCGAAGTCAGTTCCGCCGGCTTGAGCACCACGGTGCAACCGCACGCGAGTGCCGGCGCGATCTTCCACATGCCGATCATGAGCGGAAAGTTCCACGGTACGATTGCGCCGACGACTCCAACGGGCTCCCGAACCACGTACGTCAGGGCGTCCGCGCGCGTGGGTATGACTTGACCATTGATCTTGTCGGCCCAACCCGCATAGTAAGAAAGAGTGTCAAGCACCGCCGGGAGGTCTTGGCGCCGAATCGTCGATACCGGTTTTCCTGAATCAAGGCTTTCGAGTTCAACGAGCTCATCCGCATGCGCGCGAATCTGGTCGGCAAATGCCAACAGTATCCGACCGCGGTCGCGGCCAGGCAGCCGGCTCCAGCTGTCTTCGAAGGCGGCGCGCGCGGAGCGCACGGCCACATCAATGTCCTCCGCACCGCCTTCGGCGATCCGTCCGATGACTTGCTCCGTGGCTGGATCGATCGAGTCGAAATAGCGGCCGGAAATCGCGGGCACGCGGCGGCCATCAATCAGGAGATCATGATGTTCGGGCGCCGCGATTTCGGCGTGCGCTTCCTTTAAATATGCATTCATGTTCCTATATCCTGTTATTACAGCAAACCAGTTCTGCCTTTGAATGTACTATGCAGGCCATGAATTTTGCTGTAAATATGTCGTTCTGAGCCTATGTCGTATATATGGATGTATTTATTGCTTTTCCAAGTAAGTTATGCATTATTTGCCTATTAGGTGCCCCAGGTGATCCGCATCGAGATCGAACCCGTCTGGCGCTTTCATCGCGACGGCGAAGCTCAATCGATCCAAGTGTTGCTCGACTTCCTCAACGAACTCAGGAGAACGGGCAAGATCACGCGCGCCGCCGAGCGCGCCGGGGTTTCCTACCGCCATGCATGGAATCTGATCGAGAAATGGTCAGCCTTCTTCACGACGCCGCTGGTCGAGCGACATCAGGGGCGCGGTACCAATCTCACTCCCTTCGGTGCCAAGCTCGTTTGGGCCGGCCAACGGCTGCAAGCGCGGTTGGGCCCACAACTGCAAAACCTCGCCCAGGAACTGGAAACCGAGGTCAACCAGATGTTGCCGCATGGCCCCTCCGTCATCCGGGTGCACGCGAGCCACGGCTTCGGGGTTTCGAAGCTTCGGGAGTTGTTGATCCGCGAGACTGACATTGGCGTCGACCTACGCTACGTCACAAACCAAGACTCCTTGGTTTCACTGGCAAATGGGGGTTGCGACCTTGCCGGCATGCACTTGCCGCAGGGGGAACTTCGCGAACGCAGCATCGCAGCCAGCAAAGGTCGGTTGACACCAGCGCTGCACCGGATCATCGGCTTCGTGACGCGCGAGATGGGGCTGATCATCAAGCGCGGTAATCCACTGCGCATTACGGCCCTCGAGCATTTGACGAACCCGGCCGTTCGTTTCGTCAACCGCGATGCCGACTCCGGCACGCGCATGCTCTTCGATCAGTTGCTCCTCCAGCATCAGATCGACGGCTCGCAGATCAACGGCTATGAGCGGACCGAATTCACGCACGCGGCGGTGGCTGCCTATGTTGCGAGCGATATGGTCGATGTGGGTTTTGGGGTCGAAACCGCTGCCCGACAGTTCGAGCTCGATTTTGTGCGCCTGCTAACCGAAGACTACTTCTTTGCTTGTCGCAAGGAATTGCTCGAACGCGATGCCATGCAGCGGGTGCTCGCCATCATGCGCAGCGAAGAATTCCAAGCCGAGGTCTCCCGCCTTCCGGGATATCGGCTTAACGAGCCGGGCTCGATTAAGACGGTGAAGGAAGTTTTCACGCGCGGCTCGTGACAACGCGAATTCCGCTCAGATCAACGCACACCTGAATCTGATTTAAGCCACGTGAATGTCGTCGGCTTAGGTTCCGCCGCCGATTGCGCGCGACTACCCGGTGAACAGCGGCGGGTCGTTCACCGGTAAATCCCGATCATTCGCCGAATATCGCGTGAGCGCCCGTAGGAACTCGCGCAGACTTTCGCCCATAGAAGGCGCGGCTTAGTAAAACCCAGGAGATGCTCATGAACGTGACCAAAACTCAATCCAAATTGGCGAAATTCATGGTGGTCGCCAGCTTCTTCGCTCTCGGCTGCACCGCAATCGGCGGAGCAGCGCTGGCGCAGCAGCCGACAGCCGCCGAAGCAACAGCGGCGAGCAGCCAATCCAACACAAATTGGTCGGTGTCCTACCCGGTAGGATATTCGGACCTTGATGTTTCCAAGATGAAAGGAGCAAAAACTCTGTATTTGCGTATTCGCTATGCGGCGGAAACGCTGTGCGAGAGCGCCGCCACCTGGGGCAAGAAACAGGGAGAGGCCTGTGTGAACAAGGCGATCAATGACGCCGTTGCACGCGTCGACGCCCCACTGCTGACACAATACAGTCAGCTGCGCAGCAAGGGTGATAAAGTGGGACTCGTGCAGCTAGCAAAAGCCAATTGAAGGTCGTTAATCGCAATGCCGCGCAGCGGGACACTCCTGCGCGGCATTGTCTAATTAGGCGCCATCAGGTTCGGGAACCGTCTTGAATTGAGGCCGCCCGTCATTGATGTGCACCCATGGCAGCTTGTCCTGCACCCAGATGTGCATCTGGGGTTCAATTTCCTCCGCGGCGTCCAAGGATACCAGTGTGAAGTCGACGTCGCCGACACGCAGCTCATGTCGGTAGGTAAGCGAAGTTCCACATACCGCGCAGAAGCCGCGTTTTACTTGGGGCGAGGATATATGCACGGAAATTTCACCACTTAGAATCCTGAAGTCAGCCTCATTCACCGTGCCCCATGCGACGAAGGCGGAGCCAGTCGCCCGCCGGCAGCTTTCACAATGGCAAAAGCAGCGATTCCGAATTGGCTCGATAACGGCGAAGCGAACTCTCCCGCAGAAGCATTTGCCGGTGTATGTAGCTTTAGCCACAACTGTGCTCTCCTGGCACCTAACGATCAGTTAGACGGACACCCCGTTTCCTGAAACCGCCCAATGACATTTTGTGCACCCCTTGCGTTTCAGCCGGGCGTCGAGCGTTCCAGTTAGTCACTATGGAACGACCGGCTCCCGATTTGCAAGGCGCGGGTTACGCTTTGGATCGGGAAAGAACCGCGGCGCAGAGCCGCATACAAATGGGAGCCGGCCATGAAGAACGTACGATTTATTGGATTGGATGTCCATGCGGAGACGATTGCAGTGGCGGTAGCAGAACCTGGTGGTGAAGTGCACAGCCTCGGCACGATCCCGAACCGGCCCGAGCCGATCGGGCGGCTGATCCGCAAGCTCGGTAAAGCCGAGCAGCTGCGGGTCTGCTATGAGGCCGGACCTACCGGCTACGTGTTGTACTGGCAGCTCAGCGAGCTCGGCGTTAAATGTGAGGTGATTGCCCCCACCTTGGTGCCGGTCAAGGCTGGCGACAGGGTCAAGACGGACCGGCGAGATGCTGAGAAGCTCGCCCGCTGTTATCGGGCGGGGGATCTGACGCCGGTGTGGGTACCGGATGCGGCGCACGAGGCGCTGCGCGACTTGGTACGAGCGCGGCTCGCGGCTAAGCGCGATCAGCTGCGAGCCCGCAACCGGCTCAGCAAGTTCTTGCTGCGTCAAGGACGGCGCGTGCCTCAGGGTGTCACGCCATGGGGTACGAGGCATCTGGCCTGGGTGAAGCAGCAGAACTTCGAGCAGGCCGCGCAGCAGGCGACGCTGGTGGATTATTTGCACGAAGTCGTGCATGAGGCCGAGAGAATTGTGCGCTTGGAGCGCTCGATCGATACGGCGATCGAGACGCTGCCGCAGAAGATGCGTGCAGTGATCGATGCGCTGCAAAGCTTGCGCGGGATCGCCAAGGTCAGTGCCGTGTCGATCATGGCGGAGCTTGGCGAAGTGTCTCGGTTCGGGAATCCTCGGCAACTGATGGGCTACAGCGGCATCGTCTCGCGCGAGCACTCGAGCGGGGAGCGGACCAGACGCGGGGGCATCAGCAAAGCCGGCAGCGCACACCTTCGTCGGATCGTGATTGAGGCAGCCTGGGGCTACCGGCATCGACCAAACCTGGCCCCCAAGCTGCTGGCTCGGCAACGCGATCTGCCCGAAGAGATCAAGGCGATCGCTTGGAAAGCCCAACATCGTCTGCATGCCCGATACGCGAAGCTGCTCGCAAAAGGCAAAGCGAAGCAACAGGCAATCACCGCCGTGGGGCGAGAGTTGCTGGGCTTCATCTGGGCCATCGGAGTAGCCGCAGAGCGCTCTCAATCGCAAGCCCCACGCCGCGCACTCAAGCACGCGGCATGAGATGACCCAAATTAATCTATGAACTCGGTTCAAGCGCAAATGGTCAGCAGCTGGGCTGGCACACGGCAAAGGAGAATCCTCGCGGTAAGCTATGCGACAGGCCCTTACGGCCGGACCCGCGCTGTTAGTCCGAGGCAGCTCCCGACGAATCACGACCATGATGGCGAGTCCTTGCACTCGATCCACGAATATCAGAGTGATCAACCGTCGACAACTGTCACCCCGGCTGCTGTCCGCTTGCGCTTGATCGAGAAACCTCAACTTCGACGTGATCACGACACTTGAAAGGTCGTTCCATATCAGCTTACCGCTGCGGGGCGACGGTGGCCACGTGAGTTAACTACTCCGTTTATTCTTCTCATCAAAATGATTCATTCGGCAACTTTGCAAGGGTTTTGGGCGAAACGCTCTGGGCCACTTCGTCCAGATGGACACCGCCGAGCCTCTGAAAGCAGAGCCTTGCAACGCAAATGGACGCAATCAGGCCGGCCACCATCGGTATGGCTGCGAGAACAAAGAGCTGCCGCGTAGGGACCCTCATGCCAATGAGCGCTCCACCAACGAGCGGGCCGGCGATCGACCCGAAGCGCCCGATCCCCAGTGCCCAACCGACGCCGCTGGAGCGCGCCGCGGTTGGATACAACAAGCCGGAAGCCGCGTTGTTGCCGAACTGGGCGCCGAGAGTACAAAATCCTGAAAGCGCCACTACCGATACCATCGCCATATAGGAGAGTCCGGGAAATCCAATTGCCGCAATCGCCAGCGTTGCACACAGAAACAGCAAGGCAATGACCGTGAAGCCAAATCGGCCAAGCGCCAGACTGACAAGCAACCCACCAATCGTCCCGCCGCTGTGATAAAGGCTGGTCGCAATGCCGCTCTGTTTCGCGGTGAGTCCGCCGCCCTCGAAAATCAGCGGCAGCCAGCTGTTGAGAAAAAAGTTTGCCATGAGCGCACTCGCGAAACACACCCACAGCAACGGCGTGATCCACGCAAAGCTCCCCCTGAAAATTGCCTCCATCCCCAATCCATTCTCTTGCGCCGCGGGCGCGCCAACAAACTGCGCATCGTCGGAGATGGCCAGATCGCGGCGCAATCGTCGTACACTCCTCAAGAACTCGGTGTGCCGATCAGGCTTGAATGCCAGAAACTTCACCGATTCGGGCAATGTGAACAACAAACATACTGCGACGATAAGGGGCGCGAGTCCCCCGATCCAGAACATGACTTGCCATCCATGACCTGGTATCAGCCACGCCTGAATCAAGCCGGGAATGCCGGCGCCCGCCGTAATGCCGGTAAACATCAATACGACCAGCGTCGCGCGCAGTCGCTTCGGTGCGAGTTCCGAGTTGAGCGCGATCGCGTTCGGCATCAAACCGCCAATACCGACGCCGGCGAGAACTCTCAACGCCACAACTTGATCTAAATTTGTTGCCCAGACCATGGCCAAAGTGCCGAGCGAGAAGACAACGCATCCCGTGACGATCAAAGTCTTGCGTCCGAAACGATCGCCCGCGTGACCGAGTAACGGCGCTCCGAACAAAATGCCGAACAGGCTTGCGCTCAATGCCGGCGCGAACGCCTTTGGGGCAACGTGCCATGTTCTGGCGAGCTCCGGTGCGGCGGATGCAAGCCCGGCCAAATCGAAGCCGTCGGCAACCATCGCGAGAAACGACCAGATGAGCAGGTTGATGTTGAAGCGGCCGAACTTCTGTCCGTCTACCAGCTCCTCGAGGTTTAGTACTTGACTCACGACCCACCTTGTAACGTTGGCGCGATATCCTCGACTGTCGTCCGTCGCATGTCGCGGCGATGGCTCACGTCGTCATAGGGCCGGGCGCGATGAAGCGTACAGCGGTTGTCCCATACGACCAAGTCGTTGAGCCGCCAATGATGCTGATAGACGAAACGCGGCTGAGTCGAAAACTCCGTCAGCTCCTTGAGAAGCGCTCGCCCCAGATCCACCGGCCATCCGATGATGTGTGAAGCATGGGAGGCAAGGTAGAGCGTCTTTCGACCGGAGCCGGGATGGACACGAACCAAGCTTTGCGGAACGGGCGGAAAGGCCACGCGCTGTTCTTCGCTGAAGTCAGTGTAGCCGAGAAGGGCACGCGAATGGAACACCGAATGCTCGGCGACAAGATCCTCAATCCGCTCCTTGGTGGCCGCTTCGAGCGCGTCATAGGCTGCTCGCAAATCGGCGAATTCGGTTTCGCCTCCCGCGGGCGGCAATTCGTGCGCGGACAGGAAGGAGATCTTTCCGGGCACACGCTTGAAAGAGCTATCGGTATGCCACAGTTGGTTGGCCCTCTGCATGAGCCGCCAGGGATCGGACGCCGTACGGACCTTGCCGTTCGCATCAAGATTTGAAACCTCGGCGAGTAGTCGGTTGCCCAGGCGAGTTTTTTGATTCTCACCGATCGAGCCCAGGGCGGTCTCGATGGACCCAAACGGGCGGCTGAATGCAATCTGCTGGTCATCCGTCAGCGGTTGGTCCCGAAATACCAATACAGCGAAACGGTCCAGAGCATGAGCAATCTCGCGAAAGGTTCCCGGGCCGGCCGGTACGCGCAAATCGACGCCAGATACCTCCCCAACAAACACAGGGTGCAGCGCCGAAATAGAAACTGTCATTGTGTCTCCGCGGTGCAATTCATTGTTGCACCATAGCGCGCAAGTGATATAACTAGAATGGGCAATAGTGCGATAACCATATGATTGAATAGTTATGCCATTGTCGCTTCAACACTGGGAAGCCCGGATCGGCCGTCGGCTTCGGCTGCGTGATCTGCATGTACTGCTCATGGCCGTGCAGTGCGGGAGCATGGCGAAGGCCGCCAGGCGCCTTGCGGTGTCGCAGCCTGCCATTTCCAAGTCGATCGCCGACCTGGAACACACGCTCGGAGTGCGTCTGTTGGACCGCGGACCCCAGGGCATTGAACCCACCATGTATGGCAGTGCGCTGGTCAGGCGCTCATTGGCTGTCTTCGACGAGCTGCGCCAGGCAGTTGGCGATATTGAATTTATTGCCAATCCCGCCATCGGTGAGGTGCGGATTGGCTGCAATGATTCCCTGTTGGTCGCATTGCTTCCCGCAGTGGTCGAGCGGCTTTCGGTTCAGCATCCTGGCGTGACACTGCATCTATCGCAAATGAGTCTGCCCATCACGCTGGAAGTACAGCAGCTGCGCGAACGCAACGTGGACCTCATTATTGGCCGCGGAATATTCCCAATTCCAGAAGACGATCTGAACGCCGAGGTGCTTTTCGAGGAACCGTTGCAGGTAGTGGCAGGAGTACGAAGCCCATGGGTCCGTCGTCGCAAGCTCGAACTGGCCGACTTGATTGACGCCAAGTGGATCTCATACCTACCCGATCAGCCCCCGGGCCTTCTGATAGAAAAGGCCTTTCGACTTCAGGGGTTGGCAGTGCCGCGCCCGAGCGTGACAACGTCATCCTTTCACCTTCGCGAAGCGCTGCTCGCGGAAGGTGACTACCTCACTGTGGTTCCAGCGTGCATGCTGCGTGTCTTTAATTCAAAACATCTGGCGGTCAAATCGCTGCCGATTGATTTGGGCATTGGGACCAGGCCCGTCGCGGTATTCACCTTGAAAAATCGCACATTGAGTCCGCTGGCCGAGATCGTGATCAACTGTGTCCGCGCCGCAGCCGCGTCAATTTCATCTCAGCCAAGACGCCTGTCGCCCCTTGATCGGACTTAGGAGGACGTTACATGGCAAAGCGAACGACACCCCGAAATATTGATGAGTACATTTCAGCGGCGCCGCGTGAATGTCGGCCGATCCTCGAAAAGATCAGGAGGTTGATTCGGCAGGCCGCGCCGCGGGCGGAAGAAACCATTAGCTACAGAATGCCGGCATTCAAGCAAAAGAACATTCTGGTGTACTTTGCTGTGTTCAAAAAGCATATCGGGCTATACCCACCAGTGCGCGGCGATGAGAAACTCATGCGAGATGTGGCGCCTTACGCGGGCGCTAAGGGCAATCTACGGTTCCCATTGGGAAAACGTATCCCCTATGGCCTCATCCGCCGCATCGTGAAGAACCGCCTCTTGGAGGAAAAGCGCAAGTTTGAGACGGCGCGTTAGTTTTGGGAGCGCTTAACGCCAACCCGGCGGAGCAACGCCAGGAATCGAGCGTCGGACTGCAGCGGATCAAACGCCGGCTCGATGGCGATTTCCGTCATCGCGAGCTCGCGTTGCGAAAAGGCAAGTTCCAACGATCCGATTGCTCGATCGTATTCCCCCAGCCGCGTGTATAGCAGGGCCACACCATAGCTGCTGCTATATGCCTCGGGAGTGTTGACGCCCGATTGCGAGAACTCCAAAACTTTTTCCCAATATCCATGCGGACCCTTGGAAACCAGCGCCAAGTGCATCGCTTCCGCGCGATTGGCAGCCTCACCCGCATCCAGTCCCAATGCCAACCACACTTTTTTATCTTCGGCGATGGCTTCGTCAAACTTTTCAATATACGGATATAGATGCGCGAGCCGCACGTGATTGAGAACGAATTTGGGAAAGTGTTCCACCGATTTTTGCAAATGCGCCAACGCGTCGTTGTAGCGTCTCGCCCACAGGTAAGTGCGCCCCAAGAAGGAATCTACCGGTGCCGAAAGGGGGTCGAGTCGGATGGCGATTTTCATCTCGGCAATCGCATCGTCATGTCGACCCAGCGGCGACAACAGGCTATTGGAATAGAAGAGATGGGCATTTGCATCGCTGGGATTAAGTTCGATGCCGCGGCGAAACTCTCTTTCCGCGGCAGGCCAGTCAAAGTCCAGGTGCGCGTAGATGAATCCTAGAGTCGTATGCGCGGCAGCGACAGAATCGTCAATCTGCAGCGCCCTCACGGCCGCATTTCGCGCGTTGATCATCATTTCGGTTGGTGTCCCAAGCCCGAACACCGTTGCGAGACTGTAGGTGCGGGCGAGTTCGGCGTAGGCAAGCGCATATTGAGGGTCGAGAACAATGGCACGACTGTACGCCTCGATGGCGCGCTCAAAGGCCGGCTTGGTGCGTTGATTCTCAGCGTCCAAACCCTCGAGAAACGCTTCGTGCGCCTGGGGGTCGAGGCTGGGTGAGCGGTTCAGGCGGGCGGTGGTTTTCTGCGGAAGCGCCAGTTGGATCTTGTCCGCGATGGCGCGCGCAACTTCACTCTGCAGCCTCAATACATCACTCGCATCGCGATCAAAGCTCTGCGCCCAAATATGCGTCTGATCGCCGCTCGAAATGAGCTGGGCAGTGACGCGAATGCGCTCTTTCGAGCCGCGAATGCTGCCTTCGAGGACGTAGTTCACACCGAGTTCTCGGGCTATCTGCACGACATCCTTGTGAGCCCCCTTGTATTGCATGGCGGAGGTACGCGCAATCACACCGAGGTGGTCGGGGTCAAGACTGCCAAGTTGCGTGATCAGCTCCTCGGTCATCCCATCCGAGAAGATCTCCTGACTCGCATCGCCGCTGAGATTCTCAAATGGCAGCACGACGAGCATGGCCTTGTGCGGCGCGGACGTAACAAAGTATGCGATCGTCAGCACGGCGCCGAGAAGAGTGGCCGCGGACCACAATGCCCGCGACCGCAGCCATGTCCTGGACGGCGCCCGGCGAACTGCTCTCCCATCGAGACCAGCTGGCAACCCCACATCCTGTGGTGCTGCATCGACCCGCTGTACCGGTGCTACGAGGCGATATCCGCGGCGCAAAACATTGGTTATGTACGTCGGCTCTTTTGTGTTATCGCCGAGTACCCGACGTAACGTCGCCACCGCGTGGTACACCGAATTCGGCGTGACTACGACATCTTTCCAGACCTCATCGAGCAACTGCTCGACACTGACGACCTGACCAGCGCGTTCGGCCAGGCAAACCAGGAGCCGCATTGCCCGCGGCTCGAGCTTGACGGACGTCCCTTCCTTGGAAATCTCATCGAGCGCGGGATCGACCCGCCAGTCGCCGACTTGCAATAGCTGAATGTTCGGCGAATTCATCAACGATGACCTTAAGAGGTTCGAGATCAACCCGGCATTCGGGCTATGAAGAAGTACGCCCCGAAGGCGCGACCGCAGTATACCCAAGAGGGTAAATCATCGATTGCCGGCGGCTCCGGGGACCAAAAACCCAAGGATTAGGGAGTGGAGCCCGCCATTTCAGCGCGTATTCCGCGCGTCTTCAGGCCGCCCTCATTACGGCAGGCCCACGCTTAAGTCACTGTCCGGCGCAATCGATCAACCAGCAGGTGAATCGATACTTAGTCCCACAGTCAATTTGGAGCTCGATATGAACATGAAATTTGTTACCTCCCTACCCAAGTCCCTTATCTACATGAGCGCTGTAGCAGCGGGCGCAGCTCTGCCTGCCTTCGTGCAAGCCGGCGAACCCGATTACAGAAATCACGCGCGATTTGTCTGCACAAACGAGACCCTGAAAGGAGACTATGGATTCGTGGTTACCGGCATTCGCCCGACCGGTCCCGGCACTCCTCAGGTCGCAGTGGTCGGCACCGCGCTCACGACGTTTCATGGCGATGGGACGCTCGATCAATTCGACAACATCAACGTCAACTCACCGGCCGTTCCCCTTCAGCCAAACCGCGTAGGCACCGGCACTTATAGTCTGGAGCCGGACTGCTCCGGGTCGATGACGATCACCGCAGGCGGGATGACTCTTGCTCTGAGCATCGTGGTAGTCGATCACGGACGCGAGGTTCGTACCGCGGTAGTGACGCCGAATGTCATCGTCACGAGTAACGGCAGGAAGATTGAATGAATAGCCTCAAGCCTGCGGTGAGTTTTCACCGCAGGCTTGGCCGCACCTGGGTAGGCAGGCGGTGGGCGCCGGGAGTCCTTCTTGCTTAACAGTTGCCCGAGTCTGATCGCCCCCGGTCTCTGGCTTTAATATTCTCTAAAAGGTTGTTATATCCAACTTTATATATGGGTGCTCTGGAGATCTGGATCAGCGCCAGCAGACGAGCTACCCGCATCCAGATGGCGGCGACCACGATCAACTGGGTCAGCACCAATGAAACCAGGGTTCCGGAGAACGTCGCATGCGGCGAGTTAATCCGGCCGATTGCGAGCAAAGCGATCAGGATCAACCCAACCGCGGTAATCAGGATATAAGACCCCAATGCCGCTACCGGGCGGGCGAATACCAACCGCAATCCCCGCCACCATGCCTTGACCGCGGATCGACGATGAATGTCGAGCGCGAACTGCGCGCGACCGGCTTCCACCGTGGCGTGAGCCGCGATAAGCAGCGCGCTCAATAGGATTACGGCGAGCAGATGCTCGCGCGAAACCTGTGATTCCAAAATGGCTGCTTCAGCCCGCTTGTGAACGAAATGCAGCGCCCAGACTCCGATGGCGCCGGCGATGCCGAGCGGCACGGCTGACCAAAGCAGCGTCCGCAGCATCCGGCCGTACTCGCGCACGCCACCCTGGATCAGGACGACAAACCCCTGTGCCCGCGTCTCTCTTGCCGATGCCACGACCATACCCGTGAGCAACGGCCAGGACATGATGGTGAGCAGCAGCGAAGTCAGCAGCGCGCCTTCCAATGCCGGTACTGATTCTCGGGCGTTTAAAATCAGATCACCTACCGCCGAGACATCCAGCTTTTGCGCCCACGCGCCTGCGTGGACGGAGTGATCGAGGTGCGCCGACAACAGGCGGCCCGCGGGCACACTCAACACCGCGGTGGAAATCAGGGTGATTCCGATCCATACGATGGCGATGCGCCAGTACCGCAGCGAACTCAGGCCAGCATGCACAACGGATCTCACAGAGTAGTCAACAGCGTAAGCGCGCATTGCAGGATTGCCTCGATATCCGCGCTCAAGCGGCGCGAGGCGGGACCCCCAACGACCGCCGCCAGCATGCCCACCTCATCGTCGGTGACGCGGCTGTTGTTCAGTCGATTCGCATCGAGCAGATGTTTTTTCTCCGGATCCAACTCGGCATACATCCCTCGGGATGGTTTCACCCAGGAATATCGCTGCCAGCGGCGAGTGTCATTCCACTCCGCCTTCTCGCTGGATCCGTCCGCGAAGTGCACCACCACCGTCTCGGGCAGCGCGGCTCCGCGCCTGCCGAGCGTCAGCGTGGTCCGGTATGCGAAGGGCCCGACTTGTCGATCGCCATTCGGGTGCGCCTTCTTCCATTCGGAGCGTTGTTTCTTGATATCGGCGTCAACGTCGGCCTGTGTCTGTTCGACCCGCTTGCCGTCGACAAGCTGAGTGCCGGCCTGCGGTAGCACTTCGTCGGATTCCAGTGCATCGATGGAATCGTCGATCATCGCGGCGGCATAAACCTGCTGGCTAAAAGCGGCTTCGATCGCAGCGCGCTGCCCGGATGATTCAGCAAGAGACTCGCGCAGATCCGCGATACTTGGGTGGCGGAATTTCCAGCGCTCGTAATAGGCCTGCATGGCCTTTTCCATTGCCGGTGCGCCGAGGCGCTGCTCCAAGTCGTGCATGATGATCGCGGTGCGATCATAGGTCGTACCATAGCTGTACGTGGACAGGCGATTCCAGGAATTTTCGCCCACGCCGTCGACCGGATTCGCAAGTCCCGCGAGCATACGTTCGAAATCGAACCCGGTGATGCGCGGCGCAATACCGATGCGCCGCAGCCAGGGTGTGGTCAGCTGCAAATCCTCATGGCGCGCGTCAGCCATGCGCAGGTCCCAGTACTGGTTCAAGCCCTCGTCGAGCATGGGTTCCTCGAATTCGTTCGAGCCCAAAATGCCGTAGAAGTATCCATGCCCAAATTCGTGAATGGTGACAAAGTCGAGCAACAGCGCGCCGACCGTCCCGGGCGATGGATCCTTGACGTGATCGGCCGTAAAGAAGGTCGGATATTCCATTCCACTCGCTTCGCTGGCGTTATAGGGAGGTATCACCACGGTGACCGTGGTGTAGGGATAAGGTCCCAGCGTCCGCGAAAAATATGCGAGCGAATCAAGGGTCGCCTTGAGCACCGGTGCGGCGTTCGATGCGTACTCCGGCGGATAGAGCACCTTGATCCTTACCGTGGGACTGCCCGCACCTTGGTAGGTCCCCTCGAGCGGCTGTGCCGTGCGGTTATCGGCTGTCCACGCAAATTCGTGCACATCGTCCTGCACGAAGTGATGCGTCACGGCCGCGCCCTTCTCGACCGCCGCTTCGGTCTCCTCTCCCGTGGCTCCGACGACATAGCCCTTGGGCACGGTCAGATAGACATCGAAGCTGCCATAGTCGGCGTAGAACTCGCTGTGCAAATGAAACTCATGTACGTTCCAACGTACTTCAGTGGCCCCGCGCTCGCCGGGCAGTTCCAAAACACCGATTTTCGGAAACCACTGCCCCACCAAATGGAAGGTGCCGAAGTAACCGGTGCGCGCGATCACGCGCGGCAGTTGGTCAAAGAAATCGATATCCAGCGTCGTGCTGCCTCCCGGCGACACGGCGGCGGGTAGATCAACCCGCATGACGGTGTGGTCGGTGTCGGGTCCGCCATCGGGATGCACATAGGAGACCGCCGCCCGCTGTCCCGTTTGGGAGATGGAACGCAGATCAATGTGTCCCCACTGTCCCTTCCCTGTCTCCACGCCGCTGCGAAAATCAAAGCCGGGTCGGTTTTTCTCCGTGAAGAATGTGGTGCGGTTGCCCTCGAATGCATTCAAGTACAAATGCAAGTAAATGACTTTGATCGGGCGATCACTGCGATTTCGCCAGTGCAGTTTCTCCTTGCCCGCAACAGTGTGCGCGACCGGATCGAGCGTGGCGTTGATTTGATAATCCACAACGCGATCCGCAAGGGTTGGCTCGCCGCCGCTGCGTGCCCCACCCCAGGCGCCCGGTGCGCTCATCACCGTCACCGCGGCAGCACTGGGCGATGCAAAGGGAATCTCGGGTACCACAGGATTAACGTTCGGTATGGCAGGCTGGACGGGGACGGCCGCAAGACCTTGGGCAGTGCCAACAAACATCGCCACGACACCGGTGGCAACCGCGCCACACCAGCGCGCCCTCTGCTGATGACCGATGATGAACCTCATTCCTGGTTCCCCTTGGTTGGTTTTCACTTTACCCCCTCCGATGCTGTCTGAGAACGCCAACGCCGCTAGCTGCTGCTATTTCAGGTCAGCAGCGTGCGCTGCGATCCACTCGGCCAGTTGTTCCTCGGCTAAATCGCCGGCAGCTACGCGCTGAGGGTGCGCCTGGATGTGTTTGCCGCTGCGACCGCCGATGCGCTCCGCGAGTCGGTTAGTTTGGAAACTTCACGTGGCTCTTCTTTGCAGCACCGCGTCCGAACCGACAGGTTTCAGCGCATCTTCAGTCCGCCATCACGCTGTCCTCATTACTTCACCAGTCCCATGAGCTCACGCTATCCCCGAGGTCGACGACGATTCGACGACGTGATCGCTCCCCCATCACACACCCATCTGGAGACCAACATGAACAAGCAATCCCCTTGGCTTAACACGAAACTCTCTATCTGCATCAATGCTTTAGCCGCTTGCGCCATTCTCCCGGGCGCGGTCCAGGCCAAAGATCAAGATGTCACGGTCAGCGCTCAAGTTAGCACCGCAGGCCTCGATCTCAGCCAGCCGGCCGCCGCGCGCGAGCTCTATGGTCGGCTGCACAAGGCAGCGTTCAATGTCTGCGGCACGGGCAACCGACTGGATCTCAAGCCCCTAGGCCCGATCGAGTTTGAAGGCTGTGTCCAGAAGGCGCTCGGCGATTCGGTCCGGTCGGCCAACCGGCCGCAGCTGACCAAGGTCTATCTGAACACGCATTCGCTTCAAGATGCGGCGACGCGCGGTATCGACGTCTCGGCCCTGATGGCGGCGAAGTGACAGTATGGCGGACCGGGGGCACATGCCGAGCGCCCGGTCTGCTGTTTGTCTCACACACCCTTAAACGGCGGCGCGAGAACCGGCCTCAAGGTGATCGATTCCAACTGCAATTCGCAGTTCCATTCTGAAACTCAATGGCTTCTCGCCATCCAATGGCTAGCAACGTAGGGCTACTTGAGATATCAGTCTAACTATCCGATCCGCCGCGGCTCGCGAAACTTGGAATTGCCATGCAGCTCTTGAAGCGTGGGCTCCCTCGTTACCTCAATTAAGTCGGGGTTGTGCTCCTCGTATGCCTTCAGCAACCACTCGAGAGAGCGATCCGGCTCTGCAAGAGATCCGTAGATTCGGGCAATGTTGTAAGGCGACACGTACCGCTTCTCCGACCCAATGAGTTCGCCCTCAATTCGGCGTGCCGCGGCATTATCTCCAGCGGACGCGTAGCTCTGCGCCGCTCGCACCCAGCACAAGCCGCCATTTAATAGCGTCCACTGCAAGGCCCTCACTGCGGAGTGCCGCAAGTACATAGTGCGTCCAGACGAGTCAATGCAGCGGGGTGACGTCGATCGGCAATGACTTCAGCGCGTGCAGCGTGTTGTTCAGTCTGCGGGTTACGGGACCGGAAATTCGAATCGAACTGATTCGATCGAGCATGGAATTCAACACGATCTCAGCTTCCTGTCGTGCCACCATTTGGCCGAGGCACTGATGCAACCCGAATCCGAAGCCGACGTGGCCCGCATTTTTTCGGGCTGGATCGAAGCGTTCAGGTTTATCCCAATACCGCGGGTCTCGGTTTGCGGCAGCGAGAAAAAGCAACACCTTCGAGCCTTCGGGGATCAGCGCGCTGTCCACAGTAACGTCACGTGTCGTGGTACGGAAAAACGTTTGCACCGTGCTGTCCCACCGCAGGCTTTCATCAAATACACTGCGAGCGAGGGGGCGATGGTCTCTGACCTGTTGCCATGCTTCGGGATGAGTTGCAAAGGCCAGAAGCATGTGGGCAATGCCATTCACGGTCGTGTCGATGCCAGCGGAGAGAAACGATCGCACCAGCCGCTCGGCTTCCGCTTCGGTACATTCGCCACGGTCCGCCGCCTCGAAGACGGCCATTCCCCAACCGCCCGGGACTAGATTGGCGCGCCGACAGGATTCGCCTACCCACTCACTCGCTTCCTGCGCATCGCGCTGGCTTTCTTCAAAGATCGCGTTATGGGGACCAAAGGCATTGAAGACGCTCGTTGCATAGGTGAGCAAATGCTCACGCCCGTTCGTTCTTAGGCCAATAGTTTCAGGGAACGCCTGCATGGGGAAAGCTTCCGATAACTCGGAAACTCCATCGAACCGGCGTTTTTTGACGAGCTCATCGATCAAGGAATCGGCGAGAGCTTGCCAGGCTGGCCGGCGAGCCCGAAGCGCACTCAACGATACAATGCGATTCATCAGTCCCCGAGTCCGATCGTGAATCGGTGGATCGGTTTCGAGCAACAGCGACGCGGGGCGGAAGGGTGTCTCTTTGGCAAAGTCACTGAGCCCCACCCCCCGACTCGAGCAGAAGGTAACATGATCGCTCAGGGCTGCTTTGACTTCGGCATAGCGCGCCATGCCGTACGCGCCAATCGATGGCAGCCAAACGACCGCGCCCGCTTCCCGAAGTACCTCATGGTAAGGATACGGATCCTCCAGGAATGCGTCGGCAAACGGATTGAGATCTAACGCAGCGGTTGCCGTCACGAAACAATCCTAACCTAAAGCGAGGAACATCCGGTATCGGGCGTACATTCCAGGGTCTTCAATGACCGGAGATGGTCCGGAAGTCCAGGAGGCTTGCCGCTCACAAGCCAATGCCGAAATCATTCGAATACATTTTTGAAAAACGCTGCGTGCGACGCCAAATCCCAAGATCTTCCCAAACATTGCTCGGTTTAGGCTTGACCGAGTTGTCCTACGTTGTCTGAGGTAGTCTTAGAATGGAGCGGGCGATGGGAATCGAACCCAAGCGGACGGCTCTTCAAAGCCTATTAAATGCGACATTTCGCGAGGCGCCTCCGGCTGCGTGCGAATTTTCGCGTTATGAGAGGCAAGTAGGACTACGTGACAACTCCTCCGTTTGCCATCGAGTTTCCTTCGACCCAGTGCCGCCGCTGATGAAGGCATGCCGAGGTGGGCGTCGCCGCATAACCACTCCGACGGGTGACACAGGCAAAACTGTTAGAATTACCGCCCGTCCAGCAACCATCGCGCGCGATAAGAACGTCTTGCTGGCTGCCGTAGCGAGTTCGAATTCATGAAGTTTGCCGATCTGTCGGTGCCACCGGAACTCATAGCTGCGCTCGCGAAGCAACAGATATCCGACCCCAGCCCCATTCAAATCGTCGCAATTCCGCCGCTCGCTGCCGGAAAGAACGCGTATTTGCGAGCAGAGACGGGCACCGGTAAAACACTGGCTTATCTGCTGCCCCTCTTTTCGCGCATTGATCCTGCGCAAGCTGCGACCCAGGTCCTGATCGTAGCGCCAACCCACGAATTGGCCATTCAGATCCATCGTCAATCCTGTGAACTTGCGCTAAACGCAGCGTGCGCCATCCGCTCGGTGTTGCTCATCGGCGGTACGGCGACCGACCGACAGATCGACAAACTCAAGGCCAAGCCGCACGTCGTGGTGGGCTCGCCCGGACGCATCGTGGAACTAATCGAGCGGGGCAAGCTGAAGACGGCGCACATACGCGCCGTCGTCATCGATGAGGCCGACCGACTGCTGAACGACGAAAGTCTGAATTGGATTCGGAAAATCGTCAGCGCGGCGGCGCCAGTTCGACAGCTGATTTTCGCATCAGCGACGATCGAGCAGCAGACTCGTCAGGTCTTGGAAACACTGGCTCCGGATGTCTTGATGCTTCGCGCGGGTGCGGCGGCGGTCAACGAGAACATCGAACATCTGTATCTGGTTTGTGAAAGCCGGGACAAGCCGGATATGTTGCGCAAGCTGCTGCATGCGCTCGATGTGCCGCGCTCGATCGTGTTCGTGCATCGCAACGATGTTGCCGAAGAGGTGGCTTCGAAGTTAACCCATCACAAACTAGCTGTTGCGGACTTGAATTCCGAGCTATCCAAGATGGACCGGAAGCGGGCAATGGATGGAATTCGCAACGGCGCCATCCGCATCATGATTGCATCAGACCTAGCGGCCCGCGGACTCAACCTACCCGGCGTAACCCACGTCTTCAATCTCGACGTACCGACGATGAGCAAGGCCTATCTGCATAGGGTCGGTCGCACTGCGCGCGCCGGCGCGAAGGGCACGGCAGTATCACTGGTCACTGAAACCGAGGCCCGCCTCATCCGTCGATACGAGCAGGACTTGGGCATCTCCCTGCAATGCATACGAGTTCTTAACGGCGAAATCTCATCGTCCAGATCCCGCTAATTCGGCGTCTAGGCTTTGGAAAGCAGTGCTATCACATCCATTACGATAAACGCTGCTTATCGTGCGCGATCCAATGTGACCCGAAGGTGTCAGTGGTCAGTGTCGGCTTTGCGTAGCCGCATCCGAAGTTATCGACACTGCATTTTCTCCATTACCGTCGCCACAACGTCAAAGTTTCCCAACGATCGCTTTCGCCACGGTCTGCTCCGCTTCTTCTGGCCGGCAGCAGTCAGTTACTTTACGTTTGAACTCACTGGGCATTGTGCGAAGTTGCGGTGCGGCCCCGATGTTTAAGGGACCGCTGTCGACTCGAAGGGCCCGGTTGAAGCGGACCTGATCGACGCCGTCCGCGACCGAAGCCGCGCAACAGCCGGCGCGCGATCCGGCTGTGGCATCCTTGCGTGTATGTTTACGTATCGAACCCGCAGGCGACGGTGGTGGCTCGTAGCGATCGCCACGGCGCTGGTAATAAGCCTGGCCGCGTTGTTGCTGCGATCCATGCTCGAGCACGGGGTGCGAGCGCGGATCGAGTCCGCGGCCGTGCGCCATGGCGCGGTTGCCCGAATCGGTGTGGTACACGTCGGCGTCTGGCCGTTGCTGCGATTGGAGGGATTCGATCTCGACCTTAGGTCTGGAGTGCGACTGCATGCCGACATGATCGCGGCCACGTGGCCCGGCCGCTTGCGACTCGCAGTTCGCGCCGCCACTCTCGCGGGGCCAGCAGGGGTGAGTGTCAGATCGGCGGCCACTGCCTGGGACATGGCGGGCATTTTCGGCGAGGACCTCCGGCTCACGCTGGTGGAGCCACAGGCAGCCCTGTCAATCCGCAAGCTGGCGTATCCGGTGGGCAGCGCGTGGAACATCGAAGCACGTGGGCTCGACGTCGGCCGTCTGCTCGACGTGCGGCGCGACGCTCACCCGCTGCTCGATGGTGGTATCGCGGACGGCCGCGTGGACCTTCAGGCCAGCACCGATGCTCTGCGTTTCCACGTGGACATGGGAGCGCGCGGCGCGCGTTTGGCAGCGCTGGCAGATAACGCCGCCGATGAGCCACAGCTCGGCGATCCGACGGACGTGACCCTACAATTCGATGGCGCCTGGCGCCGGATCGTGGGAGCGATCGAGATCCCCGAGGTCCGCGCGACGCTGGCCGGTGCCGCCCTGTCGGGCTCGATGACACTGCGCGATCTCGACACCGATCCGGTTGTCGATCTCGCACTCGGCGTGCAACATCTGGACTTCGCGCAACTGCTGGGTGCATCCGGGCTCGCGGTGCCCGAAAGTTTGGGAATGGCGCCCGGCGCCGGCCGTGACCTTGGCTCGGCCACGATCGACGTGCGTGTACGCGGACGCCCGGCGGACCCTGCCTCGCTCTCGGTGAGCCAGAAGATCGACTTCAGGCCGCCACGTCAGATGCCGCCGGCAGTCGCGCGCCTGCGCGGCGATTTCATCTTCAGACCCGAAGACGGCCCTGGGCCGCACCGCCTCATCGACGTCTCGCTCGCATCCCCCGACTTCATCGCCCTTCGTGACGTTCCGCCGCTGTTCGTGCGCACTCTGCTGCTTGCCGAAGACACAGGCTTTTACGGGCATCGCGGCATAGACCTGCGCGAACTACCCGCCGCGCTGCTCACCAACTGGTCGCGCGGCGGCGCCGCGCGCGGAGCGTCGACAATCACCCAGCAGCTGGCCAAGAACCTGTTCCTGTCGCGCGACAAGCAGCTCGGACGCAAGCTGGAGGAACTGGCGATCACGTTCCTGCTCGAGTCGGCGCTCGGCAAGGATCGTATTCTTGAGATCTACCTGAACATCATTGAATGGGGACCGGACCTGCATGGCCTGCGGCCCGCGGCCCGCCGCTATTTCGGTCGCGAACCCCGAGAGCTGACGCCGGCCGAGATGGCCTTCCTGGTCGCGATCATCCCCGGGCCGATCAAGTACCAGAGTTCATTCGCGCACGGCACGCCGGGGCCTGGGCTGCGTTCGCTGATCGACGAGCTGCTGGCGAAGCTGCGGTCGGCGGATGCGATCGGCGAGGAGGAATATCGGCGAGCACTCGGCGAACCCATCGTCGTTGCCGGCGGCAGGCCGCCCGGATGATTGGTGGCGAATGAAAACGGGCGGGAGGGGATCGACAAAGTCCCCTTCTAGTTCGGTTCAGTCTGGATCGCACTCCCGTTGGCGTCATATCGGAGTTGTCCTTCGTGTGCTGACGTAGTCTTAGAGTGGAGCGGGCGATGGGAATCGAACCCAAACGGGGCGGCCCTTCAAGGCCTATAAAATTACTGGTTTGGTGAAGCGCGAGCGGCGGCGTGCGATTTGCGTGCGAATTTTCGCGTTATGAGGGGCAACGCAGGACTACCTGAGACAGCTGCTCCTTTTGCCTTCGGCTTTCCGCTGTCGGACTCGTTGAAGACTGTGCCAACGACAGCTTTCGGGCTGTTCTACCTCCCGGCGCTGTTCTTCGGTGCGAAAACCAATTACACCGTGGTCGATACCTGGCGCTTCTGGATCATCCATCTATGGGTTGAGGGCTTCTTCGAGTTCTTCGCAACCACGATAGTGGCACTCGCCCTCTACCAGCTCGGTCTGACCCGGCGCAACACGGCATTGCGGGTGATCTATCTGGATGCGATCCTGTACTTTGTCGGCGGACTGATCGGTACCGGCCATCATTGGTACTTCACGGGCCAGACCGGCTTCAACATGGCGATGTCGGCATTGTTTTCCGTGCTGGAAGTGGTGCCCTTGACTCTGCTGACTCTCGACGCTTGGGATTTCGTGCGCACGACGCGCAGCGAGGGCGAAGTGGCAGGCACGCCGGTTACGATCCCACACAAATGGACATTTTACTTTCTGATGGCGGTTGGCTTCTGGAACTTCGTCGGCGCCGGCATGTTCGGATTCCTGATCAATCTTCCGATCGTCAGCTACTACGAAGTTGGCACGCAATTGACGCCTAATCACGGTCACGCCGCCATGATGGGCGTGTTCGGCATGCTGGCGATTGCGTTGATGGTGTTCGTGCTGCGTCAGACCAGCGACGAAGCGCGCTGGGCGAGGATCGAAAAATACGTCAAGACTGCTTTTTTCGGAACCAACATTGGCTTGGCGATGATGGTGATGTTCAGTCTGTTCCCCAGCGGCGTACTGCAAGTCTGGGACGTCGTGCAGCACGGCTACTGGCATGCGCGCAGTCTCGAATATATTGGCAGTGGGCGTTCGCACCTGATTGAATGGCTGCGCCTGCCGGGCGATTTGGTCTTCATCATCTTCGGCGCGATTCCGTTGGTGATTGCATCAATGAAGGGTTATTTCGGCGCGCGCGCTCACGCCGCGTTGGGCGCCGCGAAGTCTGATTGAACAGAAGGATTTCTGTCCTGAGTGGCCGCTTTCCGACTTAAAGATAGGTTACCCGATTGACCGGTCGTGGCCCAGTACCAGAAGTCCAGTCTTTATCCACGGTCGCCCTCGCACAGCTTTGCCCGTGAACGGCTCAACGCGAAAATTATTGCGCGCACCTTTTGGAAGAACGCTGCGTGCGACGCTGCGTGCGAATGCTGGGACAACCCAAGACAATCTGAGACAACGAAGCAGGCTCAAAACCGACGCAGAATCCCAAGATCTTCCCAAACATTGATTGATTTGGGCTTGGACGAGTTGTCCTACGTTGTCTGAGGTAGTTTTGGAGTGGAGCGGGCGATGGGAATCGAACCCACGGCTCAAGCTTGGGAAGCTTGGGTATTACCATTATACGACGCCCGCGACCGAGGTCGATTCTAGGCGCGTTCCACGCGAGCAGGCAAATCCGCCTCTGCAGGGCCGCGACCGCCCTGTGACACAGAAAACAACGCCGAACCACGGTCTGGACTATGATTTACAGGATATGCGCGCTTCCTTGTAAACGCCTGCGCGGTATGCACGTTGATGCAGAGGGAGTCCCGGGGATCTATGCAAATCAGGCCAAATCGACTCGTCATCGCGGCGGCGCTCATGGCTATCGCCAACTCGAGCTGGGCTGGAATGCCTTACCCCAATCGGCAAGCGCCGGCCCCCAGGGACTTGGGGACGCTGGCGGCGCAGGGGGATACCAGCGACATCACGGTCACGCTGGCCCTGAAATTACAGCACGCAGAGGCAGCCGGACAGCTTCTCGAGGCGCTCTCCAATACAAAGAGCCCGAAATATCATCAGTTCTTGACGCCGGCACAATTCAAGGCCCAATTCGGCGCGTCGGACCAGGACATTGCAACGCTGTCAGCTCAACTCGCCGTCTATGGATTGAGCGCAGCGCGGACGGGCGCCAGCGTGCTACGCGTCAGCGGCAGCGCAGCGAATTTCGAGCGCACGTTTCAAGTCTCACTGCATCGCTACAAGGTGGAGGCGCATGGGCGCTCCGAATCATTCGAATTCCGGGCACCGGCTGAGGCGCCAAAAATTCCCGCCGAGATGAGCGCCGTCGTGGCCGGCATCATCGGCTTGAGCACACGGCCGAACTACTTCCCGCACCTCATGAGGAGTCCCGCCAATTTCGCGCAGCAGCGGACCTCGCAGCCGCCCTTCGCCAGTTCGAGCCTGATCAATCCGCCGGGCTTTTTGACCGTTGCCGATTTCTCCAAGTATTACGATGTGCTGCCGTTGCAGGCGAAAGGCATTACGGGCGCGGGGCGCACCATCGGCATCGTGACATTGGCCAGCTTTACGGAGAGCGACGCCTATGCTTACTGGAACGCCGTCGGCCTCAAAGCCGGATCCCACCGCATCACGGTCGTCGACATAGACGGCGGACCCGGCGCGCCGAGCGATGCGTCCGGATCGGACGAGACCACGCTGGACGTGGAACAGTCCGGGGGCATCGCGCCCGCGGCGAAAATCCTTGTCTACCAGGCTCCCAATACCAATCAAGCTTTTCTCGACGCGTTCGTTGCGGCCGTGGAGAGCAATCAGGCGGACTCCATCTCGACGAGTTGGGGGCAATGGGAATGGCTCGACAATCTGGCCAATGGGCCGGTGACCGACCCGTACACTGGTGACACGGTAAGCGGACTCAAAGCGCTGCACCAGGTGTTGCTGCAAGCGGCCCTGCAGGGCCAATCGGTGTTCGCCGCCGCCGGTGACGCCGGCGCTTATGATGCGAACGACGGAGCGCTGCCGCCCGATTTTAGTTTGGCGCTCAGCGTCGACAATCCGGCGAGCGATTCCTACATTACTGCCGGAGGCGGTACGACGCTCGCGGGCACGCAGAGCTATCTTCTGCCGAATGAGACCTTCACCGTCAACATTCCGCACGAGCGGATCTGGAGCTGGGATTATCTCGAGCCGCTCTGCGCGGATCTGGACTTGGATCCCATCGATTGCGGCATTTTCCCGGTCGGCGGCGGCGGCGGCGTAAGTTTCGAATTCGCGTTGCCCTTTTACCAACAGGGCATTTCAGGAATTCAAAAAACCCAGCCCAACCAGTCGTTCATCAATGAACACATGGTTCCGCCTCAGACCTTGAAGAACATTCCCGCGTATTTTGCCGGCCGCAACGTCCCGGATATCTCCTTCAATGCCGACCCGCAGACCGGCTATGTGCTTTTTTACACCTCCGACCAGAGCGGTTTTGGCGAAGACACCTTCGCGGGCGGCACGAGTTTTGTCGCACCGCAATTGAACGGCGTCATCGGATTGATTGGCGAATATGTTCACGGCCGGCTGGGGCTGCTGAACATTCCGCTCTATGCACTGGCCCAAGGTTGGAATGCATACGCGAACAAAGGCGCGCCGTTCAGCGTCATCAAGTACGGCAACAACGATTTTTATGTGGGGCGCGACGGCTACAGTCCGGCGGCGGGAATCGGAACGCTGGATGTGGCCAATTTCGCGGAAAGCTTGAAGAAGGCGTTCTAACCGCAGTTTCTGCCGGCGCCGGCGTGTACCTCGCCGCCACCGCATCGATGCGTTGCGGGATGTACTCCTGACGGTCGCGATCGGCGAGCATGGCAATCGGACTGACGATGGCTCCGGTGCCGCATGCGAAAACCTCGCTGCACTCACCGCTGCGGATCTGCGCCAGCATCTCATCCAACGGCATGCGCCGTTCATGCACCTTGAATCCCAGATGCGGCCCCAGCGTAAGGAGCGAGTCGCGCGTGATGCCGGGTAGAATCGCGCCGTCGAGCGCCGGCGTGTGCAGCTCGCCGTCTATGACGGCGCCGACGCCGCCCGCAGCCGCCCTGACATCGTCGCGCTCGATCGCCACACGCATCGGCCCCGAAGCGTAAACTTCGACCGGATTGGCGATGACCATGAAGCGAAAGCACGAGGAATTGCGCAGTAGATAGCCGGCCTCGGTGCCGAACAGGCAGGGCCGAAGATACAGCGCTCGTCCGGATTGCCGCGGAATGATGTCCCGACAGGTACCGGCAACAGCGTCAATGGCTTCGAAGAACAGCACCTCGGGAACCGCGGGCATGGAGAGGCGCTGCGCGGAGCGCGCCAGGCGCAGCCAATTTTCACGCGGACGAAACAGGCTCGGGTTGGCTGCGCCGACGCGGTAGGCCTTGAGTCCCTCGAACACGAGTTCCGCATACTGCAGCGCTCGCGCACCCGGCAGGATCTCGATCGGCCCATAAGGGATGAGCTTGCCGCGGCCCCAGGTCCCCGCCGTGTAGTCGGCGCTGAACATGACCGGTGCGTGCACATCGCCGAATCCCAGATGCTCGGGAACCACGAATCTGTGCAGCACCTGCAGGACATCAGGCGCCACCTCGTAGCCCGGCACCTCAGCGGCGCAAGTAAGCGTCGGTGCCGTTCAGCCAGTCCTCGCGAGGCGGATTGAATACATCGACATCCAGCGTATCCTCGAGCGCCAACGCACGATGCTCGAGGTTGGATGGGATGACGAGCACCTCGCCTGCGCGCACGGTCACTTCACGATCTCCCTCAGGCCCCAGCCAGAATTGCAGCGCGCCCTGCAGAATGTAGGTTATCTGCTCATTCATATGCGAGTGCTGCGGTACATCATCGCCCTTCTTCAAATACACATGGGCAATCATCACGCCTTTTCCTGAAATCAAGCGCCGCGAAATGCCGCCCTTCAACGGCTCCGCGGGCAGATCGTCCCATCGATAGTGTTTGGCACTCGTCGCTGCGGGTGCGTTGGCTGCTGCTGGTGTGTTCATGGAGAAATCCTCGGCTTCAGCGGAATTGTTCGTCGATCGGTAAATCGAGCGCGACGGCGTGGCGGTTGGTCTCGTTGGCAAGCCCGATGATGCTCACGAGTTCGGCATGCTGTAGATCGGTCATGCCTTTCTTACGAGCGGCCGCGCCGTGCGAAGCGATGCAGTAGCGGCATGCGTTCGTGACGCTCACCGCGATGTATATGAGTTCTTTGGTCAGCGGATCGAGCGCGCCGGGTCCCATGACCTCCTTGGTGTTCGCCCACATGCGCCGCAATGTCGGAGGATGATGCGCCAGCACCTTCCAATAATTGTTCACCCAATCGGACTTGCGCGTCGCCATGATGTCATCATAAACGGCACGCACTTCAGGGGAGGCCTGGGCGTACTCGATCGGCGCCGCGGACGCGCTCATGGCACCACCGCGATGACTCGCGCCGGAAAGCCCTCGACATGCGTACCCCATTGGCCGATGTGGCAGTATTCGTTGATCCGAAAGCCATCTTTGTCGTCGACGAAACGATGCGCTTGAATCACCGCCAGTGCATCCGCGAGCGACGCGGCCTGCGCCGGTCCGTCGGCAGCGGCAACCTGCCATGCGGCCAGTGCCGCCAAACCACAAGCAACCCGAATCCAAGCTCGCATGGTCACCCTCCTACACTTTTTTGATCATGAAATGTGCTTCGCGATTCGCACCGTGCTTGCCGCGCCCGCCGCTGGCTAGCCGACCGCTTCGATTTCCACCAGCAAATCCTCGCGGCACACGTCGGCCTGCAGGTACAGGACATGTGTCGCCGGGCTCAAGGTCAGCGACAGCGCGGCCTTGATCGCGGCAAGATCCTCCGCTCTTCGTACATAAACTTTCAGCTTGAGGCCTGCCGCCGAGTATCGGGCTGAACCAACGACGCGATTCGCTTCCTCCAACAACGCGCCGATATTGACCATGGTTTCGCGCGTCTGTGCGGCAACATCGCCGAGGTGAATGGTTTCATGGCCGACGATGCTGGCCGTGCCGGACACGAACAGCCTCGCGCTGCCGGGCTCACCCCACACGCAGGCTCGGGAAAAAATCGGCCGGTGTTTGCCGAATTTCGGCGGGTAGTGATAGGCGCTGGTCTGGCGCGGATTCTCGATCATTTTCGGCGGATTTCGCGCTGCCAGAAAATAGATGGATATGGGGCCGCCGGCCGGCGAGCCCAACGCGCAAGCAGCGGGCACCGCACCCGTGGTCGCGCGGCCCGAATTGCGGAACGCCAGCTGCCGCGCCGAATTGAAGAGCCGATAACGCTCATCGCCGCCGATTTCACGATTGATTTCGGGAAGGTAATTCCAGATGCGGATCAAGTGCCGGTGTTCGGTGCGATTCAGGACGTCGAAGATTTCCCGATAGGCGGTCTCGGTGGCACGCAGCAGCGCCCGCACCTCATCCTCATCGCGTTGCTCGGCAATAGTCAGCGAACCGAACAGGAGATCGTCGCAGTAGCGATAGCGCACGTGGCCTTGCCGCGTCTCGCCGCTGGACAATTGGACGCGGGCTGCGGCGACGCGCCACACCTCGCAAATGTCGTTCGCGCCCAATGCCGGCGTCATGCTTGCGGCAACCGGTATCCGGACCTCTTCGATCGCCGGTGCTTTCTCGAATCCCACTAACCCTAAGACGTTTTGCCACCAGGCGGGAGGCTGGGATGCAATTTGCTCGGACGACAAATAATCGAGCTGCAGAGTCGCCGTGCTTACCGCGGTGGAGGCCGCCATGATGTTCATTGCGAGGCAGTCTATCCTGCCTCCAAAGAATTGTGGTAGCGCAGCCTTAAGGAAACTTAAGCGTCAGAATGCAACGTAAGGCCCGGTACCGGCAGTGGTCGTCGCGCCTTCGATGGCGGTAGCCACGCGGCGCGAGTAAAAAAACGCCAGACCGTAATCGAAGCTTTGCGGGTTGGGATTGGTGCCCGCGAGCAGGGGAAAGACGCCGTAATTGGCGGCAGCGGGGTTGCTCAACATCGTCTGCGCATTGCCCACCAGAAAGGTCAGGTTATTGGTCATCACGCCATTCGCGCCCTGAATGGTCAACGGCAACGTCAGGTTGGTTCCCGGACAGTAGAAGTCCGTGAGATTCATGTCAGTGCAGGCGGTGATACTGCGGTCCGTGAAATAAATCCCGTTGGAGCCGCTGTCGATGAAGCTCTGCGTCCAGTTCGTGCCGTTGAAAAGCATCGTCAATTCCGCGAAATCATTGACGGTCAATACCGTTTCAGTCCCGGATGCGTTGTTCGCTTGCGTGTCGATACCGAAGGTCAGCGTGCCGGTCAGCGTCGCCGCGCCGGCATTCGCGACGCTGGGCAATTGAATGATGGTGCCGTTGTTGTCCGCGGCGAATTTCGGCACCGGATTGGGCACCTGACTCGCAGCCGGCACGGTGGTGCCCGTACAGGCCGTCGACGTGCAGGAGTAATAGGTGCCTGCAACAACCTGTGTCTCGCAGAGAGGACAATCCAGCTCAAAGGGGCCGATGCCCAAAATGCCGTTGGCGCCAAACGTTGCGACCGTGTCTTCCGCGTTTCCCGTCCCGGAGCAATCCGCAGGTACCGTGGTGAAGCGGGGATCGCCGATGGACTGAATGGGTAATGAAGCCGCGGATTCGCCGCCTATCTGCACATCCGCAAGCACCACAGGACCCCAGCTGTAGCCGTCGACGAATTGCGTGCATTCCACCAGGGAATTGCCGCTCGACGCCAGCTGCACCGGCAAGTTCAAGGTAGCGTTCATGACCGGCGCCAGAATGCGCAGGCCGTATGAGCCCGTGTCCACTTCAATATGATCGATGGTTTGGCAATTCGCGGCATTGCCAGGGAAGCACACCGTGATGGTGGTATACAGCGTGTTGACCGTGGGATTGGAAGTCGACAGCGGCCCTTCATCGACTATCACACTGACTACATTATTTCCCGTCGGCGGCGGCGGAGCAGGAGGCGAAAGCTTGCTGCCGCCACCACCGCCGCAGGAGAGCGCCGAGAGGCACAGCGCAATCCCAAGTCCTTCGCCGAGAACGCGCGTCATTCGCCCCATCACTGCAACTCTCCCAGGTTGAAGCCGCTCGGTAGAGCCAGGGGCAGGTAGGCCCGCCCATAGAACGAGCGCATATGGCCCCTGGCCTGCACCACCAAATCGGGCTGTTGCACTTGGATGTGCTTGTGATCCCCATATTTAAGTTTCGCGCCGTCCGCGAAGCTCTCAAAATACCGGCCCAGGGCTTGGCGCAAATTCGGCATATAGGGTCCATTCCATGCCACCGCGAACACGTTGCCGTCGAGCGAAACGTATTCGCGTACCAAGGTACCCGAGGGCATCTGGATTTCGTGTACCCGAAAGTTTGTATGCGGGGTCGTCGCTTTGAACGAAGCTTGAAGCTGCGCGACATCACTTTGCACCGAAGCTTCCGGCTCGCCCAAGGTGGCAAGGGCCAGGCCAGGACTCAAGGCGGCGATCAGCATCACGCTGCACAGCGCGCCGGCCTTTAACTCATCCGATCGGGATATCAGCATGGGCATCCTTTGCTTATTGGAGGGACGCAGCCGCAATTGGTTCAGTAGCTTCGGTAACCTGTCGGACATCGGCGACATCATTCCTTGTACGGCGGCTTGGCGCGGGCCTGCCCCTGGTAGGCCAGCATCCATCCGGGGTATTCCGGCGGCAATTGGCTCACCTCATCCAGCAGCTTTATTTCTGCCTCGTCAAGTTGCACCCGGCTCGATGCAATATTGTCTCGCAATTGATCCATCGATTTTGCGCCGATGATCACAGTTGTGACGAAGGATTTGCTCAAGATCCATGCCAGGGCTATCTGCGCCACCGAGATTTTTCGCCGTTCGGCCATCGGCCGCATGGCGTCCACGCACTTGAAAGCCCGCACCTTGTCCACCAGGGGAAAATCGAAGGCACCGCGGCGCGCTCCCGCCGGGCCCTTGTCATCCGCACTGCTGAATTTACCGCTGAGCAGTCCGCCCGCCAGCGGGCTCCACACCATCAGCCCCAGCTTTTGGTCCTGAATCACGCGCACCACCTCGCGCTCGAGATCCCGGCTGGCGATGGTGTAGTAAGCCTGCACGCTGACGAATTTGGCCAGATTCAAGCGCTCCGATACCGCCAAAGCCTTCATGATTTGCCAGGCGGCGAGGTTGCATAGCCCGATGTAGCGCACGCGTCCGGAGCGCACCAGATCATTCAGCGCCGCCAAGGATTCCTCGAACGGCGTGAGCGGATCGAAACCGTGTATTTGATATAGATCGATGTAGTCGAGCTGCAGACGTTTTAGACTGGCGTCGACTTGATTGAATAGATGATGCCGCGACTGCCCGCGGCCATTCGGCGATTCATCCATGCTGCCCGTGGCCTTGGTGGCGACGATGAGTTGTTCGCGCGCAAGGCCCAGTGATTTCAGCGCCTGGCCCAGCAGCATTTCCGACTTGCCCATGGAATATACATTGGCCGTGTCGATGAAGTTGATGCCGGCGTCAACGGCGAGCTTGACCTGTTCGTTGACCGCGTCCTGCTGCAAATTGCCGATCGATTCCCAGATGCCCGTGGCGCCCCCGAAGGTCATCGTCCCTAAACACAGTTCTGATACATACAGGCCGGTCTGGCCGAGCAAGCAATAGCGCATGATGAGCTCCTGCATTAAAAGTCGGATATGAGCGGCACCCAAGCTTACAATGATTCTGCCGTGATGAGGGTGGCCGCTATCGATCGATCAAATACACATTTCTTGACACGGGTTGAGCCAATTCAGCAGCAATGAATTCGCGCGGCCGTTGTCGCAGTACTGGGGCGAATCGGAGAGATCGTGAAAATACTGTCCTCAATGAGGCTGCGCGCGGCGGCGGTTGGCGCGGCGGCATTTTTCTTGGCTAGCTGCCACGACATTCTCGGCGCCAAATATACCGTCGGCGGCACCCTCACCGGATTGCTCGGTACCGGTCTCGTGCTCGAGGACAATTCCGGCAACGATTTGCAGCTGGACTCAAATGGCGGGTTTGCATTCGGCGGCGGCATCGAAAATGATGCCGCCTACTCGGTCACGGTAAAAACTCAACCCGCGAATCCGACGCAGAGCTGCAGCGTGCGCAACGGCTCCGGCACCATCGATCGGGCGAATGTCACGAACGTCATCGTCTCCTGCACGCAAACGGGTCGCTTTGCATTCGTGGCCAATCAGCTGTCGAACAGTATTTCGGCGTATGGCATCAATGCGACAACCGGCGCATTGGTGCCCCTCAACGGTTCGCCGTTTGCGGCCACCGGCACCACGCCGACAGCGCTCGCGGTTGATCCAGATGGAGAATTCCTCTATGTGGCGAACAACGGCTCCGGCAGCGTCTCGGTGTTTTCCATCGACGCGACCAGTGGTGCGCTGACCGCGGTGGGTTCGCCCACCGCGGCCGGCAGCGGTCCCGGCGCGATCTGCATCGACCCGACGAACCATTACCTGTACGTCGCCAATCTCGTTTCCGACACCGTGTCTGCTTATGCAATCGCCAACGGGATCTTGACGCCGATTGCCGGTTCGCCGTTCAGCGCCGGTGCGGAGCCAGCCGCTTTGAAAATCGATCCGAACGGCAATTTCCTGTACGTCGCGAATTTCAGCGGTGCCAATGTCGCGGTGTTCGCCATCGACTTGAGCAACGGCTCACTGAGCAACATTTCCGGATCGCCGTTCGGCGCCGGGGGCGGCCCGCTCTCCGTTGCCATCGATCCGACGGACTCGTTCGCCTACGTTGCCGACGAGGCGGCCGGCACCATTTCGGAGTATTCCCTCAATCCATCTACCGGCGCGCTGACCGCCCTCTCCGGGTCGCCGCTCGCCGTGGGATCGAACCCCGAGTCGCTCGCGGCCGACCCTGAAGGCAGATACGTATACGTGGCAAATGTCGCGGCCAATGAGGTCGCGAGCTATTCGATAACGCCGGCCAGCGGCGCCTTGAGCCTGCTGTCCACCGCAGGCGCCGGCGCCCTGCCAATCAGCCTCGCGGTGGACCCGTCCGGTCAATTCCTGTACGCCGCAAACTACAACTCCGGCGATATTTCTGCCTTTAGCGTCGATGCCGCGACCGGCGCGCTGACACCGGTCGGCGGCTCGCCGTTCGCCGCCGGCAGCGAGCCGCACTCCATCGCGATCGACTAGTAGTAAGCTGCCGATGCGCGTATCTTGCCCTGCATAAGAAGAAGAACGAGATTTAGGGGGCGACGATGCGCAATCGCGGGCTCATCCTCGCAGTGGCGGGGATCTTGTTGCTGCTGGCAGCGACAATCCTCGCGTATCGTCCCGTCGTGCCGCTTGCGGCTGCCGGCGCGCCTGGCGCATTTTCCGCTGTTCGCGCACAAGCCATCCTCAAAACCCTGGTGGGCGACGGTCGGCCGCACCCCATCGGCAGCAGCGCCAACGCCAGAGTGCGCGATGCCATCGTTCAGCAACTGACGGCGCTAGGGTACAAAGCGGAATTACAGTCCGGATTGGTGTGCAATAAATGGGGCATCTGCGGCACTCCTACGAATATTGTGGTCACGCTGCAGGCCGCCGCAAATGGAAACGACGCAGTTCTATTGGCCGCGCACTACGACTCTGTGCCCGCGGGCCCCGGCGCATCCGACGACGGCGCCGGCGTGGCGATAGTGCTAGAAATTGCCCGCATTCTCGCTGCGATGCCCGCACCGCATCACCCCATCGTTCTGCTGCTGACCGACGGCGAGGAGGCCGGCCTGCTCGGTGCGCTGTTATTCGTGCGCGAGCATCCCTTGTCCAAACAGGTCAAAGCCGCGGTAAACCTCGACTCGCGGGGCGTCTCGGGTCCCAGTCTCATGTTCGAGACGGGAACCGCCAATGCTTGGGCGTTGCATTTATATAGCTCGGCGATCCGCGCACCGATCACCAACTCTCTGTACTACGTGGTGTACAAGTCGTTGCCGAACGATACCGATTTCACAGTATTCAAAGCCGCGTCATATCAAGGATTCAACTTTGCATTCATCGGCGATGTCGCCGCCTACCACACTCCCCTCGACAGCTATGCCAACGCCGGCTTGAACAGCATTCAGCATCAAGGGGACAACGCCTTGGGCGCGCTGCTCGCGCTGGCCAATAGCGAAGAGCTCAATCCGCCGGTCGCCGAATCGGTTTACTTCGATGTCTTTGCGCGCGCGGTGGTTGCCTGGCCGGCGCGGCTCGCACTCCCTGCGGCGCTGATTGTGCTGGGGTGCTTACTGGCGGAATCCATCCTGTTGTTTCGCCGCCGCGCGTTGGACGGGCGGCAGGCACTATGGGGCGCCACCGGCGCGCTCTTGAACCTCATTCTCGGCGCCATCCTCGGCGCGGGGTCCATCGTGCTGCTGCGTTTTCTCGGCAAGTTGCCGCCAACCGACGCGGCCCCGTGGATCGCGCACCCGCTGCCGATGAGCATCGCTGCGGCGTTCATGGCGTTGCTCTCGGCGGGCATTGTGAGTGCATGGTTTGCGCGCCGCGCCGGATTTTGGGGGTTCTGGATGGGTGGCACGCTCCTCGTCGCGCTGCTGTCCGTGCTATTCAACGCCTTGACCCCAGCGGCAAGTTTCGCGCCGCTGCTCGCGAGCCTGGCAGCTGTGCTCGGAATGCTGCCCTGCGTGCTTGGCTTCATAAGATCCCGCCAGCCAACTGCAGGGGCTGCGGACTTTGCAGTGCTGCTGCCCTGCTTGGGTCTTACTGCTGTGCTTGCGCCCATGCTGCTGCTCTTGTACTCGGCGCTCGGCGCCTTGGCATGGGCCATTTCGACGATTGCCCTGTGTTTGACGACAACCTTTCTGCTGCCGCTGCTGGCCAACGCGACTCGCCGCGATCGGCGGCGCGTAATCGTGGTAAGCGCTTTGATGACCTTGATCGGGATCAGTATCACGCTGCTGCTCCCCACCTATTCCGCCGCTTGGCCGCAGCGCATGAACATCGAATATTGGTACGACGCCGATCAGACCCAGGCGCATTGGTGGGTGCAGCCAGCCTCGCTGCATCTGCCCGCGGCGCTCGCCGCCGCGGCCCGATTCAATCTTGTCGCGCATTCACGCTTCGGCGCAAGCAGTTCGCTTGCTTTCGCTGCCGATGCGCCCAAGCTCGCGCTTGCGTCGCCGCAACTGACGCAGCTCTCGGCAGGTCCGAGCGCTTCCTCCTCCTCGGCGCCGTCAAGAACACACTATGAGCTTCAGCTGCGATCGCAGCGCGGGGCGCCCGAAGCGTTGGTGATTTTCCCGGCCAGCGCGGATGTTCAGGAGATTGTCGTAGCCACCGCATCGGGGCCGCAGCATGCCAAGCTGCAAAAATTACGCAGCGGCGCCACCCGCTTAGGCGTGGTCGGCATTTCCTCGGCGGACCTTCAATTCGGGATCGATGCCGCAGCGGGCAGCACGGCGGTGCAAGTGTTCGACTTGAGCTATGGCCTGCCCGAGGCGTTCCAAGGTGCGCGATTGCAGCAGGCTCGGCCGCAGAATGCGACCAGCTCGCAGGAGGGAGACATCACGGTGGTGCAGCATACCGTTCTGTTGGATCCTGCGGCTGGTCGCTGAAACAACATGCGCTTAGCCTGATTTGTTGCTGGCCGCGTGCAGGGCAGCGAGCCGCTGATTGTGAATTTGCTCAACCGCGCTTGCGACGGCCTCTTTGCGGCATTTGATCACCGCTTCGTTGGGCAATCGCGAACCGGCCGGTTCAATCACGCAGACTTTTTCGGCCGCCATCTCGATCCGGCGATACAAGGTTTGCACGCCGTTCTCGGTTGTAAGACTCGCGGTCGGGAAGCGGATGACGACGCTATATACATCGTTGTCGGGCGCGGCGACAGCTGCGCCCGCGGCTGCGACGGCAAACCCGCCGATCAGCAGCAATTTGCTGGCTAGACTGGTCATGGAACTCTCCTTCAGGATGTTGATCGACGACACGCATATGAGACGCCCCAGGGCGCCCGCGAGTCAGCCGGCGCGCATCGAGTTCGTCCCGAATTGCAACGGTTTCGTCCCGGATGCGGCGCACCAAGCCGCAATTCGCGCCGACTTGCGGTAGGCTTGTGCAATGGGCGGATTCGGTACGGCTGACTCTTCAACGCGGCGGTTTGCCGGGGGCCTGACGCGCGGGCAGTTCATTGCCATTGTTTGCCTGTTTTGGGTGTACGTCACTTTATCGAATCTGCTGTATGGCTACAGCATGCGCAGCGGCATTGCCCATCTGACCACCGTGGAAGTGTTTGCGGCATGGGACCAGCGCCTGCTGCAGCATGTGCTATTGCTGCCGATGGTGATGGTATCTTTTTGGGCATCGCTGAAGGTCCAATGGCGCCCGCTGCTTGTAGCCCTGCCCTTGCAGGTGATCTTGGGCGCGGTGTTCGCAGCCGCTGCCTATCCGGTGATGATTCTTTCGCAGGTCATCGTTGGCGGAAAAGAAATACATGAGGGCGCGCTGTCGCATGTCGTGGGCGCGTGGAGCGATCCATTCTGGTCCACGCTGTGGCTCGCCAGTTTCGTGAGTTTTTTGCCGGCCTACGGCTTCGGGCTGGCGCTGGTGACTGGCTTGGCGCTCTACACCCGCTTTCGTGATTCCGAATTGCGCTTGGCGGCGTTGGAGCGCGAATGGAGCGCGGCACGATTGGCGGCGCTGCGCATGCAGTTGTCGCCGCACACTCTGTTCAATCTCTTGCACACCATCCGCGGACAGATCGAGTGGGATCCGAAAGCCGCCCAGTCGATGGTGGTGCAGTTGGCCGATCTCCTGCGGCGCTTACTCAATGCCGGCGAACGCGATTTTTCGCGGCTGGCCGATGAGATGCAGTTTGCGAAACTGTATCTGGAGCTGCAGCAACAGCGGTTCGCCGACCGCCTCCACGTCGAGCTGCCGAACCCCGCGGAAATCCCTGCCGTCTGGGTGCCGAGCCTGATTCTGCAGCCGTTGGTCGAGAACGCCGTGCACCACGGCATGGCGGGGCATCAGGGCGCGGTGACGGTACGCATCGCGATCGGCATCGTGAATGAAGCGCTCATCATCCGCGTAACGAACTCGATGGCAGCGAATCGCTCCATCGGCGCTGAAGGCATCGGCCTCAAGAACGTGCGCGAACGCATGGCCGTGCAATTCGAAGGCCGGGCCAGCCTGTCAGCCGCAGGCGTCGACAGCGAATGGATCAGCGAGATCACCATGCCGGCCGTTCGCGAGTCGCCCGCCGTTATTCGCGAGCCGCAGGCCGCCGGCAAATTACATACCAAGACCCTGCTCGGCACATGATGGATGTCATCATCGTGGACGACGAGGTTGCGGGCCGGCGCACCTTGCGCGAGTACTGCGAGGCGGAAAACGATTTGCGCGTCGTGGGCGAATTCGGCGACGGCACCGACGCGCTTGCCGCCATTCGATCGCAGCCGCCGCATTTGCTGTTCCTCGACATCCACATGGACCCGCTGAACGGCATCGATCTCGCGCGCGCGCTGCAGCCGGAGGCGCTGCCGTCGCTGGTATTCGTCACAGCCTACGACACCTATGCGCTGGAGGCATTTGAGGTCAGCGCAGTGGACTATCTGCTGAAGCCCTTCGATCAAGAGCGCTTTCGCAAGACGCTGGCGCGCGTGCGGCCGCGCCATGTGAACTCGAGCGTCGACCAGCGGCAGACGTTGCTCGCGGGATTACTTGCGCAACTCGAGCGCGGCGCCCGAACCCAGGGCGAGGAGCGCCCGCGCCTGCTCGCGGAATTCGCCGGCCATTGGCATGTGCTCGATGCATCCCAGGTGGAAATGATCGAGGCGGACCGCAACTATGTCGTCATACGCGTCGGCAGGGACAACTACCACGCGCGCAGCACGTTGCTGCAGGCGGAAGCGGCGCTGCGATCGCAACCCATGCTGCGAATCAGCCGCTCTTGTCTGGTCAATTTGAACTATGTGAAAGAAGTGAATCGCACTCTGCGCGGCGACTTTATCTTGGTGTTGGCCGGCGGTGCCACGGTGACCAGCAGCGAAGGATTCCGCGCCAAGGTCAAGGAGTACTTGAGTACTCTGCGGATATCTTCCTGAAGGCCACTGCGCCGGCCGCCCCTGCGCGCTCGTCAGAGAAATTCGTCCGGCGCGAACGGTGTCAGGAGTTTCAGCCAGAGCCGCTGTGGAAAGGTGGTTTCCGGGTCTTTGTGCCAGGTCTTCATGGCCCCCGGCTCGCCGCTCGACCATTCGATGCGATCGCCGCGACCTACCAATTGCAGCTTGTAGCTGCCATCGGTGCTGATGTCGTCCAGCAGATTCGTCACTTGGCGGGCAATCTCGGTGCTGCGGATCACGAGTCCCAGTTCGCTGTTGATGCGCGCCGAGCGCTCGTCCATGTTCAGCGATCCGATGAAAACTATTTTCTGATCGATCACCAGCGCCTTGGCGTGCAGGCTGGCATTGGAGCCGCGGAAAGGATGAAAGCGCGGACGTTTCATCCCCAGCTTCGGGCGCAGCTCGCGCAGGTCCACACCCATCTTCAGCAACTCGACCCGATAGCGCGAATAGCCGATATGCACCAGCGGTGAATCGGTGGTGGCCAGCGAGTTGGTGAGTATCCGGATGTGCACGCCGCGGCCAACGAGCTTGCGCATCATCGCAACGCCGTCCTTGCCGGGCACGAAGTACGGGGAAATTATGATGAGTTCCTGATTTGCCGAACTCATCAACGCCGTGATGTCATTCGCAATCGTAACCTCTTCATCCGGAGAGGCTTCGCTGGCGATCTTTGCGGGCTGATCCGCAAGCACGGTGGCCGGCACCCAGTCAAGTTGAACCTGGTGCGCATCGAGCTCCTGCTCCAGCCAGTCGGCATTGCCCGTGGGTGCGCGCTCCTCCAGCGCCGGTGTCGCCGGCGCGGCGTCCACCGGGTAGGCAATCGAGGCGATTGGGAATGCATACTTGCTATTCCAGAACTCATCGAAGGACACCGACAATTCCGGCACGATGGGGCCCGCCGCGACCACATCCAAATCGATGAAATTATTGTACTGATCGCGGGTGAAATATTGATCGCCGATATTGCGGCCGCCGGTGATGGCGAGCGCATTGTCCGCAACGAACAGTTTGTTATGCATGCGGTGATTGATGCGCCGCATGTCGGGTGCGGCCGCAAGAATACGGGCCCAGGTCGAAAATCTTCCGTTGGGAAAGGGATTGAATACGCGCACCTCGATGTTGGCGTGTTCGCCCAGATGCACGAACAGGCGATCCTGGCCCGCAGTATTCAAATCGTCGACCAGGATGCGCACCCGCACACCGCGGTCCGCCGCCAGGCCGACATGGTGCAGCAGCAGCAGCGCTGACTGGTCCTCATGGATGATGTAGTACTGAATGTCGAGCGTTCGTTCGGCATGATCGGCTAGCGCGATCAGACTGGCCAGCGCCTCCTCGCCGGAGGACAGCAGCCGGATGCCGGAAAGATTCTTGCCGGCTTCATCGCTCGCGACGATGCGCCCCAGCGTGGTCGCGGTGGGGTCCTGCAATGCTGTCGTGTGCGACTTGTCCACGTGCCGCGGCAATCCGGCGCAGCCGACTGCAAACAGAATCGCCGCGGCCCATAGCAGCTTGAATACTTGGTATCGCCGCGCGCCGCGGCAGGATTTGAGCATCGGTCCATGATATCAGGCAGACTTTGCGGCCATGCAGAGACAACGCCGCATCCGCAGTTTCGTGCTTCGCGCCGGGCGCATGACGCCGGCGCAGGACCGCGCGCTCAAGCTGTTGTGGCCCGCCTACGGCATCGACTTGACCGAGACGGCGCTGGATCTTCAGGCGATTTTCGGCCGCACTGCGCCGCGCTGTCTGGAGATCGGTTTCGGGGCCGGGGAAGTGATCGGGACTCTGGCCAAGAATAATCCGCACATCGATTACCTAGGGATCGAAGTGCACAAATCGGGCATCGGCCGGCTGTTGTTGCTCGCGCAAACCGACGCGCTCAAGAACTTGCGCGTCATCTGCGAGGACGCCGTGGATGTCTTGCGCCATCATGTTCAAGACCAGTCCTTCGACGAGGTGCTGGTGTTCTTCCCGGATCCCTGGCACAAAAAACGCCATCACAAGCGCCGCTTGATCGACGAGCAGTTCATCGCGACCGTGGCCGCCAAGCTTCGCCGCGGCGGGATATTGCGCCTTGCCACGGATTGGCAGGACTATGCGGAGCAGATGCTGGCGGTGTGCAACGCGAATCCGGATCTGAGATCTCTGAGCACGGACCTTGAGTACGTGGCGCGGCCCGACTTCCGGCCGGCCACGCGCTTCGAGCGGCGCGGCGAGCGCCTCGGTCACGGCGTGTGGGATTTGGCCTATAGCAAGCCTTAGCCGCAACGGCGCCGCTGCCCGCGCCCGCCTCTCTAGTAGATCTTCAGGAAAGTGCGAAGCTGCCGCGAATTCCCTCGACGATGAACTGCACGGCGAGGGCGGCAAGGACCACGCCGGAGAGGCGGCTCATGACGTTGGCGCCGGTCACGCCGATGACCTGCATCAGCCGCGGCGTGGCGAGCATCAACAGCCAGCAGACGGCCGCCACCACTACTACCACCGCGAGGAAGCCCAGGAACTCCAGCGGTTTTCCCCATACTTCACCGGCGGTCAGCAAGATGGTGGCCAGAGCGCCCGGCCCTGCGATGAATGGAAACGCGAGCGGAAATACCGAAATATCCTCGCGCTTCATGGCCTCCTCACGCTCGGGCATGGTCGACTTGGTGCCCGAGGTGCGCGCAAACACCATCTCCAGCGAAATCAGGAACAGCAGGGTTCCGCCCGCGATGCGGAACGAACTCAACGAAATCCCCATGATGGAAAGAAACCGCGCACCCCCAAACGCAAACAGCACGCAGATTGCGAGCGCAATGGCCGCGGCCTTACCCGCCATCTTTCTCTTGAACTGGTCGCTGGCTCCTAGAGTTAAGCCCGCGAACAACGGCACCAATGAAATGGGGTCAACCACGACGAAGAACACGACAAAAAATTTTATGAGTTGTTCGACCATGTCATGTTGCTACGCGCAAAATTTACATATTGCGCGAAACGCTCATTGGGAGTTGAATGGGGTCGAGCATAGCAGACGGAGACTGCGATGAAGGTAATCAAGCCGATCGTAGGCGAGTGGTATCGCGGCGGTACCAACGAGCTATTTGAGGTGGTCGCGATCGATGCTCAAGATGAGACCATCGAAATTCAATACTTTGACGGCACCGTGGCGGAAATGGATTTTGATTCCTGGAACGAGCAGCTGCTGGACGACATCATCGAGTCGGCGGATGCACCGGAGGATTGGTCTGGCGCCATCGATGTCGAGGCGGAAGACCTGGACCGCGAGTTCGAGGACAACGCCAGGACCTCGTGGTCCGACCCTCACGATCGTTCGCTGCGCCGCTAGATTCGCTCCTCAGGGCTTTGTGTCGGCCACGTTGCGGGCCGCGAGCGCGTTCAGCGGTCTGCGCAAAATCACCAGCAATATGAGCCCCGGTATGGCGGTCAGGAAAGTAACCACGAAAAAATCCGCCCAGCCGATCTTCGATACGACGATGCCCGCGACATAGCCCATGACCCTGCTGGGAACGCTCGCCAGTGCCGACAACAAAGCGTACTGGGTCGCACTGAAATTAGCGCTGCACAACGACACCAGAAACGCGACGAATGCAGCCAGACCCATGCCGCCGACACCGGTGTCCAGGGACGTCGCGAGAACCAACAGCCATATTTTCTTACCCGCCAGCGCCAGCCACACATACAGCAGATTGGTCAGCGCCTGACCGATGCCGAAAACCAGCATGGATTTAAATGTTCCCCAGCGCATGTACACCCAGCCGCCGAAGGCCACGCCGATCATGCTGGACACGGTCATGTTCACTTTGCCGGCGATGGAAAGTTCGTCGAGCGAAAATCCCACCCCCTTGATCATGAACGCGCTGTATAAGCTCAAGGCGAAGGCATCGCCCACTTTGTAGAGCAGCACCAACGCCACGAATCCCCAGGCGCCCTTCTGGCTGAACAGTGCCCGCAGTGGATGCCACACCGCATCGGCCAAGGTGCGGGGCGGGTGCCCGGGCACTTCCGGCTCCGGCGCCCACAACGTCCCCAAAGTAGTCGCCGCCATGAGGCAGGCCACCATCAGAAAGGCCAAGCGCCAACCCAGGCGCGCGGCAATCAACACCAGCACGGCGCCTGCCAACATGGCGGCCGTGCGATAGCCGAATGAGTGGGCGGCGGCGGCCAGTCCGCGCTCACTGACCGGAATCGTATCCACGCGATAAGCGTCGATCACGATATCTTGGGATGCGGAAAGAGAGGCCACCAGCACCGCCAAGGCGCCGAGCACGTAGAGTTCCTTTGTAGGCGAACAGAAGCCCATGACGGCAATGGCGCCGGTCAGGCATACCTGATAAATCAAAATCCAGCCGCGGCGACGGCCCAAGATGGGCGGCAGGTACCGGTCGAGCAGCGGCGCCCATAAAAATTTGAACAGGTAGGGCAGCCCTACCAGCGAGAAAATACCGATGGTCTTGATGTCGAGGCCCGAGGACGCCAGCCACGCCTGCACCGTGAAACCGGTCAAGTTGAACGGCAGCCCCGATGCAAAGCTCATGAGGAGCACGGCCGCCATGCGCTTGTCGCTCAGCGCCTGCCAGAGGGTAGGCTTCGTTGCCGTCAAATTGATGCGCTCATGCCGTCGCCACACCGCAAAACTGCGAATTGGGCTTCGTGGCGGCGAGTGTCGTGACGATGCGCATCGCGCGCGATAATATCAGGCCCATGATCTTGGCGTATCAAAGTGAATTCATCGATTTGTGCATACAGCTCGGCGTTCTCAAATTTGGCCGCTTCAAGCTCAAGTCGGGCCGCGAAAGTCCGTATTTTTTCAATGCCGGATTATTCAACACCGGTGCCGCCATCGGCGCGGTGGGACGCGCATATGCAGCAGCCGTCGCCGCCTCGCCTCTGAAGTTCGATATGCTGTTCGGGCCGGCCTACAAAGGCATTCCGCTCGTGACCATCAGCGCCGCGGCGCTCGCCGAACGCCACGCACGCAGCCTGCCCTTTGCCTTCAACCGCAAGGAAACCAAAGACCATGGCGAAGGCGGCACTATCGTCGGCAGCGCCCTGAAAGGTCGCGTCCTGATCGTCGACGATGTGATCACCGCGGGTACGGCGATCCGCGAATCCATCGATATCATCCGCCAGGCCGGAGCCACTCCCGCCGGCGTGCTGCTCGCGCTTGACCGCCAGGAACGCGCCCCGGACAGCCAATTTTCGGCGGTCCAGGAGATCCAAAACCAACACGGAATACCGGTCATCTCCGTGGTTAACCTGGGAGACCTGATGGATCATGTCTCCCATGCGGGGGGTGCGGCCGACCTGAACAGCATGCGCCTGTATCGCGAGCGCTATGGGCTCGCAGAATGAGGATTGGCCCCTGGAAAACCCCGCCCGCTGCCCTCACAATGTCGGCCGCTTCATCTTGAGGATACGCTCTTGAAGAATGTCGCTTGGTTTTTCTGCGCCGGCGCGCTGCTCGCTGCGCCGGGCTTTGCGGCCACCACGCCGCCCAACAACGGCCACGTGCTCTATAAGTGGGTGGATTCCGACGGCGTGACGCATTACGGCGATCGCATCCCGCCGGAATACGCCAATCAGGAACAGCATGTCATGAACTCGCGCGGCATCGAGATAGGCCACCTCGACGCGCAGAAGTCGCCGGAACAAATGGCGATCGAAGATCAAAAGAAACTCGATGCGCAGCAGCGCGAGAATCGCGACAAGAACTTGTTGAGCACCTACTCTTCAGTCCAAGAAATCGAACGGCTGCGCGACCAGCGCCTCACGCTGCTGGCCGATCAGATCAAGGTAACCAGTCAGTTTCTGGAGAATCTGGATGCGCGCATGAAGAAATTGCGCACCGACAGCATGCGCTTCCGACCGTACAGTGCCGATCCCAAGGCCCCGCCCATGGCCGATCAAGTCGCCGAGGATCTGGTGCGTCTGACGCTCGATATCCACACTCAGGAGCAGAATCTGCGGCAGAAACGCAATGAGGTGTCGACGATGAGCATTCAATTCGAGAGCGACATCGATCGCTTCAAAGAGTTGAAGCACATTCAATGACGTCGAAGACCCGCATTGTGCTGGGAGTCACCGGCGGGATTGCCGCCTACAAGAGTCCGGATCTGGTGCGCCGGCTGATGGAACGCGGTGCGGAAGTCCAAGTGGTGATGACCAAGTCCGCGCAACGCTTCGTCTCTCCCATGACCTTTCAAGCCGTATCCGGCCGCCCCACCCGCAGCGATCTTTGGGACACTGCGGCCGAAGCAGCCATGGGTCATATCGAGCTGGCGCGCTGGGCCGAGTTCGTGCTGATCGCACCGGCCAGTGCGGACTTCATCGCGCGCATGGCGGGCGGACGCGCCGATGATCTTCTGACCACGCTATGCGTTGCGACCGAGGCGCCGATACTGCTCGCTCCGGCGATGAACCGCGTCATGTGGGCCAACAAGGCCACACAGGCCAATATCGAGACCCTGGTTGCGCGCGGCGTGCGCATCCTGGGGCCCGGGTCGGGCAACCAGGCCTGCGGGGAAATCGGTGTGGGGCGCATGTGGGAGCCGTTGAAACTGGCGGAAGCCCTGCTCGAGCCTCCGGTCAATGCCGGCCTGCTCACCGGTCTCAATGTTTTGATCACCGCGGGCCCCACTCGCGAGCGTCTCGATCCGGTGCGCTATCTCACCAATCGCAGCTCCGGGAAAATGGGATTCGCCGTGGCGGCTGCCGCCCGCGAGGCCGGCGCTCACGTGACCATCGTAAGCGGGCCGGTGCAATTGCAGACGCCTGTTGGGGTAACCCGCATCAACGTGGAAAGTGCGCGCGACATGTATGCCGCGGTTCATCGGCATGTGGCGGACGCCGACGTTTTCATCGCGGCTGCGGCCGTCGCCGACTTTCAGCCCGTGACGGTCGCCAAGCAGAAAATCAAGAAACAAGGCGGCTCGGTGAACCTGGAACTCGAGCCGGCGCCGGATATCATCAAATCGGTCGCCGATATGCAGAAGCGTCCGTTCGTCGTCGGCTTTGCGGCGGAAACCAACGACGTCGAGGACAATGCGCGCATCAAACTGAAGCGCAAGAAGCTCGACATGATCGCCGCGAATCAGGTCGGCGATGGCATCGCCTTCGATTGCGAGGACAACGCATTGACAGTGATCTGGCCGGGCGGAAAGCTGGAAGTGGCGCGCGGACCGAAAATCGACGTGGCGCGCGAGCTCATCGCGCTCATTGCCAAACGCTTGCCGCCGCCCGACGGCGGCCCGCGGCGCAGTTCGCGTAAACGCAGAACCGCCGCAGCGCTGCCGCGCGACCGCGTGCGCGGGCGCCGCGCGCGACGGTAACGGGCGCCATGCACACCGTCAAAGTGCGGATCCTGGATTCGCGCATCGGCCGGGAATTCCCGCTGCCGCAGTATGCGACGACCGGGTCGGCGGGCATGGATCTGCGGGCCTGTATCAATGCGCCGTTGCTGCTCAACCCCGGAAGTGCAGAGCTGATACCCACCGGCATCTCGATTTACATCGCGGACCCCGGCCTCGCCGCGATGCTGCTGCCGCGCTCGGGACTCGGCCACAAAAGCGGCATCGTGCTCGGCAATCTCGTCGGCCTGATCGACTCCGACTATCAAGGCCCGTTGATGGTGTCGGTTTGGAACCGCGGCGCGGCGCCATTCACCATCAACCCTGGCGATCGCATTGCGCAGATGGTGATGGTACCCGTGGTGCAGGTTGCATTCGACGTGGTCGAGGATTTTTCGGCCACTGCGCGCGGCGCGGGCGGCTTCGGCAGCTCCGGCCACTCCTGAGCATTTCGCTGCCATCAGCCTTGATTTGACGCTAGTGCCTTCGGGGCCTGGGGCCCCATGCTTGCTGCATGGCAATCCGCGACTGGCCTGAAGATGAGCGACCGCGCGAAAAACTGCTCGACAAAGGCGCGGCCGCGCTTTCCGATGCCGAGCTGCTGGCGATATTGCTGCGCACCGGCACGCGCGGCCATTCCGCGCTGGATCTGGCTCGCGAAGTGCTCACGACTTTTCACTCGCTACGCAAGTTCATCGCCGCCGATCGGCGCCGATTTTGCGCGCAGCCTGGCTTGGGATTGGCTCGATTCGCGGAACTGCAGGCCGCGGTCGAAATAGCGCGGCGGCAGCTGTCCGAGACATTGCGCGCCGGCCCTTCCTTGAGCAGCCCGAAGGCCACCCGCGACTTTCTCTCCGCGCGCCTGCGCGATCTCGAGCATGAAGTATTTTGCTGTTTGTACCTGGACAAGCGCCACCGGCTGATTCAATTCGAGGAATTGTTTCGCGGCACGATCGACGGCGCCAGCGTGCATCCTCGGGAAATCGTCAAACTGGCCCTGCAGCGCAATTCCGCGGCGGTGATCATGGTCCATTCTGTGCCGCGCCACAGAATGGACGTTATGTGCCCCTGACCGTTCTGTGCCCTCGGCACCAAGGGTGCTGATCCTTCTAATGTTCTTGTCGTCGCTGGTCACATAACACTTCGAAGGCAGACGCTACCCCCTCCTTGTCCTAATACAGAGGGGTGGTTGTCATGTTGGAGCATTATTTTATTCGGCCGTCGACGGTCGATCGACTTCGGTCACTCTGGCTCGGTCCTTCGCTTAGTCGATATGCCGAGTGGTTGTCGGATCGACAGATCTCACGCGCTACGGCATTGTTCAAGATTCAGACGCTTGTTCTCTTTGATCGATTCTTGACGGATCGACACGTCCGCTCTCTCGAGGAGCTGCCGGCGCAGATCGAGCCGTTCGTGAAGAAGTGGCGACGTACGAGGGGACGGCGGCCGCACTCGGTCGTCTACGGGAGGCAGCTCCGCACGGGGCCGCTTTCGGCGATCGAGGAGTTACTGCGACTTGTACTCCCGGACTTCGTGGGCACTGTGCGCCGTCAGCCCTGGCCGCTGCAGGATCTCGCGCCGGGATTTCGCGAGCATCTGAGCGATGAACGGGGCCTGCGACGCGACACGCTCCAGGGTTACGAGCACCACATGCGAGTGTTCGAGCGGTTCCTGCGGTCGGCAGCGATCACCGATCTATCCACGCTCACGCCGAAGATCGTTAACCGGTTCTTGATAGACAGCACCGCGGGCCAGCAACCCGGCGGACGGCAGGCTCGAGCCGGTGCGCTGCGCGTCCTGCTGCGGTATCTGCGTCGACAAGAGATCATCGCAACGGATCTCAGCCGCGCGGTGCCGCGCGGACGCACGTACAAGCAGGCAGCGATTCCCAGGTCGATCCCGTGGAGCGATATCGAACGTGTTCTCGCGAGCGTTGATCGTCGCTCGGCTTGTGACAAGCGCGACTATGCGGTCCTGATGCTGTTCGCAACCTACGGCTTGCGCGCCCAGGAGGTTGCGGCGCTTGAGCTTTCGTCGATCGACTGGCCTCAGTCGAGGTTTCACGTGCTCGGCCGTAAGGCCGGTAACTCGACGACCTATCCACTGGCGGCGCCGGTCGGCGAGGCGATCATCGACTATCTGCGCAACGCCCGTCCCCAGTGCACCGATCGCCACCTCTTCATCAGCCTGACCGCGCCCTTTCGCGGCGTCGGTCACTGGGCGATGTCCACCAGGGCCAGCGTTTACCTGCGACGCGCCGGCATCAAGGTCCGGCGTCCCGGTTCCCACACGTTTCGGCACAGCTGCGTACAACGGTTGGTTGAAGCCGACCTGCCTTTCAAGCAGATCGGTGACTACGTGGGCCATCGTTCCGACGCCGCGACTCAAGTTTACGCCAAGGTCGCCATCCACAAGCTCCGGGCCCTCACAACCGGCGATGCGGAGGACGTGCTATGAGCCGCCCCATCTGGCAACGATTCGAGAGCGTGCTTGCCGATCCGATCACGCGGTACTTGGCGGCCAAGCGATCCATGGGATGTCGTTTCAACACCGAGGACCGGCAACTGCGACTCCTCGATCGGTATCTCACTGAACAAGGCGTGCAGTGCATCGCCGATATAACTTCGGCATGTCTCGAGGCATTTCTGGCCTCGCGACGTCGCTCCTCCGGGGTCAGCTACAACGACCTCTTGGGGGTCGTGCGACGGCTGCTGGAGTGGATGGTCGACCAGCAGGAGCTCACCATCTCACCCTTGACCACGCAGCCTCAACCGCAGTCGGCCCGGCGTTTGCCTTACCTCTATGACCCGGCGACGATCCGACGGATCCTCGATTACGCGGCCGAGTTGCCGGACTGGCCACGATGTCGGCAGCGCGGGCCGACGTACGCCACGATCTTCGCGCTCCTCGCAGGCTTGGGGCTCCGTATCGGTGAGGTCGCTCGTCTTCAGTGCGGTGACGTCGATTTGCAGCGCGAGGTGCTTCTCGTGCGTAACAGTAAATTCGGTAAGAGCCGCCTCGTACCGTTCGGTCCGCGCCTCGCCGCTCGATTGCGTTCCTACGCCACACTTCGTGAACAGCGCTTAGGGTTGCCCATTCCCGAGGCACCGTTTTTCACTTGGAACGGACGGTCTACGGTAGCGACCAACTCGATTCGGAACGCCTTCCGCGACCACCTGATGCCAAGGCTTGCGCTCAGCGTGCCGGTGGGCACGCGAGCGCCCTGCGTCCATGGGCTCCGGCATTCGTTTGCGGTTCGGACGCTCTTGCGGTGGTATCGCGACGGCATCGATCCACAGGCGCGGCTCAACCACCTCTCGACGTTCCTCGGCCACGTCGGCCTTCACAGCACCGCCGTGTATTTGACGATCACGAGCGAGCTCCTCGAGGCGGCCAACCAGCGTTTCGAGGCGTTCGCGAGCCCCGCCCGTCGGGAGGTGCGGTCATGAGTAACCTCACAGTTGGCGCCCTCGTGCACGACTTCTTTCTCGAGTATCTCGGTCCGCAGAAGGGCTTGCGGCAAAGCTCGATTCGCAGCTACCGCGACACCATTCGGCTGTTCCTGCCGTTCGTCGCGAAGGATGCGAGACACTCCATCAGCCGTCTGCAGCTCGAGGATCTTAACCTCGAGCGCGTGCTCGCGTTCCTGCGGCACATGGAGCGGGATCGGCACAACAGTATCCCCACGCGCAACCAGCGACTCGCGGCGCTTCGTACGTTCTTCGAGTACCTCGCCCGACGGAGCCCAGAGGCGCTGCGCATTTGCCAGCAGGTCGCTGCTATTCCCATCAAGCGCACACCACTGCCCGACACGCGATACATCGCGCGCGAGCAGGTCGAGGGGCTGTTCGATCGGCTGCCTGCCATCGGTCGCTTCGCGTTGCGCGACCGCGTCTTGCTGCGTTTCCTCTACAACACCGGCGCTCGAGTCCAGGAGGTCGCCGACCTACGCGTCGGACATCTCAAGCTCGAGCGGCCATTCTACGTTCGGTTGCACGGTAAAGGCGATAAGTGGCGACACTTGCCGCTCTGGGACGATACGGCGGCACAACTGACGGCGCTTCTCGGCCGACGCGCATCCGATCCTGAGGCCCCCGTGTTCGTATCCGACTCTGGCCGCCCACTGACACGGTTCGGGATCTACAAACGCGTGCGGCGCCTCACGGCCGACGTTGAGACCACGGGAGCCGCTGGTGACTCGCGCCGCGTCTCTCCGCACGTGTGGCGACACACGGCCGCCGTCCACTTGCTCGAGTCCGGTGCCGAGGTCAACCTCATCCGCGGCTGGCTCGGCCACGTCGACGTTAACACTACCCAGCGCTACGCCGAGATCACCATGCGCATGAAGACCGAAGCCATGACGCTGTGCTCGCCCACGGGTTCCAGCAAACTCACGCCCTGGAACGACGATGCGTCGCTGCTCAGCTGGCTGACCCGCCTTTGACCCGATTTGCCGGCTCTGACCGCTTAGGTTGGGGCCGGCTCTAATGGGTCTTCGTGGCCGTTTCTACCAGTGGCGAACGTCCGGTTTGTGGTGGCGAAAGAGCGCGATACTCTGCGCAGCTACCTGCCAATTGAGTTACGAAATCCGGCAACCATCCACCACACATAACCGGCTGTCACCGCCGGTACGACGAGTGCCAGCCAAAATGATATGAGCCCCGCCAGTTGCCCTTCCAATTCCGCCGGACATGGCCTGCACCGTCTCTACTCTCTCGTTATGTGTCGTCTTCTGAAAAAATCCCTTTCCACGACGAACCATTCCGAGAGTCGGGCACAGAACGGCCAGGGGCACATAATGCGCATAATCATCCCTCGGGTGTGGCCGAGCCCAGTCAGGCCGACGAGCTGATTACCCATCGAGTGCGCGAGGCTCTGGCGCTCGTGGACATCCGCTTGCTGGATCACATCATCGTCGGCGACGGCGCATGCGTGTCGCTGGCGGAGCGTGGACTCATTTGAATCCGGCATCCGCGCGCTCGAGAAATTCGCTGACGGCGAGATTGACCAGATCCGGCCGCATCTGAAACGTACCGTGCCCGGTTCCCGGCACCACGAAAAGCTGCGCATGCGGCAGACCGCGGAATATCTCGGTGGTTTCCTCGATCGACGTGAAGTCATGATCGCCCGCCACCACCAATACCGGCGCTGCGATTTTCTTAAGATCACCGGGGTCGATCACAATCGGCTGCCCCCACATCCAGAAACACTTTGTCATCAGGTCCATCCAATGATCGGGACCGTCCGGGCTGACGGCGCCGTAATCGGTACGGAAATAGGGCGGCAGAGAAGCGGCAATGCTGCGAACTTTTTCCTCGATCTGCGCGGGCGTCCAGCGTTTGCGCGCTTCCAGCACTTCTGCAGGCAGGCCGCGTAGATTCGCGCCGGAGATGACCACGCGGCGCACCAGTTCCGGATGATCCCGCGCGAGCAGCAGCGCGATGTCTGCGCCGTCGCTGTGCCCCACCACATCAACAGGACCGACTTTGAGCCTCTGGATGATGGCTGCGGTGTCGTCGGCCATGAGCTGATAGGAGAGCTGCCAGGGTCCGTCCGGGCTGTGGCCATGGCCTCGCTGATCGATGCCGATGACGAGGTGACGCGCGGCAAAGAAATCACGCTGCCGCACATAGGCATTGTCGAAGAACATCAGCCCGCCGTGCAGGAACAGCACCGGAGTGCCGTGACCCAGGGATTCGGTGTACAGCTTGGCGCCGTTGACCTCGTAGTACTCGCGGGTAACGTCCTCGCTGCCGGCAGCCGCAGCAAAACCTGCTAGTGCGCCGATTCCAACGATAAATGCGGCGGCTGCGCGTTTCATCGCATCATGGTCTCAAATTGCGTTGCTGAATGTGCGTCTATTGGTGCGCACTGCAATGTTAGAATGCGCCAACCCACCGATTCGCTTTTTCGAGGTGCCCGTTGGATGAATTCACTGCCAGCCGGACCGCGCTCGCGACCTCATTGATGCGCGCGGCGCATACGCGGCTCGATCCCGACCCGCTCATCGATGATGCCTGGGGCGACCGCCTCGTGCCCGAGTCGGTGCGTGAGATGATTCGCAACGCCGCGCTTGGCAGAATGGACCCGACCGCACGCTTGAGAGCCATGGCCGCACCCGATGGCATCGTCGATGCATCGCTGCGCCGCAGTCCCGCTTACGCGAACGTCATCACCCGGACGCGCTACACCGAAGATGCCTTGCAGGCCGCGGTGGGCACCGGCGTTCGCCAATATGTGCTGGTGGGCGCCGGCTTCGATAGCTTCATATTGAGGCGTCCGGCATTCGCCGCGGATCTGGAGATTTTTGAAATCGATCATCCGGCCACGCAGGGATTGAAGCTACAGCGCATCAGAGAACTCGGCATATCGCTGCCGGATTCGGTGCACTTCGTCGCCTCCGACCTGGCGCAGGAGAGCGTGGCAACGGCGCTGTCGCGTTCCTCGTTTCGCGGGGATCGGGCGGCCTTTTTCTCCTGGCTCGGCGTATCCATGTACCTGACGCCCGCGGCGAATATCGCCACCTTGAACTCGATCGCCCGCTGTGCGCTTGCGGGCAGCGAGTTGGTATTGACCTACATTGACGAGCGACTCCTGGGTTCGCAGTCGGAAAATTTCCTCGCGCTGCAAGAAAGACTGGCGTCCTTGGGTGAGCCGTTTCTCTCGGGGTTCGATCCGAAGACCTTTGGCAAGACCTTGAAGGATTGCGGGCTTGAATTGCGCGAAGATCTCACCGGCGAGGAAATTGCGCGCCGCTATGCCAGAATTAATTCGATGAATTCAGGGCACTCAAGCTTCTCGCACATTGCGCTGGCGCGGGTTCTGCAGCCAGGAGTGGCGCATGCCAAGCCGTGAACGTGTCGAAGCTTTCATTGCCGCAGTGATCGGCGGTGAGCATGTGCGCGCCATCGCCGACTACTATCACGAAGCGGCTTCCATGCAGGAGAATCTGCAAACGCCGCGGCAGGGCCGCGCGCTTTTGATGGCGCACGAGGCAAAGGTGCTGGAGAGGGTGAAGATGCACACGCACCCGCAGCCTTTGTTTCTGGTGGACGGAAACCATGTGGTGATCAACTGGACTTTCGACGCCACCGGCAAGGATGGGGTCACCCGCCGCTTGAACGAACTCGCGCTGCAGCGCTGGGAGGGCGACCGCATCGCGGAAGAGCGATTCGTTTACGACAGCGCCTCGGCGTGGACGGTGGTTGAGAAAACTGCCTAGGTAGGCTGGGCGCGACTCACGGGTCGCCCGCGGGGCCGGTACCGCGGGCGCGCGACGGCAGAACTGACATCTCCGGCGGGGGTGGTCTCTTCGACCTTGGGCAGGAACGGATTGCGGACCGTGACGGGGCCGAACATCATGCCGTGCTGAAAATCTTCGCTCAGCAAAATGGCGCAATTCTGAGCCTGTGCGGCCGCCACGATAGTGGCATCCCACCAACTCGTGCGGTAGCGGAGCTCGATTTCTCGCGCTCGATTGAGCACAGCGGCATCGAGCACCTGGGGTTCCCACGACATCAGTGCCTTCACATCATCCCAAGCATCGTCGGCCCCGAGGCCTGGCGTCAGCTTTCGAGTGACCGCAACGTAGTATTCGCTCAATACCTGCACGCTCAAGCGCCCCGAGCGTTCTTGCCATAGGAGGCTTAAGGATTGCGCCGCGGTCTCCTGTTTCTCCGCCTGATTCGAATCACGCGCGTAGATCAATATGTTGGCATCAACGAATGTGAGACCGCTCATGCAACTCCTCCCGATTGGGATACGGAGCGTTCTCCAGATTCAAACGGCCGGGTTTTTTCGAAAGGTATTGCCGCATCGCCTCGTCGTACTCCCGCGATTCCTTCATGGTGCGATCCAGCAGCTCCCCCACGAACCGCGACAAACTCTTGTTCTGCCTCGCTGCGTACACGCGGGCCCATGCCGCGGTTTTCTCGTCGAGAGTGATGGTGATGTTCTTCATGCATGAATAATACACTGTATCAGTGTATTTAACCAATCTGGCGCTCACGCTAGGAAACGGCAAACTTGCGAGGCGGTTGCCCAGCGCGGGCCTCCCTGGTATAAAGCTCGGCTCCTTTTGGGTTCCAAGATCAAAGGTTTACGACATGTCGCGAGTCTGCCAAGTCACCGGTAAAGGCCCCAAAACGGGTAATACAGTTTCGCATGCGAATAATCGCAAGCGGCGCCGCTTCCTGCCGAATTTGCATACCCACCGGTTTTGGTCGGAGACGGAACAGCGCTTCTTGAGCCTGCGCGTCAGCACCCGCGGATTGCGGACCATCGAAAAGCGTGGCGTGGATGTCGTGGTCGCCGATTTGCGCGCCAAGGGCGTCAAGGTCTAAGGAGCAACACATGCGCGACAAAATCAAATTGGTTTCCTCGGCCGGCACCGGCCACTACTACACCACCACCAAGAACAAGCGCCTGCACCCCGACAAGCTCGAGACGAAGAAATTCGATCCGGTTGTCCGCAAGCACGTCGCCTATAAAGAATCCAAGATCAAGTAGCGGCAATAGACCGGGTTGCCCGAGCTTCCTGAGGTAGAAACCACCCGCCGCGGCATCGCACCGGCGTTGCTCAATCGCCGTGTCTTGAGCGCCGTCGTGCGCGAGCGGCGACTGCGCTGGCCGATCGCCAGTAATTTCGAGGCCCGTGTTCGCGATCAAACCGTGCGCAAGGTCGAGCGGCGCGCCAAATACATTCTCATCGGTTTCGACACCGGCACGCTGATTCTGCATCTCGGCATGTCGGGGAGCCTGGCGCTGCTTGCGGCAGGTGCGCCGCCCAAGCTTCACGATCACTGGGACCTGGTCCTCGACAGCGGCCGGCTGCTGCGATTTCATGATCCCCGTCGTTTCGGCAGCCTGCATTGGACTGCAGACGATCCTGCGCTGCATCCGCTACTCAAGCGTTTGGCGCCGGAGCCATTGAGCGCTGCGTTCGACGCCGAATATCTATATAGAGTCAGCCGCAATCGCAAGGTCGCCATCAAGCAGTTCATCATGAATTCGCAGGTGGTGGTGGGCGTCGGCAATATCTACGCCAGCGAAGCGCTGTTCCGCGCGAGAATTGCGCCGCGCCGCGCCGCCGGCCGCATCACTCGAGCGCAGGCCGCGAAGCTCGCGCGGGCGATCAAAGCCGTGTTGTCCGCGGCAATCAAGATCGGCGGCACCACCTTGCGCGACTACCGCAACGTCGACGGCGCGCCGGGATATTTTCGCCAGAAGCTCTTCGTCTATGAACGCGCGGGAGCGCGCTGCCGGGTTTGCAAATCGGCCATCAAGCAATTCACTCAGGGCCAGCGATCGACGTACTGGTGCGCCAGCTGCCAGCGCTGAAGCGCGGGGCCTAGTAGACCAACCCTTCGCCCTCACCGCGCGGATCCGAAGCTGCTTCGACTTTTCCGCTGGCGAAGTCCCAGGTGATGACTTGCATGTTGCCCCACTGACGGTTGGACAGCCGCAGCTTGTGGCCCATCGCCTGCAGCTTCGCAATTTCCTCGTCGGTCAGCGCACCTTGTTCATAACCGACGTCGTCAGGCAGGTATTGGTGATGGTAGTGCGGGTACTTGACGATGTCCGCGGCGCTCATGCCGTCCACATAGTTCAAGATTCCCAGAAGCACCTGGCTGATGATGGTGCTTCCGCCGGGCGAGCCGATGATCATCAATCCTTTGGGCGTCTCGACGAACGTCGGCGACATGCTGGACAAACTTCGCTTGTTTGGCGCGATCGAGTTGGCCGTGTTGCCGATGAGTCCGAAGACATTGGGTCTGCCGGGCTTGGTGGAAAAATCATCCATTTCGTTGTTGAGCAGCACGCCGGTCCCCGCCGGCATATAGCCGTTGCCGAAGAACAGATTGACCGTGATCGTGACGGCCGCACGATTTCCAGAGGCGTCGAGCACGGAAAAATGCGTCGTGTTCATGCCCTTTGGCTCCGACTCGATGCCCGGCAACAGGTCGGAGGGCATGGCCTTGTCGGCGCGAATGCTGCTGCGCTGGCCGGCGGCGTAGTCGACACTCATCAATTGCTGCAGCGGCATCTTGATGAAATCCGGATCACCCAGATAGATCGCGCGGTCGCGATAGGCGCGGCGCATGGCCTCGATGATGAGATGCTTGCGCGTGGCGGAATCCACGTCATGCAAATCGAAACCGGCAAGGATATTGAGCGAATCCAGCACCGCGATGCCGCCCGATGATGGCGGGGATGCCGTCACGATGCGCGCGCCGTGATATTCACCGACCAGCGGTTTGCGCTCGACGACGCGGTAGTTTTTGAGATCCTCGAGCGTCCAGATGCCGCCGCCCGCGCGCACTCCGGCGACAAGATCCGCGGCTACTCGTCCTTCATAAAATCCCTTGGCGCCTTGGGCTGCAATTGCCTCGAGGGTGCTGGCCAGCTCCGGCTGCTTGATGATGGCGCCGATCTCAGGCACGTTGCCGGTGGCTGTCAAAAACGCCTTCGCGGCCTCCGGCGAGCGCGCCAAAATATCGCGTTTCGCCTTGATGCCGTACTGCAGCCGCGCATACAGCGGGAAACCTTCTCGCGCCAGGCGAATCGCCGGCTGCAAGCTCTGTTTGAGGGACAACTTGCCGTATTTGCGCGCCAGAAATTCGAATGCCGCGGGCTCGCCGGGAATGGCCGAAGACAGGGGCCCGCTGGTGGAGCTATCGGGGATCTCATTGCCGTCCTTGTCCAGATACATGTCCCGCGTAGCGGCACCCGGCGCTTTCTCGCGCGCATCGACCATGGTTTCGAATCCATCGGCCTGCCGATGCAGCAGAAAAAATCCGCCTCCGCCGAGACCTGAGCTGGTGGGTTCGACCACTGCCAGCGCCGCGGCCACCGCCACGGCGGCATCGAATGCATTGCCGCCTTCGTTTAAGATCTCTTGGCCCGCCTTGCTCGCGAGCGGATAGGCGCTGGCGATGGCGCCTTTGTGTGCAATCGCGGGCCGTGCCGCAGGCCGCGCCGCATCGGCTCGTGCGCCGCTCGCTGCGCCTAGAACCAGGGCGAACGCGATAATCGGCCACAGGGGCCGAACACTTTCGCGAGATGGGGTCTCTGGAATCAAAGCTTGCGATGCCGTTTCAGTTCAATCTCCACCAGAGGATGCACGAATTCTGACACATTGCCCCCCAACACGGCGATCTCGCGCACCAGCGTCGAGGAGATGAACGTGTACTGCTCTTGCGGCGTCATGAATACCGATTCTATGTCGGGCATCAGGTGACGCATCATATTTGCCAGTTGAAATTCAAATTCGAAATCGGATACGGCGCGCAGACCGCGCACGATCACGGACAAGCCATTTTGGTGTGCGAAGTCGGTGGTCAGGCCCGCATAGCCCATGACCTCGACGTTGGGCACATCGGCAAGGACGCGCCGGGCCATGTCGACGCGCTGGTCGAGCGAGAACATCGGGGCCTTGTTGGGGTTGGCCGCAATCGCGATCACCAGGCGATCAAAGATGGAGGCGGCGCGCCGTACCAGGTCGTGATGGCCGTTGGTGATCGGATCGAAGGTGCCTGGATAAACGGCGTTTCTTTTGTGCATGCGTTATGCCTTCGCGTTGATGCGCGCCAGATGATACCCCACCTCGCCCGCCGACTTCGATTTGAGCAGCTCCCAGCGGGGCGGCAGTACCGGAGCTCCGGCGGCACGCTCGTTCTCCAGATAGATGAGACCACCCGGCTTGATCCAGTTGCCGGCGTCGAGCATCGGTAGGTACTCCGCCAGGGCATTGGTCCCGAAAGGCGGGTCGAGAAAGGCGATGTCAAAGGCTTTTGCCGGAGTGCGCAAGTAGCGGGCGGCGCCCATTTGCAATATCCGCCCTTTGCTTGCCGCTCCCAAGCTGACCAATTGCTCCTGCAAGCCGCGCGCGGCGGCGGGATCTTGTTCGACAAAGTCCACTTCGATCGCGCCTCGGGACAGGGCTTCGAGCCCAAGGGCGCCGGAGCCTGCGAATAAATCCAGGCAACGGGCGTCGGCGATGACGTGCTGCAGCCAATTGAACAGGGTCTCGCGCACCCGATCGGGCGTCGGACGCAACCCGGGAATGTCGGGAAACTTGACGCGCCGGCCACGCCAGATTCCGGCAATGATGCGCACCGAATTGCGGCGGGGCGACGCCGGTAAATCCATCTTAGGGTTAGCCATGGAGCCGGTATCATACCCATCCCATGACCAATGAAACCGAACGCCCTGGCGCCCGCGGGTTTTTCAAGCGCCTGCGCGCCAAGTTGAACCAGGGTCCCGCATGGCTGACCACCGACATCGGCGAATTGCTGCCGGGGCGCAAGATCGATGCTGAAATCCTCGACGAGCTCGAAACGCGGCTGATCACGGCGGACGTGGGTGTTCCAGCCGCGGCGCAAATTCTCGAGGATTTGCGCCGGCGCGTGGCGCGCAAGGAGCTCAACGATGTGGACGCGCTGCGCCAGGCCTTGCAGGATGCCATGCAGGAGATCCTGCAGCCCGTCGAGCAGGCGCTCGCGATCAGTCCTGAGCATAGACCCTTCGTCATCCTGGTGGTGGGAATCAACGGGGCAGGGAAAACCACGACCATCGGCAAATTGGCGCACCGCCTGCTCGCCGAAGGCCGAAGCGTCATGCTGGCGGCAGGCGATACCTTTCGCGCGGCGGCGCGCGAGCAACTGGAAGTTTGGGCGCAGCGCAACGGCGTGCCCATCATCGCGCAACAAAACGGCGCCGAACCCGCCGCCGTCATCTTCGACGCCATGAATGCCGCGCGCGCGCGCAACATCGATGTGCTGATCGCGGATACCGCGGGGCGCCTGCACACCCAGACCCATCTCATGGACGAACTCAAGAAGGTGAAGCGGGTGCTCGCGCGTTTGGACACCAGCGCGCCGCATGAAGTGCTGTTGGTGCTCGACGGCACCATCGGCCAGAATGCCGTCGCCCAGGCGGAACAATTCAACTTAAGGCTAGGGGTGACGGGCTTGGTCATCACCAAGTTGGACGGCACTGCAAAAGGCGGAGTGGTGCTCGCCATCGCACAGAAGCTCAAGATTCCCATTCGCTTCATCGGCGTGGGCGAGCAAGCGGAGGATTTCGGCGTGTTCAATGCCTCGGAATTCGTATCGGCCCTGCTTAAGTCCGAGCCCCGCGAGGCGGCGGCATGATTCGCTTCGATCAGGTGTACAAGCGCTATACCAACGGACGCGAGGCGCTCGCCGGCGTTTCGCTCAATATCGAGCCCGGTGCGCTGACTTTCTTGACCGGCCCCTCGGGGGCGGGCAAGAGCAGCATTCTCAAATTGATTGCCCTCATCGAGCGGCCTACTCGCGGCGGGGTCTATGTCAACGGCCAGAACACCGCGGGCGTGAAGCCGCGCGGCATTCCGCAATTTCGCAGAAATCTCGGCGTGGTGTTTCAGGACCACAAATTGCTGCACGACCGGCCGGTTGCGGACAACGTGGCGCTGCCCCTGGTGATTGCCGGCCATTCCAAACGTGAGATCGATAAGCGCGTGCGGGCGGCGCTGGATCAAGTCGGCCTGCTCGGCAAGGAAAAATCGCTGCCCTTGGAGCTTTCGACCGGCGAGCAGCAGCGGGTGGGCATTGCGCGGGCGGTGGTCGCGAAACCGGCGCTGCTGATTGCCGATGAGCCCACCGGCAACCTCGACCCGGAACTTGCGCTCGAGGTCATGAAATTGTTCAAGCGCTTCAGCGAGGTCGGCGTGACGGTGGTGGTCGCGAGCCACGATGTGCACCTCATCGATCAAGTGGGTGCGCGGCGCATCAGCTTGCGCGCAGGGCGGATCGCCGACCCAATGCCAAGTTCATCGTGAACATCCGCGCGTACTTTGCGCGGCACCTCCAAGTCCTGGTCGGATCGCTGGGCCGCATCACGCAGCAGCCGACAGCCACACTGATGACCATGGCGGTGATTGCAGTGGCACTGGCCCTGCCGCTATTTCTTTACCTGTTTCTACAGAACGCGCGCAGTGCCACTGCGAACTGGAACGACGCCTACAACTTGTCGGTCTATATGGACAAGAAGGCGGGCGCCGCGCGAGTGTCGGCCCTCGCCAAGCAGTTGCAGAAGCGCAGCGACATCGCCGTGGTGCGCATCATCACGGCGGATCAGGCGCTGGCGGAGTTTCGCAAGGATTCGGGTTTTGGAAGTGCGCTCGATGCGCTTACCGACAATCCACTGCCGGATACCCTCATCGTCACGCCAACGCTGTCTGCCAGCACGCCGCAGGGCACCGATGCGCTGAAAGCAGCCATTGCCTCCCTGCCCGACGTGCAAACGGTGCAGCTGGACACCGAATGGGTGAGGCGCCTGTATGCGATGTTCGATCTATTGGGCACTGTTCTTTACTTAACCTGCGGCCTGCTGGGCTTCGGGGTCGTGCTCATCGTCAGCAACACCATTCGCCTCGACATATTGAACCGGCGCGCCGAAATCGAGGTCATGAAATTGGTGGGCGCCTCGGACCGGTTTGCACGCCGGCCGTTTCTGTACAGCGGGATTTGGTACGGGCTGGGCGGGGGTCTCCTGGCCCTGATACTGGTCGCGATCGCCTCCTGGGTGCTGGCTCGACCGGTCGATCAGCTGGCCCTGTTGTACGGCAGCGCGTTCAAGCTCGAGGGGCTGGGATTAGTCATCAGCGCCGGCGTTATCGGTATGGCCGTGGGGTTGGCCTGGGTGGGTTCCTGGCTTGCTGCAACGCGGCATATCCGGGCGATAGAACCGACATAAGTACATGTTTTTAAATGATAAGGCGACCCTGGGAACTGTCGCCAGGGTTAGCACTCTAAGCTCATGAGTGCTATTATTGCGTCGTAGATTGATTCGAGGATTTGATCAGGAGGTCGGGTGCAAATGTCCGCTGCTTTGGTCGCTAAACAATCTGGAATGGTGTTCGCAGGTCCCGTTGGGAGCCTGGACTCCTATATAGACCGCGTGTCCCAGATTCCGGTTCTCTCGAAGGAAGACGAGGTTGCCCTCGCCGTCCGTTTCCGCTCGGAAGAGGATCTGGACGCGGCCCGCCAGCTGGTGCTGTCGCACTTGAGATTCGTGGTGCACATCGCGCGCGGCTACTTGGGCTACGGATTGCCCATGGGCGATCTGGTTCAGGAAGGCAATGTCGGCCTGATGAAGGCGGTGAAGCGCTTCGATCCGAACGTCGGCGTGCGCTTGGTATCGTTTGCCGTGCATTGGATCCGCGCCGAGATTCACGAGTACGTGCTGCGCAACTGGCGGCTGGTCAAGGTGGCCACCACCAAGTCGCAGCGCAAGCTGTTTTTCAATCTGCGCAGGATGAAGAAGAATCTGGCGTGGCTGTCGGAGGCGGAAACCGCGGCGGTTGCCAAGGATCTCGGCGTCGAAATCGCCGACGTGCGGGAAATGGAGCAGCGGCTCTCCGCGCGCGATATGTCGTTTGATCCGGCGCCGGAAAGCGATGAGGAAGAGGCGTATTCGCCAGCGCTGTATTTGCCGGCAAGCAATGCGGATCCTGCCGTCGAAGTGGAGCGCGCCGAGTGGGAGGAGGATTCCACCGACCGCCTCAGCATCGCCCTCGAGAAGCTGGACGAGCGCAGCCGCAGTATTTTGAAGCGGCGCTGGATGACCGATGACAAGGCAACGCTGCATGAGCTCGCCGATGAATACGGCATCTCGGCGGAGCGCGTGCGTCAGGTCGAATCGAATGCCATCAACAAGCTCAAGGGTATGATGGCGACGGCGTAAGGCGGCAACTTATTCGCTGGACTCAACACGCCTCCGCGGTATTCGCGGGGGCGTTTTCGTTTTGCGTGGCCTGATGCTGGCAATTCGACGACAATAGCCGTCGGCCGCGGGTCGCTGCCGCGGTGTGAGTGTTTCAAGGCAGGAGATGCGAATTGTCGAAGTGTGCTTTGATCACCGGTATCACCGGCCAGGACGGATCGTATCTGGCAGAGTTCCTGCTGGCTAAGGGCTACACCGTTCACGGCATCAAGCGACGCTCCTCGCTGTTCAATACCGAGCGCATCGACCATCTTTACCAGGACCCGCATGAGCCGCACATCAGGCTCAAGCTGCACTATGGGGACCTGACCGACGCCACCAATCTCATCCGCATCATTCAAGAAGCACAGCCCGACGAAATCTACAATTTGGGTGCGCAAAGCCATGTGCAGGTTTCATTTGAAACTCCGGAATACACCGCCAATTCGGATGCGGTGGGGACGCTGCGGGTTCTGGAAGCGATTCGAATTCTAGGGCTCGAAAAAAAGACGCGTTTTTATCAGGCATCCACCTCGGAGATGTTCGGCAAGGTGCAGGAAATCCCGCAGCGGGAAACCACGCCGTTTTATCCACGCTCGCCGTACGGCGTCGCCAAGCTGTACGCTCATTGGATAACCGTGAATTATCGCGAGGCCTATGGGCTGTTCGCCTGCAGCGGCATTCTGTTCAATCATGAATCGCCGCTGCGCGGCGAGACCTTTGTATCGAGAAAGATCACCCGGGCCCTGACCCGCATCAGCGTCGGGCTGCAAGACACGTTGCATCTCGGCAATCTCAATGCGCGCCGCGATTGGGGCCATGCACGCGACTACGTGCGCGCTCAATGGCTCATGTTGCAGCAGGATGTGCCGGAGGATTTCGTGATTGCCACCGGCAAACAGACCTCGGTCCGTGATTTTGTGGTTGCGGCCGGCAAACAGTTAGGTCTGAAAATCGATTGGCGGGGTACGGGAGTCGATGAAGTGGGCGTCGACTCAGGTACAGGACGTACGCTGGTGCGCATCGACCCGCGCTACTTCAGGCCCACCGAAGTGGAAACTCTCGTGGGAGACCCAACCAAGGCGCGGCAAAAGCTCGGCTGGTCCGCGGAGTGCAGCTTCGAGGAACTGGTCGAAGAAATGGTCCGTTCGGATCTGGAGGTCGCGAAACGCGATGCGTTGGTGGCCAAAGAGGGCTTCAAGGTCTACAGCCATCATGAGTAAGCCTTCGTGACGGTGAGCTTGGGCGCGCGTATTTACGTCGCCGGTCATCGCGGCCTGGTGGGCTCGGCCATCACCAGAGCATTGGAAAAAGCGAGCTACGACAATCTGCTTGTCCGCACGCATCAGGAACTTGATCTCACCGAGCAAAGTGCGGTTAGAAAATTTTTCGAGGACGTGAGGCCCGAGGTCGTGATCATGGCGGCGGCGCGCGTTGGCGGAATTCACGCCAACAATTCCCGGCCGGCGGCGTTTCTGCGCGACAACCTCCTGATGCAGGACAACGTCATCGATGCGGCGTATCGCTCCGGCACCGGTAAATTCGTGTTTCTCGGCTCCAGCTGCATATACCCGAGAATGGCCCCGCAGCCGATTAGCGAAGACTCGCTTCTGACCGGCCCGCTCGAACCCACGAATGAGTGGTATGCCGTTGCCAAGATTGCAGGCCTGAAAATGTGTCAAGCCTACCGGCGTGAATATGGATTCAACGCGATCGCCTTGATGCCGACCAACCTGTATGGTCCCGGCGATAACTTCGATCTACAGAATTCGCATGTGCTGCCCGCGTTGATTCGAAAGTTCCATGACGCCAGGAACCGCGGCGATGAACAGGTCGAGATCTGGGGCACCGGCACACCGCGCCGGGAATTCCTGCATGTGGATGATCTGGCGGATGCCGTGATATTCATGCTACTCAATTACGATGAGGAAAATATCGTCAATGTGGGCTGGGGCGAGGATGTGACGATTCGCGAGCTTGCGCAGATGATCAAGTCGGCGGTCGGTTACAGTGGCGGCTTGAGTTTCGATCCTTCCAAGCCCGACGGCACGCCGCGCAAGCTGCTCGATGTTTCGCGCATGAATGCTCTTGGTTGGCGGCCGCGCATCCCCCTCGAAGCGGGCATCGAAAGCACGTATGCGTGGTTCAAAGAGCATGCCGCGGAGGCGCGGCTGTAGCGATCCGCAGGGAGTAGCAATATGCGCACTGCAAATCAATGGTTGGACGAATACGGCGACAGCCACCGCAACCCTACCAATAAATCGCTGCACTGGGTTTGCGTCCCGGTAATTCTGTGGTGCGTTCTCGGGCTGCTGTGGATCACTCCCTTTCCCAGCAGCATAAGGGCGGCGTATCCCGCGGTTGATTGGGCCTCCGTCGTGGTGCTCGCCGCTGTCATCTATTATGCATTTCTCTCCCTGCCCCTCGCGCTGGGGGTACTGCCGGTGCTGCTGCTCATGCTGTGGTCGATCGATGCCTTGAATCGCAGCGGCATGGCACCGCTGTGGCTGGTGTGCGTGGTGCTGTTCGTCGCGGCTTGGATCGGCCAGTTCGTCGGCCACGCCGTCGAAGGCAAGCGGCCGTCCTTTTTCAAGGATCTGCAGTTTCTGATGATCGGACCGCTGTGGCTGCTGGCGGATGTGTATCGGCGGATGGGGATTCGTTTCTAGCTGACTACTCCCGGGCCGCAGGCGCGTGCGCGCCCGAATCAAGCGGCGGACAGCTCCCCGGGCTCAGCCGCCTCGAGAAGGCCCTCTTCCTTTTGTCCATCCAGTTCCGCGAGCTCGTCGCCCAATGCGTCGCGCAGCGTTTCCAGTTTGATGAGGCGATTGCGGGCTTCATTCCAGGCGGCCTGGGTCATTCTGAGCGCTTCGACGAGAGCTTCGCATTCGGTGCGGGCGACGGAAGCGGCTTTGAATGCCGCAAACCAGCGGCGCTCGAGCATTTCGGCGGCGGCGCCGCCTTCCATGTAGCGATTCATGAGTCGCACCCCAGAAAGCCGTCTTCCAATCGCTCGATCCTGGCCATGATGTGGGCTTTGAGGGCCTCGCTGCGATTCAATCGCTCGCGCGCTTGTTCGATCATGATCGCTTTGACCGTGGGGCTGGCGGCGAGGGCTTTGAGTTCGGCGCGCGCGTCATGCCTGCTTGGGTTGCCTGGCGCCATTCCGATTCCAGATGGCTCATTTGGCTGTCGAGTTCGAAATCGAGACTGCTCATGGCTGCAAGCCCCCTACCAAACATGTCTCAATGCTGCCTTAGCAACATGACGATTGGCAGACAGTCATACGGCAATTTCTTTAAATCTCCTAAGTTGTTGCCCCGCGCGGTGGCCTTGAAGGGCACTGTGGCGGGCACGAAAGATCCAGCTGGGAGCCGACGAACCGCTCGCCTGCAAATTCACAGGTTTTAGCGTGGCTCGCGATCCCAAGTCAGCTTCTGCTCCGAACGATTCCGCCAAGCTGCGCTGCAGCGTTTGCCAACGCTGGCTCCAATTCTCGAACATTTCCTGCACGACTTGCTCCATTCGCCATTGCGCGCTTACGCCGCTTGTATAACGGGCTCTTCGACCGGTACGTATTTAATTCGCTCGCGCATTTTCGGCCAATCGATCAAGCGCAGGCGTCCGTCCATGTCTTCGACCAGCGATGTGCAGCTCTCCACCCAGTCGCCGTCGTTGCAGTACAGGATCCCGTCGATTTCACGCATTTCGGCCTGATGAATGTGGCCGCAAACCACGGTTTCGACGCCGCGCTTGCGAGCCGCTTTGGCGACTGATTCTTCGAAACTACCGATGTATTGCACCGCCGTCTTGGCCTTGTGTTTGAGATACATCGACAAGGACCAGTGCGGTAGGTCGAACTTGCGCCGTATCCAGTTGATATAAGGATTCGCGGCCAGCAGTATGTCGTACAGAGTGCAACCGAGCTTGGCGAGCCAGGGGCTGCATTTGACGACACTGTCGAATTCATCGCCGTGCATCACCAGCATGCGCCGGCCATCGGCGCCTTCGTGGATATACTCGCGATGAATTTCCAGATTGCCGAACACCGCGCCGTCAAAATCACGAAACACCTCGTCGTGATTGCCGGGGATGAATATTACTTTGGTGCCGCGCTTGGCTTTGCCCAGGATGGTACGCAGCACGTTGTTGTGCGATTGCGGCCAGAACATGCTTTTTTGCATGCTCCACACATCGATGATGTCGCCGACCAGGAACAGCGTGTCCATTTCAACTCGGTGCAGGAAATCGAGCAGCAATTCGGAGCTGCAGCCTTTGAAACCCAGATGAATGTCCGAAATGAAGACTGTTCGCAATCGAAGCGGCGAGGGGGCGTTGCGCTCCACCATGTCCTGTCCTCCTGACGTCTTCCGTCGCGTAGCAATATCGCGATCCGTTATTACGAATGGATGACTCAGGGAAGAAGATTTGCTTACAAAAAAGGAACTTAGCCGTGGAACATAACGTGGAACAGTAGAAACGTGATGCAGCGCTCATTCCGCGGGAGCATCGGACGGCGGAGCGAATCGATAGCCAAAGCCACGAATAGTTTGGATGTATCCTTCGTATCCCACGCCACTCAAGATTTTGCGCAATCTTTGTACGTTCACATCAACGGTGCGCACGTCAACCTCGCAATCGCCGCCCCACACCTGGCTTAGCAATTGGCTTCGATTGAACGTTCTGCCACGGTGCGCCATGAGAAATTCGAGCAGGCGATATTCGACGCCGCGCAGATTCATCAATTTGCCTTGAGCAGTTACCCTGTTGGCCGCGCCATCGAGCACGAGCTCATCGCACTCGAGCGCCGCCAGGTCGGCGTGTGAAACTTGGCGACGCAGCAGCGCGCTGACCCTAGCGACGACTTCCCGCAATGAAAACGGCTTGGCAATGTAGTCATCAGCACCGAGATTCAAGCCTTCCACCACATCCTGTTCCCGCGAGCGCGCCGAAAGAATGATCAGCCTCACGGGTTGCCGCAGGCGCCAGCTGCGTACAAGTTCAATCGCCTCGAGGGCGCCGAACCCCGGCATATTCCAGTCGATGATGACCAGTTGGGGCGGTCGCTCCTGCAGCGCGGCGACAGCCGCATACCCGTCGGTGATCGCACGCACGGTGAAACCGCTATCTTGAAGTTTCTGACGCAGCGGTTCCAAGGCCGCAATGTCCCTATCGACAAGAAGTATCTGGTTTTGGGTTTCGGCGGCAAGCATGCGGCATGCCATTTGACGCGGCGGCCATTACAGTACCGTGACATCCAAAATATCGCGGTCTAGTGATCGGCGGATGCCATGCGCTGCATTGCGCGCACCGACACATAATCATAGTGGCGCAACACTTGCGGCCTGCGTCGCGCAGGTACCACCGGCATCGTTATCCGACGCATTCCACGCGGCGAGCAGCAGCCCCAGCGCCAGCCAGTTCAATGCCGCTTCGCGCCGGCTGCCGGCCGATGTTCTCGATTCGTACACAAAAGAGTTCGGCATGGAAATCTCCTCGTTGACTTTGGGGAGCAGTGTGCTGAGCGAAGCGCCATTCTTCAGGGCGAACTTGAGGCAATCTGCGTGCCAAATATGGCAAATGATGGCAATCGATTCAGCCGTCAATGGCCTGCATACATTCAGCTATGATTGAACGGTGAAAAAACAGATCGCCATCGTCGAGGATGAGCCGGCCTTGCGCGAGAATTACGCCGCGGCGCTCTCGCGCCACGGCTATTTGGTCAAGACCTACGACAATCGAAAGACCGCCATGCAGGCCTTCCGTATCCGCATGCCCGATCTTGCCATCATCGACATCTCCTTGGAGGACGAGGCGGAGGGCGGTTACGATTTGTGCCGCGATTTGCGGGCATTGTCCGCCGAGCTGCCGATCATTTTTCTCACCGCCCGGGACAGCGAGCTCGATGCGGTTTCAGGCTTGAGGCTCGGCGCCGATGATTTTCTCACCAAGGATGTCAGCCTGCCGCATCTGGCGGCGCGGGTCGCCGCCCTGTTCAGACGCATCGACGCACTGCGCCGCCCCGACAATGCGGCTGAAATCATCCGCCGCGGCGCCCTGTCCATCGACGGCGAAAAGATGCAAACAACCTGGAACGGCGTCCCGGTCACGCTGTCGCTCACCGAGTTCTGGATCGTGCATGCGTTGGCGCGAAATCCGGGGCATGTCAAGAATCGCCAGCAGTTGATGGACGCCGCCAATGTCGTTTTGGACGACAACACCATCACTTCGCACATCAAACGAGTACGCCGCAAGTTCCAGCACATCGATGCAGCTTTCGATGCCATTCAAACCGTGTATGGAATGGGCTACCGCTGGGTCGAGTGAGCATTCGCCTGCAACTGCTGCTGGTCGCGCTCACCACCCTGGTGCTGCCGTGGGCGGGCTGTCAATACGCTCGCGAGCTCGAGAGCGCACTGCGCGATTCGCAGGAAAAATCACTGCTGGCGAGCGCCACCACCATTGCCAACGCGCTGTCGGCCCAGCCGCAGCGGGTATTCCACCAATCAAACGACGCGCAGGCATTTTCGGCCAGCGCCGGGGATCTGTACGTGTATCCGCTGTTGACCCAACCTCTGCTCGACGGCTATCGCGACGATTGGGGAGTCGCTGCGCATCCGACGCCATTGCCGACCACCACAGGATACCGCGCGCGTATTCAGGCCGGGTCCACCGAGCGGTACCTCTATCTTTACGCGGAAGTCGATGACACACATTTCGAGGCGCAGCCGAACAATGCGCGTCCCGATCAGGGCCGCTTCGATCGAGTGGAAATGACGCTGCAGGGCGCCGACGGCACGCGCTCGAGCTATTTTTTTGCAACCTCCGCGCCCGGTTTGATCGCCGCGCAAAGCGTGGTCAAGGGCGACGATGGAATGCTGCACATTGCGGTCGAGCCGCGAATCCAAGCATTTTGGCTGCAGACGACCAAGGGCTACCACCTGGAAGCACGGATTCCCTTGAGCTTTGTGGGTTCGCATTTGTGGGTCGAAGCCATCGATGGCCGCGGCGAGGGTAGATCCGGCATTGGTCCCACAGCGAATCCCGAAGGCGCCAGGCTGTTTTTTACAACCGCCGGGCTGGATTCGTTGCTCTCGACCTTCGTCCGCGACGGCACGCGGGTCACCGTCATCGACACCAACGCCCTTAAGCTAGGCAGCGCCGGCGCTTTGACAGCAACTCCGTTGGGCGAGACGGAAGATGAGGGTTCCACCTGGTACCGGTTCTTTTTGGGGATCGATACCTCCGCCATGCCGCGGGTTGTGCCCGCAGCGGATCATTTGAGCGGCGACAGCGTTCACGCGGCGCTCTTGGGTCAGCCGCGTGCACAGTGGGTGCTGGTGCCGGCCGCCCGCGAACTGTTGTTGATGGCCGCGGCGCCGATCGTGATCGACGGACAGACACGCGGCGCGATTGTGCTGGAGCAAGCCGCTGACCAGCTGCTCGCGCTGCGCGATCGCGCACTCGCCCGATTGTTCAATCTCACCCTGATCGCCACTTTTTTGAGCGTTGTGATCATGCTGGCCTTTGCAACCTGGCTCAGCATGCGCATTGGACGATTGCGCAGCGCCGCCGAATCCGCGGTCGGGAGCGACGGAAAAATTCAGTTGCACATGCCCGAATCGGCGAGCGGCGATGAAATTGGCGCACTGGCGCGGGGCTTCGAACGGCTGCTCGCAAGGCTCAATGAACACACCCAGTACTTGCGCACATTGGGGGGGAAATTGTCCCACGAGCTGCGCACGCCCTTAACCATTGTGCGTTCCTCGCTCGACAATCTGGAGTCCGAGGGGCTGCGCGAGACCCAAGCTCGCTACATTACGCGAGCCCGGGAGGGGACCGCCCGACTGCAATCCATATTGAGCGCGCTTGGCGCCGCGGCGCGAGTCGAAGAAAGCATCAAGCAATCGGAGCGAGTGAATTTCGATTTGCGGGACCTGCTGTCATCGGCCGTTGCCGCGTATCGCGACGGCTTTGCCGGTGTGCGCATCGGGCTCGAATTGCCGCCGGATGCTTGCTTCGCCCGCGGTGCGCCCGATCTCATCGTGCAGCTGCTCGACAAGCTGATCGAAAACGCCGTGGACTTCTGCCCTGGCGGCGGCGCCATCAGCGTGCGCCTGGTGCGATCCCGAGCCGACTACCTGCTCGAGGTCGGCAATGACGGCCCTTTGATCCCCGCAGCACTCATGGGCCACCTGTTCGAATCGATGTTCGAGCAGCGGCACGGCCGCGATGATAAGCCGCATTTCGGATTGGGCTTGTACATCGTGCGCCTGATCGCCGAATTTCACGGCGGCACGGCCGCCGCGGCCAATCGCCCGGACGGCGGCGGCGTCATTTTTACGGTCACTTTGCCGCTGATTTAGGCGGCCGCCTCGCGCTCATTGCCCAATGCCAGCTGGCCCGTCACCGGCAAGCCTTCGTGCGTCAGGAGCCATCGCTTGCGCGGCAGGCCGCCGCCGAAACCGGTCAGGGAACCGTCGGCGCCTATCACTCGATGGCAGGGCACGATGACGGCAATCGGATTGCGTCCATTGGCAAGCCCGACCGCTCGCGACGCATTGGGGTTGCCGATACGTTTCGCGAGCTGTCCATAGCTCCAAGTCTCGCCATAGGGTATCTCGGTCAGCTCGCGCCACACGCGCCGCTGAAAGTCTGTGCCCTGCATGCGCAGGGGCAAATCGAACTTGCGCCGCTTGCCCGCAAAATATTCCTTCAACTGGTGCACTGCCATCGGCAGCGGTCCCGCGGTGCCGTTCTGCGCCCAGTCGCGGCCAAAGCTCGGCCGTTTGCTGGGCGTGCCCATGTACAGACCGGTCAGCGCCGTGCCGTCCGACGTGAGCGTCAAGCGTCCGATCGGGCTTTCGACATAGCAAAAGATGTTCATGGCGTGGCTCCCAATGATTGCCATAGATAATGTGCCGCATACGCGCGCCACGGCCGCCAGCCTTCAGCGCGCGCTTGCAGTTGCTTTTGCGAGGCCTGCGCGGCTCTCATCAGCATCAGATCGCCGCTCGGAAATGCGTCAGGCCAGTGCAGCGCGCGCATCGCGATGTAATTCGCGGTCCATGGGCCGATGCCGGGCAGCTCCATCAGGCTCATCATCTGCTCCTCGACATTGGCTGCAAATGACAGCACCACCCGCCGCTCGGCCACCGCTTTTGCCAGTCCTACCAGGCATCGCGCGCGATTGCCGATCATGCCGAGCGCGGCGATATCGGCGGCCGCCGTCGCTGCCATGGATTCAGCGCGTGGGCTTATGCGATTCAGTTCCGGATACGGCGTGGCGATCGGCGCTCCGAATACTTCAGCCCAGCGTCCCGAGATCGTCGACGCTCCTTTCACGGAAACCTGCTGGCCGAGAATGGTGCGAACGGCGAGTTCGAATCCATCGAATGCTCCCGCCACCCGCAAACCCGGAATCCTGCGCACCGTCGCCGCCAGGGTGGGATCCTTGCGCAGCAGTGAGTTCACCGCATCGGGGATGGCGCCGAGATCGAACAGCTGCTTGACGCGTGCAATCACGGCACCGATGACCGGGGTCAACGAAGGCGACATTTCCACATTCAGGGCACTGCCGCTCTGGTGCATCGACACCGCGATCCATCCGTAAGCTTCGTCAATGGCAACGGTACGCCGGTAATGCGTCGCATCGGCCATTTCCACGCCCGGGATGGCGCGCAAACGCAAATAGGCCAGCAGATGATCCCAGGCGAATGGCGGCCGAAACTCCAGTTGCACACTCAAGACCTCGGCGCCGCTCGCTTTGCCGCGTATCGCGCGCGGGCTCAAACCATACCGGGATTTGAACAGCGCGTTGAAGCGACGCACGCTGCCGAAGCCGCTGGCGAATGCGATCTCGGTCTGGCTCAGCGAGGTTTCTCGAAGCAGCCGCTTGGCCAACAGCAACCGCTGCGTCTGCGCCAATTCGATCGGCGATACGCCGAGCTCCGATTGCGTAACCCGGCGCAGATGCCGATCGCTGATGCCGAGCGATGCAGCCAGCTCTCCCACGTGCGCGCTCGACAGCGCGTGCTCCTCGATACCGGCAATGGCGGCGCCCACCAAGCGAGACACTGCATCCATGGGCGCAAGTCCCGGGGCTCGTTCCGGCCGGCAACGAAGGCATGGCCTGAAACCTGCGCCCTCGGCGGCCGCTGCGCTGGAGTAGAAGCGCATATTCTCCCGCTTCGGCGGTCTGACCGGGCATATGGGCCGGCAGTAGATGCCGGTCGAGGCCACCGCAACATAAAAGCGTCCGTCGAAGCGCGTGTCGCGGGCGCGCACTGCGCGATAACAAGCGTTTGAATCGAGTAACATGGCATCAGCATACTCAATCGGCGCGGCAAATACTCGCCGTTTTCGGACCTCAAGATTGCATTGTTGCGGAGAGCAAAATGGGCAAATCAATCAGCTATCAACGCCCGGATGGCGAAAGCGTCAACGGCTACCTCGCGGAGGGCGCCCGCGGCGGCCACGCGCCCGGCATCGTCGTGATCCAGGAGTGGTGGGGACTCAACGATCAGATTCGCGGCGTCGCCGACAAGCTGGCGGCGGCCGGGTATCGTGCCCTGGTGCCGGATCTTTATCGCGGCAAGGTCGCGCTCGAGGCTAAGGAAGCCGAGCATCTGATGAAGGGACTTAATTTCGGTGTGGCGGCCGGTCAGGATGTGCGCGGCGCCGTGCAGTATCTCAAGGCTTCGGGCAGCGTCAAGGTCGGCGTGACCGGATTTTGCATGGGCGGCGCGCTCACATTGCTCGCCGCAGTCAATGTGCCGGAAGTGGATGCCGCGGTGGTGTGGTACGGCTTCCCGCCGCTCGAGTTTGTCGACGCGGCCAAGATCAAGGCGCCGTTGTTGGGCCACTGGGGAACCGAGGACACGGCATTTCCTATGCCCAAGGTGGATGAACTGGAGAAGAAACTGCGCGATGCGCGAGTAGCGTTCGAGTTCCACCGTTATCACGCCAAGCACGCCTTCGCCAACGAAACCGCGGACTCGAAGAACCTGCCCTTCTTGAAGCACGATGCAGCGGCCGCGGAACTCGCCTGGCGCCGCACGATGGAGTTCCTGGCGAAGCACCTGCAATGAGTCGACAAGGCCGGATGATTTATTGCCGCGTCGCCGACGGCTGTGCCATTCGCGCCGCCACTTCCGCCCACAGTGCCGAATAGATCTGCGCTGCCGCACTCCTGGGCGCGAAAGCGGGGATCGGCGCCCTGCGCACACTCATGCGTTCGATATCGCTCATGTACGGCACTTCGGTCGCGAGCATCGTTGGAAATTGCTCGCGCGTCTTTGCGATGACCTCATCGTGCAGCGACTTGCGGCGATCCACCATCGAGAAGAATGGCAACAGCAGCAAATCCACCCAGCCCTCGCCCACTATGAAGTCCCGCAACTGCACCAGCATGCGCACCGACAACGGCGTGGGCAGCAGCGGCACGATGATGGCGTCGGCGGCGCGCAGCACGTTTTCGGTCAACAGTGAGATGCCGGGCGCGCAATCGAGAAATAGCGCTGAATAAACTTGCCGCAGCGATCGGCTCATTTTCAGAAGCCGCTCGGTGGGCCGCTTTCGCTCAGCGAGGTGCACATCAAAATTGCGATACGAGAAATCCGCAGGCAGAAGATCCAAGCTCGGGTATCCGGTCGACAGGATCAGTTCCGGCAGTTGACGCATGCCCTTAAGCAGTTTCTTGGCGGAGGCGCCTTCGTGAGGTTCGCCTCTCAAGGTGTACGTCGCAGCACCCTGGGGATCCAGGTCCCATAACAAGGTGGGTCGGCCGCTCGCAGCGCAGAGAAAGCTAAGATTGACGGCCGTGGTCGTCTTGCCGACCCCGCCTTTGATGTTGGTGATGGCGATGATTTTCATCGCTTCGGCTTGCCTCGAGGACTCGCCTGCGACGCTGATATCTGCGGCGGGACTCGCGGCTTCTGGAATCACCAAATCGTCAGGGGTTTCGCTCAATGCAAGCCTCGCGATCAGTCGCGTCGCAAGCCGCGCAGCATGCGCGGGGTGGCAAGCCATTTGAGTGCTGCGCGGCCGGCGCGCGCCCTGCCCTCGAACGACACGCACGCAACCGCATTTTTCTTCCAATCGATGGGTATGCCGCTGTGATTACCGAGCAGGCAAGCCGTGAGCAGTGCCCCCAGATCCGGTTGATGGCCGACGAGCGCAACCCGCTTGCTGCGATCCTTGGCCAAAAGCGTGATTACCGACTGCACGGCAGCGCCCGGTAGCAATTCGGCGCTTTCTTCGGCCAGCGGCCAACCGGCCACCTCCGTCAGAATCTTCGCTGTCTGCCTGGCGCGAACCAATGGACTCGTGAGAAGCCGGTCTGGCACCTTGGTGATCAGCTTTAAACCACCCGCGGCTCGCCGCGACCGCCTCATCCCCGATGGCGACAGCGGTCTTGCGCCATCGTCGCGCCAGCGATGGCGATCGCGCTCATAGGCAATCGCATGTCGAATCATCAACAATTCCACGGCATCACGGTCCAGAATCGGGCTTGGTTGCGAGCTTTGCGGCCGAATCCCGGAACTTCATCCGCAGCGTCTTCCATTTTCCGCGAATCCTTCGGTAGCCCTTTGCATACCGCTTGCGAGCCCGCAGCGCCTCGCCCGCATGATGCTGCGCGAGCCGCCCCATCAGAAACAACGTGTCCGGCGGAATTCCCTTGGGCGGCGCGCTGGCAAGAGCATTCAGGCGAACGCTTGCAACAGCGGCATCATGTTGCACTCCGAGCTTCTCCTGCCAGCGGCACAGCGCACGCAGCATCTCACTGGCGGGTTTCCCATAGATGACAGCCACTGCCTCCAGCGCGTAGCGCAATTTCTTCACCTGGCCGCGGACCTGGTGAAACTCGTCCATCGAGGAATCCAACGTCAGCTGGTCGGCGCGCTTGCGTAATTTTCGGTATCGTCGCCGCACCAATTCCGGCGCCACATGCAGCGCCAACTCCGGCGATGAATGCTGGGATGCCACAGAGGGAGCCGTCAGCACCGTTGTCAATTCCTGCAGATTCTTCTGCACCCAAATCGAGTCGAGCACGCGCAGCATCCGGGCGTGAGCCCGGCTGCGTTCCGATACCAGGTGCTGCTTTAGGGGTTTGATGCTGATCCGTTCCGATTTCGGCAATTTACGGCTGAATGATTCCAGCTCGCTCAAGGCCACATCCAGGTCGCGCACCGACCCGAGAGCGCGCAACACTGTTTTGAGCGTCGCGCGGACATCCAGAAACGATGCGGGCAGCGACGATCGAAACTGGCGCAGGATGGCATCCAATCTACGGCCGGCCACACGCAAGTCATGCAACTCTTCCGGATCTTCTCCCAGGCGGGCGGCGGGCTCGTGGCGATTCCAGGCGGACCAGTAGCGACGGATGTTCGCCACCGCCACCTCGGCAAGGGTCATTGACGCATCCACCGCCATTGGCGCGATGTTCGGTACGGGCGGCACCAAGCCGACGGACCTGAGGCTGTACGAGTACTTGGTGTCGGACGCTGACTCGAGCGCACAGTCGCTGCGCAGCGACTTCACCAGCGATTGCAGCGGTTCGTGAGAATCCGTGAGAGCTTCCACCTCGACCCGCTGCATGCTGGTCTCCGGTGCTCCGTGTGGGCGCGAGATGGTGGTCTCATCGAGGGCAATCTCGCCCAGTTGCTCAATCTGGTCTTCTCTGCGGATCGCGAAGCGCTGTCTCGAAGTGCGTAATTCGAACAGCGGCTGCAAAGCGCGGGCACCGCTCACGGCCTGCACGCGCGCCCCCACCGGCCCAATCGAATTCTGAATCGACTCGGTGTCGGAATTCTCCAGCGTTTCATTCAATTCAAGGCGGTCTGCGAACTCCGCGCTGGCTGAATGCAGCGACTTGAGCGTTGCTTCCGGCTTTCCGGACCCGGAGCGGATGCGTAGCGCGAAGCCCGCACGATGGATTCGCCAGTCTGCCGTGTCCAAGTATGTATCGAAAAGCTGCTGAGTGGCGCGCGGTTCGAGGATCAGCCCATCGATGGTGCCGTGGTCAGCCAGCCAGCGGCGAACAGAGCCAAGATCGGTGCACGCAAGCTGCCATTCCACTTCGCGGCCATTCATATGCCCGGGTTGCGCAGCTGCGGTGGAAGTATTTGATGACATCAGTATGACAGTCTAGAGTATCGCCGCTGCCTTTTCACAGTGGAGCGCGCCAGGCAGGCGGGCGATCGGCGTGATACCGTCATCTTTCGGATGAGCACCTTGAATAAGTACCTGATTCTTGCCGTTGCGCTGCTATTACTCGAGCCGTTCGCGGCGGACGCCGTTCCACCCGCCGCGCTCGCAGAGGCCGCCAAAGTCGACTGGCAATGGGGCGTGAAAATTCCGCTGCGCGACGGCGTGCACCTGAACGCCACGCTCTACAAACCGGTAGGTCTGAAAGAGCCGCGCCCCTGCCTGTTTACGCTAACGCCGTATATCGGCCAGAGTTATCACGATCGCGGCATGTATTTTGCGGCGCACGGCTATCCGTTCCTCACCGTCGATGTACGCGGCCGCGGCAATTCGGAAGGTTCGTTCCGGCCCCTGATCCAGGAAGCGCAGGACGGCTACGACGTGGTTGAATGGCTCGCGAAGCAGCCCTATTGCAACGGCAAGATATCGATGTGGGGCGGATCCTATGCGGGATACGACCAGTGGGCTACAGCCAAGGAATTTCCGCCGCACCTCGCGACCATCGTGCCCGTGGCCTCGCCTGCCGCGGGCGTCGATTTCCCGGCACGCAACAATGTCTTCGGCCCATATGAAATGCAGTGGCTTTCGTTTACCAGCGGTCACACCGGTCAAGACCGCCTGTTTGACGACGACGCCTTCTGGACAGGGATGTTTCGTCGCTGGATCGAATCCGGCACTTCGTACCGCAAGTTCGATACTTTCCTGGGCAATCCATCGCCCATATTTCAGGAATGGGTTGGCCACCCTGACCTCGACGCCTATTGGGATTCCTATAACCCCACTGCGGAGCAGTACGCCAAATTGCAGCTGCCGATCCTGACCATCACGGGGATGTACGACGACGATCAACCCGGGGCGCTTGCCCACTACAGGCGCTACATGCGTGCGGCCACTCCGGAAGCCAGGGCGCGGCACTTTCTGGTGATCGGCCCCTGGGACCATCCCGGCACTCGAACTCCCAAACAAGAGTTCAGGGGTATGAAATTCGCAGCCGCGAGTCTCGTCGATCTCCCGCAACTGCACCTTGACTGGTACCGCTTCGCGATGGAGGGAGGACCGAAGCCTGAATTCCTGCGCAAGCCGGTTGCCTACTATGTGAGCGGCGCCGAGCGTTGGCGCTATGCCGATACCCTCGAGGCGATTACGGCGGAGTCGCGGCCGTTCTATCTCGACTCGGGCGGTGCCGCCGCGCGCAACGTGTACGCTGCAGGAAGTCTCGCTCCCGCCCGTGAAGCACGTGGCGCTCCGGATTCCTATAGATACGACCCGCGAGATCTGTCGCTGGCCAAGACTGAGTCGGAAAGCAACCTCGACTCGGCGCTCGACCAAGAGGTATTCTTCGCGAATGGCGCGCAGCTCGTTTACGTGTCCGCAGCGTTCCAGCAGGACCAAGAACTGAGCGGTTTTTTCCGCTTCGAGGCCTGGATTTCCATTGATCAGCCGGATACGGATTTTGTCGTCACCATCGCCGAGATAGGTACCGATGGTACGGTGACGCCGCTAAGCGGGGATTTGATGCGAGCCCGCTATCGTGAATCTCTGCGTTCGCAACAGCTCGTGACCACGAAAGAGCCGCTGCACTACGACTTCAATGATTTTACGTTTGCCTCCCGGCTGGTGCGCAAAGGGAGCCGCCTGCAGCTGGTTTTGTCGGCGGCCAATTCAATCGGTTTCGAGAAGAATTATAATTCTGGAGGAGTGATCGCGGATGAGACGATCGCTGACTCGCGCACCGTGGCCGTTCAGCTTTTCCACGACAGCAAGCATCGCAGCGCGCTATACGTCCCCATCGCCGCGCGGGAAACCGCCGTGCCCGGCCGGTGATGACGCGGTGAAAAAGTCCGGCTCGTGGGTTTCGGCAGCTGTCTTGTTGGGCTACGTGTTTGCACTTCATGCGGCGGACTTGAGCAGGTCGCAAGATGATGTGTACCTGGATAACTTGCAAGGTTCGTGGAGCATGGACGGAACCTTGGGCGGCAAACCGGTGCACTACCTTGCCGATGGACAACGAGTGCTGAGCGGTGGATTCGTGAAACTTCACATGGTCGCTTTCGGGTCGCCGCCGCAGTACGAGGCGGAGTTATTCATCGGATTTGATCCCAAAGCCGACGACTTCGTTGCGCATTGGTTGGACCAGTTCGGAGCCGCCGGTGCGCGCGTCGTTGCCAGCGGCACTCGCCAAGGGCAGCGGCTGGTGCTCCATTTCCCATACGCTGAGGGCGCATTTCGCGATACCTTCCTGTGGCGGCCCGAGTCCACCTCTTGGACCCTGCTGCTGGAATCCCAGCGTGCGGACGGCTCGTGGACGACATTTGCGAGCTACACCTTGATCAGGCGCAACGTGCGCTAATTCTACTGATCTCTTACCTGCTGTTGGAGCAACGAAGTTTATGCTGTGTCATGCGACTTAAGGTTCCTGCGATAGCCTGGGTGTTTTTCGGCGCAATGTGCGCCGCGGCCGCAGCGCCGCCCGATAGTCATCCCGTGCCGCACGTGACATTCGACGGGCCGTCACTCGCCTTCGATTTTCCAGCAGTTAAGATCGGCGTTGCGGAATACGAGGAAGGGCCGACAGGGGCCACCGTGATTGTGTTCAACAAACAGGTGATGGCTGCGGTCGATGTACGTGGCGGAGCTCCCGGAACGGTCAACACCGATGCACTGCGGCTGGGGGACGACTTGTCCAGCGTCGATGCGATCACGCTCGCCGGCGGTTCGGCATATGGCCTGGCGGTTGCGACCGGCGTGGCGAACGCACTCAAAGAGCGAACTGCTGATCCCGGCAACTGGAAAAACATCGCGGTGGTGCCGGGGGCGATTATTTTCGATCTCGGTGGCCGGCGCTATAACGCCGTGACGCCAGACGAGAGACTCGCCCGGGCCGCGCTCGACGCGCTGCGCAGCGGTCGGGTTCCCCTTGGAGCGCGTGGCGCGGGACGCTTTGCAATGCAGGGCGGATACTTTGGTGAATTTCAGCATTCGGGCCAGGGTGCCGCATTTCGACAATCGGGTGAGATCAAGGTGTTGGTGGTTACGGTGGTGAACGCCCTCGGCGCCATTGTCGACCGCAACGGCCAGATGTTGCGATGTGCGCATGCCACCGCCGGCGCCTGCGGTCCCATCGCCGAGCGGATCGCTTCGCATCTTGCGGCGCTCGCTGTGGCCAGGAACGCCGATGCGGATACGGGGCAACATGCAGGCCTCACCGCGAATACCACTATCACCGTCCTCGTGACCAATCAGTCGCTGCCTCACTGGGCACTGCAGCGCCTCGCTGTCCAGGTGCACAACTCGATGGCGCGCGCCATTCAGCCCTTCGGCACTGAATTTGATGGCGACACGCTGTTTGCGGTGTCCACGGGAGAAATCAAAAATGCCGCGATGAGCGGCCCCGATCTCGGCGCGCTCGCATCCGAGGTCGCGTGGGACGCGATTCTTGCCAGCGCCCCGGTGCTTCCCGCAGCTGCGGCGCGGTCCGAGGTTGGTGTTACGGCGGCCGTTGCGGAACTGTACCGCGGCCGATACGAATTGGCGCCCGGAGCGATTGCCGAAGTTCGGCCGGCGGGCGCGGGATTGGAGATCGAAGTGGCCGGCAGAGCCAGCCTCTACCTCCCTGCGGATAAATGGGTGGCGCTAGCGCCGGTGGGAAAGGATGAATTCGAGCTGGCAACGCCACGTGCCGATCGCCTGCGTTTCGATCGCGATGCCTCCGCGCGCATTATGGGATTCACCATCGATCCCGGGCCATGGCCGATTCATGGCCGTCGACTATAGCCATGCTGAGCTACGTCTACCTGGGCACCAATGATCTTGAGCGCGCGACTCAATTCTACGATGCCGTGCTGGCGCCGCTCGGCATGCAGCGCTGCAAAACCCACGATGCGGAATGGGATCAAGTATCCGCCGGTTGGGGGACGTACGAGGACGACGGCGCGCGCGAACTCGCGCTGTGGGTTGGAAAACCCTTCGATCAACAGCCGGCCACGGTTGGCAATGGCACGATGATTGCGTTCAGCGCGCGCTCGTGGAAAGCGGTTGATGATTTTCATGCTGCCGCCCTTAGCCATGGCGGAACTTCCGATGGGGCCCCCGGCCTGCGCACGTATTACAACCCTGATTTTTATGCAGCGTATGTTCGCGATTTGGACGGCAACAAACTTGCCGCCGTGTGCCGCGGTTTTCGCGCTCGACAATAGGGACAGGCGGCTAGTCGGAACAGGCAACCCCGGCGGGGGCACCTGTGGGCGCCCCGAGCCTGGTCGATGCCGGCTCGAGTATTTGAAAGCTCAAATGCTGAATGGCCGGGGGATGTGTCGGCGAAAGCGTGAAAAAGGCGCCGACGGTGCCCTTGGCGCAGGTCAGATTGAATTGGCCGCGCAGCCAGTTCTCGGCGCTGACGGGTCCGGCGGCCGTACACTCGCCGACCTGGTCTTTGAGCTTTTGAATTTCGGCACGGCGCTGGCTGGCCGGAGCATCGATCAAGAAATTCATCGCCGAGATCTGTATCGCCTCCGCGTCATCCCAGTGTTTCCAGAGATTCAAGATGTGGCCGCGCATCTCCGTGAGCACGGGCGATGCGGGCACCTCGCGTCGCTGCAAACCGCCGGTGCGCAGCATCGCATCCCAGGCGCGATTGATTGGCTCGGATGGGCCGGAATAGGTCAGTGTCGCCATGGCGAAGATTCCGACACCGTAATCGGGCAGCCAGGCCATGTACGAGCCGAAGCCGGGCAGTCCACCACCGTGACTGACGATGTGTTCGAAGCGGCAATCCGTCGACACCCGCAGCCCATAACCATAGCCCGATTCCGTGGCCAGCAGCGCCCCATCCTTGCGTCGCACGGTGAGGTTGGCGGGTGTCCACAGATGGCTCATCTCGCGCACGGAACTTCGGCGCACCGGACCGGTGTCTGCCTCATCGCGAGGCGGCCAGGCGGAGAGCTGAAAAGCGACATAGCTGCCGAGATCCTCGGCGTTGGTCAGCAGGCCGCCGGCAGAGCCAAACACGCCCTGAGCCAGCGGCGGCTCCTCAAGATAGGAGCCATCGGGATTGAGTCTGTAGCCGACAGCACGTTTGGCCGACGGCACGTTTGAGAAGCGAAATGTGGAGGAATTCATGTGCAGCTTCGCCAGAAGCCCATTGCTTACATACTCCTCGTACGGGGTCCCGGATGCCTTCGTGACGATGCGGCCGAGAAGGGCGAAGGCGTAGTTCGAGTATTCATAGCGGGTGTCGGGGGGCGTGGAAAATGGCAGTCCCTGGCGCAGCCATGCATCGAGTTCGGCGTCACTGGCGGCCAGTTGTTGGTCGCCCCAGGGATTGTCCTCCGGAAATCCCGCGCTGTGGCTCAGCAACTGTCGGATCTTGATAGGCGCGCTGTCTCGTGTCGGCAGCTGCATCCGCGCGAATTCCGGTATCCACTTGGAAACCGGGTCCTCCAACGAAAGCTTCCCCTGATCGCGCAGCTGCAAAATCGCGAGCGCGGTGAAGCTTTTGGTCATCGACGCGATGCGAAAGGCCGTGCTTTCAGTCACCGGCGCTTTCGAGACCAGGTCCTTAACGCCTGCGGACCCGAAATGCTTGAGCTCCCGGTCGATGACGATGCCCCAGACCATGCCAGGGATGCGCTTGTCGGCGGCGTACTCGGCGAAGATTTTGTCGATCTCCGGAAATGCCGATTCGATCTTTGCGATCCGATCGGGATTCGTGAAGTGCGCCGGCGGATAAGCATCGGCTGCGATGGCCAGGCCCGGCACGCATAGAAGGCACAATGAGACGAGCCGCATGGCGTAGTGTTGCTTTTCCAGCGGATTAATTCAATGTCCGAATGCGGCGAGACACGCGCCTTGAAGTGGGCCAAGTTAGCGTCCACACAATCTTTCGGTGCGCCATGAATACATTCCAACTGCTCGGTCTTCCCTATGCGCCATTTGCGCCCTTGTTCACCCTGCCTGATGAGAAGCTTTCGGCATACAACGCACAGCGCGTTTTTGCGGCGACAAAGCCCGGGTATCCCTGCCGCGTGAGCCTCATCGACGCGGATATCGGCGAGGAGCTCTTGCTGCTGCCCTTCGAGCATCAGCCGGCCGGTTCACCGTACAAATCGTCCGGCCCGATTTTTGTGCGCAAAGCGGCGACGCAAACGCAGGTGGAGCCCGGCGCTATCCCCGACTATGTTCGGACGCGCCTCATCTCAGTACGCGCATACGATTCCAAGCATTTGATGACCGACGCGCTGGTGTGTGCCGGAACCGACGCGGCAGCAGCGATCCAGAAGATGTTCGGCCGCGCTGAAGTCGCGTATATCCATTTGCACAACGCCAATCGAGGCTGCTTTTCCTGCGCAGTGCAGCGCGCGTAAATACCGGGGCTTGATGTAGACTGGAGATTGTGACTCGAACGATCGGAAGTTCATTAATCGGAATTGCTCTGCTGATCTGCGCACCCGCGGCGCAGTCGGTCGAGTGCAAGACGGAGAAGCTCGCCGCCGCATCCTTCACGGCGTGCCGGGTGGATTTGAACACCGAGCGGCTGGATCTTTACTGGCGGGACGAGGCCAGCCACCCGTATCGGCAATTTTCGGCGCTGCGCGAGGCATTGGAACGTCAAGGCAAGAAACTGTTATTTGCCGTCAACGCCGGAATGTACCTGCCGGATTTTTCGCCGGTGGGCCTTTTCGTGGCGCAGGGCCGTGAGCTCGTGCCGCTGAATCGTCGCGCGGGGTCCGGCAATTTTTCGCAGCAACCGAATGGCGTTTTCCTGGTGGATGGGAATCTCGCCCGCGTGATGACGACCGATGAGTACGCCAAGGAGCGCCCTTCGCCTAAGCTCGCGACGCAGTCCGGACCGATGCTGGTTCACGACGGGGAGATCACGACCTCCGCCGTCATGAACCCCTCGTCGCAGTTTCGAAAGATCAGAAACGGTGTTTGCGCGCCCTCTCCTGCCACGGCGTTCTTCGCGATCAGCGAATCGCCGGTGACATTTTACGAGTTCGCCGGATTCTTTCGCGATTCGCTGCATTGTCGCGAGGCGTTGTACCTGGACGGCTCGATCTCGAGCCTGTATGCGCCCCGAATCGGTCGCGATGATCATGACTCGGATATGGGGCCGATGTTTGGCGTGGTGGCACCGGGCACCGGGCCGGGGACTTGAAATGGGGCCGAGGCTGGATTCAGTGGACGGCGAGGGGCGCTGAGTCTTTCGGAAGCGCGTTGAGCGCTGCGCGGGCTTCATCGAGGGTGTTTTTAAAATATCGGTGCTTCGGATGCGGGAGACCGAAGTGGCATCGATCGACCGACGGCGGCGATGTATCGATCAGGGCGTTTGCGCCCGACCATGAAAATGCAGTGAATCGAGAGCCAGCGGTGGCTTTCGCACCGCGGTGTAAGCTGCCGCCGCTTGCCTCATCATGCCCTCGTGCGCGAGCACGCGAGCAAGCGTCGCGCGGCGATAGCGCCAATGCCGCCACGCCTCATCGGGCCAATCCTCATCATGCGCGCGCTCAGACGCGGCCGCGTAATAACGGAAGGCGTCGATCAAATCCGCATTTTTCTTTTGTGGGTCGTATTCCGTGATCGCGGTTGCTTCATCACGCTCCGCGAAGCGCGCCAGCGCATTCGGCTCGCCCGCGTCCGCTCCCTTCTGATACCAATACCACGCTTTTGACGGTTCCGGTTGGCGTACATTCGCCGCAGCCGTAGTCGAGCCTTGCGCTCCGTACTCGTAGTGCCGCCCCAGTTCGAAGGCTGCGATCGGCACGCCGTCCTGCCACGCTTTTTCGAAAAGCGATACCGCCCGGCCGGGGTCGAGCATGCCTGCGGAAGGTTCCAGGAGCAGAATTCCAAGATCGACACGGGCGCTGCGGTAGCCTGCGCCGAGCGCTTCTTCGAACGCCCGCTTGGCAGCCGGGAAATCGCCGCTCGCGCTCAGAGCCCGGCCATTCTGGTATGCCGCTCGCGCGCCGGCGTGAGAGTTCGACTTCTCGGCGGCACAAGCTGCCACCGCAATTTCACCGACGACTTGCTGAAGTAAGACCCCGGGCGCTTGCCGATCCGGATCGTAAGGCGCCCCCGCCGACTGATCGCACTTCGATGGCTCTTCAGGCCACCGGCGCACGTCGGGCGGTGCCGGCAGACCCATTTGGAATCTTTCCGACCCTTGCAGCGGATCGAACTGCGCGGCTCTGGCCCAGGCGATCTGGATTTTCACTTCCTCAGTGCGCGAGTCCCAGATGCGCGCGGTCATATCGTCCGAAGCCGTGACAATGCGCTGGCCGTCGCGGGAAAAAAATGCAGTCTCCACCAAGTCGGCGTGGCCGCTCAGCACCCCCATCTGCTGTCCGGTCGCAGCATCCCAAATACGGGCGGTCCGATCGAGCGAGGCCGTGACGATGCGCCTGCCATCGGGCGAAAACGCAGCGCAGCCGACCACGTCCGAGTGCCCGCTCAACACCATGATTTGCCGCCCGCTGCCGGCGTCCCAGATCCGGGCCGTCTTGTCGTCCGAAGCGGTGACGATGCGGGTGCCGTCGGGCGAGTATGCGGCGCTCTCGACGACATCCGCGTGCCCGCTGAGCATCATAACTTGCTGACCGTCGGCCGCATTCCAAATCCGGGTGGTCTTGTCGGTTGATGTGGTCACGATGCGCCGTCCATCGGGGGAAAATGCGGCGTTCAACACACGCTCCTTGTGCCCGCTCAGCTTGAGCATCTCTCGACCTGTTGCCGCATCCCAAACGATGGCAGTCTTGTCGTCCGAGGCCGTGATGACGTGCCTGCCGTCGGGCGAAAATCCGGCGAACCACAGGCGGCCGGCGTGTCCGCTGAGGGTTGTAATCGGCTGGCCCGTCGCGGCGTCCCACACAATCGCGGTCGCGTCGGTCGACGCAGTGACGATGCGGCTGCCGTCGGCTGAAAACGCGGCCGAGACCAAGAGGTCGCGGTGTCCGCGCAAAAGTAGGGTTTGTTCACCGTTCGCGGCATTCCAAACGCGGGCGGATTTGTCCCACGACGCCGTGACGACGCGCCGGCCGTCCGGCGAAAAGGCGGCAGAAAAAACCCGATCCGTATGCCCGCTCAACTGCATGACCTGCTGAGCCGGCACGGCGTCCCAGATGCGAGCGGTGTTGTCGTAGGATGCCGCGACGACGCGTCGGCCGTCCGGTGAAAAGGCGGCGAAGTTGAGTCGGCCCGTGTAGCCGCTTAGCCGCAGCAGTTGCTGGCCCGTCGCCGCATCCCAGATGCGCATAGTGGTGTCTTCCGAGGCAGTCACGACACGTCGGCCATCGGGAGAAAATTCTGCGGACATCACGCGGCTCGTATGCCCGCTCAGCAGCGCGGTCTGCCGGCCGGTCGCCGCGTCCCAAATCCGAGCCGATTTGTCGTCCGAGGCCGTGGCGACACGGCTGCCGTCGGGAGAGAATGTGGCGTGCCATACCCGCGACGTGTGCCCATCGAGCAATAGGACTTGCCGGCCGGTCGCCGCGTCCCAAATGCGGGCGGTCTTGTCCCAGGATGCAGTGACGATCCGCCGGCCGTCCGGTGAGAATGCGGCGAAATGCACAGGCTCTGTGTGCCCGCTCAACAACTTGATCTCTCGCCCGGTCGCCGCATCCCAGATACGGGCGGTCTTGTCGCCCGAGGCTGTCACGAGATACAGACCATCCGGCGAAAAATTCGCCGACCAGACGCCGTTCAGATGGCCACTCAGCGTTAGGACTTCTCGCCCGGTCGCCGCATCCCAGATACGCGCGGTCTTATCGCGTGCGGCGGTGGCCACGCGCCGGCCGTCGGGCGAAAACATGGCTGAGTTCACGCCTGCCGTGTGCCCGTTAAACAGCGTGATCACTCGACCCGTGGCCACGTCCCAGAGTCGGGCGGTTTGGTCATATGAGCTGGTAACGAGGTTGCGGCCGTTCGGGGAGAATACCGCATCCGTGACCACGTCCTTGTGGCCGGTGAAAGCCAGGCCCTGCGCATCGGCCGCGCGCGCTTCCTGAAACACCTTGAGCGCTTCCGGTGTGTACGTTCCGTTCAGTGCCTGACGCGGCAACACATCGAGAATGATGCCGAGCGCGGCGGGTATATCGCCATCCTTCAAGCGGCCGGCCGCCGTTTGTGTGAGCGAGCGCAGCTGAGCCTGCAGCGCCGCATCGCGCTGTAAGGCTGCGATCTTGGCCTCGTAGCTCGTAGCGGCGAGACCGCCAGCGAGCGTCAGCATCAGAACGCTGACCACGGCGATGGCAACCCAATGACGCCGGACGAATTTGCGCAACTGATAAGCGGCACTGGCCGGGCGTGCCGCGATGGGCTCATTGTTGAGATAGCGACGCAGATCGGCGATGAGTTCCGATGGAGTGCCATAGCGGCGCTCGCGGTCTCGCTCGAGGGCCTTAAGCGCAATCCATTCCAAATCGCCGTGCAGTTGCTCCGCGAGCTGTTTGGAATTGGCGCCGCGCGCGCGCGCGCGACTGCTTGCCGTGTCGCGATCCGCGCTGAGTTTGCTGCTCAGGCGCGGCGGCTCATCCTCGCGCAGCTGGCGCAGCCACTCATCGAGCGGTGGCCGCTGCCGCCCGCTCGTCTCGAAAGGCTGAAATCCAGTGAGCAGCACGTAGAAAATCACACCCAGCGAGTACACGTCGGTGCGCGTGTCGATGTCCTGAATATTGGGATCGATCTGCTCCGGGCTTATATAGCCGGGGGTACCCAAGAATTGACCGAACTGCGTGTATTGGGTCTGATCGGCGGCTCGCGGCGTCACCGATCTTGCGACGCCAAAGTCGATGATGCGCGGCGCCGGCGCGCCGTCCACCTCGACAATCAGGATGTTGGCCGGCTTCAGATCGCGATGGATGATGGCCTTCTGGTGCGCATGCTGCACGCCTTCGCAAACCTGGATGAAGAGCTCGATTCGCTCGCGGATCGTGAGTTTCTGATTATCGCAGTACTCGGTAATCGGCAGTCCCGGCACGTACTCCATGACGAAATAAGGCTGGCCCTGGGGGGTCGAGCCGGCATCGAACACCTTGGCGATCGCCGGATGGTCCATGATCGCGAGCGACTGGCGTTCTGATTGAAAGCGCCTTACCACCGACTCGTCGACCATGCCGGCGCGGATCAGTTTGATCGCCACCCACCTGTGCACCGGAACCGTTTGCTCGGCAAGCCACACGCTGCCCATGCCCCCAACCCCGAGCAGACGTTCCAGGCGATAGTTGCCAATTTGCACGTTCGCCTTGAACGTCCCGGTGTCCGCTCCAGCATCGGATTCATCGTCGCCGAAGGGCAGCTTGAGCAGCGTATCGAGCAGCTCCTCGGCATGCCCGCTCGCCTTCTCGTCCAACATTTTGCGCAGCATGGCCTTTGCGCCGGGAAAGGGCTCGGACAGGCTATCCAGCCACTGCTCACGGTCGTGATCCGGCAGGTCCAGCCCCTCCTCCAACAGAGGCGAGAGAGCTGCCAGATGTGCTGCCGGAATTGGCATGGCGGTTATGTCTAATACGAGGCCGGATGCAGGGGCGAAATATCCCGATGCGCGCCGTTCGAGGGACCTGCGGCTGCGGCCGTGCAGGTTTCTGATAGATTATTGATCCTAAGACGCATGGATGGCCGCCCGCTTGAGAACAAGTCTTTTTGTTGCCCCTATCGCGCCAGCTCAATGAACGAGCTTACGCAGCTGTTTGACGGTGTCAATGCGGGAGAACGAAGTGCCATCGATCGACTGATGGCGGTGATGTATGAGGAGTTGCGTCAGCTCGCGCACCGGCGGCTGAACGCTTCGCCGCGCGGCAATACGCTGGAAACGACGGGACTGGTGCACGAGTCGTATCTGCGATTTCTCAATGCCGGACGCCTCCGAGTGACTGATCGTGCGCATTTCATGGCCTATTCGTCGAGGGTCATGCGCTCCATCATCGTTGACCTGTCGCGCGCGCATCGCGCGGAGCGCCATGGGGGCGGTGCGCTGCAGGTTACGTTCAACAGCCAGGTCGCCGACCAGGCGCACACTTCCGACGAGCAGCTCATCCGGATCAATGAAGTGCTCGAGGAATTGATTCAGACTGAACCGCGGCTCGTGCAGGTCGTGGAGATGCGCTATTTCGGCGGACTCAATGAGAACGAAATCGCGGAAATGCTTGGCCTGACCGAGCGCACAGTGCAGCGCGATTGGCACAAAGCGCGGCTGCTGCTCAGCGCCGCTCTGGAATAGCTCCACCCCCCAAGATCCTTGATGCGCGTCCCGTCGCCGGAAACAGCGACCGTCGCTCCTGTGTCCCGACATTTTCGTTCCGCGTGTCGGGTTTGGCGCCTCAAATACGTATTCCTCAATAGCCGCACTAACGTCGTATCGGATTTACGTAAGTGCATGACCAGAGTTCGAAGGCCGGAAGCGACTTCGGCCCGGGGAAGCTACAGGAGCGAGCCATGAGCATGCAGCACAGAGTGGGAACGTCCGTGTTTCAGCCAGCAGCCGGGTGCAGGCCAGGAGTGCAGCGCCTATGCCGCTACATCGCCGGCATCGCGCTGGCGATGAGCCTCGCCGCATGTTCCTCGAATGATTCCAGTTCGCCCGCGGCGCCGGCCGCCCCGCCGCCCCCGCCGGCAGTCACTTCGATCAGCGGCACGGTTGACGAGGCATTCGTGGATAATGCCACGCTCACGGCCTACGAGGTTTCGGCCAACGGTGTGATCGGCAGCTGCGTGCCTGCAACCTCAGGGTCGGGCTGCGCCACGGCCACGACCGACGGCAACGGCGACGGCAACTACACCCTCGACTTGGGCGGGGGCTATACCGGGGCCGTGCTGCTCGAGAGCACCGGCGGCAGCTACACCGACACGGTGACCGGTCAAACGGTACAGATCCCGGCTGGCTTGATACTCTCGGCCTTCCTGCCTTCCGTCACCGCAGGGAACAACACCGTCCAACCGATCAGCGCCCTCACCACCGTGGCGGCGCAGCTGGCCTTGCAGGCCATGAGCCAGAGCCAGGGGATGATCACCGCGGCGAGCGCCATTAGCACCGCCAATACCGAAGTCCAGAACGCCTTTGGCTTGGTGTCGACTCTGACTACAGCGCTGCTCAATCTGAACGCCCCCAACTGCGGCACGGCCGGCCAGGATCAGGCGTCCTTCGATGTATCGCTGGTGCTGGCCGGAATAGCGCAGCTGGCAGCGAATAACGGTGTGACCTCGGCAGCTCTGGCCGTCGCCATCCTCAACGACATTACTTCGGATGGGCACGCCGACGGCTTGGCCGGCGGGTTTCCGATTTCCGTGCCGCTCGCCTCCGGCAACGGCAGCATCCTACTGTCCCAAATCTACCAACAATCGCTTGCAGTGTCGCTCGAGGCCAGCATCAAGACTTATCAGAACTCGATCGCCGATGCCTGCCAGGCGACGCAATCGCCGGCTGCAAGCATGGCGTTGAGCAACGCGTCCGCGACGCTCACCAGTGCGCAGTATCAGTACACGGCGTCGGGCACCGTGACTGGTTTGACGGCCGGCAACACCGTGAGCATCAGCTTTTCTCTCGGCTTGATGTGCTCCAGCGACATGCTCCCGGGCAGCGGCGCGCCCTCGACTGGCACGATAGTGGATAGCGGAAACGGAACCTTCAGCCTCTCGGTCGGCGGCAGCAACAGCCAGGCATCCGCGCTCAATTACAACAACAGCTGCGGCACCAATACCGGGACGGTGCAAATCGTCACTGCCAGCGGAGGGCAGACCTGCCTCGTCGCCGCCTCCTCGGGCGGCAGCCCCGCGGCAAGCGCCACCTTCACCTTCACGGACGCGACCAACTCCAGCGGCGATGAGACCGATACAGCGAGCGGGATTGCGATCACCTGCAGCCCCGCCTCCCAACCCCCGCCGCCTCTCTACACCGTGGGCGGCAACGTATCGCAACTGCCGGCCGGGACGAGCGTGATGATTTCCGACACCGTGAATGGCGATAGCGTGATCGTGAGCGGTCCCGCTACGTTGAGCGCCCCCGTCGCCTTCACCCTGCCGGCGCAGCTCGGGAGTGGAACCGCCTATGTAGTCACCGCATCCACGGCCGCGCCCAACATCTGCCTGGTCAGCAACGCCAGCGGGACGATCGGTAACGGAAACGTCACGAACATCACGGTCGCGTGCAGCGTTGGCAATGGTCCGCCTTCGGCGCTCTACGGCCCGAGAGGGATCGAGTTCCACAACAACCTGCTGTTCGTGCCCAACTACAGCACCAATCAGGTGCTGGTGCTGTCCGAGCAGACCAACACTTTTAATCACGTTACCGGACTCACGCAGGTCGCGAGCATCCCGCCGCAGAACCTCAACCATCCCGCACGTGCGGCCTTCGATGCCAGCGGCAACCTGTACGTCGCCAACCAAGGCAGCCAGAACGCTCAAGGCATTGAGGTTCAAGGCACTCAATCCGTGTCGGTCTACGATTCCAGCTACGCGGAAATTACCGCCAGCGGCGGCGGGGCGCTGCTCAGCAACCCCAGCTTCCCGAGTCTCGCCGGCCCCATCGGCGTCGCCGTGGATTCTAGCGGCAACGTTTACGTCGCCAACGATCCGGGCGATACGATCTCGGTGTTCAACGCCGTCAGCCCCGGTAATCCGGGCATGGGATTCACCGCGGCCGCGACGCTGCACAACGACGGGGCCGGTACCCCGTTTACCACGCCGTTAATGATCGTCGATGAGAACGTTCCCGGCGTCGGCGAGTACGTGCTCGTCGGACTGAGCTCGAATCCGACCAGCCGCGTACTGGTGTACAAGGCGCCGCTCACGGCGACCTCCCTGCCGATCTACGATTTGGCGGGCGTCGCGCCCTGCATGATGCCCGCAGGCCCCACAGGTATCGCGCTCTCCGGTACCTCGCTGTACGTCGCCAGTTCCTACGACGCCGAGATATTTGAATACTCCGCGAGCACCTTGATCGGCGGCGGCAGCAACCCCTGCGTGGCGCCGGTCGCCACCAACGGCACCGACACGTCAGGTGTCGAGGGTGTGGCGGTCGATTCCTTCGACAATGTATTTGTGGCCAATGCCAGCAGCACCGGTGGTGACATTACCGTGTACGCGGGTTCGTCTTTCGGCAGCACCGAAGCGCCGCTCTACACCTATACACCCGCCTGCTTTGCAGCGCCTACGCCGACGAAGGGAGGCGGCGCCCAACCATGGGACAATCAATCGTATTGCGGAGGCTTCACCGGTACGGCCGGCGCCTATACCTTCGACGCGACGTTGACTTTCACGACTCCGGTATCTCCCGGAGCGCTCTTAAATTGCGTTTACCAGAGCACCAGCACCCAGCCGGGTTCGACGACCACAGTGACCACGGGACCTACGGCTTGCACCGGCAGCACTTTCGCCAGCGGCAACCTCACGATTACCGACGGCAACGGCAATGGTTTCACCGGCACGTTCTCGAGCAACGGTTTCGGAGTAACGGGCACCTATACCTTTGCCGCGTTCGGTCCAAACCCAGGTACGGCAACCGGTTCATTCAACGCTGGCGAGCAATAATAAAGAGGTGCCACGGCAGTGACAGGCAAGTGAATCGCACCGCTGCCGCGGCCGGCAATTTTTGTCGTCCCGCCTGTCGATTTCGCCGCTTCTCGATCGTCATGATCTATGGGAGCATTGCATTCGCAGTGTTTAGCAGGAGCAGATCATGAAGAAGTTTCTGGCCATTTATCTGGGATCCCCCGCCGCCATGGAGAAATCCGGGTGGAGCACCCTGGATGAAGCGAAACGCAAGCAACTCGAGGCCTCAGGGATGAAAGCGTGGGGAGAATGGATGACGATCCATCAGAAGGTCATCGTCGAAACGGGCGGCCCCCTCGGCAAGACCAAACGCGCCGCTGCGCAAGGGATCACGGATACCAAGAACCACATGACGGGATACGTGGTGGTCGAGGCCGAGTCTCACGAAGCTGCCGCCAGGATGTTCGAGCGCCATCCGCACTTCGCGATATTCCCGGGCGACTCGGTTGAGATCATGGAAGTGCTGCCGATTCCGGGGCAACCGCAGCGCTGACCGGACAGCGTTCAAGGTCGCTCATCGCCACGATGTCGCAGTAGTTGAAGCGCTCGTTGCGCAGCACGCGCTCACCGGTGCTGCAGGCGATGGCGTTCTTGAAGATCGGGCCGGCGTAGACGAACGAGTGATATTCGCCGTACTCGCCGCACGGGTCGGCGCTCTCGGGAAGATCCTTGAGCAACTGCAGGTCGATTTCTCTGCCGGCAAACGTTGCGTCCAGGGCCTGGGTGTCCACACAGGCGAGGATCGCCTTGAAGCCCAGCCCGATGAATGTCCGCACCAGCTCTTCGGTGTCGCGCATCCAGATCGGATACAGACCCGTCATGCCGGCCTGTGCCAGCATCTCGTCCCGGTACTTCTTCACATCCTGCAGGAACAAATCGCCGAATGCGATTTTCGTGATCCCCTGCGCCTTGATGCGGCTCATGGCCTCCCGCATTCGCGCCTCGTAAATCTCATTGGTGCAATCCTGCGGGATCATGATTTTGCGCAGCGGGATCCCCAGGGAATCGGCTTGTCGCTCCAGCAGTTCCCGGCGCACGCCGTGCATGCTGATGCGGTCAAACCCTTCGGTCACCGTCGTCAACAACGACGTGATCTCGTACTTTTGCGACGCGAGCATCTGGTAGGCCGCCATCGCACTGTCCTTGCCTCCGCTCCAGGACAAGACCACGCGCTCCTTCGTCGGTATTATGCGGGGCATGTCATCGCCCGTGCAGGCTCAAGCTCGCACATTTGCCTGCAGTTGCTCGGCCCGACGCTTGAGGCGCAACAATGAATCGGCGGGTCCCGCATCGATCTCTTTGTGCAGAAACAATCGCGCCAACAATCCGCGCCATCCATGCGGAAATTCAAAGTTGCAGCCGTAATTGACGCGGCATTGATCCTCATCGAACGGTGCGCAGTTCAAATCTTCGCGCACGATGATGCCAAGCGGCAGATTCACATTGATCAACAATCGGTGCCGGGTTTCTTCGATCTCGAGAAACCGAAATGATATCTTCAATCGCAACAACCGGGGTCCCGATTCTGCGCGCACCACCTGTCCAACGGATGCGGTTCCAGGCGGAGTGACGGTAACGCGCCGCACGTCAAAAAATTCACCCCACCGGCTCGGTTCCGTCAACAGCTGCCACACCACCTCAACGGGCGCCTTGACGACGGCCGTGGGACAGCTGGCGTGTTGTAGTGGCGACATATCAATTTGATCCCATGGTCGATTATGCTGCACGCAGCGTCGTAAGTCTCAAGGAGTCGCGTCATGCGCAGTCATCCCGCAGCCAGTCGCCGAGCCGGATTGGCAATTCTCCTCGGCCTGCTGGCGCTGCCGCTGCACGCGCAAGCCCCGGCGCCAAAGGCCGGCGCCGCGGCCCTAGCCAATGACCCCGACATCCTGGGTGCGGAGCGGCTGTTCTCGGCGTGGCTCGAGGGACAGCTCGCGTATCGAGGAATTCCTGGAGTCGCCGTTGGCGTCGTCAGCGATCAGGATTTGGTTTGGTCCAAGGGCTTCGGGTTCGCGAACATCCAGGCAAAACTGCCGATGACGGCGACCACGAAGTTTCGCATCGCCTCCAACAGCAAACTATTCACTGCTATCGCCATCATGCAGCTGCGCGAGGAGGGCAAGCTGCGCCTGGACGATCCGGTGGTGAAGTATCTGCCATGGTTCAAGGCCAAACCCGCCGGCGACGACGACGGTCCAATCACCATCGAGCAGCTGCTGTCGCACAGCTCGGGTCTGCAGCGCGAGGCGGGAGATCACTGGGTGTCGTTTGATTTTCCGACTGCCGAGCAACTGCAGCACCTGTATGCCGACCGGCAGTCCGCCTTCGCCCCCGCGGTGCGCTGGAAGTATTCCAACTTGGGTTTTGCGGTGGCTGGACTGATCGTCGAGAAAGTAAGCGGCGAGAAATGGGCCGACTACGTCAATCAAAACATATTCAAGCCGCTGGGCATGATGGGCTCCAGTGTCGATAAAGACGTGTCGGACCTGGCTGTTCCATACGGTCGGCGCATGCCGGACGGCACGCGCGAGGTGCTTCCCTTCGTCGATGCGCGGGGCATGGCGGCGGCCACGGGGGTCACCTCGGACGTCGAGGATTTGGCGAAGTTCGAGTCGGCGCAATTCCGCCGCGGCCCGCGCGGCGGGTCGCAGATCGTCAGCGGCGAATCCTGGCGCGAGATGCTGCGCGTGCGTTCCGTGGAGGAAAACTGGACCTCTGGAACGGGTCTCGGATTCGATGTGAAGCGCGTCAAGGATAAGACCTACATCGGGCATGGCGGCGGCTATCCCGGCAATACCACCCAGACGCTGATCCAACTCGACGACAAGGTGGGCGTCATCGTTCTGACGAACACCAACGACTCCAATCCCAGCGACATCGCACAGGTGTTGATGAGCACTGTGGGTCAAGCGGTCGCCAAGGCCGCAAACACAAAGCCGGTCCCCGCCTGGGATCCCGCGTGGGAGCGCTTCGCGGGGCTCTACCGCGGGCGCAACGGCGACCTTGAGGTGGTACTGCTCAACAAGAAGCTGGTGATCATCGCGCCGAACGCGCCGACCCTCGACAACATCGTCACGCTCGAACCGCTGGGCAGTGGACGCTTCCGCTTCGTCGCGCCCACCGGCGGTGGAGTCGTGGGCGAGGTGGTGCGATTCGTCGAGCAAAACGGTAGGCCGATGCGCATGTATACCGGAGACTCGTGGATCGATCGCATCAGCACGCCGTAGGAGAGGACCGCAGGCCGAGATATCGCAGAATCCCCTGCGCCGCTTCGCGACCCTCGAAGACCGCCGTCACCACCAAATCCGATCCACGCACCATATCGCCGCCGGCAAACACCTTGGGGTTGGTGGTTTGGAATCGGGACCGCGGCGCGGCCGACACCCGCACCCGGCCATTGCCGTGCAGCTCAATTTTCTGGCGCTGAAACCAGTCCGCGGGACTCGGCAAAAAACCGAAGGCGATGATCACCGCATCGGCGGCGATGGTCTCCTCCGTTCCTGGAACCGGCTCCGGCACGCGGCGGCCGCGCCGATCCGGCGGTCCCAATCGCGTCTCGACCAGCTTGACGCTTTGCACTCGATCGGCGCCGACGATTTCGATCGGCTGCCGATTGAAGAGAAATGTGACCCCCTCTTCCTTGCTGTTTTTGTAGTCGCGCCGCGAACCCGGCATGTTGCCTTCATCACGCCGATAGGTGCAGGTGACGCTCGCCGCGCCCTGGCGCACGGCGGTTCGATTGCAATCCATGGCGGTGTCGCCGCCGCCTAAAACCACGACATTCTTATCCTTCATATCGATGTATTCGGAGGCATCGTTGGCGAGATTCAGCTCGCGATTGATATTGGAGATGAGGTAGGGGAGCGCCTCGTGCACCCCGGGCAGATCTTCGCCGCCGAAGCCGCCTTTGACATAGGTGTAGGTGCCCATGCCGAGAAACACGGCATCGAATCCTCCGATCAATTCTTCGAAGGCGATGTCGCGGCCGACATCCACGTTCAAGCGAAATTCCACGCCCATTTCCTGCATGATTTCGCAGCGCTTCTCGACCACATCCTTTTCCAGCTTGAACGGCGGAATTCCGAAAGTCAGAAGACCACCGATCTTCGCATAGCGATCGAACACCACCGGCGTCACGCCGTTGCGCACCAGAATGTCGGCGCAGGCGAGACCCGCGGGACCCGCGCCCACGATCGCCACGCGCTTGGGCGTGCGAATCACGTTGGACATATCGGGCTTCCAGCCCTGCTTGAAGGCCTCGTCGGTGATGTATTTTTCGATGGCGCCGATGCTCACGGCACCAATGCCGTCATTCAACGTGCAGGCGCCCTCGCACAGCCGATCCTGCGGGCAAATGCGGCCGCACATTTCCGGCAGCGAGTTGGTCTGATGCGACAGTTCCGCAGCCTCGAACAGCTTGCCGTCATTGATCAGCGCCAGCCAATTCGGAATGTAATTGTGGACCGGGCATTTCCACTCGCAGAATGGATTGCCGCAGGAAATGCAGCGCCCCGCCTGCTGCGCCGCAGTTTCAGCGCTGTACTGGGAATAAATTTCGCGAAATTCCGTGGTGCGCACTTCCAAGGCCACCTTGTCAGGGTCCTTGCGGGGAACATCGAGAAATTGCAGGTGCTTGTCGGCCATGGGGGTCTTGAGCTTTAAGCCGCGCGGCGCAGATTTTCGAGCAGCGAATCGATGGCCGAGGCTTTGGGCTTCACCACCCAGAACCGGCCGATGTAGCTGCGAAGATCGTTGAGCAGCTGTGCGCCCCAGACGCTGCCCGTGGCATCCACATGCTGTTCGATCAAACCCCGCAGATGCTGCACGTGAGTGCCCATTCCCTCGGGCGACACGCGATGAATGTCGATCAGGTCGTGGTTGTAGCGGTCGACGAAATCCCGCTGCATGTCGAGCACGTAGGCGAATCCGCCGGTGAAGCCGGCGCCGAAATTCACGCCGGTGGTGCCGAGCACGCACACCACGCCGCCCGTCATGTACTCGCAGCAATGATCTCCGGTGCCCTCGACCACGGCCAGCGCGCCGGAATTGCGCACCGCAAACCGTTCCCCCGCCCGCCCCGCGGCATACAGCTCGCCACCGGTGGCGCCATACAGGCAGGTGTTGCCCATGATCACGGTGTCGCGCGCTACGAAGCTCGATTTCAAGTGCGGTTTGAGGACGATTTTGCCCCCTGCCATTCCCTTGCCGACGTAATCATTGGCTTCGCCCTCGAGGTGAAGATGCAGACCGCCGGCATTCCAGACGCCGAAGCTCTGTCCCGCCGAACCCTTGAGGTTGACTATCAACGGCGCCGCGCTCATGCCGATGTTGCCCCAGCGCCTGGCGATTTCCCCGGATAGACGCGCGCCGATGGAGCGATGAAAATTGCTGATCGGATAGGCGAATTCGCCGCCGGACTTAGCATCGATCGCTGCACGCATGTCGCGCAGCATTTGCTCAGCTAGGGCACCCTTGTCGAATGGTTCGTTCTTGGGATCGATGCAGTATTGCGGCTTGGCCGACACCAGCGCGGAGTTGGCGAGCACCGGCGACAAGTCGAGCTTGCGCTGCTTCGGCGTCTCGCCGGGCAGAATCTCGAGAAGTTCCGTGTGTCCGATCAATTCAGCGATGCTGCGCACGCCCATCAAGGCCATGATTTCGCGGCATTCCTGCGCCACGAACTTGAAGTAATTGATCACCATGTCCGGCAGGCCGATGAAATACTTGGTGCGCAGCACATTGTGCTGGGTGGCGACGCCGGTGGCGCAATTGTTCAAGTGACATATGCGCAGGTACTTGCACCCCAGCGCAACTATCGGCGCCGTGCCGAAACCGAAGCTCTCCGCGCCGATGAGCGCTGCCTTGATGACATCAAGTCCGGTCTTCAAGCCGCCGTCGGTCTGCAGGCGGACCCGATGCCGCAACTCGTTGGCGCGCAGTGTCTGATGGGTTTCGGCAAGACCCAATTCCCAGGGTGTTCCCGCATACTTGATGGAGGACAGGGGACTCGCGCCGGTGCCGCCGTCGTAGCCGCTGATGGTGATCAAATCCGCGTAAGCCTTGGCGACGCCGGCCGCGACCGTGCCGACGCCCGGCTCGGCCACCAATTTGACCGACACCAGCGCGCTCGGATTGACTTGCTTCAAGTCAAAAATAAGCTGCGCCAAATCCTCGATCGAGTAGATGTCGTGGTGCGGCGGCGGCGAGATCAATCCCACGCCCGGCCGCGCGAATCTTAAGGAAGCGATCATATCGTTGACCTTGTGGCCGGGTAGCTGCCCGCCTTCGCCGGGTTTTGCACCCTGCGCAATCTTGATCTGCAACACTTCCGCATTGATCAAATATTCCGGGGTCACCCCAAATCGACCGGAGGCCACCTGCTTGATCTTGGAATTCTTCTCGGTGCCGTAGCGCACCGGATCCTCGCCGCCTTCGCCGGAGTTGGAGCGAGCGCCGAGGCGATTCATGGCGATCGCCAGGGCTTCATGCGCCTCGGGAGACAGCGCGCCCAGGGACATCCCGGCGCTGTCGAAGCGCGCGATGATGCTTGATAGCGGTTCAACGTCTTCGATGGGAATTGGGGCGGCGCTGGCCTTGAGTTTGAGTAGATCGCGAATGCAGGACACCGGACGCTCATTGACCAATGCCGCGAATTGGCGGTATTGCTCGAAATCGCCCGTCATGACCGCCGATTGCAGCGTCGCCACCACGTCCGGGTTGTACATGTGATATTCGCCGTCGTGCATGTACTTGAGCAAACCGCCCTGTTCGACCGGCACGGTTGGATCCCAGGCGCGCTGCGCCAGATGCTCCGAATCCGCTTTGAGATCCTCAAAGTCCGCGCCCTGAATGCGGCTTTCCGATCCTTCGAAGCAGAGCTTCACCACCTCGTCGCCCAACCCGACGATCTCGAACAGCTGCGCGCTGCGATAGCTGGCGATGGTGGAGATGCCCATCTTGGACATCACTTTGAACAGGCCCTTGCGAATGCCGCGCCGGTAGCTGCGGCCGAGTTCCTGGCGCGCGGCGGCTTCCATTTTGAGCGCGCCCTTGCGCATCAGATCGAACAAGGTTTGATAGGCAAGATAGGGATACACAGCGGTTGCGCCGTAGCCGATCAAGCACGCGAAATGATGCGCATCGCGCGCCGTGCCGGTTTCCACCAGGATGTTGCATTTGCAGCGCAGCCCGGTCGCGATCAGGCGGTGATGCACGGCGCCGGTCGCGAGCAGGGCATGTATGGGCAATTTGCCCGCTACCAGGTAGCGATCCGATAACAGCAGCACGATCTTGCCATTGCGAACCGCGGCCTCCGCTTGATCGCAAACCTTAAGGAGCGCGGCCTCAAGATCCAGCTGCTCCTCGTATTGCAGATCGATGAACTCGTTCGGCACCCCGGAGTCCGCCAGCGCCACGATTTGCCGCAGCTTGCGCTGCGAGAGCACCGGCGAGCTCAGGACGATTTGCTCCGCGTGGTGCTGGCCAGGCACGAAGATGTTGGCTTCGCGGCCAATCTGGGTCTGCAGCGACATCACGATGCTTTCGCGCAAGCTGTCGATCGGCGGGTTCGTGACCTGGGCGAATTGCTGGCGAAAATAGTCGTACAACGAGCGCGCCTTTTTCGACAGCACCGGCATCGGCGTGTCATCGCCCATCGAGCCCACGGCCTCGCTTTCATCTTCCGCGAGAACGCGGATGATCTCGTCGCGCTCTTCGGCCGAGACGTTGAACATTTTCTGGTACAGCGCCAGCGTGTCGCGATCGAACGGTTCGGCCGCCAGGCGCGGATCGATGAGATCGGTTTGCAGATAACGCACGCCCTTCTTGAGCCATACCTTGTACGGGTGGCGGCTTTTCAAAAGATCGTCGACGCGCTGGGTGTTGAGAAGCTCGGAGGTCTGCAGATCGAGCGCCAGCATCTCGCCGGGTCCGAGCTTGCCCTTCTCGACCACGTCTTCAGGCTGGTAGTCCCAAACGCCCGCTTCCGAGGCAATGGTGATATGCCGATTCTTGGTGATCACCCAACGCGCCGGACGCAGACCGTTGCGATCCAAGGTGCATAGCGCGTAGCGGCCGTCGGTGAGAACAATGCCGGCCGGACCGTCCCAAGGCTCCATGTGTGTGGCGTAGTACTCGTAAAACGCCTTCAAATCCGGGTCGATCATGTCGACCGACTGCCAGGCCGGAGGTATCAGCAGGCGCATCGCATGCATCGGGTCGAGGCCCCCGGCCAGCAGCACTTCCAGCATGTTGTCGAGGGATTGCGAGTCCGACCCGGTGAGCGACACCAGCGGCAGAATGTCGGTCAGATCCGGCAGCAGCGGCGAATGAAACAGCGGGCCTCGCGCCACTGCCCAGCTGCGATTTCCCTGCACCGTATTGATCTCGCCATTGTGTGCCAAATAGCGGTACGGGTGCGCTAGGCGCCATTGCGGCAGGGTATTGGTGGAAAAGCGCTGATGGAAAACCACCACCGAGGCCTCCATCCGTGGATCCTTGAGGTCCGGATAGAACTGCACCAGAAACTGCGGCATCACCATGCCTTTGTAGACAATGGTGCTCGAGGATAGCGACGGGATGTAGAAGACCGGATCCTGCGCGGCCAATTTTATCTCCGCACGCCGTCTCGCCAGGAACAGCTTGCGGTTGAAGGTGGCATCGTCAAGATCGCTGCCCGCGTTCACGAACACTTGCTCGATGATCGGCAGGGTCTTGAGCGCTTCCGAACCGCAAGCTTCAGGGTCGGTGGGCATTGCGCGAAAGCCTGCGACCTCGAGTTTCTCGAGTCGCAATTGCTCGACGAGAATATTGCGCGCCTCTCCCCCCTTGGCGGCGTCGCGGTTCAAGAATACGAGGCCCGCGGCAAACAGCGGCGCCAAGGTTAGCCCCGCTTCCTGGGCCACGGCCCGCAAGAATGCAGTGGGTAGCTTGATGAGCAATCCGCAGCCATCCCCGGTCTTACCATCGGTGGCAATGGCACCGCGGTGGGTAAGTCGATTCAGCGAGCTGATGGCGGTCTGCAATACCCAGTGGCTGGCCTTATCGTCGAGGCTCGCAATGAGGCCGAACCCGCAGGAATCTTTTTCATAGCCTGCCCGGCAAAGGCCCCAATCGCCCGCGCGCGGATCCGCGCCATGCAGGCTGGTGTCGAAAACTGCGATGTCCTCATTCGCCATATCTTGCGCCCAGGCTAAATCGTAAGCCCAATGCTCTAAAGCACTGGACCTTTAAAAACAATGACTTAATTCGGTTCTAGGCGAGAAATCAAGCGCTTTGGCTGGGCAACGCGGTGTCGCGCCTATGTATGCAACTCATAATACCGAGGAAGTACTTATCGTCAATCGCCATCGTTCGGGCGCTTTACCCTGCGATGTAGCGTTCCAGCTGCTGGATGTGTTCGGTTTGGTCCTGGATCACCGCTTTGACCAAATCGCCGATGGACAGCATTCCGACCACGCGGCCGGCCTTCATCACGGGCAGGTGCCTGAATCGTCCCTCGGTCATCAGCTCCATGCAGTGATGCACGGTGTCCTCCGGCGTCACGCTTATTGCCGGCGAAGTCATGATGTCGCTCACCGGCGTGTCATGCGACGAACGATTCTTGAGGATGACCTTGCGGGCGTAATCGCGCTCCGAGATGATTCCGAGCAGCGTGCCCTCGTTCATCACCAGCAGCGCACCCACATATCGCGTCGCCATGATTTCTATGGCGCGCAGCACGGACTCATGCGGCGCGACGGAGAAAATTTGGTTGCCCTTGAGCTTAAGCAATTGACTCACGGTCTGCATAAACCCCCCGCTTATTGTCTGATCGGACCGCCAACCCTTTGCAATGACTATACTCGCGCCTTTCGCTGGGACAAGTGGCCCTAAAACCATGCCCGATTCGGATCCAATACCTCCCGTCGCCAAGGTTTTGCCCCATGCCGTGACCTCGCCTTTTGGGGTGCGGACCGACCCCTATTACTGGCTGCGCGACGACAAGCGCGCCGACCCGGAAGTTCTGGCCTATCTTCGAGAGGAAAATGCGTTTCAGGAGCGCAGCATGGCGCACGCCAAGCCGCTCGAGGATGCGCTGTACGCGGAGATCATCGCGCGGCTCAAGCAGGACGATTCGACCGTGCCGTATCGCAAGAACGGCTACTGGTACCACACCCGCTTCGAGCCCGGAAAGGAACATCCGATCTTTGCGCGGCGCAAGACTTTGCTCGATGCGCCGGAAGAGATCTTGCTCGACGCCAACCTGCTGGCTGCCGGACATGACTACTACCGCATCGGCGCGATTGAAGTCTCGCCGAATGGGCAGTGGCTGGCCTTCTGCGAGGACACCGTCGGCCGGCGCCAATTCGCGCTGCGCTTCAAGAATCTTAGCAGTGGCGAAATTCTCACCGTCGCCATCGCCAATGTCGAGCCCGACCTCGCGTGGGCCGCCGACAACCGCACGGTGCTGTATGTCGAGAAGGACCCGCAGACGCTGCTCGGTCTATACGTCAAGAAGCATGAGTTGGGAGAGGATCCGAAGCGCGATGCATTGGTCTTCGAGCAAACCAACTTAAGCTTCTACACCGCCGTATCCAAATCCAAATCGGATGAATTCGTTTACATCCGCATGGAGAGCACGCTGTCCTCGGAATGGCGCTACGCGCGCGCCGCGGATCCGGAGCTTAACTTCGAGATTTTTCTGCCGCACCAACCCGACCATGAATACGACATCGAGCATCTCGGCGATGAGTTCATCGTCAGGACCAACCTAAGTGCGCAAAATTTCCGCCTGACGCGCGCGCCGATTCGTCCGCAGGCAGATTGCGCGGCGTGGCTCGATGTGGTGGCGCATCGGGATGATACTTTCATCGAGGATTTCGACGTCTTCTCAGGATTCCTGGCGCTTTCGGTGCGCAGCGGCGGATTGCGCAAGATCTGCATCCACATGCTGAGCGCGGGGTCCGAATTCTTCATCGCCAGCGACGAGCCCGCCTATAGCAACGCGCTGTCCGTCAATGCGGAATTGAACACCGAGGTCGTGCGTTACGCCTACTCGTCGCTCACCACGCCAACGACGATTTACGATTACAACGTGCGCACCCGGCAGCAGGTGCTGCTGAAACGCGATCCGGTGCTCGGCAGTTTTGATCCCGGCGATTACGTCACGGAATTTCTGTCCGCAAAGGCAGAGGACGGCGCCCGTGTTCCGGTGTCCCTGGTGTACCGCAAGGGTTTTGCGCGCGACGGCTCCGCGCCGCTCCTGCAATACGGCTATGGCGCCTATGGTTTGTCGATGGACCCGAGCTTCTCGCCGGCCCGCTTAAGCCTCATTGATCGCGGCGTGGTGTACGCGATTGCCCATGTGCGCGGCGGCCAGGAGATGGGCCGTGCCTGGTACGACGACGGGCGGCTGCTGCGCAAGAAAAATTCATTCAGCGATTTTCTGAATGTCACGCGGATGCTGGTCGCGCAGGGCTACGCCGCGAAGGACAAGGTGTTTGCGATGGGCGGCAGCGCCGGCGGTTTGCTGATGGCGGCCGTCGCCAACATGAGTCCTGAGAATTACCGCGGCATCGTGGCGCAGGTTCCCTTCGTCGATGTAGTCACGACCATGCTGGACGACAGCATCCCGCTGACCACCAACGAATACGACGAATGGGGCGACCCTCGCGAACGCAAGTCCTACGACTACATGCTGTCGTATTCGCCCTACGACAATGTCGCCGCGAAGGCGTATCCGGCGATGCTCGTCACCACCGGTCTTTGGGATAGTCAGGTGCAATACTACGAGCCGGCAAAATGGGTGGCGAAGTTACGAGCTCTCAAGACCGATCAGAATCGGCTGTTGCTGCATGTCGAGATGGAAGCCGGTCATGGCGGCAGGGCCGGGCGCTTCCAGCGTTATCGGGAGATCGCGATGGAGTACGCATTCATACTGGACGAGTTGGGTTTGCGCAGATAAAAAAAGGCGCCGCATGCGGGGGAAGCTTGATCGCGGCGCCAGGGGTTATCCCCATGCTTGGAAAACTAGCCCTGCGCCGCCAGCACCTCCGGCGCCAACGAAGTATTCACCGAGTTGGCATACATGGCGGCAAGCCGGGCGGCCGCGCCCAAGCGGGCATCGATTCTTGCGAGCGCGAATTGGCCGTCGGCGCGCCGCACCAGCAGGGCAGCTTCGCGGCTGCCCTCGGGCGCCAGCAACGCAACAATTTTCGATTGCATATCAACATACGAAGCAAGCGGCGTGCCAGGCGGCGCTCTAATAAAATCAAAGGTTTATGTCATACGCCGAGGTGCTCGAGTGACAGGAATTGTCGGCTGCTGACAAAGCCGTGCCGTGACTTACGAATGGGCGGGTCGAAGCATGGTGCAGGCCTGCGAGTGCTCCTTTAATGTTTTGCAGATCGACGCGGCCTGCTTCTCGCTCAAGTTCGTGACCTGCAAGCGAAACAGCGTGCCCGAGGCCGACTTCTTCGGCGCCACTTTCGGCGTCAGTCCTGTCAAAAGCTCGGGATATTTCTTTTCCAGCTGCGCCCAGCGCGCGTTCGCCGCATCCGCCCCGGACTTGAACGCGCCGAGCTGAATACCGTAGGTCCCGGCCGCGGCTTTGGAGGTGGCCGCCGTGGGTGCGGCCGCCTTAGGCGCCGCCACCACCTTGGGTGCCACGGCGTTTGCCGCTGGATTTGGCGCAGCGGGTGCCGGAGTTGCCTGCGCCGGCGGAGTGGCGTTGGGAGGAGCCGAGGCCAGGGTGAAATTCTCCACGCGTATTCGCGCCTCCTCGGTCCACTTGCCTTCCGGATATTGCTTCAAGAATGCCTGATAGCCCTCGAGAGTGTCGGTGTCGCGCGCTTTCTGCCAATCCCGCTCCTCGTAGAGTTCCTTTAGCCGGGCCTGGGCCTGAGCGGTGAAGTCGCCGCTTGGGTATTTTTTCAGGAATTGTTCGTAAGTCTCCGCGGTGTTCACGCCCACCGCTTTTTCCCAGTCGCTCTGCTGCCGGCTGCAGCCCGAAACGCCCAGCAGGGCGGTCAAACACAGCACCAGGATCACTTTATTGAAGACCATTTTCACGCTCCAGCATTCTACGTCGATTCGCGACGTGGCGGCGACGCCAAGCTCGTCACATCACGAGGTACCTCAAGGATAGGATAATAAGTCAGCATGAACCAACCAAAGCGGCGATTTCTGGACCTGGGCGAGGCCACGCCGACCTTTATCGGCGCCACATCGGTGTTCATCGGCAACATTCGCGGCGCCGGTCAATTCGTGGTTTCCGGCGAAGTGCACGGCGACGGCGAACTGGATGGCGCGCTGAATTTGTCGGCCAGCGGTTGTTGGCACGGCAACATACAGGCGCAGCAGGCGATTGTCGCGGGCAAGATCATGGGTGGCCTCTGCGTCAAGGACAAGCTGGAAATCGGCTATACCGCGGTGATACGCGGCAAGGTCAGCGCGCGCACGGTTGCCATAGCCAAGGGGGCGATCGTCGACGGCGAAATCGAGGTAACGTCCGATTCCCCGGTGGTGCAATTCGAGGAAAAGCGCGAAGCCAAAGCGTAGCGCCGACCTGGCTTCGAGCGCTGTTCTCAAATGGCGACAAGACCGCAAAGTTGGTGTGTTCGCGCAGATTCCCGCATCCTAGCGAAATCAACGCCCCAAATTTGAAATGAAAGAATACGATGTGATCATCATCGGCGGCGGTATTCATGGCGCCGGTGTACTACAAGCCGCCGCCGCCGCGGGACACAGCGCCTTGCTCATCGAACGGCGGGCGCTTGCCAGCGGCACGTCGAGTCGCTCCAGCAAGCTCATTCATGGCGGACTGCGCTACCTCGAATCCGCTCAATTTGCCCTGGTGCGCGAGAGCTTGCGCGAGCGCGCGATTCATCTGCGCATCGCCGCCGAATTGGTCGAACTTAAGCCTTTCTTCATACCGGTGTATCGCGACACCCGTCGGCGGCCGTGGCAGTTGAAGCTCGGACTCTGGATGTACGCGCTGCTCGGAGGATTTGACGCGGCTACGCGCTTCGGCAGCGTGCCGCGCAGCGACTGGCCCTCCCTCGATGGCCTGAAGACCCAGGATCTCGATGCGGTGGTTCGCTACCATGATGCGCAAACCAACGATGCATTGCTGACGCGCGCCGTGGTGCAGTCGGCGTTGCAGCTGGGCGGCGAACTCGCAATGCCGGCCACCTTCACGCGAGCGACTTTGGACGACAGCGGCGTTACCGTGAATTACACACTGGGAGCGTCGAGCTTGGAGTGCAGGGCGCGGGTGCTGATCAACGCCGCCGGACCCTGGGCGCCGCAGATCGCACGCGCCGTCGAACCTGCGATCAGTGTGCCGGATGTGGACCTGGTGCAGGGCACGCACATCGTGATTCCTTTTGCGCTGAAGTCCGGCATCTACTATGTCGAGAGTCCGGCGGACGGGCGCGCCGTGTTCGTGATGCCCTGGGGCGGAGCCACCCTGATCGGCACCACCGAAACGCCGTACCGCGGCGACCCCGACGCCGTGCAGCCGCTGCCGCAGGAGGAGGAATATCTTCTGGCGGTCGCGCGCCATTATTTCCCGGCCCTTGGCGGACTTGCCCGCGGCGACATTACCGAGCGTTTCGCGGGGCTGCGCGTGCTCCCCGCCGCCAGCCAGGCCGCCTTCGACCGGTCGCGAGAAACCATATTCACCACGGATCGAGACGTACGCCCGCGCGTGCTCGGTATCTACGGCGGCAAACTTACCGGGTGGCGCGCAGCTGCCGCCCACGTGATGGAGCGTATCAGCCCGTCCTTGCCGGCCGCCGTCAGGCGCGCCGCAACCGATGAGTTGATTTTGAGGAGACCTGCATGAAGAAGCTTAGGTTTGCCGCGCTGACGTTTGCGTTCTTCGCAACGCTGGCGCACGCCGATGACTATCTCAGCCCGACGGAGGAGCGCGTGCGGCTGTCCCTCGGAGTGATACGCACGTCGAACAACACCGATCTGCAACTCGACAGCAGTACCGGGGTCGCGGGCACGCCGATCAGCGCGGAAAACCAACTCGGATTGGACCCATCGGACTATGAACCAAAATTTCAAGCCATGGTGCGCGTGCAGGAGCGGCACCGGCTGCGCTTCGATTTTTTTGAGCTGAATCGTGACGGGTCAACCACCATCACCGAACCGATCATTTTTCGCGATGTGGTATTGCAGCCCGGCGACCCGGCGTATTCGACCCTCAACTTGAGCACCTTCAGCATTACCTACGAATACTCGTTTTTTCATACCGAGAAGTACGAGGTCGCGGCCACCATCGGTGTCACTGAAACCGATATCTCCGCGCGCGCGCGCGTCACCACGACCACGCGGCATATTGACCAGTCCGAGGATCAGGCCGGTCCCTTTCCGACGGGCGGAATCGATGCGACCTATGTGTTCAGCAAGCGCTGGTACGTGGACGGCCGCGCCCAATACATGCACTTATCGTACAACAATCTCTCCGGCTCGCTGGGGTATGGCGAGTTCGATGTGCTGTACCGGCTGCGCCCCAACATTTCGTTCGCGCTGGGCTACAACATCGTGCGCGCGAACCTTGATTCGTCTCAAGCCGCGCAAGGCGGCTACTTCAACTTTACTTCGAAGGGTCCGGAAGTTTTCGTCAGAGTCGCTTTCTAGCTGACAACCCCGGCGCTCGCGTGGCCGCTGCTAGGGGCTGCCTTCCGCCGAAAACTCGACCCGATTATTCGCCGCCGCGGCGCGATTCCATTCGCCGGCGGTGAGTGTGTCGCTGCGCGTCGGATACGGCGTGCCGGCGCCCGCCCCGCTAGCCTGGTTTTCGATCGCGACGGTGATCGCACCCGCGGTGCGTTGGCGCACGCCGTCAACCAGGTTGGCGAACGCCAGCGACTCGCGTTGTTGGCTCGACAGGGATTCGGCGAAGGGATTACCGATCAGATCGCAGCGGCTGACCGGGAGTGTAGCCGCGGCAAGCGTGTACCCATCCGAGCCGTTGCCACTGAGACAATAGTTACCCGCCAAATTGGTGACTTTCACCACGCCGTGAAAGCCCTGCGATTCGAGCGTCGCCAGCAGTTCGCGCAACACATCGATACGGCTTCGATCCAAGGGTATTTCGCCATAGGGCACCGGCTCCGCTCGCGGCGCGATTGCCGATGGCGAAGATCCCGCGGCGGCTGCGCCCGCCGCGGCGGCGGCCGCGTTGCCGTTCATGGCCGCAAGCGCGGCGGTGAGTTCCTTTGCCGCCGCGGACAGGTCGGCTCGCGAGCGCTGCAGTTCCGCATTGGCGGCGGTCAACCCGGCGATTTCAGCGCGCGCGCTCGCCAAATCATTGCGCGCAACGAACCAGCTGGCGGCAAATGCACAGCCAATGCACGCTGCCAGCATCGCGACCGCCACCGGCCAAACCGGCCGCGCCGGCGGCAGCGGCCGCAGTGGCACCAGCGGCTCGCCGGCTTGCATCGGCAGCGCGTCGCGGATATCGCGGACGATACGCGCGGCCGCGCTATTGAGGGCATCCGCGATGAAGCGCCTGATATCGGCGGGCGCAGCCTCGGCCGGTTTTTGCGGCGTCGATTTGTCGAACGCGGTGCCGCCCGCAACACCGGCGCCGCCGTAAGCCGCGGCGCCGTGGGCGGAAGCGCCGGCATCCAGCTCCACCGGCAACAACGCCGGCTCCGTGCTGTCGCGGCGATTCGGCAACAGGTGCAGTTCGTACAGCACTTTGGAAACATCGACGGGCCGCAGCTGCTTGGGCAGAACTCCCATTGCGCCGAGGGCCCGCGCTTGACCGACGTACAGTTCGCCTTCCTGCGAGGTGTACATCATGATCGGGATCATTGCCGTTTGCGGATTGCCCTTGATCTCCCGGACCGCCTGCAAACCATCCATGCCCGGCATCAGATGGTCCATGAAAATCGCGTCCGGCCGATTGTTCTTCAAATATTCAATGGCTTGCTCGGCCGACTCCGCCATGTCGACCTCAACCTCGTATTTCTCGAGTATGCGGCTCAAAAGGACTCTGGCCGACTTGGAATCATCGACGACCAATGCACGTTTGCGGGCCATGAGATTATATTAGCCCAGTCCTATGCGCGCCGGTCAGCGTCCCGTGAGGCCTCGCCCATAGGCGCGCGCTATGCGGGATCGGCGCTCTTCGATTCCTTGTTCTGTGCGATCCAGGTCAATGCGGATTCAACATCGGCGAGTTCACTGGCGGTGAACCCCTCGAGCCTCACCCCGGTCGCCTCCGCTTTTTTCTTGGCTAGCTCCGCGGCGGCGACGGAATGCACCCATACCAGGCCGCGGCGCACTTTGGCAGTAAATTTCTGCTGCTTTTCTTCGTTCATCATTCGTCTCCTTACAAATTGTCTCTAGGCACGATACACGACTACCACGATGTTTCGGAAATCGGGCTGCGTAAGCTACGGCGCCGCGATGGCGCGATCCAATCGAGTACTGTAGGCGTTGAGAGCGCGCGAGACCACCCCTATGTATTGGTTGGCTTCCTCCCAGCGGCGCTCTTCGATCGCTTCGCGAATTCCCGGCAGGGTCTTGACGCCGTACCCGGTATGCGCGCCCGGCGCATATATCATGTGCTGATACCAGTCGCGGCCCGGCAGGCCGCGCGGATCCGTCAAGCTCTGCTCCAGAATCGAGAGCATCGAATTCACGCGCTCGCGTTCGCCGTTCAAGGCCGCATCATTGCTGGCATCGAGGCGCGCGTATTCCTTGTCGAACGCTTTGGCGCTCTGCTCCAATTTCTGCGCCGCGTTGTCCAGCTCTGAAAAATTCAGGTACGGAACCTCGTCGGCGCGCGGCGGGGCCGCTCGCGGCTTGTCGGGGTTCGCCGCCAATTTGTACGCATCGTCGTCGAGCAGCTTGTTGAGCTCGCGGGTTTTGCTGCGCATGGTCTCGCTGAGCCTGTGCAGCTCATCGGCATAGCCTGTTACCGAGGCCGCGAAATCCGTTTCGTGCGCCGGGATCAATTCCGCCTGGCTCGCCCGCAGCATGACCCGGCCCGCTACTTTGGCGAGCGCAACCCCATATTCATTCGTGGGATCGACGAAACGCCGGAAGTGATCGAATGAATCATAGGCGGAGTGATAGACGCCATAGTCGGCTTCGCCGCCAAATTCCACGTTCAAGGAATTCACGCCCAGGTGCTGCAGGAACGGCGTGTAATCCGAACCCGAGCCCAGCGCGCCAAGCAGCAAATCGCCGTTTGAATTGCCATGGGGCGCTTCGGGCCCGCCGGCTGATTCGTAATTCGCGACGTGTCTTGCGGCCAACGCGCGCGCCAATACGCTGGCGCCGGTTTCCGGATCCTTTACATCGCGCGCCGCTTCACTCAAAAAATGCTGCAGGGCGTGGCTGCCTTCGGCCTGAAAAAAACCGCGGCTGTTGGTATCGGAATTGACGTACAGCACCGCCTTGGTCTTTAGTTCGGCGGCATGCTGCTCGGCCCATTCGGTCGAGCCCAGCAGTCCCGGCTCCTCGCCGTCCCAGCTGGTGTAAACCAATGTGCGGCGCGGCTGCCAGCCGGCCTTGACCAATGCGCCGATCGCCTTTGCCTCGGCCATCAACGCGACCTGTCCTGACAAGGGATCCGTGGCTCCGAATACCCAGCCATCGTGATGATTACCGCGAATGATCCAGCGATCGGGTTCTTGGCTGCCGCGAATCTTCGCGACCACATCGTATATTGGTTTCTGGTCCCAGTTCGACAGCACTTTCATGTGCACTTTCGCCGGTCCCGGTCCGAGATGATAGGTAAGCGGCAGGCCGCCGCGAAACCCAGCCGGCGCGACCCGTCCGCCTAAGGCGGCGAGCAGCGGCTGTGCGGCCGCGTATGAAATCGGCAGCACCGGAATTTTCAACACGGTCCTGGCATCCTTGAGCGCAAGCCGCTTGGCCCCGGGCACCGCGCCCACGCCGGGGGTCAACGGATCACCGCTGTACAAGGTCAGATCCTGAACCGAACCGCGCTGTACTGCATCGGGCGGCCGATAGCCGCCCTTCGGATAGGTATCGCCCAAGGCATAGCCGTCGTCGCGCGGATCGGAGTAAATCAAGCAGCCCACGGCGCCATGTTCATATGCCAGCTTCGGCTTTAACCCGCGCCAGCCGCCGCCATAGCGCGTCAACACAATGCGTCCCTTGACGCTCACGCCCTGACGTTCGAGCTCCTTGTAATCATCCGGCATGCCGTGATTCGCGTAGACCAGTTCCGCGGTTACATCGCCATCGGCGCCGTACACGTTGTAGGCCGGCAATTCATCCTTGGTTTGCGAGGATGTGCTGTCGCCCTCGATGGGCGGCTCGGTCAATCGCGCTTTGAAATGGGTCGGCGCCACGAGTTCCACGGACACTTCGCGCGGCGTTGGGTACAGCACCGAAAATTCCTCGATGGACGCATCCCAGCCCCACTCGCGAAACTTCGCGAGCTGAAATTCGGCATTCGCCTTGTCGTGCGCGGAGCCCACATGATTCGGCTGCGACGCCATCTGCTGCATCCAAGCGCCGAGCTCCGCCGGCTTAAGATCGGCATCGAAGCGCGCCTCCAATTGCAGTTGTGCGGCGGCGGCCGCGGTCGAGAATCCTTCGAGTTCGTTGGCGCCCACTGCGGCGACGGCCGGCGCGACGCCCGGTGCTTCCGCGGCAACGCTGCCGGCTGTGCTCCAGCCGATGACCGAAGCGATGAGGGCGCACGAAATGCGCGAAATCGTAATTGGCAAGCAATTCTCCTTTTATTCTCTGATACCGGTGCCGCGGTTCAACAGGCTTACCGCCAGCGTGAACATCGCGGCGGCGGCGGACACCATGATCCCATAAGCCAGTCGCAAATCGACATCCGAGGTGCCGAGAAAGCCAAAGCGAAATGCGCTGACCATGTAAAGGATGGGATTGGCGTGCGAAGCGGCGTGCGCCCAGACCGGCAGCATGGTCACCGAGTAAAATACGCCGCCAAGATAGGTGAGCGGCGTCAGCACGAAGGTCGGGAACCAGGAAATCTGGTCGAAGTTCTTGGCGAACAGGGCGTTGATCAACCCTCCCAATGCGAAAATGAAACTTGTCAGAAACGCCGCGGACAGAATCGCCAATACATGGGCGACCGCCAGGCGCGTGAAGCACAGCGAAATGATGGTCACCACCGAACCCACCAGCACCCCGCGCAGCACGCCGCCCATGGTGTAGCCGGCGACTATCAGCCAATTCGGCAGCGGCGACACCAGCAGCTCCTCGATGTGCTTGCCGAATTTCGCGCCGAAGAACGACGACACCACATTGCCATAGGAAGTCTGGATCACATTCATCATGATGATGCCGGGGGCCATGAACTGCATATAGTCGAAGCCGCCCACCTGGCCGACGCGCCGCCCTATCAGGCTGCCGAATATGACGAAGTACAGGGTGGCGGTGACCGCCGGTGGCACGATGGTCTGCCCCCAGATTCTTACGATGCGGCTGAATTCGCGGATGACGATGGTTGTGAAACCAATCCAGTCGGTGCCGAGGCGCGATTCGGCCATGCTCACGATGCCCTGGCGGCGACGGTCCGCGCGTTGCCGTCGACCAAGCGGATGAACAGCTCCTCGAGACGGTTGACCTTGTTGCGCATGCTGTTCACGGCGATGCCCTGCGCCGAGAGCTGCGCGAATATATCGTTCAAGCTCTGCGTCTTGGACATCTCGATTTCCAAGGTGTGGTCGTCGGAGAGAACCGGCGTGAATCCCGACATTTGCGGCGCAGCGGTTCTGGGTTCGCGCAAATCGAAGACGAACACTTCGGTCTGCAGCTTGCGCAGCACATTCGCCATGCTGTCACGCTCGATGATGTTGCCGCCGTCGATGATGGCGATATTGCGGCACAGGTTTTCGGCTTCCTCCAGGTAATGCGTGGTCAGGATGATGGTCGTGCCCCGCTCGTTGATGTCGCGCAAGAATTCCCACATCGAGCGGCGAATTTCGATATCGACGCCCGCGGTGGGCTCGTCCAGAATCAGCAGCCGCGGCTCGTGCATCAGGGCGCGCGCGATCATCAGGCGCCGCTTCATGCCTCCCGACAGGCTGCGTGCAATCGAGTCGCGGCGGTCCCAGAGTTGCAGCTGTTTGAGATATTTCTCGGCGCGGATTTTCGCCAGCCGCCGCGGGATTCCGTAAAACCCGGCCTGATTCACGACGATGGTGAACGGCGTCTCGAACATGTTGAAATTGATTTCCTGCGGCACCACGCCGATGCAGGATTTGGCCACTTCCAGCTCTTTGTCGATGTCGTGGCCGAATACTTCGACGATGCCGCTGGTTTTGTTGACCAGCGAGGTCGTGATGCCAATCAAGGTGGTCTTGCCGGCGCCGTTCGGGCCCAGCAGCGCGAAGAAATCGCCCTCGTCGACGTCGAGATCTATCGCCTTGAGCGCTTGGATGCCGTTTTTGTAGACCTTGGTGAGCTTGCGGAGAACGAGGGCATGCATAAGAGCCGCGTAGACTAAACCTGGCGGGGCTCCGCCCGCAACGGCAATTCGGGCCGGCGGCGGCCTTTGCGCCCGAATTCGACCGATTTGCGCACCGAAACTAGGCGCTCGGCAGCCGCGCGGCGGCAGCCAGCTGTAGTCCCGAGAGCTGAATGCGACGCAGCGCGGTGGAGTCGGCGCGCGCTGCCGCGGCGATGAGGGCGCTCCAGTAGGCGCTGCAGCCGCTCCACCGGGCGGTGAGGTTCACCGCTTCCGTGGCCACCAACGCCGGCAGCCGGTCGACCGTCATGCGGCGAAAAGCGGTTGCAGTATCGCTGCGCATTCCCATCAACAAGTGGCAAGCGAGGCCGCCGCCCGACGCGAGATGCCAGGCATAGAAAAGAGCCAGCCGCACAAAATCGATGGTGTCGCCATCGACCTTGGGATCATCGGCCACCCGCCAGGTCGCGGTGTTCGACAAGCGTCCTTGCCAGTGCACATCGTCCTCGAAACGCAGATCGAATAGCGCGTAGGGACAATTTGCCGCCGCCGCACGCTGCGACCGCGTCAGCGGCGCTACCAAAAGCCCGAGACCGGCCTCGCCGCCCCGGCCCGCGGCCGCCCAATCGCCCGCCCTCGCGCCCGCCAGATCGAGGAATCGATGATTGAGATCGCGCATCGAATTCAGATGCTCGGCCGATAAGTGGGATTCCTGTGCCCAGTTGCCGATGAATGCTTCCTGCACGACCGCCCCCTGCGCTTGATTTTGTGCGTCGCCTGGCTGTGTAGCGGGCTGTCGCGCATTTCGCCGCAAACGCAGCAGCAATTTCGCGCCACAACCCCCTGGCGGCCAAGCTAACTTTGTGATTAATTTCTGTCAAATTCTTTTCGACCCAAAATCACATGAATTGCAACGAGGAACCGACCATGAGAGTGTCCGACGATCGCTACACCAGAGACCGCGAGAAATTCGATCTTGCACTGCGGCTGATTCGCCACGAAGCCCGCACTTACACCATCCGCCAGTGGACCGGCTTGAGCGACGATCGCATACGCAAACTGTACCGCAGCTACATCGTGCATCAGGACGCGCACGGCGTATTGCGGCACCGGGGCAAATCGCCGCGCCAGGCAGCATTCTTCTTCCGCAGCGCCGAATTGAACTTTCATGCGGCGCAGCTTGCGAGCCTGTTTGTCATGTACGGACTGGTGCGCGGCACCGATCACGGGCTGGAGCCGCGCTATCGCCTCGGATCGCTGGAATCCGGCGCGCTCCTATGCCGCGCCTACGAGGCATATCGCGAATTGCATACGCCGGCCAGCATTTCTTTCGAGCACGCCTGGTTTCTGCTGCTGGCGCTGGCGCGGCACGACGAGGTGGGCATCGCGCGCTGCGACAGGTGCGGCGGAGTGCGTGTGCGGGACCTGCTGGCCAGACACAAGCTTGACTGCAGCAATTGCGACGGCGCCGCGGCGGCCGCGCCCTGCTAGAATCCGCTTGATGCAGCCAGGGAATATTTTCGGCGGTCAGTACTTGGACCGCGCCGCCCATATGCGGCAGGACGCCGCATGGTTCGCAAGCGCGCTTAGCAGTGCAAGCAGTCGTGCGCTGCCGGTGTGGAATTCGCGCAACCTCATCGCCGAGGGCGCCGCGCCGCGCGCGGCATATCTTGAGTTATCGCGCATCGCCGAAGAACGGCGCAACAGCGCGGATCTAACGCTGCTCGGCCGATTCGGCGGTATCGACGTATTTACCTACGAGATCGAATCTGCGGAACCGCCGCAGCTCCTGCCGGGCACGCGCTTCGAGGATCTGCGCATGGTGGCCTCGATACTACCGGCCGAGGAGGCCGGCTTATTGAGCTATGCGCGCGCCATGGTGGCGTGGCGGCGCCGGCATCGCTTCTGCGGCAGCTGCGGCGCGACCACGCTCGCGGCCAAGGGCGGACATGTTCTGGTGTGTACCAACCCGGAATGCCGGCATGAACAATTTCCGCGCATCGATCCGGCCATCATCGTTTTGGTCAACGACGGCGAACGAGCGCTGTTGGGACGCCAAGCCGCGTGGCCCGCCGGACGCTATTCCACCATCGCCGGCTTTGTTGAACCGGGGGAGTCCTTGGAAGACTCGGTGGCCCGCGAGGTGCTGGAGGAAACCGGCATCAAGGTCGACACGATCGAGTATCACTCTTCGCAACCATGGCCGTTTCCTTCCTCGTTGATGCTGGGGTTCACCGCGCATGCGGTGACGACCACCATACATCTTAAGGATCAGGAGCTCGAAGATGCGCAATGGTTTACGCGCGCCGACGTGGAGTCGGGCCGGCCCATCGTGCCGCCGAGTGTATCCATCTCGTTTCGCTTGATCGAACATTGGTTCGATGCCGGCGGAGGCCCGCGTCTGCGCGAGGTGCAGCAAACCTCGTCCTGGGTGTCGCGCTAGCCGCGGCTCCAATGACCCGGCTTCATGCGCCAGCCGTCGCCTTGGCGCACCCACTGATGAGCGACCCAATGATAGCCCTGCCGGCCGGCAGCCCAATGACCCGCCACCCACTCATAGCGGCCGCCGACCCAGTTCCAATAGCCGCCGAACCATATGAACCCCGGTGTGGGCGCGACGCCGATGACTTCTTCGCGTGCCAGCGGCGGAGCCACCATCACGATGCCACCGGGATCGTGGCCCTGATCCGGAACAACCACGCATCCTTGCAGCGCCGCGCTGAGGATGAGACTGAGGAGGTAAGCCGCGGCCGAGCCACTGCGCTGATTCATGGGCTAGGCAGGATACCGGCACCGGCTAGCGAGCACCACCCGCGCGTGACCCGGATCCATCGTTGTGGCGCCTCGACATCGGCAGCGGCGACTGCACGCCGCCCAGACTCAGCAGGGGATGCGGCGCCCGCGCTTTGAGGCGATACATGGCCTCATCCGCCCGACGCAACAGCTGATCGGCATTCCCGCCGTCGTGAGGGTAGAACGACTCGCCGATAGCGGCACTCACATGCGGGTCGTGGCCTTTTATCCAATAGGGCAACGAGATGCGCTCCCGAATCGCGTCCGCTACGCGGCTTACCGCCAAGGGATTTGGCACGCTCGGCAAAACTACGACGAATTCATCGCCGCCATAGCGGCAAACGATGTCGTCGGTGCGCACTCGGGCGGAAATACGAGCGGCCACCGTGATCAGGAGCTTGTCTCCGGCAGCATGCCCATGCTCGTCGTTGACGGCCTTGAACCCGTTCAAGTCGACGAACAGCAATCCGACATGCTTTCCTTGCTGTTCGGCATCGCTGATGGCCGATTCCAGCAGCTCCCGCATGCGGCGACGATTGTAGAGACCTGTGAGTCCGTCGCGATTGGCCAGCCGCTGAATTTCGGCTTCGCGCGCTTTCAATGTTGCCAAGGTGCGCAGCAAGCGGGCGTTGACCGAGCGTAGGAATTCCACTTCACGTGATCCATGGGACACCGTTGGCGACTCGTGCGAGTCCAACGCCACACTTCTGCCGCGCAAAGTCATTGTCGCCCGCCGTATGTCATAGTTGAACTCCCAAAGATCGTGCAGATGTTCCCTAATCTTGGGCGAGCCTGGGCAGCGGGAGCTGACTGATGAGGATGTAAGATTTGGCTGACTGACAAGGCGTTAGCTAATCGCAGGAGTGCATCAATGTCCTACACGGCAGATCCGCGCGTACTGTTTGCGGCCGAACGCACCTTGCTGGCGTGGCAGCGCAGCGCCATTGCATTGATGGGATTCGGTTTCGTCATCGAGCGCTTCGGCCTGTTCCTGGAGATGGTGATGCACCAACCCCAAGTCAGCGCGCAACGGGGGTTTTCGCTGGGATTCGGGGTCTTGCTGCTGCTGCTCGGCGCCGTGGTGGCGTTGGTTTCGGCGCGGCAGTTTCTCCAGGTCGCGAAAGACTTGGACCCCGCCGTGGTCCCGCCGGGATATTGGACGCGGGTCGGCGTGGTGCTGAATGTGATCATCGCGCTGATCGCGGTGATTCTGGCGCTGCATTTTCTGTGGGCGGCCAGCCATCCTTAGGTAGGCGAAAAGTCGCGTCTGTTGCGGCGCAACCAACTCTTTGTGAATCTTTGCCGCAACTTGAGGCCCCGATCACCATTTCTGTGAGCCGCGACGTAAACGCTTGGGGGGCTGCGCCGTTACTATTTCATGATGCAAACCGAAATAGCCGTCCTGCGCTTTGGTCTCGGCGCGCGACCCGGCGATTTGGCCGCCGCTGCCAGCGACCCGCGCGGCTGGCTGACGGCGCAGATCAAGGGCGCCGTGCCGCTCGCCGTCAACACGCCGCTCACACCTTCCGATCAGATCTTCACCGCCTATGTGGCGGCGCGCGACGAGCAACAGCAAATGCGGCGCGAGGCATCAGCAACCGACGCGGGAATAGCGTTCAATGCCGTTCGCGAGGCTTATCAACCCCAGTATCGCGCACAGGTGCTGGCACGCGCCCAAAGCGCCGCGCTGACCGACAGGCCGTTTGCCGAACGCCTGGTTCACTTTTGGTGCAACCATTTTGCCATTTCGGCCGACAAGGGCGTGGTCTTTGGCCTCGCCGGTACGGTGGAGAACGAGGCCATAAGGCCCCACATAGGCGGGCGATTTGTTGAGCTTTTGACGGCGGTGGAGCAACACCCTGCCATGATCGCCTTTCTCGACAATCAATTTTCAATGGGCAAGGATTCCGAGGCCGCCCGCTTTGTGGCCAGAAGGCCCCTTGCCGCAGCCGCCCCGCAGCGCCAATTCGGCATCAATGAAAATCTGGCGCGCGAGATTCTCGAGCTGCACACGCTCGGCGTGAACGGCGGCTACACCCAGACCGATGTCACCAGCTTCGCAGAGATCATAACTGGATGGTCCATCGGCGGCGGCAAGGGCCGGCTTGCGGGGGGTGTGCCGGGCCGTTTTTGTTTCCGCGAAAATATGCACGAACCGGGTGCAAAAATCTTCCTCCGCAAGACCTACTACGAGCAAGGTCAGCGGCAAGGCGAGGCGGTGCTTGCAGATCTTGCGGGTAATCCCGCCACGGCGCATTTCATCGCCACCAAGCTGGTCCGGCATTTCATTGCGGATGATCCCCCACCGGCAGCGGTCGAGCGGGTCGCGCGCGCGTTTCTGAAAACCGGCGGGTATCTGCCTCAGGTGTATGCGGCTTTGATCGCCTCGCCCGAGGCGTGGGACGCGGATTCGCGTAAGTTCAAGACGCCTGAGGACTTTGTTTTCTCGACACTGCGGTCGCTGAATGTAGCGCCGAACCAACCGGAAGAAGTGGTGCGCACCTTCGACCTGCTGGGGCAGCGCCAATACACACCCGGCTCGCCCGCGGGCTGGCCGGACACCTCGAAGAGCTGGGATGGATCGGACGCCCTCATGCACCGAGTGCTGTGGGCCTCAAGGGTGGCGGCAAAGTATGAGCGCGGCGTGGACACTGCCGAACTCGCGGCATCCAGCTTGGGAAACTACGCCCGTCCCGAAACCGTTACCGCGCTGAAGCGCGCCAGCTCACCTGCCCAAGCATTGGCGCTGCTCTTGATGAGTCCCGAATTTCAACGGAGATAGCGATGCATCGCCAGTTTCCCATTATGACAAATAGACGCCGCTTCCTCCTGGGATCCGGCGCCCTGGCGGCAAGTGCGGCGTTGCCCAATGTGCTGTTCGCCCGTACCGGCGGGTCGTCGCGTCTGGTGGTCGTGATCCTGCGGGGTGCGCTGGACGGCCTCGCTGCCGTGCCGCCCTATGCGGATCCTAATTATGCGAGCTTGCATCGCGAACTCGCGATCGCAGCGCCCGGCGCTGCCGATGGCGCACTGGCATTGAACAACACATTCGGCTTGCATCCGTCGCTTGGCTTTTTGCACGAGCGCTACACCGCCGGCGAGCTGATCGTTTTCAACGCGGTTGCCTCGCCTTATCGCGACCGCTCGCATTTCGATGGCCAAAACGTGCTGGAAAATGGGCTCACCAAACCCACAGGTGCAGCCGATGGCTGGCTCAATCGGGCGCTCGCGGCCCTACCGCGCCGCGCCGACGGACCCGGGGAGCGGGCCGTTGCAATCAGCCAGAATGTACCTTTGATACTGCGCGGCGAGGCGGCGGTGATTTCCAAGTCGCCGCAAGCCACACCGGATATCGATGAAGAACTGTTGATGCGACTGGCGGACTTGTATTCCAGCGACGATTGGTTCTCGGCGCGGTTGAGCGAAGCGGTGCAGACCGAGAAAATGGTGGACGATGCCGGCGCCATGACCCCGGTGAAGGATTCGGCGGAAGCCGCGCCGGCGGCGGCGGCCGCGGTGAAGCCGGCGCCTCCCGATCGGGTCAGCGCGGTCGCGCACATGGCGGCCAGTTTGATGCGCAGCGACGGCGGTCCCGAGGTGGCGGTCATCGAGGCCAGCGGTTGGGACACCCATGCCAATCAAGGCGGTGCGAAAGGCGCTCTGGCGCAGCGGCTGGCCGGGCTCGACAAGGCGTTGCGATCCCTATCCGACGAACTGGGTCCGTTGTGGCCGCAAACCGCGGTGCTCGTGGTCACCGAATTCGGACGAACCGCGGCCGTCAACGGCACACGCGGCACCGACCATGGGACAGGCGGCTGCGCATTCCTGGTGGGCGGCGCGGTGCGCGGCGGTCGGGTGATCGCGGATTGGCCGGGGCTAAGCCGAGCGGCGCTGCTCGACAACCGCGACCTGAAGCCCACGCTGGATTTGCGCAGCGTATTTAAAGCCGTGCTCGACGAGCACATGCACGTCGATGCGAATACTCTGGCCAAGCGAGTATTCCCGGACAGCAGCGGCGCGCGCCCTCTTCAAGGGCTGGTACGCGCCTAGACTGTCAGTTTCGATTTCCTACATCCCCGGCGGTTTCGGATCGGGCCATGCACTGATCGTTGTCGGTGCGGCTGGCTCCGCGGCCGGCATTGAAGGCGGTGGCGCCATCGGCGCCGGCGCCATGGGGGCGGGTTTCGGCTTGGGCGGAGCTGCTACAGCCACCGGCGCGGGTGCGGGTTTCGGCGCAGGTTTCGGCGCCGGTTTCGCCATTGCCTTCTTGGGCGCAGCCTTCTTCTTCGGCGCAGACTTCGCCTTCGACTTCCCCTTTGCCTTGCCCTTCGCCTTCATCGGCCGCGATTTCTTTTTCGCGGCGCTCTTTTTTGCGGATGTGCGTTTGGCAGCGCCGCGCTTGGCTTTTGCCATCGGACGCTTCTTCGCTTTGCGCTTTTTCGACTTGCTCTTTTTTGCCATGGTCACTCTTCTCCTAGGAGATCGTTCAAAACTCACTGTGAGAGTAGCCCTGAAAAAGTCCCCTGTCATCTGCGAGTGATACTGGAGTCGGTGGCGTGGATTGCGTAGGCTTAAGGAAGTGGCCAGTACCGAACCCGTTCGTCCGCTAAAAGATGTCTGGCTCAAGCCCCGACGCGTGTTTCGTGAGTTGGCATCGCAGCCTGTAGGAATTACCGACTATCTGCTGGCAGCTGCGCAAGGGGTCGCAACCTCCATAGCGGTCTATCGAACCCAATTCGCGGGGACACACGCCAGCGCGGCGGAGGCGCTGCAAAGCTCCCTGCTGTTCGGACCCATCGGCGGGGTATTCAGTCTTTATCTCTTTGCCGCCATCTATGGCCGTCTGGGCGCCCGGGCCGGCGGTACATCCAAGCGCAACCAGGTGTTCCACGTTCTCGCCTACGGTGGAATTCCGGTGGCCGCCTCATTGGTTTTGTGGGCATTGACGGCATTGTTCATCGGGGAAGCCGCCATCATCGATACGCCGGGCGCCTCGACCCCGGGTGGCGACGTGGATGGTTTCGTGGCGTTCGTACTGCGCCTGCAATTCGCGATATACGTGCTGCTGATGCTATGGAGCGTCGTTCTGCAAGTGATGGGATTCAGCGAAATCCAGGGTCTCACAACGCGCAAGGCTTTTGGGGTTTGGGTGCTCGGTCAACTCTTGGCGCTGCTGGCGGCGTTTTTCTTGATGTTTCTGATCGCCCTGCTATTCCCCGGCATCGTGCCCGTTGCGCCGCATTGACGATGCGAGCCGAGGTCTACGAAGGTTTGACTTCGGGCGATTCATTGCCAGTGTCGGGATCCGCAGGAATCACCGGCGCCGGCGGCAGGGTTGGGGGCGCACTTCGCAGCCTCTCGATGACCGATTTTGCGACATCGGAGGCCGAGCGCAAATGATCCGTTGCCGCGGGGGCGCGGACTTTGCGCGCGCGGCGCGGTTTGCGGGAAACCGGCGCTTTCTTGGGTGCCTTGTGGGGTGCCTTCTTGGGAGCCTTCTTGGGAGCTTTCACCGCCGGCGCCTTCGCCGCAGGCTTGCCTGAACGAACCGGCTGGCGGCTCGGCTTTCTTGGCGGGCGGGTCGCCGTCGCTGCCGCTTCGAGCTTTTTTCGCGCCTGTTTCGCAGATTTTTTCGCGGCCTTGAATAGCTTTCGGGCACGCTTGAGCGCCGCCTTCGCCGCGCGCACCTGCTGCTTGGCCGCGTCGGCCCGCGCCGCTCCTTTTTCGGCATCCGACTTGAGGAACGGTAGCATGGCTTTTTTCATCGCCATGATATTAAGCCAACACGCGAGACAAGAAGTGACGAATATCGGCGATTTCCGCCGGGCAAACCGCATGCGCCATCGGATACTCGCGCCAATCAACGGTATAGCCGTGGGCGCGCAAAAAATCGCGGGACTTCGCTCCCAGCGCCATCGGCAACATGGGATCCGCTATTCCATGCGCCATGAAAATGGGCGTGGCGTCGTTCGCCGGCTGCCGCTCGGCGCCGAAGCTCTGTACTCCCGGCAGGTAGCACGATAGCGCCATGACACCGGCCAATTTATCCTTGAGCCGGGTCACCGTGTAAAGGGAGACGGCGCCGCCTTGCGAGAACCCGGCGAGCACGAGTCTTGAGGTCGGGATGCCGCGCCCGACTTCCCTGGCGATCAATTCCCGGATTTGCCCATCCGCCGCCTGAAAACCGGCCGTGTCTTCCGCGCTGTTGCGATCCAGACCCTTGATGTCGTACCACGCACGCATCTGCATGCCACCATTGATGGTGACCGGACGGACCGGAGCATTCGGAAAAATGAAGCGCCAGGCGCGCTCGCCGGCTGGCGCAAGTTCCGGCACGATCGGCTCGAAGTCATGGCCGTCGGCGCCGAGACCATGCAGCCAGATGATGGCGGCGTTGGGATTGGCCGCGGTTTCGACTTCAATGGTTTCCAGCATCGGCCGTAATGTAACTCGCGCCGCTTTTCAGCGCGGGGGTTTCGTTATGATCGCTGCATGCCGCTGACCCTGGATACCCTGCGCCGCTACGCCGTCGCCCGCTCGCTGTTCAAGCCGACCACGCTCGGGCGTGCGATCAAGAAACTGGGCTTCGTGCAGGCCGACCCGATCCGAGCGCCGGCCCGCGCCCAAGACCTTACGCTGCGCCACCGCGTCCGGGATTATTGCGCGGGAGACCTCGAACGGCTGTATCCGAAGCTTGCGCTGGAGGAGGATTTTTTCGTCAACTACGGCTTTGTGCCCCGCGCACTCCATGAATTGATGCATCCGCGGGTGCCGCCGGGCGACAACACGGCCGCGCCATGGATGACGTCCTCCTGGAGCGCAGCGCGCGCACAGCAGGCCGAGGCGCTGCTGGCATTCATTCGCGAACGCGGTGTGGTGCATCCGCGCGAGGTGGATGCGCATTTCGCGCATGGCAAGGCAGCCAATTGGTTCGGTGGATCATCCAACGCGAGCACTCAGCTGCTCGATACCATGCACTATCGCGGCATGCTGCGCGTCGCGCGACGCGTGGGCGGCACCCGTGTGTACGCTGCCCGCGCAGCCTCGCCGCGGGCGCAGGCTCCAACCGCCGCGCAGCGGCACGCCGCGATCGACGCGCTGGCCGATGTCGCGATTCGCAAATACGCGCCGCTGCCCGCGCCCTGCCTCGGGTTCCTTCTCAGCCGTTTGCGTTACGGCGTGCCGCAATGGGCGGCGGATCGCGCGGCCACCGTGGCGCGCGCCAAGCAGCGGCTCAAATCGGCGCGGCTGGATGGCGTCGAGTGGTATTGGCCGGCCGAAGACACGCCGCAATCGGCGCGCTGGCGAATCGACGATGCTGTGCGACTGCTCACGCCCTTCGATCCCATCGTTTGGGACCGCCGCCGGTTCGAGATGTTCTGGGGCTGGGCCTACCGTTTCGAGGCCTACACGCCCGCACCGAAGCGCAAGCTGGGCTATTACGCCCTACCGCTGCTGTGGCATGGTCGCGTCATCGGCTGGGGGAATGTGGCCGTGGCGGACGGCGGCCTGCGGGCAACTTTTGGCTACATCGGCCGCGCGCCGCGTGACGCGAAATTTCGCGCCGGCCTCGAATCCGAACTCGAGCTTCTGCGCGCCTTTCTCAACAAGGGCGATGCGGCATATTGACAGCGCTTGCATTTTTATGCAGCATTGACGCAATTTTATGCACGTGCCTCAACATGCTTAGATCCGAGCCCGAACACGGCAACGCCCCGGCGCGCCGCACCATGCTAGCGAAGATCATTCGCGAGCAGTCGGTGGGACGGCAGACCGAACTGGTAGCCCTGCTGCGCAAACTCGGCCATGTCGCGACGCAGTCGAGCGTCAGCCGCGATTTGCGCGAGCTCGGCGTGGCCAAGATGGGCGACCGCTACGTGCTGCCCGAAGCGGAGCGGCAGCCCAAAAATGATTTTTCGGCGCTCAAGCAGTTTGTCAGCGCTCGCTTGACGGCCGGCAGCAATCTCACCGTGCTGAAAACCTCGATCGGCTCGGCGCAAAGCGTGGCTGTCGCCATCGACACCGCACGCTGGCCGGAGGTTGTCGGCACGATTTCCGGCGACGACACGATTTTCATCGCCACTGATGGCGCCGGCGCGCAGCGCGAGCTGGGACGCCGCCTGCTCGCGATCTTCGGACGCTAACCCCCATGACATCGAGTACTGAGCAGGGCGCGGAGCCCATTCTTCTGGCTTTTTCCGGGGGCCTCGACACCTCGTTTTGCGTGCCGTGGCTCAAGGACACGTATCAACGGCCGGTCATCACGGTGACCGTCGACACCGGGGGCATCGATGCCGCGGCGGCGCAATCGCTCGCCGAGCGCTCGGCCTTGTTGGGCGCCATCGAGCATCACTTGGTCGACGCCAGGAGCGCGTATTTCAATCAGGTGCTCAAATTCCTGATCATGGGCAACGTCCGCCGCGGCAATGTCTATCCCTTGTGCGTCGGCGCCGAGCGCGTTCTGCAGGCGCAAACCATTGCGCAAATGGCGCTGTCGCTCAAAACCAAGATGGTCGCGCATGGCTGCACCGCCGCCGGCAACGATCAGGTGCGTTTCGAAGTGGCATTGCGCACGCTGGCGCCGGATTTGGAGATCATCGCCCCGGTGCGCGACCGCGCCTTCAAACGGCCTGAACAGCTCAAATATCTCGAGGAACACCGCCTGCCCATTCCGCCGTTCGGCGCGGCGTATTCGGTGAATCGCGGCTTATGGGGTGTCACCATCGGCGGCAAGGAAACCCTGACCTCAGGGGGCAGCATTCCCGACGATGCGTGGGTGCTTTCCAAGGATGCATTCTCCCATCCGCGCGCCGCCGAGCGGCATATCATCGGATTCGCCCAAGGGGTACCGGACAGCCTCGACGGCGAGCGGCTTGCCGCCGTGTCGATTATCGAAGAACTCGAGGCGCTGGCCGGTCCCTTCGGCATCGGCCGTGGAATTCACCTGGGCGATACCGTTATCGGCACCAAAGGCCGGGTTGCCTTCGAAGCACCCGCCGCCGAGGTGCTGCTGACCGCGCATCGCGAGCTGGAGAAATTGGTATTGACCGGCAAGCAGGCGCGCATCAAGGAATCGGTGGCACAGCCTTACGGCGATCTGGTGCACGAGGGCCAACACTTGGATCCGGTATGCCGCGACATCGAAGCGCTGCTTCAGTCCTCGCAAGCCCGGGTCAGCGGCGAGGTACGGGTGCTGCTGCGTCCCGGTTCGGTGTTCGTGGAAGGCGTGAGCTCGCCCTACTCGCTGATGAGCGCCTCCAAGGGCGTCTACGGCGAGTCGGCGGGTGAATGGACACCGGCCGACGCGCTGGGCTATTCGAAAATGCTGGCGCTGACGGGCGTGTTTTACCAGCGCGCCGGCGGCGCTAAGGCGCCATCATGAGCAACATGCGCACGGTGATGGTCGACAAAATCGCTTCGGTGACGCAAGCCTGCGGTTTGTCGCATGAGGTGCGCATCGCCCCGGAAATTCCCTGCGAGGAAGGCCTGGTGTTGGTGGTCGAGGTGCAGAACAACAAGGCTAATTACAACACCTTGGAGTTGACCAGCGGCCGCATGGCCAAGGTGGTGCGCGGCGACATCGTGGTCGGCGCGCTGGGACACCGTAAGGCGCTGTTCGGCTATTCGGGCCACATCCCAGAGATCTTGAACCCCGGCGACATCATTCAAATGCTGAACATCGGCGGCGTGCTCGGCATCTGCGATTCGGCGACGCAGGACAAGGGCAAGCCCTTCGACTGCAAGGTATTGGGCACGGTGCTGACTTTCCCCTATCTCGGCGAGCGCATCGGCGTACCCGCCAAGGTGGGATACAAGCCACTGGACTACGGCGCGGCATTGAACGCGCGCGGCGTGCCAGTCGTTGCGCTTGCGGGCACTTGCATGGAGGCAGGAAAAACCGCCGCCGCATCGGCAATCATTGCGCGCATGCGCCATCGCGGCCTCGTTGTCGATGCCTTCAAGGCCACCGGGGTGTCCTTGCGCCGCGACATCATGGCCTTCGAGGATTCCGGTGCCAGGCGCACCATGCTGTTCACGGACTTGGGGGTGGTGACTACCACCGAGAAATGCGGGCCCGCCCTTACGCGAACCATGCTGTCGGAGATGGCCGCCGGTCAGCCGGATGCCATAGTGTTCGAATTGGGCGACGGCTTGTTGGGCACCTACGGCGTGGAATCCATCCTGCGGCAGCCCGACATCAAGGCGGCGCTGACCGCCGTGGTGCTGTCGGCCAATGATCCGGTCGCCGCCTGGGGCGGCGTCAAATTGTTGCGCGAACGATTCGGCATCGAGCCCTGCGTGGTAACCGGGCCCGCGACGGATAATCAAGTTGGAATCGAAATCATTCGCGAGCAGATGAACGTCGAGGCCTTCAATGCCATCAGTCATCCGGCGGATCTCGGTGACCACATCATCGCATCGCTGGGATTGCGCAATGTGCGGCAGTCCAAAGTAGCCGGCGAATGAGTGCGGCCACGCCGGCGATCATTCTCGGCGGCACCGGCTACGTGGCCGGCGAGCTGCTGCGCCTCATTGCCGGTCATCCGAGGCTTGTGGTTGCCGCCATACTGTCGGACAGCCAGGCGGGAGCACCGGTGTCGGGCGCGTTTGCGCATTTGCAATCCGCGTATCCCGATCTTAAGTTCGCCGCTGCCGAGGAAATCGAAAGCATCATCGGCCGCACGCCGGTGACGGCGCTGTTCTCGGCCGCCCCGCATGGCATTTCCGCCGCCATCGTCGACAAGCTCCTGTCGAAAGCCGTGGCCGCCGGCACGCGCGTGCATTGTGTGGATATTTCCGCCGATTTTCGCTATGCCACGCAAGCCGCCTATGAAGCGGTCTACAAGCATGCGCATGGCGCGCCGGCGAGAATTCGCGAATTCACGTGCGCGGTTCCCGAGCATATGCAGAAATCGCCGACGCCGCATGTCGCGCATCCCGGCTGCTTTGCCACCGCCACCCTGCTCGCCAGCGTACCGTTGCTGGCGCTGGGGCTGACCGACACGCGGCTGTTCGTCACCGGCATCACCGGCAGCACGGGTTCCGGCCGCAAACCGGTCGAAGGCACGCATCATCCGCACCGACACAGTGATTTTTACAGCTACGGCGCGTTGAGCCACAGGCATGTACCCGAGATCACCGCCTGCGCCAAGCTGGCGACGGGCATCGAGGCGGAATTCAATTTCGTGCCGCATTCAGGCCCGTTCGCGCGCGGCATCCACGTCACGGTGCAGGCCAGCTTGAAGAAATCGATCAGCACCGCAGAGGCGTTGGATGCGCTGAGCCGGTATTACAAGGACTGCCCGTTCGTGCGGGTTGCAAAGACCGCGCCGCGCGTCAAGGATGTCGCGGCCAGCAATTACTCGCACCTGGGCGCAGTGAGCAACGGCAATTCCATTGCCGTCATGTCGGTGCTCGACAATCTGAACAAGGGCGCCGCGGGCGGCGCGATTCAGTGGATGAACCGTTTGTTGGGACTGGCCGAGACCAGCGGTCTCACGGCGCCCGCACCGGGATGGACCTGAGGGAAAATATGGCAGCGGCAAATTTGGCGGCGGCACACTCGGGCCACTTGGCGCAGGTGTTTGCGCAATACCCGATCGAGGTGGCGCACGGCGACGGCGTATGGCTGCACGCGCGCGACGGCCGCAAGATTCTGGATTTCTACGGCGGCCACGCGGTCGCCGGCCTGGGCTACGGTCACCCGCGCTGGCTGGCCGCGCTCGAGCGCCAGGCGCGGCAGATGGCGTTTCAAACCAATGCGCTGCACTTGAGTATTCGCGAGCGCGCCGCCGCCCGGCTGGCGAAGTTCGTGGGCTTGGGATTGGATACTGTTTTCTGGCTCAACAGCGGCGCCGAGGCCAATGAGAACGCACTCAAGCTGGCGTTCAAAATAACCGGCCGCAGCAATGCGGTCGCACTCGAACAGGGGTTCCATGGCCGAACCGCGGCCGCGGGCGCGGTGACCTGGGGCGCGCTCGAAAAGTGGTACGGTTTTCCGCGCACGCCCTTTGCGGTGCGCTTCACGCCGCGCAACAATCCCAACGCCGCTGAGCAAGCCATCGATCGCGACACCGCGGCGGTGATCGTCGAGCCGGTGCAAGGCGTGGGTGGCGCGTACGATGTGGGCAAGCCCATGCTCAGCGCGCTGCGCCGGCGCTGCGATGAGGTGGGTGCGATTTTGATATTCGATGAGGTGCAATGCGGAATGGGCCGCACCGGCGCACCCTTCGGCGCCAATTTTTACGGCGTTACCCCGGACATGATCACCGCGGCCAAGGCGCTTGGTAATGGCTTTCCGGTGTCGGCGCTGCTGCTCTCGAGGCGCATCGCAAGCCAGCTCAAGGTCGATGACATGGGCACGACTTTCGGCGGCGGCCCGATGGCCTGCGCGGTCGCCGAAGCGGTGATCGACACCATCGAGGCTGAATCGCTGCTGGCGAATGTGCGGCAGGTAGCGGCGTACATCCGCGCCAGCTGCATCATCGGCCCCATCACCGGCGCGCAGGGCGAAGGCTTTTTGCTGGGCCTGAAAACCTCGCGCCCGGCGAAACAGGTACAAGCGGCGCTGCTCGAAAAAAATATTCTCACCGGCGCCAGCGCGGATCCCAACATCCTGCGCTTGCTGCCGGCGTACATCTTGAACGAAGGACATGTGGACATTTTGAGCCAAGCGCTTGCGAAGATTTCTGCATGAAACGCTTTCTCGATCTCGCCGCTTGCAGCCGCGAGCAGATCCTCGATCTGCTGCTGCTGGCGCAAGCGCTGCAGGACAAGCCGCAGCCGAGAATCCTCGCGGGCAAGGTCTTGGGATTGCTGTTCTTCAATCCATCGCTGCGCACTCTGGCGTCCTTCCAGGCCGGCATGGCGCGTCTTGGCGGCAGCGCGTTCGTGATCACCCCGGGTCAGGGTACCTGGCAGCTGGAGACGCAACTGCATGCCATCATGAAGGGCGCGGCCGCCGAGCATATTCGCGAAGCGATCCCGGTGCTGGCGTCATATTGCGACGCGCTGGGCGTGCGCGCATTCGCCGACGGCAAGAGTCTGCCGAACGATCTTGGCGAGACCTTGTTCGGCATGATCGACGCATTGTGCGACAAGCCGTTGATCAACATGGAATCGGCGACGAATCATCCCTGCCAAGCGCTGGCGGACTGGCGCACGCTGGACGAGCTGAAGATTTCCACGCGCGCGAAATTCGTCTTGAGCTGGGCCTATCACCCGAAACCGCTGCCGCTGGCGGTCCCCGCGGCGACGGTACACATGGCCGCGATGCGCGGCATGGAAGTGGTGGTGCTGCGCCCCGAAGGCTTCGCGCTGCCCGCGCAAATCATGGACAAGGCGCGGGATGCCGCCGCCGCCGCCGGCGGTTCCGTCGCCGAGACCTCGGATCGCGCCGCGGCCATGAGCGGCGCCAGCGTGCTGTATGCGAAGGAATGGGGCACCACGACCTACTACGGCGATGTCGAAGCGGACTCGCGGCTGCGTGCGGATCTTTCCGATTGGTGCGTGCGCGAGCGCTGGTTTGCGGCAGCTGCGCCCGATGCCAAGCTGATGCATTGCCTGCCGGTGCGCCGCAATGTCGCGGTCGCCGATGAAGTGCTTGACGGCCCGCGCGCCGTGGTCAAGCGCGAGGCGTTCAACCGGCTGGCGGTGCAGATGGCCATTTTGCATCGCATGTTGGCCTAGTTTTGTCGACCCCTCGAGGTTGCGGAGTACTTTCTCAATGATAATGAACCGCCCTGATCCTTCGGTTGCCGTGCGCGCGCTCAAGAGCGCCGCGCCGTACATCCGCATGTACAAAAACAAGGTGTTCGTCATCAAAGCCGGCGGCGCGGTGTTCAGCGACGAGATCTCCACGCGCGGCCTGATCGAGCAGGTCGCGATCCTGCACCAGGTCGGCATCAAAACCGTGCTGGTCCACGGCGGCGGTCCGCAACTCGACAATCTGCAGGCGACGCTGGGCCTCGACACGCGCATGGTCAACGGCCGGCGTGTCACCGATCAAAAATCCATCGACGTGACCGCCATGGCCCTCAACGGCTTGATCAATACGCGAATTTTGGCCATTTGCCGCGCGCTCGATATCGAGGCGATCGGCTTGAGCGGCGTCGACGCCGGATTGATTCGCGCGCACAAGCGCCCGCCGGTGCCGATCGCGGCAGGCTCGCTCGAGACCGTCGACTATGGATTCGTGGGCGATATCGATTCCGTCAATTCGGCGGTGCTGGAAAAACTGCTGGAGAACGGGCTGATGCCGGTGGTGAGTCCCCTGTCGGCGGACTCCAACGGCACGTTGCTCAATATCAACGCCGACACCGTCGCGGCAGCCATCGGCGGCGCGCTGTCGGCGGAAAAGCTGGTGCTTTGCACCGGCGCTCCGGGAATTCTCGAGCATGTCGATGAACCCGGCTCGGTGATCTCCTACACCGACATCCTGGGGTTGCAGCGCCTGCGCGAACAAGGCAGCCTGAAGGACGGCATGCTGCCGAAGGCAACCGCGATCGAACACGCGATTCGCAGCGGCGTGCGCCGCGTGCACGTCATCAGCTACAAGTCCAGCGACAGTCTGCTCGCGGAAATCTTCACGAATGAAGGCACCGGCACGCTGGTGGTCGCGGACTTGAAAGCGTTGAGTCCGGCGGAGCAGTTGCTGCAATCATGAGGCCAACGTCATGAGCCGGCTTTGGGACAAGGGCAAGGGGGCCTCCCTGGACTCGCGCGTGCTTGAATTTACCGCGGGCGAGGACCACATGCTGGACGAGCGCCTGGTGCGCTACGATATTCGCGCCTCGATCGCGCATGCGGAAATGCTCGCGGCGCAGGGTCTGCTGTCCGCTCCGGAGCTTGCGGCCATCGCGGAAGGATTGACGGCAATCGGCGAACAGCACGCTCTCGGGCAATGGCGCATCTCGCTCGAGCAGGAGGATTCGCAGACTGCGATCGAGAGCCTTCTCACGGCGCGCATTGGCGCGACCGGCGGCCGCTTGCATGCGGGCCGCTCGCGAAACGACCAGGTGCTGGCCGCGCTGCGGCTCTACATGCGCGACGCCGCGGCAGATCTTCAAGGCGGCGCAATCGCGGTGGCGGACGCCCTCGATGCCTTGGGGACGCGCCAAGGTTCCGTACCGCTTCCCGGCTACACCCACATGCAGCAGGCGATGCCAAGCAGCGTGGCACTCTGGGCCGGAGGATTCGCGGCCGAATTGCGCGACGATGCCGACGGTCTCGAATTCAGCAAACGGCGCATCGGCAAAAACCCGTTGGGATCCGCCGCGGGTTTCGGCACGCCGAATCTGCCCATCAGCCGTGATGCCACTCGCGAGCGTCTCGGCTTTGAGGTGATTCACGAGCCGGTCACGGCGGTGCAGTTGTCGCGCGGCAAAGCCGAGGCGCACCTGCTGTTCGAGATCACTCTGCTGGCGCAAGATCTGGCGAGGCTCGCCGCCGACCTCTTGCTTTTTTATACTCAAGAATTCGCCTACGTGAGTTTGCCAGAGTCCTTTACCACCGGCTCTTCGATCATGCCGCAAAAGCGCAATCCCGATGTCTTCGAACTGGTGCGCGGACGCAGTGCTGTGGCGCACGCGGCTCTCAACGAAGTGCTCGGCATCACGCAAAAGCTGACCTCCGGTTATCACCGCGATATGCAGCTGATCAAGCCGCCTTTGTTTCGCGGCATCGATTCCTGTCTTTTAACTCTGGGTATTCTGCCGAGCGCGCTCGATGGCGTGCGCTTTCTACCGGAGAACATCCGGCTGGATCCTCACATTCACGCCGCCGCCGCAGCGAACGCGCTGGTAGCGGAGGAAGGCATTCCCTTTCGCGAGGCCTACCGGCGCATCGCCGCCAAAATCAAGGATCCTTAAATGAGCATCTGGCGCAATGTCTTTTCCCTCGAGTTTTTGAACGGTAACCCGGCAACACTGAATGGCAGTCTCGGGATCCTGTTCACCGAAGTCGGCGACGACTTCGTTCGCGGCACCATGCCCGTGGATGAGCGCACCATGCAGCCCTACGGGTTGCTGCACGGCGGAGCTTCGGTGGCGCTTGCCGAAACCTTGGGGAGCATGGGCGCTGCCATGTGCGTCGACGCCAACGAGTACCAGGTCGTCGGGCAGGAGATCAACGCCAATCATGTGCGCGCCGCGCGCCGCGGTGTGGTGACGGGTACCGCGCGGCCGGTGCATCTCGGCGGCCGGACCCATGTCTGGGGCATCGAAATCGTCAATGCGGACCAAAAGTTGGTTTGCATTTCGCGATTGACCATGGCCGTCATCAAGCGCGGCGCCCTCGCACCGTGAGATTCGTGCTGGCATTTGCAACCTGAACAGGGGTATCTTTCGCGCCATGAAAACAGTCAGCCTTCGAATCCCGTCGCGAGCTTGCAGCCTGTGGGTACTGGTTGCGGCCGTCACCCTTGGCGTTGCGTCCCTCGCCGTGGCGCAGACTCCTGCGCATCCTCAGGATCAGGCGCCGGCGCCGAAAGCCCCGGCCGGTCCGCCCGGCGCCGACCCCGCGCCGCCGCCCTCGCCCGATCAAGCCAGCTACTTGTTCGGCTTGATGTTCGGCACGCAAATGCACAACGCCGGCATGGGCACGGATGTCGTGATGGACGCGGTAACCAAGGGCATGAAGGAAGGTTTGCAGGGCAAGCAACCCACAGCCACCGAGCAGCAGCAAATCCAGGCGTACGCGCGTGCCTCCATGCAGGCGCAGATTTCCCGCAACCAAACCGCGGCCAAGGAATACCTCGCACGCATCGCGCAGGAAAAAGGCGTGGTGACCACCGACTCGGGCCTGGAATATAAAATCCTCGCCGTGGGAGACAAGAGGGCGCCCGATATCAAACCCACCGATAAGGTGACCGTGGACTATCGCGGCACACTGATCGATGGCACGGAGTTCGACAGTTCGTATGCGCGCGGCATGCCGGCGACATTCCCGGTCAACGGCGTCATCAAGGGTTGGCAGGAAGCGTTGGTGCTGATGAAGCCGGGCGCCAAATGGCAGCTGTTCATACCGCCGGGCTTGGCCTATGGCGACAATCCACGGCCCAAGATTCCGGGAGGCTCGCTGTTGATATTCGAGGTGAACCTCCTGAGCGCGCTGCCCCCTGCGCCAGCGCCCGCACCGCCGAGCGCTGCACCGGGCGCGCGCCCGAAAACTGTGCCGCCGGCCGCGCCACCGGGCACGCCGCGGCAGTTGAATCCCTCCGACCCTTAAAGACCGCCGGCTACTTAAGGTCGAGTGCCGGGGTCAGATCGCCCATGGGCGGCGCGCCGTGCGCCGCTAGGGCCGCATCGCGCCGCGTGATTCCCGGCAATACCGCAAGATCGAAGCGGCGCGTGATCAAGCGCAGAATCGATTCGGTGTCGTACTGCGTGTGATCGACCGTGCCTTGCTTCGCAAATGGCGAGACGATCAATGCCGGAATTCGCGTCCCCGGCCCCAGTAGATCGCCCGGCGGCGGCGCCACGTGATCCCAAGCGCCGCCGAATTCGTCGTAGGTAATGATGATCACCATGCGCTGCCACTGGGATCCCGCGCGCAATTTGGCAACCAGATCTGCGATGTGCGCATCGCCTTCAGCGATCGACGCATAGCCGGGATGCTGGTTCAGATTGCCCTGCGGTTTGTAGAACACCACGGAGGGCAGGCTGCCGGCCGCAATGTCCACGAGCAAATCGTCATAGTCCTTGAGATGCGCGGCGCGATGCCCGTCTGCGGCGGCGGGATCGAACTTCGTGTAGTAATTGAACGGCTGGTGATGCGGCTGAAAGTCGGGCTTGCCCATGGGAGTCGGCGGCGCGTAGATCGCCTCGCGTACTTTGGCCGGAGACCGTCTGCCATCCTCGAGCGCTGCGCGCCACGCCCCGGCGTACCAGGTCCAACTGACCTGCTTCGCATCCAGTTCGTCGCCGATGTTGGTTTGCGTTTGCGGCGGCAGCGTCGTGGCCTTGCCGGGATCCGCATATAAGAAGCTGGGGTCGTTGCGCGCCGGCTTGTTGCCGCTCGGCTGGTACGGCGGCTGCATGGTATTCACCGCGTAGAATTTGCCATCGCCAAAGTAGTTGCCCGGTGCGATGTTGCCGCTGTTCGCGAACTGCGGAGGTTCGTCCAGCGCCGAGGGCGCCGGCGACTGCGCCGTTTTCAAGCGCGGCAAATAGCGGCCGCTGGAATCCTGGTCGAGCAGTGCGATCGTCGGCTTCGCGGCTGCGGTATCGGCGTTGGGGTATTCCGGCGCACAGGCGCAGATCAGATACTGATGATTCAGGAACGAGCCGCCGAACGCTCCCTGGAAGAAATTATCGGCGAGCACGAATTCGCGCGCCAACGCATACAGCGATGAACCGCTGGTGTCGTAGTGCCCCATCGTCAATCCGCCGGCGTCCGACCAGGCGGCAAACCCATCATTCTTGCCGCCGTCGATCTGCATCTGGTTTTCGAAGAAGCGATGTTCCAAATCACGTGTCACGCTGTTGACCGAAAGCGTTACGTGCGATTGCGCCGTATAGGCGTGCTCGATGGAAAACGGCGCATTCGGCAGACCCACGCTTTGCTGCTGCGTCACCACCGGATTTGCGCCGCTGGCGGTCACCCCACCCCATGCCGGCGGCAGCACCGGCAGCGGCGTGCCGTTGCGATCCACCTGCGCTTTGTACGCAGGCAGCGGCCGGCTGCCGTCGAGAACTTCGCCGAGGCCTCGAGCGCCGGGGAAATTCCCATATAAATTATCGAATGCGCGATTCTCCGCGAAGATGACCACGATGGTATCGACCTTGTTGCGCAGCGCGCGGGTGATTGTCGACGCGGCGCTATCGGCGCTAGTGCCGGCTTCGGGGCGGCCGAGGTTTTTCCCGGCGCAGCTCAGCAGATTCGCTGCGCACGCGAGCGCCAACAACCCTTTAGCGAACTGCATGCGCGGCAGTATAGCGCGGCGCCAATGCCGACCTAAGTTGGAAGGCCGGCTTAAGCTAGAAGGTCCAGAAGGCGCTGACCATCAGGGCATCGGGGTCGCCGTATTGCGAGCTGATGCGTTCGTATTCCGCGCGCAGCGACAACGCAATGAAAGGGAATCGGTATTGGACGCCGGCACCATAGGCAAACTTCGTGTCGGTCACCGATTGCTGGGGACCGACGTTGTAGTTGGGACAGGGACTGCCCGCTACGCAGGGTATTGAATTGAAGGTGGGCACATTGAGCGACAGGCGCGCGGCGCCGGCCTTGGCGAAGATGTCGAAGTTCGGTACGGGAATCGGCAAATAGCCCACCGCAAAAAGCGCGGTCGCGGTCGGGTGAGTGTTGATTCCGTTTTGGGCGATGTTGCAATAGCCGCTGTAATAGTTGTTGTAATAGCCATTGCAATTCGGCTCGCCGAAATCGATATATTCGAATTCGGCGCCCAATATTGAAATGGGGCGCACGCCGACGAATGCCTTCCACGCGAACTGATAATCGTTGTAGTACCCGGGATAGCCATAATTGGAATCGTTGCTGCGGACCTGGGATTGGCCCAAGCCCGCTCCGACGTAGAATCCCACCGGATTGTCCGCGAATGCCGCCGTTGAGATGCCGCAAGCCGCAATAGTGAGAATCGCGACCAGGGTCTTTGATATCCGCATCATCTAAATCTCCCGTAACGTTTGGGGATTTGACCGGACCGCGATGCCAGAAGTTCCGGTAAAACCAGCGGCTGCGGCACGGGTATACTTAACATCATGAAACCTGCTCGTCCATGGGTGCTCATCTGTCTGGCCGGAGTGCTTTTTGGCTGTGGTCAGAAAGGACCGCTGGTGATGCCGGACGCGCAAAAGCACAAACGCAGCATTCCTGCGCCGCCCGCCGCACCGAAACCAGCGCCCGCAGGGCCGGGCGCTGCCACGTCCCCGGCACCCGCCTCGCCCAGCGCCCCAGCACCCACGGACCCGCCCGCCCATCCTTGATCTTCAGGATGTTGAAAAAAATACATGGGTGCACGCAAACTTATTTTGGTCGATGGCTCCGGCTATCTGTATCGAGCCTTCCATGCCCTGCCGCCGCTCACCACTTCGAAGGGCGAGCCCACGGGTGCGGTGTTGGGCGTGCTCAACATGTTGAACAAGATGGTCAAGGAGGAGGCGCCGGATCGCATCGCCGTGGTTTTCGATGCGCCGGGCCGCACCTTTAGGGACGATCTATTCGATCAGTACAAGGCGCATCGCCCGCCCATGCCGGATGATCTGCGCGCGCAGGTGCAGCCTTTGTTCGACGCGGTTGCCGCAATGGGATTGCCGCTGCTGCGCGTGCCCGGCGTCGAAGCGGATGACGTGATCGGCACCTTGGCAAAACAGGGAGCGGACGCAGGCTTCAAAGTGCTGATCTCCACCGGCGACAAGGACATGGCGCAGCTGGTCGGGCCGAACATCGAGCTTTTGAACACCATGAGCAACACCCGCCTCGACCGCATCGGCGTCAAGGCGAAGTTCGACGTATTTCCGGAACAGATCATCGATTACTTGGCCCTTACCGGCGACACTTCGGACAATATCCCCGGCATCACCAGCGTCGGACCCAAGACCGCCGCAAAATGGCTGAATCAGTATCAAACGCTCGACAGCCTGATTGCGCATGCCGCCGAAATCAGCGGCAAAGTCGGTGAAAATCTGCGCAACGAACTGGCCATGCTCGAGTTGTCCCGCAAGCTCGCCACCATCGATACCACGCTTGATCTTGAGATCACGACCGAACAGCTCGAGCCCGGTGCGCCTGACGCCGCGCGCCTGCGCGAGCTGTACACGCGATTGGAATTGCGCGCCCTGCTCAAGTCGCTGGGGCCGGAACCGGCGGCGGCTTCGGGGATAGCCGAGACCGACGTGCTGATCGCCGAATCGCCGGGCGCGGGCACCGCAGAGGTCTCGGCGGCGATTGCCGTCAGCAACCGATCCGCAGTGCGTGATTATCACAAGATCCTCGCGCAGCAGCAATTCGACGCATGGCTTGAAAAACTGAGCGCCGCGCCGCTGATCTCGTTCGATACCGAGACCGACAGCCTCGCCTATATGCAGGCGCGCATCGTCGGCGTTTCATTCGCCGTGACTGCCGGGTGAAGCGGCCTATGTGCCCCTCGGACATGACTACGCGGGCGCGCCGCCCCAGCTTGATCTTGCCTTGGTGCTGGCGGCCTTGAAGCCTCTGCTCGAGGACCTGACCAAGGCGAAGCTGGGTCATCATCTCAAGTACGACGCACATGTGCTGGCGAATTACGGCATCGCTCTCAACGGCCAGCGCTTCGATTCGATGCTCGAGTCGTATGTGCTGAACAGCGTCGCCACGCGCCACGACATGGATTCAACCGCGCAGAGATATCTCGGGGTCAAAACCACTCACTACGAAGATGTCGCCGGCAAGGGCGCGAAGCAAATCAGTTTCAGTCAGGTGGATGTCGACCGCGCGGCGGAGTATTCCGCGGAGGATGCGGACATCACGCTGCAGCTGCATCGGGCGATTTGGCCGCAAATCGAAGCCGTCCCTGCCTTGAAGTTCGTCTACGAGAACATCGAACAACCGCTGGTACCGGTGCTGTTCCGCATGGAGCGCGCCGGCGTGCTGGTGGATCGCGAGCTCTTGAAAGCGCAGAGCGCGGAATTGGCGGCGAAGATGCTGGAGCTTGAGAAGCAGGCTCACACGGAAGCGGGCGGAGTATTCAACGTGGATTCCCCGCGGCAGCTGCAGGAAATCTTGTTCGGCAAGCTCGGCATACCGGTGAAGCGCAAAACTCCGACCGGTCAGCCGTCGACCGCCGAGGACGTCCTCGAGGAGCTCGCGGCAGACCACGCGCTGCCCAAGCTGATTTTGGAATATCGCGGCGTGGCCAAGCTCAAGTCCACCTACACCGATAATTTGCCGCAGCAAATCGATTCCAATACCGGACGCATTCACACCTCGTATCATCAGGCGGTTGCGGCCACCGGCAGGCTGTCGTCCACGGATCCGAATTTGCAAAACATTCCGATCCGCACTCAGGAAGGGCGGCGCATCCGCCAGGCATTCGTCGCGCCGCATGGATCGTTGCTGGTTGCTGCCGATTATTCGCAAATCGAGCTGCGCATCATGGCGCACCTTTCCGGCGACGCGAGCCTGCTGCGTGCGTTCGCCGAAGATCGCGATGTTCATCAGGCAACTGCGGCGGAAGTGTTTGGCATTCCATTGGCAAGCGTCAGCGCCGATCAGCGGCGCTCGGCGAAGGCCATCAACTTCGGCCTCATGTATGGAATGTCCGCGTTCGGTCTGGCGCGGCAGTTGAGCATAGGCCGCGGCGACGCGCAGAAGTACATGGATCTTTATTTCGAGCGCTATCCCGGCGTGAAACGCTACATGGAGGAAACGCGCCGCCAAGCGCGGCACAACGGCTACGTGGAGACCGTCTTTGGGCGCAGGCTCTATTTACCGGAAATTCAATCGCGCAATGCGGCTTTGCGCCAATACGCCGAACGCAGCGCCATCAATGCGCCCATGCAAGGCACGGCCGCCGACATCATCAAACGCGCCATGATCGAGGTGGATGCATGGCTGCAAACTTCGCGCGTCGCTGCGCGGTTGATCATGCAAGTGCACGATGAGCTGGTGCTCGAGGTGGCCGAGGGCGCTGTCGATACCGTTGTAGGACAAATACGGACACACATGATCCGCGCAGCGGATCTTTCCGTTGCCCTCAAGGTCGATGTCGGACTCGGCCGGAATTGGGATGAAGCACATTAATTAAGTGCGATTGCGCACATTAAATACGTGCGCGCCCAGGTTTTTTGGTGCAAAATCGGCAGCATTGAGAGCGCATTGTGGCGTTGCAATTTTTGCGAACGAGGCCGTTTAGAAACTGGCATTCAAAGGACTGGAACTTTCGCTAACCATCCCCATCTAACCAGTTGAGCGCTTAAGGCGCTCCCCGCTCTTCTCCCTGAGCGGGCAGACCCGGTTTGTCATCCCCATGCCGGGTTGGTCTGCCCCGATGGCTGCCACAAGCGCCCATCGGGGCTTTTTTATGGGCCGTTGAGCCAGCCATCCATGACCTCGCGCGCGGCGTCGATGCCTTCGCGTGCATGCGCCGAGAACAGTTGCGCGGATACCGCAGCATCTCTCCCCGCAGCCACCGTTTCCTTAAGAACTCGCTGTGAATCGCGCCGATTCAATTTGTCTGCTTTTGTCAACAAAACATGGGCGCGGGCGTTGCGTGCGAGTATCCACTCGAGCATCGCCACATCCTGCGCGCCGAGGCCCCGCCGGCTATCCACGATCAGCATCAGGCCGACCAACGACTCGCGTACGTTGAAGTAGTGCGCCATCAGCGCCAGCCAATGAAGGCGCACCCGTTCAGGCACCTTGGCGAACCCATAACCAGGTAGATCCACCAGGCGCCTTCCTTCGGCCAATTCGAAGAAATTGATCAGCTGGGTGCGCCCGGGCGTGCGGCTCACTCGCGCCAGCCCGCTTCGCTGCGTGATGGCGTTAATTGCAGTGGACTTGCCCGAGTTCGAGCGTCCGGCGAAAGCGATTTCTCTGCCTTCGTCGGGCGCAAATTGATGAGCCTCGGCGGCGCTGGTCACGAATTTCACACTGGGATAGGTCGACATGGCCGCCGCGAACGTAAATTATTGACTAGTGTACAATTTACGGTTGCGCGACTCACAATGAAATGGGGTATCAGGCGATCATGAAGCGGTTTTGGATTCTTGCGGCGGCGATTTCCGGCGCGATGCTGAGCGCCTCTGCTTTCTCGGACGGCAATGTAGAAGCCGGCGCCACCAAGGCGGTGACCTGCCAGGCCTGTCATGGCGCGAACGGCAACAGCACCAATCCTGAGTGGCCCAGTCTCGCGGGAATCGGCGGGGACTACATTGCCGAGCAGCTGAAGAACTTCAAGGATGGCAAGCGCACGAATGCCGTCATGATGCCGATGGCAGCGGCCTTGAGCGCGAACGACATGGCGGATTTGGGCGCGTATTTCGATAGCTTGGTAAACACCGGGCTCGAGGCGGATCCGTCCTATTGGCAAGCCGGCGAAAAGCTCTATCGCGGCGGCGACGCCCCGCGCGGCATTCCGGCCTGCATGGCCTGCCACGGACCAACGGGCCGCGGCAATGAACCCGCTAAATTTCCGGCGCTGCGCGGCCAACAGTCGGCCTACGTCGTGAAGCAATTGAACGACTACGCGTCCGGCACCCGGACAACCGGGCCAAACGGCATCATGCAAACGATCGCCAAGCGGCTTTCCAACGACGATATTCGAAACCTTGCATCGTACATGCAAGGCATTCGCTGACATGCGGGTTCATCAAGCCTCGCTGCTGATCGCGTTGGCGATGACGCTGTGCGCCTGCGGCCGGCAAGGCTCGGCGCCCACACCTGCGAGCCCGTCGGCGCCGGCCGCGTCAGCCGCCACCGCACCCAAGCTTGGCAGCGCGCACGAAAAATCAGCGCCCGATTCCAAAGAATCCCTGACCCTGACTCGCCTCAACGACGACGGATCCGAAACCGTCGAAGAAGTGCCGGGCGACAGCGGTGTGCATAATTCATTGTTGGCGGCGGTCGCCTCGACGGTGACTGCCGCGTCCGCCTCCGCGGCCGCGGTACCTACGTCCATCGCATGGCAAGATGGCGTCAACTACGCGCGGCTGGTTCCGGCGCAGCCCACCTCGGTGCCCGCGGGGCAAGTGGAGGTGCTGGAGTTTTTCTGGTACGCGTGTCCGCACTGCTACGCGCTTGACCCGCTAATCGCGACCTGGGAAAAATCCAAGCCGGCTTACATAAGCTTTTCACGCGTTCCCGTATTGTGGAACGAAGGCCATCGCTCGCTTGCGCGTCTCTTCTACACGCTGCAAAGCATGGGCAAGCTGGCCCAGTTTCACGACGATGTGTTCAAGGAAATACACGTGAACGTCAATCCCTTGATCGGCAGCGAGAGCCCCTCGCAAGCGGAGCGCGCGCAAGTGGCATTCATCAGAAAGCTGGGTATTTCGGATACCGATTTCGAGAAGGCATATCATTCCTTCGAGGTTGAGAAAAGCCTGCAAAGAGCCGATGAACTGGCGCAGCGCTACCGGATCACCGGGGTTCCGACCTTCGTCGTAAACGGCAAATACATCGCCGACGTGGGGACCGCCAGCCTGCCGTCGCAAACGCCGATACCGGAACGCCTGATTACTCTGCTCAGCGATCTCGCAGCACAAGAGCACCGACACCAGCCTTCAGCGAGGCAGACATGCGCACCCACACCGGCGGCTGCCATTGCGGCCGCGTCCGCTTCGAAGCCGTGGCGCCAGCCAGCATTACCGTCTCAGACTGCGATTGCTCCATTTGCAGCAAAGTCGGATATCTGCATTTGATCGTGCCTAAGGAGCGATTCAAATTGCTGTCCGGCGGCGACGCGCTTACCACCTACACGTTCAACACCGGCGTTGCGAAACATTTTTTCTGCTCAATCTGCGGGGTGAAGTCGTTCTATGTGCCGCGATCGCACCCTGATGGGATCAGCGTCAACGCGCGCTGCATTGACGCCGGCAGCATCGAATCCATGTCGATACAGCCGTTCAACGGACGGGAGTGGGAGCAGGGCCGCGCCCAGTACCAGGAGCAGGATCGTTAGGCGCGCGCTGACAAATCGGGCTCACGACATAACGGAGAATTGTCGGCAATTATGTTGCCACAAGGTGGCGCGCAATACGCCTTTGGGGCAGATTGTGAGCCGTATCACGGGAGATTTTCAGGGCTTTGGAGGGTGCGCGAGAGATCCTAAGCACCGTGATGAAGGATCATTCTGCCATGTCGGAAATTGCGAATCTCGATCGAGCGCTCACTGATTGCAGTGCGGCGCGTTGCAGCAGCATCCGCGATAGGATTCTTCTGGCAATGGTGCTGTACGCCATGGTTCGCGCCGGCCAGGCGCTGGCCGGAGACCAGGCAGCAACGGCCGATTCAAAGCTCTTGCCCGATGCGCGTACCGAGGGCGCGCCGGCGTCATCCACCGTGCAGCCGCCGAGCGCCGCGCAGCCGTCCGCGGCCGCGCTGCCGAGTTCGTTATTTTCCACCGACCGATCTTTTGCCGACGGCGAAGCATTCTCGGCGACGGAATTTCGGCCGCGCAAGCACTCGATTGGCGCCGCGGAATCGGCCGCAAGCGAGGGCTTCGGCGCGGACTCCCCGATGCTGCAAGGAACCAACGTTTGGCAGCGGATGGTGGAATTCAAATCCCAGGACCGCGTGCGTGTGCTGACGCTGCTCGAAACCCGGGGCAGCACACTTTCTCTGCAGGCCGGCAAACGCGGCGGTCCATCGCTGCAGTGGAGCAGCCGCAGCATGAATCGCGACGGCGCCACCCGCGGTTTGCTCGACCGTATGGTTTCCGCAGCGTTGCGCAACACCGGCAGCAACCCGCGGCCCAGCCCGAGGCCGTCGCTGGCTGCGCCGGCCAGTCTCAAGCCATTGAATCTATCCGCGGCCGGCGGCGCGCAATAAGATTCGTCGTACTGTGGCTTCTGGTACTTGCTATGGCTTCGATAGGTCGCGCAGGCTCGGTTCAGCTGCGGCCTGCGCGGCGGCGGCGGCTTGATTTTCCTTCAACCATGTCATTCCGGCACGGACGCGTTCATAACCGCTCGGATGATCGTAGAACAGGAATTCTTCGATTTTACCCGGCTTGATTTTGCGATAGGTGGAAAGCCGCATGGCGGCCATTGCCCAGCCATACGGCTCCCGCGACGCGTTGATTCCAAATGCGTCGGCCTCGGCTTCATAGCTGCGAACCACCAGATTCTGGATCGGCCCCAGCAAATAGAAAATCACCGACAACAATGCGAGGGCCAGCGGCAGCGCCGCGGGATCAGCGCGATCGCTCAACCGGAGCCGACCTCCCCAACGCGCCAGCGCGCGGTCCATGCTGATGTTGAGCAGCCACAATGCCGCGCCGATGATGAGCGCCAGCAAAATGGATCCCTTCCATACATGATTGAGCACGTAATGGCCCATCTCGTGGCCGAGCACCGCTTTGATTTCCGGCAGGGAGGTTTTGTTCAGTAGATTGTCATTGAGCGCGATGCGCGCGGTGTTGAGCACGCCGGCCACATTGGCGCTGATGCGCGTGGTTTGTTTCGAGGCATCGAACCACTCCACGTGTTTGGTCGGCACCTGGTTGGCTCGCGCCAGCGACAGCACGGCTTCCTTCGCGGCACCGTCGGGCAATGGTTTGTAGTCATTGAGCAGCGGCAGCAGGTATACCGGCGCAATGAGCTGCACAACCATCAAGAACGCATAGCTTATCCCCGTAGCCCAGACCCACCAGCGGGCCCCGGCGCGTCGCACGGCGGCGTAGATGCAGGTCAATGCCACCGCGGCCAGCAGGATATTGGGTCCCAGCATGATCAGCTGATCCCGCATCCAACCGCCAAAAGATTGCTCGCTCAACCCGTACTGATGCTCGCGTATGAAATCCGTGTATACCGACAGCGGCAGACCGAGCAGATAAAGCGCCAACACGAACAGCGCGACGTAAATCGGCGTGCTGATCCACTTGGCTTGGCTGAATCGCTGCGAGAACTGGCTCATGCGGCGCGACGCGCCGGTCGCCAGCAGCAGCACACAGGACCCCACGCTCCACAGCAACTCCCAGAGCTGCACCCAGTAGCCGCCCTCGAAGTACTGATCCGACAATTTGCGCTGCTGCGGCGAGAGTAGATCCAGGTACGCCTGCGTTGCCGCGTCCACATCGAAGCTGGGCCCGGGCTGTGCCGCCGCTGGGATCTGCAATCCCGGCGGCAGGTCGCGCACCAGGGACTGCGCGGCCGGCGCGGCGCCGGCCAGAAAGGTCAAACATGCCGCCGCCACGAAGCCTTGAAATATGCGCGATATCAACCTTGACGCTCCCATACGACCGAGATGATCACATGAAAGCAGGGCTGTGCAATAATTTCCTGTCCGCAAGGGAGCAGCAATATGGCGGGTTACTCCGGTACGCCCCTGGTAAAGAAGCTCGGCGTCAAGGAGGGTATCAATATCCACGTCATCAATGCGCCGGCGGGATACCGGCGGCTGTTGACACCCTTGCCTGCAGGCTTGCAATTCGCGTCCGCGGCGAATGCCTCCACGCACATGGTCCACGTATTCGCCACTGAGCGCGCGCAGCTCGCGCGCACGGAAAACACCATTCGAGAGGTTGCTCTGCCGCTCGGTTTCGTCGACATCAAGGTATGCGCGGTTACCGACATTTGGTCGGGCCTGAAACTGGTCGTGCGCAAAGAGCTGCGGCGGAGCCCGCCTTAGATGCGTAATGTCATCTTCGATCTCGGCGGCGTGGTCCTCGATTGGGACCCAGACGCAATTCTGGAAGGCTATTACACCGATCCCAAAGAAAGAGCGGCCATGAAGGCGGCCCTGTTCAAGCATCCGGATTGGTTGCAGATGGACCGCGGCACGCTCACCGAATCCGCAGCGTTGGGAAGGCTGCAGCAGCGAACGGGCCGCAAGGTCGCGGAATTGAGCGGGCTGTTCGACGCGGTCCGCAGTTCTCTGCGGCCCAAGGCAGATACCGTCGCGCTGCTGAAGAGCCTGGCACGGCGGGATGTTCCGCTTTACTGCTTGTCGAACATGCCGGCAAGCACGTTTGGATACTTGCGCGAGCAGCACTCATTCTGGAGTGTCTTCAAGGGCATCGTGATTTCGGGCGAGATCAAAATGGCGAAGCCCGAGCGCGAAATCTTCGAGTACCTGCTGCGCCGCTATGCGCTAGCCGCGGCCGAGACAGTCTTCGTCGATGATCATGCGCCGAATATCCAGGCTGCGCAGACGCTGGGACTGCACACCATATGGTTCCGTGATGCGCGCCAATGCGAGCTGGAATTGGAGCGCCTGCTCGCCGCGGAATGACGCGGAGTCGCGAGCCTAGTCATTGCCCTTTGGGCCAATTTACGCCCGTTTGAGGCCGTGCGACGGTGGCTGTTATTGACAGCGTGGTGGCCACGTCACGTTTCACGAATCCGCGCTCGCATCGGAGCACAACGTAATCCGTAGAGAAAACTACATTGTGGCGAATTGATCTCGCATTGGAGCACGGACCATGAAACGCAAACGCAATGCGGCTGTCGCGGCCGCTAGTGCCGCCCTTGTCATGATCGCCTTCGTGCTGCCCGGTGCGCCGGCTGATTCGCAGCAGGTGAACGGCATACCCGGCTCGCCCAGCGCCACGGTCACGCTCGACGGCAAGCAGCTGCCGCCGCCGCCCGGCAAATTCGGCGGCGTGATCAAGGAGAGCTACAAGGACTCGAAGCCGTACTGGCAGCCGCGGGTGGTCCCGCCCAAGGGTGCGCCCAACGTTCTGCTCATCATGACCGATGATCAGGGATATGGTGTTTCCAGCACTTTCGGCGGCGTCATTCCCACGCCGGCGCTGGATCGCATCGCCAAAGCCGGACTGCGCTACACCCAGTTTCACTCCACCGCCCTTTGTTCACCGACGCGCGCGGCGCTGATCACCGGCCGCAACCACCACTCCGTGGGCAACGGAGTGATCGGCGAATTATCCACCGGCTACCCCGGCTACGATTCCGTTATCGGCCAGGACAGTGCGACCATCGGCACCATTCTTAGGGACAACGGCTACGCCACCTCGTGGTTTGGCAAGAACCACAACACGCCCTCCTTTCAATACAGCGTCGCGGGACCGTTCGATCAGTGGCCGATCGGCATGGGCTTTCAGTATTTCTACGGTTTCATGGGTGGCGAGACCGATCAGTGGACGCCTTATTTGTTTCGCAACACCTCACAGGTATTTCCCTGGATCGGCAAGCCCGGCTACAACCTCACCACCGACATGGCGGACGATGCCATCAGGTATATGCACGGTTTGAACGCAGTCGCACCCGACAAACCGTTTTTCGTTTATTACGTGCCTGGCGGCACCCACTCACCGCACCAGCCGACCAAGGAATGGATCGACAAGTTCAAGGGCAAATTCGACTTGGGCTATGAAAAGGTGCGCGAACAGATTTTCGCCAACCAGAAGCGGCTCGGCGTCATCCCGGCGGCCACTCAGCTCACCCCATGGCCGGACGGGCAGCCTGCGTTTGACGGCGCCAAGCTGCCGCGGTGGGACTCGCTCTCAGCGTTGGAAAAGAAACTCTTCGCGCGAGAAGCGGAAGTCTTTGCGGCCTATGTCGCGTATACGGATCATGAAATTGGCCGGGTGATCCAAGAGGTCCAGGACGAGGGCAAACTCGACAACACGCTGATCATTTACATCGTCGGCGACAATGGCACCAGCGCCGAGGGCACGCTGTACGGCACCTATAATCAATACATCGCCTACAACGGCATCCTCAAGACCCCGGAACCCCTGCAGTTGTTGCACTATGAGGACTGGGGCTCGGACAAAACCTACCCGCACATGGCGGTGCAGTGGTCATGGGCGTTCGATTCGCCGTTCAAGTGGACCAAACAGGTGGCGTCGCATTTTGGCGGCACGCGCCAAGGCATGGCCTTGTCCTGGCCCGCCCGTATCAAAGATGTGGGTGGTCTCCGCACCCAGTTTCACCACGTGATCGATATTGTGCCGACCATCCTCGAGGCCGCCGGCATCAAGGCGCCTGATCAGGTAAATGGCATCCAGCAGCGGCCCATCGAAGGCGTGAGCATGGCCTACACGTTCGACAAGGCGAATGCCAATGCGCCGTCCACGCGCGCCACGCAATATTTCGAAATGTTGGGGAATCGCGGCATCTATCACGACGGCTGGATGGCCAACACCAGTCCTCCCTCGCCGTCCTGGGAACTGGGAACCGGCAAGCTGGCCGACCTCAACACCGGCTACCGCTGGGAGCTCTACCACATCACGGATGACTATTCGCAATACAACGACCTCGCCTTGAAAATGCCGGACAAGCTCAAGGAAATGCAGGCGTTGTTTCTATCCGAAGCGGCCAAGTACAACGTATTCCCATTGGATAACACCGGATTCTCGCGCATCCTCACGCCGCGGCCGAGCGCGGTCGCCGGGCGAACAGTGTTCACATACGTGGGTGAAAATGCCGGTATTCCCGTCGGCAATGCCCCGAGCATTTTGGACAAGGACTACACCATCACTGCCGACATCACCATTCCCAAAGAGGGTGCGGAAGGCATGATCGTGACGCTCGGCGGGCGCTTCGGCGGCTACGCGCTGTACTTGCTCAAGGGTAAACCCGTGTTCGTCTACAACCTGCTCGACCTGGAGCGCTTCCGCTGGGAGGGTGGCGTGGGTGGTGAGGACTGGTTGGGCTCATCGTTGAAACCAGGCAAGCACACAATCGCTTTCGATTTCAAGTACAACGGGCCCGGGCCCGGCAAAGGCGGCACCGGCGTGCTCTCGGTGGACGGCAAGGAGCTGGCCCGCAAAACGATTGAACATACGGTTCCACTCATGATGACCGTCGACGAAACCTTTGATGTCGGAGTCGATACCCGCTCGCCGGTGGACGATAGCTACAAGATTCCGTTTCGCTTCAACGGCACGATCAACAAGCTGACCTTCAAGCTTGGGCCTGAGCAACTGTCGGCGGCGGACAAGCGAGCCGCGGCGGAGGTGCTGGCCCGCGCCCACGACTGAGAGCGCATGAAGCATCTGCTCACTGCGACGTCGGTACTCGAGGTCGGCGCCGGGCTGGCGCTGCTGATTGCGCCAGCATTTGCCGTTCACCTGTTGCTGGGGGCGGAGATCTCGGGCGCGGCAATCCCCTTGGGGCGCGTAGCCGGCGCTGCGCTCCTCGCTCTGGGCGTCGCGTGCTGGCTCGCTCGAGGCGATGCGACAAGTCGTGCGGCGAGAGGATTGGTCGCCGCGCTGCTGGCCTATAACTTCCCGGCAGCGATGGTTCTTGGGGCGGTCGGCATCCGATCGCAAACCGCCGGTGCCATTCTTTGGCTGGCGGTGGTTCTTCATGCGGTGATGGGGACTTGGTGCATCGCGCTTCTTTCGAAAAACGCGCCGCTGTCACATTAGCTTGAGTCAGCGCCGCCCGCGGGCGTTTGCCCGGCATTAGACTTCCGCAGCAGAATGCCGCTATGCTGGAGTCGGCCGTCGCGCGGTCAGCACAGAAAAACTCACATCGACAAATCCAGCAGGGGAAACCGCAAATGCGAGGATTTTCAATCTTGGCCTTCCGTGTGCGCTTCTCTCTCATAGTCGCCGCCGCAGTCGTTTATCCCTGGTCGCAAAACGTTCAGGCCCAGGCCAAAGAGCCCATCCGCATAGGCATCATCGCCGAGGAATCCGCGATTGGCGGCGTCGGCATCGTCAACGGCGCGCGTCTGGCCGTGGATGCCATCAATGCCGTGGGCGGCGTCGACGGCCGCAAGCTCGAAATCATGCAGTACGACGATCACTCCTCGGCCGCCGACGCGGTGCGCGCCTTTCAGCGCGCGGTCAGCCAGGACAAGGTCGTGGCGGTCATTGGAACGTATATCAGCGAGGTTGCCCTGGCGTTGGAGCCGTGGGCGGCGCGCACTCGCGTGCCCTTCATCACCACCGGCGCGGCCAGCAATGAGATCAGCCGGCATATCCACGAGGATTACGAAAAAAATAAATATACCTTTCATGAATACATGACGTCGGCGTTCATCGCCGATTCGATTTGCGATTCGGTCAAAGACCTGCTGCAGAAGAAATATTTGATCAGGTCGGCGGTAGTCTTAAGCGAGGACGCCGCGTGGACCACGCCGCTCGATGCCGAGTACCTGGTCTGCTTGCCGAAAATCGGTGTGAAAGTGCTCGACCACATCCGCTTCTCCCCCGATACCAGCGACTTCACCCCGGTTTACAACAAGATCGAGGGCGAAAAGCCCGATGTCATCGTCACCGGTATCAGCCATACCGGCGTTCAACCCACGGTGCAATGGGCACAACAGCAGGTGCCGGTGCCGATGATCGGCATGTCCTCGCAGGCGACCGCGGGCACATTCTGGAAGGATACCAACGGGGCCGCCGCGGGCATCGTCACGTTCTCGGTCGCGGCAGATGGTGCAAACCTGACGCCCAAGATGCAGCCGTTCATCGACACATACGTCAAACGTTTTGGAGAAGCGCCGAATTACACGGGATACACCACCCACGACGCCGTGAATGTGCTGGTACAAGCCATCAAACGCGCAGGATCCACGGACGGCGACAAGCTGGTTGCCGCGCTCGAACAGACCGATTATTTGGGAACCATCGGGCGTGTGCAGTTCTACGGCCGCGACAACCAGTTCACACACGCCATGAAATACGGACCCGAATACGTGACCGGCATCATGATTCAATGGCAGGATGCGAAACAGGTGACACTGTGGCCCAAGGCCTCCCCGCAAAGCAATTTCAGCTTCCCTGCCTTCACCCAGTTGCATAAGCCCTAAAAACCGTCGCGACGTGCTCGCAGTTCAAATCCTGATTGACGGCTTCGCCATCAGCGCGCTGTACGGCCTCGGCGCGGTCGGCTTCACGCTGATGTTCGGCGTATCCGGCGTGCTCAACCTGGCGCATGGCGCAACCATGGTGGTCGCCGCGGTAACCGCGTGGGTGGTCGCCGGGCAGCTTGCTGCGAGTCCCTGGATCGCTGCCGTCGCAGGCGTGATCGCCGGTGTGATCACGGCATTCGCGACCTATTTCTTGGTGGTGCGGCCCATCCAGCGATCGAAATCCGTGCCCGCCGCGGAAAAGGAGATTTTCGTTCTCACCGGCACGCTGCTCTGGGGCATCATGATCCAGGAGACCGTGGCCTATTTCTATACCGACACTCCCAAATCGGTGCGGCCGCTGATCGCCGGCGTCATGCAGATCGGCGGGGTAAGAACCCCGATCAATGAATTGTTGATTGCGGTGATCTGCTGGGCCGTGATCGGCCTGCTCTGGCTGCTCGTGAATCGCTCCAAGGCAGGCAAGGTGCTGCTGGCGGCCTCGATCAATCCGCGCGGCCTGACCGTGCTCGGCTTCGAGCTGTCGCAGGTATACCTGTCGGTCTGGGCGATCTACGGCGTACTCGCGGGCATTGCCGGCGTGCTCCTCGCAACTTTTCTCGGCGCGAGTTCCGCGCAGGCCAGCCAGCTCACCGCGAGTGCCTTTTCCATCGTTGTGTTGGGCGGCCTCGGCAGCGTCTCGGGCTCGCTGCTGGCGGCGTACGTGGTCGGCTATCTCGAGACGCTCACCGCCTACTTGATTTCGCCCACCTACCGAACGATACCGGCGCTCGTGCTCCTGGTACTCGTCGTTTACGTGCGCCCGCGCGGATTGCTGGGTCGGCGGTGATCGATCACATTCGCCGGCTGTTCGAATCGCGGCAGCTCATTGTCGCGATTGTCGTGCTGGCCGGGCTGCTCACCCTGCCGTTGTGGGTATCGGCCTATATCCTCGGTGTTCTGACCGTCGCCTATTACTTCGGCGTGTTCGCCATGTCCTGGGACCTCTTGTTTGGCTTCGCCAACGAGGTGAATTTTGGTCCCACCTTTCTCATCGGCAGCGGCGCCTATGCCGCGGGACTGCTGAACGCGCAGGGCGTGCCGTTGTGGCTGTGCCTGATCGCGGGAGCGGCAGCGGCGTTGCTGGGCGGCGTGGTGCTTGCCGTGCCGGCGTTGCGGCTGACGGGCCCGTACTTCGGCCTCGCCACGTTGGTCGCGGTTCTGCTGCTGCAGCAGTTCATCATCATTTTTGCCGGCACCACCGGAGGCGAGATCGGCCTGACGATGAATGACATCTTATCGATCGAGCCCACAACCAACTACTGGATCGCCCTGGCGTTCATGATGGTTAGCGGCGTGATTCTTTTCGTCCTGTCGCGCTCGCCGGTGGGCCTCATCCTGCAAGCGAGCGGTCAGGATCGGATCGGCGCGTCAGCTCTCGGCTTCAATGTCGTCAAGCACAAGCTTGCCGCATTCTGCATCAGTGCAGTGTTCTCGGGACTGGCCGGCGCGATGCTGGTGTTCTACCTCGGCACCGCTTCGGTGGGCACTGTGGTCGATGTGGCGGTCGGCGTGCAGGTCATCATCGCGGCGGTGCTGGGCGGGCGGCGCACCATCGTGGGCGCTGCGATCGGCGCAATATTTCTGATCCTGGCCGGCGAGGCGCTGCGGCCTCTGGGGCAGCTCAGCACTTTCGTGGTATCCGGCGTCGCCCTCCTGGTCATCCTGTTCTCCGTGGACGGATTGATGGGACTGCTCAGCCGGCGGCGGGAGGAATCATAATCGCGCCTGCCGTCTCGCCACCACCCGCGGCCGCGGCTCCGCTGCTCGCCGTACAAGGTCTGACCAAGCGCTTCGGCGGGCTGGTCGCGGCCAAGGACATCACCTTTCAAGTGCGGCCGGGCGAGATCCTGGGGTTGATCGGACCCAATGGCTCGGGCAAATCCACAGTGATGCAGCTCATCATGGGACTGCATCGCCCAAACGCGGGATCGGTGCAGGTATCTGGAGTCGATGTCGCGGGCTGGCCGCCGCATCGCGTCGCGCGCCAGGGTGTGGGCATTGTGTTCCAGCATTCGCGGCCCCTGCATCGCCAGACGGTGCTCGAGAACATCATGCTCGGCCTGCTGCCGGACAAGCTGTCGAAGGTGTTCGCCCAGCGGCATATCCATGAAAAAGCGCAAGAGATCGCCGCGCGGGTGGGACTCTCACGGGTATTGAACCGCAAGCCCAGCAGCCTCGCATTCGCGGATCTGCGGCGCATGGAACTTGCCAAGGCGATCGCCCGCGATCCCAAGGTGGTGCTCATCGATGAACCTTTCGCCGGACTCACCTCCGGCGAGGTCGATGCCTTTGCCCAACTGATTGCGGATTTTCGCAGCGCGGGCCGCGCCGTACTGCTGGTGGATCACAACGTGAAGAGCATCGCCGCATTGGCGGACCGCATCTTCGCCATGTACTTGGGCGAGCGCATCGCCGAAGGGACCGCTGAGGAAGTCACCCGCGATCCTAAGGTACGCGAGGTTTACCTCGGCGGCGGCATTGATGTCGCCAGCCGCCCCGCCAAGACCGCGCGCAGCACCGCGCTGCTGCAGGTCGAGGATGTCAGCGTCCTGTATGGCAAAGCGCAAGCGCTGGACCGCGTCTCCATTCATGTGGACGAGGGGGAGTTCGTTTCCGTCGTCGGCCTGAACGGCGCGGGCAAGACCACACTGTTCAATGCCATTTCGGGTCTGGTGGCCTTTAGCGGGCGCATCGGTTGGGACGGCGCTGATCTCGGCGGTCGCAGCCCCGCCTCCATCGCCCGCGGAGGCGTGGTGCAGTGTCCAGAGAGCCGCGAACTGTTCGGTGAGATGAGCGTCCGCGAGAACCTCGACCTTGCCGGCCAGCACCTGACCCACGTGCAGGCGTCGGAACAGCTGGAATGGCTGTACGATCTATTCCCGCGGCTCAAGGACCGCGAGCGCCAGATTGCCCGCACCTTGAGCGGCGGCGAGCAGCAGATGCTCGCCATTGCGCGTTCACTGATGATGCGGCCGAAGCTGCTCATTCTGGACGAACCCACTCTCGGGCTCGCGCCGCTGATTCTGGAGCAGATATCGGACGCGCTCGAACAGCTGCGCAACACTACGCCCATCACCGTGCTGCTCGGCGAGCAGAATGTGACCTTTGCCCTGCCTCACGCCGACCGCATCTACGTCCTGGAGCACGCCCGCATCGTCTGGGAAGGCGAACCGGGACGCTTCGCTGCCGAAGCCGCCGCGACCTACTTGTAACGGGCGACTACTGCACAGCGCCGATGTTTTCCGTGCGCCGAATGAAGTCCGCGACGTTTTCATGCAGCGCCTTGAGAGATGCCTCGTGGGCATAGACCATGTGCCCGGACTCGTAAAATTTAAATTCGATGTTCTTTTGCAAAGAGGCAGGAATTGGCAGATGCCGCATTTCGTAGACGCCCTCGAAGAACGGCGTCACCAGGTCAAAATAGCCGCCATTCACCAAAATCTTGAGATTCGGATTGCGTTTCATCGCCACGGCTAGATCGGGCATGACGTTGACCTGCTGATTCAGCATCTGGCGGGCGCCCGGCGGCCGATGCGAGAAGTTCCAGTCCTCGATCCTCAGGGACTGCCGATAAACCTTGCCCTCGCCGAATTTCAAGTCCGCGCGCACATAGTCGTTGAATATGCTGACGTACGCCGAGCCTAGGGCGGTCGATTGAGGATCGTATCCAGCCTCCTTGCTCATTGGATCCATTGTCGGACCTGAGAAGCGGGTATCCAGTGCGCCGGTGGTCAGTTCGACGTCGTCCAGCAGGGTTTTCTGGAATTCGCCTTGCGAAATGCGAAGATTCGCTTTCTCGATATACGCGACCGGCAGCCCGGTATAGGCGTGGAGCTTGTTGGCGACGCTGTTGCGTTCCTCAGGGTCCAAAGTGGCGCCGGCATGCAACGCTGTTGCATATTCGACCGACGCAAACTTTTCGACTTCATCCAGCAGCGCGCCGAGCGGTTTGGATGGATCGGAAAGTTTATGGTGATACCAGGCGGTTGCCGCGTAGGACGGGAGCCACAGTTCATAGGGCTGATCGACGCCTGGATTGAGTTCCGGAAAATCCGGCAGCACGTCGTAGTTGAGAACCTGGGACAAGAGAATGACCCCGTTCACGTCGACGCTGTTTTCCGTCTCCAGCAGATAGACCAAAGCGGCGGCGCGTGTGGTTCCGTAGCTCTCGCCGAAGATGTATTTGGGCGAATTCCAGCGGCCCCATTTCGACAGGAACTGAGTGATGAAATCGGCGAAGGCATGCGCGTCCGCATCGACCCCGAAAAACGCCTTCTCCCTATCCTTACCGGCGACGCGGCTGAAACCGGTACCCGGGGCGTCGATGAAAACCAGATCGCTTGCATCGAGCAAACTGTATTCGTTATTCACCAGTGGGTAGGGCGCCGCCGGCGTGTGTGCGCTATCCGCAGTTACCACGCGGCGCGGACCAAAGGCACCCATGTGCAGCCAAACGCTGGACGATCCCGGTCCGCCATTGAATAGAAAGGTGATCGGCCGCCGGGCGCTCGGCACGCCGCTCTTGAAGTAGGCCGCATAGAACATCGAGGCTTCCGCAGGACCCACTTTTTCTTCCTTGTTGAGATTCTGCGGTACATCGTCGTAGCCCTTCAAGTGAACCACGATGGTGCCGGCGCAGGCGTCATAATCGACGCGTTTGCCGGCGACGGTCACCGATCCTTTGCCGGCCTGCTGCTCCGGTTTGAAAGTGACAATCCTCGGCTCGTCAATTTTGGCCGCGGCAGCGGGGTTGGCAGTCTGCGCCTCGGCGGCATTCAGTTGCGGCGCCGGCAATAGCAGCGCGCTGGCCAGGATCAACGAGTCAAGATATCGCAAATGCTTCTCCGTCGGGCATATCTTAAGCGGCGCAGTATGATCATGCTTTGGCGCATGGTTGTCACTACTTTGGCGCGAGCGGACAAAGCCCGGTGATCGGCCCAAAGGCCTCCTCGCCGCTCATCACCTTGACCACCTTGTAGTAATCCCAGGGGTATTTCGATTCCTGCGGCGACTTGACCCGCATCACGTACATGTCGTGGATCATCACGCCGTCGCCGCGAACGTATCCGCCCTTGGTGAACATGTCGTTGATCTTGGTCTTCTTCAGCGTCGCCATGACCGGATCGGCGTCGGTGGTGCCGGCCGCGGCAACGGCCTTGAGGTACGTCAACGTTGCCGAGTAATACCCCGCCTGAATCATCGACGGCTCCTTGTGCATCTTGTCGAAATAGCGCTTGCCGAAAGCTCGGGCATCATCGTTGAGGTCCCAGTACCAGCTGGTCGTGAGATACAAACCTTGAGCAACCACCAATCCCAAACTATGAATATTATTGACGAAGACCAGCAGACCCACCGGCTTCATGGTCTTGGTAATCCCGAATTCGTTCGCCGATTTCAGAGAATTGATGAAGTCATCGCCCGCGTTTGCAAGTCCGAGAACCTGCGCTCCCGAACTTTGCGCCTGCAGCAGAAACGACGAGAAGTCCGATGTCGACAACGGCACCCGCACCGCGCCCAAGTTCTTGCCGCCGTTGTTCTCGACAACCTTGGATGCCGCGGCCTGCAGTTGAGCGCCGAAGGTGTAGTCGGCGGTCAGATAGAACCAGGTCTTGCCGCCGCTTTTGGCAACCGTGGAAGCGGTACCGTTGGCGAGTGCCGTGGTGTTTAAAACGTACTGAACGGTGTATGCGGTGCAGTCCTCATTCACCAGCGATGCGCCAATCGAACCGAGGACAAAATACGGGACCTTCTTTGCAGCAATGACTTTTGACGTTGCGATGGCCGCTGCGGTGTTCGCCCCTCCCAACAGCATATTGAGGCCGCGCTGGTCCGCCCACTCCCGAGCCTTCGAGGCGCCAATATCGGCCTTGTTCTGATGATCGGCGTACAGCAACACGATTTTCCTGCCGAGCACGCTGCCGCCAAAATCTGCGATCGCCATCTTGATGGCCTCAACGCCGCCGGCGCCGCCGTTGTCGGAATACACGCCGGACATGTCGTCGATGTCGCCGATCACCACTTCGCTGCCCGCGCCGATCGCGGCCGGCGGGGCTGTTATCGCCGCGAGCGCCACAAGGCAAACCGCCGATATCTTGAGCTTCATGAGCGACTCCTTGAGAGATGGCCGCGGCCGTCTTGTTCGAGAATGCAGAACCTGCATAATCTCGGCAGCATTGTTCGCATCATAGCTTCAAGGAGTGCATCGGTGTCTGCTTGCATCACCGGCGGCTGCGCCTGCGGCGCCGTTCGCTATCAGTTCACGGGCGAACCCCTCGCCAGCCTCAATTGCCACTGCCGGGACTGTCAGCGCGAAACGGGCGGCGGGTACGCGCCGATTCTGATTGTTGCCACGGCGGGGTTTGCCGTTACTCGCGGTACGCCGGGACGCTTCGATGTCATCGCCGACAATGGCAACACGACCACGCGCGCATTCTGTGCCGCCTGCGGTTCTGCGCTTTTTGGAGCCGGCCCGGATACGACGAACATCCGCGCCGGCAGCCTCGATGATCCCGGTTTGTTCCAGCCGAGCATGGACATCTACACCGCGAGTGCGCAGCCCTGGGATTTGATGAGTCCCGACCTGCCAAAGTTCTCCAAGCTGCCGACGCCGAAAGAGCCGAAGTAATGCTGCAGGACGAAGGCCTCAGCTCAAGTGCGTGCCACAGGCGGAAGCTCGCCCTAGTAGCAGCGTACGCTCGCGGGCGTTCTGCGCAAGCGCCGCCGCGCGCGTGAATTCCGTGCGCGCTTCCTCGTAGCGCCCCAGCCTCTCGAGAAGATCGCCGCGCACGCTCGGCAACAGGTGGTAGCTGCGGAGGCGCACATCAGCGCAAAGGCCATCGACTTTCTCGAGTGCCGCAACCGGGCCGAAGGCCATGGATACAGCCACCGCTCGATTGAGTTCGACGACGGGCGAAGGTGCGAGCTGCGCCAGTGCATCGTAAAGCGCGACAATTCGCGCCCAGTCTGTCTCATCGGCCGTGCGCGCTCGTGCGTGGCACGCCGCAACCGCGGCCTGAAGTGCATAAGGTCCCAGCGCGTAGCTTGTGCCTTCGGCGCGTTCCAGGGCGGCAAGTCCGCGGCGGATCAGGAGCTGATCCCACCTGGCTCGGTCCTGCTCGAGCAGCAGGATCGGCTCCCCCGAGGGGCCGACGCGCGCGCGCGCCCGCGACGCCTGAATTTCCATGAGCGCAATCAAACCGTGCACTTCCGGTTCCGTAGGGGCAAGTTCGGCGAGGATGCGCCCCAGGCGCAGCGCCTCCTCGCACAAGGTCGGACGCATCCATTCGGCGCCCGCGGTCGCCGCATAGCCCTCGTTGAAAATCAGATAAATCACCTCGAGCACGGAGGCGAGCCGGCTCGCCAGATCCTCCCTTCGCGGTAATTCAAAGGGTGCGCGGCTCTCGGTCAGAGCTCGTTTGGCGCGCACGATTCGCTGCGCGATCGTCGGCTCCGGCAACAGAAATGCGCGGGCGATTTCTAAGGTGGTCAATCCCCCCAACAGACGCAGCGTCAGTGCGACGCGCGCTTCGGTGGAGAGCACCGGGTGACAGGCGATGAACATGAGACGCAATAAATCGTCGCCGACCTCACCGTCCACCTCATCCAGCACCGGCGTTGCGGCTGCTAGATCGGACTCCGTCGCGATGATCTGATGCTTGCGCTGCAATAACTTCAGGCGGCGCAGCCGGTCGAGCGCGCGGTTTTTCGCGGTTACCATGAGCCAGGCTCCAGGGTTGCTTGGAACGCCGGATTTGGGCCATTGTTCGAGCGCGGTGACGAGGGAGTCTTGGGCCAGCTCTTCGGCAAGCGCCACGTCGCGCAACATGCGCGCCAGCTTTGCGATGATCTTCGATGACTCCATTCGCCAAACGGCCTCGACGATGATTCGGACGTTGGAATCAACCATGGCAATGGCGCGCCATGCTCATCATGCAAAACACGGGCCGAGTTCACGAACTTCGATCGTGGCCGACCTCGCGACCGGACACTCGCTCGCGATCGCAATCGCCTGCTCGCGCGTCTCACATGTGAGCAGAAATATCCCGCCGATCATTTCCTTCGCTTCGGCGAAAGGACCATCGACTACAAGCGTTGCATCCCCGCGCACCTTCACGCGTGATCCCTGATCGGTCTTCAGTGATTGGCTCATCGTGAGCAGGCCGCGGTCCTTCAATGTCTCGCTGAACCTGACCATGCTGTCGTACAGCGCGCGACCCTCTGATTCGCTCCGGCCCTGACGCAGACCGACAGGTTCGACGATCAGCAGCATGTAGCTCATGTCCGCCTCATATTTCCGTATCCAGAGGATCGCATTATGACGGTTATCGCTTCAGACCGCCGGCAGCAAGTCTTGCGGTTCGAATAGCGGGCGAATCTCGATTTCCGAATCCACCGGCATGGGATTCGGACAGCGTTTTACCCACTCGATCGCCTCGTCGATCGATCGCACCTGCCAAAGCCAGAAACCCGCCACGAGTTCCTTGGTCTCGCTAAAGGGACCATCCACCACGGTGCGGCTGCGGCCCGAAAATTCCACCCGCTTGCCTTGGGCGCTCGGGCGCAGGCCCTCGGCGGCGAGCATCACACCGGCCTTCACCAGCTCTTCGTTGAACTTGCCCATTTCCGCCAGGAGGGCCTGAGTCGGCATTACCCCCTGTTCGCTGTACTTGGTCGCTTTCACCAGCACCATGACTTTCATCGCTTCCTCCTGCAATCAAGCTGTTACGGATTCTGGTCCACCCGGGTGCACCTCGGCACGTCTCTAACCTAATGACGATCAGACCCCAGCATTCTCGACACGCCCAAAAAAAAATTTGTGTCAGCCAGGAACCAGACTCCTTGTCGATGCCGGCAATCCCGGTTCGTCTTATGGAAAAGGCTTCCACCATACCGGACTAGGAGAGGAAAATTGAGCGCGTTGATCATGAAGGTTTTTGCCGGCTGCCGCGCCATCGGCCCATACCTCCTGATCGAATTGATTCTGCCCGGTGGTTCCCTGGTGGCCCTCCTTCTGTGGATATATCGCACCACTCGGAGGAGCGCTCCACTCGGTCCGTGGCTGGCGCAAGGTATCTGTGCCAAACTGATATTTGTATTTTTGAGGCCCTCGCCTAATGGCAAAAAAATTGCTCGAGAAACCCTGCAGTTGTGTTGTCGCTATTGGCACTATTCGGCGGCTGTTCTCTGACAAGTGGCGCCTCCTCTTTTAAGCGAGCGCAATCGAAAATGATTTGGTCGCAGATATGTCGATTGACGTTTACCAAGCTTGTCGCTAGTTGGGAGAACCTATGCTGGACGCAATCGGCCATATCGCCCTGATCGTAAAAGATTCAAGCAGAACGGCCACGCTGTTTACGGACTTGTTCGGCGCGGCAACTGTGAAGCGCAAAGATATCGATGGCCATGAGGAGACCTACGTGAGACTGGGTCGAACGTGGTTCGTCCTGGTGCAGGCGCAAGTGGATCGGTCCCGCACCGGTGATCACATCGCATTCTCGGTTTCAAAGTCCACGCTTCTAGAAACTGCCGAGAAACTCCAGAGAACGAATGTAGAGTTCTTTCTTGCCAGATCGGACACCGCCCTGTATTTCTTCGACTACGACAATCATGTCTTTGAGCTGGATACGACGGACCTGGACCGTGAGTTGGCCGGGTGACAAGCAGCGCAAGCCGAGGGGTACACGATGAACATACTGTTGTGGGTCCTGCAGGTCCTCGCCGCGCTCCTGTACGGATCGTCGGGCGTCATGAAGGTCTTCATGTTCGACAAGGTAAGCAAGGGCGTCCCGTCCTTTGGCGCGTTGCCGCGGGAAGCCTGGATGACCCTGGGCATCCTGGAGCTCGTATGCACGGTCGGGCTCATCGTCCCCGCCGCGTTCCATTGGCAGCCGCAGCTGACGATCCTGGCTGCCGCGGTCTTGGCGGTCGAGAGCCTCGTGTTTGTCGGGGTGCACGTCAAGTACCGCGAGATCACGCCCATGATCTTGAGCGGTGTGCTGGGCCTCGTCATGGCGTTCATCACGTACGGCCGAATAGTTCTGAAGCCAATCTTCTAGAACAATTGGTCAGCGCCTTTGTTTCTTTTGCCTCACCTATCGAAAGTCCCGGTAGCGATTTATTGTAGGTTGCCCAAGCTGCGCATATAGTAAATGTGCAACTCGAGGGACGGATGATGCGACCACCGCCAATGGAATTATTCAAGCCGACTGGCTTCGAGGTCGATGTGCACGATTGCCCGGTGGAGGGCAAAGTACCGGGCGATCTGAATGGTTCGTTCTACCGCGTCGGTCCGGATCCGCAGTATCCGCTGCATCCGCGCAACATTCCGTTTGACGGCGAAGGCCACGTGAGCATGTTCAGGATTCACGACGGGCGGGTCGATTACCGCAGCCGATACGTGCGCAATGAGCGCTACCTGGCCCAGGATCGGGCCCGTCGCAGTCTGTTTCCGATTTACCGCAATCCCTCCCAGGATGACCCGAGCGTCAGAGGCTTGAGCCGCGGCACCGCCAACACGCACATTATCAACCACGGCAAGTTGCTGCTCGCGCTCAAGGAAGACAGCCCGCCGTCCGCACTCGATCTGCTGACACTCGATACCGTTGTGCCGAACTACACCTTTGATGGAAAACTGCCGAGCAAGACGTTCACGGCCCATCCCAAGCGTGATCCGGTATCCGGTAACTTGGTGGCTTTTGGCTATGAGGCCGAAGGATTTGGCAGCGACGTCGTTTCGGTTTTCGAGATCACTCCCCAGAACGAAGTCATCTGGAATGCGAAGGTCAAGGTGCCCTATGTGGGCATGCTGCACGACTTTGCGGTCACCCAGAAACACATTGTGTTCTATGTTATTCCGCTCGCATTTGATGAAGCGCAGCTGCAAAGCGGGGGCATCCACTGGTCATGGGATGACACTCGTCCCACTTACTTTGGCTTTCTGCGCCGTGGCGGTGATGGCCGGGACATTCGCTGGATTCAGGGGCCAACACGAAGTGCCACGCATGTCATGGGTGCGTTCGACGATCGCGAGAAACTCATTGTCGACGTCGAGATGTCGATGTCCAATCCCTTTCCGTTCATGCCCATGCGCGGCGGCTTGCGCTGGGATCCGATTGCCGGTTCAAGCCACATTACGCGGCTCACTGTCGACTTGACGGGGCGAGAGCCGTCAGCCTACGGCATCGAGCAGATGTATCCCCATGCCGGTGGCCTGCCCCGCCAGGACGATCGCTACCATACGCTGCCCTACCGGTTTGGCTTCCTGCCGTGTCCAGACCCGGCGGTGCCGGATCCGCGCATGGCGGGCGCTTGCTACGCGCGCTTCGACCACCAGAATCGAAGTGCGACGCTGTACAACGCGGGTGTCGAGACCTCGTTCGCCGAGTGCTGCTTCGCGCCGCGAAGGGCCGACGCCGCCGAGGGCGCCGGGTACTTGATGGGAGTTGCGACGCGTCACCAGGAGGGCGGCCGCGCTGATCTGGTCATTCTCGATGCCGAGCACTTAGCGGACGGACCAGTCGCAATTGCGCGCCTGCCGATGCGTGCCGTCGCCCAGATTCACGGCTGGTGGGTGCCCGAGGGGCAGCTCCCAGTCGCCCAGGCTTGAGCTGCTGGCCTAACGGGTCAGCTCTTTCTCGAGCCGATCCGCGTGATAAATGGACTTCAGCGCTTCGACGATGCCGCTGGTTGCAACCGAAACTCCGCGGTTGTCGCGGCCGTCATAACCGAACTCGCCGCCCAACGACTGAATATTTCCATCGAAAACCAATCCGATCACTTCGCCGCTGCGCGAAATGATGGGAGATCCAGAATTGCCGCCGATGATGTCGTTGCTCGTGACAAAATTCAATATCGCCTGCGGATTGACCGATTTCTCGGCCGCAATCCAGGTCGATGGGAGCGCGAATGGATAGCGCCCGGTTGCGTGTGCGTAAGCGCCGGCAAAATCGGTGGTCGGCGGCACGGTACGTCCATTGTCCATATAGTCCGCGACCATTCCATACGTGAGCCGTAGCGTGAAGGTTGCATCCGGATAAGTGCCGGTTCCTTCCAAAGCAAAGCGTGCCTTCGAGATCAACGCGGCATTTTTGGTAATCACGCTCTGCACATTATTCTCTGTGTCCGCCCGCACCGCGCGGGCGAGTGGATCCAAGCGCCGCGCAAAGTCGATCAGCGGATCGTGATAGGCGTCAATGGCCTTCGGGCCAGCCGACAGCAATTGCGCGCGCAATGATGCGTCGCCGAGCTTCGTACCATTTACCAGCGTCGAGGCAATCTCCTCGGGACTCTCCTTGCCGAGCAGCGTCTTGACGTCGGGATCCGAAGTCCCCAGATATTCGCGCACCTTGGTGAGCCACCATGTCAGCGTGGTTTTCTCGAGATCCGGATAAATGGGCGCCGCGGAGAGGATCTGCTGGCGCAGCGCAGGGAAATTGGCGTCCGAATATTCCTCGAGCCGCTGACCATCGGGTTTGCCGGCCTCGGCGGCATAGCGGTTCAGCGCGATGGCCTGATCCAAAAGCGGTGAGATAAATGGCGGCAATCGCTCCAACATTGCGTTGCGCACGTAGATGGCGCGTTGATGTTGGATCGCCCCCGCCACCGCGTCCCACGAACCCGCATAATTACCTGCCAACTGTGGGTCGGCAGCGACGCGGCGGCGAAACTCACTCTCCGCGCGGCTTTTGTCCGCTCTTAAGGATCCTTCCACGAGAGCCTGCTCTAACCCTTTGCTGGCTTTCAAGCTGTTCTCCACGTCGAACAGCAGGGTTTTGGACGTTCGCGCTTGCTCAGGTCCTTTGGTGGCGTATTCCCAGAGAACTCCGCGCAACTCGGACAGCCAATTCAATGTAAACGGCAGCGCGGAGTCGCGCTGATAGTCGAGCATTGCCAGCGTGTCGTCGCGCCGAGTGGAGCCAGGGTTGCCGCTGGCGATGGCGATATCACCCGGTTTAACGCCGGTGGTTGAGAATCTGAGGAAGGTGTCCGTATGCAGCGGTTTGTCATGATCGTAGATGCGTACGAATGACATGTCCAAGTCGTAGCGTGGGAACGTGAAATTGTCAGGATCGCCACCAAAAAAGGCCGCATCTTCTTCCGGCGCGAACACCAGGCGTAGATCTTGGTAGCGCTTGTATTTATACAGGTCGTACACGCCGCCTTGATAGAGCTTGACCACTTCGCAGCGGACGTCCGCGGTCGTGCCGCAGGCGCTTTCAATTTGAGCCTTTGCCGCCCGCTCCGCCTCGTGAAATGCGCGGTCGGATTTTCCCGCGGTAGCGGCTTCCATTTGTTTTGTCACATCGGTGATTTTGACGAGCTGATTCGCTTCCATCGCCGGACATTTCTTCTCCTGGCCGGCCGTTGCGGCGTAAAAGCCCACGGCGACGTAGTCGTGCTGCGCGTCAGACAGTTCGCTGATGCAGTCGCGCGCGCAGTGATGGTTGGTCATCACCAAGCCATCGGAGGAGACCAGGCTCGCTGAGCAGCCCAACGTCAGTCTGATGCTGGCAAGCTGTGCGTGTTCGAGCCAAGCGGCATCCGGCGCCCAGCCGTATTTAGCCCGCATCTTGGCCACGGGAAAATTATCGTAGGTCCACATTCCTTCATCAGCGACGGCGGCGGCCGAGAGGCACAGCGTTGCGAGCATGAGGGTCAGGGCGGATAAACGGCGCATAGATTCTCTTCTCTGGTTTATATGCAGGCACTTTAGCGAAGCCGGCTCGGCGTGTCGTCACCTATCTGCGCCGCTGGTCGCAGCCAAGATTGGGTCGAAAGCATCTTGGGGTCTCTTCTATGATTTTTTGGATGGAAGCGGCAAAGTCGTCCGCGGGAGCTCGTCTCGTGCTTCTCGAAATGCACTTTATGTTTCGTTCCCCTGGGCGATCTGATACCAGCTCCCATGAGGCGAACGCGCGCCCTGGCCGCCATCCCATTTAACTTACTGCGGTGTGCGGTGAGGCACCCATCGCAATGCTCACACATACCTGTCTGCGAGGACTGGCTGCCTGTGGCACTGTTCCTGCCAATGGTTGCGCAAAGAGCTAATCGATCACCGGAATTGTCATGATCAAGGTACTGAAAGAACTGCTTAGCAAGATTTCGCCCGAGCACCCCGCGAAGAAAACCACGTCAATCCTGGGACCTAAGCGGTCGAACACCGGCGGCGATTTCCGCGCGGTCTCGATCGCGCCGAGCATCATGTGCTGTTCGGCGGCGATGCGCGCGACGGAAAGGACCTATCTGCTGCGCGACGCCCCGCGCCTGCCTTTGGCGGCCTGTACGATGCCAAAACATTGTTCGTGCAAGTATCGCAAGAATGCCGACCGCCGCGAAAGCGATCGACGCCTGTTCGGAGCGTCGGAAACAAACCGCTGGTTTGCGGGCCTCGAAAGCCGCAGGCGGGGAGTTCGCAGATCCACCGAAAAGTGACTCGCCCTCCGCGGTTTGACCGCGGAATAGACCCAAGGGGTATGGCGCGCCTGCCGCGATTCGAACGCGGGACCTTCGGCTTCGGAGGCCGACACTCTATCCAGCTGAGCTACAGGCGCGTGAGTCAGGGGTGGCGATAGTACTCGTCGTCGGCAAGCGCCGTCCAGACCTCATGCGTTCTGCAATTTAAGAACCGTGGCCCAGTTGCGGGTGGTGACGCTGCTTCCGGCGTTGCGGGCGAATGCCTTACTCAGGTTGCCGTCCAAAATGCCCGAATTGCACCATAGGTAGGCCGCCCGAGCGGTGATCGCCAGTGCATCCGGCGCCCACGATTCCTCGAGCATCGGGCGCAGCGCTGCGAGCGATCCGCGATTGCTCGCGAAAGCAACCAGGTGCCGCGAGTGATCCACCGCCACGTGCAGCAGCGGATTCTCGCGAATGATGGCCGCCAAGTCCGCAGCCGTGAGCACGGTAACCGGCGCGGAAAATCCGCAATTTTCGCTGATCGCAGTTTCGATGGCAGCCGCGAGTTTGAGGGGATTGGGCCGCGCGCATTCGAACAATACATTGCCGCTATTGAGCAAGGTGCGCACGTTTGCCAGCTTGAGATCCATGAACAAGGCGCGCAAATCGGTCATGGATACCCGCTTGGCGCGGCCGACGTTGATGCCGCGGAACAGCGCGATGCACCCGCTCACGATCTTGAGCGCATCACATCGGCACCACCGGAATGCAGAGTTTGCAATCGAAGACTCCGCTGGCGGGATCGTAGCTCGAGCCCTGCGGATAATATTCGAACATGGGTCGGCCATCGAGCTGAAGGCCGCTGGCGGGTAGCCAATCGCGCAGCATTGCGGTCCAGACTTCCTCGATCTCGCCCCCGGTGCCCTTGAAACTGAACGCGGCGTATTTTCCGCCGGGTATCGTGGTCTTTTGTGCGTTGCCGAGCGCGGTCAGCGTCGGCGGCGCCTCGCATCCCGCATCGTATCGGCATTGCTCGGGCGCCACCACGTTCGGATCGTCATGGCTGACGCCGTACCTTGGCTGCTGCAGCAGCCCGCTCGCGGCCATCCAGGGATAGACTTTCTGCTGCCAAAACGCGCTGATGGGTTCGCCGTAGGGGCCCACATACCGCAGATAGACGACGGTGGTGGGCTTGCGCTCGATGATGTCGACTTTCATGGCTGCCTCCGCACTTTGCTGATGAACGGCAGCATTCTTCGGCATTTTGTCCTGGCGCTCCTGATCGGACTTGCGGTTTGTCTGACCGGGATTGCGTTTCGCGGCACGAAGTTGGGATTGCTGGTGCCGCCAGGACGTCGGAGAACAACCGAATCGGGATTTGAATGCCCGGGCAAAGGCTTCGGCTGAACCGAATCCCACCGCCAACGCAATCTGGAGCACCGCCACCCGGGGCTGGGCCAGCAGCCGCGTCGCCGCAATCTCGCATCTGCGGCGCCGCAGATAGTCTCCCACGGTTTCGCCCATCCACGCCGAGAACAGCCGGTGAAAATGAAATGGCGAAAAATGCGCCACCGTCGCCAGGGCATCCAAATCGAGCGTCCGATCAAGATGCCTGTCGATGTGCTCGGTGACCCGCTGCATCCGGTCCGCGTACTCATCAAGGCTCTTCGGCGCGCTCACGCAGTATCCAGGCCATCATCGAAGAAATCGACCACTCCAGTGTCCAGCGAGTACTCGGCGCCAACCACCCTGAGGCCGGCATTTTGTATCAGGTTCTCGATGATATCCGACCCATGCCGTAGATTTCTTACCGACGCGCTGATGTTGGCGCGCACCGCCGCGTGCAGCAGCGCCGCATTATCGTGCTGAAGATCAGTCGTTAACAGGCCTTCGATCGCCGGCCTGACCAGATCCACGATGGAATGCAGATTGCGTGATTGATTCTCGACCGGCCGCCGCAGCTGCTCGAGCGTGGTTTCGATGGCGCCGCAGCATGAGTGTCCCAGCACCACCACCAGGCGCGACCCGAACTGCTCGGCTGCGAATTCAACGCTGCCGATTTGCGAGGGGGCGACGATGTTGCCTGCCACCCGAATCACGAACAGGTCGCCCAATCCTTGATCGAAGACGATCTCGACCGGAACGCGCGAATCGGAACACCCCAATATCGCCGCAAACGGCGCCTGACCCGTGGCCAATTCAATTCGGCGCGCCCGGCTTTCGAAGCTGTCGCGGCTGCTGACGTTGGAGACGAAGCGTTGATTTCCCTCGCGCAGCAGCGCGAGAGCTTCGCGAGCAGAAATCATACGCTGCGGCTGCGATGCATCGAATCGCCCCGCACTTTGTGGTGTCGGCTACGAGGAACGATGGGCCGAGCTATCGCGGTACCCGAGAACGCGCGCGGGTAGAAACAGAATGGCGCGCAGCAGCGCAAACAGGGCCTCGATCGAAACGCCCACCAGGCGAAGCGGCAATGACACCAGCCATACCAGGGGCCAGAGAAAAATGGCGAGAATGGCCAGCGGCCAGCACAACACCAACAACAGGCACCACACGAGAAACAAAAGCATGGTCTTCATCGGCGTCCCCTCAATTGCTGCGCCCAGATTTTACCATACTCTCAATCCGCTGCCGTGCCGCGTGCCGGAGCGCCATTGGGCCGGATGAGCTCCATCTGCCGTTCTGGATTTGCGGGCGCGGTGAACCCGAACTGAGCGTACAGGCCCTGGGCGTCGGCGGTCCCCAAGGTGAAGCGGATGATGGTGCTCAAAGCCGGATGCGCCAGCATCTTGGCTACCAATAGCTTGCCGAAGCCGCGGCCGCGATACTCCTTGAGCACGAATACATCCAGCACGTGGGCAAATCGCACGTAGTCCGTTACCACCCGCGCGAACGCGGCTTGACGACCGTCAACATAGACGCCGAAACACAGCGAGTGTTTGACGCTGTTTTCGACGTTCGCTCGCGATATGCCCGGCACCCAGTACGACTCATTGGCGAGGAATGCATGAATCATCGCCACGTCGAGACGCGATTGATCGGTTGAAACTTCGACTGTCATCAATTCCGTGCCGCGCCGGCCATCTGGTAGGTGTTCACCAATCGCTTCGGCGCAACCAATTCATAGCTCAGCTCCACGAGATTTCGAACTTCCGACCAGTCGATCGCCTCGCCGTCCAGCCGCAGCCCAAACCAACCCCGCGGGCCGATGTAGGCCGGAAGATAAAAGCGTTGCGGCTCCCGGGAAGCGCGATCGACGTTTTCCCCGAGCGCCGCCTTGCAGCAAACCGAAACGATGCCATCGCCGTGGTGATTGTTCAAAAAGTATGCGAACACCTTGCCGCGGACGCGAAAATCCGCATGATCTCCGGAGTCGCGCCGCTGGGTCTCCGGCAGGTTCAGACAGATTTTCGCCAATTTCTTCAAGATCTGCGCTTCACGCTTTGCAGTTCTACTTGCCATCAACTGCTCCGCTTGACGAACTGTAAACGCCTGAAGCGCAGCGCCGACCAGTCCTCGTCGATCGCCACCATCCGAACGGATTCGAAACCGGCCTCGCGAATGACCCGCCAGCCGGTGTCGCGATTGAATTCGCAGCGGTAGCGCTTGGAAGTTCCTTTCGGATAGGCAAACCACAGCACCGCATCGCCGGCGACGGCCGCCCCAGCGAGAATTGTCGATACGCGGTCCAGTTCCGCCTGCGTCATGGCAAAGGCCAATCCGAAAGCCAGCGCCTTGGGTTTTTTGGGGTCGCGCAACACCTTGATGTTTTTGAGGCGTGCCAATTCCGGTTCGAAGGACTTTGGCGCGTTGAGCACGACGATTTCAGCGTGTTCGCCAAGGTTGAGCTTGTTGAATACCGGCATGCTGCTGCTTTTCATTTGGCGACCGCTGATTTTCTGTTTGTTGCGCTTTAAGCCTTGAGAGATGTGGCGATCTGCTCCAGCACCAGTGGCCACGCTTGCAGATGACGATCACGGGCCGCCGCATTGGGAAATCCTGCATGCTTGAGTTGCAACCGCGTGCCCGCGGGACTCTGCTGCAATTCCACCGTGACGATGGTTTCTGCACCTTCGGTGCCGAGTGCACCGGTTACCCAGGTCATCTCCACCAGTTGCCCGGCAATCAACCGCAAAAACCGTCCGTAATGAGGGTGGCGCTGGATTGCCGGCTCCGATTGATGCTTGAACTCGGTCTCGAAGAAGAATACCGCATTGACCTCGGGCCGCATGAGCACCGAGCCTGGCGCTGCAAACCATCGATCGAACCCTTGGGTCCAGGCTTCGTACAATGAAGCCGCGCTCGCGGCAAATGTGCGCTCGACGGCCAGATCGAAAAGGCGCGCGGAAAGATCCGGGACACGAATGGCGGGCGCTGTGCGTGTCGTAGCCATCTTCGGCTAGCGATTGTCGGCCAGCGCCAGTCGCAGTCCGACGAGTATGAAAACACCGCCGACGCAACGGTTGAACCATTGTTTGAAAGTCATGCTCGGCGCGAGCGCGCCGCTGATTCCCGCCGCGAGCCGCGCCACCAGCAGATTCCAGAGCGTGCCGGTTAGATCGAATATCGCGCCGAGGAAAAGAAATGCCACTGGATTCGGCGCCGAGGAATCCACGAACTGCGGAAGAAACGCAAGAAAAAACAGCGCAACCTTGGGGTTCAAGACATTTGTGAGAAAGCCCTGAAGAAAGACGGCGCGCATGGAGGTGGGCCGTCGATCCGACGCGATCGTCGCTGAAGCAATCGTTCCCGCGGAACGGATCAGGCCAATGCCGACATACAGCAGATACACGGCGCCGATGATTTTGACGGCATAGAACAGGGTGGCCGATGCCGCAAGAATCGCGGATAAGCCGAGCGCAGCCGCGCAAATATGTACCAGCGCGCCGGCGCCAATGCCGAGCGCCGCAACCGCACCGGCGCGCGAGCCTTGGGTGGAACTGCGGCCGACAATGTACAGAGTGTCCGGCCCCGGCGTGATATTCAACAGCAATCCGGACAATATGAACAACCAAACATCGTGAGTACCAAACACCAACTACTCCTTCGGCGACGACCCCGCGGCTAGCGCGTGGCAGGGCCTTGTTTCGCCTGTTGCGCCGCCCACCGCTCCCGACTTTCCTTGGACCACACTTCGGCGCCCTTGTAGAACTCGGCTACTGCGGGCGTCCCCGGCGGCAGCGTGAACCACGACTGCTTGGAATTCGTATAGATGTGGATGTCGGGCGGCAGCGCCCCGGGCTCATCCAGCGTGCCGACGCGGACGAAACGCATGGCATCGCCGGCGCCCGCATAGTTGCTCCATACCGCCACCAGGCATTTTGGGCAGCGAGCGATTCGCTGACCCTTGCCGCTGTTGGAAGGCGTATCGATGACCACGATCTCGCCTTGCAGCAGCTGCACGCGGTCGGATTCGATCACGGCATTCAGCGCAAATGCGGTGCCGGTCTCCCGCTGACACCAGCGGCAGTGGCAGCAGTGAACGATGAGAGGTCTGGAGGTCATGCGGTAACGAACCTGGCGGCAGGTGCAGCCACCCTCGTAAATATGTTCTGCTTTATCCATGTGTTGCCTGTGATTTGTTCAAGTGGCCCGTGCGCGCGGTAACCTCGATCTCGATTTGCATCCGGGGGTCGGCCAGCCCGGCGCAAATCATCGTCGCGGCGGGACGAATACGCCCGAAATATTTTCGCAGAACTGGCCAGCAATCGGAAAATCTTTCTGCCTTCGGCAGGATGTAGGTCACCCGCACGATATCCGCAAGCTCGGCTCCGGCCTGCTCGAGAGCGGTTTGAATATTTTTCAAGCATTGCTCGGTTTGATCCAGCAGGCTGTCGGAAATGCTCATGGATGCGTAGTCGAAACCGGTCGTACCGGATACGAAAATCCATTCTCCGTCGACCACGGCGCGCGAATAACCGATGTCCTGTTCGAACTGAGATCCTGAGCTGATCAAGCGCCGGGTCATCGCGGCTCCTTTGGCGGCCTTAAGGTGCTGCGAGTATATTCGCTTCCATGACGAATGAAATTCATGTGCGGTGTTGCATTACCGGCGGCGGTCCGGCCGGCATGATGCTGGGGTACTTGCTGGGGCGGGCCGGAATCGACACCGTGGTACTGGAAAAGCATGCTGATTTCCTGCGCGACTTTCGCGGCGATACCGTGCATCCCTCGACGCTGCGCATCATGAATGAACTGGGACTGCTGGAGGAATTCATGAAGCTGCCGCACTCCAAGATTCGTTCATTGAGCGTGGAGATAGGCCGGAGCAGCTTCAAGGTTGCCGAGTTCGGCCGCTTGTCTCCACCGGGAAATTTCGTCGCGCTGATGCCGCAATGGGATTTCCTGAATTTTTTGGCGCAGCAGGGGCGCCGCTTTGCTTCGCTGCGAGTGATGATGTCGGCCGAGGTCACCGGTCTGATTGAGGCCGGCGGACGCGTCGCGGGCGTGACGACGAACAGACTGGGCGCCCCGCTCGAGGTTCGCGCCGATCTGGTGGTTGGCTGCGATGGCCGCGCCTCCACCGTGCGCGCAGCCTCGGGCTTGGTTGTTGAGGATCTGGGATCGCCCATCGATGTGCTGTGGTTTCGCCTTTCCAAGAAGGACTCGGATCCCGGGCAGGTGGCCGGACATTTGGGACAAGACAAAATGCTCGTGACCATCGATAGAACCGACTATTGGCAGTGCGCCTTCGTCATCGACAAGGGGGGCATGGAGCGCGTACGCGCCAGCGGACTCGAGGCGTTCAAGGCGGCGGTCGTCGACGGCGCACCCTATCTGTCGGACCGTGTCCACGAACTTAAGTCCTTCGACGATGTGAAGCTCTTGAGCGTGGCAGTCGATCGGCTGACCACCTGGTCGAAGCCCGGGCTGCTGTGCATCGGCGACGCCGCGCACGCGATGTCGCCCATCGGCGGCGTGGGCATCAATCTTGCGATCCAGGACGCCGTGGCTACGGCGAATCTTCTGGCCAGCAAGCTCAAGGATGGAAACTTGCAGGACGGCGATCTCGATGCCGTGCACCGGCGCCGCCTGTTCCCGGTGAAGGTGATTCAGGGGTTCCAGGTGCTCGTTCAGAATCGGATACTGAAGCCCAGGGTCTCGGGCAGCGCCGCGGAACTCAAAGTACCGTGGCCGCTGAAGGTATTGAATGCGAGCGCATGGGCGAGACGCTGGCCTGCGCAGCTACTCGGCGTCGGCGTGCGGCCCGAGCATGTTCGCTCGCCAACGGCTGATCTCCCGTAATGACATGATTGTTCAGTAGACGCGGCGCGTATCTTGCGCACGCGTGTCGAAATACCACAGGCCGCCTGAAAACGCGAACCACCACGCGGCCGCGAGCCACCACCCGGCGAGAAACGGGAAATAGTGCCTGGCAAAAAAGGCGAAAAACGTCCCCAGCACGCACCCCGCGGCAATCGCAAGAATGAATCGCGAGGAAAATTTCTGCAGCCAATAAAGACGAATGAGCGACCCATAGGTCATGGCGCCGGCCGCCGAACATACTCCGAGCGCCAGGTAGAGCCGCGCGTCCGCGGGAAGAATGGCGAACAGCGCCAAACTCAAGATTCCGATATATAGAGTCAAGACACTGAGAACGGCAGCGAGGGCGACAAATGAGCATTTACGAAGCAACGCGGAAGGTGCACGCAAGGCTACAACCACCGCCAACGCGTGCAGCGCGCCGCTGATGGCGAACGTCGGCAGCAGCGCCTCGCTGAAAAAACCCCAGCGGCTCGGCAAAATCAAGACGACAGCCGCGGCGGCGAGCACACCGAAATGCCGCGGATAGTGGAAGTGTCCCAATGCGGTGCTCGTAAGCGGCCGCGCCTCAATGCTGCGGCGGCATGGTCCGAGTCAGCGGCGAACGTGGGTTCAGGACCAGCAGCAGCGCGCCGGCGAGAATCGCCATGTCCGCCACATTGAAAATACCGGTGCGCAGCGACCCAATTCCCACGTTGAGGAAATCCGTGACGCGGCCGCCATACAACAGCCGGTCGATCAAGTTGCTGATTCCGCCGCCCGCCACCAGCGCCAAAGCGATGAACCGCCAGAACCCTAGCCGAGTTGCAAACAGCGACGCACCAACCAAGCACAGCAGAAGTACGGCAACCGCCCCGGTAAACAGCGCGAAGCGCAGATGTTCCGGCAGCGAGGCTCCGAGACTCAAGAACGAGCCCGGATTTTGTACCAGTTGCAGGCGCAGTGCATCGCCGAGAAACGACTCGGCGATGCCGGAAGTCAGCAGGGCCCTGGCAGCCGATTTCGACACTTGATCGCAGCCGACGCAGCCCAGCAGCGTGAGCGTTACGATGAGGAATCTTGGAATCAACCGCATAGTGCTCCTAGAACCGCAGTTTGCCGGTCAAAATCTCCCACCACAAGCGCCAGTCGCCCATCAAGCTGAGCACGGGATACCTGAAGGTTGCCGGCTTATTGCGCTCAAAAAAATAATGGCCGACCCAGGCAAATGCGTAGCCTTGGACCAGCGCCACTGCCATGAGCCACCACCTCTGGGTGATTGCCGCCATGATCAACAGCGCGACTGCGATGCTGGTCCCGATAAAATGCAGCCGGCGCGAGACCTTGTTCGAGTGCTCGCTCAGGTAAAAGGGATAGAAGTCGCCGAAGCTGCGATATCTCTCTTCGTTCATAGGTGCTCCGGCCGGCGATTGCGCACGTACCCCGCAGCCGGCCGCGCGCCAAACCCAGCTATTTACTCGCCAGACTGGCCTCGACCCAATCGAGGCGCGTCTTGTGAAAGTGCTTCGCCGCGACCGGTATGCCACTGGCGGGAAATTCCATCACATACTCATCGCTCAAGTCGAACTTTGGCCATATCGGTCCCCCGGCGGAGTCCGGATCGCCGGTCTTGGCGAACTGCGCCCAGTACCGGTTGGCCGCCGCAGCGACGGCCTTGCCTTCGTCGTCGAAGGGGGTCGCGCGCGGCTTGTTGAACACGTAAGCGATTTCGCCGCCGTGCGGCAGGCCGAACATGGTTGCGCGCTGCGCGCTGGGCGTGTACGAAAAATGGTACACGTAAGTCGCATTTCCATGCTGCGCGTGCAGCCGCGCAAGATCGCGATCCGGTTCACTGATGGACGTGTCGGTGATATAGCGGGCCATGATGTGGTCGGCATCGCCGCTGTTGTCCGGATCGTAGGCCGCGAGGAACGCTTCGCGGTTTTGCTGGATCGCTGCCAGACGTTCGGCGGCATTCAAGCCGCGCCGTGTCAGACTGGCTTCATCGCTGTTGCCACCGAGCAGATACGGCACGCGCGCCTCTGCTCCCTTGGCGAACCCTTCCGCCGCGCTGCCCGCGATCATCCTGCCGTCGGCCATCGGCAGAATCTGATTCGGATCGCCGATCGAGGGCATATTGGCGGTAAGCTCTGCCCACGATAGCGCACGCAAAGCGTTGGCTGCGGCCGCATCCGAGCCATGCACACCCGCTTTCTCGGCAAATGCCGCGCCGCCCTCCGCCACTTGAGCTATCGGCCTGGCGGCGAGACGACCGAAGCCCGACTCCGACAGCGCCTTGACGAACAGTCCCCTTGCCTGCGGAGCCAGCATCAAATAGTTGATCGAAATTGCGCCGGCCGATTCGCCGAAGATTGTGACGTTCTTCGGATCACCGCCAAAGTCCCTGATATTGTCCTTCACCCATTCCAGGGCGGCGATTTGATCCAGCAAGCCGTAATTGCCCAGCAGCCCTTGGGGATTCTCAGCCTTGAGCGCCGGATGCGCGAACCAGCCGGCCCTGCCGAGCCGATAGTTCACGGTCACGACGATCAAGCCTTGTTTGGCGAATTGGCTGCCGTCATATGCCGATCCCGATCCAAAGATGAACGCGCCGCCGTGGATCCACACCATGACCGGCAGTTTCGCGCCCTTCTTGGCATCGGCCGGTTCATAAACGTTGAGATACAGACAGTCTTCCGCCTGGGCACAGCTGGCCGAGAACACATTCGCGGGCCGCACATCCGGCCATTTTGCGGCAGGCTTTGGGGCCTGCCAGCGCAGCTCGCCCACCGGCGGGGCCGCAAACGGCAAGCCTCTGAAAACGGCCACGCCGTCGGCGATGAAGCCCTGGACTTTGCCCTTCTCGAGATTGACGGTTGGCCCGTCAAGTGCCGGGGGTGGTGCGGCAGCATCACCGGCTCTTTGCGCCTGACCGAACGCTGCGCCGCTCGCCAAAACCAAAGTAATCACTGCGACTTGCAAGCCGTGGCGTTGTGTCGACATTACTTCCCCCTCGAGACTTAAGGCCGCAAAGCATAAGCGAAGTACGTTCAGGTGTCAGGTACCAGTCGCCGACCGCCGTTCGCGCATGTATAGAAAAAGCGGCAGGCCGCAGCTGACGCCAATCAAGCATGTGGCGGCGATCGGCACCCACAGCAATCGAATGCCCTGCTTCGCGCCCTCGCGCCGGATGAAGCCGATCAGGACCACGGCGGAGATCAGCACATCGCAGCCGAAGAATGCGCCGATGCGCGTCGAGAACAACTCGCTGAAGAGCATCGGCAGGTTCATACCATGCTCGGCGAGCCATGGCAGGAATTGCGAGTAAGGCACGGCGGCGCCGATCACCGCCAGACAGAGATATAGCCCGCGCATCTTTCACCTCGTGGTGGCAAATTTCGCCGTGTCGGGACTCAAGATATCCCAGGGCTGCGCGCTGCGTGTCCAATACTCGCGTTGCGCTCGAAACCATTTTGGCTCATCGAGGCTGCCGGCCCTGATCGACATCACATCGGGACGCGCCGAGGTCGATGCGAACAGCGGTGAGCCGCAATTCTCGCAGAAGCCGCGCCGCGCAGTGTTGCCGCTGTCGGCGGTGAGCTCGTGGTATCGCGGTTCGCCCTGCAGCAGAAGAAAGTTCGCCCTGTAAATCACGACCGTGGGCGAGTAAGCGGAGCCGCCGGCGCGCTGGCAGTCGCGGCAGTGACAATTGATCATCGCCAGAGGAGCCGCCGAACAACGGTAGCGGATTGACCCGCATGCACAGCCGCCCGAAAAGCTCGCTGGCACTTCCACGGCGTCGCCTACTCGAACCAGATCTCTATTTCGTAGCCATCGGGATCGCGCACGAAAGCGTAGGGCAGGCCCGGCGCAAATTCTCCCCGCGAGCTGATCGTGCCGCCGGCTTTCTGCACCGTGGCGACGGCGGCGTCGATGTCCTCCGGTCGCGTCAACCTGAACCCGAAGTGAATGATCCCGCCGGGTACGCCGGCTCCGTCGGGCCGCCGTTCGAATGCGATGACGTCATGGGGGCCGGGCCCCAGGACCTGAATGGTGTCGGCATTGCGAAAATATTCCTTTACGCCGAACACCGACTCGTAGAAACGCAGCGTGCGATCCAGATCCCGCACGGATAAAGCCAGGTGAGTAAGGCCGTGGGTCGCAATCATTTCAGTGTCTCGCTGCTCAAAATCGGGGGACATGCATTTTAGCGCAATCGGTTCACGGAGGATGCAAGCACGCGGGTGAGCCACCACAGCATCAGCGGCGGCGCCACCAATTCGAACGCAAACAGCGCAAGGATCAGCGCCGGTGGAACTCCGCGAGCGGCAAGGGACACAAAGCGGGCGAGGCCGGCCGCAAGGAGCACCCACAGGACACAGCGAAGGACGGTTGCGTACCTGGCAAGGTCGGTGGAACACAACAACAGCAGCACACCGTAAAGTGCAAACGAGACGCCATAAAAACGATTCTGGCTGTCGAGCGCGGGATCCGCCAACACCTCCGCTGAAATCCTGGCGCCGAGCAGGGAGTCCGCGCCCAGCCCGAGAAACAGGTGAACGGCGCCCACCAGAATGAAGAGCGGAGCGAGGACGCGCAGTACGATGCTGAAGGCGCGCACTTCGCTATTGGATGGCACTGGCGGCTGCTTCCAGTTCAAGGCGGCTCGCGGCCGGCTGCAGGGACGGATCGGACGGGTAGCGCGAGCCGCTGAAGCGCAGCACCACCTCGCCCTTTCCTTTTGAATAAACGATCAGAGACCGCCAACCGTCCACACTTTTCGCAGATACTTTAATGGGCCCCATGACAATATTGCTGGCGGAGACCAAAGAGAACCCCTGCTCGGTGCCGCGAAACACCAACATCGTGCACCCGCCCGAGCCGCAGTGTTTCGGACCCGACAACAGCACGATGGCATCATCGCGGCCATCGTCGTTCAGGTCCGCCAGCGCCCAGCGAAACGCTGAAGCTTCAGCGCCGCCGTGCTCACGTTCATAAATTTGCACGGCGCGGGAAAGCTCCGTGGGAGCTTGCGCCATGGCGACGGAACATAGACCGCTGAGCAGCAGTACAATCGGCATGCGGTACCCGGCAAGCCCGCGCAACTGCCTGAATTTGCAGCGGCGCATTGCAATCAGCGTGGGCGATGCAGCGCGCACTGGTCAGGTCCTCCCGGTTGGCCGGCCTTTCTTACACCCGCAACGGGGCGAAGGTCAAAGGTTAAACATGAATCTCCAGGGACTAGCATCGGCCGGTGCTTGGGAGGCATGATCACGCTCCCCCGGCAAGTCGCTTAAGGAGATGGCCAATGATCAAGGTGAGCGTGATGTACCCCAATACGCCCGGCGCTACATTCAATCATGAGTACTACCGCGACAAACACATGCCACTGGTGAAGAGCCGCATGGGCGAAAATTGCAAGTTCTACACGGTCGACAAGGGTCTGGCGGGCGGCACCGCGGGCGCTCCTGCAACCTACATTGGCATGTGCCACATCTACTGCGATTCGGTCGACGCCTTTCAGCGCGGCTTCGGACCGCACGCCAAGGAGATCATGGGCGACATTCCCAACTATACCGATTTGACGCCGGTGGTTCAGATCAGCGAGGTGGTGGTCGGCTGAGTCGAGAGAGAGCGCAAGATCTTGCGTTCTACCGCGATCGCGTCGATTCCTCATGCTCATAAACGAGGAAGCCTGAATGCTTCGCGACCTTATCGTAGAGCCGCCGGCCGGCCGCGTTCGACTGGTGCGTTTGCCAGTAGACGCAGCGAACGCCCGCCGCCCGCGCGCACGTATACACACCCTCGATCAGCGACCTGCCGATTCCGCGTCCTCGTTCGGACTCCGCGGTGAATAGATCCTGCAAATAGCAGGTGAGCTCGATGCGCGTGGTGTCGCGGTGATAGAGATAGTGCGTAAGGCCGAGCAGCTTTCCATCGCATTCGGCAACCAGTGCAAACACCGGCTCATCCGGGTCGAAGAAACGCCGCCACAAGGCCTCCGTGATCGGGAGCGGCAGCGCCGTCTCGTCCTTGCGTCCGTAAAAGGCATTGTATCCAGTCCATAGCGGCATCCAGGCGGCGAAATCGGCCTGCTCGACTGGGCGGACATTGATGGCTGCGGTCATAAGGCCTTAGAAGATTCGTGGAACAGCATGGACATAGCTTGCGACATCCTGCGGTTCGCTGCCCAGATTAGGGAACACGTGTCGAGTGGGCAATAAACCTTCGCAAGCGAAGTCGCAGCGCTCGAGAACGCGGATCGACGCCGAGTTGGACGGATGGCACAGAGCATAGAGGCGTGTAGCCGCAAGACCCCTGGCGAGTTGGACCACCGCCCTTAAGGCCTCGGAGGCATACCCAAACCCCTGCGCGTCGCGGGCAAGTACATAGCCGGTGGAGGCTTGTACCAGCGTTTCAAAAGCAAGGCCGGTCGAACCTAGGAGTCTGCCGTCGGCGCGGGATTCAATCAGCAGGGGACCTGCCGGCCAGCGCCCCCATTCCGCTGCGGAGAATTTGAGAAACGCATCCGTGTCGCTGATGCGCTCATGCCGGGGCCATCCGACCCAACGCGTGACTTCCGCATCGGCGGCGTAGCGCTGAAAAATCATCGCCGCATCGCCGGCCTGCGGCGGCCGGAGCAGAAGTCGCGGCGTGAGGATTGGCGCGGCTGGCGGCATCGCTAATGGCCGTACAGGAAGCGCATGACCCAGTTGGGTTCAAAAACGACGGACGCTTCCAGAAGCAGGATCACCCATCCGAACATCACAATCATCACCGGGGGCGTGTGCTTGTCGATGCGATTGCCCTTGTCCCAGGTTGCAAAGGTGTATTCGTCGATTTCCTCGGGAAACCAGATGAGCACCAGTGGCGCCGCCATGGCAATGGCGAAGCTCACCAGCCCGCCCCTGTTCGGCCACAAGCGATACAGCAACACCGCGGCGAGCATGATGGAAAGCGAGCGGCTGGAAAGGTGCATGGGTTAGGTCAGCAATCTAAAGGCGGCAACGACGATGGTTCCGAGCGTCATGGCTGTGCCGAAAATCCGATAGCGGGAATTCTCGTTCAATTGGCTGACCCCGAAGGCGTGGGCAAGCCTGCCCAGCAGCAGGCTTAAGCATACGATGTGGATGAATCTTGGTGCAGCGCCCTTAACCTCGGTGAAGTAAATCAACAGCAGCGCCAAGGGCACGTACTCGGCAAAGTTGGAGTGGACCCGGATGGCGCGCAGCATCTGCGTGCTGCCGGCATCGCCGATCGCGATACCCAATTTAACGCGCAGGCGCAGCGTGCGCACGCTCAACGCCACGAACAGCAGTCCGAACAACGCGGCGTAGAAGAATGTAACGTGCATGGGCGCTCGCTCCCTAAGCGTGCGGCTCACTGATCACTATAGGCCGTCGTGCAAGTTGCGCAATATTCTCGCCCCCATCGCGGCGTGCGGCGGATTATCGGTGAGTCCGGTTTCAAGGAGCACCAATCCAAACAGAACTGCCCAGCCCCGCGCGCGCTGCCAGGTGGCGGTTGAACCCCCGTACTCGGTCATCGCAATTGCCCGCGACTCGCGATCCGGCAGCCACATGAAGATCGAGGCTAAGTCGGTTGCACGGTCGCCCGCACAGAGATCGCCCCAATCGATGACGGCGCTGAGTCGTTGCTCGTGAACGAGCACATTGCGTGCATGCAGATCTCCATGGATCCACGTCGAGTCGACATCGATGGGGGCGGCCAGCGCATCCTTCCATATCGACCGCATGTCATTGCTTACCGGTTGTGTGGTTCGGTCCAAGCGCTCCATGCGCTCCTCGACCGCCGCCGCCCGCTGCGCAAGCGGCACGCCTCGATAAGGATTGCGCGGCGCTGTCGGCGGCGCCGGCGTGTGCAGGGCCTTGAGGAATTTCGCCAGCACGATGCCCTCATCTTCAAGTAGCTTCGATTGATCGGCTGTGACGCCCGACAGCCACGGCAGCACGCTCCAGCTCCACGGGTAGTCTGCCCACGGATGCCCGATTCGAATGGGCGCGGGAATGGGGAGCGGCAGCCGTTCCTTAAACTCGGGTAGCCAGCGCTGTTCGTTCACAAGCAGCGCGGCGGAAGCTGCGCGCCGCGGCAATCTCACACACAGCTGGTCGCCGAGACGAAATATCGCATTGTCCCAGCCGCACGCGACGGGCTCGAGGGTAGCGTCGGCCAAATCCGGATGCTGTGATTGCAGCAGCGTTTTGACGAGCGCGACATCGATTGCAATCTCGGCTTTGGGCGTCGCCACGGCCGCTGCTACTGGCGTGCCCGACCGCGGGCCGCTCACGCCTGCGCTCGTTCTTTCCACTTCGCGACATTCACTCCTTTCACCGTGAGCCATAAGGCGAGGCCCAACTCGGCGGGAAAGGCGGGCAGCATCAGCCAGGGAAATAGGTAGTTGGCGGCGAAGGATGGCGCCAGAATTTGCGCCAGACTGAAGAGGATGTAGCCCAGTCCCCCGATCACGAGCAGCGTGCCGAGAATCTTGGGCAGGTACAGGGATGTGCGAATCAAGTAGCCGAACAGGATGCAGCAGAAACCGAAGAACAGCAGGCTGACGCCGTATCCAAGCCCGTGCACTCTCAGCGCCACGAAAGCCAGGTCGGCCAATTGCCCTGCGTCAAAGGCTTTCAGATAATCGGCGCCGTCCAACGCCGCCAGCGCGGCAATCTCGAAAAGCTTGGCGACGCTATAAATGGCGACGAACGTCAATCTGAAAAACGCCGCAAGCAGGGCCAGGTTGCGGCTCACCGGCTTGAGCAAGACGTACAGGATCAGAGTTACCGTCACATCGCATACGCAAGTGAGCATTTCGCCAGCCAAGCCGATGCGGAACAGCGTCTCGGATCCCAATATGTTGTTGGCGGTAGCGATGGGATCGCGCGCCACCAGCAGGCTGCCCCGAACGTAGGCTTCGCCGAAGAGCGCGGCCACAATGATGAAAAGGTAAAGCACTCCGCCGACCCGCGCATAGGTCTGCGGTGAGGTTTCGGCAACTCGGCTGGTCATTTGTCTCCCTTGGGCTTAGCGCGATCGCAGGAGGTGATTGAGCATGAACTCGCTGCCTTCGAAGTACACGTCCACGAGATCCTCGAAGGTCAAGGACAGATCGTGGATCTCATTGGGTATCACCTTCTCCGCGATCTCAACCGTGTCCGTCTTGCTGCGCAGCGCCTGCAGCAGCGCAATGCTTTGGTTGAAATCGACGTTGCGGTCATCGTCGCCCGCCACGATGTAGACTGGCGATCGCCACTGGCCGACGAACGCCAGCGGCGAATATTTGAAGGTCGCGCCCGGAAATCCGTGAACTCCCGCCATGTCGAATCCAACCTTGAAGACATCGGAGTTTCTGGCCAGCGCCTGGGCGGTGAGGTATCCGCCCCAGGAAAGACCGTATATGCCGATCTTGTCGATCTTAAGATCGCCGCGCGATTTCAGGTAATTTGCGCCTCCGAGAACATCCCGGTATTCGCTGGCTCCGCCGTTTCCCCAACCCGGCGCGTTGCGAAAGGCATAGCCGCGCATGATGCTGCTGCGATATTCCACCGAGAGAACGGCGCATCCTTGAGTCGAGAAATATTGATTCAGCTCGTACAGGTTGGAGTAGGCGTCCATGTAGTGAAAGCCGAGCAGCATCTGCCGGGTGATTCCGCCGTGGACGAACACCACTCCGCAGCCCGAAGGCTTGGCCGGCACGAACAACTGGCCATAGGCCATCTGCCCATCCACGCCGGGAAAGCTGACCGGCTGGGGCTTGACCATCTGCGATGATGGGTACGCATTTGGTACCGCTGGGCCGCCCGTGCCCCGGGTCACACCCTTCAGGTCCTGCAATAGCACTGCGGGGGGCATCGCCCATCCGGCATCGATATAGGCGATGCCCGCCGCCAGCGGTACCGGCGTCCACTGGCTGGTGGGGCCTTGGGTTACGGACTTGGGCGCTCCGCCGCTGAATGCCACCGCCGCGATATGCCGTCTATAGGGATCTCCGATGTTGGTGCTGTACACCAAAGTTTTGCGATCGAGGGAAAGCGCGGCGGTCTCCACCTCGCCCTCGCCCGGCGTGAGCAGCCGCGGCCGACCTCCCTGTGCGGACACCGCATAGAGATGCCTCCACCCATCGCGCTCCCAGGAAAATGCGATGTCATTGCCATCCGACCAGAACAATTGGCGCACTTGAGCACCCGTATCGGTCGGGTCCTGATCCAGGTCGTAGTAGGCGGAACCCATGCCGGCGTCGGCGCGCCAAACCTCGCGGACTTGATGCGTGGCCACACTCGCCACCTGAATCGCCCAGGGTTCCTTGGCAACGTACTCCCCTGCGTATCCGTTCTCGGTGGGCGGCTGAGGCCCGACCAGCCGTCGCAGGGCGATACTTTCACCGTCCGGCGACCAATTAGGATCGATATCGACCGCGTCGGCGGGCTTGGCAACCGCCCATGTGGCCCGCGATTTAATATCAAAGACTTCGACAAACGATGAGCGCTCGTATGCCACCTTGTTGCCGTCGGGTGAGAAGCGTAGAGCGAAGAGCGGTCCGGCCAGCAGGATCTCGGCGGCGCCGACATCGCTGCGGTGGCCGTCTTTACGGAGTAGCGGCACGCTCGCCACGCCCGTCTCCGTCAGCCAGATGAGACGGGCACCATCGGGCGAGAACTGCGGTTCGTGTCCTATGCCCACCGGCCGGGGTGCAGCGCCGCCCGCCGTATCGAGAAGCCAGACCTGACGCAGCGGTGGCGTCGCGAGCGAACGAGGATTGGGTACTTCGCCTTTGGAATTGGGCGGGCCGCCGCGTACAAAGCTGAGCAGGCTGCCGTCCGGCGACAGGGCGACTTGGGTGAGATCCTGGCCATCATCGTCGGGATACCTGACCAGGGGTTTTGCGCTCTCCCCCACGCGCAGGAAATAGATGGCTCGCGTGCGCGCCTCGCGCGCCACAAAGGCCAGCGAACGGCCGTCCGCCGCAGCCACCGGCTGATAAACCAGCGGGGTCGCGAGCAGTGCTTCGAGCAAGGTCTTGTTCTTTGGGGCGGAGCCAGGGCGGTGCTGAGCATCCCGGATCATCGATGTCAGGATGGCATCGGGCACTCCTTCGACATGCCGGGTATAGGAGATGGTGTCGTTGCTCGACCAATGCGGGTCGCGGTCTTCTGCAAAGGACGGATTCACGTAAGAGATGCGCTGGTTGTCGAAATTGAAAATCGCTATGAAGCCCCAGGGATAGGCGCGAACTCCCGCCCAGAGGTCGGGATCCTGAGTCGAGTACCCGCCGCGCGCATTTTCAAATGCGAGCTTGCTGCCATCGGGCGAAAACGCCGGGCTTCGAACCACGCCGCGAATGGCAATCTCTGCGGGATTCGACCATGCGCCGCCGGCGCGGATCTCGGCATACCAGAAACCCGCGCCGTCCTGCTTCGCCCACACCGACCGTTTGCCGTCGGGCGAGATCAGCGCGTTCGATGGAAGGGATGCGGTCTGCTCGCGGCCATCCGCCAACGCCGAGCTCGCGCCGAAGCAAACAATCAACAAGGCCGCGCTGGCCAAACTGACACCGAGAGTCGCCGATTCCGCGTTAGAGATATAGTGTGACGGCCGGATCATGATAAATCTCATAATAACCTCAAGTAGGGACACCTTGCTCCCTTCGGCAAGAGCGGCGCAACGGCGATGCCTCGTGCCCAGAGCGTGGCGTCGATTTGTTCTGGCAGGACTGCTGGCGTTTTCCGCGCAGCAGGCCATGAGTCAGCAGATGGCGATTACCTTTGACGATCTGCCTGCGCATGGCTCGATGCCGGCGGGAATGACGCGATTGGAAATCGCGCAGTCGATTCTGGCGACGCTGAAGCGCGAGCGGATGCCGCCCACCTATGGATTCGTCAACGGCAAGCGAGTCGAGGAGCACGCATCGACTCTCGAGGTTCTGGCGGCCTGGCGCGCGGCCGGGCAGCCCCTCGCGAATCATACGTGGGCGCATCGCGACATCAAGGACGAGTCGCTGGTGGAGTTCGAAGCGGATGTGGCGAAGAACGAGCCGCTGCTTGTGCAGTTGATGGGACATGAGGACTGGCACTGGTTTCGCTACCCGTACCTGCGCGAGGGCGACACCGTGGAGAAGCGGCGCGGCGCGCGGCGGTGGCTGTTTGCGCATGGATACAAGATCGCAGAGGTCAACATGGACTTCGAGGACTACCTTTGGAACGATCCGTATGCGCGCTGCGTGGCGTTGCATGACGATGCGTCCATCGCCAAGCTCCACGACAGCTATCTTAAGGTGGCGGATCAGTACTACGGCCTGTTTCGCCAGCTATCGCAAATGGTGTATGGGCGCGACGTGAAATACGTGCTGCTGATGCACGTCGGCGCGTTCGACGCGCGCATGCTGCCGGAACTGCTGTCGCTGTACCGCGGCAAGGGGGTGCGTTTCATCAGCTTGCCAGAAGCGATCTCGGACCCGGCGTACCGGGACGATCCGGATATCGGCGATGCAACCGGAGGGGCGCACCTGGAATTGATGATGCACAGTAAGAAGCTTACCTTTCCGCCCAACACCAAGCCCTACAAGGAGCTGGATGCCATGTGCCGCCCATAACGAGCGTTGAAACCCACCTCGGCGGGTGCTTGTGCGGAGGTGTGCGCTATTCCGTGAGCGGCCCGCTGCGAAGCATCATTGCCTGCCACTGCGAGCAATGCCGCCGAACCAGCGGCCATTTCGCAGCGATGACCAGCGCCCGCATTGCTGACACCGCCATCACGAGTTCGCAGTCTTTGCTATGGTTTCGTTCCTCCGAGACCGCAGAGCGCGGATTTTGCGCAACCTGCGGCAGTAATTTATTTTGGCGCCCCCTCGGCAGCGACACGATCAGCATCACGGCGGGCTCACTGGACACCCCGACCGGTCTTGCCATCGAGAAGCACATCTTTGCCGGCGCCAAATCCGACTACTATCGGATTGAGGACGGGTTGCCGCAGCGGGATCGGTGGTAGCCGGCGACGCGCATGGATTTTCAGAGGAGCAACAACATGTACAAAGATGGATTGCTGTCGGGCAAACGCATTCTGGTGACCGGGGGAGGAACGGGACTGGGCCGTTCCATGGCAGAGCAGTTCCTGACCCTGGGCGCGGAGATCTACATCTGCGGGCGGCGCAAGTCCGTTTGCGATGCGACGGCGGCGCAACTGATGGCCGCCCATGGCGGATCCGTCAAGACCTACGGCGTGGATATTCGCGATGCCGCCGCCGTTGATGCGATGGTCGAGGACATATTTGCGCAAGGGCCGCTGACCGGCCTGGTGAACAACGCCGCCGGCAACTTCATTTCCCCGACCGCGGCACTCTCGCCGCGCGGCTTTGACGCAATCGCCAATATCGTCATGCATGGCACATTTTACGTCACGCACGCCGTCGGCCGGCGTTGGGTGCAGATGGCGCGAGAAGGACGATGGCAGGCCGGTGACGCCTATCGCAGCATCATGTCGATCATCACCACCTGGGTCTTGAATGGCGGGCCATACGTCGTACCGTCGGCGATGAGCAAGAGTGCCGTTCACGCGATGACCATGTCGCTCGCCACCGAATGGGCGCGCTTTGGGATAAGGCTGAACGCCATTGGACCGGGGGAGATCCCCACCGAAGGCATGAGCAAGCGCTTGAGTCCCGGCGATGAACCCGGAGTGCGCAGCGCCAAGGTGAATCCAATGGGACGAGCCGGCCGCATGGAAGAACTGCAGAATCTCGCGACCTTTCTGATGAGCGACGGCTGCCCCTGGCTCAACGGCCAGTCCATCATGATGGACGGCGGCGCTTACCTTGGAACGGGCGGCAATTTCTACGAATTGCGCAACTGGACCGATGCGCAGTGGCAGGAGGCGCGCGCCCGCATCGAAGCTCAAAATCAAAAGGATCGAGCGCAGCGCTCGGCGTAGTGCGATTGGCGCCTTTTTTAGCATATAGTTCGGCACCGCAAAGGACTTCATGCCGGTGAAATTATGAAGGCAGGGGAGAAGTTTTTTCTGGTCACACCCAAGGGCGTGGAGGAACTGCGCGGCCGCGCTCACAAGCTCGATGCCGGCGCCAAGAACATTCTGTCGCTGATCGAGCAAGGTTCCACCAATCCGGACGCGATTCTGCAGCGTTCGAAAGCGCCTCGCGAAACGGTGATCGATGGCCTGCGTTGGCTCATGAGCCACGGCTTCGTGGCGACCGGAACGAGTGACGGGACACCACCGCAGGGTGCGCATGATGCGGCGTCGGTGACGAGTTCCATCAGCGAGCGGCTGCGCCTCAAGCCCGGCATATCGCCGGCTCAAGCGCGCTTTCTGCTGACGGACTTCTGCCTGGATCAATTCGGCGCGGACGGCCAGGTCCTCGCGAATGCGGTCGAATTCTGCACCGACGTCACCAGCCTGCAGATGGCGCTCGACAACATTCGAACCGAGGTCAAAAGACTCGGACCGGAGGGACGAGCGGCACTGGTCGCCTGCGTGCGCGAAATCAACGAAACCGATTTCTGAGCCGCGCTCGCCGGTTGTCGCGGCCGTAATCGATCGCCGACGGCCTACAGCTTGAATCGGCCGATGGTTTTTTCCAGCAGCGACAGCGTGCGGCTGACACCCTTGGCCTGGCGCGCCAGTTCCTGCGAAGCAGCTTCCTTGTGATCGGACTGGTAGGCGACGTATGCCATTTCGAACTTGCGCGACTGCTCGCTGAGTTCAGCCGCGCCGCCGCGCACACCCGCGATAAGATTCTTGAGCTTGAGTTGCATCACTTTCAGCGAGGCCATCAGGCTGTCGGGCTGTTCGCCGGCAATCCCGATCTCGAGCGCCAGATCGCCTTCGGCGATCTTCTTCATGTAATCAGCCGCGGCGCGCGGTTCGCCGCCGAGCAGATGCAGTACCTTGCGGTCCAGCAGGAAGAACAGCGCCAGAGAAATGACAATGCCGAGCACGATTCCCGCCAGCGCCACTCCGTAGCCGACTTGTCTACCTTCGGCGCGCAATTCGGCAATGGGATAGGCGGAGACGATGGTCAATCCCCAATCTGGCAAGGGTAGGCGGTCGATCGCCCAGGAACCATCCTTGTTGTCGGTAGCTTGCTGCACCTGTTCAGCGGTCACCCCCGAAGGCAGGTAGCGCGCCTTATTGTTGTCGAGCACGGCGACAAATCCGCTCTTCAGCAAGTGCGCTTGATCGAGAGCCTGCATGAGTATCGGCAACTCGGTCTTGTAGCCGACGTAAGCGATGCCGATGGCTTCGCCATTCTTGGAAAGAAGGGGCTCGTAACCGGTGAAGTAGGGATGATCCAGGATGTCGACGATGCCATAGAACGCGACGCGGCTTCTGATCGCCGCGTAGGCCGGCGTGGTGTTGTTGAGCTCGGTGCCGACCGCCCGCGTGCCGTCGTCCTTCATCACGTTGGTCGCGATGCGCACGAAGCGGTCGCCATCCTTGGTGAATATCGTGGCGGTGCCCTTGTTCATACGGGTAACGTAATCGACCAGCTCGAAATCGCCGGCCTGGCCCTTGCCGCCGACCAACACATCGTTCACGGTTTTGCCGGCGACCGAGACTTGAGTGCCCTTCTCGGCGCCGCCCCGTACCTTGATCTGGTCCTGGAGCAACGCCATGCTGGCGCGAACGCGATCCTGCATGAGTGAGGCGGTCGTGCCGAACACGCCTTGAATCGAAGTCACATTATCCGCGATGCGCTGGCGTACCCGTGATTGCACTTGCTGCATGGCCCAAACCGAAAACCCGACCGCGCCAAGGCTGATCAACAGCAGCGTGATTGCCGCTACCGGCAACACCACTTGATACTTGAAACCACGAAACACGACAGTGCTCCTTATGTTCAAATGGGGTCTATTTCCACATGCCGGAGCCCTTTGGGGATATCTACCGGGTCTCGAAATCCGCGAAATCTCTGCCAAGCCGGCCTCATCCGGGCCTTACTTACGGGGGGAGAGGCCCTCGGATATAGCGGTAGCCGGCTCCTTTCAGACTAGCCTCGACTTTTGTCTTCTGGGCTTCATCGATGTTTGGTGCCGTCCGGATGTCGTAAATCGCTCCGCTCGGCACCCGGAGTTCGTCGCGCACGAAGGCAGCGACATCGTCGCAGGAGATGATGTTGCCCTGTTGCTCGCTGTAAAGCGCGACCAGACAATCGTGACGTACGCCATCAAGCGTCACAATCACGTCCGGCTTGGCGGCAACCGGCGGCGGGGCGGCGGCCGCCGGAGGCGGAGTATTCGCAGGCTGCCCGCAACCGGCGAGCACTACCAACCCGAACGCGGAGGCAAGCACTGCGCGATCGCGGAACGGGGGCGGTATTCTGGGCATCGAAACTCTCCCTGAGGCTGCGCGACTCCTTGCTCGATGCACTGGACCGCGCGCGCAAGATATAGTGTTTAGCCATCAATCTGATTTTAACGAATTGAACTTGCCATGGGGACGCGTATGAAGTCACGGATTGCGTTTATTGCCGCAAGCTTGGCCGCCGCGCTCGGCGCGCAGGCGCAGCAGGCGCCCACCGGCTACACCGATACGCCAACCATTCCAGGCAGCAAATGGCGCGTCCATGATGACGCACGCCCGCGTCCGCCGGTCATTACTCCCGGGTCACCACCCTCCGATGCCGTGGTGCTTTTTGACGGCACGAGTCTTGCAGCCTGGCGCACGGAAAATGGCGCGCCCCCAAAATGGAAGATTCAAGACGGATACCTGGAGGTGGTCGGAGGAAGCGGCGACATCGTCACCAGACAGGAGTTCGGCGACAGCCAACTGCACGTCGAGTTTCGCACGCCATCACCGCCCAAGGGCAACAGCCAGGAACGCGGCAACAGCGGCGTGTTCCTCTACGGCATCTATGAAGTGCAGGTGCTCGACAGCTTCGACAACCCCACCTACGCCGACGGACAGGCATCCGCGATCTACGGGCAGTCGCCGCCTTTGGTGAATGCCTCCAGGCCGCCGGGGGAGTGGCAAAGTTATGACATCGTGTATACGGGGCCGAGATTCGAGGATGGGAAAGTGGCAGTGCCGGGCTACGTGACCGTTTTCCACAACGGTGTGATCACCCAGAATCACACGCAGATTCTCGGCGCCACCAAACATCGCGTGCTGCCGACGCTGATCGTGCACGGCCCCCAAGGTCCCATCAAGCTCCAGGATCACGGCAATCCGGTGCGCTTTCGCAACATCTGGATTCGCCCGCTGGGCTCCGTCGACAATCCGTCATAGCAGCAGAGTCAAAGCCTGACGAAATACGGAATCGCGATGAGCGCAATTCCGATTGTGATGAGTAGCAGGGTGTTGGTCACGAAATACGGAAAGATGATCAATGCCAAGCCGGCGAGCAATGGGATGACCGCCCGCTGTTTTCGGCCGTAGACGAGAAAGCCAAGGCCGATTGAGCCGAACAGCAAACCCCAAAACAGCGACGAGGTGTCCAAGAGCGATCCGGCAGTGCTAACCGATGAAGCGCTGGCTAGTTCGCTTGTTTTGGATACGGCGCCCCCGGCAGATATTTGCCGCCGATCTGGCATATCGATTCGCGCGAAGCCGGCACAAATCGCTGGGTCGCGTATTTACTGGTGATCACCAACGCGCCGCCATTCAAGCGCAGCGACATTTCGCCGGTTCCCAGGGAACTCACGGGCACATTCAGTCGATCTTTCGCCAGGATCTCGATGTCAGTCGCGACACAACGTCCATTCGACTGAAACAATCCAAGACTGATTACGTGATGCGGCTCGATCTGCAGCCAACTGTGCATACCCGAGTCGGCGTTCACCCACGCGCCATTGAATCGCGGCGCTACAGCTACCGGCGTTCCTGCGCAGCCGGCAAGCGCCAGGACGACGGCGGCCGCCGCCCAGCCTGATTGACCCTGCAAACCCGCTGATTTACTCATCGCCCTACCCTTGGCCATGAATCGCGGGAATCGCGATCCTCACCGCAAGGTTACCGCAACACAATCCCTGGTTGCGTGACGAGAGGCTCGATCCGGCTGCGCCGCCGTCCCCTATACTTAGGGCCTTAACTCGTGCGATCCGTAGGAACACCATGTCGACAGCAGCCATCCCCACCAAGCGACCCCTGGCAGGCCTCGGGCCACCGCCTCTGAAACCCGCCTCGTTTCTGGCCAATCTGCGCTCCGCCAGGGGTAATCCTTTTGAAATAATTCCGCTGGAAGCCTTCGAGCAGCCATTCTATGTGTTCAAGTCGATCATGGGTCGCGTGCTCATGGTCAACGATCCGGAAGGCGTGCGTCGGGTGCTTCTGGATAATGTAGCCAATTACCCAAAGGAGAGATTGGGGGACGAGTTTTTTACGGCGATGTTCGGCGAAGGCCTATTGAGCGCGCCGCCGGCCAAATGGCGCATCCATCGCAAAGTGATGGCACCGTCATTCGGTACGCGTTTGGTGGACTCATACGCGCCGGCCATGGCCGAGACAACGCACGCCTTTGCGGAACATTGGAATGCGCTTCCCGATGCGGTGGAAATTGACATCGCCGCGGAGATGAATGCGCTGACGCTGAAGATCATCTGCCGCACGATGTTTTCCTCCGACGCCGAGGAGCTGGCGGCCCACGCCGGTGACGCGCTCGAATTCGCGCAGAAATCAATGGAATTCGGGCTGCTCGACATCCTGCCGGTGATAGGACCTCCACGCATAAAGCGCGCGCAAGATGCCATCCGTGCCCGCTTCGAAAGCATGGATGCGGCCATCTATCGATTGATTGCCGAGCGCGAAAGGATTCGCGACGAAGCGCCCAAGGATTTTCTGAGTCGCCTGGTCGCCGCGAAGGATCCGGACGACGGCGTGGGCATGAACGCCAGCGAAGTGCGCGACGAGGTCATCACCATATTCATGGCCGGCCATGAGACCACCGCCGTGACCATGACCTGGGTGTGGTACCTGTTGTCGCAGCATCCCGCGGAAGAAGCGAAGCTCCACGAGGAATTGGATGCCGTGCTCGGCGGCAGGATTCCGACGGTTGAAGACCTGCCCAATCTTCCGTACACACGCATGGTCATTGAGGAAGCGATGCGCGTCTACCCGCCCGCGCCCGGGCTGTCCATGCGGGTCGCCAAGGAGGCCGACGAACTGTGCGGATTCAAGGTGGCTCCAGGACTGCAGGTTATCGTGTCGCCGTGGATACTGCACCGCCACCGCCGCCTCTGGGATGACCCGGAGCGCTTCGATCCGACTAGATTTTCAAAGGAGCTATGCGATAAGCGTCCGCGCTTCGCATACCTGCCCTTCGGCGGCGGTCCTCGGATTTGCATCGGCGCGACCCTCGCCATGACCGAAGCGACATTGATCCTCGCGGTACTTGCGCAGCGATTTCGCCTGCGGCTCAAGGAACCTCAAGAGATCAAGCTGCAGGCGCGCATCACCCTGCGTCCTAAAAACGGATTGAAGACCATCTTGGAGCGTCGCCGACCCGCCTCCCAAATGGATCGAGGTCAGCGTGAGCCGACGCCGCAAGCAGCGGCTCGCTAGGCGCATGCCCGGCATGCGCCGCAGCGCTATTGCGATCGAATCGATTCAGATCACAAAGGGAATCAGGGCAGAGACGCGCCGGCTGTAGGTTTGATATTTGTTTCCGAAGCGCTCCTGCATCCAGCGCTCCTCGATTCGAAGCTTGCGCCAGAATGCCGCTGCGGCGAGGAGTACGCCCAGGATGCCGCGCCACTCACCGCGGGCCAGCGCCACCCCGATGAATGCAAGCAGCAGCCCCGCAAGATTGAGCGCGACGCCGGCAGCACCCCACTCGGCCCAAGCCGCAAGCAGCAGCGGCGCCATGTAAGAAAGTCACGAACCAAGCGATTCCCGGCGCTCGGTTGCTTTCGCCCGGCCAGAGAGCACCAACCAGTAAGCCGCCCAGGTGAGCCACATGCCCAGAAACAAAGAGTTATAAATGCGTGCCATGCGGACTACGGCATCCCGGTGGTCACGGCCGCTTGCGCAGAAATAGATGTGTTGCGCGCTCGCCGGCAATGGTGTTCGCGCATTCATAGCCCAGGGCATGCATATCGATGCCATCCCAGAGCTTCTCGCCCGATCCCATCAGGACCGGTCGCAAGGGCAAATGTAGCTCGTCGATGAGTCGAGCGCGCAAAAATTGGCGCACCGTGGCCACGCCGCCACCGAGGCGAACATCGCGGCCATTGGCCGCGGCGGTGGCGCGTTCCAGAGCGGCGTGAATTCCATCAGTGACAAAATGAAAATCCGTGCCGCCACGCATCTTCAGCGTCGGCCGCGGGTGATGAGTCAACACAAAGACAGGGGTGTGAAACGGGGGCTCCTCGCCCCACCAGCCGTTCCAGGCCTCATCCGGCCAGGCGCCTCGAACCGGCCCGAACATATTGCGCCCGATAATCCAGGCGCCAATCCCGGCAAAACCCTGCTCGGCAATTTCATTATCGATTCCCGTCTCCGCCGCGCCTTCGCCTTGGATCTCGTGCCACACGCGTGTATGAAAAAACCAATCCATCAATTCCGGACCCCGCACGCCGAGCGGATTCTGCAGGTCCTGGTTCGGGCCGGCGCTGTAGCCATCGATTGAAACTGCAAAGCTCAAGACTCGGAGTTTGGACATTGCGTGCCTCGCAAAATTATTGGGCTGGTGTCATGTGGGGTCCTTGGCGAAGGTCTGCGTGCCCGGCGGCAACTGCACCCACGGGTGTCTACGGCTGTCGTAGACGGAAACCCCGGGTGCGGGGAAGGCAGGATCGGCGAAAGCACCCACAGCCACGCTTACGGATTCGTTGTAGCCCTCTTCGGTGTGAAAAACGGTCGTGCCGCAGACCGGGCAGAACCTGAATATGAACCTGGCCCCTTGATCGCCGACACGAGTGTATTCGGTGGCGATTCCGAAGACTTTGAATGGAGCCGAGAAGCTGGCCAGTGCCGCGAACACGCTGCCGGTCCGTCGCTGGCAGGCGAGACAGTTGCAAATGCCAACCCCTCTTGGGTCGCCTTCGACTTCAATGCGCAATTGCCCGCAGGAGCAAGAGGCTGTTCTGGAAGACATCGAGCACCTCGATTGTTAGGCCGTGAAACTGCGCGCGATCAACGACCACATAAACGCCAGGAGCACGCTGACGAGCAAGAACTGAACGATCACAGAGGTCCAAAACGATGCTGGGTTTTTAGTACGCGTAATGAGCGAGCCACCCCGAGCATGAAATCGGCCCATGCGCAGCGTTCGAATTGCGGACCAGGCAAACACCGCTGCCAGAGTGCCCAACAGCACGATACGAAACAGCAACATGCTAGGTCCGCCACTCCCAGACATCCCCGGCATCGGGATCCTGCGCGTCACCGAAGATCTTGAAGCCCAGTCGCTGAAGAATCTTGGTTGATGCGCTGGATTCTCGCAGCGTGAACGCGCAGATGACTAACGAGGGATTGGCGCTGCGCGCGATCTCAACAAGTGCGGTGGCGGTGCGCGCCGCGTATCCCAGACCTTGCAATTCTTTGCGCGTGAAATAGGCAATCTCCACCCGATTGTCGCGAGGCGGCCCGACAAACGCCCCGCCGCCGACCGCGCGGCCGGCGTCGACGGCAACGTAGCTCACCCATGGCGGAATGAACCTTAGGCGTCGATAAAGATCCGCGTTCGCGGCATAGGTAGCTACGATCTCCTCCGCTACATCGGAGATCGGAGTTAGCGGGCTGCCGTCCGCCCCGCAGGGCACTAGCGAAAATGCCATTCGTGGCCGTGCACGGGCGACGCCTGCAGCAACGCTATGTGAATTTGACGGCATCTGCTACTGCGCAACCGCAGTCGGAACAAAATCGAGCTGCTGCTGAGACCACATGGCCGTTTGCGCATTTCCGCACCTTGTAGAATTGCGGCGCGTGTATTCGCGAATAGAGAATGGCGAAGGCGGTCGCGTAAAAGACCATCCAATGGCCAGAAAATCCGCGCAACACGGATGGCGGCGGATTATTGCCAAACTGCTGGGTATGCGCAGGGGCAGCGCTTATGAACAGTATGAAATTGAAGATCGCGTAGCCGAATAGAACGAAAAGACCGTAGCGCATCCAGCGAGGGCACCCCGCAAGAGCGATTTTCCAAAAGTCCTTCCTATTGCCGAGACGCGCCGTTTGCACCGAGACCAAAACCGCGGGAATCCACACGATGAACATACCGACGTGGAGTCCCCAAACCAATCCTCCGCCGGGAATCTGGATCCCCGTTATGGCCGCCACATGCGCGGCCACGCTCAGCACGAAGCCCACTGCGGCAAGCAACATGAAAGGGATAATTGCGACGTTTAACAAAGAATCGCCTGAATTTAGCTTGAACGACGCGAGTGTGAGGCAAAACCACGATCGCGATGGACGATTCTCGACAACGACGCTTGCCACGTCAAATCCCCCGGCGGCTCTGGCTGCCTTCAGCCGGATTGACTGGAAGCGGCCCAGATATTGAGTCCGCCGTCGCGCGCGTGTGCGTCAATCCGGTCGAGCTCTGCTTGCGTAAACGTAATGTTGCGCAACGCACCGAGGGACTCTTCGATTTGTGGCCAGCTGCTGGCGCCGACCAGCGCGCTGGTGATGACGGGTGTCTTGAGCACCCAGGCGATCGCCATCTGCGCGAGGCTCTGGCCGCGCTGTTGGGCGACATCATTGAGCGCGCGCACGCTGGCAAGATTCTGGTCGGTCAACATTGATTGGCGGAACGACTCGTTGCGCATCGCGCGCGAGGAGTCGGGAACGCCGTTCAGGTATTTTGTGGTCAGGAGACCTTGCGCCAAGGGCGAGAACGCGATGCAGCCCACGCCTTCGTGCTCGAGCACCTGCAGAAGGCCTTCTTCCACCCAGCGATTGAGCAAGGAATAAGAGGGCTGGTGAATGATCAAGGGAACCTTGAACTCGCGCAAAATCCTCACCGCCTCACTGGTCTTTTTAGGCCCGTAGGAGGAGATACCCACGTACTGCGCCTTGCCGCTGTGCACGGCAGTGGCAAGCGCGCCCATGGTTTCCTCGAGAGGCGTGTCAGGATCGAAGCGGTGGGAATAGAAAATATCCACATAATCTAGGTGCATGCGCCTCAAGCTTTGATCGAGGCTGGCAAGTAGATATTTTCGCGATCCGAATTCCCCATAGGGACCGGGCCACATCAGGTAGCCTGCCTTGGTTGAGATGATGAGCTCGTCGCGATGCACCGCAAGATCGGTCGCAAGGATCCGGCCGAAGTTCTCCTCGGCGGAGCCCGGCGGCGGACCGTAGTTGTTGGCCAAATCGAAATGCGTGATGCCGTGATCAAATGATTTAACAATCATGTCACGCGCTTTTTCGAAGGGCGTTGCACGACCGAAATTCTGCCAAAGCCCGAGCGAGACGCGCGGCAGTTTGAGCCCGCTGGCGCCGCAGCGGACATACGGAAGCCTCTGGTAGCGATCGGCATCGGCGTCAATCATCGGCGAACTCCGTGTTTAGGGGGGAGGCGGCAAAGTCACGCGCCACCCCAGATCGCGCTTGGTCACGATCCGATCCTGGACCGACTTACCACCGTCGGCAGATACACATTGTTCGCTCAGCTTGACCAACTCTGGAGAGATCTGCGCCTTTGCCACGAACGAACATTTCAGCCCTGCGAAATCTGGAAATCCTCTTGTGCGAAGCTCATCGCGGAATGATTGCTCGAGGATTGCGGCGGTTTGTTTGATTATTTCGGCGTCGTTCGCCAGTGCCGGATTGATCTTTTGCAGCATTTGCCGCCCCTCCTCAACGAAATCCATCGCCGCGACCGCATCATCCGCGCTCTTTTGAACGTAGGCTTTCTCCAGGGCTCGCACCGCATCCTCGGGCGTGTCAAAGCCGGCGGCGTTTACCACCGATGCCGCGGTGAGCCCGAGCAGAAGCAGCAGAAAACGCGGTAGCGGCATCGATGCCTCGCCCACTAGCGCCTCGGCCGCGCCAGCGAGTGCGCCACGACCCAGGCGACGCCGGTCAGCGCGAGATTCAAGGCGTTCTCGCTCCAGATAAAGTGACTGGAGGGATCAGCCAGGAGCATCGGCAGGTGAACCAGCGGGGTGAAGGATGCGAACATGGCGGTCAGCAGGATCGCGGCGAGGCGGGCCTGGACGCCCGTCAGGATCGCCACACCCGCGGCGATGTGACCAATTCCGGTCGCATAAGCCCAGAACTCTTGCGTAGGCGGTAGCCATTTAGGGATGAGCGGGACGGTCAAGTTCATATAGAAAAAATGTGCTCCGCCGAATAACAGCGCACACACCCCGAACGTCATCTGGGCCAGGCGCGTGAGGCGTGCGGCCAGGGCCGCATCGATCTTGGCTGTGGCGGCGTAGATGATCACGCCGGCCGCCGCGATCGCGAGCTGCTCGGCGACGCCGCTGTAGGCGCCGTACTCGGCGTAGTGGGCGAGCACCACGCGGCCGTTCATCAGGATGACGACAATGAGCGTGTAGTAGGCGGTGAGGGCCGCGGAACCCCAGGCCGCGGTCCGACGCCACTCGACGGCCGCGCCCGCGACCAGCATAAGCGCAGCGGCGGCATGGGCCAGGGCGATGCGGTCGGGAAAGCCTTTGGGCACCGGCTGCCCTGGCAGGAAGTCGCCCCACGCCAGACCGAGCATGCCCAACGCCAGCACACCTAGGCCATAGACGCGCCAGCCGACAGCCACCGTCGATTTTTCCGCGGTCATGATTTTTTCCCAACCGTCAGTCAGTTAGAAAACCAACCTTGGTCGAATACCCCGCCTTATCCAAGGATTCCAATATGGAATGAACCAACTCGTAGCTAACAACGGTGTCGCCAACACAGCGGATGTGGCTGCTTAGCGGCACATTCATGGAAAGAAGCTTCGCCCCTACCTCACCGCACGGAACCTCGACGTCCGCTATGAAGCACGCATTCAAGGATGACGAAAGCCGAATATCAATGGTTTGCTCGGATTTGTCCGGCATGCCGGAACAACTCGCGACCAGTAGCAGAGTCACGAGATATGCTGCCCTTGAGTGCACGGAGATACTAGTGATGAGGCCGAGTGGCGCGCGGTTGCGAAGGCATTGAACGGAAGCTGTTTATCCAGATCATCGATAGCCTCATTGCCAATCATGACCCTCTTTGTGGGCCAGAACTGCTGGCAGTGTAGTACGAGCCGATCGTCGGCGGCTACGGACCGATTGCTGAACACCCGCTTGCCCGGAACTACCGAGCCTTGGCGTAGTCTCCCTGGATTAGAATATCGCTCCAACCCCAATCCACCACGCCTGGAATCCCGATCATGGAAGCTACAAGACGCGCCCCATCACAGCCGCTGCCATTCCAATTGTCCCTGCGCATCCGTCACCCTTCGATCGATCCCCAGTCGATTTCAACAGAGCTTGGAATCGAACCCGAACACTCTTTCCAAGCCGGACAGCCGCGCCAATTGCGAAGTAGCGTTGCGCCGGCCTCGGTTCACACCGAATCCTATTGGTTGGCAGCTCTCAATCCCGCGACATGGTTCGAGAACCTGTCCTTTCCGGAAGCTCCCACGTTGGCGACAGCTCAAAAGCACATCGACGCGGCGGTCGCAAGGAATCTCACCTGGGCGCTGTCATTGTGCGCCGTGCGCCTCAGTAAATCGCATGGTGCGTTACTTCGCAAAATCCGGTCGGAGGGCGGCGAAATCAGCGTGCTCGTCACGCTCTCGCCTGCGGCTGTGAGCAGCTTTAATCTCGCACCCGAGGTCAGTCGGATATTCGGCGAGATCGGGATCACTCTTGAAATCGAAATGACGAACGATTGACTCACGGCTGTTTGTCGTGCAACTAACCGCCAGGCCGCACAGGGGTTGTTGCTTCCTCTCCCACCACCGTAGTCCATTCGCGAACATGCCATCGAGTTACAAGACCCCCCACCATGTAAGGATCTGCCGCAACGAAGTGTTCCGGTACCGTACGTGATTCACATCGAAACAGAAGTGCTGCCCCATCCACCGGATCGGCATAGGCACCGGCCAGAAGGAGTTCGCCCCGCGCCTGCGCTTTCCAGGCTGCCAACAGGTGCGCCGACCGGAATGGTGTGCGGCGCGCAACAAAATCAGGGACGAACTCGTAGAAAAGCAAATAATGCATATTCCCTCCTTCGCTCAACTCGCCCGAATTGGCGGTTAGCTGACCGACGATAAAACCACTTCATAGTGCTGCACCTTACGATCGAACGATGCAAGCACGGCCTGGGCCGCCGGCTCGACCACCGCTTCATCGGCAGCGTTACCCGCGAACTTGTGTATAGCCTCCATCGTCTGCCACAGAGTGAGCACGATGAGGTCAACGCCGGCGTCGCCGTTTTTCTTCAGGAGATAGGCACCTTCGTGCCCGGGATTGCGCCGCAGCGCGGGTAATACCGAATCACGAAAATGGCGCGCGTATGCTTCGACGTTTTTTGGCAAAGCTACTGCTTTCCAGCTGCGCATAATCATTTATGGCTCCCTGTGGGCTGAACACCATGTCACCCTTTTTACGAAGACCGTTCGGCGCCGAGGCGTACCTTAATGTCCGAGTAGGCGGCATCGATCAGATCGCTAAGCGCTGCTGCGTTGACCTCGCGGCGAGGGTTCAATTTCACGTGCCGCATGCGTTTGCCACTTCCCTCCAACAGACCGGCTGGGTCCTTGAGCAGGGCGCCGTGGAAGAACCCGACGTTGACATGAGTTTTGAATGCGTTGACGTATCCGAACGGCGCATCCTCTACACATGCGACCGGGCAACCATCGTGCATCAGCTCCCGGACATCGTCACCGCATTGCCGCATCTGCGCAAACCATTTTTTCGCAATGGACCGCAGCTCAACCGAGCCGTCGGTTAACCAGACGTCAACAGCCGGATCCAGTTTTACGCCTCCGGACAACCGCAAGATGTCCTTCATACCGACCAACCCGCGGAGGTCGAGCGCAATGCGACGAGGTCTATGTCGGCGCATAGCAGATTGCCCATTCCCGGCTTGGCCTACAGAAGGCGCCACCCTGCGATTGCTCGAGCAGATCGTTAGGCGACTTGTTCAACAATTGTGGGCGAACCAAGCCTGTCGATCCTGAATAGTTCATCAGACGTCGCACGCGAAGCCAGCAAGCATATCCTGAGAACGCTGGCGTCTGAAAAGGTGATCCTTAGATGATCACGGGGAAGATAGTCCACCGAATTGACGCTCTGGCCAATTAACGCGACCAATGCGTCGCACCAACCAGGACCGCGCCATCCAATGCTGTCGCGAGACGACGCTACGGACATTGAGCAATATACCGAGAGGGTCGTATCTTGGAAGACGAGCTGAACGTAGTCATGCACGAATACGACCTGGGACAGCGGTTCATTGTCGATGAGGGCGGCGACCACGGTCATGATCGGCGCCTGATGTTTAGGATCGGCGCGTCGCGCAGCGCCGTCCGCCGCATGCTGCTGTCAGATTGCGTTCCGTGGCGTGCCACGATTTCCTCGCACCTCGTAACAAAGGCCCACCATGCCGCTCTTATAGGCTTTGACTTCCTGCAGATGAAGGAAGATGTCGCTGTCGAGCTTCTCAAAGAAGGGTATTCCATCGCCAATCAGCACCGGCAGGATCGAATAACGAACTTCATCGGCTAGCCCGAGACGGAGGCATTCGCCGGAAACTGCGCCGCCACCCACAAACCAGATTGTACGAAACGTGGGCCGCAGGTGCCCATTCACAAACTGCACAAGATCGCCTGAGTAGAACTCTACGGTATCCCGAGTCCGCGGCAGATCGCGACTAGTGAGGACGAACGTGGGTTTGTCGCCGTACGACCACCCGAGCCCTTTGGCTTCGAAACTCAATGCGGTCTCATAGGTTCGCGACCCCATCACGTAGCAATCGATCGTCTTGAGGAAGGCCTCGACAAATCCTGGGTCCAAGGTTTCCCCGTCTGCGAATTCGTCTGAAGTTTCGAGCCAGTCGACTCGACCGTCTTTTCGAGCGATGAAGCCGTCGAGGCTCGCCGCCATGTGAATCGTTACGCGAGAATCAACGTTTAGCATCATGTCGCCTCGTCGAAGAGTACCACTGCTCGGCGCCGCCGCCGTGGTGGCCACGGGATTAGAGAATCCGCCATTTCAGAAATATCGCGACAATGGCCGGCACGCAGAAAATCAGCAGGAAAATTGGCAACTCCTCGCTCAGGCTGTACCCCGCTTTCGCGACACCCACCCAGAGGTTTGCACCAGAAATCCCCAGCCAAAGCGCGATGAAGATCAGGGTTGCAGCATAAGTTGCGCCAGGATAGTTGCTGGAAAAAAGCTTCCCCAACAGCATCGACGCGGTCAGAAGCAGGAACCCAACGAGGAGAAACAAAGGAGTACGCATGATCCGGTGCCTAGCGATGAGTATGAGCGACACGGAAATGCGTCGCCGCTGGTCGGAGCCACTTTATCTTAATCATCTACCTCCTCCTTGGCTCACCGAAAACTCAACCCTCGCAATCGCTCGAACCGCATCGCCTAGCTTTCTGGAATGACCCGTACGATCCCGGTGATTCCATCAAGTGCGTCGATAATCCGGGTGCGAGCGCCGAGGCCCATGGGCTCTGGCAAATCGTCTCGCCCAAAGTAACCAATCTCGGAGATCTCATCGTTTGGCTGCCATGGGTTGCGACCAAGCACGCGAGCACGAAAAAAGAGCACCAGATCGTCCTTCAGCGGCTTGGAATACACGCCAACCAGTCCGTCTTCAACCACATCCAAGCCACACTCCTCAAGAACCTCCCGCTTTAGTGCAGCAATGGGCGATTCGCCCAGCTCAACGCGACCGCCAGGTGTAGTCCATGCGCGAGTTGCGTAGTTCATGCGCACGCAAAGGATACGCTCACTGCCATCAAAAATTGCCGCGAAGACGCCGAGAGTTGGCATCGGTAGTCCCATGGCGCCAATGTCAGCCGCCGCCCCTTCCTTCAGTTTATGGATGGATATATTTCATCGGCGACCCAATAAAACGCAATCACGCCAGCAAATACGACACCAAGTAACCATAGAGCCCATCGCCGCTTGCGCCAGGATTTTTGATAGGCAGAGTATTGCAGCGGAATATCGACAAGGTAGGCGGCGCAATAGCAGATGTTTGCCAACACGGCGAGCACAAATAGCGCCATAAGGGACGGCCAGTCAAATGCGCCGCGAAAATGCTGCCAGCTCCGCACTATCCAACCCAGGACAATTGCGGCAAGGACCAGGTTGTACCCGACGCGGCGGGGCTCCCAATATCTGATGGCGTCAGTAATTACGTCTCGAAACGGCGACGAATTCGCTCCGGTTGGGACGAATGGTGGCTGTGACTCTGGTGTATCCACTTCTCGTTACCTCCAAATTACCGACGCGCCTCAGATGCGGAAAGGCGAGGTCACTTCGAGGATGATTATATCCCGACAGTTGTGAGACCTTTCCTAATTGGGCCGGTCGAGCGCGCGCAGATTCACCGCTTCCGCGACATCGATAATGCGGATATCCGGCGCCGCGGCCAGATCCGCGCAGGTGCGCGCCAATCGCAGCACGCGGTGATAGGCCCGCGCCGATAGGCCGAGGCGTGCAATCGCCGTTGCCAGTAGCGCTCGCGAATCTGCCGCAAGGCGGCAAAAACGCGCCACCTCGGATGGCGTGAGGCGCGAGTTGAGTTTTTCCTGGCGCCGCAGCTGCAAGTCCCTTGCGGCGGCCACACGCAGGGCGACGGCTGACGACGCTTCCGACATTTCCGACGCGCCGGGGCTGTCGCCCATCAAGTGATTCAACGGCAGCGCCATGAGTTCGACGTGAATATCGATGCGGTCGATGAGCGGTCCGGAGAGCCGATTTCGGTAGCGCGCGATCTGCTCTGCGGTGCAATGGCAGCGGCCGCGTTGATCCCCGGCATACCCGCAGGGACAGGGATTCATCGCGGCAACCAATTGAAACTGCGCCGGGAACTCGCAGCTGCGCCTGAGGCGCGACACAACCACCGAGCCGCTTTCCAGAGGTTCGCGCAGGGCCTCGAGTGCGTTGCGCGGAAATTCCGGCAGCTCGTCGAGGAACAAGACGCCGCGATGCGCGAGGGTTAGTTCGCCGGGCTTGAGCGCGCCGCCGCCGATCAGCGCTGCCACCGACGCCGTATGCTGCGGACTGCGAAACGGCCTGCTATTTCCAATAGTGGGTCTGCGGCCTGCGGCCGACTCCAGGCTCGCGACTTCCAAGGCCTCGGGCGCCGTCAACGGCGGCAGCAATCCGGGCAGGCGTTGTGCCAGCAATGTCTTGCCAGCTCCGGGTGGGCCTATGAGCAGCAGTCCGTGTTCGCCGGCGGCGGCAATCTCCAAGGCGCGCTTAGCCTGGTATTGGCCGCGAACCTCGGCGAGATCCGCCGGAGTCGCGATGCGCGATGGCTGTGCTGAAAGTCTGCTGCGCGGCGTCGGGCAAAGTGCTGCTCCGCCTGTGAGCGCGTCGATGACCTCGCGCAATTGTTCCGCCAACCCAACCTTCGCACCGGCGACCAGGCTTGCCTCCAGCGCGTTGGCGGCCGGCAGAATCATTTCGCTGCCGAATTTCTCTGCGGCGATCAGCGCGGGCAGCAGCTTCGGCGTCTCGCGCAATTCGCCGCTCAACGACAACTCGCCGTAGAACTCTCGCTTCATGAGCGCACGCGCCGGTATTTTCCCGTCGGCCGCCAGGATGCCGACGGCGATGGGCAAATCGAAGCGGCCGCCTTCTTTCGGCAAGTCGGCGGGCGAAAGATTCACGGTGATGCGCCGCTGCGGAAAATCAAAACCCGCGGTCACCAGCGCGGCGCGGACGCGCTCCTTGCTTTCCCGAACCACCGTTTCGGGCAGGCCGACCAATGCGAATGTCGGCAGTCCCAATCCCAGGTGCACCTCGACCCGCACCAGGGGTGCCACGACTCCCGCGGGTGCACGGCTGAAAACCGTGCTCACCTCCCTGTGAGTGCTCATGAATCTTAGAAACCGTCTATTGAGGCGAGAGCTTTCCTTCGATCTCCTTCAGGCGCGTCTCCAGCGCTGCCAGCTTACTTTGCGTACGCTGCAGAATCGCCGCCTGCACGTCGAAGTCCTGTCGAGTGACTAGATCGAGTTTGCCGAGCTGCGCCTGCAGCACGGCTTTGAAATTGCTTTCCATATCGCGGCCAAAGGCGCGCAGCGACTCCGGCACCGAATCGGCCAGGCGGCGCGCCAACTCATCCAGACCATTCGAATTCATGAAGCTCATCGATACCTCCAACACTTAGCCCTTTTGGGCCGCTTCGCACCCTGGTAACGCACAATCAGCACTGCTACGCGCCAGCCCGGTGCGTCCGGCGCACCGACCGTTGCGCAACTCCTTGATTCCACATATATCTGCAGGTGGCACGGAAACTGCAACATTCAAGATCAATACTACGTGGAAGCAACGTCGGAGGCGGTCTGATTTACCGGTGAAATTGCGGACAAATGCATGAAGCTGATCACCGCCGTCATCAAGCCTTTCAAGGTGGACGAGGTCCGGCAAGCGGTGGCAGATATCGGCATTCAAGGCGTCACGGTAACCGAAGTACAGGGCTACGGCCGGCAACACGGGCACGCGGAACTTTATCGAGGCGCCGAATACCGGATCGAATTCCTACCCAAGGCCAAGATCGAGCTGGCGGTGGACGATTCCATCGCTGAGCAGGTGCTGGAGGCGGTTTGCAACGTGGCGAGGACGGGAAAAGCAGGCGATGGAAAAGTTTGGGTACTCGAATTGGAACAGGCACTGCGTGTGCGGACCGGTGAAGCCGGCCCGGACGCGATTTGATACCGCCCCGGAATAAGGGATTTTTTTGGAGGATTTCTGAAGGCCCCGCCCGCTTTCGAGCGAGGCCGTAACTCTTGACGATTTAGGAGCATCTCGCGCCGGCAAGCCAGCCAACTCCCCCGTCGGTGCGATATCCTTCGCGGCGCGGGCCTCTAACAGGGCTCGCGCCGTTTTTTATACCACGCGCCCGACGCAAGACGCTCGCGGTTTTATACATGAGAAGAATCCAATTCTCCATGCTGTAATGCAGCAAAATTTCCTTTGAATTAACGCTGGTAGACTTGTGCTTGTCAGAATCTGGAGCCCGTGGCATGAAAATGGTGATCGCCATCATCAAACCCTTCAAACTTGACGATGTCCGTGCGGCGTTGGCGGAGGTGGGAGTTCAGGGCATTACCGTGACAGAGGTCAAAGGCTTTGGGCGGCAAAAGGGCCACACTGAGCTTTATCGGGGAGCCGAGTACGTGGTCGACTTTCTGCCCAAAGTGAAGCTCGAGTTGGCCGTGGACGATGAGCAGGTTGATCGAGTCGTGGAGGCCATTATTGAAACGGCGCGCACGGGTAAGATTGGTGACGGAAAGATATTTGTTGCGGATCTCGGCCAAGCGGTGCGCATTCGCACCGGCGAGTCGGGTTCACATGCGCTGTAGCTAATCGCGAGGTTCGGACGATGAAACGCCTATTGTTGTGTGCCGCGTTGCTGGCCTGGTCGGGTCTGGCCTCGGCTGTCGTCTACAAATGGGTCGACGCGCAGGGCAAGTTGCAGTATGGCGATCGGCCGCCGGACGGCGTGCACGCGGAAGTGGTCGAACTGCTCGGCACTCACCCGAACGCGACTCATGCAGCTTCGGCCCCAGCCAGATCTGCCGATACCGCGCCCAAGGTTGCCGCCAACAACCCTCAATCCAACGACGCTAACACCAAGCGCGAGGTGGACCAGGATGTTGCGCAAACCAAAGAAAAGCAATGTACGGATGCGCAGGAACGTTACAAGAAGCTCATCGAGGGCCGGCGCATCTACAAACCGGGTCCCGACGGCGAACGCCAATACATGAGCTCCGAAGAGATCGACACCGAGCGCCTCAACGCGAAGCGCGACATCGACACGATTTGCAATAGCACCACGTAAATAGCGCTCCGCGCTTTGCCGCGGACGATCATAAGCCTTAGGCTACGGTTCTTTAGACAACCGGACCTAAGGACAGCGCATATGCAAACAGGCTTCGTCGGATTAGGTGCCATGGGCGCGCACATGGCGCGCAACCTGCATCGCGCCGGTCTGCTCACCGGCGTGTGGAATCGAACCACGGCAAAAGCCACGGCGCTGGCCGCGGAATTGAAGGTTCACGCATTCGCGAGTTTGACCGAACTCGCGGGCAACTGCGAAGCGGTGGTGATTTGCGTATCCGCCGACGCTGATTTGCGCGCCGTGATAGCAGGCTTGGATCAGGGTTTGAGCCCGAACATGATCGTCATGGATTGTTCCACCGTCGGCAAGAATACGGTGCGCGAGATACATGAACAGCTCGCCGCGCTCGGCGTCGGCTTCCTCGACTGCCCGGTGAGCGGCGGCGTCGAAGGCGCAAGGACCGCCTCGCTTGCCATCATGGTCGGCGGCGACGAGGCGGTGTACGCGCGCGCGCAGCCGATCTTGGAAAAGCTCGGCAAAGCCGTTGCCTACATGGGCTCGAGCGGCGCCGGCCAGGCGGCAAAAGCCACCAATCAAATCATGTGCGCCGGCATCATCCAGGCGGTGGGCGAAGCCATGGCCTTCGCGCATGCGGAATGCCTGCCGTTGAAGCGCGTGATCGACGTGTTGGGCAAGGGTGCGGGCTCGAGCTGGTATTTCGTCAATCGCGCGCCATTCATGGCGAACAATAATTTCCCGGCCGGTTTTCGCGTGCGGCTGCACGACAAGGATTTAAAAATTTGCCGCGACATGGCGGCGCGTCATGGCGCCGTGCTGCCGGTCGTGGAATCGACCCTCGAAGAGTACGCAAAATTGATCGCTCAAGGATATGGCGATGAAGACATATCGGCTATCTATCGATTGAAGACCAAGCTGTTTCCAGACTCAGAATCCACGTGAGCACAGCCCTGCGCATAGCAACGCGGAAAAGCCAGCTGGCGCTGTGGCAGGCGCAGCATGTCGCGATGCTGCTGCGGCAGGCGCACGCGGGCCTCACAGTGGAACTGGTGCCGCTGCTGACACAGGGCGACCGCATTCAGGATCGGAGCCTGGCGGCCATCGGCGGCAAGGGTCTTTTCATCAAGGAACTCGAGGTCGCGATCTCCGAGCATCGTGCCGACATCGCCGTGCATTCGATGAAGGACGTACCCGCCGACCTGCCGGACGGACTCATGATCGGCGCGGTCTTGAAGCGCGGCGATGCACTCGATGCGCTGGTCACGGTCAGCGGTATCAAGCACCTCGAAGATTTGGCCCCGGGCGCCCGCCTCGGCACCTCGAGCCTGCGGCGGCAAGCGCAGCTGCGCGCCTTGCGTCCGGATCTTTCCATCGTGGCTCTGCGCGGCAATGTGGATACGCGGCTCCGCAAGCTCGATGCGGGCGAGATGGATGCGATCGTACTGGCGTGCGCCGGATTGATTCGATTGGGATTGGAATCGCGCATCACGGCGCGCCTCGATCCGGAGGAATGCCTGCCGGCGGTGAGCCAGGGCGTAATCGGAATCGAATGCCGCGGCAGCGATGCAAACACTCGCCGTTTGTTGCAAGCGCTCGAGGACTCATCAACGCGTGTGGTGATGGACGCGGAGCGGGCATTTGCCGAGCGCTTGGGCGGCAGCTGTCAATCGCCGATCGCTGGATACGCCGAGCGCAGCGCGGATGAAATCACCCTCCAAGGTCTCGTGGCCGAGCCGGATGGTTCGCGGCTGCTGCGCGACAGCCTGTCGGGCGGCATCGAAAATCCGGCGGCGCTGGGGAGGCGGCTGGCCGAACGCATGCTGGCCGCCGGCGCCGGACATTTGCTAGAGCGCTTGCGCACGGCCTAGCCCATGCCTGCGCTGCACGGTGTGGGCGTTCTAGTTACGAGACCTGAGTTGCAGTCGATGCCGCTGTGCCGATTGCTGGAAGCTCAGGGCGCGAGCACGCTGCGCTTGCCCGCCGTGGAAATCAAATCCTTGGGCGATCGTCGCGCGCTGGCGGCTTACTTGAGCGCGCTCGACGGCTTCGATCTGATCATTTTCACCAGCGCCAACGCCGTCAGATTCGGCGCGTCGTTTCTCGGCCAAAAACGCGATCTGCCCCTCGCCGCCCTCGGCGCGGCGACGGCGCGCGCCTTGAACCAGGCGGGCTACCGCGTGGCGGTGCAGCCCGTCGGCACGACGGACTCCGAGGGTTTGCTTTTGCATCCGCGCCTGGAACATCTGGCGGGCCATCGCATATTGATAGTCAAGGGCAGCAACGGCCGGCAACTGCTCGAGCAAGAACTCACCCGCCGCGGCGCGCAGGTCGTGCAGGCCGATGTCTACGAAGTCGTGCCGGCAACTCCCAGCGCTGCGACGCTGGCCGCGGTTCACGAAAGATTCACGGCCGGAGAGCTGCACGTGATCACGGCGACCAGTTTGAATCTGGCGGCCGCATTGCTCGAGCTGGCTCCCGTGAAGCTGCGCAGCGAGTTTGAACGCGTGCACTGGCTGGTTCCGGGCGCGCGCATTGCCGCCGGACTGCGCGAACGCGGGCTGAAAGCGCCGCTGCTGCAAGCCGAATCCGCCGAAGATCAGGATTTGGTGGCGGCGCTCCTGCGCTGGCGCTCGAGCGTGTCCGGAGCATAGTCGAACGAATCGAAATACAATCGAGAAGCGGAAACTCCTCGCGCCTTAAACTCGCGCTGTACGGCCTCTATCATCGCCGGCGGGCCGGCCGCGTATACCTCATAGGCATCCAGATCATCGATATCCTGAAGTGCGGCCTCGTGCACCCAGCCGCTTCTGCCGCGCCACGCAAGCGTGGGCTCCGACAGAACCGGCACGTAGCGCATGCGCGCGGCACGCTCCCTGAGATTCTCGAGCCGCGCATGCGCATACAAGTCGCGTTCGCTGCGCACCCCCCAATAAACGCGCAGCTCGCGATCAATGCCGTTTTCGATGATGTGGCGGAGGATGCTGATGAGCGGTGCTATGCCGGTGCCGCCGCCGATCAGCAGCATCGGCGCAGCGCTGCCCGGCGGTTGCTCCTGCCGATATATGAATTGTCCGAGCGGACCTTCCATCGTCAGCAGCGTGCGTTCCGGATTCTGGTGAAATAGCCGGTCGGTGAATTCGCCGCCGGCGACACGCCGCACATGCAGCTCCAGCGGCCGGGAATCGTGAGGCGGCGACGCGATGGAGAAGCTGCGCCGCCGGCCGCCGGGCAGCATGATGTCGATGTACTGACCTGGTTCGAACGTAAAGGCTTCCGCGACGGGCAGTTGCAGCCACACGCCGAGGACATCGTGTGACAACGTCTGGGTGCGCTCGATGCGGCAAGGCAGGCGTTTGATCGTGGCCGCATCCGCCGCTCGCATTTCAAATGTCTCTATCAATAGATCGGTTCGTCCGGTCGCCTGACACAACAGAATCAGGCCCTCGGCCGCCTCGGCGTCGGAAAGACCCAGCGGCGGGCCATTGGGATAATGAATCTCGCCTCGCAGCAGGCGGGCGCGGCAGGCGCCGCAGTTGCCGCCCTTGCAGCTGTGCGGCAGATTCAACGAGGAATCGAGCGCTGCATCGAGCAGCGTCTGTTCGGGCGTGGCGCAAAACTCTAAGTTCGAATTGAATACACTGATGCGCACGCGTGGCCGGGAGTCATTCAGTCCCGGTCAAACCGCGGGCTGACTGCGCTTGCTATCCAGCCATTCGCCGATCGGCTGCCATTGCTTCCAGTCCGGCCAGGCGAGATATTCCGGCAGTTCGAGCACGCCCATGCCTCTCGAGTAGGCCCGTACATAATTCTGCGCTTCGCGCAAATGCCCAAGATATGGCACTTTGAGCTTGCTCAAGTATTGGTCCAATTCCTCGTACACCAGGGTGTACTCGCGCACGCGATTGGCGATCAATCCCAGTCGCGCTTGCTTGCGCGACACCTTGCCGATCTCGAGCAATTCAGCCATGAAATGTCCGCAGGCCTTCATGTCGATGCTGGAAGGCAGCACCGGCACGATGATGGTTTCGGCACGGCGCACCAGTTCGTTAAGTTCGGTACCGTGCACACGGGCCGGCGCATCGATCACCAGGATATCGGTGTTGCGCGGCACATTGCGCAGTCCGTCTTCAAAAGCGGCGACGCCATTGATGGCCGGCAGATCGGCAGGCCTTGAGGCCAGCCAGTCAAGGCCTGATCGCTGCGGATCATAATCGGCAAGGCAGACTTGATGGCCGTCGCGGGCGAAAAAAACGGCGATGTTCGTGCTCAGAGTGCTCTTGCCGCATCCGCCCTTCGAATTCAATACCATTATGTGACGCATAATCCCCCAGCTTCGTTGTTTGGTAAGGTTGAACGAGAGAGGCGCGGTGCGCAACCCCCACGCGTGAGGAAACTATTCGTGCCGCTGCTCTCGCGACCAAGAGCCGCATCGGCTATGCTCGCATCATGCGCATCGAGTTTCTGAAGATGCAGGGGTTGGGCAACGATTTCTTGGTATTCGACGCTGCCGCCATCGCGGCCGATACCCGCCTGGACTCTGGGTTGCTGCGCGCGCTCGCCGATCGCCATACCGGAGTCGGCTTTGATCAAGCGTTGATGCTGGAAAGTCCGCGCGATGCGGCAAGCCGCGTGTTCTACCGGGTGTTCAATTCCGACGGTACCGAGGTCGAACAATGCGGCAACGGCGCGCGCTGTATCGCGGCGCTGCTTTACTGTCGCGCGCCGCAGCTGGGCCGCGAACTCACGATGGGCTGCCCGGGCGGAACCGTGCATGCGCGCGTCAGAGACGACGGCTTGGTTTCGGTGGACATGGGCGTGCCGAACTTCGATCCGCGCTCCGTGCCGATACAGTTCGACGCGTATGCGGATACCTATTCCCTGAACGTCGACGGCGCCGATCTCGAGATCAGCGCCCTCTCCATGGGCAATCCTCACGTGGTGTTGCGCGTAGCCGATGTGAAAACAGCGCCGGTGGAGCGGCTCGGACCCAGGATCGAGCGGCACCCGCGGCTGCCGAAGCGCGCCAATGTGAGCTTCATGCAGATTGTGGATCGCAGCCACCTGCAGCTCCGCGTGTTCGAACGCGGCGCCGGCGAAACTTTGGCCTGCGGCACGGGCGCGTGCGCGGCCGTTGCGGTCGGCAGGCGCTTGGGACTACTCGAGGAAGAAGTGCGGGTCGATTTACCAGGCGGCACTGCGCTGGTTAATTGGGCGGGTCCTGGACAGAATATTTGGCTGACCGGACCGGCTACCACGGTTTATTCGGGTTCCATCGATTTAACGCGATTCACGGGAGCAAAACAATGACGACGAGTCACGCGCGCGGGATCAAGCAGGATGTTCTCAATGATTCAAGTGTCGGCGACTATTTGCAGACTTATCCGGACTTCTTCGAGCGCAACTCGCAGCTGTTGACCAAACTGCGCCTGCCGCACCTGCGCGACGCGGGAGCCACCGTGAGCCTGGTGGAGCGGCAGATCGAGGTGCTGCGCGAGCGCAATCAGTCGCTCGAGCGCAAGCTGAAGGAGCTGGTCGATGTGGCGCGCGCCAACGACGCGTTGGCCGATCGCATTCACCGCTTGAGCCAGCGGTTGATTCGTGCGCATTCGCTATTGGAGTCGATCAACGCCGTCGAGACATCGCTGCGCGAGGATTTCGACTCCATGCATTCGGTGATGGTGCTGTTTCTCGAGGAAGCGCGCGCGCTGGAACCGGAAGCGGGTCGATTTCTGCGCATCGGCCATCCGGCGGACGACGATATCAAGACCTTCGAATCGCTGCTGACCTCGGGCAAGCCGCGCTGCGGGCAGGTGCGCGACGCACAGCGCGACTATCTGTTCGGCAAGGATGCCATCGCCATCGGTTCGGTTGCCCTCACGCCATTGGGTCAAAAAGGCTCGCTCGGAATCCTCGGCATAGGCGCCAGCGACACCGAGCGCTTCCACCCGGGCATGAGCACGGAATTTCTGTCGCGCATCGGCGAGCTCGTGACCTACGCCCTCATGCGCTGAAGATTCTTGTGGACTTAGGCGAGCGCGAGTGGATCGAGCGATTTTTAGCGCATCTTGCGCAGGAACGGCGCATGAGCGGCCATACCGTTACCGCCTATCGCCGCGATTTGCACACCATGACCCGGTTCTGCGAACGCCGCAAACTTCTGCGCTGGGACGCGCTGGATAATTCCCAGGTGCGCGCCTTTGCTGCGGCCGAACATGCCGGCGGCATGGCGCCGCGCAGTATCCAGCGGCGCTTGTCGGCGCTGCGCTCGTTTTACGAATTCCTGCTGCGCGAGGGAGCGGTGGTGCGCAACCCCGCTGAAGGTGTACGGGCGCCGAAAACCAAGAAGCGCCTGCCGCACACCCTGGATGCCGATCAGATGGCGCGGCTGCTGGACTTTCGCGTCGACGATAGCCTGTCCTCGCGCGACAAAGCGATCATGGAATTGTTTTATTCGTCGGGATTGCGCTTGAGCGAACTCGTGGGATTGGATCTCTCCGCCATCGATCTCAAGGACAGAACCGTGCGGGTGCTCGGCAAGGGCAACAAGGCGCGCATAGTGCCCATTGGCCGCCATGCCATCGGAGCGCTGCAGAAGTGGCTGGTGCAACGGGCCGGGCTGCTGAAAGGGAGACCGGACATGTCATCGCGGCGCGCTGGCGCGCCCGCCAGCCCTTTGTTCGTGGGCAGAACCGGCCGTCAATTGTCGGTGCGGGCCGTGCAGCTGCGGGTTGACACCTGGGCGCGCCGCCAGGGTCTGGCGCTGCATGTACACCCGCATATGTTTCGTCATTCGTTTGCAACTCATCTGCTCGAGTCCAGCTCCGATCTGCGCGGTGTGCAGGAATTGTTGGGTCACGCCGACATCAGCAGCACGCAGATCTACACCCACCTCGATTTTGCGCATCTGGCCAGCGTCTACGACGCCGCACATCCGCGGGCACGGCGCCGCTCGCGCCCGGCTTGAAAGGGCCGCCATCGGCCCCATCGTGAATTTTCATATGACCCACCATCCCGATCGCATGTATGGCACCACGATCCTGGCCGTTCGGCGCAGCGGCCGGGTCGCGGTCGGCGGCGATGGCCAGGTAACCCTCGGTCAGACCGTGATGAAGGCCAATGCGCGCAAGGTTCGGCGCCTTTACGGCGACAAGGTGCTGGCGGGATTTGCGGGCGGAACCGCTGACGCGTTCACCTTGTTCGAGCGTTTCGAAGGCAAGCTGGAGAAATTCGGCAATCTGACGCGTGCTGCAATTGAACTAGCCAAGGACTGGCGTAGCGACCGCAGCTTGCGGCGCCTGGAGGCCCTGCTGTGTGTGGCCGATGCGATGAGCACCTACGTGATATCGGGTACCGGCGATGTGATCGAACCGGAGCATGATTTGATTGCCATTGGCTCCGGCGGCGGCTTCGCGCAGGCCGCGGCCCTCGCCTTCATGCACAGCGATTTGTCGGCGCGCGACATCGTCGAACGCTCGCTGAACATCGCCGCGGACATCTGCATCTACACCAATCGGCATCTTACGATCGAGGAGCTGTAGCTCCATGTCGCAGATGACGCCGCGGGAAATCGTCGAAGAGCTGGACAAACACATCGTCGGCCAGAAGGCCGCCAAGCGCGCGGTGGCGATTGCGCTGCGCAATCGCTGGCGGCGCCAGCAAGTCGCGGAATCGCTGCGGCCCGAAATAACCCCGAAAAACATTCTCATGATCGGCCCGACCGGCGTCGGCAAGACCGAGATCGCGCGCCGCTTGGCGAGGCTCGCCAAGGCGCCTTTTATCAAGGTCGAAGCCACTAAATTCACCGAGGTTGGCTATGTTGGCCGCGAAGTGGATTCGATCGTCCGCGATCTTGTCGACATCTCCGTCAAAATGACGCGGGAGGAAGAAATCGCGAAGGTGCATACCCGAGCTGCCGACAGCGCCGAGGACCGCGTGCTCGAAATTTTACTGCCGCGCGCCTCGGCCGGATTTACCGGCGACGCGGCGCCGCGGGACAACGACACCCGCCAGCGCTTTCGCAAAATGCTGCGCGAAGGGCAATTGGACGACCGCGAGATCGAAATCGAAGTGCGCGCCATTCCCCACGGAGTCGAGATCATGGCGCCGCCGGGCATGGAGGAGATGACGCAGCAGCTGCAGGGGATGTTCCAGAACTTGGGCGGCGGCCGCACCCGCCCGCGCAAACTCAAGATCAAGGAGGCATTGAAGCTCCTGGTCGACGAGGAAGCGGCGAAGATGATCAACGAAGAGGACTTGAAGGTGCGCGCCGTCGAGAACGCCGAGCAAAATGGCATCGTCTTCATCGACGAGATCGACAAAATTGCGCGCCGCCAGGAAACCATGGGCGCCGATGTGTCGCGCGAGGGTGTGCAGCGCGACCTGCTGCCCTTGGTGGAGGGCTGCACCGTGAACACCAAGTACGGCACGGTGAAGACCGATCACGTATTGTTCATCGCATCCGGCGCATTTCACTCATCGAAGCCCTCGGACCTGATCCCGGAGCTGCAGGGCCGTTTGCCGATCCGGGTGGAGCTCGAGCCGTTGGTTGTGGGGGATTTTGTGCGCATATTGACCGAGCCCGATGCGTCATTGTGCCGCCAATACACCGCGCTGCTCGCCACCGAGGGCGTGACGCTGGAGTTCGCGGATAGCGGCGTGCAGCGGCTCGCGGAGGTTGCCTTCGAAGTCAACGAACGCACCGAAAACATCGGTGCGCGGCGCTTGCATACAGTGATGGAGCGGCTGCTCGAGAGCGTGTCGTTCGATGCCGCGGATCGCAACGGCACCCACGTCCTCATCAACCGCGAGTACGTGGAAGGCAATCTCGGCGAACTGGTCAAGGACCAGGATCTGTCGCGCTATATCCTTTGAGCACTCCACAGCCAATCGAAATCAAGCTGCGGACGGAATCGCGGCTGCTCGACGTGCGTTTCGATGACGGCTCGCACTTCGAACTGCCGTTCGAATACTTGAGGGTGTTCTCGCCCTCCGCCGAGGTAAAAGGTCACGGCGGCGGCGAGGGCGTGCTTGTGACCGGCAAGCAAAACGTCGGGATCAGCAGCGTCGAGCCGGTCGGAAACTATGCCCTGCGCCTGTTCTTCGACGATGGCCACAATACCGGTCTTTATTCCTGGGGCGTGCTGCACGAATTAGGAAGCGATCAGAAGGCGAATTGGGCGCGCTACCAGCAGCGCTGCGCAGCGGCCAAAACTCCAGCGAAATAGCGCACCGCTTGGGTGGCGCGCCAGTCGGCTACAATGCCGTCCTACACTTCGAGGGGCGCCATGGCTGACTCCGATCGCACGGTGGATTTTGGTTTTGAAAATGTCGCTGCAGTGGACAAGGCGGCGCGCGTGCGCGCGGTGTTCACTTCGGTGGCGGCCAAGTACGATGTGATGAACGATTTGATGTCGCTTGGCGCGCATCGGCTCTGGAAGCAGTTCACCCTGTCGTTGACGGGTTTGCGGCCGGGTCAGAGCGCCTTGGATGTTGCCGGGGGTACGGGCGATCTTGCCAAGGGACTTTCGCGGCAGGTGGGCAAGTCCGGGCGGGTGGTGCTGTCGGATGTCAATCCCGCGATGCTGGATATCGGCCGCGACCGATTGCTGGATGCGGGATTCGTGGGCAATGTCGAATGCATCGTTGCGGATGCGCAAGCGCTGCCGTTTCCGGACAATACTTTCGACTGCGTGACCATCGGCTTCGGCCTGCGCAATGTCACCGATAAGGCGGCGGCGCTCTCCGCCATGCACCGCGTGCTGAAACCGGGAGGTCAATTGCTGGTGCTGGAGTTTTCGACGCCGGTACTGCCGGGATTGAAATCCGTTTACGACGCCTATTCCTTCAACGTGCTGCCGCTGCTGGGAAAACTGGTCGCGCAGGACGCGCCAAGCTACCGGTATCTCGCCGAATCGATCCGCATGCATCCCGATCAAGAGACCTTACTCGAGATGTTGCGCACCGCCGGGTTCGCGCAAACGCGCTATCACAATCTGAGCGGCGGAATAGTCGCTGTGCATCGCGGCTACAAGATCTGACATGCCCGCTACCCCCGCGTGGTTGGCCGCCGCCGAGGCGGTTTTCAATAGAAACATTGCCGCTTCCACACCGGCCGCAGGGCTGGCGCGGCGCCTGGAAGGCACCAGTCTGCACGTTGAAATCGAGTCGCTCATGTGCATTCGTGCGGCGATGTTCGGCGGCCGCCTGGCGCTGCTCGCGGCGGACTCCGGGACGCCCGCCGATGCCGTCATTTCAGGTTCGCCGCCGGCGCTGTTGCAGATGCTCAAAAGCGGACGGCCGGCGATCAGCAAAAACCCGGTGCAAATTCGCGGCGATGCCGAGATTGCCAATTTATACCGCGAGTTGTTTGCAGCAGCGCGTCCCGACTTGGAAGAGGAGCTGTCGCGCTTCATAGGCGACATGCCGGCGCGGCGCCTGGGGCAGATTGCCAGGAGCGTGAGAATCTGGGCCCGGCGCACGCGGCGCATCGCCGGCGAAAACATCGCCGAATACCTGCAGGAGGAAGGCCGCGACCTGATAACCAGAACTGAGCTCGAGGAATTCCTGCGCGGCGTCGACAACGCGCGCGAAGCTGTCGACCGGATCGAGGCAAGACTCGGAAGAATCGAAAAAGGCATGCCGTGATGCGTACGCGAGTTCTCGCTAGGGCTTTGCAAATACAGCGCGCGCTGGTAAGGCACAGGCTGGACGACTTCGTGCGCGCGACGCATCTCTACCGCCCATTGCGCTTCCTGTTCTATTTTTCGCCCTGGACGTGGTTTCAGCGCAGCATCGGCGTTGCTCGCGGCGAGCGGCTGCGGCTGGCTCTCGAGGAGTTGGGGCCGATTTTCGTCAAGTTCGGCCAGGCGCTATCGACGCGCCGCGACCTCCTGCCGGTCGACGTCGCGGATGAATTGGCGAAATTGCAGGACCGCGTGCCGCCGTTTCCCGGCGAGATTGCCGTCGCGACCATCGAAAAAACCTTCGGGCTGCCGCTCGGCGAGGTCTTCGGCAGCTTCGAATCCACCCCCTTGGCGGCCGCTTCCATCGCGCAGGTGCACGCCGCCACTTTGAAAAACGGCGAAGAAGTGGTGGTGAAGATTTTGCGCCCCGGCATGCGCGAGGTCATCGATCTCGACCTCGAGGTGTTGGACGCGCTCGCGAAGTTGGCGGACCAGTATTGGCAGGAAGCGCGTCCGGTGCGGCCGATCGAAGTGGTGGCGGAGTACCGCAAGACCGTGACCGATGAGCTCGACCTGCTGCGTGAGGCCGGCAACGCCGCGCAGCTGAAGCGCAATTTCGCCGGCTCATCGTTGCTATACGTGCCCGCCGTCCATTGGGACTACTGCCGCCCCAACATCATGGTCATGGAGCGCATCCACGGCATCATCGTCAGTCAGATCGATGAATTGCGGGCGCGCGGCACCGACATCGCAAAACTTGCCGAGAACGGCGTCGAAATATTCTTTACTCAGGTGTTCCGCCACAATTTTTTTCACGCCGACATGCACCCGGGGAATATCTTCGTGCAAGTCGAGGATCCAAAGAATCCGCGCTACGCGGCGGTCGATTTCGGCATCGTCGGCACATTGCAGCCGCGCGATCAACACTACCTGGCCGAGAACTTCATGGCTTTTTTCGATCGCGATTACGCACGCATCGCCGCCCTGCACATCGAATCCGGATGGGTGCCGCGCGGCACGCGAATCGATGAACTCGAGTCGGCGGTGCGCACCGTGTGCGAGCCGATATTCAACAAGCCGCTCAAGGAAATCTCTTTCGCGCAAGTGCTGCTGCGGCTGTTCGCCACCGCACGGCGCTTCGACATGCGGGTGCAGCCGCAACTGATTCTGCTGCAGAAGACGCTCTTCAACATCGAAGGCTTGGGCAGGCAGCTATATCCGGAACTCGACCTGTGGAAGACGGCGCAGCCGGTTTTGCGCGCGTGGATGCGCGAACGCGTAAGTCCGCGCACCATCATCAGCGAGATTCGCGCGCGCATTCCCGACGCATTGATGACGCTGCGCCAGATCCCGCAAATTTTGCAGACCGCGGTGCGCGAGGCGACCGAAGCCTCGGCTGCCGCGGCGCAAGCCGCGCGCATGATGGAGCTGCGCGAGGCAGCGCGGCGCGCCGCGTTGCGCCGGGAAACGGCAATCCTCGCCGCGGTGCTGTGGCTGTCCGGATTGATCTTCCTGAGCCGCGCCACGCAATATCAATGGCTCGGCTGGCTGCAGATGGTTGCCGCCATCCTGCTGTTCCTGAAGATGAGATCGTCGAAGTGGCGAAGCTGATGAGAATTCCGATCGAGAGCGCGACCTCGTATCGCGGCCGCAATTCCCGGCCGAATCTGCCGGCGCTCGCGCTGTTTGTCGGACTGGCGCTCGGCGTGGGCGTTTTCGCGTACCTGTTCTCGCCCGCAGGGTCTGGCGCGGCGGCGCAGTGGTACGCAATGTTGGTGAAACCGCCGTGGGCTGCGCCGCAAACCTGGTTTGTGCCGGTTTGGGCGGCTCTCTATGTGCTGATGGGGATGGCCGCATGGCTCATCTGGCGCGAACGCTACCACCGCGCCCGCAGCATCGCGATAGCCGCCTACGCGGTGCAGTTGCTGCTCAATGCCGCTTGGGCGCCGCTGTTCTTCGGCTTGAAAAATATCGGCTTGGGATTGTTCGAGAGCGTGGCGCTGTGGTCGGCGGTCGGCTGGACGGTGCGCGAATTCGCCCGGGTGAAGCCCCTGGCGGCGTGGACCTTGGCGCCGTATTTCGTTTGCGTAAGCTACGCAGTAGCCATGAATCTCGAGATCTGGAAACTGAATCCATGAGCGGGCGCGTTGCGCTGCATCGCCCGTTTGACTGCCTGTAGGTGTAGGATTACGTCCACTGGTACACAACCACTGATCGCAATGGCAAATGGTTTCGAGCAATCTACACACGCTGCGTCGAATACGTCACTGCGAGAATCAGGGGCTAAACTAAACTCTGCCAATCCGACAATGCGAACATTTTGCGCGCGCCGGAATTCGCAACTTTCCCCGCTGCACTTCAAGCGCGACGTATTCGACCGCAGCAACGCGCAGCACTAGCAAGTAAATGCCGGTAGATTCCTCGCGCCGCTTCGACTCTCCCCACCAGCACGCACCGTGCACTCATCTCTTGTCCAATGGCAGCTACTCGGTGATGGTGACCGCCGCCGGCTCCGGCTACAGCCGTTGGCGCGACATCGCGCTCACCCGTTGGCGCGAGGACCCCACCTTGGACGCCTGGGGCTGCTATGTATTCTTGCGCGACATAGGCAGCGGCAAGGTATGGTCGGCCGGATATCAACCCAGCGGATGCGAACCCGACAGCTACAGCGCGGCTTTCTTCGAGGACCGCGTGGAGATCGCGCGCCAGGATGGGTCGCTGCTCACCGCGATGCGAATTTCGGTGATGAGCGAGGATGATGCGGAATTGCGCTGCATTTCCCTGACCAATCGCGGAAGCGAGCCGCGCGACATCGAACTGACCACGTACGCCGAGGTTGTTTTGAGTCAACCCGCGGCGGATTCCGCACATCCCGCATTTTCCAAGATGTTCGTACAGACCGAGGCTTTGGCTGAACGCGGCGTGTTGCTGGCCGCGCGGCGGCAGCGCGAACCGGGGCAAGCCCCGCTGTGGATGGTGCACTTCAGCTCACTGCAGGGCGACGCCGGCGGCGAAATGCAGTTCGAGACCGACCGAGCCCAGTTTCTCGGCAGAGGACGGGACGTACGCAACGCCGCGGCCATCATGGAGGCACGAGCGTTGACCAACACGGCGGGCACCGTGCTCGACCCGGTGCTGGCGCTGCGCCGCCGCGTGCGGGTGCCGCCCGGCGAAACCGTGCAGGTGGAGTTCTGGACAGGCATCGCTGCCTCGCGCGCCCAGGCCCTTCTACTGGCCGACAAATACCGCGACGCCAAGATCAGCGGCCGTGCGCAACTGCAGGCGAGAGCCACGGCAGAGACCCAGTTGCGCGATCTCGGCGTGAATTCCGAAGATGCGAAAAGCTTTCAGGATATTGCCAGCCGGCTGCTGTACGCCGATGCCTCCCTGCGCGCCGCCTGCGAAATTCTCGACAACAACAGGCTGGGACAAGCGGCGTTATGGACCCACGGCATCTCCGGTGATCTGCCCATTGTATTGGTCAGCATCGAGGATCTGGCCGGTCTCGGCGTCGTCGCGCAATTACTCCAGGCGCTCGAGTTCTGGCAGGTGAAATGCTTGTCGGTGGACCTGGTCATTCTCAATGACAGTCCGCCGCCCGGCTTGCCGGCGGTGCAAACGGCGCTGGAAGGCGCGATAAGCGCGTTTCAGCAAAAAGCGCGCGATGCAAATCGGGTCGGACGCGGCACGGCCATCGGGCTGCGCGCCGATGCGCTGCCGCGCACAGACAGCGATCTGCTGAAGACGGCTGCACGCGTGATCTTCGCCGCCGGCGGAGGATCCTTGCGCGATCAGCTCAGCAGGCGACAGCCGGCAGCGGTAGCGCGGCCACGCCTGCAAGCGCCGGCGCGCCTCGCGCGCAACCCCGCGCCGCAGGCCGCGGCGAAGTCCCAGCCTCAGCTGAAATTCTTCAACGGCCTCGGCGGATTTGATACGGCGTCGCGCGAGTATGTAGTCGTTCTGGACGGGAATCAGTGGACACCCACCCCCTGGGTCAACGTCATCTCCAACTCGCAGTTCGGATTCCTGGTGTCCGCCGACGGCTCGGGCAGCACCTGGTCGCTGAATGCGCAGCAGAACCAGATCACGCCATGGTGCAACGATCCCGTGACCAATACACCCGCGGATGCGATTTACATTCGCGACCAGGAATCCCAGGAACTGTGGAGCGCCATGCCGCTGCCCATTCGTGAACCCGCCTCGGTGTATACGCTTCGACATGGTTTCGGCTACACGCGCTCGCAACATGCAGCGCACGGAATTTCCGTGGAAATGCTGCAATTCGTGCCGCTCGAAGCTTCCGTGAAGATTTCACGCCTGAAGATCATCAACAGCGGCAGCGCGGCACGCCAGCTGTCGGTCACTTATTACGTGGACTGGGTGCTGGGCAATCAGAACAACCGTGCGGCCCCGTTCATCATTACCGAAATCGAACCGCAGACGGGCGCGCTGCTGGCGCGCAATCCCTGGACCACGGATTTTCAGCCGCAAGTCGCGTTCATGGACCTAGGCGGCAGGCAGGCATCCTATACGGCGGATCGCGCGGAATTCCTCGGCCGCTTAGGGTCACTGGCCGACCCTGAGGCGCTGCGCAAGCCCGGCCCCTTGGGCAAGCGGGTGGGCGGGGGTCTGGACCCCTGCGGCGCGATGCAGACACCGCTTACCTTGAACCCGGGAGAAGGCATCGAATTTACGCTGTTACTCGGCATGGAGAGTTCGGCGGCCGCCGCCGCAGCGCTCGTCGAGCGCTTTCGAAAAGCGGATCTGGATGAAGTGCATGCAAGCGTCGCTGATTTTTGGCACAAGACTCTGGGCGCGGTCCAGGTACAGACGCCTGATCCGTCCATGGACCTGCTCCTGAATGGTTGGCTCTTATACCAAACGCTCAGCAGCCGCGTTTGGGGGCGCACTGCGTTTTACCAGTCGAGCGGCGCCTATGGCTTTCGCGACCAACTGCAGGATGTCATGGCGCTGTGCGTTGGCGCGCCGATCGTTGTGCGCGAGCACATCCTGCGGGCGGCCGCCCGCCAGTTCACCGCGGGCGATGTGCAGCATTGGTGGCTGCCAACCTCGGGCGCGGGCGTCAAGACCAAGGTGTCGGATGATCGCATCTGGCTGGCCTTCGTGGTGGCCCACTATTTGGAAGTCACGGCGGATTTCGCGGTGCTCGACGAAGCCGTGCCTTTTTTGGCCGGCGGTCCCTTGGAATCAGGCAGTTTGGAGAATTATTCCGTTCCCGGGCAGGCCGGTTCCGCGCCGCTGTTCGATCACTGCGCGCGCGCGCTCGATTCCAGCCTGAGCGTAGGCGTACACGGCCTGCCGCTTTTCGGCACCGGCGATTGGAACGACGGCATGAATCGGGTCGGGGTTGCAGGGCGCGGTGAAAGCGTATGGCTGGGTTGGTTCCTGCACGCGACATTGCTGCGCTTTGCACCCATCGCCGAGAAACGCGGCGCATCCAACAAGGCGTCGGAGTGGCGCAAACATGCTCTTGATGTCAGCCAGGCCATCGAGCGCGAAGCCTGGGACAATGATTGGTATCGGCGCGGCTATTACGACGACGGCACCCCCTTGGGTTCGGCATCCAGCGATGAATGCCGCATCGATTCCATTGCGCAGTCATGGGCGGTCATCAGCGGCGGCGCGCAACGCGGCCGCGCGACCCGCGCCATGGCGGAGGTCGATGCGCAGCTGGTCAGCCGCAGCGACAAACTCGTGAAACTGTTCACTCCGCCGTTTGATCATACCGTGCACGACCCGGGCTACATAAAAGCCTACCCGCCGGGCCTGCGCGAGAACGGCGGTCAGTACACCCACGCCGCCGTGTGGACGGTGCTGGCGTTTGCGATGCTCGGCGACGGCGACCGGGCGCTCGAACTCTTCTCGATGTTGAATCCAATCAATCATGCCGACACTCGCGCCGCAATTGACCGCTACAAAGTGGAGCCGTATGTGATCTGCGCCGATGTTTACTCGGTGCCGCCGCACGCCGGCCGCGGCGGTTGGACCTGGTACACGGGCTCGGCGGGCTGGATGTACCGCGCGGGAACCGAGTGGATTCTAGGCATCAATGTGCGCGGTCAAAAACTGCGGGTCGACCCCTGCATTCCGCGCGCTTGGGCCGGCTTTGAGTTCACCTACCGGCATGGGTCATCGCGCTATTCGGTTGCCGTGAAAAATCCCCGCGGCGTGAGTCGTGGCATCGCGTGCGCAACCCTGGACGGCCGGGAATTGGCGGGCGCAGCGCTTGAAATCAATCTGGTCGATGACGGCCGCGACCATCATTGCGAGGTCACCCTCGGCTAGGGGGCGGGACTCTGCTCTTCAGGTGCTGATTTGAGAGCACTCAGCGCGCGTGCGATCAGCGTCTTGGCAACCGCGCTGACCGGCAGTATCCGCAATAAACGCAGCGCCAGCGCGGGGCGCGCAATCAGCAGGCCGGCCAACAGCGCCCCCACGGCTCCCAGTCCGCGGCTGCTCAGGAGCATTTGCATGGTGCGGCTGCGCGGAAACTCGCTGCGGCCCGGCGCGCCTGCCTGGCCGTTGCCGGCGGACTGCGCGCGCGGCGGATCGAGCAAGCGGCTCACCTCCTCGCGCGACTGGGCAAGTTTCCTGCGAATCTCGTTGCGAGCGCTCAGGTCGGGGTCGGCCACGTTCATTCCTCGTCCGCCAAGATGCGCTCGAGAATTACTCGATCTTCCTGCCACTCACGACGCACATCTGCGAGCAGCGGCGATCGCGCGCGCGCCAGCCTCACTAGATAAATGGCGGCCGCAATGGCCAGCACCAGAAACCCGCCGCCCATCCACGCAATGGCCGGCACGCGGTTGGGCGTGTCCCAGGTGTATGCCACGACGCCAAGACACGCCAGTATCACCGCAAAAAGCGCGCAGATTGCGACCACGACGATTGCCACCAACTGTGCAGTAAGCTCGCGCTGCGCCCTCGCCAGGTCCAACTCTGCGAGCTCGATGTAAGCGCCGACGTGACGCATCAGCGCGGGAGCAGCCTTCGGCAGTGACCATAGAGCCCGCATTGTCGCTACGAACGACGCGTCGCGAGGATTCCCACCACTGCTCCGACCAGGGCCGCGATGCCGATCGCTTGCCACGGACTTTCGCGAACATAATCGTCGGCGGTGCCGGCAATATCCTGCGCCTGCCTCTTCAAGCTGCCGGCGCCGTCGGCAAGACTCTGCTTCGCGGCATCGACCGCGCGTTGCACCTTGCCGCGCATTCGCACCACGTCTGCGTCCTTCAAGTCCGCGATCCGCGTCATGAGATCCTCGACATCCGCGATCAAATTCTTGATCTCGCCTGATGCGGCCGATTTGATGTCGCTGACGCTGTCGCTCAAGTCGTTCTTCACACGGCGGCCGGTGGCACGCGCCTGGTCCGCCGCATTCTCCAAATTCGCGTCCATATCGATCTCCTAGACTGGAAAAGATCCGCCACTATCACGCACCGCGGCAGTTCGAGCCATCGGCTTAGCCACAGGCCTCCCTGTAGGAAATGCCTCACATGGTAGACTTTAGGCCAGTAGCGCGGGCAATAACATGAAAATTTTTGGTGAGGAACTGGGCCGATTTGGCCGGTGGTATATCGCCTTGCCGCCGCTTCTGCTGATCGGGTTCCTTACGGGCCTGTTCTTTGTCGCAGTCGCCGGCCAGACGCGGCTCAATCTGGCCAACCAGCGCCTGCACGTGGCGGATGCGCGGCAATTGGCACTGACCGAGTTCGCGCGTCTCTTGACCGCTGCGGAATCGGCACAGCGCGGGTTTTTGCTGACCGGCGAGGCTCCATATCTTCAACCCTACACGGATGCGGTCGCGAAAGTCGGAGCCGCACTCGATCATTTACAAGAGTCCTATAAGGACGACACCGGCAGCAGCGAGATTCGTGACCTGCGGATTTTAACCGGCAAGAAGCTGGGGGAGCTCGAGGATACGGTCGCGCTATACAAGAAGCGCGGCGTCGCGCCGGCCTTGAATGTGGTGCGCACGGATGTGGGTAGGCGCACCATGGATGAAATCACGGCAATCGTCGGCACGATGCTGCGCAAGGAAGCAGGCGAGATGTCGGCGGCCACGGCCCATTGGGAGGACGACTTTCGACTGTCGCGCTGGGTGTCGGCCGCCGGAGCAATCTTCAACATTGGCCTGGTGCTGCTGGCAATCCGGCTGGTCTACAACGACATGCGCCGCCGCGCCCGCCAGGCGATCGACCTGCGCGATCAGAAGCTGGAACTGGAGCAGCAGGTCGAATCGCGGACGCGCGAACTGGCGGCGCTCTCCACGCATTTGCAGGGTGTATCCGAGCAGGAAAAGGCTGCCTTGTCGCGCGAGTTGCACGATGAACTGGGCGGCCTGCTGGTGGCTGCCCGCATGGATCTGTCCTGGTTGCAGCAGCGGCTCCCGACGACGGATCCCGGCATCGAGCAGCGTTTCAAGCGCATTCACGATTCGTTGAGTGCCGGCGTCGATTTGAAGCGCCGCGTAGTCGAAGAACTGCGCCCCACACTGCTCGACAACATGGGCTTGTTCGCTGCGCTGCGTTGGCAATTCAAGGAAACTTGCCGCCGCACCGGTCTTCGCTGTACGGAAACGATTCCCGAGACCGAGATTAGATTCAGCCCCGATGCCGCCATCGGCGTTTTCCGCATTGCCCAGGAAGCGCTGACCAACATTCTCAAGCACGCGGAGGCGAAGTCCGCGGATCTGCACATCGAAATCCGCGACACTACCTTCGCGTTGCGCATTTCGGACGACGGCAAGGGCATTGCCGCCCACCGCCTGAAGACCAGCACTGCTCACGGTCTGGTCTCGATGCGTCATCGCATTGCCGAACTGGGGGGCACCTGGCAGATATTGAGCCCCGGCACCGGCGGCACCATCGTGACCGCCGTCATTCCGTTGCACAGGATGCTGCTGCCCCCGCAAGAAGTGGACGAGATCGCGTTCACCTCCGGCTCGAGCCAAACCTAGTGCTTCGAAAGATGTGCCTCGCAGATTTCGTGTAGCACTTCCGGAAGCCGGCCATAGTCGCGTGCTTTATCCAGGAAGTGACTGGCGCCCAGCGCGATCGCGGCGTTCTTATACTCGGGCAGGTCGTAGTTCGTGAGCACGATGATGCGCGGCTTCTTCTGCGCGCTGGCCAGTGCGCGCATCACCCCGAAACCGGTGCCCTGCTTCAGGTGCAGGTCCAGGATGATCACATCGACCGGCCGGCTTTTGAACGCCGCCAGTGCTCCGGCCTCGGAATCCGCCGTGCCGACCAATTCTACGTCCGCGATCTGCCGCAACGCTTCGGTCAATCGCTCGGTCAAAACTTTGGAGTCCTCGACCAGTAACACCCGCAATGACTGCGTCATTAGCATCGCGCCCCTGACGGCGGGTTCGCGGTGCAATGTGTGGGTCGGAGCAATCTCATGGCGGTGCTTATTGTATGAGGCCGTTGCGCAATGCATAGGAGGTTATGTCGGCGTTCGCAGAGAAACTCATTTTCTCCAAAATGCGGCTCCTGTAGGTACTCACGGTTTTCACGCTGAGGCTGAGCTCATTGGCGATATCGGAGACGCCCCGGCCCGCCGCTATCTTACAAAAAATCTGAAATTCGCGGGTGGAGAGCCGCGCATGCAGCGGCTTGTCGGGATCGCCGTCCAGATCGGCCACCAGGATCTCCGCGAGCGCTGCACTGACGTAGCGCCGGCCGGACAGCACCGTGCGCACTGCCTTCATCATTTCCTCGGGATCACTGTCCTTGGATAGATAGCCGCTGGCGCCGGCCCGCAGCACATTGACGGCGTATTGCTGCTCGGGCAATCCGCTCATGACGAGAACCTTGACATTCGGGTAGCCGGTTTGAATGTGCCTCAAGATATCCAGCCCGCTGCGGTCCGGCATATGAATGTCGAGAAGCACCAGGTCCCACTCTTGTTTACGAAGCTGATCCAGAGTTTCATTGCCGCTGGCGGCTTCACCTACGGCGTCAATATTGGTATCCGCCTCGAGAAACTGCTTGAAGCCTGCTCGAACCACCGCATGATCGTCTGCGATCAGTACACTTGTCACCTTTGTTCTCCGAAGTCCGAAGCTAGGAATTCACGCACTCTTGGCTCTGCGAGTAGCCGTTGAGCTTGTTATACAAGGTCTTGAGACTGCAGCCCAGTGCATCGGCGGCCCGGCGCTTGTTACCCTTGAAGTAATCAAGAGTGGCCTCGATCAATGAACGCTCCATGTCGTGGATCCGCGATCCGACGCGGATATCCAAGCGCTCGCGCTCGGCGCCGCCATTTTGAACCAGCGGCTTAAGCTCCAGCGTGGAGTCGGCGAGAATGAATGCGCGCTCGATGCAGTTCCTCAACTCGCGGACATTCCCCGGCCATGAATGCTGCCTCAGCATTGCACACGCCGGCGCCGACAGACGCTTTTGCGTCTTGGCGCGGCGGTTGAGCTGCGCGAGGAAGTGCATGGCGAGCAACTCCGCATCGTCGGCGCGGTCGCGCAGCGGCGGCATCTCGATGGGAAAAACCGCGAGCCGGTACAGGAGATCCTCGCGAAATTGGCCGCTCTGCACCACCTGCAATGGACAGCGATTGGTCGCCGCGATGAACCGCACGTCGCACGAGCACTCGGTGCTCGCTCCGGCCCGATAAAACCGGCCGGTCTCGAGCACGCGCAGCAGCCGTACCTGCAAATCCTTCGGCAATTCGGTTATTTCGTCGAGCAACAGCGTCCCGCCTTGTGCTCGCTCGAATGCGCCGGCGCGCGCCGGCGCGGATCCTGGAGCTTCCTCGGTGCCGAACAATTCAGCTTCGATGAGACTGGCCGGTATGGCTCCGCAGTTGATCGAAATGAAAGCCTTGCCGCGCCGCGCGCTGCATTCGTGAATCGATCGTGCGGCCAATCCCTTGCCGGTACCGCTTTCGCCCGTCAACAGGACGCCGGCTTCGGTTGGGGCGACGCGCTCGATCAGGCGAAATACCTCCTGCATGGCAGCCGAAGCTCCCTGCAGCGGGCCGTTCTCGGACATGGACGAGGTCAATGCGGGGTACTCCGAAAAACTGCGGCTGACACCAATCATTTCTACCTCCTAAGGTCGCGTCGAGAGCGCGCTTGACCCTGGGGCGTCGGGCTGTGCGCCGCCTAGGACTTTGGCGCCCATCGCGACGCACCCCCGGGCCCGACGCCCCTGTAATTCCTGCAAACACGTTGCTAGTTTGTAACCTGCAGAGATGCGGTCGCTAGGGCGGGAGGCTGAACCTCGAATCGGAATTTGCGCTATCGCGTGTCAGTGTTTGTCTGACATTTCCCAGCGGAAACCGCTATGCGCCGCGGGCGGCAGCCCCGCAGCGCCAGCAGGTGGTGAATTGCGCCTCGAGCTCCTCGCCGCATTGCCAGCAAGTCCAGGGAGCGCCCGCGGGTGCGGCGGCGGCATTCGCGAGGGCGCGCAAAGCGCTCGCTTCGAACGCCTCATCGACCCACAACTGCGGCCAGGTTTCCAGCATGGGCAGATCGCCCAGGGCGCCGGCCAGGTATTGGTTGCGCAGTTCGCATTCGATCCCGGCGCTGATCAGCACATTGCGTGCATGCGCAACCTGCAGCAGCGAAGCTGCGCGGTACACGAGCTTCATGAACCTCCTAGCGCAGGGATCGCAAAAACGCGCCCACGTCCTCGCCTCTCTCCAACACTTCGACCAAGGCCGAGCCAACCACCACGCCGTCCACGTGCGGTGCAAAGCGCGCCACTTGTTGGCGAGAGCGAATGCCGAATCCGGCGCATACCGGAACGGAAGAGCAGCGCTTGACGCGATCCATGTAGTCGAGCACATCACGGGGCACTTCGGCGGACTTGCCGGTGGTACCGGTCATCGTCACGGCGTATACGAATCCTTTGGCACCCTGGCACAGCAGCTTTAGGCGCTCGGGCGGCGTTACCGGCGTAACCATCTGCACCAGCGCCAGGCCTGCGGTCGCCAAAGCCAGGCTTACGTCGCCACTTTCCTCGAACGGCAAATCCGGAACGATGAAACCGGCCACACCGGCTGCCCTCGAGTCGCGGGCGAGGGCGTCCATTCCGTAGGCCAGCAAGGGATTCAAGTAGCTCATCAGCAGCATGGGCGCGCTGTGGCGCGGCTCTACCGCTCGCAGCTGCTCGAGTATCCACGGCAGGGTCACCCCATTCTCAAGCGCGGTAAAACTCGCGCGCTGAACGGTGGCGCCATCCGCCATGGGATCGCTGAAGGGGACGCCGATTTCAACCACATCGCAAACGCCGGCGACCGCGGCGAGGTTTTCCTGGAATTGGCGCAGCGTGGGAAACCCGGCGGTGAGATAGCCCACCAATGCCGGCTGACCTTGCGACGCCCGGCTTGTGATCGCGGCGGTGATGCGCTCGCTGGGCTGCACGATCAGGCCATATCCTTCAACAAGGTGTTCTGCAGGATCGGCATATCCTTGTCGCCGCGGCCCGAACAGCCGATGAGGATTTGCGCCCCCGGATTCTTGCCGGCATAGCGCCGCGCGCCGGCGAATGCGTGCGCGGTTTCAATGGCCAGAAGTATTCCCTCGTACCTGGCGCATTCAGCCAATGCATCCAACGACTCGTCATCGGTCGCCGACTCGTAGCTCACTCGCTTGGTGGTCATCAAGTACGCGTGTTCCGGACCGACCCCGGAATAGTCCAGGCCCGCGGACACCGAATGCGTCTCGCGCACCTGGCCATAGGCATCTTGCAGGATCAAAGTGTAGCTGCCGTGCAGTACGCCCGGCGTCCCGAAAGTCAGTGAAGCAGCATTGTCGCCAAGGCCGTTGCCGCGGCCGCCCGCTTCCACGCCGAGCAGCTGCACCGCGCCGTCGCCCAGGAACGGATGAAACAACCCGATCGCATTCGAGCCGCCGCCAACGCAAGCCACCGCGACATCGGGCAGTTGCCCCGCCTGTTCCAACATCTGTGCGCGCGCCTCGCGGCCGATCACGGCCTGCAATTCGCGCACCAGATATGGATAAGGATGTGGCCCGACCGCCGATCCCAGCGAATAATAGGTGCCGTCCGGATCCGACACCCAATCGCGCATCGCTTCGTCGATCGCCGCGCGCAGTGTTCTATCGCCGCCGGTAACCGGCACCACCGTGGCGCCGAGCAGCTGCATGCGTCCCACATTGGGTGCTTGACGTTCGACGTCCACCGCACCCATGTACACCGTGCATGGCACGCCCAGCCGCGCCGCGGCCGCGGCACTCGCGACGCCGTGCTGTCCGGCGCCGGTCTCGGCGATGATGCGCTTGGCCCCCAAGCGCTTGGCGAGCAGCGTCTGGCCCACTGCGTTGTTGATTTTATGGGCGCCGGTGTGCGCCAGGTCCTCGCGCTTCAGCCACACATGCGCTCCCCAGCGCTGGCTTAAAGCAGGCGCATACGACAGCGCCGTGGGGCGGCCCACCCAGGTTTTGAGCTCAAGATTGAACTCGGCTTGAAAATCGGCGCTATGCAAATGCCGCTCGACTCCCGCCTGCAGGCGATCCAGCGCCGCAACCAGGGTTTCCGGGACGTAACGCCCGCCGAAGGCGCCGTAACGGCCTTTGGCGTCGGGAAATATCGCTGACGCGGGTTTTTCGCGCAGTTGTGAATTCATGTTTCGTCCTCCAGTTTCGCCGCGGCGGCGCGCACCGTACGCACGAACTCGTGAATCTTCGCCGGATCCTTGACGCCCGGCTCCGACTCGACGCCGCTGCTCACATCGACGCCGAACGGGCGCACTGCTTGAATGGCCTCGGCCACGTTTTGCGGGGACAGACCGCCCGCGAGAATCAGCTCGGTCTGGCGCGCGAGCTCGGCCGCCCGGCCCCAGTCGGCCAGCTCACCGATGCCGCTGGACGGGCCCTCGAACAGCATGCGCCCCGGCAGGGGATTGGGAGTTTTGCGGCCGAATCGCACCACCGGCAATACCTTGATGTGCGCGGGAATCTTCAGCTCGCGCAAATCCTCGACGTCGGTTTGAAAATAATCCGGCTTGAGGATTCTGCAAATCTCATCGACTTTCATTTGCAGCGGATGCTGAGCGACCGCTATGCGCAGCATTCCCGGCGGCGCCAGCGCGGCCAACTGCGCAGCCTGGCCCGGCGTCACCTGCCTCGGGCTCGGCGCAAATACGAATCCGATGGCGTCGACGTTGGCATCGGCCGCGGCGCTGACCGCATCCGCTCCGGTGATACCGCATATTTTGATCCACATGGAGCCGAGTGTAGCCATTTAGGATTCCGCTGTCCGCGCCGCCGCCAATATAACGCGGAGCTGCGCTTCCGGATCCTCGCAGGTCATCAGCGCAGTTCCGATCAGCGCCAGGCGATAGCCCAATCGCCGCATGCGTGCGGCATCGGCGGCCGATGCGACGCCGCTTTCGGCCACCGCGGGCCAACCTGCCGGGAGCAGCGGCGCGAGAGTTTCAAATCGCTGCGGCACGACATCGAGCGACGCCAAGTCGCGGCTATTGATGCCGATGAGGGCAACATCCTCCGTGGCTCCGCCACCGCCCGCGCGCAGCGCCAACACATCCCGCGCCGTTGCCAGGTCCCCGGCGTCGAAGGCTTCCAGCAGCACGAACATGCGATGCGCGGCGGCGGCATCGAGCAGTTCCGAAATCTGGCTCATCGACAGCATGCGGAGTATCAGCAGCACGCCGCCCGCCCCCGCGGCCCTCGCTTCCAGCACCTGGTATGGATCGAGCAAAAAATCCTTGCGCATCGCCGGTATTCCCAAGGGCTTCAGCACCCTTGAGGCATCGTGCAAATGCTGCAGCGATCCGTCGAAGCGCGATGGCTCGGTCAACACCGACACGGCGGCGGCGCCGCCATGCGCGTACGCCGCCACACGCTTCAACCAGTCTTCGCGCGGCGCACCCAAGACTCCGGCCGCCGGGGATCTCAGCTTGAGTTCCGCGATCACGTCGAACCCGCGCTCCGACAAGCGCAGCGCGGCGCTGTGCGGCGCTTCCCGGGCGCGGCGCTCCAATGCAGCAAGCGATTCCCGCATCACAGCCTGTCTCACGCGCTGCGCGCTCGAGCGCGCCATTTCGTCCAGGAAGCCGCTCATGGCCGGCCCTGCGTGCCGCTGCGGTTTGCCGCAAAATCCTGCAGCTGCTTGAGCCATGATCGAGCTGCGCCCGTGTCGATGCACGCGCGTGCGGCGTCGATGCCGGCTGCAATGGATTGCGCTCGGCCGGCGATATTGAGCGCGATGCCACACTGCAGTAGCAGCGCGTCGCGATGCGCGCCGCGATCGCGGCCTTCGAACACATCGAGCATGGCCGTGAAATTGGTCCTGGCGTCGCCGCCGAGAAGCTCACTCGAGCGGCAGCGCGCGATGCCGAATTCTTCAGGATCAACTTCCAATTGCCTGATCTCCGTGCCGGCGACATCGAATGCGAGGAATGGGCCGATCGGCGTGGCTTCGTCCCAGCCCGCGGCGCCATGCACCACCCACGCCCGGCGCACCTGCATCCCGGCCAAGGTTCCGGCCATCAATTCCGCGGTTGCCGCGTCATAGGCGCCAATCAGCAAAAAACACGGCGCTCCCGGATTTGTCAGCGGTCCCAGCATGTTGAACGCCGTGCGTATGCCGAGAGCCGCGCGGATCGGCGCCAGCGCCTTCATCGCCGGGTGAAAGTAGGGCGCGAACAAAAACGTAAAGCCGGTGGCGGCGAAGCAGCCGGCGGCGGCGACTTCATCCAGAGGCAGGGTTATCCCCAGTGCCTCAATCAGGTCCGCGCTGCCGCAGCGGCTCGAGATGCCGCGATTGCCGTGCTTGATCACCGGCAAGCCGCAGGCAGCGGTGAGCAGTGCCGCGCCGGTCGACAGATTCAAGCTGCCCGACGCGTCGCCACCCGTGCCGACGATGTCGATGGCATCCATCTTCGGATTCTCAGGCAGCGCTGGTTTGCGCGACAGCTTGTGCATGGCGCCGGCAAAGCCGCGCAGCTCTTCGGCGCAGACGCCCTTGGCGCGCAAAGCCGCGAGCAGCGCACCCGCCATTGCCGGCGCGAGATCCGGCGCGGTCAACATCGCCAGGAGATCCGCGGCTTCGGCGTAGCTCAGGTCGCGACCATCGAGCAGATGCTCCAGGGTGTGGCGCGGCGTGTTCATGCTAGTTCTTCAGGAAATTGCCCATGAGAATCGGACCATCGGGCGTCAGTACGCTTTCGGGATGGAATTGCACGCCCTCGATCGGCAGGGACCTGTGGCGCACGCCCATGATCTCGCCTTGCGGCGTGCGCGCGGTTACTTCGAGCACCGCGGGGATGCTATCCGGCTCCGCAATCAACGAGTGATAACGACCCGCCTCGAAATCCTGGGCCATGCCCGCGTACAGTCCTTTGCCATCATGCGCGATCGTAGAGACCTTGCCGTGCATCAAACGCCCCGCGCGCACCACCTTGCCGCCGAACACTTCGACCAGTGATTGATGACCGAGGCAGACGCCGAAAATCGGGATGCGGCCTGCGAAAGCTTGAATCATGCGCATCGAGACTCCGGCGTTGCGCGGTGTGCCCGGGCCCGGCGATATGACCAGGTGCGAAGGATTCGATAGCAGCGCTTCATCGACCGCGATCGCGTCGTTGCGATGTACGATCACTTCGGCCCCGAGAATCAAAAATGCCTGCACCAGGTTGTAGGTGAACGAGTCGTAGTTGTCGATCAGCAATACTTTCGCCCGCATTTTTACAGCCCCTCCGCGGCGAGCTCTAGCGAGCGCCGCAGCACCGCTCCCTTGGTCATCAACTCATCGTATTCGGCTTTGGGAGAACTGTCGGCGACGATGCCGCCCCCGGCCTGGTAGCTGTAGGTATCGCCGCGAAACACCAGCGTGCGAATCGTGATCGCCTGATCCATGTCGCCGCGGCGGCCGAAATAGCCCACCGTTCCGCCATACAGCTGTCGGCCCACCGGTTCGAGTTCGTCGATGATTTCCATGGCACGCACCTTGGGAGCCCCGACCAGTGTTCCAGCCGGAAAAGTCGCCGCAAACAAATCGAAAGCATCCTGCCCGGCTGCCAAACGGCCCTTGACGCCGCTGACGATGTGCATGATATGGCTGTAGCGTTCGATCACGCGATAAGGATCCACGGACACCGAGCCCGCGCAGGCAACCCTACCTAAGTCGTTGCGCGCCAGATCCACCAACATCACGTGCTCGGCGTTTTCCTTCGGATCCTCGAGAAGCTCCGCCTGCAGCGCGGCGTCCTGCAGCTCATCGGCGCCGCGCGGCCTGGATCCCGCGATCGGCCGCAATTGCGCATGGCCGCCGTGGCATTTCACCAGAGCTTCGGGCGACGAGCCCACCACCGTGATGTCGCCGAGCTCGCAAAAATACATGTAAGGCGAGGGATTGAGCAGCCGCAGCGCGCGGTACACTTCGAACGGCGAGAGCGCATGCCGCCCTTCGAATCGCGATGCCAGCACCAGCTGGTAAACGTCGCCGCTGGCAATGTACTCCTGAGCGCGCCGCACGCGCTCCGCATGCGCGGCTTCCGTCAGCGAGGGAAGCGCCGGCGAAAAACGGCCCGGAGCCAGTATGGCCGGCACCGCGCCGCGCAGCGCCTGAATGACCTCACGGCGCAGGCTTAAGCGCTCCGCATCGCTGCCGTCATGCAGCAGCGCAACCCCGCGCGTCAAATGATCGAACACCAGCAGCGAACGCGGGGCAACATAATGCGCGTGCGGCGTCTCGGTGGCATCGAGACTGCGGCCGGGTATGCGCTCGAAGTAGCGCACTGCATCGTAAGCCGTATAGCCCACCAATCCGCCGAGCAGAGGCACGCCCGGTATTTCCGGTTGGGGCTGCGGTGCGCGCGCCAGCGCCGCGCGCAGCACATTCAAGAACTCCTGCTTGGACTGCGGCCTCGGTGAATGGGCACTGCCCAAGTGGTTGCCCGTTGCATCGATGCGCAGTTCGAGACAATCGCCGAACCCAATGAAGGAGTAGCGCGCCAGCCGCTCGCCGCCCTCGACGCTTTCCAGCAGGAATCGGGGCCGGAAGGGCGCCAGCTTCAAATACGCCGAAACCGGCGTGTCCAAATCCGCTGCAATATCAAATGGTCGTTGCATCTTGAAAACCTGCCAAGCTTCTAGCGCCAACAAATGCTACGGACAACAAAAAACCCATCACCACGACTTGAGCGGAGATGGGTTCGGGTATCGAATGATTAAAAAGCTAAACGACCAGCGCCCACTCCTTAAGGGGAAACACACCACCAATTGCGGAGAATGAGCGGGGCCGACATGGCTTCAAGTATCGCCGCAGCGCACGGCGAGCGTCAAGTCTTAAGGCTAATGCGCGATCAGGCCGCGTGGTGGTGAAGTTAGCCGGTCTTTTTTGCCGTCATTTCGAGGTTTTTCTTGTATTTGCGTGTGAGTTCGATGAATCGGGGCGTGAGACCAATGTCTTCGTAAACCGGATCGCCATGATCATCGCTAGATATGACCTTGGAACCTTTCACATAGGGCATGGCGGAGCCAATCTCATCCAAGCCTACCCTTAGCAAATCGGTCACAATGTCCTCGATCGAATATCCCGGAAACAGTTCCGCCAAGGCCTGCAGCTTCGCGGCATCGTCCAGCGGCAAGCGCACGGCGTATTCTTTCGCGCTTTTCAATGGCGCCGCCGCCTTCTTCCACCGATCGAGCAAGGGCTTGAATTTCACGACTACTCCGCCATACCTGACCATGATCCGCCATTATAGACTGCGGGATTAACACATTAACGCACGAACCCGTCCCATAACCTCCCACTCGCCGCACGCAGGCTTGGGTCCCGCGACTGCCGAAGGCGCGGGTTGGCCGCGGAATCTGCTGGCGGTATTTGCCTACAGCCGCCGCGCGCTCAACCTGGTGTGGAGCACCAACAAAACCCTGAGCGTCACTCTGGCATTGCTCACGCTGGTTGCAGGCGTATTGCCGGCGGGAATCGCCTACGTCGGGGCTCAGATCGTCGATGCGGTGATTCACGCCGCCATTCTGCACCGGCAATCCGGCACGACTTATCTCAACGATGTGGTGCGCTACGTCGCCCTCGAAGCGCTGCTGGTCGCGGCCACCGCCATGACGCAACGGGGGATCTCTCTCGCACAGTCCTTGCTGCGCGCGCAGCTCGGCCAGCGCGTCAACGTCATGATCCTGGAAAAAGCGCTGACCTTGGATTTGACGCAGTTCGAGGACTCGGAGTTCTACGACAAATTGACGCGCGCGCGGCGTGAGGCCTCGAGCCGCCCTTTGAGCCTGGTGATGCGCACCTTTGCGCTGCTGCAAAACGCGGTGTCGCTGATCTCCTTCGGCGGCTTGCTGTACCGTTTCTCGCCATGGGCGGTCGCGCTGCTGATATTGGCCGGTCTGCCCGCGTTTCTGGCGGAAGCGAAGTTCTCGGGCGAAGCCTTTCGTCTGTTCCGCTGGCGCGCGCCCGAGTCGCGCATGCAGATTTACCTGGAGTCAGTGCTGGCGCGCGAGGATTACGCAAAAGAGGTCAAGCTGTTCGAGCTCGGACCGCGGTTTTTGGATCGCTATCGCGACATCTTTACCCGCTTGTACCGCGAAGATCGCGACCTGACCCTGCGTCGCGACGCGTGGGGTTTCGGACTAGGGTTGCTCGGGACGGCGGCGTTGTACGGCGGCTACGTATGGATCGCCGCGGAAACCGTGCTGGGCGCCATGACCGTCGGCCAGATGACCATGTACCTGATGCTGTTTCGTCAAGGGCAATCGGCGGTGAGCGCGGCGCTCTCGGCCATCAGCGGTTTGTACGAGGACAACTTGTACCTGTCGAATCTGTTCGAATATTTGGAGCAGCCGGTGGGCCGCGCGGGCGGCAACGAGATGCGCGGTCCCGATCCCGGCGATGGCATCCGCTTCGAAGCTGTCGAATTCGTCTACCCCGGCGCGGCTTCGCCTGCGTTGTCGGGCATCGATTTGCACGTTCGGCCGGGCCAGAGTTTGGCGTTGGTGGGCCAGAACGGCTCCGGCAAGACCACGTTGATCAAGTTGCTGACCCGTCTGTACGCGCCCACCCGCGGCAGAATCCTGTTGGATGGGCTCGATCTGCAGGAGTGGGACGAGACCGCGCTGCGGCAGCGTATCGGCGTGATTTTCCAGGACTTTGCGCGCTATCAGATGTTGGTCGGCGAGAATATCGGTGCCGGCGATGTGCGGGCGTTTGACGACGAAGCACGCTGGCGCAGCGCCGCGGTCAAAGGATTGGCGGCCGAATTCGTCGAACAGATTCCGGGGACCTATCACGCGCAACTCGGCAAGTGGTTCAAGGACGGGCGCGAGCTGTCCGGCGGCCAATGGCAGAAGATTGCGCTGGCGCGCGCCTTCATGCGCAGCGACGCGGATATTCTGGTGCTGGACGAGCCGACGGCGGCAATCGACGCCGGCGCCGAGGCCGAGGTGTTCGAACATTTCCGCGAGTTGACGCGCAACCGCATCGCCATCGTCATTTCGCATAGGTTCTCGACTGTGCGCATGACCGACCAGATATTGGTCCTTGAAGAAGGCCGCATCGTCGAGCGCGGCAGCCACGAGTCGCTGATGGCGGCCGACGGCCAGTATGCGAAACTATTCACTTTGCAGGCACGCGGCTATCGTTAAGTAGCGCTTGAGGTCAATCATGTTCACGTTGAAAACGCAGCACCTGGCGGCCTCGATTTTCGTGGCGGTCTTGAGTTTGGCCGGCTGCCATCGCGAGGCACCGGCGGTCAAAATGGGGACCTACCGCGTTGTGCTGCAAGTGCCGGGGGGCGAGTTGCCATTTGGCCTGGAACTCGAGAGCCAGGGAGCTACAATCGTCGGCTACCTCGTGAACGGCAAGGAACGGCTGTTGCTCAACGAAGTCAAGATCGACGGCGCACACTTGGAGATTCGCATGCCGGGCTACGAGACCCGGCTCACCGCCGATGCGGCCGGGGATCAACTGCACGGCGAGATCTATCTGGATAAGTTGGGCGGCAAGGACCAGCATATTCCGCTCACGGCGACTTGGGGTGTGGGGTATCGCTTCTTCGCGAATTCCGCGGCCAATCACGCCGATATGTCGGGACGCTGGGCGGTGACGCTGATCGACGATTCGGGTGCATCGGAGATTGCCGTCGGCGAGTTTGCCCAGTCCGGGGACATCATCACCGGCACTTTCCTGACGCCAACCGGCGATCAACGCTTTCTCGCAGGTCAGGTGCAGGGCGACGAGCTGTACCTGTCTACCTTCGATGGCGGGCATGTATTCCTGTACAAGGCGAAATTGACCGCGGACGGGACCCTGGCAGGAGACTATTGGTCCGGGCTCAAGTATCACGAGAAGTGGACCGCGAAGCGCGATGCGGGCGCCGCTCTGCCGGATGCCTACCAACTCACCGCCATGCATGCCGGCACGCAGGCGTTCGATTTCGCCTTCCCGGATCTTGCCGGCAACACGGTCACTCCTAAGGACCCGCAGTTCCGCGGCAAGGTGCTCATCGTCGCGCTCGCCGGCAGCTGGTGTCCGAATTGTCACGACGAAGCGGCATTTCTCGCGCCGCTATACAAGGAATATCGCGCCAGGGGATTGGAGATTGTTTCCTTGATGTTCGAGCATTTCGGCGACTTTGAGCGCGCCGCCGCCGCCACGCAGCGCTTCCGCCAGAATTACGGCATCGAGTACACCACCTTGATCGCCGGCATCTCGGACAAGGACGAGGCGGCGAAGAAATTGCCGATGCTGGATCGCGTTTATGCCTTTCCCACGACGATTTTCATCGATCGCAAGGGCAACGTGCGCAAGATCCACACGGGATTTTCCGGTCCCGCCACCGGCGAGCATTACACCCAGTTCGTGAAGGAAGTGAAGGCGACTCTCGATCAATTGTTGGCGGAATCTTAAAGATGCCGTCGTTCGACGTGGTCTCCGAAATCGACACCCATGAGTTGACCAATGCCGTCGATCAAGCGGTCCGCGAGCTCACGCAGCGGTTCGATTTCAAAGGCACGGACGCCGCGTACGAATTGGAAGAGACCACGGTCACCATGATCGCGCCGGCGGATTTTCAGCTCAAGCAGATGCTGGACATTCTCAAGCTGCGCATCGCCAAGCGCGGCATCGACATTGCCTGCCTGGAGGTGAAGGATCCCGAGGTGAATCTTGCGCGCGCCAAACAGCTGGTGATCCTGAAGCACGGCATCGACGCCGACGCCGGCAGGAAGGTCTCGCGTCTGATCAAGGATTCGAAGCTGAAGGTACAGGCGCAAATTCAGGGCGACAAGGTGCGCGTCACCGGCAAGAAGCGCGACGACCTGCAGGAGGCCATCGCCTTCCTGCGCAAGGCGGATGTCGGTGTGCCGTTGCAGTTCAACAATTTTCGCGACTAGGCGAGCGCCGAGTCGTTGAGCGCCAGTGATTTCGGATGCTTCACGATCGATACGCTGGTGACGCCGAGCATTTTTGACAGCTGAGCCGCGGGCACTTTCAGCGGCCCCGGCCCGGCGCCCACCCCGGCCTGCGGCTGCGGATATGCGGTCGAGCGCGCCGTGTGGAAGGTCACATTGCCTTCGACTTTCTGCACAATCTGATGAATGTGCCCGTTCAGCACGGTTACCGAGCCGAAGCGGCGCAGTTGGCTCATGAGCTGATCCGCGTCGCCCGTTCCCCACCCCCAAGGTTCGTAGATGGACCACAGCGGCATGTGAGCGAAAACCACGATGGGAGTGCTGGCGGAGCGGCCCTGCAAATCGGCGGCAGCCCAGGCAAGCTGCTCGGGTCCGAGAGTGCCGAGTCCCTCGGGCTTGAACGACAGCACATTGATGAGCCCGATGAAATGCACGCCGGCGTGATCGAAGCTGTAGTAGCCCTTGTTGCCGGATGGCTTGCCAAATCGATTGAAGTATTCCGTGACGCCGGCATCGGCCATATCGTGCTCACCCGGCACGGTGTGCATCTCAGTGGTGCGGAGGCGCGACAACATCTGCTGCGCCGCATCGAATTCGGCGGGCTTGGACAGGTGGGTAATGTCACCGGTATGGATGATGAGCGCGGGCTGCTCCTTCATGCCATTCACGAGCTCAATGGTCGAGGTAAGCGTGCCATTGACGTCGGGATTCGCCTCCTTGTTAAATCCGATATGGGTGTCGCTGATCTGGACGAACAAGGGTTTGCCCTGCGCGACCGTGCCGTGGGCCTCGGCCGCCATTGCCAGGTCAATGGGCGTGAACACACCGCCCGACAGCGCGAAAAGGGTTCCGGCGCCGCCATAGGCCATGCATTTCAGGGCATTGCGCCGCGACATCTGCGATTGATCATCCGACATGTCCCACTCCTTAAGTTGGCGTTCTAAAGATAGGGACTTTTGGGCCAATGGTTTTATTCCGCGACGGCGCTAAATTGTTGCTTGGGATTCGGGCCTTGAGGCCAGCCACTACGACAATCGAGGATCAACTTCATGGGAACCAACACACGCACCTTCACGCTTGGCGTAGCTTTGATGCTGGCGGCGGGGGCCGCACACGCCGGAAAATGCGCCGACACGGTGACGATGTTCAAGAATGCCGGCGAAAGCGCCGCGTATATTTCCAAAGCCTACGCTTATGCCGTGTTCCCGACGATCGGGGAAGCGGGTTTCATCATCGGCGGCGCCCACGGCACCGGCTGTGTGTATGAGCGCCGCAAGTACGTCGGCAACGCCTCGATGACGCAGGTGAGTGCGGGCTTTCAGGCCGGGGCAAAGGCATTCAGTCAAATCGTGTTCTTCGAGGATAAGCGCGCGCTGGATGAATTCGAGTCCGGATCATTTCAGTTTGACGCCGGGGTGAGCGCGACCGCGATAACCGCCAGCGCGTCGGCCAGCGCGGGCACCACCGGCGCCACCTCCGGCGCGAGCGGCGGGAAGAACGATGCCACGACTCAAGGCGCCGGATACCAAAAAGGGATGGCGGTGTTCGTCATCACCAAGGGCGGCCTCATGTATACGGCTGCGGTCGCCGGCCAGAAATTCAGCTACTCTCCGCTGTAAGGCGAACGTATGTTGCGTCGACTATGCATCCTTGCAAGTCTCCTGGCAGCGCTGGCGGCATGCGCATCGTCTGATTCGTTGGTGATGGTGGGCGCCGCACGCCCGCCAATATCGCCTGCGGAGGTCAAAATCTACTCGCACCCGCCCGCCGTGTATGAGGAAATAGCGCTGCTCAATGCATCAACCAGCCACATGTTCACGCCCGGCGGACAGAAGACCATCGATGAAGTCATTGAAAAACTCAAGGAACAGGCGGCCAAGGTGGGCGCCAACGGCGTCCTGCTGGAAGGATTTTCCGATCGCCAAACTGGATCGCTGGGAACCGGCGTAGGCGGCGGCTCGGCATCAGGCAATTCCGCCGTGGGCGTCGGTGTGGGCGGATCGATGGGGATCTATAAAAAGAACGGCCAGGGCCGCGCTATCTTCGTGCCGCCGCAGGGATGAACACCTTAGGATGACTCCCGCGCGCCTGCGGAGCGCAGCAGCGTTACCAATCCTGAAAGCTCGTCCCAGCCGGTATCCGACACCGCGCAGTACTCTATATCTCCCTGTCGCCAGAAGGCCAGGTGATAGCCATTGCGCGTGGTATCGCGGGGCAAATGGCGCGACGGCGCTCCAGCCCAGCTGAATACATTGATGACATGCGCGCCATGCTGGTAGACCACCACCGCCGCGCGCTGGTGGTCCAGGTAGTCGGCGCGCCCGCCGACGAGCTTGTAGCCCTGCGCTTCGAAGTCGGCGACCACCGGCGAAACATCGGCATGACCTGCGAACCACGGTTTTACGGTGTGCTTGTCGGTGGACACCACATCGATCAAATGTGCCGGCATCAACGAACGCACATGCGCGCTTACCAGATCGTTTACCAAAGGATTGAAAAGCGGCGGCGCCAGCAGCAGGAACGCGACGGTTGCGGCGATCGCGGTACCGCCGATTCCGCCGGCCGCGCCCACCCAAAACGACGCCGCTCGCCAGCCCAAAAGCTTCGGGACTTTGCGCCGCGGCGCTGCGGTTTCCTGATCGAGAGCTCGCATGAGCTTGGCGCGCAGCAGCGGCGGAGTCCGGGCGTAATTGACGTCGCGTCGCAAGACGCTGCGCACTTGCTCAAGATCGGCAAGCAGCGCACGGCATTCGGCACAATGCTCGAGGTGGCGCTCGATCTCCGCGGCGGAGACCGCGTCGACCTCGGAATCGAAATAAGCTTGGATTCGCAGCGATTCAGCGCACTGCACGCGGCTCTCCCTCGATTTCCTGCATCCATTTCGCCTTCAATGCGGCGCGTGATCGCGCCAGCCGGGACATCACCGTGCCGATCGGCACCTGCGTGACGGCCGCGATTTGCGCATAGTCCATCTCTTCGATCTCCCTGAGCATCAACACCGTGCGATGTTCTTCCGGCAGCGAGGCCATCAGCCGGTCAAGCGCTCTCTTTTGATCCGCACGAATCGAATCGCTCTCCGGATCCGGCGTCGTCGCTGTCATCGCATGGCCATCTTGCACATCGTTCTCTTCGGGCAGCGGTACCTGGGCGCGCCGTTGCTGCTGTTTGGCCGCCGTGAAGTGACAATTGCGCACAATGGTCAGGAGCCATGCCTTCACGTCGGAGCCGCGCAGGGAATCGAAGCCCCGAAAGGCGCGCAAAATCGCGTCCTGCACCACGTCGTCCGCATCGGCGGGCGAAAAGGACAACCAGCGCGCAAACCTGTACGCGGCGTCGAGATGAGGCAAAACCTGTGCCTCGAATCGGGCGCGTTTGTCATCCATGAATGAACAGACTCAAGGTAGGCCTATTTTATTCCCGGCAAACTCGGGCTCTGATCGTATGTGCCCTGCCCGCAGCCCAAGTATAGCTCTGGATCGCGTATCCTAACGTCGCGGAGGTCCTCCCTTGCCTCGAAGTGTTTGCCTAGCGTTCGCGTTTGCCGTCGGATTTGCCGTGCAGATCTGCGCGGCTCAGGGTGAGCAGCCCATACTTCCGGAATCGCAATGGTCGCTGTTGCGCAGCGAAGCGAGCGGCGCGGCTAGTTACGAAAATCTGCGCGCCCTGACGCGCTTGCATCGCGTTCCCGCGACCCCCGAGTTCGATCAGGCCGCGGACTTCGTCTTGCAGCGCGCGCAAGAATACGGCTTGCAGGACGTTCACGCCGAACAGTTCCCCATCGACGGCAAGATCCATTACGGACTCATGCGGTCCCATCTTGGATGGACCGTCGAGACGGCGCGCCTGTGGCAGTTGACCCCGCGACACATCTTGCTCGGAGATTGGTCGACCGACCCCATCCGGCTGGCAGACTACAGCCGCAGCGCCGATGTCGAAGCGCCGCTCATCGATGTAGGCGCCGGGACTGCTGATGCGAACTATGCCGGCAAGGACGTGCGCGGGAAAATCGTGCTCGCCGACGGCGTATTGTCGACCGTGCAGCGCATGGCCGTGGTGAAATACGGTGCCGCCGGAATCGTCAGCGACATGCCGAACCAAAGCACGGCCTGGTCGGGCCTGGACACAAGTATCGTGCGCTGGGGGCATCTGGACGCCACGCTGCCGCGGGGCTTCGCGTTCATGGTGTCGCGCGCCACGGCGAGGGAGTTGCGCGCGCAAATCGAAAGCGGTCAGCCGGTGGCCTTAAGCGCACACGTCAATGCCGAAGTCGGCCCAGGGCACTGGACGGTGGTCACGGGCATCATCGCCGGCACCAATCCCAAGGCGGGCGAAGTCGTTTACAGCTGTCACCTCGATCATCAGCGGCCCGGCGCCAACGATAACGGCAGCGGCTGCGTGACCATTCTGGAATCGGCGCGGCTGCTCAATCGCTTGATTGCCTTAGGAAGCCTGCCGCGTCCCAGCCGCACGCTGCGCTTTATTTGGGGACCCGAGGTCGAAGGCACCATGGCTTTCTTGAGTCGTCATCCCGACATCCGCCAATCGATGCGTGCCGATGTGCACATGGACATGGTGGGCGGTGATCCCTTCAAGAACAAATCCATTCTGCATGTGACCGAAACACCCTGGTCGCTGCCCAGCTTCGTTACCGATATCGGCAATGCGTTTGCCGAAGCCATCCGCGACGCCGCAACCGTATATACCGAGGACGGCACTCATGTGGATGCGGCGGCGATCGAGGACCGCGATGGCGCTCCCGGCACGAGGAACGCGTTTCTGGTCGACGAAACGCCCTACTCCGAAGGCAGCGATCACGATGATTACGATTCCTCGACCATCGCCGTGCCGTCGCTGTACCTGCGCGACTGGCCGGATATTTACATTCATACCGACCACGACACCCTGTTCGAGATCGACGCCACCAAGCTGCGGCGCGTTGCTTTATTGGGTGCCGCATCCGGCTATACCTTTGCGACCCTGGATGGCGCGCGGGCGCCCGCGCTGTGGCCTTTCTTGGCGGCCCGGGCACAGCAGCGCCTGGCGAAGGGTTTCGAACGCGCGCTGGCTGTGGCGCAGGATTTGAACCTGCAGCCGCAGGACGCCATGTTCGAGGCTCACAATCTCGTTGCGCAAATGCTGCGCCGCGAGCAGGCCGTCCTGCAATCCTTTGGCGCCTTCACACAAAGCCCAAAAGAACCGGCGCCCTTTCTCGAGGCATTGAAGAAGCAGGCAGCGACGCTTGATGACTGGCTGGAGCGCATTGCCGCGATGCGCGGAGTTCACGGCTCACCGGTTCCTAAGTGGCATGTCACACGCGATGGCGCGCGCATACCTGCGCGCATCGCCGAGTTCGGGCCGCTGATCTATCAGAATGACGATGTGCTGGTTGATCGATTGGGGATGGAACGCGTGCGCAAGATCAAGCTGCTGCATGCGGATTCGAGCCGGCTTCTCAATGTGCAGGACAGCGCGGCCATCTACGCTTACGAAATACTGAATTTCGTCGACGGCAAGAAATCCGTAGTCGAGATCAGGGACGCGGTGGCCGCGGAGCTCGGGCCCATTCCCGTCGAGTTGGTGGCCGATTATCTTAAGGCCTGCGAGGAAGCGAAAATCATCGCATTTCAATAGATCACGCTGCTTCGGGCTATTGCTGCGCAGCGGCGGATTGCTTCGGCTTCTGCATGCCCTTGGAGTACACCACCGTTCCATCCAGTTTGACGATGATGGCATCGATGTCGTCGATGCGGTTGTAGATTTCCATTGCCTTCTCCGGGCCCAGCACGAACGCGGTTTTCGACAACCCATCGGTGCGCGTGGCATACGGGCCGATGACGGTGGCGCTGCGCACCTTGCTGGCGGAGTGGCCGGTGTGCGGATCGATGATGTGGTGGTAGCGCACGCCGCCTTCGTCGAAAAATCGTTCGTAATCGCCCGACGTGGATATGGCCGCATTGACCAGCGGTATGCGTGCAATCACCTCGCCCTCACCTTTGCGCGGGTCGCGGATGCCCACCACCCAGGGCTTGCCGAACCTGTCGCCGATGATGCGGCTATCGCCGCCGGCGCCCACGTAGGCCCGCGTGAAACCGCGCGCTTTCAAGACGTTGATTCCGCAATCCACCGCATAGCCCTTCGCGATGCCGCCCAGATCGATGCGAACCCCTTTCTGCGAGAACTGCACCGTCTGTTGTTTCGGATCGAGCAGGATGTGGCGATAGTTGACCGCGGGCAGCGCCTTGCTGATTTGCGTCTCGTCCGGACGAATGTGCTTTCGGAAATCGTACAGGTAGCCCACGCTGGCATACGTGATGTCGAACGCGCCGTCGGTGAGGGTCGAGTATTCCTTGGCGGCGACCAGCAAATCGAACAATTCCTTGCTGATGTGCATGGGGCCATCGGCGGCCTTGGCATTGACTTGCGATACCTCGCTGGTCGGCTTGTAGGTGCTCATCGACTCGTCGAGGCGGCGAAATTCATCGAGCACGGCGACGATGGCTTGGTCGGCTTTTTCCTTGTCTTCAGACCACAATTCCACGGTGATGCGCGTGCCCATGATGCCGTCGGCGACGCGATTCACCCATTCCGCATGCACCGGGCGGGCGCCGGCAAGAGTCAGGAGGAGCAGGGTGCCAATCAATGTCTGTGGATTCATCTTTCAAGCCTAGCTGGTTTTGCGCGACCTCGCTGACCGCCACTGCATGATCACCAGGAAACTCCCGACCATGCCGCCCAAGTGGGCAAAATGCGCGATGCCGGACAGAGTGCCGGTGACGCCGAGGAACAGCTCGATGCCGGCATAGATGCTGGCAAACAACCACGCCGGCATGGGAATCGGCGGGATCAAGGGGACCACTTTGCGGGTGGGAAATAGGAAGGCGTATGCCAGCAGCAAGCCGAAAACGCCCCCCGAGGCTCCGATGGTCGGCGCCGGCGGTGCATCGAACAGCATGGGTATGAACAGTTGACTCAAGGCAGCGCTGACCACCGAAGCAAAATAGCAGGCGAGCAATCTACGTGGTCCCACATAGCGCTCGATTTCCGCGCCGAACATCCACAGGCCGAGCATGTTGAAGAGTATGTGGGTGGAATTGGCGTGCAGGAATGCGTAACTGATGATCTGCCACGGGCGAAAATGCACTTGACCATCGATGGGTTGCAGCGGCCACAATGCAAGGAGATCTTCGAGCGGCCCGCCGGGCGGGCCCTGCAGCAAGAACACCAAGACGTTGGCGGCGATCAGGATTAGAACGGCGGATATTTTCATGCTAGCCATACATTCTAACGCGTCACGGCGGTAACCCATGAAAACCGTGTTCCTGGACTACGACACCGTTTCCGCCGGCGATCTGGACTCAAGCGTGCTGCGGAGGGCTGCCGACGATCTCACCCTGTACGACGCCGACGAGACGAAGACCGCGGATCGCATTGGCGGCGCCGAGGTCGTGGCGCTGAACGGCGCCCGCCTGTCGCGCGAACTGATGTTCGGTGCGCCTGCCTTGAAATTGGTCGCACTTGCCGCCACCGGCACGGACAACGTCGATCTGCACGCGGCGCGCGAACGGGGAATTGCCGTGTGCAACGTACGGGCCTACTGTACCGCCTCGGTGGTGCAGCAGGTGTGGGGTTTGATATTGAGCCTCACTCAACATGTGGACGACTATTCGCGCTTCGTCAGGGGTGGATCCTGGACGCGCGATGATCTCTCCACTGTGCTTGAATTTCCCTTTCGCGAACTGCAGGGCCGCGTGTTTGGCGTGGTCGGTTGGGGCGATCTGGGGCGTGGCGCAGCCCGGGTGGCCGAGGCTTTCGGCATGCGCGTCGTGGTCGCCAAGCGCCTTGGTAAGCCCGCTGCAGAGCAGCGGATGGAACTCGCGCAGCTGCTCGCCATCGCGGACATCCTGTCTCTGCACTGTCCCTTGAACGACTTGACGCGCAATTTGATCGGCGCGCGCGAGCTGGCGCTCATGAAACCCGACGCACTGCTGATCAATACCGCCCGCGGCGGGCTCGTCGATGGTCATGCGCTTAGGCTGGCACTCAAAGCCGGCAGGCTGGGCGGCGCCGGGATCGATGTGCTGCCCCAGGAGCCGCCGCTGCCCGGCGAACCATTGCTCGATCCGGCCATTCCGAATCTTTTGCTGACGCCGCATATCGCCTGGGCTGCGCGCGAAGCGCGCCAGCGCTGCATCGACGAATTGGCCGCCAACATCGAGGATTTCCGCGGCGGCGGCCGACGCGGCCGGGTGGATTAACCTAGCCCCGGGCTGCCTTCTTTTCCCTCTTTGCTGCGCGCTTCTCTTCCAATGTCTTGGTCGGTTTCTTCTTTGCCTCTTTTTTTCGTTCCATGCCTTTACCCATGATTCGCTCCTCAAGTGATTGTCAGCAAAACCATCAATCCTTGGCGCGGCGCCGCGCCGATATTTTCTGCTCCGCGGGCCGCCGCTCGGCGGCCCGCGCACCAGGGTGCCGTGCCAGTGTGGCGCGCGGCGGCTTTGGCGGCTTCTCGCTCACGTGACTGATACGCAGCTCGCGGCCCGCGACACGCACCTTCTGCAACTCCTTAAATATCTGCTTCGGCATCCCTTCAGGCAAGTCCACGTAGCTGTGATCTTCCCGAATATCCACCCGCCCGATATGCACACCCTCGATGTCCGCCTCGTTGGCGATCGCACCCACGATATTTCCGGGCTTGATCCCATGTACCGACCCCACCTCGATGCGAAAAGTTTCCATTTGCGCAGCAGCGGACTTGGTATGCGGTGGGCGTTCGCGCCCGGGTCGCGGCGCGTGGGTCTGCGGCGCGTGGGTTTCGCGCCCTCGCTCGCTCGAGGCGGGCGCGGGTGGCGGTTGGTCCTTTCCCGAGAGCAGCAGCGGCGTGCTTCCCTGCGCCAGGCAGGCAAGCGCCGCGGCAATGTCGATCAGGCTTACGCCGGATTCGGTCTCCAACTGCTGGAGTACCGGACGGTAGCCGTCGGCATCGCCCTTGGCGATGGTTTCGCTGATCCTCTGTTTGAACTTGGCGATTCTCAGCGTGTTCACCGCATCCACGGTCGGCAGGTTCATCGGTTCGATGGCCTGGCGCGTGGCGCGCTCGATGGCGCGCAGCATGTTGCGTTCGCGCGGCGCAATGAACAGGATGGCCTCGCCCTTGCGCCCGGCCCGGCCTGTCCGGCCAACGCGATGCACATAGGACTCGGTGTCGTAGGGCACATCGTAATTCACCACATGGCCAATGCGTTCGACATCGAGACCACGGGCGGCAACGTCGGTCGCCACCAGGATGTCGATCTGCCCCGCCTTCAGGCGCGCCACGGTACGCTCGCGCAAGGCTTGTGGAATATCGCCGTTGAGCGGCGCGGCCGCGAAGCCGCGCGCCTCGAGTTTCTCCGCGAGTTCCACCGTCGAGTGCTTGGTGCGGGTGAACACCAGCATGCCGTCAAAGGTTTCGGCCTCGAGAATGCGCGTCAGTGCATCGAGCTTGTGCATGCCGCTGACCACCCAGTAGCGGTGTCTGATGTTGGCCGCCGTGCTGGTCTTGCTTTTGATGGTCACTTCAACGGGCGTATGCAGGTGCTTTTGCGCAATGCGGCGAATCGGGGCAGGAATGGTTGCGGAGAACAGAGCGACTTGGCGCTGCGGCGGTGTCTGTTCAAGGATGCTTTCCACGGCATCGACAAAGCCCATGCGCAGCATCTCGTCCGCCTCATCCAGCACCAGCAGGGTCAAGCCACCGAGCTTCAGGGTGCCGCGATTCATATGATCTATGACGCGTCCGGGCGTGCCCACTACCACGTGCACGCCGCGCCGCAGGGCGTTCAATTGCGGCTGGTAGCTTTGGCCGCCGTAGATCGGCAACACGTGGAACCCTTTCAAGTGCGCGGCATAGCGCAGAAACGCCTCCGACACTTGCAGGGCAAGTTCGCGGGTCGGGACCAGCACCAAAACTTGCGGTTCATGCCGTGTGAGATCGATTTTGCTCAGTGCGGGAAGTGCAAATGCCGCGGTTTTGCCGGTGCCGGTTTGCGCTTGGCCGAGCATGTCGCGGCCTGCGAGCAGCACCGGGATGGTCTCTGCCTGGATGGGCGACGGCGACTCGTAGCCGACATCGGCGAGCGCGCGCAACACGGGTTCCGATAACCCAAGATCCTGAAAGCTCGCGGTATTGACTATCGAGTCCGCCGGGACTGCACTCATGGGAAATGCCTTGAAGAAGGGAGCCGCAAGTCTAGCGGTTTGCACGCGTATTGCTACCATGCGCTCATGGGGCGCATTTTCGAAGTCAGAAAGCATGCGATGTTCGCTCGCTGGAACCGCATGGCAAAGCAATTCACTCGCATCGCGAAAGACATCGCGATCGCGGTCCATTCCGGCGGTCCCGACCCCGCGTCGAACCCAACGTTGCGCCGCGTGCTGCAGAATGCGCGCGCCGTCAACATGCCGAAGGACAAGACCGAGGCGGCAATCCGGCGCGCCTCGGGCAAGGACGCGGCCAACTATGTCGAAACCCTGTACGAGGGGTATGCGCCGCACGGCGTGGCGCTGCTGGTTGAAACCGCCACCGACAACCCCACTCGAACGGTGGCGAGCTTGCGCAATATTTTCATGAAGGGCGGCGGTAACCTCGCGACCACCGGCAGCGTCAGCTTTCTGTTCAAGAAAATGGGCGTATTCCGCTTGGACCCCACTGGAGTTGTGGATCACGATGAGCTCGAACTGGATCTCATCGACTATGGACTCGAAGAAATGGGCGACAGCACCGGCGAGAAGGGCGAGCCGCAATTGGTGATCCGTTGTGCCTTTCATGATTTCGGCAAGCTGCAAGAGGCGCTCGAGCGGCGCGGATTAGCGCCGCTATCCGCGGAGCACGAGTACATTTGTGCGGTGCCGATCGAGCTGCCGGAGGATCAGGCGGCGGAGGTTCTTGCCTTGATCGACAAACTCGAACAGGACGACGACGTGCAAAAGGTGTTTCACACCTTGGCGTAAGGCGAAGATTTTTCTAGTCGCCGCGAAGGCGCCTTGGGCAAGCCTTAAGCTTTATTCATCCTGTCATCGCCGCTCGGCCACGGGCGTTTTACTCCCTGAGAGTGAAAAACTTTTGGAGGATGTCATGAGCAGGCTACTTAAGTTACTGATTCCTATAAGTATTATCGCGATGAGCGGCTGTGTGGTCGCGCCCTATGGCTACTATCGTGGATATTACGGTCCCCGTGTCGCGGTGGTCGCACCCGCTCCCGTGGTGGTCGTTCGTCCTTATCGTTAATGCAAGCAGTTAGCACGAAGCGGACGGGTGAGATAACGTGTCCGCATGGCGACTCACCCGTTCCGCATCGTCAATGTCTTCACCCGCGCGGAAGGCGCGTTGACCGGGAATCCTCTTTGCGTTTTTGAAAGCGGCAGCGGCTTGAGCACCGAAGCCATGCAAGCCCTGGCGCGCCAATTCAACCTGTCGGAAACGACATTCATCCTGCCCTCGTCGCGCGCCGATGCCCGGGTGCGAATCTTCACGCCGGCCTATGAGATGCCCTTTGCGGGACACCCGACTCTCGGCACGGCGCAGGTGTGCCGCGCGTTGAAACTGGGAAAAGATGCGCTGGTATTGGAGATGCAAGCCGGATTGATTCCGGTGCGCGCGCAGGGCGATCGCTGGACCTTGACTGCCGTCGGCGCCACCTGGCGTGAACTCGACGCCTCGCGCGACGAGTTGGCAAAGGCTTTGGGCCTCAAAAAGGCCGACATCGGCGAGCGGCCCTTGTGGATGAAGGCTGGCAAGGAGCAGCTGGTGGTGCCGCTGACCTCAATCGATGCGGTGCGGCGCGTCTCGCCGGTACCGCAACGTTTGCAGAGCATCCGCAGCGAGGATGGCCAGAGCATGGCCTATGTTTTTTTCATCAGCGACGATAACAGCGCGTTGGCGCGGTTTTTCTTTCCTCAAGGCGGCGCAATACTCGAGGATCCGGCAACAGGGTCCGCCACTGCGAACTTCGGCGCCTGGTGCCTGGCCATGAAGCGAACATTGCCAGTGCAAATGCAGATTTCGCAGGGCGAGTTCGTGGCCCGGCCTTCCGATCTCTATCTTGACGTGACCCGCGAGCGGGAAATCTTTGTCGGCGGCGACGTCGTCGAGGTCGGCCGGGGCTCCATCACCCTGTGACGATGTCGCGCGCCCAGCGAATCACCGGCACGAGCCGCGGCGCCACCATCGAAAGAGCCTGATCAAGGGTCACCCAGCGCGCCTCGTGGTGCTCGGGCCTGCCGAGTTCCGGGTTGATGGGCAGGCTCACCTCGGTATCCTTGCTTCGGGCAAGGTAGTACCGGGCATACTTGCCATTGTTGTACGGCCCGGTTTGCACAAAACTCGTGCCCCAGTCAAACGCCAGGTCTTCCAGGGTCGTCTCCTCGCGCACCTCGCGCAATGCCGCAGCCAAGGGTTCCTCGCCCGGTTCAACCATCCCCTTGGGGAAATCCCAGTTTTTATAGGCCCGCAGCAGCAGGGTCTGCATCTGGCCCTGCATGCCGTGCATCACCACTACGCCCGCAGAGAGTCTCTGGGGATGCGCGGCCGCCATCACGCGGCCTTGAGGCTGGGCTGTCGAATCAGGTGATCGAACGCGCTGAGCGAGGCCTTGGCGCCCTCGCCCATGGCAATGACGATTTGCTTGTAGGGCACGACGGTGCAGTCCCCCGCCGCGAATATGCCGGGCACCGAAGTCTGGCCGCGCGCATCGACCTCCACTTCGCCGCGCGGCGACAGCCTGACCGTGCCCTCCAGCCAATCGGTATTCGGCACCAAGCCGATTTGCACGAACACGCCGGCGACATCCAGGTCGCGCATTTCGCCGCTGGACCGCTCCCGGTACTTAAGACCGGTGACACGCTGGCCGTCGCCGATCACCGCGCAGGTCTCTGCGCTGGTGATCACTGCCACATTCGGAAGACTATAGAGCTTGGCTCGGAGCACCGCGTCTGCGCGCAGCTGCGCGTCGAATTCGATCAAGGTAACGTGGCTGACCAGACCCGCTAGATCGATGGCGGCTTCGACTCCTGAATTGCCGCCGCCGATCACGGCCACGCGCTTGCCCTTGAACAGGGGTCCGTCGCAGTGCGGGCAGTAGGCCACGCCGCGATTGCGATATTCGCGCTCGCCGGGCACGCCGATCTCGCGCCAGCGTGCGCCGGTTGCGATGATCAGGGCCCGGGCCTTGAGCCTCGCTCCGCCATTGAGCTTTACTTCGATGAGATCCCCCACGCTCAAGCCTTCCGCGCGCTGCGAATTCATGACGTCCACATCATACGTGGTGACATGCTGTTCCAGGCCGCTCGCCAGTTTATGTCCTTGCGTCTCCTTCACGGAGATGAAGTTCTCGATGCCGACCGTATCAAGCAGCTGTCCGCCAAGACGTTCGGCGGCGATGCCGGTACGGATGCCCTTGCGGGCAGCGTAGATCGCCGCTGCGGCACCTGCAGGTCCGCCGCCCACGACGAGCACATCGAAGGGCGCCTTGGCAGTCAATTTGGCGGCCGCAGCGCCTGGCGCTCCCGCGTCCAGCTTGAGGAGAATTTCGGCAAGCTCCATGCTGCCCTGGCCGAACGGCTTGCCGTTGAGAAACACGGCGGGTACGGCCAGCACTTGGCGCCGCTCGACTTCTTCCTGGAACACGGCGCCGTCGATCATGGTATGGCGGATTCCCGGATTGAGCGCCGCCATTGCATTCAGCGCCTGCACAACGTCCGGACAGCTTTGGCAGCTCAATGAAACGAAGGTTTCGAAGTAAAAATCGCCATCGAGGGCGCCGATTTGCGCCGCGACGGCGTCGTCCATTTTCGGCGCATAGCCGCCGGCCTGCAGCAGCGCGAGGACCAGAGAGGTGAATTCATGGCCCAGCGGCACGCCCGCGAAGCGCACTCGGGAAGCGGCGCCCGGCCCGCGCAGCGCGAACGAGGGCTTAAGCTGCGCCTCGTCGCTATGCACAATACTCACCAGGCCGGATAGCGATTCGATGTCGTGCAGCAGCTCGATCATCCCGCGCGATTTGTCGCCGCCGTCGAGGGAGGCGACTATCTCCACCGGCTGCGAAATCCGTGCAAGGTAACCCTTGAGCTGGCTCTTGAGGTCGGCGTCGAGCATGACGCTAGATCTTCCCGACCAGATCCAAGGACGGCTTGAGAGTATGAGCGCCCGGAGTCCACTTTGCCGGACACACCTCGCCAGGATGCGAGGCAACATACTGCGCAGCCTTCACCTTGCGCAGCAGCTCCTTGGCGTCCCTGCCGATGCCGTTGTCATGCACTTCGATGATCTTGATCAAACCCTCGGGGTTGATCACGAAAGTGCCGCGATAGGCGAGACCGTCAGCTTCGATCAGCACGCCGAAATTGCGCGCCAGCGTCGCCGTCGGATCGCCGACCAAGCGGGTAGCGCACCTTGGCGATGGTGTCCGAAGTGTCGTGCCACGCCTTGTGGGCGAAGTGCGTGTCGGTGGACACGCCGTAAATCTCCACGCCCAATTTCTTGAACTCCTCATAGTTGTCGGCGAGATCGCCGAGCTCGGTCGGACACACGAAGGTGAAGTCGGCGGGATAGAACACCATGACGGACCACTTGCCCTTGAGGCTGTCGCTCGTCACCGGCACGAACTTGCCGTTGTGGTAGGCGGTGGCCTTGAAAGGCTTGATTTCTGTGTTGATCAAAGACATGAGAACTCCTGATTGACGCGTGTTTGAAACTGACAGCCATGCTAGCGCCCGCGAAGTCATAAATGAAATTGATTGTTATCATGTTTCTGATAGACTCTGTCTATGAAGAAAAACGCATGAATCTCAAAGATTTGAAGTATCTGGTGGCGCTCGCCGATACCGGGCATTTCGGCAAGGCGGCCGAGCGTACTTTCGTGAGCCAACCAACCCTGTCGGCTCAGGTGAAGAAGCTCGAACAGTATTTGGGGGTCAAACTGGTGGAGCGCCAGCCCAAGAACCTGCAGCTCACCGAGGTGGGCAAGCAAGTGGTGGTTCGCGCGCGCCGCATGCTCGATGAGAGCGAGGAAATCATTGCCCTCGCCCGCAGCAATACCGATCCACTGGCCGGCCAGCTGAAAGTGGCGCTGATCCCCACGATTGGACCCTATTTGCTGCCGCGAGTGATGCGCAAGCTGCGCAAAGCCCTGCCGCACTTGCGGCTCATGCTCTATGAATACCAAACCGAATCGCTGCTGAAACGTCTGCGCGACGGCGAGATCGACGTCGGCATCCTGGCGCTGCCGGCGCCGCAGGACGGCCTGGAATCGCGCGTACTGTACCGAGAGGCTTTCACCGTGGCGCTGCCCGACAATCACCCGCTCGCCGAGAAATCGACCATCAAGGTACAGGATCTCAAGGGGCAAACGTTGCTGCTACTGGAGGACGGCCACTGTTTGCGCGACCAGGCGCTGGAGGTTTGCAGCCGGATCGACGTGCGCGAGGCGGAGGATTTTCGTGCGACCAGCCTGGAAACGCTGCGCCAGATGGTGGTTGCGGGGCTTGGCATCACCTTGCTGCCGGAGCTTGCGGTGGAGTCGCCATTCGGGTCGCAGCGCGGCATGACTATTCGGCAGTTCAGCAAACCCGCTCCGAGCCGCAACGTGGGCGCCGTGTGGCGCAAGTCCAGCACACGCGCGGCTGCGATCGCCGCCGTTTGCGGCGTCGTCGATTCATGCATGGGGTCTCGCCCGAACGCCGCGCCGTAACGTGACGGCCGTCTCAAGGTGGGCAAGCCGCCAATGCATATGCCGATCATTTCACATATTGCGCATTCCCGACGCGGCACTATAGGCATCCTGAGGAATGCTCTCGTATGAACGCTCGCACCATTTCGCCCGGAAAACCCGCGCCCGTTTCGCCGCGCTTCGATCGCAAGTTCATCGAGGATCACAAGCTCGTGGAGCGCTATCTTGAGAACAAGCTGCCGTTCAAGGGAGCCCGGGACCTCGAGAATTGGTGCCGCGCTCATCCGGATTACCTGAACAATCTGCACTTGTCGGAGCGCGCGCATGCCAGCCTCAAGCTGCTGGAAGCCAGCGGCCAGCCGCAGGACCTGGGCGAACCGCGGCCGCCGTGGTGGAAGCACCTGTACGTGCTGATCGGCCTGGGTGCGCTCGCCTTTGTCAGCCTGGTTGCCTGCTGGGTGATGGTCGGAAAGCTTGAAATACTGTCGGGACGGTTCGAGGACGCCAAGCGTGTGAAGGATTTAGGATCGCTGGTGCAGCCGGCGACCGAAACCACGAAGTACATCGCTCCGGATCACGCGGCGGGCATCGACCATGCCAAGATAACTTTGAGTCGGACTGCGCCGCAGTTGATGGATGTGCACATCAACCTTGCTTACACGCAGAAACTCATGGAATTTCGCATGATCGTCGACAAGAAGGATCAGGGGCGCGCGCTGATACTCAACAACCTGCTCAAGGATTCGAACGGTGAGCTGCGCCTGACGTTGAATTCCACTGGTTTATCCGCCGGCATTTACACGGTGAGAATCGAAGCGCTGCCGCCGCGCGGCATTGCGACGCCCATCGGCTGGCTGCTGCTCGAAGTGCAATAAAGCTATTCGTCGCGCAGTGTCACGATCGGCGGAGTGTTGACCACGCTGCGTGTCGCGAGCGTGCCGCTCACGCCCACCAGAATGGTGCCGCACACCAAGCCGAGGACCCACACCCAGGGGTCGAGCGTGAATTCGAGCGAAAACAGGCGGCGCGCCAGGATCCAGCCCACTCCCGTGGCGCCAAAGGCGGCCAAGGTCCCGGAGAGAAAGCCGAGCGCCGAGAACTCCGCGGCAACGCCCTGCAGCACCACGCCGCGGCTGGCGCCCAAGGTGCGCAGCATCGCGCTCTCGTAGCGCCGCTCATCGCGGGTCGATTGCACAGCCGCCAGCAACACCACGATTCCCGCCGCCAACGTGAATAGAAACACATACTGCACCGCGAGCGAGGCGCGGTCGATGATGTCGCGAATCTGCTTGAGAATGGCATCGACATCGAAAACCGAAACGGTCGGAAACTGGCGCACCAGATCGGCGAGCGACGCGCGCTGCGCCGCGGTCAAGTAGATGCTGGTCATGTAGGTTCCGGCGGCGCCGTCCAACAATCCCGGCGGGAGTACCAGAAAGAAATTCGGCCTAAAGCTGTCCCAGCGTATTTTTCGAATGCTGGCCACCCGCACGGTCAGCGCCTCGCCGGCCACATCGAAGCTCAAGGCGTCGCCCACCTTGAGGTGCAGGCCATCGGCGTATTCCGACGAAATCGAGACCAGCGGCTTGCCTGCATCGGCCGCCGTCCACCAGCGGCCGGCGATCAATTGGTTGTCTTCCATCATATCCGCGGACCAGGTCAGGTTTTGCTCGCGTTCCACATAGCCTTTGGCGACGTCGCCGCGAAGTTGCAGCGACTGGGCGGGTCGCGAATTGATGGCAGTGATGCGCGCACGCACCATGGGATACATCTGAGGTGTGCCGAAGCCGTGCGCCTGCAGGAATTCCTGCAGCGCCTGGCGCTGTTCCGGGCGGATGTTGACCAGAAAATTGTTCGGCACATCGCTCGGCAGGCTGCGCCGCCAGTCCGCCAGCAGATCGCCGCGCACCACAGCCAACAGCAACAGCACCATCAACCCGAGTCCGAAAGCGACAATCTGCACCACGCTGCCGGTGCCGCGGCGCGATACGTTCGCCAGGCCGTATCGCCACGCCACTCCCACACCGCCGCGCAGTCGGCTGGTGAGGCGCACCAGGGCATAGCCCGCCAATGTCAGCACCAGGCCCACGCCCAGGACGCCGGCCAGCACGCTCAACACCAGCTCGCTGTCCCGCACCATGGCCCAGAGAATCGCGGCCAATGCCGCGAGCGCCAGCAAATAGCTCACGCCGTAGCGCAGCGGCGGCGCGCTCACGGTTTTGCGCAGCACCCGCGCCGGCGGCGTGTTCTTCAATTGCAGCAAGGGCGGTAAGGCGAAACCGATGAGCATCGCCACCACGGTCACCAGTGCAATCGGCAGCGGCGCCAGCGAGGCCGCGGGTAGCTCATTGCGGATCAGACCTTGCAGCAGCCATACCAATCCGACTTGCGCGAGGTAGCCGAGCACCGTCCCGACCGCGACCGCAAACAATGCCAGCAAGGCCAGTTCGATGATGGAAATCGACAGCACGAAACCCTGCGCGGCGCCCATGCATTTCATCAAGGCCACGGCATCGATGTGGCGCGACGCGTAGCGTCGCGCGCCCATCACCACCGCCACCGCCGCCAGCAGCACCGAGGCAAGGCTCGCCAGATTCAAGAATCGGCTGGCGCGATCGATGGCGGAATTGAGCTGCCGGCTGGATTCTTCGACATCCCGCAGACGTTCTCCTGGCGCTTTCGCAGCAACGAGATATTCGCGGAAGGCGGCAATCGCCGCCGGGCTGCCCGCGAACAGAGCCGCATAGCTGGCGCGGCTGCCCGGCTGGATCAGCTGCGTGGCGGCGAGATCGTCGAAGTTGAGCAGCGCCGCCGGCGCGAGATTGATGAAGCCTGTGCCCTGATCCGGCCGGTAGTCGAGAACCTGGGTAACGCGGAACGAGCCCGCGCCGATGCGTAGGCTGGCGCCTAGCTCGAGCTTGAGATGCGCGATGATGCGCGAATCGACCCATACCTCACCCACGCCCGGAATTCGATCGGTGACCCGGCCCGGGCCAAAAGGGGCATCCGCGATGCGCAGGTGGCCGCGCAGCGGATAGCCCGCCGTGACCGCGTTGAGCGCCGCCAGCTGGCTCAAATTTCCGCTGAAAATCGCGGTGGGGAAGGAAATCACTTGCGCGCTGCTGATGCCGCGCGCCCGTGCCTCGCTGAAATACCGCGCGGCCATGGGATTTGGCGACTCCATGCGCAGATCCGCCGCGAGCACTTCCGCCGCTTGCGCTCGCACCCCCTGCGAGATGCGGCTGGTAAAAAAACCGACCGCCGTCAATGACAGCACCGCCACCACCAGCGCCAGCAGCAGCACCGACAGCTCGCCGGACTTCAGGTCGCGCCAAAGATTGCGTAACGCGAATCGCAGAGCTTGCATCAGTTCACCGTGTGCCCGGCATCGAGCTGCAGCATTCTATTGCAGCGTGCTGCCAGCTCGCGATCATGCGTGACCAGCACCAGCGTGCTGCCGGTGCTGCGGTTCAACTCGAACAGGAGATCGGTGATGCGCTGCCCGGTCGCGGTATCGAGATTGCCGGTGGGCTCGTCGGCAAACAATACGGCCGGATGCGTCACGAACGCGCGCGCAATCGCGACGCGCTGCTGTTCGCCGCCGGACAATTGCTTCGGGTAGTGCTCCACTCGCGGCGTCAATCCCACTTGTTCGAGCGCCGCCGCGGCGGCCTGCCGCGCGTCGCGCCGGCCGCCGAGTTCCAGCGGCAGCATCACGTTCTCGATGGCCGTGAGGGAGGGAATCAAATGAAACGACTGAAACACGAACCCAACATGCTTGCCGCGCAGTGCCGCCCGCCCGTCCTCGTCGAGTTCCGTAAGATCGGTGCCGGCGATCAGCACGCGACCGGTGCTTGGGGAATCGAGTCCCGCGAGCAGCGCCAACAGCGTCGACTTGCCCGCGCCCGACTCGCCGACGATGGCCAGAGTCTCGCCGGTTCGCACACTGAGGCTCACATCGGCGAGAATGGTCAGCGGCCCCGCGGGGCTGGCGACGGTCTTCGATACATTCTTGGCTTCGAGAACGATTTGATCTTGCATCAGGAGCGCCTGTGAAGCGGCTTTTCGCCTTGACTCTAATGATCGTCGCATGGCTCCCGGCCAGGGCCGAGATACCCGTGATTCTCGTTTTTGGCGATAGCATCAGCGCGGGCTACGGCCTGGCGCACGTAGAACTTGGCTGGGTGGAATTGCTCAAGACGAGGCTCAAAGCGCTAGGGTACGGATACGAAGTCGTCAACGCCAGCGTTAGCGGCGAGACCACCGCCGGGGGCCTGGCGCGTCTGCCGCGCGCCCTCGAGCTTCACCATCCCAAGATCGTGGTGATCGAACTGGGCGGCAACGACGGATTGCGTGCATTGCCGATCCCGCAAATGCGCGCCAATCTCGAGCAGATGACGGACCTGGCCGCGGCGGCCGGCGCCAAGGTGCTGCTGCTGGGAATGCGCATGCCGCCCAACTACGGGCTTCCGTACACCGAGCAATTTCGCTTAAGTTTCAGCGATATCGCCCGCGACAAGAAAATCCCCTTGGTGCCGTTCCTGCTAAACGACATCGCCCTATCGCAGAGTCTCATGCAGGACGATGACATTCACCCGAACGCTCTCGGGCAGCCGAAGCTGCTCGAGAACGTCTGGCCGGCACTGCAGCCGCTGCTGCGCAAATAATCCCGCGGCCAAATCTACTGGGCCGCGGTCAACCAGGTGTCGACGCCGCCGTGGCTGGAGCAGGTACCGCTGCGATGCGCCGACTTCGAGTAAGTGCCGTCCTTGCACTTGGCCGTCGCACCCGTGGGATCGGTATTGCCGGCCGTCGCAGCGGGCGCAGATTTGGTCGCCGTGGCGGATTTGGCTGCCGTCGCTGCCGGCGCCGTCGCCGCAGCCGCTGCCGGAGCAGCAGCGGGCGCGCTCGAGGCTGCCGCCTTCGCAGGTGCAGCCTTGGTGGCTTTTTGTACGCCACCGTGGCCGCTGCATGTGCCCTTGCCGGTCGAGGTACTTGTACTGCCATCCGCGCAAGTCGTCGCCGCGCCGCTCTTGGCGGGCGCGGCAGGCGCTGCCGGTGCAGCCGGTGCCGCGGCGGGTGCTGCGGCTGGCGCGGCGGCTGGCGCGGCCGCCGGTGCCGCAGTGGTCTTCGCGGCCTTTTGGACGCCGCCGTGACCGCTGCAGGTGCCCTTACCCGTCGAGGTGCTGGTGGTTCCGTCCTGGCAAGCGGTCGTGGCAGGGTCCGCCGCCCTCGCGGTAAGCGCGAAGGCAAATATCAGCAACGGCGCGGCCATCAGGCCGGCAAGAGTTCTAGTTTTCATGGTTCACTCCCCTCATTTGATTCTGCCGCAATGGCGGGCTGTGATTGTAAACCGATTTTCCTGGAATGCGATCGCTCGTCAGCGCGCTGCCCGCAGCGGCACGATGCTGATGACATTGATCAAAAAGCGCGTGTACTGGCGCGTGGATACCGCTTCGAACAACGTGCCGACGACCGAGACATGCGAATTCTCGCCAATGCTCTGCGGAAATTCCGCGACCCCCACCAGCTGCACGTCGTTTGCCGCCAAACAAAGATGGCTTTGAGCGGGCGCGTATACGTATCTTTGCTCATCCAGCACCAGCAGCGGCACGTTGTCGATGCCGTCCGGGCCCGGAAAGTCGCGAAAATGCACATGTCCTACCATGGTTACTCTAACCGGCTTGAGCCATAGGCAGGGTCCGCTGCCCAGCACGCAGCCCGACAGCGCGATGCATAGGCCAATGACAATCAATCGCCGATTTGTGACCATTCGCGCTCCATGGGCTAGTCTACTCCGGTATACACACGCTAAGAAAACGAGGCACACCTAAGTGGATCGAAGTTGGCTGAAACAGTACCCGCCCGGCGTGCCGGCGGACATCGACCCCGACTCCTATGCATCGCTCAAGGAAGTGATAGAGGAGGCGTTTGCGAGCCATCGTCAGCTGCCTGCATTCAGCAACATGGGCGCGACCTTGAGTTACGCGCAACTCGACGAACTCAGCCGCGCGTTTGCAGCGTGGCTGCAGCAGAAATCCGGCTTGAGCAGAGGGGATCGCGTGGCCCTGATGATGCCCAACATTCTGCAATATCCCATCGCGCTGTTCGGCGCGCTGCGCGCCGGCATGGTGGTGGTCAATACCAATCCCTTGTATACGCCGCGCGAACTTGAACATCAGTTGAAGGATTCCGGCGCGAAGGCCATCGTCATCGTCGAGAACTTCGCGCACGTACTCGAGCAAGTGCTGGCGCGTACTGACTTGAAGAACGTGCTGGTGACGGGCGTCGGGGATTTGTTGGGGCTGCCAAAGGGCTTCCTGGTAAATTTTGTGCTGCGGTACGTGCGCAAACAGATTCCCGCGTGGAAAATGCCGGGTTCGATGTCGTTCAGGGATGCTCTGGGGATCGGCCTTGGACTCAAACTCCAGCCCGTTGAATTGGGAGGCGAGGACATCGCCTTTCTGCAGTACACCGGCGGCACCACGGGCGTGGCGAAGGCCGCCGTTCTCACCCACCGCAACATGGTGGCCAACCTGCTTCAGGCCCTGGCATGGATAAAGCCCGCGCTGCAGGCCGGCGGTGGCCGCGTCGTGGTAACGGCGCTGCCGCTCTACCACATTTTTGCGCTCACCACGAATTGTCTGGCCTTCCTGCCGCTCGGAGCCCGCAATGTGTTGATTACGAATCCGCGTGATTTCCCGGCATTCGTGGCGGAACTGAAGAAATACAAGTTCAACTTCATCAGCGGAGTCAACACCCTGTTCAATGCGCTGTTGCACACACCCGGGTTCGAAGCGGTGGATTTTGGCGCGCTGCGCGTGAGTTTCGCCGGCGGCATGGCGGTGCAACCGGTGGTGGCGAAGCGCTGGAAAGAAGTCACCGGCAGCATCGTCAGCCAAGGCTGGGGCCTGACCGAAACCTCGCCCATTGCCACCGCCAATCCCGTCGGTTTGGAGTTCAACGGCTCGGTCGGGCTACCCGTTCCGTCGACCGACATTTCCATTCGCGACGACGCCGGCAAGGAATTACCCGTCGATGGCATCGGCGAGATCTGCGTCTTCGGTCCCCAGGTGATGCGCGGCTATTGGAACCGGCCCGACGAGACCGACAACGTGATGTTCGGCGATTGGCTGCGCACCGGCGACATCGGCCGCATGGATGCCGAAGGTTTTGTCTACATCGAGGATCGCAAGAAAGACATGATCCTGGTGTCGGGATTCAATGTATATCCCAATGAGGTCGAAAGCGTCGCTGCCGAGCATCCCGGGGTGCTGGAAGTCGCGGCGGTTGCGCAGCCGGATGAGAATTCCGGCGAGGTGGTCGCCCTGTTCGTCGTGAAGAAGGATCCCACCTTAACCGCGGAAGCGCTGATCGCCTACTGCCGCACCGAACTCACCGGATACAAAGTGCCGAAGCATGTGTATTTTCGCGCCGAGCTGCCCAAGAGCAACGTCGGCAAAATTCTGCGCCGCGCCCTGCGCGACGAGTTGCGCAACCCTGCGGCCGGCGCTGCGCAATGACAGGGTGGGTTAGCGGGACCCCGCGGCGAGGCGATCAGCAATCTGCGTAAGCACCACGCCGCTGATGACGATTGTGAGTCCGATCAGCCTCAGGGTTGTCAACGGCCGCAGCGCCGCTCCCGCCAGAGCGAAGTGGTCTATCACCGCCGAAGAGAATAGCTGCGCCGTCACCGCGAACAGAATCGCGTTGCCGACGCCGAATCGAGGGGCAAGAAAGGTGATGCTGAGGACATAGAAGGCGACAATGAGCCCGCCTAAGTACTGGGTGGGCGCGATGCGAGCGATCGCTGCTAGCTCCGGAATGCGCACCGTTGCCGTCGCAGCAACCAGGAGTGATGCAACCAACCCGGTAGCGAACAATATGACCGCGGCTTGAATCGGGCCGCCGACGCCGCGCGCCAGCCCGGCATTCAAGATCGCCATCAGCGGAATCAGCGCGCCGGCGGCGAACGCCCATAGGGCATAAGAAACAGTGGACATGGTTACCTCCTCGTTGCGAGTCAACCTTGCGCGGGCTTGTAGGCCTGCACCGTCTCCACCAGCAGCGCGACGCGCTGCGGATCGACGTCCGGCGTGATGCCATGCCCTAGATTGAACACATGGCCGCTGCCGGCGCCGAAGCTCTCCAGCACCCGCAAGGTTTCGGCGCGCAGGGTCTCGGGCGGCGCGAACAGCGCGGACGGATCGAGATTGCCCTGCAATGCGACGCGCCCGCCGACGGCTTGGCGCGCTTCCTTCAAATCGGTGGTCCAATCGACGCCGACGGCATCGCAGCCGATGCCCGCGATTTTTGCCAACCAGGCTCCGCCGCCCTTGGTAAAGACGATGTTGGGAACCCGGCGTCCCTCCGATTTTTTTGTAACCTGGTCCACGACCTGCGCCATGTGGCGCAGCGAGAATTCCTCGTATTGCGCGGGCGTCAACACACCGCCCCAGGTATCGAACAGCATGATGGCCTGCGCGCCGGCGGCGATTTGCGCGTTCAGATAAAGAATCGTTGCCTTTGCCAGAAGTTCGAGCAGACGGTGCAATTGCCGCGGCGACTCGTACATCATGCGTTTGATGTGGCCGAAGGTCTTGCTGCCGCCTCCTTCCACCATGTACGTGGCTACCGTCCAGGGGCTGCCCGCAAAGCCGATGAGCGGCACCCGGCCGTGCAGCTCGCGGCGCACCAGCGCCACCGCATCGGTCACATACTTGAGTTCGCGCGCGGGATCCGGCACCCGCAGCGCATCGATGTCGGCGGGCGTGCGCACCGGGCGCTCGAACTTCGGACCCTCGCCGGCCTCGAATTCCAATCCGAGGTTCATCGCGTGCGGAATCGTGAGAATGTCCGAGAACAGGATCGCAGCATCGAGAGGATAGCGGTCGACCGGCTGCAAGGTGATTTCGCACGCGATCTCCGGAGTGGTGCACATCTCCAGGAATCCGCCGGCGCGCTCGCGCGTGGCCCGATACTCCGGCAGATAGCGTCCTGCCTGGCGCATCAGCCAGATCGGCCGCCGCGGCGTGGGCTCGCGCAGCAGTGCGCGCAGCAGCAGATCGTTCTTCAGCGGCCCGCTCCTGCCTGTCATCAGGTTCGCTCGCTGGGTTCGAACAGGCGGCTGTGCTCGAGAATGGCGTAGCGATCGGTCATCCCGGCAATGTAATCGGCCACCGCACGCGCGCGCCCCGCCGGACCCTGCACCAGTTCCAATCTGGCGCGCGCTTCATGTTCGTCCGGCATCAAGGTGGGATCGTTGAAAAAAGCATCGAACAAATCGCGCACCACGCGGCGCGCCTTGGCGGTCATGCGCCGCACCTTGTAGTGCTTGTAAACGCGTTCACGCAGGAAAGTCTTGAGCGCGTAATTCTGCTCGCGGGTGGCATCGCTGAAGCCGATCAGCATTCCCGAGTGCGACCTTACCTCCGCGATCGAGCGCACCCCCGATGCCGCGAGGCGCGCCTCCGAGGCATCGATCAGGTCGCTGGCAAGGTGGTTGATCATCCGCCGCAAAATTTCGTAGACCAGGCGGCGGCCGGCGAGCGCCGGGTATTTGGCCAGCACTTGGTCGTGGTAGCCGCGAAACAACGGCACCTCGAGCAGCTGCTCGACGCTGATCAGTCCGGCGCGAATGCCGTCATCCACGTCGTGATTGTTGTAGGCGACTTCATCGGCAAAATTCGCAAGCTGCGCCTCCAGGCCGGGCTGCTGGCGATTGATGAAACGTTCGCCCAATTCCCCGAGCTGGACCGCGTTGTTGTAGGAACAGTGCTTGAGAATACCCTCGCGGCATTCGAAGGTCAGGTTCAAACCGTCAAATTCGGCGTAACGCTCCTCGAGCTCGTCGACCACGCGCAGGGATTGCAGGTTGTGTTCGAAACCGCCGAAATCCGCCATGCAATCGTTGAGCGCATCCTGTCCCGCGTGGCCGAACGGCGTATGCCCAAGATCATGCGCGAGGCATATGGCCTCGGACAATTCCTCGTTCAGCTTCAGCGCCCGGGCGATAGTGCGCGCTATCTGCGCCACCTCGAGCGAATGCGTCAGCCGCGTTCGGTACAGATCACCCTCGTGATTGACGAACACCTGGGTCTTGTAGACCAGCCGGCGGAACGCGGTGGAATGCACGATGCGATCGCGATCGCGCTGGTATTCCGAGCGGCGCTGCGGCGGCGGTTCCGGGTGGCGGCGGCCCCGCGAATGCTCCTCGAGCGCGGCGTAGGGCGCCAGCGCGCTCATTCGAAATATTCCTTGAGCGTGGCGTCGAGCGCGGCTTTGGAGTACTGGTCGGTGATGATGGCGCGGCCGAGCTTTTCGAGCAGCACCAGGCGCAGCGCGCCGGCAAGCACCTTCTTGTCCATTTGCATCAGCTCCAGTGCCTTGGCGGCCCCGATGCGCGGCGCCTGGGTCGGCAAACCGGTGCGCGCCAGGATGTCGCGCACCCGCTCCTTGAGCGGCGCATCGATCCATCCTAAGCGCAGCGACAAATCCGCGGCGATCAGCATGCCGAGGCCCACCGCCTCGCCGTGCAGGTATTTCTCGTAAGCGGTTGCGGCCTCGATGGCGTGGCCGAAGGTATGGCCGAAATTGAGGATTGCCCGCAGATCGCGCTCGCGTTCGTCCCTCGCAACCACGATGGCTTTTATCTCGCACGACCTGCCGATGGCATACTTCAGCGCCTCGGCATCCCGCGCCAGCAGCTTGACAATGTTGCGGTCCAGCCACTCGAACAGCAGCGGATCCCAGACGCAGCCGTACTTGATCACCTCGGCGAGGCCTGACTTCAGTTCCCGGTCGGGCAAGGTGGCCAGTACGTCCGTGTCGGCGATCACTGCGCGTGGCTGGTAGAAGGCGCCGATCAAGTTCTTGCCGCCGGTATGGTTGACTCCGGTCTTGCCGCCGACCGAGGAATCCACCTGCGCAAGCAGCGTGGTGGGCATCTGCACGTAGCCGATGCCGCGCTGATAGCACGCCGCCGCGAAACCTGCGATGTCGCCGACCACGCCGCCGCCCAGCGCCAAAACGGTCGCGTCGCGATTCATCTTGTTGGCAACCAGCGCGTCGAATACCCAGCCCGCGGTTTGCAGTGTCTTGTGCTGCTCACCGTCCGGCAGGATGCAGTCGCCGATATGCCGCTGCGCAAAGCTGCCGGTGAGTTTTGCAAGATACAGCTTGGCGACCGTGGCATTGGTCACGATCAGCAAATCGCGGCCGGGAATCTGCTCGTCCAGCAGCTCGCGATTCGTCAGCAATCCGGAGCCAATGGTGATGGGATAGCGTGAATGCCCGACATCTACATGAAGCGTTTGCACGGGTTGATTATACGAACACTAGGAGCCGCGCGCTCGCTGCAGCTCATGCTGGATTTCCTCGGCCACCAGCTGCACGCGCCGCCCGTCCGTCGAGATCGTAAGATCGGCGATCTCCGCATACAGCGTCGCCCGGCGCTGCATCAGCTCCTTGAGCCTGTTTTCCGGGTTGGCATCGTTGAGCAGGGGGCGGTGCCGTGCATGGCGCGTGCGTTCCATCTGCTGATCGACGGACGTTGCCAGATAAACCACCACGCCGCGTTCGGCGAGCGCGCGGCGATTGTCCGAATCGATCACCGCCCCGCCGCCGGTGGCCAGCACGATCGAATCCAGACGGCTCAGACGATCGATCGACTCCTTTTCGCGGATGCGAAAGCCCGCCTCGCCTTCCTTCTCGAAAATGAATGCGATGTCCACGCCGGTTTTCGCCTCGATGTCCGCGTCGCTGTCATGAAAGGTAAAGCGAAACAGGCGCGCGAGATGCCTCCCGACCGCCGTTTTGCCGGATCCCATCGGCCCGATCAGAAATATATTGCGCTTGGTGAGCATGACCAGCGCTGATCATAGCGGACCTAAAGCGTTTCGCCTGATTGTCTGTCTTGAAATAAGGGCGCCCCGAAGGCGCCCTTGATCCGAATCGCGCCCGCCGACTTCAGTAAAGATTCGATCCCTCACGCAGAATTTTCGGCGTGATGAAGATCAGCAGTTCAGTCTTGTTGTTGATATCGGTCGTGCTCTTGAACAGATAGCCGAGAATCGGGATATCCCCGAAGAACGGCACCTTGTTGGCCTGCTTGGTCTTGGTGGTATCGAGAATACCGCCGAGCACCACGGTCTGGCCGTCGTTGACCAACACCTGGGTGATGATTTCGCGCGTATCAATCGACGGCACGCTGCCGCCGGTGGCGCTCGTGACCTGCTGTCCGACCGAATCGTCCGAAACGTCGAGGTCGAGGATCACGCGGTTGTCCGGCGTGATCAACGGCGTCACCTTGAGCGACAGCACCGCATTCTTGAATTGCGTGGTGGTGGCGCCGCTCGAGGCCGATTCCTGATAGGGAATCTCGACGCCCTGCTTGATCTCGGCTTGCTTCTGGTTCGCCGTGATCACGCGCGGCGAGGATATGGTCTCGCTCTTGCCTTCGTTTTGCGCCGCCGAGAGCTCCAGGTCGACCAGAGTGCTGCCGGTAAGGAGCGAAACGCCGATGCTGCCGTTGATGTTCGCGGCCGGTAGATTGACCATGTAGCGATTGTCGAGGGTCGGCGTCGACACCGGGAACGGCGAAGTTCCGGCCTGCAAATTGGTGATCGCCGATCCGGTCATCGTGTCCGCGCCGACGCCGGTGCCGGTGACGGCCAACAGACCGTTGCCATTCACCTGGTGCGCGCTGGTGATGCCAAAGCGTACGCCCAGGTCGCGTTCGAAGGTGTCGCTGACGATCACGATGCGCGCTTCGATCAATACCTGCCGCACCGGCACGTCCAAGGTCTGCACCAAGCGGCGGATATCCGCCAGATTATCCGATGTGTCCTGCACCAGCAGGGTGTTGGTGCGCTCGTCGATCGACAGTGAGCCGCGCGGGGAGAGCAAGGAATTCTTGGCGCCTGCGGCGGCCGTCGGCCTGATCAATTTCGCCAGGTCCGCAACCTTGGCATAGTTGACCTGCATGAATTCAGTGTGGATCGGCGACAGCTCCTGCACCTCTTTGTGCGCGGCCAGTTCCGCCTTCTCGCGCGAGGCGAGTTCTTCGGTGGGCCCGATGATGATGACGTTGTCGTGGCGGCGCTTGTCCAAGCCCTTGGTGCGCAACACGATGTCGAGGGCCTGATCCCAAGGCACGTTCTGCAGGCGCAGCGTCAAATTACCGTTGACTGAATCGCTGACCACGATGTTTTGGCCGCTGGTGTCCGCGAGCAGCTGCAATACCGAGCGTACGTCGATGTCTTGGAAATTCAGCGTGAGCCGCTCGCCGGTGTATTCCTTTTTGTCTTCCTGGGCGGTGCGCTTCGTGGAAGGCTTGACCTCGATGGTGTATTGGTTGTCGGATTGGTAGGCCAGCTGCTCGAAATCACCCTGAGCGCTGATCACCAGGCGCGTGCTGCCCTCCACCCGAACCGCGTCGACCGTTTGCACCGGTGTTGCGAAATCCATGACATCGTAGCGGCGCATGAGGTTTTTCGGCATCAGCGTGCCGGCAAAGTCCACCACGATCTGATTGCCTTCCTGCCGCACGTTGACCGGGGTGCGCGGGTCGGTGAGCTGCACGATCACGCGGCCCGTGCCGTCGGAGCCGCGCCTGAAATCGATGGTTTTGATCGCACGCTCCACCGGAGCCGCGGGCTGACCCGCGCTGGCGCGCGCCACGGCGGGAGCGGCGAGGCTGGCGCCCGGCTGTGCGCCCAGGGTTATGACGAGGTTATTGCCGTCGATCTTGGTGGTGTAGGGCAATAAAGCGTCGACATTCACGACCAAGCGCGTGCGGCCGTTGGCCTCGGCCGCAACCACGGTGTCGACTCCGGCGGAACGCACATCGAAGCGGCGTGAAGCGAGGGCCAGTGTGGTATTCGGCAGGTCGAACGCAATGCGCGCCGGCTTGTCGATGGTGAACGGCAGTGGCTCGGGAGCCGGGCCGTCCATGTGCAGCTTGAGCTGCACCTGCTGGCCCGACAATGTCTGAACGTCGATCGACTCGAGCTTGACCGGATCAGCGGCCCGCGCCGTGAAACTGATCGCAGCCAATGCGACGAATGCCATCGCGCCCACCATCGCCGATCGTGTCTGAATTCTAATCATGCTCTCTTCTCCCTGTGGCCTAATCGGACAATGCCAATGAGGCCGGTCGCTCTATATAGCCGCCGAGACCATCCGGAATGATTTCGACGAGACTAATTCTTCCGCCGGTAATTTCTGTCACCTTGCCGTCGTTCTGCCCGAGATAATTGCCGGGTTGAACCTTGTGCACGAGCCCGTCCTTCGATTGCACGAGCCCATAAAAATTGCTGCCCACCTTGAAAGTCCCGACCATTTTCAGGGTGTCGAGCGAAAAGCCTTCCAGGAATTCACGATTGCGGCGCGCGCTCGGCCGCAGACTCGCCTGGCCGTTGGCCGAACCGGGACCTTGCGGTTGGAACGGCGAGCGCAGATTGCCGGCGGCGTAAACGTAGGTTTCGTAGGGCTTCACTTCCGGAAGCGGCAGGATGCGGCCACCGGGCTTTTTCTTGGTGGTCTCGATCCACTTCTGCAAATCCGATTGACCGCCGGAACAGCCTGTCGCGAGCAGCGCGCACAGCACGACGCATATGGCGCAAACGGCCGATGTACTCTTCACGAAGCGCCTCCCGTTTTCTTCTTAGCGCCTTTGGCGCCGCCCTCATCCTCGATGTAGCGGTAGGTTTTGGCGGTCACGTCCATGGTGAGATTGTCGTAGCCGCCTTTTGCGTCCACCGGCGAGATCTGAATGTCATGCAGCGTCACGATTCGCGGCAACGCGGCAATGCCGCTGACGAACTTGCCGAAGTCATGATAGGAGCCCACCAGCTTGATCTTGATCGGCAGTTCCGCGTAAAAGCCGTTGCTCTTTTCGCTGCCGGGCTGGAACAGCTTTTCCTGCAGACCCGCGGCCAGGCCGGTTTGTGAAATATCGACCAGAAGATTCGGCACCTCGGTCTTGCCGGGCAATTGCCGCAGCATCGCGCCGAAGCTGCGCTCCATCTCGCCGAGCTGCGCCCGATAGGCGTCGAGATTCGCGGCGCGCTGTTGTTTGCTTTCGAATTGCGCGCGCAGATCCAATTCGTCGTTCTGCGCTTTTTGCAGCACCGGCCGATCGTCGTTCCAAACGAACATGTACCAGCCAAATGCCGCGACCAGGGCAAACCCCAGGGCGACGAAGAAACCGCGCACCGCCAGCGGCCAGCGGCCTACGTCGCGCGGATCAATGGAACGAAGTTGATCGAGAAAATTCATTTCGCCGCAACCTTCTTGACCGTAGTTTCGCCGCCGCCTTCAAGATCCACGCCGACCACCTCGCTGGTGAGTGTGAAACTAGAGCCGCCGGTCGGTGAATCCTTGCTGGACTCGACCACCTGCAGCTGCGGGTTATCCATCCACGCCGACGAATCGATGTTGCGCATGAATGTCGAGACGCGCGTGCTCGACTGGGCGACGCCCTTGATCTCGAGCTTTTTGCCGGTCTCCTTCATCTGCGTCAGGTAAATGCCCTCGGGCACCGTTTTCACCAATTCGTCGAACAAATGCACGATCTCGGGCCGCTTGCGCTGCAATTTCTCGATGATTTCCATGCGCGCAACCAAGCGCTGCTTGCGGTTCTCCAGATCCTGAATATCGGCGATCTGCGCATCGAGCTTGACGATCTCCTTTTTCAGCAGATTGTTCTTTGCGGTCTGCGAATCGATCCAGCTCGAATACAGCAGCTTGCCGCCCAGCACGAATATGACGGCGGCAAACGCCGCGGCGCCGAGGGCCACCAAAAACTCGCGACGTCGGACTTTTCGTTCTTGTTCGCGCCAGGGAAGTAGATTGATACGCGGCATGGCTGCTCTTTAGTCGAAGCTTCGCAGCGCCAGGCCGCAAGCTGTGAGTAAGGCAGTGGCGTCGCGCGCCACCGCTTGGGCTTTGGCCTTGGACGACACTTTCATGTTGCCGAGCGGATCACCTTTGTCCGCCGGTACGCCGACGCGGCTCGAGATGACGTCGGCAACGCCGGGAATGTTGGCGCAGCCGCCGCAGATCAATATTTGATCCGGCTGCGCGCGGCCGCTGCCCGACGCCAGATAAAATTGCAGCGAACGGCTGACCTGTTGAGTCATGTCGTCGATGAAGGGGTCCAGGACCTCGGGTTGATAGTTGCTGGGCAGACCGCCTTCCTTCTTGGCGCGGCCCGCTTCTTCCATCGACAGTCCGTAGGTGCGCATGATTTCTTCGGTCAATTGCTGTCCGCCAAAGGCGAAATCACGCGTGTATATGACTTTCATGTCGCGCAGCACGCTGAAGGTCGTGCTGCTGGCGCCGAAATCGACCACCGCGACGGTGCGGTCGAGCCCGCCGTCCGGCATTTGATGGCGCATCAATGCGCAGGCGTTTTCCAATGCGAACGCTTCCACGTCGACGATGTGCGCGGTCAGCCCCGATGCCTGCACCGCCGCCTGGCGCTGCTCGACATTTTCGGTGCGAGTCGCGACCAGGAGCACATCGAGCATGTCCGGATCTTTTTCCGACGGACCCACGACCTGATAGTCGTAGCTGACTTCTTCCATCGGGAACGGGATGTATTGGTCGGCCTGCATCTCGACCTGGCCCTCGAGCTCGTTGTCGCCGAGATTCTTCGGCATTTGGATCACCTTGGTGATCGCAGCATCGCCGCTGATCGCGATGGCCGCGAGCCGGCTCTTGGCGCCGGAGCGCTTCACTGCGCGCCGTATCGCCTCTCCCACGGCTTCGGCATCGACGATGGCCTTTTCGTTGATGGCGTTGTGCGGCGTCGGTTCCGCCGCATAAGATTCAACGCGATACTGGCCACCCGACATCGTGAGCTCAATGAGCTTCACCGACGAGGTGGTTATGTCAAGTCCCAATAGCGGACGATACCTTTTTCCTAACGACCACACAAATTTTTTCCCTTTTTGCTCAATGCCTTGTAGGTCGAAACTGGTGTACGAGATTAGCTAGACCCAGCAAACTTAGCAAGAAACTGTTAAATAGAACGTGAAGCTACTCACGGTAATCGCCGCTTGACGCCTCGAAGTCGGCAAAATGAGACCTACGGCGATTTCGTAGCGTTGAAAGGCGTCGAGTCATCCGTTAGAAACCTCTTGCGCCTAGGGCTGTCCAGGCGTTCTTGAGTAAGCCCACGTCGCCGGCGGTAATATGCAGCTCGTCCGCCGGTGCAATAAGTTAGAACGGTTTTCTGTGACCAAACGTTACCTAGTTCTCATCTCGCGCATTTGTGCAGTTTTAGTTGGCTTAATAGCGCTGATCGCGTTCGCCAACGTCTGTGCTTATGTCTACTTGAGGCCGGCATTGCCGGATGTGGCCAGCTTGCGGGAGGTGCAGCTGCAGGTGCCGCTGCGCGTCTATACGCGCGACGGCAAGCTCATTGCCTCGATTGGCGAGCAGCGGCGAATTCCGGTCCGCTACGAGCAGCTGCCGAAGAAATTGATCCAAGCTTTCCTGGCAACCGAAGACGACCGGTTCTTCAGGCATCACGGCGTGGATTGGCAGGGAATTTTGCGGGCTGCGGTAGCCAACCTCAAAGCCGGCGGCATCCGCCAGGGAGCGAGCACCATCACCATGCAGGTATCGCGCGACATGTTTTTGACCCCGCGGCGCGACATGAAACGCAAGATGAGCGAAATCTATATTTCCCTGCTAATGGAGGCTGAATTCAGCAAGGAGGAAATCTTTTCGCTGTACGTCAACAAGATTTTCCTCGGTCAGAGAGCCTACGGCGTCGGGGCGGCTGCGGAGGTTTATTTCGGCAAGGGGCTCGATCAGCTGAGCATCGCTGAGATGGCCACGCTGGCCGGCATCCCCACGGCTCCCTCGACGGTCAATCCCGTCGCCAACCCCGAAGCCGCCAAGGTGCGGCGCACCCACGTGCTGGGACGCATGCTGGAGCTCAACTACATCTCCCAGGCGGAGTACAACCAGGCGAAGGCGAGTCCGATGGAGTCGCGGCTGCACGGCGCCTCGATCGAGGTGGATGCGCCATATGTCGCGGAAATGGTGCGCAACGACATGCAGTCGAAATACGGCGATGACGTGTACACCGCCGGCTACAAGGTGTTTACAACCATCGATTCCCGGCTGCAAGCCGCGGCCACCGTGGCGCTTCGCACCGGGCTGATGGAATACGATCGCCGCCATGGCTATCGCGGCGCAAGCGCCAAAGTCGATCTGACCCGGAATACCACAGCCGCCGAGTTGGATGGGCAACTCGAGGAGTTTCCGATCATCGGCGGTTTGAAGCCCGCGATCGTGGAACAAGTCGAGGCCAGAAGCGCCAAGGTCTATGTCAAGGATCTTGGGTTAGTCGACCTGCCATGGGAAAAGCTGGCATGGGCGAGGCGCGAACTGCCCGAAGAGAAAATTGACCGTGCCCCCACCCAGGCGTCGGAGATTTTGAGCCGCGGCGACGTGATTTACACCGTCGGGCGCACCGCTGAATCCCTGATGTTCGTGCAGGTGCCCGAGGCGCAAAGCGCGCTGGTATCGGTGGACCCCAAGGATGGCGCGGTCGTGGCTCTGGTGGGCGGCTTTGATTTCTTCCAGAGCAAGTACAACCGCGTGACCCAGGCCAGGCGCCAGCCCGGCTCGGGGTTCAAGCCCTTCATATATGCTGCGGCGTTCGACAAGGGATTCACGCCGGCCAGCGTGGTTTTGGACGCGCCGGTGGTGATCGATGAGCAGGGCGACGTGAAGTCCTGGCGCCCCCATGAGGATACAGACAAGTTCTACGGACCGGTGCGTCTGCGCGACGCGCTGGTGCATTCTCGGAATCTGGTATCCGTGCGATTGATGCGCGCCATCGGTCTTGACTACGCCTGGAACTATGTGACCCGCTTCGGCTTCGACAAATCGCAGCTGCCTGATGACCTGACCCTGGCCTTGGGTACCGCGGAATTGAGCCCGCTACAAGTCGCCATCGGCTATTCGACCTTCGCCAACGGCGGCTTCAAAGTCAGTTCCTACTACATCGACCGCGTCGAAGATGCCACCGGCAAGGTGCTGCAGCAGGCCGACCCCGCGGTGGCCTGCCCGCAATGCGGCCGGGCAAGCGCGCCGTTGCCATCCAAAGGCGAGCGCGGCGGGCGAGCCAGTCTCGTGGACGAGGCCCCGCACGATGGCAAGACGCTGATTCCGCCCAAGAATCTGGCGCCGCAGATCATCAAGCCGCAAATCGCCTATCTATTGGCCGACATGATGGCGGACGTCATCAAGCGCGGCACCGGCCAGCGCGCCCGCACGCTCAATCGCGATGACATCGCCGGCAAGACCGGCACCAGCAGCAATTATCATGACGCCTGGTTCAATGGCTTCAACGCCGACATCGTCACCACCGTCTGGACCGGGTTCGACACGGACCGCTCCTTGGGCGGCAACGACGATCAGGCGGCGCACGTAGCGGTTCCGACCTGGACCTACTTCATGCACGAAGCGCTCGCCGGCACCGCCCGGCATCCCGTGCCCATCCCTGAGGGCATCGTCAGCGTGCGCATCTCGCCGCAGACCGGCCTGCTCGCGAGTTCGGACAACCCCAACGGCATCATGGAAAAATTCATGGAGGGGAATCTTCCAAAATCCGAAGTGTACGAGGGGTCGAACCCGAACCCGGAAGCCGATAAACCGTTATTCTAGACGCCCATGGCAAAGAAGTTTTCGCAGCGTGCCGAGGATCTACGCCGGGCTCTCGCGCAAGAGGCCGCGAGGATCATGGCCGAACACGGCATTGAGGATTTCCTGCAGGCCAAACGCAAAGCGGCGGATCGGCTCGGCGTGAACGATGTCGCGGTGTTGCCGAAGAACATCGAGATCGAGGATGCGCTGCGTGCGCATCAGCGGCTGTTCGGGCGCGATACCCATCACCACACCCTGAAGGAACAGCGGCGCATCGCCCTCGACACCATGCGCATCCTGGCCGAGTTCCAGCCGCGCCTGGTCGGGTCGGTGCTCACCGGAACGGCGACCAATTACAGCGATATCAACCTGCATCTATTCGCGGATGCTTCCGAGACGGTAGCCATTCGCCTGCTCGAGATCGGCGTTCCCCATGAATTCTATGAACGGCGCGTCAAGATGGATGCGGAACGCAGCGTCAACTACCCCGCCTTGAGGTTCGAGGCGAACGGCCGCACCGTCGATGCGACGGTGTTTCCCATCGACGGCATCCGTCAATCGCCATACTCGCCGGTCGACGGCCGGCCCATGAAGCGCGCCGATGCGCGCGAAGTGTCGGAGCTGGTCGACGCGAATTGACCAAGGCTCAAGGTAGGTGCGGATCGCCTGCTAATTCGCCGGCTTCGCCTGCCAAACGGCCAGCATGTCCGGCGAACCCTGCGCCCGCACCCCGTTGTCGGTCAGGATCTCATCCGTGGCTGCCGTGATTGCCGCCCGCGAAAACACCAGCGCCTCGCCGCTGCGGCTGGCAAATTCAATGGTCACGAACGGATCCGTAAGATCGCGCAGCAGCGCGACCAAGTGCTTGAGGCTTTTCACGGGCGTGCCGTTGATCGAATACACCACCGAGCCGGTGGCGTTCGAATAGCCATTCGCCAATTTGTGCGGAAAGAACGGCGACGAGATGATGACCAGTTCTTCCAGATCCGCACTCGGCGCATCGAAGATCCGCGTGACCAGCGGACTTTTCACGAAGCTCAAGACCCGCAGCAAGCCGGCGTTGTTTTCGAACGCTGCCAGAAATTGCCGCGTCGCCCGTGAAAACACGATCGGCCCATAGACGAAGTAGGAAGGATAGTCGCCGTGCAGATCCGGAGCGAGAATTGGGCGGTTGGCCGACACCGGCAGTTCGATCTGCAGCGGCTTGCCGGCCCGCACCACCGTCAGCGGCAGCTTGTCGTCCTTGGTCACCCGCTGGATCATGTATGCGAAGTTCACGCGCAGATCCTTGTCGATCTTGACCATCCCTTGATTGTCGATCGGCGTGTCGCCGATGCGGGTAATCACGTCCCATTCCTTGAGCGGATACGCAGCATCGGTCTTGTCCGGCCGATGCACCACCATGCCCTCGACGCTCTTGTCAAGCTTCAGAAACTGGCGCAGGGCCGGATTTTCCAATGTCTGCAAGTCATCGTACATGCTGGGTTTGCCGTCGTAGTGACCGTCGGCAATGTCCTTGAGAAACAACTCGACCTCTTCGTTCGGAATGATGTAGCCGATGTTCTGGGTATCGCCTCCCAGACGGCTGAAGGCCAGGCCGATCATCTTGTCGCCGGCAATGGCCGGACCGCCGCTATTGCCGGGATTGATGGCCGCATCGATCTGAATGCGCAGGCCCGACACCGGATAGTTGTAGGAGGCGAATTCGATGCGCGACACGATACCCTTGGTGATGGACAGCGACGAACCGCCGGTGGGAAAGCCGTACGCCAGCACCGAATCCTTGATCTGCGGCAGCTTCAAGGCGCGCGCGACCGGCGGGTGGCTGTCGAAGAAGCTCGGATCATCGAGTTGCAGCACGGCCAGGTCGATCCCCGGCGCGATGGCCAGTACCGTCGCCGATACTTTGTCGCCCGCTGCATTCGCCTGAACCTGCACCTGGCTGGCGTACAGCACGGCGTGCGCGTTGGTCAGGATGCGCTTGCCTTCGATCACCACACCAGATGCCGTCACTTCACTGGGCGCCTGCTTGGTCCAGGGTTTGAAAGGATCCGGCGAGCGCATGGTCGAAAAAATCTTCACCACCGAGTTTTCCAGCGCCTGCGGTTGGGCGGTCTCGCCCGCACGCGCGGCGGCGGCCTGCGCCGCGCCGATGAACGCCAGGCCCAACCCAAGAAGAACAATGCGCTTTGATCGTGCCATGGATATTTCTTGCGTCCTATTTTGCATCGACGGAAAAGGCCAGGAGGGCATTGCCCGAGTTGATGTAAACGCTGCCGTTCACGACGGTCGCCCCGCCGTGATCCAACGCCCCGCCGCTGGCGCGAACCCCGTTCTTTGTTTGAAATGCTTTCGCGGTGTCGAAGTCCCAGAGAATCTTGCCATCGATGGTCGAGTAGGCGCGCAAGTGGCCGTCCATCGAACCTGAGAATGCAACGCCCGGCATCACCGAGACCGCTTGCGCCTGCGCATGCCAGCAATCGCCGCCCCATGCACACGCAGGCTGCGGCGCAGCCGCGCTCCAGCGCACCACGCCGGTTTTAATGTCGAGCGCGGTGAGACTGCCGCTCGCATTGACGGGCTGCGATGCCAAGCCGGAGAGTGCCGCATAAAAATTGCGGTGGTCGGCCGACCCGCCCCACGCGATACCGCCGCCGGCATCCGCGCCCGGCACCGCGCCGCTGCCGGCTGCCGCACCGGCAGCGCCAATTCGCGTTTGCCAGAGAATTTCCCCGCCATGATCCGGGTCGAGTCCGTAGACGACACCCGACATCTGACCGGCCAGTATGATTTGATTGCCGGTGTTCAAGGTCCGCAGTATCGGCGAACTTAGAAAGCCGCTCGACGCTGCCTCGCCCCTGACATTGAGCTGCTTGACCCAGCGCAACTTGCCGTCGCTCAAGTCGAATGCGGCCACCGCATTGGTGAGCGACTGCTCCAACCCGGTCGCGGAACCGCCCGTGGCCACGTACAGCACGTTGCGCTTGGGATCAATGGTGGGCGATGAGACGATGGCCGCGCCCGCGGGGCCGAATTCCTGCACGCCCGCACTGTTCTTGCGCGTGGGCTGCGGTTCTTCGAGCACCGTGTAGCTCTTCCAGACGATCCGCCCGCTGCCGATGTCGAGCGCCGCGACGCTGCCGCGAAAGGTGCAGCAGCCGTAGCCGGGATTTCCCGCCATTTTATCTTCCGTCGAGGCGGTCGCCACGTACAAGCGATCGTTGTACAGCGTCGGCGCGCCCATGATGCGCGCCAGTGGATGCGTATCCACCTGCGATTTCCACAGCAAGGTGCCCTTCTGCGCGTCGAGCGCGTAAACCGCGCCGCTGTCGTCGCCGAAAAACGCGGCGCTCGGCGCCTTGATGACATCAAGATGCGCCAGCGTGCGTTTCAACTTCTTCGGCAGCACCGCACGCTTGCTTAACCCAAGTTCGCCGATGAAGATCGCCGTGCGGCTGCCGGCAGCGGCGTCAAAAGTCCAGTACGTGCACCCGGTGATCGCATCCAGAGAGTAAATCCTGCCTGCGGAACTGCTGACGAACACTCTGCCGTCCACCACGGTGGGTTGGCCGAATTCCGTGCCGCTCTGGTAGCCGAAGGCCCACTTCAATGCCAGCTTGGTGACGTCGGTGGCGCGAATGGCCGGCTCCGGTTGATAGCGCGTATTGTCAAGATCCCGTCCCCAGCCGTTCCATTGCGCCGAGCCGGTCGCGACTGGTTCCGCGCGCGCACTACAGGGATTTTTTTCCGGGACCAGCACCGGCGGCGCAGGGTCCGCCCCGGCGCCCGCCACCGCACCGACCAGGAGCAGGGCAAACGCTGCGCACAACGGGGCGTGGACAGTGGCCGGCATCGATCAGCGCTTTTCGATCGGCAGATAGTCTCGCTGTGTGGGACCGCTATAGAGCTGGCGAGGGCGGCCGATTCTCATATGCGGATCCGAGACCATTTCCTGCCAATGCGCCACCCAGCCGGCGGTACGCGCAATCGCAAACATCACAGTGAACATGGAACGCGGGATCCCCAATGCGCTGTAGATGATGCCGGAGTAGAAATCTACGTTGGGATACAGTTTTCGCGACACGAAGTACTCGTCCTTGAGCGCGATCTCCTCCAGGCGCAGCGCCAGATCGAACAGCGGATTGTTGACCTTGCCGAGCTTTTCCAGAACCCGATAGCACATCTCGCGGATGATTCTGGCGCGCGGGTCGAAGTTCTTGTACACGCGGTGACCGAAGCCCATGAGCCGCACGCTGTCGTTCTTGTCCTTCACGCGCGCGAGGAATTTGGGGATGTTGGCGACCGAGCCGATGCTGTCCAGCATGTCCAGAACCGCTTCATTCGCGCCGCCATGCGCCGGACCCCAGAGCGCGGACACGCCGGCGGAAATGGCGGCGTAGGGATTCGCGCCGGTGCTGCCGGCCAGACGCACGGTCGAGGTGCTGGCGTTTTGCTCGTGATCCGCGTGCAGTATGAACAAGAGATCCAGCGCTTCAGCAGCGACCGGATCGATCGCATACGGCTCGCAGGGAACGGCAAAGAACATGTTGAGCATGTTCGAGCAATAGCGCAGGTCGTTGCGCGGATAGATGAACGGCTGGCCCAGGGTGTGCTTGTAGGCGGCGGCGGCGATCGTCGGTAGTTTTGCGATGATCCGGTGGGCAAAGATTTCGCGATGCCGTGGATCGCCTATGTGCGTGCTGTCGTGATAGAACGCGGCCATCGACGCAACCACCGCCGAGACCATCGCCATCGGGTGCGCATCGTTGTTGAAACCCTGGAAAAACCGCAACAGCTGTTCGTTGACCATGGTGTGGCGCATGATCGAATTCTGGAACGCCTCGAGTTCCGCCTTGGTCGGCAGCGTGCCGTTGATGAGCAGCGCGGCGACTTCCAGAAAACACGACTTCTCCGCCAGCTGTTCGACCGGATAGCCGCGATACAGCAACACCCCTAAGTCGCCGTCGATGTAGGTGATTTGGCTGGCGGTGCTGGCCGTCGCCATGAAACCCGGGTCGAAGGTGAAAACGCCCTGGTCCTTGGTCAAATTCGAGATGTTGAGCACATCGGGCCCGATCGTTCCGGAAATGGCCTCCAGTTGGCTAGTCTTTCCGGTGTCAAGATTCTTGAGTTCGTATTTCGTGCTCATTCGCTTTTGGTCCGACGCGTCTCGTTTATTCGAACTTCGCAGCCTTGCACGGCCGTACCACGGAATCAAGCGAGCGCATCGCGCGCGCGATCCGCGCCAGCAGTAAGCCGACGACGCGACCATCGCGATGGATGAGGGAGCGCGCGACGCGACCTCAAGAACTCGTCGCGCTAGACCTTCGCGCCTACTGCGTACTTCTTGCGGAATTTATCGACACGGCCGCCGGTATCTACAATTTTCTGCTTGCCCGTATAGAAGGGATGGCAGTTGGAGCACACTTCGACCTGTAAATCATGGCCGATGGTCGAGCGTGTCTCGAACGTGTTCCCGCAGGTGCAGGTGACCATGATCTGTTTGTATTCTGGGTGAATGCCGGCTTTCATTGGAACCTCTGGTATCTGTTGCGGCAGAATCGATGCGCTGATAGCGGCACCGCCACGCCTTGGACCCTATCTTCCGGCTAGATCGTAAAAATCAACGCCAAAAACGGGGCCGCGAATGATATGCGCACTTGGGCTGGCAGACAAGAACGTTCGCACAATGGAAACGGTAAGCCCCTGTGTCATGGGACTTCGACATATTTGTCCACAATAACTGTGGATAAGTCTGTGGATGGCAAGCGTCGCAGGTGATTCGTACTGCGGAAATTCGCATAAATGTTAACTTGATCAAAAAATAGACAAGTCACTTTTATATTACAATTCAATGGTTTATAAGAAGCATCTGACCTACTTCAGGTGCAATGTGCTGTAGGTCCCAATATGCGTAGGGAGCTTGGGTCTTGTGTATATCCTCAAGCCAGGAAACTTGCCTGAAGATCATTGAGGAACCGCCGCCCGAGCTCGCTAGGCTGCCAGCCATCGGGCCGTTCAACCACAAGACCGCGCTCCTTGGCGCGCGCCAGGCTTTCGCCCACCGACTGCAGCGCTAGCCCGGTTCGCTCCTGATAACAATCATTGGTAAATCCCTGGTTGAGCCGCAGCGCGTTCAGCATGAATTCGAACGGCAGGTCCTTGACGGCAATGTAGGTGCTTTCGCCCACGCCACCCTGCGCCTGGTATTCCCGCGGCTGTTTGGGCTTAACGGTACGCAAAATCTGCGCCGGCTTCGATAGGCTTAACTTGCCGTGGGCACCGGCGCCGATCCCTAAGTAATCGCCGAACAGCCAATAATTGAGGTTGTGCCGGCAGCGCGCGCCCTCCCTCGCATACGCCGACACCTCGTATTGCAGGTAGCCGGCCGCCGCGAGCAATTCCTGCCCAGCGCACTGGATTTGCCAGGCTGCATCCTCGTCGGGCAGCGGCGGGGGGCGCGAATGGAATACCGTGCCGGGCTCGAGGGTTAATTGATAGTAGGAAATGTGCGCTGGCGCCAGCGAGCAGGCAATGCTCACGTCGTTGAGCGCTTCCTGCAGCGATTGTTCCGGCAGCGCGTACATCAAATCGAGGTTGAAATTATCGAGTTTTGCGGCGCGCAGTTCCGCAACCGCGCGATGCGTATCCTCGGCCGAGTGAATGCGCCCCAATCGTTCGAGCGCGCGCGGATCGAATGTCTGCGCGCCTAAAGACACGCGGTTGATGCCCGCTGCGGCGTAGCCTGAGAATCGACCGCGCTCGATGGTCCCTGGGTTCGCCTCCAGGGTGATTTCGACGTCCGGCGCAAATGCGATCCGCTGCCGCAATGCACCCAACAAGCGTGCGAAGTCTTCAGGCGGGAACAAACTCGGGGTGCCGCCGCCAAAAAACACCGTCTCGATCATACGATCCTCGAGGCGCGGCGCCTCGATGTCGAAGTCCCGAATGAGCGCGTCGATATAGGACGCATCCGGATGCGCCGACTTCAATTGATGCGAGTTGAAATCGCAATATGGGCATTTGCGCACGCACCATGGCATGTGCACGTACAGGGCGAGCGAAGCCTTGCTCACTTGCGCTCAAGCTGCCCGCGCAGCGCCCGCATTGCCCTGCCGCGATGACTCAGCCGGTTCTTGACGGCGGAGTCGAGCTCGGCCGCGGTCAGCTCAAGATCCGGCAGCCAAAAATACGGGTCATAGCCGAAGCCGCCTGAGCCGCGCGGCGCATCGAGTATGAATCCCTCCCACACGCCTTCGGCTTCGAGCGGCGCTGGATCCTCCGCCGTGGAGACGAACACCAATGCGCACCGATAGCGGGCCCGGCGCCGTTCCATCGGTGTGCCTTGAAGCTCTCGCAGCAGTTTGGCGTTATTGGCCGTATCGCCGGCGCCGTCGCCCGCATACCGGGCCGAGAAAAGGCCCGGAGCTCCACCCAGAGCTTCGACTTCGAGTCCCGAATCGTCGGCCACTGCGGCAAATCCGCTCAAGCCGGCGGCATGGCGCGCCTTCAATGTCGCGTTCTCGAGAAAGCTTGCGCCCGTTTCTTTAGGCGAGGGCAGCTTGAGTGTCGCGAGGCTGGTCAGCTCGAAGGGCAGTCCTTCCAGCAAGGATTTAAATTCTCGCAGCTTGCCCGGGTTGGCGCTGGCGACAACCAAGCGCTCAAGAAGCGCGGGCGTTTTGCTGTGCGGCATGCAATTGCGCAATTCCATGCGTCGCGAGATCCAGCAATTGGTCGAGTTCATGGCGCCGAAACGCGTGGCCTTCGGCAGTGCCCTGAACCTCGACGAAGCCCCCGCCGCTGTTCATGACCACGTTCATGTCGGTCTCCGCGTTTGAATCCTCGGCATAATCCAAATCGAGAACTGCGGTGCCGCGGTAGATGCCCACGGACACGGCGGCCACCTGTCCGTGCAGCGGGTTCGCGGCAATTGCGCGCTTTTTGAGCAGAGTGTCGATGGCATCCGCGAGCGCCACGAACCCGCCGGTGATCGCCGCGGTGCGGGTACCGCCATCGGCCTGCAGCACATCGCAATCGATGGTGACCGTGCGCTCTCCCAGGCCTTTGAGATCCACCACCGCGCGCAGCGCCCGGCCGATCAGCCGCTGAATCTCCTGGGTGCGGCCGGTCTGTTTGCCGCGCGCCGCCTCTCTTGCCGAGCGGGTATGGGTGGCTCGCGGCAGCATTCCGTATTCGGCAGTCACCCAGCCCTGTGCAGTCCCGCGTAGAAATCCCGGCACGCTGTCCTCGATGCTCGCCGTGCACAATACCCGCGTTGCTCCAAACCCAACCAGCACCGAACCTTCGGCATGCTGGGTATAGCCGCGTGCAAAGCTGAGCTCGCGCAGTTGGTCGGGGGCTCGGCCGCTCGGCCGTATGCTCATGCTGCCCGCCAACGCAGAGCAGCCGCACTGGTGTTGTCGCTGTAAGGCGCGGACGCATCCACGGCTTGCGTGCCCAGATCGGTGAGCGAATCGCGCAGCGGCTTAGCCTGGCTCTGTGCGAAGCGCACGAAATCCTGATCCTTAAGGTTGGCCCACAAGCCGTCCGTGCACAACAACAGTACGTCGCCGGTTTTGAGCTTGCGCCGCGCCGATATGGTCATCTCAGGCAGCGCCGCATCGCCGCCGAGACAGCACTCGACATAGTTGCGCATCGGATGACCGTGAACCTCTGCTTCGGTGATCAGGCCTTCGCGCAGCAGCACCTCCACGTGGCTGTGATCGCGGGTGCGCTCCAGAACCTGCGACTGGCGCAGTTGATAGATGCGGCTGTCACCGACATGTGCCCAATAGGCGGCGGCCTCCTGCACCAGACAGACCGCACAGGTGGCGCGCGGTCGAGCCTCGACGCTCAAACCCACGCCGAGCTTGACGACTTCCTCGTGGGCTCTTCCCAGCGATAAATGCAGGAATCCCAGCGGATCGAAAATCGGATGCGGCGTTTGCCAAAATGCTTCGACCAGGGTCGCGAGCGCGGTTTCGGCGGCGCGTGCGCCCTCCGCATGACCGCCCATGCCGTCGATCACGACCAGCAGCACTGCCTGGTCCGCGGCCGCCACGGCAACCCGGTCCTGATTTTCTTCGCGGTGGCCGATCAGGCTCACGTCCGCGGTTTCGATCTGCAATGCCCGCTCCTCTATCTGATAAACTGCCAACATCAACGATTATGGCCGATTTTGCGGACGACCCATATGATTCGTAGCATGACCGGCTTCGCCCGCCGCGAGCGGCAGTTCCCCTGGGGATTGCTGGCCTGGGAAATAAAGACGGTCAACCATCGTTTTCTCGAGCTGGGATGTCGCCTGCCCGAGGAATTCCGCGCTGCCGAGTCGGATTTTCGCGCCGTTGTTGCCGCCGCCATACGCCGCGGAAAAGTCGAGTGTTCGCTGCATTTCAGGCCGGCAGTGGCCGCGGCCCAGCTCGAAGTTGACTCCGAATTGCTGGCTTCCTTGACCTCGCGTGCGCAACAGATCGCCGCGCAGGCGGGGCCCAATGCCCGCATCGATGTACTGGATTTGCTGCGCTGGCCAGGAGTCATCCGCGACACCAGCCGTGACTCGCTGCCCATGATCGCCGCCGCAAAGACCCTGCTCGAGGAAGCGTTGACGGAACTCGCACGCTTTCGCGACAGCGAGGGAGGACGTTTGCGCGAAGCGCTCGAGCTGCGCTGCGCGGGTCTGCTGGAATTCTCCGGACGCGTTACCGAGCGGCTGCCGGAGATCCGCTCGCGCATGCGCGCGAAATTGCTCGACCGCATCGCGCAGCTCGTTTCAGGCGTCGACCAGGAACGGCTTGAACAGGAGCTCGCAATCCTGGCGCAGCGCCTGGATGTGGACGAGGAGATCGATCGGCTGCGCGGCCATGTGATCGAGGTTCGCAAGACTTTCAACGGTCAGGAAGCGGCCGGACGGCGACTGGACTTTTTGATGCAGGAACTGAACCGCGAAGCCAACACTCTATCCTCGAAATCCCAGGACATCGAAACGACTCGCGCGGCCGTCGACATGAAAGTGTTGATCGAACAGATGCGCGAACAGGTGCAGAACATCGAGTAGCTTCCGGAGCTGTTTGGGCTCACCGGCACCTTCGCTCGTGTTTCTCTATAAATCAAGCAATTATTGGCAATTGCCGTCCATGGACTTCCAGGCTCTGCCGCGCTAAAGTTTGTAGCTGGGCGCGTAGCTACAATTCTAGCTACAGCCAAGAGGAACTGCCTGTTCCTGGTATAGCTACGTAGGTGTGCCCATGGCGCGGGACAGACTGACGGCGCTGCAGGTCAAGCGAGCGCATGAGAAGGGCGACCCTGTGCTGCTTCCGGACGGCGCGGGACTTTATCTGCGCAAGCAATCCGCTTTGGGCACGGCCTGGACACTGCGCTACCGCTTTGGCGGCCGCGATCGGTGGATGGCACTTGGCAGCTACCCGGACATGGAGCTTGCGGACGCCCGCAAGGCCGCGCGCGCCAAACGCACGCTGGTCGACTCAGGCCGCGATCCACTGCTCGAGAAGCAGGGCGAGATCGACGCACAGCTCAAAGCCAGCGCTGCAAAGAAAGCGCGCGGCAAGTTCAAGGAGCTGGCCGAGGACTGGTACGAAACAGAGATCGAAGGCGGACACCTCAAGCACCCCGCGGTGCCGCGCCGGTATCTCGACAAATACCTGCTTCCCGAATTCAGCGGTGCCGTGCCCGCCGAGATCACGCCAGCCATGGCGGCCCGCTTACTCGCCCGCGTGGGAAAGAAGGCGCCAACCGCAGCGAATGATCTGCTGCGCTATATGCGGCGTGTTTTTAGATTCGCCGTCCGTAGGCATCTGATAGCTTCCAGTCCGGTAGCCGATTTCAATCTGAGCGATGCCGGCGGCCAGGAGTCCGCGCGGCAACGCTCCTTGAGCCGCGACGAGCTCGAGAAGCTGTTCAAGGCGCTGCGAGACTCAGAAAGCTTCGGCGGCACCAATCTGCTGACGATCAAACTGCTGCTGGCCCTCGGCGTGCGCAAGGGCGAATTGCTCGGCGCCAAGTGGAGCGAATTCGATCTCGATGGCGCGACGGATTTAGGTCCGGTGTGGCGGCTGCCGGCGAAGCGCACCAAGACTGCAGCGCCCTTGTCGATCCCGTTGGCGCGGGCGGTCGTCCAATGGTTGAAGGCCCTGCGCGAAGTCGCCTGCGGCAGCGAATTCGTACTTCCAAAGCGGCGCAGAGACCGCCGGCAACGTGCACTGCATGTCGGCATCGACACTTTGAACGCCGCACTCGCCGGCGTCGATCACGGCCTGGACGAATTCACGATTCATGACTTACGGCGCACCATGCGCACGCATTTGTCCTCGTTGGGCATTCGCAGCGAGGTCGCAGAGCGTTGCCTCAACCACAAGCTCCCCGGCCTCCAGGGCGTATACAACACGCACGATTATTTTGCGGAGCGCAAAGCCGCGCTCGAAGCGTGGACGGCGCTCCTATTGGAAATCGAGCGCGGCGAGCGAAAGGTGACGCCCCTGCGATCCTGTCGTTTGAGCTGGTAACGTCAGGGAAGTAGTACATGCGTAAATCAGTCGCCCCCGAACAGATCGCCCGCGCCGTCCTCGTGCTACGCGGCCATCGGGTGCTGCTCGATGCCGAGCTCGCCGCCCTCTATGGCGTGACTACCAAGCGCCTCAACGAGCAGGTCAAGCGCAATGCCGCGCGCCGCTTCGCACAGCTCGAAACCCGCCTCGACAAAAAGCTCACCGGCCACGATGAAGCCATCGCCGCCATCCTCTCCGCCATCCGCCAGCTCATGCACCCGCCCATCCCGAAGCGCAGGCCCATTGGCTTCACCGCGGATCTTCGCAAAAAGATTTAGCGGCTCCGCAGGGATGGCGGCATTTGTATGACAACAGCGGCCGAATGCCTATCCTGCCCTCATTCCGATTCGCCGCGTGGTCGGTTTCAATCGTGTGTCTTCGATCGGACCCGAAGCCGCGGGTAGAGTCGTCGATCTATTGCTTGAACTTCACTCACAAAGTTCGTCATGATTGAAAAATGAGGTGCGCCGTTCCTTTCGCAAGTCTGCTTGCTATCGCCAGCGCACTAAGCTTTGCGGCGGAACCACCCTCGCTTGATCCCGATACCGCCGCTCCGCCGTCCACCCGATTGCTTCAGACACTGAAGCACGGTATGGACAGCGATCAGTTCTTGCAGGAGCTCTTCTTTTCAGACGAAAACCTGAAGACTTTTTTTGATGCGACTTCTATCCATTGGTTCATCAAAGACGATGATTTTCCACATGTCGGTAGAATCGCAATGATCAAGAGCGCTCTCATACCTGAGGCGGATATCCGTGCGTCGTCTCTAATTGTGCCGGGTGCCAGTAAGGCAAGAAGCGTTTCTATTGCCATCCACGGAGTTCCCCTGACTCAGGAGCAGGTGATCGCTGTGTTTGGGACGCCCGTTGCATGGACCCGCCCCGGAGACCCGCATGGCGATCGTATCCCCCTCCCCCTGCACTTTGGGGATGCGTGGCCACTACAAAAAACCTGGGATGGAGTCGCAAGAAAGGCCGCGAGTTTCTCCATAGCACACGATGGTTCGGTCAACGGGATCCAAATATTGGTGATTGGACCAGTTGACAGTGCAAAGCCGCGTCCTGTGTTAGAGGGCAGTAGCCCTCAGAACCCTCCAAATTGAGTACCGCCAGCCCTCGCGAGAGTCATGCCAAACTGCGGTCTTTCGAGCGTCCGCTCTTGCAAAAAAGCCAGCCGCCGATGCTCGCGGAGCAACTAGTCTCACGCATCACAACCGCTCGAAGCGCTGGTTGGGGGTCATTCGGGTCGCAGCGACTTGGCGAAGTCGTCTAGGAACATGGTTGGTGGAGTGTCGCGGTCGGTTGCGAGGTAGTACATAAGAAGCTGCTTCTTCCCAATCTCGAACTGCGTAATAGTGCTGCTATAGCGTAGCCCGGGGTGATCGAGCATCAGCGGGCATACCCAGCGTATCTCTGTGATGCCATTGGCCCATTCGTGGACTGACCTCTGCAGCGCGCTGCACGTTTTATCTCTACTCAGGTCAAGTTTCGCAACCGGGCAGCGGTGCTCCGCGGAATTATCACAGATGTTGATCGTGACCCAGGGCATCACCTTTGGATCAAACGCGGTCGAACGAGACGCCATTAGGACGTAGTGGCCATCTGTCTTTACTGTCCATGCGCTTGGTAGTTGGAGCGAAACGCCAGACATCATTACCTCTTGAGTTGTCTCGGGCGTCGATGTCGTGAGAACAAGAGCTGCGGCGACGAACCATTGCACTGCGTGTCTCCGAATGACCTCTAACTATTCGTATCTGCCGCAACAGTTTCGTAAGCCGCGTCGAGCACTGCTATGGCAAATTCGCGCTTTACCGATGGAAACTGGTGCAGAAACTCGTCGATAATCTCGCCGCCTTCCAGGTAATGGAAAAGCGAGCGGACTGGAACACGGGTACCGACAAACACCAGAGCACCACTGAGGATATCCGGATCCCGGTGCGCGATATTGGCAAGCGTGATCATGTTCGTTCTTCTCGGCTCCGCCCCGATGCTACCGTAAACTTCTTGGGTCACAATGTGGCCCTCAGAGTAAGCGCGGGGCTATCCTGCAAAGACTCTAAAACGCTGCATAGATTCACGGATGCAAGATCGCTCTCGCCGCGCAGGCACCCGACAATCTGTAGCTGGTTACGTAGCTGGTGGTCAGCGTGCGCTGTGAATGGGATGATAAATCAATGTTTTAGGTGCACTTGGAGCGAGCAGGTGCGAACATCGAGTAGCCGTTTAGGCTCGCCGGGCATGGCCCCATGTGGACGAAGATATGTGCGGCGCTCAAGCGCCGCCGGTCTCGGCAGCTCCGTCGCTCAACATCAGTATGCGGAATTCGCAGGCCTTCGGTGAGACGCGGAATCTGATTTGACAAAAAATGATTCGGCAGTGTGTCCGCCGTAGCCAGCAACCGTCCGAGTATGAGAGAGTGATTTTTAAGAAGAGCAGTATAAATAGGGATTTCGATGGTAACTGCCACGTTCGGTCGGATCACTGTATTTTTCTTGATAACCGTATGTGCGGCGGGCTGTGGCGGCGGGGGCGGGGGAGCCGGTGGGGGCGCTGGAGGCGGCAGCACTGTCAGCACGACTCCACCCGGCGTGACCATCCCGGCCGGCGCGACCACCCCGACCACGCCACCCAGCGGCTCAACGGCCAGCCTATGGCTCGGCAATGTCACCACCCTCGGCGCGACTGCAACGTTATCTCAGCCCGCGCCGACGAGTTCCTTTGACGCATCAGTGACGACCAATGCCACCGTCCCCACCACGTACTACATAGCTGGCTGGTACACTCAAAATGGCATTGCCTCGATCCAGGAATCCGCTCTCAATGGCGCCATCAGCCTTACGATACAGTTCAAATCGGCCGCCTCGCTCGATATCGGTACCTACACCGATACGATCACGATGGAGGGGTGTTACGACAGCGGCTGTACTCAGCAGATTCAAGACAGTCCGCAGACCATCAAAGTTACCTACATCGTTCAGGCGGATCCGGTAACCCTGACCAGCATCAGTCCGAGCGCCGTTGTTGCGGGCGGAGCTGGTTTCACGCTGACGCTGACGGGTGCCAACTTCTCGAAGAACTCGATTGTAATTTTCAATCAATCCGCACAGCCAACGACGTTCGTGTCCCCGACACAACTGACGGCGAGTATCAACGCCAACATGCTGGTCACGCCGGAGGAAGGCAGTGTCACTGTCGAGAGCTCGAGTCAGGAGAATGCACAGGTGTCCGCAAGCCTACCACTTCTCGTTTTGGCGCCGGGGCCGGATCCAACGGTGGCGAGTCTCGCGCCAACTTCAGCGATCGTTGGATCGGCCGGATTCACACTGACGGTCAACGGCGCGAACTTCACGATAGGCTCCGCGGTGCTTTGGGGAGGCACGCCGCTCACGACGTTTTTGGTGTCACCGAATCAACTTACGGCGTCGATCAGTGCATCACAAATAGCAAATGTCGGTACGATAGCCGTGTCGGTTCAAGCGTACTCGAACCCCAGCGCGCCGATCTCGAATGCGGTGAACTTTACCGTCGCGCCCGTGCCGCCGCTAACGCTGAATTCCGTATTTCCGAGCATCCTCACCGCGGGCGGCGGCGATTTCACACTCACCGCAGTCGGACTATCGTTTGCGCCCAACGCCGTTATCCAATGGAACGGCACCGCCCTGGCGACGAGCCAAGTGTCGAGCTCGGTGCTGCGCGCGGCTGTGCCTGCAGCCGATATTGCGACGTCCGGATCGGCGACGATCGCCGTCCAAAATTCGAGCGGCGCCGCTGGCACTTCGTCGGCGTTGCCTGTTAGCATCCAGAATCCAGCACCAGATGCCGTCGCCCTGCAAATCACGCCAGACCATGCGGGCGCGATCAGCTTCAAGTCGATGAGCTTCCCGACCTCGAGCACCTGGAGCGTCGATCTGGGCGGTCAGCCCTCCTATGCTTTGATTGCGGACGACAAGGTGTTCGTGACGGTCAAGGTCGGTCCTGGGAGCGCAACTGGTAGTCAACTAATTGCGCTCGATCAGGCGACCGGCCACAACGTCTGGGGTCCGATCCAGCTTCCTCAAGGCTGGGCATTCCCCGCCTACGATGGGGGCAAAGTTTTCGTGATCACCTCTTTCGGCAACGGTCCCGGAACGCTGCAATCCTACGAAGCCGAGACTGGAGCGCTCGACTGGACAACAACTTTTGCCCAAGGCATCGCCTTTGAGACAGGACCCACGGCGGCGAATGGATTCGTCTATTTGGTCGGAGCAAGCGGCGGCCCGATTCTGTTCGGGGTCGATGAGGGCAGCGGGTCGATCGTTTGGCAGCAATCTGCCCTGAGCGGGACGGGTAGTACGCCGGCGGTCACCTCGCAGGGAGTTTATATTTCGGCGGTGTGTAGCACCGACGGATTCGCGCCAATGACGGGCGTCAGTTTGTTTGCGGACAACACCGGATGCAGTGGCGGCGGCGGCGCCACCGCGGTAGTCGCCAACAATGTGCTCTATTCGCTGTCCGGCGGCCCGGCGAGTGGCATCTATGTCAACGCAACGACCGGCGCACAACTTGGCACTTTCACGGCGGACGTAGTGCCGGCGGTCAACTCGACGACGGGGTTCTTCCTTCAGTCGGGCACCTTGAACGCCCAGTCATTGAGTGACTATTCGACCACGTGGAGTTTCAGGGGCGACGGCGGTTTGGTCACTTCGCCCATCATTGTGGAAAACGCGGTCATCGTCGGATCCTCGAGCGGACAGGTCTACGCGCTCGACGCGGCAACGGGAGCGCAACTCTGGACGGCGAATGCCGGTGGCGTCATCTCTGCGGGAAACGGCAACGTCATATCGGCGCTGGCGGCGGGCGACGGCTTGCTCGTGGTGCCGGCTGGCAACACGTTGTCAGCCTATACGCTTTCGACGAACCCGTGATGGACGACAAATGGTGAAATGGCGAGTCGATCGCGAGTAGCGTCCGGAGCCGCACGACTCTGATGGCGCGCGGACATGAAGTGGCCCAATGGCGGCCGGCCAGTTATCCTCGCAACTCCCTAATCAGTCATCGCCCAGGGAGGTTTTTCACATTGTCTGATCTTCCCGCCACAGATTCGCCTGCGCCGCGACCGACGGTGTTCTTGAGCTATGCGTCCGAGGACCGCGAGGCTGCGCGATCGTTGGGCGATGCGCTCCCCGGCTACGGACTCGAGGTCTGGTACGACGAAAGCGAGTTGGGTGGCGGCGAGGCGTGGGATCAGAAGATCCGCCGGCAGATCCGCGAATGCGACTTCTTCATGCCGGTGGTGTCGGCGCGAACGGAGGCCCGCCTCGAAGGATACTTTCGCCGCGAGTGGCGGCTCGCGGTCGAGAGAACTCTCGACATGGCCGATGATCATCTCTTCCTCCTGCCGATCGTCATCGACGACACCGATCAGGCGACCGCCCGGGTGCCCGAAAAATTTCTCACGGTGCAGTGGCTTAAAGTGCCGGGCGGGCGGCCGACCCCGGCGCTGGAGGCGATGTGCCGCCGCGTGGCCTCCGGCAACGTCACGGACTCCAAGCCGGCCCGAAAAGCGCTGCGTCGGCAGGAAAGGAACTTAAGATCAGCGGCGCCCGTTGTGCAGAGTCCGGAATTCCCGCGGGAAGAGCCGGGGCAGAGAATCAAGTTCTGGGTGGATGTAGCCGCGTGGGCTTTGCGCTCGGCTTGGGTGTTTTTCAAGCGCCTGCCGCGGTGGATACGGATTCTGCTGTCCATCTGGCTTGCGGTTACCCTCATTTCCCGCTGCGAGTCCTCCTCGAAGCATCCGCACTCCGCGGATATATCGACCGCCAAAGCCGAACGGCTCAAGACGATCGCGGATGGTTACCAGGGCAGCCTGAACCGGAACGACATCGTCAAGCTCGGTACACAGATCGCCAAGGAGTTTGCGGACGGTTCCGCGGTGAGCGCCACGAACGGGCCACTGCTGGCGGTACCTTTTACCGCGCCGGCCGGCGATGCCGCTGCGGAGAAACTTGCCGACTCCACGTTTGCCACGACCTACGGAAGAGTCTCCATATCGCATCCCGGGCAAGTGAATTTGACCAAGGACCCGCTGCCTTCGCTTGACTTAAGTGCGGCATTGGAGCGCGGCAGGGCGAACCATTCGACCTACGTTCTTTACGGGACGATTGACGCGGCCGGCGCCGCCCAGGTCCTCACCGTGAAGATCGCAGCGGTCGCGGACGGTTCGGTGGTTTGGTCAAAGTCCTATCCTGCCGCCGGCGCCGACCCTGCGAAGATCGCTGCGGAGGTGGAAGCGAAAATTCCGCCCCTGGCACCCGATTGATGAGCGAACGCGGGCGCCTGTACGTCGTCTCCGCGCCCTCCGGCGCCGGCAAGACCAGCTTGTTGAAGGCACTGATAGAGCGCGAGCCTGGCATTCAGTTTTCGGTTTCCTACACCACGCGCAAGCCCCGCGCCAACGAAGTGGCGGGTCGCGACTACCATTTTGTGAGCGCCGCGCGCTTTCAAGAGATGGCGGCGAACAATGAATTTTTGGAGCACGCTCAGGTTTTCGACAATTGCTATGGGACGGGCGTGCGGGCGGTGCAGGAAGCGCTGGCGAATGGCGAGCTGCTGCTGTTGGAAATCGATTGGCAGGGCGCCCGCCAGGTACGCGCCCGGGTGCCGGAGGCCTGCAGCATTTTTATCCTGCCGCCCTCGCGCCTTGCGCTCGAGCAGCGCCTCCAAGGCAGGAGCACCGATTCCGATGCAGTCATCCGGCGCCGCTTGCAGGATGCGGCCGACGACATCGGACATTGGACCGAGTTTAACTATGTGGTCATAAACGACCGCTTCCAGCAGGCGCTCGAGGATTTGCAGGCCATCGTCGCAGGCCGCGGCGGGCACTTGATTGCCGGACGGCCGGAAGTGGCGCAGCTGGCGAAAAGCCTGATAAATCCTTGATAGCCGCGCGTCGGGGCAATAGTTCACAAGGCTTATGCGAAGCTGCGGCTGGCTAGAGAGGCGGTATTTCTGCTATGATTTCAATCCCTCCAATGGAACCTAAGCATGGCGCGTATCACAGTCGAAGACTGCCTACAGAACGAACCCAATCTATTCAACCTGGTGTTGCTGGCCGCGAAACGCGCCCGCCGCCTGGCTAACGGCGCGGAAGCGACCGTGGAATGGGAAAATGACAAACCGACCGTGGTGGCGCTTCGCGAGATCGCTGCCGGAAATATCACGCTGGAAATGTTGGAAGAGACCGAAGAGCCGGCACCGCCGCCGGTGAGCGAGCTCGACATGCCGTCGGATTTCCGCGCTCCGCAACTCGGGCTTGGGGACTGATCAAGACCGGCCTCACACCAGAGCGACGATGGACTATGCGTCTTCCATACTTGGTTTCCTACCCGGTGGAAGACGCTCCACCGGGATCAGTCAGCTCTTAGACAAACTCGAGGCTTATCTATCGCCCGCCCAGGTGGAGCGGGTGCGCGAAGCCTACGACTTCGGCGCGGAAAAACATCAGGGTCAGAAGCGCGTATCGGGCGAACCGTACATCACGCACCCGGTCGCGGTCGCCGACATCCTCGCCGACCTGCGATTGGATGCCGACACCTTGGTGGCGGCGATCCTGCACGATGTCATTGAAGACACGCCGACCGCAAAAGCCGAGATAGCGTCGATATTCGGCCAGGTCGTCGCCGAACTGGTCGACGGCGTCAGCAAGCTCGATCAGATCCAATTCAAGAACCGCCAGGAAGCGCAGGCGGAAAGCTTTCGCAAAATGCTGTTTGCGATGGTGCGCGACATCCGCGTCATCATGGTCAAACTCGCCGATCGCATGCACAACATGCGCACCCTCGGCGTGATGCCGCCGGTCAAGCGGCGCCGCAGCGCCCGCGAGACTCTGGAGATTTACGCGCCCATCGCCGAGCGTCTCGGGCTCTACGCGGTGAAGCTCGAGCTCGAGGATCTGGGATTTCGCGCGCTGTATCCGTACCGCTACAAGGTTCTCGAACGGGAATTGAAGCGGGCGCGCGGCAACCAAAAGGAATTCGTCGGCAAGATCGCCGCGACTTTCAAAGGCGCGTTGAAGAAGGCCTCGATCGAGGCCGCGGTGGAAGGCCGCGAGAAGCATTTGTACAGCATCTACAAAAAGATGCAGAACAAGAAAATTTCCATCAACGAGATGGTCGATGTCTACGGTTTCCGCATCATCGTCGACAACGCGGACACCTGCTACCGCACCTTAGGGTTGGTGCATGGCTTGTACAAGCCCATGCCGGGACGCTTCAAGGACTACATCGCCATTCCGCGCGTCAACGGCTACCAGTCCCTGCACACCACTTTGTTCGGACCCAACGGCGTGCCCATCGAAGTGCAGATCCGTTCGGAGCAGATGCACCGCGTGGCGGAATCCGGGATCGCCGCGCATTGGAAGTACAAATCCGGCGGCGATACCTTCGGCGGGGTGGAGCATGACCGCGCCCGCGAATGGCTGGCGAGTCTGGTGCAGATCCAGGAGGGCGGCAGCTCCGAGGAATTTTTGGAGAGCGTCAAGGTCGATTTGTTCCCCGACAAGGTGTACGTGTTCACACCCAAGGGAAAGATATTGCGTCTGCCGAGCGGCTCCACCACCGTGGATTTTGCCTACGCCATTCATACCGATGTCGGCAACCGCTGTGTCGCGGCCAAGGTCGATCGCCGCCTGGTGCCCTTGCGCACGACGTTGCGCAACGGACAAACCGTGGAAATCATCACCGCCAAGGGCGCCACGCCGAATCCTTCCTGGTCGAGCTTCCTGGTGACCGCGAAGGCACGCGCCGCCATCCGCCAATATCTGAAAAATCTCAAGAAAGGCGATGCGCTGGAACTCGGCAAGCGGCTTCTCGGTCTCGCGCTCGAGGAGTTTTCACTCAGCCTCAAAAAAATTCCCGCCGCGGACATCAATGCCGTGGTCAAAGAGCTCAATCTGAAGGACAGCGACGAGTTATACGAAAAGATCGGCCTCGGCGAGCGCCTGGCGCCGCTGGTGGCGCGGCGACTGCAGCCGATGCAGGAGAACGGCGATGCGGGTATTGCGGGCAGCGGCGGCCCGTTGATGATTGCCGGGACCGAGGGCCTGTTGGTGACGTATGCGCGCTGCTGCTTTCCCATTCCCAACGACCCGATCATGGCTTACTTGAGCGCCGGCCGCGGCGTGATGATCCATCGACAAAAATGCGGTAATCTCGCCGAGTACCGCAAACAACCGGACAAGTGGCTGTCGGTGGCCTGGGAAGGGACTCACGGCCGTTTGTTCAGCTCGGAAATCCAATTGGAAATCAACAATCGGGTGGGCGTGTTGGCGGCGGTGGCTTCGAGCATCGCGGGAACCGAAACCAATATCGATCAGGTGTCGTTGGAAGAGCGCGACGTGAACTCATCGTCTCTGAAGTTTCAGATTCAGGTTCGCGATCGCAAGCATCTGGCGCTCGTCATCAAGACCATCAGGGGCATGCCTGATGTACTGCGGGTATATCGCACACTGGCATGAGCAAACACATCATATCGACCAACAATGCGCCCGCGGCCATCGGCATCTATTCGCAGGCCGTAAGAGTGGGAAATACGATCTGGGTCTCGGGACAAATCCCCTTGGATCCGGTCACCAAGGAACTCGTGAAGGGCGACATGGAGGCGCAGGTACGCCAGGTTTTCGACAATCTGAAAGCCATCGTCGTCGCCGCCGGCGCCAGCCTGGATGACGTTGTCAAGGCGACCGTTTTCCTGATCGATTTGTCGCATTTCGGACTGGTGAACAAGATCATGGCTGAATACTTTCACGAGCCGTACCCGGCGCGGGCCGCGGTCGGTGTGGCGTCGCTGCCGCGCGGCGCGCAAGTGGAAGTGGAGTGCATTGTCGCCACGTGATCTCGCCACGACCGGTCACGATTTTGCGCGGCGTCGGCGAGTCGCTCGCCGCGCGTCTACGGGCCTTGGGAGTCGAAACCACCCAGGACCTGTTATTCCTACTGCCGTTGCGCTATGAAGACCGCACCCGGGTGGTGCCGTTGGGCGAGCTGCGCCCCGGGCAGCGCGCCTCGATCGAGGGTGAGGTGCTGCTCACCGAGATCGCCTTCCGCGGCCGGCGCCAAATGCTCTGCAAGATTGCGGATGGCTCGGGATTCCTGACGCTGCGCTTCTTTTACTTCACCGCTCAGCAGCAGCAGGGCTTGGCGCGCGGCGCGCATGTGCGCTGTTTTGGCGAGGCGCGCCGCGGACCCCAAGGCTTGGAGTTCGTGCATCCGGAGTATCGGCGCGTCGACCCCAACGTAAGCCACGTGCCGGAGGAGCATCTCACGCCGATTTATCCTGCCACCGAAGGCGTGACCCAGGGGCGCCTGCGCCTGCTGGTCAGCCTGGCCCTCGATCAGAGCGGCGTGGACGATCCCGAGGATTGGCTGCCGCCTGCGGTGCTAGCCGATTCGCGCCTGCCCTCCTTGCGCGACGCATTGCGCTATGTGCATCGGCCGCCGGCCGACGCCCCGGTGGAATTACTGCTCAGCTGGCGGCATCCGGCGCAGCGGCGCTTGGCGTTCGAAGAACTGCTCGCCCATCAGCTCTCGCTCAAACTGTTGCGCCAGCGCATACAAAGCGATCCGGGTTGGCCGCTGCGTTCGACCGGTACCCTCAAGGCCAGCCTGCTCGCCGCGCTGCCGTTTCGCATGACGCAGGCGCAGCAGCGGGTGCTGGTCGAGATCGAAAACGATTTGCGGCTCGCTAAGCCGATGCTGCGCTTGGTGCAGGGCGACGTGGGCTGCGGCAAGACCCTGGTCGCGGCCTTGGCGGCGACTCAGGCCATTCAGATGGGCCGCCAAATCGCACTGATGGCTCCCACCGAACTGCTGGCGGATCAGCATGCCCAGAATTTCCGGCGCTGGTTCGAGCCCTTGGGAGTCCCCGTCGCGGCCTTGAGCGGGCGGCAGACCGGCAAGGCGCGCAGCGCCGTGCTGGCGGGCATTCGCGCAGGCCACGCGCCCATTGTCATCGGCACACACGCGCTGTTTCAGGAAAGCGTCGAATTTTCTTCGCTGGCTTTGGTGATCGTCGATGAACAACATCGCTTCGGCGTGCATCAGCGCTTGAGTTTGCGCGAGAAGGGCGCGGTTGACGGCCATCAGCCGCATCAATTGATCATGACCGCGACGCCGATTCCGCGCACGCTGGCGATGACCGCTTATGCCGATCTGGATATTTCCGTGATCGACGAACTGCCGCCGGGGCGCACGCCCGTGAAAACCGTGGTGCTGGCCGAGACGCGCCGCGACGAGGTGGTGCAGCGGATTCGCACCGCCTGTTTGCAAGGAAGGCAAGCCTACTGGGTCTGCCCACTGATCGACGAATCCGAGGAAATGCCCTATCAGGCGGCGGAGGAAACGGCGGCGGCCGTGAGCGCGGCGCTGCCGGAGCTTCAAGTGGGGCTGGTTCATGGCCGGCTGCCATCGGCCGCGAAGGAACGCATCATGCGCCGCTTCAAGGACGGAGAAATCCAGCTGTTGGTGGCGACGACTGTGATCGAGGTCGGCGTGGATGTGCCGAACGCGACCCTCATGGTGATCGAGAACGCCGAGCGCTTGGGATTGGCGCAGCTGCATCAGCTGCGCGGCCGGGTGGGCCGCGGTCTCAAGGCAAGTTCCTGTCTGCTGCTGTACCGCTCGCCGCTTTCCATGCTGGCGCGGCAGCGGCTCAGCGTAATGCGCGCCACCAACGATGGCTTCGAAGTCGCGCGGCGCGATCTGGAATTGCGCGGGCCCGGCGAACTCTTGGGCACGCGCCAAACCGGGTTGGCACAAATGCGCGTCGCGGATTTATTGCGCGATGCGGACTTGCTGCCGCGCGTGCAGATCGCCGCGGAATCCATGTTGCGCGAGTGGCCATCGCATGTGGCGCCGCTGATCCGCCGCTGGGTGGGTCATGCAGAGCAATATGGCCGCGTGGGGTAGAATCCATCGCATGACTGAATATCAGCGGCGATTCAGCGATTTCCCACCCGCCATGGGCCGAGTGTAGGGCCAGTCCGGCGTGCCGCTGCCGCGTTCGGGCGATGAGTTGGCGCAACGGCTGATGGCGCGTTGGCGATGGTTCGCCTATCGCGTTCGCTTTCATCCCTGGACCACCGAAGAACTGCCGAGAATTCTCGCCGGCGCCCATGAGTATGTTCGCCTCATGCGCCTGGATCGCCCGGTGGGCATCTGGCTGCTGCTCTGGCCCACCTTGTGGGCGGTATGGATCGCCAGCCGCGGCAAACCCAAGCCGCAAATATTCATCATCTTCGTGATCGGAACGGTGCTGATGCGCTCGGCAGGCTGCGCCATCAACGACTACGCCGACCGCAGCTTTGATCCGCATGTGGCGCGAACCCGTAATCGGCCGCTGGCGGCCGGGCGCATATCGACGCTCGAGGCACTGGTGCTGTTCACCATACTGGCGCTGGCTGCCCTGGTGCTGGCGCTGCAATTGAACCGCTTGACGCTGCTGCTGGCCGTGGCCGGCGCATTTCTCGCCATCAGCTATCCTTTCATCAAGCGGTTTCTGTCGGTGCCGCAAATGTATCTGGGGGTAACTTTCGGCTGGGGAATACCGATGGCGTTCGCCGCGCAGATCGAGAACGTACCGCGAATCGCCTGGCTATTGCTGCTCGCAAACATGCTGTGGGTCACCGTCTACGACACGATCTATGCCATGGTGGATAGGGACGACGACATCAAGATCGGCGTGCGTTCGACCGCCATACTGTTCGGCGATTCGGACCGCCATATCATCGCCGTTCTGCAGGGCATGACGCTGTTATCGCTGCACCTGGTGGGAAGAATTCTCCGCATGGGCTATTGGTACGAGGCCGGCTTGGGCGTCGCTGCGCTGTTTTTCATCTATCAACTCTGGGTGATCCGGTCGCGCGACCGCGACGCCTGTTTTCACGCCTTCCTCAACAATCAATATGTTGGCATGTCGGTGTTCATCGGCATTCTCCTGGAATACCAATTCGCGCGATGAGCGATGAAACCGCAGCATATGCGCTGGAGCGTCACTGGGTGCGGCGCTCCTTCGACCGCGCGGCCGCGACCTACGATGCGGCGGCTGTGCTGCATGCGGAAGTTCGGAACAGCTTGTTGGAGCGGCTGACGTTGACGGCGCTGCAGCCGCGCGCGGTAGTGGACGCCGGCGCCGGCACGGGTCTAGGCAGTCGTGCGCTCAGGCGCCGTTACCCGCGCGCTCTGGTGATCGCATTGGACTCATCGCAAGGCATGTTGCACGCGGCGGCCCGGCAGCAACTGTGGCTGCGGCCCTTTGCGCGCGTGTGCGCGGATGCCGAGCGTCTGCCGCTTAAGAGCGGCAGCATCGATTTGATCGTCAGCAATCTGATGCTGCAATGGTGCGATCCGGACGCGGTGTTCGCGGAGTTCCGCCGCGTGCTCGCGCCGCAGGGCCTGTTGACGTTCAGCACATTTGGGCCCGACACCCTGCGCGAGCTGCGCTTGGCCTGGGCCGAGGTGGACTCGCGCAGTCATGTGCACCAATTCATCGATATGCATGATCTCGGCGATGCCTTGATACGCAGCGGCTTTGCATCGCCGGTGCTGGATGTCGAGCGACTCACACTCAAGTATCTGGATGTGCGCGCGGTCGCGGCGGATCTCAAGGCCACCGGCGCCCGCAATGCCGCTCGCGATCGGCCCAAGGGTCTGACCACGCCGCGCAAATTCGCTGCGCTGCAGACTGCGTACGAGAAATTCCGGCAGGACGGCCGGCTGCCCGCAACCTACGAGGTGGTGTTCGCGCAGGCTTGGGTGCCGGTGGACAGCAGCCGGCGCAGCAATCCGCAACAGTCGGTGCCGCTCGAGGATCTCAAGCGTCAGTTGCGGGTGCGGCGCGAGAAATAGCCACCGGCAGGCCACAGACCGTACACCGCTGCGGTTCTACATGCCTGTTTTCATTGGGCTTTGCCCTGATCTCAGCGAATAGGAGTTTGCGCAGCATTGGGCGAAGGTTAGACTTCGCAGTCCTGCCGACTGGCGGAGCGTTTTGGGTGGGGGTCGGCGGCGAATGTCGTCGCATTTGCGAAATTAGGGGATCGGATTCGATGAGAGTTACCAGGGGCGATGACGGCCGCGGCGCGGCTCGATCGCGCAAGTTTCGATTCGCGGCAGCGCTCAGCTTTGCCGCGTTGGGATGGGCTGCGAGCGCCGCCGCCAACACCTCGAACGGCTACAACTTGCCGTTGGGCGTCACGGAGGTCAGCCGCGACATCTACGCCCTGCACATGGAGGCTTTCTGGATCTGCGTCGGCATCGCGGTGCTGGTATTTGGCGCAATGATTTATTCGTTGCTGAAATTCCGCCATTCTCAAGGCGCAGTTGCCGATACCACCATGTCGCACAGTACCCAGGTAGAAATCATCTGGACGCTCGTCCCGGCGGTGATCCTGGTCGTGATGGCGATTCCAGCGGCAAGAGTCATTCTCAAGATGGAAGACACCCGCAATTCCGAATTGTCGATTCGCGTAACCGGATATCAGTGGAAGTGGGAATACCAGTACATGGATGCCGCCGCGGGCATCGATATTTTTTCGACCCTGGCCCGCGATTCCAATTTTGCGCGCCAGCTGCATTCCGGTATCGATCCCAATTCGGTGCCCAACTATCTATTGGAGGTCGACCACCCATTGGTGGTACCCAGCGGCACCAAGGTGCGGCTGCTGCTGACCTCCCAGGACGTCATTCACGCGTGGTGGGTTCCTGATTTCGGCATCAAGCGCTCGGCCGTTCCGGGCTTCGTCAATGAACTGTGGTTCAGGGTCGACCCCGGCAAGGAAGGCATTTACCGGGGACAATGCGCAGCGCTGTGCGGCCGCGATCACGGCTTCATGCCCATTGTCGTGGACGTGCGCACTCCCGATGATTTCAAGAAGTGGGTCGGCGAGCAGAAGGCCGCCCTGCAGCCCGCCGCCGCGGCAGCCGCGGACGGCCGTCCCGCGGATCGCCGCACCGCCAGTTCCGTGCAAGCTTTGCCGAACTGAATTCGACGCACCTATTCATTAAAGAGCGACCGACCATGGCAATGTTTGAAGCGAGCGGCACCACCCACCTCCAGGAGCACCACGAACACCACGATGGGCCGGCGACCGGGATCAAGCGCTGGCTGTTCGCCACCAACCACAAAGACATCGGCACCATGTACCTGGTGTTCAGCCTGATCATGTTCTTCGTCGGCGGCGCAATGGCCATGGTCATTCGAGCCGAATTGTTCTCGCCCGGGCTGCAACTCGTCGATCCGGAACGATTCAATCAAATGACGACCAATCATGCCCTGGTCATGATTTTCGGCGCAGTCATGCCCGCGTTCGTCGGACTCGCGAACTGGATGATTCCGCTGCAAATCGGCGCGCCGGACATGGCGCTGCCGCGCATGAACAATTTCAGCTTCTGGATTCTGCCGTTCGCGTTTACCTTGCTGCTGTCCACATTTTTCGTGCCCGGCGGCATGGCGGCGGGCGGCTGGACCATGTACCCGCCGCTGATGCTGCAGACCGGCGATAGCTTTCCGATGGTGATCTTCGCCATTCACATGATGGGCGCCTCCTCCATCATGGGCGCAATCAACGTCATCGTGACCATCCTCAACATGCGCGCCCCGGGCATGAATTTGTTGAAAATGCCGTTGTTTTGCTGGTCCTGGCTGATCACCGCGTACCTGTTGATCGCGGTGATGCCGGTGCTCGCCGGCGGCGTCACCATGCTGCTGACGGACCATTATTTCAAGACCAGCTTCTTCAATGCGGCCGGCGGCGGCGATCCGGTGATGTTCGAGCACATCTTCTGGTTCTTCGGACATCCCGAGGTCTACATCATGATATTGCCGGCCTTCGGCATCATCTCGGAGATTTTGCCCACGTTCTCGCGCAAGCCCCTGTTCGGCGCGACCTCGATGATCTACGCCATCGCGTCGATTGCGTTTCTATCGTTCATCGTCTGGGGCCATCACATGTTCGTGGACGGCATGCCCCTGGCGGCGCAAATGTTTTACATGATGTCCACCATGCTGATCGCGGTGCCGACCGGGGTGAAGGTGTTCAACTGGACCGCGACGATGTGGCGCGGCTCGCTGTCTTTCGAACCGCCGATGCTGTTTGCGCTGGCATTTCTGTTCATGTTCACGATCGGCGGCTTCTCGGGCGTGATGCTGGCGCTGGTGCCGGCCGATTTCCAGTACCAGAACACGTATTTCGTCGTTGCGCACTTTCACTATGTGCTGGTGCCCGGCGCGGTGTTTGCCATCATGGCGGCGGTGTACTACTGGATTCCGAAATGGACCGGCCACATGTACAGCATGCGGTTGGCGAAAACGCATTTCTGGCTGTCGACGATTTTCGTCAACCTGCTGTTCTTTCCGCAGCACTTCCTCGGCCTCGCGGGCATGCCGCGGCGCATACCCGATTACGCCGTACAGTTCACCGATTGGAACAGGGTCTCCTCCATCGGCGCCTTCGGCTTCGGGCTCGCCCAGATTCTGTTTGTAATCGTGATCATTCAATGCATTCGCGGCGGCAAGAAGGCAAGCGCCGAGGTGTGGGACGGAGCGCTGCCCACGGGATTGGAATGGACGCTGCCCTCGCCGGCGCCCTATCACAGCTTCACCACGCCGCCCGACGTGAAATGAGCACCAGCGAATCCCGGCAGCGTCGCAGGATCCGCAACGCCGTTATCGGTCTGGCCTCGGCGGCGCTGGCATTTTATTTTGGGTTCATCGCGCTCGCGGTGTTTCGCAGCCAGCATTGATGGACGTTCGCAGCGCCAATCGCAAGCTTGTCCTCGGGCTGGTGCTCATGACCGCGGGCAGCTTCGCGTTCGGCTGGGCCCTGGTGCCCTTGTACGATGTGTTTTGCAGAGCGGTCGGCATCGGCAATGCCGAAGCCAAGGCCGGCCCGGCCGTGGCGCGCGAACAGGTCGACCCGAATCGGGAAATAACCGTCGAATTCGTCGCCTCGCCGGCGTCGGTCGGCAGCTTCGAATTTCGGCCGCAGGTCGCGTCGATGCGCGTACATCCCGGCAAGCTTTACGCCACCGAGTTCTTCGCCAGGAATCTGACTTCGGGAGCTTCGGTGGCTCAGGCGGTTCCCAGCATTTCACCCAATGGCACCGCGAGGTATTTCCATAAGACCGAATGCTTCTGCTTCACGCCGCAAAAATTCCGCGTTGGTGAAGGCCGGGACATGCCCGTGCGCTTCATCGTCGACCCAGAGTTGCCTGTCAATGTCGACAAGATCACGCTGGCGTACACCTTCTACGACACGACGCAGAGCGCGTCACAGCCTTGAGTTAACGTTAAACTTTTGCCGCACCTTCACCGTTAGAGACTTAAGACATGGCGCCAGCGCACGCGGAAACAGATCACTACTACGTCCCACACAGCAGCCCGTGGCCGCTGTATGGATCGATAACGCTTTTCACCCTGATGTCCGGCGCGGTTGCCACACTCAACGGCTGGATGCCTGCGTGGTCGCTGCTGCCCGGCTTCACGATGCTCGCGCTGCTGTTCATCTTTTGGTTCCACACCGTCATCGGCGAGAACCAGCAAGGCCTGTACAACATGGCGGTGGACCGGTCGTTCCGCATGGGCATGATGTGGTTCATCTTCTCCGAGGTGATGTTCTTCGCCGCGTTCTTCGGCGCCTTGTTCTACGCGCGCAATCTCTCGGTGCCGTGGCTTGCCGGTGAGGGCGTGAAAATCTTCAACAAAATGCTCTGGCCAAATTTCGATGGCGTGTGGCCAAGCAATGGTCCCGCGACCATAAGTCCGCGCGCCAACGGCTCGTTCGAGACGGTGCCGGCGCTGGGCTTGCCGGCGCTGAACACCGCAATTCTGCTCGCGAGCAGCGTCACGGTCACGATCGCGCATGAGGCGCTGATCAGCGGCAAGCGGCTGCGCCTGAAGATTTTTTTGGCCGCAACCTTCCTGCTGGGTTTTACCTTCGTCTATATGCAGGCAAAGGAATACCACGAGGCCTACACCGAACTGGGCCTGCAGCTCGGCACCGGAGTCTACGGCTCCACATTTTTCATGCTGACCGGGTTTCACGGCCTGCATGTCACGCTGGGCGCCATCATGCTGACCGTGATCTGGTTGCGGGTGCTGCGCGGCCATTTCACGCCGCAGAGACACTTTGGATTCGAGGCCGTCGCGTGGTATTGGCACTTCGTCGACGTGGTCTGGCTGGGACTATTTATCTTCGTCTATTGGCTATAGCTTCGGCGCATCGTGCGCGGGGTGGATCCAGCCGTTGTGGTAGGCGACCAGCAGCAGCACGAACAGCGCCACTGACAGGCCAATGCGCCAGGCCAGCGAGGAGACCATTTTTTTGCCGTCCTGCTGGCCGGATCTCGATAAATGAAACAGCGCTTTGCCCAGGCTGATCAGAATCAGCGCGAGCATCGCGACAATGAGATATTTGAATGCCAAATTATGATCGGCGATAACCCTTGAGGCCCGGCAGTATATCGTGCCAATCAAACTGGGGTCCCGCACATTCCTACCAAGACCGTTCACGACGTTGCTCGCCGTTGTCTTGATTGCCATGCTGATTGCGCTCGGGCGCTGGCAATTGCGGCGCGCCGAGGAGAAGCGCGCGCTGTTCGACGCATTCGCGGCGGGTGCGGATGCGACGCTGCTGATTGATATTCACACCCCCAAGGTCAGGCGTTATCAGCATGTCGAGGCGAGCGGCCGCTATGATGAATCGCACCAGATTTTGATCGACAACATGGTCAATGGCGGGCGCGCCGGCTATTTCGTGATTACTCCGTTCGCGCTGCAGAGCGGCGGTTGGCTGCTGGTCAACCGCGGTTGGCTACCCCTCGGCGCGAGCCGCGCTGTGCGGCCGGCGATCGCGGTTGCAGGCGCTGAACGGCGCATCCGCGGCCGCGCCGACAATATGCCGAGCGCGGGGATTCAAATGGGCGAACACGCAGCCTTGAGCCCGCCCTTTCCCATCGTCGCGCAATATCCATCGCGCGCAGAGGTGGCACGGCTTCTCGGCGAAAACGCGTGGACTGCCGCCACCGACTTGGTGCTGCTCGACCCCGGTGAGTCCGACGGCTATGTGCGCAACTGGGTGCCGCCGGGATTTCCGCCCATGCGCCACGTTGGCTATGCACTGCAATGGTTCGCGCTGGCGCTGGCGCTGTTCGTCATTTACGTGGTTGTTAATTTTCGGCGCGATGAGGAATCCTTGGTATGACTTCGAATGTTGCGCAGGATCGCCGCCAAGGGCGGCTGCTGGTCGTTTTGGCGGTGTTGTTCTTCGCGCCCTTGGGACTGTCCTTTTATTTGTACTACGGACGCGAGTGGCGTCCGGACAGCCGCGTCAATGCCGGATCCTTGATCGATCCGGCGAGACCCTTGCCGGCATTGGCGCTGCCGCTGGAGCAAGGAGGTGTGACTGACCCGCAATTCCTCAAGGGTAAGTGGACCTTTTTGCATATTCAGCAAGGCAGGTGCGGTGATGACTGCCAGCGGCGTCTGTACGATACGCGTCAAGTTCGCACCGCCCTCGATCGCGATATGGATCGCGTGCAGCGGGTATTCATCGACGACGCCGATTGCTGCGACATTAAGGCGCTGCATGCGATGCATCCGGACTTGATTGTGATTCGCGCGAATCCCGCCGACGAAGAGTTGCTTAAGCTGCTGCCGCGCGCCGCGGCGGACCAATCGGAGCGTATCTATTTGATCGACCCCTTGGGCAATCTTATGATGTTCTACGAGGCCGGCGCCAAACCTAAAGGCATGCTCGAAGACATGAAGCGCTTACTCGGCCTTTCTCACATTGGCTGATTCCCCACCTCACATAGGCTGATCAATGAATTCGCAAACACGTTTGATGTGGTTTCGCCGGCTGGCCTTGGCCGGCGCACTATTGGCAGCGGCAGTAGTGGTGTTGGGCGCATGGGTGCGCCTCACCGATGCCGGCTTGGGGTGTCCGGATTGGCCGGGCTGCTACGGCCACATCTATCCGGAGACCAATCACGATTTCAGCAAAGCGCTGCACGAGATGATTCATCGCTATTTCGCGAGCACCTTGGGATTGATCATCATCAGCCTGCTGATTTGGGCGGTGTGGAACCGCAAGGAGCGCCAGCAGCCGCTCACTGCCGTGGCGCTGTTGTTCATCATCGTATGCCTACAAGGCGCACTCGGCGCTTTCACGGTCACCAAGTTGCTCACGCCGCTCATTGTCACGGCACATTTATTGGGCGGCCTGACCACGCTGGGAATTCTGTGGTGGCTGTCGCTGACACCCGAAGTACGCGAGTTGTCGGCGCGCGAGGCCGGCTTGCGAAAGTACGCGCTGCTGGGCCTGGCAGCGCTGCTGCTGCAGATCTCGCTCGGCGGCTGGACCAGCTCCAACTATGCGGCCGCGGCCTGCCCTGATTTGCCCACCTGCCAATCGTCCTGGTGGCCGCACATGGACTTCCGCGACGCTTTCGTGCTGTGGCGCGGTCTCGGCATCGACTACGAAGGTGGAGTGCTGGCGAATCCCGCGCGAATTGCCATTCACGTCACGCACCGCATCGGCGCCGTCGTTTTGGGTTCGATTTTGATCATCGTCGGGTGCCTGTGCGCCACCGCCGCCCGCAGCCGGCGACTGGCCGCGGCCGGAAGCTTGTTGGCGCTGGCGGTAGTGCTGCAGATAGGCATCGGGGTGGCGATGGTGCATTTCGGCTTCCCGCTGCCGCTGGCGACGCTGCACAATGCGGGCGCCGCTCTGCTCGTCATCTCAATGGTTAGCCTGCTGCGCGCACTGTGGCCACGATCCGCTACTAGTGTCCGAATGCCCCATAGCGGGTGACGAAGGTATGCGCGCCCTCGATCGCCATCAGGCTGATCAGAATCAGGAGCGCCAGCGGCGGGATCAGGATGGCGAACTTCAGCGCCAGCCGCTCCCACCTCATGTGCATGAAGATGGCGACGATGAATCCCGCCTTCGCCAGCATGAAGATGATGATCAGGGACCATCGCAGCATGCCGTGCAGATCGAAATAATCGACCAGGTAGGAAAAAGTGCTGAACACGAACAGCAGTGCCCAGATCAACAGGTAGATTTTTAAGGGGTGCTGCTGACCTTCGCCAGCATGCCCGTGGTCGGTGGTCCCAGACCCATGTTGCGCGTGGACGGTTTCAGCGGCGGCGGCAGCGTCGTTCATACTTCCCCTTACCACAAATAAAAGAACGCGAAAATGAACACCCAGACCAGATCGACGAAGTGCCAGTAAAGTCCGGTGACTTCCACGGTCGCGTAGCTGCCCTTGCGATCATAAAATCCGGTCCAGACCCTGCGGGCCACGACTGACAGATACACCACGCCGCACGACACGTGCAAGCCGTGAAAGCCGGTGATCATGAAAAACGCCGAACCGAACTGCGCGGCGCCCATGGGATTGCCCCAGGGCCGCACGCCTTCATTGACGATGAGATTGGTCCATTCGAAGGCTTGCATGCCGACGAAACTCAAGCCCAGGGCCGCCGTGGCCAACATCAAGCCGGCGGTCTTCGCGCGATCGCGGCGGTAGCCATAGTTCACCGCCAGGGCCATCGTGCCGCTGCTGGTGATCAGCGTCATGGTCATGATGGCAATGAGCAGCAGCGGCACTTCGACACCGCCGATGTGCAGCGAGAACGCCTTGCTGACGTTCGGCCAGGCCACGGTGGTGGACATCCGAACATTCATATAAGCGGTGAGAAAACACGAGAAGATGAACGTGTCGCTGAGCAGGAAGATCCACATCATGGCCTTGCCCCAGTGCACTGGGAACGCCTGCTTGTCGCCGGACCAATCCGCGACCACGCCGTCCAGGCCTTCAGCCTGCGCCGGTTGTCCCGCGATCGTTGCCTCTTGTGTCATTCGAGAGATCCTTGAATTCAGGTGAACAATAACAGCGTGAACATCACCAGCCAGACTAGCAGGAGATAATGCCAATAAACCGTGCACAGTTCGATGCTCAAGCGCACGTCGATCAGCTCCACCTCGCGCTGGCGCATGCGGATGACGGTTTTCAGCCATACAATCAGTCCGCCGAGCAAATGCAGGCCATGCACGCCGGTCAGCACATAAAAGAATGCGCCGGCGGGCCCTTGGGTCATGCCGTACCCGGAAGCGTGCAGCTGCTGCCAACCGATGAGCTGGCCCGCGATGAACAGTATGGCGAAGACACCGCCCGCGACGAGGTAGCCATTGACGCGAGCGCGCTTGTTGGACTTCAAGGCGCCGCTCGCCATCTGCATGGCAACGCTGGAGAGCACCAGCATCGCCGTGTTGAACCACAGGATCGGAGGCTTGCTCACCGAATGCCAGTCCGTGATCATTCCGTGATCGGCGCCATGCCCATGGCCCATGCGAATGAAGTAGGCCGAGATGAACAAACCGAACAGCGAGGTGATGACCGCGAGAAATACCCACAGGGCGATGCGAGCGGGCGGCACCTGCACTTCGCCGAGATCGCCCCGCGCGGATCGCACATGCACGCTCGAGCCGTGCCGCTCCCACGATTTCGTGTTCAGCTTTCTGATAAGCATGAACCAGATGATGACGCCGACGGTGAGCACGCCGAATGCGACCCAGATGTTCATGCGCGCGCTGTTACCTGCCTAGAAGTGCTCAGGCTTGACTCCTAGTGCGCGTGCCCGACGGGCGTCAGCTTGTCGGGCGGGACGTTTTGCGGGATGAAATCCTCTTTGGCGCCCGGCACACTGTAATCGTAGGCCCAGCGGTAAACGACGGGGAGTCTCTCGCCCCAATTGCCGTGCCGGGGAGGGGTATCCGGCGTTTGCCATTCGAGCGTCGTGGACCGCCACGGGTTGCCGCCTGCGGGCTTGCCCTTGAAGAACGACCAAACCAGGTTGAACAAAAACACCAATTGCACGGCGGCTACGAACATTGCGGATACGCTGATCCACTCGTTCATGGTATGAACCGACGGCGGGATGAACTGTATGGCTGAATCCAACGCGTAGTAGCGGCGCGGCACACCCAGGATACCGAGGTAGTACATCGGCAGGTAGATCATGTACGTGCCGATGAACGTAACCCAGAAATGAATCCTGCCGAGGGTGTCGTTCAGCATTCGTCCGGTCATTTTCGGGTACCAATTGTAGAGCGCGCCGAACACCACCAGAATCGGCGACACTCCCATGACGAGATGGAAATGCGCCACCACGAAATAAGTCGCGGACAGCGGCACATCCACCGGCACGTTGCCGAGAAACAGGCCGGTCAAGCCGCCGTTGATGAAGGTGAAGATGAACGCGATGGCAAACAACATCGGCACGGTGAGATGAATGTCGCCGCGCCACAGCGTCAGCACCCAGTTGTAGACCTTGAGCGCGGTGGGCACGGCGATGATGAGCGTGGTGGTGGCGAAGAAGAAGCCGAAGTATGGATTCATGCCGCTCACATACATATGGTGCGCCCACACCACGAAGCTCAAGCAGCCGATCGCCAGAATCGCCCACACCATCATGCGATAGCCGAATATATGCCGCCTTGCATGGGTGCTGAGCAGATCGGAGACGATGCCGAATGCCGGCAATGCAACGATATAGACTTCCGGATGCCCAAAGAACCAGAACAAGTGCTGAAACAGCAGCGGGCTGCCGCCGTTGTATCCTAATGGCTGACCCATTGAAGAGACTGCCGGCATGAAAAAGCTGGTGCCCAGCAGGCAGTCCAGAGTCATCATGATGGCCGATACGAACAACGCCGGAAAGGCCAGCAGGCCGAGCACCGTCGCCATGAAAATACCCCACACCGACAGCGGCATGCGCATCATGGTCATGCCGCGGCAACGGGCCTGCAGCACCGTGGTCACGTAATTCAGGCCGCCCATCGTGAACGCCACGATGAAGATGGCGAGCGATGCCAGCATGCAGACTATTCCCCACTTGGCGCCAGGCGAGCCGGAGAGAATGGCTTGCGGCGGATACAGGGTCCAACCAGCGCCGGTGGCCCCGCCTGGCACGAAGAAGCCGGCCACCAGAACCAGCACGGCAAGCAGGTACACCCAGTAGCTGATCATATTCAGGTACGGGAACACCATGTCGCGCGCACCGCACATCAGGGGAATGAGGTAGTTGCCGAAGCCACCGAGAAACAGCGCGGTGAGCAGGTAGATCACCATGATCATCCCGTGCAGGGTGATGTATTGGTAATAGTTTTGCGGCGCGATCAGATGGAAGCTCTGCGGAAAGCCGAGCTGCAATCGCATCAGCACCGACAGGGTGAGCGCGACCAAGCCGATGGCAATCGCCGTGATCGTGTATTGAATCGCGATGACCTTGTGGTCCTGAGACCAGATGTACTTGGTGATAAAGCTCTGCGGATCGTGCAGTGCATGTGCGTTATCCCGATCGGCAATTGCTGCGTAGGCCATCGAAAGCTCCGAATGTTCAGTCAGTAGTGCATCGCGATGCGAAAGGTCCGGGCCTCACATCGAATCGATATGCTTGAGTACATCATTGATTGCCGCATCGTCCGCCAGCGTCCTCGCCATCGCGGCCATTTGCGCACCGCTGAAGTCCTGCGGGTGACTGCCGCGCAAGCCTTGCTGGAAATTTTGCAGCTGGCGCTTCATGTACCAATCGTCCATGTGCGAGAGGCGCGGCGCGTTTGTCGACCAAACCCCTTCGCCGGAGCCGCCGTGACAATATGCGCAGGTTTCGTAGTGTTCCTTGCCTTTGGCGGGATTCCCCGACACCGTCGCCGGCGGCGCGGCATCGGGCAATGAGCCGATGTAGGCGACCACGTTTTTCATCGCGGTATCGTCCAGCGTCGCGGCAAAGCCGTCCATTTGCTGCGCGAGCTGTCCTTCCTTGTCGCGAATTCCGTGCTGGAAATTTTGCAACTGCCGCAGCAGGTACCAACCGGCCTGACCGGCGAGCTTGGGTGCGTTCAATTGCGGATTACCTTCGCCGTGCGCGCCGTGGCAGGCGCTGCACACGGCATAGGTGGCCTGGCCGTCGGACGCCACGCCGGCGGCCGCGGCGCGGGTCTGCGCGTAAGTCGGTTGCGTGGCAAGCCAGGCTTCGAAATCCTTCTCGGTGTCGACGACCACGCGCCCGCGCATGGTGAAATGGGCCGTTCCGCACAGCTGCTCGCACAGCGCATCGAAGCTACCGGTGCGGGTCGGGGTCAGCCAGAAGTAGGTCACCATGCCGGGCACCATGTCCATCTTGACCCGAAACGGCGGCACCGCGAACTGGTGCAGCACATCCTTGGCGCGCAGTATGATCTTCACCGGTTTACCGATCGGCAGATGCAATTCCGGACTCGACACCACGACATCGTCCTGGCCGTTGGGATCGTTGGGCTCGATCGCGAACGGATTCTCGGGACTCGCGAGGCGGATATTCGTGGTGCCAAAAACGCCATCCTTGCCGGGAAAGCGATAGCTGAAATTCCATTGCTGCCCGACAACCTCGACCACCGACGCGCCGTCTGGCACGGTGACGAACTTGGCCCAGACCGCCAGGCCTGGGGCGAGCATGGCGGCAATGCCGATGGTGGTAACGATGGTGAGCCACCATTCGAGTTTCTTGTTCTCCGGTTCGTAGTGCGCCTTGATATCTTTGCGATGCCGGTAGCGCCAGATGCAATACGCCATGAAAAGATTGGTCGCGAGGAACACGATGCCGGTGACCCAGAAGGTGAGGTTGACCGTCTGGTCCATCATGGTCCAATTGGACGCAATGGGCGTGAACCACCACGGGCTCAAGAAGTGAAACAGGATGGTACCGACGGTCAAAACGATCACTGCATATGCAAGTAGCATTCGCGCCCTCTGCCAGAACTTAAGTCAAACCCCCGGTGTCGGGGTACCGGAAACTCTCGTCACACTACTAAACGGATTGACGTAGTGCGAATCAATCGCCACCAATTCGGCGTCCGGATGCTTTTCCCGCATCATGTTGAGCACCACCTGTTCCCGGTGCTTGCGGACATAAACCAATATAAGGTACTTGCCGGCCACCAGGTCGTCGTGAAACTTGGCAAGCTTCTTGTTCTCGCTGTCGATTCCCACCAGGCCACCTTCCCAAGCGCCGAACAGCGTGGCGGCACCGACCAGGATGGCATACACGAACGCCGGCACCACGTGCTCGCCGAAGGGCTTCACGTACATCAGCAGTCCGACCCCCGCCACTCCGATCAGAAACCCAAGCGCGGCGCCGATGAATCCGTCGCGCAGCACATCCAGGGTTTCAAAGTAGTTGCTGGAATGGATCTGATGCCGCTTGAGGCCGGCCTGGTCCCGGGAAATGACGTGTAGGTAGAAATCCTTGACGCCAACCGCATGCAGATCGGACGACACTTGATCGGTCGATGCTATGGTGGGCGTCAGAAAATAAATGCACTTCACGGCTTCCCCCGCGTCGTATTTTACGGCTGACCTATGCCAGCAGCCGTATTTTACGGCGGCCTATGAATAAATTCTCTTCACCAAACACTCGTCGGACTCAGCTGTAATTTGCTGCAGAGCCACAGTCGCTCCGAGTGTCGCATAAGCACTGGCGCGTTGGAAGATGCTGATATGCAGCAAGCGTCCATGTGGGCGCGCCAATTGAAATTCCGCGGCTCGGCCTTCGAAACCAGGCGTGTTAACATCAAACGCGGCGCTGGCAAACAGGTTTCGGGGAGTCGAACAATGGACCTATTCACCGTTGTCATCATCGCGGCGATGCTGCTTACGGTGGGCGCGGTGCTGTTGGGCGTGTTGTCGATGTCCGCGGGCGGTTCGACGGACGATCACTTCAGCACACGTCTCATGTGGGCGCGCGTTGGATTTTCAGTGCTCACGCTGTTGTTGCTTTTTATTGCCGCGCGCTTGCGGTAACCCTCGCAAGCGGCGGTCCCTCTTTGACAATCGCGCCTGCTCTGGTGCGCACCCCTTGAAACGCCAATCCTCGTAAGCCTCGTCCAATGGCTATTCCGTGATGCTCAAGCGGGCGCTATACTAGCTTCTGCCTCTTTGAGGATTTTTCGTCTAATTTCAGTGAGTTAACGTGGCCAACCCCGAATCTTCAGATAGGCATTTCTTCAATGCATTCAGCTTGGTGCTGGGTTTCCTGATTGTGTTCGCAATCATCCTGTTCGCGGTTGCCCGCGTGATCGGCGTGGACACTCAGAATCGCTACGAGCAGCTCGATCCGATCCGCCTCAAAGAGATCGATCAAAACATCGTGCCGTTCGCCCACGTCGCAATTGCGGGTCACGACAATTCCGCGCTGGCCGCACTCACCGCGCCCAAGAGCACGGCGGCGGCGAACGTTCCCACCACCGGCGAACAGGCGTTTACACAAGTTTGTTCTGCCTGTCATGCCACGGGGATCAATGGCGCGCCAAAAATAGGCGATCGTGCCGCGTGGGGACCGCGAATCGCCCAGGGCAAGCAAGCACTGTACTCGAGTGCGATCAATGGCAAAGGCAACATGCCGCCTCGCGGCGGTACGACCTGGCCCGATGCGGCGATTCGCATGAGTGTCGATTACATGGTTTCGCTCAACAAGTAACGGCGCCGTCGAAACTGCTGGTACCCTTGGGACATGTCCAGCGTTCCCGATAACCCGGCCAACAGCGCCCATTCTTCGCGGTGGCGGGATTACTTGGAGCTCACCAAGCCCAAGGTGACGCTGCTCATCGTATTCACGGCGATCGTCGGAATGGTGCTGGCGGCACCGGGTTGGGTGCCGTTGACGCCATTGGTTTTCGGCAGCATCGGCATCGCAATGGCGTCCGGATCCGCGGCAGCCTTCAATCACATTCTGGATCGGCGCATCGACGGGCAAATGCGCCGCACGCGCGGCAGACCTCTGCCCACCGGTCACATGCAGGAACGCCACGCGGTTGCGTTCGCAGTGCTGCTCGGGGTCATGTCCATGCTGGTTCTGTGGACGGCGGTCAATGGCCTCACCGCAGCACTGACTTTCTGCTCGCTGATCGGTTACGCGATTGTTTACACGCTGTGGCTGAAGCGCGCGACCGCGCAGAATATCGTGATCGGCGGTGCCGCGGGCGCCGCGCCGCCGGTGCTGGGTTGGGCCGCTGTAACAGGCACGATTGATCCGCAGGCGCTGCTGCTGTTCCTGATCGTGTTCACTTGGACTCCGCCGCACTTTTGGGCGCTGGCAATCGCGCGGCGCGACGATTACGCCAAGGTGGGGATTCCGATGTTGCCGGTGACTCACGGCATTCCCTACACCCGCCACCAGATCTTGCTGTACACGATTCTTTTGATTTTGACGACATTGCTGCCGTTTCTCGCCGGCATGAGCGGCTTGATTTATCTTGCCGCAGCCCTGGTCCTGAACGGACGCTTTCTGTATTTCGTGCTGGCGCTCAACAAGGCGCAGAGGGCGGATCTACCCATGCGCACCTTCAGGTTCTCCATCAATTACCTGATGCTGCTGTTCGCGGCCCTGATAGTCGACCACTATCTGCATATCGCAGGCTGAGTTTTTCCGCGCTCGCCTTAGGTTGCGAGCAAAGCCCGCAGCAGGCCCACGAGTTCCTCCGCCTTGATGGGTTTGCTGGTAAAGCGCAGATGGGGGTCGCGCGGCAACTGCTTGATCGCGGACGAGGTGTCTCCGCTCGTGAGCAGCGCCGGCAATGAATCGCCCAGAATCGCACGTATCGCGGCAACGACTTGCGTGCCGGTTTCACCGCCGCTCAAATGATAATCGCAGATCAGCAAATCGACGCCGACGCCTTCGTGGACATGTTGCAGCGCTTCTGACAGCGACGCCACCTGCGTGACGCTGTACCCCTCCAATGCCAGCAGCCTCGACATCGCGCGCCGCACGGATGCATTGTCTTCCACCAGCAGAATGCGCGCGGCGCCGCTCTGGCGCTGGCCAATCGCAGGCGCCGCCGTGACCGGGGGCTGCGCCGCCGCGACATGACCATTGCTTGCGGGCAGCAGCAGCGAGAAGGTCGAGCCCTGGCCCAGCTGCGAGCTCACTTCGAGCGTGCCGAATAGCAGCTTGACCAAGCGCTTCACGATGCTGAGGCCGAGACCATAGCCTTCGCGTGTACTGTTGGCCGCGACGCCGACTTGATAAAACGCGTCGTAGATGTGCGGCAGGTGTTCGGCGGCAATGCCGACACCGCTATCCATCACGGTGATGCGAATGAATCCCGACTCGTGCAGACAGCGCACGCGCACCCAGCCTTCATGCGTGTACTTGACGGCATTCGACAACAAATTTCTCAGGATCTGTTCCACCAGCGCGGGATCGCTGTACAGGTCGCCATCGCACATTTCGAATTCGAGGCGCAGACCCTTGTCCGCCGCCAGGCGCGCAAACTCCATGCGCAGCTCATGGAAAATGGCCTGCAGGTTGAAATGGCATGGTTCGGATTTGATCACCCCGGATTCCAGCTTGCTGACGTCGAGCAAGGCATTGAGCAGTCTCGACATCGAGTCGATTGCCTGGTCTTGCTGTGCAAGGACTTCCGCAGCGTCGCGATCGGTTACCAGCCGCCGCAAGGTGGCATTGAGCAATTCGATGGTCTGCAGCGGCTGGCGTAGATCGTGGCTAGCGGCAGCGAGAAATCGCGAACTCCGTTCCTTGGCCAACAAGGCAGAATCGCGGGCTTTTTCCAGCGCTGCGGCGGCGCGCACGGCATCCTCCGCCTGCTTGCGTTCGGTGATGTCGCGGGCGCTCACCACCGCCCCGACGATCTTGCCGGCATCGTCGCGGATCGGAGCGTAGCTGTAGCTGGCGACCCAGGTTTCCCCCGTGTCCTTGCGCCGCAGGGTCCGCTCGACGTTTGTGCCTATTTCACCGCGCATAGCCAGCGGCGTTGACCACATGTCGGCGGGCACCAGCGAGCCGTCGGGCGCGAAAGACTCCAAGAATTCCGGAGACCCCGCAAATGCCCTGGCGCATTCAAATTTGTTCTTGAATCGGTGGAAGGTTGCGAATGCGTCGTTGAACTCGACGTAACGTCCCTCGGTGTCGCAGATGTACACCGCGTCGGTCATGCTGGCGAGAGCTGCGTCGAACTTCAATCGACTCGCACGCAGCGCCTGCTCTGCCTGGACCCCCTCGGTGACATCGCGCACCACCGACACCGAGCCGACGATGTTGCCGCCGTCATCGCGCACCGGCGAAGCGCTTGCTCGGCGATGCCGGAACCCGCCGGCGCGCGGCGACATCACGATTTGATCCTCGTTGCGCACGAATTCGCCCGCGAGTGCCCGCATGATCGGAGCTTCCTCGGGGGGCCGCGGGCTGCCGTCCGCCCGCAATATCACCAAGCTGGCCAGGAATTCCTCGACCGCCATCCCCTCCACGGAGCTGAGCCCGAACTCGCGCAGCGCGGCAGGATTGGCCAATTTGTAGCGCTTCTGCGCGTCGGTGAACCAGACCTCGTCGGTAATGCTGTTGAGCACCAGCGACAGCCATTCCTTTTCGGTTCGCGCCGCGTCCAACAATTGCTGGTTGGCCTCCTGCGCACGCCTGCGCTCGGTCACGTCTTGGAAGGAGACGAAAAGCCCCTCCTCTGACGGATAGCAATGGCATTCGAACCAGCGGTTCGGCACCGGGCAGTACTCTTCGAAGTGAACCGCTTCACCGGTCTCCACGGCTTGGTGAAAACACTCGTGATATTTTGGTCCGGTGGCGCCGGGGAACAGTTCCCAAACACAGGCGCCGAGAAGTTTCTCCGGGCGCATGCCAAGCATGCGTGCGCCTTGCTCATTGCAGTAGATGTAGCGCCAGTCCCGGTCCAGCACCACGATGCCATCCGTAATGCTGCGCAGCACCGTCACCAGACGCTGCTCGGCGCGCCGCTCAGCCGCGTCGATTTGCTTGACCGCTATCAGGTCTTGAATCCGGGTATTCAATTTATTTATAGCCGTTTGCTGCACGAGTGCAACGGTCCGTTTGAGCTAAATTGTTAACATGCGCCAGCGAATTAGGCAAGGCTTCGCCTTGAGCGCCGCAGCATTATGTTTCGCGACGAGTATCATTCGCGCACGATGGAAGCACTGCACTATCAAACCGTGTCAGCCAATGGCATGGATTTCAACGTCGCGATGGCCGGATCCGGAGACCGTCTGGCGTTGTGTTTGCACGGATTTCCGGAATCTTCCTTTTCGTGGCGTTTTCAGATCCCGCTGTTGGCGCGCCTTGGGTTTCGGGTGTGGGCGCCGGATTTGCGCGGCTATGGGCGGAGTTCCAGACCCATCGGCGTACAGGCGTACTCGCTGGAGAACCTCGAGGCGGATGTCGCCGCCCTCATCGAGGCGTCGGGTGCGAAGCAGGTGCTGCTCGTGGGCCACGATTGGGGCGCGCTCATCGCGTGGCAGTACGCCATGTTTGGGCGGCTGCCAATCTCAAGGCTCATCATCATGAATGTTCCGCATCCCAAGCTTGCGGAGAAAGGCCTGCGGACTCGCCGGCAACTGGCGAAGTCCTGGTACATTTTTTTCTTCCAGCTGCCATGGATTCCGGAATGGCTGCTGGGCCGCAATCATTGTGCGGCGATTGCGCAGGCTTTTCGCGGCATGGCGATCGACAAGACGAGATTTCCCGACGAAGTCCTGCGCGTCTATCAAGATGCGGCGGCCGAGCCCGGTGCTCTCACGGCAATGGTGAATTACTACCGCGCGCTGATGCGAAACCTGCGCCGCACCCAGCAGCGCGGCACGCCGCGAATCGAAACTCCGACGCTCATGATCTGGGGCGAGGAGGATACCGCCCTCGGTAAAGAGCTGTCGTTCGGCACAGATGAATATGTGCGTGACCTGACGCTGCGCTACCTGCCCAAGGTATCGCATTGGGTGCAGCAGGAAGCGCCGGAGACGGTGAATGAGATGATCGAGGCGTGGCTTCTCGGCAAAAGCGTGCCGTTCGCGCCAGGCACGCCTCTGCCCGGCCCGCAACCGCCCGGCGCCGCCTAAACCAGGCGCAGCAGGTTTTGCGCCCCTATGGGCAGGCTGCGAATCCTCTTGCCGGTAGCCGCAAATATTGCATTGCAGATCGCGGGGGCCACCAATGCAACGGCAGGCTCCCCGATGCCGCCGGGGGGTTCGCTGCTGTCCACGAGATGCACGTCGATCTCGGGCATCTCGTTGCCGCGAATCAGCCGGTAGTTGTTGAAATTGGTCTGTTGAACCCTGCCGGCGGCAATCGTCACCTCGCCCCACAAGGCCGCCGATAGGCCGAAGACGATTCCGCTCTCGATTTGCGATTCCACGATTCGCGGATTGATCATTTGACCGCAGTCCACGACGCAAACGATCCTGTGCACCTTGAGCGCTCCCTGCTCGAGCGAAATCTCGGCGACTTGGGCAAGACAGGTGGTGTACCCCTCCATGAACGCAAGGCCCTGGTAGCGGCCGGCAGGCGCCCTGCCGAAGCCCGCGCGCTCTGCAGCCAGCTGCAGCACGCGCCGATGCCGCGGCTTCTTGTGCAGCAGTTCCATGCGGAAATCGTACGGGTTCTTCGCGGCTGCCGCGGCCATCTCATCCATGAAACTCTCGATCACGAAGCAGTTGGGCGCATGACTCACCGAGCGCATGTAGCCCACATCGATGCCGATCTCCTGGCGCGAATAAGTCACCGCCACATTCGGCACATCGTAGGGGTAGTTGATGGCGTACTCGATCACGGAATCATCGACGCCTTTGACCGGCGGAAACATTCTGGCGGTGATGGAGGGGCTGATGATGTGCAGGTTGAAGGCGCTCAATCTTCCATCCGCGTCGAATCCGCCGCTCACCTCTTCCAACGCGGGCGGGCGATAGGTGTCATGGGTCATGTCATCTTCGCGGGTCCAGATCAACTTCACCGGCGCGCCGACCGCCTTCGACGCCTCGACAGCAGCCGGAATGAAATCAATGTCCAGTCGTCGGCCGAAACCGCCGCCCAAGAGCGTGGTGTGGACGCGCACCTGCGCAGGCTGCAAGCCCGCCGCGGCGGCAGCCGTGATCTGCGCCACCTGCTGAACCTGCGTGCCGACGTACAAGTCGCAGCCGTTTGCCTTGACGTCCGCGGTGCAGTTCATCGGCTCCATGGTGGCGTGTGCCAACAGCGGCAATTCGTAAGTGGACTTGAAGCGCTGCTTCGCGGACTTGAGTGCCTGCACCACATCGCCGTCGGCGCGCGCCGTGAGACCCGCTCCTGCCGCCGCGGTTTTCTTCAGCATGACGCTGATGGCCCGGTTATCGAGGAGCGCATTGCCGCCGGGATCCCAGGTAACTTCCAAGGCCTTGCGGGCCTGCAAGGCCTGCCAGAAATGATCCGCAACCACGACCACGCCGCTGTCCGTGCGCACCACACCGCGAACGCCCGGCATCTTCTCGGCAGCGCCCGAATCGAGCGTCCTGACCTTGCCGCCGAGGACCGGGCTTTGCGCGATCGCGGCATACAGCATTCCGGGCAATTTGACGTCCAAGCCGAACTCGGCGCTGCCGTCGACCTTGCCGGGCGAGTCGATGCGCGGCGTCGACTTGCCGATGATTCGAAACTCGGACTTAGGCTTAAGTTTGACGTCCTTGGGTGTGGGTTCCCGGGCGGCCGCGGCAGCAAGCTGGCCGTAGGTCAGCACCTTGCCGCGAGCGGCGATGGTGCCGTTCATTGCGCGGCACTCGGCGATATCGACCTGCCAATGCTTGGCCGCCGCCATGGTGAGCATCACGCGTGCTTGCGCGCCGGCAATGCGCAGCTTGTCCCACGCGTCCTGCACGCTGTTGCTGGTCCCGGTTATCTGTCCGCCGTTCCCGGGATTGACGTACGCGTCGCCCACCGGGGCCGCCACCACTTGAATCGCATCGAGACCGACATGCAATTCCTCGGCAATCAGCATCGGCAGCGCGGTATACACGCCCTGACCCATCTCCGAGCGGTCGACGATAACGGTGATGGAATTATCGGCCGCGATCTGCAGCCAGGCATTCAGTTGCGGTCCCAGGGCGGCGGACTTCGCACCGCCGGCAGCGGCGCTCGCGTGTTTGCCAAAACCCGGCAGCGTCAGGCCGAGCAGCAATCCGCCGCCGACGGCAACGCCGGCGGTGACGAAATCCCGGCGGCCGCGATTGGGAATGTAGGTCATTTCGCCGGCGCCGCGAGCAGCTCCGCGGCCAAATGAATTGCTTTGCGAATTCGCGGATAGGTTCCACAGCGGCAGAGGTTGCCGGACATCGCCGCATCGATCTGTGCGTCCGTGGGGTGTGGATTGGTTTTCAGAAGCGCCGCCGCGGACATGATTTGCCCGGATTGACAGTAGCCGCATTGCGGTACATCGATCTCAAGCCACGCCTTTTGTACCGGGTGACTGCGGTCTTTCGAGAGCCCCTCGATGGTGGTGATCGACCTAGCCTGAACGGCGCGTAACGGCAACACGCAGGAGCGCGCCGCGACTCCGTCGACGTGCACCGTGCACGCGCCGCACAAGGCCATACCGCAGCCATACTTGGTGCCGGTCATAAAGAGGTGGTCGCGCAACACCCATAGCAAAGGCGTATCGGCTGCCGCATCGACGCTAAGCACTTGATTGTTGACGGTAATTGATGTCACTGCAAAGCTCCATGAGCTGATCGTGCTGGCAGGCGATGGTACGCGTTACGTGATTTTGAGGAAATGTTTCGCGCCGCGATTCGCGGCTAGCCGGTGTTACGATGGCCGCATGCTCAGCCGTTCGGGATTCTATCCGCGCGTTTTCGCGCTCGTCGTGGCGGCAGTCTTGGGCTATGCGCTATTCCTGATATTCGCGCCCATTGCGCTGTCCATGGCCTGGGCGGCCTTTCTCGCATTCATCCTGTATCCACTCAATCTAAGAATGCGGCGGCACTTGAAGGGCAAATCCCTTGCGGCGGGCGTACTGACGCTGTTGGCGCCGATCATCATCCTGCTGCCGTTGAGCGCGATATCGGTGGAATTCGTGGCGCAAATTTCAGTTTTGCTGCGCCGGGTTCAGCAGTATGCGGCGGAGCTCGATATCAAGAGTTTTTCCGATCTGCAGCAATTCCCGTTGATTGCCCGCGCCAACGCCTGGCTGCTCGCGCACGCCGGAATCTCGGCCGAGCAGGTGCAGACCTGGCTGGTATCCGGCACGCGCGAGGTGATGCAGCGCGCCGCCAGCGTGAGCGGCTCGTTTTTTCTCGGCGCCTTGGGCTCGCTGCTGTCCTTTGTGGTCATGTTGTCGCTGCTGTTTTTCTTCCTGCGCGATGGGGAATTGCTCGCGGCGCGTGCACGCGGCCTGATCCCCCTCGCCGAAGAGCGCAAGGAGCGGCTGTTCAGCCGCTTGAGCGGCGTGACACGCGCCATCGTTTTCGGCACGGCCGTTACTGCCATCATGCAAGGCGTGTTGATCGCCATCGGCTTTGCGATCGTCGGCCTACCGTCGCCGATCGTGTTCGGCGTTCTGGCGGCGCTGTGCTCGCTGCTGCCGGTGGGTGGCTCGGCATTCGTGTGGATACCCGCCGTGCTGTGGTTGTTCTTTTCCAAGCACTGGGGTTCCGGCACCTTCATGCTGGTGTGGGGACTCATCCTGGGCGGCCTCGACAACGTATTGCGGCCGATGCTGATTTCCGGTCGGGCAAGAATCTCTGCCTTTGTCGTGTTCCTCGGGGTTCTCGGCGGCATTCCGGCGTTCGGCGCCATCGGCGTGATTGCCGGCCCGGTGGTGCTTTCATTGGTGCTCGCATTGATCGAATTCGCCGAGGAAAGCGCCCCGACCTTGCCGAAAAGCTAGCCCGTAGCTAACCGCTAAGCTGCAGTACAATCCGCGCCCTGATGGACGTATCTCATCTTCTCGACGGGCTGAATGACGCTCAACGGCAGGCGGTGGCCTCGCCGTTGGGAGCCGCGCTGGTACTGGCCGGCGCCGGCAGCGGCAAAACCCGGGTATTGGTGCATCGAGTCGCCTGGCTGATCCAAGTCGAGGGCGCCTCGCCGAACAGCATCCTCGCCGTGACCTTCACCAACAAAGCCGCGGCGGAAATGCGCAGCCGCATCGAAACCTTGTTGGGGTTGCCGGGCGGCGCCATGTGGTTGGGGACTTTCCATGGCCTGGCGCACCGGCTGCTGCGCATCCATTGGCGCGAAGCGGGTCTGCCGCAAAGTTTTCAGATCCTGGATTCCGAGGATCAGGCGCGCGTCCTGCGCAAGGTATTAAAGGCGCTCGATCTGGACGAGACGCGCTGGATTCCGCGCGAGATTCTCTGGTTCATCAACGCGCAAAAGGACGAGGGTCACCGCCCCAAACACATCAAGGACGATGGTGATCCAACCCGGCGCCAGTTGATCAAGATCTACCAAGCGTACGAAGAGGCTTGCCAGCGCGCGGGGGTCGTGGACTTCGCAGAGCTGTTGCTGCGCGCCTACGAGCTGTGGCGCGACAATCCTGCGCTGCTGCAGCACTATCGCACGCGCTTCCGCCACGTATTGGTGGACGAGTTTCAGGATACCAATGCGATTCAATATAAGTGGCTGATTCTGTTGGCCGGCCCTGAGGGCATGCCGTTCGCTGTCGGTGATGACGATCAGTGTCTCGCGGCCGGAACTCAGGTGACCATGGGCGACGGCGCGAAGCGTGCCATCGAATCGATCGTCGCCGGCGATTCCGTATTGTCGAACTACGGCGGCGGTGATCTGCGCCCCGCCCGCGTAACCGAGTGCTTCGCGAAGCGACGCCAGGGACAGCTCGTGTGCGTGCATCTGCGTTCCGGCGCCGTCGTCAAAAGCACGCCCGAGCACGTGCACTTCGCCGGCTACGTACTCGGCGAGGCACCCCAGACCTACTTCTTGTACGTCATGCACAAGGAGGGCGTGGGCTACCGTCTCGGCACCTCGCAGGTATACACCTCAGGGCAGGCAAGGCCCATGGTGGGCTTCAAGCAACGCTGCCTCCAGGAGCATGCCGACGCGCTGTGGATCGTCCGCACCCACTTGAGCGAGAACGAAGCGCGCATCGATGAGGTGCTGACGTCGCTGCGCTTCGGCCTGCCGATCACGCTGGTATCCGCGGAACGGCTGCTCGAAGATGCCGGCCTGGACATCGACCGGCCGCACCACCAGCCACAGGGCCGCAATTCCAACCGTCGCAACATTGTCATCACCCTGTGCGGCGACCGGCGCGGCGGCACACCGATGCATCGTATTTCCGTGGTAGGCGTTTCGCTTAACGATCGCGCCGTCCTCGAAGCCATGGGTCTTAGTGTGCGGACCGCGAGGGCGCATCGCCCGAGTTGGCGCTTCGAGACCGTGCGCGCCGACTTCGGCGAACTGATGTCGATCGCACGCGCCATCCGCGAGCGGCTCGACGGTCGATACGTCCTTCAGGGGCACATGCTCGAGAGGTCATTGCCCTTTACTACGGCGGCCAGCATCCGCAGCGGCATGGTCATGGTGGGCGACTCCGGCCAGTTCGACGTGGTCGAGCGCATCGAGTACGAGACCTACGATGCCGAGGTCTATGACATCAACGTCGAGCGCACTCATAACTTCATCGCGAGTGGCATCGTCACGCACAATTCGATCTATCGCTGGCGCGGAGCCCGGGTCGAGAACTTGAATCAGTTCCGGCGCGATTTTCCAAAAGCGGTGCTCTACAAGCTGGAGCAGAACTACCGCTCCACCGGCACGATACTGAAAGCCGCCAATGCGCTGATTGCCCATAATGCAGGCCGTCTCGGCAAGACGCTGTGGACCAGCGGTGAAGACGGCGAGCGCGTCAAACTGTATGCCGCGTTCAACGAACGCGATGAAGCGGATTTCGTCGTGAACCGGATCCGCGAATGGGTCGCGCGCGGCGGCGCGCGGCGCGAGGTTGCGGTGCTATACCGTTCGAACGCGCAGTCGCGGGTATTCGAAGAGGCCTTCCTGAATGCGCGCATGCCCTACCGGGTGTATGGCGGATTGCGCTTCTTCGAGCGCGCGGAGATCAAGGATGCGCTGGCCTACCTGCGCCTCATTGCCAGCCGCGCGGACGACTCATCCTTTGAGCGCGTGGTGAATCTGCCGGTACGCGGCATCGGCGCCAAGACCATGGACCTGGTGCGCGATGCGGCGCGCTTGAACTCCACATCCTTGTGGAACGCCGCGGCCGCCTGCGTGCAAGCAGCGCAAAAATCGGCGCCGGCACTGCAAGCCTTCATGGCGCTGATCGACAAGCTGGGCCGCGAAGTACAGGGCCTCGAGCTCCACGAGCAGGTGGATCACGTCATTCAATCGAGCGGCCTGATCGAGCACTTCAAAAAGGAGAAGGGCGAGCGCGGCGAGGGACGCATCGAAAACCTGCTCGAGCTGGTGAGCGCCGCTCGCGGCTTTTCGCCGGAATCGGAGGCTGAGTCCGAGCTGTCGCCGCTCGAATCCTTTCTCGCGCATGCGGTGCTCGAATCCGGCGAGGGTCAGGCAGATCCCTATGACGATTGCGTGCAGATGATGACCTTGCACTCGGCGAAAGGCCTGGAGTTTCCGGTGGTGTTCTTGGCCGGGATGGAAGACGGCTTGTTTCCGCATCAGCGTTCGGTGGCCGATCTCGCCGGCTTGGAGGAAGAGCGCCGACTTTGCTATGTCGGCGCGACCCGTGCAATGCGCCAGCTTTACATCACGTATGCGGAACAGCGCCGTCTCTATGGCATCGACACCTATGGCCAGCCGTCCCGCTTCATCAGCGAGCTGCCGCCCGAGCTGATCGAGGAGATCCGGCCGCGCTTGCAGGTATCGCGACCGCTGTTCGTCAAACGCAGCTCAACTCTCGATGAGACGCCCTCTTCCATGCGAATGGGCAGCCGGGTAAGGCACACGAAGTTCGGCGATGGCGTGGTGCTGAATTTCGAAGGCAATGGGCCGCACGCCCGCATTCAAGTCAATTTCGAGGGACAGGGCACCAAGTGGTTGATGCTCTCCTATGCCAATCTAGAGGTCGTGTAGAGTTCGCTCGTGAAAATCATCATTTTGGGTGCCGGACAAGTAGGCCGAACCGCGGCTTATCATCTTTCGCGCGAAGAGGCGAACGATGTGACCGTCGTCGAGCAGAACGAGGAGATCTTGCGGGATTTGCAGGATCGCCTCGACATTCGCACGGTGAACGGCAATGCGTCCAGCCCGCGCATTCTGGAGGCCGCGGGAATCGCGGACACCGACATCCTGGTCGCGCTCACCAACAGCGATGAAGTCAACATGCTGGCATGCCAGGTGGCATGGACGCTGTATCGGACGCCGAAGAAGATCGCGCGCGTACGCGCCGCCGACTACACCGAGAGGGGCACGCTGTTCGGCGAGAATGCGGTGGCGGTGGATGTCTGGATCAGCCCCGAACAGCTGGTCACCGAGTACGTGGCGCGGCTGATCCGCTATCCCGGCGCGCTGCAGGTGCTGGATTTCGCCGATGGCCGGGTGCGCTTGGTGGGGATCCGCGCGCTGCAAGGCGGCCCGCTGGTGGGACAGGAATTGAGCGCGCTGCGCAAACATATCCCCACGGCCGACGCCAGGGTCGCAGCCATATACCGCGCGGGCAAGAGTGTAAAACCCGAGGGCACCACGGTCATCGAGGACGGCGATGAAGTGTTTTTTCTGGCGGCGCGCGAGAATATCCGCGTGGTCATGAAGGAAATGCGCCGCGAGGAAGCGCCGGCGCGCCGCGTGGTCATCGCCGGCGGCGGCAACATCGGACTGCGGCTCGCCAGCGAACTGGAAGGCCAGAATCAGGTCAAGCTCATCGAGCGCGACGCTAAGCGCGCGCGGCGCGTATCCGAGCTGCTGAAAAGCACCACGGTGCTGCACGGCGATGCGGCCGATGAAGAATTGCTGCTCGAGGAAAACATCGACAGCGCGGATGTGTTTGCCGCGCTGACGAACTCCGAGGAGGCGAATATTCTGTCGGCGATGCTCGCCAAGCGCCTGGGTGCGCACAAGGTCATGGCGTTGATCAACAAGCCGTCGTACGCCGAACTCATCGAAAGCGGCTCCATCGATGTCGCGATCTCGCCGCAAACCGTCACCATCGGTTCATTGCTCGCCCATGTGCGCCGCGGCGACGTGGTGCGCGTTCATTCGCTGCGGCGCGGCGCGGCTGAGGCGCTAGAAGTGGTGGTGCATGGCGATGCCGACAGTTCCAAGGTGATCGGCCGGCGCATCGAGGATATTGTCCTGCCCGAAGGCACGACCCTGGGCGCGGTGGTCCGCGGCGAGGATGTCATCATCGCGCATCACGACACGACGGTGCAGCCCGACGATCACTTGATCCTGTTCTTGACCGATCGCCGCCATATCGCTGCCGTCGAAAAACTGTTTCAAGGCTCCGCTTCCTTTTTGTGAAAGACACTTTACTGCCGGTTGCCCACGTATTCGCCCTGGTCATGATGGTGTTTTCCGTGACCATGCTGGCGCCGCTGATCATGGCGGTGTGGCAAATGGATCCGGCTCTCTGGGCCTTCGTCCTTTCCGCGGTGGCGACGTTCGTTCTCGGCGCACTGCTGTGGCTCGGCACCCGATCGTTCAAGCGCGAACTCAAGACCCGCGACGGCTTGATGCTGGTGGCGCTGACCTGGGTCGCATTGCCGGCGGTGGCGGGATTTCCGCTGTGGAGCTACCTGCCCATCAACTTCACCCAAGCCTATTTCGAGGCCGCCTCGGGCCTCACCACCACCGGCGGCACGGTGCTCTCGGGGCTCGAATTCCTGCCGAAATCGATCAATTTGTGGCGCCACCTTTTGAGCTGGCTGGGCGGCATGGGCATCATCGTGTTGGCGGTGGCGATTCTGCCCATGCTGGGCGTCGGCGGGATGCAGATTTATCGCGCCGAAATGCCCGGTCCCATGAAGGACAGCAAACTCACGCCGCGCATCGGCCAAACCGCGAAGCTTTTGTGGACCGTGTACGCGGGATTGACGGCGGCCTGCATCATCTTCTTGAGATTCGCCGGCATGGATTGGTTCGACGCGGTCTGCCATGGCTTTTCCGCACTGTCGCTCGGCGGCTTCTCGACGTATGACGCCAGCATCGGGCATTTCAATTCGCTGCCCATCGAGATGGTGCTGACCTTGTTTACCGTGCTCGCGGCGTTGAATTTCGCGACTCACTATCTGGCTTGGAGCCAGCGTGGCGTACTCGCGTATTTTCGCGACGCCGAGGCCAAGGCGATTTTGGGCGTGCTCGCCGCCAGTTGCATCGGCGTGGCATTGTTCCTGTGGTTGAAGGGCAACTACAGCAGCTTCCCCACGGCGCTGCGCTACACCACATTCAATCTGGTGTCGATCGCCACCGACAGCGGGCTGCATACCCAGGACTATTCCCGCTGGCCGATATTCGCGCCGATGTGGATGATGTTCCTAAGCTGCATCGTCGCAAGCTCCGGATCCACCGGCGGGGGCATCAAGATGATCCGCACGCTGGTGCTTGCCAAGCAGGCGCATCGCGAACTTAATCAGCTGGTGCATCCCAACATGGTGCGGCCGCTCAAGGTGGGCGGAACCATCATTGCCAACCGGGTGGTATTTGCCGTGCTGGCGTTCGTGTTCCTTTATTTCATGAGCATCGTCACGCTGATTTTCCTGCAGCTGGCGAGCGGCCTGGATTTCATGACCTCCTTTTCGGCCATTATTGCCTGCATCAACAACGCAGGTCCTGGCTTGGGGTTGGTGGGCCCGGGCGGCAACTACGGGGTCCTGAATGATTTTCAGACCTGGGTGTGTTCTGCAGCGATGCTGCTCGGAAGACTGGAGGTTTTCACCATTTTGGTGCTGTTTACCCCCACTTTATGGCGAAAATAGAGGATCCTGTGTCCCAAGTCGCCACATTCTGATGCAATACCAGAAGTGGAACAACGATAGCATGAATGCCGTCGAAACATCAGTAAAGTGGTATTTTTGAGCTTTATGATTGGTTTATTGCAGCGCGTTTCCCGTGCCGAGGTCCGAATTGACGACAAACGGGTTGGCGCCATTGGGGTGGGATTGTTGGTCTTGGTCGGGATCGTTCCCAAGGATGACGAGGCCTCGGCCCTACGGCTGCTCAAACGCCTGCTGCAGTATCGAGTTTTTCCCGATGCGGCCCAGAAAATGAACCTGAGCCTTACGGAGATCGGGGGCGAGTTGCTGCTGGTGCCGCAATTCACGCTGGCCGCCGATACCGCCAAGGGACTCCGGCCGGGCTTTTCCACTGCGGCGGCGCCGGATTTGGGCCGCCGCTTGTTCGACGTATTCGTCGCGGCCGCTCGCGCCGAGCATGGACGCGTCGCAAGCGGTGTTTTCGGCGCCCATATGCAAGTGTCTTTGACCAACGACGGTCCAGTAACCATCTGGCTGGAAAGTTAATTTTTCCGGCAAAAATGGCAAATGCGACCGAACACGCATCGGCCGTTTGCGGTCAAATGTCATAATAACTTTGGCGTATCATTGGCGCCTTGGTCGGTTATACCTTCGAATCGGAGAAGCGAGATGTTCGACACTAGAATGCTCATAGTCGTTTTGCTCATTGCATTGGTCATTTTCGGGACCAAGCGCCTGCGCAGCATCGGTTCGGACCTGGGCGCAGCGGTCAAAGGCTTCAAATCAGCCATGAATGAAGGCGAAACCGAAGAAAAGGCCAAGCAGCTGAAGCAGGACAAGGACGCAGACTTCGACCCTAGCGCCGCGGCCCGCGAAAGCGACGCCAAGGTACCCCCCAAAACCAACGCCTGATGCCGCATGCTTGATGTCGGGTTCTCGGAGATACTGCTCACCTCGGCCATAGCACTCATCGTGTTGGGCCCGGAGCGGCTTCCGAAAGTTGCGCGCCAGGTCGGCAACTGGATGGGGCGCGCACGCGCGATGGCGCGGCAATTGACCGAGCAATTGGAACGAGAAGTCAGCGCCGAAGAGCTGCTGCGCGAGCAGACCAAATCCGACAAGGGCAGTTCGGCGAGTACCTCGCCGGCGAGCGCGTCGTCGAGCACTGCCGCTGCAGACAGTGCCCCTGCCAGCTTCGATACTTCGTATATACCAAACACTCCGTCGCCCGCGCCTGCCGAGTCGCCAGCCCCCCTTGCGACCAGCGGACCGGTGCAATACTCGCCCGAGGCCGCGGCAGCTCCGCACGGTGCCGATTGGCACACAAGCCCACCAGCTGCAAAAACGGGCAATGACTGAGCCCGGCGATCCGGGCGGCCTCGCCGAAGGTACTCTGATTTCGCACCTGCTGGAGTTGCGCGATCGCCTGCTCAAGGCGATGTTGGCGGTGGGCATTTGTTTCGTGCCCTGCGCGTTTTACATGAACCAGCTGTTCAGTTTCGTCGCGGTTCCGCTCAAAGCCAAATTACCCGCCGGCGCGACCATGATCGCAACCAGCGTGGTCGCCCCCTTCACGGTGCCGTTCAAATTGGCGCTGCTGCTTGCACTGGGTTGCGCCATGCCTTTTGTTCTGTATCAGGCCTGGGCCTTCGTCGCGCCCGGTCTCTATAAGCACGAGAAGAAGCTCGCGGTGCCGCTGCTCATCTCCAGCATCGTGCTGTTTTACACGGGTGCGGCGTTTGCCTACTACGTGGTTTTCCCGGTGATGCTGAGTTTCTTCGTCGCCACCACGCCGCATGGCGTGCAGATGATGACCGACATGGGCAGTTATCTGGACTTCGTGATGGTTCTGCTGCTCGCCTTCGGTTTGGCCTTCGAGGTCCCCGTGGCTACTGTACTATTGGTGTGGACGGGTTTTGTTAAGCTCAAGAATCTCAAAAAGAATCGCGGTTTTGTGTTGCTCGGGATTTTCATCTTTGCCGCTTTTGTCACGCCGCCCGATGCGGTGTCGCAGAGTGCAATGGCAATACCGATGTACCTGCTGTACGAAATTGGGATCATCATGGCCGCGATCTTGCTCAAGGATAAAATCGCCGCACGCGAGAAAGAAGAAGCCGAACAGAAAGAGCACAAGGATTAAGGACTCAAGTTGAGCAAAACCTTCTTCGGCCATCCGCGTGGACTCGCCACGTTGTTTCTCACCGAGATGTGGGAACGGTTCACCTTTTACGGCATGCGCGCCGTGCTCATTCTGTTTTTGGTTGCCGCGGTCGCGAGCGGCGGCCTCGGCCTCGACGATAAGACCGCCGCGGCCATTTACGGCCTGTACAACTCAGCTGTTTATCTGGCGGCGCTGCCCGGCGGCTGGGTGGCGGACCGGCTCATCGGCGCGCAGCGCGCCGTCATGCTCGGCGGACTGGCGATCACCGCCGGCAACCTGCTGCTGGCAATCTCCACCACTGCCGGCGGCTTTTACATCGGCCTGGTGGTGATCATCATCGGCGTGGGGCTGCTGAAACCCAATGTCAGTGCCATCGTCGCCGGGTTGTACCCGGAAGGCGGCGCGCGCCTGGATTCGGCGTTCACCATTTTTTACATCGGCATCAATGTCGGCGCCGCGTTGGGGCCGCTCGTCATACCGGTGGCGCAGATATATTTTGGTTTGCGCGCAGGCTTCGGCGTCGGCGCAGTGTTCATGTTCCTGGGCGTTGTGCAGTTTTATTTCACGCGCAAATATCTGGGTGAGGCGGGCGTGCATCCCGCGCCCATCCATGCGGCCGGCGGCGCGAAGGCGGTGGTGCCGCGCTCCAAGGAATGGATGCGATTGTCGATCGGCGTCGCAATTTTGGTTGCGGTTTTGGCGGCGGTGAACATCGGCTGGATTTCGGTGAATCCTTTGCGGCTGGCCCAGGCCGCCGCCTACATCATCGGCGGCATGGGTGTGCTGTATTTCGCGTACTACTTCATGTTTGCCGATTTGAGCCTCGAGGAGCGCAAACGCGGCGTGGTGATGGTGGTCCTGTTCTGCGGCTGCGCGCTGTTCTTCTCCGGTTTCGAGCAGGCCGGCTCGTCGATGAATCTGTTCGCCGAACGATATACGGATCGGACCATCGGCTGGCTGCATTTCGTGATTCCGACCGGCTGGTTCCAATCGTTCAATTCAATATTCATCGTCCTGTTCGCGCCGTTTTTCGCATGGATGTGGATAGCGCTGGCGCGGCGCAACTTGAACCCTTCGGCAACCGCCAAATTCGCGCTCGGCGTGATGTTGATGGGTTCGGGATTCCTGGTGATGGCGGCGGCCGCGACCATTGTCGCTCACGGCTCGCAGGTGCTGCCCTACTGGCTGATCATGACTTATCTGTTCCACACTTTCGGCGAACTGTGCTTGAGCCCTGTGGGCTTGAGCTACTACACCAAATTGGCGCCGAAACGTTTCGTCGGTCAAATGATGGGCATGTGGTTTCTGGCCACTTCGCTCGGCAATCTGGTGGCGGGACTGATCGCGGGTGAATTCGACGCCAACAACGTTGCCGCCATGCCCGGCCAGTACATGCACATCGTGTATTTCTCGGTGGGATTGGGCGCCGTACTTTTGGTGCTCAGCCGCCCGATGAAAAAATTGATGGGCGGCGTGCAATGAGTGCGCGCCCAACGGCAAGCCCGGCGCCAGTCGCGGTACCCGCCGCGCAGTTCACGCTGAAGGCCATCATTCTCTCGGTGATCCTCACCGTCATTCTCGCATCCGCCAATGCCTACGTCGGTTTGTTCGTGGGACTTACCGTGGCCACGGCCATTCCGGCCGCCGTCATTTCGATGGCCCTCTTGCCGCTGTTCGGCAAGACCAACATCCTCGAGAACAACATCGTCGCCACCGGTGCCTCCGCCGGTTCGTCGATTGCCTCCGGGGCGATTTTCACTCTGCCGGCACTCATCTTATTGCATCACTGGTTGAGCTTTGACTACTGGTGGACCGTGGCCATTGTCGGCTTGGGCGGATTGCTCGGCGTTTTGTTTTCGGTGCCGCTGCGCCGCTCCTTGATCATCGAGGAGAAGCTGAAGTTTCCCGAAGGGGTGGCGGCCGCCGAAGTGCTCAAAGTGGGGGCTGACCCGGGTGCAGGCGCGAAGGTTCTGGCCATTGCGAGCGTCGTTGCCGGACTCTTCAAGCTGGTCACATCCGGCTTTGGCTTGCTGCCCGAGACCTTCGTGGCCAAGTCCTTTGTCGGCGAGCGGGGCATTGCGTTTTTCAGCTTTTCCTTCTCTCCGGTGCTGCTCGGCGTGGGTTACATCGTGGGGCTGAATGTCGCGGTCCTGATCGCGGCCGGCGGCCTGTTTTCCTGGTGGGTGGCGATCCCGGTATACAACAGTTTCTTCTTCAATCAGGATCCCGTGCTGCTCCACAAACTGGTGGGTCTCGATCCCGAAGACGCCGCCTTCGCCATCTGGCGGGCTCAGGTTCGCTACATCGGCGTCGGCTGCATGCTGACCGGCGCATTCTGGGCCCTATGGTCTCTGCGCAAATCCTTGTTGAAGGCGGTTCGCAGCGGCCTCAAGGCAAGCGCCCGAGGGGCCGCCAATAATGTGCACACCGAGCGCGACCTTCCCATGGGTGCAGTGCTCGCAGGAATAGCACTGTTCGTGATACCACTGTTTGTTCTGTACTACCTGGTCGTCGGCAGTCTCGGTGTGGCGCTGGCGATGGCCGTGATCATGATCATCGCGGGCTTTTTGTTCTCCTCGGTGAGCGGCTACATGGCGGGCTTGGTGGGTTCATCGAACAATCCCGTATCCGGCATCACGATCTGCACCATTTTGTTTGCCTCGCTGGTGCTCATGCTGATGGTCGGGGGCAAATCCGCGATCGGCGCAGTGGCTGTGGTGTTCATTGGTGCCGTGGTGTGCAACGCCGCGGCCGTCGCCGGCGATAATCTGCAGGATCTTAAGTGTGGGCAGCTCATCGGCGCCACGCCTTGGCGGCAACAAGTCATGCTGGGCGTGGGCGTGCTGGCGAGCGCTGCGGTGATGGCGCCGGTGATGAATGTCTTGTTGTTTGCCTATGGCATCGGCGAACCGGCCCACGCCGGGGTCAAGGCGTTGCCGGCGCCGCAGGCCAACCTGGTCAAATCGGTGGCGGAGGGCATGTTCGGCGGCACATTGCCCTTTGCCATGATCGCCCTCGGCGCAGCTATAGGCGTGTTGATCATCCTCCTGGATTTGTTCTTGAAGCACCGTGGATCGCGCTGGAGCGCACCGGTACTCGCGGTGGCCGTGGGCATTTATCTGCCGCTGGATGTATCCACGCCGGTACTGGCCGGCGGCATCGTCGCCGAGTTGGTGGCCCGTTTTCATCGCAAACGGCATGAGTCGGACGATCATGAAAAGCTCGCGCAGAACGGCATGTTGTTTTCGGCAGGTCTGATTACCGGCGAGGCCTTGGTCGGTATTTTCATCGCCATCTGTATCTGGGTCAGCAACAAGCCGGGGGTCCTGGATCTGGGTGTTAAATTGCCGGCCGCACAATGGATCGCGGCGGTACTGCTGTTGGGAGTTTGCTATTGGATTTTCCGCGCCGGGACACCGCGCCGCGCCGCTTAAGTTTGCAGAACTCCCGTCACTCCACCAAGCTCATCGTCTGCCTCGCCACCGTGTACCTGGTGTGGGGCTCCGCCTTTGTCTTCACCAAGATTGCAGTTACCAATCTGCCGCCGGCGCTGTTCGCCGGTGTTCGCTTCACCACCGCGGGAATTCTGCTCACCCTGATCGCCTGCCTCTACGGCGGCGATAAGCTGCCGGTCCGCCGGATCGAATGGCGCCACGTCATCATCGCGGGATTCTTCATGGTCTTCGTCAGCAACGGCTTGAATACCTGGGCCATGCAGTACATGCCGAGCAATCAATCGGCCTTGCTCAACGGAACCTCGGCATTCTGGATTGCCGGCCTCGGTGTGTTTGGCCGGCGCGGCCATCCCCTCACGCGCTCGGCGGTTTTGGGATTGGTGATCGGATTCATCGGCGCTGTGTTGATACTGTTGCCGAAAGGACCCTTGAGCTCAAAAGGGCTGCTGCCGCAAATGGCGGTGCTCGCGGCCTGCGCTTCGTGGTCCCTGGGAACTCTTTACTTTCGCAGCATTGATACTCAATTGAGCTCGATGCTGTTCATGGCGCTGCAAATGTTCATGGGCGGATTGATGCTGCTCGGCGTGGCCGCGGCGCACGGCGAATCGATGCACTGGCCGCCGAGCGCACCTGGGCTCATCGCCATGGGTTACCTGACTTTTTTCAGTTCCTGTCTCGCATACACCGCCTATGGCTGGTTGAGCTTGAATGCCAAGCCCGCGGTAATTTCCACATACAGCTATGTGAATCCCGCGATCGCCGCATTTTTAGGCTGGCTATTCCTGCACGAGAATCTTTCCGGAGTGCAGCAGGTCGGCATGGTGATCATCATCGTCGGCGTGTGCATTTTGACGCTGCCGGGCGGCAGCCTCACGGATCCCAAGACTCTGGCTGAGCCGAAGACTCAGTGACGGCCATCCGAAAATAGGCGAGAGCTCAGCGTAGATCAACTGCGCCGGCGAATCACTTCGACCCTGCCCTTGCCGCCCACGAACCATGAGCCGACGGTGCTGACCAGGCTCACCAGAATGGCGGTCCAAAATGCGGGGCCGAAGCCCGCGACATGCATGCCCGGCAGCATCCACGCCACCAGCGCCACCATGCCGGCGTTGATGACCAGCAGAAACAAGCCGAGGGTAACTATGGTCATCGGCAGGGTGAGCAATATGGCGATCGGCCGGACGATGGAATTCACCACACCGAGCAATATGCCGGCGAGAATCAGCGTGGAGGGCGTATCGATTGAGACGCCGGAAACCCAGGCCGTGGCCAGCCACAGCCCAAGCGCCACCAGCGCTGCACGCATGAGAAACCCGAGCATAGGCCTCCTTGTACTTCCGCTTGCGTGCGGAGCATAGCAAGGATTGCCTTAGCTTCAATAATCGAGCCCGGGCAGGGGCGGATCCTTGGGCAGGACTTGAACCGGCTTCTTGGGTTGTGGCGGGCTTTCCAGCGTCACTTTGATGCGCGCCATGAAGCGCTCCCAGCCCATGCGAATTTTCACATAGCTCTGGTCCCATTCGGCTGCATCGGGAATTCCGGATCCGAGCAGTCGCAGCGACGTTTTGCCTTCACCGTGCCGCACATCCAGGATGAAATCGTCGACTGCGGCGCTATCGCTGGGCGGCGAATCGCGACCGTTGAGATAAATGAGCCTCAAGCGCCGATTGGGTTCGAAAATATCGATGTGAGCTTCTCGTGCACCCGCATCGAGCTTGCCGATGCGATACATGCCGCCTTTGCGCGGATCGATTTCGGACTCCTGGCCCGACCATACGCGTATCAGGCGGGGTTCGATCAAGGCGCGCCAGACCCGGGTTGCCGGTACTTCGACCTCAACCAGGTGGGCATAGCCACGAGTGCCGTTTCTAGTGGATTTTCGGGGTAAGCTCATTGCGGACTCGGCCCTCAAAGGTGGCATTGATATCGATAGCTTGACGGAAAGCTGCCGGCGGCGGAGTGCTAGAATCCAACAACAACGGAGGAAGATCCATGGCATATGTCGATATCGTGACTGCGCTCGCAGTTCTGCAATTCATCGTGTTCGGCTTCAGAGTCGGGGGCGCGCGCGGACGCTATGGGGTGAAGGCGCCGGCGATGACCGGGAACGAGATTTTCGAGCGCCATTCCCGGGTTCAGATGAATACTTTGGAGCAGTTGATTGTTTTCTTGCCTGGAATCTACATGTTCAGCCATTACTTCAGCCCGAAGGTCGCGGCGGCGCTGGGGGTGGTGTACTTGATAGGCCGGGAACTGTATGCGTTTACTTATGTGAAAGACCCGGCCAATCGCAGCGTTGGCTTTGGTATGACCTTCCTGCCGGTTGTGATCCTGGTCCTGGGCGGTCTGATTGGCGCGGTGCGCGCACTGTTTTTCACATAAGACGTTTGTAGACAAACAAAGCTGGGGTGGCCTTGAGGGCCTGAGATGCCGGCAGCTTAAACGAGCACACCAGCAAACCCATTGAACCTGATCCGGTTAGTACCGGCGGAGGGAGCATGGGTTTTAAGAATTCTGCCGTTGATTTGCTGCTTGCCGCTGCCCTGGCGCTCGCCGCCCCGTCCCCGCCCTTGATGGCCGCTGACAACAGCAGCGACCAGCTGGTCGAGATCGTGGTCACCGCCACCCTTCGATCAATCCCGCTTGAGGAGATGCCGGGCAGCGTCACCGTATTGAGCGGCGCGACATTGCACGATGCGGGTCAGGAGCATTTCGAGGATGTATTGCCGCTGGTGCCGAATCTGAATTGGGCGGGTGACACCTCGCGTCCCAGGTACTTTCAGATCCGCGGTATCGGCGAGTTGCAGCAGTACCAAGGGGCGCCCAACCCATCAGTGGCATTTCTCATCGATGATATCGATTTCAGCGGCTTAGGCTCCGCGGCAACCTTGTTCGACGTCGATCACATCGAAGTGCTGCACGGTCCGCAGAGCACCTCCTACGGCGCCAACGCGCTCGCCGGGCTCATCTATGTAAAGAGTGCAGAGCCGTCCGACACGTTCGGCGGCCGCGCGGAGTTCGATGTCGGCGACTACAACGAGCGCTCCTACGGCGCCGTACTGACCGGCCCAGTAGCTAGTTTGGATTCCGCATTCAGGCTCGCCGTGCAGCGCTATACCAGCGACGGCTTCTACGACAACGCCTATCTGGGACGCAGCAACACCGATGAACGCGATGAACTCACGGTGCGCGGAAAATGGCGCTATCAGCCGAACGATCAATGGCGCGTCGATCTGACGCTGCTGCGCGCGCAGATCAACAACGGCTACGATGCCTGGGCCATCGATAACAGCCGCACCACGCAATCGGACCACCCGGGCGTGGATGGACAATATTCCACCGGCCTATCCGCACGCTCGACCTACTCAGGCTTCGCGGCCGCGACCCTGACCAGCATCGCGACCTATGCGGACACCACGGTCAACTATGGCTTCGACGGCGACTGGGGCAACCCTTTGCTTTGGGCGCCCTACACCTATGACTTTACCGAGTATCAGGATCGCCATCGATCGACGCGAAGTTTGGAGTTCCGGCTGGGCGATGCTGCGAGCGAGACCTCGCCCGGCGCCGCGAGCGGCTTTTCCTGGCTGTTCGGCGTTTATGCTTTTGAGCTTCGCGAGTCGTTGACCGACACCAGCGCCGGGCTGTATCTCGATCCCTTCGATGCGACGCAGAACTCCGAAACGCTGACCGTGATATCGAGCGCCTACACCTCGCGCAGCGGCGCGCTGTATGCGCAGCTGGACGGCGACCTTTCGCGTTTCGTGCGCTGGTCCGTAGGTCTTCGGGGAGAACGGCACACCAGCAGCTACGACGATACCACCACCAACCTCGATGCCCCGACGACGGCCAATAACTTCAATCCGGCGGAAAATCTCTGGGGCGGCCATGTTTCGCTGGATGCGCAAGTCGCGGAGGGCCAGCACCTGTATGCGCTCATCGCCCGCGGCTACAAGGCCGGCGGCTTCAACTTGAGTCCGGGACTGCCCGCCAATCAGCTGCTGTTCTCCCCTGAGTCCGATTTGAACCTGGAGCTCGGCTCCAAATCGCAATTCGATGACGCGCGGCTGCGCATCGACACCTCGCTGTTCTACATGATCCGCCACAGCGAGCAACTGCTCACCGGCGAGCAGCTGGATCCGAGCAATCCCAACACCTTCATTTTCTATACCGGCAACGCAATATCCGGCTACAACTACGGATTGGAAAGCACGCTCGAATGGGCTGCTGCGCGCAGCCTGACCTTAGGCGCCTCACTCGGCCTGCTGCAAACCCAATATCATGGCTTCGTGCAGAACGGCGTGGAGTTCCCCGATCGGGAGCTGCCGCACGCGCCGCCCTGGCAAGCGGCGATCAACGCGACCTGGCGCGATGCGCGCGGTCCATACGCGCGGATCGACGTTACCGGTTTGGGCGCGTTTTTCTACGACTTGCCGCCGAATTGGACGCGTTCCAGCGCCTATGGATTGGTGAACGCAAAACTAGGCTGGGACACCGAGCGCTGGGAGCTGTACCTGTGGGGCCGCAATCTGCTGGACAAGAACTACACGGTGCGCGGATTTTATTTCGGCGACGAACCGCCGGATTTTCCTTACAAGCTGTACACGCAATTGGGCGAGCCGCGCAACTGGGGCGTGCATTTCACGATTCGCTATTGACCCCGTACAGGCGCTACCGCCAGCGCTAACGTCTTGAAAACAGTGGAAACCTTTGCAGCGCGAAGCAGTCGAACGCACTGATTGGCAATGTCCGCTCTTTTGCGACACTATTCCAATATGGCACGAACAAACGGCAAGGCATCGCGTAGTCGCCCTAAGGCAATGGGCGAAATTCGCCTCCGCGGCAAACGCATAGCGACATTAGATGAGAGCCTCACGATGGTCCGCACCGGCCCTTCGATAGTGGGGGCTGTGCGCCCGCGCCGCGCCGATCAGGCCGGAGCCATGTTGCGAAAGACCGCCAAAGCGTTGAACAAACCCGGTATCAGCAAACACTCCATTTTCACCAATGAGTCCGGCGACATTTTTGCCTACTCCGTGGACCCACAGGATGCGAGTCAACTAGTGCGAATGTCCCGCGACGGCAAGCGTCGCAAAGGCAAAGTCGTCAGCGGTAAATTTAAACCTTCGTGAAAGCCTGGCGGCGACCGCCGGGACTGTCCAAGCTGCTGCAGCAAGCAGCGTCGGGTAAAAGCAAACCCACCGCGTTTGTTCTCGCGGGTCATAACGGCAGCGGTAAAACAACATTGTGGAATGAACGCCTCGCCCGGCAATTGCAGATCCCGCTCATTAATGCCGATCGCATCACTGCCTCCATTCTTCCGCCTGCAAATGTCGCGACTGGCCAGCTGCCACAATGGGCCCAGAAGCTCCGCGACGACGACACGCGCTGGCAACTTCTTTCCCAAGCCGGCGTACAGGCATTTGTCGGACTCGTCATGGAACAGAAAATGCCGTTCGCCTTTGAAACCGTGTTCTCGCATTGGAAAAAGCTTCCCGACGGTCGCTACGAATCCAAAGCCGACATCATCACCACCCTACAGGCAGCTGGCTATTTCGTCGTCTTGCTCTTTGTCGGCTTGAACTCAGCCCAGCTGTCCGTTCTACGAGTCGAGACCCGCAAGGAACAGGGCGGTCACGGGGTACCGCTCAGCAAATTGATCGCGCGATTTCCACGCACACAACGCGCCATTGGGCTTGCCGCACCGATGGCCGACATGACATTGATGTTTGACAACAGCCGCACCGCCGACAAGGCCTTCGCCCTAGTGCACGCCCAGAAAGCCAAGCGAGTTCTTTTTGACTGTCGCGACCCGCAATACATCCTCGATCGAAGTCTGCGCGCAGTGGCCCACCCATGGCTGGAAAAAGTCACCGGGCCGTTCTCCGTCTGACCGGGCCGTTCGTGGCGTCCTGCCCTCGCCGACGGGCCTCTTGGTGCGCCAGCACCGAGCCGCGCACCGCGGCGTCTGACTTAGCGTTTCTCGTGCGAGGAGCAAACCCGGCATTTTGTATCGGCAGAGTCCTACAGCGAGTCAAGCAACCTCCTCTCGTACTGTCCCATGCGATGCATATATAAATATCGATGGCCGGATGAGAAATTGGTGCCGGATCTCAATCGGAGCGACTTATGAATGCACGAACCCCCATGACTGCTGAAGAAGCGCAAGAGATCCGAATGCTGCGCGCGGAATATTTCGATGCCAGTAAGCGCGCTGCAGAAGCTATACAAACCGGGGAACACGCCTTCGATGGCACCGCGCTGCAAGTACTCATCACCGCAGACGCTCGAGCCGGTAAAGCCATGCGACGTATCAAAGAACTTTACGGCGTGCTAAACGCCGACAATGAGATGGTTTCCCCCATAAAACTGCCGAACCCGTCGGGAGAAGTGCAACCGGAGGTGCCGAAAATAGGATCCCGCGACGCACTAGGTGGCTGAATGACTGAGTCAGCGGAGGCTCCTTAGATCTTGGATTTTATCGGGGGTTGGTCATGAAATGGGCAGCTATGTATCTTGTTGGTTTCGTCGTCCTGGTGGGTGGGCTTCTGGCGGCACTCTGGAAATTGGGTATTCTGCAAAGCATTGGCACCACGTGGACTTTGATTGGAGTCGCGATCCTGATCGGCATTGGCATCATGATCTCCGTCTCCCATAGCGGCAGCAAAGAAAATATCCAGATCGATGGGAAGTGACCGGTTCACCCTGTCGCAAATTCTGCTCGAATACCGCCAACAGCCCGGCATCCACCCTGACTAGGGGCATTGGTATCGCGTCTAATTATCTATGTTGATACGAATCCAATACCGGTGAACCAATGAATCCAAGTCGATTTTCCTTGGTGATCTTCGATTGCGATGGAGTGTTGGTGGATAGTGAACTGATCACCAATCGTGTTTTTGCAATGATGCTGAACGAGCTTGGCATACCCGTCACGCTTGAGGATATGTTCGAACAATTCGTCGGGCGTTCGATGGCGGATTGTCTCGAGAAAATTGCCGCCCTCCTTGGCGGCACGGTGCCGGAGAGTTTTGTTCATCAATATCAGGAACGAACCAATGCAGCTCTAAAATCGGACCTAAAGGCGGTGCCAGGAATCGAAACCGTGCTGGATGAGATTAAGGTACCCTACTGCGTGGCCTCCAGTGGTAGCCACGAGAAGATGCAAACGACCTTGGGTATCACGGGTTTACTCCCTCGATTTCAAGGCAAGATTTTTAGCGTCACCGACGTGGCGAGAAGTAAGCCGTTTCCTGACGTATTTTTATACGCGGCCGATAAATCCGGCGTCGCGGCATCGAAATGTGCCGTCGTTGAAGACACGCCAACCGGCGTCGCGGCAGGTGTAGCCGCCGGCATGACGGTTTACGGGTATTGCGCGCTGACGCCGCGACATCGACTACTGGAAGCGGGAGCCCACTACACTTTCGACAGCATGATCAACCTAGTCCCCCTGCTGACAGTCGCATGAATCCGCGAAACGGGCACCGCGTCGTAGAGCATGATGGGCGGTGGCAGGGATTTTCTAGCCAGATATCGAGGTTACGACAAAATTGGGACAGCGATTGTCGATCTACTTCCCGAGCGTAAATTCGGCGCGTAAAAAAACCGCCAAGAACTGGGCGAAATTGAACAAGCCAAACAAGACCCCGCTGGACCTCTCGAAATAGCTTCTGGCCGACTCTTTTCAAGCCCAGGACTACACTTAACCTATCTGGATGCGCGCCATTCTTATCATCGCTGCCATCGCCGCTTTATTGTACGTTGGCTTGTGCCTCGTACTGTTCTTGGTCCAGCGGTCGTTCATCTACTACCCGCAACCCAAATCAGCAGGCGAGCTTCCAGCACTCACCCTGAACGCGGACGGGGCTCGCCTCCTTGTCAGCACCCTTCCGAACACCGGTCCAGATGCAGTGATCTACTTCGGCGGCAACGCCGAGGATGTTTCCTACAGTCTACCGACGCTCACCGCCGCCTTCCCCGGACGCTCTCTCTTTGCAATGAACTACCGCGGTTACGGCGGCAGCACCGGCGCGCCCTCCGAAGCCGCACTGATCGCCGACGCCCTGGTGTTGTTTGATCACGTACACTTGGATCACCCTCACATCATCGTCATCGGCAGAAGCTTAGGCAGCGGCGTCGCCGTTCACCTCGCGAGCCTGCGCCCGGTGGAACACGTTGTTCTCGTTACACCCTATGACAGCTTGCTTAAAATTGCGGCCAGCCAATTCCGCTTCTTTCCCGTTCGTTGGCTGCTGATCGACAAATTCGAATCCTGGCGCTACGCCCCCAAAATCACAGCGCCCACCCAACTGATTGCCGCGCAATATGACGAAGTGATTCCCTTCGCCAGCACCCAATCCCTCTACAAACACTTTCCGCAAGGCCTGGCGACTCTCACCGTAATTTCCATGGTCAGCCACAACACCATCTCTGAGAGCCCCGACTATGTTCGACTCCTAAGAGGAGCTCAATAACCCTGCGCACTCGAGAAGAACGTCCCTGGCGATAGGCACGCCACCATTCAAGGATATGGTCTTGGGTATTGGGCGTGGCTTAGCAGCGCGTCGCTGATGATAATTTCACACGGCGTCGCCTGGCTAGGCGATCGTTCACGGCGAACGGCTAGCAAGAGTCCTTAGTCTCTTTCATAAATGACAAACTGCTCAAGATATATGTAAATATCGCGCATTCCGCGCGCTGGAGCATAGTGAAGCTGAGCAAGCACCCCGCCGGTGTCATGGTTGAACATAGCGTCTCGCCTCCACATTTCGGCCTAAATGCGCCAATGCCTAACCCACCCCAAGTCCTAATCCGACCGCCGCGCGAATCCGATGCAGAGGCTTTGCGTGACGCCGTCGTGGCGGTCGCCGCGGAAAAGCTCTATCTGGCCACCGTTGATGGATTTTCGCTTGAGGAGACCCGCGTCTTTCTCAAACGCGTACTGGATGACTCCCTGCCACAGATGCTGGCAGTCGTGGAAGATCAGATCGTTGGCTTTTGTGACATCCTTCCCAACACGGCCAAGGGATTCACGCATGTCGGCCGCCTCGGCATGGGCGTTCGCGCCGCATGGCGCCGACAAGGCATAGGCCGTCGCCTGCTTGATGCATGTCTAAACCTAGCCCGCAACGCCGGCATCGAAAAGGTCGAGCTCGAAGTGTTTTCCGATAATCTCGCGGCAATGCGACTCTACGAATCCTTAGGCTTCGCTCACGAAGGTTTGAGGGTGCGCGGCCGCAAGCTCGATGGTAAGTATCAGGACCTCAAACTCATGGCGCTGTGGCTGTAAGCGCGAGATTCGATTACTAATGACGCGGAGTGAGAAATGAATCCCTTAGTCACGAATTTTTTTGAGATCTATGAGAAATCCATTTCAGAGGCCGCCGTCTCGACAGTTGCGACGCTGTACTCGGACGTCTTCATGTTCGGTGGTCCGCGCGGGACTCAGACGGTCAAGAAAGATGATTTCTTGAAACTGCTTCCGGGGCGTAAAGCTCATTTCCAGTCAGTGGGTCTGGAACCATCGACCGTGGTCTCAATAGATGCCACCTCTCTGGATGCTAAGTATGTTTTGGCGAAAGTGGTATGGAAGATGAGCCTCAAGAGTTCCCTTACGGCTTCGAGGCAGTTCGAAGTCAAAACAACTTACATTCTGGAGATCAAGGATGAGACCCCGGTAATCATCCTGCAACTCGACCACCAAGACTTGGGCGAGAGGGTCAATGAGATAAGAGCTACCTAAAGCCATGCATAGCAGCCGCACGTCAATTGTGGCGAAAGCCACCGGGCGACTCTGTCGCAAGCACTCGTTCCATGACTGATACGACGCCATCACTATCTGTCCTGACGCTCAACGTCTGGAACCGCGAAGGCCCCTGGCCAAAGCGTTTGCCTATGATCAAGTCTTGGATCAGCCGCTTGCAACCGGACTTGATCGGATTCCAAGAGGTGGTGGATTTAAGTCATACGCAGGAATTGTTGAACGATTTTGGCTTTCACAGCGAATGGATGGGCACCAATTCGGGCATTGCCATCGCCGCGCGCTGGCCGATCCGTGATCGCCAGGAGCTATGGTTGCCAGGCGACCGCGAGTCCAATGGTGGGTCGGCATTGCGCGGCAAAGTGGAATCACCCCACGGCATCATTCCATTTACTTGCGCAACCACGTGGTTTTATCTGACGCACCACGGATTCAAGCGCGAGCGGCAAATGCCGGCGCTCAACGAGTTCGCGCGTGGAAAAGCGATGAACGAGTTTCCGGCAATTCTCGTGGGTGACTTCAATACGGACTCCGAATCCGCGGAAATCCGCTATCTGAAAGGCCTGCAATCCTTGCAAGGAGGGAGCGCCTACTGGTGCGATGCCTGGGAACAGGCGGGCGATGGCGGCAAAGGCGCGACATGGTCCAAGACCAACGACTTTGCTGCATGGGCACCCTGGCCCAACCGCCGCATCGATTACATTTTTGTCGCGCAGCCACGCCTCGATGGCGCCGGCACGATTGAAAAATGTTCGGTCGTCTGCAACGAAAAGGTCGATGGCGTATGGCCCTCTGATCACTTTGGGGTACTCGCTCGCCTGCGGGTAAAGTGACTATTTGAACCTTAGACGGGGCTAAGCACACCCTTCGCGCCATGGATATACTTCAATTCGGCGTATAATCGAGAACAGGTTTCCGGCGGAGATCTGCCATGATTACCCGATTTATCTCCTTCTTGGCATTCAGCGCTTTCACACTCGCCGCATGCGCAACACCCAAACTTGCCACAAATGCTCCGCTGGCGGCGTGGGCCCGCGGCTACGGCTACCAGCCGTATGCAGTGAACGGTCAGTACGTTTACTGCGACTCTGGAACCGGCAATGGCGCCAATTGCATCACCGAGGATGCGATGACCACCTTAAAGAACAACCAAAAGGAACCTGAGTTCTCTATGCGCGGATGGCTCAATATGCTTGGCCCTTCTGAGATCGGCAGCCCTCTTGGCCGGTGAGCGCAGCGCAGCTGTTCTCGGTACCTATGTAGCCATTCTCAACTTCACTTTTGCCTGCGTTGTTTGGAAGGCGAGTCGGAAAAGTACAGCTGACGCATTGCGAAATATGGATCAGAACAAGTAAGGGCCCCGTCGAACAACCTATAACCAAACACGGAGGTCAGCGTGCTCAACCCAAAACAAGCCGAATCGGCCGCCGCCGCGCTCGCGATGCGTCCCGAGGTCAACCGCAGTGAGATGCTCGCCTGCCCTGTTTGCAGTCTAGAACCCCATTGACTTACCGCGCCATTAGCAATAGGTTCGATCCCTAACCCCTGATACGGAAGTCATTTATGCCGCACAGGATTGCGCGATCGATTCGCGGGCGTTTTCTCCTAACCTCGATCCAGATTTTCAGCGCATCGGTCATAGCTTCAACGGCAAGCCCTGCCAGCCCTGCCTGGATACCGATGAACCAAGGCATAGCTTGGACATCTGAAACGCGTGCCGACTTCTACACTCGTGACCAAGGTTCGCGACTCATTCCTCTGCGTTGGATTGCCGCACTAAAACAATCCGACGGCTCACCGTTCATGGCGAACAGCCTTGCTCGCTACGGTTACCTTCCCAACGAATTGAGTACTCCACTGGGGCTGCCCGTCGGATTCACCGTGGCCAACACGACCACCGGAGAGACCCTCGGCATGACCTGTGCGGCCTGCCATACCCGTCAAATATCGGTCCAAGGGAAGTCTTACCGTGTTGACGGCGGCCCTGCGATTGTCGACTTTCAAAGTTTTTTGAGCGATCTGCATCTCGCCATGGGCAAGCTTCTAAGCGACCCTGCAACATTTGACAATTTTAGCCACGCAATCCTAGGTCCCTCACCGACTGCTGCTGAAATCGCAGCGTTGCGGGAGGACATTCAGGATTGGTATCTACCTTTCCACACCATCATGGATAGAGGCCTCCCTCCACAGGCGTGGGGTCCCGGCCGACTCGATGCCGTATCGATGATCTTTAATCGCTTATCCGGGTTGGACTTAGGACCACCGCCCACCTACATCATCGAGGACAACATCAAGCGGGCCGATGCACCCGTCCGCTACCCATTTCTTTGGAACGCCTATCGCCAAGACCACACCCAGTGGCCAGGTTTCGCCGACAACGGCAATGACCTGTTGGGACTGGGGCGCAATGTCGGCGAAGTGACAGGCGTGTTTGCCTCCTACCATCCGAAAAAAGATGCCGGCCGACTGACGGGCATCAATTTCATCGGTGAAAATTCCACGAATTTCTCTGGCTTAACCGCGCTCGAGAACCTAATCAAGAAAATCGGACCGCCCAAATGGATCTGGCCGGTCAACGCGGCGTTGGTAGCGGAGGGCAGCACACTCTTTGCTCAGAATTGTTCCAAGGGCTGCCACGAGGTGAAGACCGGCTCCATACCTTCCCTCAATCCATTCTATAAAACATGGGCGACCCCGGTAAGAAATGTCGGCACTGACACGCATGAGTGGTCAATCCTAGACCGCAAAGTGGATCCGGGGGTCCTCACCGGTGTGTACATTCTCGGTCTCAACGAGCCCCTCAAAAACCCCGACGCCCCCATCAACGTCTTGAGTCTTTCAGTGGTCGGCTCGATCATTCAACACACATTGCCCGTCGCCCTGCCGGACGATTTCGCCGAACAAATTACGCGCGCGGGTACGGTATTCACTCCCGAGACGGAGTCCCTCAAGGGCGCCTTTCGCTACGGAAAAAAGGCTGCGGCTCCTGGCAGTTACGAATCGCGGGTACTTCGCGGGATCTGGGCCACCGCCCCCTATCTACACAATGGCTCCGTACCGACGCTGGCAGAATTACTTAAAGTCCCCGCCGACCGCGTGGCCGCATTCAAAATCGGCCCCGCCTACGATCTTGACAACGTCGGTCTTGCGGTCGAACAAACGGCATTTACCCAAGTCCTTCAAACGACCGATTGCACCCAGCTCGATTCCGGCAACAGCCGCTGCGGCCACGACTTCGGTACCAAGCTCCTGCCCAATCAGAAGCAAGCGTTGCTCGAGTATCTGAAGACTCTCTAGGAGACGCCGACGTTACCCCTTCCTCAGTAGCATAGAGCTTTAGAGTTTTCCGGCATTTGAGGTTGGTCCCGTTCACCTCGAAATGATCCGGATACACTTCCACCCAGGTCGCAGAATCGGTCCCCGCGGAGTCTTGCGCGTACCCTAAGATCGCAAAGCCGAACAGCGCCAGAACGAGCGCAAGCCTACGCACTGAGATGCCTCACGCGGATCATTGGCATTCACTCATAAATTCCGACCTCCCTGTGCCCTCATTCATCACGCCATCCTAAGGCTAATCTACCCAGCCCGGCCCCACCAATTGGGTCCGCTGCGTCTCTGAGAAGTTCCGTCCCTGCCTAAGGCCGCCACTCCATAAAAATTCGCTCCGGCGTCGTTTCGATCGCTAAAAACCCCAGCCGCTCGTACCAGACCCTCGCTGGATTGACCGCCAACACTCGCAATCGAATCGGCAGATTCGATTCCCTCGCCTCCGTCATGAGTCGCTTCAACAACTCGGTCCCAAGGCCTCGTCTCTGAAACGCCTTCGCGATGTACAACTGCTCCAACTGAATGTGCGTATCCGTGCGTTTAACCAGCTGAATACCAACCCCCGTGCCATTGTGCTCAATGATTTCCGTCTTCCTTGCGCTGACCTGTTCGTTTGTTTCCCGCCGCGACTCCTCCTCCCACCAAGTACCCCAGGTCGCGATTGCATGCTCCCGCATCGTCTCCTTGAGTACTCGAAACGCGAACTCTGCATCCTCTGCACTAGCGCGCCGAAGTCTTAAAGGGACTTTTTGCAGCATAAGGATCAAATCGATTAACTATCTTCAAGCGCCATGCGTACTGTCTTGGCAATAGTTTCCTGCTCTTCCATCGACACAGGTTCAAACTCGCCCTGCAGGAAAATCCTCGTCGGATCGCTGCCCGGATATAGGGGTACGACATGCGTGTGGAAATGTGCAACACGCTGACCCGCATCCAATCCGTTGTTCTGGAAAATATTAATACCCGTTGCACCAAACGCGCGAATCAGAGCCCGCCCCAACAGCGCCGCCTCGGTGTGGATCCTTGCGATAGTGCGGACCGGGAGCTCGACGATCGTGGCCGCGTGGAGAACTGGAATGACCAAAAGAGCACCCTTTTCGTACTGACGCAGATTCACAAACGAGACCGTGTGTTTTGTGCGTCTCACAATCGCGCACGGACGCGTCCCCGCGATGTACTCGCAGAACGCGCATGAGTCACCTGATGCTATCGCCATGGGCACAGAGCCAGTTCCAACCTCTGCGATTCCTAAAGCGTGATCATTTGGTTCGAACCGTCATCGACTTCAACAACTGGCTCACCAGCGCTCGATTGTCGTCTGCAGTGTCCCCGCTGGTCACGGAGAGATGCAGGTCGATCCAGGTATCCGCAATTACCCGACTTGCGCGAATATGGACGCTGGAACCCGCTTTAGTCGGGACTTGGATTTGGTATGAGATTGTCGCCCAGTCGCCGATTTCCCCAACCACGACATCGAATGGCTCGAAGCCCGCCTTCTTCAGATTCGCGCCCTCGACGTCCCACGAGCCCTGCAGCGTCTGTTTAACATCCTTGACTCTAAGCGCTGACTCGAACCAACCGGAGACAATCCGCTCGCCTTTAGCATCGTCCTTCAGAAAGAAATAACGGGGGCTGTTCATGCTGCCGCCGCCATCCTTTTTTATGACTCGGAGTCCCGCTTCTGGCACAACGAGGGTTACGTGACTCACCGGTACCGTGATTTCCCAATTCCCATTCACCTCCGAAATCGCGACGGTCACGGCCGGATTAGCGCCCGTGGCACCATATGTCGGCACGCCAGGCAGCAAGGCGGTGAGTATGATTGTTGCGATCGTGATGCGCATTCCAACTATCCCCACATTACTCATGGATCGACACCCCGTCCCTCACCCCGCGATCGTTCGAACCGATGCCTAGCAGGCGTTACAAATAGACGAGATCATAGACATATGACTTTTCGGCCTTGCAACTTACCCATACGCCCGGTGGGGGTGCAGATCCGTGATCACTCAGAGGCACCGCCCAAGGAGCACAGAATATTTCTCCGTCAGCATTGACCCCAACCCATCCTAAATCCTCGCGCCTAACAAGCCACACGTCCGCATCCTCGCGCTTCCAGCAGGCGAAAGCATTTACCGATTTGCAAGGGAGATAGCGATACGTCAGTCCATCGCCACGGCGACGAAACTCAAGAACGCATTGCGAGACGGGGACCGGCAACTTAACGCCTAGGTATCAGAAAGGCGACGGATCCACGCACTTTCGCACATCACCCCCTGACCTCCGTGCTGCAATTTCGCTAAAAATCGCCCCAAGTGCGGATCGCTTCGCTGCAGCGGCACTTCCGAAAACGCAAACCAGCTTACGCCTGCGAATTCTCGGCTGTCGTACCTGATACGCTGATTTCGCGGCGCCGTGACAACATACCAAAGCGATACGTCCATGTGGCCGGAAGTCAGACCGACGGTTGTCGTGCAGGTAACCATCATGGGCTCAGTGATTTTATGCCCAGCGACAAACCCGAGTTCCTCGCGCAGCTCGCGCACGACAGTTGCTCGCGGATGCTCATCCGGCTCGACGTGGCCGCCTGGCGGGAGCCAGAGCTGCGCATTCTTGTGATCTACCAGTAGAATTTCGCGTCCGTCAATGACGGCAAAGTACGAGACCAAATGTTTCGGCGGGGTAGCCGGTTTCGCGGTACGACAGAGCGGCGCGCCGGAATCAATCCACGTCAGTGCGTCCGCCCTGTGACTCTCCTCCTGTTCGTCAAAAGGCTGAATCGAAGACACTTCGAGGCGTATTGCGGCTCGCGTCATTCTTTAGGTCGCACCTTCGAATAAAGCCGCGGAACCCAAAGCGCGGCCATCGATACCCAAGCAAAAATGCAGCCTACTGCCAGAACTGCTAGCGCGCGGAGCCGTCGTCACAAATTGGCTAGACACCGTCTTCGAGAACAAACCCTTGGCTGCGCAAAGTCGCGATTGGCGCAAAGAGCGGTTCAGGCAAGTCTGACCACTCGAACCATACCCAACTTTCGCACTTCTGAGGCTCCATCGTTTTGAGCGTGTCGGAAGCCGGCTCCGCGACGACAAACAAAGTGACATAGTGCTTTTTCTCAGACTCGAACACATTGTTCGTGAAGGGACCGAGCCGCAGATTCTTGAGCATGAGGTTGGTTTCTTCCAGCACCTCGCGTCGAGCACAATCTTCAACCGACTCCCCAAATTCCAGATGCCCGCCAGGAGCGGACCAAGTGCCTGTGCCATGCGAGCCTTTGCGCTTGCCGAGCAAAACTCGCCCATTCTCAATGATGAGAACACCGACTCCGACTTGCGGCGTGGCTGGCATGAGAGTGTTACCTAACGAATGTAAGGGGTTTCCCCGTCCCGAGAGAGCCGCGAAGTGCCAAGATTGAAGTGTATGTGCATGTTCAAGCGGCAACATTAAGCGTTTATCGACCTCATTCGACTCCCTCCTTGGCTATTCTTCGTCTGGCCGGGCTGTTCGGCGATGTCACGCCGTCCCTAGCTATTTTACCCAGCCTGCACTTCCTTGCGCCGGAGTTCGGTCGGTTCGACGAGATCGTTTATCTCGTCGAAAAGGTATCTGCCCGCCCAGAAATGCCCCTGAAAATCACCCTCCGGACTCGGAATCGAATGACGACCCTGAAAATTGGCATACTGGGGGCGCAATTCCAGACAGGCTTCTTGGAGCGGTTTGAGTGACCCCGATCTTCAACCAAGTCATCACGGATCCTGCGGCGTGGGAAAGCGCGAAGCTCGGGGGACGCGATGGGCTGGTTCGGCGATTGACGGCGGCGGAGGTCGACGCCATCGATGCGCTGGCTGCGGTTCTGGATCACAAGGCGGTGCACGAGATCAGCCGATCGGATTTCGCCGACCCCGTGGTCAATGACTTGATGGCCGAAGTGAGGCACCAGGTCATGCAGGGCCGCGGCGCCATTTTGCTGTCCGGCATCAACCCCGATCGGCACACGCCGGCGCGATTCGAGCGCCTCTATTGGGGGCTCGGCACTCATATCGGCAATGGCACCATTCAAGGACCTCTCGGCGATTGGGTGGCGCGGGTCGAGAAGAGCGAGCGCAATCCGACCGGCCGCGGCACTCTCATGGACGTGGAGCTCAAGCCGCATACGGATATGCACGAAGTCATGTCCCTGGCCTGCGTCAGTCGGGCCGCGGAGGGCGGCGCGAGCACGCTGGTCAGCAGCCTCGCCGTACACAACGCCATCCGCGCAACGCATCCGGAATTCCTTGCCTCGCTCTATGAGGGATTCTGGGCGGGAATCAACGAAAGCATCGGCGGCGGCAAGCCCTTAAGCGATCACAAGGTCCCGATATTCTGCTGCGTCGACGACAAGGTCAGCTGTTATTACAACAAATTCTTTATGCATGCGGCGGCCAAGCGGCTCGGCATGGAATTGCCGCCGGATCTCATCGCGGCCATGAACTGGTTCGACGTGCAGGCGATGCGCCCGGATCTCGGCGCCACCTTCATGCTGCAGCGCGGAGAGATGCTGTTTTGGCACAATTGGACCTGTCTTCACGCGCGCACAGCGTTCCGCGATGCGCCGGGCGCCAAACGATTTCTCCTGCGGCTGTGGCTGAACGTGCCCGATGGCCGGCCGGTACATCCGGAGATTGCCGAACGGGCGCGCCGCATGGACGAGGATCATTTTGCGCGCGCCGGTTGAAGCGCGGGACTGGACCGTCGCCTCGGTCTACTCGCTTGGCTTCCTCACACTGATATCGTCGTTCAATTACTTCGATCGCTCGCTGCTCGGATTGGTGCTGCCGCTCATCAAGGCGGAAATGCAAGTCAGCGATACCATTCTCGGTCTGGTATCGGGCCTCGCATTCGTGCTCTTTTATTCGCTGCTCGGCATTCCCCTCGCCTGGGCCGCGGATCGCTGGAGCCGGCGCAACATCATCGCCATCGGTTTTCTGTTCTGGAGCGCCATGACTGCGCTCACCGGATTTGTCGCCGATATCTGGCAATTGGCGCTCACCCGCTTCTTGATGGGTGCGGGTGAAGCCTGCGGATTGGCCCCGTCGAATTCGATGATCGCCGACCTGTTTCGGCCGGCGCGCCGGCCCTTGGCGCTGTCGCTATTCGGGACGGCCTTCGCCATTTCTTCGATCATCTATTTTCCCATCGCCGGATGGATCACCGAGGCCCATGGGTGGCGCGCGGCCTTCGTCGCGGCAGGAGTTCCCGGCGCGTTCCTCGCAATCTTGTTTTTCGTGACTGTCAAGGAGCCTGGGCGCGGCGCGTCCGAAGCGCGAAAAGTCGATACCGCGAATGTCGCATTTCTCGCGACACTGCGTTTCATGGGCGGCGCCCGCACCTATCTGCTGCTGCTCGCCGGCGTTACGTTCATGGGCGCCGACGTTTATGCCGCGGGAGCCTGGAACTCGACTCTGCTGGTCAGGGTGCACGGTCTCAAGATTCATGAGATCGCCGCTATCATCGGACCGGTCCGCGGCATCCTGGTCGCGGCGGGGGTGATGCTCGGCGGAATTCTTACCGATCGGCTGGGCCGCAGGAAACCGCGCTGGCGGCTGTACGTTCCGGGACTCGCCTGCCTCGGGGTCGTACCCGCGGACTTGGCATTTCTGCTCGGCGACTCAACGGTCGTGTGGATCACCGGCTTTGCCGTCTCGAGCCTCCTCATGCTCCTGCATCAGGGTCCGGTCTACGCCGCCGTGATGAACGTGGCCAGGGTGCGCATGCGCGCAACGGCGACTGCCATGTTGCTGCTGTGCTCGAGCCTGCTCGGGCAATTCATCGGACCCCTGTTGGTCGGCTGGCTCAATGACCGGCTCGCCCCGTGGTACGGGCCGTTCGCCATTCGCTACTCGATGCTGATCCTCACCGTCTGCGTCGCCTCCGCGGCGCTCTGCTTCTTGTTTGCCGCAAGAACGCTGGAGGCGGATACTCGGCGGGCCGCTTAGGATCTCGAATTGCCCGGCGCGAGGTAGCGGCGGGACAATACAGTAGCGGGGGACGATCGAGCAATGAACGTCACAGTCAGAAAACCAGACGAGACCGGTGGGATCGTCGTCGCCGGCAGACCGATGCCGGCATTCAACTTGATCGAGATCGAGCCCTTGACCGGCGCCGCCGGCTGCGAGATCAAGGGAGTGGATTTGACGAAACCGCTGCCCGAGGGCGTTCTCGAGGAGATCATGCGCGCGTTCGAGCATTTCCTCGTCATCATGCTGCGGGACCAGGATCTCACCCCCGAACAGCACAAGTCGTTCAGCAGACGCTTCGGGGAGATCATCGAATTGCCGCAGGCGCCGACCTACGGCGAACACCACGACATGCAGGAGGTGCGCCGCGAGGCACACGAGCCGGTCTCGGTGGTGCCGTTCACCCGCTTCCACACCGACAGCCCGTTCCTCGCGCAGCCACCCCTGTGCATGGCGATGCGCGCGCTCGAGGTACCACGCTACGGCGGCGACACGGCCTTCGCGAACATGTACCTCGCCTACGAAGAGCTCTCAGATGGCCTCAGGAAAATCGTCGACGGCTTGAAAGTGGTGTACTCCGGAAAGGATATTTGGGCGAAGAATGCCAAGCTCGATCCGGACAAGCGGCTGCGTCTGCGCGAAAGTCATCATTACACCGAGGATCAGCTCGAGAGCACCCACCCCGCGGTGCGCCGCCATCCGCAGACCGGCAGAAAGGCGCTGTACGTCACGCAGGCGTATTTCAAGCGATTCGAAGGCTGGAGCGACGAGGACAGCCGCGGCCTCCTCGAACAATTGGGTGGCCTGCCCTACCGGCTACAATATCAATGCCGAATCCGCTGGCGGCCGAACACTCTGATCGTCTGGGACAATCGCTTCCTGCAGCACTGCGGCGTGCACGACTACGCGAATGAGCGCCGACATTTGATTCGCACCACGATCCGGGGCGAACGGCCGATTTAACCCTTCGCGTTCGCGCGTCACCCGCAATCAAGGCGCTTTTGGCACCATAGCCGGCGCGTCTTCCGCCAGCAGATACGAGTCGAGCACCTTGCGCGCAATCGGCGCGGCCGCCGTCGCGCCGAAGCCGCCGTTCTCCACCAACACCGAGACGGCTATCTTGGGGTCATCGATCGGCGCAAACGCAATGAACCAGGCGTGATCGCGATTGCGTTCCGCGACATCCTTGGCGTGATACTTCTCGTTTTGCTTGATGGCAATCACCTGAGCGGTTCCGGTTTTGCCCGCGATCTTGTATTTCGAGCCGACTCCCACGGCGTAAGCGGTGCCGCCCGGTCCGTACACGGCTCCCAACATGCCGTCATAGATGACGTTCCACTGCTCTTCTGTGGCGATGTCGATCGGCGGCATCATCTGCGGAGCACGCGCAATGATGGTGGTGGAACCCGCAGGGCGCATTGCCGTCACCAGCCGCGGCGCCGCGATGATCTTGCCGCGTTCCGCGATCTCGGCGGCGAAGTGCGCCTGCTGCAGCGGCGTTACGGTAATCGGACCCTGGCCGATGCCCATGCTGACGGTCTCGCCCGGAAACCACACCTGGTCGGCGGCTTTCTTGAATGCGCGCTTTTTCCACTCCGGGGATGCATACAGCCCGGGCTTTTCGCCGGGAATATCAATGCCCGTGAGCACGCCGTAGCCGAAAGTCGTCATGAACGGCGCCATGCGCTCGATGCCCATTTTTTCGGCGGCCCGGAAAAAATACACGTCGCAGGAAACGGAAATGGCTCTGCGCATGTCCAGGGTGCCATGCTTCTTGTCGTCTCGATATTCATGCGCGCTGCCGCGCAGGGTGAAAACGCCGGGACAGTATTCCTCTTGCAGTGGCGAAATGATGTTGTACTTCTGTGCGGCCAGCGCATACAGGGGCTTGACGGTGGAACCTGGCGGGTAGGCGCCGCGCAGCGCGCGATTCAACAGCGGCACGTCGATATTGTTGGCCAAAGCGCCGTATTGCGCGACGGAAAGGCCGCGCACGAAATCGTTGGGGTCGAAGCCCGGCGTGCTGGCAAGCGCAATGACATCGCCAGTGCGCGGATCGAGAGCAACCACCGCCCCGCGCTTGCCGACCAGCGCCTCTTCGGCGACCTTTTGCACCCGCACATCCATCCCCAGGATCAAATCCTCCCCGGCCACCGGCGCGCGAGTGTGGAGTTCTGATGCGTAGCCGCCCTGCTTTTCCACCGGCCGGCCCGCGGCGTTCACCTCGAGTTCCCGGTAGCCGGGTTTGCCGTGCAGCTGCGCCTCGTAAGCGCCCTCGACGCCCAGTTTGCCGATGAGACTGGTGCCGGCGTATTCGGCGCTGTCGATCTGCTTCATGTCCTGTTCGTTGATCGCGCTGACATAGCCGATGGCGTGGACGCCGATTTCGCGCAGCGGGTAATGCCGCGCCAGCCGCGCACGAATATCCACGCCGGTGAACTGAAAGCGATGCACCGCGAACAGCGCCATTTCTTGCTCGTTCAGCAGCAGCTTGATCGGCACGCTCTCGTACACCTTGTGCACGAGGATCGTGCGGCGGATGGCGCTGACTTCATCGGCGTGCAGCAGGCCGATGCTCACCAGCTGGGCCAGCGTGGCATCGAGGGCCTTCAAGTCTCCAACTTGCTCGCGGACCAGCTCGACATTGAAGGCCGGAAAATTGTCCGCCAGGACCACGCCATGACGATCCAGAATCAGCCCGCGGGGTGGCGGTATCGGCTCGTTGCGAATGCTGTTGCCCTGCGAAAGATTATGGTAGTAGTCGTACTTGAGCACCTGCAGATAGAAGAGGCGTCCGGCGACGGCGAGCAGCAGCACCGTGGCGATGATGCCCGCGACAATGCTGCGAACCGTGAACAGCCGGCTCTCGGCGAAATAATTTTTGATCCGCGACTGACGACTTCTCACCATTGCCGGCTCATTGTAGGGCATCCACCCATGTTCGACCGTGACTACCGTCGAAGTTCAATGGCGGTCAAGTCACTCGCTCGGCAGTGTGCTGCGTCTGATATCGCAGCGTCGCGGTTCCATTCGCGGGAACCTGCACACGGAAAATCGGCCGGCCGTTCTTCGCGCCCATGGGATGATCGGCGCGGACCACGCGCGCGCCGGGCGGCAACTGCAAGCGTAGTTCGAATTGGACGTCGGTTGGCTTTGCATTGCTGATATCGACGCGATTGACGGCGTCGACCTTGAGCCCCCGCAGCGTAACCCCCGGCACCAGGGGCAGCATTTCCGTGTGCGCCGGGTCGATGGTGCTCGTCTCCTTAAGCGCCGAAACCAGAACATCGAAGCTTGTGCCCAGGTTGATCTCGAGCTCTTCGCCGACGGCGGTATCCCGCAAGCCGGATTCGTGCTCGAGCAGGGTTTCGCCTTGATGCGTCGCAAATACCGCGACCTTGCCCGATGGCAGCGGCAGGCCGAGGTGATTGGCCGTGGTGTTCATGGTTCTGATCAGCCGGGAAGCCGGGGCGGCGCTTGTTGTTTGGTTTGTCGCCAGGTCCTCGACATACACCGTGGTTATCGGCACTTGCGCCCGATCCATCAGCCGCACCTGCTTGGATTGGCGGCTGGCCACCGTGGTCCGATCGGGCACTCGATAGAGTTTCAAATCGCCGAGCTGCTCCTCCTGGACGCTTCTGGCCGCGCTAACCGAGACCTCCTGCAGACTCAGCGCGCGCGCCGCCATCGGCGCCGCTTTATCGGCTTCGCGGCGCAGCCCGTTCATACGCAGAATCATCGGCGAATCGCTGGTGGAGCCGCGCGGCCAGCAATTCGCCAGAATCGGGCCCCCCACATCGATGGGCTGCACCTCGCCGTTCTCGCGGTTCAGTTTGCCGGCCACCACAGCGGTGCGCGCGGCGGGAAAGCCCACGCCGTTGGAATTGGCCAGCGTCACCCAGGCGCCGAGATCCAGGCTGCTGCCGTCGGCCGATAGAATCGCGCTGTAGTCCGCCGCCCAGTCGAAGCCGCGCGCGAGATAAGACAGCGTCACCTGCCGGGTCAGAGCTTTGGGGCTCTGTACCAGCACCGACAAGGTCGCGTGGGCCGATAGACCGCCGCCCGGCGCAAAGCTGAAGGTTTCCGGCAGCCCCGAGCAGCGCAGAGCTTCGATGCCCTGCGCGGTTTGAAACAGCACCCCGCCCGAGTCCGACTTGAGGGTACCGTCCAGGCGCTCCGTTTTGCCGGTCTTGCGGTTGCTGCGCAGCAGTTCCACCGGCTTGCCGAGCGCCGACTCGATCAACGCAGAGGGGCTCAACAGTTTCGCGTCGCGATTCTTTTCGATGACGCCCTGCGGCAAGCCCGTGACAATGGCGCTGGCCGGCTCGATGCCGTCCGCGACGCCTTCGAATTTCACCCGGCTCAATCCTGCGGGCAGATGCACCGTACGGGTCTCACTCACCAACGCAAAACCCTCGAGATCATTGAGATCGATCGAACCCGAGTTGCGGTATGGCGCACGGTACACGGTCACCGAAAGATCCGAGGGCTGCTCCGCCAGAATGTCCGCGGCGGCGGGTGCTGCCACGCCTGAACCCACGAGCCATATCGCGCCCGTTTGCAGCCATCTCGCGCAGCGCACAGACATGCTCGGCGCCTAGTACTTGGTTTCGAAGCTGGCCGTCAGGGTGGTCTTGCCGTTGGCGGGCACCGTGACCGCCCACTCGGCCGCATCTGCACTCCGTCGCGTACTTTTTTGACTCTCGCTCTTGATGCTGGAATCGCCCCACAGACCGTCCTGAATCAATTTGACCACCACGGCTCGTGGCAGCGCATTGCTCAATTCGTAGCGCATGTCGGTCTGCCAGTCGAACGTCGCGATGCGCGTGCGCTTGTCGACAACCGCATGCACCTTGACGTCGAAGGCATCCCCGGTGGCAAGCGACAGCGTCGATCCCATCGGTGTGTGATCAATCCGGCTTTCGCCGATGAACTGCGGGTCGCCGCGCTTGTCGCGCATGTAGAACCGCAAGATTCCCGCCGGCAGCTGATCCCCAAGGCCCGCATGCGCGCTGGTGGAAAAGCTGTAGACGCTCTTGGCGCTGATCGGCATTTCGGCGCTGCCCAGCCAGTGATTGCGATATTCATAGCCGTGCTCGGCAGGCACGCCTTGCACGTCGAGAAAACTCACCTGCTTGGTCTGCAGGTTGGCGATGGTCGTACGTTCCGCGAGCGGATACAAATAAAAGTCGCCCAGCCGCTCGCGGCTGCCGCTCTCGGTCCCCGCCTCCTGCAAGGTCCCGCGGCGCGGCTGGGGCCGATACACCACCGGTCTCGCGCCCTCGGCTGAGGCGGGCGAGCCGGCGACCAGCAGGGTCTGCGCGTTGTCGTAGGTGGTGCCGCTGGAATTCGTCAGCGTCACCCAACCTTGCACGTCCAGTTTGCTGTTGCTCTCGTTATAGAGCGCCACATAGTCCGCCCTCCAGCCCAAACCCGGAGTGAGATAGCTCAAGGTGGCCCGGCGCGTGCCGCTGTGCGCGCCGACGACCGTCACCGAAAGCGTGGGACGCGCACGTAGGTTATCCGGCACCTTGTCGAAGATCACGCGCACCGGCAGGCCATCGTCGCGCAGCACCTCGATGCGCTGGCCGATCTTCAGCACCACGCCGCCGTTCGTGGCGAGCACCTGCGCCAGTTCCCTGGTCTCGGCGCCGGTGGCCGGATTCACGCGCACGATCGTGACTTCTTTGCCCACCGCCTTTTCCATCAGTTTGGCCGGAGTCAGGAGATCGAAGTCGAAATTCTGCTCGACGATGCTGATATCGGCGGCCGTCAGCGATACGGTCTCCGGCCGGATTTCCGCGGACACGTCCTGAAACTCGATTCGCTGGCGGCCGTCCTTGACCTCGATGTCCCGGAGGTCTTGGATCAGCGCGAGATCATCGTTGTAAATCGTGACGGATAGTGCCCGGTCGGCGGCTGCGGCCGAAACGGCGGCCAGCATCGAGATCGCCCAGCCAATGGATAGGAGAAGCGCGCGCATAGATACCCCCGTCGTTACTGGCAGGCAGTCTGAAGAATGCCGGCCGTATTGTCATGTAGCGGCGCGCGCCGCCTTAAGGGGTTAACGCAGCGATACCTGCTGCAGGTGGGGTTTGGAGCTGGCCTCCATCCACATCTTGATGCGCTTGGCGTCTGCGACTCGGGTGTACTTGCCGAGCGAATCGAGCAGTACGATCACCACCGAACGGCCTTCAATGACGGCTGCCATCACCAAGCACTTGCCGGCCTCGGCGATATAGCCGGTCTTCTGCACGATGATGTTCCAGGCGGGATTGGCCACCAGATTGTCGGTGTTGCGATATTCGATCAAGTGCCGGTGGACCCGCACGGCATAATTCTTGTCGGTCGAATACTCGCGAATGGTGCTGATTTTTCGACGCGGCGATCACCAGTTTGCTCAAGTCTTCCGGGCTTGCCACGTTCTGGCTCGAAAGTCCGGTCGAATCCACGAAGTGCGAGTTGCTCATGCGCAATTCCGCGGCCTTGGCATTCATGGCGGACACCATGGCCGGCATGCCGCCCGGGTAGTTGTTTCCCAAGGCGTGTGCGGCGCGATTCTCCGAGGACATCAGCGCCAGGTGCATCAGATCGCCGCGCGTCAGGGTGACGCCCACGGTAAGCCTGGAAAACGCCGACTTCGGGAAGTCACGGTCCGCATCGCTGATCTGGATGGGTTCATCCAGAGGCTGCTTGGCTTCCAACACCACCAGGGCGGTCATCAACTTGGTGATTGAGGCTATCGGCGCGGCCACGTCCGGATTGCGCGAATACAGCACCGATGAGTCGCGTTCGTCGACGATGAGCACCGAACTGGACTTCAGTTTCGGATCGCCGATGTCCTTGGCGGTTGCGCTGAACGCCAGAATGCCGAGAAAAAACCCGGCCAGGGTGCGCGTTGCAAGAAGGTGTGCCGCATGCCGGGGCGAAGACGCTCGATGGAATAACCGCATTAATCTACTCTTTGGGGGTGACCTGACAGTTGAAGCACACCATATGTTAATCGGGCCTTGGCGTGACGCAGCGCTAACTTTGCCATTATTTCTGCAAAAGTCCAATTTCTTCAAGCGTTTGCCTCGGCACCGGGGGTCCTTCGCAGTTCCTTGTCGCGATACATCTTGTGTTCGGCGAGGCTCAAAAGCTCGCGCGTGTCGCGCGAGTCCTGCGGGTAGCTGACCACGCCAATGCTGACGCTGCAGCGAATCATGCGCGAGCGCAGATCCAGTGTGGTCTTGTAAACGTTGTGCCGAACGCGCTTGATCACGGCCTCCGCCACCTCGGGCGAAGCGCCCGGCAGCAGCACTGCGAATTCGTCGCCGCCGAAACGCGCAGCGTGATCGGTATTGCGAATGCTTCTCTGCAGACATTGCGCCACCAGCGTGATCGCGCTGTTGCCCGCATCGTGGCCGAATGCGTCATTGATCTCCTTGAGCTTGTCCATGTCGATCATGAGCAGCGAATACATGCCGCGATTGCGCTCCGCGGCGCTGTGTTCGCGCTGCCACAATTCGTTGAACATGCGCGGGTTGAAGAGCCCGGTGAGCGAATCGGTCTGCGCCAAATTTTCGATGCGCTCGCGCGCCTCGGTGATGTCCGCCGACAAGGTCGTGGTCAAGTACGCGACCAACAGAAACGGCGCGAGCTGCCCGACCACCTGGCTGGCGTACAGCAGCGAGATCACCTCGACGCCGGGCGTCGCGAGCGCGAGCAGGAAATGACACACTGCAATGGCGGCCACCTGCAGCAGGGTGACCAAGCGCCCCAGAGTGAGCGCGCTCAATATGATGGGCAGGAGGTAAAGGTTCAGCAGTGGGCTTGCGCCTTTCCCCGTGAACCACAACACCCCGGTGATGAACACCAGCATCGACCAGGATTCGATCAGCAGTTTGGTGCGGGTGCGCTTGGGAAGGAAACGGCGCGCGCGAAAAACCACGATGGCGGCGGCGAATGCAGCGAGCAAGCCGAGAACCGGCCAAAATTGGCTCATCAGCGCCCGTGACCAAACCAGCACCAGCGCCGCGAGCACCAGACACAATATCTCGATGGACCGCGTGCTGCGCACCGGCTTATCCGACTTGGGCCGCGGTGGTAACCGGCCGCGCGTGCGGGTTCGGTGACGCCTTCAGTTCCTCGAGGGCGCGCCTGACTTCGGCGTCACGCTGCAGCAAGGGCGCAGTCTCGGCGGCGGGCGCTCCCGGAGGTGTCGGATCGCGCGGCAGCTCGATGTCAGGTGCAATGCCGCGATGATTGATGGATGCGCCGGACGGCGTGTAATACAGCGACGTGGTGAGCTTGACCGCGCGATCGTCGGCGAGCGGCACTATGGTCTGCACCGATCCCTTGCCGAATGTCGTACGCCCCATGAGTTTGGCGCGATTGTGATCCTTGAGGGCGCCTGCGACGATCTCAGCCGCCGAGGCCGTGCCGCCATCGACCAACACCACGATCGGCGCGCCGTTCAGCGCATCCCCTGGCGTCGCGTCCATCTCGAATTTGGAATCCGGAGTGCGCCCTTTCGCCGTAACGATGACGCCGCTATCAAGGAACGCGTCCGCGACTGCGACCGCCGCCTCCAGCACGCCCCCAGGGTTGTCGCGCATGTCGAGCACCAATCCCTTGAGCTCCGCAGCATTGCGCTTGCGCAGATCCTTGAGCGCCACACCCAATTCGTCGCCGGTGGTTTCGCTGAACTGCGAAATCCGCACGTAGCCGAAGCCGGGTTCGATCAACTCCGCCCGCACGCTGTGCAAATCGACGCGCGAGCGCTTCAATGTGAATAACATCGGCTCGGCGACGCCGTCGCGCATGATGCCGATCTTGACAGTAGTCCCCTCCGGGCCGCGCATTCGCCCTATCGTGTCTCCCAGGGCGCTGGTATTCACGGCGACGCCGTCGATGGTCACGATGACATCGCCGCTGCGAATGCCCGCTTTCGCCGCCGGCGATCCATCGAAAGGCGCGATCACCACGACCTGCTCACCCTCGATAGATATCTCGATGCCGACGCCCGAATAGCGGCCCGAACTGCTGATCTTGACCTCGTCATAGTCCTCGCCGTCGAGATACGCTGAGTAGGGATCGAGCGAGGACACCATGCCGCGAATCGCCGCCTGCAGCAGCTGATGGTCGTCCACCGGATTCACATAATCATGCTTCACCCGCTCCAGCACCTCGGCGAGCGTGCGGGCGTCCTGCCAGGGGAGATCGGCGCCGAGGCCCGGCTTGTCGGCCATGACGCCGTGCGCCAGCCCCAGCGATAGACCAATGGCGATACCGATGGCCAGCACTAGGAAGTTGCCAGGTTTCTTGATCATGAGATCAGCAGCATACGTGCGCAGAAGGCGCGCCGCCAGCCGGCGTTCAGACTCAAGGTTTTGACCTAAGCCAGATCTTGGGGTCGACGGTTTTGCGGCCCTCGCGGATCTCGAAATAAAGCTGCGGCTCGGCGCCGTCGCCATCGTTCAAGGCCGCGATCACATCGCCCGGCGCCACCCAGTCACCGACGGACTTATAGAGGACCTCGGCATGTCCGTACAGCGTCATGAAGCCGCCGCTGTGGCCGATGATGAGCAGCAGTCCAAGTCCTTGCAGCCAGTCGGCGTACACCACGCGGCCAAAGAAGGGTGCCCGCACCTTGGCGCCGCGCGCGGCGTCGATCATCACTCCGTTCCAGCGCACTCCGGCAGCGCTGCTGTCCCGCGCCGCGTTATAGCGCGCGCTCAAGTTCCCCTGCACCGGCCAGGGCAAGCGGCCGCGCATGGCGAGGAAGCTCTGCGTGGCATCGACCGGGAAGTCCTGCATGACCCGTGCGAGTTCCGCCACCAGCGACTCCACGGCCTGTTCTTCGCGCTTCAAATCGCCGAGCTGCTGATTGCCGCTCGATAATTTTTTTGTCAGCGCGGCGACCGCCTCGCTGCGTTCGGCGCGCGCGCGCTGCAAGCCCGCGATTTCACGATTCGCATCGTCCTCCAGACCCTGCAATTTTTGTGTTTGCTGCTCGATCTGCGCGACCAACTGCGAAAGGAGGGTCTCCTCGGCTCTGATGGATTCGATCTTGGCCCTGCGCTGCTGTGCAAAATAGCCGTAGTAGGCGAGAGTGCGGCCAAGGGCGGCAGGATCGCTTTGATTCAAAAGCAGCTTGAGCTCATCCTGAGGGCCGAGCATGTACGCCTCGCGCAGCTGCGCGGCCAGCGTCGACTGTTCCGCTTGCACCATGTTCTGCGCGCGCGTTTGCTCGGCTCGCAATTCCGCGCGGCGCCGCTCCGCGGCGAGTTCGGCCGCGTGCAACTCATCCAGACGCTGTCGCTTCGCGGCAATCACCAGCTCGGATTCACGAACGCGCGCGCTCAAGGCGTCGCGTTGCTTGAGGTCGGCACCGATGCGATTCGTCAGCTCGGCGATCCGCGCGCGCACCGCCGCGAGTCTGGCTTTCGCAGCGTCCGCGTGCGCCGCGTCTTGAGGTTCGGCGGGTGCGGCCATGCCGCCGGCGCACAGCAGCGCCGCGGCGGCGGACGCGCACAGGCTTCGAACCAGCCAATTCACAGGAAGGCCTTCATGTTACGGCCAAGCATACAAGCCTTGCGCCCGCTGCTATACTTGCGCGCCCGAAAATCCCATACGTGCGGCGCATGCAGAGACTGTTAGAGTACATCGGCAATCATCCCTATCTTGCGGCAGCGGCCGTGACCGCCGCCATTGTCGTGCTCGTGTATGAGCTGCGCGCCCGGGTGCAAGCATTTGCCGCGTTGAGCGCAATGCAGGCCGTCAGGCTCATGAATCAAGGCGCCCTGGTCATCGATTTGCGCGCCAAGGAATTGTACGACGCCGGGCATATTGGCGATGCGCGCCACGTGCCTCTCGCCGAACTCGATTCGCAGGCGGAAACTTTGAAGAAGTGGCGCGATAAGAACGTAATTACCTATTGCGACAGCGGCGTCAATGGCGCCAGTGCGGCGCGCGCGCTGATCAAACTCGGGTTCACCAAGGTATTCAATCTTCAAGGCGGACTCAATGCCTGGGTGAAGGACAATATGCCCTTGGCGAAGACGGCGTCCGGGGGCAAAAGTAGTTCGAAATGACGCGGCCGGCCGTCACGCTATACGTATCGGACTGGTGTCCGTATTGCCAGCGAGCCATAGGCTTGCTGACGCAGAAAAACATCGCCTTCAACGAAATCAATGTTGAAGAGGACGTCAAGTTTCGCAACGAGATGATTGCACGCAGCAACCGGCGCACGGTTCCGCAGATCTTCCTCGGCGACAAGCATATCGGCGGGTGCGAGGATCTCTACGCACTGAACGACAGCGGCGAGTTGGATCGGCTAATTCAGGGGGCAGGATGAACGAAGTTAGAACGGCGGAAGCGGACACCAACGCCAGTGGAGTCCAGGTGAGCTTGCAGAGCGTGTATTTGAAGGACTGCTCCTATGAGTCGCCGAATGGTCCGCGTGTGCCGAACAATCAGGCCTGGGAGCCGAAGTTTCAGCTCAACATGAATACCTCGGTGGAGGAGCTGTCGCCCGAGGTGCGCGAGGTTTTATTGACCATCACCGTGGAAGCGAAGCAGGGCGAAGCGACGCTGTACCTGGTGGAAGTCAAGCAAGCGGGGTTGTTTTCGATCATCGGCGCATCGACGGACGATTTGAAGCGCTTGATCGGCAGCTTCTGTCCCAGCGTGCTGTTTCCATTTGCGCGCGAAGTCATTTCCGACTTGATCATCAAGGGCGGCTTTCCGAATTTTGTCCTGCCGTTGGTCAATTTCGACGCCTTGTTGGCCCAGGCGCCGCGATCGCCGCAGCCGGGTTTGGTTAACTGAGGAGCCGCGTATGCAGACGCGGCGCGCGGAACCGATGACGGTTATTGGCGCCGGCAGCTGGGGCACGGCACTCGCCATTCTGCTGGCGCGAGAAGGGCACCCGATCCAACTGTGGGGGCGCGACGCCGCGCAACTCGCTGCCATGCGCCATGCGGGCCGTAATGAGCGCTATCTACCGGACGCTGCATTCCCCGACGCACTGCGCATCAACGCTGACTTGGGCGATGCGCTCAAAGATGCGCGCGACGCGCTGATCGCGGTGCCCTCGCATGCCTTTCGTGCCACCTTGGAAACGATACGGCCGCACTTGGACCCAGAGACACGCATCGCCTGGGCGACGAAGGGATTCGAGATTGCGACGGGAATGCTGCCCCACCAGGTGGTGCACGAGGTCCTGGGTGCGCGGCCAGGGGCGGTGCTGTCCGGCCCCACGTTTGCCCGCGAAGTCGGCGCCGGATTGCCCACGGCAATGACTGTTGCCTCTCGCGATGAGCATTTTGCCAAGGAGCTTGCCTTGAGCCTCTCGGGGCCGAGGTTTCGCGCTTACACTCAGAGCGACATCATGGGTGTGGAAGTTGGCGGCGCGGTGAAAAATGTCATTGCCATCGGCTCAGGAATAGCCGATGGCATGGGATACGGCGCCAATACTCGCGTGGCGCTGATCACCCGCGGGCTCGCCGAAATGATGCGCTTGGGGGTCAAGCATGGAGCGCAGCGCGAAACCTTCATGGGTCTCGCAGGTCTTGGGGACCTGGTGCTCACCTGTACCGACGACCAATCCCGCAACCGCCGCTTCGGCATGGCGCTAGGGTCCGGGGAATCGCTGGCCCAGGCACAGGGCGCCATTCATCAGGTCGTGGAGGGAGTGCCCGCGGCGCGTGCGGTCCACGACGTGGCGCAGCGCCTGGACGTGGACATGCCCATTTGCCGGGAGATTTACCACATCGTTTACGAGAACAAGCCGGTTCGAGCCGCGGTCCAGGCGCTCATGGGACGGGAGCTGCGTTCGGAACCGGAATGACATTCTGTGAGTCTTTAATATCTTAACTTAGCGGGAGCAGGACATGAGTATGCGATTGAAAGCGAGTGCGGCGTTAACGTTAAGTTTGGGGATTGCCGCGATGCCGGCGTCCGCTCAATCGGCCGCCGATGTTTCATTGACCCGATTCGATTGCGGCAAGACCACCACGGTGGCCGACATAAGCCGCTTTTCGGATGTTGCCGCCTTTCCTGGATTGAAGATTCAGCTGACCTTCAGCTGCTACCTGATCAAGCATGGCAGCGACTACCTGGTATGGGACACCGGCAATCCGGCGGCCAATCCCGAAAAACCCTTGCCCACATCGCCCGCGGCAAGCCTGGTGGAGCAACTGGCGCAGCTCAACCTGACGCCCGCGCAGATTACCTATGTCGGCATCAGCCACTACCATGGCGACCACGTGGGCCAGGTAGCGTCCTTCCCGCAAGCCACGCTGCTGATCGGCAAAGGCGATTGGGATGTGTTGACCGATCCGAAGCCGAACCCTGCTGCCAATCCGGCGAATTTCGCTCATTGGATCAGCGGAGGCGGCAAGGTCGAGCCGCTGGCCGGCGATAAGGATGTATTCGGCGACGGCAGCGTGATCATGTTGAATACGCCCGGTCACACGCCCGGCCATCACAGCCTGTTGGTGAAACTCAAAGAATCAGGATACGTGCTGATCAGCGGCGACCTGGCGCATTTCCGTGAAAATTACGATAGCAACGGCGTGCCGACATTCAACACCAACCGCGCCGATACATTGGCTTCGCTGGATCGCTTCAAAAAGCTGGCCGCGAATTTGAAAGCCACGGTCATCATTCAACACGATGCGCGCGACATCGATAAATTGCCGGCTTTTCCGGCCTCCGCCAAATAAGTGAGCCACACAATGCATGCAACTCCCGATGCACGGCTCGCCGTGCGCAAATCCGCGATCCTTCTTCTTCTAGCAGCGTGCTATTGCGTTGCCGCCTGCTCGGCATCGAACTCCGCCGCCTCAAGGCTCGCGGCGCAGAACGCGCTGTTCGAAGAGTCCTACCAGGCCGATCTACTGGCGCATCCGGAGCGTGCAACCGCAATCGGGGATTATCGCTATAACGATCGCCTCGATGATTACTCTCCCGCCGCCATACTGCGCCAGCATGAGCGCGACGAGAGCTATCTTGCGCGCCTGAATGCGATTTCGACCGAAGGCTTTGCCGAGCAGGATAATGTCTCCCACGAAGTTCTATTGCGCGCGCTCACGCAGCGCAATGCAAATTTCAAATTCAAGGAATTCGAGATGCCGGTGAATCAGATGGACGGGCCGCATCTGCGCCTCGCCGATCTGCCGTTGTCAGCTCCGCTCGACTCCGTCAAACACTATGAGGACTACGTGGCGCGACTGCATCAGATACCGCGCGTGTTCAGCGAGACCGAGGCTGTGCTGCGCACCGGGATGGCCGACAAGCTCATGCCGGTGAAGTTTCTCATCGAAAAGATTCCGGCGCAGTGCGACGGCGTGATCGCGGCGGACCCGTTTTTGCTGCCGACGAAGAAATTTCCGTCCTCTATCTCCGCCGAGGACCAGCAGCGCCTGAGCCAGGCGATCTCCGATGCGGTCGCCAACGAAGTGATACCAGCGTACCAGGAATTCTCTCAGTTCATTGCCACGCAATACGCGCCGCAGGGCCGCACCGTGTTGAGCGTCGAGTCGCTGCCCGACGGCAAGGAGCGCTATCTAAACGACATTCGCAGCCGCACCACGGTAAGCAATCTGAGTCCTGCGGAGATTCACGAGATCGGTCTGCACGAGATCGAACGCATCCAGGCCGATATGCTGGCCATCGCCAAAGGCCTGGGCTTCAAGGATCTGGCCTCGTTCCGCGAATCGCTGAAAACCAACGCCAAGTACATTCCCACCTCGTCCGAGCAGATTCTGCAGGACTTCCGCAAATACATTGCGCAGATGCAGCCCAAGCTTCAGGATCTTTTCGGCTACATCCCGGGATCGCCGGTCACGGTCGAGGCCATACCGGAATTCCAGGCGGCAGCGGCCACGCACTATCAAACCGGCACCCCCGACGGCAAACGCCCCGGGCGCGTGGTGGTGGCCACCTCCAATTTCGCGCACCGCACGCTGGTTGATGATGAGGCCACTGCCTATCACGAAGGCATACCCGGACATCACATGCAGCAGTCGGTGGCGCAGCAAATGACGGGATTGCCGAAGTTTCGCCAGCACGCCGGCAACTCCGGCTACATCGAGGGATGGGCGCTGTATGCCGAGCAGCTCGGCAAGGAAGTCGGGTTCTACCAGGACCCGATCAGCGACTATGGCCGCTTGAGCAGCGAGCTATTCCGCGCGGTGCGCCTGGTCGTGGATACCGGCCTGCATTCCGAAAACTGGAGCCGCGATCAAGTGGTCGAATTCTTCCGCAAGTATGAAGCGGTGGATGAGCCCACCATCCAGTCCGAAACCGATCGTTACATCGCCTGGCCGGCGCAGGCGCTCTCCTACAAGCTCGGCCAGCTCAAATTTCGCGAGCTGCGCGACCGGGCGCAAAAGGAGTTGGGCGCCAAGTTCGATATCCGCAGCTTCCACGACGAGATGCTGAACGGCGGAGTCCTGCCCCTCGATCTTTTGGACTCGCGCACCGACAGCTGGATCAGGTCGCAGAAGCTGGCCGGCAAACCCGCCACCAATTGAGAACGTGCTTACGGCGAGGACAATACGAATTGATTGCCATCCGGATCCTTGAACACGGCGAATTCGCCCCAGGGCTGCTTTTCGGGACCTGAAACGAATTCCACGCCGCGTGCCGTGAGCTGCCGGTAGGTCGCCGCCACATCATCGCAGGCGAACGAGCCGTTGAAAAATGTGCCGATGCGGCTTTCGTGCCCGTCGGGGGTGAACAGCACCACGCGCGTGGCCGAATTGGCGACCCGCAGCTCGATCCAGCGCTGCTTCTCGTTGAAAACCTGGTCGGTCGCCACGTCGAATCCCAGTTTCTCGGTATAGAATTTCAGCGCCCGGTCCTGATCTTTGGTCGGTATGCCGACGAACTTGAGCTGAGTAATCATCCAAAACCCTCCGTTGACGTTGCCGAATCTGGCGCGAATTATTCAATATTTCCAAGGTGCCTCGCGCCGATTATCGCTATAGTAATTAACGATGCAGCGCTTCAACTTGGACAGCTACGTGGTGGACGTGCTGATGCCAGATCTCGTGGGTCACGATCGGCGGCCGGCAACGTTTGTCGTTTATCTATTTCTGTTGCACCGCGCAGCGGCGGCCAAGCGCGACTCGGTGTCGGTCAGCCTGCAGACCATCGCCACGCGCACCGGTCTGTCGAAGTCGACGGTTCAGACCGCGATTCGTCATCTGCGCCGCCGCCGGCTGCTGGATCCTACGGTCACGGCGACGGTGAACGACCCGGTACGGCGAATATTGAGGCCCTGGAATCGGGGCTAGCCCGGTTGACTATGGCAGTGGATTTTTGCCGTCGCCGCAGCCGGCAAAGCCGATCTGACGCCAGGCCTCAAAGGCTACGATTGCCACGGCGTTGGAAAGATTGATGCTGCGGCTGCCGGCCCGCATGGGGATGAACAAGGAGTTGTCGCGGCCCACCTTCGCTAACACCGGCTTCGGCAGGCCGCGGCTTTCCGGTCCGAACAGGAACGCATCGCCTTCGCGATATTCAACCTCGCTGTAACAGCGTCGTGCCCCGGTTTCGACGCAGAACACACGGGCGTCCTTGAGTTCCGCCAAACAGGCGTCCAGGTGCGGATGAACCAAAACCTTCGCCAAATCGTGATAGTCCAGTCCCGAGCGCTGCAGGCTCTTGTCGTCGAGTCGAAAACCCAGCGGTTTGATCAAATGCAGCGTGGCGCCGCTATTCGCGCACAAGCGGATGGTGTTGCCGGTGTTCGGCGGAATCTCCGGTTCCAACAGCACGATGTGAAACATCGTCCGGCTACTTTGCCGGTTCGGCGCGCTGCGGCTCTTGGAGCATGACGAGCTGCGTCGGGTATGCGAACTCCACCCCTGAATGCCGCAGCTCATCGATGATGCGAAAATTGACTGCCTGCTGCAAATCCAGCAGCGGGTTGACCGCGGGCTGCTGTGCGAAGTACGAGAGCTCGAATTGGAAAGCGCTCTCGCCGAGAGTTTTCAGGTGGCAGCGCTCGAAGCGCGCGTGCGGCTGCTCGCGAACGATGCCCGCCAGCAATTCCGGCACGCCTTTGAGCTTGTCGGTCGGCGTGCCGTAGGGCAAGCGAATCGTCGCCAATACGCGCTGCTCCTGCAGGCGGCCGAAGTTGCGAACGCGGCTTTTCAGGATGTCGGCATTCGACAGGATGATTTGCTCGCCGCTGTCGCTGCGCAGCCGGGTAGTTTTGATGCCGATGTGTTCGACCCTGCCGATGCAGGTATCGATGGTCAAATTGTCGCCGACCACGAATGGCTTATCGAGGGCGATCGACAGCGACGCGAACAGATCGCCCAACACATTCTGCAGCGCGAGCGCCACCGCGACGCCACCCACGCCCAAACCCGCCAGCAGCGCCGTGATGTTGACGCCGACATTGTCGAGCGCCACCAGGATCAGCAGCGACCAGATCAGCATGCGCGCGACGAAATTGATGATGTCGAGCGATCCGGAGAAAACCCGGTCGGCGCCGCGCTCAAGCTCCTTCATCTCCAGGTAAAAGCGCACCGTCCGCGCGGCCCATAACCCGATCTGAATCAAGAGCAGAATCAGCACCGTGTGCGAGACGCCGCGCTGGATCCTCTCCGGCAGGGTGAGGCACTCCTCCGCGGCGTCGAGTGCAATGGCAAGAAACAGAATCTGCTTGGTGTTGCCGATCAGATAGGCGATGAGTCGGATCAACGTCGGGTTCTGCGCGCTGGAGTAGCGTTTGAATCGCGATGCGATGGCCTTGCGCAAAACCCACAGCGCCGCCCACACCGCCGCCGCCACGATGGCAGCCGTCATCCAATCCTTGAGCGAGTTGCCGAGCAGCAGCCCGTTCACGGCGCCGATTTTCTTTGCCAGATAATCGCCCATTTGCAAATTATAGGCGCGCGCCGCGACTCCCGTTGGCCGAGGTGTTTGCGGCTAGTTGACGTCTTCCATGCCGAGCTCCTTCATCTTGCGCGTCAGGGTATTGCGGCCCCAACCCAGGAGTTTCGCCGCATCCTGCTTGAGGCCGTCGGCTTTGCGCAAGGCCACGCGGATCAATATTCTCTCCACTTCGGGCACCGCCTGATCCAACAACCGCAGCGTTCCCGCGTCCAGCTCCTGCTCCGCCCAATACGAAAGCTTCGCCATCCAGTCGTGATTCGTGGCCTGGCCGGCAGCAGCGCCGCCGAGATCGGGAGGAATGTCCTCGGCGCGAACCTCGCGTCCCGGCGCAGTTACCGTGAGCCGGCGGCAGGCGTTCACGAGCTGGCGTACGTTGCCGGGCCAGTCGTAGGTCACGAGCGCAGTTTCTGCCGGCGTCGTCAATATTTTCGGTTCGACCCCGAGTTCCTGGCCGGCCACCGACAGGTAGTGGCGCAATAGCTCCGGAATGTCCTCGCGCCGCTCGCGCAGGGGCGGGATTTCGATGCGAATGACATTGAGCCGGTGCAGAAGATCTTCGCGAAAATGCAAGGATTTCACGCGCGCCTCGAGATCCTGGTGGGTCGCCGCGATCACCCGCACATCGACCTTGACGGGCGTCTGCCCGCCCACCCGATAAAATTCCCCTTCCGCCAACACCCGCAGCAGCCGTGTTTGCAGGGCCGGCGACATGTCGCCGATTTCGTCGAGAAACAGCGTGCCGCCGTCGGCTTGCTCGAAGCGGCCGCGGCGCAGCGTGTCGGCGCCGGTGAACGCGCCTTTTTCATGGCCGAACAGTTCCGACTCCAGTAGATCGGCCGTGAACGCCGCCGTGTTGAGTGCGACGAAGGCCTTGGCAGAGCGCGGGCTATGACGATGCAAGGCGCGCGCCACGAGTTCCTTGCCGGTGCCGGACTCGCCGGTGATCAACACCGTCATACTCGAGCGCGACAACCGGCCTACCGCGCGAAATACCTGTTGCATTGCCGCCGCCTGCCCCAGGAGCTCCGGGATGCTGCGTCGGGCGACGTCCACGTCCGTGGAAACCGTGGCTTGCTGCGCGGCGCGGCGCACGAGATCCACCGCCTTGTCGATATCGAAGGGCTTTGGCAGGTATTCGAACGCTCCACCTTGGTAGGCTGCCACCGCCGCATCCAAATCCGAGTGCGCCGTCATGACGATCACGGGCAGCCCCGGCCGCGACACTTGAATTTCCTTGAGCAAATCCAGACCGCTGCGGCCTGGCATGCGAATGTCCGTCATCAAGACGTCGGGCGCATCGCCGCGCAGCGCCGTCAACACGTTATCCGCTTGATCAAAACATTTGGCCTGCATGCCGCTGCCTTTCAAGGCCTTTTCCAGCACCCAGCGAATGGAGGCATCGTCATCGACCAACCACACTTGCAGCGGCTTTGAGTTCATACGGAGTCCATCGGCAAGGAAATGAGGAATATCGTTCTGCCCGGGGCGCTGTCGAATTCGATCAGCCCGCCATGGCGGCTGACCAGATCCTGCGCTATCCCCAATCCCAGACCCGTGCCGTCGGCGCGTCCTGATACCAGCGGATAGAAAATCGTGTCGCGAATCTCTGTGAGCACTCCGGGGCCGTTGTCTTCGAACTGAATGGACGCGGCCAGCCGGTGGCGGTGCGCGCCGACGCTCACGTTGCTCACCGCGCGAGTTCTCAAGATCAGCCGCGGCGCGTGCCCTGCCTCGCCCGACAGCGCCTGGATTGCGTTGCGGCCCAGGTTGAGCATCGCCTGAATGATGTGGTTGGGGTCCACCGTGAGGGGCGGAAGACTGGGATCATAGTCTCGATCGATGGTCACGCGTTCGGGTGCTTCGCTGCGCAGCAAGTGATACACGCGCTCCAGCAATTCGTGGACATTGACCAGCTGCTTGGCAGGCGGGCGTCCGGGACCCAGCATGGAATCGAGCAGATTGGTGAGCCGGTCCGCCTCACTGATGATCACGCGCGTGTATTCGCGTAAGCTGGGATCCAGGAGTTCCCTTTCGAGCAGTTGCGCGGCGCCGCGCAATCCGCCGAGCGGATTTTTGATCTCGTGCGCGAGCTGGCGGACCATCAAGCGGCTTCCGCCCAACTGCGCCAGCAGCGCGTTCTCCCGGGTGAGGCGCCGGTGCTGTGTGATGTCTTCAATCTCCAGGAGCAGCTGCTGACTGTCCTGTCCGATGGTTACCTGCGTCACGGCACAGTCGAGAATACGGTCGACGCCGCCGGGCGCCGGCCATGCGAGCTCGCGCTGCACCACGGCTTCGCCGCCCTTGCGCGCGCGCTCGAACAGCGGCAATAAGGTATCGGCGCCGCGGGTCAATTCGGCGATCGACCGCCCGAGAGCTTGATTGAGTCCGACCCCGAGCAGGGTCTGCGCGGCGGCATTCAAGTACCTGACATGCAGATCCTGATCCAGCAGAAAAACGCCGGTCACCATCGCATCGAGCAGTTCTGTGCCGTCGATGCGCGGCCTTGCTAATTGCAGCTCAGCCGACAAGCTGAGCATCCGGAAACTCGCGAAGGAGACTTAAGGACTCTTGTGCTGCGGCGACAGTGCGGAAGGCTGTCGTACGAAGAAGCTGACGCTGGGCGTGCTCTGCGATTCGCCCGTGGTCTGATCGGTGACGGTCGCCGCAATGGCGTATGCGCCACGATCCAAATGCGGCAGCACGAAACTTGTGGCGTCCGCTGGCTGATCCGCCAGTTGCTTGCCGTTCAGATGCCAGGTGATGATCTGGCCGGGACTCAAGGCCGGCGTCATCGCCAGATTCACTCCGATCACGTCGTCGCCGAAGAATGTCTGATCCGCAGCCGGCGAGGTAATCGCCAATTGAGTAAACCCGGTTGTCCTGCCGGGCGGCCTCTTGACGGTCTGGTTTGCGCCGGGCAGCGGCACCACCGTTCCACTTTTCGCGGCGCTCGATGTATATATTTTCTCGGCGCCGGGCACCGCTTGGTCCGAGTAATGAACCACGCCGTCGGCGTCGACCCATTTGTAAACCACGGTGGCCGAGGCGCCAAATGCAGCCAGGGCGCCTAGGACGAAGCATAGTATCCGTGGGTGCATAGATCCGAAGCATAGCCCGATCGCCTCCCGACCACAAAACGAGGTGACGGCGGCGTGACCGCCATCACCTTAATCCCTGAAGCACCCTGAACGAATCCTCACAAGCTGTAGTACATCTCCACTTCGATCGGATGCGTGGTCATGCGCAAACGCGTCACTTCCTTCATCTTCAACTCGATGTAGGCGTCGATCAAATCATCGGTGAATACGCCGCCGGCCTTCAAGAAGCCCCGATCCTTGTCCAGATAGTCGAGCGCCATGTCGAGCGAGTGGCACACGGTCGGAATTTTCTTGTCTTCCTCCGGCTCCAAGTCGTACAAATCCTTGTCGGCCGGATCGCCTGGGTGAATCTTGTTCTGAATGCCGTCGAGACCCGCGAGCAACATGCAGGCGAACATGAAATACGGATTCCCGGTTGCATCCGGAAAGCGCACCTCGATGCGCCGGCCCTTCGGATTGGAAATCCAAGGGATGCGGATCGAAGCGGAGCGGTTGCGCGCCGAATACGCAAGCTTCACGGGCGCTTCGAAACCGGGTACCAGGCGCTTGTAGCTGTTGGTGCTGGCATTGGTGAAGGCGTTGATGGCGCGCGCGTGCTTGATGATGCCGCCGATGTAGTAAAGCGCGATGTCGGAAAGGCCGCCGTACTTATCGCCCGCGAACAGCGCCTTGCCTTCTTTTTGCAGGGACTGATGCACGTGCATGCCGTTGCCGTTGTCGCCGACAATCGGTTTCGGCATGAAAGTCAGGGTTTTTCCATAGCCGTTGGCGACGTTCTGCAGCGCATATTTCAAAATCTGCACTTCGTCGGCTTTCTTGGTGAGCGTGTTGGCCGCCACGTTGATCTCGCCTTGTCCGGCGGTCGCCACCTCGTGGTGATGTACTTCGAACTTCAGTCCCATTTCCTCGCAGGCCATCGACATGGCTGTGCGGATGTCCTGCTGCGAATCGACCGGAGGCACCGGGAAGTAGCCACCCTTGACGCCGGGGCGATGACCCTTGTTGCCATCATCGTATGTCTTGCCGGAATTCCAGGCGCCTTCATACGAGTCGACCAGGTACGAACAGCCGTTCATGCCGGAGCTGAACGTGACGCTATCGAAGATGAAGAATTCGTTCTCCGGACCGAACAGCGCCGAGTCGGCGATTCCGGAAGCCTTCAAGTGCGCTTCGGCGCGCTTCGCCAGCGAACGCGGATCGCGACCATATCCCTGCATGGTCATCGGCTCGATGACATCGCAACGTAGATTGACCGTGGTTTCCTCATAGAAAGGGTCGATCACCGCGGTTGCAGGATCCGGCATCAGGATCATGTCGGATTCATTGATGCCCTTCCATCCGGCTATCGAAGAGCCATCGAACATCTTGCCGTCCTTGAAAAACCCGTCGTCCACCAGCCGCGTCGGAACGGTGACGTGCTGTTCCTTGCCAATCGTGTCGGTAAAACGGAGATCGACGAATTTCGCTTCTTTTTCTTTGATCAATTTCAGAACATCGGCGGGAGTCATTGGCGTCCTCGCGAAGGTTGATAGATTTTTGTTCCCGGCCTCGGGGCTATTGAACACTGCAGCTAATGTGCCATTTGTGTGCACATTTGGGATCAAGCACTTGCGAGCCTTGAGCGCAGTTTTTGCATCATAGTGGATCGAATGCGAAAAATCAGCGCGCTAACTTGGTGCAGATGCCGCTTCTGCGGCACTGCCTTGTGGCTTTCGGCGACCAAAATGCGCTTCCCGGGCTAATTGGGTGCACGGTGAAGCGGAGGACAAGCTTTGGCAGGCGTCGCTATACTCGCCGCCCATGCCTAACGTCACGCCTCCGCGCACTTTTCAAGATTTGATTTTCGCGCTGCAAAAATACTGGTCGACCCTGGGATGCATCGTGGTGCAGCCTTATGACATGGAAATGGGCGCCGGAACTTTCCATCCCGCCACGTTTTTGCGTGCCATTGGACCCGAGCCCTGGAGCGCCGCCTACGTCCAGCCTTCGCGGCGGCCCACCGATGGGCGTTATGGCAATAACCCGTTTCGGTTGCAGCACTACTACCAGTTTCAAGTCTGCATCAAACCCTCGCCGGACGATTTTCAGGAGCTGTACTTGAATTCTCTCAAGGCTCTGGGCTTCGATCTATTGACGCACGACGTCAGGTTCGTCGAGGACAACTGGGAATCGCCGACCCTGGGCGCGTGGGGCTTGGGGTGGGAAGTCTGGCTCAACGGCATGGAAGTTTCGCAGTTCACCTACTTCCAGCAGGTCGGTGGCTTGGATTGCAGGCCCGTGATGGGTGAGATCACTTATGGTCTCGAACGCCTGGGGATGTACATCCAAGGCAAGCAAAGCATATTCGACATCGTCTGGACCGACGGCCCTTTCGGTACGGTGACCTACGGCGATGTGTTTCATCAAAACGAAGTGGAGCAATCCACCTACAACTTCGATAAGGCGGATGTTCAGGTGCTGTTGGGACAATTCGATGCGCATGAAACCGCCTGTCAGAAATTGCTCAAGGACAAACTCGTGCTGCCGGCCTACGAGCAAATGGTGAGAGCCTCGCACACCTTCAATTTGCTGGACGCGCGGCACGCGGTTTCGGTCACCGAAAGGCAGCGCTTCATTCTTCGAGTGCGCACTCTGGCGCGCGGCGTGGCCGAGGCCTATCGCGAAATGCGCGAAGCGCTGGGATTCCCTTTGCTCAAGAACGCAGCTTCGCGAGTAGCGTGAATGAGCGCGTCCGATTTGCTGTTTGAAATTCTCACCGAGGAATTGCCGCCGCGCACCTTGCCGGCATTGTCGCTGGCGCTGACCGAGGGGATAGCGCGCGGTATCGACGCCGCAAATGTGCCGCGCGGCAGGATTCGTGGCTTTGCGACGCCGCGGCGCCTTGCCGTATTGATAGAAGAATTGGCGCAGCATCAGCCGGATCGGCAAGTGGAACGGCGCGGACCGCCGCTGGCGAACAGCTTCGATGCGGAAGGAACGCCCACCGCCGCCGCCATGGCCTTTGCCAAAAGTTGCGGAGTGCCGGTGGCGGAGCTGACCACGCTCACCACCGACAAGGGCGCTTGGCTGCAATTTCGCGGTCTGGAGCGCGGCGCCGCGACGACGACACTGCTGCGCGGCATCCTCCAACAAGCGATCACAGCTTTGCCGATTGCCAGGCGCATGCGCTGGGGCGCGCACAGCGCCGAGTTCGTGCGGCCGGTACACGGCGTCGTACTGCTGTACGGCGAGTCGGTGGTGCCCGTCGAGATACTGGGCCTGACCGCGGATCGGATCACCACGGGGCATCGTTTTCATTCGCCCAAACCCTTCAGCCTCAAGACCGCCCGGAGCTATGAGAGCCGCCTGCGCAGGGCCAAGGTGATCGCGGATTTCGCAAAGCGCCGCGAGGCGATCCGCGCCGGGGTCGAGGCTGCGGCCGCAGCGGTCGCGCCGGGCGCCCGCGCTCGAATTGAGGATGCCCTGCTCGACGAGGTGACCGCCTTGGTCGAATGGCCGGTAGCGGTGACGGGGCAGTTCGAGCAGCGGTTTTTGACCTTGCCGCGCGAAGTCGTGATCGCCACTGTGCAAGACCACCAGCGCTATTTCGCCGTGCAAAATCCCGATGGCACGCTAACCCGCTGGTTCGTGACGGTCAGCAATATCGAGAGCCGGGATCCTTCGCAAGTGCGCGAAGGCAATGAACGCGTGGTCGGGCCGCGCTTGAGCGATGCTGCATTCTTCTGGCAGCAGGATCTGAAGATCAGCTTGAGTCAGCATGCGGCGGCGCTTGCGGGCATGACGTTTCAGGCCAAGCTCGGCAGCTACGCCGACAAGACTGCACGCATCGCAAAGCTTGCGGAGTTGATCGGCAGCCGCATCGGGGCAGGCGCGGACGTGCGGCGCGCAGCCGAGCTGTGCAAGGCCGACTTGATGACCGCCATGGTCGGCGAGTTTCCGGAATTGCAGGGCACGATGGGGCGCTACTACGCCGAGGCGCAGGGCTTCCCTAAAGACCTGGCGCTGGCGCTCGAACAGCACTACCGGCCGCGGTTTGCCGGCGATGCCATACCGAGCACCAGCACCGGCCAGGCTGTAGCGCTCGCGGACAAGATCGACACGCTGGTGGGAATCTTCACCATCGAGCAGCGGCCGACGGGCGCCAAGGATCCTTTTGGCTTGCGGCGCGCCGCATTGGGTGTGCTGCGCATTCTGCTCGAAGCCCGGCTGGATCTGGATTTATTCGAAATCTTGCATGCCGCGGCCCTCGCACAGCCGCTGCAGCGCGCAGCGGTGGTAATGGAGGTCTATGATTTCATCGCCGAGCGTCTGCGCGGAATGCTGCTCGAACAGCCCGGCACGACCACGGAAATGTTGGATGCGGTGCTTGCGCTACGCCCGCCATCGCCGCTCGACGTGGTCGCGCGCTTGGCGGCACTGAAAGAGTTTCTGCTGTTGCCCGATGCTGCCGTGCTCGCGGGCATCAACAAACGCATCGCGAATATTTTGAAGAAGACGCAGGTAAACAGCGTCGCAGTCGACCGTGCGGGTCTCACTGAAGAGGCGGAGCGTGCTCTGCACCACGCGCTCGCCGAGCTCAAGGGGCCGGTGCACGAAGCGACGCAGCTGCGCCATTATGCGAAAAGCTTGCAGGCGTTGGTGGCATTGCGGGTGCCGGTGAACGATTTCTTCGATCGTGTCATGGTGATGGACGAGAACCTCGACCGCCGCAACAACCGTCTCGCCTTGCTGCGCGATGTGCAAAGCCTGCTCGGCGGAGTCGCCGACCTCTCGCGCCTGCCGGGTTGACACCACGCATGCAGCTCATACGGTCGCTGATTTTTACGGCCTACATGATGGTCTCCGCGCTGCTGTTCGGCGCATTCATGACGCTGTGCTTTTGGGCGCCGTACCGTTGGCAATTCGCGATTGCGCGCACCTGGGCGCGAATCTGTTTTTGGGTGCTGGATGAGGTGTGCGGACTCAATTTCAGCGTGGAAGGCCGCGAGCATATTCCGGCGGGAAATCACATCGTGATGAGCAATCACACCTCGGCGTGGGAAACCATCGCCCAATTTCTGATTTTTCCGCCGCAGGTTTGGGTGCTGAAGCGCGAGTTGCTGTGGATACCGTGCATCGGCTGGGGCCTGAAGCTGCTGCGTCCGATCTCGATCAACCGCAGCGCGGGGCACCGGGCCGTGAACCAAGTCGTCGATCAAGGCAAGGCGCGCCTGGCGGACGGCTTGTGGATCATCATTTTCCCGGAAGGCACGCGCGTGGTCGCCGGCGAGACGCGCAAGTTCGGGGTGAGCGGCGCGCTGCTGGCGACAGAGACCGGCAAACTCATCGTTCCCCTGTCGCACAACGCCGGCGAGTTTTGGGTGCGACGAGGCATCGTGAAAAAACCCGGCACGGTTCGCGTGGTGATCGGCGCGCCGATTCACGCCGCAGGCAAGAACCCGCGCGCGCTCAACGAGGAAATCAGACAGGCAATCGATGCGGGCCTGAAGCGAATCGCCGGAATTGCGGTGGACAGCGCGATGAAGTGAGGTCGCATGCTGTGGCGCGCGCTGTTTGCTTTTCTCGTGCTGCCCGGAATCGTGGCCTTTGCGGTTCCGTTTGCGCTGCTGGGCGAGCGCCTGAACACTTTTAGCCCGCGGCCACTGGGCTTATTGAGCTTGTTCGCCGGTGTCATCGTGCTGGTATGGTGCACCGTGGTGTTCTATGTCTCAGGCCGGGGCACCCTGGCGCCGTGGTCGCCGCCGCAGCAACTCGTCGCGGTCGGGCCCTACCGATTGTCACGCAATCCCATGTACGTGGGCGTGACGCTGATCTTGAGCGGCTGGGCCGTGCTTTTTTGGTCCCCCACCCTGATTGTTTATTGCGCCCTGGTGCTGCTGGCGTTTCACATCCGGGTCATTGCCGGCGAGGAGCCACAGCTTAAGCGCACCTTTGGCGCGGACTGGGAATCGTACCGCGCACGCGTGCCGCGCTGGCTGTTCTGAGCGCTACTGGTTTGGCAGCGGCTTCGGAGCTCCGGGCACGCCATTGGGCCGCGCTACCTCCAGCATCTTTTTATAAGCCGGTCGGCTTTCCACGTTGGTGCGCCACGCGACGATGTGCGGGTACGGAGCGAGATCCGCCACATTGAATGCCTCGGTGATATTGGTGGGAAACAGCATCATGATGTCGGCGGCCGAAAATTGGGCTCCGCCGTAGTAGGGATGCTTGCTCAAATAATCTTCCATGAATTTCAGCACCGCTTCGGTGTCCACCAGCTTGTAGCCGCCGGCCGGTGTTTTCGGTTTGCCCTGGATCAAGGCTACACGGTAGTCGGCGATTACACGGGCAGCGAATGAGCCCTCGGCGAAGTGCATCCACTGCAGATAGTACGCATAGTCGGGGGAGTTCACGGCCGGTTCCAGCCGACCGTTGCCTTCGCGCGCCAGAATCAATTCGATGATCGCGCCGGACTCCACCATCACCTGACCGCCGATTCGCACCGTGGGAGCTACGGGCATCAGCGGACTGACATCATGGATGGTCTGCATCGAACCGGCGAGGTCACCGCGCTTGTATTCGAGCTTGTAGGGAATGCCAAGCTCCTCGCACAGCCACACGATGCGCTCCGAGCGGCGGCCTTCCAGGTGATAAATGGTCAAGTCCAGCGGTGCTGCGGACTTCGACGCGGCGGCCGCTTTCGACGGGGCCGCAGCGGCCGATCCGATTGCCGATGCCATGAGCGCTGCCATCGCGGCGCATTGAATTTGCTTGAGCATTGTCCCCCCAAAAATCCTGTTGGTTTTTATCCGGCCGCGGCGAGCGGTGGTTCAATGATAAAGCAAATGCTATCCGCCGTTGCGGTCAATGGTGTAAAGAATATCGATGTACGCCCCGTCAACGAGCTGCACCGGGCGGACGTTGAGTTTTTGCATGAGATCGTTGAGCTCGCGAACACCGGCGGCCGGCGGTTCGTCGACGCCGAGGACGGCTTCCAACTCGAGAAAGTGACCCAATCGCTCGACTTTGTCGAGATGCACGCGCGTCCTGCCGATGAGAAACAGCGTGCGGTGTTTTATGACCCGGCCGACCTCGCCATAGGCTTGCGACAGCAGTTGCCGCAGCGATTGCGGCGAGGAGACCTTCGATATGGAATACGTGGATTGCTTGGGGCCCGGCTAATTGGCGCGGTTATAGAATATGAGCTCGCCGCTGCCGTCGGCAAAGCAGCGCAACTTCAGCCGTCCGGCAGCACAGCGAAAGAAGGTGTCGTCCTGGGGAATCTCGATAGGCCCATGATCCGCCAGCGCTGCGGCCACGGGGATGAGCGCGTCGACGCTATCGATGCGGGCTTTGATTTCAATATTGCGCGGCATGCTGGCGGTTGGGCTTCCTTGTGATAGCGTAACTGCTTCCATGAAAAGCTTCGTCATGCATTGTCTCTGCCTGGCCGCGCTGGCCGCCGTGCCCGGTGCCCTTGCTCCCGCGATTGCGGACGCCGCTTCGCACCCGCCAAAGACACATCGCCTCGAAGCGACCCCGGCCACGGTGGCCTACGGCTACTACTGGTCGGAGGCGCCGCCGGTGCTGCGCATCGATTCCGGCGACATCATCGATGTCGATACCCTGCTCACCAACACCCCTTCCGGTCTGGCCAAGGCCGGAGTGCCGGACGAGAAGATTCAGGCTTCCCTCAAGGCCATCGTCGCCGAAGTCACGGGCGAACGCCGCGGACCCGGCGGCCATATCCTCACTGGACCGGTGTACGTCGAGGGCGCGGAGCCGGGCGATGTATTGGAGGTCAAGATTCTGTCGATTGATCTCCCCATCGACTACGGCTACAACGGCTGCAGCGGTTTTCTGCCGGAGAATTGCGAGAGCGGCGTGCCCCTGAAGATTCTCACCCTCGATCGCAAGAGGATGACGGCCGAGTTCCTTCCCGGCATCGTGATCCCATTGAAGCCCTTCTACGGCAGCATCGGCGTGGCGCCGGCGCCGGAACTCGGCCGCGTCAGCAGCAATCCACCGGGCAGGCACGCCGGAAATCTGGACAACCGGGAGCTTGTGGCCGGCAGCACTCTTTACATCCCGGTATTTGCGCGCGGTGCGCTGTTTGAAATCGGCGACGGCCATGCTGCCCAGGGAGACGGCGAGGTCGATCAAACCGCCATCGAAACTTCGCTGCGCGGACGCCTGCAGCTCAAGGTGCGCAAGGACCTGAAGCTGATCTGGCCGCGTGCCGAAACCGCAACCGATTTCATCAGCATGGCGACCGATCCTGATTTAACGGTGGCCACCAAGGCGGCGATCCAGGAAATGGTGGAGTTCATGGTGTCCGAGAAAAAACTGACCCGGCATCAGGCCTACCAGCTGGTGAGTATTGCCGGGCATGTCGTCGTGACGCAGCTCGTCGACAAGCCCAACCTCGGAGTACACGTGAAGATGCCGAAGAGCATCTTCATCGCAAAGTAGGCGCGGCGGTTCACGCGATCAAGGCATCGACGACCCCTGTCACCACCAACGTCGCGCCCAGACCAACAGTGTATGCAAAGCCGACGATGATGAATTTGCCAAGCGTCAACCAGCGGCCCTGCGCGTAGTAGACGCGGATCGCGCGATAAACATACCAGACGGTATACAGGGTGGTGAACAAAGTCATCCACTCCCCGAAGGTGCGCCAGCCCAACGATGCAGCGAACCAACCAACCAGCGCTTCGAGCAGTAAAATCAGGAAAACCGCGGCGTGGATGTGCAGGAAAAACACCAGGTGCTCCACGTAGTAGCGCCGCGGCCTCCAGTACAAGACCAGCATCACCAGCGCCATCATCGGCACGAACACGAACATCATCTTCGGAATGCTTCTGAAGAATGCGCTGGTCAATGCTTCGCCGCGCGTGTTTACCTGGCGCATGCATGCCCGGCGCAGCGGATTCTCCAGCCATTGCACCGAGGTATGAAGTTTTGCGCAGTCCGCCGTGTCCAGAGTAAAACCCTCGCGTTTGTTGCCTTGCACGCTTTGCGAAACACCGGACGTTGGGTTTGCGCTTGGCGGAGCGACCACGACAAACGCAAAAAACAGCACGCTCAACACCAGATACAGCCGCACCGGCGGCAGGTAACGCACGCGCCGCTCGGCAAAGTATTCCTGCGTCAACCTTCCTGGCCGCAGCAGCAAGAGATACAGGCTTTCCCACAGCCGGCCGTCAACATGGGTGAGCAGGTGCCAGGCGTCGTGAAGCAGGGTGGCGATCGAGCGCGCGCTGTCATGCGCATGCTGGCCGCAGGCGGAGCAATAAGGACCGCTGAGCGCGGCGCCGCAGTTGCCGCAGTCGGAGCGCGGCGCGCTGTTATCCAAATACCACCACCAACTGCCGGCTGAGCGCCGCGGGAACCCCCGCCGGATTCAAGACCACGCTGGTCTCGCAGGCGTAGCCGTCGCCCGCGGAATCGACTTCGGTATCCATGCGCCACCACGCGTCGGGGGCAAACGTGTAATCGTGGCGCTGAAACTGCAATGTCCAGGTCAGAGAATTCGAGGGTGCAGGCTTGGTCATCATTTGCATCAGCGGCGAGGGAATGCAATCGATGAGCGCGACCAGGTGGGATTCGGTGAGCGGGCTTAAGTCTTTGTGGCGGATATAGGCTTTCGAGAGGCGGGACTTCAAGCCCGTGAAGGGCCGGCTGCCCTCCGCGAAGCGCAAGCTGAAATGCTGCACGAATGCCGGTCCGGTCCCCTGCGGGAAAATCGAGTCCGGCAGATCTTGGGCTGCGCGTACTCCAGAATTCGCCTGCGGTGAAATGGAAATCTGCGTGGTGCGCGCCGCGCCATAAATCCCCGTGAACGTGGCGGCGATCTGATCGGCGCTCCACAGGCGTGCGCTCGCGATCGTGACCGCCTTGCCGACGCGTAGAATCTCTGCCTGCATGCGAACCGCGCCGGGGAAGGCGGGACCGACAAAAACAGTCTCGAGCCCGCGCAATTGGCGATCAGCGGGCACCAAACGGCGCATCGCTTCGTTGCCGAGCGCGGCGACGATGCCGCCAAAGGCGCCGCGCCCCTGCGACCAGTCCTCGCCGATGACCGCACTCCAACCCTGATCCATGGCTTGCATCGACGCCAGCGTCTCGGAAAATAGCATGCGCACTCCGGAGGAAAATTCGATCTTACCGGGTGAGCGCCGCGTACTCTAGGGAGAATCGGAACGAGGCTTGGGTCCGATGTAGTTTGCCGAAGGACGCACGATCCGATTGTCCTTGCGCTGTTCCACGATATGGGCCGACCAGCCGAAGATGCGGGCCATCGCAAAGGTCGCCGTAAAGAAATCCTTGGGCAATCCCAGCGCCGAATAAACTATGCCTTTGTAGAATTCGAGATTGGCGCGCAGCGCTCGCTTCTTGTGAGCCGTCTGCGCGACGAAAGCCTCGTCGACCGCCTGCAAGGTTTCGAGCAGTTGTTTCTCGTAGGTCCTCGAGGCGATTTCTTGCGCCAAAACCTTGACGAGTTTTGAGCGCGGATCGACGACGCGATATTCGCGATGACCCATGCCCATCACCAGCCGGCCACTGGCGAGAGACCGCGCCACGAATTCCGCCGCTTTGTCCCTGCCACCCACCTCCTCCGCCATTTCCAGCGCACCTTGATCGGCGGCACCGTGCAGTGGGCCATACAGCGATCCCATCGCCGCAGCTAAAGCGGATGCGGGAGGCGCCAACGTGGAAGTCACGACGCGGGCGGTGAAGGTACTGGCATTGAAGCTGTGATCGATCTGCAGAATCTGCGTCTGCTCGAAGACGCGGACTGCCGATGCCGCCGGAGCTTGGGCCTGAATCAGCTGCAAGAAGCGCTCGCCGTAGTGACGGGTGTCCGGATACGCAGTCGGTGCCTTTGCGGCGCGCAGCGACAGCAGCAGTGCGTGCGCGGTGGGCAGTCGCGCGGCAGCCACCAGCGCCTGCTGTTCCTCGTCGCTGCGTCCGATTGTTCGTGTCGGCGCGTCCAGCGCCATCAACGGCATGGCGGCCTGCAGGGTGGCCATCGGATGGCCGCCAAGGCGCGCCAGCGACTCGAGGGCTTCACTCAAGCCTTCGGGCAAGCGGCCGGCGTCCCATAGGAATTCTTCGAACTCCTGCAGCTGCGCGGCGTTCGGCAGGTCGCCGAATACAACCAGATGTGCGACTGCCGCAAACGGGTATTTCATCAGCGATTCGATCGGATAACCGCGGTAGTACAGGCGCCCGGCCTCGCCATCCACCAGGGAAATCGACGTGCTGTCGACGACGACGCCTTCCAGCCCTTTTTTGATATCCACTACCGCGTTCATAGCCCACCTCCACTGAAGTTCAACTTAAGGCTTAGACCAGACCAGGACCAGACAGTGGAAGTGATGGAGCTATCAGTCCAGGGTATAAGTAGGGTTGGTCGGTTATCCTTGGCGTATGCAGATTGAACGTAATGAATTGCGCTGCTTTCACGCGGTGATCGAAGCGGGAGGCTTCAGCCGCGCAGCGGAGCGGTTGGATCTATCGCAATCAGCGGTCAGCCAGACCATTGCCAATCTGGAACACCGGTTGGGCACCTCGCTGCTGCATCGGGGCAGCCCGCCGCAACCCACGGAAGCGGGAATCCGGCTGTTGCGCTTTGCCGAAACCATGCTGAACGAGGAGCGCGAAACGCTGGCCGACATCGGTCAAATCAAATCCGGTGCGCTGTCGACGCTGTCGCTTGCCCTGTCCCCGGCCGCCAACTCGCGCATGGGCGTAGCGTTGCTCAAGGAATTTTGCGAGCGCAATCCGCTGACGCGGCTCAAGGTCGTCGTTGCACCGAGCCGCGAGATCGTGCATGGCGTGGCCGAGGGACGCTGGGAGCTCGGCTTTGGTCCGTTTCATCACAATATGCCGGCGCACTTCGCGCTGCACCCGTGCTTCTCCGAGACGCGCCGCCTGATGATTGCGCGCGATCACCCCGCGCGCGCCGCCCTGATGCGAGACCCTACAAGTACGATGCGAGAGTTGCCGCTGCTGACCTCTTATCTTGACGAGACCGCCCGCCGCCCAACCGGCGAGCGGCTGCGTGATGCTTTTGGATCCGTGTGGGAGGTCAGTCATATGGAATTGCGGCTGGCGCTGGTGGCCGACGGCAAGGGCGTCAGCTATGTTTCGGATTTGCTTCCCGCCGTGCCGTCGCAGTTGGTGCCGGTCGAGGGCTTGCCCTACTCGAATATCGATCGCCAAGTCGGCGGCTATTGCCTGAAGCACCGGCCCATGTCGCAGGCGGGAACCCGCTTTTTGGCCTTGTGCCATGAACGCTGGCCCAGGGAAATTCGTTTGCCCCGCGAGTCGTAGCGGGTTTGCGCATAATTCATAATCTTTCTAGGAACTCACGAAGATGAACACCAAGGATCTTTTCTCTCTCAAAGGGCGCGTGGCGTTGGTAACCGGCGGCTCGCGCGGCATCGGCAAAATGATTGCCGAAGGATTCATCGCCCAGGGCGCAAAGGTTTATATTTCGGCGCGTAAGGCCGATGCCTGCAATCAGACCGCGCAGGAATTATCCAAGGGCGGCGGCACCTGCATTTCGATTCCCATGAATATTTCGACCCTGGCAGGCGCCAAATCGCTCGCCGCCGCAGTCATGGCGCAGGAACCCAAGCTGGACATTTTGGTGAACAACGCCGGCGCCGCATGGGGCGCGAGATTCGATGAATTTCCCGAGGAGGGCTGGGACAAGGTGCTCAATCTGAACGCCAAGACGCCGTTCTTCTTGACCCAGGCGATGGCACCCGCATTGCGCAAGGCGGCAAGTTTCGATCGCCCCGCCAAGGTGATCAACATTGCCTCGATCGACGGCATTTACCTCACTCACCAGGAGACGTATTCGTACGTCACCAGCAAGGCCGGCCTGATCCAGCTGACGCGCCTGATGGCCGCGCGGCTGGTAAAGGACAACATCTATGTCACCGCCATTGCGCCGGGCGCCTTCAAGTCCGACATGAACAGGGACGCTCGCGATCGCGGCGAGGAAGTGGCCAAACGTATTCCGTCGCGGCGTATCGGTACCGATGAGGACATGGCCGGCGCCGCCATTTTTCTCGCCTCGCGTGCCGGCGACTACGTCATCGGTTCGACGCTGACGGTGGACGGCGGCGTTGCCTTCGCAAGCCAGGCACTGCGCGGTCTTACAGCGGGCGAGTAGCTTACGGTGCAGACAGCGGCGGCCATGCGTCACTACGAAACTCACCTGGCGCCGATTTATTCCTGGATGCTGGGCGATATCGAAGCCGCGTTTGCGCGCAGTGCCGCCGAACTCGAGGAGTTGCGGCTGCCGCCGGCGGCCGCTGCCGTCGCAGTGGATCTCGGCGCTGGGTTGGGACTACATGCCGTAGCGCTCGCCAATCGCGGCTTCAATGTCACTGCAATCGACAGCAGTGAAGTTTTGCTCGACCAACTGCGCGCGCGCTGCGCGGCGCTGCCGATCGTCGCGATCAACGGGGATCTTGAGGATTTTCAAGACTTCGTGCAGCGGCAGCCGGCCGTCATCGTGTGCATGGGCGACACGCTGACGCACCTGCCGAGTTTTGCAGCGGTTGAAAAATTGCTCGCCGCGGTAGCGGCGTCGCTGGCGCCGGGCGGCGTGTTTGCCGCGACGTTTCGCGACTACGCCACCAAGGCGCTCGAAGGAAATCAGCGATTCATCCTGGTGCGCGCCGATCAGCGCAGGATTCTCAGCTGTTTTCTCGAGTACAGCCAGGATTTCGTCACCGTCCACGATGTGTTGACGGAGCAGCAGGACGGTGCATGGCAGCAGCGTGTGAGCAGCTACCCCAAACTGCGGCTGGTTCCGGAATGGGTGGCTGCCAAATTGATCGCACACGGGCTCGAGGTTCACCGCGGCGCCACCCAAAGCGGCATGGTGCGCATCGTCGGCGTCAAAACCTAACCCGGCGGTTCAGCTATTGTCGGGTGCGCTGTTCAATGCGCTTCGCCAGTTCATCCAGGCTGGCATCTTCTTCTATCGATATTTCCAGAGCGTCGTCCTTCGGCACTTTGGGCGGCGTCTCGCGCCGCTGGATCTTGGGGGGTGGCGGAGCGATCCGCTCCTCCGGCAGCGGCGCGGCGAGCGTGGGCTGGACCCAGTCCTTCTTTTGCGCCACCCAGCGTTCGTAGCGATCGAAATTCCACATTCCAGCTTCGCCGCCGGTCTGCAGAACATTGGCTATCTGACTGAATTGTCCGCCGCGAATCGTTCCCTTTGCAGCGGCGCTCGGCAGCAATATTTCGCACACCGGAACGCGCAACCGGTATTCGCTGAGGAAATCCAGCCGCTGGCAGACCACGCCCACGAAGCAATCCGCGAGTTGCGCGCGGATGCTGGGCTGGATCTCCGCAGGGAACGACATGCAAATCCGGGTCAGCGCCTCGGCGCAGGTAGCAGAATGCATCGTCGCAATGACCAGATGCCCGGTTTCGGCCGCGCTCAAGGTCAGCCGCATGACCTCGGGAGTGCGCATTTCGCCGATGACCAGGACGTCGGGGTTCTCGCGCAAGGCATCGACCAGGGCCTGTTCGTAGCTCGGCGAATGCGTGGGAATTTCCCGCTGTCGTATGAACGACCGCCGGTTGGTGAACAAGTACTCGATGGGGCTTTCAAGGACGATCACGTTGCGGCTGCTTGCCGCATTGATCTCTTCGACCAGCGCCGCCAGCGTCGTGGATTTGCCGCTTCCGGTGGGACCCGAGACCACCACCAATCCGGTTGTGACGTCTGTCAATCGCTTCAAATCGGGGTGCAAGTTGCAAGCGCGCAAGTTGTTTTGAAAGGCACTCAACAGGCGCACCGCCATCGCCACCCCGCGAACCGTCTGGAAAATATTGATGCGGCAGCGCACACCCGCGATCGTCCGGGAGAGGTCGGCGGATCCTCTGCTCACAAACTGCGGCCAGCCGTCGCCCAGCAGCTCTCGCGCCGCTTGCACAAGAACGGCCCCCGCTATGCTGGCGCCGATGGATGACAGCTGCCCCCGGACGCGCACGACCAGCGCGTTCTCCGCTTCAATGTGCAGATCGCTGGCGCCCAGCTCGCGACCCTTGCGAATCCACTCTTGGACCGTCATGCCGGCATCATACTGCCAGTCGTCCCGCAGTCTCGACAACCTTTTGCCATAGATGGCGAACCGAGCGCGCTCCCCTGCCGTAGCGGTTAGGATGCGCCAGCGCCAGCGTGGGTATGGTCTGAAACAACAGCGACGCCCACTGCTGGGTGATTTTCTCGACGGTGAACGCCGCGCCGCGTAGCCGGCCATGCTCGATCATCGCCCGGTATAGCCCCGGCTCGCGCTTCAAGCGCAGCACTGCCGCTTCCGCCTCGGCGAGATTGCGCACGGCCAGGTAATCGAGCGGACTTTCGCGCAGTTCTTCAAAGGCGTAATCCGGGCTCAACAACGCCGGTATGCCGGCCTGCCAGGCGTTGACCAGCTTGCTCGCAGGCTTGGTCCTTGCGTGGCCGCGCCGTACCGCCAACACCAGGTCCACCTCGCGATAGTCGTGAAACCGCGTGCGGATGGGATGAGTGAAGGAATCGTCGAGCACCGCATCGTCGTCGAACACCATGCCCTGTCCGCGCAGGAATTCCAGCCAGCGCGCGCTGCGAAATTCCTCGACAAGGTTGCCGACAAAACCCTTATAGGCGATGCGTTCCATCCGATCGCCGCGCTCGGGGTTGCGCGGCAGCAGCCCCGGCTGGGGCCAGTGCGGCATGAAGAATGAACGGCGCCCGTCGGCGTAGTAGCCGTTCTGCAGAACCTCAAAGTCTGCGTAGGTGCAGGCCCTGAAATCCGCCCGCACACCGACCAGCACCGGGGTTGCGCAGCGCGGCAGGCGCTCAAGAAGCAGGCGCTGATCTTCCTTGTGGTAAACGATGATGCCGGCGCGCGGCGCTTGATCGCTCATGGTGAGCGGGTAGCCCGCGTGGCACAGCCGCTTCCAGGTCTGCACGATCCACACTTCGCGCGCGCGGCGCAGATCCGTCCAGTCCCGATCCGGATCAAGCGTCAGAGCGCGTTCCAGCGTAATTGCCTTGGGCTGCAGGAAAAAATGCACCGGCAGTGCGGGTTGGATGCGATCAATCATTTGTGCGAATTCTCAAAAATTCGACTGAACGAAGCTCTCCAAGCGCGCGCGAATCTCCCCGGAGTTTCGCGATTTTGACATGATCGCTCGATACGCGAGCGCCGCTTCGAAATGGCCCCGGTTGCGCGAGGCTGCCGGTTGTCGCATCGATCTCAGGAATCGGGACGTTTCCAGAACCAGCTGCTGCGCCGCCGCCGGCAGGCTGGCCGCGGGTGTGCCCACCGGTAGGCAGCCGGCATATGCGCATTCCGTATATTTGAGGAATTCCAAATCTGCCCGGGACGGATCAACAAAGAAATATTTGTAGCCGCTGATGAATCTTACGAAATCATCAAAAATGAGATTGTGGCGTCTTGCTTCGCCGATATTGGGATATCCGGGATGCTCAAGCAGGTCGAAATTGCGGCGGTACCTGGGCATTAAATAGCGCAGCCGGTACACCCTCGCGCGACGCGGATACTTGCGGCCGCTGAGCGCGCCGCTCAGGAGCGCGCGGTCCAAGCGCGCACTGAAGCTCGTCAGCTCGAGCGGTTGTTCCGCCTCCGCCACATAAGGATAGGGGAGTACCAGCAATTTGGGATTGAATTTCTCCACCACCATCTTCAGCCATTCGCTGGGTTGGTAGGGAGAGAGAATGGCAACGTTTGTCATCCGGCAGTGCGTTTCAACCAACGCTGCATAGGCGGATTTGTGTCTGCCATAGTTGCCGCGAACCCAGTACGGGTCCACGACCTTCAACAGCACCGGCGCCTGTTGTCGTTCTATGACTTCCTGGACGATGCCCACCTCGCCCGCGGTTAGATTGTTATCGATGAGCAACGCATCCCCGGATGCAGATTCGCGCAGCGAACTCACTCCGGAACAGGGTAGCAGCAATGATTTCGCGTACTCGGGTCCGGCGTCCCTGCACATCAAACTCGCAAGCGTCGCATTTTCACCCGTGATGAACCGTAGCTGCATGCTTTAGCCGTGGCCTTGGGTCAACTCGTCAGGCATTGCGGGTCGAACGCGTATTCACCGCGCAGCCACGCGGCTATTTCCTGCGCGTACGGATCGGTTGTCTGCGCCGCATAAAACTCGAGCAGGCCGCGCCGCGTTTCTGCATCGAGTTTCGCGAGCCCCGTATCCTGCAGCAGGTCGATGTCCTCGAGCAGACGTTGCGCCAGCGGCTGGCCGCACAGGCTCGTGCAGATCTCACGCAGAGCCTGCCGCCGTTGCGGCGGCGATGCCGGCGCCAACAGCCGCCGATATCCCAACAGCGCAATCCGCGACAGGTGCGGCTGATTCATCGGATTGATCGCGAGACCGGCAACCCGATCCGCGGGCAGCCGCCATGCGCCGGCGGCAGGATCGAGATAGAGATGGTTGGTGCGTGATCTTGCATCATTGGCGATATGATTATCCCAGATAAACGGGCGGCGCCCGATGATCTCTGCAACGTCGCTCAGATGTTCGGACGAATAGCCATCTGAAATGATCTTCTCGCCGGTCCAGAAGAATTCGATGCGGGCATCGACGATGCGGCCCAGATCCCGCAAATAAGCCCTGGGCGGCGGCCCGAACTCGCGTGCGAGGCGCACATCGTACGAATAGTACGTGGGGCACGCGAAGAAGCGAGCGGCCGTACTCCAGGAACACACATCCAGGATCACCCTGCCTTGCAAGTCGGCGAGTCCTTGAATGTCGCCGCGCATATCGTCGAACAGGATGCAAAGCAGGTCCGCGCCGATTTCGTTTATTTGACGCACCTTCGCGCGCAGCAGTGCTTGCGCGTGGCTGTCATAATTCAGGTAAATCTCGAAGGGGGTAAGTCCTATCCCGAAGGAGATGCCGAGCTTCCGGCACTGCTCCGCAAGCTGCGACAAGTGCAGCACAACCTCTGCGGGCAGCGGCTCGCGCCAGCCCCGGCGTAGGAACGCGTCAGCCTTCGGAGCGTAGATGTAGAACTCAAATCCATTGTCGCGCAGGAATTCGGCGCCGCCGAAACGCTCCGGCCAACCCCAGGGCCTGCCGAAGAAGCCCTCGATCACTCCGACATTGATGTCGTCCACGCGTCCCAGGTTCCAGCGCGACTGCTAATGCCGCGTGATCCCAGGATACCGGAGGAGGCGGGCGTTGGTCGCATGCAGATAACACGCGCAGGCCGCGGCCTGCAAGCCGCACCTATCCAGAATGGTCAGTCGCCCGCGTGTGTAGCTGATCAGCTTGCGCTCGCGCAGCGACGAGGCGGCGTGGCTAACACCTTCGCGGCGCACACCCAGCATGGCGGAAATCACCTCCTGAGTGATACAGAGCTTTTCAGACTCTGCTCGATCGCCGGTGACCAGCAGCCAGCGCGCAAGCCGTGCAGTCACGTCATGAAAGGTGCTGCAAACGGCGGTCTGTGACAGCTGGGCCATCACCACGTAGAGATAGCGGCTCATTAGCCTTCGCAGCCGCGGGCTGCGTTCAAACTCTCGGCAGAATAATGGCGCGGCAATTCGCCACGCCGGACCTGCGCGATTGACCAGCGCGCGCTGCGATCCAATATTGATGCCGAATGCAACCGAGATCCCCAGTACGCCCTCATCGCCGATGACTGCGACTTCGAGAGTGTTGCCGGCAGCGGTCGGGGCGAGCAGCGAGACGGAGCTGCCCGCGGGGAAGTAAACGTGGCAAATGCGCTGCCCGGCCTCGCGCAGCACCTCGGCGGATTTCAGTTCAACGAGCTGGCTGGCCGCCAGCAGGCGCTTACGATCCTGCCGGGGCAAAAGTTCGAGAAGGCGATTTTTCGCCGCCTGTGGGGATGTTTCAGGTGACACGGTCACGGTCTCTCTCTTGTTGCCGATGATGTCCAGAACCAGCGCGACTTAATCGCGTCCTGCGATCGGACCATCGCTCCCGGCTACCAGCCTTAGGTTATGACCAACCCAAGCGCGACCGTTGCAATCGTCGGGGTGAATGTAGCACATCATCCTTCGTCAATATGCTGGATCACCCTCAAAAGCAGGGTTTCTACGCGGTTTTGCGCATCGCGGGGATTGCTGATTCGCCGGCGCGGTTCCGGTTTTAGGTATTCGCACGTATCTTGTATAGGGGTGTGATTCCCCACGGAGGTCACGGGCAAATGGCAGATGCGGATCATCAGCGGGAAGAACCTGGCAATGAGGCCGCAACGCATCTCGAATCTAGCGCCGCCGCGGTATCGCAATTGTTTCGCGAGCATAACCGTGTGCTGGTGGCCTATCTCACATCGCGCCTGCGTTCCGAACAGGAGGCGAAGGAAGTAGCTCAGGAAGCCTATGTCCGTCTATTGCAGTTGCAAGAGCCGGACAGGCCAAGCTTGTTGCGTGCGTATCTATTCAAGACGGCCACCAACCTCGCCATCGACCGCCTGCGACATCGCACGATCCAGCACCGAGCGCAAGACCAGCCCGAGTTATTCGAGGACTTGAATACTACTCGCGGCGAATCGGATGACCCCGCCAAACAACTACTGGCGCGCGAGCAGGCCGAACGGCTTCTAGAGATTCTGCAGGAGTTGCCGATCAAGTGTCTGCAGGTGGTCGACCTGCATCGCGTTGAGGGGCTCCCGCAGCACGAGGTGGCGGCGCGCGTAGGGATTTCCGAGCGCATGGTCCGACGTTATGTGACCTACGCAATGATTTACTGCCACTTGCGTTTGGATGGTTTGGCGGCCGATCAAGTACGACAGAGGGTATCGCTGTGAGCAACAGAGATCCGACAACATCTGACATCGCGCGACTGCGGGACGCCGGCGAATGGATTCAGCGTCTGAACGAGTCGGACGCGCAAGCGGTTGTCGATGAGTGGCTGCAATGGTGCAGAACGGATACTAAGAATCTGCCGGTATTCGAGCAAATGCAGCGCATATGGAATGCGCTACCTCAAGCGAGGGGCAGCGGCCTGCATTCGCCCCAGCCCGTGGCGCCCCGTCAGCATCGCTATCGGCTCATTGCCCTGGCCGCAAGCATTGTGCTGCTTGTGGGTGTGGCGGCATGGCTCGCCATTGGTTATTCCCAAATCCAGGTTCTTGACACGTCGATCGGCGAGCAACGCCACATCACTCTCGCCGATGGATCTCAGCTTTATTTGGCGCCGAATTCTCGTGTCAGCACCCGCTTCACACTGACGCGACGCGAGGTGCGATTGGAAGGTGGGCAGGCGTTCTTCGCGGTCACGCATAGCACGCTGCGGCCGTTTATCGTGCACGCCGGTAGTCTGACCGTAACGGCTGTAGGCACCGAGTTTGATGTGCGGATTGGCCCTATCGGCACCGTGGTGACGGTCGGCGAAGGCCGGGTCAATGTGGCACCGGGCAGGGATGTGGCGGGTGGTCGTCCTGGCACAACTGCCGAGACTGTTCACCTCAGCGTCGGCCAACGAGGGACATTTTCCGGATCCGCGCAGCCCTCGAGTGTGGCAAGCGTTGACCCCAGGGCAGCCGGATCATGGCGCGACGGGAAACTGCAGTTTCTGGGCGAGCCTTTGCAGGACGTCGTCGCTGCAATCAATCGTTACAGTGCGACAAGAATAGTAGTGGCGCCCGCGTTCCAGCAGACCCGCTTCACCGGTACCGTATCGGCGGCCAATTTCCGCGATTGGCTCGGGGCTTTGGAGCAAATTTATGCCGTTGAAGTGGTCGACCAAGGCGCCAACGGAATACTGATTCGGGCGCGAGGCGCCGATGGCATCACGAAGTAAACCGCTGGTTCGGCGGCTGGCGCTCGCCGCCTTTGCGGTAACCACGGCATGGCTTGCGCCGGCGCGCGCGGACGATGTGCTCGACCGGAATGTTCCCTTTCATATTTCGGCATCGCCGCTCGCCAGCGCGCTGATTGAATTTTCCACCCAGAGCGGGCTGCAGCTTGCCGCCGCCGACGCGGACGTTGCGCATCTTAATTCGAACGGTGTGAACGGAACATTGCCAATTCGCGCGGCATTGGGCACGTTACTTCGTGGTACAGGGTTGGAGTTCTCGCGCGTTGGCGCGGAAACGGTGGCGATCCGCAGGGCATCCACTGCGCCGCGCGCGGACAGCTCCGGCGCCGCGGCCAAGCTACCGACGGTGCAGCCGGCGCCGCCCGACCGCAACGCAATTGCGAGCGCATCGCCGGAGATTCCCGAGGTCACTGTGATGGCCCCGCGACCACCTACCGATGCGGAGTTGGCGGGAGACAGCCTGTATCAATTCATCGTGCATCACGCCACGGATCACTACGTGGACACCGGTACGAATAGCAACCTTGCACGTTGGCGCGGCGGCAGGCAAAGCATCTGCCCGAAAACCGTTGGGCTCGACCCGGAATACAACGCCTTCGTAACTGCGCGGCTGCGCGCACTGGCGGCATACGTTGGTGCGCCCGTGCAGACGGATCTGCAATGCAAGGACAATGTGCGGATAATCTTCCGGGCCAAACCCGAGGAATATATGAATAACGTCGTGAAATGGGCGAAGGTTTACTTTCGTCGAGGTTCAGAGTTTGCGCAGATGAGGCCGCTGATAGCGTTTACCGGCGATCACGCGATTCAGGGCTGGTACCTGACAACAGGCGGCGGCCCTGCGGCCTTGAACACTGACGTGATGCTGCTAAGGCTAGATCTTCTGCCGATCTGGCCGCGGATCACCCCGCATTACGCCGATCAGGACTCCTTTGGGACGCGGGCGGGCGGGAGTGGGATCGGCGTCGCAATCCTACTCATCGACACGACGAAAGTCGTCGGCTACACCATGGGGACGATCGCCGACTACTTGGCGATGTTGACCTTGTCCGTGGTGCAATCGCCCGACCATTGCGAACGACTGCCGAGCATTCTGGATATATTCTCCGCCAGCTGCGGCGCGCGTGAGCGGCCTACAGCGATAACAGCCGGTGATCTGGCCTTCTTGAAGGCGCTTTATTACCTCAACACAGGGTTGGGGCCGGGACTCTCAAGGGACGCCATCGAGGACAATATGATGCGGCAGTTCGGGCGTCGTTAGAACCAAATGAAACACTCATTAGATCGGGAGCTCACAATGACACGCAAAAGTAAGTCCGGAGTGCAGCGAGTCATGCTTGCAGCCTTTGTGATAACGATTGGTTGGCTTGCAACGGCGCGCGCAGCGCCGGAGATTCCCGATGTAACCGTGACGGCCCCGAACCCGCCCAGCGATGCGGAATTGGCGGGAGATAGCCTGTATCAATTCATTGTGCACCACGCCACAGTGCACTACGTCAACACTGGCACCAGGGGCAACCTTGCGCGTTGGCGCGGCGGCAGGCAGAGCATTTGCCCGGTAACGGTTGGGCTCGGCCCGGGATACAACGCCTTCGTGACGGCGCGACTTCGCGCGCTGGCCGCGTTCGTTGGCGCGCCAGTGCAGTCGGACCCGCAATGCAAAACCAACGTGCAGATACTGTTCACCAACAATCCCCAGGAAAGAATGGATGACGTCATAAAGTGGGCGTCGGTTTACTTTCGTAACCGGTATTCGGGGGGAATGAAGGACCTGATAGCGTTTCGAGGCGACCACGCGATTCAGGGCTGGTACATGACAACAAACGGCGGCGCCGTGGTCTTGAATACGGACGTGGCATTGGTAGGGCTTAACCTTCTGCCTGTCTGGCCAACGATCACCCCGCTATACAATGGAAGTGGCACCTTGGGGACGCGTACGGGTGGTGGTGGCGGGAGTGGGATCGGCATCGTCATCCTGGTTGTCGACACAACAAAAGTCGTGGGCTCTACCATTGGGACGATCGCTGACTACTTGGCGATGTTGACCTTGTCGGTGGTTCAATCGCCGGACAATTGCGACCCACTGCCGAGCATTCTGGACCTAATGTCCTTAAGCTGCGGCGCCCGGGAAAAGCCTGTAGCGATAACGGCCGGTGATCTCGCCTTCTTGAAGGCACTTTATTACCTCAACACCGGGTTGGGCCCCTCGCTTTCAAGAAACCAAATCCAGGACAACATGCTGCGGCAATTCAATCGGCGGTAGCAGCACATCCGATTGATCGTCATGATGCGAGGGTCGCCTAGCCAGCCGCAGATAGCGGCGGCGCCAGCTTGATGAGGCAACCCAGCGCCGCCAGCACCATCAAGTAGTACAGCGTCGCGGGATGGCTTGGCGCGGGCGGAATATCCTTGGTAAATGCACGATAGCCCGCGCCGATTGCCACCAGCAGAAATGCGGGTTGAGCGAACAGTGCTGCGAACAGCACCGCCGCCGCCGACAGAATGAGGCGTTCCGTTTTGTCGAGCGCGGCGATCGCCTGCCCGCCATCCAGCACGGAGATAGGGATCAGATTCAGCACGTTGAGCAGCGCCGAGAGACTCGCAAGACCCGCCCACAGGGCGTCGCCGGTTTCCATCCAAAGCAAAGCGCACACCGCCGCCCCAATGCAACCCGCCATAGGGCCGGCGAGGCTCACGAAGGCTCGTGTCTGCGTCGACACCCCGAGAGCGGCCCAGCGAACGTAAGCGCCAAGTCCCGGCAGAAATACCGGCATGTCCGCGGGCAGACCCCGACGCCTGATGGCGATGAAGTGGCCCATCTCATGCACCAAGATCAGCACCGCGAAGCCGATGCCGAACTTGACGCCATACAAGGCCCAATAGAACGCAATGAATGTTCCGAGGCTGAGCAGAAATTTCAACTTGAACAGCGAGAGAAGGAATTTGCCTTTCGCGAGAAGAATCGCCAGTGGCGCGAGCGGCCCCAGTTTCCTGGCCCAGGAATGAGCTGCATCAACGTTCGCGCCGTCGGCCAGTTCATTCAGCCTCTTGGCATTGCCGCGAACCCATTCCGCCTGCGCCGAATCCGGCGGCAGCAGTTCGAGCGTCTGCAACCAGGCATCTCGCGCCTCCGTGTACTTGCGCCCCTCTTCATGCGTGCGCGCGCTGGCCGCCAGTTGTTCGAGCGTTGCGGCGTGCACCAGCGTATGGCAACTGCTGCACACCAAGGCATTTGGCGCAAGATCCGCCGCGCAGCGGGAGCACTCCCGATTCAGCAGAAGGGATGGGGAGGACACGGGCTGGTCCGCAGCGTCCGAGGTATCAGCCGGTCGCCGCCGGCATTGGGTCATTGATCGGACCCAGGATGCTGACCTGCCTGACGGCGGTCATCCGCCACGCAATGCGGATGCCGACGAACAGGATGATCAAGCCAATAACCCCCTGCATCGGATTGGAGAGTCCAAGGAATGGCGATACCAATCCAATCAGCGCGAGTGTTCCCACAGCCTTCGCGACGCTCGGCTTGGGCGAGTCACTCGGGGACTCGCTGACTTGCCTCTGCGCCTGCGCGCTCCTCTGTTTCATGTGCTGCGACAGCGCCATGGGGACGGCCGCCAAGGACACAGCGGCGTAGGTCAGCAACACTGCCGCGACCTGGTAGCGGCGCCCGCCGGCGCCTCCTGAACCCAAGAGAATGGCCTTGCCGACGAGATAGCCGACGGCGAGCGAAATCAGGCCGGCAATCAAACCCGTGGCGAGAGCAAATCCGACATAAATTCCGAGACCCAGGATTGCGCCGCCGACACCGAACAAAACTCCGCGTGCAAACGCCGTGTGCGAGTCTTTCGGCAACTGCTCTTTGATTCGCTGCGCGCACTTAGAGCAAGTCTTCGCGCCGTTGACCTGGTAGTACGCGCCGCTGATCGCCTGCCCGCACGCCTTGCAGGTTGCCGCGTTCCCGGAATACTCGGCCGTCTTAAACTGCGGGACTGCGTCGCCCATTTCTTCTCCGTAGCCAAATCGGCTAAATGTCCAGATTCGACACGTGCAGAGCATTCTTCTCGATGAACTCGCGCCGCGGTTCCACGGCATCGCCCATCAGCGTCGTGAAGATATCGTCGGCCGCCACGGCATCGTCAATGCGCACCTGCATCAGCCGGCGCGTTTCGGGATTGATGGTCGTGTCCCAGAGCTGATCGGCGTTCATCTCGCCCAAACCCTTGTAGCGCTGAATGCTCTGGCCCTTCTTGGCCTGCTCGAACAGCCACGCTATGGCTATTTTGAAGCTCGAGACCTCGTGCTTCTCCTCACCACGCTGTACGTAGGCACCGGGTCCCAAGAGATCGCTCAGGGTTTGCCCAAGCTCGGCGATGCGCAAATATTCCGCGGAATCGAAGAACTCGCGAGGTACGTGTTTCTCAGAGCTCAAGCCATGTTCGAATCGCTGCAGATCGATCCGATGGCCGCCGGCGGCCAGGGTTTCCACGCTCACGCGATAGCGGCGCGAAACGTCGTCGCGGGAGTTCAGGCGCTGTTCCAGAAGGCGGCACCAATCCTTGAGCGAATCGATGCGATCGAACGCCGCCGTCGTCAATGTCGGGACGTACAGCAGCTGCTCCAGGAAACGCTCATCGTAGCGTCGTGCCCAGCGCGTCACGATACCCTGCACCTCCACATACTTGGTCGCGAGGGATTCCAACCCCAATCCGGAGAGGGGCGGCGCCTCGGCATTGACATGCAGGGCAGCGCCGTCAACCGCGGTGTTCAGCAGCAAGGCATTCAGTTCCAGGTCGTCCTTGACGTACTGTTCTTGCTTGCCCTTTTTCACTTTGTACAAGGGAGGTTGCGCGATATAGATGTGGCCACGCTCTATCAATATCGGCATCTGGCGATAGAAGAATGTCAGCAGCAGCGTTCGTATGTGAGAGCCGTCAACATCAGCATCGGTCATAATTATGATGCGGTGGTAGCGCAATTTATCGACGTTGAAATCGTCGCGTCCGATGCCGCAGCCCAAAGCCGTGATCAGCGTGCCGACTTCGGCCGAAGCGAGCATCTTATCGAAGCGAGCTTTTTCGACATTGAGGATTTTTCCTTTCAGCGGCAGGATTGCTTGGGTGCGCCGGTCGCGGCCCTGCTTCGCGGAGCCGCCGGCCGAATCGCCTTCGACCAGAAACATCTCCGACAGCGCGGGATCTTTTTCCTGGCAGTCGGCAAGCTTGCCGGGCAATCCCGCGATATCGAGAGCGCCCTTGCGGCGGGTCATCTCGCGCGCTTTGCGCGCGGCCTCGCGCGCATAAGCGGCTTCGAGGATTTTATTGACGATGGCGCGCGCCTCCTGCGGGTGTTCCAGCAGGAATTCTTCCAGGCGTCCGGCGACTGCGGATTCAACCACGCCTTTCACTTCCGATGAGACCAGCTTGTCCTTGGTCTGCGAGGAGAACTTCGGATCCGGCAGCTTCACCGACAATATGGCGGTGAGCCCCTCGCGCGAATCATCGCCGGTGGTCTGAATTTTCTCTTTTTTCGCGGCGAGTTCTTTCTCGATGTAATTATTCAGCGTGCGGGTCAACGCGGCGCGATAGCCGGCGAGATGCGTGCCGCCGTCTTTCTGCGGAATGTTGTTGGTGTAGCAGAACATGCTTTCCTGGTAGGAATCGTTCCACTGCATCGCGACTTCCACCTGCGTGTTGCCATCGCGGGTTTGAAACCACAGCACCGTGTCGTGAATTGCGGTCTTGCTGCGATTCAGATAAGTGACGAAGGCTTTCAGACCGCCCTCGTGTTGAAACACCTCCGACTTCTCGTCGCGTTCATCCACCAATTCGATGCGCACGCCTGAATTCAAAAACGACAATTCGCGCAAGCGCTTCGCCAGCGTGTCGTAGTTGAATGAGATGTTGGTGAAAATCTGGCTGCTGGGCTTGAAGCGCAGCGTCGTGCCGTGTTCGGCGGTATCGCCGATGGCCGAGAGCGGCGCCTGCGGTTCTCCCAGACGGTATTCCTGGCGATGCAATTTGCCGTCGCGCCGAATGTTCAATTCCAGGAAATCGGACAGCGCATTGACCACCGAGATGCCAACGCCGTGCAGACCGCCGGAGACTTTGTAGGAGCTATCATCGAACTTACCGCCGGAGTGCAGCACGGTCATGATGACTTCGGCTGCGGAGCGCCCTTCCTCGGCGTGGATGTCCACCGGAATGCCGCGGCCGTTGTCGTACACGGTGACGGACTCATCGGCGTGAATGGTCACTACGACGCGGTCGCAGTACCCCGCCAGTGCCTCGTCGATGGCGTTATCCACAACCTCGAACACCATGTGGTGCAGGCCGCTGCCGTCATCTGTGTCCCCGATATACATACCGGGACGCTTTCGCACTGCATCGAGGCCCTTTAAGACTTTGATTTTGCTGGAATCGTAAACGTTGTCCTGCGCCATGCTCTATCCAAAAATTGTGACCCGCCATGTTAACAGTTTCTGGCGCCAAAAACGAATCTATATTTGCAAAAAACTTTATATAAATCATACACTTGGGGCTAGTGATGCAGCGCGCGACTCAGAGTCAGCGTCGCGCCGGCGCGCTGCATTTTTGCGGCGAGTTTTGCCGGCGCCGATACGCTGCGTTGTTACCAACGAAGCGAGGGTTTCACGTGGAACATTCAAGCGCCTTCGATTCTTCCCGAGACGATTCCATAGTTGCGGCCCGGCTTGCCAAAGGCGGGAAACTCCCCGTGCAGCGTGGTCACGATCAGTTGCACCGATTGAGCAGATACCTCGCGGATGAGTCCTGCCAGTCGCTCCTCGTCCAGTTCGGCGGCCGGATCATCCAGCAACAGGCTCGGCTGCACGGGCGAGTCTTGCGGGAATAGCTTTATTTGGGCAATCAACAAGGCGGCCGCAAGCAGCTTCTGCTGTCCGCGTGATATCCGGTCCTTCACCAGAGTTCCATCCAAACGGATGCTGAGTTCCGCCCGATGCGGCCCGACCTGCGTGGCCCCAAACTCCTGATCGTGGTGCCAGCCGGCTTGCAGCGCTTCGGCCAGCTCCTGGTCCTTGGTCCAGCCCGTCCTGTAGCCTAAGGTGAGATCCATACCCAGCAGGTTGCGGGCGATGGCTTGTGCCGGCACGCCAAGGGCCGCCACATAGCGGGTGCGGGCCGCGCTCAGCAACTCCCCTGAGCGGGCCAGGTCGCTGTCCCAAACCGATACGACGCCTCGAGGCTGCCGCGATTTGAGCGCGGCATTGCGCTGCTTGAGAGCCTGCTGGTATCGCTGCCAGTGCCCCACAAAGATAGGTTCCACGTGAAACACTCCCCAATCCAAAAACCGTCGCCGACGGCTAGGCCCCTCTTCTATGAGGTGATGGACCTCTGGATCGATAATTTGCACGGGCAGCTGCAGTGCCAGCTCGGCCAACGAGGCCGGCCTATCCCCGTCTATTTGCGCCCGAACTCCCGTTCGCGATCCCTCGACGCCCATGGGAACTCTGCGCGTCGCGGCATCCACTTCCCCAAAAACCACGAAGCGCTCGGCGCCGTGGCGAATGAGATGCTCCAGCCGGCGGGTGCGGAATGATCGGCCACGGCCTAAAACGTACATCGCCTCCAGCAGGGATGTTTTACCGGACGCATTGGGTCCGCTGATGAGCGTGAATTTCGGATCGAGATCAAGCACCACCGAATGCAAGCACCGGAAATCGGTTACCTGCACCCGGCTCAAAGCCACCGCTTATAGCCTCATCGGCATCACGACGTAGCGCGCGCTGGAATTCCCGGGCGATCTGATCAAACAACTGCTGTTGCTGTCGGTCAATCCCAATTCGACCTCCTGGCCATCGATCGCCGCCAGCGCATCCAGCAAATAATTTACGTTGAAGCCGACCTCCAGGTCCCCGCCCTGATAGGCCACTTCGATCTCCTCCTCCGCTTCTTCCTGCTCAGGATTGTGCGCCTGCACGGTGAGCATGTTCTTTTTTACCGTGACGCGAATACCCCGGTACTTCTCGTTGGAAAGTATCGCGGTACGCTGCAGCGCCTGGCGCAATACGTCACGATCCGCGCGGATGGCGGAGCCCGGCGCAGCCGGGATGACACGAGAATACTCTGGGAAACGGCCATCAATAAGCTTCGAAGTGAAGCGAATGTCGCCGATCTGCGCTCGAACGTGATTGGTACCGATCGCCACATCGGTAACACCCTCATCGTTGAGCACGCGCTGCAACTCCAACACCCCTTTGCGCGGCACAATCACTTGCTGCGAATTCTTGGCTTTGGCAGCCAACGCGGTTTCGCACAGCGCCAAACGGTGACCGTCGGTTGCCACTGCGCGCAGCACTTGCCCCTCGATTTCCAACAGCATGCCGTTCAGGTAATAACGCACGTCCTGCTGTGCCATGGAGAAATGCGTCTTCTCCAGCAGCCGCAGTAATTCCTTGCGCGGAATTTGTACGGTCTGTTGCGAGTTGATGTCGTCGATCACGGGAAAATCCGCGGCCGGCAGCGTCGATAAGCTGAAGCGGCTGCGTCCTGCCTTGATCACGATCTTGTCGCCCTCGGAACTGAAGGAGACCGCAAGTTTTTCCGGCAGCGCCCGCAAAATGTCCAGGAATTTACGGCCTGGCACAGTGATGTCACCGGAATCCTGCACCTCTATCCCCGTGGCTGCGACCAACTCGACTTCAAGATCCGTTGCTGTGATGGCCAGTTGTCCCTGGCGAACCCCAAGCAGCACATTTGCCAATACCGGCATGGTTTGCCGGCGTTCCACCACTCCGATGACTGCCTGCAAAGGGGTCAACAATTTCTCGCGTTCTGCCGTCAATTTCATGGGCTCACCGTCTTGCCATTCTTAGATTTAGATTCTTAAAAGGGATTATTACTATGACTATGAAGCATCGAATTTTCAGTGCATAAGGTAAAAAATACAATATAAATCAATAATTTAAGTTACTCATAAACAAGCGCTACACCTGTCCTCTTAATGCCCGCAAGCTGTCGATGAGTTGTTGATATCTTTATCCACAGAAATATCCACAGCATATCCAACCCTAGCCTGCCAAGGTTCTCAACAGGTTCAAATAGTCCTCCCCGATGCGACGCTCGGTCTCGCGTAATTCTTTGATGCGCCGGCAGGCGTGCAGCACCGTCGTATGGTCGCGGCCGCCAAATGCATCCCCGATCTCCGGCAGACTGTGATTGGTCAATTCCTTGGCCAGCGCCATGGCCACTTGTCGCGGCCTCGCTATCGAACGGCTGCGGCGTTTTGACAGCAAGTCGGCGATCCTGATTTTGTAGTACTCCGCAACGGTTTTCTGAATATTTTCTATCGTGACCAATTTTTCCTGCAAAGCTAAGAGATCGCGCAGCGCCTCCTTCGCAAACTCCAGCGTGATGGGCCGGCCGGTAAAATTTGAAGTGGCGACCACCCTGCGCAGCGCGCCTTCCAATTCGCGAACGTTCGAACGGATGCGCTTGGCGATGAAAAACGCAACTTCCTCCGGCAGGTCGACCTGCGTCATCGCCGCCTTGCTCATCAGAATGGCAACGCAAGTTTCGAGTTCCGGCGGCTCGATGGCCACGGTCAGCCCCCAGCCGAAGCGCGATTTCAAGCGTTCCTCGAGCCCGTCAACTTCCTTGGGGTAGCGATCGCAGGTCAATATCACCTGCTGCTGGCTCTCGAGCAGCGCGTTGAAGGTGTGGAAGAATTCCTCCTGGGAACGCTCCTTTCCCGCGAAAAACTGGATGTCATCGATCATCAGCGCATCCAACGATCGGTACGCCGTTTTGAAATCGTTGATGGTGTTGTGCTGCAGAGCCTTAACCATGTCGCCGACGAATCTTTCGCTGTGTACGTAAGCCAGGCGCGACTCGGAATTGCGCTCCTTCAGCTTGTTCGCCACCGCGTGCATCAAGTGCGTCTTGCCGAGTCCGACACCGCCGTAAATGAACAACGGGTTGTAGGCCTTGCCGGGATTGCCCGCGACCTGAATCGCCGCCGCTTTGGCGAGCTGATTGCTCTTGCCCTCGACGAAGCTGTCGAAAGTAAACTCCGCGTTGATGCGGCTGCCGAGCACCGTGGGCGCCAGTTTCGCCACTCGCGCCGCTCCGCCGGGGCCGCCCTGGGACGCCCCAACCGCCCGCACCACCTGGGTTGCGGCTTGCGCTCGCGAACCCACATCGAGCGCCACCTCGGGCGCAAGCCCTTCCGCGAAGGCCAGCACCAATTCCTTGATTCTCGGCAGCAAGTTTTGTCCCAGCCATTCGATGACATAACGGTTGGGCGCGAGCAGCTTGATCTCGCCGTCCCGCTCGACCGCTTGCAGGGGCCGCACCCAGGTATTGAACTGCTGTTCCGGGAGCTCGCCCTCGAGCACTCGCAGACAGCGGTTCCACAGCGACTCCGGCAAGAGCGCTCTCCTTGGGTTTTTGGCAGGGGCAACGAACGAAAGGGCAGGGAGTCTAGCTCCAAGTTGAAGGGGCGTCTATTGACACATCCATGCCCGCTTGAGTACCCTTGCCGCCTTTCGAAAATCCCCCGCGCGGCCGTTTGCCCGTGGTTTTTGTTCGAGTCGCGCTATGAAACGTACTTTCAATCCCAGTAATTTGCATCGTGCCCGAACCCACGGTTTCCGGGCGCGCATGGCCACAAAAAGCGGCCGTCGTTTACTGGCTCGCCGACGCGCTAAGGGCCGCAAGCGCCTCTGCCCTTAGTCGCTCTAAAAGGGCTGTCTAACGATCCGTAAACTGACGTTCGAGCCGCGCAAGCGTTTGCACCAGCCGGCCGAATTTCGCGCGTTGCAGCGGCGCGGCACCAAACTCGCCGACGCTTTTTTTTCTCTGTCTGTTCTGGCCAATGGTGAAACCTATCCTCGCTTGGGATTGAGCATCGCGACGCGCACCTTCGGCACCGCAGTTGCCCGCAATCGCATCAAGCGCCTCGCACGAGAGTCCTTTCGTTTGAACCAACACACATTACCGCCGGTTGATGTCACGGTCTCCGCTCGCGACGCGGCGCGGTTGGCCAAACCCACCGATTTGCGGGCGAGTCTCGAAGCGCACTGGAAGGCGATTGCACGACGATGGTAACGGCCCGCCAAATTCTGATGTGGACCATTCGCGGGTACCAACTCGCCATCAGTCCCATGTTGGGTCCGCGCTGCCGCTTCTATCCCAGTTGCTCTTGCTACGCGCACACTGCCATCGAACGCTTCGGCGTGTGGCGGGGTTTCTGGCTGGGCTGTAGACGAATTCTGCGTTGCCACCCCTTTGCCGAAGGCGGCTACGATCCCGTGCCCGACAAGAGTATCAATGCCTAATATCCGCCTAGTCCTCTGGGGTGTTCTCGCCGCGCTCCTGTTTCTCAATTACCAAACGTGGGTCCATGACTACGAGACGGCGTCGCAGGCCGCTCAATCCGCGGCTACGCGAAGCTCAGGCGCGCCCGCCAATGCGCTGGGCGAGTCGGTACCCCAGGCGACGACACCGCCCGCACCCAACGCAGTCGCCCCGACAGGCACGGTGTCGGGCGCGGTACCGGACACCTCGCCCACGGGCACTGCGTCCGCAATCGCAGCATCGGCAACGGCGACTCCCGGCGCAGCGCCGCCCGCGGACGCCGCCCCCTCGGCGCCGATTCGCGTCACCACCGACGTGCTCGACATCGAAATCAATCTCAAGGGCGGCGAACTCGATCGCGCCGATCTTCTGCAGTATCCGCAGCGCAAGGACACGCCGAATATTCCGGTCAGGCTGCTCTCCTATGAACCGCCACCGACGCTGTATCTGCTGCAAAGCGGGCTCACCGGCCCCGCGGGTGAAGCGACACCTACGCATCTTGCGATCTGGAGTTCCAGCGAGAAGAAGTACGTGCTCGCGCCCGGAGTCAATGAACTTCGCGTGCCGATGACCTGGAGCGACGGCCAGGGCCTGCTAGTGACCAAGACATTTGTGTTCACCCGAGGCCAGTATTCCATCGCCCTTGATTACGACGTCAAGAACGAGAGCAGCGCGGCGCGCAAGCTGGCGTCGTACTCGCAGTTCCTGCGCCACTGGGAACACGCCTCGCGATCTTATTTCGACGTCGAGTCCTACTCCTTCAAAGGACCGGCGGTGTATGACGGCACCAAGTCCAAGGATCTCAACGTCGAAAGCGACAGCGACGCGAAGTACTCAGCGACCATTAGCAATGGCTGGCTGGCCTCGCTGCAGCATCAATTTGTTTCCGCCATCCTGCCGGCGGCCGGCCAGCCGTACCAATACCAGTTGCGGGTTGTGGGCAATGAATACTTGATCAGTGCCACCGGGCCGGAAGTGGAGGTGCCCGCCCGCGCCAGTATCAAGTTCCACGAGGAACTGTTCGTGGGCCCGAAATTGCAATCGCAGCTGGCCGCCATGGGTAGGAACCTCGAGCGCACGGTGGATTTCGGCGTCTTGACCGTGGTGGCGCAGCCTTTATTTACGGGACTTAACTGGGTTCACAAAATCCTCGGTAATTGGGGCTGGTCGATCGTCGTCGTGACCGCCTTGATCAAACTGGTGTTCTTTCCCCTGAGCCAGGCCAGCGGCCGGTCCATGGCCAAGATGCGCGCCGTGGGACCGCGCATGAAGCAGATCCAGGAGACTTTCAAGGACGACCGCGAGAAATTGGGCCGCGCCATGATGGAGCTGTACAAAAAAGAGAAAATCAATCCGCTGGCGGGATGCTTGCCGATGGTGGTGCAGATCCCGGTGTTCATCTCTTTTTACCGGGTGCTGCTGGAAAGCGTGGAAATGCGCCAGGCGCCGTTCCTGCTGTGGATCAATGATCTGTCGTCGCGCGACCCGTTCTTCGTCCTGCCGCTGCTGATGGGGGCCGCGATGTTCGCGCAGTTCAAATTGAATCCCGCGCCGCCCGATCCCATGCAGGCGAAGATCATGCAGTTCATGCCGCTCATCATGACCGGCATGATGGCGTGGTTTCCGTCGGGACTGACCCTGTACTGGCTCACCAACACCGTGCTGTCGATCGCGCAGCAGTGGCGCGTGAATCAAGTGGTCGAGAAAGAGGCCGCGAAGCAGCGCTCTTAAATCCGTGGCCCCGCCCGATACCATCGCCGCCATCGCCAGCGCTCACGGGCGCGGCGCTGTCGGGGTCATTCGGGTGTCTGGACCCCAGGTTCCGCAGATAGCCGCTGAGATTCTCGGCGCTCTGCCGCCGCCGCGATTCGCGCACCTGGCGAATTTTCGCGACCGCGACGGCAGCACGCTGGATCAGGGCTTGGCGTTGTACTTTCCGGCACCCGACTCGCACACCGGGGAACATATTTTGGAGCTGCAGGGCCATGGCGGCGCCCTCATCCTCGATATGCTGCTGCAGCGGCTGCTTGATCTCGGCTGCCGCATGGCGCGCCCGGGGGAGTTCAGCGAACGCGCATTTCTGAACGGCAAGATGGATATCGCGCAGGCCGAAGCGGTCGCCGACCTGATCGATGCCGGCACCGCAGCCGCCGCGCGCGCCGCGGTGCGCACCATGCAGGGTGAATTCTCCGATCGCATCAATGAACTTCAGGCGCGCATTACCGAACTGCGCATGCTGGTCGAGGCTGCCATCGATTTCCCCGACGAGGAACTCGACTTCGTACCGATGAGCGCGGTGCAAGTCCATCTGGCGACAGTGTTCGCCGCTTTCGATTCCATCGCGGCGGCGGCCCGGCAAGGCGCACTGCTGCGCGAGGGCTTGAATGTCGTGATCGCCGGCCGTCCCAATGCGGGCAAGTCCAGTCTGATGAATAAGCTCGTGGGCAATGAGGTCGCAATCGTCGCCGACAGCCCCGGCACCACCCGCGATGTCCTGCGCCAGCACCTGCATCTCGACGGCCTGCCGCTGAACTTGATCGATACCGCGGGATTGCGAACCGCCGCCGACGCAGTCGAGGCCGAGGGCGTGCGGCGCGCCAGGAGCGAACTTGAAATGGCCGATCGGGTGCTGTACTTGCTGGATGGCGCTGCTTTCAAAGGCGATGCGCCGGATTGGGCCGCAGAGCTCGAGCAATTGCCGCCGCGGGTTCCCGTCACCCTGCTCATCAACAAGATCGATTTGATCGGCACGCCGGCGCATATCGATGAGGCAGCGGTGCCGCCGCGCATTTATTTGAGCGCCAAAACCGGCGCGGGACTCTCGCTGCTGCGCGCGCATCTCAAAGCCAGCGTGGGATTCGTCGAAAGCACCGGCGCGCTGTCGGCTCGGCGCCGCCATCTCGATGCTCTCCACCGCGCGCGGCGCGGCGTGGAAGCAGCCGCCGAGAATGTGGCGGCAAAGCGCGGCTTCGAACTATTCGCGGAAGATTTGCGCCTCGCTCAACTGGCTTTGAGCGAAATCACGGGAGAGGTCACGAGCGATGACTTGCTCGGCGAGATTTTCAGCAGCTTTTGTATCGGAAAGTAACCTCCAGTGCCCAGCAGGACCGAAATGCGCGAGAACACGGTTCTGATATCCGGGGCCGGCATAGCCGGGCCAACCCTAGCCTTCTGGCTGCGAGCAGCAGGCTACACGCCGGTTCTGGTGGAATCGGCGCCCGCCTTGCGCGCCGGCGGGTATGTCGTTGACGTTTGGGGTCTCGGATACAAAATCGCCCAGCGCATGGGTTTGGAAGCAGCCATCAATCGCGTGGGCTACCACATGCGTGAGATGCGGATCGTGAACGATCGGGGTGATCGAGTAGCCGGCTTCGGAACCAGAGTCATAGGCGAGTTGACGGGTGGGCAATTCGTAACACTCGCTCGCGGCGACCTAGCCCGTCTGCTGTTTCAAAATATGGAAGATTCAACGGAAGTGCTCTTTGACGATGAAATAGTAGCTATCGAAGAGCATCCCGATTGTGTCGAAGTCGATTTCCGCCGCGCTTCTACGCGGCGTTTCGATCTGGTTGCCGGCGCTGATGGCCAGCATTCCAACGTTCGCAAACTTGCGTTTGGCCCCGAGGAGAGCTTTGAAAGGCGGCTAGGTTATATTGCCGCAGCCTTTGAAGTCCCAGGCTATCGTCCGCGCGACGAGGAGGTGTATGTCATCTACGGTCGCGCGGGCAAGATGATTGTGCGGTTTGCACTACACGGCGATCGAACGCTGTTCTTATTCGTGTTCGCTTCCGACAGAGACATACCTGTCGCATCGCTCGATCTTCGGGCACAACGGCTCATATTGAACGAACAGTTCGGCGCAGAGTCGTGGGAATGTCCGCGGATACTTGCTGAGCTTGATCGCGCGGAAGACCTGTACTTCGACCGCGTCAGTCAGATCGCAATGGAGAGTTGGTCGCGGGGCCGAGTTGTGCTCGTGGGCGACGCGGCATTCTGCATATCCTTGACCGGCGGGCAGGGATCAGCATTGGCGATGACCGCGGCATATGTTCTGGCGGGCGAGATGGCCAACGCTGGCAGAGATCACAATCGTGCGTTCCGCTCATATGAGGAGATGCTGCGCCAGTTCATTGTCTCGAAACAGCAGAGTGCGGAGCGTTTCGCCGCCATCTTTGCGCCAAGGACTCGTTGGGGTTTATGGCTGCGGAATCAAGTGATAGGGGCGGCTGTGATCCCTGGCGTGGCAAGATTGGCGCTGAGTCGGGACATCGTTGATACCCTCGAGCTGCCGGAGTACCGGTGGCACAGCGCGCCGCCTTTCCACCCTTAGACTAATTCGCAGTCGTCAGATGATCTGCTTGCGCCGATCCACGGGAATCTCGACTTCGATCGATCGTGCCAGCGCCGCCAGCAACACCAGAACCGCCAGCACCGCCACGGTGATGATCGCGGTGGTCACCGGAAAGCGCCAGAACAGCCACAGCATCGTACTCGCAGACACCGTCAATATCGCCAAAAGCGCAATGATGTTCGCGCGTGCGGACGCTCCTTCGGTCATGTCGGTTTCCCCCGAGGCAAGTGATCGCTGTAACAAATTATACATATCGTCTAGTTAAACGCCTATACAGGAAAAGCCCTAATATTTGATCCGCTGCTAAACGTTCATTTAGCAAGCTTTAGCCGAGCATGGTTTCGCGTTTCCAGTGGCGCGCGGTCAGCGTGAACAGCAACAGCGCGACGCTAAGCGATGCCGCGGCGGAAATCAGGATGTCGAGCCGCGCGATCGGCTCATCCTTGAGCACGCTGGTCATCAACAAGTGCTGGCTCAAGGAGGGGATGAACATCAACTTACTCGTGGGTTTTAGCGAGTACACGCTGGCAAAAGCGATGGGCAGCGTCGGCACCAGCAGCACGGTGGTGAGATAAGTCTGCGCCTCGCGGTAGCTGCGGGTGAAGGAAGCGATGAAGGTCATGAGGGTGGCCCCCACCGGCACGAAAGGCAGGCAAATCGCGAAGAAAATCAGCGCGGTTCCAGCGCTTAAGTTGGCGCTCATACCCAGCTTTTCCAACGGCACGAAGCGAAACACCCAGACGAAAGCCGTGAGGCTCAAGGCCAACGAAATGCACATGTAGGCACAAGCCGCCAACACCTTGCCGCCGACCAGCGCGGCGCGCGCCACCGGCAGACTGAGCAGCGCCTCCAAGGATCCGCGTTCGCGCTCACCGGCTGTGGAATCGATGGCCAGGTACAAACCTCCCATCAACAGACCGAACAGCACAAAGTAAGTCATGAAGCCGAGCACCAGCACCGCGCGTCCGGTCGGCGTCGCGACATCCACATCGTTGACCGCCACGGGGACCGTGAGCAAAGGGCTGACGCCCCTCACCTCCAGTCGCAATTGTGCGACAGTATTGGCGTAAATCCCCAACATGTTTCTGGCGCGATCCGCGATTTTCCGCGTCTGCGAGTCTGCGCTATCGGCGAACAACAGTAGCGGCGCCGGCTTGGCCGCCGCGAACAACTTGGGATATTCCTCAGGCACCAGCAGCACGATTTGCGCGCCGCCGCCACGTACCGCGGCGCGCGCCTCATTCTCCGACAGCTCGCGCCTGGTGAGTTTGGCGCCCCGCGATTCCAGATACCGGGTCAGCCCCGGTGCATAGTGACTGCCGGAGATCGTGAGCTTGAGGGGCACGTCCGATTCCAGCACGCTTTGCTCCAGCGTGCGCGAGATGATCAGGCCGAACATCACCGGCCCGAACAAGGGACCGAACAGCAGCGCCGACAACAGCGTGCGCCGGTCGCGCAGATTCTCCAAGAATTCCTTGGCAAACACGATGAACAGCGCGCGCAATTCAGCTCACCCCTTCGGTGTTGCCCAGCACCTGCAGAAACGCCTCTTCCAGCGATGCGTTGCCATTGCGCTCGCGGATCTCCTGCACGGTCGAGTCCGCCAGAACCCGGCCCCGGCCGATGATGACCACCCGGTCGCAGAGCGCCGCCACTTCCTGCATGACATGCGAGGAAAACAGCACGCAGCGGCCCTGGGCTTTCAAGTCCAGCAGCATTTCACGCAGGTTGCGGATCGCCATCACGTCGAGTCCATTGGTGGGCTCGTCAAGAATTACATTTCCGGGGTTGTGAACCAGCGCCCTGGCCAACGCCACCTTGATGCGTTGACCTTGCGAGAAACCCTTTGCGCGCCGTCCAATGAAGCTCTCCATGCCAAGGCTGCGCACCAGCTCCTCCGTGCGCGACTTCAAGAGTTGCCGGCTCATCCCATACAGCGATCCGAAATAGTGAATATTCTCGCGGGCGGTCAAATTGTTGTAGAGACCGGCGGCATGCGGCAGCACTCCCAGGTGCGCGCGAGCCTCCGAAGTCGCGCCAAGAATGTCGATGCCATCGACGCACGCCCTGCCGGAATCCGGCGTGAGCACGCCGTACAGCATGCGGAAGCACGTGGACTTGCCGGCGCCGTTGGCGCCGAGCAGTCCGGTGATCTGCCCGTCCGGCGCAACGAACGACGCATCGCGCACCGCCTCGATGCTGCCGAATCGTTTGCTCAAGCCGAAGGCTTCTATCATGGCGCCGGACCCGTCAGGCTGATGAAAAAGGGTTCCGAGGCGTGCTCCTTGAGGCAGCTGGCATCGAGCTTGTCGGGCGCGGCGCTGTCGAGGAATTCCGCGGTCAGTCGCGGCATGCAGCCGGTGCCCAGCTGGCCGTGACCCTCACCCTTCAATACCAGGTGCCGATGGCGCGTCAACTTGAGCGCCGCGCGCTCGGCATCGGCGGGCGGCGTCACCGGATCGGCCTCGCCGGACAACAACAGTGTCGGAATATCGCTCGCGAGCGGCGCGTGCAGATCGGCGTCCACCGGGCCGCGCGGCCATAGCCCGCAGATCTCCTTGAGCGCATCCACCTGCTCGGTGCCCTGGTAGGTTTTCGCCATGGCGGCGCGGTCGATGTTGGCCGCCGGAAAGAAAGGTTCATCCTCACTGCAGAGCACGCTGTACTGCATGCCGTTCGCCAGCTGATCGCCGATGAGCCGGGTGTTCATTACCGCCTGCGAAGCCAGCGGCCGCAGCGAGCCATGCGCGGCTTGATGGATGAGAGCCGGGAGCAGCGAGGCTTGCAGGGAGCTGTACGATAGAAACCTCAAGGCCGCGCTGAGCAGCGCGTGATTGAAGTCGATCTGCAGGGGCAGCCCACTGTTCGGATCGTCGATCGTCACCGCGACCTTCTGCGGTCCGAACTTAAGCAGCAGCGCATCCAGCTCCTGGCGCAATTCGGGATACGCGGCGGCGCATTCCGGCGCATGCCGGCAGCGTTCCACGATGAGATTCAGGGCGCGCTCGCCGTCTAACGGGGTTTCGGCGCCGATCGCCTGTTGCGGATAAGTCACGCCGTCCAAAATCACCGCGTGTGTGCGTGCCGGAAAGCGGCGCATGTAAAGTTCCGCGACGCGCGTGCCGTACGAGCCACCGTACAAATTGATCTCTGGGTAGCCCAATGCCGCACGCACGTCCTCCAGATCGCGCACTGCCACGCTGGTGGTGTAGAAGCGCGCGCGCTGCCCCAGCTTCTCGAGGCACCCGATGGTCGCCTGACGCAAGGCTGGCAGCGGATCCGCGGGCTGGCGCCAGTCCTCAGGATATTCGCAGAACAAGGGACTCGATTGCCCGGTGCCGCGCTGATCAAGCAACACAATGGCGTGATTGCGGTTGATGCGCGCGAATGCGGAGGCTGTAGCCACATACGACTGCACCGCACTTTGTCCCGGTCCGCCCGCCAACAGAAACAGCGGCGCCGCCGTGCTGCGCCGATTGAGCGCCGGCACCACGGCCACATTCAGCTCGATGGCTGCGCCTTCGGGGTGCTCGCGATCTTCCGGCACGCTCAAGGTACCGCAGCGCGCAGCAATCGAAGTCAATTGCAACGGATGTTCGAGTCGGCACTCATGCAGGGGCAGCGTGTCTTGATTTGGCGCGACAGCGGGCCGCGCCCACTGTGCAGTGAGGCCAAAGACAATAAATACGATGCCCCCCTTGAAGCGCATGCGAATCTCCGATTTATCCGGATTGTATGGGATTTGCTACCCGCCACCGCCCGCTCCTTGATAGATTTGCGGCCCAGGTCGAATTTCGGTGGATTTACCATGAGCGTGATTCGCGAAGCCGATGTGATTGCCAGCGTCGCCGACGCCTTGCAGTACATCTCCTACTACCACACGCCGGACTTCATCCGTGCCATGGGGCACGCCTACGCCGTCGAGCAAAGTCCGTCCGCGCGCGATGCCATTGCGCAGATTCTCACCAATTCACGCATGTGCGCCGAGGGACATCGGCCCATTTGCCAGGACACCGGCATCGTCGTGGTGTTCGTCAGCGTGGGCATGGGCGTGCGCTGGGATGCAAAGCTCGATCTTCCAGGCATGATCAACGAAGGCGTGCGGCGGGCTTATCTTGATCCCGACAACAAGCTGCGGGCGTCCATCGTCGCCGACCCGGCATTCAAGCGCGGCAACACCCGCGACAACACGCCCGCTGTGATTCACACCGAGTTGGTTCCGGGCGAGCACGTGGATATCACGGTCGCCGCCAAGGGCGGCGGGTCCGAGAACAAATCCATGTTCGCCATGCTGAACCCATCGGATTCCGTTGCCGATTGGGTGTTGGAGATGGTGCCCGAAATGGGCGCGGGCTGGTGTCCTCCGGGAATGCTGGGGATAGGCATCGGCGGCAGCGCCGAGAAGGCCATGCTGCTCGCGAAGAAATCGTTGATGGAGCCCATCGACATCGCCGATCTCATCGCGCGCGGACCGAAAACCCAATTGGAAGAACTGCGCCTGGAGGTGTACCGGCGCGTCAACGCCCTCGGCATCGGCGCGCAGGGTCTCGGCGGGCTGACCACCGTGCTCGATGTCAAAGTCTTGGATTACCCGACCCACGCTGCATCCCTGCCGGTTGCCGTGATTCCCAACTGTGCCGCAACCCGCCATATCCATTTCACGCTGAATGGCGAAGGTCCTGCGGGTCTCACGCCGCCGGATCTCGATCTCTGGCCGAAGGTTCAGTGGTCGCCCGATGCGAGCGCCCGGCGGGTTGCACTTAACAGCCTGACCAAGGGAGAAATCGCCAGCTGGAAACCCGGCGAACGTTTGCTGCTCTCAGGCAAGCTGCTGACGGGCCGCGACGCCGCGCACAAGCGCATCTGCGCGTTGCTCGACGCCGGCAAGCCGCTGCCGGACGGCCTGGATTTTACCGGTCGCGTCATTTACTACGTTGGACCCGTTGACCCGGTCGGAACTGAAGTCGTGGGGCCTGCGGGTCCGACCACGGCCAATCGCATGGATCGATTTACCGACACCATGCTCGGCAAGTCCGGTCTGCTGGCGATGATAGGGAAGGCCGAGCGCGGACCCGAAACCGTGGAGTCGATCGCGAAGCATCGTTCCGCCTATTTGATCGCGGTCGGCGGCGCGGCATTTCTCGTCTCCAATGCCATTCGCGGCAGCCGCATCGTGGCATTTGCCGACTTGGGTATGGAGGCCGTGTATGAATTCGAAGTCAAGGACATGCCGGTCACCGTGGCGGTGACGGCGGCCGGAGAATCGGTGCACACGACCGGACCTAAAGCCTGGGCGGGAAAATTTGCCGGCATTCCGGTCTCGGTGGAGTAACGCGCGTCAGAGCGATCGGCGCAACAGCAGTCCGGGTCCGAAGCGAGTTTCAAAAGTACCGAACTGCTTGAATCCGCACGCCAGGTAAAACTTCTCGGCATGAGCATTGCCCACGACATGCAAGCTGGTTGATCCCAAGGATCGCGCAACCTTTGCGCAGTGCTCGACCAACATCCGCCCGATGCCGCGCCGCTGAATGCTGGGCTCGACGAACAAGGCGTCGAGCTCGGTGTCGCCGTCGGCGCGCGGCAATATCGCGGAAAAGCCGGCGACGGTCTCGCTGCGCTCCAGCACGAATACCCGTCCGGCCGCGATCTGCTCCAGCGGTATGTCGATTGCATCCGGATGAAACAGCAGCGCGTCGCGGTCACCGGCGTTGCCCAAGGCTGCGCGCATTTGCAGCGCCTCGAGGACGTCGCGTTCAGAAGGAATTGCAGGACGGATGATCACATTGGAACTATACGCGGTGGGTGTTGGGTCGCGGCCGGGTCAATACTTGACTGAGCACCCGTACGGCTTGGTCACGGCATGGGGCGCGGGACTGCCTCCTGCCACTGCCAGCATCGCTTCCTTGAGATAGGGTTCGGCACGCGCGATATCGCTGACGTCGGCGGTTGCGATGCTATCCATGCCGCCCATGTACTGCAGCGCTCCGTTCTTGTCGATCACGAACATGTGCGGCGTGGTCTTGGCGCCATATAAACGCCCTATCGCGCCGCTCGGATCCAGCAACACGGCGCTGGGGACCGCCTTGCGCGATTCGGTGAGAAAATCCGCCTGCGGTCCGTTCACATATCCCTGCTTGCCCGGCGCCGAGGAAATGACGGTCAGCCAAACGATGCCGTCCTTTTGCGCCAAATCTTGCACGCTCTGCATGTTGCCGCTCGCGTAATGCTTGCGAGTGTAGGGGCAGTCGGCATTGGTCCATTCCAGCACCACGGTCTTGCCGCGGTACGCGCTCAAGTGCACCTGGTTTCCCTTGCTGTCCACCGCCGCGAAGTCCGGCGCGGGCTGCCCGATTTGCGCAGCCGCGGCTGCGCTTCCGATCAGCATGGCGATCAGGCCTGCAATCAGGGCCGCACGGCCGGCGTGGGTGTTCGCAGTGAAAGTGCTCATGTTCCTCGCTCCTCCCGCTATTTTCGGGCGCCTGTCGGGCCCCTTCAGGCTTAGTTGAAGCGCCAAGATAATGGTTCCCTGGCGAATTTTCACGCCGGGGATTAGAGTACGCGCCCTTGCCAAAAATCGAGTAGATTCAGCGTCATGCGGTTTGCGACGGAATACGCGGTGATTGTGATCGGCGGCGGCCATGCCGGCACCGAGGCCGCGCTTGCGGCCGCCCGCATGGGACAGAGCACGCTGCTCCTCACTCAAAACATCGAGACGCTGGGGCAGATGAGCTGCAATCCGGCGATCGGCGGTATCGGCAAAGGACATTTGGTCAAAGAAATCGATGCACTCGGCGGAGCGATGGCCGCCGCGGCCGATCAGGCCGGCATCCAGTTCCGCACCTTGAACTTGAGCAAGGGTCCGGCCGTGCGCGCCACCCGCGTGCAGGCGGATCGGCAGTTATACAAGCGCGCCATTCGCAGCATTCTCGAGTCGCAGGCGAACTTGTGGATTTTTCAAGCTGAAGCGGCTGATTTGGTTCTGCAAGGCGATCGCGTGGTGGGATGTATCACCCAGAGCCGCGTCGAATTTCGGGCGCGCGCCGTGGTGCTCACGGTGGGCACGTTCTTGGGCGGCAAGATTCATGTGGGTCTCGAGAGTCATTCAGGCGGCCGGGCCGGCGACCCGCCATCGACCAAACTCGCGCTGCGCCTGCGGGAATTACCCTTGAGGGTGGGACGCTTGAAAACCGGCACGCCGCCGCGCATCGATGGCCGCAGCGTCGATTTTTCCGCGCTGCGCGAACAGCACAGCGATGTACCGCGGCCGGTTTTTTCCTTTTTGGGCAGGCGCGCCGCACAGCCGCGCCAGCTCCCCTGCCACATCACCGCGACCAACGAGCGCACCCACGACATCATCCGCGCCGCCGCGTCCCGTTCGCCGATGTTCACCGGCTTGATCGAGGGCATCGGGCCGCGTTACTGCCCTTCGGTGGAAGACAAAGTCGTGCGCTTCGCGCACAAGAATTCGCATCAAATATTCGTCGAGCCCGAGGGCCTCAACACTCACGAGATCTATCCGAACGGGATCTCGACCAGTCTGCCTTTCGATGTGCAATATGAATTCGTGCGCAGCATCGCCGGATTCGAGCAGGCGCATATCACGCGCCCCGGCTATGCCATCGAATATGATTTCTTCGATCCGCGCGATTTGCGGTACAGCTTGGAAAGCAAATTTCTCGCGGGTCTGTATTTCGCCGGCCAGATCAACGGCACCACCGGTTACGAGGAGGCTGCGGCGCAAGGTTTGCTCGCCGGCGCCAATGCGGCTCTCGCGGCAAGCGGCCGCGATGCCTGGTGCCCGAAGCGCAGCGACGCTTACATTGGCGTGCTGGTGGATGATTTGATAACGCGCGGCGCGCCCGAGCCGTACCGGATGTTCACCAGCCGCGCGGAATACCGCCTGTCACTGCGCGAAGACAACGCGGATCTGCGCCTCACCGAACGCGGCCGGGAGCTGGGATTGGTTGAAAATGAGCGCTGGGAGTTCTTCCAGCGCAAGCGCGCGGCGGTGGCCGCGGAAATCGCGCGCTTGAGTAGCGCAGTGGTGCACCCGGCCGATGTCGACCTCAAGCTGCTCGCCAAGTTGGGGTCGCCGCTGGCGCGCGAGGCGCATGCCTTGGAGCTGTTGCGCCGGCCCGAGCTTGAGTATGACGACTTGCAATATGCCGCGGCCGCCGACCTCGCCGACGCCTGGCGCGACGATGAACGGTTGAGCGAGCAAGTGAAACTGCAGGTCGAAGTGCAGGCGAAATATTCGGGGTACCTGAAGCGACAGAGCGATGAAATCGATCGCCATAGACGCCATGAGGAAATGCACGTGCCGGCCGATATCGACTACGCCGAGGTCAAAGGACTGTCGAACGAGGCGCGCCAGTGTCTCGCCGCGGCGCGCCCGGAAACGCTGGGTCAGGCCGCGCGGATTCCGGGTTTGACGCCTGCCGCAGTGTCACTGCTGCTGGTGCATCTGAAGAGACGCGATCGGGCCGCCTAGCGGCGCCGGTGCAAAATCCCGAAGGGGCTCCTAGCTATGAACGGTTTTTACGATTTCACGGTGCAGGGACTCGACGGCAGCGCGAACATTCTCGCGCCGCTGCGCGGCAAGGTGGCGCTGGCGGTCAATGTCGCCAGCAAGTGCGGCTATACGCCTCAATATGCCTTACTCGAGGAACTCTACGAAGAGCTCAAGGACAAGAGCTTCGCGGTGATCGGTTTTCCGTGCAACCAGTTCGGTGCGCAGGAACCCGGTACGGCAGCGGAAATTCAAAGCTTTTGCGCGGTGAATTTCGGCGTGACCTTTCCCTTATCCCTGAAGATCGATGTCAACGGTCCGCAGCGCCATCCGCTGTACGCGTGGCTGACGGCCAAGGAAAACGGCTTTCCTGGCGACATCGATTGGAATTTCGAGAAATTTCTCATCGATCGCGATGGCCGGGTGAACTGCCGCTACCCGGCCGGCACCAAGCCCACGGACTCCACGCTGTTGCAGGATTTGGCGAACCTTTTGTAGCGAGAGTGCGATCGGTTAACATCAGCCCCCCAATGCACCCAACTTTCAGAATGCTTTCGCGATTGGATGCCGCAACCTGCCTTGCCGGCGGCGCGTTGTGCTTGAGCGCACTTGGCGCGCACGCGGCCGGCGACCCGGTGGTCGGCGAGAAGAAGTTCTATACCTGCTACGGCTGCCACGGGGTCGTCGACTACAAGCACGTATATCCGGAATACAGCGTGCCGAAGCTGCGTCACCAGGATTCCGCGTATCTGGTCGCGGCGCTGCGGGAATACCGCAGCGGCGAGCGCCCGGATGCCACCATGCACGCACAAGCCGTGACGTTGACCGACCAAGATATTGACGACATCGCCGCCTACCTGCAGGGCGCCGAGGCGGTGAAACCCGGCGCCGCGGCGCACGGCCAGGCCCCAAAGCAGGCAGGACCCTGTGTTGCCTGTCACGGCGAGAACGGTCTCGGCGTGGACGCGCCGCTCGATCCCAAACCCCCGGTGCTCGCGGGACAGCACGCCGATTATCTGGAACAGGCGTTGACCGCTTATCGCAACGGCAGGCGCAAGAATGTGGTGATGGGCGGAATGGCGCAAATGCTCAAGAGCGACGAGGATGTCAGAATCGTCGCCGATTATTTCGCGAGCCAATCCTCCCGCTTGGAAACCGCGACGACCGACAGCAAGTAATTCGCGTGCGAAGTCGCGCCGCGGCAAATCATTGGCGCAAGCTCATCAAGAATTGCGCGAAGGTTCTGTAGTAGGCATCGCGGTTCTGCTTCTTGCGGTAGCCATGGCCTTCGTCGGCGGCCAGCAGGTACCAGACCTCGCCGCCCTTGGCGCGAACGGTGTTCACGATCGCTTCCGCTTCGCTCACGGGTACGCGCGGATCGTTTTTGCCCTGTACGACGAGCAGCGGCCGGGTAATGCGCTCGGCGTTGGTAAGCGGCGAGATGCGCCGCAAAAAACTGCGCATTTCGGGATCGCGCTCATCGCCGTATTCCGCGCGCCTTAAGTTTTGCCGGTAGGGCGCGGTGTTGGTCAGAAAACTCACGAAATCGGCGATGCCGGCAGCATCGACGCCGCCGCGCAATCGGTCGCTGTAATTGACCAGCGTGGCCAGCGCCAGATAGCCGCCGTACGAGCCGCCGGCAACCATCACATGCTTGGCGTCGAATGTGCTTTGCAGACCGATCCAGACGATCAATGCGCCGATATCCTTGACCGCATCCTCGCGCAGCACGCCGTTGTCGAGCGCCAAATATTCCCTGCCGTAGCCGGAGGAGCCGCGCACATTGGGGGCGACCACGGCAAAGCCCAGCTCATTGACCAGGTACTCAATCCAGGGATCGAAGCCGGGTCGGAACTGCGATTCCGGCCCGCCGTGCAGCACTATCAACACGGGATGCGGACCGCCGTTCGCAGGCTGGTACACGTACAGCGGGATTTGACGCGGTTTGCCGTCGGTCCGGTCGAACGTGGGAAATTCCGTCAGGCGCGGAATGACGAACTTGGCAAGATCCACGGGGCCCGCTTCGCTTCGTGTCCAAGCCTCGACACGGTTGCCGGCAACATCCAGAACATAGGCGTCCTTCGGCTGATTCGCGGCCGCAAATCCGAACGCCAGGCGGTTGCCCTCGAGGTCGAAACTCAACGAATCGACGATGCCCGGCGTGTGAAATCGCGGCGGCGTGAGGTCCTGATGCGTGCGCAAATCCACAAGATTGAGCTTGCTCACTCCCGCTTCGTTGCTGACGTACGCCAGATAGTGTCCATCGCGCGACACGGCCAGCTCTTCGATATCCCAGGGAATCTGGCCCGAGATGCGCGTTTTTTCATTGTTGAAGAGATTCACGTAGCGCAGAGTGGCGAATTCGCCCTCGCGATCCGAAATCACATACACGCCCTGCCCATCGCGTGAAAATTTGGCGCCCGCTATCCCGACTTTCGAGGCTGAAGGATCCACCTCGCGCTTTTGTCCGGAGTTCACATCGACGATGTACAAATAGCTCTCGGAGATCGAGATGAACTTGCGCACCAGCAGCTTGGTATCGTCCGGTGACCAATCCAGCACCGACCAGGCGGCGCTCGAGTCGCCGGCGATGACCAGCCGCGGTAAGGCGCCGGATTCCGGATCCACAATGTCTATGTCATAGCTCAGGCCGTCGCGGGCCGTGCTGAAGAAGGCGACTTCACGGCCCATGTTCGACCAGACCGGCGCACCGTTCATGGACTTGCCGTCCGTCAGCAATTTAGGATTGGGTTCGTCCAGCCGCTGGTAGTACAGCTGCGAGTTTTCATTGCCGCCCGCGTCCTTGAGGTAAACATAGGCCGCCCGGCCGGGGTCCGGCGAAAATGCGGCGCTCGTGATCGGATCGCGCAGGAAGGTCAATTGGCGGCGCACGCCCCCGGCCTGTTCCAGCAGATGCAGCTGATCGACATCGCCGAAGCGCGTCGCGATCAGCAATTGGCCCTTCGGCGACCAGCCAAGCGGCGTTGCCTGGCGCGCATTCAGATAGCCATCCAATTTTTCAGCGAGATCCGCCGGGGCTTCCGGAATGTTCTCAAACGTCAGGTTGCCGCGCTCAACGCGCGCGAGTGCGGCGGCCGCGACGTGGGCAGAGAGTGTGGCAGTGAGCAGAAGCGGCAAATAAATCCGGTACATGTTTCCTAGTTTCTCACACGGCGAGGATAATGAGATCGATGGCTGGATTCGAACACTTGTTGAAATCCTACGAGGTCGGCGATCAACTCGACGATATTGCGAGTTCCGACCCGCCTGCCTACTTGCGCCGCTGCTTTGCCGAAGGCTTGTCCGCTGCCTCGCTGTCCGCAGGTAGGGTGCAGCAGCTGGCGGTGTGCGCAATGGTGCTGGATGCCGTGGTCAATGATAGGGACTACGAAAATTTCGAGCACGAGCTTATAGCCGATTGGCGCGTTCACTACGCCAAGGCCTGCGCGAAGATCAAGGACATCGCGTTGCAGGCGCTGCATCGGGTTCTGGAACGCGACCGCCCGCAAGATCCCGACGCCGCGGCTGAACTCGAAACACTGGTCAGTCGCATAGCCGGGGTTTGATTGAAACATCCTATGACGCAAAAGATGGCCGCGGCCGCAACTGCCGCGGGCTTGTTGCTGTCCGCCTGCGCTTCCGCGCCTTCGGGGCCGGTCCCGCCGCCACCGCCCCTCAAAGCCCCATTGGATGCCTCCTATGACTGGCATGTTCTTCTGCTGGCGCCGATTGGCAGCCTGCTGAAGGATGTCCGTTTGCCGCTGCACGAGGTGTTGTTGTTTAGCAATGAGGGGGAGAGCCGCGCTGCGGCCGACGACGCGGAGTGCTTTGCCATCGATGGCGCGCTCCCGCGCTTCGTCGATCAAGCGCTCGATGAGTACCTGCTGTGCTTCAGGCACGACCGCTTGTCGCGCATAGCAGCCGCAGTGCGGCTGCCGGCGCCCAAAGCCGCAACTGATTTCGCCGATGCGTGCGGGCTCTGGCGCAAGAACGCAGACGCAGCCGCGCCGGCGGAAGTCCTCACGAGCGGCGCTTCCTGTGCAGGCAACGACGCTGACATCGGTTTCAGCGCCAGCCTCGAAGTGGATCCGGATGGCGCGGATGCGCTGCTGTCCATCAAGCTCGAAGCGTCGCACCGCTAGTCCCGCTGTTAAGGTAGACATGCGAGAGTCCGAACGTGAAATGCTCGTCGAGGGCGCTTTGAAAATCGGGATCGGCCTGCAAGCGGCCCAAACCGAGTCGCTGCTGCGGCTCGTTGATGAATTGGAACTCGGCAACGCGCAGTTCAATCTCACAGGGATACGCGATCGCCCAGGGATGCTGCGCAAACATGTGCTCGATAGTTTGACCGTAGCGCCTTACCTGCGCGGCGAGCGCGTCGCGGATGTCGGCACCGGGGCGGGCTTTCCGGGCTTGGCGCTCGCCATCGTCAATCCGCTGCGGCGGTTCACCCTGATCGAGGCCACCGGCAAAAAGGCCCGATTCGCAGCTTCGACCGCCGAGCGAATCGGCTGCGGCAACGTGCAAGTGGTGCATTCTCGCGCGGAAAACTATAGGCCGGCCGAACTTTTCGATACAGTGACGGCGCGGGCCTTGGCGTCGCTGGCGGATTTCGTAAGCTTTGCCGGCCATTTGTGCGCTCCCGGCGGCCGCTTGCTGGCGATGAAAGGCAAGCTGCCGGAAAATGAAATGTCCGCGCTGCCGCGATCGTTCCGCGTCTCGGCGGCGCACCGTCTGCATGTGCCGGGGCTCGACGACGAACGGCATCTCATTGAGTTGGAGCGGAAACGCCACTAGTACATGAAATGGATCAAGACATGAAACGCGTCATTGCGGTGGCCAACCAAAAAGGCGGGGTCGGCAAGACCACGACGGCGGTCAATCTCGCCGCATCGCTGACCGCCACCAAACGCCGGGTGCTGCTCATCGATCTCGATCCGCAGGGCAACGCCACCATGGGATGCGGCATCGACAAGCATGCGCAGGCGCGTACCAGCTGCGATGTACTGCTCGGCGAATGCAACATGGTCGAAGCCTTGGTCGCGGTCGAGTATGGCGGTTTCATGCTGCTGCCGTCGAACCAGGATCTCACGGCCGCGGAGGTGCGTCTGCTCACCATGCCGGCGGGGCGCGAATTCAAATTGCGCAACGCGCTGCAGCCGGTGCGCGAGGATTTCGACGTGGTGTTGGTCGACTGTCCGCCGTCTCTCAATATGCTGACCTTGAACGCCTTGGTGGCGGCGGATTCGGTGATGGTTCCGATGCAATGCGAGTACTACGCGCTGGAGGGCTTGACGGCCTTGATGCAGACCATCGAGCACATTCGCGACAGCATCAATCCGGATCTCGAAATCGAAGGACTGCTGCGCACCATGTTTGACCCGCGCAACAATCTGGCCACTGAGGTGTCCGCGCAGCTCATAGAGCACTTCGGCGAAAAGGTGTTTCGCACCGTGATTCCGCGCAATGTGCGCCTGGCGGAAGCGCCAAGTTTCGGCAAACCCGCGCTGTTTCACGACAAGGAGTCGCGCGGTGCTCTTGCATACCTGGCGCTGGCAGGCGAAATGATTCGCCGCGACGATCTGCCGGGCGCGCCCGTATAATCGCGCCATCGGTTCACGGGAAATTCATCATGTCCGGCAAAAAGCCGTCTTTAGGTCGTGGCCTCGCCGAGCTTTCGCCGTTGCTCGCACGCCGCGCCGGCATGCCGGCTGTCGAAAAAGCGCCGGTGCTTGCCGGCGACCGGCTGGCGAGCTTGCCGGTCGATTTGTTGCAGCGGGGCAAGTATCAGCCGCGCGTCGACATGCGGCAGGAATCCCTGGGTGAACTTGCGGACTCGATCAAATCGCGGGGCTTGGTGCAGCCCATTCTGGTGCGGCCCTTGCCCCGGCCCGATCCCAATGAATCGCAACGCTATGAAATCATCGCCGGCGAGCGGCGCTGGCGAGCCGCGCAAATGGCCGGCTTGTCGGAGATTCCCGCGGTTATTCGCGACGTGGCGGATGAAGACGCAGTCGCGATGGCGCTCATCGAAAACATTCAACGGGAAGATCTCAATCCCTTGGAAGAAGCCAAGGCTCTGCTGCGCTTGATTGAGGAATTCGGTTTGACGCATCTGGCCGCGGCCGAGGCGGTGGGCCGCTCCCGGGCCGCGGTGAGCAATTTGCTGCGCCTCATGGAATTGACCGACGAGGTCAAGGAGCTGTTGCAGACCCGGCAGATCGAAATGGGCCATGCCCGTGCCCTCTTAGGGCTACCCGCGCGACGCCAGCAGATAGAAGTTGCCGCTCTGGTGGTTAAAAAGTCGTTGTCGGTGCGCGATACCGAAAGTTTGGTGCGCCGCATCATAAGCCCTCGCACCGCCGAGTCCGGGGGTCCCCCGGGTGTAGACCCCGACATTCAGCGCTTGGAGACCGAGATAGCCGACAAACTGGGCGCCAAGGTCGCCTTCCAACACGCGGCGTCCGGCAAGGGCAAGCTCATCGTCAGCTACAACAGTGTCGATGAGCTCGAAGGCATACTGGCTCACATCCGTTGATGCAACTAAATACGACCTCAAACGCCTTGATGACCCAGGGCGGCGTCTCTATAATGCGCGCGGTATTTTGGCCGGGGGCGGCCTGCCACGTAAGTGGACCCAAGTTCAAAGTAAAAGCGTCGTTCGCGTCTTCCGAGTTGCCTCGGGACTGCGGGCATCGCCCCACAGCGGGAATTTAAGTGATCGCCATCGACTTAGCCCTAGCGCGGCGGCTGGCTCTCAGCGTCGTACTGGGCCAGGCGGGCGTGACCGTGATCGCTGCGCTTCTGGCCGGACTGATTGCCGGCCCCCAAGCCGCGCTTTCCGCGCTGCTGGGCGGCGGGATCAGCACGGCTGCGAGTCTCGCAATGGCGCTGCTCGGCTTCGGCGGCCGTTCGGCCGCGGACCCGCAGCGCGCTGTGCGGGCGTTCTTTGTGGGTGAAACGGCCAAGATCGCGCTGATGATCGTGTTGTTCGTGATGGTGTTGAAGACGATGAAGGTGGTTCCGCTGGCGATGCTCGGCACGTATGTCGCGACTTTCTTTGTTCACTGGGTCGCGCTGGCGAACGCGCTGCCGCCGCTGGGCGGGGCGCGTGCGCGCGATGACTCGCAAGGTAATTGAAATCGAGGCAATTGAGCGCATAAAACTTACATGGCAGCAGAACAGCCCACCACCGCGAATGAATACATTCTTCATCACCTGACGTTCCTGTCGAACAAGGAACCCAAAGGGGTGGTGGACTTTTCCGTCATTCACCTGGACACGGTGTTTTTTTCGGTGGCCTTGGCCGTATTGTTCGGCGGCGCCTTCTACTATGCCGCGCGCACGGCGACGGCCGGGGTACCGGGGAAATTTCAGAACTTCGTCGAGCTCATCGTCGAGTTCATCGATACCCAGGTCAAGGACAGCTTTCACGGCACCAACAAGCTGCTCGCACCCTTGGCGTTGACGATTTTCTGCTGGGTTTTCCTGTTCAATGCCATGGACATCCTGCCGGTCGATCTGCTGCCCTGGGCAGCGCATCACGCGGGTGTCGAGCATTTAAAAGTGGTGCCGAGCACCGACCTGAACGTCACCTTCGCGATGTCGTTGACGGTATTCGTGCTCATCATCTACTACAGCATCAAGGTGAAAGGCATCGGCGGCTTTTTGGCGGAACTGACTCTGCAGCCCTTTACCGCCAAGAATCCCATCGTGAAAGTACTGCTGGTTCCGGTAAACCTGCTGCTGGAGATCGTGCCATTTTTGGCGCGTCCTATTTCGCTGTCGCTGCGCTTGTACGGCAACCTGTTTGCCGGCGAAATGATTTTCCTGCTGCTCGCGGCGTTGACACTGCACGGCGCGTCGCAATTATCGAGCGCCGGCGGCTGGGCCCTGTTGGTGGCGCAATTTGCGCTGGCATTTTTATGGGCGGTGTTCCACCTGCTGGTAATCACGCTGCAAGCCTTCATATTCATGGTGTTGACGATCGTCTATCTGGCGATGGCGCAGGAGCATCATTGATGTCTTCAAGTTCGGTAACGACAATTTCGCATTTGTTTCGTATAGGAGAATTGAATGGATAATCTCGCACACGTCCAAGGCATGACCGTACTTGCTGTCGGCATCATCTTTGGTATGGGCGCTCTTGGCACCGCCATCGGCTTCGGCATTCTCGGTGGCCGCTTTCTCGAAGGTGCTGCGCGCCAGCCTGAGCTGACCCCGATGCTGCAGGTGAAGATGTTCATCGTGGCGGCGCTGGTTGACGCGGTTGCCATGATCGGAATCGGTTTCGCACTGTTCTTTACGTTCGCGAATCCCTTTACCGCCGGGCTGACGCATTGAAGATGCGGCCGGCAAGCTCGCTGGTCGGGAGACGACTGTGAACATCAATCTCACGCTGATCGTGCAGATGCTCGTGTTCATCGTGCTCATCTGGTTCACGATGAAATTCGTGTGGCCGATGATTTTGGGCCCGATGGACGAGCGTTCGCGCAAGATCGCATCAGGTCTCGCCGCGGCCTCCAAGAGCGAAAAAGACCTGGCCGAAGCCGAGGCGCGCTCCAAGGATATCCTTCGCGAAGCTCGCGACCGCGCCGCGCAGATCGTGGATATGGCGGGCAAGCGCTCCAACGAAATCGTCGAGGAAGCCAAGGGGACCGCTAGCAGCGAAGCGCAGCGTCTGGTGGCGCAGGCGCACGATGAGGTCACGCGCGAAAGCTCGCGGGCGCGTGAACAGCTCAGCAAGGAAGTCGGCAAACTTGCGGTCGAAGGCGCTTCCCGCCTGCTCGGGCGCGAGATCGATCCGCAGACGCACGCTGAGTTGCTGGACAAACTGGCCGCGGAGATTGCTCGTGGCTGAGCGGGCAACCATCGCCCGGCCGTACGCGAAGGCTGCGTTCGAATACGCGCGCGCCGCCAATGCCAGTGCGCCGTGGTCGCGGGGATTGAAAACAGCGGCGGCGATCGTCGCCGATCCGCGCGTCGCAGCTCTGACGACAAGCCCGAAGTTGAGCGCGGCCGACGTGGTCGGTCTCGTCGACGATGTCGCCGGCGCCGATCTCGATGCCCCGATGCAAAACTTCTTAGCTATCCTCGCGGAGAACCACCGCCTGCTGCTGCTGCCGGAAATTGCGGCGCACTACGAGGAATTGCGCTCGGAAGTCGAAAACACGGTGGATGTCGAAGTGATCTCCGCCGTCCCCTTGAACAGCGAGCAGCAGCAAAAGCTCAGCGCTGCGCTCAGCGCTCGCCTCAAGCGCAAGGTGCGCATGCAAAATTCCGTTGACGCGACGCTGTTGGGCGGAGCGGTGGTGCGCGCCGGAGACCTTGTAATCGACGGCTCGCTGAAGGGCCGACTTGAACGACTCGCTACAGAATTGGAAAGCTAGGAACTATTTATGTCCATCAAGGCATCGGAAATCAGCGACCTGATCAAGGCGCGCATCGATAAATTCGAAGGAGCGACCGAGGCGCGCAATGTAGGCACGGTGGTGACCGTCACCGACGGCATCGTCAGGATCCACGGGCTCGCCGACGCACGCTACGGTGAAATGCTGGAATTCGGCGGCAACATCTTCGGCTTGGCGCTGAACCTGGAGCGCGACTCGGTGGGCGCGGTGGTCTTGGGCGACTACAAGAGCATTTCTGAAGGGTCGGAAGTCAAGACTACGGGCCGCATTCTCGAAGTGCCGGTGGGTCCGGAACTCTTGGGAAGGGTGGTCGATGCGCTGGGAATCCCGATCGACGGCAAGGGCCCGGTGAATGCCAAGCTGAAATCGCCGCTCGAGCGCGTCGCGCCGGGCGTGATTTTCCGCAAGAGCGTATCGCAGCCGGTGCAGACCGGCCTAAAGGCCATCGACTCCATGGTGCCGATCGGACGCGGCCAGCGCGAACTCATCATCGGCGACCGCCAGACCGGCAAGACCGCGGTGGCCATCGACACCATCATCAATCAGAAGGGCACGGGCATCAAGTGCGTGTACGTCGCCATCGGACAGAAGCAGAGTTCGATCGCGAATGTGGTGCGCAAACTCGAAGAGCACGGCGCCATGGGGCATACCATCATTGTGGCGGCTTCTGCCTCGATGCCGCCGGCAATGCAGTACCTCGCCCCCTATGGCGGCTGCGCCATGGGCGAGTACTTCATGGACAATGGCGAGGACGCGCTGATCGTATACGACGATCTCTCCAAGCAGGCCGTCGCCTATCGGCAGATTTCCCTGCTGCTGCGCCGGCCGCCCGGACGCGAGGCCTATCCCGGCGACGTGTTCTATCTGCACTCACGGCTGCTGGAACGATCCGCACGTGTCAACGAGGAATACGTCGAAAAAATCAGCAATGGCCGTATCAAGGGTAAGACCGGTTCATTGACGGGCTTACCGATTATCGAAACTCAGGCGGGCGATGTCACGGCATTCGTCCCGACCAACGTGATTTCCATCACCGACGGCCAGATTTTCCTGGAAACCGACCTGTTCAACGCCGGCATGCGTCCCGCCATCAACGCCGGCATTTCCGTGTCTCGAGTCGGTGGCGCCGCGCAGACCAACATCATCAAGAAGCTGGGCGGCGGCATCCGCTTGGCGCTCGCGCAATACCGCGAACTCGAGGCCTTCTCGCAATTCGCGTCGGACTTGGATGAAGCCACGCGCAAGCAGCTCGAGCGCGGCCAGCGCGTCAGCGAACTCATGAAGCAGAAGCAGTACTCCCCCATGTCCGTGGCCGAGATGGCGCTGTCCCTGTACGCCGCGAGCAACGGCTATTTCGACAAGGTCGAGCGCCGCAAGGTGGTGGAGACGGAAGCCGGTTTGCAGTCCTTCGCACGCTCGAGCTACGCCGATTTGTTGAAGAGCATCAACACCAAGCCGGATCTGTCGAAGGACGTCGAGGCGGCGCTCAAGAAGTGCTGCGACGACTTCTTCGCAACGCTGTAAATGCGGGGCAACGAGTAAACCATGGCAGGCGCAAAGGAAATCCGCGGCAAGATTGCGAGCATCAAGAACACTCGCAAGATCACCAAGGCGCTGGAAATGGTGGCCGCAAGCAAGATTCGCAAGGCGCAGGACCGGATGCGCGCGGCGCGCCCCTATGCGGAAAAAATCCGCAAGCTCGTGGGCCACCTGCGCCAGGTGAACCTCGATTACAAGCATCCGTTTACCTTGGTAAGGCCGGTCAAGTCGGTCGGCATCGTGGTGATCAGCACCGATCGCGGCCTGTGCGGTTCGCTCAACCTGAACTTGTTCAAAGCCGCTTTGGGGGCCATCCGCGACGCGCAGTCGCGAGGCGAAAAGGTTTACCTATGCATCATCGGCTCGAAGGCGCTGCAGTTCTTCCGGCGCTTGAGCGGCGTCGAAATTGCCGCTTCCGTCACGCATCTGGGCGATCGGCCGCACGTCAAGGATCTAATCGGCACCACCACGGTGATGCTGGACTTTTATCGCGACACCAAGGTCGATCAGCTGCTGCTGGTGCACAACGTATTCGTCAACACCATGACGCAGAAGGGCCTCGTCTCGCAGCTGCTGCCTTTGCAGACCATCGACAAAGACGAACTGCAGGAGCGCTGGGACTATATCTACGAGCCGGATTCGCTTGAGATTCTCGACGGAATTCTGATGCGCTATATCGAATCACAAATTTATCAGGGCGCGGTGGAAAACGTCGCTTGCGAGATGGCGGCGCGCATGGTGGCGATGAAGAGCGCCTCCGACAATGCCGGCGATCTCATCGACGAGCTGCAGCTCATTTACAACAAGGCGCGTCAGGCCGCGATCACCAAGGAACTTTCGGAGATCGTCGGCGGCGCGGCAGCGGTTTAGGAAAGAGGTTAGAAATTATGTCCAGCGGAAAAATTGTGCAAATCATCGGCGCGGTCATCGATGTGGAATTCCCGCGCGATCAGATCCCCAAGATCTACGATGCGCTCAAACTCGATGACGTGGACCTGACCCTCGAAGTGCAGCAGCAGTTGGGCGACGGGGTGGTGCGTGCCATCGCGATGGGACCTTCCGAGGGCTTGCGCCGCGGACTTTCGGTCAAGGGCACGGGCAAGGGGATCATGGTGCCGGTCGGCGCCGGCACGCTCGGGCGCATCATGGACGTGCTCGGCAAGCCGCAGGATGAGAAAGGACCGGTCAAGGTCAGCGAGTACCTGCCGATTCACCGCCCGGCGCCGGCCTACGATGAGCAGGCAGGCGGCCAGGACCTTCTGATCACCGGCATCAAGGTCATCGATTTGCTCGTGCCCTTTAATAAGGGCGGCAAGGTGGGGCTGTTCGGCGGCGCCGGCGTGGGCAAGACGGTGACCATGCTCGAGCTCATCAATAACATCGCCAAGCAGTACAGCGGTCTTTCGGTGTTCGCGGGCGTCGGTGAGCGCACTCGCGAGGGCAACGATTTCTATCATGAGATGATCGAATCGGGAGTGATCGACAAGGATAATTTGTCCAATTCCAAGGTAGCGATGGTGTACGGCCAAATGAATGAACCGCCGGGCAATCGCCTGCGCGTCGGCCTCACCGGCCTGACCATGGCCGAATTTTTTCGCGACGAGAAACAGGCCTCCGGCAGGGGCCGCGACGTGTTGCTATTCATCGACAACATCTACCGCTATACGCTGGCGGGTACCGAGGTCTCGGCGCTGCTCGGCCGCATGCCTTCGGCGGTGGGTTACCAGCCGACCCTCGCGGAGGAAATGGGCGTATTGCAGGAACGCATCACCTCGACCAAGACCGGTTCGATCACCTCGATCCAGGCCGTGTACGTGCCGGCCGATGACTTGACCGATCCCTCCCCGGCGACCACCTTCGCTCACTTGGATGCCACCGTGGTACTGTCGCGGCGTATCGCTTCGCTGGGTATTTATCCGGCAGTGGATCCTCTCGACTCCAGCAGCCGACAGCTCGATCCCTTGGTGGTGGGTCAGGAACATTACGACACCGCGCGAGGCGTGCAAGCAGTATTGCAGCGCTACAAGGAACTGCAGGACATCATAGCGATTCTCGGCATGGACGAGCTGTCCGAAGAGGATAAGCTCACCGTGTACCGCGCGCGCAAGATAGAGCGATTTCTATCGCAGAATCTCAATGTGGCCAAGGTGTTCACCGGGCAGGAAGGCTCGATCGTGCCGCTCAAGGATACGATCCGCGGCTTCAAGGCCATCATCGCCGGCGAATACGACCATCTCCCCGAACAGGCTTTCTACATGATCGGCGCCGTCGAAGAAGCGGTCGAAAAAGCCAAGACGCTGGCTTAAAAAGCTCATGGCCAACACCATTCACATCGACATCGTCAGCGCCGAAGGACAGATCTTTTCCGGCGAAGCCAGCATGGTATTCGTGCCGGGCTCACAGGGCGAACTCGGCATCGCGCCGCGGCATGCGCCGCTGTTGACGACCTTGAGCGCCGGAGAGGTGCGGGTGCAAACGGAAGACCAGGACGAACAAGTATTCTATGTGGGCGGCGGCGCACTCGAAATTCAACCGCATCTCGTGACCGTGCTGGCCGACACGGCGGCGCGGGCGCACGATTTGGATGAAGCCGCGGCGCTCGCCGCCAAACAGCGCGCCGAAGACGCCGTACGGGAACGCAAGGACAAGGTGGAAATCGCCGAGGCGCAGGCCGAACTGCTGCGCGCCATGGCACAATTGCGCGCCATCGAACGTCTGCGCAAGAAGCGCTAGGAAACCGCAACCTCCGGAACCGCCATGCAGCTTGCCGTCGTCATTTTGGCCGCGGGTCAGGGCAAGCGGATGAACTCCGACTTACCGAAAGTGCTGCAGCCATTGGCGGGTTGTCCGCTGCTCAAGCATGTGATCCGCGCCGCGCGCGGATTGGATCCCGACAATATTTACGTGGTTTACGGGCATGGCGGCGCGCAGGTGCAGGCCGCTTTAGGCCACGAACATGTCGAATGGATACCGCAGGCGCAGCAATTGGGCACGGGGCACGCGGTGATGCAGGCCATGGCCGTGATCCCAGACAAAGATACGGTCCTGGTGCTTTACGGCGATGTGCCGCTGATTCGCGCCGAAACCCTCAACAAACTGGTCGCCGCAGCCGCGAAGGGCGCACTGGCGGTGCTGTCAGTGAATCTCGATGAGCCCGCAGGTTATGGACGCATCTTGCGCGACGCGGATGGCCGCGTCCGTGCAATCATCGAACACAAGGAAGCCAGCCCCGCGCAGCTTGAGATTCGCGAAGTGAACTCAGGACTCTTGTGCGCTCCCGCGGGACCGCTGCGCGAGTGGCTGTCGGGTTTGCGACGGGACAACGCCCAGGGCGAATACTTTCTCACCGACGTGGTTGCGGGCGCCGTGCAAGCGCGCGCCACAGTCGAGGTGATTCCCGCAGCGAGCGAGGTGGAAGTCATGGGCATCAACGACAAAATCCAGCTTGCGCAAGCCGAGTCCGCCTTGAGGCGCGAGCGAGCCGCGGCATTGATGCTGGCGGGCGCGACGCTGGCGGATCCTGCGCGCATCGATATACGCGGTGAAGTCGAGGTGGGCCGCGACGTCTTCATCGACGTCAATGCCGTCCTGATCGGCAAAGTGCGCCTGGCGGCAGCAGTCAGGATCGGACCGAACTGCGTCATCACCGACTCAGAGATAGGCGCCGGCACCGAGGTTTTCGCGAACTGCGTGATCGACAACGCCGTGGTGGCCGAGAACTGCCGCATCGGTCCCTTCGCACGCCTGCGGCCGGGCACGAATCTGCACCACGACGTGCATATCGGCAACTTCGTCGAGGTCAAAAACACCGAGGTCGGGGCGGGCAGCAAGGCAAATCATCTGACGTACCTCGGCGATTCCCGGGTGGGTAAGAATGTCAACGTCGGAGCCGGCAGCATCACCTGCAATTACGATGGCGCCAACAAGTGGCCCACCGTCATCGACGACGGCGCCTCCATCGGGTCCGGCACCATGATGATCGCTCCGGTTCGCATCGGCGCCGGCGCCACGATCGGCGCGGGATCGACGATTGGCGCGAGCACTCCGGCGGGCAAACTCACCTTGGAGCGCTCCTCACAGATCACTGTGGCAAATTGGTCGCGGCCGCGCAAACTCAACGACGCGGAGAAAACAGCCCTGATCGATGCGGCGCTGAGTGGAGCGGGCGAGCTCAAAAAGATCAAGGGCAAAATCAAAAAGACCAAGGGCCGGGACTGAAGGCCTAACTCAAGGCTCCGGCGAGCGGCGGGTCCGTCCTTCTTAACAACTTTGTTACGCGCCGCCAGCCTCTTTTAACGACCTTTGGTCGGGCGCTTGCCTAAGCTTTCGCGATCATGAAATGCCTGCCAAGTTTTGTCATGGCGGTCGCCTCTATTGCGTTTGCCGGCTCGCAGGTTCTGGCGCAGGAGCCTGCCCCGGCGCCGGCCACGGTGTCCTTTGGGACGATCGTCGGACTCGTCACGGATGCGGCGAAGGCTCCCATCGGCGGGGCAACCGTGACCGCCATCCGTGCCGGCGGCGGCATTCGCTCCACGATATCCGGCAGCGACGGCATCTATTCGTTTGCCGATGTTCCTCCGGGTTCGTGGGTTTTGACCATCACCGTGGAGGGATCGCCTGATGTGCAGGTGCCATCCCTGAACGTGGTTGCCGGCAAGGCCACTCGACATGACATCGCCTTGAACATTGCCGTGACACCCAAACCCTCGGCGCCCGTGGTTGCATCGGCAGCCCCAGCCCCAGCCCCGGCTGCAGCTCCCCGAATACCTGAAGCACTCCAAGCACCAGATCCCGCCCCCGAAGTGGATACCCAAACCCCCTGGGCCAATGTTGGCTACGTGGGCTGGATGAACGGTACCTCACGGGAAAAAGCGCCGATATTCGATACCAAGTTTTTCACGCCCGAAATCCGCTTGGATATAAATTACCTGCAAAGCCTCAACCGCCCTAGCGACCATACCATCGACGGCTCGACCGAGGAGTTCCGCTCCGGCGAATTCCAAATCGAACAGGTGAGCCTTGGCGGCGACTTCCACTGGGACAACGTGAGAGCGCGTTTTCTCTCGATGTTCGGTATGTTCGCGACCACCACACCGCGCAATGACGCGAGCAGTCAGGTCGGCCAGTGGCAGCTCTCGGATGCTTACCGTTACTTCTCGGAAGCGAGTGCCGGATATCACTTCGACGTGAACCATGGCCTGAATGTTGACGCGGGCGTTTTCGTCTCGTACGTCGGCCTGTTCAGCTACTACAACTTCGACAACTGGACTTACCAGCCCTCGTTCGTGTCTTCCAACACCCCCTGGTTCTTCAACGGACTGCGCGTGCAGTGGTGGCCGACGCAGGACTTAAAGATCGAGCCCTGGCTCATTAACGGCTGGCAGTCGTACGCGAAATTCAACCGCCATCCAGGTTTCGGTGGACAGATCCTCTGGATCCCGAACGAGGACCTTAAATTGGTGTTCAACACCTATTCGATCGGTCAGGACAATTTGAACTGCCAGGCGAACAACAACAACGGGCAAGGGACCATCGACACACTCTGTCAGCCCCAGAATGGCGGTAATCCCAATGCCGCGGCGGGCTCCTTGGTCGGGGCAGGGCCACCCGTCAATTACGCCAACGTGACTCGGTTTCACGAGGACGACAGCGTCTTAGTGAAGTACTACGACGCCAAAGGACTGGGCGGTGCCGGCGTATCTAAAATGGCATTCAGCTTGACCTGGGATTTCGGCTGCGAGTACGGCGGCGGCGTGCACTGCACGGCAGGGCCGAACAAGGAAGAGTTTCTTGGCGTGATGCTCTACGACCGTACGTGGTTTCACAACGATCTGTACGCGATTACCCTCGGCGGCGGCTTCATGAACAATCCCGGCCGCTACCTGGCCCTGACTCCGCCGATCAATGGCGCGACCGCGGCAAGCGGCTCCCCGTACTTCACCCAACAGCCGGGGCAGAAGCTCTATCAATGGGATTCGCAACTCAATTTGCAGTACATGCCGAAGGACTGGATTACCTGGTGGACGGAAGTGACGTTTCGGCACTCGAGCGTTCCGTATTGGTCGGGACAGGGCGGCATAACGCCTCCCGGCGGCAACAACGGCTCGCCCGCAAGCTGTGTCGGGGGCGGCGCCGATGCCACCACCGGTCAGTGCAGTTCGGGTGACTGGTTTCCGGATCTGCGCACGCGCGAAGTCGTCTTGGGCGGCGGCGTGATGGTGAAATTCTAAACAGGTAGGGACTCGGGGGAGAGGCAATAAAAATGAGCCAAAGCAATGCAAAAGTATTTTTCGTTGTTGCTGCAAGTACTCGCCGCCGGCGTGCTGTGTTGGGCTGCTGCTCCGGCTTTCTCCGCGGGTACCGCGGATGCGACGGCCGCCGGTGCGCCGGCAGCTGTCGCGATCCCAATGGTCCCGTGGAAGGCTGCGCCAAGGGATCGCAAGACGAGGGATTCTTTTCGCGCCTCAAGGACAGCTATAAGTCTCACTTGGCCTGGGATGGCCCGGACCCGAATGCGCCGCCCACCAAAATTGTCGGCGGCGCTGAAATTCCCATGTCCAATCCGCCGTGGCCGTACTCGACGTGGAATATCGGCGGCTCTGAGGCCATCGGCGTCGAGAACATGTACTACAGCGCGCTGATGGATGCGCTGTATTGCGGCGCCGGTGGTCAAAAACTCAAGGACAGCCGCTTTACGATCTACGGCTGGATAGAGCCGGGCGGCAACATCAGCACGTCGCATACCAAGTTCAACTACGCGACGGGCAGCGGCGGCAACTCTCCGGCGGCCTATTCGTTCGAGCCCAACACCGTGCAGCTCGATCAGGCGGCGCTGTACATCGAGCGCACGCCCGATGAGGATCAGCTCGATCATGTCGATTGGGGTTTTCGCTTTGCCGGAATTTACGGTACCGATTACAAGTACACCTTCTCCCAGGGCATATTCAGCAGCCAGTACACCAACGCCGAAAAGTTTAACGGCTTCGATCCCGTCATGTACTACATGGATTTCTGGTTCCCGCATTTTTTCCAGGGCGAGAACCTACGCGTGGGCCGCTACATTTCCATTCCGGATATCGAAGCGCAGCTCGCGCCGAACAATCTCACCTACAGCCATTCGCTGCTGTATACGGTCGATCCCTACACTCAAAACGGTGTCGTCAGCACCACCAAGCTCAACAAGAACTGGCAGATCCAAACCGAACTTTCATCCGGCAACGACATCGCGCCCTGGGTCAAGAGCGAACGCCATTTGACGCCTGCCGCGTGCGTCATCTGGACCTCGGATTCAGGGAAAGACAATGTTTATCCTTGCATGAACGGGCTCAACGACGGCAACTGGCGCTGGAACAATTTGCAGCACGCGGTCATCACCTGGTATCACAAGATCGATGAGCATTGGCATACCGACACCGAAATCTGGTACATGTGGCAGAGCCACACGCCCAATGTCAACAATCCGGCCGGCGTGGCATTCATCGGGCAGCGCTACTCCTACGTCAATGTCGGCGCGCCGAACGGTGCACAGTGCAACCCCGCTGTCGTGTTTTGCTACTCCTACGAGTGGGCCGCCGTCAACTACATCAACTATCAATTTGGGCCGCGCGATATCGCCACCTGGCGCACCGACTATCTGGACGATGCCACGGGCCAGCGCACCGGATTCAAGACTCGATATTACGAGTTCGATTTGAGTTATACCCATTGGATGGGCGATGTGATCGAACTTCGCCCCGAGATTCGCTTCGAGCACGCCCGCGACGCGGAAGCCTATGACAACCCCAGCGCCACGACTTACGGGGGCAAGCACTCTCAGGCGATGATCGCCATGGATGCGATCATTCACTTTTAGAAGCTCCGCGCACGGCATAATGCCGATGACGAGGATAGGCTGGGAGTTTTTGGAATGAGCGAATCGCAGAATGATCCGGGACCTGTCGGCCAGGATGCCATCGACCGGCGCGCCTGGTCGGCCGCGCGCCAATGGCGCACGGCAGGCATCGCCGCCGTCATCGCGCTGATCATCATTCTCGCCGTGTGGTTGGGCGGCAAGGTCTTTGGACCGCATGAACCACCTGCCGCGGCGGCATCGCCGCCGGGGACGTTCCGCGCCACCCCGCAACAGCTGAAAACCTTCACGGTGGAAGCGGTGCGAATGCATGCATTCGTCAGCGAGGAGTTGACCGAAGGCAAAATCGGCGTCAACGGCGATCGCGCGACGCCCGTGATCTCGCCCTATTCGGGTCGAGTCACCCGGGTCATCGCCGGGCTCGGCGATACGGTCAAGGCGCGGGCGCCTCTTGCAACCGTGGAAGCATCCGAGTTCGTGCAAGCGCAAAATGACCTCAAGGTCGCCGCGTCACAAGTGAAGCTTGCGCGCATCAATGAAACACGCAAGCACGCACTGTACGATGCCAAGGGCGGCAGCCTGCAAGATTGGCAGCAGGCCCAGGCGGACTTGGCGTCGGCGGAAACCGCATTGAATGCGGTACGCAATCGCCTGCAGATCTTCGGCAAAACGGAAGTCGACATCGCAAGCCTCGAATCCTCGCAGGCGATGAATCCGGTTGCGACGATCGTTGCCCCCATCGCCGGCGTGGTGGTGGATCGGCAGGTGGGCCCGGGCCAATATCTGCAGGCCGGTGGCACGCCGGTCTTCACCATCGCCGATCCCAGCAGCGTTTGGCTTCTTGCGAATGTGCGCGAAGCCGACTCAGGCTCGGTCAAACTTGGGCAGCCGGTCGAGGTCCGCGTGCTGGCTTATCCGAAGCGCGTGTTCAAGGCACGCGTGACCTACGTGGCCGCAGTGGTCGATCCCGTAACCCATCGTTTGCCGGTGCGCGCCGAAATCGACAACCACGATCTGGCTTTGAAGCCCGAGATGTTCGCGACGTTTCGCATTGTCACCAGCGGCGCTACGGAGTCTCCCGCGGTGCCGGCGGCCGCGGTGGTTTACGAGGGACCGGCAGCACATGTTTGGGTGGTCGCCGGCGACGGCCTGGTAGCCTACCGGGCGATACGCACGGGGCGCAGCGACGATGGGCTCGTCGAAGTGCTCGATGGCTTGCAGGCCGGCGACCGCATCGTGACCAAGGGCGGATTGTTCATCGATCAAGCGGCGGTCCCCGCCTCGTCATGAACGCCATCGTCACCTTCGCGCTGCGGCAGCGCGTGCTGATCGTGGTGCTATTGGTGATGGTGCTGATCGGCGGCGCGGCGAGCTTCCTGTCGCTCAATATCGAAGCCTATCCCGATCCGGTGCCGCCGCTGGTCGACGTCGTTACGCAAAGTACCGGCCAGTCGGCCGAGGAAATCGAGCGCTACATCACGATTCCCCTCGAGATCCAGATGGCCGGCATCCCCAATGTGCAGGCCATCCGCACCATCTCATTGTTCGGTCTCTCCGACGTCAAGGTGCAGTTCACCTACGACTTCACCTACACCCAGGCGGAGCAGTGGGTTACCAACCGCCTATCGCAACTCGGCGCGTTGCCGAACGGCGCGCAGCCGCAGATATCTCCCACCAGCCCCATCGGGGAAATATTCCGCTATCGGGTGGTCGGACCGCCCAATTACTCGGTAACGGACTTGAAGACGCTGCAGGATTGGGTGCTGGAGAGGCGCTTCAAGGCCGTGCCGGGCGTCATCGATGTCACCGGCTGGGGTGGCAAGACCAAGACTTACGACATCGCGATCGACCAACGCAAGCTGCTCGGCTACGGATTGTCCATTCCGCAGGTGCTGCAGGCGCTCGGCAACGCGAATATCAACGTCGGCGGCCAGACCGTGAATTTCGGCGCGCAGTCCGCGGTGGTGCGCGGCGTCGGGCTCATTCATTCGGCCGACGAGATCCGCCGCACGATGATCGCCAACAACCAAGGCGCCCCCGTGCTTCTCGGCGATGTTGCCGATGTCACCATCGGCAATTTGCCGCGGTTGGGAATAGCCGGTTTTGACAACGTCGATGACATCGTGCAAGGCATCGTGCTGATGCGCCGCGGCGCAAAGAGCATTCTCACGATCAAGCGGGTGGAAGCGGAGGTGGACAAGATCAACAGCGCCGGGATCCTACCGCCCGGAGTCAGCATCCAGCGCATTTACGATCGCAGCGATCTCATCCATGTCACGACACGCACGGTGCTGCACAACATGCTGGCGGGGATCCTGTTGATTTTCATTCTGCAGTGGGCCTTTCTAGGCAACGTCCGCAGTGCCGTTATAGTTGCAATGACCATCCCGTTCGCCTTGTCATTTGCGATCGGACTCATGGTGCTGCGCGGCGAATCCGCGAATCTGCTGTCGGTCGGCGCAATCGACTTCGGATTGGTGGTGGATGCCACCGTGATCATGGTCGAGAATATCTTCCGGCATATTGCGCAGGACGCGGCGCATCTTGGCCAGGGCCCCAGCACCTTGCATCGGATGCGAGTGCGCAGCGGCTTTCGCGGCCGCACCGCCACCATTTCCGTGGCCGCCGCCGAAGTCAGCCAATCCATTTTTTTCGCCGCGGCCATCATCATCGCCGGCTTCGTCCCGCTCTTTACATTGTCCGGAATCGAAGGACACATATTCGGGCCGATGGCCAAGACCTATGCATATGCCATTGCCGGCGGCCTCATCGCCACCTTCACCGTCGCACCGGCGTTGAGTCTGATGCTGTTTCAGGACAAGGTCGCGGAGCGCGAAACTCCGGTGGTGCGCGTCTTGAGGCGAGTGTACGAGCCGGCCCTCGAATTCGTGCTCGCCAATCGCATCATCACGTTTGCCGGCCTGGCGTTGATCGCGATACTGGCGTTCTTCGCCGTGCGCTCATTGGGGTTGGAGTTTCTACCGAAGCTGGAGGAAGGCAATCTGTGGGTGCGGGCGACTTTTCCGCAGTCGGTCTCCCTCGAAGACAGCGATACCTATGTGAATCGCATGCGTGTTCTCATGTCGAAGTATCCGGAGGTGCAGTCGGTGGTCTCGCAACACGGCCGGCCGGACGATGGCACCGATGCCACCGGTTTTTTCAATGCGGAATTCTTCGTGCCCCTGAAGCCCTTCGACAGCTGGCCCAAGGGCTTGGACAAGGACCAGCTCACCGAAAACATGACCAACGAGCTGGAGCAGGAGTTTCCAGGCGTGAACTTCAATTTCTCCCAATACATCCAGGACAACGTCGAGGAGGCCGCGTCGGGAGTGAAAGGCGAGAACTCGGTGAAGATCTACGGCAATAATCTGGAGACGCTGGAGAAAACCGCTGACAGCATCGCCGCCGTGCTGGCGAAAATTCCCGGCATCACGGATCTTGCCGTACTGCGCTCCCTTGGGCAGCCCACCATCAAAATCGACGTCGATCGCGTGCGCGCGGCGCGCTACGGGCTGGCTCCCGGCGATGTCAATGCGGTGGTGCAGACTGCGATCGGCGGCCAGAGCGCCGGGGATCTTTACGAGGGCAGCAGCGATCGTCACTTTCCGATGATGGTGCGTCTGGCAGCGCCATTTCGCCAGGACTTGGATGCAATACGGCGCATACCGATCAGCGCTGCGGCGAGTTCCGGTAACGGCGTGATCCAGATCCCGCTGCAGGATGTGGCGGACATTCAATTGGTGTCCGGCGCCGCCTTCATCTATCGCGAGCAACAGCAACGCTACGTGCCGATCAAATTCAGCGTGCGCGGCCGCGATCTCGGCGGCGCGGTGCTCGAGGCGCAGCACGCCGTCGAGGCGCAAGTGACGTTGCCGGGCGGCTACTACCTCGAGTGGGTGGGCGAATTTGGAAACTTACAGGAGGCGGCGGCGCGCTTGGGCGTCGCCATACCGCTGTCGCTGGCGCTCATCGTCCTGCTGCTTTATTTGAATTTCGGCAATCTGCGCGATGCGCTGTTGGCGGCGAGCGTGATTCCGATGGCGCTTCTCGGCGGTATATTTTCCCTGCGCATCACCGGCACGCCGTTCAGCGTGTCATCGGCGATAGGGTTCGTGGCGCTGTTCGGCATCGCAGCCATGGATGGCATTTTGATTCTGTCCTACTACCACCTGAGTCTCGAATCCGGACTGGATCGCGCCGCCGCCATGCTGCAAACCTGCCGCACGCAGCTGCGTCCGGTGATGATGACTTGCATCGTGGCCTGCGTTGGCCTGCTGCCGGCGGCGTTTTCCACCGGGATCGGTTCGCAGGTGCAGCGGCCGCTGGCGCTGGTGGTCGTGGGCGGCATGCTGCTGGCGCCGGCGCTGATTTTGTTGGTGCTGCCGGTTCTGATATTGCGATTCTCCCGTGCGCAAGAGCTGCCGCAGGAATTGCCGCGGGAGGGCGGCACATGAAGCGGGTGTTGGGGTTCGCCGCATTCGGCCTTTGCGCGTGCGTGGGACCGAATTTCCACGAGCCCGCGCCGCCGCACGTCGATCGCTACACTATCGATGCGCAGCCGGTCGAGACCAGCTCGGCGCAGGGACCGGGCGGCGCGGCGCAAAAGTTCCTCGCGGAACGCGAAGTGCCGCGAAACTGGTGGACCTTGTTTGGCTCCGAGGAACTGAATGCGTTGGTGATCGAGTCGCTGCGCGCCAACCCCAATGTTTTGGCGGCCCAGGCGGCATTGCGAGAAGCGCTGGAGAATACGGCGGCTGAGCGCGGCAGTTTTTTCCCCAGCGTGCAGGCCGGGTTCGGTGCCAGCCGCAATCTCAATGCCACCGGGGTGCTGGCGCCTAATTTGGCGTCCGGCACTGCGCTGTACAATCTCTTCACACCGCAAGTCACCGTGAGCTACGTCCCCGATGTATTCGGCGCGAACCGCCGGCAGGTGGAATCGCTGGCGGCGCAGGCGGAGGCCAGCCGCTACCAACTCGACGCGACCTACCTCACTCTCACGGCCAACGTGGTGACCGCGGCGATCCAGGACGCGGGATTTCGCGAGCAGATTTCCGCCACCGAGCGGGTGATAACTCTCGAGAAAGAATCGCTGTCGGTGCTCAAACGCGAACTGGAACTCGGTGCGATTGCGGAAGTTGACGTCTATGCCCAGGAAGCCGCACTCGCGCAGCTGGAGGCGACATTGCCGCCGCTGCGCCGGCAATGGCAGACCGCACTTGATCAGCTGGCGGTATTGACGGGGCGCCTGCCGGCGGAATTCAAACCGCCAAAAATCGAGCTGAACCAGTTGCTGTTGCCGGTTGATCTGCCGCTGGGCGTGCCCTCGCAGCTGGTTGAACGCCGGCCCGACGTGCGTGCCGCAGACGCGCAGCTGCATGCGGCCACGGCGCAGGTCGGTGTTGCGCTAGCCAACATGCTGCCGCAATTCATGATCACGGGCGACATCGGTAGTTCGGCCACGGCAATGAGCGATTTGTTCAAGGCTGGCACGGGATTCTGGAGCGTCGGCGCCAACGCCACGCAGACGCTGTTCGCCGGGGGCACCTTGATCCACCGCAAGCGTGCAGCCGACGCTGCACTGGATCAAGCCGCGGCGATGTATAAGTCGGCGGTGCTTACCGCATTTGCCAACGTCGCCGATGCCATGCACGCCCTCGATACGGATGCGGACGCGTTGAATGCCGCAAGCCGCGCCGAAGCGGCGGCTGATTTAAGCTTGACCGTGGCGCGACAGCAACTCGAGCTCGGCTCGGTAAGTTATCTAGCCCTGGTGGTGAGCGAGCAAACCTACCAGCAGGCCGTGATATCGCTGATTCAAGCACGAGCAGCGCGCTTCGCCGACACCGCCGCGCTGTTCCAGGCACTGGGCGGATCCATCACACCCCCGGCCCCCAGCAGCGATCGCTAGTGAGCAGCCAGGGGCGCGGGAGATTCAGCGTTGGCCGCCGGCTCGGTCGGCGCTGCGCGCGCGACCAGCAGAGTTTTCGCGAACAGGGCATGCAGGCGGCCAACGCCGCGCGCCAGATGCATGGTCGAGGTCAGCAGTAGGACTCCCAGCAGCATCAGCAGCGGCAGCACGAAAACCGACTCCACCATCCATTCCACGGCGGCGGGCGCAGTGATGTGCATTTCGTCGAAACCCGCCACCCCGACGCGCCCGAGAATATCGGCGAGCGGCGCGAAGATGAATGCCAGGCTCACCGACAGTCCCACCACCGCGGTCACGAAGTAGACGACGCCGATCGGCAGCATCAAGATGAAGTATGCGATGGTGGTCCAGGTGCGCCGGTCTTTCAGCATGTCCACCATCCGCGCCCAGAATCCTTCGGCGTTGCCCTGGTACACAGGCCGGCGCGGCATGCGCTCGCCGGTCATGGCTTCGATCAAGCGTCCTTCCGCCAGCGACACGACGCGGCTGATCGCGACAAACATGAGAAAAAACGGCACGCCGATGATGAGCACCGCCAGGCCCGCCGACACCGACAACCCGACGACAGCAAACACGAAATAGATGATGCCGGTGGCCAGCGACAGCAGCATGAAGAACAAGGACGTGTAGGCGCGGGGATCGAGAAACACGCCGAAGAACTTGCCCGCCGCCGTGTTTGCCTTTTTCCGCGGCGTCGCCATCGCGGCCTTCACTTTGACCTCGGTGTCGCGGTAGGCGCTCGCCACTTCGTCCGGCGCGCCGTAGGTCGAGGCGATCAATTCGAGCACATCGGATTCTGACTTGTCGGGATGCGCGGCGACCTCGGCGCGCAGATATTCCTCGGCGTCGTAGAGCGCGTCTTGAATCAGCGCGCTGTCTGCGCCGGCGAGCTCCTCGCGAAGCTGACGTAGGTACTGATCGATGGAGCGTGGCGCGCTGCGGTTCATGGCGATTGTCCTGTGTTCGATTGTTCTATGAAGCGGTCGACGAAGCTGCGCGTACCTTGCCAAATCAGCTTCCATTCGGCGAGCACGCTGCGGCCCAGGTCGGTGATGCGGTAGTAGCGGCGTGGCGGGCCGGAGTATGAAGGAACGATGCGGCTGGTCAGCAAGCTCCCCGCCGATAGGGCTCGCAGCACCGGATATATGGTGCCTTCCTTGAAGATGGAGGTGCCGTCATTGGCGCTGGCCAATCGCTTGGCGATTTCGTAGCCGTACAGGTCTTCGCCCGATTGGGCAAGAACGGCAAGCAGCACCAAGCCGACCAGGCCTCCGTTCAGCTCCTTTTGGAACTTGCGTTCGTTGCTATCGTCCATAAGCTAATACTATATAATTGCTAATAGCATTTAGCAAATAGTATTAAGAAGACTACAGAACTCCCTCCGCCCCAGGGCGGTCTTGAGTGGATTTCCTGCAGGTCTCGGGCACACTAGGCACCGTCTTATAGCGCGGGGAACCGGTAAATATGTGCGGCATCGTGGCGGTGGTTGCTGAACGCAACGCAGTACCCATACTGATGGAGGGATTGCGCCGTTTGGAATACCGGGGCTACGACTCGGCCGGTTTGGCCGTGATGGATCATGGGCACCTCACCCGTTTGCGCACCGTCGGCAAGGTCAATGTTTTGCAGGATGCCCTCGATGCGCAGCCGATCAGCGGATCGGTGGGCATCGCACATACTCGCTGGGCGACCCACGGCGTGCCAACCACCGAAAATGCCCATCCGCACATGTCTCGCGGCGGCGTGGCGATCGTGCACAACGGCATCATCGAGAATCACGAGGCGTTGCGCGCCGAACTCAAGAGTTTGGGGTATGTCTTCACGTCAGAAACCGACACCGAAGTCGTGGCGCACCGCATCCATCATCATCTGGGCTCGTCCTCCGATTTGTTCGCGGCCGTGCGCAAGACAGTGGCTGAATTGCAAGGCGCCTACGCGCTGGCGGTCGTGTGCGAAGCGGATCCCGAGTGCATCGTGATGGCGCGCGAAGGCTGTCCGGCGGTAATTGGCCTCGGGCTCGATGAGAACTTCGCTGCCTCGGACGTAGCCGCGTTGCTGCCCGTTACGCGGCGCTTCACTTTTCTCGAAGAAGGCGACGTCGCCGAGGTACGCCGCAGGTCCGTCAAGATTCTCGACGCCGCCGGCAATCCTAAGGTGCGCGAGGTGCGCGAAAGCGACCTGCCGGCGGACGCCGCCGAGCGCGGGCCGTACCGGCATTTCATGCTCAAGGAAATTCACGAACAGCCGCGGGCGATCGCCGAAACGCTGGAAGAGCGGATCGCCGGCGGTAAATTGTTGGATGCCGCCTTCGGACCCGGCGCCGCCAGGATTTTCAAGCGCGTCAAAGCCGTTCACATCGCTGCGTGCGGCACGAGTTTCCACGCCGGCCTGGTCGCGAGCTACTTGCTGGAGCAAATCTGCCGGATACCCGCGCGGGTCGAGATTGCCAGCGAGTACCGATATCGCGATCCGGTGATCACCGCGGATACCTTGTTCGTGACGATTTCGCAATCCGGCGAGACCGCCGATACGCTCGCGGCGCTGCGCAATGCCCGGCGAGCCCAATATCTCGCGACGCTCACCATTTGCAACGTCGCCGAAAGTTCGATGGTGCGGGAATCAAACCTGGTGCTTCTGACCCGCGCCGGCCCGGAGATCGGCGTCGCCTCGACCAAGGCGTTCACAACGCAGCTGGCGGCGCTCGCGATGCTGATCATTGCGCTCGCAAAAAACGGTCCAAATGCGGGCGAAGAAAGCGCGCTGGTGGCGCAACTGCTGCAATTGCCGGGGCTCGTGGAAAAAACCCTCAAGCTCGACGAGGTCATACGGTCGCTCGCCGAGGCTTTCGCCGAGAAACGGCACGCACTGTTTCTCGGCCGCGGACCGTTGCAGGCCATCGCCATGGAAGGCGCGCTGAAACTCAAGGAGATCTCCTACATACACGCGGAGGGCTATGCCGCCGCGGAACTGAAGCACGGACCGTTGGCGCTGGTGGACGAGGACATGCCCGTGGTCGCGGTGGCTCCCAGCAACGAGCTGCTCGAAAAGCTCAAGTCGAATTTGCAGGAAGTGCGCGCCCGCGGCGGCAAATTATTCGTGTTCGCCGATCCTGAATCCGGAATGGACAGCGAAGACGGCATTACGGTGATCAAAATGCCGGTACACGCGACCGCGCTGCAAGCGCCGATAGTCTTTGCCGTTCCGATGCAGCTGCTGGCATATCACGTCGCGGTGCTCAAGGGCACGGATGTCGATCAGCCGCGCAATCTGGCGAAGAGCCTGACCGTCGAATAATCCGCGCTCAAGATCCGGCCTGCCGCGCCGATGATCTTAAGCTTAAGGTCAAATCTTAGGATCGACGTGGCAGCTAGCAAAACGGCATTCGGTCGCTTGACATGGCTTAGGAACTCGGCGCGCCTGCGTGAGCTCGAGTCCCTTTATGCGGCGATCAATAAGTCGCAGGCCGTCATCGAGCTCGACATGGACGGCACGGTGCTGGCCGTGAACGACAGCTATTTGAAGATGTTCGGCTACACGCTGGCGGAGATTCTCGGCCAGCCGTATGCGTTGTTCGTCAATCCGGCGGACCGCGAGGCAGCCGAATATCGGGCCTTGTGGGAACACATGCGAGCGGGTCAGTTCGAGCAAGGGCGCTTCAGGCGCGCGGGCAAGAACGGTCGCGAAGTCTGGGTCCGTGCCAGCTTCAACCCGCTGATTGGTCAGGACGGCAGACCCTGGAAGGTGATCAAGTTCGCGAGCGAAATAACGCCGATCATCCTCGAGGCGCGCGCCTTGGACAGCGCCGTTCACGAGTCCTTGGATGTGATCCAGGCAGCACTCAGCGGCGCGGGCGATCGGCGCATCAGCATGAACGGCAAGAGCGGTAATCTCGAGCTACTGACGCGCAACATCAATGAGCTGATTGGCAGCGTTTCAACGACGGTGGCAGAAACGATGCAGGTGGTGCAGCGGGCCGTCGCCGGTGATCTTACGGCGCGAGTGAAGGTTGACGACAAATCGGGTCACTTCAAGACGCTCGCCGCATCGGTCAATTCGATGATTCAGTCCATGATGGAAGTGGTCACCAGTGTGACCAAGACCTCGCGTGAGGTTCAGCTTGGCGCCGAGGAGATTTCTCGCGGCAACCTCGAATTGAGCACGCGTACCGAGGAGCAAGCCTCCAGCCTGGAGGAGACGGCCTCCTCGATGGAACAGATGACCTCGACCGTGAAGAACAACGCGGACAACGCCGCGCACGCCCGGCAGCTGGCGGAAGCGGCGCGCGAGCAGGCCGAGCGCGGCGGCCGAGTCGTAGGCTCAGCGGTGGCCGCGATGAGCGAGATCAACGCGGCGAGCAAGAAAATCGCCGATATCATCGGGGTGATCGATGAAATCGCGTTTCAGACCAATCTATTGGCGCTGAACGCGGCGGTGGAAGCCGCCCGGGCAGGCGAACAGGGTCGCGGCTTTGCGGTAGTGGCATCCGAGGTGCGCAACCTCGCCTCGAGAAGCGCAGGGGCGGCCAAGGAGATCAAGGCGCTGATCCACGATTCAGTCGGCAAGGTAAACGAGGGCACGAGGCTGGTGGATGAATCGGGCAAGGTGCTCGACGAGATCGTGACGCGCGTGAAGTCGGTGACGGACGTCATGGCGGAGATCGCCAGCTCGAGCCGCGAGCAGGCCTCGGGGATCGAACAGGTGAACAAAGCCGTGACGTTGATGGACTCGATGACGCAACAGAACGCCGCGCTGGTCGAAGAGGATACGGCGGCGGCGCAAGCGCTGACGGCGCAGGCCGCAGCCCTGACAAAGTTGATCGCGCACTTTCGACGCTCCGATTCAACAGCTTCGAATCGCAGCAACGATTCTCGCGCCAAGAGCGCCGCCGAACCACCCGGCAGCGGCCGCCGCGCTCACGGCTAGATCAACGCCTCCAGACGCACATAGCTCGCTTCCATGCCGCGCTCCATGCCGGTAGCCAGCATCGCGGCCCGGGTCTTGGCATCGGGCAGGGTCATGCGCAGGGTCATCAAGGTACCGGCGCCGTCGGGATCGAATCGTGTCTCCACGCGGTTGTCCGGCGTTGCCTCGGGCAGGTACATCCGTTCCACGTGAACCATCCGGCTGTAAGGCTCGACTTCCAGATACTCGCCGGTCACGTAAAACCCGCGGCCTGTGCCGTTCACCCATTCGTAGCGAAACCTGCCGCCGGCGCGCGCTTCGCTGATGCAAACCGGCATCGTCCAACCATCGGGCCCGAGCAACCATTGCTTGATCAGCTTGGGCTCGGTGTGAGCGCGAAACAGCGCCTCCGGCGGCGCAGCGAAGCGCCGCGTTACGATCACGTGTGTATCGCCTTCGGTTTTGAGAATCATTTTGTTCATGGTTTCCCCTTGCGCCTCTTGGGTTTGATGGTCGCCAATACGTGGTCAAGCCGGTCATAGTTCTTGCTTAGCGCTTCGCGCAGGATGCCGAGCCACTGATCCACCTCGAGGACTGAAGAGCAATTGCGGGTCGCCGCTGGCCTCATAGCCCTGGGCCGTAGCGCTCGTTTGCCCTACTTGGGGAGCGAGTAGGCCACGAGGTAGTCGCCGCGCGGGGAATCGCTCTTGTAGCCGCCGGCGGCGATCACCACATACTGCCGGCCGCCGATCGAATAGGTCATGGGCGTGGCCTGCCCGCCCGCCGGCAGCTTGACCTCCCACAGGAGCTTGCCGCTATCGGTATTGAAGGCGCGCATCCGGCCGTCGAGGCTGGCAGCGATGAACGTGAGGCCGCTCGCGGTAACGATGGGGCCGCCGATCGCCGGCATGCCGATGTTCAAGTGAACGTACGGCGCGTCGCCCAAGGGGACCTGCCACTTGATGGTGCCATGCTCCATGTCGACCGCCGCGAGCATGCCCCATGGCGGCTTTACGCAGGGGATGCCGAGACTGGACTTGAATGCCGTGCGGCGCATTCCGTAGGGCGTCCCCTCCTGACGCGCAAATTCAAAGTCCTTGTAATCACCCGACTCGCGCTGCTTGAGAAATTCTGCGCGTGGAATGAGCGCAACCACGAACGGCAGGTTCATGGTATTGACCACCGCAAGCTGGCGCTTGGGATCAAACGCGATTCCGCCCCAGTTGGCGCCGCCGGCGTTGCCCGGCTGCATCAGCGAGTCCTTGATTGCGGGCGGCTGGAATATGCCCTCGGAACGATAGCCTTCGATGCGCTTGCGGCAGGCACGGCTATCGAACCACGCTACGCCCCACGCATCATCCGCGGTGATCGGCGCCTGGCGCGTCAGCGCCGGGGGCGCTACGGGCACCGGCTGTGTGGGCGAAGGATGCTCGCCCGGCACCGCATCCTGCGGCACGGCTTTCTCGACGATGGGGAAAATGGGCGCACCACTGTCGCGGTCGAGCGTGTAAAGAAAGCCGGTCTTGGTAGCCTGAATCACCGCGGCGACGTGCTTGCCATCGTGCACAAGGTCCGCCAGCGTGGGCTGCGAGCCCACGTCATAGTCCCAGAGGTCGTGGTGCACCAGCTGCTGGCCCCACCTGAGTGTGCCGGTCTCGCCCTCCAATGCCACCACAGAATTGGCCCAACGGTTATCGCCCGGTCTTTCACCCCCGAAAAAATCGGGGCTGGCGGACCCCGTAGGCGCAAATACCAGGTGACGAGCAGCATCCACCGACAGCGGTGCCCAGGCATTGGCGGCACTGGCGGCCGTTACCCGCTCCGGGCTCCAATCCTTGAACACTGGATTCGACGGATCCCGCGGAATGGGATCCCAGCTCCACTTGAGTGCGCCGCTCCTCGCGTCGAAGGCCCGCACGCTGCCGAGTTCCTCCAGCACCGCGCGATTGTCGCCAATGGAAGAGCCGACGATCACCTTGCCGTCCAGGATTGCGGGCGGCGAAGTGACGAGATAATTGCGCCACTCGTCGCCTTCCTTGAACTGGGAACGCACGTCGTTGAGCAGATTCACCGCGCCGTGTTCGCCGAAGTCCGCGCAGGCTTTGCCGGTGGCCGCATCCAGCGCCAGCAACCGGGCGTCCAGCGTCGGCGCATAAATGCGCGCGTGACATACCGCTCCCGGTGGGCTTGCCTCGTCCACCCACAGGGACACGCCGCGCGATACGCCATCGGAGTAGTGCAGATCCTTGCGGCTCTGGCTGTCGTGGCGCCAGCGCAGAGTCCCGTCGGCCGCATTCACCGCGACCACGTCGGTACTGCTGGTGGTGAGATACAGGGTGCCGTCGTAGAGAATCGGCGTGACCTCGAAGGCCGAACGGTTCCAATCCTTCACGCCCTGTCCCAGTTCGCCGGTGCGGAAAGTCCAGGCCACGCGCAGTTCGCCGACATTGGCCGGGGTAATTTCTGTCAAAGGCGAATAGCGGGTGCCGCCCTCGTCACCGCCGTAGGCGGGCCAGCCGCTGTCGGGCGCGGCGGCCGCGACGCTCCTGATGAGGGCGAATGAAATCATCAACGCAAATGCTCGGTTCACGGGCGCTCCTCCTTTCACGGGTCATCGCCGATGGGCATCCCGGGCGGAGCTTCCACGGGCATTGCCACCACGAATTTGCTGGGATCGTTCTGCAACTGCTGAATGCGCTGATTGAGGTACGCCTCGAGCGGCGAATTCAGGTCGGCGTGCCGTTTGATCTCGTCCAGCTTGGCATTTGTGATCGCACGCACGGCAACTGCAGCCTTGCGATCCGCGGCCAATGTCAGCATGGCCTCCACCGTTCGCGCGTATATCGCGGACTGAACTTGTCCCTCAAGTCCGTGCTCGGCGGCCTTGAGGGGGATGCGCGCAGGCCGGCTGGCGGCGAGTGCCGCTTCGATCACCTCTGCGAACGTCGGGGCACCTCTGAGGCGGGCATTGTATTCAACGATGCGCGCGGCCCGCTCCGCGTTGAACAAGGTGGACAGCGTGAGATCCGCCGCGGATTCCGCAGCCGCAATCGGATCGAAGGTCAGCCCGGTCCTGGCCGGCAAGGATTCGGCAGTGCGCGGAAAGCCTGGGGGGCGGGGCGGCAGCAGTTTCAGCAAGGATTCCGGCAGGGTCAGCACGGCGGGCGACAGCGTCATCGCCACCGCGCGCAGCGCCTTGCTTTGCTCGCTGGGAGCAACGATGGCGGCATTCTGTTGCCCGTCGCCGCGCAGTTGGTACCGGTAGTCAAGACCACCAATTTCCTTGATGGCGGCCTCGGTCTGATAACGATGCAGCAAATACAGCGGTGCAAGCGTGTCTTGCAATTGCGCCATTGGCGCGCCCATGGGGATGGCGTTTGCGCCGAACCGAGTCAAGGCCGCCGCGCGGATCTTCAGGATGCGGATGAGTTCCTCAGCCGCATCCTGGCCATTGTCCCAAAGATGCGCAAACGGGTGCGCGCCGCCGGCCGGCCTTGCATCCTCGTCGGAAATGTAAACCAGCCCGGATTTGGTTGCATCGTTCAAGATGGCATCGAGTTCGAATCGCTCGTTGCTACCATTGGAGAATTGGCGATAGCCGTAATTGATCGTCACCTTGTCCCACAACCCGATGTTGGATGCGTAGGCTGAAGCAAGATTCGGGACACCGTCCGTATCGAGCGTTATCCAAGGATGCGGGTAGTCCATCACGGAGACGGACTCAGAGGGGGCGTGCGGATAGGAACTTGCGGCGAAATTGTGGGCCAATCCCAAGGTATGGCCTGTCTCATGAGCGGCCAATTGCCGCGTGCGCGCCAGCGCCATGATGAGCATCGGGTCGGTATTGGGCTGGCTGACTTTGCCGGACACATAGGGCGACAGCAGCGCTTCTGCAATCAGGTAATCCTGCCGGCCGCGCAAGGATCCCAAGGTCACGTTGCCCTTGATGATCTCGCCGGTGCGTGGATCCGCCACCGAAGGTCCGTACGACCATCCTCGAGTGAAACGGTGCACCCATTGAATGATGTTGTAGCGGGCATCCATGGGATCGGCGCCTTCCGGGAGAACACTCACCCGAAAAGTCCCGGGCGCCCAGCCGGCGGCGTGGAACGCCTGATCCCACCAGCTCGCACCCTCGACCAGCGCGGAACGAATCGGTTCGGGCGCACCGCGATCCACGTAGTATTGAATCGGCTTGACCGCTGCGCACTCGGAAACGCAGCTCGGATCCTGCTTGATCAAGCGGTGCCGCAGGATGAACATTTGCTCCAGCGGCGCTCCCAGCGCAGCCGCGTAGTCGCGGAACACAAACTGAAAATACCCGGCGCGCGGATCGTAGCGGCGCGGTACATATCCTGGCTCCGGCAATTCCAGGAAGGAATGATGCTCGCGCACCGTCAGCGCATGCGGGTCGGGCGCCACCTCAGCGACGAATGAACCGCGCACCGGCGCGTCGGAAGCAAACGTCAGGACCGCTTCGACCTCGGTATTCTTGGGGAACACCCGGGTGGCATCAATCACTATGCTCGAGCGCGCGGCGTCGAGCTTGTAGGGCCCTTGTTTTACCAGCGCATCCAGAACTCCGTGCGCGTCGCGCAGAAAGAATTCAGTCGCATCCACCAACACCGCACCGGCGTCGGCCGCGGCGGCCGCGTTTTCCGCTTCCACCACAAAGCCGGCCAGCACCGAGTCCGGAAATGATTGACGCACCGCCAGCTGCTCCGCCGGATTTTGCGAGGAACTGCGAAAATACTCGCTGGGCTGTACCAGCAGGATGCGCGGCCCGAAGCGTTCGAAGCGCACCAGTTTCGCCCGCGAAATCTGGCCGCGGTCGAGACCCAGATCATTGGATCCGGTGCCGTACGGCAGCGAATCGAAATACACCATATCGGTGTTCAAATGCGGGATTTCCAGGTAAAGCTTGCCGGTCTTTGCATTCCAGTACAGCGGCAAGAAGCCCGGCATGCGCTGCATCCCGGAGGTTTTCGCCGCGATGCTGGGCGTGTCGCCGGCGGCGGTGGCCGCTGCTTGCGCGGCGAGCAGGGAAACCGGGCAGCACAGCAGCGCGATCGCTACCATAGGGCGCAGCCACCCTTCCCGCGAGATCAATTTAAGCATGCGTGCAACCTCGGTACATCGGCAGAAACCACCCAAACTACACCGGCCACCGCCTGCGAACAATTTCGGCGCCGACTATTTTCGAAGATTTTATCTGGATCCCAAGACGCGGGTCGTCAGCGGCGGCGAAATGCGCAGTCGCGCCGCGGTGATCGCCTCGATACTCGGGCACATTCAGATTCCCGTGCGGCGCATTCTCGATGCCGGCTGCGGCCTGGGGTTGTTGCGCGGGCCATTGGCGGATCTTTATCCGCGGGCGCGGTATTCAGGCCTCGAATCGAGCCCGTACCTGTGCGAACGCTTCGGTTGGATTTTGGGATCGGTCACGGATTTCGCACCGTCAAAACCATTTGATCTCACGATTTGCTACGACGTTCTGCAGTACCTGACCGACGCGCAAGCCGCGCGCGCCATCGCAAACTTCGCCAGGCTGACCCGCGCCGCGTTGTACGTGTCCGCGCTGACCGCAGAGGATTGGCGCGACAATTGCGACCGCAGCCGCACCGATCGCGACGTGCATCTGCGCTCCGGCGCATGGTATCGGCGGCGTCTGCTGAGGTCCTTCCGCTACATGGGCGTAGGCGTATGGCTGCGCAAGGACGTGGCGGCAACCCTGTGGGACATGGAGCAGCCTTGGGCTTAGAGATTGTGCTGCAGCCACGCCACCAACGCCGCATGCAGGGGCTCGGCGGCGCCATCGTCCGCGCGAACGTGATTCACCAATGATGCGAGCACATAGGTTTTGCCGCTCGAGGCGGTAACGTAGCCGGCGACGCCGCTGACGGCGTCGAGATGCCCGGTCTTGAGGCGCACGGAACCACCCGGGCTGCCCTTCATGCGGGATCGCAAGGTGCCGTCGAGGCCGCCAAGCGGCAACGATGCCATGAACTCGGGCGCGAAACGACTGTGATAAGCGGCGCTCAATATCGTTGCCAATTGCCGCACCGAGATCTGCGTGCTGCGCGACAGTCCCGATCCGTTGTCGATGTCGAGACCCTGCAAATCAAAGCCGTGCTCGCGACCCCACTCTGCAATGGCGGTGCCGCCCTTCTCCAGGGTCGCGGGCGCACCGTAGCGTTCGCTTCCCAAAGTCAGGAGCAGATGGCGTGCCATGAGATTGCTGCTGAACTTATTGGTGAGCCGCACGATCTCGCCCAAACTCAAAGACTCGAAGGTGAGGAGCAGCTTGGCGTCGGCGGGTTTGGCTTCGATGCGCAATTCACCAAGAAACTCGCCGCCCGATTCGCGCCACAACTCCACGAAGGTGCCGAAAGCATAAGTGGCCGGCTGCAGCAGCACGCGCGTAAAGCTTTGCGGTGCGCACAGCGGCGACAAGGCGCCGGAGAACACCACCCTATCCCAGCGCGCGGAGGCAACTTGAAAATCCACCCGCCCCGCACCGCCCTGACAGCGTCCCGGGACGAAGCGGATGTGATTTTCAATCGCCAGATTTCCGGGCGACGGGTTGGCGACGACGTCCACCCGGCGAGTATCTGCATTCGCGGCCAGCCTGAACTCGATCGACTGAAAATTCACCATGAGCGCGTCCGGCAACACGTTGTATGAGCGATTCGGCCGGCCGTCGAAGGCGCCGGGATCCTCCGGCTGCAGGGAAAATGCGGTGTTGTCGATGACCACATCGCCGCGAATCGACTTCAGGCCCGTGGCGCGCAGCGCCTGCACGAAACTCCACCAGCGTTCCAGCGTGATGTACGGATCGCCGCCTCCCTGCAGGATCAAATCCCCATCGAGAACACCGGCGCTCTGAGTGCCGCGCGCCCATGCCGAGGTTCGCCACGTGAAGGCCGGCCCCAGCATGTCCAGCGCCGCATAGGTTGTGACGGTCTTGATCGTGGACGCAGGGCTGCGCGGTGTTTCGGCGTTCAAACTCATCACCACGCGGTCCGAATCCGGGTCCATGATCACGAAGCTGACTGCACCCGGCGGCAGGTGTTCTACCGCCATCACCTGCGTGACGCTGACCGGGATCGTGCCCGCCGGCCACGCGCACAGCGGCGCGCAGCTCAAAACTGCGAGCATGACGCGATTCATCGTGGCCATGGAGCGTCTCATCAGTTCAGCGGCAGCGCGATGCGCTGCCAAGCACAAGAGTACCAGCGAAGAAACAACATCGTTCCCAAGCAGAAGATGTAGATCACGGCCGCGAACCAGCCGCCGACCGCACCCAAGCCGAATTGCGGCAGCCAATCGACCCAGCCCATGCCCTTCGCGAACGACAGACTGTGGGCGAGCGGTACGAACACCAGCCAGGACAGCGCCAGGACCATGACTGCAGGCAGCCGCACGTCGCCGGCGCCGCGCAAGCAGGCGCTGCTGCTGATGTTGAGTCCATCGAACAATTGATAACCCGCGGCAATCCACAAAAGCGTGGCGCCTCGCGCCACGACTCTCGCGGCATCGGGGTCGGCGCCATTCGTGAACAACGGCAGCACCCAAGGCCCCGCCGCCGCCAGCAGTATGCCGATGGCACCCATGTACAGCATCGCCATCAGTACGATGCCGTTGCCGACTTTGAATGCCCAGTCGCGGTGGCCGGCGCCGATGGCTTGGCCCACCAGTGTGGTTCCCGCCATCGCGATTCCCACCGCCGGCATGTAGCAAAAAGAAGTGAGCATCATGACGATCTGGCTGGACGCGCCATCGACGGTGCCGAGGCGCACCTGCATCAGCTGGAACAGCGCAAAGCCGAGAATATCCGCCGCGATCAGCAAACCCATTGGGAATCCCAATTTCACCTGGTGCGCCAACGCGCGCGGCTTGAGCCGCGTCGTGAGGTGCGAGCGAAAGCGCCGGCGTGTTGCCGGCCCCAAAAACCATATCAGCGCCGCCGCAACTCCGAGCAGCTGCGCAGTATTCGTCGCCCAGGCGGAACCCGGCACGCCCATTCCGAGGTTGAACATGAACACTTGATTCAACAGCGCGTTGATCGCGGCCACGCCGAGCGCGATCCTCAGCGTGATCGTCGGACGCCCAATGCCGTTGAAGAAGCCAAGTACCGCCCACATGGCGACGCCGAGTGGGCCTCCCAGCATGCGCGGATGCCAAAACGACAACGCCAGCTGCAGCGTGGCCGGGGCGATGCCGAACGGAGCGAATATGCGCGTCCCGCTGACCGCTAGCACGGCGAACAGCGGCACCGTGAACAACGACGCCCACAGCGCGGTCCAGGTGGCCTGCGATGCGCGCGCGTAGCGGCGCGCGCCGTAGGCCTGCGCCACCAGGGTCTGCACCGCCAGCCCAACCCCGCCGAACAGCAGCCCGAACACCAGCACCGGCCAGTACACCGCGCTGATCGCGGCGGTGGCGGCAGGGGACACGCGCCCCATGAACCAGGTGTCGGTGGTGTTCAAGACCGCCTGCACGGCGCTGTTCACCATGAAGGGAAACGCCAATGTTGCAACCGCCAGGTAATCGAGCCGCGGACGGCCTCCCGAGCTCAGGGCTTGTCCAGGAAGAAGTTTTATCGACTCGTCCAAGTAGGCGATTCTCCGGCGCTAACTTTCGCGCATATCCTTCGGTAGGATGAAGCAATGAGCGCGAACAAGCGACGCAATTTTACCGCAGCATTTCTACCACAGGATTGCGGCGATGGCGCGTGGCACTTGAGGAGCGCGGCACCGCACGAAATCGAGGTGATTCTGCAGGGCGCGGACCGCGGCGCCGCGCGCGCCTTCGGCAGCGCGCCGCTGCTGGATCTTTGCATTGAATGGGATGCGAAGATCGCGCTGCTGCGCTTCACGTCCGGGGACGGACCCGCAACGGTGAGGGCCGCGGCCGCAATTGTCCATGAACCGTTGAGGTCTCTGTACGATGCTCTGCCGCTGGTGAAATTCGATGCCGAAGCACGGCGCTTTTGGCGCCGCGTGTTCCGCTTGGTGCGCATTCCAGGAGGCCGATACTTGCTGAAGTTTTTGACGCATTCCGGCAAGCCGCTGCCTAAGAACCGCGATCTGCATCACAAGAACCGCTAATTATTGTCAATTTTGCAGCTTTTGCGCCGCAAGGTTCCGCGCCGGGCCGCCAAGGTTTACGTCGAACTGCGACGCTCGTCAAAGCTGCGCAGCAGCGTTTCCCGCACATTGATTCGTGATCTTAAACCGCAGAAATCCCTAAAGATGGCCTCAGTGCTGGACATCAAATCTAATGCCGCCGAAACGCCGGCTGCGGATGCCTCATTCGATCCCTACGGCCGCTTATTGCGCATGCTCATGCCGAGTTTGCGCGGCGTCGTCGTGCACGACGGATATTCCAACCTGGTATGGGCCTCGGAGGATTGGGATCTGGACGATGAGCCGCAGCTCATCAACGACGCCATAGCCAACGCGCTGGCGGATACCACTGACTTTCCCGGGGTCGCGAGGACGATCGATGCGGACCGCGTGATCTACGCCTTTGCCGTGCGCGGCGAGCACATCGAAGTGCTGGGCGTCGTCAGCCTGATCGCGAGATTGGCGGGAACGCAATTGGAACCGCGGCCGCTGCACAAGGTGCGTCAATTGGTGCAGCCCGCGCTCGAGTGCCTGCGGCGCGAATTGACGTTGCGGGCAAAATTGGGTTCCAGCGAGCGCGATCTCGGCATTAGAGAGCGGGATCTTGAGCTCATGATGGAGATCTCCTCCAATCAATCCGCCGCCGTGAGCGACGCGGACGAATTTTCGGTGATATTGAAGACCGGCCTCGACCGCATGGGGTGTGCGCTGGCGGCGCTCTGGGTGCCCGATAAAAATGTCTCGGTATCCTTGACACGCAGCGGCCAGCCCATGTCGCCGGAAGCGCTTGCGCGCGCCCAGCATCATTTGATGGCGTGGATGCAGCTGCAGCAACGCACCATCGTGATCAATCATATCTCCAAGGTCGCGAGCGATGTCGCGGCGCCGTACAAGATATTGGCCTGCCCGATTCGGCATCATTCGGAGCGCGTCATGGGCGTGCTGGCGCTGTTCAATCCGCCCAGTGCGCCGGATTTCGACGTGCAGCAAACGCGGGTCGCCGAAATGCTGGCGAAGCGATCGACCGTCATCATCCAGGCACAATACGACAGCAGCACCGGGCTCATGACGCGCCAGGCGTTCGAGCATCAGGCCACCGGCCTGCTCGGAGCAGACGGCGCCGATTCGCACATCATTCTGTATCTCGACATCGACCGGCTGCATGTCATCAATGAGACTTTCGGCATGCATGTCGGCGACGACGTGATCGTCAGTGTGGCGGAGCGCATGGCCAGGACACTGCCGACGGAGGCGCTGTCGGCCCGTATTTCGGGAGACCGCTTCGCGGCGCTCATCCCTCACTCCAGCATGGAAGTGGGCGCGGTGGTCGCCGAACAGATTCGCGCCGCAGCCGAGAGTATCGTGCCGCGCGCCGGCCAGGGCTCGTTCGAAGTATCCGTATGCGTGGGGGTCGCGCCCATTGGGCGCTCCGACAATCCGCTCGCGCACGCCCTGGCCACAGCGGAAATCGCCTGCAAGGCGGCGAAGGACCGCGGCCGCAATCGCGTCGAGATTTTCCAGGATTCCGACCAAAGCATCATCAGACGCCACACCGACATCCTGGTGATCGGCAAGCTGCGCGATGCACTCGACAACGACAGTTTCCGCCTGGACGCGCAGCCCATCCTGCCGTTGCGGGGCAACTATGGGCGACCCCGCTTTGAGCTGCTGATCCGCATGCTCGGAGATCGCGGCGAGATCATCCCGCCCGGCAAGTTTCTCTCCTCGGCGGAGCGCTATCAACTCATGCCGACCGTGGATCGCTGGGTGGTGCGCCGCGCCTGCGAGCTGCTTGGACAGCACAGCGCCGCAGTGGGGGAGGAATTCGCGCGCTTCGCCATCAATCTCTCCGGGCAGTCGCTGCAGGACGAATCGTTCCTCGGCTTCGTGATCGAGCAACTCAAGGCCAGCAGCCTGCCACCGGGAGTGCTGTGCTTCGAATTGACCGAAACGGCGACGATCGGCAATTTGGAAAAGGCGCAGGTTTTCATGCGCACGCTGCAAGATCTGGGCTGCCAGTTCGCGCTCGACGATTTCGGCACCGGAGTCAGCTCACTGGCTTACTTGAAAGATCTGTCGGTCAATTACATCAAGATCGACGGCAGCTTTGTGCGCGATGCCATCAGCAACGCGCGTTCCGAATCGATGATCAAGGCCATTGCCCAGCTCGCCAAAGTCATGTGCATGGAAACCATCGCCGAATACGTTGAAACCGACGTGCTACGGGTACGCATGGCGGACCTCGGTGTGGATTACGGCCAGGGATTTGCGATGGGCAAAGCGCAGCCGCTCGAGGATTTGCTTCAGGAACTCGCCATCTACGAAGCCACGGTCAGCAATTGGGCGGTATCGGAGAGCGACGTCGGGCAGCTCGTGACCGACGGCCGCAGCTAGGACAGGGCGAAACGGATTCGCAGTTCTGTGCGTACCGCCACCGGCTTACGGTCGCGCAACACCGGCTGGTAGCGCCATTGAGACACCGCCTTGATGGCGGCAGCATCGAATACCCCGGGAATACTCGCTGCATGGACAACCACGTCCTGCACCTGGCCGGTTTCCGAAACGGTGAAATCCAGCTCGACCCAACCTTCCGTGCGGCCCAGCGCCGCCTTGTTCGGATACACCGGCTCCACCGACTTCAGCAATTTCAATTGGCTGGCGGGCGTCAACGTCGCAAGGAATTTCTGTCTGGCAAACACGGCGTCAAGATCATGCTGCACCGAGTCGGCCTCGTCGGAAGCAAAGCCCATCGCCACCGCCTCATCCAGCCAGCTACGGGCCGCGTCGTATTGCTCGAGAGTCAGTGCGCGGCGCGCTTTGACGACGAGGCGCGAGCCGAAGTCCTGCATGGCTGAGCTAAGTCCAGGGCTGCCCGGATCCAGCTGGCGCAGATTGAGCAGGAAGTATTTGGCGCTGTCGTTTGCCGGTTCAATCAGCCGATCCGCCTGCAGCCGTTCGTTCGCGTTTCGCAGCAGCTCCGCCCTTGCGTCCCCTTCCGCTTGCTTGCGCGCAGTTCCGAGCTGGCGTTGTGCCGACTCGATGTCCGCCGCAACGGCGATACCCTCGGCTCCTTCGATCAAGGAGGCCGCAAGCGCAAAGTCGCGGCGATCGATCGCGCTGCGTGCATCGCCAAGCAGACGCGAGGAGAGCATACGCCGTGACTCTTGCCCGGCTGCATTGTTGGGATCCAATTCCAAGGCTTCCTGCACATAGAAGCGGGCGTTGTCGTGATCGGGTGCCAGCAGGCGCCCATCGGTCATGCATTGCGCGGCGAGCTTAAGCAACGGGGCGAGCGGGTCCGCATCGGCCGCGGCTTGGCTGCGGACGCGTGGCGGCTGAGCGCGCGCCTGCGCTACTTTGACCTGCTCGCGCGATTTCGCGAGCTGTGCCGTCAAATAGGAGATGCGGCCGCTTTCGACCCCTGCAATGCGCGCTGTTTCGATGGCCGCCGCGGCTTCATCCAATCGCTCCTCGAGCAGGGCATTCTCGGCTCTCGCCAGAAGCCGCTCGTGAACCTCTTGAAGCCCGCTGCGCGCGACGCCATCGGTGGGATTGCGCGCCTGCGCTTGCTGGTAGAGTTCCAGCGCGTTGTCGCCCGTGGGTTCGGTCAGCCTGTTGGCCGCCAGCGCCGCCGCCGCGCGCAACAGCAGCGATGACTCCGCAGCTGGACTGTCCACCGCGCTTCGCGCCGTCCCGATATCCTCCCGCGTGCCTCTTTGCAATAGCCACACCACCATGATCAGACCCAGGACTCCGATCGCGCCGCCTATCAGCCAGGCGCGCATCGATCCGGCAGAGCGATCCTGGCGTGGGGATTCGGCGGCACGCCGGCGCTGTTCATCGTGCTTCCTGATGGCCGCTTCGGCGAACAATTTGGCACGAGCCGGCGACATGGGTTTGTGAATGAATCGATACACGATGCCAGCGCTGATCAAAGTCGCGAGCGCGCTTTCATCGTCGCGATTGCCGGCACAGATGATCACGAGATCGGGAAATTGGCGTTTGATCTGGCCGATGAAGACGCTCGCCGGCTCATTCAATGCCTGCAGGTCGAGCACCACGATCCCCACCTGGCCCGCGACCAGCAGGTCGCTGACCTTGTCGGCCGATGGCACGTTCCAGAGGCGTCGCGCGCCGCCTACCGCGTCGCGCAAGGTCTGCAGGAAAGCTTGGTCCGTGGTCAATACAACGAGTTCGACAATGTCGCTCGCGAGGCTGAATTTCAGAGCTTCCAGCGAATCACCATCTTCGTCGGAAGCTAGCACCAATGATTTCCTCTCATGCAAAAACCTGAGCTTGAGGCCTGGGGTCGGGCGCTGCCGCGCTGCAGCAATCGTCGCCCGGCTAGGCTAGTGTCATTCCTCGAGCGACGCTATACGATACGGAGTCTCGGGCGGCAGACAATGTCTGCTGCGTTGCGTCAATTCAGTTCTGTGACTCGTCGCTCATTCGCAAGCAGAAGCTACTCGGGGGATCATTGGGCGCGTCAATCAGTATCACCTCCAAATTGGCCGTTGCGCAGCGCCCAGCTCTCGAGCAGTTGCTGTTTTTCAACGTAAATCAGCATCGAGTAAGGGTGGGTATTCAACAATCCATAGACACCTATGGGGTGCCCGAGATCTACGAGCAGGACGGTGGCTTGCGCGTACGCGTCGGCGACATCGAGGGAGTTCAAACCCTGTTCGCGGTTTCCGATGAGGGCCGGCCGATGGGGGTAGCCGTTTTCGTGCGCTCGGCGCACGAGCGATTCGCGGTGCTGCATCTTGGGGTGGATCCAAATTTAGGCGTCACTCCGGATGTGAATACACGCGTGCTGCTCAAACTCATGCATGAAATCCGCAGCACCGCGCGCCGCACGCGCGGCGTGGATTGCATCGAACTGGTCTACAAAGTACGTCATGCCGTGCGCTTGCACGGTTAATCAATACAAAGGGGACACAATGATCAGCATGAATTCTGGGCGCAAGCTCGCTCTCGCCGCGACTGTGTTGGTGTGCGCTTCAGCCGGCTTAAGTGCACACGCCGCTGACTCGCAGAAAGTCGTACGCTTAGCCTTGCCCGACGGCAACGACTTTCCGATCTCCTCGGCGGTTACGGTGAAAGCCGGGGTCGACACCTATTTCTTGAGCGGAGCCCTGGCGCCGGTGATCAACAAGGACGCGCCGAAAGGCAGCGTCGCCGCCTACGGCGACACCGAGACCCAGACGGTAGGGGCCTTGAACTCGATCAAGACGACTCTTGCCAGGCTCGGCCTGACCATGGGCGATGTGGTGAAGATGACGATATTCTTGGTCGGAGATCCCTCGAAGGACAATAAGATGGATTTCGCCGGCATGATGACGGGCTACAAGCAATTCTTCGCCACCGCCGAGCAGCCCAACAAACCATCCCGCAGTGCCTTTCAAGTTGCCGCGCTCGCGGCTCCCGGGGCCCTGGTCGAGATCGAGGTCATCGCCGCCAAAGCGCATTGATTTCGATCAATGGCGAGCGGCGTCGAGCGTCGAAAGCTCAAGGTACAGCGGCATGCCGACGGCAAGCTGCGCTGCGCCTGGTGCCCGGCGGATCCGTTGTACGTCGCTTACCACGATACCGAGTGGGGAGTGCCGGTCCGCGACGATCGCAAGCTGTTCGAAATGCTGTGCCTGGAAGGCGCGCAGGCGGGCTTGAGCTGGCTGACGGTGCTGCGCAAGCGCGACAGCTACCGCGAAGCCTTCGACGATTTCGATGCTGAGAAGATCGCGCTTTACAACGCCGCGAGACGCCGCCGGCTACTGCAAAATCCTGGGATCATCAGGAATCGCCTCAAGGTTGACGCCTTCATCAGCAATGCCGCCGCATACCTCGAGATCCGCTCGTCGCCGGGATCCTTCGCTGACTACCTCTGGCAATTCACGGGCGGCAAGGTGCAGCGCCTCAGGCCACTGTACCTGGGCGAAGTTGCGCAATCGACAGCGCACAGCGACGCGATGAGCAAGAACCTGAAGCAAAAGGGTTTCCGATTTGTCGGCACGACGATTTGCTACGCCTTCATGCAGGCGGTGGGCATTGTGGATGAACATCAACGTGGTTGCTGGGCTGCCGGCAAGGGAGCGCGATGCGCAAGCGGAGTTCGATGAAGTCGAGATTTCACGCGGCGGCCGTGACGGCCATGGCCGCCTTCTGCATCATTGCGCCGAGTGTTGCGCAGCCGCAGAAGCCGCCGCTGCAGCCGCTCGATGTCTTTGATCTTCAATGGGTGGCCGATCCACAGATCTCGCCCGATGGGCGCAGCATTGCCTATGTGCGCATGGGTTTCGACATCAAGACCGACAGGCCGCGCGGTACGATCTGGCTGGTTGGGGTTGACGGCAAGAATGAACGCCCCCTATCCAGCGCGCCATCCAGCGCTGCACCGCGCTGGTCGCCGGACGGAACGCGCATCGCGTATCTCGCGCGCTCCGGGGATGGATCGACCCAGCTGTTCATGTACTGGATCGCGAATGGCGTCACTGCGGCCATCAGCAATTTCACTGAATCGCCGCGCGGCCTTGCCTGGTCGCCCGACGGCCGTTGGCTGGCCTTCACCATGGCGGTCACAGCGGAACGCAAGCCCCTCAAAGTGGAGCTGCCCGAGGCGCCGAAAAATGCCCATTGGGCGGATCCACCGAAGTTGATCGACAAGATGGTGTTTCGTGCCGATGGCGAAGGCTATTTGCCGAATTCATTCAGCCAACTTTTCATCGTCGCGGCCGACGGCGGCGCGGCGCGGCAATTGACCCACGGCGATTTCGACCATGAGGGACCCCCCTCATTTACAGCCGACGGTGGCGCGGTGCTCATCAGCGCGAATCGTCGGGCCGATGCTGAGTTCGACCCTCTCGACAGCGAGATCTACCGGGTCGAACTGTCCGACGACTCCTTGCACGCACTCACCGACCGCCGCGGCCCCGATCGGCATCCCGTGGCATCTCCGGACGGCAAACACATCGCCTATCTGGGATTCGATGACAGACAGCTCGGCTACCAGGACTCACAGTTGTATGTGATGGACAGTGATGGCAGCCATGCGCATTCGCTGACTGCGTCCCTGGACCGGGACGTGGCGTCGCCCAACTGGACGGCGGACGGCAAGCAGCTGATCTTCGAGTATGGCGATCATGGATCCGCCAAGATCGCCGCCATCGATCTTTCCGGCAAGATGCGCGTGCTGGCTGATGGCCTCGGGGGCGCCGATGTGACCCGACCGTACTCAGGCGGCTCATTCTCCGCATCGAACAGCGGGCGATTCGCCTACACCCAGGCCAGCGCATCGGCTCCTCCCGCGCTCGCCACCGCGACTTCGTTGCGCGACATTTCGGCCCTTACCGCGCTCAGCGGCACCCTGCTCGGGCAACGAACTTTAGGGGCGGTCGAGGAAATCGCGTTCGAATCGTCGGCCGGACACCTTCGCATGCAGGGTTGGATCGTCAAACCGCCGCTGTTCGATCCGGCGAAGAAATACCCGCTGCTGCTGGAAATTCACGGCGGCCCGTTCGCGAGCTACGCAGCCAGCTTTGCCGCGGAAATTCAGCTATATGCGGCCGCGGGCTACGTCGTGCTGTACATGAATCCGCGCGGCAGCACCGGCTACGGCGAAGAGTTCGCCAATCTGATTCATCATGACTATCCGGACAAGGATTACGATGACCTGATGTCGGGCGTCGACGCCGTGGTTGGGCGCGGCTACATCGACACGCAGCGTCTTTTTGTCACCGGCGGCAGCGGCGGCGGCGTGCTCACCGCCTGGATCGTCGGTCATACGGATCGCTTTCGCGCCGCCGTCGTCGTAAAGCCGGTCATCAACTGGACCAGCTTCGTGCTCACGGGCGACATGACCAATTACTTCTACCGCTACTGGTTCGGCGAGTTTCCCTGGGAGAACATGCAGGCTTATTGGCGGCGTTCACCCCTGGCCTATGTCGGCAACGTGCGTACGCCGACCATGTTGATGACCGGCGAGGCGGACTATCGCACGCCGTCGAGCGAGGCGGAGCAATTCTATCAGGCGCTGAAACTGCGCAAAGTCGATACTGCCTTGGTGCGCGTTCCCAACGCCTCGCACGATATTTCCGCGCGGCCCAGCCTGCTCATCGCCAAGGTGGCGTACATCCTGGCCTGGCTCAAGACGCACGACGTGAAAACACCCTGAAGGCCACGCCACTTAAGGATTGACGGATTTCGCCGTCTGGCCGAATAGCACTTTTTTCGCCTCGTCGGTGATGGTGGTGTTGGCGCCGAAGCTCTCCGCATGGGCGTAGGCGCGAACCGTGGCGGGGCGCTTCTTGATTGCTTCGAACCAGCGCTTCAAGTGCGGGAAATCATCGAGGTTCTGTCCCTGATTTTCATGCGGAACTATCCATGGGTAGGACGCCATGTCCGCGATCGAATACGCGCCGGCGAGAAACTCTTGGGTCCCGAGCCGCTGGTTCAATACGCCGTACAGGCGATTTGTTTCCTTGACGTAGCGCTCGATCGCATACGGAATCCTTTCCGGCGCATATCTTACGAAATGATGATTCTGTCCCGCCATCGGGCCAAGACCGCCCACCTGCCAGAAAAGCCACTGCAAAACTTCCACGCGGCCGCGCAAATCGTTGGCAATGAATTGTTCGCTCTTGTCCGCCAGGTACAGCAGAATTGCACCGGATTCGAACACCGAAATGGGCGCGCCGCGCTCCAGCGGCGTGTGATCGACAATTGCCGGCATGCGATTATTCGGCGAGATTCTCAGGAACTCCGCTTTAAATTGTTCGCCGGCGCCGATGTTCACGGGCAGCAGCTTGTACGGCATGTCGGTTTCTTCCAGGAACATCGTTATCTTGTGGCCGTTGGGGGTCGGCCAATAGTACAGGTCGATCATTTGTGTTCCTCCACCGGCTCGGTACTCACCTTGTGTTCACGCAATATCGCTATGCAGACGTCCTCTTCGCGCGGCTTCAGGCGCATTTGCGCGAGCCGCGTGCGTGCGCGCGCATTCTTGGTCCACGGCAGCAACGGCAGGTCGAATTGCGCTGCCGCCGCCACGCGCCACTCCAGGAGGTGCCTTCTCTCGGCAATGCCCTTGGCCTCCTTGCTGTCCGGCGGGAGCAGGCGCCGCTCGATGCCGAAACCTGCCAACTGCGCCGCGACCGCGTCGCTCCTTTGCATCGTCTTCGCCAGCTTGAGGCAGGCATCACGGCGCGCCGCTGATTCCCGGCAGGCATCCTGCAGCGGAGCGAAGGACGGAATGATCTGCGCGCTCGCGATGCCGCTGACTTCGACGAACCTGGCCCAATCCGACGCCGCATATCCTGCGGGCAATTCGTGGCGCGAATTCTTCAGGGCATCGAACATCAGCACCACGATCTCGTTCGCGTAAAGATCGAAGCGCGACCCCTGCGCGATATCGGCGAGAACCCGATCGACTTCCTCGGTGTCCTTGTCGCGCTGCGCGGCCGCCAGCGTCGGCATCCAGGCCGCGCCATTGTCCGCGTCCACCCAGCGCATGACGGTGGCGATATCGCGTATGTCGCAGGCGGGGATTTGCGCGCACAGCTGCAGGTGCAGCCAGGCGATACCCGCGCTCTGCGGCGCCAATTCGCTGGCGCGTGCAATCAAGTCAAGCGCCGAAATCGCGGCATCCGGAGCGGTCACCGTGGGCTTGAGTCTGGCTGCGCGGCCCGAAAACTTGAGCGCGGCCGCCGTCGCCAAAGAGTCTGCGTCGGCTCGGGTACTGAGGATTTTTGCCGCCTGCATCCTCCACGTCTGGTATTCGCCGGCGGGCATTCGTGAACTGCTTGCCGGCGCTGCGGCCAGCGCCAATGCGCAGTTCACCCAGAGGACCGCGAAGTGCATCGCGACCAGTGCAAGTACTCTGAAACAGCCCTTCACCAAAGCCTACCTGATTATCAAATGTGGCTGCGATTACCGCTCGTGAGACCAGCGGTGATCGCCAAGCGCATGGCATCCTCGACCGAAATATCAAGCGGCTGAAGCCGGTCGCGCGGCAAATATATGGTGTAGCCGCCAAAGGCATAACTCATTGGAAAGTAGACCGTTACCCAGTCCTGGCCGCCGTGGGCCAACAATACCGTCGGTACATCCTCGCGGGTGACGAAACCGATCGCATGCACATCGGCGAACCGCGCCAATACGACGCGCTGCAAATCCCGCTTCTCGCCGCTGCCGGACGGCAACAAGCTGACGACATCGCGAAACCCGCCGTACAGCGTTTTCACGAAGGGAATCCTTCCTAAAAAATCGTCCCAGTACTTGAGCAGGATCTTGCCGGCATAGGCATTCACCAAACTGCCGACCAGGAGCAGCAGCAGGAAACCGGCGATCAGTCCCAAGCCCGGCCAGTAGTGCTGGGGGCTGATGATGCCGAGCGCCAGCAGCGCGCGGCGCAGCCATCCTTCGACCGTATTCACCAGCCACCAAATCACATAGATCGTCAGTGCGAGCGGCAGCACGGTTACCAAACCGCTCATGGTCAGCGTTAAGATCTTGCGCATGGGATTATCATCGCATGAAGACATCCAATCCGCCCATCTGGTAGCCACGCCCAATGACCGAACCTAGTGCTATTGATATCGCGCCCGCGACAGCGGCAGACGTGCCTCTGCTGCTGGCCTTGATCACCGAGCTCGCCGACTACGAAAAACTCCGGCATGAAGTCGTTGCGACGCAAGCCTCCGTCAGCCAGGCACTATTCGGGCCGCGGCCAAGCGCCGAGGCCGTCATTGCGCGATTCGGCGGCGAGCCGGCCGGCTTCGCCCTTTACTTCCACAATTTCTCGACGTTTCTCGGCAAGCATGGCCTATACCTCGAGGATCTTTACGTCCGTCCCGCATTCCGCGGGCGCGCCATCGGCAAGGCGCTGCTGCGATACCTGGCGGCGCTGGCATTGCAGCGGGACTGCGGCCGTTTCGAGTGGGCGGTCCTGGACTGGAATCGTCCGGCGCGCGATTTCTACGAAGCGCTGGGTGCGCAGGCGAAATCAGACTGGATCATTCATCGCATCTCTGGGGACGCGCTCAAGCGGCTGGCGGCGCCGCCCTCATGATTGCCGCGGCAGCAGGAATCGCAGACCTTGGAAATTCAAGACCACACCGTCGCGCCGGATGAGCTCTATCCTGGGGCCCTCCTGCAACACGGATCCTTCGTGATACTTACGCATGTTGATGTACACGAAGCGGTCGGCCGGATCGGTAGCGTAGACATGTACGTCGAGGTGCAGTTCAGGTAGAGCCTGCGCGCCGGTGAGGCTGATCTCACTGATGGACGGCAGAATCTCGCCGCTGTCTGCGCCGGCATCCGCGTCTGTGAGCACCGGGTCTGGCCGGCGCAAGGCACGTGCGCCGGCGCGCGCTGCGGGCGAACGCAGCGGCGCAACATACGACACGGGCGGCCTTGCGGCGGGCGGGGCGCTGTCCGCGGCGGCGGCGCCGGGTGCGGCCGCCAGCGGAATTTCCGGCGCATACACCGGCGACGAATCCAGCGGACTGAAATGCGATGCCGCGCCGGCGGACGAAGCGCTGTCCGCCGGCGCATTGCCATTCGTTGAGTTCACAACCGCTGCCTGTGAAGCGCCCGCCGCGGCCGGGGCGTCCGCATGCGCGGCGCTCGCATGCGGCGCAGGCGTCGATCGCACGGCGGGTGCGCCGTTTCTCATCAGCATGACCAGCAACACCGCGATGTTGATTGTTAGCAGCAAGCCGAGCAGTACCGCCCACACCGGCAAGCGGCCACGCCGCTGAACGCTACCGGCGTCCATCAATCCCGGCTCGGTTTGCCGTTGCCGTTCGATTTCGGATTTCTTCAGTGCATCGAGAATGAAGGACATGATTGCCTAGCCGCCGCGCGGTGTTTGGGTGAGCAGCAAAGGCGAACCCGGTTCGGCCAATGCGGTGTCGAGCACCACTTGGGTTTGCACCCCCGCGATTCCGTCGACATTGAGGCGATGTTCGCGCTGGAAGTTCTGTACGGCGATCGCCAATTCCTCATCGTAGATGTCGTCACGTTCCGGATCCGACGCCCCGCCTGCCAAGGCGTTGAGGCTGCGCCGCAGCCAGCGTACTTCCTCGCCGTGCATGCCCAGCGACAGCCGCCGGGTGCGTGCGGTCTTTGGCTTCCAGATGACCGTGAAGTCGCCGAACCAATCGGCGGACAGATCCTCGAGCGATACCTTCTCGTGGCGGTCGCCCAGATCCAAGGTGGCAAACCTATCGTCGAGACCCGTGAGCACCACGCGATGCCGCAGGCCCTTCTCATCCGTCAGCGTCAAAATGGCGGGCCGATTCAGGGTCCTGACCTGCGCCCAGGAGCCGCGTTGCTCGAGACAGGCGAGCCCGGCCCTGGCCGCCTGTCCGCAGGGATCCCGCTCGTCCGACATCGCCGTGCCCCATAGCGACAGCAAGCGCCGGAACGCGGCCACATCGGTGGTGTTGGCAGCATTGGCTTCCAGCAGGGCGTTGACGGGCACAGCAGGAGGGGCCGCCGGAGCGGCAGGCGGCGCCGCGGGCACCGGAGCGATGGTGCGTGCCGCCGCATGAGCGGTGGTCGTCACCCCTTTGGTCGCGCGGCTGAAGATGCCCAGGGCGGAGTTCTGGCGATGCCATATCTGCCAGCCGACAACCAGAATCCCGGCGAGCGCCGCCGTACCCAACGAGCCTGCCAGCCAACCCAGCCACACGGGCATGAACCTGCGGCCATAAACCTCGCCGGCGGCGCGGCGCACCAAGGCGGCGGTTATCTTGCGTGTTTCCTGGGTGTAAGCGCCGAGCAGGGCGCGATCGCAGGCCACATTGATCACTCGCGGGATTCCCATGGACAGACGGTGCACCTCGGACAAGGCCGCCGGCGTGAATATTTCCTCTGTCGCACCGGCAATGCGCAATCGATGGCGCACATAGCCCTTGGTTTCTTCTCGAGACAGGGGTTTCAAGTGGTAGCGGCCGGTAATTCGCTGTGCAAGCTGACGCAGGTCGGTGCGGTCGAGCAATTCTCGAAGCTCCGGCTGGCCGATGAGGATGATTTGCAGAAGCTTCTGCGTGGGTGTTTCCAAATTGGTCAGCAGACGGACCTGTTCCAAGACGTCAATGCCAAGATTCTGCGCCTCGTCCACCAGCACGATGATGCGCCGTCCTTCCGCGTGCGCTTCCAGTAATCGCCGGTTCAGTGCATCGACCATTTGCTTGACGCTGTTGCGGTCGGCCTCGCCAATGCTCAATCCCAGCTCTTCACAGATCGTCAGCAGGAATTCGCCGGGTGTGACGCGCGGATTCAAGATGACGGCGACGTCGGCGTGATGCGGTACGCGCGACAGCAGCGTGCGCACCACGGTGGTTTTGCCGGTTCCCACTTCCCCGGTCAGCTGGATGAAGCCGCCTGACTCGTTGATGCCGTACAGAAGATGCGCCAGGGCTTCGGCGTGACGCTCACTCAGATAGAGATAACGCGGATCCGGAGTGATGGCGAAGGGCTTTTCGCTGAGACCGAAGAAGCTGGTGTACATGAGCCGTAGGATAGTACCAGTGAGGCGTTAGTTTCCGTGGCGTGTGGTGCGGGGCAGCAAACTGGCGCGGGTCAACAAGCCTTCGCCAAACCGGTCGCGTATGCCGTCCACGGCCGAATCCAGTCTCGAAGCCGGTGCGGGCAGCGCTCCTGAAAAGAGATCCGACTGCCGCCGCGACTGCAAATCGCTGACGCCCACCCCCAGCAGGCGCACCCCCGCACGGGGTTGCATCGCCACCCAGGCGAGAAGCAGCGATTGCGCGGCCGCCGACACGATGGCCGTGTCCTGAGTGGGCGGCTTAAGCGCCTGCTGCCGGGTATAGGTCGTGAAATCACCGCGGCGAATTTTGACATTCACCTTGCCGGCCAATAAATCATGGGCGCGCAGCCTTGAGGCGGTGCGATCGGCAAGATGCACGATTTGCGCCGCAAGTTCCGACGCCGCATGGATATCGGCGGCAAATGTTTCCTCGGCGCTGATGGACTTCTCTTCGCGGTCCGGCTCCACCGGACGATCGTCGATTCCGCAGGCGCGCTCGCGCATGGCCTTGCCGTGTTTGCCAAAGGCCTGCCATAGCGCTTCCTCGCTGGCGGTGCGTGCATCGCCGAAGGTGCGGATGCCCGCGGCCTGTACGGTGGGCAGCGTTTTTTGCCCGACGCCAAATAATTTTTGAATGGGCAATGGGTCCAAAATCTCGCGCAGGTTGCCGGAGTCGATACGGCACATTCCATCCGGCTTGTGCAGATCCGACGCGATTTTCGCCAGCAGCTTGTTCGGCGCGATTCCCACCGACGCAGTGAGCCCGGTTTCTTTGGTGATGCGGCGCCGAATTTCGGCGCCGATTTCCTCGGGACCGCCCAGGAGCTGCTGGCTCGCCGTAACGTCGAGAAAGGCTTCGTCCAAGGACAGACCTTCAACCAGTGGCGTGAACTCGCCAAAAATCTCGAAAACCTGCGCCGAGATTTGCTGATAGCGAGCCATGCGCGGCGCAACCACGATGGCGTCGGGGCAGCGGCGCAGAGCCTCGCGCATCGGCATCGCCGAGCGCACGCCGAAGCGCCGCACCGCATAACTGGCGGCTGCGACCACGGCGCGCGCACCGGTGCCGCCCACGATGAGCGGCTTGCCCTTGAGCTCGGGCCGATCCTGCTCCTCGACCGAGGCGTAAAACGCATCCATGTCGACATGCAGTATCGTGCGGGCATCGCTCTGCCGCATCGCTTCAGTTCACTGTGATGGTGATTTTTTGCGAGTGCAGCGGCGGATCGAACGAGGTGTGCAAGTAGTCGGCGAACACCAGTTGCAGAGTGTGCTTGCCGGGCGCCAATGTCAGCTCGGTCTCGGTCTGCCCCTTGCCGAAGTGCAATATCTTGTCGCTTGCCGGCATCGGGGCATCGAGTTTTAGTTCGCTGATATCGGTGTCGACCAGCAGGTGATGATGCCCGGTGTTGTCGAATTTGATTCCCGCAGGCGCGACCCCTAGGCCTTTCAAGCCAAAGCGTACGGTGAGCGGGCTGTGCAGCGTGTCGCCGTTGTGCGGCGTGATGAAATACACTTCGGCGCCGGCCGGCGCCACCATGCGATCCGCGGCGACGGCGAATGCCGCCAACATGCAGATGGCCAACGCGAGAACTAGACGATTCATGCGGCTCCCCTTTTAATTTCCGATTTGCGGAAAACGCATCTTAGCGCTGCGCCTCCGCGCCCACACCCAATTCATGCGGCGCGAAATCATCGACGTTGATGATATTCATGACCTTGGCATCGTAATCCCGGAGCAGTGACGCTTCGGCTTCACTGATGATGCCGAGCTTCAGCGCCTGGACAATTTGTCCGGGCAGATCCAGCGCGGTAATTCGGCCGGTCTTGACGCCGTCCACGCGAATGCGCTTCTCCAAGGGCTCTGCCGTGATGCACAGCATCAATGCCTCCTGCAGCTCCGCCAATGGGTTATGCGACCCCGGCGTTTTGAAGATGTGGGCGCTCAAACGCTCCCGGGCCGCGGTCGGATTCATGACCAGATCGCCGATCGCACGCCCCAGCTTGTCGCTCGGCGGAAAGTAGGTCAGCCCGCGCGGAAAAATGAACAGCCGCATGAATGCGGCCAGCGGCCGATTGGGAAAATTGCGTAAAAACAAATGCAGCTGTTCCTGCGCCTGATAGAGCAGGCTGCGGCACGCCCATTCGACCAGCGGCAGATCTGCGGGCTCTCGACCCTGGTTGTCGTGATGCTTGAGCACCATGGAGGCCAGGTACATCGCCGACAGCACGTCGCCGAGGCGCGCCGACAGGGTCTCCTTCTTTTTGAGATAACCGCCGAGCGCCAGCATCGCCACGTCCGTGGCCAGGGCGAATGCGGCGCTGTAGCGATTGATGTGCTGAAAATAACGCAGCGTCGCGCCGCTGTGCGGCACCTTGGTGAAACGCGCCGAAGTCAACCCGAGGACGATGGAACGCACGGCGTTGGAGATGGCGAATCCGACATGACCCAGGACGGCGGCGTCGAATTCGCGCGTGCCAACCTCGCGATTCGGGTTCTTGGCGGCATTCATTTCCTTCAAGACGAAGGGATGGCAGCGCACCGCGCCTTGTCCGAATATGATCAAGCTGCGCGTCAGGATGTTGGCGCCTTCGACGGTGATTGCGACCGGCACGATCTGGTATCCGCGCCCCAGGTAGTTTTTCGGCCCGAGACAGATGCCCTTTCCGCCATGCACGTCCATTGCATCGTTGGCGATCATGCGGCCGATTTCGGTGGCGTGATATTTGAGCATGGCGGACGGCACGGAGGGTTTTTCGCCGCCGTCGATGGCGCCCGCCGTGACAGATCGCGCGGCGTCTATGATGTAGGTGCGCGCCGCCATGCGTGCCAGCACCTGTTCGATGCCTTCGAAGCCGCCGATGGGCGTGTTGAATTGGCGGCGAATGCGCGCGTACGCTCCCGACGCGTACACCGCGGCCTGTGCGCCGCCGGTCGCGCTGGACGGCAGCGAAATACAGCGCCCGACCGACAGCTGTTCCACCAGCATGCGCCAGCCCAAACCTGCGGTCGCGAATCCGCCGATAATGGCGTCCATGGGCACGAACACGTCGTGCCCCTGAATTGGGCCGTTCTGAAATGGCACATTCAGCGGAAAGTGGCGGCGGCCGATGCTGACGCCGGCAGTGTCGCGGGCAATAAGCGCACAAGTAATCCCCAGGTCAACCTTATCGCCCAGCAGATGTTCAGGATCGTAGAGACGGAACGCCAGGCCGATGATGGTCGCGACCGGCGCGAGCGTGATGTAGCGCTTGGAGAAGTTGAGCTTGATGCCGATGATCTGCCCGCCCTGCCACTGCCCCTTGCAGATAACGCCCGTGTCCGGAATGGAAGCGGCGTCCGATCCGGCGCGAGGGCCCGTGAGGGCGAAACACGGGACATCCTCGCCACGCGCGAGCCGCGGCAGGTAATGCGCTTTTTGCGCCTCGGTACCGTAGTGCAGCAGCAGTTCCGCAGGACCCAGGGAGTTTGGTACCGCGATGGTCGAAGAAGCGGTGGTTGACCGCGAAGCGATCTTGATCAGCACGCAGGAGTGGGCGTATGCGGAGAATTCCAGCCCGCCGTAGCGCCGCGGAATGATCATCGCAAAGAAGCCGCGCGCTTTGATGAATTCCCACACCGGGGCGGGCATGTCGGCGCGGCGATGGGTGATGTCCCAGTCGTCGAGCATCGCGCACAGTTCCTCGCAAGGTCCGTCGAGGAATGCCTGCTCGATCGGAGTAAGCGCGGGCGCTTTTGCCGACATGAGCTTTTGCCAGTTCGGCGCGCCGCTGAACAATTCTCCGTCCCACCACACCGTGCCCGCGTCCAATGCCTCGCGCTCGGTGGCCGACATGGTCGGCAGCAACTTGCGATACTTGCGCATGAACGGCCGCGTCACCAGCGTTACGCGCAGCGGGCGGATGTTCAACAGCAGCAAAACCGCGAACGGCAACGAGACCGCGATCTTCCACGCCAGTGGCGCCGCGCCGAAAATCCAATAGGCCGCGAACAGCAGCAGCAGTATGCAGGTACTCATCGGCAGGCTTGCGCGCCGATAGGCCAGGATCGAAATTGAGCCCACGAATAACGCCAGCCAGCCCACCGCGGTGCCTACGATGAGCCACTGGCTATTCATGTCGCGTCTCGCGTCAGATCAAGTCTTTTACGCCGTCGCGCTCTTCCAGCAGCTCGCGCAGCGTCGCCTGCATTTTTTCGCGGCTGAAATCGTTGATGCTGAGTCCTTGAACGATGCTGTACTCGCCGTTCTTGCAGGTCACCGGATAAGAATAGATCACACCTTCCGGTATTCCGTAGCTGCCATCCGCGGGAACCGCCATGCTCACCCAGTCGCCGGCGGCCGTGCCGAGCATCCAATCATGAATGTGATCCAAGGCCGCCGCCGCCGCCGAGGCCGCCGATGAACTGCCGCGCGCCTTGATGACGGCGGCGCCGCGCTGCTGCACGGTCGGAATATAGCTGTCGTTGAACCAGGTTTGATCGACCAATGACAACGCCGGTTTGCCGCCGACGGTGGCGTGATGCAGATCCGGGTACTGGGTAGCCGAGTGATTGCCCCAGATGATAACTTTTTTCACTAAGGACAAAGCCGCGCCGGTTTTCTCCTTCAGCTGCGCCAGCCCGCGATTGTGATCCAAGCGGGTCATCGCGGTGAAGTGCGTTGCCGGGAGTGTCGGAGCATTGCGCTGCGCGATGAGGGAATTGGTGTTGGCTGGATTTCCCACCACCAGCACGCGCACATCGCGGCTCGCAACCGCATTCAGCGCTTTGCCTTGCGCCGAAAAAATCTTGGCGTTCTCGAGCAGCAGATCCTTGCGCTCCATGCCGGGACCGCGCGGCCTGGCACCGACCAGCATTGCGAAATTACAATCCTTGAAGCCCTCGTTGGCGTCGGATGTGGCGGTCACTTTATTGAGGGTTGCGAAAGCGCAGTCGTTCAGTTCCATCACCACGCCTTGGACCGCCGCACTCGCCGCCGGAATCTCCAGCAGATTCAAGTTGATCGGTTGATCGGACCCCAGCATTTGACCGGAGGCGACGCGGAACGCCAGCGCATAGCCGATATTTCCGGCAGCGCCCGTGATGGTGACAGTGACTGGCTTTTTCATAAAAGAATGGTAGCCGAAATCACCCGGGAACCGGTGCTGCGAACGCGGGAGTCGCTTTGGCGATAAACAATCATCACCGACCCAATCAGTGAGGGAGAGCGCCAAATAAAATCGACGCCGTCACTCAAGATTTCACTAGCTTCATAATATTGTATTTAAAAACATATAGTTACGAACTCAAAAATATTTTCACAAAGTGCTTGCATGTAGTGGTGTTGTATATTACTATATCACCAAGTCACCGAAACACCCCGGTGACGAACTGAAGACCGAAACACTGGATAGGAGACGATCATGAACACTTCAATTTCTACAAAACTCGCCGCTCTCGCTCTTGCCCTGATGGTCAACAGCGTGATCATGGGAGGCGTGGCCTACTTGTTCCAGCTGCAGCAGCCGACGGCAGTCATCGCGCTCGCGAACGGCGGTTCCCAGGCAGTAAACGCCTCGGTCTGAGTTGGCAGGCGCTCTGGTAGATTAGCGTGCTATATATCCCCTACACGCGGGGACCTCACATCGAGCGGAAAATGGACCCGAACTGGAACGACAACCAACCCATCTATCGCCAACTGCGCGATCGAATGGTCGCCCTGATCCTCGAGGGCGCCCTGAAGGAGGGCGATCCGTTGCCCTCCGTGCGGGCAGTGGCTGCCGATTACCGGCTCAATCCGCTCACGGTGCTGAAGGGTTATCAGCAGCTGGTCGATGAGAACCTGGTCGAAAAACGCCGTGGACGCGGCATGTATGTCAGCGACGGAGCTAGGCGGCTACTGCTCGCAGGAGAGCGTGAACGCTTCTTGCATGAGGAGTGGCCGCACATTCTTGCGATCATCAACAGGCTTGGGTTTTCGTCCCAGGAATTGTTTGCGCAAACACCGGCGCTCACCCACCCGGCGCCGCCGCCTCGCGGCAGCGACGCCAAAGAAGAGTGAGTTAAGAACATGGCCCTGCTCATCGAAGCTCGTGACTTGACGAAAAAATATGGTGCTCACGTTGCCCTGGATCGCGCCAATCTCAAGATTGAGGCGGGCCGCATCGTCGGACTGATCGGCCCCAATGGCGCCGGCAAGACCACCGCGTTGCGCGCCATCCTGGGACTGACCAGCTACGAAGGTCAACTAACCGTGCTGGGACGCGAACCGCTGCGCGAGCGCACATCGCTCATGCAGGACGCCTGTTTCATCGCCGACGTGGCCGTGTTGCCGGCATGGCTGCGGGTCGACCAGGCGATCGACTTCGTGGCCGCCGTGCATCCGCGATTCCGTCGCGACCGTGCCACCGGATTTCTGGCAAAGACGCAGATTTTAGGCCACCGGCGCATGCGCGAGCTGTCCAAGGGAATGAAAACCCAGGTGCACTTGGCGCTCACCATGGCCATCGACGCCAAGTTATTCGTACTCGACGAGCCCACACTGGGGCTGGACATTCTGGCGCGGCGCACCTTTTACGATGCGCTGGTCAATGACTATATGGACGAGACCCGGACCATTCTCATCACCACGCACCAGGTGGAGGAAGTCGAGAATTTACTCACCGATTTGATATTCATAGACAAGGGCCGCATTGTCCTCGACTCATCGCTGGAGGAGGTTGCCACTCGTTTCATCGCCGTGGCGGTGGCGGCCGACCGCCTCGATGCCGGGCGCGCCGCGAAGCCCTTCTATGAACGGCAGATCCTCGGCAAAAGCGAGCTGTATTTCGAGAACGTCGACCGGGAAAAGCTCGCGCCGTTCGGCGAGCTGCGCACGCCCAGCGTCGCCGATCTATTCGTCGCAAAGCTTTCCGGAGGTGCGGCATGAACACCAACTTGTGGCTGATCCGCCGGGAATTATGGGAAAACCGTGCGATTTGGCTATTGCCCGCGGTATTCGGCGCGATGCTGATCGTGGCCGCTTTGTTCGGCCACGTGCAACTTCCGCCGCTCACCTCGCCGAACGAAATTCACACCTTCGGCGCCGCGTTCCTGGTGGCGTTCGGCTTGATGTTCTACACAGTGATGTCGGTGTACGCGACCTGGTATCTACTGGATTGCCTGTACGCGGATCGCAAGGACCGCAGCATTTTATTTTGGAAGTCCCTGCCGATCTCCGATACCGATACCGTGATCAGCAAGCTCATCGTGGCCTTGGTCGTGATACCTGTGGTGTCGTTCGTCGCCGCCGATATCACCGCGCTGCTGGCCGCGTTCATCGTCTCGATCCGCCTGCGCGCCTCGATCGGCGGCGCGCTGTGGCAGCCCGATGTGTGGCTGCAGATGCAGGTGCTGTGGATCTATACCGTCGTCACGGCCGCCATCTGGTACTTGCCGGTCGTCGGCTGGCTGATGATGGTCTCGGCCTGGGCCAAACGCGCGGTAATTCTCTGGTCCTTCCTGCCGCCGCTGCTGCTGTACATCATCGAGCGCTGGTTCCTCGGCACCAACGTCGTGGGCCGGGTGATCAGCCGGCGGCTGACCGGCCTGCCGGCGGTTGCCCTGAATACAAGCGGCGGCAAGTCGTGGCACGTTGACGGCGACTCGCTCACACTTCCGAGCAGCGTTTTTCACTTCATCAATCCGAGCGGATTCTTTGCCAGCCCGCAGGTTTGGATCGGTGCGGCCGTCGGCGCGGCCTTGATCGTAGCGGCCATCCAGCTGCGCATGCGGCGCAGCGAAATCTAGCGCTTTTCTTTGTCTGCATTCGCGGCCGATAGTGCAAAATACCGCGAGGTATTTTGTCTATCGCGAAGGGGCGCCCATGTACAAAACCAAGATCGATCTGTCCGAGAAAGTCCGCCGCAACAGCATCGTCATTTTGAATGATCGCCTGGCGAACGCCATTGGTCTGCAGAGTCAGGTCAAACAAGCGCACTGGAACGTGAAGGGCCCGCATTTCATCGCCCTGCACGAACTGTTCGACAAGATCTCCGATGTGGTGTTCGAGCAGATCGACGAAATTGCCGAACGCGTGACCAGCCTGGGCGGTACCGCCGAGGGTACGGTGGCCGTGGCCGCCAAACGCAGCAAATTGAAAAATTACCCTCTGAGCATTACCGCGGGCATCCTCGAGGCGCATCTACAACAGAAGGCGTGACGATCATGACTGATCCTCATCAAGCACCTGACTTCGGGCTGCACGCTGCGCTTGCCACCTTGCAGGGATTGTTGACGGCCGGCGAGACGCTGGAAGCCTGGGCGGGCCAGCATCGTCTGTTTGCGCTGACGCATCGCCGAGTTTGCATCGCCGCCACCAGCGGGCGCTTCATCTCGCTCAACCGGCGCCTGCTGGGCGGCTACGACTCAGCCGACATTCGCTGGCAGGACCTCAAGGAAACTCGCATCCGCGCGGGGATGGTCGCCGCCGACTTGACGCTGGTCGCGCAATCCAGCTCCGACCTGAACCTTGGGTCCGAGATCAATCGGGTGTGGACCTTCGAAGGACTGCACAAGGATCAGGCGCAGGCGATGTATCGGATTTGCCAGCAGCACGATCAGGTATGGCGCGAGAAGCGTCGCGTCCGCGAACTCGAAGAACTGCGCGCAAAATCCGGCGGAGTGCAGATAGGTGGCGCCGGGCCGGGCGCCGCGGGCGCCGGCACGGAGGCCGCCGGCGCTGAGTCCGAGCCGGTGCGCCGTTTGCGTCAGGCGCGCGAAATGCTCGAGGCCAAACTCATCAGCGATTCCGAATTCGAGTCGATCAAAGCAAAAATCGTTTCAAGTCTTTAGCGCTACTAGCCCAAAAGATGGGCAAAGTAGGCGGTGTGCAGCCGATTCAGAGGGTCGGTTCGCTGCCGCAGCGCGCGGAACAGCTTGGCGCGTTCGCCAAATGATTTCGCCACGTGCTCCGGCTGCAAGGCACGCGTTTGATTGAAGGTGGGCGTACCGCCGTGCGCCGCCGCAAATTCATTGAAGTCGATGAGAAAATCATCCCAGCCCGCATCGCCGGTGGACGAGGGTTCCAAGGTGAACATCGGACCCGAGTAGCTCGCACTGAACAAGGAACCGCGATCTTGATGCAGCCGGCTCGCGCCATTGACTACATTGCAGCGGTAGCGGTGTTCCTTGTAGTAGGACTTGCAGAACGCAAAATAGGCAGCCAGCAATTTCGGGTAATCGGCTTGCGGGAATGCCCAAAGGGAATAAGTATGACGCGCCTTCCACGCCTCCCGCGGCAGGTCGCGCATCCACTCGTGCGCATACATCACCACGCCGCGCGCGCCGCCGGACAGGGCGCGATGCATTCCCGATAGAACCGCAGCGCGCAGGCCCGGGGCGGCCAGGACGCTGCCCACCGTCGAACCGAAAGCGGGCAGGACATTGCGCATCACTGATTGTCGAATCTGCCAGATTCCGGAGCGGCTCACGGCGAAGGCATCGTCGAGCGTTCGTCGCTCAACGGTAATGCGATCGTGGAAGGGCGAGACATGCAGCCGCAAAGCGCCCGGAGCGTTGATGATGGACGAATACCGCGAGCTGAATTCCTTCAGCGACAGCACCTGGTAGTCGATCTTGACGGCCGATATCGGCCGCACGCGCAGCACCATCTCGTGCACGACGCCGAGCAGGCCGAAACTCGAGCGCAGCACGCGCATCAAATCGCGGTCGCGCTCGGTCACGACCATCTGCTTGCCTTGCGGCGTGATCACCTTCATTTCAGTGACGCATGAGGACAGCTGCGCCATGCCCGCCTCATAAGATGGCTGCGGCAATGTGGTCACCGCCACCGCGCCCAGGGAGATCTGGCCCATTTCCGGGGTCAACGGCAGCTCGAGTCCGCGCTCGGCAAGCGCCCGGACCAAGGTACTTACGCGCACGCCCGCCTGCGCCCGCACACTGTTTTCATCAAACTCCAATATCCGGTCGAGCCCTCCGGTATCCACCGTGGTCCCGCCGTCGCCGCCCACGCAGCGTGTCTGCGAATAGTCCGCGCCGACCATGCGCACCGGCGTGGGATAAACCTTGCTTCTGGAAAGAATGAGGGGGATGTCTTCGAATCGCTTCAGACGCATGACGAGCCGCGGCCGCCGATAGGTGCCTGACGAATCCACGCCGCGCGGATCAATGACTTTATTTACCATGTGCTTCCCCGGAAGACTAAACAAGCTTTCGAAACGCTTGCTGTCGGGAGGCACAAAACCTGGCAGTACTTAGGTGCGACTGCGCTTGAAGATACTGGCGACCCCGCTATCGTCAGACTTCCCGTGGGAAGTCCCTAAGACCGGTGGTTTTGCGTCCCCACCTTTCGGCGGGTTTGCCCTTAAACAGCAGCACTACTATGCGATGAGCGCCCGACTCTGTAAAGGGGTTTTTTACGGGCCGCCAAGCTTCAGGCTTTACCCCATCAGAAGCAGGGTTTCCGCATGTTCTACGGCCTCCGGGGTGCCGTAGACCACCACCACATCGCCTTCCCTGAACACGGTATCAGGCTTAGGGTCGCGTCCGACGATACCGTCGCGGCGCACCGCGCTCACGGCGGCGGTGGAGCCACGCTCGGTGAGCTCGATGATGCTGCGGCCGACGGCCCAGGCATGGGGCGGCAGAATGACGCTGTGCAACTGCTCGCGAAAGGCGTGGCTGTCGTCCAGGTGCTCGGCGCCGCTGTCGCGGAAGTACTGGCGCATCATGCTGTAGCGATGGCTGCGAATATCGTTCACGCTGCGAATGACACGGCCGACCGGCACCTTCATCAACAGCAGCAAGTGCGACAACAGCATGAGGCTGGCCTCGAAGGTCTCAGGCACCACCTCGGTGGCGCCGGCCGCCTGCAGCTCTTCCAGCTTGGCATCGTCCTGCGTGCGCACCAGAATTGGCACATCGGTGCGCAATTCGCGCACCGCCCGCAGTATGCGCAGCGCCACGTCCGGATTGGCAAAGGTGATCAGCACTACGCTGGCATGCGCGACACCGACGTTTTCGAGCATTTTTGTTTGTGCGGCATCACCGTACACCACCGGATCCCCGGCTTGGCGGCCGAGTCGGATGCGGCGCGGATCCGTGTCTAGAGCGATGTACTCGAAACCGGTCTGCTCGAGCACCCGGGCGATATTTTGTCCGACGCGGCCGAATCCGCAGATCACCACGTGGGGCCGCGCGGCGACCGCCAGGGTCGTTTGCTGTTCGCGCATCGCTTCGGTGAGCGGCTTGCCGGATTCGCGCAGCAGTGTGCGTGTGATGCGCCGATTGTGACGAATGATGAGGGGCGATAACACCATGCTCAGGACGGTCGCTGCCAGCAGCGGCTGCACGATGCCTGCATCGAGTAATTCACGCCGCAGCAGCAGGATCAACAGCGCGAATCCAAATTCACCACCCTGCGACACCACTACGCCGGTGCGCAGTGACTTGAACCAGCTCATGGTTACGGGCTTCGCGGCGACCGCCACCACCGCGGCCTTGAGAATCAGCATGCCGACCAGGATCGCGGTCACCAGGGGCAATTGCCGCAGCAGCAATCCAACATCGAGCAGCATGCCGACCGTGATGAAAAACAATCCCAGCAGAACCTCGCGATACGAGCGGATCGTGGCTTCGATTTGATGGCGAAATTCGGTTTCCGCGAGCATCATCCCGGCCAGAAACGCGCCGAGCGCGAGCGACAAGCCCACCGCGTGAGTTGCCCAGGCCGAGGCCAGCACCGCCAGCAGCACCGCCAGCGAGAAAAGTTCCGCGGAGCGCACCGAAGCGATCATGAGAAACACCGGCCGCAGCAGCCAGCGTCCTGCCGCCAGCACCAGCAGCAGCGCGAGCGCGGCGATGCCGATGGCGCTCAAGATGTGCCTGGCGTCGGCGGCGCGGCCGCCACCAGCCAAGGCGGACACCAGGGCCAGCAGCAGCGGAAAGCTCAGATCCTGAAACAGGCAGATAGCCACGGCGAGCCGGCCATGCGTGCGGTTGTTCTCGGACTGCTCGGTCAGCTGCGCGATGATGATGGCTGTCGAGGACATGGCCACCGCGCCGCCGATCACAACGGCAACGGCCGGCACGACGTCGAACAGCAACACCGCCCCGGCCGCAATGATCGCCGTGGTTATCAGCACCTGTGCGCCGCCGACTCCCAGCACCTCCCAGCGCATCGCAACCAGCCGCGGCAACGAGAATTCCAGTCCCAGGGTGAATACCAGAAACACCACGCCGAAGTCCGCCAGCAATTGCGTGGTTTCGTTATCGGCCGCAAGCGCGAGCGCGTGCGGACCCAAGAGCATGCCGACGGCGAGATAGCCCAGGATCGCGGGCAGCGCCAGCTTGCGAACGGCGGCGACCACGCACACCGATGCGGTGAGCAGAATCAGGATCTGTAACAACGGATCGCTATGCCCCATTGCCTGCTAGCATATCGCTATGGGTCCAACCATGACGGTTCCGTTGGCGCTCGAGCCGGCAGGAATGGGCTGGCAGCTTAAGCTCCGGGGCGATTGGTCGTTGGCGGCCATGCCGCAAATCGAAGCGCAACTCGAGAGTCTACCCACGACACTGCACGGCCCGCTGCTATGCGATTGGTCGCAAGCAGAGGCGCCGGGCATCGCACCGACATGGGCGCTGCTGCGGCGCCTGAGCGACGCCGGCCTGCCGGCCGCCGAAATCAGCCACGGCGGCGGGCCGCCGAATTTTCTGCAGCTGCTGCAAAAACTGCAGCGCGACGGCCAGGCGGTTGGCGGCGAGCGTGCTCCACGGCTCACCTTGCGCGGGAGCGTCGGCAAATTGGGGCGATGGTCCGTGCTGCAGGGCCGGCATGCTCGCGGCGTGATCGACTTCCTGGGACGCATCGCGACGGTCATCGGCCAGGCCTTGAGACGTCCGCAAGCGATGCGGATCTCATCGTTGGTGCGGCATATCTACGAAACCGGCATCACCGCCATCCCGATCGTCTCGTTGATCGCGTTTCTGATCAGCGTGATCGTGGCATATCTCGGTGCGCAGCAATTGGCGCGCTTCGGGGCGGACATTTTCGTCGTCGATCTGGTGACGATCGCGGTGCTGCGCGAGATGGGAGTGTTGCTGACGGCGATCATCGTCGCGGGCCGCTCCGGCAGCGCGTTCGCGGCCGAGATCGGGGTCATGCAGCTGAACGAGGAAACCGACGCGTTGCGCGCCATGGGCATGAATCCGATCGAGCTGCTGGTGGTGCCAAGGGTGCTGGCCTTGATCATCGCTTTGCCGTTGCTGACGATAATCGCCGATGCCATGGGCCTTGCCGGCGGAGGTCTGCTATCGCTCATCGATCTGCACATTCCGTTGCCGCAGTTCACGGCCCGGCTGCGCGAGTCGCTTTCGCCGACGACTTTTTGGTCCGGTTTGATCAAGGCGCCGGTGTTCGCAGCTCTCATTGCCATGGTGGGTACCTACCGAGGCTTGCAGGTGCGCGACTCGGCGCGCGAGCTCGGGCGCCTGACGACGGTGGCCGTCGTGCAATCCATTTTCATGGTGATACTCGCCGACGCGCTGTTTGCCGTGCTGTTCGAAAAGATCGGCTTTTAGATGCTGGACCGCAGCGTTGACCCGGTGATTCGAATCCGCGGCCTGCGCAATCGCTTTGGTTCGCAGCTGGTGCACGATGGCCTCGACATGGAGGTGCGCCAGAACGAAATATTCGGCGTGGTGGGCGGCTCGGGGACCGGCAAATCAGTGCTGCTGCGCTCAATTCTCGGTCTGCGTCACCCCGACGCGGGCACCGTGGAGCTATATGGCCGCGATGTGGAAACCCTGGCCGCGGCCGATCGCAGCAGTCTGGTGCAAAGTTACGGCGTGACATTCCAGAACGGCGCGCTCATAAGCTCCCTGACCGTTGCGCAAAACATTCAATTGCCGCTGCGCGAGCATTACCCACTGTCTGAAAACACGCTGGACGAACTGGCGCAGCTGAATCTGGCCTTGGTGGGGCTGGAGCCCGACGCCGGCGGCAAATATCCCTCGCAGTTGTCCGGCGGAATGATCAAGCGCGCGGCATTGGCCCGCGCCCTGGCGCTGGAGCCGAAACTCTTGTTTCTCGACGAGCCGACCGCCGGCCTCGATCCGATTTCCGCGGCCGCCTTCGATGAGCTACTGTTGTACCTCCATGCGCAGCTGCGGCTCACCGTCGTCATGATCACGCACGATCTCGATACTTTGTTTCAGACCTGCACCCGTGTCGGCGTGATCGTCGACAAACACATGATCTCGGATACGTTGGACGGCTTGCTTGAGAATCCCCATCCGTGGATTCATAGTTATTTCCACGGGCCCCGGGCGCGGGCCGCCGAAAAGGAAACCCATGGATAGAGATGCGAACTACGTGGCGGTCGGAGCCTTCGTGCTGTTGGTGATCGTCATGGCCGTCTCGTTCGTGTTTTGGTACACCGATCAGCAGGACAAGCGCACTTATCAGCGCTACGAGATCTACTTTCAAGGATCGGTCAACGGCATCAGCGCGGGCAGTGCGGTGCGCTACCTGGGAGTCGATGTGGGCAAGGTGGTGCGCATCATGCTCGATCCCAAGCAGCCGAAGCGCGTCGAGGTGATCGCCGACATCGACTCGACCGCGCCGATCGATGATCGCACGCGGGCCTCGTTGAGCCTGCAGGGCATTACCGGACTGCTGTTCGTCGATTTGAAGCAGGATCCGAATGCGGAATTGACGGGCGTGTTGGCGCAGGGCCAGCGCTATCCCGTGATTCGCTCGGCGCCCTCCGACTTCGATGTGTTGTTGAGCAATCTGCCGGCATTGACCTCGCATCTGGTGGTGTTGGCGGATCGCTTCAATCAGGTTTTCAGCGAAGAGAACGTGCACTCCCTCAAGGCGATTCTCGACAACAGCCGGCTGGCGAGCGAGCATCTGCCCGGTACGATTCGCGACGCCGCAGGGTTGGTGGCGGATCTGCGCCGCACCACCCAGGAAGTGCAGGGCGCGGCATCCGAATTCAGGGGCCTCATAACGCACACCTCGCCCGATATCGAGGTTGCGGTGCTGAACATCCGGCAGCTGTCCGACAATCTGGCGAAAACCACGCAGCGATTGGACCGTTTCGTGGCGGCGAATGAGCCTGGGTTGACGATCTTCGCCCAACAAAGCCTGCCGGAATTCGAGCAGCTGCTGCGCGAGAGCCGCCAAGCGGCGCGGGACTTCCGCGATCTGTCGCGCAGCCTCAAGCAAAATCCCTCGCAGCTGATCTACGAGTCCGCCTACCGCGGCGTCCAGATTCCGCGATGAGCCGGCAAGCTACGCGGTTGTTGCTGCTGACATTCGCACTGACGGGGTGCGGCGGAAGTCTTTTCCAAACCAAAGCGGCCCCGCCGGCGTTGTACCTATTGTCGGCGTCGGCCACGACTCCGGCCGCCGCCGCCGCGCCCGGGATTGCCGCCGATCTTGCCGTGATCCGGCCGCGCGTGCGCGCCGGGCTCGACACGGATCGGATCGCCGCGCTGTATCCCGACCGGCGTTTGGAGTATTTCGCCGATGCGCGCTGGAGCGGACCTCTCGATGAAGTGATTCAACAGCTCGTCGTGCAGCAGTTTCATGCCACTGCCAACCTGCGCAACGTCAGCGTCGAGGCGTCGGTTTTCGCCAGCAATTACTGGCTGGAGATCGAGGTCGCGGATTTTCAAGCGGAATATTCGGCCGCCGCCGCGCCGCCCGTGGTGCACGTGCATTTTCTGGCCCGCCTCGGCACCTCAGCCGACCGGCACATGCTGGCGGTTTTCGACGCGAATGCGCAGGTCGCGGCAACCGACAACCGCATGAGCGCCATCGTCGATGGCTACAACCGCGCGGCTGACCAGGCGCTCGCCGAAATCATCAACGGCACGGTGCAAGCCCTCGGCACTCGATGATTTGGAATTACGATTCCGCGGCTTCGATTGCGGTACCAATCTCCATCCACTGAGCTTCGAGGTAGGCGGCGTCTCTTGCCAGATTCGCGAGCCGCTTCTTGAGTTTGTCGTGCAGCGGATTTGCCGCAAGTTCGGCATCCAGCAGCCGGCGCTCTTCCGCTATGGCGGCAATGCTTGCTTCGACCTTGTCGAGCCGCTGCCGCAGCCGGCTCAACGGGTCGCGGCGAGTCGCTGTTTTGGGGGCGCCGGCGCTGTTCGCGGCCCGCGCCTCGGCCGCCGCCGTTTTGGCCGCGGCTTGCTTGCGCTCGGGCCGCGTTTTGGCGCGCGAACGCAGCCACAGCTGATAGTCATCCAGGTCTCCCTCGAAGGGTTGCAAGCGTCCGTCGGCAACCAGCCACAGCGTGTCGGCCACCGATTTGATGAGATGACGATCGTGCGAAACCACCACCAAGCCGCCGTCGAAGCCCTGCAGCGCGACGCTAAGCGCCTGCCGCATCTCGATATCGAGGTGGTTGGTGGGTTCGTCGAGCAGCAGCAGATTGGGCCGCCGCGCCACCATCAGGGCGAGGGTCAGGCGGGCTTTCTCGCCGCCGGAAAACCGGCTGATCCTGTCGAACGCACGGTCGCCTTGAAATCCGAAGCTTCCTAAATGATCGCGCACCTTCTGCTCGTCGCCGCCGGCGAATTCCGGGCCGCCGAGATTGCGCAGATGCCAGAATGCGTCGCAATCCGCCTGCAGCTGCTCCAGCTGATGCTGCGCGAAGTAGCCGATGGCGAGATCCGGAGCCGCCGTGCGCTTTCCCGACAGCGGTGCCGATTGGCCCGCCAAAAGTTTTGTCAATGTCGATTTACCGGCCCCGTTTGGTCCGAGCAGCGCGATTCGATCTTTCGGGCTGATCGACACATTGATGCCGCCGACGATCCGCACGCCGGCGTAGCCGCAGGCGGCGTCTTCGATGGTCAGAAGCGGCCGCGGCGTCTTCAGCGGCGCGGCGAATTCGAATTCAAACGGACTGTCGACATGTGCCGGAACGATGCGCTCCATCCGCTCGAGCATCTTCAAGCGGCTCTGCGCCTGGCGCGACTTCGTGGCCGACGCCCGAAAGCGATTCACGAAGGTCGTGATTTGCGCGATGCGCCGCACCTGGCGGGCGTGCAGCGTCGTTTGCAATGCCAATTCCGCGGCGCGCGCATTCTCGAACTGCGAGTAGTTGCCGGAGTAGGCGCGGACGGTTCGATTCTCGATATGCAGCACACGGCCGATGACGGCATCCAGGAATTCGCGATCGTGTGAAATCATCAGCAGCGTGCCCGGGTAGCCCGTCAGCCACTCCTCCAGCCAGACGATGGCGTCGAGGTCGAGGTGATTGGTGGGCTCATCCAGCAGCAGCAGATCGGCGCGCGAACACAGCGCTCGCGACATCGCCAGCCGCACCCGCCAGCCGCCGGAAAAATCGGCCACCGTGCGCTCGTGATCCGCCGCCCTGAATCCGAGCCCGTGCATGACGGCCGCAGCCCGTGCCTTGGCGCGAAAGCCTTCGATTGCCTCGAGCGTTGCATAATGTTCGGCCAGCGCCAGATGCGATCCGCGCCGTTCGGCCTCCTGTATCGCAGCCTGCACGCTGCGCAGTTCCAAATCGCCGTCCAGCACGAAGTCGATCGCGGTTCTTGTACTTGCGGCGATCTCTTGTTCGACGTGCGCCACCTTGAGCGTCGCAGGCAGTTCGATGGCGCCGCGATCCGGAGCGAGCTCGCCGCGAATCGCCGCAAACAGGCTGGACTTGCCGGCGCCGTTGGCGCCGGTGATGCCGACCTTGTCGCCGCGAAAGACGGTAAAGCTGACCTGCTCGAAGAGCGGCTGCGCGCCGCGCCGCAAGCTGAGATCCCTCGCGCTGAGCATCGAGGTTTTCTAGGAAGACAATCGCATCGGCCGCAGCACGGTCGGCGCGCACAAAGCGCCGTGATGCGCCGGGCCGCCTTCCTGGCTGGCGAGAATGGCAAGCATCTTGTCCGCTTCCATGGCATCGCCGAACAAGCGCCCCTGGGCGTAATCGCAGCCGTGCGCACGCAGGAAATCGAGTTGTTCGGTTTCCTCCACGCCCTCCGCAATGACCTCGAGATCGAGACTCTTGCCCATGTCGATGATGGTACGGACGATGGCCGCGTCGTTCGAGTCCACGGCGACATCGCGCACAAATGACTGATCGATCTTCAAGGTGCCGATGGGAAACTGCTGCAAGGCCGACAGCGAGGAGTAACCCGTGCCGAAATCGTCGATGGCGAGATTCAGGCCCATCGCATACAGCTCGTTGAGCAGGCCGATGGTGCGTTTCGGATCGGTCATCAAGGTGGTTTCGGTAACTTCCAATTCGAAGCAGGTGGGCGATACCCCATGCTTGCGAAACACGCTGCGGCAGCGAGCGATGAAGCTCGCCTGTTTGAGTTGGCGCAAAGACAGGTTGATCGCGATTCGACCGGGCTGCGGCACGACCTTCTGCCACGCGCGGTAGTCGTCACAGACGCGATTCAGGACCCATTCGCCGATCTCCAATATCAAACTGGTTTCTTCCGCCAGAGGAATGAAGTGCGAAGGAGAAATGTCGCCGTGTCCCGGCAGCCGCCAACGCAGCAGGGCCTCCGCACCCACGACCCGCCCGGTTCGCAGGTCCACCTTCGATTGATACAGGATCACGAGCTCGTCGCGTTCCAACGCGCGCCGCAGCTTGCTCTTCAACATCAATCTCTCGACCGCCGCTGCATTCATGCTGGGCACGTAGAATGCGCAGGAATTGCCGCCATTTTGTTTCGAGTGATACATCGCCGCATCGGCATTGCGGATCAAATCGATCACGTTCTCGGCATCGTAGGGACAGATGGCGATGCCGGCGCTGGCCGTCAGGTAAACCTCCTGCTGGTTCACGTAGAACGTCCTGCTTATTTCGTCGAGCAAGGTGCGGGCCAAGGTTCCTAAGGCCGCGCGGTTGTCGGTGTCCACCGGAAGATCGTCGATAAACATCGCGAATTCGTCGCCGGCCAACCGGCCGATCACCGCGTCCTTGTGCAAATTTCGCGTCAGCCGTTCGCTCAAGATCTCCAGAGTTCGATCGCCGGCGGCGTGGCCAAAGGTGTCGTTGACCTCTTTGAACCGGTCCAGGTCCAGGTACAGCAGCGCGAGCGAGCGCTGATTGCGTCGCGCACGCGCGATGGCCTGCTGCAACAGATGCTGGAACTGCATGCGATTCGGCATTTTCGTGAGCGTGTCGTATCGGGCCAGGTAGCGGATGCGGCGTTCGGCGCGTTTGCGCTCCGTGATGTTGCGCGCCACATAAATATTGCCTTGAAACTGCGGATCTTCCGAGGTGATCGCCGAACTGGCCATGGACACCGGGATGGTTTGCCCACGGGCAGTGCGCAGCACCGTCTCGCGCGCTTCGGGCGCGGAGTTGGTCAAATCGAAGGCGCTGCGATGCACTTCATCGATGAAGCCGGTCAGCGGCTTGCCGAGCAATTCTTCCTCGGTGTAGCCCAGCAGATGCTGCGCGGCTTCGTTGCAGCTCTTGACGAGGCCGTCGGGAGAGGTGACCAAGACCGAGTCGCTCAGGCTGTTGAGCACGGTATTCAGGTAGTTCTTGGTAATGGTGGTTTCGTTCAGCTTCTGCCGCATGCGCTCGAGCGCGAACTGCAGATCGCCGAGTTCGTCGTGGCGCTGCACGGCGAGCGGCCGGGTGTAATCGCCCTCGCCGATGCGATCGGCGCTCTTCACCAAGGCGGATATCGGGGCCGACAGCCGGCGGGCGATGAGCCAGGCTCCGAGCAGACCGCCCACAATCAGCAGCGGCAGCGTAAGTCCGGCGAGCACGCCGCCGACCCGCTTGGTCTGAATGCCCTGTTTGCTGAGCAATTGCGCGCGGATGCTGGACAGCGTCTCCTGCATTTCGGCGCGGCTCATCCAAATCCTGAGAGTGCCGACGCCCTGCACGTCGCGCTGCATGACGAACGGATCCGTGGCGCTGGGTTGTGCGGCCGGATTGCTGCCGGAGTACAAAACGTTGTTGTGCGCGTCCAAGACCTCGACGCGCTCGATGTCGCGCTCGTCGAGCAACCTGGCGGCGATGGTTGCGACGGCGGCGCTGTTGCCTTGGCGGAGCGCCGCGACCAGGGGGGGCCTGGTGGCGTTGCTCACGGAATTGGCGCGTGCCTCCAGGTCGGCTTCCAGTTTCTGCTCGACCGTGACATAGGTCAGCTGGTTGGCATCGGCTGAGTTGAGGCGGCGCTCGTAGTACGCAAAGGCGGCCAGAATCAGCAGCAGCATGGCGCTGACACCTACGGCAAGGAGCAAATAGTTGCTTTTAAGGCTGCGCGCCATCTGCTACTGACCCCCGTTTCCTAAACACCTGATGATACTCGTTCATGACAAACCCTATAAGGGGCGAGGGTACAATCGCGCCTGATGGACGCTAGTTATGCGCATTGACATTTTTTCCGACACCGTATGTCCTTGGTGCTATCTGGGGAAGCGGCGCTTCGAACTTGCGCTCGCCGCGCGGCCGCAGTATGAGCCGCGGGTCACCTGGCGTCCGTTCGAGCTGAATCCCGACATGCCGATCGAAGGGCTCGACTACGCGGCTTTTATCGCGGCAAAAATGGCCGAAGATCCCGCCTTGGCGGAGAGGCATGCTGAGCTTGTGCGCTTGGGCGAGGCCAGCGGCATTAAATTTCGATTCGATTTGATCGGGCGAGTTCCCAATACCCGAAGGTCGCACTTGCTGATTGCGCACGCCGCGCGCTTCGGCCTGCAAGGTCGGGTCAAGGACCGCATCATGCAGGCCTACTTCGAAGAAGGTCGCGACATCGGCGATCCCGAGGAGCTGGTACGGCTGGGGGCCGAAGCAGGGCTCATCGAGGCCGAAATCCGCAATGTGCTGATACTGCGGGTGGGCCAGGACGGTGTCGTGGCGGCGGAGCGGCACGCGGCGGTTTTGGGCATAACCGGCGTTCCCACCCTGGTTTTCGACGGCCAATACACCATTTCCGGCGCGCAGGAGGCGGCGACCTTCGCCCGAATTTTGGATCAGGTGGCCGAATTCGCCACCGCTCGTGGGGTCGCTTCGTGAATGTCGACGAACTGACCGGGCAGGCGCGCACTCATATTGCAACCCTGGCAGATCCCGATTGCATGCTGCACGCTCAAGTGGTTCAGCCCTTTCTGAATTTGCGCCGCGCCGCGAAGACCCAGGGGTTCGATCTCAAGCCGCTGAGCGGTTTCCGTGATTTTGCCCGTCAACTTGAGATCTGGAACGGAAAGTTCAGCGGCGCGAGGCCCATGTACGATGTCTCGGGGGTGCGGATCGATGCGGCTGCGCTCACGCCTTTCGAGCGCGTCAATGCAATTTTGTTGTGGTCGGCGCTGCCAGGCGCCAGCCGGCATCATTGGGGCACGGAGTTGGATTTGATCGACGGCCTGGCGAGTGCTTCAGGCTACCGCGACAAGCTTACGCAGCAGGCCTTCGCGCCGGGAGGGCCGTTCGCCCCGCTAGCCGAGTGGCTCGACATACATGCGCCTCGATTCGGATTCTTCAGGCCTTTTCAGGGCATGCGCTCCGGTGTGCAGCCCGAACCCTGGCATTTCAGTTTTGCGCCGATTGCCGAACTGGCCCGTCGCGCATTGAGTCCGAAGGTATTGCGCGCGGCAATCGCTGCCGCACCTCTATTGGGTAAGGAACTGGTACTCGCGCATCTCGATGAACTGCACGCTCGCTACGTCGCGACCATCGACTTGCCCTAGTAGGCCCAGAGTTCCTTCAGTCGATTCAGCATCAGCCCGCGCACCTGGCCGATCTGCGTGTCGTCCGAGGTGAACAGGGGCGGATTTCGCCGCAGCATGGGCCAACGCTCGGTGCGCAAGACGCGGCGCAGATAACCCAGATTGCGGTCGATTGCCTCCAGGTAGGGATTTCTGCCGCCGAACAGCGGCTCGACGTACCGATAGGCATGCTCGAACTCGCCCTCGAGGCGCTCGATGCGCGTTTCGCGCACGAATTCCGGAGTCTGGCGCAATAAATCCAGGCCGGAGCTGTATTTGACCTGCAGCAAGCCATCGATGCCGGTCGCGGCGGCGATTCCGCCGAGCACGAATTCCGGATACAGCCGGTCGCGGCACTTCTCGAGATAGCAGCGATCCGCCATCTGCGCGATCAAATCCGCGGTGCCGAGCAGGTGCCCCAATTTGCGGTCGCGCGGATCGGCCAGCTGGATCTCCTTGAGCTTGATCTCGTAGCCGGTGAAATGGACGATTCGGGTCGAAATCGGCACCCAGGTTTCCATGCCGATGCTCGGCAGGTAGCGGGCCAGAAAGCGCGCGCTGCGCGTCACGTGATACAGGGTGAACTCGGCACCATTGCTATGGACCCGGTCGTCGAATTCCCGAATGTAGCCAGCATCATGAAACAGCGAAGTCACCAATCCCATGGCTGCTCGCTCGCTGCCGAAGCGTGAGCGACTCTCGACGCTGCGCTCGTACCCCACCAGGAGGCGCGCCATGGCAAGCGTCATGTCCAGGGAGTGCTGACGGTCGTGGTACAGCGTGTCGACACCGTGATAGCCGGGCATGCGGCCGGTGAACAGCTTGTCGAAGTCGTCAAACGCAATGGCGATTTTTTCGAAGGATTCGCCCGGCCAAGCCGCGGCGTAGAGTTCACGGACCGCGGCGCTTACCGCGGCTGTGGAACTTACCTGGACGGAATTCGCGACGTCGTAGTCGTTACGTCTAAGGTCGTACATCGCAGGGAGTTTAAGCTCTTGCAGGACACGGCGCCATGGATCTGCTTCTCTTTTGGGCCCTGATCCACATCGGCCTGGCATTAAGTCAACGAACTCGCCAGGTCGGTATTTAGTAAACCTTGAGGCCGCCGAATTTGCGCTTTACGCGCCTGGCCAGGGTCGCATAGCCCAGCCAAAAGCCGCCGCAAAGCGCTACTGCAACCGCTACAGCCGCGATCAAGGGTCTTGTGATGCCGCCGGACGGTGCTCTGAATCTGCCTGCGGGCGCCGCTGCCGCGGGGCCTATTGGTGGCGACGTGGTATCCCGCGCTGCAGCAAGATCAGCCCGGGCTTGCTCAAGCTCCCGGGTCAGCCGCTCCACGTCCTTGCGCGCTGCCGCCTCGGCCAGCGCCGGCGTGGTCGCACGACTGCGATCCAGCTCTTCTTCCAGCTGCTTGACCCGGACAACGGCCGGTTCCTTCGTGGTCAGGTAAGCCGATTTTACCCACCCGGTGGTCCCATCGCTCAAACGCACTTGGGTGAATTCTCCGCTTGCGGCGAGCGCCTCGACGCTGCTCCCGGAGTGCAATGTCGCCAACCGCTGCCCTTGATTGTTCTGCTCGGCGTAAACCCCGAGCACCAGCTCGTCGCTGACGTACGCCGGGCCCACAATCGGGGCTGCCAGGCTGATCGCCGGCGCGAGCGCCGCCAGCAGCTGCACCGGCAGCCACAATTTGCGCGTAAGGGGCCGATTCACGCCGCGATTCCGGTTTGTTTGAGCAGCGGCCGCACATCGGGTTGGCGTCCGCGAAACCGAACGAACGCGTCCATTGCGTCGATGCTGCCGCCGCGCGCCAAAATGGAGTCGCGAAACCGCGTCGCTGTGGAAGCGTCGAACACGCCGGCCTCTTCGAAGGCTTCGAAGGCATCCGCCGCCAGCACTTCGGCCCACTTGTAGCTGTAATAGCCGGCGGCATAGCCGCCGGCAAATATGTGCGCGAAACTCGCCGGCATGCGATTGAACGGTGCCGCCGGCACCACGGCCACCCGTCGCCGTACCGCGGCCAGCGTCGCGGCGACATTTGCGCCCAGCATGACGTCGAAGTTTGCATGCAATTCAAAATCGAAACTCGCCAGCTCGATCTGGCGCAGCGTGTCGAGCGCGGCATTGAAAGTGCGCGTACCCACCAAGCGTTGCAGCATGTCGACAGGCAGGGGTTCGCCGCTGTCGACATGCGCCGAAATGAGCGGCAGAACCTCCGCTCGCCAGACGAAGTTCTCCATGAACTGACTGGGCAGTTCCACGGCGTCCCACGCAACGCCGTTGATGCCGGCAATGCTCGGATACGCCACGCGCGTCAGCATATGATGCAATCCATGGCCGAATTCGTGAAACAGCGTGATCACTTCGTCATGGGTCAACTGCGAGGGCGTCGCGGCCGCCGGCGCCGTGAAATTGCATACCAGCTGGGCAACCGGCAGCGCCGTTCCCGAAGGCAATGATTTGGCGACCACGCATTCATCCATCCAGGCGCCGGCGCGCTTTTCGCCGCGCGAATAAGGATCGAGGAAGAAGCCGGCCACCAAGCGATCATCCTTATCGATCAGATCGTAGTAGCGCACGCTCGGATGCCAGACGCCGACGTCCGCGCGCTCGCGGACGCGGATGCCATAGAGCCGGTGTATCAGCGCGAACAATCCGCTCAAGACTTTCGGCAGCGGAAAATACGGACGCAGCGCCTCTTGCGACACCTTGAAACGGCTTTCCTGCAGCCGTTCGCCGTAGAACGCCATGTCCCAGGCGTTAAGTTTGCGGCCGGCGAATTCCTCCAGATCCATGTATTCCTCGCGCGCCGCGGGCATGCAGCGGCGCGCCAGGTCCTCCAAAAAAGCGAGCACTTGCTTGCTGCTTTTCGCCATTCGCGTGGCCAGGGCGTACTCGGCGTAATTGCCGAATCCCAGCAACTTGGCAAGCTCATGACGCAGCGGCAGGATTTCCGCGATGATGGCGTTGTTGTCGAAGCGTCCGGCGCTCGGCCCCAATTCCGACGCGCGGGTGATCCACGCCTCGTATATGTCGCGGCGCAGCTGCTCGCTCTCGGCGCTGGACATGATGGTCATGTAGGTCGGCTGATCGAGTTTGAACAGCCATCCGGCTTGATTTGCTTCGCGCGCATCTGCCGCCGCACGATCGATGGTGTTGGCGGGCAGTCCGGCGAGTTCCGCGCTGTTGCTGACGCTGCGGGTGTAGGCACGGCCGGCGTCGAGCACATTTTCCGAAAACTTGGTGGCCAGCTGCGCCAGCCGCTGCGCCACTTCCCGGTAGCGGGTTTTGGCTGCGGGCGGTAAATCGACCCCGGCCAGCCGAAAATCGCGCAGCGCGTTCTCAATCACCTTGCGCTGTGGCGGATCGAGCGCGTCGGCTTCGGACTTGAGCACGTAAAGATAGGCGGCCTGCAGCGCAGCGTTCTGGCCGAGTTCCGAGGAATATTCGGTGAGCAAGGGCACGCAATCGTTGTATGCCTCGCGCATCTGCGGGGAATTGGCCACTGCGTTCAAATGCGCGATCGGGCTCCACGCGCGGCTCAAGCGGTAGCTCAATTCCTCGACCGGCGCCACCAGCGACGCGAATGTCGGATTGGCTTGCGCGGTCAATTCCTCGACGCGCGCGCGATTTTCCGCCAGCACCTTTTCCAGCGCGGGACGGGCATGGCTCGCTTCGATTCGCCCGAAGGCGGGCAACTCGCCAAGATCCAAAAGTGGGTTGTTCACAGCGGCAGATTCTAGCAGACGCTAAGGTTGCATCCTGGCTAAGCGGCGGTGCCGCGGGCGAACACGTATCATGCATCCCTCGGTAATTTCGGCGAGGAGACCACTCGTGGCGGACTTGGCATTCGATCTCATCAGCGTCGGCGGCGGCAGCGGCGGTCTGGCCTGCGCGCAGCGTGCGGCCGAATATGGCGCCAAGGCTGCGGTGGTTGAACCGCATCGTTTGGGGGGCACCTGCGTGAACGTGGGCTGCGTGCCGAAAAAAGTCATGTGGAACGCGGCAGGTGTCGCGTTGAGTCTCAGCGATGCCAACGACTACGGCTTCGATGTCGCGCCGGGCGACAACGATTGGGCCCTGCTCAAAGCCAAGCGCGACGCCTATGTTTTGCGGCTGAACGGGATCTACGAGCGCAATCTTCAGGCCAAGGGTGTTGCCTACGTTCGCGGCGCGGCGCGTTTTCTCGACCAGCGCACCCTCGAGGTGAATGGCCAGCGCATGAGTGCACAGCACATCGTGATCGCCACCGGCGGTAAACCGTGGGTCCCGAATTTACCGGGCGCCGAGCTCGGCATCACTTCGGACGGTTTTTTCGAGCTCGAGGCGCGCCCGCAGCGCGTCGCCGTCATCGGCAGCGGCTACATCGCCTGTGAATTGGCCAGCGCCTTCCGTGAACTCGGCTGCCAGGTGGAACAGTTCATCCGCAAGGAACGGCTGCTGCGGAATTTCGACGCGATGCTTGGCAAGTCCTTGATGCGCGAAGTTCGCGCGCAGGGGATCACCGTTCACGAACAGTTCGTGCCGGCCGCGGTGCGCGCCGAGTCGGGCCTTCGCACCTTGGTGGCGGAGGACGGCCGCAATTTCGGCGGCTTCGATTGTCTGCTGTGGGCAGTCGGCCGCGAGGCCAATGCGGCGGCACTCGATTTGGGCAAAGCGGGGGTTGCTGTCGATGACAACAACTACGTGATCACCGATGCCTTGCAGAACACCAGTGCGCAGCGGGTGTATGCAATCGGCGATGTGGCGGGACGCGCCGCCCTGACTCCGGTGGCGATCGCCGCGGGCCGGCGCTTGAGCGATCGTTTGTTCGGCGCCGACCGCACGCGGCATCTGGAGTACAGCACGATTCCCACGGTGGTGTTCACGCATCCGCCCATCGGCACCGTGGGAGCGAGTGAAGCCGAGGCGCGCGCGCAGTACGGCGATGCGGTGAAAGTGTACGTGGCCGACTTCACGCCGATGTACCACGCGCTGACGACGCGAAAAACGCATACCGATATGAAGCTCGTGTGCGTGGGAGCCGAGCAGCGCATCGTTGGTTGCCACATCATCGGCACCGGTGCCGATGAAATGCTGCAGGGCTTTGCGGTGGCGATCCGCATGGGTGCCACCAAGGCGGATTTCGACGATACCGTTGCCATACACCCGACCAGCGCGGAAGAGCTGGTCACTATGCGCTGAGGCTGCGTGCGGCGCCGGCCCTACGCGTGCTGCGCCAAAGCCTGCAGCACGGGTTGGGTATCGGGCCGGATCCCCCGCCACAGCAGGAACGACTCCGCGGCCTGTTCCACCAGCATGCCCCATCCCTTGGTGGTACGTGCCGCGTGCCGGGACTTCGCCCACAAGGTGAAGGGCGTATCGCCGCGGCCGTAAGCCATGTCGTAGCAGACGCTTTCCTCGCCGACGAGGCCCGCCGGCAGGTCCGGCATCTCGCCCTGCAGGCCGGCCGACGTGGCGTTGACGATGAGATCGTACGCAGGCCCATTCACCGCGGCGAACCCGCAGCCGGAGATCTCGCCCAGGTCGGCGAATTCTTTGGCCAGTTTGCGGGCCCGGTCCGGCGTGCGGTTGGCGATGACCACCTCGCGCAGGTCGCGTTCCATCAGGGGCCCAAGTACGCCGCGCACCGCGCCCCCGGCACCGAGAATGAGCACTCGCTTGTCGGCCAGCGCCAACCCCAAATTTTTCTCCAAATCAGCCGTGAGTCCGAGACCGTCGGTGTTATCTCCCAACAGCGACGTGTCCTCGAAAAAAGCGATCGTGTTGACGGCGCGCGCACGCTCGGCGCGCGGCGTGAGCTCGTTCACCAGTTCCGCGGCGGCCTGCTTGTGAGGCACGGTGACGTTCAGGCCCTTGAGGCCGGCCGCGAACAGGCGCAGCGCATCGCGCCGAAAACTATCGGGGCTCATGTCGAACAATCGATACACCAGATTCTGCGCCGTCGCCTTGGCAAACATTCCATGTATGAACGGCGACCAGCTATGGGCGATGGGATGACCCGCGACCCCGTACTGATCCGGCGCTTCTGTCGCTGCGCTTGCGCTCACTCTGCCAGCCACTCCGCCGCGCGTTTTGCAAAATAGGTCAGTATGCCGTCCGCACCGGCGCGCTTGATGCACAGCAGCGCTTCCAGCGCCGCGGCGCGTTCATTCAGCCAGCCGTTGCCGGCGGCAGCCATGATCATGGAGTACTCGCCGCTTACCTGATAGACGAAGGTGGGCAACCCGAAGCGGTCCTTGACGCGGCGCACGATGTCAAGATAAGGCAGGCCCGGCTTGATCATCACCATGTCGGCGCCTTCGGCGATATCGAGCGCCACTTCGCGCAGCGCCTCATCGGAATTGGCGATGTCCATTTGGTAGGTGTGCTTGCCGCCGCTGCCCAACTTGGCAGCCGATCCCACCGCATCGCGAAACGGGGTGTAAAAGCTCGATGCATACTTGGCCGCGTAGGCGAGAATCCGGGTATGGATCAAACCGGCGGTCTCGAACGCATCGCGAATCGCGCCGATGCGTCCGTCCATCATGTCCGAGGGGGCGACGATATCGGCGCCGGCGTCGGCATGCGAGCGCGCCTGGCGCACCAGAGTCTCCACGGTCAAATCGTTCAGCACATAACCCTTGTCATCGATCAGGCCGTCCTGCCCATGGGTCGTGAACGGATCGAGCGCGACGTCGGTGATCACGCCGAGCTCCGGAAACTGCTTCTTGACGGCGCGCACGGCGGTCTGCGCGATGCCGTCAGGATTCCAGGATTCCCGCGCGTCCAGGGATTTTTTGGCCTCGGGAGTAACCGGAAACAGCGCGATTGCCGGGATCTTGAGCCGCATCAGCGCCTCGCACTCGCGCAGCAATTGGTCGACGGAAAGCCGTTCGATGCCGGGCATGGAGGCGACCGGCTGCCGATCGCCGCGCCCCTCGACGACGAAAATCGGGTAAATCAGCGAATCTACCGTCAGCTGGGTTTCCCGCATCAGACGGCGGGAAAACGCATCGCGCCGCATGCGCCTCATGCGGGTGCTTGGAAATGAATTCCCGGGCGTTCCGGTCATCTTGGCTATGACTCCTCTGTTCTGCTTTGGTGCTGCAAATTCGCCTGGCCCGTGCCCGCTTGAGCTCCCTGCCCGTCGGCGCGACCGGCGTAACGCGGTAATATCGCGTGGGCCAAACTTTAAGCCGGGTGCTGATTTATACATGAACGATGCGATTGGCGGAAATCAGCGGCGCGCCCGGTTCCAGGCGCTGTGCCAGTCGCTGCGTCCGGATCTCCTGCGTTTCGCGTTCTGGTTGTGCCGCGACCGAGCTCTCGCCGAGGACGTGGTCCAGGAAAGCATGCTGCGGGCGTGGAAGGCGCAGGATTCGCTGCTGGACGAAGGCGCTGCCAAACCCTGGTTGTTGACCATCATCCGCCGCGAATATGCGCGCACCTTTGAACGTAAACGCGTGCCGACGGTTGATGTCGAGGAGCTGATCGCCAAGGAGGAGCCGATGCTGGCGGCCGCCGAGGAACAGGACCTTCGAGAATTGCGCGCCGCGCTGTTCAATCTGCCGATCGAATACCGCGAGCCTCTGGTGTTGCAGGTGCTGATGGGTTTTTCGACCGCTGAAATTGCGCGCGAACTCGATCTTTCGGGTCCGGCGGTGCTGACGCGCCTGTTCCGTGCGCGCAATCGGCTGCGCGCGGCCATGGGCGAACAGATCGGCGCGGACGGCGCGGAATGATGGACCACGCGCGCTATCGAATGCTGATCTCCGCAGATCCCCACAGCAGTGATGCGGAGCTGCGCGCGCACCGCGACGGCTGCGCCGAGTGCCGCCTCTATACGGAGCAGCTGCTGCGTTTTGAATCGCGGTTGGAACGCGCGCTGCAGGTGGATATTGCGTCGCGTGCGGCAGTGCTGCCGTTTACGCGTAGCGCCGCGGCGCGCCCGCCGAAGTCGTGGCGCTGGATGGCGATCGCTGCCAGCGTGCTTTTATGCGTCGTGGTCGCGGCGGGGATTTGGATCGTACTGCCGGGAGCCAGCCTCGCAGCCGACGTGGTCGCGCACATGGCGGGGGAGCCCCAGGCCTGGAAACTCACAGATGTCGCGGTAGCCGACACCGAGCTGAATGACGTGTTACGCGATTCCCAGCTGCGCTTGAGCGCGGCCGCGGGAATTGTCAGCTATGCCGCGAGCTGCGCCTTCCGGGGACATCGGGTGCCGCATCTCGTGGTGCAAACGCCCTCGGGACCGGTGACCGTCATGGTGCTCGTGCATGAATCGGTGAGTCGCCCTACGCAATTCGACGAGCAAGGCTATCGCGGAACCATCGTGCCCATGCCGGGCCACGGCAGCATTGCCGTTCTGATGCAGGATCCCGGCGGCACTCATGAGCGCGATCTGCAGAGCATCATCGCGCAAGTGCGCGATGCAATCGTCTGGACGCGGTGAGACCGCCATTCCGGTTTCTAGATTCCGACCTCCGCCAGCAGGTCAATGAGCCGCCGCGCACTTGCCGCCAGCGTCGGGTGCAGGGCTTCGAACTGCACGGCGACCCGTTCCAGACGGTCCGGGAGCGAGGTATCGGCAGGCAGGGCATCGGCGCCTTGCCGTTCCACCATGCGCTTGATGTCGGGAAGAATCTCCTCGAGCGCCTGGCGAGTTGCCGGATCGTCGCCATGCGCCTTGGAGAGTTCTGCATGCAGCTTGGCGAGCCGCTCGCGCAAAGTGTTTTGATCCATCGATCTCCCCTTGAGGCTGGCGAGCCTTATTGTGCCATTCGCTCGGGCGTGAGGCGGCCTACTTCGACGTAACCGGCTCCCGCGGCGGCGATTCCTTGGTGAATCGCGCCATAGGCTTGGCGTAGATGCTCATCCGCACCGTAGGGCGGATTCACAATCATCAGCCCGCTGCCTGCGAGTCCCAATCCGGCATCGTCCGGATGGATCGCGAGATCCGCGAACAGCATTTTCGGAATTCCCAGGGACTGAAACCGCGCATGCACCGTATTGCGCTGCGTGGCGCTGCGAATGGGGTACCACATGAGATATACCCCGCTGGGCCAACGCCGATACGCATCCGCGAAAGCCTTGAGCATAAGCTTGAGCTCGTCGAGACTCTCATAGGGCGGGTCGATCAGCACCAGGCCGCGCCGCTCGTCGGGAGGCAGAAAGGCCTTTAGCGCCGCATAGGCGTCGTCGATTTCCGTTCGAACCCGGCCGAGCGACTCGATCTGCCGCTCCGCCGCACGGGCCTCCGCAGGCATCAATTCGACGAACAGCGCACGATCCTGCGCACGCAAGCCGGCCGCGATCAATGCCGGCGAGCCCGGATAGCGCGCGAGGCGTTTGCCGCGCCGGGCGCGTATTGCCGCGAAGTACGAGGATAACGGCGCAGCATCCAAACTATTGACGATCAGGCGCTGCACGCCGCGCTCCGCCTCGCCCGATTTCTGCGCCTCGGCAGCCTGCAGATCGTAGAAACCGCGCCCCGCATGGCTGTCGAGCACGAAGAATGCGGCCGGCTTGCGCTTCAGCGCACTCAGGCAGTACAGCAAGCCGACATGTTTGGCGACGTCGGCGAAATTTCCCGCATGATAGATATGCTGATAATTCATCGCGCGGCATTGTGCCTGTCGCGGCGCATCCACGCCAAGCTGACTCAGTCGCGCAGGCCAAGCCCCAGCGCGCATGCGGCGGCTTCGTCCAGCGGTTCGCGTCCGTCCGCGGCGCGCTCACTCCACGCCGATCCCATGCATACATCGAGTATCGCCGTTACGCTCGCGCGCATCCGTGCTTCGATCGGCCGGCGGCGCGCCTGTCCATGGATTTGGTGGGCGACGTCGGCGAACGCGACAATTCTCGCCGCGGCGTCGTAGCGCCGATCGATGCAGGCAAGATATGCCATCGCATCCAGCACCGAGTACAGCTTGCCGGCGTCGAGCCGGCGCGCCAGTTCATGCAGTTCCACGCCGGCTGCGCGCGCTTGCGTGGTATCGCCGGCGATCAGCAGCGCGCTGAACATCGTCATCAGCAGTTCGAACCAAGACTCGCGGCGCCCGGAGTGACGCAGGCTCAGGGCAAGCGGGCGTCCCAGCTGCAGAGCGGCGGCGGTGTCGCCGCATGCAATATCCAATTCGACGATGTTGACGGTGGCGGCCAGCGCCTGGCGCTCGCTGGTTGCCAGGGCCAGCCGCACGGCCCGCTGGTAAGCAATACGCGCCTCTGCGTACTCGCCACGGCTCATCAACAGCGCCGCATCGGTCAAAGCGCCGTGAGTCAGCAGACGTGGCGGCCAGGTGGGGTCTTCGATACGCCGGGCAACGTCGAACGCCGCGCGCGCGGCCGCATCGTCGCCGCGCCAGTTGAAAGCCAGCAGCGTCAATGCGTAGTAGCGGGCACGGACATCGCCCGTGGCGCTGTGCATGTCCGCGGCAAGCTCCGCGGCGTAGCGCGCGCGATCGCATTGCCGGGTCGAGTCGTAACTGGCGATTGCTTCCCAGAATCGGCCGACGCGCGCACGCGGCAGAGCGTCGGAGAGCAGCGCCACCGCCCGCTCGTAGCGCGCCCTGCTTTCCGCGTACAGATCCGTCTCCACGAACAACGGCCAAGCGGAGCCGTACAGTGCCACGCCAAGCGCGCGATCATTGTCCATGGCCCAATTCATGGCGGCGCGCACGTTGTCGAGTTCGGGCTCGTAGCGATGCAGCCAGATGGCTTCGTCGAGCGACCAGTATTCCTGATACGCCGTGTCCAGCAGTTGTAGCATCGCCTCGCCCATCCGCTGCTGTGCCGCGTTGAGTCCAAGTTCCGCCTCAAGCCTGCCGCGTGCGTAATAGCGAGCGGTTTCGGGCAGCGCGTAGCGCGGCGGATCCAGGGGCAGCGCCGTCACCAGCGACCGGTCGACCAGACGCCCTATCAAATCGATCGCCTCCGACGTATCGACGGTTTCGTCCGCCGCCATTCGAGCGGCGGCATGCAACGAAAAGCTTCCCGAAAACGCGGCCAGGCGGTTGAAAACCTTCTGCTCAGCCGGCGACAGCAGGCCGTAGCTCCAATCGAACGCCGCATGCAACGCTCCGTGGCGCGGGTCGGGCTGGCACCCGGGGAGCTTGAGCAGGCGAAATCGATCGTCGAGCCGCTCGAGCAAGGCTGCGATTCCAAGTGCCGGCACGCGCGCTGCCGCAAGCTCGAGTGCCAGCGGGTTGCCGTCGAGGCGCCGGCAGATTTCGGCAACCTGCGGTGTATTGGCGCGCGTTAGCTCGAATCTGCGATCGGCCGCCGCCGCCCGTTGGGCGAAAAGCTCGACCGCCGGGTAGCGCACCGCATCCGCCTGCGGGGTGCCCGCGTCGGGAACCGCCAGCGCCGCAAGCCGATAAATGGTCTCCCCCGCAATGCCGAGTGGCGCCTGACTCGTTACCAGCGCGGACAAGCCCTGGGTGTGCAGCACCAGTCCGGCCAGCTGCGTCGCGAGTTGCACGCCGAAGTGCTCGGCGCTGTCCAAAATCAGCAGCACAGGCGTTTGGTCCAGCGCGGAACTCAAGGCCGCGAATCCGTCGACGCCTTCGGCAAGCGACAGCCCCAAACTCAAGGCGATTGCGGAGGCGACATGTGTGGCTTCGTTGAGCGGCTGCAGCGACACCCATGCGACCGCGGCGCCGGACGCCGCGGCTTCAAGCACCAGGATTTCTTGCGCGATCCTGGTCTTACCGACCCCGGCTGCCCCAACGATGGTGACCAGGCACGATCGAACCAGAACCTCCCGCAAGTTGCGCACATCGCCGTCGCGCCCTACCAAGGGTGTGAGCCGATTCGGCCATGCCCGGTGCGGTGGTGAGAGTCGCGGCGGCGCATCGCGACGCGGCGCCTCACCAGGTAAAACCGCAAGATCCAGCCGGTAACCGTATCCCGGCACGGTGCGAATGGCGCCGGCGCCAAGCACGCGCCTGAGGCTGGCGATCTGGGCGGGGAGGTTGTTTTCATCGACCACGAGTCGTGGCCATACGCGCTCGAGCAGCGTGCTCTTGGTCACCAGCCGGCCTTGGTGTTCGACCAGAACCAGGAGCAGGTCAAACGCGCGCGCGCCTAGTTCAACGGGCTTGCCGGCCGCGCATAGCCTGCGCTCCGAGGGGTACAGCTCGAAGGCGCCGATGCGTATGCACTCCATGTGAATTCGATTCCCGGCGATTTTTTTAGAAAAATTTCATCCGCGATTCAAGACGCGGCGCAAGACCTGCGGGACACTACTCGTACAGGCGATCCCAGTAAGCAATTAAGGAGATGATCATGCCAAAATTCGTGATAGAACGGGATATTTCCGGGGCCGGCAAAATGAGTCCGGCCGATCTCAAATCGATCTCGCAGAAATCCTGCGGAGTGCTCAGCAGTATGGGACCAAGCGTTCAATGGGTGCACAGCTATGTCACCGACGACAAGATCTACTGCATCTACCAGGCGGCAGACGAGTCGCTGGTCAGAAGGCACGCCGAGCTCGGCGGTTTTCCGGCCAACAAGATCTCGCGGGTGCGCAGCATGATCGATCCGGCAACCGCAGAGTAGGGGTGCGCTTGCACACCGCCCTGCATGTGTGCAGTCTTAACCCATGAAAACCGGCACGGTGGTGTTTGACGGCGTCGAATATCTGGACGGCGCCGCCTCGGACCCGATCGCGTTGGGGTGGATGCACGGTGCGCCGCCGCCGCCCGCGAAGCGGATCAGATTCGAGGACGACCGGGCGTTCAATTTTCCCCAGATCCGTTGGTCGTTGTCGCACATGCGGGAGCTCGTGCCGACCGTGGCCGTCTGGCGCGGCAGCGGCGCCGCGAGCGAGCTGGGAGCCGCGGCTGCCGGCAGCGCGGCGGCAATCGACTCGCTCTCTTTCGTGGGATTGCACGGCCGAACTCTGAACTGGCCGCAGTCCCTGCAAGACACCTACACCGACGGCATCGTGGTACTGCACCGCGGGCGCCGGGTCTACGAGCGCTACTTCGGCGCATTGCAGCCGCACCTGCCGCACTCCTGTTTTTCGATCACCAAATCCTATGCGGCCACGCTTGCCGCAACGCTGATTTACGAAGGCGTCTTGGCGGAGAACAGGACGGTGTCGTACTACCTGCCGGAAATGACCGGTACCGCCTATAGGGAAGCGACGCTGCGCCAGGTTCTAGATATGCAAATCGGAGTGGCCTACTCGGAATTGTATGCGGATCCGAAGGCTCACATCTGGGACTACTCGCGCGCGGGCGGACTGCGCTCGCGGCCGCGGGATTATGCGGGTCCGACCAATTTCTACGAATATCTGCAGACGCTGCGCCCGGAAGGCGATCACGGCGCGGCATTCGCCTACAAAACCATCAATACCGAAGTCATGTGCTGGGTCATGAAGCGGGTGACCGGAGTCGCGTTGCAGGACATGCTGAGTGATCGGATCTGGTCGCGCATCGGCTGCGAACAGGACGGCTACATCACGGTCGATTCAATCGGAGTGCCGATGGGAGGCGCAGGATTGAGCGCCAGCCTGCGCGATCTGTGCCGCTTTGGAGAGCTCATGCGCTGCGAGGGCGCCTGGCATGGACAGCAGATCATTCCGGCGGAAGTCGTGGCTGACACACGTCGCGGTGCCGATCCGCGCAAGTTTGCGCTGGCTGAATATACGCTGCTGCCCGGCTATTCCTACCGCAACATGTGGTGGGTGGCGCACAACCCGCTGGGCTTGTTCGAGGGCCGCGGCATCCACGGTCAGCGTCTCTACATCGTACCGCAAGCGGAATTGGTGATTGCGCGCTTTGCTTCTCATCCGATTGCGTCGAGCGCGGCCAACGATCCGATCACGCTGCCGGCATTCGCGGCATTGAGTCATCTGCTGATGAAGGGCTGACGCGCGCGTCCTAAGGTCAAGCGGGCGCCACGCCCCATTCCGGAAATGCTCGCAGCGCATCGACGTAGTTGTGAATGACATCGGTGTGCGCGTCCTCCTGCCAACCTCCGGGGAGGGCGCTTTTGTGTAGATCGCGCGGCCGGCCCAGCCGGTCGATCGAGTAGAGCGTGAAATTGAGCGCCTGCCGCGCTTCATCGGCCAAGCCGGGCGACCCGATGGCTTTCGAGTACATCGCGACAACCGCGCCGTAAGTTGAGTTCACCCCGCCCCATGCTTGTTGGTCCTCATCCTGCTCGTGACAAACGGTCACGCCGAATTCCTGATGCGTGAAATTTGCCTTGACGAATTCGATCAGCGCGCCGCATGCATCCCGCCAGCTTAAATCGGGCAGCTGGTTTCTTTCCAGCAGATAGCGCGCAAGATTCAGCGGCGCCCAGGCAGTGCGATTCGTCGGGGTATCGTGATCCTCGAAAAACTGCGCGAACAGCGCGCCGTCGGCGCTCGCGCTCGGTACTTGATAGTCCTTGATCCACTGCCAGAGCGCCTGGCGCTGTGCAAGGAATTCCGCGTAACCGCGTTCAGCCAGGAGATCGAAGAGCCGCAATATGTAGGTCATGTTGCCCGATACCGGTCCGCGGCCGGCGCCGTCGCGATAGTCGGCGCGGAACGGCCAGGGAGAATGAAATGCATCGCCGTCCTGTTGGTTGGCGGCAAGGACGCGGGCATTGTGCAACCCCTGCTCAAGAAACCTGCCCTCGCCGGTGGCCTCGAACAGCCGCATCAGGGCGTAGCCGGCGATGCCGCCCTTGTCCGGCTCGATCTCGAAGGGACGATCGGATTGCGAGCCGCAGTCCGCGGGCTGCGGGAATTGCAGTCGTCTGCCGGTGGAGCGCGTGAATCGCGGATATTTTCCCATGTCCGGCGTCAGCGATTCCTTGATCAGGTAATCGCCCATGCTGCGCGCGGTGGCGACCCAGGCCGGTTCGCGCTTGCCGCGCAGTTCGTGGAATTTGAGGTAGGAAAGAATGCCCATGCCATTCTGAGTTGCCGGAATCGTGTCGGTGCGCTGCGGGTTGGGAATCCAGTCGCCGTCCAGAAATGTTTCGCAGACGAAGCGCGGGTACCCCAGATCCTTCGGACACTGCCGGTAGAAATTCATTTCCAGCTCCAACGCCGCCTGCCACGCGGTCCAAGGCATTAAACGGCCCAGGCCGTCAAACTCAAGCGCGTGCCCCGCGATATTCATCCACCTTCCCTTAAGGCTAGCGTACGGTAGAAAAAGGTCGTATCGCAGAGCCCGCCGCGCGGCAGCAGCGCATAGCCGGGGATGACGCCGCATCGCTGCCAGCCGAGCCTCGCATACAGCCGCTCCGCGTCGCCGCTCGCCGTATCGAGCACCAGCAGCGTCTTGCCGAGTTCGAGCGCCGTGCGTTCCGCGGCGGCGAGCAGCGCGGCACCGACACCGCGCCGGCGGACGCGCCGATGCACCAGCATCTTCGCGACATCGGCGCGATGCGGCTGATTCTCCGGCTGGGCGAGAATGAGCTGCACCGTGCCGACGATGATTCCAGCGGCGTCCTCAGCCGCGAGCACCACACGTTCGCCCCGCACCGAACTTTGGAATGCGGCACGCCAGAACGCTTCGGCCTTGGCGCGCGGCATTGGCAGCATGAAGCTGACGGACGCGCCGCCTTCCACGCAATCGATCAGCACGTCGCTCAAGGCCTGGACCTCGCGCTCGCCGATTGTTTCCAGACGGCGGATGCGGATCGCGTTGCCCACTAGGAGGGATCCGCCGGGCGGCGGATGGTATTCCACACGGCGATGTCCCAGGCATTGTGAATGCCGATGATCATGAGCAGTACGATCGCAGCCGCCACGCCGTACATGCTTTGCTGAGGCCAGCGCCAAATCAGCAGCGCCTCGGCGAGCAGCGCGCCATAAACGATCGCCGGCAAAATCACATTCCAGATCCAATCCTCGACCACCGGCGAATAATCCGGCCCAAGACGACGCAGGCCGGCGCGGATCTTGACTGAATAGATCATCCCCGCAATTCCCGCGGCTCCCAAGCCGAGGCTCAAACTTAAGCGGCCGTGGCGCGGCATGGAGAGATATGCAGCCAGCGCCAATACGGCGCCAAAATGCACGATGGTCGGTGTGACAAATGTGTGCAATCCCACCGGGTTCACGCGGCGCGCCCCGGCGGATAAGCTGATGACGACGAAAGTCAGTCCCGTGAGTCCCGCGGCGGATGAACCGGCAATGACGTAGAAGTTGTCCCATCCCGTCAGCAGCGACGATTCCATCCTCTTCCTCCTTGTGGTCGGGGTGCTAGATTATAGCTGCAGTACCGCACCGCTACGGAGGGTTGATATGCCGCGAAACGTCACCATGGCTGTGCACCTGCCGTGTTCCGCGGCGCGCCGTTTGAAGCATTTGACGGCGCGTTGCCGGGCACCGCCCCCAAACGGGCGCGGTCACATCGGCTCGCCGAGATAATCCCGCGGACGTAGATATTCGTACAGCCGCGCCTCCGCGCAACCCGGCTGCGGACGCCAATCGTACTCCCAGCGGACCAGCGGCGGCATCGACATCAATATGGACTCGGTGCGGCCGCCGGACTGCAGGCCGAACAAGGTTCCCCTGTCGTAGACTAAATTGAATTCGACGTACCGGCCGCGCCGGTAAAGCTGGAATTCCCGTTCTCTCGCGCCGTACAGCTGGTCTTTGCGGCGCTCCATGATGGGCATGAAGGCCGGCAGGAAGTGGTCGCCGACGCTGCGCAAGAAGCCAAAGCACCGGTCGAACCCGCCTTCGTTGAGATCGTCAAAGAACAAGCCGCCGACACCGCGCGTCTCATTTCGGTGCGGCAGATAAAAATAGCGGTCGCACCACGCTTTGTATTTTTCGTAGAGGCCTGAACCAAATGGCTGGCAAGCGTCGCGTGCGGTGCGATGCCAGTGACGCACATCCTCGTCGTAAGCGTAGTAAGGCGTCAAATCGAAGCCGCCGCCGAACCACCACACCACCGGTCCGTTGCTTGGCCGCGCCGCCAGAAACCGGACATTGCAATGCGTCGTGGGCACGTGCGGATTGCGCGGGTGGAACACCAGCGATAGGCCCATCGCCTCGAAGGGCGCATCCGCGACCTCCGGGCGCTGGTTGCTGGCAGTGGGCGGCATTTTTCCGCCGAATACATGGGCAACCGACACTCCCGCCCGTTCGAATACTGCGCCATCGCTCAGGATGCGGCTTTCGCCGCCGCCGCCTTCCGGCCGATCCCATGCGTCGCGCTGGAATTTCACGGTGTCGATGTTCTCCACCGCCGCGGTGATCCGGTCCTGCAAGCCGCTCAAGTAGCGTTTCACCGCGGAGGCGTCCACGGCTGAGGTTTCAGATGACCTTGTGCTCGATTCAGTCATTGATGGATCAGGGCTTCTTGCTTGCGGAACCCTTCTTGGCTTTTGGTTTGGGCCTGGGCGTGGGCTTGGCTTTGGGTTTGGCGACGCCGTCGTCGCCGGCGTTTGCGGGCGCCTTCTTGTCGACCGCTGCCTTTGACTCCTTCGCCGCCAACTTGACGGGCGCGGGCTTGCGCGTCGTGGGTACGACGGAACTCTTCTGCTTGCGGCGCCATTTGCCGAACGTCCGCTCGGGCGCGGCGGCGAGCAGTGTCTGGCATTCTTCCAGTGTCAGGCTTTTCGGCTCCCGGTCTTTTGGGATCTTGGCGTTACGCGATTTGTCCGTGATGTATGGACCGTAGCGTCCGTTCAACACCTGAATTCCGGCGTCGGGGAAATCCAGGATCAAGCGATTGGCATCGGCGATTTCCTTGTCCTTGATGACTTCGAGTGCGCGTTCCAGGGTAATCTCGTACGGGTCGTCGCTCTTCAACGATACGTACTTCGCGCCGTATTTCACGTATGGACCGAAGCGGCCGACATTGGCCGTGATTTCCTCGCCCGCCGCGGTGCTGCCCAACTTGCGCGGCAGCTTGAACAGCTCGAGCGCCTGCGGGTGGGTGATGGAGTCCATCTTTTGACCTACCCTAAGTCCCGCGAACCGCGGCTTGTCGGCATCATCCTTGGTGCCGATTTGCACGAACGGCCCGAAGCGCCCCATGCGCACGCTCATCGGCTTGCCGCTCACGGGATCCACGCCCAGATCGCGAGCTTGCGCGACCTCGTCGCGGCTCACCGAGGATTCCGTATGATCGACGAGATCAATGAACGGCTTCCAGAATTTCTCCAGCAGCGACACCCATTCTTCTTCGCCGCTGGCGACCGCGTCCAGCGAGTCTTCCATCTTCGCCGTGAAGTCGTAATCCACGTAGGTGGTGAAGTACTGGGTCAGAAAGCGGCTGACGATCTTGCCGATGTCCGTCGCGGTGAAGCGCCTGCTTTCGATCTCCACGTATTGACGGTCGCGCAGCGTGGAGATGATCGAAGCGTAGGTCGACGGCCGGCCGATGCCGTACTCCTCGAGCGCTTTGACCAATGAGGCCTCGGAAAATCGCGGCGGCGGCTCGGTGAAGTGTTGATTCGGCTGCACCGCCAAAAGCTTCACCCGGTCGCCCTCCTTCATGGCGGGTAGCACGTGATCCGAGTCGTCCTGAACGGCATCGTCCAGGCCTTCCTGATATACGGAAATGTAGCCGGGTTTCACCAGGGTCGAACCATTGGCGCGCAGCACGTTGCGCCGCGGGCCGTCGGCGCCGGCCAGCATTTCCACCGTGACGGTGTCAAACACCGCGGGCGCCATCTGGCAGGCAACGGTGCGCTTCCAGATCAGCGAGTACAGCTTGAATTGATCGGCCTCGAGCTTGGTCTCGATGTCCGCCGGCAACACGCTGGCGGCGGTGGGACGGATTGCCTCGTGCGCCTCCTGGGCATTCTTGGACTTGGTCTTGTAAATTCGCGGCTCATCGGCCAGTCCCTCCTTGCCGTAGAGCTGTACCACCACCTCGCGAATCTGGCCAATGGCCTCCTGCGCGAGATTCAATGAGTCGGTGCGCATGTAGGTGATCAGGCCGACCGCGCCTTCGCCGATATCGACGCCCTCGTACAATTGCTGCGCGACCCGCATGGTCTTCTGTGCGCTGAATCCGAGCTTGCGAGCGGCCTCTTGCTGCAAAGTCGACGTGGTAAAGGGCGGCGCGGGGTTCCTCTTGCGCTGTTTGCGATCCACCGACAGCACCGTGAGTTCGCCGCCGGCCGCCTTCTCGAGCGTGCGCTCGACGCCGCGTGCCGACTCCGCCGTCGTAAAGCTGAACTGCTCGACCTTGGCGCCTTCAAACTCGACCAGCTTGCCCGGGAACTTCTGCTGCGAATGCTCCATTTCGGCATCGATCGTCCAGTACTCGCGCGCGACGAACGCGGCGATTTCATCTTCGCGCTCGCAGATCATGCGCAGTGCGGGACTCTGCACGCGGCCCGCCGACAGTCCGGGACGCACCTTCTTCCACAGCAGCGGCGATAGATTGAACCCCACCAAGAAATCCAGCGCGCGGCGCGCCTGCTGCGCATTCACGAGATCCACCGACAGCTGTCGCGGATGCTGCATCGCCTCGCGCACCGAGTCCTTGGTGATTTCGTAGAACACGACGCGGCGCACGTCCTTGTTCTTGAGTTCGCCCTTGGCCTTGAGAAGCTCGTGCAAATGCCAGGAAATGGCTTCGCCCTCGCGGTCGGGGTCGGTCGCAAGATACAGCGACTTGGCTTTCTTCAGAGCGCGCGAGATGGCGTCGATGTGTTTTTGATTGCGCTCGACCACCTGGTACTTCATGGCGAAGTGGCGCTTGGGATCGACGGCGCCCTCTTTCGGCACCAGGTCGCGAACGTGACCGTAGGAGGCCAGCACCTCGAAATCCTTGCCGAGGTATTTCTTGATGGTCTTCACCTTGCCAGGTGATTCCACGATAACGAGATTGCTGCTCAAAGGCGTCTAATGCAAAGCGTCGGAGCGCTCTTCGAAGACCAGGTCTTCCATTTGAGCGTAGGCGGACTCTTGGCCGGGCTGGCTGAACAGCACCATCAGCACGACCCATTTTACTTGCTCGATATCGATTTCGTCGGCCTCGAGCGCCATCAGGCGGTCGATCACCAGTTCGCGCTCCGCGGCCGAAAGTATCCGCACGTTCTCCAGATACATCAAATAGCCGCGCACGTCCGTGTCGAGCCGCGAGAGCTCCTGGCTGCTGAAAACGCGCACCGCCCGCGCGGTGGCCTCGGCCACCTTGCCCAGCTGTTCGCCGGACAGCCCATCCAGCCATTCCAAGGCGCGATCGATATCCGGTTCGGCGAATCCCGCCTTGTCCAGTTCGAGCTTCAAAGTATCGCGATCGGGCCGCGGCTCGTCATCGGCGCTCATGTAATTCTCGAATAGATAAATGAGTAGATCGAGAACGTTATCTTTCACCTCCGGCTCCTAACGACTCGGGAGTAACGGCCCCCGGGGGCGGCCTGAACGTGGCCTTCTAGCTCGAGGATCAGCATCATCGAGGACACGGCTTCTGGTTTGAAACCGGTACGGTCGACCAATACATCGAGGTCCGCCGGATCAAAGCCGAGCGCATCTAACAAGATTTTGTGTTCCTTGTCCATGCCCGCTTCATTCCTCGAGGGCGGCGCCAGGTCGGCGGCGGCAAGGCGCCCGCGCTCAAAAAACGCCGAAAAGTTCAACTCGCTCAATATGTCAGCGGCGCTCTCGGTTAATTTCGCGCCATGGCGAATGAGTTCATGACAGCCGCGGCTCAGGGGATTGCGTATCGAGCCCGGCACCGCGAACAGCTCCCGGCCGTGATCGGCCGCCAGTCGGGCCGTGATCAAGGAGCCGCTGCGCCGCGCGGCTTCCACCACCAGCGTGCCCAGGCTCAAAGTAGCGATGATGCGATTGCGGCGTGGAAAATTCTCGCGCCGGGGCGGCGTTCCGAGGGGGAATTCGCTGATCAGCGCGCCCTGCCGGCAGATCTCGTCGCCCAAAGTCCGGTTGATTCGCGGGTAGATGACATCGACCCCCGATCCAAGCACCGCCACCGTGACGCCCTGTGCCTTAAGGGCACCGCGATGCGCGGCGCTGTCGATGCCGTCGGCCAGTCCGCTGGTTATGCCGAGCCCGCATCCTGCGAGCGATTCCGCAAATTCGAATGCGATATCCCGGCCGGCCGGCGAGGGGTTGCGGCTGCCGACGATGGCGAGCTGCGGATCGTTCAAAACGCCGACATTGCCGGCGGCGTAGAGAGCGATTGGACAGCTCGGCAACTCGCGCAGCAGCGCAGGATAGTGCGGGTCGGTAAACGGCACGACATGATGCGCAGGGTGCAGAAGCCAGGGGCGCTCGGCGGCGCATACAACACCTTCGGCGCTCGACAGATATTCGCGGGACAGCGGCGGAACTCCGGCGCTTTGGCGCGCGGCGTCCGAGGCGTTGATGACGCCGGGCGCGTCGCCGAGAATTCCCAACACCTTTGACAGAATTTGGGCGTCGAGCGCGGGCGTACGCGACAACACCACCCACGCAAACACCTCTTCGGCGCGCAGCATGGCGCCGATTATGCGTCCGGCAAACTATTTAAGCCGCGGGCTGGCGCGCTGGAAACATCCAGATTCGCCTTGACGCCATCGTTACGGGCTCTGGATTTTGTCCCCGACCTGGATCAGGTCGGTGGCTTCCATGATGAGACCGTAGCTGATGTTGTCGAAGGTCTTGAACACCATGAACGTGCCGGTGCGCTCGGACGGCAGCTGTACTTTCTTGGCGAACAGCTCATCGGTACTGAAGAAGCCCTTTTTCTCGTTGTCGCTGACGGTGGGTCCGGTGTCGTACACGGCCAGAACATTGCCCGGAACCAGGCCGTCGCGCGCGCCGCGATTGACCACCACCACATAGTACTGACCGATGATCTTCACGCCGTCGGCGACGCCGATGATGCGGCCGTTGGTCTTCACCCGCGGCGGACTGGGAATGAAATCAAGCGGCACATCAACCCCGCCCGGGAGCAATTTGTCGCCCGCGCGGGTTTCAAGGGTCGATTCGGTCATGATGAGTGAGACCGTCTCGCCGCCCTTGGTCACGTGGGCGGCGCCGGTAAAGATGCCGTTGTAGCCCAGCAGACGCTTGTCATCCGGATCGATGAGCTTTTCACCCACGCGTACCACGTTGTAGTGAGCTCCCGATTCAACCGGGCCGGTAAATCCGCGGGCATACAGGGTATTGCCCTCGGACATGACGACGTGCAAGTCGCGCGTTGCCAGCACATACGGCGCGTTCTTGATCTCGTTCTGGTCCAGCACCGAAGGCTTGGACATGAACGCTGCGACCGTCGCATAGGGGATGGTGGTGATCGCGGTTTCCAGCGGCTCGCTGCGTACTCGCGGCTCCACTCGAGCCTCATCGCCGCGCTGTAACAGTATCTGCGGCTTGCCATCGATGAACACCAGACGCAGAGTGTCGCCCGGATAAATCAAATGTGGGTTGTGAACCTGCGGATTGACCTGCCAGATTTCCGGCCAATACCAGGGGTCGCGCAAAAAGACCTTGGCGATGCCCCAGAGGGTGTCGCCGCGCTTCACGACATAGCTGTCAGGCGCATTTGGCGCCAGCGGAATGCCCTGGGCGGGCGCTTCCGACTGCTGTCGAGAGCTTCCGGCTGCTTCGACGGCAGCTTCCATGGCGGTCTTTTGATCGCCGACCGCCGTGCCTTCTTCCGCAGGTTCGGTTGCGGCCACCGGTACCGGAGCCGCTGCCTTCTGGGGCGCCGACTTGCATCCCGCGATCAGCGCGACAGATACAAATAGGGCTAATAATTGATGACCTTGCATTCGTTTCGCTCCCGTGAGTCAGCTTATGCTTGCAGACTGACTGGTATACTTCCGCCCTGCCGCCCAAGACTGGGACGCATCGCCCGGTTTTGCCCAAAGCCTTCGACGACGTCGCCAAGCAGGGCATTAAGTTAAGCAGCGGCGGAACTTTAGCAACATTCCTCAGCCAAAAACACGATATTGCTCTCATAACTCCCATGACAAAGCTCGTAATTCTCGAGTATCCCGATCCAAGACTGCGCAAGAAGGCCGAACCGGTGGCCACTGTCGATGACGCGGTGCGTCAATTGGCGGATGATTTACTGGAAACTATGTACGGCGCAAACGGCGTTGGGCTGGCAGCCACCCAGGTCGACGTGCACAAGCGAATGATCGTGCTCGACGTCAGCCAAGCCCGCGATCAGCCGCTGGTGTTGATAAACCCCGAAATCCTCACGTTGGAAGGCAAGGCCGTCAACGAGGAGGGCTGTTTATCGCTGCCCGGCATCTACGACAAATTATCGCGCGCAACGAATATCCGCGTACGCGCGCTGGGCCGCGACGGCAAACCGTTCGAATTGGATGCGGACGGGCTGCTGGCCGTCTGCATCCAACATGAAATCGATCATCTCGAGGGCAAAGTATTTGTCGATTACCTCTCCGAGCTGAAACGCCAGCTGATTCGCCGCCGCTTGGAAAAGGAACGCAAACAACGATCCACTGGCAGCGATTTTCGGGCAAATTCGCGCGGTGTAGCGTCCGGTTCGTCGGCCGTTTCCTCAAAGCCGGCTCTTTGAGCCTTGAGCACAAATCCTTCCTGCCTGAAGCTGGGCTTCGCCGGCACGCCTGACTTCGCCGTTCCCGCACTCGATGCGTCTCGCCGGGTCGCATCGAATTTGCGCCGTTTTCACCCAGCCCGACCGCCCCGCCGGCCGCGGCCGGGCGCTGCACTCGAGTGCGGTGAAACGCTGTGCGCTCGAACTGGCCTTGCCAGTGCAGCAACCCACGACCTTCAAGTCGCCCGAGGTCATCGCGCTACTTTCATCGTTGCAGTTGGACGCGCTCATCGTCGTCGCATACGGCCAGATTCTGCCGGCCGCCGTGCTAAGGGTGCCCAGGCTGGGATGCATCAACATCCATGCCTCGCTGCTGCCGCGCTGGCGCGGCGCGGCGCCGATTCAGCGTGCACTGCTCGCAGGGGACTTGAGCACCGGCATCACCATCATGCACATGGAGGCTGGCCTCGATACGGGTCCGATGCTTGCGGCGCGGTCAATCAAGATCGGCGCGCGCGACACGGCGAAGACCCTGCATGATGCGCTGGCGATTCTCGGGGCGGATCTCATCATGGAAACCCTCGACGCGCTTCGCGAGAGCAGGAGCCACGAGATTGCGCAGCCCGCCGATGGCGTCACTTACGCGGAAAAGATCAGCAAGCGCGAGGCGCCGATCCGCTGGAGCCAGGATTCGCTAAGCATTTGGCGCCAGATTCGGGCCTTCAATCCGTGGCCGGTTGCCGAAACACGCTTCCAGGGGGAACAGCTGCGAATCTGGGAAGCAGAACCGCTCGATGCAACGCGGCCCAACCCCGGCGGTGCGTCCGAGCGAGCACCGGGACTGGTGCTTGCCGCGTCGCCCGATGGCATCGACGTGGCCTGCGGACAGGGTGCGTTGCGGGTGACGCGGCTGCAGCTCGCCGGCCGTAATCCACAGCCTGCACGGGAATTCCTCAAGGGACAGCGGCTCGTGGGCACGACGCTCGAGCCGGAATGACCGCGGCCGCCGCCACTGCACGCTCCTTGTCGGCACACGCTGTGGCGCGAGTGCTGCGCGAGGGCGTCACTCTCGATACGGCCTTGAAGGACGCCCTTGCCGCCGCCGACTCGAGCCTGCACCCGTCGGTGCGCTCCTTGAGCTACGGCGCGGTGCGTGGCTATTACCGCCACGAAGCCATCCTCGGCATGCTGCTGACGCAGCCGGTGCGATCCCTGGATTTTCTGGTGCGCGCGCTGCTGTCGGTGGCACTTTACGAACTCGAGGATGAGCGCACTCCCGAGTATGCGGTGGTGGATGCGGCCGTGCGATGTGCCAAGGCCACCGACGCCGTGCGCGCGTCGGGGCTCATCAATGCGGTGCTGCGACGCTATTTGCGCGAGCGCAAGACGTTGGACGCGAAGATCTCTGCCGCGCCGGCGACTCGCCATGCCGCGCCCATCTGGCTAAGCGACCGCTTGCGCGCCGATTGGCCGGTGCGGTGGACCCAGTTGCTGGCCGCAAGCGACCTCCAAGCGCCGATGTGGCTGCGTGTCGATAGCCGACGCGCCACGGCGGATGAGTATGTGCGGAGGCTTGAGACGGCTGCGATCGGCGCACGCGCCAGCACCAGGGTGCCCCAGGCTGTCGTGCTGGATTCGCCCTGTGAAGTGCACGCTTTGCCGGGATTTGCGGAGGGACTGGTGTCGGTCCAGGATTTGGGCGCCCAATGCGTCGCCTTTCCCTTAGGGCTGGCGCCCAATCAGCGGGTGCTTGACGCCTGTGCGGCGCCGGGCGGCAAGACCGCGTTGATCGCCGAGCGCGAGCCAAACTTGAAGAAGCTGGTGGCGGTGGACATAGATCCACAGCGGCTCGAACGCGTCCGCGAGAATCTGGGTCGCGGGGGACTTGCGGCAGAGGTGATCTGCGGCGATGCGGCGAACCCTGCGCCCTGGTGGGACGGCGTCCCGTTCGACCGAATATTGCTCGACGCGCCATGCTCGGGCTTAGGTGTAATTCGCCGTCATCCCGATATACGTCTTCGTAAGTCCCCGTCGGACATCGACAAACTGCCGGCTTTGCAGGGCAAACTGCTCGAGGCCGCGTGGGGCCTGCTCGCCCCTCGCGGGCGGCTGGTGTACGTCACCTGTACCGTGACCCGCAGCGAAAATCGCGGCGTCATAGCCGCGTTCCTGGCGGCCACGCCGGGCGCCGAGCTGGTCCCGCCAGCGGCATGGGAAGGCTGGCCGGATCTCGGCGAAGCGGATGAATTTGGCCGGCAGATTCTTCCGGGTGAGGCGGGTGCCGACGGCTTCTATTATGCTGCCCTGAGCAAACAATGAAAGCCGCAAGCTTAAACCTGGGGGAGGGGGATCCACGCAGAGCACGACGCCTGGTGCGGCTGGCGTGTTGCGGATGCGCGGTGACCGCAATGGCGCTGTGGATGTCGCCGCTGCGCGCCGATGGATTGGAAGGCCGCTTCGAGGTTCGCTCCGCGGATCTCGAACTTTCGGACGGCGTGTACCACATGAATGCGCGCCTCGATCTGCCGATCAGCGACGCGGTGCGGCGCGGCTTGGCGGATGGAGTGCCGCTGGCCCTCGAACTCGATCTTTCCATCAAGCGGGTGCGGCAGCTGCTGCCGAATTCGAGCGTGGCCGAGCTCACTCAGCGCTACCGTTTGCAGTTCAACGCCGTGAGCAGCAGCTACATCCTGCGCAACGTGAACAGCGGCCAGCAGGTTTCCGTGGGCACCCTGGATGCTGCAATCGAGCAGCTGTCCGGGGTGCGCAGCCTGCCGGTGTTGGACAAGGCCCTGATCGCGGCGAACCGCCGCTACGAGGCCAGTTTGCGCGGCAAAATCGATTTCGGCACGGTGCCGTTCAGCTTGCGCCTGCTCATGTTCTGGGTCAGCGACTGGCATCGCGAATCCGACTGGTACGCATGGACTTTTCAGCCATGATCCGCAAGTACGGCTCAACCGTCTTGGGCTGCATCGGCGTGCTGCTGTGGCTGTTTGCGCTGTGGCTGCTGGCCTCGGCCGCGCAAAACTCGGAGAAGTTCGAAAAGTGGCTGCCGTGGATCCTGCTGGTCAACATCACCGGCATGCTCACTCTGAGCGTGCTCCTCGCCGGCAAGCTCGCGCGTTTGGTGCGCGACTTTCGCCGGCATGTGCCGGGGTCGCGGCTCAAGGGACGCACCGTTGCGATCTTCAGCGCGCTCGCCCTGGCGCCGATTTTTGTGGTCTATTATTTTTCCCTGCAATTCTTGAGCCGTGGCATCGACAGCTGGTTCGAACTCGAGGTCAGCCAGGGATTGAAGGATACGCGCGAGCTGTCGCGCGCGGTGCTGGAGGTGCGCGAGCGGGAGTTTCTGCAGCACGCTCAAACCGTGGCGCATTCGCTGTCGGCGTTGCCCGATTTTCAGCTGGCCGCCTCGTTGGATCGCGAGCGGCGTGACAGCACGGCCATCGAATTCACGGTCGTGGGCGCGCAAGCCCGGATCATCGCCACCAGTTCCGAGCGTCCGATGGATTCGCTGCCGGTTCCGGCAACCGACGAGATGATGCTGCAGTTGCGGCGCGGCCGCCCGTACGTGAGCCTGGATATGGACGCAGTCGGCGGCTATGTGATTCGCGCCGCCGCGCCCATGAATGACGGCAGCGGCAGCGGGCGGGTGCTGATCGCGCTGTATCCCGTGCCGCTGCAGTTGAGCCAGCTGGCGGATACCGTGCAGCGCTCCTACACTCAATACGCCAACCTGGTGCAATTGCGCCGCCCCCTAAAATCGACCTTCGTGCTGATCTTGAGTTTCGTGGTGCTGATGTCGCTGATCGCCGCGGTCTATGGCGCCTTCTTCGCGGCGCAGCGCCTGGTGCAGCCGGTGCAGGATTTGATTGCCGGCACCCGGGCCGTGGCCAAGGGCAACTACGACACGCGCTTGCCGCTGCCCGGTCGGGACGAGCTGGGATTTCTGGTGACCTCCTTCAACGACATGACCAAGCGCTTGGGGAGGGCGCGCGAAGAGACGCGCCGCAGCCAGCAAGCGGTTGAAGCCGAGCGCGCCGGACTTGCCGTCATTCTCGCGCGGCTTTCCACCGGCGTGGTGTCCCTCGAGGCCAATTTGACCGTGCGCACGGCGAATCAGGCGGCGAGCGCCATCCTGGGCGTCGACCTCGAGGCGGCCATCGGCAAGCCATTCGACGAGTCGATCAGCGACAGCGCCTTGTTCAGCCAGTTTTTGTCCGCGATCAAGCAGCGCCTGCAGCCATCGTATTCGGATTGGCGCGAGCAAATCGAGCTTTTGTCCGAATCCGGAAAGCGCGTGCTCATGTGCGCCTGCACCGCATTGCCAAACGACGTCGGCGGCGCCGCCGGCATGGTGCTGGTGTTCGATGACATCACCACGCTGCTGCAGGCGCAGCGCGATGCCGCCTGGGGTGAAGTGGCGCGCCGCCTGGCGCACGAGATCAAGAATCCGCTGACGCCGATCCAGCTGTCCGCGGAACGCATGCGCCGCAAATTCCTGGGCAGTATGAACGCGCAAGACGCGCAAATCCTCGAACGCGCGACGCACACGATCGTCGCCCAGGTCGACGCGATGAAGCAGATGGTCAACGCATTCAGCGAGTACGCGCGCGCGCCCGATATGCATTTCTCGCCCTTCGACTTGAACCAGTTGATCACCGAGGTCGTGGATCTATACCGCGTTCAAGACAGCAGCGCGGATCTCAAATTGCGGCTCAGCAAGGATTTGCCCAATATCTCAGCCGACCGCATGCGTATCCGCCAAATTCTCAACAACTTGGTTACCAATTCGCTGGAGGCGCTCGAGGGTAGGGTGGGCGCGAGCATCGAGATCGAGACCAGCGTGGCGGACGATGGCGCAAGGCATGGAGCGGCGGTGGCGATCGTGGTCACCGACAATGGACCGGGGTTTCAGCGCGACCTGATCGGCACGGTGTTCGATCCTTATGTCACCAGCAAACCGAAGGGCACGGGCTTAGGGTTGGCAATTGTTAAGAAAATCGTTGAAGAGCACGGCGGACGAATTGAAGCGGATAATCAGCGCTCGGGGGGCGCCCGCGTGCGAATTCTATTGCCGTTGGGCGACGGCGCGCGCTCCCCGGGCGCACGTGAGCCGCGCAAGGGCGAACACAGGAGAGAACGCGTATGACCGCTTCCAGAATTCTAGTGGTGGACGACGAGGCAGATATCCGCGGGCTGCTCAAAGAGATTCTCTCGGAAGAGGGTTACGACGTGGAAATCGCGGCGGACGCGAGCCAGGCGCGATCCTCGCGCGCGGCACAAGTGCCGGATTTGGTGCTGCTGGATATTTGGATGCCGGATACCGACGGCATCACCTTATTGCGCGAATGGTCCGTCACCGATGGCTACGACTGTCCGGTGGTCATGATGTCCGGCCACGGTACCGTCGAGACTGCGGTGGAGGCCACGCGGCTTGGCGCGTTCGATTTCGTCGAGAAGCCGCTCAGCTTGACCAAACTGCTGCGCACCGTGGAACGAGCGCTCGATGCCGGGCGCCGCAAACGCCTCTCGGCCCGCAGCCAAGGGTCGGCGCTGGCCGTGCCCATCGGCAAGGCAAAAAGCACTCAGACGCTGCGCGAACAGGTGCAGCAGGCTGCCGGCAGTTCATCCCCGGTATTGCTCACCGGTGAATTGGGATCCGGACGCGAGGCGTACGCGCGCTACTTGCATTCTCTCAGCGCCCGCGCAGCCAAGCCGTTTTTCATCGTGGTTGCCGCGAGCCTTGGGCAGGATCCCGCGGTCGCGCTGTTCGGCAGCGAACGCGACGGCAAGGTAGAGCCCGGCGCATTTGATCAGGCGGCGGGCGGTTCGCTCTACTTGAGCGGCCTGGAGGATTTGAACGGCGAGGCGCAACGCGCCCTGGTCGGCGCCATCGAGCAGAACGCCTACACCCGCGTGGGCGGCCGGCAGCGTATCGCAGTCAACGTGCGATGGATCAGTTCCGCCCAGGATGGGTTCGACTCGGGTGCGGTGCGCGAGCCGTTGCGCCGCGATCTGCTCGCGCACTTGAACGTAATTACGCTGCGTGTACCGCCGCTGCGCGATTATGCCGAGGACGTGCCCGATCTATTGCGCTACTACGTCGACCGTCTGGTCGATGATCAGCATCTGCCGCTGCGGCGTTTCAGCGTGGCCGCGCAAAACCGGCTGCGCAACTATCCGTGGCCTGGAAACGTGGGCGAACTGAAGAACCTGGTGCAGCGCGTGCTCATATTGGGCGCGGGTGAAGAAATTCGGCTGGAGGAAATCGAGCGCGAGCTCGCCGTGAAACTCGGCGTCGATGAGCCCCTGGTTAAGCAGGATCTGCTGGCCCTGCCGCTGCGCGAAGCGCGTGAGCAATTCGAGCGGGCGTACCTGCAGCAGCAGCTGCTGCTGTGCAATGGCAAGGTGGGTCAGCTGGCGAAACGGGTGGGCATGGAACGCACGCACCTGTATCGCAAGTTGCGGGCATTAGGGGTCGATTTTCGGCAATTGGGAGACGATTAGCGTCGATCGTGAGAGGAACGGCCGAAATTTAAGATTCGCAAGCTCGATAGTGCGATGTCAGCCAGCGCAGGCATGAAGCTCGGCCTCAGCAGGCCGGCTTTGAAAGGCGCCATGCGCCGATTGTTCTCGGCATAGCAGTACGCCAGGAACCGCCGAAAAGTGAAATCCTGAAGAAACACGTTGGCTTGCGTCGCGGCAAAGTCGCGGCCATCGTTGACCTGCTGTCCGCGGCGTATGGTTCCGATCATGCGACTGAGCGCTCTGTAGTAGAAGCGCAGAGATGTGAGCGCTCGAAGCCAGGCGGCTCCCTGCCCCTGCCGCGCCGCCTGCCACGCCATCCAGTTGACGAAGAACACGATGTGCCGGGTTTCTTCGTACATCAGAGTCTCGAAGATCGAAAACATGCTTTCCGGCAAAAATTCGGACTGGCGCGCGAGCCTGAAGGCACCAAACCCAAGGAATGAATCAAGACATTCGCCAAATCCGAAATCCTTGAAGGCCAATTCGACATCTCCCGCAATGGGCTCGAGCGGCAGCTCCGCGACGGCGATGCCGTAGCGCCGGACCATTTCGCGCAGCAGATCGGCGTGGCGCGCCTCCTCGCGTCCTTGCAGGTCGACGGCTTTGCGCACCATGACGTCGTCGATCGTTGCCGCGAACGTCTGCACGATCATCCCGGCGCGGCGTTCCGTATGCAGCACTTCCTGCCAGAACGGCACGCTGCGCAGCCGCTCTAGCTCCGCGGCGGACAACGCAGGCCAGGGCATCGTGGCTGGATCGTAGTCGGTATAACTGTCGATGAACTCCCGACAGAAAAGCTCGCGATGCTCGGCGGAGCCGATCTTGATTGCGCGGCGTGCGTTCATCAGTCCCCCACCCTGATCACCAGCACGTCGACATCGGCTTTGCGCAAAATCTGCCGCAAACGATTCAGCTCATCGAGCTTGGATATGGGGCCGATGCGAATGCGGTGCCAGGTATCGTTGTCCACGGATACCTTCTGTACATTGGACTCGATGCCCTGCAGCGCAAGCTTGGCGCGCACCCGATCCGCGTCGGCAAAGTTCTTGTACGAGCCGGCCTGCAGAACGTAGGTGCCGCGGCGCGTCTCGGGAACGGGTTTGATGTCGGGCCGCACTTCCTTGTCCTTCTCCGGCACCACCACTTCGAACTTGGGCAACTGATCGTAAAAGTCGTACGACTTTGCCGGCTCGTCTGCGGCCAAGTCCGCGGCTTCGGGAGGCTCGTTGGCACGGGACTTCTTCTTGGTCAGCTTGCCGGCGTTCGCGATCGGCGCGTCGAGTCGATGATCCTTCAGATACACGATGCCGGCCACCGCCAATCCCAAGGCTAATCCAATGATGAGGCCGGTCGGTCCCGAGAAAGCAGCAGGACGGCCGCGTCTGGTTTTGTAATCGTGCGCCATCGACCGCTACATGGTGTCGGGCGCGGATACGCCCAAAATTTTCAGGCCGTTGGCAATAACCGTCTGCGCCGCAAGCGCAAGATCGAGCCGTGCATCGCGCGTGCCTGCATCGTCGACGATGAACTGATGCGCGCTGTAGTAGGTGTGGAAATCGTTTGCCAGATCGCGCAAATAATGCACCAGTGTGTGCGGCGCGCGCTGCACCGCGCACTGCCGCAGCGTCTCGGGATATGCGCCGACGCGCTTGATCAGCTGCAATTCCTGCGGTTCGGCCAACGTGGCCAGCGACTCGAGGCCGTGCGCGGCATCGTGGCTGATTGCGCGCTCCTTGAGCTGCCGCATCACGCTGGCGACGCGCGCGTGCGCGTATTGAATGTAGTACACCGGGTTGTCGTTGGAGCGCGCCTTGGCGAGCTCCAGGTCGAAATCCAAATGCTGATCGTTGCTGCGCATGACGTAGAACAGGCGTGCGGCATCGTTGCCGACCTCCTGGCGCAGATCCCGCAGGGTCACGTAGTCGCCCGAGCGCTTCGACATCCTCACTTTTTCGCCGCCGCGAAACAGCGAAACGATTTGCATGAGCAGCACCTCAAAGCGTTCAGGCGTTCCGCCCAGTGCAATCAATACCGAGCGCAGGCGTGTGATGTATCCATGATGGTCCGCGCCCCAGATGTAAATCAAATGCTCGAAACCACGCTCGAGCTTGTTCAACACATAGGCGATGTCCGATGCGAAGTAAGTCTTTATGCCATTGTCGCGCACGATGACACGATCCTTTTCGTCGCCGAATTCCGTGCTCTTGAACCATAGCGCGCCGTCCTTAAGATAAGCATGGCCCGCTTTCTTCAGGGTGTCGATCGCTGTGTCGATGGCACCGCTAGCGCTCAAGCTGCGCTCCGAAAACCAGCAATCGAAGGTCACGCCGAATTCGGCGAGATCCTCGCGGATGTCGCCGACGATGCCGTCAAGCGAACTGTGCAAGACCCGGACAAACGCGGCTTCACCGAGCAGCGTGCGCGCGCGCGTCACCAGCGCATCGATATAAACGTCCTTATCCCCGCCCTGCGGCTCGTCCGGCGGCAGGTCCTTGAAAACTTTCGCAGCCGGATGCTTCAAGGAGGTCCCTTCGGCAGCGAACAGCTTTTCACCCACGGCAATCAAGTATTCGCCCACATAGGCATTCGACGGAAATGCGAACTGTTCGCCGCAGCGCTCGAGATAACGCAGCCAGGCACTGACTGCCAGAATTTCCATTTGCCGGCCGGCGTCGTTGATGTAGTACTCGCGTTCGACATCGTAGCCCACCGCCTCGAGCAGATTGCTGACGGAAGCGCCAAATGCGGCGTGCCGGCCGTGCGCAACGTGCAGCGGGCCCGTCGGGTTTGCCGAAACGAACTCGACCTGCACGCGTACGCCCAACCCGAGTTGCGAGCGGCCGTAGGCCGGCCCACGTTCGAGCACGCGCCGTATCTCATCGTGATAGGCGTTCGGCGTCAAAAAGAAGTTGATGAACCCGGCGCCGGCGATCTCCACCTTGGAAACGGCGCCGCTCGCCGGCATCAGGCTGCGCAGCGCCTCGGCAATTTTGCGCGGATTCTGCCGGGTCGCCTTGGCGAGGCGCATGGCCAGATTGGTGGCGAAATCGCCGTGCTGAGTATCGCGCGTGCTTTCAACTTCGATGCCGACGCCGCGCGCGGCCGCCGGCACCAGATCTTCCGGAAGCTTCGCGAGCGCTTCGGCGAGCAAGGTTTCAATCAGGTTTTTCAAAATCAATCCGTGTTTTCTACCGGCAAAGGGTCGGCAGTCTACCGCAAAGAGCTCAATCCACTTCCAGCGGATCGACGTCGATCGACCAGCGCAGACCGGGGGCTCCCTGCAGCGCCGCAACCAGCGGCAGCCAGCGGCCGAGAAAGCGCTGCAGTGTCGCTCGCGCCTTGGTCTCGATGAGCAAATGCGCCCGGAAGTGATCGGCGCGCCGCGCGATCAGGGCGGTTGCCGGACCCAGCACCTGCAACGCGGACTCGTTCAACTGAATGCTTAAATCGCGGGCGGCATTCAAGAATGCATCCAGCCCGCTGCGATCCTTGGCCTCGGCGCGCAGCAGCGCCAGCCGCGAATACGGTGGCCAACCGGCTTCGCGGCGTTCGGCGAGAGCGCTGGCCGCGAAGCTCTCGTAGCCTTCTGCAATCAAGCGGACCAGCTGCGGATGTTCGGGATACTGCGTTTGAATCATCACCTCCCCGGCGCGCTCTTCGCGGCCGGCGCGGCCCGCCACCTGAATGATGGTCTGTGCCAGCCGTTCGGTGGCGCGAAAATCGCTGGCGAACAGGCCCTGATCGGCGTCCAGGATCACCACCAGCGTGACTTCCGGGAAGTGGTGACCCTTGGTCAGCATTTGCGTGCCCACCAGGATCCGCGCCTCGCCGCTGTGCACCCGGTCGAGCACGGTTTGAATCGAGCCGCGCGCGGCCGCCGTATCGCGATCCAGCCGGGCCAGGGGCGCGTCGGGGAACAAACGCGTCAAGGTTTCCTCGACCCGTTCGGTACCCTGGCCCACGGCCAGCAGCGCCTGACCGCAGTTGCCGCAGATGACCGGCACCGGCGCATGCGCGCCGCAATGATGGCAGCGCAGTTGCTGCGCGCGACGGTGCAAAGTCATGCGCGCGTCGCAATGCGCGCAGGGCGCGACCCAGCCGCACGAATTGCAGAACAAAGTCGGCGCATAGCCGCGCCGATTCAAGAATACGATGACTTGGCCGCCGGCATGCAGGTGCGCGCCGATGGCGGAAATCGCCGGAGTCGACAGTCCTTGATCCACGGGATGCCTGCGCAGATCCACAAGGGACATGCGCGGCGCGCTCGCACGCCCCGGCCGCAGCGGCAGCACGTGCCTGGCATAGCGTCCGCTTGCCGCATTTTCCAGCGTTTCCAGCGATGGGGTCGCCGAGCCTAAAATGATGGGCACAGCGGCGCGGCGCGCGCGCACCACCGCAAGATCGCGAGCCGAATAGCGAAATCCTTCCTGCTGTTTATACGATGCATCGTGCTCCTCATCCACTACGATGAGGGCGAGCTTGGTGAGCGGCGTGAAAACGGCGGAGCGGGTGCCGATGACGATGCGAGCGGCGCCGCTGTGTGCCGCGCGCCAGGCATCGCGGCGCTCGTTGTCCGTGAGACCCGAGTGCACAACGGCCACACCGGCGCTGAAACGGCGGCGGAATCGATCGAGCAACTGCGGCGTCAGGGCGATCTCGGGCACCAAAACCAAAGCCTGGCCGCCGGCCGCTACGGCGGCGGCGATGACCCGCAAGTACACCTCGGTCTTGCCGCTGCCGGTCACGCCGTACAGCAAGTGCACGGCGAAGGTCGAAAGCGTGGCGAGTATCGCCTCGACGGCTGTAGTCTGATCCGTGGTGAGCGTCACCTCGCTCTGCCGCGTTTCCAAGGGCGCGGGCGCAGGCGCGACGGCAGCGACGGGGCGCGCCGCAATCCAGCCGCGGCTTGCCAGGGCTTTGAGCTGCGCGGGCTTGAAGAATTCGTGGACCTGCCCGGTCGTCGCATTGGCGTGAGTTTTGAGCCACACAAGCAGGGCGCGCTGCTTGGGCGCGCGCGCGCTTGGATTCTCAAGTTCCTCGCCTCCCCGCTCGGTGATGTTCCAAGCCTGAAGAAGTGCCGCCGCCGATTGACCGGTTCGCAGGTTGATCGGCAGGGCAGCGGCAAACACCTCGCCGACCGGATGGTGATAATACTCAGCGGCCCAGCGCAGCAAATCGAAAGTGACCGGATCATAGATGGGCCGCTGATCCAAGAACTCCAGCGCAGCCTTGAGCTTAAGGGGGGCAACGCTGCTTTCGGAAACAATGCCAACCAGAATGCCGATCAGCCGTTGATGGCCAAAGGGCACGCGCACGCGCACCCCGAGCTGGGGCGGGTCTACGGCCTTGGCGGGCGGCAGATAATCGAATACGCGACGCAGCGGGGTGTCCAGGGCGATTTGCAGAATCATCGAGCCTTTTTGTCCACAATTCTTGTGGATAAGTCTGTTGAGAAGCAGGGATCATTTACCCTAAGTGCCCGTTCCGTTTCGGGTCTCGTTCAAAATGGCGAAAAAGTGGCCGAAACGGAATTGATTCGTTTAAATTCAATAGATTACAAAGCCCTCTGGATCCCAATCTGAGGTATTGATCGAAAATATTGCAACGGCAGTCACAATCGGTGTGCGTAAGTCGCTGATCTTGCCGACCCACCGTCAACGCAGCTCACACCCAGGCGTTATACCTGGAATGGCAATGATCCGTCGACGGCAGAGGATAGGTGCAGGATGAGTACACCCATGGATACGCTCAACACAGCCTGGATGGTCTGGGATAGTCTCGCTCCAGCAGTCAAGGGAGCGGTTCTGGAGTACACAAGAGAGCTGGAAAAGTTCCTCGCGGAAATCGAGCGCCGGGCATTCCGTATGGCGCAAGTCGCGCTGCGCGATTCCGACGATGCCCTGGACGTGGTGCAGGATGCGATGATCAAACTGACGCGCAATTACGCATCGCGCCCCAGCGCCGAATGGCGGCCCCTGTTCTATCGAATTCTGGAAAACGGCATCCGCGATTTGCAGCGGCGCCGGACCGTGCGCAAACGCGTCATGACCTGGCTGCCCGGCCCGAAGGAGGATCCCGATAACGAGGCGCAGGATCCTCTGGATAATGTCGCGGATGCGGCGCCCACGATTCCTGAGAAACTGATGCAGGCGGAGGCGATGCAGCGGCTGGAGGAAAGCTTGCGCGCCCTGCCGGCGCGGCAGCGCGAGGCATTCATGCTGCGCAATTTCGAAGGCATGGACGTGGCCGAGACGGCCCGGGCCATGGCCTGTTCGGAAGGCAGCGTCAAAACGCATTATTCGCGAGCGGTGCACGCATTGCGCGAACAACTAGGCGAGGTTTGGTGATGAACGAACAACATAGCGATGCATTTGAAGCGCGCACCAGAGCGCTGTTTCAGGACAGCGTCGACAACCTTGATTTTGCGATGCGCTCGCGGCTCACACAGGCGCGCCATGCCGCGATCGAGGCCGCCGGGCGCCGCGCTTGGTATCTGCGCTGGACGATATGGACACCGGCAGCCGGCGTCACCGCCGCCGCGGTGCTGGGCGTTGCGCTCTGGGTGGGTTCACCGCTGGGGCAGCATGCAACCATTGCCGACGGGCAGTCGAATTTCGAGGATCTTGAACTCGTCGCTTCGTCGGAAGGATCGGGTGACACCATGGAGATGTTGCAGGACGATATCGATTTCTATGCTTTTGCGGACAAGGCGGCGAGCCCGGATCCGGCCGCCTAGGTTGAATTTCAGTTGAGAGGGCCGAGCAGTTGGCTGTTGTTTGGCGCTGCGTGTGCCGCGGCAAGCGCCGCGCAACCACCGCCGCCATCGGCACCACCGCCAGCGGTGCCCTCGGCGTCGGCGCCGGCGTCCAAAGCGGACCCGCCGGAGGATGGGTTTATCGAGTTCCTGGGCTCGGATGACGTGGGAGATTCGGCTTTGTGGGAATTTTTGAAAAGGGCGCCGCCGCGGGGGAACAATCCCCCCGCGCCACCGCCGCAGGATGCAAAGAAATGATCAGGGCGTTCATAGTCTTGGCAGGTCTCGTGCTCGCCGCGAACTGTTTCGCGCAGAGCCCTCCGCCTGCGCCTGCATCGACCCCGGCTCCCGCGGCGGAGGCGGCCGCGCCGGCGCCGAAAGCCTGGGGAAGTTTGTCGCCGCAGCAACAACAGCTGCTGCAAAGCCATCAAGGCGAGTGGAACAGCCTGTCTCCCGAGCGGCAGCAGGCGCTGGCCAAGGGCAGTCAGCGCTGGCTGTCGATGACGCCGCAGGAGCGCGCGGGTGCGCAGCAGCGCTTTACGCAGTGGCGCGCGATGCCGCCGGAACAGCGGCAGCTGCTGCGTCAGCGCTTTCAGCAATTCAAGAGTTTGCCGCCCGAACGGCAGCAACAGGTGCGCGAATCTTTCAACCGCTTCCGGCAAATGCCGCCGGAACAGCGTTCGGAACTGCGCCGGCAGTGGCGCCAGATGACCCCGGAGCAGCGCCGCTACGCAGTCCAGCACGGCCCGTTGCACGCGGCGCCGCGAGCGCCGCCGCACCCACCCGCTCACGCGCAGCCGCCGGCGCGGCACAACTCGCGTTAGCGCATCGAAGCTCGCGCCAGGCTGCCTCGGCGCTCAGGGGTGATAGCTGCGCTCGGCATGGGCGCGGACATCCTCGGGGCTGAACAGCACATCGCGGAAGCGTCCCTGACTGAACATCAGGGCCTGATCGGTGAAATGCGGCGAGCCTGGATCGCCGCTCGCGCCGCCGCTCATGATGGCCTTGGCATGAATGGTTGGGCCAAATTCCACGGCCGCGACGAAGCTGTTGCCCTCCGCGCCGTAGATTTTCTTGGTATGGCGGGGCTTGGTCCAGTCGAACGAAGCCAGGGCGCCCCACTGCGACGGCGCGAAGCCCACCGGCAGACTGGGTTTGGAATCGTCGAACGGCTGCACGATGTCGTCGGTCAGGCGTTGAAAGCGGTTGATCTCTCCCCACGGAACCTGCCAGCGCGAGAAGTCGCGCTGCAACTTCTGCAGGGCGGCGGTCAGCGCATCGATGCGCTCGGCGTCCGTCAGATTCCCGACCAGGAAGTCAAACACCGGTTCATCCGCATCGCGTGCCTCGGTGCCTTTGCGTTCGACCAATTCCAACCCCCAGAAAATCGCGACCGCCGTCGGCACGGAATCCGCCGCCGTCCGCCTGTCCCAGCTGCGCAAGCTCGCTATCGCATCCTTGATCGCGGAACGCCGCGGATCATCCGCGGGCAGCGCATCGAAAGCAGCGATGAGCGGCGGCAGCAGCACGTCGAAGCCGGTCAAATGCGCGTCGTAGCCGGCGGCGATCAAACTGTCCACGGTCACGCCGCGGATATTCTGCAGAACCTCCAGCGCATGAATGCCGCGCACATTCTCGCCCTTGGTCCACATGTAGGCCGGATAGTCCTCGCGCTTGGGGCTTGCCGATCCTGCCGCCGAGAACGGCCAATCGTTGGTATTGAAAATGAAGCCGGTGCTGGGATTGAGCAATGTGATGGTGTCTTTGACGGCGTGCGGTCCCTGCCACTCGGTGGCCGGATTGCTGCCGTCCACCGGCCGCGTGAAGTCAAATGCGGTATTGCGCTTCGGTATGAAATTGCCGTGAAAATAAGCGATGGTGCCGTCGCCGTCCGCGTACACCGTGTTGTTGGAGGTGTCGGTCCGCAGGTCCTGCGTTTTGCGAAACTCCGCGTAGTTCTTGGTTTTGGTGCGCAAGTACGATTGCGACAACGCCTGCACCGGATCTTGCAGCAGTTTGATCGCGATCCAGCGGCCATTCTCGGCGCGGATGATGGGGCCGTGATGGCTGTGATACACCGTGAATTTCCTCAAGGTCTGGCCGCCGCCCTGCTTCACGGGGATGGAGATCTCGCTGACCTGCAGTTTTCGCAGCGCGCCGCCATATTCGTAGTACAGCCCGCCGGCTTTCTTGACAATTTTTTCGGCGTATTCATCGATGGCATCGCCGCCGTACGACGTGTGCATCCAGCCGTTGTGCGAATTGAATCCCTGGTAGACGAAGAATTGTCCCCAGGTGACTGCGCCATAAACGTTCAGTCCCTGCTCGCTGACCATCTGCAATTCCGAGCGGAAATAGTACGAGGTGTGCGGATTGATCCACAGCAGGGCGTGACCGGAGGCACTGCGGCTGGGGGCGATGGCAAAGCCATTGGAGCCGCGGGGCGATTCTTCGCTTGACGGCACTGCCGCGGCGCGCGGAGCCGGTGCGGCGGCCGGGAGCGGCGCCTTGGGCTGGCCATAAAATTTCTCCAGCGCTCCCAAATCGACGGTTTCGATGTCGCCGCCAATGCTGCCCTCGCTGAAGGACAACGCCATCCACGGTTCAAAGTGTCTGATCACCTTCGGCTTTACGGCCGGGTGTTTCGCGAGGTAGTAATTCAAGCCGTCCGACCAGGCAAGCATCAGCGTTTTCAGCCATTGGGGACTGGTTCGGTACTTGCGCTGCAAATCATCGACATCGATGAACAGGCGCTCTCGCAGATCCGAATAAACTGCCGATTCCCCCTCGGCCTGCGCCAGCCAGCCGAGGCCGTTCAGGTAATTTCGCTCGATGCGGTTGAAATCATCCTCTGCCTGCGCGTAGATGGCGCCGAACACCGTGTCGGCGTCGGACTTGCCATAGATATGGGCGATGCCCCAATTGTCGCGGATGATGTTTACCTGCGACGCCTGGCGGTGCCAGCGCTGGTCTTGATCGGGCGCCACAGTGGCCGCGGCAGCGGCGGTGGACAGAAACAACAACGCGACGAGCGATAACTTCATGGGGTCTCCGTAGGGTAGCATCGCGCAATGCGCTGTGCTTTGCCCGTACTTTTGATTCTGACAGCTGTTCTCGACGCGCCGCTGCGCGCCGCGACCACCTTCAGCGTACCGCAAATGGATCTACCCGAGCCGCTGGTATTGATCGCCTACGGCGATATGCGCTTCACCTCGACCAGCGAAACCGAGGCAAGTTCGCCAAATGCGCGGCAAGCGCTGGTCGCACGTATTGCCGCGGAAAATCCCGCGGCGATCTTCATCAACGGCGATGTGCCCTGGCACGGGGTCGACGCCGACTACGAGGTGTACCGCAGCGAAACCCGGCGCTGGCGCACCCGGCATCTGCGCGTTTATCCGGCGCTCGGCAATCATGAATTTTCAGCCTGCCAGGAGTCGATCTGTCTGGAACGCTGGTGGGGTACGTTTACGCAATTGCGCGGCCGGCGCTGGTACTCGGTGGGCATCGGCGACAAGGTCGTCGGAATTGCGCTCGACAGCGATGCATCGCTGCTGCCGGGCAGCGATCAGCGATCGTGGTTCGAAGACCAGGTCACCTCGCTCGACCCCAAGGTGCGGGTGGTGCTGATCGTCATGCATCATCCGCCGCTGGCCGACGTGCAAACGAGCAAACTCACGGACCACAATCCGCGACCGAACGAGCAATCCCTGGCCGCATACCTCAAGACCGCGGCCGCCGGAAGCGCAGCGCGCTTCGTGGTCAGCGCCGGCCATATTCACAACTACGAGCGATTCGAGAAGGACGGCGTGGTGTACTTGGTGTCCGGGGGCGGCGGCGCCTTCCCCTACGAAGTGGAGCGCACGGCTTCCGATCTCTACCAGAATGCCGATTTCCCGAACTATCACTACGTGCGCTTCACATTGCGCGATCGGACTTTGAGCGGCGAGATGATCAGATTAGGCGACTACGCCGCCGCACACCCCAAGGCCTGGCAGACTAAGGATCGCTTCGAAATCAACCTGCAGCCTTGACCGCCTGTATCAATTGACTCACCGCCGTCTGCGCATCGCCGTACAGCATGCGGGTCTGGTCGAGTCCAAACAATGCGTTGTCGATCCCGGAAAAGCCCTGGCCCTGGCCGCGCTTGATGACGATGACGTTCCTGGCCTTATCCGCATTCAGGATGGGCATGCCGTAAATCGGGCTGCTCTTGTTGCTGCGGGCATCCGGATTCACCACGTCATTGGCGCCGATGATGAGCGCCACGTCGGCGGTCTCGAATTCCGCGTTGATCTCATCCAGGTCCGAAATCAGGTCGTAGGGCACTCCCGCTTCGGCGAGCAGCACGTTCATGTGCCCTGGCATCCGGCCCGCCACCGGATGAATGGCGAAGCGCACCTTCACGCCGTGATCGAGCAGCAATTGCGTCAGCTCCCACACTTTGTGCTGAGCTTGAGCCACGGCCAGGCCGTATCCCGGCACGATGATTATCTTCTGCGAATACGCCATCATGATACCGGCGTCCGACGCCTCGATCGGTTTCTGCGTGCCGGCAACCGTGCCGCCTGCCACCGAACTCTCGCCGAAGTTCGAGAACAGCACATTGCCGAGCGAGCGGTTCATGGCCTTCGCCATGAGCTGGGTCAGCAGCGTGCCCGCGGAACCCACCACGGTGCCGGCGATGATCATCGCGGCGTTGTCCAGAACGAAGCCTTCGAAGGCGACTGCCAGGCCGGTGAGCGCGTTGTACAAGGAGATGACCACCGGCATGTCGGCGCCGCCGATGGGCAGGGTCATGGCTATACCTAAAACCAGCGCGAATACGAACAGCAGCGACACGACCGGTAGTCCGAGGCCCGCACCGACGCCGCTCACCACCATGAACCCGAGGAACGCGGCAATCAGCAGTATCGCCAGATTGAGAAATTTTTGACCGCCAAAACGCACCGACTTGGTGATCAAGCCCTGCAGTTTTGCGAAGGCGATCAGGCTGCCGCTGAACGAAACGGCGCCGATGAAGCCGCCGATGGTGGCGATCGACAAATGCACGATGTTTTCGGCATGACCGGTGTAGAGCTGCACCGCGGCTATCGCCGCCGCCGCGCCGCCGCCCATGCCGTTGTACAGCGCAATCATCTGCGGCATGTCGGTCATCGCCACCCGCTTGCCGCTGCTCCACGCCACGATGCTGCCGATGGCGATGGCGGCCAACACCAGGGAGAAGTTCAGGAGCGACGCATCTTTCATGAACGCCAACGTGACCGCCGTCGCCAGCAGCATGCCCGCTCCCGCCCAACGCACGCCGCTCACCGCGGTGACGGGCGAGCTCATGCGTTTCAAGCCGAGAATGAACAGCGCCGCCGCCGCCAGATAGGAGAGCTGCATCAAATTATTCAGCGTCGCAGCGGCGGGCATCTTAAGAACCTTTCTTCTTTCCGGCCAATACGAACATTTTCAGCATGCGTTCCGTCACCACATAGCCGCCGACGGCGTTGCCGGCCGCCAGAACCACGCCGATGAAGCCGATGACCCTGAGCATGGTGCTGTCGGCGCCGGCCAGCGCCACCATGGCGCCCACCAGGACGATGCCATGCACGAAATTCGATCCCGACATGAGAGGTGTGTGCAAAATGACCGGCACGCGCGAAATGACTTCGTAGCCGGTAAACCCCGCCAGCATGAATATATAGAGTGCAATGATGCCGTCGATCATGTTTTCCCTGCCTCAATTGCCGCGCGCGTTGCGGCGTGCTCTATTTGACCCGCGCGAGTAAGCACCGCGCCGGCGAATACCTCGTCGCTCCAGTCGATCGCAACGGCGCCCGTGACGATCGCCGGTTTCAGCAGATTAAACAGATTGCGCGCGTACATTTCGCTGGCGTGATACGGCAATGACGCGGGCAGATTGAGCGGACCCACTATTTTCACGCCGCCCTCAACCACGGTTTCCCCGGGCTTGGTGAGTTCGCAGTTGCCGCCCTGCTCGGCCGCGACATCGACGATCACCGAACCCGGCTTCATGCGCATCACCGCGGCCCGCGAGATGATCCGCGGCGCCGCCCGTCCGGGGACTGACGCCGTGCTGATCACCGCGTCGCTGGCGGCGATGCGCGCATCGAGAACCTCTTGCTGCTTCGCCTTTTCCTCAGGCGTCAGCTCGCGGGCATAGCCGCCGGCACCTTCCGCGGAGACGCCGGTCTCGACGAATTTCGCGCCCAGCGATTTCACTTGATCCTTGGTTGCGCTACGCACGTCATACGCTTCGACCACCGCGCCCAGGCGTTTCGCCGTGGCGATGGCCTGCAGGCCGGCCACGCCGGCGCCGATCACCAGCACCGACGCCGGCCGGATCGTGCCCGCAGCGGTGGTCAGCATCGGCAGAAATTTCTCCAGCGTATTGGCGGCGATCAGCACCGCCTTGTAGCCGGCAACCGAGGCTTGCGACGACAGGGCGTCCATGGATTGTGCGCGTGAAATGCGCGGCACCAGCTCCATGGCGAAGCTCGTGACGCCGCGTTCCTGGAGTGCCAGCACCAGCTCGGGCCGGGCATAGGCTTGCATGAAGCCGATGACTATCGCGCCTTTCTTCAGCGCCGCGACTTCCGTCACGCTCGGCGGCTGCACCTTCAATAAGATATCTGCGGAGGCGAGTATGGTACTGGCATCGCTGAATTCCGCATCCGTGTACGAGGCGTCCGGGAAGTGGGCGCTGGCCCCGGCCCCGCGTTCCATCAGTACGCGCACACCGAGAGATTTGAGCTTCGTGGCAATTTCCGGGACGACGGCGACGCGGGTTTCTTTGGCAGCGGTTTCCCTGAGGATACCGGCGACGACAGACATGCAAAACTCTCCCCAGCCTTAAGATACGTGCCAAACATTGAATTATGGCATAAGAGCCGACTATCCTTACGCTGTTATGAACTTGGGACCTCAGGACAAAGTGCGTTTGCTGGATTGGCGGGATGACCTCGCGGTCGTATCTCATACGTATCCCTTGTCCCAACAAATTCTGCGAACCGATGTCTCGGGCATGCCCTTGGAATGGGTGGACTATCGAGAAGCGGCGCGCCTGTATCACACCGAGCAGGTGGCTTACACCTGCGGAACTCTCTTGTACCGGCTGTATGGCGGGACCTGCGCGAAGTCAGGTCTGCGCACCATCGTGGATGTGAATTCGATCATCGCCACGCTCGGGGTCACCGGCAACCCGGGCAATTTGCGCGGCGCCGCGTATACGCCGCCGCTCAACAATCAAACCCTGTTCCGCCGCGACGCCTACCTGTGTTTGTATTGCGGCGCGCGTTTTACCTACAGCCTGCTGTCGCGCGATCATGTGACGCCATTCAGCCGCGGCGGTCACGATACCTGGAGCAATGTCGTGTCGGCATGCCGGCGCTGCAACAACGCCAAGGCGTCGCGTACCCCCGAACAGGCGGGAATGCAGCTGCTGGCGGTGCCCTTCACACCCACCTACGCCGAATATATTTTCCTCAAAGGCCGGCGCGTCCTCGCGGATCAGATGGAATACCTGGTCGCGCATTTCCCGCGTTCCAGCCCGCTGCACGAGCGCATGCAACGCTGGCCGATGTGAGCGCATTCGCGGGCGTTGCGCGAGCCGGCGCCGTCTACTACGTCGACGCCAGCTATTTCGTTTTTCGCGCCTATCATTCCATGCCCGCCGACATGATGGATGCGGACGGCAATGCCACGCACGCGTTGTACGGCTTCGCGCGCTTCCTCTCGGACCTTTTAGAACAGGTCCGGCCGGAGCGCATCGGAGTGGCGTTCGACTCGAGCTCGAGCAGCGCAACCTCCTTCCGCAACGGCATTTACCCCGCCTACAAAGCCAATCGCGAAGCGCAGCCGGCGGATTTGGCGCGCCAATTTGCGCTGTGCCGCGAGTTCTGCCGGCATATGGGTGTGGCCGAGTTCGCGAGCGCGGAATACGAGGCCGACGACATCATTGGAACGCTCGCGGCGCGCTCGCGCGCCGCGGGCCTGTGCAATGTTCTCGTGACGCGCGACAAGGATCTGTCGCAACTGATTCGCGCCGGCGATGTGTTCTGGGATTACAGCGGCAATAGCCGTTATCGCTACCACGACATCGGGCCGCGCTTCGGGGTCGTGCCGGAACTCATTGCGGATTTTCTGGCCCTGACCGGCGATAGCGTGGACAACATTCCCGGAGTACCGGGGGTCGGAAAGAAGACCGCCGCAGTACTGTTTGGCACGTTCGGTTCCCTCGATGAGCTGTATGCAAATCTTCACCGAATTCCGTCGTTGCAGCTGCGCGGCGCAGCCGCAATCGCTGCTAGACTGCTTGCTCACAAGGATGCCGCGTATCTTGCCCGGCGCTTGACCGGGATAGTCTGCGACATTCCGCTCGAGGCGACGCTGGATGATTTGAAGCCACGACCGCAGAACGCTTCGCGGCTGGAGTGTTTTTTTGATACGCACGGATTCGGCAATATATTGAGACAGCAGGTGCGCCGTATCGCTGCCGCTGTTTGAGACCCGGGGGAATGACAATGGCGCAAAAAGACATTCAATCGGTCCTGCACGAGGACCGTGTGTTTCCGCCGTCTGCTGCGTTTCGCAAGCACGCCACCATCAAGGCCGCCGAACTGCAGGCCATGCACGACAAAGCCGCGCAGGATTTCGTGGGCTTCTGGGCGGACCTGGCCGTCGCCGAGATCGACTGGCAGCAGCCTTTCACGGTGCCCCTGGACGATTCGAACGCGCCGAATTACCGCTGGTTTGCCGACGGACAGTTGAACGTCTCGCACAACTGCCTGGATGTTCACCTGCAAAGCCGCGGCAACAAGATCGCCATCATTTTCGAGGGCGAACCCGGCGACGTGCGCAAACTGACCTACGCGCAGCTGCATCAAGAGGTGTGCCGCTTTGCCAATGCGCTCAAAGCCTCGGGGCTAGAGCGCGGCGATCGCGTGATCATTTACCTGCCGTTGATTCCCGAGGCAGTGATCGCCATGCAGGCCTGCGCGCGCATCGGCGCCGTGCATTCGGTGGTGTTCGGCGGCTTTTCCGCCAACGCGGTCAAGGATCGAATCGAGGATGCCGGCGCCAAAATGGTGATCACCGCCGACGGCGGATGGCGCGCCGGCCATGCAGTCGAACTCAAACGCGCGGTCGACAAGGCGCTGGCCGAGGGCTGCGAATCCGTGCAAAGCGTCATCGTCTATCGACGCACCGGCGCCGCTTGCGAGATGCAGCCGGGCCGCGATGTGTGGTGGCACGACGTGCTGTCGGGGCAGAGCAATAGCTGCGCGCCGGAATGGGTGGATGCGGAGCATCCGCTGTTCCTGCTTTATACCTCGGGATCCACCGGCAAACCCAAGGGCATCCAGCATTCCAGTGCCGGGTATCTGCTCAACGCCAAGCTGACCACGAAGTGGACCTTCGACCTCAAGGACAGCGATGTGTTCTGGTGTACCGCCGATGTCGGTTGGGTTACCGGCCACACCTATGTTGTTTATGGGCCCCTCGCGGCGGGTGCCACGCTGCTCATGTACGAAGGTGCGCCGACATTCCCGGACGGCGGACGTTTTTGGAAGATCTGCGAGACCCACGGCGTCACTATTTTTTACACCGCGCCAACCGCGATTCGCGCGCTCATGAAATTGGGCGAGGCGGTTCCGGCGCAGTACGATTTGAAAAAGCTGCGACTGCTGGGCAGCGTCGGCGAGCCGATCAATCCGGAAGCGTGGATGTGGTATCACCGGGTGATTGGCGCCGAGCGTTGTCCGATCGTCGACACCTGGTGGCAGACCGAAACGGGCGCCATCATGATGACCCCGGTTCCGGGCGTGACCCCTACCAAGCCCGGCTCCTGCACCAAGCCGCTTCCCGGAATTTTCGCGGACATCGTCGATGACGAAGGCCGGCCGGTGAAAACGCCGAATGCCGGCGGCTATCTCGTGATCAAGCGGCCCTGGCCCTCCATGCTGCGCACGATTTGGGGCGACAACGACCGCTACATGGCTACTTACTGGGAGAAATTTCAGAATCGCTACTATGTCGCCGGGGATTCGGCGCGCCGCGACGCGGATGGCTACTACTGGATCATGGGGCGCATCGACGACGTTCTGAATATTGCGGGCCATCGGCTCGGCACCATGGAAATCGAGTCGGCGCTGGTCGCGCATCCTTTGGTCGCGGAGGCTGCGGTGGTCAGCAAACCGCACGACATCAAGGGCGAATCGGCGTTTGCCTACGTGGTGCTCAATGTGCCGCGGCCGGAAGGTGCAGCCGCGAAATCCTTGATCGAAACGCTGCGCGGCTGGGTCGCTGATCAGCTGAGCCCCATCGCCAAGCCCGATGACATCCGTCTGACCGATAGCTTGCCGAAAACGCGCTCGGGAAAAATCATGCGCCGATTGCTGCGTGCGATCGCGCGCGGCGAGGAAATCACGCAGGACATGTCGACGCTGGAGAACCCCGGCATACTTGATCAGCTGCGCGGCGCCGCAGCGCCCGGCAAACCACCGGCGAAGCCCGGGAAGGCCGCGAGACCTGTGCAAAAAGCGCCAGGCAAGCCTAAGCGACCTAAAGCCCGGACGTCGCCCAAGGCTAAATCGAAACCCAAGCGTACGTCGAAGGCGAAAAACCCCGTCTCGCGGCGCAAGCCCAGGAGCAAAAAGTAGGGTCGTCCCTACTCGCGATTCGACCCCGATAGGACGGTGACGACGCGCTTCTCGCCATTCTTGACATAGATGTTTTCGCGATAGACCACGGTATCGCCGCGATGGATTTCGACCACGTGCTCACCCTCGGCCACACTCAGGGACTGCGGCCGGTCATTCAGTTCCGCGGCTTGGCCGCGCTGCGTACCGTCGATGAATACGGTTGAACCCGCGGGGGCGCCGGTCACGATGAGTTGCGGCTGCACGGGCGGCGGCGGCCTTCTGTGGAACCAGCTGCATCCGGACAGCATCGTCAACGCCAGAATCATGAGGATCTTCAAACGCAACTCCTGATAGTCGCCTGAAAATCTAGGGTACCACCGGACGGGCCGGTTTTCGTCAGGCTCGAGAGGCTGTTAGAGGCTGTGCTAGAATACCTGGGCTGGAATAGGCGATTTAGCGTTCGCCCTGTGTCACCGCGCAGCGACCCGGCATCCATCTAGACAGGCGTTTTAAGGGTAACCCGGCCGTTGCGGCCGCTTATTTCAGTGTGATTGGACAACATGCTTTCCACTTCCAATGTCGCCATTCAATTCGGCGCCAAGCCGCTCTTTGAGCAGGTCACGGTCAAATTCTGTGACGGCAACCGCTATGGCCTGATCGGCGCGAATGGCTCGGGCAAGTCCACGCTCATGAAGGTGCTGGGCGGCGATATGGAGGCAAGCGCCGGGGATGTCATGCTGCAAACCGGCATGCGGCTCGGCAAGCTGAATCAGAACCAATTCGGCTACGAAGACGAACGCGTACTCGATGTGGTGATGCGCGGCCATGCGGAATTGTGGGCGGCGATGCAGGAGCGCGACCGGATTTACGCCGACCCCAAGGCCACTGACGCGGACTTCATGAGAGCCGCCGAACTGGAGGGTGTGTTTGCCGAATACGGCGGCTACGATGCCGAGGCCCGGGCAGGCAGCATCCTCACCGATGCCGGCATCCACGAGTCGCGTCACAACGGCCCGATGCGCGAAGTGCCTCCGGGATTGAAGCTGCGGGTGCTGCTCGCGCAGGCACTGTTCTCCAATCCCGATGTGCTGCTTCTCGATGAGCCGACCAACAACCTGGACATCAACTCGATCCGCTGGCTGGAAGGCGCGCTCAACAACTACAACGCCACCATGGTCATCATCAGCCATGATCGGCATTTCTTGAACCAAGTCTGTACTCACGTCGCGGACCTGGATTTTCAGCAGCTCAAGATATATCCCGGCAACTACGACGATTTCATGCTGGCCTCGGTTCAGGCGCGCGCCCGCGTCGAGGCGGCCAATGCAAAAGCCAAGGACCGCATCTCTGACCTGCAGGAATTCGTGCGGCGCTTTTCCGCGAATGCCTCCAAGGCGCGGCAGGCCACTTCCCGCAAGAAGCAGCTCGAGAAGATCAAGATCGAGGAGATCCGGCCGTCGTCGCGCCAGAACCCATACATTCGATTCGAACAAGGAAAAAAGCTGTATCGCTCGGCGCTGACGGTGGAGAAATTGAGCTTCAGCTATCCGGGCACCGACCTGAAGGTGCTCGACAACTTGAGCTTCAATGTCGAGGGCGGCGAGCGCATCGCCATCATTGGACCGAACGGCGCCGGTAAAACCACGCTGATGCGCTGTCTGGCCGGAGAACTGCGTCCAACCAGCGGACGCATCGTGTGGGTCGAGAATGCCCAGCCGGGCTACATGCCGCAAGACCCGCAGGCCGAGTTCGAGGATAAGGTCGACCTGTTTGCCTGGATGTCGCGATACACCGGCAAGGCCGATGACGATCAGATCGTGCGCGCCACTTTGGGCCGCCTGCTGTTTTCCGGGGATGAGACCAAGAAATCTGTAAAGGTGCTGTCCGGCGGCGAGAAGGGACGCATGATTTATGGAAAGCTGATGCTCACCAAGCCCAATGTACTTCTGATGGATGAACCGACCAATCACATGGACATGGAGACCATCGAGTCTCTGCAGATCGGACTCGAGCACTATGCGGGCACCCTCATCTTCGTATCGCACGATCGCGAATTCGTCGGCGGACTCGCGACACGGATCATCGAGCTTCGTCCCGGCGCCGCGATCATCGACTTCCGCGGCACCTATGACGAGTATTTGAAGTCGCAGGGACTCGCCACATAGCGTCCAGCCCTTTGTGTCTGGCACTATTCATCCATGCATCTGGCTGCTGCCCGTCTGCAAAAGAAATTTGGCGCGACCACCGCCGTGGCGGAAGTATCGTTTGCCGCCGCGCCGGGCGAAGTTCTCGGGCTTCTCGGACCCAATGGCGCCGGCAAGTCCACCACCATCAGCATGCTCGCAGGCCTGATGCGGCCCGATGGCGGTTCGGTGCACATTGATGGGATACCTTTGGGCACGGGTGCCGACCCGACCAAGCGGCGGCTGGGGCTCGTCACTCAGGAGATCGCCCTGATTGATGAGCTACCCGCGCGCATGAATCTGGAATTCTTCGGCGGCTTGTATGGTCTTTCCGGCCGGCTGCTGGCCCGCAGGATCGCGGCGGCGCTGGAACTGACCAGTCTCGGCGACCGCGCCGGCGATGTGCCGAAGGAATTCAGCGGCGGAATGCGTCGGCGCTTGAATATTGCCTGCGCACTGCTGCACGAACCGCAGATCCTGCTGCTGGATGAGCCCACGGTGGGCGTCGATCCGCAAAGCCGCAACGCGATCTTCGACACCATAGAAGCGCTGGCCGGTGCGGGGCGCACGATGGTTTACACGACGCATTACATGGAAGAGGTCGAACGACTTTGCGATCGTGTCGTGATCATCGATCACGGTCGGGTGCTCGCCGATGACACGCTTACCGGCCTGCTGGCGAGCGCGCCGGTCTCGAACACGCTGACGCTCAAGTATGATGTGTCGCCGGATGGCGCGGCACTGGAGGAGATCAAGAACCTGCCCGGCGTGATTCGCGTCGACCTCGCGGGGCGCGAGCTGTCGGTGTCCGCAACCGACCTAGGGACCGCCGCGCCGCGAGTGCTGGAACGGCTTGCGGCCCGCGGCTTCAGCTGCCAGGAACTGACGAGTCGTCGGGCAAACCTCGAGGATGTATTCCTGGCGCTGACCGGCCGCACTTTGCGTGACACATGAGCTCAACCCTGATCGCATTCCGGGCTCTGGTTCGCAAGGATGTCGCGATATTCCTTCGCGACCGCCGCGCGCTGGTGGTGAGCGTGCTGACGCCCATCGTGGTCGCGGCGTTCTTTGGTTATTTGTTCGGCGGCGGCGGCGGCGACACCGTCTCGAGGATTCCGGTGGGCGTCACCGACCTGGACGATAGCGCCCTGTCAAAGGCAGTGGTCGAGAGCCTGGGCCGCGATCAATCGCTCGCAACTGAATTGCTGCCCGAAGATACAGCGCATCAGCGGGTTGTGACCGGCAAATTGCGCGCGGCGGTTGTCATCCCCGCGGGCTTTGGCGCGTCGGTCCCCGGCGCGCTTCTCGGCCGGGCGGACAAGCCGTCAGTCAAGCTCTTTTATGACCCGTCGCAATCCATCGTGCGTTCGGTGTTTGCGGGAATCATCACGCAGCACGTCATGCAGGAGGTCACCCGTCCGTTCTCCTCGGGCAATGGCATGTCGATTCCGTTCACGCTCGCGAGCCAGGCGGTGAGCACCGGACCGCGATACAACGGCTATGCGCATTCCTTCGCCGGGATGAGCGTGCAGTTCACCTTGTTCATGGGCATCGATGCCGGCGTGGCCCTGCTATTGATGCGCGAAACGGGCATGTGGCGTCGACTTCGTGCCGCGCCTCTATCCCGCGCCATGTTGCTTGGCAGCCGCGTGGCGGCAACCACCCTGATTGCCCTCCTGATCTTGAGCGTCGTTTATGCCGCGGCCCGCTTCGTGTTTGGCGTGACCATCGCCGGCAGCTTCTTGGGCTTTGCAATGATTGCCTTCGCCTTCGCGGTACTGGCGGCCACTACCGGACTCATGATTGCCGCGCTAGGCGGCTCGGTGGCGGCAACTCGCGGTGTGGCTACATTCTCGATATTGATCTTGGTCATGCTCGGCGGCGCCTGGGTGCCGGCGTTCTTGTTTCCCGAATGGCTGCAAAACGCCAGCAAGATTTTGCCGACCCGCTGGGCGGTGGACGGGTTGGATGCCATGACCTGGCGCGGGCTGCCGCTGGCATCGGCATTTGTTCCTGTTGCCGTGTTGCTGGGGTGGAGTGTGCTGTTTGCCCTGATCGCCGTGTGGCGATTCGATTGGGAAGGCGATTGACGCTCTTGGTAAGCGATGCCGCGGATTGCTAGGATATGTTGAGATTCTTCAAGGGGGCGCAGTGCTGATACGAATAGCCGGATCGTGTGCAGGTATTTTGCTTGGCGTAACGGCGCTGGCGGCCGCGCCCCCTGCCGAACCCAGTGCGATCAATCGCATTGCCGATGTAGGCTTCAATCATAGCGAGTTCGTCGATACCGCCGCATATCTCGCGGATCAGATTGGCGGCCGCATGACCAATTCTCCGGCCATGCGCAAAGCCGAGCGCTGGACGCAGGAAAAATTCAGGAGCTGGGGATTGAAGGATGTCAGGGCCGAAGCTTTCGATTTCGGCCGCGGCTGGTGGATCGAGTCCTCGCAGGTGCGAATGATCGCACCGCGGCCGCTTCAGCTTCGTGGAATTCCCATAGCCTGGACGCCGGCGACCAACGGTCCATTGTCCGCCGCGGTGATCGTGGCTCCCATGCAAAGCGAGCGTGATTTCGCTGACTGGAGCGGTAAGCTGGCCGGCAAAATCGTGCTGGTGACTTGGCCGGCGCCGCCCAAGGACGACGATGTGGCGCCCTTCCAGCGTCTGGCCGATGCCGATATCGCCAAACTGGACAAATACCAGCAGCCGATATTCGACCCTGACATGATCCAGAAGCGAATCGAGCGCTACCGTTTTAGAAGCAAGCTCGATGCCTTCCTGGCGCAGGAAGGCGCGGCGGCCTGGATACAAATGTCGCGCACCGAGGGCCGGCTGGTGCATGGTGAAGGCTACAGCTATCGGGTAGGCAAAACTCCGAAGCTTCCGGGCCTGGAACTCGGCGCCGAGGACTACCGTAAGCTTGCGCGGCTCGCCAAGCTGGGCGAGGTGCGGCTCGAGATCGACAGCCGCGTGCATTTCGAGGACGCCGACCACAACGCCTACAACATTTTTGCGGACATTCCGGGTAGCGACTCGACGGCGGGCTACGTGATGGCGGGGGCGCACTTGGATAGCTGGGTCGCCGGCGACGGCGCCGCCGACAATGGCGCCGGCAGCGCCGTGGTCATGGAGGCCGCTCGCATTCTGGCCAGCCTCGGTGTGCGATCGAAGCGCACCATTCGTTTTGCGCTGTGGGCCGGGGAAGAGGAGGGTCTGCTTGGATCGGCCGCCTATGTGGAAAAGCATCTGGCGCATCGCCCGCTGCCTGCGGATCCCTCCATGGCGGACCTGCCGCCCTATTTCTCCACGGATTCGTATCCGGTGCAGACTCTGCCGGGCTTCGCCGAGCTGATCGGCTATTTCAACATCGATAACGGATCCGGCAAGATCCGCGGCATCTATACCGAGGGTAATTTCGCCGTCGTTCCGATTTTTCGCGAATGGCTATCCCCGTTTGCCAGCCTCGGCGCCAGCGCGGTCGTTGCCGAGCCGACGGAGGGTACCGACCATGTCTTCCTGAGCCGGCTGGGACTTCCGGCGTTTCAATTCATTCAAGACCCCTTGGATTACGAGACCAGAGTTCACCATACGGACCTCGACACCTTCGATCATTTGCGGCCGCAGGATATGCGCCAAGCCTCGGTGGTGCTGGCGACCGTACTGCTGGCGGCCGCGAACTCCGAAAAACCTCTGCCGCGCAAACCGGTGCCGACGCAGCCCCGGGTCACCGATCCGTTCGCGTATCCGGATCCAGCAAAGAAATAGGGCCGATCAGGCCTGCTTCAATCGGCCGCGGCGGAAGTCGGCGATGATTTCACGCGCTGCGTTGTGACCGGGCGCACCGGTCACGCCGCCGCCGGGATGCGTGCCCGATCCGCACATATACAGCCCCTTGAGCGGGCCGCGGTAATCGCCGTGCCCGAGCATCGGCCGCGCCGAGAACAGCTGGTCCAAGCTCAATGCGCCGTGAAAAATGTCGCCGCCAATCAGCCCGAAGGTGCGCTCCAGATCCAGCGGACTCATGATCTGTCGCCCGAGCACGGCGGCCTTGAAATTGGGCGCATGAGAATTGACGAGATCGATCATGAGGTCGGCGACTTCCTCGCGATGAGCATCCCACGACCTATCGTCCGGCAGAATCGGCGCCACGTGCTGGCAGAACAGGCTGGCCACGTGCTGGCCGGCCGGCGCCAGACTGTCGTCGAGAGTGGACGGAATCAGCATTTCGACGATGGGCCGCTTCGACCAGCCACCGGCCTTCGCATCCAGATAGGCCTGTTCCATGTAAGCCAGGCTCGGCGCCATGATGATGCCGGCGGTGTGATGATCGGCAGCCGTCCGCCCCGGCAGCGCCGTGAAGTCGGGCAGCTCCGACAGCGCAACATTCATGCGAAACGTCCCGGAGCCGCAACGCCAACGGCTGATGCGCTCGCGAAAATCCTGCGGCAGCACCGCGGGGTCGATGAGCGCCCCGTACAGCAGCTTTGGATTCAAGTTGGATACGACGCTGCGCGCGCGGATCGCCTCGCCACCTGCTGTGACCACGCCCACGGCGCGGCCGCCTTCAACCAGAATTTCCCGCACCGGGCTCGCGATTCGAATATCCACCCCGCGCTCGACCGCGGCCTTCGCCATCGCCTGGGTGATAGCGCCCATGCCGCCGATCGCATGGCCCCATGCGCCTTTTTTGCCGTTGACCTCGCCGAATACATGATGCAACAACACGTAGGCCGAGCCCGCCGAGTACGGGCTCGCATAGTTGCCGACGATGCCGTCGAATCCATAAGCCGCCTTGATGGGCGCGCTCTCGAACCACGAGTCGAGATAGTCGCCGGCGGATTGCACGAACAAACTCAGGAGCTCGCGCCGCATCGGCATATCCAATCCGCTGACGCGCTTGCCCAAACGCGCACTGCGCAGCAGCTGCGGCAATGCCTCGAGCCAGCCGCCGGCGGTTACATTCGGCGGCGTTTCGAGCACCAGATCTCGCAACACGTCGGCGATCACATCGAGCCGCGCGCCGTATGCATCCAAGCGGGCGGCATCGCGCGTGGAAAATTTCGCTACTTCGCGCGCCGTACATCCGGCACCGACTTTCAGATAGCTGGTTGCGTCGAGCGGCAGAAAATTGGCCAATCTGCGCTCGACGATGCGCAACCCATGGCGCGGCAAATCCAGGTCGCGAATTACCTTCGGATTCAGCAGTGACACGGTATAGGCGGCCACGGAATTGCGAAAACCCGGATGAAATTCCTCGGTGACCGCCGCGCCGCCCACCACTCCGCGGGCCTCGAGCACGGTGACCTTGAGGCCCGCCGCCGCGAGATACGCGGCGCACACCAGCCCGTTGTGACCCCCGCCGACGATGACGGCGTCACGCGGCTGCGCGCCGCTCACGGCGATTTTCTGCCGATTCGCCAGCCGGGGCTCGGCGCGCGATCCAGCCGGCTCTCGGGAATCAGTTCGCGCATGCGGCGGGCAAAACTGCGCAAAGCGACCTCGCTGCTGCCGAGCGGTCCGGGGCTGTAGCTGCGCGACGCCATCCCGGTCTGCACCCGTTCGATGAGCGCCTTGTCCTCGAGGCTGACCCTGCGGTTGATGCGCCAGTTCAAATAGCGCGCCGCACGCATCTCGCGCCGCTGGTCGGGATGAGCGTAGGCAATCTCGCGAATCAGGGTTTCGGTGGGCGAGATCGGTATCATCTGCATGAAATCGACCTGATCCGGATAGATGTCGAAGGCCACATTCGGCCACAGCTTGAAGTAGGTCCATAGCCGCTGCCGATCCTCGGGCAGGTGCGGCGATGTGGGCAACAGCGCTTGGTACATGCGCTCCGACAGCTGCGATGACGGTATGTCGCGAAGATAGCCCCACATCTTATCCGCCCACCCTCGCGCCTCGACGCCGTAGCTCAAGCCGAACAAGCGCGTGAGACCGGGATGCGCCACCGTAATGTGCATGCCGTCGGAATAATTATCGGTCACGTTTTTCCAATTCACGTGGCGGGTGCGATAGGTCACGCGGCCGAGGGGCTTGAGCTCCTCGAGCCGATATTGGGACAGTTCGTCATGATACGGCGCCAGCATCTCGGCGACGCCGGGAAGACCCGCCTTCAGGCGCGCGAACACGAATCCTTGGTAGATCTCCGTCTCGACGCGCTTCAGGCCATACTGATCGGCCGAAAAACCGGCGAATTCCCCGCGGCGCGGCACCGCGGCCAAGCGCCCGTCGAGACCATAAGTCCAGGCGTGATACGGACACACGATTCTTCCCGGGCAATGTCCGGCGCCGCCGTCGAGCAGCCTCGAGGCTCGATGCCGGCAGACGTTGAAGAAGGCATTCACGGCGTAATCCTGGCCGCGCACCGCGACCAAGGGCTCGCCGAGAAAATCCAGCGTGTGGTAATCGCCCGGGTTCGGGATATCGCTCAAGTGGCAGACTATCTGCCAGGACGGCGCAAATATCCGCTCCTTCTCGGCGTCCAGAAAATCCGCGTCGCGGTAGATCCAGCCCGGCAGACTGAAGCCGTCCAGATCGGCGGCGACCGCCATTGATTCGTCGTACGCTGCGCGCTTTGCATCCATGGGCTTTCCTGCTCTTGTTGAACGGTAGTATAACAAGGAGGAGCGCGCGGCACCACCCGAAGGACCGCGCCAGTGCTCGCGGCCTACGCTGTGCCGCGTTTGTTGCGCAGCATCCGCGGAAATGCGCCGCTGCACAAGGCGTTGACCCAATCTTCGCAGATCGCAATCGCCTCGCTGGGTTTGAATGTCGCGGAGCTCAGGGACAGTTCAACCCAAAGGCCGTCGAGCAGCGCGGACAGCGCGATCGCGGCGGAGCGCAGCTTCAGTGCGGGCGCTGCGCCGGATTTCACGAGTTCTGCCAACAGCGCCTCCAATATGGACCGATACTTGCCGTAAGTGCGATCGTGGACCTCGCGAATCTTGGGCGAGTGGGCGACCATGCTCCAGAACACCACCCACACGTTGAACAATTGCGGGTCGAGGAGTTCCGGAGCGAATGAGGCGCGGAAAAAATCGCTCAAGCGCGCGCGCGGCGACGCCGCGCGGTTTTCAGCCCGGGCGCGAAGCGAGTCCTGCAATGACAACGCCAGGGTTTCGTAGGTTTCCGCTATCAGGCTGGCCTTGCTCGGAAAATGGTGATTGATCAAGCCGATGGAGACGCCGGCCGCGGCGCTGATGCGGCGCACTGAAACGCCGCCGTGGCCGTATTTCTTCAGGCACCGCAAGGTCGCTTCGACCAGCGCTTCGCGGCGTACCGCGGGCGTCGCACGGCGAAATTTCGGTTGATGCCGCTTCTTTATCATTGACACTCCGTTGTTGTTATTTCGCGCGCATACCCGCGCCACGTGGCGGTGCAATGATCGCGCCGAAAACGCTTCAGGCGGCGCGGTACGCCCGATAATCCAGCCCGAGCGCGCTGGCCACCGCTTGGTGAGTCAGCTGGCCGGCATGCACGTTGAGGCCGTTTGCCAACCCCGGGTCTTTGGAGATGGCGGCGCGCCAGCCATGATCCGCCAATGCCTTCACGTACGGCAAAGTCGCATTGGTGAGCGCAAACGTGGAGGTCCGCGGTACCGCGCCCGGCATGTTGGTAACGCAATAATGGATGACGCCGTCGAGAACATAAGTGGGCTCGGCGTGAGTGGTCGGACGACTGGTCTCGAAGCAGCCGCCCTGATCGATCGCAATATCGACCAGCACGGCTCCTGGTTTCATGGCCTTGACCATCGCGCGCGTCACCAGCTTGGGCGCAGCCGCACCGGCGATCAGCACGGCGCCGATGACGAGGTCGGCGTCGCGCACCAGTTCCTCAATCGCATGCGCGGTGGAGTACACGGTTTTCAGCTGGCTGCCAAAGATGGAAGACAGTTCGCGCAATCTTTTCACCGAGCGATCCACGACGGTGACATCCGCCCGCAAGCCAACCGCCATTTCCGCGGCGTGCGTGCCGGATACGCCGCCGCCCAGCACCACGACTTTCGCCGGTGCGACCCCGGGTACACCCCCGAGCAGCACGCCGAATCCTCCGTTGGCCTTTTGCAGGCAGTTGGCGCCCACCTGCACCGACATGCGTCCGGCCACTTCACTCATTGGCGTCAGCAGCGGCAACGAACCGTCCGGAGCAGTCACGGTTTCGTATGCGATCGCAGTCGCACCGGAGGCCAACAGCGCCTGCGCCTGCTCGCGGTCAGCCGCCAAATGCAGGTACGTGAACAGCGTCTGGCCATTGTGCAGCTGTTGGCACTCGCCGAGCTGCGGCTCCTTGACTTTCACAATCATGTCGGCGGATGCGAAAATGTCCTCCGCCCGGCGCTCGATGCTGCCGCCAGCCGCTTGGTAGTGCGCGTCGTCGAAGCCTATTCCCGCGCCGGCGCCGCTTTGCACCAGCACCTGGTGCCCCGCGTCGACGAGTTCGCGAACCCCCGCCGGCACCAATCCCACTCGATACTCGTGAATCTTGATCTCCTTGGGTACGCCGATTTTCATAAAGTCGCTCCGCTGACGGGTTGGCCGGGGTGGCAAGGTTACTCACACGGGCGTCCGGACACAATCCAGACGCCGTCCTTCAGGCCAACCGGCGCAGTTCCTGCACCAGCAAACGCTGCCACAGCCATTCCTGGCGGCTTCGCGGCGCATTCAACGCCATTCGCTCAAGATACGGCCGCAAATGCGCGGGCGTGCCGGGCGAAGTCACCGCGCTCGCCAAGGTTTTGAGCCGCGACCCGCCGCCGCGGGTGCGCTCCTTCAAACTCGCCAATGCCTTCGCCAACACGATTTCCTCAGAGGTAAAATCAGTGCCGAAGGGAAACTCGGAAAACAAACCGCGGGCGCGCGCCAGGATGAATCGTTCCTGCAACACGCGCGGCGTGTTATTACGATGCACGTCGGGTATTTGATAGTCGCGCGGCAGCTTGCCGGCGTGTTGCGCCTGACGCTTGAGATCGTCCTGAAAGCGCGAATCCGCGATGTTGAGCATGGCTGCGATAACGTCCTGATCGCTCAGGCCGCGCAAATCGGCGACGCCGTATTCCGTCACCAGCACATCGCGCAAATGCCGCGGAATGGTGGTATTGCCGTAACTCCACAGGATGTTGGATGTGAGCGATGAGTTCTTCTCGCGGGTGCTGCGCAGGGTCAGAATCGAGCGCGCCCCGGGCAAGGAGTGCGCCATGGCCACGAAGTTGTACTGACCGCCCACGCCGCTGACGACGCGACCGTCGGCAAGGCCGTCCGACACCGCAGCGCCCAGCAGGGTCGCCATCATGCTTGAATTGATGAATCGTCCGTCCCTGCGCTGCGCGATTTTAAGCGCTTGATCGTCGCCGTCGAGCTGGTTGACGAAGGACACGCCGCTCATGCAGAACTGACGCCGCTCCGTTTCCGGAAGATCTCGCAGTGCGGCGTAGAATCCGCGCGGCCCGAGAAAAAATCCGCCATGCAGAAGAGTGCCGCCCGTCATTTGCCGGCCGGTACAGAGCGACAGCAGCTCGCGGCGCGCGGACGGCGTATCGAGCAGCGCCGCGGCGCACAGTCCCTCCGCATTTTCGATGAAACCGTCCGCATAGCGGCAGTCGCGGCGAAACACCCCAAATTTCTGCAGCAGCGCAAATTCGCGCGCGTCGAGCGGACCGCCGAGGCCCGCGCCTGCCAGCGCCGCGAGAAACGGCTCGTCGATGCGCTCGCCGATCGCCCCGGTGTTCAGCAATTGCTGGATGCGCAGATCGTCGTAGACGCGCCGGCGCAGAACGCCGCTGCGGTACAAATCCAGGAATCCGTCGACGAACATCTCCGTGCACCCGTACAGGCCCGACTCGAACGGCGATTCGCCGCCGATGGAATCGAGGGTGGCTGCGAAGCGCTGCGTGGCTTTCAGCCCCTGCAGGATCTCGAGGAATTCCGCGTTCTGCTGCTGGCGCAGCTGCAGGCCGTAGACCACGGCGTCGCCAAGCTCGCCGATGCCGATCTGCAGCGTGCCGCCGTCGCGCACCAGGCGCGCGCAATACAGGCCAATCGCATAGTCGCTTGTGGTCAAGCGCTGATTGGGAGGCGCGAACAGGTCGTAGTCATAGCGTGGATGCTCGATCAGAGAATCAAATGTTTCGGCGCTCACCGCCGCGGGACCGAACATGAATGGCATCTGCCGATTGACTTCTCCGATGACCACCACGGTTCTTCCCTGCCGCCGCTGCGGCGCCAATAGCTCCAGCAAATCGACCGTGACATCGGGGTTCGAGCCCAAACTATATTCGGTGCGCCCCTCGACGCCGCGTTTCGCCACCAGTTGAGCAATGACATTGACGCCGTGGGCCGCGACATCGCGGGCAACATGCGTGTAGTTGCTGCTGACATAGTGGCGCTGCGAGTGTGAAACGTCGAGCAGCGCGCCGGGATCGAGAAAGAATTCGATGATCTGCACATTTTCCGGCACATCGTCGCGGTGCAGATCTCGGACGTAGTCGAGGGGCACACAACCGCCGTACAGGCGCTCGACCATGGGCTGCAAAAACAGCCTCTCCAGCTCGCCGTTCCATTGCGGCGCGCGCAAGCTCAAGGCCGTGAATATCTTGAGCGCAATGGCCGGGTCGCGCCGTGCGCGGCGGTAAAACTCATTGACCAGCGGATTGGGCTTGCCAATTCCCAATGGCAGCGCCAGCACGATGCGCGGTCCAACGCGGCTTAAGGTGTCCTCCACGCATTCGGCCACGTCGTCGAAAGTGCGCGGCATGTCAAGTTTTGGGCTTGAGCACCAGGGAAAAATTGATTTTCACGGCATCCTCCACCCACTCGGTGCTCTTCCAATCCCCGCGACCCACGCCAAAGTCCAAGCGCTTGAGCTTGGCGCTGCCCGACAGCGTTGCGCCGGCAGGACCTGGTGTGAATTTAAAGTCGATGGGCACGTCCCTGGTAACGCCGCGCAGCGTCAGCGCACCGACCGCGGAAAAGCCTGCGGCAGTCTTGGTGATTGTCTTGGTCACATAGTGCGCCGCCGGCGCGTTCGCAGCATCGAAGACATCGGGTCCGCGAATCGTTTTATCGCGATCCGAATCCTTCGAATCGACCGAGTTCATGTCGATTTGCACATCGAAATGCGAGCTGGCAAGTGCGTCCGGGGCAAAGTCCACGACAGCGGAGAACTTGTGGAACACGCCTTTGAATTCCGCCCCAGCCTGCACACCGACGAATTCCAGCCGGCTCTGCTGGGCATCGGCCGTGTAGCCGGCGACGCCGGCCGCGGCGGCGGCCGCCGCCAGCAAAAGTCCGGCGCATACGACGGCAAAGCAACTTTTCATTTGCGTTTCTCCGATTTGGTAAATGGCAGCATGCGAATCAATACATCGTCCTTGTTCCAGAAATGATGTTTGAGCGCCGCGAGAATGTGCAGAATGGCAATCGCGAGGAGCGCGTCGCTCAGCAAGTGGTGCGTCGACCTCAGCAGATCGAATGCATGCTCGTTCGGAGCGATGAGATTCGGCCAGGTGAACAGGCCGAACCAGCTCACCGAATAATTCTTGGCGGAGGACATGGTCCAGCCGGTGAACGGCATCGCGAACAGCAGCACGTAAAACGCGATATGCGTTGCGCGCGCCAGAGTCATCTGGGTCTTGGTCATGCCGGCAGGCAATTCCGGAGGCCGATTGAAGAGGCGCCACAGCAGCCTTAAGACCGCCAGCATCAGCACGGTCATGCCGAAACTCTTGTGCCGCGCGAGCAGCGCCAGCCTGCGCATCCCCAGCGGCAGGTCATCGGCCATCCAGCCCAGAGTGAACTGCGTGACGATCAACCCGGCGATGATCCAATGAAATCCTTGCGCGACCGCACCGTAGCGTTGGCGGGAACTATCATTTGGCATCGAATCGCTCCAGGTGCAAGACTGCGGCGTAGTTTAACAAGCCAGCGGGATCTAAGTGATGTACAAGCGCGTCGGCATCGCCCTCGTAATGCTTGGTTTGGCTGCATGCGGCGCGCCGCGGCCGCGCGCCCCCGCGCCGCAAACGCCGAATCAACCTACGCCAAGTCTGCAGCCGCTGCCTGCTCCCGGCACCTACCGGATCGATTCCAGCAAATCGGAGCTGCGCGTTTTGGTATATCGGGCGGGAGCGCTTGCGCGGCTTGGCCATAACCACGTATTGGTCAACCGCGCCGTCGGCGGGTCCGTGCAGGTCGGCGCAACCTTGGCAGCGTCCTCATTCTCGATCAGCGTGCCGGCCAAGAGTTTCATCGTCGACGACGGCCAAGCGCGATCCGAAGAGGGCGGCGATTTCCCGGACGGCATTCCCGAGGATGCCAAAGCGGGCACGTTTAGCAACTTGCAGAGCGCCATGGTGCTCAACGCCGTGCAGTTCCCGGCAATCACTGTCAAGAGTATGGCGATCACGGGTACGCCAGGCGCGCTCAGCGCCGCACTGACGATCAATATTGCCGGCCACGAGTCAATCGTTCACGCACCCTTCACGCTCGAGAGCGATTCGCACGGCTTGACTGCGGCGGGATCGCTCGAGCTCAAGCAGACGGCAATCGGCCTGACGCCCTACAGCCTGATGCTGGGCGCATTGCAGGTGCAGGACGCGATGCGGCTGAAATTCAAGTTCGTTGTGCCGATCAGCTAGTCAACAAAATCGGTGTCCCTTCCGGCGCCGTTAATACGGCTGCCGGCAAGGAGCGCAGCGGCGGCGGCAATTCACCGTGCGGCACTATGCCCACTTCAGCGAGTTTTCCCAAGGTGCCCCCAACATCGTCGACTTCGAACCGCAACGTGGCGCGCTTGAGATCCGCCGGAAGATAAAGACCGAGGTCGATGAAATCGCTGGTGCAGGATATGTGCGGCAGACAATCAGCCACTTCGTCCATTCCGACGAAGCCGAAATCTTCCCAGTATTTTTTCGCCGACTCGCGCTCCGGGCTCGGCAGCGCGATTTCCAGGAAATAGCCGCAGCGCGAGGTGTCGGTGGCAAGCCGCTTGCTCGGCGAAAATGTCCGCGCTTCGACCAGCCTTACGAGCTGACCCGAAGGATCGAACCAGCCCGCTTCGTTGAACACGTCATTGCCGAGACGGCGGAACTCGAATTCGACCCCCCGCCGCTCCAGCTCATCCAAGTACTTGAGCAGGCCGGGCCGCACGAATGTCAGCGCCGCCGGGGTTGCTTGTTGATGCAGTCCCAAGCAAATCCTGCCGTCGGTCACCACGGCATAAGGATGCGGCCATGCCTCGCCGACCTCGGTTTCCGAAAATCCGAGCCCGGTGTAGAAATCCAGGGAGGCCCGGATATCCGGGGTTGCGAGCGAAAACTCGAGGAACCGTCCCAGCACGGCTCTACTGACCCACTCCGCCGACGCATACGTATTTGATCTCGGTGTAGTCGAGAATGCCGTACTTGGAACCCTCGCGCCCGATGCCGGATTCCTTGACGCCGCCGAATGGCGCGACTTCGGTGGAGATGATGCCGGTGTTCAATCCGACTATTCCGTATTCGAGCGCCTCCGAAACCCGCCAACTACGCGCAAGATCCTGCGTGTATAGGTAGGCGGCCAGGCCGAACTCCGTGTCATTCGCCATGCCGATCGCTTCAGCCTCGGTCGCAAACTTGAATAACGGCGCCACCGGTCCGAAAGTCTCTTCGCGGGCCACCAGCATCTTGGGCGTGACCTCGGTGAGGATCGTGGGCTCGAAGAACGATCCGCCCAAGGCGTGCCGCTTGCCGCCGAGCATTACTTTCGCTCCCTTCGACAGCGCGTCTGCTATGTGCTCTTCAACTTTTGCAACTGCTTTGGCGTCGATCAGGGGGCCCTGATCGGTAACCCCGGCCAGACCATCTCCCACGCGCAATCCCGCCACGGCCAATTTCAGTTTCGCCGCGAACTTCTCGTAGACGCCGGCCTGGATCAACAGGCGGTTGGCGCAAACGCAGGTTTGCCCGGTATTGCGGTACTTGCTGGCGATTGCTCCTTGCACCGCGGCGTCCAAATCGGCATCGTCAAACACGATGAAGGGTGCATTGCCTCCCAGTTCGAGCGACAGCTTCTTCACCGTGCCGGCGCACTGTGCCATGAGTTTTTTGCCGACCTCGGTGGAGCCGGTAAAGGTGAGCTTTCGTACCGTGGGATTGCCCGTCATCTCGCCGCCGATGTTTGTGGCGGAACCCGTGAGCACATTGAATACGCCCTTCGGTATCCCCGCCCGCGAGCTGAGTTCGGCCAATGCCAGCGCCGAATAGGGCGTCTGCGTGGCCGGCTTGCAGACCATGGTGCAGCCGCAGGCAAGCGCAGGCCCTGCCTTGCGGGTGATCATCGCGGCCGGAAAATTCCATGGAGTGATGGCTGCGACCACGCCGACCGGTTGCCTGAGCACAAGTATCCGCTTGTCGGCCTGATGACCTGGGATCACATCGCCATACAATCGTTTCGCCTCCTCGGCAAACCATTCGATGAAGCTGGCGGCGTAGGATATTTCGCTTCTGGATTCAGCCAGCGGCTTGCCTTGTTCGGCGGTCATCAGCCGCGCGAGATCTTCTTGATGCGAGGTTATAAGTTCGAACCAGCGGCGCATGATTACGGCGCGCTCCTTGGCCGTGCGCGCCTTCCATCCCGGCAGTGCCGCGTCCGCGGCGGCAATCGCGCGCCGCGTTTCGGAGGCGCCCATGTTGGGGACCGAGCCCAGCGTCGCACCCGTGGCGGGGTTCTTTACCGCCAAGGCACCGCCTTCGTCAGCGGCCACCCAGCTGCCGTCGATGAAGCACTGCTCGCGCAGCAATCTTGGATCGTCCAGTTTCATTGATTGCTATTGCTCCGCGGTCAGCGTTCGAGAATGGCCGTGACGCCCATGCCTCCGGCAGTGCAGATCGAAACGAGTCCGCGCTTGGCTTTGCTTTCATCGAGAATTTTCGCCAATGTGGCGACGATGCGCGCACCGGTTGCCGCGAACGGGTGGCCGATTGCGAGGCTGCCGCCTTTTACGTTGAGTTTCGATCGATCGATGCTGCCGAGAGCCGCCGGCAGCCCGAGCTTATCCCTACAGAAATCCGGATCGGCCCAGGCTTTGAGCGTGCATAGCACCTGTCCGGCGAAGGCTTCGTGAATCTCATAGAAATCGAAATCCTGCAGGCTCAAGTTCGCGTCCTTCAGCATTCGCGGAACCGCATACGCCGGCGCCATCAGCAGACCTTCCTTTTTTCCGACGTAATCGACCGCAGCCGCCTTGCCGTAGCTTAAATAGGCCAGCACCGGGAGATTGCGCTCCCGGGCCCAGGCTTCGGAGGCGAGCAGCACCGCCGCCGCACCGTCCGTCATCGGCGTGGAGTTTCCTGCGGTCAAGGTACCGGCGCCCGAAAAGTCGAATGCCGGCCGCAGCTTTGCCAGTTTCTCGAGGGTGGTATCAGCGCGGATATTGTTGTCCTGAGAGAGTCCCAGATAGTCGCGAACCAAATCCTTGTAAAAGCCCGCCGCGTAGGCGGCCGCGGCCCGTTGATGACTATCCAACGCCAGCTGATCCTGCTCCGCGCGCGAGATACCCCAGGTCTTGACCATCAGCTCCGTGCTTTCCCCCATTGATAAGCCAGTACGCGGTTCCGCGATTCCCGGCAACACCGGCCGGAAATTGCTCGGCCGCAATCCGAACCATGGAGCCAATCGTTCGAATGCGCTGCGGCCGCGGAAGCTGCGTAGCAAGAGCTGCTGAAAGCTGCGGGGAAAGACCACGGGCGGATCGCTCACCGTGTCGACTCCGCCCGCGATTCCGCACTCGATCTGGCCCAGCGCGATCTTGTTGCCCAATACGATGGCCGCTTCGAGGCTGGTTCCGCAGGCGCGCTGCAGATCGAGGCCTGGTGTTTCTGCGGCCAAACCTGAGTCGAACACCGACTCGCGCGTCAAATTCCATTGACTCGAATGTTTCATCACCGCGCCGGCGGCGACGTCGTCCACGCGCTGGCCAAGCAATCCAAAGCGCTCGACCACGCCGCGCATGGCTGCGACCAGCATTTCCTGATTTCCCACCTGAGCGTAAGCGCCATTGCCGCGCGCAAAAGGAATACGTGCGCCGCCGACAATCGCCACGCGCCGTGGACTCGCTCCGACCAACATAGGTTCTGCCCTCGATGTGTATTGCGAATTATGGACCTACCCACCGGCATATAATCTACCAATGACTCGATTTTCTCATGGGGTACTGCCCGGGCTTGCGCTATTCGCACTCATCGGCTGCGGCCGGGCGCCGCAGCCCGCGGTGCTCAATGCGGCGAAATCGGCGGCGCCCTCCGAACCGCTCGGCCGAATCGTCGAACGATATTGGGCGGAACGCGTCGACACCGAGGATGTCATTGCACCGCAGTCGCTGGCCGATTCCCTGAATGTCGAGCGCCGCTATCTTGCGGAGGCTCTCGGCGTTGCGCGCGATGGATTGGATGCCGATTCGCGGCTCACATACGACATCTTCAGGAGGCAACGAGAGCTGGCCATCGAAGGTTTCACCTTTCCCAGCGAGTTGCTGCCGCTCAATCCGTTCGGCGGAATGCCGCTTGAACTCGCGGCTGCGGCGGCGGATGCCGGCCAGATCCCTCTGACAAGCGCCGCGGAATTCGACGGCTGGCTGCGACGGATCGATGCATACGTAGGCTGGACGCGGCAGGCAACCGCCAATATGCGCGAAGGAGTACGCCGCGGCTACATCTTGCCGCGCGCGCTGGTCGAACGCATGCTCACGGTCCTCGAACGCCTCGGCGCGGACGGCCCCGGCAATGTTTTCTACACCCCCCTGCATTCGATGCCGGCGGCCATCAAAGAGCCGCAGCGGTCGCAGCTGACGAAGATCATTTCCGCCGCGATCGCGCAGAAATTGCTGCCCGCAAATCGCGCGCTGCATGAATATCTCCGCGACGAATACTTGCCGAGAGCCAGAGCGGGTCTCGCGTTGTCGGAACTGCCGCTCGGCGCTGCATGGTATGCCTACCGTATCAAACGCGCGACCAGCACCGCGCTAACCGCGGATGAGATCCACCGCATCGGGCTCGCCGAAGTAGAACGCCTGCGCGCGCGCGCGCCGCCGCGCGATGCTGAGCGCGCCCCTGCGCCGGGCACAGCCGCTGCGCCGCTCGCCGCCGCTGAGCTGTTGCTGGCCTACAAGGAGCTGGCGGTAAGAGTTCGCGCCGCCGTTCCCGGTTTATTCGCCGAAATCCCAAGCGGCGATTTCGATATTCGCGCTACGACGTGGATCAGCGAGCCGGCAACGCCGCTGTCCTACCAGCCGCCGGGACCTGCGGCAAATCCGCCCGCCGTGCTATACGTCAACGTCGCTGCGGCTGCGCGGGCGGTGTCGATTTCGAGCTTCCTCACGCAAGCCGTGCCGGGCCGCTATTATCAGATCGCGATTCAGCAGCAGCGCGTCGAATTGCCGCGGTTCCGACGCTTCGGCGCCGAGGCCGCCTTCACCGACGGCTGGGGCCTGTATGCCGCCTTGCAGGGCGAGCAGTTGGGTCTGTACTCTGACGAGGCGGAGAAACTGGATGCGGCTGAGGCAGAAATGCGCTGCGCGGTTGCCTTGGTGGTCGATACGGGCTTGCATGCCAAGGGCTGGACGCGGATACAAGCACTTGATTATCTTCATGCGCATTTGGCTGTGGATGATCTCGACGCCCAAGCGTTGATCGACTGGTATGTCGCGAATCCGGCGGATGCGCTGGCCTGCAAGATGGGCGAGATGAGGTTTCAGGCGTTGCGGGCGCGCGCGCAACAGCAGTTGGCGGGGCGCTTCGACGTTCGCGGCTTTCATACCGAGATTCTCAAGGACGGCGCGATGCCTCTGGACATACTCGAGGCCAAGATGAACGTTTGGATGGACGGATTGAAATGACGGCTTTGCCATGCAGTAACCGCCACGCGGCGATCTTATTCGAACACAATGTGTTCGCGGGAGTCAGACCAACCAGTGCGCCTTCCATTGTTTTTGGCATTGCTGTTCGCCGCCGAAACGGCTTGCTGCGCGACCATTGCGCAGGATGCCGCGCAGCATGGCGATATCGAGGTGCGGGTATCGCTGGATCCCGCGGAGCAAAGCGGCAATGCCTCTGCGACCGTGAGGATTCATGCGCGCCGCGAGGTTGTGTGGTCGCTGATTACGAGCTGCCCCGAATCCGTGGCCTTGGTTCCGGGCCTCACCGCTTGCGATGTATTGGAGACCGCGCCGGACCGTTCCTGGCAACGAATTCGCCACGTCATGAATTACTCCTGGTTCGTGCCCAAGGTGACCTACGAAATACGCGCCTCGTACGACCCGCCCACGCGGGTATCGATCGAACGCATCTCCGGGGACCTGCGCATCCTGCGGGGATCCTGGGTCTTGAACAGCGACGGCGACTACACTGTCGCGCATTACACGGTGGACCTGGCGCCCGGGTTTTGGGTGCCGCAATGGATCGTGCGGTCGGCCTTGCGCCACGATCTGCCAAAAATGCTCCGTGCGCTGCGCTCCCGTGCTGAGGCCGTGCAACACCAGAATCCCTGATCACGGCAGCGCGGCGCTGCGGGTCTGCTTGGTGGCCGGAATCGCGAGTCTGGCGCTGTGCGCATGCGAGCGTGAGCCGCAAGCGCCGCCGCCGCGCGTCAAACAAGTATTTCATTTGAACCCGTACGAAAAGGACTTCGGCTACTCGCAAGCCGTCCTAATAGACAAAACGCTGTATATTTCGGGCTCGGTGGCCGCGGATCAGAACGGCAGGCTGGTATCGCCTGGCGATATGGCAGGGCAGATGCGTGCCGCCTATTCCAATATACGCCGCACGCTTGCCGCGCACGGGGCCGGCTTCGAAGAAGTCGTCAAGGAAACTATATATACGACGGATATGGACGCATTGCTAAAAGCCTCGGATTTGCGCTTCGAGTATTACAACAAGGAGCGATTGCCGACCACCTCGTGGGTGCAGGTGCAGCGTCTGGTCGATTCCGGATTCCTCGTGCAAATCGAAGTCATCGCCGAGCTGCCGTAGAGCGGAAACGAGGATTCGTTGCGTAACATGGTGGATAAGAATTTCGAGCGCCGCCTCGCGGGCCTGATAAATTCGGGGGAACGGGCGATATTGCGCGGCGGACGTAAAGGCGTCGAAAAGGAGTCATTGCGCGTCTCGCCCGACGGTCACATCGCGCAGACGCGCCACCCGGAAAGCCTGGGCGCGCCGCTCACCAACGAACATATCACCACGGATTTCTCCGAGTCACTGATCGAACTGGTCACTCCGCCATTCGGCGAGACCTGGGAACTGCTGCAATATCTTTGCGACATCCATCAATTCGTCTATCGGCACCTGCAGGATGAGTTGCTGTGGGCGACGAGCATGCCCTGCGCCCTCAAAGACGATGCCAGCATACCGCTGGCGCAATTCGGGGCTTCCAACGTCGGGCGCATGAAGACCGTTTATCGCCATGGTTTGGGGCTGCGCTACGGCCGCATCATGCAGGCGATTTCCGGCGTGCATTTCAATTATTCCTTCAGCTCGAAATTGTGGAGCGTGCTGGAAGAGGTCAATCAGTCCAAACAACGGGGCCAGGATTTCGTCTCCGAACAATACTTCGGCGTGCTGCGCAATTACCGCCGCTACGGCTGGCTGGTGCTGTACTTGTTCGGCACGTCTCCGGCTGTCTCGAACAGCTTCTTTGCCGGCAGGGAAAACACCCTGGCGGTGCTCGATGGCGACACCGTCTACGAGCCCTACGGCACTTCGCTGCGTATGAGCGACATCGGCTATCGCAATAAGAATCAATCGACCTTGAGCGTATCCGTCAACAGTTTGGACGAATACGTGCGCGACTTGTCCCGGGCGATCGGTACACCGTATCCGCCGTACCAGAAGCTCGGCGTCAAGGTCAACGGCGTGTATCAGCAGCTCAATGCCAACATTCTGCAGATCGAGAATGAGTACTACAGTTTCATACGCCCCAAGCGCATTGCGCGCTCGGGTGAACGGCCGACCAAGGCGCTGCATCGGGCCGGGGTGGAATACATCGAGGTGCGCGCACTGGACGTCAGCGCATTCGATCCGGTCGGCGTCAATCAAAACAAGCTGCGCTTTCTGGAAGCCTTTGTCGCCCTGTGCCTGCTGCGGGAGAGCGCGCCGATCAGCCGCGGCGAACAAGAGGCGCTGGACGCCAATCATCTGCTGGTTGCGCGGCGTGGGCGCGAGCCCAACCTCAAGCTCAATCGCGAGGGGCGCGACATCCCCATGACCCTATGGGCAGGCGAACTGCTCGATGCGATGCAAGGCCTGTGCGAAATGCTCGATCATGGCGAATCCGAGCGCCCGTATACACTGGCCCTGGAGCAGCAGCGCGCCAAAATCGACGATGTGGAGCGGACTCCGTCTGCGCGGCTGCTCGCCGAAATGCGCCAAACCGGCGAATCCTTCTTTCAGCTTGCACTGCGAATGTCGAACCTGCACAAGGACTATTTTCTCGGGCTTTATCCGCCCAACGAAAGCCGACTTTCCGAATTCGCGGCGCAGGCCAAAGAATCGCACCGGGCGCAGCGCAGTATCGAGGCTAAGGACGATACTGACTTCGACACCTACCTTAAGCGCTACCTGGCCGATTGACCCTGATATTTGACATAATGCGGCATCGGTGGCCCGCGATGCCCGCTAAATAGTGCCCTAGGTCATTGAGTACTTGCGGCTACGCCGGTACGGTGATGCCAATGAGCGTGACCAGAGGGATTCCCAACGAAGATTTGCCCGACTCGCCCCATGCGCGGCAGCTGCGGGCGGGATTTCCCTGGCTGACCTTCGGTGCGGATCTCGAGGCGGATTTCAGGCACAAAAACTTCGACGAGAACCTGCACCAAACCCGCGTGAACCTGTGCCTGGCGATTCTGTTCACCGTCGTGTTTTCGGCGATGGATTCCACGGTGCTCGGTCCGGAACTCAATCGAATCCCGAGCATGATCCGCATGCTGGTGATCGTTCCGGTGCTGCTCATTGGACTCGCGGCGAGCTTTTCATCGCAGCGCCATCGGATCTGTACGCCGATCATCATAGTCGCCATGACCACCGTCGGCTTGAGCGGAGCGGCGGTCCAGATCATCGCTGCATCGGGCGGGATTACCACTTTGTTTCCCAGCTTGATGATAACCATCCTGTTCATCTACCTCATGGGTGGCTTGATTTTCTATCACGCCGTCGCCGCCAATGTGCTCGTGATGTTCATGTATCTTGCGGTGGGCACCGCGCTGATGCTGCCTGGCCGCGAATTCGGCCACGACGCGCTGGCCGTACTCGGCACCAATCTGTTCGGCGCATCGGTGGCCTACATGCACGAGAAAACCAGCCGCAAGCGCTTTCTCGAGGCGTGCTTGCTGCGCGAGATGGTGGCGCGCGACGGGCTGACCGGCATCCAGAACCGCCGCATGTTCGATCAGCACATCACGCGGGCTTGGCAACAGGCGGTGCGCGAGGAGAAGCGCATTGCGGTGCTGCTCGCGGATATCGATTGCTTCAAGGACTACAACGATCATTATGGCCACCAAGCGGGCGATGAGTGTCTGCGCGCCGTTGCCGTGTCGCTCAGCCAGTGCGCGCGCCGGCCGCTCGACTTCGTGGCGCGCTACGGCGGCGAGGAGTTCGCGATCGTGTTGTATCAGGCCAGCCACGAATACGTCTCGGAGGTACTGACGCGCATTCAGCGCTCGATCGCCGAATTGAACATTCCGCACGATGCTTCGAGAGTCGCAAGTCGACTGACGGTGAGCATCGGCGCGGCCTTTGTGCTGCCGGCGGCCGACCGCACACTCGAAGGATTGATCCAACTGGCCGACGAAGCCCTGTACAGCGCCAAGGAAGAGGGCAGAAATCGCGTCATCGTGATGGAGGCCGAATACCACACCATGACCACCGGCCGCTTCGAGAAACGCCGCAGCCAAGTCGACGCCTAGCATGGCGATCGCTTAGCGATAGATTGCGATCTGCGGTTCCTCGCCGGCTCTTCTGCTGGCGCGAAACATGCCCTCGGAATTGAATTCCATGACAATTTCGCCGCGCGGGTCGATTGCAATCACACCCCCCTCACCGCGCAGTGCGGGCAGTTCCTCGAGGACCACTTCGCGAACCGCTGCGCTTAAAGTGCGCGCGCCGAAGCGCACACGTGAACAGATATCATGCGCGACCGCGGCGCGTATGAATACTTCGCCGTGTCCGGTAGCCGACACGGCGCATGAACGGTCATCGGCATAGGTCCCGGCGCCGATGATGGGTGAATCGCCGATGCGTTGATAGCGCTTGCCGGTCATGCCGCCGGTGGAAGTGGCGGCGGCAAGCCGGCCCGCAGCGTCGAGCGCGACGGCTCCCACTGTGCCCAAGTGCGAAATGGTCAGCGCCGAAAGTCCGACATCGCCGTCGCGAATGCGCTCCAGCTGTTTCCAGCGCTCCGCAGTGTAAAAATAGCTTTGCGGCACGAATGAAAAGCCGCGGCTCAAGGCAAATTCCTCCGCGCCTGGGCCTGCCAGCATGACGTTCTCCGATTGTTCCATGACTGCGCGCGCGAGCTTTATCGGATTTTTGATTCGCGTCAGGCAGCAAACCGCGCCGGCCTTGAGATCCTTGCCGTCCATGATCGCAGCATCCAATTCATTGCGGCCCTCGAGCGTGAACACGGCGCCGCGTCCGGCGTTGAACAAGGGATTGTCCTCGAGCAGAATCACGGCCTGGGTCACCGCATCCAGGCTGGTCCCGCCGGCCTGCAGCACGCCGAAACCGGCGTCGATCGCCTCCTGCAAGCCGGCGCGATACTTCACTTCCGCCTCGCGCCCCATTTCGGCGCGCGGCAGGGTGCCCGCACCACCGTGAATTGCCACACCGAACATCGCCTGGATTGCTCCTTCGCTGCCGAACCGTTACTTCGAGCCCGTCAAGCATCGCCCCCGCGGGGTTCCCGCATATCTTATGTGCCTGACCGGGGCAATCGTAATAGTATTGCGGTGACGGCCCAACGTTGACCGGAGTCTATAATGAAATTGATCACCGCCATCATCAAACCCTTCAAGCTGGACGACGTGCGCGCCGCCCTTTCGGAAATCGGCGTCTCCGGCATGACAGTCACCGAGGTCAAGGGATTCGGGCGCCAGCGCGGGCATACCGAGCTGTATCGCGGCGCGGAGTACGTGGTGGACTTTGTGCCGAAGACCCGGATCGAGGTCGCCGTCAAAAATGAGCTCGTCGATCAGGTGATGGAAGCCATAGTGGGAGCTTCGAAAACCGGCAAGGTGGGCGATGGCAAGATTTTCGTCACAGATATCCTACGTGTATTGCGCATCCGCACCGGCGAGAGCGACAACGCCGCTTTGTAGTCTGTTTACCGGATGAGGCTATCCGACGGCGGACGGCTGATCGCATTCACCCTCCTCTCCGCGTCGTTCGCGCAGCCGGGATTTGCCGCGAAGTTCAACGACCTGGAGCACACCCGGATCGATTACCCGCGACCGGCTGATTTGCCGAGCGACGCGGCCATGGAAGCGGCGGGAGCCGTCATCGGCAAGATCGACATCGATGTCCGCAATATATTCGATGAAAGCGACCAGCGCGAGACCAACACGCTGTACCGTCTCGCGGATCGTCTGCACATCCGCACCAAGCCGTCCACCATTCGGGCGCAGCTGCTGTTCAAAAGCGGCGAAAAATACCAGGCGCGCAAATTGGCGGAAACCGAACGCGCGCTGCGACTGCTGACCTTTATCTACGACGCTCGGGTCGTTCCCGTGCACTACGCCGACGGCAAAGTCGAAATCAAGGTCATTACCAAGGATGTCTGGACCTTGAGTCCGGGCATTTCTTTCGGCCGTTCGGGCGGCACCAATTCCACCAAGTTCAATCTGGAGGAAGAGAATCTCCTGGGCTGGGGAAAGACAGTGCAGGTGTCGCGCGGCAGCACTGTCGATCGCACCTCCAACACCGTGGCATTGACCGATCCCAACGTGTTCGGATCGCATTGGACCTCCGCGGTCTCCTACTCCGATTCCAGCGACGGCTCGCAGCGCGCGGCGCTGATCCAGCACCCTTTCTATTCGCTGGATACCACCTGGAGCACGAAAATCGTGGGATTGAGTTTCGATCGCACCGTGTCCCGCTATAACCTGGGCAACATTGTTGATCAATTCAACGACAACCAAAACGCATACGAATTGAGCGGCGGACTTTCCAACGGCTACATTGACGGTTGGACCAGGCGCTGGACCTTCGGCATGCGCTACGACCGCAACATTTTCCTGCCGACTCCGGGAACCTCGACGCCGACGCCGCCGAGCCTCATGCCGCCCGACAGAACCTTGTCGTATCCGTTCGTCGGCTACGACATGCTTCAGGACCAGTACAAAAAAGTCGGCGACGAAAACGAGATCGGCCGCACCGAGGATCTGTATTTCGGCAGCGAGATCAGCGGCGAGATCGGCTACTCGAGCAGTGCATTCGGCGCCAACCACGACGCCGTCATGCTGGCGGCCAAGGCGCTGCGCGGACTCGAGTTGCCGGCGCAGCAGCAGCTGTTCCTGACCAGCGATCTTTCCACGCGCCTCGAGGACGGGCACGCGCGCAATCTGATCGCGGATGCCGCCGCCAAGTACTATTGGCGCTGGCGCGAGGACTGGCTTTTGTACGCTGGGCTTTCGGGGACCACGACCTACATGCTCGATCCCGACATGCAGCTTCTGCTCGGCGGCGACAATGGTCTGCGCGGTTATCCGCTGCGCTTCGAGTCGGGCACCTCGCGCGCGCTATTGACGGTGGAGCAGAGATTTTTCACCGATTGGTATCCTTATCGCTTGGTAAGGGTCGGGGGCGCCATTTTTACGGATGTCGGCCGTACCTGGGGCAGCGGCGTCGTCGGCAACAGTGATCCGGGGCTGCTCAAGGACGTGGGCTTCGGATTGCGGATCGGCAACACGCGTTCCGGCCTCGGCAACGTGCTGCACATCGATCTTGCCTTCCCGGTCAGCGATATTGCCGGGATCAAGCGAGTGCAGTTCCTGGTGCAGACGATGCAGAGCTTTTAGCTTTCAGCCTTCTTGCGCCGCCGCGAGAACAGCCACAGAAAGCCGATGCACACGGTGAAATTCAGCACCCACCACCATAGCTGCCGGGCATTGCTGCTCTTGTCGTCCGCTTGACCGCCCGCGGCGGCGATTTCGAGAGTACCTTTGAGATTCTCATGCGCGGCGCCCTGGTTTATCTGAAACTCGACGGCTGCGGCGCCCGGCAGCGCCAGATCCTTGGTCTCAAGTGTATAGCTGCCATCGGTTTCGGCGGTGGTGGCATGCGCCGCGCCGCGCAACACCACCGTCATTGCCGCATCGCGCACCGGGGCATTGTCGAGCAAACGGCTGAGGTGAATGATCATCTTGTCGTCGCGAACCACCGCCACCGCCAATAAATCGTCCGAGCGCGCCTCCACTCTCGGCAAAGCTGCAGCTGCACCCGTGGCGGCGGCAGCGGCCGCCCCCAGCACGGCCAGCGCGAATAAAAAGCGCGCAGAATGCCGGCTTTTCACAGCAGAAAACCCGCTGCGCCCATTGCAGTGCCGGCAATGCTCGAGAGCACGCCGAAGACCGTAAAAAACGCCTTGCGCGCCAGGAAATACAACGAACAGAGGACCAGGCCGAGTTCCAGCAACCCTTCGCCGATGTCGAAGCGCAGCGCGCGCCGCTCCTCGGTCTTGGTTTCCTCGTCCTTGGCGCGTGCATCATCCTGAATCCGCTCTGCGTCTGCCGCGTACTTGGCGCGTGCGGCCTCGAGCTTGCGTGCCGGCGCCTCGGTTTTGGCGGAATCCGAACTCAAGGTCGTAAGCAACGCCAGCCCGACTTCGCTGGTGTTCTCGCGGATCTTCTTGGCTTGATAGTAGGTCCATTGATCGTTCGATTCAGTGCGGTGAATGACCGCTTGAGTGTGCGCACGGTGCGAGGCAATGGTGACCACCGACAAGAGAATACCGACGACTCCCACCAAAATTCCGACGCGACGGGTGTCGGGATCCGCGGCGTGATGCGGCGAGACTTCGATTTCAGGCATGACTTTTGAATATCCTCAGAACTTAGGACCCGATCATTTGACCGCATGCAGCCGCGGGTTGGCGCGCGAGATGCCGAGCACCCCGCTGCGTACCACTTCGATGATCTCGCCGAATGCGCCGATATTGGCGATGAACTCGCCGATTTCCGTCTCGCTGCTGGTGAGCTCGACGATGTAGCTCGAGGGATTGGTCGACAACACCTTGCCGCCGACCCGGCCGAGCAGCGCGGCTACGGTTTGGACGTGCTCGGCCGTGATCCGCAGCTTGATGAGCAGCAATTCGCGCGCGATGGTGTCGCCGCCGGTCATGTCTTCGACCGCGACAACATCGACCAGCTTCAGCAGCTGCGCATTGATTTGCGCGATGACGTGATCCGAGCCCACGGTGACGAGCGTGACTCGTGAAACCGTGGGGTCATTGGTGGCAGCCACCGACAGCGATTCGATGTTGTATCCCCGGGCGGAAATGAGGCCGGCGACGCGAGTCAATGCGCCGGCTTCATTTTGCAGGAGTATGGCGATCAGATGGCGCATTCGAGAAGGATACGGGGGCCCACACTTGGGCGCCAGAGCGGGAACTGCTAGTCTTTCTTGGGTGAAGGACCGTTACGACCTGAAGAATCAAACCGCGCACCGACTCGCGGGCCGCACCATGACCGGCGCGGATATGCTCGTCCAGGTATTGGCCGACGAGGGCGTCGAGACCATCTTCGGCTACAGCGGCGGCGCGATATTGCCGATCTACGACGCCGTGTTTCGCTACAACCTCGAACACGATTCCGCAATGCCGCTGATCGTGCCGGCCAACGAACAGGGCGCGGGGTTCATGGCGGCGGGATATGCGCGCGCCAGCGGCAGGGTCGGCGTGGCGCTGGTCACCTCCGGTCCCGGTGCCACCAATACCGTCACGCCGGTGCGCGACAGCATGGCGGACTCAGTGCCCATTGTGGTGATTTGCGGTCAAGTGCCGACCACGGCAATCGGCACCGATGCGTTCCAGGAGGCGCCGGTGCCGAGCATCATGGGAGCGGTGGCCAAGCACGTCTTCTTGATCACCGATCCCGCCAAATTGGAGGCCACGGTGCGCACCGCATTCGAGATCGCACGCACCGGCCGGCCGGGCCCCGTGGTTCTCGATGTGCCAAAGGACGTGCAGAACTGGCAGGGCGTGTTTTGTGGATCGGGAAGCCTGCCGGTTCCGGGTTACCGGCAGCGGATGAACCGTTTGACGGCAGCCAAATTGCCCGAGGCCGCATGCGCCGATTTCTTCGCGGCGCTGGGAGCTGCGCATCGACCGATGATTTATGCCGGCGGCGGCGTGATCAACGGCGGCGCCGCGCAGGAATTACGCGAATTTTCCAGGGAGTTTCAGATTCCGGTGGTCACCACCCTGATGGGAATCGGTGCCGTCGACACCACGCATCCTTTGTCGATGCGCATGCTGGGCATGCATGGCACCGCCTTTGCCAACTACGCGGTGGACGATTGCGATTGCTTGCTGGCGCTCGGCGCGCGCTTCGACGATCGTGTCGCCGGCAATCCTGCCAAATTCGCCGGCAAGGCCAGCTTCATTGCGCATTTCGACATCGATGCTTCTGAAATCGGCAAGGTCAAGCGCGTCGATTGGAGTCATGTGGGCATGCTGTCGGAGGCGCTGCGCGCGTTGCTCGAGTTCGGCAGACGCAGCGGCTTCAAGCGCGATTGGTCGCAGTGGCATCGGCACTGCGACGCGCTGCGTGAAAAGTACGCCATGAATTACGCCCGCGACAGCGAGTTCATTCAGCCCTACTACGTCATCGAGGAAATCAACAGGCTCACCAAGGGCGAAGCCGTCATCACCACCGGGGTAGGCCAGCATCAGATGTGGGCGGCGCAGTACTTCGACTTCCGCAGTCCGCGGTTGTGGCTGACCTCGGGCAGCATGGGCACGATGGGCTTCGGATTGCCGGCGGCTGTCGGCGCGCAGTTCGCGCAGCGCAATCGTCTGGTCATTGATATCGACGGCGATGCCAGCATTCGCATGAATATCGGCGAGCTGGAAACGGTCACCACCTACGATTTGCCGATCAAGGTGATCGTGCTCAATAACTTCGGCGACGGCATGGTCAAGCAATGGCAGAAGCTTTTTCACAAGGGCCGCCTGAGCGCCAGCGACAAGAGCCTGCATACCAAGGATTTCGTCAAGGCGGCGATGGCGGACGGCTTCAAATATGCCGTGCGGCTCGATCAGAAAGCGCACGTGCCGCGAGTGATCGAGGAGTTCATCGGTTTCAAGGGTCCCGCCTTTCTCGAGGTCATGATCGATCGTGACGCCGGCGTCTATCCCATGGTGGGTCCGGGACAGGGCTACAGCGAAATGATCACGGGCGAGCACATCCCGTCGCGAACGCAGGTCGAGATCAAGCCTCCGGACGCCTCCGAAATGTTCTGATTCCGGCGACGCACCTTAGGCGAGCGCCAATCTCATAGCTACCACTGCCCGACATTCGCCATGGTGGTCCAGGGCTCCGCAGGGGGCAGCGCCGCCCCTTTCTGCAGCAACTCGATCGACACCCGGTCCGGCGACCGCACAAACGCCATCCGGCCGTCGCGCGGCGGCCGATTGATCGTGACGCCGTGTTCCATCAGGCGCTGACAGGCGCTGTAGATATTGTTGACCGCGTAAGCCAGATGCCCGAAGTTGCGGCCGCTGGAATATTCTTCCGGGTCCCAATTGTGGGTCAGCTCCACTTGCGCGTCTTCATCGCCCGGAGCCGCCAGAAACACCAGCGTGTAGCGGCCCTGGGAGTAGTCCTTGCGCGACAATTCCCGAAGGCCGAGCGCGTCGCGATAGAAGCGCAGCGATTGTTCAATGTCCGTTACCCGGACCATGGTATGCAGGTATTTCATGGGATCTCCTCGCGATTTGCGCGAATTTGGAGGAAGCCATGCCGAAAAGCAAACTCGCCGCATACGTTGAGCCGGTTGTCGAAAAGTCGTCCGATTTCCCAAGTGTGGTTTTTGTCACAAATTGACGACATGTTTGACATAGCGCAGCAATCTCTAACTAGTTCATCTTAACTATTGGATTTATCTGGACTATCGGCTATCATGCAGCCACAAAGCAGTTCGTGTTTATTTCCAGCGTTACTTAGTTGCAACACTGGACGACACAAACAAGGTCGAACGTTTTGGCACTTTTGTGCGGCGTATCTTCCACTTACGGACGTGTAGGGTTTTTACCCAAGCACCAGTTCCACTCGAGTTCCCCGGCTTGCCCGGGGATTCTTTTTTTACCAGCACCCTTTGCGAATCGCGTAGATTTTGCGCGATGAATCGCAACCGCTGTCGTTTTGGGGTTACTCGATGAGCATCCGGGATGGATTTACGGATTCAATCGGCAACACGCCGCTGATTCGCCTGCGGCGTTTGAGCGACGAGACCGGCTGCGAGATTTTGGGCAAAGCGGAATTCATGAATCCTGGCGGGTCGGTCAAGGACCGTGCCGCCAAGTGGATCGTGTTGGATGCCGAGCGTCGCGGCGTTTTAAAGCCGGGCGGTACCGTGGTGGAGGGCACCGCCGGCAACACCGGCATCGGGCTGGCGCACGTGTGCAATGCGCGCGGCTATAAATGCGTGATCGTGATGCCCGACAATCAAGCTGCCGAGAAGTACCAAATCATTGAGGCGTTAGGGGCGGAACTGCGCAGAGTCCCCGCCGTGCCGTACAGCAACCCGAACCAATACCAAAAAGTGGCGGGCCGCTTGGCTCAAGAATTGCCTGACGCCGTCTGGGCCAACCAATTCGACAACACCGCGAATCGCGATGCGCATTTTGAATCCACGGGTCCGGAGCTGTGGCGCGAGTGCGGCGGAAAAATCGATGCCTTCTGCGCCGCCACCGGCACCGGCGGAACGCTGGCTGGAGTCGCGCGCTATCTCAAGTCGCAGTCTGCGGCGGTGCGGATCGTTCTCGTCGATCCCCCGGGCAGCGCGCTCTATCACTACGTGAAGGACGGGGAATTGAAAAGCGATGGCGGTTCATCGATCACCGAGGGAATCGGCACCGGGCGAGTGACGGCCAATCTTCAGGGAGCGCCGATCGACGATGCGGTACGGATTTCGGATGGCGAAACAGTGCATTTTGTCTATCGGTTGTTGCGCGAAGAGGGGCTGCTGCTCGGCAGCACCGCGGGAATCAACGTGGCCGCGGCAGTCCGGCTGGCGAAGCAAATGGGTCGCGGCCACACCATCGTCACCGTACTGTGCGACGGCGGCGCCAAGTACCAGTCGCGGCTGTTCAATAAAGCCTGGATAACCGAACGCGGTTTTCTCGAAGCGGTAAAGAGCGCTCCCTAAGCTGTCTGCGCCGCGTCGCGCAGCGCCTCATTGTTGAACCAGGCAAGCGAGGGCTGCAGCGATACCACCTCGCCCACGATCAGCAGCGCCGGCGATTCCATGTGCGCGCGGGAGCAGGCATCGCCAATGGTCGCCAGGGTCGCAGCGATGACGCGCTGATTTTGCAAGGTGCCCTGGGCAATGATGGCGGCGGGCAGGCTCGGTGCGGCTCCGTGTTCCATCAGTTTCTCGGCGATGTGCTGCACCCGGGCGAGGCCCATGTAAAACACCGCCGTCGAGCCCGGCGTCGCCAGAGCGCGCCAATCAGGCTCCCGGCCGTCCCCGGTGTGAGCGGTGACAAAGGTGACGCTGTGAGCGTGGTTACGGTGCGTCAAGGGAATACCGGCGTAGGCCGCGCAGCCCACCGCCGCGGTTACGCCGGGCACCACCGAAAAATTGATGCGCGCCTGCGCGAGCGCTTCCAACTCTTCGCCGCCGCGCCCGAAAATGAAGGGATCACCGCCCTTGAGCCGCACCACCCGCTTGCCTTGCTGCGCATGTTCGATGAGCAGGGAGTTGATCTCCGCTTGCGTGCTGCCGACACTGCCGGCGGCCTTGCCGACGGAAATCCGCGCGGCGTCGCGGCGTGCCAGATCCAGAATCGCCTGAGGTACGAGACGATCGTGCAGGATGAGATCGGCGTCCTGCAGCGCGCGTAGCGCCTTGAGTGTGAGCAGTTCCGGGTCGCCGGGTCCGGCGCCGACCAGCGTCACCTCGCCGGGTGCGGACCGGAAGCCCGAGTTCGTCGCGAGCAATTGATGCGCGATGCGCCTCGCGCCCTGCGTGTCGCCCGCGACAAAGCGCGCGGCCGCCGGCCCGTCGATGAGTTGTTCGAAGAATCTGCGCCGCGCGTCGATATCGCGCAATCGCCGTCTCGCGGGCCTGCGCAGCGTCTGCAGCCACCCGGCGAATTCGCCGATTTTTGTCGGCACCAACGTTTCAAGCCGTTCGCGCAAGCGCCGCGCCAATACCGGTGAGGTACCACCCGTGGACACCGCCACGAGCACCGGGTCGCGATCGATGATGGCCGGAACGATGAAGCGCGATGCCTCGCGATCGTCGACCACGTTCACGGGAATACCGCGGGAGTCGCTCAATTTGGCGATCCAGCGGTTGATTGCGCGCCGCGAGGTTGCGACGATGACCAGCCGCATGCCGTCCAAATCCGTCGGAACGAATTCGCGGACATTCAGGCTGATTGCGCCCGCGGCGGCCCTTGCCTTAAGTTCGGGATGAATCTGCGGAGCGATCACCGTAATTGCCGCCCCGCTACGCTCGAGCAGCGCCACCTTTCGCAGCGCCACCTCGCCGGCGCCGACGATGAGCACCGGTTGCTTCGCAAGGTCGAAGAACACCGGAAAATAGGTCACCGCCGCGATCCCTCATTCGGGAGGCACCCTAAGGCATTGGCGCGGCAAGCAAATTTCATCCGATGACTATAGGGCGAACCAGCAGCGCGCTGAACGAACTAGCGCGCATGAGGACATGCCTGTTTGTGATCGGCCCAATCAGCCTCCTGAAGCGCCGGGCGCGCTATCCTTATATGCTTGGCGTGCGGCAACTCATTGAAACATAAAGGCGCGGTAGGCAGATGAAATTTCAGCAATTGCGTTATCTCGTAGCCGTGCACGAAAACGGCCTGAACATCACCGCGGCCGCGCGGCAGCTGCATACCAGCCAGCCCGGTGTCAGCCGCCAGCTCAAAATGCTGGAGGAAGAGCTCGGTTTCCAGCTGTTCGAGCGCGAGGGCCGGGCGCTCACGCGTACTACCGCCGCGGGCGAAGAAATCATTTCGCGCGCCACCAGCATCCTGCGGGAAATGCAAAATATTCGCCGCACATCAGCGGAACTGCGCAAAGCCGATGGCGGCACATTATCGATCGCCACGACGCACACGCAAGCGCGCTACGTTTTGCCGCAAGTGATCCGGGAATTTCGCATCAAGTATCCGAAAGTGCGGCTGCACCTGCACCAGGGTACTTCGGAGCAGATCGCGGAAATGGTCGCGCGCGATCGAGTCGATTTCGCGATTGCCACCGGCTCGGACGAACTATTCCCGCACTTGGTGCGCTTGCCGGTGTATCGCTGGCACCGGGCCGTGGTCGTGCCGCGCGGCCACCCACTGGAATCGGCCGGAAAGCTCACGCTCAAGAAGCTGGCCGAATATCCGATCGTCACCTACGTGTTCAGTTTTTCCGGCCGCTCCTCGCTGCCTGCACTGTTTGAGACCGCCGGGCTATCGCTGGACGTGGCCCTGACCGCGCGCGATTCGGACGTGATCAAGACTTATGTGCGCATTGGTTTGGGTGTGGGAATATTGGCCCGTTTGGCCATCGACCCCGCGACCGATGGTGATTTGGTGGTGCTCGATGCCGCGCACTTGTTCGAGGGGCACACGACCTGGATTGGCTTTCGCCGCAGCGCGCTGCTGCGAGCCTATATGTATGAATTCATCGAGCTGCTGGCGCCGCACCTGCCCCGCAAGCTGGTGCGCGAAACCGAAAAGCTGGAAACCCAGGAAGAGGTCGATCGTACCTTGGAGCATCTGCAGATTCCGCTGCGTGACATACCTTGAGGCCGCATCGAGTTGCGCTTCAGGCGCCGGCAGGTATGCCCCGCAGCTTGAACTTGAGGCCCATGTCATTCGATGGCTGATACGCAGCGGAAAAGGTCGAGAGCGCCGCCAGTGCGTCCCCGATGTCGGCCTCCGACAATTCAAAGCTGTTGAAGCCGCAACGCGCCAGAAAAAACAGCTGATCGCGGCGCACGTAGCCGGTGGCGCGCAGCTCGCCCTTGAAGTCAAAGCGTTCGCGCAGCAGGCGTCCCTGGGTATAGCCGCGGCCATCGGCGGGCCCCGGGAACTTCGCGGCGATCAGCGTAAAGAATCCTAGATCCTGCACGAGAGGTTCGAGCTTGTGCGCGGGCGCGATCTGCAATCCCAAGCGGCTGCCGCGCGCCAGCCACGTGTCGCGATCATTGCGCCATTCATCGACCGTGACGATCAGCGGTGCAAGCGCATTGTCGGCTGCTTCCGCCGAATACAGCCATTCATCCGCAACTATTTGACGATCACGCAGCAACCGGCGCGGCATACACTCTTTCCTTGAAGGGTTTCACGCCGAGGCGGCGCACCGTATCGAGAAATCGTTCCTCGGGCTGCCGCTGCTCGACATACACCTCCAATAGTCGCGCGATGGTCTCGGGCACCTCGGACTTGGGGATAGAGGGACCTATGACCATTCCTAAAGAGGCGTCGGCGCCCGCCGCGCCGCCAATGGTAATCTGATACCACTCCTCGCCGCTCTTATCCACGCCGAGTATGCCGATGTGCCCGACATGATGGTGTCCGCAGGCATTCATGCAGCCGGACATTTTTACTTCGAGCTCGCCCAGATCGTATACATAGTCGTAATCGTCGAAGCGCTCGTTGATGAGCCTCGCGACATCGATGGAGCCGGCGTTGGCGAGACTGCAGAAGTCGAGTCCGGGGCAGCAGATGATGTCTGTCAGAGTCCCGATGTTGGGCGTCGCCAGACCCGCCTTCTCGAGCATCCGCCAGAGCTCATGGGTCCTTTCCTGTGCGACGTCGGCAAGCAGCAGGTTTTGAGTGTGGGTCACGCGTATTTCGCTGAAGCTGAATTGATCAGCGAGATCGGCGAGCAATTCCATCTGCGCGTCGGTGGCATCGCCGGGCGCCACACCGGGCTTTTTCAAGGACACATACACTGCGCGATATCCCGCCACTTTGTGCGCCGCGGTGTTATAGCGGTACCAGGCGCGAAATGCGGTGCTTTTCCCCGCATCGGGATTGCTGTCCGTCAGCGTTCGATAAGCAGGCGGATGAAAGAAGCCGCGCATGCGCGCCACCTCTGCATCGTCGACCCCTAGGGCCCCATCGCGCAGCAATTCCCATTCCGCTTCGACGCGCCGGGTGAATTCTTCCAGCCCTAAACTCCGCACCAGAATCTTGATGCGCGCCTTGGTCAGGTTGTCGCGCCGGCCTTCCGCGTTGTAAACGCGCAGTATGGCTTCCAGATATGACAACAAATGCCGGCGCGGCAGGAATTTGCGCACCACCTGACCGATGATGGGCGTGCGCCCCAGGCCGCCGCCGGCCAGGATTTCAAAACCCAGATCACCGTCGTCACCGCGGACGATATGCACGCCGACGTCGTGGACCAGCGAGGCGGCCCGGTCTTGCGGAGCTCCGGTGACCGCAATCTTGAATTTGCGCGGCAGATAGCTGAACTCAGGATGAAATGTGGCCCACTGGCGGATGATCTCGCACCACGGCCGCGGATCTTCGAGTTCGTGGGGGGTTATGCCGGCGAGGTGATCCGAGGTGATGTTACGTATGCAATTGCCACTGGTCTGGATGGCATGCATCTCGACCTCGGCGAGCTCGGCCAAAATGTCCGGTACTTCCTCGAGCTTGGGCCAGTTGTACTGAATGTTTTGCCGGGTGGTGAAATGCCCGTAACCGCGATCGTAACGTCGTGCGATGCCCGCCAGGGTGCGCAGCTGCGTCGATGACAGCAGCCCGTACGGAATCGACACCCGCAGCATTGGCGCATGACGCTGAATGTACAAACCATTGCGCAAACGCAGATGCCGGAATTCGTCCTCGCTTAAGGTTCCCGCCAGGAAGCGGTGCGTTTGGTCGCGAAATTGCGCCACGCGCTCGTTAACCAGAGTCCTGTCCGTGAGGTCGTAGCGGTACATGTTACAACCATACGTCGCAGCAGCTCGAAAGCGCCAATTACCTCACGGCATGAGCTTATGACTGCCGATCCTTGTCAGTGATTGCCGATCCTTGTCAATCCGCCAAATGGTTCCGCCAGGAACGCCGAACAGTTCCTTAAGGAACTGCTAAAAACCGTGATTTGCTTGGCAGAGGGATTGCAGGGTTCAGTGCAGCATCGCGGTGGTAATCAAAGGGTCCCTCATTTGGCCAAAGATCTCCCGGAAGTATCGGTCGCACCTGACACTTATCACGTCTCGCCCGAACCCATGCTTTTGATCGCCGATTTGCACGGGGCGCTGGCGCTTTGCCTGCACGACGAGGGCCGGGGCGTGGGCGGCCTGCTGCACTTGAGATTCATGGGCGGCACCGGACGCCCGAGCGATGTGACGGACAACACATTGAGTTCGGTGTTGGTGGTGCTCGATCGGTTCAAGCGCGCTGTGCTCGGCAATGCCTCGCCGCGCGATGAGGTTCAAGCGCGCATTCTCGCGCATGCCCTGCCGCCGACGGATGCGGGTGAGCCCAGCGCTTCGTTGGTCGATTTGATTCAAGCGGATCTCGCTGACGGCAAGATTGCCTGCGGCTCGCAAACCATGCGCCGGACCGAGGGCGTGCGCGTGTGTTTTCAGCCCTTCGAAGGCCGCGTCTGGATATGCGGACCCAATGATCTGCGCGCGGCCGGCCGAGCGCATCACTCCACCGGCTGAATTCATTATAAGATTCCCCTGGATCTTAAGGGGGCATCATGCGGTTCGCCGTGTTTGCGGCAGTCATTTTCCTCAGCGCGTGCGCCAGCGAGCAGCAGAGCTCTGCGCCGCCGCCTGGCGTCGATTTCAGCGGTCAATGGAAGCTCAATGCGGCTGACAGCGACGATCCGACGCACCTCGCGCAGGCCGCCAGCGCCCAGGCGGGAGCAGCGCGCGGCGGGGGCTCGGGCGGACAGGGAGGCCAGGGGGGAGGCGGCCGTGGGGGCGGAGGCGGGCGCGGCGGCGGCAACGCCCCGGGCCTCGGCAATCCGGGCGCCATTGGTCCTTCTACGCCACCCATGAGCGCATTGGCGCAAGCCCTACGCTGGCCCGGCAAGGCACTCGAAATCAAGCAGGCCGGCGGGATCTTGACGTTTACGTCGGATGGCAAAGCGCGTGTCTGTCAACCCGGTAGCCACGAGAAAAAGTCGCACCACCACGATTCTAAGGATAGCGATGCCCTGCCCTCCGAGCGCGAGGCACCGCCGCCGCGCTGTAGCTGGTCGGATAAAACCCTGATTGTGCAGGGCAATGACTCGGAGGAGGAACGTCCCTCGTTCGAAGAGCACTACAGCATTACCGCGGACGGGCAGCGCCTGGTCGAGATGGTGAGTTTCAAGGGCGCGCGTTACAACGGGTTCACGGCGTCCCGGGTCTGGGATCGGATCGCCTTAAGCGTCAATTGAATTTGATGCCCGAGAGTCCGATCAGCCCCGCAGGTCCCGGGTACCTGCCGTTTAGAATCGCGAAGTCCAGTTCCTCGGGCGTGTTACAAACGGTGCGTTCGAGGCGGCTGCCGATCTGCTGCTCGTTATGGCAGTACAACTTTAATCCCTTGCGGGTTACCGGCTTGTAGCCCAGCGCGTGAAACCTTGCGTCCAATGCGTCGGCCTTGGCCTGCGCCTCGGTCTGGGCTTGCGCTGCCGCAGCGCTTGTCTTTTCAGGAGCCGCAGTAGTTGGCGACGGTGCAGGCGCTGTGGCGGCCGGCGGCGCTGCTGCCGGTGTCGGCGGATCGGCTGCGAGCGCTTGCGAAAATGCCACCACGCCGAGGGAAACGGCGAAACATACTGAGTGGCGCACGAGAGCGGACCTTAAGCGATTGAAGCTACTTGCCGCCAGGCAGAGACGAGTTGTTCTGCTGTATCTGCCGCACGGTCTCCTTGCCCTGCTGTTCGGCAAAGTCCAACTCCTCGGGAGTCCCGCACACCTGACGCTCGAAGCGGCTGCCGAGCTGCTGTTCGCTTTTGCAATAACGCATGGTGCCGTTGGTATTCATCGGCTTGTACCCTGCTGCCCGCAGCCTTTTGTCGATCGCCTTGGCTTTGGCATCGGCATCGGCCTTGGCCTGTGCCTGGGCTTTGGCCTTGGCCTCCGCCTTGGCTTGTTCAGCTGCCGCTGCCGGGTTCTGGGGAGATGCTTCGGCGGTCAATGAAACGGGGGCCGTCGGCGCCGAAGTTGGCGACGGTGGATCGACAGCGACAGCGTGGGAAAACACGCCGATGCCAAGAACTGCAATCAATAATTGTGTATAGCGCATCTAAAAGGTATGCCACATGTGCTTTGCGTCAGTCAATCTATTGGTGCAGCAAATAAAAAAGCCGGGCCAAAGCCCGGCTTTTAATTCCCCATGCCATTCGCGGCGCTTTATTGTTGCACTCGGCGACGATCGGTCTTTTTGTTTCCCTATAGTCCTATTGCGTCGGAGCAACACTCTAGCCTTGCGACGCCGTCGAAGCTAGCCCTATTGCGAAGAAGTGTGAAAATTAATGTAGCACAAAAACAACATTTGCTCTGCAGTCACGCTCTGGGAGCCTCATTGAGTTCGAGTATCCTTAAGATCAAGGAAAGCCTTAAGGAGATCTCATCCCTTGGTCAAGCCCGCAAAATTGTCCCCTTCGCCGGTCGGGGCGGTGCGCACTCGACGCGCTTATTTCGACTTCAAATTTGGACAGCTGCACGTGCGCACCGCATTCCCCGCCACCGGCGGCTTCGACGAGCAGGTGCCCCTGTTCTGTCTGCACGCCGAGCAAAGTACCAGCCGCGTCTTCGCTCGATTCCTGCCTGAAATCGCGGATGTGCGTTCGGTATACGCGCCAGATTTGCCGGGATGCGGAGAATCGGATCCCCCGCAGACCTCCAGTGTGGCCGATGCGGCCAATGCAATTTGCGATCTTGCCAATGATTTGCGCCTGCGCCAGATCGACCTGCTGGGTATTCAAACCGGCGCGGCGATTGCTCTAGGCCTCGCCGCGGCGCGACCGGAACTTGTACGGCGTTTGGTATTGTTTGGGATCCCGGCCGCGGATCGGCTGCCGCAGGTCGCAGCGCCGATTCTGGTGATGCGCTCACGGCTCGAATCTGCCGAGGCCCTCGCCAAACTCAAGGCGGTGGTGCCGAACGCAAAGTTCGAAGACATCGCCCACTACGCCGGCGATCCATTCGATGTCGAACCTGAGGCCTTGGCCAAACAAATCGGTGCGTTCCTGAGCGGCCGTCCGTAGGCGAAGCGTTGCGGCTCAATAAGTACATCAGCGAAACCGGTGTGTGCTCGCGGCGCGAGGCGGACAAGTGGATCGAAGCAGGCCGCGTGACCTGCAATGGTGAGATAGCGGCGCTCGGCACACAAGTGGCCGACGACGATGACGTCCGAATCGACGGCTTGGCCGTAGGTGTCAAAAAAAAGCAGATCTACATCGCCCTGAATAAACCAGTCGGCATCATTTGCACCACCGAAACGCACATCAAAGACAACATCATCGAGCATGTGCGATTCCCGGAGCGAATCTTTCCGGTCGGCCGCTTGGACCGGGATTCCGAAGGATTGATTCTGCTGACGAACAACGGCGACATCGTCAACGAAATCCTGCGCTCGGAAAATAATCATGAAAAAGAGTACGTGGTCTGGGTGGATCGTCCCATCACGGATCTGGCGCTGCGCATGATGGCGAGCGGTGTAAAAATCATGGGCGAAAAAACCAAGCCGGCCAGAGTCGACCGCATCAACTCCTGCGCGTTTCGCATCGTTCTCACGCAGGGATTGAACCGACAAATCCGCCGCATGTGTTCGGCGCTCGGTTACAAAGTGCAGCGGCTACAGCGCGTGCGCATCATGAACGTTCATCTGGGAGACTTGAAATCCGGCCAGTGGCGCCATCTGAGCGCGCCTGAACTCGCAGGGCTCCTGCCGCGGTGAATTTCCTGGGCTACGCCGGCCGCAGGGCCGCCGCAGCAACGCCTTCCGACCATTGCCTGCCGCTGCTGATGCGCCAGTCAGGGTCTTCGGCCTTGTCCGCCAGCCAGCGGTAGAAATCCCGGCCTTGATTGGTCCAATAGGAATAGCTGAAGAGCACGCCGCCGCTGCTCGATTGAACGGCAAAGCGCCTGCGGAATCCAAAACTTGCCAGCCCGCGCGTGCAGGTTATGCGCGGCGAATTTTCCGACAGCGCGTATTGATTGGGGCCGACTTGAAATCGCAAGCGTCCGCCGTGTCCGTAAACACAGATATTGGGTCCGGTGGGGCGGATCAGCGCAATGCCGTGCACCAGTGCCGGCGGCGAGTCGCAGGCGGTCCAGGTACCGCCAAGCGCATGCCATTGCAGGACCATGCCGTGGCGGCGGAAATCGATTACCGAAACAGTCGTAAGGTTATCCACGGCGAGCGTTCAAGCTCGCCGCGTCATGGACCGGGCGCGTCCGCAAACGCACTGCGCACGACGCCGGCGGTGAGAATTTGCGGCAAAACCTGCGGCTCAGAGGAGCCGCGCTTGCCGTTGTACACCACGTACAACGGAACGCCGGCACGTCCAAAGGCGGCCAAGGCCTGCGTGATGGCGGGGTCCCGATTGGTCCAGTCCCCCTTCATCAACGTCACTTGCTTGTCACGAAAGATTTCTTGCACGGCGGCATCCGAGAATGCATTGCGTTCGTTGACGAGACAGGTCAGACACCAGCTCGCGGTGAAGTTGACCAACAGCGGCCGGCCGGACGCGTTCAATTCCGCGACTCGGGCCGCGCTGTAAGGTTGCCACTGTTCGCCGTCTTCGGCTTTTGCCGCAACCCCGGTGGCAGCCGCCGCAACATTGGCAAAGCGCACCGGCAGAATAACGGCGATCAGCAACGCCACCGCCGCGGTGATGAGCACCGTGACCTTACCGCCGCCGGCACTGGAATGGGATTTCTGATACGCCCACGCCGCCAGGGCAATGAGAATGGTCCCCGCCAATGCCGCGCCAAAACCGAAGGATGATGTTTGCTGGGCGAGAACCCACAGCAGCCACGCCGCGGACGCGTATATCGGAAAGGCAAACACTTGCTTCAATGTGTCCATCCACGCGCCGGGCTTGGGCAGCGCACGGCGCAGCCAGGGGGCGAAGGACAACAGCAGGTACGGCAGGGAAAGCCCGAACCCAAGCGCTACAAAAATGCACAGCGCGACCAGCGCCGACTGCGTGAGGGCGGCGCCGACCGCGGCAGCCATGAACGGCGCCGTACACGGTGTCGCCACCAGGGTCGTCAGCACCCCGGTGAAGAACGAGGCGCGGTAGCCGTCGCCCTGAGTAAGGCCATCGCCCACGCCTGCGAGTCCGCCGCCGATCTCGAAGACGCCCGAGAGATTCAAGCCCACCGCGAACAACAGGTAAACCATCAAAGTGACGAACAGCGGCGACTGCAATTGAAAGCCCCAGCCGACTTCTTCGCCGCCGGCGCGCAGGATGAGCAGCGCAGCTGCCAGACACAGCATCGAGCTGATCACTCCCGCCGCAAAAACCATGCCCTTGGCGCGCACGGCTGCGGGATGCTTCTTCGCCTGTTCCACAAGACCCATGGCTTTGATCGACAGCACCGGAAACACGCAGGGCATCAGGTTCAGGATCATGCCTCCCATGATGGCGAGAAGAATGAGGATGGGCAGGGAGGTCGCCGGCGTCGCCTGAGGCTGGGTCAGGGGTGCGTAGCGCGGGCCGGCTTTGAGTTGCGCGGCGCCGGCGCCGGAGAAATCGGCAGCGATTTCGATGGGTACGGCTTGCGAGTCGGGGCCGTTCTGCTCGGTCGCGATCAGTACGCCGCGTATGGCGCCGGCTTTGGGGGGCTGAAAGCCGACCTTCATCGATAGCTCGATCGCATCCTTGGTGCGCGCCAGGGTTTGGGGCGCGGCGTACTCGATGCCGCCCTCATCGTAGGGAAAGAACTGCAGCGACTTGATCGCGGACAGGGCGGCGCCCCACGCTGGCCCCAGCGTAATGACCAGTTGATCGCCGGAAATCCGGGCCGTGGTCGCCGCCGGCTGCGCACTCGGCAACTCGCTGCGCGCTGCGGCGAACAGCGAAGCTGCCGCCGGGTCGACGCCGCCGGCAGCAGCACTGCTTGGGACTGTTAACTGCAAATCCGCGCTTTCGGGAATGCACACATCGGAACAAACCAGCCAGCTGGCTTTGGCCGCGAGCGCAACGGGAGCGCCGACCTTCAAATCCTTGGGCGCGGTGATTTGCACCAGATGCACTGCCTGCTTGGCATAGCCGTAGTTGACGAGCGGCGCAAGCTCGAAGCGATGCGGCGTGGTCCAAACGATGTCTCCCGCCGCGAATCCCGGCGGCAGCTGCCACGCCAGTTTTGTCGCTTCGCCGGAGTCCCCGGGGTTGCGCCAGTAGGTGTGCCAGCCGTCGCGGATATCGAGTACCAAGGCGACCCAGAACACTTGGCCGGGAGCGATCGAATTGACTTCGCTCACCAGTCGCGATTTCACATTGTCGGTGGCCACCGCACTTCCCGACAACGCGAACGCCGCCGGCGAGACCAACAACAAGCCCAACAGCCAAATGTTCTAAGTGCGCGCATACCCGTATGTTACCGAATAAACCCCGCCCTACACTCAAGCCACAAGCCAGGCTGTGGATCGTCTCACAATATGGGCCGACGTACCGCTCAAGGGTCGCTTCGGCTAATGTAGAGCTCCATGCCGTCAAATCCTGAAAATTACGTAGATCGGATCCTCAAGGCCAAAGTCTACGATGTCGCCGTCGAGACGGCGCTGGAACCCGCACCGCGGTTGTCGCGCCGTCTGAACAATCGCGTCTTGTTCAAACGTGAAGACCTGCAGCCGGTGTTTTCGTTCAAAATTCGCGGTGCCTACAACAAGATCGCGCAGTTGTCGCCGATCAGCGCGCAGCGCGGCGTCATCTGCGCCTCGGCCGGCAATCATGCGCAGGGTGTCGCGCTCGCGGCACGCACCCGGGGAATTCCGGCGGTGGTCGTCATGCCGTTGACGACGCCGGAGATCAAATTGCTGGCGGTCGCAGATTTCGGTGCCGAGATAATTCTACACGGCGACGATTACGACCAGGCTTATGAACATGCGACGGAACTTGCCCGCCAGCGCGGCCTGGTCTTTGTGCATCCGTTCGACGATCCGGACGTGATCGCCGGGCAGGGCACCATCGCGATGGAAATTCTGCGCCAGCATCACGGCGACGAAATCGATGCCATCTTCGTGCCGATCGGCGGCGGCGGCCTGATCTCCGGCATCGGTGCATACGTCAAGTCGCTGTATCCCAGGATCAAGATCATCGGCGTGGAACCCGAAGATGCGGCCGGCATGTTCGAATCGCTGCGCGCCGGCAAGCGCGTCACGCTGGAACGCGTCGGCATGTTCGCCGACGGTGTCGCCGTGCGCCGCGTCGGCGAGGAAACCTTTCGCCTGGCGCGCCAGTATGTCGATGAAGTCATCCTGGTAACCACGGATCAGATCTGCGCCGCCATCCAGGACATCTTCCAGGACACCCGCTCCATCGCCGAACCGGCCGGCGCACTGGCGGTGGCCGGCATCAAGAAATATGTGGCGCGCGAGAATTGCACTGCGCGCACGCTGATCGCCATCAACGGCGGCGCCAACATGAATTTCGACCGGCTGCGCTACGTCGCCGAGCGCGCGGATATCGGCGCGCAGCGCGAGGCGCTGTTCGCCGTGGTGATGCCGGAGGAACCGGGTTCATTTCTGCGGTTTTGCGAGCTGCTGGGCCAGCGCAGCGTCACGGAATTCAATTACCGCTACGCGGATCAGAAGGCGGCTCAAGTGTTCGTGAGCCTGGCGCTCAGCAACGGCAGATCCGAGCGCGACGAACTCCTCGCGACGATCGCAGCCGCGGGGTTCACCGTGCGCGATATGACGGACAACGAGATGGCCAAGCTGCACGTACGCTACATGGTGGGCGGACATGCGCGCGGACTCGCCGACGAACGGCTGTATCGGTTCGAATTCCCCGAACGCCCCGGGGCCCTGCTCAAGTTTCTGCAGGCCATCGGCACCAATTGGAACGTAAGCTTGTTCCACTACCGCAATCATGGGTCGGACTACGGCCGCGTGCTTGCCGGCATCCAGATACCCGCCGATACCCGCACCGATTTTCTATTGCACCTCAATGTGCTGCAGTACGCGTACACGGAAGAGACGGACAACCCGGCGTACAAGATTTTCCTCGGCGGTTGATTGCGCGCCGGAGAGGCCCGCCCGGCGGACTTTAGCGCACGGTGGCGGCGGTGGTCGCGGTTTTTGCCGGGTCGGTGTGCGCAGCGTTCAGCCAATTTTGCGCGCGGCGCACCATGGGATCGTCAGCACCCCGCGCTTTCAGCAAAATAGGCACTGCGGCTTCGAGTTCCACGGCGGCTTCCGGCGATTTACCAGCGTGCTCCAGCGCGTAGGCGTGAATGGCGTGGGCCTGCGCCAGCGGCGGGCTCGACGCGGGCAGCGTCGCGGCCCAGATCTTACCGACTCGTTGCTCTTTGCAAGCGCTTCTTCGATTTTGCCGCGATCCACGAGGAGCCGGGCAAAATGCATGAGCAACGACGCTCGGTATTGATGGTCGCCGGGAAGCGATTTGTCGTACATCGCGAGCGCTTGCCGAAACTCGCTTTCGGCTCCCGGCAAATCGCCCTTGTCGTGCAGCAACATCGCCAGGCTGACGCGAGCATAACCGACCATGTAATGGTCCGGTCCCAGGAGCGAGAGCCTCGCGTCCAGGACGCTGCGCAACAAGGGCTCGGCCTCTGCGAGTCGACCTTCGCGTTGCAGCAACAAACCGTAGTTGCTCCTGATAATAACAGTTTCAAGGTGCCGGTCGCCGTATGCATGCTCCTCACGGCGCAGCGCATCGAGATACAACGCTTCCGCTTGCTTAAGTTCCCCCATGTTTTGCGCGACGATCGCCAGATTCTCGAGACGCAGGGCTATGCGCGGATGATCATCGCCGAGCACGCGTCGATCGATGTCCAGGGCTCGTTCATAGGTCTGCTTCGCGAGCACCCATTGCTGCTCGCGCGTATACACCTGTCGCCAGATCGTCGAGCACGACGGCAACATCGGTCGGCGGCGCCGAGCTGCTGTTCCAAAATGGTCAGGCTCCGAATATACAAGTCCTTGGCCTGCGGATATCTGGCCTTGCTGGTAGCGGAGCATGCCCAGAGACCAAAGTGAATGGCCTGATTCCAGGCTTTTCGCACCGAAATCGGTCTGCGCAAGATGCAGCGCTTCCTGCAGCGGTTGTTCCGCGCCGCGCAGGTCGCCCGTATCCGATGCGCGCGCGGCCGAGTTCCAACAAAGTATCGATGCGTGATTGCGTCGTGCGACTGATCCTGCAGCCGCAGCGACTCGTCCAAAATCGGCACGCGCATCCTGGTACTGCCCAAGGCTGTCATAAACCGCTCCGACGGTGGACAACAGCGCCGCCTTGGTTTCCGGCTGATCCTGCAATCCGGCCTGCAGGCGCTTGGCGCCGGAATCCAGCAATTCGCGCGCCGTGACCTGATTGCCGCGATTTTCCTCAGGATCCGACAGCTTGAACAGATTGACGAGGAAGCTCGACACTTCCTCGGCTCTGGCTCGTTCATGCTCGGCCCGTTCGCGCTGCTGCGCGACCCGGTCGCGTTCCGCCGCGATGCGCAGCGACTGCCTGTACGTGTTTGCTGCAAACGCCACGATCAGAATGCCGCGCTGACGCCGGCCGTCACCGGCAGCCAGTGACGCCTGACGAACTTGGAGCTGCGGTACGACCAGGTGTCGCGCCGCGCTATGACCGGCTTGCCTTCGAGATACCGCTGAATGTCGCTCGCCATCTGCTGCGCGGACGCGTAGCGGCGTTCGGGCTCCTTGCGCATGGCCATCAACACGATGTTGTCCAAATCGCCCGCGAGAGTTCGCGCCAGGCGTTTGGGATTTGTGCTGCGAGATTCCGCGATGCTGCGTGACTCCTCCGAATCATCCGTCTTCACTGCCTGACTGGGCGGCCGCGGGTCTTTCTCGCAAATGGCGCGCTCGATTTCGGTGAGCCGCACCGACGTGATGACGAAGGGGCCGCTTCCTGCCAGTAATTTGTAGAGCAGCACGCCCAGGACGTAGACATCGCTCGACGTGGTGATGGGCTGCCCCGTCACCTGCTCCGGACTGGCATGATCCGGGGTCATGATGCGAATGTCGGCCTGCGTCACGGCCAGGGTGTGCTGCCGTGCCTGGCGCTCGTCCAAAAGCTTGGCAATGCCGAAATCGAGGAGCTTGGGAACGCCGGCCGCCGTAACCAGGATATTCGAGGGCTTGAGATCGCGATGCACAATGAGGTTCTGATGGGCGTAATGCACCGCAGCGCAAACGGTCTGAAACAGCTTCAGACGCGCCGCGACATCGAGCCGGTTCGAGTCGCAGTAGAGGTCGATGGCGATGCCGTCGACATACTCCATGACGATATATGCGCGTGCCGTCGGGTAATGAGCCGCCGTCCATGAGATGCGCGATGTTCGGATGATCGAGCTGGGCCAGAATCTGGCGCTCGAGCTTCAGGCGCGAATGCATATTGCCGCCTAAAGCTCCGCCGTGTACCACTTTGATGGCGACTTGTTGCTCGAACTCGGCGTCGGCTCGCTCGGCGAGATACACCTCCCCCATACCGCCTGTCCCCAAGGTGCGCAGTACCCGGTAAGGTCCTATGCGATCTCCCATCATTTCGAGAAGCATGCGCTCCGCCGCGGACCTAGTGCAAACCACTGGGCCTTGCAGGGGAGTGCTTCTTACGTGTATGAAAGCAGGACCCCCCAACGGTGAAACCTCAGGAGTTGGACTCACATGTCAAATGGAAACCCCAATCAGCCGACGCCGCCACCTACCTCCCTCCAAGCCCGGCGGACCAACCCCTGATGGCGGACGGGAATTCGCCCCCTCAAGTCGCAGTGGCCGCCGGCGTGGGCGGCGTCGTCGGCGGCGATCATCGGCGCGGTGATCGGCAGCTTCTTGCACTGATTTGGATAGCGTGACCGAGTACCAGACGCTGCGGCAGCCGCGGCACGAGATTCTGCGGGTCCGTGGACTCGACATGCACCTGACCCGTTGGGGGCCGCCGCCTTCGGTTGCCGCGCCGCCCGTGTTTTTGCTGCACGGCTGGCTCGATTCCGGCGAGACCTTTCAGTTCATGGTGGATGCGTTCAAAAAGGATCGGGCCTTGGTGGCGCTCGATTGGCGCGGCTTCGGGCGCAGCGAGTGGCCGCAGGAGGGTTATGGTTTCCCCGACTATATCGGCGACCTCGACGCCTTGATGGATGAACTGACGCCTTTTGCGCCGGCCTGCATTGTCGGCCACAGCATGGGCGGCAACATCGCCAACCTCGTATGCGGGCCTGCGGCCCGAGCGGGTGCGCTGCGTGGTCAATCTCGAAGGCTTTGGATTGAAGCGGACCTACAGCGGAGGACGCGCCCAAGCGCATGCGCAAATGGCTGAATCAAATCAAGGTACCGGCGACGGAAAAAAACTACAATTCCTTCGAGCAACTGACGGCCGTCATCCAGTACCGCTACCCGCGATTCTCGCCGGACGTCGCCGCGTTTGTCGCGCGCGCCTGGGGAACGGTGGATGAAAGTGGACTCGTGCGACTGGCGGCCGACCCGCGCCATCACTGGGTGAATCCGATTCTCTACAAGCGTGAAGATGCTGAGGCGACGTGGCGCGAAATTCGCGCTCCTCTATTGATAATGCTGGGCGCGGAGTCCGAATACTTAAAGCGACTGGGCGCCGACGGCACCATTGAAGCGTTGCGCGCCACGTTTCCCGGCGTGGAAATTGCGAGCATCGCAGATGCGGGGCACATGCTGCACATCGAACGGCCGGAAATGGTGGCGCCTTTGGTTGAGGCCTTTCTGGACGCGCATGAATGATTCGCGGTATTTATCCGACGCGATTCGGTCAACTGCATCTGCGCAGCCACGAAGGCAAGGGTGTGCCGCTGGTGCTGTTGCACATGTCGCCGCGCTCCGGAGCCATGTGGGAGGAGTTGCAGGAACGGCTGGACCGGCCCACGCATGCGCCCGACCGCCTGGGCTACGGTTCGTCCGACGCTCCGCCCTGGGCGTTATCGCTGGAGCAGTACGCACAGGCGACCATCGAGGGCCTCAAGGCCGCGGGAATGGCGGGTCCCATCGACTTGTTAGGCATGCACACAGGATCCATCGAGGCCATCGAAATCGCGCAGCAGCTGGGTTCCCAGGTGCGGCGGCTGGCAGTGGTCGGCATGCCGCTGTTTACCGCCGAGGAACAACAGCGGCAGTTGGAGAAGTACAGCGAGCAGCCGTTGCGGCCGTTGACCGACGGCGGGCATGTTCTCGGCGCCTGGCGCGGCGGCTTTGCATTTCGCGAACCGCCCTATGACCTCCCGGATACTCACCGCCGATTCGTCGAACACGTGCTTGCGGCAAATCCGGGCGCGGCGTTTCGCGCCGCCTGCGGTTACTCGGTCGACAAAAACCTGAAAAATCTGAACACTCCGTTGACGGTATTCGCGCCTCACGACGACATCATCGAGCAAACGCAGCGCGTAAAGCCCTTGTTGAAGAGCACCGCCAACTATGTTGATCTTGCTGATTTGGGCCAGGACTTGTTCCATCGCGCGCTCGATCGCATGGTGATGCTCCTCAATCGGCACCTGCCGCCGTAAGATTTATCGAATCCCATGGACATCGCCAAAACGCCGCCGCTTGATTCTGCCGCAAGTCGCGCAGCCACCACGACCGCGGAGCAGGGCGCGCAAACTCCGGTGGCAAGCGCAGCCATCGCCGACCGCGCCGACATCCGGCCGCTGGATATTCCCACGGCGCTGCAGATTCTGCTCTCCGAACTGCGTGCCGCGCTCGGTCTGGAAATGGGATTGGCGATCGATGGCGCGGCACTCGACGGTCCCGCGCAAGCGGCGCAGGTGTTGGTGCGGATGATTCTGCAATCCATGCCTGACGAGGCGCCGGATGTGGCTGCGTGGACCCAAGCGCTCGCGCGCATGGAGACGGCCTTGCAAACCGGCTTCGCCAGCGCCATCAGCGCGGTCAGCGCGTGGCGCGACGTACCCTCGGCGGTGGTGGACGCTGCCAAAGAAACCCGCGCATTGGTGTATTCGGTGCTCGGCGATGAACCGCAGAATCCGCTGTGGCTGCGGCCCGAATGGGTGGGGCTGGCGCCGCGGCTGCAACGCTTTTGGCGCCGCCGGCGCCTCGCGCGCCGGCGCTTGATGGATCCGGATTATTCCTCGGAGGGTGCGTGGTACAGCGATGAGCAGCGATGAACAGCGATCCTAAGATTTCGCCGCCGGCAAGTGCTTCGGCAACTCGAATATTGAAGCGAATCGGCCTCAGCGCCGTGTTCCTATGGTTTTTGATCGGCGGCGTTGCGCACTTCACCGCGACCGACATTGAAATGCGCATAGTGCCTCCCGCCATTCCATGGCCGAGAGCGGCGGTGCTGATCAGCGGCGTATTCGAATTGTTGGGGGCGGCCGGCATCTTGATTCCAGCCACCCGCCGCGCTGCCGGCATAGGTCTTTTCATTCTTACAATTGCAGTTACGCCGGCCAACATCTACATGCTTCAGCATGCGGAGTTGTTCAACGTGCCGCGCTGGGCCCTGATATTGCGGCTGCCGTTCCAGGTGGCGCTTCTCGCGCTCATACTTTGGTGTACAAAGGCCACGGCGCGCGCGCCGAATCCTGCGTCGACAGCCAACTTGCAATAACTTACGATCTGGCCATGCAGAATGCACCAAAACTGACGGGCTTGTCGGGCAACGAGATCTACTGCATGCGGCTGAAGGGCTTTACCCCGAGCGGCGTGGTGATCGGCAACAGCATCCAGTCGATGGGTTTTCTCGGCGGCGTTCGATCGGCGTTCCGCGGGATCGTGGGCGGCGAAATTCCTGACGTGACCCAGATGATTCATGAGGGCCGCGCGGCTGCCTATACCCGCATGCGGGCGGAAGCGGATCGGGAACAGGTACACGGCGTGGTCGGAGTGAACTCCGAACTGCGCAATTTGAGCGGCAATTCGGAGTTCTTGTTCGTGGGTTCCGGCGTCAGCGGCGGTCCCGGTACCGCACCCTTCACCAGCGCCGGCGATGCCCAGGAATTGTACTGCCACATGGACTGTGGCTACGATCCGAAGGAATTCGTGTTCGGCAACATAGCCTATTCGGTGGGCGCCGTCGGCGGCATCGCCGGCACCTTGAAGACCTTGGTTCGCGGCGAGATCAGGGAATTCAGCGATGTTTTCAATGAGACGCGCCACCACGCTCTCGACCGTCTGGTAACGCATGCGAAGGCGGTTGGCGCCAACGCGGTGGTCGGCGTGCGCACCAACGTGCTGCATTTTGCCGGATTCCACGAAATGTACATGGCCGGCACCGCTGCCTTCCACGCCTTGCTGCCGCCGGCAACATTGACCTCGCCCGTGACCAGTGATCTGACCGGCGAGGAGCTGTGGGGAATGACGCAGTTGGGGTATATGCCGATCAAGCTTCTCATCTCCACGTCGGTGTATTCGCTCGGCGCCATCGGCGGCATCAAGGCCGCTTTTCAAAGCTTGATGCGCGGTGAACTCGGCGATCTCACCACGCTCATTTATGAGGCCCGCGAACATGTCTTCGAGCGACTGAAAAATGACGCGGCCGCAGTCGGTGCGGAGGAAGTCGTGGGCATCAAGACTTATATCGTCGAATTGGGGTCGAGCCTGGTCGAGATTTTCGCTGTGGGCACCGCTGTCGCCAAGCTTGCGGGCATGGATGTCAAAACCCCGACGCTGCCGGCGCAAGCCATCATTCGCGACAAGGACACCTGGCTGAACGGACCCGGCGGCTTTGAGATTCAAACGCTCCGCGCCGGCGGTTGATCCAGGAAATGCCATGATCCGACCGCCTTCCGGGCATCCGCTCAACACCGCTGTGCCGCGCAAAATGCGCTGTTCGTTGATCGTCGGCGGCATGCTGCTGAGCGCGTGGCATGGCGCGCCGGCAGCGGGCGTCAGCGCCTATCTGCCGCTGAACCTCGAGCCTGAAATGGAGCGGCAAATCGAACGGGTGCTGATTCTCGCCGACGAACCCATACTCAAGCGCCCGTTCGCCGTGGCGCTGGTCGAATTGGCGCTGCCGCAGGCGTGTGAAATCGATAAACCACTGTGTACCAGGGTGCGCAGGTATCTCGAGCGCTATTCCCGCGATTACGCGCTTACCCACGCCAGCGTCACAGGTTCGCTCACGCATGGCGAGGGCGTGGTGCCCAATCAGCATGGACTACCCGTGGACAGCAATCACGAGTTGTCGATCGCGGCCTTCGTGCAGCCCAGCGATTATTTTTTGCTGAGTGCCGGCGCGGTGTCCTACAGCGGCCGCACCACGCCGACGGGCTCGATGCTGAGCGTCGGCACCAATTGGGCACAGCTCGACTTGGGCTACCGGGATCATTGGCTTTCGCCGCTGACCGACAGCAGCTCGCTGATGAGCACCGAAGCGCCCACCATGCCGTCCGCGACGCTCTCGAATTACGAACCGTTGACGCGCCTGGGGTTTCAGTACGAATTCTTCTGGGCGAAAATGTCGTCGAATCACATTTTGTACAACGGCGTGCAAGCCGTCGGTGATCCCAATCTATTCGGCGTGCAGTTCTCGGTAGAGCCGTTTCCCGGCTGGTCGGTCGGATTCAATCGCATGCTGCAATATGGCGGCGGCGATGGACTGCCCTCAACGGCGCACTTTCTCCTGACCGATTTCTTCAAGCCGAGCGGGCAGTCGCAAACGCAAGGCAATCAACAAGCGTCCTACGTCAGCCGCGTCATCATTCCCACAAAAACGCCATTTGCCCTGTACTTCCAATATGCCGGCGAGGACAACTCGGACGGCGGCAGCTATCTGCTCGGCAATCCAATGGCCTCGGCGGGCATCGATTTTCCGCGGATTTTCGGCTATTTCGACGCCACCTATGAAATTTCGGAGTGGTCGAACATCTGGTACGTCCACAGCATATATTTGGACGGCATGACCAATGACGGCTTGGTGCTCGGCACTTGGGGCGCCGATCAGCGCAACTTCGGCGACGGCGTCGGCGCAAGAAGCATGATGCTGCGCGTGGGCTGGGAGCCCGAGTTTGGCGGCTATCTCGAAGAGCGCATTCGCACGCTGGTCAATCAGACCTATTACGGCGGCGATAACCGCACCTATGTGCCACCGCCGCCGGGCGCGTTTCCGTATCACCATTATTATGATTTTTCCATTCGCTACTCGCGGCCTTGGAATGCGCTGACCGTCGGCGGGGAAGTTTTCGCCGGCCGGGACGTTTACGGCAAATCCTTCAGCCGGCTGTCCGGGTTCGTGCGCTACGGCGGCGATGCGCGGACTCGCGACGATGGTTCGGTCGCCGACAGCGACGATGACGAGGCGGCGGGTGAGGTGAATCACCACGGCGCCGAAGTGTTCGTCGATGCCGGCGCGAATGCCAACGAGGTAAAGATCAATCTGAACGAGGTACGGATCAACGGGGTTCCGGTCCAGCAAATCTCCACGACGCCGCTCAACTTCGGGCCGCACTTCGCCGTCGGCGCGCGCCGGGCCGTCAGCGACACCAACGATCTGGGAGCGCGCGTCGAGTTGGATCAAATCGATGATCATCTGCTCATCGGCCTGCGCGCCCTCGATTATCGTCATCGATTCGACAGCCCGTTCACGTTCAGCTTGTTCGGCGGGGTTGCCCGGTACAATTTGGCGACGCCGGCGACCTCGATCTATGCAGGCATGGGCGGGGGTTGGCGAAACATCCTGCCGAAATGGGATTTGGATCTGGATCTTCGCTACGCGCAAAATGTCGCGCGCGACCACGTATTGGCCACCGATCCCCAGGGACTGCGCCCGGACAGCTTCTATAAGATCGAGAGCGCGACGTTGTATTTGTCCCGGCATTTCTGACATGGAACGGCCTCCCCTGCCGCCGTTTACCGAGGAAACCGCACATCAAAAAGTGCGCATGGCTGAAGATGCGTGGAATACGCGCGACCCAGCGCGTGTGGCACTTGCCTATACGATCGACAGCCGTTGGCGCAACCGCGCGGAATTCTTGGCGGGGCGCGAGGCCATCCAAGCGTTTCTGACTCGCAAGTGGTCGCGGGAACTCGATTACCGGCTGATCAAGGAACTCTGGGCTTTTCGTGATAACCGCATCAGCGTGCGCTTCGCGTACGAATGGCATGACGACAGCGGCAACTGGCTGCGCAGCTACGGCAATGAGAACTGGGAGTTCGACGAGCACGGCCTGATGAGACTGCGCATCGCCAGCATCAATGACCTGCCGATCGCAGAGGCCGACCGCCACTATCGCTGGCCGCTGGGACGCCGTCCGGATGGGCACCCTTCATTGAGCGATCTGGGCTTGTGAGCCTCGGGTTTGCCAATTTGCGCAGACTTTTGGGTATTGTTCGCGACTTGAAGCCCGCGAGATTAAAATTCGAGCAATCCTAAGGACCTTGAGACCCAATGCCAACCGAAGATCACACTGCGCATTCGCATGGGAGCGAGCCTGACCAGCCCTCAGGGCACGACTCCCATGATCACGGGCACACGCACGCCCATGGAATGGGTCACGCACACGCAATAACCCCCGAGCGCATAAACCTGCGAATGGGCTTCGCGGTGGCACTCAACTTGATTTTCGTGCTCATCGAGGGCGGCTTTGGGTTTGTGTCGAACTCGGTGGCGTTGATCGCGGACGCGGGGCACAACTTGAGCGATGTGCTGGGCCTGGTGTGCGCCTGGACAGCTCTGTTGCTGGGTCGCCGCGCGCCGGGCGCAAAATTCACCTACGGGCTGGGACGCTCCTCCGTGCTGGCGGCGCTCGTGAATGCCGTGCTGTTGTTGCTGGCATGCGGCGCCATCGCCTGGGAGGCCGCCAGTCGGCTCGGCTCGCCGCCTCCGGTGGCGGGGCAGACCGTGATGATCGTTGCCGGGATCGGCATTGTCCTCAACGGCATCAGCGCCTGGTTGCTGCACGCCGGCAGTCACGGCGATCTGAACAGACGCAGCGCGTACCTCCACATGCTGGGCGATGCCGCCGTATCGGCGGGAGTGCTGTTGTCGGGTCTGCTCATCGTGCTCACCGGATGGAGCCGATTGGACCCCATCGTCAGTCTGGTGATCGTTGCCGTGATTTTGATGAGCACCTGGCGGCTGCTGCGGGATTCCTTGACCCTTTCGCTCGACGGCGTGCCTGCCAGCGTCAATTCCTCGGCCGTCATGTCATTTCTTGCCGATCAGCGGGGAGTAACCGATGTTCACGACCTGCACATATGGGCGCTCAGCACCACCAGCGTGGCGCTGACTGCGCACCTGGTGGTGCCGGACCGAGGCGCGGAAGACGCACTGTTGAGTTCCTTGACGCCGAATTTGAAACGCCGTTTTCATATCCACCACGCGACGTTGCAAATCGAAAGAGATCGATGCGAGCATGGTTGTGAAGCGGAGCCCGCGGCGCTTTAGAGCCCGACTGAGGCGCTATGAGCCTCAGACCGGGTGATGGGCGTCGTGTGCTCGAGTAGCAAGGTCGCTGCCACGCGGTGATCTCCTCCACGTACCTGGCGCGGCGCCCGACCTTGACCTCTCGCAGACAGCCGAGGCCCGCTCGCTCGGTATCGCCGGCGCGCAGCAATCGCGGACATTACGCATACGCCTTGTTTCCTTAAGAACAGTATGCCAGAGCCCCTGCGACGTCAGCCTGAGGCCTGCGATGCCAATTCAGTAGAAAGCCGCTAAAGTCCGCTCAGGGAGAACAAACATGTCCAATGAAAATGCCATCCGCCGCGAAGTCGGTGCCATCGCGCTGATGTTCACAGGCTTAGGCTCGATCATCGGTTCCGGCTGGTTGTTCGGCGCCTGGCGCGCCGCCCAGCTGGCCGGCCCCGGCGCAATCTATGCATGGATCATCGGCGCGGTGGTCATATTGTTCGTCGCGCTCACTTATGCCGAGCTGGGCGCCATGTTCCCCGAGTCCGGCGGTGCGGTCCGCTATGGGCACTATTCGCATGGCTCGCTGGTCGGCTTCGTGGCGGGCTGGGCGGCATGGATCGCCATTGTTTCCGTGATCCCGGTGGAGGCCGAGGCTTCGGTGCAGTACATGAGTTCATGGCCGTGGACCTGGGCTCAGGATCTTTATAAACACGCCGCAAACGGTCAGGGCGAGTTGACGGTACCCGGCCTATCGATCTCCGCCTTTCTGGTGGTGATTTATTTCCTGGTCAATTTCTGGAGCGTGAAGGTTTTTGCAAGCACCAACAGCGCCATCACCTTTTTCAAGCTGATCGTGCCTGCCGGGACCGCCATTGCTCTCATGTTCACCAGCTTCCATTGGGAGAATTTTCAGGTGGGCGTGCACGGCGGGCAGCATGTGGGAAATCTGGCATCCATCCTCACCGCGGTTGCCACCAGCGGCATCGTGTTCAGCTACAACGGTTTTCAAAGTCCCGTGAACCTCGCCGGCGAGGCGCGTAATCCGGGGCGCAGCGTGCCGTTCGCGATCTTCGGCTCGATCGCGCTTGCCACCGTGGTGTATATCCTGCTGCAGGTCGCCTTCCTGGGCGCCGTGGCGCCGGATCATTTGCACGAAGGTTGGGCCGGACTGGAATACAGCTCGCCGTTTGCGCAATTGGCGCTGGCGCTCAATTTGAACTGGCTCGCCCTGCTGCTCTACGCCGATGCCTTTGTCAGCCCGAGCGGCACCGGCAGCGCCTACACGGCGACCACCGCGCGCATGATCTACGCCATGGAAGTGAGCGGCACCGTGCCCAAGGTTCTCGGCCGCGTGCATCCGCGCTACGGCATCCCGCGCCCGGCGATGTGGTTCAACCTGGTGGTGTCGTTCATCTTTTTGTTCTTCTTCCGCGGTTGGGGCAAGCTCGCGGCGGTTATTTCCGTCGCCACCATCATCACGTATCTCGTGGTGCCGATCAGCGTCATGGTGTTGCGCCGCACGGCCCCCAACTTGCATCGCCCGTTGCGCGTGCCGGGATTGGCAGTGCTGGCGCCGATGGCCTTCGTGCTCGCGACTCTGATGCTGTTCTGGGCCCGCTGGCCGCACACCGGACAAATCATGCTGCTGTTGATACTGCCGATGCCCGTGTACCTGTACTACCAGGCGCAGGCGGACTGGCGCGATTTCGGCCGGCAGCTGCGCGGCGCCTGGTGGCTGGGCGCGTATCTGCTCGCCATCACCATTCTGTCATGGGCCGGCAGCAAGGAATTCGAGGGCCACGGCTACATCAGCTACGGCTGGGACCAGCTGTGCGTGGCCCTGGCCTCGATCGCCTTCTACTTTTGGGGACTGCGCAGCGGCTGGCGCACGCCCGGAGTCATCGCCGCGGAAGACAACGCTGCTGCAACGCCGGCGGCTAAATCTTAATCTACTGCGAGCAGCTCGCTTCCCTGTTTCTGATCCTCGCGCAGATATATCGAGCGCTTCGGGCGTGCCATCACCCGTTGCACCATGGGCTCGAAGGCTTCCAGCGGCATGGTGTCGTAGTTCGGGTCGAAGGCATTCTGATCATGGCGTGTGCAGAACAAGGCCGTGCGTTTGAAATTCGGATGGTCGCGGAACTGTTCGCGCATATTCCGATCCAGGCCCAGGTAGTGAAAGAAGTAATAACCCTGGAAGATGCCGTGATGCTGCAGCATCCACCAGTTCTCCTCCGACACGAAGGGCTTGAGCACGGTCGCGGCCAGCTCGGCGTGATTGGTTGAGGCGAGAATGTCGCCCATGTCATGCAGCAACGCACATACGACGTATTCCTCATCCATGCGATCGCGATACGCGAGCGTCGCTGATTGCAGCGAATGCTCCAGGCGATCCACCGAGAAGCCGCCGCAATCGCCTTTCAACAGCCTCAGGTGAGCGAGTACGCGATTTGCCAAATCGCCGTTGAACGCATTGGCGGCCGCCGCGATCTTTTTCCAATCCGCCTCGGTGCTCTCCGTCATCGCCGTGAATGTCGCGCGCTCCATCTCGCTATGATCGGTCATTCTCGCAACTCCCCTACCTTAAGTTCGTGCTCGATTATATCAGCGCAGGCCCGCGCCGCTGGTCAGATACACGGCGAAAGTGCCGAGCCAATGGCCGCCCTCGTAGTGCTCGCCGGTGACCGCCGGAAGAGACGCATTTTGGTGCTCCGCCGCGCTGGCGAGCAGCACCGGCACGCGATAATCGCCGTTTGCCAATCCGTGGGCAATGCCCTGCAGCATCCAGCTGCGGCTTAAGTTAAGGCCGTCGAGGTGGGCCAGCTTCGGGTCGGAGCGATCCGTCACTACACCCGGCTTGAGCCACGGAGTGCCGGCTCGTTTGGGAATTCCCGGCAGAAAGCCAGACAACCAGGAACCGAAGGCCTGAGGTGGAAGCAGTCGGCGCATGAAATCGGCTTCGGCGAGGCAGGGAGAGAGAAAATCCTCGCCCGAGGGTTCATAGCTCAAAGGGCAGTTGCGGTCATCGAAATAGAATCTCCTGGCCGCGTCGCTCAAATTGGCGCGCATTTGCTCATCGCCCGCGATCCCGGCCCAGTCCCACATCAATCCGAACGAGAACGCGGTCTGATCGTGTTCACCGATTCGAATCGGATAGTGAAGTTTGGGCAGCCAGCTCTTCAAGCGGCCTGCTGCCTCGGTTTCCAGCGGTTTTAGGACATTCAACCATTGCTGTGCCTCCGGGTCCTGCCACTCGCGCAGCTCCGCACACAATCGCAGCAGCCACGCGAGTCCGTAAGGGCGTTCGAAGGATGCCCGGCCGGGGTGCTTAAGAAACTCAAGTTCGCCGGCGATGTTTTCCGCCGTGAAGCTGCGCTTCAGCTCCGCGCGCGCCTGGGCTGCGAAAGGCGCATCCGGCAGCAGGCGCAGGAGGCGTACCAGCAGCCAGTGGCCGTGTACATCCGAATGCCAGTCAAAGCAGCCGTAAAATGCCGGCGTCAACTCGCGAGGCGGACGGGCGTCGGAATCGCGGTCCATCGTCACACTGATGTGGCTCGGATACTCATCGTGCAGGCATTTGAGCGCCAACCCTGCGAAACGAGCCGCTGCATTCGGATCCATGGAGGCTGCCAAGGTTTCCTGCACCGGCGCCGCGGCGCTCATTGTCGAGGGTAGTGTCAGGCAAACCATGGCAATGACTGCTGCGGGACGCATCACGGGACTCCTTCTATGAGTAAAGTGGATCTTAGCGCGGCCGCGCCCGGCGCGTGGCCTGCGCGGTGTATGGATCATCGGGCCAGTAGTGTTTCGGATAGCGGCCCTTCAGATCCTTCTTCACTTCGTGGTAGCCGCGCTGCCAAAAGCTCACGAGATCCCGCGTAATTTGCACCGGCCGACCAGCGGGCGACAACAGCTTGAGCAACAAGGGCAGCCGTCCGCCGGCAACGGCCGGCGTCTCGTGCAAGCCAAATAGTTCCTGCAGGCGCACTGACAAAGTCGGAATCTCGCCGTCGAGATAGTCGATGGCTATCGCCGAACCGCTGGGAACCTTGAAATGCGTCGGCGTTTCCCGCTCCAAAATCGTCCCCTGCGCATAGTTAAGATTCGATCGCAACGCGCTGCGCAAATCCATTCTTGCGAAATGATCGCGACGCGTGAAGCCGTCGATGAAGGGCGGGGCCCAATCGTCGAGAGTCGCGGCGAGCGCCGCATCGCTCAGGTCCGGCCAAGGCGTCGGGGCGGGGACGGCGTATTGGTGCAGCAGCATGACCCGCGCGCGCCACTGCCGTAGTTCCTTGGTCCAGGGCAAGCCCGCGATTCCGAGTTGCTTGAGTCCGGCAAGCACTGCGGCTTGCATGGCGGAGGCATCCGGATCGCGAATTTCTGCCGCATCCAGTAACAGCGCACCGAGGCGGCGTTCGCGCTGCGCACGAATCGCCTGTAGCTTTAAGTCCCAGCGGATATCCGCGCTTTCGAGAATCAGGGTCGCGAAATTTTTCGTAAGATCCGCGCGATCAATCGGCGCCGCCAGAAAAATGCGCGCTTCGCGCTCCGCGCCGTCCAGTTCCGCCGCCACGATGAACTCGGATTTGGCGAGCGCTTGCGGTTCCGCAAAGCGAGCGCCGCGGCCGTTTGCCAGCAGGTAGCGCGCGTCTTCACCGCGCGCTTGGCCAATACGATCCGGGTAGGCCCAGGCCAGCAGGATTCCCGTGGCTGTATGGGGATCCGCGGTATCGCGCTGACCGCGTGCGAAGTCGCGCTGCCAGTTTTCGGAGCTGCGCTGTGCCTGGGACTTGGCGCGGGTGTCCACCGTAACGCCGGCGGGCACCTCCTGGGCCGCGCCGCGCAATACCGCGACCCGCAGGCGCAAGTCCGCGTCGCGCGCGCCAGGGGCGGCGCGCAGAATGTCGCGTTCGCTCAAGATCGCCGCCAGATCGCAGGCCAAATGTACGGCGCTCAAGCCGCGCGATTTGACCAGCATGTGCGCGAGCCGCGGATGCATGCCGAGTTTCTCGAGCATGCGGCCATGCGCCGTGATGCGCCCTAGTGCATCGATTGCCTCGAGCTGCCGCAACAGATCTCGAGCTTGCGCCAGCGGCGCCGCGGGCGGCGGATCGAGCCAGGCCAGGCTCGCCGCGTCGGCGCCCCAGCAGGCAAGCTCCAGAGCCAAGGGTGCAAGATCCGCGTGAAGTATTTCCGGAGGTGTCTGCGGTATCAGCGAAGCATGAGTGCCTTCCGACCATAGCCGATAGCAATCTCCTTCGCTGAGTCGGCCGGCGCGCCCGCGACGTTGATCCGCCGCGGCCTGCGATACCTTCCCGGTCACCAGCCGGCTCATGCCGGAGACCGGATCGAATTCCGCGTAGCGGCGCAACCCTGAGTCGACAACGACGCGAATACCGGGAATGGTGAGACTGGTTTCGGCAATGCTGGTGGCAAGCACGACCTTGCGTTCTCCGGAGCCCGCGGCAGCCAGAGCCGCGTCCTGCGCCGCACCCGCCAGGTCGCCATACAGCGGCAATATCTTGACGGCGGCATCCAGGCTTAGGTCCTGCAGCGTGTGCTGCACGCGGCGAATCTCCGCCGCTCCGGGCAGAAAACACAAAACGTCGCCTTCGTGATCACGCAGAGCGGAGCGCACGACTTGCGCGGTCTGCAGCTCCAATGAAATTTCCGGACGCCGCGGCACGTAGTGAGTGGCCACATCGAAGCTGCGACCGACCGCCGAAACCACCGGCGGGTCATTGAGCAGCGAAACCAGCGGCTTAAGATCAAGGGTGGCTGACATGACTAAAATTCGCAGATCCTCGCGCAGGTTCTGTTGACTCTCGATGCATAGCGCCAGCCCCAGGTCGGCGTTCAAGCTGCGTTCGTGAAATTCATCGAAAATTACGCAGCCGATACCTGCCAAGCCGGAATCCTCTTGCAGCATTCGCGTGAGGATGCCCTCGGTGATCACTTCGATGCGCGTGCTTGAGCTCACGCGAGTTTCGAGACGGGTGCGAAATCCGACGCGCTTGCCCACCGGCTCTCCCAGAAGGGCCGCCATGCGGTTTGCCACGGCGCGAGCGGCAATGCGGCGCGGCTCGAGCATCAAGATCTTCTGATCGCCGAGCCAGGCGCTATCCAGCAAAAAGAGCGGCGCGATGGTGCTCTTGCCGGCCCCTGGCGGCGCTTCCAGCAACACCTGGCGGCGCGTCGTCAGCGCTACGCCTAAGCGCCGGCAGGGCCGTACTGATGGGGAATTCCGCTGGCGATTGAAGTTTCACGAGCGCGCTAAGATAACCCAAGGGCATGAAGAGCTGGGGTACCCTCGTGTTAAGATGCGCCGTCGGGCCTGTAGCTCAGTTGGTTAGAGCAGGGGACTCATCAATAAATGGTGCCTTCGCATCGCAAGGTGCGAAGTGGACGGGATGAATTCAGGGAAACCTCAACGGCTGAAAAGCTGCTGGCAACCCTGAGCCAAGCCGGCGGTACACCGCCGGAAGGTGCAGAGACTACCTGAGCGCGTATAAGTCGCGCTTAATGACAGGCAAGAGCGTCCCGCACCCCACCGGGGTGAAGAGATAGTCCACTCCCTCCGGAAACGGCGGGGCAGAAGTGAATCCCTTGGTCCTCGGTTCGAGTCCGAGCGGGCCCACCAATTTATCGCAGGTATGAAGTACCTGTGCGCCGCTTCGCCGCGGGCAGGCTCTGGCGCTGACGGACTCGCGCCGCATCCATCAACATACGTCCGGCCCACCGGTACACGTTTTTCTCCTTGACTGTCCGCCGCATCAGACTCATGCGATTACGCCGCTCGTCGCGGCCCATGCTCATCGCAATCTCCATGGCATCGGCGGTTTCGTTCACGTCGAACGGATTGACCAGCACCGCTTCGGTCAACTCTCGGGACGCGCCCGCGAAGGTGCTTAGTATCAGCACACCGTCCTCATCGTCGCGCGCGGCCACGAATTCCTTGGCCACCAGGTTCATGCCGTCGTGCAAACTGTTGACCAGGCAAAAGTCGGCTGCGCGGTAAAGTTCGAAGACGCGCTGCGGTTCCTGATGTTCGTCGATGAGTATGATCGGACGCCACTCGCCTTCCGCGAACTTTGCATTGATTCGCTCCACTTCGCTGTAGGTTTGTTTCTGCAGCGCCTGGTAGGCCGGCAATTGACTGCGCGACGGCGCCGCGATCTGCAGCAAACTGATCCGGCCGCGATGGCGGGGGTTCTTATCCAGCAACGCTTCCAAGGCTTGAAACCGCTCGAGAATTCCCTTGGTGAAATCCCAGCGCTCGACACCCAGGCCGACGACGACTCCGTCGCCGATGTGATGGCGCTCGCGCACCAACGTGCGGCAGGTGGCGATGTCGGGCAGGTGCTGTAGCCAGCGTGGCGGCCACTCGATCGATATCGGGTATGGGGCGACGCGGCACACGTGGCCCTGTGTGGTGACTGTCATGTGCTCATGATCAATCTGGCATTCCACGAAACGATCTGCGGCGTCCAGAAAATTCTGGCAGTGATAACGTGTGTGAAAGCCGAGGATGTCGGCCGACAGCATCTGCAGCAACACCTCGCGCTTCCATGGGCACACACCGAAAGTCTCGGCATTGGGCCACGGTATGTGCCAAAACAGCGCGATTGTGGCTTTGGGAATTTTCGCGCGCAGCAGTCGCGGCAAGATGGCGAAGTGGAAATCCTGGATCAGCACCACCGGACTGTCGTTGGTCGATTCCGCCGCGACCACCTCGGCGAACTTGGCATTAACTTCTTCGTAAGCACGCCAATCGCTGGCGCGAAACGCCGGCCGAACGTAGGCCAAATGGCATAACGGCCAGAGGCCCTCGTTGGAAAAGCCGTAGTAGTACCCCTGCTCCTGCTCAGGCGTCAGCCACACGCGGCGCAATGTATAGGACGGATCGTCGGGAGGCACACGTATGTGATCGTACTGGTCCACTGTCTCGCGATCCGCCGTTCCGGCGCCGTGCGCCACCCAGATCCCCGAGCATGCACGCATGATCGGCTCGAGCGCCGTGACCATGCCGCTCGCGGGAACTTGCACGATGGGACGCTGTTGCTTGTCGAAATTGTGCACATAGGGTTCGCGATTCGACACGATGATGACCTGTGAAGAATGCAAATAGTCGCGCACCACCTGCCGCAGTGCCTGCGGCGTCCAATTCTCGTGAAAGTCGATTTCCAGGCGCTGCTTTTCCTCGGCCTCGGCCAACACCTGGCGCACCTGCGACAATATGGGCATCGAGGAGCGCGGCGATTTCGCATCGTCGAGAAAGCGCTTGCCGCGAATGTCGCCGATCAGGATCTTGACCCAGCGGCGCAATTGCAGCCAGGCCACGAGCACGATCAGCAGCGCCAACAGCAGCAGCGAAATGCCGACAAACACCAGTACGAAATCCCGGGCAGTCCGTTGCCGGCGGTCGACAAAACTCAAGTCGTGCAGCATCAGCACGCGAAAGGGTCTTGGTTCAATCGCATCGAAATCGAAGCGAGAAATCTGCACGGAGCCTGAGCGCAATTGCACGATGCGCGTCGCATCGGCTTTCGAACTGCTGCCGGCCTCGCAAGAAATGGTCGCTGGCGTGCGCTCGGTCACGTATATCGTCGAACCGTCCGGACGGCACACCAGGATGGCAAGCAGGCGCTCGTCGGCCGTTATCTTTGCGAGATAGCTGCTTAGCTGCGCCCGATTGCCATTCTCCACCAATTCCGTGATCCGCTCGTCCATCGAATGCATCACCAACTGGGCCCGCAATTCGACGTCAGATCGAAACCACTCCGCCAGCAGGCGTTCGATATACGGCAGGCCGAAAAACGCCACGACGCATGCGGCAAGCGCAATAGGCAGCACGAAGCGCAACATGACTGAGCGAAACATCCTGCCTCCGTGTTGTTCGTAGCCACGCCGGGTCAAGCAATCAAAATACCGAATAATCGCGGTGCAGTCCCGGCTTTCCTCGCGTACGTGTAAGAATTACATTGAAACAGTTGCGAAGGATTGCGAGACGACCCTGTAATCTATGTTTTCATATGATTCAAACACTGCCGCCGCCATCGCTTGAATGTTGTGTGTTTTTGGATGTCGACGGAACGCTGATCGAGCTGACCGACTCTCCGCATGAGGCGTTCGCGGATCAGGAACTCAAGGTCCTACTGGGTACGGTGGCGGAACGGCTTGGCGGCGCCCTTGCGCTGGTGAGCGGCCGAAGCATCCCATACCTGGATGCGTTGTTCAAACCACTGCGCCTGCCGGCGGCGGGACTACACGGCGTCGCACGGCGCAGCGCGTCGGGCATAATGTACGGACCCAATTTCATCAACACCGAGCTCGACCGCGTGCGCCCGGCCGTGAATGAACTGGTCGAGGCGCACCCGGGAACTTCGGTCGAGGATAAAGGCCAAACCATCGCCGTGCACTTTCGACTGGCGCCTCAGCATGAGTCAAGCGTACGCGAGTCGCTGCTCGCCATCAGCAAACCCATGAGCATTGACTATCACATTCAAGAAGGAAACATGGTCCTTGAGTTAATGCCCCGCGGATTCAACAAGGGCGCGGCCGTCAAGATGTTCATGCAGGAGCCGCCATTCTTAGGCCGGCGACCGGTATTCGTCGGCGACGACCTCACCGATCAAGGCGGATTTCAGTCGGTCGAAGAACAGGGCGGCATTTCCATCGCGGTCGGCGATCGTGTGCGCGGTCAATACCGCCTCGACGATCCGGCCGCCGTGCGCAACTGGCTGCAGGGCGTCGCCGCAAAATGAACGCATCCTCGGACCTGGATCTCGCAGTCATCGGTAATTGCCAAGTTGCCGCATTGATCGACCGGCGCGGCCGAATTGTGTGGATGTGCCTGCCAAAACCGGACGCGGATCCGGTGTTCTGCGCACTGCTGCGGCGCGATGGCGGCGATTCGGTCAGCGGCGTCTTCGCCATCGATTTGCAAAAGATGGCCGAGGCACGCCGCAGCTATGTGCGCAACACCGCCATCGTGGAGACCACGCTCACCGACGCGCGGGGCAACTCCCTCAAGATCACCGATTTTTGCCCGCGCTTTCGTTCGCACGGCCGCAACTTCCGACCCTCCTGTCTCGTGCGGATGATCGAGCCCACCGAGGGTCGGCCGATTATCAATGTGCGCCTGCGGCCGCGGTGCGACAACGGTGCCAATGATCCGCAGCGAGTCGCCGGCAGCCACAGCATTCGTTTCCTGTCCCCGATGCTCAATTACCGAGTCACCACCAATAGCTCATTGTCACCTCTGTTGGACGAGACCGCGTTCGTGCTCGAACGGCCGCTCGCATTCATCCTCGCACCGGACGAAACCATAGAGGAGACGCCGTTGACTCTCGCAAGAACCTGGCTGGAGGAAACGCGAAACTACTGGCACGAGTGGATTCGCGGCCTGGCGGTACCCTTCGATTGGCAGGAGGCGGTGATTCGCTCCGCGATTACCTTGAAATTGTGCACCTACGAGGACACCGGCGCGGTGCTCGCCGCACTGACCACCTCGATACCCGAGATGGCCAACAGCGTGCGCAATTGGGACTACCGGTTCTGCTGGCTGCGCGACAGCTTTTTCGTGATCCTCGCGCTCAATCATCTGGGCGCCACCAACACCATGCAAGGCTACTTGCGCTATCTCGACAACATCGTGGCGCGCAATCCCGGCGGGGATCTGCAGCCGCTATACGGCATTACCGGCGAATCACACATCGATGAACGAATTATCGAGACACTGGACGGTTATCGCGGCATGGGGCCGGTGCGGGTCGGCAATCTGGCGTACGAGCAAATCCAGCACGATGTCTACGGTGCAGTGATACTCGCGGCACGGCAGTTGTTTTTCGATCATCGGCTGACGAATCCCGGTGATGCCGCGACGTTCGCGCGAGCAGAAGTGCTGGGTGAGCGCGCCATGAAGATGTTTGCGGTACCGGATGCCGGTCCGTGGGAATTTCGCGGCATTGAACGCGTACATACCTTTTCAGCCGTAATGTGCTGGGCGGCTTGCGACCGCCTATCGCGAATTGCCGTGCAGCTCAAAATCACCGATCGAGCCGCATTTTGGCGCACGAGCGCCGACACCATGCGCGCGGAAATTCTGGCGCGCGCATGGAGCCACAAAAAGCAGACATTCACCAGCGCTTTCGACGGCGAAGACGTCGATGCCACGGCGCTGCTGCTGTCCGATCTCGGCCTCGTCGAAGGGAGCGATTCACGCTTCGTGTCCACGCTCAATGCCATCGAGCGCGAACTGGTGCATGGCGACCTGGTGTTTCGCTACGTCCATGCGGATGATTTTGGCATTCCGACCAACACGTTTACCATGTGTTCGTTCTGGTATGTCAATGCGCTTGCCGCGGTTGGGCGAGTCGATGAAGCGCGCGTAATATTCGAAAAACTCCTGCTTCGCCGCAACAGCGCCGGCCTGTTATCCGAGGACATCGATCCCGTCAGCGGCGAACAATGGGGTAATTTTCCCCAGACATACAGCATGGTCGGCATCATCACCTGCGCTACCCGCTTAAGCCGATCTTGGGAGGAAATGCTGTAAGCCCGGATCAGAATTGCAGTGCTGCCGCGTACTCGCGGATTTGGTCGCGCTCGATCTCGTTCGCGACCCACGTTACGCGGTGATGCGCGCAATTTGCGGAAAGCGTGAGCGGCCGCTCGGTCGCGACGATGTCTTCGATGGCATCGAATCTCGATGCCACGAGGGATTCCTCGCCACAGCACGGGCACTTGACGGGAAAGCGGATCAGTGAAATGTCCATCGGGCACCTCCCGTAGCTCAGACATTCGTTGCAATATGTAATCCTAGTTTCGCGCACTCAAAAAAGTAAAACTGCGCGCAAACGGCGACATGTGTAAAAGATGCATTGTGCGGTTTTGCGATTCAGTTCGCTGGGCGCATCAATTCGTCATGCAGGTCCATGCCGCCGAGGGTGTATCGGGAAGGGTTGCGGTGAGGGTGGTGTAGTCGGCGCTGCCTTGCATCGATCCGGTGGTCGCGCGCCCGTCATCGTAGGACACATCGATTTGCTGCGCCGCTTTGTTTGGCAGCCCATGCCAGCATACGGCGGTCGGGGCGACAAACGCGGCCGCCATACCGGTACCGGCGGGCGAGTTCAGGGTAACGACACCACCCAACGGGTGTTGGGCAGAGATGGTTCCCTGGCCCGTGAGAAACCCGACAGCCGCAAATGATAAGCCGCCTGACAAACCTCCAGGGCGGAATTGCCGGCTACCAGGCATTGATTGCCGCCGCCATCGAGATATAGCCGTTGCCATCGCCGTCGACGATTGCCGGATCGCCCGCCTGGACGATGAATCCGCGAGTCAGTGCCTGGGGGTCGTCGCCCGGCAGCGCCTTGTAGCGATCCTGGTATCCGTACATCGCCGCGGTGAACTGGCGGTAATTGTCGTAGGTGGACTTGACCTTCTGGTTATAGATCAATTCCTGACCTTTCAGCACACCGCCCAGCAGCAATCCAATGATTACCAGAACGATCGCTATTTCCACGAGGGTATAGCCGCTTTGTTGCTTCCGACGATGAGTCATGTTTGTTCCTAGTCCGGTTAGGGGATATGCCGAATATGTCTTGACCATGTAACGGCCGAAAACCCGCAGTCTTAACGTAGAGTCGGTCACAAATTGGGCAGCGGCGGCTGCGCTGCCGCAATTCGCGACTCCAGGAACTTGAGTTCCCCGGGGGAGCGAATTTGGCCCGCATCGATGAGCCCGGCCAGGATGGCGCGAGCATCCTCGGCTTCGCCGAGATCGGCCCGCAGCAAGAAATCCATTTGCGCCACCCAGCTGGGGGCGGCGGGATCGGTCACCCGGGTCCGCAGCGCGGCGGCATAGGTTTCCGCCAGAGCATTGTCGTGCAGCACATGCCGCGCCGCGAACACCGCGTGCACCTGCCAAGGCCAGCGCTCATTGGGCCGCTCCTGAAAGCGTTGATAAATCCAGCCGAGCATGCTCCTGCGCTGTTCCGGGGTGCCGCTTTCCGCGAAATGGCGAGCGGCCATCAACATAGGATAGCGGCTGTCGGCATCAAGATCGGTGGACAGGTCGAGCCAGCGAATGACGGTGCTGCGGTCCATGGCGGCCACCGGAGTCGCGCGGCCCAATGAAACATTGAAGTTCTGTAGAAACAGATCGGCCAGGTAGCCGGCCAAAGCGTTTTCACCCAAGCTCGCGGCCCGTGCGAGTGCAAGCCGCGGCGGCGCGTCGAGATCGCCAACATCAGTCCAAGCAGGAGGATTGAGGCGCTGAAATAGCACATTGGCGGCAAGACACGAACCAAGCAGCAGCCATGCACGACCATAAGCCACGGTGCGCTGCCTGCTCATACTTGTTTGCGCCGTAGTTCGAGGCTCGCCACGGCGCCGAGCAATGCAAGGTAAATCAGCCCCTGCAGTAGTCCCGGCGCAAAGCGGATGGCGCCGCCCGAAAGCCAAGCAGTATCTGCAAAGCGGTCCATCCGCGGCAGCAGGTAACTGGCGAGCTCGATGTACCAAGCATCGAAGCGCTCGAGTGCCGAGCCTTCGCTCGCACCCATGTTGGTGCTGAGCAAAACCAGTAAGTAGCTGATCCTTGCAAACAGATACAGGCAACAAAAAGCGAGCATGGCGCTGACCACTCGACCCAGCACCAGCGCCAGTAACAGCGCAACGCTGGCGACGAGCACGGCTTCAACCGCGAAACTCATGGTCCATGCCAATCGCCCCGGAGTTCCCGCAAATCCGAGCAACGGCAGTCCCGCCGCGATTCCTGAGATGGCCGCCACCGCCGCCCACCCCAGCCACTTGCCGACCGCATACTGCAAACGGGTCAACGGCAGCGCGAGAAAATGCTCGACCAGACGCTCGTGCAAGTCGCGCACAGTATTGGCGATGATCGATTGCGCGATGAGCAGCACGACACTCAAGCGCACGATCACCGCATAGGTAACCACGGCGGCGCGCACTTGCTCGGTGAGCACGATGCGCTCCATGAAAAGCGCGAGGCAGAGCGCGATTGCAATCGCGGCAATCACGGACTTGCCCACTGCCGTGCGTCTGGCCTCCAACAGGGTCAGTCGTGCAAGTCCCGCCATGGCGCGCGGAGCCGAGAGCATCATTGCACCTGCCATGCCAGCATCAGCTGGTCCGCCACGGCCCCCCAGGAAACCCACGACACGAGATCGTCGAAGCGGCCTGCGGCAGCCGCGGTACCTGAGGGATCGCGCATGACAAAGGTGCGCGCTACGGCCGGCGCGCCCAACTGGCCGTAATTCTGCTTCTCATCGGCGGAGTTGCCGAGGGCGTCATTGCCGGTGGGTCCCTGCGACCAGATCACCGCAGCAACATTCAAGGCCAGCGCGTTTGCATTTCCGCCGCAGCGATTGCCGGCGGCAACGATGCCGGCCGATGAACGGCATACGAACAAACCGTTGTTGGCGGCGAGCGCTGTGCCAACGGTGGCGCGCGCCGCTCCGCCAAGCGATGCAGTGGTGAGCGCGTAGGGTTGAGCGGTGCCGACGAGCAGCGCCACGGAGTAACGGATCGCACGCGGGTAATCGAGCACCCCGGCATCATCGTGCGTGCTGCCATCCGCCCAACCGTCATTGAGCAGCCCATTGGCGTCGAGATTCGGCAAGCCGAGCGAGACCGCCGGAAGTAAGCCGGCCGCCGCCGTGCATTGACCGATGCCGGTCATCGACTCCTGACCATTGCTGGCGACGACAGCGGGGCAGGGAAGCCGGCCGTTGGCGGTCACGAAGGAAATGATCGCGTCATTGGCCTGCTGCAAAGCCGTGCGGGTATCCGTCAGTTGACGCTGCTGCACTTGCTGCGACAGGGCCAGCGCAAATCCCGTGAGTACCAGACCCAGGATGACCATGGAAATGGCCAGCTCGACCAATGTGAATCCTCGGGTGTGTTTCATGCTCATGGTATCCCGTACATACGGTCATCGTAGTTGGCGGTGAGAGGAGTCCCCGCGGCATCGAACGGCGGTCCGGCCAGGTTGCTGGCGCTGTCGAGAAAATCCGCCAACGAGCCGCTTCCCAGTGGCGCCTGCGGCGCGCCCTTCGACGCGGCATATGGCGCACTTTGTATCGCTCGGCCGGGGCTGAACAGCACCGCGTTGTAGCGCTGCGCGGCGCCGCCCAGCCGTATGCCGGGCGCGAGGCAGCGCGGTGCCGACGCGCTGGCGATGCAGCCGGGATCGACAGCGTAGATGAAGTAAGACCCCCAGCCCGCAGCGGTGAGCCAGGCCGGGTAATTCAAAGCACCGCCGCAGCTCACGGCCTGCGGCAGCAAACCGAAGCGCGAATGCAGTGCGCAGCTCGAGGCAAGCGGCGTCGAGGGGTAGTCGCCTGAATAGGGTAGGTAGCCGTTGCTGGTGCGGAAGGCGCTTAGCGTGTTGAGGACGGCGAGCCGCGCGCGTTGCTCCATCGCCTCGAAATACTCGCTGGTCGTGATATAGATCAAATGATCGTTGAATTGAAACGGCGTCGAATAGTAGGACGGCGGCGGGCTCAGGCTCGTGCTCGCGGGCGCGTCGATGAACGTCCAGTTCAAACCGCTGGCGACCGTATAGGCGGCATTGTTGTAGGTCCCGGGAACGCAGGGCGCGGGACAACCGGCCGCCACCGTCAATCCTTCGAGGTAGGCCGCAGGAGCGTAATCGATGGGCGCGCTGCGGGTTTGCCCATTGCTCACGGCGGGCCCTGGAAGTATCAGCACGATGGCTACTTCCGCCGACAGCAAATTACCGCGAGCGTCGACCACGCGGAGCCAGGGAAACGGCACTGTCGTACCGCAGCCGCCGGAATACGCGCTGCTCAGCATGAGCGGATTTAAATTTGCGAGGCAAGCCGCCCCAACGACGAGATTGGCCGACATGAATATCCACGGCACTTCGCCTGACTGGTCATCCGGAGTGCTCGGCCCTTGCAATCCAAAGCTAAGCCAAGGGAAGCGGCCGAAGCAGCGCACATTTAGCGGCGCTGCAAAGGTATTCGGATCGATGAGCGCCTGGCCCGGGACCCAGGTTCGCGTCGCACATCCCGGTTTGCTCAAGCCGTCAAAGCCGCTGCCGGCGAGCACGGGCAAATCGGGAGTGAGCGAAATCTGTCCCAATCGACGGCCCGGCACCGTATCGGCCCCCGGGTTCGCGGCATGGGCCAGGATGGCCGCCTTCGCGTCCATGAGCGTTTGATAACCGCGGCCGCCAGCCGCGTTATGCACTTGCCACAGCGTCAATCGCGGCGCGAGCACTATGGTCAGGATCACGATCATCGTGAGAATCAACAACAGCGCCGCGGCGCCTCGCTGATGCTGCGGTCCGGGTGTGCGTGCTGCGCGCGGCTGCATGTGCGGGCGCTCCGATCTAGTGCCGCGCCGCGGACCCGGCCGGAAGCAAGTCTTCGATCGCGCCGCTCGCGGGATCTATAGCCTGTCCGGGCCGCAGCAGACGAGGCGCGCGCCGATCATCGCGCAGCCATACACCGCCCGCGCGGTCCGTCCAGGCGGATTTGAATTTGGCGGAATTCTCGATCGCGATGCCGTTGACCCACACCGCGCGGCCTTGCGTACTCGAGCTTATCGCGCCGTTTATTTCCAAGCGTTCAGCGCGAGCAATGCGGGCAGTGCGCGACGCGTCCGTTGCCGGCGTCTTGTCCGCGTAGCGATGAAGCCGTTCGGCCGGCGAGAAAAAAATCCTGCCGATGTGGATTTTGCGCTTTGGACGCATCGGCCGGCGGGGCCGCGCCGCATAAGGCCGGCGATAGCACCACCAGCAGTGCAAGCCACAGCCAAAGGCGAGCTTTCGCGGTCATGGCTTAGGTTCCGGAGCGTTGGCGCTAAGAGCGGCGCCAGTGGGCGCGAATTCATACCAGACCACGTTGCAGCGCACCGCAAGCGGCTCCATGCGGAGGCCCGATTCACGATCGCGGCTCAGCGAGCAGCCTTCCGCGGCACTCGTGCCCGGCAGCCGGGTTTCGATCGATTTCATGAGTTCGACGAACTCATCTTCATCGTCGACCGTGGCGGTGAATTCGAGCGGATGCGAGATGATTCGAAACGCGCTGAGCTCGGCGTTTTCCGCTCCCGCGTACGGAACATCCTTGCCGATCACATAACCATCGACGGCGCCGTCTTCGGGTCCACGGATGGCGGCCTCAAACCAGTCGCCCGCGGCAGCGCGATCGAACCGCTGCATCGATCCTTCGCGGACCAATCGGTTGTAAGCGGCCAGATATTTTTCCGTAAGCGCGCGGCGCTCGTTTGCCCGCTCGACGTGCGCCCTGGCGATCCGGATCTGCTGTGCGGCGAGGTCGTCGCGGTGTTCCGCCGCGCTACGCCGGGCGCGCATGATCCCAATCAGCAAAATGCAGATGATGAGCGCAGCGACGCAATACTTGATTGTGGCGCCCAGCGCGGCCGCGGTGTAGCGCGAGGATTTCATGATGCTCATGGCTTCGCACCGGCGGCAACCGTTGCAGTCACGCTGAATTGTGGCTGTGCCGCGGCGCCATCACTGGGTTTGCTGGTCAAACTGCCTTCCGGAGCCACGTCGAAGGGCAGCTTCTCGACGTTTGCAGCGCCGCCGAGTTGCCGGCCGATTGCCGCCGCCAGACCCGCAACCGCGGCATTCGATTCGGCTTTATGCAGATGCGCGTGGACGTGTCCACCGACCCGAACCAGGATGGATCCAGGCGGCGCCGGGGCAGCGCCTGCAGCCGGGGCATACGACCATTCCAATAGATCAATGTCGAGATCGGGAAACGGCGCCAGCCCCGCCGCGATGGCCTGCATGAGACCTGCGGCGTCGATATTGCGCATCAGCAATCGATCGCGCGTTTGCACCGTGGCGCGCAACTGCTCGGCGTCAAGGTCCGCCGTGGGAGTCATCCGCTCGCTGTCTTTGGCCGTGGCGTCAAGATGTGCGGCAATCATTTCTCCGGTGCTGGCATGCGCCGCACTTTCCCGGGTGGCAGCTTCGGTGAACGCCACGTAGCCCACGCTCAGCATAGCGATTGCAGCCGTCGCGCCGAGAGTCGCGGTGCGGTAGATGGCGCGACGGCCCGCATCTTGCAGCGTTAACCCCGCGGCGCAGCCCAATCCATGCGAACGCAGCGCGGCGCGATTGAAGAGCAGCCACGCCGAGTTGGCGGCGTCCAGCAGATTGGCGGGGCCGAGCGGCTTAAGGTCGCGGGGGCGGATCTGGACCGGCTGCACAATCAGCGGATTGTCCGATGGCACATTGAGAACACTCGACGATGGCTCGGCGTCGATAACTGAAATGTGCAGCGCGCGATGCCGGCCATCCACACCCCACAACCGCGTCATGGTCAAATATTGCAGCGTCTTTTCGATTTCCTGCGCTACCTGCGAATCGGCGGAATTCGAATGAACGCAAAGCCGGGAGAATCGCAGGCCCGACGGCGACACGAACGCATGCCGATACCCTGCCGCGGTGCGCATAACCACCAGCGCATCCGCTCCGGACGGAATATTCAAGTCGCGGATGAGCGCCGGCATGAGCGCCCCAAGGCTGTACAGTCCGCGGACGTTCAACGCGCGCCGCTCCAACGCACCGAGCCAGGGCGCAAGGGTTTCCGGGTTGATTAGAGCGTACAAGATGCGCGTTGTGGTGCGCGAGCGGCGCCGCGCCAGATTGCGTATGAAGGCGTAGCGGCCTAGCGCGGTGCGGCACGACGGCTCGATACTCCGTCGATCGGTAGCGCTGCTCTAATTTGCGGTTCAACAGCAGCTTGAGATCGCGGCGCGACATCTGAGGCACGGTCTCCGCTTGGTACGCTTCGGCCTGGGTATCCGTGATCACGAAGTACCGATCATGCGGATAGCGATCCAGGTGCGATTCGAATTGCAGCAGGCTCGCGGCAAGCGAGTCGCTATCCAATGCGGCATTGCGCGGCGTCGACATCTCCGCCAGGATCTCAAGACCGCCAGTGTCGCGATAACATGCAACCGACGCGCCGGTGATGTAGATGTATTGGTCGCAGCTCTTCATATCTTCAGCTTCGAGATCGTGTCGTACAGCGGCCCCAGCATCGAGAGAATGAGCCACCCAAGTATCGATCCCATGAATACCGTAAGAACCGGTTCGACCAGCGCCTGCACGTTTTTGATGGAATCGGCGATTTCTCGATCGTAGAAATAGCTCACGTTGGCCAGCGATTTATCGAGTTCACCGGTCGACTCGCCGATGCGCAGCATGCGGACCACCAGTTTTGGAAACAGGTTCGCTGCTTCGAAAGACTCGGCAATGGTCAGACCATCCGCGATCTTCGCCTGGGACGCGATGACTGCGCGGTAAATCATGCGGTTGCCCGCCGCCCCGGCCGACAACTCCAAGGCGGTGAGCACTGGAATGCTGGATGCGTACAACAGCCCCAAGGTGGAGGAAAAACGCGCCAGCGAAATTTTTTGCAAGTGTCGGTCCAATCAGAGGAAGACGCAGCTTCAGGCCATCGAAGTCCGCGCGCAGGCCTTCGGATGCAAAGCGCAGCAGCAGACCCAAGCCTGCGCCAATTGCGGCGGGCACCGCCAGCAGCACCCACCAATGGTTCACCAGAAAGTTGGAGATGGCGAGCAGGATCCTGGTTTGCAGCGGCAGATGGCCGCCGGTCATGGAGCGAATGAAGCCGGAAAGCTGCGGTACCAGGTAGATCATGAGAAACAGAAACACTGCGATGATCACCGTCATGCCGAAAGCCGGATAGATCAGCAGTTTCTTGAAGCTGGAGCGCAGCTCGTCGCGCCATTTCAGCGAATCGGCGAGTCTGCGAAAGGTCTCCGGGATGTTGCCGGATTGCTCGCCGGCGCGAACCAGCGCGATGAAAGTCCGATCGAACACCTTGGGGTAGGCGGCAAGCGCATCCGCGAGTCCCGTGCCCGACTGGATCGCCGAGACGACGGCGCCCAGGATGACGCGAAACCGCGGCTGTTCAACATCATCGATCAAATCCTGCAGTCCCTCGAGAAGCGATATTCCGGCGCGGGTCACCTGCGAGAGGTGCAGACAGAACGTGATGAGATCTTTCGGCGTGGGGCCGGCGCCCCAACCGCTGGGCACCGCTATCGGCCTGACGTGAGCCTCGATCAAATCCAGGCGAACCTGTGCCAGGCGCGCCTCGAGGTCCGGCAGGTTGAGCGCTTCGGTCTGGCCGCTGCGTATCTGGCCCGAATCGCTTACCGCTCTGTAGCGATAGATGGTCATAAGGAGTTCAACGCGCCTCGAGCGAGGTAAGATCGATGGTGCGCGCGATCTCACTCAAGGTCGTGGTGCCGTCCAGCACTCTGCGAATCGCGTCCTGGGCCAGCGTTCGCGCACCCTTCTCTGTTGCTGTGCTGCGCAGTTCCCGCAATGTGGCTCTGCGCGCCACCAATTCATCCAAATCCGCATCGAATCGCACCACCTCCATGAGTGCGATGCGCCCGAAGTAGCCCTGCTGTTCGCAGGCCTCGCAGCCCATTGCATCGAACAGCGGTTGCGGATCGTCGGCGTTGAGTCCCAGCAGCCGCGCCTCTGCTGGATTCGGCTGATAGGGCCGTTTGCAACTGCTGCACAGGCGTCGCACCAAACGCTGGCCAATCACGCCGACCATGTTGCCGGCAAGAATTTCCGGATTCAGGCCCAGATCCTGCAGCCGCGCCATCGCGCCCAGCGCGGAGTTCGTGTGCAGCGTGCTGAATACCTGGTGCCCGGTCATCGCGGCCCGCAATGCCATCGAGGCCGTATCGGAATCGCGGACCTCGCCCACCAGAATGATGTCCGGATCCTGGCGCATCATCGAACGAATGCCGGATGCAAAATCGATTTTCAGTCCTTCCGCCAGACTCGTCTGCCGGATCATCGGCATCGGGTATTCCACCGGATCTTCCAGGGTCATGATGTTGACCCCTTCGCTGTTGAGCGCCTTGAGAATGGAATACAGCGTGGTGGTCTTGCCGCTGCCGGTGGGCCCGGTGACCAACAAAATGCCGTCGGGGCGCCTGATCATGAGCTGCAGTGCTTCGAATTGATCCGGCGCCAGGCCCAACGCGTCCAGCGCGACCAGGCTCTGTACTTTGTCGAGAATGCGCAGCACCACGTTCTCGCCGTAGGTGGTTGGCTGCGCGGCGACGCGGAAGTCGATATAGCGGCCCTGCAAGTGCAGGCTGATGCGTCCGTCCTGCGGCGCCCGCGATTCCGCAATATTCATGCCGGACAGTACTTTGATGCGCACCAGCATCGCCGACCAATACTTGAAGTGCAGCGCGCGGATTTGCCGCAGCACGCCGTCGATGCGGTAGCGAATGCGCACGAAACCCTGCTCGGGCTCGAAGTGGATATCGCTGGCGCGGCGCGACACGGCGTCGCCGACGATGGCATCGATGAGCCGGATGATCGGCTGCGTATAGCCGCCATCGGCGGTGGTGATGCTCGAGTAGTCGACCTCGCCGGTTTCGATTTCATTCAAGATGCCGTCGATCGACAATTCGTGGCCGTAGAATCGGTCGATCGCGCGCGTCACCTCGGCTTCCGAGGAGATGCGCGCCTCGGTGGTGAATTCGCCGTGCAGCATCTCGTTGAGTTGATCGAGAACCACGACGTTGTTCGGATTCCCGACCGCGACGGTGAGGACCCGCCGGATTCGATCGAGCGCCACCGGCAGCACACTGAAGCGGGTCGCAAAACTCTTCGGTACCAGGGCGAGCGCCGCAGGATCGGCGACGACCCGGGACACATCGATATCGCTTTGCCCGAGATTTTCCGATAGCGCTTCGCGCAGCGTCGCTTCACTGACGAAGCCGAGGCGAACCAGGGTTCTGCCCAGGGGTTCGCCGTTGCGCTTTTGTTCGAGGAGCGCGATTCTGAGCTGGTCTTCGCTCAGGATGCCGCGCTCGCGCAGAATTTTCCCGAGCTGGCGGCGCGGTGCAGCCGCGGCTTTCGCCGGCGTGGGTTTCACGGCGTCGCCCATTGGGGCGGCGGCCGCTGCGGCGGTCTTGGCGCTCACGGCGCTGCCCGGGGAGTCGCCGGCTGCACCTCGATACGCGCCTGCAACTGGCTGATGCGCGCCTCGATGGCGCGCACGTCGATCTGCGCCGGCCGCAGCTTTGCGAACGCGAGCGCCTGCGCGTAGTAAGTCAACGCGGCGGCGGCACTGTGGTTTTGATCGAGGCTGGCCGCGAGATTGAAGGCCAGGCTGGCATCGCCGGGATCCATGGAGAGCGCAGTGAAATATTCCTGAGCGGCATCGGTCCAGCGCCCGTCGCCGGCATACACCCCAGCCAGCGCGGCATGCAACGCCGGCCGCCGCTCGTTGTCCCCGGCGATCATGACTTTCAGACGGCTTTCGTTCGCCTCGGTTGACGTCGGGTCGTGATTCAAAATCGTCAGCGCGGCTGTAGCGTCCTGGTTCCCGGGTTCGAGCCTGAGCACTTTCGCGTACGCCGCTGCGGCCAGCGTCGAGTTGCCGGCGCGCGCTGCAGCGCTCGCGGTTCCCAACAGGGCGTCAACGTTATTGGGGTCAAGATCCAGCGCGGCGCTATATTCGCGCTGTGCAACTGCAACATTGCCGGATGCCAGCGCGCGGTAGCCGGTCTCGATGTGTTTGTCGATCGACGCGACGCCGGCCGACGGGGTCACCGAAAATGACCGTCGCGGCGGCATGGATGGGTCTGTTGCGGCCGCGCGCACCTCGGTCGCGGGTGTAGCCGGTCGGGCGCGTATAGCGGTCGGCAGCACCGCGTCCTCGTGCAGATCGATTTCCGGAGCGCCACCCACACCGGAAAATTGACTCGCCGGTCGGGTAGGTACTTGAACAGCACTGGGGTTCGAGCGTGTCGCCGGCTGGCCGGTGGCGGCCGGTGGGCTTTCGGCCGCTTCGGGATAGCTCATCTGATTCGAATTTTTGTGCAGCAGCGATTTGCCGACCATTACGACGATGACCACCGCGACCGCCGCGGCAAGCATCGCCGCATACCTGCGCGCGGGCGACGCCGCCAGCGGCGCCGCGGGCGACAGTGCTGGCGGCAGGCCGGACGGCAATGCGGCATTGCGCGAGGCAGTGGCTGCGCGTGGCACCGCGGCGACATCCGGCGCCTCAGCGGTGGGCATGGCGGACGCGTCCGGGGGGCTGGCCTCGAGCGTCAGGGCGCTTCTCGCTGCCATTTTCGCGGTGAGAATCTTCAAAGTCTCGCGGCCGTCGAGCGCCTCCTCACTAGGTTCGGCGGATGATGGCGCGCTTGATTCCCTGGTTTTCAGCGCGTCGAGCAGCAGGCTCATGGCATCGAGCTCATCGGCGTGCCGATGCTTGGCGGCTTGCCACTGACGAGACCGCTGGGTACATCATCGCGCTCCGCAATGCCTTTGTAGTCATGAAAGTCGCCGTCCAAGCTGGCATCGCGGATCACGACAGGGCGCAGGAAAATGACGAGTTCGCTCTTGGTGTGTGTGTCGTTCCGGTACTTGAACAGATTGCCGAGCCAGGGAATGCGCCCCACGAACGGAACTTCATCGCTCGATTTATTGATGACGTCCTGCATCAGGCCGCCCATCACGGCGATATCGCCGCTTCTTACGCGCAGCAGGGATTCGATTTCGCGGGTCTGAATTTCAGGAATTTGGCTGACGACGTTGGCCTGGGCCAATGCCGGATTGGGATCATTGACGTAGTCCAGGATGCGGGAAATGGTCGGCCGCACATCCATGCTGACCATGCCGGTTTCGTCGATCGAGGGCGTGACGCTCATGACGAAGCCAACCGGCACGGTGGCGGGTGTCGAGGTGTAGGTCACGATGGGTTGGGTACCGACCGTTGTTCCCGGTGTGACCTGCACGTTGATGGTGAAATAAATGCGGTTGTCGACCACCTTGAGAAATGCGGTTTGATTGTTGAGCACGCTGAGTTTGGGGCTCGACAACACCTTTACGGTGCCGAATGATTCCAGCAGCGACACGGCAGCAGACACATTGCCCAGGAAACTTCCTGGTGCGCTCACGTACTGCAGTACCAGCATACTGGGATTGGGCAGGGGCGTAGTGCTGGGCGGATAGGTAATGCCGCCGGGGCCGCTGCTCGGAACGCTGCCGCCAGGCAGGGGAGCGGGACCCATGGGTTGCTGGGTGGCTTTAAAGCTGCCCGAGTTGAGCTTCTGCCAGTTGATGCCCTGCTGGTATTGATCCGAGAGTTGTACCTCGGCAACCGTGGCCTCGATCAACACCTGGCGGTGGGCCGAACGCAGCATCATGTCCAGGTACTGTTGTACGCGCTCGTGCTGGCGCCCCGTGGCGCGAACCACGAGGAGACCGGTTTCCGCATTGGCAACGACGAAGCTCGCGTCCGGCGAAGCCGCCGCCGGACTTGCAGCGGAAAGCTGCGGACCGCCGCCATTTGTGCTGGCGGTGAGCGGGGTGTTGTCGCCGACCAGCGCCTTTACGTTCTGCGTCAGCGAACGCCAGAATTGATTGCGCGTATTGCTGGTCAGCTGCGCGGTCGAGTTGTTGTTGGTGGTATCGCCGCTGCCGCCGCCACCCGAACTGCCGCTGGCGCCGCCGGCCCCAATCGTTACCTGGCCATTGGAGCCCGCCTGAATCTGCGTCGAAATATTGCTCGCCGATTTCGATTCGCGCTCGATGTTGACGTAGTCGATCTTGTACTGGCGGTCGTACGGTGTGTCGGCTTTGACGACGATGCCCGAATCCTTGAATTCGTAGCGCATGGCAACCTGCTCCGCAATTCGACTGAGGATCTGCGGCAGGGTCTGATCGACCGCGATGAGGGTGACTTGGCCGACTACTTTCGGGCTGATGTCGAGGCTCAAGTGGGCGTCGCGCGCCAAAACAAACAACACATCGGCCACTGGGACGTCGCGGACCGTCACGTTGAAGGTTTCGCTCTTGCCGCTCTGGCGCGGCGGCGGCGGCATGGGCGGCGCGGCGTTCGGCTGCAGGGCCATACCCGCCGGCTTCTCCGCAGCCACCGTGGCTGCGGGCACACCCTTGGTGTGCGGCGTAGCCGCGCAACTCATGACCATTGTCGCAATCAGTGCGCACGAGATCACGAGGCCGTATTTCCTCGGGTTTCGCATACGCGACGCGTTTCCATGCTGCCGCTGAATCACAAATCGTCTCCCATTAATCCATTGCCTGCTATCGGCCGGCGGCGGCGGGACTTGACATAGGAAGCGGGGCGGATCTCGCTGAAAACCGCGATTGCCTCCCAAGTCACCGCCTCATTCAGGCAGTATCGGCTGCGGTGGGCGGTTCAGAAGGGCGGCAATGGCAAACGCTATCGATTTCAATCGGGTCGGCAAACGCTTCAGCAGCCACGCCGCGCTGCGTGCGGTAAGTTTCGCGGTGCCATCCGGCTCGATATTCGGACTCGTAGGATTGAACGGCGCCGGCAAGACCACGCTCATCAAAAGTTTGATGGACTTCTCGTTTCCGGATTCGGGCGAGGTACTGATCTTTGCGCAGCCCGCGACCGAAGCAATGGCACGCGGCGCGGTCGCTTATCTTTCGGAGCGCTTCGTTCCTCCCGGCTATCTCACCGGTCTCGAATATCTGCAAATGATGTCGCGGCTCTACGGAGTGGCCTGCGACGATCAGCGCATTCAAGCAGCGGCTGCCGCCATCGACCTCGATGTGAAGTACCTCACGAAACGCGTCGCCTCGTATTCCAAGGGTTCCGGACAGAAGCTCGGCATCGCAGCGGTGCTGCTGTCGGAACAGCGGCTGCTGGTGCTCGATGAGCCGATGAGCGGCCTCGATCCGCGCGCTCGAGCCTGCCTCAAGGTGCAAATCAAGGCGGCGCAGCGGCGGGGTGCGACAGTTCTCTTCAGTTCGCACTCCCTGGCTGACATCGATGAGCTGTGCGATTCATTTGCCGTGTTGCACGAGGGCGCCATCAGATTCCTGGGCGCCGCCGCGGACCTAAGATCGCATACCGGCGAAGCCACTCTGGACGCCGCATTTCTGAAGATCATCGCGGAACCAACGCCGTGACTATCCTCGACAGCTGCAATTCTTGGCGCTAAACGACTCTTGAAAATCGCTGAACCGCACGGCTGCGGGCTTTGGCTGCTTCCTGTTCGCGGTTCTTTGCCGGCGCAGTCGTTTGCAGGGACCGAAGCAGCGTGCGCGAAGCAGCTTCTATGTGATCGACGGCGAGCAGAAACGCCGGCTCATTTGATTTCGACGGGCTGTGGAATCCGCTGACCTTGCGCACGAACTGCAATGCGGCGGCACGAATTTCATCGTCGCTGACCGGTGGTTCGAAGTTGAACAAGGTCCTGATGCTTCTACACATGTGCCTTCCTGGTGAGCGCCCGTGTGTCCTTAATATATCCGTGCCGCTGACCTCCATCGGGACACTCTTATAAATCAATGACATACGGCCGGACTGGCATCGCCAAAGACTGTTGGGGGAGCGACATTCAGGCGCGCCGCCGGCAATTGTTTCAGGGTGCAAAATTCGAACTGATGCGATAAAAGAGCCACAGCCTTCAGGAAGCTCAATGGACGAACTCAAGCGCAGCACTCCGCTTCGAAATCGCAAAGGCGCGCCGACCAATAGTCCGCCATCATTTGATCCGCTGCGCTTCGTTACTCCGCTCAAGGCCGCAAAATCCCGCGAGGCATTGATTGCGGAGCTCGCCTATTTTCGCGCGCAGAGCCGCGGCTTCGAGCCGGGGCACGAAGTCGAGGATTGGCTGGCCGCCGAGGCAGAAATCGAAAAGCGCAACGGACCGAAGCTCGAGCCTTGATCGTCGCGCTGGCACTCGCCGAACGGAACACTTAATCTGTTCGCCGATTCTCTAATCCAAGGATAGTTTTGTACCTGCCTGAGCAATTCAAAGAAACGCGCACCGACGTGCTGCATGCACTCATGCGTGCCCGGCCGCTCGCCACTCTCGTCACATCGTCCGCGTCCGGACTGGTCGCCAACCATGTGCCGCTGCAGACGCTGGCGGAGCCGGCTCCGCTCGGTGCGCTACGCGGTCATATAGCTCACGCCAATCCTTTGTGGCGCGAGTACGCCCAAGGCAGCGAAGCGCTGGCGATCTTTCAAGGACCGGACGCTTACATCTCGCCGTCGCTTTATCCTTCGAAGCTGCAAACAGCAGAGGTAGTTCCGACCTGGGATTACGCGGTGGTGCATGCGCACGGAACATTGCGGTTCATCGATGACATCGAGTGGCTGCATGGCTTCGTGGCCGGTTTGACCGCGACCCATGAGGCATCGCGTCTTAAGCCCTGGAAGATCGGTGACGCGCCCCGGGACTACATCGAGAAAATGCTTCGCATGATTGTCGGATTCGAATTTTCGATCGTGAAATTGACCGGCAAGTGGAAGGTGAGCCAAAACCGGCCTGCGGCGGACCAGTTGGGTGTAGTGCAGGGTTTGCAGAGCTCGGGCGACGCGGATTCGCGCGAAATCGCGGCCATGCTCGCGGCCCGCAGCCGCTAGTTTCGTTATCGACCTCGCCCGATGAAATGGTCCGTACTCGATCAGTCCCCCGCGTCCGCGGGCAGCACCCAGGGCGCTGCGATCCGCGAATCGATCGCGCTGGCGCAACTTTGCGATGAATTGGGCTACGAGCGCTACTGGGTGTCGGAACATCACAACAGCGCCAGCATCGTCGGCACGGCGCCGGAAATTCTGATAGCGGCAATCGCCGCCACCACGCGCCGCATCCGCGTCGGCAGCGCCGGCGTGATGCTGCCCCACTACTCTGCTCTCAAGGTGGCGGAGCAATTTCGGGTAATCGAGGCCATCGCGCCGGGGCGTATTGACCTGGGCGTGGGCCGGGCTCCGGGATCCGACGGCTTGACCGCACATGCTCTGAACCCGCATGCGAATGCCGCGGAGGAATTCCCCCGTCAGGTGCAGGAACTGCAGCATTGGGTATCGGGAATTGAACTGCCTGCCGGCCATCCTTACCGCAGCATCATGGCGCTGCCGACCGGTACCACTAGTCCGCAATTGTGGATTTTGGGAAGCTCAGCATACGGCGCTCAGCTGGCGGCGCATTTTGGCTTGCCCTATGCGTTCGCTTACTTCTTCAGCGAAGGCGCGGGCGTCGAGGATGCGCTCGCTTTATATCGCCGAAACTACCGGCCGAGCGAGCGCTACCCAAGTCCCCACGCGACCATTTGCGTTTGGGCATTGGCTGCGGACACACCGAGCGAAGCGCAGCGGCTGTTGATGACCCGGGAGTATTGGCGAGTCGGGTTCGAGAAGGGCCTGCGAATGCCATTGGCCTCGCCCGAAGATGCCGCCGCCCACCCCTATACGGAGGCGGAGCGGGCCATGATCGAGAAGCTCCGCGCCGTCGCGATGGTGGGGACAGCTGCGCAAGTCGCAAACAAGCTGCGTGTGCTGGCGGCAAGACTCGAGCTGGACGAGATCGTGATCAACACCTGGACTTTCGATCCGCAGGCGCGACGGCACTCTTACGCGCTCCTCGCCGATGCATTCGGCCATGACGGTCATTGAGACCAGCCGCTTGCGGCTGCGCCAACTCGATTTTGGGGATGCCGAGTTCATACTGGAGCTGGTGAACGAGGCCGACTTCATTCGTTACATCGGCGACAAGGGAGTAAGAACTCTGCAGGACGCGCGCGACTACATTGCAAGTGGACCGATCGACAGCTATAGCCAAAACGGCTTTGGCTTGTATGCGACGTGTTTTCGCGACGGCACGCCGATCGGGATTTGCGGCTTGGTCAAGCGCGAGGGATTGAGCGAGCCGGACGTCGGATTTGCGTTTCTGGCGCGTCATTGTTCGCGAGGATATGCCGTAGAATCGGCGGGCGCGGTTCTGGATCACGGTGCCCGTGTTCTCAAAATCCCGCGCATAGTCGCCATCACGTCGGCGGAGAATTACAGCTCGATCGCGGTATTGGAGAAAATCGGACTCTCGTTCGAACGGATGATACGGCTTACCGAGAATGGTCCGGAACTCAAACTTTTCGGTCCGGCTTAAGATCGAGCGCCATTCATGAACACCGGACATCGCAGGAGTTTGTCATGCACCCATTTCCACACCACTACACCGTCAACGCTTCCATTCGTCCCGACGGCGACGTGCCGCTGTCCACCGAGGGCGTTCGCGTCATCGAATCCTCGTCGCCGAAGGAATTCGACGGTCCGGGAAATCAATGGTCGCCGGAAGGGCTGCTGACCGCCGCGGTGGCGGACTGCTTTGCCTTGAGCTTTCGGGCCATAGCCGCGGCGTCCAAGTACGCCTGGCACAGTCTCGAGGTGCGCACCGAAGGCACTTTGGATCGTGTGGACGGCAAGATGCGCTTCACGCGCTTCGACACCCACGCCAAGCTGCAGGTTGCCGCCGGCGCGGACATCGAGCGGGCGAAGCGCTTGCTGGAAAAGTCCGAGGCCACGTGCCTGGTGGCCAATTCACTCAACAGCGAACGGCACCTGACGCTGGAAGTTGCGGTCGGCCAGAAAACATAAGGGCCCTTGATGATGAAGGGCCCCCATGTTCGCTGTTGAGCGCTCGACCGCTTCAGTCGTCCATCAAGAAGCTGCGCAGCTGCTCGCTGCGGCTGGGGTGACGCAGCTTGCGCAGCGCCTTCGCTTCTATCTGCCTGATCCGCTCACGCGTGACATCGAACTGCTTGCCCACTTCTTCCAGAGTGTGGTCGGTGTTCATGTCGATGCCGAAGCGCATGCGCAACACCTTGGCTTCCCGCGGCGTCAGCTGCGCCAGCACCGAATGTGTGGTCTCGCGCAACGACTCGGTGGTCGCCGAATCGATCGGCGATGACACCGAGGTATCCTCGATGAAGTCGCCAAGGTGCGAATCCTCGTCGTCGCCGATCGGCGTCTCCATCGAGATCGGTTCTTTGGCGATCTTCAGAACCTTGCGAACCTTGTCCTCGGGCATCTCCATGCGCACGGCCAGCTCCTCCGGCGTGGGCTCGCGTCCCATCTCCTGGAGCATTTGTCGCGAAATGCGATTCAACTTGTTGATGGTCTCGATCATGTGCACCGGTATGCGGATGGTGCGCGCCTGATCGGCGATCGAGCGGGTGATCGCCTGGCGAATCCACCAGGTCGCATAAGTTGAAAACTTGTAGCCGCGGCGGTACTCGAACTTGTCGACGGCCTTCATCAGGCCGATGTTGCCTTCTTGAATCAGATCCAAAAACTGCAAGCCGCGATTCGTGTACTTTTTGGCGATCGAGATCACCAGGCGCAGGTTGGCTTCGACCATTTCCTTCTTCGCGCGCCGCGCTTTTGCCTCGCCGATGGACACTTCGCGGTTGATTTCCTTGATCTCATTTATCAGAACGTGAAACAAGCCTTCCAGATCCTTGAGCTTGTTCTGGCGGCGCTCGATCTCATCCTTGAATTTTGCGAGCGGTCCCGAATAACGTTTCTTGGCCTTGATGTGCTTGTCCAGCCATCGTGTACTGGTCTCGTTTTTCGGGAACGTCGAAATGAAGTCCTTGCGCGGCATGCCGGCCTGCTTGATGCAAAGGAACATGATTTCCTTTTCGAGCAGCCGCACCTCGGTCACATGCTGGCGAAGATTGTCGATCAGCTGATCGAACATCTTTGGCGACAGCTTCAGTTCCATCAATTCAGCGCAGATCTTCTTGCGAATCTTCAGGGTTTTCGGATCCTTGGACCCGAGCTTGTCCAGCGCATTCAGGAATTGATGGTGCACCTTCGCAATGGAATTGAAGCGCTTCGCCGCTTCCTCCGGATCCGGACCGGTGTCGATGACCTCTTCTTCTTCATCGCCGTCGGCCTCATCATCATCGTTGGCGGCTTCTTCGCGCTCGAGCGCCATCATCTTCGGATTCTGCGGCTGTGCGATTTCGTCGGGAGCATTCGGGTCGACAAAGCCGACGATCACATCCACCAGCCGCATCTGTCCGGCCTTGACGGTTTCGTAGTGCCGCAGCAGCAGGTCGTAGGTGCCGGGGTAGCTGCCGAGGGCGATCTTGACGGCTTCGAGGCCTTCCTCGATGCGCTTGGCAATGCGAATCTCGCCTTCGCGCGTCAGCAGCTCGACGGTGCCCATCTCGCGCATGTACATGCGCACCGGGTCGGTGGTGCGGCCAAATTCCGCATCGAGATTCGCGAGTGCAGCGGTGGCTTCTTCGACCGCTTCCTCGTCGGGAGCGGCGGTGGCGTCGGTTAACAATAGTGACTCGGCATCCGGCGCCTTTTCGTACACCGGAATACCCATGTCGTTGATCATGTTGACGATGTCCTCGATCTGTTCAGGATCGACGATCTCGCTCGGCAAATGATCGTTGACTTCAGCGTAGGTGAGGTAGCCCTGCTCCTTGCCGCGCGCAATCAACAATTTGAGTTGCGACTGACGTTCGTCGGCAATTTGCGTGGCCGTGCCTGCTGGCGCTTTTTTGATCAAGGTACGCCTCATTTGAGATTTGGGCATTTTAAAATGCAAGCCGAGCAGTATACGATTGCGGCCATTCCGTAGCCACTTGCTTCGGTACTAAGGGGGGCCCCGTCGGCGGCCCTTGGACTTGAGAAGAGCGCTTAATTCTGCTTTTTCCTCGTAATTCAAGCCCAATTCACCTGCTTTTTTCAATAATTCATCCATTCTGCGGCCCGGACCGTACTCTTCCAGCAGCCTTTCGACTGCCATTTTCAACTCCTTGGCCGCCGCTTCGGGCGAGGCTACCAAGGGATCGAGCATGGCCAAGTCCGTAAGCCGGCCATATTCGGCGCGATCCCGCCAGCGCTCGAGGAGCATTGCCGTGCTTGGGGCGGCGGCCGCCCGGGCGTGCAGCAGCAGCTCCTTGAGTACCGCAACGCCAGGCATATCAAGGTCGTCGAGTGCCCCAATATCGCCGATGACCCCCGCCGCGGCTGGATGGTGCAGCACCAGGGTGATGGCCTGGGTCAACAAATTACCTCGTCCGGCGCTGATTCGACCGCGCGGCGCGGCCTTCAGTTCCGGAGCATTGCGCTGCACGCGCGTAGGCTCGCCCGCGGCGAAAAACTCCTTGAGCGTCTGTGCCGGCATGCCGACTCTCGCGCCAAGCCGGTCAGCGAGCATTTCCCGGTAAATGCCCTCCGGCATGCGCGCAAACAGCGGCTCCGCCAGGGCTTTGAGCTTCGCCCGCCCGTCGACATGATCGAGATCGACGCCGGCAATGAGCTGCTGCACCAGGTATTCGGACAGCGGCAGGGACTCCTGCATGCGCTTCTCGAATGCATCCGGTCCCTCTTCTGCGACCAGCGTGTCGGGGTCGTGGCCTTCGGGCAGGAACATGAATTTAAGTTCACGTCCGTCGCGGGCGAGGGGCAGGGCGTTTTCGAGCGCGCGCCAGGCTGCCTGGCGGCCGGCGCGGTCGCCGTCGAAGCAAAACACCACTTCACTGGTCATCCTGAAGATTTTATTCAGATGCTCCTGGGTGGTCGCGGTGCCGAGGGTTGCCACCGCATAAGTGATGCCGGCCTGATGCAGGCGAACCACATCCATGTAGCCCTCCACTATGAGCAGCCTCTTGAAATCGCCGCGCGCCTGGCGGGCTTCGTACAATCCGTACAGCTCGCGGCCCTTGTGAAACAGCGGCGTTTCAGGCGAGTTCATATATTTGGGTTCGCCTTGATCGATCACACGGCCGCCGAATCCAATGACCCTGCCGCGCGAATCGCGGATCGGAAACATGAGCCGGTCTCGAAAGCGGTCGTAGTAACCGGAGGCATGCTCACCGCTGCGCTCGAGGGTGAGGCCCGCTTGCAGAAGCCGGCGCCGTTCCTCCTCGTTCGCGCCAAAGCGCTTGAGCACCGAGTCCCAGGCATCCGGCGCATAGCCCAAGGCAAATACGCCGCTGGTTTTCGGGTCGATGCCGCGTCCCTTGAGGTACTGTCCGGCCCGCGGGTTGTCGCTCAAGTTCTGCTCGAAGAAACGCGCCGCCCGCAGCATCAGGTCATATAGATCGCCGCTGCCGGGATCCTTGGGGGCTTTGGCCTCGCGCGGCAACTCGAGACCGGCGCGCTGCGCCAGATCCGCCACGGCATCGAGAAACTCCATCTTCTCGTACTGCATGAGAAAGCCGATGACGGTGCCGTGCGCGCCGCAGCCAAAGCAGTGATAAAACTGCTTTTCCGCGCTCACCGAGAACGACGGCGATTTCTCGCTGTGAAACGGGCAGCAGGCTTTGTATTCGCGGCCGGCTTTTTTCAGCGGCACGCGCGCATTGATGATATCGACGATGTCCGAACGGGAAACGAGTTCGTCGAGAAACGAGTCTGGAATACGGCCGGTAGGACCGCTTGCCATCAACCGCCGAGCTTGGCTTTGATCTTTGCCCCGAGCGCGCCCATATCCACCCGCCCCTGTGCCTTGGCCTTGATGATGGCCATCACCTTGCCCATGTCCTTGATGCTGGCGGCGCCGGTGGCGGAAACCGCTTCATTGATCAAAGCATCGATTTCGGTGTCGGAGAGCGCGGCGGGCAGGTAGCCCTGCAACAGGGTGATTTCCGCGCTTTCCTTGTCGACCAGGTCCTGCCGGTTGCCGGCTTTGAACTGCACCACCGACTCTTTGCGCTGCTTGATCATCTTCTCGAGAACGGAGAGGATTTGCGCGTCATCGAGGATGATGCGCTCGTCGACTTCGCGCTGTTTGATGGCGGCTGTGATCATACGAATAACGCCGAGCCGCTCCTTTTCGCCGGAGCGCATCGCCGCCTTCATATCGTCGGTAATTCGCTCTTTAAGAGCCATCCTTACACCACCCGATGCGCGGCCCTAATAGGAGGGGCTGCGGGGCGGGGCGGCCGGCGGCGGGCTGGCGGGTTGTCCCGTGCCGCGCATATTCTCCCGCGACAGACGCTTCAAATGCCGTTTTACCGCGGCAGCCTTTTTTCGCTTACGTTCCTGGGTCGGCTTCTCGTAGAATTCACGGCGCCGCAGCTCGGTGAGAACGCCCGCCTTTTCGCAGGCACGCTTGAAGCGACGCAGGGCGGCGTCGAAATACTCATTCTCACGAACACGAACGCTGGGCATTCAAACCTCAAAAGTCGGTGACGGCCGCCGATTCGGCGACAGGGGGGCGCATTCTAAAGTGCGTACCCACAAAAGGCAAAAATATGCGCGTTTTAGGCATCGAGAGCTCCTGCGATGAGACCGCGGTCGCCGTTTACGACGGGGCGCTGGGGCTTCTGTCACATCGGCTTCACAGCCAGATCGCCATGCATCGAGCGTACGGCGGGGTGGTGCCGGAGCTGGCCTCCCGGGACCATGTACGCCGACTGTTGCCTCTGGTCAGGGAAGCACTCGCCGCAGGCCGTTCGGACCGGGATTCCATCGACGCCGTCGCCTACACGGCAGGACCCGGGCTGATCGGCGCACTGCTGGTGGGCGCCGGCTTCGCGGCCGGTTTAAGCTTAAGTTGGGGCAAACCGGCGCTGCCGATCCATCATTTGGAAGGCCATCTGCTGGCGCCGCTGCTGGAGCCCAATCCGCCCGCCTTTCCGTTCTTAGCTCTACTGGTATCGGGAGGCCATACGCAGCTCGTCGATGTGGCGGGCCTCGGCGCTTACCGCATACTCGGCGAAACCTTGGATGATGCGGCAGGCGAGGCCTTCGACAAGACCGCGAAGCTGCTCGGTCTGCCTTACCCGGGCGGCGCCGCCTTGGCCGCGCTGGCGGAAGAAAGCCGCAGCGAGCGCTTCGTGTTTCCGCGTCCAATGCTGGACCGGCCGGGTTTGGATTTCAGTTTCAGTGGCCTGAAGACCGCTGCCCTAGTAGCCTTGCGCGGCCGTGGCCCGGATCCCTGCATCCGCGCGGATATCGCGCGCGGTTTCCAGGAAGCGGTGGTCGAGACACTGGCCGAGAAATGCCGCCGCGCGCTGGTTGAAACCGGTCACCGGCGTCTGGTCATCGCCGGTGGCGTAGGGGCGAATCGGCGCCTGCGGGAGCGGCTGGCGGTGATGGTGCAGTCCCTCGGCGCGCAGCTGTTTTTCCCGCGTACCGAGTTTTGCACTGACAATGGCGCAATGATTGCGCTGGCCGGATGCCTGCGGCTGGCGGCCGGGATGCGTAGCGACCTAAAAATCCAGGCAAGCGCCAATTGGGAACTCGAGGAAATAGGGGTTTGAATCCACCGATGGACAAAATATTCATTCATGCGCTGAAAACCGAAGCCATCGTCGGCATATTCGACTGGGAAAGGCAGGTCAAGCAGACCGTCCTCATAGACCTCGAGTTGAGCGCCGACATACGCAAGGCTGCGCTGTCCGACTCCATCGACGACACCCTCAACTACAAGCGCGTAGCAAAGCGCGTACTGGCATTCGTCGCAGCCTCACAGTTTCACTTGGTGGAAACCCTCGCCGAGCACTTGGCGATGCTGATGCTCGAGGAGTTCGGCGTCGCGTGGGTTGGCATCTCGCTGAGTAAACCGGGTGCGATCCGCAGCTCGCGGGATGTGGGAGTCGTGTTGGAGCGCGACCGCGAGGACTTGAAGAAATGGCGCGAGCACACCAAGCCCGCGGCGTAAATACGCGGACGGTCACGTCAAATACTTCGGCCGCCATCCACGGCGATGATCTGGCCGGTGATATACGGCGCATCTTTGGCCAGAAACAACGCGGTGCGCGCGACGTCCCGCGCGGTGCCGTGGCGTTTGAGAGCGGTCTTGTCGATGATTTCGCGCTTCAGTGCATCATCCATGTCGCCCTCCGGCCAAAGCACCGGCCCGGGCGCGATGCCGTTGACGCGAATCTCGGGCCCCAGCTCCCGCGCCAGCGCGCGGGTCAACATCAGGAGTCCCGCCTTGGCTACGCTGTATACCGCATGTGCCTTCAGCGGCCGCAGCGCGTGGATGTCGATCATATTGATGATGAGGCCACGCGCGGCGCGGAGATTAGGCGCGGCCGCCTGCGCGAGAAACAGCGGGGCCTTCAAGTTGCTGCCCATCAGGTCGTCCCAATGCGGCACCGAGATCTGACCGACCGGCGTCGGGTAGAAACTCGACGCGTTATTGATCAGTATGTCGAGACGACCGAATTCCAGCAGCGCGGCCGCCACCAATTTATCGGGCGCCTCAGCATTTCCGAGGTGGGCCGCTTGAATCGCCGCCGAATGCGCGCGCAATTTGTTGAATTCATCCGCCAACGCGATGGCCGCAGCGGCCGACGAACGATAATGGATGAATATGTTGGCGCCGGCTGCATGCAGCGTGCGCGCGATCTCGGCGCCAATCCGACGCGCACCGCCGGTGATCAATACCACCTGATCGCGCAATGCAGATTCCTCGAGCGTGGACGCCATGCACGGCAACGATACCCCAACAGCTAACCTGCGTGAACTCAAGCTCGACGCGGCCGCCGCAGAACAGGGGCGAAAAGCCCGCGAGAATTTGCTGCAGCAGATCGACGCGGCGGGCGGCTGGCTGAGCTTTGAGCAATTCATGGAGCTTGCGTTGTACGCGCCGCTGCTCGGCTACTACAGCGGCGGCGCGCAAAAATTTGGGGCTGGCGGCGACTTCACCACCGCTCCGGAAATCTCGAGTTTGTTCGGCGCGTGCGTGGCCGTGCAGTGCGAGGAAATAATGGGGCGGTTGAACGCAGCTTCGATCTTGGAAATAGGCGCAGGCAGCGGGCGCCTGGCGGCAGATGTCCTGGGAAGACTCGAGTCATTGCGCAATCTGCCCGAACACTATTGGATTCTCGAAATCAGCGCCGACCTGCGCGACCGTCAGCGCCAGCACCTGGCGCGGCATCGGCCGCATTTGCTGGAGCGCGTCCATTGGCTCGATCGGCCGCCCGAGGAGCCCTTCGACGGCGTCATCCTCGCCAATGAAGTTCTGGATGCACTACCGGTGGCGCGCTTTCGCTGGCACAAGGACGCGGTCGAGGAACTTGGCGTGGTGCAGAGCGACGGGAATTTCGCGTGGCGCGGGCGGCCGGCCGGTGCGGCGATGGCGGAAAATTGCCGTATGTTGTCGCGGGCCGGCGGCGACTGGGACGACGGCTATGTATCCGAATACTGCCCGCGCCTGGCCGCGTGGACTCGGGCCGTTACCCGCTCATTGCGCAACGGCGCCGCGCTGTGGTTCGACTACGGTCTGCCGCGCGCGCAGTACTATCTGCCGGAACGGCACGACGGCACGCTGCTGTGTCATTTCCGTCATCGCGCCCACGGTGACCCATTTCTATGGGTCGGATTGCAGGACATCACAGCATGGGTGGATTTCACGCTGCTGGCGGAGGCCACCCGTGGGTGCGGATTTCAGCTGGCCGGCTTCACCACCCAGTCGCACTTTCTGGCGGGCACGGGCATTGACCGCGAAATGCATTTGATCGCTAAAGATGAGCCGCATCAAGTTGCGCGTCTTGCCAATCAAGCGCGGCAACTGCTGCTGCCAGGGGAAATGGGCGAGAGCTTCAAGGCCATGGCATGGCTGCGCGGAATAAATGAACCATTGCGCGGCTTCGAACTCAACGACTTGAGGCACACGCTGTAAGGAGAGGTGATGGTGAGAATTGCCGTGCTCGATGACTACCATGGGGTTGCGCTCAAACTTGCCGATTGGAGCGCTGTTGCAAAGCGCGCGCACATCGATGTGTTCTGTGATCATCTGGCCGATGCGGACCTGCTGGTCAAGCGCCTGCTTCCCTACGACATAGTTTGCGTGATGCGCGAACGCACGCCGCTGCGCCGCGAGATCATCGAACGGTTGCCGAATTTGAAATTGATCGCCTCGACCGCACCGCGCAACGCGTCGATTGACATGAGCGCAGCGGCGCAACGCGGCGTTACGGTGCGCCACACCGGTTATTTTTCCAGTCCGACGGTCGAACTGACGTGGGCGCTCATTTTGGCAAGCGCGCGCCACATCACCACCGAAGCGGCAGCAGTGCGCGCGGGCGCCTGGCAGCAGTGCTTGGGCGACGACCTGGCCCAAAAAACGCTGGGGATCATCGGTCTTGGCAACATAGGCTCCAAGGTGGCCCAGGTGGGACTGGCATTTGGAATGCATGTCATCGCGTGGAGTCAAAATCTTAAGCCCGAGAAGGCTGCGGCCGCGGGTGCGACGCTGGTGTCCAAGGAGGAATTGCTGCGCCAGGCAGACATCGTTTCGATACACCTGGTCTTGAGCGACCGCACCACCGGGCTCATCGGCGCACCCGAGCTCGAGCTGATGAAGCCCACTGCTCGCCTGGTCAACACCTCGCGCGGCGCCATCGTGCAGGAGGCGCCGCTGATCCAGGCGCTGACTTCCGGTCAAATCGCCGGAGCCGCCATCGACACTTACGACACCGAACCGCTGCCGCTCGATCATCCCTTTCGGAAAATCGCCAACCTGCTTGCGACGCCTCACATCGGCTATGTGTCGCACGGATTGTACGAGCGGTTTTATCGCGATACGGTGGCCAACATCCTCGCGTGGCTGGATGGCGGCGTTTAGCCCTTGGCGCCCAACTCGGGACGCACGGCCTTAGGTGCCTACCCTGGGCGTTGCCGCGATCGCCTGCAGGCGCCGCTCGTGCAGGCGCCTTGCTATCTGCACTCCCGACTGTTGCGCGATTTCCTCCGGCGTCGGCTTGATCGCCGCCGCCGCATCTCGCGCCGCCTGCAGATAATTTCGCTGCGGGTAGGGGTTGGCCTCCAAGCCTAGACGCCCGCGCGAGTCCGCTTCGCAGGCCAGCAGCGCGTGCGCGAAGCGTTCCGGGCGTCTGAATGCGTCGCTCTTTTCCAGCATCTCGAGTATGGTCTTGGGCTTGAGCTCGAATGCCCGATGCGCATTGCCGTGGTAGCGCGCCACGATGATGCCGAGTTCGCGATAATCGGTGGGCAGCCGCAGGCGCGCACACAGCAACTCGATGAGCGCGACGCTGCGCTCCTCGTGTCCCGCATGCGAGGGCCATTTTTCCCTGGGCGTTGTGCCTTTGCCGAGATCGTGCACCAGCGCGGCGAAGCGCACCCTGGCATCGGAACTCAAACCCGCGGCTTGATCGACAACCATCAATGTGTGCACGCCGGTGTCGATTTCCGGGTGCCACTGCGCGGGTTGCGGCACGCCAAACAGCGCATCGATCTCCGGATAAACCGCCTGCAATGCGCCGCATTCGCGCAGCACCTGGAAAAACTTCGCCGGCCTCGGTTCACGCAGCGCCTTCTCGGTTTCCTGCCAAACGCGCTCAGGGATCAATGCATCGGCCTCGCCGCGCTCGACCATGGCGCGCATCAGCTCCATTGTTTCCGGCGCAACGCCAAAGCCGAACGGTGCAAAGCGCGCGGCGAACCGCGCCACCCGCAGAATGCGAACCGGATCCTCGACGAAGGCGGGTGAGACATGGCGCAGTATCCGGGCCTCAAGGTCGCGCTGGCCACCATGAGGATCGAGTAGTAAACCGTCGCTGGCCTGTGCAATGGCGTTGATGGTCAGATCACGGCGCGCCAAATCCTCCTCGAGCGTCACGTCGGGCCCGAACTCGACCGCAAAGCCGCGATATCCGGGCGACACCTTCCGCTCGAGACGTGCCAGCGCATATTCTTCATGCGTCTCGGGATGCAGGAACACGGGAAAGTCCCGTCCCACCTCGCGAAATTTTTGGCGCAGCAGCTCGTCTCGTGTCCCGCCGACGACGACCCAGTCGCGTTCCTTGACGGCCAACCCGAGTAGCGCGTCCCGGACGGCGCCGCCAACCAGATACACTTGCATGAGTGAATATTAACAGCATAGCCGCCACAATCCGTGTGGCCGCGGTCGCGGCGCTGATAGCCTCCGCAAGCGGCGGCTGTTATCTAGTGCAAAGCGCCCAAGGCCACCTGGCGCTCATGTCCAAGCGTGAGCCGATCAGCGGCGTCATCGACAAGCCAACCACATCGGCAGCGCTGCGCACACAGCTCGAGGCAGTCACTTCGATTCGCGATTTCGCCAGCCGCGATTTGGGGTTGCCCGACAACGGCAGTTACAGAAGCTACGCGGACGTCGGCCGACCGTATGTGGTGTGGAATGTGGTGGCCGCGCCGGAATTTTCCGTCGACCCCAAGCAATGGTGTTATCCGTTCGTCGGCTGCGTAGCTTATCGGGGCTACTTTGCCGAAAACAAAGCGCACAAGTTTGCCGCCGGATTGCGCGCCAAGGGGCTGGATGTCTCTGTCGGCGGTGTGGCGGCATATTCCACTCTGGGGCACTTCGATGATCCGCTCCTCAACACCATGATGGGCTGGAACGATGTGGAGCTGGCATCGATCATTTTTCACGAGCTCACGCACCAGATGCTGTACGTGCCGAACGATGCATCATTCAACGAGGCGCTGGCAACCACGGTGGCGGACGAAGGCGTGCGGCGCTGGCTGAAACAACAGGGCCGCGATCGCGACCTGGCCGGCTATCTATTGGAGCAGCAGCGCTACCTTGAAGTGATTGCACTGTTCAACGCAACCCGCACGCAACTGCGCGCCGTGTATGCCGAAAAGCTGCCGCCTGCCGCGCTGCGCGAGGAAAAGCGCGCCGCATTCGCCGCCCTGCGAGCGTCGTATTCCGTACTCAAGACGCGATGGGGCGGTCATGCGCCATTCGATGCCTGGTTCGCGGCGGATATCAACAACGCCCATCTGGCGTCGCTCGCCACCTACTACACCTGTGTGCCGGGGTTCGAGCGCGAATTGCGCGAGGCGGGCGGCGATCTGCCGGTCTTCTACCGTCGAGTGCGCGGGCTTGCGAAGCTTGCGCAGACGCAACGCGATGCTCTGGTGTGCGGCAAGTCGGAAGATTAAACTGCGCTGCCCTCCGAATGTTAAGGAAAACTTAAGGTGTCAACCGCCTACAATCGAATGCCTTTGGGATCCTTGCGCGTCTTCGAAGCGGTGGCGGCGCATTTGAGTTTTACGGCCGCAGCGGATGCGCTCAGCGTCACGCCGGCGGCGGTGAGCCAACAGATCAAGGCTCTGGAAGGCTATATCCAGGTGCCGCTGTTTCGGCGCAACGGCCGGCGGGTGGAGATCACCGAGGAAGGTCTTGAGTTGCTGCCCGCAGTGAGAGCCGGGCTGGAAAAGCTCGAGTCCGCCTTACAGCAAATGAAGCATCACGGCCGCGCGGGTCCGCTGCAAATAAGCCTGTTGTCCTCGTTCCTGCAGATTTGGCTGCTGCCGCGCATCCGCTCCTTTCGACGCAAGTTTCCGGACATCGAGCTGCGCTTTCATACCTCGCGCGACCTGGTGGATTTTTCGCGTAGTTCCAATCACATCGCCATCCGCTTCGGCCGCGGCGACTACCCGAACGTGCATTGCGAAAAGCTGCTCGATGACTGGTTGGTGCCGGTGGCGCGCCCGGAACTGATCAAGCAATACGGGATGATCGAGCGCGGCATGGATTTGAGCAAAATTCCGCTGCTGGAAAGCGGCGATGTGCCGTGGCGCGTCTGGGCGCAAATCGGCGAGCAGGACGTGTGGTGCAGCAGTGCGCCGAGCATCGAGGACTCGGCGGGCTTGTTGACGGCGGCGGAAGAGGGCTTGGGGTACGCGCTCGGGCGCTGGACGCTGGTCAGCGGCGCGCTGCAAAAAGGTACGCTGCGTCTTGCCGGCAAGCACGCCATGCCGTACGGTTCGGCTTATTATTTCGTCTGTCCGAAGAGCTTCCTGGCGCTGCCCAAGGTGGCGCAGTTTCGCGAATGGATCTTCGCGGCGGCGGCGGCATTCCCGAGCCCCGACGTCAAGGATTCCTGACGATGGGGGCACTCGACTAACCGTGGCGGACTTTAGGATCGACCCGCGGCGCGCCCGGCCGCGGCGCGATTTTGGCTCAGGCGAGCGTTGTCTTCTTGGCTGCCCAGGTAGTAGCGCGCCGAAGCTGCCATCGATTGCGGCTTGATTCCCAGCTTTGCGAAGCCGTCTTCGCTGCAGACGCTGTCGACCTTGAGGGAGCGGTAGTTGTCGCTGGAGAACGGACGTCCGGGCACGAAATCCATGACAAGCGCTTGCATGCGAGCGGCAAAATCCGGCAGCGGGATGATCCAGCGGTGCCGCCCCGTCAGTTTCGCGACCAACTCGACAATCTCGCGCAGGGTGTAGATCTTGGGGCCGCCGAGCTCGTAGGTGTGGCGACTCGATGCACCGCCATGCAGCGTGCGCAGCAACGCATCGACCACATCATCCACAAAGACCGGCTGCAGGCGCGCGTTTGGCCTTGCCAGAGGAAAGATCAGGGGAATCGCGGCCAGCAATCGCGCAAAGCGGTTTAGAAACGAGTCGCCGGGGCCGAACATCACCGACGGCCGGAAGATGGTCCAATCCAGGGCGCCGGTGTGCTCGCGAATCAGTTTTTCCGCTTCGCCTTTGGTGCGCAAGTAAAAGCTCGGCGCATCGACGGCGGCCTTCAAGGCCGAGACTTGCAGAAGCCGCGTGACGCCGGCGGAACGCGCGGCTTGCAGGATGTTCTGCGCAAGCTGCGTGTGGGCGCGACGGAAGCCCGCCCCGCCGAAGCCGCGCTCGTTGAGAATGCCTATGAGATTGATCACGACGTCCCGGCCGCGGAAGCGCTCGCTGAGCTGCGCTTCCTGATAGACATCGCAGTTCTGCAATGACAGCCCGGGCAGCACCAGCAGGTGTTTGTGCTGCTCGGCGTCGCGCGTCAGTACGGTGACCTGGTGACCGTCCTTGATCAAGCGAGCCGCCAGCCGGGTTCCCAAGAATCCGGTGCCGCCGAGAACCACTATGGACAGGTTGCGCACGGTTCAACGAATGGGGATCAATAGAGTATCGGTGCCGCGACGTACTTTGAGCACCAGCACGGAGGCGCCCTTGGCCGCTTCGCGAAACGACTTCAGATTGGTGACCGGCGTTCGCCCCACGCCGACGATTACGTCGTTGCCGCGAATTCCCGATTGGGCTGCCGCACTGCCGTCTTGAACCGATTTGACGAGAACGCCGCCGCCATCTGCGGACTCCGCGAATTCGGCGCCGTCCAGTCCTTTGTTGATTTCGGCGGCGCTGGCGGATTCCAGATCGCCGCGCTCGGCTATCAATGCGCTGACCTTGTGCGGCTTGCCATCGCGCAGCAGGCCAATTTCCACCTTGTCCCCGACATGCAGCAGGCCGATGGCATTGCGCAGTTCGCCGGAGTTCTTCATGGCAATGCCGTTGAGCGAAACAATGATGTCGCCGGTCTTGATGCCGGCGCGTTCAGCCGCGGAACCCTGCGCCACTCCGGCCACCAAGGCACCCGCCGTTTCGCTCAGGCCGAATTCCTTGGCGATTTCGGGGGTCACGTTGTAAAGCTGAACGCCGAGAACCCCGCGCTTGACCTGCCCGTATTTTATGAGCTGGTCCATGCTGCTCTTGACCATATTGACGGGGATCGCAAAGCCGATGCCGATGTTGCTGCCGGTTCCGGTCAGGATGGCGGAGTTGATGCCGACCAACTCGCCGCGCAAGTTCACCAGCGCGCCACCCGAATTACCGGGATTGATCGAGGCATCGGTTTGAATGAAATCCTCGTAGCCGTCCGGACTTATACCGTTGCGTCCCAGCGCGCTGACAATGCCGGCGGTTACCGTGTTCTGCAGGGCAAAGGGGTTGCCGATGGCGACGACATAGTCGCCGACCTCCAGTTTGGCCGAATCGCCCAGGTTAATGGCCACCAAATTCGGCTGTTTGGCCTGTAAAACCGCGACATCCGCGCCCTCGTCGCTGCCGATGACTTTGGCTGTAAACGTGCGATTGTCGAGCAATGTAATCGTGATCTCGCTGGCATTCTCGACCACGTGATGATTGGTGATGATGTAGCCGTTCTTGGCGTCGACGATGACGCCGGAGCCTGCGCTTCTGAATTGCCGCTCGTGCGGCCTGGCATCGGGCGGTGTGTCGAAGAAGCGGCGAAAGAATGGGTCATCGAGCAGGGGATTGCGGCCGGGCTGTTCCTTGATGGTCCCGCGGGTGGCGATATTCACAACCGAAGGGGAAACCCGCTTGACCATGGGTGCGAGCGATGGCATCGGCGCCGCGTCGGCGGGGGGTGATGCCGGGGGCGAGCCGGCGTACGCCGGCGCACCGCCGCTGGAAGCGGCGAATGCCGCGGCGAGCGCCGCGGCTGCCAAACTAAAACGCAGATTCATGCGCGATCCACATCCCTTGTTCAGTTGCCGGCATCAAGGCCGGACTTGCGTCCGGCCCCGTTGCCGTATCGACGCGATATTACACGGATGAACGCGCCGAGCGGTTCCTCTTAGGCAGCTTCCACCTGGATCCTATGTGGCTGCACCTGCGCCAACTTCGGAATCGCGACCTCCAGAACGCCATTGGCGACCTTCGCCGTGATGTTCTGCGCATCCGCAGTTTCCGGCAGGCTGAAGCGGCGTTGGAATTCGCCGCTGATGCGCTCGACCCGGCGGAAACCCTCACGCGACTCCTTGCTGGACTCCTCGCGTTGACCGCGAATGGTCAGCACGCCCTGATCGGAGGTGATTTCCACCGCTTTGGGATCCACACCCGGCAGATCAACGTGCAGTACGAATTGGTTTGCTTCCTCAATGATATCGACCGGCGGCAACCAGGCGCCGGAATCCGCAGCCGTGGTCAACGGCGCGCCGAACAAACGATCGACTTCCTTCTGGAGCCGGCTGACCAGTGCCCACGGCTCATAACGTACGACAGTCATTTCTTAAACTCCTAATTTGAATTGAAAATCCTTTGAATCGAGATTCACGCGCGTGACCTACAAAATTGGGTCTCGCGAACACATTTCAACTCGCACGCAAAGAGTCGATGGTTTTTTAGCCGCGGAATGAGCGATCCTGGGTCCTTGGGGGCCGGTCAAGATGAGCGGCAAACTGTGACGCAGTTCAAAGTCAATGGAACATAATGTGGATAACGTGTGTAAACACAATATCTAGTGATTCGGGATTTTTCCTCTTGACCGACGTCATAAATAGTGTAATCAGCTAATTTCTCTCGATATTTTTATATATCATTGATAAATAAGCATTTTTTATATGCAAAATACTATGAAAAATGTCTTGACGCTGATCGCCATCGCGCCGTACGCTCTCGCACCAAACACAAGATATTGTGGTCTGAAGTTCACTCAAGGCCCATCGGGCCTTACGTTAAGTCACTAGCATGTTTTTCCGCGCGAACACCGCCATTTGTGTTCAGGTTTCGGCTCGATAATTATAACGGAGCGGCGCAAATACCCATGAATACGGTGGTCAAAATACAGCCCAAAGATGTCGGCAGCATTCCGTATCAAGAAGCATCCTTCGACATCTGGGACAAAAAATACCGTCTGACAGCGAAGGATGGTTCGGCCATCGATCAAACGATGGACGATACCTATAAGCGTGTCGCGCGTGCGCTGGCCGATGTGGAAGTCGGGCATTGCCGCGAGCAGTGGTACGAATCATTCCTTTGGGCGTTGCGCCACGGTGCGATTCCGGCCGGCCGCGTCACCTCGAACGCCGGCGCGCTGGAGCACAAGCCCGCCACCTCGACGATCAATTGCACCGTCTCCGGGACGATCCGCGATTCCATGGACGATATATTGAACAAGGTGCACGAGGCCGGCCTCACGCTCAAGGCCGGCTGCGGAATCGGCTATGAATTTTCGACCTTGAGGCCGCGCGGTGCATACGTGTCGGGTGCAGGCGCCTATACATCCGGTCCTCTGTCGTTCATGGATATCTACGACAAGATGTGCTTTACCGTGTCATCGGCCGGCGGCCGGCGCGGCGCGCAGATGGGAACCTTCGATATCGGACACCCGGACGCGCTGGAGTTCATTCGCGCCAAGCGCGAAAGCGGCCGGCTTCGGCAATTCAATCTGTCTTTGTTGGTCAGCAACGATTTCATGAAGGCCGTGAAGAGCGACGGCGAATGGCAGCTGGCGTTTCCGGTGGGCCGGCAGGAATACGAGGCCTACCCACCGGGCGAGAAGCCGGATCTTCAGGACACCGCTCATTATCTGTGGCGCGAATGGCCGTATTCGGAGGGCTACGTCGTCAATGAGGACGGCTTGGTTGCCTGCAAGATCTACAAGACCCTGCCGGCGCGCCGCGTGTGGGATGTGATCATGTCCTCCACCTACGACTTCGCCGAACCCGGCTTCATTCTCGTCGATAAAGTGAACGAGATGAACAACAATTGGTGGAACGAGAACATTCGCGCCACCAATCCTTGCGGGGAACAACCGTTGCCCGCGTACGGTTCTTGTCTCCTGGGTTCGGTGAATCTCACGAAATTTGTGATCGATCCGTTCACCGACGACGCGCGATTTGACTGGGAATCCTATCGCAAGGTGGTGAAGGTGTTCACCCGCATGCTCGACAATGTGGTCGAAATCAACGGCTTGCCTTTGGCGCAGCAACGCGACGAGATCAACCGCAAGCGCCGCCACGGCATGGGATTCCTGGGGTTGGGTTCGACCATTACCATGCTGTGCATGAAGTACGGCTCGAAGAAATCCGTGGCGTTTACCCAAAACGTTTCGCGCGAGATGGCGGTCGCAGGCTGGGAAGCCGCGCTGGATCTCGCCAAGGAAAAAGGGCCGGCGCCGATCATGAACGAAGAATTCACCGTCACTCGCGCCATGCTGCGCAAGCGGCCCGAGATGGTGAGGGACGGCTGGCGGGCGGGCGCGCGGATTTTGGGCCGGGTGCTGCATGCGCGCTACAGCCGCTACATGCAGCGAATTGCCGAGGCTTCGCCCGAATTGGTGGACGAACTCGCCGAAGTCGGAGCGCGCTTCACGCATCACACTTCGATAGCGCCCACCGGAACGATTTCGCTGTCGCTCGCCAACAATGCGTCGAACGGCATCGAACCCTCGTTCGCGCATCACTATTTCCGCAATGTGATCCGTGAGGGTAAGAAATCCAAGGAAAAGATCGATGTGTTCTCCTTCGAGTTGCTGGCGTACCGCGAACTGGTGAATTCGCGCGCCATGCCGAACTCGCAGAATTCGTCGGAAAAGCTGCCCGATTACTTCATCTCTGCGGAGGACATCGGACCGAAGGAACACGTGGATATTCAAGCGGCGGCGCAGCTGTGGGTGGATTCATCCATATCCAAGACGGCGAATGTTCCCACCGATTACAAGTACGAGGACTTCAAAGACATCTACATGTACGCCTATGAACAGGGCCTCAAAGGCTGTACGACGTTTCGCTTCAATCCGGAAGCCTTCCAAGGCGTCTTGGTCAAGGAGGATGACCTGAAGAACACCACTTACGTGTTCACTCTGGAGGACGGCACGGAAATCGAAGCGCGGGGCGATCAAGAGATCGAATACGACGGCGAAATGCATACCGCCGCGAATCTCTTCGATGCGCTGAAAGAAGGCTACTACGGGAAGTTCTGAATCATGGCTCATATCAAGATCGACAAGAAAATCGCGAAATATCGCGTGCAAAAACCCGCATCGAAGGAGACGTCTGCGCCGGCGCCGAAAGATGCGTTGAAAGCCCAAGACAACGTGATTTGGATGCACGAGAAGCTCGAGCGTCCCGAAGTGCTGATCGGTTCGACCTACAAGATCAAGACTCCCGTGTCCGACCATGCCATGTATGTCACCATCAACGACATCGTGCTCAACGAGGGCACGCCGCACGAGCAGCGGCGGCCGTTCGAGGTGTTCATCAATTCGAAGAACCTCGATCACTTTCAATGGATCGTCGCGCTGACACGGGTCATTTCCGCGGTTTTTCGCAAGGGCGGCGACACCACCTTCTTGGTCGACGAACTGAAGGCGGTATTCGACCCGAAGGGCGGCTACTGGCAGCCGGGCGGCAAGTTCATGCCCTCGACGATTGCGGAGCTGGGTTACGTGATCGAGCGCCACTTGCAGTCCATTGGACTGCTCAAGAAGCCCGAACTGGACGTGCATCAGCGAAAACTGGTGGACGAAAAACGCGCGGAGTTCGAAGCGCGCAGCAAGCAGACCGATGCGTTCTCGAAGTCGCATTTTCCGGAAGGGGCTCAGCTGTGCGCCAAGTGCAGCACCGCCGCGGTGGTGATGTTGGATGGCTGCTACACTTGTTTGAATTGCGGCGATTCCAAATGCGGCTAGCTGCCGCATAAGCGCGGGCCGGCGTCTGTGTGGCGGACGCCTGTCGCCGTTTCGGCTCTGTTCGTTTTCTGCCTGGGTGATTGATGGCAGCGAAAATGGCGCGCGAGTATTTCACCGGGCTTACGCGCAACACTTTCCTGCTTGCCTTATCGAGCCTGTTCGCCGACATTTCCACCGAAATGATCGTGCCTATCCTGCCGATCTTTCTCACGCAGAACTTGAAGGTCAGTGCCAGTGTGGTAGGTCTGGTGGAAGGCATCGCCGGCGCCACCCAGAACGTCACTCAAGGGCTTTCCGGTTCGCTCTCCGACAAGCTGCAAAAGCGCAAGCCCATCGCCCTGGTGGGATACTTCCTGGCGGCGATCGGCAAGCCGCTGATGGGCTTCGCTTCAATCTGGCAAGGCGTTCTCGGCGGTCGGCTGCTCGACCGGTTTGGCGCGGGCACCCGCTCGGCGCCGCGCGATGCGCTCATCGCATCTTCCGTGGACGAAGCGCATCGCGGCAAAGCCTTCGGCTTGGAGGGGGTCGGCGACAATGCGGGCGCATTTTTGGGTCCGTTGCTCGCGGTTTTGCTGCTCATCGTGTGGCACCTGCCCGTCCGCTTGATCTTCTATCTCGCCGTCATTCCCGGATTGCTGGCATTTTTGATGGTCGTGTTCGTCCACGAACAGCCCGTCAAGGTCCCGGCGACAGCGCGGATCGATATCGGCGTCGAAAAATTTCCCAGGGCCTATTGGAAGTACCTGCTGGCGACGGCGCTGTTTGGAATCGGCAATTCCAGCAATGCCTTTCTTATCCTGGAAACAAAGGACATCGGCGCCTCGCTGACGACCACCATTCTGATTTATGCGGGCTTCAATCTGGTGGCCGCGCTGATCTCCTACCCTGCGGGATATTTGTCCGACCGCTTGGGCAGAAGAAACCTCCTGGTATTTTCGATTGCGATCTTCTTCATCACCTATCTCGGGTTCGCGTTGACCCGCGCCGTGGCGCTCATCGGCGTGCTGTTCGTGTTCTATGGCCTCTACCAGGGAATAATTCGTTCCGTGGGCAAAGCGCTGGCGAGCGACTATGTGTCGGATGCGCTCCGCGCCGGCGCGATCGGCTGGTACAACGCGACGATGGGCGTCTGCGGTCTGGCGGCGAGCCTGCTCGGCGGCTGGCTTTGGGACCACGTGGGGCACGCGGCCGTATTTGTCTTCGGCGCTGTCTTTGCAGCTGTGGGTATCATCGCCAGTGTGGCGTTGATTCCGGCGGTGGTAACGCGGCGCCCGGCTTAATCAGTCGCGCGCTCGCCCCTCGACATCATGGGCGGCTTACCTTTAGCATCAACGGGTGAGTTTCGTGACCGCTTCGACGATGGAAAAGAACTACGATGTCATCGTCGTCGGCTCGGGTGCCGCAGGCGGCCAGAGCGCCTATACCTTGAGCATGGAGGGCGCCAAAGTCCTGATGTTGGAGGCCGGCCGCAAGTACCTGCCCGAAACCGAAACCCCGATGTTCCAAACTCCCGACCAGGCGCCATTGCGCGGCGGCGCAACTCCGGACAAGAGGTTCGGATTCTACGATTCGACTGTCGATGGCGGTTGGACGGTCCCCGGAGAGCCTTATGTCCGGACCACGGAGGAGCCGGCGGGCCGCTTCGATTGGTGGCGGGCGCGCATGCTGGGCGGCCGTACCAATCATTGGGGGCGCATCTCGCTGCGCAACGGTCCCTACGATTTCAAGCCCCACAGCCGCGATGGCTTAGGGTTCGACTGGCCCATCACCTACGATGATGTCGCCCCTTACTACGATAAGGTGGAAATGCTCATCGGCATTTACGGCGCCTCCGACGGGCTGGAAAATACGCCGAATTCTCCATCGGGTTGCCTGTTGCCGCCGCCGGCGCCTCTGGTCAGCGATCTCTTGATCCAGCAGCGCGCCGCGCGCCTCGGCATCCCCGTCGTTGCCGTACACCGCGCCGTGCTCACGCAACAGCTCGACTTCCGGCGCTCTCCCGCGCTCTTGCACCCCGGCAATCTGAAAGCGCAGAAAATCATTGCCGCGGACATGCAGCGCCGCGCGGCCTGTTTCTGGGCCACCCCGTGCGGACGCGGCTGTTCAATCCGGGCGAATTATCAGTCGACCACGGTGCACCTGCCGCCGGCCCTGGCCACCGGGAATCTGCACATCCTCACCGATGCCATGGTGAGGGAGGTTCGGCTGCACCAGAACGGCCTTGCACAGGGCGTGACATTCATCGACAAGACCAACGGCAGCGTGCACAGCGTGGCGGCACGTGTCGTCGTGCTTGCTGCGAGCGCCTGCGAAACCGTGAGAATCCTGCTCAACTCGAAAACCGCGCGTTTCCCGCAGGGACTCGCCAACTCGAGCGGCAAGGTGGGGCGCTATCTCATGGACACGGTGGGAAGTTCCTTGTCGGGCCAGATACCTTTGCTCGAGTCCCTGCCACCGCAAAACGAGGATGGCGCCGGAGGGGAACACGTATATGCACCGTGGTGGCTGTATCAGGAACAGCACGCGGGCAAGCTGGATTTCGCGCGCGGCTATCACATCGAAATGGGCGGCGGCAAGCAGATGCCGGGAGTGGGCAGCATGAACGGCTCCGAATGGCTGACCGGGGGCAGCTACGGCAGAAAATTCAAGGAAGACGCGCGCCGTTACTATGGCTCGTTTGTGGGATTTGCGGGACGCGGGGAAATGATTCCGAATGAGCAGTCATACTGCGAAATCGATCCAACCGTGACGGACAAGTGGGGCATTCCCGTACTGCGCTTTCATTGGCAGTGGTCGCAGCATGAGACGCGGCAAGCCGCCCATATGCAGAAAACGTTTGCGGCAATCATAGAGACCATGGGCGGCCGCATGAAAGACGGTCCTACAGTTGACGGAGCCAAGGCGATCTCGCCGGGCGGCTACATCATCCACGAAGTCGGCGGCGCCATCATGGGCGGCAGCAAGGAGTCATCGGTCACCAATCAGTGGTGCCAGACCTGGGACGTGAAAAATCTGTTTCTCACCGACGGCGCGGTGTTCGCCTCAAATGCGGATAAGAATCCAACGCTCACCATCATGGCGCTGGCTTGGCGCTCGGCCGATCGTATTCTCGATTTGATGCGCAGAAAGGAGCTGTGATGGACCGGCGCCGCACATTGCAGTGGATGCTGGCCGCGTCGGCGACCATGCCGCTGTTGGCGCGACGCGCTCTGGGCGCAGCAGCCCCAGCGGCGCTCACCGAGGGAGCCCCTGTCGCGCCAACGGCGCAAGGATATGGGACCGACCCCGATCTCACCAAGATCTATCATCCCGGCGATTTATGGCCGCTCACACTCACCCCGGCGCAACGGCGCACAGCCGCCGGCCTGTGCGATGTGATCATACCCGCGGACACCCACAGCCCAAGCGCCTCAAGCGTCGGCGTGGTCGACTTTCTGGACGAGTGGGTGAGCGCGCCTTACCCCCACCAACAAGAGGATCGCGCGCTGATACTGGAGGGCTTGCTGTGGATGGACGCGGAAGCGTCGCGGCGCTATGCCAAGCAATTTGCCGACCTCGACGAGTCCGCCCAGCACGCGATCTGCGATGACGTTTGTTACGAACAGAGCGCCCGGCCGCAATTTGCGGCAGCGGCGAAATTTTTTGCAAGGGTTCGCGACTTGACCGCCGGCGGCTTTTATACGAGTCCTCAAGGCCGAAAGGACCTGGGTTATATAGGGAATGTACCGCTGCTGAAGTTCAGCGGCCCGCCCGCCGAGGTGCTTCGCAAAGTCGGTCTGAATCCGCCATCCTCATGAGCAGCCCCATGGCAAAACTAGTGCCCGATCGCCTCGGCGTGGGATTCGTCGGCAGCGGCTTCAATGCGCGCTTTCATATGCAGGGCTTTCAGGCCGTGCGCGACGCCGAAGTGCGTGGTGTGTGGAGCCCCAACGCCGAGCATGCAAAGTCGGCGGCCGCTCTGGCGCGCCAGCTCGACATCGGCGCCGCAAAGCCGTACGCGTCGATTCAGGATATGGTGGCGGATCCGTTGATCGATGCGCTATGGCTTACCGGACCCAACCATGCGCGCCTCGAGAATCTGGAACAAATCGTCCACGCCATCGAGGGCGGCCGCGGCACGCTGCTTGGGGTCGCCTGCGAAAAGCCGCTGGCGCGCAACGTCGCGGAAGCCAAGCGCATGCTCGCGCTGGTTGAGCGCGCCGGCCTTAAGCATGGCTATCTCGAGAATCAGGTTTTCGCGCCGCAGATCGAAGCCGGACGGTCGAGAATATGGGCGCGCGGCGCCGCGAGCACCGGCCGGCCGTATCTTGCGCGCGCTTCGGAAGAGCATAGCGGGCCGCATGCTCCGTGGTTCTGGCGCGGCGACTTGCAGGGTGGCGGCGTGCTGAACGATATGATGTGCCACTCGGTGCTCCTGGTGAAGCACTTGCTCACCCAGCCCGGCGCACCGCGCTCCTCGGTGCGTCCGCGGCGGATTACGGCGCACATTGCCAGCCTCAAATGGACCCGTCCGCCGTACGTGAGCCGTCTCACCGAGACCTTTGGCAGTGAGGTTGACTACGCTAAACACCCCTCCGAGGACTTTGCGAGCCTGATGGTCGAATTCGAGAGCGACGCCGGCCAGAGGTTGATAGGCGAAGCCTCGGCTTCGTGGAGCTTCGTCGGTGCCGGACTGCGCCTGTCGGCGGAATTGCTGGGGCCGGAATACTCGATGTCCTGGAATACATTGGACAGCGGGCTGAAGCTATTCTTTTCGCGCGAGGTTCGCGGCGCCGCCGGCGAGGATCTGATCGAGAAGCAGAATGCGGAAGTGGGATTAATGCCGGTTGTTGCCGACGAGGCCGCCGCTTACGGTTATACAAATGAGGATCGCCATTTCGTGCGGGCTTTTCTCGGCAAGGAAACCCCGCGGCTCAACTTCGAGGATGGCCTCGAAGTAGTCAAACTGCTGATGGCCGCGTATCAAAGCGCCGAACAGGGCAGGACGCTCGACTATCCGCCGCCCGATCTCGACACGTTCGTGCCGGCGGTGGCGCGCGGCACGTGGAAACCGCCGGCATAAGGCGAAGGATTGAGCATGCACAATAGAACCACCATGATCGCACTCCTCTCCATTGCCGCTGCCGTGGCCGCGCCGGCGTGGTCGGCCGAGGCCGCCGGCGCTCAAGCCGCGGCGCCGGCGGCGAAATGGCGCGTCCTGTTCGACGGCACGATGAACGACAGTTTTCGCGGCTGGCGCTCGGAAGGGATGCCCGACGGCTGGCATGTAGTGGACGGCACGCTCGCGAAGGAGGGCAGTGTCGATGACCTGGTGACTCGCGAGCAATTCGGCAACTTCGAGCTCGAGCTCGAATGGAAAATCGGCAAGGCGGGCAACAGCGGAATTTTCTACCGTGGCACCCGCGAATACGATCATATCTACTGGAGCGCGCCTGAATATCAACTTCTCGACGACCAGAATGCGCCCGACGGCCGCAACCGTCTCACCGCCGCGGGTTCCGCGTACGCGCTTTACGCGGCTCCGGTGGGCGTCGTCAAGCCATTTGGCGAATGGAACACGGCGCGCATCGTCGTCGCCGGCACGCACGTCGAGCATTGGATGAATGGGCAGCTGGTCGTGGCGTACGATTTGCAGAGCCCCGACTGGAAGGTCAAGGTTGCCGCCAGCAAATTCTCCAAGTACCCGAACTACGGATTGGCGAGGAAAGGCTTCATTGGGATTCAAGGGGACCATTCCGGCGCCCTGGCGTTGCGCCGCATCCGAATCCGCGAGCTCCCATGACGCAGGCGCGCCTGGCGCTGATGATGTTCCTGCAGTACTTCATCTGGGGCGTGTGGTTCGTGACCATGGGCACCTACCTCGGGCACACCCTGCATTTCAGCGATTCGCAGATCGGCCTCGCCTATGGCGCGACCGCCATCGGCGCGCTGTTGTCGCCGTTCTTCATCGGAATCGTCGCCGATCGCTGGTTCGCCAGCGAAAAACTGCTGGCGGCGCTGCACCTCATCGGCGCCGCCCTTATGTGGACGGTGTCCAGCCAGACTGCTTTCGCAAAGTTCTATCCGCTGCTCATTCTGTATGCCCTGTGCTACATGCCGACGCTGTCGCTGACGAATTCCATAGCCTTCCATCACCTCAAGGAATCCAGCAATTTTCCCTACCTGCGGGTGCTGGGCACGATAGGCTGGATAGCCGCGGGCATCCTCGTCGGCAAAATGCTGCATGCCGATGCGCTGGTTTTGCCGCTGCAGATCGCCTCCGGTGCGTCGGTTTTGATGGCGGCGTACGCGCTTTTTCTGCCGCGCACGCCGCCAAAGGCCGCCAACGCGCCGTTCAATCTGCGCGATGCCCTGGGACTGGATGCGCTGCAGTTGCTGAAGAAAAGCGACTTCCTGATCTTTGTGATCGGCTCATTCCTGCTGTGCATTCCGCTGCAGTTCTACTACACCTTCGCCAATCCGTTTCTCAACGAAATCAACGTACCGGAGGCGGCATTCATTCAAACCTTCGGGCAGGTCTCCGAAGTTGCCTTCATGCTCATTCTCGCTATCGCGCTGCGAAAATTCGGCATCAAAGTCATCATGCTGGTCGGCATGCTGGCGTGGGCTTTGAGGTATTTCGCCTTCGCCAACGGCAATGCGGGAAGCGCCATGCCGCTGATCTACGCGGGCATACTGCTGCACGGCGTCTGCTACGATTTTTTCTTTGTGAGCGGACAGGTATACACGGACCAGCGTGCCGGGGAAAAAATACGCGCCGCCGCGCAGGGGCTGATCAATTTCGTGACCAATGGTCTAGGGTACTTCGTCGGCGCGTTCATATCGGGCGCCGTCGTAAATCGCTACGCCATGCAAAATCCAGAGTGCAACACCGCCGCGGCAGCGCTGCACTCATGCCTGGAGATACGGCACGATTGGCACGCAATCTGGCTGATCCCCGCCACGGCAGCCGCGAGCGTCTTTCTGGTCTTTGCCCTGGTGTTCCGGCCCGCCAAAAGCGCGACTGTCAGCAGCGCAGGCTAGTCCGCCTGCCCTCCCTCACTATTTCTTAGCCGCGCCCGCCGCACCCGCCTTCATCAGCGCGCCGAGCTGCGCGAGCGCCGCGGCGTCTTCCGGGCTCGGCGGGCCTGAATTTTTGCACCTCGGGTCGGTACGCGCCAGCGCACCGGTCATCGCCCGCGTCAGTGGAATGGGATCGCAGCCGTGGCTGTTGTCGCAGATCAGGTCCCACTGCGGCTGGGCCTTGATATGACATGCGAAGCAGTTGCCGCCGAAGCGGTTGACGACCTCGGCAAATCCGCGCGTGCGTATCTTCGTGCCCTCCGCGGATATGTCGAGCTCGAAGAATTCCCAGTCGTGCGTGGCCGCATTGAAGCCCTTCTCGCGCTTCACCATCACCTCGGTGGGCACGAGCTGCAGCACCGAACCGACCGGATAGGGTTCGCCGGTGGTCGATTCCGCGGCGTGGACGGTGCCCGCAAGATTTCCGGCCAGGTTGTCCAGGTAGTAGTGCCGCACATGGGTCATCTGCGTGACGCAGCGAAACGAGTTTTCTGTAATGGCGGGCAGCTGGGGCGCCGCGGGTGCGGCGGCCAGACTGTGGCAGGCAAGCAGCACGGCTGCGCACGCAAATTGAACTTTCGCGGCCATCGCGTGCCAAGAGTGCGATACGCCGCTCGCTGAAGATGCCGCCGAAAAGCCGACTATCATTTGATAACTCCTTGCGCGATGCGCGCGCGTATTTTTATTTGCCTGGCGTAGATCTTACAATCCCAAGGGCAATGCTGCTGTGGATTTCGCGTATGGTGTCGGCCCATGTCGAGGCCCTTGAATTTTCTTAAGTTTCGAGCGGCGCTGTGTGCGCTGCTGCTCGCGCCGCTATTCAGTTCGATGGCAAGCGGCGCCGCAACAGCAGATCCCTTCGTTCACCCTGCAGAGCTCGAAACAGACGTGCGCTTTTGGATTCGCGTGTACACCGAGGTCACCACCGATCAAGGATTGCTGCACGATGACTGGAATCTCGGGCTGGTTTACGAAGTGCTGCGTTTCGATCCGGCGGATTCGCCGGCGCAGCGCGAACGCAGAGTGGCAGAGAGCAAGGCTCGCTACGCGGACCTGCTAAAACGTTTCGCTGCCGGTGCCACGGAAAACCTGACCGCGCACGAGCGGCGCATCCTGCACGCCTTTGGCGAGAAACCCACGCCGGCGCAATTTCGCGATGCCATTGCGCGCATTCGTTTTCAGCTCGGGCAGGCCGATCGCTTCCACGAGGGACTGAATCGCGCGCAGGCCTATGAGGCAAACATCTCGCGGGTTCTCGCGGAGCGCGGCGTGCCCGCGGAAATTGGCGCACTGCCTCACGTGGAATCGTCCTTCAATCCGGCGGCGTATTCCCGGGTAGGTGCCGCCGGTCTGTGGCAATTCATGCCTTCCACCGCGAGGCGCTACATGCGCGTCGACGGTGTGGTCGATGAACGCTTGGATCCGTATAGCGCCACCGAGGCGGCGGCGAATTTGATGCTCTACAACTACCGATTGCTCGGCACCTGGCCGCTGGCCGTCACCGCCTACAATCACGGGCCGGCCGGTTTGCGGCGCGCGCAAGACGAATTGGCGACCGACAACATCGCCGTGATCGTCAAGCGCTATCAAGGATCGACATTCGGCTTTGCTTCGCGAAATTTCTACGTCGCGTTTCTGGCGGCGCTCGAGGTCGACCGGAATGCCGAAAAATTCTTCGGGCCGCTGACGCACCTCCCCGACACCACCAGCACCCTGGTGGTGCTGCCCGACTACATTCCCGTCGATGCGTTGGCGAAGGCTTTCAAGGCCGATACCGGCGCACTGCGTGTGTTGAATCCGGCACTACGGCCGCCGATTTGGAATGAGCAGCGTTTCGTGCCGCGCGGTTATAGGCTGCGGCTGCCGGGCACGCCGCAGCAGTCCGAGGTTTCCGCTGCCTGGGCGCGGTTGCCCGCGACGCAGCGCTACGTCGTACAGAGGAACGACGGCATGCATCGTGCGCGACGCGGCGAGACGCTGGCCAGCATCGCCGCCGCCAGCGGCGTAACCGTCAGCCGGCTGCTCGCGGCGAATAAGTGGAGCGATACGCATCAGTTGGCGCGCGGCGACGTGGTGCGCATACCCATGCCGGCGTCGCGTGCCGAGATCGCCGGCACGGTGCCCGCTGCGGCTGAGCCGCCCGCCGCAGCCGAGTCCGCCGCGTCGCCGGCAGCGCCAGCCGTCGCCGACGCGTCCGCAACGGCAGCGCCAACCGTATTGCCGAATTTGCCGCCGGAAGCTCCGATCGAAAGCCTGCCGCCGCCAGCGCTGGAAACACTGATCGCGAGTCTGCCGCCGCCGCCGAACGAACCGGTCTCGCAACGTCAGGCCAGGAGCACGGCGTTATTGCCGGCCGCCGCCCCGACCGGCAGCCAGGACACCACCGACTACAGTGTCGGTGCGGACAATACCGTGGTCGTGCAAGCAGCGGAAACCCTCGGGCATTACGCTGATTGGTCGAAGGTCAGTGCGCGGACCCTGCTTAGCCTGAACAGGCTGCGCAAGAACGCGATGGTGACGCTCGGCCACAAAGTCAAACTCGACCTGTCAAAGGTTAGCGCGGCGCAATTTGCAGCGACGCGGCGCGACTATCACCGGCAGCTGCAGGATGCCTTTTTTGCCACCCATAGGATTTCCGGCACGGAAAATTACACGGTGAAGCGCGGGGAATCGCTGTGGATCATCGCGCAGCAGCGCCCAGAGCTGCCGGTTTGGCTGGTGGCCGAATACAACCCGGGCGTGGACTTCAGCGACGTTCGCCCTGGGATGACGATAGCGCTGCCGCGGGTCGAAGCCATCAATCGTCAGTGATGCCGCGGGCGCGAAGGTAGTCGCTCAAGGCCGGGCGCGTGTCGGCGGAAGGAACAAAGCTCACGATCGAGCCATCTGCGGCGCGAACATCGAGTTGCAGCTTTGCGCTGGCCGCCATGAGCTTGAGCATCTGCACGGTGAGTTCGAAATAGGCCGTTTGTCCCCATGAGGCAACCGGCTGGTAGGCGCCCTGCCCCAGCGGCGGCGCATCGATCGGCTGCAGAACCTGCGGGGCGCCATCGAGGACCAGCGTGAGCGACGCTGGCGCGCGAATATCCGCCATCGGCCGATCATTTCCCGGCGCTACATGTATCCACAATCCGTACGCGTAGGAGCCGCTTCTATCCCACTCCACGGGCCCCAGGTACGCAAAACTCGTACGCTTGCCAAAAATTACAATCCCCGCGGAGTGGACGCTCGGAACCAGCTCAATCGGCTGCTTCAGCGAGCCCACTGTCATGGCGGTCCGCGGGTCCAAGTACTCGACGGGCCTGGTGGATGACTGCGAAGCACAGCCGGCCACAGTTGCGAGGAGTAAAACGAGGGAAACCGAGCGCGCGCGCATATGCCTCAGTATACCGGGACGTGAGCTAGAGCCGATTATGGAGTTGCAGCGACTTGGTATACTTGCAGCGATGATCAAGCGAATTGGCCCAATTTCAGCAAAAACTCTGTCACTGCTGGTGGTTTTGGCGATCTGCGCGACGGCCCCGCAGGCATCCCGCGCCGAAGACATCGCCGTCGCCGACCGAATCGTCGTGCACAAAGCGGAGCACAAATTGTATTTGTACAGCGGCAGCCATCTGCTCGGCGAGTATAAGGTGGCGCTGGGCTTGAGCCCTGTAGGACAAAAGGAACGCGAGCGGGATTTCAGGACCCCGGAAGGCCGCTACTTCCTGGCGCGGCGCAATTCCCGCAGCGAATTCTTTCTCGCCCTGCAAGTCTCCTACCCAAACAAAGAGGATGAGCAGCGCGCGCACAAAAATGGCTGGTCTCCCGGTGGCGCAATCATGATCCATGGATATCCGAACGCGCCCAAACATCCGTCGACGTACTATGAGTCGAACGACTGGACCGATGGCTGCATCGCGCTGTCGAACTCCGACATGGTCGAAGTGTGGATGCGTACGCAGGATAATATTCCGATCGATATTTACCCATAAATCAGGAACTGCGTGGAAACCTCGATCCTATCCTCTGAGATGGTCGATGCGCGGGTCGCCCCCAAAGGCAGCTTGGAGCATCTGTCGCAGCAGGAAATCGCCAAACTCCTGGATTCCAGCCAGGGTGGTTTGTATTCCTTGTTTCGCAAGTGCGCGCTTGCCGTGCTCAATTCCGGCAGTGAAATCGACGATGCGCGATTGATATTCGAGAAGTACCGTGACTTCGATCTGCGCATCGTGCCGCAGGCGTGGGGCATCAAGCTCGAAATCAAGAATGCGCCGGCGGCAGCCTTCGTCGACGGCGTCATGATCAGGGGCTTGAAAGATCACCTGTTTGCGGTGCTGCGCGACGTGGTGTTCATCTCCAACGAAATCATGGAAAGCGGGCGCTTCGACCTGAATTCTTCCGCCAGCATCACCAATGCGGTATTCCACATCCTGCGAAATGCCCGCGTCTTGGAATTGCAGGTGCGGCCGAATCTGGTGGTTTGCTGGGGCGGTCATTCCATTCGGCGCTTCGAGTACGACTACACCAAAAAAGTGGGCTATGAACTCGGGCTGCGCAGCTTGGATGTTTGCACAGGCTGCGGACCCGGAGCCATGAAGGGCCCCATGAAGGGGGCGACGATCGGCCACTCGAAACAGCGCATCAAGGATGGGCGCTACCTCGGCATCACCGAACCCGGCATCATCGCCGCCGAGCCGCCCAACCCGATCGTCAGCCAATTGGTCATCATGCCGGACATCGAAAAGCGCCTGGAAGCTTTTGTGCGCCTCGGCCACGGAATTGTGATTTTCCCGGGCGGCGCCGGCACCGCCGAAGAGATCCTGTATCTGCTCGGGATATTGCTCGATCCCGCCAATCAGGCGTTGCCGTTCCCGGTGGTATTTACGGGGCCCGGCGACAGCGCCGAGTACTTCGAGCAGATTCACCGCTTCATCGGCGCGACGCTGGGCCGTGTTGCGCAATCGCGCTACAAGGTGATCATCGACGATCCCGCCGGCGTCGCGCGCGCCATGGTGCAGGGATTGGCCGAAGTTCGCGACTATCGGCGCCAGGCCAGCGATTCCTACGGCTTCAACTGGCTGCTGAAGATCCCGTTGGAGTTCCAGCGTCCGTTCGAGGTCACCCATGCCTCGATGCGCGCCCTGCGCCTGTCGAAGGATCAGCCGGTGCATGAACGCGCTGCCGATTTGCGGCGTGCTTTTTCCGGAATCGTCGCCGGCAACATCAAGGAATACGGCGTCGAGGCGATTGAACAGTTTGGTCCCTACGAACTTGCCGGCGAAGCCTCGATCATGGAGCCGCTGGACAAGCTGCTGCGCTCATTCGTAGCTCAGGGGCGAATGAAGGTCACCGGCGCCGAATACAAACCGTGCTACCGATTAGTGGCATGACGCGGCCGCTGCGCATTCGCTATCGCTTCGACTTGCCGGACGGTTCGCAAAAACTTCTGGATCTCACCTTCAATGCCGCCGACTTCCGCTTGGCCAATGCGGCGCCGGCCAATCCTCCGTTTTGGACCGAATTGAAGTTCAGCCAGTGCGCGAATTGCCCGTTGAACGCGGCCGATCATCCGCATTGTCCCGCTGCCTTGCACATGGCGCCGGCGGTCGAGTCGCTCAAAGCATTGGTTTCGTTCGACACCGTCGGTGTGACGGTGATTCAGGCGGAACGCACGATTCATGCGGAATTGAGCGCGCAACAAGCGATGAGTTCGGTGCTTGGATTGATCATGGCGACCTCCGGCTGTCCCTGGACCGACCGGCTGCGCCCCATGGCGCGGTTCCATCTGCCCTTCGCCAGCGAGGCCGAAACGGTATATCGAAGCGTGTGCATGTTCCTGCTGGCGCGCGAATTGGTGGGCGCAGGCAAGGCTGGTGGATTCGCGACGCTCGAGAAGCTGTATGAAAATCTGCACGCGGTGAATCGCGATATGGCGCGTCGCTTGGGCGCGGCAACGCGAACCGATCCTGCGCGCAATGCAATAGCCCTGCTCGATTCCTATACGACCTTGCTGCCTGCCGCGCTGGAATCGTCACTCGAGGAGCTCAAGCCTCTGTTCGACGCCTGGCGCAACGCTTCCGAATAAGTCCATTTAACTTACCGCGTCGCTCTGTGAGATGCGCATCGCAATGTTGTCGCCGTTACACGACAGCGCCGGCTCGCCGTGACACAGTTCCTGCCTAACAGCGACCGCGACACTTACTGTCCTTCACAGCGAAAGAGGCACACGAGATGAGCGACGTCAAAAATCAAACTCGATACACCGGGGTGGACCGTCGGGCGCCACGCGCCGAAGGGGCCACCGGTAAACCTGGCGGCCGCCACTCGGCGATCACCAACAGTCTCTACAATTGGCATAGCTACAAGAACTGGGCGGAAAAAGCCCGGGGTAATTTCGACGAGAAGAAATAAGCCTAAATCGCCCGCAGCACCAAGGATGATCAGGCGGTCTCGGGCAATGGATTGATGCCTTCACTCGGGCGCACACCCTCTTTGGCCTTGAGCCAAGCCAGCAGCGGTTCCCAATCCGCAAGGTCCTGTTCCACCACATAGCGCTTCATCTCGTGCACACCCACGCCCTGTTCGGCGGCGCGCACGTAGTTTTGCGAATCGCGCAGGGTGGCGATCACCGGAATCCGCAAACTCTCGAGAAAACGCATAAGGGACTGGTAAATCACGGTATTGCGCCTGACCCGATTGGCCACCACACCGATGCGATACTCGTCGCGGCGCACCTTGGCGATCAGCAGCAAGTCGGCAATGCATTTCGAGCAGGCGTGAATATCGATGTCGGAAGGCAGCACCGGCACGATGATCGCGTCGGCGTTCTTGGTCATATCGGGCATATCCTGTGCGAGCACAGCGGCAGGGGTATCCACCACGACATGGGCTGCATCGGGCGGAATGCGCATCTGCCAGGCGCGGGTCATGCGCGAGTTGCGCTCGAATGCCGCGACGCCATGTATGAATGCCTGATCGGGTCTGCGTTTCTTCAGCCAGCGGGTGCTCGAGGCCTGAGGGTCGCTATCCGACAACAGCGGACGGTCGCCCTGGCTCGCGAAATAGCTGGCGAGATTGGTGGCTATCGTCGTTTTACCTGAACCGCCTTTGGGATTCAGGACGAGAATGCGCTGCATGTACGCAGAGCCTACGCAGCCACCGTCGCCATAGCAAGCCGCTGGCCGCCGCGGGCCGATCACCATTTCGAGGGTGTGATGGCACTCACGGTTGCAGCTTAGGCAGCCGCTTAAACTGGCCGCGAATGGAGTGGATGTTACAAGCGGTTGACGAGGTGGACGATGCCGTCAGTACGCTGCGCCTATATGCGATGGGCCTCAGCGGATTGAGCGTCGCCGGCAATCTCGCAGCAGCCTGCGCTGTGTGCGCCGCTTTGCTGCGCGCCGCTGGTTGAAACAGCGACGCTAAAATCATTTAAGATGCCGGCCATGGCATCCATGAGCATCTCAAAGATTGGCCCCCTCGTATTCCTCGTGCTGCTCGCAGCGTGCAGCGGCAAGCCCGAAGCGCCGCCTGCGCCGACCGGCAATGCGCCGCCTGCGCAGAGCAGTGCGGTAACCGCGCTGCAGTCGCTGACGCTCAAGCCCGGTACGGGAGCCACGGTGGCCGGCGGGCAAGTTGCGGTTGTGGAGTACACCGGGTGGCTGTACGAGGCGTCTGCAACCGACAACAAGGGCAAGCAATTCGACAGTTCGCGCAACAGCGGTCAGGCGTTCAAATTTCCGCTTGGCACAGGATCGGTCATCAAGGGTTGGGATCAGGGCGTTGCCGGAATGAAGATCGGCGAGAGTCGCCGACTGATCATTCCCCCGGATCTTGCCTACGGTGATAACGGTGCGGGCGGCGGCCTCATCCCTCCGGGCGCAACCTTGGTCTTCGATATCGATCTGATTGCGATTGAATGAACGTCTGCGCATAGCAGGTCCCGCGGGCGTTCTGGAGGCGATCGTCGAGGACCCCGGTGATCCCCCCGGCGGCCCAAGTTACGCGGTGATTTGCCATCCGCATCCGTTGTACGGCGGCACGATGGAAAACAAGGTCGTGACCACGCTGGCGCGGGCATTGCGTGATGCGGGCGTGGCCACGGTGCGTTTCAATTTTCGCGGCGTCATGCTAAGCGCCGGGGCATACGACCAGGGCGTCGGAGAGATTGCGGACGCCGCAGCAGTTGCGTCTTGGGGCGAGCTGCGCTGGCCCGGCAAAACGCTGATCATTGCGGGATTCTCGTTCGGCGGCTATGTGGCGCTGCGCCTGGCTTCGCAGCGAACGACGGCGCGCCTGATCACAGTTGCGCCGGCCATCGAGATGTTCGCCGCCGAGATAAGCGCCACGCCGGATTGTCCCTGGCTCATAGTGCAGGGAGATGCCGACGACGTCGTGAACCCAAAGGCCGTCATTGCCTGGGCCGCGAGCTTGAATCCCGCGCCGCGCCTGGTCGTTCTTCCCGGGGTGGGCCACTTTTTCCACGGCCACCTGCAAGAGCTGCGCAATGCCGTGAATAGTGCGATCCGGAGCGACTGAGCCCCCTCAGCCGCTCCTTGAGCCTTTGACAAAGATCAGTTCACGAATTCCTTGAGCGTCTTCAGAGCGGCAATGCGCACTTTCTTGCTCGCCGGCTTCGCTTTGAACATCATCTTTTCGCCGTTGAACGGATTTATGCCCTCGCGCGCCTTGGTGGCCGGCTTCTTCACGACTTTCATCTTCAGAAGACCGGGCAAGGTGAACAGGCCGTGGCTGCGCAGACTCTTCTTGATCGTGCCGCCAAGCGAGTCAAACACGGCTCCGACCTGCTTCTTAGAGAGCTCTGTTTCCTTCGAAATGGTAGCGAGAATTTCAGACTTGGTCGGTGCTGCATTCTTTTTCGCCATATTAAATCTCCTACTAATGTTTGCGAACGCGGACAGTAATTACCCAACATGGGCTTTTAAAATTCGCACAATTTCAACTCGGCGCCGAAAATAACATAGAAAAAAGCCGATGTTTAGCGCAAACGAAAAAAAATATTTTTATCGCAGATGCGATTTTAACTGGTTTTCCAGCGTTTCCGCGCCAACGAGCGCCCAATTCCATCGCGACCAGTTGCTTCGTTCACTGTGATATCAGGCATGTACGAGGCGATGTTCAACGGAGTAACACAAGCAATGCACCGATCGCAATCGACACCCAGAGGAAGGAAAAATCAATTTGTCCGATGGGGGGAATGATCCGGCGCACGCGTTTCAAGATCGGCTCGCACAGTTGCGCGAGCAGGCGCAGCCCTGGACCCAAGCCGCCGGGCGATATGAAGCCGGTCAGCCAGTACAACAACATCGCGAACAGATAGATGCGCAGCACCATGTCCGCCAAGTTGAGGAGCGTGACGCGCAGAAACACCATCAAATCGCCCAGGCCCACGCCCGCGCCCGCCATCGCCATCATGACGAAAGTGCGCGCCGCCGCGGCCAACAGCACCGCGACCACCGTTGCCGAATCGACCCTGCCGATGGGCGGCAGCAGCCGCCGCAAGGGCATGATCAGCCAATTTGTCACGCGCACGATGGCATCGGCGATTGGGTCGCGAAAATCCGCTCGCACCAACTGAAACAGCAGCCGCAGCACGAAGGCGAGCGTCAACAGCCACAGCAATGTATCGACGATATATCTAATCGCTTCCATATCGAATCAACGTTTGGTTTTAGGGAACACCGAATTCGGCGGCGAGTTCGGCGGAGCGGCGGTCGGCTGCAGCCACCGCATGGGCGACGATAGCACGAAGCCCCGCGGCGTTGAGCACCTCGAGCGCTGCCGCGGTCGTGCCGCCTTTCGAAGTGACCTGCTCGCGCAGGGTGGCCAGTGTATCGGGGGACTCCCGCGCCATTTGTGCCGCTCCGAACGCCGTCTCCAGAGTCAATCGATGCGCTATGTCGGTGGGCAGACCGCGCTCGTGCGCCGCGGCCTCGAGTGCTTCCATGAACAAGAAAAAATAAGCCGGCCCGCTGCCGGAGAGGGCGGTGACGGTATCCATTTGCGACTCATGCTGCACCCACACGGTGGCGCTGACCGCGGCCATGAGATCTTCCGCCAATTCGCGGCAGGCTGCGCCCACCCCGGCTGGCGCGTACAAACCCGTAGCGCCGAAGCCGTTCAGCGCCGGCCGGTTCGGCATGGTGCGGATCACGGGAATCTGCGGGCCGAACCAGCGCGCGAGCGCGGCGTGCGGGATGCCCGCCGCCACCGATATCACGAGAGGCCGCCCCGCTTGAAGATGCGGCGCCAGCCCCAGGGCTACCCCACGCAGTAGCTGCGGCTTGACGGCGAGTATCACCAGCTCGGCTCCACGCACCGCGCTCGCATTGTCGGGGGCCGCCTCGATGTGAAAGTCGCGCACCAGCCGCTGCAGCTGATCCTGGTTGGGATCGGCAACCACCAGCCGCCCGGGGCTTAAGCCGCGCTTGATCAAGCCGCTGATCAGCGCGGCGGCCATGTTGCCGCCGCCGATAAATGCAAGCCTGCGTATGTCGATCAAAGGCATGTGTAAATTCCTCAGCGGTTGCCGAAAAGCGCCGTGCCGATTCGCACCATCGTTGCGCCTGCGGCGATGGCGGACTCGAAATCCGCGCTCATTCCCATCGAGAGTGTATCGAGGTTGAGGCCGCCGGCCTTGAGATCCTCGAGCAGATCTCTCAAGCGAGCGAAAACCAGGCGCTCGGCTGCCGGGTTAGGTTGCGGCTCCGGCGGCGGAACGCACATCAGGCCGCGCAGCCGCACCCTGGGCAGCCCGGCTACCTCGGCCGCGAGCGCGGCCAGTGCCTCAGGCGCGACACCGCCCTTGGACGGTTCAGGCACCAGGGCCACTTGAATGCAAAGGTTGAGCGGCGGCGCGTGGAATGGCCGCTGCTCGGAAAGCCTCCGGGCAACCCCCAGGCGATCCACGCTGTGCACCCAATCGAAGCCGGCGGCGATGTCGCGGGTCTTATTGGATTGTAGGCGGCCGATGAAGTGCCAGTTTAGGCTCAAATCGGTGAGCCGGGCCTTTTTGGCAAGTGCCTCCTGGACATAATTTTCGCCGAAATCCGTGACGCCGGCGGTGGCGGCCAACCGTATGTCTTCGGCAGTCTTGGCCTTGGTGACGGCGACCAAGGTGACCGCGTCGGGGTCTCTTCCTGCGGCCATGGCGGCCTGACGTATCCGAGACCGGACACGGTTCACATGAACCGTCAAATTCTGCGGATCAATTAACATATTGGGTGACAACACCCTCTTATATACTGTTCGTGGCTTGAACCAGTCGAATTAGGAGCCGTAAATGGCGGTTGATATCGCGCAGCTTCTCGCCTTTGCGGTGAAGAACAATGCGTCGGATTTGCATCTGTCGGCTGGCGTACCGCCGATGATCCGCGTGGACGGCGACATGAAGCGCGTAAACATGCCGGCGCTGGTGCACAAGGAAGTACACAGCATGGTGTACGACATCATGAACGACAAGCAGCGCAAGGCCTTCGAGGAGTTCTTCGAGACCGACTTTTCGTTCGAGATCCCCAAACTGGCGCGTTTTCGGGTCAACGCCTTCAACCAAAATCGCGGCGCCGGGGCGGTATTCCGCAATATTCCATCCAACATCCTGACGTTGGACGAATTGAATGCGCCTAAGACCTTCAAAGATTTATGCATGCTCCCCCGCGGCCTGGTTCTGGTCACCGGGCCGACCGGATCCGGCAAGTCGACCACACTGGCGGGCATGGTCAATCACTGCAATGACAACCGTCCGGATCACATTATAACCATCGAAGATCCGATCGAGTTCGTGCACGAGAGCAAGCGCTGTCTGGTCAATCAGCGCGAAGTACATCGCGATACCTTGGGCTTCAGCGAGGCGCTGCGATCGGCGCTGCGTGAAGATCCGGACGTGGTGCTGGTCGGCGAAATGCGCGACCTGGAAACCATCCGTTTGGCGTTGACCGCGGCCGAGACCGGACATCTTGTGTTCGGCACTCTGCACACGAGTTCCGCCGCCAAGACCATCGATCGCATCGTCGACGTGTTTCCGGCCGCCGAAAAGGACATGGTGCGCGCCATGTTGTCGGAGAGTCTGCGCGCCGTGGTCTCTCAGACCTTGATGAAGCGCGTCGGCGGCGGCCGTATTGCAGCGCATGAAATCATGATCGGCACTCCCGCGATACGCAACTTGATTCGCGAAGGTAAGATAGCCCAGATGTATTCGGCCATTCAGACCGGCCAGGGTCAGGGCATGCAAACCCTGGATCAATGTTTGACGGAACTGGTGCAAAAAGGCGTGGTCAGCCGCGAAGAAGCCAAGTACAAGGCACAGAACAAGGACAGCATCTAAATGGAACGCGAACAAGCCATACGCTTGATGCAAGATCTGCTGCGGCGCATGGTCGAGAAGAAGGGCTCCGACCTCTTCATCACCGCCGGCTTCCCGCCGGCTATCAAGGTCGATGGCGAGATCCGGCCTCAATCCGACCGCTCCTTGAGTCCCGAGCAGAGCGCTGGCATGGTGCGCGCCATCATGAACGATCGGCAAACCAAGGAATTCGACGGCACCAAGGAGTGCAATTTCGCGATTGCGCCGCCCGGCATCGGGCGCTTCCGCGTCAGCGCCTTCATACAGCAAGGCCATACCGGCGCCGTGCTGCGTACCATCAATGCCAAGATCCCGACGCTCGAGGAACTCGAGCTGCCGCCGGTGCTCAAGGAAGTCGTGCTCTCCAAGCGCGGCTTCGTGATACTGGTGGGCGGCACCGGCTCCGGTAAATCCACGTCGCTGGCGGCGATGGTGGGCTTCCGCAACGAGAAGACCCGCGGCCATATCGTCACGATTGAAGATCCGGTGGAGTACGTGCACGCCCATAAAGGCTGCGTGGTCACGCACCGCGAAGTGGGCGTCGATTGCGAGAGCTGGCACCTGGCGCTGAAGAACACCCTGCGTCAAGCGCCCGACGTGATTCTCATCGGCGAAATCCGCGACCGCGAAACCATGGAATACGGCATTCAATTCGCCGAAACCGGCCACTTGGTGCTGGCCACCTTGCACGCCAACAGCTCGAACCAGGCGCTCGACCGCATCATCAATTTCTTTCCCGAGGAGCGGCGCGAGCAGCTGCTCATGGACCTGTCGCTGAACATCCGCGCGTTGATTTCACAGCGCTTGATACCGCGCGAAGCGGGAACCGGCCGGATCGCGGCCATGGAAATCATGCTGGCATCGCCGCTGATTTCCGATTTGATCTTCAAGGGCGAGGTCGCCAAGATCAAGGACGTGATGTCGCGCTCGAATCGACTCGGGATGAAGACCTTCGACCAGGCGCTGTTCGAACTGTATGAGCAGGGATTGATTTCCTACGAAGATGCGCTGCGCAACGCGGATTCGAAGAACGAATTGCGTCTGCGCGTGAAATTGGAAAGCAAGCGCGAGATGAAGAATCCCGAACAGGGCGGTCAAGCGCTGCAAATCGTCGAGGAAGAAGCAGGACAGGTATTTTAGCCCATGAGCGTGCCAGCCGATCTTCCGGCTCAGGTGATGAACACCAAGCCGTTGTTCAAACTGATGGTCGAGAAGAAGGCATCGGATCTATTTTTTACCTGCAACGCGCCCGTCAAGATCAAGATCGAAGGCAAGATTTTTCCCGTCAACAAACAGATTCTGACGCCGGAGACCGTGCGCCAGGCGGCCCTGGGTTTGATGACCCAGGATCAGATCGAACATTTCAACGATGAGCTGGAGATCGATTTCGCGATTTCCGAGCTGGGACTAGGCCGCTTTCGCGTCAACGTATTCTATCAGCGCGGCTATCCTGCGATGGTGCTGCGCTACATCACCGCGGACATGCCGAAGCTGGAAGATCTCGGCATGCCGGACATCTACAAAGAGTTGGTGATGCTGAAGCGCGGCCTGATTCTCATGGTCGGCGCCGCCGGCGCGGGAAAATCGACCACGCTCGCGGCAATGATCAATTACCGCAACGAGACTTCCTCCGACCACATATTGACCATCGAGGATCCGATCGAGTTCTTGCACACCAACAAGAAGTCGATTGTGAACCAGCGCGAGGTCGGGCTGGACACCAAGTCGTTCGCGCGCGCGCTGCGCAGCGCGGTGCGTTCGGCGCCGGATGTGATTCTGGTCGGTGAAATCCGCGATCGGGAAACCATGGAGGCGGCGATCGCGCTCGCCGGAACCGGGCATTTGTGCATTGCCACCCTGCATGCCAACAACTGCGCCGAAACATTGGACCGCATCATCAACATGTTTCCGCGCGATCAGCACAACCAGATATTCCTGGACCTATCCCAGTATCTGCGCGCCATCTTGTCGCAGCGCTTGGTAATCGGGAAAAACGGTGCGCGGATCGCGGCTTCCGAGGTGATGGTGAATACGCCGCACATCTCCGAGCTCATCAAAAAAGGCGATGTGATCGGCGTCAAGGAAGCAATCCGCACCGGCACGGAGCGCGGCATGCTGAGTTTCGACAGCGCGCTTTACAACCTGGTGCGCGAGGGCCGCATCGAACTGGAAGAAGCATTGTCGAGCGCCGATTCGCGCACCAATCTCGAGGCCAAGATCAACTTCGGATGAGCCGGGGCGAACTGTCCCGCGGCATCGCGGCAGGGCACCAGGTTATTTTCGAATTCGCGGCTCGAGACATCCCATCCCGATTGCAGCGCCCGCGCCCGGCACGCCTGCGGATTCACCTTGAGCGCGCGCAACGCCGCTGTGCCTAAGTCCAGATCGAGCGCCCCGGTGACCCCATCCTCGATTACATCGATGGGGCCGGTTACGGGGTAGGCGGCGACGGGAACGCCACAGGCCATGGCTTCCAGATTGACCAGCCCGAAAGTATCGGTGCGGCTCGGAAACACCATGACGTCCGCGGCCGCCAAATACCGCGCCAAATCTTCCGCGAATTTGTATCCGGTAAATATCGCGCCCGGATACTGATGTTCCAGCCGTGCCCGTTCCGGCCCGTCGCCGATGACCATTTTGCTGCCGGACCACGGCATGCTCAAGAATGCGTCGATGTTCTTTTCGACGGCGACGCGTCCGACATAGGCGGCGATGGGGCGCGGCAGGTCGAGGAAGTCCTTGGGTCGCGGTTTGAAAATCTCGGTATCCACGCCGCGCCGCCAGGTTGCCAAATTCTCGAAACCCTGTGCCTTGAGTTCCGCGCGCATCGACGGCGTACTCACCATGCAGCGCACGGCGGCGGCATGGAATCGCCGCAGGAATGCATAGGATACCTTCAGGGGAATGGGAAACCGCGCGCGCAGATACTGTGGAAATTGCGTGTGATACGAGGTGGTGAAGCGCATCCCGCGCTGCAGGCAAACGCGCCGTGCGGTGACTCCCAGAGGACCCTCGGTGGCAAGGTGCAGCGCTTGCGGGGCGAAAGCGCTGATGCCGCTCTCGACCTTCTTGCGGGGAAACAGCGACAGGCGAATCTCGGGATACGTGGGACAGGCCATGCTGCGAAAGTCGCGCGGCGTCAGGGTCCTGACTTCATGACCGAAACGGCCCAACCATGCGGCGGTTTGCGCCAGGGTGCTGACCACACCGTTGGTCTGCGGAAACCATGCGTCGGTAACGATCAAGATTCTCATGTGGCGGCAGACTCTCACGGAGGGATGACGATACGATGACGACGCGTTGCTCGTTTTTGGGTCAAAGTCCGCTGCAACGCGGGCCGTGTCATCGCGCTGTAACGAAAATCCTATATTTGCTTCATAGCCGAGCCTGTCGCAGTTACTCGAGGAATCACCATGCAAAGTTTTTTGGCGGAACTTAAGACTCAGCGGTGGGACGATCATCGCTATTACCACCACAGCCGCATCAACCAGTCGCTGCATTTTCTGAGCGCCGTCAGCTTCATCATTGCCTATGTCACCATGTTCATCGACCCGGTAAAATCCGCGCTGATCGGATGGCTGGTGTCGATGGTCAGCCGCCAGTCGGGCCACTTCTTCTTCGAGCCGAAAGGCTACGACCAGGTCAACCGCGCGACCCACGAACACAAGGAAATCATCAAGGTCGGGTACAACCTGCGCCGCAAGGTGATATTGCATGCCGTGTGGGCGCTTGCGCCGCTGCTGCTGTGGCTGGATCCGACCCTCTTCGGGGTATTCAAGGCGCACACCAGCGCCGCGGGATTCGTGCGCCATGTGGGCGAAATCTGGCTGGTCGTCGGCATCGGCGCGCTGCTGTTCCGCACCGTGCAGTTGTTTTTTTTGAGGAACGTGCAAACCGGCCTGGTATGGGCGACCAAGATCCTGACCGACCCATTCAACGACGCAATGATCTACTGCGAAATCGCCGCTTTACTTGATGCGCGGCGAACTGATGGATCCGATGGGTGAAGTCGAAGCCGACCGGGAACCCGAGCTGAATCGGGCCTGAAGCATTTCCCTGAGCACGCGGCGTCTGATGGCTTTATTGGTGAGCAGGGGCTCAGGCCACCACCAGCCGTCGCGCTGCATTTCCGCGGCCGCCGCCACGATCCGGTCGGCGACCGCGGCAAAATCGGCCGCCGCGTAGTTCAAGCTGAAGATGATCCTTCCGGTGCCCACCCAGCTCAAGGCAAGGCCCGCGGCGCGCAGATAATATTGAAACATCCAGTTGTAGCGCGACGGCTGCTCGTAAAAGATGGTCCAAATCGTCGACAGGTTGGCGATGCGCACCGGCAGGCTTGCCGCCGCCAATCTGTCATTCAGCGATTGCGCTCTGGAATTCCACAGCGCATCGAGGTTTTGATACAAAGCGCGCACCGCTTCGCTGTCCAGACTCGTCAAGAATTCGTACATGGCGCCCATGACGTAAGGGTGCGAATTGAAGGTGCCGCGCGCAAAACAAATGTCGGCGGGCCGATCGTCGCGGAAGCGGCGCATGTATTCGTGCTTGCCGCAAAGCACCCCGACCGGCAGACCGCCGGCCACGGTTTTGCCGTAGGTCACCATATCGGCGCGCACGCCGAAGTATTCTTGCGCGCCGCCGGGTGCGAGGCGAAATCCGACGAACACTTCGTCAAAGATCAAGACGATGCCGCGCGCGCTGCATGCCTCGCGCAGCCGCTTGAGCCATTCCGCATAGCCAGCTCTGTCGAAGTGCGCTTTTCGTCCGCTGTCGACCAAGGTCGAATCCCCGGGCGCGCCGCTGTTTGGATGCAGGGCCTGCAACGGATTGACGAGCACGCAGGCGATATCGCGCCGCTTGCGCAGCACCTTGAGCGCGGCTTCGTCCATGTCCTTAAGCGTGTAGGTATCGCGCGCCGCGATCGGATTGCCGACGCCGGGCTGCACATCGCCCCACCAGCCGTGATAGGCGCCGCAGAAGCGCACCAGGTGCGTGCGTCCCGTGTGGTAGCGCGCCAGCCCCACCGCCTGCATCACCGCTTCCGTGCCCGACATGTGGAAGGAGATCTCATCGAGGCGCGAAATCTCGAGCAGGCGCCGCACGTTGTAGGCGATGAGCGGATGGTAGGCGCCGAGCACCGGGCCGAGTTCCCTGACGCGCGCGCTACCGCGCTCGATGCAGTTTTTGTAGAAATCGTAGCCGAACACATTGACCCCATAAGAGCCCGTCAAGTCGTAGAACTGATTGCCGTCAAGATCGGTGACCGAGACCCCGGCAGAAGATTGAACGAAGCTGCCCGATTTGAAGTGCCGCCGCACGTAGCCGCTGAATTGAAACGGCACGCGATACCGGGACGTGAACTCGAGGTCGGATACGCCACGGGCGAGTTCGGCGGTCTGCGCCGCGGTCTTGTGGAAACGCGCGGCATAAAGCGCCGACAGCCGCAGGAACGCAGCGCGGCGGCTCGCGGCTATCTCCGGCGGCGCAGAATCGACACTGAAGAACCGCGCCTCGTCGTACTCGTAAAACGGAACCCAGCCCGCAAAACGACGCGCCATGCGCGAATGGCCCGCGAGCGAGCGATGCTTCGCCTGGGAAAGCTCCAATCTCACCAACAATTTACGCAACAGGAACGCCGCGGCGAGTCCTGCCAGTACGTAGCCGATTGCTGTGATGATCGAATCCTTGCTGCTAATGCCAGGCACGCACTGTATTGCAATCGAGTGACAGTAAGATGACCGCGAAATCCTTGATCGCAAGGCTGGTTGAGAACGAAGACTTCAATTTTCTGTTCACCAATCGCATACCGCGGCGACAGTTCACCCGCTTCATGGGCTGGTGGAGCCGCATCGAGCAGCCTTGGGTGTGCAGCGCCAGCATCGCAATATGGCGGCTGTTTTCCGATCTGGATCTGAGTGAGGCAAAAACCGCGCGCTTCAAGAGTCTGCATGACTGCTTTACCCGGGAATTGAAGGACGGTGCGCGCCGCATCGATCAGCGGCCGAATCATCTCATCAGTCCCTGCGACGGGCTGGTCGGCGCCTGCGGGCGAGTGAGCTTGGGATCGGTGCTGCAGGCAAAGGGTTTTCCCTACACCTTGACCGATCTATTGGCGGACGCGGCATTGGCCCGCTATTACGAGGGCGGGCAGTACGCAACCTTGCGGCTGACCTCGAGCATGTATCACCGCTTTCATGCTCCCGCCGATTGTCGGGTCGAGCAGATCACCTACATTTCCGGCGACACCTGGAATGTGAATCCCGTTGCGCTGAAGCGCGTCGACCGACTCTTCTGCAGGAACGAGCGCGCGGTGATTCGCTGCCGACTCGCGGCCTCGGGCAAGATGCTCACGCTGGTGCCGGTCGCGGCGATTCTGGTGGCCAGCATCCGGCTGCGATTCCTCGACGTACTGCTGCACTTGCGTTATCGCGGGCCGAACGTGATTCACTGCGATGCCACGCTGCAGCGCGGAGAAGAAATGGGGTGGTTCGAGCACGGCTCCACTATCATAGTATTTGCGCCGCCGGGCTTGAGTTTGGCCGACGGGGTGCAGGAAGGCGCCCTGTTCAGGATGGGCGAGGTCTTGCTGCGCGACGATTGAACTCGCGCAACTTTTTCGCGCAACTTTTTTTGGCCAGCGGTGTTTTGGTTCTAAACGAACACACATTCCAGTGCAAACGCAAACCCACGGCAGAGTTTACGATATTCATGCGTGCCTACCAGGACATGGTTTTCTCCACCGCCGCCCGCTTGGCGGGCAACGATGCGCAGGCCGAGGACATTGCCCAGGAAGTGTTCATCCGCGCCTATGATCACTTCGCGGATCTGCGCGGCAGCGTCACGGCGGGCGGCTGGCTGAAAACCGTAACCACCAACCTCGCGCTCAATTATTTGAACCGTTACCGCAAGCGCTGGCGGCTGTTCTCGGAGATGCGACCCGCTGCGGCAGGGGACGATGAGGATATTGCGGAAATCGAATGGCAGGCGCCGGATACGCTGCTCGCGGACTTGGGGGCCGCACAGCGCGCCACGCTGATTGACGCTGCATTGCGCGGGCTGCCGGATCATCAGCGGCTGCCGCTGGTGATGTATCACTTCGAGGATCTTGCGTACCAGGAGATCGCCATCAAACTCAATGTGTCGCTGACCAAGGTCAAGACCGATATCCGGCGCGGCCGTGCCGCGCTGCTTGCCAAACTCCGGTCGAGCGGCGCGCTGCGCGACGCATTGGATGAGAGCTCCATATGAACGAGCGTACCGATTCCGACGAGGGACTGGAGCGATTGCTGAGCCGAGAATTGAGTGCGCTGCCGCTGCGCCGCGCGCCGCGCACGCTCGAGTCGCGGGTGTTCGGCGAATTGGTACGGCGCGAGGCGCGTCCCTGGTGGCAGCGCAGTTTTGCGAATTGGCCGGTAGCTCCGCGCGTTGCCTTCGTCCTGGTTTGCGTGGCCCTCATAGGCGCGACGTTCTTGGGCGGCGTCTCTGCCGCCGTGGGAGTCCGCTCCTTGAGCGAAGTCGGCGCGCTGCTGCTCACATGGATGCAGCCGGCATTGGTGGTCATTGCATCGGCGGGCGGATTGGTCGCGCTGCTGGTGCGCGTGATTCCGCCATTCTGGCTTTATGCAGGCTTAGGGGTGGGCGCCATGCTGTATGTGATCTTGTTCGGGCTTGGCGCCGCAGCCTATCGGATGCTTTACCGGCCCGCATTGGCAGGTGACAGGCTATGAATATTACGTTATTGCGCCGACTGAGCTTCGTGTTCGTGCTGCTTTGTGCCACGAGCCTGCTCGGCCACGCAGGTTGGGCGGTGCCCGCGGCTGCAGCGGACGCGCAAGCGAGCGCTGCCTCGGCTGCGCATGATGATTTCAACGATGAACCGGAATCGGCGGATCGGCAGGGTCGGCTCGATCGGCGCAACCGTCTCGGCGGCGCGCGCCGTGGCTTGCGGGATCACGATGACGGCGACATCGTGAACATCGGCCACGCCAGCCACTTGCCGAGCGGACAGCGGGCGGAGTCGGTGGTGTCGATTTTGGGTTCCTCGGTGAGCGAAGGCGAGGCACAGAATGTCGTTTCCGTCCTCGGCGATACGCGGGTGCTAGGTCCGGTCGGCGAAAGCGCCGTCGCGGTACTGGGCAATGTCTATATCGACAGCAAAGTGGACGGTGACGTGGTTGCGGTGCTGGGAAATGTGGAGCTGGGACCCAACGCCGAAGTCGGCGGCGATGTGGTGTCGGTGTTCGGCGTGCTAAATCGCGATCCCGCAGCCATCGTTCACGGCTCCATGCAAAGGGTGTTCTCCGTCGACTTCGGCGGGGTTGGCTGGTTACAGACGTGGATTCAGCGCTGCCTTTTGTATGGCCGGCCGTTGGCATTTGCACACGGGCTTGGTTGGGCATGGACCCTGGCGCTGGGGTTTTTGGCGTTTTATGTGTGCCTCGCATTATGTTTTCGCGATGGGTTGGATCGATGCGTGCGGACGCTCGAGACCGAACCCGGCGCGACGGCGCTGGCCGCATTGCTCGGCATGCTGCTGACGCCGGTGTTGCTGGTCTTGTTATGCGTCACTGTGATCGGCATAGCGGCCGTGCCATTCGTGGTGGTTGCGCTGTTTTGCGCCAGCTTATTTGGCAAGGCAGTCATGCTGGCCTGGGTCGGCGGGCGCGTGGCGGGCAGCAGGACCGGCCCCGCCGCCCATCCGGCGCTCGCGGTACTCATCGGCGGCGCGATCGTTCTGGTGCTGTACTGCATCCCGGTGCTGGGATTCCTGGTCTATAAATTGCTTGGGTTCTTCGGGTTCGGCGCCGTGGTCTACACCCTGGTCCTCATGGCGCGCGCGCGCAAGGCTGCCAATGGCACGGCTGGCGGCGTGCCGCCGCAGCCGGTGGCCGGTGTGACAGCCGCAGCCAGCGCCTCGAGCGCGCCGAGCACGAACATCCCAGGTGGCGGTCCGAGCGATCCTGGCACCGCTGCGCCGGCGGCTCCGGGTGTTGCGTCGCCGCTCATCTCGGCGGCAATGCCGCGTGCGGGTTTCTGGATCCGCATGGTGGCGCTGCTGCTCGACATCATATTGATCGGGTTTTTGTCGAGCGTGCCCTTCCACCATTCATTCGGCAATTTCTACCTCGTGATGCTGGCGATCTATGGCGCGGTCATGTGGAAGCTCAAGGGTGCAACCGTCGGCGGCATCATATTCGATTTGCACGTGGTGCGATTGGATGGTCGTCCGGTCGATTGGGAGACGGCGATCGTGCGCGCGCTGGGTTGCTTCCTGTCATTGGCCGTCGTTGGACTCGGATTCATCTGGATCGCCTTCGACCATGGCAGCCAGGCATGGCACGACAAGATCGCAGGCACCGTGGTGGTGCGGGTGAAGAAAGGCGTACCGCTGGTATGATGCGGCGGTGTCGAAACCTGCAATAGATGCACTCGAATCTTATGTGCGTGCGGCGTTGGCGCTGCAAGGCTACGAATTCGACGCGGCACAAATCGCGGAAATCACGCTGCAGTTCTCGCGCATCGAGAGCGTTGCGCAAATCATCCTAGCGTGGCCGCTGCCGTTCGGGTCAGAGGCGGCGGCAGTGTTCAGACCGTGATCGGCTCCGCCGCCGACATCGCGCGCCAGATCCGCGATGGCACCTTGAGCGCCCATGCGGTCTTGGCGGAAACGCAAGCAGGGATCCGGAGGCGCAATCCCAGTTTGAACTGTTTCACTGCGGTGACCTTTGAGCGTGCAAGCCGCGAGGCCGCCGCGATCGACGCACTACGCAGCCGAGGTCAGGCGCTGCCGCCGCTGGCCGGCGTGCCCTACGCCGTGAAGAACCTGTTCGACATCGCGGGGTTGGTGACTTTGGCCGGCGCCAAAGTGAATGCCGGCAATGCGCCGGCCGCCGCGGATGCGCCGCTGGTGGCGCGTATGCACAGTGCCGGCGCGGTGCTGGTCGGCGCCCTCAACATGGATGAACATGCCTACGGTTTCACGACGGAAAACAGTCACTATGGAACCACGCGCAACCCCCACGATCGCAGCAGAGTGGCCGGCGGATCTTCCGGAGGATCTGCGGCGGCGGTTGCCGCGGGGCTGGTACCGATAACGTTGGGCTCCGACACCAATGGCTCGATCCGCGTGCCGGCGTCGTTTTGCGGGGTTTTCGGACTCAAACCCACTTATGGCCGTCTGCCGCGCAGCGGCACATTTCCCTTCGTCCACAGCCTCGACACCCTCGGGTCCTTTGCGCGCACCGTGACCGATCTGGCGGCGGCATATGATGCGTTGCAAGGTCCTTACCCTGACGACCCGGCCTGCGCGCAGCGCGATGTCGAGCCGGTCAGCGCATCATTGACACTGCCCGCAGGAATTCGGATCGGGATACTCGCCGGATGGTTTCACGAATGGGCGGACCCGGCGGCGCGGCACACGGTGCAGCGGGCGGCATCTGCCTTGGGCGCAACCCTAACCGTTGAACTCAAAAGCGCCGCGGCCGCGCGTGCGGCCGCGTTCGTCATTACCGGCGCCGAGGGCGGCGCCCTGCATCGCGCGCGCCTGGTTACGCAATTCGATGTGTACGAGCCGCTGTCGCGTGCGCGTCTGGTGGCCGGCAGCCTGATTCCCGCTTCCTGGGTCGTTCAGGCACAACGCGTGCGCCAGCAGGTGTTCGCCGAGGCGCTCGGGCTGTTCGAGCGCTTCGATTTGTTGCTTGCCGCCGCCGCCCCGGTGGTCGCGCCGCTCATCGGCACCGAAACCCTCGCCGTCAACGGCCAGAGCGTTCCGGCGAGGGCCAGTTTGGGGCTGCTCACGCAGCCGATCTCCTGCATCGGCTTGCCGGTGTGCACAGCGCCGCTGTGGCCCGGCGATGGTCTGCCGATGGGAGTCCAGCTCATCGGCGCGCCCTGGCGCGAAGATCTATGTCTCGCCGCCGCGCGGGCGCTGGAGCAGGCGGGCGTGGCTGAGGTGCGGCTGCCGGTCGAGCCGAGCGACTCATAAAGGCCGGCGGTGCCGCGTCAAAGTGGCGGCAATCGAGGCCAGCACCGCCATTCTGACCGCGACACCGTTGTTCACCTGCTCGCGGATGACCGATCGTGGCCCATCGGCGACCTCGGAAGAAATTTCGACGCCGCGATTCATCGGTCCGGGATGCATGACGAGCACACTGGGCGCAGCTAATTTCAAGCGCTGGGCGGTGAGGCCGAAATCCCTAAAATATGCGGCGTCATCGAGTGATGCGGCCTGCGCCATGCGTTCTTTTTGAATCCGCAGCATCATCACCACATCCGCACCCGCAATACCGTCCTCGATGCGCGTAAAGCGCTGTGCACCGTGGAATTCCGCCTCTTCGGGCAGCAGCGCTTGCGGCGCCACCAAGCGCAGATCCGTCGTCCCCAGGATGCCGAGCGCCGTTGCTGTCGAGCGCGCCACGCGCGAGTGTTTGATATCGCCGACGATGGCGACCTTGAGGCCCGCAAAACGGCGTTTGTGTGTGCGAATCGTCAAGACGTCGAGCAACCCTTGAGTGGGATGCGAAACATGCGCTTCGCCGGCGCTGATAACCGACACGTGCGGGGCCACGTGGTCGATCAAAAACTCCGGCATGCCGGCTTCGGAATCGCGAATCACAAACACATCGGTGTTCATCGCCTCGAGCGTATAGATGGTGTCCAGCATGCTCTCGCCTTTGGCGCGCGAACTGGAGTGCAAGTCCAGATTGAGCACGTGGGCACCCAGGCGCCGGCTGGCAAGATCGAACGAAGCGCGCGTGCGGGTGCTGGGTTCGAAAAACATATTGGCCAATGTCACGCCGGCCAGCTCGCGGCCCTCGTAGGCGGGTTGCCCGGGAACGCGACGATACCGCTCCGCCCGGTCGAGAATGGCCGCCAGCGTGTCCCGCGTCAGGCCGTCGAGCGTAATAAGGTGGCGCAGTCCCCCGGCGCTGTCTTGTTGTGATCGCATTCGCGCCTCATGTTTTTTCTGTAAACCATCGTTCCAAGATTATGCAGGCCGCCTCCGCATCGACATCGCCCGCCATCACCCGTCGCCGTCGCTCTCCGGACTCGCGCGCCGATTTTAAGCGAGCCTCGGCTTCGCGCGATGAGTACCGCTCGTCGACCAGCGCAACGTCGAGCAGAAAACGCCGCTTGAGTTCGGCTGCGAAGCTGCGAGCGGCGCTCGTCATGTCACTGTCGGAGCCGTCGACATTATACGGCAGCCCGACAACCGCCAGGTCGGGTTGCCAATCGCGCATCAACTTGGCAACCAGTTCCCAGCGCGGCCCGTCTTTTCCGGCAGACAGTGCTTCCAAAGGCGAGGCGCTGCGGCTCACGGTATCGCCGCAGGCGACGCCGATCCTGCGCTGGCCAAAATCGAAAGACAGCACGACGCGCGGCCGCGATTCGTGGTCCGGCGGGTTCGACTCAGGCATTGCCGCCGATTGGACTGATTCGCGACAATTCCACGCCCAAAAGGCGTCCCGCGGCTTCCCAGCGCGACTCAAATGGCAATTCAAAAATCAGACCCAGGTCAACCGGCGCGCTGAGCCAGGCGTTTGCCCGAATTTCTTCCTCCAATTGACCGCCATCCCAGCCTGCGTACCCCAGGGCCACCACGGCCTCTTCCGGGCCTTGGCCGCGCGCCATTGCCGCCAAAATATCGCGCGACGTGGTGACATGCAGGGCATCAGAGACCTTGAGGGTCGAATCCCACTCGCCGCCGGCGCGGTGCACGACGAAGCCGCGGTCGGTTTGCATCGGCCCGCCGCGCAACACCTGGCGCTCGCGCAGGGGTCCTGAGCCCAGCTTGATCTCCAGCTGTTCGAAGATCTCGCCCATGCGCATCGGCAGGGGTTTGTTGACGATCAGCCCCAAGGCGCCGCGAGGACTGTGATCGCACACCAATGCCACGGTCTGCGCGAAATTCGGATCACCCATGAACGGCATGGCGATCAGTAACTGGTTGGTCAGATAGCCGGAATCGCTCATGAGTCGCTTCAATCTAGGGATTGTCCGGCTCTGAATAATAAACAGAGCCGCCCTGTGCGGCTCCGCCGAGGAACTGCCACTCGTAGGCAATGCGTATTTCATCATGCTTGGCGGCCAAATCGCCCGGAAATGAATCAAACGGCGCCGCCAGCTTCAAGATTCGAAGCGCTGCCTCGTCGATTTCCGCATGGCCGCTGCTGCGACGGATGACGGTTTGCAGAAGCTTGCCGTCGGCGCCGATGGTCACCTCGATTACCGGGGTGCCCGATAGCTTTGCGCGGCGCGCCACGTCGGGGAAATTCATCGTGCCGACGCGCTCGATTTTGCGGCGCCAGCTGTCCAAATACACCGCCACATCGGATGCGCGCGTATCCGCCGCGATCCATAGCTCGCGCTTTGATTCGCCGCGCAAGTGCAACTCGATGCCGTCGTCGTTGGGCGTCATTGCGAGGTCGGGCCGCTTCTCGAGCAGCTGCGGCAGTTGCGACGCGTCCTGTACCGCGCTGGCTGCTGCGAAGTAAAGAATCTTTTGCGAAGGGCTATGCGTCGCGATCAACTCCTCCTGGCCGGTGTCCGCACCGGCCTGCTGTTCCGCCAGTCCGTCGCCGCTCGGAATCCCGACGCGATCGAGCGGTATCAACGAGGACTTGGGGATCAGCGTTCGCTCGCGATTCAGCGTATTGCCGGAGCCGAGTTGCGTGCGCTCGGAAAGGTAGCGGGCATTTGGATTGTCCTTGACGCTTGGCGCCCGATCGTTGACGAGCACCACTTCGAGCCCGCCGGCAGCTTCGTTGTCTGAGGCGCTGCGAGTCGCACCGAAGGTCACGCCGAGAATTATGATTCCGTGCAGCAGTGCGGCCAGAAAGCAGGTGGTCAGCATGCGATCGCTGGCTGGCGGCAGCCCGCGGCGCAGTACCTCGCCGGCTTGCAGCGCATCGCCCGCTTTAAGCATTTCGGAAGTCACGAGGCGCCCAGAGTCCTCTCGATCGCGTCGATCAACATGCCACCAATGTCGACACCATGCTTCTTGTTTAGTTCGCGAATGCCCGTCGGACTGGTGACGTTGATTTCGGTGACGTAATCTCCGATCACGTCCAGCCCGACGAAAATCATGCCCGCGGCGCGCAGTTTCGGTCCAATTTGCGCGCACAGCCAGCGGTCGCGCTCATTGAGCGGGCGGCTTTCGGCCCGCGCTCCCGCTGCCAGGTTGCCGCGATGATCCTCGGCGCTGGGTATCCGCTGCAATGCGAACGGCACGGGCTCGCCATCCACCAGCATGATCCGGCAATCGCCCGCGCTGACGATTTCCGGCAGATATCGCTGCACGATCGCATACTGGCTGCCGTAGCCGGTCAGGGTCTCAAACACGACGTTGCGGTTCTTGTCGCCCTGTTCAAGCACGAAAATGGATTTGCCGCCCATGCCGTGCAGCGGTTTGCACACCGCCTTGCCATGCTCGCGCAGGAATTCGCTCATCGCGTGCATATCGCGGGTGATAAGAGTCGGGGCGCAGCATTCGGGAAACCACGCCGTGTAGACCTTCTCGTTCATGTCCCGCAAGCCCTGCGGCCGATTGCACACCAGCGCGCCCTGCAGCTCCGCCCGATCGAGGATGTACGTGGTGTAGATGTACTCGAGGTCGAAGGGCGGGTCCTTGCGCATCAGGATTAGCTCGAATTCTCCGAGTTTGGCGTTCTGTGTTTGCCCAAGTGTGAACCAGTTCGCCAAATCATCGAATACTTGGAGCGGCGCGAGGCGGCCCCATGCGATCCCGTCCCGCAGCCAGAGGTCCTTTTGCTCTGCGTAGAAAAGTTGCCAGCCGCGCTGCTGCGCGGCGAGCAGTAGCCCTAACGTGGTGTCCTTGGCCGGCTTGATCGATGCGATGGGGTCCATGACCACGACGAGACGCGCTCGGGACGACATGCTCATTCCTCCAGTCTAGCGCAAGCGGGTGCGCCGCCTGCCCTCATAAGAAAACTGTGAACCAGGCCACCGTTGTTTGGGCTCTCTTGCCTCGAAATGTCGACCCCATACCGTGGCTTGCGCGGCCTGGATATGTTAAAAAGCCACAAGATTCCAGCACCTACGCACGCAGTGGAGAGCATGATCACCAGCGGCAAGCCGAAACTCACGGGCCTCAAAGTTCTCGTGATCGATGACAGCAAGACCATTCGCCGGACCGCTGAAACCCTGCTCACCAAGGAGGGTTGCGAGGTGTTCACGGCCGTCGATGGATTCGACGCGCTCTCCAAGATTGCCGACCATCAGCCGGATATCGTGTTCGTCGACATCATGATGCCTCGCCTCGACGGTTACCAGACATGTTCGCTGATCAAGCACAACAAAGTATTCAAGCAGATCCCGGTGATCATGCTGTCCAGCAAGGACGGCTTGTTCGACAGGGCGCGGGGCCGCATCGTGGGATCTGAACATTATTTGACCAAGCCGTTCACCAAAGATGAATTGTTGGGCGCGATCGAAGCGCACGTCGGGAAATGACGGAGAATACGAGCATGGCATTGATTCTAATCGTAGACGACTCCCCCACCGAGGTCTTCGTCATGCAGAAGGCCCTGGAGAAACACGGCTTCAAAACCGCCGCAGCCGAGAACGGCGAAGAGGGCGTGCGCAAGGCAAAGGAGATGAAACCCGATCTCATCTTCATGGATATCGTGATGCCCGGCGTCAATGGCTATCAGGCCACCCGCATGCTCATCAACGATCCGGAGACCAGCCTGATCCCCATCATAATGGTGACCACCAAGGGTCAAGAAACGGATCGAGTTTGGGGATTGCGGCAAGGTGCAGTCGATTATCTGGTCAAGCCGGTGTCCGCGCAGGTTTTGGTTGAGAAAGCGCAGGCCGCACTGGCCACATGACGAGTACGATGAGCGGGACAGATTTGAGCTTGCGCAGCTTGCGCGACCGACCCTTCGAATTGCTCAAGGAACTGGAGAAGCGCAGCCGCACGGTGGCGGCGAAGAGTGTCGCGGAAGCGGACGCGGGGCAGGAGTGGGTGGGCGTTGCCTTTCGCATGGGCGGGGAAACCTTTTTAGCGGCCCGGGAAGAAACCCGCGAGGTCCTGGGTTATCCCGCGGTGGTAACGCGCATACCGGGCGCCAAGAACTGGGTGAAAGGGTTGGCAAACGTTCGCGGAGCGCTGATGCCGATGCTGGACTTGAGGCAATTCCTTGGCAGCGGTGCAACCGCGCCGGGGCGCAACGCGCGGATAATCGTGGTGAATCATCGGGATATTCCGGCAGGCCTCATGGTGGACGAAGTGTTGGGATTCCGGCGTTTTGCGGAAACGGAATTCAACGCCGAAGCTCCGCCAACAGTCATACGCTGCGACAGTTATCTTGCCGGCGCCTTTCGCCGCGGCGGCGAAGTCTGGCCGGTCATCAGTTTGAAGAGTTTGGTGGAGAGCCAGAGCTTCTTGCAGGCAGCAAGTTGAGCTCGAGCGGAACACGCAATGAGTAAGCGAACTGATAAAGGACCCAACACCAATATGCTGCCGCTGCTGGCGGCGCTCGTGCTGCTGTGTCTGGTCGCCGCCGCCGCTCTGACGGCGCTCAACGGGGGCTCCGCACCGGTCGCGGCGCCCGCCGAGCAACTGTCGTTGTTGGCGCAGCGCATGCCCTTCGAGGCGCAGAACGCCTTGCGCGGCGAGCCGAGCGCCTTTGATGCCCTCGTCAAGAGTGCGGCGCGGCTCAAGACGCTGCGTGCGGCAGTGCCGGGCAGCGGCGACGCCGCTACCTTCGCCAAGTTGAACGATGCCGCGACCACGGTTGCGGCGGCGCGCCCGGCCGTGGAAGCGATTCAAGCATCCACTCAGGAAGTTCGTGAGCTGGCGCCCAAGTTGTTATCCGAGCTCGGCGATCTCGGCAGCTCGGTCGGCGTGCAGAAGCTCGAGGGAATGAGCCGCTACCTGGAGCGCTTTGAACTCACGGTGCAGCGCATTCAGCAGGATCTGAACGGTTTGGGATCCGGCGTTAGCGACGCGGGCCCGAGTGCGCAGCGGCTTGCCGATAGCTTGGAATTCCTGAATCAGGTGATGCGCGCATTGTCGGGCGAGGAGTCCGGAATTGCCATACAGAAAGTGACCGGCGCAGATCCCGAGCAGCGCTTGAAAACCGTGGTGCAACGCAATCAGCAATTCAACGCCAGCGTGCGCAAGGCGATTGGCGCCGCCGATGCGCTGGCCAAGGCGCAAACCGCATCTCGCGCCTTGCCCTCGCTTGCCGGCGCCCTGGCCGGCGAATTGGCGAGCACCACGCCGCGCGCGGAATCCGCAGGAAGCTATCGGGGCTGGATATTGACGTTACTGGGTCTGGCCGCGGCGCTATTCGCGGCGCTGGCGTGGACGTATTCGAAAACCGCCAATATGCGGCGCACCAACGAGCTGCGGGTACGCGACAATGAGCGTAATCAAGAGGCCATCATGCGCTTGCTCGATGAATTGTCGAGTCTCGCGGACGGCGATCTGACGGTACAGGCGACGGTGACCGAAGACATCACCGGCGCGATTGCCGATTCAATTAATTATGCCGTCGAGGCGCTGCGCGAACTGGTCACGACCATCAACGACAGCGCCATTCAATTGGACGGTGCGGCCAAGCAAACCCAGGGCGCCGCGGCGCATATGGCAAAGGCCAGCAGCGCAACTTCGCGGCAGATTTCTGCAGCCAGTGAATCGATGGCCGACATGGCTGCTTCGATCGAAGAGGTTTCAGGCAATTCCGAGCGCTGCTCGGATGTCGCGCGGCACTCCGTCGATGTGGCGCACAAGGGCGGCGACGCGGTGCGGCGCACCATAGATGGCATGAATGCCATTCGCGAGACCATTCAGGAGACCAGCAAGCGTATCAAGCGCCTCGGCGAGAGTTCCCAAGAGATCGGCAACATCGTCGAGTTGATCAACGACATCGCCGAACAGACCAACATCCTGGCGCTGAATGCGTCGATTCAGGCATCGATGGCCGGCGAAGCGGGCCGCGGTTTTGCGGTGGTTGCGGATGAGGTGCAAAGATTGGCCGAGCGCGCGGCGAACGCGACCAAGCAGATCGAAGTTTTGGTGCGCACCATTCAGACCGATACCAACGAGGCGGTGGTGTCCATGGAGCGCAGCACCACGGACGTCGTCGGCGGCGCGCTGTTGGCCGAAAACGCCGGTGCCGCGCTCGAGGAGATCGAACAGGTTTCCAACCAGATCGCGAGTCTGGTGCAAAACATCTCCGCAAGCGCGCGGCAACAGGCAGCCGTATCGGGAAATATCTCGAAGAACATGCATGTCGTGCGCGAGATTTCATCGCAGACCGCGGAAGGATCTACCGCGACATCCACGTCGATCGCCAAGCTGGCGGCGCTGTCGGCGCAGCTGCGCAAGTCGGTGGCGGGATTCCGGCTTCCCGACTATGCCGGCGGCACGACCGCGGTGAGTTCGGGACCCCCCCGGCCCGGTTGCCCGCCGCGAAGGAGCCATTGAAGGCGGGCAACATAGGGAAAGTGCGCAAGGCGAGCGGCATCGGAGCTTAGGCTTCAGACGATTCCGGTATGACCGATATCAGCTCTCAAACCCTGCACCTCGTCGCCAAGGAACTCGCGACAACCTTGAACGATGCCCGGGCAGCGCTCGAGGCGTTCGCGGAACGGCCGGATCAGCGCGTGCTGCTCGAGAAGTGCGGAGATCTGCTGCACTCGGCGCATGGCGTCCTGCGTCTGGTTGAGGTGTACGGCGCGGCGCTGCTCGCCGAGGAGATGGAGCACGTCACGCGCTACCTGCTGATGTCGGGCAGCGACCAGAAGCGCCAGATCGACGGTCTCGACGCCCTGATGCGGGCGATGGTGCAGCTGCCGGCGTATCTCGAACGCGTACTGTCGGGCGGCCGGGATCTGGCGCTGGTGCTGCTGCCGCTGTTGAACGATTTACGATCCGTGCGCGGCAGCCCCTTGCTATCCGAGGGCACGCTGCTGCTGCTCAACCTCAAGTCCGATCAGACCGCGCAACCGCAATCGCCGGGGCCGGGCGATCAGTCGATCACGGTGACGCAATGGGCCCGACGGCTGCGGCCGCGATTCCAAATCGGCCTCCTCGGATACATCCGCGGCGATCGCACCGTGCAGAATCTCGAAATTCTGGCAAAGGTGTGTGAAAAGCTCGAACAGGTCGCGACCACTCAGCCCGTGTTTCAGCTGTGGTGGGTCACCGGTGCGATCCTGGAAGCGCTGCGGGCCAACGGTTTGGAAGGCAGCGCGACGCTCAAGCGCCTGCTCGGGCAAGCGGACCGTCAGATCAAGACATTGTACGAACTCGGCGAGGCGCGTTATTGCGAGGATCCGCCGATCGATTTATTGAACAACCTGCTGTACTACGTCGCGCGGGCCTCGACCAGCGGCGGGCGGATCAGCGCGGTACGCGCTTCGTTCAAGCTTGCCGAGCTGCTGCCGGTCGACGACAGCATCGAACAGGAACGGGAAAGCCTTTCGGCGCCGAGCGTCAAACTGATGCGCACCGTCGCGGCCGCCATCAAGGAAGACTTGTCCAAAGTCAAAGATGTTCTCGATATCTTCGTGCGCCGCGGCGGCGGTCAAAGCGAAGAGCTGGCGCCGCAGCTGGAATTGCTGAAGAAGATCAGCGACACGCTCGGGGTCTTAGGACTCGGCGAGCTGCGTCAGCGCGTGCAGGACGAAATCGCCGCGTTGTCGGCAATTGTCGCAAACGGCAAAGTGCCGACCGAAGAGTCCTTGGTCCGGGTCGCCGGAGTGCTGCTGTCGGTTGAAGACAGTCTGGACGATCAGTTGGTGCGGTTGATTTTGCCTCTGGCGGCGCAGGGATCTGCCACCGATTTACCCGCCGATCACGATCTGGAATTCAGGCAGGTGAGCGAGGCGGTGCTGCGTGAATGCATCGTCAACCTGGCACGCATCAAGGAAGCGGTATCGGTAGCTGTGCAGAAGCCGGCGGATTTTTTGCAGCAAGGCCTCGACAACGTGCCGCAGCTGCTGCGCGGTATCACCGCCGGGCTGCTGATGCTGGGCAAGGGCCGGGCGGTGGAATTGATGGATGCCATCGGCGCGCAGGTGCGCAAGCTCGTGGCACCGGGTGCGCCGGCGCCCGACGCAACCCGTCTGGAAAGAGTGGCCGATGCGATCGTCAGCATCGAGTACTACATGGAGACGTTGCAGAACGGACGCACCGATCCTTGGTACATGCTGGATAACGCGGAGATGTGTCTCAAGACACTGACCGAGGAAGCGCCGTCCCGTGTCCCGAATCTGAATATCTCCAGCAGTGACCCTGCCAGTACCATCACCGCCGAAACCATTGCTCTGGAGCGCACCAAGCGCGCCCACGCGGCGACCAATCCATTGATCGCGCTGCCGCAGCCGGAAGCGGTCGATCCGCAGTTCGTCGAGTTGTTCATCGAGGAAGCCAAGGAAGAGATCGCTTCGGTACAAAGAAGCTTTCCATTGTGGGATCAAAATCCCATGGATTTGGAATCGCTGTCCTTGATGCGGCGCAGCTTTCACACTTTGAAGGGCAGCGGCCGAATGGTCGGCGCGCGCTCGATCGCGGAATTTGCGTGGTCGATAGAGAATTTGCTGAATCGAATCATCGACAAGACCCTGTCGCGCACGCCCGGCATGATGGGCGTGTTGCGCAACTCGGTGGCCGCGCTGCCGCAGCTGGTGGAGCAGCTGGAAACCGGCCGGCAAAGTTCCCTGCCGGTCGAAGCGCTGATGGCGCGCGCATTCACATTCGCCGATGGCCGCGATCCGGAACAGGCAAGGGTAAATGTTGCGCCGGAAGACCGTACCGGGTCGGATGCGAACAGCGCGACCTCGACCTGGGGCGGCACGTCGGTCACGACCGGTACGCCTGTGGCTGCGCCCGCAGCCGCATCCGCGCCGAAGGCTGCCGCGCCGCGAGCTCAAGCGGTCGCGCAAATGGATCCGGCGCTGCATGACATCTACAGCAAGGAGACCTCCAGCCATCTGTCGGAAATCCGCGAATACCTGCGCAAGCGCGCCGGTCAGCCGGCGCCGCACGTTTTGCCGGAGCCGGTATATCGCGCCATCCACACCTTGAGCGGCAGCACGAAAATGGCGGAAGCGCGCCACGGCACCCGGATTACGGAGCCGCTGCTGCACGTCATGCGCAAGGTTTTCGACAGCGGCCACGGATTGTCAGACAAGGGGCTTAGCACCCTCGAAGACTCGGTGCGCGCCATTGACAACGTGGTGTCGCATATCAATGAGTCGACGGGTTTTTTCGCCGATCAACCGGGGCTGCTGGCCAGATTGCAGCGGCTGGAACACGAAGTTGATGCAGAGATCGCCCGGGCTGCCAACGACACCAGCGCGTCGGCGATCGCGCCCGGACCCGCGGCTATCGAACAAAGCGCGCCGCCCGCGGAAGAATTTGATAGTGAGATCGCAAACATCTACAGCGAGGAGGCCACCGAGCTGTTGGAGGCGGCACAAGCATCGCTCACAGGTTGGAATCGGGTGCGCGACGACAAGCAGACCGTCGCCGAATTGCAGCGCCGGCTGCACACCCTCAAGGGTGGCGCGCGCATGGCCGGCATCACTGCGATGGGCGATCTCTCCCATGAACTCGAGACTCTGGTCATTCAGATCGATAATGGCACCGTAGCTGGGGACGATCGTGCCCACACCGTCATGCAAGCCAGTCTCGATGAGCTTGCGCGCATGCGCGATGCCGTGAGCAACGGCGCGCTGCCGAGTGCAGCGCGCGAACTGACGGCACAGCTCCGGGCACTTGCGCGGCAGCCGGGTGCCGGCGCCGTGGATGCGGCGCACGCACCGATCGCACCCGCACCGGCATCCGCCACACCCGCACCGGCGGCACCGCCACCGCCCGCACCCCGGATGCCTGCCGCGCCGGCTGCGCCGGTGGCCGCAGACGCGATTGTCGCAAGCGAGGATAGCCTGTCGAACCTCGAAGCGAGCAGCGCGCCGGTATTGCCGGGGCGAGAGGCGGCGCCGGTGGAACGCGTGGAAATGGCGCGAGTGGATGCGGATCTGCTCGACACCATGCTCAACAACGCCGGCGAGGTCAGCATATTCCGCTCGCGCCTGGATCAGCAGGTCAACTCGATCGACTTCAATCTTGCGGAATTGGCGCGCACGGTGACGCGCTTGAAGGAGCAATTGCGCGGCTTGGAAATGGAGACCGAGGCGCAGGTGCTGAATCGGCATCAGCACGAGGAGCCGCGGCGCGACGATTTCGATCCGCTCGAACTGGACCGGTATTCGTCGTTGCAGCAGTTCTCGCGCGCCTTGGCCGAAACATCCGGCGACGTTGCGAGTATTCAGGGCTTGCTCGAGACCTTGACGCGCGAGGCGCAGAATCTGCTGACGCAGCAGGCGCGGGTGATCACTGAACTGCAGAACAGCCTGATGCGCACGCGCATGGTTCCCTTCCAGCGCCATGTGCAGCGATTGACGCGGCTCGTGCGTCAGGCGGCTAACGACACCGCCAAGCGCGCGGAACTGGCCGTGCAGGGCGCCGCCGCGGAGCTCGATCGGCAGATGCTGGAACGCATGGTTCCGCCGCTGGAGCATATGCTGCGCAATTCGGTGGTGCACGGCATCGAAAGCCCGGATCGACGCGCTGCCCTTGGCAAGCCGGAGGTCGGCAGAATCTCCATCAGTTTGGAGCGCGACGGCGCGGAAATCGTTATCGTGGTTGCGGATGACGGCGCCGGCATCAACGTCAAGTTGATTCGCGAGAAGGCCGTCGCGCTGGGTCTGATCGATGCTCACGCGAGACTCACCGATGAGGAGGCAGTGCAGCTCATCTTGGAGCCGGGCTTCAGCACCGCCGGGCACGTCACACAAGCGGCGGGCCGCGGAGTCGGCATGGATGTGGTGGCCACCGAGGTCAAAAAACTGGGCGGCGGCCTGTTCATCGATTCGACTTTCGGCAAGGGATCGCGATTCACCATTCGCCTGCCGTTCACCCTGGCCATCAGCCAGGCGCTGATCGTGCGCGTGGCGGACGAATCCTATGCGCTGCCGCTTGCAACTGTGGAAGGCGTCGTACGCCTGCCGCGAAATATCGTCGCGCGGCATTTGGGGAAGGATGCGCCGCTGTTCGAATACGGCGGTCAGAAGTACCGCTTCCAGCATCTCGGCGCATTCGTGGGATTGGGCGTCACGCGGCTGCCGGAGACCGATGTATCGATGTCGGTGGTCCTGATCCGCGCCGGCGAGCATTCCACCGCCTTGGTCACCGATGAATTGGTCGGCAGCCGGGAAATCGTCGTCAAATCCTTGGGTCCCCAGATATCGGCGATTCGCGGCATCGCAGGCGCCACGATCCTGGGCGACGGACGCATCGTCCTGATTCTGGACATGGGTTCCTTGGTACGTTCGGAATGGCGCGCGCGTCCGACGGAAACAGTAGTGCTCGACAATCGCGATCGGCGCACATTCGCGCTGGTGGTCGACGACTCGATAACCGTGCGGCGCGTGACCCAGCGCCTGCTGGAACGCAACGGCATGCGGGTATTGACCGCCAAAGACGGGGTGGATGCGATGTCGCTGCTGCAAGAGCACCAGCCCGACATCATCCTGCTCGACATCGAAATGCCGCGCATGGACGGCTACGAGGTCGCTGCCCACGTGCGCAACGATCCGCGCCTCAAGCACATTCCGATCGTCATGATCACCTCGAGGGTCAGTGAAAAACATCGGGCGCGTGCCATTGAGCTCGGCGTCGATGATTACCTCGGCAAGCCATATCAAGAAAGCCAGCTGCTCGACGCCATCGAGCCGCTGGTAAACCGCCGCAGCGCGGTCGCGCGTTAGGGCAAATGACTGAATTGCGCGACGAGCTGTACAGCCTGCTGGTGCCACTGGCAGGGGAAAGGTTGATTGTGCCGCGCGCCTGCGTCGCCGAGGTCATCGGTTATCAGGCGCCGGCCGAGATGACCAACGCGCCGCCGTGGTACGCGGGCCTCGTCAGTTGGAGCGGACGCAATGTGCCCGTGGTGTCCTTCGAAGGAGCGTTCGGTCAAGCGCTGCCCAGCATATCGAGCCGGACCCGAATCGTGATTTTCCATGCCGCCAGCCCGCAGCTGCAATCGGGCTACTTCGGCATATTGACCCAGGGCTTTCCGCAGTTGGTGCGGGTAAATGCCGATGTGGTGCGACCGGATCCGTCGCGCAGTTTTCCCGAGCGCTCGCCCGTCATCTGTCAGGTGCGCATGGTCAATGAGACGCCGCTGATTCCGGATCTACAGCGCCTCGAACAAATGATCGCCGAGGAAACCTCGGTGATGCAGTAAAGCTTGGCTTCAGGGCAATAAGCCGAAAACCGCCACCGAATTGGTGGTTCCCACCAACACCTTGCCGTCGGCCACCACCGGCGTGATGTATTTGTTGCCGGCGCCGAAGTGATCCCGACTTGCGGCCGCCTGATTGCTGTTGTAGATCTCGTGGGCAAGATTGGTCGCATCGTAGGCGTGCAGCACCGCTGGACTCGTGTTCTCGTGGGCCCAGACGATGCCATTCGCCGTGCCGTTCGCGGACACGCTGGGCGCGGTTCCGGGAAACGTGAACTGCGTAGCGGTCTGCGATTGCGGCGCCGCTACCAGCTTGGCGCCCGATATGGCGAATGCCTTCAACGTGCCGGACACGTCGCCGTAGTAGACGGTGCCATTGAAGTACGCCGGTGTCGACCAGATGCCGCCGGGCAAAGCGTTGCTCAGCGTCTGATAGTTGTTGTTGCTGTTGGCGTTGAATTTGCCCATCGAGTCGCGGTCGACGAGGTAGATGTTGCCGTCTTTGCCGGCTCCGACCACGAGGTGCCGCACGGTATTGCTGGAGTCCGTCAAATCAGGCAGCAGCATCTCGCCGCCGGATCCCAGATCCTGGTCGGCGTTGGACTCCGTCACCTCATTCGACATGGCGAAGTAATCCTGTATGTTCAAGCCGGCGCTCGCGCTGGAAATCTTGAGGAAGGAATTGCCGAAGTCCTTGAGGCTGGGAAAGCCGTTGGCGTCCATGCTGGTTTCGAAGGCGCCGTTGGCCGTCAGCAGATAGATGTTGCCGGTGGCGTCGGCGCCGGGTCCGCCGCCGCTCATCCAGATGGCGGGTCCCGCACTGCTGTTTGCCGCGACATTGAGGACGCCGCTGATGGCGAGCGAGCTCTGCGTAAACGCGATGATCCAGCCGGAGTATGGCTGGCCGTCGCAATGCGAGGTGAAGCTGGTATAAATCGTTCCGTTCGACAGCAGCAGCGCAGCCCGTTCCGCATGTTGCCCGGGATTGAAGCTGTTTGACCCGCCCGAGGTCGGATACGATGCGGAAATCTCCGTCGGTCCGCCCACCAGCTCTGCGCCGGTGGTGACATCGAGCGCGTGCAGGCGCTGATGATAGGCCTGCTTGGAATCTATGGACATTGCGACCAGGTAGATTGCGCCGTTGGCGCCGGCGCTGCGATCGATCACCGGCGTCGAGGTGACGCCGATTTCGGGGGTGATTTGCCCGCAGCCCTGGGAGCCGCTGGTGCTCTCGCCGGCGCCCAGCAGGGATACGTGCCACAGCACCGCGCCGCTATCGGCGTCGAAGGCGTACACGGAATCATGTTCGGTGGCGGCGAACACCACATTGTGGGCCGCGCCCGCCAGCTTAAGCTGCGACAGATACAGCGGCTGGGCGTCGACTCTGCCGTCGACGCTCAATGTGCGCAGCAAGCCGAAAGTTGCCGATGCCACATTCGCAACGGTGAGTGCTGATTCGGCCGGATTCAGGCCGCTGCGGTTGAGATCGTACTTGTAAGTGGTCACGTCGATACCCGCAGGCGGCGGGCCGCTCGCGACGCTGAGCTTTGCCGAGACACTCGGCGTGCTGCCGACCTTGTTGCTCACCACCACCTGGAAGCTGCTGCCGTTGTCCCCGGCCTGGGTATCAGGCGTGGTATAGCTCGAGGCCGTGGCGCCGGCAATCGGCAGCGAATTTTTATTCCATTGGTAGCGGAGGGGTGCGCTGCCCATTGCCGTTACCGAAAATGTCGCGGTCTGCCCCAGCGGCACGTTCTGGTCGGTGGGCTGCACGCTGATCGTCGGCGCGCTGGGGGGCGCCGGCATTGACGCTCCGCCGCCGCCACAGTCGGCGAGCAGCAGCAACAGGGGAGCGAGCGCGATACGAAATTGTTGGTTCAAGGGCATCCCGCCTAACCGCTGGTCTAAGCCTATTAGACCCCGAATGCAGCGGGGTTCAAGCGTCGGCGGTTCGCGACGGATCGTAGTCCGCCAACATGTCGCCATACCGCGCTTGCAACATAACGATGGCGGCGATTGCCGCGGTTTCCGTGCGCAGCACCCGCGGCCCGAGACCGGCACGAATGAACGCCGAGAGTTTAAATGCCTCGAGTTCCTCGGGCGCGAATCCGCCTTCCGGCCCAATGGCGATGGCGGCAGCGGCAACGGCGTCAAGGGAGTCGCTATCGAAAGGCCGTACGCGATTCTCGCCGCCGTCCTCATCCTCAGGCTCCATGACCAGCCGTAATGACCGGACGCCGGCGGCAGTTGCCTCGCCCGGCTTAGGGAGATGCGGCGCAAGCGCGCCCAGGTAATTGAGCAGCGGTTGCGGAGCCTCAACCGTCGGTAGCCGATTGCGGCCGCATTGTTCGCAGGCGCTCACCGCCACTGCGCGCCAATGCGCCTGCTTTGATGCCGACTGGGCGGAATCGAGGCGCACCACGCTGCGTTGACTCAACACCGGCACGATGCGCGCGACACCGAGTTCCGTCGCCTTTTGTACGATGAAGTCCATTCGATCGCCGCGCGGGACGCACTGTATCAGGGTCAGGCGGCACGGCGATTCCCGATCGATGATGCGCGCCGCGCCGATCGAAGCAGAAACACGCGAGCCACGCACCGCGTCGATGCTACCGATGAATTCCCGCCCGTCGCCGTTGAACAGCACCAGCTCATCGCCACTGCGGGCGCGCAGCACCTTCGCCAGGTGCGCGCCGGTCTCTCTGCCTAAGTCGACAATGCTCCCGGGATGCAGCGCCCCGTCGACGTATACGCGGGTCAGGCGCGTCGCGCGCCCGCGCTTGAGGCTGGCATTCATATGCGGGCAATTGTCGCATATGCTAACCGTGGTATCGGAAACTCGAGGGTCGCGCTTGCAGGTAGATCTTGATACGGGGCTGATGCGGGGCGCGAGACAGGTTGCTTCGCCGAACCACGATGCCCGCCCTCCCGGCGTGGAGGCCGACTTGATCGTCGTGCACGGCATCAGTCTGCCGCCGGGCGATTTTGGCGGCCCATGGATCGAAAGACTGTTCACCAACTCCCTGCCTCTCGACCAGCATCCCTATTTTGCCGAGATCGGCGCATTGCGCGTGTCCTCGCATCTGACCGTGGCGCGCGATGGCGGGCTGACCCAGTTCGTCAGGTTCCCGGATCGCGCCTGGCATGCGGGTGAATCGAGCTACAACGGCCGCGATGCCTGCAATGACTTCTCGATCGGCGTGGAACTCGAGGGGGTCGATACGCTCCCCTACGAAGCCGCGCAATACGCGGCGCTCGCCGAAATCGTCGCGGCGTTATGTCAAGCATATCCGCGCCTGTCTGCGGATCGCCTGGTAGGACACAGCGACATCGCGCCGGGGCGCAAAACCGATCCCGGACCGGCATTCGATTGGCCGCGGGCGCGCGCGGCGATCGCCGCCGCCTGCGCCAAAGCCTAGCGCGCCCATACCTCTGGCGGGCGCCCGTTCGTGGGCACAACGTGAACCTTGTCACGTTCGCTCACAGCAGATTTCTGTCTCCACGCCGACATCTGAGGATGAGGTTGTAATTCATTTTGTGCGGTGAAGGGAGGGCGGTTGACTCGTTGGTTCGCGGACCTCCCAATTGAACGCAAATTGCGGATCGTCATCACGGTTCCCGCGATGGCGGCGTTCGCTATTGCGATGATCATGTACATCGCCACGAATTTGCTGCATCTGCGCGCCGATATGCAGCAGCGCGCCGCGGGCATCGCGCGCGCCAGCGGAGTCAGCGCCATCGAGGCGCTGCGCTTGGGCGAGACCAGCGCCGCCATCAACGCTTTGAACGCGCTGCGCGATGAACCCATGGTGAACGTTGCGGAAGTTTATCTGGCCGACGGCCAAAAACTCGCCACCTTCGATCGGGCCACCAACGATGTACAGCTGGAGCAGCGGACGTCGGATAAGCGCTTCGATCCCAACAGCACGCAGTTTCTGGTGCACGGACAATTCCAAGTCACGGTTCCCGCGACGCGCGCCGGCGCCGTGCTGGGGTACGTGCATATCCTCATGCCCCTGGCGGCGCTCTATCCGGATTGGCGCGGCTATGCGCTGATCACCCTGGCGGCCATCGCGGCCGCCGTCCTGGTTTCGTATTGGCTTTCTGCGCGTCTGCAGAAGCAGATTTCCGGGCCCATCGTCAACCTGGCGCATACCATGCAGCGGGTCTCGAGCGAGGAGGATTACACGCTGCGTGTCGAGCGCAGCTCCGCGGATGAGATCGGTTCCCTGATCGAGGGCTTCAACCAAATGCTCGCGCAGATCAGGCATCGCGACTCGCGCCTGGAAAAATACCGTCAATTTCTCGAGCAGCAGGTTGCCGAGCGCACCGAGAATTTGGGAAACGCCAACCGCGAACTGCAGGTCGTCATCGACCAGGCCACCCGCGCCAAAGAGGCGGCGGAGCGCGCCAGCAGCGCGAAAAGCGAGTTTCTGGCGCGCATGAGCCATGAAATCCGCACGCCGATGAACGGCGTGATGGGCATGTCGGAGCTGCTGCAGGCGACCGAACTGACTCCCCGCCAGCGGCATCTGTCGCAGACCATATCCCACTCCGCGGGAGCTCTGCTGCAGATCATCAACGACATATTGGATTTCTCGAAAGTCGAGGCCGGCAAGCTCGAGCTGGAGTGCATCGAATTCGGCTTGCGCGAAACAGTCGAGCAGGCGATTGAGATTTGCGCATCGCGCGCGCATGCCAAGGGCCTGGAGCTGGCATGCGACGTCGAGCTCGATGTGCCCGCAAAAGTGCGCAGCGATCCCATGCGCCTGCGCCAGATTCTGATCAATCTGGTCGGCAATGCCATCAAATTCACCGACGCGGGAGAGGTCATCGCACGCGTCAAGGTGGTCGGCGACGACAACTTATTGCGCTTCGAGGTGATCGACACCGGGATCGGCATCTCGGCGGAAGCCCAGGCCGACATATTCAACGCGTTCAGCCAGGCCGATTCGTTCACCACCCGCAAGTACGGAGGCACCGGGTTGGGTCTCGCCATCTGCCGTGAATTGGCGACGCTGATGGGCGGCAGGATCGGCGTCGACAGCGTGGTCGGCAAAGGTTCGGTTTTTTGGTTTGAAGTGCGGCTCGAGCCGATCGTCGAAGCGACGCCGACCTTCACGCGCCTGCCGCGCATGCGCCTGGTCGGACTGCGGGCGCTGATCGTCGACGACAATGCCAGCATTCGCGGGATCCTATGCAAGCATCTGGAGTCATGGGGAGTCGAGGTGGTCCCCGCTAAGACCAGCGCCGAGGCGCTGGCGGCGCTGCGCACGCGGGAGGGCGCGCGATACGACTTTGCGCTGCTGGACGATCAGATGCCCGGCATGGACGGCATCACGCTGGCGAAGCACATCCGTGAAGATTCGCGCCTGGCGGCCATGCGCCTGATCATGCTCACCATCCGCGACACCCACGACAGCGACTCCGACAAGGTGCAGTTGTTTGCCGCAATCCTCACCAAACCCTTGCGCCGTTCGCAGCTTCTGAACTGCGTGACCCGGGCCATGACCGCGGCGCCGGATTCGGCGCCGGAAGACACCGCCATACGGGCGGTGCCGACCGCCGCCGCCCGCACATTCGTGCCAAAAATCCTGCTGGTTGAAGACAATCCCGTGAACCGGGAGGTGGCCGTCGGCATGCTGGAAAGCTTGGGCTGCACCGCGCATGCCGCGGAAAACGGCTGGCAGGCCCTGCAGGCCATGAACAACGATGCATTTGACGCCGTGCTCATGGATTGTCAGATGCCGGTGATGGATGGTCTGACCGCCACCGCCGAATTAAGACGACGCGAACAGAATTCCGGTGGGGCGCGGCTGCCGGTCATTGCATTGACCGCCAACACCATGGAGGGCGACCGCGAACGCTGTCTCGCCGCCGGCATGGATGATTTCCTGAGCAAGCCCTTTACCCAGCAGCAATTGGCGGCACTGCTGAAGCGCTGGCTGGCGCTGCATGTGCTTCCGGAGTCGGAACGGCGCGACAGTTCGCGCCTGCCGCTGATCGATGCCGGCGTGCTGCGCAATATCACCGCACTGGCGCGGCCCACGCTGCTCAATTCGATGATCGAACTGTATCTCAAGCACTCGCCGCAGTTGATCAGCGCCATCGAAAGGGCGGCCGCGAACGGCCAAGCCGAGGCGCTGCAGGATGCCCTGCATACCTTCAAATCCAGTACCGCCAATCTTGGCGGCATCCGCCTCGCGACACTCACAAAAGAATGCGAGATGCTGCTGCGCGAGGCGGGCGTCGACAAGGCGGCGGCGGCGGTGCAAAGAATCGGCAGGGAATATCAAGAATTTTGCAGCGCGCTGATGCGTGAGCGATCGACGAATGCGGCATAGCCCAGAGGTTCCGATGAACGCCATAGACAATCAGACCAACACTGCCGCGACCGTGCTGGTCGTCGACGACGATCCCGGCGCCAGATTGCTGGTCGGCAGCGCTCTGGAAGTTGCGGGCTTTCGCGTCACCACTGCCGCAGACGGCAAAAGCGCGCTGAGCGAATTTCATGCGCACCCCGCCGATTGCGTGGTGCTCGACGTGGTCATGCCGGGCATGAGCGGCTTCGACGTCTGCCGCGCACTGCGGGCGCAGCCGAGTTCCAAGCATGTGCCCATCTTGATGCAGACCAGCCTCGATGACATGGAATCGGTGCAGAGCGCCTACAACGCGGGCGCCACCGACTTCTCATCCAAGGGCATCAACCCGATGCTGCTGGCGGAACGCGTGAAATTCCTGGTGCGGGCCAAGCAGACCCAGGACCAGCTGCGCGAAAGCGAGGCGCGAGTGCGCTATCTGGCTTATTACGACCCGCTCACCGCGCTGCCGAACCGGCAGCGATTGCTGCAGATTTTGGAGCAGCAGGTGGCATGGGCCGCACCCAGACAGCGCGGCATCGCTGTGTTGATGCTCGACGTCGATAACTTTTCGCGCATCAACGATACCCAAGGTCAGGCGGTCGGCGACAGCCTGCTCAAGGAAATCGCGCACCGCTTGCAGCACTGTTTGCGCGATACCCAGCGCACGATGGAGGACGGCGCGGACTCAACCGACAACAACGACTGGGTGGCGCGCACCGGCGGCGACGAGTTCGCCCTGGCGCTGCCCGGCATAGCGACGGTCGACAGCGCGCAGGTCGTGGCCCGCCGCGTACAGCTGTCGCTGGCGCGGCCCTTCGTGTTTGCACAGCAGGAAATTCCGCTGTCCGCGACCATCGGCGTCAGTCTGTTCCCCGGCGATGCGCCCGACGCCGGGGCACTGATCAAGAACGCCGATGCCGCCATGCACCATGGCAAGAAGACCGGAAACGGTCGATTGGAGTTCTTCAAGAAATCGATCAGCACCCGCGCGGCCAAAAACCTGTCGATGGAAGCGGATCTGCGCAAGGCGCTCGATCGCGGCGAGTTCACGTTGAATTATCAGCCGCGATTGGCCATTAACAGCATGCGCGTCGAGGCCGTGGAGGCGCTGCTCCGATGGTGGCATCCGCAGCGCGGGTTTGTATCGCCGGACGAGTTCATTCCGCTGGCCGAGCAGAGCGGCTTGATTGTGGAGATCGGCGACTGGGTCCTGCGCGAAGCCTGCGCCCAAGCGCGCCGCTGGCGCGACGCCGGAGATGCAGGTTGGCAGGTCGCCGTGAATGTATCAGGCGTGCAGTTTCGCGACGGCTCCTTGGTGGAGCGCGTGTCGCGCGCCATCCATGCCGCCGGGATCGAACCGCGCATGATCGAATTGGAATTTACCGAAGGAGCTTTGATTGAATACTCCGCCGTCGTGAGCAAGGCGGTCAAATCGTTGAAGGATTTGGGCGTCGCCACCGCCTTGGACGATTTCGGCACCGGCTATAGTTCACTTTCCTACCTGCGGCACTTCCCGATCGACACTTTGAAGATCGACCGGGTGTTCGTGCGCGACATAGTCTCCAAGAGCGACGGCAACACGCCGCTGGTCGATGCCATTATCGCAATGGCAAAAAGCTTGGGGCTGGCCACGGTGGCCGAGGGCGTGGAAACCGAAGCGCAATGGCACTATCTGAAATCACGGCAAGCCAGTCAGGTTCAAGGCTTTCTATTTTGCCGGCCGCTCGCCATCGAGGAATTGGAACATTGGCACGCTGAATGGCTGCATTCGCATCAAACGCGCGCCAGCGTGGCATGAATTCTTAAGGGGTCACGGCGCCTTAGGTTCGGCGCCAGATCACCTCGCCGCCCTCGGCGGCGCGGGCCAGCACCCTGGCGAGTACGAACAAGAGATCGGACAGCCGATTCAGGTAGATGAGCGCATCCGGTGCGACGCTTTCAGCGCGCGCCAGCGACCAACAGCGCCGTTCGGCGCGGCGGCAAACGGCGCGCGCCACGTGACAGGCCGCGGCAGCCGGACCGCCGCCCGGCAGTATGAAATCTTTGAGCGGCGGCAGCGCGGCATTGAAGTCATCCAGTTCCTTCTCGAGCCTCTCGACATATGCCGCCGTGATCATCAGATTCCCCGGGATGCACAGCTCCCCGCCGAGATCGAAAAGGTCGTGCTGCACTTCGGTGAGACAGCGTCTGATCTCCGGCGGCAGCGCCGCAGTGCCGAGCACCACCCCGATCGCACTGTTGGTTTCGTCGACGCTGCCATAGGCCTCGACGCGCAGGCACTCTTTGGCCACCCGTGACCCGTCGCCGAGGCCGGTGGTGCCGTCGTCGCCGGTGCGGGTATAAATTTTGCTTAGCCGGTTGCCCATGAATCACGAACTTACCCAGGATGATGCGACGGTAGCATAACGTTTGCTAAGGTGGCGCTCCATGAAACATTCGGCGGAACTTCAGACCGCGCTCGATGCGGCCGCGCAGGCGGCGAACATCGCGCGCTCGATGTACCAGCACAATATCGAGGTTCGCGTCAAAGCGGACAAAACCCCGGTTACCGATGCCGATGTGCGCTGTGAGACGGCGATTCGCGAAATCATCGAGGCGCGCTTTCCCTCCCACGGCTTTTATGGCGAAGAAACGGGGTCGCATGACGTGGACGCCGAGAGCCTCTGGCTGGTGGATCCGATCGACGGCACCAAGGCATTTGTGCGCGAGTACGCGATGTTTTCCACGCAGATCGCTCTGATGCGCAATGGCGGACTGGTGCTGGGAGTGTCCAGTGCCCCGGTATACGGCGAAGTGAGCTTCGCGGAGCGCGGCCGCGGCGCCTACCTGAACGGCAAACCCATAAGCGTCAGCCGGGTATCGACGATCGAGGCGGCGGCACTTTCTTCGGGCAACCTGAAAAGTCTTGCCGGCAGCGCATCGTGGCCGCGTTATGGCGCGCTGATCGCGCAGCTCGGCCGTATCCGCGGCTACGGCGACTTTCTGCACTACCACCTGCTCGCCGCCGGAAAAATCGATGCCGTGATCGAATCCGACGTGAATATTCTCGACATCGCCGCCTGCGCGGCGATCGTCATCGAGGCAGGCGGCCGTTTCACGGATTTGAGCGGAGCGCCCCTGACACTCAATTCCACCAGCGTGCTGGCCAGCAATGGACACATGCATGAGTCGCTGCTCGCCGCATTGAGCTAGTTGCGCCAGCGAATTTCCGCGGCGGTCGCCGCGCCAATCACCACGTCGTCGAGGCTCTCCGCCTGCCGCCATTGGTCGGCGCTCAGCATGCGGCGTCCCGCCATCAGTTCAGCAGTGCGCTGCGGAAATAGCGGCACCTGCTGCGGGTCCCCGTAACCGTCGGGATAACGCGGTGCGTCGTCGGCGGCACGGTATTTATCCGTGGCTCCGAGGGTGTGCAGCAATTCGTGGGCGATGACGACGTCGTTCTCGCCATCCATATCGGGAGCCGCGAAGGCATATACCACACCGATCAGTCCCTTCGTCAGACCTAGCGAATGCGGCACGGCCGGAGTCAGGGCGGGATCGTGGTACAACACGAATATGCGGATGTCTTCGGGTTCGTTGACGTGCCCGCTTGCGCGCCATGCCCAGTAGCGAAGCTTGAGACTCCACAGAGCGGTCGCGATTGGACCTTGCGATGGCGCGCGCCGCGGCGGAAGCTCGTGTAACTCGGGTCTGAGTCTGGTGCTGACGGGTTCGCCGGTGTGCAATGGATAGCGGGCGGCCTCGCGCGCGAAGAAACGGTCGATGGGCTTGAAGCGTTCGGCGTCCAAATTCGCCACGTAGCGCGATGTCACCGGGCTGTCATCGGCTGCGATGGGATAAATCGCGACGTACAGCGGTTCCCGCCAGCGCGTACTGCGGTAACGGTCCTGCCAGGTGCTCAATGCGACGATGAGCAACACCAATAACAAAAACAATATGCGCAGGTTTTTGAATGCGCCGCGAGACGGGGGAGATCGGTGCGGCTTCAATCGGATGCTTCGACCTGAAGTTCGTCGATCTCTCCGTTCGACGCACTGTACGACACGATCATCGGTTTACAGCAGACCGGACAGTCCTCGATATAGGATTGCCTAGGGTAAGAGAGATCGAGTGTCAGATTGATCGGCTCCCAACAATGTGGACAGGTGACGTCGTGACCCTGGATGAGGATCATGCCCTAGCTCGTGAAATATTTATAAATTTCAAAGTCTTAGATCTAAACGGGGCGTCGACCGTCAGTCTATTCAAATAGCAGGTCTAAAGGCAAGGCCGGCCTTTAGTGACTGAGCGCAACCATCCTCGGTACTACTTGCCCTGCGTCACGCCCGGATGCGAGGTTCGGCCGCTATACTTCGCAACTGTCTATTTGGGGTTAGACTTACGAGGAAACATGGAGCCGACCGATACTTCAAAACCTGATTACTTCCATCGGGTTGTAGATTGCCAGTGGGCCTGTCCGGCGCACACCGATGTTCCCGAGTACATCCGTCTGATCGCTCAAGGCGAGTTCACCGAGGCCTACATGGTGAATCGCGAATCCAATGTCTTCCCCGGCATACTGGGCAGGGTGTGCGACCGACCCTGCGAACCCGCCTGCCGCCGCGGCCGCATCGAGGAAAAACCGGTAGCCATCTGCCGGCTGAAGCGCGTTGCCGCGGATCACCGTGACGACATTACCGCGCTCTTACCCCGGGCACCTAAGGAAAAAAATGGCAAGCGCATTGCGTGCATCGGCGCCGGTCCCGCATCGCTGACGGTGGCCAATGATTTGCTGCCCTTGGGATATGAGATCACGATTTTCGAGCAGTACGGGGTGCCCGGCGGCTTGATGCGAACCAACATCCCGGCATTCAGACTTCCGGCCAACGTGCTCGATGAAGAAATTGGCTACATCGTGAATATGGGCGCCGATCTGCGTCTGAATTCTCCGGTCAAGAGCCTGAAGAAGCTGCTCGACGCCGAGGAATTCGATGCCGTGTTCGTCGGTTCGGGCGCGCCCAAGGGCAAAGAACTCGAATTGCCCGGTCGTCATGACACCGATCGCATTCATATCGGCATAACGTGGCTGGAGTCCGTTGCATTCGGCCACGTCGATAAAATCGGCGAGCGGGTATTGATCATCGGCGTCGGCAATACGGCCATGGACTGCTGCCGCAGCTCGCTCAGGCTCGGCGCCAAAGACGTGAAAGTGATGGCGCGCAAACCGCGCCAGTTCTTCAAGGCGTCCGAGTGGGAACTCGAGGATGCCGAGGGGGAAAACGTTGAAATCGTCATCAATCACGCGCCCAAGAACTTCGTTACGGAAGGCGGCCGGCTGACCGGCATGATGTTCGAGAAACTGGAATACGATATCGAGGCCGGTGACATCAAGGCCACGCGCACCCTCGGCGACGTGTTTTTCCCCTGCGATGACGTGATTCTCGCCATCGGGCAGGAGAATGCCTTTCCCTGGATCGAAAAGAACATCGGCATCGAATTCGACAAATGGAGTGTCCCCAAGGTCAATGGGATCACCTACCAGTCGACCCGTGCGGAAGTATTTTTCGGCGGCGATGCGGCTTTCGGCCCCAAGAACATCATATGGTCGGTGGAGCACGGGCACCAAGCCGCCATTTCGATTCACAAGTTCTGCAATGATGAAGATATCGCGGAGCGCATGCCGCGCGGCATCACGCTGTCCAGCCGCAAGATGGGCATGCACGAGTGGGCTTACAAGAACGAATATAACGGCGTCGAGCGCCGTCTGGTGCCCCACGTGGGGCTCATCGACCGCTTCAAGAAGATCAACATCGAAGTGGAGCTCGGATTTACCGCGGAGGAAGCGGCTCTGGAGGTGCAACGCTGCTTGAACTGCGACATGCAAACAGTGTTCGCCGCGAAGTTGTGCATCGAGTGCGATGCCTGCATCGACATCTGCCCGGTGGATTGCCTCACCATCACCCAGAATGGTCCGGAGCTTGATTTGCGCGCCCGATTGACGGCACCGGCGACCAATCCAACCCAGGCACTGTATGTGTCGGCGGCGTTGCCGCAAACCGCGCGCGTGATGGTCAAGGACGAAGATGTGTGCGTGCATTGCGGACTGTGCGCGGAACGCTGCCCGACGGCCGCGTGGGACATGCAAAAATCGACCATCAAGATTCCGCTCGCGATGGACGAGGAGATTCGCGCATGCCCAGCATGATTGCCGACGCCGGTCGGGTGAACGATTTCGTGATCAAGTTCGCCAATGTCAACGGCACCGGCTCGGCGAGCGCCAATTCGCTGATCATGAAGGCGATCTTTCGCATGGGCGTGCCGGTTACCGGCAAGAATTACTTCCCGTCGAATATTCAAGGTCTGCCCACCTGGTATGAGATTCGTGTGACTCGTGACGGCTACGTCGCGCGCGCGAGTCACGTCGACATCATGGTGGCGATGAACGCGGAGACCTATTCGAAGGACATTCGCGAGCTGCGTTCGGGCGGCTACTTGATATACGACTCGACCTGGCCCCGCAGCGCGCTCCTGCAGCGCGGCGACATCAACGTGATTCCGGTTCCGCTCGCCAAGCTGGTCAACGAAAAATTCGACGGCGCGCGCAACCGGATTTTGTTGAAGAACATCGCTTACGCCGGCGTGCTGGCTGCGCTGCTCGACGTGGATCTCAACGTGATCAGCGGATTGCTCAGCGAAAGCTACGGTAAGAAGCCGAAGTTGCTCGACTCGAATACCAAGGCGCTGCGCCTGGGATACGACTACGTGAAGGAGAATTTGTCGTCGCCGCTGCCCTTGCACGTGGAGCACATGGACAAAACGCGCGGCCATATCATGATCGACGGCAACACGGCCGCGGGCCTGGGTTGCGTATATGCGGGCGCCACGGTTGGAGCCTGGTACCCCATCACGCCCTCGACATCCTTGATGGACGCTTTCAAGGGTTTCTGCGAGCGCTACCGCGTCGATGCCGAAACCGGCGAGCACAATTTCGCGGTTCTGCAGGCCGAGGATGAACTCGCCGCGGTGGGCATGGTGATCGGCGCGTCGTGGAATGGCGCGCGGGCATTCACGCCGACCAGCGGTCCGGGCATCTCGTTGATGAATGAATTCGTGGGGTTGGCCTATTACGCCGAAGTGCCCTGCGTCATTTTCGACGTGCAGCGCGTTGGACCTTCCACCGGCATGCCGACGCGCACCCAGCAATCGGACATCATGCTTTGCGCCTATGCGTCGCACGGCGACACTCGCCACGTACTGATGTTCCCGGCGAACCCCGAAGAATGCTTCTACATGGCGGTGCAGGCCTTCGATCTCGCCGAACGTTTGCAGACGCCGGTGTTCGTGCTGTCGGACCTCGATATTGGCATGAACGATTGGATGTGCCCGGATCTCAAGTGGGACGATGCCTACAAGCCGGATCGGGGCAAGATTCTGTCCAAGGAAGAGATCAACGGTCTGGAAAAATTTTACCGCTATCTGGACCGCGACGATGATGCAATTCCGTATCGCACCTTGCCGGGAATGAGCCCCAAGGGCGCGTATTTCACCCGCGGCTCCGGCCACAACCAGTATGGCGGATACACCGAGGATTCCGCCGAATACCAGGTGGTGCTGGACCGCCTGAGGCGGAAGTTTGCGACCGCCGCGAAGTATGTGCCCAAACCCGCGATGCTCGGCAAGGGCAACAGCGCCGTCGGCATCGTCAGCATCGGCAGCTGCGACGGCGCGATCCGCGAGGCGCTCGACGTCCTGCGGAATCAAAAAATCGACGTCGATTACCTGCGTGTCAAGGCCTTCCCGTTCAACAGCGACGTGGAAGCGTTCTTGAAATCGCACTCCACCATATTCGTCGTTGAACAAAATCGCGACGCGCAGCTGAAGTCCCTGCTCACGCTCGAGACCGCGGTCGAGAAATCAAAGTTATTCTCCATCTTGAGCTACAGCGGCTTGCCGATTTCCGCCCAGCCCATCGTCGACTACATCCGCGCCAAGCTTGCCGAATCCCCGCGGCTGACCGCGGTTCCGCGCTAGACGACGCGCCAAAGAAGAGTCCCTAAATGTCCTACATTAACAAGCCCAAAGTTGCGCACCCGTCGCTGCCGACGAATTCCCTGGGGCTGACGCGGCGGCAATACGAAGGCACGATGTCGACGCTGTGCGCCGGCTGCGGCCACGACTCGGTGACCGCGGCCATCGTTGAGGCCTGCTGGGGCCTGGCGTTGCGGCCCGAACAATTGGTCAAGCTGTCCGGCATCGGCTGTTCCTCGAAGACCACTTCTTATTTCGTGAGCGGCGCGCATGGATTCAACTCGGTCCATGGCCGCATGGCCTCGATCGCGAGCGGCGCCAACGCCGCCAATCGCAGCCTCACCTATGTCGGGGTGTCGGGAGACGGCGATTCCCTGTCGATCGGCGTGGGCCAACTGGTGCATGTCATTCGCCGCAATGTGAACATGCTTTATATGATCGAAAACAACGGTGTTTACGGACTGACCAAGGGACAATTCTCGGCATCCGCCGACATCGGCACCAAGGCGAAGCGCGGTGAGACCAATTCGTCGCCGCCTATCGATCCGGTGCTGCTGGCGCTGACCTTGGGGGCGACCTTCGTCGCACGCAGCTTCTCCGGCGACAAGGCGCAGCTGGTGCCGCTGATCCAGGCCGGCATGCGCCACAACGGCTTCGCATTGATCGACGTGCTCTCACCCTGCGTGACCTTCAACGATCACGAAGGATCGACCAAGAGCTACGGGTTTACCCGCGAACACTACCACGCGGCGGTCGAGACCGATTTCGTGCCGCGGGCCGAGGAGATTTCGGTGAACTACCCGGAGGGCGAGTCGATCCCTGTCAGTCTGCATGACGGCAGCCGCGTGTTTCTGCGCAAGCTCGACCCGACCTACGATCCCACCGACCGGTCGGCCGCGTACAACTACATCGAGCAGAAGCTCAAGCAAAATGAATATGTGACGGGTCTCATTCACATCGATGAGACCGACAGTACCGAGTTTCACAATCTGAATCGCACGGCAAAGGCTGCGCTCAACAGCATCCCATTCGCGAAGCTTTCCCCCGGCGCCGCCGCGTTGGACAAGTTGATGGGGCGCTATCGGTAGTCGCCTTGCCGACGCAGATGCGTGGCGGCGAAAAAGGCGCGCAGCGGTTCGCCCAACAGCTCGTTGATCGCGGCGGACGATCGCGACAGCGTATCCGGGCTGGGCAGGTAGCGGCGAATGTCGGTATCGCGCGCCGCCAGGATTCCAACGGGCGCCGCGACGACCTCCATTCCGGCGTCGCTGAATTCACGCGCCGCGCGCCACATGTGGGTGGCGTGTGTCACGAGCACGATGCGATGCACTCCGTCCGCCCGCAGCAAGCGCGCCGAATTGCCCGCGTTTTGAAACGTGTCGTACGCCTGGTCGTCGACCCAGCGCGGCTCAAGGGTGAAATTTCGTTGCAGGGTGGCCTGCATCGCGCGCGCCTCGATCCTGAATCCCGTGATGAGAATGGGCAGGCCGGTTTTGCGCGCGACGTATGCGCCATAGTTCAATCGTTCCAGCAGCACGGGTTCAGCCGCGGGACCCGCGTATTCCGGCGCGAAGCTGCGCTGTCCGCCGCCGCCCAAAATTACGATTGCCTGAGCATCGGCGGCGAGATGCCAGTCGAGCGGCGGGTAGTGTTCCGCAAGACCCGTCAAGACGTCGCTTACGATGGGTGTCGACAGCAGCCACAGCGAGCCCAACCCCAAGATCAGCAAGGCGCGCGCCAGCAGCGGCCGGCGCTTGAGCAGCAACACACCGAGCACAGCCACCAACAAGGGACCTGCCGGCGGCAGAATCAGGCCCTTGAGAACAGTCTTGAGTCGCAGCAAAAAAAGCACGCGTGTCGCACCCCTTGAGGAGAACCTCGGCCGTTGGCAAAGAGTATCCTAGTTTGAAGATCGCCCCGGCGTTGCCGCTCGGACGAATGCTAAGAAAAATGAGGTCCGCGGTGAAAACAATCCATGCCTTCGGAACCGCGCTGCTGCTTGCCATCGCCTGCGGCCGCGGCAATTTGGTCGCACAAGCGGCACTCGAGATGCAGCCCTGCGAGCATTCACCGCAGCCCTCGTTTTGCAGCGCAGTGCGCGGCGCTCGTGCGGAAGGGTGGCCGGCACAGAGCCGCTCCGAGGTGATGGCGCAGCATGGAATGGTCGTGACCAGCCAGCCGCTGGCTGCGCAGGTCGGATTGCAAATTCTGCAGCATGGCGGCAATGCGATTGACGCGGCGGTCGCCACAGCCGCGGCGCTCAACGTAATGGAACCCATGATGGTGGGCATGGGCGGGGATCTATTCGCGGTGATTTACATCGCCAAGGAACGAAAGATCTATGTGCTGAATGCCAGCGGCACGGCTCCCACGGGTGCAACCCTCGAGCGATTCAATAGTCTGGGTTACCAGTGGGATCCGCAGAATTGGGGGCCGGGTTCCGGGATGCCGCATTACGGCATTCTGCCGGTGACGGTGCCCGGAGCGCTGTGGGGCTGGCAGGCGGTGCTCAAACGTTTCGGCAAGCTGACATTCAAAGAGGTTCTCGAGCCCGCGGCGCGGTACGCGCAATACGGTTTTCCGATTTCCGAGCGCATCGCGCATGACTGGAACCTGCCGAACGCGCTGCCGCTCAAGGCTTGCTGCACCGAGCCGGATCCCGATTCGATCAAGACCTGGTATTTGAACGGCGCAGCGCCGAAGGCCGGACAAATCTTCAAGAATCCGGACCTCGCGCGCACCTTGCGCCTGCTGCAGCAGCAGGGGAGCGACGCGTTTTACCACGGCGAGATCGCCCGGGCCATCGTCGCCAAGTCGCGAGCGCTGGGCGGCAGCATGACCCTCGAGGATCTGGCCGGCTACAAGGGAGAGTGGGTCGAACCGGCCCGCACCCAGTATCATGGTTTTGACATCCTCGAATTGCCGCCGCCTGCGCAGGCGTGGGCGGCGAACGAAATCCTCAATATCCTGCAAGCCTGCGTGCCGCGCTGGGCGCCGGGGCAGACGCTGGCTTCATTGGGCCCCGCGAATCCGCAGTATTGGCACCTGTTCGTGGAGGCCAAAAAGCTGGCGTATGCAGATCTCTATAAATACAACGCGGACCCCGATTTCCACCCCGTGCCGCTGGCACGGCTGCTCTCCGACTCCTATGCGGCGTCGCTGTGCGGGAACGTCAATCCGCAGCGCGCTTCGGTTCCGGGCCGGGAGGCGAACATTTCGTTGCCGGGCGACACCGTTGTGCTGTCGGCGGCGGACGGCGAGGGCAACATGGTGTCCTGGGTGAACAGCAACTATGCCGAATTCGGATCGGGGATTACGGTGCCCGGCTACGGTTTTCTGCTGCACAATCGCGGCGCCTTGTTCACGCTCGAGCCGCACAGCGCCAACGTCATCGAACCGCACAAAAGGCCATTCAATACCCTGTCCGCGGGCTTCGTCATGCAGAGTGGCAAGCCGCTGATGACGGTCACATTGATGGGCGGCGACATGCAAGCCCAGGGGCACGCCCAGATGTTGGTCGACGTGCTGGATCTGGGCGCCAATATCCAGGCCGCGGCCGACATGGCGAGATTCCGGCATTCGCAAATAGCGAACCAGCTGAGCCTGGAGACGCCTCTCTATGATTTGGTGGGATCGAAGCTTGCCGCGATGGGCCACAGCGTAAAATCCGTCAGCGGCGACGAAATGGGCGGCGTGCAAGTCATCATGTTGGTCGCGCCCGTGGATCGCTCGCTTGCGGGCTACTACCGCGCCGGATCGGATTTTCGCAAGGACGGCGCCGCAGTGGGATGGTAACCCCCTGGCTGCCAGCACCCCCGAAAATCAGAGCAGACCGCGCAATTTACTGTAGCCGGAACGGCTGATCGGCAGCTGCGTCTTGTCGTTGAGAATCGCGATGCGGCTGTCCTTTTCCGACAGCTCGATCTTCGCCAATCGCGACACGTTCAATATATAGCGGCGGTGGATGCGCAGAAATCCCTTCCCCGCCAATTGCATCTCGAGTTCTCCCAGCGTCTGTTCCTTCAGGTAGCAGCGTCCGGCGGCGCGGATCGATACATAATCGTCCTGCGCCTCGACATAGTCGATCTGCTCGACCGGAATGACATGCACATTCGAGCGATCGCGTATCAACACCCGGTCGATGGCGCCGCCCTCACGGTGCGTATCCAGCAATTCGCGTATTGGCAGAGAGTCGCGCGTGCGGATGCGAATGCGCGCCAGTTCCAGTGCTTCGTCGAAGCGCTCGGCGCCGAACGGCTTGAGCAGGTAATCCACGGCATGCACATTGAACGCCCGCAACGCGTATTCATCATATGCCGTCATAAAGATGACGCTTGCTGCATCGCGTCCGATCAGATCCAGCACTTCAAATCCGTCGAGCTTGGGCATCTGGATATCGAGAAACAAAAGATCGGGCTTGAGATCACCGGCGGCCTTGACTGCTTCGAAGCCGTTGGAACATTCCGCCAGCACCTTGATGTCGGAATGTTGATTGAGGTACTCGCGAATCAGCGCACGCGCCGGCGCTTCATCGTCGACGACGATGGCCGTGAACTGGGTAATCTCATTCATTCGACGGCTCCCTCCGTTGTTGTGAACGGCATGCTCACCTCGGCGACGAATTCATCCGGCGCGTCGCGGATGTGCAGCTGACCCGCGGCGCTGTACTCGGATTGCAGCCGCTGCCGCACCAGCAGCAAGCCCAAGCCGGCGCGTTTGCGGCGCGGCCGATCCGGATCGCTCGGATTGCTGACGCGAACCAGCAGCGTTCCGCCTTGGCGCTCGACGTTTATTGTAACCGTGCCGCCGTCGAGCAAATGGGCAATGCCGTGCAGCACCGCGTTTTCCACCAGCGGTTGCAGGATCAGTGCGGGAACGTACGCGCCGCGCGCTTGTTCGCCCGCGGTACAGCTGACCGTCAGTCTCGAGCCGAGCCGCACCTGTTCGATGGCAAGATAGCGCTGCACGACGTTCAACTCCTCGTGCACGGATATCCGTTGCGTGGCCCCCAAACGCAATGTATCGCGCAAAAAATCCGCCAGCAACAGGCACATCTTGCGGGCTGAGGGCGGATCACTGCCGGTCAGCGCGCTGATCGAGTTGAGGCTGTTGAACAGAAAATGCGGATCGATTTGCGCGCGCAGCGCCTTGAGCTCGGCTTCGCGCGCCAGCAAACCGGACTCGAGTGCGCGTTGTTCCGAGCGCTGCGAGGCGGAGGATGCGATCATCACGTAGTGCAGCGCGATGGCCAGCCAGAACAGTACGGCGCCGACCACGAACAGCAGCCACGGCTGCTCCACGAACACCTGCGGCTGCAGCCCGATGTTGAGCGACTCGAGCACGGCGGCCCACAACCACGCGGCGCCGACGCATAGCGCGCCCACGCTCGCCGCCGCGCACATGTGCGCAGGCATAGCGCGCCACAGCGGGTGGTCGCCGTCGATGGGAAAAGCCAGGCAGAGATAGTATGCAGACAGCCCGATGAATGCATACAGCATCGTCAGGGGCAGAAAGAAGGCTGCCGCGGTTCCCCAGGCATCACGGTGGCCAAGGCCGATGACGAGAACGATGCCGATGGGAAGGTAGGCGAGCAGGTACATGCCCAGTTTGCTCGCGCTGGCGAGAATCGGATGCATGGAGCTCTACCTGCTTCGCTTAAGTCAATTGCCGATCTCAACGCCACCCATCAGTACCGTGCCGCGCAGGACCAACTGTTGCGTTGCGCTCGACGTGTTGGTGCGCGTCTTATCGTCGATGCCGCCGAGAATGGGCACGACGTTCGAGATCACGGTCCAGTTTTGCGGAACCAGAATATGCAGCCCACCCATGATCACGAACAGCTCGATTTGCGCCGACCCTTCAGCGCCCATCAGCGCATCGCGCAGATCCAGCTCAAAACCACCCATCACGCACACCGCCTCGGCGCTGCGAAATACAGACTTGCCCCAGCGGCGCCGGCAGCTGCCGAGCACCGAGAACACCGATGCATGATCCGAAGCACTCGCGGCGGCGGCCGCGGTCGGCGGCGTCGCGGGACTGAACGATTGCGAAGGGTAGTTGGGTTGTGAAGCAGCGGTTGATCCCTGGTCGAAGTTCGGCGGCTCGTTCCGTGACCTCGAGCGCATGCGTCCGCTGCGCATCATTATTCGCGCGCCGATTACCACCAACAGGAGCGGCCAGATGAATTCCCACACCTGCAGGCTCACGATGCCGAGCGTATTGAGCAGCAGCCAGATGCCGACGATGATCAAAACCAGGCCGGTAACCGCCCCGTGACTCCCGCGTTGCAGAACCGTCAGTCCAAACACGATCAGAACTGCCGGCCAGAAACGCATCACATGATGAGCCTGCACCACCCCCAGCCGATCGAGTGCGAGCGCGATTCCCACCAGCAAGATAAAAACGCCGAGGATGAACCTCGGCGTGATCTTGGGGGGCGTTTCAGGTGGCATAGTGACCTATATTCGCGAAGGCGTAGCGGTGAACTGATTCATCGCGGCGATCCGACTCTCCGCGGCGGCCGATGGCGCGAATAGTCATCAGCGCGCCCGCCCCCGCCAGGATAATCGGGCCTGTGATCACAGCATAGGCCCAATTTGTCATTGTATTGGCAAATAGCCAGTCGCCGAGCAGCAGCAGCCCCCAACCGCGCTGGCGCGATTCGTTGATGCTCATGCCGAGTTGCACAATGGCAAATGCAATGAGGATGATCGGCCAACCGCGGGCAACGTCCAGGGCATGCAGGTAGCCCGCCTGCTGCGCCAGCATCAGACCGCCGCTGGCTATCATGGCAGCGCCCGCGATCAGGCGGGTGCCAAGGAATTTTTTGATCTGGGCGCTCATGTGTGGGCTCCGTTTCATCGATCCGACGGACCCATGCTGCGCCAAGGTTCCCTCAAGATCATGCGATATTCGGCCAATGCCCCGGAACTCCCGGTGAACGCCCTCGAGACCGTATTTACGGCTGTAGACGCGTGGCCACCCACGGTGCGCCACCGGCGCCGCTCGCCGGTTCAGGCAATACCCTAGTCCAGCGCGCGCGGTCATGAATGCGAAACTCGCCCTCCACCCACAGTTCCACGGCATCGGGAATAAGCCGATAGCCGCCCCAATGAGGCGGGCGCGGCACCTCCACGGAGATCGTGTCGGGTTCCGTCGTGCCGGGACCGCCATAGGGAATTCCAAGGCGCCGCGCTTCGCGTGCGACCGCGGCGGCCAGCGCTTCGCGCGACTCCACAGGTTGACTTTGTTGGCTGGCCCAGGCGCCGAGCCGGCTTTGCCAGGCCCGGGTGCGAAAATACTCATCGCTCTCGTCCTTGGACAGCCGTTCGACAGTGCCCTCGGCTCGCACTTGACGGTGACGATGGTCCCAATGAAAGACCACTGCGGCCCGAGGATTTCCTTCGAGTTCGCTGCCCTTGCGCGATCGGTAGTTGGTGTAAAAGAGAATTGACCCCGGCTGCGGGGTGATTTGCTTGCAGAGCACGATTCGCGCCGACGGATAGCCGCGGCTGTCGACCGTCGCCAACACCATGGCGTCGGGATTGGGCTGGGCGGAATCAAGCCGGGCTTGACTTAACCATTGCGCCGCGACTTCGAGGGGATTCCCCGGCAACGGGTCAGGTAGGGTTTCCACCCAAAATGTCTTTTTACTGCCGCTCATATGAGAATGGTAGCCGCGCCGGCGGAAACATGGGGCACTCTTTGATGAACCTGGATGAATTGCGGACCGCATTGACCGAACTCGATGGCCAGCTGTTGGAGTTGGTTGCGCGGCGCCAACGCTTGAGCGAACAAGTGGCCGCGGTCAAACGTTCCACAGGACGAGCGATTCGGGACTTCGGCCGGGAGCGCGAGGTCATATTAAGGGGCCGCACGGCGGCCGAACGGCTGGGTGTGTCGCCCGATCTGGCGGAATCGCTGCTGCGGCAGCTCATACAGTCCTCGCTCACGACGCAGGAGCAAGCGCGCGTTGCCGCACAGGGACACGGCAGCGGCAAGCGCGCGCTGGTCATCGGCGGGCGCGGCAAGATGGGCGGTTGGTTCGCAGAGTTCCTGGCGTCGCAAGGGTTTCGTGTCGCCATCTCGGATCCGCAGGGCGGCCTGGCGGGATTTGACATTGTCGCCGACTGGCCGAGTGATGCATTGGATTTCGACCTGATTGTGCTTGCGACGCCGCTGTCCGCCACGGCGGATTTGCTCAAGATCCTGGCGCGGCGGGCGCCGCGCGGCCTGATCTTCGATTTGGGTTCCGTCAAAACGCCGCTGCGAGCCGGACTCGATGCATTGGTCAAAGCCGGGTGCCGGGTGACCTCGGTGCATCCCATGTTTGGTCCGGACACTGAACTGCTGTCGGGGCGACATGTGATCTTCATCGACCTGGGGAATTCGGACGCACTCGAGCAGGCGCAGGAATTGTTTGCCCCCACCATGGCCGAGCGGGTGGTCATGGATCTCGACCAACATGATCGCCTGATCGCCTATGTGCTGGGATTGTCGCATGCGGTCAACATCGCGTTTTTCACGGCACTCGCCGACAGCGGCGAAGCGGCGCCGCGATTGGCGAAATTATCGAGCACCACGTTTGATGCGCAACTGGACGTGGCAAGCCGCGTAGCCGCCGAGAGTCCGGATCTGTACTTCGAAATCCAGACTTCGAACACTTACGGCGGCGAATCGCTGCAGGCTCTGCAGAAAGCCGTGGAAGGTCTGATAGCAACGGTGAGAACCAAGAATCTGCGGGAATTCACCGCGATCATGCGCCGCGGCCGAGCCTACCTGGACGTGCGGGCGGCGGCGCGCGCGGATTGAGATTTAGGGGATGCTGGACATGGACGAGATCGCGCGCGACAACGAAGAGCTCAAGAAGCGCCTCGCGGAAATGACCGCGGAGGCGGCGAACAACGAGACCATCATGAAGCGCACGCAGGCGCGCGAATTGACGCTGCTGCGCGCCGATAGCTTGGCGCAGCTGTTGCACGCCATGGTCGGCGGACTGAAGGAATCGTACTCGCTGGACGCGGTCAGCGTGGTATTGCTCGATCCACAGCATGAGGTCCGGCATTTGTTGATTGCCGGCGGCGACCGGCCGGAGGAATTCAAGCAGATATTCTTCGTCGATTCGCTGGTTGGCCTGGCTCCGCAACTCGCCGTGCTGCACAAGCCATGGCTCGGGCCGTTTGTCGGCGCCGATCATCACTTGCTGTTTCCGGGAATTCCGAATCTCAAGAGTGCGGCGCTGGTGCCTCTGCCCCGCAAGGACCGCGCTACTGGCGCGCTGTGTTTCGGCAGCCGCGATGCGTCGCGCTTCACGCGGCATCACGGCACGGATTTTCTGGCGCATTTGGGCGCAGTAGCCGCGGTGTGCATCGAAAACGCGGTCAATCGCGCGCGGCTGCTGCGCGCCGGCATCACGGACTTTTTGACGGGCTGGCACAATCGACGCTACATGCAGCAAAGATTGAAGGAAGAGCTGGCCCGCGCGCAGCGCCGTGGTGGCACCATCGCATGCCTGATGATCGACATCGACAAGTTCAAGAGCATCAATGACGGCTATGGGCATCTGGCGGGCGACAGCGCGCTGAAAGAAGTCGCGGTGCGCATCGAGGCGCAAATTCGCAGCATGGACACGGCCGCGCGCTTCGGCGGCGACGAGCTGGCGATCTTGCTGCCTGATGCCACTTCGGCCGAGGCCGCGACGCTGGCCGAGCGCATTCGCGAAGTCATCGCCGCAATGCCGTTTGCGCTCAACTCGCAAATCACGCGCAATCTGACGGTTTCGGTGGGCGTCGCGGCGGTCTCGCCCGGACGCCACGAAACCGATCTGAAGGCCGTTGCGGACCGCCTGGTTGCCGACGCGGACGCGGCGCTGTATCGCGCGAAGACGCTGGGACGAAATCGCGTACAGGTGGGAGCCGGCTAACGCAATGTCCATCCAGCCAGCCACCGACTACATCGACAGGGACGGTTTTCGCGCCAACGTCGGCATCGTGCTGACCCGCGGCGGCGGTGAGGTATTCCTGGGCGGGCGCGTCGGCGGGCGCGGTTGGCAGTTTCCGCAGGGCGGCGTCAATCGCGGCGAACAGGTCGAGGAGGCGCTGTTTCGCGAGCTGAAGGAGGAAATCGGTCTGGATCGCGGGGACGTCGAGGTATTGGGATCGACTCAGGGCTGGCTGCGCTACCGGCTGCCGCGCCAATACGTGCGCGACCGCTGCATCGGCCAGAAGCAGCGCTGGTTCTTGTTGAAGCTCACCGCGGATGAAGCGAAATTGCGCTTCGATTTCACCAATCAGCCGGAGTTCGATCGCTGGCGATGGGCCGAATATTGGACGCCGGTGCGCGAAGTTGTGTATTTCAAACGGCGAGTCTATGTGCGCGCGCTGCAAACCCTGGGCAAGCACCTGTTTCCCGACGGACTGCCGCCGTATCCGGAGTGGTGGCCGGAAATCGAGGCGGCGACTTAAGGATTGCTGCTGAGCGACACGATTCAAAAGGGCTTGACGACGGCGAGAATCACGATGCCGATCAACAGCAGCGTCGGCAGCTCGTTGAAGACTCGATACCACGTGGCGCCGCGCGAGTTGCGCCGCTGCGCAAAATCTCGCAGTAATTTGCAGCAGTACCCGTGGTAGGCAACCAACAACAGCACCAGCAACAGTTTGACTCGCAGCCACGTCATGGACAGGTAGCCCGGCGCTGCGATCAGCATCGCAAGTCCAAAAACTAGGGTGAGCGTTGCGCCGACGGTCGTGAGGATGAACAGCCGCCGCTCCATGACTTCGAAGCGCGCTATGCTGATCGCATCCGTGGCGCCCGCATGGTAGAGATAGAGCCGCGGCAGGTAAAACAGACCCGCAAACCAGGTAACCATCGCGATGACGTGTACGGCCTTCAGCCAGAGCATGAGCGTTCCCTTGAGTTTTCCCTTTGGATGATACCGCGAGGGTGGGTCAGCACGGTACAGTAGCGGGATGGCAGAGTCGTTCGGCAAATTGGTTGTGCGGTCGTATGCGCCGAAGCGCCACGCGGTGTTGTGGGGCATGGCCGTGCTGTTGGCGATCGGAATCCTGTATGCGGCATTCGAGCTCGGTCGCTACGATGCGGGTTTTCGGGTGGTGGATTCGGTGCGCGGCGCATTGGCGGCGAGCGCGCGCATTCGTTCGCTCGAAGCGGAGAACGGCAATCAGCGCCGTCAGCTGGAAGCCGCGGAAACGGCTCGTCGCGTCGACCGCGAGGGCTATGCGCAGGTGGAACGCAGTCTCGGCGATATGCAAAGCCAGATCGCGCGCTTGAATCAGGATCTGTCCTTCTACCGTGGATTGGTGCAGCCGGAGTCGCTCATTCATGTCAAGGTGCAGCAGATGCAGATCATTCCTGACACCGTTGCCGGGCAGTTCCATCTGAAGTTCGTATTGATGCAGACTGGCAAGCCGGATAAAGAGGTGGCGGGCAACGCAGCGATCACCATCGACGGACTGCTGCAGGGCAAGCCGCTAAGTTTGACGTATGCGCAAGTCGCGCCTAACCACCGCGTCTCCCTGGCATACTCCTTCAAGTACTTTCAGGAGTACAACGAAGCCATAGAATTGCCGCACGGGTTCGAGCCGACGCGCGTCGGCGTCGAGATCCATAGCGTCAGAGACTCGAGCCACAGTTCCCGTCAGGCCTTCGTCTGGAAGGCGCAGGGAATGTCGGTGGAAACCGAGGCGAACGGCGATATTCCGGCCAAGGGTGATGCAGATGTTCAAACAGAAACAGAGTAAAGCAGCTGAAATCGACACGTTGATCGGCGCCAAGACCCGGATCAACGGCGATGTGGAATTTGTCGGGGGATTTCACCTCGACGGCTATATCAACGGCAACGTCAAGTGCGAAGTGGGCGAGGACGCCGTGCTGTCGGTAAGTGAAATAGGCTGCATCGAAGGGTCGGTGGTCGTCCCCAACATTGTGTTAAACGGCATCGTCAAGGGCGACATCGAGGCCGGCGACCGAGTCGAACTCGGGCCAAAAGCTCGGGTGCTCGGCAGCGTGCACTACACGACCATTGAAACCGCCGTCGGCGCCCAAATACTTGGTAAATTGATTCACCGCGCGAAGGCCTGAGTCGTTTGGACGCGGGCGGGGCCTCGAATGCTCGATGCGTGTGAACCGAAGTCGCAAACTTTGGGTCTATCTTTGATTGGCCGTCGGCCGCCGAGTAGACTAGCCATATGAGCACTACCTCCGATTCGATGATTGGCAGCGATGCTGCACCTGCGGCGCCGAATGTGTTGGTTTTCACCGATGCCGCGGCGGGCAAGGTGGGCGAGCTGATTCGCGAGGAAGCGAATCCCAGCCTGAAATTGCGCGTATTCGTTTCCGGCGGCGGCTGTTCCGGCTTTCAGTACGGATTCACCTTCGACGAGAAGATCGAAGAGGGCGATTTCTGTATCGAAAACCGCGGGGTCCAATTGTTGGTCGACCCGATGAGTGCGCAATACCTCATGGGCGCGGAAATCGACTACAAAGAGGATTTACAGGGTGCCCAGTTCGTCATTCGCAACCCGAACGCGAAGACCACCTGCGGCTGCGGATCTTCATTCTCCGCCTGAAAATGTTGATGTGTAGATGAGCCGCCGGAGGGTCGTTCCCGACGTGCTCGCCGCCGTCGACCTGGGCTCCAACAGCTTTCACATGGTCGTGGCGCGTTATTCGCACGGCCAACTGGTCATCCTCGATCGACTGCGCGAAATGGTGCGCCTGGCCGCAGGCTTGGGCGACAGCGGCCGGCTGGATGACGCCGCCACGGATCGCGCATTGCGCTGCCTCGAACGATTCGGACAACGGCTGCGCGCCATGCGCGCCGACGGCGTGCGTGTGGTGGGCACGAATGCGCTGCGCCGCGCCAGGCGCAAGCGCTGGTTCTTGGAGCGCGCGCGCGCTGCGCTCGGCCATCCCATTGAAATCATCTCGGGGCTCGAAGAAGCGCGTCTGATCTACTCGGGGGTGGCGCATACCAGCCCGATGAGTCCGGACAAGCGGCTGGTCATCGATATCGGCGGCGGCTCCACCGAGGCTGTGATCGGACAGGGTTTCGAACCGCTGCTGCTGGAGAGCCTTTCGGTGGGCTGTGTCGGTTTGAGCGCCATCTGTTTCGACGACGGCCGGATTTCGGCGAAGCGCTTCGAACGCGCCCGCACCGCCGTCCGGCTTGAACTCGAGCCGATTCAAGAAGCATACCGCAAGCTAGGCTGGCTGCAGGCGTTCGGCAGCTCCGGTACGGTGCGCGTCATCGGCGATGTCCTGCGCAGTCTCAATTCCGAAGCGCCGCATATCACGCTCGATAATCTGTATGGATTGGCGGAGCGCGTGATTGCGGCCGGGCATGTCGACGAACTCGATCTACCCGACGTCGACGCCGAGCGCGCGCCGGTGTTTCCCGCGGGCCTCGCTATTCTGCTGGAAGTGGTCGAGAGCTTTGGCATCGATCGTGTTCGAGTAGCCGAGGGCGCGATGCGCGAGGGGCTGCTCTACGATCTCATGGGACGCTTCACCAATGAGGATGCGCGCGTGCGCAGTGTGCGCGCCATGGAAAAGCGCTATCACATCGACGTCAATCAGGCGGAACGCGTCGAATTGACCGCGGTGGCGCTGCTCGAACAAGTTGAATCCGAATGGGGGTTGGAAGATCCGCTGGCGGAGTCGGTGCTGCGCTGGGCGGCGCGTCTGCACGAAACCGGCCTCGATATCGCGCACTCCAAATACCACCGTCACAGCGCCTACCTGCTGGAGAACGCCGACATGCCGGGCTTTCCGCGCGAGGAGCAGCAGCTGCTGGCGGCATTGGTCGGCGGCCATCGCCGCCAGCTGTCCTTTGAGTCGCTCGAGGATTTGCTGCCGCCGTGGGATCGGCTGGCGGAGTTTCTGATCGTGCTGCTGCGCCTCGCGGTACTGCTGCATCGAGGCCGCAGCCCGCAACCGCTGCCGGAGGTCCACTTGAGCGCCAAGGGCCGCACCCTGACAATGGATCTGCCGCCGCGCTGGATGAAAGAACATCCGCTGACGCTCGAAGATCTGCAGCAGGAACAGCTGTATCTGAAAGACGCGGGCTTTCGTCTCAACATCGTCCAGGTCTAGGCAATCGCCTGCCCGGTATCAAGCTGCCGCCCGTGGGCGCCTTTTTCTAGGCTTCGGCGAGCGCCAGCCGCTCACCGTGCAAACTCATCAAGCGCGCCTGCGCCGACACCTTCCCCTCGCCGGCCGCGCGCGTGTATTGGCCGTCGGCGTCCAGCACCCAGGCCTGCACGTCGTCCTCCAGATACAGCTTCAGATCTTCGACGACGCGTGCCTGCAGATCCGCAGACTCGATTGGGAATGCCACCTCGATGCGGCGGAACAGATTCCGGTCCATCCAATCGGCGCTGGCGCAGTAAATTTCGCGGGCTCCCGCATTCTCGAAGCAATAAACACGGGAATGCTCCAGGAAGCGCCCGACGATCGAGCGTACGCGAATGCGATCGGAGACGCCGCGAACGCCGGGCCGCAGACAGCAGACACCGCGAATGATCAGATCGATTTCCACGCCGGCACGCGAGGCGCGATACAGCGCCTGAATGACGGTGGGTTCGGTGAGCGCGTTGAGCTTGGCGATGATGCGCGCCGGCCGGCCTGCTCGCGCATGCTCGGTCTCGCGATCGATCTTGGCGATGATGGCATGGTGCAGACTGAAGGGTGCATGCAGCAATTTGCGCAGCTTCGGCACCTGGGTGAGGCCGGTCAGCTGCAGGAATATCTGGTGAATATCCTCGCCGATGGACTCATCGGCGGTCAGTAGTCCGTAATCCGTGTAGAGCCGCGCCGTCTTGGTGTGATAGTTGCCCGTCCCCAAATGGCAGTAGCGCCGCAGACCCTTTTCTTCGCGCCGCACCACCATGACGAGCTTGGCGTGCGTCTTGAAGCCGAAAACGCCGTACATGACGTGCGCGCCGGCTTCTTGCAGCTTGGTCGCGAGTTCAATATTGGCTTCTTCGTCGAAGCGCGCGCGCAACTCGATGATGACGGTGACGTCCTTGCCGGCTGCCGCTGCGTCGACCAGCGCGCCGACAACGGTGGAATCGCTGCCGACGCGATACAGGGTCTGCTTGATGGCGAGCACCTGGGGATCGCTTGCTGCCTGTCTGATGAAATCGGTCACGGGCGCGAATCCTTGATACGGGTGGTGCAACAGCACATCCGTGGCGCGCAAGGTGGAGAACAGATCGCCGGCTTTCAGCCGGTCGGGAACACTCGGCGCGAATGCCGGGTACTTCAGTTCCGTGCGATCCACCAGATCGTATACCGCCATCAGGCGATTCACGTTCACGGGTCCGGATACTTTATATAGATCCTCGGCGGTCAGTCCAAATTGCTCCAGCAGATAGGCCAGGATTTCATCGGGGCAATCGTGCGCGGTCTCCAATCGCACCGCGTCGCCGTAGCGGCGCGATGCCAGTTCGCCCTCGACCGCGCGCAGCAAATCGTCGACTTCCTCCTGTTCGACGAACAAATCGCTGTTGCGCGTGACGCGAAATTGGTAGCAGCCGCGCATGCGCATGCCGGCGAATAGTTTTGATACGAAGGCCTCGACAATGGTGCCCAGGAACACGAAGTGCCGGCTGCCGAGTTCATCCGGCAGCTTGATGAGGCGCGGCAAGGAACGCGGCGCCTGGACCACCGCAAGGCCGCTGTTGCGCCCGAATCCGTCTTCGCCTTCGACGACGACCGCGAAATTCAAGCTCTTGTTGAGTATCTTTGGAAAAGGTCGCGCCGGATCCAATGCCAGCGGGCTCAACACCGGCTCCACCTCGCGAGCGAAATAATCTGCAATCCAAACTGCCTGAGCATCGGTCCAGGTTTCCGGCTCGACGAACACCACGCCGTTCATCGCGAGTTCCGGCATGAGTACATCGTTCAATAGCTGGTATTGTTCGTCCACCAAGAGCACGGCCTGAACGCGAATCGCGCGCAATTGCTCCGGTACCGACAATCCATCGGGCCCTCCCTGAACCGCGCCGGCCTCGAGCAGCTCCTTGAGACTGGCCACCCTGATCTCGAAAAATTCGTCGAGAATCGCACACGAAATGCACAGGAATTTCACCCGTTCGAGCAGCGGGATCCTTTTGTCCCTGGCCTGCTCCAAGACGCGCTGATTGAACTCCAGAAACGAGAGTTCACGATTGAAATACAGCTGCGGTAGTTGCAGGTCGGTGTCGTTCATCTAGATTCAGTTGACCGAAAGATTCGAGCGCAAATCGCCGGTGGCCACCGCAGGCGCAGGAAGTGTGGCGGCCGGGACTGTGGCGGCCGGAACGGCCGGGGCGTTAGCCGCCGCAGCGCTCGTCGCATCGCCCGACTGCGGCGTCAAGCTTGCAAGCAGCGGCGCCGCCATCGCATGAAATTTTTGCAGGGCGTCTGCACGAAGTGGCTCAGCCCCGGGCAATCCCACCGTCTGTGGATTCCTGTGTACGCCGTTCATGAGGTACTCATAGTGCAGGTGTGGACCGGTGGCGAGCCCGGTCATTCCTACATAGCCGATCACGTCGCCCTGCTGCACGCGCGTGCCTACACGAATGGTTCGTGCAAAGCGCGACATGTGGCCGTAGAGCGTCGATATGTTGCCGCCATGGGCGAGCAGCACTGCATTGCCGTACCCGCCGCGCCACCCTGCAAAACTGACATGGCCGTCGCCGGCCGCATGCACCGGGGTACCGGTTGGCGCCGCGTAGTCGGTTCCCATGTGGCCGCGAATGGTGTTCAAGATTGGGTGCATGCGGTGCGGATTGAAGGCCGAACTGACGCGCGTGAAGTCGAGCGGTGCGCGCAAGAACGCCTTGCGCATTGCCGCGCCGCCCGGCGTGTAATAGCCGGCGCTGCCGTTGTCCGACACGAATCGCACGGCGCGATACACCTTGCCGTTATTCACGAATTCGGCGGCCAGCACCTCGCCGTCGCGAAGATATTTTCCATCCTGATAGATCTGCTCGTAGACGGCGGTGAATCGGTCGCCCTCGCGGATGTCGAGCACGAAATCGATGTCCCAGGCGAAGACGTTGGCGAGTTTTAACGCCACCGGGTCCGAGATGTTGGCCGCTTCGGCGGCCTGAAACAAAGAGGAATCAATCGTCGCGGTGGCGGTGCGCACGCGCGTTTCCACCGGGTTGTTGATCAGCTTCGCTTCGAAGCCGGCATCCTGGCGAACGATATCGAGGGTTTGGGTCTCGCTCACCTTGCGCGTAAGTTCCTGGATGTCCCCCGCCGTATGCGTAACCCTGATAGCGTCGCCAGGCTTCAAGAAATCCAAGCTTTGACGGATGCCCGGCAAATGCCGGATGGTGGCCAAGTCTCCCAGGTTGAGAGTTAGGCGGCGAAATACCGCGTCCAGCGTGTCATTCCTGCCGATAACCACCTCCACGATGGAAGCCATGCTGGCTTGCTGCACCACGGGTGCGGCGGGCGAGACAACGGCCGGTGCCGCTGGCGGCGTCGCCATATCTGCCGAGGTGGGCTGAGAGGCATCATGAGTGAGCGGCGATAAGATCAGCGCGGCGACAACCACGGCTCCACAGCCGGCCAAGCGTGCAATCAATGTTTTGATTCGTGAAGGATTATCCGACGGCCCAAGGTTGTTGCGATGCACCAGTAAGGTCCTAGCAAAACGGGTAGGCTAGCCGCCGACTTAGGCTGGGTCAATTGAATTGGCCCGCAGTTTGAAAAGGTTAACCCCATTTGCTCCGGTGCAACGCTTCAATCCGAGTGTTCAATCATCGGAGCCAAAATGAAGCGCCTCTCTTTATCCGCCTTCTTGCTGACGTTGGGGTTGTTCGCCGAGGCACATGCCGTCGGCAGGCTGGCAGACGTATCCGTCATCGACCGCGACAGCGGCTGTGCACTTGTCACACATTATTATCGAGGCGAGTACTGGGTGGCAGGCTCTCCGGGGGCGCGATACGCGATTGCGATCCGCAATCGCCTTGGCGAGCGCGTCCTGGCGGTAACCTCCGTTGACGGCATCAATGTCGTGTCCGGCGCCACGGCGGGATGGGGGCAGACCGGCTACGTATTTGGAGCCGGTGAGGACTATCAGGTCACCGGGTGGCGCAAAAGCGATTCGGACGTTGCAGCATTCGCCTTTACACCGTCGCCCAACTCCTACGCGGAGCGGACCGGACGGCCGGCAAATGTGGGGATAATCGGCGTTGCCCTGTTTCGCGAGCGCTTGGCGGCAATTGCGCCCGAGATTTCCCGGCTTGGCGAAGTCGCGCGCGAGGCAAGTTCGGATCGAGTGACCGGCGGGGCCGCCAGCGCAAGCCCTGCTCCGGCGCCGCCGAGTGCTCGCATCGCGGACCGCTTCGCCAAAAGCTCAGGCAACATTGCATATCCCGCCTATCAAGCCCCCGCGCCAAAACTCGGTACGGCACATGGCCAGCGCGAGAGCTCCTGGGTCACGCACACGGAGTTTGAGCGCCTGCAATCCGAACCAAATGAAATCGTGAGGATTCGCTACGACAGCATGGAGAATCTCGTGGCCATGGGCATAGTGCCGCCGCACGGCCGCACGCCTCCGGGGCCGAATGCCTTCCCCGGCGTGGCCAGCCGCGCCTACGTTCCTGATCCGCCGGGCTGAAGCCCACAAGCTGCGATAATGTATTGAATGAAGGCCGTGGAGGATAGTGACGAGTCATTGATGGCGCGCTTCGCCCGCGGCGAAGCAGCCGCGTTCGAGGTGCTGTATCGGCGACACGAAATGCGCATCTGGCGCTACCTCAATCGCCATGTCGGCAATTGCGAGTGCGCCAACGAATTGATGCAGGAGGTGTGGTTCGGTGTCGCCCGCGATGCGCCGCGCTATCGACCCACCGCGCGATTCACTACCTGGCTGTTCACGCTGGCGCACAACCGGATGGTGGATTGGTTCAGGTCGCGCCGTCCTCACGAAAGCCTGGATGTGCTCGGGGTTGACGGCGCCGAAATCATGCGCAACGTCGCGCAGGACGGTACCGGGCCGTTTGCCGCCGCCCTGGCGCGCGAACAAGCGGCAGCGTTGCTGGATGCGCTACGGCAGTTGCCGGCGGATCAACGCGAGGTGTTCGTGCTGCAGATCGAAGGCGATCTTAGCGTCGAGGAGATTGCGCGCATCACCGGCAGTGCGTTCGAAACCACCAAAAGCCGGCTGCGCTATGCGCGATCGAAGCTGCGCGAGCTGCTCAAGGAATACGCATGAATCAGCCTCCATCGGGCGACGGTGACGATGATATGGAACGGCGCTTCCAAACCGGGCTCAAGGACGACGGCGAACCCAGCGCAGCGGTGCGCCGCGCCATACTCGAGCATGCAAGCCGGATGGCGGCTGCACATGCCGAGAGCCGTCCCGGAGGCCGCAGGTCCGGGACGCTCACTGCGCGCCGCAGGAATACTATTTTTGGCGCACTGGCTGCCGCTGTTTTCGCGGGCCTGTTGGTGGTGCCCATGCTGCGTACGCCGGTCGTGCACAGGCAAGGCCTGGTCGCGCAAGGCCCAGTTGCGCCGCCGCCAAACCTGGAGACCGCGTCGCACTCAGCACAGGCACCTCCGCCGCAGTCAGCGCAAGCGCCGCGGCCAGCAGAACTCCAGCGCAACAACACGACCTACAGCGGTGCCGGCGCACAGCGAAGGATTGCCGCCGACGCGGACAAGCCCCAGGAAGCCACAGGACCCGCGGCGAAGACGGAACCTCAGTCAGTCCGCGGCGCGGCGCCGGCGATGCAAGCTCCCGCATCAGATGCCGCGTCGGTGAGTGGAGGAGCAGCGGCGCCCTCAAGCCGCCAATTAGCCCGTGCAACGACTTCATCGGTTGAGCGCGGCGAGTTTTTTCGCGGTGCCGCAGCCGCGGGGAATCTGACGGCGGTTAACGCCGTGCTCAGTTCCTCGTTCGATGTCGACGCGCGCGATCGAAGCGGCCGCACCGCATTGATGCTCGCGATCCTAAACGGACATGCTGATGTAGTCGATGCCCTGCTGGCGCACGGCGCCGCGGTTAACGCAGCGGACGCGAGCGCTGTCCGGCCGCTGCAAATGGCGCGTGCCAAGGGTAATGAAGCGATCATCGACTCGCTGCTGCGAGCCGGCGCTCACTAACGCTCAGCCGGCGCGAATCAGCGCGTGACGCTTTTTGCCTATGGTCAAGCGTGCGGTGCCGCTGGCATCGAGGTCTTGTGCCGTGATGGTCGCCTTGGCTGTGCGCACCGGCTGATCATTGAGGCGTATGCCGCCTTGTTCGACCAGCCGGCGGCCCTCGCTCTTGGAGCTCAAAATGCCCAGCGCGACGGCGACATCAATGATGAGCACCGGCGCGCCGCTCTTGAGCGTGAAGGTCGGCAATCCTTCAGCCGCGTCTCCGGCAAAGGCGCGCGCCGCGGTGGCTGCGGCTTCGCGGCCCGCCCCGTCGCCGTGGCACAGCCGAGTGGCTTCAGTGGCGAGGACTTGCTTGGCGACATTGATCTCCGCGTCCTTGAGCTGCTCGAGCCGCGCGATTTCCGCCAGCGGCAGGTCGGTGAACATGCGCAGGAATCGCCCGACGTCGGCGTCCTCCGTGTTGCGCCAGAATTGCCAGTAGTCATACGGCGAAAGACGCGCAGGATTCAGCCACACGGCGCCGCTGGCGGTTTTTCCCATCTTGGCACCGGATGAGGTCGTGATCAGCGGCGAGGTAAGCCCGAACAGCTGCGCATCAGCGATGCGTCTTCCCAACTCCACGCCCTGCACGATATTGCCCCATTGGTCGGAGCCGCCCATCTGCAGCGTGCAGCCATAGCGCTTGAACAATTCCACGAAATCGTAGCCCTGCAGGATCATGTAATTGAATTCGAGAAAGGTCAGCGGCTGCTCGCGCTCCAGACGCAGCCTCACGCTGTCCATCGTCAGCATGCGGTTGATGGTGAAGTGCCGGCCGATATCGCGCAGAAACGGAATGTATTGCAGCTGGCCCAGCCAATCATCATTGTTGACCATGATCGCGCCGGACGGGCTGGCATCAAAGTTCAAGAAACGCCTGAAGATCTCGCGGATGGAGGCAATATTGGCGTTGATCTGCTGCTCCGTCAGCAGCTGTCGGGTCTCCACGCGTCCCGAAGGATCGCCGATCTTGGTCGTACCGCCGCCCATCAGAACGATTGGGCGATGTCCGGCCTGCTGCAGGCGGCGCAGCAGCATGATCTGCACCAGGCTGCCGATGTGCAGGCTGTCAGCCGTGGCATCAAAACCGATATAGGCCGAAATCACGCCGGAATTCAGCAGCGCATCCAGCCCGGCGGCGTCGGTTATCTGGTGTAGGTAGCCGCGCTCGCTCAATGTGCGCAGGAAATCAGCCTTGAATGGACCCATTACGCGAAAACCCTCTAAAAACTTGGCCGGCCGCCGTTGCTAAGTCGACATTGCAGCTACGGGCGGCATAAAACGGGCATTTTGCACCGGTTCATGGACAGCCGCCCGCAAACAAGCCTCAAGGCGACTGCGCGATGTCGGTTAGAGAATGACGAGCAGCGGTTGACACCCCCCAGCGCACGGCTATACTGCGCGCCCTCCCACCTAAAACGCGTTTTTCGAGACTTTTCGTTCATTGACGGGGTCCAAAAACGCGCTATACTTGGAAGTTCGCCCGAGGCCTTTGTCGCCCCGGGTTATTCTTTAAAAATTTGAACAGGTAACTTGTGCAGGGACTCGCGTCGATGCGCCTTTGGCGCAATTCGATGATTCGAGTTCCAAACGACCAGTGTTCATTCGTGCCAAAAGCATTGATGAATAGTGAGAGTTTGGGATCGAGATTGCTTCAGTGAAAAAGTGTTATTAACTGAAGAGTTTGATCCTGGCTCAGATTGAACGCTGGCGGCGTGCCTAACACATGCAAGTCGAGCGGTAACAGGTGTAGCAATACATGCTGACGAGCGGCGAACGGGTGAGTAATGCTTTGGAATCTTCCCAGTAGTGGGGAACAACCAGTCGAAAGATTGGCTAATACCGCATACGTCTGTGAAGAGAAAGCGGGGGATCGTAAGACCTCGCGCTATTGGATGAGCCAAAGTCGGATTAGCTAGTTGGTGAGGTAATGGCTCACCAAGGCGACAATCCGTAGCTGGTCTGAGAGGACGACCAGCCACACCGGAACTGAGACACGGTCCGGACTCCTACGGGAGGCAGCAGTGGGGAATATTGGACAATGGGGGAAACCCTGATCCAGCGACGCCGCGTGTGTGAAGAAGGCCTGCGGGTTGTAAAGCACTTTTAGTGGGGACAAAAAGTCACGGATTAATACTCTGTGATCTTGATTTAACTCACAGAAAAAGCACCGGCTAACTCTGTGCCAGCAGCCGCGGTAATACAGAGGGTGCGAGCGTTAATCGGAATTACTGGGCGTAAAGCGCGCGTAGACGGTTTTGTAAGTCAGATGTGAAATCCCCGGGCTCAACCTGGGAACTGCATTTGAAACTGCATGGCTAGAGTATCGAAGAGGGAAGTGGAATTTCCGGTGTAGCGGTGAAATGCGTAGATATCGGAAGGAACACCAGTGGCGAAAGCGACTTCCTGGTCGAATACTGACGTTCATGTGCGAAAGCGTGGGGAGCAAACAGGATTAGATACCCTGGTAGTCCACGCCATAAACGATGACAACTAGATGTTGGGAGGGTCTGCCTCTCGGTGTCGCAGCTAACGCGTTAAGTTGTCCGCCTGGGGAGTACGGCCGCAAGGTTGAAACTCAAAGGAATTGACGGGGACCCGCACAAGCGGTGGAGCATGTGGTTTAATTCGATGCAACGCGAAGAACCTTACCTGGTCTTGACATCCCAGGAACCCTATAGAGATATGGGGGTGCCTTCGGGAGCCTGGAGACAGGTGCTGCATGGCTGTCGTCAGCTCGTGTCGTGAGATGTTGGGTTAAGTCCCGCAACGAGCGCAACCCTTGTCCTTAGTTGCCATCATTTAGTTGGGAACTCTAAGGAGACCGCCGGTGACAAACCGGAGGAAGGTGGGGATGACGTCAAGTCATCATGGCCCTTATGACCAGGGCTACACACGTGCTACAATGGTAGGTACAAAGGGTTGCGAAGCCGCAAGGTGGAGCCAATCCCATAAAGCCTATCGTAGTCCGGATCGGAGTCTGCAACTCGACTCCGTGAAGTCGGAATCGCTAGTAATCGTAGATCAGCATTGCTACGGTGAATACGTTCCCGGGTCTTGTACACACCGCCCGTCACACCATGGGAGTTGATTGCACCAGAAGCAGGTAGCCTAACCGCAAGGGGGGCGCCTACCACGGTGTGTTCAATGACTGGGGTGAAGTCGTAACAAGGTAGCCGTACGGGAACGTGCGGCTGGATCACCTCCTTTAAAGAGACAGCTCCAAAGAACGCTTTGGCGCGAGCCCCTTCACAAGTCACCTGTTCTAATGTTTAGTTGGTTGGTAGCCCCATTCGGGCAGCCCGACGCTGACCCTTAGGGTCTGTAGCTCAGTTGGTTAGAGCGCACCCCTGATAAGGGTGAGGTCGGAGGTTCAACTCCTCCCAGACCCACCAAATCTTTGGGTCAAAGCGTCGAGCGAGACCAGGTTCAATCGGACGGGGCCATAGCTCAGCTGGGAGAGCGTCGCGTTTGCAACGCGAAGGTCGTCGGTTCGATCCCGACTGGCTCCACCAACTAATTCCTCACGGCGTGTCATGAGTCATGCAGCGGTTCAGCAGAACCCAGAAGCATGACTCATGGCATGCGAGTCGCGTGACTCGTGTGTGTTCTTTAAAAATTCGGCAATTTGTTTTGATGTCTGACTTGAAGCGCAAGCTTTAAGTTGGGTGTCGCATTCGAGAACCAGTTGATTGAGTTTTTATATGACTCCAAATCGCTTGGGGTTATATGGTCAAGTGAATAAGCGCACATGGTGGATGCCTTGGCGACAGAAGGCGATGAAGGACGTGGTAGCCTGCGATAAGCTTCGGGGAGCCGGCAAATATGCTTCGATCCGAAGATTTCCGAATGGGGAAACCCACCGCTTCGGCGGTACCTTTAACTGAATTCATAGGTTAAAGGAGCGAACCCGGTGAATTGAAACATCTCAGTAACCGGAGGAATAGAAATCAACCGAGATTCCGTTAGTAGTGGCGAGCGAAAGCGGAACAGCCCAGTGCTCATAATTGCGTAAGTCCTAGTGGAACAGTCTGGAAAGTCTGGCCATAGCGGGTGATAGCCCCGTACATGAAAGGACAAGCGCATGGAGCACAAAGAGTAGGGCGGGACACGTGCAATCCTGCCTGAACATAGGGGGACCATCCTCTAAGGCTAAATACTCTCTGTCGACCGATAGTGAACAAGTACCGTGAGGGAAAGGCGAAAAGAACCCCGGAGAGGGGAGTGAAATAGAACCTGAAACCGTGTGCGTACAAGCAGTGGGAGCCTCCGCAAGGGGGTGACTGCGTACCTTTTGTATAATGGGTCAGCGAGTTACTTTTAGTGGCAAGGCTAACCGAATAGGGGAGCCGTAGGGAAACCGAGTCTTAATCGGGCGTTTCAGTCGCTAGGAGTAGACCCGAAGCCAGTCGATCTATCCATGGCCAGGATGAAAGTAGGGTAACACCTACCGGAGGTCCGAACGAACCACTGTTGCAATAGTGCGTCGATGAGCTGTGGATAGGAGTGAAAGGCTAATCAAGGCTGGCGATAGCTGGTTCTCCCCGAAAGCTATTTAGGTAGTGCCTCGTGTAATTCACCCTGGGGGGTAGAGCACTGTTTAGACTAGGGGAACATCCCGTTCTACCAAATCTATGCAAACTCCGAATACCCAGGAGTGTTATCACGGGAGACACACGGCGGGTGCTAACGTCCGTCGTGAAGAGGGAAATAACCCAGACCATCAGCTAAGGTCCCAAAGTTTCGGCTAAGTGGTAAACGATGTGGGAAGGCTAAAACAGCTAGGAGGTTGGCTTAGAAGCAGCCATCCTTTAAAGAAAGCGTAATAGCTCACTAGTCTAGTCGGCCCGCGCGGAAGATTTAACGGGGCTTAAGCCGAGCACCGAAGCTATGGGTGTGATTATCTTCGGATAGTTACGCGGTAGGGGAGCGTTCTGTAAGCCTGCGAAGGTGAACTGCGAGGTTTGCTGGAGGTATCAGAAGTGCGAATGCTGACATGAGTAACGTTAATGTGGGTGAAAAACCCACACGCCGAAAACCCAAGGTTTCCTGAGCTATGTTAATCAGCTGAGGGTGAGTCGGATCCTAAGGCGAGACCGAAAGGTGTAGTCGATGGAAAGCAGGTTAATATTCCTGCACCGATTATTACTGCGATGGGGTGACGGAGAAGGCTAAACAAGCCGGGGTTGGTTCCCGGTTCAAGGTAGTAGGGAGAGATTCCAGGTAAATCCGGAGTCTCGTTAATCCCAAGAACTGAGTACTAGGTTTCTTCGGAAACCGAAGTTGTCTACGCCACGCTTCCAGGAAAAGCCTCTAAGCTTCAGGTAATGATCGTCCGTACCGCAAACCGACACTGGTGGGTGAGAGGAAAACTCTAAGGCGCTTGAGAGAACTCGGGTTAAGGAACTCTGCAATTTGACACCGTAACTTCGGGAGAAGGTGTGCCTTTGATGGTGATGGGATTTACTCCCTGAGCTGTTAGAGGTCTCAGATAATCGGGGGCTGCGACTGTTTACCAAAAACACAGGACTCTGCGAACACGAAAGTGGATGTATAGGGTCTGACGCCTGCCCGGTGCCGGAAGGTTAATTGATGGGGTCAGCCGCAAGGCGAAGCTCTTGATCGAAGCCCCGGTAAACGGCGGCCGTAACTATAGGCATTGGTAGACGAAAGAGTCGAGTCGACGATGTAGAGTTCAGGGTTAGATGATTAGGACAACTTCTATAGTTGTAGTTACGTAAATAAACTTGGCTATATGCTGGAAACACTGAGTATCTGAAAGTACTCATCGTTCGACGGCGAGCGGTAGTGAAAATCTTTTCAGTGCAGTCAATCAGCAGGAAAGACCGGCTTTCGCCGGAATCCTCAGAGACTTTACGCCAGGCCCCTTTTTCGAGGGGATGATAAAGTCCGAACTGCATGGCGACATGCAGGAGTAAAGCGCAATGCGATACTCCATTAACACGTGACTTTTGCGTGTTGATGAACGACCAGAACGGTTGAAATAAGTGGATCATTACGCAAGTAATGGAAGAAGCTACCTCTTAGCGGCCGTTGTAAAATTTGGCTATATGCTGGAACAGCTGAGTATCTGGCGATACCGCGTGATGGAATCACGTGGTGAAAATTCGTCCAGTGCAGCAAATCAGCAGGAAAGTCTTTCAGTACACGAAAAAAAGTGTTGGTTCCTAGCGGGATTGATCGAAGGTGAAGGCAGCCTTTGCATTTCGATCAAGAAGCATGAGTCGTTCAAATTTGGTTACCTGGTACAACCTGAATTTTTCATTTACCAGCATCAAATTCGGCGCGGATTGCTCGAATTAGCGCAGGAAGTGTTCGATACCGGAAATATTCGACCCAAGCCGGGCAACGAAGTGGTGTTGGTTTACTCGATCACCAATCGTCGCTTGATCTTGGAGAGGGTGTTGCCCTTCTTCGAGCGCTATATGGCCTTTTCATTCAAGGGCCATGATTTCCAACTTTTTCGTGAAGTCGTGATGGCTATGGAGCAGAAGCGCCATCGCGACCCCCTTGAGCTGGTCAAGTTCGTTGAAAACGCCTACCAAATGAATATGGGAGGCAAGCAACGAAGGCGACCGAAAGGGGAGATTATTGAGAGAATCCTCAGAGACTACACGCCAAACCCACTTGCTCAAGGTGGTGAAGATATAGTCCGATCTTGATGGCGACATCAAGCTAACAAAATGCCTAAGGTAGCGAAATTCCTTGTCGGGTAAGTTCCGACCTGCACGAATGGCGTAACGCTGGCCCCACTGTCTCGACCCGAGACTCAGTGAACTTGAAATCGCTGTGAAGATGCGGCGTAGCTGCGGAAAGACGGAAAGACCCCGTGAACCTTTACTATAGCTTTACACTGAACTTTGAATTTGTTTGTGTAGGATAGCTGGGAGCCTACGAAGTGGGGACGCTAGTTCTCATGGAGGCAACCTTGAAATACCAGCCTGACAACTTCGCAGTTCTAACCTTGGCCCGTAATCCGGGTTGGGGACAGTGTATGGTGGGTAGTTTGACTGGGGCGGTCTCCTCCCAAAGAGTAACGGAGGAGTGCAAAGGTACCCTCAGCGCGGTCGGTCATCGCGCATAGAGTGCAATCGCATAAGGGTGCTTAACTGCGAGACGGACATGTCGAGCAGGTACGAAAGTAGGTGATAGTGATCCGGTGGTTCTGTATGGAAGGGCCATCGCTCAACGGATAAAAGGTACTCCGGGGATAACAGGCTTATTCCTCCCAAGAGTCCACATCGACGGAGGAGTTTGGCACCTCGATGTCGGCTCATCACATCCTGGGGCTGTAGCAGGTCCCAAGGGTATGGCTGTTCGCCATTTAAAGTGGTACGCGAGCTGGGTTCAGAACGTCGTGAGACAGTAGACTAGTGCTGTCGTTAAATTTGGCTATTTGCTGGAAACTCTGAGTATCGATTAGTACTCATCGCTCGACGGCGGGCGGTAGTGAAAATCTAATCGTGCAGACAATCAGCAGGAAAGGTCAAAGTCATGGAAGATCATTACATCGCCGGGTTTGTCGATGGAGAGGCAGTTTTCACATTGCCTTCCAACGAAATCCTGATGTGCGAATCGGGTGGCAGGCTGTCCCTGAGTTCCACGTGAGTCAAGATGTATCAAGCAGGCACGTTCTCGAAGCAATTCGAGATCGATTGGACTGCGGAATCATCAAGGCAAATCACCGTGGAAGCAGGAACGACCGGACACACGTTCTCGTCGTCAGAAATCGACTAGATCTTACGATGAAGGTGATTCCATTTTTCGATCGATATCCATTGCATACAATGAAAAAGAACGACTTCGAGTCGTTCAAGCGGATCGTCGTGATGATGAATTCTGAACTTCATCTAGCGGCGGACGGTTTCAAAGAAATCGTCAGCATCGCTTATTCAATGAATGCAAATGGTTCGAGACGAAGGATCAACCGAGAAGAAATTCTCGGGACTTTGAAATCCTCAGAGACTATACGCCAAAGATCATTCCGGGCTGATGCAGCCTGAATTGATCAAGATATAGTCCGATCTGCATAGCGATATGCAGACTTTGCCTCGCGGCAAAGCGCCGCCCTTATGGGTGGTCAGTACTCTCAGATAGGTGAGAGGAAGTAACAGAATGTCGGTCCCTATCTTCCGTAGCCGTTGGAGATTTGAGGGTGAGTTGCTCCTAGTACGAGAGGACCGGAGTGAACGTATCTCTGGTGTTCCGGTTGTCACGCCAGTGGCACTGCCGGGTAGCTATATACGGACGGGATAACCGCTGAAAGCATCTAAGCGGGAAGCCCCCCCCAAGATTAGATCTCCCTAGACCTTTAAGGTCTCTAAAGGGCCGTCGAAGACTACGACGTTGATAGGCTGGGTGTGTACGCGCAGTAATGCGTTTAGCTAACCAGTACTAATTGCCCGTGAGGCTTGACCATATAACACCCAAGCGATTTGCCTAACGTCGAATCGTTATGGGGTGATCAATTGACTTGAATGCGACAACGCATCGAAACAAATTGTTGAATTCGTGAAGGGGCTTAAGCCATGACTTAAGCCCCTTTGCAACCGGTTTGCCTGGCGGCCATAGCGAGTGGGAACCACCCGATCCCTTTTCGAACTCGGAAGTGAAAACGCTCTGCGCCGATGCTAGTGTCGACTTTGTCGATGTGAAAGTAGGTCACTGCCAGGCTCTTAATTTGATGAAACCAAACCCTCACTGACGCAAGTTGGTGAGGGTTTTTTCGTTATGGGGTCGTAGCGGTATCGAATTCGTCCCTGGAACTTACGCATTCGGCCCGCGGCACTTGCGCCGCAACAGCCAAATGATGTTTGTAAGCGTCCGGTCAGGGCCGTCTTATTTTGATTTTACGATTGAGCCAAGCTCGCGCGCGGCATTTTTGCTGTGACGCGGAGATTGGCAATGGCAGATCAGGACGGTTCCGTCGACACTGGGATGAAGAAGCGTGCGGTGCGTGGCAAGTGGACCGCGCAGCAACGTCAGCAGATTGTAAAGGCGAGCCTAGTTGACGGCGCGTCCATCAATGAGGTCGCCGAGCGATACGGTATTCGGGCAAACCTGTTAACGGCGTGGCGGCGGCGATACGCCGCGTCGGTCGCGGCGCCGAAGCGCAAGAGGACTCCGGCGCGTTTTGCTGCCGTTCGTGTGAGCGGTACGGCCACGGATGGCACGATCGAGATTGATCTGTCGAACCGTCTCATTCGAGTGCGCGGGATAGTCGATGGCGCGATGCTGCGTGAGGTGTTGGCGGCGACGCGATGATCGGCTTGCCGAGCGGTGCACGAGTGTGGCTCGCGTGCGGAGTCACGGATTTGCGTAATGGTTTCGATGGCTTAGCGGGGCTCGTGCAGACTCGGCTCGCGGAGGATGCGTTCTCTGGTCAACTGTTTGTCTTTCGCGGCCGGCGCGGTGATCGGGTCAAGATTTTGTGGTGGGATGGTGATGGCCTGTGTTTGTTCGCCAAGCGTCTCGAGCGCGGGCGCTTTGTCTGGCCACGAGCGAGCAGTGGTACCGTCCATTTAAGCGCTGCGCAGTTATCGATGCTACTCGAAGGGATCGACTGGCGCCGGCCGCAAAGAACGCACACACCGCAGCTCGCGGTGTAATAAAGTGCTTATTTTATAGGCATTGCGCGTGCATCGAGCGCAAGATGCGAGTATTATCAGCACTCATGCAGAGCATGAGTGATTTGCCCGATGACATCGAGATCTTAAAGCAGATCGTCATCGAACAGCGCTCTCGATTGCTCTCCAACACCTTACAGATCGAGCAGCTGAAGCTGCAACTGGCGAAGCTTCGCCGGATGCAGTTTGGCCGATCTTCCGAACAGATCGATGCGCAGATCGCGCAGCTTGAACTGACCTTGGAGGATCTGGAAGTTCGATCCGCGGCGGTACCGCCTGCAGTCAGCGCAGCGCTGCCGGAACGCGTGAAGCCAGTGCGCCGAGCCCTACCTGAGAGCCTCCCGCGCGAGACGCTGGTGCATGCAACAGCGTGTAACTGCCCCGAGTGCGGCAGTGAGCTCAAGGCTTTGGGTGAAGATGTCGCCGAGATGCTCGAGTACGTGCCGAGCCATTTTAAAGTGATCCGCCATGTACGGCCAAAGCTCTCTTGTCCTAAGTGCCAGACGATCGTGCAGGCCGAGGCACCCTCTCGACCGATCGCACGCGGGCTCGCCGGTCCCGGGCTATTGGCCCATGTACTGGTAGCGAAGTACTGCGATCACTTGCCGCTATACCGGCAAAGTCAGATCTACAGCCGCGAAGGGATCGACCTGGATCGCTCCACACTCGCCGATTGGGTCGGCTCTGCGAGCGCGTTGCTGGAACCGCTGGTCGCCGCGATCAGCCGCCACGTCCTTGAGGGCAATAAAGTCCATGCCGACGATACGCCCGTGCCGGTACTGTGTCCTGGCCGCGGCACGACCCGTCAGGGGCGGCTCTGGACCTACGTTCGCGATGATCGACCCGCTGGCGTTGAAGTAGCGCCGGCGGTGTGGTTTGCATACTCGCCGGATCGCAAGGGCGAGCATCCGCACCGCCACTTGCGCGATTTTAAGGGCATCCTGCAGGCCGATGGTTATGCGGGGTTCGACCGTCTGTATAACGAGGCGGATCTAAATCACCCGATTAGGGAAGCGGCGTGCTGGGCGCACGTGAGAAGGAAGTTCTACGATATCCATGCCGCTACCGATTCGCCGGTGGCGAGCGAGGCGCTGGCGCGCATCGGCGCACTGTATGGCATCGAAGAGGAGATCCGTGGGCAGAACGCTCAAGTTCGTGAGCGTGTACGCCAGGCTCGCGCCGGCCCACAGCTCAACGATTTGTACGGATGGCTCATCGCCACGGTCAAGCAGTTATCCAAAAAATCCGATTTGGCCGGCGCGATCCACTACGCACTCTCGCGCTGGAAGGCGCTCACCCGTTACCGAGATGATGGTCGGATCGAGATTGACAACAATGCTGCAGAAAGAGCACTGCGCGCAGTTGCTCTCGGAAGAAAAAATTATCTCTTCGCCGGCGCTGACTGCGGAGGCGAGCGCGCCGCCGCGATTTACTCGCTCATCGGCACCGCGAAGCTCAACGATATCGATCCGGAGAGCTATCTGCGTTTCGTGCTGACCCGCATCGCTGAGCATCCGATCAACCGGATCGAGGAACTGCTGCCCTGGAACTTGGCCACACAGTTCGATCCACAGCGGATCGCCGCGTAATGCCGAAGCGCGCGGCAACAGCCAAGATCAAGGTTTCCTGGCAGTTGAAGATCGAGTTGCTCGATGTAACGCCGACGGTCTGGCGTCGCCTGATCGTGCCCGAGACCATTAAATTGCCGAAGCTCGATCGAGCGATGCAAGCCGCTTTCGGCTGGACCAACAGCCACTTGCACGAGTTCATCATCTCGGGTGTCCGGTATGCCTACCCCGATCCCGAATGGGCCGAGGAGCTCAAGCAGGTCGATGAGACCAGGATCGTTCTTCTCGACGCACTCGGATACGAGGCACGCAGCTTTGACTACGTGTATGACTTCGGAGACCACTGGCATCACGTCGCGATCGTGGAAGATCGCCACATCCGAACTTCCCCCACATCCCCGGTTCACTGCAGCGAAGGAGAAAACGCCTGTCCACCGGAAGACGTCGGAGGTGCGCATGGATATGCGGAATTCCTCGAAGCCCTCGCAGATCCAGATCATGAGGATCACGAACGCTACGTAACTTGGTCCGGCGGCAACTTCGATCCGAAACGTCTTGATCTCGAGGCGATTAATCGCTCAATCGCTAAAATCAAAATGTGACCGTCAATATGGCCCTGACCGGACGCTTACTGATGTTTAACGTGTCTTGGTACATCATTGCCGGCCTGTTTGCAGCTGCTAAAGGATTCCCATGGCGCTTCGTATCACTGGACTCTCAAAAACCTATCCGAACGGCGTGCGCGCGCTGAAGAATTTGTCGCTGAATGTCGGCAACAATATGTTCGGACTGCTCGGGCCAAATGGCGCCGGCAAAAGTTCGCTGATGCGAACCATCGCCACGCTGCAGGATCCGGATAGCGGCAGCATCGATCTTGACGGGATCGACGTACTCAAGCAGAAAAATGACGTGCGCAAGATCCTGGGTTACCTGCCGCAGGAGTTTGGCGTGTATCCCAAGATGTCGGCCCTGGAGATGCTGCATCACCTGGCAATATTGAAGGGCATTGCCTCCGCCGGCGAGCGCAAGACCATGGTGGAAGCGCTGCTGAATCAGACCAATCTCTGGGATTCGCGCAAGAAGGCCTTGTCCACCTACTCGGGCGGCATGAAACAGCGCTTCGGCATCGCCCAGGCGCTGCTCGCGAATCCGCGCCTCATCATCGTCGACGAGCCCACCGCGGGCTTGGATCCTGCGGAGCGCAACCGTTTTCTCAACTTGCTGTCGTCCATCGGCCAGGACGTGACCGTGATCCTTTCCACGCATATCGTCGATGACGTGCGCGAACTGTGCTCACGCATGGCCATCATCGCCGCCGGCGAGGTGCTGCTGGAGGGTTCTCCCACCGATGCCTTGGCGCAACTCGACGGTCAGATCTGGTCAAAGGTGCTTGCAACCGACGATGAGCTTCGCGCACTGGAGGCGCAAATGCCTGTCATCAGTACCCACTTGATCGGCGGACAACACGAGATACGCGTGTTCGCCGCCAATTCGCCCGGAGCGGGATTCCGCTCCGTGCCTTCCGGTCTGGAAGATGTGTACTTCTTGAATCTTTCCCGCCACACCAAGCACTAGTTAAGGTCTGAAGGGCAACCATGGGCATGTTTTGGGAGTTTTTTACTTTTGAGCTGCGCTTTCGCTTCAAGAGCATTTCCACCTACGTGTATTTTTTGCTTTGGGTGGCCTTCTCGTTTCTCTGCATAGCCTCGGAGAGCTTTGGGCCCGTTGCCAACGCCAATGGCAAGGTGCTGTTGAACGGGCCCTGGGCGATGTCGTTGAACTTCGCCTACTGCACACTGTTTGGTCTGCTGATTATCGCGGCCATCTTTGGCACCTCCATGCTGCGCGACTTCCAGCGCGATACCTACCAGATACTGTTCACCAAGCCGATTTCCAAGTTCGCCTATCTCGGCGGCCGCTGGGCCGGCTCTTTCGTAGTCACCGTGCTGATCTTCAGCGGCCTGATATTCGGTTCCTATCTCGGCACCCTGGCGCCGTGGGCCGACCAAGTGCGCATCGGACCCAATCACTTGTGGTGGTACCTGCAGCCTTTCCTGTCCATCGTGCTGCTGCAGATATTCTTCTGCGGCTCGTTGTTTTTTGCGGTGGCGGCCCTGACCCGCAAGATATTCATTGTGTACTTGCAGGGCGTTGCGCTGTTCATGGCTTACCTTATCGGTATCACGGCGTTTTCAGCGACCCGCTCGCTTGAGCATTTTTGGTCGGGAATCCTCGATCCGGTGGGTTTATTGCTCAACAACGCTGTGACCCGCTATTGGAGCGTCGACCAAAAGAACACGCTGTTGTACCCCTGGGACTTCAGCGGTTATTCGCCTGGGGTATTCCTTTACAACCGATTATTGTGGATCGCCGTTGGACTCGCAGCGATGGTGTTGGCATGGGTTCTGTTTCCCATGTCAGTTGAGGCACTCACAGCAAGGGCGCAAGGGCGACGCGCGGCGCGAGCGCGCCAGCAAGATGAGGATGAACTGCGAGCTCCACGCTCGCTGGTAGCAGCACGGCTGCCGAAGATTCGGCAGGTCTTTGATGCCGCAACAGGCTTCGCACAATATTTGTCGCTGTCGCGCCTACGGACCCGCGCCATTCTGCGCGAAGTGCCCTTCTGGGCCATCGTCGGTCTGCTAATCGTATTTGCCGTTAACAATGGCTATTTCGCCGGCCGCATCGGCGGCCAAAACGTTTGGCCGGTCACCTACCTGATGGTGCAGGCGGTGGAGGGATCGGCGACGTTGTTTTTCCTGATCGTCGCCGGCTTGTATGCGGCGGAATTGCTCTGGCGGGAACGCGACACGCATTTCGACGGCATTCACGATGCCCTGCCGGTTTCGGAATTGGCCGACTGGCTATCGAAGCTCACGGCCATCGCCGTGGTGGAGTTGCTGCTGCTGGCTGTGACCCTGATTGTGGGCGTATTCATGCAGACGCTGGCGGGCTATCACAACTACGAGGTGGGCCAGTATCTAAAGGAACTCTATCTTATCGTGCTCCCGACGGTGATGGGCATCGCGATGCTGGCGCTGTTCGTGCAAACCATGGTGTCGAACAAGTTTCTGGGCCACGGCATTGTCTTAGGTATAGTCATATTGACCCCGGTAATTTTTGCTTTCGGATGGGAAAACAGCCTGTACCTGCCTGCCCAGGTTCCGGCCTATATCTACTCGGATATGAATGGCTACGGCCATTTCATACCCGCCATCGTCTGGTCGCTGATCTATTGGACTTCGATATTCGCCCTGCTGGGAGTGATCTCCATTGCGTACGCACGTCGCGGCTCCGAGGACTCTTTGCGCGCGCGAACCAAGCTGGCGATTCAACGTGCACCCCGCTTGGCGCCGGTGGCCGCGGTTTTGCTGCTGGTGAGTATCGGCGCGGGAATCTGGTACTTCTACAATGCCCATATCCTCAACGAGTACCTGGACAGCAACGATCGGCGCCACATCGCCGCGGAGTACGAGCGGCAGTTCAAGAAATACGAGTTTCAGCCGCAGCCGAAGCTTACGGCAGTAGACAGCACCGTGAACATTTTCCCTGAGTTGCGCTCATTCGACGCCAGCGGGCGCATTACGCTGCAAAACAAGACCGATCATCCCATGACCGAGATCCATCTCACTGATCGGCATGAAACGATCAAGCAACTGCAATTCGATCGAAAATTTCACCTGCTAAGCAAAGCGCCCCGCGACCTGTATGCCATCTACGCCTTTGATCAGCCGCTGGCGCCCGGCGAATCCGTGGTCATGACCTTCGTGGTTGCCTATCAGTCGCATGGCTTTCGCGACGGCACCGAACAGCCGCAATTTGCCGCCAATGGAACGTTCTTCGATCAAGAGTTCTTTCCGGAAATTGGCTATGACGCGGGCGTTGAACTCGACGATCCGCGCCGCCGCCGCGAGCAGGGCTTGGGAGCGCAGGCCGAAATGGCGCCGCGCGGCGACCCGGTTCGTTCGCGGTTGAATCTGTTCAGCCCCAACTCCGATTGGATCACTTACCACACCGTGGTAAGCACCTCCGCCGACCAGATCGGCATTGCGCCCGGCTATCCGCTCAAGACCTGGAACAAGGATGGTCGCAGGTACTTTGAATACAGCATGGGCTCGACCCACATTCAGCATTTCTATGCATACCTATCGGCGCGCTACGCGGTACGCAAGGATGTTTATGCCGCTGCATCCGGCCCGGTGAATCTGGAGGTGTACTACGATCCCGCACACACTTTCAACGTCGATGAAATGTTGGAATGCAGCCGCGCCGGACTTCAATATTTCGAATCGCGGTTTAGCCCGTTTCAGTTCTCGCAATACCGGGTAATGGAGTATCCGCGCTACCGCACCTTCGCGCAGTCCTTCCCCAATACGGTCCCTTATTCGGAAGGGATCGGATTCATCACCCGCGTCGAAAAGCCCACGGATGTCGATCTCACCTATTTTGTTACGGCGCACGAACTGGCGCATCAATGGTGGGGACACCAAGTGGTCGGCGGCCTGGTGGAGGGTTCCAACATGATGTCGGAAACACTGGCGCAATACTCCGCCTACATGCTGATGGAGCACAAATTCGGCAAGGATTACATGCACCGGATCCTGACCCACTTCTTGGATCGATACTTGCGCGGGCGTGCGGGCGAGGTGCGCAAGGAGCGGGCGTTGGCGCTGGTGCAAAACGAACCGTACGTCTGGTACGAGAAAGGCGGCCAAATTCTCTACACGCTGGCCGACTACATTGGCGAAGACAGAGTGGACTTGGCGCTTCACAATTTCCTGATGCAGTACCGCTACACAAATGCAGTGAACCAGCAGGATGCCGTCGACAGCGCCGCCGGGGCGGCCGCCGTTGACAGGCCCTATCCGGACACTCGCATGCTGATTGAGGCGTTGCGGGCGCAGACGCCGCCCGACTACCAATACCTCATCGACGACGGCTTTGACCGCATCGTGGTGTATGACAATAAGGCGATTTCCGCCAAGTCGAAGCAGCGTGCGGACGGTAAGTACGAAGTGACCATGGAGGTGGAAGCACACAAGGCGCAGGCCGACGGCAATGGCGTCGAAACCCCCATGGTGTTGGCGGACTACATCGAGATCGGCGTATTCAGCGGCGCGAAGGGTGAGGAGAAGCCGTTGTACATGCGCAGGGAGAAAATGACCCAGGAGCGCGCGACCTATAAGGTGGTGGTGGACAGCAAACCCACCCGCGCCGGCATCGATCCGTATAACAAATTGATCGATCGAATCGCTGACGACAATATGATCGATATCGAACGATTGTAAAATAACTCCTTAATTTTCAGGATCTTCCGCAATTCAACGCTTTAGAAAGTATAGCCGAGGCTCGTGACGATTCCGTAGTCGTTGTTGACGACGTCAAGCCCAGGCGGGCGGCTGTCGTAATCGTCGTACAGCGACAGATTCAGCGACAGCGAGCGGGTGAATTTTCGCTGCAGTGTCACATCCAAGCGCGCCCGCACCCGGCCGAAATCGGATAAATATGGAAAGACCTTCAAACTCGATGTCAGCGTCGTCTCCGGAATGCTGAATCGGTAAATGCGCCAATCCAGTCCGGCTATGCCTAGGATATTTGCACGATTGTCGCCCGACTCATCCACCGACTCATGATTTGCGCCGATGCCGACGTAGGCCACCAGATCGCTCTCCGGCCGCCGCACCAGACTCTCGCCGACGGCGATTCCCGCCTGCGGTCGGCCATCGACTCCCAGCTCAGGATTGCGCTCGAAAGAACCTAAGACCGACCAGAATCGGGTGCCCTCGAGATAAAAACGCTCTGAATAGTCGATGAGTATGCGTTGGTTGGTGCTCCTGTTCGAACTGGAGGTCGTATCCGCCGATGCCGACAGTGAGGCAAGGGTGTCGCGGCCGCGATACTCGGCATCAGAACGGAAACTGCCCACCTTGACGTTGTTCGCCTGGGTGTAATTCACACCGACCGATGTCGAGCCGCGCACGCGGGCCAGGAAGGTCTCCCGCACCGGACCTATGCGCGCAACGTCGGCCATCGGCAGGTCGGTCATACGGCCATCATCGTCGACGATGAGATGGCCGTTGCCGCCGCCAAGATGTCCAAATTCATCATGGCCGCCAAGATTCTCGACCATGAAAACCACCGAGCTCGACAGTCCGGATACCTTCGGCCATTCGATGTACACCGTGCCCAGCGCGTCGGTCTTGAGTTCCAGCTGGCCGTGCTCGAGCTGGATGATTTCGCCGGTGAGACGATCGCCATTCTCGAGCATCACGATGTCGGTCTTATCACGCGCCAGTGCGGCGGTTGCCGAGAGCAGGAGGACCAACCCCGTCGCCGCCGCGAAGCGGCCGCCTGTATCAGCTTGCATCGATTGCTCCGTGATTGCTGCTTCCTGAGGCTTTAGGCCAAGATCGTACACGGTTGCAGCTTTTTCAACCGGCGGATAGCAGTTAGGATCGCGGCGCAAACCAGGATTTCAATCAATGCCCCAGCCGATGCTGAAATGTTTATTTGGGACTTTCGCGCTCTCGACCGGCCTGTTCGCGGCCGCAGTCCATGCGTCGGACAGCGCGGCCGCCGTGCAGCACGATGTGGTATTCACCGAGTACTCGCCGCTCTCCGGCAGCCTGGAGTTGGCGCGGCGGATGTTGAGTCCATTGACCTTTGCACAGCTCGAGCGCGAGGCCAAGCGCAAGAATGTAAAATTGCGCGAGCAGCCGGTCGACCTTGCGAATGAAAGGTTTGCCCTTTTCGTCCCGGCGCAGGCGCCGCCGCAAGGCTACGCGCTGCTGGTGTTCATCGCGCCGTGGCAGGCCGCCGCAGTGCCGCGGAACTGGATTTCGGCACTCGACCGGCACGGCATGATTCTCGTTACCGCCGCGAATTCCGGCAATACGGAAAACGTCCTGGAGCGCCGCATCCCGCTGGCGCTGCTGGCCGCACACAACGTGATGCAGCACTATCCGGTCGACAAAGACCGTCTCTACATTGGCGGAATGTCCGGGGGATCGCGCGTCGCGCTGCGCATTGCGCTGGCATTCCCGGATTTGTTTCACGCTTTGCTGCTCCATTCGGGCAGCGATCGAGTCGGCACGGCCGAGGCGCCGCTGCCTTCTGCCGGGCTGTTCAAACAGTTTCAGGAAATGCGCCTGGTCTATCTCACCGGCGAGAATGATCGCGTCAATCTCGACACGGATGTCGAGAGCAGGGCATCGCTGCAGTATTGGTGCGCGTACGACATCGACGTCGAACCCTTTCCATTTTCCGGTCACGAGTTGGCGGGCGCGCATGATATTGACCTGGCGCTGACCGCCCTCGGCGGTCACGTGCGCCGCAAGCCCGACAGGCTTGCCAGCTGCAGAGCGCACCGCGAAAAGGAAATCGGCGAGCAACTTCAACAAGTCGAGAATTTGCTCGGGCGCGGCAAATCGCGCGATGCCCGGACGCTGCTGCAACAAGTTGACGTTCGCTTTGCCGGTCTCGCGGCGCCAAGGAGCGTTGAGCTCGCACAGAAATTGTATGTCGACCCTGCACCCTAGCCGCGCACTGCGATACGCTACCATTCAACAAGCATGGCGGAGGAGAGCGTTGTGACAGGTATCTTGAATTGTTCGCCGCGTATGGCGGCGATTGCAGGTTTGGCCTTGGCGGCGAGCTTCGCTTTCGCGGGCGACGCCTCAAAAACCGCGGCCACAGGCGCCGCCCCGCGCCCGCTGACCCAGCCCTTAAGTCTTGTCGACCTGATGCGGGCGTCTATTGAGATTCCGGCCGACGGCCTTTGGGCGGCGGCCGGCGCGGACAAGCTGTCCGAGGAGGATTGGCAATTAGCCGATCAGGACGCGGTCAATTTGATCGCCGCAACCACGCTGATTGCGGGTGCCGGCACCGGCAAGAACGACCGCAAATGGGTGGCCCATGCGGATTGGCAATCGTGGGTTCGCGAGATGGAAAAAACCGCGCTCGCGATCCGCGCCGCGGTCAAAGCGGAAGACCAAAAGACGCTGGCCGCGGGTGCCGATCAGTTGCAGCAGATTTGCGAGGGCTGTCACACGAAGTACCGGCCGCAAACCCCTTCGGACGGCGTCTCGCGCTACCCCTTCTATCCGAAGACAGAGCTCGCGAAGTAGATCAGCGCAAGCTCAAGTCAGCGCAGGCTCAAGCGCCGCTGACCGAACGTATGCGCGCCTGCGTCTGGAGCGCCCACCACCGTTCGACGCTCGCGCTCAGGCCCGCAAGATCGAGCCCGGCTCTCGCGAGACAGGTGTCGCGCGTTCCGTGTTCGATGAAGCGATCCGGAATGCCGATGTGCAGCAGGGGCAGCTGCAGTCCGGCGGCGGCGAGTACTTCGCCGACGCCCGCACCGGCGCCGCCAATGGCCGCATTTTCCTCGATGGTGATGATGGCCCGGTGACGCTCGGCGAGCGACAAGATGAGCTGCTCATCTAGCGGCTTCACGAAGCGCATGTTGACGATGGTCGCGTCCAAGCGCTCGGCGATTTTCTGCGCGGAGTCGACCAGCGCGCCGAACGCCAATATCACAAGCCCACAGCGGCCCTCGCGGCGAAGCTGTGCCTGTCCCACGGCAAGTGCCGTCATCTCCGCCGCGATTGGCGCTCCCGGCCCGGTACCGCGCGGATAGCGAATGACCGAGGGTGAAGCCAGCGTTGTTCCGGTGTACAGCATCTGGCGGCATTCGTTCTCGTCCGCAGGCGCCATGATGATCATGTTGGGAATGCAGCGCAGATAGGACAGATCGTAACTGCCTTGATGCGTCGCTCCGTCGCTGCCGACCAGTCCGGCTCGGTCCACGGCGAACACGACGGGCAGGTTCTGCAGCGCGACGTCGTGGATCAGCTGATCGTAGGCACGCTGCAAAAATGTGGAGTAGATCGCGACCACGGGTTTCAAACCCTCCACCGCCAGTCCGGCCGCAAAAGTCACCGCGTGCTGTTCCGCGATTGCGACGTCGAAATAGCGCGCCGGAAATCGCTTTGAATACTCAACCAAGCCGGAGCCTTCGCGCATCGCCGGGGTGATGCCGACGATGCTGGGATCGCGCTCCGCCATGTCGCACAGCCACTTGCCGAATATCTGCGAATAAGAAGGCCCGCTGCTGGCCTCTTTGAAGATCATGCCGCTCGCCGGATCAAAGGGCCCGGGGCCGTGCCACTTGATGGGATCCGCCTCCGCCGGCGCATAGCCTTTTCCCTTGCGCGTCACGACGTGCAGGAACTGCGGCCCGCGAAGCTTGCGCAGATTGCGCAGCGTATTGACCAGCGCCTTCACGTCGTGACCGTCCATGGGTCCGATGTAATTGAAACCCATCTCCTCGAACAGCGTGCCCGGCAGCACCATGCCCTTCAAGTGTTCTTCGGAACGGCGCGCAAGCTCCCAAACTGTGGGCATCTGCCGCAGAACTTTCTTGCCGCTCTCGCGCAAATGCGAGTACATGCGGCCCGATAATGCGCGCGCCAGATAATTCGACAGCGCGCCGACATTCTCGGAAATCGACATGTCGTTATCGTTCAGCACGATCAAAAGGTCTGCGGGAAGCGAGCCTGCGTGATTCAGCGCTTCAAATGCCATGCCCGCGGTCAAGGCGCCGTCGCCGATGATGGCAACGACGCGGCGATTTTCGCCGCGTTGCGCCGCCGCTACGGCCATGCCCAGCGCGGCGCTGATCGAGGTGCTGGAGTGACCGACGCCGAAGGTGTCGTACTCGCTCTCGCTGCGCGAGGGGAAGGGCGCTAGCCCCGAGTCCTGTTTGATGGTGTGCAGCTGGGCACGCCGGCCTGTCAGGACCTTGTGCGGATAGGCTTGGTGCCCTACATCCCAAACCAGCCGGTCGTACGGGGTATTGAACACATAATGCAGCGCAATTGTAAGTTCTACAGTGCCCAACCCAGCGGCAAAATGGCCGCCCCGGGTGGAGACGCTCTGGATCAGGAATTGGCGCAGTTCCGTGGCCAGCTCGAGGAGTTTTGCCGGCGGCAGGCGACGCAAATCCGCCGGCGAGCCAATGGTCTCAAGCAAGGAATTACGGTCGGGCGCGGCGTCCATCTTATGCCAGTTTATACTGCGGCACCCTCATGGTGGCAATGGACTGCACCGATGTTGCGGATTTGCACCAAGGCTGACCCGCTGAGATACTGCCGGCATGGCTTCTTTGAGCTCGGATGAGCACTACCAAAATCAGATTTTGCCGCATGTTTCGCGCACCTTTGCGCTGACCATCCCGCAACTGCCGCCGGCGCTTTGTACCCCGGTTGCCAACGCTTATCTCCTGTGCCGGATCGCCGACACGATTGAGGATGAACCGGCGCTCTCAGCCGCGGAGACACTGGACTACTTGAACCGGTTCAGCTTGGCAGTCGGCGGCAGCGGCGAGCCCGGGCCTCTGGCTCAGGATCTCGTCAGCCGGCTTTCCGAGCGAACCCTGGCCACCGAGCGCGATCTGATCGCCAACATGCATCGCGTCCTTCAGGTCACGGCAAGCTTGGGCAAGGCCCAGCAAGACGCCATTCAGCGCTGCGTGGAGCTCATGTGTTATGGCATGCCGCGTTTCCAGTTCAATGCCAGCCTGCAGGGCCTCGCCCGCTCGAGCGATCTGGACGACTATTGCTACTACGTGGCGGGAGTGGTCGGTGAAATGCTCACCGATTTATTTTGCGACTATTCAGTCGATATTGCCGGCCGCCGTCCCGCGCTCAATGCCCTCGCCGCGTCGTTCGCTCAGGGCCTGCAGATGACGAATATTCTCAAGGATGTTTGGGAGGACCGCAGCCGCGGCGCCTGCTGGTTACCTCAGGAAGTGTTCACGCGGCACGGCGTGGATCTCAACACGTTGTCGAGCCAATCGCAGGATAAGGGTTTCAGCGCGGGTATATCCGAACTGGTCGGCGTGGCGCACGCACACTTGCGCAATGCGCTGGATTACACATTATTAATCCCGGCCCAGGAACGAGGCATTCGGCGCTTCTGCCTATGGGCAATCGGCCTTGCCGTCCTCACCTTACGCAAGATTGCTCACAACCCAGGCTACACGGCGGGTGCGCAGGTCAAAATACGGCGCACTGCGGTCAGCATGACCCTGCTGTTGACCAATCTTGCCATAACCAATGATTGGGTGCTCAAGCGCCTATTCGCATGGGCCGCTCGCAGCCTGCCGCTGGCGCGACTCCCCGACATCCGGCGTCCGCGTGTCGCACTCGTGAAAAGCGAAAACCACGCCGATATCGAGCCGCAGCGCACCCGGCTGCGTTCCTACGGGAGTTCCGGGTCGTGAATCAAAGCGCTCCGAAGCCGGCCGGGTTCCACAAAGAGCTCGAAGCTCCGAATGTACGCGGCGACACCGGTGTACGCGGCGATGCAGCCGTGCCTGGCGACATCGTTTCGCACACGCTGAAGCGGATTTCGGATTCCTCGCCGCTCGATCGCGCGATTGCCGAGGCACGCGACGCACTCATAGCGCAGCAGCACGAACAAGGCTACTGGTTATACGAGCTCGAGGCGGACTGCACCATCCCCGCCGAGTACATCATGATGATGCACTTTCTGGATGAGATCGACGCCGCGCTCGAGGCGAAGATCGCCAACCACCTGCGCGCGCGGCAGGCGGAGCACGGCGGCTGGCCGCTCTATCACGGCGGCGACATTGATTTGAGCTGCACCATCAAGGCGTACTACGCTTTGAAGCTCGCCGGCGATGACATCCTCGCGCCGCACATGCAGCGGGCGCGCACCGTCATACTGCAGCTTGGCGGCGCCGCGCGGGCCAACGTTTTCACGCGCATAGCGTTGGCATTGTTCGGGCAACTGCCGTGGCGCGGCGTGCCATATATTCCCGTTGAAATCATGCTGCTGCCGCGATGGTTCCCGTTTCATCTCGACAAGGTGTCGTACTGGTCGCGCACCGTGATGGTGCCGCTGTTCATACTGTGCACGCGTAAACCCAGGGCCAAGAATCCGCGCAACGTCGACATCCGCGAATTGTTCACGACACCGCCCGAGCAGGAGCGGCATTATTTCAGGCGCAGCGGCCCGCTGACCAAGGCTTTCCTTGTGTTGGATAGGGTCGGACGCATGATCGATCCGCTGATCCCGGCCCGCATGCGCCAGCGTGCTACGCGCCGAGCGGAGCAATGGATTCTGCAGCGGTTGAACGGCGAAGATGGTCTTGGCGCGATTTTTCCCGCCATGGTCAACGCCGTGGAATCGCTCGTGATCCTGGGCTACAGCCACGACGACTTGCGGCTGGTCACGGCGAAACGCGCCCTGAAAAAGCTGCTGGTCGTGGGTCCCTCGAGCGCATATTGTCAGCCCTGCGTTTCACCGGTTTGGGACAGCGCGCTTGCCTGCCTGGCGATGCAGGAGACGGGGGATGAGGCATCGCGCAATGCATCGACCCGCGCTCTCGACTGGCTGAAATCCAAACAGCTGCTCGATGAACCTGGCGATTGGCGGATATCTCGTCCTGAATTGGCCGGCGGCGGTTGGGCGTTTCAGTTCGGGAATGACTTCTACCCGGATCTCGACGATACGGCGGTGGTCGCGTGGGCCATGCATCAGGCCCGCGATGCGGACCGCTACGCCGAGAGCGTGCGCCGGGCGCTCGATTGGCTGGTGGGTATGCAAAGTCGCGGCGGCGGGTTTGCGTCATTCGATGCGGACAATACTTGCTACTACCTGAACAAGATTCCCTTCGCGGATCATGGCGCGCTGTTGGATCCGCCCACGAGCGACGTCACGGCGCGGGTCGTGACAGTTTTGGCGCGCGTCGGACGGCCGCAGGATAAGCGTGCCATGGACCGGGCAATCGCGTATCTGCGCGATCAGCAGGAACCCGACGGCTCCTGGTTCGGACGATGGGGAACCAACTACATTTATGGCACGTGGTCGGTTCTGATGGCGCTCGCGCAAGCACACATCGCGCCAAGTGATCCCGCCATACAACGCGCCGTGGCATGGCTCAAGCAAAGGCAGAACGCTGACGGCGGCTGGAGTGAAAGCAACGACAGCTATGCGCAGCCGACATCGACGAAAAGCTTTGGCAGTACCCCCTATCAAACTGCCTGGGCGCTGTTGGGATTGCTGTCGGCGGGAGAGGCGGCATCCGAATGTGTGCGGCGCGGCGCCGAATTCCTGATGCGCAGCCGCCAGCAGGACGGATTGTGGAGCGATCCTCATTTCACGGCGCCTGGTTTCCCGCGCGTGTTTTATCTGCGCTATCACGGCTACTCGGAATATTTCCCGTTGTGGGCGCTGGCAGCCTTTAGGTCCCTCACGCGTCGCGGAATCGCTCATTGAATGGCGTCGTCGCGGCGCTTGCGGCCGAGGCGCGCGCACTCTCACCATCGATGCGGCGGGGCGGACCCAAATCCTTCGGCGAATTTTTGCGGCTTCACGATGGGACGCTGCTGGCGGTGAGCGGCATCGGATGTGCCGCGGCCGCAGCTGCTGCGCGTGCGCTGGTGGCGGCGCAAGTCTCGGCGCTCATGACCTTCGGCTTGGCCGGCGCGCTCGATCCTGCTCTGGCTGCGGGAACCATCATGTTGCCGGGCGAATTGATTTCGCGTGACGGCGCGCGCTTCGTCACTTGCAAGGCCTGGCGGGAGCGAGTAGCTGCGTCCTTGGGTTTGGCGGTGAGCACGGGTACCTTGCTCACCAGTGCCCGGGCAATCGAAACGCCCGCAGAAAAAGCGGCGGCGTTTCGTGATACCGGCGCAGCAGCGGTCGACATGGAGAGTGCGGCTGTCGCCGAAGTGGCTGCTGCCCACGGACTGCCCTTCATAGCGGTGCGTGTCATCGTCGATATGGCCGGCGATGCGTTGCCGCCCGCGGTGGTCGCGGCGAGCACAGCGGGCCGAGTAGAGATCGGGCGGCTGATCGCGGGTCTGGTTGCTGCACCCCGCGAGATTGCGGCATTGATCCGGCTCGCGCGGCGCTACCGCACGGCGATGCGCTCCTTGGCGCTGGTCGGTACTCACCTCGCATGAAGGCGCTGGTCACGGGTGCCACGGGATTCGTGGGCGCAGCGGTCGTCAGGGCTCTGCTGGCCGCGCACTGGCAGGTTCGTGCGCTGGTGCGGCGCGGTTCCGATCGCAGCAATCTGGGCCAGCTTGATGTCGAGGTGGCGCAAGGCGATCTGACCGACTTCGACTCGCTGGCGCGCGCAGCGCAAGGATGCGCGGGATTGTTTCATGTTGCCGCGGACTATCGTCTGGGCGCTACGGATCCATCGCAGCTGTATCGCAACAATGTCGAAGGCACGCGCAACATGCTGAACGCCGCGCGCCGCGCAGGCGTGCAGCGCATTGTCTACACCAGCAGCGTCGCGGCCATCGGAATTCCGGCCGACGGCGCACCGGGGGATGAACGAACCCCCGTGACGCTCGACGACATGATCGGCCACTACAAGCGCTCAAAATACTTGGCCGAAGAGGTCGTGCGCGAAACCGCGCGCGAAGCGGCAGCGGCGGGCGAAGCAACATCCGTGGTCATCGTCTGTCCATCGACGCCGGTGGGGCCGGGCGATGTAAAGCCCACGCCCACCGGTCAGCTCGTGCTCGACGCAGCGGCGGGGCGAATGCCTGCTTATGTCGATACCGGACTGAACATAGTCCATGTTGATGATGTCGCCGCCGGACACCTGCTCGCGTATGAGCGCGGCGCAGCGGGCGAGCGCTATATATTGGGCGGACAGGACATGACGCTGCGGGAGATCCTAGAGGCAATCGCCAACTTGGTAGGACGCGACCCGCCTCGCGTGCGCCTGCCGTATGGCATGGTGCTGCCGATTGCGTACCTTGCGGAAGGCTATGCCAGGCTCTCCGGCAGCAGCGGTCGAATTACATTGGAAGGCGTGCGCATGTCGCGCAAGCGCATGTTTTTCTCGAGCGCCAAGGCGGTGCGAGAGTTGGGATATCGATGGCGTCCGCCCGTAGAGGCGTTCGAAGATGCCATACGATGGTTCCGCGAGCGTGGTGAGCTATGACTCTTGACGCGCTGATCCTGGTCGACGAAGCAGACCGGGACCTGGGGTTTTTGAGCAAATCTTTGTGCCATGAGGGGCGCGGTGTGCTGCACCGGGCTTTCTCGTTGCTGATTTTCAATGACTACGGCGAGTTGTTGATCCAGCAGCGCGCTGCTGCCAAGCGGCTGTGGCCGGTACAAATTTCAATATCGGACGCTGCGGCGGGAAGATTAAGATTAATTCAGACGAAATTCGCGACTGGCGCTGGATCAGCCCTGAGGCGCTGCAGAGGGAAATCGCCATGCAGGGCGGCGAGAGCTTTACCCCGTGGTTCATGCTGGAATGGGTGCGAATCTGGCGAGACCATCGCCCGGCAGTGGTGTCCTTGCTAAGATAGGCCCATGGCAATACCACTTCTGCAAATGTACAAGGTCGCCCGCTATATCGCCGAGCGCAAACTGCGCGGCGACAAGCGCTATCCCCTGGTTCTCATGTTGGAACCGCTGTTCCAATGCAATCTGGCGTGTGCCGGCTGCGGCAAAATCGACTACCCCAAGGAAATTCTGCAAAAAAGGGTGGGTGTGGACGATGCACTGCGTGCTGTCGACGAATGCGGTGCCCCCATCGTATCCATCCCCGGCGGTGAGCCGCTCATCCACAAGGAAATGCCGCAGATCGTCGCCGGCATCGTGGCGCGCCGCAAGTTCGTGTACTTGTGCACCAACGCCATTCTGCTTGCCAAGCACATCGACGAATACCAGCCCTCGACCTATCTGACATTTTCGATTCATCTGGACGGCAACAAGGAGCGCCACGACGAATCGGTGTGCCAGGAAGGAGTGTTCGAAAAGGCGGTTGCCGCAATCAAGCTGGCGCGCGACAAGGGCTTTCGCGTGACAGTGAATTGCACTCTGTTCAATGGCGAAGACCCGGAAGATGTGGCCAGTTTTTTCGACACGGCGATGCAGCTCGGTGTCGAAGGGATCACGGTCTCCCCCGGCTACAGCTATCACCATGCGCCGCGCCAGGACGTGTTCCTCGGGCGTAACGCCAGCAAGCAATTGTTCCGCGATATATTCAGCCGGCGCCGCCGGCCGTCAGGAAAGCGCTCCTGGTCGTTCAATCATTCCGCGCTGTTCCTGGACTTTCTGGCCGGTAACCAAACCTACCAGTGCACCCCGTGGAGCAATCCAACCTACAACATTTTCGGCTGGCAGAAGCCGTGCTACTTGTTGTCCGACGAAGGCTATGCGCCGACCTACAAAGCGCTCATCGAGGAGACCGAGTGGGAGAAGTACGGCGTGGGCAAGAATCCGCGCTGCGACAACTGCATGGCGCATTGTGGATTCGAGGGAACCGCGGTCAACGACGCCTTCAGTAATCCCGTCAAGGCGCTGCTAACCTCGCTGCGCGGTCCGCGCGTCGCCGGCCCGATGGCGCCTGAGCTGCCGTTCGAGTACAGCGACGGCGGTGCGCGCTACGCTGCGGTCACCGCGATCCCCTTGAGCGACATCAAAGGGCTCACCCGGAGTCAGTAGGCGCGCTCAAAGGCGCTCTCGTTCGGCGCGCTGCCGCATCCGCCGTCGCGTATTAGCGACGCCTTTCTTATTGCGGCCGTTCGCCTAAGCTACGCTCGATTTATTTCCCGGCATCTGCCGAGCGTCGCGAGGGGAAGCAACTGGTGCAACGCAGCGCGTTCAGTTACGCACGACTCATGCGCGTGTCCACTGATCGCATCGAAAGCGCATTACGCGGCGGCGATGCAAAAGAACATCAGGTCGTGCAGCGCATCCTGGCGACACCGGAGAGCTGGCATTCCTGGGAGCTCGAGCACTCGGGTCTGATGCGTGTGGTGGCCGATTGTGCAGCGCTGCGTCATCAAATAGTCGTGCTCAGGCAAACGGCGCTGCGTCTGATTCACGGCACGGCGCTTTTCGAGTACCTGAAGAACCGGGGCGTGCGCGGCAGCCTGCGGACTGCCGTGCTCACTCATTTTCATCCGGCGCGAATCTACGAACACGCGGTCGTGGCCGAACACAGCGCGTATCTGCGCAAGAGCTGCAGTTTTTTGTGCACCAGCCACGTCGGCACCGATCTGGTTCATGACGCCGTATTTCTCGACCCGATGCGGGAGTACGAGGCGCTGTACGCCGAGTATTTCGACCTGTTTTGCACGACCCTTTCCCCGCAGCCGGAAGCCGAGGTTCAATCCGGACGAGCCCTGCTGCCGCTGCTCAAGCATCAGCTGGACGAATGGCGCTGGGTGATCTTGAATCCGAAACAGGCGCTGCCGCACTTGCGCCGCGAAAGCGAGCTGCGCCGGCCGACCGGCGACACGCAAAAGATGCAGACGCTCAAGAATCACAAGCCGGGCAAGTAACGGCGAACCTGTTGAATCCACTCGGGCGTTTGCTGCGAATAAGCCCCCAAGGCCACAAATGACTTCGTCCTTGCTGCAACGCATTGCCAGCGGCGATTCCGCCGCCGTGCGTGAGTGCATCGACCAATACGGGAGCCCTGGCACAGCGTCTGGCTGCCCAAGCGACCGAACATTTTGCATCGCCGTCCGGGGCGCAGCCCGTGCAAAAGGTGCCGGACCTGGGTGCGGCGCGCGCCGCGGCCGCGGTGAGCTTGGCGCCGCGCGCCACCAGCAGAAACAGCGCGTACGGCTGGTTTGCGGCGGCTGCTTGTTTGGTGCTGGGGATTTTCGGCTGGGTGCGCCCGCCCGGCAGCGTCGCGCCGGTGGTGCAAGTAGCGCCGAGCGTCGCCGCGCAGCGCGATGCGCTGCTTGCGAACTGCGATACCATCAAGGTGACCTTGAGCGCAACCCAGAATCCGGCAGCTGCCGGCGTGACCGGCGATGTGGTGTGGGATCCGGCGACGCAGCGCGGCTTCCTGCATTTCTCGGGTCTTGCCGCCAACGATCCAGCGGTGCAGCAATATCAATTGTGGATTTTCGACGGCGCACGCGACCAGCGCTATCCGGTGGACGGCGGCGTGTTCGATGTGCCCGCGAATGCGAAGGAAATCGTGATTCCCATTCGCGCTGCGCTCATGGTGTTGAAGCCGGCGGCATTTGCGGTGACCGTCGAGAAGCCGGGCGGCGCCGTGGTATCCAGCCGCGAGCATGTAGTCGTGCTGGGTGCTGCGGGCTAGGCGCGGCGAGGACCATCCTGGCACCGCGCGCCGCAAGGACCGCGTGACGCTCAAGAGATTAGCTCAACGCCGCTTTCCGATCCTTGATCGACGGCGGCGTCCATTGGTAGATCCAGGTTTCAGTCAGCGGTCTGCCGTCGATGCGCAAGTACATGCGCAGATCGACAGCGTCGGCGACCTCGTCGGATGGCCTGACATCAAATAACGCGCGATAGCCGTTGAACTCCGCGACATAGTGCGCAGTGACGTGCTCGGTGGTTGTGCCGCGCGAGGTGGTGATCACCACCTCGACGTTGGCATCCTTGGCCAGCGCCCCGAGTTCGCCGCCGGCGAAGTCGACGGCGAAATGCCAGGAATAATACTGGCGCTTCTGACCCACGGTGCCGCCGATGCCGGTGCGCGTGGCGATGGTCTGCGCGAGCGCCGACCCGAACGGCATGTGTGTGCCCCAATACAGCCTATAGCTGTACAGCAGCTCTTGCCCGGCTTTGGGCTTTTCGTCCGGATTCCAGAACGCGACGATGTTGTCGTTGGTTTCATCGGGCGTGGGAAGCTCCACCAGCTGTACGGCACCTTTGCCCCAGCCGCCGCCGATTCCCGGCTTGGGCTCGACCCAGAGGCTCGGCCGCCGGTCGTAATACACCCCGTCGTCCTGGTAATGATCGAAATTTCGATCCCGCTGCAACAAGCCGAAGCCGCGTGGATTGTCGTCGAAATAAGAATTCAAGTGCGTCTGCGCAGGATTGGTCAGCGGCCGCCAGATCCATTCGCCGGCGCCGGTCCATACCGCCAGGCCATCGGAATCGTGAATCTCGGGCCGCCAATCGTTCACCGCGCGCCGATCGTTCTTGCCGTAATAGAACATGCTGGTGAGCGGCGCTATGCCCAGTCGCTCGATGGGCTTGCGTGGATACAGCGCGGAGTCGATGTCCATGACAAGTGTGCCCGCGGGTGATATCTGAAAGCGCAGAGCGCCGGCAATGCTGGGCGAGTCCATCAAGGCGTACAGCGTCATGGTTCCCGAGCCCTTGGCCGGTCGCTCGAACCAAAAAGAGGTGAAGCGCGGAAATTCCTCGGGCCGCGGGAATGCGGTATCCACCGCCAATGCCCGCGCCGACAGGCCATACTGCCGCGTGTCGCCGCCCACCGCGCGAAAGTAGGCGGCGCCGAGAAATGCGGCCACGTCTGCTTTCCAATTCGTCACGAACTGCACGCGAAATCCGGCAAATCCCGCGTGCTCGCGCATCACGCCAGGATCGATGCCGCTCTTGTCGAACTCGAACATCTCGGGGTCATAGACGATTTCGCGCGCCTGGCCGTCGATCACCTCGTACAGGTGGACCGGCTCGGCAAACCCCCGGCCGACGTGAAAGAATTGCAGACGAAACTCCAGTGCAGTGCCGCCCCAGAGCGAATGATCCGCGCGAAACCGCAACGATTGGTATTGATCGTAGCTGAGCTTCGCCATCAGCGGCGGCAACACGTCCTTGGAGGGTTGAAAGGAGTTGCCGGCGAGAAAACGCGCCTGGCCCTTGAGCCACGCGTAATCAAAAGTTTTCGCAGGTCCGGTACCCGTTGCGCCCGACGCCGCTGCGGCTGCTGCGGGGTAGGACAGTTGCCCGGCTGCCAACACCACCGCAGCCTTCAATATTTCGCGTCGACGCACCATAGGTTTGGATCCTAAATCGAGATTGTAGGCTGCGTGGCGTCCGGCAGCAGAGCCAGCTGATTGAGCAGTCTTGAGTCGCCGGCGACCTCAACGCGTTCGAGCGGGGTCAGCCATTGCAACGCCTCGTCCAGCGTTCTTGCATCAATCAATTTCTGTTCCGCGGTGAACAGATGCGGATCCGGGTGACCGCGTGGATCCGCCGGGCGCGCCAGGTTGCCATTGACATGCACGAGGCGCGCTTCGCGATGCCGCGCCAGGTAGCGCAATCCGTCGGCGGGCGAGCCGCCCACCTTGCGCGCCAATTCGTCGCGGCGTGCGACCAGTGGCGGCGCCGACATCTCCGCCGGCGTGCGCAGCAGCCCCAGTCGCGAAAGGAAACTCCCCAATCCCTCGCTGCCGCTGACTCTCGACAAGAGCACCGAGAGAAACAGGCCGAGAAGCGCCGGAGATACCCAGGCAAGCAGCGACGGCGAGAGGAAATACACGATGACGGCGGTAACGCAACTCAACAGCATATGGCGCCGGTGGAAGCGCCAGGCCACTCCCCAACCGGTGGTGCCGGAGTCGCGGCGCTGCGGCTTCCAGCCGGAGTCGCGTCCCATGAATACCTCGAATACATGGCGGCACTGAATCACCATCAGGATCGGCGCATACAAAGCTGACAGAATTGCTTCGAGCAGAAAGCTCGCGATAACTCCAATGGCGCCGCCGGCGCCGCGGCGGATGCGGCTCGACAGCAACGCTCGCACCAGGCCGATCAGCTTCGGTATCAACAGCACCCCCATGCTGAACCAGAACAACGCCATCATCAGTTCCACGTCGAACCGCGGCCAGGTCGGAAACAATTGGAAATCGTGGCTGAAATACTCGGGCCGTATGAGACGCGATTGCACCGCGAGCGCAAAGCCAATGCCCAGCATCAGCAGCCATAGAGGCGATGACAAGTAGCTCATGATGCCCACGCCCAAATGCAGCCGGCTGATGAAGCGCAAGCCGGCGCTGCCGATGATCTTCATATGCTGCAAATTGCCCTGCGCCCAGCGGCGGTCGCGAATCGCGATGTCGATCAGCGAGGGTGGGGATTCTTCCCATGAGCCGCCGCAATCGGTGGCCATGCGCACTTTCCAGCCGCCGCGGCGCATGAGGGCGGCCTCCACGAAATCATGCGACAGCACGAAACCACCGAAGGGTTTGCGGCCCTCGAGTCTGGGCAGTCCGCAGTGCTGTGCGAACGCCGCGACGCGAATGATGGCGTTGTGTCCCCAATAGTTGCCGCTATCGCCTGACCAGGCGGCAAGCCCGCGGGTGATGACCGGACCGTAAACGCAGGCCGCGAATTGCTGCAGCCGGCCGAACAGAGTCTTCGCGCCGATGAGTTGCGGCGCGGTCTGCAAAATACCCAGCTTGGGATCGGCCCGCATCGCCTGTACCAGCGTCTTCAGAGCCGGCGCCTCGATCAGGCTGTCGGCGTCGAGCACTATCATGTGATCGTAGCGGCCGCCCCAGCGCGTCACGAAGTCCTCGAGGTTGCCGGCCTTGCGGGCGGTGTTTTGCCAGCGGCGCCGATACCAAACGGGCATGACGGCGCCAAGCGCACCGCGCAATCGATCGACGCACAATGTTTCGCGAATCCAAGCATCGGCGCTGGTTGAGTCGGAGAGAATCACGATCTCGAAGCCGCGATGCGCGTCGATATCATGAAGAGCTTCGCCCATGGCCTGCAGCGCCGCGGCGGTGCGCGTCGGATCCTCGTTGTATATGGGCATTACGAGCGCGGTGAGCGACAACGCGGATGTGTCCTGGTCCGAAGCATCAGGATCGCGGCGTTTCGAGGCGCCCGCGACGACCGAACCGGCCGCAAACGCGATCCAGCCCAGGGAAACGGCGAAGAAAAAAATCATCGTACCCTGCAACAGGGTCATGCTGGCGAAGCGCACCACTTGCAGCATTTGATAGACGCCATAGGTCGTGACGCCGATGGTCACGGCAATCAGGATGAAGCGCGCGTACAGCACGGCGCCTGAGATGCCGCACCTCGCCAGTCGTCCGGGATTGTAGGAGAGATCCTGCGCCGGCATGCCCAACGGCGCCTCCGGCGGCATCGACCGCGGCGCGTCGGCGCGTTCGAACTCTGCAGCGGAAGTTAGCTTGAGGTCCATCGATACAGCCATGTTTCGGACACCGGCCGATCGCCGCGCATGATCCGCAGGCGCAGCTCGATCACATCGGCATCGTTCGGGTCGATTTCGAAGCTGGCGCGCAGCCCGTGCATCTCGCCGTTCGCCATCAGAGTTGCATTTGAAATCTTGCCGGCGGATGCCGCAAGATCGAGGCGCAGTCCGTCCACTTTCTCGCCGGCGCCGACGATATCCAATACAAACACGCGCCGCTTGCGGTCGAGGCTCGCGCCTGAACGGGTTGCGATAACTTTGCCGAGACCCTTGGGTAACGCGGGTTCGTCACTCCACGTGATCCGATAGGAAAATTCCGCAGGATGACCGGGCAACAATGGTTGCGCGGTTCGATAAAATGCCACGATATTATCGTTGCTTTCGCGCCCCGACGGAATCTCTACCAACTCGACCGCCCCGGCGCCCCACTCGCCTTTGGGTTCAACCCAGGCGCTGGGCCGGCGTTCGTAGCGGGCATCGAAATCCTGAAAATCGCTTTGGTCACGGGATCGCTGCACCAGCCCGTAGCCCTGCGGCGCGGTGGTGGTGAACGTGGATACCTGCAGCTTCAGAGGATTCGCTAGCTGGCGAAAAATTTGTTCGCCGCTCGTCATGGTGATCTGCAGCCCGTCCGAATCGTGTACCTCGGGGCGATAATCATCCAGGCGCCCGCGGTTGGTTTCATCGAACAGAAACATCGAAGTCAGGGGCGCAATGCCGACGACGCGCATTTCGGCGCGCGGAAACAGCGTGAGGTCCACGTCCATGAAAGTCTCCACGCCGGGTTGCACGGTGAATTTGTACGCGCCGGTGGTCGATTCGCTTTCCAGCAGGGCGTAAATGACGATCGCGGTGGCGCGCGCATCCGGCCGCTCTATCCAAAAATGCGTGAACGCCGGAAACTCCTCCCCGGACGGCTCGCCGGTATTGATGGCAAGGCCTCGCGCCGACAGCCCGTACAGGAGATTTTTGGCCACCGCGCGAAAATAGCTTGCGCCCTGGAATACCAAAAACTCATCCCAGATTTTATTCGAATTGATGCGGCTGCGAATCCTGAAACCCGACAGGGGCAGCGATACCTTGCCCAACTGGGCGGGCAGGGTGGGCGACATCTGGAACATGGCGGGCGTCGCGACGACATCGGTGGCCATGCCGTCCTCCACGGTGGATACCGTCACGGTAGTTTGAGGTTTGCTGCCGGCTCGGAGCAGTTCGATGCGAAACGGCAGTTTTTCGGCCCGCCAAATGCCGGCGTCCGGGTTGAAATGAATGCTGCGGTACTGTTCGGGGCTCAATTTATCGAGGGCGGCAGGCAGGCTGCTGCGCTGCGGGGCGTAGGGGGCCGATGCGCGCCGTTTAGCGTCTTCCAGCAGGGTCTCAAAGGTGAAGGGATAGCTACCGGGGGGCTTCGCGGGTGGCGGGGCTTTGGCGCCATGCGCGGCAACCGCCGTCATGATGACGGCAAGTACTCCGATTGACTTGGTAAATGAAACCGGCAAGGCGATTATCCCGTACTACTTTAAGGTGACGCACTGATTGGCCGGACAGGCCTTAGCCCCTTCAATTATCTCACTAAGTCCCGCCCATACCTTGTAGGCGGATGTTCCCACTTAGTTCGACCGTATCCGCGGCTAACCTTGATGAAACTGACGAACTCTGTCAACGGTACGCCCCCCCTCCACCCCCAGGTCCGCTCAAGCCCCTGATATGCTTGAATCATGCCGGCAGCCGACACTAAAGACCCAGAACCGCAGAACGCCGCACGGGTGCTCATGGTGCGGCCGGCGAGTTTTGCTTGGAACCCGCAAACCGCTGCCAGCAACGCCTTTCAAAGCGCCTCGGGCGGGTCAGCTCGCACCATGCAGCAATCCGCTGTTTTAGGCGAATTCGATGCGTTGGCGAACGCCCTACAACGCGCCGGCGTGGAAGTGCTGATTGCGGCTGACTCGCCGCAACCCCCTAAACCGGACGCCATCTTCCCCAACAATTGGGTGAGCTTTCATCATGACGGCACTGTCGCGCTGTATCCCCTGCTCGCGCCCAACCGGCGTTGCGAGCGGCGCGAGGAGATCATCGAACAGGTTGTTCGCGAGGGCTCATTTCGTGTGTCGCGCTTGGTCGATCTTTCCCATCGGGAAGCCGAGCAAAAATATCTCGAGGGCACCGGCAGCCTGGTGCTCGATCGGGCGCACCGGGTGGCTTATGCCTGCCCTTCGCCGCGCACGGATCTTGACGTGCTCGGCGAGTTCGCTCAGCAACTGGACTATGAGCTGATGACCTTCGAGGCGTTGGACGGTGCGCAACGCGCCGTTTATCACACCAACGTGGTGATGGCGATCGGCGCCGACTTCGCGGTGGTGTGCGGCGACTCCATTGTGAATGCCGCGCACCGCGCGGCGGTTTTCGCCAAGCTGCGCGCCACGGGTCACGACATCGTCGATATATCACTGCGCCAAATGGCAGATTTCGCGGGCAATGTCTTGGAATTGGCGCCCGAGAAAGGAAATCTCATTGCCCTGTCGACGACCGCGTTGCAGAGTTTTACACCTACGCAACGGCGCCTGTTGGAGTCGCACGCTGATCTCACAGCGGTTTCGATTCCAAATATCGAACACTTCGGGGGCGGCGGCGTGCGCTGCATGTTGGCGGAAATTCATTTGCCGAAGCGGGCGCGAGTACCGGGATCAAGCGCTGCGCTAGGGGACCATTAGCCTCTGGTGTCATAATTCGACCATGCTGGAACTTGGCGTCAAACTCGTAATGGCTTACCTGCTCGGCACCGCGCTGGGCAGTTTGATTTTGGGGATGTTTCGCGGCGTGGACATTCGCAGCATGGGCAGCGGCAACGCAGGTGCCACCAACGCCTTACGCACGCAAGGCAAGCTGTTCGGGTTTCTGGTGCTGCTCATCGATATTGTCAAGGGAGTGCTTGCGGTGTGGTGGCTGCCGGCGGCGGTGCTGCCGGGTATCGGCATAGATGCCGACCTGTCGCGCGCATGGCTCACGATGGCCTGCGGATTCGCTGTGATCGTGGGACACGTCTATCCGGTATGGTTCGATTTTCGCGGCGGCAAGGGGGCGGCTACGGTGGTGGGCGTGGTAGCAGGGTTGGAACTGCGCTTGACGGTGCCGTTGCTGCTGAGTTGGTGCGTCGTTTTGTTGCTCTCGGGCTTTGTAGGACTCGCCACCATGCTGTCGACTGTCGCCCTGCTGGTTGCCGTGTACATACTCGAGCCGAACAACGTCCCGCTGCTCACGTTTTGCGCCGCGGTCTCTGCATTCGTGATCTATACCCATCGCAGCAACATCGCGCGCATGCGTGCTGGGAAGGAGCACCGCGCCCGACGACTATGGCTGTTCCGATCGCGCGCGGCATAAAAACACCGCTGCTTCTTGCGCTGCTGGCCGATGGTGAATTGCACTCAGGCAGTTGGCTGGCCGCGGAACTGCGCCAAACCGGGGCAACTGTTTGCAAGGGGGTGGAGCGTCTGCGCAGTTTGGGAATCGCGGTTCAGGCTGTGGCCCACCAAGGCTACAGGCTCGCCAATGGAGTGGAATTGCTGGATGCGCTCCACCTCGGCGCAGAGCTCGGCGCGCAGCAGAAGTCCTGCTTGCGCCGGCTGGAGTTGCTATTCGAAGTCGATTCGACCAATACGCGCCTGCTTGGCGCCGCACCGCCGCAGCCGGGAAGCGCCGATGTCTGCATGAGCGAATTGCAGCACGCGGGCCGCGGGCGGCTTGGCCGCCGCTGGATCGCGCCCTTCGGCGCCGGCGTCTCGATGTCGCTGGGCTGGACTTTCAGCAATGCCGCAAACACGCTGTCTGCCTTGAGTTTGGGGGTCGGCGTCGCCGTGTCGCGAGCGCTGACGCGCGCTGGTGCCGAGGGGATTACGCTCAAGTGGCCGAACGACATTTGGTTCCGCGACCGCAAGATTGGCGGTGTGCTGATCGAATCGCGCGCCGAGGCAGGCGGCAACGCACACGTGGTAATCGGTGTGGGTGTCAACGTGTCACTGCCCGCGCTGGCGCGCCAGCAAATCGAAGCGGGCGGGGCGTACGTGGCGGCCGTTGCGGAGGCCTGCGTTAAGCGCCCGTCGCGCAATTTGGTGGCCGGGGCCATTTTGGACGAGCTTTTGAGTATGCTGCTGCAGTATGAGCGCCTCGGGTTCGCGGCGTTTCGCGACGCGTGGATGGCCTTGGACGCCTTGCACGACCGTCAGGCCAAGGTGATGGTTGGGAAGAAGGCGACCCTTGGGGTGGCCCGGGGGGTGGATAGGGACGGTGCGTTGTTGCTCGAAACAGGGGACGGTATGCAACGATTTGTTTCCGGCGAAGCCAGTTTGCGGCTGACGCGAGGCTGACGCTTGACGATTCTAAAAAGCATCGTGGTGGTCTTGGTGCTGGCCAACGTCTGCTATTTTTTGTGGGAACACGGCATCGCCAAGACCCCTGAGGTCGACGTCGCAACGGCGCCCGCGACCCTGAGACTGGCATCCGAAAGTCCGGAAGCCGTGCGTATCCCGCCTTCGGAGCCGGTCGCGGATTCGCCGCGGGAGGCGGGCGGTTCCCAACTTTTGACCAATGTGAAACGCTGCATCAGCGTTGGGCCCTTTCGTGACGTATCGGAAGCCGCGCACGCCGCGTCGACGCTTCGTAGCGGCGGTTACGATCCGCGCCAGCGGGTCGCCGATGGCGAGGTATGGGCGGGCGTCTGGGTGTATCTGCCGCTGCCGCCTTCACGGCCCGCGGCCGAGCAAACTCTCGCCAAGCTGAAGGCCGGCGGGATTGATGATGCACTTGAAATGCCGGGTCCTAACGATGGCTCGGTCATCTCACTGGGTCTTTACAGCGAACCGAAACGGGCGCAGGCGCGAGTCGCGCAAGCGCAGGCACTCGGTTTCAATCCCGGAATCGCCGATCGCAAGCGCAATGGCAACGTCTACTGGATCGACATCGATTTGAAGTCTACCGACAGCTTATTGAACCCCTCAGACCTGCAGGGCGAATCCGGCCGCATCGTGCGCCTCGAAGTCAAAGGATGCCCGTCGGCGGGTGCGCAGTGATGAAGGGCCGAGATGCAGCACTGCGGTTGACGAGCGCCATCGGGGCCTGCATCGGCTATGGATGCCTTGCCGCTTTTTTATGTCTCATCAGCGTGCAGCTGTACCGTTGGTTTCGCGACGGCGAGTGGACCCGCATCGGCATGAGCGACGGCGTGCGAATCGGGCTGCTTCATTGCTGCGTCAAGGATGGCGACAGCGGCAGGCTCGCGACGCTGCTGCACTGGTTGGAGTCGCCGGCGAGCTGGCTGGGCATGCACAAGGTATTCGAGATAATCCCGGCGTCGCTCGCTTTGTTTGCCGTGAGCATCGCGGGAAACAGTCTGTACATCTATTGCAGCGATCGTTTGCGCTCGCGTTGAGCGCAGACGCGTCGGCGCACTCTACGGCAGCGCCTAAAGATTCGCTGCGCAGTTTGAGTCCGGAAGCTTCGGTGGCCGCGTATTGCTCGATCATGCCGCGATAAAGGCGCGAAACTATCGGGCCCAGAAGCCCCGAGATCTCGAATGACAGCGCACTTCGCCTCCATCGGGTGCCTACTTGCTGTTTCCGGGTTCGCGCTCAGCCGGTGGCGGTTCCCCCTCCCAGAGATACGCGACGCTGCCGGCAGGCGCATTGTACCAACCGGGATCTCGGTAATCACCGTGCGCCAATCGCTCGCGAATCTTCATGACGGTGAACATGCCGCCCATCTCGATGTCGCCGTAGCGACCCGAGCCGGTCATCATCGGCAGGGTATTTGCCGGCAGGGGCAGGTCCATGTGCATGTCGCTCATTGCGCCGCCGCTGTTCATGTAACCCGGTACCAAAGCCGCGATTTGCCTGGCCAGCGCGTCCTGCGCCGCGCCCAGGGAATTGGGCACACTGTGGCTCATGCCGTTCATGGTGTGATGGCTCTTGTGGCAATGAAATGCCCAATCACCGGGTGCCGCCGCGGTGAATTCGATGGCGCGCATCTGGCCGACCGCAATGTCCGTCGTTACCTCCGGCCAACGAGAACCGGGCGGGGTCCACCCGCCGTCGGTTCCCGCGACCACGAACTCGTGGCCGTGCAAATGGATGGGGTGGTTGGTCATGGTGAGATTGCCGACGCGAATTCGCACGCGCTCGCCGAGGCGGGCCACCATTGGGGCCGTGCCGGGGAAGGCGCGGCTATTGAAGGTCCAGACGTTGAAATCCAGCATTGTGCTGACCTTGGGAGTGTAGCTGCCAGGACTGATGTCGTAGGCATTCAGGAGAAAAACGTAGTCGCGATCCACAGGCATGAGCTTGGGGTCCTTGTGGTGAGTGACCCAAAATCCCATCATGCCCATCGCCATTTGCGTGGTTTCGTCCGCATGCGGGTGGTACATGAACGTTCCCGCGCGCTGTGCCACGAATTCGTACACATAGGTTTGTCCGGGCTTGATCGAGGGCTGATTGAGTCCCGCGACACCGTCCATTCCATTCGGCAGACGTTGGCCGTGCCAGTGGACGCTGGTGTGCTCACCGAGGCGGTTGGTCACGAATATGCGCACCCGGTCGCCTTCCACAACTTCGATGGTGGGTCCCGGCGATTGTCCGTTGTAGCCCCAGAGATGCGCCTTCATGCCGGGGGCGATTTCGCGGATCACCGGCTCTGCCACCAGGTGAAATTCCTTGACGCCGTTGCGCATTCGCCACGGCAGAGTCCAGCCATTCAGGGTTGCCACAGGATGATAGGGACGGCCGTTCGGCGGCGACAGAGGCGGCTGCATGGCGCTTGAGTCCGTGGCGACGATTTCGGGAAGCGCCGCAAGCGCGCTCTTGGCCGCGGCAGCGGCCGCGACCGCGAGGCCGGCACCGCTGAACAATTTTCGTCGTGTAAGCATGGTATTTCCTTGAAGAGTCGCGCGCGCCTTAGGGCACCGGATTGCCGAGCAGGGCCGCGTCCAGTTCCGACTTGGCGATCCAGAAATCGCGTACGCTGTGGTTGTATGCGTCGATGCTCAAGAATTGTTCCCGCGCATCGGCGAGTAATTCAAAAATACTGATGAGCGAGGCGTTGTAGCGCAGCAGACTTTGCTCGGCGAGCGCCTTGCGCAGCGGCACCACCGCATCGCGCTGGTATCTCGCAATGTCGTAGCTCGCTCGATAAACGCCATACGCCTGGCGAATTTGCGAGCGGGCATCGACGGCCGCCTGGGCGAAGCGGTCCACCGACTGTGCGTAGATCGCTTCCGATCTTTTGACACCTATGGAGCCGCCGTCGAATATCGGAACTTCCAGGGTGACCACGTAACCCGTTTCGTAGGGTTGTTGGCGGGTTCCCTGTTGAACGCGCGTCGGACCTGCGTCGAGCACGTTGACGACGCGCGTGGTCTTGGTGAGTTTGAGGCTGCGGCGAAGTTCATCGATCTTGAGGCGCTGCATCTGCAAGTCGATTCGATTTTGCAGAATCGTGGCCTCGACATCGGGAAGATTCTCGATGTTTTGCGGCAGCTCGGGCAGGTGTTGCGCGAGCTGCAACGGCCGCTCGCCGGTCGCGAGGGCCGGCAGGCCCAGCAAGCGAGTCAATTTCTCGCGTGCGGCGTCCTCGCTCAATTTCGCCTCTGACATCCCGCGGAAGGCATCGGCACAAAAAATCCGTTCGCGGGATTCATCAATGCTGTTCCAATTTCCGGCCGCCACCATGCTGCGCGCCAACTCGGCGCTGGTTTCCGCTGCAGCAACGACCTGCCGCAGATAGTCAACCGACTCGCGCGCAGCGACTGCCGCAATAAATGCCTCCCGCGTTTCCGTCGCCAACCGCATGACGGACAGAACGATGGCGCTCTGCATCTCCGCAAAACGCTGTTTCTCGATGTCGTGGGCAAAGGGCAGCGTCAACAGCGACAGCACATTGAAACTCAAGGTCTCTTCGATGTCGTACTGGCCCGCGGCGCTTGCGTGGCGCAGATCGAAGCGCGGATTGGGCAGTCGGCCGGATTGCACGAGGTCAGCTTCCGAAACTCCCAGCTCGTCGAACGATGCCTGCAGACCCCGGTTGTTGAGCAAGGCGATCTGCACGGCGTCGTCCGCCGACAGCGGCTGCGCCAAAAGCCCGGCCACTTCGGCCGCAACCTTGGCCCGCTCCGCGTCGGTTCGAGGCCACTTGAGATACTTGTCCAAATGCGTGCGCGTTGCGCCCGCAACCTCATTGAAGCCGCCGTCTTTGGAAAAGCCGGCACAGCCGCCAACAGATATTGCGGCAAGAATTATCAACAGCAACGGTATGTTCATATCGTCCTCGCAGCCGAGAGTGGCTGGGCAGCCCAACGTCAACAGGGAAGGCGCGTCGCGCCTGGCGATTAGACGGTTGGGCGCGGAGGCCGATCGAGGCGATCGAGAGCGAGCTTGGGCGGTGAGAGCAGCAATAGAAATGAGGCCGGAGGACGTCGCGATCGCGGCGGGGTCCACTGCAAGGACGTCACGGCAATCGCCGCGGAGCAGCAGGTTCCGCAGCTGTGGTGTTGCACTGCGGTGCCATGCTGGCAGTGATGTTCAGCGGCCGACGCGGTGTCGAATACCGCGCAACTCACAGCCGTTGCAAATCCCTGCAGCGGCAGCGGCAGCAGCAGCAGCAGCAGCAGCGCCAGCTCGAGCGTAGAGGTTCGATGCCGTTTCATGGCAAGACAAAACATAGCATCAGATCCGCCCAAATACACGTGAACTGCGTCCATCTCCATTCCTTGGAGAGAACCGGATTACAATTCCAATCTCACAATGGCTGCAAACGCGAGGGTTACATGCGTGTCCTACAAATCCTGGGCGCTATCTTGATTGCCGGGGGACTCTTTATTCTCATCAAGTCGCCTTCCTACTCGAGCGAAAAAAGCGTCCTCAAGATCGGTGACGTCGAAGCCAAAGTGACGCAGCAGCGCGTGATTCCGCCTTGGGCAGGAGGCGCGTCCCTCGCGGCCGGCCTCGTTCTCATCGTGGTTGGCACTCGCAAGCCCTGAGGTTTGGCGGTAAAATGTGCGGTATCGAACATAGCAGCGCCTAGGAAGGGACGCTGCTATGGCAGCGCAACCATAGGGCTTATGAAGCGAATACCGGCGCCGGGCTCCTCGCTCCCAATACTCAGCGACCCTCGAAGCAACGAGCTGCTGGCTGCGCTGCCGGAGACCGAGTGGACTCGCTGGCAGGCGCTGCTGGAAGCCGTCGAGATGCCCCTCGGCCAGGTCCTCTATGAACCCGGCGCTGGTTTGAGCCACGTTTACTTTCCGACCACCGCCATTGTGTCGCTGCTGTATGTCATGGAGAACGGGGCGTCGGCGGAAATCGCGGTGGTCGGCAATGAAGGCATCGTTGGAATTTCCCTGTTCATGGGCGGAGAGTCCACGCCTGGCCGCGCGGTGGTACAAAGCGCAGGTGGTGGATTTCGGCTGCGAGCGCAGATAGTCAAGGATGAATTCAACTGCGCGGGAGCGGTACTGCATTTACTGCTGCGATATATTCAGGCGCTGATAACGCAAATGGCGCAAACAGCGGTGTGCAACCGGCACCACACCCTCGACCAGCAGTTGTGCCGCTGGCTGCTGCTGAGCTTGGATCGGTTGCCGGGCAACGAGTTGGTAATGACCCAGGAACTGATTGCCAACATGCTGGGGGTGCGCCGCGAAGGCGTGACCGAGGCCGCCGCAAGACTGCAGCAGGCTGGGTTGATCAGCTATTCCCGCGGTCGAATCTCGGTGTTGGACCGTATCGGCCTCGAAAAGCGCACCTGCGAATGCTACGCCGTCGTGAAGAAGGAATACGACCGGCTGTTGCCGCATCCGACAGCGGGTTAGATCTGATATTGTCCGGGCGACATACCCTGGCACCAACCACCGCGGTTACGCGGCTCTTACGCGGAGTTGTCAATGAATTCAATTACCGCATTCCTGGTGTTTGTCTGCATCGCCGCCAGCCTGGCGGCCGGCCGATGGCTCAACCCTTACGCTGCTGCGGCGCTTTTTTCCGCCGCGGTTCTAATCGCGCTATCGCTGAAAATGGCCAATGTTTGGGAGAAGTTCGTCATCCTGCGGATGGGGAAGCTGCAGAGTGTTCGCGGTGCCGGGCTGTTCCTCATCATCCCGGTGATCGACAACATCGTCGCCGTCATCGACGTGCGCATTCAAACGACGGCCTTCAACGCCGAACAGGCGTTGACCAAGGATACGGTGCCGGTCAATGTTGATGCGATCATATTCTGGCATGTGCACGATGCCGAGAAAGCTGCGCTGGCCATCACCAATTATCGGGAAGCCATCGACCGCGTGGCGCAAACCTCGCTGCGCGAGATGATCGGCTCGTCACTGCTGGCGGCTCTATTGTCCGATCGCAAGGAGGCCGACGCGCAATTGAAAATTGATATTGGACAAAAAACCGCGCCGTGGGGCATATCGGTGAGCTCCGTGGAAATCCGCGATGTCGCCATACCAGTCGCTTTGCAGGACGCCATGTCGCGGCAGGCCCAGGCGGAACGAGAAAAACAAGCGCGCATGATCCTCGGTTCGGCTGAGGCCGCGATTGCGGGCAGATTTGTCGAGGCAGCCGAGATCTATGCCGGCCATCCCGTGGCATTGCAGCTGCGGGCCATGAACATTATTTACGAGACCACCAAGGAGCGGGGAGCGACCATTCTGATGCCCACCTCCATGGTCGACAGCGTGAATCCCTCCGCCGCCACCTTGGCCCTGGCGATGGTGGGCAAGGGAATCCCCACACCGCCGGTCTAAGGCTGGGGCGCCGCGCTGCCCGGCCCGCGCGGCCGCCTATTCCTTCAGCTGCGCGCGCAGCGAACGCAATTCGCGGCGCCGCGCCGCGCTGCTCTTGGGGTAACTTAACTGCAGCGATTCGATGGTATCGAGCAGGATGCGCGACACGATCAGACGCGCGTTCAGCTTATCGTCTGCGGGAACGACATACCAAGGGGCCTGGGTGGTGCTGGTTGCCCCCAGGCATTTTTCATAGGCCTTCATGTACTGATTCCAGAATTTCCGCTCCTCGATATCGGCCTCAGAGAATTTCCAGTTCTTTTCGGGCGTTTCTATCCGGTCCAGAAAGCGCTTGCGCTGCTCTTGCTTCGACAGGTGCAGAAAGAATTTGATGATGCGCGTGCCGTTGCGGTGCAAATGCTTTTCCAAGTTCACGATGGAGCGATAGCGGTCGCGCCAGATGTTCTTTTCATCCGGCGCTTCGTTGGGCAGACCCTCGGCGCGCAGAATTTCCGGATGTACCCGCACAATCAGCACTTCCTCGTAATAGGATCGGTTGAAAATGCCGATCCGGCCGCGTTCCGGTAGGTTGCGTGTGGTGCGCCAAAGAAAGTCGTGCTGCAGCTCGGTCGCGCTCGGGTGCTTGAAGCTGAAGACCTGGCAGCCCTGCGGGTTGACTCCCGACATGACGTGCTTGATGGCGCTGTCCTTGCCGGCGGCGTCCATGGCCTGAAAAATCAACAGCAGCGCATGGCTGTTCGATGCATACAGCAGTTGCTGCTGCTTACTCAGCGCTTCGGCGTGGGCGCCCAAAACCTCGCGATACTGCCGGACATTCTTGTACATGGGATCGACTAGCGTCGGCCATTTCTTGAGGTCGACTTGCCGTCCCTCGCGGACTCGAAAATCGTTCGATTTGATTTCGATCATAGCTAGCGTCCCGGCACCGGTTCTTGACCATGCGCGCACAGCATAACGCAGTCGGACGCTGGTAGACTGTCCGCAAAATCGGCAAAAAAATTGAGGTCGCCCCTTTGCTCGATTCGAACCAATCGTCCGGTGCCAAAGCTGCACGCCGCATCCTGTTCGCCAGCATGATCGGCACCACCATCGAGTTCTACGATTTCTACATCTATGCCACGGCCGCGGTCCTGGTATTTCCCAGACTGTTCTTCCCCAAGGGCGATCCGGCCACCGCCACGTTGCAGTCGCTGGCAACCTTTGCCCTGGCGTTCGTCGCGCGGCCGATCGGGTCGGCTATTTTTGGCCACTTCGGCGATCGAATCGGACGCAAAACAACCTTGGTCACCGCACTGCTGACCATGGGTATCTCCACCGTTTGCATCGGCTTGTTGCCGACTTATGCCTCCATCGGAGTGGCTGCCGCGGTGATGCTCGCGCTGTGCCGAATAGGACAGGGCTTGGGTTTGGGCGGGGAATGGGGCGGCGCGGTATTGCTCGCAACCGAGAACGCGCCGCCGGGTAAACAGTCCTGGTATGGCATGTTCCCGCAATTGGGTGCGCCGCTCGGGCTGTTCATCTCGATCGGCGCGTTCCTCTTGATCAGCGACCGCCTGTCCGAGGCGCAATTGTTCAGTTGGGGTTGGCGCGTGCCGTTTTTAGCGAGCACCGTGCTGGTGGTGGTCGGACTGTACGTGCGACTGCAGCTCGCGGAAACACCTGCGTTCAAGCGCAGCATTGAGCAGGGCGAACGCGTGCGCGTGCCCTTCGCGGTGGTTTTTGCCAAATATCCGGTTCAGCTCATTTTGGGAACGCTGGGCTCAACGACCACTTTCGTGGTGTTCTATCTGGTCAACGTGTTTGCCCTGGGCTGGGCCACCGGCCACTTGGGATTTGGGCGCCAAGAATTTCTGATTCTGCAAATGATAGCCGTGGTGTCGTTCGCGGTTACCATACCGTTCTCCGGAGCCATGGCTGATCGAATCGGCGGACTTCGCATGTTGAAGATCGCCACGCTGCTGATCATCCTGTCCGGCTTCACCTTCAAGCCCTTGTTCGGCACCCATGACACGGCAGTAGTGTTCGTGTTCTTGATTCTGGGTTTTGGCCTGGCCGGTATCTCATATGGCCCCCTCGGCAGTGCGCTGGCGACGCTGTTCCCGACTCCGGTACGCTACACCGGGACATCGCTCACTTTCAATCTCGCCGGAATACTCGGCGCTTCGATCGCCGCGCCCATCGCCAACTGGTTGGCGACGCAATACGGCCTGGCGTACGTCGGCTATTATTTATCGGTTGCCGGGCTCATTACCTTGATCGCACTGCTGCTCATAAGGGGAGAGAAGACATGATTCGCAATTGTCCGGCTGTCGCCGCAACATTTCTATCCGCGATCTTGTTGGCCGCGACCGCACCCGCGGCCGATCGATTCGATGCCGCGGTTGCTCATCCGGGAAGACCCGCCGCGGATCTGGCCCGCGACGCGAAGGATCATCCCGCCGAGATCCTGCGTCTCACCGGCATCGACGCCGGCATGAAAGTGGCGGACGTGCTCGCCGGGGATGGTTACTACAGCGAATTGCTGAGCTACATCGTCGGACCGAAAGGCCAGGTGCTGCTGATCAACAATGCCGCATTCGATCATTGGAGCGAGCCGGACTTGCAGAATCGCTTGAGCGGCAACCGTCTGCCCAATGTCAGTCACCAAACCGTAGATCTCGCCGATATGAAATTGCCGCCGGCGAGTTTGGATGCCGTTCTACTGGTCAAGGTGTATCACGATCTGTACTGGGTGAACACCGACGCCAAAAATCCCTGGCCGAAGATTGATGTCAATGCCGTGCTCGACCAGCTGGCGCGGGCCCTGAAGCCGCGGGGGATCCTCTTGCTGGTGGATCATTCGGCCAAGGCCGGACATGGCAGATCCGATGCCGGCGAGCTGCATCGGATCGAAGAGGCATTTGCCATCAAGGATTTCAAGGCCCACGGATTCGAGGTCGTTGCCAAAAGCGATTTGCTGAGAATGCCTGACGATGCGCGTGATCAGATTAGCTATAAAGGCGCGATGCTCGGTAAAACCGATCGGTTCGTGCTGGTATTTCGCAAGACTTGAGGTGCGCTCGCAGTAACGCGCGCGCGTTAGACAGAGTTGAGCCAGCGGGAAATCGCGCTGGAATCCATGGCGCCTGTGTGGCGCGCAGCTTCCTTGCCGCCGCGGAAAACAATCATCGTCGGAATGCTGCGTATGTTCAGACGCGACGCGGGCGCCGGCTCGTCCTGGGTGTTTAGCTTCGCGAAGCGAAATTTGGGCTCCAACAGAGACGCGCTCGCCTGGTAATAAGGCGCCATTGCGATGCACGGTCCGCACCAGGGCGCCCAGAAATCCACGACCAGCGGCAGATCGCTGCGGCCGACATGCTTGTCGAAATTGGCCGCCGTCAGCTCGATCGGTTTACCCGCGAACAGGGGGTTGTGGCATTTTGGGCAGCGCGGGGCATCCTGCAAACGATCGCTCTGCAGACCCACCACTGAGTCGCAGTGTCCGCAAACCAAGTGGACTTTCTCGTTCATGATCGGGCGTTATTTGGGTTGTGCGATCAGAATGACGAAGCTGTTGGGCATCACGCTGGCGCGCGGCAGCGGCTGCTCGGCCGTCACCGCAGGCGTCGGTCCGAATTGCGCGGCGGCGAGATAGATTCTGTGCGTGGCCGGGTCCAGCGTCATGGTTCGGGCACTGACTTGGGTGGAGACCGTGGCAATTACTCGATATTCATCCGGACTGTCCTGATGGATAACCGTTAGTGTGCCGTCGATGCCGTTGGAGCTGAAAACCATGCCCAATTCAGCATCGAATACCGCGGCATCGGCGCCTCGTCCGATCACCACTCGGGCGACCGGCTTGCCCGATATCGAATCGGTGACGGCCATGACTTGATTGGCACACACGGAGAATAATCGATGATTGGGCGCATCCAACGCAAGCCCGGTGGGGTTCGCGCATTCCTTCAACAGCCACTTGGCCTTTACGGTGAGGGTTTTGGCGTCAATCATGACCAGCGTCCCCGGCGCGGTGTCGATATTGACATAGACGTGTCCGGCGTCGTCTGTGGCCATGAACTCCGGTGGACCCGGCAGCGGCACGGTCGCAACGATTTGCAGCGTTGTGGCGTCCAGTACCGAAATATTCGCTGATTCACGGTTGGCGGTATGAATTTGATTGCGCTGCGGCTCGTACAGGATGGCGTCCGGCATCGTTCCTGACACCGGCACTTCATGAGTAACGCGCAGCGTCCCGAGTTCGAACACAGTGACGGTATTGGCCTCGCCATTGCTGGTGAAGCCTCGCTTCAGCGCCGGCGCGAACGCTATACCGTGAACTCCGGCAGTGCGCGGAATGGTCCCCGCTAATTTACCGCTGCCGGTTTCAATGACATCGACGTGATCGTCCCGGCTGACGAACAGTCTGGCGCCGCTGGCCTCCAATGCCAGGTCATCCCAGCCGCCGTTGCCGCCCAGCCGCCAACTTCCGGCCACCGTATAGTTTGCCTGCGGAATCGGCGAAGCCTGCGCCTGCGCCGGCTGGGCGCGAGTCATCGACAGCGCGCACGCAGCGAGCAGAAGAAGCTTCCGCAGCATCCTTAAATCCTCGCGGTTCGAAGAACGGCTAGTTTACGCTGGATCGGCCCTTGGGAACTCGCGCAGGATGGCAGGCGCCGGACCCCCACCTACAGGCATCCAAATTGAAAAAAGTACTCGGTGCAATTGCGGGACCCCCCCCGGCAATTGTCGCGGCCCGCCAGTTATCTTCCCCGCGCGTGAAGTGATCCAGCAACATATCTGCAATAAATCGGTTATGGCGCTGATGAAGAATGCCAGGCCCTGTCCAACCACAACCAGGAGCCTTACCAATGAAACCCATGAAAAAGGCCTTGCTCACGCTGGCCGCGACCGCATTGGTTGCCGGCAACGCCGGCGCTTGGGATAAGGATCGACCGCAAAGCGATTTCGGGCGACTCGATCATGTTTTCTTGATCATGATGGAAAATCAGACCAACACCGACATTCTCAGCAATCCGAACGCCCCGTTCATCAACCAATATGCCGCTCAAGCCAATCAGGCCACGCAGTATTTTGCCGTCGGTCATCCCAGCGCCCCGAACTATCTGGAGATCGTCGGCGGATCCAATTTCGGCCTCCCCAACGATTACTGGCCGGTCTGGATCAATGGCTTCGGCTGCCAGGACAATGCGCCCAGCAGCGGTTGCGGCAATGCCTTCACGCCGATTTCGGTTGCAGGTCTCGACAATCCGGTGGTCGCAACCGCGACCTCGTCGACTGACTGCAACGGGCAGATCTCATTGGGCGGCAATCCGCCGGCCGCCAACAACTGCGCGCTGCGCAACTATCCGGCCGCGCCGTTCACCCCACAATCGATTGCCGACCAATTGGTGGCGAAGGGCAAGTCCTGGAAAAGCTATCAGGAAAGCCTGCCGGCCGTCGTTCCCGGCGTCTTCGGCGTCAACTACTCGGACGGCGAGTTTTCCAATTTGAGTCCGGCGTCGGTGTTCGAGGTCAATGGCGGTCCGCCCACGCCGGCGACGAACATTCAGAAACTGTACGCGGTGAAGCACAATCCGTTCGTCTATTTTGAAAATGTCGAGAGCGGCGAGAACGCCGACTTGAGCCTTGATCAGGTGGTCGACTTCGATGGCCCGAATGGACTGTGGGCGGACCTATCCTCGGAGGAGAGGGCGCCGAATTTTGCGTTCATCGTGCCCAATCAATGCCACGACATGCATGGCTTTGTTTCCGGGGGCACAACGATTTGCGCCACTGGCAGCACGGAGGCAACCAACCTGGCCATCCAGCAAGGCGATGCCGAAGTCGCCAAACTTGTTCATGGCATCAAGGATTCGAAGGCATGGCGCCACGGACGCAACGCCATCATCTTGGTTTGGGACGAAAACGACTACTCGAACGCGGCCAACCGCGTGGTATTCCTGGTCGAAACGAATTACGCGGCCAACGGCGCGGTGAGCAGCGTGCCCTATGATCATTTCTCATTGCTGCGCACGTTGGAAGCCGGCTTTGGCCTGTCTTGCTTGAACCATGCCTGCGACGCGACCTCTCTAGTCATGAACGACGTGTTCGGCGGTAAGGCCCACTAGCCGCCCAGCGGTCTCTGGGCCATCGTCCAGGGACGGACGATGGCCTGGGGAATCGGCCGCGCCGCCGCGGGGAAGCTCGATCGCAGGCGCGCTACAATGCGCCCGTGGACACCCAAGGTAGCGGCGAATCGAGCAGCGAATCGAGCAGCGAATCGAGCAGCGAATCGAGCAGCGAATCGGGCGGCTGGCTGTGCAGTGAGTCGGCGCGGCTCGCGCGCCTCGCTCTATTCGGCTTCATTCTCACGTTCATCATGGCGCGCACGGCGGTTTTCCTGATCATGGCGCGCCTCATGCCGAACTTGTATTTCTTTCTAAACGGCACGCACGTCCATCATTTGAACTACGGTATTTTCTTGCTTGCCGGGGTGGGCGCGTTTCTTCTGTTCAGCACCCGCGGCACGCGGGAATTGCGCGTTGCTGCATTGGCTTACGGCATTGCCATGGCGCTGACTTTCGATGAATTTGGGATGTGGCTGCACTTGGGAGGCAGCTACTGGCAGCGGGCCAGCGTCGATGCAATCATCGTGGTTGCGGCCCTGCTTGGCCTCATGGCATTCGCATCCGCAATGCGCCGTTTCGAGTCGCGCCACGTAAAAGCGTCAATCGCTTTGCTGATCGCCCTGTTTGTGTTCGGCATGGTGCTGTACGACGCATCGGTGCGAATCGGCAGGTTGGCGGGACCTCGGTTGGAGGCGCTTGAACTGGCTTCATCGCCGTGATACCCAGGCTCAGGCTCGCCGCGTGGCGATGGCGCTCCGGTATCATCGACCTATGCAGCGAGACCAACTGGGTAACCCGGTCACGGGACAGCGCGATGACACGCTGCGCGCCATCGATGATTTTGTGGGCGGCTATTTGGCGTACGAGACGCGGGCCGAGCACATCGTACGGGCTGCAGAGGCGGACCCTGATTCCTGTCTGGCCAACGCGTATGCGGGAATGCTGTGGATGCTGCTCGAGGCGCCCGAGGCGGGCCAGCGAGCGGCGAAGTATCTGGCGGCTGCGGAGCGCACCGCGCACCTGGCCACGCGCCGTGAGCAACTCAATGTCGCGCTGCTGCGCTCCTGGGTCGATGACGATGTGGAGCTCGCGATAAGCCACTGCGATCAGGCTGCGGGAGAATTTCCGCGCGATCTCGTCGTGGTCAAGACGCATCAGTATTTTGAATTCAATCGCGGCGATGCGCCGGCCATGCTGCGGACCGCCCTGAAGGTCGGGCCGGCGAATGCCGATATTGCCTATTTTCACGGCATGGCGGCATTCGCATTTGAGCAATGCCATCTGCTCGAAGAGGCGGAGTCCGCGGCGCGCACCGCGCTCGCAATGCGTCGCAAGGAACCTTGGGCACAGCATGCGCTGGCACACGTGCTTTTGACCCGCGGGCACATCGACGAAGGCGCCAGGTTTCTGGAGGATGCGGCGGACACGTGGACGCAGTTGAACTCCTTCATGCTCACGCACTTGTGGTGGCACCTGGCGCTGTTCTACTTGAGCCAGGGACGCGAAAGCGACGCTCTCAAACTCTATGATGAGCATTGTTGGGGCATCGCCAAGGAATATTCGCAGGACCAGATCGGAGCCGTATCGCTGCTGGCAAGATTCGAGATCGCCGGCATCGATGTCGGGTCGCGCTGGCAGGATCTCGCCGATCATCTCGAGGCCCGCGCCAATGACACCGTGCAGCCATTCCTGACGCTGCAATACCTGTATGGTCTGGCGCGCGCAGGCCGTCCACAAGCCGAGGCGCTGCTGGAATCGGTGCGCCGCCATGCACTGCGGGCGCCGTCGTTCAGCAGGCGGGTATGGCAGGAGGTTGCGCTGCCGGGCTGCGAGGGTTTGTATGCCTATGCGCGCGGCGACTACGAGCGCGCCTGGGATCGCTTGGCGCCGGCCGTACCGCGCATGCGCGAGGCCGGTGGCAGCCATGCGCAACGCGATCTGTTCGATCAAATCCTGCTGGATGCCGCGTTCAGGAGCGGGCGACTCACCGCCGCGCAGCAACTGCTGGAGTTGCGGCGCAACGCCGATCCCAACGGTGTGCCGGTAAACTCGGCGCTCGCGGCGGTGTACTCGAAACTTGGCCTCGACGCTTTGGCGGACCAGGCAAAAAGTCGCGCCGCCTTGACGCGTTTCCGGCATTCTTCTTGAGATAAGCATGTCCGCAGATCCGACGCAGCAAGTGTTTCAAATGATCGACGCGCACCGCGACGAGTTGATCGAGCTGACGCGTGCGCTGATTCGCTTTCCCACCGTCAATCCGCCGGGCGATGCCTATCAACCATGTGCGGAATTCATCGGCCGGCGCTTGGCTAAGCGCGGCTTCGCCGTCGAGTATGTGCATGCGGCCGGGACGCCGGGCGATACGACGCGCCACCCACGCATCAATGTGATTGCGCGGCGTGCAGGCGATGCGCCCGGTCCCTGCGTGCACTTCAACAGCCATATTGACGTGGTGCAAACGGGAGCGGGCTGGACCGTGGATCCGTTCGCCGGCATCGTCAAGGACGGCATGGTTTATGGGCGCGGCGCCTGCGACATGAAGGGTGGATTGGCGGCTTCCATCATCGCGGTCGAAGCGCTGATCGATTGCGGGGCGCAGCTGCCGGGCGCTCTGGAAATTTCAGGCACCGTCGATGAAGAGACCGGCGGCTACGGCGGTGTCCACTACCTGGCGCAGCGCGGCTGGTTTTCGCCGGGGCGCGTGGATCACGTCATCATTCCCGAGCCGCTCAATGTGGATCGCGTATGCATCGGCCATCGCGGGGTGTGGTGGGCGGAAATCGAAACACTGGGACGCATGGCGCACGGCTCCATGCCATTCCTCGGCGACTGTGCCGTGCGCCACATGAATGCCGTCATCGATCGTCTGGAACGCGATCTTTATCCCAAGCTCGCGGCCCGGCGCACGGATATGCCGGTGGTGCCGTCGGGCGCGCGGCACGCGACTCTGAACATCAACTCCGTCCACGGCGGCGCGGCCGAACCCTGCGGGTATCCGGCTCCCTGCGTGCCGGATTCCTGCCGCATGGTCATCGATCGCCGCGTGCTCATTGAAGAGAACCTGGACGGCGTCAAAGCCGAGGTACGCGAGCTGCTGGAACAGTTGGTCAAAGATCGCGCCGGTTTCGCGTACCGCATTCGCGATATTTTCGAAGTGCAGCCCACGATGGCGGATCGCAACGGACCGGTGGCACGCAGCACCGCGGCGGCGATTCGCCGCGTGATCGGCCGCGAGCCCGAATTCATCTGTTCGCCGGGGACATACGATCAGAAGCACATCGATCGCATCGGCAAGCTGCGCGACTGCATCGCTTACGGTCCTGGAATTCTTGATATTGCGCATCAATCGGATGAATTCGTGCGAATCGACGACATGGTGAATTCCGCCAAGGTCATGGCCATGGCCGCCCGATCGCTGCTGCTCGGCGCCGCATGAGACTCAAGCGAGCGGCGATTTGGGCTCTACTGGGAATGCCGCTGCTCGCGGGGCCGCATGCTCATGCCGGGGAGCGAGCCATCATCGGCATGCAGCTCGAACCGCCGATACTCGATCCCACCGCAAATCCCGCCGCCGCCATTTCAGAGGTTCTGTACGGCAATGTGCTCGAAGGGCTGGTGCAATTCGCTGCTGATGGTTCGGTGCTGCCGCGGCTCGCCGCTTCATGGGACATCGCGGACGGCGGCCTCACCTATGTGTTCCACCTGGTTGCCGGCGCCCGCTTTCATGACGGCAGCTCCTTCGATGCTGCCGCCGCGAAATATTCCCTGGATCGCATCATTGCGGCCGGCTCCATCAATCCGCAGCGATCGCGGTTCGGCGCCATTCGTGCCGTCGAAATCCTCGATTCCAATACCGTCAAGATCGCGCTGAATCGGCGTTCCGGAGGACTGCTCCAGTCACTGGCATTCGGATCGGCGGTGATGGTCTCGCCGCAGTCCGCCGCCGGCAACGCCTTACGGCCGGTGGGCACGGGTCCATTTCGGTTCGCAAGATGGCGGCGCGGCGATTCGATCACGCTCACGCGCAATCCGGACTATCGGGGCCCGCCCGCGGGATTGGAAGAAGTGACGTTCAAATTCATCACGGATCCGAACGCGGCTTATGCCGCGTTGATGGCGGGCGATGTGGATGCCTTCGCCAATTATCCGGCACCGGAAAGTTTTGCGCAGTTTGCCGCCGATCCGCGTTTTGCAGTATTCGCCGGCACCACCGAAATGGAAACCGTGCTGGCGTTGAACGAGCGCGTTGCGCCGCTGGGCAATTTGCTGGTTCGCCGGGCGATAGCATACGCATTGGACCGCCGCGCCATCATCGACGGTGCCATGTTCGGCTATGGCACGCCCATCGGCAGCCATTTCCCGCCGCGCAATCCGGCCTACGTCGATCTGACCGGCATGTATCCGCATGACATCGCCAAGGCCAAAGAACTGATGACGGCGGCCGGATACCCACAGGGCTTTGCCATGACGCTAAAGCTGCCGCCCCCGAGCTATGCGCGTCGCGGCGGGGAAATCGTGGCCTCGCAATTGGCAGAGATCGGCATTCGACTGCGCATCGAAAATCTCGAGTGGGCGCAGTGGCTGGATCAGGTCTACAGCCGCCATGCCTTTGACATGAGCATCGTCGGACACGCAGAACCCCTGGACTACGATATCTATGCCCGCGACGATTACTATTTTGGTTATTCGAATCCCGAATTCAAGGCGCTCATCGCTGCCTTGGACGAAAGCGTCGATCCTGCCAGGCGGCGCGATTTGCTGCAGCAGATCCAGCGCAAGCTGGCAGAGGATGCCGTCAACGGTTTTTTGTTCCAGTACCCGAGATTGGATGTCTGGGATGCGCAACTACAAGGAATCGGCTTCGACAATGTGCTCGGCGCCATCGATGTGAGCCGCGCCCACTACCGTGAAGCCGGCTACGCGTCGCGCTTCGACGGCGCCGCGCCCGGTACTTCGGCGGTGCGGCCGTTTCGGGGCGCAGGCATCGTCTTTTCGGCGGCGGTGCTGCTGCTGGCGGGTCTGGTTTGGCGCCGTTTCGGCGGCCCGTATGTGATCGGGCGGGTCGGCGTGCTTACGGCAACGCTGCTGGTCGCGACCGCGATCGTATTCGTCATCGTGCAAATCGTGCCCGGCGATCCCGTGCGTTACATGATGGGACTGCAAGCGGATCCGGGAACCGTGGCCATGCTGCGTCATCAATTGGGTCTCGATGTCGCGCCCTTGCAGCGCTACCTGCGCTGGGTCGCCGGCTTGCTGCATGCCGATTTCGGCTTGAGCTACACATATCGCGTGCCGGTAAGCGCTCTCGTAGCTGAACGGCTGCAGGTATCGTTGCCCTTGGCGCTGTATGCCTTGTCGCTGTCCACGGCGCTGGCCTTTCCGGTCGGATTATTGGGCGCGGCGAAGCGCGGGCGCGCGAGCGATATCGCCGTGAGCGGCCTCACCCAACTGGGTCTGGCCATCCCCAATTTCTGGTTGGGTATGTTGCTGGTGCTGCTATTTGCCATCGGACTGCATTGGGTTTCCGCGGGTGGGTTCCCCGGTTGGGAGGCCGGATTCTGGACGGCGCTGAAGGCGTTGACCCTGCCCGCGATTGCCCTCGCCATGCCGCAAGCGGCGATCCTGGCGCGGGTGCTGCGCGGGGCGCTGATCGACACGTTGCACGAGGACTACATTCGCTCGGCGCGCGCCAAGGGCGCGGGTGAGTGGCGGGTGCTGTGGCGGCATGCCCTGCCCAATGCGCTGATTCCCGTCCTGACCATCCTCGGCATGCAATTCTCCTTTCTCCTGGCGGGTGGCGTGATCATCGAAAACGTATTCTTTCTCCCCGGGTTGGGACGGTTGGTGTTTCAAGCCATCGCGCAGCGCGATTTGATCGTCGTACAAAGCGTGGTGATCATTCTGGTGTTCGCCGTGGTGACCGTGACTTTCTTGATCGACCTTGCCTATGTACTCGTCAATCCGCGATTGCGCGCGGCGTAGGCTATGAACGGCACCGCCCCGCGCAATTTCAGTTTGATCGCCGGCGCATTCATTACCGCGTGTTTCATAGCCATAGCCGTCGTTGCGCGATTCTGGACACCGTACGATCCCGCTGTCTTGTCCATTGTCGACAAGCTGCGCGCGCCGGATGAGCACCATTGGTTCGGCACCGATCAACTCGGCCGCGACGTGCTCTCGATGATCATGGCCGGCGCGCAAACCTCCGTCGGGGTGGCGTTGCTGTCGGTCGCTATTGGATTGTTCGTGGGTGTGCCCGCAGGTTTGCTTGCCGCGGCACATCGCGGCAGGATCGATGAACTTGTGATGCGCGGCAACGATTTGATATTCGCGTTCCCGGCGTTGCTTCTCGCGATCTTGATCACTGCCGTGTTTGGTCCCGGCGCCGTCAACGCCATCATTGCCATCGGCATATTCAACATCCCGGTGTTTGCGCGCGTCACGCGCGCCGGAGCGCTGCAGCTATGGGCTCGCGACTATGTGTTGGCGGCACGCGTTGCGGGCAAAAGTCCGCTGCGAATTTCCTATGAACACATGCTGCCGAATCTCGTGGCGTTGCTCGTGATTCAGGGCACGATACAATTTTCCCTGGGAGTCATTGCCGAAGCCGGCCTGTCGTATGTCGGCTTGAGCGCGCAGCCGCCGATCCCCAGTTGGGGGCGAATGCTCAATGAGGCGCAAACCTTGACCGCGCTCGCGCCGTTTCTGGCTGTGTTTCCAGGCTTCGCAGTGCTGCTTTTCGTGCTGGGATTGAATCTTTTGGGCGAGGGATTGCGGCAATCGCTCTCACCTAAGCAATGACCGCCGCCAATCTCTTGGAAATCGAGGCACTAAACGTCGTCGTCGGTGCGACGCCCGTCATCAAGAACCTGTCGCTCGAGGTCCGCGGCGGCGAAATCCTCGGGCTGGTCGGCGCCTCGGGATCCGGAAAATCGATGACGGCGCTGGCGATCATGCGTCTCCTGCCCGCGGCTGCGTCGGCAACCGGCGCGGTGCGTCTACGCGGCGAGGCGCTGAACAACAAGAGCAATCAAGAGATGCAGGGCATACGCGGCCGCGATATCGGCATGGTTTTCCAGGAGCCCATGACCGCGTTGAATCCCTTGATGCGCATCGGCGATCAAGTGGCGGAGACGGTGCGGTTGCACCGCTCGCTGTCGATCGTCGAGGCTCGTTCTGCGACGCGCGAAACGCTCGACCTGGTGGGTTTGAGTGGCGAGCAGGGCCAGCTCGACAAACTCCCCCATGAATTGTCAGGCGGCCAGCGGCAGCGGGTGGCGATCGCGATGGCCGTGATCATGGCGCCGCCGCTGTTGATCGCCGATGAACCCACCACCGCGCTGGACGTCATTACCCAGGCTCAGGTATTGCTTTTGCTGCGCGACCTGGCCCGCACACGCAATATGGGCTTGATTCTGGTATCGCATGATCTCGCCGTAATTGCCCAGCTCGCCGATCGGGTTGCGGTCATGCAAGCAGGGCAGATCGTCGAGCAAGGGGCAACAGCCCAGGTTCTGCACGATCCCCAACATCCGTATACGGCGGCGCTGCTGGCCGCGGCGAAACCGCAATCAAAGCGCGGCGTGACGCAAAAGGGCGGCGCCGCGGTGTTGCGGGCCTCTGGCGTCGTGCTCGAATACCCGCGCAACAGGCGCTCGTTGTGGCATGCGGCACCGCCGCTGCGCGCCGTCGACGGAGTCTCGCTGGTCGTTCATGCCGGAGAAACCGTGGGCCTGGTTGGTGAGTCCGGGTCGGGGAAGTCCAGCCTGTTGAAGGTAATACTTGCGCTGCAGCGATCTTCATCAGGGGAGGTACGATTGCTGGGCGATGAATTCTCGAGCGCGAAAGGCACAAACTTAAGGCGCTTGCGCCGCGCCATACAAGCCGTGTTTCAAGACCCGTATGGCAGTTTCGATCCGCGGTGGCCGGTCGAGCGGTTGATTGCGGAGCCTTTCTTTCTGCTGGATTCGCCTCCTTTGGCAGCGCAGCGTCGGCGCGCCGTAGCCGCCATGCTCGAACAAGTGGGGCTCCGGGCAAGCGATGCGCGGCGTTTTCCGCACGAGTTCTCCGGCGGCGAACGCCAACGAATCGCCATCGCGCGCGCGCTGATCACGGAGCCTAAGGTGATCGCTTTCGATGAGGCGGTATCGGCGCTCGACGTACTGCTACGCGATCAGATCCTGACTTTATTGGCGGATCTCAAGGATCGACTGCAGGTGGCGTATCTGTTCGTCTCTCATGATTTACACGTCATAAGAGCCATCGCAGATCGAGTCTATGTGATGCACCGGGGGCGAATCGTGGAGGAGGGATTCACCGAGGAACTGTTCGCCGCTCCCCGTCATGCCTATACCAGCGCCCTTATCGCCGCCACGCCCAAGATTGCATGATCTCGTTGGTCAATTTGTTTTCCGTGAAATCCAGTCGTTTGGCGGGTGCGCCGCGGCTTATGGCCGCGTATTTGCGGCGCAGCAATCGAACGGCAGCGCAGCGGCTGGTGCCGCCCATCCTGCTCGGCTTGGGCAGTGTGCTCGCGTTTGTTCTGCTGTACGCGGAACGCGACTGGGTTGAAGAGGGCGTTAAATGGCTGCGGCATCAGATTCTCGCCGCGACCGGGTTGGCCACCATCGCAAGCGCCGTCGCGATTGCGCGGCGTCGGGTGAGCAAACGTGCGGAATTTTCCAGATCGTGGCTCGCGGCGCTGCCCGTGCGGGCAAGCATTGCAGGCTGGGAGACGCTTTTCATCGAGACGCTTCCCGCCGTGGCTGCTGTGGCGGCGCTCACCGGCGCTTATATCGTGGCAGCACTGGCGGCTTTCGCCGCAGGCCGCGGCGGCGGCGCGGCGTTGGCGGTCTGGGCCGCGATGAGCGGCGGCGTGATGTTAGGCGCCATTCTCAGCTACGGGATACCTAACCCTAAGCCCATCGATTTGCCGCCCGGTTCGAGGTACGTGCCGCACCGACGCGTGGCGCAGGCATCTGCAGTGCGGCCATCGCTCAAGGCGTTGGGATCGTGGCCGCTTCGCCTGATGTTCGCCCGCGCGCAACCGAAGCTCCTGGCGCGCGCCATTCTGCCGATTCTGGTGTTGATACCGCTCGGCACGTTGGCCGCAGATGCAATGGTCATCATTGCCTTCTATATGGTTGGTGGCGCGCTGTTGCTGTTAATACCTGCCGCAATTTCGGTCAGCAGCAAGGTCCGCGGCTGGGTGGCACCGTTGCCCGCGCGCGCCTCCAGCGTGATGCAGGCGGTGTTGGTCCCCACTCTTGCCGCCATCGTCGGCGCAAGCTCCGCCGAAGGCTTGTTTCTATTCCTGATGGGAGTTTCACAGCGCACCGCGGCTGCCACTGCACTTTGTATGGCCGTCGTTGCCTGCCTCGTTACGACGTGCGGCTCGATTGTGGCGCAGGCGGGTGTACGGACGTCCGTGAGGAATCAGCCGTGAGCGGCGCGGTCCTTGAAATCCGCGACCTGCGCGCAGGCTACGGTCGGCGGGTCGTGCTCGAGAATATTTCGATGACGCTCTCGCCCGGCGACTGGTATGTGCTGCTGGGTCCGAACGGCTGCGGCAAGAGCACATTGCTCGATTGCGTGGCAAGTCGGTTGGTTGCCGGCGGTGGCGAGATCTGCATCGCGGGATTTTCGCTGGCGGAAAATCCCTATGAGGCCAAGCTTCGGCTGGGGTATGCCTGCGCGCCGGATGCGTTGCCGCCGCTGCTGACTGCGCGCCAGTGTCTGGAAGTGCATGCCGGCGCCAAGGGATTGAGCGCGATTGCCGAGGACATCTTCCTGCTGGCCGACGAGCTGAATTTCACTCCCTACCTCGAGTCGTTTGTCGACACGCTGTCCTTGGGTACGCGGCAAAAGCTTGCGGTACTGCTCGCCTTGGTCGGCGATCCGCTGCTCATCGTTCTCGACGAAGCGTTCAATGGCCTGGACCCGGCGAGCGCCTTAGGATTGAAGCGCCACCTCCGTGCCCGACTCAATCGACGCGGCGGGGCCATCCTGCTTGCAACGCATTCTCTCGATATTGTCGAGCATTACGCGGATCGCGCCGCCGTGCTGATCGATGGCCGGCTGAAGAAAGAGTGGCAGCAGGACGAAATCCGCCAATTGCGCGCAAGCCATGGTGACTTCGAAGCCGCGCTGGCGCAATCCATTCAGTAGTTGAACGCCTACGCCTGCTCGTAATGCGCAAGAATGAGCCAGGCCAAAAGCGCGGCTTGCTTCTGATCCGCACCCCAGGGAGACCCAACCTGGTGGCTCAAGGCTGCAACCGCATCGCGCAATTTTTGTATGGGCTGGCGCAGGCCTGCGGCGGCCTCACCTTCAAGTGCACGGCTTTGGATTCGATACACAGCCAGGCCGTCTTGCTCCGCTGCGGCGGCCAGCGCATTTCTGAAGTGATTTCCGTCGGCCGCATGAATCGCCGCGTGCGACGCGAGTATTGAGGCGAGCGAACCCGGCTTTCGCGCCGCAGACTCGAGGATGCCGACGGATTTTAACCGGTAGCCCATCACCTTGAGGTCCTCGCGTTTCGCATGGATGCTTTGGTACGCCATGGATTTGGCCACGGCCATGTATCCGTCCAGTCGCCCCGTCGCCTCCTCGACGCAGACCATCTCGACGGCGTGGTAAGGCTGCTTGGATTCTGGATCATGGCCGTCGATCAATTCGACCCGCGATCGAGCCAGCACTTGCAGCCCCGCTGCGGATTTGCCGAGCACAACCATCGCCGCCCAGCCTGAGTGCGAAGCGAAACCCATTGCCGCAGTGGGCGAGGCCATGGCTTAAGCGAAGTGCACCGCGCGGGCGATGGCGCGCGCCAGGCAGTCGGCTGCAGCGGATCCGATTCGCCCGATTTCCGCCGCGCGCAGCAGATCCTTGTCGAGCGCCAATTCGCCGCTCGCCACGGCGAATATTGTGTCGCCGTCGAACGGGGTGTGCGCGGGACGTACGGCGCGCGCAATACCGTCCTGCGCCATCATGGCCACGCGCTTGCACTCCGCAGTGCTCAAATCGGCATTGCAGGCGACCACTGCCAGCGTGGTGTTGGCGCCGGGCTGCAAGCGCCGCAGCGCCCACGCAAGCCGCGAATCGCCCGGCGCTGGATCGCTCAAGTCCATGGTGCTTTTTGGCGGCCCACCGCCGCCAAATTCTTGGCCGAGTTCGAACGCCCAGGCCCAGTAGGTTTTGCCGTCGGGCATCATCGGCGAGCCCACCGAGTTGAGCGCAACCAGCGCCCCGACGATGAGTCCCTCTCCCAAATCCACCGAGCTTGATCCGATGCCGCCCTTGAGGCTGCCGGCCATCGCGCCGCGTCCCGCACCCACCGATCCTAAGGCGAATTCCGCGTCGGCCGCAGCCAACGCGCGCATGCCGAGCTCGCGGTACGGCGGCGAGAGACCCCAGCCTTTATCGCCGCCGTTTGCAAGATCGTGTAATACGGCGGCAGGGACAATCGGTATCGCAATCCCTTCCTTGCGCAATTGCAAACCAATCCCACGGCTCGAGAGTACTGCGGCGACGCCATCGGCAGCGGCCAGCCCAAATACCGATCCACCCGAAAGCACCAGAGCGTGTGCGCGGCCGACCAGGTTTTCAGGTGATAGTGCGTCGGTCTCGCGTCCGCCAGGTCCGCCGCCACGTACATCGACGCCCGCCGTCCAGCCTGAGCCGCACAACACTGCCGTGACTCCTGAGCGCACCTGCTCATCGGTTGCGTGACCTACTGTGAGCCCCGCGATATCCGTGATGAGGTTCCTGCGCCCGGGCCGATACATGATCGTTTACCGCGGCTGCGAGGCGATGACCGCCAGTCCCTGCAGCACCAGATCCGGCACGATCTCGCCGTGGGTACGCATGGATCCAGTGATCATGCTGGCATCGCCGCCGGTGATGAACAGTTTGGGCGTGGTGTCGGTGCCCTGAGATATCACTTCGGCGGCGTGATCCGCCATACCGGCCAGCGCATACACCGCGCCGCGCGATACCCCTGCGATGGTGTTGTTGGCCAAAACGCCTGCCAACGAGGGAGTGCTGTTGAACGCCGCTTTGGCGATGTCGCTGGTCTTGTTCATCAGCGCCTCGCGCATCATATGGATGCCGGGAGCTATGATGCCGCCAAGGTGCAGCCCATTGTTGTCGACGCCATCCACTTTTACCGCCGTTCCGGCATCCACCACACATAGAGCCGATCTGGCTCGCGTCCATGCGCCGATCAGCGCCAGCCAGCGGTCCGCGCCCAACAGCGTGGGATCGAGGTAGCCATTGGTGAGTCCGTGAAACTCCCGGGTTGCGGTGACGAACTCGATGTTGACGCGAAATTTTTTCTTCGACAGGCGGGTTAGCGCTTTTGCCATCACCGGCCCCGCGACGTTTGACACCAACACGCGGCTGGGTTTCTGGCCGGAATCGAACAAAGCGGTGGTCCAGATACCCGGCTTGGCGTCGCGATGCACGACGGCCTGCTGATCGGATAGCCCGGTACTCGTGAGCCAGGCCCACTTGAGGCGCGTATTGCCGACATCGATGACCAAAATCATGCGCGCAAGGATAGCATCGTGGTGGCAAATCTTGGGTCCCAGCGTCGTTAGCCGGTAGACTCATGTTACATGCCGGTAACGAAGCCGATCACCCAAGCGGTCACGCGAGCATTTATGTCCAACTTGAAGCAAGCGATCAGAGACGTGGCTGATTTTCCCCGGCCGGGCATCTTGTTTCGCGATATCGCGCCGCTGCTGCGTGATCACTTCGACGCCACGATTCGCGCCATGGACGCGCTGCTGGCAAATGATGAATGGGACGAGCTCGACGCGGTCGCTGGCATCGAATCGCGCGGCTTTATCTTGGGGGCTGCGATGGCGATCCGTCGCGGCAAGGGCTTTGTTCTGGTGCGCAAACAAGGCAAGTTACCCCCGCCGGTGGTTGATGTGGCCTATGACCTTGAATATGGGTCGGGCGTTTTGGAAATGCAAAGGGGCAACGGCCGTCTGCTGTTGGTGGACGATGTTTTGGCGACCGGCGGAACCCTGGCTGCGGCCGCGGACCTGTGCGATCGCGCCGGTTACCAGGTCAAGGCGCTGGCCGTCTTGATCGACCTGAATATCGTCGCGGATTTTTCGTGGCGGAATCTGTCGCTGCGCGCATCAATCGAATACTAGCCCATCCATGGCCGTACTACCCCGCACGCTGCTGGTGATCGCCTTGCGCGCCGAGGCGGCGGGCGTGTTCGAAGCAGCCGGCGAATCTGTGCTTTATTGCGGCGTCGGCAAGGTCAATGCAGCCATTGCGCTCACGCGCGAATTGACGCGCTATGCGCTGCAGGGTTGCGACCCGCCGTTGGTGGTGAATTTTGGATCGGCGGGAAGCCGGATGATTGCCGCCGGCACCTTAGTGGGCTGCCATGAATTCGTACAGCGCGATATGGATGTCCGCGGTTTAGGGTTTGCTTTGGGTGTCACGCCCTACGATGCGGCGCCGCCCCGCCTCGCTTTCGATCCGGTGTTCACGCATCTGCCGGCGGCGGTCTGCGGCAGCGGCGATTCGTTTGCAACCGCCGGGTCCGATATGGAATGCGCGGTCGTCGATATGGAAGCCTACTCTCTTGCGAAAGTTTGCTGGTGCGAAAAAGCGCGCTTCGCCTGCGCAAAGTATGTCACTGACGGCGCCGATCACACGGCAGCGGATGATTGGCAGCGCAACGTGCACAAAGCGGCCGAGGAATTCTTGGCCCTGTTCCGCAGCATTTGATGTAAGGTGTTTTCATGAATCATCGCCTGCCGCTGCTGATTTTATCGGGCTTTGCTGTGTTGTTCGCATCCGCGGCGAAGATTTTCGCGGCTGACGGTTCCGCGGACACGCCTTTGGTCATGCTGATTTCGGTGGATGGTTTGAAACCCGAAGCCATCCTTGAGGCGAAAAGTCACGGATTGAAAGTACCGAACATCCGGGCCTTCGTGACCGACGGCGCCTACGCCAGCGGCGTGCGCGGCGTGCTGCCGACGCTGACTTATCCGAGCCATACGACGCTGATGACGGGCGCCTCGCCGGCCAAGCACGGCATTTATGACAATACGACCTTTGATCCGCTGGCTCGCAATGAAAAGGGCTGGTACTGGTACGCCGAGGACGTCAAGGTTCCGACGCTTTGGGATGCCGCCGCAGCTGCACATCTCAAAACCGCCAGCATCTACTGGCCCGTCAGTGTCGGGGCAAGAATCACATTCAACCTGCCGCAGATTTGGCGGACCGGCACCGACGATGACTTGAAGCTGCAGCGCGCCCTCAGCACCCCGGGGCTGGAGCAGGAACTGTCCGCCGAGCTCGGCCGCTACCCGGGAGGCATGGAGGAAACGGTCGCGGAAGATGAGATTCGAGCGCGTTTCGCGATTCGGCTGCTCGAGAAGAAGCATCCCAGCTTTTTCACGGTGTATTTGACGGGACTGGATACTGAGCAGCATTTGTCCGGTCCCTTCAGCCAAAAGTCGAACGCGACCCTGGAACGGCTCGATGCCGTGATCGGATCGCTGCGCGCGGCCGCGGAACAGGCTGCGCCGGGACGTGCCACGATTTGCGTGGTATCAGACCACGGATTCGCCGCAGTCGAGCATGATGTCAATCTGTACGCAGCCTTCCGCGAGGCGGGCCTGATCAGTGTCGATCAAGCGGGTAAGATTTCCGGCTGGAAGGCAACAGCTTGGCCCGCAGGCGGCAGCGCAGCGGTGATGCTGGCGGATCCTAAAGATCAGCCGACCGCGGCGCGCGTGAAGACGCTGCTGGATAAACTGGCTGGCGATCCCGCCAATGGCATCGAGAGTATCTTGACGCCTGAGGACATGCAGCGCGGGCGGGGCTTTCCAAACGCGGCGTACCTGGTCTCTTTCCGCAGCGGCTACGAGATGGGCTTGGCGACTTCCCCGCCGCTCGTTACCGCGCCGAGCAATCTGGGCATGCACGGCTACCTGCCCGAGCATCCTGACATGCGCTCGGTGTTTTTCATCGTGGGCCCGCACATTGCACAGGATAAGTCCGTGGGTGAAATCGATATGCGGCGTATTGCGCCGACGATTGCCGGCATTTTGCACATTCGCCTAACCGGCGCCGAAATGGATGCGCTCGCGTTGAACTAGCTGCCGAGCGCCCGATTAAGAATGCTCGCCATGCGAATTGCCGCCTTCAGCAGCTGAACAGCCGCGACCTTCCGCGCTTCGGCCTCGTATTCCTGCGATAGCGCAACCGAGCCTTGGGTTCCGCAAGTTGGACGCGATGGCAGCGCATAGGTATCGCGGCGCGCGATCTCGAATGTTTCCATCGCCCAGCTGCGCGCCGTGCCGGAAGCCCACTCGTTCAGCAATGCAACGATGATCCCGGCGTCGAGTTTATCGGCAATCTGTTCGGCTGAAGCACCCTGCGCATCGACCACGGCGACGTCCCAGTAGGCATGCAGATTGGGCGCGCGCGCCGTGCCCTGCCGATCGGCTGAGGCGGATAGGCCAATACAATTTCCGCCCCTATCATCGTGGTTCGCGGCATGCAGCGGCTGGTGAAGATCGCCGACGAAGTGGATCAGAAATTTGAGCGCCAGCAGACGCTCGGCCGGCGGAGTGGCAGCGCTTTGCAGTTCGCCGGCAAATTCCTCGATCTTGTTGACGACGCAATCCTGGGCTGGCCCCTGACTCGCGAGTTGCGAGGCGCTCAATGTAGGAAAGCCAAAGCAGGCGCTTTGTAGATCGGGCGCATCGATCTCGATGTCGACGAAGTGCCAGGCGGCAGTCTCGCGATGCGTGGTGCGGTACTTGTCGGCCCACGTCGCCCGGTTGGCAAAATCCGGCGGCGTGAGGCTGTCGGTGTCGGCGGCGAGAAGCGCATCCAGCTTAAGCCTTGCCTGCGGCGTCAAGTGGCGATAGGCGACCAGCGCGGTCACCTTGTGGCCGAGGTCACCCCACGCTGCAGCGGGCGCGCTGCCGAATGCTGCAATGGCGGCCGCGACCAGGCATGATTTTCGCAAAAGCTTCTCACCAGCCAACGGCTTGTCCATCTTTGCGATGATCCGATCCGCCTCGATAGACGCCGTCGATGAGTGCAATGGCCTGGTATCCGCCCATACCCTCGCCGTTGGCAGAGACCGCGTTGTGCCCGAGTTCCCGCAGTGCGGGTCCGACCGACTCGTAGAGACTGGACTCGAGCTGCAGCACATTGGTGGCTTGATCGTGATAGAAGCGCGCCGCGTCGCTCGCCGCCTGCACGTTGGCGCCGAGGTCGAGCAAGTCGATCAACACCTGCACGTGTCCTTGCGCCTGTTGGGCGGCGCCCATGAGACCAAACGAAATGAGCGGCAGGCCGTCCTTCATGACGAATCCCGGCAGCAGCGTGTGAAATGGCCGTTTCCCGGGTGCGATGCGATTGGGACTGTGCGGATCCAATGAAAATAGTGCGCCGCGATTGTTCAGCACGAAGCCATATCCCGGTACCGTGATTCCGGAGCCAAAGCCTCGGTAGATGCTGAATATGAACGACACCATGTTGCCCCAGCGGTCGGCGGTCGAGAGATAAACCGTGCCGCCGGCGGGATCGCGCGCAGGCGCAGGTACCGAGGCTAAGCGCGGGTCGATCTTCCGGCATTGCTCCGCGGCGTAGGATTTTGAGATGAGCTTCGCGAGCGGTATTTGTTCGAATTGCGGATCGGCGTTGAACGCATTCAGGTCCGCATATGCCAGCTTCTTGGCTTCCACCAGCAGGTGCCAGTACAGCGGCGAACCAGGTCCGAGGGCTTTGAGATCCACACCCAACCGCGGCGCGCAGGCCTCGAGTATGTTGAGCATTTCCAGTACCGCGAAGCCCTGCGTGCTGGGCGGAAACTCGTACACATCGTAGCCGTGATAATCCGTGCTGATGGGCGACACCCAGTCCGCTCGCGTGCCGTCCAAGTCCGCCTGCTCGAACACGCCGCCGAGCGCGCGCGATTTGGCCAACAGGCCCGCGCCAATCTCGCCATTGTAAAAACCGTCGCGGCCCTGGGTCTGCAGTATGGCGAACGTACGCGCCAGGTCCGGATTGCGAAACACGGAGTATATCGGCGGCGGCTCGCCGCCGACGAGATAAGTCTTCACCGAATCCGCATCGAGCGCGAGGACCGCGGCGCCTTGGCCCCATTCGTGGTGAATGCGTTCGCTGACGGCAAATCCGTGGGCGGCAAGATCGGCGGCCGGCTGCAGCAGCTCCTTGAACGTCAGTGTTCCCGCGCGCTTGAGCAGCGAGTCCCATGCATCGACCGCGCCGGGAACGACGACCGAGTCAATCCCCTGCTGCGGCATCTCCTTGGTGTAGCCGCGCAGCTTCAGATGCTGCGCGGTTGCTCCGCCAGGCGCGCGACCGCTGCCGTTCAGCGCGATCAGTTTCTTCTCCTTCTCTGCCCAAGCGATGACGAACACATCGCCGCCGATTCCCGCGCCGCAGGGCTCCACCACATTCATCACGGCGGCGGTTGCCACGGCCGCATCGAATGCGTTGCCGCCGTTTTTCAATACTTGAAGACCGGCTTGAGCGCCCAGTGGGTGGCTGGTCGCCACCATTCCATTGCGCGCCAATACTTCGGAACGGGATTGCGGCAGCCAGCCGCTGGACCGATCGCCGCGGGACGCTGAAAACTCGGCTGCGTGTATCTGCAAGAGAACTGGTGCGTCGGTGAATTTATGGGCCTTCCGCTGCAGGATGCCGAAATACGCGTTCCCTGGCAAATGTTGCTTAAGCTGACCGGCCGGGCGCATGATTTTACGGGCGGGTGGTACAAATCTTAGAGGAGTAGTTCATGTCGGCATCAAGCAGCGCAGTGGCTTCCGAAGTCGCGCGCCCCAATAGCGCGGCGCTTGCGTTTCTCTATGAGCACCCGCAGTGGTTCGCGCCGATCTTCGCCGAATTGGAGCGGCGCCGCGTGGCATTCGACAAATTCTTCATTCCCGACCACTTTTACGAGGTGGGCCCGCAGCAACCTGCTTTCAAGGTGCTGTTCAATCGCATGAGCCCATCCGCGAACAGCCGCCAGCATGGCTCGGGCATCTTTCATACCTTGGCCTACTTGGAGCACTTGCAGCTGCAGGGCGTGCGGGTCATCAACGGCGCCAAGTCGTTCCGCTACGAGATTTCCAAAGCCGCGCAGGCCTCGCTGCTCAAGTCCCTGGGGCTGCGGTTTGTGACTTCGCGCGTCATTCATGCGCCGCATCAGGCGCTCGCCGCCGCGGCCGGCTTGCGTTACCCGATCATCGTCAAGGCCAATATCGGCGGCAGCGGCAAGGGCATAACGCGCTTCAATACCAAGGCAGAGCTCGCCGCCGCGGTGGCGGCAGAGCAGTTGGACTTGGGAGTAGACAGTGTTGCCCTGGTGCAGGAGTTCATTCCCGCGCGCGGCGGGTTCATCACCCGAGTGGAGACTTTGGGCGGCAAGCATCTCTACGCGATCAAGGTGCACTTGAGCGGCGAAACATTTGATCTGTGTCCTGCGGACATCTGCCAGACATCGACAGGTCAAAGCCTGGACAATGCCTGCGTGGTCGAGGCATCGAAGGCGGGGCTCAAAGTCGAGGGATTCAACGCTCCGGCGCAAGTGATCCAGGATATCGAGCGCATCGTGCGTGCAGCCGGCATCGACGTCGGCGGCATCGAGTACATCATCGATGACCGGGACGGGCACATCTACTACTACGACATCAATGCGCTCTCGAACTTCGTCGCGGACGCGCCTCGCGTCGTGGGCTTCAACCCGGTTGACAATCTCGCCGACTTCCTTGAGGACGAGGTGCTTCGTGCCCGCTAAACGAGGGATACGCTACGGATACTGGATGCCGGTATTCGGTGGCTGGCTGCGCAATGTGGAAGACGAGAACATGGCGGCCACGTGGGACTACACGCGCAAGCTGGCGCAGCGCAGCGAACAAATTGGGTTTGATCTTTCGCTCATCGCGGAACTGAACCTGAACGACATCAAGGGCCTCGATTCACCAAGCCTGGATGCGTGGTCGACCTCCGCCGCGCTCGCTGCGGTTACCAAGACGTTGGAGCTGATGGTCGCCGTTCGGCCGACATTTCACTCACCGGCGCTGTTCGCAAAGCAGGCCGCGAACATCGATCACATCAGCGCGGGCCGCCTGGCGCTCAACGTGGTCTCATCCTGGTGGGAGCAGGAAGCGCGGATGTACGGCGTCGACTTCGAACGCCACGATGATCGGTATGGCCGCACTGCCGAATGGCTGGATGTGGTGAATGGGGTCTGGTCCCAGAAGACCTACAGCCATGCTGGAAAGTACTATAAAACCCAGGACACGGTGCTCGAACCCAAGCCGGTCCGCATCCCAAGGCCGCCGATCTATGCCGGGGGCGAATCGGAAGCGGCGAAGAATCTCATCGCACAGAAGTGCGACGCCTACGTCATGCACGGCGATTCCCCGGCTCATGTCGCCGCCAAGATCGCCGACATGAGCGAGCGGCGCGAAAAATTGGGCTTAGGTCCAATGCAATTTGGCGTCGCCGGCTATGCCTTTACGCGAAACTCCGAGCGCGAGGTGGAGCGAGAGCTCGCGCGCATTACCGACGTCAAGCAGAACGCCAAGGGATTTGCGAACTATCAGCAGTGGCTGCAAGGAACGCAGCTGGAACAGAGCATGTCGATTCAGGAGTACTCCGTATCGAACCGCGGGCTGCGCTCAGGGTTGGTGGGCACGCCGTCGCAAGTGCAGGAGCAGATCGGCAAATTCGAGGAGGCTGGCGTCGATCTACTGCTGTTGCAATTCAGTCCGCAACTGGAAGAGATGGAGATATTCAGCGGCAGCGTCATGCGCAATGGCGTCTAGCGTCGAGCGGCCGCTGGCAGTACGCTTCGGGGCCTTCGGCGACATGGTGCTGTTGACGGCGCTGATCCGCGTTCTATATGCGGAATTTGATTTACCGGTGGATATACTCACTTCGGGTCCCTGGAGTGAGCCGCTGCTGCGCGGACAGCCGGGGGTGGGCGAGATCTTCAGCGTGCGAAGCCGCAAGACTCCGTACTGGCTGAGCGCGGATCAGCAGCGGGTGGTGCGGCAGCTGCGCGCGCGCGGCCGAGGTCCGACCTGGTTCTGCGACGGCAACGACGTCGGCCGGCTCATTCTGACTCGCGCCGGCATTCCCGACGAACTCATCGTCCATGCCAAGGATCATGCGTTGCTGCCCGGCGAACACGCCACCGAGCAATGGCGGCGCATGGCGCAGATCATGCCGCGCGCTTATGAAGGTTCGAACGCCGTCGATCTATCCACTGTGCTTCCCGGCTGCTACTTGAAAGTAAGCGCGGCCCAGCGCACCGACCTCACTCAGTGGCTGCGCGCGCGCGATCTTGCCGGCGTGCCGTTGATCCTGGTACAGATCGGCAACAAACGCACGATGCGGCGCGGGCTCAAGCGGCTCAGTCCCAACAACAAATACTGGCCAAGCGAGCGCTGGGCGGAAGTGCTGCGCAGCGTGCGTGCTCAGCATCCAGGGCATGCGATTGTCTTGCTGGGAACGGGTCCCGAATACGAGCTCAATAGCCAGGTCGCGGCGCAGGCGAATATCACCGGACTGCACAATGCCGCCGATGATCTGCCGATTCCCCGCCTGATTGCGATGCTCGAGCGCGCCGTCGGTCTGATCACCGTCGACTCGGGTCCCGCACATGCCGCCGCCGCCGTGGGTTGCCCGCAAGTCGTCCTGTTCGGCCGGGCGCCGCCGTGGCTGTATCGCCCTTGGGGGACGGCCGGAGCCCAAGTGCAGGTGCTCCGCGGTGAAATAGGCGGCGAGCCGGATATGCTGGGCATCGAAACCCGCAGCGTGATCGCGGCCTGGACCAATTTGAAATTGCGCGCCGTCTAAGCCGGCGGCGCCGCTGCGGCGGGCGGGGCCGCAGCAGCCGCCTGGGCGGATTTGGTGGCGGCCGCGCGTGCGCGCAGCATGTCGGGCGTGACCAGGACCACGCCGCGCTTGGTCACGAAGAAGTGCTGGGCGTCGACACCCAGGTCCTGGCCGATCGTCAGGCCGTCGGGAATGACGCAGTTTTCGTCGAGAATGCAACGGGTAATCTTGCAGCGCCGGCCGATGGTCACCCCCGGCAACAGCACCGAGCTCTCGATGATGCTGCCGTCCTCGATGCGCACGTCATTCGACAGCAGCGACTGATTCACGTAGGCGCCAGAGACGATGCAGCCGCCGGCCACCATGGAATTTACCGCCATGCCGCGCCGCCCTTCCTCGTCGAGTACGAATTTAGCGGGCGGCTGCTGCGCCTGATAGGTCCAGATGGGCCATTGATGATCGTAGATATTCAATTCCGGATTGAGTGCCACCAGCTCCATATTTGCTTCGTACAACGCATCGACGTTGCCCACGTCGCGCCAGTAGCTCTGCGCGCGCGTTTCGACATCTTGGAAAGGATAGGCAAATACCTTCATGGTTACGATCGCGGGAGGAATGATGTTGCGGCCGAAGTCGTGGTTGCTCGACGCGTTGACCGCATCGTCCGCCAGCAGTTTTTCCAGCCTGTCCATCGCGACGACGTAAATGCCCATGGACGCGCGCGCCAAATTCTCCTGACCAATGATGGGATCCGGGTTTTGCGGCTTCTCGGCGAACTTGATCACGCGATTGGTGTCATCGGTGGTCAGGATCCCGAATTCATTGGCGCGTTCGATCGGCACGTCCACCACGCCGACGGTGATGGCGGCCTCGCATTCGTCGTGATAGGCGATCATCGGACCGTAGTCCATCTTGTAGATATGGTCGCCGGCCAGTATCAGCACATGCGTGGGATTGTGCGAGCGAATGAAATCGAGATTTTGGAACACCGAATCCGCCGTGCCGCGATACCAATGAGCGCCGATTTGCTGTTGCGCGGGAATCAGCTCGACGAATTCGCCCAATTCCCCGCGCAGGTAACTCCAGCCCCGCTGAATGTGCTGGATCAACGATTGCGATTTGTACTGGGTCAGCACGGCTATTTGGCGGATGCCGGAATTGACGCAATTCGACAGCACGAAATCGATGATGCGGAACTTGCCGCCGAACGGAGTCGCCGGTTTGCAGCGATGCTGGGTGAGGGCTTTGAGGCGTTCGCCGCGGCCGCCCGCCATGATCACCGCCAGGGTGCCGCTGGTCAGGCGGCTGACGTAGCGTCCGGTGTTATTGCGGGCGGCGTGTCGCATCATATTCCGAAGCCTGACACACTCGGCAAACGCCTGCATCTTTTCTCGCGGCCCTTTTTCACGCGTTTGTTACACTGCAATTAATGCCGCCATTGAAGCTGTGTATTTTGAGTTCGGAGTTCGTGCCGTACGCAAAAACCGGCGGACTTGCCGACGTGGCGGGTGCATTGGTGCGCCATCTGCCGACGCTCGGACACGAGGTTCGCGCCTTCATGCCCCTCTACCCCATCGTACGGCGCGACCATTCCGAGCTGCAGCCCGTCGCGGGGCTGCAACAAATCCCGCTGACGATTGGCATGCAATATGAATACTCTCTGCAGCGGGCGACCTTCCCCGGCACCGATGCCCTCATGTACTTCGTGGATTGTCCGGCGCTATTCGACCGCAGCAGTCTGTATACCAATGACCCGGACGAACATCGGCGCTTCTTGCTGTTCACGCGTGCGGCTCTCGATAGCTGCCGGCGCCTCAAGTTTGCGCCGGATATTTTCCACTGCAACGATTGGCACACGGCGTTCGCGCCCTGGTTTTTGAAGACGCTGTACCAGTCGGACGACTCGTTGTCGCGTTCCAAGTCGCTGATGACGATTCATAACATCGGTTACCAGGGCATCATGGCCAGCTCCGCCGCCCCAGACTTGGGATTTGGCAGGACATCTGAGTTGGACCAGGATGATTTGTCGCACGGCATCATCAACGCCCTGAAAACCGGAATCACGTTCGCCGATCGGGTCAGCACGGTCAGTCCGACCTACGCACGTGAAATTTGCGACTCGCCGCTCGGCATGGGCCTGCAAAGCGCGCTGCGCACGCACGCCGATGGGGTGGTGGGAATCTTGAACGGTGTCGATTACCGGGAATGGGACCCGCGCCACGATCCTTACGTCGCGGCGCATTTTGGGCCGGAAAATATCCGCGGCAAATCAACGAACAAGGAGGCGCTGAGCGCAAAGCTCAAGCTGAACATTCCAAAGTCTGCGCCTGTGATCGGCATGGTGACCCGCCTCGCGGAACAAAAAGGCATCGATCTCTTGTTCGATACCCTGCCGGCGCTGCTGCAAACGCGCGAATTTGGTTTGGTTGTTTTGGGCAGCGGCGAGGCGAAATACCAGGCATTTTTTGCCGAGCTGGGACGGCGCTTCGCGGGCCGCGCGGCCTACGCTTCCGGATTCAATGAACCGCTCGCGCATTTGATCGAGGCGGGCAGCGATATTTTGCTCATGCCTTCGCGCTATGAACCCTGCGGCCTGAATCAAATGTACAGTTTGCGTTACGGAACCATTCCCATCGTGCGCAAAACCGGCGGACTCGCGGACTCGGTCGAACACTTCGACCCGAACAGCGGCAGCGGCACCGGCTGCGTGTTCAATGATTACGATGCACCGGCTGTGCGCTGGGCGATCGAAACGGCATTGGGTTGGTATGCCAACCCCGTCAGCTGGCGGCAGTTGATGCGCAACGCCATGCGCAAGGATTTTTCTTGGTCTCGACAGATCGGCGAATACGATTCGTTGTACCGCAGCCTGCTAGGCCGCCGCTAATCGCCGCGCCTAAGGCTTCAGCTTGAGCAGCGCGTAGCGCCGGCCATGGGGCAGCGAGTAGCTATGCGCAATTTCCAGCCCCGCTGATTGCCGCCAAGGCAGCGCCGCCTCGACGGTTGGCTCTCGCCCGGACAGAAAATCGAGACCTCGCGCACCCCCGGGCACCAGTACCAGGAAGAAGCTGTCCGGCGCGGCTGCCGCCAGCGTGCGCACCCGATCGATGACGGCGGCATCAATCGGTCCAGGCACCCTGTCGACCGAGGTCCTCGCGTACATATCGATCATGGCGCGGGTGGTTTCATCCGGTGCCAGCAATATCAGGGGTCCGCCGGCGGCATCGTGTTTTACAGCAACGCCGATCTTCGCCAGGTCCTGCCAGCGGTCCACTTGACCGTATACCTGTGAGGCAGGCCCTATGAGTAAAGCGCAGTAGGCAAGAAGCAGATAGCCCAGGGCACGCGCGGCTCGATCGCCTGCCGCCGTCCACGCCGCCAGCGTGAGCCCAATGGCTGCAGCTCCGCCCAGCGATGAAATCACCAAATAGGAGCCGTGATTGCCCAGGTCGACCCAGGAAATAACAGCAATCAGTCCCGCGGCGGCGATCACCACCGCCGCTGCCACCAGCATCAGTGCCGCAGTGAGCCGCAGCGCGCGTATATCCCAGCGATCAAGCCTTTGCAGGATTTGCTGCGCCCAGCCGGCGACCAGCAGCGCGATGCCGGGAAGCGCCGGCGCGAAATAAACATTGCGCGCCGTCGCCGCCATGGAAAGCACCACCAGAGACGGCACGGAGGCGGCCAGGGCAAAACGAACGCTGCGATTGCCGTGATCGGCGTTGCGGCGCTGCCACGCTCGCGCCAGCGCCGCAATGACCAGCAGCGTCCACGGGAATAAATACATCGGCAATTCGAGCAGATATTTTCCCGGAAAATTACGGTGCCCGGTCGCATACTGCAGTTCCGGAGGCGCATCCACTGCCGCGAAGCGGCCGACCAGATTGTTCCAAAAGAATACTTTCAAATGTGCCGGGCCGTCATCGCCCACGTACACGAACCACACCCAGGAGACAATCATCGCCGCCTGCACAGCCAACCCGGCATATAACTCCCATCGCAACAGCTCGCGCCAGCGCTTTTCCCAGATGCTCAAGGTCAGAATGGCCAGCGCCGGAACCATCCAGGCCACGGCGCTTTTGCACAAAAACCCCAGTCCCAAGGCGGTGTGCATCAGCAAATAGCCGCGCAAGCGCTCCTGTTTGCTCGCGGCATAGAACCCGATGTAGGCGCCGAGCAGCGCCGCCGAAACACTGGCGAGCAGCGGCGCATCGGTCGCCAGCCAAATTGCCACTTGGTAGGAGAGCAGGAACGTGCTGACAGCTGCGGCACCCACCATTCCTGCGAATCGGCCCGCGCTGCGAGTGGCCAGCAATCCTACGCTGAGTGCCGTGATCAATGCGTACAGAAGATTCGGCAGCCGCGCAGCCCACGCTTGCATGCCGAAGAATTTCACGGGTAGCGCGGCGACCCAGTAAGTCATCGGCGGTTTTTCACAAATGGCTTCACCCGCCAGCAAGGGAACCGCCTTGTCGGGTTGCCAGCTCATGCGCCAGGCGATGTCCGCTTCGCGCGGTTCGTCAGGTGTCCAGTAGCCTCGACCGAACATTCCCACACACCATGTCAGCAGCACAGCGCCGCACAGCCACGCGAGCGATCTAAACGACATCGTCAGCCAAGCAGTGCCGGCAGGCGCTTGTTCGACCAGCCGGTTGCCGTGTCGTAGCCGAATGCCAGCTGTAAACACGCCAGTTCTGCGTGAAGCGGCGCCACGATTTGAATGCCGATCGGCAAGCCGCCGTTGCTAAATCCGGCCGGCGCGGCGAGGGCGGGGCAGCCGCTCATGGTGATGGGAAGTACGCATTTCATCCATTCGTGATAGGTCGTCATTCTCGTGCCGGCGATTTCCTGGGGCCAATGCAGATTGACGTCGAATGGAAATAACTGTGCTGTCGGCACGATGAAGTAATCATATTTGTCGAAAAACCGCCGTACCGCCTGATACCACTCGGTTCGCACCGCCAATGCCGCGGAAACATCGAAGGCTGTGAGCTTCAGTCCGCTCTCTACCTCGAAGATGGCCTCCGGCTTCAAGAGCGCGCGCTTTTCAAGATCCTTGTAGTACTCGAGCAGGCCTCCGCCGGACAGCCAGGCGCGCAGCTTTAAGAATGCTTGCCACACCGATTCGAGCGGATAGTCCGGCTGTGCTTCCTCAACATGGCAGCCCATCGACTCGAAGATCTTGAGGGAACTCTTGCAAACATCGAGCACCCCCGGTTCAAACGGCAGATAGCCTTTGAAATTTCCCGACCATGCAATCCGCTTGGCCTTAAGATCCGATTCCAATCGCCGCTGATACACGCCGGCATCGCCGACCGAGGACAGCGGCACTCGGGAGTCATAGCCCGCCTGCACCGAAAGCAGCATCGCCAGGTCGGGAACATTGCGCGCCATCGGCCCCACCACACTCATGGATGGGGAAAATCCGTCACGCTCGCTCGCTGGCACCACGCCCGCGCTTGTACGAAATCCAAAGACGTTATTCCAGCCGGCCGGATTGCGCAGACTCCCGCCGAAGTCGCTGCCATCCGCGACCGGCAGCATGCGCATCGCAAGCGAGACCGCGGCGCCGCCGCTGCTGCCGCCGGCCGATCGAGATTGATCGAATGCGTTGCGCGTGGCTCCGTACACCGGGTTGTAGGTATGCGAGCCCAAGCCGAATTCCGGCGTATTGGTCTTGCCGATGAAAATAGCGCCGGCCTTGCGCAGTCGCTCCACCATGATGCCATCTTCATCAGGCACGAAGTTCTTGAAAATCGGCGACCCCATGGTCATGCGAATGCCTTTGACGGGCTCTAAATCCTTGATCGCCAGCGGAAAGCCATGCAGCGGCCCCATCAACTCCCCATGCTTGACCTGCCTGTCGCGCTCCTCGGACTGAACAAGCAACGCCGCGCGGTCTTGCAAAGCGACAATGGCGTTGACCTTCGGATTGAGTTTCTCGATGTGATCGAGATACGCTGTCATTACTTCGACGCAAGACACTTGCCCGGAGCGAATTGCATCGCCGAGCGCTACTGCGTCCAGCATCACGATGCCGGAGGGCCGCGCCGCTGCCGAAGCAGTCCGCGCGAACGATGGTGCCGCGGCGCTGGCGGCGGCGCCTATGCCTACACCGAGTAGCGATCGACGGTCCAACTTAGGATCGCCCGAGTCTGCGGTCATCGGCGGCACGCTCCAGCCAGTGGCGAACATAAAACATCTAGCATGATCCCTTTTTGATCGGATGCCCACCAAGACGCTGCCCGGCATTGTAAGTCAAGTAAGTAGATCTTCGGGCCCGGCTGCGAATATCATCCGGCATGCTGTGAACGGCGTGTTGAAATTGGATTCGGGCAATCAATTGGAGAGGCGATCATGAAAAAATTTTATGGGGTTTGGCTTTTGATCGCATCGCTGGCGCTGGTGTCTCTGCCTGCCCTGGCCGACAGCTACAGCGACACCGCGGCGCTCTTCAAGAACGCCGGTGCGAGCAGTGATTTTTTCAAGTCCAGCTACAGTTACGCGGTTTTCCCGACGATCGGCAAGGGAGGACTCGTCGTCGGCGCAGCTCACGGCACGGGCCGCGTCTATCAGAAGGGTAAGTACATTGGCGATACCTCGATGACCCAGTTGAGCGTTGGATTCCAAGCGGGCGGTCAGGCGTACAGTGAGATCATCTTCTTTCAGGACCAGCGAGCGCTCGACGAATTCACCTCCGGAAATTTCAGTTTCAGCGGAGATGTCAGCGCGGTGGCCATCACCGCGGGCGCCTCGGCGAGCGCCGGTACGGGGGGGTCGACCGCGGGTGCGAGCGGCGGCAAGAAGGACGCGACCACCGCGGGCAACTACCAAAAAGGCGTGGCGGTATTCACCATTGCCAAAGGGGGCCTGATGTATCAGGCTGCCGTCGCCGGCCAAAAATTTTCCTACAAGGCAGCGGCAAATTAGCAGACTTTTGGGGATGCACCCAATTAAGTGATCAAGATGCCGTGCGCGGAAGGCTGGTATATGCTTCGCGTGCTCTTAACGGCGTGCTGCATGCCTTTGGTGTCGATACGGGATAAAGGCAAATAAAATGACCGTGAACATGAAGACTTCGCTCATTGTCGCCGCTCTTGGACTTGCGTCTGTCTCCGCGGCTCAAGCGCCCGCCGCACCACCGGTGCCGCCGCCGCTCGCGCCCGAGATCAGCGATGTCGCGACGTTGTCGCCAACCACGCCGCATCGGTTTTTCACGGGCCGGTTTCGCGCCGGGAGTTTCGTGATATTCGACGGCGATAACGGCAAGCTGGAGGGGCACATTCCCGCCGGCTACATTGCGAATTTGGCCCTCGCCCCCGATAACAGCCAATTCTACGTCGCCGAGACGTATTGGTCGCACGGTAGCCGCGGCATGCGGCAGGATCTCGTGTCGGTTTACGACGCCAAAACCCTCAATCTGGTGAAGGAAATCCCTCTCCCCGGGCGCGCGCTGGTGCTCAAAATGCAAAACTTCGACATCAGTGCGTCCGGCGGACGCGCCTATGTCTACATCATGCTTCCCGCAGCTTCGGTGGTCTGGGTCGACCTGAAGAAGCAAGTTGTCGGCGGTACCGTCGAGATTCCCGGATGCGCCCTGGTGTTCCCCTGGGGTGAGAGTGGATTCTCCTCTCTGTGCGGCGATGGTTCTCTCGCAAACGTGACGATTCCGGAATCCGGGCCGGCCAAAATCACTCACAGCAAACCGTTTTTTGACGCCAATAATGATCCCATTTTTGAAAACAGCTTCGTCGATCGCGTTACCGGAAAGGCGATTTTCTTGTCTTATACCGGGTTGGTTTACGAGGCAAAGCTCGGGCCCGACAGTGTTGTGGAGAAGCCCTGGTCAATACAGAAAGCGGCCGGGTTTCCGGTGGCCGGTACCGGCGTGCAGGAGTTGGCGTGGCGTCCGGGCGGTGGGCAGCTCGCGGCCTATCACAAGGCGAGCGGCAAGCTGTTCGTGCTGATGCACGCAGGAAATTATTGGACACATAGGCAGGGCGGAAGCGAAATATGGGTGCTTGATACCAAGAGCCATTCGCTGATCTCGCGCTTCCAGATGCAGCCCGTGCCCACCAGCGGCCTGGCAGCGGAACGAGTGCCGTTCTACGAGGATATCGGCGTCTCGCAAGATGCCAAGCCGCTGCTATATCTCTTGAATTCCGACGGCAATGATGTGGTGCTTGACGCCAGCACGGGAGAACAACTGCGCAAAATCGAGTTCGCCGCCGGCAATTCGGTAATGGTCCCCGGGAATTGATCCTCAATGAGTCCGGCGTTCTCGGAAGTGCAGATTGCCGTTAGAACCTTGATAGCGCTGGTGTACCTGACCGCGGCGATTGGAAAAATGCGTCACTGGATGGTTTTCCAGGGCGTTGTGGCAAATTATCGTCTGCTGCCCGATATTTTGGTGGCGCCGTTTGCGTACTGCCTGCCGCCGTTTGAGGCGCTGCTCGGCGCGGCGCTGCTTTGCGGATGGCTGTCTCCTTGGGCGGAACTGGCGGCGGCGGCGCTGCTGTTGGTGTTCGCTGCTGCCATGGGCATCAATCTCGAGCGCGGGCGGCAGCACATCGATTGCGGTTGCTTTCAAAGTGTCTTGAAGCAGCGCTTGAGTTGGACCTTGGTTGTTCGCAACGGCGTGTTGGCGCTGCTCTTGGGATTTGCTTTGTTGACAGCTCGCGGGGTGGCGGATTTGCGTATGACGATGGATGGTCTCCTGGCCGGTGGCGTGCTGTTCGTCATCCTGCAAAGTCTGAATATATTGTGGGGCATCGTTCCCGCCTGGCGCCGGCCGCACGGCTTGGATTCGGGGGCGGCTCTGTGACCCCCATGACCATCAGTCTCGGCCTGCTCTGGGTGGTCGTGATACTTCTCAGCTTGGCGGTTCTGGCTCTCGCTCGGCAGGTCGGAATCCTGCACGAACGCGTGGCTCCCGCGGGTGCGTTGATCCATGGGGCGGGTCCGGGAGTTGGCGAACAATCGCCGCGTCTCGAAGTGCACGCCCTGGCGGGCAATGCCATCACAGTCGGCAACAACCTACCCGCCGGTAAGGCGCTGTTGATGCTGTTCGTTTCACAGACCTGTCCGATCTGCAAAAAATTGATTCCAATCGCCATGAATTTCTCCAAGAGCGAGCGCTTGGACGTGTTGTTCGTCGGCGATGCGGATCTAAGCGAGCAGCGGAAACTGATCGATCAGTTCGGCATTGACGACCACTGCTTCGTCAATGGATCCGAGATCGGAATGGCCTATCGAGTCGACAAACTTCCCTTTGCGGTGTTGCTCGATGACTTGGGCGTGATCGCCGCCAAGGGGCTGGTCAATAGCCGCGAACATTTCGAAAGCCTGGTGATCGCCAAGGAAACCGGCTTCGCTTCCATCCAATCCTATCTTAAGGCTCGCACCGAGCCGGTTGAATGAAACAAGGAATACGTCCGTGCCCAAATCTCCTTTTGATGAACTGAGTGAGCGGCTGACCCGGAGGCTGGCCGGCTACTCGTCGCGCCGCGGCTTCATCGCCAGACTTGGCATGGCATTTGCGGCAGCGCCGCTGTTTCCGCTGTTGCCGGTTGCACGCGCATCCGCCGCGGACTCGCCCAAAACCGACTTCGAGCGCAATGCCCAAGTCAAGGACGAGACCAAATGCAATTATTGGAAATACTGCGGCTCCGACGGCGTGCTGTGCAGTTGTTGCGGCGGCGGATCGCATACTTGCCCTCCGGGTGCGGAGCCATCGCCGATTTCCTGGATAGGCACCTGCGTCAACCCTGAAGATAAGCGTTCCTATGTCATCGCCTATCGCGATTGCTGCGGAAAACCCGCGTGTACGGCCGGCAAGTCATGCTGGTGCGACGGCACCGATCGTGATCTGCCCACTTACCGCTCCTCGCTCAACAACGACATCATTTGGTGCTTTGGCAATGCCTCGGCGACCTATCACTGCTCGACTGCGGCGTTGGTGGGATTGGCCGGCTGAGCGTCGATGACCCGGGCGCGGTGGGTTGATGTTTTTGCCCAACTGAAATGGGCGGCTCCGCTGGTAGTGGTATTCGGTATCGCTCTGGCGGCAGATCTCAAGTCCGAGCCGGTCAAATCGCTGAGCCTCGTGCAGGGCGATTATCTTCTGAATTGCGGCGGCTGCCATGGTTTTCACGGCGTCTCCAACGCCAAACTCGTCCCTAGCTTGAAGGACCTGGTGGGCTACTACCTGCGCACGCCCGAGGGCCGCGCATACTTGCCACGGCTGCCCAATGTTGCATTTTCCACACTGAGCGACCAGAAGCTGGCTGCCGTGCTCAACTACGTGGTATTTGAGATCGGCGGCGAGAGTGCCCCGGTTGGCGCCAAGCCCTACGATGCGGGGGAGGTGGGCAGGTGGCGCAAGCAGCCCTTGAATGAAGTGGTACTGTCCCAATACCGTCTGCGATTAGTGGAAAATCTGATCAGTCAGCACCAGGCGTCGGCCGAGTTGCGGGTTTACGGGGAAGACCCCCGCGGCAACTGAACCCACCCTTGGGGCTTGCCGCAGGTCAAAGGCCCAATCCGTGGTTTCCCCTAAGAATGTGCTGTAAACACTCCGCTGCGAGGGCGGCGCAGTGTTTATAATGAAAGTATCACTGCAGGGGGCCCCCCGTGAAGACGTTGCCTAGACCTAGTAACTGGGCATCGGCGCCACCCAATTGGGTGCCGATGCTGATGTTTGTACTGACCCTGGCGGTCGCGCTGACCGTTGTGCCATGGTATGGCCTGACCCGGGGCTTCCATGCCGGCGCATGGGTGTGGTTTGTGGTGATCCTGAGTGCCAATGAACTGGCGATCACCTGCGGCTATCACCGGCTGTTCGCGCATGACACCTATGAAGCGCGTCCGGCGCTCAAGATCGTTTATCTACTGTTCGGCGCCATGGCCCTGCAGAACAGCGCGCTGCTGTGGAGCGCCGGCCACCGCACGCACCACCGCTATATTGACGATCCGCAGAAAGATCCGTATTGCGCGCGCCTCGGCTTTTGGTTTTCGCACATCGGCTGGATGCTGCACAATTATCCGAGCGGCGATCCGGACTTGAGCGTGGTGCGCGATTTGCAGCGCGATCCTTTGGTCATGTGGCAGCACCGCCATTATGTGCCGGTGACGCTCGCCATGAACTTCGGCCTGCCGCTGTTGATTGGTTGGGCGAGCGGCGATGTTGTCGGCGTCTTTTTGCTTGCCGGGATTTTACGACTCGTCGTCAGCCATCATCTGACGTTTTGCATCAATTCCCTGGCACACATCGTCGGGATTCAACCCTACACGGATGAGAACACCGCGCGCGATAACGGCATCGTGGCCATGCTGACCTTCGGCGAGGGCTATCACAATTTTCACCATATGTTTGCTCACGATTACCGCAATGGCGTGCGCTGGTGGCAGTGGGATCCGTCCAAGTGGCTGATCTTTGGCATGCAGTTTACCGGGCAGACCAAGCGTCTAAAACGCGTTCCCTGGTTCAAAATCCAAAGGGCCATGCTCGACAACCAATTCCGGCGCGCCGAGCGCCAACTGGCCCGCCAGAGCGGCGGCGTTCACATCGAGCAATTGCGCAGGCGGATCACCGAGGAATATGAATCTTTTCGCGAGGCCGTGGCCGCCTGGACCCAGGTTCGCGAACAGTGGCTGCACGAAGCCAAGCGCGCAATGAGCGAGCGCTGTGCGCAGCTGCAGAGTCGCCTCAAAGAGCTGGAATATGGACTGCGGTTGCAATCGCGTCGGATGCGGGTGCTGAGCGCAGAGCTGGGGTAGAACCATCAGCCGGTCCCTGCCGATTCGATTGCAATAATACTTTTCCGCTCAAGTTCACGCCGTCAAATGAGCTTACGTCGAGCAAGGCTTCGATGGATTCCGCGGCGTTCGCTTGCCGGCCAAACTCGGCAAGCTTTTGTGCGCTGGTAAAGGCCTCTGCCGTTTGCCTGACACCTTCATCGTGCGTCCCGGAGATCACGACGATGGTATTGCCGCCGGGACCGCGAAACTTGGCGAATACCCCGTAGTCGTGATACGGCTGCTCCTTGCCGGTCGGGACCGGTGGATCCATGATCTGGCTGCCGATTTCGCTGACGTACGAATGCCGCGTCCTTTTGTCGATGACCTCATCGTAGGTGTCGCCGATCGCGAAGCGCGAATCCGCGAACGCAATGTCCTGCAGCATGCCCATGCCGCTCAAGTAGCCTATGTAAATGATATCCGCGGATTTGAGGCTGATGGGTTCGACGTCCGACATCTTGGCTATGGTGATGCGTCGATTTTCCGCGGCCAGCACCACCATGACGTCGCGCAATGCGAAGGCCGCGGAAATTGGCAGGTATCTCAAGCCCACGTCCATGTAACGATCGGCGACTTCGGGATGCTCTGCCACAAAGTGATCCAGATCGCTCTTCGAGTTGACGGTATATTCGCGAATCAGCCGCTTCACTCCCATCAAATCCGTCTCGCCGATCAAGTAGTAGTCGCCGACGACAATCATGATGGGCCGATCATCCTTCAATATGGCCGACCAGATCGGGCTCGCGCGTACGCGATCCAGATCCGAGTGCGGCGCAATCAGCCACACAACAGCAAGTGCCACCAGCAAGGCGGAGCCCAGCCCAACGGCTCCCACGGCAATGGCACGGCGGTTTTTTGCCAGGACCCACCGGCGGGGTTCGCCGCGAACCTCGGGGTCGGCTACTTTCAGCCGATATTCGCCGCGGGGAACATGCAGCACGACGCCCCCCTCGCCGTCAGGCGAGGCGTAGAAGCCATCGAGAGTTTTGCGAAGCTTGTGGATGTAGACCCGTACGAGGGCGTCCTGGGAGACGTCGAAATCCGCACCCTTGCCGAAGACGTCGATGGCAATGGCTATTTCCTTCGGGGATTCTCCCGCCAGGGATTTTTCTGCCAGGTAGTCGAACAAGCGCCTCAGTCTTGCATCGCCCAGCACGCCGCTTAGCTGAACCCGCTCGACCTCAGAGCTCAAAGCAGTACTAGCGTCCATGGATGGAGAGGTCCCGAGGGCCATCGATCAAAGAGTGTTGGCCGGCCATGTGGGTCAATTTTAACGTTATTAACGTCAGCCAGAACAGTAAATTACATGACAGGTGGGTCCCATGAACCGCAGCCTTCCAGGCTGCGCAGGCGACAGGCTGAAGGATTGAAGCGGGCCCACAAAAATGAATGAACGGACACTCGGGTGGCGTGCTGGATTGGTCTTGGCAGCCGCCACCGCTTGGATGGCCCCTGTGCATGCGCAAACCGCGTCCTCGCTGGAGGAGGTCGTGGTAACGGCGAAAAGCCTGGAAGATGAGCTGCCGCAACAACTTGCAGAATACGGAACCCGGGTCGATACCATCACCTCGGCAAAGATTCAGAACGGCGGCTACCTTGATGTGGCGGGGGCGTTGGAGGCCTTGGCCCCCGGTCTTTACGTCAGCCCGAAGAACGGGCCGTTTGACTACGTGCAGATTTCGCTCCAAGGGTCGCGCACCGAAGATGTTCTGTGGCTGGTGGATGGCATTCGCATCAACAATCGGCTGTACGCCGGCACCACGCCGTTGGATACGATTCCGGCCAGCATGATCGAGCGAATCGAGGTGCTGAACGGCGATCAGGCACTCTTCTACGGAACGCAAGCCATTGCCGGTGCCATTAATGTAGTCACCCGGGCGTTCTCTGATCATCCGGGCGGTTCGGTGACCGTCGGGGATGACACCAATCATGCCACGCAAGTGAACGGCTACTATCGGGACACAATCGGCAACAACAAGTTTGTGGTCTATGCCTCGCATAACGAATCGCCGGGTATCCAGCCCTTTCCGGACTCGGACTACCAGCCGAGCGGCACTGACCGGCGACGCAATTACAAGGTCACCTCGGTGGGCGGCAAATACGGCTACGACTTTACCGATGACTTGAGCTTCAGCGCCTCCTACGATCACACCAACGCAAATCTCGATTTCGCGCAGCCGTTCCTGGCGGCGCTTGCCTACAACCAACGCAATGAGGATCTGGTCAGCGGCAGGATCGATTACACGCCGAGCGATGAATTCAAGCTGTACCTCAAGGACTACTACCACTGGTGGAACTCCCACTACACAGAGTTCGACAATGTGATCGGCAGCCCGGGCTCGATCGTAACGATCGATGACCACGACTACTGGGGATTCAAGGACTACGGCGTCAATCTGCTGACGCAGATCAACGTGAATCGCGGATTTGAGTACCTCGCGGGCTACGATTTCCAAAACTATACCGGCCGTGATGCAGTACTCGTGATTCAGCAGCAGACCGAACACGTCAATGCGTTTATCGGCCAGATTCGCACGACTCCGGATCTGATCCCGAACGCTCTGCTCGCTGCGGGACTGCGCTACAACATACCGAGCGTCGGTGAATCCGACATCGTGTGGAATACCAGCGGAAAATACAATTTTTCCAGTACCCTGTATGTGCGCGCCAACATCGGCACGGCATTTCGACTACCAACCGCCGAGGAACTGTTTGCCAATGACCCGGACGATGAGCGCGGTGATCCCAATCTTCAACCCGAGTCGAGCACTAACGCGAACCTCGCAATTGGAGGAATCATCTTCGGCAACACGTCGCTAAAGTGGGAACTGATCGCATTCTATCGCGACATCAAAAATCTGATTGATTTTCAAAGTTTCGATTCCGAGACCAATCAGGACGTGTTTGGCAATGTGCCAGGCTCGGTCATCACGCGCGGAGTGGAAGTGACATTCGATGGCAACATCACATCCGCGTTATCGGCGGACTTCAGCGCCACCTACAGCAAGGCGCGCCAGAGCGGTTCGGATGTGCAATTCGATCAGATTCCCGTAACCCAATTGAAGGCCGGTCTCGACTATCATCCGAGCGGCGCCCGCTATGGGGCTAGCGTCAACGTTGTTCACCTCGGGGATGTCGATGATGAACCCCTGGGTGCCGGCAACGGCCGCTACGGGTATGGCAACTACACGGTCGTCGACCTTGGCGGCAGAGTTTTCTTGGATGCGGCTCACCATCAACGCATTGATCTGCATTTGAACAATGCATTCAATCAGGATTATTCATCCGCGCTCGCTTACGGCATCAACGATGCTACAGGTGACCCCTACGTCGTGCATGATCGCGCATTGCCGCGTACCTTCGGGGCGAACTACACTTATTCGTTCTGATGTATTGGCATGCTGATGCGCTGGCTGTTTCTGCTGCATCGCTATCTCGGGATCGCCGTGGGCGCACTGATGCTCATGTGGTGCATATCCGGCGTGGTCATGATGTATGTCAGCTATCCCGCCTTGGACGCAAACGTTCGCATCAAGAGACTCCCGCCCATCGAGTGGCGCGGCTGCTGCAAAATCCCTGAAGCGCTGCTGGCTGACTCAAGTCCCATCAAGAATGCCCAGATCGAGATGCTGGCGGGGCGGCCCGTGTTATTACTGGGCGATACGACGCCCACCCGCCTGATTGATCTCAACACCGGAGCGGTGATCGATCGTGTCTCTCCCGAGCAGGCCGCGGCCGTTGCTGAAGGCTACGCCACCGGAAGTCGGTTGAGACCGCCCCGGCTCGCGCTGATCAACTTCGACCAATGGACCGTGGCCGGAGATTTTGATGCGGATCGACCCCTGTATCGCTTCGCATTGAACGATCAAGCCGGCACCGAATTGTATGTTTCGAGCAGCAGCGGCAAGGCGGTGCAAATCACCAGCCACCGCGGGCGATTCTGGAACTGGCTGGGTTCAGTCCCACACTGGCTGTATTTCGCGGAGCTGCGCCGCCGAGCCTCGCTATGGAGCCGGCTCGTGATCTATTCATCGCTCATTGGCTGCTTCCTGGTCGGCATCGGGATCTACATTGGTGTGCGCCAGATGCTGGCTCAGCCAGCCGGGCGTTGGTCACCGTATCGCGGATTTAATCTGTGGCACCACCTCGCAGGGCTGGGGTTCGGCGTATTTACGTTGACCTGGGTGTTGAGCGGCCTGTTGTCGATGAATCCTTGGGGGTGGCTTGAAGGAGCGAGCGCGCAAATGGAACGCGCGCAGCTGCGTGGCAGGGGGCCGTCGGGGGCACAGCTCAGAGATGCCTTGCAGGCTATCGCCAGTGCGCCTCCGTCCGATGCGGTGTTGCTGACAATGGCACCGCTCAACGGACAACTGCATTTCATCGCAACCACAACCGGCGGCGAACGCCGCCGCTACGGAGCCAGAGGCGCGCCCGCGTCGTTGAACGCTGGGGATTTGTCTTACGTCGCGGCCACGTTAGGTGGCGCGCAGCCGCCGCTAGTCCCCTGGCTCATGAAACAGGAGGACCCCTATTACTTCAGGCATCACGGTGAAGCGTTGCCGCTGCCTGTCTATCGAATAGTAGCGCGCGGATCGGACACGCGCTATTACGTTGATCCGGTGACGGGCATGCTGATCGCCAAGGTTGACGCCGCAGCGCGGCGCTATCGATGGTGGCATCAGGGCTTGCACCGCATGGACTTTACGGCCGCCGTGCGCGGCCGTCCGCAGTGGGATGCACTCATGCTTCTGTTGATGTCCGGCGTTACTTTCGTATGCCTGACCGGCGCTTATCTTGGATACCGCAGACTGGCGGGCACCGCGCCTAAATCGGCCGTTCGCTCTGGCTAGAGGGCCGATGTAGGCTATGCACCCGATGAACGACAACTCGCACATGATTGCGGACACCACCCGGCGCATCTTTCGCGAGCTGGGGAACCCGCAATCGTTGCGGACCGACACGGATCGGCGGCGATTGTGGAGCGCGCTCGAAACCGCCGGGCTTACGAGAACCTGGATACCCGAGGCGCTCAATGGTTCCGGCGCCACCCTGGCCGACGGCTTCGAGGTCGTACGGATCGCCGGCGAGTTCGCGATCAGCGTGCCGCTCGCCGAAACGTTGCTTGGCGGCTGGCTTCTGCAGCAGGCCGGGATTCCGACGCCGCTTGGGTCGGGCACCGTCGCGCCGGTCGATGTTCGCGACAGGATTACAGCCTCAGGCAACGATGCGCTGTCGGGAGCGGTGCGAGCGGTGCCATTCGCCGCGGATGCGGCCTGGATCGTCGTCTTGGGCACGCGCGAAGACCGCGCGTTCGTGGGGCTGGTCGACCGCGGACTCTGCCGCATCCAGCAGCACGCCAATCTGGCGGGCGATGCCCGCGATGCAGTTGCCTTGCTCGATGTTGTGCCGAGCGCCATGGCTCCAGCCGCGATCAATCTCGACGCGCTGCTCTTGATCGGCGCCGCCGTGCGCTCCATGCAAATGGCCGGAGCGCTGCAGGCGATTCTTGATGTGTCCGTGGAGTATGCAAACCAGCGCGTCGCCTTCGAGAAACCCATCGGCAAGTTTCAAGCAATACAGCACAGCCTCGCGAAGCTCGCTGGCGAAGCCGCCGCGGCGCTCGCGGCGGCCGGCTCGGCGGCGGACGCCATTGCCTCGGCAGCGCAGTTCGACCAGGGGATATTTCTGGAAGTGGCGAGCGCCAAGATCCGGGCTGGCGAAGCTGCAGCGACCGGCGCGGCGATCGCACACCAGGTGCACGGCGCCATTGGATTTTCGCAGGAACATGTACTGCATCGCTATACGCAGCGACTATGGGCGTGGCGGGATGATTTCGGCGGCGAGAGCTATTGGGCGGTGAGGCTTGGACGAATGGTCGCGGGCAACGGCGCCGATGCGCTGTGGCCGATGTTGGCGGCGCGCTAGGACCCTGAAGTGACCGCCATCCAAATAGATCCCATCCGCCTGACTCCCGAAGCACAGGCACTGCGCGGCGAAGTGCGGGCATTCCTGCAACAGGAATTCGACGCCGGCACCTTCGATCCGCTGCAGGGTGCGATGCAGGCGAGATCAAATCCGGAATTCAGCCGCAAGGTGGGCGCCAGGGGTTGGATTGGAATGACGTGGCCGAAGCGCTATGGCGGACGCGAGCGCAGTTACCTGGAGCGCTACGTCGTCACCGAGGAATTTCGCGTCGCCAACGCCCCCGTCGGCCTGCATTTCACCGCGGATCGCCAAAGCGGTCCGATGCTGCTCAAGTACGCGAGCGAACGCATCAGGGCGGATATCCTGCCGCGCATCACCCGCGGCGAATGCTGCTTTTGCATTGGCATGAGTGAACCGAATTCCGGATCGGACCTGTTTGCTGCGAACACGCGGGCGGAGCGCTGCCAAGACGGCTGGAAAGTACGCGGAACCAAGATCTGGACCACCGGCGCTCACCACGCGGATTATATGATCGGTCTGTTTCGCACCTCCGCGCCCACCAAGGAGAATCGGCGCTACGGGCTGACGCAATTTCTGGTCGACATGTCGTCGCCCGGCATTGCGGTGCATCCCATCCTCAACGCCCTGGGCCAGCATGAGTTCAACGAAGTGGTGTTCGACGATATGTTCGTCCCGGACGACCACGCATTGGGCGAGATTGACATGGCGTGGAAGCAGGCCACCAGCGAGCTTAGCTTTGAGCGCAGCGGTCCGGAGCGGTTTCTGGAAACCTCCTACGTGCTCTTCGAGCTGGTCCGCGTGCTCGGACGCTCACCCGATGTGCGTGGCGTTGAGGGGATCGGCCGTCTCGTGGCGCAACTGCACACGCTGCGGCGCATGTCCGTGTCGGTCAATGGCATGCTCGAGGCCGGCAAGGATCCGATGCTCGAGGGCTCGATCGTGAAGGATATGGGCACCGTCTGGCAGCAGCAGCTGCCGCACAAGGCCCGGGACCTTGCGGCGTTCATCGACGGTGATGCGCACGACCGCGAGCGCTTCGATGAGTTGCTGGCGCATGCCACGGCCATTGTTCCCAAGCTCACGATCCAGGGCGGCACCAGCGAAGTGCTGAGAGGAATCATCGCGCGCGGCTTGGGCTTGCGCTGAAGCACAGGGCCCGAGCGCGGATTTTTCACCACAGCCTAGAGAGGCGCCATGCCAATACCAGGATCGTTTAAAGATATCGGCGTTGAGCGGAACGGTCATATCGCCACTGTAAATTTAAGAAGGCCGCCGCATAATTTCTTCGATGCGCAGCTGATCGGCGAGATCGCGTCGGCTTTCGAGGCATTGGACGCCGCTGCCGATTGCCGCGCGATTGTATTGTCCGCTCAAGGAAAGTCTTTTTGTGCCGGCGCGAACTTCGGCGGCAATGATGCCTCGGCGGATGCCGGCAGCCGCGATGCGAGCACCGCGCAGTTGTATCGCGCGGCGGTGCGACTGTTTCGCACCGCCAAGCCGATCATTGCCGCCGTGCACGGTGCGGCGATCGGCGGTGGTCTGGGACTCGCGCTGGTCGCGGACTTTCGCGTAACCTGCGCCGAGGCGACCTTCAGCGCCAACTTCACCAAACTCGGATTTCATCCCGGATTTGGCCTCACCGTGACGCTGCCGGAGCTCATCGGCAAGAACGCGGCGGCCATGCTGTTTCTCACCAGCCGGCGCATCAAGGGCGAGGAGGCTCATCGCCTCGGTTTGGCGGATGTCTTGGCGGCTCAAATCGAGGTGGGTAGCGCCGCGCATTCGCTCGCCCGCGAGATTGCCGCCTGCGCGCCCTTGGGGGTGGTGGCGACACGGGCAACAATGCGCCAAGGCCTGGCCGATCGAATCGCAGCCGCCACCGAGCGGGAACTGGTGCAGCAAAGCCGCTTGCGCAGCACGCAAGATTTTCAAGAGGGCATTAGTGCCAGCATTGAACGCAGGGAGCCGAGGTTCGAAGGGCGATGAATGAATGCAAAACGTGACGCTACTGATGATTAACCCTACACTGATCCATGCATAGGGATTGGCTAATGAGCGGCGCTCTTTTGCTGCTGCTCTGTGCTTTGTTCTTGATCTCCCTGCTGGCCGGCCGCGTATGGTTGCCCGCCGGGGACGTGTGGCATGGGCTGTGGTCGCCGGATGAAAATCTTGCCGCAACCATCGTCACGCAACTGCGTCTACCCCGCGCCGTTTTGGCGCTCGAGGTCGGCGCAGCGCTCGGGCTTTCGGGCGCCGTACTGCAAGGCGTGACGCGGAATCCTTTAGCGGAGCCCGGATTGCTCGGGGTTTCAGCGGGCGCGGCGCTGGGCGCGGTGATCGCCGTCTATTTCGGCATGGCAACGCATTTTATGGCCGCCGCGCCGCTGCTTGGGCTCATCGGCGCACTGCTTGCCAGCCTGTTGACCTTCGCAATAGGCCGCGGCGGCGGAACGATAACCCTGGTTCTCGCGGGCGCAGCGGTATCGGCGCTTGCGGCGGCGGGCATCTCCTTGGCACTCAATCTCGCACCCAACCCGTACGCGGCATACGAAATCATGACGTGGCTGATGGGTTCGCTGGCGGATCGCAGTTGGGTGCACGTGCTGCTCGTGACGCCATTCATACTAGTGGGATCGGTCATGCTGTCATTCACCGCCCGTGCGCTGGATGCACTGGCCTTGGGCGAAACCCAGGCCCAGAGTTTGGGAATCAACCTGCAACGGCTATACGTGCTGGCGGTATTCGGCACGGCGGCAGGCGTAGGCGCCGCCACGGCGGTAACGGGGATCATAGGCTTCATCGGACTGGTGGCACCCCATGTGGTGCGGCCGCTGGTGGGCCATCAGCCGAGCCGCGTGCTGCTGCCCGCGGCGCTGTCCGGGGCGCTGCTGCTGCTGCTTGCCGATGTTGCCACCCGCTTGATTCATGTCGGCAGCGAAATGAAACTTGGCGTGCTGACCAGTTTGATTGGCACGCCATTCTTCTTTTGGCTCGTCGTGCGGCTGCGCAAGATGGCGCCGTGACGAGCGCGGCGCGGATCGCCGGCGGTAGGTTCGGCCAGTGAAATTACGCAAGGAGAAACTTTGTGACAGAGCACATTCTGGTGGAGAAGGCCGAGAAACTGTTGGTGCTGACTCTCAACCGGCCGGAGAAGAAAAATGCCCTGACGCGGGCCATGTACAAGACGCTGGCGACGGAGATTGCAAACGCGGATACCGACCCTGAAGTCCGCTGCATTTTGATCATGGCCAACGGCGACATGTTCACGGCGGGCAACGATTTGGCCGATTTTGCCGCCGTCGGTGCCGCTGCTTCGGCGCCCAAGCCGGAGGATGGAAATCCGCTGCTGCCCGCCCTGGCCCGCTCGCGGACGCCGATTGTCGCGGCCGTCAATGGCCGCGCCGTCGGCATCGGCACCACGATGCTCCTGCATTGCGATATGGTTTTTGTGGCAAACGACGCCTCGCTGATCACGCCATTTGTCAATCTTGCTCTGGTACCCGAGGCCGCTTCCAGCCTGCTGATGCCGCTGCGCATCGGTCATGTGCGGGCGTTTGAGATGTTCGTGCTCGGAGAGCCCGTGCGTGCCGAGCAGGCAGTGAGCTGGGGAATCGCGAACCGCGCGGTGCCGCCGGCCGATCTGCACCGAATCGCGCGCGCCACCGCCATTGCAATCGCGGCTCGCGCGCCCGCGGCGGTGGTCTTGACCAAGTCGCTGATGCGCGATGAGCAGATGTTATTGGCGCGAATGAGCGAAGAAGGCGCGCACTTTGGACGCCAGCTCAAAACCGCGGAATTCAAAGAGGCGTTCTCGGCATTCGCGGAACGGCGGGCGCCGGATTTCAGCAAGTTCGGGTGAAGAACTGTGCTTAAGCTGAGGCCGTCGGCTCGGGGTGTGACGCTGGCCCTGGCGCTGGCCATGGCGTGTCCGGCACCAGCCAAATCATCAGGTCCGCAGCGCGTGATGTCGCTTAGCATGTGCACCGACGATCTGCTGCTCGATCTGCTGCCACCGGAACGCATCACATCGGTCACCTACTATGCGCGGGACCCGAGCATTTCCTACGTCTGGCCGCAGGCCGCGAAGGTCGCGATCAATTCGGGCACCGTCGAGGAAGTGCTCGCCGAAAAGCCCGATCTGGTGCTGGCCGGCACCTACACCACGCCGGCAACCCGGTCGCTGCTCAGGAAATTTCACATGCCGTTGCTCGAAGTGGCGCCCGCCGTTGATTTCGATCAGATTCGCGCGGTTACCCGCGGCGTGGCGCATGCGCTCGAGCGCGATGCGGTTGGTGAAGCGCTGATTGCAAAAATGGATTCGACGCTGCGGCAACTGGCTGCCACCAGGCCTTCGCGGACTATTCGCGTCGCGGCCTGGGGCGAGGGCGGATCGGCTCCTGGGAAAGGTACATTGTTCGATGCCATCCTAACGGCGGCCGGAGCCGTGAATGTCACGGCGGCCGGCGATGCCGGACCCTACCTGTCGTTCGGCATGGAGCAGTTGATCATGGCGCACCCCGACGTCATCGCCTACGCCAGCAACACCACCGACACACCCGGACTGAACGCCGATATGGTGCAGCACCCGCTCATTCTCAAGCTTTACTCCGGGCGCACAGTCACCTATCCCGGCGCGCTGTACAGCTGCGGGGTGGTGGAGAGCGCGGATGCCGCCGTGGCGCTGCGCGCCAATCTCCTGCAAGCGGTGCGCGGCGGATCATGACCATTCTCGATGCAGCGCAAGTTTCCGTGCGCCGTGGCCGGCGCATCATTCTCGACAATGTCTCGCTGCATGCGGAGTCCGGGGAATTCATTGCTGTCATCGGCGCCAACGGCGCCGGCAAGTCGACGCTGTTGTCGGTGCTCGCCGGACTGCTCAAACCGGATACGGGAACGGTGACCCTGGACGGCACTTCGATTCATCAACTTTCGGGGATGAAATTGGCCCGCCGCCGGGCGTATTTGCCGCAAAACCCCCGCTGCGAATGGCCGATTGCGGTGGAGCGGCTGGTGGCGCTCGGGCTCACTCCGACGCTACCGGCGTTCGGCGGATTACCGCCGAGCTTCGCACCTCTCATCACGCAGGCGCTGCAGGCCTGCGATCTGCTCGCTCACCGCCACCAACCCGTGACCACGCTTTCGGGCGGAGAACTTGCGCGCGCCATGCTGGCCCGGGCCCTGGTTGGTGATCCGAACGTGTTGATCGTGGACGAACCCATCTCCGGCCTCGATCCCAAGCATGCACTCGACACCGCTCTGCGGCTGCAGGGATTGGCGCAGGGCGGCAAGCTGGTGATTGCCTCGCTTCACGATTTGACTCTCGCGGGCCGCTATGCCAGCCGCATTTTTGCTCTGGTCAATGGCAGTGTGCAGGGCGACGGGCCGACGCTGGCAACACTGACACCCGCGTTGATACGTTCCGCTTTCGACGTGAACGCATGTATTTCCGGAAGTCACGGCAGCGTCTATGTGGACTATGTTGGAGCCTCTTAGGACGCAAGCGTGTCGCGATGGCGTGCGGTCACCGCGGCGGACCGGTAATCGTGGTGAACGCCGCCGTGATCAATAGCACCGTGCCGCCCAAAACCATCTCTGCGGTGATTGATCGTTTGAGACTATCGACGGCGCTCGCATCGCCTCGCAACAATCTAGGCGTGAGATTGAGCTTATTCAGCGCGGCAATGCTCAAGAGAACGGCGACCGTACCTAATTTTCCCACCAGCATCCAACCGTAGTCGCTGCTCCAGAATTTTGCCGCGCCGTCGATCAAGAGCCACAGCAGCATGGCGCCGGCGGCAATGAGTGCTGCCACCACGCCGAGCGCCGCTGTCCCAAACCGCGCCGCAATCGCTCCGATCTGTGCGCCGTTTCCGGCGCGCGTGACGATCAACAATGGCGCCAACGCGCCCAGCCAAAAAGCGGCACCCAAGAGGTGCAGGCACAGGACGAATGTGGGCAAAGCGTTCGGCCGCAACGCATGAATATGTCCGACCCATGCAAATGAAGTTGCTGCCAGGATCGCTCCGATGATCGCCGGTGCTTGCAAGCGGCGTGTTGTCGACAGCGCAAACAGGGCACAGATCAGGCCGGCGAACCGAATTCCAGTCGCGCGGCCTTGGCCCGCCCGCAGCAGCATGCCGATGAACGTACTGTCGAACATGCTCGCAATATCCCCGCCCATCGACGCCGCTAGCAGCAGCGTCGTCGCGGCGCTGGCGATCGCCGCGGCGGCCAATGAGGCGCCGAGCAATCGCCGAATGCGGGTGCGCTCCGGGTTCTGCAGAAGACCGTCATTGTAGGCGACAAAGAAAACACAGCCGGCGGCCGACAGCGTCGCCGCATAAGTCACCGCCTTGGCGAGCAGTGCCGCGACGTCCCATCCAGTTACCGGCAGCATCGACGCCTCGGTGTCGCGTCTACCCGGCAATCGAGAAGGAAAAAGTGCCTTTGGTGACGTGACCGTCGTCGGCCGCCACCGCCGTCCACTGCACCGTATACTTACCCGGGGCGAGCCCTGGCAGCGGCAGAGTAAATGATTGGCTTGCCTTGGCCGTTTTGTCGATTGGGATCGAAATTTCCTTGCTGTCGCCGACTACTACGAGCCGCGCCAGTTGCGCAGCTTCACTGAAGTTGAGCGTCAGTGTTTTCGGCACCTGGGTCAGCTGAGCATTGTCAGCCGGCTTCGAGCTTTGCAGTTTTGCATGCGACCAACAGGGGGCGGCCGCCAGAGCGCCGCTCAAGGCAAACGCCAAGCACGCATTCTTGAACATAGTTGGCAATCCTCATCGGAAGTCGAGTCCGCAATATACGCCGATTGCCCCCAAGTCCCCGATGAAATTATAGTGCCGCCTGCCATCGCCCCGACGGCATACCGCAAGGGTCTCGCCGAATGATTCTGTATGGCTACAACTTAAGCTCGGCATCCTACCGTGTGCGCATCGCCTTGAACCTGAAGAAGCTGCCGTACACGTCGGTGCTCAAGAATTTGCGGGCCGGCGAACACCGCCTGTCGGACTTCTTAATCATCAACATGCAAGGCTTCGTGCCTGCACTGGGATTGGATGATGGCGCCGTACTGACGCAGTCGGTGGCCATCATCGAATATCTCGATGAAATCTACCCCGAGCCGCCGCTGTTGCCGGCCGAGCCGCTGGCGCGCGCGCGCGTACGCGCGCTGACACAGGCGATCACCTGCGATTTGCATCCGCTGAACAACTTGCGGGTACTGCGCTATCTGGAAGATAAATTGACTCTGGACAAGGCGACTCGCGACGCCTGGTATCGTCACTGGGTGGAGGTGGGATTCGATGCACTGGAGCGCTGGCTGGTACGAGACGCGGCGACCGGGCTATGCTGCCACGGCAACTCTCCGACATTGGCGGACATTTGTCTGGTGCCGCAGGTTTTCAATGCGCGGCGATTCGCGGTGGATATGAATCCCTATCCGCGAATCTCTAGCATAGACGCCGTATGCAGGGAACTGCCGGCATTTCGCAGCGCCGCGCCGGAAACTCAAATGTGAAATTGCCCGCGGGCGGCAGGATCGCCGCAACAGCTCCGCTTGCCACACTTGCGGGTTATGTCAATGATGACGTCGAATGGCGCTTGAGACATACTCCATATCACCGTCAGACACGGTCATTACAAGAACAGGGAAGTCATCCGGGATCAATCATGCTGATGCTCTGCCGCTCGTTGATAACGGCGTTGTTGCTTGCGGTTTCGATGTTCGCGGGAGGGCTCCCGGCCTGCGCCGCCGATTGGCTGCCGATATCGCCCGAAGAACTCAAGGTGACCAGCGAGCCAAAGGCGCCGGCAGCCGCTGCCATCTACCTGTATCGGCAGGTCGATCGTGATGACAACGGGCCCAGTGAGGCGACTTACGAGCGCATAAAGATTCTTACCGAAGACGGACGTCAATACGCGAATATCGAGATCCCGTATTACGGTGGGCCGGAAAGCGTTCGCGCCGTTGAAGCCCGGACCATCCATCCGGATGGCAGCATCGTAAAATTCGAGGGCACGATTTTCGATAAATCCGTCGCCGAGAAAGCCGGTGTGAAGTTAATGGCGAAGACCTTCACGTTGCCCGACGTACAGGTTGGCAGCATCATTGAATACCGCTACCGACTTGAGCTGCGCTCAGGTTATGTCTTCGATTCGCACTGGATGTTGAGTCAAGACCTGTTTACCCAGCATGCGAAGTTCTCGCTCAATCCGTATCGAGGCTTCACTTTGCGGTACAGCTGGCCGCAAGGATTGCCGCCCGACACCGAAAATCCCAGCCAACAACGCAATGGCATGATCCGGCTCGAGACCCGCGACGTGCCGGCATTTGTGACGGAGGAATACATGCCTCCGGAGAACCAGCTGAAGTATCGGGTGGACTTCATCTACGAAGACGATGTCCTGCACGCCGAGAAGGACCCCGAGGTTTTTTGGCAGAAGTTCGCCAAGGGAAAGTTCGGCGAAATCGACAGATTTCTGGATCAGCGCCGAGCCATGACGGAAGCCCTGGCGCAAATCGTGGAGCCGGGGGATTCAGAGGACTCGAAGTTGCACAAAATCTACGAACGGACTCAAGGGCTTCGAAATCTGACGTTCGAGCGCGCCAAATCTCAGCAGGAATCGGAGCGGGAAAAACTCAAGGGCGTCAAGGGCGTGGCGGATGTCTGGAGTCGCGGCTACGGCAACGGCGACCAGATTTCATGGCTGTTCCTTGCGCTGCTGCGCGCGGCGGGCATCGAAGCCTATCCCGTTCTTGTGTCGACACGCGACACGCATTTTTTCAACGCCAACCTGATGAACCAAAGCGACCTCAATACCAACGTGGTCCTGGTGGTGCAGGGCGGCAAGGAATTGTATCTGGATCCGGGTACTCGATTTGCGCCGTTCGGCAGCTTGCCCTGGGCGGAAACCGCAGTGATCGGATTGCGCCTGGAAAAAAAGGGCGGCACCTGGATTCATACACCCCTTCCAGGCCCGGCGGAATCGCGAGTCGAGCGCAAGGCCACCTTTCAATTGAGGTCGTCTGGAGCTCTCGAGGGCAAGGTGACCGTGACCTATTCGGGTGCGGAAGCCCTGGAGCGTCGCTTGAACGAGCGCAGCGCGGACGAGACCGAGCGCAAGCAATATCTCGAGGATCAATTGAAGACCGACGTGGCCAGCGGCGTGCTCGTCGAGCTCACGAACGAGCCGGATTGGGAGAGTTCATCGCCGCTGCTGGTGGCCGAATACGAATTGAAGGTTCCCGGTTGGGCAGCCAGGGCGGGCCAGCGTGCTCTGCTGCCGGTCGGCATCTTCGGTGCACGAAGCAAGCGCACGTTCCAGCATGCAACGCGCATACATCCTCTGTACTTCAGGTTCCCCTTTCAAGAGACGGATGATGTGGCCATTGAACTCGCACCCGATTGGAGAGTGTCCAGCATGCCGAAAAGCCGCAAGGTGGATCTCGATTCCTTCAAGTACGAGATATCCGGCGAGGAAAAAAATGGCTCGCTGCACCTGCATAGAGAGTTCACGCAGCACGCAACGGTCGTGGCCGTCAAGTACTACCCATCGATACAGGGCTTTTTTGAAGCGGCACGCGCCGGCGACGGGGATCAGGCTGTTTTGATTTCCGCCAGAAGTGGGGCTGCACACTAAATGGCTGCAATGCGCACCATCTCCTTCATGCTTGGGCAGGTGGTTCTTGTCATGGTTGCTTGTTCGCGCGTCGCGCTGGCCACCGATGCGCCCGTATGGATGCACCAGCAAGTCAATGCCGCTGTCCCCGCTCATGACGAAAAAACGAACGCGGTGATCCTGTTCGAGGAGAGTGTCCTTACCGTTCAACCGAATGGAAAAATCAAGAGGCTCGACCGGCAGGTAGTAAGGATTCTCAGACCCGGTGGCGAAGCGTGGGGAACGATACACTTTTATTTTGACCCGCAGACGCCGATTACAAATCTCCATGCATGGTCGATCCCGACGGCTGGCAAGGACTATGAAGTCAAGGAAAGGGACGCGATCGAAAGCGCGGTGATCGACGTGGACGGCGGCGAATTGATGAGCGATTTGCGCATGAAAACCCTGCGCATTCCAGCGGCGACGGTCGGCAGCGTCATTGGTTACGAAGTGGAACAGGATCTCAAACCAAATTTCTTGATCGACGAATGGGACTTTCAGGACACGGTGCCGGTGCGCGAAGCTCACTACACCCTGCAATTGCCGACTGGTTGGTCGTACCAGTCGAGCTGGCTCAATCACTCTGCGGAGGCGCCGACGGCCAGCGCGGCAAATAAATGGAATTGGACGATTTCCGACGCCGAGCCGGTTCGAATCGAAGGCTATATGCCGCCGTGGCGGGGAATCGCCGGCAGAATGGTGGTTGCGTTGATTCCATCGGGAGGGAAGGGGTCCGGCATCTCGAGCTGGAATGAAATCGGATCGTGGTATTCAGGCTTGATCGCCGGCCGCCGCGATGCATCGGTCGCGATCAAGCAAAAGGTGGCTGAATTGACGGCCCCTGCGGCCACAAGCTTGGCAAAAATGCAGGCATTGGCCAGTTTTGTGCAAAACGACGTTCGCTACGTGGCAATCGAACTAGGAATTGGCGGATATCAGCCGCACCCCGCCGCGGAAATATTCAGCCATCGTTACGGCGACTGCAAGGATAAGGCAACCTTGCTGAGCTCGATGCTCAAAGAAATCGGGGTCGAGTCCTATTTCGTTGTCATAAATACCGAGCGCGGTGCGGTTTCGGCTTCCACTCCGCCCAATTTGCACTTTAACCACGCCATTCTGGCGATTGCGTTGCCTGACGGACTCGACGCGACGATGCTCAAGGCCCGTCTGGCGCATCCAACGCTCGGGCAGCTTCTGTTCTTCGATCCCACGGACGAGCTGACGCCGCTTGGCTCGCTTTCCGGTGCGCTGCAGGCCAACTTTGGCATGCTGGTTACGCAAAATGGCGGAGAGTTGATCAAACTGCCGCAACTGGCCGTCGATACCAACGGCCTTGCGCGCACAGCAAAAATGACACTGGATGAGAAGGGAACGCTGTTGGGAGAAATCATCGAGATTCGAGTAGGCGACGAGGCGGTGCAACAACGCTATGCATTGCGAGCCGCGACACTGGACACTGACCGCATAAAACCCGTGGAGGCGGTGGCTGGCGCATCCCTGGCAAAATTTCAAATCCTGAAGGCCGCCGTGGCCAATCTGCGCGTTGCTGACCGCCCGTTCGAATGGCACTACACATTGGAAGCCGAAGATTACGCAAAGGCGGCCGGCGACCTGCTACTGGTGCGGCCGCGGGTCCTTGGCAGCAAGGTGCAGAGCTTTTTGGAAACCAAGGTGCCGCGTCAACATCCCGTCGAATTCTCCGGACCTCGGCGCGATACCGACGCGTTTGATATTTTATTGCCGGCAGGCTACGTGATCGACGAGCTGCCGGCCCCGGTCGACGTGGATGATGGCTTTGCCGCATATCACAGCAAGACCGTCTTCAACGGCGGCGCGTTGCATTACACGCGCAGTTTCGAGATCAAGGAGCTCAGCGTGCCGGCGAGCAAGTCCGAACAGCTCAAGCAGCTGTATCGCACGATTGAGGACGACGAACGCAACTCAGCCGTGCTGAAGCGCTCAACGCCATAGTCCGCCGTTGGCCCTTGCAAATGAGCAGCGCAAAAACAGCAGTCGACTGCCGCGCCGCGCATCGATGAGCGTGCCCCACAGCGGGGCGCGCGGCGCAAACGTCTTTCCCATCACCAGGCCAAGCCGTTTGTCGGGGATGTCCCGGCCCGCAATTTGCGGCGCCAGTGTGAGAAATTGCTCGTCCATGAGACGTTCGCCGTAGAAGGTGCCCAGCAGTCGCGGACCTCCTTCGACCAGGATTCGTCCGCCCGGAATTTCGCGGCTCAGTTCTTCGAGGATGGCGCCGGCCGGAATTTCGTCGCCGCGGGGTCGGAGCACCCGGATCTGCACCGAATCCGGCACCCTTTGTTTGTTCAGGCGCTTGACACCGGCGGCCGTGGTCATGATCAATGCGGGCACCGCAGGCGAGGCGAATACCGGCAGGCGCAGGTTGACTCCACCTCTGGCGCTGACGACCACATTGAGGGATGGTTCGCGTTTCCGCAGCGCCTTTTCCAGGCGATGGTAGTCATTCGCGAGTTCTGGACAAATTGCCTGTGGCGTCCAAACGTGACGAGGGTCGGCCTCGAGCGTGCCCGAACCCACGATCACGACGTCGGCCGCCGCGCGCAGCAGCCCCATCACCATGCGATCCTGAGCGCTGAATCCGCTGATGTCGCCGCCGCCGCTGTGTCCCTTTGTTTGCAGCGACACAACGCCATCCAAGCTGCTGACAAAATTGCTGAAGACGTGAAATCGCGAGCGCGGCAGCGGCATGCGCAAGGCGCCGTACAAACGCGCCAGTCTGGGCGGCAGGGGCAGTTTGGGGCCACGCCCTGACTCGAACAGTGTCTCGAGCGCCGCAAATTGCGGGTGTTGATCTCCTGGCTTCATCGCTGCTTTCGGTCGTCGGCGCTCCTTGGATACGATATCGTAACAATATGATGACGTTGAAGTGGTACAGCCAACTGTTTGGCATCGAAATGCGGCGCCACCTGGCGCCAATTGCGCTCGCGTCCTCGCTACTCGGAGCATCGTTCGCCCATGCGCAGCAGCCGGCCGCTGCGCCCTCGCTGCCGGACGCAACCGCCGAGCTGGCGGACTCCGCAGGCTTGCGCGCGACCGTGTTCGGCACTCCGCCGCAGGACATGGCCACGCTGCCTGACAAGGTGCCGCTCTCCGAAATCAACATCACGCTGCCCTGGAGGCTTCCGGTACCGGATGTCCTCTGGTTCGATGGCAAGCTGCGAGTTTGGCTGTCCGCGCAAAAGAAGCCGGCGCCGTTGGCCATCGTCATCTCCGGCACCGGCAGCGATGGCAACACCGCCAAACTCGCGGTGCTGCGCGCCGTGCTGTACCAGGCGGGCTATCACGTGCTCACCATGCCGTCGCCGACCTTTCCGGGATTCATCGTATCGACATCCAGCACCGGCGTAGCCGGCGATTTGATGCAGGACGGCCATGATCTGTACTCCGCCATTGTGGAGATTCTGGCGCATTTGCCGCGCAAGATTCGAATCACCGACATCGATGTGCTGGGTTACAGCTTGGGGGGCGCCAACGCCGCAATCATCAAGTCGATCGATGCCGCGGAGGGCAGGCTCAAGGTCCATCGCGTGGTCATGATCAATCCGCCGGTCAGCCTGTTCTCGTCCGTCGGGCGCCTCGACCAGCTTTTTGCATTGACCATCGGCAATAGCGATGCGGACATCGAACTCCTGTATCGCAGGCTGTACGCGCAGCTCGCGAATCTCTACCGCGCATCGGATCGGCTCGAGATAGACGAGGACTTCCTGCTGAGTGCGGCTGCGACGGCGCTGAAAACCGATGCCGAGTTCTCCGCCGCAATCGCGCTGTCATTTCGCATCGACCTGATCGATATGTTCTTCGTCGGCGACCTATACGCCAAGACCGGGGTCGTCATCGATCCTGAGCATCCTCCGAAGGTGAGCGATTCGCTCGACGACATCCAGCGCATGCTGCGCGATCAACCGTTCGCCGATTACTTTACCAAGGTTTTCGCGCCTTATTATCTCAAGCGCCGCCCCGATGCGACCAGCGCGTCGTTGATTGCCGCCAACCGCCTCGACATCATCGGCGATGCCCTGCGCGCCGACGGCGACTACTACGCACAAACCAGCAGCGATGATTTGATTCTTGACAAACGCGAACTCGAATGGCTGCAAGATACCCTGGGTGAGCGAATCGTGGTCTACGCTCACGGCGGACATCTCGGCAACCTGGGGGACCGGCAGCAGGTTGCCGACATGCTGGAGATGCTGGCCGGGCGTTGGCCCAGGGGCGGAAAATGAAACCCGCGGTTTTCATGATCGCGGGGTCGCTCATGCTCGGCGGCTGCGCCTCGCCGCTCGCCACCATTCGCACCGTCCCGGACGATACGCCCGCGGCCGACAATGCCGCAGCCACGGTCAATGCGACGGCCTTCGCCGAGGCCATTGCCACGGAGTCTGCGATCGCCTCCGCGCGCAACCCGCGACAGGCGCTGCCGCTGGTGACGCCCGAGGATGCGCCGTCAATGACCACCTATGATCCTTGGGAGCGCATGAATCGATTCACCTACCGGTTCAACGCGCGCTTCGATGAAGCGGTTTTCTTGCCGGTGGCGAACACCTATCGCCGCGCGCCGGCGCCGGTTCGCGACGGCATCCACAATTTCTTCGGCAATCTTTCCGAGATTAACAGCGTGATCAACCACACCCTGCAGGGGCGGCTCAAGTATGTGATGCGCAGTTTGGGACGCTTTGTGATCAACAGCACCATCGGCTTCGGCGGTCTGATCGATGCCGCCACCAAGCTCAAGCTGCCGCCTGCCCCCACCGGCTTTGCCACGACTCTCGCCAAGTGGGGCATGCATCCCGGTCCGTACCTGGTGATCCCGTTTCTCGGACCGTCGACGTTGCGCGGCGGCGTCGGCTTTCTCGCGGACTACGGCACTTCGTATGAAATCAACGTGGCTGGTTTTTATCGCGGCGATGTTTCATGGGGACTCGGCGTGACCAATGCCGTCGATCAGCGCGCCAATGTCGGCTTTCGCTACTATTCCAGCGGCTCGCCGTTCGAGTACGAAAGGATTCGTTTTTTGTACGTCCGCAGGCTTTTGATTGAGGATGCCGGCCTGCACTCGCATGCGCCGGACAATAAGTCGCAGGCCGAGGAACCAGCCGGCAAGTGAAGGCGAATGGTCCGGCCCGCTACCGTCGTCAATCCCTGTCGACGCGATTGTAATGCGACACCGTCGGGAATGGTTCATAGAAATGATGCAGCAGCCGCTTCCATTCCTGATATTCCGGCGATTGGCGAAAGCCGATCTGGTGCGCATCGAGCGATGCCCAGCGCACCAGCAGCAGGAATTCGTCCGGGCGCTCGATGCAGCGGCCGAGTTCGCAAGACTGGTACCCTGGCATGGAAGCAATGATGCGCCGGGCCTCGCGAAACGCGACTTGAAATTCCTCGGACTGACCCTCTCGAACCGATAATACGGCGGCTTCGAGAATCATTTCTCATCGGCCTCCGGAGACATCGAGAATGGCTCCCGTGGTATACGAAGCGCCATCGCTCAACAGCCAAACGATAGCCGCGGCGACTTCCTCGGGACGTCCGGGGCGACCCATCGGGGTGGTGGCGCCGAGACGTTGCGCGCGGTCCGGCTGTCCGCCGCTGCCGTGAATGTCCGTTTCGATCAGTCCGGGACGAACCGCGTTGACCCGCACGCCTTGAGGCGCCAGTTCCTTGGCCAAGCCAATTGCCAATGTGTCCAAAGCCGCCTTCGAGCCGGCATAGTCGACGTATTCAAATGGCGAACCCAACCGGCTCGCCGCAGAGGACACGAGAACCACGGAGCCGCCGCTGCCGCCGCGATCCTTGGGCAGGCGGCGCGCGCTTTCCCGGGCGCAGAGGTATGCGCCATAGACATTGACCTCGAACATCCGCCTCAGTCGCGCGCTGTCCATCGCGGCGAGCGGCAGGGACGGCGCCACGATGCCGGCATTGATGACGACACCATCAAGCCGGCCAAACCTCGATAGCGCGGCGTCGAAGACGGAAACCACATCGGCCTCCACGGCGACGTCGCCTCGCAACGCCAGCGCATTGCCGCCGGCGGCTTGCACTTCGCGAACGCATTGCTCGGCGGCAGATTCGTCCCGCACATAATTGAGGGCCACCGACCAGCCGTTTGCGGCGCATTGCAGCGCCGTAGCTCGACCGATGCCGCGGGTGCCGCCGGTTATGAGAATGGTCTTCATCGATTGTTGCCACGCATATAATACGCTGATGCGAATCACCCGCATTGAACACGTGCAGCTGGCCATGCCGGCCGGCGGCGAAGCGCTTGCCCGCGAGTTCTATCATGGAGCATTGGGCATTGCGGAGATTCCGAAGCCGCCACATCTTGCACAGCGCGGCGGATGCTGGTTCGAGAACGGAGATCTAAAGATCCATCTCGGTGTCGAGACGGAGTTCCGTCCAGCGCGCAAAGCGCATCCCGCCCTTCTGGTCGACGACCTGCCCGCACTGAAGCAGAGGCTGAGTTCCTTGGGATATGCTTTGAAGGACGACGAACCACTCGAGGGCTACCGGCGTATCTACGTCGACGATCCCTTCGGCAATCGCATCGAGCTGATGGAGCGGTCCTAGTCGACTGCTCGCTGCGCCAGGAACTCGGACAAGATTCTCGCCGTGTGGCTTTTGCCCGCCCCGCGCACGATGGATTCGGGCGCGCCCTGCGCGACGATGCGGCCGCCGCCCGAGCCGCCTTCGGGGCCCAAATCGACGATCCAATCCGCTTCCGCCATGATGTCGAGGTTGTGTTCGATGACGACCAGCGTATTGCCGGCGTCGACCAGGCGATGCAGAACGCGCAGGAGTTTTTCGACATCGGCCATGTGTAATCCCACTGTCGGCTCATCGAGCACATAAAGAGAATGCTGTCCTTCGCGCCGCGCGATATCCTGGCCAAGCGCATCGGTGCGTACCTTGGCGAGTTCGGTGACGAGCTTGATGCGTTGGCTCTCGCCGCCCGACAACGTCGGGCTGGGCTGGCCCAAACTCAAGTAGCCGAGCCCGACATCGGCCATCAGTTCCACGGGATGGCGCACGCTGCGCTGCGCGGCAAAGAAATCCTGCGCTTCCTCGACGCTCATCGCGAGCGTCTCGCCGATGTTCTTGCCCTTGAACAAAATGTTCAAGGTCTCGGGATTGAATCGCCGGCCGCCGCAGACGTCGCACAGCACTTGAACATCCGGCAAGAAGCTCATCTCGATGCGCTGCATTCCCTGCCCCTCGCAGGCCTCGCAGCGGCCACCCGCGGTATTGAACGAAAAGCGGCTGGCGGTGAAGCCACGCATGCGTGCTTCGGTGGTGTCGGCGTAAAGGCGGCGAATCGAATCCCAAAAGCCGATATAGGTTGCCGGGCAGGAGCGCGGGGTTTTGCCGATTGGAGTCTGGTCGACTTCGAGGACGCGACTCAGGCGTTCCCAACCGGATATGGCGTCGCAGCCCTGAAGACTCACTGCGGCTTTGCGCGCGCCATTGGCGCCAGGCCTCGCCAACAATTTCCTCAGGTTGGCGAGCAGCACGTCGCGGGCCAGCGAGGATTTTCCCGATCCCGACACGCCGGTGATCACGGTCAATCGTCCCAGCGGGATGCGTGCATCGATGCGGCGAAGATTGTGCAGAGCGGCGCCGCGGATTTCGATCATGGGCGTCTTGCGATCTATGGCGCGGCGCCGGGATCGGGAATGCTTGAGCGGCGCGGCAAGACAACGGCCGGTGGCGGAGTTACCGAGGCGCGAGAGTTGCGCCGCCGTGCCTTGCGCGACCAATCGGCCGCCGCGAGTTCCCGCTCCCGGGCCCAGGTCGATCACGTGATCGGCACGGCGAATCGTGTCTTCATCGTGTTCGACCACCACCAAGGTATTGCCTTTGGCGCGCAGCCGATCCAGAGTATCGAGCAGTATCAGATTATCGCGCGGATGCAACCCGATCGTGGGTTCGTCCAGCACGTAACACACACCTTGCAGATTGGATCCCAGCTGCGCCGCCAGGCGAATACGCTGTGCTTCGCCGCCCGACAATGTGGGGGCGGCGCGATTCAATTGCAAATAGCCCAAGCCGACGTCGCAGAGGAAGGTGGTGCGCGCGGTAAGTTCGGCCAACAAATCACGCGCAATGTCCTGCTCGCGGCCGATGAGCTTAAGCTTGCGCAGGCCGGCAGAAAATTCCTGCACCGGCAAATCCGTGAGCGCGGCCAGCGATTGGCCGCGGAACAGCACGTGCAGCGCCACCGGATTAAGACGTTGACCTTCGCACGCCGGACAAATGTCGAGGGGTGCTTCCATGTCTTCACGCCACGCCGATTCCTCGCCGCTTTGCTCGGCATCGAATTGCGGCAATTGCACTCCCGTGCCGAAGCAGCTGCCGCACCAGCCATGCTTGGAGTTGAATGAGAACAACCGAGGGTCGAGTTCCGGAAAGCCGGTGCCGCATTTCGGACAGGCGCGCTTGGTGGAGAACACGCTCGAAGAAGATCCCAGCAGCACGTGAACCACGCCGCGGCCATGCTCCAATGCCGTTTCCAGCAGTTCTCGCAACGGCCCTTCAGCCGACGCGCTGACCTTCACTTCGCCGACCGGCAGTTCGATGCTGTGTTCGACGAAGCGGTCGAGTCGCGGCCACTTCGCCGTGGGAATAGGCTCGCCGTCGACGCGCAGGTGCGTGAAGCCTTTGCCGCGCGCCCATTTTGCAAGCGCCGTATACAGGCCCTTGCGCGCGACGATGAGCGGCGCCAACAGGGTGATGCTCTTGCCGCGATAACCCTCCAGCAGGGTGGCCGCAATCGCGTCCGCCGATTGCGGTTCGATCCTGGATTCGCAAAGCGGGCAGTATTGCGTTCCCAGCTTCACGTACAGCAGCCGCAGAAAATGATAAATCTCCGTAAGAGTCGCCACCGTGCTCTTGCGTCCACCGCGGCTGGTGCGCTGTTCGATGGCGACCGTGGGCGGGATGCCGAATATGGCATCGACGTCCGGCCGCGAAGCAGGCTGTACGAACTGCCGCGCATAAGCGTTCAAGGACTCAAGGTAGCGCCGTTGGCCTTCGGCAAACAAAATGTCGAAAGCCAGTGTGCTCTTGCCGCTGCCGGATACACCGGTGATCACCGTGAATTTGTTGAGCCCCAAGCTTACGTCGATATTTTTGAGATTGTGCTCGCGGGCGCCGTGAATCTCGATCATCGTGGGCGCGGCCGCGTAGCGATGGGCGGGGGCCGCGTCGCGAACCGCGTTGTCCCCTGCATCCGCTTCGGCGAGTGCGCGCCCGGTGTGCGACGTGGCGGCCTGCATGACTTCGGCGGGCGTGCCGGCGCAGACGACGCTGCCGCCGGCGGCGCCGCCCTCCGGACCCAAATCGATGATCCAATCGGCCGCCCGGATGACGTCCAGGTTGTGTTCGATCACGAGCAGAGAATGCCCGGCATCGATCAACTTCCGAAACGCGCGCAACAGTTTGGCGACATCGTCAAAGTGCAGTCCGGTGGTCGGTTCATCGAACAGGAACAGCGACCCGGGCAGGGCTGCGGAGACGGTCGCCAACCGCTTGGCCGATGATTTTTTTGACCCGGCCAGGCGCGCGGCGCTATCGGCCAGATGACCTGCAAGCTTGAGGCGCTGTGCCTCCCCGCCGGAAAGGGTCGGGACCGGCTGCCCCAGACGCAAATAGTCGAGTCCGACATCCTTGAGCGGCGCCAACCGCAGACACACTTCTTTGTCTGCGGCGAAAAACGCCAGCGCCTCGGACACCGTCAGGTCGAGAACGTCAGCGATGCTCTTTGGCGTGGAATTGCCGCGGGATATTTTGATTTCGAGAATTTCGGCGCGATAGCGGCGGCCGTCGCAATCCGGGCATCGTAGGTACACGTCCGAAAGGAATTGCATCTCGACGTGTTCAAAGCCGTTGCCGCCGCATCCCGGGCAGCGGCCATTGCCGGCATTGAAGCTAAAGGTGCCGGCTGTGTACTTGCGTTCGCGGGCCTGCGGCAAGCGGCCGAACAAATCGCGGATGGCGTCAAACGCCCCGACGTAACTCGCAGAATTGGAGCGCGTGGTGCGGCCGATGCGGCTCTGATCCACCATGACGACCGCGTCGATCAGCTCTGCGCCCTCAAGATCCCGATAGGTACCAGGATTCTCGGTAGGTTTGCCTTTGGCGCGCTGCAGCGCCGGATACAGCACGTCGTGAACGAGCGTGGATTTGCCGGAGCCGCTGACGCCGGTGACGCACACCAGTCGCCCGAGAGGAATCGCGACATCGACATTTTTGAGATTATGCTCTGCGGCGCCCGCGAGGCGCAGAGTGCGTACGGGTTGGCGGCGCGCGGCCGCAACCCGCGGCGCCTCGACTCGCTTGCGGCGGAACAGGTAGTCGGCGGTCAAGGACCCATGGGCGTCCGGCAGATCCCGAATCGGGCCGTAGAACACAATTTCGCCGCCGAGCTCGCCGGGTCCGGGACCAATATCAAGCACGCGGTCCGCGGTGTGTATGACTTTCGGATCATGTTCAACCACCACCAGCGTATTGCCCGCATCGCGCAAGCGGTGCATGACGCCGACGATGCGATTGACGTCGCGGGGATGCAGTCCGATCGATGGTTCGTCGAGTACGAACAAAGTGTTGACGAGCGAGGTCCCCAGTGCAGTGGTGAGATTTATGCGTTGCACCTCGCCGCCGGATAACGTGCGCGACTGGCGGTCGAGATTCAAATATCCCAACCCCACGTCGGTCAAATATTTGAGACGCGCGCGGATCTCCCGCAACAGAAGTTCCATCGCCCCGTCGAGCAGGCCCGGCAATTCCAGGGTCGCGAAAAATCGCTGCGCCTCGTCTATGGGCAGCAGCATCAACTGGCGGATGTCGACCCCGGGATTGCCCACGCGCCACAGCAGCGCCTCGGGTTTCAAGCGCGAGCCGCGACAGGCAGCGCACTCGGTATACGAGCGGTACCGCGATAGCAGCACGCGGATGTGCATTTTGTACGCTCTGGTTTCCAGCCACGCGAAGAAGCGCCGCACGCCATACCAGACATTCTTGGTCCACTCGCCTTCGCCTTCGATCACCCAAGCGCGCTGCGCATCCGCCAAGTCGCGCCATGCGGTATCGAGCGGAATGCCGCGCTTGCGGGCGAATTTGACGAGATCCGTCTGGCATTCTTCATAGGCATCGGTCTGCCAGGGCTTGATGGCCCCCTGGCGCAAACTCAATGCGCCATCCGGAATGACCAGGCCGTAGTCGACACCAATGCTGCGGCCAAAACCGCGGCAGGTCTCGCACGCGCCAATCGGGGAATTGAAACTGAAGGTACTGGGACTGGGATCCTTGTAAGCAATGTCGCAGTCCGGGCAATGCAGGCCGGTGGAAAAGCGCCACGGCGGAGATGAATGGCTGGGATCAGCGCCTGCATCCACCGGGTAAACATCGAGCCGGCCTTGGCCGACCTTGAGCGCCGCTTCGATGGCATCTGCCGCGCGCGCGGCGTCGATCGCGGACCAGCGAAATCGATCTTGAATCACCTGCAGAGTATTGCCGCGCTTTTCATGAATGCGCGTGTATCCCTGCCGCTCCAACAATTGCTTGATTTCAGCCTCGGTGAAATTCGCGGGGATCGGTACCGGAAAAGTCAGCAATAGCAGCGGATCGTCGTGTGTTTGCGCGCGCCGGCCCAACTGGTCTTGAATGCCTGCGGGCGAGTCGCGGCGCACGGCTTGTCCGCAACCCCGGCAATGCAATACCGCGGCGCGGGCAAATAGCAGCTTCAGATGATCGTTGAGCTCGGTCATGGTGCCGACGGTGGAGCGTGAAGTGCGCACCGGATTGGTCTGATCGATTGCGATCGCGGGCGGAATGCCCTCGATCCGATCGACCTGCGGTTTGTCCATGCGGTCCAAGAATTGGCGCGCATACGGCGAGAAGGTTTCCACGTAGCGGCGCTGACCCTCGGCATAGAGAGTGTCGAAGACCAGGGAACTCTTGCCAGACCCGCTGACGCCCGTCACAACGATCAATTCGTTGAGGGGCAGGTCCAGGTCGAGATCTTTGAGATTGTTCTGGCGCGCGCCACGGATGCGGATTGCATCCGAGCGTGGAGGATCGAAGGGTGGCATTCCTGTAAGTTTACAGGATGTGTCAAGTTCAGCGGCCGGCGAACTGTTCCATCATGAGGCCGGTGCCGCCCCGGGTTACGTGTGCGACGATGGCGGTACGGCGATGGATCTTGGTCACCAATCCCAAGTTGATCGCAAATGCCAACTGCACCTGTTGTCCCTTGCGCAGCCCAAGATTTTCCGTCTCGACGAACACACCGTTCGCGCTCAAATTCTTCGCCTTGCAGATGCGGCTCTTTCGTCCGGACATCACCACGTAGACCGTTGTCCGTGCGCGGTGGCGAGTGTGCAAGCGGCGCTCCATCCGGACTTACCTTCGGGTTGAATCGTGGTGAGGCCTGCCATTATGCACATCGGAACGGCGTTAGCGAAGGGTTCGAAATTCGCCTAAAGGATATGTCCGGCGACCGAAAGATATGTAAAATCAAAAGACTACGAGCGGGCGAACGATGAGGAAATCATCGACCGCAGAGCGGACAATCAGCCGACGTCTTTGCGCCGGATGGCAAGTTCTGCCGGGGCTTCGATGCCCATCTTCACGCGCCGGCCGGTTCCGCCCAACAGCGTGATTTGGATCGGGCCATTAGCGAACAGCTGCGCCATGGTGATGTTCTCATCGACGCCATCAGCGGGCTGAATGACGATCGACTCATCGGCGCGGCGGCTGAGCACAAGCATAAATCAGGCCCTGGCCAAGGCGCGCAGCGCCTTGGCGAAGGTCTTGCCGTGGCTGTCGTAGGTAATTGCCGGAACGCCGCGCACGATCTCGATCAGCTGGCGAATCTGGTGCTGCCGAACATGAATGATGTAGCCATTGACGTCGTTCGCGGTGCGGCAACCGGCCATGAGCGCCATCAATGCGCGCCAACGTTCCACGACTGTTGCTCCCAGCCCTGAATTCACGGGACCGGCGTACAGCGCCCGGCGTTCCACTTCGAGGTTTTCGATGCTTTGCAGAACCCGAATCTTGTCGGCGGCATTTTTCTCGACCGCCTCCGGCGAGTCGCCGGTCAGGGAGGTCCGTTCCGCGGCCAACGTCGCCGCCAGGGAGCGCGCAAGCTCGATCTCGCGATCCAATAAATCTTCGAGACGGTAGCGGGCGTCCTGTTGCATGGGTTACTTCAGCCCGCGCTCGAACTGCAATATCTTGTCCGCGACTCTGGGGCCATCGACCTTGTACGTGCCCGAAGTAACCGCTTGCTTTACCGCGGCCACTTTCTGAGAGTTCACGACCGGGGCTTTAGCCACGGCTTCTTCGATCTTCTGCAAGGCCCGCGCGGAATCGGTCAAGGTGACGTGGTCGCCGGTCTGCGCGGTTGTGCCGGCCGATGTTGATTCGCCCTGCGGTTTTTCAGTTACAACACCGCTGCTGTTCGAGCCCTTGACGGGCGCGACTGGCTCGGATGTTGAAAAGCCACTGATTTTGTCGGTCACCGAAATCTCCTGGGGCGCTTAATTACCCATGCCATGTTGTCGTCGGGGTTTGGATGAACTTTAGCGATTTCGCCTCAAACCGCCTGTTAAATTCGTTATCGGCTGTGACGCGGTTCACTGAAGGGCTATTGTAAAATTATTTCGACCACTTGTTCGGAGCGGGCAATCCCCTCGACAATCTTGCCTGACGAGAGATTTTGCACCCTAACCCGCTGATTCATCAGGCCGTCGCTCAATGCTCGGCCGGCCATCCGCACGCTGATGCCACCCGCATCGGCGATCAAGGTCACCGACTGGCCGCGCTGCACCGCCTTGGCCGCCACCAACTGTTGGTTGGTCAGGAAGGCCCCACCGGAAATGGGCCGGCTGGCGGTCAGTCCAACGGCGATGGCGGGGTCGTCCAAGAAGCCCAGAGGCAGCTCGGACAAATCGTGCTCTTCAACTTTGAGGTCGGTCACCTTGAGCACGGTGCCCGCCACGATGGCGTGCGCCGCCACCGCGACGGGTGAGGTGCCGATGATTCGCACCGGCACGTAAATGCGCCAAGATTTCGCCTCTTCGCAGATCAGCTCGATCGTCACTCGATCGCGCATATGCACGGCCGACGCGGCTACTGGCCGGATCGGGCGTTGGCATTTCTGTAGCTGCGTATGAGGATCGATGGGACCCACCAAGAAGCGCTGCCGCTCGGTCAGGGCTGGCAATTGCACTGCCGCTTCGGTTTTGGCCAAGGCTTCAAGCTGCTTGAGGTCCTGCTGGTCGGAGGCTTGAGCGGCCGCCAGCAGCGGCACAAGCGCCAGGCACAAGCGCAGAGATTGACGGCGAAAAAGCGCCGCGCGACAGAATTTTGGCGCTGGTTGCATGATGCTACTAACAAGCAAGCGGCGTGCCATAGGCTATTTTCCGTATACTAAATGCACTCGAAACCAAGGAAGCGCATATGGCAGGGCGGTTGATCTCCGTGGTTGGCTGTCACGCGGAAGGTGAGGTGGGCGACGTGATTGTCGGGGGCGTGCTTCCGCCCCAGGGTAGAACCATGTTCGACAAGATGCGAACCATGGAACGCGAACACGATCACATACGCCGCATTCTTCTTTGCGAGCCGCGCGGCAGCGTTATACGGCACGTCAACCTGCTGGTGCCTGCGACGCGGCCCGACTGCGACGTCGGCGCCATCATCATGGAGCCGACCGAGTACGTGCCGATGTCCGGCTCGAACACAATTTGCATAGTGACCGTGCTGCTGGAAACCGGCATCGTCGCGATGCGCGAACCGCAGACGATCTTGATGCTCGACATGCCAGGCGGCGTGGTCCGCGCCACCGCAAATTGCCGCGACGGCAAGTGCGTCTCGGTCGAGTTCGAGAATGTTCCTTGCTTCGTCGACTGTCTCGACGCCGAAATCCAGGTTGAGGGTTTCGGGCGCGTGCCGATCGATGTTGCCTACGGCGGTATGTTTTTCGGCATCGTCGATGCGAAGATGCTGGGCTTCGACATCGTGCCGTCGGAAGCGCGGGCGCTCGCTGATCTGGGCGAGAGGATCAGACTGGCTGCGCGCGCACAACTCGATGTCGTGCACCCGGAAAACCCGGAAATTCGCGGCGTTTCCATCGTGCAGTTCGCGCAGCCGTTCCAAGGTGCGGGTAAGGTCACGCGCAACACCTGTATCGTCTCACCGGGCCGCTCCGACCGCAGTCCGACCGGCACCGGTACCTGCGCGCGCCTGGCAGTTTTGTACGCACGCGGCATGATCCGTATCGGCGAGCAATTGACGCATAGTTCGATCATCGGCTCGGAATTTCATGGTCGGATCCTGGCCGAGACGACAGTGGCGGGGCGGCCCGCAATTCTTCCGGCAATCCGCGGGCGCGCCTGGATCACCGGGTACCACACTTACCGGGTGGACAGCCAAGATCCCTACCCGCAGGGTTATGTTGTCTCCGACACCTGGGGCGTGACTGGAAACATTTCGCAAACCAATTGACGCCGACGCTCAAGGGGCGCGGCGCCTGGGAAAAAAATCATGATGGGTATCGGCGGATCGACAGCGGCAATTGAGCTCGCCAACTTGAATCGCTGGCCGGCGCCGGCGGCCTTGATCAAGCGCGAGGAGCATCTGCGCAGAATCGAACGGGCGCAGCGCTTCATGCCGGACATCGGCGCCGATGCCGTGTTGGTCGGAGCAGGCGCCAGCCTGCGCTATTTCACCGGAATCGCGTGGGGAGCAACCGAGCGGCTGGTGGCCGCAATGATCCCGAAGTCCGGCGGCCCGATCATAGTTTGTCCCGCATTCGAATACGACTCGCTGCGCGCCAGCATCGCCATAGAGGCAAAGATCCGTCTCTGGGAAGAGGATGAGAATCCCTTTTGGCTTGTGAAGCAGCTGCTGGCGGAGCTGGGTATTGAAACCCTGGCTCTGGATCCCGCCCTGCCATTTTCGGTGTTTGACGGCATAAGAAACCACGCGCCCACGCGTTCGTTGGTCAGCGGCACAGCGATCATCGATGGCTGTCGAATGATCAAGTCCGATTCCGAACTGGCTTTGATGCGTCAAGCCAAAGCCATGACGCTGGAGGTGCAGCGCCGCGCAGCCCGCATTCTGGCGCCCGGCATCAAGGCCAGCGATGTCAGGCATTTCATTGATTCGGCGCACCGGCAACTGGGAGCGGACGGCGGCAGCTATTTTTGTGCGGTTCAATTCGCGGAAGCGTCCTCGTATCCGCATGGTGTACCCGGAGATCAATCCTTGAGCGAGGGAGACGTGGTTCTCATCGATACCGGCTGTCAGGTCGGCGGGTATCACTCGGATATCACCCGTACCTATGTTTTCGGCGAAGCGACGGCCGAGATCAAGCGCGTGTGGAGCATTGAAAAAAGTGCGCAGCGAGCGGCCTTCGACGCCGTTCGCCCGGGAATCGCGTGTGAGCAGATCGACCTCGCCGCGCGACAGTTTCTCGAGCGCAGCGGTTTTGGTCCAGGCTACCGCTTGCCGGGTCTGCCGCACCGGACCGGGCATGGAATCGGTCTCAGCATCCATGAGCCGCCTTATTTGGTACGAGGAGACAAGACGCCCTTGCGGCCGGGCATGTGCTTCAGCGACGAACCGATGATCGTGATTCCGGGCGCCTTTGGCATTCGCCTCGAGGATCACTTCCACGTCACTGAAGACGGGGCGGCCTGGTTCACCTCGCCCCAGTATTCGCTGGAAGAGCCGTTCGCGGATAGCCACGGCTAGGCTGCCGGCGGCAAGTTCTTGCCGCCCGCGATCGGCGACCTCGGCCAATTGGGGGGCTGCTGCCGAATTGGGCCCCCGCCGGCCGCATTTCGCCCTTCCACCCAAGGTTGGCACACCTCTTGCTACTTCCTCCCGCAAGAGGAGCTACGCATGTTCGAGAACATTTTTGGAATCCATGAGCAAGCGCTACTGCTGCAAGGGCAGCGGGTCGGCGTGCTGGCGACAAATCTCGCCAACGCGGATACGCCGAACTATAAGGCGCGCGACATCGATTTCACCGCTGTTTTGGCGCACACCGACGCAGCGCCGCTGCCGATGAGCGCCACTCAGGCGGCACACATCACGCTGAACGACGGCGACGTGCCGGCCGCCGATCTCAAGTACCGCAATCCGTATCAGGCTTCCTTGGACGGCAACACGGTGGAAATGCCGGTGGAACAGGCGGCTTTTTCCGAGAACAACGTGCGCTATCAGGCGAGTTTGAATTTCATCAATTTGCGGATCGCAGAGCTGACGCTCGCGATCAACGGATCGTAAGGAGGGGACATGTCTCTATTCAATGTATTCAATACCGCCGGCAGCGCGCTGAACGCCGAAACGATTCGGCTCAACACCACGGCCAGCAACCTCGCCAATGCCGAAAGCGTCAACGGCGATGCCAGCAAGATCTATCGCGCGCGGCATCCGGTGTTCCAAACGATGATGGACACATCGAGCTCGAGCTTCGACGGCCAGGACGCCGGCGTCGGCGTGCGTGTGCTCGGCGTGGTGGAAAGCACCGCGCCGCCCTTGATGCGCTATCAACCGGACAATCCGCTGGCGAACAAGGACGGCTACGTCTACAGCTCGAACGTCAACTCGATCGAAGAGATGACCAACATGATCTCGGCGAACCGCAGCTTCGCGACCAATGTGGAAGCGATCAATACCGCGCGCGATTTGCTGCTCAAAACCATTTCGATGGGTCACTAGGCCTGGGAACGCAACATGCTAATCAACGGAACACACGCAACCACTCCGCCCACTACCGGCACCGGCACCGGTACCGGCACAACCGGCACCGGCAGCACCGGCAGCTCGGGTGCCACGAGCGGCGGACTCACCGCTGCATCCACGCTGGGCGGAACCGATTTCCTCACTCTGATGCTGGCGCAGCTGCAAAATCAGGATCCGACCAGTCCGGTCGACAGCAACACCTTCCTGAGCCAGCTCGCCGAGCTCAGCGAAGTGCAGGGCATCACCTCGCTCAACACCTCGTTCAGCACTCTGTCGAGTTCGCTGTCCTCGAGTCAGGCGCTGCAGGCCTCCTCACTGCTCGGTCATCAAGCGCAGGTTGCCAGCAGCACGGCCACCTTGGCCGCAGGCGGCACGGTTACCGGCGCAGTCAACGTGCCGCAAACCACGTCCCAGGTGACGCTCAACATCAGTGACAGCAGCGGCGCGTTGGTCGGGCAAATCAATCTGGGTGCGCAGTCGGCCGGTCTTGCGAATTTTTCGTGGAACGGCACGGAGAGCAACGGCTCACAAGCCCCTCCGGGCCAGTACACCTTGAGCGCGCAATATGCCGGTGCAGCTTCCGGAAGCACGGCAGCAACCACGCTGGTCAACGGCACGATCGAGAGCGTCAGCATGGGCGCAGGATCGACGGGATTGACCCTGAACGTGGCGGGCATCGGCAGCGTGCCGTTCAGCAGCGTCCAGCAAATTTCCAACTAATTCATTCAGGAGTAATCACATGGCTTCTTTCAGCATTGCGTTATCAGGACTGACGGCGGCGAGCTCGGACTTGGACGTAACCGCCAACAACGTCGCCAACGCGGATACGGTGGGCTTCAAGGAGTCGCGCGCCGAATTCGCCGATGTGTTCGCCGCCGGTGCGGTGAACTTGAATACCTCCGCGATCGGCGAAGGTGTGCGTCTTGCCTCAACCGCTCAGCAGTTCACGCAGGGCAACATCAGCACCTCGGGCTCAAACCTGGATCTCGCCATCAGCGGCGATGGCTTTTTCACCTTGCAGGACCCGAGCAGCGGCACCGTCTATACCCGCAACGGTCAATTCTCGGAGGACAAAAACGGCAATGTGGTGACCGCCACCGGCCAGGCCTTGCAGGTCTATCCGCCCACCGTCAACGGCGGCTTCAATACCGGCGCGCTCACCGACCTCAATTTGCAAACCGCGCAAAGCCAGCCGCTGGCCACCACCGCCGGCACGGTGATCTTGAACCTGCCCGCGGGCTCCACACCGCCGGCGGTCGCGCCCTTCGATCCAACCAATTCGGCCACGTTCAATCAATCTACCTCGACCACGGTGTACGACTCGCTGGGCAACTCGTTTCCCGCATCATTCTATTTCACGCAAACGGCGGTGCCAGGAACGTGGAACGTCAATATGACGGTCAATGGAGTCTTGAATCCGACCACCAACCAGCTGACGTTTTCTCCTACCGGCGCGGTCACGCCGCCGGCCAGCGGCGCGCTGAACTTTCCCGGCTTCACGCCGACCGACGGCGCGGCAGCCATGAACATGACGTTCAACTTCGCTCAGAGCACGCAATACGGCGGCGGTTTCGGCGTGACCTCGATTACTCAAAACGGTTTTACCACCGGTCAGCTGAGCACGGTCTCCATCGACCCGACCGGCGTGGTTTCAGCGGTTTATACCAACGGCCGGTCGACCGAGCTCGGACAGCTGGCGCTGGCGAATTTCCCGAATCCGCAGGGCCTGAAGCAGTTGGGCGACACCAACTGGTCCGAAACTTTCAGCTCGGGTACGCATATTTCTGGCACGGCCGGATCGGCGGGCTTCGGTTCCATCCAATCGGGCGCGCTCGAGGCATCGAACGTCGATCTGACCACGGAGCTGGTGAACATGATCACCGCGCAGCGCGCCTTCCAGGCAAACGCGCAGGTCATCACCACGGCCAACCAGCTGTCGCAGACCGTCATCAACATCACCCACTAGTCTTGGGAAGGATAGAGGCTAGCCATGGACAGAGGACTTTACGTAGCGATGACCGGCGCCAAGCAAATCATGCAGGCGCAAGCGGTGAACAATCACAACATCGCGAACTTGAGCACCATCGGTTTTCGTGCCGACGCCGTGTCCTTTGCCAGCCAACCGATTTATGGCCCGGGTTATGCCACGCGCGTCAATGCCGTCGCCGGCGATGCCGGCACGGATTTTTCCACCGGCGTCATGGAGAGCACGGGGCGCGATCTTGACATCGCCGTCAACGGCAAAGGCTTCATTGCGGTTCAGGGCAGCGACGGCCAGGAAGCGTACACGCGCGCCGGCGATTTGCGGGTCACTTCCACCGGTGCGGTAACCACTGCCAGCGGCTTGCCGGTGTTGACGCAGTCCGGCCCGTTGATCATCCCGCCATCCACCGTGGTGAGCATCGGCGGCGATGGCACGGTGTCGGCGGTGCCGCAGGGTTCCGCGGCGTTCGCAATCACCCAGGTCGATCGAATCAAGTTGGTGAACCCGCCGACCACGGATCTGCAAAAGGGCGATGACGGATTGTTGCGTCTGAAGTCGGGCGGCAAGGCGAAGGTCGACGATACCGTGTCGGTGACCTCGGGAATGCTGGAATCCAGCAACGTCAACGCCGCGCAATCGCTGATCAGCATGATCGAGCTGCAGCGCTTGTACGAATTTCAGATCAAAAGCATCAACTCAACCGATACGAATGAACAAAGCGCCGAGCGCATGATGTTGACTTCGTAGCTTTAAAGGAAAATCCATGAATCTTGCATTATGGGCAGCGAAAACCGGTCTCGACGCGCAAAACACCCGCATGGCGGTAATCGCCAACAACCTGGCGAACACCAATACCACGGGTTACAAGGCGGGGCGCGCCGCATTTCAGGACCTCATGTACCAGAACATCCGCCAGGTCGGCGCGCAGAGCACGCAGAACACGCAGTACGCCACCGGTCTCACGCTCGGCACTGGCGTGAAAATCGTCGCCACCGAGAAGGACTACACCCAGGGAAGCGTCAACCAGACCAATGCCCCATTGGATTTGTCGGTGACCGGGCGCGGATTTTTTCAGATCACCTTGCCGGATGGCACCATCTCATACACGCGCGATGGCACCTTTTCACTGGATAACCAGGGTAATGTGGTGACGGCGAGCGGCTATCCGCTGCAGCCGGCCATCAACATCCCGGCGGGCACGCAGAGCGTAACCGTCGGTACCGATGGCACGGTGACGGCCACGTCGGCGAGCAGCCCCAACGGAACCAAGATCGGCCAAATTCAATTGGCGGATTTCATCAACGAACAAGGTCTGCAGCCCTCCGGCAACAACTTGCTGGTGGAATCCGCGGCCAGCGGCGCGCCGCAAGTAGGCACGGCAGGAACCAACGGTCTCGGCACGATCGTGCAGGGCACGCTCGAAACATCGAATGTGAACTCGGTGACGGAGCTGGTCTCGATGATCGAGTGCCAGCGCTCCTACGAGATGAATTCCAAGGCCATCAGCACCACCGATCAGATGCTGCAGTTCTTGACGACCAACCTGACATGATGCGGCTGCTGGCGGTACTTCTGTGCGGGACATTGGCGGCTTGCGGCCTCCTTCCCCCCATCCATCACAAACCGGATCCGGTGGTGCCGCGCGTGCTGCCGCCGCCGACGCCGCGCACGGAGGGCGCCATCTATCAGTCGGGTCAGCAAATCGAACTGTTCGCCGATCTCAAGGCGCGCCGCGTCGGCGATGTGCTGACGGTGCGTCTCACGGAAACCACCAGTGCCAGCAAGAGCGCGGTCACGAAAACGACCAAGACCACCGGCGTGAACAACACCGGGCCGACCGTGCTCGGCAGAACCATCACGACGGGAGGCGTCCCGATTTTCACCACGACGCTGGCGGGCGCCGACAGTTTCGACGGCGAGGGTTCGAGTACCCAGGGCAATAGCTTGGCCGGAAGTCTGACGGTGACGGTGATGGAGGTGCAGTTGAACGGCAACCTGGTGGTTCAGGGAGACAAGACCTTGAAACTCAATCAGGGCGATGAATTCGTGCATGTCTCGGGAGTGGTTCGCGTAGCCGATATCCAGGCCGACAACACGGTCACCTCCGACAGGGTCTCGGACGCACACATCAGCTATTCCGGGAAGGGCGTCATCGATAGTTCCAACCGCATGGGCTGGCTCGCCCGGTTCTTCAATTCCAAATATGCACCGTACTGACATGCACGCACGAATCTCAATCAGAATTTGCTGGGCGGCGCTGTTGGTGCTGCTGGCTTCGCCGCTTGCCCAAGCTGAACGAATCAAGGACCTAGCGCAAATACAGGGCGTTCGCACCAACCAGCTCGTGGGCTACGGCCTGGTGGTGGGCCTCGACAGCACCGGCGATCAAACCAGCCAGGCGCCCTTCACGGTCCAGTCCCTCAATAACATGCTGGCGCAGCTCGGCGTCACAGTTCCGGCCAACGTCACCCCGCAGCTGAAGAACGTGGCGGCGGTGGCGGTGCATGCGGTGCTTCCGCCATTCATGAAGCCCGGACAGACCATCGACATCACCGTGAATTCCATCGCCAATGCCAAGAGTCTGCGCGGCGGATCATTGCTGGTGACGCCCTTGCACGGACTCGACGGACAGATCTACGCAATTGCGCAGGGAAATCTCATCGTCAGCGGATTCGGCGTCGAAGGCACCGATGGCTCGAAGCTCACGGTGAACGTGCCGAGTTCGGGCCGCATCCCGAATGGCGCCACCGTCGAAAGAGCCGTGATCTCGCAGTTGTCGCAGGGCGACTCGATCACATTGAATTTGAATGATCCCGATTTCACCACCGCAACCCGCCTGGTCGCGAGCGTCAACAAAGGCATGGGCGACGGCATCGCCACCATCATGGACGGCGGCTCGGTGCGGGTGCGCGCGCCGCTCGACATCACGCAGCGCGTGGCGTTTCTTTCGGCGGTCGAAAATCTCGAGGTGGATCCGGGCACGGCATCGGCGAAGGTGATCATCAACTCGCGTACCGGCACGGTGGTGATCAGCAGCCATGTCATCGTGACTCCGGCGGCCGTATCGCACGGCTCGCTGTCGGTAACCATTAAAGAAGAGCAGAGCGTGAGTCAGCCGGCGCCGTTTTCCAAGGTTGGGCAAACCGTGGTGCTGAGCAATTCGGCCATCAAAGTCGATCAAGGCTCAGGTCGCATGTTCTTGTTCAAGCCCGGCGTGGAACTCGAACAGATCGTGCGAGCCATCAACGATGTCGGTGCGGCCCCCGGCGATCTGGTGGCAATTTTGGAAGCGCTGCGTGAGGCCGGCGCGCTGCAGGCCGAGCTGATCGTCATTTAAATGACTACTCTGCCGCCAATTGCGAACTTCATGCCATCGCTGGCCGATGCCGGCGGCGCAGGGCTGCCCGGCGCCTCGCCGTTGGATACCACCGCCGCAACTACCTACACCGACATCAATGGTCTGGCGGCACTGAAGAGGGACTCCAATTCGCCGCAGGCAATCAGCGCGGTTGCAGAGCAGGTAGAGGCTTTGTTCCTGCAAATGATGCTGAAGAGCATGCGCGACGCCACCGCAGCGCTCGAAACCGACAGCAATGAAATGGGCATGTATCAGGACATGTTCGACAAGCAGGTGGCCTTGAGCATCAGTCAACATGCGGATTTAGGGATAGGCAGATTGCTCAAGCGGCAGCTGGAGGGGAAGACCGCTGCGGCGGGCGCCAACGCATTGCCGGGAGGCGCGCATACGGGCGCAGCCACAGCCGCGCCAACGCCCGCGGAATTCGTCGATCGATTGATGCCGCCGATTCGTCGCGCCGCGAGCGCCTTGGGGGTGAACCCGATGGGCCTGCTGGCGCAAGCGGCGCTCGAGACCGGCTGGGGACAGCGCATGCCGCGCAACGCCGACGGCTCCTCGAGCTTCAATATGTTCGGCATCAAAGCCGGCGACGGCTGGTCGGGAGCGCGAGCAACCGCCGATAGCATGGAAGTCAGCAACGGCGTGGCAAAGCTCACGCGTACGGCATTTCGGGCCTACGGCTCAATCGAGGAAAGCGTCAATGATTTCGCCAGCTTGCTCAAGAACTCGCCGCGCTATCGCGACGTGGTCGCGGCCGGCGGCGACGTGCAGGCCTACATCGACGGGATTGGCAAATCCGGCTACGCGACGGATCCCGACTATGCGAATAAGTTAAATCAGATCCTGCACAGCGACACCCTCAAGGCGGCGCTGGGAGTTCGCGTCGCAGCATTATAGAAACCCCGCTTGATGCCGATATTTAGAGAGCTTTGTGATCGAACGGGCGGGTGCGGAGAACAATCGTGTCAGATGTGTTTGGTATCAGTGTCTCGGCGCTGCAGGCGTTTCAAAACGCGATCAACGTCACCAGCAACAACGTTGCCAACGCCAGCACTCCGGGCTACGACCGGGAAACGGTAAACCTTACCGAAGCGATTCCGCAGTCCAACGGCACCGCGACCGTCGGCGCGGGCGTCGTGGTGGCCGGGATAAGCCGCGCCTACAGCCAGGCCGCCGCCAACCAGCTGAACGCTTCGCAGAGCAGCATGGGTCAGCTGAATGCGCTGCAAAACTACAGCACCCAGATCGACAATTTGTTCGGCACCACCGTGGGTGGTCTCAGCACCACGCTGCAGAGTTTCTACAGCGCCTTCTCCGATGTCGCCAACGACCCGACTTCTACCGCGTCGCGCCAGGCATTGCTCGGTCAGGCGCAAAATGTCGCGAACAGTTTTCAGAATGCAAGTGGCGACCTGAACTCGCTCAACACCGATGTCAATTCGCGCATCACCGCGGATGTGCAGCAGATCAATTCCATTGCCTCGGCGATCTCGACGCTGAACCAGCAGATCGTCGTGGCGACGGCGCAGGGAGGCAACCAGCCCCCCAATGAACTGCTCGACCAGCGCGATCAGCTGGTCTCGAACCTGTCGCAATTGGTCGGCGTCTCGACCACCACCGAGGGCGATGGATCCTTGAATGTATTCGTGGGCAACGGGCAGCCGCTGGTGCTGCAAGGCCAGACCACGCCACTGACCACGGTGCAAAATCAATTCAATGCCTCGCAGCTGGAAATCGGTACATCGCAAGGCAGCCAGATCAGCAGCGACATCACCTCCGGAGATCTCGGCGGACTGTTGGCGGCGCGTACCCAGGTCATCGACCCCGCCTTGAATCAATTGGGGCAAATCGCCACCGCATTGAGTCAGACGGTCAATTCGCAGCAGAGCGACGGCCTGGATTTGAGCGGTAACCTTGGCGCCAATATCTTTTCCGTCGGCACGCCGGTCGCCACCGCGTCATCGAAGAACACCGATGCGGTTACCGCGAGTGTCAGCGTCAACCCCAATGGTTTGGGTGCGCTGACCGCGGACAATTACCTGTTGACGTTCAAGGCCGGCGCGCCGACGCTGACCGATACCACCACCGGCGTGAGCGTGACTCCGGCGGGCGCCGGTACGGTCGCCAGCCCTTATACGGCCAACGGCGTTTCCATCGTTCTGTCGGGAGCGCCCGCGGCCGGCGATCAGTTCTTGATTCAGCCCACGGCCACTGCGGCCGCAAGCCTCAAAGTGGTGGTGACGGATCCTTCGAAAATCGCGGCGGCCGGCGCGATCGCGACCGCGGCGGCCGGCACCAACACCGGCGCGGCCACCATCAGCTCGGGTACGGTCCTGGACTCCACCAACCCCAACTTGCTGCAGCCGGTCACCATTCAATTCACCACTCCGCCCACCACTTATTCGGTGAACGGCGGGCCCGGTGTTGCCTATGTCAACGGCGGCAACATCGATGTGAACGGTTGGCAGGTACAAATCAGCGGCACGCCGGCCAACGGCGACGTGTTCACCGTTTCGAGCAACGCCGGCGGCACCGGCGACAATCGCAATGCCCTGGCGGCGGCCAACCTGCAAAACGTGGGTGTCCTGCAAAACGGCACCACCAGCATCACAGCCGGCGTCAGCACGTTGATCACCGGCATCGGCAGCCAGGCGCAACAGATCAATACGGCGCAAACCGCTCAAGCCGCCGTGAACAGCCAGGCGCAGAGCAGCGTGCAGTCGATCACGGGCGTCAATCTGGATGAAGAGGCGGCGAGCCTTCTGCAATGGCAGCAGGCCTACCAGGCCGCGGCGCAAGCCTTGACCATCGGCAACACCTTGTTCACGACCCTGATCGATTCCGTGAACGGTACCTACAGCTAGGAGCTAAGCCCGTGCGCGTCACACAGAACCTCGATCAGACCCAGTTCCTGGCGGCGCTCCAGTCGTTGGAGTCCGGCATCAACCAGACGCAGAACCAGATGTCGAGCGGCAAGCAGTTCACCACCGCTTCGCAAAATCCCACCGCGGCCGGTGCGGTGAACAACTACACCCAGGCCTTGGCGCAGAGCCAGCAATACGCCACCAACGCCAGCAGCGCGCAGACCAATTTGAACACCGAGGACAACGCGCTCACGCAGCTGCAAAACCAATTGCAGAGCCTGCGGGATCTCGCCCTCGAAGCCGGCAACGGCGCCCTGTCGAACACGGACCGCTCCGCGATCGCAACCCAGGCTGTGCAGATTCAGAACAGCTTGTTATCGTTGGCCAATACCACCAATGGCAACGGCGAGTACATATTCAGCGGCTTCGCGGCGCAAACCCAGCCCTTTACCTTAAGCGCGGCGGGCGCGACCTACAATGGCGATCAGGGCCAGCGGCAAATACAAATTGCGGCGGGCCAGACCGTGGCCGACGGCGATAACGGCAATACGGTTTTCAATCAGATCAAGACGGGCAATGGCACATTTACGGTGTCCGCCAACGCCGGGAACAGTGGCTCCGGCATCATCGGCGCAACCACGGTAACGAATCCGGCGGCCTATGACGGCGGCACTTACTCGATCAATTTCACGGCCCCCGGCACCTACAACGTCATGGAGGGTGCGACGCTCGTAAGCTCGGGCACTTACTCGGATGGCGGCACGATCGCATTCAATGGTGTGCAGGTGACCTTGAGCGGGCAGCCCGCAACCGGGGATTCCTTCAGCCTCGCGCCCAGCGGCACTCAAAGCATCTTCACGACCGTGCAGAACCTGGTGACCGCGCTGCAAACCGGCGTAACCAACCCGGCGTCCACGGTCAGCCTGAACAATTCGCTCAGCGGCGCGATCAACAATATCGACCAGGCGCTTCAGAACACCTCCGACGTGCAGGCCAGTGTCGGCGGGCGCCTCAATTCCATTACCACTCAGCAGTCGGTCGCCACCAGCCAGCAAACGCAACTACAGACTTCCATCTCGCAATTGCAGAGTCTGGATTTTGCGAGCGCGATCACCACATTGGATCAACAGAACACCACCTTGAGCGCCGCCATGCAGGCCTACACGCTGACCCAGGGTCTGTCCTTGTTCAAATATCTCTAGAAGCCCGACTCGCTAGTGGTGGTGGCCGCCGGCGCCATGCACGTGACCGTGTTCGAGTTCTTCGGCAGTAGCCTCGCGCACGCTCACCACCTGCACGTCGAAATGCAGGGTCTTGTCGGCCAGCGGGTGGTTGCCATCCAGCGTCACCATGTCGCCGATGACGGCGGTGACCGTGAACAGCCGCATCCCGTCATCGGTCCGCCCCTGGAACTGCATACCCTTCTTGATGATGCCGGCGCTTTGCAAGGTGCGCTTCGGCACGCGCTGTATCAGATTGGAATCATGCTTGCCGTAGCCTTCCTCAGGTGTGACGGACACCGCGACACTGCTGCCGTCCTGCTCACCCTCGAGCGCCTTCTCGAGCCCGACCACCAGATTGCCGTGCCCTTGTATATAGGCCAACGGCTCGCTGCCGGCCGAAGTGTCGATCACGTTACCGGCATCGTCCTTGAGGGTGTAATGAATCAGTACTACTCGGTCTGCAGTAATTTCCAAAGGTGTTCTCCGAAGGGTTGGTGTCAGCTCGTTCGCTTAAGCAAGCAAGCGTGCATCGAGATCGTACTGCCCCGCGCCGGTGATTTGCACCATGACCATGGAACCCACGGTGAGGTGCTTGGCGGACGCCTTATCGACCGCGATTCTCACCGTGCCGTCGATTTCCGGGGCATCGCTGCTGGAGCGCGCAATCGCGGTGCCGCCATCGATGCTGTCGATGAGCACCTGCATCTTGCGGCCGACCTTTTGCTTGAGGCGCTTAGCGCTGATCTCCCCGGCGAGTTCCATGAAGCGGGCGCGGCGCTCGGTCTTGAGATCCGCACGAACCGTAGCCTCTTTGAGCGCGTTGGCCGCCGCGCCTTGAACCGGCGAGTATTCGAAACAACCGACGCGATCGAGCTGCGCCACCCGCAGCCAGTCGAGCAGCTCGTCGAAGTCCTGCGCGGTTTCGCCTGGGAAACCCACAATGAAGGTACTGCGAATGGTCATGTCCGGCACCAAGCGACGCCACGCGGCAATGCGCTGCAAGGTGTCGGTCGCCGCCGCGGGACGCTTCATCAATTTCAAGATGCGGGCGCTGGCATGTTGAAAGGGGATGTCCAAGTACGGCAGGATTTTGCCCTGCGCCATCAGTTCAACCACTTGATCGACATGCGGATACGGATAAACGTAGTGCAGGCGAATCCAAACGCCCAGTTCGCCCAATGCCGCGCTCAAGTCGTAGAAGCGGGCGCGGCGCTCCACGTTGCGCCACGGCTGTGCCGCGTACTTCAGATCGACGCCATAGGCGCTGGTGTCCTGGGAAATCACCAGGATCTCCTTGACGCCGGCGCGCACCAGCTGTTCGGCTTCGCGCAGCACCTCGCCCACCGGCCTGCTGTTAAGATCGCCGCGCATCGAGGGAATGATGCAGAAGCTGCAGCGATGATTGCAGCCTTCCGAGATCTTAAGATATGAATAGTGGCGCGGAGTCAGTTTGACGCCCTGCGCGGGGACCAGGTCCACGAACGGCTCGTGCTTCGGCGGCAGATGTTCGTGCACCGCTGCCACCACTTCTTCGTAGCGCTGCGGGCCGGTGATCTTGAGCACCTGCGGATGCCGATCGAGTATTTTCTGCGGCTGCGCACCCAGACAGCCGGTAACGATCACCTTGCCGTTCTCGGCCAGCGCTTCGCCGATGGCCTGCAGCGATTCATCCACGGCCGCATCGATGAAGCCGCAGGTATTCACCACCACGAGGTTGGCCTCACGATAGGTGGGCACGACTTCATAGCCTTCGGCGCGCAGGCGCGTCAGGATACGTTCGGAATCGACCAGTGCCTTGGGACAGCCCAAGCTGACAAAGCCCACTTTAGGGCTCTTGCGGTTGACGGATTTCACGCTTTTCGGAGGGTGGCGGGTTGAAAACGAGATTCTACTCCAAATCGGCATTTGCCTGCCGATAACAGGCGTAACGGGTCATCGCGACCGCGGTCCGGCAATTTCCGCACTGTCAAATACGAGCCGCAAATTCTGCGACGCAGCGCTCTAAAGAACCTCAGGACCCTTCCGATAAACACTTTGAATGTGTCACCGGTCCGCCCTCGAGAGGGAGAAGTGCACACATGTGGCCTAAGACGGGCCGGTGGTTAAACTTTCAGGAGCACATCAATGTCACTAGTACTCGATACAAATATCAATTCGCTGAATGCGCAGAACAATTTGACCGGATCGCAGGCCTCGCTGTCGCAGGCCTTGGAGCGTCTGTCATCTGGTTTGCGCATCAACAGCGCCGCCGACGATGCCGCCGGCTTGGCCATCAGCCAGCAATTCACGACGCAGATCAACGGCACGAACCAAGCTGTCAGCAACGCCAACGACGCCGTGTCGGAAGCGCAAACGACCGCGGGCGCGCTCAACACCATCGTCAACAACTTGCAGAGCATTCGCACCCTGGCGGTTGAATCGGCCAACGGTTCGAACAGCTCATCGGATCGCACTGCTCTCAACAATCAGGTGCAGCAGCAGATCGCGGAAATCAGCCAGATCGCGCAGCAGACCACCTTCAACGGTCTGAACGTCCTCAACGGCACCAGCGGCACCACCGTGTACCAGGTGGGCGCGAACGTGGGCGACACCATTGCCGTGTCCTTGGGACAAGGCGTGGCCGCCAACCAGATCGGGCAGTACTCGACGCTGACAGGCGGCGCCGTAACCGCCACGCAGCTGACCAGCACTGCGAGCGTTACTTTGAGCAACGCTACCGGAACGGTGACCGTTGGTCCCAGCGCCAATTACGCGGGTGCGAATACGACGTACCAGGGCGGGGATTCCGCCTATGCCAAGGCAGCCGCCGTCAATGCGGCCGGCTTGCAGGGTTTGACAGCCACTGCCGCCACCAGCGTCACCGATACGGCCACGTTTGCCTCGATCGTTGGAGCCACGGCGGGTTCAGACGCAAACAATGATTTTGTGGCCACCACCTACGGTCTGACCATCAACGGCACGGTGATTTACGCCGCCAATAACGCGGTCAGCGGCACTTTGACGGGCCAAGACGTGGTTAATCAGATCAATAAGTTTACCGGCTCGACCGGAGTCACTGCATCATTGACCACCACGGGTACGACAGGCGAATTGGTCCTGAGCAACACCGACGGCAGCAACATCAATGCGGTGCAAACCTACGCTGCGGGTACCGCGGGAACGGGCGGCGCGACCGCCGGCGTAGCGGCGAGCGGCGGCACAGGCGCCACCACGATTGCCTCCACCGGCGGCGTCACGAGCTACGGCCAGGTCACCTTGACGGATGCGGACCCCGTGACCATCACCGACAACGGTGCGGGCGGCGGATCGGCGGCCTTGGGCTTCACCTCCGGCAATGCGACGACTCTGGGCACGGCCTCACTGGCCAACCAGACTGTTCTCACAGTTGCGGCAGCCAACAGCACCATCACCTCGGTGGACTCGGCGTTGGCGACGGTGTCGGCCTTCCAGAGCCAGTTGGGCGCCATTCAGAACCGCTTCACCTCGGCGGTGAGCAACCTGACCTCGACGGCGCAGAACCTGACGCAATCGCGCAGCACCATTCAGGATGCGGACTTTGCGGCGGAGACGGCGAACCTGACCCAGGCCCAGGTGTTGGAACAGGCGGGCATTTCGGTGTTGGCACAGGCCAACCAGCAGCCCCAGCTGATCTTAAAGCTTTTGCAATAACAGCCGATATTTGAACGATAGGCGATAAAAACCACGGCTCGAATCCTCGCGGGTTCGAGTCGTGGTCTTCGAGCAGATGGAAAAACCTTTAGAGGTCCGTGTCACGAAAGATAGGTGAAGCATGGCTAGCGATGGACAACCGGTAAAGATACCGGTGACGAGCCTCGTGCACGGAAGTCAGGCGCCTACAACCGTAGTAATTCAACAAAGCGGCAAGTCCTTGCCGCCCAGCGGCAAACCAGCGGCTGCCGCGCGGCCGGTGCTGCCGGCAAAAACCGACCTGCAAACCCAGGTCACGCTGCTCAACAAGTATCTCAATGATTCAGGCAAGCCCGATCAGTTTCGAGTGGCCCCGCAATCGGACGATAAGCTCATCCAGGAGATAAATCCCGCGAACGGCGAGGTAGTCGCGGAATACTCCGCCAGCGAGTTTGCCGCCTTGGCGCGCAGCGTGGGGATTTCGGGTGTTCTCATCGATAGCCACGTCTAAAAGCGCTTGCGATCCAGGGGTCCTTGGTACGCCGCTTGCTTAAGTCTTGGATTGAATTGCCGATAGATTGAGCAACCATCGTGGACCTTAAGACCCTATGAGTTCAACAATAGCACCCAGCAGTGCATCGACCGCGGCGAGCACGTCCCCGACCAGCGCCAGTGCGCTGATTACCTCCACAGGCATCGGATCCGGCCTGGACATCGGTGCCATCGTCTCGTCCCTGACGAGCGCCTATGGTGCAGCCCAGAACGCCCAGCTGGCGAGTCAGTCAAGCTCCCTGGATGCGCAGGTCTCGGCTTACGGGTCCTTCACGAGTGCTCTTGATACGCTCCAGCAATCGCTTCCGGCTCTCGAGGACCCCAGCCAATTGTCCGGCCTCAACGCCACGGTGGCCGACAAGACCATTGCGTCGGCGAGTACGACTTCGGGTGCGGTCGCAGGCCAATATTCCCTCGAGGTGAATAACCTGGCCACGTCCGCGACTCTCACATCCAAACCGTTGCTGGGCGGCTCCTCGACGGTGGTGGGCACCGGAATCCTGACGATTGCCGTGGGCGGCGCCTCCACGTCGATCAACATCGATACGACGGACAACACTCTGGCCGGCATTGCCTCGGCGATCAATTCGGCCAACAACAATCCCGGGGTAACGGCCAGCATCATTACGACCACCGCGGGTGCGCGGCTGGTCATTGCCGGGACCGCCACCGGCGCCGCGAACGCCATTACGGTCACGGAATCGGGCGGTGACGGTGGCCTGTCGTCGCTGGTTTATGACCCGGCCAATAACGTCACCAATCTCACACAGACTCAAGCGGCCCAGGATGCCAGTTTTTCGATCAACGGCTTCGGTGCCACCAGCGCCAGCAACGTCGTGAGCAATGCCATTACCGGCGTCACTCTCAACCTGTTGCAGGCATCGGCTGTGAATACGCCGACGACGCTGACGATTAGTCCGGACACCACCGCTGCACAGAGTTCGATCGACGGCTTCGTCACGGCGTTGAACGGCGTGATCAGCAGCATACAAACCCTCACGAGCTACGATCCCTCGACGCAGACTGCGGGGCCGTTGAACGGCAATGCCACTCTGGAGTCGTTCCAAAACCAGCTGGAAAATATCCTGGACACGGTCACTTCGGGGGGCGGCGGTGGCGTGCGTTCGCTCGCCGATCTTGGCATTACTGCCAATACCGACGGTAGCTATGCCAGCAATGACACGACGCTGGGTAATGCGCTCAGCGCGAGCCTGGCGTCGGTCGGAAATTTGCTGGGCGGAACCAACGGCATCGCGACGCAAATCGACAACCTCGTCACCGGGTACACGAAGCCCGGCGGCCTACTCGACACGATCAACCAGGGACTCCAGACAGGCCTGAGCAATGTTAACCAGCAGCAGACGGCGCTCAACGCACAATTGGCGACGTATTCGGCCACTCTCACCACCGAATACAACGCCATGGACGCAGCCGTGGCTGCGCTCAAGGAAACTCAGACGTACCTGAATGCCGAGTTCAATCCCAGCGCGAATGCCGGGTCAGCATCTTCGCAGAGTACTTCGAGCTTGAGCAGCGGCAACTTGAGCACCTAAGCGCGTCGCAATTCATGGCCATGTATTCGCAAAGAGGCGCAGCCCGATACCAGACGGTTGCCAATCACGGCCTGGTCGCCGGGGCCAGTCCCGCCAGGCTGGTGCAAATTGTGTTCGAACAGATCCTGTCGCATCTGGTGATTGCGCAAGGCTGTATGGAACGCATCAGGAACAACATGCCGCTCCCTGAGGTCGTCGCCAAGGGCAAGTCGCTCGGCAAGGCGATTCGCTTGATCAATCAGCTGAACAACACCTTGGACATGGATCGCGGCCGCGAGATCGCCGACAATCTGCGCGCCCTGTACGTGTACATGCTGGCGCGGCTGACGACCGCCAATATCACCAATGACCCGGCGATCGTCGGCGAAGTGGCCTCCCTGGTGCACAAAGTAAAGGCCGGTTGGGATCAGGTGGTCGCCGGCCTTGGCGCCGGCGCAGCCACGGAAACGCGATGACGAATCGCAAGGCCAATGAGCGCCTGGCGCGCGCCCTGAGCATTTCCTATGAAATGTTGACCGCGGCCGAAGCCGCGAACTTGCAAGACGTTACCCTGCTCGACGCCGAACGCAAGCAGCTGCTAAAGTCATTCAGGCTCGAAGCCAAGCAGGTCGACGCCGACGATCGAGGATTACTGCTGCAAATCTCGCACGTGAACGATAGGACCATTGGACTGGTGGAGCATCAGCGACGCAGCAAGGGCCGCGAAATGGACATGGCGGCGGCGGGCCGGAGAGCGGTGGCGGCCTATTCCGGTGTACGGCCGCGGCGCTAGCCGCATCATTGAGGAAAGGCCTTACCCCATGCCTGAGTCATTTCTCGGCGATGGTCTGATCTATGAAGAGTTGCTGCCCCTGGCATGGACTCCGGGTCCGCTTGCCGAGGGCTTGGCGCTCGCGCGATTGAATGCCGACAATCACCAGCTGCTGGGCGCCGAGTCCTCCCTGGATGAAGTGCGAGTGCACGAGGCCCTCAAGGATGAATCCCCGGCGCTGCTGCACGAATTGCAACGCCTCGAGTACAAGGTCAATATTTTGTTGCGCCTGACCGCCGAGCTTGCGATGCGCAGCAGCGGGCTGCCGCCCGCGGGCCGGGTCCGTTTGGCCTCGCGCGCCCTGGAATGGTTCGGCGCGCAAACGCCCCTCGTGGGGGCCACCGGTTTGCTCGTGCTGTATATCAATCCCGCCCTGCCGCAGCCGCTGAAGATCCCCTGTGTGGTGGCCGGTGAGCGCCGCGCCGAAGAAATGCCCGTCGCGCAATTGCGTTTCATGGGTTTGAGCGACGCGGTGGTGGAGATGCTGGACAAACTCATCTTTCGACATCACCGGCGCTTGGTGGCGGGCGCGAGACTCGCAGCTACTTAAAAAAATCGGTGCGATGGCGCGAAAAGTTCGCGCCGATTCGAACTCGATCGATCCAAACACTGCGGCGGTTTTACGGGATGCCCCTACTCCCATTACGGGGATTTGCCAACTGCTTTTCTCTCAAGTCGATCGGTTAGTATGTTGCTCGAACTGACATTGTTCGTGATATGTCAAAGGGTTAGAAGCGAAGTTTAAGGCGGAACACGAGATATGTGAAGCCCGTCACGCTTTTCAAATTGGGAAGGAGTCCCAGGTTGTGGTTGAAGCCAAAGTTATTGTGATCGAACCGGCAGATTTGGAGGCGAACGCGCTCCAGACGCTGCTGCGTTTTTTGGATTTGGAGCCGGTGCACGTTCGCAATTTGAGCGAACTGCGCCAATCGCCGCAGTGCGATGCTCCTGATTGCCTCGCGGTCATCGTCAGCCGCGATACCGTCACCGCGCTCGGGGTCGAACTCGTGGCGCAGCTGCGCGCCATGCGCCAGCCGCTGCCGGTCATTTGCGTGAGCCGCGACGGTTTGCCGAAAATCGCCGAGAGCAGCGGCGACCTGGCCTGGTTTCATCTCGAGAGTCCCGTCAAACAGCGGCGGCTGTCGGCTGTTTTGGGTCAGGCACAGAACGTGCGCAGCGGGCATCCGACGCAGCCGGGAGTCCACCGGTTCCGTCCCAGCGGCCACTCGCGCCCCATGCGCGCGGTGCATCGGCTCATCGAGCAAGTCGCCCCTTTCGATACCAATGTGCTGATCCTGGGCGAGTCCGGCACCGGCAAGGAAATGGTTGCGCGCCATGTTCACGAGCTGTCGGGCCGGGCGGGACATCCGTTCGTGCCGGTGAATTGCGGCGCCATACCTGCGGATCTTCTGGAAAGCGAGCTGTTCGGCCATGAAAAGGGCGCATTTACCGGCGCACTGTCGACTCGCGTCGGCCGTTTCGAGTTTGCCGAAGGCGGCACGCTATTTTTGGACGAGATCGGCGACATGTCGCTGCAGATGCAGGTCAAGTTGCTGCGCGTGCTGCAGGAGAGGAGTTTCGAGCGCGTCGGCAGCAATCGGACCATCCACTGCAACGTGCGCATCATCGCGGCAACGCATCGCGACCTGGATGCCGCCATCATTGCCGGGCGGTTTCGCGAGGACCTTTATTACCGCCTGAACGTGTTTCCGCTGCAGATGCCGCCGTTGTGCGAGCGGCTCGACGATCTGCCCATGCTGATCGAGCATCTGGTGCAGCGCCAGGGACAAAGTGCCGGCAAGCACATTCAACTGGATCCTGCCGCGATGAATTGCCTGGCCCGTTATCGGTGGCCGGGAAATGTGCGCGAACTCGCGAACTTGCTGGAGCGACTGGCGATCATGTTTCCCGCGCAAACCATCACGCCCGCAGAGCTGCCTGATCGCTATCGCGGCGCGCCCGCCGTGGGCTGGCTCGGCAGCGAGGTACGCATCGACGCGCGGCCGGAGCCCGTGGAAGAAACGCTGGAGCCGACTGAGCCGCCGCCCATGGAGCGATCCCCCGCATTGCAAGAGGCGCCGCCGGCGCTGGTCTATGAAATAACCGGTGTGGCACTGCCGAGCGGTGGCATCGATCTGAAAGATCACCTGTCGGCCATTGAAATCGGCCTGATTCGCCAAGCGCTCGAAGAAGCGGACGGAACTGTAGCCGAAGCCGCGCGCCTGCTGCGCATTCGGCGCACGACGCTGGTCGAGAAGCTGCGCAAATATCATTTGAGCGCGTGACAGATTTTTGACGCATCCAGCGTCGCCAGGCCTCTCGATATTGTAACTGGTTGATAGGCAGGGCAAATACCGGTAAGGCACAGAAGTTGCTTTCTTCATTCGGTATGGCAGCCACAAATCTCGAGCTGATCGAAAATCGCCGTTCTGAACTTCAGGCAGCGTTCCTGGCGTTCGGTTCCGTGTCGGAACAACTCTCCGGTGCCTTCGACTCCCTGCGCAGCCAGGTCGCGCAGCTGCAAAGCGATTTGCGCGACGCACGCGCAGGCCGTGAACATCTGGCGGCGCGCTTATCCGCCCTGGTGAAAGGCTTGCCTGGCGGAGTGCTGGTGCTCGACAACCTCGGCGAGATCCAAGAATACAATCCGGCAGCGGTGCAGTTACTGGGCGAACCTCTGCTCGGGCAGATTTTCAGCGCGGTGCTTGTGCGCGCGGGCGTCAGCGCAAGGGGCGCCGGCGAACACGCGGAATTGCGCAGCGGCAGGTTCGTCAACATATCGCAGCGCGACCTCAAGGACGGCGGCGAGGTGGTGCTGCTGACGGATGTGACCGAAGCGCACCTGATGCAGGTATTTTTAACCCGGCAGCAGCGCCTGCTCACCCTGGGCGAATTGGCCGCGGGATTGGCCCACCAGATTCGCACGCCGCTCGCCGCCGCGCTTCTGTACGCCTCGCAAATGAGCTTGGGCCCGCGAAATACCGCTGATCTCGAGCGCTGCGCCGAAAAGACGGTCAGCAGCCTGAAGCAGCTCGACAAACTGGTGAACGACATGCTCGCGTTCGCGCACGGCGGCGCCGCGCGCGAAGTCGTCAGCGTGAGCGCGCTGCTCGAACAAGTGGCGCAATGGCTGCGGCCGGCATTGCGCAACGGAATTCGCTTGACCATCCGCACCCAAGCGCCGGACTTGATGGTGCGCGCCAATGCACCGTCGCTGGTCTCTGCGGTGCTGAATTTGGCCAGCAACGCGCTGCAGGCGGCATCATCAACGCTGAATCTGGAGCTGCTGGCGCGCCGCACTTCTACCGGCAGGGCGCAAATCGTGGTGAGCGACGACGGTCCCGGCGTGCCCGCAAATATTCGCCAACGCATCTTCGAGCCTTTTTTCACTACACGGGCGAGCGGCAATGGCATTGGACTTTCCATCGTCAAGTCGGTGGTCGAAGCGCACGGCGGCAGCGTCTGTTTGGAGGCTTCAAGTTGCGGCGCCACGTTCGTGATCGAACTACCCGCAGAGGAGATTAGGAATCCATGAACAAGGTGAATGATTGGGTTTTGGTTGTAGAGGACGATGCCGCACTGCGCGAGGCGTTGATCGACACTCTGGGCGCCGCGGGCATTCCGGCGCTGGCCGCCCACGATGCGCAAAGCGCGCTGCAATTGCTGGCGAGCGAGGAGATCGGCCTGGTCATATCGGACGTTCAGATGCCGGGGGCCAATGGCTACGAGCTACTGTCCTCGATCAAGCAATTGCGGCCGTACCTGCCGGTAGTATTGATGACGGCCTACGGCACCGTTGCACAAGCGGTAGCCGCCATGCGCGAGGGCGCCACGGACTACATCGTCAAGCCGTTTGACGCACAGGCCCTGATCGGCATGGCGCAGCGGCAGCTGGCCGCCCGCGTCATGCCGAACGAACTGGTGGCGGTTGATCCGGAATCGAAGCGCAGCCTCGGTCTCGCGCGCAGGATCGCGGAGAACGACGCCACGGTACTTATCAGCGGCGAAAGCGGCACGGGCAAGGAAGTGTACGCACGCTTCATCCGCGACCATTCGGCGCGCGCCGACAAGCCGTTCGTGGCGATCAATTGCGCCGCGATCCCGGAAAACATGCTCGAAGCCAGTCTTTTCGGCTACGAGAAGGGGGCATTCACCGGTGCTCTCGCTGCCCACGCCGGTAAGTTCGAACAAGCGCAAGGCGGCACTTTGCTGCTCGACGAAATCTCGGAAATGAATCTTGGGCTGCAGGCAAAGATCCTGAGGGTTTTGCAGGAGCGCGAAGTGGAGCGCTTGGGCAGCACCCGTACCCTCAGTCTCAATGTGCGCCTTATCGCCACATCCAACCGCGATCTGCCCGAGGAGGTGCGTGCCGCGCGCTTCAGAGCCGATCTTTACTACCGGCTCAATGTGATGTCGCTCAAATTGCCGGCGCTGCGCGAGCGCCGCGGCGACATTCTGCCGCTGGCGCGCCGCGCCATGCAGGCCTGCGCTCGCGCGGGTCATGCCGCCTTAAGTCTATCCGCCGACGCGGAACGCAAAATGCTGCACTACGATTGGCCGGGCAACGCCCGCGAACTGACCAATATCGTGCAGCGGGCGGCGTGGCTTGCCGCCGGCGGAATCATCGATGCCGCGGATCTGGATATCGGCAGCGCCGGCCAGCCTTCGCAGGCAGGGGAGCCCAAGGCTGCGCCAGACCTCGACTTGGGATTGGGCGGAGATCTCAAGGTGCGCGAGCGTGAGTTGATACTCGCGACGCTGCGCATCACCGGCGGCAGCCGCAAACTCACGGCCGAGCGCCTCGGCATCAGTCCACGCACGCTGCGCCACAAGCTGCAGCAGCTGAAAGCCGCCGGCGTCAGTGTGCCGCGAGCGCACGAGCAGCAGTTCGTGACGGCTACTGCATGAGCAGCCTGCAGATCAATCAGGTTTTGGCGGAAATGCGCGCGTTGCAGGCGCGAGCCGGCGGCATCGCCGAATCGCCGGCCGCAACCGCGCAGCCCTCGGACTTCGCGAGGCTGATGCAGGATTCCGTGAACCACATCGCCGGCATGCAGAACCAGGCGACCGCGCTCGCGAACGCCTATGAGGCAGGAGATAAGAGCGTCGACCTCACCAAGGTGATGCTGGAAGTTCAAAAGGCGGGACTGGCGTTCCGCGCCATGACCGAAGTGCGCAACAAACTTGTCGACGCGTATCAGCAAGTAATGAACATGTCGGTCTAGCAACCGTATCGAATCGACCGCGAGGATTAATTCATGGCTGACATCGTTCCCACTCCCGCGCGCGGCCTGGCGGATATTCCCGGCGTCAAGCAGGTCGGTCTGCTTGCCGGTGTCGCGGCGGCCGTTGCCGCGGCGATCTGGCTGGTCATGTGGTCGCAAGGCCAGAACTACACGGTGCTGTACGGCCAACTCTCCGAGCGGGAGAGCGGCCAGGTGATGGATGCGTTAACGGCAGCCGGGATCGAATTCAAACTCAATCCATCGGGTGCCGTGTCCGTGCCGGAATCCAAAGTGCAGGAAGCCCGCATTCGCCTGGCGAGTCAGGGGCTGCCGCAAAGCGATGCCATGGGAATCGAAATGATTCAAAAGGACTCCGCATTCGGCAGCAGCACCATGATGGAGAGCGCCCGTTATCAATCGGTGCTGGAGACGGAATTGGCGCGCACCATCACCAAGGTGCAGGGAGTGCAGGGTGCACGGGTGCACTTGGCGCTGCCGAAGCCCTCGGTTTTCTTGCGCGACGCCCGCAGAGCCACCGCCTCGGTGATGCTGCAGCTGTATCCAGGCCGGCGCCTCGATCCGGGGCAGGTCGCGGCAATCGTGCACTTGGTTGCCTCGAGCGTGCCGGAATTATCCGCCAACGATGTGACATTGGTGGATCAGGCCGGATCCTTGCTCAACTCGCCCGACGAGAGCGCCGACGCGGCCGCCAACACCCGGCAATTCGAATACACGCGCAAGCTCGAAGAGAGCTATCAGCGCCGCATCGTGGAATTGCTGGAGCCCATGATCGGGCCGGGACGCGTGCGCGCGACGGTGACCGCCGATCTTGACTTCACGGTGACCGAAGAGACCCACGAGAACTACGATCCGCAAAAGACCGCGGTGCGCAGCGAACAGACCAGCAACGAATTGCGCAAAGGCGGGGATGGTGCCGAAGGGATACCCGGCGCATTGAGCAATCAGCCGCCGGGCACTTCGGGTGCGCCCGCCATCGCCGGCGCCGCAACCCCGGGGAATCCCGCGGCCGCGCCGGCCGGCGCCGGACAACCCGGCGCGGGACAGTCGACGGCTGCCAGCAGCGGACCCAGTTCAAGCGCACAGCGCAGTACGCGCAATTTCGAAGTTGATCGCACGCTCTCCTACGTGAAGCAGCCGGTGGGCGTATTGAAGCGGCTCAGCATCGGGGTGGTGCTCGACGATTGGCAGAAGGTCGACGCCGACGGCAAGGTCACCACCGAACCCATGAGCGAGACGGACATCAAGCGCTTCACGCAGTTGGTGAGGGAATCCATCGGCTTGAAAGAAGACCGTGGCGATCAATTGAACGTGATGAGCCAGGCTTTCAAGAGCGACGCGCCGATCGGGCCCGTCGACGGACTGCCGTTTTGGCAACAGCCCTGGTTCACGCAGCTGGCCAAGCAAATCGTCGGCGCCGCGCTGTTGCTGGTGGTGGCGTTCCTGGTCTTGCGGCCCTTGATGAAGTCGCTCACCAAGCCGGGCGCGCGCTCGAGCGCCGACGGCGACGAATTGGACGGCGATCGCGTGAGCCTTACCGGTCAGGCCGGCAAGGCCATCAAACTAAGCCCGAGTTTCGAGCAGCAGATCGCGGCTGCCCGGACCTTGGTGGGGCAGGATCCCCGGCGTGCAGCACAAGTCGTGAAGGATTGGGTGTCCGCGGATGGCTAACAAGCCCGATGATCTCGCGGGAACGCAGCGCGCCGCCATCCTGTTGATGAGCTTGGGCGAACAGGATGCCGCCAATGTGCTGAAGCAGCTCGATGCCCGCGAGGTTCAGAAACTGGGCATCGCCATGGCCGAGCTCAAGGAAGTATCGCGCGAGCAGATGAGCTCGGTGCTGAGCAATTTCATAGGCGTCGCGGATGCCAAGGCGAACATCGCCGGCGGATCTCAGGACTATGTGCGGCGCGTGCTGACCCAGGCGGTTGGCAAGCACAAGACGGACATGCTGATGGACCGGGTGTCGAGCGGCCAGACCGGCCAGGGCATCGAGGCCTTGAAGTGGATGGAATCCAAAGCCGTCGCGCAAATCATCAGCGGTGAACATCCGCAGATCGCAGCCATCGTGCTGGCGCACCTCGAGCCTGAGCAATCGGCAGCAATCCTGCCGCTGTTGACCGATGAATTTCGCACCGAAGTGCTGATGCGCATTGCATCGTTGAACGAAGTGCCGCAGACCGCGCTCACCGAGCTCGATCAGTTGGTCGAGCGCCAGGCAAACGTGGCGCCGCCCGCGCCGTTGCGTCGGGTCGGCGGTGCGCGCACCGTGGCCAATATTCTAAATGCCATGGAGCGCGACAAGAGCGGCGAGGAGCTCGGCAAAATCGAAAAAGCCGACGGCGAGATGCATCAGAAGATCAAGGAGTTGTTGTTCGTATTCGACAACCTGATGGACGTCGATGATCGCGGCATTCAAGCGCTGCTGCGAGAAGTGGGTTCCGACACCCTGGCCGTGGCATTGCGCGGCGCCGAACCCGAAGTGCAGGAAAAGATCCTGAAGAACATGTCGAAGCGCGCCGCTGAAATCCTCAAGGACGACATGGAAGTGCGCGGCCCGGTGAAACTCACGGATGTCGAAGCCGCGCAAAAGGAAATCATCGTCATCACGCAGCGCATGGCCGAAGAAGGCACCATCACACTCGGCGGCAAAGGCGGCAACGAGTTTGTCTGACGCTACGCCCAAGACAGCCGCTACCGTGGCGCTGTGGTCGGCCCCCGATATGGATGGTGGGCCGGCTGCGCCGCGCAAGGTTGCGACCGTGGGCGCGCTCGCCGACTTGCAGGCCGAGGCGCACCGCGAAGCTTACGAGCAGGGACTGCAGGAGGGCCGCGAAGCCGGGCGCGTCGAAGTCCGGGCGCAGGTGGATCGCCTGGCCGGCATGTTCTACGATCTGGCCAAGCCATTCGAAGCCCTGGATGCCGAGGTCGAGCGCGAGCTGCTGACCCTGGCCATGGCTTTGGCGCGGCAAATCGTGCGACGCGAATTGAAGGCTGATCCCACGCAGATCATCGGCATCATTCGCGAGGCCATTGCGGCGCTGCCGGTCGCGGCCCGCGAAGTGCGCGTGCATTTGCATCCCGAGGATGCCGCGGTGGTCAAGCAGCATCTGGCTCCCACCGAAAACGAACGCGCTTGGGCGATCGTCGAAGATCCGGTCATGGCCCGCGGCGGCTGTCAGATCACCAGCGCCACCTCGCGCATCGATGCGCGCCTGGAAACCCGGCTTGGCGGCATCGTCAGTGAACTGTTGGGCACCGAACGCCAAACGACGCCGCCGCGCGGAGGTACTGCTTCGTGAGCGAGGCCATGGCGAGCCGGAGCAAAAAGTGGGCCGAAGGCCTGGCCAAGGCACGCGAACGCATGGCAAACGCCTCCGACATCGTCGTCGAAGGCACGCTGAACCGCATGGTCGGCATGACGCTCGAGGCCGTGGGCTGCGAGGCCGCGGTCGGCGGCCGCTGTCTGGTCGACACGGCGGAAGGCAAGCAGATCGAAGCGGAAGTGGTGGGCTTCTCCGGCGACAAACTGTTCTTGATGCCCACCGGCGACATCCGCGGCTTGATGCCCGGCGCGCGCGTGATCCCGACGCGCAGCGAATCGAGCGTGGCCGTGGGCGAGGAAATGCTGGGCCGCGTGCTGGACGGCGCCGGCCGGCCGCTCGACGGCTTCGGCGAACTGCGCTGTGTCGATCGAGTGTCGTTGACCGGCGAGCCGCTGAATCCGCTGATGCGCCGCGCAATCCGCGATCCCCTCGATGTCGGCGTGCGCTCGATCAACGCGCTGCTGGCCGTGGGAGGCGGGCAGCGCATCGGCCTGTTTGCGGGTTCCGGGGTGGGCAAATCGGTGTTGCTGGGCATGATGACCCGCTACACCAAGGCCGACGTTACCGTGGTCGGCTTGATCGGCGAGCGCGGCCGCGAAGTCCAGGATTTCGTCAGCAACACTTTAGGTCCCGACGGCATGCGGCGCGCCGTCGTGGTGGCGACACCCGCGGATAATCCGCCGCTGATGCGCCTGCACGGCGCCTGGCTGGCCACCGCCATTGCCGAATACTTTCGCGATCGCGGCCTCAAGGTCCTGCTGCTGCTCGATTCGTTGACGCGCTTCGCACAAGCGCAGCGCGAAATCGCGCTGGCCATCGGCGAGCCTCCGGCCACCAAGGGCTATCCGCCCTCGGTGTTTGCGCGGCTGCCACAGCTGGTGGAGCGCGCCGGCAATAGCGATCGTGGTGTCGGATCGATAACCGCTTTTTATACGGTGCTGGTGGAGGGTGACGATCAAAACGATCCGATCGCCGACGCCGCGCGCGCCATATTGGACGGACATATCGTGTTGTCGCGCCGCCTGGCTGAGAATGGGCTATACCCCGCGGTCGATGTCGAAGCTTCGATCAGCCGGGCGATGCATCAGATAACCACGCGCGAACAGCTCGATCTCGCCAACCGGTTCCGGCAGGTATATTCGACCTATCAACAGAACCGCGACTTGATCACCGTCGGGGCCTATCGGCGCGGGTCCGATGCGCGAGTGGATCTGGCCGTCGACCAATGGCCGAAGATGATCGAATTCCTGCGCCAGGATATGTACGAACCGGTGGGAATCGAGCGGAGTTATGCTGATCTGAAACAACTCGTGACGCAGTTCTCGGCGCCGGCCCCGGCAACCGGCCGATAGTGTGCTGCCCATGCGGAAATCCAAACGATTCGAACCGATTCAGGAAATCGCCTCCACCAAGGCGGAGGGCCTGAGCCGCGCCATGGGCGAGGCCGCCCGCAAGGTCGCCGATTTGGAACGTCAGCTGCAACAGCTGCAAGCCTATCGGGATGAGTACGTGCGCAATTCCACGCAATCCACCGGCACCATGGATGCGGTCAAGTTGCAAAACTATCGCTCGTTCCTGGACCGGCTCGGCGAGGCAATGCGCCAGCATGCGCAGTCACTTCAGCTCGCCCATGCGGAGCTCGATAAACGCCGTGCACAGTGGAGCGAAAAGCGCATCGAAGCGGAAGTCTTGAGCCGTGTGGTGGATCGTTTTCGCAAGGAAGAACAGCACGCCGCGGATCGGCACGAACAGCGCGAGGGCGACGACGCCGCGATGCGCGTGGCGCTCGCGACCCGGATCGACCGCTAGAACGCCGACTCGCCGTGATATTCTCGCCGCGACGACGCAGCGAGTGCAAGGGCGGCCCCAAGTATGGAAGATGAAGCGCCGGAACCCGTGGTGGTGCCATACACGGAGCTATCCGCGGAATTGCTGCATGCCGTCATAGAGTCCTTCGTTTTGCGCGAGGGCACCGACTATGGCGAAAAGGAAGTCTCGCTGCAGGACAAAGTCGCGCGGGTCGTCGGACAGCTGAAGAATGGCGAGGCCAAGATCGTGTTCGATCCCGAATCCGAAAGCGTCACCATCGTAACCTAGAACTCCACGCAGCAGACCGCCAGCACCAGGCACGCGAACAGATCCGACGCCATGGCAACGTTTTGCAATGTGTTGCGCGGCCGGTGGAACACATGGTTGATTCCCGCCAGCCCGTACAAGATCGCACCCGCGAGCGCGGCCGGCAGCAGCCACGAGGGCGCAAACAACGTTGCCAATCCAACGCTGCCGAGGGCCGAGTTCGCAATTCCCAGCTCGCGCACCAGCAGCAAGGAATCCTCGCTCTTGATGCCGAGGATGGTTTCGGCCGTGTAGCGCGGCTGAAATATCTGGCGCAGTCCCGCTAGACCCAAGCGCACGCCGACGGCCCAGAATACATACCATTTTGCGATGATCGGTATGATCGTGACCGTGGTCAGCATGCCGTGCTGGTTGAGCAGCAGCTGACCGGCCACGAAAATCAGCGGCACAACCAACATCAGCGCAGCGACCATGACAACGTACATGCGACGGGAATTAGATCACCGCCGTCTCGAGTAGGAAAGATGCCAAGAATTCCGCGGCGATCGACCGGGCCGATGTCGCGCCGTAAAAATATACGCGCACGGCGCCGGCTGCTCGTGAAATGGCTGAAACGGATGCGCGGCCCGTGGCGCAGATTCCAGCGCACACCGCTGCGCACCAAGCTCATCATCGGCACGGCGCTTATTTTGACACTGTGGCTTGGCGTCAACTGGATCTACCAGGTCATCCGCAAACCCTCGGAACTGTTTTTCCCGGTAAGCACCGCGCTCAACAAGACGCCGGCTGAAACCTGGCGTCAGTACGCGCCCCTGTTCAAAAGGTATGCGACCAACGTGATGACTCCGGATCTGCTTGCCGCCATCGCACAGGTGGAGGGCTCGGGGAATCCGGTGGCGCGCACCTACTGGCGGTGGTCGTGGACCTCGCAGCCCTTCGAGGTGTATCGGCCGGCATCGAGCGCCGTGGGGATGTATCAGATCACCGATGGAACATTTGCAGAAGCCAGGCGCTACTGCATTCATGATCATGAGGTTGTCGAGGATGGCCCGTGGAATAGCTGGCATTCATGCTGGTTCAACAGCCTGTATGCGCGGGTGCTGCCCGGCGATGCGGTCGAGCTCACTTCGGCCTACCTCGATCACAGCGTGGCGCTGATTCTCGAACGGCACCGGATCAGCGCCGCAACGCTGCAGCACAAGCAGACGCTCGCCGCAATGATCCATTTGTGCGGCGCCGGTGCGGGGGATGAATACGCGAGACATGGCTTTAGATTGGCGGTGGGCCAGCGCTGTGGCGATCATGAAGCGCGCGCATATCTTGATCGCGTGAGCGCGATGCAGACGGCGTTCAACCGGCTCATGTGATGTCAGCGGAGGTGCCTCGTGGGGTCCGCCGTCTGAGCGAGAAACTCGATCAGCAGTTCAGCCACCGCGACCGGCTGCTCCTGCTGTACCCAATGTCCGGCTCCAGCGACCAGGTGAATACCGCGAAAATCCGCGCAGGCCGATGAGGCCATGGCCTGCAACGCGCCGGGACTTTGATAAGTTCCCCAGTCGCTCTTACCCGCGATGAAGCAGCAAGGCACCTCGATGCTGCGGCCAAAAAACATCTGCAGTTGAGCGCTGCCTTTCGGGTCCGTCATGTTGCGATACCACTGCAAACCGCCCTGGAATCCGGTTCGCGAGAATGCGTCGCTGTAAACGCGCAGTTCGTCGTCGGGCAGCCACGCGCATGCGGACATTTCCGCAGGGCTAGGCGCCAGTGCCGCGACCGTTTGCGCCATGCTTTTGTCGAAATCCATGATGTAGTAGCGGGGCATCTTGGCGAGTTCATCGGCCGCCCAGGATTGGAGCGGGAATGGCTGATTCTGCGTCCAATCAGCACTTTTGACGTGATAATAGGCGCGCAGGAATGCATGGATACCCTGCGGACAAGCGCGCATGTCGCCGTTTGCGGCGCGCGTCGAGTAGTACCACTGATAGTGCTTGCGCGGCGGACGCAGCGTCGCGAGCGATTCCGCCATGGCAGCCGCCGCGGACTGTACCGCCGACCCCTGCCTGGGCGGCCCACCGAAAGGGGCGCTCAGCAACACCACCGAACGGACCAAGTCGGGCCGCAACAGCGCACACCAGGCAGCGACCGGCGCGCCAAAATCATGCCCCACCACCGCGGCGACGGTGCGATGGCCCAATGCGGCAACCAGCCCCAACGCATCCTTTGCCAGATTGAATAGATGAAATGGAGCGATATCGAGGTCATAGTTGCCGTCCCAGCCGGTGGTGCCGCCGTAACCCCGCTGATCCGGGGCGATCACGTGAAACCCCGCGTGGGCGAGGGCAGGCATCACCTTTCGCCAGCTAAAGCCGAGCTCGGGGAATCCGTGCAGCAGCAACACGCACGGCCGATCGTCGGCATCGAATCCGCACTCGAGAATGTGCATGATGAGGCCATTGCCGTTCTCGACGTAGCGTGAACGCACTCCGGCCGGGAGACTTGCGGTGCCATAGCCGGTGTTCATTCCGAGGATTATCGCCGTAATCGGCCCGTTTGGCGCAGCTTAGGTGATGCCGGTATCATCCTGTCGAATGACGTTCAAAACCTGGCTGCTGTTTTTGGCGATGGAGACTGCGCTGTCGCTGTCGCCGGGCCCTGCCGTGTTCTACGTCGTGTCGCAAGGTGTGCGCGGGGCTTTGCGCCGCACACTGCCGGCGGCTGGGGGAATCCTGAGTGCCAACGGCATTTACTTTGCGCTCTCGGCCACGAGCCTCGGCGCGATCATTGCCGCCAGCGCGCGCTTTTTTGCGGTCGCCAAATGGGTCGGCGCGGCCTACCTCATTTATCTCGGAATAAAGGCGCTGCGCTCCGCCAAATCCACCGATGCCGTGGTCTTGAGTGCAAACCCCGCTGCACGCGATGGCAACCTATCCGGCGTCTATTTGGGGGCCCTGACTTTGCAACTGGCGAATCCCAAGGCGCTGCTGTTTTTCCTGGCGCTTCTGCCTCAGTTCATCGATCCCTCGTTACCGGTAGTGCCGCAAATGCTGATCTTGGCGGCGACCTCGATGGTGCCGGAGTTCTGTATCTTGACGGGCTACGGCTGGCTGGCGCATCGCGCCGCGCATTCTGCCGCCAAATTTGGCGTGACTGGCAACGTGAACCGTTGGCTGGCGCGCATCGAGGGCGCCGGACTCTTGGGATGCGCAACTCTGGTACTCAGGTTCAACCGCAGCAGCACTTGAGCAGCAACAGGAAATGGAGAAGGAAATGAAGCTGATTCTAGCCGCGGCGCTCGCTTGCATCGGCGCAGGGCAGGTGGCGTTGGCTGCGGACCCGCCCACGACCCGCTTGGTGCACCGATATCTCAGCGTTGAGATTTCGCCGGACGGACAATTCGTTGCGTCCGTGGAAGGCGATTCATCGCGCAGCGGCGGCGCGCCGACGATACGCGATCTCGTGATCAGGCAGGCGCGGACCGGCACTGCGATAACGGTTGCGATGCCTTGCGGACGTATTCCCCAATGCTGGCCCGGATCGCCGTCCTTCAGTCCCGACGGCAAGCATCTCAGTTTCGCCCTGCGAACTCCGGGCAGTCACGCCCGTTCCGTGTATGCCGTCACGTCCGACGGCAGCGCCTTGACCAAGCTGCTCGACTTCGGCGGCACCATCGAGGAATTGCGCTACATGCCCGATGGCCGGCTTGCCATGCTGGCCACGCAAAATGCAACCAAGGAAGTCGGTGCCACGCAGGCCGGCGCGCCGATTGCCGGCGACTTGGATGCAGCGCCGCCGGAGCAGCGCATCGCGATTTTGGACAAAGGCGTGATGCGCTGGATCTCGCCCCCTGATCTTTATGTGTATGAATACGATTGGCGAGCCGGCGGCAAAGGCTTCGTCGGAACCGCCGCGCCGGGGGATGGCGACAATAATTGGTGGACCGCAAAGCTGTATTTGTTCCCCGAGCGCGGCGCCGGCGCACGGGTGATCTATGGTCCCACCGACATTCGCCAGCAGCTCGCGATGCCCAGAGTATCGCGCGACGGTTCGATGGTCGCATTCATCGCTGGAATCATGAGCGATTTCGGTTCGACCGGAGGCGACGTGTATGCAATGGCGGTGGACGGCGCTGCGCCGATCAATCTCACGCCTGACATGCACGCTTCCGCAACCGCGCTCGCCTGGCGCTGCGACGGCAACTTGCAGGCCGAACTGCTCGCCGGCGACAAAACGCAGTTCGTGGATTTGGGCGCTGGACTCAAACCGGCACCCGCGCGCGTCCTGTGGAGCGGCGAGGAATCGTTTGCGGATCGCAGCAGGGGCATATCGACAGCCTGCCCTTCGGGCGTGACCGCCGACGCGCATGAATCGTTCACGCAACCACCGGAGATTGCGATCGGAACCGTAGGGCATTGGCGGAATCTGACTGCGATCAACGCCGGCATGAGCATGACCGCACGTGTGCAGAGCGTCTGGTGGAAGAGTGACGGATTCGACGTTCAGGGCTGGCTGCTGCTGCCGGCGAATGCTGCCGCCAAAATGCCGATGATCACCGCCGTGCACGGCGGCCCCGCCGCCGCGGTGACTCCCGGCTTCGCCGGTCCCGGCCTGACCACCGCCTTGCTGGACGCTGGCTACGCGCTGTTTCGGCCAAATCCCCGCGGCAGCTATGGCCAGGGCGAACGCTTTACGCAGGCCAATGTCCGCGATTTTGGCCATGGCGATTTGCGCGACATTCTGGCCGGCATCGACGCCGCGGCGAAAGTAGCGCCCATCGACACCGCAAGGCTGGGCCTGACCGGCGGCAGCTATGGCGGCTTCATGACCATGTGGGCGGTGACGCAGACCGACCGATTCAAAGCCGCGGTCGCAGCAGCCGGCATCAGCGATTGGCAGTCGTACTACGGCGAAAACGGCATCGATGGCTGGATGGTTCCGTACTTCGGCAAGTCCGCGTACGACGATCCTGCGGCGTACGCGCAATCATCGGCGATCAATTACATGCACAATGTAAAAACGCCGACATTCGCCTGGGTCGGAGAACACGACATCGAGTGCCCAGCACCGCAAACCCAGGAATTCTGGCACGCGATGAAAGCCATGAACGTGCCGACGTCCATCATGATCTATCCGGGCGAGGGCCATGGGCTGCGGGATCCGGAGCATTTGGCCGATGCGATGCAGCGGACCATCGCCTGGTTCGATAAATACTTGAAGTAAATGCCCGCCATGCACACGCGTTTGTTGTTGATTCGCCGCTCATTCTGCTGTCTGGCCTTGCTCGCCGCGGGCATCTCAATCTGCGGCGCGGCCGCCGCTGAATATGATCTCGTCATCGCGAACGGCCACATCATCGATGGGACCGGTTCGCCGTGGTACGGGGGCGATGTAGCGGTCAAGGATGGGCGCATTGCGGCCATCGGCAATTTATCGAGTGCCTCGCGCAAGAAAACCATCGATGCGCACGGCCTGATCGTGGCGCCAGGATTCATCGACATGCTCGGTCAGTCCGAAATTACGGTGCTCGTGGACCCGCGCCTGCCGTCGAAGATTTTTCAGGGAATCACGACCGAGATTACCGGCGAAGGCAATACGGTGGCGCCGATCAACGATGCCATTCTCAAAGAATCCCAGCCGGGATTCGATCACTACCGGATCAAGGCGGACTGGCGCACGCTGCCGCAGTACTTTGCACGCGTGGAGCAGCAGGGCATTGGCATCAACATGGGCCACTACATAGGCGCCACGACGATACGCGAGATGGTCATTGGCTTCGGTAATCGAGCGCCCACCCCGGACGAGCTGCAGCGCATGCAAGCCATGGTCGCGACTGCCATGCAAGAGGGGGCTCTCGGATTGTCAACCGCCCTGCAATATCCGCCGGCGCCTTACGCACACACCGACGAGTTGATCGCGTTGGCAATGACGGCGGCGCAGTACGGGGGCATCTATGCCACGCACATGCGCAGCGAGGGCGATGCTGAGATGGCTGCATTGGAGGAGACATTTCGAATTGGCGCTGAGGCGCATATTCCGGTCGAGATCTTTCACCTGAAGGTTTCGGGGCAGCGGAATTGGGGCAAGGCGCCGCAGGTGATCAGCAAAATCGAGGCGGCGCGTGCTCGCGGCATCGACGTGGCTGCAGACACCTACGCTTATACTGCGTGGGAAAATTCTTTCTCCGCCTTCATACCGCCTTGGGCACATGATGGCGGCTCCGCGGCGCTGATTGCGCGTCTCAAGGACCCGGCGACTCGCGCGCGCATTCACAAGGATATGCTGACTCCCAGCATGGACTGGGACAATGAGTGGCTGGAGATCAAGGGGCCGCAGGACATCCTCATCACTGCGGTCGTCAACAACGAGCTGCTCAAGTACCAGGGCAAGCGCGTCAGCGAAATCGCGCAGGAGTGGCATGAGGATCCGATCGATGCAATCTGCGATTTCTTGATCAAGGATCTTGCGGGAACCAGCGTGGCGGTGTTCGGCATGGACGAGCCCGACGTGAAACTGATCTTGCAGCAGCCCTGGGTATCCGTGGACAACGATGCTTCCGGTGCTTCGCTCGAGGGTATTCTGGCCGCGGAGCATCCCCACCCACGGGCATACGGCGCCTTTCCACGCATCCTGCGCAAGTATGTGCGCGAAGAGCACGCGCTGACCTTGAGCGATGCGATTCGCAAGTTTTCCGCGTTGCCCGCGCAGCGCGAGCATCTTGTCGATCGCGGGGTATTGAAGCTCGGCATGTGGGCCGACATCGTCGTATTTGACGGCGACACGATCCATGAGGTCGCTACTTTTGAGGATCCCAATAAATTGTCGATCGGCATGCGCTATGTGCTGGTGAACGGCGTGCCGGTCATCGATGCGGGGAAAATGACGGGTGCCTTGCCGGGTCAGGTCCTGCGCGGGCTTAGCGTTGCCGCGCAGCTGCAGGCCAAAACGGCCGAATAATCACTCGCCGGTGATTGGCCCTGGCACGTTGCTTGCTATTTCACCGGTATGAATGCAACACCCCCGGTTTCCCAACCGCAGTTCGGCAACGACGCGAGTCAAAGCAACGCGACAGCCACGAATTCCACTGTAGTCGGCGCCCACAACCAAGATTTCGCCAAGGCCTTGAATGACGCCGGCGCCAAGCCGAGCCGCAAAACCACCGCACACACGCCAGCGGGCGTGGACCCAGGCGGCGGCCATCTGCCGGTCGCCGGCAAAGCTTCGCCGTCTCCCTTGCCGGCGCCGCTACCGGCTGCAGGGGCGCCGCCCACTGGAGCGCCGGCCGCCGGATCTGCCGCCGCAGCGCTGATCGCCGCAGCAACGGCCACCGCCGCGCCGCCCATCTCACTTTCGCCGTCCAGCGCCGGATCGATACCCGTCACCGCGCCGGTCGGATCGGCCGGCGCGACTGCGCAGCCGGCTGCTCGCGAAGTAGCCGCCGGTGAGGCTGCGGCCGCTTCTGCGGTGGCCGCTACGGCATCATCGAATAACCGCGGCATGCTGACGCCGCAGGCGCCAACCGACCCGACGCAGGGAGCCGCCGCGCCCCCGGACGTCGCGCCAGGCTTGAACACTACCGGCGCAGCCATGAGCATGAATTCCGCGCCGAATCCCTCGGCCGCCGCCGTTACGAGCGCCGCCGGCGCGCCGAATGCCAACGAGCCCTCGAACGGCGCCAGTGCTGCGCTGACAGGGTCAACGCCATTGATCAGCAGCGGCGCGGTCCGCGCAGCCGCAAGACCGGCGGTGCGTGCATCAAGCATTGAGAGCGGGGCATCGAAGGCAGCGCCCGCGCCTGCCGCGTCCCCGTCTACAGGCCGGGCCGCATCGCTGCCGGGCACGGTGGCCGCGAACGGCACCGCCGATTCGACACATACTGGCGCGGATGCACCAGCAATGGCGGCCGTCACTGTTCGTGGTGCAACGCCGGCATCCGCAGCGCCCAGCGCGGCAACGCCGGACACGCCAATACCGGCAGCGGTCGGCTTGGCGACACCCGATGCGAGCGTAAATCCACAAGACGCTGCGCAGGCAAATGCAGCGCCGATCTCCGCGGGGGCAGTTGCAATGCCATCGGGGCAGGCGGCAGTGGCCGCCGCTGCTGCTACCAACGCTCAAGCGCTGCTGACACGCGCCGATACGGCCGCGGACAAATTCTCGCCCAACAGCGATGCCGCTCCGTCCTTGTCGCTGAACTCGAGCGACGCGGCCGCAGGCGCGGCGCAGTTGCTGAGCAATCCGCCGATCACCGCCCAAGCGGCGGCGCCCGTTCTGAATGTGGCCGCGAGGGTGGATAGCAACGAGTTCGGATCGGGGGTGGCTACCCAGGTATCGTTCATGGTGGATCGGAATTTGAACAGCGCCAGCCTGCAGGTGAATCCGCCGTCGCTCGGCCCCATCGAGGTGCGCATCGCATTGCAGGGCGGTCATGCGCAGGTTTGGATGACCAGTCACAGCGCTGTGACGCGCGACGCGCTCGAATCGAGCTCGTCAAAACTGCGCGAAATGCTTGGCACCCAAGGATTCGGCCAGGTGAGCGTCGATATTTCGCAGCGCTCCTTTCAGGAGCGCTCGTCGCAGTCGCAAACCTACGATGCATTGCCGCCGGTCGAACGCAGCGCGGGCGCTGGCGCCGCGGCGCAGTCGCGGTCAGCCGGATCGATTCCGCGCGCCGCGAGCGGTCTCGTTGATGCCTATGCCTGAAGCGCCGCTACAACATTCCGCCATTGATGGAAATCACCTGGCCGGTGATGTATCCAGCTTCACGTGAAGCCAGAAAAGCCACCAGACTCGCGACCTCATCGGGGGTTCCGGCGCGCTTCATAGGTACGATTTTGCTGATTGCCTCGTCATCGAAGGCTTGTTTGACCATGGCCGTGGCGATGATGCCTGGCGCCACGGCGTTGACGGTAATGCCCCGGCTCGCCACCTCGAGGCTCAATGCCTTGGTGGCGGCGTTTAGCGCGCCCTTGGCGGCGGCGTAATTGACCTGGCCGCGATTGCCGGCGAGTGCCGTGACCGAGGAGATGCTGATGATGCGTCCCCACCGCGTTCGAATCATGGGCAGCATCAATGGCTGTGTGACATTGTAAAATCCATTGATCGATACGTCGATCACGCGATGCCATTGCTGCGGACTCATCCCCGGAAACGCCGCGTCGTCATGGATGCCGGCATTGTTCACCAAGACCTGCACCGCTCCTTCTTCAAGAAGTTTTTCGACAGCCGTCCGCGTCGAGTCAGCATCGGTCACATCAAAGTGAATGGCCCGCGCCTGTCCGCCGGCCGCGACGATCGTTGCCGCAATGGTCTCGGCTGCGGCAGTGCCTGTATTCGCATGCACGTACACGAAGTGACCGGCGGCGCCCAAGCGCCGGCAAATGGCGCCGCCAATTCCGCCGCTGCCCCCTGTAACCAACGCTCGAGTCGTTGTTTCGTTCATGTGCTCAACTGTCCATTGGCATTCAGCAAAATCGTGGCCTTGCCGCTCAACAAGCTGCGTTGCGTATCGCGAAGCGTGAACTCATAAATTGCGGCTAGACCGTCACCGGCAACCAGGATGGCCTCGCAGATCAAATCCGATTCGATGTCGTCGAGCCGCGAAACCCAAAGGCGCACGTCGCGAACGCCAGCGAGAAAACCAACCTTGGGCGTGTCGACCGGCGCGCCGCCGGTCGCGCCGGCGGCGAGCGCTCCGTGCAGCGCCATCGCCTGAGCGGCGTATTCTATACCGCAGGCTATTCCCAAGCGGTCCTGTGAGCGTAACGGATTGTCCAAGGCGCGGTGCGTGGCGCTGCGGCAGCGGATGTGCCGCACATCCCATTCGACTACCTCGTCGAGGAGGCACATGCGGCCTTGATGAGGAATGTGTTCCTCGATCCATGCGCGGTTCATGAGCAGGTGTCGACTTGCACGGCAATTCGCGACATATCGAGGTATTCAAGGATCGCGCGTCCGCCAACGCCTGCCGCCAGCAGACCCAGCAGCGGTAGGGCACGCGCAGCCGGAATCGCCCGGCGCAACGCCTCCAATTGAGGGTCGGCCATCGAATCGTACGCCTCGGCGGTGAGGGTGGCCTCAATCCTCGCCAATGACCGCGTGCTTTTCTGCGGCGTGAAAAGCATCGCGACACCGAGCGCGTCCGGTATGGGGCGTTTGAGGTGCAGCGGCGGCGGATACTCCGTGTCGTACGCCACCAAGAGTACCGGGCGCTGATCAACCGCGGTTTGAACCATGCTTTCCAGCAGCCCAGCCCCAAAGCTGGCATCGAAGGCGCACAGAACATTCGACGGCGCGAAAGATCCCGTGGCAATGCTCCAATATCCCGACGCCACGTTGTGCACCGAATTGGAAAACCGCGTCGGCGAGACTTCGCGCGTCGGCAGCGCCAGCGCCTGGCAGATTTCGTGGCAGATATGGCCGTCGCTCCCGGAGGAGGAAAATACGCTGGCTATTTGCGCGGCATCGGCTGCGGCGCTCGAGGTGGCCTCCAACGCGACCCCCAGCGCTACCTTTACCACCCGCCCGGTGCGCCGCCGTTCAGCTGGCGGCAACATCGCTGGACTCGGCAGCGCCGTGGCCGCGGGAACATACGGTTGGCGGCCGGTGAGCACGGCCGCAGCTTGCGGCCAATTGTTCAGGCCCGGCCCCAGGACGCCGACGCCGCCCACGTATGCGCACACCTTCATCCGGCGGCGCCGAAGATCAAACTGCAATTCGTGCCCCCGAAACCGAATGAATTGCTGAGCACATGCCTGATCCCGGCGCGCCGATTTTCCCTGATGTAGTGTGCGGTGAGGGTCGGGTCGATCCGCGTGGTGTGTACGCCGCCCGGCATCAATCCATTCTTGATGGACAGAGCGCAGATCATAGCCTCCAGAGCGCCGGCCGCCCCCAAGGTATGGCCGGTTGCGCCCTTGGTCGAACTGCAAGGGGTGGTCGGTCCGAAGATGCTGGTTATCGCCTGGCTTTCGGAGCGATCGTTGCTCGGCGTTCCGGTGCCATGCAAATTGATGTAATCGAGGTCGCCGGGTTCGAGTGAAGCGGCCATGAGCGCTGCCTGCATCGCGCGCTTTGCGCCCAAACCCTCCGGGTGCGGCGCGGACATGTGGTAGGCATCGCTCGATTCGCCGATACCCAGCAACAGCACAGAACCGTCCTGAAGGTTTTCGGGTGGGCGTTCGAGCACGGCAAACGCCGCCGCCTCGCCGATGGAGATTCCATCGCGAGCGACGTCAAAGGGACGGCAAGGTGCCGTCGAGGAGAGCTGCAAGGAATGAAATCCATACAGAGTGGTGAGACACAAGGAGTCAGTTCCTCCCACCAGCGCCGCATCGATGAGTCCTGCCTCGATCATGCGTCGCGCCGAGCCGAACACCTTGGCGCTGGATGCGCAGGCAGAGGACACGGCCACGGCCGGACCTTCCAGCCGGCAGCGCTGCCTGACGTAATCTGCCACTGAAAAAGAATTGTGGGTGGTCGCGTATTCGAAACTCGACGGCAGAACCCCGCTATGCGGATGGCGCGCGCGGTAGGCGAGTTCAGTCTGCAAAATGCCCGATGTGCTCGTGCCGATGAATACCCCGACGCGCCGGCGGCCCCAGCGGGAAGCCGCGGCTTGCACCGATTCGAGGAAGCCATCCTGCTGCAGGGCAAGCTCGGCCAGTCGGTTGTTGCGGCAATTGAATTTCTGCAAATTCGCCGGCAGGCGCTGTGCGTCGACACCGGGGACTTCGCCGACGTACGTATCGATGTTCACGGACTCGAACTCGCAGCGCTTGAGTCCGCTGCGTTGCGCGACGAGGGCGTTCAGCGTCGCATTCGCACCCAGACCAAGGCAGCTCGATGCCGTGAATTCCTTGAGCAGCAGTGGCGTCATCGCGCTCGTCACGTCAATGCCGAGCGCAGCGTAACGGGCTTGAGATCGCGAAGCGCCAATGCATCGAGCAGCCGCGGCAGTACCTCGAGAATCACCGGTGTGCCGTCGCCGCCGCGCGCCGCATTTCCATCATGCAACAATAAAATATCGCCGCCGCGCAGCGGATTTGCCAAACGCCGATAGACCGTCTGCGCGTTGCCGTTGACGGTGTCGAAGCCGCGACGTGTCCAACTGGCGAGCCGCAGCTTGAGCTGCGCGAGCACCGGATCGAGGAACGGATTGCGCAGACCTGCGGGAGCGCGGAAAAATTCCGGGCGGCTGTCCGTGACCTGAACGATGCTGTCCTGAGCGCGCGAAATCTCATCGTTCATACCCTTGGGACCCAGCAACGAGAAGTTGTGCCGATGACGCTGGCTGTGGTTCTCGATCGTGTGCCCGCGGCGGACTATTTCCTGCGCAAGATCCCTGAAGCGTAAAACCCGATCACCGACACAAAAAAATGTCGCGCGGGCATGGTGCCGGTCCAACTGCTCAAGCACCTGCGGCGTGACTTCAGGATCCGGCCCATCATCAATGGTGATGGCCACGCCACCCGCCATGCCCGCCTGCACCGGCAAGCGATTCCAATTCGGTCCGAGCAACTGGCTACGCGGCCAAAGGCCTGCGCCGGCCAATGCCACATGATTGGCAATGACCGTTCCCAGAGCCCAAGGCCATGCACCCGGCCGCGCGAGCACGGCTCCCGCCGCTCCCAGGTGCAGGACGGCGGATGCGTACAACAGCGGCGCAGGCGCCCAGCGGCCTGGCAATGTGTCGTGTCGGTTCATGTGAAGCGCGATTCCAGAAAATTCTCCCAAAGCCTCGTCCAAGTGCGCCACTCATGGCCGCCTGCGATGACGTCAACCGAAGCCGGCGGCAAGGCCGCCGCCAGCAGCTTATGCGCCGGCGCGAACCGATCATCGTGCCCGAATCCCAAGTAAAGCGGGGGCGAGTCGGCCACCCGTGTTTTGACGTAGCGCCATATTCGGCGCTCTGCGTCAGCTTCCGCAAGTTCACCCGGCGCCCAGGCGTCGAGCCCCGGCGCCGCGGCGATCTCAGCAGTCAGCATCCGATTGCCCAAGTAGGGCGCCAGCAGGCACACACCGTCGAGTTCACCGGCAAAAGTGGCCGCATAGTCGAGCGCAATGAAGCCCCCCAGTGAAACTCCCGCCAGCCAAACCGACACCCCCAGTCTGCGCGCCGGCAGTATCAGCTCGGTTCTCAGCTGCTGGGCCGCATCATCACCCAGGTGGCGCAATTCCAGATCGACGAAGCTCAAGTCCACGGGCAAATGCCGTAGCAGCACGGCCTCCGGGAAGCCGGCCTGCAGAAAATCCCGCGCGGCGTGATAGGCACCCGGCAGCCAAATCATTCGCGTCGGCGCCATCACGCCGGGCGTGGCGGCGCGGAAAATGCTATGCACGGCTGGCTGCCGCGCGCGGCCCATTCCGTGTCGCCAGTATTGCCGAAAATAGCAGCGCGAGAACTGCCCCCGGCGCCACGGTCGTGCCCAATGCGACGAGCACCGGCACTCGCGAGAAGGCTAAAAGACCAAAGCCCATCACGGTGCCGGCATTGGCGATCGCCAACGAGGCAAGCGTCAGTGCCGCGCTGCTGCTATCGCCCGAGTTTGACTGACGGTCGAAGAACAGCGCGTAGTTGGAGCCCACCGCGACGATGAGCAGCAAGCCGACCAGGTGCAGAATCGTCAGCTGTACACCACTGACGGCGAGAGCCGCGGCGACGGTGAGCACCGCGAGTAACAGCGGCGCCAGCACCCGCGCCACTCGCAGGGGTGAGCGCAGTGCAATCAGCAACAGCGCAGTCAGCGCCAGTAATCCCGCCAGCGAGAAACGGCTGGCCTGGCCAAGATATCCAGCATACAGCGCATCGGACTGCTGCTTGAGATTCAGCGCCAGCGCTTGGTGCACAGCGCCGGCCTCGAGGGCTGCTGCCACCCGGGACAAGTCGATATCTTTTCCCGAAGCGGGGCCGCGCAGCGGCAACATCGCATTCCAACGCTCGTTTTGATGAAGGATCAATGCTTCGAAGCCGGCATTCAATGAGGTGCCCGCCAAGTCGCGCGCCGCCACCAACGGCGCATGGCGCGTGGCTTCGACGTCCTCCAGAAACGGCAGCAGACGGTCGCTGCGAATCGGCAAACCCAGGGTCGCCTGCCGCAAATTGGCGCGCAGCTCCGCCGCATCAGGCAAGCTGCTGCGGCGCGCCTCCTGGGCCGCCAAACTGGGCAAGTAGTTCGCCGGACTTTCGAAGCCGCCGATCACACCGGCGTCCACCAGCGGCTGCAGTGCGCGGGCGGTTTGCTCGGCGCCGCGCAGAATCGATTCCAAGTCGGGACCGGAAACCACCACGAGATCCGGCACGTCGGCGGCGCCCAAATCCGCGCGCAGTTTTGCATCGAGGTTCTGCTCATCGATCGATATCGGGCTCAATGCGGCAAGGTCGTGATTCCACAGTGAATCACGATGCTGATACAGGGCGGCGATCGACAACGCCGTGAGCCCGAGCGCCAGGACCGCGACAGTCGCAGTACCGATTCGCCGCAAGCGCAGCAAACGCCTGGCGATAGCATCCCCCATTGGAGTCACGTCGCGGATCGCGAACCCCGCGGGCAGCAGCGCGGGCAATACAAAACGAGTCACCAACGCAGCAACGATCAAACCGCTGACTGAGTAAAGTCCGAGTTGCTTCAGTCCCGGAAATCCGGAGGGCAGCAGCGAAGCAAATCCGCAGACGGAGGTCAGCATCCCCAAGCGGATTGTCGGCCACCAAAGCTGCTGCCAGCTGCGAGCGCCGGTGTCGCTGTGCTGGCGGCTCGACTGGATGAAGAAATAAATGGAATAGTCGACCGACTCGCCGATCAGCGTGACGCCGAAGCCCAGCGTGACCCCATGAACGGCGCCGAAACCCAACGCGACCGCGGCGATGCCGACCAGCGCACCGCTGGCCACCGGCAGCAAGCCCAAGCCGAGCGCCGGCAATGAGCGATAGACGCCGAGCAATAGCGCCACCACGAGTATGCCGCTGGCAATCGACAAGCGTACCACCGCCTTTTCGATTTTGGCGCGAGCCGCCACCGCAAACACGCCGGGACCGCTGAGTTTCAATTGCAGGCCGCGCCTGGCGGCGTCAGGCGTGGCGACCTGGGGCAGTTCGCCAACGGCGGACGCAAATGCCGCCCGGATCGCATCGATGGCGCTGCTTTGCGCGTCGCTGTCGGATCCGCCGGCGGTGGTTTGCGCCAACCCTAAGCAGCGCGTGCCATCGGCGGAGACCCAAACTCCGTCCTCGACCTTTGGCGAGGGCGATCGCGACAGTTGGTCGATGATGTTCAGCAGTTCGCCTGTCGGATCGCGCGGCAACAGTGACTTGAATAACAGACCCGCCGGCGAAGCTAAACTATCGATCGTGTCGCTGATCGACGCATGCAGGCCGGCAGCGGAAAAACGCTCCGCGGTCACTGATTCACTCAACAAATACCTGTGCTTGAACAGGAATTCGCGATCGTCTTGCAGGGCGTCCGTGGCGCCATTGTTGACCATCGAGAATTGAGTATCCTTGCGCAGCCGACTCAGCATCAGGGTGGAGGTGCGTGCACGCGCGGCAGCGTCGCCGCCTTCGACGGCAAAAAGAATGAGCCGCGACGCGGGTCCGTCGCGCAGCTGATCGACGAGAAGCTGTTGAATGGGAGTGGGGTTGACAGGCAGGAATGCGGATAGATCCGTGATGTAGCGGGCGCGGGCCACCACGACCGCTGCGATCGCAATGCAGGCGAGCCACAGAACGGGCCCCCAGGCACGACGCAAGATCATGGGCTCGCGGCTGGGCGCAGCGTCATCAACGAACGGTCGCCGTCAGGCTGGCGAATCTCCACTTTCAGCAACTGATCTCGCATACCGTCTATGCGCACCTGGGCGACCGCGCGCTTGACGTTGGAATCCAACGGAACCAAAGTCAGCGTCCAGCGTGCGAGGCTGCCGGCAAAATCAAGGTGAAACAATCGTTCCAGGCTGGTTCGATCGCCTGCCAGCGTGGCGCGTATGCTCTCCACGAACGGCTGAATTTGCGGGTACGTGCGCAGATCCACGACGCGACGGCCACGCGCCCGCTCTATGGTCAATACGCCGCCGGCGAGCAGCAACGTTTCCACATGCGGTTTGAGCGTGCGTTTCTCGAGCCGGTCTGGTGCGTCGTAGCGCAACTCACCCGAGGACTCGATCGGGTGATCGAGGATGTGCAGAAATTGCTGCTCGACGAACTCGACTCGACCATGCTGGCGCGTCGCCAACAGTCCCATGACCTCGTCCAGTTCCCTCGCCCCGGCCACGGAAGCGCATAAACTCAGGGCGACGAACGCCACCAGCAATTTCAGGTACGACGCGCGCAATTACTCGCTCCGTATTCCCGGCGGTTGCCGCCAGAAATCAAAGAAATTGAACCAGTTGTACGGATCGCTGCGGCAGTACTGATCGAGCAGCGCGGCGTAACGCTCGATCGCGGCGCGCACCGCCAGGGCCCGGCTTCCGACCGAGGTCTGGGAAAAATCAGCGACACGCTCGAACACCACATGATATTTATTTTTGCCGCGATACAAGCCGGCCATGAAGAACACCGGGCAGCGCAGCAGCGCCGCCGCGCGCATGGGTCCCGTGGGCAAGTAAGCCCGCTGCCCCAACAAGGTGACCGCCTGCACCGCTTCCTCGCCGAGCGTACGATCCGCCAGCACTCCAACAAAGGCGCCCTGATCGAGACGCTGCGCAATGACCAGCATGGCATCGATATGGCCCAAGGTTACGATGTCCTGCACCAAGTCAGGATTGATGGCGGCGAGGATGCCGCCGATTTTGCGTGCGTTCTCCTCATACATGGCCATGGCGACGTGCAATCCGGGATGCCGCCGGCCCAACGAATGCACGACCTCAAAGCTGCCCATGTGAGCCCCCAGCAGCAATGCGCCGCGGCCGCTTGCGGCCTGGGCGCGCACCAGGGCCTCTCCATCCAGGGTGATATCGAATTTGTCGTATTGACCGTTGACCAGATACACGCGGTCATGAATGGTGGATGCAAAGCTCAAGATTTGGCGAAAGCGGTCGCAGGCTGTCGGTGCGCGGCCCAGTGCGAGACGCAAATAGCGGCGGGAGTGCGGCCGGACGCCCGGCGCAAATGAAAAAAAATACGCGGCAATGCCGTACAGAAAGATGCGGCTGAGACGCCGGCCGAGCCGCAGCGAAAGAAAGGCCATGATCCGAAGCAGGCCCAAGCTGCCGCGCTCGTGGTATTTGATCCATTCCGCCGCCTTTGCGGTGACCTCAAGGTTCGCCGCTTTGGGCGCCACGACCTAATAATCCTGCGGCGCGGTCGACAGTGTGCCGCTGACCACCTTGCGGTTCCCGGCATGAATCGCAAAGCGTATCGCTCCTGCTGCGGGGGCGTCGTGTTCCAAGACCAGACTATCGCCGGGCCGAACACCATCGAGAAATTTTGCCGACGATATCTGCCACGCCGCAAGATCAATTCCTCGCGCGCTTGCGATCGCCCGCAGCGTCTCATCGAGCAATACGGCGCCGGGCAGCACGGGAAAGACAGGAAAGTGGCCCGCGTATGAGGGGTGATCCGCCGCGATGTGAAGTACGGTGTGCATTATTAAGACTCATTGATCCGCAATTGGCCGGTGGCGAATCCTTGCAGCGCCTGCTGAGGCAGTTTCCCGGTCGCGTTGCGCGGCAACCGGTCGACCAGCAGCAGCGGCCGGGGCAGAAACACAGGATCGAGCCGCAGTCGCAACTGTTCGGTCAATAGTGCCACGCTCAAGCCCGGGGCGACTACGACAGCGCCCAAGCGTTCCACGCCGGTGGACCCCGTCTCTCCCTCGCTCAGGAAGAACGCGCCGTCGAGCACACCTGGGATGGCGTTCAGCTGCGCGTTCAAGTAGCCGAATGAACTGCGCTTGCCGGCGACGTTGACCAAGTCGGCGGTGCGGCCATGCAGCAGAAACTCATCTTCGCCGGTAATCTCGATGACATCACACATGGGCGTCATTTGTTCGACGTGCCCGCCATGCGCGAGAACCCGGTCCCCCGACACCACAAGCTGCACGCCCGGCCAGAGACGCCACGCATGCGACTCGGCGGTACGACGGATAGCAATCTGGCCGGTTTCCGTGGAGCCGTAGATCTCCAGCAGCGAGGTCTGATACTTGCTCTCCACTTCACGTGCCAACTCCTGGGTGAGGGGCGCAGTCGCCGAGACAATCAAGTCCAGCGGCGGAAATTCCACCTCGGACGACAACAGGGCGCGCAGGTGAATGGGTGTGGTCACCAATGCTCGCGGCCGCGGAACCCGCCTCACGGCGGCGGCCACGTCGGCCGGATAAAATGGCCGTTCGGCGCTGAAAGCATTGCCGGTGAGCAGTGCCAGCAGCACGGTGGACTCGAAACCGTACATGTGTTGAGGAGGCACTGTGCCGACGAGGGTATGCGCTCTGCCGTCAAGCAGTCTTAAACGAAGGGCGCCATCCTGCACGCAGCGTGCGAGCCGGCCCCAAGTCTTCCTGTAGGGCAACGGCATTCCGGTGGTACCCGAGGTAAACACGATAGCTGCCAGTTGCGTCGCCGCAAAGTCCGGAACACTCGCTGACTCCGCCGCAGCCGGAAACTTCTGCGGATAGTTGTAGCGCGGCAAATCGATCTCACAATGGGGATCATCGGTCAAACACACCGCATCCGGCGCAAACACCGCCAACTGGGCAATGACCTGCGGCGTATGGGTCGAAGGCAGCAGGCTGACTCGCTTCGAGATCAGGCAGGCGGCAAGGCCCACGGCAAAGCGGTATCGATCGGCGCACACGTTCAGCACGTGCCTCGCCTGGGGCAAGCTCCGCGCCAAGTAGTGAGCATCGGATAGATATTGCTGCACCGTGACCGCGACGCCGCCGCGATAGGCGATCACTGCCGTGGGCGAGCTATGTGACAGTAGCGGGATCGATTCCATCGGGATTTTTACGGCGGATTCGCGAAATAAATGCGCAGCGTTGCCCTCAGGCCGCTGCGTGGACGCGCCGGCAGCGCAACGCTGCGGACCGCATACTCCGCAACGAACATGAGCAGGATCAGGGGCAATGCACAGAAGTTGACGAACAGCGACCAGATTCGCAGTGGCGCCAATTCAAACAATAGAAATGTCGCCGCCAGGTTCAGCATGAAGAAAATCACCCACGCCACCGTCACGCTTCGCGTGTACTTGAGCTCCCGTACAGTCAAGGGTCCGTGTAATCGGTCGGCGAACTGAGTGCATAGCGGCACGCGGCCGCCCCACAATGAGCGTCCGAAACTCACCGCCATGAGCGCGTAAAATCCGCACTGCTGAATCAGATAAACAAGAGTGAAATTCTGCGTGAATAGCGGCCAATAGTGCTGCAGCAAAAACCACGCCGCCGCCGCCGCGAATAGCGCCTGCGGCACGCCGCACCAGCGCCAGATCAGAACTAAACCGACGGCCAGCATGGGCGCAAGGGCAAGAGCGGCGCCCAAATCGCGCGCCTGCGGGTGGGAAGTGCTGTAGTGCGACAGGAGCGAGTAAGCGGCAAGAAGCACGATGACGGCAGCGAACTGCAGTCTAGCCCGGAGGTGCATGGCTACTTGGTTCTTCTCGCCGCAATGTACTTTGCTAGATGTCCCAATGAACGGAAGATCTGCTGATTCTCCTGGCTGTCGGCCCGCAATTGAATGCCATACTGCTTGGAGACGAGCAGCGCCACCTCCAAAATATCGATGGAATCCAACCCCAGACCTTCGCCATACAACGGGGCGTCCGGATCGATATCCTGCGGTTGTACCTCGAGGTTCAGAGCTTGCACGAACAGTGCTGCAAGCTGCCGCTGTAGACCGACCTCGGTCAGCGGCGCCGGCTTCTGCATGAGCGACGCTTTGTCGGACATAGATTAGGTATTCGAATGGTTTTCTACGTAACCGGCATTATATAGGTGCGGGCCGGTGCGGCAACCCACCACCGATCGGCGTATGCTCGAGCGTATGCAAGCACCGCATCCGCCGTTGCACGATTACTACGCGCACGAAGCGGATCGAGCCGGCTGGGTCCGGCAATTGTTCGACCGCACGGCGGGTGATTATGACCGCATTGAGCGCGTCATGGCCTTAGGGTCAGGTTCCTGGTACCGCCGCAGCGCATTGGGCCGCGCGGGCCTCAAGCAGGGGATGCGGGTATTGGATATCGGTGTTGGAACCGGGCTCACGGCGCGTCAAGCGGCGCATTTGGTAGGCGAATCCGGCACGGTGACCGGCATCGACCCAAGCTTGGGAATGATTCGCAGCGCCAGAGTCCCGGCTGGCGTCGAACTGCTGGTTGGCAGTGCCGAGACCATCCCGGCGGCTGCGGAAACGGCTGATTTTCTGTGTATGGGCTATGCGCTGCGCCATATCAACGATATCTCGGCGGCATTCCGCGAATTTCTACGCGTGCTGAACCCCGGTGGTCGGATATGTTTGCTGGAGATTACACGGCCGGAAGGGCGTTTCGCGCATGCGTTGCTCAAGGCATATTTGCGCGGAGTCGTGCCGTTCCTGGCGGGCCTGCTCGGCCGGAATCCCGATTCGCCCAATTTGATGCGTTACTACTGGGACACCATTGATGCCTGCGCAGCTCCCGGGGAAATTCTCGCTGCAATCCGCAACGTGGGCTTCATCGATGTCGAGCGCCACGTGGAACTCGGCATCTTCTCGGAGTATTACGCGCGCAAACCGTTCCACTAACGTCGGCGCAGGCGGCGCACGGTCAACAGCGGCAGCCGCAGAATGAATCCAAGAAATAGGCGGCAATGCATCCAGGTCAGCAAGCCATTGTCGCGCCAATAATTGAAATGTGAAACGCCTCCCTCGGCGGGCCGGAAGTAGCGAACCGGGGCCGGTAAGTTGACGGGTCTGACGCCCCGCCAGCGCAGGCGCACCACGGCCTCGACGTCGAAGTCAAAGCGCCGCATCCAGGGCTGCCGGCGCATTATGTTTGCCAACGCAACAATCGGATACACGCGAAAGCCATAAAGCGAGTCGTGAATGCCGCTCCACAGAGTCTCGAGATTGGCCCACCAATTCGACACTTTACGGCCTTGGACTCGCAATCTGGGAGCGCTGTCGTCGAATATCGGGACTCCCAGCACCATCGCGTCAGGAGCAGCCTGCGAGGCTTGCATGAATGCGGGGATCCTCTCGGCAGGATGCTGGCCATCGGAGTCCATGGTCAGCGCATGGGTGTAGCCCAACGATAGAGCTTCGCGCAGGCCAAACAGCACCGCGGCGCCCTTGCCGCGATTCTTGGGCAGCACGAACACTCGCAGGTTTGCGTCCGCCGCCGCCATCTCTGCCAAGCGATGTTCGGAATGATCGGTACTGCCATCGACCACGACCCAGACGGGTGCCCATTGGTCCAGCGCCGCCCGCACGGTCGCAAACACCTTGGGGCCGGGGTTGTAGCTCGGAATGAGCACAAGATGAGTATTCGACCGCTCAGGCATGCTTGAGCCAGGCAGACTGCAGTGCGCCCTCGAGGGCCTGCCGGTAATACTGGTCGAGCTTTTCGGTAAACGCGGCGACGTCCGCGGGCGGATCGAAGCGTTCCCCAAGCCGAACGCGGTAGGTAATCGGCAATTCGGGCCGCTTGAACAATGGCCAGCCCTTGCTCAAGAAAGGCGAATCGGTCTCGATCAGCAGCGTTTGCACCGAGACTTTGGCGTATTTTGCAATGAGTCCAACGCTGCCCACCAACGGATTGATCGGTGCCCGGGTGGTACGGGTGCCCTCCGGAAACAGCAGCAGCACTGCGCCCGCTTGTAAATGCGCCACGGATTCCTTGATCATCTGCCGCGAGGAGTCGTTTCTGACGTAGCGCGCGAGACGTGAGCCCGCTCCCAAGAACACATTCTTCATCAGTTGCGCCTTCATGACGCACACCAGGTTCGGATGCCGGGTCAGAATCAACAGCGCGTCAATCAAGGCGGGATGGTTCGGCGCCAGGATGACCGGCGGTCCGTCTTTGAGGGAGTCGAGGGCGCGCAGATCCAACCGGTATGTTCGCGTGATCCACAATGACCAGCTGTAAAGGCGGAACCCCGCCATGATGCCGCGCCGTCCGACCGCAGTCCCGATTCGTCCGGGCAGGATGAAATACAACGGCACCGCAAACAGCGACCAAGTCAGGCAAATGAGCCCGAGCAGTGCCAGCGAACTATAAAGCGCAAAATATTCATAGAGAATTTTGAGAAAACGCGGCATCGGTGCGGGAGGTCAATCGGGAACTTCGACCATGCTGGACGAGCGACGCAGCATCCACGCAAAACCGAATCCCGCCGACCAATAGCTTCTGCGCTGCACCAGCGGGCTGTCCACGAACACGGCGCCTGCAAGCGTGTCGTAGCGCATGTATGCGCCTATCCAAAACTTTGGGTATCGCTTGGATAATGCTGCGATGCTCTGCGTGCCGGCATAGCCGCCGCTCGCTTGATACTCCGGGCGCGACACGGTCGCGTATTGACTGTCGACCGAATAAAAATATTGGTTGTAGCGGCAATCGGCGAACAGCGGTCCCGTCAAAAACCCCAGATTCCAAGCATTGAATCCCAAGGGGTCGGCGATGTCCAAATTCAATCGCGGCGTGAATGTCCATCCTATGAACTGCGGCGATCCTTGAACCGTGACGGCGGCCCGCAGCGGCATACGCAAGTCGAGTTTGAACTTCGCGTCATTGCTGCGAAACAAGTGAACGTCGAAGGATGGCCCCAGCTCCACCGTGGATTTAAGATCGGGCATGCCGCTGCGCTCGGCGTCGTTGCGCACCGGCGTCGTCAAGTTGACACTCAAATTGATTTCGAATTTATCCTGATTGAACAACGTGCCGCGCACGCCGTCGCGGTCCGCTTTCAGAAACTTACCGTTGTAAACGAAATAGGGAACCGGCACCGGGAAGGCGTGCACGGTGTCCGAGCCGCGATAATCCTCAAAAGCTATCGCGCCCAAGCCGAGTCCAAACTCCAACAAGGGTTCCTCCTTGGCGTGACTTGGAACTGTCCAGCTTGCTGCCGCGAGCAGCAGGGCGCACGCCCATGATTCGCCGCAGCGCTTCTTTGCAGCCGCCATCAGCCGCTGATAATCTCGGGCACTATAGCTTCGCCTTGAAAGATATTAGGAGTGAACCCAGCCGAGGGCATCGTAGTCTAAGATACCCAGCCATGCACATCTTGATAGTGGAAGATGACGAAGTCGCGCGCGACTACCTAGCGAAAGCGCTCCGCCAAGCCGGTCACACCGTGGACGTCGCGGGCAACGGTCTCGAGGGTTTGCATATGGCATCCTCGATCGCCGTTGATCTTGCGATCGTCGATCGCATGCTGCCGAAACTTGATGGTCTGGCGCTGGTGCAATCGCTGCGCGCCACCGGCCGCAAGATGCCGGTCCTCATTTTGAGCGCCCTCGGCGACGTCGACGACCGGATCACGGGTTTAAGGGCCGGCGGCGATGATTATCTGACCAAGCCATACCATATGTCGGAGCTGCTGGCGCGCATCGACGCGCTTGCCCGGCGCGGCGAGGCTGGGAACGCGGAAGCCAATACGAAGTTGAAATTGGCCGACCTGGAACTCGACCGGATGACCCGCCGGGTCACGCGCAACGGCAAGAAAATCGAGCTTACCGCGCGCGAATTCCAATTGCTGGAGTTCATGATGCGCCACAGCGGACAAGTGGTGACGCGCACCATGCTGCTCGAGGGCGTCTGGGACTATCATTTCGATCCGCAAACCAATGTGATCGACGTGCACATCAGCCGGTTGCGGCAGGCCATCGACAAGGACTTCGACAAACCCCTGCTGCACACTGTGCGAGGTGCCGGGTACAGCTTGCGCGAAGACGAATAGCGGTCCGCGATGGGACCCGATCAACGGTTTCTCGGCGTCCTCGATACCTCGCCGTTTCGCATTGCAATCGTCTACTCGATCGTATTCGCCTTCGGCGCGGCCGCGCTGCTCGGCGCCGTCGATTTTGCCGTGTCGCGCGTGGTCGACGGCAGCACCGACAATCTCATCGAAGCGGAAGTGCAGGGCTTGCGCGAACAAATGCTGGTGCTGTCGCGCAGCGACTTCATCGAATTGATAGAACAGCGCTCGCAGGACCAGGATGTGCGCGGCGCGGTATATTTGATGGTCGATCCGCAACTGCGCCCGGTGGCCGGAAATGTGCCGGCGTGGCCCAAGGTGGGCGGCAACGAAGGCAAGTGGTTTCACTTCAAAGTATCCGTGCCGTTCGGCGACGAAACCCGGGAGCACGAGATGCGGGCGCAGCGATTTCCATTGCCTGGCGGCTATCGAATGCTGGTGGGGCATGATGTGCAGGAGCGGCAGGACGTCAAGAGTCTCATGGTGCGGGGATTGATCACGGCAGTGGTGCTCACATTGCTGCTGGGCTTGGGCGGTGGTTTTTGGATGGGGCGGCGAATCCTGGCGCAGGCAGGGGCGATTTCAGCCGTTGCCACACAGATCATGCGCGGCGATCTTTCACAGCGCCTGCCGGTGCGCGATGCCGACGATGAAATAAACACCTTGGCGCGCGAAATCAACACCATGCTCGATAAGATCGAGCAGCTGACGCTCGGCATGCGCACGGTGCTCGACAGCGCCGCTCATGACCTGCGCACCCCTCTGAATCGGCTGCAGGCGGCTGCCGAGGGCGCGATGAGCTCGCTCAGCCCAGGTTCGGCGGAGCGGCGCGTGCTGGAAAGAGTGAATACCGAGGTCGATCGCATGCGCAGCACCCTGGATGCACTGCTGCGCATTGCCCTCGCCGAGACCGGCACAGTGGCGCGCGAACCCGTGGACCTATCGGAGCTGGTGGCGAGCGTGGTCGAGTTGTACGCGCCGGTGAGCGAAGAGCGCGGCATTGTGCTCGAGAGTTCCGTGGCACCCGGAGCGCAGGTGTTGGGCAGCCGGCAATTGCTGGCGCAAGCACTCGCAAATCTGCTCGACAATGCCATCAAGTTCACGCCGGACGGCGGTCACATTCGTGTCGTGCTGCACGGGTCCGGCAGCGGACCGGAAGTGATCGTCGAGGATAACGGGCCCGGCATTCCTGCCGATAAGCGCGAGATCGTGCTGGGCCGTCGTGTGCGCCTCGACGAAGCACGAAAATTCCCGGGCTCAGGCCTGGGGTTGTCGCTGGTCGCGGCGGTCACCAAACTACACGGCGCGCATCTGGTTCTGGATGACGCCGGACCGGGATTGAAAGTTTCCCTGAAGTTCTAGCAACGAAAGCGTCAATTTAACGACGCTGCAACAAAAGCCCGATACCCGATAAGTTGCTGAATACGCTGAGCAAAGCGTACTGGAGCGCGTCTGGCACAGAACTTGCTCGATTCGACTGCGGCATGTGACCGCGACCTGGAATCGAACTATGGCCGACGAAGTTGCCGACGCTCCTGCACCGCCGCCGAAAAAATCGGGCGGCATCATGGGCACGATACTCAACGGGACCGGCGTCTTCGCGCTGTCCCTCACCGCCGTCGTGATCGGCGGCTTCATCAACGCCAAGCTGCATCCGCTGCCGGATCTGAAGCTGGACAAGGACGGCAAGATCACGGCGATCGTACCGGTCGTGGTCGCCGGCAAGAAGGACGAAAAATCGGGGCCCCCCAAGCCGGCCGTGTACTACGCCATTGATCCGCCCCTGGTGGTCAATTTCGAAGATGGCTCCGCGGTGCGCTTCCTGCAGATCAGCATGGAAATCATGGCGCATGACGAAAAGGCCATCGACAGTGTGCAAAAGAACAATCCGGTGATCCGCAACAATCTGCTGCTGCTCATGAGCAATCGCAACTATCAGTCGTTGATGTCGCGCGAAGGCAAGGAGAAGCTGCGGCAGGAAGCGCTTACCGAAATTCGCGCGGTGCAAAAGAAAGAAGGCAGCCCGGACGTCGACGACCTGCTATTCACCAGTTTCGTGGTGCAATGATGAGCCAGGAAGCGGCGCGCGAAGCCATCTCCGACGAAGAGGTGGCGGCACTTCTCGAAAAGAACGACAAAGAAGGTGCGAACGCCGTTCGGCCCTATGATTTTTCGTTACAGCGTATCAACCGCACGCAATTGCCGCTGCTCGAGGACATCAGCAGGAACTTTGCGGAACGGGCGGGCCCCTCCTTGTGTGGATTGCTGGGACGCGATGCCAGCATGCAATTCGATTCTCTGGAGTCGGTGAAGAGCGCCGACCTACAGGCGTCATTGCCGGCCCCGGCGAGTCTGGCGGTGGTGCGCCTCAAACCCTTGACCGGTCATGCGTACGTAAGCGTCGAACCGGCGCTGTTGCTGACACTGCTCGACGGCTTCTTCGGCGGGTCGGGCCGCGCCAACGCGGATCCCCAAGCCGCCGTCGCTCCCGCCGCGCAACGATTTCTGACGCTGATGGTGCGCAGTTTTGCCGCGGATTTTGCCGCTGCCTGGCTGCCCGCCGCGCCGCTGGAGCTGGAGCTCGTGAAGCAGGAGACCAACCCGCGGCTGCTGCAGTTGGGCGGCCAGCTCGAATCCGTGGTCGTCGCCAAATTCACGGTGGAATTCGCGGCCCGCAGCGGCCGCATCGACTGGCTGTTTCCCGACTCGTTGCTGGCGCCCATTCGCGAGTCCCTCGCCGGCAACGGCGCCGCAGCGCCAGTGCGCAAACAGCAAGCCTGGGCGCCAGTACTGACGGCAGCACTGCAGGAGGCGCAAATCGATACCCGCGCAATTCTGGCGCAAGCGCAAATCAGTCTGCGCGACTTGGTCAGCTTGTCGCCCGGCGACATCATTCCCATCGAAGCGCCGCAGCAAGTGACGCTGTTGGCCGGCGATGTGCCGGTGCATCGCGGCAGATTTGGCGTCTCGCAGGGACACAACGCCGTCAAAATTATTTCAGGAGCCCAAACATGAGCCCGCCCGATTCCAAAACAGCCGCCGTGGCGCGCGCGCAATTCAGCGACTTAGGCAGCAGCGCCGCGGGCGCCGGTGGGCAGGAAATGAATCTGAATTTGATTCTCGATGTCGCGGTCACGCTGGCGCTCGAAGTCGGACGCGCGCGGATGTCGGTGCGCGACCTGCTGCAATTGGCGCCCGGCGCGGTGGTCGAGCTTGACCGCCTTGCGGGCGAGCCGCTCGACGTATTGGTGAACGGCGTGCGCATTGCACGCGGCGAAGTGGTGGTGGTCAACGAGAAATTCGGCATCCGGCTCACCGATGTGGTGAGCGCCACCGAAAGAATGGAGCACGCGCAGTGACGGCGATGACGCAACCCGTCTCGCCATTGTCGGTTGGCAGTTTGACGCAGCTCACCTTGAGCCTGGTGGCCATCGTTGCATTGATTTTCGCCATCGGCTGGGTGATGAAGCGATTCAGATTGGCTGCGCCTCGCGGCTCCCTGGATTCTGGCGTGCTCGAGGAACTCAAGGTGGGACCGCGAGAACGCATAGTATTGATCCGCATCGGCGACGCTCAAGTTCTGGTCGGCATCGGAGCCGGCGGTGTGGTGCCGTTGACGCCGCTGGCCGCGCCGATCGCGCTCAGAGCCATCCCCGCCGCACCGGCGTTTGCCGAGCGCATGCGCGAATTGATGAAGCGATCGGGCGGCGTGCCGCCTGCCGGGCCGCCCGGCAATTCCCCGTGAAACAGATGCGCCGCGTCATGCACCGCAGAATGATATGGATCGGGCTGCTGGCGCTGCTGCCGTTCGGCGCCGCGCTTGCACAAGTCTCGCTGCCCGCAGTCGCTGTCAAAACCGCGGCCGACGGCGCGCAGACCTACTCGCTCACCTTTCAAATTTTGATATTGATGACCCTGCTGACGCTGTTGCCGGCGATTCTGCTGGCAATGACGGCGTTCACCCGCATCATCATCGTGCTGTCGATTCTACGCCAGGCGCTCGGCATGGCGACCACGCCGTCGAACCAGGTGCTCACCGGTCTGGCACTTTTTCTGACTTTCTTCGTGATGGGTCCGACGCTCGAGCAGTCCTATGGCGCGGGCATCAAGCCGTACATGGACGGCAAGCTCGCGGGCGAGGTGGCAATCGAGCGCACGATTCAGCCGCTCAAAAAATTCATGCTGGCGCAGACGCGCGAGAATGATTTGCAGCTATTTTCCAGGCTCTCCGGCAAGCCGCAATTTGCCAGTGCCGACGATGTGCCGCTGACGGTGCTGGTTCCGACTTTCATAACCAGTGAGCTGAAGACCGCGTTTCAAATCGGCTTCATGGTCTTCATACCGTTCTTGGTGATAGACCTGGTGGTTGCCAGCGTCTTGATGTCGATGGGCATGATGATGCTGTCGCCGGTACTGGTGTCGTTGCCGTTCAAGATCATGTTGTTCGTCGTGGTTGATGGCTGGACACTGCTCATCGGGACGCTGGCGTCGAGTTTTCATCAATGACGCCGGAAAATGTCATGGACCTGGCGCACAAGACGCTGCTGGTCACCTCGATGGTCGCCGCGCCGCTGCTGCTCATCGCGCTCATCACCGGATTGGTGATCGGCATGCTGCAGGCAGCCACGCAAATCAACGAGTCCACCTTGAGTTTTATCCCGAAGCTGCTGATGCTGGTGCTCACCCTGTTCGTGGCGGGTCCTTGGATATTGCGCGTGCTGATCGATTTCACGCGCGATTTATACGCCGCCATTCCCACGGTGATCGGCTAGGCGAATATGCAGCCGCTGACCCTCAACGCGTCCGACGTCTCGATGTGGGTGGGCCGCATGTGGTGGCCGGTGCTGCGCATCAGCGGATTTGTGCTCACCGCGCCCGCCACCAGCGAGGCGGTGATACCGCGCCTCGTCAAGATCGTGCTGACGCTGGCGCTGGCATTTTTGATGGGCCCCCTGGTGCAGGTGCCCGCGGACCTGTCGATCTTTTCGGCAGCCGGAATGCTCAGCGCGGTGCTCGAGCTGCTCATCGGCGTGTCGATCGGCATGGTCGTGCAGCTGGCGTTCGAGGCGCTGGTGTTCGCCGGGCAAAGCGTCTCGCTGACCATGGGGTTGGGCTTCGCGACCTTGGTCGATCCGCAACGCGGAGCGCAAACCCCGGTCCTCGGCCAGATGTTCATGATCTTCGGCACTTTGATCTACCTCGCGATCAACGGGCATTTGATGCTTCTCGGCGCCCTGGCGCAGAGCTTTCATTCGCTGCCCATCGGCGCAGCCCATGTGGACAAGAATTTTCTGCTGGCGGTGGTGCTGTGGGGGGCGCGAGTCTTCGATGCCGGCCTGCTGATTGCGCTGCCGGCGGTGATCGCGCTGGTGATAGTCAATCTCGCCCTCGGCGTGGTGACTCGCGCCGCGCCGCAACTCAATCTGTTCGGCATCGGCTTCACCATCACCCTGCTGGCCGGCTTCTTCGTGCTCATCGCCGGCCTCGACGGCATCATGTCGGGGATTTCCAGCCTCATTCACAGTGCACTGGCGGCGGTTTCGGAACTGGTCGGCTCGCCCGCCGCGGGAGTGCCCTGATGGCCGAATCCGAAATGGGAGGCGAACGCACCGAGGAACCTTCGCAACGACGCTTACAGGAAGCGCGCGAGCGCGGGCAAATACCGCGCTCGCGGGAACTCACCAACTTCGCGACCATGATCGGCGGCAGCGCGGCGCTGGTTGCCATCGGCGGATCGCTGACTGCGCGCCTATCGCAAATGCTGCGCAAGGGCCTGTCGATCGACGCAAACACCCTGCGCAATACGGATTCGATGGCGGCATCGCTCGGCGACGCCGGCGTGAGCGCCGTGCTGGCGCTGCTGCCAGTTTTCGGCGCGCTGGTGGCGCTGGTGCTGCTGGCATCCGTGCTGCTTGGCGGATGGAATTTCAGTCCGCGCGCGATGACGCCCGACTTTTCCCGCTTGAGTCCCATGGCGGGATTGCAGCGGCTATTCGGCCTTCGCGGCCTCACGGAACTGGGCAAAGCGCTGCTCAAATGCTTGGTGGTCGGCGGGGTTTGCGCCGGCATCGTGACATGGATATTCGGTGATGTGCTGTCGCTGGCGCGCATGGCGCCGCGTGCGGCGGTCGGTCGCGGTGCCGGACTGTTGAGCTGGGCCTTCGTTTGGCTGTGCGCCTCGCTCGCGTTGGTCGCGATCGTGGACGTGCCGTTGCAGCTGTTTCAATTCAAGCGGGCCTTGCGCATGACGCGCCAGGAGTTGCGCGACGAATCCAAGGAGATGGACGGCCGTCCCGAAACCAAGCAGCGCATACGCCAGATGCAGCAAACCCTGGCGCGCCGCCGCATGATGCACAAGGTTCCGACCGCCGACGTGGTAATCGTCAACCCGACGCACTTCGCCGTGGCCCTCAAATACGACCCGATGAAAATGCGCGCGCCGCGCGTGCTGGCGAAGGGTGTCGACATGGTCGCGCAGAACATACGCCGCATCGCCGAGGAACATCGCGTGCCGGTATTCGAGTCGCCGAAGTTGGCGCGGGCGTTGTACCGGTCGACTGACCTCAACAAGGAAATCCCGGCGGGACTGTATGTGGCCGTGGCGCAGGTTCTGTCGTACATCTTCAGGCTGCGCACCTTGAATCCGACCGCCGCGGCGCGCATGGCGCGCCCGGATCCCAAAGTCGGCGATGAGTATTCAGACGCATGAATACGCGCGCCGCAGTAGCGACCTTCGGCGAAATCGCCCGCAACGGTTTGGGTGTGCCGCTGCTGGTAATGGTGGTTCTCGCCATGATGGTGCTGCCGCTGCCGGCATTTCTCTTGGACGTATTCTTCACCTTCAACATTTCGCTGTCGCTGATGATCTTGCTGGCGGTGATCTACGTAAGGCGTGCGCTCGAGTTCGCCACCTTCCCGACGGTACTGCTCGGCGCCACGCTGCTGCGTTTAGGCCTCAATGTGGCCTCCACCCGCATCGTGTTGATCAACGGCCATACTGGAGCTCAGGCCGCGGGCCACGTCATCGCCGCGTTCGGTCATTTCGTGGTCGGCGGCAACTATGCCGTGGGCATGGTCGTGTTCACCGTGCTGGTGATCATCAACTTCGTCGTGATCACCAAGGGCGCAGGGAGAATCTCCGAGGTCAGCGCGCGCTTTACTTTGGACGCGATGCCCGGACGGCAAATGGCGATCGACGCCGATTTGAACGCCGGCATCATCACCCAGGCCGATGCCATCATCCGCCGGCAGGAAGTTCGGGAGGAAGCCGACTTCTACGGCGCAATGGACGGCGCCAGCAAGTTCGTGCGCGGCGACGCGATTGCCGGCATTTTGGTCGTGTTCATTAATATGTTCGGCGGCACCATTATCGGCGCGGCACAGCACGGCATGTCGCTCGCCGATGCCGGCCGCACCTATGCGCTGCTGACGATCGGCGACGGTCTGGTCGCACAGATTCCAGCACTGCTGCTGTCGGTTGCCGTCGCCATTCTGGTCACGCGCGTTTCGCGTCCGCACGACATGAGCCAGCAGATCGTCTCGCAGGTGCTGGGTCAGCCCCGGGCGCTCGGGGTCACCAGCGGCATACTCGCCCTGCTCGGCATCATTCCCGGCATGCCGAATGTGGTGTTTCTCGCGATGGCCGGCGTCTGCGCCGTGGGCGCCTACTTTTTGAGCAAACGCGCGGTGTCGGGCAAGGCCGCCGCTGCCGTGCCCGCCGCGGCGGTGGCGGGGGTTCCTGCGGAACAGAAAGAACTGTCCTGGGACGACGTCGAACAGGTCGATCTCATCGGGCTCGAGGTTGGGTATCGCTTGATACCGCTGGTCGACCGCAATCAGGGCGGAGAATTGATGGGGCGCATCAAGGGCGTGCGCAAGAAGCTGTCCGAGGAACTCGGCTTCCTGGTGCAGGCGGTCCACATACGAGACAACTTGGAACTTGGGCCGAATTCCTATCGCATCACCATTCTCGGCGCTCCGGTTGGCGAGTCCGAAGTGTTTCCGGACCGGGAATTGGCCATCAACCCGGGACAAGTGGCGGGCACGCTGCCGGGATCCGCCACCAAGGATCCGGCATTTGGTCTGGACGCAATCTGGATCGAAAAGTCGCGCCGCGAGCAAGCCCAGGCCCAGGGATACACGGTGGTTGACGCCAGCAGCGTCATTGCGACTCATTTGAGCCACTTATTGCAGTCGCACGCGCATGAGCTGTTGGGTCATGAGGAAGTGCAGCAGTTGCTGAATCGCTTGAGCAAGACTGCGCCCAAACTCATCGAAGACCTGGTGCCCAAGCTGCTGCCGATGAGCGTGGTGGTAAAGGTGCTGCAATATCTGCTGTTGGAACGAGTGCCGATCCGCAATCTGCGCACCATCTGCGAAACGCTCGCCGAACTCGCACCCAAGTCCCAGGATCCGGTGGTATTGGTGGCCGCCGTGCGCGTCGCGCTCGGCCGCAGCATCGTGCAAAGCATCGGCGGCCTGCGCCAGGAATTGCCGGTGATCACGTTGGATCCTGCGCTCGAGCAGGTCCTGCAGGATTCCATGGCGGGCGGCGACGCGGCACCCGGATTTGAGCCTGGTCTTGCCGACCGGATTCAAACCGCGCTCGGCGACAGTACGCGCCGACAAGAGGCGGCAGGCGAACCGGCGGTGCTCCTTGTCGCGCCGAAGATTCGCCCCTGGATCGCCCGATTGATGCGCCACTCCACCCCGACACTTGCGGTGCTGGCCTACAACGAGATTCCAGAAAATCGCCGCATCCGCGTGATCGCCGCGGTCGGGCGCTGAGAAACAACTTGATTCACGGAGGTTGACATGAAAATAAAACGCTACACGGCGGTCAGCATGCGGGCAGCTCTGGGCCAAGTCCGGGCGGAGCAAGGGCCTGATGCGGTCATTCTGTCGAGTCGCCGCAGCAACGAAGGCATTGAAGTCATTGCTGCCGTCGACTATGACGAGGCCTTGTTTGCCGATGCCAATCGGCAGCGCCCCCCGCCAATCAGCGCGGCGCCACAGCCCGTCATCGAAGTGCCGCAGCCGATGAAGGCGGCGCCGGCAGTTAAGGCGACACCGACGGTGAAAGTCGTGCCCGCGGCGAAAATGGTGCCGGCGGAGAAAATGGTGCCGGCGGTGAAAATGGTGCCGGCGGTGAAAGCGGCGCCGAACCCTGCCGCGCGCGCGCCGACGCAGCCCATCCCCGCGACCAGTACGGCGGCTCAAGGGAACTTGGGCTACAGCGACATGCAACGCGAATTAAAGGATCTGCGCCGGATGCTGGAGAGCGGCTTGGCCGGCCTGGTCGGCACCACCGCCAACGATAAGCGTTTGCGCGAACCGTTGAGGGCGCGGGTGCTCGAAGAGCTGACGGCGATGGATATTGCTCCCGACGTGGCAATGGCGCTGGCCGCGTTGGCACCGCTGCATACCAATTTGAAGGATCCATCGCACATCAAATTAGCATTACTGGTCAAACATCTACCAGTGGTCAACGACCTCAGCACCATCAACGGCGGCATCACCGCAGTGGTGGGTCCCACGGGTGCCGGCAAAACCACCACGATTGCAAAGCTCGCGGCTCGCTGGTGCATGCAGCATGGCGTAGCTGACTTGGCCTTGGTCAGCACCGATAGTTACCGAGTCGGCGCGCGCGACCAGCTAAAGACGTTCGCGCGGGCCATCGGTGCGCCATTGCATGCCGCGAACAGCGGCAAGGAACTGGCGCTCGTGCTGCAGCGACTCAAACCCAAAAAATTCATACTGATCGATACCGCGGGCATGGGGCCACGCGATTTTCGACTGGTTGAACAGCTGGCGGCGCTCAAGTCAGGTGCCCCCGGTGCCCGGATACTCCTGGCCCTGCCCGCACAAGGCGAAGCCCATGCGCTCGACGAAATCGTCAGAGCCTTCGCGAGAGCAACGCCGGCGGCTTGCATCATAACCAAGGTCGATGAGGCGGCGAGTTTGGGCGCCGTGATCTCCGCTGCGCTGCGCCACCGGCTGCAAATCGCCTATCTTTGCGACGGACAGAGGATACCGGCAGATCTGCACGCGGCGCATGGCAAGCGAGTATGGCTGGCCCGCGCCGCTTTGGCGCTCAAGGAACGGGCTCAGCCGCTGCGCAACGAAACCTATCTTACGAGCCATCTAAATCGAGGACATGCACATGCGTGATAACAGACTTTCGCCTGAGCGGCTCGATGCCCTGGCAGAGCTCAACGCGACGCGCCCGGTGAAGGTCATCGCCGTCACCGGCGGTAAGGGAGGAGTCGGCAAAACCACCGTGTCCGCCAATCTTGCCGTGGCCATCGCCGCGCAGGGCCGCGACGTCATGCTGGTGGACGCCGATCTTGGCCTCGCCAATGTGGACGTGGTATTGGGGCTTCACACCCGCTATCACTTGGGTCACGTGATCAGGGGCGAGTGCGCATTGGAAGACGCCATCGTCACCGGCCCGCATGGCCTGCAAATCGTGCCGGCGGCTTCCGGCATCAAACACATGGCGACCCTGTCCTCGGCCGAACATGCGGGCATCATCCGCGCCTTCAGCGATTTGTATCACCGCGTCGAGGTGCTGGTAGTGGATACCGCGGCGGGCTTGAACGACAGCGTCATGACCTTCAGCCAGGCGGCGCATCACGTGCTGGTCGTGGTTTGCGACGAGCCCGCCTCGATCACCGATGCCTACGCCTTGATAAAAGTATTGAGCCGCGAACACGGCGTACAGCGCTTTCAAATTCTGGCAAATCAGACCCGCCGCTCGGGGGAGGGTCCCAACCTTTTCCAGAAAATTTCCCGGGTCTGTGACCGATTTCTCAATGTAACGCTCGAGTTCGCCGGTTCCGTACCGTTTGACGATTACCTGCGCCGAGCCGTGCAGCTACAAACGGCGGTGGTGGATGCCTACCCGGCATCAATTTCGTCCGCGGCACTCAAGAATCTGGCGTCTAAAGCCGATAAGTGGTCTGTGCCCAAAGGGGCGCGAGGTCACCTGGAGTTCTTTGTCGAACGAATGGTGGGGGCCCGGATTGCTCCCGCGACGGTATTGCAATGAGAGCAAGCACACAGTACCTGAATACCCAGAAACGCAGCGCGAAACCGACTGCGCAGGATCAAGGTCCCGTCGATCAGGTGCCGCAACAGGAATTGGTGTTGCGACACGCCGATTTGGTCAAGCGTATTGCCTACCATTTGGTCAGCCGCATGCCGCCGAACGTCGAAGTCGATGATTTGATTCAATCAGGCATGATCGGCCTGCTGGACGCTGCAAAGCATTACTCCGCCACCAAGGGCGCCAACTTCGAAACCTACGCGGGTATTCGCATACGCGGCGCGATGCTCGACGAGGTGCGCAAATCCGATTGGACGCCGCGCTCGGTGCATCGAAACATGCGCGCGATGTCCGACGTGATTCGTAAAATCGAAAACGCCAAAGGACAGGATGCAACTCCAACCGACATCGCCGACGGCCTCGGCGTTTCCATCGAGGAATATCACAAGCTGGTGCAGGACGCCGCCAGCTGCCGGCTATTCAGTTTCGATCAGATGGGTTCGAGCGAAGATGAATCGAGCCCTGCGGACCATGCCCGCGATGAACGGCCAGGTCCGTTCGACGACATCGAGGATGCCGGATTTCGCGCCGCCTTGGGCTCGGCAGTCAACCTGCTGCCCGAGCGCGAGAAACTGGTGCTTTCGCTGTATTACGACGAGGACATGAATCTGCGTGAAATCGGCGAGGTGCTCGAGGTCTCCGAATCGCGCGTATGTCAGATTCACGGCCAGGCGCTGGTGCGCTTGCGCGCGCGTTTAGCGGAATGGCTGTCGCCAGACTGATTGAATGGACATCTTAAGCATCGTCGGCATTGTGCTCGCGCTCATAGCGATTATTGGCGGCGCGATCTTGAAGGGCAGCAGCGCCGGCGCGTTGGTCGGCAGCGCCGCCTTCGTCATTGTGGTTGTGGGAACGCTTGCCGCCAGTCTGGTGCAGACGCCGATGGCCACCTTCCTGCGCGCCTGGAAAATCGTCTCCTGGGTGTTCAAGCCGCCCGTCAACAATCCCGCCGCCATGATCGAAAAAATAGTCGAGTGGAGCAACATCGCCCGCAAGCAGGGTTTGCTGGGATTGGAGTCCGCCGTCGAGGGCGAGCAGGATGAGTTTTTGAAAAAAGGCCTGCAATCCCTGGTCGACGGCGGCGAACCGGATGCGATCCGTTCCAGCATGGAAATCGAGCTCGACACCATGGAGCATTTCGATACCCAGGCTGCCAAGGTTTTCGAGTCGATGGGGGTCTACTCCCCGACGCTGGGCATCATCGGCGCGGTCATGGGATTGATGGCGGTCATGCAGAACCTGAACGATCCGTCCAAACTGGGCCACGGCATCGCCGCGGCCTTCATAGCAACCATCTACGGCATCGCCTTCGCAAATCTTTTGTTCCTACCCATGGGCAACAAGTTGAAGTCGGTGATTCATGACCAATCGCAGGTCCGCAACATGGTGATCGAAGGGCTCATCGCCATCGCGCAGGGGGAGAATCCGCGCAATATCGAATCGAAACTGCAAGGCTATTTTCATCATTGAATAGGACGCCATGGCGCGAAGAAAGAAGCACGAAGAGCATGTGAACCACGAAGCCTGGGCCATTCCCTACGGCGACCTGGTAACGCTGCTGTTCGCGTTGTTTACAGTGATGTACGCCATGTCGTCGGTGAACGAAGGAAAGTTTCGCGTTCTATCCGATGCAATGATTGCAGCATTCAACGGCGCGCCGAAGAGCATGCAGCCATTGAATGTCGGCGAAAAGGAGGAAGGCAAAGGCGGCGACAAGCCACTGGTGGGCATTTCACCCACGGTGCTGCTTCGGATCAAAGAGCAGAAAACCAGCACCGGTGCCGGGACCATCTCGCCCGTGCCGGTCAGGCGCGAAGCCGCGAGTTCTGGCGGCGCATTAATTCGGCTGGAGCGCGAGGTGCAGGACGCAATGCAGGCTCTCATCGATGCCAAGCTGGTCACCGTGCGGCGCGAGAACATGTGGCTGGAAATCGAGATCAACACCGACATCCTGTTTCCAAGCGGATCGGGCGTATTTTCGCCCGCCGCGGAGGCCGTGCTGGACAAGCTAGCGGAAGTCTTGCAGCCATTTCCCAATCCGATCCGGGTCGAAGGACATACGGACAATAGGCCGATACACACCGGCGCCTTTCCCTCCAATTGGGAGTTGTCGGCTGCGCGTGCCGCCAGCGTTGTGCATCAATTCACCAAGCAGGGCATCGATCCGTTGCGGCTCGAGATCGTCGGGTTCGGTGAATTTCGTCCACGCCAGGCAAACGATACGAGCGAGGGGCGCAACGCAAATCGCCGCGTCGCCGTTCTGGTTTTGGAGGCGGTGTCGCCGGGCGATGCCGTGACGCCAAAACCCGCCGCCGTATCTCCCGAGACGACGCCCCCCGGCGTCGAAACCGCCGATGCGGACAGCGCCACCGATCGGCTGCTGTACCGCGTGGCGCCCGCCGCGTTGGATGACACCGTTCTGGTTAAACCCAAGCCCGCGCAGGTTGCACCATGAGTGAAGTGGACCGGTTGAGCAACTCCGGACTCTATCCTGCGCTGCCGATTGCGGACCGGCGATCTTCCAAGGATGACCGGGAGCGCGGCTCGCGTTCTGATCAGCGCCCTGCCGCGCCCGCGCCGCAAGCGGTGGAAAGTCCCGCCGCCACAACGCCGCGACCTCCCAAGTCCCGCATCGATGATTACGCCTAGTTTTCGCGGACGGCAAAAGCGCCGCTAAGGCGATCGCTGCAGAAACCGGCGCAAGACCCGGCGAATCGATAAGGTAGGATACGTGGGATCTTAAGGGACGGGATCTCATGAAATACTTCTTGCTGTCGATTTCTTTGGCGACGATTGCACTGGGTTCCTCCAGCATCGGCGCTGCCGCCGCGTCTGCGGCGCAGCCCAACATTACCTTGGAAAAAATCATGGCTGATCCCGATTGGATCGGGCCGCCGGTGAGGGATGCGTATTGGTCGGCGGATGGCCGAACGGTGTATTACTCGTTGAAACGCAGCGGCTCGCCGATCCTCGATCTGCATCGAATCGATCCTGCCAATGGCAAGGACCAGATCGTGGACGCCGCCGCGATGGCGGATGCGGATGCGCCGGCGGTTTACGACCGCGCCGGCAAGCGCGCCGCCTTCGTGCGCAACGGCGATATTTTCGTACGCGATCTCGCCGCCGGCCGATTGACGCAAATCACGCGCACTCCGCAGGCAAAAAGCGCGCCGCGATTTTCCGCCGACGGCAGGCTCTTGAGTTTTCGCAGCGCTAATGATTGGTTCGTGCATGACTTCGGCACTGGAGTTACCGCGGCCGCGGCCATCGTCAAAGCTGAAAAGGATCCGAATGCGCCGCCAAAATCCGATGATTTACGCGATATGCAATTGCGCACCTTTGCGACGTTGAAGAAGCTGCATGACGAGACCGAAATGAACCGAGCGCACAACGAGGCGCTGCAGAAAGGGGATGCGACGCGGGCGGTCATTCCGTTCTATCTCGGCGACGAGGTGACTGTTCGCGACACCGAACTCGCGCCTGACGGGCGCTGGTTGCTGGTAGTCACGGAGCCTAAGTCCTACGAACGGGGCCGGGAGGGCAAGCTCACCCGCTATGTGACCGAATCGGGCTATGAGGAATTCGAGACGGAGCGCCTGCGTGTTGGCCGCAATCCCCCCGCGCCGCAATCCTTCGTGCTGCTCAATCTTGTCGACCATACCTCGCACCCGCTTAGCCTCGACAAGCTGCCGGGCATCTTCGACGATCCTTTGAAGGCGGTGCGTGAAGAAAATGCCAGGGCGAAGCCTGCGGCCAATCCCAAATCTCTGGCCGATCCGCAACTCTCCAGCGCCGCTGACGCGAAGAAGGCTCGCGGCGTGTGGGCAGTGAGCGAAGAGCCGGATTTCCCCAGTGCGGGGCCCAAGTGGAGCAGCAACGGCGGGGCTCTCGGCATCGAACTGTTCTCGATCGACAACAAGGATCGCTGGATAGTCAGCGTTGACTTGGGTTCTTTCGCGCTGGTGCCGCAGCATCGCTTGACCGATGGCGCATGGGTCAACGAGCGCTTCAATGAATACGGCTGGCTGAACGACAATCGCACGCTCTGGTACCAGTCCGAGGAGTCCGGATATGTGCATTTGTATGCCAAGGCATTGAATGGCGAGCCCGCGGCGCTGACGCATGGCGCATTCGAGGTGTCCGAACCCATTCTGTCCGAGGACGGCCGCTGGTTTTACGTGCTGAGCAATGAACGGGCGCCTTCCAGTTATGATGTTTATCGTGTGGCCAGCGGCGGCGGGGTGCTGCAGCGGCTTACGCGACTTCAAGGGGTGGAGAAGATCGAATTGGACCGCGCCGGCAAACGGCTGCTGGTGACCCATTCCTCGCCCTATGTACGCTCGCAGATTGCGGTCGGAAACGCCGACGGCTCCGATAGCCCTCGCGATTTGACCGACACCCGTTCCGCCGAGTACAAATCCATGGCGTGGATCGAGCCGGAAATCGTGAAGATTCCGTCGACGCATTTTGACGGCGGAATCTACGCAAAGCTGTATCGCGACGCGAACGCCGCGGCGTCCGCAAATAGACCGGCGGTGCTATTCATACACGGTGCAGGCTATACGCAGGACGTGCATCTGCGCTACTCGTATTATTTCCGCGAGCAGATGTTCCACAATCTGCTGGCCCATAAGGGCTATGTGGTTCTCGATCTCGATTACCGCGCCTCGGCCGGTTACGGACGCGATTGGCGTACCGCAATCTACCGGCAGATGGGACATCCGGAATTGGAGGATATGCTCGACGGCAAGAAGTGGCTGGTGGAGCATATGGGCGTCGATCCAAAGCGGGTGGGCGTTTACGGCGGTTCCTACGGCGGCTTCATGACGCTGATGGCGCTGTTCCGCGCGCCTGGTGAATTCGCGGCCGGCGCGGCGCTGCGTCCGGTCACTGACTGGATGCAGTATGACCGCGGCTACACGTCGGGCATCCTGAATGATCCGCAAGTGGATCCAATCGCGTACGCGCGCTCGTCGCCGATCGAATTTGCGGCCGGCCTGTCCGACGCGCTGCTCATCTGTCACGGCGTGATCGATGACAATGTATTGTTCGAGGATTCGATGCGCCTGTATGAGCGCCTGATCGAACTGCACAAGGACAATTTTACGATTTCGCCTTACCCGCTGGATCGTCACGGCTTCAGCAATGCCGACTCGTGGCTGGATGAGTACAAGCGAATCTATCGATTGTTCGAGTCCAATCTGCGATAGCTGCAGGCTCGCCGATAAGGTTCACTGACCCAAAATTTGCGCGGTGGCGCGCTTCAAGATCTCGGCGATGCGCTGCTGTTCCTCGCGGGAGCTGTTGCATTTGTCGAGCAACGCGAGCTTGAGATCACGCCGGGCCCGATGCAGTTCCTTTGAGCCGCGAGGTTCGTGGTCGGCGCCGGATTCTTCGCCGGCATCCTCCGCGTCCAGCGCGCGGCGCACCCGATCCATGCGCTCGCCGACGCGGCCGAATTGTGCGAACAGCGCATCGGCCGCCGCGCGGTTCTTTTCCAAGTGCTCCTTGCCGGCGGCGCTGATGTGGTATTGCTTGCGAGCGCCCACCGCTTCGACCGTGGCAAAGCCGAGTTCTTCCAGATAAGTAAGCGCGGGATACACCATCCCGGGGCTGGGCACGTAGAATCCATTGGAGTGTTCGTCCAGTGCCTTGATAATTTCGTAGCCGTGGCTGGGCTTCTCGTCCAGCAGCCTCAATATAAGGAGCTGCAAATCTGTGGACCCCAGTTTTCGGCCCATGCCGAAGCCGCGGCCGCCCATGCCGCCGCCTTCCCTGAATCCTTTGCCAAAGAGTCCGAAGCCGTGAACGTGGTGACCGCGAAAGCGCCCGAAATGGTGATGGATGCAGTGATGCACGAGTGCCTCCAGATATGTTTTAAGATATGTCTTATGATATATATATCTTACGATAATATCAAGAGGCCATTCGCTCTCGTGGAAAGGTCCGGCCGCTCGAGGATTTAGACCGGCCTTGACATTGACACTGAGTGACTCGCACCGCAAAATACGCGGCTCATTTTAGGGAGGGGTACCCAAGCGGCCAACGGGGGCAGACTGTAAATCTGCTGGCTTATGCCTTCGTAGGTTCGAATCCTACCCCCTCCACCAGCGAAGGTAGGGTTCGTGCCATTGGCTTCCAGGGGAGTGCGGGTGTAGTTCAATGGTAGAACGTCAGCCTTCCAAGCTGATCACGTGGGTTCGATTCCCATCACCCGCTCCAATATGGATCGGCCCACGTAGCTCAGTTGGTAGAGCACGTCCTTGGTAAGGACGAGGTCAACGGTTCGATCCCGTTCGTGGGCTCCAGTTTTTTAAATTTTTTTACGAGGTACTTGCCGTGTCGAAGGGGAAGTTTGAGCGAACGAAGCCGCACGTGAACGTGGGGACGATTGGGCATGTGGATCATGGCAAGACGACCTTGACGGCGGCCTTAACCAAGGTGATGGCGGAGAAGTTTGGCGGGGAGTTCAAAGCCTACGACCAGATTGACAAAGCCCCCGAGGAGCGCGCGCGCGGGATCACGATTGCCACGGCGCACGTGGAGTATCAGAGCGAGAATCGCCACTACGCGCACGTGGACTGCCCGGGACATGCCGACTATGTGAAGAACATGATCACGGGTGCTGCGCAGATGGACGGGGCGATCCTGGTGGTCTCTGCTGCGGATGGTCCGATGCCCCAGACGCGCGAGCACATTTTGCTGGCCTACCAGGTGGGAGTGCCGCACATGGTGGTGTACATGAACAAGGCGGACATGGTCGATGATGCGGAGTTACTCGAGCTGGTGGAGCTTGAGGTACGGGATTTATTGACGCTGTACAAGTTCCCTGGGGATAAGACCCCGATCATCGTCGGCTCTGCCTTAAAAGCTCTGGAAGGGGACACGAGTGATATCGGGGTGCCCTCGGTGATCAAGCTGGTCAAAGCGCTGGATGAGTACATCCCGGTGCCGAAGCGGGCGATCGAAGGGGCGTTTTTGATGCCGGTGGAGGATGTATTTTCCATTGCCGGCCGGGGCACCGTGGTCACGGGGCGCATTGAGCGCGGGATCGTGAAGGTGAACGATGAGGTGGAGATTGTGGGGATTCGCCCGACGCAAAAGACCACCTGCACCGGGGTTGAGATGTTCAGGAAGCTCTTGGATGAGGGGCAGGCGGGGGATAACGTCGGGGTGCTCTTGCGCGGCACGAAGCGCGAGGAAGTGGAGCGCGGGCAGGTTTTGTGCAAGCCCGGCAGCATCACGCCGCACACCAAGTTTGAGGCCGAAGTGTATGTGCTGAGCAAGGAGGAGGGGGGCCGCCACACGCCGTTCTTCAAAGGCTATCGGCCGCAGTTCTACTTTCGCACCACCGATGTCACCGGAGCGGTGGAGCTTCCCGAAGGCACCGAGATGGTGATGCCCGGGGACAACATCAAGATCGTGGTGGAGCTGATCGCCCCGATTGCGATGGAGCAGGGCTTGCGCTTCGCCATCCGCGAGGGCGGTAAAACCGTCGGCGCCGGCGTCGTCGCCAAGGTCATCGCGTAACATTTTTGCTCATCGAATACAGGGCAGTAGCTCAATTGGCAGAGCGGCGGTCTCCAAAACCGCAGGTTGGGGGTTCGATTCCCTCCTGCCCTGCCATTGATGCGGGCTTGTAGGAATGGCGTAAGTACATGGCAGAAGTGCAAACACCCGCGGGCGCATCGGCGAAAGACACCGCGCTCGCAATACTGGCCGTCGTAGGCGTGCTCGGCGGAATCGTCGCGTTTTACTGGTATGACGAAGAGCCGCTGCCGCTTCGAGTAGGCATGGTGATAGTTGGCCTGGCGGCGGCCGCGGGTCTCGCGTGGTTCAGCTCGTATGGCCGGGAATTCCTGCAATTTGCGCAGGCCGCACGCGTCGAATTGCGCAAAGTGGTGTGGCCGCAGCGGGAAGAGACGATTCAGACCACGGTCGTCGTGTTTATTTTCGCGGCTTTGATGGGTGTATTTTTCTGGGCGCTCGATTGGCTGCTGACGTTGATGACTCGATTTTTGGGCGGCCAATCCGGCTGACCGAGGCGGAGCTTTATATGTCCTTGCGATGGTATGTGGTGCACGCTTACTCGAACTTCGAGCACAAAGTCTCGGAGTCGCTGAAGGAGCGGGTCAAGCGCGCCGGCTTGGAGGCCAAGTTCGGCGAGATTCTCGTGCCCACCGAGGAAGTCGTGGAAATGCGCGACGGCCAGAAGCGCAAGTCGGATCGCAAATTCTTTCCGGGCTACGTGCTCGTGCAGATGGAAATGGACGAGGACACCTGGCATCTCGTGAAAGAGGTGCCCAAAGTATTGGGCTTCATCGGCGGCACCAGCGACAAGCCGGCTGCCATCACCGATAAGGAAGCGATGTCGATTTTGCGCCGCGTCGAAGAAGGCGTGGATAAGCCGAAGCCGAAGGTGCTGTTCGAGCCCGGCGAAGTGGTGCGGGTGACCGATGGCCCGTTCAACGACTTCAACGGGGTGGTCGAGTCCGTGAATTACGAAAAGAACCGGCTGCAGGTGGCTGTGCAGATCCTCGGGCGCTCGACGCCCGTGGAATTGGATTTCTCGCAAGTCGAGAAAGGTTGATTTAACCGGGGAGCTTCTCGCGAGAGAGGCGCTTGCACCCACAGGAGTTTTGCGATGGCGAAGAAAGTCACCGGCTATATCAAGCTGCAGATACCTGCGGGCCAGGCCAACCCCAGTCCGCCGGTGGGGCCCGCATTGGGTCAACAGGGCGTGAACATCATGGAGTTCTGCAAGGCGTTCAATGCGCAGACCCAGGCCTTGGAAAAAGGATTACCGACCCCAGTAGTGATCACTGTATACAGCGATCGCAGCTTTACGTTCATCATGAAGACGCCGCCGGCGTCTGTGCTCATTGCCAAGGCGCTCGGCATCCCCAAGGGCAGTGCCACGCCGAACACCGCCAAGGTCGGGAAGGTGTCCCGCAAGCAGCTCGAGGATATCGCCAAGCTGAAAATGCCTGATTTGACCGCGGCCAACCTGGACGCGGCGGTGCGCACGATCGCCGGCAGCGCCCGCAGCATGGGCGTCGACGTGGAGGGAGTGTGACATGCCTGCAGTAGCCAAACGAACCAAGAGCTGGAAAGACAAGCTGCCGCCTGGCAAGTCCTATCCGATCGACGATGCGCTCAAGCTGGTCAAGGAATTTGCGACCGCCAAGTTCAATGAGTCGGTGGACGTAGCGGTGAATTTGGGCGTGGATGCCACCAAGTCCGATCAGCAGGTGCGCGGCTCCACGGTGATGCCGCATGGCACCGGCAAGACGGTGCGCGTGGCGGTGTTCACCCAGGGGAAGAACGCCGATGCCGCCAAAGCGGCGGGCGCCGACATCGTCGGCTTCGAAGACCTGGCCGAAAAGGTCAAGGCGGGCCAGATCGATTTCGATGTGGTGATCGCAAGCCCCGATGCCATGCGCATTGTCGGTCAGCTCGGGCAAATTTTGGGGCCTCGCGGCCTGATGCCGAATCCGAAGGTCGGTACGGTGACGCCCAATGTGGCGGACGCCGTCAAGAATGCGAAGTCCGGCCAGGTGCGCTACCGCACCGACAAGGCGGGCATCGTGCACGCGCAGATAGGGCGCGCGAATTTCGAGCCGGCGGCATTGAAGGAAAACCTGCTGGCGCTGGTGAACGATCTGCAGAAGATCAAACCCGCGACATCGAAGGGCGTTTTTTTGAAGAAGTTGACCGTCTCCTCGACCATGGGACCGGGCGTTGCCGTGGACCAGGCGAGTTTGGGTTTGGTCAAAATTTGATTTTTTTCGAATTGATGGAGGGCTGCGTGAGGTCGAAAGGCCTTGCGTGTCCACCGTCGAAGACCGCAGGCGAGTCAGGGTTTTTGCGACCCGTCGGCTCTTAAAGACCGCCTGCGCAGATGGTGGGACCTAAAATCAGGAGTTTCCTGGTGAAGGTCGCACCGCTGAGCGCGAAAGCGCTCAAAGGGTGGATACGAGCGGCGGCGTTCGTGTCTGGTGTGTGACGCTTCTCTACGGTGAATCTATATGGCACTCAAGTTAGAAGAGAAGAAAGTCGTGGTGGCAGAAGTCAACGCGGTCGCGGCGAAAGCCCTGTCCGTGGTGGGCGCGGAAAACCGTGGCTTGACCGTGACGCAGATGACCGATTTGCGCGCCAAGGCGCGTAAGGCAGGGGTCTATCTGCGAATCGTCAAGAACACGCTCGCGCGCAAGGCCGTTGCCGGCACCGCTTTCGAGTGCATTTCTCCGGCGCTGAAGGGACCCATTGTCCTGGCATTTTCCAATGACGATCCGGGCGCGGCGGCGCGCATCGTCAAGGCATTTGCGAAAGACAACGAAAAACTGGTGACGACTCTCGTGTCTTTGGGCGGACAACTGCTCAAGCCCGATTCGCTCGAGCGGGTGGCTGCATTGCCTACGCGCGCGCAGGCGTTGTCGCAGATGTTGGGTGTTCTGAAGGCGCCTATGCAAAAGCTCGTAGGTACGTTGGCTGCCCCCAACTCCAAGTTGGTGCGGACGCTGGCTGCTGTTCTTGAAGCCAAGAAGAGCGGCGCGGCGGCAGCGGCGGCGAAATAAACCTGATTCCAGGGTCTTAAGACCCATAAATATTTGGAGACGATAATGGCTGTTACTAAAGATGAAATCCTCGACGCAATTTCCAAGATGTCGGTCATGGATGTGGTTGAGCTGATCGCGGATATGGAAAAGAAGTTCAACGTCACGGCGGCTGCCCCTGCGGCGGCGGCGGCGGCGGGCCCGAGTGCGGCGGCGGCTCCGGCTGCGGAAGCGCAGACCGAGTTCACCGTGACCATGACCGAGTTCGGCGCCAACAAAGTGGGCGTCATCAAGGTGATTCGCGAGATCACCGGTTTGGGCCTGAAGGAAGCGAAGGATCTGGTCGAGGGCGCGCCTTCGACCGTCAAGGAAGGCATTCCGAAGGCGGATGCCGAGACGATCAAGACCAAGCTCGAGGCCGCTGGCGCCAAGGCTGCTATCAAGTAGTGATTATTGCCGATATGCGCAGTTCGACGGTTGCCGCTGAAAATGCGGCCGCCGTCGGCTGCGTTCTTGATTTTGATTTTTTAGGACGGAGTCGCGTCGACTCCGTTAATTGTGGCGCGTAAGCGCCTAGGAAGGGTGATCATCTCATGGCCTATTCGTTCACCGAAAAGAAGCGCATTCGCAAGAACTTTGGCAAGCGTCCGAGCATTCTCGGCACGCCGTACCTGCTGGCGATCCAGTTGGACTCGTATCGGCGATTCTTGCAAGCGGACATCGCGGAATCCAAACGCGAGGAGATCGGCTTGCATGCCGCTTTCGACAGCGTGTTCCCCATCTCCAGCTACTCGGGAAATGCGACTCTTGAATACGTCAGCTACCGGTTGGGCGAGCCTGTATTCGACGTCAAGGAATGCCAGCTGCGGGGATTGACCTATGCGGCCCCGCTGCGCGTCAAAGTGCGCCTGGTGGTGCTCGACAAGGAAGCCAGCGGCGCCAAGAAGCCCGTCAAGGACGTGCGCGAACAAGAGGTGTATCTCGGCGAACTGCCCCTCATGACCGAGAACGGCACGTTCATCATCAACGGCACCGAGCGCGTCATCGTATCGCAGCTGCACCGCAGCCCGGGCGTGTTCTTCGATCACGACCGCGGCAAGACCCATTCTTCAGGCAAGCTGCTGTTCTCCGCGCGCATCATTCCGTATCGCGGCTCATGGCTGGACTTCGAATTCGATCCCAAGGATTGCGTATTCGCGCGCATCGACCGGCGCCGCAAATTGCCGGTGACCATCATTTTGCGCGCGCTCGGCCTCACCGAAGAGCAGGTGCTGGACATCTTCTTCGAGAAGAACGTGTTCCACTTGAGCAAGAAGGAGATCGAGTTCGAGATCATCCCGCAGCGCCTGCGCGGCGAGACGGCCGCCTTCGAGATCCGTGTCGGCAAGAAGATCATCGTCGAGGAAGGCCGGCGCATCACCGCGCGCCACGTGAAGGAGCTGGAGGAAGCCGGCGTCAAGCGCCTGCCCGTGCCTACCGAATACGTGCAGGGCAAGGTCCTGGCGCACGACATCGTCAACACCGAGACCGGCGAGATCCTGGCCAAGGCCAACGAGATCCTCACCGTGCCGACGGTGGCCAAGCTCATTGAGAGCGGCATCACCCAAATCCGCACGTTGTATGTCAACGACCTGGATCGTGGTCCGTACATCTCGGATACGCTGCGCATCGATCCCACCAAGACGCGGCTCGAGGCGTTGGTCGAAATATATCGCATGATGCGTCCCGGCGAGCCGCCGACCAAGGATGCGGCGGAGAACCTGTTTCAGAACCTGTTCTTCAACGGCGAGCGCTACGATTTGTCGCCGGTCGGCCGCATGAAATTCAATCGCCGCGTCGGCCGCGAAGAAATCACCGGCTCCGGCGTGCTCAGCAAGGAAGACATCATCGAGGTCATGAAGACCTTGATCGACATCCGCAACGGCAACGGCCACGTGGACGACATCGACCATTTGGGCAACCGCCGCGTGCGCAGCGTCGGTGAAATGGCTGAAAACGCCTTTCGCATCGGCCTGGTGCGCGTCGAGCGCGCCGTGAAGGAGCGCCTCACCATCGCCGAAAGCGAACCGATCATGCCGCAGGAGATGATCAACGCCAAGCCGGTGGCGGCCGCAGTCAAGGAATTTTTCGGTTCCTCGCAGCTGTCGCAGTTCATGGACCAGAACAATCCGCTGTCGGAAGTCACGCACAAGCGCAGAGTTTCCGCATTGGGCCCCGGCGGCCTGACGCGCGAGCGCGCCGGATTCGAAGTGCGCGACGTGCATCCGACGCACTACGGCCGGGTGTGCCCGATCGAAACGCCGGAAGGTCCGAACATCGGTTTGATCAATTCGCTGGCCGTTTACGCGCGCACCAATGATTACGGCTTCCTGGAAACGCCGTATCGCCGCGTCTCCCACGGCAAGGTCACCGACCAGATCGACTACCTGTCGGCCATCGAGGAAGGCCAGTATGTGATCGCGCAGGCGAATGCCACCCTGAATGAAAAGGGCCAGTTCATCGACGACTTGATCTCGTGCCGTACACAGAACGAGTTCACCTTGTCCGCGGCGGATAAAATTCATTACATGGATGTCTCGCCGAAGCAGATCGTGTCGGTGGCGGCGTCGCTGATTCCGTTCCTGGAGCACGACGACGCGAACCGCGCGCTGATGGGCTCGAACATGCAGCGCCAGGCTGTACCGACCTTGCGGTCGGAGACGCCGCTGGTGGGTACCGGCATGGAGCGTGCGGTGGCCATCGATTCCGGCGTCACCGTGGTGGCGCGGCGCGGCGGCAGCGTGGATTCCGTCGATGCCTCGCGCATCGTGGTGCGGGTGAACGACGATGAAACGACCGCCGGCGAACCGGGCGTCGATATCTACTCCCTCACCAAGTACACGCGTTCGAACCAGAACACCTGCATCAACCAGCGGCCGCTGGTGAACGCAGGCGATTCGATCAAGCGCGGCGACGTGCTGGCGGATGGCCCTTCGACCGATCTCGGCGAGCTCGCGCTTGGCCAAAATCTGCTGGTGGCCTTCATGCCTTGGAACGGCTACAACTTCGAAGACTCCATTTTGATCTCCGAGCGTGTAGTCGAAGAAGACCGCTTCACGACCATTCACATCGAAGAGCTTACCTGTGTCGCGCGCGACACCAAACTGGGGCCTGAGGAAATCACCGCCGACATCCCCAACGTCGGTGATTCGGCTCTCGCCAAGCTCGACGAAGCGGGTATCGCCTTCATCGGCGCCGAAGTGCGCGCCGGCGACATCCTGGTGGGCAAGGTCACGCCGAAGGGCGAGACCCAGCTGACGCCGGAAGAGAAGTTGCTGCGGGCGATCTTCGGCGAGAAGGCGTCCGACGTCAAAGACACCTCGCTGCGTGTGCCTCCCGGCATGGACGGCACGGTGATCGACGTGCGCGTGTTCACACGCGACGGCGTCGAGAAGGATTCGCGCGCCCTGGCAATCGAGAAATCGGAGCTCGAACGCGTGCGCAAGGACTTGGCCGATCAGCAGCGCATCCTGGAAGACGATTTGTTCCAGCGCGTGCGCGGCATGATCGAAGGCAAGGCCGCGGAAGCGGGTCCGAAGAAGATCAAATCCGGCACCCAGATAGACGATGCGTACCTCGCCGATCTGCCACGCGAGCAGTGGTTCGAGATCCGCTTCAAGGAAGAAGAGACGAATACGCAGCTGGAGACCGTATCCGAGCGCTTGAAAGGACAGCGCAAGGCATTTGAAAAGCGTTTCGAGGAGAAGAAGGCCAAGATCACGGCGGGCGACGATCTCGCGCCGGGCGTGCTCAAGATGGTCAAGGTGTATCTGGCGGTGAAGCGCCGCGTGCAGCCGGGTGACAAGATGGCGGGGCGTCACGGTAACAAGGGCGTGATCTCTTCCATCGTGCCGGTGGAGGACATGCCGTATATGGCCGATGGCACGCCGGTGGATATCGTGTTGAACCCGTTGGGCGTGCCTTCGCGCATGAACATCGGCCAGATCCTTGAAACCCATTTGGGCTGGGCAGCCAAGGGCTTGGGCGCCAAGATCGGCAAGATGCTGGAAGCGCAGCACGCCGTTGTGGAATTGCGCAAGTTCCTGGGCCAGGTCTACAACGAGACCGGCGGCCAGAAGGAAGACATCAGGTCGATGAGCGACGCGGAAGTCATCGAGTTGGCCAGCAACCTGAAGAAGGGCGTGCCGATGGCGACGCCGGTGTTCGACGGCGCCAGCGAGGAGGAGATCAAGAATCTGCTGACTCTGGCGGACCTGCCGACGTCGGGCCAGACCACGCTGCACGACGGGCGCACCGGCGAGCAGTTCGAACGGCCGGTGACCGTGGGCTACATGTACATGCTGAAGCTCAACCACTTGGTCGACGACAAGATGCATGCGCGTTCCACCGGGCCGTACAGCCTGGTGACCCAGCAGCCGCTGGGCGGCAAGGCGCAGTTCGGCGGTCAACGCTTCGGCGAAATGGAAGTGTGGGCGTTGGAAGCATATGGCGCCGCGTACACCCTGCAGGAAATGCTCACCGTCAAGTCGGACGACGTCAACGGGCGCACGCAGATGTACAAGGCGATTGTCGACGGCAACCATGAAATGAAAGCCGGTATGCCGGAATCGTTCAATGTCTTGGTGAAGGAGATCCGCTCCTTGGCCATCAACATCGAACTAGAGAGCGAGGCCTAATCAATGAAAGACTTACTTAAGTTGTTCAAGCAGCAAGTGCCGGTCGAGAATTTCGACTCGATCAAGATCGGGCTTGCCTCGCCGGACATGATCCGCTCCTGGTCGTACGGCGAAGTAAAAAAGCCGGAAACCATCAACTACCGCACCTTCAAGCCGGAACGCGACGGCTTGTTCTGCGCGAAGATCTTCGGACCCGTGAAGGATTACGAGTGCTTGTGCGGCAAATACAAGCGCCTCAAGCATCGCGGTGTGGTGTGCGAGAAGTGCGGCGTCGAAGTGACCCAGTCCAAGGTGCGCCGCGAGCGCATGGGTCACATCGAGCTGGCGAGCCCCACGGCGCATATCTGGTTCTTGAAGTCGCTGCCGTCGCGCATTGGCTTGATGCTGGATATGACGCTGCGCGAAATCGAGCGGGTGCTGTACTTCGAGGCCTTTGTGGTCGTCGATCCGGGCATGACCTCGCTGCAGCGCGGTCAATTGCTCACCGATGAAATGTATCTCGAATCGATCGAAGAGCACGGCGATGAATTCGATGCGCGCATGGGCGCCGAAGCGGTGCATGAACTGCTCAAGTCCATGGATCTGCCCTCCGAGGTCGTGAAGGTTCGCGAGGACATGGCGAACACGAATTCTGAGACCAAGATCAAGCGCCTGTCGAAGCGCTTGAAGCTGATCGAGGCGTTCATGGAGTCCGGCAACAAGCCGGAGTGGATGGTGCTCACCGTATTGCCGGTGTTGCCGCCCGATCTGCGACCGCTGGTGCCGCTGGATGGCGGCCGCTTCGCGACTTCGGATCTCAATGATCTGTATCGCCGCGTCATCAACCGCAACAACCGCCTGCGCCGTCTGCTCGAGCTCAACGCGCCCGACATCATCGTGCGCAACGAAAAGCGCATGCTGCAGGAAGCAGTGGATGCGCTGCTCGACAACGGCCGCCGCGGCCGCGCCATCACCGGCACCAACAAGCGGCCCTTGAAGTCTTTGGCCGATATGATCAAGGGCAAGCAGGGCCGATTCCGGCAGAACCTGCTCGGCAAGCGCGTCGACTACTCGGGCCGTTCGGTCATCGTCGTGGGTCCGACGCTGCGTCTGCATCAGTGCGGATTGCCGAAGAAAATGGCGTTGGAATTGTTCAAGCCGTTCATCTTCTCCAAGCTGCAACTGCGCGGCGAAGCCTCGACCATCAAGGCGGCGAAGCGCCTCGTCGAGCGCGAGGGGCCGGAAGTGTGGGACATCCTGGAAGAGGTGATCCGCGAGCATCCGGTGCTCTTGAATCGCGCGCCAACCCTGCACCGTTTGGGCATTCAGGCGTTCGAGCCGGTACTGATCGAGGGCAAGGCCATCCAGCTGCATCCCTTGGTTTGCACGGCATTCAACGCCGACTTCGACGGCGACCAGATGGCCGTGCACGTGCCATTGTCCATCGAGGCGCAGCTCGAAGCGCGTGCATTGATGATGTCGTCCAACAACATCCTGTCACCCGCCAATGGCGATCCCATCATCGTGCCATCGCAGGACGTGGTGCTGGGGCTTTACTACATGACCCGCGAGCGAGTGGGGGCCAAGGGCGAAGGCATGGCGTTCAGCGATGTCGCTGAAGTGCATCGTGCTTACGAAAGCCGCAACATCGATTTGCAGGCCAAGGTCAAAGTGCGTCTGTCCGAATGGACCCGCGCCGAGAAGGGCGCCGAGTTGGTGAAGAACACCCGGGTGGTTGATACCACTGCGGGCCGGGCGCTGCTGTCCGAGATTCTGCCGCACGGCCTGTCCTTCGATGCCATCAATCAGGATATGACCAAGAAGATCATTTCCGCGACGATCAACGCGTGCTACCGCACGGTGGGCTTGAAGGAAACGGTCGTATTCGCCGACCAGCTGATGTACACCGGCTTTCAATACGCGACGCGCGCGGGCGTATCGATCGGCGTCGATGACATGGTGGTGCCGCAGCAAAAGCTCAAGATCCTGGCCACCGCCGAGAAGGAAGTGAAGGAGATTCAGGAGCAATACTCCTCGGGTCTGGTCACCAACGGCGAACGCTACAACAAGGTGGTGGACATCTGGTCGCGTACCAATGACCAAGTGGCCAAGGCCATGATGGAAAAGTTGGGGACCGATGAAGTCACCGACAACAAGGGCAACAAGGTCCGTCAGAAGTCCTTCAACTCCATTTTCATGATGGCCGATTCCGGCGCTCGCGGTTCTGCCGCGCAGATTCGGCAGCTCGCGGGTATGCGCGGACTGATGGCGAAACCGGACGGCTCGATCATTGAAACGCCGATCACAGCGAATTTCCGCGAAGGTTTGAATGTACTGCAATACTTCATCTCGACTCACGGCGCGCGCAAGGGCTTGGCGGACACTGCTCTGAAAACCGCCAACTCCGGGTATCTAACGCGCCGGCTGGTCGATGTCGCGCAGGATCTGGTGGTCACCGAGGTCGATTGCGGCACCGCAAACGGCCTGTCGATCACCCCCATTGTCGAAGGCGGCGATGTGGTCGAAGGCTTGGGCGAGCGGGTCCTGGGCCGCGTGGTCTCCGAGGACGTGGTGGTAGCCTCCAGCGGCGAAGTATTGGTCAAGGCCGGCGTGCTGATCGATGAGAAGTTGGTCAAGCTGCTGGAGAAGATGGGCATCGATCAGGTAATGGTGCGTTCGCCCATTACCTGCGAAACCCGTTATGGCGTGTGCGCGCAGTGCTATGGGCGCGATCTGGGCCGTGGCCATCGCATCAACATCGGCGAGGCGGTGGGCGTCATTGCGGCGCAATCGATCGGCGAGCCGGGCACGCAGCTCACCATGCGCACCTTCCACGTCGGCGGCGCGGCTTCGCGAGCGGCAGCGGCCAATGGCGTCGAGGTCAAGAGCAAGGGCACCATTCGTCTGCACAACATCAAGACCGTGCGCCACGAGAAAGGCCATTTGGTCGCAGTGTCGCGTTCCGGTGAACTGGGTGTGGTCGATGAGTTCGGTCGCGAGCGCGAGCGTTACAAGATTCCGTATGGCGCCACCATCACGGTGAACGATGCCGATGTCGTCGCGGCGGGCCAGTCGGTTGCGAACTGGGATCCGCACACCCATCCGGTGGTCACGGAAGTGGCCGGCATGATCAAGTTCTCCGACTTCGTCGACGGCATCACCGTCACGACACAGGTGGACGATGTCACCGGCCTGACGAGCACCGTGGTGCTCGATCCCAAGCAACGCGGCTCGGGCGGCAAGGACCTGCGCCCCGTAGTGCGGCTGACCAACGCCAAGGGCAAGGAAGTCACCTTCGCCAATACCGATATTCCGGCCGTTTACGCGTTGCCTGCGGGCGCGATCGTCAGCCTGGAAGACGGTTCCAAGGTGTCAGTCGGAGATGTGATCGCGCGTATCCCGCAGGAGTCTTCGAAGACTCGTGACATCACCGGCGGCCTGCCCCGTGTGGCCGACCTGTTCGAAGCCCGCAAGCCGAAGGATTCCGCGATCTTGGCGGAACGCAGCGGTACGGTGAGTTTCGGCAAGGAAACCAAGGGCAAGCGCCGCTTGATCATCACCAACGAGGCGACCGACAAGTACGAGGAGTTGATCCCGAAGTGGCGCCATCTCAATGTGTTCGAAGGCGAACAAGTGGAGAAGGGCGAAGTCATCGCCGACGGCGAGCCCAATCCGCACGACATTTTGCGGCTGCAGGGCGTCGAGGCGCTGGCGAACTACCTGGTGCGCGAGATCCAGGACGTCTATCGATTGCAGGGCGTGAAAATCAACGACAAGCACATCGAAGTCATCGTGCGGCAGATGCTGCGCAAGATCGAGGTGCTCGATGCCGGCGATTCGGCGCTGCTGCGCGGCGAACAAATGGATCGCGGCAGGCTGCTCGATGTCATTGCGAAGCAGAAGACCGAGGGTAAGCACCAGTCGACCTGGGAGCCGCTGTTGTTGGGCATCACCAAGGCATCTCTCGCGACTGAATCCTTCATCTCGGCGGCGTCGTTCCAGGAGACCACTCGCGTCCTCACCGAGGCGGCGGTGCGCGGTCTCAAGGATGATCTGCGCGGACTCAAGGAGAACGTCATAGTGGGACGCCTGATACCGGCGGGCACGGGCTTCGCGTATCATGCGCGACGCCGACGTGCTTCGGACGACAGCCGTCGCCGCAGTTTCATGGACGTAAGCGGCGGAATCGGCGATGCGGATGATGCGGTACCGGCGGGGGACACAGAAGCTGCAGAATAGACGATAGAAGAAATATTCAAAGATGTGGCCCCGGACCTTTGATAAGGTCCGGGGCCTTTTTTATGGGCGCTGGCGTCGCGCCGGCCCTGTAGCTAATATACGGCGCAACAACAAGCCCGGCCGCCGCCCGGACAGATTTCATTCAAGGGGAACGAATCATGCGCCACCCGATGCTTGCGATCACCTGCCTCGCAACTGTCCTGGTCAGCGGCGCGGCCTTCGCCGGCGCCGATCTGGCGAATATCCCTCTGAACTGGACGCCGACCTCCACTTTCGCCAGCATGGGAACGATTGATCTCAGCGGCAACATCGTTTCGACCAGTATCCATTTTGACCCGTTGGTCGATGCGCGCCAGAATCCGGCTTTGATCGCGGAGAATCGCGAGAAGGCCAACAAGTTCCGGCAAGTGACCACGACAGCCGATGTCGCCGCTTTCGTCACCAACCATGTCAAAGAGAGCCTGCACGGGGCCGGGCTGAATATCGTCGACGGCGCCGCCGACGTTACGATAAGCGGGGAATTGCGCCAGTTCTTCGTGACCGAGACCTCGACCTATAAGGGCGAGATATCGATGGTAATCCACGTCAAGAACAGCGCTGGAAAGGAAGTGTGGACCGGCGTGGTGGGCGGAGACGCCGAGCGTTTCGGCCGCTCGTACAAAGCTGACAACTATTACGAGACGATGTCGGATATGGTGCTGCGCGCAAGCTATAACCTGGTCGGCAATCAGGGATTTCGCGAAGCGCTGCAGAAGCACTAATACCCTGTTCGGCGCGGGGCTGCCCGCGCCCCTTCAGCGACCGTCAACCGAGAAAGCGAGCAGCACGGATCCCGGTCCGCTGCGGCCCCAATAGCCGGAATGCACGAAGAGCATGCCGCCGGCGATGACAGGTCCTGCCGCATCGAGCGCGCCGCCTTGGGCCATTGCCCCGGTCGTGGTGGTGAAGCTGTCGCTCGCGTCGAAGGACCAAAGGAGCTTGCCGTCGTCAGCGGAATAGGCGCTTAAGCGTCCGTCCATGGCGCCGGCAAATACCGCGCCGGGAATCACCGTAACGGCCATGGAAATTCCCGTATTGCAGTAGACGTTGTCCCATCGGCACGGCCGTTTGTCCAAGCTTGTGGTCCAAAGCAGCCCGCCATCGGCGATTTTCAGCGCGGCCAGTTGCGGCTTGGCGCCATTGCGAACATAGATATCCGATATACCGACATAGATGTTGCGCTCATCGACGGCGTGGCCCCATTCCGAACCGCCCAACGGCCCTCCGGGACTCAAGCGTTTTTCCCAGATCACGCGGCCCATGTCATCGGGATCCAGCGCGTAGACTTGACTGGACTTCTGCGACGCCAACAGGATCTGTTTACCGTCCGGCCGCCTCGCGAGACTTGGCGAAGCGCCCAGATCATAGTCGGCGCCGACGATGGCGGGGCAGTTCGCCGGACGCTGATCGAGCGGCCGTTCGCAGCCGATGATGTAGCTGTCTTGTTGAGTCAGTTGCTTGATCCATCGGATTTTGCCGGTTTTGAGGTCGAGCGCGATCACTGCGTCGGATCCCTCGTGCGGCGCATCTGTGTAGCTGTCGCCAGTGGCTACGTATACCAGGCCGCGATTGGCATCGATCGTCGGCGCCGACCAGATCGCTCCGCCGCCGGGCCCGTACATCCAATTGCCGAGGCGGTTTTTCTTGAAGGGCTTGGGCTCCTGCTGTGTGGTGTAAGTGGTCCAAAGGATCTTGCCCGCATCAGCCGACACTGCAACCAGCGCGCCGCGGAATTTGCAGCAGGGGTAGGAATCGTCGTCGGCGTAAGCTTCTTCGCCGGACGATACGGGCGCGTAAACCACTCCTTGGTAAACCGTCACCGAGCCGGTGAATTGGTGCGAGCGCTGCTCATCGATCTTGGTTCGCCAGATAAGTGCGCCGGTGTCGGCATCGATGGCGTAAAGATAGCCGGCGGCGTCGGTAAAGAATGCCGCGATCCGCGACTGCGCTTTGTCGGGCGGCGCCAAACTAATCGTGCTTCGGGTCGGTCCTTCGGTATTGAAGCGCCAATAGGCGCAGCCGGTTGCGGCATCCAGGGAATAGACCGAGCTCGCCGTATCGTTGGTGAGTACGCGCCCGCCGGCGATTACCGGCTGGCCGCTGCGATTGCCGGACAGTCCTATCGCCCATTTGAGCTTGAGGCGCGGCACCTCGAGAGCGGTGAGCCCGGGATCGGGCTGATAGCGGCGGTTCTCAACGCTGCGGCCCCAGCCATTCCACTCAGAGCCGGCCAAAGTCAGCGCTTGCGGCGCATGAGCGCAGGCCGGCGTCTCGGAACTCACCTTGGATACCGTGCCTCCTGCCTTGTTCTGCGAGAGATACATCGCGATCGAGAATTTTTCGCCGCGCGACAGGCCTTCTGCGTTGATGCGCATCACGCCGTCGTTGAGCGCGCCAAAAATGTAGGGCGGTGTGTTGTTCGCAATCACGCCCTTGGCAGGCGTTCGACCGCTGGGGTGATCATGGCAGGCCGCGCAGCGCGCGTTGTAAAGCGGCTCGCCGACTGCCGGATCGTACGCGATGTCAAAAGCCAGCACAGTGGTTGGCGGAGCTGCGGCTTGCGCCGCTGCCGCCATGGCAGCGGTGATGAGGGTGTTCGAGAGGGCGACAACGAGCCGTGGCCATGCCCTTGTCCGCCACGAAGGACCTGGCCGCATCTAGGCTCTGGGCTCCGAGCCGACAAACGGCGCTTTGAGAGAGGCAGGCACCGGTCCGCGCCGCGACTTGCGCCACACGTCATAGACCAGCAGCAGCCCGGTAAGCGTCGCAAGTGTCGCGAAATAGGCTTGCGGTCCAAAAGCGGCCATCAGACTGCCCGCAAGCAGCGGCCCCGCCGCCGCCGCGGTTCCATTGAGAAGCAGAATCGCACCACTGGCGGCAATCATTTGTTTGGGCTCCAGCTTGTCATTGATGTGCGATACCGACAGCGAATACAGCGTCAGCGCAAAACCGCTGAACAATGCCGCCAGCAGCAAAAATAGCGGATGCGGGATGTTACGGAACACGGCGATGCTGCCGGCCACGAGCGTCGCAATAATGCAGACGGTGGCGATCACCGTGCGGCGATCCATGCGATCGGAGAGCCTGCCCATCGGATACTGGGTAACGACGGCGGCGAGAATGCTCACACCCATGAATGATGCCACTTGGTGGGTCTGCAATCCGCTCAACCGCGCGTACACAGGCCCCATCGAGAAAATGATGGACGAAATCAGGCCGGAAAACGTCACCGCGACCACGCCGAGCGGTGAATTGCGGTACAAATCGAGCAGACGCACCTTGGACGGAATGGCTCGCTCCGGTACTTGCTGCGCGGATATCACTATCGGCACCAGTGCCAGGGAAATCAGCACCGAAACGAGCATGAACGGAGTGGCGGTAAGCGGATTCGACAAGACCAGCAGAAATTGTGCAGCCCCGAGCCCCACGTACAACACCAGCATGTACATCGCCAACAATCGTCCGCGGTTTTCCTTGCTCGCGCGATCGTTGAGCCAGCTTTCCGCAACCACGTAAATGCCCGCGAAGCACACACCCGAGAGCAGGCGCATCGCGCCCCATACCGGGGGATTGACGAAGGTGCCTTGGGTCAGCACCGCCACCGACGCCACGGCGGCAAGCGCGGCAAACACACGGATGTGTCCGACCTGGCGCAGCAATGGCGGTGCGATGCGCGTGCCGACGAGATATCCCACGTAGTAGGACGACATGATGAGGCCGGTCACATAAGGGGGATATCCCTCGAGAGTGGCACGTACGCCGAGCAGTGTACCCTGCAGCCCGGCGCCCAGCATGAGCACGCCCATGCCGAACAGCAGCGGCCAGTTGGCGCTGATCACGCTGATCGGCACGGTATGCCGTTGTGAGGTAAGCGATTGCGAATTGCCTTGGGCTCCAGCGTAGCGGCCAGGTAAGCATTGTATCGAAATCGACGAACGCTTCATCAAGGACGGCCGCTCTTAGATTGTGCGTGGGCCGGTGTACTATGGAAGCACGCGACATCGAGACCATCATGTCAAAACACCAGACGGCAGTCATCGCTCAACTTCGGCCGACTCAACTTACCATCGGCAAGCTCGAAGTGGAGGAGAAGAAACAGAGACTTGCGGCCATGAAACCGAAGGAGCAGGAGAAGTTCCTTCAGGCTCACCCAATGCCTGCGGTGATTGGACCGGACAAAGCGCTGTATATCACCGACCATCATCATCTGGCCCGCGCAGCGCTGGAGGCCAATGTGCAGACCGGCTGTTTCACGGTGGAGGCGGATCTCAGCAAGCTCAAGGCGCCGCAGGATTTTTGGCTCGAAATGGACAAACGTCTCTGGGTTCACCCGCTGGACGAAAATGGGGTGCGTCATCATTACAGCTCGATTCCATACCATTTGATGGACCTGGTCGACGACGTCTATCGGTCGCTGGCAGGCTATGTTCGCGATGCGGGCGGTTATGAGAAGACGCCAACCGCATTTGCGGAGTTCATTTGGGCTGACTATTTCAGGCGCAATGTAGCCATCGAGGACGTGCGGACCAATTTTGACGAGGCGGTGAAGGCCGCGAAGAAGCTGGCCCGCAGTCCCCACGCCAAGGGTATTCCCGGCTATATTGGCGAGTAGCATGAAAATCCGCGCTGAATGTGACGAGTATGGCTGATACCGACGAGTTGGATTCGCTCGGACTGAATGCCCACATCACGCGGCGCGATTTTTTGGGGTCTACGCTCATCGGGTCCGGGGCGATTCTGCTGGGCGCGGCCGCGCCGGCGTTCGCGCAAAACCTCACATCGCAGTGGAACGGCTACGCCGGCATCGGTGATTACGCGCGCTCCAATGGCAACATAGCCTCCGTCGTCAACGCGGCGCACGGCATTCGCGATGGATCGTACGAGTCGCGGATCGCGGATGCGCCGGCCGTCGATGAGCTTTACGATCTGATCATTGTCGGCGGCGGCTTCGCGGGACTCATCGCGGCCTACGAATTTCGCAAGGCGCACCCCGGCGGGCGCTGTCTGGTTCTCGAGAATCATCCGGTTTTCGGCGGCGAAGCCAAGCAGAATCAAATGCTGGTTGAGGGCGTGATGCTCACCGGCCCGCAGGGTTCGAACGACGCTGTGGTGCCGCGCGCAGACAATTCCTATGCGCACGTCGTAGGTCTCTGGGACGAGATCGGGATGCCGCGATCGTACGATTACGTCGATCCGACCGGCGGGGCGGCGGCACTGAGATTCGCTCGAGACAACTACGACCCGATGTATTGGAATGAGGACGCGGCTTCGCTCGGCTACTTTTTCGATGTGCCGTTCGCAGCCAGGCAGGCGTGGGTGGTCGATCCTTGGTCGGACGACCTACGGCGCGCGCCGATTTCCCCCGACATGCGCCGCAACTGGGTGCAATGGAAAAAGCACTCGCCCATTTTGACTCACGGTGATGAAGCGGCGACGAATCGCTGGCTCGACACGATGTCCTACGGCGATTTGATCGTTCGCGAGCTCGGGTTGTCCAGGGACGTATTCCGGCTGGCCGATCCGCTGGTGGCGACGGGCGACTACGGCGTCAGCTCGGACGTGGTCTCAGCCTATGGGGCGAAACTGCTCGGCCTGCCGGGCACCGACGAAAACGTGATCTCCACCGACGCGTTTTCGTTTCCGGGCGGCAACGCTGCGATCCTGCGCCACATCGTCAAAGCGCTCCTGCCGAACGCGATCACGGGCTCGAAGTCATTCGCGGACGTGCTGTTTGCGCCGATCGATTTCGCCGCGCTGGACCGGCCGCAGCACACGCGCATTCGACTCGGCGCGACCGCGGTGGCGGTGCGGCACGAAGGGCTGCCCGAGAAATCCAAAAGCGTCAACGTGACCTATGCCGTCGACGGCGACCTGAAGCGCGTTCGCGGACAGGCGGTGATCGTGGCGGCCGGCGGTTGGATCGCCCGGCGCATCGTGCGAGATCTGCCGCCCGCATACGCTGCGGCTTACGCGAAGTTTCATCATGGACCGATTCTCGTGGCCAACGTGGCGGTGTGCAACTGGAGGGCGTTCGCGAAACTCGGAATCTCGGCCGCGCACTGGTTCGACGGATTCGGTTTCTTCGTGAACGTTCGCCAGCCGATGAAGATCGACGGAGTTCCGGTGCCGCTGGATCCCGCCAAGCCCGCGATGCTCACCATGTACGTCGGCTTCCCGCAATCCGGCGTGCCCATCGATGCGCAAACCAGCGCCGCGCGCGCCCGGCTGTTCGGCACCACATATGCGGATTTCGAACTGCAGATTCGCAGACAGCTGCAGATGATGTTCGGCGCCGCGGGATTCAACGCCAAGCGCGACATCGCGGGCATCGTGATCAATCGCTGGGGTCATGCCTATATCGCGCCGCAGCCCGGGTTTTATTTTGGGACGCCGGGCGAGCCGGCACCCTTGGAAGTCATACGGGAACGCTACGGCCGCATCGCTTTCGGTCACAGCGAACTCTCAGGCAGGCAGAGCTGGGGGCGCGCTGCGCAGGAATCGCGACGCGCGCTCAAGCAGGTGCTCGAGGTCATCACATAGCTGGAGGACAGGTTTTATGGCCAAGGCGTATTGGATCACTTGTTATCATAAGGTTTCGGATCCCGCCAAGCTTACTGCCTATGCGAAGCTGGCAGGTCCGGCCATCGAGACCGGCGGTGGGCGGTTTTTAGTGCGGGGAATTCCCGCTCATGCTTATGAGGCCGGCCAGTTGGAGCGTACCGTGGTCATCGAATTCGATTCGGTGGCCCAAGCGGTCGCTGTGCATGATGGCCCGGATTATCAGAAGGCCCTGGAAGCATTGCGCGGCGGCGCGGTGCGAGATATGCGGATCGTCGCCGGCGTTTAGGGGACGGCGCTATACTCGTAATGGGAGACAACACAGGGGATGGCAATGCCCATGCAAACGCGACGCTCGTTCGTAGCCATGGCAGCAGGCGGTATCGCGCTCGCGGAAGGCGGCCTGATTGGGCGCTGGGCACGGGCCGAGCTGCCGCAGGGGACCTTGGACTCGGAGGTTCGCGATACGCTGCCGGGCAAGCAGCCGCTGATCAAGCGTTCGTACCGGCCGCCGAACTACGAATCGCCGGCGGAATTCTTCGACGAAGTTCTCACGCCCAACGATAAATTCTTCGTTCGCTGGCACCTTGCGAATATCCCGCGCATCGACGTTCGTACCTGGCGGCTCAACATCGGCGGCGACGCGGCCGAACGCGGCTTCGAACTCAGCATGGACGAATTGCAGCGCGATTTCGAACCTGCGGAATTCGTAGCCGTTTGCCAGTGCGCCGGCAACCGGCGCGGCTTATCAGCGCCGCATGTTGCGGGAGTCGAGTGGGGATCCGGCGCGATGGGCAATGCGCGTTGGAAAGGCGCGCGGTTGAAGGACATTCTCGCGCGGGCTGGCCTGAAGAAGGATGCCGTGGAGATCGCCTTCAATGGCAGCGACCGCGCGCCGCTCGACGGCACGCCGGCATTCGTCAAGAGCCTGCCGGCCTGGAAGGCGACGGATGACAACACGCTGGTGGCGTACGAAATGAACGGCGCTGCGCTTCCGCATTGGAATGGGTTTCCGGCGCGGATTGTAGTGCCGGGATGGTCGGCAACCTACTGGATGAAACAGGTGGCCAGCATTCGCGCGTTGTCGCAGCCGCTGGCCAGCTTTTGGATGAATACCGCCTATCGAATTCCGATCGGCAAATTCCCCATCATCGATCGATTCACATCGCAGGAATCGGCCACCACGACACCGATCACCGAGATCCTCATCAATTCCCTAATCACCAATTTGAGCGCCGGGCAGCGTTTCCCGGCAGGTCAACCGCTCGAGTGCAAAGGCATTGCATGGGACGCCGGCTACGGCATTCGCGGCGTGGAGATCTCCATCGACGATGGGGCCACCTGGCAAAGAGCCACGCTGGGCGAGACTCTGGGCAAGTATTCGTTCCGCCCCTGGCAATTCACGCTTCCGCCTCGGGCCGCCGGCCGCCTGTCCGTGATGGCGCGTGCGAGCAACACGCAGGGCACCGTGCAGCCGGCGGAGCTCATCTTCAACGGGCCGGGTTATCATAACAACGTAGTGCAAAAAATCGCGCTCGACATTGTCTAAAGGATTTTCTGTGACCACAAAAAGGCGGTTCGGCGCGGGGCTGTTCTTCTGCCTTATCGCGACATCGTCGTATTGCGGCGAGCCGCCGATTAAACTCGCGGGTGGCGAAAGGGCCGCGCTGGTTCAACTGCGCTGTTCCACCTGCCACAGTCTGGACTACATTGTAATGAATTCGCCGTTTTTGACGCGCGCGGCCTGGGATGCGGAGGTTCGCAAGATGACGAAGAACATGGGCGCCCCTATTCCGGAAAACGAAGTGGCACCGATCGTCGATTACCTCACCCAGTACTATGGGGCGAACTAGCCAACATGAATTTCAAAGGGGTTGAGCCGATGAGGTTTTCGAAATCAAAGTTGGCGATGCCGGCGATCCTATTTTTCGCCGCGAATCTAACCCTGGCAACGGCGGCTGCGCCCGAAACCGGCAAAGTCCATGATGTGGTGCTGCATGGTGGATCGATCTACGACGGATCGGGCGGCAAGCCCTATCTCGGGGATGTCGCGATCGACGGCGATCGCATCGCCTACGTGGGCCCGAAGCGGAGTTTGGTCGGGCGCACGGCCATTGATGTCCATGGCGAGGCCGTAGCACCTGGATTCATCAACATGCTGGCACATCCGGAGGAATCGCTGCTCGTCGATGGTCGTGCGTTGAGCGATCTCACGCAGGGAGTCACCTTGGAGGTGATGGGCGAATTTTCCATGGGTCCGCTCAATCAAAAGATGAAGGAACTGATGGTGGCGCGTCAGGATGACATCAAATTCCCGGTCACCTGGACCACGCTCGGCGAGTACCTGGAAGGACTGGAGCGCAAAGGCATCGCGCCGAACGTGGCGTCGTTCGTCGGCGCGCCAACGGTGAGAACTTATGTACTCGGTGAGGCCGATGTGCAGCCGACGCCGCAACAACTCGAGCAGATGCGCGGTTTGGTTCACCAGGCCATGGAAGAGGGGGCCCTGGGCCTCACGACCATGCTCATCTATGCGCCTGCAACCTATGCCAAGACACCCGAACTGATTGCGCTCGCTCAAGAATCGGCGCGCTGCGGAGGCATCTATACCGCTCATATGCGCAGCGAGGGCGACCACATCGAGTCCGCGCTGCAGGAAACCATCGAGATTGCAAAGGCGAGCGGTGCGCCGGCTGAAATTTATCACCTGAAAATTTCTGGAAAGGACAACTGGGGCAAAATTGACAAGGTCATTGCCACGGTCGAACAGGCGCGCGCGTCCGGTGTGCGCATCACTGCGAACATGTATACCTATACGGCCGGTGCTACCGGACTCGATGCGGCGATGCCGCCGTGGGTTCAGGATGGGGGACTGGAGGCGTGGATCAAGCGCTTGCAGGATCCTGCGGTTCGGGCGGAGGTGATCGCCGAGATGCGCAACCCGCATCCCGGTACCTGGGAAAACCTCTACGGCGCGGCAGGTCCCGACGGCATACTTTTCCTCAGTTTCAAAAATCCGAAGTTAAAGCCGCTCACCGGCAAAACGCTTGCCGAGGTGGCCAAGGCGCGAGGTGTTTCGCCGGAGGATGCAGCCATCGACCTGGTGATCGAGGACGGCACGCGCGTCGGCGTGGCGTACTTCTTGATCAGCGAGGCCAACGTGCGCCGTCAAATGTCCCTGCCTTGGGTGAGCTTTGGTTCGGACGAACAAGGCGACGCTCCAGAAGGAGTATTTCTGCTGTCGGCCGCGCATCCGCGCGCGTACGGCAACTTTGCCCGGGTGTTCGCCAAGTATGTCCGCGAGGATCATGCCTTGAGTATCGAAGAAGCCGTGCGCAGAATGACTTCGCTTCCGGCCGACAATCTGTCGCTCAAGGATCGAGGACGCCTGCGGCCGGGAGCGTTTGCCGACCTCGTGGTATTCGATCCGAACACGATTCAGGATCACGCCACATTCGAAAAATCGCATCAACTCAGCACCGGGGTCAGTTACGTCATCGTCAACGGCAAGCTGGCATTGAAGGATGGCAAGGCGACCGGCGCGGCAACGGGCAAAGTGGTGAGAGGCCGCGCATGGACCGGTGCCAGCGGCGGCGGCTGCCGGCGCTCCGCGAGCGATTGGGCGTGGGCCAAATGACTTCAACAGTGGCCCACTGTAAGCAGTGGGCCACTTTGTTGAGATTTACGGCACTACATAGTTGACTGACGTTCCCCAGTTAGCGAAACCATCCCGGGTTCCGCCGCAGGTACCAAGGCCCAAGCTGAACGCAGCCCCCGTGCAGTTCGGGTACTGAATGTAGTTGGTCGAGAAGTAGATACGACCTAGCGACGGCATGTAGACCGCAGCGCTGTAGTCTCCCCAGCGAGGTCGGGTAGGACCTGGATAGCCCTGGTACTCGCCAAAGCCGTCCTCGGGCGATTGGCCCAAATCTGCAATGTTGACTGCGGATCCCAAGAGGCCGCTCGAAGTGCTGGACAGGCGCCCGTAAGCGGTGCTCGGAAAAAATCCGCCATTGTCCGCGCCATTCGGTCCGCCGTTGCCAGACAGCGTGAAGGTTATGATGGCGCCGCCATTCCCGCCATTCCCGCCACCGCCGCCACCGTCCAGGGCCCCGCTCGTTTCGTTGTCACCATTGAAATTGCTCACTGCGGCCATGGCTGGGAATTCCAAGTCTTCATGTTTTGGTGAGACATAGCCTTGGCTAGTGAGGCGGAACACCCCGAACCAATCGAAGGTGTCGGTGCCGACGACCCAGTAAGCAACGCCTTGGTGCACCTCCGTGCTGTTTCCCGACGAGTACGTCTGATTGATCTCCGTACTCACGGCGCCCCAGATCTGGTTTTGCGCCTGGGCTGCCTGCGTCACGTTGTCGCCGTTGGTGGCAATGCCGCCCTCGGGGCAGCTGGCGGGCGGCGCGCTACCCGTACTGAGGCCGGCGGCACCGCATTCATCACCCAGCGGTATCGGCCCAACTTTCTGGGCAGCGAGGAATCCCTCGCCGTAGTAAGACAATACGCCCGAGAATAACTGGCCGCCGAATTTGATACCGGCGCAGCTCCAGCAGTTGTCGCTGTTCAGATTTTGAAGGCCGGTCCAATCGAATACTGCAATCCGATTATCGCCCTGACCGTAAAAGTCGAGCGTGTCCAGCATGAATCCGGAGCCCCCACGTGCATTGTCATACTGGCTTGGATCGGTTGCTTGCGCAGGAATTGCGGAATACCAGCACGTGAAGCCGGGCAATCCAAAAGTGTCATCGGAGAAACAGGTGCCGTTGGGTGTCGGCAGAAGACCCATGTTCTCCATGGCGACGGTGAACTCAGGATTTGGTTTTCCATTTCGATCCACTACGGGCAGTCCCCGTTCGAGCGCGTTTTTGTTAAACGCAAATTGCTGTGCGCCGTTGAAAAAACCGCCGCCCAAACCAGGTACCGCGCCATTCAGCGGGAACTCGTCATAGAAAATGAGGAAGGCATCCTGAGTGGTTGCGATCTTGGCAAAGTCATTGAGCAGGTAGGGGTAGCCGGGCTCGGATGGATTGTAGTCGGCACTCAGGAAGTAAACGTTATAGGGGCCGAATGGACTCGAGCCGACGCTCACCGCAATCCCCTCGTAGCAGCTGTTGGCAACAGCGGCAAAGCAACCCGCAAAAGTACCCCCGTTGGCTTCGCTGCTCGAAGAAACTATCTCGGTAATGAACCAGTGTCCGCCGTTGTTGTAATCGTAGATGCAGGATACGTCTCCGCCGCTGCTCCAGCCCCGGGTTGTGAGACCCATGACGGTGTCCAGCGGGATCACCGCTGATTTCCGCTGCAAGGCGGTGTTGAATATCAGAATCTCCCCGAGGTTGTTGGTTTCGACCACGTAGCCATTGCCGGCACATAGACCCTGGTCCGCAGGTTCAATGTCGCCCTGTAATATCTTGCCGCTGTCGACCGCATTCAAACCTTTCACGCCGGTGGCGCCGCCGGGATACGTATTGATTCTGTCGCAGCCCGGACCCAACGGTTCGCAGCTGACAGTTGGAGGCACTGTTAGCGCCAGGGGCGAGGCCAGATCTGTCAGTGCGGAGGCCCTTCCCGGGAGCGCGCGACTCGGACGAAGATGCGACGGCATGACATGCGGGCCAAATGACGAAGCCGCCGATTCAACCAGCGGGCTGGCGACAGCAAGCTCGCTCGAGGCCAGAGACTCGGTGGACGGGGACAGGAAGGGGCCGGTGAGCAACGAGCAGCCAGAGGCGCAGCCTGTGGCTGCCGGTCCAGCAAAAGTTGGCGAGTATTCACCTAAACTTGATGAGGTAACGGTGGATGTTGGTGCGCTAGTTGCGTTGGCGTCGGTGGCTGCCGCTGGTCCGCAGACAGCGGACAGTACGACAGCCATCGACAGCAGAGAAAAACTGAAATGCCGATTCATAGGGTCCCTCCACTTAGTACAGATATTAATCCGGCGATGGGGAGGCGAGAGTTGTTCGGCTCGCGACCATCCCATGTCGCTACTCGCGTCAAGCATCGATTTTGGCGCGACACTACGCCCGGGCATGCGATGGAGTCAAACCTCATGCAGCGTGAGAGGTCAGCGCGTCAAGTCATCGAGAATCCTGAGGATCACTGCAAATGAGGCACTGCAGTAATTTCTCGACCTTGCTCAAAAATTCGGCAGCTCAAGACAAGCGATTGATTGATGATTGCGATTTGGTGACAAGCCGCAGCTTTTGCACAGACTTATGCACCGGGAGTGTGGATTGAAGCGCACTACTTGTAGCGAACGCCGTGTTTGATAATGACGTTCACATGTTGGAGTAGGTCTATGTAGCGGAGCACATCGCCATCGACGGCGATGATGTCCGCATACTTGCCCTCGCTGATCGATCCGTAATCGTTGTCGACTTTCATTTGTACCGCCGGCCAGTAGGTGGCGGCGCGTATCGCGGTCATCGAGTCCACGCCCAGTTTGTTGACCCACGCATCCAGCTCGCGCCACGTCGAACCGCTGTGAAAATTCATCGGAACGCCGCTATCGGTACCGATCAACATGACCACGCCGGAATGTTGAAGCTGATGAAACTTGGTATCCAAGGTGGGTCGCCGCAGCGGCATGCTCTGAAAGTAGCTCAATTGTCCGGGGTGGCGTATCGATGACTTGATATCCGCCACGATGTCGGCAGGCAGGTCCAGCTGCCAGGCCGGATCGTCGAGCTGCATGGAGTTGTCGCGCAAATATTCGTAGTTCAAAAGTACGCTGATCGTCGGCGTCCAAAAAAGCGGGCCAAGATTGCCCTTCGCACTGCGCTCCGCAATCATGGACAAAATATCAGCGGGATAGCCGGGGGCGGTGGCAAGGCCCGTATGCTCGAAACAGTCCACGTTGTATTTGAGACCACGCCGGATTTCTTCGAGACGGTGAGCGTGCGCCACAACCGGAAGGTGGTGCGCATGAGCCTCCTCGACCACGGCTTTGACCTCTTCTTCCTGCATCAAATCCTGATCGATGAGCTTGATGATATTCACGCCGGCCGCAGCCAGCTTCCTGACCTTATTGCGGGCGTCTTCGATCCCGTTTACTCCCCAGCGGAAATATTCGGTACCGGGATAAGGTGCATGCTGGATAAACGGACCGGATACATACAAAGTGGGACCGGGGATCTCGCCTCGATTGATGCGATCACGCACCGAGATGACCGCCTCCAGCGGCGCGCCGAGGTCGCGTGCGCTGGTGACGCCTGCCATGAGCAACTGGTGCGCCGACGCCGGCATGATTTCCTTGGCCAGACGCGGGCTGCTGCCATAGGTCTTGTCCCAATGAGTGTAGTCGCTATGGCCTGCCAGGTAGGTGTGCACGTGAGCGTCCCACAATCCCGGCATCACCGACATGCCGGCGGTCGAGATCACTGTGGCGCCCGCTGGCACTGCCAAGCTGTCCAGCGTGCCAACGGCCGTTATGCGCTCGCCTTCGATGAGCACGACGCTGTGGTCAAGCGGCGTGCCGCCGAACCCGTCGATCAAGCGGCCTCCCACCAGAGCGATGACGCCCGCCGAATTGGCTGGAGCCGCGAGACATGCGAGCAAGCACGTCGCCAGAACGAGAAGTGTATTTTTCAGCATGCGCCTATGATCCACGCCGCGAATAAAACATACAAGGCGCCGATTGCAGGCTTGTACCGCGCGCAGCATTACCCAAAGACAGTCTCGCGAGGTAGTATTTGGGCGCGGCGGCCGGCAATGATCTCGGCGCCGCAACTAACGAAAGGGCATGCCAATGGCCAATCGAATTTGCTTTGTTCGTGCACGATGACGGGTGACGTAGACCTCGGGCTTCAGGGCGATGCCAAGGAAGCATCGCGCGCTCCGCTTCCCGTTATACAAGTCGAATCGCTCGAAGATACTGAAGAACTCGTCAAGCGTGCGGGCGGGGTTGTCACAAGAGCGGCCTTCGGCTTTCCGGGTGGCAGACGCTCTCACTTCCGAGATCCTGCCGGTAATGAACTCGCCGCCATGCAGCCGGACTGAATTGAGCTCGGACCTCGCGGACTTGAATGCGCGGCCGCTGCCGAGTTGGTACGACGCGGCCAAATTCGGAATCTTTATCCACTGGGGCCTCTGGGCCATCCCGGCTTTCGCCGCCCGTCTCGGGTCGATCACGGATGCTGTTAAGGCGGACTACGATCGTGCGATGGCGATGATTCCCTATACGGAGTGGTATGCGAATGCGATCAAAGTTGCCGGCACGCCCTCCGCGCAGTTTCATCAGCAGACCTATGGAGACGCGCCCTACGAGGCGTTCAGAGAACCGTTTCTCGACGGTCTGAAGGCGTGGGACCCGATGGCGTGGGCCGAAGTCTTTCGTGATGCGGGAGCAGGCTACGTGGTCCTCGTGACCAAGCACCACGACGGCTTTTGTCTGTGGCCGAGCGGCATCTCCAATCCCAACCAGCCTGACTGGAGCAGTGGCCGCGACCTGGTTGCTGAACTGGCCAATGCGGTGCGGGCCGCGGGCTTAAGATTCGGGGTGTACTACTCCGGCGGGATGGATTGGACGTTCAACCGACGGCCGATGAAGACTATCGCAGACGTAATTGGCTCCAAGCCGGGCGGCGCTTATCCTGCCTATGCTGAAGCTCAGATTCGGGAGCTGATTGAGCGTTACCACCCCAGTGTCCTTTGGAATGATATTTCCTGGCCCACGGGACAGGGCCGCCTCAACGCACTCTTTGCAGATTATTATCGAGCGGTGCCCGAGGGCGTGGTCAATGACCGCTGGCTAACAAATGGGCTTGCGGGCCAACTGGCCAAGTTCGCTGCTGTCCGCCGGATTCTTGACTGGGGCATCAAGCGGCGCCTGCGCAGCCGTCCGCAAAGCTTGGAAGGCATCGTTCCTGCACCCGTGCCGCACAGTGATTTTCGCACCCCCGAATATGCACGCTTCCCGGAAATCCAAGCCAAAAAGTGGGAGGCGACCCGGGGCATGAGCCATTCGTTTGGATTCAATCGCCGCGATGATGAGGCCGATTATGCACCCGCAGAAACCTTGCTATGCGATTTCATCGATGGGGTGTCCAAGAATGGCAATCTGCTGCTTAATGTCGGCCCTGAGCCCGGCGGCCTCATTCCCGAGCCGCAGCTTCGACGTCTGAAGTTCTTTGGCGACTGGTTGCACGCGAATGGCGAGGCGATCTTCGCAACTCAGCCGTGGATCCGCGCAGACACATCTACCGCAGATGGTTTGCCGGTTCGCTTCACGCATAAAGGCGCGAATCTTTACCTGGTCATCTTGGGCGCTTGTCCCGGTCGGCGCATCACAGTGCGTAATCTTGAAGTCAGCGGGGCTGCGACGCGCCTCGAGGACGGCGCGCCGGTACGTCTTATCCAGGACGGCCCCGACCTGACTATGGAACTGCCCTCAACGGTCGCGGGATTCGCTCCGGCATTCCGGATTGCCCGCGTCGATGACTGACCCCAGTGCTGCTATATTCGAGGGAATGGCCATAAGAGAGATGTATGCCCCAGGCACTTGAAGCGGTACGCGCAATCACCTTGACCGAGATTCAAGCGGCGCGTGCGCAGATCGCCAAGACCATCGTGCGAACGCCATTGGTTCGGCTTGATCTGGGGCCGGAATCCCCAACAGTCCTTCTCAAATTGGAAAATCTGCAACCCACCAACTCGTACAAACTGCGTGGCGCGGTGAATGCCGTCGCAATGTTGTCGGAGTCGGATCGAAGCCGCGGCGTGTGGACGATCAGCGCGGGAAATGCCGGGCAGGGCATCGCCTATGCGGCACGCCAAGCGGGTGTGCCGTGCACAGTCGTTGCGATCGAGACGGCACCCAAGGCAAAGATGGAGAGAATGCGCGCGCTCGGCGCCCACCTCATTCCAGTATCGTACGAAACGGCGTGGCGGGCGCTGGGCGATCGCGAATTTCCAGGCGCGAACGGCACATTCGTGCACCCGTTCGATGATCAGAATTTCATTGCCGGACACGCAACCATGGGACTCGAGATATTCGAGGACGCAGCGGATACCGTGGCGGTCATTGCCGCAATCGGCGGCGGCGGTCTGATCACGGGCGTGGGCAGTGCCTTAAAGGCACTAAATCCTCACATCAAGGTGTGGGGCGCAGAACCCGAGACGGCTGCGCCGATGGCCTTGAGCATCAGCAAAAGCTCGCCTCAGGTGTTCAAGGACTGGAAGCACTCGTTTGTGGACGGCGCCGGCGGCAAAAGTGTGTTCCCCCGCATGTGGGAGCGCATGCAGCCGCTGGTGGATGGTTGCATCGTGGTGACTCTCGATGAGACGCGCAAAGCCATGCGATTGATGGCCGACAAGGCGCGCGTCATCGCCGAAGGCGCAGGCGCACTACCCCTTGCAGCGGCATTGACGGGCAAGGCGGGGCAGGGTCCGATTGTCGCGATTGTTTCTGGAGGCAACGTCGATATGGCTAATTTTTTCGACCTCATCTCCGCCCGCGCTTAGTCGCATCCTCGGCCAGTGGCCATCCTTGGAGTCAGTCGTCCGTCCTCATTCCCACCTTGGCCCAGTCGAGTCGTCGCGTGCCAAGCATCAATGCCGCCAGTATCGAGAACAGCAGCAGCGAGCCGAGCAGCAATGCGTAGTCTTCGGAAAGCAGAATCACATAGAGCGCGCCGTAGGCGGAGGCCAGCGCCGCTCCTAGCCCCGAGGCGAATCTGCGGTTACCGGTTGCGCCCGCGATGTAGGCGGTGATGAGTGCAACCAGCGCCGCGGCGCCGGTCGCGTAGGACGCTGCGAATCCGATATGTTCGGAAAACGCGAGCAGCAGCAGGTAGAAGGTCGCCAGCGCGAGGCCGACCAACAGATACTGCATTGGGTGCAGACGCAAGCCCCGCACGACATGTTCCCAGGCGAAGAAGCAGGCGAAGGTGATCGCGACCAAGAGTATGCCGTAACGCACCGCGCGATAATTCTGGGTATAGATGTTGGATGGCTGAAACAGACGCACACCGAACGCCGTGCCAAGCACCGTCGAATTCGTGATGGATGTGCCGCGCCAGATTCGGAGAATGGCGCGGTTGAATTCCAGTACCTGCCATTTCGCTGAATAACCCTGACCATCGAGTTCATGCGAGACCGGCAGAAACGCTCCGTCGAAGTCCGGATGCGGCCAGCCGATTCGCGCCGTCACGATCGTGTTCGATCCCAAGGGCAGGAAATGCAGAGATTCGCTGCCTGCGACTTCGAACTCGAAGTTAAACCTGAGCGCACCCGTCTGATCCACGGATTTAAGATCAACGGGAATGGTGAATGCCGCGAAGCCCGCGACCTCGCCGCTCGCCGGGCGCAGCGCCTGGCCGCCGACTTCGGTACGTGTCATTGCACGCAAATATTTAACCCCTGACAGGGGCAGCTGCAATACGGCATGTGCAGGTAGTGCTCGCGTGTCGGCGCTGGCGGCGAGCAAACCGGCGATGGCATCAGCCTTGAACTCACCGGTCATTGCCACCTTCGCGACGTAGACTGGAACGCCATAGATGCCTTTGCTGCGTATCTCGACGGCAGCATCGACGGCGATCCGAACATCATCCGGAGCGAGGTGCAACGGGGCGCCTGGCGACCATTCTTCCGCGCTGCTGCTCGTCGCCTTGTCCACAATGACGGAGCGCTGTTGAGTTTCCACCTTGAGGATGGGTGGGCCCAGAATTTGCGGGCCGCCGAAACCTGCCGAAACAACTTCTTCGGCCTGGTGTTGAAGAGCCTGTCTCTCGTTCACCAAGCTCTCGACCCGGGCCAGCGGCCACAGCATCAGCACGGTCAATGCCGCGATTATTCCGGATTTTGCCCAAACCGAATCGAATCGACTGCCCGTGCTCTGCATCGTTCGCTCCCATCCCTCTTTAGTCCCGGGAGCATTAGACGCAGCAATTGGGGCGGGCGCGAGGCGCAGCTATGGCAAATAAAGGCGAATCGCGGCCTAAGTTATGGGGCGGATCCTTTTGGAGAGGTCCGAGCGCTCGTTCGGGCTCAGGTCCCAGTGCCAGTCGTGACACTCGGCATAAACGCTCAGCGGTTTGTTGTTGTCGAGTGCATCCACGATCTCGGATTTGGTGCGCGAGGAGGTCCATTCCTGCTTGCAAATCGGACAGTGAACGGGGAATCGGAAGAACACTTCGGTCACAGCAGCCTCCCAGTGAAATCACACGGCCCTGCAAGTGTCCGCGCCGGCCTTCTCAATTTCTGCGCATTGAGTACCAAAAGCGCTGGAAACAGCCGGTTTTTGCGCTCCGAGCGCAACGGATGGCGCGTTAAGGTTTCCTTAACATACGGTCAAGTAATGCGTTTGTTGTGCATCGGGGCGCGGCGCAACCTGGTCGCGTGCGAGTACGCCGGCTGCTGTGACGGCGCTGGTAGGGCTCATCGAAGGCATATCGGCCGCGAGCGGCAGAACTTTAGGCCGTTCTTAGGATATGACAAATATTGCGCTGCGGACGGGAGTTACAGGTTGTCGGCACACCTTTCCCTGAAACCGCAGTTTCCGCCGTCAGTATATTATTATGGGCACGACCTGATTTCGCGTGCTTACGCCCCTGGCGCCGCAGACTGTTGTCCTAGCATGATGTTCACATAAGAGTTCGAGATGCCCTTAATCTGGGTCCGCCTTTCATCCACCGCTTCGCTCGCCGTGGCACTGCTGCTGGTGGCAGGTCCGGTGCGCGCGGATTTGTACTCGGCGCACGATGCCTACGAAAAACATGACTTCAAAGAGGCATTCAAGGAGTTCAAGGAACTCGCCGAATTGGGGCAACCGCAGGCGCAATATACTTTGGCTGTCTTGTATGTCCGGGGCGATGGTGTTCCCAGCAGCCTGACCTACGGGCACGCGTGGGCGGCGTTGGCGGGTGAAAATGGCGAAGCAAAAGGGACAGCACTTGCGGCTGAATTGGCACCTCAGTTGACGCCGAACTCGCTGCGCTTATCGTCCGAGCTACAAGTCCAGTACAGTCAAGCCAATCTTGATAAACGGTTGCTGCCGCATTTTCTCAAGGGAAGGGACTACGAGGATCACGATCCTGCGCGACTTTCGAAGCCGTTTGTGCCTTCCTACCCGAAAGAAGCAACGGAGAAGGGGGTGCAAGGCGAGGTGTTCGTTGAGTTCATTGTCGCGCCGGACGGCCACCCGCGAATACCACGCATCCTCTACGCGCTTCCCAATGGATACTTTGAGAGCACCGTCAGGGAAAGTATCTTGAGAACGGTTTATTTGCCGGCGAGGATCAACGGCCAGCCGATAGCCTCGTCGACCAGCATGTTTTATCACTTCAAGATGGAGTCGGTCACGATCCGGGATTATGGCAACCTTGAGCAGCGCGTTCTTCAGACAAAATCAAAAGCAGAGGCCGGAGATCCGTCAGCACAAATGCTCTACGGCATGATGATTGCCGGTCTGCCGCAGTTGAAGCAATCTCACGATCAAGCACTGCCGTGGTTTCTCAAGGCGGCCCAGGCAGGCGCGCCTTACGCTCAATATCAGGTCGGCACGGGGCTATTGCAGGGCCGGGGGTGCCAATGCGACAACACCAAGGGCGAAATATGGTTGGAGAAAGCTGCGCAGGCCGATCAGCCGGATGCGCAGGTCTCGCTGGCAGAATATCTGTTGCGGGACAATGCCACCCGCGAATCCGTTGCCGGGGCCCTGGTATGGCTGGAGCGCGCCGCGAAGCAGGGAAACAGTTCGGCAAAGTTGCAGCTCGCTGCATTGCTGGCTGCAAGCCCGTCGACAGACATCCGCGATCCAGTTCGCGCGTTGAGTCTGGTGGATGGCCTTGAACGCGAATACAAAAGGGATCCGTCTCTTTGGGAGATCCGCGCGGCCGCCAATGCATCGCACGGCGATTTTCGCGCCGCCTTAAAGGCAGAAAATCAGGCCATCGTTGAAGCCACCGACCTAGGCTGGGATCTGTCGCACCTGACGCTGCGGCAATCGCTGTATGCTTCCCAGCAGACATGGACCGGCAACCTGTTGGATTTTTGATCGTTATCAGACTGGGCGGCGGTACGGCGGGGGACAACGGCGGCGATGAACATCTTACGTACGCCGGACGCGCGCTTCGAGGGTTTGCCGGATTTTCCATTCGGACCGCATTACACAACCATTTTCGGTGCGACGGATAGCGCGCTGCGTCTGCATTATATTGACGAAGGCACACGCGACGGCGCGACGATACTGTTGCTGCACGGCGAACCGAGCTGGAGCTTTCTCTACCGCAACATGATCCCGCCGCTGACTGCGGCTGGTCATCGTGTGCTTGCCCCCGACCTGATTGGCTTTGGCCGTTCCGACAAGCCGTCGGCACAGAGCGATTACACCTTCGAACGTCACGTCGCCTGGATGAGCGAATGGATCGAGCAGAACGACCTTAGGTCGATCACGCTGTTCTGCCAGGACTGGGGCGGCCTCATCGGCCTGCGGTTGGTTGCGCGCTTTCCGCAACGTTTCGTCGGCGTCATCGCGGCGAATACGGGATTACCGGCGGGCGGCGGGCAAATTCCCTTCGCCTTCAAGATCTGGCTGGCCTTCAGCAAGCTGGTGCCGAAATTGCCGGTCGGCTGGCTAATCAGCAAGGGCTGCGTAAAGGGACTGACAGACGCCGAGAAACGCGCCTACGACGCACCATTCCCGGACGAGCGCTACAAGGCCGGTGCTCGGACTTTTCCCACGCTCGTGCCCATCACCGATGCGCATCCGTCAGTAGCTGAAAACAAACAGGCTTGGGCGCAGCTGGAGCGGTTCGACAAACCGTTCGTCACCGCGTTCAGCGATCGCGATCCGATCACGCGCGGCGGTGACAAACTGCTCCAGGCGCGCATTCCGGGCACTCGGGGGCAGCCACATACGACAATTCAGGGCGCCGGGCATTTTCTGCAGGAAGACAAACCCGCTGAACTCGCGGCGCTGATCAACGCTATGATCGCGCGTCGGCAACGCGGTGCGGCTTAAAAGAAGGGAGAAACCAGATGGCTAATCGGCTTTTCGATCTTTCCGGTCAGGTCGCGCTGATCACCGGCTCCTCGCGCGGCATCGGCAAGGCCATTGCCGAAGAGATGGCGGTGGCCGGCGCCAAAGTGGTCATCTCATCGCGCAAGCAAGAAGCCTGCGACCAAGTGCGCGACGAGATCCGAGCGCGCGGCGGCGAGGCGATTTCGATCGCGTGCAATATCGGCCGCAGGGAAGAGGTCGAAGCGCTCGTCAAAACCGCGCTGGAGCAATACGGCCGGATCGATATCCTGGTTTGCAATGCTGCGGTGAATCCATTTTACGGCTCGCTCATGAAGCTCGAGGATGACGCGTGGGACAAGATCATGAGCTGCAACGTGAAAAGCAGCTGGTGGTTTGCCAAGCTCGTGACGCCGCACATGGTCGAACGCGGTTCCGGCAATATCATTCTTCTGTCGAGCATCGGCGCGATCAGGGGAACCGCTGTGCTCGGCGCGTACGGAATTTCCAAAGCAGCGGAAGCTCAGCTGGGGCGCAACCTCGCGCTGGAACTGGGTCCCAAAGGCATCCGGGTCAATACCATCGCCCCGGGACTGATAAAAACAGACTTTGCCAAGGCGCTTTGGTCAAATCCGGCTATCCTGCAGAATGTGGAACAGCGTGCACCGCTGCGCCGCATCGGCCAACCTGTGGAAATCGCGGGAGTTGCGGTATTTCTCGCCTCGCAAGCCGCGAGCTTTGTCACGGGCCAGTTCATCATTGCGGACGGGGGCTCCACGCTGGGCGATTAACAGGCGAGATCCATGAAATTACAGAATTCAGTCGTGGCGATTACCGGCGCTGCCAATGGCATCGGCTATGCGTTGGCAAAGCGCTTCAAAGCCGAGGGCGCCCGGGGGATTGCCGTGGCGGACATTGATGCCGCCAAGATTGCGGCCGTTGCGAAGGAAATCGGCGCGCTGGGATTCGCGTGCGATGTATCACGAGAGCAAGACATTCAGCGGGTGGTGCGTGAAACAGAAACGGCCTTCGGGCCGATCGATCTATTTTGCTCCAATGCCGGAATCGGCCTGGCCGATCCGGATCGCAACAACGCAGCCTCCGCGCCCGATGCCGATTTCGCGCGATCCTGGAACATTCACGTCATGGCGCATGTCTATGCAGCCCGGGCGTTGTTGCCGCAGATGATCGCGCGCGGTTCCGGATACTTTCTCAATACGGTCTCAGCCGCCGGACTCCTGAGCCAGATAGGCTCCGCGACCTACTCGGCGAGCAAGCATGGTGCGATCGGGTTTGCCGAATGTTTGGCCATTACTCACCGCGACCACGGCATCAAGGTTTCCGTGTTGTGTCCCCAGGCGGTGCGCACGGCGATGATCGGCAAGGAACCTGAAAAGGGCTCGGCAGCGGTGGATGGCATCATCTCCCCCGAGGAACTGGCCGAATCGGTCGTTGCCGGGCTGGCCGCCGAGCGGTTCCTAATCCTGCCGCACCCGGTCGTGACCGACTACATGCAGCGCAAAACCGCGGACTATGATCGATGGTTGGGTGGAATGTCGAAACTGCGGCGCCGGCTGCGACAGTAATGGTCAAACTGCCGCCGCCCGTTTGGACCGCCGTGTATCTGCTGCTCGCGGCCGGAGTCAGCCGGCTGCTGGGCGCGCCCAAGCTCCCCGGACTGCACGTTGTGCCGCTCGGCGTTGCTCTGGTGGCGATTGCATGGATACCATCACTCTGGGCCTTCATTCTGTTTCGCCGCGAGGGTACCGAAATCAATCCGATATCGCCCACCAACCGGAAACTGGTTGCCCGCGGGCCCTATCGTTTTACTCGCAATCCCATGTACTTAGGTCTTGTGATCCTTTCCGCAGGGATTGCGATCTGGGTCGGAACCTGGCCGTTCCTTTTAGTGCCAATCGCCGTGTTCGCCACCGCCAATTGGGTGCACATTCCCTTCGAGGAGGCCAAGATGCGAAGGCAGTTCGGGGAGGAGTACGACAGCTATGTCCGCAAGGTAAGGCGTTGGGTGTGAGCGCTGTAAGTCGATAACGCCAGGGCCGGAGATCAAGTCATGCGAATGGATGATCAGGAAGAGAGCCAAAACGTAGAAGACGTCCGTGGTTCCAGCGGCGGATTCAGGCCGGTGCATGGCATCGGGATCGGGACCATTCTGGTCGCGATCATCGGCGGATGGTTTTTCGGAATCAATCCACTGCAGATCCTGGGGTTGCTCAGCGGCGATGGGTCGCCGACGGCGCAAACCGCGCCCGGTCTGCCTGCGCACGCTCCTCCCGCGGACGATGCTCAGGCCAAGTTCGTGTCGCAAGTGCTGCGAAGTACCGAGACGGTCTGGGCAGCGGCCTTTCAAGAGCGCGGCAAGCTCTACGTGGATCCCAAGTTGCGTTTGTTTCGCGACAGTTATCCGACAGCGTGCGGCCAGGGACAGGCGGCGGCCGGGCCTTTCTATTGCGGTGAGGATCGGACGGTGTACCTGGACCTAGGATTCTTCGATGTGATGACCCGGCAACTGGGTGCTCCTGGCCAATTCGCGCACGCCTACGTCATTGGCCACGAGGTCGGGCACCACGTGCAGAACCTGCTGGGCACTCTCGCCAAGGTGAATGCGCAGCGCGAGCAGGGCGGCGAGGCTCGATCCAATGCGCTCAGCGTGCGGCTTGAACTGCAGGCCGATTGCTTCGCCGGCGTTTGGGCCAATCGCTCACAGCAGGAGCAAGGCTGGCGCCTGGAATCCGGAGATATTGAAGCTGCGCTCAACGCGGCTGCGCAGATCGGCGACGATACCCTGCAACGCCGAGCCCGCGGAACGGTTGTTCCGGAATCCTTCACGCATGGCACCAGCGCGGAACGCGTCAACTGGTTCAAACGCGGCTTCAATTCCGGACAGATCGGCGCCTGCGACACCTTTTCCGCAGAGCCGCTTTAGGGTCAGCCTCGATCGCTCGGTCTTACTCGGATCCCTTGACCGCGTGGGACGCCTCGGTGGACTTGCGCTTGGCGCTCAAGGCTGCCCAATCGACGGGTCCTTTTACAAAGCGCGTCTTGAGTTCCTGCAGGGTATAGGCATCTCCCCACTCAAAATGCCGATACAAGGTGTCGAAGCGATCGCCGGAGCCGTAGCCGGCGTTCGTGATGGTTACGCGCGTGTGCTGCGGGTCAAGCGCGATGAATTCGATCATGGTCACCGTGCGTTGAAACAGTTCGGGATCCGCGAATCCCGCCGGCGCTTGAATGTTGTGTAGCACCAGCAACCGGTCCGGCACATAACCAACGATTTGATTCTTGATGTTGCCGGGGTCGCCGGGCTTGGCTTGAGGGTCGTAGCTGGCCTCGATGTAGCCGCCAACTCGAAATTCCACCTTCGCGATCGGCACCGCCCAGCTCGCGAAACCTTCGCTGGTGGTGAACGCGGCGAATGCATCGTGCGCTGAGGCGGGAACATCGATTGACAGTTGAATCGATCGGTCTCCGTTCGGCTCGGTGAACGACGTGTTCGATACGTCTTTGAATTCGCGCCAGGTGCGTTCCGCCGCGGTCAGCGGTCCCGTGGCGAAACACATCAAGCAGGCAAGCGTAACAAGGCGTGTTGCGTTCGGCTTCATGGCGATTCCTCTCGAGCAGTGGCTTCCAGTCGGTCAAAATAATCGTGCAGCGAGGCGACAGATGCATCGAAGGCGGACAACGAGCGATGGGTCCGCGCTTGCATGACGCCGCCTTCCATGGTCGTAAGAACAAATGTGGCGAGTTGTTCGGTATTGACGGAGCGCGGCAGCCGGCTGCGGGCGGCATCCAGGCAGGCGCGGATGTGGCTTACCCAGCCGGAGAAGTTTACCGACAGCAACTCGCGCACCGGCGGATCGGGCTCGTGGAGCTCGAGAGCCAGCGAGCCGATCGGACAGCCGTAGGTGCAGCCGCTATTTTCGAGCGCGCGCCGGTAGACGGCGAGCAATGCAAATACCTTGGCAATTGGATCAAGAATCCCGTCCCAGGCCGGCGCCAGCAGCATCGGCTCGATGCCGTCGCGGTAAGTCTTGAGCACCGCGAGCAGCAGATCTTGTTTGGTTGGGAAGAAGTGATAGAAGCTGCCGGAGTGGGCGTCCGCTTCCTGCAGCAGATCGACAATCGACGTTGATTGGTAGCCTTTGGCGGCAAACAGCCGCAGCCCAGCGAGGATGATGCGGTCGCGGGTATTGTCCGGTCCTGTGACTTGATTGATCACTCAACTCAGAATACCGCGACTTGAGTGAGCAATCAAGTCATAGGCCGCTATGATTCATGGAAAGATCCAGGGCGGCGATTGAATAACGGTCAACAGGGGGAAGCATGGGCACGCAGCAACTCAAACCGGCAAGCGAATTGGCGCAGAAGGGTGAATTTCGCTTCCCCAACGAAAGTGAACAATACCGGCGCGCGCGAACCGCGCTGCTCGCCGAGGAAATCGAACTCAGGCGCCACATCGAACGTGTGGCAGAGCAACGCCGCGACCTGCCGCCGGGCGGGATGCTGTCCAGGGAATACCATTTCGAGGGCGAGAATGGCCCTGTTAATTTATCCGCGCTGTTCGGCGGCAAGCAGACGCTCGCGGTCTACAGCTACATGTATGGTCCACAGCGCCAGCAGCCCTGCCCGATGTGCACCTCCCTGCTCTCCGCGTGGGACGGCGAGTGCGTCGATATCGAGCAACGGATCGCGCTCGCCGTGGTTGCGCGCTCGCCGATCGAACGTCTGGCGGCGTTCAAGAAAGAGCGCGGCTGGCGCTACCTCAAAATCTATTCGGATCCGACCGGCGAATACACGCGCGACTATGTGGGCGCAGCCGACGCGGATATGCCGGCGTTGAATGTCTTCACGCGACGCGACGGCGCCATCCGCCATTTCTGGAGCAACGAGATGGGGCCCGGAACCGCGGACCCAGGCCAGGATCCGCGCGGCGCACCCGACCTGATGCCCATCTGGACAATTCTCGACAATACACCCGAGGGGCGCGGCGCCGACTGGTATCCGAAATTGAAGTACCCGCAGTAACGTCCGGCTCCATGGGCAAGCGCCGCAACTCGATAAAGATCCCCGGAGCAATTCATGACTTACAAAACGATCGGCTACGAAGCCGCGCACGGAATCGCCACGCTGACCTTGCGCCGGCCCGAGAAGCTGAACGCATTCAACGCGGAGATGCTCCAGGAGATGCTGCAAGCCCTGGACGCCATCGACGCCGACGATACCGTGCGCGTCGTGATCGTTACCGGCGAGGGACGCGCCTTTTGCGCCGGCGCCGATTTGTCAGCCGGCGGCGCTACATTTCGCCGCGCCGATTCGGAATCGCAGCAGCGATCCGGATCGATCGACTATGCCGATGAAAAATATCGCGACGGCGGCGGCCGCTTGACGCTGCGACTATTTCGCTGTCTGAAGCCGGTCATCGCGGCGATCAATGGCCCGGCGGTGGGCATCGGCGCGACCATGACGCTGCCCATGGACATCCGCTTGGCGAGCGAAAACGCCAGGATAGGGTTCGTGTTTGCGCGTCGCGGCATAGTACCGGAGGCCGCGTCCAGCTACTTTCTGCCGCGCATCGTCGGCATTTCACGGGCGCTGGAATGGTGCTACAGCGGCCGCGTATTTTCGGCCGCCGAAGGCAAAGCCGGCGGCCTGATTCGCGAGGTTTTTCCGGATGAGCAACTGTTCGTCGCAGCGCAAGAGATGGCGCGCGAAATCATTGACAATACAGCGCCGGTCTCCATTGCGCTCATCCGACAGATGATGTGGCGTGGATTGGGCATGAATGACCCAATGCAAGCGCACCGGGTCGACAGCCGCGGAATCGCCTCAAGAGGCCGCAGCGCGGACGTGGCCGAGGGTGTGCAGTCCTTTCTCGAGAAACGCCCGGCAAAATTCGTGAATCGGGTGTCGGCTGACATGCCGGATTATTTTCCGTGGTGGGACGAACAGCCCTACGTATGAGTGTCGGAGTTGCCCTGGGAGACATCATGCCGAATGCCGCCGGAAGGCGCACAGGCTCTTGCCGCCGCGAAGCATCTCGATGCCTACTATAGCCGTCATGCGGCGCGGCCGAGCTTTCAACGCACCATCCCGCCTCCCGGCCCACCGCCCCGATCTTGAGAGAGAATTTCATGCGACGATATTTGCTTGCCGTCATTGCCGTGCTTGCTTGTCTATTTGACGCCGCGCCGGTGGCTGCGCAGGTGGAGAATTTACCGCCTTATTTGCAGGCTACTCTTGCTCAGTTCGGTCACAATCACATGTCGAAGGTGCTCGCGTTCAACACGCTGGACGAATATCTCGGACATGAAATCCTCGATTTCATGGCGCGCGGGCGATAGGGCGAAACTCCAGGAATTCACCGATGAAAAGATTAGCACTGGCTTCACTGTCGTTCCTCATCTCGCTGTCGAGCGCTATCTGCGCATTTGCAGCGGATGGTGAACCTGCGCCGGCCGCGACGGCGATGGTACCGGATCCCTGTCCAGCGCCGCTTCCGGTTCCGCAGATCCTGGCGACTCTAACCGATATCGCGCTGACTCCGGGCAAGTCGTATACCGATTTCCTGGAATTGGCCAAGAATCCGGATGTCCAAGCCTATGTGCAGGCTCAGCGGCAACGAGCGCAGAGCGATTGGCCGAATTTGTGTCGGTACCGCACGGCCAACGCGGCGCTGCGGCGGCGGCCGAGAATCGTGTTCATCGGCGATTCGATCACCGAGAACTGGGTGAAAGGAGATCCTGCACTGTTCGACATGGAGATCGTCGGTCGCGGCATCAGCGGCCAAACCTCGCCGCAGATTCTGCTGCGATTCTTTCAGGATGTCGTCGAGTTGCGCCCGCAGACCGTGCAAATCATGGCGGGCACGAACGATATCGCCGGCAATACCGGTCCGAACGCCGAGCAGGACTTCAAGAACAACATCATGGCGATGGTGGAGCTCGCCCACGCGCATCATATCGATGTGCTGCTCGCCTCAATCCTCCCGGCCAGCGGCTTTCCTTGGAAACCGGCGCTCAAGCCGGCATCGACCATCGTAAGATTGAATCAATGGCTGCGGAGCTTCGCCGCGAGCAGCGGCAGCCGGTACGTCGACTACTACGCGCTGTTGGCGGATTCTCAAGGGGCGTTCCTCGCGCCGCTGTCGAATGACGGTGTCCACCCGAACCGCGACGGCTATGCGGCGATGAGAAAATTGGCGTTGCCGAAATACTATAGGTAAGTATGGCCGGTCATTCGCGATCTTGCCGAACCCGGGTCTTTCGGTTATCGCCCGGAAGCGCTAGGCTCGCCCATGTCGCGTTTGGGCCACGGTCGGGCCCATAAATGATCGGGGGGAGGTCGAAATGTTGAATCGCAGCGTAGTTGCGGCATTCCTGGGCTCGTTGCTTGCGGTGGCGCTCGTATCCGGGTCAACGGTCTCGATTGCCGCCGGCGCGGAAAAAGCGCCGCCATCCGCTGCCGTGGCACAGCTGATGATGCGAGACCTCATTGCCGGTCCCGACAAAGAGGTGGTTATGCTCACCGTGACATATCCCCCGGGCGGTGCTTCGCTGCCGCACCGGCACGATGCGCAGGTGTTCGTGTACGTCCTGGAGGGGGAATTGACCATGCAGGTGCGCGGCAGTCCCGCCGTGACGCTCCGAGCGGGTCAGACCTTTTATGAATCCCCGGACGATATTCACCAGGTGTCCGCGAATGCCAGCAAAACGGCCCCCGCCAAATTTCTCGTCGTATCGATCAAGGACAAGGCAAAGCCGGGATCGCGGGGCGTCGCAGAATAAGGAGATGCAATGCAGCTGAAGAAGCACATACGAAATCTCGCTCTGGTCACGACATTGCTGTTCGGCTCAACCGCCGGCGCGGAGATTACCGGGCAGCAGCGCGCGGAAGCGGCGGGGCACGATCTATTGGGTACTCCGGCGCCGCGCCTGGTGGTCAAGACGATTGATGGCGATACCATCGATCTTGGCAGCCTGTACGGCAAGAAAGCTGTGTACCTCAAGTTTTGGGCGACCTGGTGCGTGCCGTGCCGCCAGCAAATGCCGCAATTTCAGCATACCTATGAGACTGCAGGGCCGGACCTTGCCGTAATCGCGATAAACGTCGGCTTCAATGATTCGGTGGAAGCGATTCGCAAATATCAAAAGCAACTCGGCATCACCATGCCGATAGTGTTCGATGGCGATGCGGCCCTGGCGGCCGCGTTCAATGTCCGGGTCACGCCGCAGCACATCGTCATCGGTCGGGATGGGCGGATCCAGTATGTCGGGCATCTCGCAGATGAGCGCCTCGACGCGGCGCTCATCGCTGCGCGTGCGCCCGGCGCAGATGGGGTGCACGGCGCAGCTGCTGCGCGCCAAGCACTCGCCCAAACCTTTCGGACGGGCGATTCGCTTCCGAAAGCCACCGTGCGCACGCTTGATGGCCGGGAATTTCACTTTCAGAGGCAGGGACTGACGGGCCCGACGGTATTCGTGTTCCTGTCGCCGTGGTGCGAGTCGTACCTTAAAACCTCTCGTCCCGAGGTCTCCGCCGACTGCCGTGCGGCGCGCGAGCAGGTGAACTCGCTTTCGCGCAATCCCCATGTGCGCTGGCTGGGCGTGGCGTCCGGGCTTTGGGCTACTCCGGAGGATCTGCAGGACTACCGGAAAAAATACGCGATTGGCATTCCGCTGTCGCTCGATGAATCAGGCAAGATGTTCCGCGAATTTGGCGTGAACAACACTCCGGTCATGATCGTGGCGGATGCCAAGGGAACCATCATCCATCGCATTGACACCGGCCAATCGCAGACCCTGTCGCAAGTGCTGCAAGGTCTATGATCCGGATGAATTACCTGCTGGTGGTGTTAGGGCTCTGCGGTTTATTTGAGTCGGCAGCGTATGCGGATGTCCCCGCAGCGCCTCAGACGTTGAGCAGCGAGCAGGCGCAGGCAAGGCAACTCGGGATATTCGTGGGCGGGACCGCCACTCAATACGATCTGTGCGTCAAGAAAGGCTTTCTTGCCAAAGGCGATCACAGTGCCGAGGAGTCGGCCAAGATGATCTTCGAAAAAATGCGGGCCAACAATGCTGGACCCGATCAATCCGCGTTCGTGCAGGACGGGTGGGACTTGATCAAAAAGGAAATTTCCGGAAACGAGACTTTCTTCACCAAGGAAAAGTGCTCCTGGGTGGGCAAGGAGTGGGTAAAAATATTGACCACGATGCGGGCGCAATGAACACGACCCTGCATACGCGCGGATTGAGCCTTTGAGTGATGCGCTTGATCATGCTGCCCTTGCCCGCAGCATCGCGCCCTTCGAATAGGATCAGAACTTTTTGCCGCGAGGCGACCACCCAATCTTGCAGCTTCACAAGATCGGACTGCAGGCGAAATAACTGCTGGAAATAATCCCGCCGGTAGGCCTTTGGGTGCCGAGGGGCCGGAAATCGGCGTATCTTTCTCCATTTAGAGCTGATCTATCCACCAGGATCGCCGCCCGCGGCGCAGGGAATCACCATGGCAACGAAAGTATGGTTCATAACGGGAACATCGAAGGGCTTCGGTCGCGTTTGGGCAGAGGCGGCGCTGGCGCGGGGAGATCGGGTCACCGCAACGGCGCGAGACGTGCAAACACTGGCTCCGCTGGTCGAACGCTACGGTGAGCAAGTGACAGCGCTCACGCTGGATGTTACGGACAAGTCGGCTGTCAGCGGCGCGATCGCCGCTGCGCATGCTCGCTTCGGCCGCCTGGACGTGGTGATCAACAACGCCGGATATGGTCTGTTTGGCACCATCGAAGAGGTGAGCGAGGCCGAGGCGCGGGCGCAAATTGAAACCAATTTGTTCGGCGCACTGTGGGTCACCCAGGCAGCCCTGCCCATCATGCGGGCGCAGGGCTCCGGGCATATCATCCAGATCTCATCGATCGGCGGGGTCAACGCATTTCCGACCGTCGGCCTGTATCACGCCTCGAAATGGGGCTTGGAGGGTTTCAGTCAATCGTTGGCTGCTGAAGTCAAAGGCTTCGGGATCAAGGTAACCATCGTCGAACCCGGCGGTTTCGCGACCGAATGGGGCGGGCCGTCCGCCAAGCGCGCGACACAAATTCCGGCGTATGACGGTGCGCGCGCGACCATTGCGTCCTTCCGCAGCAGCAACATCCCGGGCGACCCGGAGGCGACAGGTGCGGCCATGCTGAAAGTTGTCGACGCGAAGGAACCGCCGTTGCGCATATTTTTCGGCTCGGGAGGTTTGCCGTTGACGCGCAAGGAATACGCCAAACGCATCGAGACCTGGGAGAAGTGGAATCATGTGTCGCTCGAGGCGCAAGGCGACTGGGCGGCGAGGCAGGCTCGCTAGCCGGCATCCATGCTGTTGACAAGGGGACCCATGCGGCGCCCTCGTGTGGTCATCATCGGAGCAGGCTTCGGCGGATTGGAGGCGGCGCGTTCGTTGCGCAACTGCGTTGTGGACATCACGCTCATAGATCGGCGCAATTTCCACTTGTTCCAGCCACTGCTATATCAGGTGGCCACCGCGGCACTTTCCCCGGGAGACATCGCCTGGCCCACCCGATCAATATTTCGACGCGATAAGAACTTGACCGTCCTCATGGCCGAGGTCAGCGCCATTGATATCAGCGCGCGCACGGTGACGGACGGCCGTGTGGTCATCCCCTTTGACTATCTGATCCTCGCAACCGGCGCGGCTCATTCGTATTTTGGCCATGATGAATGGTCGGCGTTTGCCCCGGCCCTCAAAACAATCAATGACGCCCTATCGATTCGCGAGCGGTTGTTGCGGGCCCTGGAGCAAGCTGAATTTTCGACAGATGCCCTCGACCGCCAGCGTCTCATGACCACCGTGATCGTTGGCGGAGGAGCCACCGGCGTGGAGATGGCGGGCGCGATCGCCGAACTCGATCACCGCACGCTGTCAGGGGAGTTTCGAAACATTGACCCGGTGTCGGCGCGCATCTTCTTGATCGAGGCGGGGCCGCGAATCCTGCCGTCCTTTCCGGAACATTTGGCCGCGGTTGCTCGCGCCTCGCTGCAATCGATGCGCGTCGAGGTCCGTACCGATATTTCGGTGACCGACTGCAATGCCAGGGGTGTGATGCTGGCAGGCGGCGAACATATCGATGCCGCCACGATCATCTGGGCAGCGGGTGTGGCCGCCTCGCCGGTGACGGCCTGGATCGGGGCGACGCGCGATCGGGCCGGTAGGGTCGAAGTATGTCCAGACTTGTCGGTGAACCAGCATCCGGAAATTTTCGTGATCGGCGACGCCGCTACCATCGTTGGCGCCAATCGGCGTCCTGTGCCGGGCGTTGCGCCGGCGGCCAAGCAAATGGGCCGCTATGTGGGCAGGGTGATAGCGGCTCGCATTCGAGGTGGGAGAGCGCCGGCAGCATTCACATATCGCAACTGGGGAGATCTGGCGGCTATCGGCCGCAAGTCAGCCGTGGTATCGCTCGGCCGGTTTCGGCTCACCGGCTACTTGGGGTGGTGGTTTTGGGGCGTCGCGCATATTTGGTTTCTCATCGGTTTTCGGAGCCGCGTGGTGGTGGCTTTCAGCTGGTGGTGGAGCTACCTCACATTCCAGCGCGGGGCGCGGCTGATCTCGGATCGAGACAGGAAGTGAATTGACGGGTGCCCCGCAACGCCGGGCGCCGCTCAGCTCTGCGGCCACCGCAACGGCGCGGCGAGATAACAGCCGAACTCCGCGGGGAAATCCACCGAGACGCGCGCATGCACGCGGCTTTGCCGGTCGAGGAACTCGGCGTGATCGGTGAGGGGTACGAATGCTCCGTGCCAGACGTTCGGGTGAATGTAAAGACCGCACTTGCCGTCACACCAGAAAGTCACAAACTTATCGGGCGTGACGTCGTCGCCGGGCAGGGCGAGCGGAACCACGAAACTTTCGCCGTGCATTGGGTGGACCAGTTGGCCGCCGTCCGGGTGGTAGTTTGCGCGCCAAATCAGCGCGCGCTCGCGAACGGATGCGGCGCCGGTGCTCGCCGCTTCCTCGGGCCAGTTGCTCCAACCGAAAAGATAACTGTCTCCGACCGCGTTATTGCGCGCAAAAAGAGTCTCGCCCTTCCACCAAAACTCGAATACTCCCTCAGTGACGCCGCCTTGATTTCCGGAATTTTCATCGATCGGCCGCCAGCCCTGTGCCGGCCAGCGCGAGATCTCGATGGGGAAGCTCTTCGGGTCATGCACCAGGGCGCCGTAACCGGCCAGGCTGCTCTCCGAAGCAGCCACAAGTGGCGTCTCGTGCGCGCGCCGTACGCCGACCGTCGGCGTGTACGATATTTCGGCGGGGTCAAAATCCATGGATGCGCACCTGTAATATCAGGGTCCCTTCAGCGCCTCGAGCAGCGACGGCGCCGCCGCCGGCTTGAAGGCGCGAAAGTCCCGGCCGAGAAGCGCAGCGATCGTCGCCGCAATCTGCGATTGCGTCAGCGGTGGCGTGTCACGCCGTTCGCCGAGCGGCGGCGTGTCGGGTCCCATGGCCGCGATCCAGATATTTTCGGATCCCTTTTCCGCGACGCCGTGGTCCTTCCACTCGACCGGCCCGCTGCCCCGTCCGTGATCGGTTGAGACGATCAGCGTGGTCCGGCCCTTGTACTCGGGAATCGACTGCACCTGTGTCCATAGATCGGCGAGGAAGGCATCAAAGGAATGTGCTGCCTCGAGAAACGCGTCGTAGCGGCCGACGTGCGGCCAGGTATCGGTATCGCCGTAGCCCACGAATAGCACCCGCGGCCGGTGGGTCTTCAGATGCTCGCGCAGCACCACGTGCAGGAATGAGTCGTAAGGATCGGAACCCTCGAGCCGGGTCGTCGTCTGGTAGAGCTCGGTCAACAGCCGGCCGCGCGGACTCAAGTCCCGGGCGTCCACCAGCGTTGCACCTGCGCGCACCGGCAGCTTGCTGCGCTGTACGTTGAAAATGTCGGCGAACACGCTCCAGGTACCGAAGATCTCCACCTTACCGGCGAATTCCGGAGTGGTGTTGAGCCACTCGAACACCGTGATGTTCGGGTTGAGTCCGAACTCGTTCGAGTTAATGCGAGGATCTGCAATACCGCTCGACATCTCGTTGTAGCCGGGGTACGAAAACCACATCGCATTCGTAACGCGCGCGACGCTGCCCTTCTGCTGATTGCCGAACAGCTGTCCCTGCGCCGCTACAGTACCCCACAGGAACGGGAACAGGAGCCGCCGGCGCACGACGGGATCATCGTTCCAGTACTTCTGCTTGAGCTCCGCGACGGGGGTCCAGCTGCCGCCCGCCTTGTCGTTCAGCAGCAGCGGATCGGCGCCGGTGAACACCTCCTGCCAACGCACGCCGTCGCTGATGACCAGGATCACATTGCGCGTCTCGCCGGCGAAGGCGGCTGGCGATAGCAGCAGCGCAATGCTTGCGGCAATCAGAAGTCGCGAAATCCGTGGCATGCTAGGCGGTTCCGTAGTCTGGCGGCCGCCAGAGATTAGCCGCAGAATAAAGCATCTCGTCGGCGAGGGGAAATAATGCTGCGAATCCGGAGTATGACATGACGGAGTATCGAGGCAGCTGCCATTGCGGCGGCCTTAAAGTCGTTTACCGAACCGAAGTCGATCCGGCGCATTGGCCGCTGCGGCACGATGGTTGCTCGTTCTGCCGGCGTCACGGGGTTGTCGGCACCTCGGATCCTGTTGGCGAAGTTGCGTTTGACATCGCGCACGAGTCCAAGGTGCGCCGCTATCGCTTTGCGCAGAAGACGGCCGAGTTTCTCATTTGTGCCGAATGCGGCGTATTCGTCGCAGCACTCACCGACACCGCGGCGGGTGCGCGCGCAGTCATCAATGCGCGGGTGCTGGATGGCGTTGCTCTTGATTTCAACACGGTGGCCCACGCGCATTTCGATGATGAGACGCCGCTGCAGCGTGCCGAGCGGCGTTCGCGCAACTGGACCCCGGTGCGCACTTAGGCGAGTGGCGGAGAATTCCGAGAGCTATGGTGGCTGGGCCGCTGTTATTATCGCAGTACTTGTCGGCGGCGGCGCCGGCCTAACCCCCGCGACCATGGCGGATGGCGGTCTTCCCGCAAGCATGGGGTTCGGGATGCTGGGAGTTCTATGGATTGGCTCAACCGCAACGGCTTACATTTGCATCCGCCGCCGGCGCATCGATTTGCATCGTGCTTGGATGTTGCGCAGCTATGGCCTGGCCTTCGCAGCCGTGACATTGCGCATCTGGCTGTCCTTGAGCCAGGTCGCGGGCCTGCTGTTCCTGCCGAGCTATCAGACAATCGCGGGGCTCTGCTGGGTTCCCAATCTGGTCGTGGTTGAATGGTTGGTATTGAGCAGGGCGAGCGTCTAAAAACGAGTGGGGATGGCGATGCACACATTCAGTCGTAGAAATTTCATGGCAATGACCGGCGCGGGGATTGCCGGCGCCGCGATTCCGCACTGGGCGGCGGCGGTCGGGTCATTCGCAAATGCGCGCGATGCCGAACTCGTCGTCTTCAATGCCAAGGTCTATACGGTCGATCCGCGTGTGCCGAACGCAGAAGCCTTCGCGGTGCGCGGCGGCAAATTCATCGCCGTCGGCAAGTCCGACCAGATCAAGGGTCTGATCGGGAAAGGCACGCAGACAATCGATGCTCAGGGGATGACGGTGGTGCCCGGCTTCATCGATTCGCACAATCATGCATCCGGCAACACATTGCTGTACGAGGTCCTCGTCGGCAACCCTTATGAGGTCGAGTTCGTCACCATTGCAAGCATCGTGGACAAACTGCGCGCCAAGGCCAAAACCACGCCGGCGGATACCTGGGTCGAGGGATTTTTCTTCGACGATACCAAGTTGAAGGATAGGCGCGAACTCAACGTTCACGACCTCGATCAGGTATCCACCGATCTACCGGTTGCTGTGCATCATCGCGGCGGCCACACGGCCTTCTACAACAGCAAGGCCCTGCAAATGGCGGGAGTTACCAAGTCCACGCCCGGCATGGCCGGCGGAACTTACGACCACGATGCGAGCGGCGAGCTCAACGGCCGCGTCACCGACCTGGCCATGGATGTAGTTGACAAGGTCGGCAAGCGAACGAATTATTCCGCGGATGAGACCATGAGGCGCGATCGCGACGGTTTGGCATATATCTCCAAGCAGTTCGTCCGATTTGGGCTCACGGGCGTCTGTCATGAGGGTGGAAATCTCCGTGCCCTTGCGGAAGTGCGTGCGCGCGGCGAGCTTCTGCATCGGGTGAGCTATGAAGCAATCGGCGCCGAACTCGAGGCGATGCTTACGGGCGGCATGACCACCGGACTGGGCGATGAATGGATCAAGTTGGGCGCGACCTTTGAGCACACCGCGGATGGTTCTTTTTCCGAGCGCACCATGGCCATGAGCGTCCCTTATCCCGGCTCGACCTCGGGCTATAAGGGCAACGTCACTGAAACGCAGGAGGACCTTAATAGGTGGTGCGAGCGCGTGCACCGCGCTGGAATCCAGCTCAACTGCCATGCCAATGGCGATGTCGCCATCGACCATGTGCTCACGGCATACGAAAGAGCGCTGCGGCTCGTGCCGCAATCCGATGCGCGCCCGAAGATCACGCATTGCACCTTGATCAACGACGATCTAGTGCGGCGCATCAAGGCCATCAATGCAGTTCCGGCTTTGTTCACCTCTTATGCCTACTACAATCCGGACAAGTTCCACTTCTACGGCGAGGAATTGATGAAGCGCTGCATGGCCTATCGCACGCTTCTCGACGCCGGCATCCACGCGGCCGCGGGGTCGGACTTCGATCCCGGCCCATTCTCACCGCTGATGGGCATCCAAGGCATGGTGACGCGGACCGGTTGGAATGGCGAGGTGTGGGGCGCGAACCAGCGCATTACCGTGGACGAGGCGTTGCGAGTCAACACCATCAATGGTGCCTACGCCACCCGTGAGGAAGCCATCAAAGGATCGATTACCGCCGGCAAGCTCGCTGATTTCGTCGTTTTGGCAGAGGATCCGCACCGCGTAGATCCGCAGAAACTCAAAGACATTCAAGTGGTGCGTACCGTTGTGGGAGGACTCACCGCCTATAAGGCGTAGCAGCCAGCCGGAAGTTCGGGAGTGCAAATGACCGTGGAGAACAGCAAGACTTTGTGGGCCCACTTGCCCGTCATCATCCGCGCGGTCATCGGCGGCCTTCTCATCGGCATGATCGCCGCGAACATCTGGCCGATTTTATTGCTGGCAATGGGAATGCCGGTTGCCGCTGTCGCGGAAGTCGTTTTTCTGGGGCTGTACATATGGTGGGCGGCCGGCAATGGCGCTCCCGTGCGATTCAAGGCGACGCGCGCCTACTATTTCCGAGTCCGAGCGCTATCGCGGACACAATGGTTCTGGGGCGGTGTTGCGGCGTTGAGTTTTGCCGTCACGATCCACGCCGCCATGGTGCTGCTGTTCCGAATCGTGCCTTTTCCCGCGGCCGAATTTCACCGCGGCTATGATTTATCGTTCATTGGGTCGCGGCAGATGCAATGGCTTGCTTGCGTCGTGGCGGCTTTGTCCGCCGGTGTGTGCGAGGAAACAGGGTTTCGCGGCTACATGCAGCGGCCGATCGAAAACCGCCATGGTCCGGTGGCGGCGATCCTGATTTCGTCGCTGCTCTTCGTGCTGCTGCATCTGACCAAGGATTGGGCCCTGATCGGCATGGTCCCCATCGTATTGCTGGCGGCAATTTTGCTCGGTGCGTTGGCGTGGGCGTCCGGCACGCTGATTTTTTGCATTCTCGGCCACTGGATCATGGACATCGGATTGTTTGCCTACTGGTGGACGCAGATCGCCGGCAGGTTCGCGCAGCGGCCAATTTCCGAGGTGGGAGTGGACCGCGCATTTTTTATTGAATGCGCGGTGTTCGCTCTCATGTTGTTCCTGGTGCTGTGGGCGACGGTACGGCTTAGAAGGTTACGCTAGTGAGGCTGAGGTGCGAGACATGCTACTTTGTTTGCAGAATCTTCTGTAAACCACAGATTGCCGTCGGGTCCCACGGTTATTGTGCTCGGTAGCGCTCGCGGTGTGGGAATCGGAACAGAACCGTAATCCCCCCGCGCCACAATGTAGCCAATGGCATTGCTGGTGCGCCCGGTGAAGTAAACCCGGCCGTCGGGTCCCAAGATGATGCCGGCCGTGTCCTGATTTTGGGAGTTAGGTCCCGGAACCGGGTACTGCGCAACGAAAGTGCCGGACGGCGTGAGCACGCCGATGACGCTGCCGAGTTCGGTGAACCACAGATTGCCATCGGGACCCACGGTGATGCCGTCGGGAAGTTCATTGCCGGAAAGCGGATTGCTTGTCGGGATCGGGAATTGAGTGACGCCGCCGCCCGGCGTCATGCGCACCACCGCGTCGTTGGGCAACGTGTCATAGGTAAGCCACAGATTGCCGTCGGGTCCGGCAACGATGCGCTGCGGGCCGGAATTGCCTTTGCCGGGGAGGGGGAACTCGGTGATGGCTCCTTTCGGCGTAATGCGCCCGACCTTGTTGCCGCGGGTCTCGGTGAACCAGATGTTGCCGTCAGGCCCGCTGGTTATGAAACGGGCATCGGAGTTCGCAGTGGGAACCGCATACTCGGCAATCACCGCCCCGGCGGGTGTGAGAACCGCAATCTTATTGGCGTAGGTTTCCGCAACCCAAAGATTGCCATCGGGGCCGAGCACGATGCCGATGGGACCACTGGCCGGCGACAGCGGGAATTCGCTGATGACGCCGTTGGTCGTGATCCGGCCAATCTTGTCGGTCCCTGTCTCAGTGAACCAGACATTGCCATCCGGTCCAGCGGTGATGCCGCTCGGAAAACTATATCTGGCCTTGAGGGCAAATTCATGAATGGCATTGAAGCCGCGGGTCTCGACAACACAGGGACCGGGCCCTGCTGCCGGCGGCCCGGATTGCGGCGCCGAAACGGAGCAGGCGCCTGCTGCGAGCGTGAACGCGAGAAAGCTGCAGCTGAGCAGTACTATTCGAGGCGAGACGCTCATAGCAAATTCCGAGCGATTTTACTCACCGTCTCCTGCTCGAAGAAAACTTCGCCACTGTTCGTTAGCTTGAGCGATTCCCTGAGCAGGAAGGCGTCAGCAGTCGAAGTAATCTCATAGCGCGCGAGCGTTCGACAATCCCAAGCGCCGCGCTTGAAGCCGCCCGAGGTTTCCTGTCTCCAGACGCAGCTGTTCGGATCGCCTTCGGTGATTTCGATGAGTTCGCTGCCGGCTCTGATGAGGGTGGTGCCTACCTCGGGCACTACATACGACGACTCGGGAGACTCGCGCTTTATTGTCAGCCGGCCTTCCGCACTGCGGTGCGCGACATCTTCCGGCAGTTTCCCCAACAGCCCCGCAGTGGGCTGCGCAGTGGACGACAAAACGGGAATCGAGAATGGTGCTTCACTCTTGGGCGCGGGCCGCACGGGCAGCGCGATCGAGGAGCTGCCCAGCTCAAACGTGAGCGTCGCGATTTGCGGCGACGGCCACACCAAGGGCCACAGGCTCTCCGACAGCGCGATGCGTATCCGATGACCCCGTTTGAAGTGGTGTGCAATCATGAATAACTTGAGCTCGACATCGTAGAATTCGCCGGGCTTGAGTGCGCTCGGATGCTCATGCGAGTCGCGGTGCGTCAGGTTGAGCAGCCCGTAGCTGACCAGCCAGGACTTGTTCTCCGGTGTGACGTCAGTCATGCGCACTGCGAGCTTCGCCACCGGTACACTGGAAGCCACCCGGATCTTCGCGATCGGATAACCGAGGATCTCGATGTCCGACTCGAGCGGCTGCGAATTGAATACCAGCGAGTTGCCGTCGTCGCGACTCTGCTCGCCCGGCAAGCCACTCGGTGGAAACGGTAACCATTGCAATTTGTCGAGGCCTACGATCCTGTCCGCGACATAGCGCACTGATTCGGGTTTGGCGGCTTGTCGAGAGAGCTTGCCCCCAGGATTCAAATGCCACACGGCCGGCACCAGCCGCGGCGACGGCCATACCGCCTCAGCCACCCAGCGGCCGGGCACGTCTTGCGGGTAAACCTCCCAAGGCGTGGCATCGGGCAGATAGGCCCGAAGCATGGGCTCATCCATGATTCCCGTGTCGATACCGAGCAGCCACTGCTGCCACCAGCGGACTTCTTCATAGGCCCAGTCGAGTCCGGGACCGGGATTCACGGCGTCCGGATAGTTGTGCCCCCAGACGCCAATCAGCCCCTTGCGCGGCACTGTCAGATGCTCGAGGAGCCGGCCGATGACGTTCGAGTAAGTGTCGATCCAGCCATCGACGACATACACCGGGCATTTGATATTTTTGTAGTCGACTGCGATCGAGCCCCGCTGCCAGTAAGCGTCGTAATGCTGATGCGACACCCACTCGGCGAGAATCGCCGGCGTGGCATCCGCTCGACGGCGCCACATTTCGGCCCACTGCGGTCCGACGATCTCTGGGTCGGGAGGCGCCGACATGACGCCTTTGTATTGCACACCCCACTCGAAGTTGGTCAATCCCAGCGCGCCGCCGATGTAATGAGCGTCGTCCGTAAACCTGATGTCGCAGCACCCCATCGGCATGATGGCCTTGAGTTCCGGCGGCGCCATCGCGGCAACCTGCAAAGTATTGATGCCTCCCCAGGAAATGCCCCGCATGCCGACCGAGCCGTTGCACCAGTGCTGACGCGCGAGCCATGCAATCACGGCCACACCATCGTTCAATTCGGGCGGCGCATATTCATCGACCATGATGCCGTCGGAATCGCCGGAGCCGCGAACGTCGACCCGGGCATAGGCGACGCCATACTGCGCCAGCTGCGGAGCCCAGTGATTGTCGCGGCCGCGATAGGCATCGCGCTTGCGATACGGGATGTATTCCAGGACGACGGGCACCGGTGTGCGATCGGCGCCCTCCGGAATCCATAGTCTCGCGCCTAAGCGAGCCCCGTCCGCCATTGATATCCACTCATTCTCGACGACGCGCACCTGCCGCCTCGGGGGCAGCCGCCAGGGCGAGGCGGCCAAGGCCTTCCTTGCGCCTAACATTGAAGCCCCGGCCAGCGCCGGCACTGCCGCGAGGGTTCCCAGGACTGCATCCCGGCGCGAGATTGTCACGATGATTTTCCTTCCAGTCGAGCTAGTGCGCATGCGGCGGCACGCCACAACCTAAGCCCGTCTGATTACACGTCGAAGATTTTGTAGGCGTCCGCGAGCGACGTAAACGGATCGCCCACGGGCATGAACTCGTGCGCGACGTAGCCCGGGAAGCCCGTGTCGGCGATGGCTAGTGCCACGGCGCGATAGTTGAGCTCCTGGCTGCCGTCTATTTCGTGCCGGCCCGGAACGCCGCCGGTATGAAAATGCGCGATCCACGGGATATTGTTCCTGATGGTGCGAATGACATCGCCTTCCATGATTTGCATGTGATAGATGTCGTACAGCAGCTTCACGCGCAGCGAGCCCACCGCCTGGATGATGTCGACGCCAAAGGCGGTGTGATCCCCCTCGTAGCCGGCATGATCGATCCGACTGTTGAGCAGTTCCACGCAGATTGTGACGCCATGCTTCTCCGCCAGCGGCGCAATCTTGGACAGTCCGGTCACGCAGCTCGCCATGTCCTCTGCTGGACTCGCGCCATGCCGATTGCCGAACATGGCGATGAGATTTGGTACTCCGGCCTGTGCGGCCAGCGGGATGCCGGCTTCCAGTTCAGCCAACAGCATCGGGTGATTCGCAGGATCATTGAATCCGTTCTGAATGAATCGCTCGCGCCGCGCTGCATAGCCTAAGGAGCATTTCAGCCCCGAATCTCGCGCGACCAGCCATTCGTCAGGGTACAAAAGATCGATGGCATCGAACCCGATGGTCTTGGCGCGCCGGCATAGATCCGGCAGGGCAACGTCCTTCATGGTCCAACGCGCGATGGACTGCTTCAGCCGGCCGTGGTGCGGTGCTATCGCCGCCAATTTCAGTTGACGAAGATAGGAGAAACTCGCGGCGATGCTGTCGAGAGGTTTCATCGCGTCGTCCTGTTCAACGAAAAAGTGCTCAGCACCCGCCGCTCGAGCGCTCGCGAGCAGATTCGGCCAATCGATTATCCCGGCGCCGACTTCTGTCATGCGATGGTCCGGCGCGCCCAGGGAATCCTTGACATGTATCAGCTTGCAGCGCCCGGGCCAGCGATTGAAATAGCGCAGCGGATCGTAGCCCGCGCGTTCGATCCAGTAGAGATCCAGCTCGATGCGAACTAGAGCAGGATCGGTGGCTTCGAGCAGCACATCGAAAGGCAGCTTACGATCGAGCGGCTTAAAGTCTACCGCGTGATTGTGATAGGCGAATCCCATGCCCGCCTTCGCGGCTGCCTCGGCGGCGCGAGTGAAAGATTCAGCGACGCGACGGTAGTCGTCGATCGACGTGCGCAAGGAATCCGGAATGGAGGGTACGACAACATAGCGGCACCCGAGGCGGCCCGCATCGTCGAGCACCGCGCTCCAGGCCTGGCTTGTGGTCTCGAACGGTACATGCATCGACGGTGCGGAAAGTCCCAGCTGATCAAGAACCTTGCGCACGCGCGCGGCCGGGTGGCCAAACAGCCCGGCGAATTCGACTTCCGTGTAGCCGACGGCCGCCACACGTTTCAGCGTGCCGTCGAAATCGCTCTGCATGGCTTTGCGAACTGTATACAGCTGCAGGCCGATCGGGCCGAACCCTACGCGGACCGCAGCGGTGCGCCCCGAGCGCGGCAGGGCGAGAGTGCCCAACGCCAGCCCCGCGGCCAGAAGAAAGTCGCGCCGTTCGGTGTTCAAAGCTCGTTGCGCCGCATTTGGCCGACCGCGTAGTCGCAGGCACGCGCGGTCAATGCCATATAGGTAATGCTGGGGTTCTGGCAGGCGTTGCTCGCCATGCACGCGCCGTCGGTGATGAAAAGATTGCGCACGTCCCAGGCCTGATTCCAAGCATTGAGGACCCCGAGATCCCGCGTGACGCTCATGCGAGCGCCGCCCATCTCGTGAATGCAATGTCCTGGCGGATGATCCACCGGTTGCAGGGTGATATCGGTGCAACCGGCGGCCTCGAGCATCTCGGCCATGCTGGTCATCATGTCTGCCTGCATGGCGCGCTCGTTTTCGCGCCAGCGCACGTCGATGCGCGCGGCAGGCACGCCCCATTTGTCCTTGACGTGCGGATCGATGCTGACGCGGTTGTCGGCGTGCGGGAGCGTCTCGCCCCAGCCCGCTGCGGACAGCGTCCAGGGACCCAAGCCTTCGATCAACGATTTTTTGAAATCCGCACCGTAGCCCGGCACGCTGATCCCGCGGTGCCAATCCCTGCGGCTCGCGCCGCCCTGCATGCCATAGCCGCGCAGAAAACCCGGGTGCTGGGTCGAGACATTGCGAAAACGCGCGATGTAGATGCCGTTCGGGCGGCGCCCAAATGTGCGGCGGTTCTCGAATCCACTCATCAACCCGGAGGCCCCTGACCCGTAATGATGATCCATGACGTAGCGGCCCAGCGTGCCGCTCGCATTCCCGAGCCCATCGGGAAAATGCGCGCTCTTGGAGTTGAGCAGCAAGCGGACCGACTCGATCGCCGAGGCGCACAGGAACACCACACGCGCCTTGTACTCGGTTTCGCGCAGCGTGTTGGCGTCGATGACGCGCACGCCGCGGATGCGCCCGCGCTTCGCGTCGTAGGTCAGTTCCGCGGCGACGCTGTTGGGATACAGCGTCAGATTTCCCGTTGCGTTAGCGGCCGGAAGCGTCGTTCCATTGCTGTTGAAGTAGGAGTGGGTGATGCAGCCGCGGTCGCAGGGACCGCAGTAATGGCAAGCCGCGCGGCCGTTGTGATCCTCCGTCAGAATGGCCACGCGCCCGATGGTCATGACCCGCTCGCCGTTGAAGGCCTTCAGGATCCGCTCCCGTGCAGCGCGCTCGACGCCGGTCATCTGCATGGGCGCGAGGAACTCGCCGTCGGGCAGCTGCGCGATTCCCTCGCGCGCGCCCGATACGCCGATGAATCGCTCCACGCGCGAGTACCAAGGAGCAATGTCCTTGTAGCGGATCGGCCAATCGGTGCCGTGGCCATCTTTCGCGTTCGCCTCGAAATCCAGGTCGCTCCAGCGATAAACCTGCCGGCCCCAGGTGATGGAGCGGCCTCCAACCTGGCGGCCGCGAAACCAGCTGAACGGCGCCCCATCGGGATGCGTGTAAGGGTTCTCGATGTCGTTGACGAAGAATTTGTACCCGAGCTCGTCGCAGGGGTAGCAGTCGGTTTGGATCGGACGCTCGCGCTTCAACGGCGTGCGATCTCCCCAACCGCGAAACGGGATCTCGTAGGGCTGTACGTGCTCGACAAAATCCTTGGCGGGGTCGATGGGACCTCCAGCCTCGAGCACGAGAGTTTTGAGGCCCGCTTGCGTGAGTTCCTTGGCAGCCCAACCACCCGTGATGCCGGATCCGACCACGATCGCGTCGAATTCGTACTGCTGTTTCATGTGACGCTCGGCGCCATCGGCACGTTGGGGTCATAGCGCCCGGGCACTACAACAACCTTCAGAATGTCCGTTTGTACCGGCTTGCTCGTGAAGTAGCCCACGATGATCAGCTCCTTGAGGTGCGCGTAGCCGCGCTGGGCCGGTGTGGGGTCCTTGGCTGCAACGGCCGCATCGAGACTCGCAATCACGGCTGCGAGTGCGCTGCCTTTGAGAGCGGAAACACGTGCGCCGGATGTGACAAGCGCAAAGTTGTCAATAGCGTCAAGGTCAGCCAGGAAGCTTGAGCGCTGGGCGTCGGAGAAATACCCGGCAACCACCACATTGATCCATGCCGGCACGCCGACGTCGGTCGCGCTCGGCGTATCGCTGCGCGGCAGGATGACGTCGGCGGTGGCGCCGATCAGGCCGGCACGGGCGGTACCAAGATCCGGCATGGGTTTCTGGATGCCGGCGGCGATAGCGCTCCAGGCGGATTCCGCGAAGCCGGGCACCAAACTTAAGAATAGACCACCCTGTGCCAGATTGTGAATGAGGGTGCGACGATCAATCTTTGTTGTATTGGGCATTCGCTCGCTCGCTTGTACGCACCAAAGGCGCCCCCGACCTCAATCTGGCACAGAATGGGGTGCGTTGTCGACTTGAGGGCGAAGGTCACGTTCGGGCCCGCAGCAAATATATAATGATGACTCGTCAAATGATCGTGCGGGTTGGCGTGCGGCCCACATCCCAAGGAATTACCGTGAACAGCAAAGGCTCGGCAAATTTGAAAATCGATTCCCCCACGCGACTCTCGGTCGAGCTCGGCGACGGCGTATCTTATGCGGTTCATCCCCTGTGGCTGCGCGAGCGCTCGCCCGACGCGTCCAGCATGGACCTGCTGACCGGTCAAAGATTGCACGATCCATCGGATCTCGATCTTGACTTGCGCTTGGTGTCGGTGGAGGAGTCGGTGCCGGGGCAGTTCAAGGTCAAGTTCAGCGACGGGCACCAGACCCAATTTTCCGCCAGCGACATTCTCGCCGAGGCGGCCATGCCGCCGGGCGATCTGGATTGTCCGGCCGCGACGGTTTGGGACGGCACGCTGCAGGATCTGCCGCGGGCGGGGTGGCGCAATCGGCCCACCGATGCCGAGCTTCTCGAGTGGACCGAAAGCTTCTTGCAATATGGATTCATCATATTCAGCGGCGTTCCGAGCGTCGACCGGGAGGTACTGCGGGCGGCGTCCGTCTTTGGATTCACTCGCGAAACGAATTTCGGCGCTTTTTTCAACGTACGCTCCGAGCCCAATGCCAGCGATCTGGCGTACACGTCATTGCATCTGGATCCGCACACGGACAATCCCTATCGATCGCCGGTACCGGGAGTGCAGCTGCTGCATTGTCTTGCGAACGAAACCAGCGGCGGCCTGTCCACGCTGGTCGATGGAATCGCCGTGGGCGAGGCGCTTCGTGCCCGCGATGCGCAGGCATTTCATGTGCTCAGCACCACGCCGGTGCGATTTCGCTATCGCGACCCGGCCACTGAACTGGTTGCCAGCGCGCCTCCGATCGAGCTGGACGTTAGCGGCAAGGTAAAGACGATCCACTTCAGTCCGCGGCTCGATTTTGTTCCTCTGCTACCGCCGACGCAGCTGACTGCCTACTACCGGGCGCGGCGCCTGTTCGACCAAATGCTGCGATCGACCGAGTTCGAGATTCGCTTTCTTCTGCACAGTGGCGACCTGGTGATGTTCGACAACTGTCGGCTGTTGCATGGGCGCACGAGTTTCGATCCTGCACAGGGCCTCCGCCACTTGCAGGGCTGCTACATAGACATCGACGGACCACGCAGCCTGTACCGGGTTCTACGCCGGCGTCTGCCATCGAGGAGTGCATCCACATGACTGCGCTGGTGAGTTTCACGCGGATGGAACATGGCACCAAAGAGGACTACGAACTCCTTGACCGTTCAGAACTGGAATATGCACGGAATCTTCCCGTTAACCTGCTGGCGGCGCTCAATAAGCTCGATCACTCACTCGAGGGCTATCCGGTGAGCCGCCTGGGGCACTCCTTACAGGCGGCGAGCCGCGCGATGCGCGATGGTGCGGATGAAGAGCTGATCGTCGCCGCTCTCCTGCATGATATTGGCGATGAGCTGGCGCCGTACAACCACACGGAGATCGCGGCGGGGATTCTCCGGCCTTATGTACGGCCGGAAGTGACCTGGATCGTCGAACAGCATGGGTTGTTTCAAAACTACTACTACGTTCATTTCCGGGGCGGCAATCGCAATGAGCGCGACAAGTTTATTGGGCACCCGTGGTTCGAAGCATGCAAGGCTTTTTGTGCCGATTGGGACCAATGCTCCTTCGACCCCGCTTATCCCACCCTGCCGCTGGCAACCTTCGAACCCATGGTTCATGAGATATTTTCACGCAAGCCGCACGATCCGCGATATCTGATCAATACGTAGGAATCACCATGCACAGCTATCTGTTGGCCCCGATAATGGCGCTGGTTCTATGGACGTTTGTCATGTGCGCGTGGCTCTACGCCACGCGCATTCCCGCCATTAGCCGGCTGAAAATCTCTCTCGATCCGCAGCGCCCGGCCGAAGAATTTCACAAACAGTTGCCGGCCCACGTGCGCTGGAAAGCCGACAACTACAACCATCTGCTGGAACAGCCGACTCTTTTCTATGCGGTGACACTGACACTGGCGCTGCTCGGGGCGGACCAGGGCTTTAACATTTGTCTGGCATGGCTGTATGTCGGCTTGCGAGTGGTTCACAGCCTCGTGCAGGCCACCATCAATATTATTTTGCTGCGCTTCGCCATCTTCATGACCGCGACACTGGTCCTGCTGCTCATGTCCGTACGCGCGGCGCTGATCGTGTTCTAAAAACAAAGGCGGCACTTCTTTGAAGGGGGCGGTATGTTTAAGAAGCCTGCATTGGGTGGCGAGCTGCGGTTCGATCGTCGGGAAATTTTGAGTTTTGGCGCAGGTGCCGTCCTGACCTCCTTGGTCGGCGGCTGGTCGCGGGCGGCAATTGACGCAACCGCCGTCACGCCGGTGGTGAAAACCAGCAACGGTCCGATAGTCGGCTACGTTACCGACGGTATTCAAACGTTTCGCGGCGTGCGCTACGGCGCGCCGCCGCTGGGCGCGCTGCGCTTCGTGCCGCCGCGAAAACCGGATCCTTGGAAGAGTCCGGTAGCGTGCCTGTATTACCAGCACTCTGCCATGCAGCTGACCACCGGCGGCTCCGCGGTGACCTACCCGGGAACCATTGGACCCGCATTGTTTCAGGTCATGGAAGCGCCCGAGGACATCGTGAGGCAAAGCGAGGACTGCCTGTTCCTCAACGTCTGGACTCCGCATCTCTCGGGTCCCAAGCCGCGGCCGGTGATGGTGTGGTTCCACGGCGGCGGATTCAACTATGGTTCCGGCAGCTGGTCGGTCTACGACGGACACAATCTGGCAAAGAACCACGATGTCGTCGTCGTGACGGTCAATCATCGCTTGAACGCATTCGGATACCTGTACTTGGGCGATGCCGGGGATCCCGCATCAGGCAACGTCGGGATGCTGGACTTGGTCGCAGTGCTCGAGTGGGTGCGCGACAACATCGGCGAATTCGGGGGCGATCCGGGTAATGTTACCGTCTTTGGGCAATCTGGCGGCGGCGCCAAGGTGTCGGCCATTCTTGCAATGCCGGCCGCAAAGGGGCTGGTGCATCGTGCCATCATCGAAAGCGGACCGGGGCTGCGCGGCGCCACCAAGGAGACAGCGCTGAGCGCGACCAAGACCGTGATGAAGACGTTGGGCGTGCTCGATGTCAAGTCACTGCAAGAGATAGCTGCGGACAGATTGCTGGCAGCCGCAGCCAGCAGCGAGAATCCGGCTGTGCTGCGGTGGGGGCCGGTGGTGGATGGCGTGGCGCTGCCGGCGCACCCGTTCGATCCGGTGGCGCCGGCGCAAGCGGCGCAAGTACCGGTGATGATCGGCTGCACCAAGGATGAGGCAACCTTGTACAACGTCGGGTTGCCTTGGTGGGGCAAGCTCACAGAGTCCGAGCTGGCCGATAAGTTGAAGCCGCAATTCGGTGAGAAGACCGACAAGCTGATTGCGGCCTTTCGCAAGCTGCGGCCGACCGACTCGCCGAGCTACCTGTACACGGATGTGGCGAGCGCAGCATTCGCGTTCATGGGTTCGATCACCTTGGCCGAGCGCAAGGCCGAGCAGCATGCGGCGCCGGTCTACATGTACATCTGGGAGTGGGGCGCCCCGGTCGACAGCGGCATCATGCGCGCGCCGCACACGATGGAGATCCCGTTCGCATTCGACAATGTCGATAAGGGCCCGATCCTGCTCGGCACGGCCGAATCCACCAAGACGCTCGGTCGGCAAGCCAGCAGCGCCTGGACTGCCTTTGCACGATCCGGCGATCCGAACAAGGGTAGCGTGGGATTGCCGCACTGGCCGCCCTACGATGCGCAAACACGCGCGACCATGATGTTCGATTTGAAGAGTCGCATCGAAGCCGATCCGTACGGCGAGGTGCGCAAAATCATGCGCAGCTGAAATGTCCGCCACCTACCGTGCGATCATGATACCCAAGGCCGGCGGGCCCCTGATCGCCGCGACATTTCCGCTGCTGGCAGCGCGGCAAGCCATTGAATTGTTGGCCACCGGGTCCGTGGAGGGGAAAATTGTACTCACCAACGCCTAGCCGTACAGTGCGCGGGGCGCTGTTAGCCGCGAGCTTCATTGCGCAAATCTGCAGCGCAGCGCCAACGCCCGGGAAATCGCGCCGGCCGACACGGTACTGGTCAATGGTCAACTGATCACCGTCGATCCAAAGGATCGGGTGGCGCAAGCGCTGGCGATCCGACAGGGAAAGATAATCCGCGTAGGCACCGATAGGGAGGTGCGGCGCTTGATCGGCCGTAAGACCACCGTCATCGATTTGCATGAAAGAGCAGCGACCCCCGGTCTGATTGATGCTCACGCGCATGTGCTCAACACCGGTTTGGTCGAGCTTTTCGAAATCGACCTGAGCCATGCGGCGAGCATCGGCGAGATCACCGGAGCGCTCGCCAAACGAGTGGCGAAGGCCCGAGCAGGTGAGTGGGTCGTAGGGTCAGGTTGGGATGAGGGCAAGCTTTTCGAGCGCCGCTATCCAACCGCCGAAGAACTCGATGCGGCGGCGCCGGGCAATCCGGTATGGCTCGAGAACGGCACAGGACACTACGGCGTTGCCAACTCAGCAGCGCTCAAGCTGGCGGGGATTGACGCGAAGACCGCTGCACCGCCGGCGGGGACGATCGAGCACAATGCCGACGGCAAGCCCACGGGCGTGCTGAAAGAAACTGCCGCGGCATTGGTGACCCGGCTCATTCCGGACACGACATTCGAGCAGCGCCGCGAGGCCATCAAGCACATGCTGCATCGCCTGCACGCCGAGGGCATGACGGGCTTCAAGGATCCCAATATTCTTCAATCCGACTGGCCCGCCTATCGCAGTCTCGCGGCCGAAGGGGCGCTCGACGCCAATGTCTGCGTCCTGTTCGCGACCGGCACGACCATGGACCAGGCCGGGGAAACGCTGCGCTGGATACGCGCGGCGCAAGATGACGTGGCGGCAATGCCGCACACCTCGCTGCGCGTTTGCGGCGCCAAGATCTTCATGGACGGCAGCGGTGCTGCGCCTACGGCCTGGATGTACCAGGAGTGGAACCGGAACCGCACCGAGGTGGCTGCGGGCAATCGCGGCTATCCGCAAATCGATCCGGCCATTTTTCGCCAGCAGGTCCACTTCTTCGTCGACGCCGATGTGGGCATTGGCGTGCACGCGATCGGCGATCGCGCCATCGACTGGGTGGTCGACAGCTTCGCCGAGGCGCTCGCGAAGCACCCGCGCAAAGGCTTGAGGCTCAGCATCATCCACGCCAATACGCCGACCGACCACGCAATCAGTGTCATGGCGGAACTTCAGAAGCGCTACGACTCAGGGATTCCCGAGAGCCAGGCCGGCTTCACATGGTGGATAGGCGACATCTACGCCGCCAACCTGGGTCCCGAACGCAGCCTGCGGTTGAATCCGTTTCGAAGCTACCTTCGGCAGGGAGTGATCTGGGCGGGAGGTTCCGACTCGCCTGTTACCCCGATCGAAGCCCGCTACGGCCTCTGGGCATCGATCGCTCGTGAGACCCTGAAGGGCACCTTCGGCAAGACTCCGTTCGGGACGCAGGAAGCCGTCGACATTCATGCCGCCCTGCGATCCTACACCGCCTGGGCGGCGCGCCAGATCAGCGCGGACCAGGATGCGGGTTCGCTCGAAATCGGCAAGTCGGCGGACATCGCGGTCTGGGAACGCAATCCCTATACGATTCCCACGGCGGCATTGAAGGACATGGTTTGCGACATGACCATTTTTCGGGGCCGGATCGTGTTTAGGCGCAACCAGAACGCCGCTCCAAACTAAACGCGGCAGGTGTATGGTATGCGCCGGCCGGCACGCCTGCCACAAGAGGAAGCAATCAAAATGTCGGTACTAATCATTGGGCTGGTCCTGTTCCTCGGCATCCACTCGGTTGCGATTTTTGCGCCCGGTTTGCGCGAGCGGCTCCGCAGCCGCATCGGCGACGGGCCGTGGAAGGGTGTCTACAGTCTGGTTTCGTTGCTCGGTTTCGTTTTGATCATTTACGGATTTGGATTGGCGCGCCAATCGCCGGTGGTGTTTTACACGCCGCCAACGTGGATGCGGCATGTGACCGCGCTTTTCATGCTGCCGGTGTTCCCGCTGTTGATTGCGGCGTATCTGCCGGGGCGCATCAAGACTGCAACCAAGCATCCGATGTTGGCCGCCGTTAAATTCTGGGCCTTCGCGCATTTGCTGGCCAACGGCATGTTGGCCGACGTGCTGCTATTCGGCGGTTTTTTGGCGTGGGCGGTGATGGATCGCATATCCTTGAAGAAGCGGCCGCAGAATCTGCGGACGGCGCCGCCGGCGCGCTTCAACGACGCCATATCCGTCATCGCCGGGCTGGCGGTGTATGTGATTTTCATCGGCTGGGCGCATGTCCGGCTGTTCGGTGTTTCGCCGCTCGGCTGATCGCGCGAGCCTAGCAGCCTCTCGCAGGATTCAAATCAGCTCGATCTCGATGAAGCGAAACTCGAATGTGTTGGCGTTGATGACATTGTGCGCGACGCCAGCGGCGCGCGCATAGGACACGCCGCTCTCGAGGTGAACCTCGCGCGCGCCGGCCGGTTCTTCCAATCGCAATATCCCGCTGGTCAGCGGCACGACGACATAGTCATGGGCGTGCACGTGCTGACCCGTTTCGGCTCCGGGAGCAAAGCGCCACTCGGTGACGATTACGCGGTCATTTCGGACTTGGACCACAGATGTGGCTTTCATGGCGGTGCCGAAATGGTACGTAGGGTCAGCGGCGCGGACAGTTGCTGTTTCTCGTCGTCACATCAAATTGAACCGGTTTGTCGGTACGCGGAAATATCGCCATTGCGGCGTAGTGTCCCGCTTCCGGTTCGGCCGGGCAGACCACGGGTCCGGTGACGGTGACGTGCACGCGGATTTCGTTGGGCATATCGGTGATGGAATCGAATTTCACCTCATACGGTCCATTTGTCCTGTAGCCGGCATTGGCAATGAGCAACGTGGACTTCTCGAAATCAACCGTGGGCAGGTCCTCGGGCACCTCCCGCAGATTGCTCACCCAGGTGATCCAATCCCGCGTTGATCGAATCACGGCGTTGGAGTGGCTGTCCGAAATATTCAGATTCGGCGGTACGGTCAGGACTCGGAATTCTATTTTGCCCTCTTGCGCCGCTGCGATCCCGGCTGCGAGCAACGAAATGAGCAGTGAAATCCCCAGCAGCCTAAGCGTCATGGTGTTCTCTTTTTTGCCAGTGTGCACCCAAACGCGTTGCCTGGTCAAAACCGCAGCGCTCGGGCGAGCGTGGCGCCGTCGAACTCGGCGCGAAAAAAATTCTTCAGTGCGTCGAGGAAGATCTGATTGTCCGCCGCAGCATGTGCGAACAGTGTCATGGAGGAGTGAAACTTCAGGTCGTCGGGATAGGGCAGAATGTCCTCGATCGGCGACCCTTTCAAAGCGGTGACCAGCCGCGTGCACTCGCGCAGACGGAGCCCGAGAATGGGATTATCAAGGTATGCCTTGGCCTCGTCGAGCGATGCAATGGCGTACTTTTGCGCCATCGCGCTGCGGCCCAAGCCTTGAATCTGAGGGAAGATGTACCACATCCAGTGGCTTTGCTTGCGGCCGGCTTTCAGCTCGTTCACCGCCCGGGTATACGAGGCGCGCTGGGCGTCGATGAAGCGCTGCAGGTCGTAGGGATCCAAATTCGTCATGTCGACGCTAGCGCGAGCCGCAGCACGAACATGGGCCCGAAATTTCCCTGTTGGGTCGCAACCCGTTCGAAACCCAGCTTTTCGAGGATGCGGCTCGAAGCAGCGTTAACCTGGTCAACGCTGGCGAGTAGTTGCGTGAATCCTATGGCGCGCCCATAGGCAATCGAAGCGCGCGCCATCTCGGTGGCGTAGCCTTTGCCGCTGAAACGCTCAAACAGCGCGTATACGAGCTGTGGCTCTGGAGCGATCGACGAGATTTCCATGAATCCGCAAAATCCGATTAACTCATCCGTCGCCGCGTTGCTGACCAGCCAAAGCCCGGCGCCGCGCTGCCCGAATAAGCATTGACTTTCCCGCACGCGCTCCTCGCTCCATTCCCGCGGGAACAGATTGCCGTCCATGAGATAGCGGCGAACATGCTCATCTCGCACGAGGCTGTGGAAGCGATCGAGACTCTCAAGCGCCACTGGTGCGTATCGCAGTCTGTCGGAAAGCATACCAGGCAATTTATCACCCGGCGTTTTCGGCCGGTAGCGGGAATTTCCGCGGCCGTGGCGGCGATCAAAACGTGCGGCGCCGTACTCGAGACGCGTTAAACTGCCGCGCTTTCCATACCGGGTGACTCGTGTCCGATTCAAAAAGTGCACTGCCCATACGCCGCCCCCTCGATCTGCGCGCGACAGCTCTGGTTATCACCCTGTGCGTGATCTGGGGTTTTCAGCAGGTCGCGATGAAAGCCGTCGCCGGCAATGCAGCGCCGGTCATGCAGCTCGCGATCCGATTCGGCGGAGCAGCGATTTTCTTCGGCATCTGGGTTTTCATCCGCGAAGGCCGCCGCGCCTTCGACGATGGAAGCCTGTGGAGCGGCTTGCTTTTAGGCCTGATGTTTTCGCTCGAATTCATCTTCGTGGGCGAAGCACTCGCCCATACGACTGCCGCTCATTCCGTGGTGTTTCTGTACACCGCACCGATTTTTACCGCACTGGGATTGCAATTCCTGCCCGAAGAGCGTCTCAGCCGGCTGCAATGGGTCGGCATCGCCATTGCGTTCATGGGAATCGTCATCGCATTTTTTGGATTCAGCAATCGCCCTGCATTGGAGTTGATCATCGGAGATCTACTTGCGCTGCTCGGCGGAGTGAGTTGGGGTTTGAGCAATGTGGTGTTGCGGCGCGGCCGCATCGGCGGCGCGGCGACGGCGAAGACCGTGCTTTATCAAGTCGCCACCGCCGCGATCGTCTTGGGCGCGTTTGCCGCGCTGACCGGTCACGCGCAAATTGAGCCAACCACGGCAACCATTCTGTCGTTGGTCTTTCAAACGCTGATCGTCGCGATCACGAGCTATCTTGTGTGGTTCTGGTTGCTGCGCCGCTATCTGACCTCGCGCCTGATGCTGCTGTCGCTGCTCACACCGTTATTCGGCGTGATGTTCGGAGCTGCTTTGCTCGGAGATCCCGTCGATCTACGATTTGCAGTGGGCGCTCTGCTGGTTCTCATGGGCGTTCTGCTCGTCAACCTGCAGCTCATTTTGAAGCGCTGATCCCGCTTTCTCGCGATGGCGGCGATGCATGGCATCGACCCACGCGGTTTCGGTGGCGTCGCGCTTTACCGTGCAGCGAGCAGCTTCAGAGTCGCCGTTTCCATCTGCGACAGCTGCATTCGGTTCCGCTGCGGAGTCGTGTACAGCGACTGCAGTAAGGCCTTATCCCAGACGGTCATTTCCGGAGGCGGCGGAATATTCGTTGCCGAAAATACCTTCAATATGGTGGGTGCTTCACCCACGTCCTTATCCAAATTGATTTCCGCCAATCCGACCAGGCCGATGTAGTCCACCAACTGGCCAATATTGAGTTTGCTAACTTGCGCCAGGTCGACGACCACGATTGCGGAGCTGATATTCTGCACAACAGTGCGCGTAATGCGGGAGCCCAATATCGAAGGTCCCGCGAAGACCGGGTAGTCAACAAGTCCGCCGCCGGGGTCCGTGCTGGTCGCCAATAGATTGCCGAGCACCACGCCATTGTCGCCGCCCGTTACCGCAGCGTTGTACCAGACTCGGACCGGGCGAGAGTATTCGATAAAGCGCTTGACCGGCGCCACGCCGAATCGCGTGTTGAAGAGCCGCGGATCGTGCCGCCACCACAGCCGCAGGAATCTTTCGGGATTCTGGGCGACGATCACGAACAAGTTGGGCCTGCAGGTCTCCGAGCCGAGCGGTACATGCGCGGATCTGGCGATTTGCGAAAGCCGGAGCAAGGCAAATTCGCCCGCCGCGCGCGGCATTCCCGCGACCAACGGGCACACCGGATGATCCCAGCGCAGCAGCGAATCATCGCCATAGGGTCGGGTGATGGCGGACGAGACGAAAGTGTCTACCTCGTTTCGTAGCTGCTCCAACTCTCGCGGCGCAGTTACCGTCACCGCAGGTGTATCGGCAAGCAACGGCAGCGCGCCTAAGGTGAATGCCAGGCTCAGGCCGCCAATCCCCGCCACACGGAACTTTGCGATTGTTGGTCGATTCATGTCATCTCCAACCCTACACGGGCAGGTATTAGTGGTCAATCAACGGTAACCGACAGACATCAATGTGAACGATTTTGACGCCCGAAAGTTCAACCCTTTTTAGAGTGAAACCCGTGGCGATTGTGCTACATGAGAATGTCTGAAAGAATGGCCCCCGGGGAGATGGCATTCCTCCTTGAACCGCCGCCTTTGCGGCTGATGATGCCTACGCTATAACCGGACGGTTGGCGTGGGCATTTGGCGCCGAGTCCGACCTTGTTGTTTAAGGACTTGCCGCTTGAAACCAATAATTGCTATTTTTATCGGTGCGGGCTTAGGCGCATTGCTGCGCTGGTGGCTGGGCTTGACGCTCAACAGCTATTTCCCGAGCATCCCGCCGGGCACGCTCGCCGCCAATTTGATCGGCGGGTACATCATTGGGGTGGCCGTTGCATTCTTCGCATCCTTCTCCGGACTCGCGCCCGAGTGGCGGTTGTTTGTCATCACGGGTTTTTGCGGAGGTCTGACCACGTTCTCAACCTTCTCATCCGAGATCGTGGCCCTCTTGCAGCAGGGCCAATCCTTGAGCGCCTGCGGCGCGGCTGGGCTGCATCTGGCGGGCTCGGTATTGATGACTTTCGCGGGCATCGCAACGGTCGCGTGGGCCAGAAGTTGACGGGATCACACCTATGCTCAAATCGAAAAGGACGGCACGACAATGAATGGTTCGTTTCTGCGCTTTTACGTGCATGAAGGTCATCGTCATCACCATCAGCTGTTATGGGAATGGTTGATGCAGCAAGCGAATAAGCTCGGCATCCGCGGAGGCTCGGCGTTTAAGGCCATGGCCGGATTCGGGCGGCACCACGTGCTGCACGAGGCGACCTTTTTCGAACTGGCCGGAACGCTTGCGGTTGAGGTCGAATTCATCGTCACCGACGAGGAAGCACGACGTCTCTTGGCGCTGATTCAAAACGAGAACATCCGGCTCTTCTACGCCCAGATCCCGGCGCGTTTCGGCGTAATCAATCCCGACTCCGACGATCCACCAACACCGGTGTCAGACGAATAGGCCGCAGCCGTCGCGTTGACCGGTTGTCATAGAGGGTGGAGAATTGACAGCGTTCGGCTCTGTGGTTTGCAGTGAAGCGCAGCTAAGGGGCAAGACCCACGGGGAACCTTGATTTGGGGCATTGATGTCTGTACGCTGAACATCAATCGGGAGATGGCATTCCTCCCGCAATAATAACCGCCTCGCCGGCTGATGATGCCTACCTGGTCTCTTAAAGAAGGGGTAGGCGTGGCCATCGGTCTGGTATTGAAATCCTTTCCAGTCCTTGCGGTGGGCGTGTTCGACAGCGCCCTCATCTTTCGGCGCCGCACATAGCCGTGCTCGAGCGGTTCCTATTCAACGTCTTGCAGGCGGCCGTTGTAATGATTTTTGCGCCGCTGGCCTCCGGAGTGCTGTCACGGCTCAAGGAAATGGTTCAGTCCAAACGTGGGCCGAGCATTTTTCAGCCTTACCGTGATCTTTGGAAACTGTTTCACAAAGACGAAATTGTGTCCGAAGACAGCTCGTGGATTTTCAGATTTGCGCCTTACATCATTTTCGTCGCGCCAATTTTTGTCGCGCTGCTAATTCCGGTACTGACGAGATATCCGCTCTTCTTCGCCTTCATGGGCGACATGCTCGGCGCCGGGTTCGTGCTGGCGCTGGGCGGATTTTTCGCCTCCCTCGCCGCGGTGGATACGGCCAACCCCTACGGTCCTATCGGCGCCAGCCGCACCCGCATGGTCGGCTTTCTCGCCGAGCCGGTGTTCATGATCGTGTTCTTCACCGTTTCGTTCGTGGCCGGGTCTACCATTCCTTATATCGTCCAGCAGAAATGGGTGACGCCGCTCGCAAATTTCTTCGCGCCATCGCACGTACTGCTCGTGCTGGCGTTTGTCATGCTGATTCTCGCCGAGGGCGGCCGTATCCCGGTCGATAACCCCACCGGCCACTTCGAGTTGGCGATGATCGACGAGTCGAAGTCTCTCGAGTACTCCGGCCGCGGCTTCGCGCTGGTGAAATGGGGCGGCCAGATGAAATTCTTTGTGCTGCTCTGCATTTTTCTCAACGTGCTGCTGACGCCGTGGGGATTGGCGGGCGAGCAATCCTACGGTGCGGTGTTGCTGGCCATTCCGCTGGTGCTCTTCAAGGTTTTCTGCTTTCTGCTCGTCTTGGTGGTAATTGAATCGTCCCTCTCCAAACTGCGGCTGTTTCGCATCGCCGAATTCCTGGGCGCGGCCTTCATCACCTCGGTAGCGGCCATGATCGCACAGGTGTTTTTGCCGTGAACGATATATGAACGACGCAACCAAGCAGTTACTCGAGAATCTCAATGCACTGGCGGCGGGCCTGTTCTTGCTCACCGCCTTCGGCATCGTCGCGATGCGCCAGGCCAAGGCCTGCCTGAATCTGTTCATCGTTCAGTCCCTGCTGCTCGCGGCGTCCGCGGCGCTGCTGGGGTTACGCTACGACTCCGGGCACCTTTACGGCGTGGCGTTCGTGAACCTGATCAGCAAGCCAATCGTCGTCCCATGGCTGTTGCGCAAGACCTCTGCGGCGGAGATCTACACGCGGCGCGAAATTGACCAGGTATTGGACATCCCGACGGCTTTGCTCATCGCGATCGCGCTCGTGATCGGGGCATATTTTGTCGGCATTCCGCTGACCAATGCCGTTGGCCCGGAGTTCCGCGGCCCGAACGTGCCGATTGGCATCGCCGTGCTTCTGCTCGGCGCGTTCACCCTCACGGTCCGGCGCGAGGCGTTGTCGCTGCTGATCGGATTGTTGGTCATGGAGAACGGCGCTTTCCTCGCGGGCATTTCCATTGCACGCGACCTTGGGATGCTGGTGGAACTCGCCATTGCCACGGATGGTTTAGTCATTGTGTTTATCATGGGCGTGCTCGTTCGCGCCGTTCAGAAGCAGATCGGCACCACGGCCGTTGGCGCATTGGTGAGCCTCAAGGAAACGTCCGCAGCCTCAGAGAAAGATGAGGCGCCGCTGTGAGTGTTATCGTCATCCTATTGCTGCCGCTCGTCGCGGCCCTGCTTGTTTGCGTTCCCATTGGGAGGCGCTGGGTGCCCGGTGTGACCGTAGTATCGTGCTTGGCTGATCTGATTCTCGTCGCGCGGCTCGCACTGCAGGTCGTGGCAGGGCACGCTCCCGGCGAACTGCTCGGCGATGCGTGGTCGAAATGGATCGCCGTTGACGGTTTGAGTGCGCTGATATTGCTGCTGATCGCCCTGGTCGGTAGCACCGCCGCCATTTACTCTGTCGGCTACATGGCGCATGGAAACCTGACGCCAAGAAAACTGCGGCTCTATCACGCCAATTACAACTTGTTTATCTTCTCGATGCTAGCCATTCCGGTGCTGGCGGAGCCAACGCTGGTCTGGATCGTGGTCGAGCTGACGACGCTGTGTTCGGCGCTGCTCGTTTCCTTTGAGAACACCCGCGAAGCGCTGGAGGCGGCGTGGAAATACGTCGTGCTGTCGCTCATGGGCGCGGGCGTCGCCCTGTTCGGCTTTATGGTGCTGTTCGCCGCCTTACACGCCGGGGGCGGGGACAGTTACACCTGGACTGGACTGGTGACGGCCGCGCCGCGGATGCCGGCGATTCTCATGCAGACGGCGTTCCTGCTGATTTTGATCGGCCTCGGAACGAAAGTCGGGCTCGTCCCGATGCATACCTGGCTGCCGGATGCTCACAGCCAAGCGCCATCGCCGGTATGCGCGCTGCTGTCCGGGATCGAAACCACCTCGATACTCTACGTGATCCTGCGGCTCTTTCCGGTGATGCAAGCCGTGCCCGGCGGCCACGCCGAAACCTGGGCGCTCGTTCTTGGTCTGATTTCGGTTGGCACGGCTGCTTTCCTGTTGCTCCAGGTGAAGGACTACAAGCGGTTGTTCGCATTTTCCACCATCGAGCACATGGGCATCATCCTTGCGGCGATCGGATTTGGCGCATCCGCGGCCGATTACGGCGCCATGCAGCAGATTGTCAGTCATTCGGTGGCCAAGTCATTTTGCTTTTTCGCCGCGGGCGCGGCATTGCTCGCGACGGGAACGCGCGAGATCGCCTCCGTTCGGGGGCTAATCCGCCGCTTCCCGCTCGCAGGAGCTGCGCTCATCTTCGGCGGGCTCGCGATCGTGGGCGCGCCGCCGATGGCGGTCTTCTTGAGCGAATTCACGATTCTGAAAGCGGGTCTGACGCAAGGACTGTATGTGGCGACCGGACTTCTGGCCACTTTCATCGTCATCGCATTTTTCGGCGTCATGGCCCATCTGAACCATATGGTCTTCGGCGCGCCGGCAAACACCGCATCGGAGCATGGCAATTCCGGCCTGGAAAAGGCCGACACGTTCCGCTTGCCGTTCAGTTGCCGGCTGGCGCTGATTCTGGCCGCCGTGCCTGTGCTGGTACTCGGGGTCTATGTTCCCAAACCGCTGCATGATCTTTTGACACTGGCCGCTGCCGCTGTCACGAGTAAACACCTATGAACCGCACCGAACTGATGGAACAGATCGAAGGCCGCTGGCCCGGACAAGCGCAGTACGGCTTTGATGCCTCGACTTTGACGAGCGAAGTTAAGTGTACGCGTACGGTGCTCGTCGCGGTGTGCCGTCAAGTCGTCGAGGAATGGAGTTTCAGTTTCGCCGGTCTGATCGTCGAGGAAGGCGCGGCCGAGTGGCATTTGCGCTATGTGTTTTACGGCGAAGCCGGAGCCGGGTGGTTGCACGTGCTGGTGAGCGCACCACTTGCGGAAAAGGAATTCCCCAGTGTTGTCGAGTGGATTCACGGAGCGGACTGGCACGAGCGCGAGGCGGAGGATCTGTTCGGCGTGCGCTTCGACGGTCATCCGCATCTCGGCGATTTCGTACTCCACGATGACCTCTGGCAGGAAGGCGTCGAGCCGATGCGCCGCGGATTTGACGCGCAGGCGGCGATGCGCCATCGGCGCCCGGACGCCGACTGGCGGCCCCGGCGCATCGTCCGGGAGCCAGGCGCATTCATCATGCCCATCGGCCCCAAATTCTCTGGGGTGACGGAATCGGTGCACTTTCTGCTGGAAACTGTCGGCGAAGACGTCATCCGCTCCTCGACGCGCCTCTACTACAAATGGCGCGCCGTCGAGAAGCTCGCTGAGGGCAAGGCGGTTGAGGAAGTCCTACTGCTTGCGGAACGGTTCGCGGCGACGACTGCCTTTGCTCACGGACTCGCCTTCGCCCAGGCCGTCGAGTCGATCGTCGGTGCACAAGTGCCGGCGCGTGCGCAGGCGCTGCGCGTGTTTCTGGCCGAACTCGAGCGGCTGCGGCAGCACGCCGGCGCGATCCAAGAGATCTGCGAATCCACGGCGCTGGTGGTCGCCACGAGCCAGGCCGGAATCCTGGAGGAGGAACTGCTGCGCACCTCCGGCGAATTATCGGGGCATCGCTACCTGTTTGGCATGCTCGCGCCGGGCGGGCTGCTGCGCGATTTACCGACCGAGGTCTGTCGCAAGGCGCTTAAGCGCTCGCAAGGCATCCTCAAGCAATTGAATGAGCTCGAGCGAAGGCTCAGCGTCTCCTCGAGTTTTCTCGATCGAATCGAGGAAGTCGGTGCCATCTCGGCGGTAACCGCGAAGGCCTACAGTCTGGTTGGGCCGGTTGCACGCGCGTCGGGACTCGCCCGAGATTTGCGCCGCGCGCAGCCCTATTGCGGCTACGAGGCGTTCAATTTCGACGTGCCGATCGAACAGGAAGGCGATGGCTATGCCCGGCTTCGGCTGTTGTTCGCCGAAGCCCGGCAGTCAATGCGCATCATGGAACAGGCGGCGGCCGCGTTAAAGGAAGGCGAATTTTTCCGGCCGGTGCATTTCCGTTCTGGTGCCGCGCTGGGCTCGGTCGAGGCGCCCCGCGGCGCAACGTTCCACTGGGTGAGGCTGGACGAGCGCGGGCAGATTGCACGCTACCGCGTGATCACGCCGTCGTTCACGAACTGGCACAGCTTCCACCTCGCCGCGGAGAAATTTGCGTTCCAGGATTTTCCCATCATTCTCTCCACGTTCGATCTGTCCGTGGCCGAGAACGACCGATGACAACGAAACCGATGGATAACGTATGAGCCAATGGGTCATCAAAGGCATTCGCACCGGAATCAAGACCACTGCGTATCCCCGTGGCGTGGAAAGCGCCGCAGGCGTTACGCCGGGAATGCCCCGTGGCGGCGGTTACGGCGCAGGAGCCGCGGCGCTGGTCGAACGCTGCCTCACGCACGCGCTCGATCGGATGGACGGCGAAATCTCGGTGGACAGCCGCCGTTGCGTTCATTGCTACCGTTGTGTCCGCGGCACCGGACAGCCCTTGAACTGGGACGCGAGCTACGAATGGGCCAGCGCGGTGCCGAGTTCGACAAATGAATTGGGCCGGCCGTTCCAGCGCTCCATCCACATCCTCGTTTTGGACGCTGGCGACTGCGGAGCATGCTTGAATGAAGTAAAGCAGCTTAACAATCCGTATTACAACATGCACCGCCTCGGCTTTTTCATCACGCCGACCCCGCGCCACGCCGATGTGCTGCTGCTGGTCGGTCCGGTGACCGATCAGATGCGCTTCGCGGTGAAGAAGGTCTATGAAGCCATGCCGACACCGAAGCGGGTCGTCGCCGTAGGCACCTGCGCACTGTCTGGCGGGGTGTTTGCGAACAGTTTCGCCTGCGCGAACGGCGTGGCGGAGGTGTTGCCGGTAGACGTGGAAGTGCCCGGGAATCCGCCGCCGCCGCTCGCCATTCTGCACGGCTTGCTCGTGGCGGTTGGACGCAAATCGCCAGTGACTCCGGGGCCGGCCGGGCACGCGCCGGCTGCGGCGGGACGCTGATGGCCACGGCGCTCGTAATCGTGTTCTTTGCGGCCTGCGGCGCCGGCATCCTGCTCTCGTTGGCGGTCCGTCCGACGCATCAGGGAGTCATTCTCGCGTGGTTCGGCTCCCTCGCCGCAGCCGCTGCAGTTGCAGTAGGCGCCGAGGTTCTTCTGAGCGGCGACGTATTCACCCAACCGCTATGGTCGTTGTCCGGGCTAACAACACTGACACTGCGCCTCGACCAGCTCTCGGCGGCGTTTGTGCTCGTCACGGGCCTTGTGCTTTTCCCAGCCTCGATCTACGCGGGCGGCGAATTGAGACGCGAATCCGTGCCGAGCCATGCGCGCGTCTTCACGGTGCTGCTTCTGATGCTGTATGCGTCGGTCGTGCTCATATTGATCGCGGGTGACGCGCTGCTGTTCCTGCTGGCGTGGGAGGTGATGTCCATCTTGTGCTACCTGCTCGTCGTGACCGGTGCGCCGAGGGAGAATGGTCAATCGCGAGCGGCGTATATGCTGCTCGCAATGGGCGAGGCCGGTACTCTTGCCGCCGCCCTGGGCTTCCTCGCGCTTGCCCTCGGTGCGAATTCGCTGGAATTCGAAGCGCTCAAATCGGGCGCGTCGGCGTTGGGCGCGAACGCCCGCTGGGGAGTTTTTCTCCTCACCTTCTTCGGGTTCGGCGTGAAGGCTGGCCTCGTCCCCGTGAACTCCTGGCTGCCGCCCGCTTACGCGGCCGCGCCGCGCGCGTTTGCGCCGGTACTCGCCGGCGCAACACTGAACCTCGGCCTGTACGGCATTCTGCGTGTGAACGCCGATATCATGCCCGCCATGCAGGCGGGGACGGGCCTGCTCGCGCTCATCATTGGGACCGCCTCTGCGCTGATCGGGATTCTTTACGCGACCATCGACAACGATCTCAAGGCGATGCTGGCGCACAGCTCGATTGAAAACGTCGGTATCGTCGTCGCCGGCTTCGGTGCAGGAATGGTGTTCACCGCCACGAATCATCCGACGCTTTCGGCCATCGCCTTCGTCGCGGCCCTCTACCACATGATCAATCATTCGCTTTATAAGGCGCTGCTGTTCTTCGGCGTCGGCGCCGTGGAGACGCAAACCGGAACACGCGATATGGACCGGCTCGGCGGCCTTATTAAATGGATGCCGCTAACAGCGCTCGGCTTCCTCGCCGGCACGCTTTCAATCGCCGCGTTGCCACCGTTCAATGGCTTTGTCAGCGAGTGGCTCACGTTACAAGTGATGCTGCGCTCGGCGGAACTCTCTTCGACCGGCGCGAAGATCGTGTTCGCCCTGTGCGGAGCCGCGCTCGCGCTGACGGCGGCACTGGCCGTGACCTGCTTCGTGAAGGTGTTCGCGATGAGCTTTCTGGGAATGCGCCGTCTCGAGGAGCGGCGGGTGACCGAAGCCCCACCGGCCGCGCTCGCATCCATGGGCATCCTCGCAGTACTCTGCCTCGTGTTCGGTGTGCTGCCGACGTACGTGATCCCGATGCTCAACCCGGCATCGGCGCAGCTTGCCGGGTCTAGCGCGTCCGATGCGCTGGTGCCGCCATTCTTTGCCTCGGCTCCTGGGCATGGCGGGTTACCGGGGAAATTCATGGGCGAGTTCCGCGATCTGGGTGCGCAAGTGGGCCAAGCGGTGTTACCCGGACGCGGCATGGTGGTGTTGCATCGGGGCGGCACCGAGAATTCGGTGGTGTTCGCCATGTCCACCTCCTACATGCTGCTTGCGCTGCTCGGCTTGCTGCTTCTGAGCTATCTCGTCATCCGTTTGTGGCTGACGCGCAGCCGGCAACAGACGCGGCGCGAGCGCTGGGACGGCGGGGTGCGGCGGTTGCTGCCGGAGATGACCTACACTGCGACGGGGTTTTCCAATCCGGTGCGCGTGATTTTCGACGCGATATTCCGCCCGACGACGGTCGAGGACACGCGCGAGACGGTTGCGCAGCATTTCCGCATGGCCATCCGCCGCGAGAAGGAACGCGTACACCTGGTGGATCGACTAGCGTTCCAGCCGGTCAGATTGGTGACCATGTTATTCGCGCGCGGCCTGGCGGCGATGCACCGCGGGCGGATCAACGCGTACACCGCCTACGTGTTACTCACCCTGTTACTGGCGTTGGCGGCGGGATTGAGTGGAATGGTTGGTGGATGAAAGATCCTCGCGATTTTTCAACCTGAAGTTCAACCCTACCTTCAATGGGGTGAAGCATGTACGAGAAAATCTGTGCCGGAACAATTCGGATGTGACCATGACGTACCAGCAGGATCCTCGTCACACGTGCAGGTTTCATGTCAGGTTTGTTGGCGGACGCAGCATGCTTGGGCCGCTGCGGCTCTGTCGGACCGCAATTTCCGTGTCCGTGCAAATGACACCCAAGCGCAATCGGTCATCATGCCAATAGTCCTGCATTTGCAGCCGGCGCGCGCACTCCGTCGCCCACCCGATTCGTCCGCGCGCCAGGCCGATGATTTGCCGCTGCATGCGCGGCTCGATCTTCGGGATGCCGTACGCCTGCATGGCGGCCAATAGAAACTCTTGCAGCGTTCGGTTCGGTAATAAGGGCATGCGCACCGACAGCGCGCCGGCATGCCAGGCTCGCATTCGCTCGCGCTCGCGCTGGGAATCGATGTCGGCAACCAGCAGCGCGCCGGCGATACCGCCTCTCAATCTTCGCAGACAACCCAGCATCGCCGTCGTCATCCTGGTCGCATGATCGAGCAGCAATACGCCCGGACTATGATCGGCCGCCCGGCGCAGGCGCGCGCGAGCCGCCCGCTTGCACAGCCCAGCGACCTGCGTGCGCGGATACGCCGCGGCGAGCGCTGCGACAATGTCCGGCAAACCGCAAGTGCGCGGTGCAAGACCGCAGGGAGTGTGGGTTGCCTGAAAATGATTTTCCAGTGCACCGAGCAATGTCGATTTGCCGCTGCCGCGTGGACCATAGAGGATCAGATGTGATCCGGCTCGCACGCGCTCGTCGAGTTCTTTGCGAAATGCTCGAATTTCTCGACTTTGGACGGCCTCAATCAGAGCGTCAGCCGGCAGTTTCATAACGCCGACACGGCCAGCTCGGCCGCAGCCAGATCCTCGAGCGCGCAGCCGACGCTTTTGAACAGGGTGATTTCTCCGGGGTCGCGACGCCCGCTGACGCTGCCGCGTGCGAGTTCGGAGAGCTCGCCGCGTATGTCCGCGTTCGAGATGAGGCCCGCGGCCAGGGCGTGAACCAATTCTCCGCTTTCGGCGAGAGCGCCGGCGCGCGTATCCACATAAATGGCGGCACGGACCATGGCCTCGTCGTCGGCCTCGCGCATCTCTGGCGTGAACGATCCGATGAGATCGAGATGCTGGCCGGGGCGCAGCCACGCGCCGCGCACCAGCGGCGCCGCAGCGAGCGTCGCGCAGCTCACAATGTCGGCCCAGGCAACGGCGGACTGAAGATCCTCGACCGCTTCGATTTCATAGTGTTTTCCGGCGAGGCTCGTTGCGACCGCGTTGGCGCGCTCGGGCCGCCGTCCCCAAATGCGCACGCTGCGAATGGGCCGCACCACGGCATGGTTCTCGATCGCGTGCGGCGCCAAACTGCCGGTGCCTACCATCAGCAGCCGCGAGGCTTCGGGGAGCGCAAGATATCGAGCCGCGAGCGCCGAAGCCGCTGCGGTTCGGCGCAGCGTAAGCTCAGTCCCGTCGAGCATCGCGCGCGGCGCGCCGGTGGCCGCATCGAACAATGTGTAGGTCGCATGCACCGCGGGCTTGCCGCGGGCGGAGTTGTTGGGAAATACCGTGACGAGCTTGACGCCAATGGAGGCATTGATTTGCCACGCCGGCATGATGAACAATGCAGCAGCGGCATTCTCCTGGTCGCCGACCGCATAGCTCTGCCGCGCCGGCATTTGGAAGTCGGAGCGAAAGGCGCGATCGAGTGCGTCGATCAACGACTTGGGGCTCAGTCGCGCCGCCAAGCTTTTAGCATCCAGATACAACATCGGATCGATCTGCTCCGGCTAGATGACGTTGAATTCCCGCAACGGCTGCCCGCGGCTGTAGCGAGCATACGAGAAGGGCGCCACATCAATAGTACGATACTCGCCGAAGGTAATTAATTCGGCCAGCGCCCTGCCAATTCCTGGTGCGTGCTGCAGGCCGTGGCCGCTGAATCCGCAGGCGAGAATGAAATTCGGCACCGCTTCGCAGGGGCCGACAAAGGCGTTTTGATCGAAGGCGTTATAGTCGTAGTGGCCTACCCAGGCGCTGGTTGCCCGGGCTGCTTCAAACGCAGGGACCCTGTGCGCCAAGGCCGGCCAGGCGAGGTCTTCGAACAGACGATGATCGACCTCGAAATCATCAGGCTCGACGTTCGGATCCACGCGTGGGCTCGGTCCGCAGAGATATCGATCCCCGTCGGGCCGGAACCACAGTCCGGTGGTATCCACGACCAGCGGGCAGTTCTTGATTGCCGTCGGGCTGCGGAATACGAACACCGTGCGTTTGCGCGGATAGACCGGAAGGTCGATGCCCGCATGCGCCGCCAGGATGCGCGACCGGGTGCCCGCCGCATTCACCAGCCAGCGACATCGCAGCGTTTCTCCGCAGCCCAAGCGGACACCATCCACGAAGTCGCTGCCTCGCATGAGCAGCGAGTCGACCCGATCGCGCAGATAGCGCACCCCGCGGTGCTCGCTTGCCGAACGCAGCGCCCGCAGAAGCGCATAGCCGTCAAACCATCCCTCGCCGTGCCGCGTATCCGCCGCGGCCGTAAGATCCGCAACATTTATCCACGGATACCGCAAGGCGAGGGCGGTTGCATCGTACAAATGAGCACTCACGCCGCAGCTGCGCTGTACCTCGATGTTGCGGGTCAAAGCCGCAACGCCCGCGGCGCTGCTCAGCAGAAGATACGTGGATTCCTGGAGACCAACGTCGCCGAGATCGCGGCTGCCGGCAATTCCCTGGGCGCGCAGAAACTCCATCCCGAAGGTTGAGAGGGCGATATTGAGGGGTGTCGAAAATTGCTGTCGGATCGAGCTTGCCGAACGGGCGCTTGCCGCGAACGCGTAGGTCGGGTCTGGCTCAACCACGACGAGCGAACCCGAGAAAGCGGTTTGGTGGGAAAGAAAATAAGCGATCGCGGAGCCGATCGCCCCGCCGCCCGCGATCACGACATCCACGGATTGCATGATGGTAGTTTACGCCGTAGTTTCATTACACTACGGTGATGCCGACCGCCTCGATTCCGGTTATCGATATTGCACCGCTGTTCGCTGCGCCGTCGTCGTCGCGCAATACGGCCGATGAGGCGATCATGCGGGCGGCGGAGCAGGCGGGATTCTTCGTCGCGCGCGGCTTACCCGAAGACATACGAATCGACGCGGCGGCCCGCTCGGAACTGTTGCGAATATTCGCATTGCCGGACAGCGAGATCCGTAAGCTGTGGCGGCGGAAGTTCGATCCTGCACACCCCAATGTGTATCGAGGCTGGTTCCCATTGCAGACCGGACATCTGACCAGCAAGGAGGGCATCGACCTTGGTCCCGATGTCGCCCACGGCGCGGCGGTGCTGCGTTCCGGCGATCCGCTGTGCGAAGCGACCCCGCTGCCGGCGGCAGAGGCACTGCCGGGGTGGCGCGAGTCGGTCAGCAGGTACTATCTGGCGATGGAGCGCGCGAGCGCAGCCTTGATGCGCAGCATTGCCCGCAGTTTGAAGATCCCCAGAGGCTACTTCGATGATTTCTTCAACAACGGTCTGTCCACGCTGCGACTGATTCGCTATCCAGTGCGCGGCGATCTTCAAGAGGCGGAGCAGCGGCACGCCGATTTATGGGTCACCCGCAATGGCGCCCGCGCATACATCATGGGAACGCCGCACGTCGACTCCGGATTTCTCACGCTGTTGGCGCAGGACGATGTCGGCGGCCTGCAGGCCCATCATCTCAATGGTCAGTGGCTCGATGTGCCGCCGATCGAGGGCACCTTGGCGGTCAATTTTGGCAAGGTATTGGAGCGCTGGTGCAATGGGCGCATCAAGGCGACCGAACATCGCGTCGTCGGCTCGGGCCGCGAGCGGATGTCGATTCCTTTTTTCTACGAAGCGCGGGTAGACGCAAAAATCGAGCCTCTACCCCTCGACGACGCGAATTCGTTCGAGCCGTTCCTGTACGGCGATCACCTGTGGTCGACGACGACAAAGTTCGTGGAATTTCAAGGTATGGAGGGATTGCGGAGGCCGCGGCATGCCGCACACACCGGTGCATTGACCATCTGCCCACACCGCCCGCCTTGCGCCGGCTGTCCGCGGTTCGCTGAGCGCGGCATCGCTCCCGCCGCACGCGGCGCGCTCGATGCGTTGGCGCGCGCCCATTGCCTGCCGGAATTAGCGGTGATTTCCGGGGCAACCGCCGGGTTTCGCCACCGCGCGCGTCTCGCCATTCGCGGCCGCCTGGGCTCGCCCAAAGTGGGGTTGTTCGAGCTCGATTCCCACCGCGTGGTCCACATCCCCAACTGCAGCGTTCAGCATCCCTTGATCAACCGCGCGGCGGCCATCGTGCGCAGGGCGCTGGTCGATGCTCGAGTGACCTGCTACTCCGACAAGGCCCATTTGGGAGTTGCGCGCTATCTGCAAGTGGTGGTGGAGCGCAGCTCGCAAACCGCGCAGGTGGTGATCGTCGCGAACTGCGCTTCCCCTGAGCCCTTGGCCGCGTGCTTGGGATTGATCCAGGAGCGGCTCGGATCCGACCTGCACAGCCTGTGGTTTAACGCCAACCTCGAGCGTTCCAATGTCATCCTCGGTCCCGATTTTATAAATTGGTGCGGGCCGGAGAGTGTGGTCGAACGCTTCGGCGGGGCTGCGGTGCACTACCCGCCGGGCGCATTCGGTCAAAGCAATCTCGACATCGCGCAGCGCATCGTCGGGCACGTGCGCGACCAAATCCCGCGGGGCGCAAGTGTCGCCGAATTTTATGCGGGTGTGGGCGCCATCGGCTTGTCAATCCTCGAATCCGTGCGCGAGATTCGCATGAACGAAGTCAGTGCGCAGGCGCTGAAGGGACTTGAACTCGGGCTCGCACGGCTCGAGCGGGCAGATCGGGCCAAAGTAGCCCTCTTCCCGGGAGCGGCGGGCGCAGCGTGCGCGGCGGCTGCCGGCGCGCAGGTGGTGATCGCCGACCCGCCGCGCAAGGGCCTCGATCCGGAGCTCACCGAACACTTGAGCGAGCATCCGCCGGAGCGTTTCCTTTACATAAGCTGTGGGCTCGAATCGTTTCTCGCCGACGCCGGCCGGCTGACCTCACGCGGCAAGCTGCGCCTCGGTGCGCTCAGCGCCTTCAATTTCCTGCCATTTACCGAGCACGTCGAGACCGTCGCCCGCTTCGAGCGCGCCTGATGTGGGACCTGCCGGCACCTCATCTTGCCTCGGTTGATGTCTTTCCGGCCGATATCGATGCCTATCAGCACGTCAACAATGCCGTCTACATGACTTGGTTCGACCGCGCCGCCTGGGAGCATTCCGCGGCGCTGGGATTGCCGATCGAGAAATGCCTGCAGCTGGATCGAGGCATGGCGGTTTTGCGCAGCTTGATTTCCTACCTTAAGCCCGCGGTGCTGGGCGACACGATTCGCGTTGCAACCTGGCTGCTGCCCGCCGACGGCAAATTGCGCGTTCGCAGGCGCTTCCAGGTGCGGCGCGAAGCGGACAGCATCACTCTCGCCCGTGCCGAAATCGAATATGCCTGCATCGAGTTGTCGAGCGGGCGTCCGGTGCGGTGGCCGCCGGAGTTTCGCGAGCGTTATATATCGCTCGACGAGGTGGTGCGCTCCAGCGAGACGCTGGCGCCTCTGTAAGACTAGACAGTTCGCGCGCGCCGCGCCGTGGATGTTCGGCGTCCATTGGGCTGCGTGCCGGGGGCCAGGTCCGCGAGCACCGAGGCCGCTGCCGTCTGAAATCGACGTGCATTGCCGTACGACCGCGCCACCAGCATGGCGCCCTCGAGTGCCCCTAGCAGCACCCGCGCCCGCTCTTTCGCCGCTTCCCTGAACGCAAAGGTTCCGGCGCGCAGGCCATCTTCGAGAACCGCCGTGAGCCAACGCTCGTTGGCGTCGAAAAACGCCGTCAGCCCCTCCTGCATGGGCCCCGGCAGCGTCGCATACTCGGCGGCGAGCATTCCACACAGACACATCCGCTCATTGCTCAAGACCGAATCGTAAAGTCCGACATAGCACTTCAGCTTTTCCTGCGGCGACTTGGTCTGCCCGTCAATCGAATCGAGCGCCGCGCCAAACAGACCGTGGTAACGCACGATCAAGGCGCGCCCGAGCTCTGCCTTTGACGGGAAGTGGTAATGCAGGCTTGCCTTGGTCACGCCCAGTTCGGCTGCAATATCGGCATAGCTGAAACCGTTGTAACCCCTGGTCTGCGCGAGCCGTTCGGCCACATCGAGAATTGCCGTGGCTGCCGGCGTCGGTGGTGCGGTGCGGGATGAAAGCGATTGCTGTTTCGAGAGTATTTTCATGGCCACTTGATATTAACCTACTAGTAAGTAAACTACCACACGCGAGCCGGGAGATGCCCATAACGAAGGAGTGCCTGCGATGCATAACCACGAACAGAAAACTGAGCACAAATCATTCAAGAATCCCGAGGAAGTGCGAGATTTCCCCAACGGCAAGGCGGAGATTCTAACGGTCGGCGGCGCCGAAGTGGGCCGTCTGGTCTTCAAGCCCGGTTGGCGCTGGTCCAATGACGTAAAACCTCTCGCCAAGACCTCGAGCTGCGAGGCCCCGCATTTTCAGTACCACGTGTCGGGAAAGCTCGCCATACGCATGGACGATGGGACCGAGTTCGTTGCCGGGCCTGGCGACATCACTTCGCTTCCCAAGGGTCATGACGCGTGGGTCGTAGGCGATGAACCCGCTGTGGTCGTCGACTGGTACGGCGCCAGCAACTACGCCAAGCGAAGCTAGAGCCACTTAACCTCAAGCGCGCAATCTTGCGCTTCTCGACCAAGGAGTCTTACGATGGCCAGGAAATATGTCGATTGCAGGGAAATTCCCTCTGAGAGCAAATGCACGGTCGCAATATCCGCCGACAGCGAGAAAGAGCTCATCGAAGTAGCCGTGCAGCATGCGGTGAATGTTCACGGTCACCAGGACACCGCGGAGTTCCGCAAGATGCTGAAACAGGCGATCAAACAAGGCAGTCCGGCTGCTTAAGCGCCGGCGATCAGCGTAGTTCCTTGAGGTAGGCGATGATATCGGCGCGCGCCTGCGCGTCGTCGATCTTGAAGAACATCTTAGTCCCGGGGACCAGCGCGCTGGGGTTGGCGAGCCAGCGGTCCAGTGTGGGTTCATCCCAGGTCAAACCGGAGTTTTTCAAGGCCGCGGTATAATTGTAGTCCGCAACGCTGCCCGCCGGCCGCCCGACCACGCCGCGATGTTTGGGCCCCAGATCGTTGTCGTCGATGGAGTGGCAGGCCAGACATCCTTGATATAGCGCCCTGCCATGGGCCGAATCGCCGAGCATGGCGCCCTCTGAGGCCAGGCCGGTGGCGGAGATGAAACCCGCCGCCGCGAGCGCGCATGCCACGAGGCCGTGCATCAATTTGTCCTGCTTCATCATCGTCCTCACGTTCTGGTACGGTACAAGACCTCCGCCGCGTGAGATTTATTCCATCGAGCCCGATCAGAGCTTCGGTAAGTTCGTGGTTCTTGCTTTCACCTTGAAGAATACCGGCAGTGAGACCACGTACAGCGCGGCGCCGGCGACCCATACCAAACCGGGAAAAGTTGTGCGCGACGCAAAGTAAATTGCGCTGATCGCCAACGGGCCGGCGATCGAGACCAGGCTGTTCAAACTGGCTAACACCCCTTGCAGCCGTCCCTGGCTTCGAGAGTCGACTTTGCCGGTCATCAGCGACTGCAGTGCAGGCATACCCACGCCGCCGAGGCAAAACAGCGGCATCAACGCAAACGCCATCCAGCCTCTTGTGGCGAATGCGATCGCGACGGACGCCGTACCGTCGGTAATGACGCCGGTGAGCAGGGCGAATCGCTCGCCCCAACGCTCCACCATGGGCCCGGCGATAAATGCCTGCGCGATGGCGTGCAGAAAGCCGAAACACGCTATGGAAATGCCGATCCAGAATGGCGACCAGGCAAATCGATCCGAGCCATACAGTACCCAGATTGTGCCCCCCACCTGACCGATCAGAGCGAACACCACATAGATCAACAAAAGCGGCAACAATGGGCGATTCGCAAAAGCCCAGTGAAAGGGTTTCAGGGGATTTAGAAATGACTCTTCAGTATCGGGATGGGCATGCTTCTGGGGTTCACGAAGAATGAGCAGGGTAACTAAAAATGTCACGCCATTGAGGGCCGCCGCGGCCAAGAATGGTGCTCGTGTCCAGATGTCGCCGAGAAGTCCGCCGATCACCGGCCCGGCAATGAAGCCCAAGCCCTGGAACGCGTTGAGCTGACCGAAGCGTCGCGCCCGCTGATCTTCCGATGAGACGTCGGCAACGTAAGCTGATGCCACAGCCAGGCTGGCGCCGGTGATGCCGGCGATGGCCCTGCCCAAGAACAACAGCGCGAGTGACGGAGCCAGCGCCATCAAAAGATAATCGACGGTTGCGCCGGCAAGAGAGAACAACAGTACCGGCCGCCTGCCGATCCGGTCGCTCCAGAGCCCTAGGATCGGCGAAAATATGAATTGCATCAGGGCGTACAAGCTCAAGAATGCGCCGAATCGCCAACCTAGTTCCGAGGTGTGCGCGACCTCGCTCAGCAGGCGGGGAATGATGGGCAGGGTGAGTCCAATGCCGGCGAAGTCCAGCGCGACTATTGTCAGAACAACGCCAAGGCCTGGTTTTTTCTGCTCGATGGCGTCCGTCATCGCGGGATTCTAGCGTAGCGACTCGCGACTCGGCGAAAACGCTACAATCGCGAAATGCTGACGCGCGTCGTATTGCCGTGGTTGCTGATTGGTTTTTGCCTGCAAGCAGAATCGCAGCGCGCCGGCGCCCAAACTCTTCTGATCGTCAATCAGGGCGATAGAACCTTAAGTCTCGTGGACCCAAAGTCCGCGATGCAAATAGCGGTGGTCGATGAAGGGCTTGTTGGTGTCTGGGGCCACGAGATCGCGGCCTCCCGGGATGGCCAGACCGCATACATGCCCATATACGGCAGCACCGGTGTTGGCCATCCCGGCATTGACGGACATGAACTGCTGGTTATCGATCTCAAATCGCGAAAGATTGTCGGCGACGTCGATTTCGGCCACGGAGTTCGGCCGCACCTTCCGGTATTTGATCCTGCAACCGGATTGCTCTATGTGACCACAGAGCTCGACAACAGCGTGACCATAGTCGATCCCAAGACATGGAAAATCCTGGGCGCCGTGCCTACCGGCCAGGAGCAATCACATATGCTGGTGCTGTCACATGACGGGCGGCGCGGCTATACCGCAAATGTTGGACCGGGAACCGTCTCGGTCCTGGATTTGGAATCGCGGCGCACGCTGGCCGTAGTCCCGGTCGCGAAAACTGTGCAGAGGATTTCCATCTCAAATGACGACAAGCTCGTGTTCACATCGGATCAAAGCACGCCGCGGCTCGCCGTGATCGATACCGAATCGCGCCGCGTGCGCACCTGGGTGCCGCTGCCTGGAACTGGTTATGGGACAGCTCCAACCTTGGACGGCCGCTGGTTGCTGGTCGCGATTCCTTCCACGAATCAGGTGGCGGTCGTCGATTTGAATACTTTGCAGGTGGCCCGCAGCATCGATGTGCCAAGTACCCCGCAGGAGATCTTGGTGCGCCCCGATGGCCAGGTCGCCTATGTTTCGTGCAACCGCAGCGGCAAAGTTGCCGCCATCGATTTATCGCAATGGAGAGTGCAGACGCTGATTGTTGCGGGACAATTCGCGGACGGACTCGCCTGGGCGCAATGAGATCCTCCCAAAGTTTCTCGACGAGCCGCGGTTACCGCTAGAAGGCGAACTCCTCGATGAGCGAGCGATAGTCGGAAAGGCCCGGGGTCTTGAGCCCGGCCTCCTTGCCTTGATCGTCCCACCGCCGCACGCGCACCGCGTCCCTGTGATATCGCTCGGCCTCGAACCTGGCGACTTCATGCGCGGCCATGGCGCCACCCTGTAGCTTCAGAGTGACCACCGAAGCAGGACTCAATTTGTCGAAGTACTCAGGATCCACGCTCAGGAGATAGCGCTTGGCAGGGACGTGCAGGCGCACCGGCTCCGAAACTTCGGGTCCAAAGCGCTTGGCGAGCCAGATTCCGCCGACCTGCTCATGATGCGCGTCCATGGTCCAGTCGCTGATATCGCTCGGTACATCCTCGACGAGGTGTCCGATGTCATGCAGCAGCGCGGCCAGGATGAGGGCCGGCGGCGCGGTGTCGGCCCGCGCAAAGTAGGCGGCCTGCAGAGCATGCTCGGTCATGGATACGCTCTCGCCGTAGTAGGCACTCGAACCGTGTTTTTGAAAGATGGCGAGAATCTCTTCCGCGACGTTCATGATGGCAATTCCGCTGGGAATTCGCGGCGCAACAGCGCGGCCTCGCTGAACACGCTGTCGCGGGTCAAATAGCAGCCGCGCAGATGGCGCGGATGCCGTCCTGATGAAAACGCTGTGCGGCCGTGCAGGATGCGTTGATTGTCGAACACCACGAGATCTGCGTCGCGCAGCCTGCACTGCAAATGAAACCGCGGGTCGCGCAGCAGCGCGGCGAAGCGCCGATAAGCGCCGTAGAACGCGTGCGCCTCGGGTGCTGCCAGCCGCAATGGGGCAATCGAGCGGTTGTTGTAGTGCACGGCGCTCACTTCGCCGCGACAGGACAATTGAATCAGCGGTCTTTCCGCGTATAGCTCCGCGTCCTTGGAACGGTATAGAAAGGGTACCGGCGTCTGCGTCAAGATCGCGAAGGCTTGCGGGGATTCACCGCGCAGGTGCTCCGCCATGGCAAAGCCATCGGCGAACAAACTCTCGCCGCCATCCGGCGATGCGAGCAAGGCGTGCAATACTTGAAATCCCGGCACAGGTTCGCGATACGGATTGTCTGTGTGCAGTCCCAGGCCAAGATCGGAATACGCCAGATTCTCAGGCTGCGCTACCGAGCGAACGTCGAACACCAGTCCGTAGTTGGTCTCCGAGACTCGACCTACCAGCGCCGCGGCATCCAAAATGCCGTTGTCGTTGGCTGGCGCGCCGCTCAAGAACGCTATGCCGTCTTGCAATAGCCGCTCGAGCCACAGCGCGCGCAGCGCCCGGTCGTTCTGGGCCGCTGAGAACGCCGCCCACGCGAAGTCGCGCGCGGCGTCGAGATGTGCGCCCTCGAGCCAGCGCCGGCGGGTAAATTCAGGCCGATTCATGGGGCGACTCGGCGCCTGTGCAAGCAGCCATTGAAGATCATAGGACGCGGTGCGCGGCTCCGATTCCCATTCGATGGACACCGCGCCGTTGCGCGCCGCCGCGGACCGGATCTTGGGGTCCTCCGGCAGATCGGCGATGTCGACGAGCCGCTGTCCGCTGTGAGAATCGCGGTCCTCGCGCAGATTGTCACGCAGCCAGATACTCGCGTATTCGCTCAAAGTCCCGTCGCTCCATTCGATGCAGAGACTGTCGGGATTCGACCAGAGGCGCTTCACCGCGGCAGCGCTATTCACGGCAGATGCTTGCCTCTCGCGGCTGCTTTTGCGCCCAACAAGTACAGATAGCCGGCGCCGAGCGCCGCCAGTGCGCTGACGGCGGCCAGGGCCACGAACACGCCCCGCCAGCCGAAGGCCACCGAGACTCGACCGACGCCCTGGCCGGCGACGACCGCGCCCAAATAGCCGACGCCGTCAATGATGCCCGATGAGGCTGCGCCGGCCTGCTTGCCGCCGAAATCGAGTGCGAATGCGCCGCCGAGATACGAATAGGGACCGAGCAGGCAGAAGGCAATGGTGCCGATGGAAATCAGCGGCAGCAGCGGGCCCGTGGAGCTGGTGCGCACGGTCATCAACACGAGCAGCGCGGCCGCTGTCGCGCCCAAGCCCACGAACATGATCAGCGACCGGCTGTTCGCGCCGAGACGGTCGCTGAGCCAGCCGGTCGCCAGCACGGATACCGCACCGACGCCCGGAAACACCGCGCTCATGCGCGCCGCGTTGCTCATGCTATAGCCCAGATATTCCCGCAAATAGGACGGCGTCCAAAAGTTGAAGCTCTCGCGAATTATCGTGCATCCCAAGGACAGCAGGCAAACCAGCAGGAATGCGCGGCTGCGAATCAACGGCAACAGCAACTCGCCCAACGATTGCGGCCGCGATTCCGAGGCCGCAAACAGATTCAGAGGATTGGGCTTTGCCTCGGCGAAGCCCGCATCGAGGCGCGACTCGCGCAGAAAAAAGAAATTCAGCACGAGCAGCAGCGCCACGACCGCAGCGGCGAAATAAAACAGGATGCGCCAGCCGAAGCCATGCTCGATCAGCATTCCCATCCACTGCCGTGCCGCCGCATCGCCAACGAGGTAACTGATGCTCAAGATGCCAATGATCATTCCATAAGAGGAAAAGTCGAACCACTTCGAAGACACCTTGATCAATCCCGCCCAAGAGATCGACTGTGTCAGGCGGTTGCCGATCCACGCTATGGTGAATACCGGCAGGCTCAAGCCCGACGCGAACATCAGCGTGAACGCGGCCGCGCCGCCCAAGCCGATGAGAAAATTGATGCGGCCGCCCCAGAAGTCGCCCAATCCGGTCAGGAAAAGTTTACCGAGAGCGTAGGCCAGCACGCCGAAGGAAGCTATGGACCCCATGCGTATGATGGCATCGGCATGGCTGACTCCATGCTTGACCAGTTCTTCGACCAAAAGCGGCGTTGCAACCGACAGGTCGGCGCGGCAGAAATACAGTGCACCGTAGCCGCCAAACAGCAGCAGGACGACGACGGTTTGACGCATCCGCAGGGATCGGGTTCGCGCCCTATCCATGGATGCAGCCGCGCCGACCGCGGCTAGAATGGCTTCAGGCGCTTCCCTTATGTGCTTGGGCATCCCAGAATTGTACTCTCAAGGATTAGCGGAATTGACAATGTGACAAGTGAGGTTGAAGAGCGAATCCATCGGGCGTTGCAGTCGCAGCCGCTCGAGCGGATCGAAAATGGCTACCGGTTGATACACCCGGCGGCGGCGGGGGTCAGCATCTTGCGGCTGCTGCCGGGCAACGAGGCTGGCGATGGATCGCAGGTCGCTGCAATTGCCGAAATCGTTGCTGAATACAATACGTCGGGGCTTCCCGCGTTTCACGCAACCGGGGTGCAGAGACTCAACGCCATGGCGGTTCACGGCTCCTACGATCTGCGCAACGGACGCCTGCGGCAGACAGCCCAATACACGATCTATGCCAACGAACCATCGGCGCACCTCGCCGCGCAGACCATTCTGAACGCTTTTGGCGCGCAGCTGCCGCTCGGACGATCCGTTGCGTTGGCGACAACTTCCGCGGAAAGTTTGGAGCAGCAGCGGCTGCATCATGCGATGCCGCGCCAATGGCAGCAGCCGCTGGATGAGCAGTCGCTGCAAGCTGCGAGAACGATGTTTCAGGAACGCGGTTTGGCGGCATCGAACAACGCCGTCGCTTTCTGGACCGAATTCCCGATGAGCGGCGATTGCCCCTCGCGATCGATAGATCCGCAAGCCGATACCGCCTTGCTGCAGGTCAACGTGGGAACTCCGCATCCCATTGCCGGCGCCGGATATCTTGCGACAATTTCGCTGCCGCTGTCCGAAGCCCCCGCCAATGCCGCGGAGGTCTGCCGCCGGCTCAATGCGCTGGAGCTCAAACAACCGGATTTCGTACCCCGGCTCGGCGCCTGGGGCCTTCACGGGTCAAACGATTTGCCCGGGTATAGCTGCTTCATACCTTGCGCAGCGCCCACCGAGGATTTGCACAAGACCATCATGTGGTGGTGCGTGCTGCGCGCCGGCTGGCTGAGGACACGATATTGGATTGCCAAAGCGGGCCTTGATCTTCCAGCGCTACTAAATAGGTGACGGAGTGAAGCTCTGGCACTGCAAAGGCTCGCGCTCGCTTCGCCCGCTGTGGGCCTTGGAAGAACTCCGCTTGCCGTACGAGCTGGAAACCCTGCGCTTCCCACCGCGTGTCGAACACAAGGATTTTCTCCGCATCAACGTGCTGGGTACGGTGCCCTATTTCACGGATGGCGAGACTCGCATGACAGAGTCCTCGGCGATCTGCCTTTACTTGGTCGAGAAATATCGGCGCGATGAATTCGGGCTGCGGCCGGAGCATCCGGAATATGCGGACTATTTGAATTGGCTGTTTCATAGCGATGCGACATTGACTTTCCCACAGACGCTTGTGCTGCGCTACAGTCAATTGGAGTCCGAGGATCGCCGGCAACCGCAGGTCGCAGCGGACTATCGCCGCTGGTACTTAGCAAGGCTGCGCCTGCTCGATTCCCACATCAAGCCTCGGGAATATCTCTGCGACAACCGCTTCACGATCGCTGACATCGCGATCGGCTTTGCGCTGTACCTGGGCGAATTTCTGAACATCAGCGAGGAGTACACGCCCGCGGTCGGCGCCTACCTGACCCGGCTGAAGGCCCGGCCGGCATTCATGCGCGCTGTTGCCCTGGGGTAACTGACGCGAGCGCCGCGAGTTGCGCGTGCGAACATTCCGGCCGAGAATGCTGATGGCTTCACTTCGACAAAAAACAGGCCGGTAATGAATTTACGGCGCCGCGTTCCTCCGATTTCAATCCTGCTTGCTGCCGTGATTGCGCCGCCCAGCATGGCGAGCACGACCGCGAGAAACGCACTGAGTGGAACGTGCCCGGCGGGATATCAAGTCAAAGCGGGCCTCAATGTGGATTTCCCCAGCGACGGCAAAATGCGTGCGTTCGTGGTTACACCTCCCGCGGACTTAAGCAAACCGGTGCCCGTCTGGGTCTCGTTGACCGGTTCGGTGGAGTCGACCAACGATAATCTCCATGTTGCCCGCAGCGGCGCGAACGCGCTGCTTGCTGGCAATGGCTTCATGGTCATTGGTCCTGTTCGCGACTGCGCAAATCAGGATGCAGACCTGCGCGCCGGGGTCTGCAACGGTCCAGGCATTGACGGCTGGAATTGGCGGCCATGGACTGAAGGGCGCGCCGCTAATGCGAGCGGGGATAAATTCAAGGGCGACGAGGGACCGGATTCACGATTCCTCATTGCTGCTGTGAAATGCGTGGCGACCCAATATCCGCTGGATTCGCGCCGGCTTTTCGTCGGCGGCATCTCCTCGGGGGGCACAATGAGCAATCGCGCGCTGACGTTCCGGTCCGACTTTTGGGCCGGTGGTCTGCCGATTTCGGGAGAATGGTACGTGACACAGGATGATGGGACCGCGCTCTCTTTCGATGCGGCGCGAGCCGCGGTTCAGGCAAATCCCGGTAAAATCTTTCAAGGCCGCGTGGCACCTTTCCCGTTGCAGACCAAACTCGACCCGATGATCGTGATCGTGGTGTGGGGCGGAGAAAATGACCTATGGAAATGTTCCGGGATCCTATGTGCCGACTACCGGCCGTCGACGCAGGCAGCTGCGAATTATTTCAGTTCGATTGCGGATGTTGTCGAAATTTCGTGCTCGAGCAGTCACGGCCACATGTGGCCTCAAATCAACACTCAGGCGTTCAATCTGTGGGCGTTGACCACGCTGGCATCGCATCCCAAGCGCACTCCCGCATCGCAATTCAAGCTGACGCCGCCGCCCGAGGGCTACAGCTGTAAACCGGGTCCGTACACAGACCACTACTAACAGCGCGTCGAAGACTGCTAATCTTGTAACCGGGGAAGCACCACGCCAACGGAGGGGAACATGAACTTTACGGACGCGATAAAAACCTGCTTTAACAAATACGTGGATTTCGACGGCTGCGCATCGAGGCCTGAATTTTGGTGGTGGGTGCTGTTTACCTTCGTTGCGTCGGCGGCTCTGCGAACCCTGAGCTGGAACCTATCCGCGTTGTTTTCGCTGGCGACCTGTCTGCCGAGCATTGCCGTGACTGCGCGGCGACTGCACGATACCGATCGCAGCGGCTGGCTGCAGCTGCTCTGGTTCATTCCGATTATCGGCTGGATTTTGTTGATCATTTGGTGTGCTGAAGCTGGGAAACCCAATCGATACGGCTCGGCGCCGGGGCCTGCTGCAGCCTGATGCGAGCAACATCGCGGACTACGAAACCTATGAGGAAGTAAGTATGTGCGAACATGACGATCTGGATGAGTTTGCGCGGCGCTCGAGCGATGTGACGCGCAGGCAATTTGGCGCAATGGCACTGGGTGCCGGTTTGGCGGCGGTATGGCCGAAGCTTGCCAATGCCATGGAGACCAAGGGAGCCGCAGTCGAAATAAAGACTCCCGATGGAATTTGCGATGCCTATTTCGTGCATCCGGCCAAGGGTAAATTCCCCGGTGTGCTCATCTGGCCGGATATCTTCGGCTTGCGCCCGGCCTTCCAGCAAATGGCCACGCGGCTCGCCGAGTCCGGCTATTCGGTGCTTGTCATCAATCCCTTCTATCGCACCAAGAAAGCGCCGACCGCGCCGGATCATCCGGATTTCAATGATCCGCCGACGCGTCAGGCCCTCATGGCTCTCGCGGGTACCTTAAATCCCACGACGGCGGTGACCGATGCCAGGGCATTCGTCGCGTATCTGGACAGCCAGCCTGCCGTCGACAAGAAGCGCAAGATGGGCACCACCGGATACTGCATGGGCGGGCCCTTCGTGCTGCGAACGGCTGGGACATTTCCCGACCGCATCGGCGCAGGCGCCACGTTTCACGGCGGCGGTCTCGTTACCGACAAGCCCGATAGCCCGCATCTCTTGATTCCGGAAATGAAGGCGCATTTTTTGATCGCGATCGCCGAAAACGACGACATGCGGCAACCGGAGGCCAAGAATGTGCTGCGCGATTCTTTCGCCAAGGCACAATTGCCGGCGGAAATCGAAGTCTACGCAGGCACACTGCACGGCTGGTGCCCGCCTGACGCGCAGGTCTACAACCACGATCAGGCGGAGAAAGCCTGGAGCCGGATGCTGGTGCTGTTCAGCAGTTCGCTCGCGTAAAGCAAGCCGAATTCGAGAGATCGGTCGCGGTTTTAGGGTGCAAAGCGGCGGTACATTCCGCGGGTACGTTCCCGCGGAGGGTATCGCATGCGCTCCTTCATGGCTCTTCTGTTTGCCTTGTTGCTGGCGCTGCCATTCGCAGCAGCGACGTGCGCGGACTTCGGTCCCATCTCGATCACGGTGCCGCAGGGATTTGATGGGCCGATCAGCGGCGGAAAAGGCAGTGCAAAGACGGCCGCTTGGATTCGACGCCACGCCGACGCCCAAGGCGGGACACTGCTGCAAGTGACGACCTATGATGACGGGCCGGACCTGCGAAGCATTGGTTGGCAGGCTCGAGCCCAGAGCGCAAGGAAGTATCTATTGGAATTCGTCGCAGGCGTCGCGCAACAGCGCGAAAATTTCCAACTGGGAGAGGTCGAATCCCTTTCCCTGGCCGGCGAGCCGGCGGCCCGAGTCAGATGGACAGGGACCATTGGCAGCGCGACGTCGATCGGGGTGATGTACTGCGTCCTCCTCGACAGTTCCATCGTGAGTTTTCACACCCAAGACTCGGGATCGGAAATCACCGATGCGATGAAAAGCGCGATGGCAGCCTTCGAAAGCATGAAGGTTCGACAGCAGCGTTTACTGGGCAGCTGAACCCTGCTGATGATACGGCCTCATCCGCCGCATGCTCTGCTCGATCTGGCTGTAGCCCTGCTGCTGTTCCGGGGTTAGCAGCGCGTTGATCCTGGCGTCGCTGTCTTTCATGATGCTTTGCACTTGGCTCATTCTCTGCTGCGGCGGCAGGGAGGCATCATTGCGCAGCGCCTGAATCTTCTGCTGGCGCTCGGTGATGATGGGTAGGATTTGCGATTTCTGTTGGTCGCTGAGCGAAAGCCGCTTGCCGAGCATCTCCACAACTTCAGTGGGACTGTGTTGGGGCGCGGCAGGCGCTGCGCCGGGGGCTTGCGTCTGAGACGGGGTTTGGGCGTGAGCCGACATTGCGGCTGCGCCGCCCAGCAGAATTAGCAGCACAAATAGCGCTTTCATGAATGTCTCCTAATACGGTGGGTGGCAATATCGCCGCGGTACCACAAGGCGTTAGGATCGATGCTACGCAAAATAGTTCAATGCAGCGCCTTGGTAACCGCCGCGAAGTATGCGTTGCTGATCTCGTAGTACTTGGGCTCATCCGCTTGCGGCCACGCGCTCGAGGTAACGATGATGAGATCCTCGCTGGGGTTGATGAAAATTGCCTGACCGAATATGCCGATGGCTTCGTAGATGCCGTCGGCGTACACCCACCATTGAAAACCATAGCCGGGCGCCTGCTGCCGGGTTGCCTGCGCGATCCAATCATCCGGAAGTATGCTGGTCTCGCCGATCTTGCCGCCACGCATGAAGAATAATCCAAAGCGCCCATAGTCGCGCAGCGTCATTGAAATGCAGCAGCCGCCGAGTTCTTCGCCCGCGCGATCCATCATCCACACCGCATCCCTTTCCATCCCGAATTTGGACCAGATTTTCTCTGACAAATAATCAGCAGGATGTTTGTGGGTGGCGCGCGCAAGCAACACGCCGATCAGGTCGGATTCGCCGGTCTTGTACACCCATTTGACACCGGGAGAAGCTTCCCGGGGGAGCTTTGCCATGTAGGCGACGATCGGATTCTCCCCATCCGGCCCCGGCGTGCCCAGGGCAAATTGATTTACATCGGATTTCGGATCGGCATAATCCTCGTTCCATTTTGCGCCGCTGGTCATCGTGAGCAGATGCCGGATCGTGACTCCCTCGTAGGCGCTGCCCTTCAGTCCCGGCAAGTAGTCGGTGACCTGGGCATCCAGTCCCTTGATATAGCCATCCTTGATAGCCGTGCCGATCAGCGTCGAGGTGACCGATTTACCCACCGAAAATGAAGTCCATCGATCATGCGCCGTTTCTCCCAATCCATAACGCTCGAGCACGATCTTGCCATGCTTGATCACGAGCAATCCGGCGATATTGTTCTTCCTCATGAATTTCGCCGTGTTCCAATCCGCGCCCTGATACTGATATAGCACCTCGGCATCCCAGCGCTTAACGCTCAACGGGAAAACCTTCGGGCCGCGCTTGATGATCCGAGTGGCAAAGATTTTCTCGATATTTCGATAGCCAATGCGCTGTTGCGGCGGGGTCCAGAACAGGAACCCAGTTTGCGGCGGCAGTGCCTCACCGCCGAACGCGGTAGTGGCAGCTGCGACGGCGCATAGCAGTGCCATTTGGGCAAGCTTCGCGGCCGCGGAGCAGGGGTGTTGAATCATCAGGCACCTTGGCACTTTTAGCCACCTCTGGCAAGAATAAACCACCGGGGCCGGCAGCACGCTGGCGACCGCGACGGAATTGGCAACAGCTTGCCAAACTCCGTTGCAACTTTTGGCGCGCCGCCGTGTTTTGCCTGTACTCGAAAATGCTCGGAGTCAAGAAATGCGCAAGATTATTGCAGCTATCGCCATTGCCACGCCCCTCGCCATCCTGCCTGGCATTGCAGGCGCCAAAGGCTGTTTGAAGGGCGCGGCGGTCGGCGCGATGGTGGGCCACGTGGCCGGCCATCACGCGGTGGTGGGAGCGGCCGCAGGATGCGTCATCGAACAACACCGGGAGAAAATGAAGGACAAGGCGGCCAAGCAGAATAGCGCATCTCAAAACAGAACCGCCGGCGTCGCAACCCCGGCCCCCGGTCAGTAGCCGCCGCTCATCAGCGCTCGGCCGGCGGTCGTCGCAAGCTGTCGAACATCGAGAACACCCACGGTCGCGCTGCCAATAAGAAGCCCATGCTGCGCTTCTCGCGGGCAGGCATTGAGCGGTCCAATTCGGCCAGGTCGCGAAACTCCGCAGCCAGGCGATCGAGCTTGCGCATCAGCACTTGACACGATGCATCCGACATCTCGGCAGAGCGAAAATGCATCGCCTCGAATGGCGCACGGAAGGTCGACTGCAGATATTCCTGGCGGACTTTGGCCTCGTAGAGACGCCACATCGGCCCATCGTGTCTCCAGGTGATCGACGAACTGGTGCGTGCCCGGGCGCGCATCTTCGCGCGCAGCTCGACCAACCCGAAGGAGTGCAACTTAACCATCCAGCGGCGCACCTTGATTTCCTCAACGCCCAGCTCCTTGCAGATCTCGAGACCTGTGCGGCCGTTGGCGATCAGGTAATAGCAAGCCAGCAGATTCGGATCTGCCGCAAGCGCCGACTCCTGTTCCAGGGAGACGGATTCGGTTGCCTCTGCGGTCTGTTCTCCCGAGAGCCGCGCGATCTCCTGGATGCTGACATCGAGCGCCTGGCATATCTGCTCCAGGCGCGCGAGACTCAAGGATGACTGCGAGAAAATTCGCTTGATCGACACCTCGCTTAAATTTATCCGGCCCGCCAACTCCTTGTAGGTGATTGCGCGCGCTTTCATCAGGCGCTTCAGGCCCACGATGATGCGGGCCGCTTCACCAGCAACCGCTACTCTCATGCCGTTCTCCCGGTCCGCTCGAGTATCCTGTAATGATACGTTTTCATCTGGTATTGCATTGTGCCTGAGCAATCGATCCGGCGGTTAGTGTGAAATCGCACTGGCACAGACGCAATGGCCCGGGCGCGGGTATCGCCTCGCGAGACTTCGGGTATCATTTTTCTATACGATAGCTGGCGCCAAGCCCCGGGATGCGGCGGGTCAAGAGGTTGCAATGAAGAGGCGAACGAAAATCCTGACCGCGGCACTGGCGGTCGTGGTGCTCATCATCGGTGTTGCCGTCGCCACGAGCTGGGCGCCTGACCAGCCGGTCGCGGTGCTCGCGGCGCGCTGGGCGCCGCCGCCATCCAAGTTCGTGCAAATCGCGGGAATGAAGGTGCATCTGCGCGACGAAGGGCCCGCCGGCGATCCTAAGCCCATCGTCCTGATTCACGGCACCTCGGCCAGCTTGCATACCTGGGAAGGCTGGGCCAGTGCATTGCGCAGCCGGCACCGCGTGGTTTCTTTCGATCTACCGGGATTTGGTCTGACGGGTCCCGCGCCCTCCGGCGACTACAGCGCGGAAGCCAACGTGCGCTTCATGCGTGCGCTGTTGGACCGGCTGGACATCCAGCATTGCGTGCTTGCCGGCAATTCGCTCGGCGGCAATATCGCCCTGGAGACCGCATATGCCATGCCGGACCGGATCGACGGGCTGGTGCTGGTCGATTCGGGCGGCTATCCGAGCGTGTCGACATCGGTTCCCATCGGCTTTCGCGTGGCGCGGATACCCGGGCTCAATCGGCTGATGCAGACCATGCTGCCCCGTGGCCTCATCGAGTCGAGTTTGCGCAACGTGTACGGCGATCCCGCCAAAGTAACGCCGGCGCTGGTCGACCGCTATTTCGACATGACGCTGCGCGAAGGCAACCGCAGCGCGCTGCTACAGCGCTTTGGACAGGCCAATTTTGGCAGCCAATCCAGCCGGATTGCCACGCTGAAGCTGCCTACGCTCATCATTTGGGGCGGCCGCGACCGCTTGATTCCGCCCGAAAACGCCGAACATTTTCATCGCGACATCGCGGGCAGCCGTCTCGTTGTATTCGCCGATCTTGGGCATGTGCCGCAGGAAGAAGACCCGGCGCGAACCGTAGCCGCACTGGAAAATTTCCTCGACACCGCGGGCAAGTGACAATGCGCGCTCAAGTGCCGCCGGGGGACGCGACTGCCGGTGCTTGCCGCGCATTCGCGGGCTTCGCCGGCATCGGGGGCATCGCCGCGAAGGACTCGAACTTTAGATTGATCACGGATCCTGATTCCTGATGGGGCACGCAGGTCGTATGACTATCGACGTTTCGCGTGGCGAACATCGGCAGCAAGCGCGAATGAAACTGCTCGACGAGTTCACAGTCGCCGAGGCCAAGTTGCCGCGGCGAGCGGACCGCGAATTTGACGGGCTGCCAGGTGCCGCTTACCGGCGTGCCGTCGGAGCTCGAGTCTGCGCCCGCAGGCACCAAGGTATAAAAGGTCAGATTCGCCTGTGCAAATTTGTCGGGCCGTCCCCAACCCCGCGAGCAGACGCCTGGCTGGGACTTCGAATCCGCGCGCGCTCCGGCGGCGATCAACAGGACTTTAACTTTGTCGGCAAGCCCATCGCAGGAATAGGTGGTCGTAAAGCCCATAAATTGAAAGGTAAAGACATGTTTCTGCCAGATGCCGGGATCCCCAGACGCCGAGGCATCGTCCGCGTACGCGACATTCCAAGCAGCGGCGCCGCACAACAGCAGCGTGCCGCTGGCAACCAGCATCTGAAGCGACTTCATGTACTCATCCTTCTGCCACAGTATAAAACTGCCGCGAGCGCTTCGTCATGCGGCGGCGCGTGGGGTGCCCGCATGCCGGACGCGGCGCCCTAGGTGTTCGCGGCGCGGTTCTCCGCGAAGGTCAGGGTATCGAAGCGCTTAGCTTCGGCCTCGCCCAGCTTCTTCTGCGCGCGAATCTCGTTCACGAGCTCGAGCGCCGTCTTCGAACAGGGTGGCAGTTCGGCATCGCAGGCGTGGAGTGGCGTGATGCGCTCGCCCCAGCGAATCAGATGTGCGGATAGTGTCAGGCCGCCGCCAAAAGCAGGCATCAGCACCAGGCTGCCGGGCGGCACGCGGCCTTCCTCCACCGCCTCCACCAGCGCGACCGGCGCCGTGGCCGCGCTCATATTGCCGTATTTCTGTACGGTCAAAAAAACCTTTTCCGGCCCGGCCCCCGCGCGTTTTGCGACAGCGTCGATGATGCGCAGGTTTGCTTGATGCGGCACCACCAGCGCGATGTCTTGCATCGTTACGCCGGCGCGGCGCATCACGTCGAGGCTGGCGTCGCTCATCCCTTGCACCGCCTTGCGAAAGATTTCCTGACCGTCGAAGTCCCACTGGGTTTGGCCGAACTGCACCCCCAAGTTGGCGTACATGGTGCCCATGCCGCGCACGCGCAGAATCTGACGCGAGTCGGCATAGCACTGCAGTTTCTCGGCGATGACTCCGCTCTCACGCTCCGAGGCCTGCAGCACCATGGCCGCTGCGCCGTCGCCGAACAAAACAGCGACATTGCGATTGTCCCAGTCCATGTACTGAGAGATCAGTTCGACGCCAATCACAAGCGCGTTCTTGACCATGCCGCTTTTGATCATCGACGAGCCGATCGAAAGTCCATACATGAAGCTGGTGCATGCTGTATTGACGTCGAATGAGGCAGCGTGGACCGCTCTGATGCGCTGCTGCACTCCGGAGGCGCTATTGGGTACCGTCTCGTCATTGCTGCAGCTGCCGTAGATTACCAGCTCGATGTCTTCGCCGCGCACACCGGCACAGGCAAGGGCGCGGAGCGACGCGGTGATGGCGAGCTCGATGCCCGGTACATGGGAGATGCGCCTCTCCTTCATACCGGTCCGCGACGTTATCCACTCATCGTCCGTGGGCAGGAATGTGGCCAGGTCCTGATTCGTAAGGATGGACGGTGGCAGGCACTTGCCCCAGCCGACGATTGCAGCATGAGTCACGGCAACTCCCCAACGGCTAAATAGTTGTGCCGGCCATTGTCGCCGATATGAGCGCCGCACGCACGCCCGGTCGCAGCTTGGGGTGAGCAGGTGCGGCCGTACTGCGCTGCGCTAACCGCAGTCAGCCGAATTCAAGCTTGGCGATGCGCTAGGTTTGCGCCGCTGCGGCGGTGGCATCCGTACCCGGCAAACGCAGCTTGGCTTCACTGCGCGCCAGCAGCGCGCGATCATCTGCCTGCCAAGGGTGAAAACCGGGGCGGAAGAACGCCAGCCAAGCCGGAAATATTTGCCGCAACAGCCCGGGATAAATCAATAGATACCAGAAGGTTCGCAGCCAGGTGGTCGGCTTGTTGATGCCGTCCTGATCGAAGAAGTGAGCCATGTTGCGCACGCGCGCCCTCAGGAATTGGTTGGTTGACTGCAGCATCACCAAGCTGCGGAATTTCCAGCGCTTGAACGACGACAAGTTCTTGGTGGCCGCCAGAAATGCGTCGAAGGCGACGGCCTTATGCTCTATCTCCTCGATGGCATGCCATTTCCATAGCCGCGCGGCATCGCTGGTTGCGCCTTTGAAGTGGCGATCGCTCTTGAGCGCCGCGTGCGCGATGATGGCGGTGAAGTGCTCCAGCGCCACGGTGGTGGCGAGGTTGACAACCGGCGGAAATTCCCTCGCTTTTGCCAGCTGCTCGGCCAGATCGGCTTCGATCGACTCGACTTCGTATCCCGCCTCGTGAACTTGCTTGTTGAAATGGATGTGTTCGCGGCTGTGTGCGGCCTCCTGCTTGATGAAGGCATCGATTTGCGCTTGCTGGTCCGCGGGCGCCGCATCGCGAAATTTCCTCACGCTATCGATGAAGAATGCCTCTCCCAGCGGGAAAGCCACCGACATGCCGTTATAAAACGCGGTCGCGACCGGATCGCCGCCGTTCCACCAGCGCATCATTGCCTGCCCGCGTCCGATCATGAGGTTGCGCGGATGGATGACGAGATCGGCCGGGGTATGAGACGCGTGTTCCATGACAGGACTCCTGTGGGAGCCTGGCACACTAGCCATTATTTATGCATCCGTCAATATATTATTGATGGGCCCATAAATTGTTAATTGCGCAGCGCCGCAAGCGCCTCCGCGAAATACCGCCGTCGTGCGGCCGCGGAAGCGCCCAATACATCTCCCAGCAAGGGGCCTACGGATGATTCCGCATAGGCGCCAAAAGACACGATGAGCGCCGCCCTGGCAATGCGCCGCGCCTCGGTCTTGGAACGGCCCCGTGAGCGGCCGGCGATGAATTCCGTGAGGAGCTTGTTGACGGGTTTCAAGCGCGAAGTCTCGCCCGAACGCACCAGCCATCCCAGCACGCGACCCAATCCATTGCGATCGAACAGGTCGAAGACGCGATCGACGAGGGCGCGATACTCGAACTCATTGGTATCCATTTCCCGACCCAGTGTTTGCAGACCGGCGAGCAACTCCCGTACCAGATCTTCGGCGATCGCTGCGTGCAGGCCCGCGGCCGATCCGAAGTGGTGGCTGAGATTGGGGTAAGTCACTCCCGCCGCATCGGCGACGGCACGCATGGTGAGAACATGCTCGGGACCCGCTACGATCAGCCGCCGCGCCGCGGCGAGCGCTTGCGCCCGCATATCGGACGCAGCGCGCCGGATGCGCCGCGGGTTGCTGTGGTTGCCTGAGCTTAGGGTCACGAGTTTGTAGTCTGCGTGATGCGCGCTTGCCCAGCAACTTGCACCTTTGAATCGTAGTAGGATCAACCCATGCCCGTGGACCGCAAATACGACATTACGCTGTATGGCGCCTCGGGATTCACCGGCAAGCAGACGGTCGAGTACTGCCGGCAATTCGCCCCGGCGGGATTGCGGTGGGCCATTGCCGGACGCAATCGATCGAAGCTCGAAGCCGTCAACACCGCGGGCGTGGACATTCTGATTGCCGATTCTCAGGATGACGCTGCGCTCGACCGACTGGCCGCGCAGAGTCGGGTCGTAGCCACGACGGCCGGGCCGTTCAGCCTTTACGGGACGAAGTTGGCCGCGGCCTGCGTCCGCAATCGCACTCATTATTGCGACATCACCGGCGAGACGCCGTGGATCCGCGGACTGATCGATCGTCATCATGCCCAAGCCGCGGCCGATGGCACGCGAATCGTGCCCTGCTGCGGCTTCGATTCGATTCCCTCGGACTATGGCGCCTGGCTCACGGCGCGCCACATCCGCGAAGCATTGCGCAGCGACTGCGTGCAGGTCTCGGCGTATTTTCGGATGGATGGAGGCGGGGGCATCAACGGTGGCACAGTGGCCTCATTCTTTCATATGGCCGAATCCGGTGAGATGGCCATTGTCCGCGATCCGTTCCTGCTCGATCCGGATCCGGCGGCGCAGGGCGCGGAGGAACGTGCGCGCAATGCCGACCCGACCGGAGTCCGTTACGACGATTATCTTCAGGCGTGGGTCACCGCCTTCCTGATGGGGTCGATCAACACACGAGTGGTGCGCCGGACGCAGGCTCTGCAGGGAACGCGATTCGATTATCAGGAGTACGCGCAGTTTCGCAGATCCAAAACGGCACGCATGGTCACAATCGCCAGCAAAGTCTTCGAATTGGTGTCAGGCTCGGGGATCGGCCGCGTGCTCGTCCGACCCTTGTTGCCGAAACCAGGCGAAGGGCCTTCGGAGAAGGCGATGAATGAAGGCTCCTTCCACTGCGATTTTGTCGGCACCGCGAAGAGCGGCGCGCGCGTCCGCGGAATCCTCAACGGGCAGGGCGATGCCGGAAACCGGATCACGGTCAAATGCCTGTGTGAGTCGGCCTTCGTCCTGGCGCTGTCGGACAGCGCGATGTCCGGCACTATGCCGCGGTCCGGCGGCGTATTGACGCCCGTGACCGGTTTGGGCGACGCGTTGATCTCCCGATTGAGCCAGCGCGGAATCAATTTTCAGATCCTCGGTTCCTAGCGCCGATTGCGCGCAGCGTCCATCCGCATTGACGAGGTCGAATTCATGATCGAACAGCATGTCGATATCGAAACGCAGGATGGACTCATGAACACGTTCATCGTCCATCCAGAGGAAGGCCAACCGTTTCCAGTGGTGTTCTTTTACATGGACGCGCCGGGAAAACGCGAGGAATTGCACGACATGGCGCGCCGCATCGCGAGCGTCGGCTACTACGTCGTGCTGCCGAATCTGTACTACCGCAAGACGCGCGAATTCACCATGGTCCGCGACGAAGAAGGTATGAAGAGAATGTTCGAGATGATGCGGCATGTTACGGTCGAACTCGTGATGCGCGATACCCGGGCCATGCTCGAGTTCGTCGATCGGCAACCGGCCGCAAAAGCAACTTCACTCGGCGGAGTGGGCTACTGCATGAGCGGGCCTTTCATATTGGCGGCGTGCGCGCACTTCCCCGAGCGCTTCAAGTGCGGCGCATCCATCTATGGCGCCAACCTCGTGACCAAATCCCCGGATTCGCCGCATCTGCTGGCCGATCGAGTCGGCGCCGAGATGTACTTCGCTTGCGCCGAAACTGACCGCTACGCGCCCAAGGAAGTGATCGACGCCATGCAGGCGCACTTCGATACCACCCAGCTCAACTATAGATTGGAATGGTATCCCGGCGCCGAGCACGGATTTGCATTTCCACAGCGCGCGGGCATCTACCACAAGCCAAGCGCCGAGCGGCATTGGGAACGTTTGTTCGCCTTGCTCGCGCGGAATCTTCAGTAAATGCCGAGGCGCTGCGGGCTATGTTGACGCCAACTCGACGATTTGTTTTGATCCGCGGGGGCCAGGCTACTGCAATTCAACAACCATGAGCGCTGACAACCAAGGACCGTTTCACATCGCGCGATTTGCGCAGGAACGCCCAAGCCGCCCGGCGGTCATCACCGGCGCAACGGGCGCTACGCTGACTTATGGGGATCTCGACGTGCGCTCGCGCAAGCTCGCGCGCTACCTGAGCTCCCGGGGTATCGCGAAAGGCGATCACATCGCCGTCATGATGGAGAATTGCGCCGACTATTTCATGGTCTGCTGGGCCGCGCAGCGCCTGGGGCTCATCTATACCCCCATCAACTGGCATCTGGCGGCGAAGGAATCGGCGTACATCATCGAGAATTGCGGGGCCAAGGCGCTCATCGTGTCGGAGAACACTCGGGCAGTCGCGCAATCCATCGCGGATACCCTGCACGGTGTTGCTGTTTCGCTTACCACGGGCACGCCGTTTGGACGATTCGAGAGCATCAATCGGATCCTCGAAAGCGCGGCGGACGGGCCCGATGTTGGCGAGTACGAAGGCAACATCATGTTCTACTCGTCGGGTACCACGGGCCGGCCGAAGGGCATCTCGCACAAGCTCGACGTAATTCCCTGGGGACAACTCTCGCCGCTGGCTGCTTACATGCAGTACGCCTACAAAATGGGGCGGGATACTGTGTACCTCGTACCCGCCCCGCTTTATCACGCGGCGGCCCTTGGGTGGACCATGCTGGTGCTGCGGGTCGGCGGTACGGTCGTGGTCATGGAGAAATTCGATGCGCTCGAGGCGCTTCGTCTGGTGGAGGCGCACCGGGTGACACACGCGCAATTCGTGCCCACCATGTTCGTGCGCATGCTCCGTTTGGCGGATCACGAGAAGCGAAAATACGATCTTTCGAGTCTGAAGCTGGTCATCCACGCGGCGGCACCGTGTGCACCGCAAGTCAAGAAACAGATGATCCAGTGGTTCGGCCCCATCGTCTACGAGTACTACGCCGGCAGTGAGGGCAACGGTCTCACCGCCGTCGACTCGGCAACGTGGTCCGCGCATCCCGGTACGGTCGGCAAAGCTGTCGTGGGCCAGATTTATATTGTGGACGAAGACGGCGAAGTGCTGCCGGCGGGCAAGGACGGCGTGGTCTATTTCAGCGGCGGCACCGATTTCGAATACTACAAGGACCCGGAAAAGACGGCGTCTGTTCACCATGCATCCGGGTGGACCACGCTGGGCGACATCGGGCACCTCGACGAGGAGGGGTTTCTCTATCTGTCCGATCGCCGCACCGATCTCATATTATCCGGCGGAGTGAATATCTATCCCAAGGAAATCGAGGATGCATTGATGCAGCATCCGGCGGTGCAGGACGTCGCCGTTATCGGTGTACCGAACGAGGAATTCGGGCAGGAGGTCAAGGCAGTGGTCGAATTGCATCCGGGCATTACCGGCAGCGGCGAACTGGCCGCCGATATGATCGGCTTCTGCCACTCTCTCATTGCCGCCTTCAAATGCCCGAAGAGCGTCGATTTCGCGACACTGCCACGGCTGCCGAACGGTAAGATGCTGAAACGCGAGATCAGAGAGCGCTATCTGCAGGCCGCCGCTATAGCGAACGCGCGATCAGCACCTTCATGATCTCATTCGACCCACCATAGATACGCGAAATGCGGGCGTTGCGGAACATGTGGGCGATCGGATAGTCGTTGATGTAGCCGTAGCCGCCGTGCAGCTGCAGGCATTCATCGATGATTTTCCACTCGGTGTCGGTCACCCAATATTTTGCGATCGCCGAGGTGGTGTTGTCGAGTTTGCCCTGCAGAACCTTCTCGATGCAGTCATTGACGTACACCTTGGCCACCGTTGCCTGTGCCTTGCATTCGGCGAGCTTGAATTGGGTGTTCTGGAAATCCATGATGCGCTGGCCGAAGGCCTTGCGATCCTTCACGTATTGGATGGTCGTCTCGAGCGCCAGCTCCATGGTCACGACCCCGCTGATTGCCAGCAGCAAGCGTTCGCGCGGCAGTTCGGCCATCAATTGGTAGAATCCCTTGCCTTCCTGCATGCCGAGCAGGTTTTGCTGCGGCACCCACACGTCGTTGAAAAAAAGTTCCGAAGTGTCCTGCGCTTCCAAGCCGATCTTGTCGAGCTTTTTGCCGCGCTCGAAGCCTTTGAGCCCGTCGGTTTCCAACACCATCAGCGACACGCCTTTGTGTCCCGCCGTGGGATCGGTTTTTGCGACGACCACGATGAGATCCGCGGTTTGGCCGTTCGAGATGAACGTCTTGCTGCCGTTGATGCGATAGCCGTCGCCGTCCCGTATCGCGGTTGTGCGGATCGCCTGCAGGTCTGATCCTGCCCCTGGTTCGCTCATGGCGATGGCGGCCACGCGCTCGCCATTCGCGAGCTTCGGCAGCCAGCGGCGCTTTTGCTCCTCGGTGCCGTGCGCCTGAATGTAGGGCGTCACAATCACATTGTGCAGACTGATCGCGAAGCCGTCGACGCCTTTGCGAATCGTCTGTTCGACGAGCACGATATCGTGCCGAAAATCGCCGCCCAAGCCGCCATATTCAGCGGGTACGCTGACGCCCAGCAGTCCCGCCTGTCCCGCCTGACTCCAGAACTCGCGCTCCACCTGTCCCGCCTTGCGCCAGCGGGCGACGCGCTCCGGCGGCGCCTCACGATCGAAGAATCGAGCCGCGGAGTCGGCGAACATCTGAATTTCCGGATCGTTCATGAACGCGGGCTGGGGAACATCGAGAACGGACATTTAGGTTTCCTTATCGCTATTGCGCTTGGCAAAGCCCCCGGCCGCCAGCCAGTTGAAGTAGTCCTCGAGCCAATGATCGGAACTCTTGCCTTGTTTCTTCGTGCCGAACCCGTGTCCGCCCTTGTCGTAGATATGCAGCTCAGCGGATTTGCCGGCGGCCCGCCATGCATCGAAGATCGGAGTCGCGGCGTACGCCAGCAATGGATCATCTGCGGCAACCAAGATGAATGCCGGCGGCGCATCGGGCGGAACATTGCGCTTGGGCATGGCTCCGTAGATGACGCCGACGAAATTCGGGCGCGACGCCGCGTTGTAGGCGGTGGCGACGTTCATGGCTGTGATGCCGCCTGCGGAAAAACCCATGAAGCCAATGCGCTGTGCGTCGATGCCGAAGGTATTGGCATGGGTGCGCACCCATTCGATCGCGGCGAGACCGTCCGCCTCCGCCATGGCGACCGCGGGCGATGACAAGGTGCTGAAGGTCTGTTTGGAGTCTATGTTGCTGAAGCGCGCCGCAATGACGTTCCAATAGCCGTCAATGTCGGCAGGTGTGTCATCGAGCCGGTACATGAGTACAAAGCACGCAATCCCACGCGCGGCAAGAAACTGAGCCACCTCCAAGCCTTCGGTGTCCATGGAAAGATTCAGAAATCCGCCCCCCGGGGCGATGATAAGCGCCGAACCGTTTCCGCTGCCGGGCTGCGGCAGCACGGGGATCAGCGCCGGCTGGGTGACGTCGCGCACGGTGCGCCAGCGGCCGTCGGTTTCCCAAATTACCGAGCCGGGTGATCCAGCGCCCGAGAGCGCAATGGTTTTCAGATCCCCTGGCGCGGCAATTTTTTGCGGCGGATGGGCTTTGAAGAAGCTTTCGTACGCCTTCAATCCAGGGCTTTGCGCTGCAGCGGCGAAAGCGGCGAGCAGGGACAGAATCAAAAAGTATATCGACGCCGGTTGCTTCATGAATCGCCCTTGAGATTCGTAACACTCTCATTCTAGCGCCGCGCGCCCATTTCCGTGCAATGTCCACCGCCGGCCGCAACTCAAATGGACGCACAAGTTTTCAAGAAAAATCGTAAACGAATATCAGACCATAAAAATCGGCGATGTGAGCAGCCTGAAATTGGCGAAGACCCGGATGGCCAAATCCGTGCTGGATGCCGGTTGGGGCATACTCAAGACACAACTGCAGTACAACGGCCAGCAGGCCGGCAGGAGCGTCATCATCGTCAGTGAGAGAGACTCAACGCGAACATGCAGCAGCTGCAAGGCCCTCAGGGGGCCCTACAGGTCTGGACATGCTCGTTGTAAGGACTTGGGTGTGCAGTGCGTGTGGAGTCACGCTCGATCGGGACGTAAATGCGGCCCGAAACCACCTGTCCACGGGGAGGTGTCCCCCGTCCGTGAGCGGGAACGAGTCATCGCTTGCAGTGGCTGAGCCGAGCTTGACGTACAGTCGATGCGAGGCAAGGACTGGCGCGCTGAAAGCGGCGGCGTGAGCACCGGCATTTACCCATGCTACGTGGAGAAAGCGGGCATCCAATGTGCATTTGTCGATTGGGGATTGTTGAACAAGAGCCTGCTGGATCGCGCGTTGACCTGTTTCCCGGCGGCGCATCTCAAACTTTGGTTCGAATGGATTGTGGGCGATATCCGGGAAAACCGCGCGGGTTTTCCCGATCTGGTGCAATTCTGGCCGCGGGAGCGGCGCTATCGAATGATCGAGGTTAAAGGCCCCGGAGATCGTTTGCAGGATAATCAGCGCCGACTGCTCGAGTACTGTCTCGGCAATAACATGCCGTTCACTGTGTGCAACGTGCGCTGGTCCGATACATGAAGGCCATCCCGCGACCGCACAGGTAGAATGCCACCCTGATTCTTCACGGACTTTTGCCGATGCGACTTTTCCCGCGTTCCGATCGCTTGAGTCTCGCCGCCTTTCGTGCAGGCGCCGCGACCATTGCGCCTGGTGTCATATCGACCTTTGTCGTTGCGTTGGCTGCGACCTACCTATCGGACCACTATCACGCGCCGCCCATCATTTTCGCTCTCCTGCTCGGCATGGCATTGAACGCCTTGTCTGCCGAGGCGCGCTACCTGCCGGGCATCAATGTTTCGGCGCGCGTCCTGCTGCGAATCAGCGTTGCATTGCTCGGGTTGCGCATTACGTTCGGTCAGATCGGCAGCCTCGGTTGGGCGACTGCGGCAATGGTGGTGGTGAGCGTTCCGCTCACTATCTGCGTCGGATGGGTGCTGGCAAAAATTCTCAAGGTCGACGGCAGATTTGGCGTGCTGTCCGGCGGCGCTGTCGGCATTTGCGGAGCCTCCGCCGCCATGGCCATTGCAGTGGCGTGGCCCCGCAAGGATTCAGAGCGCGACACCGTGATGGTAATCGCATGCATAACCACATACAGCACGATTGCGATGCTTCTATATCCCGCTCTGCTGTCGCATCTGAATTTGGATCCGCTGCAGACCGGCCGGTTTCTCGGCGGATCGATCCACGATGTGGCGCAGGTGGTGGCTGCCGGGTATGCCTCCTCGCCGCAGGCGGGGGATGCGGCAACCATCGTCAAGCTGATGCGGGTGGCCATGCTGTTGCCGGTGGTCCTGGTCATCTCGCTGGCGGTCGCCAGAAGTTCGCAGGGAAACGGACCTCACGTCGCCAAGGTGGCGCTACTGCCGGGCTTTCTCGTTGTTTTCCTCATACTTACCGCACTGAACGGCTTTGATTTGGTTTCGAAGTCCATCGCCGCTGCCTTTACTGAAGTATCCAAGTGGCTGTTGGTGATTTCGGTGGCTGCGCTGGGCATGAAGACCTCGCTACGGGAAATGATGGCTGTCGGCTCGACCGCGCTCGCGCTGATCGCCGCGGAAACCATCTTCCTCGGCCTGCTGGTCCTTGGGTGGATCCTCCTGAGCGGCCCTCGCTAGCGCGTCGGCAGTCTACCTGCGCCCGAGTCGTCAGATTTGCTCGAGATCCGCGATGAAAGAGCGGCGCGCGCGGCCATTCTTGATTTCCACTCCCTCGGCCCGCAGGCGTTTCGCCTGTTCTTTGTAGGGTGAGGATGTAGTCGGGAACACGATGCGTCCGCCTGTGCCAAGCACACGATGCCACGGGAGGTTGGTCTGTTTCGGGGCCACCTTGAGCGCGAACCCGGCCAGTCGTGCCCGGCCGGGCAGGCCGGCGGCGCGTGCAACCGCTCCATATGTTGAAACCTGACCGCGCGGGATGGCGCAAACGACGTCCCAGATCGCCTGGATCGAGGGATTGTCCCCGGCTGATCCGCCGCGTCGCGGCGAGTTTTTGCCTTTGGTCGGCAGAAAGAGTTCAGCAAATGATTTCTTCGAACGCGCCATTGCGCATTATACGGATGATTTTGAGGTCCGAAAGCGTCCAGATTGGCCTGCAGGGTTGCTGTACATTGCGCGTCGCGAAAGTTGCCGATTCCGGCGCCGGGGACGCGATCGTCCCCGGCGATAACGCGTTTAGACTAGTTCTCTGAGTCGTCATCGTCCTTTGCACCGTCAACGGGACGAAGGTAGTGCCTAAACACCCAATTAGCGACACGGCGTCCCTGCCTTCGGGCGGTGATGTCCGAGTTGCGGTAGTGGATGCCCGACAACACGCGCGCGTCGAGGACCTCCTGCTCCGCCTGCGACAGCCTGGTGAATGTGCGGGTTTTCTGCAGGGCCAGCACGTTGGTGGTGGTCATTTGAAAACTCAGCACATCGCTGCGGAAGAAGAGTTGCAGCATGTGAGAAATCGCGCCGCTGATGTCGACGTGACCGGAGGGATACTCGGGAAAATTCGGCGTGTCGATCAGCGGCTGCCAATTGGGATCTACATCGGTGAAAGGATTGCCGTCCTGGTCTCCCAGCCGGATGGCCGTGATGGGCCGCCAAAAATCGTAAAAGTACTTGCTATCCCAGCAGGCAATTTGCGCGTCCGCGAGCGAGGCCTCGGCCAGCGCATACATGCGCGCCGATTCGCCAATGTCATTCAAGTAGCTGCCCGAGATGTAGCGCAGGGCGTTCTGCCACAGCACCGGACCGCTATCGGCCCAGAAATAGGCCATGTCGGTTTGTTCTGCGCTGCGGGTGGTGCTCGACAGAGCTCCCACCGATTTTACTTCGTTGTAATCATCAGCCCATTTATCGCTGGATAGAGCGGGCGGCGGGCCAACCCGGAATTGTGAGTCGCTATGCATCGTGAAGGGGCTGACGCTGGCCACCCAGGGAGTAAGGCCCGGCGCGAGCGATGGCGGCGATCCGGGGAGCAGCGATAGCGTCGGCCGCCACTCGCCGATTGCCGTGCCGCCGAGGAAGGGCGGCGGGTTGGCAGGAAAGCGTCCGTCGTTTGCGCGCAGGGACAGCATATTTGCCGCAACCAACTTCCCTACCGCAGTCCCAGGGTCCAGAGGGTCAATGCCGTTGGTTTCCAGGAAATTCGCATATTCGGCATCCAGCGTGGGGCTTTGCAGTGGGAACAGCCCGACCAGTATGTCGTGGCCAGCTTTGGCCGCCGCAGCACTCGGAGAGCCGGTTGCGCCGGGTACAAGGGTGTAATACGGCTCGTAGCGCCGGTCGATCGATTCAACGGCGTCGTAGATCGCCAAGTGCACGATGGCAAAGTCCAGCGCCGCGACCGGCGGGGGGTGTCCGGCGGTTTTCACTGCCGTTTCGCTGATCGCGTTCCAAGCAGCGATCGGGTCTGCCGCTTGGGCATTCATTGCCGAAGCGGTTGCGAGCACGGCCAAGGCAAGTGCACATCGAATGATCTTGTACATGAGGGTTCCCCTTTGTCTTGAGGTGGGTTTTATTCGACGGCGAAACCCTGGGACATTGGCAAATCAACTTCAATCCGCCGCGGCTGTTCAATTCGTAATTTATTTATATCCCGCTAAGCCATTGATTCTTTAATGGCATGGCGGTATGGGCTAACCTGTTGGCGCAGTTGTTGGACAAGCGTTTTTTGCCATAACACAGGGTTCTCTCAACCCCACCATGCAAGCACCGAGTCCGCCCACCGGTATTCTTCAATTCGGCGTATTTCAGCTCGACCTGAAAGCGCGCGAACTGCATAAGGCAGGAATAAAGGTCAAGCTGCAGGACCAGCCGTTTCGAGTGCTTGCATTGCTAGTTGAGCGCGCCGGTCAGGTGGTCACCAGGGAGGACTTGCAGAAGAGCGTATGGCCCACCGATGTGTATGTCGCGTTTGATCAGGGCCTGAACAACGCAATCAAAAAAGTACGCGATGCTTTGGGAGATTCGGCGGAGAGTCCCCGATTCATCGAAACCGTCGCCAGGCACGGGTATCGCTTTGTGGCGCCCGTAAGCGTGCCGCCGGAACACGAATCCCAACCCCGCTTTCAAGTCGGTTCGCGCACGTGGCGCAACGCCTTGATCGGCTTGGCGGCCGCTGCGCTGCTTACGGTGGTGGCGTACTGGGTCTGGCATGAGGCCGTGCCTGCCGAACCTTCTTCCGGAAAGGTGATTTTGGCGGTTCTGCCGTTTGACAACCTGAGTCGCGATCCCGATCAGGAATACTTTAGCGATGGCTTGACCGAGGAGCTGATCGCTCAGCTTGGTAAGCTGAATCCGCAGCGGCTCACCGTCATTGCCCGTGGTTCGGTCGCAAAGTATCAAGGCAGCCGGCTGCCAATGAACCAAATTGGCAGAGAGCTGCATGCCGACTACCTCGTTCAAGGGAGCGTTCGACGCGAATCCGATCGAGTGCGAATTACCGTGCAATTGATTCAGGTTCGGGACCAAACCGATCTCTGGGCCGAGAGCTATGACCGCGAACTCAAGGACATGCTGGCACTACAGGACTCCGTGGTGCGAACGATCGCACACCAAATCCACATTACATTGACGCCGGGACAACAGAAGGCAACGACAGGCCTGGCTACGCTGAATCCAGAGGCCTATGAGTCATATCTGAAAGGCCGCTATTACTGGAACAAGCGCACCGCGGACGGCATGCAGAAGGCCCTGATCTACTTCGAGCAGGCAATTGACAAGGATCCGGCCTACGGCGCCGCCTATTCAGGATTGGCCGACTGTAACAGCGGACTCGCGTGGCACGGCTTCAAGTCTCCGGCGGAAGCACTTCCCAAGGCTCATGCGGCGGCGCTCAAAGCCATTGAGATTGATCCGCAGTCCGCTGAAGCTCATGCTTCACTGGGTCTGGTGCTCAATCACACGTGGGAATGGTCTGGAGCGGAGACCGAGTTCAAGCGTGCGCTGCTTTTGGACCCCCGATATGCCAATGCACACCATTGGTACGGGGATACTCTATCGGTTACAGGTCGGCATGAGGAGGCACTGCGCGAGGCGCTGCAGGCGTTGGCAATCGATCCGCTGAACCTCATGATCGGAACCTGGGTTGGATTGCGCTACTACCTAGCGCGAAAATATGACCTCGCCATTGACCAAACCCGGAAAACCGTAGACTTGGACGCAAACTTCGCAGCTGCTCATCTGGTGCTCGGCCAAAATTACGTTCAAGCAGGGCTGAACGAGCAAGGGCTCGCTGAGTTGCAAACCGCAGCCAGCCTTTCCGGAAACAGCCCGCTGTATCTAGCGCAGGTCGGGGTCGCTCATGCCGCGGCGGGGCGCAAGACCGAGGCGCTGCAGGTCATTGCCCAGCTACAAACGATCTCCGGTGCGCGCTATGTATCGCCGTATGGCGTGGCGCAAATTTACGCCGCGCTGAACGACAAGGAACAGAGTTTCAAATGGCTGGAAATTGCCTACGCAGACCGCGCTGTGTGGATGTCATATCTCGCTGTCGATCCTGTATTTTACAGTTTGCATTTGGAGCAGCGCTTTCAGGAGCTGTTAGGGCGCGTCCACCTGCTGCCGCAACAAATCGGAAATCAAGTCGATTTACATGAATGCCAGACGGTCCAATTGCCGCTCGGAAATTGCCAGGGATGTTGCATTGCGATGATCGGGCCGGGCGACTGAAATTGTTGGCGCTGCTGGGTTATTCGCCTAGGATGCTGCATGGCGAAAAAACAGGAAGTTGTCGATGATCTACTCGACGCTCTCGTATGGATGCGACGCAAGGCGAAAAAGCATGAAGCGGTCGATGATCTTATCGATGCGCTGGTGCGCATGCGGCGCAAAGTGAAAAAGAAAGTGGTCAAGGGAAGTTTGGTTAAAAAGCAACCGAAGAAGAAACCGAAGAAGAAACCGAAGAAACGCCGCAATTCGAAACGCTAAGGGGTTAGACCATTGGCGCAAAACTAGTGGTCAAAATTTCGTCAGATCAACATAAGCGGCTGAAAGATTGTGTCGTTTTGATTTCACAACCTGGTTATGCACAGGGTTATCCCCCGGGTATGGGGATGAATAGTCAATGACCGCAGCCTTTTACGACGAGTTGGCACCTTATTTTCATCTGCTCTACGGCGATTGGGAGCGCGCCATACTCAAACAAGGCGCGGCAATTTCATCGCTTCTTGGCGAGTTCGGCGTCAAATCAGGCGATCGCGTGCTCGATGCAGCCTGCGGTATCGGCACGCAGACGCTGGGGCTCGCGATGCTGGGCTTCGAGGTCGCGGCATCCGATATCTCCGCGGGCGAGCTTGAGCGCCTGCGCTTCGAGCTGTCGAGCCGCTCGCTGCATGCCCAAGTTCATCTCGACGACCTTCGCACGCTCGCGCATGCGGCCTCCGGCTCGATGGCCGCGATTCTTGCATGCGACAACAGCATTCCGCATCTCTTATCCGATGCCGAGATACTGCAATCGTTTCGCAGCTGCTATCGCTCGCTGCGCGCACAAGGCGTCGCAGTGTTTTCGGTCCGAGATTATGCCGCCATTGAACGCAAAACCCCGGATGTGTGCCCCTACGGCATGCGCTACGTCGATGGCGACCGTTTTCTTGCCGTACAGGTATGGGAATGGGATAAGGATCAATACGACCTGCGACTGTACCTGACCCGGGAGTTTGCGGACGGTCGATGCGAGACCCGTGTGCTGCGCAGCCGCTACTACGCCGTGTCGATCGCGCGCCTATGCGAACTCTTGCTGGAAGCCGGCTTTGTAGAAGTGCAGCGGCGAGATCACGTTTTGCATCAGCCTGTACTGGTGGGCCGTCGAGCCGCGTGAGAGCGACGCGCAGGGCGAGCTGACCGAGAACCATCCATTTTCTGCGATCAGCCCGCCCGCCGACAACCCGACGCCAGGTGGATAAACCACAGGCTAACCGCCGATCATTGCGTGCAAGTGTCCGGGAAATTGCGGTTGCGTGACGAGAATCGCGAGGCCTCGACGATCATTGTGCTGCCCGCGTAAGATGCGCGAATTGCAGGAAGGGGGCCTTAGGTTCGGCACGCAGTATGCTCAGAGCTATCGGTGTGGCTGCAGTGTTGATGTGCTGCATGGCGGGCGCGCGCGCCGCAGACGCCCTGCCGCGGATCGCGACCGACGAGATTGGCGGCATCGTTCGCAGCCCTCGCGGTGCGGAAGCCGGCGTCTGGGTTGTCGCCGAAACGCATGATTTCCAGACGCGCTTCGCGAAGATCGTCGTAACCGACGAAGCCGGCCGCTACCTGATTCCGGAATTGCCGCGCGCAAAATACAGCGTCTGGGTGCGCGGTTACGGTCTCGCCGACTCCCCCGGGGTCGATGCGACACCGGGCCAGCGTCTCGCCCTTGCTGCCGTGGTCGCACCGGATGCGGCCGCGGCGGCCAAAACTTATCCCGCCGCCTATTGGTACGCGATGATGAAGATTCCCGAGGCAGCGCAAGTCGCAGCGCTGCCGGGCGGCCGCAACGGCTATCTGATGTGGATGAAGAACATGGGCTGCGTCGGCTGTCACCAGCTTGGAAATCTCGCGACGCGCACCATTCCAAAAACTCTCGGCACATTCAAATCATCGCAGGAGGCTTGGGTGAGGCGCTTACAGTCGGGTCAGGCCGGCAGCCAGATGATCAACATCGCACAAGGCGCGCTTGCCGGTATTCCAATTCGCTATCTCGCGGATTGGACCGACCGCATCGCGGCGGGCGAGCTTCCTGCCGCGGCTCCAACGCGGCCCACCGGCATCGAGCGCAATATCGTCGCAACCGTGCGTGACTGGTCGGATGCCAAGGCGTATTTGCATGATCTCTCGGGAACCGATCGGCGAAATCCAACAATCAACGGCAATGGATTGCTTTACGGCGCCCCGGAACTCAGTTCCGATGAATTCCCGGTACTCGATCCGGTGCACAACCTCGCCAGCACCTTCAAGGCGACCGTGCGCGACGCGAACACGCCGACTACTCACGACGACCCCGTGCTCGGCGCCTCGCCGTATTGGGGTGAGGAGCGAATCTGGGCGTCTCGGGCGATCGCCCACAATCCGATGCTCGATGAGTCCGGCCGCGTCTGGTACACCGCGCGGATACGCGCGGCAGACAATCCCCCATTCTGCAAGTCAGGATCGAGTCATCCATCGGCCAAGGGCTTTCCCCTCAACACGTCGGAGCGCCAACTCGCGGTATACGAGCCGAAGAGCCGCAAATACACGTTCGTCGATACCTGCTTCAGTACACATCATCTGCAATTTGCCGAAGACGCCAACGATACTCTCTGGACCAGCGGCGCTCGTGATGTGGTGGGCTGGTTCGATACCAAGAAATTCGATCAGACCGGCGATGCGGCGGCTTCCCAGGGCTGGGCTCCGGTGGTGCTCGACCTCAATGGCAACGGCAAACTCGATTCTTGGACTGAACCTGGCCAACCCGCGGACCCCAGTCTCGATCAGCGTCTGGCAGTCGGGTTTTATGCCGTCATGCCGAGTCCTGCGGACGGCAGCGTGTGGGGATCAGTCGCGTTTCGCTATCCCGGTGCGATTGTAAGGTTCGATCCGCGCACCAGGCTCAGCGAGATCTACAATGTGCCTGCGCCCGGCTTCGGCGTGCGCGGCGCGGATATCGACCGCCGCGGCGTGGTCTGGGTGTCCCTCGCCAGCGGACATCTGGGGGAATTCGACCGGCGCAAATGCTTGGGAAAGCTCAACGGTCCAACCGCGACCGGCGACCACTGTCCGGAAGGTTGGAGTTTCCATCGCTTGCCGGGGCCGGGATTCGTCGACGTGCCGCAAATGAGCGTTGAGTCGAGCTACTACACCTGGGTGGATCAGCACGACACGTTGGGACTGGGAGCCAACGTGCCGATTGCCACCGGCAATCTGTTTGACGGCGTGCATGCGCTGGTGGATGGAAGATTCGTGACGCTGCGCATTCCCTATCCGCTCGGCTTTTATGCCAAAGGTCTCGAAGGCCGCATTGATGATGCCGCAGCGGGATGGAAGGGACGCGGCATCTGGATCACCAGTGGCGATCGGACCCCGTGGCACAAGGAGGGCGGCCAGGGTACCAAGCCGCTGGTGGTGCACTTTCAAGTTCGCCCCTCGCCGCTGGCCGATTAAGGTAGCGGTCGCAGCACCGCGCGCCCGCCGCTCCCCACGATTCTGCGGTTTATCACGCATGCAGTGCCTTCATCACATTGGTGGGGCAACCGCAATCATCTTGCCTAAGCTTCCCGCCGCGAACACGACGACGCAGCGTAGGGAGCCTTGCAATGACAAATCAAAGCGCGCTACTGCGCACACTTCGATGCATTGTTCTGGGCGGCATGATGGCTGCGGGCAGCCGGCCGGCGCTGCCGCAGCAAGTGGCGCTGGCAACAACCGAAACTGCTGAGATCCAGGAGATCGTGGTAACAGGTTCGCGCATCGCAGCGCCGAACCTGGTCAGCACCAGCCCGATCGATGTCATCACGGCGAAGGAGATCCTGCTGACAGGCAAAAACGACATCAGCGACATCCTTTATCAGTTGCCGCAGAACTTCAACAACTCCATAGGGCAGGATTTCAGCGGCCGCACCAGCGGACTGACCACCGCCGGCGGCTTGACGACCGCCGACCTGCGCGGTCTCGGACCGAATCGCACGCTGGTGCTGATCAACGGCCGGCGCTTGGGTGTTGGCGATGCCAATACCGCCATTTCATCGCCCGCGCCCGACCTCGACCAGATCCCGACCTTCATGGTCGAACGCATCGATGTGGTCACCGGCGGCGCCTCGGCGACCTACGGTTCGGACGCCATTGCCGGCGTGATCAACTTCGTCTTGAAGAAGAATTTCCAAGGCATACAGGTCGATGGTCAGGTCGGCGAAGACTGGCACAATAATAATAATTCGTACGTGCAAGGCTTGAATACCGCATTCGGCAACACCCCGCCGACCGGTTCGGTGAAGGATGGCCGCAATCGCAACTTCGACGTCATCATGGGGACAAATTTTGCTGACGGGGCAGGCAATATCACCGGTTATTTGGGGTACTTGAGCTCCGACCCGGTTGCCAGCGGCGATCGCGATTTCGGCGCGTGTCAGCTGAACGCGAACAGCACGCTCACCGGAGCGGTGTGCAGCGGGTCATCGAACTCGAACCAGTGGACGCCCAATCCGGTCAACGCCAGCGCCCAATTTGGCGTTGTCGGCAATCAGCTGTTGCCATATCCGGCGGCCGGCCAGCAGCCACCGGCGCTGTTTAACTCGCAACCATACATTTACATCGCGCGTGAAGACCAGCGTTACACCGGCGGCGTGCTGGGTCACATCGATCTCAACGATGCAGTGAAGCCCTATCTCGAATTCAACTTCATGAATGACAAAACCACTCAATATATCGCGCCGTCCGCCTTGTTCAAGGACAGCAATCCCAATGATCCCCTCAGCGGCAACTACAACATCAATTGCGACAACCCACTGCTCAGTGCGCAAGAAGCTTCGGTGCTTTGCTCCCCGGCGCAAATCGCCGCCGCCGCGGCGGCCCCCGGCACGCCCTGCTCATTCACGACTCCGCCCGGCGGAGCCACCGTGCTTTCCCCGAATTGCACCAACGTGCGCATCGGCCGGCGCAACGTCGAGGGCGCTGGACGAAACACCTACTTCGAGCACACGAACTACCGTGCGGTGTTGGGCGCGACCGGCGATTTCGCGACCGCTTGGACCTACGATGCCTACGGCTCGTACTATTACTCGACGCTGTTTACGTCAAACAACAATTACCTCAATTTTCAAAACATTGACAACGCGCTGCAGGTTAGCGGGACTCGTGCCAACCCGGTTTGCATCAGCGGCGGTTCCTGCGTGCCATATAACATCTTCGGTACCGGCCCCATCACGCCGCAACAGCTCCAATATCTGTATCTGAGCGGCACGGCGTACGGCACGGTGACTGAACGCATCGCGCACGCCGACATCACCGGCCAGCTGGGGAAATACGGCATCCAGTTGCCCACCGCGAACGATGGCATCGGCGTCAACGTCGGCGGGGAGAACCGCCGCGATACGGAGGTCTTCCAGCCGGATGCGGCCGAACTTGGAGGACAGCTGTCCGGCTTCGGCGGCGCTTCGGCGCCCATCAACCAAGGCATTGGAGTCACGGAAGAATTCATCGAGGTGCGCGCACCGCTGGTGCAGGGCAAACCGGGTGTGAAGGATCTGGTGGTTGACGCAGGCCTCCGCCGCTCGGACTACACGACTTCCGGCGTCGTCAACACCTATAAGTTCGAGGTGCAGTACGCACCGCTCGATGACTTCCGTTTCCGCGGTTCGTTCCAGCGCGCCATCCGCGCTCCGAGCATCATCGAGCTCTACAATCCGCCGAATGTGGGTGGAATAGGTTTCAGCGCCGATCCTTGTGCACCGCCGATTACTGCTTCCCTTGTGCAATGCGAGCGCACCGGCGTGACTCCGACTCAGTACGCAAACGGCACGATTCCGCAATTGGTTGGCAGCCAGGTGTCCGCGCTCATCGGCGGCAATACGCAGCTGCAGCCGGAGGTTGCGGTCTCCTATAGTTTCGGCTTCAACATCACACCGACCATGCTGCCGAACTTCACGGGCAGCATCGACTACTATCACATCAAACTCAAAGACGAGATCGACCCGTATCCGCCCACCATCCTTTTACAGCAATGTCTCGATACCGGTCAGCCGCAGTATTGCAGCCAGATCGTGAGATCTCCCACGACCGGAGGGCTGACCGGTGCCACCGTCGCCGGCGGCGGCTACATTATCCAGACCAACGTCAATATTGGCTCAGTATTGGTCAGCGGCATCGACCTGCAGGCGAACTACAAGCTGCCGCTGGATCGATTCGGGTCCCTATTGTTCTCGCTGAGCGGCACGTATCAGTTGCACAACGAGACGACGCCGTCGCCCCAGTCGCTCACCTACGACTGTTCTGGTCTGTTCGGGGCCACCTGTCAAACCGTCAATCCGAAATGGCGGCAGAATCTGCGGGCCACCTGGACCAGCCCGTGGGACCTCGAGGTATCGGCGTTCTGGCGCTACATCGGCAAGGTGTCCCTCGACAACAACAGCTACTACCCATCGCTCGCATACTCGGAATTCGGAGCGTACGACTATTTCAACGCGAAAATTCCTGCCTACAATTATTTCGATCTATCCGTGAGTTGGAACGTCTTGAAACAAGTGCAATTGCGCGCCGGCGTCAACAATCTGTTCGACAAGAATCCGCCGATCGTGACCAGCGAGATCACAGCGGGCGGCCAGGCCAACACTTACGAAACTTACGACACGCTGGGGCGGCAGCTGTACGCGGCATTCACGGCCAAATTTTGAATCGCATAGCTTCGGAGCGCGCATCCATATGCGACTTCTGGATCTCATCGCGCAAGGACGCAGCATTCCAATACGATCGGATGATGGCCGCGTATTGCCGACGGCGGGTCAGTTCAAAACGGAGGTCTGCAGTTGCCCGCTGCGCTATGTACTTTCGGATGAATTGGTCCGCTGCGCCACGCAACTGGCGTACGCCGGTGGCGATCAATTGAGCGCATGTTTGGATCTGATCCGTGCGCCCACTCATTGCATCTGGGTGGAGTGGGCGGAGGAGCCGCGTCGCCAGGCGCTTAGCGAGATCCCCGCGCTCGAGGTGCAGTCGCGCGACGGTGCGCAGCGAGCGGGCGCCTTGGTGAAGGCGGCCCCCGACTGCCGATCCGGTCACATCCGCACCTTCTGGTCGATGCCCGACAATCTAGCCTACTTGTCGCCCATGGTCACCGCATTCAATCTCGACGACGCAGCGGCCGCGTACCACCCGGGCGGATCCACGGCCTGGCGGGGCGAGGTGCTCCTCAGGATGGAACATGAAGCGTCGCTCGACGAATTGCTTGCGCATCTGCGCTTCCACTTCGACGATGAGTGGGCGGCCTACTATGTTGCGCGCTGCCAAACGGCGGACGTCAAGCAGCAGGTTGTACGCGCCAGCTTGGCGGGAGTCGCTTTCGACACTCCCATGCTGATGGCCTTCTTTCTGCTGCTCGGCGCAAGCAAAGCGTTGCCGCGACATATCGTGTGCCATGAGCGGCTGAATCGCGCCCGGCAGCAGGCGGGAAAACCGCCCTTGCTGGAGCACATTGAGATCGCAGCGCCGTTGTATGCATCAAGCTTGCCGCGGCCGGCGTCCGGCGGCGACTCGCGCCGATTGCACCCCCGTCTGCATCACGTTCGCGGCCATATCGTACGGCGGGGCGCTACCGTGTATTGGAGGTCTCCACACCTGCGCGGTAGCGCGCGGCTGGGCCGCGTGAGCAGCAGAACGGTCGAACTCAAGTTCGCGCGCCAGGCTGCGTTCGAATCAAGATCGCCGCGGCTCACTCTGCACTGATCGCGCGGTGGCGCTCGCGGGGCACCTCGAGTCTGACCCTGGCCCTCGAAATCAGCCGAGCGCCGGACTTGAGCGTAAACGCAAGCGCGCCGTGGTCCAGCCTTTCGGCAAATGCGACGCGTGCGAGATTGACCAGCGTTGATCTGCCAATCCACTCGAACTCCGCATCGCGCAGTTCGACAGCCAGGCGTTTGAGCGTGTCGCGGCGAATATATTTCTGCGTCCCGACATGGATGAGCACATAGTTGCCGCAGGATTCTATGTAGTCCACGTCGTCAACGGCAAGAAAGTATAGTCGGTGCGAGTTCTCGCCGATCAAACGCACCGGTGGACTTCGGCGTGGGCTGTTTGCCGCGATTAGGCCGGACTCAGGATCTTGGGCTCCGACCAACGCCGATTTGCGTCGCTCATGAACCCGCTTGATTGCCGTCGCGAATCGATCCGCGTTGACCGGCTTCGTCAGATAATCGATCGCGCCAATGCGGAACGCTTCCACGGCATGCTGCTCGTGCGCGGTGACCATGATGACGGGAGGCCGTCGGGCATCATTCAAGGAGCGTAAGACATCGAAGCCGGTCATGTCGCTCAATTCGACGTCCAGCAGCAGTAAATCCGGCCGCCTGGCACGTATCATTTTTATTGCGGTCACGCCCGACTCGGCTTCGGACACTTCGTCAATGCTGTCGTCGGATTCGCACAGATTGCGAAGCGTCTCGCGGACGCAGGGTTCGTGGTCCACGATGAGCGTTCTCATTGCGAAAGCTCCGCCGCGATGCGACCGTGGCCTCGTTCCATATCCCGCCCTTTCCTCCGCCGCAGAATTCCACCACGCGAAAATTTGCCATGACGATCCTTCGTCGGCCGAAATGCGTTGGATGAGAATAGGCAAATCCAGTGGTATCCTCAAGTGCCACAATATGATTATTTTAAGGTGCCACACGTCATGATCCTAAAAATGGACGGCCAAGGCGCGATGTTCGAGCAGCTCGCGCGTGCGCTGAAGCGCGAGATTCTCGGCGGCGGATTCGCGCCGGCGAGTCAACTTCCGGCGACTCGCACGCTCGCCGCCGCGCTTCGCATCTCGCGCAATACAGTGCTCGGTGCGTATGAGCTATTGTGCGCGGAGCAATTGGCGGTCGCCCACCCGGGCTCGGGTACGTGCGTTGCCGGCGTCGCGCCGACACGGCGGCGCAAGGATGCGCGCAGCGCCATGGGCGCCCAGTCGCGCTACAGTGCAAGGACGCGAAAGCTCAGCCCGTTCACCCTGTCCGGAGTCAGGGTTGGTCCACGCTACAACCTTCAGTACGGTGACCCGCTGGTACGCCACCAGCTATCCGCGGCGTGGCGCCGCAAGCTGCTCGCCGCCGCGGCCCGCGCCGAAGCCGGCTACCCGCATGCCGCGGGGTCATATCCGCTGCGCTGCGCGATCGTCAATTATCTGGTGCGACGACGCGGAGTCTCGTGCACTCCGGACGATGTCATCATCGTGGGCGGCACACAGCAGGCCCTGACCATCGTCGCGCGCGCTGTGCTGGATGAGGGCCAATCTGTGGTAATCGAGGATCCGCACTATGAGCTCGTACAGCACGCGTTGCTGGCGCATGGCGCGCGGCTCGTCCGAGTTCGCGTCGACAGCGACGGCATGAGGACCAGCGAACTGCCGGCGCGAGCGCCGCGGCTGATTTACGTCACTCCGTCGCACCAGTTTCCCTCCGGATCCATTTTGTCGCTGGACCGGCGCATCGAACTGCTCAAGTATGCAAGCACCCACGGCTGCTGGGTGTTCGATGATGATTATGACGGCGAGTTTCACTATGACAGCCGTCCCCTGCCGGCGCTACGATCGTTGGACGTCGGCGAGCGCGTGATTCACACCAGCAGTTTCTCGAAGACCCTGTTTCCGGGTCTGCGGCTGGGATACATCGTCGCCCCGCCGGCACTGCGCGATGACCTGGTCATGGCCAAGGCCTTGGATGACCTTGGCTGCTCATCAATAGAGCAGGCCGCACTGGCGGGTTTTCTCGAGAGCCGCCAGTACGAGAAACATTTGCGCAAGTCGCTCGCCGAACTGCGCGGCCGCCGCCAGGCGCTGCTGGACGGGTTGTCCCGCCATCTTGGCGACAACATTGAGGTTGCGCCATCCATGGGCGGCATGCACCTCGTTGTTTGGTTTCGGCGCCTCAGTTATCCAAATCTCAAACGCCTGGTTGCGCGGGCCGCCGAGCGAGGCTTGGGTCTTTACCCCATACATCCTTACTACCAAGTGATGCCTGCCAGACCCGGGCTGATGGTCGGCTTCGCAAGCCTCTCCCCGGAGCAACTCGACGCGGCAACGGCTCTGCTCGCCGCCTGTCTCAAGGACGTGATCGGTCGCGAAGCAGTGGTGAATTAGCGGCGGGCAGGATGGACCGGGTGGGGCATTGTTGTTAGGCTGACTTTGGCAACATTCAGTGAGCGTTCGCGAGTCGACAGTGGAGCAGCAGCAGAACGGGACGGAGATTGCGATAGCGCGTCGCGCGGCGACAGTCATGCTGGTGCGCGACGAGCCATTGGAGGTGCTGATGGTGAAGCGCAATGCGCGTGAGCCGTTCGCGTCGGCGCTGGTGTTTCCGGGCGGGGTCGTCGAGCCGGAGGATTATTCGGAGTCGTGGCTGGCGCATCTTGACGGCGATGCGTCATTCAGCCCTGAAGAGCGTGCATTGCGAATCGCCGCCTGCCGCGAAGCCTGGGAAGAAGCGGCAATGTTGCCGGGCGGGCGGGGCGCGACCTTGTCCCGCGACGCGTCGAACGGTCAGCCGTTCCTGGCAACCGTCATCCGGCACGGAGTGCGGCTGGCGCTTGACGATCTCGTCAAATTCGCCCATTGGATCACCCCGGAGATGCTCCCCAAGCGCTTCGATACTCATTTCTTTATTTGCCGCGCATCGGCGGCGGCGATCGGGCAGTGCGACGGCCATGAAACCGTTGCGCTGGAGTGGGTTCAGCCCGCGCAAGCCCTGAGCATGGCGGAGCGCGGCGAGCGGGCCCTGCTGCTTCCGACCCGCGAGAATCTCAAGCTTCTTGCGCAAAGCGCCAATACCGAGGCGGCGCTCAACGCTGCGCGCGGCCGCAAAATCGTGCCGTTCACTCCGCGGGGACCGTAGCGACGGCAGCGGCACCGCGCCGTCATACTGCGGTGGCAGCTTGCCCGGTCAGAAGGCGCGCGCCGAACACAGGTCCTGCCGATACATTCGGCTCAGGCTCGAACCGCACGGTGATTTCTTTCTTGTCCTTGGTCAGCGCGAGCGGGATCTGGTAGTTGCGATCGAAGAATTCACCGGGATGATCGCCCGTGAGGTGCTCGCGTGCGATCTCCACGCCTTCGACCTTGATCAGGAAACTTCGATTGCGCTCCTCGCCCCAATAGCTGGTCTGCAATACCAGCGGCCCCGGCCGGGCAGCAAACACGAATTGGAAATAGCCGCCGGCGCGCGCGTCGCGGCCGCTTCGTCCGCGGTATACCACCGGGTAGGAAAACTTGGCGTCGAGCCGGTGCGCTCGCTCCGGCTGCATTTCTCCCAGGTCAATCGAATCCGCCGAACGTGCTGCAAGATCTTGCAGTCGCGCCTTCTCTTGTTCATCGCGTGCCTGTTCCGTGGCCCACTCGCTCTCGTCGAAGCAGCGGAAATATACCGCCGTATTCCGCTCGTACTGCAATGTGAACGGCCGCAGCGTGAGTTCGGAAGGCCTGGCCAAATTCTTGGTGGTAAACGCAGCCGGCTCATTCGGTATGGCCTGCATCCGTTCCAGCGGCCGCGCACCGACCAGCGCGGGTGCAGGCCCCGTCCATTTGTCGCTGGCGCTACCGAGGTCTGCCGCGAGCACCATGGGACCATACAGCAATGCGACGGTGCGCGGATCATCGGCGGTCGGCTCGAGCGCCAGGCGGCGTGGCAGCGTCAACGTCAGCACATCGCCAGCGCGCCAGGCGCGGCGCAGGCGGATATAACCCGCTCGTGCGCGCACCGCCATCGGGCGGCCATTGAGCGCAACTTCCGGGTGGGAGCACCACGCCGGCACCCGCAACGCAACGGTCAGCCGATCGGATCGCTCGCGCCGCAAAACGTGCAAATCGATCCGATCATCGAACGGATATGACGTCGCAAGCTCCAATGTCGATTGCTGCTCCGGCCAGGTGAGCTGCGATGCAATGTACAAATTGACGTACAGCGCATCGGCGGAGCGCCAATATATCGAGTCGCCGTGCTTCGCATGGCTTTCCATGCCGGTGCCGACGCAGCACCAGAAGTCATCGTACGGCGACGAGAATTGCCGGTGAGAGCCCGACATCAACGGCACCATGTAGGCGAACATGCCGGTCCGCGGGTTGTGCTGCGCCATGATGTGGTTGAAGTGCGCACGCTCGTAGTAGTCGAAGTACACGGAACTCGGGCGCATGGCGTACAGCTGTCGCGTCAGCTTCAGCATGTTGTACGTATTGCATGATTCACAAGTTTGTTCGGTGATGTGCTTGGAAATCGACAGTGGTGCTTGAAAATCCTCACGATCGGCGTTGCCGCCGATCACATAACTGTAGCGAGAAGTCACCAGATCCCAGAAAACTCCGGCGGCGCGCCCGTAATCCTGCTCTCCCGTCAGCTCATAGAGCCGCTGCAGGCCGATCAGCTTGGGCACCTGCGTATTGGCGTGCAGATGCGCGAGCTCATCGCGGCCTTCCACCAGCGGCTGCAGCACCGAGCGGTCGTAGAGTTTGCGCGCCATGGTGAGCCAGCGCCCCTGGCCGGTCCGCGCATGAAGTTCGGCGAACGATTCATTGAGTCCGCCGTACTCGCATAACAGGACCTGTTGCACCTGCGGCTCGCTCAATCCGGCAAACAGCCCCTCGATGTAGCCGCCGAGCCGGCTGGCCACGTCGATCGCGGCCTGCTCGCCGCAAAAGCGATCCGCATCGAGCAGTCCCGCCATCACCTTGTGCCAATTATAAAAAGGCGACCAGGCCCCGTTCAAATCGAATGGACGCGCATGGATATCGCCGCGCCGGACTTCTTCCATCGCCAACCTGCCGTTTTCAATCACATCGCCGCGGCGCCGCGTAAAGCCGGCCACAAAACCATCGGGCGATTTCGCCTGGCATTCGGCCAGCTCTGAAACGATATAGGTCACGCGGCGCGGCGCTTCCGTATCACCGGTCTGGGCGTGCAGTAGCGAGAGTGCCGAGAGATAGTGCCCGAGCGTGTGTCCGGCAATGGTGTCGTTTTCCCAACCGCCATAAATTACCGCTTTCGGTTCGAGGCCGGCATTTTTTCGATAGTTGTGCAGCAGCCGGTCCGGCTCGAGCGAGAGCAGGTAGGCGCGGTTCGAATCCACCGCGGTGCGATATTGCGACGGGCGCAGTCGTATCGCCTCGAGCGGAAACGGACTGAGGGAGGGTTGCAACTCGCCGGCGCGCGAGGCAAGGCCGCGCGCAGATGCTGCGATCCACGCCGCGGCTGAAGCGGCGGCCTGCAGAAGATGACGTCGGCTCAGAGACAATTTCCCCTCCCGAATACTCAAGCTCAGCACTTAAAGATCGCTGCAGAAGCGTGCGGATGGCATCATACATCTGCAGGAATGCGTTCGCCGCATCGTTGGTGGAGTACTATCCTTGAGCCACGAGCGAAAAAACAAGTGAAACAATCAGCCAGTGTCGGTTTGATTCTGCTGGGTTCGGCCATGGGTCTTTATTACTACGACGGTGGCGCCCAAAAGCTACAGCAGCAACGCTACGCATCGCTAGAACAGTGTGTGCACGATTGGGGCGATCCGGCCGATTGCTCGCATCCCTCCGGGACGGTTGCGCAGCCGGGCTACTTCTACGGTCCACGCTATTACTGGGACTCGGGTTCCGGTCGACCAATTGCGGTCGCCGCCGACGGCAGCACCCGCAGCATCGGCAACGCCCGCATCACCAGCGCCGGCTCTCTTGTCGGGGGCATTACGTCCCGCGCCGGTTCCATTGCCCGCGGCGGCTTCGGTTCATCGGGTCACCACTTTGGCATGGGCGGCTAAATGTTGCGCCAGAGCGTCGTGCCGCGCGCCGATCGTGCGGAGAAACTCGAAGCGCAAGGGCTTTCCTTTCATGCCCGCGACGGCTACTGGAAGGAAGATGTCTGCTATCGATTCAACTCGAGAGAAGTCGAGGTAATCGAGGCCGCGACCAGCGAGCTGCATTCCATGTGCATTGCCGCCCTTGAGGTGGCGATCGAAAAGGAGCGTCTCGGGCAGCTGGCGATTCCGCAAACTTTCTGGGACCCAATTGCCGCATCCTTGAAGCGCAATGACTTCTCCTTGTATGGACGCTTCGATCTGGCCTATGACGGCAACGCTGCGCCGAAAATGCTCGAATACAACGCGGACACACCGACCTCCTTGCTCGAGTCCGCGGTGTGCCAATGGTTTTGGTTGAAGGACAAATTTCCCGCCGCTGATCAATTCAACTCGATTCACGAACGCTTGATTGCCCGCTGGCGGCAGCTTCCCGGAGCTGGGCTGATTCATCTCGCGAGCGTCAACGATAACGAAGAAGATTGGGCTTGCACGACCTATCTGGTCGACACCGTGATCCAGGCGGGCCGCGCAGCAAAGCACCTGTACATGGAGGAAATCGGCTGGGATCCGCCGCAAAGCTCCTATGTCGATGTGCAAGGAGTGGCGATCGAGCATCTGTTCAAACTCTATCCCTGGGAATGGCTGATGCGGGAAGAATTTGCTGCGTATCTTGCGCAAAGCCGCACGCGACTCATCGAACCCATGTGGAAGGCGGCGCTGTCCTGCAAGGGATTGCTGCCGATTCTCTGGGAAATCTTCCCGAACCATCCGAATTTGTTGCCCGCGTATTTTGAGCAGGGCCGACTGAGCGCATACGCAAAAAAACCCCTGTATTCCAGAGAGGGCGCCAACATCGAGCTATACGCGAACGATGAGTGTGTGTTCAAAGCCGAAGGACCCTATGGCAGCCAAGGCCACATCTATCAAGCGTTGCAAACCCTGCCTTGCTTCGACGGGCACTATCCGGTGATCGGCTCCTGGGTGATCGACGGACAAAGCGCGGGTATGTGCATTCGCGAGGATTCTTCCGCTGTCACCACCAATACCAGCAATTTTGTTCCACACTATTTCGTAAATTAAGGACAGCCATGACCAACGCCATCGTTTCTTTTGTCGAATACCTCGGAACATCCATCGCGCTTCTCGTATTGTTTGTCTACATCTACGCGCGCGCGACGCCATACAAGGAATTCGCGCTCATCGCGCATGACAATATTGCAGTGGCGGTTACCTTTGTCGGCGCAGTGCTGGGATTCACCTTTCCGATGCTGGCCGCGATCTACTACACGCATTCCCTGGTTGAAATGATCGTGTGGGCGGCGATAACTTGCGTCGTGCAGCTGGCCGTACTGGTGGCGCTCCGAAGCCAGGCAAAGCGGATCGAGGAGGGGCACGTCTCATCGGCAATGATGGTGGCAACGTTTTCAGTCGCCATCGGGCTTCTGAATGCAGTCAGTATCAGCACCTAAGATAAGTCAACGCCCGCGATACTTCGAGCATTTTCAATTACATACCGCCCAGCTGGTAGTGCCGATAGGGAGCGCCAATTTGACTTCGCGCGCCGTTGAGGTCTAACGTCGTGTTGGCAATTCAAATCTGTTGAAACCGAGACCATCGGTCGGAAGGAGTGAGTCGTGAATCTAAAAGGTAGCAAGACGGAAAAGAATTTGAAGGACGCATTTGCCGGCGAATCGCAGGCAAACCGGCGTTATTTGTACTTCGCAGCCAAGGCGGACGTCGAGGGGTTCAATGACGTATCGGCTGTGTTCCGTTCCACTGCCGAAGGCGAAACCGGTCATGCCCACGGTCATTTGGAGTACTTGGAGGCGGTAGGAGACCCGGCGACCGGCTTGCCGATCGGCGCGACCTCTCTGAATCTCAAGGCGGCGATTGCGGGCGAAACGCACGAATACACGGACATGTATCCCGGTATGGCGAAGAGTGCCAGAGAAGAAGGCTTCAGCGAAATTGCCGATTGGTTCGAAACGCTGGCCAAGGCGGAACGGTCACACGCGAATCGCTTCCAGAAGGCGTTGGACAACCTTTAAACCGTAGCTGTCGCGACGGTCGATCTAAACGCCACGCGGGCTCCATTGTTGGAGCCCGCCGCAATTTCGGTCGGGAGATGCCTCTGTCCGACGGAACGATCAAGGCTGGACACGAGGGCAGTCTCGAGGCGCCTACGCGCCATCGCCCTGGACTGGCAGGACCCGAGTTCAATGATCCGGCCTTGCTCGAGAAGGAGCTCGAGCGCGTATTCGATATCTGCCACGGCTGCCGCCGTTGCTTCAATTTATGCAACGCCTTTCCGACGCTGTTCGAGTTGATCGACGAATCGAAGACCGGGGAACTCAACGGCGTCGACAAGAGGCCTATCGGCAGGTGGTCGACCATTGCTACCTCTGCGACATGTGCTACATGACCAAGTGTCCGTACGTGCCGCCTCATCCCTGGAACGTGGATTTTCCGCACTTGATGCTGCGCGCCAAGGTCGTCAAGTATCGCGGCGGGGAAACGCGCTGGCGCGACAAGGTCTTGAGTTCGACGGATTTGGTCGGCACGCTCGCGGGCATTCCGGTCATCGCCGAGGTTGTTAACGCGGTATCCGCAGTACAATCGGGCGCAAAGTCCTGGACGCTGCGCTCGGCGTGCACACCCAAGCGCCCGTACCGAGCTATCAGTCAAACCCGCTGCGCAAACAGCTCCGCAAGCAGCTCGCCGCGCGACGCGATTCTGCGGCTGCGGCACAAGCCGCGGGAGCCACGCGCGGCAAGGTGGCGTTATTTGCCACCTGTTATGCGAATCGCAACGAGCCGCAGATCGGACTCGATCTTGCGCGGGTATTCGAGCACAACGGCATCGAAGTCGCGCTGGCGGAACAGGAAAGCTGCTGCGGAATGCCCAAACTCGAGTTGGGCGATATGCAGGCGGTTGCCGACTTGAAGTCCAAGAATGTGCCGCAGCTCAAGGCAATGATCGAGCGCGGCTACGATATCGTCGCACCGATTCCTTCATGCGTGCTGATGTTCAAACAGGAATTGCCGCTGATGTTCCCGGACGATGTGGATATCGCGACGATCAAGCAGCGTTTTTTCGATCCTTTCGAATACCTGGCGGCCACGGCACAAGGCCGGACTGCTGCGCACCGACTTCGCGCGTCCTCTCGGCAAGATCGCCTACCACGTGGCATGCCATTTGCGCGTGCAAAATATCGGCCTCAAGACGCGCGACATACTGCAGCTGATTCCCGGCACCACGGTGGAAACCATCGAGCGTTGTTCGGGTCACAACGGTACTTACGGGGTGAAGCGGGAATTTCGCGACGTCTCCGTGAAGATCGGCAAGCCGGTGGTGCAACGCGTGCAGGCGGCTGCAGCTGACTGTTACGCCAGCGATTGTCCGATGGCTGGACATCAGATCGAAAGCGGCATGGCGAATGGGTCGCACCCGACTCATCCCTTGACGCTGCTGCGAATGGCGTATGGGTTGTAGAATTCGGTCAGCCATGTTCTAGGTGCGGTAAATGCAGAAGTTGGCGCGCGCAGATTTAATGAGCTTGGAGCAATACGCCTCTGATCGGCCGCGATTGCGCAGCGAGGTCATTGCCCACAAGCAGCTGCGCAACGTTGCGGTCGGTCCCAACATGACCTGGTGTTTCGAAGACCGTACGACAATACGCTACCAGATCCTCGAGATGCTGCGCGCCGAGCGGATCTTCGAAGGCGAGGGGATACAAGCCGAACTCGATGCCTACAATCCGCTGATTCCCGACGGCAGCAATTGGAAAGTGACGCTGCTGCTCGAATTTCCGGATCCCGCCGAGCGGCGCGTGGCGCTCGAAAAATTGATCGGCGTCGAAGATCGCTGCTGGGTGCGAGTCAGCGAAATGCAGCGGGTGTTTGCGATTGCCGACGAAGATTTAGCGCGCGAAAACGACGAGAAAACCTCAGCGGTGCATTTTCTGCGCTTCGAGCTGTCGGCGACGATGGTCGAAGCCATGAAAGGCAATGGCTCGTTGAGCATCGGCGTCGATCACGAGCAGTATCGGCATTCGCGTAGTCCCTTGCCGGCTGCGATTCGCGACGCATTGGGCCGCGATCTGGCGTAGCCGCGCGGCCTGCCGCGGCGTCATTTTAGAGGCTGAAAAATCGCTGTCAGACGGTCCGGCGTTCCATCGATTCTCACAAGATGCGGATACTTCAGCCCGTCGTGATAATCGATGCGTTCGGTGACGTAGCGGTCATCCTTCCTGAGGAGCAATTCAATCGGTTCACTGCCGCTCCTTGCGGCCGTGATCGCCGCCTTGAGCAATTCCGCTTTGAATGCGCGGCCATTCACTGCGAGCAGCGTGTAGCCCCCGGTCAGCCCCGCCTTGAATGCGGGCGAGTCCCAGACCACGTTAACGAGACGCCCGTCGCTGTCGACTCCGAAGCCCAGCGAATAGGAGAAGTCGGTGAGCTTGCGGTACGCTTCTTCATCCTTGAAGTAATTCGATGGTTGCTCGCTGTAGACCAGCTTCCATCCTGACCGCGCGATTCCGTCCAAAGGCGCGCCCGGGCCATGCCCGTCAAGACGGGCGCGAAGGAATGGCGCCCAGTCGAATGGCTGCACGGCATTCAATGCGTCGACTACGTCCCGGAACGTGTACGCGAGCGGCTCGTGGCGCCCATCTTGAACTCCGAAAAAGCCGCGGGCGAAATCATCCAAAGAACGCTTATCGCCGGACAATTCCCTGATCTTGGTGTCAGCATCCAGCCAGATCAATTCGCCCTCGCTGTAGTAATCCTCGGCGCGCTGCCAAGATACCCACCCTAAGGGCCGGCGCTGCGTGATGATCGGCTCGTTGGTGGTGTCCTGGAGCGATCGCCAACTGCGCCCGATTCGATGATCATAAAGAGCGGCAGTCGCGGCGAGCCCATCGCGCATTTGCGAGACTTCCACCAGGCCCGCTCGCGCTCCAACCACATGACCCCAATAGCTGGTCGCCCCCTCGTAAACCCATAACAGGGAGTCCTGCAGCGGCATGTTGAAATTTGCCGTCAACTGATCGGCCGGCCGGCGAAATTTTCCGTCCCATGAATGGATGTATTCGTGCGACACCAGATTGGAGCGCCACGCCTGCTGCTTGTCCCAGTCCGAGAAATAGGTGGTGCGCACGCCATTCTCTCCCGACTGGTGATGTTCGATCCCGGCAAAGCTGAATTCGTCGCTTAAGGCCAAAAGAAAATCGTAGTGATCATAATGATGCGAGCCGAACAATTTGTAGGCTTGTTGCACCAAGGCGCGATGGGCCTGGATTTGTTCCGGTGTGCCCTCGAGATTGCCGGGATTGTCGGCAACCATGTCGAGGAACACAGGCACCTTGGCGCCCGGATCCAAATCAATGCGCTTGAAATACCTGCCGGCATAAATTGGCGAATCGATCAATTCCTCGAGGTTGAGTGGTTTGAAGCGCGCCTCCGCGCCGGCCTCCCCGCTTGATTCAAGCGCGCCGGCAAATTTCCAATCCGGCGGCAGTGTGAGGCTTGGCCTGAAGATGACTCCGTGCGCGTAATAGCCGGCCGGATACAGCAGCAACGCTTCCCAATGAACGGCAAGCATTTCGGGAGTGGCCACAATGGCGCCCTGATTTCTCTCCACCGGCGACAGAAACTCGAAATCCGCATCCACGTGCGTTACGCCGGCAGGCACGTCCACGTTGAATGCATACACATCTTTAGGATCGCGCGTCCATTCCAGCCTTTGCCGGTTGCCGGTCAGTACCAAGCCTGCAAACTGCGAAAGGGCAAAACCCGCGGGCGAGTGAGCGCCCAAGCGCCACTTGGGATAAAGCAGGGTCATTCTTCCAGTCTTGACCGGAATGCGCTCATGGACCTTGAAGATCTTCTGGCCGACATTGGTAGCGTCGACCTGAAGTTCAATGATGCCAGGATAAGGCAGATCCCTCGGCCTGACCGCTTCCTGTGCGTTGACGACCGGGACCGCCGCAAGCAAGGACAGGATCAGCAGCACCGGGTGCCGGGTTAGAAGCCGCATGGCGTCTTTAGCTATTGCCGATCAAACACGATGGTCAATTCGGCGGGCCCTTGTTGCGACGCTATCTGCACCACGCTGGTAAGTTCCTTGCCGTCGGCGGACAGGGACATCCGGTCCTTGAACGTCAAGCCGACGCTTTCCACGTTCGTGTTCACGATGAGAGCCGCACCGTCCCAGACGGCCGAGCCGGTTATCGGAGTGCCATTGATTTCAAAGGCCGAGGCTTTGCCGTCGGTGGTGTATTTTCGTGTCGTCGTACCATCCGATGCACCGCCGCTTTGGTTCTCCACGATGACCAACGACGGCTCGGCTAGCTCGATTTTACGGGTCATCGAAGCCGGCGCGGGAAAACCGGCGTAGTTGCTTTTTGCCGGATTCATTTTCCATTCGCCATTGAAATTCGGCTGATTGGCGGCCGAACTGATACTGACGATGGCGATCGTCGCGAGCGCGGCGAGCAGCATATGTCTCATTGGGATCCCCTTGAATTGTCCTAGAAGCAATGGCCTGAGCAGAACGAATTGTATTGGATAGTGGCTCCCGATAACACCTGGACTACCCGGCCCATGGGAATGGGACTAGGATTGCGCGTCCGAAACAATAAACAAAGCGTTCAACGCCACCGGGAACATCCTGATGAAAATTCGTTGGCTGCATGGTTTGCTGCTGTTGGTAGCGCCATCGATTGCCGTTCTATCGGAGCCCGCATCCAGTCCGGCTACCGCGGTCATGTTGGGATACAGCGCGCAGGGCGCGGTGCTGCAGGGTCAATGGGAGCGAAAGTTCAAGGACGGCATTTCCGCAGCCAACATCCGCGAGAATATGCGGCGCTTGAGCGCGCGGCCTCACCACGTCGGCTCGCCCTACGACAAGGACAACGCCGAGTGGATTCTCTCCAAGTTCAAGGAATGGGGTTTCGATGCAAAGATCGAGAGCTTCGACGTTTTGTTTCCGACGCCGAAGATTCGCGTGCTGGAAATGCTGCAACCCAAGCGCTTTCGCGCCAAATTGCAGGAACCTCCGGTTCCCGGCGATGCAACCTCGGGCCAGACCGCCGAGCAGCTTCCCACGTATAACGCGTATTCCGCCGACGGCGATGTTACAGCGCCGCTGATTTACGTGAATTTCGGCAATCGCGACGATTACGAAGAACTCGACCGGCTCGGCGTTTCCGTCAAAGGCGCGATCGTGATTGCGCGCTATGGCGAGGGATGGCGCGGTGTCAAGCCGAAGGTGGCCGCCGAACACGGAGCCATCGGCTGCATCATCTACTCGGATCCGAGGGGCGACGGGTATTTCAAAGGCGAGGAATTTCCGGCTGGCGGATGGCGGTCCGCGAACGGCGTGCAACGCGGCAGCGTCATGGATACGGATTACCCCGGCGATCCCTTGACCCCCGGCGTTGGCGCCACCGCAAATGCCAAGCGTCTGGCGATCAAAGACGCGAAAACCATCACCGCCATACCGGTATTGCCGATTTCATACGCCGATGCTCTGCCGCTTCTTTCCGCGCTCAAGGGTCCGGTGGCGCCGGAGAAATGGCGGGGTGCGCTGGCGATGACTTATCGCGTGGGTCCGGGACCTGCGCTGGTGCATCTCAAGGTGACATCAAACTGGGATATCAAACCCATCTACGACGTGATCGCCACGCTTCACGGCTCTGCGGCCGCGGATCAATGGGTGATTCGTGGCAATCACCACGACGCCTGGGTGAACGGCGCGGAAGATCCGATATCCGGACAGGCGGCGATGCTGGAAGAAGCGCGCGTGCTCGGCGAGCTGCACGCCCACGGCTGGACACCGCTGCGCACGATTATTTATTGCGCCTGGGACGGCGAAGAACCCGGCCTGCTGGGATCGGTGGAGTGGGTGGAGACCCATCTCGACGAATTGCAAAAGCATGCGGTGGCCTATATCAATTCCGACAGCAATAGCCGCGGCTACCTGAACCCGGGGGGTACGCAGGATCTGCAGAATTTCATCAGCGGCATAGCTCGGGACGTCGAGGATCCGGAAACACATTTGTCGTTGTATCAGCGCTCGCATCTGCACAGCATACTCAAGGCGAAGAATGCCGAGGAACGCAGCGATCTACGCAAACGCAACGATCTGGTCGTGCACGCGCTCGGCGACGGCTCCGACTACACTGCTTTCCAAGATTTCGCCGGAATTTCCTCGCTGAATCTCGGCTTCGGAGACGAAGACGATGGCACCCAGTACCACTCAATCTACGACGACTTCTACTGGTACACCCAATTTGTCGACAAAGACTTCGCCTACGGGCGCGCTCTTTCGCAGACCGGCGGCACGGCCATCATGCGGTTCGCCGACGCCGATTTTATTCCCGTTGACTTCTCGCCCCAGGCTGATGCCATCGAGAAGTACGAGGTCGAACTTGAGAAACTTGTGAAAGACAAACAGGATGAGTTTACCGAGCGCAATCTCGAGTTGACGGAGGGCGTCTTCAAGGCAACCGACGATCCGCGCCGGCCCCTGGTGGCGCCGCCGGCCGAGACCGTGCCGCCGTTTATCAACCTGGCCCCGATGAAGAACGCGATCATGCTGCTGAAAAAGAGCGCCGATCGGTATTCGCGCGCGCTTGCGGCGTTTCAGGCCAAGGGCTCCGCAGCACTTCCGGCAAAGTCGCTCGAAACAATCAACGCCGACCTTGAGCGGGTGTCGCGTTTGTTTCTCAACGACAAGGGCCTTCCCGAGCGGCCGTGGTTCAAGAATCAGATCTACGCTCCGGGCGCATATACGGGCTACGGCGCCAAGCCGATTGCCGCCGTTCGCGAATACCTGGATGAGAAGAAATGGGGCGAAGCGGAAGGCCAGGTACCGCAGGTTGCGCATGTGATCGAGAACGTTGCTGCGGGCATCGATAAAGCGGCGCAGGATTTCGAGGCCGCGATGGGCCCGGCACACTGAAATAACAGGCCGATCAATCGAGCGTTGCGTCCTGCTGTCCGTACTTGGCAAATAGCGCAGCGCGATTTTTGGGGTCGATGTTTGCCTTGTGCAAATCGCCGCCGCAGCAGTCGAGCAGCTTGGGGTCCATCACTTTGAACCAAGCCTTCGGGAACATTGCCAAGCCGAAACACCCGGGATAGCCGCTGGGCAAGCGCGGCAGGTCGTCGAAGTCGCGCAGCGCCTGGTAGGGCCGCAGTACATTGGCATGGTGATCCGAGTGACGCTGCAAATGAAAGGACATGATGTTCGAGAAAATGTGATTGGTATTCCAGGAGTGACGCGGCGCGGGCGTTTCGTAGCGGCCGGTGGAGAGCTTCTGACGCAGCAATCCGTAGTGCTCCACGTAGTTGGCCTGCGAAAGGCCGTACCACGCATACCAGTGGTGAATGGCGAGAAACGGCGCTACCCGCCAGCCAAACGACGCAATCAATGCAGCCGCAATCCCCGTCGTCAAGCACCAGGACATCAAAATCTCATTGTGCGGCGACCAGGTGCGCAAGCTTAAGGCCGCGAGACGCTTTTTCTCCAGGCGCCAGCCGCGCGCTAACCCGCCGGGTATTTCCCGCAACACAAAGCGGTAAATGCTTTCGCCCATGCGCGCACTGGCGCTGTCCTCCGGTGTCGCCACCTGCACGTGATGACCGCGATTGTGCTCGACGCTGAAATGCCCGTAGCCCACCAGCGCCAGCGCCACCTGCGCGGCTACGCGATCGACCGCGCCGTGCTTGTGGCCGAGCTCGTGCCCGAGCAAAATCGCGTCGGCACTCGTAATACCGGCCGACAGCGCGAAACCGATATAGGCCCACCAAGGAATGTTGTATGTCCCGACCAGCCAGACGCTGGCAATGAAACTGACGTAAAGCAGAAAAATGTCGGCATACAGCAGCGAGCGATAATACGGGTCCGCGGCCAGCAGGGGTACGATGGCATCGGGCGGGTTGTGAGAATCCTCGCCGAACAATCCGTCGACGATTGGGATCAGCACAAAGACGTAAGCAAGGGGCACAAACAACACCCACAGTTGTGCGCCGCTGACAAAATACAAAAACACGGTCGCCATCCCGAGAAACGGACCGATGAATGCGGCGAGCCAGGCGTAGCGCTTCGGATCTTTATAGCGAACCGCCTGGCCATCTGCCGAATGCGCGACAAACTCCATCGCTTCTCTCCCGCCGAATTCAATACCTGCCTGTCGCGATTATCCCACTGCTTTTGGTGCAAAAAAAGCCTGCAGCTTGGGCGACGGCTTGATGGCCGCGCGCTTCGCTCGCATTTCGTTGAACGCGCCGCTCGCGGCATCGAGGGCCGCGTCGATATCGCCATCCGTCATGGCGGCACTGAGGAACATATTGTGCCAGGGGTGCACATAGACGCCGCGCTTGAGCATTGCGCTGGACCAATAAAAGCCGAATCGCAAATCAGGATCCTCGTCGAACAGAAACAGCGGCATTTGCGCGGGGCCCGTCTGCCGAAGACCAAATCCAGAGGAAGAAGCGCGCTCCTGCAGTCCATCGCGGAGTTTCTGTCCCAAGCGCTGAATGCGCTCGAGATAGTCGGTGGTGCTGACCAATTGCAAAGTGGCAAGGCCAGCTGCCATGGGTGATCCGGCATACCAGAACGAACCGGTTACGAAAATCGAGGCTGCGGCTGCGCGCGCCTTGTCAGACCCCAACAGGGCCGAAATCGGATGGCCGTTGGCAATGCATTTTCCCCAGCTCGAGAGATCCGGCTGCACGCCGGCGATCGACCAGGAACAGTCTCGTGCGATGCGCAATCCACCGCGAACGTCGTCGACCACGAGCAGTGCGCCGCGCTCGTCGCATAGCTGGCGCGCCCGTCGCGCGTAGGCCGGAGCCGGCATCGCTTGATCGACGAAGGCATCGTGTTTGAAGGGTGAAGCAAAGATTGCAGCGAGATCGCCGCCGGCGCGCGCCACGGCTGCTTCCAGGCTCTCGACATCGTTATAGCTGCAAAAGATCTGATTTGCCCGATCTTCGGGCGTCGTGCCGGCAGGCCGCGGCGTACACCACGGTGCGGCGCCGTGATATGTGCCCTTGGCAATCACCACCGTCTTGCGCCGCGTGTGCGCACGCGCCGTCACCAGCGCCATGGTGGTGGCATCGGTGCCGTTTTTGCAGAACATGGCCCACTGCGCATGCTTCACCATGGCGGTCATGCGCTCCGCGAACTCGACCATCAACTCCGTGGGCCCGGTAAGCGGGTCGCCGCGGCGCATCTGCTTGACTGCGGCCGCGTCTATTGCCTCGTGCGCATAGCCGAACAGCTGCGGACCATACGCGCACATGAGATCGAGATAGCGGCTGCCGTCGACGTCCCAAAGATAGGCGCCCTCGCCCCGGGAAAAAAACTGCGGATAATCATCGGGCAAAAGGGCGGTCGATTGGTGGCCGTACATTCCGCCGGGAATCACGGCCTCCGCCCGTCGGCGCAGTTCCAGATCTTGGCCAGTTGATGCTGCCATTATCTACTCCATCCAACCATTCATCGATGCGCAGCGCCGCTAATCAGTGATCGGCCGCAGAGCATTGCCATGTAGAATCGCTGCAATTGCAATTGTACAAGTATAGCGACAATGAATGATGCGCAATCCGGGGTTTGGATCGGTCCACGACCCACGGCAATGCAGATCACCGCTATTGTGTTCGTCGGCACGATCGGGATTTTGATCCCCGGCGTGCAGCCGATCGTGCTGGGCGCATTGCTGGCGCAGCGGCACATCAGCTTGTCGCAGTTGGGGACGACCGCCTCGGTCGAACTGCTCACCATGGGCTTGGCCGCTGCGTTGGGGGCCGCTCTTCTGCCTTCGCGACGGGTGCGCGTCATCGGCATCGGCGCGAGTCTGGTACTTGCGCTTGGCAACTACCTCACGCCGTTCGCCGCAGGCGGATCAATAACAGCATTGCGGGCGCTCACCGGCGCCGCGGGCGGGGTTCTAATCGGGGTTACGGCATGCATGATTGCGCGCTCGGCGGCGCCGGAGCGCTGGGCGGGGATATATCTAAGCGTGCAAACCCTGGCTCAGTTCATCCTCGCCGCCATCATGACCGCATGGATAGAGCCGGGTCGCGCCGTATCCGGCGACTTCGGCATGCTGGCCATCGTCGGCTTATGTAGCGCAATCGCCTCGTTCGCATTACCCAGCACATTTCAAGTCCTGCCGAAGCCTGTGGGGAAGGGCTCGTTCGCGATGCCGCCGCCGCGGGGTCTTGCGGCGCTTGCGTCCATTTTCCTGCTGTTGATGTTCATCGTCAGCATTTGGGTGTATTACGACCCCATTGCCCGTCAAGCGGGCCTGTCATCCCACGTTTCCGACACGGCGGTGTACGTCTCACTTGCGTTTCAAGTGCTGGGAGGAACCTGCGCCACGCTTTCTGCCGGGCGTTTGCGCTGGTTTCCGGCGTTTATGATTTGCGCGGCCGTGGATTTTGTCATGGTCGCGCTGCTCGGCGTGCATCCCTCGGCGCTGTTATTTCTCATTGATGCCGCGATATTCGGATTCATCTGGCTGTTCATCCTGCCTGTGCTGCTGCCAATGGTCATCGAGGCCGACCCGACCCGGCGTTCGGCGGTTTTGACGAGCGGCGTCAGCTTGCTCGGCGCGAGCCTGGGGCCCACCATGGCGGGATTGATCATCAGCCCGGACAACACGCAGGGCGCCCTGTGGTTCGGCGCCGCCTGTCTCTTATGCAGTTTAGCGATTGCGGCCGGATTACGGTATCTGCGACTGCAATCACCGCAACTCTAAGAGCCGGTCTTCTGATCCGCGCGCCATTTCACAACGGCAGCCATGGTGTTTTCGACGTGTTTGTCCGGGTTCAACGCGGTGTATGCGTAGATGATTTTGCCGGTTGGCGCGATTACGTATGAAGTGCGGTCGGAGTATGAGGTGATATAAAACAGCCTCGCGTCGTACTCCTTCGTGATCTTCAAGTCCGCATCCGAAGCCACGGCAAATTTGCTGCGGCAATCGCTCACAGAAAACTTGTTCAGCGTGTCGATGGTGTCGTGCGATACGCCGATGACGGTGGCGCCCAGGGCCTTGAACTTGTCGGTCGCCTCGGCAAATTCATGGGCTTCGACCGTGCAGCCTTTGCTGAATGCAGCGGGATAAAAATACAGCACGACCGGGCCGGATTTTAGCGCGTCAGCCAGGGAAAATTTGAACGGCACGCCCCCAAGGGTGGCTTGCGTAGTGAAATCAGGGGCCGCATCGCCCTGACTCAAGGCCGCGTAAAGCGGCGCTGCGAGACCTAAGCAACCCAAACCTAGAATGATGAGACGCTTCATATTTAGATTCCTTGCTGACGTCGAAACCCGCTCTCGATTATAGATCACGGCCGCCTGCTATTGGTTCGCGAAAAACGACCTGACCGCCGTGAAGCAGAAGGGGGCCACCAGTGTCGCATGATAGACTTCGGCGACCGCAAGCGCCCCACCGTCAGTGGCGCCTTGCGCCACCGCATTGGCAGCAACCAGCGCCTTTGCCGCCTCAAAACCCTGCTTGAGATTGCCATAAGGATCATTGGGCGCTACAGCGGATTCCAAATCGAGGACGCCGGTCGGTGCGGATGGCGGCGCGTGTGAGGCCCAGTAGTCCTGCATCAGCGCGGTGTTGAGCCAGAAGACCAGTGGGTCGACATCGCCGCCGCACAGCAGCACCGGAACGCTCGGCACCCAGTTGCGCAAATCATTTAATTGCAAGGCCTGTCGCCAAGGCAGCCCGGGGGTGGTGGCGTGGGTTCATTGGCGCCGCCGACCGTCGCGTACTCGATGTGATACATGAGAATGTCGCAGATCGGCGCGCCGCTGAGACTCAGCAGCTGCTGATTGGCCGCGAGATTGAGTTGCAGCAGAAAACTGGATGTCGTTAATGTCGACAAAAGTTCAGGTGGACTCTGCAACAGCGTTCCCCGCGATGGAGGCGCTGCCGCGCTGGACATTGGCATGCCGTCACCGCCGCCGCCGCAGGCGGCGAGCAGCAGCACTGCAAATAAAATGGGCGATGAGCGCTTGACCGGACGCATGGATGTTCCACTTGAAAATGCCGAGATGCATGCTAGCGCTTCGCGCCGCACGCGTCTGTCATCCAACTCCGAGTCTTGTAGGCGCTTAGGCGACAAGCGTTGTCGGCGGTAGACGACTTCGGCGGTGAGTTGCGCGCGTTAGCCTGGACACGGTCGCATTAACACCGCAGGAGCAAACATGAAAAATACCACGCGCGTTGCGAAGAGCAGCTTCTTACTGGCGCTGATCGGCCTGGTTTTAGGCTGTGTGGTCGTACCGGCCGAAGGCTACTACGACCGCGATCATCATCGCTACTATCACGAGCATTCGTGGCATGAATGCGGCGAGCACGACACGTATTGCCGCTGACCGATCGATAAACTAATCCGCGAGCCTGCGGACTCCCATTTCACGCAGAGTGGCTGCGACGGCAGCCACCGCCTGACGCAGGGCGTCGGCGCCGATGGCGCCGATGCAGCCGACGCGGAATGTATCGACTGCGGTCAGTTTGCCTGGGTACAAAATGAATCCCAAATCGCGCACCCGCCGATAGAACTCGCTGAAGCCGTAGTTTGGATCGGGAGGGGAGTGGAAGGTGACGATGATCGGTGCCTGCAACGCGTCCGGTAAGAAAGTCTTCAAACCCAGTGCCCGCATACCCGCTACCAGGGTGGCGCAGTTCTCCGTGTAACGCGCCAGTCGCGCCGGCTGTCCGCCCTGCGCCTGGTACTGGTCGATGGCGGCCCGCAGCGCGGCAACGACGTGCGTCGGGGGCGTGAATCGCCACTGCCCGGTCTTCTGCATGTACTGCCACTGATCGAGCAGATCCATGGCCAGCGAAGCGCTGTTGCCCGCGGAGCGCTCCAGAGCCGTGCGGCGTGCGATCACGAAGCCCATGCCGGGGACGCCTTCCAGACATTTCCCGGACGCGGCGATCAGAGCATCGAAGCGCAGGGTTCGTGCATCGATGGGAATCGCGCCGTAGGAACTCATGGCGTCGACGATCAAGGCGCGGCCGTGCGTAGCCACGATCGCGGCTATTTCGGGCAGCGGATTCAAGATTCCCGTGCCGGTTTCGCAATGCACTTGCGCGACGTGAGTGATCGACGAATCGGCCGCCAACGCGGCATTGATGCGCGCCGGGTCAGCAGGCTGTTGTTCGCCATGCGGCAATACGACGGCGTCGCGGCCGAGATAAGCCAAGATTCGCACGATACGTTTGCAGTAACTGCCGTTATCCGCTACCAACACCTTGCCGGCCTTTGGAACCAGCGTGCCAAGTGCTGCTTCGACGGCAAATGTACCGCTGCCCTGCAGCGGCACACAGACATGGTCCTCGTGGGCCTGCGCGATCGCGACGAGGTCGCGGTTGACCGACGCGGTCAGGGCATTGAACGCTTCGTCCCACGATCCCCAATCCATGAGCATCGCGCTCCGGGTGGACAGCGAGGTGGTCAGCGGCCCGGGGGTCAGGAGAATTTGCTCGGTCATGGGGTACTTTAGGTTTACCAGGGCAGTGAATAGGTCTTGGTGTTGCTGAAGCTCTTCATGGCTTCCAGCACGCCTTCCTTGTGGCCCAAGCCTGAATCTTTGATGCCGCCGAACGGCGTCATTTCCAGGCGGTAGCCTGGCACCTCGCGCACATTGATGCTGCCGACATGCAACTCGCGCACGAAGCGCGTGATCAAGTCGAGACGATTCGTGCACAGCGACGCCGACAGCCCATAGGCCGTTGAATTTGCGATGCGGATCGCTTCCTCCACCGTCTTGAAGCGAATTACCGGCGAGACCGGGCCGAAGGTCTCGTGCCGCACCACCGTCATGTCCGGCGTGACATGGTCGAGTACCGTGGGCGCATACAGCGCACCGCGGCGAATATTCCCGATCAGCAATTTGGCGCCGGCCGCCACCGCTTCGTTTACAACCGCTTCAAATCGCCGCGCCGCTGCCTCGTCGATCACCGTGCCCATGTCCATCGTCGGATCAAAGGGATCGCCGTACTTAACAACGCGCGTTTTGTCGACGAGCAGTTCGACGAAGCGGTCGGCCTGGCTCTCATGAACGAGAATGCGCTTGACGGCGGTGCACCGCTGGCCCGAGTTCTTGTAGGAGCCGCTCGCCGCCAGAGTTGCAGCCTCTTCGAGGTCCGCATCCTCGAGCACGATGATGGGATCGTTGCCGCCCAGTTCCAACACCTGGCGCTTATAGACGGCCTTGGCCGCGATGTACTTGCCGATCTGCACGCCGCCGGTGAAGGTCACGAGATCGACGTCTGCGCTGGTGAGCAGCTCGTCGGCGATCTCCCGCGGTTCGCCGGTCAACACCGCAAGCATTTCAGGCGGCAGCCCCGCTTCATAAAGAATGTCCGCCATCGCAATTGCGCTCAATGGTGTCCGCTCGCTTGGCTTCAGCACCATGCGGTTGTTGGTGGCCACTGCAGGGGCGACTTTGTGAATCACCTGATTCAAGGGGTGATTGAACGGAGTAATCGCGGTGATCGCGCCCAGCAGCGGCTCTCTCAAGGTGTACACCTTGCGGCTCTTGCCGTGCGCGGTGAGATCGCAGGAGAACACCTCGCTGTCGTCGACCAACGCCTGGTTGGCGGCAAACAGCAGGACATCCGAGGCGCGGCCGACCTCGTATTGCGAGTCCTTCAGGCAGAGGCCGGATTCCAGGGTAATCAGCTGTGCAAGCGTATCGCGCTTTGCGGCGACGATGGCGCCGGCTTTCATGAGGATCTTGTAACGCTCGTAGCGCGTCAGCGGCGAGCGGAATTCGCGTGCAATATGCAGCGCCCGTTTGACATCATCGAGGGTGGCCTTGGGAACGGTCCCCACCAGCGCACCGCTGTAAGGGTGGCGAACTTCGATGATGCGATCGCGTGACACTTTCTCGCCCGCGATGCGCAGCGATTCACGAATCGGCTCACGCGGTTGGGACGGAGTGGCGCCTGCTGACATCGAATCTTCCTAGGAGATCGGGACGGCGAGGTTGAGCCCGAGTTCGAATGCGTCGAAATTGCGCCAATGGCGAATTCCCGGCTGCCTCCTCACGCCGCGATTGACGAGCAGCGGCACTTTCTGCTCCGACGTTCCTCCGTGCGAGCGCAGCGGCACGTCGAGTCCGGACAAGTCGTGGCGACTGCGGCTGGTGCCGATGACCGTATCCTGTTGCGATACGACCACGAGATCGCCGATGCGGTCCGACGGCAGTTCGAACTGTGCCGCGGCTGCTGCGCGCGTCAGTACCGTTTCGATGCCGGGAACAGCTGCTATGCGCCGGGCCAACGCACCCGCGACATCAGGGGCGGGGAGGTACACCAGCGCAAAGGAGCCAAGTGCGCCGTGGTGTACGACATACGGGTCGGTGATCGGCAGAATGACCCGTGTTTGCTCCTTGCCCAGCCATTCATCGAGAGTGTCCTGAAGATAAATCACGTTGGGCCGCCCATCCTCGCCGTGTTTGGCGTTCATGCCATGATCGGCGGTGAGCACGATCGTCGCTCCGAGCGCATCGAGCCGTGCGAGATTGCGGTCCATCATCGCGTAGAAGTCATTCGCCTGCGCAGTACCTGGTGCGGCCTTGTGCTGGATGTAGTCGGTGGTGGACAGGTACATCAAGTCGGGCCGCTCGCGATCCAGCAGCTTCACGCCCGCCACGAAAACGAATTCCGAGAGCTCCGCGCTGTACACGGATGGCAGCGGCATGCCGACGCGCTCGAGCACATTGACAATGCCATTTTCGGCCAAAGTGACTTTATCGGCGCATTCGGAGGAGAAGCAGATGCCCTTCATCTGGTGGCCGAGAAGTTTTCGCAGCTTGTCCTTCGCGGTGATCACCGCCACCTTCGCACCGGCCGCCGAAAATGCGGCGAGAATCGTTCCGGCACGCAGATGCCGCGGGTCATTCATCATCACTTCCTCGCCGCGCTCGGAGTCGAAGAAGTAGTTGCCGCATATGCCGTGCACCGATGGCGGCACGCCCGTGACAATCGACAAATTGTTGGGGTTGGTGAAGCTCGGCATGACGCAGTCGGCAGTGAAAATAGTCCCGGCGCCCTCGAGCAATCGGCCCAAATAGGGCGCGGCACCGGCGGCCACGGCGGCTGTTATATACTCGGACTGACAGCCGTCGACGCAGACGACGACCAGAGGGCGATCCATCCAGCGGTAGGTTCGGCCGTTTACAGTGAGCTCGGTTGGCAAGTAGTGCTCCTGGTGATGTGCTGCGCGAGGATGGTTGATCGAGGGCTATTCGTCGCGGCGAGTCGCCGCCGCCTTGTGCATTCGGGCCCGGCTTTCCGCCGCATGCCGGCGCAGCAATTCCCCAGCGAGGACCGAATCACGCGCGGCGATGGCCTTCACCACCGCTTTGTGCTCGGTGTTGGAAACTGCGAAACCGCCGCCGTCTTGCAATCCGCGCAGGCGGAATAGCAGCAGCTCTTTTGTCAGCAGCCGGTAGGTTTCGGTCAGACGGGCGTTTCCAGCGAAGTCGACTATCATGTCGTGAAACTTCAAATTAAGCGCATGGTAGCGCTTGATGTCCTGAAGAGAGGTTGCCTCGTCCATCTCCGCGACGGCGGCCTTCAGATCGCGAATTTGCTCCGGCGTGGCGCGCTCGGCGACCCGTTGGCCAATCAGCTGATCCAGCGCCTCGCGGATATCGTAGATCTCGTCGGCTTCAGCGACGGAAATTTCACGCACAAAAACGCCGCGATGTTTTTCCGAACGCACCAGGCCGGATTCCTCCAGGGCACGCAGCGCCTCCCGTATGGGACCGCGACTGGTCCCGAATCGCAGTGCCAGTTCGCTCTCATTAACGTGCTGGCCGCTGGCAAGTTCTCCGCGCAGGATCAGTTGTTCAATCTCGGCATGCACCAGCGCCGGCAGTGAGTTCGTTTGCACGAGTTGCAGCGTTGTGGGAGCGAGTGGCATCGGCGCATCCAGTCGGGGAGGGGCTAAATAGTACGCGGATTGCAGATTGTTGACAATTTGCAGTTGACAATGGGGTGACTTGCGCTGCACAGATAGGCATTTATGCAACGGTACCGTTGCGTTTCATTAATGGACAGGTTATTGTAAAAGCTTGGGTCTGGGCAGCGGATAAGGAGCGAGCAGTGACGAAATTCAAACAGGTCATCGTGAGCAGCGCCGCCGCTGCAGCCATAGCATTTCTTCCGCTCGCTCCTGCGATGGCCGGCGGCCATGGTTACGGCTACGGACACGGACATTGGGGATGGGGCGGCGGCATTGTCGGCGCGGCCGTGGCACTCGTGACCTTGCCGCTCGCGATTGCGTCGGCGGTGGTATCGAGCGTGGCCGCACCAGCCGCGGCACCGTATCCCGCGCCGGGATACGCGGGCGGTTACGCACCCGCTCCATATCCCGTACCACCGGCTTACTACGCGCCGCGTCCGGCATACTACCCGGCACCGCGCGCCTACTATGCGCCGCGCCCATACTATGCACCGTACGCAGGCTATGCGGGCCGAGGTTATTATCGTTCAGGTGGCTCCGCCTATCCGCATCGGTAAAAGAAGAAGTGGTCGTCCCCCTCGCGCCGATGCGTTGCTATTGCGCGAGCGGATTCTAAAATCCGCAACGGAATTATTTCTCGATGAAGGCTATGGCTCCACGACGATCGAGGCGGTAGCGGCGCGCGCAGGTATATCGAAGCGCACTTTCTATGACCGCTTCGATGACAAGTCGGTTTTGTTCGCCGCGGTGGTTCATCGCATCATTGAACAGATCCGGCCGCCCGCCGAGGTCCCTCTGCTCGCCGGCGCGGATCTGCGCAGTGTGCTGCGGCGCCTGGCCGGTCTGATTCTGCGCGCCGCGCTGTCCCCGCAGGCAATGGCGTTGCACCGGCTGGTTGCCGCCGAGTCGGCGCGCTTTCCACAACTTGCCTTGGCCGTCGAAAACGATGGCGGCACGGAAGAAGCAACAAACCTGATCGGCGGCCTGCTGGAGCGCGAGCTTCCCGACGTCAAAGTCGGTCTTAAGAACCGAGCATTTGCGGCCCAGCAGTTCATCCACATGGTCGCCGCGGTGCCGCAGCGGCGTGCCATGGGGTATGGCGCACCCATGAGCGCAGCCGAACTAGATGCGTGGGCGATCGACGTCGTGGCGCTGTTTCTTGACGGTTATCAGGGTCTCCGCAGCAACGAATAGATTGGGCTGCGGCGCCCGATCGGGATGGCTTTGCGCTAGTTGCCACGCAGCTGTAGCGCGGACTCCGCCGGCAACGGAAAGGCCGGCGTCTCGCCCTCCCACGAAATCGATATGATGCGCCACTGCATGCCGTCGCTGGCCAGTTGAAAGCTGTTTATGCCGCGCTGGAACGGCGCTTCGGCGGGCGCATGGCGGCTCTCGTAGGGGCTCACAACGGTGGCGATATGGGCATAGCGCCAGATCTGACCCACCACGCCGTGTTCATAGAACGCCGCAGTCGCCAACGCTTTGCTCGACGCGGAGATATAGTCCTCCACGCTGAGCACGCGCGTTTTCAAAGTGCCGTCGGTGCCGGCGCGCGTGACAGCAAAAATCGCTCCGGGCGCCATCAAGGAACGAAGTCGCGGCCAATCGCGCGGCGCGCCAACAGGACCGGAAATGACGGAATAAACCGCCTGAATGATCGCCTCAGGCGATGCGACGTCAGCCGGCTGCGGACTCGCGGTTGGCGGCAGCGGCGCAGTGGGTGCTTGTGCGGCTGCTGCCGCAGCCAGCAACACCAACATGAAATTTATCAAAGCAGTCCGTTTCAACATTTTTACCGTCCTCGGCGCAACCAGGCCAGTGCCTCATCTTTGGAGCGAACGATGCGAATTCTGTTGTGCGATTTGTGTTCCCGCGCCAGTTCGTTGAAGCGTTCCCCATAGCGTTCCGGGCTGGGCACGATAATGGCCAAGCACAATTCGTAATTCTCGAACTTCTGGAAAAGCTCGCCGGCGAGGCCGGATTTCAGATCGAAGAGCTCCGAGGATACATCATCCTCGGCCAGGATGAGTCCGCCGCTACCGAAGGTCGACGCGACCGCGTTTGAGATGTCATGCAGTGAACCGATTGAAATGCCGGCTTCCGATGCGATCAGTATTCTGGGTTGTTCGGTCATTGACCGCGACTCACAACACCTTCGCTCCGCGATCCACCAGGAGCTCGCGCAGAACCGAGCGGTGACATCGCGATTCGTCGATACAGTAACAACCCACGGAGAAGTTGGCCTGATGGGATAATACGGCCAGCACCTCGATCATTGATCGGCAGTGAGCCGCGGCCATTTCAGCGCGGTATTTCTTGACGAAACGCTGCCATTCACGATCCGACCGGGAACTTAAGGCCTGCTTGACCGTTGCTGAGCTCGGCGCGAGCGTCGGCAGCCAGATATCGTAAAAGTTCTTCGACGCATAGTCGGTTTTGCGAATGCCTCGAGGCGGGCGTCTGACGGTGCCAAGGCGAACGCCTTCTCCCGGAATCCGCTCGCTGCCGAGACGAACAATTCTAATGGTCACGTAGCTCCTGCTGCGAGTTTGCGGCTCGATGAAAATAAGTTTGAGCTGTATCCTTATTGGGGGCAAGGACCCACCCTGAGCTAGCCGCGGAACTGAAAACATGGGAGAAAGGACGCGTTGTCTCAGCAGGCGCCCACACTAATCTTCGACGGCGACTGCTCCATCTGCCGCTATTGGGTGGCCTATTGGCGGGAACTGACCGGCGAGCGCGTCATTTATCGCCCCTTTCAAGAAGCTGCGGCGGATTTCCCGGCAATCCCACAGCAGTCATTTCAGCACGCCATTCAATTTTTCGACAGCGACGGGCGCGCATATTCAGGTGCGGCCGCAACCTTTCGGGTTCTTAAGTATTCTTCCGGGCGCGCGGCCTGGTGGTGGTGCTACGCGCACCTGCCCGGCTTCGCGCTGCTGAGCGAATGGGCCTATGCATTCTTTGCCCGCCACCGCGGCGTACTCAACCGGCTCACGAAACTTCTCTGGGGACCTGAACTCCACGCGGAGCGCTACGCGCTGGTCGGCTGGGTTTTCCTGCGGTTTTTTGGCGCCATCTACATCGCAGCGTTCGTATCGCTCGGGGTGCAGATCCTGGGATTGATCGGTCATGCCGGGATACTGCCGGTGGACGATTATTTTGAGGCATTGCGCCATGCCCGCGGCGATTCGGCGTACTGGTTGGTGCCCTCGCTATTCTGGGTGAACTGCAGCGATTCTGTGTTGCTTGCCGGAACGGTTGTCGGCGCAGTGCTGGGATTGCTCGTGGTCGTGGATAGGTGGACGAGGCCGGCGCTCATTGGCCTGTTCGCGCTGTACCTTTCCTACGAGTCCGCGGGTCAGGATTTCATGAGCTTCCAGTGGGATTCGCTGCTGCTCGAAGTAGGTTTTCTGGCTATCTTTCTCACTGGTGGATCGAAAATAGCGATATGGCTGTACCGCTGGCTGGTGTTTCGCTACTTGTTTTTGGCGGGCGTGGTGAAATTGCTGTCGGGCGATTCGACGTGGCGCGACCTGACGGCCCTCGAATATCACTTTTGGACGCAGCCGCTGCCGACCCCGATCGCGTGGTATGCGGCGCAATTGCCGCACTGGCTACTTCGCGCTGGAACCGCCGCGACCTTGGGGATCGAGCTTGGCGTTGTGTTTATGATTTTCATGCCACGGCGCCTACGCGCCGCCGCTGCCGGCTGCGTTCTGCTGCTGCAGGTACTGATTCTGCTCACCGGCAATTACAATTTCTTCAATCTGCTCACCATACTGTTGTGCATTTTCTTGTTCGACGATGCGGCGCTCGGGCGCGTAATCCCGCAATGGTTGAAAACGCCGGCGCTGAGCCGTACGCCGCTGGTGAGCCGCACGGCTACCGTAATCACCGCCGCACTCGCGCTCATCGTGGTGCCGGTGGGCATAAACAGGATCTGGCAGACGACGACCCGTACGAATTTGCCGGTGCTTGGCGCCGTTACGCGTGCCCTCGCGCCGCTGTCCATCATCAATCCCTATGGGTTGTTCGCCGTGATGACGGTCACCCGGCCGGAGATCGTGATCGAAGGTTCCGCCGACGGGCAGGTGTGGCGCGAATATGTGTTTCACTACAAACCGGGGCCGTTGACCAGATCCGCGATGTGGAACATTCCGCATCAGCCGCGGCTCGACTGGCAAATGTGGTTCGCCGCTCTCGGCGGCATCAGAGAAAATCCCTGGATCGTGGGCCTGATGCAGCGGCTGCTGGAAGGCAGTCCGGCCGTGTTGGCGCTGCTCGAGGTCAACCCGTTCGCCACCGCGCCTCCAAAATATGTGAGGGCTTTGCTGTACGCCTACCGCTTTTCGGATGCACGCAAACGCGCAGTGACGCACGAGTGGTGGGTACGCCGCCTGGAAGGCCTGTACTTCCCGCAGGTCAGCTTGGATGAATTCGAGCGCGCCGCAACTCCAGAAAATGTGCGCCCTTAGTTTGGCGTCGAATTGGGGTGTGGATGCGCTCGTCTAGCGGGTCAAAACAAAAATCATCGCTATCGTCAAGAAAGCCATCGTGGTGATCAATACGTTGTGGCCCCAACGGGCAATAAGTCCAATCATATGCAATTCCAATAGATTTAAATGATGCAGCGGGTGCGCGGCTGCGGATTTGTTGCACCTATCTTGGGTGCGGCACTCTACGTTTCAACTTGAGCGCTTACCGTGACGCATTCGCCAACTCGCGGCGAATCAGCTACTTAGCAGCCCACATGAGTGTTTGTCACCTCGCGATGAAAAAATCTCGTCTAGCGGTCGTGCCCCGCTAGTGCGGCACTTCGATCCAGAACGCCCTGGTCGGATCCACCTGCGTGGTGGTCGCAGGTCCCTCGCCGATGATTTGAACGATGACCGTCTCGGCGCTGCCGGAGCCATCCCAGTGCGTTGCCTTCCCCGGATGCAGCATGACACTGCCGGCTTTCAACGGAACAGCTCGAGCGAGATCGAAGGTGTCGCCGGTTCCCGTGTACCAGGTTCCTTCGAGCACCGTCACGTATCGAGCGTTGGGATGCCAATGCGGAACATCCATGGTGTACGGAGGAAACTTGGCGCGAATCACGTAGATGCCCGGTTTCGTCGGATCGCCGAGCAGGGTGGCCTGTTGGACGCCGCGCCCGCCCGGGACATCCTGCCAATGCACATCGGCCGGCGTGATGCGGACGAAGTCCGGGCTGTCCTTCGCAACTCCGCTGACGACCGCGATTCCTGTCGCCAGCATTGCAAGGGAGGCGAAGCCGCAAATGGATTTTGTTTTCATGCAATCACCTGGACTAGTTTTTATGACGGTTGCAACAACTTGCAATTCTACTCTCGCAGCTGCGCCGACGGCGGATCTGTTGCCGAGCCGGCCGCGCTTTCATACAGTGTCTGCGCGGCGTCAGTACTGGATGGACGCGGGCCGCACGGATCGCAACAATCCGCGGCATGCCGAGCGGATTTCATATCGAAAGATTGAGCGATGAGTTTGGCCAATACACCTTGGTCTTGACATGCTGCGAATGCGGCCATGAGCGTAAAGCTGAGCCGCTCATGCTCGGGCGGCTATGTGGTTGGGATGCTCGTCTCGAGGATGTCGCCAAGCGCATGCGCTGCTCAAAATGCGGCAGGAAACGCTGCAGGCTACGGGCATTTGCGCCGAAGAAGCCGCGCGGATATACATCGTTGCCGAAATGAATTCTTGCCAACGGTTGCAGACAGCCCTCATGCACCGGCGCGTATAATTGATCGGCATCGTGATCAATCGCGTGAGCGGGGCGTTGCCGAGGAACCAAGGACAATGAACAGTCAGGAAAGTCCGGTGATCGATCCGGTGCTGCCGGCGCCCGTGCCGCCGCGCGGTCGCCTGCCGTTATTGAAGTTCCTGCGCACGATGACTGACAACACCATTGCCACCTTTGCCCAGGAGGCCTACGAGCAGGATATCGTCGAGCGCAAACTGTTGGGCCGCCATTTGTTCATCATCAACGACCCGGCGGCGATCAAGCAGGTTCTGCTCGACAATGTTGCGAACTATGAAAAGACCGAGCTCACTCGCCGGGTCCTCGAGCCCGGCCTCGGCAAGGGACTGATCACTCTGGAAGGAGAAACCTGGCGGCGGCACCGACGCACCATGGCACCCGCCTTTGACCACCGCAGCATCGCTTCGTTTACCCCGCTCATGACCGAGGCCGCGGAGGATTTGCTCGGCTCCTGGCGCAAGCTCGGTGCGGGAGCCAGCATTGATGTCGCCGAAGATATGATGGAAGTTACGCTCAAGATCATTTCGCGCACGATGTTTTCTTCCGACTCGGACGACATCATGACTGTTATGAGCGGCGCCGCCGGACGCTATCAGACAGAAATACGTCCAAATATTCTGGATTTGCTGGGTTTTCCTCTGTGGATCGCGGCGCTCGGGCGAAAAAAAGCCGCGGATCTGGTATTTGACGAATTCGATACGGTCATCGATCGGCTGATAGAGACGCGTGCACGGGATCCCGCAAATGGCCCCAAGGATTTGCTGGCGCGCCTGATTGCAGCCCGCGACGAGCAAACCGGAGGCGGGATGAGCGCGCAAGAAGTTCGCGATCACGTCATTACCATTTTTATGGCGGGTCACGAGACCACGGCGATGGCCATGACCTGGGCTTGGTTTCTGTTGTCGCAACATCCCGCCGTCGAGGCGAAGCTGTACGCCGAACTGGAATCCGTGCTCGGTGGGCGCGCGCCCAGCCAGGAGGATCTGTCCAGGCTCACATATACACGCATGGTGATCGAAGAAACCATGCGTATTTATCCGACCGTGCCCGCCATGGAGCGCGTGGCTCTTGCCGATGACACGCTGGTGGGCAGACGCATTCCCAAAAGGTCCAGAGTCATGATCGTCCCTTGGGTGCTTCACCGCCACGTCAAGCTCTGGCCGAATCCAGGACGATTTGATCCCGAGCGGTTCTCGGCGGAGCAATCCGCCGCGCGCCCGCGGTTTACCTATCTGCCCTTCGGCGGCGGTCGCCGCATCTGCATCGGCGCCGCCTTCTCGCTTGCGGAGGCGACGATACTCCTGGCCACACTTGCGCAGCGCTATCGGCTGCAACTCGCGCCCGGACACAACGTCGAACCCCAGGGCCTGATCACCCTTCGCCCCCGTCATGGCATGAAAATGTTGCTCAGACCGCGGAGTTGAAACATTTGTCGGAGGCGCGCATGAGCTATAAATCGATCAATTTTGCACAAAAATTCGCATTGTTTGCCGAGCATTGGTCGCCGAAAGTCGTCGCGGAAATGAACGATTATCAATTCAAGATCGTGAAGCTCAAAGGCGACTTCGTGTGGCATGATCATAGGGAAACCGATGAAACGTTCATCGTTATCGACGGCGAGCTGCGCATCGATTTCCGCGACGGTGCAGTGCAGGTTTCGCGGGGCGAAATGTTCGTAGTTCCGAAGGGCGTCGAGCACAAGCCTTACGCTGAGGGCGAGGTGATGCTGCTGCTGATCGAACCGCGCGGAGTGCAAAACACCGGGAATGCCGGCGGTGAACGGACAGCCGAAAACGATGTGTGGATCTAATCCAAACGCATATCCCGAGGTGCAACGTGCCAAAGAAAAAGCCGAAACGCCGCACAAAAATGCTGGCGCACCGGTATGAGGTCAAAGCCGAGATTTCCAACGCGACGCTGGCAAAAGCCAAGTCCGCGCTTTCGCTGCAGATTTATCTCAGGCATATGAAGCTTGGCGAGATTCAGATCGGGCGGGGTTCGCTGTTCTGGTCGGGCGCGCGGCGGCAGAGCGCCAAACGGATTCATTGGGGTAGATTCGCAGAAATGATGGACCGTCTGGCGTACGGAGACCCCTAAGGCGCGCTGGACGACGGCCGCAGCCGCATTCCATCTTCGGCCCAGCTCACCGGGCCGTTGTATGCGCGGCGAATTGATTCCAGGACGGCTTGATGCATAGCTTCGGTGGCCGGCGATAAGTGGCTCAACAGGAGCCCATGCACCCCGGCCTGCTTGGCGAGTTCGCCAATCGCATGAGGCGCTGTGTGCAGGGTGTACAGAATGGCAGGGGAGCCGGGCGGATCGAGTACCGGGCTATTGAAAACCAGCAGGTCGCTCGCCTTGGCAATCTTTAACAAGCCCGGCAGACCTTTCGCGTCTATGTCTCCGGAGAAAGTAACGCTCCTGCCTGCGCCATCTATGCGGTAGATCACCGCCGGCGCATCGCCGTGGTGACCTGCGATCGCCGTAATTGTGAAAGCGCTGTCTTTGAGGACCACATGCGGTGCCGCATCCAAGCTGATTCTGGCTGGAATGTCGTGAGCGTGGATTGTCACCGGCGCGGAAAAATCGCTCAAATATGCGAATGCGCCCTGGGGGCCGAATAACAAATCAAGCAACCGGCGCGTCGAAGGGTAATAGGCTCCATGATCTTGCGCTTGCGAACCATCGGGGCCGAAGACGTTGAACTCAATCGGGCCGGTACTCGACACGGCGCGCGCCTTGAATAGGCCCGGCAGCTCGCCCGCATGGTCGATGTGCAGATGAGTGAGGAGAACGACATCGGTGTTCGCCAGTGAAATCTTGGCCTCGCCAAGCCTCGCGAACGAGCCCGGACCGGCGTCAATGATTATGCGCGCAACACCCTCGATGAGCACCAGGTAGCTCGAGGCGGCGCGCCCGGTAGCTCCGGGTCCTCCCGAGCCAAGCACAACGAGTTCCAGAGGCGGCGGCGGCGCTTGTCCAAGGGCCATGGTCCCAGAACCGAATAGTTGCAGTACGACAAGAGCACCGAGCCCAACACGGATCACTCGCTCAAACATGTTCGGCGATCAACGGCAGTAGCCGCGCCTCGATGTAATTTGTAGATCTGTCGGCCATGATTCTGCACCGCAGTTGCGTGACTAGAATTCTCCGTAGCCCCGAGCCATCGCCGCGGCAAAGACCAGCAGCAGAACAAAAAGTGCGATTTCGGCGTGCAGATAGCGGCGCGCCAATTTTACGGCAGCATCGTCGGGCGCAACCCCTGACTTTCGCCAGCGAATGAACTGCATCGTGGGCGGCACGGACAACAACCCGATTGCGGCAAAGCTCGTCATTTTTGCCCAGAAGAACCCGTTGTGCGAATAGTAGGCCCAGCCCTTGGCGGCATAAATTGCCCGGCAGAAACCGATGACCAGGACCGCGCCGGCGAGAACGCCGTACCACAAGTCGATCGATGCAATTCGCACCGCGGTGGCATTGCTCATACCCGGCCGCAGCGCCATGAACTCCGCAAACAGGATCCCAAATATCGCGAAGATCAGAATGTGATGAACGATGGCAAGAACGAGATCCAACATGGCGAATTCCTCGCATCAGGCGTGCCCATAGTACACCGCATCTCTGCATCGGCACCGGGGCGAAAAAGTGCGCCCGAACCGCTGAGCGCATACACTGGCGAAGGGATTTTGCTCAGCAAGGGTGGCGATGCACACGGTCCCGGGATTCGAACAACATACCTTGAATTTGCAAGGGGTCGCGCGCGACGTTTATCGGGCCGGCCGCGGGCCGGCTGTCATCGTCATGTCGGAAATTCCGGGCATCACTCCCGCGGTCGCAGGTTTCGCGCAACGGCTGGTCGATGCGGGCTACACCGTGTTCATGCCGCTGTTGTTCGGCGAGCCGATGCGGCCCCCGGAGCGTGGCTATGCTCTGCGCGTGATCTTGAAGGCGTGCATCAGCCGCGAATTCCGCGTCTTGGCGGCCAACCAGTCGAGCCCGATAGTCGACTGGCTGCGCGCGCTTGCCCGCCACGCACATGCAGAGTGCGGCGGCCGCGGCGTGGGTGCTATAGGCATGTGTTTTACGGGAAATTTTGCACTTGCCATGATGTTGAATGCGCCGGTACTGGCGCCGGTTTTGGCGCAGCCCTCGTTGCCATTTGCAGTTACCCGGTCGCGGCGCGGCGGACTGCACGCAGCGCCCCAGGAGTTGCAAGCGGCCCACGAGAAGATCGACGGCGAAGGTGCACGCATCCTTGCCTTGCGGTTCATCCAAGACCCGATGTGTCCAAAGGAACGATTTGAGCGCCTCCGCAGTGAATTCGGCGCCGCGTTCGAGGCGATCGAGATCGACGAGAAGTATGCCAACCCGCGCGGACCGAAACCGGCGCATAGCGTGTTGACGAATCACTTGATCGACGAGGCGGGACAGCCTACCCGCGAGGCGCTCGACCGGACTCTTGCGTTCCTGAAGGAACAGCTCACCCCGGCAGCGCTGTGAAGAAGATTAGACGCGGCAATCGGTCAAAGCGCGATGGCTCAAACATGCGGCGCACGCCCGGTGGCCTGAAGGGTCCGAATGGCGCCCCGGCCGGCGTCACGTTTGAACAAGTGCGTCTCGCAGGCCACGCCCTGCCGGGCATCGAGGACTCCACGTCGTATGGAACACCTGCTCTCAAGGTGCGAGGCAAGCTGCTGGCACGTCTGCATCAGAGCGGGGAGTGTCTGGTGCTGCGCGCAGATCTGTTGGACCGTGAGATTTTGCTGCAGTCCGACCCGCGCGTCTTCTTCATCACGGACCACTACCGCGACCATCCCTGGATTCTTGTGCGCTTTGCGAGCGTCGATCCCGGCGCGCTGCCGGAGCTCATTGAACGCGCATGGCGACTAGTGGCGCCAAAGTCGCTGGTGTCGAGGCACGATGCGCAAAAACCGCCAACCTAAGGACTCATAACGCACGCAATGCCGCCGCCACCGGCAGGCGCGCGGCACGAATCGCCGGAAACAGACCCCCCACCAGCCCGACCACGCATGCCCAGGCGACGCCGATGGCGATCAGATTCAATCCAATGTGCAAATGAAACGCGACTTGCGAAAGCCCGGCTCCCCCGGAGATCGTGCTTACAGTATTGCCGTTGAAGAAAAGCCACGCAAGTGCTGCGCCAAAGAGCGCGCCGAGGATCGCCAAGGTAAGCGCTTCCACCAGAACCGACATGACGACGCCGACGCTGCCGAAACCGATGGCGCGCAGAGTGGCGATTTCCACGGCACGCGCGCTGACCGCCGAATACATGGTATTCAGAGCGCCGAAAATGGCGCCGATGGCCATGACGACGCCGATCACATTGGCGACGATGGCAAGAAAGGTTCCAAATCGCTTCGACTGTTGCTCGTAGTAAGCCGCTTCTCGCTGTACATCCATAGAGAGTGTCGGGTTGGTCGTTACGTTTGCTTTCAGGGTGTCGAATGCGGCCGGGGACTCCAGCCACACCGTTACTGAATTGAAAGTTGTGCGATGGTATGCGGACAAAACCGTGTCCGCGTCCGCCAATAGTTCGGATTCATGCGCGTCGCCGTTGCTTTCGAAAACTCCCACGACCAGCCATTCGGTGTCGGTGGATTTCACACGACTTCCCAGTTGCAGCCCCTGGAAATTCGCTTGCGCGGTCCTGCCGACCATGAGCTCGCGTACCCCCGCCTGAAAAACGCGGCCCTGAAGAATCTTTATTTCCGGGCGCACGGCAAAGGCATTGCCCGAGACGCCGCGAAACGTAACGCTGCCGAGCGCGCCCGTGCCGCTTTTGGGCAGCCACATCGATGCCATCGCATCGGCGGATGCCAGCGGTTTGCCGTCCGGGCCCCGCTTGATTCCGGGCAGATCCATCAGTGTCAGCACCGCGTCGCGCGCTATGTTGCTCTCGACCTCCGATTGCGCCCCCGCGTAAAGAATGATGGCGCGCTCCGCGCGCCCGGTATTGGAGAGAGTGCGCGTGAGCCCGGTGGCGAGGGACAAAACGGAGATCAGCACTGCGACCACGCCGGCGATCCCTACGACGATGACGAGGGAGGATGCGGCGCGCGCGGGCAGACTGCGCAAATTCATCGCGGTCACCGCGATTACCTGTTGGAAGGTATTGATGAGATTCCCCTCAGCGGCCCGCTAGCGCGTCGACGATTTTCAAGCGCCGGGCGCGCCACGCCGGCGGCAATCCACTCGCAAGCGCCAGCAGAACCGCGATGCCTGCGCCCCAACCATATACGGCCAACGGCACCCTCAGGCCCTCGAGGCCGCCGCTTGGGATACGTCCCATGATCGCGGGAAAAGCCTGCGAGGCTGCAAGCAGACCAAGGCCCGCCGCCGCCAAGCTCAGCAGCAGTGCCTCGACCAGTACCAGCGCGAGCATGGTTGCGTCTGAATATCCCAGAGCCTTGAGCACGCCGATTTCCGGTATTCGCTCGCGCACCGATTGCATCATTGTATTGGCCGTCAAAAACAACAGGGTGAACAGCACCGCGCCCACGATGCCATTGACGAAGAAGTTGATATCGCCGATCTGGGCAAGCGTGGATTGAATGAAATCCTTTTCGTTCTGCGTCATGGTCTGATTGGGTGAATTCGCGAACATATCGTCGATTGCCGGGGCAATTTTCGTAAAAGCTTTAGGATCGTTCAGTCTTACGGTGATTTGCATTTCGGTATTCTTGCCGCCGACTCGAGCCTCATTGACGTAGTCGTAGTTGAGCAGCAGATTGGTCGCAAAATCATGCGCCTGATCGATATCGTAGAAGCCGACGACAGTGAAGATCCAATTCTTCGTGCCATCGCTGTTGACGATGTTGAGCGATTGCAACGGAATTCGATCGCCGATTTTCACTCCGTACTTTTGCGCAAGAACGACGCCAACGAGCGCACCGTCGCGGGTGCGCGCCATCGCGCGCAATTGCTCCGGCGAGGTTCTAAACTCAGGGTAAGCTTTCTGCCAGGCTTCGATGTCCACGCCCAGGGCGACAACTAAATTTGAGGGCCGCTGGTAAGTTCCCAGCAGTGCCGTGATCGGGGTCACGCTGGCGACGCCCGGCAGGCTTGCGATTCTAGCAACGTGCGACAGTGGCATGGTGCCGTTGCGGTCGATGCGATTGGAGACTCGCAAGCGCGTGGTATCGGTCAGCCGGTCCGTGATGGAACTTATTCCGATGTTGATTCCTTGCAGCATGCCGAACAAAAAAAACGCGGTCACGATGGAGAACACGGTCAAGATCGTGCGCACTTTCTTGCGCCACAAACCTGCCCACACCAGCGTGAAATATTTCATGATCGCAGCGTACATTGGTCGGCAATCCGGCGCTAGCAAAGCTCGCGGACCATTGACACCTGATGGGTGCGCGGACACTATTTTGGTGCGCGCCGATCGCGTTACCCTAATAAGAATCCGATTCGAGGTCTTGCATGGCGACGAAAGCAGACATTGTCGAATTTCTGGCGCGCGAATTTCCTCAAAGCAAATGCGTGGTCGAGGAGGTTGGCCAGCGCACGGCAACAGTCACGCATCCCGTGGGTAGGGATCAGCTGCGTCCGGGAGAGACCGTCTCGGGGCCGCTGCTCATGGCGGTTGCAGACGTCGCGCTGTACGTCGCGATACTGGGCACGATCGGCATCGTACCCTTGGCAGTCACCACCAGTCTGACCATCAACTTCCTGCGCAAGCCTTCGCCACATCGGCCCATCGTGGGCGTGTGCCAGCTGATCAAGGTCGGGCGCAGCCTGGTGGTCGGTGAAGTCGCTCTTTACTCGGGACGCGACGAGGAAATGGTTGCCAAGGCGGTTGGCACCTATTCCATACCTCCAAAAAAAGGCTAGCTCGCTCCCACGCTGGCCATTGCTTTGCCCGATCAACGCCTGGCGTCCTGCGCTAAGTGATTGATTCGCGGCCGTTCAGAAAACCTTTAGCTATTCCTTAGCAACGCTTGAGGACTGCGATGGGCGCGGCGCCGTACACCTGCACCCAAGCCGCCGGAGCGATTTCGGCGGCGAGTTCTCACAACTTGAACCTACAACTGAGGAATCGAACATGAACACGACACTACGTACCAAGCTCTACACCGTCATTTACTGCGCCCTCGGCACGGCGGCCTTCACCACGTTGACAACCCCGGCGGGAGCGGATGGTCTCACTCCGCCCACCAAAACCGTCAAATTCGATGATCTGAATATAGCGACGGCCGCCGGGGCGAAAGTACTTTATCGCCGCATCCAAACTGCGGCGGTTGAGGTGTGCCCGGCTCAGTTTAGCTACTCGCTGCGGATGGAGCAGGCTCAGCGCGCTTGCGTGGATCACGCAATCGATAACGCCGTTAAGAAGGTGAATTCGTCCGCTCTGACGGAGCTGCGATTTGGCAGTCCAGTCCGTCTTGCCAGCAAGTGACCGATACCGGCGCCACCGATGGGTACCGGACGGTCTCATCGGCGGCGCTGGTTCTTCAACAGCAATCACAGGAGTTATTTCAATGAATGTCCACAATAGACCTCTGGTTCGAACCGCGTCCGACTCAGGCGTCAGCAAGCTCGCATTGATGAGCCTATGCATGGTCTTTTTCACTGCGGCGATTGCCAGGCAATTGCCGGCGCAGGCTGCCGATGCAATCGCAATCGTATCGCTGGCGGATCTTGACCTCTCGACTGAAAAGGGCATGCAAACGGCCCGTGGGCGGCTCGATGAGACGGCCCGGCACCTATGCAAACAGGTGATCGATCCGTGGGCGCTATCGCATCATGCGCAATATCTGCGCTGCATCGATGATGCCACTACTGCCGCATTGGGGCGGCTCCATAGCCAGGCGCTGGTAGCGCAGGCTCGGCCATAAGGACGGCGCATTTCCCAAATGGGGGAAACGATTTGGGGCAATGGCGATTTGCGGCATCCGCCCCAAATCGCCATTTCTTTTGAGGCAATGGGCGTGACTAAGGTCCCATACGATGAATCCCGGGCCGGGAGCAGAGTAGCGGGCAAGGTCGCCCGGCACGGGCGACGCAGAAATTGCGAGGCCGAAACCATGGATAAACATAGTCAATTGGCTGCCCGGGCCTCGTGCGCTGCAGCTTTTCTGGCAACCACTTTGCTTGCCGGAACCGCTCATGCCGAATTGAGCGCGGAGGATTTGGCGAAGATCGCGCAAAATCCCGTGGGAAATCTCATCAGCGTGCCCATTCAGGAGAATGCGTACTTCAATGTCGGTCCCCTGAACGGCACGCAGAACGTGCTCAACATCCAGCCCGTGATTCCGTTCTCCGTGAGCGATGATTGGAACATCATCACACGCACCATCATCCCCATCGTGTCACTGCCCTCGTTTTTTCCGGGGCAAGGCGGGGTGAGCGGCATCGGCGATGTGCAATTCTCGGCCTTCCTCTCGCCCGCGAAGCCCGGTGCTTGGATCTGGGGAATCGGGACCGTGACCCAGCTGCCCACCCACAGCAATGACCGGCTCGGCAACGACAACGCGGGATTGGGGCCGACCTTCGTGGTCTTGCACTTGGAGCACGGCAGCCCGTGGGTGTATGGGGTGCTCGCCAACAATGTCTGGTCCCTGGGCAGCAGCGGCAACCCCCTAAGCCGTGATGGTGGAAAATACAGCAACGGCTTGGTCCAGCCGTTCCTCAATTACAACTTCCACAGCGGCCTGTATCTCACGACTTCCCCTATCTTCACCGTCAACTGGTATGCCAATCCTGCATCTCAGATGTGGACCGTGCCCATGGGCGGCGGGGTGGGGAAGCTCTTCAAAATCGGCAGGCTGCCCGTGAACACCCAAATCAGCTATTACAACAACGTGGTGCGGCCCGATTTTGCCAACACCTGGCAGATCCGCGCGCAAGTGCAATTCATGTTCCCCAAGTAGATATTCAAGCGCACACTCCGCGCTTGACTTTCCGTAAGCCTCGGCTTACCGTAAGTAATGGCTTACGTAAATGCATTGACCGCTTTGGCCGACCCCACCCGCCGCGCCGTCTTTGAACGGCTGCGCAGTGGGCCGGCGTCGGTGGGCGAGGTAGCCGCCGGCCTGCCGGTGAGCCGCCCGGCGGTTTCCCAACATCTGAAAGCACTGAAGTTAGCCGGGCTCGTAACCGGTAGGCCCGAAGGCGCACGGCGCGTCTACTACATTGATCCCAATGGGTTGGGCGAGCTGCGCCGCTGGCTCGACCAATTTTGGGAACAGGCGCTCGAAGCGTTCAAGAACGAAGTGGAAAAACCCCAGACGGTTAAACGGAGGAAGAAACCTTGAGTGCAACAATCAGCATTGCGCCCGTGCGCAAGAGCGTGCTCGTGCAAGCAACTCCAGAAAAAGCCTTTGCGGTGTTCACCGCCGGAATCAATCGCTGGTGGCCGAAAACGCACGGCATCGGGAATACGCCCATCAAGGAGTCCGTCATCGAGCCGTTCGTTGGCGGGCGCTGGTACACGCCATGCGAGGACGGCACGGAGGTGGTCGTCGGTCACGTAAGTATCTGGGAGCCGGGAAAGCGCTTCGTCATGAGCTGGGAGATCAGCGCCGACTGGAAACCTGATTCCCGTGTGCAGTTCGCTTCCGAAGTCGAAGTGCGATTCGTCGCGGACGGCGCCGGACGCACGCGAGTCGATCTCGAGCATAGAAACTTTGAACGCATGGGCGCCGCCGCGGGAGAAAAAATGCGCAGCGGCGTTGACGGCGGCTGGCCAGGCTTGCTTGAACTGTTTGCAAAAGAAGCCGCGGCTGCGGTGCGCGCGTGAGGCAAAATTCACCCAATTGTAGGAGATACCCGTGAACGAATTCATCATCCACAGCATCCCCGGCAGTCCATTCGGCAGGGCCGTGCTGTTGGCCCTGGAAGAAAAAAGCGCGCGCTATCGCCTCGATCCCGTGGCGCCCGGCATGTTCAAAACACCCGAGCATCTCGCGCGCCATCCCTTCGGCCGAGTGCCGGTTCTGGATCATGGGGACTTCAGGCTCTATGAGACCCAGGCGATCCTGCGCTATATCGATCGCGTGCTGCCGAAACCGGCGCTGACGCCAGCTGATCCGCGTCCTGCCGCGCGCATGGACCAGTTGATGAACATCAACGATTGGTATCTGTTCCAGGGTGTTGCCAGTGTGATCGGTTTCCAGCGCGTCGTGGGGCCGCGCCTCATGGGGCTCACGCCGAACGAGGAAGCCATAGCCGGCGCCATGCCAAAGGCGCACACCGTGTTCGCGGAACTAGCACGCCAGTTGGGCGGCGACGCGTTTTTCGCCGGCGATTCAATCTCCTTGGCCGACTTGATCCTGGTGCCGCAAGTGGATTTTTTCAGCCAAACTCCGGAATGGGAGCCGCTCACGGCGGACAAACCAAATCTTCGCTCGTGGTTGGACAGAATGAACTCGCGACCGAGCATGCGCGCGACCACTTGGGAGCGCGTCGCGGCGCTGGCAAAGGTCGCTTGAACAGCTAAAGGTGACGGCGGGCGGACCGCTTATCGGAGATAGCCCGCTAGCGCTTGCGGCCTTTGACCAACTTGCCGGCGGGACGCGCCGACTCCGCCGGCTTCGGCGCAGACAAGGGCGGACTCGGTTCGCCATGCAACGACAGCAATGATTCGAGCAGGCTCTCGTCCGTGCTCGAGCACACGCCGAGCACGATGGCTTCCTCGCAACCTTCCGCGGTCACATAGGCATGCCCCATCTTGCTGTCGAGGTAGATCGATTCGCCCACCTTGAGCACGACGGGATCATAAAATTCGGTGAGAACCTGGATTCCGCCTGCGAGAACATAGATGTATTCCTCGCCGGAGTGATGCACGAGTTCCCCGAACTCTTGCGCACTCTTGGCCCGGATGCGCGTCAATATCGGAATCATGCGTTTTCTGCGCAATTCCGGGCACAAGTAATAATAGTCGTAATTCTTGGTGTTCACGCGCACCGCATCATCGACGCGGCCGATGCTACGGCGTGCGGTAACTGCGGGTTCGACGTCTTCGGTGCTATCGGTGAACAACTCCGAAATCCGGATGTTGAGCCGCTGGCTCAACTGCACGAGCTTGTCGTATGTCAGGGTCAGCCGATCATGTTCGATCTTCGACAGCGTCGATACCGGGATACTGGTGCGCTGGCTCATTTGCTTTAAGGTCCAGCCATTGCGCGAGCGCAGCGAGCGCAGTAGATGTCCCAGGGTCGATTGACGCGCTTTCACGTCCATATGAATTCTCTAAACAGGAACGTGATCAGGGTTGGTTGCTCGTGCCGGTTATGACGCCGCGATGAAGCATACAGGTGCGGGACTGCGGGCGGGAAGCGAGAAAAACGCCATCATCCCGATCAGAGAAATATTATTGACAATTCTCTGATCAGGATCATACTGGCTCGATTACGACATCAGGGTGAAGTAGTGTCGTCAGTACCCGTTTCTCTTTCAGGCCGGCGCCACAGAGGCGCTTGGCGTTGCCGTGCCTTGCTCGGCTGCGAATCGCCTGCCAGGGAGCACCCGTGGGAAACAATGGATATAGCGGAGAAAAAATCATGAACAAGACAATCAAAGCAGCTGCGGCCGGACTCACGGGCATCGGCTTACTTGCCACCGGGCAAGTCAGCGTGGCGCAAACCGCTGTTAATACATCCGACAGCGGCGAGATCGTAACCATCATCGTCACGGCCCAAAAACGCAGTGAGGACATTCAACAGGTACCGGAGTCCATCACCGTGCTCGACTCAAAAACGCTCGAGCAACTGGGTGCCACTCAGCTGTCGGACTACGCGGGATACATTCCGGGGTTGCAACTTCAGAGTAACGGTTCCCCGGGGCGATCCATCATCTCTCTGCGCGGAATCGCGCCGCAGGGCTCGAGCGCCACGGTCGCTGCCTATATCGACGACACACCCTTGGGTTCCAGTTCGTTGTACGGGGCTGCCTCGGTCAACACACTCGATTTGTTGCCATTCGACTTCCAGAGCTTTGACGTATTGCGCGGCCCGCAAGGTACGCTGTACGGCGCGAGTTCGTTGGGCGGGTTGATCAAGTATGTCACCAACAAGCCCGACCTCACCCAGTACACTGTCGACGTGGGTGTTGATACGTTCATCATCGACGATGCCGACAAGCCGGGTATCGGGGGGCGCATAAAATTCAATTTGCCGCTCGTTCCGGACCTTTTGGGTATGACGGCGAGTTTCTCGCGGGAAAACACCCCCGGTTATACCTCCAGTGTAGTGACCGGTGTGAACAATCAAAATGCCTTTTATCAGCAGGCCGGCCGCGTTGCATTTTTGTGGGCGCCGACCGACGATTTGTCGGTGAGCGTTTCCGGTCTCAATCAGCAAATCAATGCGAATGGCAGCACCAGCGTCGCGCTAAGCACTACGCTGCAGCCGATCTACGGTACGCTGAGATACAACAACTACATGCCGGAGCCCTACACCAATACGCTGAATTATTTTTCCGCGTCGGTGAACTGGAACCTCGGCTGGGCGGACTTCAATTCGGCCACCAGCTACTCAGAAACGAAAACACAAACCATCACGGACGCCACCTTGATCTACGGTCCCCTCTTTCCGCTATTGGGTCTGCCGGCGGACGGGATATCGCAGTTTTTCGCGGACTTGAGCCTGTACAAGGCCACCCAGGAATTCCGCCTGACGTCGAAACCCAGCGACAAGTTTGAATGGCTCGTCGGGACCTTCTACACCCACGAGAACAGCCTCCAGGATCAGACGCTCACGGCGCAAGCCGCGGACGGCACCCCGTTTCCGGTTGTCAGCCCGTTGGAAACCATAGCACTGCCGTCCACTTATAAGGAATATGCCCTGTTCGGTGATGCGACCTATAAGTTCAGCAGCCTGTTCGACATCACCGGCGGCGCTCGTTGGGCGCACAATTCGCAGAATTTCTCGCAGACCACTGGCGGCGCCCTTGGGCTGGGTGAGGTTCCCGGCAGCCCCTCATCGGAGGGCGTCTGGACCTGGTCGGTCAGTCCGCGCTTTCACCTGAGCCCCGACACCATGATTTACGCGCGTGTTGCCACCGGCTATCAGCCGGGCGGTCCCAATGTCGCGATAACGGGAGTGCCGCCGTCAGTGAATTCGGACACCGTCACCAACTATGAAATCGGCATAAAAACGTTGTTTGACGATCGCCGCGTAGTTGTAGACGCGGACGTGTTCAAAATCAATTGGCACGACATCCAAGTGGGAGCCCAGGCGGCGAATGGTGTCGGATATATAACCAATGGCGGCACGGCGCACAGCCAAGGTCTCGAATTCTCGACCCTATACACCCCGATCCAGGGCCTGCGCCTCGGTTTGAACCTCGCCTACACCGAAGCCGTCCTGACTCAGGACATACCGAGCGTCGAGGGTTTCAGCGGCGACTCATTGCCGAATATCCCCAAGTGGGCCGGGTCCGTCACCGCCGATTACACGATGCCGGTGGGGGGCAAATGGCAGGCGCGGTTCGGCGGCGGCGTGCGTTACATCGGCGACACCGAAACTCAATTCCCGAGCAATCCGCAAGCCTTCCCGTTGGCCAGTTACTCACTCGTGGACTTGAACGCCGGTGTGTTCGATGATCGATGGAACATTCGATTCTACGCCCGCAATGTGGCCAACAAGCAGGCCTATATCAATGAGAACCCAATTCAGAATGCTGCCACGGGTGCGGTCACTCAGGTTAGCGGTGTGCCGCTGCAGCCGCGAACCGTCGGCATCGGGATCGACTTGAAGTTTTGAGGCCTCTTCGGTAACACCATGAACCAGGCTTTGCGCATGCCCGTCGTGACTGACTTGCCCCAGCCGTACCTGCTGTTTCTCGGCGACACGACGGAGCCGGGCTACGCCAAGACCGCATTTGGCTTGCGCGACTGGGCAGGCGATCGCTGCGTGGGCGAGTGGTCGTGCGATGGCGCGACGGTTTCAACTGGTTTGCGGTGTCTCACCCCAAAAGAGGCGCGTGCGCGCGGTGCACGGGCGCTGCTCATCGGTGTCGCCAATACAGGCGGGGTGATCAGCGACAGCTGGCTGCCCTCGCTGATCGAGGCATTGGAATCAGGACTCGATCTCATCAGCGGCATGCACACCAAGCTCAACGACACGCCGCAATTGAAAAGCGTTGCGGAGCGCTGCGGCCGCAGGCTGATCGATGTACGAACTCCGCCGCCCAATATACCGATCGCCACGGGCCGCAAGCGCTCCGGAAAACGCCTGCTCACGGTCGGCACCGATTGCGCACTTGGCAAAAAGTACAGCGCGCTTAGCTTGGCGCGTGCGTTCGCCAAGCGCGGTGTGGCCGTGGATTTTCGGGCGACCGGGCAGACCGGCATCATGATCTCGGGCGGCGGGATTCCGCTGGACGCCGTGGTCGCGGATTTTACAGCCGGCGCCGCCGAAATGCTGAGTCCAGACGCACCTGATCATCACTGGGATGTGATCGAGGGACAGGGTTCGCTGTTCCACCCCGCCTATGCCGGCGTGTCGCTGGCCTTGCTGCACGGCAGTCAGCCCGATGTCATCATCGTCTGCCATGAGCCGGGACGCGAGATCGTGCTCGGCCACCCCGGCTATGCATTGCCGAGCATTGAAGAAACCATTGACATGAATCTGCGCCTCGGGCGCCTCACCAATGCGGCGATTCGCTGCGCCGGCATCAGCTTGAATACCTCGGGCCTGAATGAAGACGCCGCACATCGACTGCTCGGCGCAGAGAGCAAACGGCTTCGAATGCCGGCCGCGGATCCGATGCGCGGCGGCGTGGAATTCGAATCATTGGTCGATGCCTGTCTCACTTGACCATCAGCGTTAACCGCGACTTTAAGTCGCTGGGGAAATTCCATGCAAACGACAAGAAAATTGGCTGCAGCACTTTTGGCGCTGGCAAGCGTTTCGATGACAGCATGGGGGGATACTCCTGTATCCGCACCCGCCGCAGCCGCGCTGACGTCGGACGATGTCAATGCTTGGCTCGACGGTTATATGCCATATGCGCTGCACACGGGCGACATCGCCGGCGCGGTGGTGGCCGTGGTCAAGGACGGGAAAATTTTGACCATGCGCGGCTATGGCTACTCCGATGTGGAGAAGCGCACACCGGTTGATCCGAAGCTGACGTTGTTCAGGCCGGGATCCGTGTCAAAGCTGGTCACCTGGACAGCGGTGATGCAGCTGGTCGAGCAGGGCAAGATCGATCTCGATGCCGACGTCAATCAATATCTTGATTTCAAGATCCCTGCGCGCGACGGCAAGCCGGTCACGATGCGCAACCTCATGCAGCACACGGCCGGGTTCGAGGAACAGGCCAAGGGAATAATGTCCGAGGATCCCAAGGCGCCGGGATTCGAAACGCTGCTCAAGCAATGGGTGCCCGAGCGGGTGTTCGCTCCCGGCTCCACCCCGGCGTACTCCAACTATGGCGCCTCACTCGCCGGTTACATCGTGCAGCGCCTATCCGGCGAGACTTTCGACGACTACGTCGACAAGCACATTTTTGTGCCGCTCGACATGAAGCATTCGACCTTCCGTCAACCGTTGCCCCCCGACCTGGCGCCGCTGATGTCCAAGGGTTATCAACTGGCCTCCGAGCCGCCGCATGTGTTCGAGATGGTCGGCCCCGCGCCTGCCGGCTCCCTGTCTTCACCCGGCGAGGACATGGCGCACTTCATGATCGCGCATCTGCAAAACGGCGAATACAACGGCAACCGAATTTTGAGCGCAGAGACCGCAGAGAAGATGCACAACAGCCCGCTGACCATGCTGCCGCCCCTCAATCGCATGGAACTCGGCTTCTTTGAAACCAATATCAACGGCCGTGAAGTCATTGCACATCTCGGCGATACAGAGTGGTTTCACACCTCGCTGCATTTGTTTCTCAAGGAGAACGTCGGTTTCTACGTGTCGTTCAACAGCCTGGGCAAACAGGGCGCGGCCGGCAGCTTGCGCGCCGCATTGTTCGAGGATTTTGCCGATCGCTACTTTCCGGTCGATGAGCATGAAACCAAGGTCGACGCGAAGACCGCCGCGGCGCACGCTGCGATGCTCAAGGGCAACTGGGTCAATTCGCGCGGCTCGCAGTCGAATTTCGTGGCGGCGGTCGGTTTAATCGGCCAGACCAAGGTCAGCGTCGACGCCAAGGGCGAACTGGTCATGCCATTCCCCAACTTGAACGGCAAACCAAGCCACTGGGTGGAAACGGCTCCCTTCGTTTGGCGGGACACCCTCAGTCACTACCGCCTCGCCGCCAAAGTGGTCGATGGCAAGGCTGTGCGCTTCAGCTTCGATGAGTTGTCGCCCTTCATGGTGTTCGAACGCCCGGCCTGGTACCAGAACGCGGCATGGCTGCTGCCGCTGCTCGCAGCGGGATTGACAGCTCTCCTGCTCACGGCGCTGCTGTGGCCCGTCACCGCCATTGTGCGCCGCCGCTACGGCGCGAAGCTCATCCTCGAGGGCCCGGCGCTGCGCGCCTATCGCTGGAGCAAGATTGCGGCGATCCTGATCCTCGCCGCCCTGGGCACGTGGGTCACGGCGATTGGCATGATGTTCAAGGACCTCAATAAACTTGGCTCTGGGTTCGATTCCATCATCCACTTCGCGCAAATATTCGGAATCGTCGTGTTCATCGGTGGTTTCGCGCTGATGCTGTGGAACCTGCGGACCGTGTGGAGCGGAAACCGCCGCTGGCCCGCGAAGGTTTGGAGCATCGTGCTGGTGCTCGCTTCCTTCATCGTGCTGTGGGTGGCCGTTGCGTTCAAGCTGATCGGCCTCGGGGTGAACTATTGATGCGTGTGTTGCGCTTGAAGATTGCGGTCGAGAAGCTGCGTCTGGCGGCGCCATTTCGCATCTCCGGCTTCGTATTCGAGGAGCAGGAAGTCATCGTCGTGACGCTCGACGACGGGCTGCACAGCGGTCGCGGCGAAGCGTCAGGCGTCTATTATTTGAACGACACCGCGCCGGCGATGGAAGCTGCGATCGAAAGTGTACGCGCCGTCATCGAAGCGGGTATTGATCGCGCCACGCTCCAGGACTTGCTGCCGCCCGGAGGGGCGCGCAATGCGGTGGATTGCGCGCTGTGGGAACTCGACGCACAGCGATTATCGACGCCGGTGTGGAAGCTGGCCGAACTGCCGCCGCCCAAGGCCTTGCTGACGACCTTCACCCTCGGTGCCGACGATCCTGCCGCGATGGCTATGGGCGCGCGCAAGTATGCCCAGGCGCGTGCGCTGAAACTGAAATTGACCGGCGATCTTGCCCTCGACAGCGCGCGCGTGCAGGCGGTGCGCGCGGCGCGCCCCGAGGTGTGGATGGGCGTGGACGCCAATCAGGGCTACTCCATTGAGGCGCTCGATTCGCTGATTCGCATGCTGATTGACGCGAACGTTTCGCTGCTGGAGCAGCCGCTTAAGAGAGGCTGCGAGGCCGATCTTGCGGGTTACGCATCGAGTATTCCGCTGGCCGCGGACGAAAGCGCGCTCAGTTTCGTCGACCTGGCCGGACTTAAGGGCCGCTTTGATGTGGTCAATATCAAGCTCGATAAGTGCGGCGGGTTGACCGAGGGACTGGCGATGGCGCGCGAGGCGCGCCGTCTCGGCCTGAAGGTCATGGTCGGCAACATGGTGGGGACGAGCCTGGCGATGGCTCCCGCGTTCGTGCTCGGGCAGCTTTGCGATGTGGTCGATCTGGATGGGCCTATATTCCTCGCTCATGACCGAACCCCCAGCATGACCTACGTCAACGGTACTGCGTGGAGCGGTGATAACGTGTGGGGGGCAACGCACGCGGTCCCCGCATGAATACGAACCAGCAGACATGGTTCGGCCAGCCGCGCGGACTGACAATTCTGTTTTTGACCGAGATGTGGGAGCAATTCTCCTACTACGGCATGCGTGCGCTGCTGGTCTACTACATGACCAAGCAGCTGTTGCTTGGCCAGGAAAAAGCGTCGTTCATATACGGCATCTACACGGCGATCGCGTACTTCACGCCGATTTTCGGCGGCATGATCGCGGACCGCTGGCTCGGCAAAAGGCGTGCCGTGATCATCGGCGGCAGCATCATGGCCGCGGGCCATTTCATGATGACGTTCGAGCCGCTGTTCTATCCAGCGCTCGCCACCATTGCAATCGGCAACGGGCTATTCCTGCCCAGTCTGCCGAGCCAAATCAATGATCTGTACCGTCCCGATGACCCGCGCCGCGGCTGGGCGTACAACGTCTACTACGTCGGCATCAACATCGGCGGCTTTCTAGCACCCTTGGTGTGCGGCACGCTCGGGGAATTCTACGGCTGGCATTGGGGATTCGGGGCCGCCGGAGTCGGGATGCTCGCAGGTCTTTTAGTCTATGTGTTCGGCGCCAGGTATCTGCCCCAGCAAGGGTGCATCGCGCGCGCAGCAGCACCGCTGCCCGCATCCGCCCGCGGCCTGCGCGCCACCTTCGTGCTGCTGTTCGCGATCGGAGTCGCCGTCACGGTATTTCGCGCTGCCTACGAGCAGGTGGGAAACACGGTCGCGTTGTGGGCGGATGTGGGCATCGAACGCGCGACCTCGTTGCTGACCATACCGATGACGTGGTTTCAGGCCTTGAATCCGCTGCTCGTAATTGTGATGACGCCGCTGCTGCTTGCGCGCTGGCGGCGAGAGGCCAATGCGCGACGCCAGCAGAGTTCGATGTGCAAAATGGCGACCGGCGCGCTGATCGTCGCCGCCGCGTATCTGCTGCTCGCGATCGTGGCCTCTGTGGCGGAACCAAGCCGTGCAAGTTGGGCATGGCTGGTGCTGTTTTTCGGCATCTTCACCTTGGGTGAGCTCTATATATTGCCGACGGGCCTGGGGCTATTCGCGCGCCTGGCGCCGGTTGGGTTTGGCGCGACCACAATGGCAGCGTGGTTTCTCGCGATCTTCAGCGGCAGCCTGACGGCGGGCGTGGTCGGCGCTCTGTGGAGCAGCACGACTCACGCGCGTTTCTTTGTGCTGCTGGCCGTGATTGCCTTGTTTGCGGCGGCAATGTTGCTTGCTTTGGATCCGATGACGCGACGCATCGAAGCGGCGCGCGCGGATGAGATCACTTCATTGGGCACGATCGAACCGGAGTTTTCGTGAAACATGTAATCCTGGCATTGCTGGTATGGAGTGTTGCGATTGCGGCCAATGCGGCGCCGCCGGCGGGATTTGAAGCTCGCGTCGAAAAGCTGCGCCAGCAAGTCGGCGTGCCCGGCATGGCGATCGCAATTGTCGAGGACGGCAAGGTGACGCTCGCCCGGGGCTTCGGCTTCAGAGCATTGGGTGAGTCCGTGCCGGTCGATGCCGATACCATTTTCCCAACCGGTTCCACCGGCAAAGCGTTTACGGTGGCGGCGCTCGGCATCCTCGTGGATCAAGGCAAGATCAGCTGGGACGACAAAGTGATCGATCGTCTGCCGTGGTTTCAAATGTACGATCCGTGGGTTACGCGCGAGATTACGATCCGCGATCTGCTCGTACATCGCAGCGGCCTTGGCCTCGGCGCCGGCGATCTTCTGATGGTACCGCGCACCAACTTGAGTCGCGCCGAGTCGGTGCGGCGCCTGCGCTACATCAAGCCCGCGACGAGTTTCCGCAGCGGCTTTGCCTATGACAACGTGCTTTATATGGTTGCGGGCCAGCTGATCGAAGAGGTGAGCGGCGAGACGTGGGAGAAATTCGTCCGCGATCATGTTTTGAAGCCGGCCGGGATGCTGAAGTCGACCACCGACAATGACGCTCGTTTTGCAACCGTGGACCGCGCCCAACCGCATGCGCGGATGAACGGCGGACTGCGCGGAGTCGGCGATCAGAGCCGCCTGGATGAACGCGACGATCTCGGGCGCAACGCGGCACCCGCCGGCGGACTCGCCGTCAGCGCGAACGACATGTCGCGCTGGCTGCTGATCCAGCTCGACAGCGGCAGACTGCCCGGGGGCAGTGACCGATTATTCAGCGAAGCGGCGCACGAGCAGATGTGGACGCCGGTAACCATTCAGCCGATCGATCGGGCTCCCGAGGCGCTGAAGGCGACCCAGCCCATGTTCAATGCCTACGCCCTGGGCTGGGACGTGCGCGACTATCGGGGGACCAAAATCGTCTGGCACGGCGGCGCCGTGCTCGGCTTTCTCACCGCCGTGGTGCTGATTCCGGACAAGCACGTGGGCTTTTCGATCGAGATCAACAGCGAGGACGGCCAGGTCATCGTCGGCCTCATGTATGAGCTGCTCGATCACTATCTAGGCATACGGCGCGAACGATTGGCCCGCCAAGTTCATAGCGTTGAAGCAGCAGCGATTGGAAAAAGCGCTGCAGGCTTACCACGCGGCTGCCGCAAAACCCGCCAATGTCGGGCCGTCGCTGCCGCTTGCCCGCTACGCGGGAACCTATGCCGATCCCTGGTACGGCAACATCGAAATCGCGCACACCAACGAGGGTCTCACAATCGATTTCAAATCAACACCGCGCATGGGCGGCAGGCTCGAGCATTGGCAATACGATAGTTTCGTGACCCGCTTCGACGATAAGTCGATTGAACCGGCTTATGTGACCTTCGGTCTCGATGCCGGTGGCAACGTCGAATCCATCACGATGAAGCCGGTGTCGCCACTGGCGGATTTCAGCTACGACTACCAGGACCTGCTGTTCAAGCCGATTGAAAGATCGAAATGAAGGCGCAGTCAGCCGACGAGCGCCACCGGTGATTGATCCGACAGCAGCGGGGCAGGGGCCGTCATCTTGGTTTCAACGCTACTTGTTGCCGGGACTCGCGTTCAAGGCGGTGGTGATCGGCGGCGGCTACGCAACCGGGCGCGAGCTCGCCGAATTCTTTCTGCCCAGCGGACCTCGGGGCGGACTGCTCGCCATGATGCTGGCGATGGGAATCTGGAGCGTCGTGTGTGCGATCACATTCTGCTTGGCGCGTTTAACTTCGAGCTGGGATTACAGGACATTCTTCAAGAATCTGCTGGGTCCTTTCTGGGTGCTGTTCGAGACAGCCTATCTCTTGTTCATCATTTTGATTCTGGCAGTATTTGGCGCGGCCGCCGGCGCGATTGGCGCCGCCGTTCTGAATTGGCCGCCGCTCCTGGGTACCTCAATTCTGATTGCGAGCATCAGTCTCGTGGCCGCCTACGGCAGCGCGTCCGTAGAACGGCTGTTCAAGTGGGTTTCGATAGTCCTTTACGGGGTCTACGCGATGTTCGTGGCGCTCTCGTTGTTTGCATTCGGCGACCGCATTCTCGTCAATTTCGCGGCCGTGACGCCAATGCACGGCTGGGCTGCCGGCGGATTGACTTATGCCAGCTACAACATCGTGGGCGCCGTGGTCATCCTGCCCGTGCTGCGGCATCTGCGCAGCAACCAGGACGCGATCATTGCCGGCGCGCTCGCAGGACCGCTGGCCATGATTCCCGCGCTGCTATTCTTCATCTGCATGATCGCCTACTTTCCGCAGATCGGCGCCGAGCCCCTGCCCTCCGATTTCTTGCTGCGGCGCCTGAATTTTCCGGCATTCCATTTCCTGTTCCAGCTCATGATCTTTCTGGCACTTTTGGAAAGCGGAACCGGCTGCGTCCATGCCATCAATGAGCGGATTGCGGAGGCTCATGCGGCGCGCACCGGAAGAACCATCTCCAAGGCCGCGCGTCTTTTGATCACGGGTGCGCTTCTCGTTGGCTCGATATTTCTGGCGGCTCGATTTGGCTTGGTGACCCTGATTGCCCGCGGGTATCGCGGCCTGGCCTATCTGTTTATCGGGGTTTTTGTGCTGCCCGTCATGACTTTGGGCCTGCGGCAGCTGTGGAAGGCGCGACCTGCTTGAAAATCGGCCGCTGCGGGTCCATAAATGGTTGAGCGACGGGCGAATTTCCAGGTAAATCTTGCGGAGTGGAACACATGGCGACGGGTTGGGCCGGTGACGGTGCGGTACAGGATCAGATCGACGCGACCGTGAAGGACGCCATCGGCCGCGTCCAAAGTCAGTTGCCTCAAGGTCCGTCCTTGACGCACTGCGCGGACTGCGGGGTCGAGATTCCCGAGGCGCGCAGAGTCGCGGTTCATGGTGTCCGCTTCTGCGTTGCTTGCCAGGGCGAGCATGATCGGAGTTCGGCGCAATCCAGCGGCTACAACCGGCGCGGCAGCAAGGACAGCCAGCTGCGTTGATCTCGTCGACTTATTCCCCCAGCAAGGCTATCGCCATTTTGATTGGCAGCGCGGCGCCAGGCGCGAGCGTAAACACACCGGGTTTGGTGGTGAAATCTGCGGAAAATCCGGCCGGGTCCGCAACGCCGTGCCAGGGTTCTATGCAGATGAATTCAGCAGTTGGCTTGGTCCAAATCCCAAGATACGGCGAGTCGGGGAAACTGACACGCAGCCTAAGTCCTGCAGCGGCGCCGTAGCTGACGGAGCGGCTGCGGATTTGATCGCAAATAATCGCATCGTCTTGAAATAGGGCATCCTCGAGGTTGAGCCGCCGATGCGAGATTGGCGTCGGATGACGCTCGGCTGTCAATAACCCTGAGGCATCCAGACGCCGGATCGGATCCGGTTCCTCGCTCGAAAACTCGATGAAATGCGCCGACCGCGACTGCCCGTACGGCAAGGGCCAGCGAAACGCCGGGTGGTAGCCGAAGCTCGCGGGCATATCTGCATCGCTCAAGTTGCGGATCCAGCTCGTCACCGACAGCGTTGCGCCATCGAGCGCAAAATGGAGCTCCAATTCGAAGCGGAAGGGATAGACCTCGCGCGTCGCCTGATCGGCCCGCAATCTAAAGACCGCATTGGCGGGCGTTGAATCCACGATCTCGAACAGCTTGTTGCGCGCGAAGCCATGCCGCGGGAGTTGATAGACGCGAGCGCCCAGTCGATAGCTGCCGCCGGCCAGCGCGCCGACGATGGGAAACAGCAGCGGCGCCCGCCCAGCCCAGACCGAAGGTTCCCCGCCCCACAAGAGATCGCGCCCGGCGTCATCCCGCAAAACCGACAATTGCGCGCCCAACGGATCGACCTCGGCGGTCAGCTCGCCGGACTTGAGAGACACCCAGCGGCTAGGTTGATCCGGCAAGTATCTTCAGCAACGAGTGACATGGGCCGAAACGGCCTGCCACGCGCCTGCGCGCCGAACCCACACATCCGTGTAGCGCCCGCCGGCCTGACGGCCGTCGGGGAGGGAATAGGTTGTGCGCGCATGAATGATGGCAATGTCTCCAAACCGCCGGACGAGCACATCGTGGGCACGCAAAGCCGATATGGTGACCGGCTTCGCCGTCTGAGCGAGAAATCCGCGGCGATCTACCAGAGATCCGTCAGGATTGGAGCAGTAAAACTCCTTGGCGAGTATTTCCTCGAAGCGGCCGACATTGCCGGCCTGCACGGCAGCGACGTAGTCGCGGTTCAAATCTTCCAGGGTTTCAATGTCGGTGGTTTCGGTTATCGTGGTGGACATGAGCACTCCCGAACCAGGCGGGTTGGTTGGCACTATCGTCGCCAATTCGGAGTGACTGTGCAATGCCTGGCAGCCTCGAGGTCGAAAGTGAGCAGAACCGCGTCCCAAAAAATCCCTAAGGTGTTCAAAACAGCCGTGCCGGGAGAATGCAGGTGCGGTACGGTTCGCATCGAGATCGATTTCCCCGCGCGCTGGGCGTGGCACGATCATTCCGCTGCGAGCCGCCATGCGCACGGCGCGGCCTATGCGACCTACGTGGGCAGCTGGCGCAGCCGATTCCGCGTGACAATGGGACTTGCGGACATCACGCTTTACAAGGAGCCAACAGCGGGTAGCACGCGCAGTTTTTGTGCTCGATGCGGTAGCCCGCTCTTCTACGAGCGAGCTCATTCACCACAAATGGTCAATGTCTCGCGAGCGCTGTTCAAAACACGCACCGGCCGGCAGCCTCTATACCATATCGCCATCGAAGAGACGCCTGAGTGGGCTTACTTGGGCGAACCGCTGGTGCCTTTGAAGGGATTTCCCGGCGTCGTCTGGCAGCGCTCCCGCAGAAAGAAAAAGTCCCAGTTCGGCAGCGTATTTTAATTCAGCGCGCATCGTCGCCCGGGGAGATTCGCAGTGGAAGGTTTCAAGCCCATAGGATATGTGGAAGCACTGCGCCCGCATGCTGAAGATGATTTTTGGGGCGGGGAGGAAGCCTGCATCCGCCTGATCGCCGAATTCACGGCGGACTCCCTGCAGGGGCTTGGGGATTTTTCGCACGTCGAAGTAATTTACCTATTTCACGAAGTGGATATCGCCAAGATCGTGACCGGGGCGCGGCATCCGCGCAATAACACCGCGTGGCCGCGCGTGGGAATCTTCGCGCAGCGCGGCAAGAATCGTCCGAACCGAATTGGCAGCACGATCTTCCGGGTTTTGCGTGTCCAGGGCACGCAACTCTACGTCGCCGAACTGGATGCCATCGACAAAACGCCGGTATTTGACATCAAGCCCGTCATGGCGGAGTTCCTGCCGCGCGAACCGGTGCGCCAGCCCGGTTGGTCCCACGAACTCATGAGCCAGTACTGGCTGCCAAAGACATGATCGGCAGGTTGGCGAACCGATAGTCGACGGCGCTTGCCAAGACCCACAGCTACAGTCAATCTTTGCACATAACAACAGGGGATCGTGATGCAGCAGCGAATGGCGGTGGCGATAGTAGCGGCGATCGGCGCCCTGGCCGCGACACTGCAGCCGGCAGGCGCGCAGGAAGCGCCGATGACGGCACTGCGTCCCGATCAGACAGCGTTCCGTGCAATTTACAAGGAGCTGGTCGAGACCAACACGGAGCTGTCGGTGGGAAGCTGCACGCTGGCGGCCGAGCGAATGGCAGCGCATCTGAAATCGGCAGGCTTCTCCGACAAGGATGTCACGATGTTTTCAAGTCCCGAGCATCCCAAGGACGGAGGGCTGGTTGCTAGCTTGGCGGGAACTTCCAACTCTGCGAAGCCGATGCTGCTGCTGGGACATCTCGATGTGGTCGAAGCCAAGCGTGAGGATTGGACGCGTGATCCCTTTGTATTGATCGAGGAAAACGGCTACTTCTTCGGCCGCGGAACAGCCGACATGAAGGCGATGGATGCCACCTGGGTCGATATGCTGATGCGCTTCAAGCAGAGCGGCTACCGGCCCAAACGTACCATCAAGCTGGCGCTGACCTGCGGCGAAGAGACCACTTACGCCTTCAATGGGGCAGAGTGGCTGGCTAAAAACCGGCCCGAGCTGATCTCCGCCGCATTCGCGCTCAACGAAGGCGGTGGCGGACGCACCGACGGCCATGGCAAGGTGGTCGTGGAGTCGATCCAGGTGGGCGAGAAGGCCGCGCAGAACTATAAACTCGAGACGGTCAATGCCGGCGGTCACAGCTCCATCCCAATTCGCGACAACGCGATCTACGAGCTCGCCGATGCGCTCGCGAAGGTGCGCGATCACGAATTTCCGGTCAAGCTGTCGGACACCACCCGCGTCTTTTTTGCCAAGGCTGGCGCATCGCGCGGAGACGAATTGGGCAATGCGATGGTGGCTCTATCGAAGAACCCCAGCGACAAGGCGGCCGAGGCAATCGTGTCGAAGGATCGCCAGTATCACAGCATGCTGCGCACCACCTGCGTCGCCACGCTGTTGGAAGGCGGCCACGCCAACAACGCGTTGCCGCAGCGTGCTGCGGCGAATGTCAATTGCCGTATATTCCCCGGCGAAACGGTGGAGGACACTCGGGCCGCTTTGGTGGCGGTCATCGGCGATCCCGGCGTCAAAGTGACTTTGGTTCCCCCGGTCCGCCCCGTCGCTGTGGCGCCGCCGCTCGATCCCAAAATTTTAGGTCCGGCAGAGGCGCTGGTCGCCAAATATTTCCCCGGTGTTCCCCTGGTTCCCACCATGTCGACCGGTGCCACTGACGGCATTTTTCTGGAGGCCATTGGCATTCCCGTCTACGGTGTGCCCGGCGGCTGGGGCGATCCCGACGGCAATGGCGTACACGGGCTCAACGAGCGCCGCAGCGTACGCTCGGTATACGTCGGTCGGGATTTCTTGACCGACCTGGTGAAGGCCTACGCGGACGCGGGCTGAAGACACGCGGCCGCATCAAAGGTCTTAGCATGCAGGCACAAAGACTCGCCGGAAAGACTGCCCTGGTGACCGCGGCGGCGCAAGGCATCGGCCGGGCCACGGCGGAGTTGTTCGCCGCGCACGGCGCCGATGTCCTGGCAACCGATACCAACACTGCTGCGCTGGCGCAATTGCAGCAGTGCCGTACGGCCAAGCTCGATGTTCTGTTGCCGGATGAGATCACGCGCATCGTGGCGGGCGCCGGCGAAATCGACATTCTCTTCAATTGTGCCGGCTTTGTTGCCAGCGGTTCGCTGCTCGACTGCACCGATGAGCAATGGGCGCTGTCGTTTGATCTGAATGTCACCTCGATGTTTCGTCTGATTCGCGCGGTGCTGCCGCAGATGCTCGAGCGCCGGCGCGGTTCCATCATCAACATGTCGTCGGTCGCGAGTTCCGTCAAGGGAGTCGTCAATCGCAGCGTCTATAGCGCGACCAAGGCCGCGATCATCGGACTCACCAAGTCGGTCGCGGCGGATTTCGTCACCAGCGGCGTCAGGTGCAATGCGATTTGCCCGGGCACGGTGGATACCCCGTCGCTGCACCAGCGCCTGAGGGCAAGCGGCGACTACGACGCTAATCTGCGCGCGTTCATTGCCCGCCAGCCCATGGGGCGCTTGGGTCAGCCCGCCGAAATCGCGGCGCTGGCCCTGTATCTGGCGTCGGACGAAAGTCGATTCACCACCGGGCAGTGCCACATTATCGATGGCGGCTGGTCGAACTAGTTTCAGGCGCCCCGCCGGTGCCCCGCCGCTGTTGAATTCTTTAGCTGCCGCGACCCGATGTCTTACAATGCGCGCATGAAAATACTTGGACTGTTTTTTGGTTGCCTCATTGCGCTGACGCCGGCCGCCTACGCCGCCGCGACCCAGACGCGCCAACCCGAGGCCGCCGCCGGCGAGAGCTTGGGGACCGTGTCCTTCCCGGTGTCGTGTGCACCGGGGGTGCATACCCAATTCGTCCGCGGTGTCGCACTGCTGCACGATTTCTGGTACCAAGAAGCGCAGCGCCAATTCGAGCAGATTGCCAAGAGCGATCCTGATTGCGCCATGGCGCACTGGGGAATCGCGATGAGCCTGTTCCATGAGATTTGGGAGCGGCCCGGCGAATCCACGGTGGCGCTAGCGTGGCGGGAGATGCAAGCGGCGCAGGCGCACCCCGCGAAAACCGCGCGCGAGCGCGAGTACGTCACGGCACTCAGCGGTTTCTTTCGCCCTGATGCAGGCGATTATCGAGCCCGCATCGAGGCCTATGCCGCTGCGATGGCCAAACTGTACCAGGACTATCCGCGCGATACCGATGCAGGTGCGTTCTATGCCTTGGCGCTGCTGGCCGCATCGGCGCCGAATGACACCAGTCTGACCCAGGAGCACAAGGCGCTCGCGGTGCTCAATCCCTTGTTCGTGCAATACCCCGACCATCCGGGAGTCGTGCACTACATCATTCACGCCTGCGACACGCCATCGCTTGCCCAGGAGGGCCTGGTCGCGGCCAGACACTATGGCGAGATCGCCGCCTCGGCACCGCATGCGGTGCACATGCCCGGTCACATCTTTTCGCGCTTGGGGATGTGGCAGGCGGACATCGACTCCAATGTTGCCTCGGTGGCGGCCTCGCGTGCGGCCGAGGCGCGCAACCAAAGCGGTGCGATGGATCAGTTTCACTCCGACGATTTCCTCTTGTATGCCTATCTGCAAAGCGGCCAGGATGCCAATGCCAGGGCAGTGCTTGGCAGTTCAGCGGCCGCGATCGATCACTTCGAGGCGATGCGGGAGATGGGCGAGCATTACATGGCCGGGATGTTTCCGTACTACCGCACCAAGCTGCCGATCATTTTCGATCTGGAGATGCGCGATTGGACATCGGCGGCCGCGCTCGCACCCATCAATGGCGCGCCTCCCGAGACTCAACTCCTGACCTATTGGGCGCGCACCGTGGCCACAGGGCATCTGCGTGAGAAGCAGCAAGCGCAGGCCAACCTTGCCGAGTACGACTCGTTGATCGAACAGGTGAAGCAAGGCAAGCATGCTTACTACGCTGACTCGACAGGATCGCGGATCGTGCGCGGCGAGATGCTGGCGTGGCTTGCCTTTGCGCAGAGCGACACGAGCGGTGCGCTGAAACATATGCGTGAAAGCGCCGAACTGCAGGATAAGGTCGGCCAAGGCGAGGTCGATATTCCGGCGCGCGAAATGCTCGCCGATATCTTGCTCGAACTTGGGAGGCCGCAGGAAGCTCTGGTTGAATACAAGCAGGCACTCACCTTAAGTCCCAATCGGTTCAACGGACTTTACAACGCGGGCGTGGCCGCCGAGGCGGCCGGGGACAAGGCGCAGGCCGCCGGCTACTTCGCGGCCCTGCTCAAGTCGACCGACAACGGTGCGCAGTCCACGCGGCCCGAGTTCGACCATGTGAAGAGCGTCATTTCGCCCGCGAAGCTGGCGGACAAGTAACCGCCGTGAGGCGGCTGGAATTCAAACTCGAAGCCACCGCTTCGGATTCGCGGGCGCGCGCCGCGCGCTTTACGACTCGGCATAACGAGGTTCTGACTCCCACCTTCATGCCGGTGGGCACGCACGCTGCGGTCCGCTCGCAGCGCCGCGAAGATGTGCTCGAAAGCGGTGCGCAGGTGCTGCTCGCCAACACTTACCACCTTCTACTGCGGCCGGGCGTCGAGATCTTCGAGAAATTCGGCGGCATCCATGCCTTCATGAACTGGCCGCGATCGGTGCTGACGGACTCCGGCGGATTTCAAATATTTTCGCTGCCCGGCAGCCGCACCCTGCGCGAGGAATGCGCCGAATTCAGGAGTTACGTCGACAACACGCTGGTGCGCTTCAGTCCGGAACGCAGTATCGAGACGCAGAAGGCGATCGGTGCAGACATCATGATGGTGCTCGATCAGTGCGTGCCCTCAACCGTGGAGCACCATGTGGCGCGCAGCGCGATGCAACTGACCCATCGCTGGGCGAGCCGCAGTCTGGCGGCGCGCGGCGACTCCGCGCAGGCGCTGTTCGGCATCGTGCAGGGCGCGAGTTACGAGGATCTGCGCATCGAGAGCGCCCGTGTCATCACGGATATGCCTTTCGACGGCTATGCGATCGGCGGCCTCGCCGTGGGTGAAAGCGGCGCGCAACGCGAAGATTGCACGGCAACCGTGACGGAGCTGCTGCCGCAGGATCTGCCTCGATATCTCATGGGAGTCGGCACTCCCCGGGATTTGCTCGAAGCCGTACACCGCGGCGTTGACATGTTTGATTGCATTCTGCCCACCGCCTTGGCGAAGCAAGGCGTGGCGTTTACCAGCGTCGGAAGACGCGATTTGCGCCGGGCCGCCTTTCGCGGCATTGAGGGGCCGATCGATCCCGCCTGTGGATGCCATACCTGCAAAACTCATTCGATCGCGTATCTCTTTCATCTGCAACGGGTGCACGAGACCTCCGGCTGGCAGCTCCTGGGTCTTCACAATGTGCATTTTTATATGCAGCTCATGCGTACCATGCGCGCGCACATCGTCGCGGGCACCTGGCTGTCGTATTATCATGCGCAGCGCGATTTGCTCGACGCGCGCGACAACTACGGTAAGCCGGCGGCACTCATCACCCGGGCCGCGCTGCGCAAGCTCCGCTCGCGCCGGGGGCGCTATGAAGTCATCGTGCGCGAGGGCGTGGGCTTCATTCGCGAGATGACCTCGGGCGAGGTCATGCATGTTGGAAATGATCCGACCGAGGAGGCTCGCTCGCTTTATGTGGAGCAGTCACGGCTGGTCGCGCGCCTGCAAACCCTCGAAGATCAGCCTTTGGTGGTGTGGGATGTGGGATTGGGCGCCGCCGGCAACGCGATGGCGTCGATTCTCGCCGTCGAGGCATCAGCCGGCGCGCGGCGGGCACGGCCACTGACGCTGGTCAGCTTCGAAAATGATCTGGACGCGCTCAAGCTCGCGCTGGATCACACCAGGTGGTTCAAACATCTTCGCCACCCGGCCCCCAGGGCATTGTTAAGCGATTACCGCTGGAGCAACAGCAGTGCGAGCATCGACTGGCTGCTGCTGTGCGGCGATTTCGCGCTGCAAAAGTTCGAAGCGCCGGCGCCGGACATCATTTTCTTCGACCCGTTCTCTTTCAGGACCGATGCCGCCGTGTGGACCCTGGCGGCGTTTCGCGAACTGGCGCGGCTGTGCAGAGATAAGCCGGCGGAGCTCTTTACGTACACATACTCCACCAGCGTGCGCGCCGCTATGCTGGCTGCCGGCTTCTATGTTGCCAAGGGCCGCGGCACGGGCCCCAAGGCAGAAACGACTATCGGCCTATCGCCGCCCGCGGCTGCTCAACCGCATGATCACGAACTGCTGGGCGCCGAATGGCTGGACCGATGGCGGCGCAGCGATGCGCAGGCTCCCTTCGGCAGCCTTGCGGATGATGCATCCTGGCACGAAGCGGTGATTCAGCATCCGCAGTTCGCGCGGCCGGGAATCGAGTAACATGAAACGGACAGTTATGAAAACAGTAAAAGCATTCGCCTTCGCGTTCATTTTTCTGTCCGCGTCGGTCCTCGCCTCGGCGCAGCATCTACCGGCGTCATCTATCCCTACGGCTGATCTGATACAGCCCGCCGAGCTTGCCGCCAATCTCAAGAACACGTCCTTGCCAAAGCCATTGATCCTGCAAATTGGTTTTCATAATCTTTACGCGCAGGCGCATATTCCGGATTCCGAGTACATCGGTGCCGCAAAGGAAGAGGCTGGCCTCAAGCAGCTGCGCGATCGCGTTGCGAAGTTGAGCAAAGACACCGCGATTCTCATTTACTGCGGTTGCTGCCCCTGGAGCCATTGCCCTAACGTCGCCGCTGCCTTTGGCGCGCTGCACGCGCTCGGCTTCACTCAAGTGAAGGTCCTATACATCGCAGAAAATTTTGGCGACAACTGGGTCAATCAGGGCTACCCGGTGGCCAAGGGAGAGTAGGGTGGGTGCGGTGCGCATGATTGCGGTGGCCCTGTGCCTGGCCAGTTCCGCCATATCGATTGCCGGTGACAACGATTTGCGAGGGGTGCCCGATTTCACCCGCACCGACATCAACGGCGAGGTTTTCAGCATGGGCGCTTATCGGGGCAAGCTCGTGCTGCTGAATTTCTGGGCCACGTGGTGCGGACCCTGTCTCACCGAAATACCGCGTTTCGTCAGCTGGCAACGCACTTTCGGACCCGCAGGACTGCAGGTCGTAGGAATATCGATGGATGATGATGTTGCGCCGGTCAAGCTGGCCTATAGCAAATACCAGATGGATTATCCCGTGCTGATGGGAGATCCGCAGCTCGCAGAGCGCTTCGGCGGTGTGCTCGGATTGCCCTTGAGTTATCTGATCGATTCAGAGGGCCGAGTAGTTGCGCGATATCAGGGGGAGATCAATCTGAAGCAATTGGAATCGCAGATCAAATCGTTGCTGCCGCGCCGCCAGGGTGTGTGAATGTTTTTACTGCGCCACGGACAAAGCTATTTCAATCTGCATTTCACGCCCACCCGCATCGATCCAGGAATCGAGGACCCGGAGTTGACGGACCTGGGTGTCGCGCAAGCCGAAGCGGCCGCGTTGCAATTGGCTCGCGCTTCCCTGACACGAATCATAATTTCACCGTATACGCGGGCTCTGCAGACGGCCGAACCGATCCTTAAGGTTCATCGGGCGTCGGTGCAAATCATGCATGAGGTGCGGGAACGTGCCGCGTTCGTCTGCGATGTGGGCAGTTCGCCGCAGCTGTTGTCGGCGCGCTTCCCGCACCATGATTTCAAGCATCTACCCTCGCCGTGGTGGTCTGAACCTGTTGAGACGCTGGAGGCCACGGTCGCGAGGGCGGATGCGTTTCGAGCGCTGATGGCCGCACGGGATGACAGCGCAACGACCCTGTTGGTGAGTCACTGGGCGTTCATTCTAGCGTTGAGCGGCAAGTCGCTGAGCAACGGCGAGCTTTTGGAATATGAGCCTGGAACCACGCCCGAGCGGATCGATTGGGAGTCGTAGCGTGACCGGTCCCCGGGGGTGAGCTCAATGGGCGCGGCGGAATGTGAGATTCAAACGCTGTGAACCCAATACATGATGGCAGCCGTCTTTCAGGGGCAGGACGCCGTGGTGCCTGAGGCGCGCGGGGCCGCCCCAGACTACGACATCGCCGTGCTCAAGTGGAATTCGGCGTCGCGGTTCCGTTCGTCTGTTGCCGCCAAATAGGAATACCGCCGGCAGACCCAAGGATACTGACACAATGGGTTCGCGAAAATCGCATTCGTCCTTATCCTGGTGCAGCGTCAGGCGAGCTCCGGGTCCGTAGCGATTGATGAGACACGCATCGGGATCGAAATGCGGGAATCCAGCGACACGCGCCGCCGATCGGGCTAGCGCGGAAAACACCACCGGCATGGACGGCCACGGTTGAGAGCTTAACGGATCACGGCTCTCGTAACGATATCCGCTTCGATCGCTGACCCACCCCAAAGGCCCGCAATTGGTCATTGCCACCGACATACGAAAGCCGCCGGGAGTGAGCTGGTGGCGGAAGGGCGCCGAGACTCTCACGTGTTCGATTTCCGCGAGCAGCGAGTCGACCGAGTCGAGTGCGAATCCCCGCAGCAGCCAAGCTCCCGAAGTGAGTTCCTCCTCACGAGCGCCTCGAGCTATCGGAACAGTTCGCAGATTCAATTTACTTCCCAGTTTTTGCCGCCGTGCGGCAACGCCGCCATCGGGAGGTCAGAGTCTGATTGCTGCCCGAACTCTCTCTGCGTCCCGGCGAATCGTAAAGCAGGCAATGATGATGAGGACGAAGGCCACGATCAGCATGAGGTAACCCCAGGTGACGCCGAGGCGCAGCGCAGGCCCAACGGCCATGCCGTGTTTCGCGTAGGCGGTGCTGATCAGCCCCATCGTGAAGGGCCCCATCGCCAACCCGATGAAGGTCACCATCATCAAACAGATGGCGGAGGCCGTCCCGCGCACATGCGGTGGAACGAGGTCGTTCACGGTTGAGTAGGCGGGGCCGATGAACATCGGGCTAAAAAACAACGCGAAAAAATTGTATACATATACCGCAGAGAGGTTCGGAGAAAAATAAACGCCCGCCGCAAACGGAATGCTTGCGAGGATGGAAAACAATCCGACCCACAGACGGCCGTGCTCCCACTTCTGCTTCAACTTATCGGCCAGGAGTCCGCCGATCAGGATGCCCATCCATGCGGCGAGGGCCGCCGATAAACCTATGACTGTGCCTATTTCCGCCTTGCTGACATGGTGCGCGCGCAGCAGATAGGGGATCGCGAAAAAATTGCTGCCGTAGCCGACAAAACTTGTGCAAGGGAAGGCAACACAAATCAGCATGACAGTGCGGTTCTTGAATATCGCGCTGAACACCTCCGGGGAGCGAATGATCAACGCCTGCGCCCAGGTAAACGTGCAATAGATGCCGACGCCCATCGCGATCCATTGCACGGGATTGGCCAGCCACCGGATGAGACCCCAAGCGCTCGCAATCAAGGCAAGCAGTACCGCCAAATTGATTGCAATGGTTTTCGGATTCGCTTTGCTTATCACGAGATTGACAAAGTTCAGTACCGGCAGCACGCCCATCGACTCCCGACCGACGACCCGGAACGGGTGAGGCTCCGCCGCTACGCTTAAGCCTTCGCTCATGCCGCGAATCGGCTCGCGCAAAGTCTTGACCCACAAAGCCATCAGGATTCCCGGAACACCCACTAGAAGAAAGGCCATTTGCCAGCCGCGCAGCCCCAGGGGCGCCGAGTTATGGTCGGGAAACCAGCGGTGCCACGTATCAAGCACGTTGCCGCCAATCGCCAATCCGATGCCGCCGCCGATATAAAGACCGCTCGAATAAATCGCCATCACCGTTGCGCGGCGCTTCGGACCGAAATAGTCCGAAAGCATCGATAGTGCCGCGGGAGTCGCGCTCGCCTCTCCCATGCCAACGCCAATGCGATATCCCAGCAACCCGCCAAAGGTCTTTGCCGTGCCCGACAGCGTGGTCATCACGCTCCAGAAAGCGAGACCGGCGGAAATCATCGATTTGCGCGTCCACACGTCGGCCAAGCGGCCGAGCGGAATTCCGAACAAGGCGTAAAAGACGGCAAACACCGTACCGTACAAAATTCCCAGCTGAGCGTCGGTGACCTTCAGATCCGATTTGAGGTCTTCGGCAAGTATGGAAACAATTTGCCGATCGATAAAATTGAATACATAGACAATCGTCAAAATAATCAGCACATAGCTCGCGTATCGACTGCCGACGTACGATTTATCCGCGGTTTTCACTTGTATGGTCAGTGGGCTGAGGGAACCGGGGTCATCATGTTGGCCACCAGGGTATCGATTGCCGGACCCGGATTCTTCAGGGCATCGTTGGAGACGCGACCTTCGGCGGTCGCGGTCCAAGCCAGTACCTTTTGCTTGGCATCGACGAGATCCACGGTCAGCGTACCTTGCTTATAGTTGATCGTCTCAATCGTGGTGGTTTTGTAGACTCCGTAGTATCCGCTGCGATAGCCGTAATAGCCACCGGCGTAACCGACATAAGCCGCGGGCGGCCCCGGTGTTGCGCGTACGTCCTGCTTGTCCTGAATGTTGACGTAGAAATTAAGCAGCAGGTCCGGCGAATTATTGCTGAATACATAACCCTTGGATTCCATGGCAAGACGCGTGGCGTCCTTCAGGTGCTGGGTGAGCAGCGACTCATACGGGAATTTGTCGGTGGCCAGCGGTGAGAGAAATCCAAATGTCTTGTAGCTGCCGAAGTTGGCCGCAGGATTGGTTTCCCGGTGGATCGTCGGTGGTGTGGCGCACGCCGCAATCAGAACGGCGGCTGCGGCGGTGACTGCCCTCAATTGCGCGTGCAGGGTAAAAATACGCATCGGAATCTCCTGGTTTCTCGCGGGAAGTTGTCGTCAATTGTCAATGTAAGGCAATGTCCGCCGTGCGATTTGGGGCTGCAATTGGACTTTGATCCAGCAGCAGCTCAGCGAAGATCACGCACATGAGCGGCCTTCCCGGACGAGCGCTGTAAGGAGCCGGACGGTACGACTTGGATATGCGCGGATATACCGATGTGATCCTTCAATGCGGCGGCCAGACGCTCTGCCTCAGCGGGGTGTGACTCGCGCGCCATTTCCGGGCGTGCTTCGACGAGAATTCGAATATCGTCGAGACGATTCGGCCGCGTGATTTCGATTTCGTAGTGAGGCGCCAGGCCCTTGCAGCGCAAGATCAGCTCTTCGATCTGCGATGGAAACACGTTGACGCCGCGTACGATCAGCATCTCGTCGCTGCGGCCGCTGATTTTGCACATGCGGCGCATCGCGGTAACGGATCCGGGCAGCAGCCGCGTCAGATCGCGCGTTCGATAGCGGATCACGGGCATCGCCACCTTGGTCAATGATGTGAAAACCAATTCGCCTTCCTGGCCGTCGGCCAGCACCTGACCGGTTTCCGGGTCGACAATCTCGGCGATGAAATGATCCTCCCAAATCGTCGGCCCATCCTTCGTCGACGCGAATTCCTGCGCTACTCCCGGGCCCATCACCTCGGAGAGACCATAGATATCACAGGCATCGATCCCAAAGGCGGTTTCGATTTCCGCGCGCATGCCTTCGCCCCAGGGCTCGGCTCCGAAGATGCCGATACGCAGGGAGGTGGAGCGTGGGTCGATCCCAACGCGCCTGAACTCATCGAGAATGGCGAGCATATAGCTCGGCGTCACCATGATGATATCGGGCGCGAAATCGCGGATCAATTGCACCTGCTTTTCCGTTTGTCCGCCCGACATCGGGATGACGGTGCAGCCCGCTGCTTCCGCGCCGTAGTGCGCGCCGAGACCGCCGGTGAAGAGGCCATAGCCGTAGGCGATGTGCACGCGCATGCCGGCACGGCCGCCCGCCGCCCGGATCGATCGCGCGACCAGATCTCCCCAGGTGACAAGATCGGCCTTCGTATATCCGACCACGGTTGGTTTTCCGGTGGTACCCGAGGAGGCATGAATGCGCGCCACCTGCTCCTGGGGAACGGCGAAAAAACCGAATGGATAGGCGTCGCGAAGATCGGCCTTGGTGGTGAAGGGGAAGCGCGCCAAATCGGCCAGGGTTCGCAAATCGCCCGGGTGGACGCTGCTCAACTCGAACTTTCGCCGATAATTCGGATTGTTTGCGTACGCATGCTGCAGCGTCGCCTTGAGACGCTTAAGCTGCAGTGATTCGAGCGCGTCTCGCGACGCGCCCAGCACCGGATCCGGTAACATAAGCTCTTGGATCGTGTTAGTCACCGGGATTAGCGTTTTACTGCAGAATCCGGAACCGCGTGAATGCTGACCATGGTCAACACTTGGTACGAAGCCACGGTCTCTTCGTTCTGATTGGTGATTTCCGTGTCCCAGGCGACTTCACCCCAGCCTTTGTCGGCGCGCAGGCTTTTCCCCGCGCAGGTCAAACGCACTTTGATGCTATCTCCGGGCTTCACCGGTTTGACGAAGCGCAGCTGATCGATGCCGTAGTTGCCGAGCACCGGGCCGTAGTCCGGATCGACGAACAATCCGGCTGCCGCGGATATCAAGAAATAACCGTGAGCCACGCGGCCGCCAAACAGGGGATTGCGCGCCGCCTGCGTTTCGCTCATATGCGCGTAGTAGTTGTCGCCCGTCAAGGCGGCGAACTGCTCGATATCCGCGATGGTCACCGTGCGCTGCGCCGACTTCAAGGTATCGCCCAACTGCAACTCGTGAAACGGAATTCGAAACGGATGGCGGCCAGGATTGCGTAAGCGGCTGCCGCGCACCCAGCGGCCGCTGCTCGCGGTGATGGTATCCGGCGAACCCTGCATGGCGCTGCGCTGCATATAGTGGAGCACGCCGCGGATGCCGCCCATTTCCTCACCGCCGCCGGCTCGGCCGGGGCCACCATGGATCAAAGGTGCGAGCGGCGACCCGTGACCCGTCGATTCTTTCGCGCAGGCGCGGTTCACAACGAGAATTCGGCCGTGGTAGGGCGCCAACCCCAGGACGATTTCGGCGGCCAGCGAATCGTCTGCGCAGAATACGGAAGCCGCCAAACTGCCGCCGCCGCGCTTGGCGAGCGCAATCGCTTCCGCCGTGTCGCGGTAGGGCAGCACGGTCGCGACCGGACCGAAGGCTTCCACCGAGTGAATCGCTTTCGCCGCCCGCGGGTCGCGGCACAGCAATAGCAATGGCGGCACGAATGCCCCGCGCGCACGATCGGCACCCGTGATTTCGAACTTCGAGGGGTCGCCGGCAACCAGGTCCGCCTCCTTGCGCAACTCGAGAACGCGGGCCAACACTTCAGATCTCTGCTCTTGACTCACCAGCGGCCCCATGCGCACGCCTTCGGCGCGGGGATCCCCCACCACGATCTTTTGCAGCGCCGCCTGCAAGGCAGCCACCACGTCACCCGCCAAAGGCCCCGGCACCAACGCCCTGCGAATGGCGGTGCATTTCTGCCCAGCCTTGACCGTCATTTCGCGCGCCACTTCCGCCACAAAGAGATCGAACTCGGGCGAACCCGGCAGCGCATCAACGGCAAGAATGCTGCAGTTCAATGAATCGGTTTCGGCGATGAAGGGCACGGCGTTGCGAAGCACCGCGGGATGCGCCCGCAGCCTTGCGGCTGTGTCGGCGGATCCGGTGAACGCGACCGTATCCTGACAGTCCAAGTGCTCGAACAAATCCCCCAAGCTTCCGCACACCAGCTGCAGCGAGCCTTCCGGCAGGATGCCGGATTCGATGATGCGCCGTGCGACGAGTTCTGTGAGATATGCCGTCGGAGTCGCGGGCTTGACGATGGCCGGCATGCCCGCCAATAGGGTGGGAGCCAGCTTCTCCAGCATTCCCCACACTGGGAAGTTAAACGCATTGATGTGCACGGCGGCGCCTTCGCGCGATACATACAGATGTTGTCCTAGGAAAGTGCCTGCCTTGGACAGATTTTCGACATCGCCGTCGACAAATACCCGGGCATTCGGTAGTTCACGCGCGCCCTTGCCGGCGTATGCGAAAAGCGTACCGATGCCGCCGTCGATATCGATCCACGAATCGCTTTTTGTCGCTCCCGTTCGATATGAAAGTGCATAAAACTCGTCCTTCATGTCGGTGAGGCGCTTGGCAAGCGTTCGCAGCAACGCCGCCCGCTCATGAAATGTCAGCGCGCGCAACGCCGGGCTACCGACATCACGCGCATGCTGTAAGACCGCGCGAAAATCTAACCCTACGGACGATACTTCGGCGATGATGTCGCCGGTGGTCGCATCGCGCATGGCGACGCCCGCTGCAAGGCCGCCCAGCCATTTTCCCTGTACGTAACTCTGCAATTTCATGGGAATCACCGCCCTGTGAATTGCGGCACGCGCTTCTCGGTGAAAGCGGCAACGCCCTCGGCATAGTCCGGCGAGCGGCCGAGTTCGCGCTGCATGTCCCGTTCAACGTCCAATTGCTCGGCAAGCGAGCGCTGCCAGCCGCCGCGAATCGCGGTCTTGGTGGCGGCCAGCCCGCGAGTGGGCGCCGCCGCGAATTGCTGCGCGAGCGCTTCGACGGTTGGTGCGAGTTCCGCATCCTCGACCATCTGCCAGATCATTCCCCACGCGACAGCCTGCTCGGCACTGAGTTTGTTGCCGAGCAAGGTCAGGCCCAGGGCGCGAGCGTTGCCGACCAACCTCGGCAAGGTCCACGTTCCGCCGCAGTCGGGAATCAGCCCGAGCTTCGAGAAGGCTTGCACGAAGTTGGCCGAGCGCGCCGCGATGACCAGGTCGCAGGCCAGCGCGATATTCGCGCCCGCGCCCGCCGCAACACCATTGACGGCTGCGATCACGGGCATCGGCAGTTCCTGCAAGGTGCGCACCAAAGGATTGTAGTTTTCCTCGATTGAACGCCCTAGATCGACGCGCTCTGTCCCGGGAGCCACGGCCCGGTCGCTCAGGTCCTGGCCCGCGCAAAATCCCCGGCCGGCGCCTGTGAGCACCAGCACTCGGGCACTTTTCGCGGCTAATTGCCCCAAGGCATGCCGCACCTCGCCGTGCATCGCCACGTTGAAGCTGTTGAGCTTGTCGGGTCGATTCAAAGTCAATCGGCCGATTCCACGCTCAACCTCAAATATGATGGTGTCGTATGACATGTTCCTTCCCTTAGGCTCGCGCCTGACTATTTTTCGTCGTAGCTGAGTTCGAGCGTCTCTCCCGTTGGCCGGGCCTGGCAACACAGCACGAATCCCAAGTCCGTTTCCCACGGCTCGAGCGCAATATTGTGCGTCATCACCGCGTGTCCGGCGATGATCTTGGCGCGGCAGGTTGCGCAGATGCCGGAGCGGCACGAGAAGGGAAGCTCCAGTCCCGCGCGTTCACCGGCGCACAGCACCGAGGGATCGTCGGGCGCCATGGGAAATGTCCGGCGCCGGCCATCCATGACCACGGTAATCATGGCCAGGACTTTTTGTTCAGGCGGCGCTGCGGCTTTATCGAGAATCCTTGGCAGCGGTGCGCTGCCGTTCGTGAAGCGCTCGTAGCGAATCGCGGCCGAGGGGTTCAATCCTTGAACCGCATCGCGGATGTCATCGACCATGCCGCCGGGTCCGCAGATCAGGTACTCATCCGCCGCCGCGATTTCTGCGATGTGGCGCGCGAGTTCGCGCACCTTTTCGCCATCGATTCGGCCGTTTAGCAGCTGCGATTGCTGCGGTTCCCGGCTCATCACAAAATGCACCGAGAACCTATCGATGTAGCGATTCTTGAGCGCCAGCGTCTGTTCCAGAAACATCGTGCGCGACACGCTGCGGTTGCCGTAGATCAAGGTGAATCGGCTGCGTGGTTCTTTTGCAAGTATGTCCGCCGCCAGTGACAGCACCGGCGTGATGCCGCTGCCGGCGGCGAAGGCCACGTACGCAAGTTCGCGCTCGGGGCTTATCGAGGTGCGAAACCGGCCCATTGGTGTGCCAACATCGAGCAGATCGCCGGCACGCAACTGAGTGGCAATTTCGCCGGACATACGGCCGCCGGTTTGCACGCGCACTCCGAGCTTGAGCGTAGTGCCGCCCGGAGCCGTGACGATGGAATAAGTGCGGCGTTCCTCGCGATCGCCGATCTTGCGTCGAACGGTCACATACTGGCCGGCATGGAATGCGAAGGTGTCGCGCAGGGATGGCGGTACCTCAAGGGTCGTGCACACGGCGTCTTCTGCAATGCGCTCGATGGAGGCGACCTTTAAAGCATGAAAGCTAAGCATCGGCGGTGATCAGATGCACTTGAAGTATTCGAAGGGTTCGAGACAGGCGCGGCAGCGATGCAGTGCTTTGCAGGGTGTTGAACCAAACTCACTGATGCATTCGGTATCGGTGGATTGGCAACGCGGACACGCCGGCGGCCGATCGGCGCGCAGAACTTCCCGCATGTTCAAGACCGTGCGCCCGGGCGGAACTATGCCCAACTGCAGCAGCTTTTGGCGGCCCTCGGCCGTGATCCAGTCGCTGCTCCAGGCCGGCGACAACATGCTGGTCACGACGCAGTCGCCGATTTGCGCGTCGCGAAGCGCCTGCACCACGCCGTGGCGAATCACCTCGGTGGCGGGGCAACCAACGTAGGTAGGCGAGAGACCAACTTCGAGGACGCCGGCATGGACTCTCACGAAGCGGATCAAGCCCAGATCCAAGATCTTGAGCGCTGGAATCTCCGGATCCTCGACTTGCGCAAGCGCCTGCCATGCCAGCGCGACCGGATCTTCGTCTGCCGGCGGATTTCTGCGGTTGAGGGCGGGTGCGTTCACCAGCGGGCTCCGGGATAGGCTTTTTGCAAATACTGCATCTCAGCGAGGACGTAACCCAAATGCTCGCTGTGCTGGCCGCGCTTGCCATGCCATGAATATGCGCGATCGCCCGGACGCTTGAGGGTCGCTGGCGCGAGCAGCTCGTCCAGCCGCACAGTCCACGCCGCGTGCGCCTCCGCAAGACGGGGCGCCACGCCGCAATCCGCCATGGCGCGGTCCAAGTCATCCTCGGCGAACAACTCCACGGTATAGGGCCAAAGACGTTCGAGAGCGGATTGCGCAAGCGCGTGGCTGTTCTCGGTCCCATCGCCCAGGCGCACCAGCCAGCTGCCGCTGTAGCGCAGGTGGTAGCGCGTTTCCTTCACCGACTTGGCGGCAATCGCCGCTAGGCGCTCATCGGTGGATGCGGCCATTCTCTCGTACAGTTCCAGCTGGAAGGCATCGATCAGCACCTGGCGAACAATGGTCTGGCCGAAGTCGCCATTCGGCTGCTCTGCCAGCACGGGATTCAAGTACTCGCCCTGCTCGCGCAGGTACGCGATGTCATCCTCGCTGCGGCCGCAGCCCTCGATTTCAGCGGCGTAGGACAACAACAGCCGCGCCTGACCGACCAGGTCAAGCGCAATGTTCGCGAGACCCAAATCCTCTTCGAGCGCCGGAGCATGGCCGACCCATTCACCGAGGCGCTGCCCGAGCACCAAGCTCAAGTCCCCGAGGCGCAGCACATAGCGGAACAACGCCTTGCTGTCGGCCGCCGCCGCGCTCATAGGGTCTTTACCTCATCGGGAATGTCGTAAAAGGTGGGGTGACGATAGATCTTGTCGCGCGCCGGTTCGAACAAGGACTCCGTCTCGCCGGGATCGGAAGCCGTGATGGCCTTGGACGGCACCACCCAGATACTGACGCCTTCCTGCCGGCGCGTGTACAGATCGCGGGCGTGCTCGATCGCCATGCGCTCATCCGCGGCATGCAAGCTTCCGACATGCTTATGATCGAGGCCGCCGCGCGCGCGGACGAAAACTTCGTACAAGGGCCAGTGGCGACTGTCGTCCATATTTGCTCCTTGGCGGTCAGGCCGCCTGAAGCGCCGCACGCAAGCGCTGCTTTTCGGCATGGGCGCTTGCGGCATCGCGAACCCAGGCGCCCGCGGCGTGAGCGGCGCGGCGCGCAGCGAGCCGCTCCGCATTGCAGGGTCCGTTGCCTTTCAAGACCTGCTCGAACTCATTCCAATCGATCGGTCCGAACTCGTGGCGCTGCCGCGTCTCGTTCCAGCGCAGCAGCGGGTCGGGCAGAGTGAGGCCCAGAAACTTCGCCTGCGGTACGGTGAAATCGACAAATTTCTGCCGCAGTTCGTCATTTGAGATGCGCTTGATCTTCCAACGCTGCGATTCTCCGCTGTGTGTCGAACTTGCGTCGGGCGGTCCAAACATCATGAGTGCCGGCCACCACCACCGATTGAGGGCATCCTGCGCCATTGCCTTTTGCTCGGGCGTGCCCCGCGAGAGGTGCAGCATCAGGTCAAAGCCCTGCCGCTGGTGGAAGCTCTCCTCGCGGCAGATACGCACCATGGCGCGAGCATAGGGACCGTAGGAGCAGCGGCACAGCGGAATTTGATTCATGATGGCAGCGCCGTCGACCAGCCAGCCGATTGCCCCGACATCGGCCCAAGTCGTGGTCGGGTAGTTGAAGATGCTCGAATACTTGGCTTTGCCGGACAACAGCTGATCGATCAGTTCATCGCGGCTGACGCCCAATGTCTCGGCCGCGCTGTAGAGATAGGCGCCGTGGCCCGCCTCGTCCTGCACTTTGGCGATCAGAATCGCCTTGCGCCGCAGCGTCGGGGCCCGGGTGATCCAGTTGCCCTCGGGAAGCATGCCCACGATTTCAGAATGCGCGTGCTGGGAGATCTGACGAATCAGCATGCTGCGATAGCGCGCAGGCATCCATTCCTTCGGCTCGATCTTTTGTTCCGCGTCGACGCGCGCGAGGAAATGCTGCTCCAGCACGCTTAAATCTGCCGCCGGGGTCGAATCCGCGCCACGCACGTCGAGTTCTTGCGTATACATTGAAGGACCCCCGGGAAGCAGTGAGCTCGCCGCACATTCTGATACGGAAAATCCCATAAATCAATAATTCGTGTGTCACGACGGGCCACGCATTACAATGCCCGCGAAATGGCCCGCAATGCTTCCGCCGCCTGCCGTGAACTCGTCGCCCGCTTTCGCCGCCAGCGGCCGTTGCGCGGCGGCTCGCTCATCGTCACGATCTTTGGCGACTCCATCATGCCGCGCGGCGGCGCCGTTTCGCTCGGCAGCCTGATTGCCTTAGGAAGGCCCTTTGGTCTTAACGAACGGCTGGTGCGCACCGCAACTTCGCGACTTGCGCAGGAAGGCTGGCTCGAGGGACGCCGCGCCGGCAAGCTCAGCGAATATCATTTGTCGAGAACCGGACGGCAGCGATTTGCCGAGGCGACAAAACGCATCTACAGCGCACCGGACAACGCCTGGGAGGGCCGCTGGACCTTGATTGTGTTGCCGCCGCTGCGCACCGGCGAGCGAAAAGCGCTGCGTGAAGAACTCATGTGGCGGGGATTCGGCGAGCTGTCGCCCGGAATCTTCGCGCACCCCGAGCGGGATGCCCGTTCCCTGGCATTGCAGCGGCGGCCGGCGGGGCTGCAATCCAAAATCATGGTATTCGATGCCCGCCTCAGCGGCGAGGATGCGCCGCAGCGGCTGGTCAGCTTAGGGTGGGATCTTCAGGATCTGGGGCTGCGCTACCGGCGATTTGTGCGGCGCTTCGAACGCGTTGAAGCGGCACTTCGCGGTCAGGTGCATCTCGATGAACAAGCATGCTTCAGCGTCCGCACGCTGTTGATCCACGAATACCGCCGCCTGCATTTGCGCGATCCGCTATTGCCGCCGCGGCTGTTGCGGGCCGACTGGCCCGGGACACGCGCGGCAATGCTGTGCCGCGACATCTATTCACGCGTATTCGCTCCCTCCGAGGTTTATTTGTCGCGGGTCGCTGCCAGGCTCAGCGGCGCGCTGCCCGCGGCAGATGCCCGGGTACTGCGGCGCTTCGGCGGTATCGGAACCGCCCGCCGGGACTAGCCCGCCGCGGGCCACTGCTCCAGCGTCGACACAATCGAGCTGAGGAACGCATTCGCCTGAAACGCGTCCAGGGCCCTGTGATCGATGGTCAGGGTCAGGTAGCACATCGAGCGAATGCCGATTTCTTCTTCCTTGCCGACCGGCAGCACACAAACGCGGCGCTGAACTCTACCCACGCCGAGAATCGCCACCTGCGGCTGGTTGATGATGATGGGCGCCGCCAACAAGCTGCCGCCGACGCCGTGATTCGAGATCGTGAAGGTGCCTCCGCGCACGTCCTCCGCCGCAAGCTTGCCCGTGCGGGCGGCAGCCACGAGCCGCTCCAGGCGCTGCGCCAGCTCGAACAAATCCAGTGATTGAGCGCGGTGGATCACGGGAACTATCAGTCCTTGGTCGCCGAGCGCGGTGCCCACGCCGATATTGATATCGCGGTGAAGCTCGAGCGCCTCGCGGTGAAATGTGGCATTGACTTCCCGGTGAGTTTGCAGGGCCGTCGCGCAGGCACTGACGAAATAGGCGGTCAACGTCAGATGCACGCCGCGCGACTGGTATGCGGCGGTGTTGCGGGCGCGATGCGCGAGCACCCGCGTGAGATCCGCCTCGAACAATGTCGTCACGTGCGGCGCTTCGGCGACGCTGCGAGCCATGTGCTCGGCCACACGCCGTCGAATCGCGCTGTGGGGGATTCGCGTGCCATCGGCAACCGGCTTCGGTGCCGCTGCGTGGCGCTCGACATCGTGCGCGGTAATTCGGCCGTCGAGACCGCTGCCGGCGACGTCGGCAGCGTCTATGGAATGCTCGCGCAACAGCCGCCGCACCGCCGGACTCAGCAGCGAATGCGCATTGCCGGTACCCTCGGGCACTTGCCGTTCGCGCGGCGTACTTGCTGAAGATTCAGCTGCGGTTGCAGTCGCAGTCGCCCGCGGCGAGGTTGCAGACTCGCCCAACAGGCTTAAGCGAGCGAGCACCTCGTCCGGCGAAACCTCCGCATTCACCTGCTTGAGTATTTCGATCAACGTGCCATCGGCCGGCGCCGCGATTTCCACGGTGACTTTGTCCGTCTCTAGCTCCAGCAGCGGCTCATCCTTGACAACCGCATCGCCCACCGACTTGCACCAGCGCAAGACGGTGGCGCGGGTGCCTTCCGCATTGAGCGGTGCCAGCACGTCGGCAACGCTGCTCATTCAGATTTCAGCCAGGTTCTTGATGGCCCGTGAAATGCCATCGATGCTCGGCAGCGCCGCGTCGAGCAGCACCGGGCTGTGAGGACTGGGAATATCCGGCATCGCGAGCCTCTCGATGGGTGCATCGAGATCGTAGAAGGCTTCCTTGGCCAGCACCGCCGCGATTTCGGCGCCAAAACCGGCGGTCAGCGTGTCCTCGTGGACGATGAGGCAGCGGCGGGTCTTGCGCACCGAGATCAGGGTGGCATCGCGGTCCCAGGGCGACAGCGTGCGCAAGTCCAGAAGATCGGACGACACCCCGCTCAAGTCGATGGCACGTTCGCAGCGCTCAACCATGGCGCCCCACGTGATTACCGTGAGCGCGGTGCCTTCGTGCAAAAGGCTGGCTTTGCCGAATGGCACCACGTACTCATCGCCGGGGTAGGGACGCCGCGCCCAGCTGCCGTCCAGCAAGGCTCGATGCTCGAAAAAAATGGTTGGATCGTTGCCGCGCAAGGCGCTTCTCAGCAGTCCAACCGCATCCTCAGCATTCGAGGGCATGGCCAGGCGCCAACCGAGGCCATGCAGCCACTGTGTTTCATTGGATTGGCTGTGCCACGGGTCGCCACATTTGAAAAAACCACCGGGGATGCGCACGACCATCGGCGCAGCAAACCGATTCGCCGTTCGCCAACGAATGGTTCCGCAGTCATTCAGCTGTTCCGCGGCTGAATCCGCATACTTTCGGAATTGAATTTCCGGCACCGGCAGCAGTCCGGCGGCGGCCATGCCGACCGCGCGGCCGATGATGCCTTCCTCGGAGAGGCTGGTGTCGAACACGCGGGTTTTGCCGAACAGTTCCTGTAATCCAAGCGTCGCCGCATGCACGCCGCCCTTGCGGCCCACATCCTGACCAAAGATGAGCATGCGGGGATTGGCTGCAAGCTCGCGCTCGAGCGTGCGGCGTACGGCGGTCAGCAGATTGATGCGCGGGCCCTGCGGGTTGGCCTGCAAAGTGCCCGGCGCGGGCACCACACCGTCGCAGCGTATGCCGCCTTGCTGCTGCAACTCGATCTTGCCGTCCGCCGCGCTCTCGGAGAATACGTAGCGTCGTGCGCGCAAGGGGTCGGGAGAGTTGAGCGCATCCACTTGCGCGACGGCCTGTGCAACCGCTTCACGCCCATTCGTCATTTCGAGCTCCCAGTCGGCGGCGGAGACTTCGCGCGGCACCAGTTGGGCATGCAGCTTCTTAAGAGGATCCCGCTCCCGCTCAGCGGCGATCTCGGCGGCGCTCTTATAGGTTTGAGTGTCCTGTCCCGAATGTCCCGACAACCGCGGCACCAGCAGCCTTATCAATGCCGGACCGCCGCCCGTCCGCACGCCGGCTACCGCGCGCTCAATGAGGTCGGCCGCGGCCAGTGGGTCGGAGCCGTCGCCGTCGAGTACGCGCAGTCCGCGAAACCCCGAGAGATTCCTGGCAATGTTGCCGCCCGGCGTCTGATCCTGTGAGGGCACTGAGATACCGTAGCCGTTGTCTTCGATGAAGAATAAGAACGGCAGTTGCTCGGTGGTGACGATATTGAGCGCGGCCCAGAAACCGTTCGTGGCCGTCGAAGCGTCTCCGCCATGCGCCACCGCGATGCTGTCCCGGCATTCCTTGTCGCCGAGCACTTCGGCGCGATAGCGCAGCGCTTGAGCCCAGCCAACCGCGGGCGTGTACTGGGCGCCGACACCACCGCACCCCGGCAATACGCAAACACCTTTTTTTCGCGGCATGTTGAACACCACGCCGATATCGCGCCCCTCGCTCATGGAGCCCGCTCGCATCATGGTTGAGGCAAGTGCCTCCTTGAGTGGCAGTCCCAAGCCCAGCAGCAGGGGGCGGGAACGATAGTACGCACCGACCCCATCTTTGGCGCCCGTGAGGTGGGCGCTCAATAACACTTGGGTGAGGTCGTGCCCGCGCGCGGAGAACTGATACAGCACCTTGCGCTCCGGCACCAGCCGGGTTTCCTCGACATCGTCGAGCGCGCGCGAAATGGCAACCTGCCTGAGCACCGTGCGCCAAACCAGAGAGCGCGGCCGTGGAAGCATTTGCTCGAAGCTGGCAACCATCGCGGGTTCCTCCGGTAGACCACGTAAGCCTAGTTGAGGAGGCCAACCTAAATTCGCTAAAAACCCCTACAGAGAAGTATATTATTAGCGATATTCACTAATAAGTTCAATTTCCGGAGCTAGAGAATGAAGTTGGACCGATACGACTCTCGGATACTTTCCGCCTTGCAACGCAATGGACGCCTATCGGTGGTTGAACTCGCGGAGTCGATTGGACTGTCGCCGACACCGTGTGCGCGGCGAATTAAGGCTCTGGAATCGAGCGGGGCCATAGAAGGATATGCCGCCATCCTCAATCCGGCTCGCGTCGGATTGGAGGTGCTCGCGATGGTTCAAGTCAAGCTGACGGAGCACACCGACGAAACCGTCGCCAGGTTCGAGCGGGAAATCGCGCAGATGGATGAGGTCACCAAGTGCTTCGCGATGACCGGCGCCTATGACTTTATCTTGGAAGTCTATGGCAAGGACCTGGATGCACTGAGCAATGTGGTGCTCAAGAAGCTCATCCGCGTGCCCAATGTTCGTGACATGCAATCGAGCGTCGTGCTCGCGACGGTGAAGCGGTCGACTCGCATCCCGTTGGGACACCTCGTGGATTAGCCGCGGGGCTAGGGGATTGCGTTATCGGAGCGCAAGCTTGACGCCGCGCACGAATTCCCCGCGGTTAAGCGCAACAGTCCCTTGTAAATCTCGAGTTCCGCTGTGTGTCTGGGAACGCCATGGCGGTCGCATACGCATTCGACGATGCGTTCCAACTGCCCGCGGACATTGCTGATGTCATCGTCAGCGAGACCGAGCCAGTAGCGCACGGCTTCCTGAAGGAAGTCGCCCCAGTGCTTTCCGATCCGTTGCGTTGGCATGCAAACTCCGCGCGGTTTATGTCAAATCGGCGTTTTACTCGTCCCGCAGCCGACCGCCAATGATCTGCATCACATTCTGAAGGGAAAAATATCTCAATGATCGGCCGCTGCCAGGTAGCAAACGCCTGGTGTCCCGTCGGATAACGCCTACACCTGCCTGCCGTTGACACAACGAAGTTAAGCCTCCGCCTATATCCCGGTGCGGTCTTTGACAAGCGGCGCTTCGCGGGCCTACCTTCGCGCTCAACAATAAAAAAAGCGCGGGAGGCAACCTTGAGATATCGGAACCGGAAAAGGTACGCGGTGGTGACACTCGCGTTGGCGCTGATCCTTGTGCTCGGCGCGCGGCTGCCAGCTTCTGGCCAGCTTGCGCGCTCGACGGGCTCGACTGCCGTCCGCGAGCTGAACTGGACTGTTGCCGGATTGAAACGTCCTGCGGACATCGTCGTCGATCACTGGGGCATCGCGCATATCTTCGCATCAAGCACCCGGGATGCATTCTTCCTGCAGGGTTACAACGCCGCTCGAGATAGGCTCTGGCAGATCGATTTGTGGCGCAAACGCGGCCTCGGCCTGTTGTCGAGGTCCCTCGGCCCCGCCTACGTCGAGCAGGATCGCGCCGCGCGCTTGTTCCTCTATCGTGGCGATATGGACCAGGAGTGGGCGGCATATGCCCCGGATTCCAAGGAGTGGGTCCATGCGTTCGTCGACGGCGTGAACGCCTATGTAGCCGAAGTACGCAGCGGGACCAAGCCCTTGCCGGTCGAGTTCAGGCTTACGGCCAGCCAGCCTGATGACTGGAAGGCAGAGGACGTGCTGCGCATTCGTAGTCATGCGCTGGTGTCGAACGTAACTTCGGAGGTGGCACGCGCATATGTAGCCTGCTCGGCCGGGCTCAATGCCGATCGGCTGCGCCGCAAGATCGAACCGGATGGCCACAAAATGGTGGTTCCGAAAGGCCTCAATCCCTGCGATGTCCCGCCCGATGTGCTGAAAGACTATCTGTTGGCGACCAAGCCGGTTGACTTCAACAGCAGCGCCGCATCGGATCAGCACGCCGATAATTCCCCTCAGAAAACCTTGGCAATGGCCATCGAGGGCCAGGCTGGTGAAGGCTCGAATAACTGGGCGATTGCGCCCTCGCGCACCGCGACCGGCCGGCCCATCCTCGCCAACGATCCGCATCGCCAGCTCGTGGTCCCGTCATTGCGTTACGTCGTGGGACTGAACGCGCCCGGCCTCGACGTCATCGGCGCCGGCGAACCGGCCTTGCCCGGGGTCTCGATCGGACACAACGAGGACATCGCCTTTGGCTTTACGATCTTCGCGATCGATCAGGAAGATCTCTATGTTTACGAACTGAATAACAGTGACCCACTGAGTTACCGCTATCAGTCTGGCTGGGAAAAGATGAAAGTCATCCATGAGACCATCGAGGTGAAGGGCGGAGCTTCGCGCGAGGTGGATCTGCGCTTCACCCGCCACGGACCGGTACTGGCCATGGATCCTGCGATTCATCGCGCCTTTGCGTTGCGAACGGTGTGGAACGAGCCGGGGCTATCCGGGTATTTCGGCGCCTCACGCCTGCTGCAGGCGAAGAATTGGAAGACCTTCAAAGCGGCGAGCAATGCTTGGGGCGCTCCGCCGGAAAATCTTGTGTATGCCGATACTGCTGGAAATATCGGCTGGACCGCTGCGGGCCGCGTGCCGGTGCGCAAGAACTGGGATGGACTGTTGCCGGTGCCGGGCGACGGACGCTATGAATGGGCCGGGTTTCACGGCAAGGACGTGCTGCCCTCCAGCTTCAATCCGCCTGAGGGCTTCTTCGCGTCGGCCAACGAGATGAATCTGCCGGCAGGCTATCCCAATGAACAGAACCGTATTGCGTTCGAATGGACCGATCGCTCGCGCATCGATCGAATCAAAGAACTGCTTCGAGCCAACGACAAACAGAGTCTCGCTGATTCGATGGCGATTCAAACAGATGCTGTGAGCACTCAATCCCGGCGCACAATTGCGCTGCTCGGCCCGGTGGTCTCGCAGGATCCCGAGGTGGCCAAGGCGCTCGGTCTGCTCAAGGGGTGGGACAATTATGAGGGCACCTCCAGCGTTGCCGCCGCGATCTACGAGGTCTGGGCAACGAAGCACCTCGGCAGGGCGACCGTCGGGCGCGCGACACCCGAAGCTGCGCGCAAACTCGTGGGCGATGGTCAACTTGATGCGGTGATCTCCTATCTGGAACATCCGGACAGCGCGCTCGGCGCGGATCCTGTGGCGGCGCGCAATGCGATCCTGCTCGAGAGTCTGAAATCCGCGCTCCTCGAATTGAAACAGCGCCTGGGGCCTGACATGGATACGTGGGCTTGGGGCAAACTGCACCACGCAACCTTTGAGCCCGCTGTCGCCGCGCTGGCTGATCCACAGCTGCGTGCGCAGATGACGGTCGGGCCGCTGCAAACTCCGGGCTCGGGGTCCACGCCGCGTGCGCAAGCCTATCGCGCCTCCGACTTTTCCGTAACTGCGGGAGCCTCGGTGCGCTTGGTGATGGATGTGGGAGAATGGGACAACTCAGTCGTGATCAACACGCCGGGCCAGTCGGATGATCCGCTGAGCGCTCATTATCGCGACCTGTTCCCAATGTGGGCGGAGGGTTCGTATGCGCCGCTGCGCTTTAGCCGCGCGGCCGTTGACCGGGATGCCGAGGACGTCATCCACCTTACCCCCGTCCATTAGGTCACGCGTGTCAGCGAGCGAATCCAGCGCATCTATGCTTTGCGCTGTCGCATATTGCTCCACAGCAGCTGGGCGACACCGACCGAGCCTAAGATGGTGCCGTAGATTGTCCAATGATAATCACCGACCATGAAGCCGACGCGAAACGCGAGGTTGAGGCCTTGGAGCACCCACACGATGCCCATCAATATCATTGCGACGCCGATCAGGCTGCTGACGATGCGCATTACCAGATTGAAACGTGGCCACATGGAGCGCCCCTTCTGTGTCGACCTGCCGTGGTCTTAGCATAGGACATATCGCCGGCGGCGACGCGCTAAACTAGCCAAAGCGTTCTCTCATCACTATTTTCCGAAAGCGACGCGGAGACAATAAAGATGACTCGATACGTAGGGGCGATTGATCAGGGGACGACGAGCACGCGGTTCATGGTGTTTGACCATGGAGGCAACATCATTACCTCCGCGCAAAAGGAACACCAACAAATTTATCCCCGTCCCGGCTGGGTCGAGCACGACCCAATGGAGATCTGGCGCAACACCCAGGAAGTCATCGGCGGTGCCTTGGCGCGCGCAGCGCTCCGTCCCGGCGACCTCGCGGCAGTAGGCATCACCAATCAACGTGAAACGACGGTAGTGTGGGACCGCCGCAGCGGCGAACCGCTGCATAACGCTCTGGTCTGGCAGGATACCCGCGTCGATCAACTCGTGGCGGAATACGTCCGCGACGGCGGACCAAATCGATTTCGCGCCAAGACCGGATTGCCGATGGCCAGCTACTTCAGCGCGCTCAAGCTGCAATGGATTTTGGACAACGTGCCCGGCGCCCGTGGCAAGGCGAAGTCCGGCGACGTGCTGTTCGGCAACATCGACACGTGGTTGTTGTGGAATCTCACCGGCGGATCCAACGGCGGGCTGCACTTTACCGATGTCACGAATGCAAGCCGCACCCAGCTGATGAATCTTGAATCCCTGCAATGGGATGGCGAATTGCTCGATGTTTTCAAGATTCCCGCCGCGGTTCTGCCGCGCATCGTCGCTTCCAGCGAATTGTACGGCGAGGCCAAAGCACCCGCGCTTTTCGGCGCGTCAATTGCGGGTATCCTCGGCGATCAGCAGGCTGCGCTGGTCGGCCAGGCCTGCTTCCGCGCCGGCGAGGCAAAAAACACCTACGGGACGGGATGTTTTCTTTTGATGAACACCGGTGAGAAACCGATCTCCTCAACTGCCGGACTCATTACCACCGTCGCCTATCAGATCGCCAAACAGCCGGCCCACTACGCGCTGGAGGGATCAATCGCGATAACCGGCGCATTGGTGCAATGGCTGCGCGACAACCTGCGAATCATCGGCAGCAGCGCGGAGGTCGAGACGCTGGCGCGCGAGGTAGAGGACAACGGCGGCGTTTTTTTCGTACCGGCCTTTTCGGGTTTGTACGCACCGCATTGGAACGAGCGCGCACGCGGCACCATCGCCGGACTTACGCGCTACGCGACGCGTTCGCACATTGCGCGTGCGGCGCTCGAGGCCACTGCATATCAAACGCGGGAAGTGCTCACTGCCATGGAGCAGGATTCTTCGATTCCAATCACCGAACTGCGTGTCGACGGCGGCATGGTCGTCAATGAACTTCTCATGCAATTCCAGGCCGATATCGTCAACGTTCCCGTGGTACGGCCAAAAATCACCGAGACCACTGCACTAGGGGCAGCCTATGCCGCCGGATTGGCTGTCGGCTACTGGCGAAGTCGTGACGATCTTCTCGGCAATTGGCAGGTCGACAAACGCTGGACGCCGCAGATGAACGATAAGCGCCGCGGCGCGCTGTTCGGATCGTGGCAGAAGGCCGTCGGCCGCTCCTTGGATTGGGTTGACTAGAGCGCGGCAATTCAAAAAAAAGACATGATGAAAGGGAGACAGCATGCATTCGGCATTTCTGGGCGAATTCTTCGGCACGATGATCTTGATCTTGCTCGGCAACGGTGTTGTTGCAAACGTCGTTCTGCGTCAATCAAAGGGCGAAAAATCAGGGTGGATTGTCATCACCGCCGGTTGGTGCTTTGGCGTGATGGCAGGCGTGTTCGTTGCGCTCGCGCTCGGCAGTGACGGGCATCTCAACCCGGCGGTGACGATCGGCGTCGCGGTTTCCAGCGGAGATTGGAGCCGGCTTTCGGCCTACATACCCGCGCAGATCTTGGGAGCCATGGTGGGATCCACCTTGGTGTGGCTCACCTATTGGGCACATTGGGAAAAGACGCCTGATACGCTCGACAAGTTGGGATGCTTTTGCACAATTCCTGCCATCAGAGTACCGGTTGCGAACGCGCTCACCGAAGTGATCGGCACATTCGTGCTCATATTCGTCGCCGCTGCAATTGCTTCGAAGCACGGCAGCTCGATCGGCTTGAGCCCGGGACTCGGACCGTTTCTCGTGGGACTGCTCGTTTGGGCAATCGGTCTATCGCTGGGCGGACCCACCGGCTATGCGATAAATCCGGCCCGCGACCTGGGGCCGCGCATCATGCACGCGTTGCTGCCGATCGCGGGCAAGGGCGGCTCTGATTGGAGTTACGCGCCGATTCCGATTGTCGGTCCCATAATCGGTGCCACGGTCGCGGGCTTGGCGGTCAAGCTGTTCCAGATTTAACGGTCTGGTTTAGGAGGGCTTCCAACCATCCGGCAATAGGTCGAATGTCACCGTATCGCGAAAGGCAAATTGACTGTCCTGCAATATTTCCACGGGAGACAGCATGTGCCAGACGCGGTCATCATCGAAGACGTAACACTCGCCGGCCTCGCGCATGGTAAAGCGGTCCATTTCCCGCTTGTCGTTGTCGGTTATGACCACTTCGCCACCTTGTGCCGCGCACCGTGCCAGCAGGTGCGTGGCGAGGTATTTCTCACCATCCTTGTGCAGGCCTGATGGGCTGGTGTCGCAAGGACGAGACGGACTCGCCGCGAATCTGATCACGTGCATATTCACCAGGTAACTCGCGCCAACCTTGGACAGCGGCAGGTACATGAGGTGGTGAGACATCATCTTACGAACCCCGGGCGAGTCGGCAATATCCAACGGAAGCGGAAGGTACTTTCGAGGCTGTCCCCCCAGCGCCGCATTGTATTTCTCGTGCTGCACGTAGGGTTGACTGTCATCCCACGGCGAAATTCTCACACCGCCTTCCAGTATTTCCGCCTTGAATCGATTCAGCGATCGAAACCGATCCCCTCCTTGATAGTACTGATCCTTGGGCAAGGACCAGGCGGCGTGGGCCAACTCTCCCAGGGCGCGAGCGACGTCAAAATCAACATGCAGGGGTCGGCGAGTGAACCCGCGCTCGCGGATATCCTGTGCCGCTCGGATGTCGCTGGCTCCCGGAACAAAGCCATTTTCACCCATGAATTGCTCCCGCACGGTGCGCGTTGCGATGCCACAACATCCAGCGCATGAATCCTAAGCCAGCAATCCACCGGTTTGCAAACACCGCCCAACCATGCAATCAGCGCGCGCCGTCGATCAGCACAAATGCAATGCGCGCGATCGATTGCGAGCGGTTCGCCCATGCGTGATTGGTGCCGCGCTGAATCAGAATGTCGCCGGCGCGCATGACGGTTTCGCCCTCCTCCAGGATTGCCACGAGTTCGCCCTGCAATAGAATGGCGTAGTCCACGGTGTCGGTAACGTGCATGCCGGGGTGACGCGAGTCGTCGGCGTTGTGGTGTGCATCGGGAAACATCGACGCGAATACGGCGGCGGTTTGGCGCCGGCGCTCCGCGGGATCCAAGCTCTCCGGTGGAATGTCAATGACGCGAAGTACTGTGCCGCGGCTGGGCGGAAGAACGCCGCTGTGTTTCAGCGCGCTGTCCGGCGCATTGACGGGAGCTGGGCTGTCGAGGGTTCGCCAAAGATTGTTGTTCCTGTAGCCCAGTCGCCCCGGCATAACCTGCATTGCCGGCGAAATGCCATCCTCGAGAATGCTGGAGCGGCCGGCGCTGTTTACTCCGGTGACGATTCGCCGGACGGGCGGTAGCGATGGGTCTGTCATGATGGATTCCAACGACTCGTTTCAGATTTGCTAGTCTGGCACACGTCAATCTCGAATTTTAGGCAAACGGCGAGAACGTCTGCGGCCGCATGTCGTGCGGATCTCTTTCGGTCAAGATCAGCAGTCGACGCTCAGCGGCGCGGCGCATGAAGACAAAGCCAAATTGTTCGCCACCCTCCGTTTGCCACCCTTCATCTGCAAGGCGGCTGATCGCTGCCGTCATGGCGGCTTTGAGGTCGGCACCGGGCTCAAGCCTCGAGCATTCGAGCACCTGCCACTGCAACCCGAACAGCACGCAGAATCGCGGCGTGCCGGCCTGCGCATAGATTTGATGACGGTACCGAGCCATCGCGCGATTTTCGCGAGTGCGCCGGGGCTCGGTCAATTCAGTACTCGTGCCTCCCGACTACTGTATGGGATCATTACTATCAAGCCGTTGCGACGTAGCTGGCTCTTATCGGTACGCTGCACACGACGGCATTGCCGCCGCTCACGCCACGCCTGATCGACAACTTGGCGCCGATCGCGCTGGCGCGAAATCGCATCGTTCGCATCCCAAGTCCACTCCCTGCGTCTGCGCTCAGTCCCTGGCCGTCATCGGTGACCGAAAGCGTCACGGCACCTGGGCGCGCCGACAGCTCGATCTCGATGCTTTTTGCGGCGGCATGCTTCAATGCGTTCTGCACTGCCTCCTGGGCGATACGATACAAGTGATTGCGAGCTTTGAGGTCGAGCGGCGGGATGTCGTTCTGGCCGCGGAATCGCACCCGTAGTCCGCTCAATGAGCTGCGCCTCGCGAGTCCCTCGAGTGCGGCCTCCAGGTTGCCCTCAGCATTGGTCAGGGGCGAGAGGCCCTGCACGATCCGGTGGGCGTCTTGTATGCAGCTTGTCGCCAGCAACGCGAGCTGGTCGAGTTCGACCGAAATCGCGTCGCGTTCCTTTTGCGCGCGATTTGCCAGAGCGCGGACCGAGAGTGCGAGGCCGGTGAGCTCCTGTCCAAGCCCGTCATGCATTTCCTCGGCGATCCGGCGCTGCTCGCCGCCGATTGCATCCATCAGCGCCTGACCAAACGCCCGGCGCTCGGTGACATCCACCGCAAATGCCAGCTCCGCGGCCTGGCCGCCGCAATCGATCGAGCGTGTCCAGACTTCGATCTCGAGCAAGCGGCCGTCTTTCGTGACATGCTGCGTCTCGAACGGTTCTGCTGCCATCTCCGCGATGACCGCCGCATCGTGCGCCTGAGGCGGCAGCACAGCTTGCTTTCCCGGGGCGGCCAGCACCTCGACGGTGCGCTTCAATAACTCATCGCGGCTCCAGCCGTATTGACGTACCGCGGCATCGTTCACCAGAAGAAACCTTAACGTGTCTCTGGCGTGTACCCACAGCGGCTGCGCGCAGCCATTGAATACCTGTTCGTAGCGATGTTCGGCGTGCAACTTCGCCACAGCGGCCGAGTCCCGCTCGGCCAGCAGCGCGGTGATGATCAGACTCAAGCCCGACAGCGATGCGATAAAGGACCAAATGGTCACGATACTCTGGGTCTTATCGAGCTGCGCAAACGCTCCCACCGTGAATGCAGCGCTGATTGCCGTCATCGTTAAAATCGCAAATGCCCCGAGCGCGGCGACCACCAGGCCGAAGCGAATGGCGCTCACCACGATCAGAATATTTGCCAGCACCACGATCAATGGCCGGGCGCTGGGTAGAGGCGCGAGCACGATCCAGCCGCAGCAAATTACCAGCCCGATCAGCCAAAGTGCGCCCTCGCCCCAATGTTCCAGCACGCGCGCCAGACTCTTGCGGCTGCACGCCAGCAAGATTGGAGCGATTAGAAACACGCCGGAAGTCGTGTTGCTCCACCAACCAATCCAGTCAATCCAAAAATCCCAAGGGGTCGCCGTCGCAAAGGTTTTCACGCCGCCGAAATACTCTCCCGCTAACCCAAAGGTCGGTGCCATTGTCATGCCGATCACCGCGACGACGATAAAGAGCGGCACGTCCTTCGCGCGTGAAAAGCTCGAGTCAAACCCGCCGCGTTCCATCAACCATGCCGTGAGCCACGCGGCGCCCGCAAGTCCGATCCCAACACCGATTGCTTCAGGGAAAGTGTGGTGTAGCCACAGTTCGATCGCCATGCCGGCGGCAAACACGGCCGGCCACATGCGCCGGCCCCAACGAAAGGCAGCAGCGACGGCGATACCGCTCGGCAATAGCGGCAGCGACAACCGTCCGCCCAAGCTCGGCAGCGTGAAGGCGAGCACCCCCACGATGAAGATCGATGCAAATACGATGGTCAAACGAACGGTGATGGTAGCGACGCGGTCCAGTTCTAGCATCGTTGTGCTTTTTGCCCTAAGGCGAAGACCGACCCCTAAGCGCAATCGCCCAGCCAAGCCGCGAAATCGAGAACAAATTGTCATCCATTCGCACCAAATCGCTCCTTATATTGGCGCTGTCGAGGGGTCCTAATCGGAATGCGCGATGTCGGACACCAGGATGCCGCACGCGAGGCGGATTGTTCATTATACAAGCAATGAACCGGTAGACCTACGGCGAAGAGCGTCGCATGATGGGCATTGCACGCAGCATTTTCCGCGGAAAGTCCGGGGGCTGATATATGAAAAAGCTCAAACACGAAGCGGAGCTATTCAAAGCGGCATTGCTCGCCGGTGTTCAATACGCGGAAGGCCGCGGCGCAGTCGAGTTCGAGGCGACCGATTCGGCGAGCGACAAGGCACTGTACGTTTATCGTCTACTCATACACGACAAGATCATCGCGCCGATGCCGGAAGATCAGGTGAGCGAAAAGACCATCCGACATCGGCTCGCGACATGGCACGCGCATCAGTTGCCCAAGGGGCATCCACTGAAGGAATAAAGCATCGCTCGCGCTTGCAGTGATCGATTGACATATTTTGTTGTGAACTTGATCAGGCCGTTGTTTCGATCTATCTCCTTGACATAAATCGAATTTGTCGCCACCAAGAGACGCCGATCACGCTTTCATTCGGCTCGCTTCGCCAATATCTTGACTGCCCGTGCCACGAGGGAAAAGCAGAGATTATGGCTAAGTCGATAAGTACACCAATAGCCGGGGAAATCTGGCACCTTAGCATCGAAGACCTGTTCGCACCGGTGCACGAAACGCAGCGGCTGGGCGGCGACGGGCCCTTCGTTATAAATCTAAGCGTTTCGACCGCTCCAATCATTCTGCCTCCCAAGCCATTCGCCGGCCATTGGGATGCGCACGTCTATCAAATTCAAGTGACCGAGGACGGGCGAACCCGGTACCGGTTACGCCTTGGCCCATTTGCAAGCGAAGACGACGCCGATGCAATTTTGGAGGAAGTTCGAGAGATGTATCCCGGCGCCTTGACGGCGACGGCAGGCTCTGCCGATTTGCGTGCCATCGCATCAATAAAGGCGAAGCTTGAGGCGGCGAAACCGAAGCCGGCGCCGCCGCCCAAGAAGCCGGTAAAAGCCGCCGTGGAAGTTACCTTCGATATGGCGGAGCCGCTTGCGCTGGCCGCAGCCATCGTCGCGAAAACGCTGGGCGAAACGGCGAGAACCAAGTATCGAGCCCCGGCCACGGCGCCGACCACGCCGACCTCGCCGGTTGCAGCGACCGCGCAAACTGCTCCGCCAGCGCCGACTGTGCGAACTGCCCCGTCAGCGCCGACTGTGCGAACTGCCCCGTCAGCGCCGACTGTGCCGCTTGCTCCGTCGGGCGCCGCCGCAGACGCTCCACCCGTCGCTGCCTTGCCCCCGGAACTTTCGCCCGCGTGGGCAATGCCGGTGTCAAATGCGCGTGCAACGCCTAAGGCTGCACCTGCGATTACACGGGCGCCCGCATCGATTCCGGCGCCCGCGCCCACACCGGTAGCGCCCGCGTCTCCCGTGGCGGCGAGTGCAGCGCCCATCCTCACCGAGGTTGTAGCCGTGACAGTCGCGCGAAAGATGACGGCGTCTCAGCCTCCGGCACCGGTTCTCCTCGATGCGGCAGCTCCGCAAACATTGGAGCCGCCCATACCAGCTGCGCCTAGCAAACCCGCGCCCGTTGCGACACGGATACCGGAAGTTGCAGCCGAGATTATTGCGACACCGCCTGTCGCGCCGGTGCTCGCTGAGACTGCACCGCTAATATTGGAGCCGCCAACACCTGCTGCGACCAGCAAACCCGCGCCCGTTGCGACACGGATAGCGGAAGTTGCGGCCAAGATTATTGCGACTCCGCCTGTTGCGCCGGTACTAGCTGAGAAGGTGGCACCGCTAACATTAGAACCGCCTGCGTCTCCCGCGCCCAGTAAACCGGCGCCCGCGGCAACACGCGCATCGAAGCCGCCGGCGCCCCGGACCGTGGCACCGCGCTGGGTGAACCCGAGGTGGGCGGGACCGCGTCCAGCGGCACATCGACCGGTGGCGTCGCGCCCTGCCGCACCGCGCCCGGTGATACCGCGCCAGGTGGTGCGTCCAACAGCGCCAGGTCATGCAGTGCCGAGCCTGGCGCAAAGTAAGGCGGCGCCGAGTCCGATAGTGCAGAGTCCGATAGTGCAGAGTCCGATCGTACAGAGTCCGGCGGCACCATTTGCGGCAGCGCCGGGTCCGATACCAAAGAGTCCAGTGGTGCCAGCTGCGCCCAGTCCGATGGCGCTGAGTCCGCCAACACCAACCGCGACAGCCCCCGGTCGGGCCTCGCTGATCGTCAATTCCTTTCGCGCCAAATTCGCGTTTCCGCAGCTGCTTGCAGTCGCCGAAGTGCCTGCCGCGCGCCCTGTGAAACAGCTGAGCGAACCGTTGATCGATCTCGAGTCCACTCAAACTGTTCGCGCATTGACGGCGCCGGAACTTGAAGATGAGGACTCGCTGCGCTGGTTCGTGATTCAGCTGGCGTTGGCCGACAATGCGTTCGATCCAGATACGGTGCCGAACCTCGATATCTTCGGCGAGTACCGCTTGTATTCGGTGGCGTGTGTGGATCAAGGCCACAATGTACATGCCCTGCGCCTCGGGTTTTTCAGCGAAGAAATCGCAGCGGTGGCTGTGGCGAGCTACCTTTCCGCCCACTACGATAAGCCGACCATTCGACGCGTAAGCGTTGCCGAGCGCGAACGATTTGCCTCCCAGCGCGTCGAAGCCCGTAAGGACGTCGGCGAGACCGGCAAACACGCGGCCATCGAGATCACGGACGAACTGGTGGCGCGGCGTCGGCGTAGCACGGCGGCCACCACCAAGCCCGAGAAGTCGGGCACCGGCGCCGGACAGCAAAGTCCTCCCCCGAGATAGCGGCCCTAGCGGCGTTATCCCGCGATTCGACCCGAGCCATTGATCGTTCAAAAAACGAGTCTGTCGCTGTGCCCGCAGTGATGGTATATGGACATCGATATGGCTGGCGATGAGGACGTTTATGGCAGGCCCTCTGGCGGGGATACGAATCGTTGAGATGGCAGGCATCGGGCCGGGCCCGTTTGCAGGCATGATGCTGGCCGATCATGGCGCCGAGGTCATTCGAATCTGCAGGCCCGAGTCGGAATGGAACCCAGCCGACATCCTGCTGCGCTCGCGTCAATCGATCGTATTGGACATCAAAAAGCCGCAGGCGGCCGACGTCGCTCGCAGGGTTATCGCGAGCGCCGATGGCCTGATCGAAGGCTTTCGCCCCGGTGTGATGGAGCGCATGGGATTAGGTCCGGATCGATTGCTCACGGATACCCCGCGTCTAGTTTATGGGCGCATGACCGGCTGGGGACAAACGGGCAGCCTTTCGCGGGCCGCCGGTCACGACATCAACTATATCGCACTAGCCGGCGCTCTCTCCGCGTTCGGCCGGGCGGGAGAAAAACCGACGCCACCGATCAATATGGTCGGCGATTTTGGCGGCGGCGGAATGCTGCTCGCGTTCGGCATGGTCAGCGCCTTGTTGCATGCGAGCAAGACGGGCAAGGGTCAGGTGATCGACTGCGCCATGACCGAGGGAGCGGCACTCTTAATGAGCATGATCTGGGGCTTTCATGCCGCCGGGCATTGGAATGAACGCAGAGGGACGAATCTCTTGGATACGGGTGCGCATTTCTATGACACCTACGAAACCTCGGATGGCAAATTCATTGCGGTGGGAGCAATCGAGCCGCAATTCTACCGAAAGCTATGCGAAGGATTGGGAATCACCGATGCCGATTTCAGCGCCCAGCATGATCACAGCCGCTGGATCGGTTTGAAGAGCAAAATGGCTGAGATCATCGGTCGCCGCACGCGTGATGAATGGTGCGGGTTGCTCGAGGGAACGGATGCCTGTGTTGCACCGGTTCTGGCGATGTCCGAGGCGCCATTTCACAAACACAATGTCGAGCGGCAGGCATTCCTGCACATTCAAGGGGTCACCCACCCAGCGCCGGCGCCGCGTTATTCGTCGACGAAAACTCGCGAACCCGAAGCTCCAAGAAGTCCAAGCGCCGACACACTGCGCGTATTGCGGGGTGTGGGCTATGGCGATGCGGAGATTGAAGAGCTTCGATCAAACGGTACGATTCTCACAGCCTGAGGCGACCGTGTCCGTCCGCGTTGTCCGCGGACAGTGTCCGCGCGCGTTAATCGGTGCGGGTACCAAAACAATGTCATGAAAAATAGCAGGTTAACGCCTGCAAGCGCCTGGCACGCCTTTTGCTCTTTCCCAGATGGAATCGTGTTCAAACTTCAATCACAGACTTCTTTCCGGGAGACGACCATGTCCACGCAAATATCATCGAAGCTCGCCGCACTCGCCATTGCCCTGATGATGAACAGCTTGATCATCGGCGCGGTGGCTTACCTCTTCAACGGCCAGATTCAGCAACGCTCAACCGTGGAATCGCTTGCCGGCACAAATGCGCCCATGGCGCAGGTGGCGATGAACCGCAGATCTTGAGCCGAAGGGGTGTGGAGGATTTAACTTAACGCTCAATTCGATGCCTGATGCCGCTCGCGCGAGCGTCGGTCAGCAAACGGTTGCGTGCGCGGCGAAGCTGAGCGCGCTTGCGAGCGACGCCCGGTATCGGCGACTTCATCGCCAGCCGCGGCGGCGGTGTCGGTGAACCTTTGCAGCGGCACGAGGGTGGGCTCGAGATTGGAGCTGTGTTGCTGGGACAAGCTGGCTGCGTGCAGCTCGCGCAAAATCGAGGCTCTGCGCCGCTCAGCAGCGCCCAGATTGCGCCACGAGCGATATTCAGCCGCGATGTAGCCGGCGGAAAGCGCAATGCCGCCGATTACCATCCCGATAAACAAATCATCAAAACTCATAGCGAACGTCCTTTCGCGGTACGCAAAAACACCTGGCGCTCATCGAGAGAATGTTCGTCGATTGATCACCAGGCGCCGACCCAGAGCAGTGACATTATTTTACCGGTGGCTGCCCGATTTGGTATATCTCCCTTTAGGTACCCTCTCGGCCAATGGACTGCGCGGCCGGTTGGCCGTAGAATGATTGGCCCCCGAGGACCCCGCCCATCCCGCGCATCGCGACCAAAATATCCGAGCTCGGCGCATTTTCAATTAACATGCACCGAAGGAGAACGATTCATGCGTAGGATTTTTTCCGCGGCTGCGGCGATTGCCGCGAGCTTGCTCAGTCTGCAAACGTTGGCCCAGACGCAACCCGGCGAAGCTAAGTTTCGCGACCTGTACAAAGAACTCATTGAGACCAATACGGCGCTTTCCGCAGGCGATTGCACCCTCGCCGCGGAACGCATGGCGGCGCGGCTCAAAGCCGCAGGAATGCCTCCAGGCGATGTGCAGATTTTTACGGCACCCGACCACCCGAAAGAAGGCGGTTTGGTTGCCGTCTACCCCGGTAAGGATCCGAAACTCAAGGCGATTTTATTGCTTGCGCACATCGATGTCGTGGAGGCGAAACGCGAGGATTGGACTCGGGATCCATTTACGCTGGTGGAGGAAAACGGCTCGTTCTACGCTCGCGGCGCAATTGACGACAAGGCGGAAGCGGCGATTTGGACCGATACCCTGGTTCGTTTCAGCGAGGAGAAGTACCGGCCGCGGCGCACGGTAAAGCTGGCGCTCACCTGTGGCGAGGAAACCGCCGGCGCTTTCAATGGCGCACAATGGCTCTCGGAGAATCGGCGCGACATCATCGACGCCGCATTTGCCATCAACGAGGGCGCGATTGGCGAGCTCGATGCCAACGGGCGCCGTGTCGCCCTTGAAATCCAGGCGGGCGAGAAGACGCCGCAGAATTATCGGCTCGAAGTTACGAATCCAGGCGGCCATAGTTCGCGGCCCTTGAAGGATAATGCCATTTACCGGCTTGCGGCGGCGCTGACGCGCATCGAGGCGTACGAGTTTCCCGCACAGTTCACCGATGCCAGCAAAGCTTATTTCTCGGGAATGGCGCCCATTCAAGCGGCCAAGGGCGACAAGACCATCGCCGATGCAATGAACGCGCTCGTCAAGGATCCGAACGACAGCCGCGCCATTGCACTCGTGTCCGCCAAGGATCCCGGCTGGAACGCAACCTTGAGGACCACCTGTGTGGCGACCATGCTGGAAGCGGGACACGCGACCAACGCGCTTCCGCAGCGCGCTCGCGCCAATATCAATTGCCGAATCTTTCCAGGCGTGTCGCAAGAATCCGTGCGGCGGCAATTGGAGGTGCTCGTCGCGGATCCGGCGGTGAAAGTAACCACGCTCGAAACCCGCGGGCCCACATCCCCGCCGCCGCCGCTCACACCCCAGATACTGGGCCCGGTACAAAAACTGAGCGCCGCGTTCTACCCCGGAGTTCCCGTTCTGCCGATTTTACAGGCGGGCGGCACGGACGGCGTGTTTTTGACCGCCGTCGGCATCCCCACTTATGGTATTGAGCCCATATTCGTCGGGCCCGACTTGGGACACATTCACGGGCTCAACGAGTACGTCAGCGTGAAGTCCCTGCTCGATGGGCGCAACTTTCTTTACCAGCTCGTCAAGGCCTACGCCGACCAAACCTAGAGCGTCCAAACGCTTAGTTTTCGACGCGCAACCTGGCGACTTGCGCTGCCGTCAACCGGGATGGTGTCGCGCCGTAGCGCGCAGTGATGAAGTTCGCGACGCTGGCGATTTCGGCGTCGGAATACGTGCTGCCGAATGCCGGCATGTTGTCGGCGTCAACGGCCGTATGCCGCTGCGCGCCCCCGATGATGATTTGCGCCACATTGTTAGCAGTCGGATCATTGACATCGAGCGTGCCGATCAGCATTGCCCAGGGTAGATCTGACGCCACGCCAGTCCAGCCGTGGCAACCGGCGCAAGCGCCTTCGTAAACCTCTTTGCCGCGTGAATCGCCATTCACGACGCGGTTGTCGGCGCCGGAATCGGCGGCAGCCGTCAGTTTGGGTTGCGGAAGATCGGCAGTGGCGACATCCGATACCGACCGCAAATAAATCACCATGGCGGCAATGTCGCTCGGCTTCAGGTACCTATAGCTTGCATCGACCGCTTCGCCCATGGGACCCGCAGCCGTGCCGCGTCCGTCGGCATGACCGGTCGCGAGATATTTCGAGAGATCTGCATCGCTCCAGGCCCCAACGCCGCCGCTACGATTGGGCGTGATGTTGTAGGCGCGCCATCCGGCTTGCACCGTGCCGGCGAACTTCCGCCGGTTGTTCAACGCGAAGAAAATGTTTCGCGGGGTGTGGCACTCGCCGCAGTGTTCCATCGCTTCGACCAGGTACGCGCCTCGATTCCATTCGGAACTGCGATCGATGTTTGGTTCATAGCGGGTATCGGGGTTGAACACGGCCGACCACATTCTCACCAGAGCGCGTTGATTGAACGGGAAAGCGAGGGTGTTTTGCGGCGCAGGTGCGTGTACCGGCTTGAGCGAGAATAGATAGGCCTTGATGGCCAGCGCATCCGCATCGGTCATGTACGTGTAGCTGGCATAAGGCATTGCGGGATATAGCTTGGCATTGCCGCGGCCAATGCCTTTATGCACTGCGCCCAGGAAATCAGCATCCGTGTAATGGCCGATCCCCGTTTCCGCATCGGGAGTGATATTGGTCGAGTACAAGGTACCGAACGGCAGCACAAAGGCGCGCCCTCCGGCGAACGGCTGACCATCCTTGGCCGTATGGCACACCATGCAATCCGCGGCGCGCGTCAAATATTCGCCGCGCTCGCCGAGCGGCGCGGATTTTAGCTCCGCGGGAACCCCGGTGGGATCCGTTGCCTCGTAGTCGCTCAATGCCACGCGCTTGCCGCCCGCAAAGTCCGTCACATGCGGTCCAAATACCAGAAACGCGGATATAGCGATTGCCGCTCCCACAATCAACGCCAGGATCCACATAACGGCCGGTGCGCCGCGCCCGCTTTCGGCGGAAGGGTTCATGCGTCGCCGGTTTTTGGAAACGGCAGCACGTGCATGCGCCTGCCGGTGGCGGTGAAAATGGCATTGGCGACGGCCGGCCCGACCGGCGCTACTCCGGGCTCTCCCACGCCGGTCGGCGCCTCAGTCGATGGCATGATGTGCACTTCGACTTTGGGCATCTCGTTCATGCGCAGCACGCGATAGCTATTGAAGTTGTCCTGCTCGATACGGCCGTCCTTCAAAGTGATCGCTCCAAAGCGCACGGCTCCCAACCCAAAGCCGATGCCGCCTTCCATTTGCGCGGCAATGATGTCGGGGTTGATCGCCGTGCCGCAATCGACGGCACATACCACGCGATCGACTGTTACGTGCCCGTCCTTATCGACGCTCACCTCGGCCACTTGCGCGACATAGGTCTTGAATGCCTCGGCAACGGCGATGCCGCGGCCCCGACCCGCCGGCAGGGGAGCGCTGCTCCAGCCCGCCTTCTCGGCGGCGAGTTCGAGCACCCCTTTCAATCGCGGATGGTGTTCCAGCAGTTTCCGCCGGAATGTGAATCCGTCCACGCCCGCGGCATGCGCCACTTCGTCGATGAAGGCTTCGACGGCAAAGGTGGTGTGCGAGCTGCCCACCACGCGCCACCACAGGACCGGCACGCCGGTCTTGGTTGTCGCCAGATTGACCGCAATATTGGGTATTGCATAGGCGATATTCGCCGCGCCCTCGACCGATGTCCCATCGATGCCGTCCTTGATCATCGCGGCAAATAGGGTGTCAGCCATGATGGACTGCCCCACGATGACATGCCGCCAGGCGGTGAGCTGGCCTTGCGCATTGAGACCGGCTTCAAGCTTGTGAAAATACATGGGCCGATACAGGCCGCCATGGATGTCATCCTCGCGGGTCCACTGCAGCTTGATTGGCGTGCCATCGGCGCCGTACGCTTTCGCAATCGATACGGCTTCCACAATGTAATCCGACCCCAGATTGGCGCGCCGACCAAAGCTGCCGCCAGCGTACAGCGTGTGAATACTGACCTGCTGCGGATCCAAACCCGCGCTGCGCGCCGCGTTCATTTGATCGACGGTTTGGAATTGATCGCCGGCCCAGATCTCGCAGCTAGTGGCGCTGAGCTTGACCACCGCATCGAGCGGCTCCATCGGCGCGTGCGCAAGGTAGGGGAATTCGTAGCTGGCCGTCACTTTTTGGGTCGCATCGCGCAGCGCCCTCTCGGCGTCGCCCTCCTTACGCGCGGCAAGCGACGGTTGGTCCGCGAGGCGCCGGTATTCCTCCATCAAATCGGCGGAACTGCGCTTCTCCGCCTTCGAGTCGTCCCAATCGATCCGCAGCGCGTCCCGTCCTTGCTTAGCTGACCAAAAACTCTTCGCAACCACCGCAACGCCGCGGGGCACCTGCAGCACCTTGACCACGCCCGGCACTGCACTGGCTGCGGTCGCATCGAAGGATCGGACCGTCGCGCCGAACTGCGGCGGGCGCTTGAGCAGCGCCACCAGCATGCCTGGGAGCACCAGGTCCAAAGTAAATTCAGCGGTACCGTCGGTTTTCGCCGCCGCGTCGACGCGCGCCGCCTTATGGCCGATGAGCTTGAAGTCCTTCGGGTCCTTGAGCGTGACTTGGTCGGGCACGGGCAGTGTTGCCGCGGTTTTTGCCAGCGAGCCAAAATTTGCCGCGCGCTTGGTCGCCTCGTGGGAGACGACGCTTTTCGAGACTGTCAGTTCAGAAGCCGGTACATGCCAGTCACTGGCGGCCGCGGTAAGCAGCATCGCGCGCGCCTTGGCCCCTGCCTCGCGCAACTGATTCCAGGAGTTGGCCATGGCCGAACTGCCGCCGGTTCCCTGTATGGTGCCGAAAGCGAGATTGGCATAACGCTTCGCATCGGCGGGAGCACTTTCGACGCGTACCTGGGCCCAATCGGCATCGAGTTCTTCGGCAACAATCGTGGCGATACCGGTGTAGGCGCCCTGGCCCATTTCCAAGTGCTTGGCGATCACCGTCACGCTGTTGTCCGCGCCGATACGCAGGAAGGCGTTGGGCGCAAATGGCGCGCCGGATGCCGGCATCGCTACTGCCGCTGCGCGCCGCGTTGCACCGATCCATTCAAATCCGATCGTAAGCGCCATGACGGATGCGCCACCGGCACCTTTGAGAAATGTGCGGCGCGACTCACGTGAGCTACGGGTTGGGGTTGTCATGGGATTATGACTTGAGGCCTTGAGCGGCCGTATGAATTGCGGCACGGATACGGGAATAGGTGGCGCATCGGCAAATGTTGCCGCTCATCGCGGCATCAATGTCGGCATCGGTCGGCGCCGGAGTTTTCTCCAGGAGTGCCGTCGCCGACATGACCTGTCCGGACTGGCAGTAGCCGCATTGCGGGACTTGCAGGTCGATCCAAGCCGCCTGTACTGCCTTGGCCTGTTTGCTCTGCAGGCCCTCAATGGTCGTGACCTGGCGACCGGCCACCGACGCCAGCGGCGTGACACAGGAACGTGTGGCTTTTCCGTCCAGGTGCACGGTGCATGCACCGCACAGCGCCATGCCGCAACCAAACTTCGTACCGTGCAGGCCGGCGACTTCGCGCAGCGCCCACAGCAGCGGCATCGTCGGATCGGCGTCCAGCGTGGCAGATTTGCCGTTGAGTACGAAGGTGGTCGCCATGAGTGACTCCGCGGGTGGTTATCCGATTCTACAGCCGGAACGCACCTCAATGCCAAACGCGCTATTTAAAGACTAGTTTCACTCGAACACGACGCGCGGAAAGTAAAACGACACCGTCCAGTTCGGCAAGTCGACGATTTCGCTGATGCGAAGGTCGCCGCAGACGCTGCACAACATATAGGCATCGATCGCCGGCATCCCATGCTGCTGCATGAGCAGGTCGAGCATCGAGCGCACGGACGCGCGCGCCGCCTGCATGAGATCCGGGCCAATGCCGGTCGCGACTTCGTAACCCTTGGCGTCCAAGTGCCGGGTGACAGGACCTGAGGTTTTAAAGCGCGGAAACTTGAGCGGCATATTCTTCAATAAATCGAATTGCAGGGCGACGCGCATCGGGCTCTCGATGGCGGTGCCGCACACCTCGCCATCGCCCTGTGCCGCATGCGTATCTCCTACGGAAAACAACGCGCCGGACACCTCGACCGGCAGAAACAGTTCGGTCCCCAGCGCGATATCTCGGACATCCATGTTACCGCCGACGCGGCGCGGCGGCACGATGCTGTGCAAGCCGAGTTCAGCCGGCGCCACGCCGATCGTGCCGGTAAAGGGTTTTAAGGGGACCTTGGCCCAAGTTCCATAAGACGCCGGGGCGAGGGTGTTAGGGTCATAGCGCCATAGATGCAGCGCCGGCTCCAGGAATTCATCGGCCAACAGTCCAAAGCCGGGAATGTTCGCGGTCCAACCCAAGCCCGACGGCACGAACGACAGCAGTGTAACCTTGAGTACATCGCCAGGCTCGGCGCCGTCGATATACACCGGACCCGTGACCGGATTGATCTTGCCGAAATCCATGCGAGTCACATCGGCGACGCTCGAGTTCTCGCGCAGCTGACCACCCGAGGCATCCACCACGTCGAATTCCAGCGACTCTCCCGGCGCAATGCGTGCCGCGGGAGTAAAACTGTTGTCCCAGCCGAGATGCCGGTGATGAATGGTGTGTCGATGTGCTGGATGGGGACTTAAGGTCGACATCCGGTGCTCACGCCGCCGCTTTGATCGCGCTGATCCCTGCCTCGGAAGGCATCCAGCACGGATTTTGCCAACCGTGTTCTTGCCAGAGCGAGACTGCTCACATCGCCAATGACGATTGTCTGATCCTGATCCACTGTCTTTCTTGAAAACTTGTGCAAGGCATCCTTTCTCCGCCTCGCGGCGGCGCGATGGAGGCGCTTGGCTTGACGTTTGTGACCTCGGCGCTGCGCGCCAGCTATTCTGTGCTCGATGAGCCGATAAAACTGACCCGCTTCGAGCTTTTCCCCATCGCTGGTCGCGACGGTGTCTTTCAACCCGAGATCCAGCCCGACCCCTTCCGTAAGAGCAGGAGCTTGCCCCACCGCGTGCTCAGCCGGCAAGCACAGCCACCAGTCTCCCACGGAATCCTGAGCAAAGCAGCCACATTTCCAGTGAATATTCTCAAGCAGTTCCTGCTCGAACACCCGAAACGCCTTGCCCGAGAAACGTAATGTCTTTCCCTTGCGCTTCAACTGCATTGCTTTGAATGGCACCCAGCCCAAGGAACGCTTCGCGCCCCGACTGACTCGCCACCGGAGCTTCAGTCTCTTGAATTGGCGGCGCCGGGTCGCAAATTCGGCATTTACCCGCTGAATAGTGCCTGCGCCGATTCGTTCAAAGTACTCCGTCGCCCCAGCGCTCAGCTTGTCCAGATCAAAGGCGCTCAGCCACCTGGCGGGGCCTGCAAATGGCAGCGCAGCCTTGTAGCTCGTCGCATTCGCGTAATTCCACACCTGATTCACTTCGATCGCAGCGGCATTGAGCCAGGCGTACCCTTCAGCCTTCACCTTCAGGCGCAGCGTGCGAATGCCGTGCTGAATCTTGATCGCCATGACTCAATTACCGAAGTTACTAGAGTGACTGCCGGATCAGCAATGATCAATTCTAATCTAACCATCACCAAATGCGCGAACGCGAGCGGTGCGAGCCGGTATCATTTGCAGCAGACTGCTCTGCTTTACTCGTTGCGCCACCCCCGCCGCTGGGTCGCCTCGTCCATAACGCAGAGTGTTTAAGGAGCCACGTTTGTCGCTAGAAGAATTCGGCTACAAAGAGCAATTGCACCGCGCGCTCACGACCAAGGACCTGATCATCTACGGGATGATTTTCATGGTGCCGATCGCACCTTATTCCGTGTTCGGATTCGTGTGGAACGACGCCAAGGGCATGGTGCCGCTGGCCTACTTGGTGGGTCTCGTTGGCATGTTCTTCACCGCCTTGAGTTACGCCGCCATGTCGCACGCATTTCCGCTCGCGGGCTCGGTGTACACCTACGCGCAGCGCGGCTTGCACGAGATTGCCGGCTTTTTCTCCGGTTGGCTCATCCTTCTTGACTACATCCTGGTGCCATCGCTGTTGTATCTGTTCAGTGCGGTGGCGCTGCGACCAATATTTCCCGCGCTGCCCGCGTGGATCTGGCTGGTGGTATTTATTTCATTCAACGCAACGGTGAACCTGCTCGGCATACAATTCTCGGCTCGCGTTAATCGCTACATGCTGGTCATGGAGTTGGTGATACTGGCGCTGTTCGTGATTCTGGGCTTGGCGGCCTTGTATGGCGGGGCAGGCGCCGGCGGGCTCACTTGGAAGCCGATTTACGACGCACACGTGTTTTCATTGGCCACTGTGGCTGGAGCGACCTCGATTGCGGTGCTGTCGTTTCTCGGCTTCGACGGTATATCCACGCTCGCCGAAGAAAACCGCGGCGGCCGGAACGCTGTGGGCCGGGCCACCGTGCTGTCTCTGCTCATCGTCGGCGTGCTGTTCATGCTGCAGACCTGGATTGCGACGGATCTGAGTGTCGGAATGCAGTTTGCCTCTCCGGAAACGGCGTTCTATGAGATTGCGGAACGTGCGGGCGGCGCTGCTTTGCGGCTGGTCACGATCATCGCCGTCGTACTTGCCTCAGCCATCGCTAATGCCATGGCCGCTCAGGCCGCGGTGTCGCGCATATTGTTTGCGATGGCGCGCGATGGCAAGCTGCCGGCGATTTTGGGAAGGGTGCATCCACGGTTCAGGACCCCTTATGTGAGCACGCTTGCGGTTTCAGGGGTCTCGCTACTGGTGGGATTGCTGTTCGCGGATCGCATCGACGATTTGACCCGAATCGTCAATTTTGGCGCGCTAACAGGCTTCGTCCTGTTGCACCTGTCGGTGATAAACCACTACTTTTTCAGAATGCGCAGCGGCGACTGGTTTCGGCATCTCATCTTCCCGCTGCTCGGCATGCTGATCATCATTTACGTGCTGTTCGAAATGGACCGCGCCGCGAAATTGTTGGGCCTGAGCTGGATTGCGATCGGTGTTCTTTACTACCTGGTGCTGACTTTCTGGATGAAAAAGCCGGCCGCGCTGAAGGTTTAGATGACACAGATAAACGTCGAGCCAGAGGAGGCTGTGCCGTACAAGCGGCCGACGATTTGGCAGCTGGCAGCGCCATCGATCATGGCCAATCTCATGTTTTCGATGGTCGCCATGGTACAGACCAAATTTGTCGGTGGATTGGGAGCACCCGCGGTGGCCGCGGTCGGCGCCGGTCAGCGGGTATTCTTTGCACTGCAGGCGCTGTTGATGGCGATCGGAGTCGGCACGACAGCACTGGTCGCGCGCTCTTGGGGAGCGGGTAAGCAGGAGGAGGCGAGTCGTATTACTTCATCGTCGCTCATGTTGGGCGGGCTGGTGGGACTGGTGCTGATGACACTCGGCATGACCTTCTCGCACCAGATTGCCGGCGTGTTTGGCTTGGATGAGTCCGCCTCACAATTGGCATCGCGCAATATATTCTGGCTGTCTGCATTCATCATCGGCTTCGCGATCGACATCATCTTGTCCAGCGCGCTGCGCGCTGCCGGCAACGCCTGGACGCCGCTGCTGTTTGGTCTGGCGGTGAATCTGGTCAACCTGCCGTTGCTCTACACCTTCATTCTGGGCAATTTCGGCGCACCGCGCATGGGTTCCGCGGGCGCACCGTTCGCGTCCGGAATGTCGTTTCTGCTGTGCGGCGCGGTGTTGGTGTGGCTGTGGATGCGCCAGAAATTGACGCTCAAATTCCTTCCTGGCGACATATTCAAAGCGGCGCGCTATCAACGCTTGCTGCACATCGGCTACCCGGTTGCGCTTGAACAAATCGTGCTGCAATTCGGATTCTTTTTGTTCGTCGCACTGATCGGTCGCTTTTACGGCACCGAGGCTTTCGCGGCCTACAATGTCGGCGTCAACATGCTGAACGCGGCGATGGTGGTCGGGTCAGGATTCTCGATTGCAGGCGCGACATTGGTCGGCCAGCATTTAGGCGCCGGCGACGTCGAGGGCGCGGCACGCAGCGGCTGGCGCGCCTGCATCATCGCGGTTGCCGCGATGTCCCTCATCGGCATCGTGACGGTTTTCAATGCCAGCACGTTGGCGCATTTCTTTCTCGGCAACGACGAAATCACAGTGCAACGCACCATTGAATTCACTTATATTATGGCGGCGATGCTGCCGCTGTTGGGCATCGATATGGCGATCGGCGGTTCCCTGCGCGGCGCCGGCGACACGCGCTTTCCGCTGATGACCTCATTTCTCGGCTTGATCGGCGTACGCTGCGCGTTGGCGGCGACTTTCGCCCTGTTTCATCTGCCGGTGATTTGGGTGTACAGCTCGATCATCGGCGACTATTTGCTGAAGGGATCGTTGCTCATCTGGCGCTTCAAATCGGGTCGCTGGAAACATGTGCTCGCCGTTCACGCGGCAACCACTTAAGGATAACCAACATGAGAAGCCGAGAAGTACATCTCATCGAACGCCCGCAGGGGCTGCCGGTGCCGCAACAATTCCTGATCGTAGAGACCGAAGTGGCGGACCCGGGAGAAGGGGAACTGCTGGTTGAGAACATCTATATGTCGGTCGATCCGGCCATGCGGCCGCGCCTGGCGGGAGCAACGACGCTCAACGAAGCGATGATGGGCGGCGCGATCGGCCGGGTGCTCAAGTCGCGGCATCCCGCATTCCAGCAGGGTGATCACGTGGAGTCGATGAACGGCTTCCGCGAGTATTTCATCTCCGACGGCAAGGGGCTTTCCAAGCTCGATGCCGATGGCATGCCGCTCGTTGCCTACATGAGTGTTTTGGGTTTGACCGGCCTCACTGCCTATGGCGGGCTGCTGATCATCGGCGCACTCAAGGACGGTGAGAATGTTTTCGTTTCGGCGGCGGCGGGCGCGGTGGGCAGTGTTGCGGCGCAGATTGCAAAGATCAAAGGCTGTTATGTGATCGGCAGTGCCGGCTCGGATGAGAAGTGTCGATGGCTGAAGGATGAGCTTGGATTGGACGTCGCCATCAACTACAAGAAGGGCGAATTGCGCACCTCACTGAAGGCGGCGGCGCCCAAGGGAATCGATGTGTATTTTGAAAATGTGGGCGGCGAGCATTTGAATGCCGCACTACCGCGTATGAATGCGTTGGGCCGCATTGCGGTCTGCGGCATGATCTCCGCGTACAACAATTTTGGCGCCGTGTCAGAGCCGGTCACGACTCTGTCGAACATGATTTACAACCGGATCACGATGCGCGGTTTCGTGTTCTACGAGTTCGAGTCCAAGCGCGCGCAATTCCTGAAAGATATGAAGGGCTGGATCAAGGACGGTCGGCTCAAGTATCGCACCACGATTCAAGAAGGCATTGATGCGGCGCCGAGTGCCTTGATCGGCCTTTTTACCGGCGCAAATACCGGGAAAATGGTGGTGCAGCTCGCGAACGATTGAAGCGCTGCCGGCGCGCAACCCCTCAACGCAGGTGCCGCAACGATTCACCGCGAGATCACCGCAGCAGATCGCCAGCCCTCCGCCCACGGCGGTTCGGTAGATCGATCACCAGCGGGCAATAGCTGCTGGCCTTCCAGAGACGCAGATTGGCGAACAAGGCGGGCAGTCGGGTGCGCGCCCAAAGCAGCACCAGGTCGAAGAAACGTGCATCGCGGGCGCATAGCAACGCGCAGACGCCGTGAATGGGCGCACACAGCAAAAGCGTCAGCAGATTTCGCGTCAGCAGAAAGGCTTCCATCGTGGACACGATGTTGAACAGCAGCGCGGAGTAGGTCACACCCCAGCGCATCGGTGGCCGCGTGGCGCCCACGAACAATGGATCGGCGCAAAGGCCCGCGTTCAGTTCGCTCATGGTCAGCTCCTAGACGCCGAACATGCCGCGTACCCAGGTTACAATCTGCGGTGCGCCGAATCCTATGGCGATACCGAGAATTGCACCGATGCACCACCCCCACGACATTCGATTCGCCATCGCCATGCCGCCAAGCACCATGACGAGAATGATGGCAACCGGGGTCAGCCACGCGAGAATGTTGGTCTGCAGCGAACTCGCGCCCGTCATGAATGGCGAGGCCTGCGCCAATGCGAGATCGGGAGCACCAATGGCGAGGGCCAAGGCCAAGGCTGCGAGCACGACGCATGGCGAGCCGAAGCGGGACGTCAGGGGGTGGTGCATGGCGGAATTCCTTTTCCGGGTGATCTAACGTTGCGGGCGATTGATACGGTCAAATCTCGGTCTCGAGAGCGTCCATGTCTCTGGCGTTGCGCCGGGCCAGTTCCTCGCGTTTCGCCTTCCCTGGCGCGCCAAACCTGAAATTCTGGATCACATAGGAATGGTCGTACTGTTTCTCGCCGTCCTTGTCGGTCCAATTGTTGGCACGAATCTGCGCTTGGAGGATGAGCTGATCACCCTTGAGTGCATTTTTTGCGATCACCTCGCCGAGACTCTCGAACGCCACGAACCAGAGACTGGTGACGGCCTCACGCGCGTTGCCTTGTTCATCCTTGCCCGCGTAGTCATTCCCGACCAGGCAAATCTTCGTGTATGTCGTAGCGCCCTTGAAGGCAGTTTCCGGATCCTTTGCGAGATTGCCGACTGCGGTAACGGTAAAGCTATTCATGACTGCTCCTTGTCTAGTTGTGATGCGGCGACGAGGTTTCCGTCGCTGCATCACAGTTTGTTGGTAGCACGGAAAAACCAGAACCCGATTAAGTAGCGGGTTTGCAGAGATAAAGAAGCTCAGGCTCCGGCAGGTAGCGGCGAAAGGGAACCAACTAAGCGCGCGGCGCGGCGCTGCTGCCTGCATCCCAGACGTCGGCGAACAGCCGCGCAAAATTCGCGCCCAATAACTTATCGATTCGGCTGGCGGTCCAGCCGCGGCGCGAGAGATCCCCGGCCAATCGATGGAATCGCAGCGGATCGTTGTACTCCGGCACGATGGTGAACACATCGGCGCTCTCGCCGGGTGCGGACACGCCGGCCTTGATTCGCGCTTCCACCTCCTTGCGAAAGGCCTCGCGATACGCGTCGGTGAGCGGCACGCCGGAAATTGAACCGTCCGTGCCGAGTCCAACATGATCCTCGCCGCAGACATTGACGGCGTGCTCGATGTGACGGATCAAGTCCTCGGCATGAGGCTGCGCGGATTCACGCAAGAACGGCATGAAGTAGATTCCGACGACTCCGCCTCGGTCCGCCAATGCCTTCAATTCTGAATCGCGGGTATTGCGCGGCAGATCGACGAGCGCGCGGCAGCCGGTGTGCGTGATGGCCATCGGTGCCTTGGATGCCGCAATGCCTTCGGCGATGGTGCGCGGTCCCGCGTGACTGAGATCGAGCAGCAGATTCAATCGATTCATCTGGGCGATGAATTCAAATCCCAATTTGCTCAAGCCGCCATCCGCCTTTTCTATGCAGCCGTCGCCCATGAGGTTACGCAGGTTGTAGGTGGGCTGCACGATGCGGACACCGAGGTTGGCGAACACCTGAAGATTCTTCAGGTCCCCCTCGAGCATCGTCGTGTCCTGGCAACCGTAGATTATCCCCAGGCGCCTTGTGGACTTGGCCGCCTGGATATCCCCACCCCGCAGTATCTTCATGAGAACATCCGGGTGCGCGGACAATTCGTGCTCCATGTCCGCTATGTTCTTTACCGCCTCGATGAACTTATTTGGCCCATTGCCGACAATGTTTACCGTCAGATTGATGGCGGTGACGCCTGATTCGCGGGCATCCGCAAGCGCGCGCACCGACAGCGGAGCATCGTCCGCTGCGCCCGGATCCAACTCGCCGAGGCCGCCGAGCGCGTCGATCACGATGGAGCGATCGTAGCGGGCGCGCGGATAACCCGCGACGGCCTCCGCAAGTGCACAAGACCATTTATTGACGAGGATCGCCGCCGCGCCGCCGAGGAGTTGCCTTCGATTTAGCATGGAGCTGCCGCTTAAGGTTATGGTTGGTTCGCGTGTCGTTGACGACGCAAAGATACGCCAGCCTTTTGTTGTTAACAAACGCCCGCATTGTGTACAGTCCGAGTTCCGGTAGTCAGCGCCACAAAGGGACCAAAAATGAATTCGCATGCCATGATTTGCGTTAACACCCCACGGGCCATTGTCGCCGCGGTTGCGCTGATAGCGTGTATGCCGGCATCGCACGCTCAGGATGGCAATGCTTCCAAGCACGCATCCAAGCACTACGTGTTGCCTGCGACCGCCGAAAACGTGCAATGGGGATGGTACGACATCAACGAAAAACCCAAACTCACGATCCATTCGGGCGATACCGTATCCATTGAAACTTTGTCGCATTCGCTCGGACAGATCAAACCCGGCGTACCGATGGAAGAGATTGTCAGGCTGCGCAAGGCGAACCCCGGCGGCGGACCGCACTCAATCACCGGACCGATCTACGTCGAGGAGGCAGAACCCGGCGATACGCTCGAAATCCACATTCTCAAGATCGTCCCCAAAGCGGACGCCTTCAATTTCAACGTGCCGGGCAAGGATTTTCCTACCGTCGGCCAGCTGGCGTCGGAATTTCCGGAAGGGTTCGTGCGCTACTACAAATTGGACCTGGGGAAAATGCAGACGGAGTTCAAACCCGGCATTGTCATTGACCTGAAGCCCTTCCCCGGTACCTTTGCCGTGGGCGTTGATCCCAATGAACCGGACGCCAAGGCGGGACCGCCCATCCGCGACGCCAAGGGCCGCACCAGCACGCTGCGGCCGTGGAAAAACGGTTCCAATATGGATGTGAACGAGCTGCAGGCCGGTTCAACACTTTACATGCCAGTGTTTCAAAAGGGCGGCCTGATTTGGACCGGTGATTCGCATTGCCGGCAGGGTAACGGTGAGGTAAATCTTACGGCGCTGGAGTGCTCGTACAAGGAAATCGAGATTCAGCCGATTGTGCGCAAGGATCTGAAAACTGACTGGCCGTGGGCGGAGACTAAGACCGACTGGGTGTTCCTCGGCTTTGATGAGGATCTGAATCAGGCAATGAGGATCGCCGTCGAACAGACCGTCAACTGGCTCACCGCGCAAACGATGGTCCCGATGAGCCGGGAGGAAGCCTACGCGTTAACCTCGATAGTCGGCGATTGCCGCGTTTCGCAAGTCGTCGATATCCGCAAGGGCGTGCATTGCCTGATACCCAAGGCCATATTCGTCAACTACGGCAGCGCGCGAAAGCGCGCGGGTTGATCAGCGCCGCCAGGCCCACAGCCCAACGGAACTCTGCGCCTCCGACGGCGCGATCAAGCGCGCGGGATTTGGCACCCCCTAGCTAGCGCGCGGCTTCACTGCAGCCCTTCCTCTTCGACGGTGTTTCTCTCCAAAGGGCGCACTTAATCGGATTTAGGTTCGACGGGGCGTCATTCAAACTGTCTTCAGGCTTTGAGCGGCTCGCCGCCAAGCAGGGTTGAAGGAACTCGTCATGGTGTTGTTGAGAAGCAATTCTGCCATCCACCGCGAGATTGCCGCGGCAGATCGAATTCCTTATACCGCACACGTGGCGCCCGCGGTGGTGCGAACCGTGTTCGGCGACTATCTCCAAGTCCTGCGCCTCGCGGGAGCCGGTTTCGAAAGCAATGACGACGCGGAGCTCAATAATTGGCACGAGCGGCTGAATGTCTTGTGGCGCAACATCGCGGGCCCGAACGTTGCTGTGTGGACGCACGTGATCCGTCGCCGCGCTCGCATCGCCCCTGACCCACGGTCGATCGGAGCAAAGCGGCAGCCCGATTTGTTATTCGCCGACGGTCTTCACGAAAAATACCATCGTCGTCTGGCGAACGACACTTTGATGGTCAATGAAATTTACCTGGGCGTGATGCATCGGCCAACTTCCGGAATGGCGACCGGGTTGGTGTCCAAGGCAATCGCGAGGAGCGGGCGGACGCGCTCCCATCCACTCCTCACTAATGCACTCGATGCCTGCGAAAAACTGAGTCAAACGATGCTTGCTTCCCTGGCGCGCTACGAACCAGAACTTCTCGGAGCCTACCGCGCCGAGAATACTTGGTGCTCATCGCTGCTCGAATATCTGGGATTGTTGATCAACGGCGAGTGGCAGCGCACACCGCTCCCCACAGGCCCGGTAAATCGGGCGCTTGCCACCTCCCGCCTGCTGTTTGGAACGGAGTCGATCGAATACCGATTGCCAACCACGACGCGGGTCGGCGCGATGCTGGGAATCAAGGAGTATCCGACGCCCAGCATTGTCGGTATGTTCAACCGGCTTCTCGCGGCGCCGTTTTCGTTTGTCGCAACCCAATCGTTTTCATTTCTAAGCAAATCGACCGCCCAATCTCTGCTGCAACGGCAATTCAATCGCATGGCGAACGCCGGCGATTTTGCTGTCTCGCAAGCCGCCGAGCTCAAAGATGCACTGGATGCGCTGACCAGCAATGAATTTGCCATGGGAGATCATCATTTCTCCCTGCAAGTGCTTGCTGATGTCGCGGAGGCAGGTGCGGACGCGTCGCGCGGCAATCGCCTGAAGACGCTCAATGATTGCATCGCGCTGGCGCGCAGTATTCTCGCGGATACCGGCATGCTGGTGGCGCGCGAGGATTTGGCGCTGGAAGCTGCTTTCTGGGCGCAACTGCCGGGCAATTTCCCGCTGCGGCCGCGCAAGGCGCCAATAACATCGCGAAATTTCGCCGCGATGGCGCCGTTTCACAATTACCCGGAAGGCCGCGAGAGCGGCAATCATTGGGGCGAGGCATTGACCCTATTTGTCACCAGTGCCCGTTCCCCGTACTACTTCTCGCTGCATGCCAGCGACCCTGCCGACCCCGACGGCGGAAGCCGCAAAGACACGGGCCATACGCTGATCTGCGGCCCGACGGGATCTGGAAAAACGGTTTTTATCGGATTCCTGGTGGCGATGCTGAGAAGACAAGGGGTTACGCAAGTCATCTTCGATAAGGATTGCGGGCTCGAGATTCTGGTTCGGGCGCTCGGGGGGGAATACTTGCCGCTCAAGAATGGGCAGGCGACCGGATTCAACCCCTTGCAGCTGCCTGTAACAGCGGCGAATGTCGAGTTTCTGAAGGCGTGGCTCCGGGAACTGAGCAAAGGAGAGTCAAGGCAGTTAGCGCAATTGAATTCGGTGAGGGAATCGGCCGATCTTGATCAGGCATTGCGAGGCACGTTGAGTCTCGAACCGAAATCGCGGCGACTCTCGCGCTTGGTGGAATTTCTGGATCGCACCGATCCAGAAGGATTGCATGCGCGGCTCGCCCGCTGGTGCGATTCCTGCGGGGGCGACTATGCGTGGGTGTTCGACAACGCTCGGGATAGCGTGGTGTCGCGATTGTCGGGGCGCGCGCTGGTCGGGTTCGATGTGACGGAATTTCTTGACCACAGCCTCACGCGTGCGCCAGTCACCCTGTACCTGTTTCATCTGGTGCGCCAGCTATTGGACGGCCGCCGGTTCGTTTGCTGGATGGATGAGTTTTGGCGCCTGCTGGCGGATTCCGCTTTCGAATCCTTCGCCAAAGACGGCCCAAAAACCTGGCGAAAATTGAATGCCGCGATGTGCCTGGCGACGCAAAGTCCAAGCGATGTGCTCGACAGTCCCATCAGCCGCACTCTGGTCGAACAGACGCCGACAAAGGTATTTTTCCCGAACGCCGATGCCGACCTCGCCGAATACACCGAGGGCTTCGGTCTCACGGCGCGCGAATACAGGCTCATAAAGGATCAGCTCGAGCCGGGCTCGCGCATGTTTCTGGTCAAGCAAGCGCATCACAGTGTGGTCTGTCAGCTCGACCTGAAAGGCTTCGAGGGCGAACTGGCGGTGATTTCCGGACGCGCCTCCGAAGTCAAACGCATGCAGCAGATCATCTTCGCAACTGGCGCCGAACCCAGATCTTGGCTGCCACGGTTCATGGCCGCACATGAACACTGATTCCGTGAATACACCGCTCAATCCGAAGGAGAAACGATTTATGCGCATCTGCAAGCTGCAATTGTCTCTGCTGTGCCTGGTTGCTTCGAGTGCGCTGCCGCCAGTTGCGCATGCACAATGGGCCGTGATCGATGCGCCTGCGCTCGCGCAGTTGATTCAGCAGGTTGAGACCACAGAACAGCAATTGGCCACCGCGCGTGCGCAGCTGCTGCAAGCACAACAAGCACTGCAAACCACGACCGGAATGCGAGGTATGGAGCTGCTTCTAAGCGGAACGCTTCGCAACTATTTGCCTCCTGATTGGCAGCAGGTGACGGCCGCGCTGCAGGGATCCGGCAGCTACGGAAGCCTATCGGCCGATGTGCAGAATCTCATCGCGACCAACGCGGTGCTGTCGCCGCAGCGATTGGCAACCCTGCCATCGAGTGGGCAGCTGCTCGTTCAAGGCGAACGTCAGTGGAGCGCCATGCAGCAGGCGCTCGCCCACGCGGCGCTTGCAAATGCCAGCAATCGATTCGCGGCCATGCAGACACTGATTGCGGCGATTTCCAGCGCCGCGGATCAAAAGGGGATTCTGGATCTGCAGGCAAGGATCAACGCCGAGCTGGGCATGTTGCAGAACGAGCAAACCAAAGTTCAGTTGCTGAATCAATCGGCATTGGCACAAGCGTCGTCGCTGGAACTGCAGGCGAGAGAGCAAGTGCTCGACGCCCACGGCCGCTTCGAGGCACGCTTTCAACCGGTTCCCTGACGGACTAGGCAGCCGCTGGAGTCATGGCGATCATGGGATTCTTTGCGACATTTTGGTCGTGGTTGAACGGGCAGCTTGCCGGCTACATCGGCGACAACACCGCACGTTTGGCCGGCATCCTCGAGCCTGCGGTGGTCACATTGGCGACCATCTACGTCATGGCTTGGGGTTACCTGCATCTCATGGGCAAAATCGATGAACCCTTCGACACGGGACTCAAACGGATCGCGCTGATCGCACTCGTCCTCGGGGTGGGCTTGAGGCTGTGGCTTTACAACACAGTAATCGTCGACACGTTCTATAACGCGCCGGCGCAGCTTGCGGCCGCGATGGTGGGGGCGAACGATCCAGTCGGCACCATCGATGCCATCTGGGACAGCGGCGGTATTGTCGCCGGAAACCTGTGGGACAAAGGTGGCCTGTGGAAAGGCGATTTTGGCTTCTATCTCGCTGGCGCCGTCGTCTGGTGTTTGATGGGCGTCCTTTGCGTGTATGCGATGTTCCTGATCGCCCTGTCGAGCATCGCTCTGGCGGTTTTGTTGGCACTTGGGCCGTTGTTCATCGGCCTGCTGTTTTTTGACGCCACGCGAAGGTTTTTCTCCGCCTGGATCGCGCAACTCGCCAACTATGCCCTGATTACCCTGTTGACCGTGATGGTGGCCGCGTTGTTGCTGCACGTCGTGCAATCGTATGCCGCGCAAACTGCGGCGCGGGGCAGCGCGATATTGACCGTGGACGCGCTCAACATGATGTTAATCGCCGTCCTGGTGTTTCTCGTATTGCGGCAGGTCATGCCGATCGCGTCCGGATTGGCCGGCGGCCTGGCGCTCCACTCTTTCGGCATCGCCAGCCGCAGCGGCGCCTGGGCGGCGATGACGGCGGCGCGGCTGGCGGCACCGGCCGCCAAACTCGCAATGCCCTTTGTGGCTCGCAGCGTCGGCGTTGCGGCACGCGGAACTGGGCTGGTGGTGCGCGGCGCCGCCATGCGTATGAAACGCCAAGGAGGGTGAGATGAGGCTGTCCCTGATGTTTTGCCTTGCGCTAGCTTTGAGTGGTTGCTCTGCTCCCAGCATACGCTGCGATTCCCACCTGCAACCCATCAATCCGCCCGGCGCGAACGCCGGCTCCGCAGCCGTCCGCCCGGTGCAGAAAGTCCCATGATCAGCCCGCCCCTGATCCAGGAATACTTCCGCGAAGCGGAGTCGTGGGATAGGGATCGCGCCGCGCAGTTTCGACGCAGCGCGCAAGTCGCTTGGTGGGTGGCGGGAGCGGGTTGGCTGTGCGCGGTCGCGAGCGCGCTCGCGCTGGTACTGCTCATGCCATTGAAGCAGGTCGATCCCTTCCTAGTGCGGGTGGACAACAGCACGGGCATCGTCGATGTCGTGCCGATGCTGGCCGGCCGCGCGACCCAGGAAGAAGCGGTTACACGCTACTTTCTTGCGCACTACCTTACCGTGTGCGAACGCTTCAACTTCGCCACCGCAGAAAGTGACTACGAGGAATGCGGCGCCTTTCATTCGGCGCAGCGCAATCAGACCTGGTTCGCCCTGTGGACGGCCACAAATCCACTGTCCCCGCTCAACCTGCACAAGGATGGAAGCAGCGTCCGGGTTCAGGTCAATTCGGTGAGTTTCTTTACCCGCGCGAGTGGATTGTCCGACCTCGCCCAGGTGCGATATTTGAAAGCCCTGCGTCAGGGATCCGGCGCCGAGGAATCGTTCACGCACTGGGTTGCCACCATTCAGTACGCGTATGGGGAACCCGCGAAGGACCCGAAGACCCGCCGCTGGAATCCGCTGGGCTTCAAAATCATTGATTTTCGCTCAGAACCCGAAGTGTTGAGCGAGCCGGCCGCTGTCAAGGACACCCAGCACATGGAGGCGCGATGAACACCGTGACGAGATGCATGGGGTGCTGGTTCGCAGCGGCCATTGTGCTGAATGCGCCTTTCCACCGCAGCTGCGTGGCCGAAACCGTTCCCGCGAGGGGCACGGTGGATCCGCGCATCCGGGAAGCTGCATACGACACAAATGAGGTCTACAAGCTCCGTGGTTTCGTCGGCTACCAGATCGATTTGGAGTTCGAGCCGGGCGAGACCTTTACCGGGCTTGGCGCAGGCGACATCGAGGGGTTGTCGTTCGTCGGCCAGGAAAATCATCTGTTCTTGAAGCCCAAGGCAACCAAGGTTGTCACGAATCTCACCGTGCTCACCAGCCGCAGGCACTACCACATTGATTACAGCGCATTGTCGCAGCGACCGGCCGGCGAAGACGACGTGATTTACGCCTTGCGCTTCACTTATTCGCCATCTCCAGCTCAATTCGCGGCCGATATCAAGGCGAAGCGACTCGATTCGCAACTCGAGGGCGCAGAAGCGAATCGGCCCCGCAATACCGATTACTGGTATTGCGGACAGGCTGTCCTGCGGCCCGCCGCCGCCTCCGATGATGGTGTGCACACGCGATTGAGATTTTCCGCGAGCTCCGAGCTGCCGGCGATATTTGTGCGCAACGACGACGATAGCGAGTCGCTTCTGAATTTCAGCATGGATGTGGGCGATGTGGTCATACATCGCGTCGCGCGGCGATTCATCCTGCGTCGCGGCAGACTTACGGGGTGCATCGTCAATCAGGGATATTCGGGCGGATCCAAGCGATTGGATTCCGGCACGATGGCGCCCAACGTGGAGCGACGCGTGCAAGGGGGCGTGCCATGAAGCAGGAGCAAGAGCCCCAGGAGCAGGACTCAGGCCTGGTGCACGGCGAGCGTAGCGAGACAGTAAGTCGAGCGACCTCCCTTCAGTCGCGAGCCAGCAATATCTTGGCGATCGGCCTCATGAGCGCCCTGGGCTTGGGAATGCTCGCGTGGTACTACGCGAATGCGGTGACACGCCAAGATCGCGCGCGCCAAAGCGCGCAATCATTGTCCAAAAAACAAGTTCAAGGCGACATGCCCTTGCCGAGCATTGGCCGGATTGATCCGCCACCGCCTGCCGCGGTGTCGACGCCGTCTCCCGACCTACCTGCTCTACCGGCGCCTCTGATGGCGACGCCGCTGCGCGAGATTCCTGTACAGGCCAGTCAGCCGAGCATCGCCTATGGATCGGCGCCTGAGAAAACGCCGGCGCAGCTGATCTTGGAGCGGCAATTGTCAGGCGCTGCATTCTCAGCGCAGAGCGCGGCATTGAATGCCATACCCGCCGCTCTGCTGCCGACGGCGCCGCCGGGATCGCAGGATTCGGGTGAATTGACCGCGCTGCTGCGGCCCACCACGACGACCGCAGTTCGCGCCCAAGTATTGCCGACGCAACGCCTGTTGTTGCCCAAAGGGGCGTTCCTGGATTGCACGCTCGAAACAGCCATCGATTCCACGCTGCCGGGAATGACCACCTGCGTGATGGCAACCGACACGTTCGGCGTGGATGGGCAGGTGGTGTTGATGGAGCGCGGCACGAAGCTGGTCGGCGAGACCCGCGGGCAGGTGCAGCAAGGGTCCGCCCGCATCTTCGTGTTGTGGGATGAAGCTCGCACGCCGGCGGGCGTGATCGTTCCGCTCGCCTCGCCGGGCGCCGATGAGCTCGGGCGCTCCGGCCTTCCGGGAACAGTCGATCGGCATTTTTGGGAGCGCTTTGGGGCTGCCATCCTGGTCTCTGTGATCGACGGCGCCGTTCAGAGCGCGGTTCAGGCAAGCCGCGGCAGCAGCGGCACGGTCATCGTCAATCCGTCGGCGACCCAGGATGTCATGACAGAGGTGCTGAAGAACACCATCAATATTCCGCCTACTGTCCGGAAGCAGCAAGGCGATCGCATTCAAGTGCTGGTGGCGCGCGATTTGGATTTCAGGTCGGTTTATGAACTCAGATCCGTCGCCGCCGACCGTTGAGCGCGCTTCTGATGCCTCCGCGCTTGCGCTGACGCTGCGGGTGCTGCGGCCGTTTCTCGCAAACTGCGACGTGATGGAGCTCTGCATCAATCGGCCCAACGAAGCATTTATTGAAACCCGCGACGGATGGCGCCGCGAACAGCTGGCGTTTGCCGACTTCGAGTGGTGCAGCCGATTGGCGAAGCTGGTCGCAAACGAAAGTCATCAGCGCATCGACGCCACAGCGCCATTACTGTCGGCATCACTTCCCAGCGGCGAGCGCGTACAAATCGTCATGCCGCCGGCAACAACGCCTGGGTGCGTCGCGATCGCCATCCGCCGCCCGGCCGAGCAGGTGTGGAGCATCGAAGATCTGGCAAGCCGCGGCATTTTTCGCCGCACCAGACATGCCGGCGAGATGCTCGATGAAACCGAACAGCAGCTGCTTCGCTTGTTGGCGGCATCCGAGTTCGAGGCGTTCATGCGCCTCGCGGTGCGCAGCCGCAAAAACATCGTGGTATCCGGGCCGACAGGATCGGGGAAGACGACGTGGACCAAGGCGCTAATTCGAGAGATTCCAAGCGACGAGCGGCTCGTAACGATCGAGGATGCACGAGAGCTCGTGCTGGACCGTCATCCGAATCATGTACGCCTATTTTATTCCAAGGACGACCAAGGCGTGGCGCGGGTCAGCCCCAAGCAGCTGCTCGAGGCGTGCCTGCGGATGAAGCCGGACCGGATATTGCTGGCGGAATTGCGTGCCGAGGAGGCATTCGACTATTTGCGCAACGTCAACTCCGGCCACCCTGGCTCCATCACCAGCGTTCATGCGACCAGTGCGGAGCTGGCCTTCGAGCAATTGGTACTGCTGGTGAAGCAGAATCAAAGCGGCCGCGAACTTGCGCGCAGCGACATCAAGAGTCTCTTGTACCTGCTGATCGATGTCGTCATCCAATTTGGCGTCGACCGTCATGAACGTTTCATCAAAGAAATCTGGTACGACCCAGAGCGTAAGCGGCGATGATGGGCGGCGCGTTGCAAGGGTGGTCTGGAATCGCCATAGCATACACAGCGGTTCATGCTCCGATGATCGCCGGAATGATTCGCGCACGCGCGAATTTGCGTCAATTCTTGCTGTCCCCGATCGCTGCGCTGCCATTGACGGCGGCTGCGGCAGGCGCTGCCGCGGCGTCAAGTTCCTGCATCGCGCTACTTGGCTTCGCCGCCCATGGTCCTGCGCAGCTTGCGGTCTCTGCCGGCATCAGCGCCGCGCTGGGGTTTGCGGGCGGCCATGTGATCGCGCGAGGCAACGCCGACGACAAAACTCATCAACGCGGCTCCATCGTTGCCGAGCAATTGCCGCCCATCAGCCGGCGCTCGCCAGATGGGGCGCGAGACGCCAGTCTGACTCTGGCGGGTGTCCGGGTCCCTGCACTGGATGAGGCCAAGCACTTCAAGCTGATCGGCACCACCGGCACCGGAAAGAGCACCGCGATTCATGAAATCATGTCTCTGGCGCTCGCACGCGGCGACAGGGCGGTGATCGCGGATCCGGACGGCGGCTACCTACGGAGCTTTTATCAGAAAGACCGCGGCGACATTGTCCTCAATCCGTTTGATGAGCGTTCGGTCAAGTGGGATTTATTTGCCGAGATCAAGAGCGCTTATGACGTTGAACAATTAGCGCGCTCGCTAATCCCGGATCACGACGGCCCGGATCGAAGTTGGCGCGAGTATGCGCGCACATTCTTCACATCGGTCACCCGGCAGGCGCATGAAGCCGGAATTTCCGATGTGGGGGAGCTTTACCGATTGCTGGTGGCGGCGGAAACCGCTGAACTGCGCACCCTGGTTCGAGGCACGCCGGCGCAGCCGTTCTTGGACGAACACAACACGAGGATGTTCGATTCAATCCGCTCGGTGACGAGCTCTGCGGTTGGCACGCTCGACTACATCGCCCAACAGAAAGCCTCCGAGTTTTCGATACGCCGGTGGGTCAACGAGCAGACTCCTGGCGTTTTGTTCATTCCCTACAAAGCAGGCCAAATCGCCGCCTTGCGCTCGACAATTTCGGGTTGGATGCGTCTCGCCATTTTCGAAGCCATGAATCATGGCGGCGAGGAGGAAGAGAACGGCGGTCGCGAGAATCGCCCGCTTTGGTTCGTCATCGACGAATTGGATGCGCTGGGACAAATTGACGGATTAAAAGACGCCCTCGCGCGGCTTCGCAAATTCGGCGCGCGCTGCATCCTGGGCTTTCAATCGATTGCCCAAGTTTCGAGCACGTATGGCCATGGTGATGCCCACACGATAGTGGAGAATTGCGGCAACACGCTCATTTTTCGCTGCTCGGCCAGCGAGGGAGGCGGCACCGCGCGATTTGCATCCCAGCTCATCGGCGAACGCGAGGTATTGCGGACCACCGTGTCAAAGAGCCGGCGCGTCACGGAATTGCTGGGTTCCGTGACGCACAGTCAGCATCTTAGTTTGGAATCCGCCGTGCTTCCCTCGCAGGTCGAGCAGCTTCCCGACCTCACCGGCTATCTGAAATACGCTTCGAACCCGGCCTGGCAGCGCGTGCGACTTGATGCGGTTAGTGCGTGGCAGCAGCGTCGGGCGGTACGCGAAGTTGACCATCAATCAGGCGGCCGGTACCCGCAACAGGTATGGGACAGGGATCATGACTGACCGTGCCGCGGTTGCGGACGATGCAACCATGAAATTCGGTTTGCTCATGGAGAGTGCGCAGGCCCATCAAAAGCTTGCCGAGACCCAGCTCGACAAACTGCGTGCGCACACTCAAGACCTGGATAGCGTGGTGCGAGATGAGATACGGCGCACGCTGGTCGAGGAGCTGCAAATGCTCACTGCGGAAACGGCCCGCGCAACTCGCGCGCTACAGAAAGTCAGGCGCGGAACCGGTCTGCAAGGAGTGCTGTGGAGCTTCATGCTTGCGCTGATCTGCGCACTGGCTCCGCTCGCGGTTGCGCGCTGGGTCCTGCCGTCGGCGGTTGAAGTGTCCGCACTGCGCGCTCGACGCGACGAGCTGAGCTTGAGCGTCTCGAAGCTGGAACAGCTGGGTGGACGCATCGATTGGCGGCACTGCGGCGATACCAGGCGGCTCTGTGTTCGAGTGGACCGCAAGGCGCCTACCTATGGCGAGAAGGCCGACTACTACGTGATCGATGGGTACTGAAATCATGAACTGGCCGCTTATCGTCGAGGTACTGCAAAATCGCAATGCGCTGTGGATGGCTGTCGCGCTGGTGCTCATTGCCGGCGGCTGCTCGAAGTGCTTGCGCCGCCGGGCCCCCGAGACGCACAAGCGCGGCGTATTGCTGGCCGACGGGGTATCGTTTCAGCGCCGCAGCGCACGACGCAGGAGGGCGGCATCCGAATCGCTGACCTTGGCGGGCGTCGCCATCCCCGCCGCCGATGAAACCAAGCATTTCAAGCTTATCGGCACAACCGGCACCGGCAAGTCCACCGCAATTCGCGAGCTCCTTGGGTGCGCGATCGCACGCGGCGACAGAGCAGTATTCGCGGATCCCGACGCTGGCTACCTGGCGCGCTTCTATGACCGCTACCGCGGCGACGTCGTGCTTAACCCTTTCGAGCCGGATTCCGTCAAATGGGATCTGTTTGCTGAAATAAAAAACAGCTACGACGTGGAGCAATTGGCGAGCAGCCTGATACCAAACTGCGACGACCCGGCGGCCCGCGAGTGGCGCGGCTATGCGCGCACCTTCCTCGCCGCCGTGGTACGGCGCTGCCACATTGCCGGGAAGCGCGATGCCGCTGATCTATGGCGCTTGTTGACAGTGGCCTCGGCGGATGAGTTGCGGCCGATTGTCGCAGGCACGCCGGCGCAGCCCTTTCTCGACCCCGATAACGCGCGAATGTTCGGTTCGATACGGTCCGTGACGGGATCTGCGATTGCGGCATTCGACTACATCCAAGGCCAGCGCCGCGCTGCTTTCTCAGTGCGCGAATGGGTGAAAGCCGGCACCCACCCAAGCATGCTGTTCATTCCCTACCGGGCCGGCCAAATTGCGGCGCTGCGTTCGATGATTGCCACGTGGATGCGCCTGGCGATTTTCGAGGCGATGAATCAACCTCAAGATCGCGATCAGCGGCTCTGGTTCGTCGTCGACGAGCTCGATGCACTCGGCGTAATCGACGGATTAAAGGACGCGCTGGCGCGGTTGCGCAAATTCGGATGCCGGTGCGTGCTCGGTTTTCAATCGATCGCGCAGGTCTCCGGCCTCTATGGTCATGGAGAGGGCCAGACGATCGTGGAAAATTGCGCGAATACGCTTATTCTGCGCTGCTCGGGCAGCGAAAACGGTGGCACCTCGCAATTTGCCTCGCGATTGATCGGCGAGCGCGAAGTACTCAGGCGCCAAGTTTCCCGCGGCAAGGATCGAGAGACCGTGTTCTCAGCTCGCGGCGCACGCCGCTCCCGCAGCATCACCGATCAACACGTGACGGAAATTGCCGTCATGCCGTCTGAACTCGAACAGCTGCCCGATCTATGCGGTTACCTCAAAGGTGCGTCGTCCGCGGCGTGGCTGAAGGTGACCTTCACTCAATGATGGAGTCCGCATGGCTCATCTCCCGAACCTTGATCCGAATTATCGATCGCCCGATTACAGCATCGCCCACACCGATACTCGCTGCCTGCACTGCGGCCGGTCGACCCGCGTTCTTGCGCTGGTGTTGCCGGAAAATCACGAAACGCTCGACACCGAAACGGAAGCGCTGAAAGCCTGGCAGCCCGCTGGCGCAAACGTGGTTTTGTTTTACGTGGCGCGCCTGCCGGATGGCGTACAGCGCCGGCTGTTCCAGCTGTCGCCGACGTTTCGCCTGGCACGCAGCGATGCGACTGCGAACTCCTACTGGGCGAATCACTGTGAGCACTGTGACTCTTTACTGAGCGATCACGAGCTGCATTGTGAGCCGGATGGGCCCTTCATGCCATGCAGCGAGATTGAAGCGGCGCGCATTCAATTGCTAAAAATAGGCGAGCCATTCGCCGCGGCAGCGGCGGGCTGCGCATTCGAGCCGGAGTTCTTCCAATTCATGCGCAAGGCCTGAAGAGAAGTGGCCGTCTACTTCCTAAATCTGAAGACCTTCGGCCGCGCCAACGGCAGCAGCGCCGTGAGCGCTGCCGCCTATCGCGCCGGCGAGCGAATCCGCGACGAGCGCAGCGGCAAGATTTACGATCACTCAGATCGCCGGGATGTCATGCAAAAAGAAATCATTCTTCCCAGCCAATTCGCTTCTGACGCGATGAGCTGGGCAAAAGACCGCGCCAACTTATGGAACACGGCCGAAAGCGCCGAGACGCGCAGCAATTCGCGTGTTGCCCGCGAATACCTGGTGGCGTTGCCCGTGGAACTGTCGCCTGATCAGCGCCTGGGCCTGGTCAGGGGATTTTCACAGGAGCTGGCGGATCGGTACCGATTTGCGGTCGACTATGCCATTCATGCGCCGCGGGATTTTCCGGACAGCGATCCGCGCAATTTCCACGCTCACCTGCTCGCGACCACCCGCGAGGTCACCACTCAAGGCCTGGGCGCAAAAACCACTTTGGAGTGGGGGGATACCAGACGTCGAGAAGCCGGCCTGGGCCCTGACGTCAACGAGCTGGTGCACGTGCGTCAACGCTGGGCGGTGGCAACCAACGAGGTGCTGCAAGCAGCGCACGTGGCAGCTCGCATCGATCATCGCTCGCTACGAGCACAGGGGATCGACCGCGAGCCGCAGCCACACATTCCGCGGCTGGCGTTCGAGATGGAGCGCCGCGGATATCGAAGCGTGCTGGCAGAGCGCCTACGCGAAGAGTATGAGGCGAGAGTTGAGGCGCGGCAATCGGCGTCTCGGGATGCGCCGGCTGCGAAGGCGCAAAGCCTCGAAGAGATACGCCGGCAGGCTCGTGAGAGCTGGCTGCAAATGCGCCGCGGCGGCGCCGAATCCGCGCCTCGTGATCCCTTGGTTCGCGCCAAGGATGACGATTTCGCGCAGTGAATGATCCTCAAGATCGAATACGCCTCATGTTACGTTTACTCGCCCGCCGGTGCGGGCGCTGTATGCGAACGCTCGCGCCTGCTGCGCGCGCTGTTGAAGGCCGGCGACGCGCACTTCATGCTCAAGTACGCGGTGCGGGTTCACCAGCAAGCACAAGAATCGCCGCAGTTGGCGGGTTTCTTTCGATCCGATGACCTCTTGGTGCCCGTACCCGGAAGCACACCCAACACCTGCGGCGGCACCTGGGTGGCAGCGGACCTCGCGGACGCCCTCGTGCACGCAGGGGTTGGAACCATGGTATGGCGCGGTTTGCATCGCATTTGTCCGGTGCGCAAGTCCGCAACCTCAGCCCCGGGGTCGCGCCCCAGCGTCTCGCGGCACTACGAATCCTTCCTGATTGAACGTCCGCCCAAGACACTCGCGAGTGTGGTGCTCATCGACGATGTGGTGACCAAAGGGCGAACTTTTTTGGCAGCCGCCACACGTCTGCAGGAGGCATTTCCTAAAGCGGACATCCGCGCATTTGCACTGCTGCGAACTTTGGGGATGATTCCAGGCGTGCCGCGGCTACTGGACCCCTGCCAAGGTGAAATCCGCTGGAAAGCGGGCGATGCGCATCGCAACCCGTGAAGACAACTGCATATTTCGACGCAATTCGCCAACGTATCGACCGGCGCTTCATCGATGACCGGTGGATTGAACGCGCTATCCAGGAGCCTTTGCGGGAAGATCGCCAGTCGGACGGGAGAATTCGGCGATGGGTTTGCGTACCGGAGATGGAAAGTCGCTTCCTTCGGGTTATTCTGTTGGCGGACGGGCAGACCGTCCACAACGCGTTTTTTGACCGCAGGTTTATCCCATGAAAGTTCGCTATTTTGCCGATACAGACACCTTGCTCATTGAATTTCGGGACGCCCCGGTTGCCGAGACCCGCGACCTCGATGACAGCACTGTTCTTGACGTTGACGCGCACGGCAACATTTGCTCGATTACGATTGAGCACGCCTCGCAACGGGCCGGCGCCCCGCATTTCTCATACGAGGAAGTGGCCGCTTAGCGAGCGGCACAGCCGATGTTGCGTCACCATGCGCGAACGTTGATCGCCTCCGACGCAGAATCTCCGCCGGGCAGCCGGCCGCTGCAAGGCCTGAGCAGAGACGAGATCGCGGCGCGCCTCAAATGCGCGCTGGATAGCTCGGACGGTGCGGTGGGGGCACACTGCATTCACGAATTGTGGATGCGCGGAGAGATGTCCGTTACCATTGAACGCGCGCTCGAAAGATTGTGGGCCTGCGCGGCGGAGACCGTTCCAGAATGGCTGCCGATGCGCTACATCGACTGGCTGCCCTTGCTCTACGAGACTGCGCTGCTGTTCTCTTCCCCCGCCAAGGGGCGATCGAATATCTACTTGGTCCTTCTTGATTTCAGCGACCGTGACGGGTCCTACGGTGTGTATGTGGGAATGAGCAAGTACAGTCCGGCGCAGCGTTTCGATCAGCACAAGGCGGGCATCCGGGCGGCGGGCAGCGTATTGAAGCGCGGCATCGAAGTGCTCACCGGGCCCACTTTGCATTTGCAGCACATCAAGCGCGCCGCGGCGGCGCGCATCGAATCGCAACTGGCCGAAGAATTGGCGGCGGCCGGGTTGCTCGTGAGGGGAGGTCATTGAAGTGATTCTTATCGGCATGTTCGATTCGCCGTTCGTACGCCGGGTTGCGGTCAGCATGAAAATGCTGGATATGCCGTTCGAGCACCGCAACTGGTCGGTCGGTAAGGACTTTGAGCTGATTCGGCAATTCAATCCCTTGGGTCGTGTGCCCACATTGGTGCAGGCCGACGGCTCTACACTGATCGAATCCGGTGCGATATTGGATTTTCTCGACGACAGCGTGGGAGTTGAACGCGCGCTGTTGCCGCGCGCCGGCGAGGTTCGGCACGAAGCGCTGCGAATCATCGCTATCGCTACCGGTGCCGCGGAGAAAGGCGTGATTCAAGTGTACGAGACTGCTTTCCGGCCGCCTGAAAAACGCTACCGGCCCTGGGTTGATCGCTGCCATACGCAAATGCATGCGGCGCTCGCCGAAATCGACCGGTTGTCTCAGGCGCGCGCCGGTGAATGGCTGATCGGCAATCGAATTACCCAGGCCGATATCACCGCGACCTGTGTCTACACGTTCCTGAGCGATGCCTTGGCCATCAACCGGAATGCGGTTGCGTATCCGGGATTGGCGGCGGTCGCGGCGCGCTGCGAAGCCATGCCTGAATTCCGCGGCGTCAAGGCTGCTTGGTTCGCCCCGAGCGATCCGTAGACAGGCTGCTACGGGTCAGGTGAGCTACAATGAACGCATGGTCATTGTTCATCACCTCAACAACTCCCGGTCGCAGCGGGTGTTGTGGCTGCTCGAGGAGCTGGGTGTGCCTTACGAGGTCAAGCGCTACGAGCGTGACGCTAAAACGATGCTGGCTCCGCCGGCGCTGCTGCAGGTTCACCCGTTGGGAAAATCGCCGGTAATTGAGGATGGAGCCGTGACCGTCGCCGAATCGGGGGCAATTGTCGAATACTTGGTTGATAAATACGGCGGCGGCCGCCTGATACCTCCCGTCGGCAGCGCACAGCGACTGCGCTACAGCTATTGGCTGCATTATGCGGAAGGATCGGCCATGCCGCCGTTACTGATGAAATTGATATTCGATCGGGTCGCCGCCAATCCGGCGCCTTGGCCCATCAGCGCGATTGCCCGCAAAATTGCCGCGACGGTGCAAAGCTCCTTTATCGGACCGAACTTGAAGAGGCATTTGGACTACATGGAGGCTGAGCTTGGCGCGCACACCTGGTTTGCCGGTGAACAATTCACGGCCGCCGATGTGCAGATGAGTTTTCCACTCGAGGCCGCGGCGTCGCGGGCCGGCCTGAATTCCAGCCGGCCCAAATTGATGGCATTTCTCGAACGCATCCACGCGCGCGACGCCTACAAGCGCGCTCTGCAACGTGGCGGCCCATATGACTTCTAGATGGTGTACGGCCCGTCAACGCCGGCGCTGATCAATCTGGCCTTGAAGCTTAAGGATCTATAAAAACTAGGAAGGGTTCAAAACTAAGAAGGGGAGTTGCTATGTGGAAGTCGCTTAACATGGGCGCCGCATTGTCGGCCGTCCTGCTGTTTGCTGTTGCAGCCTGCAATCAGGCGCCGCCGCCACCCAGGGTAAAGGGGCCATCGCCTGCGAGCCAGGCGTGGGACAAAGTCGCGAAAGGTTTCATCGAGGACTACATGCTGGCGCAACCCGCCTTCGCAGCGCAGGCCGGTCGGCACGAGTTCGACGGTCAGCTCGCCGACATGAGCGCGCATGGAATCAAGCGCGAAATCGCCCGCTTGCACGAGGCGCGCAATCAAATCACGGCCGTCGATCCGGCCGCCCTGGAGCCGCGGGAACGCTTCGATCGCGACTACCTGCTCGCGGTGATCGACAAAGACCTCTTCTGGATAGAAAAAACCAAGTTTCCGTACAGCAACCCGGCCTTCTACATCGGCCAGATCGATCCTGACATGTACTTCAGCCGAAATTATGCGCCGCTGGCAGTGCGCATGAAGGCCTACATCAAGTACGCGCGCGCCATCCCGAAGATGGCGAGCCAGATCAGGGACAATCTGAAATCACCCATGCCGAGAACCTACGTCGAGCTGGGCATCGCGCAATTCGGCGGCCTCGCTGATTTCTATGCCAAGGAAGCACCGGCGGCGTTTGCTTCCGTCAGCGACCCCGATCTGCAAAAGCAGCTGACCGAGGCGGATAAGGCTGCGGCGCAGGCCATGAACACTCTGAAGGACTACCTGGTATCCGAGCGCAGGAACGCCAACGACAAGTTTGCGTTTGGCGGAGACTTGTTTGCGCAGATGCTCAAGGACACCGAGCAAGTGGACATTCCGGTCGAGAAAATCGAGGCCTTGGGACGCGCCGATCTCGAGCGCAACAGCGCAGCACTGAAAACAGAATGCACGACTTATGCGCCGCACGCGCCGCTGGCGCAATGTGTTGCGAAGATGGCCGCCAACAAGCCCAAAACCGGAGCCGTCGAAGAAGCGCGAACGCAACTGCCGATGCTCAAGGATTTCATCATCAAGAACAATGTGGCTGCCATTCCGAGCGGCGAGGAAATATTGGTTGCCGAAGCACCTCCCTACAATCGATCCAACGCGGCGTTCATCACCATTCCGGGACCCTATGATCATGGCGTCGCATCGACCTTCAATATCGCGCCCCCCGATCCCAAGTGGAGCAAGGCGGAGCAAGCCGCGTACATTCCCGGCGAAGCGTCGTTGTTGTTCACCTCGGTACACGAAGTGTGGCCCGGACACTTCCTGCAGTTCCTGCATGCGAACGCGAACCCATCGAAGCTCGAGGCATTGTGGGTGGGATATGCCTTCGCCGAAGGCTGGGCCCATTACTGCGAAGAGATGATGTGGGACATGGGTTTGGGTAAGGGCGATCCGGAAACGCACATCGGCCAGATCAACGAAGCGCTGCTGCGCGATGTGCGCCTGCTGTCGGCCATCGGTCTGCACACGCACGGCATGACGGTCGCGCAGTCGGAGAAGCTGTTCAAGGACCAGGCTTTTGAGGATCCCGGCAATGCGCGGCAGCAGGCTGCGCGGGGCACGTTTGATCCGGCATACCTGAACTACACGCTGGGCAAGCTCATGATTCGCAAACTGCGCACCGATTGGCTGGCCAAGAATGCGCCGGCTGGGTCGGCGCCGGCGGCCGCGGATGACAAGGGACGTTGGCATGAGTTCCATGACAAGTTCCTATCATTCGGCGGACCACCGATCCCGTTGGTGCGCAAGGAAATGATGGGGGAAGGCGGCGGCCTGCTGTGACGATTCTGTGCGCGTATGATTGGGTATGACTTCGATTACGCCCAAGCAGGCGCGCGCATTTCTTGACCGCTGGAAAATGGTCAGGGAGTCGGGAGCCGACGAGCTTCGCGATAGCTCGATGGAAACGCGATTGCGCCAGCTCAGCGCTCTCGTCGGGTCCCGCCAGCTGTTCAATGTCGATGCCGATCGCGAGCTCAGGGTCGCGGAGGTCCGTGAACGCTGGGCGCGAATTCGCGACCGCGGCTGCCATGTCCGAACTGCTTGTTGACTTCGACAAGGCAGTGGAGCGCCGCTCGAAGCGCGGCCCCACCTAGCCTATGCCGACAATGATGCCGCTGTCCGCCCAGTTCCCCACTAGGGTCGCGGCGGCCGGCGGGATCTCATCGTCGGGCAGCCAGGCCCGCAAATCTTCGCAAATTTCCGAGAAATTCCGCCCGCGCAGGGCTGCATCGAGCGCCGCCGTTTCGACGGCGGTCATTGACCGAAAATAATTCTGCAAATTCTGCCGCCACAACAGCCACGCCACAGGCGCCGCAGCGAGCTCGGGTGCGGGGGGTGCCGCGTCGTTGCTCATCGCTTTCCAAACAGACACCGTGTTCCATTTGAGTTCGAGGCGCCTCAAGCAAGGATGAAACTCGAACCCAAGGGCGGGCCAAGCCTTGGGATCGATGGCGGATAGCGCCGCGCGTGACTTGGATTCTGCATCCGCGGCGTCAAATACCTCCGCCAGCGTCCATTCGAGCAGCGCGACCTCGGCGAGAATGGGCTGTTCCTCGTAGGGCGGGCAACGTGCCACGAAATCCGCAAGCTCGCGTCCGTACCAGCGAATCGAGCGGTGCACGGATGGGTACGCGGCGACGAATGCTTCGCCCAATGCGACAAACATCTCATCGCCGAGCAGTGCGTGCAGGATTGGATAGGTGTCGTCGAGCGCGTCGATCAGCCGTACTTGGTAGGCATTGCGATAAATGGCCAATCGACCCGCGGCAGGCAGCGGCGGCGCATCCACGATGCCGGTAATGACGCCGCTTTCCTCGCCCAGCAGATGGCGCTGCATGTCGAACTGCAATTGGCGCAGCTGCATCACGCCGCCTGCCGCGTGTGCCGGGCGGCAAGATCGCGCGCCACGGCAAGTTCCGCAACCAGCTCGCTCAAGGCCGGAATGTTGTCGTCGCGTTCGATCATGGTCGGCACCGCGCCGAATTGCGCAACAGCCTGCGAGTACAGATTCCACACCGGAGCCACGATGGGATGGTCATGGGTATCGATCAGGTGGCCGCCCATGTCGCTGTGCCCGGCGAGGTGAAATTGGCGCACCCTCGATTTCGGCATGGCCTGCAGATAATCCCCTGCATCAAAGCCATGATTGACGCTGCTCACATAGATGTTGTTGATGTCGAGCAGGATGTTGCAGTCGGCACGCAAGGCCACCTCGCGCAAAAATTCCCACTCGGTCATTTCGGATGCATGAAAGGTAAGATAGCTCGAGACATTTTCCAGCAAGATCTGCCTTCCCAAGGCGTCCTGAACCTGCCCGACGCGTGCGACCACCTGTGTGAGCGCTTCCTCGGTGTAGGGCAGCGGCAGTAAATCGTGCAAATTCCGTCCGTCGACTCCCGTCCAGCAAAGGTGGTCGGATATCCAATGCGGTTCGATGCGCGAGGCCAGCGCCCGCACCATGTGCAAATACTCGACATCGATGGGGTCGGTGCTGCCGATCGAGAGCGAAACGCCATGCATCACCAACGGAAACCGTTCGCGTATACGCTCGAGGTAATGCAGCGGCTTGCCGCCGGGGACCAGGTAATTTTCGGTGATCACCTCGAGCCAATCGATGGCATGAGGCTCGCTTAAGATGGCCTCATAGTGGGGCGTTCGCAGACCCAGACCAAAGCCGCAGAGTTTCATGAAAATCGGGGCCGGAATGCGTCCGGCCCCGCATCAACGCTTCAGCGTCGCTTACTTCGCAGGGGCGGCCTTGGCTTTCGCCTGGGCGGCAGTGCATGCGTCCTTGGTCATCGACACAAAACCCTGACCCTTGCAGCTGTTCTGGCCCTTGCAGCTGTTCTTCGCCGACTTGCATTCGGATGTTCCCTTACAGGAATTCACACCCGTGCAATGCATGGTGGCTGCATCTGCCGCGAATGTGGCAGTGCTGATTCCGGAAGTGAACAACATGGCGGCCGCAGCGGCCATTGTCGCGCTCGACAGTTTGGTGATCTGCATATTTTGATCCTCGTTAGTTTTTCAACGCAGCGGTATTGCTGCTCCTGTAAAAGACCCGGCCAACGGCATCATTATTACTCAATTGTCTAAGCTCATGTCTTCTCCTGCCGGCGGGCGAGATAAATAACGAATTCGTAACAATTTTGTCGCACATTTTGCATCCGATCGCTCGGCCGGCCCGAACAGCGGGTCTCTTTCCCGCCGTTTAATTACACGGGCTTACGGCCTCGGTCGCGGGCAGCCGCGCCTAAGGCGGCCAGTTCGATTGCGACACGCTCGAAGACTTCCGGCCAGTCCCCGGACCTAAGCTGACGGAACAGCCGCATGGTGGGATACCAGGGGCTGTCGGAGCGCTCGATGAACCAGCGCCAGTCCGGTACCGCCTGCAGCACGACCCAGACGGGAACCCCCAGCGCGCCCGCCAGGTGGGCGATGGCCGTGTCCGCGGTGATCACAAGGTCCAGTCCCATCATGATTGCGGCGGTTTCCTCGGCAATCTCGTCAGGCCCCATGAAATTGGGATCGGTCAATTGCATAATCGTGCCGCCAAATCCGACCTGAGCGATCTGTTCGGCGCCGGCGCCTTTCTGCAGCGACACGAGGCTTACCTCTGGGAGCCCCGACAGCGCCGCTGTTGCCTCAAGCGGGAAGGAACGAGCCTGCAGCGCTGCTCGCTTCTCAGCTTCTGGATTGCCGTGCCAATTGAGCCCCACCTTGAGTCCAGGCAAGGAGGCCAGCCGCTCTCGCCATCGGCTCACCGCCTTGGCATCGACGTTTAGGTATGGCACGCCGCCGGGAATGCTGCCGAGCTCGGTGTGGAAGGCCAGCGGCAGACTGCCGAGCGGTGTGTGTAGGTCAATGGGCGGCAACGGGTCGCCGCGGCCGACCAGCGCACCGCGCATGTCGAGAGTGTCGAGCAGTTTCTTGAGCACCGGCTGAACTTCAAAAACCACACGCGCGCCCATCGCCTCCAGTGGCCGGATATAGCGGCAAAACTGCAGGGTGTCCCCGAGTCCCTGCTCGGCATACACGAGCAGCGTTCTGCCCTCGAGCGACTCGCCCCCGGACCAGCGCGCGCCTTGCTTACGCTGTTGCAAAGGATTGTTCTCGAGCCGCAGGCGCGCTTCATACAAGGGCCAACCGTCTCGAAATGATCCCAAGGCAAGCTTGAGCACCGCTTTGCTCCACAGCGCCATGGCGTCATCCGGCTTCAAAGAGAGCGCCAGGTCGAAACTTTGCAGCGCCTCGCGATACCTCCCCAAGCCCTTCTGCGTGTTGCCGAGATTGGTGTACGCGTCCGCGAAATCGGGTTTGCAGCGCACCGCATTGACGAAATCCTCGAGCGCCTCGGTCGGGCGGGAAAGACGCACCAGTACCGCACCGCGGTTGTTGAGTGCGTCCGCATTGTTCCTATCGAGCCTGACGGCCTGATCGAAGCTTCCCAAGGATTCCTCGCCGCGCTCGAGCCGCGCCAGCACAATGCCGCGCTGCAGATGCGCTTCAAAATCCGTCGGAGCGAGGATGAGCGCGCGGTCGAAGTTCTCAAGGGCCTCGGCCAGCTTCCCAAGCTGGGCGTACGCCCTGCCGCGCCAGAGATATGTGAGCGCGGTGGCTTGGCCCAACTTGAGCGCATGATCGAAGCTCGCGAGCGCCTCGGGGAACCTTTCGAGGTTCACGAGCGCCACTCCGCGGGCATGGTACTGGTTCGCGTCGCCCGGCTGCATTGCAAGTGCACGGTCGATGCTTGCAAGCGCCTCGGCCTGCCGACCGAGCGCGAGCAGCACCAGGCCGCGATTGGCATGCACTGCGGTTTGCTGCGGTTGCAACTCGAGCGCCCGGTCGAGACTGGCGAGTGCCTCCGGATACCGTCCCATCGTCATCTCGACGATTCCGCGGTTATGGTGCGCTTCCGCGTTGTCGGGTTTTAGCGAGATCGCGTTCGCAAAAAAATGCAGCGCGTCCGATGGTCGGTTGGCGCGTTCCAGCGCCACTCCGAGATCGTTATGCTTCTCCGCGTCGTCGGGCGCGAGCCGAACGGCCTGGCCTAGGTTTGCCAGCGCCGGATCAAGCTGGTTCAACGCCAGCAGCGCCTTGCCTCGGCCGCTATAGGCTGCGGTGAGATTGGGCTGCAGCGCCAGGGCGCGGTCATAGTGGGTGATCGCTTCGGCGTAGCGGCCGAGTCCGCAGAGTACATTGGCATGGTTAGCCTGCATCCCGGCATTGTCAGGAGAGATCTCCAGCGCCGCGGCGATGAGTCCGACGGCATCTTGCAGGCGGCCCATTTTGGCGGTTGCCACACCTAAGGAATGCAGCGCCTCGCCGTTGCGCGGCTCAGTTGCAAGCACCTCGCGATACAGCGTTGCGGCCTCCGCCAAGCGCCCTTGTCGTTCAAGTGCTTGTGCCTGTGCGAGCCTGGCGCGGCCGCTGTTCGTGATCTCTCCGCTCACGCGAACCAACAATTGGTCGCAACGGTTATGCGGGTGTCGCGGCCATAAAAAGGCGCCACTTCGTGGAACACATAGGACGGAAACATGATCAGCTGCCCTGCGCTGAGCCGAAATTCGAGCGGTCGAAGTGCATATTCACGGTGCAGCGGGGCGATTGCCGGGTCGATGTAAGCGTCTGCACCTTGCCGCGTGTCGAGGAATCGCAGTACGCCACTGTCCGGATGGTCGGGCGCGGCTTCTCCGGCGCGCACGCAGTACACGGCGGACCAGGATGCCAGCGGATGGTTGTGGGCGATGAATGAGCCGGCGTAGCGCGACACGTGAAACCAGGTGTGGTTGTGAAATTTCATCCTACCGAAGTCTTCGGGCCGCAGTGTCGTAGTCTGAAGCACCATGTGCGCCACCGCATCCAGCATGAACCCGCGCAGCTCCTGCACACAGGGCTCCGGCCACATGAATAAATTGAAGCGGCTTTCGAAAGTCTCCTGCTGCGGTATGTGGCTCGGCGTGGGGTTTCTATGCTCGTCGTTCTCGCGCGCCAGAAACAGCGTCTCGAGCTCGCGGTTCAAGCGCTCGCAAGATGCCAATCTCACCTCGCCGAACGGCGTCGCAAACATGGGATTCAGCGTGATGAGCGGACCTACCATCGCGGCATGCCCTGCTGGCCCGGACCCACGAAACGCAGGCGGACCGTGACGAGGATCAGCTCGCCAACGGAGCGGAACAATGCGATTTCGTGAGTAAGCGAGGCTGGGAAAACCGCCATATGCCCAGGTACCGGCCGCCAACTGCAGTGGCTCGGTTTGTACGGCATCTTCATCACGGAATTGGTGGCGTCCTGAAACATCGTGCCGAGCCGCGTCTCGTAAATCCGCAGCACACCGGCGTCGGCACGGGCCGGGGAGGGCGGTGGAGCGGCTACGCAGTAGATTGCGCACCATGCCGTCAGCGGATAGTTGGCGGCCGGCACGCGGCCGTCCGGTTTGACGATCGTGAACCAACCGCGCGCCTCCAGCTTTAACTCACGCAATTGCGCGACGGTGAAATCGTTGACGGTCTCGACCACCGCGGACACGCCGCGAACGATCGCGGCGCCCAGCGAGCGCACCGGCTCCTCCGGCCGCTCGAGCAGATCATCACGGCTGCGGTAGCACAAGGGATCTGCCTGCGGCGATGAGTCGGCGGCCTTGCGTGCCCTGAACAGCGCGGTGAGCGCCGGGTTGAGCGCGTCCGCTTCCGGCAACGGCACGACGCCGAATGGGGTCGCGAGAATCGGCACTACGAGTGGCGGTGTGGCATTCATAAGAGATCGGCAAGGTAGTCGTGCAATTCTTTGAGTTGGTCGGCGTAATGCCGCGAGCGGCCCGACGATGTCCGATACAGCGGCTCCCGCACCTGCCAGACGCTGGCGGTTTTTACCGCGAGTCCCGCGGGCGCGGCTTGCGGTACGGCGTCAGGGGGTTCAAGCCCAAGAAACGCGCACAGCCGCTGCAGCGCAGGCTTGGGCTCGCTCACCAGCGCATCGTAGTCGAAGTCGAAGATATCGGACGCGAACATGCTCTTCCAGTGTGTCATGAGCCGGCGATACTCGCGGAAATAATGTCCGATATCCGTAAGGTCGAGGGCATAGCTCATTTGCTGATCAAGATGTAGAAAATAGATCGACAGGCAATTGTCGAGCGGATTGCGCGTGGTGTGCACAATCCGCGCGTCCGGAAAAAGGCTCTTAATTAGACCGATGTACAGAAAATTATCGGGGCGCTTGTCGATCACGTACTCGGCATTGGCGGAGACCCGCTTGAGTTCCGCTTGATAGCGCTCGGCGATGCTACCTAGGCGCTGCGGCGGCATCGTTGCGAGCGATTCCGGAAACGGAACCAGTTCACTGGCCACGATTCGCGGCAGGAAATCGATCTCGCCGCCTGCGGCAACTCCCGGGAGGCCGCCCAGCAGCTGTTCGGTCAATGTGGAACCCGACCGGAACATGCCGCAAATAAAAATCGGCCGCGGCCGCACTTGGCTCAGCCGCCGCGAAGGCATCGCGTCGCCGGCGATCAATCGATCCACGAAAGCGTGCTGCTGCACCCGGTCATAACGCACGACGTGCGGCGCCGCGCTGGCCCGGCTCGCCCGGTTCGCCGCATCGATCGCCGCAAACGCAGCCTGGTACTCGCCGGCCGCGTCGAGCATCCGGCCCAGAGCGAAACCAAGACTCGCGCGCTCGGCAGCGGATGCCGCTCCATCCGCAAGCCCGCGCTGCAGCTGCGCGACCAGAAGGGGATCCGCAGCCGCGGGCTGCTGCAGGTTGGCGAGTCGCGCGAGCGCCTCGAAGCAACGCGGGTCGAGTGCCAGGATACGCGCATAGATGCTCTGGGCTTCCGAGCGGCGCCCGAGGTCCTCGTACAGATTGGCGAGGTTGAGCAGTGCCGGTGTAAAGCCCGGATTGATCGATAGCGCCGCTTTGAGCTCGGCTTCCGCAGCTGCATGCTGCCCGAGGTAGTCGGTGTAGATCACGCTGCGGTTGAGGTGGGCTTCCTCCGGTCGAGAGACGCCCGTGTTGAGGGCCTGCTGGTAGGATTCAAGGGCATCGTTTAGGCGGCGCGCCTGTCGCTGCAGCACGGCCAGATTGAACCAGCACTCGGCCAAACCCGGCCAGCGCCTAACTATGTCAAGGTAAGCATCGATGGCCTCCGGGACACGGTTCTGGCGCTGCAGTTGCGTTGCTTCGCGCAACATCGCCTCTGGAACTCCCGTCAAGGTCACCTCTTTACGCGCTACGCCCGCCGCGATTTTCCCACATCTGCGGTGCGCCGCGAAATCCGGTACGCTTGAGCAGATGGCGCGCAATCTCGAGGCTGACATGGAGACGCTCCGCGCGGTACTGAACCTTGCTCAGAATCGCGATTTCCAACGCGCCGGAGCGCTGGCCGAACAAACGCTTGCGGGCGGGTTCGAGCATCCCCTGCTGCTCAACGTGCTTGCCACGCGGCTGGAGCAGGAGGGCAAATTCGAGGAGTCGCTGCGGCTGCTGCAGCGTGCGGTTACGATCTCGCCCGGAGATGTGGGGGCGCGCAATGCCCTGGCATTGTGCCTACAGCGTCTCGATCGCCCCGCCGAAGCGCTGCATCACGTGGACGAACTCCTGAAAAAGCACCCTGATCTCTCGTTTGCCCATGCCAACAAGGGCAACGCGTTGATCAGCCTAGGATGGCTGGGCCGCGCGAAGCAGAGCCACTTGCGGGCGTTGGAGCTGGAACCCGGCAATCTCGCGGCAACGGCTGCACTCGCATCGATCGCGACCCACCGTGGCGAACACGACGAGGCCCGGCGCTGGGCCGAACAGGCGCTCAAGTTGGCTCCCGGTTTTCCCGACGCCGTGCTGAGCCTTGCGGCCGCGGAGCTGGCGAGCGGCGCCAGCCTCAAGGCTGAAACTCTGCTGCATCAGCTCATCCTCGATTCACGGGCAGGCCCGTCCGACAAGGCGCGCGCCAGCGGCCTGCTGGGGGATGTTCTCGATATGCTCGGACGCTACGCCGAGGCGTTCGATGCGTACTCGGCCTGCAACGAAGCACTGCGGCAAATTCACCGGCGCTTCGCGAGCGGCACCAGCATGCTCGCCTACACACGTGCCCTGAGTGCGGCTATGGAGGCCTGCAGGGGGCAGGCCTGGGCGCAGAATCCATCGGCGGATGCGGATTCGGCCGGGGTGCTCGGACACGTATTCCTGCTCGGTTTTCCCCGTTCCGGCACGACATTGCTGGAGGTCGTGCTCGATGGCCATCCACAGGTCACGAGCATCGAGGAGCATGAACTTCTGACCGATGCCGTTCTCAAGTACATGCGCGAGCCGCTGAACTTCGCGACGCTGGCACGGGCCGACGAGAGCGAATTGCGCACACTGCGCGCGGCGTATTGGGAAGGCGTGCGCAACGCCGGCATCGACGTGGCCGGCAAGATGTTCGTCGACAAATATCCCTTGAACACGCTGAAGTTGCCGCTGATCGCGCGTCTATTTCCGCGTGCCAAGGTGCTGTTCGCCAGCCGCGATCCGCGCGATGTCGTGCTCAGCTGCTTTCGGCGCCGCTTCAAGATGAATCCTGCGATGTACGAACTGCTCACGCTGCCGGGCGCAGCGGCGTTCTATGATGCGGTCATGTGCTTCGCCGATCGGGTGCTTCCTGAATTGGGGCTTGATTGGCACGAGGTGCGCTACGAAACCCTGGTGGCCGATCTTGCGCAGGAGACACGCGCAATCTGCGGGTTCTTGGGGCTGGAATGGCGGGCCGACATGGGCGATTTCGCAGCCCGTGTGCAGGCGCGCGAGCATGCAACGCCGAGCACCGCACAGCTTGCGCGCGGACTTGATCGATCGGGCATGGATCATTGGAAAAACTACAGCACGCAGCTGCAGCCGATCTTGGCCGTGCTCGAGCCGTGGGTGCAGCGGCTCGACACCGACTGAGGTCGCGAGACTTAGCCCCCGGCTAAAATAATATTTAGCGCTGGCGTATTACGTGGTAAGAGCGCTTCGACTGCGTCACCATGATGTACGAGCCGAGTGAGGCACGCTTGATAGTTACAGGCTCGCCCGGGCGCATCCGCCCGTCATCGCCCTGGTATGTCCACATCTGCCCGTTATCGAGCAACACATAGCCGTTTCCTTGGCGGTCCGTCAATACATTTGTGATGTGCACCTGAATGGATTGCAGACCTGGTGGAGGTGGTGACAGGGTGTGTGCTTGCACCTGGGCCTGGGTGAAACCGAAGTTCTGTGGGTCGTCCAAGGGCGCCGCAGAAGGTGCGATGTTGCCGGTGGATGCTGGTATTGATGTTGCCGCTGGGGGCGTAGGAACCGCGACCGGTACGGGGGTTACAACCGGCGGCGGGACCGCGTTTGTAACCGGCACCGTAGGCGCTGGCGGCGGCAGCGCCGGAGCGCTCGCTGTGGGTGCCGCCGGCGCAGGGGTTGCAGCCGGCGCGGAAAGACTGTCGTAGCACGCGAGCCGCGCATCGGGTGCGGTCACCGCGGCGCAGCGGGCGAGGTCGGCGGCAGTGGGGGCGGTGGCTGGCCACGCGGATGCGGACACGAAGAGCAGCGGCGTGATTAAGCGCGCGGCCCTTGCGGCGGCTCGCCGGCGGCTCACAGTGCGCCCTCCTGCGGCAGCTGATAATAATTCTGATAAACCTCGGTAGCGGTCTTGATCATCTCGCGTTCAACGACGGTGAGCAGCGGATTCCACATATCGAAAATCAGAATCGCGCGCGGCGTATCGGATAGGTTCCAGGCCTCATGTTCGATGGTGTCGTCGAAGACCCACGCTTGACCCGGTACCCATTCGCGCGTGGTTGCTCCCACTCGAAACCCACAATCCGGCGGTATCACCAGAGGCAGGTGTACGGTGCAACGGGTGTTGGTGATCCCGGTGTGGGCGGGGATACGCGTATTCGCATCGAGGATCGAGAAAAAAGCCGTCGGCGCCCGGCCATCTACGCGGCAGCGCGGCAAGGCCTCGAGCGACCGTGCGGTAATTGGACAACGGGCGATGTGCCCGGCAACGGCCTGGCTTTGATTCCACAGGAAATACGCGCTCCAGCGCCGGGAACGGTTCAGCTCCCGGAACTGATCCAGGGGCATGCTTTTCGGGAAATCGATGTAGGGTTGCAGTCCATCGCGATCGGCAACCAGAACCCGCATCAGTTCTGTGCGTATTTCGCCGGAAGCAGCCTCGAGCGACTCGAGCCAGGGGAACTCGGAACGATCGAAAAACTCGATTTCCGGCAGCTCGGGGAAGTACATCCAAGTCGGCTGCGAGTGGTAAACCCGGCGCCTGCCCATCAGCGTATCCAGGCATTTATCGACGCGCCGCTCACGCCGTCCTCCATGACGCTCGCGAATTGCAGCGAGCGGCTCTTCGAGCGCGTTGCTCAGCGCCGCAAGGTCGGCATCCACCATCGATTTCGCGTGGGCGAACGCCTCCTTGATGTTGGGGGGCAGGTCGGCGCCGGGCGGAACACAGTCCAGCGCGTTTTGGTAGGCGCGCGCGGCGTTGCGCGGATCGCCGGTTTCCTCGAGATAGGCACCCTTTTGCAGCAGCGCGGACAAATGGCGCGGCTCGAGCTCGAGCGCCTTTTCAATCGCGTCCATCTCCTCGGCACGCCGGCCGAGTGCCTTGAGGCTGGATGCCAGGTTCGACCAAAGGGCGGGGTGCTTGGGATCCGCGCTGGTGGCGCGCGCGAACAACGCCTGCGCCTTATCAGGTGCGCCGCGCCCCAGCATGCGCACGCCAAGTTCATTCAGGACAGCCGGGTGATTGGGAGCCCGCTGCGCGACTCCGGCCAGCAGCTGGTCAGATTCGGGCATCCGGCCGGCGGCCGCCTCCGCCTTCGAGGCCTGCAGTGCGCGGATGATGGTAGCGTCGTCGAGCGGCGCCTGAGTTGCGGTATTCACGAACGGGAATTGTATAACACCGCGCCAGGGATCGTCCTCTCCGCTCGAGCCCGGCGGCGGCCCGCTGGCCAAGCGAACGGCTACACCTCTCTGCGTTGACTTACCCATCCGAGTCCGTTTAGATCGGCCAAGCCTTAAATCTTCGGAGGACTATTTGACATCTGACGACTCTGCCGACCTAATGCTGATGCGGGCGTCCATGCTGCTCGACTCGGACCCTGCGGCAGCCGCGCGTCATGCCAGCGACATCGTTGCGAAGAGCCCGCACCACGAGGAAGCCAACCTGCTACTCGCGGCTGCGTGCCGCCGGCTCGGCGATCCGGCAACCGCGACCAGCGTCCTCGAAACGCTTTGCAATGCGCATCCGGCTTCGCCAGTGATGCAATTTGAGCTCGGCCGCAGCTACGCTGCCAGCGGCCGCGGCGCCGATGCGCTCGCAGCATTCAAGCGCGCCGTAGAACTCGACGCGGCGTTTGCGGATGGCTGGCGGGAGCTTGCGGCACAACAATTTCTGGCCTGCCATACGCTCGAGGGGGATGTTGCCTACTTGACATACAGCCGATTGGCGCGGAATCCGCCCGAACTCACCGATGCGGGTGTGGCACTCAACGAAAACCGGCTGGATGCCGCCGATGAAATGCTGCGCCGGCATCTCACGAAGGCGCCGCGCGATGCAGTCGCACTACGCATGCTCGCGGACATCGCCACACTGCGCGAGGATCACAAAGCCGCGGAGAATAGCCTCGCAGAGTGCCTCAAGTATGCCCCGGGCTACGCGCCCGCCCGCCATGACCTGGCACGGATGCTGTACCTGCAGCAGCGGATCGACGAGGCGCTGCCGCTCATCGAGCGATTGCTTGCCTCGGATCCCCAAAACCCGCGATACATTGCGCTGAAGGCTCGGTCGATACGCCTGATCGGCCGCGGCGCCGAGTCGATTTCGATGATGGAACATGTTGTCGCCCAACATCCGGAAGATGCGCAAGGGTGGCTGGTGTATGGAAATCTGTTGCGCGAGATGGGTGAGCAGGCTCGGTCCATCCAGGCGTACCGGCAGTCGATCGCCGCGCAGCCCGGCTTCGGTGAGGGCTATTGGGCACTCGCAAATCTAAAGACTTTCCGCTTCACGGATGAGGATATTTCGAACATGCAGGAACAGCTGGCGCGCAGCCCGGCGCTCGGATCCAGCCGCAAGCACCTTGAGTTCGCGCTTGGCAAGGCCTTCGAGGATGCGGGGCGGTTCGAGGAGTCGTTCGAGCACTATGCGCGCGGCAACGAGCAGCAACGGTACACGCTGGAATACGACCCAGCGGCCACTACGGCCTACCTGCAGTCCTCGAAAGCGCTGTATACCGCTCCCTTCTTCTTGGATCGTTCAGGCTGGGGAAGTGAACGACACGACCCGATCTTTATCGTCGGTCTGCCACGATGCGGCTCAACGCTGCTCGAGCAGATCCTGGCCAGCCACTCGCAGATTGAAGGCACACGCGAGTTGCCCGATGTCCCCGCGATGGTCATGGAGCTCTACCTACGCTCGGGTCGTGGCGACGCGGAATATCTGGCGTCGATCGCGGCGCTGAGCCCTGCCGCGATCATGAGCATGGCCGAACAATATCTTGCGCAAACCCGCGCCCATCGGCCGCTTCGGCTGCCGCGCTTCGTCGACAAGATGCTGGGCAATTTCAGCCATGTCGGACTGATCCACCTGATGTTCCCGCACGCCGCGATCATCGACGTGCGGCGCCATCCGCTGGCTTGCAGCTTCTCCTGCTACAAACAGCTGTTCGCCCGGGGCATGAACTTCAGCTACGACCTCGGCGAACTTGGACGCTACTTCCGCGATTATGTCGAACTCATGGAGCACATGGATGCCGTGCTGCCAGGGCGCGTGCACCGCGTTCACTACGAGCAGATGGTCGCCGATCCCGAGCGCGAGGTGCGGCGTCTGCTCGACTATTGCCGGCTGCCGTTTGAACCTGAGTGCCTGCGCTTCTACGACAATCCCAGAGTGGTGCAAACGATGAGTTCGGAGCAGGTGCGCCGCCCGATCTATTCGGACGCGGTGGACCAGTGGCGTCACTACGAGCCATGGCTCAAGCCCTTAAAGGACGCACTCGGCGGCCTTGCGGATCAATTCTCTTGACGCCAGATCCGCGGCTCGAGCCGAACAGCGCACTGATCAAAAAAAACGGCGGGCAATGAGCCCGCCGTAATTTTTGCTCTATGAAGTCTTTACGCTTCGATTAGAACTTGGCCTGGATGTGTGCGTACAGGTAACGGCCCATGGTGTCGTAGGTTCCGACCCAGGTGTTGTCGTTGCACGACGTATTCGGACAGTCCGAATAGTTGCCGTTCGCGACCACCGGCGGCGCTTTGTCGGCGATGTTGTTCACGCCCACCCGGAAGTTGACTGCGCTGCCGATCGGGATCGACGCCGAGAAGTCCAGGTAGGTGTAGCCGCCAATGTGCGAGTCGGACGCCAGATACGTCTGCGACAGCTGCGGATCCGAACTGGTCCGGTCGGAATTCGAGGGTCCGATATAGCGCCACCGCAACGTCATATCGAGACCCCACCACGGAGTGGCCCAGGTGGTTCCGAGCACATGACGCCACTTCGGAATCGGGTCATTGCAGGTGGTTCCGTAGTACCCCACGCAGTCGTAGGACGCGCTGGTGGGCAGAGGCTGCGTATCGAAGGAATTGGTGTAGACCCCGGCCAGATTCATGGTCAACTTGCCCATCGCCCCGATATCCCACAGATAGTGGCCTTCAACGTCCACGCCCTTCGTGGATACGGTACCGATATTCACCTCGTCCGCATTCACGAAATTGGTGTTGTTGAACCACAAGGAGCCGGTGCCCGCGCCGCGATGAATCAAACCGCACAACGACGCCAAGCCGGTGAGACCACAATTGTTGACGATCGTGTTGGAACTCAACGATGTGATCGTGTTCTGGATCTTGATGTCGTAGTAGTCGATGGATGCGACGAAATTCGGCAGGAAGCTCGGCTGAAATACGAAGCCCGCCGTATAGGTGTCGGCTTTCTCCGGAGTTAGCGCCGCATTGCCGCCCACCGAGGTGTTGATCTGCGCCGCCGGGTTCGGGAGGATGTGGCCGAATTCCCCTGCCGTCACGCCGGTGTTTGCGCAGAATGCAAACGTGTGGCCATTGACGGTGCCCGCAGTCGGATTCCCTGGATTGGTGCTGGCTCCCCAGCAAGGATCCGCCGTACCGCCGGCACCGATGGTCGGGGGTGCGAAAAGCTCGCCGATGCTGGGCGCGCGAATCGCGCGGTTGTAGCCGCCGCGGAAACGGATGTCCCGGATCGGCGCCCACTCGAGGCCGAACTTGTAGGTGTTGGTGTCGAAGCCGTCGGTGTAGCTCGAGTAGCGATAGCCGGCATTTGCCGACAGCGCATACGCGCCGGGCTTGTCATCCATGATGGGCAGGGTCATTTCGGTGAACGCTTCTCCCACGCGGAACTGGCCGTCGATGGGCTGTACCGCACCGTTGCCGCCCGAACCGTAACCATTCTGGAAAATGTAATCGGGAGATAAAACGTATTTTTCCTCGCGCCACTCGGCACCGATGTTGACCACCATGCCGCTTGAGGCGGTCGGGATCTGGATGCCGTACTTGCCGAGATCGCCCGTGGCGTCGACGTGCGCAATGTACTCCGTTTGCACAACGTTGTAGGTCGACGGAACTTCCAGGTAAGCGAGTTGCGCCGCGGTGACTCCGCCCGGCTGATAGATGTTCCACGGAACGCACTTGGTGTCCGAGCCATTGACGAACGAGGCGCAGACCGGTGCGCCGACCGGGAGATTCTTGTTGCCGCCATTCGCGACGGTGGGGTTGGCAATTACGTTGAGCGCATTGTTGATCTGCGGCGCGCCCAGGTAGTTGCCTTGGTCGTCACCCAACTGCGTAATCGTCACCTGAGCGTATGCATCGTAGCTCCACGCCTCGGTAATCTTGCCCTTGGTCCCGAGCACCTCGCGGAAGTTGTTCGAGTAGTAGTTATCGAGGCGCGGACCGCTCTCGACGCTGCGGCGGGCGAGGTACAACAAGATATTGTTGCCCGTGGCCTGCGGGAAAGAGGCCTGGTTGGCCGCAATGGACGCAGGGTTACACAGGACGCCCATTTCTTGTGTGCTCAGCAGCGGATTTGAGCAGCTGATGAGCGGCGTTAAGAATGCAAATGCGCCGCTGGGTCCGTACGCCGCCTGCGAGGTGTTGCGCGAGAACATGAACTGCGAGTACACGTTGGAATAATCGGACACGTCGTAGTTCAAGAAAGCGCCGGCCGTGTAGCGGTCCGCCTGGCGCTGCAGATAGCTCAAGGCGCCATAGTTGTAGGAATCCGCGGCGGTGTAAGGAACAAACGCCCCGCCCGGGACGGTTTTAGACACGGTCGAATCGGACACGATGGAGCCAGGGACATTGCCCAATAGCAAGAAGCGTCCGGTCGCGCTCGAACTCGAGCCGCCGCACTTCAAACCTCCGGGCCCGGGCAGCGTGCTCGGCGTATTGAGGGTGCAGCCCGCATAGTCGTACTGATAACCGACCGCCGGCGAGCTGTTCAAGTAGGTGAAATACACCGTGGCATTGCCCTTGCCGTCGGCAAAATTCGAGCCGGCGAGGAAGGAGGCGCTGCGGTTGGCGCCGGCGTTGGTGGTGCCCGGCGGTAGCGGATCCCCCTGCTGGGACAGCAGGCCAAGATATTGCTGGTTGTCGTTCTTGTAGCTATTGTAGCCGTAGTCCGCATCCAGTCTTACGCCCTGGAAATGCGTATCCATGACGAAGTTGACAACGCCGGCCACGGCGTCGGCGCCGTACACGGCGGATGCGCCGCCGGTCAGCACGTCGACGCGCTGAATCATGGCCGCGGGAATCTGGTTGATGTCGGGACTTGCGGAAGTGCCCAAGCCGCCGCCGGGGGCCATGCGCTTGCCGTCGATGAGCACCAAGGTGCGCTGCGAGCCCAAGCCGCGCAAACTGACCGTGGCCGTGCCGTTCGCACTGATCGATTGACCGGAGCTGTTTTCCGCCACGACCTGCGGCAGGTTGTTCAGCAAGTCTTCGGTGCGCACCAGTCCGGTCTGCGCGATCTCGAGCGCCGTGACGCTGACGATCGGGCTGATCGATATGTCATTCGGGTTTTGCTGAATGCGCGATCCGGTTACCACGACTTCTTGCAATTCCGGCGCCGGCTCGGTGGAGGCCGCTGCGGTCTGTGAAAATGCGGCCGGTGCCGCTGCAGTTGCGCCCGCCATTGCGATAGCGGCGCGTATTGCATACTGCAATTTGCGATTATTCCCCATTTGCTGCTCCCTTCAATGAATTAGGCGATTCAATTCGAGTTTCGGATGGCCCGCGCAGCGGCTGCGCTTGTCTCCCAGTGGGGCCAGTCCGAGATGTGCACCGATTACAACATGCCAATTAGCTGTTGCACAAGCTGCATGAGCGATTCAAACATGCTGCGTTCGCAAATTGTCTGCCGATTCTTACCAGCTCGGCCTCGCGAAATGCATGCGAGCGCAGCTTACCCCTGCTGCCGCCGGTACCCGGCGAGGGGAGCAACCACCCCCGGGGCCTTGCCAAGACCGACGATATTCGGGACCCGCAGCTACTGTGAGACGTCACGGCGCCGGCCGTAAATGCCCTTCCGGCCTCACTTCGGCTGTTGTTTTTGCGCTACAGGCGGCCGTAGCTCGGATGTTGAGGCGTTTTGGAGCCTCAATTGGGGTGCTGGAAGCTTGGATGCAGGACAAAGTCTCCCACTTTGATGCCAAGCCGCGTCGTCGCGCCGCCATTCAACTCCAGCACCGCGAACTCAGGGTCCGGCGGTCCGATGATGTCCTCGGACAGCGGGGTCGTTCGCGCGGCAATGTAGTCGATTTTTCCCAGGCGGTTCATGAACAACATATCCAGAGATATGTAGGTGTTCTTCATCCACATGGTTACCCGCTTGCTCTGGGGAAATAAAAACAGCATTCCGGCGTGCTCATCCATCTCGTGGACAAACATCAACCCCTGCTCGTCGCGGCGCGGGGAGTCGGCAGTCCAGACCTTGAAATTGATCAGCTTGCCGGCAGCCGTGCGGATGGTGAGCGAGCTTTGCGGAAACGCGGACAGGGGTTCAACGTATTGAGCTCGGGCCGGGGCCGGGGCCGCGGCCGCAGCGGCGCCAACAGCGAGCATCCAAAGCCCGGCGAGGTATCTGCGCACCGCACCGTCTCTACGCGTGGCCGCTGGCTGCATTTAATTTTTCTCCGTAAAAAAGGTTACCGGTCCCGCGAATTCGAAGGTGCTCACCAGTACATCGCCCTTGCCGCGTACCGCGTGGGCGGGTTGCGTGCAGAAGCCGCGCGCTTCGAGACGATAGGAACGGGCTGTCTTAAGCGGGCGTTGCGTCAGGGAATCCACCGTGCAGCGCGAATCGCCCAGGGTGCCGAAGATACGGTTCGTCCCTTGCACGATGATCGTCATATTCGCTCTCACTTCACGCGCGGACTGGCCTGCGCGAACCCCGGTCAAACCGAATACCAGCAGCAGATTCGGCGCCGCACCGGATGCACGTTGAAAACTCAAGCGCACACCGGGCGGGCTGTCGCGCGATTCGCCTTCGCAGCGGGTTCCGCTGTTGGGCCAATCAAGGCGCGCGTCAATTGCACCCCCCAGGTGCGCGCGCAGGTAGCCGTCGCCCGAGGCAAGGCAGACGACCGGCTGGGCCGTCACGGGTGCTCCCGGCGGCACATCGGCGCCGGCCGCGTAGAGCGCCCAGGGTCCGCATAGCGCGATGATGGTGAAGGCCCTCGCCCTTAAAATCGGTATCATTTCCCGCATGTTGCCACGGCTGGCCCTGACTGTGTTGAGGCTCCTTCGTTGCGCGAGTTTAGCGTTGGCACTGGCTGCCGGCGCTCTTTCGCTGGCCGTCGGGGCCTGTTCGCTCATGGCTCCAAAATTCAATCGTCCCAACGTCTCGGTGATCAGCATCGAGATGGTGAGCGCCAACCTGCTGCAGCAGAGATTTGCGGTCAAACTCAACATACAAAATCCCAATGACCGCGAATTGCCCGTGCGCGGGCTGCACACCGAACTTCATGTCGGCGGTCAGCAAATCGCAAGCGGAGTCAGCGATCACGCCTTCACGGTTCCGGCGTTTGGCGAATCCGAATTCGACATGACCATCACGGCGAACGTGGCATTGGCGTGGTTGGTGCTTGCCGATAAGGTGAACAATGGCGCGAAATCGATTGACTATGATCTCACCGGCGCGGCGAGTATCGATTTACCATTCTTGAGAGATTTGCCGTTTCGCCAACACGGCTCATTCTCACTGCAGAGTCCGCAATAACTCATTGAGACAGCGGCATTTTTCGTAAGCTGCCGCGGCCTTGCTAGCTTGCGGGTCTGCTAAACTCATCGGTCAACAAAAGCGCGTGCCACTGGGCCGCCACAAGGGTCTCATGGCCGCCTCGCCGTACGAGCAATTGGAGCAAGAATTTCGCCGCCTGCATGCATTTCGCGGCGCGCTGTCGCTGCTGCGTTGGGATGCCGCGGTGATGATGCCGCGCGGCAGCGCCGATGTGCGCGGCGAACAATTGGCGGCGCTCGAGACCGAGCACCATGCCTTGCTTACCACTCCGAAGGTGGCGCGCTTGCTGGAGCGCGCGGAGGCGGGAGCTTCTCAAATGGAGGACTGGCCGCTGGCCAATCTCCGCGAGATGCGCAGGCAGCGCGATCATGCCATCGCGACGCCGCCGTCGCTCATTTCACGCCTGGCCAAAGCCACTGCGCGCGCCGAAGTATTTTGGGTCGAAGCCAAAAAAGCCAATGATTTCAAGCTGCTTGCGCCGCACCTGGAAGAAGTCGTGCATCTGGTGCGGGACAAGGCGGCGCTGCTCGGCCAGGCGCGCGGGTTGGCGCCCTACGATGCTTTGGTCGATGGGTTTACGCCAGGAATTACGGTGGCGGACATCGACACCATATTCAAGGCGCTGTCGCGCAAGCTCCCTGGACTCATCAATCAGGCCATCGAGGTCCAGGCAACGCATGCTCCCATCCCCTTGACGGGCAAGTTCACCGTCGCGCGCCAGCGCTCGCTGGCGGTGGATGTGCTCAAAGCCTTGGGCTTCCCCTTCGATCGGGGGCGTCTCGATGAAAGCGAACATCCCTTCACCGAAGGGGTGCCCGGCGATATCCGGGTTACCACGCGCTTTGATTTGACCGATCCCTTTTCGGGACTCCTCGGCGCGGTGCACGAAACCGGCCACGCAATGTACGATCTCGGGCTGCCGCTGAAATGGCGCGATCAGCCGGTGGGCCGGGACCGGGGCCTCGCACTCGAGGAGAGCCAGTCGCTGCTCTTCGAAATGAACCTGTGCCGCAGTCGTGCCTTCGTGAAATACCTGCGGCCGCTGCTGGAGAAGTATTTGCAGGTGACTGGTCCGGAATGGGAAGAGGCGAATTTATATCGATTGTTGATCCGTGTGCGCCGCAGTTGCATCCGCATGGACGCCGATGAATTGACCTATCCTGCGCATATCATGCTGCGCTACGAACTTGAAAGGAAACTTCTCGAGGGGTCGCTGCCGGTTGCCGATTTGCCCGCGGCCTGGAACGCGAACCTCGAACAGCGCCTGAACATCCGTCCGGCGAACGATGTCGAGGGCTGCTTGCAGGATATTCATTGGGCGGTCGGGCACTTCGGGTACTTTCCGTCCTACGCTCTCGGCGCGGTCATTGCCGGCCAATTGAACGAAGCCATGCGTGCGGCACTTCCATCGCTCGACGAGGAGATCGCCGCCGGCCAGTTCGGCGGCGTAATGGATTGGCTGCGGGACAATGTGCATGGCATAGGCGCGAGGTTGCCCGTGCAAGAACTCATCAAACAAGCGACCGGCAAGCCGCTGACGGCAGCCGCCTACTTGAGGTACTTGGAAGCGAAGTACCTCGAGGCGCCTTAAGGAACAGCATGAAGGCGCAGGCATCCCGGTCCAACAATTTCAAAAAGCTCGAGGCACAGCTGCGCGGCTTGGTCGGCAAAGCCATAGCCGATTACGCCATGATCGGCGAGGGCGATCATGTCATGGTGTGCCTGTCGGGCGGCAAGGACTCTTATACCTTGCTCGATATGCTCTTGAGCCTGCAGCGCAGCGCGCCGGTGAGCTTTGAAATCACCGCGGTGAATCTCGATCAGAAGCAGCCGGGATTTCCTGACGAGGTGCTGCCCAAATATCTCGAAGATCTCGGCGTGCGCTTCCGCATCATCGAGCAGAACACCTATGCGGTGGTGAAGCGGGTGATACCGGAAGGGAAAACCATGTGCGGGTTGTGCTCGCGCCTGCGCCGCGGCGCGTTGTACCGATTCGCCGCGGAGAACGGTATTACCAAGATCGCGCTGGGGCATCATCGCGACGATATCGTCGAGACGCTGTTCTTGAACATGTTCTTCGGCGGCAGGATGAAGGCGATGCCGCCCAAGCTGCTCAGCGACGACCGCCGCCACATCGTGATCCGGCCGCTCAGCTACGTACCGGAGCGGTTGATCGCGCGTTACGCGGCAGCGCGCTCGTTTCCAATCATTCCATGCACGCTATGCGGTTCGCAGGCCAACATGCAGCGCGTGGTCGTCAAGAACATGCTGAGCGAGTGGCAGCGGAACTTTCCCGGCCGCATCGAGACGATCTTTTCAAGCATCTGCAATGTCTCGGGTTCGCAACTGGCGGACCCCAAGGTTTTCGACTTTGCCGGGCTGGACGGCCGCCGTGTAATTTTACCCATGTCGGAATGCGACCATGAGCCTCAGGCCGAAGAGATTTAAGGTGGGACGCGCTTGACTGCCGCTAGGCGCCGCGGCGGCGCGCGCAGCATTGCCTGGGAAAGGCTGACTGACGATCAGCTTCTGAGTCTGCGATTCTGCGACCTGAAGCTTCGCGTTCAGGGCACCGAATTGCAGCCGGCCATCGAGCGCCTGTACCGCGAGTTGACGCAGCGGGGAATACGATTTCGGCCGCATTGCTGGCTGGCCCAGGAATGGTTTTCGCCGGACGGGATTCCCGGCATCGCGATTCCATTTTATCTGGCGCATAAACGCTTGATGGGTATCGAACGCCGCTTCATGCGCGAAGTGGAGGGCGGCAATCGAAACTGGCTGATGCGCATTCTGCGCCATGAGGCGGGGCACGCCATCGACTCCGCCTACCGCCTGCGGCGGCGCAAGCACTGGCGCGCCGTTTTCGGACCGGCGTCGCTGCCGTATCCCGATACCTATCGGCCGCGGCCCGGCAGCCGACGTTTCGTTCAACACCTGGGTGCGTGGTATGCGCAAGCGCATCCGACGGAAGATTTTGCCGAGACCTTCGCCGTATGGCTCAAACCGAATTCGCAGTGGCGGCGCGAATATGCGGGCTGGCCCGCCTATGCGAAACTTCAGTTCATCGATCAGCTGGCGCTTACGATCGGTAATCAAAACCCTTTGGTATCGGACCGCAGCAGCATCGAGGACGTGACTGGTGATACGCGCACCTTGCGCGAACACTACGAGCAGAAACTGGCGCGCTATCGGCTGCCGCGCCGCTCGGGCGCCGATGAGCTGTTGCTGAAGGTCTTCACCACCGCGCCACGCAGGCGTGCAGCGCCGAAGGCGGCCAGCGTGCTGCGCGAGATGCGCATTTCATTGCGTAAGCAGATCCTGCGTTCGGGCGCGTTCAGCGAATACCTGGTGCATCAGGTGCTGCGCCTGATGATCGAGCGCTGCGAACGATTGGGCCTGTACGTGCGCGGCTCGCGGCGCGAGCTGCGGGGCGAGTTGCTGTGGGTGGTATCAAAGCTGGCTGAGTCATACGAGGATCGCAAGCTGCCGCGGGTGACGCTGTGAAGAAAGCGCGCGCCTTGGTTCTGGTGCATTCGACACTGGTGCCGCCGGACTCCTTGAAAGGCTCGACCGAGAAAGAGATCGAAGAATGGCGCACCGAATACGATGTGATCTCCCATCTGAAGAAGGCCGGACACGAAGTGATGCCGCTGGGCTTGAGCGACAGTTTGTCGGAACTGCGCCGTGCCATAAGCGATTGGAAGCCGGAAATCGTGTTCAACTTGCTGGAGGAATTCGACGGCATCGTCACCTACGATCAGCACGTCGTCGCATTCCTGGAACTCATGCACCAGCCCTACACCGGGTGCAATCCGCGCGGCATGCTGTTGTCGCGCGACAAGGTTCTCTCCAAGCAGCTGCTCTCCTATCATCGCGTGCCGACGCCGCAATTCATGGTGTTCGCACGCGGCAAGAAGGCGCGGATTCCGAAGAAACTGCGCTTTCCGCTGTTCGTGAAATCCTCGACTGAAGACGCTTCGCTCGGCATCGCGCAGGCTTCGGTGGTGGCCGACCAGAAGCAGCTGGCGGAGCGGATCGAGTTCATTCACCACCAAACCCATTCCGACGCGCTGGTCGAGGAATACATCGAGGGCCGCGAGCTGTACGTGGGAGTGATGGGCAACGATCGGCTCAAGGTACTGCCGGTATGGGAAATGACTTTCGGCTCGCTGCCGGAAAATCTACCGGCGATCGCCACCCGCAAGGTAAAGTGGGACCGCGGCTATCAAAAGCGCTATGGCATTACCACGGCGGCCGCCCAGGATCTGCCGGACGGCACCGCGGCGCGCCTCGAACAACTCTCCAAGCGCATTTTCCGTGCTCTGCATCTGACCGGCTACGCGCGCATGGACTTTCGTCTCAGGTCCGATGGCGAGCTGTTCGTGCTGGAGGCGAACGCCAACCCCAATCTCTCAGCGGCGGAGGATTTCGCGGCGTCGGCGCTGACCGCAGGCTTCCGCTACGACGAATTGCTGCATCGAATATTGCAGCTCGGCGAGAACTATCCGGCGGCCTGGCGCGGCCTCGAACAGTAAGCGGCGCTGCCGCTCCGCCTCACGGTCCGGTCCAGCGGCCGAGCCAACTCAACACCACCTCGTACCATTGAACGCTGTCGGCCGGCTTAAGCACCCAATGGTTTTCGCTAGGAAAAAACAGCAATTCGCTGGGCACGCCCTGGCGCTGCAGGGCGGTGAACACCGACAAGCCTTGCGAGTACGGCACACGAAAATCCTGCTGCCCGTGAATCACCAGCGTCGGCGTTTTCCATTTGCTCACCTGGTCGACGGGGTTGAATTTGGCGTACGCAGCCGGATTTTTGTATTCGGGGCCCGAGAATTCGTGCTCGGGAAACCATAATTCTTCGGTCGAGTAATACATGGTGCGGTTGTCGAAGATGCCGTCGTGGCTCACCAGACACTTGAAGCGATCCGGCCATGCACCCGCGATCCAGTTGATCATGAAACCGCCGTAGGATCCTCCCAGCGCGCACATATGCTCGCCATCCGCCCAAGGGTTGGCCTTGAGCGCCGCATCTAACCCAAGCTTCAGGTCCTCGAGCGGCTTGCCGCCCCAGTCGCCGCTGATGGAATCGGTGAATGCCTGACCGTAGCCGGTTGAGCCGTGAAAATCGATCATGATCACGCCGTAGCCTGCGCCCGCGAACGCCTCTGCATTCCAGCGCCAGCTCCAGGCATTGCCGAAACTGCCCTGCGGGCCGCCATGAATCAAGAAGGCCACCGGGTATTTACGGTCGGCTTTGAAATCGACCGGCTTGACGATGTAGCCGAAGACATTTTCGCCATTCCAGCCGGGAAAACTGAACTGCTGGTATTCGCCGAACTTGCGTTGCTCGAGAACGGCCTGATTCAAGTGAGTCAGCTGCACGGGTTTGCCGCCGTTGAATCCCACCGAGTAAAGATCGGCCGGGTTGGCAAGATTGCTGGCGGTGTAAAACACCTTCGATGCACCCACGCCGAAGCCCTCGACTTCACCTGGGCCGGTGATGGCCGCAGCCCGACCGCTGGCCACATCGACCGCCCATAACGGGCGCTGGCCGAGATGATCGGTGGTGGCAAAGAGGGTTTTGCCATCGCGCGACCAGGCGAAGCTGGCGATCGATCGATCCCAATTCTGGGTAAGGGGGCGCTTGACGCCCGATTCCAAGTTGAGCAGTACCAGGTGAAAGCGATCGGATTCGGATCCTGGCTTGTCGGCTGCCACATACGCCAACTGCACGCCATCCGGGGAGAATGCCGGCTGCGCGTCCGCGGCCTTGTTATCCGCCGTCAAATTGCGGGGCAGGGCGCCGCCGTCGGCAGGAACTTCGTAAATGTCGAAGTTCGTCGACCATGCCTCGCCGGACGCGGCGCGAACCGAAAATGCCACCTGTGTTCCGTCAGGGCTGAAGACATAGTCTTCGCGGCCGCCAAAGGGCTTGCCGGGAACATCACCGATGCCGCCGGTCAAATTTATCGGTGCCCCGCGCGCAACGCCGGTGTTGTCCAGCGTCATCGCAAAAAGCTGCGAGCGCCGGCCATCGCTCCAGGCGTCCCAATGTCTGACGAATAGTTCCTTGTGTAGGACACCGGTCGCCGCGCTATGAGCAGCGGCATCCAGACGCTGCTTGGTGCAGGACAGATCCGCGCAGTCCAAAAACACATCGAGACTGACCAATATTCGATCGTCCCTGGGTGAGACGCGAAAGCTGCCGACATCGATCGGCAAGTTCGTGACCTGCGTGGGGTCGGCCGGCGCGGCGGCGCCCGGCGCAGCGCCGCCCGACGGTTCGGCACGCGAACCGCCGCTTACCGCTGCACGCCAAACCTGAGAAGAGCCGCCGCGATTGGAAAGAAAATAGATGAGGCGCCCATCCATGCTCCACTGCGCTGCGGAGGCGTTGGCCGAGCCGTCGGTGAGGCGCAGCGGCGTCGCGCCGCGTTTGCCGGTGTCGAGCAGCCAGATGCCGGTCCGTCCCTTGTTGGCTTCCATGTCGGTGGAGCGCTGAGTATAGGCAACGCGCTTGCCGTCCGGTGCCACGGCGACTTCGGAAATCCGCTCCATGCGCACCATGTCCTGCACGCTGAAAGGCTGCGTAGGCTCCACTGCCGCGCCTGTGGCGGCGCCGGCCAATGCCGCAAAGAGTGAAAGAACCAGACAGTGGGCAATGCGTTCGGCGGACATGGGGTGCTCTTTAAGAAAAAGGAGAATCGCCATTGTAGTCTCAAGAACTGCCGGTGCGGACTAACTCGGCGACGATCCGACGCGATCCACCTCGGCCAATGCATGGCCCTCATGCGACGCGGCTTCCTGCCACTCGCGCAGCGTGGGATCTTCGAGCGCAAAACCAAGGTAGGCAGAGGACGCAGGGCGCAATTCGGCGCCATAGGTCTGAAAACGAAACGTGACCGGCGCGAACATGGCATCGGCGATGCTGAAATCGCCGAACAGCCAGCTGCCGCCTGAGCCAAATTGCTGTCTGCAGGCGGTCCAAATCTCATCGATGCGGGCGATATCGGCCAAAAGCTGCGGGGTCAACGCCACACGCCGCTTTCTCGCGCGAACGTTCATCGGCATTTCATCGCGCAGGCACTGAAAGCCCGAGTGCATTTCGGCGGCCACCGCGCGCGCTACAGCCCGCGCATGCCGATTCGGCGGCAGCCCGCGGCCCGTGCAATCCGCCGCGTATTCGCAGATGGCGAGGGAGTCCCAGATTTTGGTGCTGCCGGCGATGAGCAGCGGCAAGCGGCGCGACGGCGACAGCGCGGCGATCTGCGCCTGATAATCGCCGGCGTCGAATTGAATCACATGTTCTCGAAAATCGAAGCCTGCTTTGCGCAAGAATAGCCACGGCCGCAGCGACCAACTGGAGTAGTTCTTGCTGCCCAGAACGAGCAGCGGCGCCGCGCTGTTGGGTTCGCTTACACTCACAGCGTAATTCTAGCAGGCAAAAGTTTGTCGATGATCACACCAGCGGTCTTAAGTTTCGATTTGGACGACACCTTGTGGCCGGTGGGACCGCTGATGATCGCCGCGGAAGGCGCGATGCTTTCCTGGCTGCAGGAGCGCCACCCGGACCTCATGCGCCATCACGATGCGACATCGATGCGGGCGCTGCGCATGCGCGTCGTCGCGCAATTTCCCGAGCGCAGTCACGATTTTACCTTCCTGCGTCGCAGCGCACTCGCGCAGATGTTCAGGGATGCGGGCCACGATGAAACCCACGCCGATGAGGCATTCGAAGTGTTCTTCGCCGCACGCAACCGCGTGCAGCTGTTTGACGATGTGCAGTCCTCGCTGCAGCGACTGCGCCTGCGCTATCGCCTGTTCGCCTTGAGCAACGGCAACGCGGATCTCAAACGCTGCGGAATCGCGCATTTATTCGAGGGGCACATTACCGCCATTGCAGCGGGTGCCGCCAAACCCGACGCGCGCATTTTTACGCGGCTGCTCGAACTATCCGGCGTCGAGGCGGCGCGCGTGCTGCACGTCGGCGATGATCCGGAGGCCGATGTGGTCGGCGCACTGCAATCCGGGCTGCAAGCGGCATGGCTCAACCGCGATGCGAAACAGTGGCCGGCACATCTTCCGCAGCCGTCACGCACCATTTCGACGCTCGCGGAAATTCTTTAGCACCAGACGGATGCACGCAGCGGTTAGCAGCCTATCGCCCTGATTGCTGATCGCAAAAACCCTGAAAATATAGGCATTTTCTGACGCCAGTTCGCGTTTTTTGCATTCACTTGGCTGTAGCTTTGTCGATAGGATGGTGTCAGCTCATAAAGGATGCCAAGCATGCAAGCAACGTCTGGGCCTCTGGTAGCGGTGAGTTCGCTGCGCGAATTTTTTCGTGACGCATTTCACACTGCGAGCACGCATCAACATCTCGACATCGACGAACAGGCCGAGCAGTACGTGGTCAATCTGCTCACCATGTTCTCGAGGGCCGATGCCTTGTACGAGCGCACGCCCGACGGGCTGCGAATCAGGCCGCTGGCGCGGATGCTGGCGGATGCGCTGGAGGCGCCGAGTGCGAGCGCGCGGCAGCGGGGTCTGCAGCGCTTGGGCGATGTGTCCTTGTTCGTCGCCGGGTTCTTCGCGCGCAGCTTTGCGCGCAAGCTGATCGATATCGACTATCACATCGCCATGGGCGGCAATGCATACAGCTCGCTGGCCGACACCTTGCAGCGCTCGTTGTCGGGACGCTGCGTCGCCGGCGTGTACGCGCAGCTCGCGCAGAAATTTCAGGGTTTGGTGGATGCACTGAACGAAGTGAGCGAGACGTCCTATCGCCACACCGATGCAGACATACTGCGCCTCTACGAAATGTGGATGAAGACCGGCAGCCCGCGCGCGCACGGACTACTGCGCCAGTTGGGCGTGCAGCCGGTCGCGGCGGGCGGCGCGCGCCGCGAGCACTGACGCATGGTGCTGCGCGGTTTGCAGTCGCTTCTCGGCCGTCTCTACGACGTCGATTTGCGCTACGACGTATACGATTTTCTGGTCACCGACCGGCGCGCAGTGGCGGGCTGCGGGCAGCATGCGGAACCGCCTGCGACCGAAGAGGAATTGCTGCTGGCCGAAACATTGGACGCCGGCGGCTCAGCCGGCGCCGGCGTGGCGCTGTATCTGGATCCGGAAGTTTTGCGCCGCTTGGAGCACGCCGATCCGCATCGCGCATTGACCGAAGACAACCTGGCGGACTACTGCACCGCGCTCGAAGGGGTGAGCCATTTCGTGTATTCGACCTGGCGGCTGGAACGCGATCTGCCGGTGTCGCTGCTGGAGCTCGAAACCCAGGCGGAGGTCGATAAGTACGCCGTGACGGTGTTTTTATTGGCCCGTCAAACGGGGGCGATGGTTTACCCGGCGCAAGTGCACGCACGGCTCTTCGACCGCGTCAGATTCGATGCGCGCCTCGAGCCCCATGAATATGAACGCTATAGGACCGCGCATCGCTGCGCAGCGCTTTATTGCCGGCGCCTGGAACGGCGTTTTGTGAATCGTGGGGTGGCGCGAATTGAGGCAATGGTGCGCGAGTTGCGCAGCTTTTATCGATTGAGGCATGCCGCGAAGCTGCGCCACGCGTTGGCGTAGTCATTCCTTGGGCTCTTCTTCCTTGTTTTTCTCGGCCTGCTTCTTCAATTTCAGCCACTCGCCGAGCTTGCGCAAATCGGTCTTTTGCTTCTCGGGCTTTTTCCCCAGCTTGCCGCTGTCGTAGGGGTCGTAGCCCTTTTTTGCGCCCATCGGATTGACCCTGACCGCGTTGGGCCGGGTGTCTTCGTCGGCGATCGACAGGGCCGGGTGCTCGAGCTTTTGCAGCCGCTGCGTGCTGACTTCCCTGCCAAATGCGCCGGTGGCGATCTGCCATTCCCAAACCGCGTTGCCGCGATCGTCGAATTTGACCCGGCCGGTGGTTTTTTCACCGGACTTGCCATCCTTCGAGGACGGTTCTGCCGGCCCTTTGGAGCCGGAATTGGACGATGGTTTTGGCTTATCGGTACTCACGCTACCTTTTTAGGCAATACACGGGTTAAGTCAAGCCGGAGGCGTCGAAAACCCGCGCAGCGTCACATTTGCAACTGGTAACGGGCGCGGCATAGGCCGAGCGCCGTCTTACCGTCATTCCATGCGCCGCTCATGGTCAGATTGATGGCTTCATCCAGGGGCAGCCATTTGAGTTCCAAATCCTCGTCCGCATCAGGCTTTGGAGGCCCGATTTCCAGGTCGCGCGCCAGGTACAGATGGATCAATTCGCTGAATATCGCTGGCGCTGGAATGAACAATCCCAATGAGGTCCAGTGCTTGGCCTGTACTCCGGTTTCTTCGGCCAGTTCGCGTCTGGCACAATCTTGCGGCAACTCGCCGGCATCGAGCTTTCCGGCGGGAATCTCCCACAAGAAATCCTCGACGCCGTGCCGGAACTGGCGTACCACGCAAACGCGCTCAAGATCGTCCACGGCGACCACCGCCGCGGCGCCGGGATGGCGGACCAGGTCGATGTCGTACTCGCGGCCGTTGGCGTAGAGCAGGCGCTCGGTAAAGACTTGAATAACGCGGCCGCGATGCTCGAGGCGGGTTTTGATCGTTGTGGGTTTCAACATTGATGGACCTTGGCGTACAAGCTTTGCTTTCAGAAGGATACGCACGAAAGTCTTGGAGTGTGTGATCTGCACCCTCGCGCGGCACCGACGCAATGCGCGATGCTTCCATAGGTTACCGAAGTATTGCGCCGCAATCTGGATATACGTACAGTATCGACAGCCATGATGAAAGCCAAGACAACTGCGTTCGACTCGCTGAATCCCCAGCAGCGTCGTGCCGCTACTTTCGGCACGCCGGTTCAGGACAAGGGAGTCACCGCGGGACCGCTGCTCATCCTCGCCGGCGCCGGTACCGGCAAGACCAATACCCTGGCGCATCGCACCGCTCATTTGGTGCTGAACGGCGTGGATCCCTCGCGCATCATGATGCTGACCTTTACGCGTCGCGCCGCTCAGGAAATGATCAAACGGACGCAAGCCATCGTCGCCGAGGTGCTGTCCGATCGCGGCAAAGCGGGCGATCGCAGCGTGATATCGCGATTGCAATGGGCAGGCACGTTCCATTCCGTGGGCAATCGCATATTGCGGCTGTACGCCAAACATCTGGGGCTCGATCCCAACTACTCGGTGCTGGATCGCAGCGATGCCGCGGACCTGATGGACGTGGTGCGCCATGAGCTGGGTTTTTCGGGCAAGGAAAAGCGCTTTCCGCGCAAGGACGCCTGCCTCGCCATCTACTCTTATCGCGTCAACACCCGCCTGTCACTCAAGCAAACGCTCGAAGAACAATATCCGTGGTGCCGCGAGTGGGAAGCGGACCTCACGCGTTTGTACCGCGAATACGTGGCCCGCAAACAAAAGAATCGCGCACTGGATTTCGATGACCTGCTGCTCTTCTGGCACGTCATGATGCAAACCCCCGCGCTGGCGCAGAGTCTGTCGAAGAACTTCGATCACCTGCTGGTCGATGAGTACCAGGACACCAGCACCTTGCAGGGCGAAATCATCCACTCGCTGAAACCCGACGGCCAGGGCGTCACTGTGGTGGGCGATGACGCACAGGCCATTTATTCGTTCCGCGCCGCAGCGGTCGAAAACATATTGGGATTTGCCGATCGCTACAAGCCCAAGGCCGATATGGTGGTGCTCGCGCAAAATTATCGTTCGGCCCAGCCGGTCTTGGATACCGCCAATGCGCTGATGTCCGACGGCCCCCGCCAACATAGAAAAACCCTGTTGGGCACACGCCAGTCGGGGCAGAAGCCCTACTACGTGGCGCTGGACGATGCGCAAGCCCAAGCCGATTACATCACCGGCAAGATTTTACAGACCCGCGAAATCGGCGGTTCGCTGAAACGCCATGCGATCTTGTTCCGCAGCTCGCATCACAGCGACGTGCTGGAAGTCGAGCTCACCAAGAAGAACATTCCGTTCGTCAAGTACGGCGGGCTCAAGTTTTTGGAAGCCGCGCATGTCAAGGACATGCTGTCGGTGCTGCGCTGGGCAGACAATCCGCGCAATACGATTGCTGGATTTCGGGTTCTGAAGCTGCTGCCCGGCATCGGCCCGGGACAGGCCAAACAGGCTCTGGAACTCCTGGAGGCGAAAGGATTCGAGGTGAAGAGTTTGGCGTCGTTCGATGCGCCGCAGCCGGTAAAGATGGATTGGAAAAGGTTCTGCGCACTGCTCGAAAAGCTCGCGGACCCGGCCACACCCTGGCCTGGCCAGGTCGGCCTGGTGAAGGACTGGTACAAGCCGCAGCTGGAGAGAATTTACGACTCCGGCTGGACCCGCATGGGCGACCTCGAACAGCTCGATCAGCTGTCAGGTCAGCACCCCAACCGAGAGCGGTTCTTGACGGAACTTACCCTGGACCCGCCGGCCGCCACAGGCGGCCAATCGGGGGGCTCCTCCAAGGATGAGGACTACGTCATCCTCTCCACGATTCACTCGGCCAAGGGCCAGGAGTGGGATATCGTTTATGTGTTGAATGTCTCGGACGGAAATTTTCCGTCGGAGTTTGCCACCGGCAATCAACAGATGATCGAGGAAGAGCGCCGTTTGCTGTACGTGGCCATGACCCGCGCCAGAAACGAATTGCATCTGTGTGCGCCGCTCAAATTTGCGGTGACTCAGCAGCCGAAGAACGGCGACGCGCACGTCTACGGGGCCAAGAGCCGCTTCATGACCGACAAAGTACTGGACAGTTTGGAAAAAATATCCGTCCGTACCAGCGTCGGAGTTGAAAACCTAAAAGCCGGCGAGGCGACCACGGTGGACGTGGTCGCGCAACTCAAGGAAATGTGGTGAGTCGACGACTCGCGCAGCCCGCGCGAACCGGCTTACCAGCGGCGTGACCCGCCGCCGCCTCCGCCTCCACCACCCCCGCCGCCACCGCCACCGCCCGGCTTCGATCTCGGTGCCCGTTCTTGGGCCTCGTTGACCCGCAGCGGACGACCGCCCATCTGAAAACCATTAGTCTCTTGGATTGCGGTTTGTGCTTCGGCAGCCGGCATATCCACGAATGCAAAGCCGCGCGGACGCCCGGTTTCGCGATCGTTGATGAGTTTGACGGATTCGACTTTGCCGTGTCGCTCGAACAGCCCACGCACTTCTTCTTCTGTCGCTGTGAATGGCAAGTTGCCCACGTAGATCGTCGTCATTCAACTAATCTCACTTCACTTGGGTGCAGTCGCGGGTAGTCCGTACACCGCCCCCGGCTGACACGCGGTTTCAACACGCAGACACCGCCGCGCAAGTCGCAGCGTCGAGGCCTGTACCTTTAGGTCCGTGCACTGGTGATTTCGAAGCTTAAGGTCGCAAAACGCGCCGCGAAAGATTGGTGAACGAGCCTGATTGGCGATGCTACCCTTTGATAATAATGTTGGCAAACGCCAGATATACCAGGACTAAATAGCCTATTCGACCTCGAGATAGGCGTAGCCATTGAGTTCGTTTTCGTAGAAGCGCTTCACCGCCTGCGCATCCGTCAGCGACATTCGTCCTTCCTGAATCGCCCGTTCGCAATCCCGCGCGATGGCCGGATATAACTCATCGGTGTCGTACTCCATGTACTCGAGAACTTTGGTGGCCGTGTCGCCCTTGACGATTTCCTCGATCCACCAGCCGCCGTCCTCCTGCAGCCGAATGTGCACGACATGAGTATCGCCGAACAGATTGTGCAGATCGCCCAAGGTCTCCTGATAGGCGCCAACCAGAAAGGCTGCCAAGTAGTAGGGTTCGCCTGGCGTCAGCTCGTGCACCTCCAGAGTGCGCTTGGTGGTTCGAGGATGCACGAAGCGATCGATTTTGCCGTCCGAATCGCAGGTGATATCGGCGAGCACGGCGTTGCGCGTCGGACGTTCCATCAGCCTCTGAATGGGCATTATGGGAAATACCTGCCCGATCGCCCAGCTGTCCGGCAATGATTGAAACACCGAAAAATTGCAGAAATAGATGTCGCTCAACATGTCTTCGAGATTTTCCAGCTCTTCAGGAACGCGATCGAGCTTGCGGCAATAGTCGCGGATCTTGGCGCAAGTCGCCCAGTAGAGCTTCTCCGCCAGGCCGCGGAACTCGAGACTGAGATAGCCGAGGTTGAACATTTGCAGCGCCTGCTCGCGCGCTTGCAGTCCGTCGTGATAACACTCGACCAAGCGGCGTTCGTTCACTGATCGGTAGCTATCGAACAAATCAAGCACCGGCTGCGGCAGTTCTTCCGACCCGTGATAGTCCTCTTCGGGGCGGCCCGATACTTTGAACTGGTCCAGCTTGGACGAGCCTAAGATGTCGAACACCAGCAGGCTGTGATGGGCCGCGATCGCACGGCCCGATTCGCTCACTATCATCGGATGGGGGACGTCGCGCGCATCGCATACGCTCTTGATGCGATATACCACGTCGCTCGCATATTCATTGAGCGTGTAGTTCATCGACGACTCGTAGTTGGTGCCGCTGCCGTCATAGTCGACGCCGAGGCCGCCGCCGATGTCGATGTACTGCAGGCCGGCGCCCATGATCTTGAGTTCTGCATACACGTGCGCCAGTTCATTGATGGCGTCCTTCACCCGCCGGATGTCCTGCAGCTGGCTGCCCGGATGGCAGTGCACGAGCTGCAGGCAATCGAGCATGTTGCGCTCCTTCAAGAGCGCATACAGATCGAGAATCTCACTGATGAACAGCCCGAATTTGGACTTCTCGCCGGCCGATTCGCGCCATTTTCCGGCGCCTTCGCTGGCGAGCTTCACGCGCACGCCGATCTTGGGGCGCACACCGTACTTTTCCGCGTGTTTGAGAATCAGGTGGATTTCTTCGTAGTTCTCGACCACCGGAATGATGTTGCGGCCGAGCTTGGTGGCGATGATGACCGCTTCGATGTAGCTGTCGTCCTTGAAGCCGTTGCAGACCACCAAACGATCGGGCGCATTCTCGGTAATCGACATGACCGCGAGCAATTCTGGTTTGGATCCGACCTCGAGCCCGAAGCCAAATTCCTTGCCGTAGCGGTAGACCTCTTCCACCACCAAGCGCTGCTGGTTGACCTTGATGGGAAACACCGCGGCATAGCGGTTTTTGTAGTCGTTTTCCGCAATCGTAGTGGCGAAGGCGTCCGCAAGATGGCGCAGGCGATGCGCGAGAATGTCGGAGAAGCGAATGACCACGGGCGTATGCAGGTCGCGTGCCTTTAGGCCCTGAACCACGTCGTACAGGTCGATTTCGCGGCTCGGGTCTTGGTTGGGGCGGATGACTACGTGGCCCGCGGCGTTGATCGAGAAGTATCCCTTGCCCCAGGCCTCGACCTGGTACAAGTCCAACGATTCGCCGATCTTCCAGGCATGGTTAAGCGGCAGTATTTTTGCGGGCGTGTTCAAGGCGCGCACGATAACAAATTGGCGCTGCAAGTAAATGACGTAGAGCGCAAAACTTGGCGCCGAAACTTTTGGAGGTTGGGGTCCTGTCCGGGGTGTCGCCCCTCAAGCGCCGCGGCCGACCGGTCGACTCGGATCCCGGATCCACTCGCTCCAGGATCCGGCGTACAGTTTGGCGCCACTCAATCCCGCGATCTCCAGGCTGAGTAAATTGTGGCAGGCGGTGACGCCGGATCCGCACATCGCCGCCATGGCGCGCGGTTCCCGGCCGGCAAGACGTTCCAGCCAGCGGCGGCGCAGCTCGGCTGCCGGCAAAAACCGGCCTTCGGGCCCGAGATTCGAGGTAAACGGATGGTTCACGGCGCCGGCAATGTGTCCGGCGACGGCATCGATGGGTTCGATGACGCCGGCGTAGCGCTCGGCGGCGCGCGCGTCCACCAATAGACGCCGCGGGTCGCGCAACAGTAATGCGACCTCCGCGCTGTTGACCACAGCTGCCGCGTCGACGCGGGGGGAGAAGCGGCTGCGGTTTGCTGTCGGGACCGCGGTTTCCTCGCCGGACGCCGTTGCGCCTCCCGCGGCGACCCAAGACTTCAGTCCGCCGTCGAGAACAGCCGCGAACGGATGCCCCACCCATCGCAACATCCACCACAATCGGGCGGCGAAGGATGCGTTGTTCTCGTCGTAGGCGACGACCTGGGTGTGATTGCCGACACCCAGTTCATCCAGCTTGGCGGCGAAATCCTGCGGCGTGGGGAGCGGGTGGCGGCCGGAGCTTAAACTCACCGGTGCCGACAAGTCCTTATTCAGATCCGCATAACGCGCTCCGGGTATGTGGCCGCGCAGGTACGACCGGCGGCCGGCCTCCGGGTCCTGAAGATCGAACCTGCAGTCGATCACCGCGACGCCGGCGCCGTCCATTAATTCCCGCAGCGAGGCTGCATCGATCAAGGTCTGAAAAGCCACGAAGCGAAGCTTAGCGCGATGCGCGTGAATGGCGAAGGGAATCCCCATCCCCTGGGACGGGGAGGATGTCAACCGTTACAATCGCGCATGGCAATCACCTTTTACTGGGGCAGCGGCAGCCCGTATTCGTGGCGCGTCCACTTGGCGCTCGAGCACAAGGGGCTGCAATACGAATCGCAGCTGCTGCACTTCGACAAGCAGGAGCATCAATCGCCGCAGATGCTGAAAATGAATCCGCGCGGCCGGGTCCCGGTATTGAAGGATGGCGACTACGTGGTGTTCGAGTCGGTGGCCGTTCTGTACTACCTCGACCTGAAATATCCGCAGCCGCCGATATTTGGTTCGAGCCCCGAGGAGGCCGGCGTCATCATGCGGGTGATTTGCGAGTTTCAGTCCTATACCGAGCCCCTGGTACAGAAGATCATCAGCGCGATATTTGCCGATCAAGTCGCCGCCGATAGCGACAATCTGACCGATGCCATGCATATCGTCGGACGCGAAGCGCGAACGATCGAAGGCCGCTTGAGCAAGGAGCAATGGATCGTCGGCGAGAAATACTCCGCTATCGACATGGTGATCTTCCCGTGGTTACAGCTGCTGCGGCGCGCGTTGAATCGCAGTGCCGCTGCGGAGCTTGGTGCGCGCTTTCTGCCCATGGAGCGCAATTATCCGGCGCTCGCGCGCTGGATTCAACGCATCGAATCGCTTCCCGGGTATGAGCGTACATACCCGCCTCACTGGCGCGAAACCGCCGCCAGCAGTTAGGCTAGGGTTCGGCACCGCGCCGGCCGCCGGCATTTAATCATCCAAGGAACGCATGATGGGAAAAACCAATACGGCAGAAAAATTATGAACAAGCGCGAAGTGCATGTGCAATTTCCCGGCAAGATCGTCATGGTTGGTTTCGGCAGCATCGGACAGGGAATCTTGCCGCTGATCTTGCGTCACATCGGCACTTCGTCGGATCGCATCACCATTGTGACGGCGGAAGATAGCGGCAGTACGGAAGCCAAAGAATTCGGCGTGAAATTCACTACTTGCGCGCTGACGCGCGAGAACTACCGGCGCATCCTCGAGCCGCTGCTCGATGCGGGTGATTTTTTGCTGAATTTGTCGGTCGACGTGTCGAGCGTCGCGCTGCTGCAGCTGGCGCGCGAACGCGGCGCGCTGTATCTCGACACCTGCATAGAGCCCTGGGCCGGGGGATATACCGATCCTCAGATGCCGGTGGCGGCGCGCAGCAACTACACCATGCGCTTGGCGGCATTGCGACTGCGCGGCGAGGCGAAGAGGGCGCCTACCGCCGTGCTCACCCATGGCGCGAATCCCGGTTTGGTGTCCCACTTCGTCAAGCAAGCCTTGCTCAATATCGCCAAGGATACGGGTCTCAAAACCGACATCCCCTCGAGCCGCGGCGGATGGGCCAAGCTCGCGCAGACACTCGGCATCAAGGTCATGCACGTCGCGGAACGCGACACGCAGGTCGCCAATGTGCCAAAGATGCCAAATGAATTCGTCAATACCTGGTCCGTCGATGGCTTCGTCAGCGAAGGGGCGCAGCCCGCGGAACTCGGCTGGGGCACGCATGAAAAGCATTTCCCGGCCGATGGTGGCCGGCACCAGGACGGCTCCGGCTGCGCCATCTATTTGAACCGGCCGGGCGCGAGTACTCGAGTTCGCACCTGGACACCCAAGGCTGGGCATTTCCATGGATTTCTGATCACTCATTCCGAAGCGATATCGCTGGCGGACTACTACACCGTCATGGATGGCGTGCGAGTTGCTTATCGGCCCACAAGCCATTACGCCTACCACCCCAGCGACAGCGCGGTGTTATCCGTGCACGAATTCGCCGGCCGCAACTGGCAACTGCAGGACCGCAAACGCATCATGATGAGCGAGATCACGGAGGGAATCGATGAGCTCGGCGTGCTGCTCGCGGGTCACGCAAAGAATGCCTATTGGTACGGATCGCAATTGTCCATCGCCGAGGCGCGCCGGCTCGCGCCCTACAACAGCGCCACCAGCCTGCAAGTTACTGCGGCCGCACTGGCCGGCATGATATGGGCCATGGAGAATCCGCTGCGCGGCATCGTGGAGCCGGACGACATGGACTTTCAGCGGCCGCTCGAGATCTGCACACCCTACCTCGGGACCGTCGTGGGCAAGTACACGGATTGGACACCTCTGCATCAGCGCGGGGAGCTGTTCGCCGAGGACCTGGATACCTCGGATCCTTGGCAGTTCAAGAACATCCGAGTTGTTTGAAGGCGGCGGCGGGCCGGGGCGCCTAGCTTCGGGCGGTCCTCGTGTAACTGATGGCGATAACTGTCAGGGTCGCGGCTCCGCCCGGCAAGGTCACCGTGATTTCATCGTCAAGATGACGGCCTAAGAGGCTCCGTCCGAGGGGCGAGTCCATGCTGATGTAGTCCTCGGCCATATCAAATTCGTCGGGTCCGACGATGCGATACCAGCGAAGTTCGCCGCCGACGCTCTCCAGGTGCACCCAAGCGCCGAAGTACACCCGGTTGAGGTCGCGCCGGCCCAAATCCGCGGCAGGATCGATGATCGCCATCCCTTCGAGCCGCTTACGCAAGAAACGCACGCGCCGATCGATCTCATGCAGGCGCTTTTTGCCGTAGGTGTACTCAGCGTTCTCGGATCGATCGCCTTGCGCTGCGGCTTCGGCGACGGCCTGGGTGACCCGCGGGCGCTCTTCTTGCCACAGCTGGTTAAGCTCATCTTTAAGCCGCCTCGCCCCTTCCGGGGTGATGTATTTGGAACCGGGCGGCGTGGGGGGGCGGTATCTTGACACGGTGCAATATTCTTAAGGGACGTTCCAGGACGTGAAATGGTTCTAGAGCAGCGCCAACCGACTGAGCGGTTGTTCACAGATTGCAGGGGCTGTGAACCATAAGCTCTGTACCCATGAGCGCTAAATACTACACCCACTTTATCGCGCATTCGGATGATGCCATCGAGTACAACGAGTATCGCGGTGTCGTTGAATTGCTCGGCCAATCCGGCAGCGTGGAAGGTGATCGCGACATCGCACGGATGCTCGCGCGTAGTTTTGACCTGGAGGAGACTGACATTCAAGTTTTGCAATGGCACCAACTGCACTGATCCAAAGCCATTGAAGATCCCCTAGCGGGCTTTACTTCCCTTCATTGAAGTCCGCATCTTCAGCCCCGAGCCAACACTCGGGGCTTTTTTTTGCTAGATGGTAGACTTCGCGCTTCGGCCCCAACCAACAAGGGGCAGGAGGGGAAGATGGGTAAACTAGCTTTCGCCAGTGTCGCGCTCGTGATGCTGCTCTCGGGTTGCGGCTACAACTCCATTCAAAGCCAGGACGAGCAAATCAAGGCCGCTTGGTCGGAAGTGCTCAATCAGTATCAGCGGCGGGCCGACCTCATCCCCAACCTGGTCAGTACCGTCAAAGGTTACGCTGCCCAGGAACAGACCGTGCTGTTGGGCGTAACGCAGGCGCGGGCAAAGGTCGGTTCAATTCAGGTGACGCCGGAGCTGGCCAACGATCCGGCAGCGCTTGCCAAATTTCAAGCCGCTCAAGGTGAACTGTCGGGCGCCTTGTCGCGTCTCTTGGTGGTGACCGAAAACTATCCGCAATTGAAATCCGATCAGAATTTCCGCGACCTACAGGCGCAGCTCGAAGGCACGGAAAATCGCATTACCGTGGCCCGCAACCGCTACATCCAGTCGGTGCAGGGCTATAACTCGTTCATACGCTCCTTCCCGGTCAACTTGACGGCGATGATGTTCGGGTACAAAACCAAAGCCAACTTCGCCGTGGAGAATGAAGCGGCGATTTCCAAGCCGCCTGCGGTGGATTTCGCGCCGGCACCTGCGCCCGCTGCCGCGCCCGCGCACTAGACCGTGCGCGCTGCCCGTCTCGCGACAGGCCTGTCCCTGCTGCTCAGCTTCGGGGTTGCCGGCGCGCAGGTCGCCGTGCCGCCGCTCGCCGCGCGAGTCACCGATCTTACGGGCACATTGTCGGGCGGTGCCGTCGCGCGCATCGAAGCCAAGCTTGCGGACTTCGAGGCGAAAAAAGGCAGTCAAATTGCGGTGCTCGTCGTGCCGAGCACGCAGCCGGAGGAGATTGAGCAGTACGGCATCCGAGTCGCGGAGGCGTGGAAGCTCGGAAGCAAGGGTGTCGATGATGGGGCGATACTGATCGTTGCCAAGAATGACCGGCGCGCGCGCATCGAAGTGGGGTACGGCCTGGAGGGCGCGCTGCCGGATGCTACTGCCAACCGCATCATTGCCGAGACCGTGGCGCCGCACTTCAAAGCCGGCGACTTTGACGGCGGTGTGGAAGCCGGCGTCAATCAGATCATATCCGTGGTCAACGGCGAACCGCTGCCGCAACCGGACATTAAATGGGAGCATACCCCCGGCATCACTCACCTCTTGCCAATTCTGCTGGTGATCGTCGTCGTTGCGGGAGGCGTGCTGCGTTCAATATTCGGTCGGGTGTTCGGATCAATCGCGACCGGCGGCCTCGCAGGGGTCCTTGCCTGGCTGTTCAGCCATCTACTTCCCATCGGCTTGGGCGCCGGCGTGGTTGCATTTTTGTTTGCCATGCTCGCGGGGGGTACGCGGGGCGGATGGTCGGGCGGCAGCGGTTGGGGAGGGGGCTTGGGCGGGGGAATTGGCGGTCTGGGCGGCTTCGGCGGCGGGGGCGGCGGCGGTTTTGGCGGTGGCTTCAGCGGTGGTGGCGGCGGATTTGGGGGCGGCGGCGCCTCGGGTAGTTGGTGATGCAGTTAGGACGCATGCTCCGGCACATCACCGCGACGCATTGGCGCACCCGCATTTTGTTCCCTAGCGCGGCGCTCGATGCGATTCAACAGGCCATTGCGAACGTTGAACGGACGCACAACGGTGAGCTGCGATTCGCCATTGAAACGGCGTTGACGCCACTGCACATCTGGCATGAGGTCGCTGCCCACGATCGCGCACTCGAAGTTTTTGGGCTGCTGCGGGTATGGGATACGGAGGCCAACAACGGGGTACTAATTTATGTGCAGCTCGCGGATCGCCATGTTGAAATCGTGGCGGATCGAGGCTTCCGGGGAAAAGTCAGCGATGCCGAGTGGCAGGCAGTGTGCCGGTTGATGGAGGAGCATTTTCGCGCCGGGCGGTTTCAGATCGGTTCGATCGCCGGCGTCGAGGCCATCGGCAACCTTCTGGCCCGCCACTTTCCGGCGCCGCCCAACCCCTCGGCCCATTCCCAAAATCAGTTGCCCGATCGCCCGGCGTTGCTGTAGAGAGGGTCGATGCCCATTCAATTCACCGCCGTGTTTCGCAGGACCGTCTGGTTCGCCCTCTGCATCGGGGCTGTTGCTGGCGCCGGATGCTCGTTGTTTCGCCCTATCCCCAAGGAGCCGCCGCCGGTGGTAAAGGCATTGCCGCCGCCGAAGCCGGAATTGCCCAAGCCGAGCCAGACACATTATTTCGAAGTGGCTCCGGGCAACGGCGTCGTGGGCTATGTGCAAAGAACCGTCATCGGCAAGGACGACACACTTCCAGATGTCGCCCGTCGCTTCGATGTGGGCTACGAAGAGATGCTCATGGCCAACCCAGGCGTGGATCCTTGGTTGCCCGGAGCCGGCCGTGAGGTCGTTGTGCCCACGCAATTTGTATTGCCGGCAGCTCCCCATGAAGGCGTCGTCGTGAACGTGGCCGCCATGCGCATCTTTTACTACCCGCCTCACAAGAAGGGTGAGCCGGAGACGGTGTATACGCATCCACTCGGCATCGGCAAGGTTGGCTGGAAGACTCCGGAAGGCACGACGAAGATCATCGCGCGCCAGAAGGACCCGATTTGGGTGGTGCCGAAATCGGTTCGCGACGAGCATGCCGAGAATGGTGACAAGCTACCCGCCCAAGTGCCTCCGGGACCCGACAATCCGCTGGGACAATACGAGTTTCGCCTAGGATGGCCGAGTTATCTGATTCACGGCACCAACAAGCCTTACGGCGTCGGTATGCGCTCGAGCCACGGATGCATGCGCCTGTATCCGGAGGACATTGCGGTATTCTTCGATCTGATCCCGATCGGCACCAAGGTTACCGTGGTCAATCAGCCGTATCTTTTCGGCTGGCGCGACGGCACGCTGTACTTTCAAGCCTATACCGTCATGGAAGACGATTCGCGCAATTGGTCCAATGACCGCAAGCGTCTGCTCGCTAATTTGCTGAGTCCGAAACTGCGCGCGAAGATTGCCGAACACGATGATGAGATCGACTGGCAGCGCGTCGGCGAGTTGGCGCATACGCCGCGCGCCGTGCCGGTACCGATCACCGGCGGCCGCGACGGCATCGACGCCGTCGTTGCGCAATCGTTGCTGGTGCAGGACATACTGCCCGCCGGGTCCAATTGGGACGGCCAGTCCGGCCTGCTGGTGGACGAGAAGACATTCAACGAGTTGCTGAATGGTCGCGACAAGCCGGCGCCGCTGGGTGCGCCCGCGCCGCAGCCGCAATCGCAGCCGCCGCCGCAGAATCAGGCGGCCGTTCATTAATCGTGCGAATTCCATGAGGCGTCGGGCTGTTGCGGTTATCGCGCTGTTAGCTTGCGGCGGCCATTCCTTCGGCGGCCAGCGCACTGCGGATAACGGACCCATCGATCCCGGATTCGACTATAACTCCTATGCCAACGTCGATCAGTTTCGGGCCACGCATTTGGAACTCGAAATGCGCGTCGATCTCGAGGCCAAGACCATCACCGGGGTTGCCGGATTTGAATTCAAGCGCCTGGATCCGCGCGCCACTCAGCTGGTGCTCGATACCAAAGGGCTGATGATCAACGATGTGCGGCAAAAAGCCAGCAACGTGTTGGGAGCAACGGCTAAAAACCAAACGATTTGGGTCAGCCGGCCGTTTCACCTCGAGAAACCGGATCCCATTCTCGGCAGCGCGCTGGTCATCGAATTGCCGCCGTCGAAGCAAGGCACCGAAGTCATCAGGGTGGACTATGAAACCACGCCGGCCTCCGCGGCGCTGCAATGGCTGACCTCGAAGCAGACCCCATGGCACAAAGACTTTCTTTACACGGTGTCGGAGCCCATCGCGGCACGCACCTGGATTCCCCTGCAGGATACGCCGCAGGTGCGCGCGACGTACAAGGCTCACATCTATACCGACTCGCATATGCGCGCGTTCATGAGCGCTGAGAATGATCCGAAGGCGAAGCGCAACGGCGAATACTTCTTTGTCATGACGCAGGCCGTGCCTGCCTATCAGATCGCGCTGGCGGTCGGCGATCTGGAATTCAAGGAAACCGGCCTGCGCACCGGCGTCTATGCTGATAAATCCTTGATCAAGGCGGCCGTCAAAGAGTTCGCGGATGCCGAATCGATGATTCAGGCCGGCGAGAAGGTGTTCGGGCCGTATCGCGGCAGCCGCTTCGACATCTTGGTGATGCCGGCGAGTTTTCCCGTAGGCGGCGCGCCAAATCCGCGGCTGACATTCATCTCTCCCACCGTCATCGCGGGCGACAAGAGTTTGGTGGCGGTGATTGCGCACGAGCTAGCGCACTCCTGGTCCGGCAGTTTGGTCGGCAATGCGACGTGGCGCGATCTGTGGCTGAATGAGGGGTTCAGCGATTACCTGCAAGCCCGCATCATGACGGCGCTGTACGGGGAATCACGATCGTCCATGGAAGAGGTGCTCGGGCTGCAATCCTTGCGGGCCGGCGTTGCGAAACTCAATCCCGCCGACCAAGTCCTGGCGATCGATCTGCGCGATCGCGATCCCGGCGAAGGCTTCACCGAGATTCCCTATGAGAAGGGACGTTTGTTCTTGAATTATCTCGACGCCAAATTTGGCCGCGAGCGTTTCGATCAGTTCTTACATGACTACTTCGATCACTTTGCAACCAAGAGCGTTACCAGTGAGCAGTTCCTGGCCTACCTGCAGGAAAATTTGCTCGATCGCTATCCCGGCATCGTCTCGCGGCAGCAAGCCAACGCCTGGGTCTTCAGTCCGGGTATCCCGGCGGATGCCGTACTGCCGACGACCGCGATGATTCAACCCGTGGAAGAGGCCAGGGCGGCTTGGCTTGCCGGCAAGCTTCAGCTCAAGAAATTCGGACTCGATTGGGTGGCGCCGCAATGGCTGTACTTCCTCGATGGCATGCCAGCCACCTTGAGTGCTGTGCAACTCGCGGACCTGGATAGGGCGTACAGCTTTGGCAAGAGTCCGAATGACGAGATCGAGCAAAGTTGGTTCAAGCTCGTGATCGCCCACGACTATCAGCCGGGCTTTGCACCCTTGGAGGAGTACCTAAAGAGCATCGGACGCCGCAAGCTCGTTGTACCGCTGTATCAAGCATTGATGAAAACGCCGACCGGTCCCGAGGTTGCGCGCCGCGTCTTTGCCAAGGCGCGTCCGGGCTATCATCCGCAAACGGTCGCGGCCATCGAAGCCATCGTCGAGCCCCAGGGCGAGGCGAGCGAATGATCAGCGAATGGATGAAAGTGATGCTCGAGGAAATCTCCCGCAAGAGGACCGAAGCGCAGCAGGCGCGCGTCGAGGAGCAACAGCGCGAGGAGCAGCAGCGCCGCGAGGAGGTCGATCTTCAGAGGCGGCAGCCGAAGGAGCGGCGCGCCGCCGATTGACGGCTCGTCAATCACGTGCGCGCGTGATTAGTCCGTTGTGTTACAGTTCGCGCGCATGCTTGCTTCGACAAAAATTTGGTGACGCCCGGCAGCGTTGGCGTACAGGTCGTCGAACAACGCGACCTTGACCGATCCATCGCGCGTTTCCCCACAGCGCGCACCGCCTTCGTCGGCCGCACGCTGCGCGGACCGGTCAACCGCCCGATTCCCATCAAGAGTTTCTCGGAATTCCAGCATGTATTCGGCGGTCTGTGGCAGCCAAGTCTCCTGGGCTATGCCGTCGAACAATATTTCGACAACGGCGGCGGCGAGGCCCTCATTGTCCGCGTCGTCAATGGCGCTCGTTCGGCGACGCTGACCTTGAAGGCCGGCTCGCAGCAACTCAAGCTGCAAGCCCTGCGCCCGGGTACCAGGGAATTTTTGCGGGCCAGCGTCGACTACGACAACATTGCGCCGGAAGCGGCAGCGCTTTTTAATTTGACGGTGCAGCGGGTTCGCGCCCAGGGTACCGGACAGGTGGAAGACCAGGAAATTTTCCATCGCCTTTCGATATCGCCGGCGGCGGAAAACTATTTGCCCGCCGGTCTTGCTCCGTCGCAGCTGATTCGAGTTTTGGGCGAAGTCCCGACGCAGCGGCCCGACCAAACCATGGATCCGGCGAGTGGCCTCGCCACCGCTTACGCCACGTCGAATTCGGACGGCGATGACGGCGCGCCGCTTACCGACTACGACTTGATCGGCTCGATCTCGGATCGCACCGGGCTGTTCGCGCTGTTGCACGCCGAGTACTTCAACTTTCTGTGCATTCCGCCGTTGTCGCGCGATCAGGATGTGGGGCCAGGCGCTTTATTGGTGGCTGCGCGCTATTGCAAGGAGCGCCGCGCACTGCTGATCATCGATCCGCCCGCCCGCTGGCATACCGCCGATGATGCTCTGGCGGGATTGCGCAACTGGAATTTTTCAAACGAAAACGCGCTCATGTACTTTCCGCGCGTGCTCGCCCACGACAAGCTCAGGGGGCACTTCGAATCCTTCGCACCGTGCGGCGCGGTGGCCGGCATGTTGGCGCGCAACGATGAGGTGTCTCCGGTCTGGGTTCCCGCCGATCATGAAGAAGCGGTTCTACGCCCGGGATACCGGCCGGCCTGCTTGGTCAGCGAAGACCGCCGCGTGAAGCTCGCGCACCATGGGGTCAATACCCTGCAGGCGATACGCTCGACCACCCGAATCGGCGTACGGGCGCGCACCCTGGCTGCGGGCTCAGCCGCGGACACCGATTGGCAATATCTCGCGGCGCGCCGGCTGGCGCTGTTCATACTGAATAGCATCGAACGCGGAACTCGCTGGGTGGCTGAGGCGAAATCGCCGTCGGAAATCGCCGAGACGGTGGCTTCGCAGGCGCGCGCGTTTTTCGAAGGCCTGTATGAAGCGGGAACCTTCGGTTCGCGCCGCATGGAGGACGCCTTTTTCATCATTTGCGACCGGCGCGTCAACTCATGGGAGGCGGGCGGCGGCGAATTTCACCTGGTGATCGGATTTGCGGCGAATCGGGATCACGAGTTTCACAGCTTTCGGATTTCGCATTCAGCGTTTGGGGCCAAGGTACAGCCCGTCAGTCTCAACCGGCTGAATTTTTCGCAATACAGCCCGGCGGAACTCGAATGGGTGGACGGCATCGTCAAGAGCCTGTCTTAAGTATCACCAGACCGTTTCTCACCCGGTGGCCAGGGTGGCCGCCAGTCGGGTTTGCAGTTCGATTGCCAGCGAGTTGGGCGTAGCGGCTGCGGCGGCCTCCGCTGCGAGGCGCGGTATCGCCGGCAAGTTCTCGAGGGCAGATCGCGCGTATACATAGCCGGCCTGGATCGCCCGGTCGAAGGCCTGCCAATTGAGCAGGTCGATATTGGCGAGCGGCGGCTTCAGCAGCACATCAGCGAGATCTCTCTGCGCTCGCTCGCTTGCCGCGCTGTTGACCATGCCGGCGTGCATCAGGATCTGAAAAATATTGACGCGGCGTTTGCCGAAACTATGATCGGCGCCGACATCGCTGCCGATCACGAAGCCCGGTGCATGGCTCTGCATGAAATCGACCGGCAGGTTGTTGATGGCGGCGCCGTCGACCAGTACGCCGGCGTCGTGAAACACCGGCGGCATCACGCCGGGAATGGCAACCGAGGCGCGCAACGCGTGAGAGAGTCGACCTGAGCGATGCTCGAGCGCGCGGCCGGTAGTGAGGTTGGCGCTGATGCAGAAGTACGGCAGGCGCAAATCCTCGATCAGCACCTCGCCGTATTCTCGATCCAGCAGCCGCGAAACTTTGCGGCCGCGCGTCAGCGCCACGAACGGGAAGGTATAGTCGTTCACCGGATTGGTGTCGACAAAGCCTCTGCGGTAGCGCAGCCGCATTTCTTCGTCGCTCCATCCCATTGCCACGCCGGCCGCGATGATGGCGCCGATGCTCACGCCGCCGACGAAATCCAGCGGTACCCTTGATTCCCGCAACGCGCGAATGATTCCAAGGTGCGCAAACCCCCGCGCGCCGCCACCCGATAAGACCAGACCGACGCCGCGGCGCGTCAGCAGTCGCGCAACCCTGCCCAGATCCGCGGGCGTGACGATGTGATGATGCAGGGTGACCGGCACGCTTTTCATCCAACGCGCAGCAGAATCCGCTTCGAACCGCCCCTGATGGAGCAGCGCCAGTTCGACCCGCGCGCCGCGTGCAATCGCTGCTTCGGCAATGCCGCTGGGCCATGGGCTCAAAGGGGCTCCGGCCGGTGCCGCCAATAGAATCACATCGGCCTGGCGGCAACACTGCCGAGTCCAGCCCGAGGGGATGAAATTCGCCACGTACACGACATAGTCGTTGGCTTCTTCGATGCGATAGAACCAGTCGGCCGTATGCGTAGTGGCGCGCGCATCCCAAAGCAGCTCGGTTCGGCCCGCTCTTTGAAGTTCATCCACCAAGCGGGCAGCCAAATCCGCCACATCGATTTCAATGCTGCTGGGCACGATGGTGAATACGCGCGCCCGCTTGGGTTTGTATTCCTGGCGATTGCTGTGCCTTAAGCGGCGCGCGCACAGCCGCGCCAGCGCCAGGGAGAAGTGCGTGGATGAAACCGCGATGCGATCCAATTCCGCGTTTGGCACGAGCAGCAGCTCGCTGTCGCGCAGTGCAACAACCGTCGCGCTGCGCTGCAGCCCGAGCAGCCAGCCGGCTTCGCCCACCAGCTCACCGCGCTCTATCTCCGCTGTAAGTCCTGCTTTTGCCGTCGATTTGACGCCTAGGCGGCCGCTGGCGACCAGATATACTCCGTCAGGACTTGCGCCGGACTCGAACAAGAGGCTGCCGGCCGGCAACGAGAAATGCACCGCAGCCGCAGCCAGTGATTCGAGAGCTGCGGCATCGACTCCGGCAAGGTCGGCGCAATCGCGCAGCCAGTCGATGGCGCTGCGCATTTCGTGTGCGGTGTACGCCTGTTCTTCATCCAATGCCATGCGTCTGTAGCGGCCGCGAAGGTGGGTTTCTTGAGCCATTCGCCCAAAACTGTGGTGTTTTCGCATGGCAAGGAAAGCGGGCCCTGGGGTGCGAAGATCACGGCCATGGCGGCGGTGGTGCAGGAGCTTGAGCTTCGCGTGGAATCGGTTGATTACCGCGGTATGGATGACCCTCGGGCGCGCGTACAAAAACTCATCGCAGTGGGACTCGAACTCAAGGACCCGTTGGTGCTAGTAGGCTCGAGCATGGGCGGCCATGTGTCCGCCGCCGCGGCAAGCCGGCTTGGCGCGCGCGGTCTGTTCCTATTGGCGCCGGCTTTCTACATGCCCGGCCTCGAAGCCCATACGCCGCAAAACGTCGCCGTCCCCACCGCGATCGTGCACGGTTGGCACGATGATGTCGTGCCGGTCGAGAACAGCATCCGCTGGGCGCGCTCGACCTGCGCGGCGCTCCACATACTAAATTCCAATCATCGCCTGGAAGATCAGATCGAGGAGATTTGCAGCTTGCTGCGGACTTTTCTAGCCGCTCTCTAGGGGCTACGCCGCGCTTACTTGTGGTTCTTGTTATCCGGCGCCGGCTTCAATTCCGGAGCCGCATCTTGATTCGGGGCTTCAGTGGCGAGTTGCGCTATCGCCAATTCGCGCAAGCTTTCGCCGAGCTGCTCGCCGCAGCGCTTGCCCATGGCATTGAATCCGGCATCCAGAGCGGCTGTGTTGGCGGCAACATAGCGCTTGCCGGCGGTGGTTTGCAGAAAGGCCAACAAACTCTTGACGTCGGCGTCGCTCAAGTCGCGATAGTTGTAGGCCAAGTAGCGCCGCATGGGCAGGCGCATGGATTGTTCAAAGTCCGCACGGCTGGCTTCGCCGGATTTGCGCGCGCGCTCCCCGACAGGTCCGGGATCCATTCCGGATCCGATCGCGGCGCCCTGCGCCACAGCCGTACCCATGCTCAAGAAAATCTGCACATTCGATTCGCTGGAGTGAGTGGCAACCTCCAGCTTGGCGAACAGCGCGTCGCGCTGCGGCGTGGAGGGCGAGGTGATTTTTCCGTCCATCACCTTTTCGACTGTGTCTTCGTCGCGAGTGGCCAAAGCCACATCCGCTGCGACCATGCGTTTGCCCAGGTCGCTGGCAAGAAACGCCTCGGTTTTCTTCACCGTATCTGCATCGAGATTTGCAGCAAATGCATGCAGCGCGGGCGGCTCGAATACATCGATGCGAAATCCGCGCTTGGCCGCGGCATCCACTGCGGCAAGCTGCGAATCCGACAGCGCCGAGGAGGTATTTCCCATGAACAGCTGGCGAATATGCGCCGGCATGGGCACCAGCGAGGCCCGCACCTGCTCGCGTGTCGCAGCATCCGTATAGAGCTGCGCCGCGGCGTCGATATCCACAGCCTGCATTGCGGCGTGGACGTCCATGGTAAAAAGCAACAGGAATGCAAAGCGAAACATGTGTGTATTGTACACTCAAGCTCCTTCCGGCCCGTAAAACTTAAGGCTGCACATGGGTTACGTTAAACGTATGACAATGACACTCGTGGTTATGTTCATCGTCAGCTGTTCTGCTTCGCAACCGCCGCCGCCCGCCAAGACGGTCTTCGATCCTTTGACGCAAGAACTCGACAAGGCTCGCGAAGTTCAAAAAGCCGTCGACGAGAACGCTGCAAAAACACGCCAGGCCATCGAGAATCAAGCACGCGGCGAGACACCTTAAGCAGCGCGTAAGCAACGATGAATCCTTTTGTCGGCTTGGGCCAGGCGTGGCAATTTGCCGTCCGCAAGATCTTGAGCCTATGGGTGAGGGTCACCATCAAGCCTGATGATGCCGTCGCCGCGATCGGCGCACGGCCGCGGCCGATTTGTTATGTGCTGGAACATGAGAGCCGCAGCGATTTCGCGGTGCTCAGCAGCGTTTGCGCGCAGCAAAATTTACCACGGCCCGAGCGTCGCTTGATGGTGGGCGAACGGCGCGCCGACCGGGCCTACTTCGAGCTGCTGCGCCGACCGAGTTTATTCAGACCGCACAACGCCGCGCGCGCGCCGCGCTATCTGACACGGCTGATTGCCGCGGCCGCGGCGCATCCGCAGTTCGACGTCGATCTGGTGCCGGTGGCGATATTTTGGGGCAGGGCACCGCATAAAGAAGTGAGCTGGTGGCGCCTGTGGTTTTCTGAAGACTGGATCTTGGTGGGCCGATTTCGGAAATTATTGAGCGTTGTGTTCAACGGGCGCAACACGCTGGTGTATTTCGGCGAGCCGATTCGCTTGCGGGATGTCATGGAGGACGGATTGGGCGAGCAGCGCAGCGTGCGGCGCGCGCTGCGCTCGCTGCGCATGGTATTTCGCGCGCAGCGTGCGTCGAGCATCGGTCCGGACCTGTCGCACCGCCGCACCTTGGTCGTGCAGATTTTGAAGACCCAGGCGGTGCGCCAGGCGGTGCGCGACGAAATGCAGTCGCGCCAATTGTTGCGTCGCCCCGCATTGCTGCTGGCCCGCAAGCATGCGATGGAAATCGCGGCAAATTATTCCCAGGCCTTCATCACCTTGATGGCGATTCTGCTCGGCCGCTTGTGGAACTGGCTGTACGACGGCGTGGAATTGGAGCACATCGACAATTTGAGCGGCGTCGGCGGCGGCGCGGAAATCATCTACGTTCCCTGCCATCGAAGCCACATGGATTATCTGTTGATGTCGTACATCGTCTACCGCAAGGGCTTTGCGGTTCCGCATGTTGCGGCCGGCGCGAATATGAACATGCCGCTGCTCGGCCGCTTTCTGCGCAAGGGCGGCGCGTTTTTCCTGCGCCGCAGCTTCAAGGGCGATGCGCTGTATCCGGTGGTATTCGCCAAGTACCTGGGATTCATGATGGCTCGCGGCCACCCGCTCGAGTACTTCATCGAAGGCGGTCGCAGTCGAACCGGGCGATTACTGTCGCCGCGCCTCGGCATGCTGTCGATGACGGTGCGCGCTTACCTGCTCGATCCGAAGCGCCCGGTGGTGTTCATGCCAGTGTATTTCGGCTACGAACGCATCGTCGAGGGCAGGACCTACATCGGCGAGCTGTCGGGTCAGCCCAAGCAGAAGGAAAGTATTTTTGTCCTGCTCAAGGCTTTGATCTCGGTGTTGCGCAGCAAATTCGGCAAGGTCCATGTGAACATCGGACAGCCGATTGCACTCGATGAGGTGCTGCACAAGCACAATCCGCAATGGCGCAGCGGCCCAATGCAGGGCGATGCTGCGCCTGCCGGCTGGATCGCGGCGGCCATCGGCGAGCTGGCCCGCAGGATCAACATCGAGATCAACGCCGCCGCCGCCGTGACGCCGATCAATCTGGTGGCCATGGCAATACTGGCGACACCGCGCCAGGCACTGCCGGAGCGGGAATTGAACAGCCAGCTCGAACTCTATCGGCGGCTGCTGCACGATGCGCCGTATTCGCCGCTGGTGACGGTAACGCGCGACAGTGGCGAGCAAATGATTCGCTACGCGGAAACCATGGGTGTCCTGGAGCGCCAAAAGCATCCGCTCGGCGATCTCATGCGCATGAATGCGGAAAACGCGGTTCTCGCCACCTACTACCGCAACAACATCCTGCATTTGTTCGCGCTGCCATCGCTGCTGGCGTGCGGTTTCGTGAGCAATGCGCGCATGCGCACCACGGATATCCAACGCCTGGTGTGGAGGGTGTATCCCTACATTTCTGCCGAGCTGTTCTTGCGCTGGGACGAGGCGGCCGTGAGCATCGTGGTGGACTCCCTGCTCGACACCTTCGTGCGCCTCAATCTGCTGCAGGGCAACGCCGATCGCAGCGAGTGGCAACGTCCGGCGCCGACTTCGCTGGAGGCGATTCGTCTGTCGGCGCTGGCACAGGCAACGATTCAAACCATCGAGCGCTACTACCTCGCGATCGCGCTACTGCTGCAGGCGGGCAGCGGCGCCATCACACGCGAAGCGCTTGAGGAACGCTGTCATCTCATGGCGCAGCGCATGTCGTTGCTCTACGAGCTGAACTCGCCGGAATTCTTCGACAAGAGCCTGTTCCGCCATTTCATCGAGCTGCTGCGGCAGCGCGACGTCATTCAAATGTCCGAAGACGAAAAATTGCTGTTTGGCGACCCGTTGCTCGGCGTCGCAGCCGACGCCAGGCTGGTGCTATCCGAGCAGATCAGGCACAGCATCCTGCAGGTAACCCTGGGGCAATGACGCGAACCCGCCATCGGCGACGCGGATACCCAGGACTTTCCTAATCCCAGCCGTGGCCGCCATGCCGCTGGCTGCCGCGGGTCTGCTTGGTGCTGCCGCGGCGCTTTTTCGATTCGATGCGCCGTTCCTGAGAGCTCTTGGTCGGGCGCGTCTTCTTGCGGACTTTCGGTTCTATCATGGCGGCTCGAATCAGTGCGGTCAGGCGCAGGGCGGCGGCGCGGCGATTCTGCTCCTGACTGCGTTCGCTGCGCGCCGTGAACAGAATGGTCCCATCGTCGTTGATTTTCTGGCCCGCGAGGTCGCGCAAGCGATTTCTTGCCGCCGGTGGCAAGCTGGTATTCAGCGGCAGGAGAAACCGCAGCTGCACGGCGCTCGACACCTTATTGACGTTCTGGCCGCCGGGGCCCGAAGCGCGGATGTATTTCCATTCGAGTTCATCGTCGGGAATGACGATGTGCGGGGAGATCTCTAAGGCCACGGCGGTCGTCGGCTAGCCGACTTCCGGAGGCGCGCTGCGCACGAGAATTTCGCGCTGCGCCATTGGAATGGTGATCTTGTGTTCCTTGAACAGCCGCCATATGGCGCGATTCACCTCCGAACGGACATTGTTCACGCCTTCCTGCGGATCGGAAATCCAAAATCGCAGTTCGAGCTCGATGCCGCTGTCGCCGAATTGCATCAGGCGCGCCACCGGCGGCGGCTCGGCCAGAACGCGCGGCTGTCCCTGGCAGGCAGTGAGCAGGACCTTGATCGCGAATTCCGGATCATCGGCATAGCTCACTCGAATCGGCAGCTTCAGCCGGATCCGCGGATCGGTGTAGCTCCAGTTGATCACGGCGTTGGAAATCAGCTGCTGATTCGGCACCAGCATTTCAATGCCGTCGCGGTCGCGTATCACCACGTAGCGTCCGCGCAGCTCCTGCACCCAGCCGAAATTCTCGGTGCTGGTGCCCGCCTGGCCGGACAGGCTGATGACATCGCCCGGTTTGATGGAGCGATCCATGAGCAGTACGAAGCCGCTGACGAAGTTTGCGGCGATCGATTGCAGGCCGAATCCCAGCCCCAGGCCGATGGCGCCGGTCAACACCGTCAGTGCAGTCAGGTCGACGCCGGCGGCATTCAGACCCATGAGAATGCTCAGGCCGATCAAAAATGCGTTGGCGAATTTCGCGATGCCGATACGCGTGGAGTGCGCGACGTTGGTGAGTCTCTTCACGCGCCGTTCGACCCAGCGGCTGATCCACGTGGCAGCCAGCATGAAAAGAGTCAGCGTGAATAGTAACTTCAGCACCGACCAGACGGTGATGCGGCTCTTGCCGGCGGCAATCCCGAGACTGTCCAGCGTGCTGATGATGGGGTCGAGCCAGCCCAGGTATTCGGCGGCAATCGCCAGCCAGATCAGCATTGCCGCGCGCGTTTCCCAACTTTGAATCCAGGATTTGCTACCCAGACTGGCTGCGAACAGCAGCACCCCGATGCGCACCACGATGTATGCACCGATCAAGCGCGCGGCCGCCCCCAATAAAGTGACGTCGAAGTGCGCCGCCTGCAGCGAACTGCGGGCGAGCAGCACCAGCGCGAGCGCCATGATGGCCGGCAATACCGCCACCGTGCCTTGAGCGGTAAAGTGTTCCCACGACAGCGCCATGGGCGGGCCGGGCCTTTTCCGGGCGCGCCGGCGCAGCACCATGGCGACCAATCCGCCAAAACACACGCACAGCGTCAGCGCCCCGACTTCGATCAACACGCCGCGCGTCGACAAAATGTCGAGAAACGCCTCGATGCGCAGCCAGATTTCGCTCATGCGTTCAGATCCGGTATGAGCTGGCTTTCCAGTCTCGCGATTTGGTCTTTGAGGAGCAGTTTGCGGCGCTTGAGGCGTTTCATTTGCAATTCGTCCACTTTGAAATCCATGCTGAGGCGTGAAATGACGTCGTCGAGATCGCGATGCTCGATGCGCAGCTGGCGTAGGCGCTCGATGTTCTTGAACAAATCGGTATTGACGTTGCTCTCTTCGTCACTCACGGCGGCTGCTCGTATGTCGAGTCTAGTTTCTAAAGGCCGAAGCTGCGCCACACCGGGGTAACGCATTCGGGTAGCTTAAGGGACCGGCCCAACGGATTCCACGCATGTGGACTGTGGAAATCCGAGCCCACCGACCCTTGGAAGCCGAAATTCACGGCGAGCGTGGCGCAGGTGTCGATATGCTGCGCGCCGTTGCCGCCGCTGACCACCTCCAGCACTGTACCGCCGGCGGCAGCAAAATCACCGAGCAGGCGCCGGCGCGCTCCCGCGGAAAGCGCGTAGCGATGAGGATGGGCGATGGCGGCCACACCGCCCGCTGCGCAAATCCACCCCACCACGATCGCCAGAGCGGGCCATGCGGGCGCAACATGCGCCCGTTTTCCCTTGCCCAGGTATTTGCGAAATGCCGTATCGACCGTGTCGACGTGGCCGCCCGCCACCAGGGCATCTGCAAGATGCGCGCGCGTGGGTACACCCGGAACCGCTTGCACGGTGGCGAGCAGTTCAGCACCCGGCAGCCTTAGTTTCGTGAGTCGCGCGCACATTTCCCCCATGCGGGCCCGGCGCAGGTCCGCTTGTGCGCGCAGGCTCGCGCACAGCGGCGGCGAGACGGGATCTATCCACAAGCCCAGCACATGAATGGCCTGCGCGCGCCAGGATGCTGAGATTTCCACGCCCGGCACCAGCAACAAGCCACGCTCGCCGGCGGCGCGCTGCGCCTCCTCGAGGCCGGCGACGGTATCGTGATCGGTTAGCGCCAGAACCTGCACGCCGGCGGCCGCCGCGCGTGCAACCAGCTCGACCGGACTCAAGGAGCCATCGGAGCAATTCGAATGGGTGTGCAGGTCGATATTGAGCCCATCGTTCACGATGGGCTGCCCGCAAGTCCGACGGCCTGCAGCTGCCGGCCTGCGAGCACTACGAAACCCTGCGCGCGTTCGAACCCATCGCTGGTGTAGTCGAAGGTATAGGTGCGCAGCAAGCGCCGCTTACCGCCGGAATCGCGAGCCAGGCGAAAGCCGGCAAAAGCCACGGTGCCATCCAGGAGTTGCACCACGGCGCGGGAACAGGTGTCCCTGGCGATGCGATTGGCGGCCTCCCGCGCATCCATGGATATCTGCCAGACCTTGTAGGCGGCCCCTAGGGCGCCGGCCACCAAGACGAGCAAAGCTAAGTCGTCATTCATGGCCTGAAGCTTAACCTGTCGCGCTACCTTGCGTCGCAACGACCTCTCGCCCTTGGTTTTTGCACATTTGGCCCAAAACTGCTGTCATGGACACGCAAGCCGACGGCAAGAATATGACCAATGACTGGCGGGCGACAATTGCCGTGCGCGTCGATCCCAATGAGATGGTGCGCTATGTGCGCGATCTGATGACGGTCCCGCGCAGCACCGCCGCGGATACATCGATTACCATCGCTCAACGTCAATGGGGTGATACACCCTTGGCGCGCGCTGCGCATTTGCGCTGGAACGCCCTCAATCGAGCTTTTGGCGACGCCCGGATCAGTCCCTGGACCGCCACGCGCCGCCGCGATCAAATTCATGTGCCGGCCGCGCTCATCGGGGCAGCCGGCGTGGCCAAACTCACCATGGCCGAAGACCAGGTGGTATTTGATATTCCGACGTTGCTGGACGCGACGCTGGAATTGTGCGAAGCCGTCGGGCACGCCTAGGCAGGCAGCACGCTCGGGTGGCTGAACGCCACGAAGTCGCCGTTGATCACGCTTTCGCGGCAGTTGTAGCGCAAGCGATGTCCATCCATGCGGGTGACATGTCCGCCGGCGGCCTCCAGCACGGCTTGACCGGCCGCAGTGTCCCATTCCGAGGTGGCGCCGAATCGCGGATACAGCTCTGCCTTTCCTTCCGCAAGCAGACAGAATTTCAGCGAGCTTCCCATCGGGGCCACGACGTGAGGGCCCAGGCGCTCAAGATACGCGGCAGTTTCGCCACTCGCATGCGAGCGGCTGCCGACCACCCGCAGCGGGCGTTGCGGCGCAACGGTGTGAATGCGGCGCCGCTCACCGCCATTGAGAATGCTGAAGGCACCGACTCCGGCTGCACCCCAGTAGGTCAATCCTTGCGCCGGAGCAGCCACCACGCCGAGCAGCGGTTCGTGTTCCACCACCAAGGCGACATTGACGGTGAATTCGCCGTTGCGCTTGACGAACTCGCGCGTTCCGTCCAGCGGATCGACCACCCATAGTTCGCGCCACCTCTGCCGCTGCACCCACGGCGCCGTTGCCGATTCTTCGGACAGAATCGGTACCTCCGGCGTAATGCGCTTCAGACCCTCGATGATGACCCGCTGCGATTCCAAATCAGCCAGCGTCAGCGGCGAGTTGTCGTCCTTGCGTTGCACCGAGAATGCGGCGCCGTACACCTCCATGATGGCGGTACCAGCGCCCGCGACGATGGGGAGCAATGAGTCGGCCAGGGCGAGAAGATCACGCATCGCAGTATCATACGCAAATGCAAAGCTCGTCCGCGATCGACTGGAAGGGAGTGGACACGGTCCTGCTCGACATGGATGGCACCTTGCTCGATTTGCGCTTCGACAATTGGTTTTGGCTGACTTTGATCCCCAGCCGCTATGCGGCCGCACGAGGCTTGAGCGAAGCGGACGCGCAACTGCATCTGCGCCCGAAGTTTCAAGAGGTCGCGGGGACTCTGCAGTGGTACTGCGTGGAGTATTGGACGCGGGAGCTGCGCTTGGATATCCCCGCCCTGAAACGCGAAGCGCTGGCGCGCGTCGGTTTCTTGCCGGGGGCGAAATCCTTCCTGCAGAAACTGCGCCGCAGCGGCAAGCGTGCGGTGCTGGTCACCAATTCGCACCCAGCGACGCTGGCCATCAAAAACGAGCGCGTGGCGCTGACGCAGTACTTTGACGCTTGCTATACAGCGCATGCGTTTGACGCGCCCAAGGAGAATGCGGCGTTTTGGCGCAGATTGACGCAGCACGAGAGTTTCCTGCCATCACGGACTTTGTTCGTCGATGACAGCCTCCCGGTGCTTGAAAGCGCCCGCGACTTTGGCATTGCTCACCTGCGCGCGGTGCGCCGACCGGACACAGGTTCGCCGCCGCAAGCCACCGGCAGCTTTGCGGCAATCGACGGTGTCGCGGAACTGCTCTAGTTACGCAGCTTGTGGCTTACGGGCTCGGAGCAACGGGAGGACCGCCGCGGCCGCGGCGGCGTCTGCGTCGCGACGGATCCTTCGGCTGCCCATCCGCCGCACCCGTGGCTGGGCCCGCATTCGCGGGTTGCGGCGCCGGCCGCGAGGCATGGCCCTGGGGCCGCGAACTCGGGCCGCGATGCGGCCCGCCCGCGGAACGGCCGGCACCGCCGGGGCGCCCGCCGCCGCCTGAGCGCCCGCCGCCGCCTGAGCGCCCGCCGCCGCCTGAGCGCCCATGACCGCCGGGGCGTCCGCCTCCGCCGCCGCGAGCTTGGCCGTGCCGCGGTGCCCGCTCGCGCCACTCGGCCGGTGGGGGCGCGGTTACTGCGGCCAGATCCAAGACATCAATGGCGGCGCGCGGAATCTGATGGCCGATGTAGCGCTCGATGTCGGGCAGCGCGATGGCGTACTCTTCGCAGCCAAAACTGATGGCGTCGCCGGCGGCGCCGGCGCGCGCCGTGCGTCCAATGCGGTGCACGTAGTCCTCGGCGTCATTCGGTAGATCGAAATTGAACACATGGCTCACGTCGGGGATGTGCAGTCCGCGCGAAGCGACGTCGGTGGCGATCAAGACGGCGATTTCGCCCTCATGAAAATCGCGCATCATTTTCAGACGCTTGGTTTGCGGAACATCGCCGGATATCGCTTGTGCGACGAATCCGTTGGCGGTCAATGTCCGCTCGAGCACCTCGGCGATGCGCTTGGTATTCACGAACACCATGGTGCGGCGCGCATCGATACGGCGCAGAAGTCCCATCAGCAACGGAATTTTTTCTTCGGTGGAGGGGAAGTAGAGCACCTGCTTGACCTTGTCGACCGTCATCTTGTCCGGTTCGATGCGGATCAGCTCCGGATTGTTCATGTGCTCGTAGGCGAGCTCCATGACCCGATGCGACAGGGTGGCCGAGAACATCATCGTGAGCCGCAAGGTCGGATGCGGCAGCCGGCGTAAGATGAAGCGAATGTCCTTGATAAAGCCCAAATCGAACATGCGATCGGCCTCATCCATGACCGCCACTTGGATATGCCGCAAATCGAAGACATGCTGTTTGAAATAGTCGATGACCCGGCCCGGCGTGCCGATCAGCACGTCGACGCCTTCCTCGAGGATGCGCCGCTGCTTTTCGTAATCCACGCCGCCGAACACAATCGCAAACTTCAAGCCGGTAAATTTTCCGATCGCCAGCGCGTCGGAATGGATTTGAACGGCGAGTTCACGCGTCGGTGCGATGACTATGGCGCGCGGCGCATTGACCGGGCGGTTGGGCGCGCCAGGGTCAGTCAACAAGCGATTGAACAGTGCAATGAGAAAAGCCGCTGTTTTACCGGTGCCGGTTTGCGCCTGGCCCGCAACGTCGCGATCCGCGAGGGCAACCGGCAGTGTTTGCGCCTGAATTGGCGTGGCTCGGGTAAACCCCTGTTCGGCGATACCTCGCTTGACGGATTCGGGGATATTCAGGGAATCGAAAGTAAGCTGACTGAGATGGGCGTCTGACATTTTCGCTTTGTGAATTGCAGAGACTTGCAAAATGATGAGGACCGGATAACAATATGGCCAACCAGGAGCCGGTCTATCCGCTCCCTCAACCGTATCATCGGTACCCTTTTAAGGTAATCAAGACCGCTAAAGCCGCTGTATTGTGCCCGAACGGCCGCGCATCGTCACTTCGCGCGACTGGTCCGGCTCTGTTCTCCCACAAATAACCCGCTCTTAATCTTCATATGAATCTCCAAAAGGAGCTATATCCGCAGTGAGTAACCCAAGTATCGTTCACACCAGCGACGCGACATTCGACAAGGATGTGCTCAAGTCAGAGAAGCCCGTACTGCTGGATTTCTGGGCAGAATGGTGCGGTCCCTGCAAGATGATCGCGCCAATCCTCGATGAGATTGCCGATACCTACAAAGACAAGATTCGCATCGCCAAGCTCAACATCGACGAAAATCCCCATACGCCGCCCAAATTCAACATTCGCGGCATCCCTACGCTGATCCTGTTCAAGAACGGCACCGTGGAGGCCCAGAAAGTGGGAGCAGTTACCAAATCTCAGCTCGCCGCGTTTCTGGACAGCAACCTGTGAGGGGCTACCTGGGAAATCAATCGCGCGGCGGCCAAGGAGGCGGGCAGCAGGGCGGACAAGGGGGCGGCGGGCAGGGCGGCGGGCGGTCGAATCGTTCCAATCGCGGACCGCGCAACGACAACCGCAACGGCAATACCAATGGCGGCCGGCCGATGCACGAAGACTACGGCGACTTGCCGGAGGGCGGAGATGATTTAGAGATCATTGCGCCGACGGATCTCGCGCGCAGCCGCAGCTCGATGAATTTAACCGAGCTGAAAAAGCGCCCGATCAGCGATTTGGTCAAGCTGGCCGAGACCATGGGCCTCGAGAACATGGGCCGCTCGCGCAAGCAGGACATCATTTTTGGCGTGCTCAAGGCGCATGCGCGCAAGGGCGAAGATATTTATGGCGATGGAGTACTCGAGATACTGCAGGACGGCTTCGGCTTCTTGCGCTCCTCGGACTCGAGCTATCTGGCGGGCCCTGACGACATCTATGTGTCGCCGAGCCAGATCCGCCGCTTCAATCTGCGCACCGGCGATTCGATTTCTGGACTGATCCGTCCGCCGAAGGACGGCGAACGTTACTTCGCGTTGCTCAAGGTAGGCGAGATCAATTACGACTCTCCGGAGAGCTCGCGCGGCAAGGTTCTGTTCGAGAATCTCACGCCGCTGCACCCCACCGAGCGCCTCAAGCTGGAGCGCGGCAACGGCTCCACCGAGGATTTGACGGCGCGCGCCATTGATTTGGTGGCACCCATCGGCAAGGGTCAGCGCGGCTTGATCGTCTCGCCGCCGAAAGCCGGCAAGACCATGCTGCTGCAAAACATCGCTACCGCCATCACAGCCAACCACCCCGAGGTGTACCTTATCGTGTTGCTCATCGACGAGCGGCCCGAAGAAGTGACGGAAATGGCGCGCACGGTGAAGGGTGAAGTCGTTTCCTCGACCTTCGATGAACCTGCCAGCCGCCACGTGCAAGTGGCCGAGATGGTGATCGAAAAAGCCAAGCGCCTGGTCGAACACAAGAAGGACGTGGTCATTCTGCTCGATTCCATCACACGCCTGGCGCGCGCCTACAATACCGTGGTGCCGAGCTCCGGCAAGGTGCTCACCGGCGGCGTGGATGCCAATGCGTTGCAGCGTCCGAAGCGATTCTTCGGCGCGGCACGCAACATCGAAGAGGGCGGCAGCCTGACCATTCTCGCCACCGCGCTGGTCGATACGGGTTCGAAGATGGACGATGTCATTTTCGAAGAATTCAAGGGCACCGGCAATTCGGAAATTCATTTGGATCGCCGCATCTCTGAAAAGCGCGTGTTTCCTTCGATCAATATCAACCGTTCGGGCACGCGCAAAGAGGAACTCATCACCGAGCCCTCGGAGCTGTCCAAGATGTGGATTCTGCGCAAGCTCCTGCATCCGATGGACGAGCTGGCGGCGATCGAGTTCCTGCTCGATAAGATGAAGGACACCAAGACCAACACGGATTTCTTCGACGCAATGAAGCGCTAGTGCAGGCTTAACTCGGGAGTCAGTAATGGAGTGGTGGGCGTGGATTGCGGTCGGCGCCATACTTTTGGTTTCTGAGCTGGCTTTCGTCGATGCCCAGTTCTATCTGGTGTTCGTCGGCGCATCCGCGCTGGTCGTGGGATTCTTGGATTTATCGGGATTGCTGCCGGCCGTTTGGATGCAGTGGCTGTTGTTCGCGGTCTTGGCCGTATTTTCCATGGTCGCATTTCGCCGGCGGATCTACGAGCGCATGCGCCGCAAACTACCCACGATGAAGCAGGGGCCGGCCGGCGAAACCGTCGTGCTGCCCGCCGAGCTCAGGCCGGGTGAATCCTGCCGGCTGGAGTACTGCGGCAGTTCGTGGGATGCGGTCAACGGCGGGAAAATCGCGATCGCTGCAGGGCAGCGCGCTCGTATCGGGCGAGTCGATGGCTTGACGCTCGTTTTGCATGGAGAAAACTCTTGACCATGACCCTGGGCTACGCGTTCATCTTCATCGCCATTTTGGCAGTCGTTGTGATTGCCAAGACGGCGACGGTCGTGCCGCAGCAAAGCGCCTATGTGATCGAACACCTGGGCAAGTACAGCCGCACGTTGTCCGCCGGGTTTCATATTCTCGTGCCTTTCATGGAGCGAATTGCCTACCGGCACAGCCTGAAGGAAATCGCGATCGATATCGCCGAACAGATTTGCATCACCCGCGACAATGTCCAGGTCGGCGTCGATGCCGTGCTGTACATGCAGGTGATGGATCCGCATCTGGCGTCGTACGGGATCACCAACTATGGGTTTGCGATCTCGCAGCTTGCGCAAACCACACTGCGCAGCGAGATCGGCAAGATCGAATTGGACCGCACCTTCGAGGCGCGCGGCCAGATCAACACCAACGTCGTCAGCGAATTGGACAAGGCATCGTCACCCTGGGGCGTCAAAGTTCTGCGCTACGAGATCAAGAACATCACGCCGCCGAAGGACGTGTTGTCGGCCATGGAGAAGCAGATGCGCGCCGAGCGCGAAAAGCGCGCGGTCATCCTCACCTCGGAAGGCGAGCGGGACGCCAAGATCAATGCCGCGGAGGGCGATAAGCAGCGCGTGATCAAGCAATCCGAAGCCAACAAGCAGCAGCAGATCAATGAGGCCGAGGGTCAGGCGCAGGCCATTCTCGCGGTCGCCACCGCGACGGCCGAGGGCTTGCGGCAGGTGGGCATAGCGCTGTCGGATCGCGGCGGCATCGAAGCCATGCAGCTGCGCATCGGCGAGGAGTACGTGAAGCAGTTCGGCAAGCTGGCACAGGCCGGAACGACCCTGGTGGTGCCGGCGAACCTGACGGATCTTGCGGCCATTGTGACCATGGCGACCAGCATCGCCCGCAAGCCGCCCGCGGGCGCGCCGCCGCCTGGCGGGCCGCCGGTCTTTTCAAAGAGCTGAACGACATCAATGGCTGAGCCGCGCACGGCCCATTCGATTGGGTTTCTTGAGTTTGTGGTGTTGGCGGCCGCCACCATGTCGACGCAGGCCATTGCTATTGACGCGATGCTGCCGGCTTTCCCAACCATCGTCGGTGCGCTGAACATCGCCGATCCGAATCACGGCCAATGGATCGTCACCGCCTACATGACGGGGATGGGCCTCGGCCAATTGTTCTGGGGCATGCTGTCCGATCGATTCGGCCGCAGGCCGATCTTGCTCGGCGGCTTGATGCTCTACGTCATTGCCGCGCTGCTGTGCAGCTTGAGCGGCAGCTTTCCGGCGCTGCTGGCGTGGCGTTTCGTGCATGGCCTGGCGGCCGCCTGCGTCACCGTGACGCGCTCGGTGGTGCGGGACCTGTACTCTGGACGGCAGATGGCGCGGGTCATGTCGCTGACGTTCGTGGTATTCCTGACGGTGCCGATTCTCGCGCCGAGCCTCGGGCAGTTGATCCTATTTGTGGCCCCCTGGCGCTATATTTTCGTGGTGTTCGCGGTTTTTGCCGCGATGGTGGCAACCTGGGGATTCTGGCGCCTGCCGGAAACTCTGCATCCCGAATACCGCATGACGCTGACGCGCAAGCACGTGCTGAACGCCGCCAAGCTGGTACTCGGCACCCGCGCGTCGATTTTCTACACGCTGGCCATGATGGTGATGTTCGGAACCATCATGGCCTACGTCGGCATGGTGGCGCAGATTTTCTCCGAGGTGTTTCACCGGCCCAAGTTGATGCCCAGCATGTTCGCGCTGTGCGCCATTTTCATGGGCATGGCAGCCTACCTGAATTCGCGCATGGTCGAGCGCCTCGGCATGCGGCTGATCTCGCACAGCGCGTTGCTCCTGTTCATCGCCGTGACGGGCCTGCATGTTCTCATCGCGATGCTCGGCGTCGAGCAAATTTGGAGCTTCGTGGTGCTGCAATCGTTGACCATGGCGGCCTTCAGCTTGTCGGTGTCCAATTTCGGCGCCATGGCGATGGAGCCGATGGGCGCAATCGCGGGGATTGCGGCATCGCTGCAAGGCTTCATCTCCACGTTTAGCGGCGCCTTGGTTGGAATTCTCATCGGCGAGCAATTCAACGGCACTACCGTGCCGCTGGCCGCGGGAGCCCTGTGCTGCGGGCTTGTCAGCCTCGGATTCGTGCTGTTGGCCGAGAAAGGCCGCCTGTTCCGTGCGCATCATTCGAGCAGCGATCCGAAGATTGCGCGCGGCGCGCGCATCGAAGCGGCGCGGTCGCCGTAGCGCAGATGAGAACCGTCACCGCGAGCCGCTACGTCACGCCGCTGCGGGAAGGCGGCTCGCTTCCTGCCATCATCGAGGCGGATGATGAGGGCCTGTATGTGCTCAAGTTCAGAGGCGCCGGGCAGGGACCCAAGGCGTTGATCGCCGAATTGCTGGCGGGCGAGCTAGGCCGACTCGCCGGATTGCCCGTACCCGAGATCGTTTTTGTCGACCTGCCGCCGGATCTCGCCCGTACCGAGCCCGACGCGGAGATTCGAAGCCTCATCGGCGCGAGCGGCGGCTTGAATCTGGCGTTGGATTATCTGCCCGGATCGGTCACATTCGATCCGCTGGTATTGCAGCCCGATGCAAGACTCGCCTCGGCGATCGTGTGGTTCGACGCCTTCGTGTGCAACGTCGATCGCACGGCGCGCAACGTCAATATGCTGATGTGGCATCATCGCCTGTGGCTCATCGATCACGGCGCCGCGCTGTATTTTCATCACGCCTGGAGCCGGCGCGATGAGCATGCGCGGACCCCCTTTGCATTGATCAAGGATCACGTGTTGTTGAAATCCGCAAGCCGGCTGGAGGAGGCCGACGCCGAGATGACGGAGCGCATCGGCATGGAAAAAGTTTCGGAGATTGTGCAGCAGATCCCCGATGCATGGCTTGCCGATGATCCAGGGTTCGACAGCAGATCCCAGCAGCGCGACGCGTATCTGAACTTTTTCGCCTCCAGGCTTAAGTCCTCGAGCATCTTCGTACGGGAGGCCCTGCATGCGCGCGCTGCGCACCTATGACTATGCCGTCGTGCGGGTCGTGCCGCGCGTCGAGCGCGGCGAATTCGTGAATGCGGGAATCATTCTTTCCTGCGATGTCGAGCGGATACTCGAGTCTGCGATCGAGCTCGACGAAACCGCGCTGCTGGCGCTCGATCCGCGGGTGGATCTCGAGCTGGTCAGAAGTTCATTGGCGGCCATCCCGAAGATCTGCGCGGGCGGCGAGGGCGCGGGAGAGATCGGCAAGCTTTCGGCGCGTGAGCGGTTTCATTGGCTGGTTGCGCCGAAAAGCACGATCGTGCAAACCTCGCCGGTGCACACGGGACAGTGCGCCGACCCCGCCGCGGCACTCGAGCATCTGCTGCAGACCATGGTGCGGCGCTGACTAGTTTCGGACGCGCTTGTTCGCGCGATGGCCGTAGCTCAAGACGCGCGTAATTTTCCAATCGCCGCCCTGATTGCGCCAAACGATCACAAAGTCCGCCAGACCCTCGCAGTTGCCGGTCTTGAATTGACAAAATCGATGGCTGCCCAATTCGATGGCGCCGAAATCCTTGACGGGGAATATTCTCAGGCTGCCGGGAACGAGTTCACGTCGGAAATGTCCGCAGACATTTTTTTCGGTGTTGGCGATCATCTGCTCGCGCGTCCAGGTAACTCCGCCGGTGTCGTGATAAAACTCGACATCCGGTGCGAAATAACCAGCGTGCTTTTCCAGCTGACCCGCGGCGCTGCAATTGTTGAATGCGGCGAATACTTCAGCATCGAGTGCCGCCACCGTTTCGAACAAGGGGTCCTTGGCAGAGGCGAGGCAAGCGACGCCCATCAACACGGCAGCCGGCATCGTCAGCGCCGCGAGCGGCAGGACTTTAGGGGCTGAAAAACGCATTCAGCTCCTTACCGGAAGCCGCGTCGCTGAATCCATCGAACCTTCCTTGTTCGATGATGAGCTGGGCCGCGCGCATGAATCCGCCCCAGGCCGCGCGTGCGAGCGCGCCGCCGACGCTGATGCGCCGCACTCCAAGTGCCGCTATCTGCGCCACGTCAAGGTCGGCGCCGAAACCCACCAGCAGATTGAGCGGTTGCGGTGCCACGGCGGCGACCGCGGCAGCGATGTGATCCGCCGAGCGTATCCCCGGTGCATACAGGCAGTCGGCGCCCGCGTTTGCATAGGCTTTGAGCCGCGCAATCGTGAGTTCTATGTTGGGCTGTCCATGAAGGAAACCTTCGGCGCGACCGACCAGCAAGGTATCGCCGCCGGCCTTGTCGATTGCCTGGCGCGCCGCGCGCAGCCGCTCGACCGCGATATCGATTTCATACAAGGGCTTGGCCGGATCGCCGGTCGAATCCTCGATCGACAGTCCTGCAACACCGGTTGCCACGGCCAGCCGCACGCTGTCGGCGACCCCGGCAGCATCAGCGGCGAAACCACCTTCGAAGTCGGCATTGATGGGTAAGTCGGTCGCTTCGACCATCTCGGTAAGATGATCCAGCACCCGATCCCGGGACATGCCGCCGTCGCGGTGCCCATGCGACCACGCGAAGCCGGAACTGGTAGTGGCCAGCGCCTTGAAACCGATACGCTGCAGATAGCGGGCGCTGCCCACATCCCACGGATTCGGGATGACGAAACAGCCGCCCTCGTGCAAACGATGAAATGCTCGGCGTTTATCGGCGATGCTGGGACGAACGTGCGGCATGCGGAAACTCCTGCGTATTTATTGGACCGGCGGGTAGGTCCATCAAACCACCCAGCGCGATTTTCAGAGGATCAAGCCAAGGCTCGAAGTGGCGCCACTGGTCGATGCCGTTGGAATAGATGGGCAGTCGGACTTGTTCCGAGCTGACGGTTTGCGCGACGCGTCGATTCTCATAGAATTTGAGACATTCGGCGTCGAACGGCAATTGGCAATAGTCCAGCAGTCGGCGCACTTCATTCTCCGTGTCGGCGACCAATCGTTCGTAATGAACCCGATAGACGCGGCCAGGCAACACGCTATCGACATGATCCATCAGATCCGCATAGTCCCGGTAGTACAGCCCAAGTTCCGTCAAATCGTATGCGAAGTTCATCCCCGGATTGAATAGCTGCTTATAACAGGAGAACCCGCATCCCAGGGGATGACGCCTCGAGTCGATGATTGCCGCGCGTGGAAACATCAGCAGGATGAGCCCGAGGTTTACGAAATTGCCCAGCATTTTATCGACGAAGCGCGGCTTGCCTGAAAACCGGGACGCTCGCGTTGCCGCCAGATACCGTGCAGCGAGCCCGGCAACCTCGACCTTCCCGAGTAATGCCAGACTTTCCGGATATTTCGCCGCGGATTGCGCGGACCGCGATGCCAATTCTCGCGCCATGGTTGGGATGTCTGCCAGCTCGCGGGTGCCCTCGACCTGCGAATGGCTGGCCAGTATTTGCTCTATCAATGTCGAACCGGACCGCGGTAAGCCAACTATGAAGATCGGATCGGCCGCTCGTTCCCCCCAATCGCCGCGCTCCGAAAAAAAGCGGCTGGTATAGGCTGTTTTGGACCGCTGTACGAACGCCGTCATCGCGTTCGCATCGTAAGTGAATGCGGCGCGTGCCCGGGCATTGCCGCGCGCATAATGTTCGAATGATGCGGCGAACTGTTGCTGATCTTCCAAGGCCTGGCCCAGCGCGAACTCCAGGTGGGTTGCGTCGGATCCTTCGGGTGACGCGGCTGCGAGCTCGCTTTGCATATTTTGCGTATCTTGCGCGGAGAAGCGGAAAGTCTTGAGGTTCGACAGCGTCCAATAAGCCTCACCGTATCCTGGCCGCAGCTCGATGGCGCGTTGGTACGCCTCGATGGCCTTCAGTGGGTTGCCGATGAAACGCTGCTGGTTGCCGGCAATCAACCAAAAATCAGGATTGTCCGGTTGCTCGGCGATGAGTCCTGAGATGATGGCAAGTCCTTCGGCGTGGCGTTCGGCAAGCCGCAGCGCCTCGGCCTTGAGAATGAGGAAGGTAGCGCTGCGCGGTCGCCCCTGTAGCAGCCGCTCAATCAGCGGCAGCGCTTCCTCGATTCGCCCCAGGCGAATCAACAGCCGCGTCAGCTCCTCTCGCGCCGTTGTGTCGCAGGGCTCGAGCTGCAACACCTGGCTCAATGCCGCCTCGGCCGCGGCTTCGTCGCCCCGTTGCGCGGCAATCGATGCCAAAAGGCGCAGCGCTGCGACATCATCGGGTGCATCGCGCAACCGTTGTTTGACCACGGATTGGGCAGCAACCAAGCGTTTCGCTTGGAAGGCGAGATAGGCGTCCGCCAGCGCCGGCGGGTCGGGGGTGAGGCGGTAATAGGCCAGGTACGCCGCCTCGGCGGATGGCGCATCCCCATTCAGCAGTCGTTGCGCTGACAGCTCGTGCCAGGCTTCGGCGAGACTGGAGTCAAGCTCGACGGCGCGCTCCAGAGCCGCCCGTGCCTCGCCGTTGCGTCCGCAAGCCGCATAGGTACGTCCGAGCTCTAGTTGAATGAGCGCCGATGTCGCGTGCATGAGGGCCAGCGACTCGACCACGCCCACAGCGCTCGCCGAGTCGCCGAGGCGCCGGCGCGCCGCGGCAAACAGCAAACTCGCTGCATCGTGCCCCGGGTCATTCGCAAGAATTGCGCCGGCTTGGCGCGCGGCGGCGGCGGGGTCCTTCTCGAGCAACATCGATGCGCGCATGAGCTCAAGATCGACTGAGGCACTCAATGTCAAACACCCCCGCAATTAACCGACAGTCCAGTATCGACTCGCGCGCCGTACAAGACAACCAGGGCGATATACAAAGCCGCGCGCCGCGTTGTACCTTAGCCTCTACAATCGGCCGAACGGGTTGGCGCCGCCGGCTCATAACATCTTTAGGAAAATCAATGAAAGAAATCATCCGTGCATGCTTGCTCGCATGCGTCAGTATGGCACCTGCGGTGGCGCAAAACGTCGAGAGTCTGGTCGGCGACCAGCTTTCTGGGCTGGTTAGCACCTACCAGGGAATACACGCCCATCCGGAGCTATCTCATCGGGAAGAACATACCGCGGCGCTATTGGCGGCCGAGCTGCGCAAGTCCGGCTATACCGTTACCGAGCGGGTCGGCAAATATCCGGACGGCACACAGGCATATGGGGTGGTCGCGATACTGCAAAATGGTCCGGGGCCGAAGCTGCTGATTCGCACCGACATGGACGCGCTTCCGATCGTGGAGGAAACCGGCGTCTCATATGCCAGTCACGTCAAGAGCAAGAATGCCGCAGGCCAGGAAGTGGGGGTGATGCACGCCTGCGGCCACGACGTGCATGTGACCACCATGATCGGCACGGCGCGCGTGCTCGCGGCGACGAAATCGAAGTGGCACGGCACCGTGATGTTCATCGGCCAGCCGTCGGAGGAAACCATCGACGGGGCCAAGGCGATGCTGGCGGACCAATTGTACGAGCGTTTCGGCACTCCAGATCTCGCGATTGCGCTGCACGATACCAACACTCGCGCCGCGGGCACGGTTTCGCTCGCCAGCGGCCCGGCGCTGGCGGGCTCGACTTCCGTCGATGTGCTGATTCGCGGAATCGGCGGCCACGGCGCGGAGCCGCAAGTCACCAAGGATCCCATCGTCATCGCGGGCGAGTTCATCGTGCAGCTGCAAACCGTCGTCAGCCGCCAGGAGAATCCCCGCGAACCTTCAGTCGTGACCATCGGCGACATTCACGGTGGAACCAAACGCAACATCATTCCCTACGAAGTCAAGATGGAAATCACCGCTCGCACCTTCAGCGATCGGTCTCGTCAAATCGTCGTCGACGGGATCCGCCGCACGGCCCAGGGCGTGGCACTGTCTGCGGGTGTGCCCGACAATCTGGCGCCCATCGTCACCGTGCTCGACGCCGAATCCACACCGGTGATGTACAACGACCCGGCGCTGGCGGCGCGCGTGAAAAGCGCCCTGGTCAATACGCTGGGCGCCGGCAACGTTTTCGACGACGGCCCGGCCATGGCGAGCGAGGATTTCGGCGTGTTCGGGCTCGAAGGCCATAAAATTCCGACCGTGATGTTCGGCTTAGGCGCGATGGATCCCACCAAGTTCGCGGAAGCGCAGGCGGCCGGAAAAACTCTGCCGGGTCCCCACACCAGCTTGTTTCAGCCGAGTCCCGAGCCGACGCTGCGCACCGGGGTGACCGCCATGTCCTCGGTGGCGATCGCGCTGCTGCAGCATTGATCCTTAAGACCCGCGGGTTTTGCGATCCCTTATGGTGATCCGGGATCTGATTTTGCCGCGACGACGGCCGCGAGGCTTGCACGCGAAACCCATCCGGTGCGGCCGGTTCTCGTCCGCACGAGCACGAAGCTCTCATGCTCCGCCACCATGCTCACGGTCTCAGCCTCCGGCAGCACAAACAGCGCATCGCCCATGGGGACCGGCGATACGCGCACCGGTGTCGCGCCCGTGATCACGACACCTTCGTGTAGTTTCGGCCATAGGACGATGCCGTTACAAACGGTCACCCCAACCAGGGCGATGCCGACGCCCATGGCCGCGAGTCGAATCGATCGATGCCGGGAAACTATTCGCCCAGCGAGCAGGCTGGCCCCCACCAGGCTCAAGCCGAAGACGCCCATCCACGATAGAACTACTGGGCTCCCGACTCTCACGGCGCGGTCGAACCAACTCCGCGGTTCGGACGCGAGCCGCAATGAGTCGCGAACGTGGCGCAGATTCGCCTCGATATCGGAGTCATTCGGCGCGAGCAAACTCGCGCGCTCATAGTTGAGAACTGCCATGCCCGGCTTTCCGGCGCGAGCGTATGAGTTTGCCAGGTTATAAAGGCCGGCGGCGGAATAGCCGATCTCTGCGGGCTCGGCGCGAACCTGGCATCCGGCAAGCGTCAGGGCGATCATCAACGCGGCCAGCTGCGTGCGGGCGATCATGGCGTCGCCGTTTCGGCCAACAGTTGCCGGCGCACAATCTGCATCCATCGCGCAAAGTCCGTGGCGTGAAGATCATGGCCGGAATATTTGGCTTCATCCGCAAAGGCGAACAACAGCGGAATGTCTTGGTCTTGGTCGCCGATTCTGGCAGCCACTTCCGCGCTGGTTACTTGGTCCGGCGCCAGCTGCCAGCGGGCGGCCAGAGCCTGCTGCATGGCGGCGCGCGCCCAATGGAAGAATCGCGCAGGATCGCCGCTCCGTGCCGCGTCTTCCATTTGAGCGAGCACGCGGTTGGCCGCCTTCGACAGGCGGCGGTTGCGCACCGGCATTTTCCGATCGCGGCGCCTACCTCCTGTAATCATCCAGGCGCCGGTAAATGCCAGCGCCAGTATCGAGGGGACAGCGAAAAACCGCGGCTGCAGGTAAAGAGGTATTAGAGAGCTCGCGAGTCGTCCAACGACGACATGATCGGGCCGCAGTCCGGCGGTGTACGCGTTCTCCGGCGCCGCGGAGCCGCTTGCCGAGACCTGTTGTGCCGTAAGCGCGCTGTCCGCCAAGGACGGGGTAATCATCACGCCGAGCGGGGCGCTGCGGGCCGTTTCATAGCGCCGTGCAATGGGGTCAAAATAGCTGAAGGCCAGCGCCGGAATAACCTGCTTACCGGGCTTCATTGCGATGAGCGGCTGCTCGAAGGTTTTCTCGCCCTTGTGACCGTCCGTTTCGCTCGGACTGAACGACGATTTCGGCGGGTATGTCTTCCAATGATCAACGTGATCGAGCATGGCGCTGTCGACACGATCAAAATTGCCGGTGCCCGTCACGTGCATGCGCAAAGTAAGCGGCTCGCCCGGTTCCGCTGCGGCAGGCGAAATTTCGCTCGCGATTTCAAAGGTACCTACGGCGCCATGAAAGTCGGCGGGGCGACCCTCCGTGGGCAGCGCCAATACCGTCAATTCGACCGCCGGGCTCGCGGCGTTGATGTCCTTCGGCACCGTCGGACCAAAGAAATTTCGCAGGAAGGGATCGCCAAATTCATCATCGAGCAAGGAGTCTTTTCGCGGTTGGGTTCTCACTCTCACGCTGAGCGGCGCTTCGGCCGAGAGCGAGAAGGTGCCCGCCTTGACCACCGCAATGTCGCTGCGCCATGTGAACAATACGAAGTGCTCGCCGGCAAGAATCTTTTCACTTCGTTCGGGAATGCGAGATAGATTGTTGAGCGTGAAGTCGTCGCTCGTGAGTTTCGGCGGGCCATTCAGCGAAGTCACGAATCCGGAGCGCATGCCCAGGTCAATCTCGACCGGTACGCTTTCGCCAACATAGACTTCGCGTTTCGGTATGCTCACGCGAACATACGCGGAACCGTCCTCGGTTAAGTGAATGCCACTGGGCATCATTGCGCCCGTGAGAATGGGCGGTTTGACCGGCGGGCCGGTATTTCGGGGTGTGAAGTAGCTGCCGAGCGCGGGCTGCGGATTCACCTGCAGTACCAGAGGCGGAGATTTTGGCGTGGCTCCCGGGATGCTGAAAATCCCGGCCATTTGCGGGGTGACGCGCGCCACGATCGACACCGATGGCAGCGCAATTCCGTTGACGAACTCCAACTGGCGAGATTGGCGGATGAACTGAAAATTCAATCCGGCAACAACCGGCAGCTGCATGGATTGGGCCTCGCTGCCCAAATTCGTGATCGTGTACTGCGCCGACTGCCCCAAGGTGATCTGCGCGGGCTCGACGGTTGCATAGAGCAATGGAACATCGGCCACGGCGGACGCCGCAGCGAGCAGATACGTAGAGATCGCGATCAGCCAGCCGCTGCTCACGCAATCGGTCTTCATCACCAGTCCTTGTATGGCTTTTCCGCCGGGTCCATTGCCTCGCGCCTCGCAACCGGCGCGCCGAGAGCGTGTCGTTCGTCCCCCTTGGCGGAATCCAGCAGTTCGCGGGCTTCTTCGCGGCTCATCTGGCCCGGCGCGCGCTGATCTTCAGCGCCGCCTCCTGCCCCATCCCCCGCCTGCGGCTCGTTGGCAGCGCTCGATGGTTGGCCAGCGCCTGGTGGGGACTGACCACCCGGTGGAGGCCGACTTCCCGGCGGAGGCTGGCCGCCCGGTGGAGGCTGACCCTCCTTTGATCCTGGCGGCGGCTGCCCCTGCTGAGGGTCGGTATTTTTCTTGTTTTGTGGTGTGTTGGGTGGCTGACCTTGCCCTGGTCCTCCGCCCTTGTTCTGTTGATTCGGGCTCTGATTCGGATTCGGATTCTGATTTTGATCCGGGTTCTGCTGCTGCTTGAGTGCATCGATCTTGCGCTTGACCAGATCGCGATTGAACTTGCTGTCAGCATCGTCGGCACGCAACTGCAGCGCCGTCTCATAGGCCTTCACGGCGTCAGTCCATTTTTGCAGGGTTTCCTGCGGAGCGGACTGCTCGGTTTTCTGCCCCGCGCGATACAGAGTATTGCCCAGATCGTAATAGGCATCCTGTTGATCGGCCAGGCGCTTAAGGTTGCTCGATGGCGCGCGAGTAATCGATTGCTGGAACGCCTGCGCCGCCTGCGGAAACCGGCCGGCCCTGTACGCGGCGGTGCCGGTGTTGTAGTCCTGCACCGGGTTCTTCCCATCGCCCGCTGCCGCCGTTGCAGGGCCGTTTGTATCGCCCGGGCTGACATTGGCGGCGCGCATCGGCTGGATTGGCCACGCCACCATCAGCATCAAGCCGACGCTCGCGACGGCAGCATGGGTCGAGGCAGCTCTGGATGCGCCACCCATACGACGGTCGCCGATGAGAAGACTGGCCAGCAGCAGCCCTAGAGATGCCGCCAACGGCCACTGATAGCGCTGGGTATAGATTTTCTGCTGCCGGTATGCGAGATCGTGCTTCTGCACGGAACCAAAAATCGTCTTGAATACAACCTCGAGCCCCTCTCCCTGAGTCCCGAGCGGTGCATAGGATCCGCCGGTCGCCGCGGCGATGGCTTTCAGCGCAGGCTCATCGAGACGCGACTTTACGAACGCGCCGCTGTCATCCTGCACAAATCCGCCGCCCACATCCTGCGCGACGGGGATCAGGTCTCCCGCGGCGGTTCCCACACCCACGGAGTAGATTTTGAGCCCGTCCGTTTGTGCCGCTGTTCGAGCGGCAGCCAAAGCGTCGCCCTCGAGGTCCTCGCCATCAGTAACCAATATCAATATTTTATCGCCGCCCGGCCGGCGCTGCAGCGCCACCTGTGCTGCGTGAATGGCGCTCGAGATATTAGTGCCGCCGCGCGGAATTGTTTTGGTGTCGATCGTGCTCAGGGACTCGTGAAACGCGCCGTAGTCGAGCGTCATGGGGCACGCCAAAAACGCCGCGCCCGCAAATGCCACGATGCCCACGGCGTCGCCATCCAGCTGCTTGGCAAAGTCATCGATCGCGAGTTTCGCCCGCGTCAGCCGATTGGGCTTTACATCGGGCGTCAACATGCTGCGCGACGTGTCGATCGCGAACATGATTTCGTTTCCCCGGCGGCTGACTTGTACCCAGCGGTACCCAACCAGCGGGCCGGCAAGCGCCGCAAACAGACAGATGAGCGCCATCCAGAACAGGCCCCGCTGTACGCGCCGCTTGCTAAGGGATATCGACCGAGTCAATTGAGAACGCAGGTGCGACGAGACGAACTTGGCCAGCGCCGCGTGTTGGCGGGCATTCGCGACGCGCCACATCAAGACCACCAGAACGCCGCAACAGAGTCCCGCCGCAAGCCACCAAGGGCCGGTGAATTTCACGGCAATCTCCGCAATCGAGTATGCTGCAGGACCAGCCCCAATCCAAGAATGGCCAGCGATGGAATCAACGCCCACGGGTACAATTCTTCTACGTTTTCGAATTTCTGCACCGTTTGCGCTGATTTCTCGAATTGATTGATCTGTTCGTAGATCTTCTGCAGTGAATCCGTATCGGTCGCCCGGTAAAACCTACCGCCGGTCTCCTCGGCGACGGCCTGAAGGGTCTTCTCGTCCACATCCACTTGCGCCAAGATGAGATGCAGGTGTCCAGCTTGGTCCTTGATCGGAATCGGTGCCTTGCCGCGCACGCCGACAGCAATGGTATATATCTTGACGCCCATGGCTCTGGCCGCCTCGGCTGCGGCGAGCGGCGAGATTTTGCCGGCGTTGTTGACGCCGTCGGTGAGTAGAATAACCACCTTCGATTTCGCCGCAGTCGTGCGCAGGCGGTTAACGCTGGCGGCGATTGCCGAGCCGATTGCCGTGCCATCGTCGGCGGCGACTGCGACATTGACGCGCTCGAGATTTTGCTGCAGCCAATCATGATCGAGGGTGATCGGACTGACCAAGTACGGGGCGCCGGCGAATGCTATGAGACCGATGCGATCGTTGGGCCGCTCCTCGATGAACTTGGAGACCACGGACTTGACCACCTCGATGCGATTGATGCGCCGGTTGTTGATCGCAAAATCCAGCGCCTGCATCGAACCGGAGACATCGAGCCCCAGGACGATATCGATGCCATTGACGATCACCTCCGTGCGGCTGTGATCGCGCTGCGGACGGGCGAGCCCGACTATCATCAGCACGCCGGCCAGGATCGGGAACAGCCATAGCCAGCGCCCGACGCGGCTGCGGCTGGCGCGCGCCAGGTCTCGCGCTAGACCGACGTCGGAATATTCGATGGCTGCGATGGGGCCGCGCCGCCCACGCCACAGCATCACCAGCGGCAGCAGCGCCAGCAGCCAAAGCCACTCAGGTTGAAGGAAGCGAGTCACGCGTCTCCCCGATCTCTTCGGCTGACTGCGGCTGTGCTGTTGCGAGCACGAATGTGCGGGCACTTTGGCGGAGCGATTCCATGTTCTGCGGCGTGAGCGACAACCCACCAAATTTGACGAAATCGCACAAATGGAGAAATTGCCCAAGCAGCGCGCGATGGCGCGCCAGCGATGCGTGGGAGGATTCGAGCAGGTCGTGCAAGAACTCCTCGGTGGTTCGGCGTGTCGCAACGACAGCGAATCTTTGTTCGATGTAGCTTCGAACGATATCGGAAACCGCTACGGAAAATTCGGCGGCGCTCGAGGGCAGCATCAGCGCACGAAGGGCCTCGAGGCGCTGCAGGGCAAGCTCGATGGGTGAGAGGGAGAGGGGACGTTGCCGGCGGCGGCGCCAGCGCCAAGCTCCATAGGCGCCTACGGCGAGCAGGAATCCGGCTGCTAAAACCGACGGCAACAGCCAGTCGGGCCGGACAAATTTTGGTCCGCGGATATCGCGAATATCTTGCGCCGGGTCGGTCGATGCTGCGGTGTCCGCGGACGACCCGCCTGACGCTCCCTGGGGCATGGCCGCGCCGCACAAGGCGGCGGCGACAAAAGCTGCCGACACGCTGGCCCGTACTGCGCCACGCATGTTTGAGAGGCTTCCGCTCATGCGCGCCGGCGCTCCCGGGTTTTAAAGAACCGTTGCAGGGCGGGCATGTAAGGCGAGTCGGTCTGCAGTTGCAAGGTGTCCACGCCCTCTGACCTAAAGTCGCTCACCAGGCGGCGCGCGCGTTCGAGAGATTGCTGTTTGAATCGTTCGCGGACCATGAAGCTTGCAGTATCGAGTTCGACTATTTCGCCGGTTTCCGCGTCCTCCAGAGCAACAATACCGACGTCGGGGAGTTCCTTCTCGCGGGGATCTTCGACGTGGACGGCTATGAGATCGTGGCGGCGATTCGTCTGGCGCATGGCGCGGCGCAATTCCGCGCGTGCAGTCGCCGGATTCTTTGGCGATTCGAAATCCGAAATCAGAAACACGATCGCGCGCCGGTGCAGAACGTGATTGACGACATCGAGGGCTTTGACGATATCGGTCCCGGTCCCCTCGGGTTCGTGGTAGAGGATGTCCCGCACCACGCGCAGTACGTGACGACGGCCCTTCTTGGGCGGCAGATATCGTTCCACGCGGTCGGTGTAGAGGAGTAGACCGACCTTGTCGCTATTGCGGATGGCGGAGAACGCCAGCACACTGGCAAGCTCCGCGGCAAGATCGCGCTTGCTGAATGCGCCGGATCCGAAATTTCCCGAGGCACTGATGTCCACCAGCAAAAAAATGGTGAGTTCGCGCTCTTCCGTGAATTTCTTTACGAAAGTTCGTCCCGCCCGCGCCGTGACGTTCCAGTCGATGGTCCGCACCTCATCGCCGGGGGTGTATTCGCGAACTTCATCGAAATCCATTCCTCGGCCTTTGAATACCGAGTGGTACGCGCCGGCGAGACTATCGTTGACCAGACGGCGGGTGCGAATCTCCAGCTGCCGCATGCCGCTCATGATGGCCTTGTTCGACTTGGCGGTATCCTGTGGCATGGGGTTATGGCACGGGCAGCGTATTCAAGATTTTTTCAATTACATTCTCGGAGGAAATATTTTCGGCCTCTGCCTCATAAGTCACGGATACGCGATGACGCAGCACATCGAGTGCAATGGTCTTGACGTCCTGCGGAATGACAAAGTGGCGGCCGTTCATAAACGCCACGGCACGGGCGCCCAGCGTCAGGGCAATGGTCGCGCGCGGCGATGCGCCGTTCTGGATATAGCCATTCAAAGCAAACGCTGCCGCGATGGGCGGCCGCGTCGCGAGCACAAGATCGACGATGTAGTCTCGAATTTTGTCGTCCACGTAGAGCGCGCTCACGACATGCCGAGCGTCCAGGATCTGCGCGGCGCTGACCACCGGACGCGGAACGGCCATGGCTTCGGTGGTTGCCATGGCGTCCAAAATCGCGCGCTCTTCGTCGCGATTTGGATAGTTGACGATCACCTTCATCATGAATCGATCGATTTGCGCCTCCGGCAGCGGGTATGTCCCCTCCTGTTCGAGCGGGTTCTGCGTGGCCAGAACCAGGAAAGGATTCGGCAGCAGGTAGCTTTCATCGCCGATCGTTACCTGGCGCTCCTGCATCGCTTCCAGGAGCGCGCTCTGCACTTTGGCCGGCGCTCGATTGATTTCGTCCGCGAGGATGAGGTTGCTGAAAATCGGCCCCTGCTTGGTACGGAACACGCCATCCTGGGGGTTGTAAATCATCGTGCCGACAATGTCGGCCGGCAACATGTCCGGTGTGAATTGAAGCCGCTTGAAATGTACATCGACGCAACTGGCCAGGGTCTTCAGTGCCAGCGTTTTTGCCAGGCCTGGCACGCCCTCCAACAAAATGTGGCCATTTGTGAGCAGGGCGATTATCAAACTATCGAGCAGATGTTTCTGACCCACGATGACGCGCGCCATTTCTTGCTGCAGCGGTCGGATCCAGACCGAGCCAGCCACAACCGTCTCGCGCGCGACGCGCATTGCGGGGTTGACCGCGACCGGTATGGTTTGAACCTCTCGAGTGCCGGCGGCGCCTTGGGCGGGCTGATACCTCGGGTTGAGATTCTGCTCGCCAAGCGGCGGCGCAGCTTTTTGATTCATTGGCCTAGATCCTCTATAAAAACATTTCGGATTCGTGCGCCTGGCGCAAACCGCAAAATCGCCCGCAGCACAGTTACCCGGCCCGCAGCTTCATTTACCCGCCGTTGGCGACGTGCGGCCGTAAATACTAACAACGGCAGAGTTTGGCGGGGTGGTTGTTGTTGCTCCACCAGGGATTCTTAAGGCTTGGAACCAGGATAGTGGCTTCGGGTTCCCGATTACGCGCTCTCGCGCTCAATGGCGCGATAGCCGATATCGAGGCGGTACTGCACCAGGTTCCAGTGAATCGCATGCACCAGTGCATAAGCCTGGCGCTGCGCGGCGCCGACGCTGTCGCCCAATCCTACCGCGCACAGCACGCGACCGCCCGCCGTGACGATCCGGCCGTCCTGCGCGCGGGTGCCGGCGTGGAATATCTTTCCAGGCAGCCCGGCGGCATCCTCGAGCCCGCTGATCGGATCGCCTGTTCTGAACGCATTGGGATAGCCTCCTGCAGCCATCACGACACCGAGTGCCGCGCGCGCGTCCCAACGAACCTCGAAGCGCGACAAGGTGCCGTTGAGCGCCGCCTCGCACAGAGCGGGCAAATCGCTCTGCAAGCGCATCAGGATCGGCTGCGCTTCGGGGTCGCCGAATCGACAATTAAATTCCAGTACATTGGGCGTGCCGTCATCGGCAATCATCAATCCGGCGTACAGAAAGCCGGTGTAGGGATTGCCGTCGCGGCGCAAGCCGCTCAAGGTGGGCTCGATCACTTCGCGCATGATGCGCTGATGCAGTCCGGCACTGACGATGGGTGCCGGCGAATACGCTCCCATGCCACCGGTGTTGGGCCCGAGGTCGCCGTCATCGCGGCGCTTGTGATCCTGCGAGGTGGCGAGCGGTATGACCTGCTGGTCGCTCGCCACTACGATGAAGCTGACTTCTTCGCCCCTCAGGAATTCCTCGATCACTATGGTGCGGCCAGCGGCGCCGAAACTGCCGCCGAGCATTGCCGTTGCCTCGGCAACGGCGGACTCATGCGTCTCGCAGATCACGACGCCTTTGCCGGCGGCCAACCCATCCGCTTTGACGACCAGCGGCAATCGTTGCGCGCGCACATACTCCGCATCGAAATTCGCAGCCGTGAAGGTGGCAAAGCTTGCCGTCGGAATGCGGTGGCGCGACAGGAATTCCTTGGTGTACGCCTTGGATCCTTCCAGGCGCGCTGCCGCGCGCGACGGCCCGAAACAGCGCCGCTCGGCCGCAGCGAAGCGGTCGACGATGCCGGCGACCAAGGGACCTTCGGGTCCAATGATGGTGAGTTCGATATCTTCGCGGATCGCGAATGCGAGCAGCCCATCGATGTCGTCGGCAGCGATGTCGACATTGGTCACATTGGGTTCGAGCGCGGTGCCCGCGTTACCGGGCGCCACGTAGACATGCTGCACCCGCCGCGACTGGGCGCACTTCCAGGCAAGCGCGTGCTCACGACCGCCGCCCCCGACAATCAGAATTCTCATACCTAAACTTAGCCTCTAATGTCGGAAGTGACGCATCCCGGTGAATACCATGGCGATGCCATGTTCGTCGGCTGCGGCGATGACTTCCGCATCGCGGCGCGAGCCGCCCGGCTGGATGATGGATTTGATTCCGAATTCGGCCAGGGCATCGAGACCGTCGCGAAATGGGAAGAATGCATCGGAAGCGATGGCCGCGGAATCCAGGCTCAGATTCTCCTGCGCGGCCTTCATGGCGGCGATCTTACTGCTGATCACCCGGCTCATCTGGCCGGCGCCTATGCCCAAGGTGGCCTTGTCCTTGACTGCAACTATGGCATTCGATTTAACATATTTCGCCACGCGCCAGGCAAAAATCAAGTCGTCGAGCTCGGCGAGAGTCGGCGGCCGTTTCGTGACGGTGCGCAATTCCTGGGCCCGTACCGTGCCGGTGTCCCGCGTTTGGACCAACAGACCGCCGGCTACGCTTTTGTACTCGAGCAATTGAGTTACGGGTCGCGAAATGTCGCCTACGATCAGCACTCGAGCATTGTCCCGGGTCGAGAGAATCATCCTGGCCTCGTCGGTAATGCCCGGCGCCAGAATCACTTCGACAAATTGCCGCTCCACAATGGCGCCGGCGGTCGCCGCGTCGAGTTCTCGGTTGAAGGCGATGATGCCGCCGTATGCCGAGGTCGGGTCGGTGCGATAAGCGCGCGCATAGGCCTCGCTGATCGTATTGCAGCGCGCGACGCCGCAGGGATTGGCATGCTTGACGATCACGCACGCTGCGGTATCGAACTGACGCACGCATTCCAGGGCCGCGTCGCTGTCCGCGATGTTATTGAACGACAATTCTCTTCCCTGGATTTGCCTCGCCTGCGTCACGGAGGCACCGATGGCGCGCGGGTCGGTATAGAACGCCGCTTGCTGATGCGGATTTTCGCCGTAGCGCAAGTCCAGATGCTTGCGAAACGACAAATTCAGATCGTCCGAGAAAGTAGGCGCTCCGCCGCCGATTGCGCCGGTGAAATAGGCGGACACCATCGCGTCGTACTGCGCGGTGTGCGCAAAAGCCTTGGCGGCGAGTTTCTGTCGCATCGCGATATTGGTGGCGCCAAGGTTCGCCGCCAATTCGTCGAGCAGCGCGCGGTAGTCGCCCGGATCGACCACCACGGTCACGAATGCATGATTTTTCGCCGCGGCGCGCACCATCGCCGGGCCGCCGATATCGATATTGTCGACCGCATCGTCATAGGTACAGTCGGCCCGGCTCACGGTGGCGGCAAACGGATAGAGATTGACCGCCAGCAAATCAATCGGATCGATGGCGTGTTCGAGCATCACCGCCTCATCGAGGCCGCGCCGGCCCAGCAGGCCGCCATGAATCTTCGGATGCAGAGTCTTGACGCGGCCGTCCATGATTTCCGGAAAGCCGGTGTGCGCGGCGACTTCCTTGACGGTGATGCCGTGGCTCGTCAGCAGAGCCGCGGTGCCGCCGGTGGACAGGATCTCAATGCCGCGTTCCTTCAGTTCGCGTGCGAACTCGACGATGCCGGTCTTCTCGGAAACGCTGAGCAACGCACGGCGTACGGGCGTGAGCACTGCTACTCGCCGATGCCGAACTCTTTGAGCTTCTTGCGCAATGTGCCGCGATTGATCCCAAGTATGGTCGCCGCCCGGCTCTGGTTGCCCTGAGCGTGGCCCATCACCGCTTTGAACAGCGGCTCTTCGACCTCGCGCATCACCAGATCGTACAAACGCGCCGGCTTATGCCCATTCAGCGTTTCAAAGTAGCATTGCAGGGCCTCTTCGGCCTGCGAGCGCAGCGGCACACCCTTGCCGTTGACCTTCAGATCGCGACCGTTGAATTGCGGCGCAACCTCTTTGCGTGATTTCGTTTTCTTTTTAGCAACCATGGCCTTAAGTTCAGTCTCCCCGCTGATCGTCGTTATTGTCCAAATTCGCGGCTAGGCCGCGCGATCCATACTCGTATCGTAATGCTGCAGCAGCGTGGACAGTTGTTCCTCGGGCGTCTCGATTTGTACGAGACGGTTCCTCAAGCCCTCTTGTCCGGGATGCTGCCGGAAATACCAACTCAAGTGTTTACGCGCCACTCGAACACCGGTCTCAGCGCCGTAGAAGGCGTACAGTTCTTCGAGGTGGGCGCGCATAATATCACGGACTTTTTCCAGCGCTAGCACTGCGCGATTTTGGCCGGTCGCGAGAAAAAAATTGACTTCGTCAAAAATCCATGGCCGGCCTTGGGCCGCCCGGCCGATCATGATGCCGTCGCATCCCGTTGCGTCGAGAATTTGTCGCGCACGCTGCGGCGAATCGATGTCGCCGTTCGCGAAGACCGGAATCCTCACCAAGGCTTTGATGGCCGCCACCGTCTCGTGTTCAGCGTTACCCTGATACATATCGGTGCGCGTGCGTCCATGGATCGCGAGTGCCTGAATACCGCTGTCCTCGGCGATTTTTGCAATGCGAACGCCATTCTTGTGGTGCGGATCCCAGCCGGTGCGGGTTTTTAACGTTACCGGCGCCGCAACGGCTCGCACCACGCTGTGCAAAATACGCGCAACCAACGGCTCGTCCTGAAGCAGGGCGGAACCGGCCAATCGATTGCAGACTTTTTTTGCGGGGCAGCCCATATTGATGTCGATGATCTGGGCACCGGCATCGATATTGCGCCGTGCGGCATCGGCCATCATCGACGGATCGAAGCCGGCAATCTGCACCACGCGGGGGCATGGTTCGCCGCAGTGATCCATGCGGCGACGCGATTTCGGCGTGTCCCATAACCGCACGTCGGCGCTCAACATTTCAGAGGCAGCGAGGCCGGCGCCGAATCGCCGACACAGATTGCGAAACGGGCGATCGGTCACACCGGCCATCGGTGCAAGCAGGACGTTGGACGGCAACGTGTAGGGGCCGATTTTGACGCTCATCGAGTGGCCGTGGCCGCAGCCGCCGCATCGTTGGCACACGTTACTTTTCGGTCGCCGCGCAGACAGACGTCGATTTCGAAACCTTCAGCGCTTTTCCCTGGATCCAAGATGTCCATGGTGGCGTCGACCCTTTCGCCCGGAGCCAAAAGGCGCGCAACCGGCTTGCCCACATATTCCGAGGGTTCGAAATCGCGCGTGCCGATACTGCCGCCAAAGCGATTGGCGAGGGTCACGCGCAGCAGCGGATATGGTTCCAGCTGTGCAGCGGTATTCAAAATGCTGGCCCGCACCCGCAAGGTTCCGTCCGCCGCCGGATCGCCGGTCACGCCCCATTGCCTGAGCTGATAGGCGGATAGATTCGCGGGCTGCGACACCGGAGCGCCCAACCCCGAATACAGCGCTCGCAGCATGCCGCCGAGCGGTGCGTGGCTGCTCAGCCACTCGCGATTTTGGTGAACGAGCTGCGCGGTGAACAGCAGCCCCGCAGCCAGCGCCGCCGACAGCCACAGCATGAACGATCGGCCGCTCGGAGGTGATTCCAGCAACAGCAGCGGCGGCTCGCGCGGCTCCCACCCTTCGAGCATTTCCCGGCGAATTTCGTCGGGCACTTCGAAACCGCCGGGCGCGGCGCTGCGATTCGCCGCTCTTGACTGCTCGACCGCTTCCGGGTGTACCGGTTCCGCAATCTCTTCGGCGTCTGACCCAAAGAGCGAACTTTCAGTTTCGGGCACGAGCGGCGGCAGCCGCTGCCGTGCTTTGGATTCGACAAATATCCGGTCCAATTCCCCCGGCGGCAGGGTGAATTCCATCGATGTGTCGGCTGAGACCTCCTCGGTGTCATCCGCGGCGTCCGCGTCCCCGCGGCCGGACAATTCGCTGTCGCTCCATTCCATAATCTGCAGCCGCGCGATTTCGACGCCGGGGGGTGCAAGGTTCTCGGGTTCCTTCGCCGCTGTCCGCGGAGCCTGTATGGGCGGGGATTGCAAAATGCTGTCGGCGCGGGTTTCCAAATCGATTTCGGTTTCCGTGCTCGCAAACGCGCTCGGGTCCTCGGCCAGCCGCGCCAACGCGTTGAACACTTCGCCGCACTTTCCGCAGCGCACCTGGCCCCCGGCGGCGCGCAGCACTTCGGCGGATAATTTAAAAACCGTCTCGCATTTTGAACATTGCGTAAACACGCTTACAGGACTCTCCGGGCGTAGATACAGCACCACTCATCCCGTTCAATCACCTGCACCATATCAAAACCCGTTGCGTATGCCGCCTTTACCGCATGGGCCTGCGCTTTCAACAGGCCCGACAACACGATCCGGCCTCCCGGCTCGCACGCTGCGGTGAGTTTCGGCGCCAACTCGATCAACGGCCCGGCAAGAATATTGGCGAGCACGCAATAGGAAGCGGTTAGCGCGGCGTCGATGCCCTGCACCGTGATGTTCGCCGACGCGTCGTTGCGGATCGCGTTCTCGCGAGTTGCCAGCAACGCCTGTGGGTCCAAATCGACGGCTACCACGTGAACCGCCCCCAGCTTCAATGCGGCCAACCCCAGGATGCCGGAGCCGCACCCATAGTCGATGACCGCGCGGCCGGATAGCGGCATCGATTCCAATATCTGTAGGCACAGCGCAGTCGTGGGATGTGCGCCGGTGCCGAACGCCAGCCCCGGGTCGAGTCGTACCACTACCGCGTCCAAGTCCTGCGGGGGATCGGCTGCGTGCGGGATGATCCACAGCCGCCGGCCGAAGCGCATTGACTTCCAGTCTTTGAGCCAGGCGCGCTCCCACACTTGGGTCGCAACGGCGCGGACGCGCGCGGTCTGCGCGACCTGCGGTCCCAAACTCACTCTCAGCCGATCTAGCTGCAAGATCGCGTCGCGCGTCACGTCAGCGGATTCTTCGAACAAGGCGCGCACCAGCGTATCGCGCCACAGCTTGATTTCGCCGGGCTTGGGCTCGAGCACCGGCTCGTCGCCGCGATCGACGAAGGTAATGGAACTCGCGCCGATCTCGAACAGCGCCGCCTCAACCTCACTTAAGTCCAAAGCCGCAAGTGGGAATTCGATTTCATAGAAGCTCATCGCTGTAACATCCTGCGGATGTCATTTGAGCCCTAAGCGACGCTCTAAGTAGTGGATGTCCGTGCCGCCCTGGCGAAATGCCGAGTGATTGAAAATCTCCTGATGCAGCGGGATATTGGTCTTGATGCCTTCGACCACCATTTCCGCCAATGCGTTGCGCATGCGCGCGATGGCCGTGTCGCGCGTGTCGCCGTACGCGATGACCTTGCCGATCATGGAATCGTAGAAAGGCGGGACGTTGTAGCCCGTGTAAACATGGCTGTCGACCCGGATGCCCGGACCGCCCGGCGAATGCCACAGGCGGATCGGCCCCGGCGAGGGCGTGAAATCCTTGGGGTCTTCGGCGTTGATACGGCACTCCACCGCGTGGCCGCGAATCTGAATGTCATTTTGCCCATAGGGGAGAGGTTCGCCCGCCGCGATCAGCATCTGTGCCTTGATGATATCGATGCCGGTGACCAACTCGGTGACCGGATGTTCCACCTGGACCCGCGTGTTCATCTCGATGAAGTAAAACTCGTTGTCCTGGTAGAGAAACTCGAGCGTGCCGGCGTTGCGGTAGCCTAAGTCCCGGCATGCCTTGGCGCAGCGCTCGCCCATGGTCTTGCGCTGCTTGGGGGTCAGCCCAGGCGCCGGCGCCTCTTCGATGACCTTCTGATGGCGGCGCTGCATGGAGCAGTCGCGTTCGCCCAAGTGCACGACATTGCCGTAATTGTCGGCCAGAACCTGAAACTCGATGTGCCGCGGCTTCTCGAGGAATTTCTCCATGTAAACCTGATCATTGCCGAAGGCGGCCAGCGCCTCGGCCTGCGTCACGCTAATTGCATTCAACAGCGACGCGTCGGTATGTACCACCCGCATGCCGCGGCCCCCGCCGCCGCCTGAAGCCTTGATGATCACCGGGTAGCCGATCCCCTTGGCGATACGGAAATTCTCGTCCGCATCCTTGCCCAGCGGACCATCCGATCCCGGCACGCAGGGAACGCCGGCTGCTTTCATCTGCTTGATGGCGGACACCTTGTCGCCGAGCAGGCGGATCGTTTCCGCCCTGGGACCCACGAAGATGAAGCCGCTTTTTTCGACCCGCTCGGCAAAATCGGCATTTTCAGACAGGAAACCGTAACCCGGATGTATCGCCACCGAGTCGGTAACTTCCGCGGCGCTGATGATGGCGGGCATATTCAGGTACGACAAAGACGATTGCGGCGGACCGATGCACACGGTCTCATCCGCCAGCAGCACGTGTTTGGTGTTGTAATCGGCGGTGGAATGCACCGCCACGGTCTTGATGCCGAGCTCGCGGCAAGCGCGCAGGATGCGTAGAGCGATCTCGCCGCGATTAGCGATGACGACTTTTTCGATCATCGCAGCTATTCGATGATGAACAGCGGTTGGCCGAACTCGACAGGCTCACCGTTCTTCGCAAGTATCGCCGTTACCCGGCCCTCCTTGTCGGATTCAATTTGGTTCATCATCTTCATGGCTTCGATGATGCAAAGTATCTGACCGATTTTGATTTCGCTGCCGATCTCGACGAAGGGTTTGGCGCCCGGGGAGGCGGTCGAATAGAACGTGCCGACCATCGGCGAGGTGACCGTGTGTTCGTCGTTGCGGGGTGGATGCTCGCCGGCGGCTGTGGCCGGCGCGGCCGCGGCGGCCGGTGCCGCGTGAACAGCCGGAACGGCTTGCGCGAAGTGAGTCTGCATACCCAATCGTGGGTGGCGGCTGATGCGGACGGATTCCTCGCCTTCCGATATCTCGAGCTCCGAGATACCGGACTCCTCGAGCAGCTCGATCAATTTTTTTACCTTGCGAATATCCATCCGCGGACCCCCTTCGAATATCGTTTTAGATTTTGATCAGACGTGCGCTTGCGGCCTGGAGCGCGAGCTCATAGCCGATCGGGCCCAATCCAAAGATGCAGCCGACCGCCACGTCGGACAAATAAGAATGATGCCGAAAGGTTTCACGCGCGAAGATGTTGCTCAGGTGCACTTCGATGAAGGGCACGGCTACCGCGAGCAGCGCATCGCGCAAGGCGATGCTGGTGTGCGTGAAGGCTCCCGGATTGATGATGACGAAGGCGATGCTGTCGCGTTTCGTCGCCTGAATCTTGGCGATTAATTCGTGCTCAGCGTTGCTCTGCGCCGCGATCAGCTCGTGACCCAGTGACTTTGCAAGCGCGGACATACGGGTCTCGATGTCCTGCAAAGAGGACGTGCCATACACGCTCGGCTCGCGTGTGCCGAGCAGGTTCAAATTCGGACCATTGAGCAGCAGAATTCGCGGCAAGACTGTTGTTCCGTCTTAGGTGGCGTTGCAAAGGTCCGCGATAATAACCAGAACTTGGGGTGAAAAGGCAAGCTTCGGCGGCGAACGCACTCGAAAGTGGCTATCCCGCACGATTGTTGAGAAGGGCCGCCAAGCCATCGGCAATGCTGCGCTTCGCTTCGGGTAGTTGGACGAGATTCTGATTAAGGGTTTGCACTACAGATAGGATCAAATCGGCCTGCTGGCGATGCAATTCGCCGACGAACAGAGCCACCACCTCGCCGCGCCGGTCGGTGAACACCGTGAAGGGGAACGCCGGCGACTCCATGCCGAACTTCGCGGCGACATCCAGGGCGTCCTGCTCGCCTATGAGCAGCGGATAATCAACTTTGAATTCGCGCGCGAAGTCCTGAACCTTGTCGCGATAGTCGACTGCGATGCCAACTACGGTGAAATCGCGCCCCGCCCATTCCGCGGCCAGAGTCTGAAGCAGCGGTATCTCGCGCCGGCAGGGTGCGCACCAGGTAGCCCAGAAGTTGATCACCAAGGATTTCCCGCTCCACCGCATGATGGGGGTGGGACGGCCTGCGAGGTCGCTCAACGAGAAGGCAGGCAGGCGCGCCGGAATTATGGGATGCGGCCACTCCTCATCGGGGGCCCCGGGATTGGGCACGCTGGCTTGGGCCCCAGGCGCGGCCTGGGCAGGTTCGGAAGTTCGAGTTACATAGAGCCGTGCGCCAGCCCAAATTAAGACCAGCACCACGGATGCGGCAACGGCCACGCGCAGCGCGCGGTCGTTCATACCGGAATATCGAGCTTGCGCCCCTTGCGAAGCACCAGCCCGGCGAGCAGAAACGCCAATACACCCCCAAGAATGGCCATACCTTCCCAGGGGTGAGAGGGAGTAGCGACTTCGGCCGGCTTAATGGCAGCGCCCGGAAAAACCACTTTGGTAATGGGCGGATAGCATAGGCCGGCTTCCGCGCAGCCTTGGTAGGTCACTTTGATTTGAACGGGGTGGGCGCCGGCGTCAAAACGCCTGAAGGGCACGGCGACTTCGACTTGCTGGGTATAGATTTCCTGGGTCCCCAGGTACGGATCAGTCTTTATCAGGCCTTTAGGCAGCTGCGGTGCGAGCATTAGCAAATCCGGACTCTCCGCCTTGACCTCGATTTTTTGTCGATATAGGTAATACCCGTCGGCAATGACCCATCGCACCATCACTCGATCGCCGTCGACACGCGCGCCCAAACGAAACGCGACGTCAGGCGGCAGAAAGTCGGTCTCATTGGAGTCAATTCCCCGCATCCACCACGGCTTGGCGCTTGCGGTGGTTGCCGCGCCGAGCAGCAAGAGACTTGACATAACGGCGGCAACTCGCATGCATTTCATCGCAGCACTTTAGCAGCCCACAGCGCACGCGCGTCTTGCAATATTCTGCTGCATGACAACAAAGAATTAGCTCTGCGCCACTTGATTAGTAACAATCTGCCGCTATTATTAGCAGCCTCGATGGGAGAGTGCTAACAAGCTCCTGTCACGGTTCAACCAAATTCATAGCATTAGGAGTCTTGTCTTATGAAGATTCGTCCCCTTCATGACCGCGTGATCGTTAAGCGAGAAGAAGAAGAGCGTAAGTCCCCGGGTGGCATCGTGATCCCGGATACGGCGACCGAGAAGCCGATTTTCGGGAAAGTGATTGCCGTCGGCAAGGGCAAGATTTTGGAGAACGGCGAGATTCGCCCGCTGGACGTCAAAGTCGGCGACAAGATTCTCTTCGGCAAGTACAGCGGTACCGAAGTAAAGATGGATGGAGATGAGCTGGTTGTCATGCGCGAAGAAGACATCATGGCCATCGTGGAAGGCAAGTAAGCCGCGCCAATCCGAATTTACTTCCCCGCAAATCAATTTTATTTAGAGGTATCAGCAAATGGCAGCAAAAGACGTACGCTTCAGCGACGACGCTCGAGCACGCATGTTCAAAGGTGTGAATGTCCTGGCGAATGCCGTCAAGGTAACGCTGGGCCCCAAAGGCCGCAACGCCGTGCTCGATAAGAGCTTCGGCGCCCCCACCGTCACCAAGGACGGAGTCTCGGTCGCCAAAGAAATCGAACTGAAAGACAAGTTTGAAAACATGGGCGCGCAGATGGTGAAGGAAGTTGCTTCCAACACCTCCGACGAAGCCGGCGATGGCACCACCACCGCGACCGTGCTGGCGCAAGCCATCATCCGCGAAGGCCTGAAGGCCGTCGCTGCGGGCATCAACCCGATGGACCTGAAGCGCGGCATCGACCAAGCCGTTACCGTGGCGGTCGATGAGCTGAAGAAAATCTCCAAGCCGGCCAAGGATCCGAAGTCGATTGCGCAGGTCGCTACGATCTCCGCAAACGCCGATGAGAGCATTGGCAAGACCATTGCCGATGCGATGGCAAAGGTCGGCAAAGAAGGCGTGATCACGGTTGAAGAAGGTTCGGGCCTCGAGAACGAGCTCGAAGTGGTCGAAGGCATGCAGTTCGATCGCGGCTACCTGTCGCCGTATTTCATCAACAATCAGCAGAGCCAGAGCGCCGAGCTCGAAAAGCCTCTGATCCTGCTGGTCGACAAGAAGATCTCCAACATTCGCGAGTTGCTGCCGCTGCTGGAAGCCATTGCCAAGGGTGGCCGCCAGCTGTTGATCGTCGCCGAAGACGTCGAGGGCGAGGCATTGGCCACGCTGGTCGTCAACACGATCCGCGGCATCGTCAAGGTTGCCGCCGTCAAGGCGCCGGGCTTCGGCGATCGCCGCAAAGCCATGCTGCAGGACATTGCCGTTCTCACCGGCGGCACGGTCATCTCCGACGAAGTCGGCTTGTCGCTCGAGAAAGCGACCCTGAACGATCTCGGCGAAGCCAAGAAGATTTTGGTGGAGAAAGAGAACACCACGATCATCGACGGCGCCGGCAAGGCCTCTGATATCAAGGGCCGCGTCGACAGCATCCGCCAGCAGATCGAGGAAGCGACCTCCGACTACGACAAGGAAAAGCTCCAGGAGCGCGTTGCCAAGCTCTCCGGCGGCGTTGCCGTGATCAAAGTCGGTGCTGCGACCGAGATCGAAATGAAGGAAAAGAAGGCCCGCGTCGAAGACGCATTGCATGCAACCCGTGCAGCCGTCGAAGAGGGCGTGGTCCCGGGCGGCGGTGTCGCTCTGGTTCGCGCGCTCAAGGCCATCGAGAAGCTCACCGGTAAGAACGAAGATCAGACCACGGGCATCAAGATTCTGGCGCGCTCGATCGAAGAGCCGTTGCGTCAGATTGTCGCCAATGCCGGCGAAGACGCCGCGGTGGTGCTGAACCGGGTCCGTGAGGGCAAGGGCACCTACGGCTACAACGCCGCGACCAGTGAGTACGGCGATATGATCGAAATGGGCATCCTGGATCCGACCAAGGTCACGCGTCTGGCTCTGCAGAACGCGGCCTCGGTGGCGGGATTGTTGCTCACGACGGAAGTCATGATCGCCGAGTCGCCAAAGGATGATGAGCATGCACATGGCGCCCCGGGCGGCGGCATGGGTGGCATGGGCGGAATGGATATGTAATACCGGAAGCTGCCGGGGACAGAAGCGGACGAAAATCCCGCGATTGTCCGATTACAGTCGAAGAAAGCGGGCCACCTGGCCCGCTTTTTTTACGCCCGTCTGAAATGCGCCTGATGTCACTGCCAGAACCGGCACCACTTGGCGAACATCCGCCGTCCGGGCACACTGGGGGCTAGAACAAAAACCGCCCAAGCGGAAACCAAGGGGAACCTCATGCCAAGGATTGCATGCGTACCGCGACTACTTGCTTGTTTGATTTTCAGCGGCCAGCTATTGCCGCTGTTGGCCGCGGCGGGCGCGCGCGCTGCGCCGGCCGCGCCACCGCCTGAGGCGTTTGGCACCATTCCAGTCGAGAGCGATGTCGTGCTCAGTCCCGACGGCCACTGGCTGGCGTGGCTGGACCATAAGGAGGCCAAGCCGCGCGTCATCATGTTCGATGCGATCGCCCGAAAGCTGCAGCGGGTGCTCGCGGTTCCGGAACGCACCAAGCTCCGACGACTGGCCTGGCACGACAATGAGACCTTGCTGATCGTCCTGAGTGAAACCAGCGAAGCGACCACCGGTGCAGAGGTGTCGCGCGAGTACTTCCGAACGATTGCACATGATGTGGGCGGCGGAGTAGGCCGCATGCTGCCTTCCAACCAGCTGGGTTCGGCAGCTCGCGACTCCAATGAACCGACGCTTGGACATCGGGCAGTGCCAAGTACCTCCAAATCCGGCCCTCCGCTCGCAAATCTCGTGGCAACGCACACCACCAAGCCGAATACGGTGATCATGGAAACCTACGGGAAGTGCCGCGCAGTCATCGCGAATTGCCTTTTGGAGGTCAATACCCGCAGCGGCGAGGCCAGCATCATCAAGGTGGGCGGCGAGTATACAACCGCCTGGGTGGTGGACCGGGAGGGCAACCCGGTCGCCCGCGAAGACTGGGACTATCAGCATCATGCATATCGGCTGTTTGCATTGTCGGACTATTCCATCAAGGAGATCCTGCGCAGGGATGACAGCGAACGCCCGAACCTGGTTGGGCTGCTCGCCGATGGATCCGCGGTCGTTCTGCTGGCGAGCAACGGGCATATTCATCAAGCCGCATGGGCGCTGCCGCTCGATGGCTCGCCGCTCAAGCTTCTGGCGGAGGACCCTAACGCGGATATCACCGGCGTGTATACCGATCCCTATAGCGGTGCGATAGTCGGCATATACGCTGGCGGTACTTTATCCAGAGGGCACTGGCTCGATCCGGCGCTTCAGCAGCGCTTCGCTGTTCTGGAGCGCTCATTCCCGGGCCGCCAGATCGGTGTCTACGGATGGACGGTTGATGGCGCAAAAACGCTGGCGCTGGTGCAGACGCCGGCGATCGCGCCGGTGTATTACCTGATCGACTTCACCGCGCACCGGGCGGATATCGTTGCCGAAGAGTACCCGGCACTCAACGGGGTGGCCTTGGGCGATGTCAAGGAGATTACCTACAAGGCTCGTGATGGCACAGCGATCCCCGCATATCTAACAACGCCAGTGGACAAGCCAAAGACGCCGATCCCACTCGTAGTGCTGCCGCACGGTGGGCCTCAAGCGCGGGACTATTTTGATTTCAATTGGCTGGTGCAGTTCCTTGCGAGCCGCGGCTATGCGGTTTTGCAGCCCCAGTTCCGCGGATCGACCGGATTCGGCGATGCATTCCGCGAGGCCGGCTACCGTCAGTGGGGCGGCCTGATGCAGGACGATGTCACGGATGGCGTGCGCGCGATGATCGATGAGGGGGTCGCCGACTCGCACCGGGTCTGCATCGTGGGGATTTCCTACGGAGGATATGCCGCGCTGGCGGGCGCGGCTTTCACGCCCGATCTATATGCCTGCGCCGCCAGCATCAGCGGCGTGTCGGATCTGCCGGCACTGATGCGAGAGCGCGTGCCCTGGTGGGGAGGCTTGGAAGGAGTGCAATCCACTGCGCTTTCCGAGTGGAGACTACGCATCGGCGAGCTGAACGATCCGAACCTGGCGAGCAAATCGCCGATCAATTCCGTAAATTCGATCAAGGCCCCGATCCTCATCATCTACGGGACGGGCGACGGTATCGTTCCGAATGCGCAATCGGAGCAAATGGCGCATGCACTCAAGGCCGCCGGGAAAAATGTTGTGGTGGCAACGTTGCCTGGCGAGGATCATTGGTTGTCCCGTACCGACACTCGAACGCAGGTGCTAACGGAACTGGACCGCTTTCTGCGGGAACATCTTTAAGAGGCGAGATCAATGCCTCTCGAAGTGGATCATGCATTCATTGCCTGCGCGGTAGGCGCTCCGGAAGGAGACGCTCTACTGCGCTCTGGCTTCGTCGAGGGGTCGGCCAACACCCATCCCGGTCAAGGCACGGCCAATCGCCGCTTCTTCTTTGAGAATTTCATGCTGGAGTTGATCTGGGTGGCGGACGCGGCGGAAGCGCAGAGTGCGCAAACGCGTCGCACCCGCCTGTGGGACCGCTGGTCGCAGCGACAAACCGGAGTTAGCCCTTTCGGGATCGTGTTTCGCGCTACCGGCGATCAGGATTCTGCGGCTCCATTTCCGACCTGGGCCTATTATCCGAGTTATCTGCCGCCCGGGCTTTCCATCCAGATCGCCGAAGAAACCACGCTTCACGAGCCCGAGTTGTTCTATTTGCCGTTCCTCAAGATGCCGGGTATTCGCGCCGGCGAGCCTTTGAATCACGCGGCGCCGATCCGGCGGGTGCGTGGGCTTCGCGTGGGAGTCGCGAGTTTGCCGGAAATATCGCACGCGTCACGCGTCGCGGAGCGCCAAGGGTTGCTCAAGTATTTCCAGTCTCGGCAGCCCATCCTGGAGGTTCTGTTTGACTCCGCAACCGACCTCATAGTCGACTTGCGGCCGGCACTGCCGCTGTTGTTTCGCGGCGTATCATAGGCAAACCTAAATCCGGTCTGTCACCGAAGGAGTTTGCCGATGCGATCGCCGTTAGTTTCCGTGATGGTAGCTTTGTTGGTCGTATCGACGAGGGTATCGGCGGAAGCAGTTCCCGCTGCGATCTTCACCGATCCTCCCGCGGATACGGCGCATCCCGCAGCGATGACGGTGCTGCACATCCCGAGCCACGGGGTGCTCATCAATGGCGTGGTGTACTCACCCCCAGGCGCGGGCCCGCATCCGACGCTGGTGATCTGTCACGGGTTGCCGGGAAATGAGAAGAATCTCGATCTGGCGCAGGCTGTTCGCCGGGCCGGTTGGAATGCGGTGACCTTCAACTACCGCGGTTCCTGGGGCAGTCCCGGTACATTTCGATTCGCGCACAACCCGCAGGATGCCGACGCGGTTCTGTCGTATCTGCGCGAGCCTAACAACGCGTCAAAGCTGGGCATCGATCCGAAGCGCATCGCCATCGCCGGCCATAGCATGGGCGGTTGGGTCACCGCGCACACCGCAGCGCATGATCGCGCCTTGATGGGCGCGATCCTCATCTCCATGGGGGATATGGGACGGCTAGGCTATTTGCCGCACGATCAGGCCGTCGCCGTCATGGCCGACAACATGGAATCTCTGTCGGGTGTTACTGCGGAGAGCATGGCCGATGAAGTCAAATTGCACGCCAAGGAGTTCGTGGTTGCGAATACGGCTGCCGGACTCGCGCAGATTCCTCTGCTCGCGCTTACCGCGGACGATCATCTGGCCGAGCACACGGATACGCTGGTCGCGGCGATCAAGGCCAAAGGCGGCACTCGCGTGACCTCGATGCATGTGGCCACCGATCACAGCTGGTCGGATCATCGTATTGCGCTCGAGAGTATCGTGATCACGTGGTTGTCGGGGTTGAATTGAGCTGGTCTGCCAAGCAGTACGTTGCCTTCGAAGATGAACGCACGCGCCCGGTGCGTGATTTGCTCGGCGCGCTGCCGCAGATCCAAGCTCGCTCTGTCATAGACCTAGGTTGCGGACCCGGAAATTCAACGGAAGCGTTGGCCGCGCACTTTCCGGTGGCTGAGATCAGCGGCATCGACAGCTCACCGGACATGATCCAGGCCGCTCAGCGGAGACTGCCGGGCGTGCGCTTCAGGGTGCTGGACGTCGATGCCTGGTGCAGCGAGGACCGGCGCGGCGGGGTCCGGCGTAGCAACGCCAAGCCTGGGTTTGGGCCTTTCGGCGTGATCCTGGCGAATGCGGTGTTGCAGTGGCTGCCGAATCACGCTCAATTGCTGCCGGCGCTCGTCGCAAAACTCGCATCCGGCGGCGCGCTGGCGGTACAAATGCCGGACAACCTCGATGAACCGGCACATCGGCTCATGCGCGAGGTTGGCGCCGCAGGGCCGTGGGCAGCCAAACTTGCCGCGGCCGCCGCGGCGCGGGCCGCGCTTGCGGGCGCGGCTTGGTACTACGAATTGTTGCGGCCGCTGTGCGCCAAGGTCGATGTGTGGCGAACCACTTACTATCACTCATTGCCGGGCGGCGCCGGCGCGGTCGTGGAGTGGTTCAAGGGCAGCGGTCTTTTGCCTTTCCTGGAACCCTTAAGCGATGCGGAGCGCGCGGCCTATCTTGCGCAATACACCGAAGCAATTTCGCGCGCTTATCCAGCCCTTGCGGATGGCAGCGTACTGCTGCCGTTCCCCAGACTGTTCATTGTTGCGATTCGCTGAGTCTTCAGCCCCGAAGGCCGCTTGGTGCAGTCAATCTCGATTCCACATCTTGAATCCGTTCCGGACATTCTGCGCGAGCCGGTGCAGCACTGGTGGGAGCGGGCCTGCTCCGCCCACGAATTTCTCGAGATCTATGCGGCGCAATCGGACCGGGAGCGCGCGGAGCTGCCGCGGGCGGTAGCTGGCAGCGAGTTCATCGCATCCACATTGATCCGGGATCCGCAGGCTCTCAATTGGCGTGGCCGGCACGATGATCCCGCCGCGGCGCGCGGCGCAAATGCCGACTATGAAACGCGCGCGGCGTCCGCTCCGGCGTTTGACGAAGCACAGTGCATCTTGCGCGAGTGGCGCAGACGCGAAATGTTGCGCATCGCCTGGCGCGACATCGCGACACGCGCGGATGTTATCGAGACCTTGCACGCCGTGTCTGACCTGGCTGACGCCTGCATTCGCGCGGCGAGCGCGGCTGCGCAGCTTCATCTGCAACCGGTGTTCGGCACGCCCCGCGATTCGAAGCGCGAGGTGGTGCCGCTGATCGTGCTCGGCATGGGCAAACTCGGCGGCCGCGAGCTCAACTTCTCCTCGGACATCGATTTGGTGTTCTTATTCGCGCAGCCCGGTGAGACCGACGGACCGCGCGTCATCGACAACCAGGAATATTTCACCCGCCTGGGCCGAGAACTGATTCGCCTGCTGGATCTGCGCAGCGCCGACGGCTTCGTGTTTCGCGTCGATATGCGGCTGCGGCCCTTCGGCGCCAGCGGCCCCCTGGTCGTGAGCCTGGCTTCCTTGGAGGATTACCTTCAGGAACACGGCCGCGATTGGGAGCGCTATGCCTGGATAAAGGCGCGGCCCATTATTGGCGCGGCCAGCTACGCGCCCGCCTACGAGGAGTTCGTGCGCCCATTCGTGTATCGCCGCTACCTGGATTTTGGCGTGTTCGAGTCCCTGCGCGATATGAAAGCGCTGATCGAGCGTGAGGTCTCGCGTCGCGATCTGGATCAACACCTGAAGCTTGGCACGGGCGGAATTCGGGAAATAGAGTTCATCGTCCAATCCATGCAACTGGTGCGGGGCGGCAGCGACCGCCGCTTGCAGAGAGCCGCGCTGCTCGAGGCGTTGCCGCTGCTGGGGGATTCGAAGCTGGTATCGGCCGCCGCTATCGCCGAGCTTGGCCAAGCGTATCTCATGTTGCGCAAGGCCGAAAACGCACTGCAGATGATGCGCGACGAGCAAGCCCACACTTTGCCAGACGATGAGCGGGATCGCGCCCGCTTGAGCGTGAACATGGGTCTTGCCGATTGGGCCGCGGCCAGTGCAAGCATCGCGACGGCGCGCGCCGGGGTTGCAGCGCAATTTGCGGCGCTGCTGTTTGGCGCCGCGGATTCGGCTTCGCGCCACGATGAAATGGGAGTGGCATGGCTCGATTCCGACGATGCGAGAATTTCGGAAGAACTCGCCAATTGCGGCTTTCCCAGCGGCGAAATCCCCGCTGTCGCCGCGCTTTTGGAGCAGTTTCGGCATGCCGCACCTTACCGGCGCCTGGACGAGGCGGGGCACCGGCGTCTGTACGTGATCCTCGCCAGACTGCTGGCGAAGGCGGCGCGCTCGACCGCGCCAGCGACCGTCGTGCTGCGGGTGTTGCGGGTGGTGGAGGCGATCGGTACGCGATCCTCATATCTCGCGCTTCTCAAGGAGCAGCCCGCGGCATTGGATCGACTGATCGATGTGTGCGCGATCAGCGGATTCTTGGCGCGGCAGATCGCTGATTTTCCGCTGCTGCTCGACGAACTGATCGACGCGAAAGCATTCGACGAGCTGCCCTCGCGCGCCGGCTTTTCCAGAATGCTGGCGGCGCGCACCGAGCGGCTGTCGGGCGACGATCCGGAGCGGCAGGTGGAGGCCTTGCGGCAGTTTCAAAAAGTCGCCGTATTCACGGTGGCGCTCGCGGATTTGACCGGACGCTTGCCGCTGATGCGCGTGAGCGATCGCCTGACCGATATCGCAGAGCTCATCGTGCAATGCTGCATGGACCTCGCCTGGCAACAGATGACGCAAGCCTACGGAACGCCGTACTGCGGCGATGAGGAAGCTACCTTAACATCGGTGACGGTCGCCGTCGCGGGATACGGCAAGCTCGGCGGATTGGAGCTCGGTTACGCGTCGGACCTCGATTTGGTGTTTCTGCATGATTCTTCCGGCAACATCCAAACGACCAAGGGCGACCGGCCGCTCGACAACGGCGTGTTTTTCCTGCGATTGGGACAGCGCATCGTGCACTTGCTCACCATGCATTCTGCCGCCGGCCGCCTCTATGAAGTGGACATGCGGTTGCGCCCGAACGGCAAGGGGGGCTTCCTCATGACCGGCCTCGATGCGTTCGAGCGCTATCAACAGCAAGGCGCATGGACCTGGGAGCACCAGGCGCTGCTACGCGCCCGCGCGGTGGCAGGCGATCCGAAACTTTGCGCGGCATTCGAGGCGATCCGGCGCCGCACGCTGGCGGTTGCCGTGCGCCGCGAGCGCTTGCGCGCCGACGTGCTCGATATGCGGCTGCGCATGCGCCGCGAGCTGTCGCGATCGCAGAGCGGGCAGTTCGATATCAAGCAGGATGCCGGCGGCATCGCCGACATCGAGTTCTTGGTTCAATACTGGGTACTGGCGGCGGCCGGCGCCCACCCGGAACTATTGACCTATACGGACAACATTCGTCAGCTCGAGGGTCTGGCGGCCGTGGGTGTGCTCGACGGCGCAACGGCCAATTGGCTCACCGAGGCCTACATCGGCTATCGCAGCATATTGCATCACTTGTCGCTGGAGGAGGTTGGCGAGCGAGTCGTCGCGGCGGCGCCGCACGCCGACACGCGCAAGCGCATTCGCGGCATCTGGCGCGCAACCTTCGAATCGGAAGAGTGAGCGCGCCTGTCTTGCGCTTCGCGCCCGGCTCCAGCAAAATCCCGCACTTCCAACGGAGTGCGGCAATCCCCATGATGGTCCAAGACGATTCGCAGCGTCGGTTGATTGAGCCGAACGCGCTGCATCACTACACCGTGAACATGGCGGACCTGCCGCTGTCTTGCCCGATGCCGGGAATGTTCCTGTGGGATTCGCACCCGCGCGTGTATCTCGCGATCGAACCGACCGGCTGGATCAAATGCCCGTACTGCGGCGCGGAGTACACGCTCAACCGCACGGCAGCGGGTCCCGCCGACATCAAGTCCGAGGTTGACACCTAGGGCTTGTATTTGGCGTAAGACTTCTCCTCGACAATGCTCGAGTCCAGCTTGACATTGATGCGGCGCTTGATGGCGGCGCGCTCATCGTTCTCGAAGTAAACGGCTCTGGCCAGGAGGATGAATTCCGCGTCGAAGGCCTGCGCGCGCTCTTTGTCGCGGATGTCATCTTCAATGACCCAGAGCCGTTCGTTGACCTTGAGCAATGCGGTAATTTCGGCTTCGATGTCGGCTTTCGCGTAGGCCGAGGCGCTCCAGGTGTGCTCCAGTGCATCGAGTTCGAGCCGCACATTGGCAAGCTTCTTCAGATCGGTCATGCGTGCCGATTTGATGCGCAAGATCGTGATTTTATCGAGCATTTCGCCGGGAGAGATGGGTACCCTTAGGTCGCTCATGGACGCATCTTAGCTAAAAACCGCGGCCGCGATCAGCGCGTCGAGCTTCTCGATCACCTCGCTCACGGCAATCAGGTCCATGACGCCGGGCTGTTCTATTTTGGTGGTCCAGGGGATTTGTGCCGCAGGCCTTCCCAGGAATTTGCGCGCAGCCTCGTCGTACTTGTCGACACACCACTGGCGGCTGTAGTAGGGGCCGGTGCGCTGCGGGTTGGTCGCGGCGTACAGGCCGATGACCGGCAGACCCACCATCGCCGCCATATGCGCGGGACCCGAATCCGGCGATAACAGCACGCTGCTTCGCGACATCAAGCCCAACAATTGCGGCAGAGTATCCGCGCCGATTTGATTCACGATTGCAGCGCGCGATGCCCTGAGAATCGTCTTGCCGATCTGCGCTTCCAGAGCGCTGCGTCCGCCGACCAAGACCACCCGCATCCGATGCTTGGCCGCGGCGTGATCGGCGACCGCGGCGTACCTCTCGGCGGACCAATTGCGGGCCTTATGGCTGGAGCAGGGGTTGATTAAAAGAGTCGGGCGATCGTCGCCGATCACGCCGTGCGCATACTCGAGCGCCTCTGCGGGCGGCGACACGTCCCAGCGCGGACTTCCGGTTTCGATGCCGCAGGCATGCGCGAAGCCCATGAATGAGTCGAGCACGTGCTCCGAAGTCGCAGCGGCTATCTGCGCATTCGTGAACCACCATTGCAGTTCGCGCGCGCGATCACGGTCGAAGCCGAGTTTGATGGGGGCATCGATCATGCGGCTGAGCAGGCTGGCGCGCAGCGACAACTGCATGTCGAGCAGCAGATCGAAGCGCCGACCGCGCGTTGCCGACCGCACGCGCCAGAATTCCGTGAGCGTTGCGCCTTTATCGAAGGTGATAAACTCGATTTCGGGAACCAGCGCCGTCATCAGCCTGGCTTCGACTTTGCCGATCACCCAGGTAAAGCGGGTTTCAGGCCACGCCGATTGAAAAGCGCGCAGCGCCGCCAGCGCGTGGCAGGTATCGCCAATTGACGAGAGACGCAGCAGGCACACATGCTTGAGCGGCGGTTTAAAGTTCAGGGTACTCAAGAAATCGCTTATCCTAAGTGGGACGCGCTTAAAGGACGCGCACAATAAAAATGACCAACGGCGGCCAACGCATTGCCACTGCCTCGGGCGTCATGCTGGCTGATCCAGCCGGGCTTGGCAATGCGCTGCAGAGCGATGCGCGGGCGCTCTTTGACCCGGATTTCTGGGCAGCGCGCGGCGAGCTCAACGCCGTGGATAGCGGGCGCGGCGCGGCGTGGTTCATCGGACCCGCATCGAATCAATGGGTGCTGCGCCATTATCGCCGCGGTGGTTTTATCGCCGGAATATCGAAAGACCGCTATGTGTGGACCGGCGAGCGCCGCGTACGCGCCTTTGCGGAATTGCGCCTGCTCGAGCAGCTGGCGAAGGCCGGCCTGCCCGTGCCCTTTCCCATCGCGGCTTGGTATAGGCGCGCCGGCCTCACCTACAGCTGCGATTTGATCATTCGGCGCATTGCGGATGCTCAGTCTTTGAGCGCGGTGCTGCGTTCGGTTGCACTTCCGCAAGCCTCGTGGAACGCCGTCGGCGCCACGATCGCAAAATTTCATCATGCTGGGGTGGATCATGCGGATCTCAACGCCCACAACATTTTGCTCGATGCCGCGCAGCGCGTCAGTGTCATCGACTTCGATCGCGGACGGTTGCGCTCGCCGGGCAGTTGGCGCTTGCGGAATCTGCGGCGCTTGCACCGCTCGCTTTTGAAGATCGCGCGCGGGCTGCCGACCGGGCGGATTACAGCGCAGGCCTGGGATGCACTCATGGCCGGCTACCTGGCTTTCCCGTAGCCGTGCGCCTCTTATATTCTTTGCTGATCAGCTGCGCCGCGCCGTGCGCGTTTGCGGTGGTTTTATGGCGCGGATTGCGCAATCGGAGTTACTGGCAGGGACTCGCCGAGCGATTCGGCTGGGGCCCTGCGGTAAGCGCGCCCAGCGTGTGGCTGCACGCAGTGTCGCTTGGCGAAATGTCCGCAGCCGCACCGCTGATCCGCGCCATCCGGACGCGCCATTCGCAGCTGCCGTTGCTGCTGACGACGGCGACTCCGGCGGGCAGAGCCTGCGCTGAGGCGCTGTTCGGCGCGAGCGTGGATGTGCGCTTCCTGCCGTACGACACTCCGGGTTCGGTGCGGCGATTTCTGGCGCGCGCCCGGCCGCGGTTCGCCATCATCATGGAGACGGAGCTTTGGCCGAATCTCTACCGGGAGTGCGAACGGCGCGGAGTGCGCGTGCTTCTCGCCAATGCCCGGCTCTCGGCCAAATCAGTCGCGCGCTACCGGCGCTTCGGCACGCTGTTCAGCGGCCTGTTCACCGCCAATGTGCAAGTCGCTGCGCAATCCGCCGAGGACGCCGATCGATTCCAATCAATCGGATCGGCGCCGCAGAGGATTCACGTCACCGGCAATGTGAAATTCGACCTGCAGTTGGCGGCGGGGATCATCGATCAGGGTCGCAGCCTGCGCGCCGCGTTTGGCAGCGGCAGACCCGTGTGGATCGCCGGCAGCACGCACGCCGGTGAAGACGAGCAGCTGCTCGATGCGCATGCGCGGCTTCTGGCCGAGATGCCCGATGCACTCCTGCTGTTGGTGCCGCGGCACAAGGATCGATTTGCGGCGGTCGCCGAATTGCTGGCGCGCCGCGCCCTGCGCTTCGCTCGCCGCAGCGGCATCGCGCCGGACGCCGGCAGCCAGGTGTTGCTGGTGGATACGCTGGGAGAACTCGCGCTGCTATACGCAGCCGCTGATGTTGCCTTCGTCGGCGGCAGCTTGGTTGCCGTGGGTGGGCATAATCTGCTGGAGCCCGCGGCTCTCGGGCTACCGGTCTTGACCGGACCTCATTATTTCAACAGCCGGGAAATCGCGCTGCTGCTGCTCGAGCGGGGCGCGGCATTGCAAGTGGCGGATGCGCAGGAGCTTAAGGCGGTGTTGCGAAGACTGCTCGATGACCCTGAAGCACGGCGGCGTATCGGCGCGGCCGGCAAGCAAATCGTCGAATCGAATCGCGGCAGCGTCGCGCGTTTGCTCGCCCTCATGGACCCTTGGCTGGTGGAGGATTCTCCGTCAGCAGGGCGTTGATTCGCTGCAGGCTTTGTTCGGACAGGATGCCGGCTGCCTGCTGCAGCTTGATGACATTGATCATGTAGTCATAGCGGCTGCGCGAATAATCCGTTTGCGCCTGAACCCACTGTTGCCGGGACTGCAACACGTCGACGGCGGTGCGCGTACCGGCCTCATAACCGGATTCGGTGGCGCGCAGCGCCGTCATGTTCGACTCCACCGCGCGACGCAGCGCCTTGACGCGCGATATCTCCGAAAGTACGCCGAGATAGGCATCGCGCGCATCGTGCTCGGTCTGGCGCGCCACCCGTTCCAGGCGCTCCTTTGCCGCACGATGCTGGTACACCGCCTGACGAACCTGCGAGGACACGAGGCCCCCGGAATAGATGGGAAAGGTCAATTGCAGACCGATCGATTTCTGGTTTTGGTCCAAGGTGGTGCCGCCCGCCGGGCTTCCATCCGTGAAGGTGTCAACGCCATTGGTGTTCAACTTGCCGGCGCTGCCCACCAAGTCGAGCGACGGGCCGTGGCCGCCGCGCGCCACCGAGACGTTTTCGCGCGCAATGTCGGCGGCCAAGCGGCTCGACACCAGCGATAAATTTTGTTTCAGGGCCATATCGACCCAGCGGTCCTCGCTGATCGGGTCCGGATTGGTCATCTCGAAGGGTTCGATCGGACGCGCCAGCGAATCAAACGGGTCGCCGATGATTTCCCGCAGCAGTTCCAGCGTCGAGGCCAGCACGCGTTTCGCGGCAATCACCGCCGCGGCGGTGCTGTCATGAGAGGCACGCGCTTCTTCCACATCGGTCACGGCGATCAATCCGATTTTGTAGCGCGCCTCCGCCTGTTCGAGTTGGCGGCTGATCGAGGTCAGCGCGACCTGCTGGGCCTCCAGATCATCCTGCGCGCCGAGAACGTCGAAATAGCGTTGCGCGACCCGCTCCATCAAGTCCTGCTGCGCGGCCTGGTAATCCGCTTCGGCCTGTGCCACCTGCGAATCCGCGCGCTTCAACGCCTCCCAGTTTCCCCAGTTGAATAGATTTTGCTTGAGGTCGACGGTGTAGCGATGGGTGGTGGTGTCCACCTTGCCGTTGAAGGGGAAGGATTCGAAGATGGTTGTCGGTGTGCCGCTGCTCGAGCAGGGCGGCGGGACACCAGGACCGCAAGGCGGGAGTCCGACCGCCTCCGTGGTGTTCTCCGAGCCGGTATCGCGTTCCTTGGATATCAATCCGTTGCCCGTGAGCTGCGGCAATAGGGCGGAGAGTGCCTGGGGCTTGGCTTCGAGCGCGGCAAGACGCGTGGCTTCCGCCTCGCGCAGCTGCGGGTCGTTCTGCAGGGCGCGCTGATAGACGGCCATCAGATCCGCGGCCGGGGCCGGAATCGCGCTTAGGCACAAAGCAATTACGATCAACAGACGCTTCATGAAGTACCCTTGGCTGGACAGGTAGTATAGTGTTATATACTACTATATCACCTACGGAGGACGGGTCAATACTGCGGAATCCTCGGGTCCAAGTCCCGGGACCAGGCCAAAATACCGCCTGCGAGGTTAAAGACCGACCTGAATCCTCGGGCCACCAGAAACTCCGCCACCTGAGCGCTGCGGCCGCCGGAGCGGCAGATCACGACGGTCTCCTGTTGCGCATCGAGTTCGCCGAGACGCTGCGAAATTTCAGGCATGCGGATGTGCACGTGCTCGCTTGGCACCGGCGCCAAGGCGACTTCCCAATCCTCGCGAACATCGAGGAGCGTCATGCTGTCGCCGCCCGCGCGCCGCTCGAGAAATCCCCGCGGGCTCAAATCCCTGACCATCTTAGAATACGAACCTCTGCGCCGCAGTTGCATTGATAAGAGGGTCAATAACCGTCTCGAACAAGCTCTCGCGGATCCATTCACCGCCGTCGACCCGGCGGACCAACACGGCATCCATGACCGGCGCCGATCCGATCACGGCGAACAGGCGCCCGCCAATGCGCAAGCTTCGCTCAAAGCGCTTATCGTAAACCGGCATCGAACCGGTGACCGCGATCACGTCGTATTCGCCCAACGGCGCATCGCTGAACGCATCCCGCGTCTCGAATTCAACCCTTGAACCCTGGATGGCGCGCAGGTTTGCCGCCGCCGCCGCGATAAATTGCGGATGGATATCGACAGACCGCGTCGAAGCGCCCAGCAGGCTAAATGCCGCGGCGAGATAGCCCGTGCCGCAGCCGATCTCGAGCACACTGTCGGTTGCGGCCACGCCCACCGCTTGCAAAATTCGTCCCTGTAGTTTCGGCGCCAGCATCGATTGGCCGAAGCCAATCGGTATCGGCGCATCGGCAAAAGCAAGTTCGCGGTATTCGGGCGGCACGAACGCTTCCCGCGGCACCATGGATAACGCATCGAGCACGCGCGGATCGAGAACTTCCCATGTGCGTATCTGCTGATCGACCATTTGCTGCCGAGCGGCCAATGTATCCATGATTTCTCGCGCGCGATTAAGAGCGCTGATTATGGTCAATTTCTGCAGGCTACGCGAGCCCCATGCGTTATTCTTCGCATCACGATGGTTCGCGACGTGTAGAACCCTAAAGGGTCCCAAGCTCCGGCATTCATAAGAGCCATCGCGCGAGGTCAAGGTTGATCCTGTCTTCCCTGCTGTTGTGGTTGTTAACCGCGGCCATTCTGGCGGTGGGTTTGGTCGTGCTCCTTGCTTGGAAGCAGCGGCAGGAGCGCGCGGTCAACGAATTCTCCAACCAAATATGGCATCTCACGCGCGCGAGCGGCGCTCCCGGACGCATCGCGCTCGAAGGCAAACCGCTGGCATTGAGCCACCTCGGCTCCGCCGTCAACAAACTGCTGGAAGACCTGGAGCAGCGCGGCGCGCGACTGCAGGATCGCGAACGTCTGTTTCAGCGCCTGGTCGAGACCGTGCACGACGCGGTACTCGTACATCGCAACGAGATTCTTTTTGCCAACTCACGCTTCCTGTCGCTGCTGGGCGCGGACGCGCCGCATGTCATCGGCAAACCGTTGACCGAGTTCGTCGCGCCGGAATATGTCGAGTTGGTGGAAAACAATCTGCGGCGACGCTTGTCCGGCGAACCCGCGGCGGAACGCTACGAAATCGAGCTGCTGGGTTCCAAAGGCCAGGTGACGCGCGTGGAGCTGTCCAGCACCCTGATCGACAGCGCCAGTGAACCGGCGCTGCTGCTTACCGCGCTCGAAATGATGCCGGGGACGATCCCGACGGCGATTGCGCCGAAGCCGCGCGGCATGGTGACGCTCGATGCCATGGGCGAAAGCGTGCTCACGGTCGATGCCGACGGCCGTATCGACTACATCAATCATGCCGCGGAATTGCTGCTCGGCCAGAATTTCGATCAGGTCTTGGGCAAGACCTTCTCGGAGGTCGCCTCACTGGTCGACGAAAATGATCGCCGCTCGCTCGGCGATCCAGTGCGCAAAGCATTGAACACCGGCGGTCGCGTGACCATGGGCAGACGCGCGGTTCTGGTTCCTGCGAACGCCGGTGCCGAGCGCTCCGTGGAGATCAGCGTGACGCCGCTGCGCCTCGACGGCGATAAAATTTCGGGACTGGTGCTGGTGCTCCACGACACCAGTGAACTGCGCGGCCTCACCCGCCAAATGACTTATCAAGCCAGTCACGACGCGCTGACCGGCCTCGCGAATCGGCGTGAATTCGAGCGCCGCCTGCAAGAAGCCATGGACTCGGCGCAAACCGGCGACATTGGGCACGCCCTTTGCTATCTCGATCTGGATCGATTCAAGGTCGTAAACGACACCTGCGGACATACCGCGGGCGACAACATGCTGCGCGAAGTAGCCTCGCTGATCCGCGACGCGGTGCGAGATTCGGACACGGTGGGACGAATCGGCGGCGATGAGTTCGCGATGCTATTGGTCGGCTGCCCGCTGGAAAAAGCGCGCCAGATAGCCGACAACGTCGTGCGCTCGGTCAACGACTATCGATTTGTCTGGAAGGACAAGATTTTCAACGTCGGCATCAGCATCGGCCTGGTGGAAATCGGCCGCGGCGGGGGCACCATCGAGGAGCTCATGAACTCGGCGGATTCCGCGTGCTATGTGGCCAAGAAGAACGGCGGCTTGCACGTCCATGTGTATTCGGCGCGCGAGGAAGCAAGCGCGCGTCACAGCGGCGAAATTCAGTGGCTGCAGAAACTGCAAATCGCGCTACGCGACAATAAGTTCGAGCTTTACTACCAGCCCATCGTGCACGCGCGCGCCGGCGGGGTAAGCGGGCCGGCGCTCGAAGTATTCGTGCGCCTTGCGGGTGAGCCTGGCGAGCCGGCCAATAGTTCGACGAATTTCATCCGCGCGGCCGAGCGCTATCGCTTGATGCCGCACGTCGATCGCTGGGTGGTGCAATCGGTGCTGTCCGCGCTCGGCCGCGGCGGGCTGAAGTTACCCCCCGGCCGCAGCGTCGCAATCAACATCGCCGGTCAAACCCTGGGCGATGCGGAGTTTTTGGAGTTCGTCGTCGATTGTTTCGATCATACCGGAGCCAGCCCCGGCGATATTTGCTTCGAAGTCACGGAAGGATCAGTGGTTTCGAATCTCGACCTTGCTCAGCGCTTCATTGCCGTGTTGCATGGCATGGGCTGCGAATTTGCTCTCGATGACTTCGGCAGCGGTTTGAGTTCATTCTCGACTTTAAAGACCCTGCCGATGGACTACCTGAAAATTGACGGCTCGTTCATCACGAATCTGGCCGGGGATGCCGTGAATCGGGCAATGGTGGCGGCGATGATCGAGCTGTCGCGCAGCCTGCATTTCCGAGTGGTCGCGGAACATGTCGAGGATCAGCTGTCGTTGGACACGGTGACCGATATGGGCATCGACTTCGTGCAGGGATTCTTGGTTGGTCGGCCGCAACCCCTATCGATGATTCCCAGCCAATCCTAGATGCTTGGGTTCCAGGCGCGCTTATAACCGATAGTTTCGCCCTCATAACAAACATCTATGGCATTTCCACCGCGCTTAGGAGGAAAATCACGGCCATTGGCTACAAATTTTCCGCGGCAACGAGGTGCAATATGCATATTTCTGAGGACAACACCAAGTCCATCGGCCACACGCCGCTGGTGCGCATCAACCGGCTCGATGCCAGCAGCGGTGCGACCATCCTCGCCAAGATCGAGGGCCGCAACCCCGCATACTCGGTGAAATGCCGCATCGGTTCGGCGATGGTGTGGGACGCCGAAGAGCGCGGCACATTGAAGCCGGGAATGTCCCTGGTTGAGGCCACCAGCGGCAACACCGGAATCGCGCTGGCATTCGCGGCGGCCGCGCGCGGCTACGGATGCGTGCTCACCATGCCGGATACCATGAGCATGGAGCGGCGCAAGGTGCTGGTGGCGTTCGGCGCCAAACTTATTTTGACGCCCGGTGCCAAGGGCATGAAGGGCGCGATTGCCAAGGCCGACGAACTGGCGGCGGCGAATCCCGGCGAGTATCTGCTGATGAAGCAGTTTGAGAACCCCGCCAACCCGGCGATTCACGAGAAAACCACGGGTCCGGAAATTTGGGACGACACCGACGGCAAGGTCGATATCTTCGTCAGTGGCGTCGGCACCGGCGGCACCTTGACAGGCGTGTCCCGCTACATCAAAAACACCCGGGGTAAGAAGATCCTCACCGTCGCCGTGGAACCGACGCTCTCGCCGGTCATTACCCAAACTTTGGCCGGCCAGCCGTTGACGCCGGCACCGCACAAGATCCAAGGCCTGGGAGGCGGATTCATTCCAAAGAATCTCGATTTGAGCCTTGTGGACCGGGTCGAGCAGGTCACGAACGAAGAAGCCATTGACTTGGCGCGCCGGCTGGCGCGCGAAGAGGGCTTGCTCTCCGGAATCTCCAGCGGCGCGGCGATGGCGGCGGCGTTGCGCCTGGCGCGCGAACCCAACAACAAGGGCAAAACCATTGTCGTTATCCTGCCGGATGCCGGCGAGCGCTATCTCTCGGGCGCGCTGTTCGCGGGGCTGTTCGAGGAAGTCGAGAAGATGCAGGCGGTTGCGTGAGAGTCGCATGAGCGCCACCGTCTCAGCCAAGCCTCCCGCGGCGCCGCTCGAGAAGCTCGGCGAGGTGTTGCTCGACAGCTACCTTGGGGATGAGCGCGCGCGGCGCATTGCGCAGCGCTATCTGCCGTCGCGTGGGGCCATCGTCGAGATCCTGGAGTCGGTGCTCGATTTGATGTACCCCGGCTATTTCGGGCGGCAGGACTTGAACCGGGAGAATCTTGGCGCGCACGTGGCGCAGATGCTGGCGGCGCTGGTGCCCAAGCTCGAGCGCGAAATGGAGCATTGCCTGTGCTACGGACGCGAGCGCGAAACGGCGCGGCCGGAGTTCGGCGAATGTGCGCCGCGCGCCCAAGAACTCGCGCAGATTTTTCTGCAGCGGCTGCCCGAGATCCGCAGCCTCCTGATACGCGATGTGCAGGCGGCTTTCGACGGCGATCCCGCGGCGCTCAATCTGGACGAAATCATCCTCGCGTATCCGGGCGTGCTCGCGGTCAGCGTGTATCGGATCGCGCATGCCTTGTACGATCTGGGCGTACCGATGATGGCGCGCATCATGACCGAGTGGGCGCATTCCAAAACTGGCTGCGACATCCATCCCGGCGCCTCCATCGGCGCGGCTTTCTTCATCGATCACGCCACCGGCGTGGTGATCGGGGAGACCACGCACATCGGCGATGGCGTGAAGCTCTACCAGGGCGTGACCTTGGGCGCGCTGTCGTTACCCAAGGATGCCAGCGGACAAATCATTCGCGGCAAAAAGCGTCATCCGACGGTGGAGAACGGCTCGACGCTGTACGCCAATGCCACGGTGTTGGGCGGTCAAACCGTGGTGGGCGCCGACAGCGTCATTGGCGGCTCGGTATTCCTCACACGCAGCGTGCCGCCGCGATCGCGCGTCTCCTTGAAGGAGCCGGAGCTGCGCGTGTTGACGCGAGACGGCGCCGCGGAGCCCGACGCCATCTATTTTGATATTTAGTTGGGCGCTCAACAGCCGAATCTACGCGGTCGCGGCGACCTAAGCCCTTGGGGTTTCCGAATCGAATCACATCAGTTTACCGAGCACCGGTACCATGAGCAGCGCCACGATGTTGATGATCTTGATCAGAGGATTGATCGCCGGTCCCGCCGTATCCTTGTAAGGATCGCCGACGGTATCGCCGGTCACCGCGGCCTTGTGCGCGTCGGAACCTTTGCCGCCGAAATGACCCTCTTCGATGTATTTCTTGGCGTTATCCCAGGCACCGCCGCCGGTGGTCATGGAAATCGCGACGAAAAGTCCGGTGACGATGGTACCGATCAGCAGTCCGCCCAGGGCCTGAACGCCTGAGCCCGGACCCATCAAGAAATTCATGATCAGCACCAGCACTATGGGTACCAGGATGGGCAACAGCGATGGGATGATCATTTCCTTGATGGCCGCCTTGGTCAGCATATCCACGGCGCGCGAATAATCGGGCTTCGCAGTGCCTTCCATGATGCCTGGGATCTCGCGAAATTGACGACGCACCTCGTTGACCACCGCCGCAGCGGCCCGGCCGACGGCTTCCATGGCCATCGCGGCAAACAAGTACGGCACCAGGCCGCCGATGAACAAGCCGATGATCACGGCGGGATTGGAGAGATCAAAACTCGTCGCGTGGCCCAGCACCTCGCCGAGCTTGTGAGTGTAGTCGGCAAACAAGACCAGCGCCGCCAGTCCGGCCGAGCCGATGGCATAACCTTTGGTCACCGCTTTGGTGGTATTGCCAACCGCATCCAACGGGTCGGTGACATCGCGCACCTTCTTGTCCAAGTGCGCCATCTCCGCGATGCCGCCGGCATTGTCGGTAATCGGTCCATAGGCATCCAGCGCCACGATCATGCCGGTCATCGACAGCATCGCGGTGGCCGCAATGGCGATGCCGTACAGACCCTCGAGTTGGAACGACGCCCAGATGCTCAATGCCACGGCGATCACGGGCAGGGCGCAGGCCTTCATCGACACGCCGAGTCCGGCAATGATGTTGGTGGCATGACCGGTCTGCGAGGCCGCGGCCACATGCTGCACCGGCCCGTACTCGGTTGCGGTGTAGTACTCGGTAATCACGATCATCGCCGCCGTCAAGCCCAAACCGACCAAGGTGCACAGCCAGATTTTCATGGCGTGATCGCCCATGATTTGCTGCGAGACGAAGTAAAACGCGATGGCGGAGATGACGGCTGACACGATGACGCCCTTATAAAGCGCGTTCATGATTTTGCCGCCCTCGCGCGTCGACACGAAAAAGGTACCGATGATGGAGGAGACGATGGAAATCGCGCCCAGCACCAGAGGAAACAACACGGCGCGCGCGCCCATGTCCACCATCACCAGGCCGCCGAGCAGCATCGTGGCCACCAGGGTCACGGCATAGGTTTCGAACAGGTCGGCGGCCATACCGGCACAGTCCCCGACGTTGTCGCCGACGTTGTCGGCAATGACTGCCGGATTGCGCGGGTCGTCTTCGGGGATGCCCGCCTCCACCTTGCCCACGAGGTCGGCGCCCACATCCGCGCCCTTGGTGAAGATGCCGCCGCCCAAGCGCGCGAAAATAGAGATCAGCGAACCGCCGAACGCGAGACCCACCAGCGAGCGCAGCGCGGCTTCCGGGTCTCCCAACATGCGCAGCATACCCAGGTAGTACCCGGCGACACCGAGCAACCCCAAGCCCACGACCAACATGCCGGTGATGGCGCCGCCGCGGAACGCGACCTTCAGCGCCGCATTGATCCCATGATGTGCCGCCTGCGCGGTACGCACGTTGGCTCGCACCGAGATGAACATGCCGATGTAGCCTGCCAATCCGGACAGAATGGCGCCAACCGCGAAGCCGCCTGCAGTGGGCCATCCCAGCGCAAAGCCCAGCACGAAGAACAGAATCACGCCGACTTTCGCGATGGTGGAATACTGGCGGTTCAAATAGGCGCGGGCGCCGGCCTGAATAGCGGCGGCAATCTCTTGCATCCTGGGATTGCCGGCAGGTTGCGCCAGAATCCAGCGCACCGAAATGACGCCGAAGAGGATTGCAACAACCCCTGCTGCAATAGCCAACCATAGCGCACTGTCAAGAGTCATGAGACGTTCTCCCTTCGGGCCTTATGTTATTGAAAAATATGGTTTTATCGTCAAAAAAAGCGACGCGACTATATCACAAAAGGGGTGTTCAGGCGCTTGCGTACCCTGGCGCCCTTTAGGGTGGCGTAGCGGGGCAAGCCATTGTGGTAAGGAGGATAGCCTTCGCCGCCGATCAGCGGCAATAAATACCGCCTGCAGCGGCCGGTGATGCCAAATCCATCCGGGCTGATGAAATTGCGCGGCAGCTTCTTCTCCCGATTCGCGACAGCACTGAGCGGCGCCTCACCAATCGCCCAGCGATAGGGTTTCGAGGACTTTCTGACGATGATGGGCATCACGGCGTTCTTTCCCTGCAACGCAAACTCCACCGCTGCCCTGCCCACCGCATAGGCCTGATCGACATCCACCTTTGATGCGATGTGGCGCGCCGAACGCTGTAAGTAATCGGCCACAGCCCAGTGGAATTTAAAGCCGAAGGCCTGCTGGGTCATTTGCGCGACCACGGGCCCCACGCCCCCCAGCTGCGAATGCCCGAAAGCATCCTTGGTGCCGGCTTCGGCCAGAAATTTGCCTGATCCATCCTTGACCCCCTCCGATACCACGATCACGCAGTAGCCGCGTTTTTCAACGGTGAAACGCACCTTGGCGAGGAACGCCTGACGATCGAATACGATCTCAGGAAACAGAATGATGTGGGGGGCATCGCCCGCTTTGTCGGCAGCCAGGCCGCCCGCGGCGGCCATCCACCCTGCGTGCCGCCCCATCACTTCCAGCACGAATACCTTGGTCGATGTGCGCGCCATCGAAGCGACATCGAGTGCGGCCTCGCGCGTGGACACGGCGATGTACTTGGCCGCCGAGCCAAAACCCGGACAGCAGTCGGTTACGGGTAAATCGTTGTCGACGGTCTTGGGAATGCCGATGCAACTGATCGGGTAGCCCAACTGCACCGCGATTTCAGACACTTTCTGCGCCGTATCCATCGAGTCGTTGCCGCCGTTGTAGAAGAAGTAGCCGATGTCGTGGGCGCGGAATATGTCGATCAAGCGTGCGTATTGCGCCCGATTCTTGTCGATTCCGGCCAACTTGTAGCGCGCGGATCCGAACGCACCACCCGGCGTGTGGCGCAGGGCTTTGATGGTCGCATTGTTTTCCTTGCTGACATCAATCATATCCTCGGTCAACGCGCCGATGATGCCGTCCCGACCGGCGTAGATCTTGCCGATTTTGTCGCGATGCCGGCGGGCTGTTTCGATCAAGCCGCACGCCGACGCGTTGATGACCGCGGTCACGCCGCCGGATTGCGCATAGAAGGCGTTTTTCCTGATCATGGGGTCCCTCACGCTTACGAGCGGCGCAGGATAGCCGATCGGCGCGGATAATCAACGCTCAGGCGGCAACCCCGGGTCTTCGTTATCGTGGTGGTTTGACGATCGCGCCGCTCAAAGGTACGGTAGCGCGCTTGCACCACCTTAAAGAATCATGCGCATAGTCCTATTGGGAGCCCCCGGGTCGGGCAAAGGCACACAGTCCGACCTGCTGGTGAAGGCCTACCGAATCCCTCATATTTCGACCGGCGATTTGTTGCGCGAGGCAGTCGCCAAGCGCACCGATCTCGGGCTGCGCGCCAAGTCGGCGATGGACGCCGGCAAGTTGGTCGACGATGCCACGGTGCTGGGCATGATTCGCGAGCGCTTGAGCCGTCCGGACGCCGACGCAGGCTTCATCATGGACGGGTTTCCGCGCAACATTGCGCAGGCCGAGGCGCTGCAAAATATGCTTGAGGAACTGCGCACGCCGCTCGAATCGGTGGTGCTTTTGAACCTCGACCTGGGTGTTCTATTCAAGCGTCTCACCGGCCGCAGGATTTGCGAAAGCTGCGGCCGGGTGTTCAACATCTACACGGCCGGTGCGGCTGCGCCGCTGCACTGTGATCATTGCGGCAATGGCGCAGCGCTCATCCAGCGGCCGGACGACAAGGAAGAAGTCATCGCCAAGCGTCTCGAAGTGTACGAAGCCCAAACCAAACCGCTGATCAAGTACTACAAGACCGCCGGCCTGCTGCGAGTCGTGGAAGCCGATGCCGATATGGACACGGTATTTGGCAACATCCAGCGTGCGCTGCAGGGCGCGCCCGATTAGCTGATCAAGTCCAGCAGCCGGGTGCCGATCTCTTGCCGCCGCCATCCCGCAAGCGCGTGTGAATCGCGCTTCCCCATGACGAGCGCCTTCAACTCGCCGCGCGGCGCCAAAATCTCCGGGCTCACCTTAAGTTCGGCCGCGCGCGCGTCAACGGTCTGAATCAGGCGATCGAGCAGGGCTTTTTGCGAAGGCGTAGGACGCGAATCCTGGCTGGGTTCCAGATCAGTCAGCTCCACGCTCGATGAACTATTGAGCGCATCGAGCAGCGTACCGCTGAGCTTTTCGTTCAGCGGTTGCACCGCATCGAGTTCCTTGGCGCTGGTCGGATTGGCCTCCGCGATCGAAAAAATCGCGGCGTCGGATAAAATCCAGGCGCGCGGCAGGTCGCGCTCGCGCGCTGCTTTTTCCCGCCATACGGCAATGGTCCGCGCGCGGGCGCGCGGCGCAGGCGCCAATTGTCCCATGCCGCGCAGCCTTGCCCAAGCAAAAGCCGCGTCGGGCTCATACAGACTTAGGTCCGAAAGCCCCGAGCAATCCTCGCGCGCCCAGTGCTCGCGGCCGAGGGCGCGCAGGCGCTTGGTCAGCTCGATCGCAATCGCCTGCAGATGCAGAACATCGTCGGCGGCGTATTCCAGCTGCGCGCGGGTCAGCGGCCGCATCGACCAATCGGTGCGCGTCTGGCCCTTGGGTATCGTCACGTCGAGCAATGTTTTTACCAGTTCCGCGTACCCGACCTGGGGCTTAAGACCAATGCAGGCGGCCGCGATTTGCGTGTCGAAGACCGGGGACACCACATGCTTGCCGGTCAGATAGAGGGCTTCGAGGTCCTGGCGAGCGGCATGAATCAGCTTGCGCGAGTGCCCAGCGGTAAGCGAGGGCATTAATGGTTCGAGGCTGCCCACCCGCAGCGTGTCGACCAACCACACCTGTTCCGCCGCGCTCAGTTGCAGCAGGCACAACTTGGGAAAGAAGGTGCGTTCGCGCAAGAATTCGGTATCGACGCCGATCGACTCTTGCGATGCCAATGCGTGTGCAAGTCCCTCGAGTTGCTCGCCGCGATCGATCCAAATCGCCTCAGTCATCATTGATCCGCGTGTACAATTTGGAATTAATTATGACTGAATAAACATGCTGCGACTGACAAAAGCATTTTTCGAGATCGCACTCGGGCGGCAAACGCCGGCGAATCTGCCGGCGTCGACGTTCCTGCTGGGCTTGGTGGCCTGCGCCGCGGCGTTGCTGGAAGTGGTGGGCGCGCTCCTGCCACCGGGACCGAATGACGGAATTTTGCTGCGCATCGTGCTGAGCCTGGGATTGCCCTTAGGCTTCACTTGGGCGGTCCTCAAGCTGGCGCGGCGCAGGCAGCGTTTTTTGCAGACCGCCATCGCATTGCTTGGAATCGGCGTGCTCGCGGAAATAGTTCTCTATCCCGTGGGCGCAATCCTGCGCATCATCGGCGCGGACCGCTTCGCTTCGATTCCTCTGGGATTGCTGCTGTACGTCGGATTGATCTGGTACTTGCTCGGCTGCGCCAACATCTGGCGTGCGGCCTTGGATTCCGGCTTTATGCTGGGCGGCGTCATCAGCGTCGGGTACCTGGTGCTGTCGATAGCTCTCGAGCAGCTGTTGTTGCCGCAAACATGACGAAACATGTGCATATTTTGGGTATCGCCGGCACATTCATGGGCGGCGTGGCCGCGATCGCCAAGGCGGCCGGATTTCGCGTCACCGGCTCCGACCTCAATGTGTATCCGCCCATGAGCACGCAGCTCGAAGCTCTCGGCATCGAATTCGTTCAAGGCTATGGCGCGGAACAGTTGAATCTCAACCCTGACATCGTGGTGGTTGGCAACGCCTTGAGCCGCGGCAGCCCGGTCATCGAGGCCATGCTCGATCGCGGCATGGCCTACACCTCGGGACCCTTGTGGCTCGCCGAACAGGTGCTGCGCGAGCGCCATGTGATCGCCGTGACCGGCACCCATGGCAAGACCACCACGACGGCCATGCTTTGTTGGATTCTCGAACACGCGGGGCTCAACCCCGGGTTTCTGGTCGGCGGAGTACCCAGCAACTTTGATTGCAGCGCGCGATTGGGCCAGTCGCCGTTCTTCGTCATCGAGGCGGACGAATACGATACGGCGTTTTTCGACAAGCGCGCCAAGTTCGTACACTACCGTCCGCGCACCGCGATTCTCAATAATCTGGAGTACGATCACGCGGATATTTATCCGGACGTGGCGTCAATCCGGCGCCAATTCAATCAACTGCTGCGCACCGTTCCGGGCACCGGACGCCTGCTCGTCAACGGCCAGGACAGCGAGCTCGCCACGACCTTGGAATTGGGCTGCTGGACGCCGCGCGAGACTTTCGGTCTTGACGGCGCGGGCCTGGATTGGAGTGCACATATCGCGAACGACTCGGCGGCCACTCAATTCACGGTGCATTTTGCCGGCCGGGCGGCCGCCGACGTCGAGTGGAGTTTACTCGGCGAACACAATGTCATGAATGCATTGGCCGCGATCGGCGCGGCGCATCACGTGGGCGTGAGTCCGGAACGCGCGGCCGTGGCGCTGAATGCATTTCGCGGCGTCAAGCGGCGCATGGAAGTACGCGGCGTGATCGATGGGGTCACCATCTATGACGACTTCGCACATCACCCGACCGCCATCGAGACGACGCTGCACGGTTTGCGCGCGCGGGTGGGCGCCGCGCGCATCATCGCCGTGGTCGAGCCGCGTTCCAACACGATGAAACTCGGCGTGCACCGCGAGCAATTGGCCCCTGCGCTGGCAGCGGCCGACTTAAGCTGGCTGCTCAAGCCTGCGGATCTGGGCTGGGATCTGAGCAGCGCGCTGGCACCGCTCGGCAGACGCGCAACCATTGCGGCGAGCGTCGATGCGGTGGTTGCGGGGCTCGCCGCCGAAGCCCGCGCCGGCGATCATATTCTGGTGATGAGCAACGGCGGTTTCGGCGGCTTGCACGACAAGTTGCTGGCGGCACTGCGGACGCGCACGTGACTCCGGCGGCAACATCGATCGCGCTGTTTCCGCTCAACATCGTTTTATTTCCCGACGGCCCGCTGCCGCTGCGGATCTTCGAAACCCGTTACGTCGACATGGTGCGACGCTGTATGCGGGGGGAACAGCAATTCGGCGTGGCGCTGATCCGCGAGGGCAAGGAGGTCGGGCCTGCGGAAACATTCGAGGTCGGTACGCTGGTGAAAATCGTCGACTTCCATCAGTTGTCGGACGGCTTTCTGGGTCTGTCGTGCATCGGACAGCAGCGGTTCCGCATCCAAAGCCGCAGGGTTCAGGCCGACGGACTGAATCTGGCGGAAGTCGAAAACCTTCTCGCGGAGCCCAAGATCGCGCTGCCGGATCAACATGCGCGTTTGGCGGAATTGCTGAAAACCGTGCTGCCGCAGCTGGGCGAGGTATATGCCGGCATCGAAATGCAGCTGGGCGACGCCGCGTGGGTCGGTTACCGATTGGCGGAAATTCTGCCGATCGCCGCTGCAGAGAAGCAATTCTGCCTTGAACTCGAAGATCCGATTGAGCGGCTCGATGCCCTAAGCCCTCTGGCCTTGAGGGACTCGAATTGATGCGCGGCCTTTGCTGCTAGCGACGGGCCGGCGGCGCCCAGATGGCGCGAGTCAGCCACAGCGCGGCGGCGATGCATGCGCCCCAGGGCAGCAGCCACAGCCCCAGCAGGCCGTCGAACCGCCCCACCCAGAGAGAATATCCCGGTGCATCGCCGCTGCCGGTGGCTTCCTGCAGCATGCGCAATACCAGCACCCAACCGGCGTGCAGCCCGATCGCCACCGCGATATTGCCGGTCAGCACGCGGGTGAGGCTCAAGATCAAGCCCACCAGCAACCACGCCAGAAACGAATCGAAGACCAGCGCCGGATGTCCCAACGGCGCGAAAGAGCGCAGCAGCAAGTCAAAGCCGCTGCCCCAGTTAAGCTGTGCCGCTGGAATGCTGGCCTTGGCAAAGAAATGCAGCACGGCGAACAGGGGAGCGGTGAGCAGGGCGGCGATCCACGGTCCCGACTCGCGCTCGATCGCCGTATGCATCGCGCCGCGCATCACGGTTTCCTCCAAGAGCGCGACGGCGATTCCCGATGCCAGCCCGATCGCAAATATGCGCAGCAAACTGAAGCCGGTCAGCGTCAAGCCCGATTGCATCACACGCAGGTGCGTAGCCAGCAAGAAGGCGGCGCCGACGGCGGCCGTGGCGGCGCCGAGGGCTCCCCACAGCAGGCTCACTTTCAAGAATTTGCGCCAGGGCAGGCCGTAGCCCAGATCCCGTTTGTGAACGATTCCGAGATGCCGGCACAACCACACGAGCTCCACGATCAGCAGCAACATGACGATGCGGCTCGCGACACGATGAAACGCAAAATTCGCGAAGCTCGAAGTGAGTTCAAATGCGGGATAGGAAACCAGCGCGCCGATCACAGCCGCGAGCAAGAAGGCGGCCAGGAACCAAGCGAAGGCGCGCATGCCTCGCTACCCGCCGCTCGGGGCGGCGGGCCTTTGCAAGCTTGCGAAGACGCGCGCCGCCGCCGCCGCCGTCGCCTCGATATCGGCCGCCGAATGCGCCGCCGAGAGAAATCCCGCCTCGAAAGCGGAAGGCGCGAAATAAATACCTTCCGCCACCATGCCGTGAAAGAAGCGCTTGAAGCGTTCGACATCGCAGGCCATGACTTTGGCGTAGCGATCGACATTGCGCTCGGCCGTAAAGAAAATTCCGAACATGCCGCAGACCTGATTGGTGGCGAGTGCAATGCCGGCACCTGCAGCGGCCGCCGCCAGCTTTCCCATCAATGCGACGGTCTGGGCGCCCAAGCGCTGATGGAACCCCGGCGCGCTGAGCAGTTCGAGAGTGGTGAGGCCGGCAATCATCGCCACGGGATTTCCGGACAATGTGCCGGCCTGGTAAACAGGGCCAAGAGGCGCCAACCGTTCCATGATGTCGCGCCTGCCGCCGAATGCGCCGACCGGCATGCCGCCACCGATGATCTTGCCGAGCGTCGTGAGATCCGGGCGTACATCGTAGAGCGCCTGCGCGCCTCCCAGGGCAACGCGAAAGCCGGTCATCACCTCGTCGAAGATCAGCAGAGCGCCGGCGCGATCGCATTCGCGCCGCAGGGTTTGCAGAAAGTCCGGCGCCGGTAGCACCAAGTTCATGTTGCCTGCGACGGGCTCGACGATGACGCAGGCGACTTGCCCGCCGATTTGGCGCAAAACCCGCTGCACCTGCTCGATATCATTGTAATTGAGGGTCACGGTGTGGGCGGCGAGCGATTTCGGCACGCCGGGAGAGGTGGGGACACCCAAAGTCAGAGCACCGGAGCCGGCCTTGATCAACAGCGAGTCGGAATGTCCGTGGTAGCAGCCCTCGAATTTCACGATGGTGTCGCGCCCGGTGAAGCCGCGTGCCAGACGGATCGCGCTCATGGTCGCTTCCGTGCCTGAGCTGACGAAGCGCACCAGTTCGATGGCAGGCATGAGTTCGATGACGCGCTTGGCGAGTTGCGTTTCCAACTCGGTAGGTGCACCGAAGCTCAACCCGTCCGCGGCGACGTCCTGCACCGCCTTGATCACCCGCGGGTCCGCGTGGCCCACGATCATCGGGCCCCAGGAGCCCACGTAATCTATGAAGCGGCGCCCATCGGCCGCGTAGGTATAGGCGCCCTGGGCCTTTTTGAAAAAGATGGGCTCACCGCCGACGGCGCGAAAGGCACGCACCGGCGAGTTGACGCCGCCCGGGATGTACTTGCAGGCTTCTTGAAACAGGCTCAAATGATTCTCCGGCGAGCGATGCTCGACGCAGAGTATCTAAGCGGCGGAGCTTTCCGGCAAGCTGAGTCGGATTTCCAGGCCGCCGCCCGCGGCATTGGCCGCTTGCGCCGACCCGCCGTGAGCCTTCATGACCTGGGACGTGATGGCGAGGCCGATGCCTTCGCCGCCGCTATCGCGGTCGCGCGACTCGGCGACGCGGTAGAACGGCTCGAAGATGCGAGTCAGGTCCGCCGGCGGAACTCCGGGACCGCGGTCGCGAATCAAAACTTCCAACCTGGAATTCACGCGTGTGATCGACACCAGGACCTGTGCGTCGTTCGGGCTGTAGCGCACCGCATTGCGCAACACGTTCTCGACAGCGCTGCGCAGCAGTTCGCGGTTGCCGAGTAGCACGGAATTCGCGGCTCCTTGCAGCACCACCCGGCAGTTCTTCACGGCTCCCTCGAAGTTGGCATCGCGCACCACTTCTTCGATCATCTCGTCGAAGTCGAAGGTCTCGCGCCCGCTCAAGGCATCCGTGCCCTGCAGACGCGCGAGCTTCAAAACCTGGCTGATGAGAGAGTCGAGGCGTTCTATCTCGCGCTCCAGCCGATCCAACTGGCGCGGATAATCCGCCGGCGGCTGGCGCGCCAGCCCCAGTGCGACACGCATGCGGGCGAGCGGTGAGCGCAGTTCGTGCGAGATGTCGCGCAGCAGCTGGGTGGTTGCACTGCGATTCGCTCGCAGCTGATCTGCCATGGCATCGAAGTCTCGCGCCAGCACCGCGAGTTCGTCCTTGCGGTCTTCGAGACCCGCGCTGACGCGCACATCGAGATTCTCCGAGGCGAGTGCGCGCGCGCCCGCTTGAATACGGCGAATGGGAGCCGTGAGATGCTCCGCCAGCCACCAGCTGGTGAGCGCACTCACCACCAGCGCAATGCAGAGAATGGTCAGGGAGATTGCCGGCAAACTGAGCGCGCCGAAGATACTCGGGCGCCGCGGCACCAAGAGAACGGTATAAATGGAGCCATCCGCGGCAACGATCTGCGGCGCGGCTCGTGATGGACGAAAATTGCCGGGCGGCGGATGCGCAAAGCCGCGCGGCTCGAGTCCGGCCACCGCCTCGCGATTGACGAATTCCAGGCGGCGCAATGCGCCTTCGGGTAGATGCCTGCCGAGGATGTCACGGCCGTCGGGACCGACGATGAACAGGTCGCGGTCTCCCATCGAGTACTTGTTGGCATCCAGCCAGACTTTCAAGGCGCTGACGCCGCCGCGTGCCAGGACCTCCGAGGCCTGTATGGCCACCGCGGGCCGGCGCGGCAGTTCCTGCGGTTCGTATTCGTGCAGCGCAATTGTGAAAGTCGTGGCGATGCTGCCGCCGACGATTAGCGCCATCGCGAGCCAGAAGAGCACGAAGATTCTTAGGTACAGGCTGTGCATGCGCGAGCGCGAGCTAGCTTTGCGCCCAGGTCAGCGTATACCCCGATCCGCGCACGTTTTTGATTTCGGGATTCGTGCCGGCTGGAAGGTCCAGTTTGCGGCGCAGATTGCTGATGTGGGTGTCGATGCTGCGATCGTACGCGGCGAGCTTGCGGCCGAGCGCCTGCTCGGTCATTGAGTCACGCGAGATCACCTGGCCTGCCGAGCGCATCAGCAATTCGAGCACGCGAAATTCAGCGCCGGTGAGAGCAACCGGCCGGTCCGCGACACGCACTTGACGGGTGCCGGTATGCAGGATGATCGGCCCCACGGTCAGCTCGTCGGGCACGCGGCCGCCGCCGGCGCGGCTGTTGGCGCGACGCAGAATCGCGCGAATTCGCGCCACCAATTCCCGCGGGTTGAACGGTTTGCTGAGATAATCATCGGCGCCCAGCTCCAGGCCCACGATCCGGTCGACATCATCGCCGCGGGCGGTGAGCATCAAGATCGGCGTTTCGTAGGAAGCGCCGAGTGTGCGCAAAACATCGAAGCCGCCGACGCTCGGCAACATGACATCCAGAACCACGATTTCAAAGTGGTTGGCTTGCAATTCCGCGAGAGCGTCGCCGCCGTCGTGCACGCTTTTCACGTCGAAATGTTCCGCATTCAAATATTCGGACAGCATCTGGCATAATTCGCGATCGTCATCGACCAGCAGCACACGCGCCTCGCGCGCAGCCGTGGGATCTGTCGGTGGTGGGTTGGCGCCAATCATGTTCGATACCTCATACTCTCGCACAGTCCGGCCGCTGCGCTGCTCTCAGCCCTGTAATTCACAATTCTTAACAGTACTCTGCATTGTCCGCGACACAAGTTTGCATGCCGCTGGCCTAGGATAGCGCCGTATATCTTCTTCCACAGCATCGGAGCAATGAACATGAAATCGATCCGCATTTTGTTGGCCGGAACACTCCTGGCGGCCGGAACAATTTTGACCGCGGCCACGAGCATTTCGATCGCAAGTGCGGCCGATGAGGCGGCGACTGCTGCGCCTCCTGCCATGGGGCCGCACGGCTGGCACCACGGACCCGGGCATTTGTATGCCCAACTGAACCTGACTGCGGAGCAGAAGGCGCAGATCAAGACGATCATGACCGGCGCCGGTCCGCAGATGAAGAGCATTCATCAGCAAATGCGCGCCAACTCGTTGAAGCTGCGACAAACGCAGCCGAATGACCCGAACTACCCCAATGTGGTCGCCGAGGTGAGCCAGGCCAACGCGTCGCTGCACTCGCAGATGATCACGATGCACGAAGATGTGCGCGCGCAGGTGTTCAAGATACTGACCCCGGCGCAGCAAACGCAACTCGCCGCGCTGCAGGCGCAAATGCAAAGCCGCGGACACGGCGCTTGGGGTCCGCGTGGAGCGGGTGCGCCTCCGGCAGCTCAATAGCTCAAGGTTGCAGGGGTCGTCGCCTCAAGGTCGTCGGCGCTGGATTAGCGCTGGATGGCGACGATCCCGTCTTTTTTGAGCAGATCCAGCACGCTGCCCTGACCCACGAGATGTGCGGTGCCGACGATCACCAGATAATTCCGATCGTCGTTGAGCAGCGCCTCTATTTTGGGCACCCACTTGCGGTTGCGCGCCACCAAGACCGATTGATACAGCTTGGGATCGCGCCCAAGTTCGGTCTTCAATTGACTCTCGAACCACGCCGTGTCGCCGCTGCGCCAAGCGCGCACCATGGCGTCCACGTCCTTGGGTAGATCGCGGGCCTGCTCCAGGCTCGTCACCAGGTACTCGGCTTGGGCGTCCATGCTCATGGCATCAAACAACGCGATCTGGTCGTGCACGGTTTCCAATCCCGCCACGGTTTTCCCATCGACGCGCGCCCGCTCCAGGAAGTACATCTCGACACCGGATTCCGGCTGAAAACCCAGCTGCGCCAATTGCAGCACCGATATGGCTTCGGCGGCAAACCATGGGGCGAATTGATCGAAGGTCGAGAGTTCAACCCCGACGTCGCGGGCCAATGCGCCCGCACGATCGTAGCGCTGTTTGCCCAAAATCGTGGGCAGCGACCTGCCTGCCGGCAACAGCGCGCTGGCGAGCAGTTCCGACTGCATCTGCTGCGAATCGATTTCCTGCAGATTCACTTCCATGAAAAGCGATTTGGCGTTGCTGTACGCGTCGAGCACCGCCGGCGACAGCGGGTAATCGCTGGGACGCAGCACGTGAATGGAGCCAAGGATGTAGACGGTATTGTGCTTGCCGTGCAGTTCCCACAGCGAATGCAGCGCAGCGTCCGCGCGGACCGTTGCCGCCAAACCCAAGCAGGTGAGCGCCAGCGCCAGCAGCGACGCGCTGAACCGGAATCCTCGCATCGATGTGCAGCCTAGCCAGCCGCGGCGTGTCGCGCGGCCGCGTATTCTACCCAGTGGACTGAAGTCTCGATACGGCCATCGGCGTGCAATTCGAAGGTTCGATATGCCGGAGGACGCGAGTCCACGGCGTAGCGATCGCTCTGCGGCAGGAATTGAGCCCCCGTGGAGGGTGTCGCAAACAAGCGCACGTCGCCGCGCTCGCCGTCGTAGTCCTGGTGAACATGTCCCCACACCACAGCGCGCACATGCGCATGTGCGTCGATGATGCGCCAGAATTCGCCGGGGTCGGCAAGGCCGACGCTGTCCAGCCAGCGGCTGCCCATGGCAATCGGGTGATGGTGCAGGCACACCATGGCGTGCTTCGGCGACCGCGCCAGGGCGGCATCGAGACGCGCAAGTTCACTCTTGGTTAGGCGGCCGCCGACATGGCCCGGATCGTAGCTATCCAGCATGATGAAGTGCCAGTCGCCGATTTCATGAGCGCCGCAAATCTCAAACGGCGCGCCGGCGAGTTCCTTGCGCATCGCTTCCGGCTCATCGTGATTGCCGGGTATGCACAGCACGGGTTTTGTAAGCGCGCCGAACAGGCTGCGAAAACGCAGATAGCCGGACTTGTCGTCCTGCACCAAATCGCCGGTGACCAGCACCGCCCGGTAATCGGGCACGCGCGCAAATGCATCATCGAGCACCGCATGCAAACTCGGATCGGTTTCAACGCCGCGCAATCGCCCTGTGGCGCTGCCGTACAGATGGGGATCGGTGATGTGAAGAATTTGCATCAAAAAATGCTAGCAAGGCGCGCCGGCGGTGTCGGTGAACTGGGTCATGCGGATAGGCGATTTGGTTATACATAAATCGACTGCGGTTATGTGACAGCGTTCCGTCGCAAATCGACTACCAGATCGCGTATTGAGACCGATATCACGCGGCATTGCTGGCAAGGGGCGCATGTAAGACAATGCGCGGCTTGTCTTGTTAAATGAGAATCCTTCATGCCCAGCCGCCGCGAGCTAGCCAACGCCATTCGTGCTCTATCCATGGATGCGGTCCAAAAGGCCAATTCGGGGCATCCGGGCGCGCCCATGGGCATGGCGGACATCGCCGAAGTCCTGTTTCGGGACGTACTTAAGTTCAATCCGGGCAATCCAACATGGCTGGATCGCGACCGGTTCGTGCTCTCGAACGGGCACGCCTCGATGCTGCTGTACTCGGTGTTGAACCTCACCGGTTATCCCTTGTCGATGGACGAGATTAAAAACTTCCGCCAGTGGAGTTCCAAGACCCCCGGTCATCCGGAGCGTGAGGTACATCTCGGCATCGAGACCACCACGGGGCCGCTCGGTCAAGGCTTCGCCAACGCCGTCGGCATGGCATTGGCGGAGCGCTCACTGGCCGCTACATTCAATCGGCCGGGCCACACCATCATCGATCATCACACCTACGTCTTCGTCGGCGACGGCTGCATGATGGAGGGCATTTCCCACGAGGCCGCTTCGCTTGCGGGCATGCAGCAGCTGGGTAAGCTCATTGCCATCTACGACGACAACGGTATTTCGATCGACGGCAAGGTGACAGGCTGGTTCGACGACGACACGGCGCGCCGCTTCGAAGCGTACGGCTGGCACGTCGTGCCGCACGTCGATGGCCAGGACAGCGAGGCGATCGCCGCGGCTCTGGCCGCTGCGCGTGCGGTCGCCGACAAGCCGTCGTTCATCTGCGCCAAGACCATCATCGGCTTCGGCGCGCCCAAGCAAGGCACCCAGACCATGCACGGCGAGGCCATGGGCGAGGCGGATATTGCTGCCGCGCGCAAGACGCTGGGCTGGACGTCGCCGCCGTTTGAAATACCGGCCGATATCCGCGCCGAGTGGGACCGGCGGGACAAGGGAGCGAAAGCGGAACAACAGTGGCGCGCGAAGTTCGCGGCTTACAAGCAGGAGTTTCCCGCGTTGGCCGCGGAACTGGAGCGGCGCATGGCCGGGGAGCTGCCGGCCGGCTTCGACGAACTGATGCGAGCATTCGTGGGCGGCGCGCAAGCGGAAGGCAAGGTGCTGGCCACGCGTCAGTCATCGCAGGCGGCGCTGAATGCCATTGGACCGTCACTGCCCGAATTGCTCGGCGGCTCTGCGGATCTGACGCCCTCGAACGGCACCTGGCGCAAGGACTCGGTTACCTTGACGCCGAGCGCGCCCGCCGGCAACTACGTGCATTGGGGCGTGCGCGAGTTCGGCATGTCGGCCATCATGAACGGCATCACCGCGCACGGCGGCTTCATTCCATACGGCGGCACTTTCCTGACGTTTTCGGACTATGCACGCAACGCGGTGCGCATGGCGTGCCTGATGCGCATACGGGTGATTTTCGTTTACACGCACGATTCGATCGGGCTCGGCGAAGATGGTCCGACGCATCAGCCGATCGAGCACCTTGCAAGTCTGCGCATCATCCCTCATATCGACGTGTGGCGGCCCTGCGATGCGGTCGAGACGGCTGCGGCATGGCGTGCGGCCGTGGAGAATCGCAACGGCCCGACACTGCTGGTGTTGACGCGCCAGGCCTGCGCGCATCAAGCGCGCGAGCCCGCTCAAGTGGCCAATATCGCGCGCGGCGGCTACGTGTTGCTCGACCCACAGGGTGCGCCCGAGGCCATCGTCATCGCCACGGGATCCGAGATCGGAATTGCGGCCGAGGCGGTGCGCACGGTGAATGGCACGGGGCGCAGGGTGCGACTGGTGTCGATGCCGAGCACCAACGCGTTCGAACAACAGGATGACGCCTACAAGGAAAGCGTGCTGCCGGCGGGCGTCGCGCGCCGCGTCGCGGTCGAAGCCGGCGTGCGCGCCGCCTGGTGGCAGTACGTGGGAGTAAACGGTCAAATCGTCGGGATCGATCACTTCGGTGCGTCGGCCCCGGCGAAGGTGCTGTTTGCGCAGTTCGGATTTACGGCGGCAAAGGTGATCGAGGCAATCGACAAGGTGCTGGCCGGTTGAGCATTGAATCAAAAGGGGTTTGAAGACGATGGCAATAAAAGTGGGCATCAATGGTTACGGGCGAATCGGCCGCAATATCCTGCGCGCGCTGTACGAGGGCAAGCACGGCGGCGCCATCAAAATCGTCGCCATCAACGATCTGGGCGATGCCAATACTAATGCGCATCTGACTCGCTACGACACCGTGCATGGGCGATTTCACGGCGAGGTACATGTCGACGGCGATTCCATGGTGGTCAACGGCGATCGCATCCGCGTGGTCGCGCAGCGCGATCCTACGAAATTGCCGTGGGCCGAACTCGGCGTGGATTTTGTGCTCGAGTGCACCGGCTTGTTCACGAGCAAAGCCAAGGCGTCGGCGCATATGGCGGCGGGTGCGAAGAAAGTCTTGATTTCCGCGCCGGGGGGCGACGATGTGGATGCGACGATCGTCTACGGCGTGAATCACGGTGTTCTCAAATCCAGCCATTCGGTGGTTTCGAATGCATCCTGCACCACCAATTGCCTGGTACCGCTCGTCAAGGTCTTGCACGAAAAAATCGGCATCCTGGCCGGTGTGATGAACACGGTTCATTCCTACACCAACGACCAGGTGTTGACGGACGTGTATCACTCGGATCTGCGCCGCGCGCGCTCCGCGACCATGTCGATGATCCCGACCAAGACCGGCGCCGCCGCGGCGGTGGGTTTGGTCATGCCCGAGCTCAAGGGCAAGATCGACGGCTTCTCGATCCGGGTGCCGACCATCAATGTTTCGTTTGTCGATTTTACCTTCACGGCGGCACGCAAGACCACGGTGGATGAAATCAACGGCGCCATCAAGACCGCGGCGGGCGGCGCGCTCCAGGGAATCCTGGCTTACAACGATCAACCCCTGGTGTCGGTGGATTTCAATCACGATCCCGCTTCGTCCACCTATGATGCGACCCTGACCAAGGTGATCGAGGGAACTCTTGTCAAGGTATGCTCGTGGTACGACAACGAGTGGGGATTTTCCAACCGCATGCTGGATACGTTGTTGGCTTGGTCGAAAGCCGCGTGAGCTCGTGAAGATCACCAAGATGAGCTGCCTTGATTTGCGCGACAAGCGGGTGCTGATTCGCGAGGATTTGAACGTGCCAATCCAAAACGGAACGGTGAGCAGCGATGCACGAATTCGCGCGGCTCTGCCCACGATTCAAGCCGCGCTGCGCGCACGCGCGCGAGTAATCGTCATGTCGCATCTCGGCCGGCCGGAAGAGGGCAAGTACGCGGAGGAGTTTTCGCTGGCGCCGGTGGCGAAGCGTTTGGCGCAGCTGCTGGGGATTCCAGTGGCGCTGAAAAAGGATTGGCTGGGCGGCGTCGAGGTCGGCCCCGGCCAAGTGGTGTTGCTGGAAAACGTGCGCTTCAACACGGGTGAGAAGAAGGACGCAGATGATCTGGCGCGCCGCATGGCGGCGCTGTGCGACGTCTACGTCATGGATGCATTTGGCACGGCGCATCGCGCCGAGGCGAGCACCCACGGGGTCGCAAAGTACGCGCCGCTGGTTTGTGCCGGACCGCTGCTCGTCAGCGAACTGTCGGCGCTCGAGACCGCGCTGCTGAAGCCGGCGCGTCCGTTGCTCGCGATCGTCGCAGGTTCCAAGGTATCGACCAAACTCACGGTTTTGGAGTCCTTGCTGAGCAAGGTCGATCAGCTGATCGTCGGCGGCGGCATCACCAATACTTTTCTCGCAGCATTGGGCTTCAACGTGGGCAAGTCCCTGTACGAGCCCAATATGCTGGATATCTGCAAGCGATTGCTGGAGCAGTCCAAACAGCGCGGCATCGTCATTCCCATGCCCACCGACGTGGTGGTCGCCACCGAGATTTCCGCCACCGCGGAAGCCGACGTGAAGAATGTCGGCAATGTGTCTGCAGAGGATATGATTCTGGATATCGGACCGGATTCAGCCGAAGCCATGGCGAAGCTGGTGGCCTCGGCCGGCACCATCCTCTGGAATGGCCCGGTAGGGGTGTTCGAGTTCGAACAATTCGGCGAGGGCACGCGTACGCTGGCAATGGCTATTGCCCGCAGCAAGGCCTTTTCGCTGGCCGGCGGCGGCGATACGCTGGCCGCCATCGAGAAGTACGGCATCGAAGACAGCATTTCCTATATTTCCACCGGTGGCGGAGCGTTCCTGGAGTTCGTCGAAGGCAAGAAACTCCCCGCGGTCGAAATTCTCGAGCAGCGCGCTGCATGAGACCTGCGCTTCGACGCACAAAAATTGTCGCGACCTTGGGTCCCGCCACCGATGATCCCGCGGTATTGGCCGACATGGTGCGCGCCGGCACCGACGTGGTACGCCTGAATTTCTCGCATGGCGCAGTCGCCGATCATGCGCGCCGGATTGAGCTGGTGCGCGAGGCTGCGCGACAGGCCGGCCGTTATGTCGGCGTGCTCGGCGATCTGCAGGGTCCCAAAATCCGCATCGACCGCTTCGTGGCTGGCAAGGTGCAGCTTGAGGACGGCGCGGAATTCACTCTGGATGCGGCGTTGGCGGTCGACGCCGGTACCGACAAATCGGTGGGGATCGCCTACAAGAAGCTGCCCACGGACGTGTTCCCCGACGACGTGCTGCTGCTCAACGATGGACAGATCAGCCTGAAGGTCGTGAGCATCGACGGCCCGCGCATCAGGACTCGCGTGCTGGTCGGGGGCGAACTCGGCAACAACAAGGGCATCAACCGCCAGGGCGGCGGACTGTCCGCCGGAGCCTTGACCGACCGGGATCGGGAGGACATCGTCACGGCCGCGAAACTCAAGGTGGACTACCTCGGCGTATCCTTTCCGCGCGATGCCAAGGACATGCAGGAAGCGCGCGGCTTGCTGCGCAAGGCCGGCGGCCATGGGCTGCTGGTGGCGAAGATCGAGCGGGCAGAAGCCATCGAGAACCTGGCCGAAGTCGTCAAGGCCAGCGATGGGGTGATGGTGGCCCGCGGCGACCTCGGCGTCGAAATGGGCTACGCGGAACTGGCCGGCCTGCAGAAGCAGATCATTCAGGAAGCGCGGCACCAGAACAGAGTCGTGATCATGGCGACCCAGATGATGGAATCGATGATCACCAATACCATTCCAACCCGCGCCGAAGTCTCGGATGTCGCCAACGCCGTCATGGACGGCACCGACGCGGTCATGTTGTCGGCGGAAACGGCCTCCGGCAAGCATCCGGTCAAGGTCGTGGAGGCCATGGCGCAGATCATCGTCGGTGCGGAAAAGTATCAAGGCGCGCACGTGCGCATACGGCAGCGCACCAGCGGCTATTTCGAACACTCCGACGAGGCGATCGCGGCGGCGGTGATGTATACGGCCAATCATCTGCATGTCAAAGCCATCGTTGCGCTCACCGAATCCGGCTCGACCTCGTTGTGGATGTCGCGGGTCCGTTCGGACATCCCAATCTATGCCTTCACGCGTCATGAGAGCACCCGCTCCCGGGTGACTCTGTACCGCGGCGTCTATCCTGTGGCCTATGATGTGACGGACGGCGGCGAAGCCTTTTATTTCTCGATATTCCACCTGCTGCTCGACTTAGGATTGGTGATGGAGGGGGACTCCATCATTCTCACCAAGGGCGAACTCAGCGGCGTCTCCGGCGGCACAAATTCCATGCAAATCCTGCGCGTCACAAGAAAGTAGGCCAATGACCACTGAATTTCGCGGTACTGAACGATACATAGCAACGCCCGAATTGATGGCTGCGGTGAACGCCGCCGTCGTGCTGTCGCGGCCGCTGCTCATCAAGGGCGAACCCGGCACGGGAAAGACGCTGCTTGCCAATGAGATCGCGCGCGCGCTCGACAAGCCGTTTTTCGAGTGGCACATCAAATCCACCACCAAGGCCTTGCAGGGGCTGTACGAATACGATGCCGTGTCGCGCCTGCGGGACTCGCAGCTTGGCGAGCAGCGCGTCAAGGATATTCGCAACTACATTCTCAAGGGCAATCTCTGGGAGGCCTTCGATTGCGACGTGCAGCCGGTGCTGCTCATCGATGAAATCGACAAGGCCGACATCGAATTTCCCAATGATCTGCTGCGCGAACTGGACCGGATGGAATTCTACGTCTACGAGACGCGCGAGACCGTGCACGCCAAGCATCGCCCCATAATCGTCATCACCAGCAACAACGAAAAAGAGCTGCCGGACGCATTTTTGAGGCGCTGTTTTTTCCACTACATCCGCTTCCCGGATGCGGCGACCATGACGCAAATCGTCGATGTACATTTTCCGGATTTGAAGCGCGAGCTGCTGCATGAAGCGCTGACCACGTTTTTCAAAATACGCGAAACGCCGGGCTTGAAGAAGAAGCCGACCACCTCCGAACTGCTGGATTGGATCAAGCTGCTGGTGACCGAGGATATTCCCCCCGAAGTTCTGCGCAGCGATGATCCGAAGAAGCTGATTCCGCCGCTGTACGGCGCGCTGCTGAAGAACGAGCAGGACGTGCATCTGTTCGAACAACTGGTATTTTTGAACCGCCGGAATGCTCGTTAAGTTCTTTTTTCTGCTGCGCAAGCATGGCGTGCCGGTATCGATCACCGAGCTGCTGACGCTGCTCGAAGCGCTGCAGGCGGGCCTCGGCAACGTCAGCGCCGAGCGCTTCTACTACCTGGCACGAACCTGTCTGGTGAAGGATGAGCGCTTCTACGATCGCTACGACCGCGCTTTCGCCGCGCACTTCAAGGGCATCGAGGATTTGTTCGCGACTCTGGAGCGCCAGCTGCCGGCTGATTGGCTTGCGAAGCTCACGGTGCGCGAATTCACCGACGAGGAGAAGGCCGAAATCGAGGCGCTGGGAGGCTGGGACAAATTGATGGAGACGCTGAGGAAGCGCCTCGAGGAGCAGAAGGAGCGGCATCAGGGCGGCAGCAAATGGATCGGCACGGCCGGGACCTCGCCCTTTGGGGCCCACGGATTCAATCCCGAGGGCGTGCGTATCGGACAGGAAGACGGGCGCAATCGAAGCGCCGTGAAGGTCTGGGACAGACGCGAATTCGCCAATCTCGATGATAAGGTCGAACTCGGCACGCGCAACATCAAGATCGCGTTGCGCCGGCTGCGCAAGTTCGCCCGCCAGGGGGCGCCCGACGAGTTGGCCTTGGCGGATACCATCGATGCCACGGCGCGCTCCGGCGGTTGGCTGGACATCAAGATGCAGGCCGAGCGGCGCAACGTCATCAAAATCCTGCTGCTGCTCGATATCGGCGGTTCGATGGACGATCACGTGAAGACCTGCGAGGAACTATTCTCGGCGGCGCGCAGCGAATTCAAGCATCTCGAGCACTATTATTTTCACAACTTCGTCTACGAAGCGCTGTGGAAGGACAATCGGCGGCGCTTCAGCGAACATATCGGCACGGCGGAGGTCATTCGCACCTATGGTCCGGACTATAAGCTGATACTGGTGGGCGATGCGACCATGAGCCCCTACGAGATCACCCATGCCGGCGGCAGCGTGGAGCACTGGAATCCCGAGCCGGGCAGCCTGTGGCTGCAGCGCCTGATGAAACAGTATCCGAAATTCGCGTGGATCAATCCGCAGCCGCAATCGCGCTGGCGTCAGACCGCTTCGATCGACATGACGCGCGAAATGCTCGAAGGTCGGATGTATCCCTTAACCTTGGCGGGGCTCGACCAGGTGATCGACGATTTGACGTAGTCGATCTTGAAACCCGGTCGCGCGGGAGGATGTTAGCCTGGTGGACAGATGAGTTGGGTCACTGTCATATTTTCCATGACCGCCTCGGCATGCTTGACGACGGCGTTGATCTATTTCTTTATCTGGTGGCGGCAACGGAATTCGTGGGCCTACCTGCTGTTCGCCGTGGCGGCGTTCGCGACGGCGGCATTTGCCTTTTGCGACCTGGCGGAAATGCATGCGCAGACGCCGGCGCAATATGGAGCGGCGGTGCGCTGGGCGCAGTTGACGCTGTGGCCGATCATTGTGTCATTGGCCGGATTCGTGTGGCTATTCCTACGCGCGGGCCGGCTATGGTTGCTGTTGACCGTCGTGGGCCTGCGCACGGCCGCGGTGCTGCTCAATTTCCTGACCGGACCGGATCTCAACTATCGGCAAATCACCGGCCTGCGCCACATCCAATTCCTCGGCGAATCGATTGCGATTGGCGGGGGCGTGCCGAATCCCTGGCAAATCGTCGGTCAGCTCAGCATCTACGCGCTGTTAGTCTTTGTCGCGGACGCGGCCATTACCGTGTGGCGGCGCGGCGACCGGCGCCGTGCGCTATTCGTCGGCGGCAGCATCGTGTTTTTCCTGGCAACCAGTACTGCGCAGGCTACCTTGATATTCTGGGGGCACTTACAGTGGCCGATTCTCGCGAGTTGGCTGTTCCTCGGCATCATTGCCGCAATGAACTACGAGCTCGGCGGTGAGGCGCTGCGCGCGGTGCGGCTGGCCGGCGACCTGCGCGCGAGCGAACAGCAAATAACCCTCGCCGCCGAGGCTGCGAGCATGGGTTTCTGGTCGCGGGAACTGACGCGCAACGAGATCTGGGGTTCCGACCGATGGCGGGAGCTGCTCGGCTTTACGAAAGCGCAACGCGTGCACTACGAAGATTTTTCAGCGCGGGTGCACCCGGAAGATCGCGAAGCCATGCGCCGGACACTGGCGACGGCGATCGACGGCGATGGCAACTATCAGGCGGAATACCGGGTGCTGTTGCCGGATCGAACAACGCGCTGGCTTGCCTCGCAGGGGCGCGTCGAATTTACCCATGATCGGCGGCCGGTACGTTTGCAGGGAGTTGTGCTCGACATCACGCAGCGCAAACAGGCGGAATTGGAAGCCCAGCAGCAGCGCGCCGAGGTCGCCCGTCTGCTGCACGCGGCGAGTCTCGGCGAACTGTCTTCCGCGCTGGCGCATGAGCTGAATCAGCCGCTGGCCGCCATCTTGTACAATGCCCAGGCGGCGCAGCTGTTTCTGGCGCGCGAATCATTCGATTTGGAGGAAATTCGCCACATCCTCGGCGACATCGTCACCGACAACCAGCGTGCCAGCGAAGTCATCCGGCGGCTGCGCGCGCTATTGACAAAAGGCGAATTCAAGCCACAGCTGCTGGACGCCAACGAACTGATTCAAGACGTGCTCAAACTGCTGAATCATGACCTGGCTGCCCGCAAGGTCGGCGTGGTCACGCAGTTCTCCGCCGATTTGCCTTCGATCCGCGGCGACCGTGTGCAGCTTCAACAGGTATTGATCAATTTGATTCTGAATGCGGGGGACGCCATGTCGCAGCCGCCGCAAATGGTTCGCACCCTGACGTTGGGCTCGTGCCGGGTGACAGACGCGGCCGTGGAAATTTCCGTGGCTGACACCGGCAGCGGCATTCCGCTGGGTGGCGAAGAAAAAATCTTCGAGCCCTATCACACCACCAAACCGCAGGGACTGGGATTGGGGTTGTCATTGAGCCGCTCGATCGTGTTCGCGCACGGCGGCCGCTTGTGGGCGGAGAATCGCGCCACTGGCGGCGCGGTATTCCGCTGCACCATCCCCGAATGGCGCGGCGAGTCGCTATGAATACCTGGGCCACGCAATGACGATGATGGTGCGCGCACTCGGCGAGCAGCCCCAGCTCGGTTTGGTGATGACCGGCGGCGGAGCGCGTTCGGCCTACCAGGTCGGCGTGCTCAAGGGCATCGCGGAACTGCTGCGGCGCGGATCGGCCTGTCCGTTCCCGATCATCACCGGCACCTCCGCCGGCGCCGTCAGCGCCATCGCGCTGGCGTCGGATGCCGCGCATTTCAGGCGCTCGGTGTATGCCATCGAGCGGGTGTGGCGCGATTTCCGGGTGCATCAAGTGTTCAAGGCCGATGCCGCGAGCATGCTGAAGTCCGGTGTGCATTGGCTGTGGTCGTTCCTCACCGGCGGATGGCTGGTGCCGCCGCCGCATTCGCTGTTCGACAACACGCCGTTATGGGAATTGCTGCGCGCGCATCTGCACTTCGACGGCATCCCGCGCAGTCTGTACAAGAAGCACCTGCACGCCATCGGCATCTGCGCGACCTGCTACGCGGATGCCGACTCGGTGACTTTTTTCGCCGCCGATGCCACGGTGCAGCCCTGGGCCAGGGTGTATCGCAAAGGCACACGTGCGCCCTTGACGCTCGAGCACTTGATGGCAAGCCTGGCCTTGCCGTTCTTGTTTCGCCCGGTACTGCTGCATGAGGCTTACTACGGCGACGGCGCCATGCGCCAAACATCGCCGTTGAGCCCGGCGATACACCTCGGCGCCACGCGGCTCCTGATCCTCGGCGTCAACGACCCTCTGCCTTCAGGATCGCTGCCGAAACCGCCGCTGGTCGAGCCCACATTCGGACAGATGTTCGGGTTCATGCTGGATTCCTTGTTCATGGATCAGCTGCACGCGGATCTGGAACGCATCCACCGCTACAACGAGACCTCGGGCATGCGGCACATCGAGACCCTGGTGATTTCGCCGACGCGCGACGTCAACGAAATCGCGCGCCGCCACGTGCGTGAACTGCCGCGGGCGCTGCGGGCGTTGCTGCGCGCCCTTGGCGCGCACAGCGCGCCGAGTACGCTGCTCCTCAGCTACCTGCTGTTCGAGCGCGGCTTTACCCGGGAAATGATCGATTTGGGTTATGAAGATGCGCGCGCACGCGCCACGGAGATTCGCGAGTTCCTGCAGCTGGAGCAGGCGCGCCAGTATCGATCGACGCGCAGCTAGTGCTTGTTCAGGGAGTCGTGCCGCGTCAGAACCTGGGGGTGCGATTTGCGGAAATGTTCCGCCAGTTGCTCGGCGATGTATACCGAACGGTGCTGGCCGCCGGTGCAGCCGACAGCGATGGTCAGGTAACTGCGATTTGCCTGGGAAAACTCCCCGACGCGTTTTTCCAGGAACGCTGTGAGATCAGCGATCATGCCGTGGACGCTGGCGTAGCCCTGCAGATACTCGATCACAGCCGCATCGCGTCCGGTGAGACTGCGCAGCGCGTGTTCCCAATAGGGATTCGGCAAGCTGCGCACATCGAACACGAAGTCCGCGTCCCCGGGTATGCCGTTCTTGTAGCCGAACGATTCGAACATCAATGACAGCCTGCCATCGCGCCGCCGTTCGATGCGCTCGCGAATCAGTTCGCGCAACGCGTGGACGCTCATGTTCGAGGTGTCGATCACCAAGTCCGCCGCGATGATTATCGGCTCCAAAAGTTTGCGTTCCGAGGCGATCGCCTCGCGCAGACTCACATCGCCGGTCACCAGAGGGTGCTTGCGCCGCGTTTCGGCGTAGCGTTTGAGCAGTACTTCCTCGCGGCGTGCAGGTACAGGACTTCACAGCTGATTCCGCTGCGCTGCAATTCGCCGACCAGTGCCGGAATGGTTTCGATTTCATTGGGCCGGTTGCGCGCGTCCAAACCCACCGCGGTTTGCGGATAAGTGTCGCCCATGCCGCGGACGGTGTGGGAGATGAAGGGCTTGAGCAATGCGGCGGGGATGTTGTCGACGCAATAGAAATCGATGTCTTCCAGCATGTGCAATGCGACGCTCTTCCCGGAGCCGGACAGCCCGCTCACGATGATCAGCCGCATTGACATGCAGTTGTTTACCCGCGCGACTTACAACGACAGTCGCGACTTGAGAACATCCTCGGCATGGTGATCGGAGGACTTTTCCTTGTGCTTCTTCACGCAGCGGTCCAGTTTGTCGGTCAGGGCATCGATGGAGGCGTACATGTTTGCTTCGGTTGCATCCGCATAAATCTTGTTCCCACGCAACATCAGGGTGGCTTCCGCCTTGTGGCCGAATCGTTCGACCGTGAGCACGCAGTGGACGTCGATCAACTGTTCGAAATGGCGCGAGATTCGTTCGAATTTCTTGAGAACATAGGCGCGAAGCGATTCCGTGACTTCCACATGATGGCCGCTGAGATCGAGTTGCATGAATGACCTCCTTACTATGAAACCTTACGACGCGCGGGCTGCAGCTCGCTTCCGTTCGTTTGACGGGGCGATCTGCATACCCTCGCGGTACTTGGCAACCGTGCGCCTGGCCACGGGTATGCCCTCCTGCGACAGAATTTCCGCGAGCTTGCTGTCGCTCAAGGGATTTTCCGGATTCTCCTGCGAGACCAGTTTGCGTATCTTGGCGCGAATGGCGGTGGACGACATTTCCGTGCCGTCGGCGGCTGCCACATGACTCGAGAAAAAATAGCGGAATTCGAACACGCCGCGCGGCGTATGCATGTATTTGGCGGTGGTGACGCGCGAAATCGTCGATTCGTGCATTTCCACCGCTTCGGCGACGTCCTTGAGAATGAGCGGAACCATCGCCTCTTCGCCCAGCTCGAAAAAACTGGTCTGGCGCTGCACGATGCAGCGCGCCACCTTGATCAGGGTCTCGTTGCGAATTTCCAGGCTGCGCATCAACCAGCGGGCCTCCTGCAATTGAGTGCGCAGCATCGCATGATCCGGCGCGCGCGAGATCAAATTCGCATAGCCCTGATTGACGCGCACCCGCGGCACCGTCGCTTGGTTGATTTCCACGACCCAGCCATGATCGGTGCGGCGCACGAACACATCCGGAATCACATACTCTGCCTGGGCGGGATTGACGGCAGCGCCGGGACGCGGATGGCAGGAGCGCACCAAAGCCAGCGCCATCTCCAGATCGCCTTCGCTGCAGCGCAGCTGTCGGCGCAACAGCACCAGTTGCTGGCCGGCGACCAAGTCCAGGTGTTCGAGCGCCACGCGAATCGCGATATCGCGCGCCGGCGTCCCGGAGTCGAGCTGGCGCAACTGCAGTGCGATGCACTCGCCCAGGGTACGCGCTCCGACGCCGGCCGGTTCCAGCGATTGCACGATGCTAAGAACCCGCTCCACATCGGCGGCACTCGCCTCGATCTCCGGCAGCAAGCTTAGGCGGATATCCTCCAGCGCGTCGTTGAGATAGCCGTCATCGGTGATGGCGTCGGTGATGACGCGCGCGATCGCAATATCGATCGGCGCCCAACTTCGCGAATTCCAATTGCTCGATGAGCTGCTCCTGCAGGGTCTGGCCGTGCTGGTCGCTGAAATCGCTGCTGCGATCATCGTCACCCGAATAAACCCGGTCGGACGGCCCGCTGGTGTGCTCGCCCCACGCTTCATCCGCTATTTCGACTTCGGGTGTTTCGCGTTGGTCCGGAGGCGTAGTGATGCCGTCCAGTTCCGAGTACTGCTCCTCGATCCGCAGCGGCACCTCATCGCGCTCGCGGACGACATCCGGCGGGACGTCCACAGCTTCGTCCTCGGCTTCGAGCATCACATTGGTCTCGAGGGTCTCGCGGACATGGGCCTGCAGGTCCAGCGAGGGCAGCTGCAGCAATCTGATCGCCTGTTGCAGCTGCGGCGTCATGGTGAGCTGCTGGCCAATGCGAAGCTGCAGACTTGGCTTCAACATAATAGTTCTATCAAACCCACGCCTATAATTTGAAATCCTGACCCAAGTACACCTCACGAACCTGCGGGTTGGCAAGAATCTGATCCGCAGATCCTGAGGCAAGGACGCTACCTTGGCTCACGATATAGGCTCTGGTGCAAATACCCAAGGTCTCCCGCACATTATGGTCGGTGATCAACACGCCGATCCCCTTGTCGGACAAGTGCTTGATTATTCGCTGGATATCGGCCACCGAGAGGGGATCGACACCGGCAAACGGCTCATCCAGCAGCATGAATCTCGGATCCGCCGCCAGCGCGCGGGCGATTTCCACCCGGCGGCGTTCCCCGCCGGAAAGACTCAAGCCCAGACTGTCGCGCACATGATCGATGTGCAGCTCTCCCAGCAGCTCTTCCAAGCGCGCACTGCGCCCCACGCCATCCAGTGCCGGTCGGGTTTCGAGAATGGCGGTGATATTGTCCGCCACCGACAGTTTGCGAAACACCGAGGGCTCCTGGGGCAGGTAACCTAAGCCGAGCTGCGCGCGGCGGTGCATCGGTAAGCGGCTGATATCGCGATCATCCAGGAAGATTTCGCCGTGCTCGCAGCGCACCAGACCCACCATCATGTAGAAGGCGGTGGTCTTGCCGGCGCCATTCGGGCCCAACAGGCCCACGACTTCGCCGCTTTCGACTTCCAAGCGACAAATCCCGAAGCACCTGCCGTGATTTGTAGCTCTTGGCGAGGCTCAGGGCTCGCAATACGCTCATGGATTGGTCGGGGGCGGCTGCGCCGGCGGCGTTGGCTGTGGCGGCGCTGAGTTGGGCTGGGTTGATTTAGGCGGCGCGGATTTGGGCGGCGGCGGCGTGATGATGATATGCACGCGCTGCGAACCCTGTTCGGCGGCTTCCGCGACGACGCTTTGGGCACCTATATTGTACTTGAGCGAGTCATGGCGAATTTCGTTCTGCCCATCGCTCAAATAGGCATCGCCGGAAAAGTGAACTACCCCTTTGCTCACTTCGTAGTCGACCGTGTTGGCTCTTCCATGGACCATCTTGCCCTTGGTGGCGACCAGCGATTCGAACTGTGCCGGCTTGCCGTTGGCCACCGCCCGGGTGAGCACCTTGTTGACAAACGTGATCTGCGCCTCCTCGGAGGTCAGCAGCCCTTGGTCCATGGTAATTTTTACGTTGCCGCGAAATACCCAAAGATTGTTGTCGAAGTTGAGTGCGGAGGTCTCTGAGGCGTGGCCCTGATCTGCAGTTATCGCAATAGTGCCTTGCGAGATGCGCACTTTGTTGAAAACGGCCGTGTTGGTGCGCAGGTCGACTTCGGTCGATTGCGCATCCAGCAAGATCGGCAGCTGCGCATCGCGCGTGGCCGCCGCGCGCAGCGGCACCGCCGCGGCCAGAAGCGCGAACAGCACGAGACTCTTAACGGTGAAAGCGGCCATTGACCTTCGATTCTAGGCGCACCGTGCGCTCTTTCAAATTGGCGATCAGGCCTCGTGCGGTCAAGATGTGCCCCCCAAAGTCGATGCGCACGTCGCTGTTGGTGGTCGCGAGCGAACGAGCCACGTCGTAGCGCATGGTATCGGTGTGAATCACCGCCGTGCCTTCGGTATCCGAAGCTTCTCCCTGCAGACGGACGTTGCCGGTCACATCGACGATGTTGCCTCCCGGCAGCACATGCGCGGTATCGCCGAACAGGACCCACGTTTGGCCGCCGGGGGCATCATAATTCACCCGCACGTTGTACAGCTGCACCTCGTTGCCATGAGCAACCTGATCGATGCGTTCAGCCTCGATGCGAATACTGGGTGCGCCCGATTGATCGTAGTCGGTGAGAATCGCATTCTTTAAAAAGTAGCCCGGCAAGTCCGCCTGTTTCGCCGCGCTTAAGTTCGCTGGGCGGCGCGCCGGCGAACTCAATATCCAGGTGCTGATCGCCAATGCGGCGACCGCGAACACGGTAAATATGCGAAAAAACATCAGCCCTGCTTGGCGCGGGCGCGCAACAGGGTATCGCACAATTCGCGCACCGCGCCGCGGCCGCCCGCCGAACGCGCGACCCAATGCGCGGCGGCCAACACGATCGGGTGCGCATCCGCCACCGCTGCGCTCAATCCGACCGCGGACATCAGCGGCAAATCCGGCGTGTCATCCACGATGCAGGCGCAGTTCAGGGGGTTCAATCCGAAACGCTCCGTAAGTTCGCCAAGCGCGGCCAGTTTGTCGCTGCATCCTTGGACCACCGTGGGCACGCGCAGTTCGCGCAAGCGTGCGGCGGCCGCAGCGGAGCGCCGGCCGCTCAACGCCGCCACGCGCACGCCGGCGGCCATCAGCAGCTTGATGCCGTGGCCGTCGCGGACATGAAACACCTTGAACGCTTCGCCGCGATTGCCGAAGTACAGCCGCCCGTCGGTGAGCACACCATCGACGTCCAGGATCAGCAGCTGGATTTTGGCGAATGGCGTGGCTTTGCGCGCGTTCAAAGACACCCGCGCGCAGCAGATCGTGCACGTTCAAGGCGCCCACGATCTTACCGTCCGTATCGATCACGACCAGCGAGGTGATGCGGTGCGTCTCCATGAGATGCACCGCCTCAGCGGCCAGAGTCGCGGGGCTCACCGATTTGGGCTGAGCGGTCATGACCTGATCCATGCGGGTGCTATGCAAATCCGCAGCACGATCGAGCGCACGCCGCAAGTCGCCGTCCGTGAATACCCCGAGCACGCGCTCTGCGGCATCGACGATCGCCGTCATGCCGAGCCCCTTGGAGGTAACCTCCAACAGGCCCTCCGCCAAGCTGGTGTCGGCGCGAACCTTGGGCACGTGCACGCCGGTGCGCATCACGTCTTTCACATACAACAGCCGGCGGCCGAGGGCGCCGGCCGGATGTGAACGCGCGAAGTCCTCCTCGGTGAATCCACGCGCTTTCAGAAGCGCCACCGCGAGGGCATCGCCCACGGCAAGGGCGGCGGTGGTGCTGGCGGTCGGCGCGAGGTTCAGTGGGCAGGCTTCCGCCGGCACGCGGATGTCGAGGTGCACGGTCGCCATTTGTCCCAGGGTGGAATCGGGGTTTCCGGTGAAGGCGATCAACGGCACTCCCAAGCGCTTGATCACCGGCAGTATGGTGAGGATTTCGGCGGTTTCGCCCGAATTCGATAGCGCCAGCACCGCATCATCGCGTGTAATCATGCCGATATCGCCATGGCTCGCTTCGCCGGGATGCACGAAGAACGCGGGCGTGCCGGTGCTGGCCAGGGTGGCGGCGATTTTGCCGGCAATATGGCCGGATTTTCCCATTCCCGTCACGACGATGCGGCCGCGGCAGTTAAGACAAATGCGGCAGGCGCGTGCAAAATCCGTCCCCAGACGCGGCAGCTGCGCACGCAATCCGTCGATTTCGACGCTGAGCGCCTGGCGGCCGAGGTCGACGAGATCTTCGTCGGTGTAGTCGAGATGCATCCCCTGAATGATACAGCGGATGCAGAATCTCGCACCCTGAGGCGTAAGCTTGAGCAATATTTGAGGTGTCGGTATGAATCCACAGCAGGTAGCGCAATTGATCGAGGCGGGCTTGGCCGGCGCTCAGGCGCTGGTGAAAAGCGAGGACAATGTGCACTTCGAGGCCGTGGTGATTGCGCCCGCATTTGCCGGCAAGCGGCCCGTGCAGCGGCACCAATTGGTGTATTCCACCTTGGGAAAAGCGGTGGGCGGCGAGATCCATGCGCTGGCGCTGCAGGTCTATACGCCGGATGAGTACGCAGGGCAGGCACGTGGATAAATTGCAGATCCACGGCGGCATTGCGCTCGAGGGCGAGATCCGCATTTCGGGTGCCAAGAATGCCACGCTGCCGATTTTGGCGGGCTGTTTGCTGGCGGATGGTCCGGTCACGGTCTCCAACGTGCCGCATTTGCAGGATGTCACCACGATGATCGAGTTGCTGGGACGCATGGGCGTCTCGGTAACCATCGACGAAAAGATGCGCATCGAGGTCGATGCCTCGACCATCAAGGAGTATTTCGCGCCGTATCAACTGGTGAAGACCATGCGCGCGTCGATTCTGGTGTTAGGTCCTTTGCTTGCGCGGTTCGGCGCCGCGGATGTCTCCTTGCCCGGCGGCTGCGCGATCGGCGCACGCCCGGTCAACATCCATGTCGCCGGGCTGCAGGCCATGGGCGCCGACATTCATATCGAAAACGGCTACATCAAGGCCCGCGCAGCACGCCTCAAAGGGGCGCGGCTGGTTCTGGAAACGGTTACCGTCACCGGTACCGAGAACCTCATGATGGCTGCCACCCTGGCCGATGGTGAAACGGTGCTCGAGAACGCCGCGCGCGAGCCGGAAGTGGTGGATTTGGCCAACTTTCTCTGCGCCATGGGCGCCAGGATCAAGGGCGCGGGAACCGATAGAATCGTCATCGAAGGCGTGCCGCGTCTGAATGGAACGGCCTATGAGGTGCTGCCGGATCGCATTGAAACCGGCACTTATCTGGTCGCCGGCGCCATCACTGGCGGCCATATCCGGGTAAAGAATACGAGGCCGGATCATTTGGATGCCGTCATCGGCAAGCTTAAGGAGGCCGGCGCCAGCGTCGCTGTCGGCGACTCCTGGATCGAAGTCGACATGCGCGGGCGCCGCCCGGTCGCGGTCGATGTGCGCACCGCGCCGTACCCGGCCTTTCCAACCGACATGCAAGCGCAGTTCGCCGCGCTCAACACCGTGGCGAACGGCGTCGGCACCATCATCGAAACGGTTTTTGAAAATCGCTTCATGCACATGCTGGAGATGCGCCGCATGGGCGCGGAGATTCGCCTCGAAGGCAATACCGCCATCATCAAGGGAGTCGAGCGCTTGACGGCCGCGCCGGTGATGGCCACTGACCTTCGCGCCTCGGCGAGCTTGGTGCTGGCGGCGCTCATCGCCGACGGCCGCACGGAAATCGAACGCATTTACCACATTGACCGCGGATATGCGGCGATCGAGGAAAAACTTCAGCAATTGGGCGCGAAGATCCGGCGCACGCCTTGAATTCGCGAGCGTGAGGCCTGAAGCTATTGCCTCTGAATCGGACGCTCCAATACGGTCAGATGGATCTTGTAACTCTGCCGCGCGTGGCGGGCCTCGAGTTCCACGCCCGAGCCGGGTTTTAGCGAGGACACGCGCGCGACCAGATCCTGAGCGCTGCGAACAGGTTCGCCGCCGAGGGCCATGACCAAGTCGCCGGGCCGCATGCCGGCCTCATAGGCAGGGCTCTTCGTCAGTATATTCACCACGGTCACGCCGCCCGCGACGGCGCCCAGTTGCGCGGCTTGTTCCTCGGACAAGTCCTGCGGCAGGAAGCCCAGCCAGCCGCGTACCACGCGACCGTTTTTCAAGATCTGCTCCATCACCCCGCGCACCAGATTGACCGGAATCGCGAAGCCGATGCCTTCCGGTCCGCCATAGCTGCGATTGAGCATCGCGGTATTGATGCCGACCAAGTCGCCGTGCGCGTCGATGAGCGCGCCACCGGAGTTGCCGAGGTTGATGGCAGCATCGGTTTGAATGAAGTTTTCGAAAGTGGCCAAACCCAGCTGGCCGCGCCCGGTGGCGCTCACGATGCCTTGCGTGACCGTTTGACTCAATCCATAGGGATTGCCGATCGCGAGCACGATGTCGCCGACCCGCAGCGTATCCGAGCGGCCCAAGGGCATGACGGGCAGATTGCCGATCTTGAGATTGAGGATGGCAAGATCGGTGTCAGGATCCTGGCCGACGATCGTTGCATCGGCGATGCGACCGTCGGCGAGCTGCACCCTGATCGAATCCGCCGCCGCGATCACATGCTGGTTGGTCACAATGGTGCCCATCGCATCGACGATCACGCCCGAGCCCAAGCTGCGCTCGATACGCTGACGGTAGCTCGGCCAATATTCGCCGAACAATTGACTGAAGGGCGTCGCCGTCGTGCGCTCCCTCACCACCCGGGCGGTGTAAATGTTCACCACCGCCGGCGCCGCGCGCGCCACCGAATCGGCGAAGCTTTGCATGACGATGGGCGCGCTCGACGCTGCGCCGGCCTGGCCGGTGCTCAAGGAACTCGGTGCCGCGCCAAGGGAAGCGCTCGATGCCGCGTTTTGCGCGGCATCCGGCGTCGCGCCCGCCATCGGTGCAGCGGCGGTGTGTGCGCCCAACAGCGTCGGGTTCCACCAAACCACGAGGAACGCCACGGCCAGACCGATCACGACCGCTTTGATCAGGAAATTCACAAGAACGCGAGTGTTCTGCAAGTAATATCGCTCGTGCAGCCTTAAGGGATCCCTGGCCGATCTGTGTATAATGCGCTCGCAATATTCTTTGGGAAACTCTACCGCTTCAGGGGTTTGCGTGAAGATTTGTCAACAATGCGTGGGACGATTGCATGACTGACCAGGTTGACCATAGCCGCCGCCGTTTGTTGACGGCAGCAACGGTCGGCACGGGCGCCATCGGCGTTGCCTTCGCCGCTGTTCCATTCCTCGCTTCCTGGCAGCCCAGTGCGCGCGCCAAAGCGCTCGGTGCTCCGGTCGCAGTCGACGCTTCCAAACTCGAAGCCGGCCAGATGTTGAAGGTGGTTTGGCGCGGCCAAGCCGTTTTTGTGGTACGGCGCGTCAAGGCTGTCCTCGACCAATTGGGCGGTCACAATGCGCTGCTGTCGGATCCGAATTCCGACGATTCGCTGCAGCCGGACTACATCAAAGCCAGCGGGCCCGCGCGCGCGCGCAATCCCGAGTACTGGGTGGGGTTGGCGGTGTGCACCCATCTTGGTTGTTCGCCCTTGGGCGCTTTCGAGCCCAATAATGCCTATCAGGTCGCGGGTGCCGACCTGGGTGCGAATTGGCCGGGGGGCTTTTACTGTCCCTGCCACGGCTCCAAGTATGATTTGTCGGGCCGGGTGTTCAAAGGCCAGCCGGCGCCCACGAACTTGACGGTTCCGCCCTACGCAATCTCGGCCGACATGCGCATCGTCATCGGTGTAAGCGATGCTCCCAAACCAGCTTAAGCCAAGAGGTAAGCAATGGCCCTAGCTCCCGAGTCCGCCGGCCCCGCCAAAGGATTGATTGGCTGGATCGACGCGCGCTTTCCGCTGACAAAATTGTGGAAAGAACAAGTCTCCGAGTATTACGCACCGAAGAATTTCAACTTCTGGTATTACTTCGGCGTTATTTCATTGGTGGTTCTCGTCATTCAGCTGGTGACGGGAATATTTTTGACGATGAACTACAAGCCGTCCTCCGCTGAGGCGTTTTCGTCGGTCGAATACATCATGCGGGACGTGGAGTGGGGCTGGCTGATCCGCTACATGCATTCCACCGGCGCCTCGGCGTTCTTCATCGTTATTTATCTGCATATGTTTCGCGCGCTGCTGTACGGCTCGCATCGCAAACCGCGCGAACTGCTGTGGATTTTCGGCTGTTTGATCTTCCTGCTGTTGATGGCGGAAGCGTTCATGGGCTATGTGCTGCCGTGGGGCAACATGAGCTATTGGGGTGCGCAGGTCATCGTTTCCATCTTCAGCAGCGTGCCGATCGTCGGTCAGAGCCTGGTCGAGTGGATCCGCGGCGATTACTACATTGCCGATGCCACCTTGAACCGCTTCTTCGCCCTGCACGTGGCCGCGTTGCCGCTGGCGCTCATCTTCCTGGTGATTGCGCACCTCATGGCCTTGCATGAGGTAGGGTCGAACAATCCGGACGGTATTGAAATCAAAAAGCACAAGGACGCGAACGGTCATCCGCTCGACGGCATTCCTTTCCATCCTTACTACACGGTGAAGGACACGGTCGGCATCGCGGCATTCCTGCTGGTGTTTTGCGCGGTGATTTTCTTCGCGCCGACCTTCGGCGGCTTGTTCCTGGAAGAGCCTAATTTCGAATCCGCCAATCCTCTGCAAACCCCGCCGCACATTGCGCCGGTGTGGTACTTCACGCCGTATTACGCCATGTTGCGCGCCGTGCCGTCCTTTGCCGGAACGCAGATTTGGGGTGTGCTGGTGCTGGGCGCCGCAGTCGTCGTGCTGTTCTTCCTGCCCTGGCTGGATCGCTCACCGGTGAACTCGATCCGCTATCGGGGGCCGATCTACAAGGTGATGCTGGCCATCTTCGTCGCATCGTTCATCACCCTGGGGGTGTGCGGTTTGAAGCCGCCGTCGGGGATCTACCCGATGCTGGCGCGGGTATGCACGGTTCTATATTTTGCTTTCTTTTTGCTGATGCCCTGGTACACGAAGTACGAAAGCGTGAAGCCGGTGCCGGAAAGGGTCACGGGACATGCATAAAGCCTCGATTCTGATCGCGATCGGGATTTTCTGCGCCGGTACCGCCTGGTGCGAAGAGGGCGAAATCGCCCTGCAGACATCCGGGACCGACATCAAGAATATCGAGTCCCTGCAGCGCGGCGCGCGCAATTTCATGAATTATTGCTCCGGATGCCACTCGCTCAAGTACTTGCGCTACAACCGCTTGGCCGCGGACTTGCAGATCCCCGAGTCCGAGCTACCCAATTTGATGTTCACCTCCGACAAACCGTTCGACGGCATCAATTCCGCCATGCCGGCAGATTCGGAAGCTTGGTTCGGCAAGCCGCCGCCGGATTTATCGTTGATGGCCAGAGCCCGCGGCCCCGATTACATATATTCGTTTTTGAAGGGCTTTTACGCCGATAAGTCGCGCATTTGGGGCGTCAATAATCTGTATCTGCAGAACGCTGCGATGCCGCATGTGCTGTACCAACTGCAGGGCTCGCAGAAGCCGGTATTCAAGAATGTTCCCGATAGCGGCGGCAGCGCCAGAATAGTGCTGACCGGCGTGGAGCCAATGACTCCGGGGGCGATGAAGCCGGAGGAGTATGATCAATTCGTTCGGGACATCGTCAATTTTCTGGATTACGCCGCCGAGCCCATCAAGGCAAAACGTCAATCGCTCGGCGTGTTTGTCATGCTCTTTCTGCTGGTATTCTTCGTGCTCGCGTACTTGATGAAGAAAGAATACTGGAAGGACGTCCACTGACGCAGCGGGACCGTCCCGTTAATCCTATTGCTTGGAGACCGCGTTCGTGGCACGTCGTTCGGTGATGACCCTCTTTTCAGCACCGGGTGATCCGTGGAGTCATCGCACACGCTTGGTGCTTGCGGAAAAGGGAATCACAATCGAACTGGTCAATGTCGACCCGAACGAATTGCCCGAAGACCTGCTCGACCTCAACCCCTATCACAGCGTGCCGACCTTGGTGGATCGAGATCTGGTGCTGTACGACTCGCGGGTCATCATCGAGTACCTGGACGAACGCTTTCCGCATCCGCCGTTGATGCCGATCGATCCGGTTACGCGCGCCCAGTTTCGCGTGGCGCTGTACCGGGTGGAGCGCGACTGGTATGCCTTGGCGCACGACATCGAGCTCGACCCGCGCAGCAAGACGGCGGAACACAGCCGCAAAGTCCTGGCCGAAGCGATTTGCGCGAGTGCCGAAGTCTTCAAGGCCAAGCCGTTTTTCCTGAGCGATGAATTTTCGCTGGTCGATGCCAGCATCGCGCCGATCCTGTGGCGCTTGCGCACCTACGGTATCGAGCTGCCGGCGCAGGCGCAGCCCATCATGAAGTACATGAATGCCATCTTTGCGCGCTCCACATTTCGCGCCTGCTTGAGCGACGCTGAACGGGAAATGCGCCATTGAAGCCGCGGCGTCCTTATCTGCTGCGTGCGCTGCATGAGTGGATTTCCGACAGCGGCGAGACCCCGCACATCGTGGTGGACGCGGCCGCGGAGGGCGTGACGGTGCCGCGCCAGTACGTCAAGGACGGCAAAATCGTGCTCAACGTGAGCTTCTCCGCAACTCAATTCCTGAAGCTTGGAAATGATGTGGTCAGCTTCGAGGCTCGATTCGGCGGCGTCGGATTCGCCGTGCAGGTTCCGGTGCGCGCCATCTTGGGGATCTATGCCCGCGAGACCGGGCAGGGAATGATTTTCCCCGAGGGCGATGCGGATCCGGATCCGACCGACAGCCCGCCGGCAAGTCCCAGCACCGCAAAGGCCGGCGCCGCTGCACCGAAACGACCGAAGTTGCAGGTGGTCAAGTAGCGCGAAAGGCGTCCTTGACCCAAACCAGCCGCTGCGCGCCGGGCGGCCCCTCCACGGCGACCACGTCGAAGCGCACCGCGCGGGCAGCCCAACCCGCTTGCCGCTGCAGAAAAAAGCGGGTGGCGCGTATGATTTTGCGCTGCTTGCACCACGTAACCGATTGCAGCGCTCCGCCGAACTCCTGACTGCGGCGCAGCCGCACCTCGATGATCGCCAACACCTCATGGTCAAGACAGACCAGATCGAGCTCGCCGGTCCGGCACCTAAAATTGCGCGCCAGGACTTTCAGCCCGCGCGCTTGCAGGAAATCGGCCGCGAGTTGTTCCGATTGAGTGCCGTGTTGCCGGCGCAGATCCGCCATTTCTCATAGCGTGCCGCGGCGGCGTTGCCAAGGCCGCTGCGATAATTGGCCGGTTCGTAGCGATTTCGCTATTGTTTGGTGATTTTCCAGGTGCCCGTCGCCACCGGCGGGCTGGCCGGCTGGGCTTTCGCATTCACTGACCAGTCACCGTCTCCGCCCTTGGGGTTGAACGTACCCTTCAGATTGATCTGTGTCTGGTCATCCCCCGGCGGGTCGTATGCGGCGGTGAACGTGTCGCCGGCGAAGGACGCGCTTTTCAGTTTGGTGCTGTAATCCGCGGCTCCGCCGCCGTCGCCGCTGACCGCGATGCTGCCGGTGATGAGCCCCGCGCTGCCGCGCTCCAGAATGAGTTCGAAATGTCCCGACGTATTCTCCCCTTGATACGTCCCGCTCCATTTGCCCAAGTACTGATCGCCGTCGGCGCCCGCGGCCGGGAGCGCGTGCGCGCCCAGCCAAACACTTGCCAACAATATCCAGAGGCGGCGCTGAAGATTTTTGCTTTGCATGAATTTTTCCTTGGGGTTCCTTTCAATGTACTAGTCGCGCGCCGCGTAGACCGCAACGCCGCCCACCCAGGTCTTGAGTACATGGGTGTCGCGGATGGCGGCCGGGGCAATCGTCAGCACGTCCTGGCTCAGCAATACCAGGTCCGCGAGCTTGCCGGGTTCGATCGAGCCTTTTTCATGCTCCTGAAATTCCGCGTAGGCCGACCCCAAGGTGTAGGCCGCGATGGCTTCCTGAATCGAAACCTTCTGCTCGGGAAACCAGCCTTGGTTGTTCTTGCCGTCCAGTGTCGCGCGCGTCGTCGCCGCGTACAGCGTCAGCAGCGGATCTAAGGGCGCGATCGGCCAATCGGTGCCAAAGGCCAGCCGCACGCCATGATCGATGAAGGTACGAAACGCATAGGTTCTGCTGGCCCGATCGTGGCCGATGCGCGCCTCGGCCCAACGTCCATCGTCGATGGCCTGATACGGCTGGACCGAGGCGATCACATGCAGTTGCGCAAAGCGTTCGAAATCCCGCGCCGCCATGTGCTGGGCATGTTCGATGCGCCAGCGACGGTCGCGAGGACCGTTCTGCTTCTCGATCTCCTGATAAAGATCCAGAGTCGTCGAGATGGCGGCATCGCCAATGGCATGAGTGCACACCTGCAGCTCGCTTGCATCGGCCAGCTGCAGCCGCTGGCGGGTTCGCGATAGCGGCAGCATGTCCTTGAACAGCAAGCCGCGATTGGCCGGCTCGTCGCTGTAGGGTTCGAAGAAGTATGCCGTCCGCGAACCCAGCGAGCCGTCGGCAAACATCTTCAGGGCACCAATGCGCAGGCTGTCGCTGCCGAACGCATGGCCGATCCCGAGCTTCGCCTGGTCTTCTACTCTTACGATGATCGGTGCGCCATAGAAGCGCACCGTGAGTTTCCCTTCCCGAAGCAGCTGCGAGTACACCGCCAGATCGCCGTAGTCCAGGGTCATGTCCTGCACGCTGGTCACGCCGTGCGAGGCGGCCTCGTGCAGGGCGTTCTCGATGATCCGGCGCCGCTGCGCCGGCGTCGGCACCGGTGTCACGTGATCGACCAATTCTATGGCGGCATCCTTGAGCGCGCCGGTGGGGAAACCCATGCTATCGCGCACGATCACGCCGCCGGGCGGATCGACAGTCTTGGCCGTGATTCCGGCAAGCGCCAACACCTTGGAATTGACGATGATCATGTGGCCGTCGTAGCGATCGAGCGACACCGGATTGTTCGGACTCACCGCGTCGATATCCTGGCGGGTCGGCAATGCGGCCGGAGTCCACTTGGTCTCATCCCAGTTGCCGGAGCGAATCCACTCGCCCTTGGGCGCATGCGCCGCATAGTCGGCGATTCGCTTGACGAATTCCTTGAGGCTGGTGGCATCGTTGAGCTGCACGGCGGTCAACGCCGCGCCGCCGTCGGCGAAATGAACGTGCGCATCGTTGAATCCCGGCAGCAGCCGGTGGCCGTTGGCATCCACCACCCGCGTGTTGGGCCCGCGCCAAAGCAGCACGGCGGCATCGCTGCCCACCGCCGTGATGCGGCCGTTGAGGACCGCCACCGCTTCAGCTTGCGGCTGGGCAGGATTCACCGTCCAAACGCGCGCATCGCGAATGATGAGATCCGCGGCCGGATGCGAATCGCCGGTCTCGAGCGGAGTCGCCGCGCCGGCCGCGGCGGCCAGCAACGCAGCTGTGGCGGTGCAGAGCAGCGGCCGCAGATTACAGAACATTGGGCACTCCGGCTTTGATCTGCGCCCACTCGAGCTCGCGGCGGATTCTATTGTGATCGTCGATGTGCAGCTTGCCGGTGACTCCGGAAATCTCGCCGGCATCGCTGGGATTCTTGGATTGCAGCGCGGGCACCAGGCGATAGGCATCGAAGCCAAATGCGTACAGACGGTTGCGGTCGCCGCGAGACGTCCGCGCGGGCCATGCCGAGCGCACGCTGTCGCGAATTTGAGTGGTTACCGGATCATTGGAGATCATCCACGGCATGTCGGGAAAAAACATGCCATCGATGTCCGCGTTCGCGGTCGGGTCCGGCTCGAAGCTGTCCGAGGTGGCATACACCGGCACATCCCCCGCGTAGTAAAAATTCAATTGCGTGATGATGAGACGCGCGGCACCCGGTGAGCCCACTGCGAATACGAACGTGACGTCGGTCCGATGCGTCGACGGCTCGCCCTTGGTCGCTTTGACTTGCAGCTCCTGCTTGATGATGTCGGAGAAGTCGGGTTGCGAAGTATCGTATTTCTGGCTGTCGAGCAGCGTGCCGCCGAGCGTCTTCAGTTCATCCGCAAATGCCGCGGCGACGCGATTGCCCAATTCCCCGGCGGGTACGATGGCCACACCGGCAAGCCGGCCGTCCGCCACCACCCGCCGTGCGACGCTGCGCGCCTCGTCTTCGGGCAGCAAGGCAAACTGAAAAAAGTTCTTTGCGGGACTCGCCGAGTCGGCGAGAAAATTCAACGCCAGCACCGGAGTACGCCCGGCGCTCAACGGCGCGACAGTGGCGACATCTTCCTTGGTCAGCGGCCCCACGACGAAGCCGGCGCCCTCGGCGATGGCGCGGTTGTATGCCGCGCCGACGGATTCGGACGCTACGTCGTAGATTTTCAGACTGGGCCGCTTCGCCGCATCTTGCTCGAGATAGGCCGCGACGAAGCCATCGCGCACCGCGACGCCGAACGCCTCGCCGCGGCCTGACAGCGGCAGCAGCAGCGCGATCTGGTTGGGATATTCCGTGGCGACGGCGATTTGCGTTTGCGCCATCGACAGCACGCTGTCATTCGCCGGATGTTGCGGAAACTGCCGCTTCCAGGCGTCGAGCGCTTGAGTTGCGCGCGCCGGATTGCGTTCGAGTTCGACGGCGACGGGCCCCAGTTCCAGCCAGCCGAGCACAATGGGTTCGGTTTTTGGGGGAGCGTTGAGGGGAGCGCCTTTTTCGGCAGCCGTGCGCACCCTGATGTAGATCTCTTCGCGGTTCGCGCGAACGGCGGCGGGGTCGGCAAGATAGCGTTCGCGTTCCACCAGGGCGCGGGTGCCCTCGACGGGATGTCCTGTTAGAAATGCGCTGCGGCCGCGTATCCAATAATAATTTTGCGCCTGATTGGGCGCTGTCGGCACCGCAATCTGATCCAATTCGCGAATCGCGCGGGTCGGATCGTTTTCCGCGTAGGCAATTTCCGCCGCCACCAAAGCGCGCTGTGTCGGAAGTTTGCTGCGCGCCTCCGGCGACACCTGGGCAAACTCCTGCTTGGCGGCCGCGACATTGCCGGCGGCCACCCACTGCTCGGCGCTCAGCATCTCGTAGTTGTCGCTGTCGGCCGGCAATTGAATGGCGAGGCCGGCATAGGCGCGCGCGGCCTCTGCATGTTTGCCATCCCGCACCAGGCGCGCGGCGTGTTCTTGTTTGTCGGTCGGACCTTCCACAGGATTGACCAGGCTGCACGCAGCCGCGAGCAGCGACACTGTCAATGCGGCGTGTAGCTGGAGCGCCCGTGGACGTCTGAACATCGCTGCCATACCCTTGGCCTCCTAACTCATCGAATACGGGAATTATAGTGACAATCCAATCGATCGGCCCGCCCGCTGCAGGACGGCTATACGTGGTTGCCACTCCGATCGGCAATCTCGGCGATTTGAGTGCGCGGGCACGCGACACCCTGCAAAACTGTGCCCTGATCGCAGCGGAGGATACGCGACACACGGGAATCCTGTTGAAGCATTTCGGCATTCAAACGCCGCAGACCTCGCTGCATGATCACAACGAATCGACGCGGGCGGTTGAAATCATTGCACGCCTGCGCGAGGGCCAATCCGTTGCGCTGGTGAGCGATGCCGGCACCCCGGCCATCAGCGATCCTGGTTTTGAATTGGTGCGCGCCGTGGCTGCCGCCGGCTTCGAGATCGTCGCGATTCCCGGCCCCTGCGCCGCCATCGCGGCGCTATCGATTGGCGCGCTGCCGACCGATCGATTTTGTTTCGAGGGTTTTTTGCCGGCGCGCGGCGCGGCGCGCCGGGAGCGGCTGAAATCGCTGGAGCGGGAGCCGCGCACGCTGGTGCTGTATGAAGCACCGCATCGCCTGCAAGACACACTCGAGGATTGCGTCGAGGTTTTCGGCGCGGCACGTTTGGGCGCCGTGGTGCGCGAAATAACCAAGCTGCATGAAACGACGTATCGCGGCTCGTTGCGCGAGCTATCGAGTCTCGCCAAGTCGGATACCGATCTTGCCCGCGGTGAAATCGTTCTGTTGATTGGCGGCGCCGGGTCCTTGGCTTGCGCGGACACGGGTGCGGACGGATACGGCGGCGCGCTGGATAAAGTGCTGGCCGCACTGCTCAAGGAGTTGCCGCTCAAGCAGGCCGCGCGTCTGGCCGCGCAAATCACCGGCGCGCGCGACAACGAGGCCTACAAGCGTGCTTTGCGGCTCAAGGAGCAACTGGCCTCGCAATAAGACCCATACTAAGCGTATGGTGCGGGTCGGAGTCGGCCAGACAGTCGCTGTGTGCCTTGTGCACATGGAGGAAAGTCCGGGCTCCACAGGGCACGGTGCCAGGTAACGCCTGGGAGGCGCGAGCCTACGGAAAGTGCAACAGAAAGATACCGCCTAAGTGCCGCGAAAGCGGTGCCGGTAAGGGTGAAATGGTGCGGTAAGAGCGCACCGCGCGGGTGGCAACATCAGCGGCACGGCAAACCCCACCTGGAGCAAGACCAAATAGGGAAGCGAGCGGCTTAAAACCGCTACATGTGGCCCACATGGGCTTCCGGGTAGGTCGCTAGAGCTGCGCGGCGACGCGCATCCTTAGAGGAATGACTGTCCAAGACAGAACCCGGCTTAACGGCCGACTCCTTCTTTAGGCGCTGACGCGCCACTTTCAACGGGGCCGCAGCGGCCCCGACCGAAAGCGCGGCCAAAAAGAACCAGAGCAGGCGCTGACGCGCCACTTTCAACGGGGCCGCAGCGGCCCCGACCGAAAGCGCGGCCAAAAAGAACCAGAGCAGGCGCTGACGCGCCACTTTCAACGGGGCCGCAGCGGCCCCGACCGAGAAGGCGCGGCCAAAGAACGCGCGGCCTAAGAAAAGCAAAACGGGGCCGCAGGCCGCTTTTGCAACCGTCAAGTGGCCTTCGAACGCGTAACTCGCTTTTTAGCAGCACGATCATCGGTTTTCGCCGAAGATCGCGACTTTATGGTCCTGTAGGACAATTCAGGAATATCTCCTAACAGATTGATTCGTCTACGACGCATGATCGCAGCGCGGCGAAAATCCTCAGAATGTGACCTAAGTCACTGTCGGCACGGGTTTTTTTTAACTTAACCCGTTGACACTGTTGGGCGGCGCTCCCTATAGTGGGCCCCAGTGGGAAATTGTGGGAGAGAATGGGTTGAAAAGCCCATCCAATCATGTTCCGGGGTGCCAACAAACTAACTCTCGATGTGAAAGGCCGGCTGGTGATGCCGACCCGGTATCGCGAGCGGCTGCAGGAGCGCTGCGGCGGCAATCTGGTGGTAACCGTCGACAAGGACCAGTGCCTGCTCATCTACCCCCTGCCGGATTGGGAAGACATTGAGCGAAAACTCACCAAATTGCCCACCTTGGATCCCCGCACGCGGGGGCTGCAGCGCTTGATGGTGGGTTATGCCACCGATTTGGAACTGGACGGGCACGGGCGTCTGTTATTGCCCGCAAACCTCCGCGAATTTGGCCATTTGACGCGCGACGCGATGTTGATCGGCCAAGGTCTGCGCTTCGAATTGTGGGATGAGGCGAAATGGAATGAGCGACGGGATGAATGGCTGGCGAGTCCCGATAGCAGCAATTTGCCGGGCGAACTTGACACCTTGTCGTTCTAGCCGGACGGCGCGGTGCAAGACAGCGGCGGGGTTCACACACCGGTCCTGCTACCACAGGTACTGGCTGCGTTGAACATACAGGCAGGTGGCACTTACATGGATGCCACTTTTGGCCGAGGCGGACATGCAGAGGCGATTTTGGAGAAGCTCATTCAGAACGGCCGACTGCTCTGCCTCGATCGCGATGCCGCCGCGGTCGCTGATGCCAGCGCCAGGTTCTCGCAAGATCCGCGCGTGGCGGTGTTTCACGCGCGTTTTTCATCGCTGGCAGCTTGCGCAGACCAGGTGCAGCCAGGCCTCAAGCTCGACGGTATCCTGTTCGACCTCGGCGTGTCCTCGCCGCAGCTCGACGATGCGGCGCGCGGCTTCAGCTTCATGCAGGACGGACCGCTCGACATGCGCATGACGGCAGGCGAGGGCATGAGCGCCGCCGATGTGGTGAATCACGCGCCGCTCGAAGAACTGATTCGGATTTTCCGTGAGTACGGCGAAGAGCGTCTGGCGCCGCGCATCGCGCGCGCCATCGTCGCAGACCGTCAAGTCAAACCCTTCGAAGGCACTGCGGAACTCGCACAGATGATCGCGAGAGTCGCGCGCAGCCGCGAGCGGCACAAGCATCCGGCGACTCGCGTATTCCAGGCGCTGCGCATCCACGTCAACGGCGAGCTGCAGGAACTCAAGGCAGCTCTCGAGGCTGCTCTGCAACGCTTGGCGCCCGGCGGGCGGCTTGCGGTGATCAGCTTTCATTCTCTCGAGGATCGCATGGTCAAGCAGTTCATGCGCCGCCACTCGCTGGCCGATCCCATGTATGCCGGCTTGCCTCATATCCCCGTGCATGCCCGCCCTACGCTTAAGCTCGTCGGCAAATCCGTCGAGCCGGATTTGGCGGAGTGCAGCACAAACCCGCGCGCGCGCAGCGCACGTATGCGCGTGGCCGCTCGCCTCGATGAAGGAATCGCCGCATGAATCATGGCCGCTGGCTGCATTTCCTACTGCCCTTGTTGTGGCTGGCCGTGCTCGGCTCCGCCGTGCAGGTGATCTATGAGCGGCACACGGCTCGCGACAGGTTCGTGCGCCTGGAGAAGCTCAACGCCGAACGCGACTCGCTCGACATGGAGTGGGGGCGCCTGCAGCTTGAGCAAAGCTTCTGGTCCTCGAATGCTTTCGTTGAACGTGTGGCAAACGCCAAACTGCGGATGAGCCTGCCGCAGACCAAAGATGTGCGGATCGTGCGGCCGTGAAAGCACGCGGCGGCGAAAATGATGCACAGGCGCGATCGTACCGCTGGCGCTCGGCGGTGGTATTGGGCTTGGTCGTGTTGGGCGCCATCGGCCTGGCGGCGCGCGCGGTCGAATTGCAGCTGCTCGATCACGGCTTTCTCGCCAAGCAGGGCGACGATCGCTCGATGCGGGTGGTCAAGATTGCGGCGCATCGCGGCGCCATCACGGATCGCAATGGCGAGCCCCTGGCCATCAGCACGCCGGTGGACAGCATCTGGGTCAATCCCCAGGAACTGAACGACAATATCGACCAGCTGCCGAAACTGGCGCGCGCTTTGAAAGAAGATCAGCAGACCCTCGCACGGCGCATCACCAGCAACCTGGACCGCGAATTTCTCTACCTGGTGCGTCACATGCCGCCCGATCAGGCGGCACGCATCAAGGCGCTGGGAATTCCCGGCGTGTACACGCTGCGCGAGTACCAGCGCTACTACCCGGCCGGCGAAGTAGCCGGACACGTGGTCGGATTTACAACCATCGATGACCGCGGTCAGGAAGGACTGGAACTCGGATTCGATCAATTATTGAATGGAGCCGACGGCGCGAAGCGCGTGATTCAGGATTCTCTCGGCCGCTACGTTGAGAACGTCGAAAGCATCCGCGCACCGCGACCCGGCCGCGACCTGGTCACGAGCATCGATATGCGGATTCAGTATCTGGCATATCGTGAACTGAAGTCTGCGATGCAGGTGTATCGCGCGCATGCAGGTTCGGTGATCGTGCTCGATGTCGACACGGGCGAAGTGCTGGCGATGGTGAATCAGCCCACCTACAACCCCAACGATCGCGAACAATTCAGATGGGATTTGTATCGCAACCGCGCCGCCACCGACATCTTCGAACCCGGCTCCAGCATCAAGCCCTTCATCATGGCGGCTGCCCTGGCCTCGGGTCAGTATCACCCCGACAGCGTCGTGGATACCTCTCCCGGATTCTTGAAAGTCGGCAACAAGGTGGAAGAGGACGAACACAATCTCGGTGTCATCGATCTCGCCACCATTCTGGCGAAATCCAGCAATGTAGGTACCGCCAAAATCGCGCTGTCGCTGCAGCCGGAACAGATCTGGCGCACCTTGACCGCGTTGGGGCTGGGCCAGGTCACAGGCAGCAACTATCCGTACGAATCGGCCGGCATATTGAGCAACTACGCTCACTGGCGCCCCGTCGGCATTGCAACGCTCTCGCATGGCTACGGACTGTCGGTCACTCCGCTGCAGTTGGCGCATGCCTACGCCACCATTGGTGCCGGCGGCGTGCGGCGACCCATCTCCTTCGAGCGCGTTTCCGGCCCGGTTCAAGGAGAGCAGATCATGGATCCCAAAGTGGCCCATGAGCTAGTGCAGCTGATGGAACAAGTGGTCGAGAAGGGCGGCACGGGCGCCCCGGCGGCCCTCATCGGCTATCAGGTATCCGGAAAAACCGGCACCGCCTTCAAGTCGATTGCGGGCGGTTATTCCACCGACCGAATCATGGCGGTATTTGCCGGGCTGGTGCCGGCGTCGCACCCGAAATTGGCCACGGTGGTAGTGATCGATGAGCCGAGCCGCGACGTGCAGCAGGTCGGCCTCTTGGCCCAGGGCGGCACGGTGGCCGCGCCGGTGTTCTCGAGCGTCATGTCCGGCACCCTGCGCTTGATGGACATCGCGCCCGATAATTTGCAGAACGTGCCGGCGGCGGCTCTGGTACAGGCGAACGAAAACCAATGAGCAGCGCCCTCATGTGGTTGCTCGATGGAATCGCGAACATTCCTCACAGCGATTCGCAAGTCAGCGATTTGACGCTCGACAGCCGAGAAGCGCGCGCCGGCAGTCTGTTCTTCGCATTACCCGGCCGCAAGGCGCACGGACTGGAATTTGCGGCTGAGGCCGCGGCGCGCGGCGCCAGCGTGGTGTTGTGGGAACCCTGCGCCGACCTGCCGGCCCCTGCGCTGCCTGCCAACGTGTTCGCGGCGGCGGTGCCCGACCTTAAGAATTCAGTGGGCCGCATTGCCGACCGGTTCTTCAATTGGCCGTCCTCGCAGCTGCGCATCACGGGCATCACCGGCACCAATGGCAAGACCACGTGCGCTTATTTGCTGGCGCAATGCCTCGAGCGATTGGGGCTGCCTGCCGCGTACATCGGCACCATCGGCTGGGGCCTGCCTCAAGCGCTGGCACAGCCTACGCATACGACACCCGATGTGGTCACGGTGCACCGCGAGCTTGCGCAACTGCGCAGTTCCGGAGTGCGCGAGGTCGCCATGGAGGTATCCTCGCACGCGCTCGATCAGGGCAGGGTGGACGGCGTGCGCTTCCACGTGGCTGCGTTCACGAATTTGACCCGGGATCATCTCGATTATCACGAATCGATGGCAGCCTATGGCGCCGCCAAATCGCGTTTGTTCCAAATGCCGGAGCTCAAGCACATCGTGCTCAACATCGGCGACGAGTACGGCCGCGGATTGGCGCAAACCTACAACGGCGATGCATCGCTGACCGCAGTGTGGGTCGGCGCCGGCGATTCGGGCTGGTTGGCCGACCACGCTCTTTACGCGACGGAAGTTAGGGTGGAGCCGCGGGGCATTGCCCTGCAACTGGACGGCAGCTTCGGCAAGCTCGCCGTCAACACCCAGCTGATGGGCCGGTTCAACGCCGAGAATGCGTTGGTGGTGATCGCCTGCTTGCTGTCCTTGGGGGTTCCCTTCAGCGAGGCGGCCGGCGCGCTGGCCGACGCCGCGCCTGCTCCCGGGCGGATGGAAGTGCTCAAGAGCGACGCGCGCAACAAGGCGACCGCGGTTGTCGATTACGCTCACACGCCCGATGCGCTGGCGAAGGCATTGAGCGCCGCTCGCGAACATTGCGCGGGCGAGCTGTGGTGCGTGTTCGGTTGCGGCGGCGACCGCGATCCCGGTAAGCGTCCCATCATGGGCGCCATTGCCGCCGACCTCGCCGATCAGATCATCGTTACCGATGACAATCCCCGTTCCGAAGATCCAGAAGCCATTACCGAGGCCGTCGTGGGCGGCATCAAATCGCGCAAGGTCAGGGTGATTCACGACCGCGGCGAAGCCATTGCCACGGCACTCAGGGAGGCGCAGCCGCTCGACCTCGTGTTGATCGCCGGCAAGGGCCATGAGGACTATCAGATCTACGGCGATACGCGGCGCTCGTTCAGCGATCGACGCGAAGCGCTGCGCTACCTGGGAGCTGCCGCATGAAACGAACCCTGCGCGATGCCGCGCGCATAACCGGCGGCCAATTGCTCGGTGAAGATCGTCCCTACGGCGCGGTTTCGACCGACAGCCGCACCTTGAGTCCTGGGGCGCTATTCGTCGCGCTGCGCGGCCCGAACTTCGACGGTGCTGCGTTCGTTGCTGCAGCTTCATCGCGCGGCGCCATCGGCGCTCTGGTCGAACGCGCCGTGACCTCAAGCCTGCCGCAGGTGATCGTGCCGGACTCGCTGCGCGCGCTGCAGGAACTGGCGAAGGCATGGCGCGCAGATTTCACTTTGCCGGTGCTCGCCGTCGCAGGCAGCAACGGCAAAACCACGGTCAAGGAAATGACTGCCGCCATTTTGTCGCGTATGGGGCTGTGCATGGCAACCCACGGCAATCTCAACAATCACATCGGCGTGCCGGTCACGCTCATGCGCTTGGAAGCCGCGCATCGCAGCGCCGTGATTGAGATTGGCGCCAATCGCATCGGCGACGTCGCCGAGCTCATGGGCCTTGCCCAGCCCACCGTCGGCCTCATTACCAATGCCGGTGCCGAACACCTGGAAGGTTTCGGCAATCTGGATGGCGTGGCAAAGGGCGAGGGTGAGATGGTGTCCTGTCTGGATTCTCGCGGCACCGCGGTGATCAACGCCGATGATGCCTACGCCGGCTATTGGCGCGGCGTGAGCAGCGCGCAAACCGTCGTAACTTTCGGCGTGCACGCGCGCGCGGATTTTTCAGCCAAGGATGTCATTCAAGCGATTGAACGCGGCGAGTTTGCGACGCGCTTTACGCTGCTATGCCCCCTGGGGGCGCGGCCGATCATGCTGAAGGCGGGCGGCGCGCACAACATCGGCAACGCATTGGCGGCAGCCGCCGCGGCCAGTGCCGCCGGCGCCTCGCTCGAGGACATCGGCCTCGGGTTGGCCGATTTTCGCGCGGTCTCGGGACGCCTGCAGCTCAAACCCGGCGCCCGCGACAGCTGGATCATCGATGATTCCTACAATGCCAATCCGAGCTCGGTGCGTGCCGGCTTGGAAGTGTTGCGCTCGCTCAGCGGCGTGACCTGGCTGGTGCTCGGCGACATGGCCGAACTTGGGGAGTCTGCCCAGGACAGTCACGCGCACATGGGCGCTTACGCGCGCGAGTGCGGCATCAAGCGCTTGTTCGCGCTCGGGCCCTTGAGCTCCAGAGCCGTGGAGACCTTCGGCTCCGGCGGCGAATGGTTCGTCGACGCCGATTCCTTGATTCGCCGCTTGCAGGCGGAGCTGTCTCCGGGCGTCACGGTGTTGATCAAGGGTTCGCGCATCAATCGCTTGGAACGCGTCGTGCAAGCGCTCACCGGCGGCGGTGCCGGTTCCGGTCCCATGATGAGAGCGAGCTAGCCCATGCTGCTTTTCTTAACCGAATATCTGGCGCGCTTCTACAGCGGCTTTCATGTATTCCAATATCTCACGCTGCGCGGAATCCTCGCGGCGATGACCGCGCTGTTGATGGCCCTGTTCATCGGGCCGCTCATGATTTCGCTGCTCAACCGCTATCAGATCGGCCAGCAGGTGCGCAGCGACGGTCCGCAATCGCACTTGCAAAAATCCGGCACACCGACCATGGGCGGTGGTCTGATCCTGGTTGCCATGGGCATCGGCACGCTGCTGTGGGCCGACCTGTCCAGCCGCTTCGTGTGGATTCTCCTGGGAACGACCCTGGCCTTTGGCTTGATAGGTTTCTACGACGATTATCTGAAGCTGGTGGTGGGCAACTCCAAGGGTCTTGCCGCGCGCTACAAGTATCTGGCGCAGTCGGTGGCGGGTATCACGGTCGCACTGGCGCTGCACGGCCTGCATCAAGCGCCGGCGGAAACCTCTTTGTACGTGCCGTTCTTCAAAACCGTCGCCGTGCCCATGTCGACGATCGGGTTCGTGGCGTTCGCCTATTTCGTCATCGTCGGCAGCAGCAATGCGGTAAATCTGACCGACGGCCTGGACGGCCTGGCGATCATGCCGGCGGTGATGATCGCCGCGGCGCTCGGGGTGTTCGCCTATGTCACCGGCAACATCAAGTTCGCGGGCTATTTGCAAATTCCCTACATCAACGGCGTCGGCGAGGTGCTGATCTTCAGCGCGACCTTGGTGGGCGCCGGGTTGGGATTCCTGTGGTTCAACTCCTATCCTGCGCAGGTTTTCATGGGCGATGTGGGAGCGCTGGCGGTGGGCGCTTCGCTCGGAACCATCGCCACCATCGTGCGCCAGGAAATCGTGTTTTTCGTGATGAGCGGCGTGTTCGTGCTCGAGACCGTCTCGGTGATCCTGCAGGTCGCATCCTTCAAGCTCACCGGCAAGCGCATATTCCGCATGGCGCCGATCCATCACCATTTTGAACTCAAAGGCTGGGCCGAACCGAAAGTCATCGTGCGATTCTGGATCATCAGCTTCGTGCTGGTGTTGGCGGGCCTTGCAACCTTGAAGATCCGCTGATGAGGAGCGTCGTCGTGGGTCTCGGCAAAACCGGCGCCTCGTGCGTACGTTACCTTGCGAAGCGCGGCGACCGCGTGAGCGCCACCGATACCCGGCGCGCGCCGCCCGGACTCGCGGAACTGGGCGGCCTTGCGAAGTCGATCGACCTGCGGCTCGGTCGCTTCGATCTGTCGCTGCTCGACGGCGCATCCCAAGTGCTGATGTCCCCGGGCGTATCGCTCGAGGAGCCGATTGCAAAGGAGGCGCGGGCCCGCGGCATCGAACTGCTCGGCGATATCGAGCTGTTCGCGCGCGCGGTACGCGCGCCGGTGATCGGGATCACGGGCACCAACGGCAAGAGCACCGTCACCACTCTGGTGGCGCGCATGGCCGCGGCCGCCGGCCGCAGGGTCTTGGCCGGCGGCAATTTGGGCGAGCCGGCGCTCGATTTGCTCGAGCAGCCGATCGCGGATTTGTACGTGCTCGAGCTGTCGAGCTTTCAATTGGAAAGCACATCCTCATTGGTGCTCGAGGCTGCGGTGGTGCTCAACGTCACGGCCGATCACCTGGATCGCTATCCGTCGGTGGCCGCCTACGCGCAAGCCAAGCAAAGAATCTTCGCGAATGCAGCCACCGTGGTGCTGAACGCGGACGACCCGTGGGTAGCGGCGATGCGGGACCTAAGGTTTCGCAATCCCGCCGCCCGCACCGTCACTTTTTCCATCACCAGCGCGGATACCGATTTTTCGCTGGCGCGCAGCGGCAAGCAAATTTACCTCACGCGCCGCGGCGAGCGGCTGCTCGATACGGCGCGCATGAAAATCTCCGGATTGCACAACGCAGCCAACGCGCTCGCGGCGCTGGCGCTGGGCGAGGCGGTGGGTTTGCCGAGAGCTTCGATGCTCGAGGCGCTGCAATCATTTCCCGGTTTGTCGCATCGCTCCTCATGGGTCGCCGATATCGGCGGTGTGCGCTACATCGATGATTCCAAGGGTACGAATGTGGGAGCCACCAGCGCCGCGGTCGCGGGCCTGCCGGGCCCTCTGCTCATCATCGCCGGCGGCGAGGGCAAGGGGCAGGACTTCGCGCCGCTCGCCGCGGTGTTTCGCGGCAAGGTGCGTATCGCCTTTTTGATCGGCAAGGATGCGCCGGCGATTGCCGCAGCGCTCGAAGGAGTGTGCCCCATTGAGATTGTGGCGTCGATGCAAGAGGCGGTAACGGCCGCGCATCGCGCCGCCGCGCCCGGCGACACGGTACTGCTGTCGCCGGCCTGTGCCAGTCTCGACATGTTCCGCGACTACGGACATCGCGGCGATGTGTTCGCCGCGGCCGTGCACCAGCTGGAAGTTCCGCGATGAGCGTTGCCACCATGTCCTACGGAGTACGTGCGCGCGAGCGCATGCCGTTCGCCTGGGACACCATTACCGTGGGTTTGACCGCCGCCCTGTTGCTGGTGGGTCTGGTCATGGTTACCTCGGCATCCATGGCGATCGCGGCACGCGACATGGGCGATCCCTTCTATTTTCTCGAGCGGCAATTCATTTTTACGATGGCGGGACTGTTGCTGGCGTGGGTGGTGACCCGCGTACCGGTGCAACTGTGGGACAAATACAGCCTGGCGCTGCTGCTGTTTGGGCTGCTGTTGCTGACATTGGTGCTGATCCCGGGCTTGGGCGCACGCGTCAACGGCGCCCGCCGTTGGCTGCGAGTGGGCGTGCTCAATTTTCAGGTGTCCGAGCTTGCCAAGGTGTTGGTGTTGACCTGGGTCTGCAGCTACTGCGTGCGCAAGCGCGCCGAGCTGGAGAGTACCCTGCCGGGCCTGGTGAAACCCGTGGCTCTGCTCGCCCTGACCGGCCTGCTGCTCCTGATCGAACCTGACTTCGGCGCCGCAACGGTGCTGTTCGCCACCGGATTTGCGGTTCTGTTCGTTGCCGGTGCGCGACTGCGCTATGTGGCGTTGTTGGTTTCGGCCGCGGTTTTGGTGTTCGCACTGCTGGCGTTGGCTTCTCCGTACCGGTTGAAGCGTCTGTTGATTTTCCTGCATCCTTTTGACGATCCGTTCAACGGCGGCTTCCAGCTCACCCAATCGCTGATCGCGATCGGACGCGGCGCTTGGTTCGGCGTGGGATTGGGCAGCAGCGTTCAAAAACTGTTCTATTTGCCGGAAGCGCATACCGACTTCGTGTTCGCCGTGCTCGCCGAGGAACTGGGACTGGTCGGCGTCTTGGGCGTGATCGCGCTGTTTCTCGCCTTGGTGTGGCGCGCCTTCAGCATTTCACGCATGGCGGCGCAGGCGGGATTGCGCTTTCAAGCCTACCTCGCAATGGCCTTCGGCGTCTGGTTGGGGCTTCAAGCCATCGTGAACATCGGCGTCAACATGGGTGTGCTGCCGACCAAAGGACTGACATTGCCGCTATTGAGCTACGGCCGCAGCTCGCTGCTGGTCAGCCTTGCATGGCTCGGGGCGCTGCTGCGGATCTATCACGAAGTCAAATGCAGCTCGCGTTCCGCGGTGACGCGCCTCCCGGGGGGTACGCGATGAGCGGCGCCGCGCCGGTGCTGATCATGGCCGGGGGAACCGGCGGGCATGTGTTCCCGGCGCTGGCAGTGGCGGACATATTGCGCGCCCGCGGTGTTGCCGTGGTGTGGCTCGGCGTGCCCGGCAGCATGGAATCGCGGCTGGTGCCGGCGCATGGTTTTCCCATCGAGTGGGTCCGCATCGCGGGAATTCGCGGCAAGGGAATGGCGGCCTGGATGCTGGCGCCGTTGCGCATTTTGAGTGCCGTGGCGCAATCGATCGGCGTGCTGCGTCGGGTGCGGCCGCGTGCGGTGTTGGGCGCCGGCGGCTATGTCAGCGGGCCAGGGGGCATAGCCGCATGGCTGCTGCGCATACCCCTGCTCGTCCACGAGCAGAACGCCATCGCCGGCTTGACCAATCGATGGCTGGCGCGATTGGCGACTCAGGTGTTGGAAGCATTCCCGGGGAGCTTCGCCCCTGCCGCGCATGCCCGCACTATCGGCAATCCGGTGCGCGCCGAGATCGCGGCACTGCCGCCGCCGGCACAGCGATTCGCCGGGCGCGAACCGCGCGCCCGCCTGCTGATATTCGGCGGCAGCCAGGGAGCGCAGCGCCTGAACGCGACGCTGCCCGATGCGCTGGCGCTTCTCACTCCCGAGCATCGTCCGCAAGTTCGCCATCAAACCGGCGAGCGAGGTCTTAAGGAAACCCGCGCGCACTACCTGCAGGCGCAGGTTGAAGCGGAAGTTTCGCCGTTCATCGACGATATGGCCAAAGCCTATGCCTGGGCCGATCTTGCGGTGTGCCGCGCCGGAGCCATGACCGTCGCTGAGTTGCAGGCCGCCGGCCTCGGCGCGATCTTTGTGCCGTTAGGTCTAGCCACCGACGATCACCAAACCAAGAATGCGGCGGTCATGGTGAGCGCCGGCGGCGCGAGGATCATTCCAGAACGCGAGCTTACCGCTGAGCGCTTGAGCGCAATCATCGCGGAACTGACCGCCAATCGGGCGTTGCTGCTGAAGATGGCCGAAGCCGCCCGCGCACAGCGCATCACCGACGCGGCAACGCGCCTCGCCGAACAGTGCATAGCTGCCGGAGCGCACGCATGACCGAGCGCAGGCGCACCTCCGAACGCCGCCGCATGAATGACCGCATGGGCCGCATTCAGTGCGTTCACCTGGTCGGCATCGGCGGCAGCGGCATGGGCGGAATTGCCGAAGTGCTCCTCAACCTGGGGTACACGGTTCAGGGATCGGATCTCAAGGCCAACGCGGTCACCGAGCGCCTGGCGCGGTTGGGCGCAACAATTTTCATCGGCCACAGTGCTCTCAACCTGGGCGCAGCGGATGTCGTGGTGGTATCGAGCGCCGTTGGCCGCGCCAACCCCGAGGTGGCAAGCGCATTGGCCAAGCGCATTCCTGTGGTCGCGCGCGCGGAAATGCTGGGCGAACTGATGCGTTTTCGCTATTCGATCGCGGTGGCGGGAACGCACGGCAAGACCACGACCACGAGCTTGGTGGCGAGCGTGCTGGCCGAGGCTGGACTCGATCCGACATTCGTCATCGGTGGGCGCCTGAAGAGCGCCGACAGCAACGCGCGATTGGGCGCGGGCCGCTATCTCGTGGCCGAGGCCGACGAAAGCGACGCCTCATTCATGCACCTGCAGCCGATGATCGCCATCGTCACCAATATCGACAACGACCATTTGACCACTCACGACGGCGACTTCGCCCGCCTCAAGCAGAGCTTCGTCGATTTCCTGCACAACCTGCCGTTCTACGGACTCGCGGTGCTGTGCGCCGAGGACGAGCATGTGCGCAGCATTCTGCAGAGCGTCGCCAGACCGTTCGTGACTTACGGATTTGGCGAGAGCGCGGACATACGTGCGGTGAAGATACAGCGCATGGGGCTCAAGACCCGCTACGAGGCGCTGCGCGCGGGCCGCGAGCCGCTCAAAGTGACCATCAACTTGCCGGGCCGCCACAACGTCTTGAACTCACTCGCGGCGCTGGCCGTGGCCACCGAACTCGATGTGCCCGACGCGGCCATTCAGCGCGCGCTGGCCAATTTCCAGGGCATCGACCGGCGGCTGCAGCAGCTCGGCGAAATTCACTGGGCGGGAGGCAGCGCGTTGCTGGTCGATGACTATGGCCATCATCCCACGGAAGTGGCCGCCACCCTCGAGGCCGTGCGTCAGGCTTGGCCGAAGCGGCGCCTGGTGCTGGCTTTTCAGCCGCATCGCTACACGCGCACGCGGGATTTGCTGGACGACTTCGGCCGTGTTCTCGGCGACTGCGATGTGCTGCTCGTCACCGAGGTATACGCAGCCGGCGAAGCGCCGATTGCCGGTGCCGATGGACGCGCCATCTGCCGCGCGGTGCGCACCCGCGGGCTTACCGAACCGGTGTTCGTCGAGCGCGTCGAAAACCTGGCCGAGTCGCTGCGCGGTGTCTTGCGCGACGGCGACGTGGTGTTGACCATGGGCGCCGGCAACATTGGCGCGGCGGCCCAGGAACTGAAAAGCCGCTTCGCGGCGGGGGCCGCGGCATGAACGCGCAGCATACCGTGGATCTGGCGCCGGAGTTCAGCGCGCGGGTGCTGCACGACGTGTCCATGGCCAAGCACACCTCCTGGCATGCGGGAGGCTCGGCCGATCTCTTCTTCACGCCGCGCGACATCATGGATCTTGCATCCTTCATTCGGCAGTTGCCCGCTGAAGTGCCGTTGCTGTGGGTTGGCCTGGGAAGCAATCTGTTGGTACGCGACGGCGGAATCCGCGGCGCAGTGGTGTCCACGCACGGCGCGCTCGGTGCCCTCGAACGCCACAGCGCCACGCGTATTCGCGCCGAAGCCGGCGTGCCCTGTGCGCGCATCGCCCGGCAGTGCGTGAAATGGGGTATGGGACCGGCAGAATTTTTTGCCGGCATCCCCGGTACCCTGGGCGGTGCGCTGGCGATGAATGCCGGCGCCTGGGGTGGAGACACTTGGCGGCACGTGGTCGAGGTGGAAGTGCTCGACCGCCGCGGCGTGCGCCACACCCGCACCCCGGCCGATTACACCATCGGCTATCGGCGCGTGGAAGGCCCGGCCGACGAGTGGTTCATCGGCGCGCGCCTGGAATTCGAGCGCAAGCCCGGCATCAACAGCGACGCCATCCGCGCGCTGCTCGACAAGCGCCGTGAGACCCAGCCCATCGGTGAGTGGAGCTGCGGATCGGTGTTCACCAATCCACCCAATGATCACGCGGCGCGATTGATCGAGAGCGCCGGCTTGAAGGGATTTCGCATCGGCGATGCCTCGGTGTCGGAGAAGCACGCCAACTTCATCATCAATCATGGAAAGGCTCGGGCCGCCGACATCGAAGCGCTGATTGCGCATGTGCAAAAAACCGTCTTAAGCGTAAGCGGCATCCAGCTCGCCACGGAAGTGCGCATCGTCGGAGATCCCGCATGAGCCTGCTCGGGACAAATGCGGGCGATCGGCGCGCGCGCAAGCCTAAGGACTTCGGCAAGACCGCGGTGTTGCTCGGCGGAGATTCGAGCGAGCGCGAAATCTCGCTGTTAAGCGGCAACGCGGTGCTGGCGGCGCTACAGCGCCGCGGCGTCGATGCGCAAGCATTCGATCCTAAGGATCGTCCGGTGCAAGCCTTGGTGAGCGAGGGATTCGCGCGTGTCTGGATCGCATTGCACGGCCCGGGGGGCGAGGATGGCGCAATGCAGGGCGCGCTCGAATGGCTGGGTGTGCCTTACTCCGGCAGCGGCGTGCTCGCCTGCGCGCTGACCATGGACAAACTCAAAACCAAGCGCGTCGTCGTAGGTGCAGGTTTTAGCGCCCCGGATTATGCCGTGCTGTCCGGTCCCGCCGATTTGGACGCCGCGCTCAAGCGCATCGGGTTGCCGCTGATGGTGAAGCCCGCGTCCCAAGGCTCGAGCGTCGGCATGAGCAAGGTGAAATCCGCTGCGGAAATGCCGCGCGCCTACGCCGAGGCTCGCGCCGTCGACCCGGTTGTGTTCGCGGAGCGCTTCGTTGCCGGCGATGAGTTCACAGTGAGCATATTGCAAGACACTGCACTGCCCTCGATCCGCATCCAGCCCGCGACCGAGTTCTATGACTATCAGGCGAAGTATTTCCGCGACGACACACAGTATTTCTGCCCCAGCGGCTTGAGCGAAGCAGAGGAAGCGGAGCTCAAAGCCGCGGCGATGGCGGCATTCAAAGTGACCGATTGCTGCGGCTGGGGACGGGTGGATTTCATGCGCGACCGCGCCGCCGGCAAATTCCATTTCATCGAGATCAACACCGTGCCGGGCATGACCAGCCACAGCTTGGTGCCCATGGCGGCGCGCCAAGCCGGCTTCGACTTCGAGGAGCTGGTGTGGCGTGTGTTGGAGACCAGTTTCGTGAGAGAGCGCAAATGAGCCTAGGGCTAGCCATGCGTCGCAATCGATTCAAGAACCCGGCGAGCGCCAAGAAATCGTGGGCCTTGCCCAAATTCATGACCGAGTGGCGCCTTCACGCGCGCCGCGCCGCGCTGCTGCTGTTGCTGACGGGTGCCTTGAGTATTCTGATTTGGGCGCTCGACCGCCCGGTGCGGGTGATATCGATGGACGGCAGCTTTCAGCGGGTCTCGCCGGGGCAGATCGAGAAGGCGGTGGCTACGTACGCGCACGCCGGCTTCATGTCCGCGAACTTAAGCGACATTCAGCGCGCGGTCGAGGCGTTGCCCTGGGTGGACCATGCGCGCATCGCGCGCCGCTGGCCGAACAGTCTGCACGTCGTCGTGACCGAGCAGACCGCGGCGGCGCGCTGGGGCGAGTCCGGTCTTCTGAATACCCGCGGCGAGCTGTTCGTCAAAGCCGCCGCGCATGTGCCGGCGGAGCTGCCGCGCTTGAGTGGTCCATTAGGCTCGGAGTCGCAGGTGGCGCAGCGCTATATGTCGGCCCAGGGGCGAATGCTCGAAGCCGGCATGCGCATCGCTGCGCTGCGCCTGGATGAACGCGGCGCCTGGGAAATGGATTTGGACAGCGGCGTGACCGTGCGCTTGGGAAGACGCGATGTGGACGAGCGCATCGAGCGCTTCATCCATACCGCATCGCAAGTCATTGCGCATCGCATGGCGGAAATCAGTTACGTGGATATGCGCTACTCCAACGGCTTCGCCATTGGCTGGCGCAACCAGGGGACCAACGGTTCGGGCTCGCTCAAACGTTCCGACGACACCGATGCTTAGAGGAATTCTTCAAGATTATGGCCAAGCGTTCTGATCGAAATTTATTGGTGGGCCTGGACATCGGCACCAGCAAAGTGGTCGCCATCGTCGGCGAAATCAAGTCCGATGGCGCGCTTGAGATCATCGGTATCGGCAGTCATCCGTCCCGCGGTCTGAAGAAAGGCGTCGTCGTGAACATCGAATCCACGGTGCAGTCCATTCAGCGCGCGGTGGAAGAAGCGGAATTGATGGCGGGCTGTGAGATTCATTCGGTATATGCCGGCATCGCCGGCAGCCACGTGCGCAGCCTCAATTCGCACGGCATCGTCGCCATCAAGGATAAGGAGGTCGTGCAGGGCGATGTCGAGCGCGTGATCGACGCCGCCAAAGCGGTCGCGATCCCGGCCGATCAAAAGATCCTGCACGTGCTGCCGCAGGAATACATCATCGATTCGCAAGAGGGCATCCGCGATCCCATCGGCATGTCGGGGGTGCGGCTGGAGGCGAAAGTTCACATCGTCACCGGCGCCGACAGCGCGGCGCAGAACATCGTCAAGTGCGTGCAGCGCTGTGGACTCAGCGTCGACGACATCGTCCTCGAGCAGCTGGCCTCGAGCTATGCGGTGCTCACCGAGGATGAAAAGGATCTCGGCGTGTGCGTGGTCGACATCGGCGGCGGCACCACCGACATCGCGATCTTCGGCGGCGGCGCGATACGCCATACCGCGGTGATACCGATCGCCGGCGACCAGATCACCAACGACATTGCCGTGTCCATGCGCACGCCCACGCAATACGCCGAGGACATCAAGATCAAGTACGCCTGCGCCCTGTCGCAGCTGGCGAATCCCGACGAAACCATCGAGGTGCCGAGCGTCGGCGACCGGCCGCCGCGCCGTCTCGCGCGCCAGACGCTCGCCGAAATCGTGGAACCTAGGTACGAGGAATTATTCGGTCTGATCCGCGACGAGATTCGCCGCGCCGGCCTGGAGGAGCAGGTGGCCACCGGCATCGTGCTCACCGGCGGCAGCGCCAAGATGGAGGGCGCCATTGAACTTGCCGAGGAAGTGTTTCACCTGCCGGTGAGGCTCGGCGTGCCGCAATACGTGAGCGGGCTCGCCGAGGTCGTGAGCAATCCCATCCATGCCACGGGCGTGGGCCTGCTGCTGTACGCGAAGAGCAATTTGGAGGTGCAACGCACGGGTGCGCCGCTGCTCGCGGGCGGCGTGAAGAGTGTGTTTGAGCGGATGAAGGCTTGGTTTCAAGGCAATTTTTGACAGCTGATTTAATAACTAATTGAAGGAGTACTGGAATGTTCGAACTTATGGATTCTTATAGCCAAAGCGCCATCATCAAGGTGCTGGGCGTGGGCGGCGGCGGCGGTAATGCCGTCTCGCACATGGTCCAGGCCGGCCTCGAAGGCGTGGATTTCATTTGCATCAACACCGACGCGCAAGCGCTGAAGCACTCCAAGGTGCGCACCGCATTGCAGATCGGCTGCAACATCACCAAAGGCTTGGGCGCGGGCGCCGATCCCGAGGTGGGCCGTCAGGCGGCAATGGAGGATCGCGATCGCATCATCGAACTGATCGAAGGCTGCGACATGTTGTTCATTACGGCAGGCATGGGCGGTGGCACCGGCACTGGAGCGGCGCCGGTGGTGGCGCAGGTTGCCAAGGAACTCGGCATCCTGACCGTCGCCGTGGTGACCAAGCCTTTCGAGATGGAAGGCAATAAGCGAGCGCGCGTCGCCGATCAGGGCATGCTGGAGTTGTCCAAGTATGTGGATTCGCTGATCACGATTCCGAATCAAAAATTGCTGTCGGTGTTGGGCAGCACCACCACGCTGCTCGATGCCTTCAAGGCTGCGAACACGGTGCTGCAAGGCGCAGTGCAGGGAATCGCGGAACTGATCACGCGGCCGGGCCTGATCAATGTCGACTTTGCCGACGTGCGCACCGTGATGTCGGAAACCGGCATGGCCATGATGGGTTCGGGCACCGCCTCGGGAGACGATCGGGCGCGCGAAGCGGCCGAAGCGGCGATTTCCAGCCCGTTGCTCGAGGACATCAATCTCTCGGGTGCCCAAGGCATTTTGGTGAATGTCACCGCCGGCATGGATTTGTCGATCGGCGAATTCCAAGAAGTGGGCAATGTCATCAAGCAATTCGCCTCGGACGAAGCCACGGTGGTGGTGGGTACGGTGATCGATCCGGAGATGACCAGCCAGATTCGGGTCACGGTCGTGGCGACCGGTCTCGGCAAGCCGTTGGCAAGGGTGGCTCCGCAGCCGGTGGCCGCCGCCGCCATCGCACCGCCGCTCAACATGCGCGTGGTGCGGCAGAGATCATCGATGGGGCCCACTGACTATGCGATGCTCGATAAGCCGACGGTGCAGAGGCAACGTGCGGTGGGCGATGGCCTGCGGGCGGAATCGGGCAGCGAGGATTTGCTCGATATCCCGGCTTTTTTGCGCAGACAGGCGGATTAATCAGCGGTCGACATTCCAGATATTGGCGCCCTTACGTCAAGAAATCTTAAGGGCGCCCGTTTGGATCTGAGTTATCAAGCCATGCGAACTTAAAGGTGCCGACCAAAGCGCGACGCTGTGGTACCTTTGGCACCTGACAATGTCTGGTTTTACTTAATGTTGAATCAAAGAACACTCAAAAATTCGATTCGCGCCACGGGAGTGGGGCTGCACACGGGCAAGAAGGTCCTCATGACGCTGCGGCCGGCGTTGCCCGATACCGGCATCGTGTTTCGCCGCACGGATCTGGATCAGCCTGTCGACATTCGCGCGCATGCCGAGAATGTCGGCGATACCATGATGGGCACCACCCTGCACCGCGGCGACGTCAAAGTCTCCACCGTCGAACATTTGCTTTCCGCGCTCGCCGGATTGGGCATCGACAACGCGTTGGTGGAAGTCACCTCCGGCGAAGTTCCGATCATGGATGGCAGCGCCGGGCCGTTTGTGTTCCTGCTGCAATCGGCCGGCATCGAGGAACAAAAAGTCCCCAAACGGTTCATTCGCATTCTCGAAAGCCTGCAGGTCGAGGATGGCGACAAGTGGGCGCGCTTTGATCCTTATGACGGCTTCAAAGTGAATTTCGAAATTGTGTTCAATCACCCGACCTTCAAAAAACACTCGCAAGTCGCTTCCATGGACTTCTCGACGACCTCGTTTTTGCGCGAAATCAGCCGCGCCCGTACCTTCGGATTCATGCGCGAGCTGGAGAGTCTGCGCGCGCGCAATCTGGCGCTCGGCGGCAACATGGACAATGCCATCGTGCTCGATGACTATCGGGTTTTGAATGAAGACGGCTTGCGCTACGAAGACGAATTCGTGAAGCACAAAATTCTCGACGCCATCGGCGATCTGTACCTGCTGGGGCACAGCCTGATCGGCGAATTCAGCGGCTTCAAATCGGGGCACGCGCTCAACAACAAACTGCTGCGCAGCCTCATCAACACGCAGAGCGCCTGGCAGGAAGTGACCTTTAAGAGTTTGGCGGAGGCGCCGATTTCCTACGTGGCCGCAGCGGCCGCGCACGCCTGATTTTCAGCCCTGCTGCGGCTGCGGCACCACCCGGATTCGGATGCTGTGAATTTCAGCCCCTAAGGACCCCGCCACCCGCTTGCGGATGATTTCCGTGGAATAGCGCAGCCGCGATGCCCATTGGGCGCCCACAACGCCGATGGTCAAGCGGCCCTGCTCCAAGCCCGCGCTCACCACCGCCTCAGCGAGCCTCGTCGGCAGCGCCGCACGAACCTGCTTAAGGACCCGCGACCGTTCGGAAGATCGCACATTAAGTAATGAAAGCCGCTTGCCACCTCTTGCCAGTAACTCGCTGACACTCTTAGGTTTTTGCATTGCACCAACATTTTGCGAGCCGGATTGACATTGGAAAACCGTGCGGAAATCCTTGTTTTGAGTCAGTTTTCTGCATAGTCTACCCTTACTGCTCCGGGGCATACTCGATATACAGGGATGACGCAGGCACGACGCAAGCCACCGGTTTTCAGCATGATGTAGGCGTTGGAAGTACAAGCTGTATGAATGTCATTCTTGTCGGTCGCAAATCGGGCCGAGTGAAACAATTTGACCTGCACCACCCCGCGGTTCTGTCGGTGGCGGCGCTGCTGGTGCTCGGAATCCTGGGTACGGCGTTCTCCCTTGGTATGGGTCTTGGAGCCCGGCATGTGGCCAATCCCATCGATCAGTTGGGTAATTGGTCGGCTGAACTCATAAAGCAGAAAGGCCAGATCGAGGATACCAAGCGCGTGCTGCAGGAAAAGGTCAACGCGCTGGCGATGCGTGTCGGCCAAATGAATGCCAATGTGATTCGGCTGGATGCCCTTGGTAAGCGCTTGACCCGCATGGCAAATCTGGATGATGGGGAATTCGATTTCGGTCATCCGCCTGCCATCGGCGGCGCCGAGAACGCGGACGGCCAGCCTGCGCAGATTCCCGACCTTACCGCCATGGTCGACGATCTGCAGACGCAGCTGTCGAGCCGCGAGCAGCAATTGGGCGTACTCGAAAACATGATTTTGACGCGTGAATTGAACAAGCAGGTCTACCCCGAGGGCCGGCCGGTCCAGGAAGGCTGGATTTCCTCGTATTTCGGGCGCCGTGCGGACCCCTTCACCGGCTATTCGGCGGTGCACAAGGGTTTGGACTTCGCGGGTCCGGAAGGCACGAAAGTCACTGCGGTGGCGGCGGGACTCGTGACCTATGCCGGCGATCGCTCTGGCTACGGCGTGATGGTGGAAATCAACCACGGCAACGGGTTGTCCACACGCTACTGCCACAATGAGCAGCTGTTGGTAAAGCAGGGCGACATGGTGCGCAAGGGCCAGGACCTGGCATTGATGGGGTCCACCGGCCGATCCACCGGTCCGCACTTGCACTTTGAAGTGCTGAAAAATGGCGTGCAGGTCGACCCCCTGCGCTTCGTCGGCGAGGATCGTTAGCCCACCCAATTCCGCCGTTGGGATCGCCTTGGCGAAACGATTTCACGGCTCTCGGGTCTATCCGTACAATACCCAGTTTTCTTTCAAGGACTCCCTCGCGTGTGGAAGCTTCTGACGCAAGTATTTGGCAGCCGCAATCAGCGCCTCATTAAAGAACTGAGCCGCACGGTTGCGGGCGTAAACGCCCTGGAAGCAAGCGTCAGTGCCTTGAAGGACGAGGAGTTTCCAGAGAAGACGCGCGAGCTCAAGGCGCGCTTTGCGACGGGCACGCCCCTTGACGATCTCATTCCCGAAGCTTTTGCCTTGGTGCGCGAAGCCTCGCGCCGCAAGTTGGGGCTGCGACATTTCGACGTGCAGCTGATCGGCGGATTGGCCTTGAATGCCGGCAAGATCTCGGAAATGCGCACCGGTGAGGGCAAGACCCTGATGGCGACCCTGCCGGCGTATCTGAACGCTCTTTCCGGGGAGGGAGTGCACGTCGTCACCGTGAACGAATACCTGGCGCAGCGCGACTCGGATTGGATGGGTCCGGTGTTCCGGTTTCTCGGCATGGAAGTCGGCGTCATCAAGAATGCGCAATCCTCGGATGAGAAGCGCGCGGCCTATGCCTGCGACATCACCTATGGCACGAACAACGAATTTGGTTTCGACTACCTGCGCGACAACCTCGCCTTCAGGCTCGAGGATCGCGTGCAGCGCAAGCTGTCATTTGCGATCGTCGATGAAGTCGATTCGATCTTGATCGATGAGGCGCGCACACCCTTGATCATTTCAGGGCCCGCCGAGGAGAGCACCGAGCTCTACATCAAGATCAACGCCTTGATTCCGCGCCTGGTGCGACAAAAAGTCGAAGACGGCCCCGGCGACTACGCGGTCGACGAGAAAACCAAGCAGGCCACCTTGACCGAGGACGGTCATGAGAAGGTCGAGCATTTGATGGCGGAGATCGGACTGCTACGCGACGGCGAGAGCCTGTACGATGCCACCAATATCCGGCTGATGCATCACCTGAATGCCGCGCTGCGCGCGCACTCGCTGTACAAGCGCGATGTCGAGTACATCGTGCGCCAGGGCGAGGTGATCATCGTCGATGAGTTCACCGGCCGCACCATGCAGGGACGGCGCTGGTCCGATGGTCTGCATCAAGCGGTCGAAGCCAAGGAGGGCGTCAAGGTCCGGGAGGAAAACCAGACCGTCGCATCGATAACCTTCCAGAATTATTTCCGCCTGTATTCGAAGCTTTCCGGAATGACGGGAACGGCGGACACCGAGGCATTCGAATTCCAGCAGATCTATGGGTTGGAAGTGGTGGTGATCCCCACCCACAAGCCGATGATCCGCAACGATCGCTCGGATCTTGTGTTTCTGTCCGAACCGGACAAGTTCCAGGCCATCCTCGAGGACATCCAGGACTGCGTAAAACGCGGCCAGCCGGTACTGGTCGGCACCACCTCGATCGAAGCTTCCGAACGGCTCGCGAAACTGCTGCAAGGGGCAAAAATCCCGCATGAGGTTCTCAATGCCAAGCAGCACGAGCGCGAGGCGCACATCGTGGCCGAAGCCGGCCGGCCCGGCGCCATTACGATCGCCACCAACATGGCGGGCCGCGGCACCGATATCGTTCTCGGCGGCAGCCCGCAAACGCAGATCGATCTCATCGAGAATCCCAATGAGGCGGAGCTGAAGGGGATCCACGACGCATGGCGAGCCCGGCACGAGCAGGTGCTGGCCGCCGGCGGCCTGCACATCGTCGGCACCGAGCGGCATGAGTCGCGGCGTATCGATAACCAGTTGCGCGGCCGGTCGGGCCGCCAGGGCGATCCCGGATCCAGCCGTTTCTATTTGTCGCTCGAAGACAATTTGATGCGGATCTTCGGCGACCCGACCCGCATGAAGGCGCTCATGACCCGGGTGGGCATGAAGGCGGGCGAGGCCATCGAAAGCGGCATGCTGACGCGTCAAATTGAACGCGCGCAGCGGCGTGTCGAACAGCACAACTTCGATGCGCGCAAGCAATTGCTGGAATATGACGATGTGGCGAACGATCAGCGCCGCGTGATTTATCAGCAGCGAACCGATTTGATGAGCGCCGAGGACGTAGCCGAGGCGATCAAGGGCATGCGCGAAGACGTGGTGGCGCAGTTGGTGGACCAGTACATTCCCGCGGGCGCCCCTGAAGAGCAGTGGAACGCCAAGGCTTTAAGCGATGCGATCGAACGCGATTTCGGCGCGTCGCTGCCCATCGCGGAGTGGGTGAAGGTGGAGGAAGCCGGGGACGGCTCCGATCTGCGCAATAAGATCGTGTCTGCCTTGGAACAGGCTTACGGCCAGAAGGAAACCAACGTCGGAGCGCAGGTGATGCGCTATATCGAAAAAGAGGTGACGCTGCGCACCCTCGATCAACTGTGGCGCGAGCATCTGGCCGCGATGGACTACATGCGCCAGGGAATCTACCTGCGCAGCTATGCGCAGAAGAATCCGAAGCAGGAATACAAGCGCGAAGCGTTTGAATTGTTCTCCGGAATGCTGGATCGCATCAAATTCGATACCGTGACCACGGTGTCGAAGATTCAAGTGCGCAGCCAGGCCGAGATCGAGCGCGAGGAACTCGAGCGGCATCAGCGCTTGGCGCGCGCGCTGCAGGCGCAGCATGCCGAAGCCATCTCGCCAATTCAGGCGGTGCCGGGAGCGGACGGGCAGGGTGCGCCTAACCAAAGCGGGTCCGGCAACGTCATGGAATTGGAGCCGCGTGCAACCGCACCCGCAGTCACCCCGTTCGTGCGCGCCGTGCCCAAAGTAGGCCGCAATGAGCCCTGTCCCTGCGGATCCGGACGCAAGTACAAGCACTGTCACGGCACTTTGCAGCAAGCGAGCGGTTGAGTTCCGACCGCCCAGGTTCGGCCATCCATGTGGTCGCCGGCGCGGTGATCGACGCCGAAGATCGGGTGCTGATCGCCCAGCGTCCACCCGGCAAACACCTGGCCGGAGGATGGGAATTCCCAGGCGGCAAATTGCGCTTAGGCGAAGATCGTCGCGTGGGGCTTACGCGCGAGCTGCGCGAGGAAATCGGCATTGAGATAAGTACGCCGCGGCCGTTGCTGCGATTGCGCCATACCTATCCGTTCGGGCAGGTTTCGCTGGATGTCTGGGTGGTGCGCCACTACTTGGGCGAGCCGCAAGCGCTCGACGGTCAAGCGCTGCGTTGGTGCACCATGAGCGAGTTGGAGTCGACGGAGCTGCTGCCCGCGGACAAGCCCGTAGTCGCCGCGCTGCGATTGCCGGAGCGGCTGATACAGGCATCAACGTTCCATTACACGGTCGCCGATGCGTCGGTTCGAACTGCCGACGGCCGGCTGCGCGGGGTCTTTTGCACGAGCCTCCGCGAGGCCGAGCAAGCTGTTGCAGAAGGTGCGGACTTCCTGGTGCTGCGCGGCGCGGCCTCACATGGCGATATTTCCGCGCTGTGCGCGGCAGTTTCCGTCCCCGTGTATGTGCGAGGGCTGGCGCTTGAGGACGCATGGGCGCTCGGAGCCAGCGGAATCAGCGAGATTGCCGATTGAATTTGCGCGCCGGTTCAGGGCTGCAAATTCTCATCGAAAAACCGCTTGACCATTTTGTACGCATGCCGGCCGTCATGCTGCCGTGTGAGTCCGTGCTTGGCGCCCGGGTACACCATTACATCGAAGGGCTTGCCCAGGTCCTGCAGAGTCCGAAATAATTTGGTGCTGTTCAGGAACAGCACGTTGTCATCGGCCATACCGTGCATGACCAAAAGCTTGCCCTTGAGATCTTTGGCGTAGGGAAGGGGTGAGCTGGCTGCGTAGCCCGCGGCATTGTCCTGGGGGCGATCCAGGTAGCGCTCGGTGTAATGCGTATCATAAAGCCGCCAATCAGTGACGGGCGCGCCCGCGACCCCGGCACGGAACATGTCGGGGGCCTTGAACATCAACATCAGCGTCATGTAGCCGCCATAGCTCCAACCCCAGACACCGATGCGCTTGGGATCAACGAACGCTTGAGAACCCAGCCAGCGCGCGCCCTGCACCTGATCGGCAACTTCGACATCGCCTAGCCTGTCGTGAATCGGCGCTTGAAATGCGGTGCCGCGAAAGGCGCTGCCGCGGTTGTCGAGTTGGAATACCACGTAGCCTGCGCGGGTGAGGATTTGCGTGAAAGAACTGCCGTTCCAACTATCGACAACCACTTGCACGCCTGGACCGCCATACACATCCACGATGGCCGGGTAGCGTTTGCTGGGATCGAAGTGCGGCGGCTTGAACATTTTGTAGTACAGAGTCTGGCCGTCGGCAGCGCTCAGCGTGCCCACCTCGGCAATGGAATTGTCGGCAAGATACGGCGCATCCGGATGCTGCGAGTCGAGGCGATTTTCCAGCAGCTGCGCCATGAGGGCGCCGTCGGCGGAGCGCAAGTTGACTTGCGGCGGTTGCGTGCTATTGGTGAAGGTGTCGACATAGAAGCGCGCATCGCGCGCCATGGCAATGCCATGCATGCCGTTTTCCGCGGAGATGCGCTGGATATTTTGTGGTTCCTGCGTGTCCAGGGAGGTGCTGTATAGCTGGCGCTCGAGGGGGCTTTTCTCGGTAGCCGTGAAATAGATCAGGCGATTTTTTTCATCGATGCCCTTGATGGCGCGAGTGCGAAAACCATCCACATCCCAGTCGCCGGCGGTGAGCCGCCGGATTACATGGCCATCGTAGTCGTATAGATAGAGGTGCTCGTGGCCATCGCGGCTGCTGGCCCAGATAAATTCGCGGGAATTCTTCAGGAATGACAGCTCGTGATTGAGATTCACCCAGGTCTTGCTGGTTTCGGTCAATATCAGCCGGGTGTGTCCGGTGTCGATATCGGCAAACAGTAAATCCAAGGTGCGCTGATTGCGGCTTTGGCGCTGAATCGCCAGTGTTTTGCCGTCCGGAAGCCAGTCCACCCGTGCAAGGTAGATGTCCTGCTCGGCACCCAAATCGATCCAGGTGAGCGCACCGCTCGCCACATCGACGACACCTAATTTCACCAGTACATTGGCACCGCCGGCGGCGGGATAACGCTGCGCGAAGGTCGCGACATTGTCTGCAGCGATCTCGAATCGCTGAGTCAGCGTAACGGGGGTTTCGTCGACGCGAGCAAACGCAATGTGCTTGTCGTCCGGTGCCCACCAGTAGCCGGTGCTGCGATCCATTTCTTCCTGGGCAACGAACTCGGCCATGCCGTTCTTGATGGGACCGCCGCCATCGCTCGAGAGCGCGGTCGTTTGCTTGTTCGCGATGCCGTAGGTGTAAAGGTTCTGATCGCGAATGTAAGCGATGTATGCGCCCAGCGGCGAAACCGAAGCATCCGTCACGACACCGTGAGTTTCAATGCGTTCCGCCACCGCCTTCGTCTTCCCCTGCGCGAGCCGATAGTAGTAAAGCTCTCCGCCGAGAGGAAACAGCAGCGCGTCACCGGCGGGGGCGAATGCATATTCCACGATGCCGGATAGCGCCGCGGTTCTCTGCCGCTCGCGGCGTGCGAGTTCCTCGTCGGAAAGCTTTACCTTCTCGGGTGCCAGCGCCTTGGAATCAACCAATACACGCGCCGCGCGATCCTGGACGTTGTATTCCCAGAGGTCGAGCCGGTCCTTATCGTCGGCTTTGCCTTTCAAAAAAGTCACACGCGAGCCGTCGGGGGAAACCTTCAGCCCCACGATGGTGGGGCCGGCGAGAGCAGGCGCGTCAAAGAGTCGATCGATCGTGAGCTCTGCGGCGTTTGCCCCTGCCGCCACAGCGCAGACCGCGAGGGCCGGCGCCAAATAACGGCCCGAATTACGTGAGTCAGTCATGAATGTCTCTACTATTCGCTGTTGTTGTTCGGGCAGGGCAGTCTATTACAATCGTGTGAGCTGGTAGCAAACCGCGTGCAGTTCGCTAAGCCCGCGTGCCCGCAGCCGCGCTTCGTCCGCTAAAATATCATGCCTCCCGAGCTGCCTGATTTCATGGTGTCGCGCATATAGCCGGCCGACATCATCGGCGCTTACCGAAAACGGCGGCCCGCTCATTTGCTCCTGCTGGTACTCCACGGTGATCAGCAGCGTGTTTGTGCCGGGACTGGTCAGCGCAGTCAGGTGCGCGACGTAGGCCTCCCGCAATTCCGGCGTCCAGGAAATCAGCGCCGCGCGATCGTAGACAGCGGCAACCGGCCCGAGAAATTCGGGCGTCAGCGCGAAAAAATCGCCGCGGAACAGCTTGAGTCCTTCTGCTTCGTAAACATCGAAGTCGCCGAGTGAGCGGCGCCGGGCAGGAATGCCGTTTTCCATGCAGAAGGCTTCAAGGGCTACCGCGGAGAGTTCCACGCCCATGACGGTGTGGCCGCGATCCCGCAGCCACTTAAGATCGAGACTTTTGCCGCAGAGGGGTACGAATACACGGCTAGCGGCGGGCAACTCAAACCTCGGCCAGTACTCCGCAAGATGCCGATCCACCGCCGATTGATGAAAACCGACTTGACCCGTGCGCCAGCGATCGTGCCAGAACTCAGGCTGCACTAGGTCAAGATTCCTCGGCGGAGTCCCGGTGCACGCTATCTTCCGCCGCCGATTCGTCCGGAATTCTATGCTGTTCGCTGAGCCACTCCCCCAAGTCAATGAGCCGGCAGCGATCGCTGCAGAAAGGTCGGTACTGCGACGCCGGCGACCATTCCACGTCGCGCCGGCAGGTTGGACATTTCACTATCGCGGCCATTTAGTCCGTGAGAGAAAATTCAACCGCAGCAGGTCAAGATAAACGGCACATCCACCTCGACGTGCACCGGACGCGCGGTGGCGTCCAACCAATTCAAGAAGCGAATGGTGCAGCGATGCTGATTGGCGCTCATTTCCGGAAACAGCTGCAGGTCGGAGGGCAGCGTCACGCGCACCAGCTGGCATGGATTTTCACGTTCGAACTGCAACTGAAATATGCCACCGACAGCGACTTCCGCCTTGCGCTTGGTGTTTTGCCGGATGAGCCACAGCAACTCGGCGATGCTGTCGCATAACGGTCGCACCAAAGTCATCCAGCTGCTGAACTCGGCGGCGCGAATCTCCGCGGGACGGCTTAACCAATACGAGTAGTCCGGCAGATCGAAATCACAGGTGCCGCCCGGAATGGCGCTGCGGTGTTTCACCGCGCTCAAGAACTCCGAATCGCGCAGCGGCGCCATGTAGTTTCCGCCGATGGCGGACAAATCATTGCGCAATTTGACCAGATTCGACATCAGCGACTTGAGCCTGCCGGGATCGACGCCGGTTTTGGTCTGGTATTCCTTGAGCACGTTGACCTGCCGTTCGAGCTCCTTCAGCACATCGCTGCGCGAGTCGCCGCGCGCGGTGATGGCGAGTATCTCGAGCAGGCTCGAGACCGCCGCGCGCGAGCTCCAGGGGTTGGGCGACTCGCTGTGATACGTGGCTTGGGTGTAGAGAAACTCGAGGCGCAGAAAGGTGCGCATGCGCTCGTTGAGCGGCTGCTCGTAGACGACCGGCGCGGCCTCGGGTTCGGCCTGGGCGGAAATATCGGGGTGAGCGTTCATCCGCGTATTGTGAGCCAACCCACACCCCAGGGTAAACCTCAGGTTGAGGTTAAATCACGGACTCTTGGCCTTGGCCTGCGCCAGCTGCAGATAGTCCTCGTGCAGGCGATCGACTGCCTGACGCAATTCCGCGACGCTTCCGGCATTCAGCAGCACATCATCTGCCGCCGCCAACCGGGCTGCCCGGCTCGCCTGCGATCCTAAAATCGCGCGCGCTTGTTGCATCGAGATGCCATCGCGCGCCTGAACTCGTTCGAGCTGCTTATCTTCGTCGACATCCACCACCAGGACACGGTCGATTCGTTCGCGCGAGCCACCGCCCTCCACCAGCAAGGGGATGGCCATGACAAGATACGGGCCCACCGCGGCGGCGGCTTGGCTTTCCATGTGCTCGCGGATCAGCGGATGAAGAATGGCATCGAGGTCGCGGCGCGCAGCGGGATCGTTGAATATCAACTCCCGCAGCGCGCGGCGATCGAGTTCACCGTTGGCAGCGAGGATACCCTCGCCAAACCGCTGCACGACTAGCTTATGCCCCAACGTACCCGGTAGAACCACTGCGCGCGCCGCCACGTCGGCGTCGATCACCGGCACGCCGAGTTCGGCGAATCGTTGGCTGACCGTGCTCTTGCCGCTTGCGATACCGCCGGTGAGGCCGATTCGCAGGCGCGGGCGCATTCAGTGCCTGAGACCCGATACGCGTAAATAGCCGTCGACCAGCGAATCTCCATACATCATCGCGAGCCAACCCGCAGCGGCAAGGTAGGGTCCAAAGGGAATCGGAGCGGCGCGGTCGCGGCCGCGCAGCAGAATCATCGCAATCCCGAGCACCGCGCCGGTGGCGGCGGACAGCAGGATTATCAATGGCAGCAGCTTCCACCCGAGCCACGCGCCCAAGGCGGCAAACAGCTTGAAATCCCCATAGCCCATGCCTTCCTTACCCGTTATCAACCGAAACGCGTGGAACACCAACCAGAGGCTCACATATCCCGCCATGGCGCCGATGAGAGCATCTTGCGGGGACACGGGCAGGGTGCTGCGGGCCACTGGTCCGACCGCCACAGCCGCCAGCAAGCCCGCCCACAGCAGCGGCAGTGTAATGCCGTCTGGCAACAATTGATGGTCGATGTCGATGCCGGTCAGTGCAATCAGGGCCCAGGTGAGCAGTAATGCGCAGGCGGCCGGCGCACCGAAGCCGAAATGCCAGGCAGCCCAAGCCGACAAAATGCCGGTCGCCAGTTCCACCGCAGGGTATCGCGCTGAGATTCTGGTCTTGCAATTGGCGCAGCGTCCTCGCAGCACCAGCCAACTGACTACGGGAACGTTCTGCCACGCTTTGATCGGCGCCTTGCAATTCGGGCAGGCGGAGCCGGGGGTGATTAGGCTGAAACGCGGGGGTGCCGTTGCGGGTTCCGCGGCCGCAGCGACGCCGGCGAGTACCTCCGCTGCCTGGGAGCGCCAGTCGCGCTCCAGCATGATGGGCAATCGATAGATGACGACATTGAGGAAACTGCCGACAACGAGCCCCAGCAGAAACATCGATCCCGCGAATAGCGCGGGGTCGGCTGTGGTACAGTGCAGCGACATCGTTCAGCATCGGCTAAACAACGAACTTCGGATTCGTACGCAACCGATTTAGATCGCAGCGCCGAGTTTGAAAATGGGGAGGTACATGGCGATCACCATGCCGCCGACCAGCACGCCTAAGACCGCCATGATCATGGGTTCAAGCAAGCGCGGACATGCTGTCCACGGCATTGTCGACTTCGGCCTCGTAGAACTCGGCGACCTTCCCCGACATGGTGTCGAGGGAGCCGGATTCCTCACCCACCGCGATCATCTGCACCACCATGTTCGGGAATAGACCGGTGTTCTCCATGGCGCGCTGCAAGCGCTGACCGGTGGCCACTTCGTCCTTCATGCGCAACGTGGCTTCCTCGTAGGCGATATTTCCGGTGGCGCCGGCCACCGACTGCATGGCCTCGACCAAGGGCACGCCGGCGGCAAACATCGTCGACAGCGTTCGCGCAAATCGGGCAATCGCCGCCTTGGTCAGAATCGGGCCGATGATAGGAAATTTCAGCATGACCCGGTCGATTCCGCGGCGCATATTTCTCGAGCGCTTGTGGAAATACAGGAACGCCTAAATGCCGCCGCCGCCCAGCAACAGGGACCATCCACCCTTGATGCTGCATGAACCGCGACAAGTTGACGACCATCTGCGTGAAGGCCGGCAGATCGGCGCCAAATCCTTTGAACAGCGATTCGAACTGCGGGATGACGAAAATCAGCAAGATGCACTGACACTATGACGGCGACGATCAAAACCGCCGCGGGATAGAACAGGGCCTTCTTGATTTTTTTCTTCAGCGCCTCGGTTTTTTCCTTGTATGTCGCGATCTTGTCGAGCAGCGTTTCGAGCGCGCCGGCGTGTTCGCCGGCCTCGACCAGATTCACAAACAGATCATCGAAATACAGCGGATGCTTCGCCAGCGACTCGTGCAGCGTGCTGCCGCCTTCGATGGTCGACTTGACGTCGAGCACCAGCTTCTGCATGGAGGGTTTTTCATGGCCGTTGCCGATGATTTCGAAGGCCTGCACCATGGGAATGCCGGCCGACATCATGGTCGCGAGCTGGCGCGCGAATACCGCGATGTCCTGCGGCTGACACTTTGCCGCCGCCTCTGAATGCAGCTTTGCGTTTTAACGCGAGTGGCGGCGACGCCTTGGCGCCTCAGGTCGGCGCGCAGTGCTGCTTCGTTCGCAGCAAGCGACTTGCCGCGCACCTTGTTGCCGCGTTTGTCCTTGCCCTCCCATAGGAACTGGATTTCTTTCTTGCTTGCCGTTGCCGATATCGCCATAAATCAATCCTCGCGTTAACTCGCTAATCGATGGTCACGCTGTTTACTTCTTCCAAACTCGTCAGCCCTTCCTTCACTTTGTTCAAGCCTGCACGGCGTAGATTCCACACGCCGTCCTTCGCAGCCTGATCGTTGATATTCATGGCGCCACCGCCTTCCATGATGATGCGGCCGATCGTGTCGGTGACCGGCATGACTTGGTAAATGCCCATGCGTCCCTTGTAGCCATCCGTGCACTGGCCGCAGCCAACCGCCCTGTACACGCTGATTCCGCTGTTCGATGTCGGCGGCCTCGAAGCCTTCCTTTTTTTGCGGCTTCCGCCGGAATATCGATCGGCTGTTTACAGTTGTTGCAGAGTTTACGCGCCAGACGCTGCGCGATGATGAGGCTCACGGAAGTGGCAATCGCGTAGGGTTTGACGCCCATATCGACCAAGCGGGTCAGGGTTTGCGGCGCATCGTTGGTATGCAATGTCGATAGCACCAAGTGTCCGGTCTGCGCCGCTTTGATCGCGATTTCCGCGGTTTCCAGATCGCGGATTTCGCCGACCATGATGACGTCGGGATCTTGACGCAGGAAGGCGCGCAAGGCGGAGGCAAACGTGAGGCCTACCTTGTTGTTGACGTTGACCTGGTTGATGCCGGGCAAATTGATTTCCGCCGGATCCTCGGCCGTCGAGATGTTGCAATCCTCGGTATTGAGGATATTGAGGCCGGTGTATAGCGACACGGTCTTGCCGCTGCCGGTAGGTCCAGTCACCAAAATCATGCCCTGCGGCTTGGCGAGATACTTCAGGTACAGCTCGCGCTGGAACGGCTCATATCCCAATGCATCGATGCCGAGCATCGCGCTGGAAGGATCCAGAATACGCGTGACGACCTTCTCGCCGAATAGCGTGGGACAGGTGCTGACGCGGAAATCGATGGCGCGGTTCTTGGACAGGCGCATTTTGATGCGGCCGTCCTGCGGCACCCGGCGCTCCGCGATATCGAGCCGCGACATGACTTTGAGGCGCGCGACGATCTTCACCGCCAGTTGCACGGGGGGCATGGCCACTTCTTTTAGAACGCCATCCAATCGCGTGCGGATGCGGAAGATTTTTTCATAGGGCTCGAAGTGAATGTCCGACGCGCCTTTCTTGATGGCATCGAGCAAAATCTTGTTGACGAAACGGACGATCGGCGCGTCTTCGACATCGTCGCGGCCGAGGGCGTCCGCATTGGGGTCTTCGTCGCCGCCCGTGACTTCCAGATTTTCCAGATCGAAGTCATCGTCGCGTCAGGCTCGGCATGATCGCTTCGGCCTGATCCTGCGCCTTGCTGACCGCCTTTTGCAGTTTGTCGTCCTCGACCACCACGAACTCGATGCTCATCGAAGTCTGGAAGCGGATCTCGTCGAGCGCATGCAGATTGGTCGGATCTGCAACGGCCAGGAACAGCCGTTTGCCGCGCTTCATCAGCGGCAGTACCCGGTGCTTCTGCAGGAGCTTGTCGCTCACTGCGCGAACCGCTTCCGGATCGGGAGCCACGGCATCCAAATCGAGGAGCGGCACGCCAAACTCGTTCGAGGCGGAAATGGCGATATCGCGCGCCGTTGCGAGATTCGTGGACACGAGATGCGTCACCAGATTGATGCGCTTTTCCTTGGCCTTGGCAATGGCGTCCTGCATGGCCGGCTCTTCCAGCAGGCCGTCCTGGACCAGGCGCTGCGCAAGCCCGCCCAATGCTACCCGACCGGTGCCGCCAACTGTCGCTATTGCGTTGTCATTCATGGACTTACGGTGAATCCCAGGCGAAAGCCTCTAGTCTACTATCGGTAGCCAGATGAGCAATTGTCAAATCTCCTGTGGATAGTCGCATATCGGCGCCGCCAGGCTCGTGACTTTGATCGCAAATTGAGTTCGAACGCCAGAAAGCCGGTAGGCCGAAATAAGGAAGCCCTTCGTTACGCGGGGCCTCCTGGGGCCTGGTCAAAAGACCCAGGTCTTTACTTGCACTGCGTTGGAACGTACTTCGTCTGGAGCGTGCCTGCGGCCGGCGCAGCGCCGACATCAGCCACTGCCATCGTATTGCCGGCCGACGTACAAACCCAGTCGATAGCGCCATTCATGCCCCCTACGAGCACAGCCTTATTGATGTAGGGGCTTAGCACGAGCGTCTTCCCGCCCGCAAGCTGCGGTATGCCGCCGGCCGCGGCGACCGTGTTGTACGTTATCGTGATGACTCCAGGGGCGGCGGCGGCACCAGGGGCAATCACAATTCCGGCCACGTATTTCGTCGGCGCAAAACCACCGGCCGCGGGCGCCAAGGCATACTGAGCCGAGACCGCAGAGATTCCCACGACATCGTTGGACTGGAATGCCTCGGAAACCGCTACCGCCGCCCCCGAGCCCAGATTCAACCCCTCCGTAACCTTTGAGCGGACGGTGTAATCCTGGTAGGCCGGGATGGCGATGGCGGCCAAGATGCCGATGATGGCTACCACGATCATCAATTCGATGAGGGTGAAGCCCTTTTGTACTTGGTTGAACATCGAGTAGCTCCTGAGAAGACCGCGGCCGCTAGTCGACTATATTGAGCAAGCGCTATGCCAAATACCGTGATTGTCGTTTAAGTCTATGAATTAGATGAATAGTTAGTCTGGCGTCGGCGAGACACTTGACATAGGTTCGTCGCCTTTCGGCATCAGGCGAGATACGCAGCGTCGCTCTGTGACAAAACTTGTCACGGTGCGATCTCGCCCACTAAAAAAGAAGCCCCTCGAATGAGGGGCTTCCAGAGCTCAATTCAGAATGATCAGCTCATTACTTACACTGCGTGGGAACGTACTTCGTCTGCACCGTCCCTTTGGCTGCCGCCCCGCCGCCATCAGCCGCTGCAGTCGTATTGCCCAGCGACGTACACATCCAATCGATATTGCCCGACAGGCCTGACACGAGCACAGCCTTATTGATGAAGGGGCTTAGCACGATCGTATTCCCGCCCACGAGCTGCGGTATGCCACCGGCAGCGGCGACCGTGTTGTAAGTTACAGTGATAACTCCCGGGGCCGCGGCGGCGCCAGTAGCAATCGCTATTCCGGCCACGTACTTGGTGGGGGCAAAACCACCCGCGGCAGGCGCCAAGGCATATTGAGCCGAGACCGCAGTGATTCCCGCGATATCGTTGGACTGGAATGCCTCAGATACCGCTGTCTCCGCGCCCGAGCCCAGATTCAAACCTTCCGTCACTTTCGAGCGGACGGTGTAGTCCTGATAGGCCGGGATGGCGATGGCCGCCAAGATGCCGATGATGGCCACCACAATCATCAATTCGATGAGTGTGAAGCCCTTTTGCATTTTTTTGAACATTGACTGACTCCTGATGATGGAAACAAGAAATCGCGTTTCGAACAACGGCATGCGCCGGTGACAGTAAATGAGCAAGCGCTGTGCCAAAACTCGCGGCGTACTCTTAAGTTTATGAATTCAATAGATAATTAGACCGGAGCCCAATAGATATTTGACATAGGTGCGTCGTTTTGCAGCGTCAGAACAGACGCGGGTTGACGCTCACTGACAAAAATTGTCAGGCGGGAATTCTCCTTCTATCGGGCCAGGTCCTTAAGCTCCAGCAGCGGACCAATAAACTTCTCATAGTGGCGCCACCGGGCCACGGACCCCTTATAAATCTTCTGCCGCACCTGCCATACACTGGCGGTCGCTACTGGCCGTTCGGTGCTGTGAAAGTCCAAACACCGCGGGTCCCACTCTAGGCCGAGGAACGCCAGAACTTTGCGCGTCCATCCCTCTTGATCGGTGACCAACTCGGCGTAGGGTACGTCCAGAATGGATTCTGGTGGAAGCACGGCACGCCAATGCGCCATCAAGCGCTGGTGCTGCCGAAAGTAGTGCGCCAAGTCCGACAAATCCATGGTGAAGTTCAGCTCTACATCGAACTTCTGAAAATAACAGGATAGGCACGTATCAATGGGGTCACGTTGCATGTAGATGATGCGAGCATTCGGAAAAACCGAGTGAATCACGCCCAGGTAGGCAAAGTTCAAGGGAGTTTTGTCGACGATGCGCAACGCCTCGCCGGACCGGGCCTCAAGTTCGCGTAGACAATCCTCAGCCAGTCTCTTCCGGGTCGATTCGTCGAGCAGAGTTCGCCGTAGGACAGCTTCTTGACCATGTGCAGCACGGCTCCAGAATGCCAGTTCACCGGCTCCCTTTGCCTCGGGATGCGAAGCAATAATTTGCTCCATGAGAGAGGTTCCAGAACGCGGCATGCCGACCACGAAGACCGGTTGCATGGAATTAGAGGTAAGCGTTACATGGGACATGGAGTCTCGCGTATAGACACGCATCAGGTCATCCACCAATTGCGCGCGCGCGTCCCGGTCATAGCTCGTGGCAGCCATCTTGTGCAGCTCGTTGGCGCGCTGGTAACTTTGAAAGGCTCCCTCGAAGTCCTCGACATCATCGTAGTACTTCCCAATCGCGAAGCGCAGGTCCGCCTCCTCCAAAACGCTGATACCGCTTCCGGCAATCTGCTCGGCGCTCTGCAGCCAGGCTGTATCCGAGGACCTCATCTTGCGTAAACTGGCTATGGCCGCCAAGGCGAGCGGCATTTTTGGATTAGCGTCGAGCGCGCGTTTGAGTATCACCTCTGCTTCGTCGAATCGGCCTTCTATCGCAGCCAAATGTCCTAATGCAAACAGCGTGTGCCCGCTCTTTGGTTTGAATTTAAGGGCTTTTTTAAATTGGGCCTTGGCCTCGCTCAAGCGGCCAAAGAAAACAAAAGCCAACCCCAGATTGGTTCGGGCATCTACGTGCTTCGGGTTGATCTTGATCGCGCGGCGCAGCCAAGTCTCGGCTTCGGCAACCCGCCCGCTACAGCGCAGCAGAGTCCCCAGATTGCTGTTGGCGTCGGCGAAATCCGGGTGTAGGCGGATCGTTCGACGAAAATAATCCTCTGCCTCACTGTAACGACCCAGCGTAAACAGCGTCGCCCCGAGATTGTTGAGCGCCTCTGGGTGGCGCGGATTAAGCGCGAGAAGCTCTTGATATAAGGCGATCGCCTCGGAATATTCGCCCTGAGCAACGCACTTATTCCCTTGGGCTAGAAGAGAACGCGCATTTCTTGATGGGAGCAGATCGGACGGTCCGGCATCCTCATGCGCGCTTTGCAGGGAGCCGGCTTGATTCAAGGAGACGTGCAGTACCAATTTTTCGGTAACCTTGTCGGCCACGTCTCTCCCGACACCTTTTTCGAGCAATCTCCACTTGAACGAGTTTGCGAACTTCGCTCGCTTGTAGAAGTTCAATCGCAAGGTGCGCAGTTCGCGCGCGGCCCGATCGAGAATGTCCTGCAGTGGATCAGCGGGCTGACCTTTCGCCGTTTTGGTGCCGTGCGGAATTGCAGTCGAATCCCGCTGTAGCGCGTATTGATCTGCCAATGCAATGCCAATTTCGGTCGCTTCACGCGAGTTGAACCAGTTCCGAATCATCGTTTCATGTCCATGCTCAAACTTGCCTCGCGCACCCGCTTTGCTAAGGCGGTGAGCGCATCGTTCGCACCGCTGCGGTTCTCCAGGGTTCAAAGAAGCCGTTATTGAACAACTTGCTCACAGACTAACCTAAGCCGTACAGCCTTTGCCAGGCGGAATTCTGAACGCCGCACCTTAGTTGTCCGGCCAGTAGCGGGTACTCGCCCACCGAGTCACTCCGGTCAGTAGTGCACGTCAAACTCGATGACTGCGTGGGTCAGATCTTGCATCATCGGGAAATTTAGCGATGGCGAAATATCCAAAATTAGCGAGAGTGATCACACTATTTTCTGCTGCGGTTGTCAAAACCGTCGCCAGTCGGCAAAACTTCGATCATCGCTTAAGCATGCCGAGCAGATATGTAATTGAATCTCCGGGGGTATGCGTGTGCCGCGCGATCAGCGCTGCCGACAAAGTTCCCCAAGTGGACTAATACATTTTGGCGCTATGCAGTATGGGGCCGGCGAAAGTGTCATTCGATTCCCAGCTTCTTGATCCGGTATCTCAATGCGCGAAACGACATTCCCAATACCTTGGCAGCAGCTGTCTTGTTGTATCGAGTCTGCTCCAGCGCCTTGAGGATGGCGTCGCGCTCGATCTCCTCGAGATGATCGCCCAGCGCGTCGCTATTTGAGCGGCTGATTTGCCGCCGACGGACGCGCTACCAGGAGTCGGCCGCAATTGAATGTCGCCCGCGCGGATCTCACCGCCGGTACTCAATGTGATCGCCCGCTCGAGGATATTCTCGAGTTCGCGCACGTTGCCCGGAAACGCGTAGACCTCGAGCGCGGCCAGCGCTTCCTTGGCAAGCATGGGCGGCGTGATCTTCATGCGCCGCCCAAGCCTGCGCAGGATGGCTTCCGCGAGTTCCAGCACGTCCTCCGGCCGTTCCCGCAAAGATGGCACGCGCAGCTCGATGACATTGACCCTGTAGAACAGGTCCTCGCGGAATTTTCCTTCGGCAACCAGCTGAGCGAGATTCTTGTGCGTCGCCGATAGAACCCGCACATCGATCCCCACTTCGAGTTGCTCGCCGACGGGACGCACTGCCTTCTCTTGTATCACCCGCAACAGCTTGACCTGCATGTGCAGCGGCAAGTCCGCGATTTCATCGAGAAACAGCGTCCCGCCTTCCGCCGATTGAATCAGCCCCTTTTTATCGCTGACGGCGCCGGTGAAACTGCCGCGCTTGTGGCCGAACAGTTCGCTTTCCATCAGTTCAGTGGGAATCGCGCCGCAATTGACGGGCACAAATGGACCATCGCGCCGCGGCCCGGACTCATGAATGAGTTTTGCCACCAATTCCTTGCCGGTTCCCGACTCGCCGAAAATATGCACTGGTGCCTGGCTGCGCGCGACTCGCGCGATCATATCCCGCATGTTCTGCATGGCCGGCGAGGTGCCCAGCAAGCGCGGGCCAAACACGCTGGTATCTTCGCTGGGACCCGACAATTTGATGGCGCTCGCCACCAGTTTGCGCAATCCCGTAAGGTCAAGTGGCTTGGAAACGAAATCAAACGCTCCGAGTTTGAGCGCGCGCACCGCGGTTTCCATATTGCCATGCGCGGTTATCACCGCGACCGGCACGCTCGGGGTGTATTGTTGCATCCATTCGACCAGCTCCAAGCCGTTGCCGTCGGGCAGCTGCATGTCGGTCAGGCACAATTCGAATTGCTCGGTTTTGAGCAAGCGCTGCGCTTCCGCTACGGTACTCGCTGTGCGCGGCGCCATGTCCATGCGCTGCAGCGTGATGGACAGCAACTCGCGTATATCTGGTTCATCATCGACTACCAAGACAGCGGCTTTCGGCATGATGCTATTGTAGCGTGAGCCGCGGTGACTGGGGACAGTGCGCGATGCTACGATTACGGCCCGGTCACGATCCGGTTACAAACAAGGTGCAGGCTCTGCCGACCGTCCGCACATGGATCATAGCTTTGTCATCCCAGTGTATGGTGCGGCACCACACCTGGCCGAATTGATTGAATCACTGCTGGCGCAGACGGGCCTGTGCAGCCAGATTCTGCTTTCGAGCTCCACTCCGTCTACGGAGCTTGCGGCCACATCCAAACGTTTTGGCTTGCCGCTGTACATCAATCCGCAACGAATCGACATCGCCGCCGACTGGAATTTTGCGTTAGAGAAGGCTGAGACCCAATTCGTAACCCTGGCGCATCAGGACGATATTTTCGCACCGGGCTATGTCGATGCAAATGGGCTGGGCCCTGCGCCGCAATCCAGATGCAGTCCTGGGTTTCTGCGATTATTCAGAGCACACGCCGCACGGAGAACGTCCGGTCAACATCAACCTGAGAATAAAGCGTGTGCTGCGCCGGCACGCCTTCGGCGTGCGCGAATATATCGTCGAGTCGCGCGATAAGATGCGCCTGCTGTCGCTCGGCAACCCTATCTGCTGTCCGAGCGTGATGCTAAATCGCAGATTGATTGACGATTTCCGGTTTCCAGGCGGATTTAAGACCAATCTCGACTGGATGGCATGGCTCGAACTCGCACGCCAGCCCGGCGGATTTGTTTATTTACGCGAATGTTTGGTATCGAAGGGCGTGCATGCCGATAGCGAGACCACGGCCACCATCGCCAATCGCGTACGCGAGCGCGAGGATCGCGCAATATTCGACAGTCTATGGCCGAGACCCATTGCCGTGGTGCTTGCGAGACTCTATAAGATTGGCTATCGCGCTAACCGCTCGTAGCGCGCGCACCAGCATCTTCAAGGCGCCACGCCGCCGAGGCTGATGCAAACCACTCCCATCGTAACCATCACGATGCCTGCCCATTGCAGCGCAGAGAGTGTCTCGCCGTAGATCAGCCAAGCGGACAGCGCCATCAGCGTGTAAAAGCCTCCACCGATGCTCGCGGTCGCGACACCCAGCTTTTCGCGCGACACAATCAACATCCACATGACGTAGCCTAAAACCTGCAGGGAGACCGAAGCGTAGATCCACGGCGACAGCGCGGCGCTGCCGATGAAGCGCGGCAGCCCTGACAGACTCTCAGGGGCGCCCAGCTCATTCAACGCGCGGCGCAGCACCAGTTGGCTGATGACCGCATTGAGGGTGAACGCTACGAAGAGAATTCTTAAGGGCATCGTGATCGAAAAAAAGCAATGGCGTAATTAGGCGGGTCCGCTTCGAACAGGCCGGTGTCCTCGCGATGCAACGGCCCTAGCTGCTCTTCGAGTAGGCGTGCGAGATTCTCCCTCGCGACCAGGCTGACGTCCAGGTCACCGGTGATATAGCGGTCGGACAATGAGCCAAGAATTGCTCGCCAGGACCCGGGTTCCACGTCTTTGACGATGATGCGCAAGTGAGGCACGCGCTCGAGAAGCGCCCGCACCGGACCCAAAAAGCCGGTGCGCTCGGCAACCGGGATGTGGTGCAGCACGTCGGCAATCAATAGCACGTCGGGATCCGGGCGGCCGGCTGCGAGATAGTCCGCGAGGCTGGTGCCGGCCAAACGCGTCACTCTTGGCGCGAAGCGTGTCTCGATCCATTCACCGACCTTGGGTTTAGGATCGAGCGTCGTTATCCGTAGGTCCGGACGCTGGGCCAATAGATTGATTGAGCGGCTCGCCGTCGCCGCCGCCGACATCCAGCAGGTGCGCATCACGTGGCAATACTGCCGATAGCGCAGTGGCCTCCTTGGCCAAATCGACAAAAATTCCTCGATAGCAGCGGCCAACCCGGCGCGCCAGCCCCACGCCGAGGACTCTGCGAATTGCGGGTCCTAGCGCCATCGGCGATTTACAGGCGAATCCGGACAATATAGCCAAAACTCAAAAGCGGGAACAGCCATTCGAACAGGTTCACCAAATGCTGCGTGGCTCGCACTGCGAGCCTTTGGACCCCGGGGTGGCGCTCCTGCATCTCCGTGAAACGCGAATAGTAAGGAATGATTTCCCATTCGCGAAACCCTGCGCGCGAGCACAAGGTTGCAAGCGTCTTATACGAGAATATGCAGAGGTGATCCCGGTGCGTCGATTCGCGCTGCGCCAGACCGACCAAAACATTGTGCAGCGCCGTGGCATTGGGCGTGGAGAGAATGAGCGTTCTCCCGGCCAGCCCCTCAATCGCGGCCAGGCGCCTGAGAAATTGTAGAGGATTCTCAAGATGCTCGATCAGCTCGCCAATCACCACCACGTCCGGGGCATTTGCGAGCCCCGATACGAGGAAAGCTGGATCCGCAATGTCGCCGCGCCGGATAGTCGAATTCGGCCCGGTGCGCAGCCCCTCTGCGGGAACCAACGCGGAGTTGTCGATACCGTCGACCGCGCGTGCGCTACTGCCGATTTCCTCGTGCAACCAGGTGCCGCGGCTACGCTTGGCAGCCCAAGCAGTTTCATCCATCGCACCGAGATCGAGGACTCGGAGCCCCTCACAGGCGCGCGCAATGAAATCAATGCGGTCGACCGGGCGCGCGACTTTTAGCCGCTCGAGAGGCGTGTAATTGAGTTGTGGATTGCCGTCGTGTTGCGCGTGCATGCGGTGTCATGAACCGCCGGCGCTTTTCGCGCGGACATCGATGAATCCCAGCAGAAACGAGGCGAAAATGATCTCGGCGCCCGCCAGCATCAGGGTGACCGAAGGAATGGCCACACGCATCATGGTCGCCGGGTCGAGCGCTGCGAGACGCGCGTGCGCCCAGCTCTCTACCGAGTAGATCGCGAGCCCCAAACCCGCCATGCCGAGCGCGATGCCCAGCAAAATGCCGCGCTCGAGGGTGAAAATGCGTAAAAAGCGCGCCAGCGCCGGGCTCATCGGCAAGAACTTTTTTCAGCACGCCGACGGTGCGCGCCAAGCAGGGAAAACAGCACCAGCTGTACCCCGAGGATGGTGGCGCCGGCTGCGTAGAGCATGGTGTGGATGTCGAATCCGACGCCGTCAATGATGACGGGACCTCGCAGTATCGCGAGTTCGGCCGCGGCGCCGATGCCGATCAAGGCATGCACCCGGATACAGCATCAGCCAGCGCGGGCTCATCATCAGCAAAAAGCGCAAGTGGCGCCATCCATCACGCCAGCTGCGCAGGTGCGGCGCGCGCGAGCGGCCGTCCGGTGACAGCACAGTGGGTACCTCGGCGATGCGCCAGCCGGCGAGCGTCGCCTTGACGATCATTTCGCTCGCGAATTCCATGCCCGGGGCATGCAGCCCCAATTGCAGCCGCCGCTGCTCGATCAACGCCTCGCAGGCCGCAATGGAAGTCGCCGATGCCGGACGAGAAGAGCAGACGCCCGGCGAAACTCAAGAGCGGATTGCCAAGATAACGGTGGAGAAACGGCATGGCGCCGGGCCGGATGCCGCCGCGAAAGCGGTGACCGATGACCATCGTGTTGCCGGCGCGCAAGGCCTCGACGAACGCATCGAGCTGAGAGAAATCGTAGCTGCCGTCGGCGTCGGCCATGATCACAAATCGTCCGCGGGCCGCGTCGATTCCGCCGATCAGCGCGTTGCCATAGCCTCTTTCCGCGATGTGCACGACGCGCGCACCAGCCGCGCGGGCGAGTTCCGGCGAGCCATCGGACGATCCGTTGTCGGCCACCAAGACCTCGCCTTCGATTCCGGTGCGATTGAGAAAGCCGCGCGCCTTGTCGATGCACGTCGCAACGGTCGCGGCCTCGTCGAGGCAGGGCATGAGAATGGTCAGCTCCACGGAGCGACTCGCGGATTTCAACGCCGGCAGGTCGCTGCGCATGATCATGATGACGATCGATTCTAGACCACAGTTTGCAAAGCACAACCCAGGACGCTGCGCAAAGCCCAACCGGCACGACCGCCGGTGGCGGAGTCAGCGGGGTTCGTCGATTTCTTCATGGTAGGCATCTTCGGCATTGATGCGCCAAATATCCGTCTTCCCTAGGCCGGCATTGAGTATCGAGCTGATAGCGCTGTTCGCCGCCAGCATGGAGTGGTCTTGATTGTTGTAGCGGTGCATGCCGTTTCTGCCGACGGGATAGAGATTCGGGAACCGGTCCAGATGAGCACGGACCGCATCGAATTCGCGGTACGCGCCGAAGTAAGCAGGGTAGGCCTTCGGGACGCGAACCAAAGTGCCGTCGATGACATCGCTGCGATCGATGAGGCCGATTTTCTCGCAGCTCCGCGGCTGCAAAATCGATGAATCGGCCGTTCTCCATGGACCAAAGGTCATCGCCCTCGCGGCAGAAGTACTCCAGCCCAAGCCAGATCGTGTCGGGATCGGCGACCAAGGCCGGGCTCCAATTGTTAAAAACCTGCAGCCGGCCGATTCGAACATCCGGTTCCTGGATGTAGATCCAATTATCCGGCGGCATGCCATTGCCCGACGGGGCGCCATGCCGCACGTTGCGCGATGCAGCCGGCGAGTGCATCCGGCGCAGCAGCAATCCGACGGTCATGAAATCGCGATACGGCAAAGCTCTCGCAATTTCTGCGATGCGAGAATCTTCGGGCTTCAAGGATTCGACGAGATCGCGAACCGGCATCGTTGAAACAAAATAGTCGCAAGGTACGCGCCGCACCGAATCAGCAGCGATATCAAGCACATTCACGGCCGTTATCTTGGCGTCGTCGCGTTCGACCCCAACTATTCGATGATTGAGATGAATGTCTCCCCCACGCGCCCGCACGCGCCTCGCCACTTCCTCCCACATTTGACCGGGGCCAAACTTGGGATAGAGAAATCGTATCGATGAGACTAGTCTCCGTATGTTTTTGAGAAGCCTGCGCAGAGCGGCGAATCGGCAGCGCAATCGCGTGTCCAATCGCCTTGGCCACGGATAATCCCTTGATTCGTTGCGCTCCCCACTCAGCGGAAATCTCCTGGCAAGGGACGCCCCACACCTTCTCGGTATAGTCCTTGAAGAACGTGCGGTATAGGCGGTTGCCAAATCGATTGATGAAAAAATCCTCGAGCGAGTTTTCCGGCGACCGCTTGGCCAGTTGCGCGCGACCGTAGCTCATGCCGATCTGCAATGCCTCGCCAATTCCAAGATTCCTCACGGTGGCGACGTTAAGGGTCAGCGGGTAGTCGAAAAAGCGGCGCCTGTAGAAGATTCGCGACAGCCTTTGGCGAACCAACATGACGGCGTCGGCGGATACAGGCGAGGCCGGCTCTGGCACCCACTCTCTTGACTGGCGCTGGTAATTGATGTGCAGCGGTCCATCCACGGGCGTTTGATCCGCGGCGACCGGCAGGATTTCCTGCCACCAGCGCATCACCCAATCCGATTTGGAAAAAAACCGGTGACCGCCGAGGTCCATTCGATTGCCACGGTAATTGATGGTCTTCGAGATGCCCCCAACCTGGGCATCTGCTTCGAATACGATGGGTTTGATTCCTGAGCGGCGCAGCAATTCGAGCGCGGCGGTCAATCCCGCCGGCCCGGCGCCGGCGATCACAGCGATTTTTTTGAGGTGTTCGGTGGGCACAGTTTATTTCCGAGCGCGCCGGCAGTCGTAGAGATTCCAATCCTTCCACGCGCCCTCGCCCGAATGACGAAGCGCGTCAAACCCGACATTTTCGGGGGAAATGACAAAACCGAGCCTGGGGTCGCTGCAGACCTGGATTAGCGAGTCCGCGGTGAGCGGCCGGGTAGGCGCAGTATCCTTGAGCTTGGCGGCGTGCCGCCGGATCCCCGATAGGATTTTCCAAGTCGGGTCCGTCAGAGGCAGCAACACCAGGGATCTGCGACGAATCTCGAGCGCGGTCGTGCGGGAAAAAACCACTCCAGCCGACTGATCCAGCGCCAGATAATTCGGGCGCCGGAGGGTAAACCACACAAATGACCCGACGTCGCGCGTCGGCGCAACGAAGACGGTGCTGTCCGGAGGTATTGCGCCTGACCAGTCTGAGAATTCCTTGGCGTCTATGTCGGACCCCAGGACGCGCGCTTGCTTGAACGATGCGGGAAGAATGGATATCGATGCAATCAGCAGCACTGCGGACACGATCAACGGTGGCCACTGCGATCGGGTGCCCCGCAGCCACCACCACAGAAGACCGAACAGCGCAGCGGCGGCAACTCTTACACCGAGGATGTTGCCAATTTTGTCCGAGGCGACGGATGCATGACCGACTGATTCACTGATGATCCACGCCACCAGTAGCACAGCGACGATCAGGGCCATCCAGCGAAAATACCGAATGGCGCGGCCGCTGCCTCGTTTTCGCAGCGGCCAAACGGCCAATGCGAGAAGAACGCAGGCCGTGCCGCCGAGGCCTGAAACAACCCATCCGCCGAGCAGGAGTGCCGTGCAGAGCGGCCCGCAAGTTTCATCACGGGAGATGCGGAGCAGGGTGGCCGGCAACAAGAGAATGCTTAGCAAGCAGGCTATCCATTCCCAACGCCACGCCTGACCTTGCACCACCACGGCTATTGGACCAATCAGACACCCGATAAGTGCCACTGCTAAACCGCAACTGCCGACCATCAGGCCGGCGACGCAGAAGCGCCGTATGCGCGCCTCATCCATCGCCACCGCGATGAATATCAAATACAGCAGCGGGCGCACGTTGATGTCCCAATCGCGCACCGACCACAATTGCAAGAAAAGAAATTGCGATCGTTCCCGGACCACTTCCAGCCAATCTGCGTCCATGACGGGAAATACATGCGCGGCCGCGGGCAGCGCCGTCGCGGCAAGCGCTGCGCCAAGAGTCGCGAAAATTCCGGCGATCCCGCCGATGAGGCTCAAACGAATGGGGAGCCAAAGACAAATCAGTACTAAAATCCCCGGAAATGCCATCAGCGGATGAACGAACACCGCTGCCGCCGCCATCACCGCCGCCAAACGCATCATTCCGTAGCAGTAGCACGCCAATGCCGTGATCACCAGCGCTTCCGCCGGCAAGCGAGCGGTCAAAAAAGAATCTGAAATGCGAAACACGCCGGCGGCACCATAGTCTCCCGCGGCTATCACGAGAAAGGCCGCGCCCAACCAGGCGGCGCCGTTCGCACCGTTTGCAGCGCCCACAGCAATACCAGCGGCTAACTTCCATGCTGCCGCAAACAGCCACGCCGTAAAAAAAAGTGTCAGCACCCGAGCCGCGTTTTCCAAACCAAGCCAGCCGATGAACCAGGCATAAACCGGTGAGAACACCGTGTACTGATCCTGCGAGGTGTTTTGCAGATACAGGTCGGTCGAAAGTGCCGGCTGGATCCTTGCCATTGCTTGAAACGCATAGATCTGCGCATCGCCGGCAAAGCCCTGATAGCCCTGCATCAGCATCCACAGCACTACGAGCATCAGCGCGAAACTTACGGCGACCAGGTTGTTTTGTAGCGTGCTGCGCAACGAGTGCATTGATGTATCTGATGTGTAAACATCCAATTATGACGGAAACCCGCGCGATCGGTCAGCGCGTCATTTGGGCGGGGATGGCGCTCGCGGTGATGTGCCTTGCGTATTTCTATATGCTCGACCGCATCCTCTTTTCCTCGCTAAGCTTCTCGCCTATTTTCCGATTTCTGCTGGCGCTGGATTCAAGGGCGGCATGGATCGGATTGGCGATATGCGGTTTGGCGGCTTTGTGGAATAGGCCTGCGCCCATATTGCGAGTCGTGGATTTCTTAAGCGATCGCGCCCCATGGGTAGCGGCGGCGAGCGTCGCGACTATTCGCGCTCGGCACAGTCGCGGTCTATCACGATTATCCGCTGTCCATGGACGAATACGCAGCAGTCTTTCAAGCGAAGATATTCGCTGCCGGACAACTTTCGGCACCGCTGCCGCCGAGGCTATGTCGATTGGCTGGTGGTCAGCGGCTTCAACGGCGAGTTTCTCATCGCGTCGCGCGAGACCGGCAGGGCCATCGAGGTGTATTGGCCGGGATTTGCCATGTTGTTGGCGCCGTTCGAATTGTTGCAAGCGCCATGGCTGTGCAACGCGTGCCTCGGGGCATTGGCGCTGCTTCTCATCCACTCGATAACTCAGCAAATCACCCAGGATAAGCGAGCGGCGGGTTGGGCGTTGCTGTTTGCCTTGGGCTCCGGTGCATTCGCAGCGAACGCCATTTCACTTTATTCCCTGCAGGCTCATCTGACTGCGAATCTGCTGTTCGTGGCGTTACTGCTGCGGCCCAACGGATACCGCGCTCTTGGCGCAGGGCTCGTAGGTTCAGTGGCGCTGATACTGCACAACCCCGTTCCGCATGCGCTGTTCGCAATCCCGTGGATGATCGCCATGGCGCTGGACCGCAATCAAAGGCGTCTCTGTCTGCCATTGATACTCGGATATTTGCCGGGACTCTGTATCGGGTTGGGGTGGCTGATGCTTAAGTCGGATATCGGCTCTCTGGGTCACACACTGCCGAGCGTAAGCGGATTGGCCCATGGGGTTTTTACCTGGCCAAACGCTAAACGTGCTCAATATCCGTGCAGCGTCCTTCGTGAAGATGTGCGTGTGGGCCGTCCCTTGTCTATTCGCGTTTGCAGTCCTGGGTGCTTTTCGTCACCGCGAAAACCCAAAAGTGCGCCTGCTGGCTGTGTCGGCGGCGCTCACATTCGTAGGATATTTGTTCGTCACCTTCGATCAAGGACACGGCTGGGGCTATCGCTATTTTCATTCCGCTTGGGGAGCGATTCCGATCCTGGCGGGTTGCGCAATGACTGAAAGATCGGACGCCAATCCCAAGCTTGTTTCGTTTGCCGGCGCATGCGCGATATTGACGTTGGTAATCATCGTTCCTTTGCAGCTGAGCGAGATCCGGCAGTTCATTTCTCAGCACTTGGCGCAGCTTCCGCCCCCGAGGCGGCCAGGCAACAACGTCTATTTCATCCACCCGCGAGGCGGCTTTTACGTGGCGGACATGGTGCAGATCGACCCATTGCTGCGGGACCCCGACCTATTGCTTGTGAGTCGGGGCGCGGAATTGGATGCCAAGATGATTCATGAGAACTGGCCGGACGCCGTTAAAATCGGCAGCGGCCCGCCCTACGATCAATGGTACTTGGGTCCTTTGGATCGCCGGCAAAAAATGCCCGGTACGCAAAACACCACGCGATTCGTGTTGCGCGCTGAGCCCTTGAGAACTATTCTTCCCAGCGCTGCGGATCGCTGAAAACAATTCTAAAAATGCTGCCATCGCCGTCGCGCGGCTCGTACAGCAAAATGGCATGGTTCAATTGGCACAGTTCGCGTGCGATGAAAAGCCCAAGTCCGGTGCCGCCCTTGCGGCCCGAAAAGAAGGGCTCGAAAATACGGTCGACCGCATGCGGCTCGATCCCGGGGCCGCGATCGGCGACATCAAGAAATGGCCGATTGCTCGGAGTTCATGCGGCCGAGCTTGATCTCGACCTTGACTCCGCCGCGAGTCTCGCCGTACTTCAGGGCGTTCTCGCACAAATTCCAAACCACCTGGTGCAAATGGCTCGGGTCAAAATGCACTTCGAGATCATCGGTCTCCTCCAGGATGTCCATTTGGGATTTCTCGGACCTGCATGGTTTCGCAGAATTCGACCACGAAGCCGTCAAACCAATCGCCCAAGCTCAGGCGCGACGGCTTGGTGGAGTCGCGGCGCGACAGCTGCAGGATATTGTTGATGATGGTGCTGACCCGATCGGAGTTGTTGCGGATGATGTCCGTCAACCTGCGCTCATCGGGTCCGATGACGGCGCTTTCGGCCAGCAGCTGGCCGGCATGGCTCATCGCGCCGACGGGGTTGCGAATCTCATGCGCGATGCTGGCGGACAGCCTGCCGAGCGCGGCAAGCTTGCCTTGCTGCACCCGCTCGGCCATGAGGCTGATGTCCTCGAGGAAGATCAGCGTGGGTCCCGGCATGCTGCCGAGCGGCGCAAAATGCGGCTGAATCACCCGCGCGCCGTCGGCCGCCACGAAGGTCGACGGCGTATTCTCGCTCTGCTCGCGCTGCCGCCACGTGGACAGTGAATACAGCAAGCGCGGCGACACCTCGCCCACCAGCGCTCCTGGGACGGCATGATTATCGCCGAGAATTTCCGCCGCCGACTCATTGATGAGACGAATTTTGTCGGCGCCATCGACAACCAGCAGGCTCTCGCGCAGATGCTGCACGATGTATTGGGACAGCTCGGCCATATTCGCCAGATCCAGGTCTTTCTGGCGAACCAAGTCCTCGCTCTCGCGCATGCGGCCTGCCGCGAAGCTGGCAGCGGCGGCGATGACGAACAACATCACGCCGAGCAAGCCGGCAGTGGCATATGAATTGATGTCGGATGTGCCGCCCAGCTGCTGCCAAATCGTGTCGGCAAGGATGGCGATGGCGGCAACGGCGGCAAGGAACAAGGCACTGCGCGGCGGCAGCAGGAACGCCAGCCCGCCGACGGGCACCAAGAACAAGAGGCCGAGACCGCTGGCCACCCCGCCGCAGGTATGGAGCAGCAATACCAGCACCAGCATGTCGACCGTCGCCTGCAGCACGGTCTGCACGTACGCGCTCGCCAGCCGCCGGCGTACCAATACGACGCTGCCCAGGCCGAAACACAGATAAAATACCGTCGCGCCGAAGAAAAGCCGCGCGGAATAAACCGAAAAGCCGCGGGCGCCGCCCAAGGAATACAAACCCAGCAGCAGCAGCGGCACGGAGACTCGATACAAATTGAGGACACCAAGCACGCGCCAATTGAGTGCGGGACTAATGCCGGTGCGGTCGAATTGGCGGTTCAAAGGTGGTGCGATCTGCCTGTTTTGCGCTCACTGCAAGCTTAATTCAGAATAGCGCGCCTTACGCGAACTGTTCACCTTTAGGATGATTCATGAATCTGCACGAGTATCAGTCGAAAGCGCTTTTTGCCCAATATGCCATCCCTACACCCAAGGGGCAGGTGGCGGACTCACCGGCAGCGGCGGAGGCCGCAGCCAAAGGGTTGGGCGGCTCTTTGTGGGTGGTCAAGGCCCAAGTTCACGCGGGCGGCCGCGGTAAGGCCGGGGGAGTCAAGGTCGCCAAGGATCTGCCAGCGGTTCGCGCGGCTGCACAGGCGATGCTGGGCAAGAGGCTGGTCACGCATCAGACCGGCCCGGAAGGATTACCGGTGCACCAGGTGTACGTGGAGCTGGGTTCGAAGATCGCACGCGAGATTTACCTCAGCCTGGTGCTGAATCGCGATGCGGGGCGACTCGCTTTTGTCGCTTCCGCCGCAGGTGGGATGGACATCGAAGAAGTTGCCGAACACACCCCGGAGAAGATCATCCGCGTCAATGTTCATCCGGCAGCCGGACTGCAGGACTTTCAATGCCGGCAACTGGCTTTCGGTGTAGGGCTTGGCGGCACGCAGATCGGGCAGTTTGTGAAAATCGCGCATGCCATTTACAAGCTGTACCTGGAGCGCGATGCCAGCCTGGTGGAGGTCAACCCGCTGATCGTGACCGCGGACGGGGATCTCCTCGCCCTGGATGCCAAGATCAACATCGAAGATAACGCGCTGTTTCGGCAGGGGGATCTGGCCAAACTGCGCGACAACTCCCAAGAAGATCTCAGGGAGCGCAAGGCGGCGGAGCACGAGCTCAACTATGTGTCGCTGGACGGCAATATTGCCTGCATGGTCAATGGCGCAGGCCTTGCCATGGCGACCATGGACCTCATACAGCTGCATGGTGGAAAGCCTGCCAACTTCCTGGACGTCGGTGGAGGCGCAACCAAGGAGCGCGTCTCGACAGCGTTCAAATTGATTCTCTCGAACCCCAAAGTGACCGCGATTCTGATCAATATATTCGGCGGCATCGTCCGCTGCGACATCATTGCGGAGGGCATCATTGCCGCCGTCAAGGAGGTGGGGGTGAGCATCCCGGTCATCGTGCGCCTCGAGGGCACCAACGCGCCGCTGGCGCGCTCGCTGCTGGCGAGTAGCGGCCTGGCCATCACGCCGGCAAGCGATCTCACTGATGCGGCGCTCAAAGCGGTAAGTCTCGCGGGAGCCGCCAAGTGAGCATTTTGGTCAATAAGACTACGAAGGTGATTTGCCAGGGTTTTACCGGCAAACAGGGCACATTTCATTCCGAACAATGCTTGGCGTACGGCACCAAGCTGGTGGGCGGCGTCACCCCGGGTCGAGGTGGGGAAAAACACCTGGGGCTGCCGGTATTCGATACCGCGCAGGAGGCGATTGCGAAAACAGGCGCCACCGTGAGCATGATTTACGTGCCGGCGCCGTACGCGGCGGATGCCATCCTGGAGGCGGCGGACGCGGGCGCGGAGCTGATCGTCTGCATCACCGAGGGCATTCCGGTCAACGACATGGTGCGCGTCAAGGCGACTCTCGCCAGCTACCGGACCCGGCTCATCGGCCCCAATTGCCCGGGCATCATCACCCCGGAAGAATGCAAGATCGGCATCATGCCGGGATTCATTCATAAGAAAGGCCGCGTGGGCATCGTTTCCCGCTCCGGCACGCTGACCTATGAAGCGGTATTTCAGACCACCAATAACGGCTTGGGGCAAAGCACCTGTGTGGGCATCGGCGGCGATCCGGTGCGCGGCATGAACTTCATCGAGGTCCTGGAATTATTCGAAAAGGACCCCCACACCGAGGGAATCTTGATGGTGGGTGAGATCGGCGGCAGCGACGAGGAAGCCGCCGCGGCTTTCATCCACAAGCATGTCAGCAAGCCGGTGGTCGCCTACATCGCCGGCGTTGCGGCGCCGCCTGGCAAGCGCATGGGCCATGCCGGCGCCATCGTCGCGGGCGGCAAGGGCACGGCAGCGGCAAAATTCGCGGCGCTCGAAGCGGCCGGCATCACCACGGTGCGCTCGCCGGCGGAAATGGGTTCCGCCATCGCGAAGCGGCTCAATCGCTCGCATGCTCGGCCTAAGCTGGCTGCCAAGGCGCCCAAGCGGGCCGCCGCAAAGAAGACGGCTAAGGCCGCGCGGGGCGCGGCACGGCGCAGCCCGCGGCGCCCAAAGTAAGGAGCGGAACCTTGAGCGAGCCGCGGCAACTGCGTTGTGTGATGGCGCAGTTCAACTTGGTCGTCGGCGACGTCGACGGCAATACCTCGCGCATCGTCGCCGCCGCAAACGAAGCGCGCGACCGCTACCGCGCCGATATCGTCATGCTGCCGGAACTGGCGGTGTCGGGTTACCCGCCGGAGGACCTGCTGTTTCATTCCGGCATGCGCCTGCAAGTCGCACGCTCGCTCGAGCGGCTCAAACAGGAAGTACGCGGCATCACGTTGATCGCCGGTTATCCGGAATACGTCGACGGCGACGATATTCAATTCGGCCATCGTGATTCGCGATGGCGCCATGCTCGCCAATCATCGCAAGGCATGCCTGCCGAACTATCGGGTATTCGACGAAAAGCGCTATTTCACCCCCGGCACCGATCCCACGATCATCGATCTTCACGGCGTGAAAGCGGGCATATTGGTGTGTGAGGATGCCTGGGATCCTGCACCGGCGCGCCAGGCGCGCACTGCCGGCGCCCAGGTGCTGCTGGTGATCAATGCCTCGCCCTACGAGGTTGATAAACAGACGCAGCGCGAGCAGCTGGTGGTCCGCGAACGGGTGCGGGAAGTCGGCGTGCCCATCGTGTTCTGCAATTTGGTGGGCGGGCAGGATGAACTGGTGTTCGACGGCAATTCCTTCGTCATGGACGCCAAGGGCGTGGTGACGCAACGCGCACCGGCCTTCACGGAGGGCATGTACGTGGTGGATTTGGGACTGGATGCCGCGGGCGCGGTGCACCCCATCCCGGGGACCTTGGCCCCGTTGCAGAGCCAGGAGGAGAGCGTGTACGGCGCGCTCGTGCAGGGCACGCGCGATTACGTCACCAAGCACAGGTTTCCCGGCGTGGTGATGGGTTTGTCGGGTGGCGTCGACTCCGCATTGACGTTGGTTATCGCCGTCGATGCGCTGGGCGCGGATCGCGTGCATTCGGTGGCGATGCCCTCGCGTTATACCTCGCAAATGAGCAAGGACGATGCCGCGCTGCAGGCGAGGCAGCTGCATGTCAAGCACAGCGTGATTTCCATCGAGGGGATGTTCGAGGCGACGCTGGCGGCCTTGAAGGATGAATTCGCCGGCCGCGATCCGGATACCGCGGAGGAGAACATTCAATCGCGCTGCCGCGGAGTGCTGCTCATGGGCATTTCCAATAAAACCGGCAAAATGTTGTTGACCACCGGCAACAAGAGCGAGATGGCGGTGGGCTATGCCACGCTATATGGGGACATGGCGGGCGGCTTCGCGCCCATCAAGGATTGCAGCAAACTGTTGGTGTATCGCCTGTGCCGCTGGCGAAATGCTCAATCACCGGTGATTCCGAGTCGCGTCATCGAACGGCCGCCGTCGGCCGAGCTGCGCTTCGGCCAGAAAGACACCGACAGTCTGCCGCCGTATGAAATCCTCGACCCCATTCTGGAGGCCTTCATCGAGGAGGACTTGTCGGTCGATCAGATAGCGGCGCGCGGCTTCGATCGCGCCACGGTGGGGCGGATCCTCGATCTCGTCAAACGCAACGAATACAAGCGCCGGCAGGCGCCGCCCGGCGTGCGCGTGAGCGGCCGCGCCTTCGGCCGCGATTGGCGCTATCCGATTACCAGCGGCTACAAGTCCCGCTAAAAGATCCTCTGATACCAGTGCTTCTTGCGCTGGATGGCTCTGGTGTCGTTCGGATAGTTGTCGGCGTAGACGCGCTCGGCGTTCTGCGCCAGATCCGTCATCTTCAGATCGTAGTAAGCCTCGACCATCACCTTCATGGAGCCCTTCACCGCCGGTGCTCCGTCATAGTATTCGACGCAGTACTTGGCGCGATTCAGCGCCCCCACGTAGGCGCCGCGGCGCATGTAGTACATGGCAACGTGCAATTCGAAGTCAGCCAGGCGGTTGCGCAAATAAATCATGCGCTGCTGGGCGTCGCCGACGTAAATGCTCTTGGGATATTTCTCGATCAGCTGGGAGAATGAGTCGAATGACTTTTTCGCATTGACCGGCGGTCGCTGCGATAAATCGACATTGAATTTCCTCTCCAGCCAATTTGACTGGCGCTCGAAGTACACCAGTCCTTTCATGTAATAGGCGTAGTCGACCCTGGGGTTGGTCGGATTTTCCCGAATGAAGGTATCCGCGGAATCAACCGCAGGGTCCACCTGGTTGCTCTTGTAGTAGGCGTAGATCAAATCCAACTGCGCCTGGCGAGCCGGCTCGCTGAACGGGAAACGCGACTGCAGCGCCTCGAGCTGCTTGACCGCCTCGACATAGCTGCCGCTTCTGATGGCTTTTTGCGCCTTCGCGTAGATCAGTTCGGGGCCTGATTTGGCGTCATCAGCCCGATGGCTGCGGCAGCCGGTTGCCAGCAGCAACACACCGACGGCGATGAGCAAAATACGGCTTGGTTGGACAAGATCACGCAGTCTCACAAGCGATTCCTTACAATGGGGGGTCCAACGGGTAGGGCCCGAAAGCGCGGCAGTATACCCGATGCTCCGAAGCTAGCTTCGAGTCCCCTATGACCGCAGAGTTCCAAGTGATCGATCTCGAAATACCGGCTGAATTGGCCGGCAAGCGCTTGGACAGCGCCTTGGCCTGTTTGCTGCCGCAGCATTCGCGCACTCGAATCAAGGGCTGGATCGAGGGCGGCGCGGTGCTGGTCGGCAGGCGGCGCTTAAGACCGCGCGACATCGTGACGGCCGGGTCACAGGTGCGGGTGCAAATCGCTTGGGATCGGCCGGAGCTTAAGGTGCTGCCGGAGACCATTGCACTGCGTCTGGTGCACGAGGATGGGGACCTGTTGGTCGTCGATAAGCCCGCAGGATTGGTGGTACATCCCGGCGCGGGGAACCCGCGGCATACCCTGCAAAACGCGTTGCTGGGGTTGGATCCTAAGTTGGCGGCGCTTGCCGCGCGCCGGGCTCATTCACCGGCTCGACAAGGACACCAGCGGCCTGTTGGTGGTGGCGCGCAATGCGGAGGCGCAGACCTCATTGTCGCGGCAGCTGATGGCGCGCACCATGTCGCGGGAGTATCTGGCGGTCAGTGTCGGGCGTGATGACGGGGGGCGGCACCATCGATGCGCCCATCGGACGCAATCGCAGCGATCGTTTGCAAATGGCGGTGCGCGAGAGCGGCCGGCCGGCGGTCACGCATTACCGGGTGTTGGAGCGCTTCCGCGCCCACACGTATATCTCGGTGAAGCTCGAGACCGGGCGCACCCACCAGATTCGCCTGCACCTGGCGCATCAGCAAATACCCGATCGTCGGTGACCCGGTATACGGCGGTCGCTTTGCGCAGCCGCGCGATGCCTCGCAAGAGCTGATCGTTACTCTGCGCGCGTTCAAGCGACAGGCTCTGCATGCGGCGAGTTTGGGATTCGATCATCCACGACCGGCAAACGATTGGCCCTGCAAAGTCCGGTTCCTGAGGACTTCAGGCAACTGCTGCTGGCCCTGCGCGATGATGCACGGACAGCGGCTGTAGCGCTGCAGCGCGCGCGGTGAGCTTGAGCTGGCTCAACATCGATTGGCCGGCGCCTCCCGGTGTTCGCGTGCTATCGAGCTTTCGCGGCGGCGGCGCAAGCGCCGCGCCCTACGCATCGCTAAACCTGGGCGATCATGTAGGGGATAACCCTCGGCTCGTGGCGGACAATCGGCGGGCGCTGATCGCAGCAGCCCGACTGCCGGCAGAACCCATATGGCTCGAGCAGGTGCATGGGGTGAATGTGGCTGATCTTGATGCGCCGGGGCCCTATGGTCCCGCGGATGCAGCGGTGACGCGCCGAGCAAAGCGTGTCTGCGCAATTCTCACCGCCGATTGTCTTCCCGTTGTTTTCGCGACTGAGTCCGGCGACACGATTGCGGCGGCACATGCAGGCTGGCGCGGCCTTAGCGCAGGCGTGATCGAGGCTACCGTTGAGGCCATCGGGGCCTCGCCACAGCGTCTTATCGCGTGGCTGGGCCCGGCCATTGGGCCGCGGCACTTTGAAGTCGGCGCGGAGGTGCGCCAGGCGTTTATTGGAACGGATTCTGGTGACGCCGATGCCTTCGAGAAGAATGCAGAGGGGCGCTTCATGGCGGATCTTGCGCGGCTCGCGCGCCGGCGTCTAGAAAGGCTGGGGATCAGCCGCGTCCATGGGGGCGGCGAATGCACCTATGCTCGCGCGGACCGCTATTTTTCCCATCGGCGCGACGGGATTACCGGCCGGCAAGGCACCTTCATTTGGCGGGAATCATAGGCTAAGACAGTTGAATTGAGCGTCCGGCACCCCATTTCCTAGGCATTCTGGAAGTTTTCTCGAAGGATATATCTATGCGGATGGACAAGCTGACCACCAAATTCCAGGCGGCCCTGGCGGATGCCCAATCCCTGGCCGTGGGCCGCGACAACCAGTACATCGAGCCGGTGCACCTCATGGCGGCGCTGCTCGATCAACAGGGCGGTACTGCCCGGCCGCTGCTGGAGAAGGCGGGTACTCAGGTCGCGAAATTGCGCTCGGATCTGGCCGGCGCATTGGATCGGGTCGCCAAGGTCGAGGGATCGGGCGGCGAGGTGCTGCTTGGCAATGATTTGAACAAGCTGTTGAACGTCACTGACAAGCTCGCGCAGCAGCGCGGCGATCAGTTCATTTCCAGCGAGCTCTTCGTACTGGCTGCCTGCGACGATCGCGGCGAGCTGGGCCGGATGTTGAAGGCTAATGGCGCCACGCGCTCCGCCCTGGAAAAGGCCATCGACGAGGTGCGCGGCGGCGCCAAGGTGGAAGATGCGGGCGCGGAAGAGAATCGCCAGGCGCTGGAAAAATACAGCATCGATCTGACCGAGCGCGCTACCCAGGGCAAGCTCGATCCGGTGATCGGGCGCGACGATGAAATTCGCCGCACCATCCAGGTTCTACAGCGGCGCACCAAGAATAACCCGGTGCTCATTGGCGAGCCGGGTGTCGGCAAGACGGCGATCGTCGAGGGGTTGGCGCAGCGCATCGTCAACGGCGAAGTGCCCGAGGGCCTGCGGGACAAGCGCATTCTCGCGCTCGATATGGGCGCGCTGATCGCGGGCGCGAAATTTCGCGGCGAATTCGAGGAGCGCCTGAAAGCGGTGCTCACCGATCTCTCCAAGCAGGAGGGCCAGGTCATTTTATTCATCGACGAATTGCACACCATGGTCGGCGCCGGCAAGGCCGAGGGCGCGATGGACGCGGGCAATATGCTGAAGCCGGCATTGGCGCGCGGCGAGCTGCATTGCGTCGGCGCAACGACGCTGGATGAATATCGCAAGTACATCGAGAAAGATGCCGCACTCGAGCGCCGCTTCCAGAAAGTGCTGGTCGATGAGCCGTCGGTGGAAGACACCATCGCGATTTTGCGCGGCTTGAAGGAACGCTACGAAGTGCATCACGGCGTCCAGATCACCGATCCGGCCATCGTGGCGGCAGCGACGCTGTCGCATCGATACATCTCCGATCGGCAATTGCCGGACAAGGCCATCGATTTGATCGACGAGGCAGGTTCGCTCATACGCATGGAAATCGATTCCAAGCCGGAGGCTCTCGACAAACTCGACCGGCGCATCATCCAGCTCAAGATCGAGCGCGAAGCGCTCAAGAAGGAAACGGATGAAGCCTCTCGAAAGCGCTTGAGCACGCTCGAAGATGCCTTGAAAGCCCTGGAAAAAGAATACTCGGATCTCGAGGAAATCTGGAAGGCCGAGAAGGCCACGGTACAGGGCGCCGCCCACATCACTGAAGAACTGGAGCGTGCCCGCCAGGACCTCGACACGGCGCGCCGCGCACAGGATCTGGCGCGCATGTCGGAACTGCAATACGGCCGCATCCCGGCGCTCGAGCAGCGCCTCGCCAAGGCCTTGGAAGTGGAGCAGAAGCCCAATCAGCTGGTGCGCAATTCGGTGACCGAAGCGGAAATCGCCGAGATTGTGTCGAAGTGGACCGGCATCCCGGTGTCGCGCATGCTCGAAGGCGAGCGCGACAAGCTGCTGCGCATGGAGGAGGTGCTGGGCAAACGCGTCGTGGGCCAGCAAGAAGCGGTGAAAGCGGTGGCCGACGCCATCCGCCGTTCACGAGCAGGTCTTTCGGACCCACACCGGCCCAGCGGCTCGTTCATGTTCTTGGGCCCCACCGGCGTCGGCAAGACCGAGCTGTGCAAGGCATTGGCTGAATTCTTGTTCGACACCGAGGATGCGCTGATACGCATCGACATGTCGGAGTTCATGGAGAAGCACTCGGTTGCCCGCCTCATCGGCGCACCTCCGGGCTATGTCGGATACGAAGAGGGCGGGTACCTGACCGAAGCGGTGCGGCGCCGCCCATACAGCGTGATCCTGCTCGATGAGATCGAGAAGGCGCACCCCGACGTGTTCAATGTGCTGCTGCAGGTGCTGGACGATGGCCGCCTTACCGATGGCCAGGGCCGTACCGTGGACTTTCGCAACTGCGTCGTGATCATGACCTCGAACTTAGGCAGCCAGGTGATTCAAGAGCTGTCGGGCGAGGCCAATTACGCCAAGATGAAAGAGGCGGTCATGCAGGTGGTGACCCAGCATTTCCGCCCGGAATTCATCAACCGCGTCGATGACATCGTCGTGTTCCACTCCCTCGGCCGCGAGCAGATCCGCTCCATCGTGGACATCCAGTTGGGACGCTTGCGACAGCGGCTGGCGGAGCGCGATATCACTCTGCGCTTGGACGACGACGCGCGCGACAAGATCGGCGAGGCGGGGTTCGACACCGTGTACGGCGCCAGGCCGTTGAAGCGCGCGATCCAATCGCAGATCGAAAACCCGCTGGCGCAGCAGATCCTGCAAGGCGAGTTCGTCGCCGGCGATCGCGTGGTCGCCAAATTGAAGCGCACGGGGTTGGTGTTCGAAAAAGAACGCCTGCATTGAGTTCAGCGCTGCGAGGAAGGGGCATCGCCGCTATACTTCGACGCGCCAAGCCCCTGTAGAGGAATTACATGCCTTTTTACGAGTATCAATGCAAGAGCTGCGGCCATGAGCTCGAGGCCATGCAGAAGGTCAGCGACTCGCCTCTGAAAAAATGTCCCGATTGCGGCAAGCAGCAGTTGGTGCGATTGATGTCGGCGCCGGTGTTCAGGCTCAAGGGTGCGGGCTGGTACGAAACGGACTTCAAGGGCGATAAGGAGAACCAGCGCAATCTGGCCGACCGGCCGGAGGCTGATGCCCCGAAGGACGCGAAGGACGCGAAGGATGCGGTTGCGGCCACTACGCCTACGACCGCGGAGAACGGCAAGAGCACCGAGGCCAAAGCATCGGAGACCGGATCCGGCGATGCGAAGGCCGCGAAGGACAAGCCGGCTGAGAAACCGGTGGAGAAATCGGCGGATAAGCCGGCAGACAAAGCTGCGGGGGCCGCAGAGAAATCAGCGGCGGCGCGATCTTCGCGGAAATCCGCTGCCGGCAAGAGCGCAATGCGGAGTCGCGCCGGCAGCCAAAATAAATCTGCTCCGAAACGGCCGGTGCGGATACCGGCGGCGAAGTCCAAAGGTAGCCGCCGATAGGGCCAAGGGTTGTGGCGCGGCGCGCCAAAGGTTTGGGGGGAATCAAATATGGTAAAGGCGCTGCAAGTCGTTCACCCGCTGATCTTGATGTTGATGGCAACCACGCTCGAGGTCAGCGGCGATGCCATCGTCAGAATGGCGATCTACAGCCATGTTGGGCTGATTCGCGTGGCGCTGTTCCTTATCGGCGCCACTCTGCTTCTAGGCTACGGAACCTTTCTCAATCTTGCACCGCTGCAATTCGGGCGCGTGGTCGGGATCTATATCGCCACGCTATTTGTGATCTGGCAGGTGGTCAATTTCGTCGCCTTCCGAGCGCTGCCAACGCTGCCCATTCTGGTCGGCGGCGCGCTCGTGATCGCCGGCGGAGCAATCATCACATTCTGGAAACCGACCGGCTAGCGTGCGTTTAAAGCTGCACAGGCCAACAAGACGCCGACGATAAAAACAGTCCAATCCAGAACCAGACCAACGATGAATCCCGCATGCCAATTCACGTACAGCGCCTGAATTAGAATGCACGCTACGAGCACCATCCAAACGCCGAGGCCAAGTTCAAATAGCGCGAACCCAAGCGTCGGCGCGCCGGCAGCCGAGAACAACCAGCCAATACCCGCGCCGGCCACGCCCTGCAGGAGCATCGCGGACAGGTGATGCCGCCAGGATTCGGGGCGCCAGGTCGCCGCAGTCTTCTTTTGATAGGGATGAAACAGCCGTCCGGTGATCAGGAAGCTCGTGGTTGCGCTCAAGATCAAGCCGGAAATCGCGCCTATCGGAATTGGTGCCATGCGAACCCCCGTTTAAAGCCAAGCGTAGGCCTTCAGACCCTAAAGGCCAGCGCTTTGGGCTTGCCCGCGCCTCCCCAAAAGCCTTAGCATCGCGCGCTTCCCCTTTTTGGTTGTTTTTGCTTATGCGCACTCATTACTGCGGCCGGGTCGATGAGACTTCGATCGGCAAGACCGTCACTGTTGCCGGCTGGGCCCACCGCCGCCGCGACCACGGCGGCGTGATATTCGTCGACTTGCGCGATCGCGAGGGCTTGCTGCAAATCGTCTTCGATCCGGACAAGGCCGAGATGTTCGCCCTGGCCGAGCGTGTGCGCAATGAATTCGTTCTCAAGGTGACAGGTTTGGTGCGGGCCAGGCCGCCGGGTACCGCGAATGCCAATTTGAAGTCCGGGCAAGTCGAGGTGCTGTGCCAGGAGCTGGAAATTCTCAACCGCTCGGAGCCGCTGCCCTTTCAGCTCGATGAGGCGGTCAGCGAGGAGGTGCGCCTGCGCTTCCGTTACCTAGACCTGCGCCGCGAAGAAATGCGCGAGCGCTTGCTGCTTAGGCATCGGATCACGCGCGCCATGCGCCACTATCTGGACGATGCCGGCTTCGTCGACATCGAGACCCCGATACTGTCGAAGGCGACGCCGGAAGGTGCGCGCGACTACCTGGTGCCGAGCCGGACTCACGCGGGGAAATTCTTTGCGCTGCCGCAGTCGCCGCAGATCTACAAGCAGCTGCTGATGATCTCCGGCTTCGACCGCTACTATCAGATCGTGCGCTGTTTCCGCGATGAGGACTTTCGTGCCGATCGACAAGCGGAATTCACGCAGCTCGATATCGAGACTTCGTTTCTCGACCAAGGGCAGATTCAGGAATTGATGGAAGGTCTAGTACACCAGCTATTCAAGCGCGTGCTCGGCGTCGACCTTCCGAGTCCGATGCCGCGGATGACCTACGCCGAGGCAATGCGCCGCTACGGGTCCGATAAGCCGGATTTGCGGTTGCCACTCGAGCTGGTGGATGTGGCGGATCTTGTCAAAGGCTGCGACTTCAAGGTATTCGCAGGCCCCGCAGCCGACCCCCAAGGCCGCGTAACAGCCTTGTGCGTGCCGCAGGGCGGCAAGCTGTCGCGCCGGGAGATCGACGATTACACGGCTTATGTGGCCCGCTATGGTGCCAAGGGTTTGGCATACGTCAAAGTCAACGAGCTCGCAAAGGGCCGCGACGGGTTGGCGTCGCCGATATTGAAATTCCTGACCGATGCGGCAGTCAGCGGAATCATGCAGCGCACCGGCGCCAAGGACGGCGACCTGATTTTCTTCGGCGCCGACAGCGCCAAAGTGGTGAGCGATGCCCTCGGCGCGCTGCGCCTCAAGGTGGGTCAGGATTTAAAGCTGGTCGAAGAGGGGTGGCGTCCCCTGTGGGTGGTGGAGTTTCCGATGTTCGAGTGGGACCCGGAAGCCAAGCGCTGGCAAGCCATGCATCATCCGTTTACCAGCCCGGTAAACTTGGATTACGCGGCCCTGGCGGCGAGCCCGGGGGAGGCGATCGCCAAAGCGTATGACATGGTGTTGAACGGCACGGAGCTCGGCGGCGGCTCAGTGCGTATACACAATCAAGCCTTGCAATCCGTCGTGTTCGACTTGTTGGGTATCTCGGCGGAAGAGGCGCGCGTGAAGTTTGGATTCCTTTTGGATGCGCTCAAGTTCGGCGCGCCACCGCACGGCGGCATCGCTTTTGGACTCGATCGATTGACCATGCTGATGGCCGGCGCGGCCAGCATTCGCGACGTCATCGCCTTTCCCAAAACTCAGAATGCGACCGACCTCATGATGGACGCGCCAACGGATGTCAGCGAGGCGCAGCTTCGAGAACTGCATATTCGCGTACGCCTGCCGCCCAAGATCGAGTGACATTTGCCGCCCACGTTTCGCCGGCCGGAATCCGTCTTAGTCGTGATTTATACCGCGGACGGAGAATTTCTGCTGCTTGAGCGCCGTCGCCCGCCGGGGTTTTGGCAATCGGTGACAGGCAGCCTGGAATGGGACGAGCACGCCGATGCGGCAGCGCGGCGCGAAGTGATCGAAGAAACCGGCATTACGCAAGGAGCGTTGGTTAATCTGCAGTGGACCCAGGTGTACGAAATCCTGCCGGCTTTTGGCAAGGTGTATGCGCCCGGAATTACACGCAATCTCGAACACGCTTTTTCATTGCGCTTGCCGCATCGAGTTCCGGTGACATTAAGCGAAGCCGAGCATGTGCAATTTCGCTGGATTGCGTATCTAGAAGCGCTCGAAACCGCGTCGTCGAGCACCAATCGCGCGGCCATTGCCGAACTGCGTTTGTAGGCATCAATCGGTGAGAACGATGATTGTGTATGTGCATGGACTTTGGCTGAGCGGCAATGAGGCTGGCATCCTGCTCAGGCGGCTGGCCAGACAGTTGAATGCGAAGACGCGCGCATTTTCCTACGCATCGATGACGTCGAGCATCAGCGACAGTGCACGGGCACTAGCAACATTCCTAAGAGAGCAGCGCGCGGACGCTCTGCACTTGGTAGGCCATAGCCTGGGCGGTTTGGTGATATTGAAGCTGTTCGAGAACAGGGAAGACGCGCAACTGCCGCCGGGACGAATCGTACTGCTGGGCTCGCCGCTGAATGGCAGCCGCGCGGCGCAAAATCTGGCGCGTCTGCCGTTCGGCAGGAAAATCATGGGCCGCGGCGTACGCGAGGATTTGCTCACGGAGAGTCAGCGCCGCTGGTCGGGGCAGCGCGAACTGGGTGTGATAGCTGGCAGCGTGGGAATCGGGTTGGGAAGGCTGGTGGGCGTGCACGGCGCACCCAGCGATGGCACGATCTTCGTGGAAGAAACGCGACTGCCGGGCATATCGGAGCACTTGGTCCTGCGGGTCAGTCACACGGCTCTGCCATACTCTTCGACGGTGGCGCGGCAAACCGCTGCGTTCTTGAGCGACGGCAACTTTCTGCGTTAGCTTTGTTGGTCGCGATCCAGGCTTTTCAAGCGGAATAGCAGATCGAGTGCGTCGCGCGGACTCAAGGTGTCGGGATTTGCCGCGCGCAGCGCTTCCAAGGCGGCTGATTCTTGAACCGGTGCGGGCGCCGCTGCGAATAGGGGCAGTTCGCCTTGCGGTAAGCTATGGCTTCGCAGCGCATCACGTTCGCGCTCCAGTTCCGTCAAGTAACGGCGCGCCTGCGCCGTCACGGATTTCGGAATTCCCGCCAGCGCCGCCACTTGCAGCCCGTAACTCTGGTTTGCCGGGCCTTCCTTGACGCTGTGTAGAAACACCAGGCGATCACCGTGTTCGACGGCTTCCACATGGACATTCACCACGCCAGGCGCCTCGCCGGCGAGGCTGGTGAGTTCGAAATAATGTGTGGCAAACAGCGTGAAGGCACGGATTTTGGTGGCGATGAACGCCGCGCAAGCCCACGCCAGCGACAGTCCGTCGAAAGTGCTGGTGCCGCGGCCCACCTCGTCCATGAGCACCAGGCTCGCGGATGTCGCATTATTGAGGATATTGGCCGTCTCGGTCATTTCCAGCATAAAGGTCGAGCGGCCGCCGGCGAGATCGTCCGACGCGCCGATCCGGGTAAATACGCGATCGATGGGTCCTAGGACCGCGCGCCGCGCCGGTACGAAGCAGCCGATATGGGCGAGCAGCACGATAAGGGCAGTCTGGCGCATGTAAGTGCTCTTACCGCCCATGTTCGGGCCGGTGATGATGAGCATGCGGCGCGACTGGTCGAAGCGTACATCGTTGGGAATGAAGGGTTCGCGCCCCGCATGCTCGACCACGGGATGGCGGCCACTTTCGATCAGCAGCATCGGTTCCATCGTCAATTCCGGCTGCGCGCAGTCGAGCGCTGCGGCGCGCTCGGCGAAACACGCCAGAACATCGATTTGCGCCACCGCCGTTGCCGTCGATTGCAGCGACGGAAGAATTTCGCACAACCGGTCCAGCACGCCTTCGTAAAGGCTCTTCTCGCGCGCCAGCGCTCGATCGCGCGCCCCGAGCACCTTGTCTTCGAAGGATTTCAGTTCAGGGGTTATGAATCGTTCGGCGGATTTCACGGTTTGGCGGCGCAGGTATTCGGGCGGGACCCTGTCGGCCTGGCTGCGGTTCACTTCGATGAAAAAGCCCTGTACCCGGTTGAAGCCCAGTTTCAAACTGGACAGGCCGCTGCGTTCGCGCTCGCGCTGTTCCAAGTCCATCAAGAACTGCTCGGTATTGCTGCCCAGGGCGCGCAGCTCATCGAGCTCGGCATCGTAGCCCGCGGCAATCACGCCGCCATCGCGAAGATAATGGGGCGGCGAGTCGATAATCGCGCGCCTCAACAATTCATACTCTGGGTGGTGATCGCCGATCTCTGCGGCCAATTTAAGCAACAGCGGCGATTCGGCGACGGTCGCAAGCGCCTGCTTGAGAGCGGGTAGGGCGGCAAGCGCGGCGCGCAGCTGTGCAAGATCGCGCGGCCGCGCCGAGCGCAGCGCGATTCTCGCCAGAATTCGCTCCAAGTCGCCGATGGCGCGCAGCGGCTCGGCAAATTGGCCATAGCGGGCTTCATCGATCAGGGTCGCGACGGCCTGATAGCGGGAGCGCAGGATGTCGTGATCGCGCAGCGGGCGATGCAGCCAGCGCCGCAGCAGCCGGCCTCCCATCGGTGTCGAAGTACGATCGAAAACACCTGCCAGAGTGAGCTCTTGGACCCCCGCCAAGCTTTCGTCGAGTTCCAGATTGCGGCGGGTTGCGGGGTCCATGATGAGCGCGGCATCGCGCTCTTCCGTTGTGATCGACAAGAGGTGCGGCAGCGCGGACTTTTGTGTTTCGCGGACAAAGCTTAGCAGCGCGCCGGCCGCTGCAATGGCCAGCGGTTTGCCTGCGCAGCCGAAGCCGGCCAAATCGCGGGTGCGAAATTGCTCGGTGAGCGCGCGCGTGGCGGAATCCGTATCGAAGTGCCAGGGTGCGCGGGCGCGCCAGGGGCGATCGCTGGCAGACACGGAGTGCGGCAGCGCCGGTTGCGCGCCGTCGGGAGCCAAAATCTCCTTTGGCTGCAGCCGTTCGACCTCAGCTTCGAGCGCCGCCAGGCTTTCAAGCTCCATCACGCTGAAGCGGCCGGCCGACAGCTCGAGCCAGGCGAGTCCGTAGCGCCCGTCGCGGCCGCAGATGCTGGCAAGGACGTTATCGCGCCGCTCTTCCAACAAGGCCTCATCGGTAATGGTGCCCGGAGTCACGATGCGCACCACTTCGCGTTCCATCGGACCTTTGGTCTTGCCTGGGTCGCCGCGCTGTTCGCAAATGGCAACCGATTCGCCTTTGCGCACCAACTTTGCCAAGTAGCTATCGAGGGTGACGGCGGGGACGCCAGCCATCGGAATCGGAGCGCCCGCGGAGGCGCCGCGCTGCGTCAGTGCGATGTCGAGAAGCGCGGCGGCGCGCCGCGCATCGTCGTAGAACATCTCGTAGAAATCGCCCATGCGATAAAACAACAGCACGTCCGGGTGCTGCGCCTTGATGCGCAGGTATTGCTGCATCATGGGCGTGTGTTCTGGCGTCGCGATGTCCATACGCAATTCTAAACTAGTAAACTCATGGTCATGGCGAACACCGATGGGGAACTTGAACGTCTGGCTGCGCGAGTCGGCCGGCGCCTGCTCGATTCACACCGGGTCGTAGCGACAGCGGAATCCTGCACGGGCGGTTGGATTGCCAAGACTGTCACTGATGTTGCCGGAAGCTCGCAGTGGTTCGTCGAGGGATTCGTGACTTACAGCAATGAATCCAAGATGCGGCGGCTCGGTGTACCTCGAACCTTGCTCGAAAACAGCGGTGCAGTAAGCGAAGCCGTCGTTCGAGCGATGGCGAAGGGCGCCCTCCGGCGCGCGCAAGCGCAGGTCGCAGTCGCGGTGACCGGCATTGCCGGTCCCGACGGCGCCGTCCCGGAGAAGCCTGTCGGGACCGTGTGGCTGGCATGGGCGATGCGCCGCGGTAGCGCGGTTCGGGTCACCGTGCAACTGCGGCATTTTCGCGGCGATCGTGAATCGGTCCGCCGCAAGACCGTGCGAGCGGCGCTCACCGGCTTATACGCATTGATCGAGCGCTGACATGGATTGCAATGCGATTATTCTTTGCGCTCTGGCCCGACGCTGATACGAAAAACCAGCTTGCCGGCGTCGCCGCAATATTGCGGTTGGCTGCCCCAAGCCGTCTTGTGCCCGCCGAAAATTATCATTTAACACTGGCGTTCATGGGCGAAGTGCCGAACTCGCGGCTGCCAGGGCTGCTCGCGATCGGCGCCATGCAGCGAGCTTCGCGCTTTAGGATCAGCTTCGATGCGATCGAGTATTGGGCGAAGGCGCAGGTCGTTGTAGCCGCAGCGCAAAAAATACCGCCTGAGCTCTTCAAGCTGTGGGAGCAGTTGCACAAGGATCTGGCCCTTGAAGCGCAGCCTAACCCGCGCGCGCATGTAACACTCGCGAGAAAGGTGGCGCAAGCCCCTGTGCTGCAAGCAATGTCCCCTGTTGCGTGGAGCACGAGCAGCTTTGGTCTGTATCGCTCGGAAACCGGCGGTGTTCAGTCCGTCATATACAGTAGTCGACACCTGGCCACTACTGGATGAAAACGCAAATTCCGTAGAAATCTCTGTGAATTCGATGCATATGAGATGAGCGTTGCGGCGCTGGATATGAAATAATGGCGCCACACTTTGTTGAGGACTCCCCATGGAAGAGAATCGCAAGAAAGCTCTCGCTGCCGCGCTGAGCCAGATCGAAAAGCAATTTGGAAAGGGCTCGGTCATGCGCTTGGGCGATGCCGGCGCCACGTACGAAGTGGATTCGATCCCTACCGGATCGCTGGGTCTCGATATCGCACTCGGCGTGGGCGGCATTCCGCGCGGCCGCGTCATCGAAATCTTCGGACCGGAATCCTCGGGCAAGACCACACTGACGCTTGCCATCATCGCCTCGGCGCAAAGCAACGGCGGCACCGCGGCGTTCGTCGATGCTGAGCATGCGCTTGATCCGGTGTATGCGGAAAAACTCGGCGTCAAGGTCAACGACCTGTTGGTGTCGCAGCCGGATACCGGCGAACAGGCGTTGGAAATCACCGACATGCTGGTGCGCTCGGGCGCGGTCGATGTGGTGGTGGTCGACTCGGTCGCCGCGCTCACGCCGAAGGCGGAAATCGAAGGCGAAATGGGCGATCAGCACATGGGACTGCAGGCGCGCCTCATGTCGCAGGCGCTGCGCAAGCTGACCGGCAACATCAAGCGATCCAATACCATCGTGATTTTCATCAATCAGATCCGCATGAAAATCGGCGTCATGTTCGGCAATCCCGAAACCACCACCGGCGGCAATGCGCTCAAGTTCTATTCGTCGGTGCGCATGGATATTCGGCGCATCGGCGCGATCAAGAACGGCGAGGAAGTGGTGGGCTCGATGACCCGCGTCAAGGTGGTCAAGAACAAGGTGGCGCCGCCGTTCCGCGAGACGGAATTCGAGATCATGTACGGCACCGGGCATATCCAAGGAAGGCGAGCTCATCGAACTGGGCGTGCTGCACAATATGGTCGAGAAATCCGGCTCTTGGTACAGCTACAAGGGCGAACGGATCGGGCAGGGCAAGGACAATGCCCGCACATTCCTGCAGCAGCATCCGGAGATCGCCAAGGACATCGAAGGGCAGATTCGCGCCAAACTGATCCCGGAAAAGGCGACCATGAATCGGGGTGGCGACGTCAAAGAGGCGTAACGCCCTGGTTCGCCGGGAGCATAGAGCCCCTCGACGCGCGCGCCGCTCGGGTCTGCGGCGCTCGACGCCTTGGCGCGGCGCGACTACGCGTCCGAGGATTTGCGCCGAAAGCTGCTCGAGAAGGGTTACGATGCCGGCGGTCGTCGCGCCGCTGCTCGATGCGCCTGCGCGCCGAGAAATTGCTCGACGATCGGCGCTACATGGAGAATTTCGTCGGCCTATCATGCGGCGCGGGGCCAGGGACCTCATTCGCGTGCGAGCGGAATTGCGCCGGCACGGCTTGCAGGGACCGGATGTCGAGGCAATGTCTCGACGCCTATCCGGACTGGATTGCGCAGCTCGCGAGGGCGCGGCAAAAGAAATTTGGCGCGTCGACTGCCGAACAATTACGCTGACCGGCAGCGCCAGGCGCGATTCCTAGGTTACCGAGGTTTCACGAGCGCTCAGATACGAATGGCCTTAGGCTTTGATGTGGACCTTGATGCAGACTGCGAAGAGACATGAAACGCGACGCCAAATTGAAATCGATGACGAGCTCGGAAATCCGGGCCAGCTTCCTGGAATTCTTCCGCAAGAACGGCCATGCGGTGCGTGCCGTCGAGTTCGCTCGTGCCGGGCAACGACCCCACGCTGCTGTTCACCAATGCCGGCATGGTGCAGTTCAAGGATGTCTTCCTGGGCAAGGAAGCGCCGCGACTATTCGCGCGCGGCAACCGCGCAGCGCTGCGTGCGCGCCGGCGGCAAGCACAACGATCTGGAGAACGTCGGCTACACCGCGCGGCACCACACTTTTTTCGAAATGCTGGGCAACTTCAGCTTCGGCGACTACTTCAAGCGCGAAGCGATCCACTTCGCGTGGAATTTCATCACCGGGACTCTCGGGAATTCCCGAAGGACCGGCTCTGGGTGACGGTATTCACGGAGGACGACGAGGCGGAGCGCATCTGGACCGAGGAAATCGGCATCGATCCGACGCGCTGCACGCGCATGGGCGAGAAATCCAATTTTTGGTCGATGGGAGAAACCGGACCCTGCGGTCCCTGCACGGAGATTTTCTACGATCATGGCGCGGAGATCCCCGGCGGCCCGCCCGGGATCGCCGGATGAGGACGGCGACCGCTACGTCGAGATCTGGAATCTGGTGTTCATGCAGTACGATCGCTCAGCGGACGGCGTGCTGGTGCCCTTACCCAAGCCTTCGGTGGATACCGGCATGGGCCTGGAGCGCGTCGCGGCGGTCATGCAGGGCGTGCACAGCAACTACGACATCGATTTGTTCAAATCGTTGATTCGCGCCGCGGCGGAGGTCACCGGCACCGAGGATCTTGAATCCTCCAGCTTGCGCGTGATCGCCGATCATATCCGCGCCTGCACATTCCTGATCATCGACGGCGTGGTGCCGTCGAACGAGGGCCGCGGCTACGTTTTGCGGCGCATCATCCGGCGCGCGATTCGCCATGGCTACAAATTGGGCCAGACCCAGCCGTTTTTCCACAAGCTGGTGCCGAGCCTGGTGCGGGAAATGGGCTCCTACTACACCGAATTGGTGAGCGGCGAGGCGCGCGCCGCGCAAGTCCTCGCGCAGGAGGAGGATCGATTTGCCGAAACCCTGGCCACCGGCATGGCGCTGCTCGATGCGGAAACCGCGAAGCTGAAATCGACGGTGATTCCCGGCGAAACCGTGTTTCGGCTGTACGATACCTACGGTTTTCCCGCTGGATTTGACCGCCGACGTGGCGCGCGAGCGCGGCCTCACGCATCGATCAGGCGGGCTTCGATGCCGCGATGGACGCGCAGCGCGGTCGCGCGCGAGCTGCGAGCAAGTTCGGCGCGGAGCTGCGCGATTCGGTCAAGCTGGCCGGCAAGACCGAGTTTTCCGGCTACGACCGGCTGGCGGACGTCGGCTCGCGTGACCGTCGCTGATTTTCGACGGGGCGGTCGTCGATGTGCTGCGGCCGCGGCCAGGAAGGCCAGGTCGTGCTGGATCACACGCCGTTCTATGCGGAAAGCGGCGGCCAGATCGGCGATACCGGCGTGCTTCTGGGCGCAAATGGCCGCTTCATCGTGCGCGACACGCAAAAGATCGGCGCATCGTTTGCGCATCATCGGCGTGCTGGAGAATGGCGAGCTGCGTGTCGGCAGACGTCGATCGAAGCTCAGGTCGATCGGGAGCGCCGCAAGGCAATTGCGCTCAATCATTCGGCGACGCACCTGCTGCACGCGGCGCTGAGGAAGGTGCTGGGCAAGCACGTCGAGCAGAAGGGCTCGCTGGTCGCCGCGGATCGGTTGCGTTTCGACTTCTCGCATACTCAGGCGCTGACGCAGGATGAAATGCATCAAGTCGAAGAACTGGTGAATTCGGCGATTCGCGACAACGAGCCGGCCGAGACGCGAGTGATGGCGCTGGACGACGCCGTGGCGGCTGGCGCGATGTCGCTGTTCGGCGAGAAATACGAAAGCGACGTTCGTGTGCTCTCGATCGGCGATTTCTCGATGGAACTCTGCGGCGGAACGCACGTCGAACGAGCTGGCGATATCGGCCTGTTCAAGATCATCGGCGAATCGGGCGTTGCGGCCGGGGTACGCCGTGTGGAGGCGGTGACCGGCCAAGCGGCTTACGAGTGGGTGGTGCGCACTGATCAGGTGCTGCGCGACATAGCGGCGATGCTGCGAGGCAGCCGCGAGGATGTGGACGAAAAGGTCCGCGAACTCGTCGAACGCTCCCGCAGGCTGGAAAAGGAGGTTCAGCAGCTTAAGTCGAAGCTGGCGAGCGGGCACGGCGGCGATTTGTCGACTCAGGCAAAGGACGTGGGTGGGATTAAGGTTTTGGCTGCACAGATTGATGGTGCGGATGTCAGGTCATTGCGCGACGCGGTAGATCAGCTCAAAGGTAAGCTTGGTTCCTCGGTCATCGTGCTGGCGACGCGTGCAGGACAGGGCAAAGTCGTGCTGGTGGTAGGAGTTTCGGCGGATTTACTGGCGCGAATCAAGGCTGGAGAGATTGCCGGCGCAGGTGGCCGCGAAGGTCGGCGGGCGTGGCGGCGGCCGTGCGGATTTTGCACAAGCAGGCGGCACGCAGCCCGAGAATTTGGGCGCAGCACTCGCCGAGGTCGAGGGTTTGGTGCGCAGCCGGTTGTCTAATTGAACAATTGATATTTATTAATATCAAGTTGCAAGAATTGTTATTAGTATTCTTGTATTCTAATTGCATTGGTTGACGAAACTGCAGTGGCGATCTGCCAGCCACAATTTGAATGGCGAATGAATGCTTGACGCGGTGCGGGGTGCGACGCGGAAACTTTTCGCCGCTAGTGCCAAGGTTGGAAGGAGCTGGATTATGTTGATATTGACGCGGCGTGTCGGCGAAACCGTGATGATCGGCAACGAAGTCACGGTGACCGTATTGGGCGTCAAGGGCAACCAGGTCCGAATCGGTGTCAACGCGCCGAAGGATGTTGCCGTTCATCGTGAGGAGATCTACGAGCGCATCAAGCGCGAGGAAGATATGATTCCAGATCCGGCGCACCGGTCGCCAAGATCGTCGACGACGTCTGAATTAGACAAGACCCCCCTTAGCTTTACCTAGACTGCTCGGTGCGGGTATCATCCCGCGCTCCGCGATGGCCTTGAGTCTGTCCGGAGAGGTGGCCGAGTGGTCGAAGGCGCGCCCCTGCTAAGGGCGTATGGGTCAAAAGCCCATCGAGGGTTCGAATCCCTCCCTCTCCGCCATGTAAAACCTTCAGAGGATAGTTTGTCTTCCTCTTTGATCATTTGCGCCCGTAGCTCAGTTGGATAGAGCGCCTGGCTACGAACCAGGAGGCCGGGAGTTCGAATCTCTCCGGGCGCACCAAATTTGCTTCGACGGATCAGCCACTTAGCGCTCCTACACTAGCCGATTTTGCGCCGAAGCCAGGTGGTTGCGGGAGTTTTGCGGGACTCTGTGTCGCAAACCTTGTCCGCAGCCTCTATGAGGCTCGTCAGTTCTGCTTGGGAGTAGTGCGTCGTAATGCGACCACTACGATGCCCGAGCAAATCCTGACGATCCTCGAACGTCACAGCCGCCGCGCGAAGTCTGCGGCCGAAAGTGTGTTTGAGATCGTGGACCCGGATCTGCCGAAACCCCTCCGGCGCCGCTTCGCCATGTTGCTTGGCCCAAGCATCCGCCGCGCGTTCTCGAGCTGACTTCCACGCCGTGTTGTAGATTTTTGCCAATGGCCGTGGATCGACTTGTTTGGATTTTGCGTGAACGAATACATAGACCGGATGCAGCCCGCGAACGCTCTCCACGACGGATTTTGCGATCTTGTTAAGCACGACGAGGCGTTCCTCGCCATTTTTAACGCGCTCGCCTGGGATCACGAAAACCGACGTATCAAGCTCCGGCACATTCACCTCATAGTCCTTATTGAACCTCGTGGTTCCGGTCGTTTAGGGACAAGTCGTCACGTGTGGAAATTATCCACCGAGATGCGCAAGAAGTGTGTCTGGGTTTCGCTGAAACTCAAACACAGATGATGTGAGCGCGGTCATGGCTGCAAACCATAACCTGGCATTGGCGGCGCTGAATTTCCTTCTTCGAAGCGGTCCCTCGCGACTCGCGGTAGGCTAACCGTCGGCGAAAACTCCGAAATCCACGGGAGTATCAGTCGCTTGCGGCCCTGGAATCGTTGCGGTCCTTTTCTTTCTCCCACTCATCAAACACATCCAGCTTGACTCCGGTAACAGAACCGTGCCCCCCAAGGGCCGATCCGGTTACGCCCTTCTCGAATCGAGAGGCCTGCGCAACTAGGGCGCTGGTGGGTAGGGGCACGTAGCCAACTTTTGTCACAATTTTGCTGCTCGCAGACGCCAGATAGAAGCGCGTGAATGCCTTGACCTCCGGGCGGGTGGCCGCTGCTACGTTGACATAAACAAACAGTGGCCTCGCCAGAGGTTGGTATGTCCCATCCGCAACGGTTTGCGCGTTCGGTATGATGCAACCGTGACCGTTGTCAACGCCGACAAGTTTCAGCTGGTCTTTGTTTGCCTGGTAGTAAGCGTAACCGAAGTAGCCCAGCGAATTCGGTTCAGCCGCGACTCCGCGCTCAACGACGGTATAGTCCTCGCTCTTCGTGTAGTCCCCTCGACTGCTGCCTTCGGTGCCCACGATTGCGAACGTGAAATAGTCAAATGTGCCAGAAGCCTTTCCCGGACCGAAGAGCGCCATCGGCAATGCTGGAAAGCTCGCTCGAATCTGATTCCACTGGCTCATCTTGCCCTCGGCGGCAGGTTCCCACATGGCTTTGAGTTCTTGGACGGTGAGACAATCGACGAACGTGTTCTTAGGGTTAACCACCACTGTGAGGCTGTCGAATGCGACGGGCACTTCGATGTATTCGATGTGCTGGGTCTTGCATTGTTCGCCCTCGTCTGACCTGATGGGGCGCGAAGCGTCCTCGATATCAATCTCTCCGGCACAGAACTTTTTGAATCCGCCACCAGTACCGGAGAATTCGATTGCGAATTGTACGCCCGGGTTCGATTCACGGAACGCCTCTGCCATGGCCTTTGAGAGGGGGAAAACCGTGTCCGACCCGTCCACCGTGATTTTACCGGCCAAGGGGCCGGCAGCTCTCTCATCGGAGCCCTTTTGGCCACCGCACGCGGCAAGCGCACCGGCAGTAGCCAAGACAAGCAGGACGCAGCACCAACGCAGTATCGGGGCAATCATCTCGTTTCTCCTCGGTCGATAGTTCACGCGATTCTTGGCAACAAAACCCTCAATTCCGAGTCTAGGAAGAGTGTTAACGGGTGGTCAGTTAGCGGAGGCCGCGGGGGATTTAAGAAATTCAGCATACGCGGTGACCCATTGCGTCGATCACCAGCTCCCCGTCTTCTTTAGCGAAGGGACCTTTCTGCGGGAGGCGAAGAATTTCCAGGACCACCTCTGACGGTCGACACAGCTTCACGCCCCACGGCGTTACTACGATCGGCCGATTGATCAGGATGGGATGCGCCCGCATCTGATTGATCAGCTGTGCATCAGTCCACTGATCGGCCCCAAGTCCCAACTCCTCATACGCCGTGCCTTTTTTGCGCAGCAACTCGCGTGGAAGAATGGCCATCCGCTTAATCAACGATTCGAGCGTCGCCCGATCCGGCGGGGTCTTCAGATATTCAATTATTGTGGGTTCGACACCCGCGTTTCGGATGAGCGCTAGCGTGTTGCGGGACGTTCCGCACGATGGGTTGTGATAGATCGTGACTGGGACGGACTCAGCCATTTAGGGCCTCCGTTTTTCTACTTGCGGCTAGATCGACGGCATTTTGAGTGTCGGCTAACACCGCGGTCGCCTTCTTCGCTGGGAACAGCACACGTGCGACGGCCAGCGCCGCAATCCCGCCGAGAAATTGCGCCAAGATGAACTCCGGCATGTCGGCGGGACGAATACCGGAGAAGGTGTTGGTGAGCGAGCGGGCAATCGTGATGGCTGGGTTTGCGAAAGAGGTTGAGGCCGTGAACCAGTAGGCCGCCCCAATCCAACAGGCCACCATCCACGGCGCGTCTTCTGAACGACGGTGACCGAGCACCACGAGCAAAAGGCCGAAGGTCGCCACACCTTCCGCGAGCCACTGCGCCGGCCCGGTTCGCACGTGCGCCGAAGCCTGCCACACGGGCAACTCGAACATGACATGCGCAAGCAGCGCACCTAAGCAGCAGCCGACGATTTGCACAGCCGTGTAAAGGCCGGCGTCTCCCCACTGCAGTCGACCGCGTAGCGCCTCGATGACGGAAACGGCCGGATTGAAGTGGGCGCCACTCAAGGGGCCGAGCAGTGCGATCAGGGTTGCGAGTACCGCGACCGTTGCGCCCGTGTTGGCGAGGAGTGCGACCGCCACATTACCACCGCTGAGGCGTTCCGCCATGATCCCGGAGCCCACCACGGTTGCTGCCAGCAGCAGCGATCCCAAGCCCTCGGCGAGTAGTCGGCGGGATAGTGGTTCAGTGTGCATCTTTGGCCGGGGGATTCGGTGTATGCCCAATCGCATCCAAGCGCTCCTTCAAGCGCATCCGGTCTATCGAGGTGAGCGGAAGACTCAAGAACAGCTTGATCCGCGTCTCCAACGACCGGAATGCCTCGCGAAACGCAAAGCTCTTCTCAACATCCGTGCCTTCGACCGCCGCAGGATCTGGGATTCCCCAGTGGGCTGTCATCGGTTGGCCCGGCCAATGCGGGCACACCTCGCCGGCGGCGTTAGCGCACACCGTGAAAACGAAGTCGAGGTGCGGACTATTAGGAGCCGCGAATTCATCCCAATTCTTGCTACGAAGACTGTCGGTCGGAAAGTCCAGTTGCTGCAGCAGCGCGAGTGCCATCGGATGCACTTGTCCCTTCGGGTGACTGCCTGCACTGAATCCACGGAACTTGCCCTTGCCCAGTTTGTTGATGATGCATTCGGCAAGGATGCTGCGTGCCGAGTTGCCGGTGCACAGGAACAGCACGTTGTAGATGCGCTCCGCCATCTGCATTCTCCCGCAATTTAGGTGTCGAGCGCTTTGTTCATGCACACGGCTGAGGCTGGGCAGAGAAAACGAAACTCTGCACTCTGTGCCAGTTCTCTGCTCACATTACGCCGATCGATGACGTCGTAGCCGAGGGCGCGAAAGAACGGTTGCGCTGTCTCGGTCAAGAGCACGAGCTGCTCGACGCCGTCCGCTTGGGCATCGTGTTCGAGTTGAAGTACGAGCTCACGGCCGAAGCCGCGCTGGCGGTACCTGCGCGCAATGGCAAGCGAGCGTAAAAGTCCTTCGCTGCCGAAACGCTCCAGAGCAACGACGCCCTGGGGTGAGTCCCTGACATCGAGTACCCACATTTGCAGCCTTAAGGCACTCGTCAAATCAGCCGTTGGCAGTCCCGCCCCTTTAAGCAACTCGACCACCGCCGGAAGATCGGCGGAATCACCGCGACGAATACCGGATTTAAGCGAAGGAATCATCACCCGCAGCAACTCGTGCGATCGGCCGTAGGTTGGGCCTTCTCCGCCGGTACGCAGCAGGCGGACTTCGCTGCGGACGCCTGGATGGGGACGGCGGAAGCGCCGTGATTGAAGACTGACGTATCTTTGCCATAGACAGGAATGCCGCCGAGCGTGTGAAAGGTCTCCCAGGCGATCCCGGTTGGATCGGTGACCCAGTACTTGTCTGACTTAGCGTAGCAGCAGGGCTGCTCGTTCTCCTGAACCAGTTGAGCGTCGGCCGCCTGCAATTGCGCATGCATGCCGCGCAACTCCTCGTCGGATTCAACCTGAAAGCCCAAGTGATTGACGCCCACGGGTTGGCGATTTGTTGAGATCGCGAAGTTGATTCTTGGGTCCTCGATCATCCATTTGGCGTAATCCGGTTGCCGAACCGTCGGCGGCGCAGCAAACAAGGTCGAATAAAATCTAATGGATTCGTCGAGGTTCTCGACGCTGACGTGTAAGTGAAAGCGTTTCATGCAGCTCTCCGGGGTTTGTTTCGTACTTTGGTGGCGACCGGCTTGCACGCCGTCGCGCACTCTCTATTACCTTGACCACAGCAGTTCTCGGTGAGATAGCCGACAAGTCCGTTCATCGCCTCGAAGTCCGCGCTATAGATGAGCTGGCGGCTGCTACGTTCTTGGGTAATGAGCCCGGCGCGCTGTAGGTTCTGCAGATGGAATGTCAACGAGGACGGCAGGAGACCAACGCGATCTCCTATGACGCCTGCCGGGAGGCCCTCTGGCCCTCGTTCGACGAGAAGGCGATAAATGGCCAATCGATGTTCATGGGCGAGCGCACTTAAGGCTGCGATGACCAAGGGGGTTTTCATGGCGATACGATATTACGCGTATCATCGTAATGTCAAGCACACCTTGCGATGGAACGAAAATGGCGGCTAGGAGAGGAGAGCCGGCAATACAAACGCGAACGTGGCACCGAGCAGGAAGCTGACAACGGCGACCGCATAGAGGGTTGCGCTTATTCGCCGCAGACGCCAACACGAGCGCGCGAGCGCAGGATCTGCCGGACAGGGCGCGCGCCGCCCTAACCAGAGAGCAACACCGCTGATTGCCAACAGCATGCCGGCAACGGTGAACACCAACGGCTTATGCTCGCTCAACCATACAAGCTGCGGCACAGCAGTGACGAGGCCGGCCAACGCCGCGCCAGCGCCGACGGCCACAAGCACAGCCGGCAGTACACAGCACACGAGCGTCGCTGAACTTGCGAGCAGCGCGCCGGCCGCGAGACCCGTATTGCGCGCGAACGGTGGTTTGCTCACGGCTTTGCCGCCTTGAGCCGTTCGCGAACATCGGCGATCGGAGTTTCTGTGCGCTCGATCGATTTCACGGTATAGCCAGCATCGGTCAATGCTTTTCGCAGATCCGTATCTGAGATGTCCTGACCGTCCTTTAGCGCCACAGCGACCAGTCGATGCTCCAGATTCACAACGACCTCGGCAGTCGCTGGGAATTTCTTGAGTTTCTTCTCGATACCCTGTGCGCAGAAGGCGCAGACTAGGCCATTGACAGTCATCTCAATCGTGGCAGCGCTGCTGGTTGCTGTCATCACAAGCAGGACTACAGTCAAACGAACTTGAAAGCGTTTCATCAGATTTTCCGATTTAGAAGTTGAACATGGCCATGGCTTGTAGTTTCCCGCCGTTGGTGACACCGGCCTCGATCCACGCACCGCCCTTGAAGAGGCGCAACAGCGCCGCGGTCTCGATCCCTGAATGAAGACTGTCGGTGTAATGACGCGCCTGGAAGACGAACCAAGTCGCGATTCCTCCATAGTCGTGTTTGTAGGGAGCCAATCCCAATTGCAAGGTGTCGACGCGAATCGAGAATTCCGAACTTCGCTGCAAATCGGTTTTTAGGGACGCATAGACACGCCGCGTTTCGTAATCGGTCTGCGCGCCGGCGTTCCCAGTGAGACTCGATCCGCTGAAAGAGTCTCCAGTCGCGGATCCGACACCACCCCACACGAACACATTGGCCTGTGCAGATTCCAGATTCCAACGGTGGGCGAGCCAGTTCAGCCGTGCGTACGTGATGTGCTCAGTCTGGCCATCCTCGTCGCTGGTAAAATCAACGTGGCCCCCGCCGACCGAGTAATCAAAGCGCGGCGCGTAAAAGATCTGCAACTCCTGCATTGTGCCGGCGCCGTATTCGGCCATCACGGTTGTGCCATCGGCAAACGCGATCGGTTTGGCGATCGCGGGTGCTGCCAGGACAAGCGCGCATGCGCCCAGGTAAAAACGAAACATGACCGTTCTCCAAAGCTCACCGGGCGGCAGCTTCACGCGTGCGCGCCATCACCAGCGGCTCTCACGAGTCGCTGACATGCCGTTGTTTAGACGGACCTTGAGGGCTTTAGATAATGGGTGGTCGAATCAGCGGCGCATCGCCGCGAGAGGAGAATGTCGCTGTATGGATCGGCAATGCGCGCGCCGAGCGGCCGTACCAAACCAAGGGCGTGGATGACACCGCGACACCCACAGTCGCTAGGCAGGCGTCCAAGCAGCAGCCGGCTGTGTGTAACCCGCTCGGGCAGCACGACTTGTGCGAGGTATCCGACTGACTCACAGACGAAGTTGTGCAGTCTGAAGACAGCATCTCGGATGCCGTCGCAAAAGCAGCCACCGACCCTTGCAGGCCGAGGGCGAGTATCACGATCAAAGCAATGAGCTGAAGCTTCATATGGCGAAGCTTAAGCTCCCCACATAGCGCAGGGCAATCGTTTGCCGGTCGATTTGAGGCATGGTTAACGATGGGGCCGGTTTATTCATTGTGCGGCATCGCATGATCGTGCCCAGCCGTTGCATCGGATCCGTGATCAGCGAGCTGCGCACTAAACCACTCATGTAAAGCGGCCACAATCTTCGGACTTTCTGACGAATACTCGATCTCAGCGCCGGCGGCGATGTCGTAATACCGGGTTTTGAGTTCTCCAGGCTTTGCGGCGCGTAGGTCGGCGAGCCCTGGCATGATCGCCCCGTGCACGTGAGCAGGCGCGGAGAAATCTCCTCGGCTGAACTTACCGGCAATGTCTCTCAGGTGAGCACGAATCATCTCGATCTGTGGGGTGTCGTCGGGATTCTTTGCGACCACTCGTTGGATACCGCCGGTACGAGTCCTAGTAAAAATGTGGGTCGTTGCATTAAGGTCGAAAGGCATTACGTCCGCACTTCGCTCCCGCACAACCTGCTGCTGAGTCGGATCGGTGGCCTGGCACACAGACGGCGCACTTGCAAGGTATAGGACAGACACTACAGCCGCAGCGACGCTATTCATTGGTTGAGGGCCTCCTCCTTCGAATACCAATCTGACCGCGGGTTGCGTCCCACAGTTCCGCGCACGGTACGTAAAGGACACCACTGCAATGACCTAAGTGGCTCCTGGCGCCCTAAGTTAGGGTCCTCTAGCAACCTAAACCAATTGCAACGAGCGCGAGGAGGGTGGGATTGTCTATTTTTCTTTGAGGGTAGCATGCCACAGCACCGGCGTGCGCTGTCCGGTTTGGGCGAACACATCGGGACGATTTGTAGTATTGAATCGGATCGTCGATCGCAGTAGTCGGCGCAGCTAGCACTCGCCTAGGATTTTCCCTTTATGTGCACTATGGCCGCGAGCAACGGAATCGCGAAGAGTGCGAAAACGGCTATATCCACGCCGACATTGAACCAGACTCCAAAATATATGGAAAAAGCGGCTTCTATGGCGAGCCATACGATCAGTCCGTAGAGCAGTCCTTTCAGCAGCTCGCGATCACTTCGACGAAACGCGACACGCCCGATACAGAGGAGTGTCGTACCCCAGCCGATCATGATGGCGCCGTAGATTGCACTCTGCCAAGGCACGAGTTTCTCTCGATCGACGGGCAAAATGCTCAAGCCAAAAAAGGCGAATATCACCCCCACGATCACGAGAATCGCGGCAACGGCGCTAAACCAGATGAGTAATAGTTTCTGACTCACGGTGCAGTTTCCAGATTCATCCCTATGTTAAGCGCACGACCTGCGCTCATGAGCCGCCAATGAGATGGCGATAGTCAAGCGTAAAGGTCAAGAGAATGCTGTTGCTGTTGGGTGCAAGCGAAAAATAAGCCCCCGTTCGCGCGGTGCCGAGATTACGCAGCGCCAGCACAGAGAGCGTCAAACTCAGTCCGTAACCGATAAAGCCAAGTAGTCCCGCTCCAAGCAGCAGGGAGCCACCAGGTATATGAGCGCCATAATCAAGGGCTAGCGCGACGCTGATTGGACCCGCCACCAGCCCTTTGATGCACGCAATTAGGATGGCGTCGTTGATTGAGACCTTCCGCGTCAGGTTATTATCGATAGCCCAGGCGAGGCAGGCTCCTGCAATCGCCAAAGGCCCGATGATGCCGCTTGAGCGAAGTGCTGGGCCGGTCGAGAGGACAACGCCGCCGGCGACAATGAGCGCCATACCCGTCGCAATTCGGCGGTCAAAATTTTCCTTGAATGCGAACCACGCCAATAGCGCAGTGAAGACGCCTTCTGCGTTCAAGATTAACGACGCGGATGCGGAGTCGGTCATTTGCAGCCCGTACATCAGTAGGTACGGGCCGATTGCACCTCCAAAGGCAATGGCTCCGACTAACCAAGTCACATCGGCGCCGCGCGGCCGGACGATGCTCGCTCGCCCGAGGCCAATGTCCGCATAATGCACCCCTGCAGCACAGGTACCGAGGGCGGCGCAGTCCCGGAAAAGGGCCACATTCCCAGTAGTGCAGTCGTAGTCTAAGTTGCAAGCCGCAATCGAAACAGCAAATCCTTGTAAGGGATCGTTACTTGCGAGACAGTCTGAAAGTAGTCGACCGACCTGAAATAAAGCGGCGGGATCTTGCGAGGCGACAGCTTTATTAATTTCCAATTGTGCGGACTCCCAGTAATTCGCATTAGTGCTGCTGGACTCAAAGTCCGATTGCGGATCCTTCGAATTGGAGTATTCCCTCATTATCGGCAAACACAAATACAACGCATTAGAAATATAGAAAGCTGCCCTTCCGTCTCCTGCGGACGCTTCTCTGGCGGCCATTGACACTAAGCTGAAGTAATCACTCGAAGCATTAAATTCTCTTTCCCAATCTACTGCTGAATTGGCTTGCGTCATCACCGGCGTTTTCTGGGTTACGGATACTGGTGTCGCCGCAGATTGTAACAACGCTGTACTAATGGCATTGACCGGAGCTTCCGTAGTCGCCCGAATGCCTTGATGAATGAAAGCAGCGATTCCAAAAGCCGCACAGACAAAACTGATTGGAACCCAGAAATGCGTTCTCGATAAAATCACCACTAGCCCAACGCCCCTTTTAGATATTTTGCTCACAGACGGAGACGGCCGCGATTTTTCAAATACGCCAACATCAATCCCGCGACGAAGGCGAGACCGACGTTCCACATCGAAAAAGCGGCCGTGACGAGCGTGATAAATCGCTCTCCCTTGTCCTTGCTGAAGTCGCAGGACCCTAAGGCTAACTGAGCGCCAGTGAAGAACAAGATCACGCCCAGAACCGCGCGTGGGAATAGCGCCAGAATGATGCCGATGGATCCGCTCAGAAAAAGTGCCACCAGCAGAAGGATAACCCCCAGGATGATCGGCGCACCGCCCGTCCTCGCACCAAAGGCGACATGCCCCGCCATTCCACCCGCACCGTGACACATGGGCACACCGGCGCACGCGGCGCTGAATAAGTTCATCATGCCTGTGGAGGTCGCCACCTCATTTTCCGTAACCGGATGATCCGGGAACAGACGGTTTAGTCAATAGATCGGGGTTTTGCACAATGCCGCATACCACACCGAACACCAGCAGCAGAAACATCGCGGGTACGGCTTTGTTGTTCAGGAGCAGCAGCGTGCCAATCATCCCAATGGTCGCAATCAGCCAGCCGCTGCTCATCATAGTGATGCCCTCGAGCATAAAGCCCAAGCCGAGCCCCAAAACGATGCCAACGACGATGAACCGGGGTACCCATCTCCCAACGCGGTGAGCAGCACCGCTCAGGCCCAACAGCAGCCACACAAGCCCGGTTACCAAACTCGCGGCGTAAATTGTGCCTGGGGTGATGGTCGCCGTCTGAGCGGCTTGCGTAGCGGCGACAGCCCCAATGGCCTTCATCGGTTGAACCGGGAAAGGGGTCTTGTAGTACAGCCCACTCACGAGCATAGAGGCGCCGAATGAGAAGAGCACCCCGAATGGGTCCGATCCTGCCTCGGGATGCTATTCGCAGTATAACAAGCGCTGCACATTTTTGGTATAACGCATCAATGTCGATTGATGCGGCCTTAAGCCGAGAGAAATTATGAAACAAGCACCGTTGATCCGATTCCGAATAGATTTCGCGGAAAATTCAAATCTGGGTCCGGGGAAAATTGCCTTGCTGGAAGGCATCAAGAAATATGGGTCGCTTTCGGAAGCTGCGCGTCGGATGGGTATGAGTTATCGGCGGGCGTGGCTCTTGCTCGACAGCATAAACAGCTCCTTCGATGTGCCAGCGACTGTGAATAGCGTAGGCGGCCACGGGGGTGGAGGCGCCGAAGTCACCTCCTTTGGGATTCTTCTCATAGAGCGCTATCGCGAGGTGGAACGAAAATTAAACGACGTTGCAGGGGAGTGTCTCGAGGAGATCAGGGCGAGGGCGATTCGCAGCAGCGCCTCTACCCGCAAGGTGTCAGTGTCTAAGAAAAAACGCAAAGACAATTAGGTTTCAACGTGCGCGGAAGTCTGCCCAGTGCCCGATAATGCGTCCGCCCTTCACCTGCTCCTGACCGGTGATCTGGCACTGTTCTCTATTGTTGGGCTTTCCCTTGCCGTAAGCCTGACCGCGGTATTGGTCGCCGCGATCATCGGCATGCCCCTGGGTGCGTTGGTGGCGCTCAGCCGGTTTCGCGGCCGTGAATTCGTCATCGTGGTTATGAATGCGCTGATGGGCTTACCGCCGGTGATTGTCGGTTTGGCGATTTATCTCAGTCTCTCGCGGTCTGGGCCATTAGGCCCCTGGGGATTGCTCTTTACGCCCTCTGCCATGGTGATTGCGCAGACGGTACTTGTGACGCCCATCATTGCTGCACTCACGCGCCAAACCATCGAAGATCTCTGGCTTGAATACCGCGATGAGTTTTCGGCCATGCACATAGGGGCGTTCAAACGCATCTCGACCTTACTATGGGATGGCAGATTCTCACTGGTGACGGCGCTTCTCGCGGGATTTGGCAGAGCAGCTGCGGAGGTCGGCGCCGTTATCATCGTGGGCGGCAATATTGAAGGTTTCACCCGCACCATGACGACGGCGATCGCGCTCGAGACCTCGAAGGGTAATCTCTCTCTCGCCGTCGGCCTGGGTGTCATCTTGATGGGAATTGTGGTGCTGGTGAGCGCACTCGCCTGGGGTGCGCGCCGTGCGGGCGAACGGTTTGCCGGATGAGCGCCGACGCCCTTGTATCGGACCTGCCGATCGAATTGTCTGAAGTGAATATCGACACTGGCGGGCTGAGAATTCTGCGTCAGATATCGCTTGTCATAGAGGCAGGTGCTCCCACCGTCTTTATCGGCCCAAACGGTTCCGGGAAAACTACGCTGTTGCGTGCGGCTATGGGATTGATTGCGCCGTCGAGCGGCCGGGTGATCTGGGGCGGACATCCACAATCACCGCCCATGCGGCGCGCCATCGTCTTCCAGCGCCCAGTAATGCTTCGTCGTAGCGCGTCCGGTAACCTTCGCTATGCGCTTGGTTCAATCGCAGTGCCCCGAGGCGCACGCCAGCGGCGCGCGACCGAACTGTTGTCGCTCGTTGATCTTGAGGGCCTGGGAGACCGCCCAGCCCGTCGGCTTTCTGGTGGTGAGCAGCAACGCCTGGCGCTTGCGCGCGCCCTCGCCCGTGACCCTCAAGTGTTATTCCTCGATGAGCCGACCGCGAGTTTGGATCCCGCGGCCACCAAGGCGATTGAAGAACTTGTGCGGTCGGTGAGCGCGAACGGCGTGAAAGTGGTCATGGCAACCCATGATCTGGGGGAAGCGCGACGTCTGGCCGGTGATATCGTGCTGCTACACCGTGGGGCAGTAGTGGAGAGGGCAGCAGCTGATCAGTTTTTCAATTCGCCCGCGACTGAAGAAGCGCGGCACTTCCTCGCCGGCGAATTGCTGATCTAAGGTCTGGGACGTGTCAATGAAAAGATTGCTTCAGAGCGTTCAGGTTTACTCCGTCGCTTTGCTGATTACGCTGCCAATGGGCGCTGTCTCAAACGCGGCCTCATCCGATCGATCGATTGTCGTCGCCTCGACCACGTCCACCGAGGACTCGGGGCTGTTTGACTATCTTTTGCCGATCGTGAAAGAGCGTACCGGCATCACCGTGAAAGTCATCGCGCAGGGCACGGGTCAAGCATTGGATACGGGCCGGCGGGGCGATGCGGATGTGGTCTTCGTGCATGCCAAAGCGGCGGAACTGCAATTTCTCGCCGAGGGAGAGAGCCTGAAACGCTACCCCGTCATGTACAACGATTTCGTCTTGGTTGGGCCTAAAGCGGATCCTGCTGGAGTCAAGGGTTCAAAGAACATCCGCAAGGCGCTCGATTCCATCAAAGATAAGATGTTACCGTTCGTCTCGCGCGGCGATCGCTCGGGAACTCATATGGCGGAGCTCGCGCTTTGGAAGGATAGCGGCGTCGACATCGAGCACGCCAAGGGCCCGTGGTATAAATCGATCGGGCAGGGCATGGGCGCTGCGCTCAATGTCGCCAGTGCAAGTGATGCCTATGTACTCTCCGATCGCGCCACTTGGATTCATTTCAAGAATAAGGGCGATCTGGAGATTCTGGTGGCGGGCGACAAATGTCTCTTCAATCAATACGGCATCATGCTGGTGAATCCCGAGAGACATCCGACGGTAAAAAAGATGTTAGGCCAGGAATTCATCGACTATCTGATTTCTCCCGTTGGGCAACAGGATATCGCTTCCTACAAACTTGACGGACAGCAGTTGTTTTATCCCGATGCCAATGATCCCAACGCATAGAGGGAATATATGAATCGACTATGGTTAGCAACGATGATTGCCGTGTTCGCGAGCTCGACAGGGTTTGCTGCCGATGCCCCAACGGTGCGGCTGCATTCCGCGGGGAGTCTGCGCGCGGCCATGACCGACGTCGCAGCAGCTTATACCAATGCCTATGGCGCCACGGTTGACCCGATCTACGGAGCCTCCGGGGGGCTCGGGGCTCGACTCGCCAAAGGAGAGGCCGGTGATGTATTCACGTCGGCCGATATGGGCTACCCGGAGACACTTACCAAAGCGGGGCTATCAGGTCCCACGGTGCTGTTCGCGCGTAATCACTTGTGTGCGATCCTGCGGCCAGGCCTGTCGGCAACGCCAAAAACGGTTCTTGCCACGCTGCTGAAGCCCGCTATTAAAGTCGGCACTTCCTCCCCGGATAACGATCCCGGCGGCGCCTATGCCTGGGCGATGTTCAAACGAGCGGACCACGTCAACCCGGGAAGCCGGGCAACGCTCGAAGCAAAGGCGTTGAAAATGGGAAGCGCTCCTGGGCAGCTCAGCGCTCCGCCCAATACCAAGAACGCCATGATCTGGATGTTTCAAGAAAAGAAGCTCGATGCGTTTCTCTCTTACTGTACCAATGGGCATGCGGCAGCGGAGCAAATGCCTGGCATCAACACGGTCGAGTTACCGCCGGAATTGGCCGTAACCGCAGACTACGGGATGACGGTGCTCAAGAGCGCCAATCAAGAACGGGCCGCACAGTTCGCGCTCTTTGTTCTCTCACCGACGGGCCAGAGAATCCTCGCCGAGCATGGCTTTGACGCGCCCCTCCAACCCGAAATTGCTGAGTGATTGCAACCGGCAAAATCGCTAGGCGGCACCGACAGAGGTTTAGCGTCTTCTGTCATGTTGATTGCCGTCTGCGGCGCATTCCTGCCCTTTCTGCGCGGACAAGAGAACTGCTGCTCGGTGCAGGCGGGGTACCCGGATTAATATCTGGTGGGTCCGGATAAAGGGACGCGACAACATTTGTAGCGATTACCGACGCTGGGTCGGCGGTGCGAGAGCATCGGCCTCACCTCGACTCAAGTAGGACTAGACCAGCAAGGGTGCCGCCAAGCTCTCGAGGTTGGCCGGGTTACCTGCTGGCAACCTGCGGAGGTGAACCTGCGGCACTACCTGTGTTCAAGATAACCGGTAAGCCGTTTTTCCCGGACCCGACAATGATTACTTTCGAGTTCGGTGACTCCGCGAGCTTCTCCGTCGCTTCGATGCCCTTCCATTCGATCACTTGGTCGTTCAGACCCTTGCTGATGATTTCCTGATAATCGGCGATACCCAGCGCCTCGATATGTTTACGAACTGCTTCTTGGCGAGTGCGCTCGAGCACAAATTGCATTTGAAGAGCTTTTTGCTCTTCCTCCAGTTTGGTCTGAATTGCCGCTTGAACTGCCGGCGGTAGGTGAACTTCTCGGATCAGCACGGCATCGACTATCACGTGCTTGCCTTCCAACTTGCGTGCCACTTCCTCGCGAATTTCTTTCTCAATCTGTTCGCGCTTCGAGGAGTAGATCTCTTCGGGCGAATATCGGCCAACAACCTTCCGCGCACTCGAGCAATTGGCGACCTCCCGCTACAATCGCGGTCTTACGGATTTTCTCAACGTTGTCGATTCCGAGCGCCAACTCTACGATCTCGAAGAACAGTACGCGGACGCGCAAGTGGCGCAAGGCGAGCAGTTCGTGCAGCTTTACAAGAGCTTGGGCGGCGGCTGGCAGAATTATCAGACAGTTCCCGCCATCCGCCGGCCGCAGCCGGCGATCATTGCCGCGTTTCGCCGGGTCTTAAGCAGCTCATCGCCGTAATGCGCCATCCGATACGTCAGCTGATTTGCACGGTGGAACCGGAACCAAAGGGTGATGTTTTTGTCTATAAGTGCATGGACATTCCAATGTACAACCCGATTTGCAGGAGGTTGTGTCATGGATAGCTCGTTGTTGGCTCCGTTCCCAGTTCGTTCTGCGGCCTCGCTGTTGGGACGAATTGTCGCAAACGACGATTGGTGTTTGCAGTCTGACGATTCCGCATTCTGTGCACTGACTGACTTTCGGCGTGAATATCCCATCACCGTGCAGACCAACGCTTCAATCGATGACGCCCTGACTGAGATGAATCGATTTGGGGTTCACGCGCTGCTGGTGACGCAAGATGAGGCCGGCGTATTAGATTCGCAAATTGTCGGCCTGATCACTGCCTACGACATCGAGCGGTATCGTCCGCATCGAAGCCCCAATTCGCGAGATCTGAAGCCCGGTAAACCCGCCAGAGTTTGCGATGTTATGACTCCTTGGGACGAATTGTCGCTGGTGAAATATGAGTCGCTCCAGGCGCTCACGGCGGTTGATGTATACAAAATGTTTCAAGGCACGGGCTTGACGCACCTACTCGTCGTCGAACTTCATGGTGATGATTCGGCGGTTTTAAGAGGGTTGCTATCACGGGCGGCACTCGCGAAGCGCCTGACGCACGGCCAGGCCGGCCGTTCGCGTTAACATTCTGGGTTTTGCTGCCAGTCATGTCTTCGTGTTGCCCAGCAGACCAAATCCTCCATGAGACCGCCATTATTGATGCACTTGCGCACCAGCCCCTCTCGCCGCATTCCGATAGTGGCCAAGACACGGCCCGCGAGTGGGTGGCGGGCCAGTTGCAGGGCATATATTCGCTCCAAGTTCAGGCGCGACAAGGCATAGTCCACGATGGCCTTGGACCACTCGATTGCATCGCGGGCTCGTTGCACCCCGCAACCCACCCAAAATCGCAATTCCGCCTGGCGCCGCTCGACATCGATTTTATCGAGCCCTGCATAGCCGACGATGCGATCATCACCCGATTTAGTCGCCGCCCAATGCAACCCGAGACAGCGCTCCTGTGCCGATGAATGCGACGATATCCACTTTCTCGCAAATTCCGTCGTGTAAGGATGCGGAATCCCGATGGTTGTGTCGGCGACGCGGTGTTCACCCGCGAGAGCGGCCAAGCGTCCAACATCTGAAAGCACAAACGGACGGAATTCAAAGCGGCGCGTGGCCAGCGTGGGATAGACATCGCGGCAGGCCAACCGGGGTTCTCTGTTGACGATTTCAGACAGGTTGCAGGTTAGGACGGTAACTGGCGGGCGTAGTTCCGGAGACTTCAGACTTGATTTTGTTTCGCGCTCGCGTGATAGAGACAAGCAAGACACGGCCGCGGCCGCCAACAGCGGCCCGCGCATGAGAGCATTTTAATGATGGACTAACGCTGCTCTAATGGAAACGCTTTGAAGTGCCGATGAAGGGGGCGTGTGTGCGAATACTCATTGTCGAAGATGATCGGAAATTGGCGGAGTTCGTGAGTCGTGGGTTGCGCGCTGAACGATTCGCGGTCGACATTGCGGAGAACGGCCGGGTCGGTGAAAGCTATATCAATTCCTACGACTACGATTTGCTCGTGCTCGACTTGATGCTTCCGCTACTGAGCGGGACAGAACTATTGAGGCGAACGCGGCAATCTCATCCCGCGCTTCCCGTGCTGATACTCACGGCGCGGGATGCCATCGAGGACAAGGTCATGCACTTCGAAGTGGGTGCTGACGACTACCTGACCAAGCCGTTCGATTTCGCTGAATTGCTGGTGCGTATCAAAGCGCTGCTACGCCGTGCGCCGGTCGAGCGTGCCGATGTATTGCGCATTGCGGATCTGGAGCTCAACCGCCTCACCCAACAAGTCAGACGCGGCGGTCATCGAATCGACCTCACCGCAAAGGAATACGCGCTCTTCGAATACCTCCTGTGTTCGCCCGGTCGAGTCTTCTCCAGAACCATGATCCTCAATCATGTATGGGACCAGAGTTTCGAGGGCGTCACCAACATAGTCGATGTCTACGTGCGCTATCTGCGTCGCAAGGTGGATGAACCCTTTCCCGTTAAGCTCATTCATACCGTGCGTGGCGTGGGCTATTGCGTGCGCGAAGCGGAGCCTGAGCGTCTAACTGTATCGGAATGAATCACCGTTCTTTAGCGTTTCGATTGGGAGCCTGGTACACGCTGCTGTTGAGCGCGACATTCGCGCTCGTCGGGACCGGGACTTTCTATGGCCTGCAGCAATACTTGCACGCGAATTTGCGCGATTCCTTGAGGCGCCGGTCGACTCAGGTGGAGCAAATTCTCATCGCGGCGCCCGCCGATGCCACGAACAACGCAATTGCCCGGGAAATCGAGATTCGGATCGCTCCGGAATTTAACAATCGCTTTGTGCGAGTAACGCGAGTGCCGGCAATCCCGGTGTATCACTCGGGTCCACCTGCCGATCGCAGCTTCGACCCGTCAGTGCTTCGAGACGTCCAGCTTAATCCCGGCGCGCAGACTTCGATTCCAACAACTGCAATCGTTGCCGACCAGCATTTGATGATTCGAACGACTCCGGTCAGCACGGCGTCCGGCAAATACCTGGTCGAACTGGGTGTTTCAACCGAATCGCTCGACACCGCTCTGGATCGCTTACTGGACCTACTCGCGTTGCTGCTCCCTGTCTTGATCGTGTGCGCGGCCGGTGGTGGCTACTGGCTCGTGAGCGGGGCGTTGCGGCCGGTCGATAGACTGTCGCGTACCGCCGAACAGATGAGCCTGCAGAATCTGACGCAGCGGCTTCCGGTGGTTCGAAGCGGCGATGCGCTCGAGCGACTCGCGATTTCGCTCAACAACATGCTCGGGCGGCTTTTCGATTCGGTACAGACGTCGCGCCGGTTTCTGGCAGATGCATCCCATGAGCTTCGCACGCCGCTTACCGTGATCAAAGGTGAGCTGCAGGAGCTTACCCATGAGTCCCGGGTAAGCAGAGACGAGTTGCGAGAACGCGTCGGCAGCGTTCTCGAGGAGGTCGCACGCTTGGAGCATCTGGTGTCCGGACTTCTGGTACTGTCGCGGCTCGATGCCGGCGAAACTCGCTCCAAGTGGGTTGAGGTCGATTTGGCGGAATTGGCATCAGGCACCGCCGAGCAGATGCACCTGATCGCGGAGGACCGCGGCGTTGAAATAGATCTATCAGCCCTGCACATAGCCACTACCCGTGGCGATCGCGCGCGGCTCAAACAAGTCGTTGTCAATCTACTTGACAATGCAATTCGCTTCACCAAGCGAGGTGGTACCGTGCGATTGCGCACGGCGGCCGATGCCACGGGCAGCGTCCTCGAAGTTTCGGATACCGGCATCGGCATTCCACCGGAATCAGTTTCACGGGTATTCGAACGATTTTTTCGCGTTGACGAGGCGCGCTCGCGGGAGGATGGAGGCGCCGGTCTGGGACTGTCGATCGTAAAGTCCATTTGCGCGGTGCACGGCGCGGAAATCCAAGTGGAAAGCCGCCTCGAGGCCGGCAGCTGCTTCCGGGTAAGGTTCCCCCGGCAATCGAGCCCAGATTCCGCCGTTGACACATTGGGGCGAAGCATATCGCCTGGACCTGAGAGGCCGATGAATGCGTCAATGCCCATCGAGGGATCGCCACCGTTGTCGGATTGGCACCGGAGGGAAAAATTTTGTGAAGTAAGTCCGTCTTTTCTAATGTGTCGTTAGCGAAGTCTTAATCTCAATCCGCCAAGCTGTTTCTCAACATGATGCACTTGGATTCCGCTTTACAGTTCAAAGAGTTGCCGCGCCGGGGACGCAAGCATCGTTCGGCGGAATTGGAATTGCTTGTGAGTGTCAAGTGTTGCGATCGAGCTCTTGTACTGCGGGCTCAATCCGGTGAACGCGGTGCATTTAACGCGCTGGTCTGCAAATACCGGCAGCGCATCCTGAACCTCTCGTTGCGGTACACTAAAAATCTTGCCGATGCCGAGGACGCTGTACAGAATACATTCCTCAAAGCCTATTGTGGACTGCAGAATTTTCGAGGCGATGCAGCTTTTTACTCGTGGCTGCACCGCATCGCGATCAACTCGGCTAAGACCTTAATTTCGCTTCGTGGGCGCGAAGCGATATTATTTTCATCGGAAACACGTTACAACGACTGCGCAAATGGAAATGTCGGCATGGCGGCGGATTTGGAAACTCCGGAGGAACTCGCGTTGACCGAAGAGGTATGCGGTGCCGTGAATACCGCCATTGAGGCGCTTTGCGAGGAGCAGCGCAAGGCAATTGTGTTGCGGGAATTCGAAGGGCTCAGCTACTCGCAGGTCGCCTCAGCGATGTCTTGCCCTGTCGGAACTGTGCGCTCCCGCGTGTTTCGCGCTAGAGAGGCGATTGACAGTCGGTTGCGGCATGTATTTGATGATGGCCTGGGTCGAGTCAGGCGCGCTGCAACCTCGCGATCATGTCCAACGCGCAAAGAGTGTTGCCTCTCATGACCCCGGCCGATTCGCCGTGGCGCTGAAGGACCTGCTCGTTTACGTCGATCAATCGGAACGCGCCGCTGAGCGTTTGCGTCTCGCAGCGGATCTGGCGCGTCGGCACGAGAGCCGACTGACTGCCATATTTGTGAGGGAACTAAATCCGGCGCAGCTCCATGATCAGAGTGCTGCAGAACTCGGGCTGGGTTCGGCTCAAGCGATTGGCCGCACAAACCGGCGGATTCTAAAATTCATCGACGAGACTGCAGTGCGATTGCAATCCGTTCTCGATGAATTGGGTCGCGAGCACGATCTGGAGGTCGAATGGCGATGCGTTGATGGCATCGGATCAATCCTAGTGCCGCAGCACGCGCGCTTTGCGGATCTGTGCATACTGGGCCAGGACGTCTCGGTCGCTGCAACGGCTACTGGATACACGTTTTCCGAGCAGCTATTGTTCGTGAGTGGCCGGCCCGTGGTGTTTGTGCCAGCCCAAGGGTCCTTCGACACGCTCGGTCGAAGAATTCTGGTTGCCTGGAACTCAAGCCGAGCATCAACCCGAGCCATAAACGATGCCCTACCGCTCATCGAGCGCGCCGAACTGGTTACCGTGCTCGCCGTGAATCCAGAGGAATTTGCTGAGCGCTATGGCGCTCTTCCTCCGGAGCAGATCGTTCAGCACCTAAGACGCCATGGCGCCTCCGTACAAGGGATTTGGCTGAACAATATTCCGCCTGGATCTATCGCCGACGCCGTGCAGGCGGAAGCACGTAAAGCGGGCGCTGATCTGATCGTGGCCGGAGCGTTCGGCCATCCGAGGCTGTGGGAGAAGCTCATGGGTGGGGTTACTCGGGATCTTCTTGCACGCATGAAATTGCCCGTTCTGATGTCCTATTAACTTGGTTTCTTCGACAACCGTTGGGATCCAGCTTTAGCGGGAGTACCAAATGGCCATATCAACGCGACGCGATTTCATATTTTTAGCGGCTGCCGCATCAGTTGAGTGCGTAGCGCGCGGAACCAAAATACAAGCACCGAGCGGTCCGGCGCCCATTGCCCGCGCGCCTGCTGTGGGGCAGTCATGGCGTTACGCCAAGCATGATTACTTTACAGGCGAAGTGGTCGATACTCAAACCGATCGCGTGTCTAAAATCGGCCAATCGATCGAGATAGAGTCGCGCTCCGAAACGGCCGAGGACAGACCGATTACATTCCCTTCATGGGGCGGGAGCTGGTGGCACAACTATATGCCCGCCGACTTCGCTCGTATCGGGGGACCAATTGAAATCCAGAGGCCATGGGGCATGATAGTCGTCGATCCGCATTGGAGCGAGATGCAATCTTTTGAGAAGGCAATTCCAATATGGCCTTCTGAGCTCCGCCCCGGCTGGTCTACCGTTGTGAGTACGTACTACAAGACCCCAGGCAGTGAAGAAGCTATGCCGTGGCAACTAACCATGGATGCCCAGCGTTGGGAATCAGTTACTGTCCCGGCCGGGCACTTTATCGCACTTCGCTGTTTCAACTTCATCGACTTCCGGTTCAGCATTTTTGCCGAGCGGACTGCTGCCCAACGCATAGAACACTTATGGTTTGCGCCGACAAGGGCCGCTGGGTGAGGCGCGAGAGTGTGGGAACCTTCCATGAACAACTCGGGACCGAAGTCAAGGAAAGCAGCTATCGTTGGGAACTGCTCAACTGGACCTAGGGGTCGCGCTCATTTGCCCGCGTTGAGCACGCCGATCGAGTTGACCACCTTTTTCACATGCGGGGCTTGCAGCGCGATCTCTTCCGCCTCTTGGCGCATCAGATCCGTATCGACCACGCCGTATAGATACACCACTCCATCGAGCGTCTGAACGCTGACCGCACCCGGCGCCGCCGCTCCAGGATGTTGATCGAGCAACGCGCGAACATCGGCGGTAATTTGCGAATCCCCGGGACAGCCGTTGAAGCCGCACTTCTCATACACCGCACATGCGGGCAACGCAGCTGTCAGAACTAAGCCGATACCCGCAGCCTGCAGAAGTTTGAATGTGCCCACGAGAGGCCCCAATTTCAAAAGATTAACTAGAGTTCCAGCGCAGCGGTGGGATATCCACAAATGTCGCGTTATCCAGCATTGTGCGATATTCGACCACCGATGCGATCTCGTCTTGAGCGTGCGGGCCCACCGACGACGTACATCCATTTACTGTACGCTATAACCGCGACCCTCCAAACACGCCGCTTGCGCTCGCATATAGTCTGAATGCTTGTTCGTCGATGCAGTCGGGGCCTGGCTGGGGTCGAATCCGCTTTGAGAGATCGCCCATGCGCTTCACTCCGACTTGTCTGCGGTCTGCTGAGCCTCCGTTTGTCCATTCTTTGGATACGCGATCAAATTAGATGATTGCTGCTCTGCCTGGCGTTGCACCTCAGCAGGCGGAGTCACCGTTTCATACTGACCAACGTTGCCGTCCCATTGGTAATAGTTATCGTCCGCATAATAGTAAGGTGCGCCGGCGTACCAAATGGTTGAGTAGTAGTAGGGAAGCGTCGCGAAATACAGTCCGATCCCAAGGCCGCCCCAGCCCCAACCACCCCAACCTCCATGCCAGCCATAGCCGCCTCGATATCCTCCGTAACCTCCATGCCAGCCATAGCCGCCCCGATATCCTCCGTAACCTCCGTGCCAGCCGCCGGCGTATCCGCCTCGATAACCACCACCCGCAAAATGTGCACCGCCGCCAAAATGGCCCCCACCACTAAAGTGCCCACCACCAACTCCGCCGTGACCGCCGCCGCCCCCACTTCCGCCATGACCACCACCACCTGAATGCGCTTGCGCAGCGCCGTTAAATCCGAG
>CAWAVF010000009.1:0-382891 GCA_963785405.1 uncultured Gammaproteobacteria bacterium
AGCGCTGTTGCAATTGTTGTTCGTGGGTTTTGCGTTGTACTGGATGCTCCGTGGGTGGCAGGCCGATCTTGTGGAGGCGCGGCGCAGGCTGCGCTGGATATTCCTTGCCATCATCGGCACTTTCATATTCGTCGCGATTTTGCTGGAAAGGTTGCTTGTCCCTTGGAATAGCAGCGCAACCTTTTACGTGCACATATCGCTATCGATCCTGCAAACCGCGATCGCAGTGATTGCGGTATTGGCGACGTTCCGATCGGACGACCCGCTCTATGTCAATCCATTTCGTGACGAGAGGATTCGCTCACCGACTGGGGAGAAAAGCATCCCTGCCGTGGGTGCGCGTGATTCTGCGATCGCCGCGGTGCAGCGGGCATTTGCCGACCAACACGTGTATCGCGACGGGGAGCTCACGGTGGCCTCTCTCGCGGTCAAGTTGGCAATGCCGGAGTACCGGTTGCGTAAACTCATTCATGAACAGCTTGGGTATCGCAACTTCAATGCTTTACTGCACGACTATCGAATCGCCGAGGCCTGCAAAGACTTGGCCGACCCCGCCAAGAACTCTCTGCCCATTCTCACCATCGCACTCACGGTGGGTTACAACTCGATCAATCCCTTCAATCGAGCCTTTCGGGAGTCCAAAGGTATGACGCCTTCGGCTTACCGGGCTCAGGCGCAGGCCGAAAGGCCGATTCCTCTCGCCAATCAAACTAGCACCTAAACCTAAAAACTAGCGTCGATTTCTAAAATCGACCAGCGACCGCAGTTTTCGACGCGACTTGGGGTTGGAGAGGCACTAGCTTCTGGCACACAGCGTGTGAACAAGAGGACAGTGATCATGACCCCGGCAATTCGACTGGATGGCATCGCAAAGGCCTACACCCGCGGTAATCAAAGGGTAGAGGTGCTGCACTCCTTGAGTCTTAACATCGAATCAGGCGAGTTTGTGTCGATAATGGGTCCGTCAGGCTCCGGAAAGACCACACTGCTCAATCTCATCGCTGGGCTCGACGCCCCAACTGCGGGGGAACTCGAGGTTGCCGGAAAGCGTCTCGATAACCTGTCTCGCGGCGAGCTACCGGCCTGGAGGGCACGGAATATCGGTTTCGTGTTTCAGTTCTATAACCTGCTGCCTGTGCTGAGCGCGGCACGCAATGTCGAGGTGCCGCTGCTGCTGACCCGGTTGACGGCTGCACAACGCAGAGAGCGGGTTGCCACCGCGCTGCAGCTGGTGGGCCTTGCCGACCGGGCCGAACACAAACCCGGCGAACTGTCGGGCGGGCAGCAACAGCGCGTTTCCATCGCACGCGCACTCGTCTCCGACCCTTGCGTTTTTGTATGCGATGAGCCCACCGGCGACTTGGACCGGGAGAGCGCCGAAGGGATCTTGCAACTGTTGCAAATGCTAAATCGCGATCAAGGCAAGACCATCGTCATGGTCACTCACGATCCGCTCGCAGCCAATTTCGCCACGCGCATCGTTCATATGGATAAGGGTCGCTTAGTAGACCCCGTTGCGAGGGCCGCATGAAATACCTGATCCTGATCTGGGCGGGGCTGGGACGCAAAAAGACCCGCACGATACTCACCTTGCTGTCCATTATTGTGGCGTTTCTCTTGTTTGGCCTCCTGCAAGGCATCAATCAGGGAATGAACCATGTCTTTGCAAGCTTGAATGTGGATCGCCTCTACATACAGAGCCGCATCAGCATGAGCGACGGCTTGCCGATCTCGTATCTGCAGCGGATTAAATCGGTGCCGGGTGTGCGTGCCGTGACGCACTGGAGCTATTTCGGTGGCTTCTACCAAGATGTCCAGAACAGCCTGCCGGTATTTGCAATCGACGCGGCGACGCAGTTTGCCGTATATCCAAAAATAGGGATAACCGCCGATCAGATCGAGGCAATGCAGCACACGCGTACCGGTGCGATCATCAGTAACGAAATCGCCGTCAAGTACGGCTGGAAGATCGGCGACAAGATTCCGCTGCGTACCTCAATCTGGACCAAGAAAGATGGCAGCGATATGTATCCGGTCGACGTGGTCGGCATCATGGACGTCTCTGCTTACAACGCAGGCTCATTTCCCGCGTTCTACGTCAACTATGACTATTTGGACGAAGCCCGCGCATTTGGTAATGGCAGCGTCCTGTACTTCATCGCGAGCATCAGCGACCCGCGTCGCGGCGAAGGCATTGCCGCCGCCATCGACGCGCTGTTTGCGAACTCCGGCAATGAAACGATGACGCAGACGGAGCAAGTCTTTGCGCAATCCCAGATAAAGCAGGTGGGCGACATCAATTTGATCGCCAACTCGATTGTCGGCGCGGCGATGTTCGCACTGCTGTTCTTGACGGGCAGCACCATGATGCAGTCGGTGCGCGAGCGCATTCCTGAGTTGGCGGTCCTGAAGACCTTGGGTTTCTCCGATGCCAAAGTGTTGACACTGATTTTCTTGGAAGCAGTTGCCTTGTGTGTCGTGGCTGCGCTCACCGGCCTGGGGTTGGCGCGATTGGCGTTTGGCTTCATGGGCGCCCTGTTCGGCGCGCTGTCGCCGCCAATGGTCGTGATTGAAGCAGGCGTGGGGATTGCCTTGCTGTTGGCCGTGGTGAGCGGATTGCCGCCGGCTTGGGCGTCCACGCGCATCAACGTCGTCGACGCATTGGCCGGACGTTAGGGTCTCATGAGCCTCATTTCACAAGTGGCTGCTGTTGTTGCCATAAACCTGCGCAGCCTGCCGCAACGACTCGGCACATCCTTTGTAATTGTCATTGGTAGCGGCGGTGTGGTGGCTGTGCTGGTATCGGTGTTGGCGATGGCGGCCGGCATGAGCAAAACACTGCAGGCGGCCGGCCGTGATGATCGCGCTATTGTTTTGCGAAACGGCTCCGCATCGGAATCCGGCAGTGCTCTACCGCGCAGTGCGGCGCAAATCATCATGGACGCACCGGGGATCAAACATGACAAGGATGGCAAGCCCCTAGTATCCGCGGAACCCCTGCGTATGATTAAGCTGTTCAAGCGCGATGATGGCTCCGAAGTGACGGCGCTGCTGCGTGGCATCGGCACCCAGGTGATGAGTGTCCGCCCGGAAATGAAGCTCATCGAAGGGCGAATGTTTGAGCCCTCTGTCAATGAACTCATCGTCGGCAAAGCTGCAAAAGCTCAATACAAAGGCACGGAGATCGGCAGTCATATTGCGACACGGACCGCAACCTGGGTGGTGGTCGGCACCTTCACCAGCAACGGCGACGCGCACGAGTCGGAATTGCTGGCCGACGCCGATACCCTGATGTCCTCCGACAACGGCTCGACCTATGGCAGCATCACCGTGTTGCTCGGCGCACCTGGCTCGCTGCGCAAATTGGCCGATTCGCTGACCAGCAACCCGGCACTGCGCGTGGATGTGACCCGAGAGCGCGACTACTTCGCGCGGCAATCTAATACCGTCAGTCGCTTGCTTTCCGTGCTTGTTTACGTGGTGGGCGGCATCATGGGCTTAGGCGCCATATTCGGCGCGCTGAATACCATGTACTCGGCGGTGAGCACACGCACCTCCGAGATCGCGACCTTGCGCGCCATTGGCTTCGGACCCGCGGGGATCGTGATTTCAGTATTGGTCGAGGCGCTGCTACTGGCTGCGGCAGGTGGAATTCTCGGCGCCGTTGCGGCTTGGGCTTTCTTCAACGGGCGCACCGTGAGCACCACGCAGGGTACGGCGCACGCGCAACTCATTTTCGATATAACTGTGACTCTTCGATTAGCACTCGTCGGGATTGCTGCGTCCAGCGTCATTGGTTTCATTGGCGGCTTGTTTCCCGCAATTCGCGCCGCGCGCGCAAGCGTAGCAACGGCGCTGCGAGCGGTGTGATTGCGTGAGAGTGGGACGAGCAGCGTCCTAGATCTTCGCCAGCCTCTCGACCGAAAGCTCCTTTGCGGAAATTTTTGGCGTGGCCTTCCCTGCGTCAACTCGGCCGTCAAATTGCGCTTTTTCTTCATACCTGACTAATGCAGCGGCCGGAAATTCACTGGTATACGCTGCCGCTCCAGCAGCGCGTCCGGGTCGTTCTTGCCGGCATGCGGATTCGCGGAATCTCCGTTATCGTCCTCGTCCGCCTCGCTCTCCGATTTCACTTTGATGGGGCTAACGCCCGCGCCGGAGAGTTGGCGGTTGAGTGAGGGAAGGTTCTGCGCGGTCAAGGTCGCGAAGTCATGCTGAATACGCGCCAATTCTGCTTCCAGCGCGATGATGTTGTCCTGCTGATACACGGAGGGTTTGCCCTCATTCGTGAGCAGCGCTCCGTACAGTTGGTCGGTATGCTCTCGCAGCCGCTCCTCGCCCGTGATGGCACCGCCCTCGGTGGTGGCGACGATCTGTTTTCGCACCGCATCGACTTTGTCATCGAACTGCGCCACGCTGCGCGACAGCGGACTGTTCTTTGCCAAGCCGGCGCCTGCTTGGGCTAAGCTCGCTCGCAATTCCACGATGCGCTCCATCAAGTTGCTCTCGGCGCCAAACAGTTTCTTGACGCGCACCGCGGCCGCATACTGCGCCTGGCGCTCGGCCACGGTGAAGATCGCGGAAGGATCGAGGCTCACGGGCAGCGGCGACTCATACGTTTGACCGTTATTCGTCACCCGCACGGTATAGATGCCGGGCGGCACACGCGGCCCCTGCGTGCCGGCGCCCGCCAGTTGCGCCGCCGGAGGAACGCGCGGCGGTTTTTCGAGCATGTTCCACATCACGCGATTAAGACCGGCGCGCTTGCTCGCGGGCAGATCGGCCACCACTTTTCCGTTCGCGTCCAGTATCTCGAGTTTCAGCTTGCCATACAGATGCCGCGAGCGCTGGTAGTAACTGATCGCCACTCCATCCGGCGCATTGTCGCCGATGAATACCGCGGCGCCGTTGGCTGCGCCAACGTCGTTGGGTCGCAGACGTTGCCATGCCGGCCGCGAAGCGACCAGGCTGAATTCCTTGCCAAGCAGGTCGGCCGACAGCGCTCGCAGGGGCGTGATGTCATCCACGATCCAAATGCCGCGCCCGTGGGTCGCCAGCGCCAGATCGTTTTCGCGCGGTTGGATGGCGATATCGCAGACCGCCACATCGGGGAGGTGGCCGCCCTTGAATTGCGCCCAGCGCTCGCCGCCGTCAATGGACACGTACAGCCCGAATTCAGTGCCGAGAAACAGCAGATTGGGACTCTTGAGATCCTCCTTGATGACGTGCCCATAGCCGCGCACCGTTTTAAGATCCGCCGGCGAGATGAGCGCGGTCCAGGTCCTGCCATAGTCGCGCGTCCGGTAGACATAGGCGTCCATGTCGCCATAAGTGTGCTGGTCGAACACTGCATAGGCGGTGGCGGGATCGAAATTGCTCGCCTCAACCCAGCTCACCCAGGTGCCCTTGTGCAGCCCCGGGACATTGCCGATCACGTCGCGCCAGTGGCCGCCGCCATCCTGGGTGACTTGCAGGCGCCCGTCATCGGTCCCGGCCCAGATGACCTTGCCGTCCTTGGGGGATTCGCTGATCGAGAAAATCGTCTCGTACATCTCGGCCGCGGAATTATCGATGGTGACGCCGCCGGATTGCTCCTGCTTCTGATGCGCCGGATCATTGGTGGTCAGATCCGGCGAAATGCGCTGCCAGCTCTGGCCGTGATCACGGGAGCGCAGCAGAAACTGGCTGCCGATATAGATCGTGCCGCGCTCGTTGGGCGACAGTGCAATCGGGGTATTCCAGTTGAAACGCAGCTTTTTATCCTTGATGAGTTCCGCGTCATTCAGCAGCGGATGAATGTCCCGAATATCGGAGTTCCAGCGATTCACGCGGTTTATGTTGCCGCCCTGCGCCTCCGCATAAATGTAAGTGGGGTCCGACGGATCCTCAAACACCCAGAAGCCGTCGCTGCCGAACACCGGCTGCCACTGCGCGTTGGTCACGCCACCTCCATAACTGGTCGCGCCCGAATAGGAGCCGTTGTCCTGCAGGCCGCCATAAACCTTGTAGGGCTCGGCGTTGTCGACGCTGACATGATAGAACTGCGATACCGGAAGGTTGCCGGCCTTCCACCACTTGGTGCCGCCGTTGTAGGAATACCAGATGCCGCCATCGTCGCCGGCGATGACATTCTGAGTATTCGAAGGATCGATCCAAAGATCATGCACATCGCCGTGCATGCCGGCGAAGCCGCCGACGGTGCTGAAGCTCTTGCCCGCATCGTCGCTCACGATCAGCGCGCCATCGGTCTTGAATACGCGATCGGGATTCTTCGGGTCCACCACGAGGTTGGCGAAATAAAACGAACGCCACACCATCCAGGTGCTCTTGTCGCGCTGCTGCCAGGTCTTGCCTGCATCGTTCGACACGTACAGCGCGCTGTCGGTGGACTCCACATAAGCGTAGATGCGGTTAGGATCGCTGGGAGCGACGGCGACCGCAATGCGTCCATAGGGCTTGCCCGGGAAACCCGCATTGTCGGCAGGACTGAATTCGCGCCAGGTTGCACCGCCGTCCATGGATCGAAACAGGCCGCTACCCGACGGCGAGGTTGCGCTGTCTCCGCCGGAGCGGAATGTCCAGCCCTTGCGGCGGAAGTCCCATAGCGCCGCGAAGATCACGTTCGGATCGGCGGGGTCCTGTGCCAGACTCGAGCAACCGGTGGAAAGATTCGCGCCGCGCAGCACCAGGCGCCATGTGGCACCGCCATCAATGGTTTTGTACAGCCCGCGGTCGGGGGAATCGCTCCACAGCTTGCCCGCGACGCAGGCGTAAACGGTGTTGGAGTTCTTGGGATCAACGAGAATCTTGGCGATTCGCTCCGATTGCGGCAAACCCATATTTTTCCAGGTGTCGCCGCCGTCGGTGGACTTGTAAATGCCGTCCCCGATCGACACGCTGTTGCGGGTCCACGCCTCGCCGGTGCCGACCCAGAGAGTCGAGGGGTGGGAGGGATCCAGCGCCAGCGAACCGATCGACTGCGCCGGCTGATCGTCAAACACCGGTTTGTAGCGCGTTCCGCCATCCTCGCTCTTCCACACACCGCCGCTCGCTGCGCCCACATAGAAAATCGTGCGGCCCGAGGGGTCCTTGGCGCCGACAATCGCGGAAATGCGCCCGCTCATCGTCGCCGAGCCGATGTTTCTCGCCGCAAGACCGGAGATGGTCGCGGACGAGTAGGGGGCTTGTTGAGCATGGGCCTGGGAGACTGAAAAAAGCGCCAGGCCGAGTATCGATATTTTGTGGCAAAGCATGCGGGACATCCTGTCGATCAATTCTTAGGCTTGGGCGGGGCTGAGGGGAATGCGAACCACGCGTCGTCGGTCTTCGCATTGACCTCCGCCTTGCTCACGACCAGCTTCTGTCGATCGGAGGATCCCTTGAGTCCGGATTCTATGGAGAAGGGGATGAACACCCCGGCAATTTTCTCGTAGTCGCCAAGATCCGTTTCAGTCTCGACCTGCACCCCATGTTCGGTGCGCTGGCTCAAGAGCCGGATCTCCAGAAAGTGATCCGGATCCAGATACACGTACTCCGTGTCGCCGCTCGGCCGGGTCAACTTGATCTTGTGGGCCAGCGTGCCGTCGATGTCCTCGGTGCCGAGGTACTCGAGCTTATTGCCCTTTTTTTGCCAGCCGACCAGCGAGCCGTCAAAATCCGCCACGGTTTCGGTCAGGCTCTTGATATCGTCAGCGGACAGCCGCTCCGGATCCTTGCGCCCCTGAAACGGATTGATTTGCCAGCCGGTCGTGCCGTCAAATGCCTGGACCTGCGTCAGTCCTTGAATCGTCGCCTCGGTTCGTATCGAGGCGGGGCGGCGCACCGTCTGCACGTACAGCAACTCAAACTGCCCGCCTTGAATGAGTAATTTGCCTTGAATCTTGAGGGACTGCATGGCTTCCAGGGCCGCAATGCCGCCGCGCGCTTCAATATTCTGGGCTACCAGCTGCTCCAGTGTCGGCGCCGAGACCGCGCCGGCGGCCAACGCGCACACGGGAAGTACCAGAAACAACAAGGACAGGCTTCGATTCATGGGGTGTTCCGCATCGTGAACAACACGTGTTGGAGGAAATGACTCGGCAAAAGTTGCATAAATTCCTGGGCGGCCGCCAGTTTGCAAGAACATACCTGTGGTTGTCGAGGATTGAACATCAATCAATCGCGGCAGCGCGCCGCCAATACTCGCCCGGGCGAATAATCGGAATCGCCTGAATGGTTTGCATATCGAGCAGAAAGGCGCCGACCTGATCAGCATCGCGTTTGGGAAAACTGAATTTCTCGACGAGCTTTCGCCCCAGTTCCTTCTGCTACACCATGAGCTGGTGTGATTTCCGACTACATCCTTGCAGTTCCGCGCACACGCCGGCGCGGCTGATGTGCGCCGCGATGAGTACCGAAGAATCCAGTGCGGTCCTCACTACTTCTTAAGCGCATCAAAAACATCGTCATCGGTATTGATCCCACCCGCCTGCGCGCGCGCAACCAACTTAGGTTTCAGTGTTCGAAGTTCTGCGACCCGCAAATAGCGCTTCAAGGCTTCACGCGCAAGATCGCTCTTGGAAATTCCCAGAGCGGCGCTCTGACGCTCAAGGGCCCTGTCCAGGTCATCCGGTACACGAAGTGTCAATGTGCTCATGTATTACATGTACTACAAATTGAGCGAGTACGGAATAGGGTGGCAAGCACTTCAAGCCATTGATTTATAAGCCCCTACGGGAAAGGGCTTAAGGCGAGAGCTTGGTCACCGCCAGCGCAAGTCCGGCGGGATCACCTTTTGACCACGCAACGCATCGACCTCGGCACGCTCGCGAAGCGCGTTGGCATGGCGCTCTGCGATGACGCGTTTGAAACGCACGTCACCGCGTAATCCATCGAAGGCGCTATCGGCATCAAGCAGCCACGCATCCGGAGCCCAACCTGAGTGTGAAAAGGCGCCGAGCTCTGCGAGCGCCTCATCGGTCCGTCCAAGAAGGGCGAAGGCGCGAGCGCGCTGCAGGGTGAACCACATTGGGCCGCGCCGATATTTGACAGCGGCGATGTCCGATGCCGACAGCGCCATCTCGAGCACCCGGCGCGCGCGCTCCTTATCGCCGGCGCGCATCATGAGATCGGCCAGCCCGATTTCCACGCTCATGTCACTGTTCAACGGAATTCTCGTGGTAGGCGTTCCGTCATTCTGCCATTGGATCCTTGCCCCTTTTTCAAAGAACTGCAGCGCGAGGCGTCTGGACGCGGGGTCAGTGGCGCTCATCAGCATCGCGAATTGTCCGTAACGCGCGTCCGGCGGGATCGCAAGATTAGCCCGCGCCGCATCGTCGTACATGATGGCAGCTGCCTTCTGCCACTCGTGCCGATACGCATAGATCGCGACCCAGGCGCTCTGATTTTGATTGTTATTGGCGAGAAGCTGCTCGGCCGCGCGCAGATCCCCGACGTCGAGGTACATATGTATGAGAACGCTGCGCACGGCGGTGGACGAGGGATCCAGCCGCAGCGCCTGCTCGGCAAGTCTGATGCCGTCTGCGATACGGTTTTGGCAGCAGAAGCGCAAGGTCCCTAGGGCGTACAGGGCGGGAAAGTAATTCGGATCAATCTCAAGCGCCCGAGTGAGCAGGGGCTCGGCCTTGTCGATTTCCGTGGTACGTTGAAACTGATAGATCCCGGCCAGCGCGGTGGGGTAGCGCGGCTCCATAGGATCAAGGCGCATCGCACGTTGCATGAGGTCGATTACTTCGTCGAGCCTCGCGGGCGACGAGCGGTAGGCGTGCGCCAGTACCGCACGCGAGAGAGCGAATTGAGCGCGAGCCAAGCTCGGTTCGATTTCAACGGCGCGCCGCACGTAAGCTTCCGCACGGTCCGGATCCTCTTCGATTGCCCCGAGCGCCTGCCATGCATCGGCGTTTCGATTATCAAGTGCCAGGGCTTTCTGAAGGTCCTCTCGAACCTCGATTTGGGTGTCGCTCCAGTCCTTCTGGGTGGAGTTGCTGGCGCGATACGCGAGCATTTGGTACTTGGCCCACGCGAGCCCGCTCAAGGCTCCCGAAAACGAGGGGTCGATCTCGAGGGCCCGGCCGTAGTGGCTCACGGCCCGCTGCAGGTCCTCTAAACGATACGAAGCGGCCAGCTCGCGCGCCTGCAGGTACTCAAGATAGGCATCGGGGTTTGAAGTCGTCGCCGTCTTGCGCCGTTCGTCGGCACTCGCGTTCAGCGTCAACGCGAGAACCTGCGCGACGCGGGCCGCGATCGCATCCTGCGCGGCGGGCAGATCAGACAACAGGCGGTCAAAATTCATGGACCAGATGTTCTGAGCGCTCATCGCATCGATCAGCGCGGTGCGCACGCGCATTTGGACACCGAGGGGCTGTACGCTGCCCTCGAGAAGATAACGGGCATTCAGGCGGCGCCCGATTTCCCGCACATCGCTATTTGGGTCCTTCAATGCGAAGGAGGATCTCTTCGCGATAACGGCGATCTGGGGATTGTCGGCAAGGGCGCGCAGCACGCTCTCGGCCAGTCCCGACGCGAGGTGCTCATCGCCCTGAGCCCGTGGACCCAGGCTCTCGAACGGCAGCACCGCAACGGTGTGCGCCGGAAGCTCAGGGGGCAGGTTCGGCTCCACCTTGCCTGTGACGCGTCCAGCTTCCCGATCAGCGTAGCCACGCAATGCGAAGACGACCACGATCCCCAGAACCAATGATCCGATGACCGCCCACAATCCATAACGGCGTACTGCCGCCGCCGGCGGAGCATCGGGCGACGTCTCGGGACCGAGCGCGCTCACGGTCGCAACGATTCGATACCCGCGGCTTCGAATACCCTCAACGTAACGCGGGTTCTTGACGTCATCGCCGAGGGCGGACCGCAGGAGTTTGACCCGTTGGCTGATGGTCTCGGGGCTGACGACCGCATCCGGCCACACGATGTCCATCAATCTCCGGACCGTCACGACGTTGGGCGCTGCACGCACCAACTCCACGAACAAATCGAACGAAAGACCTGGCAGCTTGAGGTCGACACCGGCGCGCATCACGCTGCGTCGCCCGAGATCGACGATGAGATCGTCGACACGGAACAGGGTCGCCTCGCCGGCCGCGGCGATCGCAGCGGGCACATCATTCATGGTGGCACCGTCTGACTCCTCGACGCCGGTTGGGTGAGACCCAATGAGAGTCTAGCGCCATTGGGGTTTCGCCGCGTACCGACCGCTTTCACGTTTCTTCACGCGCTCTTACGGCTGGGTTCATGCATCAGACGCACTACTAAGCGACCGTTCAACGACGTTTCGACCGGTCGATGGTGCGACGCCGCAAAAGCGGATTTGGGACTGGTTAGAGGTAGAGAAACCTAAAAATCGAACTTAAGGAGTCATTTCATGAAGAAAATTCTTACGGGAGCAACGGTGCTCGGAGCGTTGACCTTCGGGGTAACTGCCCATGCAGCCTGCATGGATTCAAGCGCGGCTCACCAAGGCACATCTGACCAGTTGGCCCCCTTGGCGTTGGAACACCGTCCGTTCGCGAGCCATTTTCAAGGTAACGGTGCCGGCGAGAGGATTGTGGGAACGTGGCATGTGGTCTACACGGCCGGAGGTTCTCCGTTTGCGCAGGCCTTCATTCAATGGAACAGTGACGGCAATGAATGGGAGAACATCACTCAACCCACTCTGGGCGGAAACATCTGCATGGGTGCCTGGAAAACGCTCGATCAGCTGCATGTGTTCCGCAACCACGTCGGCTGGATCTTCACCAACGGTGTCGTCTCGGGATACTTCAACGAGACCGAGACCGACACCGTGGCGTGGGACGGGAACTCCTATACCGGAACCAACGATACGAAAATCTATGATCTCTCCGGTAACTTACAGGTGGAAATACCGGGCACGGCAACAGCGACGCGGATCGCACCGTAATTTAAAGTTAAGTCACCACCTCTTGCTCCCGTCATCCGAAATCTTCGGATGACGGGAGCATGTCCGCTGTTAAGATCAGCACCCATGCCTGCGTCACGCTATCTGCAAGGTCCCTGTGTTTGGAACGGGCAGGAGATTGGTAAATATCAACGCTGGCTCATAGAGATCCCGGCAATCGTCCTGGACCAGCTTGATGCCGCGCTCGAGAAGGTCAAGGAACTCGAGTGGCGTGACGTCACGCGGCACAATTTTGCCCTCCCCGGCGCCGCGGGGTTCTTCGATGAAGTGCGTGAAGAGCTGGAGAACGGATCCGGCATGGTAAAGATCTGCGGGCTGGATGTGAGTCGTTATAGCCAGGAACAACTGCGCCGCACCTGGTGGGGTATCGGCTGTCATCTCGGCACACCCATGTACCAGAACCGTCGCGGCGAAGTGATGCGCGACATCAGGGACGAGGGTATGGGCGTCGCCGCCAAACTCTATGGCGCTACCATCGATGCATCGGGTAAGCAGTTTCTCTCCTCGGGTGCCCGCACACTGTCATCGGGGCAGTTGCGCTTTCACACCGACCGTTGCGATGTAGTGGGTTTGCTTTGCGTACGCCAAGCTTCCGAGGGAGGAGTCAGCAAGCTGGCCAGCAGTGCCACGGTCTATAATGAGATTCTGAGGCGCCGCCCAGACCTGCATGCGCTGCTCTGCAAGCCCATCCCGCGCAGCCGATTCGGCGAAGAGGCGGGCGGCGAACATGTGGTGTACGACCTGCCGGTCTTTGGCGTACGTGACGGCAAGCTCACCAGCCACTTCTCGCTCACGTATATCGAGAACGCACAGATGCTGCCGGGCGTCCGGAGGCTGACCGATGCCGAACACGAGGCGATTCAAATGCTGTTGGATGTGGCGCAGGAGGTGTGTTTCGAGATGCGCTTCGCGCCTGGGGACATACAGCTGCTGAATAACCACGTCATCTACCACGGTCGCACGGAGTTTACGGACGACGTCAGCACGGGCGAGGACCGCCTGCTCATGCGCCTGTGGCTGTCAGTGCCCAATTCGCGCGCCCTGCCTGAGGATCATGCAATCCTCTGGGGCGATGTTGGCGGCGGCCGGCCGCATGGCGGAATCGCGCAGCCTGCCACGGCGATCGTCGTCTGAAACACGCTGCAGAATCGCGCGGCGCGCGATTGGGCCTCTTAGCGCTCTCGCTGAGCGTTCTCGCGGGAAGCGCCTCGGCGGCGTCCGACTACGGCAACTGTGACGTCTCCGGCGCGCGCGGTTCGGTCAAACTCGAGACTGTGGTTCAAGGAGCGTTATCGGTGCGAGCAGTGTTGCCCGCGCCGGGATGGTGGAATGGCGACTCGCCAGATACGATCAAAGATGGTTTCGAGTACTGCATGGCTGCCAACATGGCCTACCGTGCAGGACTCGATCGGGTGATCGTCGTGAATCGCTCCTTTGCGCAGGTGATCGCGGGTCAGGCGAAGGGATTCGACATTGCACTCAGCGAGATCACAATCACCGAGGAGCGCAAGAAAGTTCTGAATTTCACCGCGCCCTATTTCGACTCTGACCAGGGCGTTTTGGTTAAAGCCGGCGCTCACGTAGATAAGGACAACATCAAGAAAATGCGCTTGGCCGCCGAGCAGGCGACCACCACATTGCAGTACATCCTGGACAACATCAAACCCATCGAGCATCCCAAGGTATTTGCCTCGGTGGCGCCCATGTACGCGGCTTTGGCTGCCGGCCAGGTGGACGCGGTGCTTTACGACACCCCAAACGTTTTGGCTCGCGCCAGGGAATCCAATGGCCTCTTCAAAGTTGTCGGACGCTACGACATGGGCGAGAGGTGGGGCGGCGTCGTCAACAAGGATTCGCCGAATCTCGCGGTCTTCAACAAGCTGATCGAGGATTTCAAGAAGGATGGCACGTTGCAGAGGCTTACCAAGAAGTATCTGACTCCAACGATGGGCATGGATCCCGCCAGCCTGCCGGTTTTTACACCCTGACGGCGTTACCCGCCCAGCGTGACAGTGCGGAATTCCTCGAATTGACTGAACAAAGCGGGCACTCCGCCGGTATGAATGACACACACCGGCTCTCCATCGGGAAATACATGACGGCGCGCCATATCCAGAAAGCAAGCAAAGGTCTTTGCAGTGTAGATATGCTCGAGCACGATACCTTCGGTTCGCGCCAGCGTCAGTACGGCCTCCTCGCCTGCGGGCGTTGGGCACGCATAGCCAAGCCCAAGAAAATCCATGTGGTAGTGGACGTGAGTATCGTCAAAGTCCGGCGCGCTATTGCCGACAAGTTTCGCAATAGCTGCGTAAGCTCGCCGCACACAGGCTGAGAGTTCGGCCTCCTCGTACTCGACGCTGACGAGATGAACATCGAACGGGTAGCCGAGCAGCGCATTTCCGAAAATCAGACCGGCTTCGGTAGTCCCCATGGAGCCCGCCAGCATCACATGGCGGATACCGGGGTCCAGAAGTTGGGACTGAGCCAATAGTTCTTCCGCGGCGCGTACGTAACCCAAGGCGCCAATCGCGGCATTTCCTACGATGTAGGGTCGGCGCCCCTGCAGCTGCAATTCTGCTGCCGCATGCTCGACCGCTTTGGTGCGATGTGCCTCGTCCATAAGACCCAAGAAACGAACCGATGCGCCGAAAATCTGGTTAAGAAAGCTGGCCCTGCGCGCGGCCGGTTCATCGAGTGCATTGTGAAAAATAATGCAATCAAGGCCGGCCATGGACGCGGCGGCCGCCGTGAGCCGGCATAAGTTTGACATGGGGGTGCCCGCTACCAGCACCACATCGGCATGCTCCTGAAGCGCCGCGCCGAGCCAGAATTCCAAACTACGAAGCTTGTTGCCACCCATGGCGATCGGCATCAAGTCGTCGCGTTTTGCATAGAGGCCCCGCTGCTGGAGCGCGGCTTCAGTGCGTTCGAGGCGCTGCAGCAGCGTGGGATCGCGAAGAAGCTCGTAGCGAGCAAATTCGGCGAGCATCACAATCGTCCCGCCTCGACGATTCGTCTCAAGAAAGCTTTGGTGCGCTCTTTCTTCGGTTCTCCAAAAATTTGCTCCGGTGTGCCCTCTTCGTGCACGCTGCCGTCGCACAGAAAACACACCTTGCTGGCTACTTCGCGCGCGAATCCCATTTCGTGAGTGGCCAGCAGCATTGTCATACCGTCTCGCGCCAGTTCGCGAACGATATTCAGTACCTCGGAAACAAGCTCGGGATCCAGCGCGGAGGTTATCTCATCCAGCAGCATGATCATCGGATCCATGGCCAGCGCGCGCGCTATGGCAACCCGCTGCTGTTGTCCGCCCGACAGCCGGTCCGGATACTCTTTGGCCTTATGCTCGAGACCAATGCGCTTCAAGAGCTGCATGGCTTTCTCTTCGGCTTGGGCGCGCTCCTGATGCAGTACCCGCAGCGGCGCCAGCGTTACGTTCTGCAGCACGGTCATATGCGGAAACAGGTTGTAGCTTTGGAAAACAATGCCGACGTCCCGCCGCAGAGCGTCCACGTCCACCCCGGGTCCGCTGACCCGGTTCCCATGAATGCGGATTTCTCCGTCATCAATTTTCTCGAGACCGTTAATACAACGCAGCAGGGTCGATTTGCCGGAGCCGGAAGGCCCGATGAGACAGACCACCTGGTGTTCCTCGACCTGCAGGTTTACGGCGTCGAGCACCGGCTGATCGCCGAAGTGCTTTTTCACGTTGCAAAGCTCTATGAGGGCCACGAGTCTTCTCTTATGCTTCGGCGCCTCGCAGGCGCCGTCGATCCTTCTGTGCGAGCCGTTCGACAAATCGTGCCTGAGGGATGGTGATGATCACAAAAAGTATTGCAACGGTGGTCACTGCGGAGAGATTGTAATGGTTGCTGGCAATGATCATTGCCTGGTTAAACGCATCGACCGCGCCGACCACGTTCACCAGAGCCGTATCCTTTTGCAGTCCAATGAAACTATTGAGTAATGGGGGGATTATTTGTCGAACTCCCTGGGGAATGACGACGAATCGCAAGGTCTGCATATAAGACAGCCCCAGCGAGCGCGCAGCAGAGGTCTGGCTCCCGTGGATGCCCATGATACCGGCGCGATAGATTTCGGCTACGTATGCTCCGGAGCTTAAGGTGAGTGCCAGGATGACGAATGACTGCTGCGACAGGTCCTTGAGGATCGGCAGACCGGTCAGCGGTATGCCGAAGCCGATCAGATAAATCGTGATGATCGCGGGCAAGCCGCGGAAAACATCGACATAGGCTTTTGCAATCAGGCGAATCGGTTTACCCGCAGCTCCTGGCGCCAGTTGGGCGATGGCCACGACCAGTCCCCACACCAGAATGATCGCCTCCGCAACCATGAAGATGTAAACGTTGATCCAGAAAGCCTTGAGCACCAAACCGAACGAACTGAAGATCAGCGGCAGCATGAAAAATGTTCGGCTGACCGCCAGGTCGTTGGCAATCAGGAACAAAATTGCCAGCACGATTAGAACCTGCGCCGTTGAATAGCCCAAAGTGGTCCAGCTCCATGTGCGCGACTCGGCCATGGCGACCCGGGCGGCGATCAGATCTCCGGCCGAGAGCGCTCGCCTTGCCCGCTGTGTCGTGCGCAGTCCCTGCACGGCTGGATACATGATAAAAATCGCAACCAATGCGGACGCCGCAAGCAGCGCAATCGCAACCGTACCCGCACCCTGCGCAGTGGCGGAAAGCGCGGCTCGCACGTCAAGGAGGGTCAGCCAGCTGACAAGCACAACCGCTGCGGAGACAAGCAACGCCACATAGGTCAGGAGCCTCGAGGTGTTGGGCGGGGTGCCGGCCCTGAAATGCCGCTCGCCGGAAGACGAGATTTCATTTATCGACGCGCCAGGCATTTTAGTGGGCATGTTTCACAACCTGCAGTGGACGGATCACGGCGTAAGATATGGGATCTTGGTTGGATCAGCGCCCCAGGATTTCGCGAGGTACTGGGTGGACAGCGCCTGCAAGGTGCCATCGTCTTGCAGCGACTGAATTATTTTGTTGATGGCAGCCTCGTTAACCGACCCTTTCGGGAAAATCGCTCCATAGCTCTCTCCCGTCGAGTACTGCGCGGCCACGACCATCGTGCCCTGGGATAGGGCCGCTTGATTGAGTACCTGTGCCGTATCGTAGAGCACGGCGTCGACCTGGCCGGAAGCCAGCGCGGCGTAGGTCGCTGAAAGGCCAGGGTAGACCCTTAAGGGTTGGGTGGGCTTGATTCGATTTGCGACGAATTCAACCGCGGTGGTCGCTTGCTGGACGCCGATGCGGAAATTCTTGATCGCCTGGCTGTCGACCCGTGTTCCCTTCCTCACCAATACGCCAATGTCGGATGCGAAATAGGGGATTGAAAAGTCGACTGCCTGTTTGCGTTCCTCGGTGATCGAGGCCTGCGTCAGAGCCATATCAAAGTTCTTGGTTTGCCCACCCAGCAGCTGCGCAAAAGACACATTCACGACGCCGATCTTATCGAGGCCGCCGCGAAAGGCGATGTTGGCAGCCATGCAATATTCGAAACCATCCTGGATCGTGTCCGGCGATTCGCCATTCCACCAGCCGGGAGCGGGCAGGCCGGTTTCAACGGTAAGCTGCCCCGGTATCGCAGGCTTGATGGGGTAGGCCGCCTTTTGACCGGTTAGCTTGCAATTGCCAATCATGGTTTGCGCGTTCGCGATGCCCGATCTCATGAGTCCTGCCGACAGCAGGCAAGCGAGGAAACACGCGCCGGCGGCGACACTGTATTTCACCGCGACATTGACGAATCGAGCAAGCGTCAAGACGGGTTCTGTAGAGCCATCTGAGCCTGCCAAGCGCGCACGGTCAATTATTCTTTTCACTCCCAGATTCGCGTGGGTTGGGACCATCTCAATTTTAGGATGGGCAACCGCAAATACTTTGAAAATTTCATCGGCAAATGAAAATCTGCGTGTCGGCGGTTCAATCCCCTCCCTGAAATTATTACAATAAAATCAATGACATATGAGATGCGGCGACGCAAGAAAATCACCCGCGGCACTCGGACGAAAAATCCAGGGGTCTAGGTCTACCGTCAATCAACTGTTATGGTCCTATTATGTACAAAATGTACGATTTATCTATAATAAGCGAAATGACCAATGGAGTGAGGCATGCGTTTTATATCAGCGACTGACGCCAAACAAAACTTCGCCGCGCTCTTGGATGACGCGCAGCGAGGACCGGTGGTGATTCGCCGCCAATCACGCGATCAAGCAGTCGTCATCTCGCCCCAAGAATACGCGCGTCTGCGCGGGTTGGCCGTTGCCGACTTTCAGGCTTTTTGTGATCGCGTAGGCCAAACGGCTGTTGAGCGCGGGCTGACCGTGCGAAAACTCGCATCGTTGCTGCGTACGGATGACTAAACGCGTCATCCTGGATACGAATGTACTCCTCAGCCGGCTGCTGCTTCCAGACTCTGTGACTGCGCGTGCGGTTCGTCGGTTCTTGGATCGCGCGCAGCCCATAGTGTCGGAGGAAACGTTAAGGGAGTTGGCCGAGACGTTGTCGCGGCCGAAATTCGATCCCTATGTTTCCAAGCCGGATCGTCAGGGTTTCTTTGAACTCTTTGCGCGGGTCGCCGAATGGGTTCCCGTCACGACCACAATTCGGCGGTGTCGGGATCCGAAGGATGATAAGTTCCTTGAACTCGCGGTCGATGGCAGGGCAGATTGGATCATTACCGGGGATAAGGATCTGTTGGAGCTCTCGCCGTTTCAATCAACAACAATTTTGACTCCGTCGGCGGCGCTGGTCTTGCCGGATTGAGCATTCTCATGAACGCGCGCATCGTTTGCAGCAAATGCGTTGCAGGCGCGCAGGCTCGATAGGAATTTTTCGCTGCGGCCAAGCCAGGATTGCGCTCTAGGTCTGCCGTCAATCACCCTTTAGAGTCCTAGGCGCCATCTCCCCAGCTACTCAAGACGCACAAGTGCTTGCTCGGCGCGCCTGAGCGGCGCGCATCTTCGTTAGTAAAGGAACATTTACCAGCAGTTTCGGCTAGTAAAGGCCCAGCGAAAACCCTTTAGGGATTCAAATTGGGGGTAACTTTATCCGGATCCTCATAAATATCGTCAGATTCCGCAAGATGGCGAAGATCTTCAATTCATTCCCTGCGCTCTGAAACGTTGCGACCTCCTCGTTCACTATCTGATCAAGACTGCCGCGAAGCAGTGTATTTCGAGACCGAATGAGGAGAGGACGATGCGTATCTTGCAGAACTTGCAGTGGACCGGACCAATCACTGGCAGTTTCCTGTCGCTCATCTTGCTTGCAGCCTGCGGCGGATCGGGCTCGGCGCAGCCGGTAACGGCCTACCAGAACGCCTACATCAGAGATCGACTGGGAGTCTCATTGGATGACTTCTGCGCTCCGCAGAATTCGCCGTTTGCATCGGTGTCTGGCTGGATGAACTGCGTGGGTGCAGCACTCGCCGCGCCGGTCAATGCCGAGACCAGTGATCCCTTTTCCTACAGGTACGCGCGTCAAGCACCAGACCGTAAACCGCGGTGACACGTGCGCTTAAATTGCAGGCGTTTACTACGGTCCGCAGTAGTAGTTCACCGGTAATCAATTCAAGGACGAAGCGATTAATTGCTGCCCTGAATTCATCGACACGAAAGGATTCTCCGCGTCGAAACCCATTGCCCTTTGCCAATCTTCCAAACCATTCCAACCTGAATTGAGGGAGGATTACGATGGCCAAGAAGCCGAAGCATCACCATCACGAACATCATCACGAGCACGAGCACGAGCACGAGCGGGAGCACGTTGGCGATAGTCCGCGGAAACATGCCGAGATCATCGAACGCCGCTGGCTGAGGAGTCCCCGGCCCACACACGAACGCTACGCTCGCGCGATCCAGCAATGGCACGCGCTGCCCGGCGCGGTATCGCGGCCGGCGACGGATGTGACTGTTGCAGCGAAAACACCGACGCATGCGCATGCAAAGAGAAGACCATGAGTCTCACCGGCACCGTTTGGGCTCCCATCGGCCCCAGTCCCATGAACGAGGGTGGCAGCGGCGGGGACAATGGCCTGGTCACGGCCATCGCTGTGAATCCCAACAACCCCAGCGTAATCTACTTGGGCAGCGCCTTGGGAGGCGTGTGGCGCAGCGACGATGCGGGCAGCAACTGGACGCCCATCTTCGACCACCAAACCGCGCTCGGCATCGGCGAGCCGGGCGGCGTCGCGATCGACCCCAGCAACACCAGCACCATCTACGTCGGCACCAGCGGCGTCGACAGCACCCGCGAACCAAATACGATCCAGCAGCCCGTGGCGGGCTTATTCAAATCTACCGACGGCGGTGCAAGCTGGATTGCGGTCGGCTCGGGATACCCAGCCTGGAACACAGGCAACGCCGCCAGTCAGTTCAACTACCAAGCCATCAATGTCATCATCGTCGATCCCGCCAACAGCAACGTCCTCTATCTCGGCGCGCAGAACGGGGTCTATACCTCGGCCGACGGCGGGCAGAACTGGACCCAGGCGGCCGGCATTTTTGGCAACGCTCGATCCTTGGCGCTGGATCTCACGACGCCGGCGGCCGCGCGCATCCTGTATGCGGGTGTCGACAGCAACGGCGTCTTCAGCTCCACGGACGGCGGGCAGACATTTAGTCAGATAGTCAGCGCAACCACTCCTGCCGTGGCGACCGCACTGGCCGGCAGTTCCTTCTCTCGAGTTGTCGTGGCGCTTGCACCGCCGACCTCACCGGCCAACGTCAATGGCGTGCAGGTGATCTACGTCACCATGGCGGGTGGCTACGGCGGTACGCCCGACCCGGTCGGGGTGTTCCTCAGCATCGATCAAGGCGGGACGTGGACGCAGCAGGCCGCTACCGGTGTTTCGGGCACCACCTATGGCGGCTATGCCTTGAATATGGCCGTCGATCCTGCTTCCCCGGGCGACGGAATCAACGACACCCTGTATTTCGGCTGCCGGTCGCAGTTCATTTCCACGAACTCCGGCGTGAGTTTCTCAGGCATCAGCGTCGGGCACGCCGACACGCACACGTGGACGCTTGTCCCGCAATCCGGCGGCGGCAGCACCATCGCTTACTGCGGCTGCGACGGCGGGATCTTTACCAATGCAAGCGGCTCATGGGCGGGACTCAACGGCGGCGGGCTGCAAACCGGCCTGTTCTACAACATTGCCATCAAGCCTGATGCCACCGCCAGCGTCACGGTCGGCGCACTCCAGGACAACGCGCTGCAGACCACCGCAGGGGGCGCGGTCAGCCCCGCGTGGGATTCCCCCACAGGCGGCGATGGTTGGGATGTCGCCTATGACGGCAGTTCAGTTCTTTATGGCGCGATCGGCGGCCCTGCGACCAGCATCTACTCATCGACCGACGATGGCGCGAGTTTCCCAACCAATGTTTCTCCGCCGTGGACTGCGGTCGACACCGGCGGCTTTTATCTCAATCCGCTCGCGGCCGACCCCAGCGCTTCGGGCATTCTTTATGCGAGCGGTTTGCAGAACCTGTGGCAGCGCCAGTCGGGCGGGACCTGGCGCATCATCGCGGCGATCGGCAGCACCGGCAACGTGGATGTGGCCCCCACCAACGGCAACCACGTCGTCATCGCCGCGGGCACGCAGGTGTTCGTGTCCACTAATGCACTGGCGGCCACGGTGGGGCTGCCGACGGGCGTCACCTTCATCAACATAACTGCGAACCTCCCGGGGCGAAGCGTGGCGCGCGCGGTATTCGATCCCGTAGACCCCAACGTGATCTACGCCGTGATCACAGGATTCGATGGTGGCAGCGGACAGAACGTCTTCCGGACCACCGTGACCGCCACTTCGTGGACCAACATCTCGCCCGCACTCGACCTGCCGTGCGGCGCGATCGCGCTCGATGGCACGACCACCCCCACGACTCTTTATGTGGGCACCGACATCGGCGTGATCCGCTCGGTGGACGGCGGCGTGTCGTGGTCTGTGCTGGATGACATCCACTTTCCGCGGGTGCCGGTATTCGACTTGAAGTTCAACGCCGCGGCCGGTGTGCTGCGCGCGGGCACTTATGGACGCGGAGTGTTCGAATTCAAAACGCCGACCGGCCCCGCCATTGCCGTCGATCTGCAGGACAATCTCAATTTCGGCACCATTTGCGGTGGACCCGACTATCTGACCATTGAAGTCTACAACGTCGGCGTGACCGACCTGATCATCAACAGCGTCCAGTGGCTCATGGGTTCCAGCGACTTCAGCGTGCTGCCCACACCCGCGACGCCGCTGATGGTTGCGCCCACCGACAGTATCGTGTTTACGGTTCAATATGTGCCGACCGTGTTCGGAACGCCGGAGACGGCGACCATCCGCATCGGCACCAACGATCCGACCGCGCCCTTTGTCGATGTCTCCGCCACCGGCGTGGGGGGCACCGGGGCCGTGGCCACCGCCATCGCAAACAGCGGCAGCTTCGGCAATGTCTGCCTCGGCTCCTTTGTCGACGAAATTCTCACAATCAATAATTCCGGTACTTGCCAGTTGTTGATCTACGATATCGCAGGGTCGGCGGATTTCCTCGCGCCGAGCGTGGTTTCCTACCCGCTCGTGGTCAGCGCCGGTGCGTCGATCGATGTGGTCATTCGCTTTCAGCCCAGTAGCTTCGGCCCGAAGGCCGGTACGATCACCATTTACAGCAATGACCCGGCGAGTCCCAGCACGGTGTTCGTCTCCGGAGTTGCTCAGGCGCCCAAGGCAAACCTGATCATCGCCAACTCGGGAAACTTCGGCCATGTCTGTGTCGGTTCCTTTGTGGATGAGCCGCTGATCGTAACCAACAGCGGCAAGTGCACCCTGAGTGTTAGCGGCATCGCCTCCAATTCCGGCGACTTCCTGGTTCCGGAAGTGCTGTCCTACCCGATCACAATCGGGCCCGGCGATGCTCTGCCCGTGCCGATTCGCTTTCAGCCCGGCAGTTTCGGCGCCAAGTTCGCGACCATCACCGTGAGCAGCGATGATCCGGCCAGCCCGATAAGTATCAAGGTCTTCGGCGACGCCCCCGCGGGTAAGATTGCCGTGTCGGGTTCGACAACCTTTGGCGGCGTCAGCGCCGGCTGCTGCGCGGATCGCACGCTTTCCATTTGCAATGTAGGCGACTGCGCCCTGCACGTGACCAACGTGCACATCAGGACCAAGGGCCGTCATTGGAGGTTGCTGCACAATCCGTTCCCAGCGAAGCTGCGCCCCGGCTCTTGCATGCCGCTGCTGATTCAATACCGAGCCAATGAAAAATGTCCCCGCTGCAGTGAATTGGTGATCGAGTGCGATGACCCAGTGACGCCAGTCAAGGTCATGGAGCTGTTGGCGTATACGATTTGGGATTCTTGCTGCAAAGAAGATTGCGAGGACTGCCGCAAAGGCGATTGCAACAAGCGACACCATCAGCCTCACTGTCAGCAGGGCTACCCGTGCTGCAGTGAGGACGATGACTGCGACGATGATCGAAAGGAGGAGTGACCATGGACTTTATCGAACGAATATTTGGCGTCGCCCCGGACGGTGGGTCCGGATTGTTGGAGGTGCTGTGGTTTTTGGTGCCGATCGCAGCAGTCATGGCCGCGATTCAATGGCGAAAACGCCATCCGCGGCGCTGAGGGCGGCCGCGGGCACGAGCGCTCACACCTAGACGCATCAGCGTTCGTTGAACGTCTTCGTGATCAACGGCCAGACGCTGCTGTAGTCGTCGGTCCAAACGGGCATTAATTCCTTGGCGTTGGGGATGGCTTGCAGGCGCGACAATTCGGCTGCATCGAGCGGCACGCGATTTCGCGACAGCAGCACCCACTCATTGGTACCGCCCGTTTCCTGATCGCGCCCGGACAACGCCAAGGTTGCCAGGGAAAAATGCGCGCCCAGACTTTGGATGACGGGTTTGAGATCGAGCGATGCCTGCGTGGTATGAAATGCCAGCACGCCGTCAGAAGCCAGATGCATCAAATAGGTATCGACAGCTTCCCGTGTAAGCAGATGCGTCGGAGTCTCATCACCGTTGAATGCGTCGAGCACCAGCACGTCGAAATTCTGCTGATCGCCGCGCGCAGCCTCGGCTTCCAGGGAAACTCGAGCATCTCCCAGGATCACATCGATCTCGGAGGGGCAATCGCTCAAGTAGGTGAACACCGGATTCGCGCCCTGCGACAAGCGGGCGATTGCCGGATTGATCTCGTAGAAGCGGATGTAATCGCCGGTCCTCCCGTAGGCCGCGAGCGTCCCGGCCCCGAGACCGACGACCCCGAGCCGCATCGGCTTATTTAAGCGCCGCTTGGCAAGATTCTCGAGCAGCACGCCGATGCCGCTGTCATAGCCGTAGTAAAGCGTCGGCAGCCGCACCCGCGAGATTCCGCGATACTGCGCTCCTTGGAAGGTCGCACCATGGATCAGGTAGGTCATGACCCGATCGCGTTGCACCAGGATGACGCCGAAGAAATTGCGCGTGCGGGTTACAAGATCGGCGCTGCGCCAGCGCGAGTAGCCGATGAACAAGTACCCGTACAGCATCAGCAGCGCGAGCACGCAGATTTGTAGAACGCGCTGCGAGGTTGGCTTGCCGGCAATGAGCCGGTGAACCGCGATGCACGCAAGGACGGCCGCGGGAATGAAAACCAAGGCCTGGTAGAAGTGCAACTCGTTCAAGGTTGCTGCTACCAAGGAATTGACGCTGCCTGCGAGCCAGGGAATGAGCAACCCCGCGCCCACCAGAGCCGCGCCCCACCACGCGTGCCCCGAATACCACCATGAATCTGGATCGCGTACCGCGGTGGCGATGATGAGCGCGCCGGGCATCCAGAGAACGATCTCGAATTCCCAGAAGTCGGGAAAAATTTGTGGGGCAAGGATTCCGGCAAGAATGCATCCAAGCGCGCCGCCCGCGGCGATCGCCAGATAAAAGGATGTGGTGCGCGTCGCCGATGGCTTGCATCGAGCCAGCTCGCCATGACAGGCCATGCAAATCGCGAATAGCGCGGCGAGGTACGCGGGCAGCTGCAACACCACGGAATGTGTACATCTTGCCACGAAGGCGATCATGATCGCGCCGCCGAGCAGCGGCAGTCCGGCGCCGCGGCCGTACCATCGGGAGCCGCCAAAGGTGATCACGAAGGAAAGCAAATAGAGACCTAAGGGAATGGACCAGAGCAGGGCGGTCGGCGCAATGTCCTGACACACCACATGCGTGACCGCCACGAGTGACGCGGAGCCGCAGGCCGCAAGAGCCAACCACATCCCATAGGCGCCTGCTCCCACACGAGGCGTCTGCGCCGGCTGCGAGGCTCGATCGCCGCTAGTGGTTCCCGGCAACGCGCCGGCTGTATCCGCGATTGCTGCGCAGGCAATCATTGAGATCGCGAATAGCACGTAGCCAAAGCTCCACACCCAGCCCTGCGACCGTAGCGCGAGGTGCGGCTCGACCAGGATTGGATACGAAAGCAAGCCGAGCAGCGCCCCTGCATTGGAGACCGCATAAAGCTTGTAAGAGCGATTGGAATTGATGCGGACCAGCCAATGCGCCAGGAGCGGCACGGAAGAGGACAGGACGAAAAAGGGTAGCCCAATGGCCGCGGTCAGGATCGCCAGCGCGCGCAGCTCGGGCAGCGAGAGATCCTGCGGTTTCCAGCCAACTCCTGGAGTGATCGGGGACGGCCACTTGGCGGCCTGCGCGATCAGCAAGAGTAGCGAGCCCGCAAGCAACGCGCTGTGCACATAGCGTTGCGTTTTCGGCTGCGCGCGCGCCAGCCCGTGCGCATACGCGTATCCGCCGAGCAGCAGCAGTTGAAAGGCCACGAGGCTCGTGGTCCAAGCCGCGGGCGAACCTCCGAACCACGGCAGAATGAGCTTGCCGAGGATGAACTCGACCTGGAATAACAGCAATGCGGAAATGAATGCCGTCAGCGGCAACAGCGCGTGTATGCCTAAATTTCGTGCGACACGCCTCAGCGATCGGCGACCCACTGGGCCGCAGTGTCCTTCTCGCGCTGAATTGCGGTGGCCTTGAGCACGCCGTTGGCGTCGTATGCGCCCTGCACTTTGACGGCGCCGCCCACCGCTGAAATGTTGGCGCGCCGCGCCTCAATAGCCGCCGTGGCATCGATTTGAATGACTTGTCCGGTCCTCGTCTGGATGGTGAATTGTGTGCCGTTGTTGTCGATGCTCTTGACGATGCCGGTGAGCTCATGCGGGATCCAGGTCTGCGGCGGCGCTGATTGAGCGGGCGCGCGCGCCGGAGTTTGTGCGCCGGCTCCGACCGCGGCGCCGAGCAGAACCAAGATCGCAATCCACGTTTGAAGCCGTCTCATGTTCGCTCTCCTCAATGCAATCCGAAGATCGTGAGCTGCTTGTAGCTGGCGACGTACACCCGGCCATTGGCGACCATCGGAACCAGATTGGAGTTGCGGCCGAGCACGCCGTTGAAACTCGGCCATGTACCCGCCGTTGCCTGGAACAGTGTCGTGAGCGTCGCACCGCCCGATTCGGCCTTGAACGCGTACAGCGTGATGTTGGCGGGAAGCGCATCGTTCGGACGCGACAGCGCCCAGATGATCGAATCGTCGTGTCCGCGGGATGAGATGCTGGTGAAAAACCCGGGATCCTGAGTTCCGCCGATCGAGGCCGAGGAGCTCTCATTGATGAGCGAGACCGAGGGTGATGTCTGGATCTTCCATACCGTCACATTCGAGCCGCCGCTGCTGACGATCCGGCCGACGCCATCCGAGCCGACAAAATAGGACTGTCCGCACCAGCAGCCGCCGATGTTCACCATGCCGACGACCTTGTCGGGTCCGATCGGACCGTTGTACCCGCCCATTGTGCCCGGGTCGCGGTTGAGGATGAACATGCGCCCGTCCTTTCCCGCCGCGGCCGCGAGGTGCGGAGTTGATCCGGGTTGATCCGGCAGCAGCATCGCACCGCCGGATCCAAAGTCCCAGTCGCCGCCGTCGAGACTCCCCTGGTTGGCCGGCGTGAACAACTGCTTGATGGTGGCGAGGTCGGGCGACTCCTGCACCACGCTTTCCTGGATGCTGTTTGGATTGTTGTAATTCGAATCGGAGTTGCCGGTGACGAAATACAGACTGCCCGCGGGATCTGCCGCAAGTCCGTATCCCGACATCCAGACCGACGCGAGAAAGCGGTGCGCACCACTGTTCGGAGCCGTCGCGTCGCGATCGTTCAGCTGAGTCGCCGCCAACGGCGTCAGGGTGCCCGTCTGCCACCCGAGGAGCCAGCCGCGCGAGTCGCTCCCGCCCCAATCGCAAAAACTGCCGAACCCGGCGTAGACGTTGCCATTGGCCAGCACCAGCCCGGGACGCTGACGCTGCCAGGCGGCGATGAAATTGTAGCCGCCGCTGGTTGCCTTGACTTCGACCGGCGCCACTTTGTCGGTCAGGGTATGCAGGTCGAGCGCGTGAATCCGATAGATGGGACCGGCCGCTTCGAGCGTGTAGATGATCACGTACATCGTCTCGCTGGCGCGATCGATGACCGGCGTGCCATTGATGCCGACGTTGGGTCCGTTGTTGCCGCAGCCCTGCGGCATTTGCACCGGCAGGCCGAAATTGGGACTCAAAAGCACCGCGCCGTTCTGGGCGTCGATGGCATAGACCGTGTCGCCTTCGGTCGCGACATACACGACGTCGTGCTTCCCGGGCCAGCTGCCGCCCTTGATTTCGATGTTGGGAACGAGCAGCGGCTGCGTGTCCACTTCGTCGTCCAGTGTGAGCGAATGCAGCAAGCCGAATTCGGGTCCGCTCACTTTGGACGGGGTCAGCCTGTCCTCGTGAGAATTCCAGCCGGTGCGCAGGTTGTCGTAGTGATAAGTGGTGACGGCCTCCGGATGATGCGAGCAGGCAGTCAGAAGTGACAGGGCGACGACGCATGCCGCGAACCCCATATCTTCGATTTGACACAATTTAATCATTTCATTCCCTGAACTGATTTATGGGCAAATGGTCGTGCTTGTGCAAAGTAAACGCCTTCACGCTTTCTGCGTCAATGGGCGGATGCGCGCGATCCAAACCGCGCGCACCCGCTGAGCTCTTGACTAGCCGATCGCTGAATCGTCCATCAGATACCCGCCGAGCGAGGCCCACGCGGACCACGGACCCGAGTGCGCGGCGTCCTGCCAGATATGCCATAGCGCTCCGTCCAACCCGAGTGCGAACACCTCCAGGCGGCCATCGGAATTGAGGGCCAATGACGGATCGCTGACGATCACGCCGCCAAGAGACGACCACCCCGACCACGGTCCCGCATGCGGCGCCGTCTGCCAGTTGTGCCACAAGGCTTTGTCCGTGCCGCGCGCGAACACTTCCAGACGTCCGTCGGAATTGTCGATGATCTCAGGATCGCCCATGAGAACGCCGCCGAGCGAGGTCCAGGCCGACCACGGTCCAGCATGGGGAGTCTGTTGGTACAGATGCCACAAAGCATTGTCTGTGCCGCGCGCGAACACCTCCAGGCGCCCATCGGAATTGTCGAACACCGTAGGGTCGCTCTCGATGGCTCCGCCTAAGGAAAACCAGCCCGACCACGGACCGGCATGCGGCGCCGTCTGCCAGATGTGCCATAGCGCGTTGTCGGTGCCGCGTGCAAACACCTCGATCCTGCCGTCCGAGTTGACCACCGCAGCGGGATCGGTGGTGATGACACCGCCCAAGGACGCCCATCCGGACCAGGGTCCGGCGTGCGGCGCGGTTTGCCAGTTGTGCCACAGTGCTCCGTCGGCGCCGCGGGCAAAGGCTTCGAGCCGTCCATCGGAATTGCAGACGACGGCCGGATCGCTGGTGATGATGCCACCCAAGGAAGCCCATCCGGACCACGGTCCCGCGTGCGGCGCCGTTTGCCAGTTGTGCCACAGCGCGTTGTCGGCGCCGCGAGCGAACAATTCCAGGCGCCCATCGGAGTTGTCGACCGTGACCGGATCACTGGTGACGACGCCTCCCAATGAAGCCCAACCAGACCAAGGACCCGAGTGGGCTTTTTCCTGCCAGTTATGCCACACCGCCCGGTTTCCGCCGACGCCGAACACCTCCAATCGTCCGTCGGAGTTGTCCACGACGCTGGAGATCTTTTCCAGCCAGCGTCCGAAGGGATTGTCGGATGTCACCGCGACCGCCTTCGCGGCTGCCACCAGATCCGCATACGCGGAGCTCGCGCCGGTGAGAGTCTGATAATTGGCCTGCAAGGTGGCGCCGGCCGCCTGGGTGATCTGAGCGATGGAGTAGCCGCGCGAACGCATCCAGTAGATGTAAAGGATGGCGCAGCCGGTTGACACGGAGTCCCGATCGGTCAACTCCGTGTGCGTCACCCAGTCAGGATAACCGGCCGCAACCCAAGCGGCCGCGGTCTGAAATCCTGCCAGCGTGCCCCAAGGCGTTTCCTCTTCCGCCAGAAAGCGCGACAGACCCTCGCCGTTGCTGTAGCCACAGCCCCAGCCCTTGCCTTGCGCGCCCATGAAGCACTCGCTCAATTCCGCGACATAAAGTGCAACCTCGAGGTCCAAAGGATTGATCGTCGTGCTGGCAAACGTCGCGTCGAGGTACAGCGTGCCGCCCGAAACGAAATCGCATCCATAGTGATATGCACCGCCCGAGCCATTGTTGTTGCCCGACAGCGGTGCGATCACGACCTGCACCTTGCCGCCGGGGATTCCGAAGAAACTGACCATGTCTTGGTAGGGACGATTGGCGACATTCAAGAACTGCTGCGCAAGGGCCAGCCCTTGGGCGCCGAGGGCGGGATCATAGAACAGGGTCATGTTGCCGACGGTCCCGACCTGAGTGGCCGGGTAGTCGAGACCCGCAACGGCGGCCTGCAGTTGTTCCGGCGTTCTGGCTTTGCGGACCACGCCGTGTGGCAGAAATTCTCGATGGCCGCCGACTACTCCGCACGAGCCGCTGGTGTCGCAAACAGCCGCGGGAGCTATGGCCGGCGGCGGCGGAGGGGCTTTTGGAATGCGGCCAATGGTGGGTGAATGAGCGATCTTGTCGCTCGTCATGGATAGGGCTTTGCGCATGGGTGGGGTGTCCTTTCAAATGCGGTTAGAGGCTAAGTTCTCCGGCTTTGAGTAGTGTCTTGGGAGTTCGGGGCGTTACAACGAAGGTTCGTGTAACGATTGGCTGCCCGCCGTCACCATGGACGGTGATCAATGAAAATCAACAACTGGCCAAATCCTGGATCCGCGCGGAGCGCGCCGGCCTCGAGGCGTCGTCGCGCGGCGCCGGAGTTCAGTTCAGCGCGGCGGTGGAACGCTCGTGGGGCGCGCGGCGACCGGTCAATGCCGGGTTGCTGGCCCTTTCGACCCTCCAGGGCGACATTCGACGCCGCTTGCTGTGTGCCTACTTGGAATCCGGGGGCGGAACCGCGTCGTTCTTCGCGTCCGTGGCGGATTCGCTGCTCGATTTCATCGCCGAGCAGCTTCCCGACCCGTCCCCAGAGTTGGCCCTGTGCCGCATCGAACAGCTCACGCTGCGCGCGACCCATCGGGCGAGTGCCTTCGAGACGCCGGATCCCGCGATTCTCGACCCGGGGCGCGTCCTGCGCCAGGGCCGCCACGCGGGCGTCGTGCTGTTCCCCGCCGGATCCGATCTGATCTTGGGCAAGCTGTTGCAGCGCGAGCCGCCGCCGGCGCTGTCGCGAAATGCAAGGCCGCTCCTGGTCGCCCCCGGATTGCAGCCCTTGTGCCGCCTAGCCTCACCGATCGAGCACCACATATGGACACTGCTAATCCATCCAGCCTCAGCGAACACCCTGGCGCGCAACGGCTGCCCGATCGAGGCAATCGAGACCATGCACCGGATTGGAGCGCTGGAATACGCATGATTGGCGGGGTAGGCGGGGGCGTTCTGGCGCGCCGCCGGTATGGGATCCCTATGGTTACCCAAACGTCGGTACAATCAGGGAATCCAGCAGCGTTCCGGGAGGGAGCCCGAATGCAATTCACGGCATTCGACGCGCCGTACCTCGAACGATTGCAGCGCGGCGATGCGGGCACTGAACGACATTTCGCGGCCTACTTCGGCGAACTCATCCAGCTCAAATTGCGTGCGCGTTTGAGTTCCAGAGAAGCGATCGAAGATGTCACGCAGGAAACCTTTGTCCGAGTTTTTTCGCTGGTCCGCGCAAAGGACGGGATCAGGCAACCCGAACGACTCGGGGCGCTCGTCAATTCCGTGTGCAACTACGTGCTGCTGGAACACTATCGCTCGCATAGCAGCACCGACTCCAGGCTCGACGAGGAGTCCGAGGAGGCACTCGTCGATGAACGAATCAGCATCTCGGGACTACTCGCGGTCGATGAGACGGAACGGGAGGTTCGCAGAATCCTGGGCGAGTTGTCCGAGCGCGATCGGCACCTGCTGCAGGCCGTGCTGCTGGAGGAGCGGGACAAGGATGAGGTGTGCGCCGAGCTGGGGTTGTCGCGCGATTATTTGCGCGTCCTGGTGCATCGCGCCAAGCAATCGTTCAAGTCTTGGTATCTGAAGCAGTCGGGCGACCGCGGTACTTAAGGAGGAGGTCAGGATACCCATGGAACATCAAGACGCGGTGCAGCGCGGAGCCGCTGAACAATATCTCTTGAATGAGATGCCGCAGCCGCAACGCGACGAATTCGAAACGCATTACTTCGAGTGCCAGGAGTGTGCCGCGGATTTGCGCGCGACAGCAGCGTTCCTGGATGGTGCGAAGAGGGAACTGCGGCATTCGCGCGCCGCCCGTCCTGCGCGCGCAGCGGCGAAGAAGCCCCGGGCGGCGAACAAGCCCTGGTTCGATTTTCTGTGGAGGCCTGCGGTTGCAGCGCCCGCGTTTGCCCTGTTGTTGCTGGTAGTCGCCTACCAGAATATCGTGATCCTGCCGCGGTTCGCCGGCGCCAGCGCGCAGCTCAAGAGCCCGGAAATTCTGACCTCGCTCTCCTTGATCGGCGGCAACAGCCGTGGCGGAGCGGTACCGAGCGCGGCAATCGCCCGGGGCCAACCTTTGTTGCTATCCCTCGATATTCCGACGGCGGAACGATTCTCGAGTTACGCCTGCGTATTGCTCGCGCCCTCCGGCGCCGTCGTGTGGAGTTTGCCGGTGTCGGCAACCCAAGCAAAGGACACGGTGGCCATTCGTGTTCCCTCAGGCGTCTTGGGGCCGGGAAACTATCGGTTGCTCGTCCAGGGCCTTGCGAATGCCGGGGAGCATCCTGCAGATCTCGCGAATTATCGGTTCACGCTGAACGGTTCCAAATAATTCAATACCAAAACTCTCAATTCACTGCGAGGGCTGCCATGCAATCCAACAAGCAAAAAAGATTCTATTCGTTTCGCGCCGATGCAAACGCCTTGGGCGGGTTCCTGGACGAGCCGTTTGAGAAAATCATCCCCGCGCTGGCGCCGGTCTCACTGCCCTCGGTCGGCGGATTTGCCACGGCGCGATCCGAAGCGTTTAATCTCGATGCGATAGTTTCCTGCTCCTCGGCATCCACACGTGTGTCAGGCAGGGAACACGCTGCGGATGGTTCGATTTCAATTCTGGTCGCGGCGACCATTGAGCATCTGAACATCCTTGAGGTGCTGACGGCTGAGCGCATCGTGGCGCAGGTGTCCATCTCGATTCCGAAAGAGAATGAGCCGCTGAAGTTTTCCTTGGCAGGCTCTTGCTTCGAGGGCCTGCGGATCGCAGGTCGCGAGGGTCGCGCGAAGTTGAATTCGCGTTTGCATCAGCCGGGTAGCGGCACCAGTAGCCAGGGGTTGACGCTCACGTGTCAGGATGTTCGGCAGACAGGACGGGACCAAGCGGCAAGGGTGATCAATGGCTTTCAGAGCGGGTCCCCTGCCCACCAGTGGGCAAAGACGAGACATGAATGGATGACCTCCGAGCGGCCGCGGGATGACGGCACGGTTCTATGTTCCCTAGTGGATGGCTTCGAAGGCGCGGGGCCGAACGAGGGCTGCGGCCACATCGTGGAGATCCCAGGATTCGGTCGCTTCATTTTCGGAGAACTGATCGTGTCCCGCAATTCGATTCAACTGGTCGCGATACGCGCGGAGCTGGGTTGCCCGGTGAAGGGGCAAGTCAGTGTTTGCAGCGGGGGCGGAGGCGGCACCGGCGACAACTAGCCACCTTGCTGGCCGTTGCGGTGTTCGGCTTTGCTGTGTCCGGATGCAGCGAATCAACAACTTCGGACCCAGGGGCCCAGTTTCAAAGCATCTACGGCGACTACATGCATGGCAGTCTGGATGCCGCTCAGACACGCGCGGACGAGGCACTGAGACAATCTCGTCTCGAAGGCTCTGCGAAGGACCGGGCGTGGGAAATGAAGTTTCGCCTGCTCGATGCGGAGATTCTGCTGAGACAAGGCCACACGAAAGAAGCCCTCGCGCTACTCACCACTGACGGCGAGTCCTTTCCGACGGAGGGTGATCTGGCGATCAAGCGCAATGTGCTGTGCGGCATGGCGCACTCGCGACTCGGTCGGCATCAAGAATCCGATCAAGAATTGCGCGAAGCACGCCGCCTGGCGGAGTCTGCTCGTTCCACGCTGATCGGAGACGTGCTGCGGGCCGAGGCCCTTGTGCAGCGGGATTCCGGCCATTGGGACGAAGCCATGGAGAAGTTCCAACGCAGTCTCGCGGCTGCTCGCCAGTCCGGCGATCTCTTGTTGCAAGCCTCCGATCTCGGCGATATCGGCTACGGGACCTTGCAGAGCAGACATTATGATCAGGCCGTCGTTTCATTGCAGGAGGCCGTGAATTTTGCCACATCCGTGCAAGCCCGGCGCCAGCGCCAGATCGCTTTGGGGAATCTCGGCTGGGCATATCAGAATTTGGGGGATTTCGACAACGCGCTTGTTAATTTTCAGGCGGCCGAGCAGCAAGCGAAGGATATCGGGATGACCGGCAATCGCGTTCTCTGGCTCCAAAATGCCGGTTTGGCCGAGTACAAACTCGGCAACTTCGACCAGGCCGGGAAGTACGATGAGGAGGCGCTCCGGTCCGCATTGACGCTGCCCGGGGCCGATGAAGTCGACCAAATAGTGAACATCCAATCGAATTTGGCCTTGTTGCTGCTCGGACAAGGTCAATCCGACCGGGCCAGAACCTATAGTGATGCCGCAATGGCAGCGGCGCGCGACTCGAAGGATGTCAACGTAGTTGCCTACGCCACTTTCCAGAGGGGGCTCCTCGCCGCACGGCGCGCCGAGCCCGATGCACAGCACCTTCTGATGCAGGCTTGGCAGATGACCACTGACCTCGAAATTCGCATGGATGTCGAAAACGCGATGGCCAACGTGTATCGCGGCCTGGGTGTGCCGCGGCAGGCGGAGCTGTGGTATCGCCGCTCGATCAAGACCTTCGAGCAAAATAGATCCTCGGTCCAGAACGCGGCGCTGCGTTTGTCGACTTTCGCCTATGGCGATGCCATCTACCGGGACTATGCGGAATTTCTCATGGCTGCTCAGCGGCCGAAGGAGGCCTTGCAGCTTTTGGACCGAAGCCGGGCGAGAACGCTGGAAGAGGGTCTCGGATTTGGCAACGTAGGAGGCGGTGTGCATGACAGCGTTCTCGATCCCCAGGCCGTGGCGCGCAAGCTCGGTGCGCCGATCTTCTTTTATTCACTCGGGCCCGAGAAATCCCACTTGTGGGTCATCACCGCGCATGAGACGCGTCTGTTTATTTTGCCCCAGCAAAAGGATATTCAATCGTTGGTCGAGGAATATCTGCGGAATATCCAAAAATCCACGGATCCACAGCAGACGGCGACTGCATCGGCGTCGTCATTGTACGATGTCCTCGTCAAGCCCGCCGTCGCGATGATCCCGAACGCGTCCAGAATCTTCATTCTTCCGGACGGAGTGCTGCACCGGTTGAATTTCGAGACACTGCTGGTACCGAGCGGCGACGGTTTCAAGTACTGGATCGAAGATGTCGCCGTGACTATCGCGAGTTCGATCCGCATCCTATCCCAATCGAGCGCTACATCGTCGAATGCAGCGACCCGCGATCTGCTGTTGATCGGCGATCCGGTTCAGGCGGAACGAGAATACGAGCCTCTCCCGAATGCATCGGTTGAAATGCAGGGCATACGGCAGCATTTCCCGACGGACGGCCAAATCGTACTCGGTCAGTCTCGAGCGGTTCCTGCGGCGTACGCAATGAGCGGCCCAGATCAATTTCGATACATCCACTTCGTCGCACATGGCACGGCAAGTCGCTCGAGTCCGCTCGATTCGGCGGTAATATTGTCGCCGACACCGAATAACCCAGACGACTTCAAGCTCTACGCGCGGGACATCGTGCATCACCCATTGAACGCGAGGTTGGTCACCATTTCCGCCTGTTATGGTTCGGGCCTTCGCGCCTACGCCGGCGAAGGGCTGGTGGGATTGGCCTGGGCTTTTTTGCGCGCGGGAGCGCACAACGTGATCGGCGCGCTGTGGCAAGCCGACGACGCCGCTACGCCGCTGTTGATGGACCGGCTCTACGGCGAACTTTCCGCGGGCGCGACGCCCGACGCGGCGCTGCGCACCGCGAAGCTTTCGCTGATTCACTCATCGTCCGTATATCGCAAGCCGCTTTATTGGGCAGCCTTTCAACTGTACGCGGGCTCGTAACTAGAAAATCTTGCCGGGATTCAGGATCCCGTTGGGATCCATTGCGTGCTTGAGCGTGCGCATCAGCGCGACTTCGTCTTGGCTGCGTGACAGGTGCAGGAACTCCTTCTTCAAGGACCCGATGCCATGTTCCGCCGAGATGGAACCCTGATACTCGGACACGGCGCCATACACCGCGGTCTCGATGCGCAGGGTCATCCCGGCTTCATCCGGCATACGCACTGACAGATGCAGATTGCCGTCGGCCACATGCCCGAAGTAAATCGTAAAGAGATCCGGCCACTCAAGCATCACTTCGCGTATGCGGCTGACCAAGCCGCCGATCTCGCCGGTCGACACGCTGACATCGAAGCTCAGCTGCGGCCAGTGGCCGGCTCGCTGCCATTCCGCCGGCGAGTCCCGCACCGCCCAGATATCGGCGGCCTCGCGCTGCGACTGCGCAACGACGGCATCCTCTACGATGCCGGCCTCGAGTGCCTGCGCGATGACTGATTCAAAGCGCGCTGGGTCGGCGTCCTCGTCGGGTCCCATCGTTTCTATCAACACGTAAAGCCCGCTGATCTCCGCCAGTGGCGGCTTGCGCCCCAGCCCGCGGGTTGCGAGTCCGTAGAAGTCCGGCCACATGACTTCGAACGCGGTGAGCTGCGAGGCGAATCCGCTTCGTGCACGCTCGAGCAAGGCGAGCACGCCGGCGTAATCGCCCACCGCGCAAAGGGCCGTACACTGACTGCGCGGCTTCGGGAACAATCGCAGCACCGCCGCGGTGATGATGCCGAGCGTGCCCTCGCTACCGATGAACAACTGCCGCAAATCGTAGCCCGCGTTGTTCTTGATCATCTTGCGCAGGCCGTCGATGACGGTGCCATCGGCCAGTACGGCCTCGACGCCGAGCACGAGGTCGCGAACCATGCCAAAACGCAGCACGCGGTTGCCGCCGGCATTGGTGGCAATGTTGCCGCCCGTCTGGCAGGAGCCGCGGCCACCCAGATCGAGAGGATAAAACAGATTCGCCGCATCCGCCGCCTTCTGCACCGCTTCCATGACGACTCCGGCCTCGACCGTGATCGAACCCGCAGCGGGGTCGATCTCGCGGATCGCTCGCATGCGTTCGAGCCCGATGACCACGCAAGGTCCGACCGGCACGCCGCCGCCCGACAGTCCCGTCATCCCGCCCTGCGGCTGGACGCCGATCCGGTGCTCGTTGCAGTAGCGCAAAATCTTCGACACCTGCTCGGTGTTTCGCGGCAACGTCAGTGCGAGGATGCCGACGTCCGGGTTGGCTTCGACGTTGTAGTCGCGCGTGTGCCGGACGAGATTCTCGGCGTTCGGTGCCACGACGATGTCGCTACCGACGAGCCGCGAGAGGTCGTCGACAATGGTTGCGCTCGAGTTCACGCCGGCTTCTCGCCGCTCACGGTGGTGCGGTACATCTCGCGGCGATGGCCCTGATAGTCGTTGTAAGCCTGGTGGACGCAAAGCCGGTTGTCCCACGCAACCACCATGTTGGTTTCCCAGCGCAGCCGGCAACAGAAGGCGTGCTGGGTGAGGTGTTCGGCGAGGTACTGCAGAATGGGCGCGCTTTCCTCGCGCGACAGCCCTTCGATGCCGATTCCATACGATGGATCGAGGTACAGGGACTTCTCGCCGGTCACCGGATGCGTGCGCACCATCGGGTGCGTGCTGCCTCGGACCTTGCGCTGAAGATCCTCGGAGAGCACCTGCGCATCGCGCGTGGCGGCCAGCCGGCCGATCGGGCTGTCGCTTACCTCGACCGCGGCGTGCGCGGACTTGAGGACGTCCCGCAGAGAAAAATGCGTGCGCAGGCCCGCGATGATTTTCTGGTAGGTCTCGCTGAGCGTCCGGTAGGCGAGGCCGGCATTGGCGAAGGTGGTGTCGCCGCCGAACGGCGGGACCTGTACGGAGCGCAGGATGGTGATCGCCGGGGGCTCGGGTAGGAATGGCGAATCGGTATGCCAGCCTGAGCCGAACACCATGTCCGAACGGTCTTCAGCCTCCTTGATCAACGGGTGAACATTGCGGTGGCCGGACACGCCCTGCGTATAGGCGTCCTCGGCAAACGGACCAAAGCGCAGGCTGAACGCCTCGTGGTCGGCATGCGCCAGCCCGCCCTGGCCGCGAAGGTAAATCATCTTGTGGCGGAACAGCGCGTCGCGAACTTCCGTGAATTGCTCGCCGCTCATCGCGGCAATCTGAACGCCGACGATCTCGGCACCCATGGCGGCCGCGAGCGGCCGGGCTTCGATATGGCGATATGCGGCCGAGCGGTTGTCGAATTGACCTGTGGGATGCAGGTGCATGCGTCTAAACCTTACTCCTATCGGAGCTTGAAAACCCACAAGGTCGTGCCCGCGGCGGGATCGATTATTTCAGGCGTCAGGCTGCGGCTGCCGGCGTCGAAGGCGCCGCCGCCGCCGGCGATGACGACCACATATTGCACGCCGTCAACGGCATAGGCCGCCGGTGAGGAACTTGGGCTGGCATTGAGCACGCTCTGCCATAACAGCGCGCCGGTCGCTGCGTCATACGCGCGGAAGCGCCGATCGCGCGCGCCGCTGAATACCAGGCCGCCGGCCGACGCCAGCAGCGAGCTGGCAATCGGAGCGCGCTGGCGTTTCGACCAGACCACTTTTTTGGTCGTAAGATCGATGGCCTCGATGCGGCCGAAATTGCCATCGTTATCGGGTTTCGGGCGAGCCCCGAGGCGTACATCCAGGCCACCGGCCGCGATCTTGGCGGCGTCGCGTTCGATCCAGCCGTAATCCATGCAGTTGTTATCCAGCAGCGGCACATAAAGAGTGTTGGAAGCCGGGTCAATCGCCGTCGTCGGCCAGTTTCGTGCGCCCGTCGCGCCGGGGCAGATGAGATCCGTTCTGCCGGGCTTTGGCTCGAGCGCAGCTTTGATGTTCTTCTTGCCGGTCTTGGAATCGATGCTTGCAACAAGATTTTGCAGGCCCAGGTCTTTGGAGAACTCATACTTGCCGTCGCTGCGGTTGACGGCGTCGAAGATCGCGCTCTTGCCGCCGGTGACCAGCAGTTTCGTGGGCTTGCCGTTGACCGGCAGTGTGATCAGCGACTGCTCGAATGCCCAGTCGAGATCCCACACGTCGCGGTTCATGTGCTGGTAGAACCAGGTCAGCTTGCCGGTATCTGCATTGAGCGCCACCGTCGAATCCGTGTACAGCGCATCGTTATTCGATAAAGGTTTGCCGGCCCGCGGCATCAGCAGGGTCCCGACGTCGTAGGTGTTGCCGGTCCCGAAATAGACCAGATTCAAATCCGGATCATAGCTGCCGATCGACCATACTCCGGAGCCGTAGCGCTCATTGACGGGAGCTCCATTCCAGCTGTCGCCGCCGGGCTGGCCCGGACGTGCGATGGTGTTGAAGCGCCACTTCTCGTCGCCGCTGCGCGCGTCCAGGCCGACGATGAAGTCGCCGCCGCCGGTATCGATGCCGAGACTCACACCGACGATCACCGTGCCGTGAACCAGCAGCGGTCCGCCGGAAATGTGGAAGTAGGCGCCGTCGAACTGGCCGGGGTGCACACCCTGTTCGGGACTGACGACCGCGTGATCCCAGCGAAGATTGCCGGTCTTCGCATCCAGCGCGACGATGTGCCCGTCGGCGGTGGGGGCGTAGAGTTTGTCCTCATAAATCGCCATGCCTCTCATGCGTGCATCGCGACCGTTGTGAAGCGCGTCCGGCAGCAAACGGACGTATTGCCAGAGAATACTGCCCTCCGCGGCGTCGATGGCTTCCACCGTATCGGCGCCTTCAATGAACAGCACGCCGTTGTGAATCAACGGAGCGGCCTCGTCGGCACTGGGCGGCAGCGCCAAGGTCCACGCGACACCGAGATTGCGCACGGTCTTGGTATTGATCTGATCGAGCCGACTGTAACCGAGCGTGGCATAGGTACCGCGCCACATCAGCCAATCGTCCGCAGCAGGGTGTTGCAGCATCGCGTCGGAGACCGGCGTGAGCTTGCCGAGCAGGATCTGGCGGGCGGCGATGGCGGCACGGAATCTCTCGTCCTGATTTTCAAAGAGGGCGGCTCCGACGCGCGGGCTCGAATCGTGCTCGGATGCGGCCAGAGACTCCGCGGGCGCGCTTGACGCTGCAAGCTCTGTCGTTCCCGCTCTATCGCCGTTTTCCTTGAGCATATAGGCTTCGATGTCGGCATAGGTCTTGCTGCTCAAGCTGCCCGGACTCGCCGGCGGCATCTGCTTCATGATCAGCGACCACAGGGCCTGCGGCGACTGATCGTGCCAGTGCGCCTTGAAAGCAGCGCCCTTCAAGGCCGAAGCGAACTGACCGTCGTTGAGATTGGGGCCGTGACAGGCCGCGCAGCTTTCCCGATAAGCAACAGTGCCGCGCGCGGCCTGCTGTTCAGTGAATCCAACAGGCCCGCTGTCGAACAGGGATTGCGCGCCGGCGGCGGCGCTGAAGATGCAAGCTGCCCACGCTACGCATCCTAAGCGCATCCGCCAACCCGGCCGATTCATCCATCGCATCGGTGCAACACGCTGCTCGTTTCGCATTTTTCCCCCCGTATCGAAGCTTAGCGGGATACCCGGACTGTTCACATCCTTACGGGTCTTTGGCCCACGCGACCATGGCCGTGGAATTATCCTCACTTCCCCCGAGCGCGTCCCGCGCTTCCGCCCAGCGGCTGCTCGTCAAGTCGATGTGCGGAGTCTTGCAGCCAAGTCCCTGGCTTAGTTCGGCCGCAATATTGGCATCCTTCGCCAGCAGGCCGAGTGCGAATCCGGTGTTAAATGTTCCGGGCAGCACAAATTGCTTCATGACAACCGTGGAAATAAAGGACTGGCCTGTCGACACATTGATGATGTCGATCAGCATCTCGCGATCGATGCCGTAGCGATCAGCGACCAGCAGCGCATCGGCCAGGACGGCATAATTTCCCGCGCCCACCACGTTATTCAGCGCCTTGGCGGCATGACCCGAACCCAGCTTCCCCACTTCGAAGAACGCGCTGCCCATGCACGCCAACACCGGCTTCACTTTCCCGATGGCCGCCGGATCATCGCCGCCGATCATGATCGTCAGTGTCCCGGACAGGGCTTTGGCGACTCCGCCGGACACAGGCGCATCGATGAGCGTGATCTTCTTCAGAGCAAGGGCCGCTCCGGTGTCGCGGGTGATCAACGGCTGGCTCGAACTCATGTCGATGACGATGGTGCCGGGTTTGGCCGCGGCGGCGATTCCGTTCGCGCCCAGCGCTACCTCGCGCACCACGTTGCCATCCGGAAGCATGGTGACAATGACTTCCGCGACGGATATCTCCGACAAGGAATTAAGGACAGTAGCGCCGGTCTCCTTTGCCACGCTCGCGGCGGACGCCGGGATCGCATCAAAGAGGAAAAGCTCATGGCCATGCTTGGCGATATTGGACGCCATCGGCTTTCCCATGTTGCCGATTCCGATAAATGCCACTTTCATTTTATGTTTTCTCCGAGCTGCGCAGCGCCTACGTGCGGCGTCGAGCGCGAATCCGATTTTCGACTTCGTCAATATAGTCCGCGGCGTCCTTAAGTCCGCGAACGGCCAGAAATCGTTGGTGCGCATCGAGTTTCGCTGCCGGGTCGAGAATTTGCAGGTTGCAGGCATGGGCGAGAGCGAGTTGCACTCGCTGGCCGGGCGACAGCGGCGCCGCCGCGTCGATCGGCGGCTTGCGAAACAGGTGCAAGAACTTCGTCACCAGGCTGTCGCCAATGGGTGCCGGAAGGGTCATTGGCGCATCGTCTGCTGACATGCGCGGCGCAATGACATTGAGCGCGCCCTCCAAGCTCGCCGCCGCCTTATCGCGCCCACTCATCCAGGAAAGTCCAAAGCGTTTCTCGATGGTTTTGAGAATTGATGTGTGGTCGAAGGAGACTTGTGGCGTGGCGCCAATGACCGTCTGTTTCGCTGTGTAGGCGGATATCACGATGGCCGGCACGCGCACACCCAAAAGATCGAAATCGAAATGGTTGGCTGGATCCGCATAGCGTTGATCGCCGCCCGGAGGCACTGCCGATGGCGGAGGTACGTGATCGAAGAATCCGCCGTGTTCATCGCAGGTAATGATCAGCATCGTATCGGCCCAGTAGCGCGACGCTCGTAGCGCCTCATAGACCCGCTTGATGAGCAGTTCGCCCTTGCGTACATCGTTGAGGGGATGCATGGAATTGCCATTCACGGACTGATGGCCCGTGTCGTAGCTGGGCTCAATGAAAATGTAATCGGGAAGGGTGTTTGCGCGCAGATCGCTTTCAAAGCAATCCATCTCGCGGAACTTCTGGGTGAAGATATCGAGAAATTCCAAGCGCAGATGGTCAATTCCGGCGGTCTGCGGCAAACCATCATGATAGATGAACCAACTCTTACCTGCGGCCTCGAGTCGCTGATAAATCGTCTGGCCGGGAAAGGTGAATCCGGCGAGGACGCTCGCGGTATCCGGGCTGTCGGTCAATCCACCGGAGGTCGCAGCATGTACAAAAAAACGATTGGGCCAGGTGGGTCCTGGCAGCGATGCATGCCAATAATTAAAGACCGCAAACTCGCTGGCGAGCGCCAGCAGCACCGGCAATTGCGCCGCTTGGAAACTCTGCATCACGAGGGACGCTTGCGCCGGATCTTTTGCGGCCTGCAGCGCGCTGTAGACGAATCCGGTCATCGGTGCCGGATTAATTCGCGGGCCGGCGGCCCGAGCGCTCCCGGGCGCTTGGCCGTAAAGTTGAATCTGCACATCCACGAACTCGTGTCCGGGATCGAACGGCATGGCATAGGCGGTAGCTGGCGCGGGGTTCTGTGAGTTTAACGAGCCCAGCAGATGGTCGAAGGAACGATTTTCGAGCATCAACACTACGAAATGATTGATGTTGCTGAGAAGTTCAGCCGTGGCCGGGCTCTGGTCAATCAACAGGGCAGCTCCGCTTGGAGTGGCCAAGCTAGCGCCTACGCTTTAGCGGGTCAATACGAATTGCGTCGCGACGATGCGTCGACATTGAGCGACGCGATTTGTCTACACTTGACTTTGAATTCGCGCAGATCAAAGCTCCGCTCCCTCGGGGATCCGAGGATCGCAATTCAATGGATACCCCCCGTCTCAAACCTGCTCCCGCTTCGGCGTTGCCGCCCATCCAGTGCATCGTCGTCCTGATGCTGGAGAATCGGTCGTTCGATCATGTGTTTGGAAAATGGCCTGGGGTGTCGGGCCTGTCGCAGGGACCGTTTTCCAATAGACCGAATCCCGCGGCTATCGCGGGTGCCCCTGGCAACACGCCGATTGCGGCCGGTCAGACGGCCTTGTTCACGGTGGCGCAGGGCCAGGGTCCGAGTCATTCGGTGGACGGCACCAATGTGCAACTGTTCACCTCGAAGGTCGTCAAGCCGGGCAGCGCGCTCAGGCCGGTGAACGATCGTGGGTTCGTCGAAAGTTACAAAAGTGAGTTAGCCGCGGATGGGGTCCCCGCAGCGACCGCGGACCTGACAGCGGTGATGCAGACCTTCGAGGCCGGCCAATTGCCCGGCCTCACGGCATTGGCTCGGAACTTCGTCCTGTGCGATCAGTGGTATGCGGAGGTACCGGGGCCGACCATGCCCAATCGGCTCTATGTGCATGCGGCGACCTCGGCAGGCTGGGCGCGTAACGACTGGAGCGTGGCGCTGGATTCCGTCACGATTTACGAGCAGATCCAGAGCAGCGGCCGCAGCTGGGCTGTGTATTACAGCGATCAAAACGAGGTCGCGCAGTACAGTCGCGTCAACACGCAGCGTGCGAATTTCAAGTTGTACGAATCTGGATTCGCCGCCGACGCCGCTGCGGCGAAGCTAGCCAACTATAATTTCATCATTCCGCGCTTTGCGGGATCCGCCACGGACGGTCCCGTCACCTCGATGCACGCTCCCCAGGATGTGCGGCCCGCTGATCAACTCGTTGCTGACATCTACGCGGCGCTGCGCAGCAGCCCGCAGTGGCCGCAGACTCTGTTCATCGTCACATTTGATGAGCACGGCGGCTATTTCGACCATGCAAATCCACCGCCGGCGGTGAATCCCGACGGCATCAACTCACCGGCCCCCGGAGATAACGCCTCGTTCGCTCCGCAATTCGCGTTCGACCGCCTGGGGCTGCGCGTTCCAACCATTCTCGCCTCACCGTACCTTGCCAAGGGGACGGTGTGCTCGAAGCCATTGCAACACACCTCGATACTGGCGACGGTGCGCAAGCTGTTCGGAATCAGTACGGCGTTGACCAAGCGGGACGCCGCTGCGGCGAGCTTCGAGGATTTGTTTGTGGCCGCGCCGCGATCCGACACGCCGGCGACTCTTGTAGGCCAGGCCGCTGCGCGGCTGAAACCGCTCGACGCCACTCAAGCGGCGCCAGATGAGTACATGAGCGAGATGGCCCTGGATTGGCGCAAGGCCACCGCAGGACTTCCGGGCGCTGCGCCAACGGTCGTCAATCCGACGACGCAAGATGATGTTCACTCCTTTGTACGGCAGCAAGTTCAATTGTTCTTGGACTACCGCGCGGCAACCAGCGGCGGAAGTTCACTCTCACAGGAGGACAAAATGGCTACACACGTCACCCTTCGTGGCAGCAACAAAACGCTGCTGGCGAATTCCCGTGCGGCGGGACCGGTCGATCCGAAGGAGATCATCAGTCTCACGGTTCGCACCCGTTCGATCGGAGATTTCGCGGCGCTCGAGCAGCGCGTCAAGCAGCAAAGCAGCGAACCCCTGGCTCAGAGAACCTATCTTTCTCGAGCCGAGCTGGCTTCCGGACATGGCGCCAAGGCAGAGGATCTGGACTTGGTGGAAAAGTTCGCGCACGAGCACAACCTCATCGTCGCGCATCGCAGCGCGGCTGAGCGTTCAATTGTCCTCAAAGGAACGCTGGGTGATCTTCTCAGCCTGTTTCCGGCGAATGTGCAGATGTATCACCACGCCACCGGCACCTATCGAGGCCGCCAAGGCGAGATCCAGATCCCAACGGCACTGCAAGGGATTGTGACCGGAGTATTTGGCTTCGATTCGCGCCCCAAGCACCGCTACACGCGCGCGAACGCCGGCGGCCCCGGAGGCGGCAACGGCGTGGCCTCCACCGCATTCGCCAAGCGCTACAATTTTCCGCAGGCATTCCAGGGCCGGACCCTCGATGGGACCGGGCAGACGATCGCCATCATCGAGCTGGGAGGCGGATTTCGCACCAGCGACCTTAAAGTGTTCTTCAACGAAATCGGCGTCGCGTCGCCTGCGGTGACGGCAATCTCGGTTGATCACGCCGGCAACAAACCGACCACCCCCGATTCCGACGATGGCGAAGTGATGCTCGATATCGAAGTCGCCGGCGCGGTCGCTCCGCAAGCCAAATTTGCCGTGTACTTCGCGCCGAACAACGGCGATCAGGGCTTCATCGATGGCATCAGCGCAGCAGTCCACGATTCCGAGCGCAATCCCAGCGTGATTTCCATCAGTTGGGGTGGTCCGGAGAGCACCACCGATCAACAGGGTATCGCGGCGTTTCATGAGCTGTTTGTCGCCGCAGCGGCGGTTGGCATGACGGTCTGCGTCGCCTCCGGCGATCATGGCACCGCTGATTCGGATGCCGCCGACTGGGATGGCAAGATCCACGTCGATCATCCTGCGGTCGACGACATGGTGCTGGGCTGCGGGGGAACGCAGATCGACAGCAATGGCAATGACGTTGTCTGGAACGATGGCACGCCGTTTGATAAGAGCGCACCGGGCGGGGGCGGTTGGGCCAGCGGCGGCGGCATCAGCGAAGTGATCGCGGTGCCGAGCTACCAGGCGAATGCGAATCTTCCGGTATCCATCGATTCCGGGAAGCCCGGGCGCGGGGTTCCCGATATCGCGATGAGTGCAACCAACTATTACACGCGTGTGGACAGCTCCGAGGGAGCTTCCGGCGGAACCAGCGCGGTGGCGCCGCTGATGTCCGCGCTGGTTGCGCTGCTCAATCAAGCGAAACAAAAGAACGTCGGATTCTTAAATCCGACTCTGTATGCGAACGCCAGTGCCGGGGTGGTGCACGACGTCACCGTCGGTACCAATGCCATTGCCAACACCGTGAAGGGTTACAGCGCCGCGCCCGGATGGGACGCCTGCTCGGGGCTCGGCACGCCGGATGGCACCGCACTTCTTGGCAAGCTCTGAGCGGGCGGGCCGACGATTGCTACTCCTGGGAGCCGGCGCCCACCGCCACCCACGCGAGATCCGCGTTCGACACCGATTCGAGCTTGAAATTCTTGGCGGCAGCCGCCATGCGCGTGAGCGCCTGGGCCAAAGGCATGGGTGGCTGCTTGTCGCCCTTCTTCAATTTGTGAAATCGCACCGGGTTGATGCGCGCCACCACGTAATTGCGTAGGTAGGGCGATTTGAAGCCGCGCTTCTGCAGGGTCTGAATGATGCGCTTGGTTTGCGCCTCGATATCCATCAGCCGCGCAGCGAATCCTTCCCGCTCGCGCAAACTGGCGCCAAGGGTTCGCTCGCTAAACCGATCTACCTTTCTCAAGAAGGAGTTGTAGGCACCGCCGGCGAAGCGGGATGATTTTTCATACACGATCCCGAGGGTCAGCAGTTCGGCGGATTCGAATTCAGCGGCGTACTGGACCTCTTTGGACGCGGGGTGACGCTTTGCGAGACTCCTGGCCATGCGAATGACTTCGAGGCTGCGGTCGCGCAAATTGTGGGCTTTCTCGGTGTTGAGGGCGAGGATGCGGTAGGCCAGCGTCTCATCAGGCGAGATCAGCGCAGTAATCTGCTTCAGCCCCAGGACCTTCCCGGCAGCCAGGCGGTGGCGGCCATTGGGCGTCCACAAGCGGCCGTCTTCGCCGCGCACGACGATCAGCGGATCTAAAAAGGCCGCGGTTGCGTCGATACTCACCGCAAGCCGCTTCGCATGGGTGGGCGATAAATCCCGCTGGAAGGGCGTGGGCTGGACAACACTCAGGGGCAACGAGGCAAGGACCAGCGGCCGCCCGCCCAATGGATCCCGATAGGCGCCGATGAGCGCGCCTCCGGCGTTTTTTATCAACGCCACGACGTTGGCGATTTCTGCGCTGTCCATGGCGATGACGACCTCGGCGGCATCCAAACCTCGGGCGCTTGTGCCTGGAGCGAGCTTTCCGCGTGCGCGCTTGGTGGTCGCAGATTTGCGGGTACGAGTGGCTTTTGACTTGTTCTTTGCAGTTGCCATGCAGGCACAGTACTCCCTACGGCTCGCGGGCTTCAATATCGGACAGCTGGTACCAAAAAATACTCACGGTGTGGCTCTTGACGGTCGAGCACGTCGCCAAGAGTATTCACGATCAGCGATCCCAATCGCCAACGATCAGTGGAGAAGTCAATTGTTCAAAACACCGCGATCAATTCCCGGCGCCATCCTGCTCGCCGGCGTTATCGCAGGCACGATCGATATTGGCGCCGCGGCTCTCATCAACCGCGCCAGTATTGGGGTGATCTTGAAGGCGATAGCGAGCGGCATCACAGGCCGCGCATCCTTTGAACAGGGCATCGAGGCTGAATCGCTGGGGTTGCTTCTGCAATGGGCCATGTCGATTTTGATCGCGACAATATTTGTGATGACCGCGTCGTGGGTCAACATCCTCAAACGGCGATGGCTGGCAGCTGGGTTGGCATACGGCGTTGTCGTCTTCTTTGTCATGAACTATATGGTTGTGCCCCTCTCTGCCATTGGCCGCATCCCTCACTTCACGCCCCTGCGCTTTCTCGCCAATCTCTTGGCGATGCTTTTGTTTGGCGTGATAATCGCGTTCTTCGCACGCTCTGCGCAGCCAAACGACCCGCTAGGCCGGGCGGCCTAGCGCGCATACAATGGCGGGCGAAGATCAAGGAGATGCAGCGCTATGGCCGATCAAATATCCAATAACCGTCGAATCATCGCGGCTCCTGCACCGAGCCATCCCGATCTGCGTTCCACGGTGATGAACGTTCATTGCGCGGAAGACGAGGACGTCGAATGGCAATGGACCGAGACCGTCGATGGCCGCTTCGTTTCAGGGTATCGCCTCGTGCCGCGGAAGCGATCCGCCTCTTAGATCCTGTTTGTCGCTAAGCACAGGCCCACCGTGTACACGGAAAAAACGACACAGGTGATCCATTCCCAAAAAGTAAAGCTCAAGTAGATGGGCACTCCTTGCGATCGCCATTCGAGGCCTACCCACCGCAGTTCCGGCAGCGCATAGGAGACATACGCCGGCGCGAGGCCCGCCAACAGGATTGGTAACAGTGCGGCTCCTGCCAGCAATCCGGGGTAGAGCCACGGTGCGCCAGGGAAAGGCTGCCTCCGCAACCGCAAGCTCCGCTCCGCGGCTCGGAAAGTCAGCTGCACTATCCCAAAGCACTGGCCGATGAAGGCCATCAGGGCCAGGATTTCGTGACCCTTCGGAACCCGCAGAACCCGCTCGGGGACCAACGCAAATACCATGCAAACATAGCCCGCGAGCAACGCCCAAATTCCGATGGGACGACGTCCAGTGCCCCCGGGTCCCCCATCCCGAAACATTACTGTCGTCCAACACAGCCCGCCCAGCGCGCACAGCATCAATCCGCCCCACGCCCACTGATACCCATCGGGGTTGCGATCAGGATAGAGCAAATTGGAGATGCTCATGTAGCGCCAGTCATACGACGTAGGATATCGTCGGGCCGCGATCCACAGTCCTGCCCAAAACGCGAGGACTCCCAGGGGTGCCATGGCACACAAGCCTTTTCGTATCAGCGCGCTAATTGGCGTACCTTGAATGAAGGGCGATTATACTTCCCGCTACGATGACGGACCTCTTGAACGACGCGGCGCAGCGAGCAAACCGCTACCTTGAATCTCTCGACGCGCGCTCAGTCGCACCGGAGGCGGGGGCGCTTGCTGCACTTGCCAGGTTTGATCAGGCCTTTCCGGAACATACTACTAGCGCGCAGGCGGTGCTCGCTGAACTCGATGAGATCGGTTCGCCGGCCACCATGGCATCGGCCGGCGGACGATTCTTTGGCTTCGTCACCGGCGGGGCGCTTCCGGCGACAGTGGCGGCAAATTGGCTCGCGACTACATGGGATCAAAACGCCGGTCTTGTGGTTGCCTCGCCCACCAATGCAGCGCTCGAGAACATCTCGTTGCGGTGGCTCAAGGATATCTTCCATCTGCCTGCGCAAAGCGCGGGCGGGTTTGTCACCTGTGCCACGGCGGCGAACTTTTCCGCACTGGCGGCCGCACGGCACGCGCTGTTGGCACGCGCCGGTTGGGACGTTGAAGCACATGGATTGTTTGGTGCACCACCGCTCACGGTGGTGGTCGGCGATGAAGTGCACGCGAGCGCGCAGAAAGCACTGTCGCTGGTGGGATTTGGGCGCGACCGGGTCGTGCGTGTACCCGTCGACACACAGGGGCGGATGCGTCTCGATGTCTTTCCAGATGTCGACGATCGCACGATCGTGTGCGTGCAGGCAGGCAACGTGAACAGCGGCGCTTTCGATCCCATTTCAAAGATCTGCGAGCGCGCTCACGCGAATGGCGCCTGGGTACACGTCGATGGCGCTTTCGGGATGTGGGCTGTTGCCGCGCCCGCGCGAGCACATTTGGCCGGCGGCGTCGAAGACGCCGACTCCTGGGCCACCGACGCCCACAAGTGGCTCAACGTCCCTTATGACAGCGGCCTGGTGTTCACGCGCGACGCCGACGCTTTGCGCAGAGCAATGTCCGTTGGCGGCGCATACCTTGCGCAGGACGAAGACCGTGTCCCATATCAATATACGCCCGACTTTTCGCGCCGCGCGCGTGGAATCGAAGTCTGGGCCGCATTGCGCCAGCTTGGCCGCTCCGGACTTGCCGATCTGATCGAACGGACCTGCCGGTATGCGGGCCAATTTGCCGAAGGGCTGCGTGCTGCGGGGTACCGCGTGCTTAACGACGTCGTGCTCAACCAGGTTTTGGTGTCGTTCGGAAGCTCGGAGCGCACGCGCGAGGTGATTGCGCGTGTCCAACGGGAAGGTACGTGTTGGTGCGGTGGTACGGTCTGGCAGGGTCACACAGCGATGCGCATCAGCGTGTCGTCGTGGGCAACGACCGACGCGGACGTACAGCGCAGTCTTGCGGCGATCTTGAAGGTGGCCTCGAATTAAAGGTGTCGCGTGATCACTCCACTCATCGCAATCATCCTTGGCGCAATCGCATTCGGTGGCGGCATCTATGAGACGCTGCTCGTCGACCGGGTTTGGCCCGACAATCTTGCCATCATTCAGCCGAAGCGCGGCGGACTGGATCGCAAGCTCTTCTGGGGGCCAATAAATACGTTGTACGAGATCGCATTGCTGGCCTGCGCTTGGAAATTATGGAGCGACTCCTACGCCCGCTCTTGGATTATCGTTGCCCTGCTCGCCCATTTCGTCTCACGGACATGGTCCTTTGCATACTTTATTCCGAAAGCCGTGCGGTTCGAGAACTTGAGCGCGCTTACTGACTCGGAGCTTCATCTCGCCAGGAAATGGACCAGACTTAGTCGCTGCCGGCCGGTTCTTGAGGTGGTTTCGATTATCTCGCTCGGCGCGACGATCCTCTATCTTGGGCGATCAGTCCATTAATTGCCTCTGCCGGAGGCGGCCGCCGACGAACGCCGACAGGCGCTCGAGCGATATCGTGCCGGCGGCATTGTTGACACTGCTGCTTGTATGTGGCGCCGCATATTCGGAGTCGATACCGCTGGTTCGCGAACATGGCACGCTGCAAGTGCCGGTTCTTGTCAACGGCAAGATTTCGCTGAATTTCACAATTGATAGTGGCGCGTCGGACGTTTCCATTCCCACGAACGTATTTTACACTCTGATCAGCGCCGGGACCGTGTCGCCTCAGGATTTCCTGGACAAGCGGATCTATAAACTAGCGGATGGATCCACGCAATACTCCCAGCGATTTCGCATCAGATCATTGCGGGTGGGTAATCTGGAACTCCGAGACGTCATAGCATCGGTCGTTCCTTCCGCGGGATCGCTGTTGCTGGGGCAGAGTTTTCTTTCGCGACTTAAATCCTGGTCGATTGACAACGAACACCAAGCCTTGCTGATTACTGAATCGGCGAATTCCCAGTCGCCATTAATTGTGCCGCGCGCAAAAAATGCCAGCCGCGGGAGCGGTTGGGTGCGGATCACGGCTCTGAATGATCCAGCGGGACAACTGTTGGTGAATACTGCGAGCTTCCAGGGCAACGGAAACTTGCGGTCGTTGTGGGATAAACACATTTTTCCGCCTCATACCGAGAAGTGGCAGGGCAAGTGGGTGAGCTACGCGGTGGATCAGTGGGAATTTGAGTGTGAGGAGCACAGAGCCAGATTGGAGGCGAGAACCGACTATTACGAAGACGGAACGCGTTGGGTTGCGGATTCCAAGATGATTTCATCAGCGGCGTGGCACAGCGTCCAGCCAGACACGTGGAAGGATGGGGAGATGAAGTTACTCTGCGAGTAGCGTCACGCAAGATCGTTTTGGCCTAGAATCTGCATGGCGCGTCGGAATTGCGCCATTGACGGCCGCAATGCTAGGAGCCATCCATGAAGTTAATAATCAGTGTTCTTGTAGCTGCTTGGCTGGTGTCGGGTTGCTTGACCAACCCTCCGGACGAGGACAGCACTGGGGCTGGACATCGGGATCCGCGCACCGGCCTGTGCAACGACGCCACGCCGCCGCCTTGCAGTCCCCCAAAAGACTGAGAGCGGCGATTACGCGCTCTTAATCGAGGTCAACGGGTGCGGCGGGGTCGCGTTGATCCTATTGCCAGGTCAACGTTTATGAGGATCGCCATCATGATCAAAATTGCATCCGTCGCATTGTGTGCCGCTCTCGGGGTTGCCGGCCTCACGCAGAGCGTTCCCGCCGAGGCGCGTCCCTACGTCAGTGTGGGCGTTGCTGTGCCCATGGTTGCGCCACTGCCGTTTGCGCCGGTTTACTACCGGCCGCGCGTGTATGCGTACGGTCCGTGGGGGCGTCCGGTTTATGCCTATGGACACTATTACCGGCATTGGCGTCGATGCTAGGAAACCACGAGTTGACCCTCCCGATAGGATTTCGTCTTATCCTATGTGCATGGCCAACAAGCTTTTCGCCATTGCTGTGGTCCTGCTGGCGACGGTGTTCGCTGCTGCCCACAGCGCCAGTCCCAATGCTCGTCCGCGCGCCTCCGATCTCGGGCTGAAGGTCGGCATCCTGCCGACCGGGCCGCTGGATGCGATCACCGATGTGGCCGGTGTCGAGGTGGGGCAGACCACCATCGTTCGCGGCGACAACATCCGGACCGGCGTGACCGCCGTTCTGCCACATACCGGCAATCTCTATCGCGAGAAAGTGCCGGCAGCGATTTTTGTCGGCAACGGTTTCGGAAAGCTGACCGGCTCGACGCAGGTCGATGAGATGGGCAACATCGAGACCCCCATCCTGCTGACGTCCACGACCAGCGTACCGCGCGTGGCGGACGCGGTGATCAGCTACATGCTCGCCCTGCCGGGCAACGAGGACGTCCTGTCCATCAACCCCGTGGTCGGCGAAACCAATGACGGATACCTGAATGACATTCGTGGACGCCACATCACGCCCGACGATGTGTTCTCCGCCATCAAGGGCGCAAAGGGCGGAGCGGTCGAGGAGGGCGATGTCGGCGCGGGTACCGGGACGGTGGTCTTCGGCTGGAAAGGTGGCATTGGAACTGCATCGCGCCGGCTGCCCACGATTCTGGATGGATACACGGTGGGTGTCCTGGTGCAGACAAATTTTGGCGGCGTCCTCACGATTGCGGGTGCACCGGTCGGCCAGGAGCTTGGCCAGTACTACCTGCGCAAGGAGCTGGAGCAGAGCGGCAGCGCGAAAGATAAGGCAGATGGTTCATGCATGATCGTGGTCGCCACCGACGCGCCTCTGGATGCGCGCAATTTGAAGCGGCTGGCGGCAAGGGCTTTGATGGGAGTCGCGCGTACCGGCGGTTCGGCCTCAAACGGCAGCGGCGACTATGCCATCGCATTTTCGACCGCCTCCGAGGTGCGGATTCATGCCAACGCACAAGCGCTGCTGCGCAGCGAGCAAGTGATGAGCAACGATGCCATGTCGCCGCTGTTTCTCGCCGCCATAGAAGCCACGGAGGAAGCCGTGTACAACTCCATGTTCAAGGCGACGACTTCGATCGGTAACGGGCATACCGTCGAAGCACTGCCGATTGAACGGACGGTGGAAATTCTCAAAGCGCATAAGATTTTGAAGTAAGCCGCACTGATATGCACCGTTCCCGCCTCTGCGCCATTCTGATCGACTGCAATACATCCGACGTGCATGAAGCCGCCGACTTCTGGAGCCAGGCATTGGGCCGCGCGGTGGACTTGAATCACCCGGGCAGCCGCGACCATTACCGCATGCTGGAGACGCCGCCCGATGAGCCCATCGTGCAGATCCAGCGCGTGGATCACGAGAGTCGCGTCCACGTAGATATCGAGACCGACCACATTCCTGCTGAGGTGGCGCGCCTGGAAAAACTGGGTGCGAAGGTGGTGGACCGCCTTGAGCGTTGGGTGGTGATGCAGGCGCCCACGGGCCAGCGCTTCTGCGTCGTACGAGTGCAGCGTCCCGGATTTCCAAAGAACGCCAACAGTTGGGACTGAACCAGAGGAAAACCGATGCCTAACAGCCACGAACCGACGACGGCAACGTCCCGAGGATTTACCCAGATCTTCGGGCTGGACCCACGCATCGCGTTTCTAACCTTTGTGATCGACCTGATGCTGTTTGGAGGAGTGGTTTTAACATGGGGACTGTTGATTCCCATTGCGCTTGTCGCAGGACTCGTTCTCGGATTCATCACTTACCGCGCGCAAATGAGATGGTATGGAGATGATCGAGAATCGGCCCTCATCAAGGGCGTCATCATCGGCTTGTTGACCGCCATACCCACGCCGCTGCCGGCGATTCTCTACATTCCGTCAGGCCTGCTAGGTTTGATTCACATGGCGCGCAGGGGTTGGGGACGACTTACGCTTCGCGACGAGAATTCCAAACAATAGACGCGATTTTCAAGATGATTTGTTCTGTCGCTGGGGGCAGGGCGGAGGATGCAGTGTTATCGTATTCACGGGGAGAAAACTATTGACGTGCCTTTTCGAGCAGAAGATCCGATCGACCAGCTTCGTCGTGACCAGCGAATTGACTCCGCCCAAGGGCATTGATCTGTCGGAATTCTTCGCAAAGGCTGATGCGCTCAAGAATTCCGTCGACGCAATCAACATAACCGAATCGCCGCGCGCGCGGATGGCGGTCGAGCCCAAATCGGTCGGCCATCTGCTGCAGGATCGCGGTATCGAAGCCATTGTGCAAATCACTGCACGGGACCGCAACCGGATCGCCATTCAAGCGGACTTGCTCGGCGGTTGCCTGCTGGGCATTCGCAACTTTATGTTCATGACGGGCGATGATCCAAAGAGCGGGGACCATCCCGAGGCGAAAGGGGTATTCGATCTCACCACTGTGGAATTGCTGGCGGCCGCTCGCTCGCTGTGCAATGGCCGAGATCTGGCGGGCAACGCTCTGCATGGCGTTCCGCAGATGTGCATCGGCTCCACCTTGAACCCGGGATCGCGAGATTTTGCGCGCGAGGTTGAGAACGCGCGCCGAAAAATCGACTCCGGCTCGCAGTTCTTTCAAACACAGGCCGTCTACGATACGGACTCGCTGGCGCGATTTCTCGATGCGGCCAAGCTTGGAGACACTCCGGTTCTGGCGGGCGTCATCCCCCTCAAGTCCGCAAAGATGGGGGCGTGGTTGAGCGCGAATGTCCCGGGCATACAGGTTCCCTCCGCGCTCATCGAGGAGCTGCAGGGCGCCGGAGCGCAGGGCGAAGCGGCGAAGGGTGTCGAAATTGCCGCCGCAACCATTCGGCAGCTGCGGAATATTTGCCGTGGCGTGCATGTCATGGGAATCGGATGGGAATTGCGGATTCCCGAGATTCTGAGTGCCGCCGGAATATCCGAGCGAGCTACGGCTTCTTGAAAAAAATGGGATGTTCCGGCAGGACAGCTAAATTTACCATTCGACCCTGGGCGATCACGGCAGCAATGCTCTCGATGTTGTGAATATCCGCCAAAGGATCGGCTTCCAGCAGCACCACATCGGCGAATTTGCCCTTCTCAATGGTGCCTAAGTCGCGGGAACGCAAGGTTGCGCCGGCGCCGTTGGCAGTAGCCGCGACGATGGCTTGCATGGGGGTCATGCCCAATTCGACCAATCCTTCGATGGCTCGAATGGTGCCGCTCCCCGGCTCTAGTTCCTCGGTCTTGACGGTGCGTCTGAATTCCGGCGCGTCGCCGAGGTAACTATCCGTTGCCGGCGTCACTTTGCACCCCGCCGCAATGAGCCGATGCGCATTGCGGTACTGAATATCCTGTGTTTCCTGCAGCATGTCGAGCCTGCGCCATTGTTCCGCGGTTGTGGTTGCTGCAGGCATTTTCGCGATTCGAGCTTCGACATCGGCGCGCTCGGCTAGATGGCGACGCCGCGCCTCGCCGGTGATCAAATTCGCTCGCATGCCGCAGAACACGCCTTTCGACACGATCAGTTGAATGAGATCATCCGTCAAATCGCGACTCATCATTTCCGGATGCTGAATCAGATCGATTCCCGCTTCGACGGCCAATCGCAATCCTTCGACGCTGGTCGCGTGCGTCTGGACAGGCTTGCCCCGCTTGTGTGTTTCAGCAACGATGACGGCTTGCTGGCGCGGCGAGAAGCCGATCAACGAAGGCCGCATGAAATGGCTGGTACCTCCGTACTTGATGACGTCGACGCCTTTATCGAGATAACCGTTCATCGCCACGCGCAGTTCCTCGGGCGTCATGTCCGTCAATTCCTCGCCCATGCCCTGAGCTAGAAGGTCGTCCCATTTCTCCTGAAACAGCGACAAATCGGCGTCCTTGGTCAGGGAAAATGTGATCGAGAAGGGCCCGCCCCAGCCAAGAATATTGCCCGCCAGCAAGAGCCTCGACCCCACCGCGCCGCCTTGGTTTATTTTGTCGCGTACGATGATTGAGGGAGGCAGCACGCCATAGCTGTCCACCAAGGTAGTCACTCCCGCCTTGAGCGTTCGCTGCGCGAACTCCAGCGCCAATTCTTCGTTGCGATCGCCGTATTTGGCCGAGGTGTCGCGTCGCGACGGCTGACCGTACACGGTAAGGTGTGCGTTGTTGTCGAAAAAGCCGGGGACCAGATAGCGACCAGAGCCGTCAATTTCGACGTCGCCGTCGACCTTTTTACCGGAAGAGCGCGCGACCTCGGCGATCCGTCCGTCCTGGATCCGTACCGTCATGTGAGCTCGCGGAGCACTGCCGGTGCCATCAATGAGCGTGACGTTTTTGATGGTTAGGGCCGGAGACGGAACATCGGCGAATGCGTGGGATACCGCCAGCGCCACAATGGAAATCCCAACGAGAATTCTCAACATCTGGCCCTCCCCAAAAATGACGGTACTTTATTTTAAGGCTGTGATTACTGGCGCAACGACGCACCGGCCAGTCGTGCGACCGCGCCGAGTGTCGTTTGCGCCGCGTTCAAGCCGAGACGGAAGTCTTGTTCGGTGAAGGTGGCGTAGAGATCCGTTGGCTGGTGCCAGTGCGGATCCCAGCCGGCCCCTATCTCGCGGCCACGCTCATTCTCGCGGACGCTGATTGCGGGCACCAAGTCCATGAACGGAGTGCTGTCGGTATTGGTCATGTGCGGCCCAACCGCCGCAGGATAATCGGTTGCGTAGGCCTCGTTCGCAGCGTGAAACGCCCATGCGAGCTTCTGCGCATCGTCCGCGAATCTCGCAGCTGACTGGAATTCGATATTGACGTCCGCTTCCGCTCGCTGCTGGGCCGGCACGCTGCCATCAGCGCGAGGCATTCCGTGATCGAAGAGCACCATGTCATGCTGGATCATCCCGAGCCATCTAGGTTCCGGGTATTGCCCTGATCCGGCTGGATTCTCTTGGCCTTGAAGGCTGGCGCGCTGCGCGACGTAAGCCCGGGCGCCGTTGAGGCCAGTCTCCTCGTTGTTCCAGAGCACGAAGCGGATCGAGCGCTCCGTGCGCACGTCGGGCGACGAAAAAATGCGTGCCAGTTGCATGACTAGCGCGCTGCCGGAACCATCGTCATTGGCGGCCTCGCCCCAGCCGATTCCGTCCATGTGCGCTCCTACGATGTACATCTCCTCCGGATGTGTCGCGCCGATCTTGGTGCAGTAGACCTCCTCGCGCGGGCCGTCGACGCTGGGCTGGGAATTCAGCGCCCGCAGTTTCTCATCCGGCTGCCGCAGCGGATCTTCGTTGACGCCGGTGCGAGCACGCGCGCCGCGATAACGCCCGCCACCGGAAGCAGCATCAGGTGCTCGCGCAATCGCCGGCCCACTCGGCGCACGCGGGGCGCTGGATGAATAGTCATATTTCAGACGGGCGGTGTTTGTACAGCCGTAGCTTTTGAGTTGCGCCTCAATCCAGTCGATCGCGGCACGATTTCGGTCGGTACCCTGCCGGCGGTCGCCAAACTGCGTGAGGCCTCTAATCGTCGATTTATATCGCTCGAGTTCCAGGCGTCCGACCAGGATGCCTGCTGGATCGGCTGTCGCGGTCGTCGCCGTTGCCGAACCTGTGACCGGTCCATTTTGAGCGAGGGCGATCGATCCAAAGGCGAAAGGAATTGCGACGAATATGAGAAACTTCACCCCGCGATCGTATGCGGGGTCCCGGACACTGTCAAAACGAGGCCGGATGAAGAGAACTGCAGCAATCATTCTGAGCACGCTTTTCTTGATCGCCGCCTTCGCGGCATGGTACGCGCCATTTGTCGACGGCGAACTGGCGGTATGGCTCGAACCTCATGCGATCGTTGATGCGGCAGCGGCGAAGATCGCCAAGGGTCGAATGGTGGACGACTACTTCGCCGTCGAAGATCTGGGAGAGGGGACATTCGCCATCGGCGAGCCGCGCTACTACCAGCAAAATTATTCCTATTTGATCGTCGGGACGACTCGCGCGATCCTGTTCGATTCAGGCTCGGGAACCCGCGACATCAGTGGCGTTGTGGCGAACTTAACGAAACTGCCCGTCACGGTTATCGTGTCGCACCTGCATTTCGATCATTTGGGCGGGATTGCTCCCTTTGAGCATGTGGCGATGATCGATCTGCCGGAGACTCGCGCCGATATGACCGGCGGGTTCTTCCGCCCACGCCGCTACGAATACATGGGGTTCGTCGATGCTCGTGTTGCGCCGTCGGTTCGGGTCGGCGAATGGCTGGCGCCGGGCGCCACCATCGATCTTGGCGGCCGCTCGCTGCGGATTCTCTCCACGCCTGGGCACACGCCAAGCTCGGTGGCATTGTTCGACGCTGTGAATCGGCGGCTATTTATTGGCGATTTTATCTATCCGACGACGCTTTATGCCTTCCTGCCCGGCGCAAGCCTGTCGGCCTATCAAGCGACGGCGCAGATGTTGCTTGGGATTCTGCCTGCGGATACGGTGCTGTGGACCGCGCATTGTTGCCGCAAGAATGAGGGTGTGTCGGCGCCGTGGTTGTCAATGAGCGACTTGCGCGATTTGGACGCAGCGCTGACGGCCGTTAGGGCGGGTCACGCAAAATCGGCGGGCTTCTATCCGCGGGTATTCGCCGTGAATGAGGAAATGACGCTCGCGACCGGATTTCCCTGGAATAATCGATGACCGCACAAACGTGGAACTCCGCGGGCTACGCAAAGAATGCACGCTTCGTACGTGGGCGTCGGCGCGAGCGCTGCGCCCAAAAGGGCGGTTTGTTGCGGAAATGGGTGGCCACGATTGCGTTGGACTACGGTGCGCGGCTGGCGGCCGCCGGATTCGAGGTACGCTACATCGCGCTGATCCCGCGGCCCACGCCATTGCCGGGCGACCTCATGGGCTGGCTCAGCACTTTCTCCGGCAGCTTCACCGCGGTGCTGCCTCAGGCGGCGCGCGAGGAATATCTTGAGTGCGTACGAGAGCGTATCAGGCCCTATCTCTGTGACGCGCATGAAAATTGGACTGCCGACTACGTGCGGCTGCGATTTGCCGCGCACCTCGGGCTCGGTTGTCAGCGTTCAGGCTTCACCTGAGGATCGGACGCCACCAGAGCGCCGGACTCCGCAGTGTCGCTTCCTTTGTTCAATTGATTCTTGCAGGCTTTGAACGCTTCCCTGTAGGAGCTGTCTTTGTTGGCGGCCTTTCGCTTCTTCATGCAATCGACCAACTGGGCGATCATCTGACGCTTGCTCATCGTCGACTCATCGGTGGAGTCAATCGCGTGGGCTTGCGAGGTAATGACCATCGCGCCGGTCGTAGCAACTACGGTAAGCAAACGATTCATAGGAATCCTCCCATGTACGTTCAGCGTACTTAAGTGTGCCGTACAGCGCGGCGGCTACAAGGGAAAGAAGTCGCCAACCCGTGTCGGCGTTGCGCCGACACGGCTCTTAAGAGGCGATCTGCCTATTTGTAAAAAATGGAAAATACGGGGTAGGATTTGCTAGTGCGCATTGCGGTTCGCGCCGCTCGACGATCGCCTCTTCTGCACGTGCCTTTGATGAGGTGTTCTTCCATGGCCGACGATAGCCGGCTGAATGGGTGAACCATAAACGTGGTTGTTCGTATGAGCGTGCGGAACAAAAGAACTCGGCTTTGCGCCCAAGTTGGTCGGTGCGACAGCAGCGGACAGTGCAGGTTGCACGAGCGCAACGGCGGCCAGCAGGGCAAACGCGAATTTCGTCATTTTCCCGATCCTCCCAGCCTGATGGTAGATCAAATTCGCCCTGCGGGGATTTACGCGCGCGCCGTAACGTGATGTGCGTCTCAGCCGGCCCGCACCTCGCGGAAAGGAATATCGCGATCGACTTCCGGCTCCTTGGGAAGGCCGAGTACCCGCTCGCCTATTATGTTGCGTTGGATCTGGTCGGTACCGCCGCCGATCGATGTGAAATAAGCATTCAGCGTCAGGAAGTTCGCATCGTCCGCGCGCGGGAATGCGGCGCCGTCGAGCAGCGAGCCGGCGCCGAGCAGCGCGGTGCGCAAGCGCGCCTCTTCGTGCAGGATGCGCGACATCGCGAGCTTGCCCAGCGACATGATCGGCGACGACGTGCCGGTTTCGAGGTCGGCCTTGGCGCGAGCATTGTTGAGCGCATTGACGCGGCGATAGCTCAGCACCCGCGCCAGATCCTGGCGCAGCACCGGATCGTCGAGCCGGCCTGCTTCGCGCGTGAGCGCGATCAGATCATTGGCCGCTTGGCCTGAATTGCGCCGCGGGCCGCGCGCCGCTTCGCCCATCACGGATCGCTCATAGGCCAGCGCGGTTTGCAGTACGCGCCAGCCATTGTTGAGCTCGCCGAGGAGATTTTCCGCCTGCACCCGCGCATCGGTGAAGAACACTTCGTTGAAATGCGATTCATCCGTCACCTGGCGCAGCGGACGCACTTCCACACCCTTCTGTTTCATTGGCAGAAAAAAGAACGAGATGCCGCGGTGTTTGGGCGCATTCCAGTCGGTGCGCGCGATCAGCATGCCGTAGTCGGCGCTGGCGGCCCCTGACGTCCATACTTTCTGGCCGTTCACGACGAAGTCGTCACCATCCCGTTCGGCGCGGGTACGGACACCAGCGAGGTCAGAACCGGCGCCTGGTTCACTGTAGAGCAGGCACATCGTGATTTCGCCGGCGAGCATCCCGCGCAGCAGCTTGTGCTTCATCGCATCGGTGCCAAACGTCAGCGCACTGATGGCATAGAAATGCGTCTTGTCCTGGCCGGCGCCCGGCGCGCGAACGGCGCGAAACTCCTGCTCCACGATCTTTGCCTGGGTATCGGACAGGCCGCGACCGTGCCATGCAACCGGCCAGCGGTTCACGGCCCATCTTGCATCCACAACTTTGCCCAGCCAGGCCCGCAGCGCGGGCGAGGTGGTCCATGGCGTGGGCGCCGGCAGATGATCTTTCCAGTTCTGCGCCAGCCACGTGCGGACTTCCTCGCGCAGATCCTCGTCGCTCATCGAAGTGTCGGCTAAAGTCATAAATCTAAGCTCCCAGGGCCTTGAGGTAGCGTTCGCGGTGCGCTGCCGGCGTGCCGAACAGCTGCACGTCGGCGCGTGCGCGCCGCAGATAAAGATGCGCAGGATGGGCCCAGGTGAAGGCGATGCCACCATGCATTTGGATGGCGTCGGCAGCAACCCTGTCGTAGGCGTCGGCGCAGGTGAATGCGGCCAGCGCGACCAGCTCATCGGCGTCGTTCGCGGTGCTGGCCAGCGCCGCGGCCGCGGCGCGCGCGGTGCTGATCGCCGATTCGGTCTCGAGCAGCAGATTGGCCGCCATATGCTTGATGGCCTGGAAACTGCCGATCGCACGGCCGAACTGGTAGCGAACTTTGGCATATTGGGTCGTCATCTCCAGCACCCGACGAGCACCGCCTGCCTGCTCACCGGCAAGCGCAACGAGACCAAGCTGCAGCGCCCCTGCAACCGCGCTCCAACCCGCAGCATCGAGGCGCTGCGCAGGCACCCTGTCAAAGGTCAGGCGCGCGAGCCGAAGGGTGCGGTCGAAAGTCGGCAGCGGCAACGAGTTCAATCCGGCTGCGTCAGGTGCGACTTCGAAGACGCCGAAGCCATCCACAGTGCGCGCAATCGCGAACAGAAGTTCTGCATTCGCGCCATGCAGCACGAAGGACGCGTGACCATTGAGCGAGTCGTCCTCGCGGTCCGCGATCAATGCCACGCCATCCTCGGTCCACGTGCCGGCATCGCCCGTCAATGCAAGCGCCGCGATCCTGCCTTGCGCGATGGCGGGCAGCAGTCGGGTTTTGGCTTCGCTGTCGCCCGTGCCCTCGATCAGCGCCGTTGCCATGAAGCTCGAAAGCAGCGGCGCGCCAAGCAGCGCCGCCCCTGCCTCCTCCATGATGGCTTCGACTTCTAGCGGCCCACCGCCGAGACCGCCGTGATCAGGGTCGACCATCAGTCCGGTCACGCCGAGATCGGCCAGTGCCGACCAGAACGCGGGATTGAAACCTGACCGCGTTTCCATGTTCGCGCGCACGACGCTCTCGTCGTGTTGGTCCGCGAACAGACGCCTGACCGCATCCGTCATCGCGACCCGGTCTTCAGCCGTGATCGTCATCGCACTAGGATAGCAAAAGCAGTACCGGGCAAATTTGAGTTACGATTCATCATGGTTTTTGATATGGAAATCAGAAATGAGACCTTCTCTGACGTGAGCGCCATTGAGGCGGTGACAATCGCCGCGTTCTTGAACGCGCCGCACACCGGCCACACCGAGCAATTCATCGTTAGTGCACTGCGCAAAGCTGGAAAACTCACGCTCTCGCTGGTTGCGGACACGAATGGCAGGATAATCGGCCACGTCGCGGTGTCGCCCGTTTCCATCTCGGACGGCGCGGCGGGATGGTTCGGGCTGGGACCAATCTCAGTAGCACCAGAGCAGCAGGGTCGTGGCGTGGGCTCGCGCCTAATGCGCGAGGCTCTGCGCATTCTTCGCAAGCAAGGCGCGGCGGGCTGTGTATTGCTGGGGGAGCCTGAGTTCTACGGCCGCTTCGGCTTCCGGGCGGATCCAACCCTGATTCTTCCGGATGTTCCGGCTGAATACTTCCAAGCCATCGCATTTGATTCATCGAGGCCGCACGGCGTAGTCTCGTATCATGAAGCATTCAACGCGAAGCGGTAGGCCTCGAAATTTTGACCTTGTGATCCGCGGCGGCAATGTGGCCGACGGGCTGGGCGGCGAGTTGCGTGAGCTCGATGTGGGAGTCAAGCAGGGCAAGATCGCGGCGTTGGGGAAAATCCCCACTGCCGGGCGCGAAGAAATAGACGCACGTGGACTTCTGGTAACGCCGGGTTTCGTTGATATTCACACGCACTATGATGCCCAGGCGGTATGGGATTCCAGGCTGGCGCCGTCCAGTTGGCACGGTGTGACCACGGTAGTGATGGGCAATTGCGGCGTAGGATTCGCGCCGGTACGAATTGATGATCGCGACAAGCTGATCGAATTGATGGAAGGCGTCGAAGATATTCCCGGGGCGGTATTGCATCAAGGCTTGACATGGAACTGGGAAAGCTTTGGGGAATATCTTGACGCGTTGGATGAGCACCCCCGCGACGTCGATGTCTGCGCGCAGCTTCCGCATGGCGCGCTGCGAGTCTATGTGATGGGGGCGCGCGCAGTCGCGCTGGAGCCGGCCACCGAATCTGACATTGCGCAGATGCGCGTCCTCGCGGCGGACGCGATGCGCGCGGGCGCCTTGGGATTTACCACGTCGCGCACCCTGAACCATCGCACCGTGAAGGGCGATCCCACTCCATCGCTGCGCGCGACGCAGGCCGAATTGATGGGCATCGGGCTCGGCATGAAGGATGCCGGCAGCGGCGTGATCGAATTGATCTCCGATTTCAACTATCCGGATCCCATCACTGAATTTGCAATGATCCGCGGGCTGGTTACGCAGAGCGGCCGAGCACTGTCGCTGTCCCTGGCGCAGACCCAGCAATCCTCGGATAGCTGGCGAGAATTGCTGGCGCTGATTGAACAGGCCGGTCGCGACGGGCTGCCCATCCGGGCACAGGTGGCGCCGCGGCCCATCGGCCTGCTGCTGGGCTTACAGGGCACGCTCAATCCTTTTGTGGCGCATGAAAGTTTCGCGCGGATCAAGGACCTGACGCTGGCTGAGAAAGTCGCAGCGATGCGCGAACCTGCATTTCGCACGCGCATGATGGCTGAAAACGGCGCCGCCCAAACCCACCCGCTGACGCGCCGGTTGAGCGCCTTCGACCAGATCTTTCCACTTGGAAATCCTCCGAACTATGAACCGTCACGCGACAGTTCCATCGGGGCGCAGGCGAGGCGCATGGGCTGCGCGGCGGCCGAGCTGGCCTACGACATGCTGCTGGAAGACGAGGGCCGATCATTCCTTTTCGCGCCGTTCGCGAACTACGCAGATTTCAATCTGGATTGTTGCGGCGAGATGATTGGACATCCCGACTGTGTGATGGGACTGGGTGATGGCGGTGCGCATGTCGGCATTATTTCGGATGCGAGTTATCCCACGTACCTTCTTACTCACTGGGGCCGCGACCGCGAGAAAGGCCGTTTCGATCTCGGTTATCTCGTCAAGCGCCAGACCGCCGATACGGCGCGTGCGGTGGGCCTGCAGGATCGCGGTGTGATTGCGCCGGGCATGAAGGCCGACTTGAATGTCATTGATTTCGATCGGCTAAGGGTCGGCAGACCGAAGATGGCATTCGACCTACCCGCCGGCGGTAAGCGATTGATGCAGGGCGCCGACGGCTATGTGGCGACGGTGGTTTCCGGCGAGATCAGTTATCGCGATGGCGTCGACACCAGCGCACTGGCAGGCAGATTGGTGCGCGGACCCCAAGCCCCGCCACATTAGAAACGCCTCCGAGCACCAGGGCGAGCAGCAGCCAGAGGACGGAGATGATAGCCCCAGCGTATCCGACACCCACCGCTCCGAATCCCAATCCACTCGTGAGAAACTTGTAAGCGGAAGCACTGGTCGCGTCCCCTCCGCGGTAGACAAAGGTATCGATCAGGCTCTTCGCCTTGTATTTCTCCTCGCGGGTGCAGACGGTGAAGAGGGAGTCGCGGCAGGGTCGGGTGATGGCGTATTCGCCGACGCGACGCAAGCCGAATACGCCTACCAGCACGGGAAAACTGGGAATCAGGGCAAACAGCAGGTACCCGGCAATCATGAGCAGGGGCACGGAAGCGAGCATCGCGCGCTGACCGATCCATTTGAAGAGGCGACCGAACAGCGCCAACTGCGTTACCAGCGACAAGCACTGCACCCAGAAATCCACGTTGGAAAAGAATCGCGTTCGGGCGTCGCGGCTGGTGAAGACGTGAGCCACGAATCGCTGTTGTTCCAGATACAGGAAAGTCGATACCCATGAAAGGAGAATGACGAACAGTGCGATACCCAGCAGATAGGGCGAGCGTATGACCTGCTGAAATGCGGCAAGGATATTGCCACCCAGGCGGACGTCGCTATCAACCCCGACTGTATCCGGCCGCGGTTGGCAATGCCAACGGAGAACGCGCCGCATGCACAGCAGCGATGCGATCAGAAACGCGGCCGAAATTGGCAGGAGATTGATGGTGCCGAGAGGCACTGCGAGGCGGCCGGCCAGCAGCGGGCCGGCCAAGCCCCCGCAGCTCGCGCCTGCCGCAATGAAACCGAACATCCGTCCCGCCTGCTCCCGCGTGAACACATCGGCCATCAGGCTCCAGAAAATAGCCACGATGTAAAAATTGAAAACGCTGACCCAAACATAGTAGGTGCGGGCGATCCACGTATGGTCGGTTTGCAGGTTGAACCAGATATAGAATGCCAACAGATTCGCCGTGAAGAACAGGAACACGATTGGCAGGAATAGTCCGCGGCGCAATCGCGAAGTGAGCCATCCATACAGCGGCTGGGCAGCCAGCATGACGACGAATGTGCCCCAGAACAGGTACGGCAGGCTCTCCAGCCCGGAGGTGATACCCATCGCGTCGCGGATGGGCCGCAACATGGTGTAACTGCAGAACATAAAGAATAGCGTTGCAAAAGACGTGAGAATCGGCGGAAGTTCAGCAGGCTCGACGACGACCAGCCGGCCAATGAGCACGGCAAATCGCGAGCCTGCGCTGTGGCCGGATTGACTCGCACTGCTCGCCGAAGTCGTCATTGAAATGGCAAACCCTGCGTGGCAAATGACAATCATCCTGCCACATTCACGCGACGAGATTTGTGGAACCAGGTCGCTTGCAGCAAAATCATGCAATAGTCCCGCGACAAGAGAACTACGATGCGCACCACCCGCCGAAATCTTCTTCACCTTACCGCTGCCGCAGTTCTCGGCCTGACCGCACGGAGAAAACCATCCTATGCTGCGGGCGCGACCATGAGCCGTCGAAAGCCAATGCGCATTCTCATTCTGGGGGGCACCGGCTTCATCGGCCCGCATCAAGTTCGATACGCACTTGGTCGCGGGCACCAGGTTACTTTGTTCAATCGAGGTAGGCAGCCGCACGAGTGGCCCGGCGCCGTTGAGGAACTGCTTGGCGATAGAAACACCGGCGACCTGAAGGCGCTCGCAGGCCGGGAGTGGGACGTATGCATCGACAACCCGACCACGCTGCCATTCTGGGTGAGGGATGCCGGTCGCATATTGCACGGCAAGGTCAAGCAGTATTTGTTCATCTCAACCATCTCCGTGTACGCCGGCGATCTGAAACCGGCTGATGAGTCGGCGCCGGTTGCCCCCTATACGGGCAAGGACGCCATGGCCGAGACAATGGAGTCGCTGCGCGCCGCTCAAGGAGAGCTGTATGGCCCGCTCAAGGCGCTCAGCGAGAAACAGGCTGAACAGCAGTTCCCTGGCAAGGCGACGATCATTCGGCCTGGACTCATCGTCGGGCCGGGTGATGAGACCGACCGCTTTACCTACTGGCCGGTGCGCCTGGCGCGCGGCGGCGAGGTGCTCGCACCCGGCGACGGCTCCGATCCGGTACAGTTCATTGACGCCCGCGATCTCGCCGAGTGGACCATTCGCATGGCCGAAACGCATACCGTGGGCACATTCAATGCAACCGGTCCCGAGCACCAGCTTGAGATGAGGCAAATGCTAAGCGGCATTGGGTCCGCGATTCACGCCGACTTCCGGCCCATCTGGGTTGCCTCGGACTTCCTGGAGGCCGAGAAGGTGGAGGCCTGGTCTGACATGCCGGTGTGGGTGCCCGGCCAGGGCGGTACAGCGGGTTTTGCGAGACGCAGCATCCGCAAGGCGCTTGCGGCCGGACTGACGTTCCGTCCCCTGGCGACGACGGCTTCCGATACCTTGACGTGGTTCAACCAACAACCCGCAGAGCGCCAGGCGAAATTGAAAGCCGGATTGACCGCGGCGCGTGAAGAGGAAGTTCTGTCGAAATGGAAGGCCAAAGTGGGCACCGGCTAAGGTCGGCCGTCAGGCGCTAGTCCATTGCTTCACGTTGTCACCATCCTCGCCTTTGTCGTTCACATCGTTGCAGGCTTCATTGCCCTCGGCTCGGGGGCGGTCGCCGCGGTTGCCCGCAAGGGGGGCCATGTCCACCGCAGGTCCGGAACCCTTTTCGTCGTATCCATGCTGGTCATGGCAACGTTCGCCGCCTACCTTGCAGTTGCTGTTCCGGACCAGCTCGTCAATTTGTTTATCAGCGCATTCGCGGCCTATCTCGTGGCAACTGCCTGGGTGACAGCCCGCCGGAGAGAAGGCACCATCGGTGTTTCCGAAAAGATCGCCTTGCTCGTCGCGGCGTGCCTTTGCGCGCCGTTCGCGATTTTAGCTTTTCAGTTGGCGACCGGCTTGGCCCCCATGTTTAAAAGCGCGGTGCCGTTCAAAGGCCCGGTCCTCATCGCGATCTATGGTTTCACGTCGGTGCTTGCCATCGCGGCGATTGGCGACGCCAAAGTCGTCATCGACGGCGGCATATCGGGCGCGCCGCGGATCGCGCGCCATCTGTGGCGCATGTGCGTTGGGCTCACACTAGCCGCAGGTTCGGCCTTCACCAATGGATTCGCACGGCTTCTGCCCGGTCCCTACCATGTACCGCCGCTGTTTTTCTTCCCTCAGTTTCTGCCGCTGGGATTGCTCATCTTCTGGATGATCCGCGTGCGGTTCATGCACTGGCGACCAGTGGCTAACGCGACTCCGCAAGGATAAATTCAAAGTAGCCGTCGCCCGGGCAACGCTGTGTTGACGCCAGACATGGTTTTGGCGGAGGGTACGTCAATGTGCAGCTTCCAATTCCAATCAGACAGGGTCTGACTTGCGAATGCGGATAGTCGCGAAAGTATGCCAGGTGGGGATTCACAAAGGCGCTCGCTGGGCGAATCGGACGTTCAGGGGCTTGCGCGGCGACCGGCAAAACGCTCAAGGCGATGAGCGCTGCCATGGAGGTGGTCACGGCACTCGGGAACCCCCGCATAGTCCATTCTCCTGCGTTGCCTTTTCGGATGACCTGGTAACTTCGTTCAAGTTCCATGAATGACACCTAGATCGTGATGACCGAGGCTGAAATTGATGCTTTGCTGGATGCGCACGATGCACTGGTGCAGGCGTGCGTTGACTCCGCTCTGACGTTTTCAGAGTTCGTCTCCGCGTATGGCGAGTTTCCGCACAATTATGGGCATTTTGGCCATTCGCAAACCGCGCAGCAGCGATTCATGTCGCGACTCTTCGGCCGGCGAATTGCGTTTCACGCGCGAGTAGCGGCGCTATTGTCCGGGTTGCGTTCAGCCGACGATCCGGTGGACATCCCCTATGAGGATGCCGGGCGTTTTCTTCCGGCGGTGGGGCTTCAACGGCTGCGCGAACTGGCGACGAGATACCCGGACTTCAGGGCGGAGCCGGATGTCGCTGGTTAGACGCCATCGGCAGGTTTATCTGCGAACTCAGAATTCCTTTCCGGCAATTGTTTGCGCCGCGCGGCGCCCACAGCGTGTTGCAGCTGAGCTATCAGCTTTTCACTCAGGAGCGGCGGCGCTGGTTCAGCGTCCATAGGGCCACCGATACTGGATTTGCTATCATTCTTTTTCTTGGACATAAGTCGGCCGTCCCCAAATTTTTCCAATGATGGAAAACATGCCAGCGAGTGAGGAACCGGGCAAGAATCCCGGGTCGCGGCTCGACATTGTTGGAATGGACTCGACGAAACGGCGGTGAATATGTTGCGTGGGGGCGCTTAAATGAACGAGAAGGTAGATTCGACCCAATCAGTCGCCAAGAGCTTGGCTGAGAGGGCCAATCCCCCGGTTGTGTATCGATTACCGGGTATGGATAAGGTCCGGGTAGTCTCGAATATCAAGTACACCGAGGTAGACAACCCGCATCTACTGATGGATGTGTACATTCCGCCGGATCTTGAGCCGCGGGAACGTCGCCCTGTCGTGGTGTTCATTCACGGCGGCGCGGGCCCTGAGAATAGAGCAAAGGATTGGGGCATCTTTCAGTCCTGGGGCCGCTTGATTGCTGCCGCGGGTCTGGTTGCTGCGGCGTTCACGCATCGGTTCAGCCCGCCGCCGCAGTCCCTCCTGGCAGAGGCGGCGTCGGATGTGGGCAGTGCCATCAATTACCTTCGTTCAAACGCAGAGTCTATTCACGCAAACGCTGATCGCATCGGGGTCTGCGCCTGGTCGTCGGGCGGCGCATTGCTGCGTCCACTGCTAGTAAAGAAGCCCCTGACCGTGCGCTGCGTGCTGGCGTTTTACGCGATGCTCGATTTGCAGCAGTATGCCCCGGCCGGGGACGCCACGGGGCTGCAGGTCCTCAAGGAATTTTCGGCGATCACGGCTCTCTCGGAAGATTCGGCGACCATGGTCCCTATGTGGATTGCACGCGCGGGCCGGGACGAGTTTCCGATGTTGAATGAGGCAGTGGATCGATTCACGGCGAGAGCGCTGGCCGTGAATGCACCTATTGCCGTCATCAACCATCCATCGGGAGCGCACGGCTTTGACAATCAGAACGACGATGAACGCTCGCGGGAAATCATTCGTAGCGCGATTGAGTTTATGAGGACGCATTTGGGGTGAATGCATGAAAGCGGTGCCGGGCGAACACACCGACGTGTGAACAGCCCGGCGAGGAACTGGTGCCGCAACCCGGATTCGAACTGGGGACCCACGCATTACGAATGCGTTGCTCTACCAACTGAGCTATTGCGGCGTCACGAAAAAGGGCGGGCATTCTAACCCGGCAAGCCAAGCGACGGAAGGGTGGTTACGCTGCGCGCAGCCTGCCGGCGTCTCAATTTTGCCAATCGCGATGGTTATCTACCGCTGGGGCGCTGCCGCATCCCACGTGATACACGGTGCTGCCGCAGTCGGCGAACCCTGCTTTTTTGTAGAAAGCGATCGCCCTTGGGTTTCGCTCCCACACGCCAAGCCAGAGATGTGTGCCGCCAAAGGATCGGGCGACATTGTGAACTGCACTCATGAGTTGATGAGCGATACCTTTGCCGTGCGCGGGGCGATCGACGTAAAAGCGGTGCAGTTCGATCGGTCGCGCCGCGAACACAAAGGCTGGTGGATCTTTGCGTTGCACCTGAGCGAAGGCTACCAATACTTCGCGTTGGTGCGCGAGCAGCGTGACCATGTTTGGGCTGAGCAATTCCTGAGTCTGCTGAAGTGTGCCGAAAGCGTTGCTCAAGTGCGCACGCAGATCGTCGGGTCGATTGTCCGCGCCGAAGGTCTCTGCAAAGGTGCGCGCAGCAAAGGCGGCCAACGCCGCGGCGTCGCTCTCAAGGCCCGCACGAATCAGACAATCAGTACTCCACGAGACGAGGACGCTCGTGGTTGATCCATTGTTGTACGCTGGGTCGACGCCATTGCAGATTGGCGTAGTTGATTAGCGGCGCTGGTACGGAATCGCCATGCGCGACCAGCCGCTGCAGCATCATGGCAAGATCCACATCGGCGATCGACCACTGCCCGAATAGACTGTCGGTGCGGCCGTCGAGCAACCTGAGAGCCGCTGCGAACAGCTTATTGGCGGCTTCGATCGCCTGCGCCGACAGAGCGGGCCTTCGCGCGCCGCAGAACACGACGAATGTGGGCCGCTCTTCGCGAATTGGCATCAGATCGCTGCGCACCCAGGCCTGGACTTGGCGGGCTCTGGCGCGGTCGCGCGAGTCGGAAGGGTAGAGGCGTGTGCCCGGAAAGGTTTCGTCGATGTATTCGCTAATGGCAGAGGATTCCGACAGCGCAAAATCACCGTGTATGAGCGTCGGGATCCGCCGGGTGATTGAAGTCGAGGCGAAGTCAGGTTCCTGGTTGGCCTTGGCATATATTTCGAGGGGTTTGATGTCGAACTTCAGCCCTTTCTCCACCAAGCTGACGAAAGCAACCAATGCGTAGGGGCTGACAAAATTCGAGTCGACGTAGAGCAGCATGGCGCACCTTGAGAATGTGCCGCTATCTTAACATCGGCACAAACGGTGAAGTCCGCTCGTACCAGCGCGGCAATGGCTCCTCTTCAAGCTGTCGCAGACCAATTAAGCTTAACTTAACAGCCCGTCAGGAACTCCGTTTGTTGTGTATTGGACAGGGGCGCATTGTGTTGCCTGTTCGATCAGTTTCAGTAAACGGAGCACTCACATGAGCAACCAAAACAATTTCCTCGCAAGGATTGGGCAGGCGCTTCTTGCCGTCACGGCCACGGGCGCCACCGTGTTGGTCTTGCAGTTTGCGATGCTGGCGTGAGCAACCGAGGGACGCCGATGTTGAGGAACCTCGGCACCCTCGCAGGGGTGGCGCGCCAAATTCCTCGCAATTGAGGCAAGAGCGAGTGAACTTTTCCCGTCCTGCGGTGTTCTATGGTTAGCGATGGGGGGATTGCCGCAATGCAGAACAACTCCGCTAGCCATTTCGACGCGATCTCACGCAGGTTGCAACGCAATCCAGTGCTGACAGCACTGATAGTGACTTCGCTGATCATCGGCGTGACCGCATCGATAGCTGCCGTTGCGGCGTGGCGAGCGAGTTTCGCCTGTATTGCGCCGACGTCCGCCCCGCCACACCTTATGCAGGGCGTCGCCGACGATGCCCCTCGAAGTGTTCTGCTGATGCATCAAGCGCTGCAGGCGGATTTAGTCGGAGTGGCAGCGTGCCCTTGCGCCGCATCGATCGGGTGGCATTGGCAACGGATTTGAAGCTACGGCGGGTCCGCGTCGGAACCCGCCAGGGGTTCGACGTCGTGAAACTTGCTGAAATCAAGATGTAGCTTGCCGTCCGGTCCCTCCTCGAGGAAGTCGTGGAAGGTTGCGTTCCAGCGGATATCTTCATTGCTGTATTCGGCCCGTGCGATCAAGACCTGACCCGTGTTCTCATCGGTGCCGCTCAGGCTCAAGACAAACGTTGCCTTGGAATTCAGCAGCGTCTCCGCAGTTTCGGCGCTCAAGGGGCTTTTATCGTCGATGACGTGCATGATGGTCCAGCCGAGAACGAACATGGGGTGTTGAGAGCGCAGCAGCGGCAAATCGCTGATGCGACGAATGCGAAAGCCCTCTTCGGTTATCTCGTCTCGAAGCATGCGGAGGCGCGCCGAAGCGTCTTGAACGACGTTCTGCCGCTCGTTTGCAGCTCGAAATAGCAGTGTCGGTTTACCGGCGATAGGCCGCACGACAGCATTGCGGGTGAACAAAAATCGCGCCCGGGGACGGGAAAATCGCGCGAACATGAGACCGGTAATCAGGGCCAACGACATGAGGCCGACGAAAATCTCCATCATCGCGACGCTGTGCCCATAGGCGGTTTGGGGATGCATATCTCCATAACCCACCGTTGCGAGCGTTTCGACGCTGAAGAAGAAATCGCCGGCGAATCCGGGAGGATTCAAATTGGCGATGCATCCGGGGACCAGGTGGTAGAGGAAGCCAAACAACAGATCAAAGCTGATAAAGAAGGCCGCCAACGTGGCGAATAATCGCGGCCAACTCACCGTCATGAAATGGTGGAACAGGTCATGGAACAGCGGCGTTGCAATCCCGCCCTCGGTGATGACTTCGCGCGCACCCACTTTGACCAGCCGGCGCCGGGCGGGTTTGCGCGCGGCATGGTCTGGATGATGGCGGGGTGATGTCTTCGATCGTCGTTGGGACGCGCTCATGAGATACATAATAGGCGAGGGTTGGCGCGGGCGGCCAGCGTTTGCCGATGATGACGTTTAGAATGCCTAAATCAAGATTGGGGAGGAGATCCGATGTTGCCCGCACCCATCAAGGCGCTGATCGAACTCTCAGTTCTTGAACAAGTGGATGTCCGGGTAGGCCGGATCGAGTCGGTCTCGCCGATTGATGTTTCGGACAAGCTGGTGGCGCTGCGCGTCAATTTTGGGGACCACACGCGGACCATCGTGGCGGGTCTTAAACAAGAACGTACAAATCCGCGGGAGATCGAGGGCAAGCAGGCGCTGTTCGTTGTTAATCTGCCGCCGCGGAAAATGCGTGGAGTTGTCTCTGAAGGAATGCTGTTTGATATCGGATACGCGGACGGCGTCACGCCGGTTCTCGCGGTTCCGGAATCGCCGGTACCCGATGGCGCGCGGGCGGGCTGAGTTAAAAACTTAGAACGGCAGCTCTGACAACCACTGCGCCACACTCAAGACGCGCTCGGGTACAGTGCCCGCGACTTTGAGCACAGGACATTTTAGCGTCGCAGTCTGTTGCAGATACCAGGCGAACTGCTGGTCGCGAAACGCTTCCTCGCGTCTTGAGCCGTCTTGCACAAAGGGAAAATCCGGCTTGCAGAGAACGACCGCATCGTATTCGCGGGCGGCAAGGTTTGCGAGTTCGGGCTGGATGCGCCCAAACATCCACAGGCCGTAGCCGGCGGTCGTGAGCGGGGAGGTATCGCAAAAGAGGTAGCCGTTCGCGGAACTCAGCGCCTGTTGTTCGCGGCGAATTTGCTCGTAACCCACTTTCAGCAGATCTTCCTCGCTCATCTCGCCATGTTGCTGTTCCCACAGTTCCCTGCCGTACTCGTGCACCCAGGTCGTTTCATGGTGAGCCGCCAGTGCGGCTGCCAGGGTGGTCTTGCCGCTGGATTCTCCGCCTAACAGGACGACGCGGCGCACGAATGCGGCCGCCACTTCCGGCGCCATCCAGCGGCGCAACTCATAGGGATTTTGGCGAATCTGCGTAGCATGGACCGGCATCTGATTACGATCCGGGTCCAGAACCACCGCTGCGACGTTGTGCCCGAAAGCTTTGGTTAGAACGTTCGCACAGCTCGGACCATAGGTCTCGCTGCAGAAAATCGCATCTGGAGTGCGCTTCAAGATGTCTTTCAGCAGCCACGCCAAGAAATTCTGTTGCTCGGCGTCGCTGCAATCATTTCGCGGCAACGGGCGTACGGCGCTGCCGCGTCCAGCGCACAGCTGTGCCAGCAAGACCGGGTCAATGACGAGCGTCTCGTGTTGCCGGAGTCTTGCGCCGAACCAGCGCCGGCGATTCGCGGCACTACAGCGATCAAACTCCGGATTCGCATAGCTCAGGATCAATAGTTGACGGCATTGCCGGGCTGCTTGCTGGATCAACCACTCATGCCCCAAATGCAATGGCGAGAACTTGCCGACCACGAGCCCCAGAGTAATCAAGGTGCGGCCGCTGCAGCCAGCAGTTGAGCTCGTTGCTTCTGCCAGCGCCACCACCCGTACCAGGCATTTACCCAATAGGCGGCGTACAGGGCCGCGGTTAACAACAGGCCGCGCGATGCAAATAGACCGACGGAAAGAGTATTCACGCCAAGCCAAAAGGGCCAGGTCTCGATCTTGCGCTGCATTTGCAGGCACTGAGCGATCACGCTCAAGGCCAGCACCGCGGCGTCCATATAGGGCATGAAGGCATTGGTGAATCTATGCAGCAACCAGCCGTAGCAGCCCATCACCGCAATCCCGGCAATCACCATCCAAACGATCGTTTGCGGCCGCGATCTTGTAATAGGGCGCTCGCCGCTGCTGGTGGGCGATGCTGGATGAAACCATTGCCACCAACCAATAACGCAGGTCGCAATGAAGAAGAGTTGCAGCGTGGCGTCTGCGTACAACTGGTTGCGCAGAAACACGACGCTGAAGAGCGCGCAACCGACGATGCCGGTCGGCCAGGTGTAGACGTGGTTTCGCGCCGCCAACCAGATGGAGACGGTGATCACCGCGTTGGCCGAAATTTCCAATGTGCTCAATCGCCTGGTTCCCGGCCAATTAGATGTTCGGCGGAGAAATCGATCCGAGCGCGCGCTCGAGACTCGCGCCGAGCGCGAGCAGGGGTCGATCGGCAGCAGCGGGCGCATCAAACTCAATGCCGACCGGCAGACCCGTTGCGGTCAGGCCAGCCGGGAGCACAAGGCCTGGAATGCCGGCGGTGCTGCCCGGCGCAATGTTGCGCGCGATCGCGATATCGAATCGCACCTTGCGGCCTTGGATGCTCACCGTGACGTCCTCCCCGATCGGCGTTGCCGCGATCATGGTTGCGGGAAACACAATGGCGGCGACGCCGGTCCGCGCAAAGTACTCCTGATACAAGCGGCGCAGCGCCGGTAAATGAGTATCGCGGGCCGCCGCATAGGCCGCCTCGGAGACGAAATACGGTGCGCCCGGCAATACGTAGTTGCGGAAAGTCTCTTGTATATCGGCGCTTGCCTGCGCCAGGACCTCGTCGAAGCTAAGACCGGTGGCATATTTTCTCAAGTAGCGGGCCAGCGCCGTGCGCACATCATGCAGCTGCACCGTGCTGGTGGTGAGATCGATCAATGACTGCAGGCCGGGCAACGAGGTCTCGATGATTTCCGCGCCGGCCGCCTTGATCCGCTGCAGCGCCAGCTCGGTCACGCGCTCGACCTCAGGATCAAGACCGCTGAACCAAAAATCGCGCACGATGCCGAGGCGCAGGCCTTTGAGCGGCGTCGGAGCAAACTCGTGCCGGTCCCGGGATACCACCGAATCGAACAGCGCAAGATCGGGGACCGTGCGGGCGTGCGGCCCAATCTGGTCGAAGAGCGGCGAGATCGGCACGCAGCCGCGAGTTGAGTACCGGCCGGTAGTCGGCCTGAAGCCGCAGATGCCGCACAACGCCGCCGGGACCCGGATCGAGCCTTCTGTATCCTCCGCAACGCCCAACGGCGCCATGTGCGCGGCCACCGCGGCGGCCGTGCCGCCGCTGCTGCCGCCTGGAATGCGAGTTGGATCGTAGGGATTATGCACCGCGCCGAAGGCGTGATTATCGCTGGTCCAACCGAAGGACAATTCGTGCAGATTGGTTTTGCCAAGAACAAGGGCGCCCGCGTCGCGCAACGCCTTCACAACCGGCGCATCTTGCGCCGGGCGAAAGCCGCGCAGCGCCGGTGTGCCCGCGGTGGTCGGATAGTCATGGGTGTTGACGCTGTCCTTGATAGGAATCGGCAGGCCAAACAGCGGTCCGGTCTTGGCACCTGCGTGCCGCCGGCGATCGCAGTCGCGCGCGGCTTCCAATACTTTCTCCGGTTCGAGCGTGATGAAGCTGTTGAGGGCGCGCAGCGACTGGCAACGAGCGAGCAATGAGCTCGCGTAACGTTCGGCCGTAATCTCGCCCCGCGACATGAGGTCCACGGCCTCGCCGGCGCCAAGCTTCAGGAGCCGCGCCGAATTGTCGTCGCGCGACCCGCCGGCGAAGGTGGCCGGCGCGGCGGTCATTGCCACCGTTGCAGATGCCCCGAGCACGAAGGTTCGGCGCGACAAATCACGCGAATCGGGCATGCTGGTCTTCCTGGCTCGCCACATCGCAATGATACAGCCCTGCAAAGCACGCCGTCAGCGCGAGGTGTAACACGGGTCGCGCTATGATCCGGCAACCCCAAATACTCGGAGCATCCGATGATTTACGAGCTTTACTACTGGCCCAGCGTTCAAGGTCGCGGCGAATTCGTGCGATTGGCGCTGGAAGAGGGCGGCGCGCAGTACCGGGATGTCGCACGTGAGTCCGGCAAGGGGGCCGGGATGGCGGCAATGATGCGGCTGCTGAACGGCCGCGTGGCGAGACCCCCCTTCGCGCCGCCGTTTCTAAAAGCCGGCCAGCTGCTGATCGGTCAGACCGCCAATATTCTGCAATTCTTAGGCCCGCGCCATGGTCTTGCGCCCAAAGCTTTGGCGGGCCGGCTCTGGACGCATCAACTGCAACTCACCATTGTTGATTTTGTGGTCGAGATTCACGACAGCCACCACTCCGTGGCCGGGAGCCTGTATTACGAAGAGCAGAAAAGAGAGGCACGCCGCCGTGCCGCGGATTTTGTAATGAACCGGATGCCGAAGTTCTTGGGCTACTTCGAGAAAGTGCTGGTGCAAAACGGCTCTGGCAAGCGCTACGCGCTGGGTGCGCAATTCACCTACGTTGATCTTTCACTGTTTCAGACAATATCCGGGCTCAACTTCGCGTTCCCGCGCGCAATGGCCAGGGCCGCGCGCAAATATCCACGGCTGCTGGCACTACATTCGAGAATTCAGGATCGTCCGCGAGTTGCCGCCTATCTCGCTTCGCCGCGGCGCATTCCCTTCAACAACGAGGGAATATTCCGGCACTATCCCGAGCTGGACGCGGCATGATCGTGCATCTCATCGACGGTACGTACGAACTGTTTCGCCACTTCTATGGACTGCGTCGATTCACCAAGGATAAGGATCGGCCGTTTGGCGCCGTGGTCGGCGTGCTCAACGGCATACTGGAGATGATCGAGGAAGGGGCGACCCATGTCGGGGTCGCGACCGACCATGTCATCGAGTCCTTCCGCAATGAGATGTGGAGCGGCTATAAAACGGGAGAGGGGATCGAGCCCGCGCTGTGGGCGCAGTTTCATCCGCTGGAAAACGCGCTCAAGGCCATGGGGGTTGTGGTATGGCCGATGGTCGAGCTCGAGGCCGATGATGCGCTGGCTTCAGCCGCAGCCATTGCGTCCCAGGATAAGCGGGTCGACAAGGTATGCATCTGGACGCCGGATAAAGACCTTGCACAGTGCGTGCGCGGCGACCGTGTGGTCCAGGTGGATCGGAGGGGGAAGGCCATCCGGGACGCCGATGGCGTGCACAAGAAATTCGGTGTTTATCCGGAATTTATTCCGGACTATCTGGCGCTCGTCGGCGACAACGCGGACGGGTATCCCGGCATCGCCGGAATCGGACCCAAGGGCGCCGCCGGCCTGGTGGCGCGCTACGGCGCGATGGAGAACTTTCCCGAGGGAGTTCTGGGCGAGCAGCGCGAGCTTGCGCTGCTGTTCAAGAAGCTGGCCACATTGAAGACGGATGCGAAGCTATTCGCCGATGTGGAGGAGCTCAAGTGGCGCGGTCCCACCGCGAGTTTTCCAAACCTGGCTGCGCAGCTCGGCGAGCGCCTGCTGGCGCGCGCCAACAAGGCGGCTGCTTAGGTTGCAAACAATTGGCCGGCAATGTCCTTGAATGCTTTGAACTCGAGCGCATTTCCTGTGGGATCAAGAAAGAACATCGTGGCCTGTTCACCGGGTTGACCTTCGAATCGGGTGTAGGGCTCGAGGACAAAGGGTATGCCTCGCCGTTTGACCCGCTCCGCGAGCGCCTTCCAATCAGCCATCTGCAAGACAACGCCGCAATGGGGAACGGGAACGCCTTGCCCGTCGACGGGGTTGTAATGCGATGTCAGCTTGCCGGCCTTGCCGAGCGTGGGATTTAAGTGACAAACGAATTGATGGCCGAAGAGATTGAAATCGACCCAGAGCGTGTCACTGCGCCCTTCGCTGCAGCCCAGGACCTCTCCATAGAAATGACGCGCTTCGGCAATGTCGCGCACCTGCACAGCGATATGAAAAGGGGTCAACGGTGTGGCCATTTCAGTGTCTCGTCGAGACGGCGTCCGCCGCTGTTTGCAGTTCCGCGTGCAGCGCCGCCATCTCTGCCTGGACTTTTTGCATGAACGCGGGTTCCCGATACGCGGCGTTCGAGCGCAGAAAATGCTGGACTTCGGAGGTCAGCTTGTGGATTTCCGGTTCGCGTGCCGCAAGCCGATTCAACGCAGCCGAGAACATCAATGTGCCTTCGAATCCTTCGGGGCGCACTCCCCGGGTCTGTGGAAAAACGAAATCCAGATTCGCCACTCCCCAGGGCGTGTCAACCACCGGAGTGATTGCGGCAAAGTAGGGCGCGGCCAGCCGAGCAAGAGGATCATCCTGTTGCGACAGCGTCATTAAAAGTTTTTTCAATTCGCAAGCCTCGATCGCCGCAACGCTCATGCCTTGGCCAAAGATGGGATTGAAGTGGCATATCGCATCGCCCAGTGGCAGCAATCCGCGAGGAAAGCTTTCCATGCGTTCAAAGTGGCGGCGCTCGCTTGCTGGAAAAGCAAATCGTTCAATGTCCCCAACGCGTTCGGCGGAGCGTATGGCGTTGTAGATCGTCGCCGTGCGCAGTGTTTGTGCGAGCTGCATGAAGCCCGCAGGGTCGCCCGGCGGTTTGTCGCCGTGCGCCGCTGCGAGAGTCACCATCCAGCGGCGGCCCTCGAGCGGGAAAATACCGCCGCCGCTGCGATTGCCTCGCGGGTCTCCCATTACCGCCAGCATTTTCCAATCGGTCGGTGCGGAGTCCGGAATCGCAAAAGTGGCCGTTGCATAGGTGACGTCGATCCCGATCTCAGTCTCCTGCGGTATCGGCAGGCCACAAGCCTTCAAGAACGCCAGCGTGGGTACCCCGCGGCCCGAGGCATCGATGATGAGATCGGTGGCCAAAGTCTCGCTACTTTTCTTTTCGTTCTCGAAGCGCACTCCCTTTGCCACGCAGCCGCCGGCCGCGGCGACAAACTCCAGTACCCGGCACGGACTCCGGATGGTCACATTGGAAATTTTCGCAATGCGGCGCCTGACAACAGATTCGAGCAGCGGTCGGGACATTGCATAGCTGTAAAAGCCGAAGTCGCGCTGCGGATAGGGGTGAAAACCTGGCTGTTCGACCCGGATGTCGCTGGACACCTGGTATCGGACTGCGCCGGCGGCCGCGAGGTCATCCCCGAATCCCGGAAATAGTTGCTCCAATGCTCGAAGTCCACCGACAAGCAGCAGATGCGGGTGTCTGCCTTGCGCCACGCCTGGGCGGGGTACCGGGCCCGCCGGCAACTCGTCGCGCTCCAGGACGATGACCTGCGAGAAAAACTGGGAGAGAGCCGCCGCAGCCGATAGGCCCGCGATGCCTGCGCCGATTACGACCGCCGTCCCGCCAACTATTTTAGCCATTGTGTCTCCATTCTAACCGCTAAGGCGCTTAGCGGACTTTATACTTCAACTGCAGACCGACGGTGAAAGGCAGGTTATCGGCGGGAATCGGCGGGATCAAGATGAAGTTCGCGGCGAATCGTCCGAAGCGGGTAATCGCGGTTGGCGCGAGCAATGGCCCGGTGCGATTGCTCCGACCCAGACCGATCTGGCCGTAGTTATAGCCGGAGATAATGCCGCCCATCGCGCCCAGTCGGAACCACCCCCAGTGCGCGAATTCGGGCGTATATATCGCGCCACTGTAGAACGATGGCCGGTCCAGCGAATTGCGAAAATAGCCGAGCGATGCCGCCCATTGCGGTGTGACCGAACACTCGAGGCCGGCGCCGGGATCGAAGTCATCGAAGTGCCGATCGGGATGGATGTGGTGGGAACCCACCATGACATCCGCCCACCAGCCGCTGGGACACAACTCGCCCGCCTGTGCACGCTTGACATTAATCGGCGCCGTGGCCACCACTGCCGCGGCAAGATAGATCACGACATCAATGCAGCGCAGGAATGGGACTCCAGAGATTCGGCGCAGGCAGACTACCGCAACGGCGGCGATTACTGCGAGAGCAATATCACCGTATTGGAGTTGTCATCGTTGAAGTAAATCACATTGGACTGCGTGTTCATGGTGTTGTAGCCCGACGTCGTGGTGACGGTTTTGGGCACCGCGACGATGCCAAAGATCGCACCACCCGCGCCGGTGTCGACGTTCTTGGTGGCGACCACGCCTGACATCGGTGATATTTCAATCAACAGATTCGTACCGTTGGCATCGAGCGTGTTCGCCACCACGAGGTCACCGTTGACCAGCAGCGCGCCGCTGATCGGACCATTGAGCGGCGCGCCGGAGGCGATTACTTTGGCGGAAGCGGCGGAGGCGCCGGAAAAGTTCGCGCCCGCAACGACGACACCATCTGCGTCGATCGCCGAGACATTTGACAGCGCGACCACGCGATTGGCGTTGGTATCGACTACATACAGCGTGTCGATTGAGGCATCGTAAGTGAGGCCTGCGGGCGCCGAGATCGATCCGGGAGCGCCGAGGTTGGCGCTGAACCCGGTGGCGATCTCGGTGAACGAGGTCTGCGTGTCGCCGTTCAGCGCGATGCGGTCGATGGCCCCCGTCATTGCGTTGGAGACATACAAGAAGGGGCTGCCGGCGTGGCTTGTATAAATAGTGCTCCACGGCTCGGCGAATAGATCCGCCGAGAAGGGGGTTGAGATCGTGCCGCTCGGGGCGATGAGCACCATAACCTGGGCTTGGCTGGAGGCCGCAACGATGCTCCCGTCGGGAAGGCTGGTGAGTGCCGAGCAGCCCAGCAGCTCTGCGGATTGTGCGATTCGATAAGGCATTGCGCCGGCCGTGGGGTGCAGACCGATCACCGTGGTGCCCATGCCCTCGGTGTTGCTGGCACCGTCATTGAAATTGCAAACGATCAAATCACCCGCCGTGACGAGCCCGGCGGTCGCGGTGGCCACGGTCAAGCCATAGGGGTTGCCGCCGTGCTCCGTGGGATCGAGGGTCGAGCCAATGGTGGCCTTGGTTGCGAGGGTGGGCAGAACCGGACCTGAGATGGTCTCGTTGGTGGTCATGTTCATAGGGCCACCCATGCCGCCATAGCCGCTTCCGCCGCAGCCGGTCAGCAGCACGAGCAGCGCCATCAGAGTCGTTTTGCACCCCTGCCAAAGCGAGAGCGGTTGAGTATTCATGGACGTCTCCTACAGCGATGGCGCGCATCGTGTTTGTCCAAGTAGGTACCGCTTCCGGGTTCATTGGGTTTGGCGAGCGAGAGAAAAGTCGCTGCCATTGCAGTCCAGCGCCACCTGATGGTCTTCACCGATAGCGATGCCTGCGGTGGACCTTCAGTGGCAGGGTGCGGCTAGATGCGTCGATGCCAGGTCTGAGAGCGCCCAAATAACGACAGGCCTATGTAGCCTCTGACGATCAGTTCACCGCCGTTCTTTTCCAAATGCATTTTGCAGCGGTACACCGATCCGGAATCCGGATCGAGGATATCGCCGCCGCTGTATTCGGGCCCACTGGGTTTGATGCTGCGAATGATGATCATGCCGATGATGGGCTGATTCTTTCTATCATCAGTGCAGGCGACACAGACGCTTTTTGCGTCGGCGCCGGTGAGAATCTGCTCAATTCGACCAAACAGTTTCTGATTTTTTTCAAAAATTTCCACGACTGCGGTGGGTTTTCCCGTCTTATCATCGATGGTTTCCCATAAGCCCACGGGAGAAGCGGCCATATTAGGCAGTGTTCCCGATTGCGCAGCGGCAGCAAAGGGCGCCGAAAGCGTCGCGATTAACGCGATAAGCCGGATGATGCATTTCATGGGCCGCCACAGTAGATTAATGGTGCATTCATGTCGAGTCACACGACGCCGAATCGGCGATAATCAAGCAAGGAACGGCTACGATGTTTGGAGGAAACTATGGCGCAACAATTTGGGTCTGAGTCGACGACGGATGAGGTTCTCGAGGGCGTCAGCCTAGGAGGAAGGCGTGTGCTCGTGACCGGAGTTTCATCCGGTCTCGGCGTGGAGACAGCGCGCGCACTGGCAGCGCACGGCGCGCTCATCGTCGGGGCCGCGCGAGATCTGGCAAAGGCCCGTGCAGCCACCGAGCACATTCACGCGCTCCCCGGCGGCGGTGGGATGGAGCTGGTGCAGCTCGACTTGGCATCGCTTGCGAACGTTCGCGCCTGCGCCGACGGCCTGCTCGCTGCGGGTAAGCTTTTCGATCTCGTGATCGCCAATGCCGGTGTCATGGCTTGCCCCAAGGGGACAACCGCAGACGGCTTCGAGACCCAATTTGGCACTAACCATCTCGGCCACTTCGTTTTTGTCAACCGGATCGCGTCACTGTTCAAGCCTGGTTCGCGGCTCGTGAATCTTTCGTCCGCCGGCCACCGCTTTGCGGACGTCGATCTCAACGATCCGAACTTTGAGCGCACCCCTTACACGGAGTTCGGCGCGTATGGGCGCTCGAAGACGGCCAACGCCCTGTTCGCCGTCGAGTTCGACCGCCGGCACAAAGAGCGGGGAGTTCGCGCCACCGCGGTGCATCCCGGCGGGATCCAAACCGAGCTGGGCCGATACATGACGCCGGCAGTAAGAGAGAGTCTGATCGCCTCGATCAATGCCAGCCAGCCGCCGGGCGTTCCCGCGTTCAAGTGGAAAAGCATTCCACAGGGCGCCGCCACCTCGATCTGGGCCGGCGTGGTCGCGGCCGCGGAACAAGTGGGCGGCCGCTATTGTGAGGACTGCCATGTGGCAGAGATCGTCAACACGGAAGGATTCCGCGGCGGCGTGCGTCCCTATGCGCTCGACCCACAACGCGCCAAAGCGCTGTGGGCAAAAAGCGAAGAGATGGTGGCCGAACGGTTTTGATGCCACGAGGCGCAAGCCGGCGCCGATTTTTGCAACGTGCAGCCTATGCCGGCGGCGGTGTCCTGGTTGGCGCGGGCGGCTTGAATCTCATTTCGCCGCTTTTTTTGCGCGAACGCCTGGGCATAGAACCCAACGTAAGCTACTGGGCGCGGAGTCAGCCGCCTCGAAATCCGCCGCTCGAGGAAAACCTGGCGGTCGACGTCGCGATAATCGGCGGCGGGTTGACCGGACTGTCCGCCGCTTATTTCATTCGCAGGGTCTCGCCGCTGAAAAGCGTCGCGGTTCTGGAAGCGCAGGGCTGCGGCAATGGCGCATCCGGAAGGAACGGCGCCATGGTCCTGACCATGACGGCGGATCGCTTCATGAATTTCAGCGCCGATCCGTCGCTGGACAAGGAACTCTACGCGTTGACCGCCGATAACATCCGCGCCATCGCCGCGTTGAGCGCCGCGACGGGAATCGACTGTGAATTGCGCGCTCAGGGCGCCCTGCAGGTATTTGCCCGCCGCGAGGAGGCGCGGGCGGCGCAGGAGTATGTAGGCCGCGCAAGATCACTGGGAATGCCGGTCGAGTACTGGGATGCATCGCAAACCGCGGCGGCGATCGGCACCGAGGCCTATGCAGGGGGGTACTTCGATCCGAACGGTGGGCATATTCATCCGATGAAGCTGGTACATGTGTTCAAGACGGCGGCCGAGAGTTTGGGCGCGAGAATCTACGAAAACACAGTCGTGCAGAATGTCGAAGCCGGCCGGGAACACCGGCTGCAATTGAGCAGCGGCCATGAGGTCAGGGCAAAGTCCCTGGTGCTCGCGACCAATGCATTCACCCCAAACCTGGGTTTCTTCCGCAACTCAATTCTTCCGCTTCACGAGAATGTCGCAATCACGCGCCCTTTAAGCGAGGAGGAGCTTGCGGCGATTGGCTGGCATTCGCAGCTGCCGTTCAACGACAGCAGAACGCTGGTCTACTATTTCGGTTTGACGGCGGACCGCCGCATTCACATCGGCGGCGGCCGGCCACGCTACAACTTCAACAATGCCGGCCTCGACACTAGCGCCGATGCAAGCGCCCGTGAATTGCAATTGCATAAAGAGCTGTTGCGCGTGTTTCCAAAATTGGCGGGCGTCGATTTTGAGACCATGTGGGATGGCGTGATCGACTGGTCGTTGGATGCATCGCCGTCGGTGGGATACACCGGCCGCTATCGAAACATCTTTTATGGATTGGGCTATAGCGGTCACGGCGTCAATTTGACGTCGGTATTCGGCAGGATCATTGCGGATCTTGATGCCGGCCGCGAGAGCGCCTGGCGCAGGTTTCCCTTTGTCAATGCCAGGCTGGACTATGTTCCCAATGAACCCTTCCGCTGGCTCGCCGCCGAGTCGGCTCTCGCCTGGTACAAGTTGACCGGCTCCGGCGCGTAAGCGGTAGCGGTCAGGCGGCCGCCGCCGGCGCCATGCGGGCTTCCCGAATCGGCAGATTGAGGAGCGCCGCGGCCGTCGCCAGCGCCATATCGGCGTACCACATCAGGTGATAGTCGCCGAATTTGACGAGCACCAGGCCGCCGAGAAATGCGCCGAGAAAAGCGCCGATCTGGTGTGACAGCAGCGTGAGTCCGAACAGCGTGGACAGGTAACGGATGCCGAAGAGTTTTCCCACGATCGCGGCGGTTGGCGGGACGGTGGCAAGCCAGGTAAGTCCCAAGCCCGCGGCGAAGACATAAAACGTCAGGACGGTTTTGGGCGCGGCCAGGTACCAGCCGATCAGCAGCGCGCGCGAGGCGTACATCGCCGCGAGAATATACTTGCTGCGAATCCGCTGCGTGAACGCACCGGCCATCAGACTGCCCACAATGTTGGCGAGGCCGATGAGGGCCAGCGACCAGCTGGCCACCGACGGCGGCAGGCCGCAGAGATTGACCTCACCCGGCAGATGTGTCACGAGAAACGCGATGTGGAATCCGCAGGTGAAGAAGCCGGCGTTCAGCAGCAGGTAGCTGCGATCGTCCACGGCATCCCACACAGCCTTCCATGGCGACCCGGTAGTGTCGCCGGCGCGCTGAGCGGGAGTTCCCGGTCCGATGACGCGCACCAGAGGCAGCGCGCCCACGCAAACCAGTGCAAGCGACCACATCGCACCCATCCATCCGAGCAGCTGAATCAGCGCCTGCGCGAGCGGTGCAAACACGAATTGTCCCAGCGATCCGCCCGCGTTGATGATGCCGGCGGCTTTGCCGCGGTTGTCAATCGTGAGATGTTGAGATGCCGCGCCGATCAGCACGGAAAAACTGCCTGCGCCGGCACCGGTTGCCGCGAGGAGCCCTAGGGAAACTACCAGGCCGAGGCCCGAGGTCATCAACGGCGTAAGTGCCGTGCCGATCGCCAGTACCAATAGTCCGGCGATCAGAATCTTCGCCGGACCGTAGCGATCCGCCACCGCGCCGGCGAGCGGCTGGATCACGCCCCACATCAGTTGCCCGATGGCGAGCGCCAGGCTGATGGTGCCGATGCCGAGCCCGGTCGAGCTCTTGAGGGGCGCGATGAAGAGTCCGAGCGATTGCCGCGCGCCCATGGTCACCATGAGGATGGCGGCCGCCGCCAGCGTCACCATCCATGCTGTGCGGTCGCTGCCTTCTCTACCCGCCGGCATCGGCGCTCGGGTACACAACGCCGGCCTTCATGACGAAGCGTACGTGCTCGAGACGGGTGACATCCACAAGCGGATCTCCGGGTACCGCGACGATGTCGGCGAGTTTGCCGGCCTCGATGGTGCCGAGTCTGTCCGTCCAACCCAAAAGTTCAGCGCCTCCCGCCGTTGCCGCGCGCAGCGCCTGTTCCGGCGTCATTCCGAATTTGACCATCCAACCGAACTCGCGCGCCGCATTGATGTGCCAGTCGAAGCCGCCGATATCCGTGCCGAACGCAATTTTCACGCCGGCCTTGAGCGCGCGGCGGAAGGTCTTCTCGTGGATCTCACCCATCTGCTTCCATACCGGAGCTCCAGCCTGGGCGCGGCCTTCGGCCACATACTCGCCCACGAAAATCGTGGGCACATAGAAGATGCCTTTCTGCACCATCATGCGCAGGTCTTCATCGGCGATGTAATTGCCGTGTTCGATGGAATCGACGCCGGCCTCCACGGAATTGTGCACACCCTGCCGCGCCATGGCGTGAGACGCCACCTTGTGCCGCTGCCGATGTGCCTCGTCCACGATTGCTTTCAGCTCATCGAGCGTAAAGGTGGGAATATCGTCGAGCGTTCCGTCCGGCTGCACCTGGTAGCTTCGGTCGGAATACACCTTGATCCAGTCGGCGCCATGATAGATCTGTTCGCGCACCGCGCGGCGGCCGCCATCCGCCCCATCCACTTCCTGCACGCCCTTGGGGACATTGATGTTGGGAGCATAGCCGATGAGCGGATAGGCGCCGGTGACGTCCATCGCGCGCGTCGCGACCTGCATCCGGGGTCCCGGGATGATTCCGCGCTCGATTGCATTTTTTACATCCACGTCTGCGTATCCGGCGCCCTCGGTCTCGACGTCCCGTATCGTGGTAAATCCCCAGGACAGCATGCGGCGCGCATTCATCGTGGCCAGAATCGTGCGGTATTCGGGCGACTGTTTGAGGAGCTGCTCATCGTAATCGGCACTGGTGATATCGCCCTGCAGCAGCACGTGCGTGTGGCTGTCGATGAGGCCGGGAACGCAGGTCAGCGCGGAGAGATCGATGACCTTGCCATCCGGCGTCGCTGCCGAGGCGGGCCGCAGCGCAACGATTCGCTCAGCGCGTATCTCCACCAGCGTCGGACCGAGCATCTTGCCGCCCCGTCCATCCCACAATGCGCCGCAGCGTAGCCACGTCGAGACTGCCGGTTCACCAGCCGCCGCGGCCGGCGTAGCCGCCCGTGCGGTGACGATGTGGACGCTGAGGGCGAGAAGCGCGATTGAAAGCGCGGCGCCGGATTTGAGTGGACAGATGTGCATTGGTTGCCCCTAAGAACATGATCTCGCGGCGGTGCACAAACCACAACCCCTGTTAACTTGAGGTTCATGGAATTTTCATCGGCCTTTGCCGTCCAACATAGTGCCTGCGATGAATTGCGTTCCTCGAGGAGAGCGGCCATCAATCCCCTGCGTTTCTGTCTACCGGTAGGACCCACGGCCGAGCAGCGCCAATGGGTATAGGAGCCAGCCGCTTATTCGATCTGCAGACATTGGGGCAAAGCGTCTGGCTCGAGTGCGACCATCCGCGCATGCTGGCCCGCTCGAAATTGACGTTCCTCATCAGAGCCGGCATTTCAGGGATCGATACCAACGCGGCCAGTCAGGAAAATCCCGAGTGGCTCCGCATTGAAGATGCACAACACACGGCCGACGGTCTGCTGCGTGTCTATGACGCCAGCGGCTGGCGCGACGGCTACTCGAATATCGAAGTCTCCCCTGCCGTTGTGGACGATGCAGCCGGCATCGAGTCCGAGGCGCGGAGATTGTGGGCCGACATCAACAGGCCAAATGTCATGATCAAGGTGCCCGCGACCGACGCTGGGTTGTTGGCCATGCGGCGCTGCATTGCCGCGGGCTTTAACATCAATGCCACTGGAATTTTCGGTGCGCGCCGCTACGCAGCGGTGCACGAAGCGTATCTCTTGGGGCTGCAGGATCGTCGCGCCGCCGGCTTGCCGCTCGAGAGCGTGGCCTCGGTGGCAAGTGTCATGGTGGGTCGAATCGACGCCGCCATTGACAAGCAGCTCGAGGCCATCGAAAAACCCGCGAAGGCCCTCATCGCCAAGCGCCTGCGCGGCAAAGCGGCGCTGGCGATTGCGCAGTATGTATACCAGCACTACAAAAGCGTGCTCTCCTCGCCGCAGTGGCTGCTGCTGGCAACCTGCCATGCTCAGAGGCAGCGCCTGCTGTGGGCCGGTACGGAAACCAGCGCCGCCTGTGACGGCGGCTTGAGGTACGTGCATGAACTCATCGGCCGCGACACGGTTGCCGCGATGTCGCTGAGTACAGTGGACGCCTACCTTGATCACGGCGCCGCGGCGCCGACGCTCGAGCGTAACCTGCTGCAGGTGGTGGCGCTGTTCGGTGAACTCGAGGCAGTGGGGGTCGATCTCGATCGCGTGAGCACTGAACTGCAGCGCAAACGGGCCAGCGCGAGCGCGATGAGCGTCAGCCCCGCGGGAGGTTTTCGATTGCAAACCTCATGACAATAAGAAAATGGGGATTCCTGGATGAACTTTTGCTCGAAGCTGTCAGCGCTGCTGCTCGTCGTTTTGTCTCGGGCTGATGTACGTCGATCCGGAATATCGAGGCCACGCGGTCAATCTGGCGGTCATCGCGGCGCTCAAATACAGCGGGCTTTGTCCCGTGGGTGCTCGAAATGCGTTTGTCATGCAACCCCCGGTCCCGAGGTTGAGTAGCGACGACAGCACCGCAGGAGACGACCCTCGTCCCATGTCGACGGCCAGCGCAGCAGGATAGCGGGCGTCAGCGCATCAGGGCATCCATGTCCGCTTGCATGCGCTCTTTGTATTCGTCCGACCATTGAGCGCCGGGCTTCAATTTGCTGTTGATCTGCTGCCGCGGCGTGGGCGAGGTCTTGCTCTCTCGTGGCGACTTGCGCGCGCCGATTTTGAGCTTGAGCGTGGTTCGTGATGATGAAGGGTTGGAAGAAGAATTCGAATGGTTCATGCGGTTGTGGGGCACCTATTTGGGGTTGTTGCTGATCTTAAGGACCTCGAGATTGCATAACGGCTCTATATTAGCCATGCGTTGTTACATTTGTACATGGGATTGCACGTCCGCGCGGTTTTGCGGACCTCATTGCAGCGCGATGTCGCCGGCAAATTCAACCTTCAACTTGAGTCCGGCGACTTCGAGCGTCATTTTGGCCGGATAGGTTTCTGTGCCGCTGCTGGCGCCGGCCGTAATGGCTCTGGCGATTGCCTGCTCAATCTCCCGCTGAGAATTGACGCCGACCGTTTTCAGAAACTTGCGTATGCTCAAATTCAACGTTTCTTCATTCATTGCAATCTCCCATTCCGCGGCGCCGATTTCCGGCTCATGGTGCCACATGCAGGGACGCCTCGCACCTGACCTGCCGGGTACCTCTAAACTTTCCCGGTGCCCTGCCGACACCTTGAGTGGAAGTGCAGCGTGAGCAAGGAATTACAGTTGACGCCGGAAAGCTTGGTCGCGAGCATCGAAGATCTGGTTACCCTCCCCGAAGTTGCGATGCGGATTGCGCGCATGGTCGAGGATCCGACCTCATCGGCCACCGACATCGGGCTCGAGATCAGCAATGATGCGGCGCTGACTGCGCGCCTGCTGCGGGTCGCCAATAGCCCGGCTTTCGGGCAACTCGGGAAGATCTCCACCATCAGCCGCGCGATCACGGTGCTCGGCGTCCGCCAAGTGCGTGATCTCACGGTCGGGCTTACCGCGGTGCGCACCTTCGAGGGTATTGGCAACGAGCTGGTCACCATGGAATCGTTCTGGCGGCAAAGCGTGCTGTGCGCCGTGGCCGCCGGGCACATCGCCGGCCGCCGCGGCTGCGGCCGCGCCGAAAGCCCATTCATTGCGGGGCTGCTGCACGACATCGGCCAGCTCGTGATCTACAGTCGCGCGCCCGATCTTGGGCGCCGGGCGCTGCTGATGTCGGTGGATGCGGCCGATGATCTCGGACTTTATTTATGCGAACGCGAGGTCATGGGATTCGATCACGCCGCGGTGGGCGCCGCGCTCGCGCGAAAATGGGGTTTGCCGCACTCGCTGCTGGAATGCATCGAATTTCATCACGAGCCGCAGCGCGCGCGGGAATATCCGATCGATGTGGCGGTCGTGCATATCGCGAACAGCGTCGCGGTGCTCGCGGAAATCGGCAGCACTGACTTGGGCGACGCGCCGGCGATTTCCCTCGACGCATTGCGCGCGGTCAAGCTGGATTCAGCCGGTGTTTTGGAAACGGTCCGGAAAACCATGGAGTCGGCGCCGGAAATGCTGGCGGTCCTGGGCGGCGGCGCAACGCTCAATCCTAGCCCGGCCGTGCGCCAAACGTAAAGATTCGTCGCGAACTGGCGATATTACTGCAGTGGTGCGCAGGCCGCGTAGCTGCTGGCATGCCTCAAGCGGAGACGGTTTCATGGTCAAACGAATTCTTGCGGTCGACGACTCGGCATCCATGCGCCAGATGGTCCTATTCACCCTGCAGGGCGCGGGGTACGAGGTGTTGCAGGCCCGCGACGGCGTTGAGGCACTCGACATGGCGCGTGCTTCCACCGTGGATCTCGTGCTCACCGACGTCCACATGCCCCGCATGGACGGTATCACCCTGGTGCGCGAACTGCGCACGCTGCCCAACTACAAATTCGTGCCCATGTTGATACTGACGACCGAGTCGAGCCAGGAAAAGAAGATGGACGGTAAGAGCGCCGGCGCGACCGGCTGGATCGTAAAACCGTTCAATCCGCCGCAGCTGCTCGCCACGGTGGCAAGAGTCATATGACACTTGATCCGGAAATGGCGGAAATCGCCAAAGTCTTCTTCCAGGAGAGCCGCGAGGGTCTCGACGTGATGGAGTCGGGGCTCTTGAGCCTCGGTGCCACCGCGGACACGGAAAACATCAATACCATCTTCCGCGCCGCCCATTCCATCAAGGGCGGCTCTGCGACCTTCGGCTTTGCCGAAGTTGCCGATTTCACGCACGGCGTGGAAACGCTGCTCGACCAGATGCGCAACGGTGTGCGGCCGGTCACGCCCGAAGCCATCCAGACCCTGCTGCAGGCGTGCGATTGCCTGCGTGAAATGGTCGCGGCTACCGAAGCGGAGAAACCGCTCGATAAAGACCGCATCGCAGCGCTCAATGCCGACATCACCCACATACTCGGCGAACCACCGAACCAGGCGCCAGTGCCGGCCGCGGCCGGGAGCGCTGCGGCGAATGAGTCCAGCGGCTGGCGAATCGCCTTCGAGCCGGTCGTGGATCTGCTGCGCGTGCGCAACGAACCGACGCGGATGTTCGCCGAACTCAACAGCCTGGGCGCCTTCAGCGCGCGCGCGGATGTCTCGCGGCTGCCGCCGCTCGATGAGCTCGACCCGGAATCCTGTTATCTGTCGTGGAACATTGAAATTGCGGGACAGATTCCCCGCGCCAGGCTCGACGAGGTATTCGATTGGGTGGATTCGCGCTGCCGGCTCGACATCGTGCCGATCGGCAGTTCCGCGCCGCCGGCTGCGGAGCCGGTGGCGAGCGCCGCTGCGCCGCTCCCGGCCCTGCCCGCCGAGGCGCAGCGCAGCCCCGCAAGCGGCGCGCCGGTGCAAAAAACGGCCGGCGAATCCGGCTCGATCCGCGTGGCCACCGAGAAGGTCGACAACATCATCAACCTGGTGGGGGAATTGCTCATCACCCAATCGATGCTGAGCGGCTTCGCGGACGGCATCGAACCCGATGACCTGGACCGGCTGCGGCAGGGTCTTTCGCAGCTGGCCCGCAATACGCGCGAGTTGCAGGAAAGCGTGATGCAGATCCGCATGCTGCCGATCAGTTTTGCGTTCAACCGCTTTCCGCGCATCGTGCACGATCTCTCGCGCAAGCTCGGCAAGAAGGTCGAACTCAAGCTATCCGGCGAAGGCACCGAGCTCGACAAGACCGTGCTCGAGAAAATCAGCGATCCGCTGGTGCACCTGGTCCGCAACGCGCTCGATCACGGCCTGGAAACCCCCGACCGGCGTCTCGCCGCCGGCAAGCACGAAAGCGGCACGCTCGAGCTTGCCGCATTTCATGAGGGCGGCAACATCATCATCGAAGTGCGCGACGATGGCGCCGGACTCAATAAAGCGAAGATTCTGCAAAAGGCTCGGGAGCGCGCGCTGATTGCAGAGGATCAGGACTTGAGCGATGAGCAAATCGACAACCTGATTTTCATGCCTGGTTTTTCGACCGCGGAGCAGGTGAGCGACGTCTCCGGACGCGGCGTCGGCATGGACGTCGTGCGCCGGAATATCAACGATTTGGGCGGTCACGTGCAGATTTCCTCCAAGCAGGGTGTGGGCAGCACCATTCGAATCCGCCTGCCGCTCACGCTCGCCATCCTGGACGGGCAGCTGGTCCGGGTCGGAAAAGAGGTGTACGTCATTTCCCTGCTGGCCATCGTCGAGACCATCCAGGTTGCGCGCGAGCGCGTCAATACCCTGGCGGGGCGCACGGAAGTATTTCGGCTGCGCGATGAATATCTGCCCGTCGTCAAGCTTTGCGATCAGTTTGGCGTGGAGCCCGACAGCAGGAACGCCAGGATGGATTGCTGGTGGTGGTCGAATCCGACGGCAAGCGGGCCGGTGTGCTCGTCGACGATCTTCTCGCGCAGCAGCAGGTTGTCATCAAGAGCCTCGAGTCGAATTTCAAGCCGGTGTCTGGAATTGCCGGCGCGACCATCCTGGGCGACGGTACGGTGGCTCTGATCATCGATGTTCCGGACTTCATCCGCGAAGCCGTCAAGCGCAGCGGCGGCGCGGTGACGGCACACGCCGCATGATTCGTAGGCATATTTTGGAGGTATTGAACTGATGAGCACGGCAAAGACCACGGCGGGAGCCGATAAGTCCGCGGCGGAAACCAGCGAGCAGTATTTGACATTCATGCTCGCCGGCGAAGAGTACGGCGTGGACATCCTGCGGGTGCAGGAGATCAAGGGCTGGGACAAGGTGACCCGCATCCCGCACACCCCCGACTATGTCCTGGGCGTGATCAATCTGCGCGGCGCGGTGGTGCCGATACTCGACTTGAGGCGCCGGTTCGGTCTTGAAACCATTGATTTCGGTCCGACCACGGTGGTCATCGTGGTGCGCGTCATGAACGGGCTCACCGAACGCACTGTCGGCGTGGTGGTGGACGCAGTATCGGAGGTCTACAACGTGGACGCGGCCGATTCCAAGCCGCCCCCGGATGTTTGCGGCAGTGTCGATACGGTCTTCGTCAAGGCGCTCGCGACCGTCGAGGAAAAGATGCTCATCCTGCTCGACATCGACCGGCTGATCGGCAATAGCATCGCCGACGAAGTCGCCCCGGGAGTGGCAGCGGCGTGAACGGGAAAAAGCGGCCGCGCGCCGGCCTGAAGCCCAACCGGCAGGCGGCCTGCGTGGAACTTCCCGCTCAGCTCAACATCGCACAGGCCGCCGACCTGCATCGAACGCTGCTGGCGCGCCTCGCCAAGGGCGGCCCCGTGGTCATTGACGGCGACCGGGTCGAGGAGATCGATACGGCGATGCTGCAGTTGCTCGCCAGCCTGTGGCGCACCAGCCGCGAACGCGGAATCGACTGCACCTGGAAGGGCGCCTCCGGGGCGCTGCGCCAAACCGCGACCCTGATCGGCGTGGCGGAGATTCTGGATTTTCCGGCAGGCGAGCCCGCATAGGCGGCCATGTTACCTTCCGAATCCACAACCGGTGTCGCCGCGGCGCAGTGCCGAGATTGGCTGCAGTGGGCCGAAGCGCAGATTGACGCATGCGTGGCCAGCGACGCGCTGGCCATGAACAAACTGCTGGCATCGCTCGCGGAATTGCTGGGTACGCCCCACGATCCCGCAAGTGCGCAATTGTCGGCCGTCGTCATGGCGGTTCAAGCCCATGACCGCGTCATGCAGGGCCTCGTGCACGTGAAGGAATCGCTGCACGCGCTGCAGGCTCAGCTGGGCGATGCGCGGCACGCGGATTCTGCGGATTCCTGGCGGGAGCTGCGCGAGCAGCAGTACCGGACGTTCAGCATGCCCGAAGAGCGCCAGCTGTTTGCGCGCATGGTCGCGCACCAGGACGAGGACGAGGCATGGCGCAAGGCCGGCAGGATACCGGTGGAGGCTGCGGCAGTGGAGTTATTCACCACCGGCGATGGCCAGTTCGAGTCATGAACCCGCAGCCGGCCGAGTACGAATTCGAGCTCACCGACTCGGAGTTCAAGCGCCTGCGCGAACTGGTGCACGCGCGCACCGGCATAGCGCTGTCGGAGGCCAAGCGCGAATTGCTCTACGGCCGCCTCGCGCGGCGTCTGCGCAAGCTCAAACTGAATTCATTCGCCGAGTATTGCCGGTTGGTCGAAACCGATGATTCCGCGGAGCTGCAGGAACTCACCAACGCGATCACCACCAATCTCACCTCGTTCTTCCGCGAGGATTATCATTTCAAGCAGCTTAGCCTAGAAGCGTTGCCGCAAATCCAAGCCAAGCGCTTAGGGAAGCGCCGCATCCGGCTGTGGTCGGCGGGCTGCTCAACCGGCGAGGAGCCGTACTCGCTGGCCATCGTCATGCGCGAGACACTGGCACAGCTCGCCGGCTGGGACATCAAACTGCTCGCCACGGATATCGATTCCAAGGTGGTGGCTACGGCGACGGAGGGCGTGTATGCCTCGGATCGATTCAAGGGCGTGGCGCCCGAACGGGTCAGGAGTTGGTTTCGAGATGTTGCGGGCAGGCCCGGTTTGCTTGCGGCATCTGACGAACTCAAGAGCCTCATCACCTTCAAGCAGCTGAACCTGCTCGATCCCTGGCCGGTGAAGGGCCCCTTCGATGTGATCTTCTGCCGCAACGTGGTCATTTATTTCGACAAAGCGACTCAGCGCGGCCTGTTCGATCGCATGGCCGATCTGCAGGAGCCGGGCGGCTGGCTGTTCATCGGCCACTCGGAGAATCTGCTCAATGTGACCCGCCGCTACAAGCTCGTGGGCCGCACCGTATACCGGCGGGTGGAGTGATGGGCAACCCGAACCCGATCATCGCCTCGGCGCCGCAGCTGCCGCCCGCATTGCCCAACTTCGAGCACATCCGCCGCACCTGGGATGTGGATCTCGGCCTGCCGGTCGCGAAACTGCTGCCGGGCGATTACTACGTCACGCGCTACAACGAGGCCATCTTCACCGTGCTCGGCTCGTGCGTCTCGGCCTGCGTGCGCGAGCGCAAACTGGGCATCGGCGGCATGAACCATTTCATGCTGCCGCTCGATCAATCGGGCGGCACCAGCGCCTGGGCTGAAAACCTCGTCAGCTCGGCGACCCGCTATGGCAACGTCGCGATGGAGCGGCTGATCAACGACATCATGAGGCTCGGCGGGCAGCGCGCGAATCTCGAGTTCAAGGTCATCGGCGGCGGCAAGGTGCTCGACATGGCGCTCGACGTGGGCGCCCGCAATGCGCAGTTCATCCGGGATTATCTGAAAACCGAGGGGTTCCTCATCACCGCGGAGGATTTGGGCGACTGTTTCGCACGCAAGCTGTACTACAACCCGACGACCGGCAAGTTGCGCGTCAAACGCCTCACCGCGACGGTCAACCGCGCGGTGTTCGAGCGCGAGCGCCAATTCGAGCCCACGACTTCCGAAGTCGAATCCGGCTCCGTGGAATTGTTCTAGAGCGGCCCATGAGCACCAAGAAAATCCGTGTGCTGGTGGTCGATGATTCCGCGGTCATGCGCCAGCTGCTGAGCGACATATTGAGCTCCGATCCGGATATCGAAGTCGTGGGCACGGCGCCGGACCCCTATGTTGCGCGCGAAAAAATCAAGCGGCTCAACCCGGACGTGCTCACGCTGGATGTCGAAATGCCGCGCATGGATGGCCTCGCGTTCCTGCGAAACCTGATGCGGTTGCGCCCCATGCCGGTCGTGATGTGCTCCTCCCTTACGCAAAATGGCGCGGCCGTCGCCCTCGATGCGCTTAGCTTGGGTGCGGTCGATTTCGTCGCCAAACCGGCGGTGGACGTCGAGCGCGGCATCCGCGAAGCCAATCAGGAGATCATCTCAAAGGTGAAGATCGCCGCGCAGGCTCGGGTTCGGCCTTTGGCGGCCGTCCCCACCTTGGTGGTCCCGGACCGTCATGATGCGAGCGCGGTGCTGCCGAAGCGCAGTGCGCCCACACACTTTGCCACGACCGACAAGATCATCGCCATCGGCGCATCGACCGGCGGGACCGAAGCCATCAAGGAGGTCCTCGCGCATCTGCCCGCCGACATCCCGGGAGTGGTCATTGCCCAGCACATACCCCAAGCCTTTTGCGTCCCATTCGCGGCCCGTATGAACGCGAATTCGGCGCTCAACGTGTGCGTCGCGAGCGACCATCAGCCCATCCTCGCCGGGCACGTCTATATCGCGCCGGGCGATCGCCACCTGCTGGTGGTGCGCAACGGCGCCCGCTATCAATGCCGCTTGAGCGATGGCGATCTGGTCAATCGCCATCGGCCCTCCGTGGATGTGCTGTTTCGTTCCGTGGCGCAGAGCGCCGGCCGCAATTCGATCGGCGTCATGCTGACCGGCATGGGCCGCGACGGCGCGGAAGGCATGAGAGAAATGCGCGAAGCCGGCGCGGCAACCATCGCGCAGGACGAAAGCACCAGTGTGGTTTGGGGCATGCCGGGCGCCGCATGGCAAATTGGCGCTGCCCAGTCGCTGCATCCGTTGACGCAGATTGCCGCCCGCATCGTCGCCATTGCCAATGCACCCCTGGAAGCGCTGCAGCGCACGAATTAGGCGCGTTAGGCAATTCCACTAAAGGGTTCAAGATCAAGGTGCTGCGGCCGATCAAATGACCAACCGCGATATCACCCTCACGGCGGTTCATGGGAGTTTCAGTAAATGAAGATTCTGATCGTCGACGATTCCACCGCCATGCGCATGATCGTCAAGAAGACACTGCGTCTCGCCGGTTTCGAGGGACACGAAATCAGCGAAGTCGATGATGGCGTCAAGGCCCTGGCCGCGATCAAGGCGTCGAAGCCGGACCTCGTGCTCTCCGACTGGAACATGCCGAACATGACGGGGTTGCAGCTGCTGGAGGCGCTATCCGGCAGCGGCAACAAGGTGACATTCGGCTTCATCACCACCGAAGCGACCCCCGACATGCGCGCCAAGGCAATGGGTGCCGGCGCCAAATTTCTCATCTCCAAACCCTTCACGCCGGAGTCGTTCAAAGAGCACCTCGGCGCCCATATTCGTTAATCGTCAGCACGGAACCGAATTACCATGGCCACAGCCTACCCATTGCCCGACGGCGCGAAGATAGTCCAGTTATTGGGCATTATGTTCGACGGGCTGGACGTCAAGCCCGGAGGCACTTTCGATCAGACGCCCGCGGGCGGCGCCTGGTTCGGCGTGTTCGTCACCGATGCCGGCGCCCCCGTCGCCCTGTGCGGCGCGGATGCCAATCTTGCGGCGAGTTTCGGCGGCGCGCTTTCCATGTTGCCGGTCGCGGCGGCCAAGGATGCCGCCAAGGCGCGCCAGCTTACCGACGTCATGATCGAAAATGTGCGCGAGATCATGAATATCTGCACGCGGTTGGTGATGGATGCCACCTCGCCGCATCTGAAGCTGGATCAACTGTATCCCACCAAGTCTCTTCCCGCTGCGGCGCTGGCACTGCTCGGCGCACCGCAAGGAAGGCGCGAATTTCAGGTGCAGTTGCCGAAATACGGCGGCGGCGTGCTTACCGTTCTGTCGGTGTGATCCTGCGGAGCAGCCGCGGCAATACCGCTCAAGATCGGCCCCGCATAGCCGATAGGTCGTGCTAGCACATCACACCCAGATTTTCGCGAGGACGCCTCTATGCAATCCACTTTCAAAGGTCTGCTGATCGCTGCCGTCCTGGCCGCGCTGCCGCTCGCCGCCAACGGTGCCGCGCCGAGCAAGGACGAAGTCGTGGCGGTCGTGAAGAAGGCGGTCGACTACTACAAGGCCAACGGCAAGGACAAGGCGCTGGTCGAATTCAACAAGAAGGATGGAATGTTCGCCAAGGGCGAGGATTACGTTGACGTGCACGATGTCAACGGCGTTTGTGTCGCACACCCCATCTCTCCCGCCAAGGTCGGCGTCAACCGCCTGGATACCAGCGACTCCGCCGGCAAGTTCTACGTAAAAGAGCTGGTGGACGCCGCCAGGACCAAGCCATCGGGCTGGATCGACTACGTCATGAAGAATCCCACGACCGGGAAGCTCGAGAACAAATCGGCCTATTGGGAAGTGCACGATGGCCTGATCTTCAAGGCAGGCACCTACACGGAATAGGTGTGGCCAATCGCATGAAATCCATCGGCGACCTTTCGCTGCGCTGGCAGATGCTGCTCGCGCCGCTGTTGCTGATCGTCGCCATTCTGGTGATCGAATCAGTCAACTACCGCCAGCAGACCGCTGTGGACGCGGCAACCACGCGCTTGTTCAATGAAAGCGTGCGCCGCTTGCAGGAGCTCGATGAGGCGGATGCGTTTGCCTTGGAAATCAACGGCCGCATGTTCCGTGCGATGACGCTGGTGCAAAACGGCGCGCCGCAAAAGATGGTGCGTGCGCTGGTCGATACGTTGCCGGACGACCTGGATAAGCTGGGAGTGGAGCTGTCCGCGGTGGCGGTGCGCGCCGGCGAGACCGGCCATGATGCCGAAGCCGCGAAGCTCACCGAGTTTGCCGGCAAGTATCGCAAGGCCGGCAACCAATTCTCCAAAGTACTGTTCGTCGATCCCAGCGTCGCCGTGGACGTGGCCACCTCGGCGGGTGCCTTCTTTCAGGAATTGCATGGACAACTCCGCGCCCTGTCCAAATCCTATGACGCGGCGTCGGTGGCCGAATTTGCGGGCATGAAGACCCACGCCGCCAGCGCCATGAGCCTTACCGCGATCGGCGGACTGCTCGCCGTCGTCGGCGGATTGGCGGCAAGCCTGTGGCTGTCGCGCTCCGTGACGGCGCCGGTGGTCGAACTCACCCGCGTCGTCGTTGCGCTGTCGCGTGCCGATTGGTCGGTGGCGGTGCCGTACGCCTCGCGGGGCAATGAAGTGGGCCGCATGGCGCGCGCGGTCAATGTGTTCCGCGACAATGGCATCGAGAACGAGCGCCTGAAGCACATCGAGGAGGAGGGCCGGCAGCGGGCCGTCGCGCAGAAAGCCCAGGAAGCGGCACGTGATCGGGCCGAGCAGGAACGCATGTCCCGGGAAGCCGATCGGGCCCGCTCATTGACCGACTTGACCGAGCGCTTCGATTCCACCGCGCACGAGGTGATCGGCAACTTTGCAACGGCGTTTGGCAGCCTGCAGGAAACCGCCGCGACGATGGGTTCCGCCGCCGATGCCACGCGCAAGCGTGCCGATGGGGTGTCGCAGGCGGCCGTGGAGGCCTCGAACAATGTGCAAACCATCGCCGCCTCCATCGAGGAACTGGGCGAGTCGATCGCCGAGATTTCCGAGCAGGTGCACGCTTCCTCGAGCATGGCCGCGGCCGCCACCAAGGATGCCGACAAGCTCAATGGCACCTTGCAAGCGGTGAACTCCGCGGCGCTGGAAATCGGCTCGGTGCTCGACTTCATCAAATCCGTTGCCAGCCGCACCAGCCTGCTGGCGCTGAACGCCACTATCGAGGCGGCGCGCGCCGGACCTGCGGGACGCGGCTTCGCGGTCGTGGCCAACGAAGTCAAGGCGCTTGCGATCCAGACCAAGCAGGCCACCGACGGAGTCACAACCAAGGTGGAGCGCATCCAAACGCTTTCCGGGGAGGCGGCGGGCGCCGTTACCTCGATTGCGGAAACCATCCACTCGCTGAGCAATGGCTCCGCGTCGATCTCGACCGCGGTTGCCAGTCAATCCGTCGCGATGCGCGACATCAGCCAGACGGTGCAGACGGCAGCCGACTTCACGCGGCGCGTCAGCGATCAGATTCAAGAGGTGCAGGGCACCGCTACGCAAACGGGACAAGCGGCCGACGGCGTGCTGCAGGCTTCCGCCGAACTTGCGCAGCAGACGGATCGTCTCGAGGCGGAAGTGTCGGGATTTCTAAACGCCATGCGTCCGAGGCCGGCTGGCGAGCCAGAGTCGGAGTTGATCAATCGATGGGCGGCCGGCTAGCCGCTCTTTTTACCAAACGACCGATCGGAGAGTTGCAATGATTTATCGAAATTCCGTGGGTGCACGCCTGATGCTGGCCTTTGCCGGCGTGATCATGGTGTTCGGCGCTGCGGTGGCCATCAGCATTTTCCGGCTGGCGGCGTTCAACGCCGCGATTACGGATATTACGACGCTGCAGTTCAAGAAGGTCGAGACCAGCAATGCCTGGGCTGCCAGCCTCTCGGAGTCGATGCGCCACACGCGCAACATGCTCATCATGGATGACAAGGCGCAGATCCAGGGCGAAATCACCAAGGTCCAGGCGCTGGCGGAGAAAAGAAAAGAACTTGCCGACACGATGGCCGCCATCGTCCAGTCAGCGGCGGGCAAAGTGATGCTGCAGGCGGCATTGGACGCCAGCACTGCGCTCAAGCCGCTCGATGAGGATTACCTGCGGCAGGTCCAAAGCGGCGACCTCAAGGCGGCGAGGGACACGCTGCTGGAGCGGTCGCGTCCCGCGCAGCTGGCGCTGATCGCGGCGCTGCAGAAGTTGGTTGACCACGAGATTGAGCACATCCATGGCCGCGCGGATGAAATTTCGGCGGCGTATCACAGTGCACTGATGTTCCTGATCACGCTGTCCTTGGGCGCGGTGGCGGTTGCCTGCGTGCTCGCGTGGTGGATCACGCGAGCCATCAAGAAACCGCTGAATCACGCGGTCGAGGTGCTGGGCGAGATCGAGAAGGGCAACTACGCCAGCGCGGTCACGGTTGGTTCGCAGGATGAAATCGGCCAGACCCTCAAAGGGCTGGAGCGCATGCAGAGCGCGCTGCGCGAGCGTACCGAGAAGGAGCATGCGGCGGCGATGAAGAATGCGCGGATCCGCACCGCCCTCGATCGGGTCTCGGTCGGTACGATGCTGTGCGACAACGACGCCAAGATCATGTACATGAACGATGCGCTGAAGGATGTATTCCGCAACCGCGCGACGGAGATCCGCACGCAGGTATCCTCTTTCGATCCGGAACAGCTGCTCGGCGGCTCCCTCGACATGTTCCAGCAGATTCCGGCGCTGCATCGCCAGCAGCTTGCCGCCCTGACGGCGGGCCATACCTCGGACATCAAAATGGGCGGGGCGAGTTTGCGCCTCGTGGCCAATCCCGTTGTCGACCGCGCCGGGGCGCGGGTGGGCACCGTGGTGCAGTGGCTGGACCGTACTCAGGAAGTGGCCACCGAGGACGAAGTGCAGGCGATCGTCGCCAAGGCGATCGATGGAGATTTGACGGCGCGGATTCGCGAGGAGGGCAAGGAGGCATTCTTCAAGACCCTCGCGGGCGGGATGAACCGGCTGCTGGCGAACATGGCCGACGTGGTGCGCAGCATGGCGCGGGCGGCGGCCGAGGTACGCACCGGATCGGAGGAGATCTCGCGCGGCAACGCGGACTTGAGCCAGCGCACCGAGGAGCAGGCCTCGAGTCTGGAGGAGACGGCCTCCTCGATGGAGCAGATGACTTCCACGGTGAAGAACAACGCGGACAATGCGGCGCAGGCCAATCAGCTCGCCACGGCGGCGCGCGAACAGGCCGAGCGCGGCGGCGCGGTGGTTGGCGCGGCGGTCGCGGCGATGGGCGAGATCAACGCCTCATCGAAGCGCATCGCAGACATCATCAGCGTCATCGATGAAATCGCGTTCCAGACCAACCTGCTGGCGCTCAACGCCGCGGTGGAGGCTGCGCGCGCGGGCGAGCAGGGTCGCGGCTTTGCGGTGGTCGCTTCGGAGGTGAGAAATCTCGCCTCGCGCAGTGCCGAGGCGGCGAAGGAGATCAAGACCCTGATCAAGGACTCGGTGGGCAAGGTGACCGAGGGGACCAAACTGGTCGACGACTCCGGCAAGGTACTCGCGGAGATCGTGATGCGGGTGAAGAAGGTCACGGATGTGATGGCCGAGATCGCGAGCTCGAGCCGCGAGCAGGCCTCAGGTATAGAGCAGGTCAACAAAGCGATCACGATGATGGACGATGTGACGCAGCAGAACGCGGCGTTGGTGGAAGAGGCCTCGGCTGCTGCCCAGGCGCTCACCGAGCAGGCGTCGAGCCTGACGCAATTGATCGCGCGCTATCGGGTTGAAGAGAGCGGCTCCGAGGAAGCGCCGCGATCAGCGCTACGGCCCGCCGCTGCCGCTCCCGCGGTTGAGCGCCGCGCGGCCAATCGGCCTCTGACGGGCAAGAAGCGAGCGGCGGCGCCGGAAATCGCTGCTGCGCCGCCGCGTCGTCCGGCCGCCGCGGCCGCCGCCGAGGAGTGGAAGGACTTCTAACCTTTGATTCACCGTCTCTGGACATCGCATGCGACGAGCGGCATGCTGTTCAGAGTGCGAAAACAGCAACTCGCTGCATAGGCCAGCTTGACGCGACGTCTGCTACCCGCGGCCGTCAACTGGACACTGATTGTCTATGCCCTCGTTTTGTGCGTCGGAATCTGGATCTACACCATCGAGCGCATCCAGAGCGACTACCGCGCAACCCTGGAGATGGAACGCGAGCATCTGCGCAGCGTCAGCGGTACCTTCGAAGCGCAAGTAGAAGCCATGCTCGGCGACGGCGTGGGCGCCGCGCTTGCCGCTGCGAATGAATACGAGAATCCCGGGGATCTTGCCGCCGCCAGCAATGCGCAACTGGCGGAGACGCTCACCCACATGCTCACCGGCGGCCCCTACGTTCGATCACTGTTTCTTTCGAACGGGCGGCGGTTTGTGCGCGTCGGCCGCTCCGCAGCTCCCGACAGTGGAACAGCCCCTCCCCCATGGCTGCTGCCGGCATTGAAATTCAAATCCGGCGATGCCTGGACGGGCGGGCGCATCCCCGATCCGGAGAACCCGTCCGAGACGGTGATCCCGATGGCGCGGCGCTTTGGCCAGAACTCCTGGGCGGGAGCGCTGATCGCCTTCGAACGCCTGCAGAGCGTCTACCAGCAGGCTGAATCGGGCAGCGGCATCGGTCTGTTCGCAAGCGATGGCACCACCCTGCTGCTGATTCCCGAGATGCTCACGGCCGAAGGCATCAATGTCTTCGGCTCGGAGTTGTTTCAGCGGGTGACACGGGCCGATTTCGGCATGCTCGAAGGCATCGGCCCGTTCACCGGCAAGCCGACCATCGTGGCCTTCAACCATGTGAGCGGATACCCGCTATTGGACGGAGCTTGGCGGCGCCGCGAGGAAACGTTCACGGCCTGGAATGGGCGGCGTCGCACCACCCTGCTGCTGGCCGGCGGCGTCACCCTGCTCGTGATCGTCACGACCTGGCTGCTCAACTATATTCTGCGGGCACTGCGGCGGCGGGAGCTTCATTACCGCGCCCTGTTCAACAACGCCGCCTTCGGCGCCTTCGTAATGGAAGGCGAGCGCATCGTCGAGGCCAATCGCACCAGCGCAACCATGTTTGGCATTGCCAGTCCGAGCGGGTTGACCGGCAAGCGAATGTGGGATCTCTCGCCCGCGACACAGCCCGACGGGGCGTCCTCCGAAGTGCTGTGCCGGGAGCGGATCGGGCGGGCGGTTGCCACCGGCGCCGATAGTTTCGAGTGGATCCAACAGCGCCTGGACAACGGCGCACAGCTGTGCGCGGCGGCGGACCTGTCGAGCCTGGACGCCGACGGCAAGACCCTGACGCTCGCCGTCATCCACGACGTCAGCCAGCGCAAGCTGATGGATGCGGAGCGCGAGCGCGTGCTCGACGAGCTGCACGAACTGGCCGCGACGCTGGTGCACATCCAGGATGACGAGCGCCGGCGCATCGGACGCGATCTGCACGACAGCACCGGGCAAGGGCTTGCAGCGCTGGAGCTCAGTCTCACCCGCCTCGCTCGCATGATGGAGCCGGCCGCCAATTCCGCGGGTGCGCTCGTCGACGACTGCGTCGCTCTGGCGCGCCAGTGCTCGACCGAAATTCGCACCGCCTCGTACTTGCTGCACCCGCCGCTACTGGATGAGATCGGACTGCTGAGCGCGCTGCGCTGGCTGGCGGATGGACTGCGTCAGCGCAGCGGCATCAAAATCGAACTGGAGTTGCCCGAAGCCATGGAGCGCTTCCCGCCGGAGCAGGAACTGGCCTTATTCCGTGTTGCCCAGGAAGCGTTGACCAACGTGCATCGGCACTCGAAAAGCCCATCGGTGACGATCCGGCTGTTCGAGCAAAACAACGCCGTCATCCTGGAAGTCGAGGATGCCGGCCATGGCATCTTTGCCGGCGGCGTGTCGGGCACAGTGACGGATGCGGCCACCTTGGGCGTCGGCCTCGCGGGGATGCGCGAGCGAATGCGCCAGCTGGGGGGAGCACTGAGCCTGCGCAGCAGCGCGCAAGGAACCTGCGTGCAGGCCACGCTCATGCTGTCTTCGAGAAGAGGGTACGGATGAGCAATATTCGAATTCTGATTGCAGACGATCACGAGCTGATCCGTCGCGGGCTGGTCTCGGCGCTCGCGGACCGGCCGGACTGGAGCATCGTGGCGGAAGCGGCCGACGGCCGCCAAGCCTGCGAACTGGCCGCTCGGCTTGCCCCGGATATCGCCGTGCTCGATCTGACCATGCCCGAACTCAACGGGCTCGATGCCACACGCGAGATCCGCGCCGCGACGCCCAAAACCCGCATATTGATCGTGACTGCACATGAGTCCGAACAATTGATTCGCGATGTGCTCGACGCCGGGGCCATGGGATATGTATTGAAGTCGGACGCGGGAAGGGTGCTCGTTCAGGCCGTCGAAGCGCTGCTCGATGAGCGGCCGTTTTTCACCTCGAAGGTTGCGCGCGTCGTTCTCGAGGGATACCTGCGTTCCGGAGAGGATTCTGTGACGCAGGCCGCGGTTGCGCTATCGCCGCGCGAGCGGCAAATCGTCCAGCTGCTCGCGGAAGGCAGCAACAACAAGGAAGTGGCGCGGGCCCTGCAGCTCAGCGTCAAGACCGTTGAAACGCACCGAAGTAACATAATGCGCAAGATGGAATTCGGTTCGCTGGCGGACCTGGTGCGCTACGCCATCCGCAACAAAATCGTCGACGCCTAGTCCCGCCCCGGCGCCCAAGTACACACTCTCCCCGGCTCCACTGGGGAATGTCCCGGATGCCCATGGCTCGTCTGCGGCCATAGAGTGCGCCACCTCAAACCACGGTGAGCACTCATGGATACAAGCGACCGCGCACGCAGATTGGTATCTCTTAGCGGCGTTGTTCAAAACGCGCTGCCGGAAATGCGCGCGGCCATCGCGAAAACGGCGGTGCTGCGCGTCGCAATCGATGCTCTGGCGCCGCTGGTGCACGTCAACCCCACCGCCATTCAGCGCGCGCTGCTCAAATTGGTGCTCAACGCGTCCCAAGCCATTCGCCAGCCCCACGGTGTCATCGAAATCGGCGTTGCCGGCGTGATTGGCACGGATGGCAAAAGCCGCCCATTCGTGCGGCTCACGGTGGCCGACAACGGCATCGGCATGGACCTCGCGACCGTTGCCAATTTGCTGCACCAAATCACCTTGCCGGCCACCTCGTGCCGCGCCGGCGTTGGTTTGCGCATTGTGCACCGGGCGATCTGTGCCCATGGCGGGCGCCTGCAGATCGACAGTCAGCCGGGGCATGGCACGACGGTTCGCATCGACCTGCCCGCAGCCTCAGAGGAGTCTGTGAATTGGGACTCCGATTCCCTCGGGTGTGGATCCACATGAGCCAAATCGCCGCGCAATTCTCCACAAACCATCCGCTCGAGGCGGCGGACCGGTTGGCGGAGCTGCGCCGCCAGTATCGGGTACTCAGCGCCAGCAATCGCACCTTGATTTACTCCGTCAGCGAACAGGAGTTGCTGCAGGACGTTTGCCGCGCGCTGGTCAATATCGGCGGCTACCGGTTCGCCTGGATCGGCTGTTTTAGCTCGCACACGGAATTCGCGCCGCAACCCACCGCGTCGGCGGCCTGGGGCAACGGAGCACTCGACCCCTCGCAGCTCGGCGGGATGCACGCGCTCGGCGATCAAACGCCGGCGCTGCGCGCGATGCGGGAAGGGGAGCCGCAGATCGTGCATGCCATCGAGGATTGGCGGTGGAGCGCGGCGTGGCGCGCACAGGCGCGGCAACGCGGTCACGCCGCGGCCCTGGCGATGCCGCTGCTTGCCGATGATCAATGTCTGGGTGTGCTCGAGGTCTATACGGACCGATTCGAGAATTTCGAGATGTCAGAAGTGGCGCTGCTCAACGAAATCGCGGCGGACCTTGCTTTCGGGGTGGTGACCATGCGCACGCGCCGCGAGCACGAGCGTCAAAAGACCGATATTGCGCTGCTGACAAGGGTGCTCCGGATGCAGAGCGCGATCAATTCTGCGGTGCTGCGCATTCGCGACCCCCATAGTTTGCTGGAGGAAGCCTGCCGCGTCGCGGTCGAAGTCGGCTGCTATAACAGCGCCGTCGTCTGGCTCGTCGAACCCGGCACTCGAATTGCGCGGCCCGGTTATCGCACCGGCGGCCCGGTACCCGATGTCGCGCCGAAACGATTGCCCATCGGCGACAGCGAGCGCGATACCAGCCTGACGGCGCGCGCCATGCGCACCGGCGAAGTCAGCGTCTGCTGTGATCTCACCCGCAGCGATCAACCGCTGATCGGGCGCGAGCTGCTGTTCGCGGACGGCGTGCGGCTGGTGGTGGCGCTGCCGTTCATGGTTGACGGCGTACCCGTCGGCGCACTGACCCTGACTTCCAAGGACTCGAGTCAAATAGGCGACATTGAACTGCTGCTGCTTCAGGACATTGCCACCTCATTGTCGTACGCGCTGCGCTCCCAGCAACAGGCCAATGCTGCCGAGTACCTCATGCACTATGATCCGCTCACGGGTCTCGCCAAGCGCGCGTTGTTCTGCCGGCGCCTCGATGAAATGCTGCGTGCGCATTTTGATCCGAAACAGGTGCCGACGGTGACGGCACTCAACATCGATCACCTCAACAATTTCAATCACAGTTTTGGCCGGCGCTTTGGCGACCAGTTGTTGCAGCAGGTTGCCGAACGCCTGCGGCGCCATGTCGGCAACGATGAGCGCGTTGCGGATCTCGGCGGCGGTACCTTCGTGCTGGTTGAGCCGGCCTTCGTCAGCGCGGACCAAGGCTTCGCTTCGCTGCTGTTCAAGGCGGTTTTCGCACAATCCTTTACGATCGAGGGCCGCAGCGTTCGCGTCTCCTGTCACTCGGGCCTGGCGCGTTATCCAATCGACGGCGAGGACGGCAACACTCTGGTGCAAAAGGCCGAGGCGGCGCTGAAACATGCAAAGGAGACCGGCGAGCCGTACTTGCACTACAGATTCGAAATGCGCCGCGCAATGGCCGAGCGGCTGGTGCTTGAACACAAGCTGCGCGAGGCCATCGATGCGCAGCAGTTCGAACTCGTCTACCAGCCGCAGGTCAACGTCAAAACCGGTCACATCGAATCGCTCGAAGCGCTGCTGCGCTGGAACGATCCCGAACACGGCCTGGTGATGCCGGCGCGCTTTCTGCCGGTGCTCGAGTCCTCCGGCTTGATCATTCCGGTGGGCGAGTGGGTGGTCAAGCGCACCATGCAGGACTGTGAGCGCTGGCGGCGACTGGGGCTGCGTCCGGTGCGCGCGGCCGTCAATGTGTCGGCGGTTCAGTTTCGCGGCCGCGCGTTCATCGATTTCATGCTCGATTGCGTCAAGGGTCTGCCGCGCGACCCGCACGGCTTCGGCATCGACCTCGAGATCACCGAAACCGCGCTGCTGCAGGACATAGACGGCGCCAACCGGCAGCTGCGTGAGCTGCGGGCCGCGGGAATACGCATTGCGCTGGATGACTTCGGCACCGGCTATTCATCCCTCGGCCTGCTGTCGAAACTACCTGTCGATTTGCTCAAGATCGATCGCAGCTTCATCAGCGGACTCCCCGGAGATCACACCAGCATGACGCTCACCCGCACGATAATAGCGCTGGCCTCATCCTTCGGCTTGCTGACGGTGGCCGAAGGCGTCGAGACGGCGGAACAGTTCGAGCTGCTGCGAACTTTGAATTGCGATCAGTCGCAGGGTTACTTTCACTGCGCGCCGGTTGCCGCGCAGGAAATCGATGAATTTCTCGCGGCGGACCAGTAACGTGGCTGCGCGCATCCTGATTGTCGATAGCCACCCAATCGTTCGCGCGGGATTGCGGCAGATCATCGCAGGCGAGGACGACCTGCTGGTGTGCGCCGAGACCGACACCGTGGGGGGCGCGCGTGTCGCGATCAACGAGACCCACCCCGATCTGGTCATCGCCGACATCAGCCTCAATCAAGGCGATGGCATCGAACTGGTGCGCGAGGTGCGGACCCATCAGCCGAAACTGCCGATTCTGGTGCTGTCCGTTCACGACGAGGCGATTTATGCGGAACGCCTGTTGTCGGTCGGGGCGAGCGGCTACATGACGAAACAAGCGAGCAGCGAACAAATTTTATACTCGCTGCGCCGCGTGCTCGACGGCGGTATCTGCGTGTCCGAGACCGTTGCCGGCAATATGATACGCAGAGCTTCCGGCGGATCTGTTGGCAGATGGTCGGACCCGATTGATCGCCTCAGCAGCCGTGAGCGCGAGGTCTTGCATTTGTTCGGCAAGGGATTGAGCACTCGCGAGACCGCGGACTCGCTCAAGTTGAAGGTCAAAACCATCGAGTCGCACCGTCAGCGGATCAAGGGCAAACTAAATCTGCACAGCGGCGCCCAGCTCGTGCAGTTCGCCGTCAACTGGATTACGGCTTGAGCAGCAGCCGGGCGATGGTGTTTTTCTCGACGGCTGTTCGCGAGTAGCTCAGCGGGAAATAGCGGCCGGTGTCCCAGAGAGGCATGAGATCCGCATAGTGGGGACTGCCGGGCTGCCCGCTTTGACCCGGCGAATTGACGGCGACCGATTGATCCCAATCGCTGGTGTCCAGGATTTCGCGGTAGCTCGCGCCATCGATCTGCGCCCACGACTCGTCGAAGGCGGTGGCGTTCACCGTGTACTCATCGCCGGGCCGCGGCAGCGGTCCCAAGTCGAACAACTCGCGCGCTCCGGGCTGCTCATCGAGTGCGTGCCGGAAGCGTATCGGGTGAAGATTGCCCCAGGACCAGTGCGAAGTATCCGGCCCCAAACGCTGCCCGAGTTCCTGGCGCGCAGCCTCGAGGGCAGCAAGGAGAAGCGTGTCGCGAGCCGTGGCCGGATCTTCTCCGAACAGATCCTTCTGGGGATTCTTGAGCAGCGCCGCGACCGTGTCGGGCAACAGATTTTCGTAGCGCTCGCCATGCTTTTCGGAAAATCTTTTCCCCAGGGAGCGGCAGATATCCTTTAGCCAGACTTCGTAAAGGGCGGCTTGGCGCGATTCGCGGATGAGACGGCCGTCCCAGCGCAGGAATTCCGCGAGCGCTGGATTCTCGCGCAGCGCCGTCGATCGCAGCAGTGTTTGCAGTTCGCGGGCGGGCAATGAAACGACGTCGTTCTGCAGCGCTTGCATGTCGGCAACCGTGAGCTTGTGTTGCTCGTGGTGGGCGTTTTCAATGAACGAGCGGATGCGCTCGAAGCGATAAGGCGGTTCCCACTCGAAGCCGACCTGATAGGGATAGTGCTCCGGGATCATTTTATGGTTTGCGGTGGCCACGAACCCTGCCGCCGGATTAAAGGTATGCGGCAGCTTCGAGGTCGGTAAAAACCCGGCCCACTCGTGGTTGCCGATACCCGGCATCGGCAACAGCCCGGTCCAGCTGCGCAGCGGCGCGAGACCCACGGAGTGCTCGCCGATGTTGCCGGCGCGATCGGCGTACACAATATTTTCCGAAGGAACTTTCCAGCGGGCCACCGCCGCTTCGAATTGCGTCCAGTTGTGCGCGCGGTCCACCGCCAAGGACGCCAGATACCCCGCGGTCCCCGGCTCGCTTCCCACCCAACGCAGCGCCAGTGCGCGCTTACCGTCCTCCCATAGCACCGGTCCGTGACGCGTGAATTTCAAGTCAACGGTTTTCGCCGGTGCTCCCTTGATCAGAAATTCTTCGCGGCGGATTGCCATCGGCGTCCATCCGGACTCCGTTCGGTACTCCATTGGATTGGCGGGATTCAGTTCCTCGATATAGAGATCTTGCTGGTCAAGGCCAAAAATGGTGAATCCCCAGGCGATCTGCTCGTTGTGGCCGAGGGCGACCCCAGGCAAGCCCGGTTCGCCCGCGCCAATGACATTCCACCCCGGAGCGACCAGATGAATCATGTAGCGTAGCGATGGCAGCGCGAGTACGCGGTGCGGGTCGTTGGCAAGCAGCGGCTTGCCGCTCGCCGTCAGCGCGCCTGAGATCGTCCAATTGTTGCTTCCCTCGCGCGGCCGGCCGGGAAACTCGATGCGCTGGTCGCTGCCCACCAAATCCTCGAGCAGTTCCGGTGCAAGCCCGGAGAGATCGGCGCCGCTCGCAGGATCCAGAGAGACCGGCGGATCAAAATCAAACAATTTCGCGGCCTTGGCCGCACCGAGTTCCGTGAGCGCGCGGGCCGAATTCAGTTCACTGGCGGCATTGCCGGTCATGGAAAAAGCCGCCATGCGATTCAAGCAATCCTGCGGCTGCCAGAACTCGGGGACGAAGCCCGCAAGTTGAAACTCGAGGGGCATGCCCGAGCCGCCCGTCGCCTTAAGCGTCGCGATGTAGGCATTAATGCCGTCGGTGAACGCCGTCAATATCGCTTTGGTATCTGGAGAGTAGCTCGCATACTCCTTCTGCATGTCGCCCCGGTACTGCAAGGCGCGCGCATTGATGTCGCGCTTGAGAGCCGTGGGTCCAAGTATTTCGCTGAGCCTTCCCTGGCCTGAACGTTTCCAAAGTTCCATCTGGAACAGGCGGTCCTGCGCCGCAACCACCCCTTGCGCAAAGAAAAGATCATGCTGGTTCTTCGCGTAAACATGCGCGACACCCCACGTGTCGCGCAGCACCTGGACCGGCTCCCGCAGGCCCCGCACCAGCAGCTCACCCGACACCGCTGCGAGGGCTTTGTGGGCAGCGGCTGCCTGGGTGCCATCGTACGCCTGAGTTGTCGCAGACAGTGAAAGCGACGCGATCAGCGCGGCGGATACTTTCATGATTCGGTCGCGCAGTTTCATCGTGCGTCTTCTTTAAGTGTGAGATGGGATTCTCACGTATAGCTTGGCGGGTTTCAACTTCAGATGCCGGCCGCTTGCTTACAATCTTGGCATCGAAGACACTGCTTGAACTGCGGGAGGGGGCGCGTCATGGCTGAGGGCGGCGGGGAGGAGAAGTCCCCGATATTCATCAGTTACGCTGCGAACGATGCCGAAACCGCCAACGCGGCTTGCCGGTATTTGGAGAGTCGCGGCGTGACCTGTTGGATAGCGCCGCGCGACGTGAAGCCGGGCTCTCAGTATGCCGATGCCATCGTCCGGGCACTCAACGAGGCAACGGCGGTGGTGGTGGTAATGTCAGCGAGTGCGATGGCCTCATCGCATGTGCGCAGGGAAGTCGAGCGAGCCGCCGCCAAACACAAACAGATCATCGCATTTCGAATCGACGCTGCGGCGCCCAATCCGGCGCTGGAGTATTTCCTGTCGGAATCGCAATGGATCGATGTATCGGCGTTGGGAATGCAGCCAGCTTTGGCGAGGCTCGCCAGCGCGGTGGGCAGCAAGGCCCCGGCTGTGCCAGGGCCGCCGCCTGCCAAGCCGTGGCGGCTGAATAGGATGGCGATTGGGGTTGCGGCAACCGCGGCCGCCGCAATTCTCGCCATCGTCGGGTTCCTCATTTTCGGATGGCCGCGCGAGGCCGCCGAGCAGTGGCGCGATCCGCTGGCGGACGCCAAAATCATGCGGCTCACGGATTTTACCGGGACAGAACAAGCGGCTGCCATCTCGCGAGATGGCCGATTCGTGGCGTTTCTGGCGGACCGCGACGGGCATGTGGATGCCTGGTCGACTGAAGTCGGTAGCAACAGCTATCGAAACCTGACTGAGGGGCGGGTGCCACAAATGAGCAACGCCTCGATCCGGACGGTAAGCTTTTCTCCCGACGGCTTCCGGGTGACGCTCTGGACGCGCAGTGGCGACGGCTCGCGGCCCGAGGACGTCAAACTGATGGCCGTGCCGGTCGGCGGCGGCCCGCTGCAGCTCTACGAAAAGGATGCCGCCGAGGCTGACTGGTCCAGCGACGGAACACGGCTGGTCTTTCACTCGACGGGGCCGGGCGATCCGCTATTCGTGCGCGCGGCGAGTGAGCCGACTGCGCATCAAATCTACGTGGCGCCGTCGCCGGGCATTCATTGCCACTTTCCGACCTGGTCGCGCGACGGGGAGTTCATTTACTTCGTGCGCGGCGAGCCGCCCGGTGATTGGGACGTCTGGCGGCTGCGGCCTTCCGGAGAGGGACTCGAGCGCCTCACGTTTCACAATTCGCGGGTCACCTATCCTGTCTTGCTCGACGCTCGTACGTTGGCTTATTTGGCCACCGATGCCGACGGATCGGGACCGTGGTTGTATGTCATGGATGTGCAGCGTAAGTCCGAGAGGCGGGTCAGCGTCGGCTTGGAACGGTACACGTCGCTGGCGGCGACCGCGAATGGCGCACGACTGGTGGCCACTGTCGCCAATTCTCGGTCAGACCTGTGGCGCGTGAAGTTCGACAGCAACGGTCCGCCGCAGAACACGGCTGAGTCCGTGGTGCCCGAGATTCAGAGTGCATTTGCACCGCGTTTTGGGCCCGACTACCTTGCCTACGTGTCGAGCGCCGGCGGCCGGCGCGGGATCTGGAAGCTGGCGAATGGTACCGTGACCGAGCTCTGGAACGACGTCGGGGCTGATCGGGTTGGCGCTCCGGCCATCTCGCCGGATGGCCGGCGCATTGCATTTACCGTGGAGAGTCAGGACAAGAAGCAGCTGTACGTCATTAACAGCGACGGTGGACACGCAAGAGTGATAGGAACCGCGCTCGCCATCCGCGGTGATCTTAGCTGGGCTCCCGATTCACAGTCGATCGTCAGTGCGATCGTGCGCGACGGCCAACCGCGTGTCGCAAGGATCCTGCTCGACGGCAGCTCCCCTCAGCCTATGGTGTCGGAGTACTCCGTCGATGCCGCGTGGTCTCCGGACGGCAAATACTTCGTTTATTCCGGCGCGGATGTCGGCACCACATTTCCGCTGCGGGCTGCGGGTTCCGACGGTAGACCATATGGCATGGCGAGCCTGATCCTGACCCGCGGCGCGCGGCGCGTTGCATTCGCGCGAAGCTCCGGGTCGCTGGTCATCCTGCGCGGCGGAGTTGGCCACAAGAACTTCTGGCTCGTGGATCCGCGAACCGGTGCCGAGCGCCAGCTGACCGATCTGCCGTCGAAGTTCGAGATCGGCGATTTCGACGTTTCGCCGGATTCGACCCAAATCATCTTTGACCGTGTGCAGGATAGTTCCAGCATCGCGCTGCTGGAGCGCACACGATGAGCACGCATCCGGGAGCCTTATGCGGCGGATAGCTGTTTACGCATTACTGCCTGCGGCATTACTGCTTGCGTCCATGGCGGCGCACGCCGCGACCGCGCCCCTGAGCGACAAGCAGCAGGTGTTGTGGGACCGCTTGAAGGTCGCTGTTGTCGACGTGGAGCAGCGGCTCGACGGAATTCTCGGCGTTGCGATCCTCGATCTGACCTCCGGACAGCAGCTCCTCATCCATCCCGACGAGGTATTTCCGCAGGCGAGCTCAATCAAGATTGCGGTGCTCGCGGAGCTCTATCATCAGGCGGAGCAGGCGGCGCACGGTGTGAAGGACAGGGCGACATTGAAGGATCGCTACGTGGTGCGCGCCGCGGATCTCGTTCCCGATAGCTCCATACTGGGTGGCCTCACGCCCGGAGTCACCTCTCTCACGAACCGTGACCTCGCGACCATCATGGTCGCCGTCAGCGACAATTCGGCGACGAATGTGCTCATTGACCGTGTCGGCATGGACAATGTCGTGCGCTTGACGGAATCGCTGGGGCTTGCGCACACGCAGTTGCGCCGCAAGATGATGGATCTTCAGGCGGCGGCTCAAGGTCGGGAAAACATTTCGACGCCGCGGGAAATGATGCAGTTGCTGGAGCAGCTTTATCGGGGCAAGGTGATTGGGCCGCCGCTGCTCGATGATTTTTTCGTGGTATTGGCGACGGCCAAGGACAGCTTCATACCGCGCGATCTGCCGCCGGATCTCAAGATTGCGAACAAGCCGGGGGAACTCGAAGGCGTGCGCAATGACTCCGGCATCGTGTTCCTCAAGAATCGCCCCTATGTGATTTGCGTCATGACCACGTATCTTGCAAACGAGCGCGCCGGCGAGGACGCGATCACGCGGATTTCCAGCCTGACCTACGCTGTATTCGACCGATTCTCACGAGCATCCGACTTGGGCAGGGTGATTTCGCCGGGCAACGGCAGCACGCGCTAGGGATTTAGCGCAGGCGGTGTGGCCACGATCACGGTGGCATCCTGGTTCTCCTTGGAGAACTGCCCGAACAGGTAATTGTGCATCTCAGTGCGAGAGTTTTCGGAAGACGAAAACAGGCTTTCCAGGAAACTGAAAACCGCAAGAGTGGTGAGCGTATGTTGGCGGGCCGGGCGCATCGCGCGCGGGTACTCGGCGTTTTTGCATGGCGCGGTGGCCTGCTTCGCATCGATGCCGGGCGGCCCGCCAAGCAACTCGCCGAGGTTGGGTAGCGGCTTGCCGCCGGCCGAACCCTCCTGCGCCTTTTTCAATCCATACATGAGTCCCACGCAGCCCAACTTATCCGGATTGTCGAGCCAGCGGAAAAGGGCTGGCGCCATATCGATAAAACCCACATGGCTGCCCGAATCCAAGGCGACCAGCACGGTATTTTTGTACTTTTCGGGAAGCGGTTGCGCGTGCTCCTTAAAGGGGACGATTGCATCGGCGGTGCCGCCGAGATACATGAAAGGAATGTTGTCGCCCGCGAAGTAATCCGAGGTGAAGAACTGGGTGGGCCCCGCCATCGATATGGCCGCGCGAATTCGCGGGTCTCTCAATTTGGGATCAAGCCCTACAAGTTCGGTGGTGAGGCCTCCCAGAGACAATCCGACGGCGGCAATTCGCTCGCCGTCCACGGTACCGTGAAGCATGTTGTCGGGTTGCTTGGATCGCGCCAACATCTGATCGATGAGGAAGGAAATGTCGCCGGGTTGATTGACTATGTCGGCGACGGTAGCGCCGCCAGGAGCCGATCCGCTGGATAAAGGAAAGTCGATGCTCACCGCCACATACCCATGGCTAGCCAGAAAATCCAGAAGATAATCGCCCTCCTTGTACTGCGACATGTAGCCGTGGCTGTAAATCACGAGCGGGTAGGGGGCGCCCTCCTTGTCCGTCGGGAACCAGATGCGGCCCTTCAATTCCCGGGATCCACTACCCTTGAAAGCGTGATTGGCCATGGTAGGCCGGGAAGTATCTGTCCAGTCGATAGGCTGATAGGTGACCTGGTGCGGGCCCCGCTTATAGATCCCCTGACTGAGCGCTCCCGCGGGCAGCGCCAAGGGAGGATTGAGAAGAACATAGACGAGGATGACCAGCACCGCGAGCAGGGACAGGAGGATTTTGGATAGCGGTCTCACAGGAGTGACTATAACCAACATACCCGGGCATCGCACGTTGTATGGATTAGGATGCGCCATGCCTGGTTCGACGCCGAAAATACTGAAACGCTGCCTGTACGCGCTTGGTGCCGGGCTCGGGCTGCTGATAATTGGCGGGGCGGTCGCCGTGTTTTCATGGGGGCGCAATTCCAAGGCGCAGGTGCAGGCTGCCGCATCCGATGCCCTGGGGATGCAGGTCACGATCGGGGGTGAGTTGAAGGTCCGAGTATTCCCAGGTTTTGCCATGACGCTGCAGGATGTGCGAATTCGAAACCAGGGCAGCGAGTTGGCCGCGGCGAAGGAAGCCCAGCTCGGAATCGAATTGCTGCCGCTGTTGTTGCACCGGCAGATACGGATTCCGGTGATCGTACTGACGCATGTCACTCTGGCGGTTGAACAGGGCCGCGACGGCAAGTTCAACTTCGAAGTACCGTTGTCAGCGGGGAGTTCGCGTCCGGAGGTCGATCCGATGGATGTATCCCTTGTTGACGTGTCTCTGGTTTACACCGACCAGCAAAATGGCAATGAATGGCGCGCCGAGTCCTGCGACATGCAATCCGGCCGCTTGCAAATATCGGCCGCAAAGATCGCTGACCTGATAAACAGCCTCGCCATCACGGGGGCTGCAGCCTGCAAACAGATTCAGACCCGCAAGCTGGCGCTGTCCGACGTCACGTTTAAACTCGACGCGAAACAGGGATTATTCGAATTCAAAGATATCACCATGCGGGCCTATGACGGACGCGGATCCGGCGATGTGCACGCAAACTTCACAGGGCACGTGCCGAGTTATCGAGTGCACTATGTGCTCGCGTCGTTCCGCATCGAAGAGTTCTGGAAGAACTTCTCGCAGAAGAAGATCGGTGCAGGCTTGATGGATTTCTCGACCGATCTGACGCTGAGCGGGTACACGGTGCGCGAGTTGACCGCAAGCAGCGTCGGTGAGGCATCGCTGCGGGGCAGTCACCTAACGCTTGCGACCGGGGACCTCGACGGTGAATTGTCCCGCTACGAGTCCACCCAGAAGTTCAGCTTGATCGATGTGGGCGCATTCCTGGTCGCAGGTCCACTCGGCGTGGCGGTGACCAAGGGCTACGACTTTGCGAGGGTACTTGGTAGTACCGGAGGCAGCAGCGAGATCCCGAGTCTCACCTCCGAGTGGCACATCGAGCATGGCGTCGCGCTTGCCAAGGACGTGGCGATGACGACCACCAAAAATCGAATCGCGCTGAAAGGGGCCCTCGATTTCGTCAATGATCGATTCCAGGATGTCACCGTCGCGCTGGTCGACAAACAGGGGTGCGTCAGGGTGCAGCAGACTGCGCGCGGCCCGTTCAGCCAACCGGACGTGGAGAAGCCTAACGTTTTGGTGTCGACGACCGGCCCTGTGCGTACGCTGTTCAAACAGGCGAAACATTTGTTCGGCGGGCACTGCGAGGTGTTTTACTCAGGCTCGCTGCCGCCGCCTCAGTGAGCGCTCGCAATGTGGTCTATTTCAAGAACCCTTGCACGTGTTTCTGGATGTTACCCACAAGCCTGCCGCTGGCTTCCTTGATGCTCCCCTTCGCCTGCGCTCATGATGTGCTCCCTGCCGGCCTCGGGCGGCCAGGTACTGGAGAATGTAAGTCAGGTTGCCTCGTAAGTCTGTACGGAGCAGTACGGATAGGGTCCTGAACATTCCGTGCAGTTTGCGAATCGTTCTCAGCGCGATTCGAAGCCCATGTCTAAAACCACGCTGGTAACTCCGGCCACTCGACGGGCGTCGAGTTCCGCGCGTCTTTTGGTCGCAAGGTCAGTAATCCGGCCAGCGAGTTTGACAACGCCCTGATGGACCTCGACGCCAATGGCGCCTGCCGGGATATTGTCGTCATGCTCGAGCTCGCTGAGAACCTCTTGCTGAATTTGCATGTCGTTTTTCATGACCTGCGGCCTCCGTATTGCATTGGTTTCCAGCATGCGGGGTAATGTCGGGGTTTGATATCGGATGTTTCTTGGGATGGCGTAGGACAATGCCGCGACTAGGGGGAGAATTGTCCTATGGATCACGCCACGAAAATGTACGATTGCGACGGCGCCGGCGAGCGTTTGAATTAGACTCAGAAGCGAATATCCGCTGGTGGAGGGAGATAGTCCTTGAAGACCCGAATCACTCAGATGTTTGGCATTCAACACCCGATCATTCAGGGCGGCATGCACTACGTCGGTCTCGCGGAACTGGCCGCGGCCGTGTCGAATGCCGGAGGGCTCGGCATCATCACCGGCCTCACCCAGCGCACTCCCGCGGCGCTATCCGCGGAAATCGCGCGCTGCCGCGAGATGACCGATAAGCCGTTTGGCGTGAACCTCACCTTCCTGCCCATGGTCAATCCTCCCGACTATCCCGGCTATATCAAGGCAATCATCGGCGCCGGCGTCACCGTGGTCGAGACCGCCGGCAACAACCCGCAGAAATTTCTGCCGGCGCTGAAGGAAGCCGGAATCAAGATCATCCATAAATGCACCTCGGTGCGACACTCGCTCAAAGCACAAGCCATCGGCTGCGACGCTGTGAGTGTGGACGGATTTGAGTGTGGCGGCCATCCCGGCGAGGATGACGTGCCCAATATGATTCTGTTGCCGCGCGCCGCCGAATCGCTGAACATCCCGTTCGTCGCCTCCGGCGGCATGGCGGATGAGCGATCGCTGGTGGCCGCGTTGGCGATGGGAGCGGACGGCATGAACATGGGAACGCGCTTCATCGCAACGCAAGAAGCGCCGGTGCACCCTCACGTGAAGATTGCCATCGTCTCGGCATCGGAACTCGACACGCGCTTGATCATGCGCCCGCTTCGCAATACTGAACGCGTGCTCGCCAATGCTGCGGTGGATCGGCTGCTCGCCAAGGAGCGCACGCTTGGCGATAAACTTACATTTGCGGACATCGCCGAGGAGGTGGCGGGCATATATCCGCGAGTGATGCAGCAAGGCGACATGGACGCCGGTGGATGGTCGTGCGGCATGGTGGCGGGATTGATTCACGACATTCCGACCTGCAAGGAACTGATCGATCGAATCATGGCCGGAGCCGAGAGGCTGATCCGCGGACGGCTGGAAGAAATGCTGGCCGCGGGCTGAGAGCTCGGGCCGCAGGGGGCAATATGGCTGCATTCGACACCGCGATCACCGAGCAACAGGGAGTACTCTCGGGGCCCTACCGCAGCCCAAAACAAATGCTGGCGGTGCAAGCCTACGATGGGCACGCCTCGATCCACGACGACGCCACCGCGCAAAAGCTCGGTTTCAAGGGCGGCACCATCGAGGGGCCGACTCACTTCAGCCAGTTTGCGCCGCTAGGGCTAGCAGTATGGGGCAAGCAATTCTTGATTTCCAGCTGCATCTCCGCGCACTACCGTGCGCCGGCATTCGAGGGCGAAGAAGTGAAGGCGTTCCTGCGCGCGCCGGGCGCTGAGAGCCGTCAGGCCGAGATCTGGATGTTGCGCAGCGACGGTGTCGAGATTCTTCGCGGCACGGCATCGATCGGCCCGGACTTTCCGGTTTCCGCACTCGATGCACGGCTCGCCACTCTTTCAGCGCTCACCGATCCGGTGATTCTCGCCGACGTCAAGGTCGGCATGCGTGCGCCGCGTGCGCCGGTAAGAATGGCGATGGATCAGCATATGGGCGCGCTCTACCCATTCAGCCTCGCGCAGAAGCTCGCCAAAATTACCGAACCGTCCGCGCTGTATAACGGCGCCGACAACGACTGGGGTCGGCCCATCGTGCCGCTGGAGATGATCAGCGTCCTCATGCAATACAGCTCACGCGCCAATTCTTTTAAAACGCGCGGTCCGGCCGTCGGACTGTTCGCCGATCAGGAAATCCGGCTGCTGGATGGCCCGGTATTCGTCGACGAACCCTATGAAATCGAGCGCGAGATCGTCTCCTTGAGCGGCAGCCGCCGTACCGAGAGCATGTGGATGCGCTCGACGCTGTTCGCTGCGGGCACGGCTCGCCTGGTGGCGTCGATGCTGCTCAACCTCGCGACCATGAAGGAGACCTATGCGCCCTATGCCAAGGAATATGCGGCTCTCTATGGCTGACCGCACTCCTTCGGCGTTCTTGATTTACAATCCCAGATAAAGGGGGGTTGAGATGTCGAAAATGAAAGACCTGACTCGCCGCGAGTTCGTGGTGGGCGCCGGCAAAGCCACAATCGGCGCAATGGCGGCGACTGCGCCACTGATCCTGCCGAGCCGCGTGCTCGGGCGCGGCCAGCGCGCTCCCAGCGATACGGTGAATGTCGCCATCGTCGGATTCGGCGGCATGGGAAGCCAGAATGCGCTCATTCTGGCGCAAACCGACCACATCGGCGCCGTTTGCGATGTCGACTTCGCCTACAGCGAAGGCAGAGTGACAGCGAAACTGGCCGATGCGCAGAACAAACCTCGGCCCGAGGGCCTGAAACTCAAGGAACAGTTCAGCAAAGCGAAGCGCTACAGCGATTTTCGCGAGATGCTGGCGAAAGAAAAAAGCATTGACGGAGTGGTGGTAGCAACCCCCGACCACCTGCACGCGGTGATCGCGAAGGCGGCGATGGATATGGGCAAGCACGTCTATGTGCAGAAGCCGCTGGTGGCTACGGTGCATGAGGCGCGCGTGCTGCGCGAGCGGGCGCTGGCCAGTCCCAAACTTATTACGCAGATGGGAAATCAGGGACACTCGAGCGAAGGCGCCCGTCGCATCAACGAGTGGATCGCCGCGGACATCATCGGACCCGTGCGTGAGGTGCACGTTTGGACCAATCGCCCGGTTGTTTACTGGCCGCAGGGGCTGCCGCGCCCAACGGGAATGGCAGCGCCTGACGTGCCCGGCGCTTTCGGCAACCTGTGGACGTACCGTCACGTGCAGGATGTGCTTGCCGCGGCCATGGGCAGCGGCGGCGCGCCGCCGGCGGGACTGGACTGGAACATGTTTCTCGGACCGATTGCGGAGAATGTTCCCTATCATCCCATCTACCATCCATTCAATTGGCGCGGCTGGCTTGATTTTGGCTGCGGCGCGCTGGGTGATATGGGTGCGCATCTCATCGATCATCCCTTTTGGGCATTGGGACTGAGTTATCCCTCGAGCATCGAGGCAACTTCGACGCAATGGGGCACCATGCCCGCAAATCCCAATGCCGGGGCTGCGCCAACCGGCCGCCCGTTGCGCGTCCCGGTGTGCTATCCGGTGTCGACTTGCGTGCACTATCAATTCGCGGCACGCGGTGCGCAGCCAGCCGTGAAACTCTCGTGGTTCGACGGCGGAATTTATCCGCCGCGCCCCGACGTCCTGCCCGATGAGGTTGAGCTGGCGAGCGAAGGCGGCGTGATTTTCATTGGCGAGAAGGGAATTTTGATGAACGATACCTACGGCGCCAATCCGCGGCTGTATCCGCAATCGCTGACCGAGGCGGCGGATGCAATCCCCAAGAGCATGCCGCGGATCATGTGGAGCCATGAGCTCAACTGGATCAGGGCGATTCGCGGCGAGGCCAAGGCGAGCTCGCCGATAGAGTACGCGGCACAGCTCACCGAAACGATGCTGTTGGGACTGGTGGCGCTGCGCACGGGGCAGGGGAAGAAGATTCTGTACGACGGCGAGCGCGGACTGGTCACCAACATTGCAGATGCAAACCAATATTTGACCCGCGAATATCGCGCCGGATGGGCGATATAAAACGCTGCAAGACCGCACGTGAGCTTCACCCGCCTACCCTCGATTATCGCAGGACTCAGCCTCGCTCTGGTCTTGTGTGCACGCGGCGATCCCGCCGCGACCGATCCCGCCTTTCCGCCGGGGATCGAGGTCGCCGGCATGGATCGATCGGTTGCTCCAGGGGCGAATTTCTTTGCCTACGCGAATGGCACGTGGCTGCGCGCGAATGAGATTCCTCCGGATCTAAGTTCCTATGGTTCATGGGATGTGATCGAGCAGCTCGTCGAGCGCCGGCTCGCCGATCTGATCCAGCGCCCCGACCAAGGGGCGCAAACCACAGGTTCCGCGATCCGCTTGATAAGGGACTACTACACGGGCTTTATGGATGAAGCGCGCATTGAGACGCAGGGTCTTTCACCGCTGGATCCAACGCTGAAGACGATCGGCGCGATATCGAATCGCGTCGAGCTCGCGCGCTTTCTGGGCGGCACGCTTCGCGCCGACGTCGATGTTCTGAATTCCACCAATGTGTATACCGACAACCTCTTCGGGCTGTGGATCGCACAGGATCTCGACCATCCGGACCGATACGTGCCATTTCTTCTGCAGGGCGGGCTCGGCATACCCGACCGCAGCTACTACCTCGATCCCGCTGCAGCCATGGGGGAGATCCGAGCGAAATATTTGACGCATATTGCTGCGATGTTGAAGCTTGTCGGGGTCTCCGACGCGGCTGCGCGTGCAGCCCGCATCGTGGATCTCGAACATCAGATTGCGGCCGTGCATTCGAGCCGCGAGGCGACCGTGGACGTCCTGAAGGGAGATAACCACTGGCGGAGAAGCGACTTCGATACCAAGGCACCGGGCCTCGATTGGCGGGTTTTCTTTGCTGCCGCACACTTGCCGCAGCATCAGCAGGATTTCGTGGTCTGGCAACCGAGCGCGGTGACGGGCATTGCGGCGCTGGTGGCGAGCCAACCGCTCGCAACGTGGAGGGATTACCTGGTGCTGCACGCGGTCGAGCACCGTGCCGCCTTTCTGCCCGCAGCCGTTGTCGCGGAACACTTTGCGTTTTACGGCACCACGCTCAACGGTACACCGGAGCTGCGCGCCCGCTGGAAGCGGGCGATCGATGCCACCAATGACGCGCTTGGCGAAGCGGTTGGAAGGCTCTACGTCGAACGTTACTTTTCTGCGCAGGCAAAGGCCAGTATCGAGGATATGGTCGAACAGTTGCGCGGGGCATTCGCGCGGCGCATCGACAGTCTCGACTGGATGACGCAAGAAACCAAAACCGGCGCCAAAGCGAAGCTGGCCGCGCTCAAGGTCGGCATTGGCTATCCTGACCACTGGCGCGAGTACACGGGACTTCATATCGTGCCGGACGACGCGTTTGGCAACGCCGAGCGAGCCGCATCATTCGAGTATCGCCATCAGCTGGCAAAGCTCGGTCGCCCGGTGGACCGCGCCGAGTGGGCCATGACCCCGCAGCTGGTCAATGCCGTCAATCTGCCGGCGATGAACGCGCTGAATTTTCCTGCCGGGATGTTACAGCCGCCGTTCTTCAATCCGGGTGGTGATGCGGCCCACAACTATGGCGCGATCGGCACGATCATTGGTCACGAGATCTCGCACAGTTTCGATGATCAGGGATCGACCTTCGATGCCACCGGCCGCCTCAGGAACTGGTGGGCGCCGGCTGATCTTAAGCATTTTCAAGCTGCAGGGGCACGGCTGGTGCTGCAGTTTGACGCTTATCACCCGTTCCCGGACCTTGCGGTGAACGGGCAACTTACCTTAAGCGAAAACATTGCCGATCTCGGCGGACTTCTGGCCGCTCACGATGCTTATCAGCAGGAAGCGCGCACTCGTCCCGATAGCGTCGTCGACGGATTCACCGGTGAGCAGCGCTTTTATCTGAGCTATGCGCAAAACTGGCGCGAGAAAGTTCGCGACCCAGCGCTGCGCAAGGGCGTGCTGACTGATGGTCACGCGCCGGACGAGTACCGTGCCAGCACGGTGCGCAATGCCGACGGCTGGTACGCAGCATTCGACGTCTCAGCCGGGCAGCCGCTATATCTTACCGCCACCGATCGCGTGCGCGTTTGGTGATTAGGATTTCTTCAATCCGTAGGTGTCCCGGATCAGGAATTCGGCGACCGCCTGGGGCAGCAACGGCCGCAGGGCGTTGAAGGCACGCTGAACTGCAGGCGCACGCGGATAGCGCAGCGCCGGCCGTCGGGACTCAAGAATGGTTTCGACCGCAGCAATCACCGGTGACAGGTCATGATTCGCTTGCTCGCCGCGCGCCATGATTGCGATTGCCCGTGCCATCGGGTCGTAGTAGGGCGAGGCCGGAGTGCTGCTCGTGGTGAAGCGCCGGTTCGCGGTGAAGGAGGTCGCGAAGTCGCCCGGTTCGATCATCGATACCGCGATGCCAAAAGGGCGGACTTCCATGCGCAGCGCCTCGCTGTAGGCCTCGATCGCGAACTTGGTTGCACTATAGAATCCTTGAAAGGGCACCGCGATTCGCCCGGCGAGCGAACTCATGTTGATGATGACGCCGGCGCGCTGCGCGCGTAAATGTGGCAGCACCGCTCGACAGACCCGGTGGGTACCGAAGAAATTCGTCTCGAACTGCGCCTGCGCTTCCGCCACCGTCGTATCTTCGATCGCGCCGGCAATCCCCATGCCGGCGTTGTTGATCACGGCGTCGATCCGTCCGGCGGTTCTGAGAACCTCAGAAATGCAGGCGGCCACCGAGACATCCTGCGTGACATCCAAGGTGAGGGTTGTGAATCCGTCCGATGCGGCGCCGGATTGGACAGCGCGCGCGGTCCCGAACACGCGATAGCTCTTCGCGGCGAGCGCCCTGGCGATGGCGTAGCCGAAACCAGAACTCGCGCCGGTGACCAGCACCACCTTTGGTGATTTGCCCACAATCATTCGATCAGCAACAGTCCGCGCTTTTTCTGCGATCCTGTGTCGATCGTGTTCATTGCATCGTAGAGTCGAGCCGATTTCACCAGCCACGGACCGTATTTCCTGTTGACATCGAGTACCAGCACCAAATCTTGGTCGGCAAGATAGCCGGCGATGGGCGAATGGTGGCCGCCGCCCGTGCCAAACAGCGGCCCACGCGAAAAATTGATCACATAGCGCCGCGCCGGATCGTTTGCGTGACGCAGCTGCTCGCGAAAGCTCGCAAGATCCAAATCGCGCAACACGCTGACTTTTTTATTGAGTTTCTGCCTGGCGACATCGGCGAGCTGATCCAGCGTAATGCCTTGCGGCAAAAAACCCAGTACGGTGGTTAAGCCCGTGCCCTGCAGGACTTTCTCTTGGTCGCCGGGTAATTCAAGCGAGTGCAAGACATTGACGAGGCTCGTCGGACCGCAGACGCTGGGATTACGCTGATAGTCAATGTCGCGTTGGTACAGCGACGCTACCGGCAGCCCCCACGCACGCTGCAGCAGCGCAGGATCTTGGTATTCCTGCGTGTCTTTGATGGACTCGACATTGGCGTAGTCGGCGTGAGCGCCCGACAGCAGCGGGCCGATAAGCGCCAGCGGCCCGCCCAACAACAATGCCAGTAGACCAATCGATATGACTTTCCCGCGCCATGGCTTCATTGGCCGAGTATAAGCAGAACCGCCGCTTGTTGCGTAAAGCTTGCGCCTCTAAGGGCCGCCCGGCGCGAACGCGCGGACCTCGCAGGTTCCTTCCCAGCCTGGCATGTGATCCTTGTGAAGCTGCATGAACTCGACCGCCGACTCGACTGCTTCTTCCTTGTTCTTCAACTCAAAGACCGCATAACCGCCAATGACTTCCTTCGCTTCCGTGAATGGCCCATCGAGTATGGCGAGCTTGCCGTTCGCGATGCGCACCTGCGCACCCATTGCAATCGGCATCAGCCCGCCGTTGTCGAGCATGCGGCCCGCCTTGATCTCCCGGTTGGCCAGCTTGTGCATCTCCTCCAACAGCTTGGGTGTCGGCGCCGCCGCCTGAGCGGATTTGACGATGAACATGAATTTCATATGACCAATTCTCCTTAATAAATAGCTCGCTAACTAACCCGACGAATCAGAACCCGGCAAATCGACACCCATGGACCAAATTTCCCATTCATCCCCCATTCCGGTGGATAACCCGGTGCACATCGCAGCGCACTACGTCATAAGCAACCATCTATTCAAGGTCTTGCACCCACTGCTGCTTTTTTGACCACCTGCCAAGGCGCGCACATACTGCGAATCGCAACAACCCACATTACAACGGGAAGGAATCAGCTGATATGGTGAAAAACGCTGGGCTGCTTTTTGCACTGGCCGGGTTGGCTTTTTCTGCGGGATTTGCGCTTGCCGAGACCCTCGCGCAGACCGGTCGTGAGGCTCAATTCGAAAATAGCGCGGTAAAGGTGTGGAAATCTCTGGTGCTGCCGAACAATCCCTTGCCTCTGCATCGACATGAACATCCGCGAGTGATCATCGCGCTGCGCGGCGGATCGATGAAGATTCTCGAGGAGTCGGGTAAGAGTGAAGTACAGGAATGGCAGACCGGCAAGGCATACTGGCTTGGCGCCAACCCTCAGGGAACGCGGCATCAGGACGTCAATGTCGGGGATAAACCCATCGAAGTCATGGTGGTTGAGCTTCAGAACGAGAAATAACGCGGTAGTCCGGTCCCTGGCTCATTTGCTCATCGAGCCCAATCGCGCCCAGCAGGTAGTGCAGCGCCGCCCATCCGTGCAGCAGTACCGTCACCAGGATACCCTCGCGCGAGGACAGGGAAAGCGCCGCCCGGCAACTTGCCGATGCGCCGCCGCCCGGACAGGACAGTTGAAACGAGCCGCCGCCCGCGGCGGGGCTCAAGCGCATGAGCTCAAAAGACTTTCGGACGGTGTCGGCATCCGGGTGGTTGAAATTGAATTGCGCGAGATGATCAATCAGCCAGCCGGTGAACAGGGCGCCCCCTGCAAGCGCGACCACGCTCAATAGCACGTAAATGAGTGCGGTCGCAGTCGCGCGCCGGCGCACCGCGACCACATTCTGTATGACGCCGAAGGTGGGTCCGAAGGAAATGTATTGAAAAAATCCGGCAACTCCGAGAAGCACCGCGGTCCCGCGCCAGTTGGACTGCAAAAATGCACCGACATACAGCGGCAGGCTTATGCTCAGGGCCAGCGCCGGAACCAGCGCATACCATTTTGCGCTGCGGCTTGCCAAGAAATCGGCGACGAATCCGCCGCAAAGCAGGCCCGCACCCACCGCCACTCCGCCGGTGAGCCCGCTGACGATGCCGATGGTCGCATAGTCGAGTTGAAAGCCGCGATTGAAAAATGCCGGCACGAACGCCCAGCTGCCTTGCGCAGCGAAACTGGAAATGACCACGCCGGCAACGATGTTTGCGGTTGGCCACCGGCATAAAAGCGCGCGCGCCACGGCAGCGAACTCCGAGAACTCCTCCCGCAGCCAGTTCGGGCTGCGCAGCGCGGAGTCGACGCGCGGCGGCTCCTTCACGTAGCGCTTTATGATGACCGCGACGACGACGCCGGGCAGTCCGACGACCAGGCACGCCGCGCGCCAGCCGTAATGCAGCGCCACGTAGCCGCCCAGCATCGCGCTGATGATGTAGCCGAGAGAAATTCCGCAGGAGTAGATCGACAATGCCGTGGCGCGCCGCGTGGCGTCGAAGTAATCGGAGAGCAATGAGTGTGCGGGCGGGGTGCAGCCGGCCTCACCAAATCCGACGCCGACGCGCAGCAGCAGCAATTGCAGAAAGTTCGTCGTCAGGCCGCACAATGCCGTCAAGCCCGACCACAGCGTCATGACGATGAAAACGAGGTTGACGCGGTTGAATCGCTCGGCAAGGCGCGCGATGGGAATTCCGCTGAACGCGTACAGCGCCGCAAATGCCGGACCTACCAACAATCCGAGCTCCGTGTCGGAGAGCTTGAGATCGACCTTCAGAGGCTGACCGATGATCGCGATGAGAGTCCGGTCGGCGGCGTTCAGCGTATACGCCAGCATCAATAGCAATGCGACGGCATACCTATATGTGTTTGCAGTCAACGCGCCATCGCCGCGGCTTGCGCCTCTTCCGTCCACGTGGGCTCGACGTAAAACGGTCCCGGCTTCTCGCGCAGCTGCTCGTATTTGCAAATCTCGGGTTCCGGACCGAGTGGCGTGGACACGCCGCCGCGAAATGCCCACTCGCCGCGCTCGCTGTCGCCGGCGCGGACATAACTGCTGATCATGAAACGCCGGTCCGAGTCGCTTGAGTTGGCGGCCGAGCCGTGCACGGTGTAGAGCGTCCAGAGCAGAAGATCTCCCGGCTCCATCTCGCAGGTCACCGCCGTCTCAGGACCAAGTCCCACCCGGCGCAGATCTTCGGCCGGAGTGTGGCCGGTCATGATCGAGCCATCCTCGGAAAGACCCAGGTAGCCGTTCAAGTGGCTCTTCGGAATGATTTGCAGCGCGCCGTTGGCGGCGGTCTGCCGATCGATCGCGAGCCCCGTGTTGATGTTTCCGTACAGTAGATTGCGCGTCGCCTGCGAATTGCGAAACCGCGCATCCTGATGGTAGCGATAAAAGGTGTATTTCGCGCCCGGCGGTTTCCAGTGAATCTGATGCGCCATTTGTTTGATGTCGGCGCCGAGCAGGGGTTCGAGCAGCGTCAGATATCGAGGATCGCGCCGCATGCGCTCGAGGTACGGGCTGATCCATGCGGTCCAGTGAGCCTGCAGCAGCACGCGGCGGTTGGCCTTGGGATCATCGAGTATTTCGAACAGCAGGTTTTTGTCACGATAGGTGGCGTGATGCTCAAGTGCAAGGCTCTGCACCCGGTCGGCTTCGCGCCGGATCTGCTCCATTATGTCTGGCGGGAAGAATCCGCGCACCAGCGCGTATCCTTCAGAGTGCAATTGTTCCTCAAGATTCTGCATGGCCGACCCCACCAGCGCCGCCTCTATGCTATCAGGAATGAAGATGCGTGAATCCAGTCACGCTTTTGCCAACCTAAGCCAATATATCTTGGCAATATGCTGTTTCTCGCCGCTCTCTCCCGACTCCGTCCGGTCCGCGATGACGAGCCCAACGACTTGTTGGCGCAGCGGCATGCGGCTTTGGGCCATCTGGGCCTGACCGTCATCGCCGTGGTGTTCGTGATCCTGACGTTCTGGAATAGCTGATCCTTAGGTAAATCTCCGCAGCCCGCGTCCCGATGGGCCGTTGTCTCACGGCCTGCTAGGCTATGCAATTCCCAAACCTGGCAAGGGCCCGATTGCATGACCAGACATGCCGTTTTCTACTTGAGCGCCTGCGTGCTATATGGAACCTTGAGCTTCTCGCAGGAACTTGGGAATGCGCGCAGCATGCAGATGAATCGAATCGGCGCCGTCAAGTTGATCATCGGCGACGCCAGGATAAATCAGGCCTACTTCGAACAAATGTTCGGCATGAAGGAGGTCGATCATTTCAGCGACCCGGCGCTCTACGACGAACCCATCATGGGATTCGAGGACGGCGCGCGCGTGGCCCTGTTCGCGCCGAAGGCGGAAGCGCCGCTGAAGAAAAGCGCGTTTCCCGTGGCACTCTTTTACACGCCGGATCTGGATGCGCTCATCAAGCGCATGCAGGATGCCAAGCATCCCGTTGAGCGGCTGGATCCTGCGCGCTCCGTCAGCTTTAAAATCGCGATCGCCCGCGATCCCAGCGGTAACGCCCTCGAATTGTTCTCCCGACCCGGCAACTGGGAAGTGGGCGGCGCAAAATTGATCGTCGATGATCGCCAAAAGGCGGAACAGTTCTACAAGGCGGTTTTTGGCGCGACTCCCGGTCAGCGCTTCAAAACCTCGAGCTACGACGAAGTGCTGATGAATTTCGGCGGCGGCCCGTTCCTCGCCCTGTTTCAGCCGTTGGCGGAGGCGCCGCTGCCAAAGAGCAAGTATCCGGTGGTCGCAATCTACACTCAGGAATTCGACGCGGTGCTGAAGCGCGTCGTGGACGCCGGTTTGGGCTATCGAGACGTTGCGACCGCGAGACTCGACTTGCGAATCATCGTGGCCAAGGACCCCGCGGGCAACGCCGTGGAAATCATTCGTCGCGCGCCGGCCGCGGCGAAGTAGTCAATTTCCAAAATTGCGCACCGGGAGATAACCCTCCTCCAATTGAATCCCCAAGCTGTTGATGGCCATGGCAGTCATCGCATAGCCGCCGGCGGTGTAGATGATCTCGATCATCGCCGCAGTGTCGTAATGCTGCGTCAGGGTTTTCCAGGTTGCCGCGGAGATGAACGCCTCGCGGCGCAGCTCGTCGGCCGCCTGCAGCAGCGCCCGCTGTTCATCGCTCCAATTCCCGGCGCGCGGTCCCAAAGCGACGCTCGCTATCTGTGCATCGCGGAAGCCCGCATCGCGCGCAAAAACCGCATGGTGCGCCCACTCGTATTCCGATTTCGCGAGCCACGCCGTGCGCAGAATCAGCAGCTCGCGCGTCTGCGGCGGCAGGCGCGAATCGCGCTGAATGTAGCTGCCGAAGCGCAGCCGCGGCTCGTAGAAGCGGGTGTGGACCACCATGGTGGCATAGAGATTCGGCACCTTGCCATCGCGCATTTGCGGCGCAACCAGTTGACGCTGCTCCTGGGTCATGGTCTCCAAGGTCAGCGGCTTCACTCGCGCTGCGCTGAGCCGCGGCGATTCGGGCGTGGCCGCCGGCAGCGGCAGGTTGAGATCGGTGGGAATGCGCTCCTGCAATTCCGCGTCGAGCTGCACGCCCAAACTGTTGAGCGCCATGGACACCAATTGATATTGACCGGCGGTGTAAATGGCATCGATGGTCTGCTCCACCGAATACCTTGCGCGCAGCGCCGTCCAGGTGGCGTCGCTGATTTCAGTGTCGTAGCGCAACTCGTCGGTCATGCGAATCAAGGTGCGATCGAAGTCGCTCAAGCTCGAGGTGGCAGCGCCTGCCGCGATTGCGCGCACCTCAACGTCGGTCATTTTCGCGGACGCCTTGGCGATGCGGGCGTGCTGCGACCACTCATACGGCGCCTGGCACAGCCACCCCATGCGCAAAATAATGATTTCACGATCCCGCGGCGGCAGAGTCGAGGCATTCAGCAGGTATTGTCCGAGGCCGCTCCAGCGCCCATACAGCTCCGGATCATGCGCCAGCGTCTTGAAAATGTTGTAGTCCGGACGGTTGGCCAGCATCCTTTCCTGCGCGGGCGTGCGCCCTTCCTTCGCGACTACCGGCACGCGCGGCTGGATGAGACGAGGCGAAAAAGTTGCCATTGCTTGGTCCTGTTCCTTCCCCTGTGCGCTGAGATCGAACAGCGTCAGCGTCAGCGTCAGCGCCAGCGCCAGCGCCGATGCAGCCAGCGCCGATGCAGCCAGCGCTGCGATTGCGCCTTTCGACATAGAGTTCATAGGCTCAAGTCATCCTGGCCGATTCCGGTTAGCATAGCGCAAATGAACCGATGGCTTTTTTCGTTGACCGTGGCCTTGATGGCCGCGAATGGCTACGCGGCGGATTCACCTGCCTACACCGCCAAGCAGCTCACCGATCTTCCCGTCAGCGACTGGATAACGAATGGCGGGAATATCTACAACCAGCGCTATTCGCCGCTTGCTGAAATAAACACCGGCAATGTGGCAGGGCTCAAGGCCGAGTGGCACATGCATTTGAACGGCTCCGGTATGGGGCCGCCGTTTTCCGGGGAGGCGCAGCCCATCGTTGAGGGCGGAGTGATTTACGTCCCCACCGGTGCCGATGATGTGTTTGCAGTCGACGTCGCGACCGGCAAGCAGTTGTGGGTGTACCAAGCGCAACTGGACAAAACCATCGCCACGGTGTGCTGCGGATGGGTGAGCCGTGGCGTCGCGATCGGGGAGGGAAAGGTTTTTCTAGGACGCCTCGACGGCAAAATCGTCGCGCTGGATCAGCGCACCGGCAAGGAAGTCTGGTCGGTGCAGGCGGAGCGCTGGCAGGACGGCTTCACGATCACCAGCGCGCCTCTGTACTACGACAGCATGATCATCACCGGCTTTGCGGGCGGCGAACACGCCTCGCGTGGCCGCGTGCGAGCCTTCAGCGCCAGGACCGGCAAATCGCTGTGGACATTTTTCACGGTTCCGGGCCCCGGCGAATTGGGCCACGATACCTGGCCGGCCGACAATCCATCGTGGCAGTACGGCGGCGCCACCGTCTGGCAGACGCCTGCCGTAGACCCTAAGCAGGGGCTGATTTATTTTTCCACGGGCAATGCGGCCCCGGACTTCAACGGCAGCCTGCGCAAGGGCGACAATCTCTTTTCGGTGTCCATGGTTGCGATCGAGGCCAAGACCGGCAAGTACCGCTGGCACTTTCAACAAGTGCATCACGACTTGTGGGATTACGACTCGCCAAGCCCCGTCGTGCTGTTCGATACGATTTACAACGGCCAGCCTCGTGAGGCCATCGCGGAAATCAGCAAGACGGGATGGGTCTACATTCTCGATCGCGTGACCGGCAAGCCGCTCATCGGCATCGATGAATTGCCGGTACCGCAGGAGCCGCGGCAAAACACTTCGGCCACCCAGCCGTTTCCAGTCGGCGACCCGGTTGTGCCGCATGAAATCGATATTCCGCCGGCAGGATTTCGACTGCTCAACGAGGGGCGGATATTTACGCCCTACTGGGACAAAGCCGTGGTCGCAAAGCCAAGCCCGTGGGGCGGGACCAATTGGCCGCCGAGCTCTTATGACCCGCGGCAAGGCTTTCTCTTCGTTTGCGCGAACGATCAAATGGGACGATTCATGGTGGGGCCATCACAGGAACCGAAGCCCGGTACGCCTTACACTCAGGGCTTGTTCGGCTTCTCCGACATCCCGCGGACTGGAGTTTTTGCGGCCGTCGACATGCGCAGCAACAAGATCGTCTGGCGCCAGCGCTGGAAGGACAGCTGCTACAGCGGCTCAGCCGCCACTGCCGGCGATCTCGTCTTTACCGGCCGCAACGATGGCCGCTTCGTGGCCCTCGATTCCCGCAATGGCGATGTGCTGTGGGAATTTCAGACCGGCGCCGGTGTGAATGCCACCGCCAGCGTGTTTCAGTACCAGGGTCATCAGAAGATCGCGATCATATCCGCCGGCAATAATTTTGCCGGCAGCCCGGCGGGCGACAGCCTCTGGTTGTTTTCCCTCGACGGTACGTTGCCGCCCTCGGAGCCGCCAGAGGCGCTGGCCGCCAAAGCGACTGCGGTGACTCTCAACGGCGGAAATCCCGCGGTTGGCGCTCATGTATTCGCGCAGTACTGCGCAGCTTGTCACGGCGAGGAGGGCAAAGGTGGGCATGGGGCGGGGCCTAACATCACCAAGGTGGTCGCGCTCGAACTGGTGGCGAACACGGTGATTTCCGGCAAGAACAACATGCCGCCGTTCGCCGCCACTCTTACCTTTGCAGAGATTCGAGATGTCGCGGCTTTTGTGGCCACGCAGCTCGGCAAGTAGCTTGCGTTAGACCAATTCCGTTTCCGCGGAAACGTCTGCCGCGTTCTTGGCCCGTGCGACTTGCTCCAACAGGACCTGTACGCCGATTCCGTAATCCATACTTTCTCCGCGCCAGCGTGTGACGGCGGTACTACTATCGATGAGGATCCCTTGTTCGGCATGCGCGTAAAGCAGATCTTTCACCGTGTAGACCGATCCCGACGGCTGAATGACCTCGAACTCGCTGCCATCCGGCCGTTGGAATCGCCAACCGCCATCGCCTTGCCCAGCAATGGTGAGGCGTTCCTCGTGCACGTAACGATGGTGGAAACGGCATAGGTTGATCAGATTCGCGAGTTTGGTTTCCCCGCCCAGCGCCCAATGACGAATGTGGTGTGCATCGACGTAGCGCCGATGCGTGCATCCGGGAAATTGGCAGCCTGCATCTCGAGTGCTCAACGCCCGGCGAATCGCAGGAGGAATACTGCGGGTTTTGCGTCCGATGTCGAGCAATTCGCCATGTTCATTTTCAGTCACTCTAATTATGCTGGCATCGCAGGCGAGTCGACGTGCGGTCTCGGCCGCCACCGTAGGACCATTTTCAATGTCACAGCGTCCCGGAGTATTTTCGCGGAGCGTCTCCTCCGCTACATGTACTACCACCTGGAAACGATCGGCTGTGTTGAGATCTCGGGCACCCTGTTTTAGAAAATTCTCGGCCAGCAATGCCAATGCATCGGCGCGCCGTACCGGACGGTGCGCGTCCGTCTCGGACCACTGTGCGTCGATGTCCGAGGGCGGCAATTCTTCCATGGCGGCTTCCATTGCCTTCATGAGTGCCGCACCCGGTAAGGCCGGCAACCGGCCTTTGAACACCAAACTGCCGTCTTCGTCGTACCAGTAGCTGAAGCGGCGATTTTCCTGTTGGCGCGCTTCGCGGCCGAGTTCTTCCACTTGCAGCGCCCGGCGATAATGTCGTACCAACGTCTCGACGTGATGAGCGGTGCCATGGAGCGCGATCATGAGGAAGTATTCTTCGCTCGCCTCAACAGCGACGCGCGTCAGGGCTCGAACTTTTGAGTAGCTCAGTTCACCGCGCGCCATCGCCGCGGAGATCCTCGGCAATTTCGCCAGAGCATGGGAGACCCGCACTTTCTCGCGTGCGGCGCCCAGGTCCAATCCGCATTTGAAGTTCAGCCAATGCGCGCAAGAGCGCAATGCCCCATCCGACCAACCATTGCGGCGGTCGAATTCGGCGATCAAGCACAGCCAGCGATAGTTGGCTGCATTCAGATGACCAGCAAGCTCGGTGATCTGCTCCTCGAGCTCCTCCAGCGACAGGCTGGGAATGGCGGGTTGGCGGTGCGGAATCAGCAGGTCCATTTTCAGCTCCGGTAGCTGTTTATATATCCAGTATTGTACTCCCAGCACCACCTAAAACCAGCGATATTCGACACTCTTACTAATTGATTATATTGGGATTTTTGTCCCGCACCTGTATCATGCGAGCTTGCAAATCGTCCGCAAATCTTCGTTCACTGCCGCGCCCTGGAAGAACGGCGGCGGCATCACCTATGAAGCGATCCGTGTGCCGGCTGGCGGCGAATCATTTCGTTGGCGCGTGAGCGTGGCGCACATCGATGCGTCCGGTCCTTTCTCGGATTTTGCGGCCTATAACCGCAAGATGGTGCTGCTGCGAGGCTCAGGGCTCGCGCTCAAGTTTGTCGGCGGGCAACAAACAGTATTGCGGCAAATCGGCGACTTGGCGGAATTCGACGGCGCCGCATCAATTTATTGCGAACTGCTGAACGGGCCCTGCGTTGATCTCAACCTCATGGTTGCCAAATCGGCGCGGGCCGAAGTTCGCGTCGAACAGGTGGCGCAGTCGCTTGCGGTGCGGATGTCGCCGCTCGAATCGACATTGATTTTCAGCATCGAGGATCCACTGTTGTTGACGAGCGATGCGGGCGAGACCCGGACGCTCGAGCCCTGGGATCTTGCGGTGCTTGCGCAATGTGGCGCGCGAATCAGCAAGCCAGCGCCTGCAAATTTATCCGCGCCGAGCGCCGTGTTTTTTGCGACCATAAGCGATCAATATGAATGATCTACGCGAAACGATAAGAGACCACGGCACATGGTCCGAAGATCAAGCGGTAACTCGCTTGTTGCATTCACTGGAGCTCACCGGCGGCGCGCGACACCGCGCGGTGGCCGTGGCGATGTCATTGGTCGAGGGCGCGCGCGCGCGCCGCGACGAGCGGCCGTTCTTGGACGCTTTTTTGCAAGAGTTCGGCTTGTCGAATCAAGAAGGCATTGCCCTCATGTGCATTGCCGAAGCGCTGCTGCGCATTCCCGATGATGCCACCGCCGATCGGCTGATCGCCGAAAAACTCGCGACCGGGGATTGGTCCGCGCATTCCGGGCAATCGGAATCTCTGTTCGTCAATGCCTCGACCTGGGGATTGATGCTCACCGGCGGGATTTTGGAACTCGACCCTGCGATCAAGACCGATGCGACGACGTGGATGCGCAAGCTGACCCGCAAGGCCGGCGAACCTCTGGTGCGCCTGGCGGTGCGCCGGGCGATGCGCATCATCGGCGGCGAGTTCGTCGTCGGACGCAGCATCGAAGAGGCGCTGGCGCGCAGCGCCCGCGAGGCCGAGGTTGCGCTGTGTTCCTTCGACATGTTGGGCGAGGGTGCGCGAACTTTGCAGGATGCCGAGCGCTACCTGAAATCGTACCAACATGCCATTGCGGTCATTGGCGCCGCTGCGGCGGGGCGCGAGCCGCATGAAGCTTCGAGCATCTCGATCAAGCTCTCAGCGCTGGAGCCTCGCTACACCCTGCTGCAGCATGAGCGCGTGATGCGGCGCCTGGTGCCGCAAACCCTGGCTTTGGCGCGACAAGCCGCCGATTTGAATATCCAGCTCACCATCGATGCCGAAGAGGCGGACCGGCTGGATCTGTCATTGGACATCATCGAGGCTCTGGCGAAGGATTCCGCCACCAGGGATTGGCCGGGCTTAGGTTTAGCGGTGCAGGCCTACGGCAAGCGCGCTTTGGATGTCATCGATTGGGTGGCGGAGACGGCTCGGCAGAACGGCAGGCGCATGACCGTGCGCCTGGTGAAGGGCGCTTACTGGGATTCAGAGATCAAACGCAGCCAGGAGCGCGGTCTTCCGGTCTACCCGGTATACACCCGCAAAGTCGCCACCGATGTTTCGTACCTGGCCTGCGCGGGGCGTCTGTTCAATCACGCGGACACGATTTACTCGCAGTTCGCCACGCACAACGCGCACAGCATCGCATCGGTTTTGGAACTGGCGCCTGCCAAGGCCAATTTTGAATTCCAGCGACTGCATGGCATGGGCCGCCTGCTGTACGCGGAAGCTGCGCGCAAGGTCGCAAACTTTCCGCGGGTGCGTGTGTACGCGCCGGTGGGCGAGCACAAGGACCTGTTGGCGTATCTGGTGCGGCGGCTGTTGGAAAACGGCGCCAACACCTCGTTCGTGAACCGCTTCATGGATGAACAAGTGCCGGTGGCCGACATTGTCCGCGATCCCATTTCGGAACTGGAGCGCCTGGAGTCCTTCGCCCATCCGCGGCTGCCGATCCCCGCTGCCTTGTATGCGGAGCGGCGCAATTCCCGCGGGATGGATCTCGGCGATCCCCGGGAACTGCAAACGCTGCGCGAGGAGGTGTCGGTTCGCAGCGCGGCGGCGGCCGGTCCGATCATCAATGGCGTATTGTTGCCGGGCAACGCGCATGCGACCAGCAATCCGGCGGATCGCCGCGAGCAGGTGGGTACGGCGCGCGATGCGACACCCGATGAAATCAAAATGGCGTTCGACGCCTGCGCCGCGGCTCAGCCGGAATGGAACCTCATCGGCGGCGATGCGCGCGCGGCCGTGCTGGAAAAAGCGTCGGATCTGCTCGAGGCGAACCGCGCGGAGTTTCATCAACTTTTGGTGCGCGAAGCGGGCAAAACCTTCTCGGACGCCATCGCCGAAGTGCGCGAGGCGGTGGATTTTTGCCGCTACTACGCGCTGCGGGCGCGCAAGCAATTCGCGGCTCCGCTCAAGCTCGAGGGTCCCACCGGAGAATTGAACGAACTGTCCCTGCAGGGCCGCGGCGTATTCGCCTGCATCAGCCCGTGGAATTTCCCGCTGGCGATTTTTGCGGGCCAGGTAACTGCTGCGCTTGCCGCGGGCAACGCCGTGGTGGCGAAGCCGGCCGAGCCCACACCCTTGATCGCCGCACGCTTCGTGAGGCTGCTGCACGAAGCCGGCATTCACCCACAGGCGCTGCAATTGGTGCCGGCGCGCGGGCGGCTGTTCGGCGAAATCGCGTTTGCACATCCGGCGCTCGCCGGCGTGGCAATGACGGGCTCGACAGCAACCGCTTTGACCATCAACCGTGCGCTCGCCGAGCGCGGCGGAGCCATCGTGCCGCTGATCGCCGAAACCGGTGGCTTGAACGCGATGATTGCCGATTCGACCGCGCTGCCGGAACAAATTGTCGATGACGTGGTGAGTTCGGCGTTCATGAGCGCCGGGCAGCGCTGCTCGGCGCTGCGCTTGTTGTTTCTGCAAGAGGAGATTGCAGACCAGGTCTTGGAGATGATCGCCGGCGCCATGGACGAACTCATCATCGGCGATCCCTCCAAGCTCGAGACCGACATCGGGCCGGTGATCAACGCGACGGCGGCGGAAGGGTTGATGCAGCATGTCGAACGGATGCGCAAGGAGGCGCGCATCGTGAAGGTGTGCAAACTGGGTGAAGAGCATGCGCACGGCAGTTTCTTCGCTCCGCATCTCATCGAGCTTAAAAATGCGGCGCAACTCAAGCGTGAGGAATTCGGGCCGATATTGCACGTGGTGCGCTATCGATCCACCGAAACACGCGAAGTGCTGCAGGCAATTCGTGCCAGCCACTATGGTTTGACGCTGGGCGTGCAAACTCGATTGGAGTCGTTCTGGCGCCAGGTATTCGCGGAGACGGCGATCGGCAATACCTACGTCAATCGCAACATGATCGGCGCGGTCGTGGGCGTCCAGCCATTTGGCGGCACCGGTTTGTCCGGCACCGGCCCCAAGGCCGGCGGTCCGCACTATCTTTCGCGATTCGCGAACGAGCGAACGCTCACCGTCAATACCACGGCGACGGGCGGCAACGCCGCGCTTCTGAATCTTGGCGGCTGAAAACGCCACGATGCCCGCGGGACCTGCGCCCGCAGGATCAGCATCGTATTGGCGGCTGGTGCCGGGCGATGTAAATGGTTTTCTAGGCTTGGTCGTCGATAATTTGTCCGTGCTGGCGCTGCTCGCCGCGGTACTCATCGGCGGCTATGGGGTCCCCGCACCCATTGTCTTCGGGCGCATGTTTCCTGGCACTGCATTGGGCGTGCTGTTGGGCGACCTGGTTTACACGTGGCTGGCCGTGAGGCTGGCGCGCCGCACCGGCCGCGGCGATGTCACGGCCATGCCATTTGGTCTCGATACACCGTCCACCATCGGCATGGTGCTCTTGGTATTAGGTCCGGCTTTCGCAGAGTTTCGCGCCGCCGGCCTCGATCCCGCCGCTGCGGGCCTGCAGACTTGGTACTTAGGAATGGCCGCGACCGCGACCATGGGAGTGATAAAGCTGCTGCTGTCATTCGCAGGCCGTGGGGTGCGGCGCTTGATCCCAACCGCGGGACTCCTGGGCTCTTTGGCGGGCATCGCCTTGATGCTGATCGGCTTCTTTCCCATGGTCGATTTGCTGCAGGTTCCGATCGTCGGCTTTCTTACGCTCGGGCTGGTGCTTTATGCCCTGGTTGCCAAGGGATCGGTTCCCGGCGGTTTGCCGGGCGTGCTGTTTGCGGTGATCGTGGGAACCTTGCTGTACTACGGCGTGGGCCACTTAGGATTGCCCGGCATGCAAGTACCCGCGCCCGCCATGCCGGTGCTGCGGCTGGCGTTTCCGCATCCGGACGCCGGAATTCTTCAGGGCTTCGTGGCTCTCCCGGATTATCTGCCTCTGATCATTCCCTTCGCGTTGCTCACGGTGGTGGGCGGCGTCAACAACACCGAGAGCGCGCGCGTCGCCGGCGATGACTACGACGTGCGCAGCATTTTACTTGCGGAAGCGGCGGCGACGTTTCTGGCGGGCATGGCCGGCGGCGTGGCGCAGACCACGCCGTACATCGGTCATCCGGCATTCAAGGAGATGGGCGCGCGCACCGGCTACACCCTGCTCACGGGCATTTTCATCGGCGTGGGCGGCATGCTGGGGTTCATCGCCAACCTGATCGAGCTGGTGCCGCTCGCCGTGCTGGCGCCGGTGCTGGTGTTCCTCTCCCTCAACATCACCGTGCAGGCATTCACCGCAGTGCCTGCGCGCCACGCCATGGCGGTGGCGATCAGCTTTTTTCCTTCGATCGCACGATTGCTGACCATCGAACTCAGCGATCCCAAGTTCGTGGCGCCAAATGTTTTCGCGCAACAGCTGGTGGCGCCGGAGCATGGCTTGCCGACCTTGAGCGTCATCGTCGCCCTTGGCAATGGTTTCATCATCACCGCCACCATATGGGCGGCGTTTGTGGTGGAAATGACCGAACGCCGTCTGCGCGCCGCGGCGTCTTATCTATGCGCCGGAGGCGCTTTGAGTTTTTTTGGCATCATTCACTCGGTGCGTGTCGATGGCAGCGCCTATGCGTTGTGGCAATTGCACGGAACGGCGCGTGATGTCGCCATCCAATTCTGCGCGGCGTACTTCGTGCTCGCCGCCGCATTCATGTTGCTGTCCCTGCAGAAGCGAACGCTGGTCGGTAATGCCGGCTGATTCAACGCGTTTTTTGCAGGATCCACAGGCCGGGCTTGCCTTTTTGGTTGAACCCCAGGTGCAGCAGCACCGACTTGCTTTCCCAAAGACGGGCGACCGGCAATCCATCGCGGCGGGCGAGGCGCACGCGTTCTTCCATGCTGGGTTGCGTGGCTATGGAACCCAATCTTAGGTTTGCATAACGTTCTTGTTGCGGCGACGGCGGCTGAATCTTGGACGGCGGTTGCTGAACCTTGATTGAGTTCTCGATCAGATGCGCCGGGGCGCTCAAGTCCAACTGCCGCCCCTGGAATTGCGTTGTCGGCCGGACGGTGGAGCCGCCGACGCCGGATTGAGCAAAAACAGTCCCGCAAGCCCGGCTGCCGCGGCCATTAGAACTTGATTTTTAACGGTCTTGCCCATGGGCGCAGTTGAACACCAAGCGCCGCCCCCCGACATTCGGTGGTCTTACCGATCCCGCGTAGGAGATGTCTTAAGGGGCTCGCGTCGGAGGATTCTTACGGCGAACCCAGCGGTCAGCGCCCCAGTCGCCGCATCAAGTGCGCACGCAAGGCTGCCTGCTGTTCCGGCGACAATTCGCCGAGCATGCCATGGCGTTGCTGCGGAATATGCTCGACCACGCCGGTACCCGCGCCGAACACATAGTGTTCGAACAACGCGCTCCACGCGCGGCGCGTCGCAGGGGGCAGGGCACGGATGCTCAAGATTCCATACACCAGTGCATCGAACGCCGAATCGGCGCCGGCGCCGTCGCCCGCCAAATCATGCCACCAGTAGTTCACCAGCACATTGAATGGTTCCAGCGACTCGACGTGATGCCACCAAAGCGGCGGAATGTACACGGCATCTCCCGGCTGCGACCTCGGCCGACTGCGCCGCCGCGAGTGCCTCGCGAAACTTCGGGTAGCGATCGAAGTCCGGATGGCGCAGCGAGACCAGGCTCATCGCCGCTCCTGTTGGCGCGAAATCGAGGGGTCCGATGTAAAGGTTTGCAATCTGTTCCGGCGGGAACAGCGTGAAGCGCCGACGGCCGGCAACCACGCAGCCGATGTTGTTCCATTCATCGACGTGAGTCGGCGTGGTGATTTGATTGCCCAGCCAGATGCGCGGCAGCACATTGTCAGCGACCAATTCCAGGTGATTCTCCTGGTCGAAGCCCGGGAGGCAATCGCGGATGAGCGCGCTCTGCGCCGCGACCGCGGGCGACTTGGCAAACTGCGCATAACGCAGCACCTGTTCGGCGATTGCCGACAGCGGTAGCCGATTGCGGTGGAAATTAAATCCGCTCATGGTGTCGTTGTAGAAAATCTCACCGTCGATATCGGGCGCGGTCATGAGCGCATCGACCGGCGCGCCGCTGTCGAATCGCTTGAGGTATCGAACCGCTGCCGCCGGCGACTCGGCAGCTGCGCGAACGGCGGGCCAGTCGCGGACGATGCCCCGCAACACGGCTGGGCGCTTGTCCGTCAGCACATCGCGCCTGGATGGCCGCGGCGTCGAGCCCGGCGACTTCGCGGATGGCCGGCATCGTCACCAGAAATAAACCTGCAGGGTTTCGTTTTCGCGGCGCGGCGGAATGCCGTTCAAAACCTCGCGGTGGTCGTGGTAGTTGGCGGCGCTGCGATCGAGGAGATTGTCGATTTCGGAGACCCGATAGGCATTCTCCTTACCCTGCGGAGGATGCAGCGTGCCCGGCTCCGGAAATATGCCCATGCCGGCCATGATGGAATACCACGAAAACACGGGATAGCCGCGGCCCAGCATCTGCTTGCGAACCGGCGGTGCAATGCCCTTGCCGGACATCCACAGGCTCAACAGCTGCTTCAACGGCTCCGACAAGTTGAGGTTGGCCGCGTTGGCGCGCCAGTAATCGGTATCGGTGCGGCTGTTGGTCTTGTAGTGCGTCACGATGTAGTCGCGCGTGCCCTCGAAGTGCTCGTTGACGCGCGCGTTGAAGCGGTCGTGCGCCGCCTCGCTCAAGTCTCCTTGCAGCAAAGCCTCGGTGAACGCCGCCGCGGTTTGCTGGATGAAGAGCAGCGCCGTGGCCTCCAAGGGCTCGATGAATCCCTGCGACAGTCCCACCGCGACACAGTTTCCATTCCAGTGTTTGCTGACGCGTCCGATCTTCATCTTCAGGTGCCGCGCCGGGGTATCCGATTCCAGCAATCCTAAGCGCTCGCGCAGCTCGTGCTCCGCTTGATCCGCCGTACAGAACTGCGAGCTGTAGACGTAGCCATTGCCGAAACGCTCCGTCAGCGGAATCTTCCAGGCCCAGCCATGCTTCATCGCGGTGGACACGGTCTCCGACGGCAGCGCCGCGCCGATCGGCGTCGGCATCGCGACCGCGGCGTCGTTGAACAAATTCTCGGCAAAACTGATGTAGGGGGTCTGCAAAGCCTGGTGGATCAGCAGACCAGCAAAGCCGGTGCAATCGACGAAAATGTCCGCGGCGATCTTCAGGCCTTCTTTTGTGTCCACGGATGAAATGGCGCCGTGCTCATCGAGATTGGCATGGGTGACGTGCGCGGGCTGGTAGCGCACGCCGCGCTGCAGCGCTTTCTTGTGCAGGAACTGCCCCAGAAGCACGGCATCGAAGTGATAGCCATGCCAGATATCGAACGGGAAGTGTTCGGCCGGTTTCGGCGCGAGGTTTTTTCTTGCAAGGCGCGTGGCGATGAAGAAGCGGTCGGGATGTGCGCACACATCGGCGCCGTTGACCCGCGCATCGACGTTGTGGACGAATTGCGTCATGGTCAGGTTGTCGAGCATGGACGCAAACGGATGAAAATAGCTTTCGAATCCCGGCTTGGTGGACCAGCCGTCGAATGTGATGCCGCATTTGTAAGTGGCGTGACATTCGGGCATCCACTCGGCCTCCTCTATCCCCAAGCCATCGAAAAACCCGCGCAGCCACGGCGTCGAGCCTTCGCCGACGCCGATGATGCCGACCGCAGGGGACTCGACCACGGAGATCTCAACGCCGTGCTCGATGAGCGAACGCGCCAGGGTCAAGGCCGTCATCCATCCCGCAGTGCCGCCGCCCACCACGACGATGCGGCGTATCGAGGGCGGCAATGCGGATGCTCGCGCCGGCGCACGCGCCGATTCCGCGGCCGATCGGTTGTAAAGGGTGGCGGTGACGGTATCGCTCATGACCTGTTCCTCAAGCGCGGGGCAACAACTGGCGCAGCGGCTGTACCCAATCCAGGGCGCTGCCCGAAACCAGCAGTTGGATCGAAGCGCCGCCGCTGCGAGCGACGCCGCGGACACCGAGCGTTGCAAGCGCGCGCTCGTCGATGATTTCAGGCCGGCCGGTGCGCACCAGCAGACGGCCTGCATGCGCTTCGACATCCAGCACATTGCCGCGGCCGCCCAGGGCGGCCAGAATTTGCGGCGCATCGCGCGACGCATCGCGCGGTGCCGCGGTTGCAGGACCCGCGCGTAGCGCTTCGCGAATTTCGCCGGCGACCTGATCTGCGGTGGGGCCGAGAACCACCTGCAGGCCTTGCGTTGCCGAGCGCAGAATGCCGCGCGCGCCCAGGCGCTTGAGCGCGGCCTCGTCAATCGCCTTATTGTCGTTCAATGTGAGACGCAGGCGCGTCGTGCATGCCGCCACCTCCGCAAGGTTGCCGGCGCCGCCAAGCGCCATCATGAAGGCCTTGGCGCGCGTGGCGTTGGTCATGGGTATGATCGGCGCCGCATCCGTATCTTCGACATCGCGCCCCGGCGTCGCAAGATTCCAGCGCAGGATAACCACGCGAAACACCGTGTAGTACAGCCCGAAGTACACCGCGCCGATCGGCAGCAGCAGCAGCGGGCGCTGCGCGCGGCTGAAATTCAAAACATAGTCGAATAGTCCTGCGGAGAAACTGAAGCCAAGGCGCACACCGAGCAGATTCATGACCACCATGGACAACCCGGTGGCAATCGCATGCAGCGCATACAACACCGGGGCAAGAAACATGAACGTGAATTCCACCGGCTCGGTGACGCCCGTCAGGAATGAAGTCAAAGCCAACGACAGCAGCAGGCCCGCGACGCCTGCGCGCCGCTTAGGCTCAGCCGTGTGATACATGGCGAGGCAGGCGCCCGGCAGGCCGAACATCATCACCGGAAAGAATCCCGACATGAATGCCCCGGCGGCCGGGTCGCCGGCGAAGAAGCGCTTCAAATCGCCGGTGGCGCCGTGATAGTCGCCGACGATGAACCAGGCGAAATTGTTGAGAATGTGATGCAGTCCGGTGACGATCAAAATGCGATTCAAGACGCCATAGGCAAAAAGACCGAGTGATCCGGCACCCAGGATCGCTTGACTGGTGGCGTCCATGCCCCGCTCCAGGAACGGCCACGCATAGCCCACCACCGCCGCCAGCAGCAATCCGGCAAGTCCACTGACGATCGGCACGAAGCGCCGGCCGCCGAAAAAACTCAGGTAGCTCGGCAAGGTGATGTTGCTGAATCGGTTGTAGGCGACGCCGGCGATCACGCCCGACAGCAATCCGACCGGAATGCTGAGCTTGGCGAGGGAGCCCGGGGCCGCATGCAGCATGGTTTCGACCGCGCGAATGGTCACCAGGTAGCCGACCACGGCGGCGAGGCCCGCGGCTCCGTGGTTCTCGCGGGCCAGGCCGACACCCACGCCCACCGCGAATAACAGCCCGAGATTCGAGAAAATCGCATCTCCGGCCGCGGCCATCGCCGCCCAGTTCAGCAAGTCGGGCTGGCCCAGGCGCAACAGCAGACCTGCAATGGGCAACACTGCGATAGGCAGCATCAGGGCGCGTCCCAGCTGCTGTAACCCGCCAAACCGTAAATTCATGTTGGCTCTCCCACATTGGCGATGGTCTTCTCGACCAGGGTGCGTACTTCGGCTGCCGAGGCGGCTCCAAGACAGCGCATCGCGAGTTCGCGGCACTCGAGAATCCGCAATCTACGGATTTGCTGCTTGAGCGCCGGTACGGCTGCCGGTACCACCGATAATTCGCGCACGCCCAAGCCCAATAAAATCGGTACCGCCTGCGAGTCGGCCGCCACCCCGCCGCAGACGGCAACCAGCTTGCCGGCAGCGGCGCCGGCATCGGCGGTCGAGGCGATGAGATTCAGGACCGCAGGATGCAGAGCATCGGTACGGCGCGCAAGCTCCGCATGGCCGCGATCCATCGCCAGCGTGTATTGCGTCAGATCATTGCTGCCGATCGAGAGAAATTCGACTTCGCGGCAGATGAGCGCGGCCGTCAGCGCGGCCGCCGGCGTCTCGATCATCGCGCCCAGTTCGACGCGACCCGGCAGGGACAGCTCGCGCGCGAGTTCATCAACCATGCCTCTCACGGCACGGATTTCGGCCGCTTCCGTGACCATGGGTATCAGCAGCCGCACCTTGCCGAACGGCACGACGCGCAGCGCTGCGCGCAACTGATCACGCAGGAGTTGCGGATGCGCGAGGGCGGTGCGTATGCCGCGCATGCCGAGAGCCGGGTTGTCCTCGTGCGGCAGCGCCAGATAGCGCAGGGGTTTGTCGCCGCCGACGTCCATCAACCTTAAGATAACCGGGACATCGCCGAGCGCATTGGCGATGCCTTGGTATGCGGCGAGTTGTTCGTCCTCGCCGGGCGCCGTCTCCCGGCCTAAGAACAGGAACTCGGTTCGCAACAGCCCACAACCTTCGGCGCCGTTCAGGGCGGCGGCCGCCGCGTCCGCGATGTTGCCCAGATTGGCGAACACCTCGATGCGGGTGCCGTCGAGCGCGCGGCATTCGGTCCGCGCAGCCGCGCGTTGCGCGATCCTCGCGAGGCGGCGCGATTCGACCGCGCCGCGCGCCTGCTCGATTTCCTGGGCGCTGGGCTTGATGTGCAGCCGGCCGGCATCGGCATCGACGATCACGATCGAACCGTCGGTGATTTCTCTTAAATCCGCGCCGATACCGACCAGCATGGGAACTTCCATGGCTGCCGCCAGAATGGCCACGTGCGAGGTGGTGCCGCCGGCGCCCAGGCAGATGGCGGCCAGACGCTGGCGATCGAGAGCGGTGATCTCGGACGGCAGCAGATCATCGGCCAGCAATACTGCGTGCTCAGGCAACGGCATGATCATGGGCCGCGCCTCGCCGGCAAGCGCCAGCAGCACATGTGCTTCAACGTCGAGCAGATCGTCGGCGCGCTCCCGCATGCGCGCATCGCCCAGAGCCTCGAGCGCCGAGATCGATTGCCGCACGGCGCTGCGCCAGGCAAAGCCGGCGCCTTTGCCCGCGGCAATGAGTCCGTGCGCCGCTTCTTGCAGCGAAGGATCGCCGAGGAATTCGAGATGCGCTTCAATGATCTCGCGCCGCGTTGTGCCGCCGGTGGCGGCCACGCGCTGCAGCCTCAAGCGCACGTTGCTCAGCGCGCGCTCGAGTTCCGCGGCTTCATGGGCGGAATCCGCACTGTGTTCAACCACTTCGATCTTGCGGCGTTCGATGCGGGTCGCCCTTCCTACCTCGAATCCGCCCACCGCCGTAATTCCGTTGAGTACTCCGGCAGCCGCTTGGGCCGCGCTTGGCATCGCGGCTGCGCCGGCCAGCGCAGCGGTATCCATCGTCATCGCTTCCTCGAGTGCCGCCACCACGCCTGCGACAGCCTGCGGCGCATCGGGACCGATGGCTTCAATGGTCAAACCATCGTCGTGGCGTACGCCGAGCGCCATGATTGCCACAACGCTGCGTGCGTTGGCGCTGCGTCCATGAGCACTGAGGGAAACTTGCGCTGCAAAGGTTTTGGCGCGGTTCGCGAGCATCGCGGCCGGGCGTGCGTGCAGTCCGTGCCGCAAGGCCACCTTGAGTGTTCGAGTCACGGCCATTTGCGCCGCTGCGGCAGCCGTCAGCGGCTGCGACGCGGTACTTGGCAGTTCCGGGATCGGGCCGATCTCGAATAGAACTTCGCCCGCCGTCACCGGACCTTGCGCGCGGCGGTTGCTGATGCTCACACCGTCCACGGGTGCGATGACGATGGGCGTCATCAAACTTTTGGCGCCCCGCGCCACGATATCGAGGTCGAATCGGATGAGTTCATCGCCGGCGCGCACCATGGCGCCGGGCTGCACAAGCGGCTCGAAGCCGCGGCCGCCAAGCTCAACCGTGTCAATGCCAATGTGAATCAACACATCGATGCCCTGCGCCGTGCGTATCGATACCGCATGACCGCTCGCCGGCAGCGTTATGATCTCGCCCGCGCAGGGCGCGACGACCACACCGCTGGTGGGATCGATGGCGAGGCCATCGCCCAACATGCGCCCGGCAAATACTTGATCGGGTACCTCGTCCAGAGGCGCACACCAACCGGCCAGCGGCGCCATGATTTTCAGGGTGGACACCTGCTAATCCTCGATCTCGATCCAATTGAGCGCCCACATGGGATCGAGGCGCGGGCGCGTGAATCGCAGACACAGGTCGTGCCGGCCTGCGAGCGGCGGCAGGCGCTGCGCCGGCAAGGTCGTTAGCACATTGCTCGCGGCCGCCGGCGCCAGCGGCAGCGTTGCGATCGCCGCGCCATCGCAAGTGTCGGCGTGGATCTCAAGTTCGCCTTCAGGCGTGCGCGTATTTCCTACAGGGATGGCGGCGACTTCGGCGCCGAGCTCGTAGTTGAAGGGTAAGGGAGCCACCGAGGCAATGATACGGGGCCCGCGCCCAAGATCGACTCCGCGATCGATCCAGCACGGGTTCATGATGTCGATGGCGAGCGGGGCGCCGGCGTTTCCCGCCGCGCCCTTGGGTTCCAGAAGCAATCCAATCCGGTTGCTGCAAAGATCCAGATCGTGGCTGTCGCGCAGCCGCCCGGCACTCGCGTCGAGATGCTTCTGCCAGGTCCGGGAGACTTGCTCCGCCCCGATGAAGGTTGCCGCGCGAACCTCCGTCCCGGCCGGCAGGGTGAGCGCCGATGCGTAGGCCGTGGAACTCGCCGTGGGCTCGCTGCGATCCAGCGTATAGCGTATCGCGCCCAGCCCGGAATCCTTGAGCTCCGGCGTATTCGACAGTGTCAGTGTGATGCCCTCGGCGCTGCGCGCAATCTCTGCGTTGATGCCAAATACGCTGTCGGCGTACCCGATTCCAAATGCGCGATAGCGGGCGAACATCGGCACCAGCCGGGTGAGAAAATCCGGCCAATGACGCTCCGGCGCCGACCAAGCGACTTCAGCAAGCGCAGCCGCGCGCGGCAGCGCCATCCATTCGACGCGCTGGTCCGTTGCAATGTGCTCGGTCCAGATATCGGCCTGGACTCCAAGTACGTGCCGCTGTTGTGCTGCGCTCAAGCTTAAGTCGCTCGGGTCAAAGCGGTACACATCTTCGAGCGTCACGAGTTCCACCCGCCCCGGCGGTTCGCTGGCGAGAGTGCTTTGCCGGCGGTCGAAGTACAGCGTCGGTTGCGGCGTAAGAACGGTGTCATTGCCGGCGGCCGCCGCGCTGTGGGCCCCGGCGACCCCGCGCCACGACATGACGATGGCATCGGTCGGCAGGCCCGGACTCAGTATCTCGTCCCAGCCCACCAGCCGCCGGCCATGCGCCGCCAAGTAGCGGCCAATTCTCTGCGTGAAATACGATTGCAGTGCCTCGGCGTTGTGAATGTGAAGCTCGCGGGCGCGAGTCTGGACCTGAGCGGATGCGTTCCATTCATCCTTGACCGCCTCATCGCCGCCGACATGCACATAACGAGACGGGAACAATTGCATTACTTCGTCGAGCACATCCTCGAGAAACCTGAAGGTTTGCGGCTCCAGGTTGTAAAGATGCGTGTGCACGCCCCAATTCGACGACACCGGCAGCGGCTGACTGCCCGCGCCCAGCGCGGGATATGCTGCAATCGCGGCTTGCGCATGTCCCGGCATTTCGATTTCAGGAACGACTTGCACATGGCGCCTGGCCGCGTGCGCGACGATGTCACGCACCTCGTCCTGGGTGTAGAAACCGCCATAGCCTTCCCGCCACGCGCCTACCGATGTCAGCCGCGGATATTTTTTAATTTGCAGGCGCCAACCTTGATCATCGGTCAAATGCCAGTGCAGCACGTTCAACTTGTGCCACGCCATCCAGTCGATCATGGAATGGATGAACGCCGGCGACTGAAAATGCCGCGCGGAATCCAGCATGAGTCCGCGCCACGCGTAGCGGGGCGCATCGATGATGGTTTGCGAAGGAATGCGGTGGGCGCCAAGGTTAGGCGGCAGCAGCTGCCACAGGGTCATGGCGCCATAAAAAAGCCCCGCGCCGCTGCTCGCCGCCACGGTGATTCGATGCGGCGCGATCTTAAGCTGGTAGCCTTCCGGGCCGAATCCCTGCGCGCGATGGAATGTGATCGTGGAGTCTGTTGTCGCGGCAGCGCCGACCGAAACCGGCAACGCCAGCGCATTGGAGCGCTGCCACAACTCGACCAGGTAGCGGGCCGCGTTTGCCGCGTCAGCATCGCCCTTCGGCACCGTGATCACGGTCGCGGCGCCAATCTCGAAGGAACCATCACCAGGAATGATCTTGGCGGGGAGTGGGATGACGCCGGCATGCGCGGGCGCATTCATCGCCAGGCAGAAAACCAGGGCGGTGCACACCGCCCTGATCCTCGTCACTATCATCCACCCATACCGCACGTACAACACTCTACCCCATTGCCACGCGCGGCGGCCGACTGCGGCTTACATCTTGAAGCGAACGCTCAGGTAGTACTGAGTGCCGTTTACGTAGAACGCACGCGGTTGTTGCTCGTTCAAGGCGTAGTACTTGAGAGTCGGGTTGTTGAGGTTCTGACCTTCCAGGGACACCGAGAAGTTATCGGTGATGATGTAATTCAACGATGCCGACAAGCTACCGATGTTGTACTGGGTGAACGCCGTGTTGCGGTCAAGACCACTGTAGAACGAGGAGCGGTAGGTGTACGCGACGCGCGCGCTCAAGTGCTTGTTCTCGTAGTAGGCCTGCAGGTTGTAGGTGTTCTTCGAGGTGCCCACCAGCCGATCATCGCCGTTGATGGTGACATCCGAGGTCTGCTTGCCGTCGGCGTAGGTGTAATTGCCGATGAAGCCGATGTTCTCGGTGAACGCCTGTTGATAGGCGAATTCGCTGCCGTAGACCCGGCCCTGCGCGTTGATCGGGACGGTCAGCAGGTAGGGCACACTCACCCCGGTCGGGAACACCGAACTGTAGGTGACGTAGTTCCTGGTGACCGACCCGTAGGCGACGTAGTTGCGCAGGTCCATGTAGTAGGCGGTGGCCGACAGCAGCGACTTCGGCGCGAAGTACCAGTCAAGCCCCGCATCCAGATTGGTGGACAGAATCGGCTTCAAATCCGGGTTGCCGCCCGAACCGGTACCGGTCTCACCCACGGCACCCGGAGGCGCCAGGGTCACGAAGCCCGCCAGCGCTGAGTAGTCGGCGCGGGTCATGGTCTCGGCGGCGGCAAATCGCGCCACCAGATCATGGGTCACATCGATTTTCAGGTTGGCGCTCGGCAGCACATCGTTGTAGTTGTTGTTGGTGGGGACGCCGATATAGGTCCCGAAGTCCGAGTAGCGCGAACCGGGAGTCAGCGGGCTCACGCCCGCGTAGGTCACCACGTCCTCGACGGTGCGGACGAAGCGCACACCGGCGTTCGCCGCCCAGTTGTCGCCCTTGAAATCCGCCTGCACGTATGCCGCCGTGTCGATTTCGTGCACCTCGAACATGGAATTCCAATCGATGCGCGTCGCGGGATTGCGATTGACGTTGGCGGGGCTGTTGTAGGCCGCGAGTTGCTCCGGAGTCCAAAGCCACATGCCGGTCGGCATGCCGCCGCCGAAGCTGTTGAAGTTCGACGGATAGTTCGAGAATCCCACCGGATAGGCGGCAGTGCTTTGACCGGCAGCCGTCGGCCCCTGTCCGATCACGTCCGCCGAAGTGCGGCCGTGGTGCTCGTAGCGCACGCCGAATTTCAGGTCCTTCCAGAAGTCGTTGTCGATCTTGAAGGCGCCGTCGATCTTGGCCCAAGCCTCCGTGTCCTGCACATCGATGTTCTGGTCGCCGAAGATCCAGCTGAATGCCACCGGAACGCCGCCCGGCGTCGGGGTCGTATTATTGGTGGCGCCGAGACTGTAGCCGGGCCCCGTGCCAATGCCGCTCAAGGTGTACGCTGCCCCGGCCCCGACGTCGGGAAGGGTTTCGGAGACGTTCTGATTGGGCGTCTTGCCATCACCCCACGAGTAGCCCACCTGGCCGAAGAAGGACAGCCGGTCGCTGGCGTCCCATTTGGAATCGAAATTGACGAAGTTGGCGGTGGCGACTTCATCCGGCCGCGCAATCTGGTCATAAACGGCATAGGCGGTGCCTGCCACCGGCGCGAAGGTTGCCGACGTCAGGGTGTTGCCGGAAATCGTGTAGCCGGGCAGCGGCGCTTGACCCGTGCCCGACGCGAGGAAGTGCGTCGGCCACAGCAGGTAGTTGTAATTCACATTGCTCGCCGTCAATTTGGATGAGAAGCCCGACAGATCCAGAGTGAGCGTATCGGTGGGCTTGAACTCGATGTCGGCGATGCCGCCATTGCGCTCGCGCTTTTGCGTGAAGTATGCCGCGCCGATCAGGGCCGGATACTGCACGCCGGAGAGGTTGGGATTCGAGGTGGCGACCGCGCTGCCCGGCGCAATCGTGTCGTAGCCCAACACCTCGGTACCGTCGCGCCGCAGGTAGCGCTCCTCCGAGAACAGCTGCACCATGATGCCGAAGTTATTGGCGTCGTTCTTCCAGTTGCCGAGTGCGCTGAACTGCCCGGCGCCCCGCGACGGCAGGGTCGAATAGACGTCGCCGGCCGATGCTGAAATGGTCAGCGGCTGCGCGAAGTCGAGCGGCTTGCGGGTAATGATGTCCACCGAGCCCGCGACGCCACCCTCGACCAACGAGGCGCTGGAACTTTTTTGCACCACGACCTGGCTGACGATTTCCGAGGGCAACAGCGTGTAGCTGACGCTGCGTCCCACTTCCGCGGTCTGATTGAGCACGAACCAGTCTCCGGCCGCGACGTTGTGGCCATTGATCAGGGTTTGCGTGAGGCTGGGGTTGGTGCCGCGCATGCTGACGCGGTCGTTCTCGTCGAAGCCGCCTTCATTGGCGCCGGCCGAACTGGTGGTGATGCCGGGCACGCGCGCCAGCGAATCAGCCACATTCTTATCGGGCATCTTGCCGATGTCCTCGGCAGTGATGACATCGATGATGTCGGTCGAGGCGCGCTGTATTTTCAGCGACTCTTCGACCGACTGCCGGATGCCGGTAACGACGATTTCTTCGAGCGGGGTGTCCGCGGCACTATCCGCCAAAGCCAGAGTGGGCGGCACCAGGATCACCAACCCCAATGCCGACTTGACCGCCAACGCGATCCGATTCATATAGATATCCCCAGTCCGATTCATATCAATGCCCCCTGTCCGGTCAGTTTTAGATTTGCCGTCATCCCGCGTGGTTGGTCCAATGCCACACCAATTGAGGCCCAATATAATACCAATTTAGAATATCTGCTAGTGCCACGTAATACCTGCGTAAAAACCTGTATATTCCCATTAAATGTAATGGTTTATGAGAACCAGGAGATTTATTGATCGACAAGTGGTATGTATTTGGTATTATTTTGCATGACCGCAAATTCACGGATCTGACCTTGGCCCTATGACATCACTCGCAAAAGCAGTTGGTCCACTCGATGGTCAGGGCAACTTGCCGCTGTATCAGGAACTGCAACGCGCGCTGCGAAAAGCCATTGATAGCCGTGTTTTGGGCCCGGATGACGCTCTGCCGTCGGAGCGTGATCTGGCGGCGGACTTTGGGGTTTCGCGCATCACGGTCAGAAAGGCGCTCGACGGACTCGTGACTGACGGATTGTTGGTGAGACGTCAGGGGTCCGGCAATTTCGTCTCGGCGCGCGTCGATAAGAACTTCGCGATGCTCACCTCGTTCTCCGAGGATATGCGGGCGCGCGGCCGCACGCCGCACAGTGTGTGGTTGAAGCGGGCGGCGGGTACGGTGACACCCGAAGAAGCGCTGGCGCTGCGCTTGAGTCCGGGCACGCCGGTATTTCGCTTCAATCGAATTCGCTGCGCCGACGATGCGCCCATGGCGCTGGAATACGCCACAGTGGTCGCAACCGCGTTGCCGTCTCTCGAATCGGTCGGCGCCTCGCTGTATGAGGCTCTGGAGCGCACGGGTCAACGACCGGTGCGCGCTCTGCAGCGCTTGCGCGCGGTTCTCCTGACCGGCGACCAAGCCGAGCTGTTGAAGGCCAAACCCGGCGATGCGGGACTGCTGGTCGAGCGCTTGGGATCATTGCCCGATGGACGCGCGATCGAGTTTTCGCAGTCTTTCTACCGCGGCGATACTTACGACTTCGTCGCCGAACTCTCCGCATGAGCATGATGTTTGAGGAAGCCGCCAGCGCGTCGGCGGCAGTGAGCGCGCAGCTTCAGCATGACGCCGCCGCGATCTTCGCTATCGGCGCCGAGGTGCGTCGCCTGGCACCGCGCGCGGTCATCACCTGCGCGCGCGGCAGCTCCGATCATGCGGCAACGTATGCGAAGTACCTGATTGAGACACGCACGCGGGTGTTGACTGCCTCTGCAGCGCCGTCGATCAGCTCGGTGTATGGCGTGACGCAGGATCTGCGCGGCTGCTTGTTCATCGCAATATCCCAGTCGGGTCGCAGTCCCGATTTGCTGGCGGCGGTGGCGTCGGCAAAAGTCTCGGGCGCCACGATTCTGGCGTTGTGCAACAGCCCGGGCGCGCCGCTGGCCGCCGCCGCCGATTTGGTGATCGAATTGCGCGCAGGTTTCGAAACCAGCGTCGCGGCCACCAAATCCTTTCTCGCAACCTTGGCGGCGCTGGCTCACCTGGTGGCGGCGTGGACGCGCGATGCAGCGCTCCAGTCCGCGCTGCAGACCCTGCCCTCCTTGATGGATGCGAGCTGGGCGCTTGACTGGTCGAGCGCACTGCCGGTGCTCGGCCCGGCTGGAAACCTGTATGTCATCGGCCGCGGCTTAGGGTTAGGCGCGGCGCAGGAAATTGCGCTGAAGTGCAAGGAGACCTGCGCTCTGCATGCCGAGGCGTTCAGCAGCGCTGAATTGCGCCACGGACCCTACACGCTGCTGGGGCGCGCATTTCCCGCGCTGTTGCTCGCGCAAGCCGATGCCTCGCTGGCGGGGGTGCAGTCCCTCGCCTCGGAACTCACGCAACGGGGCGTCCCGGTGTTGCTCGCCGGCGCTCGCGTCCAAGGCGCAATCATGCTGCCGACGATCGATGCCATCCCTGAGCTGGCGCCAATCCTCCTGGTGCAGAGCGCGTATCGAATGATCGATGCGCTGGCAGCACGCCGCGGTCTCGATCCGGACCGTCCGCCGCACCTGCGCAAAATCACGGAGACCGTGTAGTGCGAAGCGCGCTGGTGAACGGCCGTATTCTCACCGCCGCAGGGTTGGTGAGCGGCACGGTCGTGCTGATCTCGGGATCGCGCATCGAAGCGCTGACTACTGCTGCGGATTCGCGCTGCCGTGACGCCGTCATGGTGGATCTCGAGGGGCAGCTGTTGCTGCCGGGATTCATCGATGTGCAGGTGAACGGCGGCGGCGGTGTGCTGTTCAATGATGATCCCAGCCTCGAATCGATACAGGCGATCGGCGCCGCGCATCGCCGCTTCGGCACCACGGGGTTCATGCCGACCCTCATCAGCGACGATCTGGACACGATTGGGCAAGCGATTGCGGCGGTACAGAGCGCGCTCGATTCCGGCTTCCCCGGCGTACTCGGAATTCACATCGAGGGGCCATTCCTCAATTGGGCGCGCCGCGGTGTGCACGACCCGAAACATCTGCGCCTGCTCGAGACCGGTTTGGTATCGCTGCTGTGTCGCCTGAGGTCGGGGCGAACCCTCTTGACTCTGGCGCCGGAGATGACCACCACGGACATGATCGCAGCGCTTGCCAAGGCCGGCGTGCTGATATCGGCAGGACACAGCAATGCGACTTACGCGGAAACCACGGCAGCGATCGCGCACGGCGTGCGCGGCTTCACGCATCTGTTCAACGCGATGGCGCGCCTAGAGCCGCGTCAACCGGGGATCGTCGGCGCCGCGCTATACGATACCGGCACCTGGTGCGGAATCATCGTCGATGGGCATCATGTCGACCCGGTGATGCTCAAGTTGGCGCTGCGCTGCAAGCGCCACGACCGCTTCATGCTGATCACCGATGCCATGCCGCCGGTGGGATCGTCGCTGTCCAGCTTCGTACTGCAAGGCAAGACTATCAGCGTCGCAGACGGCGTTTGCAGCGATGCCAGCGGGACTCTTGCCGGAACCGCGCTCGACATGGCGACTGCCGTGCGCAACGCGGTTTCACTGCTGGACCTGGATATCACCGAAGCGGCACGCATGGCCAGCGAATATCCGGCGGAATTTCTCGGCTTGGGATCCGAGCTCGGGCGAATCGCGCCGGGATATCGCGCGAACCTCACGCTGCTGAACGACGATCTTAAAGTGCAGCGCACCTGGATCGAGGGCGTCGCGTCTTAGCTAGTTGTTGGCCTTCGAAAATCTCACGGTGCCCAGCGCCTCGAACAGACTGCGCTCCGGGCGCTTGGCGCATTCCGCGAGCAGCGCGGGTGGAAACGCGCCGGATGCACTGGGATCGAACAGATGGCTGCCGGAAGTCGCGACGGCAAAACCATACAACCACATCATGATGGTATTCGCGCCCTCGGCATCGGTGCGGGCGAGATCGAGGTGGCGCTTCGAGAATGTGGCACAGTCCAGCGACGACAGATCCATCGGGTTTTTACTGCTGGGTTTCACCGCGGCAAGCGCATCCAGCAGGCTTTCTGAAGGGTTGTTCTTGCACTCCGCGTCCAGCGCGAAGCCGAATCCGGCCAATGCCTCCCCGTACATGTAGTGCGAGCCGGACTTCGCGACTGAATATCCAAACAACCACATCACGATGTTGATCGGATCGGGGGTTGGAGTCGGGGCGGCGGGCCCGACGATCTCGTTCTGGTATTTCGAGCACGAGGTCGTCACCAGATTGACTTCGGCGGCGCCGGCGTAATCGGCGCAAAAGCACAGGAACAACAGGCAGCCGCCGATAAGTTTCATCGAGACCTCGTCAAACATTTGCCTCAGAAGCGGGAAGGCAGCAGCCGCGCCAACCTTGGAGCGAACCTCGCAGATAATACCCAAGAAGCCGCCGCCTCGATATCGGGCGCGAAATAGCGATCGGCCGCGTAAAACGGCACATCCTTGCGGATCGCGGCGTGAACCTCCTCGAGCGGCGCCGAGGATTTCGCCGGCCTGTGAAAATCGATGCCCTGTGCCGCGGCCAACAATTCAATGCCGACCACCGCCGCCGCATTGTCCACCATGGCACGCAGGCGCCGTGCGGCATGGGTGGCCATGCTGACATGATCCTCCTGATTGGCGGAGGTCGGGATCGAATCGACGCTCGCCGGCGCAGCAAGGGTCTTGTTCTCCGCGACCAGGGCCGCGGCCGTCACCTGCGCAATCATGAATCCGGAATTGAGTCCGCTGTTCTGCACCAGGAAGGGCGGTAGGCCGCTCATCTTCGGATCCACCAACACCGCGGTGCGACGCTCCGACAGGTTGCCGATCTCCGCAATCGCGAGCGCCAGCGTGTCGGCGGCAAATGCCACGGGCTCGGCGTGAAAATTTCCGCCGGACAGGACATCGCCGCCTTCGGTGAACAGCAGCGGATTGTCCGTCACAGCATTGGCCTCCAGTTCCAAGGTTGCGGCGCAATTTCGAATCAAATCGAGGCACGCGCCCATTACCTGCGGCTGACAGCGGAACGAATAGGGATCCTGGACGCGCGTGCAGTCGAGGTGCGAGGCGCGAATCGCGCTGCCGGCAATCAATTCGCGATACTCGCGCGCGACCGCAATCTGGCCTGGTTGCCCGCGCAGCTGTTGAATGCGTTCATCGAAGGGCGAGTCGCTGCCCTTCAAGGCATCGACCGACATGGCGCCGGCGATCACCGCGGCCGCAAACACATCCTCGGCGCCGAACAGCCCCGCCAGCGCAAGCGCCGTGGAAACCTGGGTGCCGTTGATCAGCGCCAGACCCTCTTTGGCATGCAGTTTGATGGGATTGAGTCCGGCCATGCGCAGTCCGTCGGCTGCGGGCAGCAATGCGCCGCGCACCCGCACGCTTCCCAATCCCAGTAGCGCCGTGCTCAAGTGCGCCAACGGCGCGAGATCTCCGGATGCGCCCACCGAACCTTGCGCCGGAATCACCGGGTAAACGCCATGCTCGAGCAGGGCGAGCAGGGCATCCATGAGTCCAGGAGTGATGCCGGAGTGGCCGCGCGCCAGCGCATTTATTTTCAGAGCCAGAGTCAGGCGCACCACTTCATCAGGCAGCGCAGCACCCACGCCCGCCGCGTGCGACAGCAGCAGATTTCGCTGCAGCAATTCGAGTTGTTCGGCGGGTATGCGGGTCTGCGCGAGCAGACCGAAACCGGTGTTGATGCCGTAGGCGGCTTCCCCGGTGGCGACGATCTTGTCCACCAAGGCGTTCGCCGCTGCGATTCGAGCGCGATCGTGCGCCGACAACCTCATCACTGTCGGCTGCTCGTAGATGCGCCTCAAGGTAGCCAGCGACAAGGTACCGGCCTTAAGTTCCACGGTGTTGATCAAGGTCGTTCTATCATGGGCAGGTTCAGTCCCTGCTCGCGCGCGCATTCTATGGCGGTTTCATAGCCGGCATCGGCATGGCGCATGACTCCGGTCGCCGGGTCGTTCCACAGCACGCGCCGAATGCGCTTACCCGCCGCTTCGCTGCCGTCGCAAACAATCACGACGCCGGCGTGCTGCGAAAAGCCCATGCCAACGCCGCCGCCGTGATGAATGGATACCCAGCTCGCGCCCGAGGCCGTATTCAGCAACGCGTTCAGCAACGGCCAGTCAGAGACCGCGTCGGAGCCGTCTTTCATCGCTTCGGTTTCGCGATTCGGACTCGCGACTGAGCCTGCATCCAGATGGTCGCGGCCGATCACGATGGGTGCGGAGAGCTCGCCGCTCTTGACCATGTCATTGAACGCCAATCCTAAACGATGGCGCTGCCCCAATCCCACCCAGCAAATGCGCGCCGGCAAGCCTTGAAAATGAATTCGCGAACGCGCCATGTCCAGCCAATGATGCAGATGCGGATCATCCGGGATCAGTTCTTTCACCTTGGCATCGGTTTTATAAATGTCCTCGGGATCACCCGACAGCGCCACCCAACGAAATGGCCCGATGCCGCGGCAGAACAGCGGTCGGATGTATTCGGGCACGAACCCGGGAATATCGAAGGCCTGCGCGACGCCGGCATCGAAAGCCACCTGCCGCAGATTGTTGCCATAGTCGAATACCGGCAACCCCATGCGCTTGAAACGCAGCAAGTACTCGACATGTTGGGCCATCGACTTGGCAGCCGCCGCTGCGGTACCGCTAGGATCGCTGCCGCGCCGCTCGTCCCATTGTTCCACCGACCAGCCCTGCGGCAAGTAGCCGTTGACCGGGTCGTGAGCGGAAGTTTGATCGGTGAGCGCATCTGGTTTGATGCCGCGCTCGAGCAGTGCATGCAGCACATCGACGATGTTGCCGAGCAGCGCGACTGAAATCGGCTTGGCGTTTTTCTTTGCCGCGTCGATCATCGACAGCGCTTCATCCAGGTTGCGCGCTTGCGCGTCGACGTAGCCGGTCTCGACGCGTTTGCTGATGCGGCTTTGCCGGCATTCCACCGCCAGCAGGCTGGCACCGGCCATGGTGGCCGCCAGCGGCTGCGCGCCGCCCATGCCGCCCAAGCCCGCCGTGAGAATCCACTTGCCGGAAAGGTTGCCGCCGAAATGGCGGCGGCCCATCTCGACGAAGGTCTCATAAGTGCCCTGCACGATGCCCTGGCTGCCGATATAAATCCACGAGCCGGCGGTCATCTGGCCGTACATCATGAGTCCCTTGCGATCGAGTTCGTGAAAGTGTTCCCAGGTGGCCCAGTGCGGCACCAGATTGGAATTGGCGATCAGCACTCGCGGCGCATCCGCGTGAGTGGGGAACACGCCCACCGGTTTGCCGGACTGCACCAGCAAGGTCTCTTCTTCGGTCAAGGTTTTCAAGGTCTCGACGATGCGATCGAAGCAATTCCAGTCGCGCGCGGCGCGCCCGATGCCGCCGTACACCACGAGCTCCGCCGGATTCTCCGCGACCTCGGGGTCTAAATTGTTCATCAGCATGCGCAGCGGAGCTTCCGTCATCCAGGTGCGCGCACTTAAGGTATTGCCGCGCGGCGCGCGTATCACTCGAGGTTTCAAGGGAGCTAGCATGGCATTCCTCTAGGGGCGAAAGCGCCCGGACATTTCGTAGCGGGAACCTGGGTAGTATAAGCGCGCCACCGACGCGATTTGACCGGCTGTCCAGGTTCGTCGGCTGACGACCAGGCAGGGTTCATCGCGCTGCATCGCCAGCAGCTCGCGTGTGCGCTCATCCGGCATCTGCGCGCGCAACAGATGCTCCGCTTCCTGCAGCGGCGCGACTTTGACCAGGTAGTCGTGCGGCGTGGTGCGCGCGAAATCCAACTTCATGTAATCGGGCGCGAGCTTGGGTAGGACGTGACGGTCCTCGAGCTGAATGGGGCGATCGTTCTCGAAGTGCACGATCAATGAGCGGAACAATTCGCTGCCCTCGCGCACGCAAAAATCATTCGCAAGCGCAGCGTCAGCCTGCACCCGCTGCAGCGAAACGATTTCGGAGCGGTGCACGTGGCCTCGGGCGCGAATCTCATCGGCAATGCTGCGAATCTCGAGAGGATGCGCGCGAGCGTGGGCGTCGGCCACGAAGCTGCCGACTCCGGCGATGCGCACCAGGATGCCCTCATCCCGCAGTTCGCGCAGCGCGCGATTGGCGGTCATGCGTGAGACGCCGAACGACTTTACGATGTCGTTCTCGGAAGGAACCCGGGCGGAAGTTCGCCAATTGCCGGAACCGATGTTGTCCAAAATATGCCGCTTAACCTGCAAGTACAGCGGTTCCTGCGACGCGTAATTGGCCTTGTTCACCGCTCTAATCTAAGCTGTATAGACAGGTACAGTCAACTACTTTTCACACCAGTGGTGCAGCGCCCAGCCGCTGCACCGATTCGGCGAATTGGCGGCCGATGTCGTCTTCGAGCCGGTGGCGGCGATTTTTTATCACCCAGCGGCCCGCGACCATGACGTCGCGGATGGCGGCATCGCCGCCGGCAAACAGCAGATGATCGAGCGCCGTGTCGGGTGCCGCGCCCACCATGGATGCATGCGCCGCGTCGAGCACCAGCCAGTCGGCGCGGCGACCGGGGGCGATCAACCCGACCGGCTGCCCCAGCGCCTGCGCGCCGTTCACTGCAGCGCCGTGCCACAAGCGGGTGCCCACATGCTGCTCGGCGCTGGTTGCGAGCACGCTGCGCTGCTTCTTGCGCAGCCGCTGTTGATATTCGAGCCAGCGCAGCTCTTCCGCCGGGTTGACCGTGGATTGACTGTCGGAGCCAATGCACAGGCGCCCGCCCAATTTCAGGAAGCGCGCGCTGTCGAACAACCCATCGCCGAGATTCGCCTCGGTGCTGATCGAAACGCACACGGTTGCGTTGCTTGCCGCAATGCCTTTCAGCTCCTCCGCGGAGGCATGGGTGGCATGGACCAGACACCAGTGTTGCGTCAGCAGCGCTTGATCGAGCAGCAGCTCGATGGGGCGTCGACCGGTCGCCGACTCGCAGGCACGCACTTCGCGCAATTGTTCGGCGACATGGATGTGCAGCGGCATGGCGGCATCGATGCTGCGCAGTGCGAGGCTGGCTTCCCTCAAGGCGTCGATCGGTACCGCACGCAGGCTGTGAAATGCGGCTCCGGTGCGCACGGTGCGCGAACCGCGCCGGCGGTCCGCGTTGACCTGATCTGCAACCGCTTTCAAGAAGGCATCGGTCTCCAGCGCGAAGCGCGCCTGCTCGGCTTTAAGCGGCGCCGCGCCAAAATCGCTGCACTGATACAACGTCGGTAAAAACGTCAAGCCGATGCCGGCGGCAGCGGCGGCAGCGCCGATCGCTTCCCATAGAGGGTTCGCGTGCAGGTACTGCGCGCCGCCGGTTTGCCTGTGCAGGTAGTGAAATTCCGCCACCGAGGTATAACCTGCCTTGAGCATCTCCACGAAAAGCTGGGTCGCCACGATCTGCAGGTCGTAGGGCGCAATGCGATTCGCCAGCGAATACATCGCCTGCCGCCAGGACCAAAAACTATCGCGCGCCGAGCGCCGATATTCAGCATTGCCGGCCATGGCGCGCTGAAAGGCATGGCTGTGCGCGTTGGGCATTCCGGGGACGACGATGCCGTCGATGCGCTCGATCGCGGAGGTGGGCGCCGCCTTGTCACGCGCCGCGCTGATCTCGGCGATGAAACCCTCGTCCGAGACGGTGACGTGCACGTCGTGAGTCAAGCCCTGCGGCAAATACGCGGACTTCAAACGGTAAATTGGCATCCTGGCTGTATCATACTTACTGCGGCAATCATCGGGCGATCTAGTGCGAAAATCGTCGGACAACGACTGGGACGAGGTTTGGATCGGCGCAAGCATTGCGACGATGGCGGCGGGCGCAGGCTCCTATGGCAGCATCGAAGATGCCGCGCTGGCGGTGCGTGGGGAACGCATTGCGTGGATCGGCACGGCCGCCGAAGCACGGCGCCGGGCCGCGGCGCAAGGAATGACGGTTCGGGATTGCCAGGGTCTTTGGATCACTCCAGGGCTCATCGATTGCCACACGCACTTGATTTACGGCGGAAATCGCGTTGCGGAGTTCGAGCAAAGACTTTGCGGAGTGTCCTACGAAGACATTGCCCGGGCCGGCGGCGGCATTCAGGGAACGGTGCGAGCCACCCGCGCGGCGACCAATACGGAGCTCTACCAATCAGCGCTGGTGAGACTCGAGCGCTTGATGGCGGAAGGGGTCACGACCATCGAGATCAAGTCGGGATACGGGCTCAACCTGGATGCGGAACGCCGGCTTCTGCAGGTGGCGCGCGATTTGGGCGAGGATCAGCCGGTATCCATCAAAAAAACTTTTCTCGGTCTGCATTCCCTGCCGCCGGAATTCGCGGCGGATCGGCAGGCGTTCGTGCGTGAGGTCACCGGACCTTGGCTTCAATCCCTGGCTGCCGCGGGTTTGGTGGACGCCGTCGACGCCTTCTGCGAAAACATCGCCTTTAGCGCGGCGGAAACCGAGCAACTGCTTAAGGCGGCGAGCAATCTTAAGCTGCGCGCTCACGTGCACGCGGGCCAGTTGAGCGACATGGGCGCCGCGCAATTGGCCGCGAAATGGACTGCCCTGTCAGCGGACCACCTTGAATTCTTGAGTGCGGACGGCGCCGTCGCGATGGCGGCCGCGGGCACCGTCGCGGTCATGCTGCCCACCGCGTATTTCACGTTGCGGCAGACACATCCGCCCCCGGTTGCGCTGCTGCGCCAAGCGGGTGTGCCGCTCGCGGTAGCCACCGACTGCAATCCGGGCACTTCGCCCTGTACCTCCATCCTGCTGGCGTTGAACATGGCCTGCACGCTGTTTGGCTTGACGCCCGAGGAAGCCTTCGCCGGTGTAACTCGTCAAGCTGCGCGCGCACTCGGCGTACTCGACGAGGTAGGCACCATTGAAGTGGGGAAGCGGGCGGACTTGGCGCTGTGGCGCATCGAACGTCCCGCCGAGCTTTGCTACGCGCTTGGCGCAAATCCCTGCGCGGCGGTGATGCATCGGGGAAAAGTCCGCGTGCCCGTGTAGCTACGATTCTCCGACCGTTGTGATGCCGGCGCGCCTCGCCATGAAGCGCGCAAGACTGGGGCCAAGCAATAATACGGCGACGAATCTTGCGGTCTGCATGGCGACGACGAACGGTACATCAACTTTACTGCCCGCGGCGATGATGGCCACCGAATCGACGCCGCCCGGACTCATCGCAAGATACGCCGTCAGGGGATCGATACCGGTCGCTGCCGCGAGCACGCCGCCGATTGCTGCGCACAGGACAAGCAGAGCCAGATTCGAGGCGAGGACGCGGGGAAACGCGCGCCACACGTGAACCAGTATGGGACGCGTGAAGCGCAGGCCGATGCTCCAGCCGATGACCACGTAGCTGGGCGCGAGCAGCCACGGCGGCAACTCGATTTTCAACAGTCCGATATCCTGCAATATCGCGCCACCTATCATCGGCAGCAGCAGCGCCCCAACCGGGATCGGCAGTCGCGGGCCAATGACAGCGCCTACCACCGCGACTGCCACGGTTACGCTGCACCAACCCCAATCCACGGACGGAAACCAGACGATATGCAAGACGGCACCGCCGGACCCCATGAAGACCCTCGCGACCAGGGAAGCGACCACGGCAATCAGCGCCACGCGCAAATATTGCATGAAGGCAACCAGACGCACATCTTCGCCGTACGCTTCAGCCATCAACGTCATCACCGTGGACGCTCCGGGAAAAGACCCCCAAATCGCCGCAGTACCCGGCAGCACCTGCCATCGCATCAATAGCCAGCCGAGTGCGCTGCTGACTGTGAATACGGAAACCACCGCGCCAAGAAACAGCGGCCAATCGCGGAGAATCTCCGCCAGCATGGGAAGCTTGAAGGCGCGGGCGATCAGACAGCCGATCAGCGCTTCAGCAGCGAACAAAGCACTGCCCGGCACCCGCACGGCCCCGTCGGCGGCGGCAACCACGATCGCCGCCGCAAGACAGCCGAGCATTGGGGCGGCGGGCAGCGCAGCCTTCTCGAGGAGGGGAATCAGAATGCATGACAGGATCAAGAGAGCCGCCCATTGGATGCCTGGCTGGCGGCCGCGAAGCGATGGTAGATTCACGAATCGAGATTGGGGTCAGGCTTGGGCCGAAGTCAACAGCGCCTGGAGCTAAGGGGGAGGGAAAATGCGCCAACGAGAGCATAAGATCGGCCATGGCTAGCCGATCTCGCCGCGGACGACCTCCACACGATGACGTGCTGACGCCGGCGGAATGGCGGACCGTGCACGCCGTCAAGCATGGCATGACGAGTCGTCAGATCGCGGAACGACGCGGCATCAGCATCGATGCGGTGAAGTATCACGTCGCCAACGCCGTGGCGAAACTGGGCGTGGCCAATCGGCGGGAATTGCGGCAGTGGCATGTCGCGCCGAAGAACAGTGCTCTCAACGAGGTCAGTATGGATACGCAAATGAAACTCGGACCCATTGCGCAGATTGCAAGATCGGTACGGGACATAAAGCAATCGCAGGATTGGTACAGCAACGTCCTCGGCCTGCCGCACCTCTATACCTTTGGCAATCTCGCTTTCTTCGATTGCGGCGGAGTGCGGCTGATGTTGAGTCAGGAGGCGCAAGGATCGTCCGCGGAATCGATTCTGTACCTGCGGGTCGCGGACATCGGCGCGGTACATGAGTCCCTCAAATCCCGCGGCGTCGAATTCATCAATGCTCCGCACTTGATACACAGGCATGCCGACGGAACCGAAGAATGGCTGGCGATGTTCAAGGATCCCGAAGACCGGCCATTGGGGATCATGTCGCAAGCGCGGCCGTCGTAGCTGGCGTCGCTTCCAGGCAGCCAATCATCTGTAATATCCGCGGTCGAACCGCGCTGCTGATTTTCATTACGACACTTTTTGCGGGGTGCTTTGCGTCGATCGCGTGCCGCGCCGACCAAGCGTCGCCGCAAGCAATCGAGGAATTGGTGGTGACCAGCGAACGCGCGGGGCCCGGCATGTGGCACGTGCATCGCGGCGCCGCCAACGTATGGATTTTGGGCAGCATCGCGCCCCTGCCCAGGGACATCACCTGGCGATCGAAGCAGGTGGAAACCGTACTCGAAAGCACCAGCCAGGTGCTGGTACAAAAGCCGCTCGAAATCAGCATTCCGAGAATTTTGTGGATGCTGATCGCCGACAGGTCACAGATCTTGGTCCGCGGTGGCAAGAGACTCAAGGATGTCTTGCCGCCGGATCTGCACGCCCGGTTCGCAGTACAGCGCAGCAAAGTTACCGATGATGCCGGCAAATGGGAACGCTATCGCCCGATCATTGCGGCTGCTTTTTTGCAGCGCGAGGCCTTCCACCAAGTGAACCTTTCCATGCGCCTCGATTTGGGCGCTGCGCTGCGAATCCTAGCTAAGAAACACGGGGTGCGCGTCGAGGAGGTCAAGGTCGCGGGCGTGGGCGATATGCTGGAGGCACTGAAGACGATGAGTCCGGCAACCGAGCGCGCCTGTGTCGAAGCATCGCTTACCACCATCGAGAGCGGCCTGCCGCGGCTCATCGACCGCGCTCAAGCCTGGGCCAACGGCAATGTCGAGCGTCTCGAAAACCTGCCGGAACTCAAGGAAGTGGATGCATGCCGCGCCGCGCTCGACGCCGGCCGCGGCGCCTCGGATGTGATCGCGCGCATTCGTCAGTCCTGGCTCAGCGAGATCGAAAATTATCTACAAAAACCCGGGACCACGATTGCGGTGGTGAATTTGGACCTGCTGCTCGAGCGCGGCGGGTTGCTCGACGAGCTGCGCGCCAAGGGCTATGACTATGAACCGCCCTGAGCTTTCAGGTCTTTCAATTCCTGCGTGGTCTCCTTTCTGATTTCCAGCAGTTGCTGCTGCATGGATTTGATCAGGCCCTGCATTTCGGCCATGACATTTTGCATGATCAGCGGCATTTTCTTGATGTATGCGTGGCCTGCGGGTGATTGATAAAAACTGATTATCCCGTCGAGCTCGTCCTGCGTTAGCGAGGCTTTATAGGTGTTCACATAAATAGGCTGCAATGCGTCCCAATTCAGCGCTTGACTGATCACTGCGGCCATTTTGGTTTGCATGCGATCCAAGATGGCCTGGCGCTCGGGCGTCAGCGCCTGCCCCTGCTGCGCATCGCGCATGGCGCTCGCCATCTGTGAATCCATTTGAACTTTGACCTGATCGAGCAACTGATGAGCATTGGTCAGCGTCAGCAGCTCTTGGATGGATTCATCTGTCGGCGCGTTGGCGGCGATGGCCGGCGCAGCGGCCAGCAAAAGAGCGCAAATAAAGACGGGTCGGATAGCCATTAAGAACTCCCTTGAATGACGCAAGCTCCTGAAGAATCGCGCGTATTATTCCACCGGGTACCACCGCTGCAAAGGGAGTTGCCAATGACGTATCGATCGCGCGCGGCCCTGCTCGGAGTTGTGATCGCGGGGCTCGTGTGCATCAGTGCCGCGGGCATCAAGCCCACTCCGCTCGTCGATCAGATTCTTTGACGCCGTTTCAGCTCAAGCCGCTCGCAAAGGAGCTGACCATTCAGATGGTGAAACCCTTCAAGGGCGACTACGGCGAGATAAAGATGCTGCCAACCAACTTCGTCATTGATAGACACGGAATTCTGCGATACGCGCAGTCTGGCGGATTTACCCTCGAGGGTCTGAACGAAGTTTTGACTCCGCTGCTGGCGGAACACCCTTAATGATAGGTACCACATCGGCATTTATGCCTGCTGCACCGCAATATTTGCCTTGACACTCGGACGGCCGGTTCCTACAATCGCCGGCCTTTGTCTTCAGGGGCAAGGGTCGGGCGTTGGCGCCCGTAAATTTAGGCAAATCTCCAAAGGTATTTATGGCGACGACGACCCAATTAATTCGCACCGGCCGCAACGAGCCCGCTTGGAAGTCCAAGGTTCCGGCGCTGGCTTCCTCGCCGCAAAAGCGCGGCGTGTGCACCCGCGTGTACACCACGACGCCGAAAAAGCCAAACTCCGCGTTGCGCAAAGTGTGCCGCGTGCGCCTGACCAACGGCTACGAAGTGTCGAGTTATATCGGCGGCGAAGGCCACAACCTGCAAGAACACTCGGTGGTATTGATTCGCGGCGGCCGCGTCAAGGATCTACCCGGAGTGCGTTATCACACGGTGCGCGGTGCGCTGGACTGCGCCGGTGTCAGCGATCGCCGGCAAGGCCGCTCCAAGTACGGCGCCAAACGTCCCAAGAAATAGCCTGAACAAGGCCAAAGGTTTCCCATGTCCCGCAGAGCAGCAGCCCCCCACCGCACCATTCTTCCGGATCCGAAGTTCGGCAACGATATGTTGGCCAAGTTCATCAACATGGTGATGGAGCGCGGCAAGAAGTCCGCGGCCGAAAAGATCGTTTATGGCGCCATCGATCGCATTGGCGACAAGAGCGGCAAACCGGGCGGCGAAGCGATTGCTGTATTGCAGCAGGCGCTGGACAACGTGAAGCCGGTGGTCGAGGTCAAATCCCGTCGCGTTGGCGGCGCCACCTACCAGGTGCCCGTCGAAGTGCGCGCCAATCGTCGTCAGACCCTCGCGATGCGCTGGGTGATCGAAGCGGCTACCGCCCGCAGCGAGAAATCAATGGCGCATCGGCTTGCCGCGGAATTAATGGAGGCCGCCGAAAATCGCGGCGCCGCCGTGCGCAAGCGTGAGGACACTCACCGCATGGCCGATGCCAACAAGGCGTTTGCGCACTACCGCTGGTAGCGAGCGGGCGGGGCGGGCAACCGCCGCCTGGTTTTACCGCGAAGGCCCTATATATAGAGTCTATCGAACGGGGTCGACGACCCCGTGAAAAGTTGGCGCGCAGCGCCTAGGAAGATCTGATCGTGGCACGCACTACGCCCATAGAGCGCTACCGAAACATCGGTATCTCCGCTCACATCGACGCGGGAAAAACCACCGCGACGGAGCGTATTTTGTTCTACACCGGCGTGTCCCACAAGATCGGCGAAGTACATGACGGCGCAGCGGTCATGGACTACATGGAACAGGAGCAGGAGCGCGGCATCACCATCACGGCGGCCGCGACCACGTGCTTCTGGAAGGGGATGGACAAAGGCTTCCCCGAACACCGCATCAACATCATCGATACCCCGGGGCATGTCGACTTCACCATCGAGGTGGAGCGCAGCCTCAGGGTGCTGGACTCCGCGGTTGCCGTTTACTGCGCCGTGTCCGGCGTGCAGCCGCAGTCCGAGACTGTTTGGCGCCAGATGAACAAGTACGGCGTGCCGCGGATCGCTTTCGTCAACAAGATGGACCGCGCCGGCGCGAACTTCCTGCGCTGCGTCGAGCAGATCAGAACGCGTCTGCGCGGCAATCCGGTACCCATTCAGCTGCCCGTTGGTGCGGAGGAAGGGTTCATTGGCGTGGTCGATCTCGTCAAAATGAAGGCGATCTGGTGGGACGACGAGACCCAGGGAATGAAGTTCGAGTACCGCGAGATTCCGGCCGGCATGCGCAAGGACTGCGAGGAATGGCGCGCCAAAATGATCGAGGCGGCCGCGGAGGGCGACGAGAACCTGCTCACCAAGTACTTGGAGAGCGGCTCCTTGAGCGACGAGGAGATCAAGAAGGGCCTGCGCGAGCGTGCCGTGAAGAATGAGATCTGCCTGGTGACCTGCGGTTCGGCCTTCAAGAACAAGGGCGTGCAGGCCGTGCTCGATGCCATCGTCGAATACATGCCCTCGCCCACGGAAGTGCCGCAGGTTGTGGGCCAGGGCGAGAGCGGCGAGCCCATGACCCGCAAGGCCGATGATGCCGAGCCGTTCGCCGCGCTGGCATTCAAGATATTGAACGACCCGTTTGTCGGCAATCTGACCTTCTTCCGTGTTTATTCGGGCACGCTGAATTCAGGCGATCAAGTGTTTGTTCCCAACCGCAATCGCAATGAGCGCATCGGCCGCCTGCTGCAGATGCATGCCAGCGATCGCTCGGAAATCAAGGAAGTGCGCGCCGGCGATATCGCAGCCGCGGTGGGCTTGAAGGACGTCACCACCGGCGACACCCTCTCCGATCTTAGCAAGGTCATCATTCTGGAAAAGATGGAGTTCCCGGAGCCGGTGATTTCCGTGGCGGTGGAACCGAAGACCAAGGTCGACCAGGAAAAAATGGGTTTCGCCCTGCAGCGCCTGGCGAAGGAGGATCCTTCTTTCCGCGTGCACACCGACCCTGAGTCCGGCCAGACCATCATCGAAGGCATGGGCGAGCTGCATCTGGAAATCATCGTCGATCGCATGAAGCGCGAATTCAAGGTGGAAGCCAACGTCGGCAAGCCGCAGGTCGCGTATCGCGAAACCATTCGCGGCACCGTGGAGTCGGAAGGCAAGTTCGTGCGCCAGTCCGGCGGCCGCGGCCAATACGGCCATGTGTGGTTGAAGATCGAACCCTTGGGGTTGGGCAAGGGCTACGAATTCGTCAACGGCATCGTTGGCGGCGCGGTGCCGCGCGAATTCATTCCGGCGGTGGACAAGGGCATCCGGGAAGCGGTGCAAACCGGCGTGATCGCCGGCTACCCCATCGTCGATGTGAAAGTGACCATTTTCGACGGCTCCTACCACGATGTGGACTCGAACGAGATGGCCTTCAAGATCGCGGGCTCGATGGGCTTCAAGGAAGGTTTCCGCAAGGCCAAGCCGGTATTGCTGGAGCCCATCATGAAGGTCGAGGTGGTGACACCGGAAGATTATTATGGCGACATCGTCGGCGATCTGAATCGCCGCCGCGGCCAGATCGTCGGCATGGAAGAATCGCCATCAGGCAAGGTGGTCACCGCCGAGGTGCCGCTTGCCGAAATGTTCCAGTACTCGACGTCCATGCGCTCCATGAGCCAGGGCCGTGCGAACTACACGATGGAGTTTTCGAAATACATGGAAGTCCCGACCAATGTCGCGGACGCCGTCATGAAGAAAGCTTCTTAAGATCCCAAACGCATACTAATTTTACGAGGTACTTGCCGTGTCGAAGGGGAAGTTTGAGCGAACGAAGCCGCACGTGAACGTGGGGACGATTGGGCATGTGGATCATGGCAAGACGACCTTGACGGCGGCCTTAACCAAGGTGATGGCGGAGAAGTTTGGCGGGGAGTTCAAAGCCTACGACCAGATTGACAAAGCCCCCGAGGAGCGCGCGCGCGGGATCACGATTGCCACGGCGCACGTGGAGTATCAGAGCGAGAATCGCCACTACGCGCACGTGGACTGCCCGGGACATGCCGACTATGTGAAGAACATGATCACGGGTGCTGCGCAGATGGACGGGGCGATCCTGGTGGTCTCTGCTGCGGATGGTCCGATGCCCCAGACGCGCGAGCACATTTTGCTGGCCTACCAGGTGGGAGTGCCGCACATGGTGGTGTACATGAACAAGGCGGACATGGTCGATGATGCGGAGTTACTCGAGCTGGTGGAGCTTGAGGTACGGGATTTATTGACGCTGTACAAGTTCCCTGGGGATAAGACCCCGATCATCGTCGGCTCTGCCTTAAAAGCTCTGGAAGGGGACACGAGTGATATCGGGGTGCCCTCGGTGATCAAGCTGGTCAAAGCGCTGGATGAGTACATCCCGGTGCCGAAGCGGGCGATCGAAGGGGCGTTTTTGATGCCGGTGGAGGATGTATTTTCCATTGCCGGCCGGGGCACCGTGGTCACGGGGCGCATTGAGCGCGGGATCGTGAAGGTGAACGATGAGGTGGAGATTGTGGGGATTCGCCCGACGCAAAAGACCACCTGCACCGGGGTTGAGATGTTCAGGAAGCTCTTGGATGAGGGGCAGGCGGGGGATAACGTCGGGGTGCTCTTGCGCGGCACGAAGCGCGAGGAAGTGGAGCGCGGGCAGGTTTTGTGCAAGCCCGGCAGCATCACGCCGCACACCAAGTTTGAGGCCGAAGTGTATGTGCTGAGCAAGGAGGAGGGGGGCCGCCACACGCCGTTCTTCAAAGGCTATCGGCCGCAGTTCTACTTTCGCACCACCGATGTCACGGGAGCGGTGGAGCTTCCCGAAGGCACCGAGATGGTGATGCCCGGGGACAACATCAAGATCGTGGTGGAGCTGATCGCCCCGATTGCGATGGAGCAGGGCTTGCGCTTCGCCATCCGCGAGGGTGGTAAAACCGTCGGGGCAGGTGTAGTCGCCAAGGTAATAGCGTAGAATCCGGCCCCCTTTGAAGGACGGGGTCGCTTCGACCCCGTTGATAGTTGGCGCGCAGCGCCTGGAAACACAATCATGGCAAACCAGAACATTCGTATCCGCCTGAAGGCTTTCGATCATCGCTTGATCGATAAGTCGGCGCGTGAAATTGTCGATACCGCGAAGCGCACCGGCGCGACCGTCAAGGGTCCGGTGCCGCTGCCCATCAAAATGGAGCGCTTTACCGTATTGACCGCGCCGCATGGCGACAAGGACGCGCGCGACCAGTTCGAAATCCGCACGCACAAGCGCCTGATGGACATTTTGAACCCCACGGACAAGACCGTGGATGCGCTCATGAAGCTGGAGCTGCCGGCGGGCGTGGACGTCCAAATCAAGCTGAATTAACGGGATTTTGGCGGCGAAACTTGCGTGTCGTGCATGACGACCGTATACTCCGCCGTCCATTTTTGAGGTCGGAGCGCGTGGGCGCCGACGCCATTGCCTAAGGGTACTTGGGGTCCGTGTGTCTAGACCGCCGATCTGTTGCAACGAGCGACGCCTTTGAGCGTCCGCGGTATGAGGATTGACAATGTCCATTGGTCTGGTTGGCCGCAAATGCGGCATGACCCGAGTGTTCACCGACGCCGGTGCAACCGTCCCCGTGACGGTGGTCGAGGCGTTGCCGAACCGCATCTCGCAAGTCAAAAACGCTAAAACCGACGGTTACCGTGCGGTTCAGGTGACCATTGGCAGCCGCCGCCCGTCACGGGTCGGAAAAGCCATGGCCGGTCATTTTGCCAAGGCCAATGTTGCCGCCGGCTACACCTCCCAGGAATTCCGTTTGGGCAAGGGCGAGGGCGAAGCCCTGGCCACCGGCGGCGAAATCAAAGTCGATATGTTCACCGTGGGGCAGATCGTCGATGTCACCGGTACCACCTCGGGCAAGGGCTTCCAGGGCACCATGCGGCGCCATAACTTCGCTGGCGGCATGAAAACCCACGGCAATTCGCTGTCGCACCGCTCGCCCGGTTCCATCGGCCAACGCCAGACGCCGGGGCGCGTCTTCAAGGGCAAGCGCATGTCGGGCCATATGGGGATGCGCAATCGCACCATTGAAAACCTGCGCATCGTCGAAGTTGATGCAGCCAGAAATCTGCTCCTGATCAGCGGAGCCGTGCCGGGCGCCGAGGGCGGCCGGGTGATCGTCAGGCCCTCCGTCAAGGCCCTGGGTCAGGCGCGGCGTCAAAAGCTGATGCCGAACAAGGCTCCCGTTGCCGCCAAGGGCGCACCTCAGCCTAAGGGCGATGCAAAGGGCGCTCAGCCTAAAGCCGCAGCCAAAGCCGAGAAGAAATAGACCATGAAGCTCCAGCTCAAAAACGCTGCTCCCGCCAGCGAGATTCAATTGTCGGACGTGGCCTTCGGACGCGCCTACAACGAAGCCCTCGTGCATCAAGTCGTCACCGCCTACATGGCGGGCGGCCGTGCCGGCACCAAGGCGCAGAAAACCCGCGCCGAAGTGCGCGGCGGCGGCAAGAAGCCCTGGAGCCAGAAGGGCACCGGCCAGGCTCGCGCCGGCTCGATTCGCAGCCCCATTTGGGTGGGCGGCGGCCGGGCGTTCGCGGCCAAGCCGCGGGATTTCGCGCAAAAAGTCAATCGCAAGATGTACCGCGCCGCGATGCAGTCCATGGTGTCGGAACTGGTGCGCCAAGATCGCCTGGTAGCCGTGGAAGCGATCGAACTCGCCGCGCCGAAAACCAAACTGCTCATCAGCAAATTGGCTGAATACGGCATGACCCGCGGGCTCATCCTGGTGGAGGCCTTCGAAGAGAAGTTGTTCCTGGCGGCTCGCAATGTGCCGCACGTGGATGTGATGGCGGTGGCCTCTCTGGATCCCTTGAGCTTGATCAGGCACGACAAGGTGATCGCCACGGTGGGCGCCTTGAAGTTGCTGGAACAGCGTCTCGGAGGCGCCGCATGAATAAGGAACGATTGATGAACGTGCTGATTCAGCCGCACGTGTCGGAAAAGGCCGCCAACGTCGGCGAGAAGGCGAATCAATACGTATTTCGCGTGATTGACGATGCATCGAAGGCCGAAGTGAAGCAGGCGGTCGAGTTGATGTTCGAGGTCAAGGTCGAGGGCGTGAATTTGCTGAATCGTCCCGGCAAGACCCGGCGCTTCAAGAACATGGCGGGCAAGCGCAACGGCTTCAAGAAAGCCTACGTGCGTTTGCAAACCGGCCAGTCCATCGACTTCACCGGCGCCACAGCGAAATAAGGACCCATAGGCCATGGCACTCATCAAGATGAAGCCGACCTCACCGGGTGCGCGCTTCGTGGTCAAAATCGATCGCTCGCACCTGCACAAGGGCGGGCCGCTTCAGTCCCTGACCACCAAGAAGAATCGCACCGGCGCCCGCAATCATTCGGGCCGCCAGACCACGCGCCACATCGGCGGCGGCCACAAGCAGCGCTATCGACTGGTTGATTTCAAGCGCGACAAGGACGGAATTCCGGGCATCGTCGAGCGTCTTGAATACGATCCGAACCGCACCTCGCATCTCGCGTTGGTGCTCTACAAGGACGGCGAGCGCCGCTACATTCTGGCGCCGAAGGGCGTGCAGGCCGGCGATGAGATCCGCTCCGGCTCGGATGCGCCGATCAAGGCCGGCAACGCGATGCCGCTGCGGCACATTCCGGTCGGCAGCACGGTTCACAACATCGAACTCAAGGTCGGCAAGGGCGGGCAGATGGCGCGCAGCGCCGGCGCCTCGGCACAGTTCGCCGCGCGCGAAGGCGTGTACGCCAGTTTGCGCTTGAAGTCCGGAGAAATGCGCAAGGTGCATGTTGACTGCCGCGCGACCATCGGCGAAGTCGGCAACGATGAACACAATCTGCGCGTGTACGGCAAGGCCGGCGCGGTGCGCTGGCTCGGTGTGCGTCCGACCGTGCGCGGCGTCGTCATGAACCCGGTCGATCACCCCCACGGCGGCGGTGAAGGCAAGTCCGGTCAAGGCAACCCGCATCCGGTGAGCCCATGGGGCCTGCAGACCAAGGGCAAGAAGACGCGCCGCAACAAGCGCACCGACGGCATGATCATTCAGCGCCGCAAGAACAAACGCATTTAGAGACTGGAGACACCCTTGCCGCGTTCGCTAAAGAAAGGCCCATTCGTGGATTTGCACCTCGCCAAGAAAGTGCAGACCGCGAGCCAAAAGAATGATCGGCGCCCGATCAAGACCTGGTCGCGGCGTTCGATGGTGATTCCCGACATGGTGGGGTTGACCATTGCCGTGCACAACGGCCGGCTGCATGTGCCGGTGCTGGTGTCGGAAAACATGGTCGGCCACAAGCTCGGCGAGTTCGCGCCGACGCGCACCTTCAAGGCGCATTCCGGCGACAAGAAAGTCACGGTGGCGGAGTAGCGCATGCAGACCAAAGCGGTATTGCGGTACGCGCGCATTTCTCCGCAGAAATGCCGCCTGGTGGTTGACACGATTCGCGGCAAGTCCGCGACGCTGGCGGTGAATACCCTGAAATTCATGCCGAAGAAAGGCGCGAAAATCGTGCTCAAGGTGTTGGATTCGGCGATCGCCAATGCCTACAACAATTTCAATGCGGATGTCGATGATCTGAAGGTGACGCGCGTCGAAGTCGACCCGGCGCCGATGCTGAAGCGTTTCCATGCGCGCGCCAAGGGCCGCGGCGTGCGCATCGCCAAGCGCAGCAGTCACATCCTGGTTCAAGTTTCCGACGGCAAGCGAGAGGCCTAATGGGTCAGAAAGTAAATCCAATTGGTATTCGTCTCGGCATCACGCGCGACTGGTCGTCGAAGTGGTATGCGCATTCGAAGAATTTCGCCTCGAACATTCATACCGATTTCCTGGTGCGGAAGTTTCTCAACAAGAAGCTGGCCGACGCCTCGGTGAGCCACATTCACATCGAGCGCGCCGCGAAGCGCGCCAACATCACGATTCACACGGCGCGTCCCGGAATCGTGATCGGCAAGAAGGGCGAGGACATCGAAAAGCTGCGCACCGGCGTCGCGAAGATCCTCGGCATGACGATGAACGATGTGCGCTTGAACATCGCCGAGATCCGCAAGCCGGAGCTCGACGCCAAGCTGGTTGCCGAGGGCATCTCGCAGCAGCTGGAGAAGCGCGTGATGTTCCGCCGCGCGATGAAGCGCGCGGTGACCAACACCATGCGCTCCGGTGCCCTGGGTATCAAGGTGCGCATTTCCGGCCGCTTGAACGGCTCGGAGATTGCGCGCACCGAGACCAATCGCGAAGGCCGGGTGCCACTGCATACGTTTCGCGCCGACATCGACTACGGCCTGGCCGAGGCGCAGACCACTTACGGCGTCATCGGCATCAAGGTCTGGATCTTCAAGGGCGAAGTGTTCGACAAGCCGACAGAAGAGGCCGTGGAAGCCGAGGCCGAGGCCGTAGCGGCGGCGGCAGTCGCCAAATCCGCTGAACCCGCGGCACCTGCCGCGACTTGATCAGGTAACACAGCATGATGCAGCCGAAGCGGACCAAGTTCCGCAAACAGTTCAAGGGCAAGATCTCGGGCAGCGCGCAGCGCGGCAACACCGTGGCGTTCGGCGAGTATGGCCTCAAGGCCACCGATCGCTGCCGCATGACCGCGCGCGAGATCGAAGCGGCGCGGCGCGCCATCTCGCGCCACGTGAAGCGCGGCGGCCGCATCTGGATCCGGGTGTTCCCGGACGTGCCGATCACGCAGAAGCCGCTCGAAGTGCGCATGGGCTCGGGCAAGGGCAACGTCGAATACTGGGTGGCGCGAGTGCTGCCCGGCAAGGTACTGTTCGAGATCGAAGGCATGAGCGAGACGATAGCGCGCGAGGCGTTCCGCCTGGCGTCCGCCAAGCTGTCGGTCTCCACCGCCTTCGTCAAGCGTCAGGTGCGCGCATGAAGGCGAAAGATTTGCGCGCCAAGGCGCCCAAGGACCTGGGCGAGGAACTGCTCAAGCTGCGCCGCGAGCAGTTCAATTTGCGCATGGCGCGCGCCACCGGGCAGGCCGCCAAGCCGGATCAATTTGCGAAGGTGCGCAAGAACATTGCGCGCGTAAAGACGGTGCTTGCCCAATCCAAGGCGGCCGGAGGTAAGGCGTGATGTCGAGCGAAGCACCAACCACCAATACGGCAGTGCCGGGCGAGGCGCCCGCGCACGGGCAGCGCTTGCTCACCGGCAAGGTCGTCAGCAACAAGATGGACAAGACCATCGCGGTATCGGTCGAGCGTCTGGTCAAGCACCCGACCTACGGCAAGTACATCCGCCGCACCACCAAGCTGCTGGCGCACGACGAAGGCAACGAGTGCCAGGAAGGCGACACCGTCTCCATCAAGCCGTGTCGTCCGATGTCGAAGCGTAAATCCTGGGTGCTGGTGCGCGTCGTAGATCGTGCCCGGTCAGAATAAGAGGCAAAGCCCATGATTCAGATGCGGACGATATTGAATGTGGCCGACAACAGCGGCGCCAAACGGCTGATGTGCATCAAAGTGCTCGGCGGTTCGAAACGCCGCTACGCGGCGGTGGGCGATGTGATCAAGGTGAGCATCAAGGATGCGATTCCGCGCGGCAAGGTCAAGAAGGGCGAGGTGTACGACGCCGTGGTGGTGCGCACCAAGAGCGGCGTGCGCCGCGCCGACGGCTCGTTGATCCGCTTCGACAGCAACGCCGCGGTGCTGCTGACCAACAAGCTCGAGCCCATCGGCACGCGTATTTTCGGGCCGGTGACCCGCGAGCTGCGCAACGTGCAGTTCATGAAAATTATTTCACTCGCTCCTGAAGTGCTGTAGTTATGAAAAAGATCCGCAAAGGCGACATGGTGGTGCTGATCACCGGTCGCGACAAAGGCCGCAAAGGCGCCGTCATCGAAGTGCTGGCGGACGACCGCGTGCGCGTCGAAGGACTCAACATGTCCAAGAAGCACCAGAAGCCGAACCCGCAGATGGGCGTGCAGGGCGGCATCATCGAGCGCGAGGCGCCGCTGCACGTTTCGAACGTGCTGATTTTCAATCCGGCGACGCAGAAGGGCGATCGCGTGGGCTTCAAGTCGCTGCAAAGCGGCCGCAAGGTGCGCGTGTTCAAGTCGAACAAAGAAATGGTCGACGCGAAATAGCGAGTTAAATACATGGCAGCAAGACTGAAACAGATTTATCGCGAGAAGATGGTGCCCGAGCTCAAGACCAAGCTCGGCCTGAAGAACACCATGCAGGTTCCGCGCATCGTCAAGGTCACGGTCAACATGGGCGTGGGCGAAGCCGTGGCCGACAAGAAGGTCATGGACGCGGCGACCGCCGATATGGCGAAGATCACCGGACAAAAACCCGCGGTGACCAAGGCCAAGAAGTCGGTGGCGACCTTCAAGGTTCGCGACGGCCAGGCCATCGGCTGCAAGGTGACCTTGCGCGGCGATCGCATGTACGAGTTCCTGGATCGTCTGGTGAGCATCGCCATTCCGCGCATCCGGGATTTTCGCGGCATCAGCTCGCGCTCCTTCGACGGCCGCGGCAACTACAGCCTCGGGGTCAAGGAGCAGATCATTTTCCCCGAGATCCAGTACGACCAGATCGATCAAATCCGTGGCATGGACATCACCATTTCCACCTCGGCGCGCGATGACAAGCACGGGCGTGCGCTCCTTGAAGCTTTCAACTTTCCGTTCCGCAAGTAGGTATAGGCCATGGCCAAGACGAACATGCTCATGCGCGAGAAGAAGCGCCTCAAGGTGGCGAAGAAATACGCCAAGCGCCGCGCCGAGCTCAAAGAGCTGATCCGCGCGCCGAAAACCGGGGCGGAAGAGCGCGTGGCGGCGCAGGCGGAACTGCAGCGGCAGCCGCGAGACGCGGGCGTCACACGGCAGCGCAATCGCTGCTCCATAACCGGCCGCTCGCGCGGCGTGTACCGAAAATTCGGATTGGCGCGCACCAAGCTGCGCGAGGCGGCCAATCGCGGTGAAATTCCAGGCCTGACGAAGGCGAGTTGGTGAGGCGCGCACAATGAGCATGACTGATCCGATTGCCGATCTCCTGACGCGAATTCGCAATGCGCAATCCGCGGGCAAGCCCACCGTCGGGATGGGTGCGTCGAAGCTGAAACTGGCGATCCTGAAGGTACTGAAGGATGAGGGCTACATCGCCGGCTTCGGCGTCGATAGCGCCGGCGCCAAGAGCACCTTGTCGATCGAGCTCAAGTATCACGACGGCCGTCCCGTCATCGACCGCATCGAGCGCATCAGCCGTCCGGGCCTGCGTATTTATCGCGGCAAGGACGAATTGCCCAAGGTGCTCGGCGGTTTGGGCGTGGCGGTGGTCTCGACGCCGCAGGGCATCATGTCCGACAAGCAAGCGCGCGCGGCCGGCACCGGCGGCGAAGTGCTGTTCGTCGTCCAGTAGTACGATAAGGGTTCAACTATGTCTCGAGTCGCAAAAATGCCGGTCGATCTTCCGCAGGGAGTCAGCGCGACGATTGCCGCGGACGCCGTGACGCTCAAGGGCGCCAAGGGCTCCCTCACGTTGGCGATCAAGAACGGCATCAAGGTCGTGCAGCAGGAAAAGCGTCTGCAGGTGGAAACCTCCGATGCCAGCGTCGAGGGCATCAATGCCATCGCGGGCTCGACGCGCGCGCACCTGGCCAATATGGTCATGGGTGTGACCAAGGGCTACGAGAAGAAGCTGGAATTGGTCGGTGTCGGTTATCGAGCCGCGGTTCAGGCGAAGAACCTGACCCTGACCTTGGGCTACTCGCACTTGATCAACTTCGCCATTCCCGATGGCATCAGCATTGAAACGCCGAGCCAGACCGAGATCATCATCAAGGGCATCGACCGGCATCGCGTCGGTCAGACCGCGGCGGAGATTCGCGGATTCCGGCCGCCCGAGCCCTACAAGGGCAAGGGCGTGAAGTACTCGGATGAAAAGATTTCGCTGAAAGAGGCGAAGAAGAAGTAATCATGAAACTGACCAAACAAGATACCCGCCTGCGCCGCGCGCTGCGCGGCCGCGTGAAGATCAAGGAGCTGGCCGCGTTGCGTCTCTCGGTGCATCGCACGCCGCAGCACATCTATGCGCAGATCTTTGCGCCGCAGGGCGACAAGGTGCTGGTTGCCGCGTCGACCCTGCAGAAGGACGTGCGCGGTGAATTGAAGACCACCGGCAATATCGAAGCCGCCAAGGCCGTCGGCCGCGCCATTGCTGAGCGCGCTACCGCCAAGGGCATCAAGAAGGTGGCGTTCGACCGTTCCGGTTTCATGTACCACGGGCGCGTCAAAGCGCTGGCAGACGCCGCGCGCGAAGCGGGTCTGGAGTTCTAACTGAAGAGGTCTAAAAGGACGCTATGGCGAGAGTAGAAAAACCAATGTCCGGCGATGACCTGCTCGAAAAGCTGGTCGCGGTAAACCGTGTGGCCAAGGTGGTCAAGGGCGGCAAGCAATTCGGCTTCACGGCGCTGACCGTGGTGGGCGACGGCGCCGGTCGCGTCGGTTTTGGCTACGGCAAGGCGCGCGAGGTGCCGGTGGCGATTTCCAAGGCGATGATGCAGGCGCGCAAGAGCCTGGTCACCGTCTCGCTGAAGAACGAAACCCTGTTCTACGCGGTCAAAGGACGGCATGGGACCACGCGGGTGTACATGCAGCCGGCCGCGGACGGTACCGGTGTCATCGCCGGCGGCGGCATGCGCGCGGTCTTCGAGTGCGCCGGAGTTCGCAATGTTTTGGCCAAGAGCTATGGATCGCGCAATCCCATCAACGTGGTGCGCGCCACCATGGATGCCCTGGGCAAATTGCGCACGCCCGACGATATCGCGGCGAAGCGCGGCAAGAGCGTCGAAGAGATCGTAGGCTAAGATCATGACTGATAAGGAAAATTCGAAGAAGGCGATCAAGGTCACGTTGACCAAGAGCATATTCGGGCAGCTGGCCAGCATTCGCGGTTCGGTGCGCGGCTTAGGCCTTCGGAGGATCGGCCACAGCGTTGTGGTGGCGGATACCCCATCCAATCGCGGCATGGTCAATGCGGCCAGCCACATGCTCAAAGTCGAGCCCGCCAAGGTGTCCAAATGAGATTGAATACGATTAAACCGGGCATGGGCTCCAAGCGCACGCGCCTCCGGGTCGGCCGCGGCGCGTCCGCCGGGCAAGGCAAGACCTGCGGCCGCGGCGTCAAGGGACAGCGCGCGCGCAAGGGCGGCTATCACAAGGTTGGATTCGAAGGCGGCCAGATGCCGCTGCAACGGCGCCTGCCCAAGGTCGGGTTCCGTTCGGCGATGAAGGCATCCCGCGCCGAACTGACGCTGTCCGACCTGATGCGGGTTGCGGGCGCCGAGGTCACGTTGGCCGGTCTGATCGAGGCCAATCTGGTGCCGGAGAGCACCAAGATCGTGAAGATCATTTTGTCCGGCAAGGTCACCAAGCCCTTCACCATCAAGGACAAGGTGATCACCGCGACCAAGGGCGCCAAGAGCGCCGTCGAGTCTGCCGGCGGCAGTTTCGCGGCTTAAGAGAAATCCTTGGTCACATCCAGCACCAACGCCGCCGCCGCTCTGGGGGACATCACCCGCTTCGCTGAAATGCGCAAGCGCCTGTTCTTCCTGCTGGGCGCGCTCGTGGTGTATCGGATTGGCACGTTCATCCCGGTACCGGGCATCGATGCCGCAAAATTTGCGGCGTTTTTTGCGGGTCAGAACGGCACGCTGCTCGGCATGTTCAACATGTTTTCCGGCGGTGCGCTGCAGCGCTTCAGCATCCTGGCGCTCAACGTCATGCCGTACATCACGGCCTCCATCATCGTGCAAATGGCATCGATGGTGTATCCGCCGTGGAACCAGATTCGCAAGGACGGCGAGTCCGGCCGCCGCAAGCTGATGCAGTACACGCGCTACGGCACGGTGGGCCTGGCCGCGTTCCAAGGCTTCGGCGCCGCGCTGGCCATTCAGAACTCGAGCGGCAACCTGGTGCCGAACCCGGGCGCGCAGTTCTTGTTCGTTGCCACCATCTCGATCACCACCGGCACGTTGTTCGTGATGTGGCTGGGAGAGCAGATCACCGAACGCGGCATCGGCAACGGCATCACCATGATCATCGTGGCCGGCATCATCGCCGGGCTGCCGCGCGCCATCGGCAATACGCTCGAAATGGTGCGGTCCGGCGAAATGAACCCGCTGATCGTGCTGCTGATCGTGGTGGTCGTGGTATTGGTGACCCTGTTCTGCGTGTTCGTGGAGCGCGCGCAACGCAAGATCCAGGTGAATTATGCCAAGCGGCAAATGGGCCGGCGCATGATGCAGGGGCAAAGCACCCACCTGCCCTTCAAACTGAACATGGCCGGCGTCATCCCGCCGATCTTCGCCTCCAGCTTGCTGGTGTTTCCGGCGACGATCGCTCAATTCTTCGGCAACAGCCCGAATCCGAATATCATCCAGAGGACCTTGCAAAAGATCGCGGCCGTCCTCAATTATGGCCAGCCGCTGCACGTTTTACTGTTCGGGCTGCTGGTGATCGGATTCGCGTTTTTCTACGTGGCATTGGTGTACGACGCGCGCGACACGGCCGAAAATCTCAAGAAGGCCGGCGCCTTCATTCCCGGCATCCGTCCCGGCCAGCAAACCGGCGACTACCTGGACAAGGTGCTGACGCGCCTGACGCTGTGGGGCGGTTTGTACATCATGGCGGTGTGCTTGCTGCCCGAGATCATTCGCATGGTGAACCCGGCCATTCCGTTTCAGTTCGGCGGCACCTCGCTTCTGATCATCGTGGTCGGAGTCATGGATTTCGTCGCACAGGCGTCATCGCACATGATGTCGCAGCAATATGAGGGCCTCATGAAAAAGGCCAGCCTTCGGGGCATTGGAGCAAAGAAATGAAAGTTCGTCCTTCAGTCAAAAAGATTTGCAAGAACTGCAAAGTGGTGCGGCGCCGCGGCGTGGTCTACATCATTTGTTCCTCGGATGCGCGGCACAAGCAGCGTCAGGGCTAGCGGCCGTCAAAGAGGCTAGTGAATTGATCTTTAGAGGTTTTTCTAATATACTACCGCGCTTTTTTTCGTGGGCACGGGTGGAGAGATAGATGGCGCGTATCGCCGGCATCAACATACCGATGAACAAGCATGTGGTCATCGGCTTAACCCACATTTTTGGCATTGGCAACAGCCGTGCGCTGCGCATTTGCGATGCAGCCGGGGTGAAGTACCACGTCAAAGTGAAGGATCTCACCGATGCCGAAGTGGCTTCGCTGCGCTCGCAGGTCGCGAAATTCGCGGTCGAGGGCGACCTGCGCCGCGAGGTGTCGATGAACATCAAGCGCCTGATGGATTTGGGCTGCTATCGCGGCATCCGGCACCGCAAGGGCTTGCCGCTGCGCGGCCAGCGCACGCGCACCAACGCTCGCACGCGCAAGGGTCCGCGCAAGCAAGCCGTGAAGATGAACGCGCCGCCGGGCAAGGTTTGATCAAGGCGCGAAGCGCAATAGGAAATCATGGCTGACCAGAAACAGAACGCAAATCAGGGCGGCGCTGCCGCAGCGGCAGCTACGGCCGCCGGTGCCAAGCCTGCGCGCAAGAAAGTCCGCAAGAATGTGCTCGATGCGATCGCGCACGTGCACGCGTCGTTCAACAACACCATCATCACGATCACCGATCGTCAGGGCAACACGCTGTCGTGGGCGACTTCCGGCGGCTGCGGCTATCGCGGCTCGCGCAAATCGACGCCGTTCGCGGCGCAGGTCGCCGCCGAGCGCGCCGGCACTGCGGCGCAGGAGCATGGCGTCAAGAACGTCGAAGTGCGCGTCATGGGCCCGGGCCCCGGCCGCGAGTCCGCGGTGCGAGCCTTGAACGGCTGCGGCTTGAAGATCACCAATATCGAAGACGTCACGCCGATTCCGCATAACGGCTGCCGTCCACCCAAGAAGCGACGCGTCTAATGGCTAAATATACCGGTCCGAAGTGCAAACTGTCGCGTCGCGAGGGAACCGATCTGTTCCTGAAAAGCGGCGTGAAGCCCCTGGAATCGAAGTGCAAGCTGGAAGTGCCGCCGGGCGGCGTCAAGAGCGAGCGCAAGCAGCGCTTGTCGGAATACGGGTTGCAGCTGCGCGAGAAGCAGAAGCTGCGCCGCATGTACGGTGTGCTCGAGCGCCAGTTCCGCAACTACTACCAGAAGGCCGCAGGCCGTCCCGGCGCCACCGGCGAAACGCTGCTGCAGTTCCTGGAATGCCGCCTGGACAATGTGGTGTATCGCATGGGCTTCGCGGCGACACGCGCCGAGGCCAGGCAGCTGGTGAGCCACAAAGGCGTGGCGGTGAACGACAAACTGGTCAACATCGCTTCCTATCAGTGCAAGGCCGGCGATGTGATCAATCTGCGCGAACGCGCCAAGAAGCAGAGCCGTGTGACTGCCGCGCTCACCATTGCCGCCCAGGTCGGCTTTCCCGACTGGGTTGAAGTTGACGACAAGAAGTTTTCGGGGATTTTGAAATCCGTTCCCGATCGGCAGGAAATTCTGCCGGACATCAACGAGAGCCTGGTCGTCGAGTTGTATTCCAAGTAACGCACCGCCGCCTTTTGGGCTGCGTTGTTCCCGGTTAGCTAGCGAGGGTATTCCATGCAGGGATCGATCAATGAATTCTTAAAGCCGCGGGTCGTCAAGGTACAGCCCGTGTCGCCGCGCCATGCGCGCATCGTGATCGAACCGTTCGAACGGGGTTTTGGTCACACCTTGGGCAACGCGCTGCGGCGCGTGCTGCTGTCCTCGTTACCGGGCGCAGCCATCACCGAGATCGAGATCGAAGGCGTGCTGCACGAGTACACGGCCATCGAGGGCGTGCAGGAAGACGTCGTCGACATCCTGCTGAATCTCAAGGCAGTCGCGATCCGCATGCATACGCGCGATGTTGCCGAGGTGCGCCTGCACAAGAAGGGTCCCGGACCGGTGACGGCCGGCGATATTGCCGGCGATCATGACATCGAGATTTTGAATCCCGATCTCATCATTGCGAATCTGACCAAGGCCGGCGAATTGTCGATGTCGCTGAAGGTCGAGCGCGGCCGCGGTTATCGTCCGGCGGCACAGCGCATGGCGTTCGAAGAACAAACGCGCGCCATAGGCCGGTTGCAGCTGGACGCATCGTTCAGCCCGGTGCGCAAGGTGACCTACAATGTCGAGAGCGCTCGCGTCGAGCAGCGCACCGACCTGGATAAGCTGATCCTCGATATCGAGACCAACGGCACCATCGACCCGGAAGAGGCGATTCGCCGCGCCGGCGGGATCCTCAAGGATCAGCTGTCGGTATTCGTCGATTTGCAGGGCCAGGACGAGTCCACCACCAAGGCGACGGAAACCCAGTTCGATCCCATTCTGCTGCGTCCGGTCGACGAGCTGGAACTCACGGTGCGCAGCGCCAACTGCCTCAAAGCCGAGAACATCCATTACATCGGCGATCTGGTGCAGCGCACGGAAGTCGAGTTGCTGCGCACGCCAAATCTGGGAAAGAAATCCCTGACGGAAATCAAGGAGGTTCTGGAAAGCCACGGCCTGACCTTGGGTATGCGCATCGACAATTGGCCGCCACCGGGGTTGAAGCGCGACGATGAGCGCGACGGTCTTTAGACATGCGTCACAGAAACAGCGGGCGTCAGCTATCGCGTAATGCCTCCCATCGTCATGCGATGTTGCGCAACATGGCGACCTCGCTGCTACGGCACGAGACCATTCGCACCACCGTGCCCAAGGCCAAGGAGCTGCGCCGCGTGGTCGAACCTCTGATCACCCTGGCCAGGGTTGATTCAATAGCGATGCGCCGGCTGGCGTATGCGCGGTTGCGCGATGTGAGCGTCGTCGAGAAGTTATTCGACGATCTGGGGCCGCGTTTCAAGGCGCGCGCCGGCGGCTATACACGCATTCTCAAGATGGAGCCGCGGCCGGGCGATTCGGCCGACATGGCGTTGATGCAATTGGTGGATCTGGCGCCGGTGGCGACCGAAAAGAAGGAAGAACCCAAGGCTGCCAAGGCTGCCAAGGCACCAAAGGCCCCGAAGGCGCCCAAGGCCGCCAAGCCGGCGAAGCAGCCGAAAGCGGCCAAGGCGCCAAAGAAGTCCAAGAAAGCCGCCGCGGCTGACGAGGAAGGCGGGAAAGGCGCGAAGCCGAAACGCCGCAAGGCCAAGGCCTGATCAAATCGCGACCCGGGCGAAGGCATCCCGGGTCATATTTTCCGGCTTTGACGTTGTCGTCGCGACATTGTCCTCGATGCGCACTCCACCGCAGGGCTTCAGTTCCTCGACCACCTTCCAATCGATGTGCGCACGCCGCGCGTCCGCGCTGGCCGCGCGCAGCAGCGAATCGATGAAGTAAATGCCGGGCTCCACCGTGACCACCACGCCGGGTTCGAGCATGCGCGTGAGGCGCAGGTAGGGGTGGCCGGGGGGGCGCTCGACTTCGTGGCCTGATGTATCGCCCATCACACCTCCGACATCGTGTACTTGCAGGCCGAGCAGGTGCCCGATGCCGTGCGGAAAGAACACGCTGGTGACACCGGCTTCGAGGGCCGCCTGCCCCGGAATTTTTGTCAGGCCAATCTCGCGCATGACATCGCCCAGGAGGCGGTGCGCCGCGAGGTGCACATCGCGATAATCGCGGCCAGCCACGATCTCGTTGCACAGTTGCAGCTGCGCGCCATCCGTGGCCTGCAGCAGATCGCTGAATCGGCCGGCTGCACTCGCGTAGGTGCGGGTGATATCGGCGGCGTAGCCGCGATATTGCGCGCCCGCGTCAATCAGGAAGGAACGCAGCGGCGCCGGCGCAACGCGCTCCAGGTGCTGGTAGTGCAGAACCGCGGCATTTTCGTTGTAGGCCACGATATTGTTGTACGGCATTTCCTCCTCGCGCTGCGCGCAGGCTTGCAGAAACGCCATGTGCGCTGCGTATTCGGAGTCTCCGCGGCGGAACGCGGCGAGCGCCGCGCGATGGCCGCGCGCGCCAAGTTCGCTTGCCTTGCGCATGCAGGCGAGCTCGTACGGAGTTTTCACGGCGCGATCGTAGTGCAATCGCGCCAGGAGCTCCGGCGGATTGAGGTTTGCCGGGTCGATGCCGGGCAATGTGCCCTGATCGGGCGCGATAAAGGCCACGCGACCGAGTTTCGCCCAGTGAGCGGCGGCCTTCGCATCATCATCCATGGCGATCAAATCCACGCAGGCGGTCCAGGATTCCTGCGGCATCCGGGCCGGTTTGTGCCAAAAATCGTTGGGCTGATAAAACAGGACTGTAGGACGGGCGCCGGGCGAGTACACGAGAACGCAGCGCGGATTGTCGAGGATGGGGACCCATGCCTTGAATTGTGGATTGACCTTGAAAGGATAGTCTTGATCGTCCAGGAACTGCAGCGGCGGCCGACCGGCAGGGATGACCAATGCATCGAAGCCTGTTGCCGCCAAGCACCGGTCCGTACGCTGCATGAGCGTCGTCAAATGCGCTGCATATAGCTGATCGAGTCTGGAATCGTTCACATGTCCTCCGTCCTGTCGGGCGAGAAGTTTAACCCCGGCCGGCCATCCGAACGTCAAGGAGTGTGAGCTGACGCGAAAGAGGTATGAAAGTGAGGCAAAACACTCTAAAATCGGTCGGGACATTTGGGTGAAGGCCCAAAAACAACACTCTCGGCCTAAATATTTATCCTTAAAATTCCTGGGGTATCGATAGATGAAGACCAAACTTGCTTTAAGCGCCTTTGTCGCTGCATTCGTGCTGAGTGCCTGCGGCAGCAAGACCGAGGCTCCTGCCCCGGCCGCCGAACCGACTCCTCCTCCTGCCGCCGCTCCGGCTGCGCCTGCCGCTGATTCAGCAGCTGCTGCGAGCGCCGCCAGTGATGCAGCCGCCAGTGCGGCATCAGCTGCGAAGCCGTAATTCGCGCACGCTGAACCCACATGCCCGGGCGGACCGCCATCAGGCGCGTCCGCCCGGGCTGTGTATTTTCCAGTACTGAGGATGCGGTTTCGTTGGTTAGTATTCGCGATGTAGGACGTTCGAAGCAGGATCGCCAGTGGATCCAGAGCGTTTACGGCGAATATATTGAATCCCTGGCCGACCTCAACACCGGTTTGTTTTCGGTTCTGGGCACGGCTAATCCCCACCAGGACGAGATCTTCGCGAACTGGTTTTCCAACGATCAATCGCACCCGCTGCTGATTCTCAAAGGGCGCGACTCCGTCGGCTTTGCGCTGGTTACGCGGCCGCGTATCGCGCCGGCGGGCGAAAAGATCGCGAACTACAGGATGTCGGAGTTCTTCGTCCGCAATCAGCATCGCAGAGCAGGCATCGGCCGCGACGCCGCGACATTGATATTCGACCGCTTTGCGGGCGAATGGGAAATCGTCGAATACATGCGCCATCCCGGTTCAGTGGCGTTTTGGCGTCATGTGATCGCCCGCTACAGCGGCGGGCACTATACCGAGCGATCGCAGAGCGGCGAGGTGCGGCAGCGCTTCAAGACCCGGGCCGCGCGCTAGCCAAATTATTGCCCTAAAGAAAGGCCTGCTGCTGTCGATATCCAGGTCTTGTGCAAGCCACATCGCAAGTTGAATTTGATTTCGTACGTACCCTGGCCGCGGATTTGTCGCGCGGCCACGTCGATCTTCCGTCATTTCCCGAAATAGCCATCAAAGTCAGGCGCGTCCTGGAGGACACCAAGTCCTCGACGGATCAGGTTTGCCGGGTGGTCGGCTCGGAGCCCGCACTGGCGGCACGGCTGGTGCGTATTGCCAATTCCGCCGCGGTCAATCCCAGCGGGCGCGCCATCAACGATCTGCGCACCGCGATCAATCGCATCGGCTACAACATGGTGCGCAGCGCGGCAATGTCCTTCGCGATGAATCAGATCCGCCAGGGCAACAAGCTGGCGAGCCTGGCGCCGCATCTGAACGATCTGTGGGAGCGCAGCACCTACGTGGCCGCGTACGCTTTCGTGCTGGCGAGGACCTGCACCAAGGTCAATCCGGACGAGGCGATGCTTACCGGGATGATGCACGGCATCGGCAAGCTTTACATATTGACCCGCGCGGTGGATCACCCGGAGCTGTTCACTAGCGAGACCGCGCTCAACGACATCATCGCCGAATGGTATCCCGGCATCGGCAAGGCGATTCTGGAGAATTGGAATTTCGCCGAATCGATGGCGCACGCAGTGGGACAGGATGATTTCGCCCGAACCGACGGCGACCCGCCGAATTTAACCGACGTGGTCGGCGTCGCTGTACTGATGGTGTCGTACGGCACCAACATCGCCGGCCTGGAACGCGAATTGAAAGACCTTCCCGCCGCGTGGCGGCTTGGCTTGACCGAATCGAAGACGCTGGCGGTAATGCAGGATTCCGCCGCGGAAATCACCGCGCTCAGCCAGGCCCTGGCCAGCTAGTCGCCGCCGCCCGTTGTTATCGCGCGCTCCGCCGCGAACGCCTCGGCAACGTAATCCACATTGTGCGGCATGATGCCGGCGAGATTCATGCGGCTGTCCGCGGTCATGTAGATGTGATGTCGCTCGCGCAGCCGCTCGACCGCCGGCGCAGACACTCCGAGGAGGGAAAACATGCCGCGCTGCGCGCGTATGAAATCGAACTCGCCGTCGCCGGTCACGCTCCGCAGACGCTGCGCCAACAAGACACGCATTTCCTGAATCCGGCTACGCATGGAGTCGAGTTCCCGGATCCAATCGCGCGTCAGCTTAGGATCCGAGAAAATCCGCGCGGCAATCGCCGCACCATGATCCGGCGGCATCGAATAAATGCCGCGCGCGATTTGCAGCGCGTGGCTCGACACGGCCCCGGCGCGAGCTGCGCTTTCGCTGACCACGATGAGTGCGCCGACGCGCTCGCGATACAGCCCCAGGTTTTTGGAAAACGACACCGCTATCAGCGCTTCCGGCAGGCGCTGCGCAAGCATGCGCACCGCGGTGGCGTCGTCGTCGAGCGATGCGGCAAACCCCAGATACGCAAGATCGAGGAAGGGAACGAGTCTGCGACGCTGCAGCAGTTCTGCAACCGCTTCCCATTGCTCAGGTTGAAGATCAGCGCCGGTTGGATTGTGGCAGCAGGCATGAATCAACACGACATCGCCGGCCGGCGCGAGGTTGAGTTTCTGCATCATGGCCTCGAAGCGCAGCGCATGAGCGCTCGGATCGTAGTAAGGATAGCGCTCGAGCCGGATTCCGGTGCTGCCCAGCAGCGGCGAGTGGTTGCCCCAGGTGGGATCGCTCAAGTGCACCGCGGCGGCGGGGGCGGCTGCGCGTATCAATTCCGCACCCAGCCGCAAGGCGCCGCATCCGCCAGGCGTCTGTACGGTAATCGCGCGCCGGTCGCGGCAAGCGGCGTGCGCCGCGCCCAGCACCAATTCCTGCACGGCGCTGTTGAATTCCTCGCGGCCCGCGGCACCCACGTAGGACTTGGTGGTTTGCGCCGCAAAGACCTCCTGTTCCGCCCGCCGAACGCAGTGCAGAACGGGGGTATTGCCCTCAAGATCTCGATACACACCCACCCCGAGATCGACTTTTTGGGGCGCAGGGTCGGCCCGATATTTCGCCATCAGTCCCAGGATCGAATCGGCGCTCAAGCGCTCAAGTTGTTGAAACAAAAGTTAATGCCCCTGTAGTAATTTGAGGGCCATTATAGACGACAGCCCCCGAGGGCCCGGGCGTCTCCATTCGAAGACAGGTGTCCGATGACATATACCGGCGTTAGCGTGTACGCTTAAGCCACTCATTAGCGGGAGAATTATTTATGGCCCTATGGAAAGAAACCCCCACGCCCGCTCCGGCGGGTTCATCTGTTCCCTCAGCGGCGTCGGTGCTGGACCGAAGCGCGCCGGAACGCAGTCTCAGCGATTCGGGATTGGCCGTTTCGCCGCGCCGCCCGACCCCCAAAACCGCGGTCGAGGGCGGTGAATCCGTGATTGCCTCGGGACTTTCGATCGAAGGCAAGATCGAGGGTTCGGGAAATGTGCGAATGGCCGGCCGCTTCAAAGGCGACGTACGCATCGACGGCAATTTCAGCATGGATGCGGGCGCACATCTGACCGGCCAGGTGCTGGCGGGCATCGTCGTGGTGGGCGGTGAGCTGCAGGGCAATATCGAGTCCGCCAAACGGGTCGACGTGCTCGAGGGCGGCGTCATTGTCGGCGACGTGAAGGCCGGTTCGATCACCGTCGCGGCGGGTTCGCGCATGCGCGGCCACGTCGAGTTCGGCTGGGATGATGAAAAAGGCAAGATTAAAACGGGCTCGCTGAGCAACGGCAGCTAGGAGCCTCGGAATGAGCGTGGCTCGCCCGAGCACCGTGGGGGCAACCCGGGTCTGTCCGCACTGCAAGGCGACGGTCTTGCAGAGCGCCAACATATGCCCGGGATGCCAGCATCACCTGCGCTTCAATACCGTCAATGCCGAGCCGCAGACCCAGGCGATTCCGGCGATGCGCATCGAGGGCTCGATACATCACTCCGGGCACGGCGAGCAGTGCGAATACTGTGTGGTGGTGTCGATTACCAACGCCCAGGGCGAGAAGATCGCGCGCAATGTCGTCGGCGTCGGTGCATTGCAGCCGGGCGAGAAGCACCAATACAGTTTTTCGGTGGAGTTGATGCCGGTTCGCACGACGCCGAAGGTCCCGCCCAGCACCCAGAAAGTTCCGCCGGGCGGCCAGAGGGTCCCGCCCACCACCCAAAGGCGAAACTGATCAGCGTTCGCCGCCCTCGATGGCGATGAAGCGCAGGAACTCCGCCCGGGTGCTGGCATTCGCACGGAAGGCACCAAGCATCTTACTGGTGACCATCGAGACCCCGCGTTTGTGCACTCCGCGGGTGGTCATGCACTGGTGAACCGCGTCGATCACGACTCCGACGCCGCGCGGTTTGAGCACATCATTGATGCAGCCGGCAATCTGCGCGGTAAGCTTTTCCTGCACTTGAAAGCGGCGGGCGAAACCATCGACCACGCGCGCCAGCTTGCTGATGCCCACCACGCGATCGCTCGGCAGATAGCCGACGTGGGCGCGGCCGATGATCGGCGCCATGTGATGTTCGCAGAACGATTCGAACGCGATATCACGCAGCACCACCATTTCATCATAGCCTTCGACTTCTTCGAAGGTGCGGCGCAAATACGCGCCCGGGTCCTCGGCATATCCTGAGAACCAATCCTGATAGGCATTGACGACCCGTCGGGGCGTTGCCGCCAAACCCTCGCGCGCCGGGTCATCGCCCGCCCAGCGCAGCAGAGTCTGTACCGCCGCTTCCGCGGCCGCGCGGCTCACCGCGCGCGACTTTTTCTTCGGCATTTTCACCCCCCTCACATCGCGGGCACTGTGCAGCCACATACGATAGCATGGCGAGGCGCTGACAGATTTCCAAAAAACAATGGGGAGACACGATGAACAAACACGCCGCCGCAGGCTTGGCCGCCGCGCTGCTTTGCGCGCTGTTGCCGCAGGCTTCGCTGCCCGCACCGACCGATGCCGCCGCCGCCACGCGCAGCCTGGCGCACGATATCTTCAAACAGCTCATCGAGATAAACACCACTGACTCGGTCGGCAGCACCACGGTGGCGGCGCAAGCCATGGCGCAGCGGCTGCTGGATGCGGGATGGCCCAAGGCCGACGTCGTCGTGCTTGGCCCCAATGATCGCAAGGGCAACATGGTGGCGCGCTATCGCGGCAAGGCCGGGTCGACACTCAAGCCGATATTGATCATCGCGCATCTGGACGTCGTGGAAGCGCGGCGCGAGGACTGGACCACCGATCCCTTCCAGTTCGTCGAGAAGGACGGCTACTACTATGGCCGCGGCACGCAGGATATGAAGAACAGCGATGCCATCGCGGTCGCCGATTTCATCCGCATGCGCAAGGAAGGCTTCGTGCCCGACCGCGACATCATTCTCGCGCTCACCGCGGACGAGGAAGGCGGCAAATTCAACGGCGTCGATTGGCTGCTGAAGAATCATCGCGATTTGATCGATGCCGAATATGCGCTGAATCCGGATTCCGGAACGGTCAGAACCGACAAGCCGCCGGCGGTGGAATTCGAAGCGGCCGAGAAACTTTATGCCGACTATCAAGTGCTCGCCACCAACCCCGGCGGCCACAGTTCCTTGCCCACGCCGGACAATGCGATTTATCACGTCGCAGACGCGCTCGCGCTGCTGCAGAAGTCGCCGTTCCCGTTCGAATTGAATGCGGTGACACGCGAGTACTTCAAACAAATGGCCACGATCGAGACCGGCCAGGTCGCCGCCGACATGCGCGCCATTCTGAATACGCCGCCCGACCCTAAGGCCATCGCGCGCTTGTCGAAGGATCCGGCCTGGAACTCGACCATGCGCACCACCTGCGTCGCGACGATGTTGAGCGCCGGTCATGCGCTCAATGCCCTGCCGCAGCGTGCCGACGCAAATGTCAATTGCCGCATCTTCCCGGGACATTCGCAGGAGCAGATTCGCCTGGAATTGGTGAAGCTGTTCAATGATCCAAAGCTCAGCGTGCGAACCAGAAACAGCGCCGGTGAAGTGGCCGCAGAGGGCACGGATCGCAAACCGATGGCGCCGGCGCCGCTGAGCGACGCTGTCATGCACGCGCTGCGCAGCGTGTCGGCAAAGCTCTGGCCGGGGGCGCCGGTGATACCGATCATGGAAGTCGGAGCATCGGACAGCGTCTACACATCGAATGCCGGGATTCCCAGCTACGGAATTTGTGGCGTCGCCATCGACCGCGACGACGAACGCGCGCACGGCAAGGATGAGCGCCTCGCAATCGACTCGTATTACAAGGGTCTCGAGTTTTACTACCTGTTCCTCAAGGCGCTGACAACTCCGGCGGGTTAATTATGATTAACGTCACGGGATAAGTTCACATTACGCAAACGTAAGTGACTTGGGATGGGTGCGAAGCGAGTATGTCCGCAGGCAAAAACAGGAGAACTTTATGCGTTCCTCGATGCTGAAAATTGTCGCCGCGGCCGGCGTCACCTTGTTTCTCGCGGCGCCGTCATTTGCGGATAATCCCGGCAAGCATCCCGCCTATCTGCATGCGCTCAGCGATTTGCGCGATGCGCGCGCGCATCTCGAAACGGTGGGCGCCGGCGACGTGGTGGCTCAGGAAGCGATGCACGCGATCGAGCATATCGACAAGGCGATCGGCGAAATCAAGAAAGCGGCGATCATGGACGGCAAGAACATTCAAGACCATGTTCCGGTCGATGCTCACCTGGAGCGCACCGGCCGCTTTCACAAGTCCCTGGAATTGCTCGACAAGGCCAGACACGATGTATCGGGCGAGGAAGATCAGCCCGACACCATGGGTCTGCAGCAGCGAGTGATACATCAGATCGAAGAAGCCCGGCACTCGGTGCAGCACGCGATCGACGTCCTGGGTCACACTTGATGCAGCGGGCGGCGCCGTAGCGGCGCCGCCTTAGGATTGCGCATGCAGGGCGTCAAGGCATTGTTCTTCGATGTGTTCGGCACGCTGGTCGATTGGCGACGCGGGGTCGCCCGCGATGCGGAACTGGTGCTGAAGCCGCTCGAGGTGTCGCTGGATTGGGTCGCCTTCGCGGATGCATGGCGTGATCAATACCAGCCGGCCATGGAAGAAGTCCGGTCCGGCCGCATCCCGTATACCAAGCTCGACGTGCTGCATCGGCGCACACTCAAGATCGTGCTGGCGAGCTTCGGAGTCGAGAACTTAAAGGAAGCGCAAGTGGCGCGGTTGACGCTGGCATGGCATCGGCTCGATGCGTGGCAGGACGTGCCGGCGGGTCTCGAGGCGCTCAGGCAGCGTTTTCTCATTGCTCCCGTTTCCAATGGCAACACCGCGATCATGTGCGATCTTGCGCGCCGGAATGACTTTCGCTGGGACGCGATACTGGGGGCCGATCTTGCGCGCGACTTCAAGCCTCAGCCCGCGGTCTATCTCGCGGCGGCCGATGCCTTCGATCTTCAGCCCCGCGAGTGCATGATGTGCGCCTCGCACAGCAGCGATCTTCAGGCGGCCGCCGCCAATGGTCTGCGGACCGCGTTTATTGCACGGCCGCAAGAGCGTCCCGGTTTGAGCGAAAGAGTTCCGACGACAGCCGTCGATGTGATTGCGGATTCGGCGTTGGACCTGGCCGCCAAATTGCACCTTTAGGTTAACGCTATGCGGACCACAGCGGCTCCCGGGTAGCGCGCCATGCGTCGAGCGCCTCGATCCGGCGGTACCAATCGTTGAATGCCGGATATTTCTTGAACGGAAAACCCGCGGCGGCAAAATAGGTCGTCATTCCGGCCACGGCGAAGTCCGCAATCGAGATCTCATCGCCAACCAAAAAGGATGAAGCGCTCAAGGTCGCCTCCAGCACGATCATCAGCGGTGCAAATGTGGCCGCGCTCCAATCCGGCTGCGTGGCGGGCGCGGCAACCAGGTTCGGCAGCAGGCGATGGCCGACGCAGGCGGACAACAGCGCCGCCAGCGCCGGCTGCCAGTGTGCGCTTTCCCAAAACAGCCAGCGTGCTATCCGGCCGCGCGGCTCAGGATGGCGAGACCACAACCGGAAGTTTCCATGCGCCTCGCTCAAGTACAGCAATATCGCGTTTGACTCTTGCAGGGTGAGATCCCCGTCGACCAGGGTTGGAATCTTGCCGCTCGGATTTATCGCAAGATACGCAGCTTCGCGTCCCTCGCCGCGATACACATTTACCAGGCGCACTTCGATGTCGAGTTCCAGATGCCGGCTGGCCGCCAGGACTTTCCGTCCGTTGGCGGACAGCGCGGTGCTATACAGCGTCAGCATCGGCGCTCCTTTGCGAGATGTGTAAGTATGCCGTATGCGGAGCAGCGCTCGCGAACACATCTGCGGTGGCTTAGGCGTAGCGGTGCTGGTTGCCGCCCTGGCGCCGCCCGCATCTGCGCAAGACGCGCAGTCGCTGGTCAAGGAGGCGAAGAACCCCCTCGCCAATCTCATCAATGTGCAATTCATTTATGATGCCCTGCTGAACGTGGGTCCGGACAAAAACGTCCAGGACACCCTGACCATTCAGCCGGTGATTCCGTTCGCTCTCGATCCCAACTGGAGCGTGATCACGCGCACGGTGTTGCCGCTGATCTCGCAGCCGGCAGGGGCTCCGGGCGGGAGCGCAACCAACGGTGTGGGCGACACCCAGTTTGCAGCGTTTTTATCGCCCGCCCGAAGCGGCAAGTTGGTGTGGGGCGTCGGGCCTGTTTTTCAGATCCCGACCGCCACCAAGGACGCCTTGGGCCAGGGCAAGTGGGGCGCAGGCCCAGCCGCCGCGGCGCAGTGGTCCGGCGATCAATGGACATTCGGCGCGTTGCTCAACAACATCTGGTCGTTTGCCGGCGGCAGCGGCCGACCCGCCGTGAACCAGATGCAGCTGCAGCCGGAGATCAATTACACATTCAAGGCTAATGCCAACCGCTATCTGAGCTTTTCTCCCACGATCACCGCCAACTGGGAAGCGAGCGGCAGCGATCGTTGGACGGTGCCGCTTTCGCTGGGGCTCGGCCAGCTCGTCAAGGTTGGCAAGCAGTCGGTGAACCTGCAGGCGACCGCCTACTACAACGTGGTCGCGCCGCCCGGCGCCGGCAATTGGACCCTGGAGTTGCTGGTGCAGCTGCTATTTCCGCAGTGAAGCGTAGGGACTATGCACCTTACCGGGGTGCCGCCGCGGCCGCGGGGCGCAATCTGACGTGCAATCGAATGTCAACCCCCGAACTCGCGCGTGCGCGGCACACGAGAAAAGCGATATCACGAGTTCCGGCCTGATTGCGCAATCCAACAATGGCGGCGGCGGGCCGGCCGGTCAGGCGCGCCAGTGCATCGTTCGCGTAAACCACCGTTCCACTTGACTGGGTTACCGCAATCGCGGAGGACGATACAGGAATTTGCAGACGATGGTTTTTCGCGGGGCCCTCAAATACCATGGCAAAATGACGGTTCGAGAATTGATCGATGCCCGGCAGCGCGACTTGGGCGGTTTTGTGGTGCGCCGGGTGCTGCCTTTCGAGGGGCGCCAGATGGTGGGTCCCTTCATCTTCTTCGATCACATGGGCCCAATCCAGTTCGAAGCGGGTCATGGCGTCGACGTGCGGCCGCATCCGCATATCGCGCTCGCAACGGTGACCTATCTGTTCGCCGGTTCGCTCGAGCATCGCGATAGTCTGGGCACGGTGCGCGAGATTCGTCCCGGGGATGTGAATTGGATGACGGCCGGCCGCGGTATTGCGCATTCGGAGCGAACACCGCAGCCGGCGCGCGCGCGGGGCGAGTTGATACACGGCATCCAGAGCTGGGTGGCGCTGCCGGATGGACAGGAAGAGGTCGAACCGAGTTTCGCGCATTACCCGGCGAGCGCTTTGCCGCAGCGCGCCTTCGACGGCGTCCAGCTGTCGATCATTGCCGGACACGCATTCGGGCTGCGTTCGCCGGTCGCGACGTTATGGCCGACGCTGTACGCGCATGCGCAATTTGCGCCGGGCGCCACGCTCGACGTGCCGACCGAACATGCCGAGCGAGCCGTGTACGTAGTGCGTGGCGAACTTGCCGTCGGCGCGGTCAAGGTCGCCGAAGGGCAGCTCGCGGTGCTGGAGCCGGGAACTCCGGCGCCGTTGCGGGCGGCCGGAGAAACTCGCGCGATGCTGTTGGGGGGCGAACGCTTTCCGACGCCGCGCTACATTTGGTGGAATTTCGTGGCGTCCACTCGCGAACGGATCGAACTCGCCAAAGATCGCTGGGTCAGCCGTCAGTTTCCGCCGGTGCCCGGGGAGACCGAGTTCATTCCGCTGCCTTCGGCATGAAGAGATTGGGGTTTTCTTGTCTGCTGGCCGGAGTTTGGCTGCTCGCGCCGGCATTGCCGGCCCAAGCACGCCCGGCCGATGAACCGGGGGCTCCCGTGGAGGAGCTGATCGTCACCGGCGAACGCGCCGGCCCAGGGCTCTGGCATGTGTACCGCGGCGCGGCGCAGCTATGGATATTCGGCACCGTGTCACCGCTGCCCAAGGATATGACTTGGCGCTCAAAGCAGCTCGAAACCTTGCTCGACCACACGGATCAGCTGCTGGTCGCCAAGCCGTTCGAGGTCGGCGTGGCCCGGGCTCTTTGGCTGTTTGTCACCCAGCGGGATTTGCTGATGGTCGGCCACGGCAAGAAGCTCAAGGATGTGCTGCCGGCGGATTTGTATGCGCGCTTCGCCGCGCAACGCGCCAAGTACACCAAGGATGCGGCCAAGTGGGAGAAATTCAGGCCCATCATTGCGGCCGCATTTCTCGAGGAAGACGCGCTGCATGGAGTGGGTTTGTCCACCCGGCTGGATCTTGCCGAGGAGGTGCGGACTTTGGCGCGCAAACATCGCGTGCGCATCGAGGAGTTCAAGTTCGCGGGATTGCGCGATGTATTGGACGCGCTGAAGAGCTTGCCGCAGACAACGGAAAACAAGTGCGTGGCTGCGAGCCTGGCGACCATCGAAACCGGGCTGCCGCGCCTCATTGACCGGGCGCAGGCGTGGGCGACCGGCAACGTCGAGCGCATCCAGAGCTTGCCGGAAGCCGGGGAAGTCAGCGCCTGCCGTGCGGCGATCACTGTCGATGCGGGCTCCGGTGATCTGCTGGCGCTTCTGAAACACACCTGGCTCGAGAACATGGAGCGCCACCTGCGCAGCGGCGGCGTCACCTTGGCGGTGGTGAATATGGACATGTTGATCGAGTCCGGCGGCTTTCTCGATGAGCTGCGCGCGCGCGGCTATGCCATTGATGCGCCCTGAGAGCTATTCGCCGCGGGGCCGGCGAAAGACAATCAGCAGCGCGATGACCCATGCGCCGCTGATGAGACCAAACGCGAGCATGCCCGCTTCGATGGATGTGTTGGACATTTGCGGCGGCAGCCGACGGTACGCGCCGAGCACCAGCCAATGCACGAAGCACACCATGGTCACGAGCAGCGAGCCAAACCACACGCCGTGCACGACCAGGCGCGCGCGGGTCCGGGCGATGCGCTCCGGCGCCAGCCAATAGTCGCGGTTCGGAAGTTTGAGGTCGTTGGCACGCGAATACACCAGGGTCAGCAATGCCACCAACGCCAGCGGCGCCGCCAAGCCAAGACACAGCACGAACCCGGTATAGCCGCCGCGAGTCATGAAGGCGTTGGGAAAGCCTGCGGCATCGAAATGCGAACCCACCAGCGGCGGCAGCGCCGGGCTGGTACGCGTCACGAACAGGAACGCGAAGATAAGCAGCAAAACAAACACCGTCCACGCGGCTTTCTGCATCACTGCGCCTGCCAGAGCAACGGAAACAGACGATGATTCATCGGCGCGCCCGCTGCCAATTCATCGGTCAGACCGGGGAATTCCGGCGATGTCTTCCAGCGGCGCGGTGCATGCCTGATATCGTCGCCCAAGAATCGCACGGAAAACACGCGGCGCCGGTGTTCGCCGACGCCGCGCGCGGCATGCAGCATCAGCATGTGAAAGCCGACGGCATCGCCCGGCTGCAAATCCCAGCCGAGAATGGGGTAGGCGTCGCGGTTGCCCTCGATATCGGGCAGATCCGCCAGCGTGCCTTCGGGAAACCACCGGGCCTGCGCATCCATGAAGGAGCGCGGCATCAGCCACGGACCCAAGTGCGAGCCGGCGATGAATTCCAGCGTGGATTCGCGATTCACCGCATCGACCGGAATCCAGAAACTCACATTCTGGCGTCCCTCGATGTTGTAGTAGGGTTGATCCTGGTGCCAGGGCGTCGGTTGCCGCGTGCCCGGCTCCTTGGTGAGCATGTGATCGTGATAGAGGCGCGCGGTCGAGCTATGCATCAGCCGGCCGGCGGTCTCGGCCAGGGATGACTCGAATATGAAACGCCGGTAATGCTCATTATCCTGCCAGTTGCAGAAGTCCTCCACGAAGTAGCCCGGGTCGTCGGCTGCGCTCGCCACTTTGGCGCGGGGGCTCAAGGCGGCGAGGTTTAAGTCGATGCCGCGACGCAGGGTTTGCATCTCCTCTGGGCGAAACAGCTGGCGGATGCAGACCGCGCCGTCGCGCTGAAACGCAGCGACCGAGTCAGCGTCGATCATGCCGGCAGCGCTCGCAGAATTTCCTCGAGCAGCGCGGCTCCCCGGTACGCAAAGCCGGTGTAGATCTGCAGCAGATTCGCGCCCGCGCGCAACATGCCACGCGCGTCGTCCGCATTCACGATGCCGCCGACACCGATGATCGGAAAGCCCGGGCCCAGTTCAGCGCGCAGCTGGGAGACTACCCGCACGGATTTCGAATGCAGCGGCGCGCCGCTCAAGCCTCCTTGCTGCGCAACCGCGGGGGAGCCCAGCACGGTCAGATCAGTGGAAGTATTCGTTGCAATCACCCCGTCTACCTCCAGGTTTCGCAGATTCTGCGCGAGCACGGAGATTTGTTCCTCACCCAAGTCCGGCGCCACCTTGACCAGCAGCGGCACCTTCTTTCCGAAGCGTGCCTGAAGCGCGTGCCGCTCTTCAAGCAGGCTGCTTAAGATTCGCTGCAGGCCATCGCCCTCCTGCAGCTCGCGCAGTCGCGCCGTATTGGGCGAGGAGACATTCACGGCGACGTAGTCCGCGCAGTCGTAGATCTTGCGCAGGCAGGCGAGGTAGTCGTCCTGTGCATTCTCCAGCGGCGTATCGAAATTCTTGCCGATGCTGATGCCGCGTATTCCCCGGAAGCGGCTGCGCGACAGCTTGGCGATGAGATGGTCGACGCCCTTGTTGTTGAAGCCCATGCGATTGATGAGCGCGCAGCTGTGCGCAACCCTGAACATGCGCGGCTTCGGGTTGCCGGGCTGCGGGCGCGGAGTCACGGTACCGAGCTCGATATGACTGAAGCCCAACGCGCCCAAGGCGTCCAAGTAATCGCCATTCTTGTCAAAGCCGGCGGCCAATCCCAATGGATGAGCAAACTGCAGCCCAAAACAACGCACCGACAGACTCGGCGAAACCTTGAGTTCCGGCCAAAGCGGCTGAATCCAGCGCAGTCCCGCCAATCCCAAATCATGCGCAGTTTCCGGATCGAGGCGCCTGAGGATGGGCAGTGAGGCCTGCGCGATGCACCATACGGCGCTGCGTCTCATATGTAGCTCCAGGCCGCCAGCGCGCCCAGATAAAAGCAGGCCTCGGTGAGCAGTTGAATCGTATCCAGCGCGTTGCCCGAGCCGGCCGCAGGCTTGAGCTTCAGCAACGCGACGCAAGCCAAGCCGACGATGACGGCGGCCGCCAGCCCGATCAGGCCGGGAATGCCCAGCAGGACTGCCGGCGCGAAACCGATCAGCAGCGCCAGACTCAAGGAGCTGTTGGGAATTTTCGTCACCGATACCGCGAGTGCGAAGCTCGCGGCGAGGCCAGAGATCATGATCAACCCCAGCGCAACGTTCGAAGGAACCGCAAAGGGCAGCTTGGCGGCAGACAGCGACATGAGCGCGTTGTACTTGATCAGCAGGCAAAACACCCAACTCAATGGATCAATGCGGCTCGGCGGCGATGTGCTGCGAAACTCCGTGGTCAGCAGCGCGGTCGCCGTCATGGACAATATCAGCGCGACGTTCGCAGGCCAGATCTCTGCACCCAGCCAGTAGAGGGCGCCGCTTAAGGTGCCGATCAGCGCCCCGATGAGGGGCGTGAATTTGGCGGCCTCGGCGGTCCGCATCGCGCGCAAGAATCGGGCGCTCAATGGCTCACGCCCGCTTGCGCTCGATCCGAAGCGGCGCCAGTTTGGCCCGCAAATAGCGCCCGGTGTAGGAGGTCTTGTGCTCCGCGATCTGTTCGGGAGTGCCGACGGCGACGATACGGCCACCCTCGTCGCCGCCCTCGGGCCCGAGATCCACGATCCAATCCGCGGTTTTGATCACATCGAGGTTGTGCTCGATCACGATGACCGTATTGCCCTCGTCGCGCAGGCGCTGCAGCACGACGAGCAGCTGTGCAATGTCCGCAAAATGCAGACCGGTGGTCGGTTCGTCGAGAATATACAAGGTGCGCCCGGTGGCGCGCTTCGACAGTTCCTTCGCCAGCTTGACGCGCTGCGCCTCCCCGCCCGACAGCGTGGTCGCGCTCTGACCCAGACGCACGTAGGAGAGGCCCACGTCGAGCAGGGTTTGCAGCTTGGGCTGCACGGTCGGCACGGCCGAAAAGAACGGCAGGGCGTCCTCCACCGTGAGATCGAGAATCTCCTGGATGTTCTTGCCCTTGAAGCGAATCTCCAGGGTTTCGCGGTTGTAGCGTTTACCTTTGCACACGTCGCAGGGCACGTAGACATCCGCGAGAAAGTGCATTTCCACCTTGATCACACCGTCGCCCTGGCAGGCCTCGCAGCGTCCGCCCTTGACGTTGAAGCTGAAGCGGCCGGCGGCGTAGCCGCGGGCGCGCGCCTCCGGCACGGCGGCAAAGATTTCGCGGATTGGAGCGAACAGACCCGTGTAGGTGGCGGGGTTGGAGCGGGGCGTTCGCCCAATCGGGCTCTGATCTATTTCAATCACCCGATCGATGTAATCCAGACCCTCGATGCGATCGAAGTGCGCAGTGCCCGCGGCCGCATGGTTGAGCTGGGTGGCCACGGCACGAAACAAGGTGTCGTTGATGAGAGTTGATTTGCCGGAGCCGGATACGCCGGTGACGCAGGTCATCAATCCGAGCGGAAATTCCGCGGTGACTTTCTTCAGGTTGTTGGCGGTCGCGCCGATGACGCGCAGCAGCCGCTTCGGATCCGGCGTGCGCCTCAAAGTTGGGATCTCGATCCGGCGCCGGCCGCTCAGGTATTGTCCGGTGATGGACTCAGGATGCGCGGCAACCTCCGCCGCCGTCCCCTGCGCGACGACGCCGCCGCCGTGCACCCCCGCTCCGGGACCCAGATCAACGACGTGATCGGCCTGGCGGATGGCGTCCTCATCGTGCTCGACCACGATCACCGTGTTGCCGAGATCGCGCAAATTGGCCAGCGTGTCGAGCAGGCGCTGATTGTCGCGTTGATGCAAGCCGATCGACGGCTCGTCCAGGATGTACATGACGCCGACCAAGCCGGAGCCGATTTGGCTGGCGAGCCGGATGCGCTGTGCCTCGCCGCCGGACAAGGTGTCGGCACTGCGGTTCAAAGTCAGATATCCGAGCCCCACATTGCCGAGGAACCCCAACCGATCGCCGATTTCCTTGACGATCTTGACCGCGATTTCGCCGCGCCAACCCGGGAGCTTGAGCTTGCCGAACAACTCCAAGGCGCTTGCCACCGACAGCGCCGACACTTCGGGCACGCTCATGCCGTCGACGAACACGTTTCTCGCAGCGCGATTCAAGCGGGTTCCCAGGCAATCCGGACAGGCCCTCGAGGAGCGGTATTTTGCGAGCTCTTCGCGCACCGCCACCGACTCGGTCTCGTTGTAACGGCGCTCGAGATTTCTAACAATGCCCTCGAAGGTGTGTCTGCGGTTGACGGTGCCGCCCTTGCCATCCAGGTACTTGAATTCGATCTGCTCGTCGGCGCTGCCGAACAGCACCAGATCCTTGATTTTCTGCGGCAAGGATTCGAACGGCGCTTCGATGTCGAACTTGGCGTGCCGCGCCAGCGATTGAATCAACTGAAAGTAATAAGCGTTGCGCCGGTCCCAGCCGCGCACCGCGCCGCCGGCGAGCGACAGATGCGAATTCGCGACGATTTTCTGCGGATCGAAGAATTCCTGGGTGCCCAGTCCATCGCAGGTGGGACAGGCGCCGACCGGGCTGTTGAAGGAGAACAACCGCGGCTCCAGCTCGCTCAACGCATAGTTGCAGACGGGACAGGCGAATTTGTCCGAGAACGTAAGTTCCGGACGGGCGGGATCATCCATGTAAGCGATGCGCGCGACGCCCTGACCCAAGCGCAGGGCGGTCTCGAACGATTCCGCCAAGCGTTGACTCAAATCCGGCCGCACCTTGAAGCGATCGACGATGGCTTCAACGCTGTGTTTGCGGCGCACGTCGAGCTTGGGCGCCTGATCCAGTTCGACCACTCTGCCGTCGATTCGGGCACGCACGAAGCCGCCGGCCTGAAGTTCCTCGATCAGCTCGGCGTGTTCGCCTTTGCGCTCGGCGATGGCCGGAGCCAGCAGCATCAGTGCGGTGCCTTCTGGATTCTGCAGCACGGCGTCCACCATTTGGCTTACCGTCTGGGCGGCAAGATCGATTTGATGATCGGGGCAGCGCGGCGTGCCGGCGCGTGCGTACAGCAGGCGCAGATAATCGTAAATTTCCGTCACCGTGCCCACCGTCGAGCGCGGATTGTGCGAGGTCGATTTCTGTTCGATGGAAATGGCCGGCGACAGACCCTCGATGGTGTCGACGTCGGGCTTCTCCATCATCGACAGGAATTGCCGGGCATAAGTGGACAGTGATTCCACGTAGCGGCGTTGGCCTTCAGCATAAATGGTATCGAAGGCCAGCGAGGATTTGCCGGAACCCGACAGGCCGGTCAACACGATCAATCGATCGCGGGGCAGATCGAGATCGATATTCTTGAGATTATGTGTCCGGGCACCCCGGATTCGGATATTTTGCATCTAACCGATTACTATACGCGTCGCGTCAAGTGTGGGTAAAACACCCCCTGGGCAAGCGCGGGGCCTGGGCGGCGAGCGCGCATTTGTGGCTCATTGCGCGCCCGAAGGGTCTCTTTGGGGCGTAACTTGGCGTGTACAATGCTCAACTGATTTGGTTAGCGGGGGTAGGACATGGCGCGCGGCGTAAACAAAGTCATTTTGGTCGGAAACCTGGGCGCAGATCCCGAAACTCGCTCCATGCCGAGCGGCACGACGGTCACCAACATCCGCATTGCCACCAGCGAATCCTGGAAAGACAAGGCTTCCGGCGCACAACAGGAACGCACCGAATGGCACAGCATTGCGTTATTCGGCCGCTTGGGGGAAATCGCCGCCGAATACCTGCGTAAAGGCTCGCAGGTTTTCGTCGAGGGCAAGCTGCGCACCCGCAAATGGCAGGACAAACAGGGCAATGACCGGTTTAGCACGGAAATCATCGCGGACAATATGCAAATGCTGGGTGGCCGGGCCGGCGGCGCTCCGAGCGGCGCGGACCGGACTGCGGGCACAAGCGCTGCCCCGCGCGATGACTATGATCAATCGCCGGCTCCTGCGGGCGGAAAAGAGGAATTCGACGACGACATCCCCTTCTGAGCGAGGCCTAAAATGCGGGCGAAAACCACACTGTGCACCTGGGTCAAGGCACTTTGCCGCGCTTTGGACGCCGCCGGATGCGATAGCGCGGGACTTCTTGCCGAAGCGGGGTTCGAGGCAAATGCCCTCGACGGACCGACGGCACGCTGTGCCTTGAGTTCCAGCCTGCGCCTCTGGAGTCTCGCCATGGAGGCAACCGGCGACCCGGCTTTCGGCCTCAAAGTCGCGAGCCACATCAAGCCCACGAGCTTCCATGCCTTGAGCTATGCGATATCGGCAAGTTCCACTCTCAAAGAGGCCTTCGAGCGCGCACAACGCTACAGCCACATCGGCAGCGATGCGATCGACTACGAATTCTGGCTGTCCGGTTCCGAGTATCACTTCATCATCGCGCCGTCCGCGGATCTCGGCGATGAGCCCATCGATGCCCTGGTAGGCAGTCACCTGCGAATGTGCCGCTCGCTGCTCGGGCGCGACTATTCGCCGCTACGCATCGAGTTCCGCCGCTCACGACCCTCGAAAATCGATGACTTCTTGCGACTGCTGCGCGCGCCATTGATATTCGATGCGCTTAAGACCCGGTTGGTGTTCGACCGCGAGAGCATCGAGCGGCCCCTGGAAAGCGGCAATCCGGAGCTGGCGCGGCACAACGATGCGATCGCCCTGAAGTACCTATCGCAACTCGAGCGCGAGAACACCGAGGTGCGGGTGCGCGAGGTGTTGCCGCAATGCCTGGCGAGCGGCGAGCCGTCCCAGGACGACATCGCGGACATTCTCGGCATGAGCGCCCGCACTCTGCAGCGCAAACTGGGCGAGGCCGGCACGACCTACAAGGAGATTCTCGACGATACGCGACGCGAATTGGCGTTGGCGTACTTGAGCACGCCGCGCCACAGCGTCAGCGATGTCACCTACTTGTTGGGATTCTCGGCCGGCAGCTGCTTCACGCGGGCGTTTCGCCGCTGGACCGGCTGTTCACCCTCCGATTGGCGCGCCGGCAGGGCGGTGTCGACGCAGGCGCAAAGATATTTGCCAAATCCGAGAAACCTGTCGAGCCCCGATTCTGGCCTGCCCGATTTAACCCTGTCTCTTTAAGAGCCCAGGTGCAGGTACCCATCAAGAGCGGCGGCACCGCACTCCATCTGGAAGTCGAACAATTCGGGGCGCCTGCCAAGGGCACCATCATTCTGATCATGGGCTTGGGCACGCAGCTCATCGCGTGGCCCATGGAATTTTGCCGAGGTCTGGCCGACTTGGGCTACCGCGTGATCCGCTTTGACAACCGCGATGTTGGCTTATCAAGCAAATTCGAGTCCGCAGGCGTACCTGACGCGCGCGCGGCGGGCTTGCGACACCTGCTGCATTTGCCGGTTATGGCACCGTATACGCTCGAGGACATGGCGCAGGACGTTGTGGGGCTCATGGATGCGCTCGCCATCGATCGGGCCCACATGGTGGGCGCCTCGCTCGGCGGCATGATTGCGCAACTGCTCGCATCCCTGCACGCAACACGGGTGGCGACTCTGACCAGCATCATGTCCGGGCCCGGTGCTCCGATGCCCTGGGATTCGACTCTCAAGGCACGCAGGGCGCTGATGGCGCGGCCGCCGGCCAACGCCACCGCCGAAGACATGATTCGCGTGCGCATGCAGGTTTACCGGGTCATTGCGGGCCCCGATCAATCCATGCCCGAAAAGTTGCTTCGCGACCTGGTGACGCATGCCGTGGAGCGCTCGATTGATACCAAGGGATCTGCGCGCCAGATGGTGGCTGCCCTCGCGACCGGCAGTCTCAAAAGGCGCATGCGCGATATTCATGTGCCCACCTTGATCATTCACGGCAAGCACGATCCGCTTATTTCATCGCGGCGATCGCAGCAGCTGCATCGCGGTATTGCCGGCAGCAAGCTCATGATTCTGGATGGCATGGGCCACAATCTACCCATGGCTCTGGTACCGCAGCTGGTCGCGGCCATCGCCGCCAATTGTGCGCAGGGGTCTTGAAGCCCCGAGCCCTTAGGACTGCGTCCCGAGCGAGGTTTCCAACTCGTTGGCGAGCGCTATGAGCCGCGGTCGTACTTTCTCCAGCAGAAATTCTCTCGACACCATGTAGGCAGGGGCGCCGCAGTTGATTGCCATCGGCGGTAATCCGCCGCCCGGCCGCACCGGCACCGCGATGGCGTTGACATCCTTCTGCCACTCGCCAAATGAGCTGCACACGCCGAATTCCCGGATATCGCGTAATGCCCGGGCCACACCCTCATTGAGTTCCGGCCAGCGCTCATCGGTGGCCAGTTCGCGCACTCGCTCCATGATCTCATCCCGCTCTTGTGCAGGCACCGCGGTGAGATACGCACGGCCCATGGCCGAGGTGGCTATTTGAATGCGCGCGCCCATGTCCAGACTCAAGGTGACGGCCGCCGAGCCACGCACCACATCGATGTACACCATGGAGAGGCGGTCTCGCGTGCCGAGGCTCACCATGCATTGGCCGAACTCGGCCAAATCTTGCATGAGAGGATGCGCCAGTTTGCGGATGTCGAGACGGGCCAGCATGGCACTGCCCAGGCTCAAGGTGGCGGTGCCGAGGCTGTACTTGGCACTCTCCTCCACGAACACCAGATAGCCCAATTTGGTAAGCGTATTCGTCAGCCGCGACACAGTGGACTTGGGTAAACCGCAGCGTCGCGCCAGATCCTGATTGCCGAGCATGCGATCGCCATGGCGGAAGCAGGCGAGCAATTCCAATCCGCGCGCCAGTGCGTTTACGAAATGTCGATCCGCCGGGGCCTTGATCATTGACAATTCCTAAGAGGTATCCGCATAATTTTGCACTATTTCAGAATTAAATTCTGTACTGCAGAACAAATCGGCGGACTTCCCTCATGCGTCTAGAATTTACCGAGGAAGAGCAGGCCTTCCGCGAGGAAGTGCGCGCGTTCCTGAAGGTTGAGCTGCCGGCGCAGATCCGCGAAAAGGTCTTAAACGGCTGGGAGCTGTCCCGGGCGGACCACGTCATGTGGCAGCGTCGGCTGCACGATCGCGGCTGGGGCGGCATGAGCTGGCCCATGGAGTTCGGCGGCCCGGGCTGGAATTCCGTACAGCTATATATCTTCGAGGAGGAGTCGGCGCTGGCCGGCGCGCCGCGGCTGATTCCGTTTGGTACCAAAATGGTCGCGCCGGTGATCATGGCCTTCGGCAACGCCGCCCAACAACAGCGGTTCTTGCCGAAAATCAGCTCCGGAGAAGAGTGGTGGTGCCAGGGATACTCGGAACCCGGGGCCGGATCGGACTTGGCATCGCTCAAGACGCGTGCGGTGCTGGACGGCGATCATTACGTCGTCAATGGCCAGAAGACCTGGAACACGCTCGGCCAGTACGCCGATTGGATTTTCTGTCTGGTGCGCACCGACACTCAATCCAAGCCGCAGTCCGGTATCAGCTTTTTGTTGATCGACATGAGGAGTCCGGGCATCACCGTGCGGCCCATCACGCTGCTGGACGGTGGCCACGAGGTCAATGAAATCTGGTTCGAGGATGTGAAAGTGCCGCTCCAGAATCGCATCGGCGATGAAAACAAGGGCTGGACCTACGCCAAGTTTCTCCTCGGACACGAGCGCACCAACATTGCCGGCGTCGGCGGCTCCAAGCGAGAGTTGCAGCGGCTGAAGCGCATCGCAGCGCAGGAGAGCAAGAATGGCCGGCCGTTGATCGAGGATCCGTTGTTCGCAGCGCACATCGCCCAGGTCGAGATAGATTTGTGGGCGCTGGAAATTACCAATCTGCGCGTTCTTTCCGCCGAGCGCGGTTCGCGCGCGCCGGGCCCGGAGGCTTCGATTCTCAAGATCCGCGGTACCGAAATCGGACAGCGCATCTCGGAGCTCATGATGCGCGCGGTCGGACCTTATGCGCTGCCGTTTCGCCGCGAAGCGATGGCAGCCGGCTGGCAGGAGGATCCGTCGCGTGCGCCGGCCGGACCGCATTACGCAGCGACGCTGGCGGCCGCCTACATGAACCTGCGCAAGCTGTCGATTTTCGGCGGTACCAACGAAATTCAGAAAAACATCATTTCCAAGATGATAGTGGGTCTCTAAGAGAGCCGCGCCATGAACTTCGAATTCAGCGACGAGCAGCGACAGCTGCATGACAGCGTCGAGCGCTACCTCGCCGAGCAGTACGGCTTCGATAAATTCCGCGCCATCAACGCATCGCAGGCCGGTTGGGACAAGGCTGCGTGGGCAGGTCTCGCGGAGCTCGGCGTGCTGGCCCTCAACGTCCCGGCGGCGCAGGGCGGGCTTGGATTCGGGCCGCTGGAAACGCTGGCCATGATGGGTCCCTGCGGCCGAAGTTTGCTGCTCGAACCATTCTTGAGCAGCGCCGTGATTGCGACTGCGGTGTTGCGCGCATACCCGGATGATGCCGCGGCTGCAAAGCTGCTGACGGAAATGGCCGAAGGCAAGGCAATCGCAGTGCTCGCACATTTCGAGAAAGACTCGCGCTTCGAGACTCAATGGGTGAGCACACGGGCGGTGCGATCCCCAGCTGGCTACCGGCTCGACGGCCACAAGGCCGTGGTCATGCACGCCGCGGCCGCCGACACGCTGCTGATTTCGGCCCGCACCGCGGGGGATGCCGGCGACGCTGTCGGCGTCACGCTGTTTCGGGTGCCGAGGAGCGCGCCGGGCCTGAGTTTGGACGCGTACGCCACCATCGACGGTCAGCGCGCGGCCGATGTGTACTTGAAGGGCGTTGAGGTGCCGGCGGCCGGCCGCCTGAGCGCGGAAGGCACGGCACTGGCGGCAATCGAGGCGGCCCTCGACATCGGTCTCGCCGCGCTGTGCGCGGAAGCGGTGGGTGTGATGCAGGCGCTGCTCGATGCCACCGTCAGTTACGTGCAGAACCGCCAGCAATTCGGCGTGCCCATAGGCCGTTTCCAGGCCTTACAGCACCGCATCGCTGATATGCTGATACACCTGGAGCAGGCGCGGTCCATGAGTTATCTGGCGGCGCTGCGCTGCGCTGACGAAAATGTCAGCGAACGGCGCCGCGCGCTGTCGGCCGCGAAGGCGGTGATCGGCCAGGCATGCCGCTTTGTGGGACAGCAGGCGGTGCAATTGCACGGCGGCATGGGCATGACGGACGAACTCATCGTCAGCCACTGGTTCAAGCGGCTGACGGCGGCGGAATTGATGTTCGGCGACAGCGATGCTCACCTGCAGCGCTACGCCGCCCTCACACGCTGATCGATATTTTAAGGAACACGCAATGGCTCAATTGGCTAAAGCAGTAATAGCACGCGAACTTAACAAACCCGTGGTGGTGGAGACGATCGAGGTGGCGGCACCGCGCCACGGCGAAGTCACCATGCGCCTGGCCGCCTGCGGCGTTTGCCACAGTGATCTTTCAGCCACCAACGGCACGCTGCAAATGCCGCTGCCGCTGGTGCTGGGTCACGAAGGCGCCGGAGTCATCGTCGCGATCGGCGACGGCGTCGATAATTTTGCAGTCGGCGATCACGTCATCAGTTCGTTCGTGAGCATGTGCGGCCATTGCCACTATTGCCAGACCGGGCGGCCGCAGCTGTGCGTGCAATCCTTGAAGTCCGGAGCCACCCTGCCCGACGGCACTGTGCGCACCCGCGATTCCAGCGGACGCGACCTCAATGTGTTCTCGGGCTGCGGCGTGATGGCCGAACTTGCGACCGTGCACATGGGCAACGTCGTGAAAATCGACCAGCAGATGCCGCTGGATCGCGCCGCGCTGATCAGCTGCGGAGTCATGACCGGCGTCGGCGCGGCGTTCAACACCGCCAAGGTCGAGGCGGGTTCGATTGCGGTAATTTTCGGCTGCGGCGGCGTGGGTTTGAATGCGATTCAAGGATGCGCCATCGCCGGCGCGGGAGTGATAGTCGCGGTCGATACCAGCGATGAGAAGCTCGAGCTGGCCAAGACTTTCGGCGCGACTCATGGTTACAACATCACCGGCAAGGACAGCGCCGGCAAGGACCTTTTCAAGCTTACCGGCGGTGGCGCGGATTACGCCTTCGACTGCGTGGGCATGGGAAAGATTTCGGAACTCGCCTGGGGGGTATTGCGGCGCGGCGGCACTGCGGTGATCGTCGGCATCGCGGGACCCAAGGAGCAGATCGCACTCAACTCCCAGCAGGTCGCGATGACCGAGAAGACCCTGACCGGCAGCTTTTATGGCGGGGCGCGCCCGCAGCTGGATTTTCCCAGACTGATCGGCTTGTACCGCAGCGGGCGCCTGAAGCTCGATGAATTGATCACGCGCACCTACAGCATCGATGAAGCGCCGCGCGCGTTTGCCGATCTCAATGCCGGCAAGCAGGGTCGCGGCGTGATCATTTTCGATGCGGCGTGATTACCCGACGCGCTGATCGCGTGCCCGCTACTCGTCGCGCAAATCTTCGCCGGGAAACAGCGCCTCGTTGAAACCGAACTGGGTCAGGTCGCGAATGCGCCGCGGATACAGGATGCCATCGAGGTGATCGACTTCGTGCTGCACCACGCGCGCGTGAAAGTCCTTCACCGTACGGTCCAGGGGCGCACCGGCTGCGTCAAATCCCGTGTAGCGCAATTCGCGATAGCGCGGCACCAGACCGCGCATGCCGGGAACCGAGAGACATCCTTCCCAGCCCTCGTCCTGATCGAGCCCCAAGGGGGTGAGCACGGGGTTGATGAGCACGGTGAAGGGTACGGAATCCGCGTCCGGGTAGCGGGGGTTGTCCTCGAAGCCGAAAATCACGACGCGCAGGCCGACGCCGATTTGCGGTGCAGCGAGCCCCGCGCCGTTGAGATCGCGCATCGTATCCTGCATATCGGCGAGCAGCTGCCCAAGTTCGGGCGTGCCGAACTCGAGCACCGGCGCCGCCACCGCGAGCAGCCGCGGATCGCCCATTTTGAGAACTTCGCGTATTGCCATGGTTCCTAGTATCTTAGCGGCCTTTTCACCGTGAGCCTACGCGGAAGATGCCCGGACTTTTATACATAAAAACCTTCGGCTGCCAGATGAACGAGTACGACTCCGGCAAGATGCGGGACGTGCTCGAAGCCGCGGAGGGCATGCAGCGCACCGACAATCCCGCCGAAGCGGACGTGCTGCTGGTCAACACCTGCTCGGTGCGCGAAAAGGCACAGGAAAAGGTATTTTCCCTGCTGGGGGAATGGCGGCAACTGAAACTCGAGCGCCCGCACGTGGTCATCGGCGTCGGCGGCTGCGTCGCAAGCCAGGAGGGCGAGGGCATCACCGCGCGCGCGCCGTTCGTCGATCTGGTATTTGGCCCGCAAACCCTGCATCGCCTGCCGGCGATGATCAAGGAGCTGAAGCAGGCCGGCCGGCCGCAAATCGACGTCAGTTTTCCGGAAAATGAAAAATTCGATCGCCTGCCGGAAGCGCGCACCACGGCAGCCACCGCCTTCGTGTCCATCATGGAGGGCTGCAGCAAGTACTGCACGTTCTGCGTGGTGCCCTATACACGCGGTGAAGAAATCAGCCGCCCCTTCGAGCAGGTGCTCGCCGAGGTCGAACGCCTGGCCGCTCAGGGAGTGCGCGAGATCACGCTGCTGGGCCAGAACGTGAACGCCTACGCCGGGCCGATGGCGGACGGCACGCTCGCGGATTTATCGACGCTGATTCATTTCATTGCCGGCATCGACGGCGTGGAGCGGATTCGCTTTACAACCTCGCACCCGCTGGATTTCAACGACAGCCTGATCGAGGCGTACGCCAACGTTCCGCAGCTCAACAACTTTCTGCATCTGCCGGTACAAAGCGGTTCCGACCGTATACTTAGCGCAATGAAGCGCGGTCATACGGTGCTCGAATACAAACAGAAGCTGCGCAAGCTGCGCGCCGTGCGTCCCGACATCTCGATTTCCACCGATTTGATCGTCGGCTTCCCCGGCGAGCGCGATGAGGATTTCATGGCGACCATGAATCTCATCGCCGATGTTGGCTTCGATCAGTCGTTCAGCTTCATCTACAGCCGCAGGCCCGGCACCCCCGCCGCAGCATTGCCCGATGAGGTGCCGCATGAGGTCAAGCAGGCCAGGCTCGAACTGCTGCAGCAGCGGTTGAACGGACAGGCGCGGGCAATATCGCAGCGCATGGTGGGGAGCCGGCAGCGGGTGCTGGTCGAACGCCCGGCAAAGCGCAATCCGTCGCAGCTCGCCGGCCGCACCGACAACAATCGCTGGGTCAATTTCGATGGCCCCGCCGCGGCTCCGATGTCGCTGCTGAATAAATTTGCCGATGTGATCATCACCGAGGCGATGCCCAATTCGCTGCGCGGACGCCTCGCCGCCGACGGGCCGCCGTGAGTTCGGATCCCTTGGTGCGCGAAGTCCTGCTGGCGCCGGCGGACAACATTCGATTGGTTGAGCTGTGCGGCCCGCTCGATGAGCATCTTCGTCTGATCGAAGCCCGCTTGAGCGTCGAGGTCAGGCGCCGCGGCAATCGCTTTCAACTGGTCGGCATGATCGACGCGATCAATCGCGCGGAATCGGTGCTGCAGGACCTGTATGCGCGCGCGCAGCGTGAGCCGGTGGATTCGGAACGCGTGCATATTGCTCTGCAAGCGCTGGATATGCACAGCAATGACAGCGACGGCAAGACCGACTCGGAAGAGCTCAAGGTCCGCACTGCGCGCGGCGCAGTGCGCGCGCGCGGCGCCAATCAGACCGAATACTTGAGCAATATACGCACTCACGACCTGACCTTTGGCATAGGTCCCGCGGGCACGGGGAAAACGTATCTCGCGGTTGGCTGCGCGGTCGAGGCGCTGCAATCCGAAAAAGTCCGGCGCATCGTGTTGGTCCGGCCGGCGGTCGAGGCGGGCGAGCGCCTGGGTTTTCTTCCCGGCGACCTGTCGCAGAAGGTCGATCCCTACTTGCGTCCCATGTATGACGCGCTCTATGAAATGCTGGGTTTCGAACGGGTGGCCAAGCTGATCGAGCGCAACGTGATCGAAGTTGCGCCGCTGGCCTTCATGCGCGGCCGGTCGCTGAACGATTCGTTCGTCATCCTGGATGAAGCGCAAAACACGACCAACGAGCAGATGAAGATGTTTCTTACCCGCATCGGCTTTGGCTCCAAGGCCGTCGTTACCGGCGATATCACCCAGGTGGATCTGCCGAATTCGAAGCCGTCCGGTTTGCGCACGGTGATCGACATTTTGCGCGGTGTGCGCGGCATTGCCTTCACCATGTTCACCTCGCGCGATGTGGTGCGCCATCCCTTGGTGCAGAGAATCGTCCAAGCCTACGAAGCGAGAGCTGCGGACGACGGCGCCGCAAGTTGAGCGGGCTCAAACTCGATGTGAGCTATGCGTCGCGGCGCCCCTGGGTCCCCGGCCCGCCGCTGCTCTGCCGCTGGGCCGCCGCGGCGCTGGCACCGCTGCGCAAACAGTGGGTGCTGTCCATCCACGTCGTGGGCAATATGCGCAGCCGCAGCTTGAACGCGCGTTATCGGTGCAAAGACCGGCCCACCAATGTGCTGTCGTTTGCCGGGGCCGGCAGCGCTCCCGATGGCCGGTTTTATCTCGGTGAACTGGTGATTTGCGCGCCGCTGGTCGCGCTCGAGGCCCGCGCCCAGCACAAGACTCTCGAGGCGCATTGGGCGCATCTCACGATCCACGGCGTGCTGCACCTGCTGGGTTTCGATCACGAGCACAGGGCGCAAGCCAGGAAAATGGCGTCTCGTGAGATTCAAATCCTTGATCGGCTTGGGATTTCAGACCCGTATCGCTGATCCGGTATGCTCTGCCCCCATGTCCGAACAGCCTCATGGCGGTAGCACCGGCCGCTGGTTAAAGCGCATTACCCAGTCGATGTCCGGCGAACCGCGGGATCTTGCGGAACTGGTGGAGCATCTGCGCGAAGCGAGCGAGCGCGGGCTGTTCGACAGCGATGCGCTGGTGATGCTCGAAGGCGTGCTCGCGGTCGCCGACATGCAGGTGCGCGACATCATGGTGCCGCGCTCGCAAATGGTGTTCGTCGAGCGCGATGAATCGCCCGATGATCTCGTCAAGCTGGTGGTCGAATCGGGGCATTCGCGTTTCCCGGTGATCGGCGAAGACCGCGATCAAATCCTCGGCATATTGTTGGCGAAGGATCTGCTGCGATTGCAGGCCGCGGTTGATGAAGATTTCGAGATCCGGGAATACATGCGCCCGGTGGTGTTCGTTCCCGAAAGCAAACGCCTCAATGTGCTGCTCAAGGAATTTCGCCGCAGCCATAACCATATCGCCATGGTGGTCGACGAATACGGCGGCGTGTGCGGGTTGGTGACCATCGAGGATGTCATCGAGCAAATCGTCGGCGAGATCGACGATGAACACGATGTCGAGGACGACCAGCCGATTCGCAAGGAGCGCCCGCGCGAATTCACGGTGCGTGCGCTCACGCCGATCGCCGAATTCAATCGCTATTTTTCGACAGCGTTCTCCGATGAGGAATACGACACCATCGGCGGTTTGCTGATGCAGGAGTTCGGGCGGCTGCCGCGTCGCGGGGAAACCATCAAAATCGGCAAGCTCGAGTTTCGCATCCTGCGCGCCGATCGGCGCCGCATCGATTTGCTGCGTGTAATCCCTCCCACCGATATCGAACCGCCCACTGCCGACGAGTCGAGTTCTTGAGTCTCGGCCTACGCGGCCGGCTGGCGGCAGCTGTTTGCCGCCGGAGCGGCTCTCAATCTCGCATTTGCGCCTTTCGGATGGTGGCCGCTCGCACTGTTGGCGCCGGCGGCGCTGTTTGCCCTGATCCGCGGTTTGCCGCCGCGGCGCGCTGGCTCCACGGGTGCCGCGTTCGGTGCCGGTCTTTTCGGCTTCGGCACCTACTGGCTGTATACCTGCCTGCACGTATTCGGACTGGTGCCGGTATGGCTTACCCTGGTGCTGCAAGCCGCGCTGATTGCGCTCATGGCATGCTACCCGGCGGCCTTGTGCTACCTGGCAAATCGCTTTTGGCTCAAAGCCGGCGCGACGCGAGATTGGCTGGTCCTGCCGGTGCTGTGGGTGCTGCTCGAATGGCTGCGTGGATGGCTGCTGAGCGGTTTTCCATGGCTGTCGCTGGGCTACGCACTGATCGATTCGCCGCTTGCGGGCTGGGCGCCGCTGTTCGGCGTCTACGCTGTGACCTGGGCGGCGGCCATGGTCGCGGTGGCGATCAACGTGGTGTTGGCCAAGGCGCAGCCGTTGGCGCGGCGCTGCTTAGGGGTGGGCCTCGCCTTGATTTTGTTTCTCGTGCCGGCGCTGCTGGCGCAGCGCGCGTGGACACATCCGGTCGGACCTCGCATCGCAGTCGCCGCGGTGCAGGGCGCCGTGTCGCAGGATGAGAAGTGGCAGGCGAAAAATCGCGAGCTCACCAAGCAGCGCTATTTGCAGCTCACCAACCAGGCTTGGGGAGCGCGACTGATCATCTGGCCCGAATCCGCGATACCCGTGGTGGCCCCGATGCTTTCGGACTACTTGCGGCAACTTGAGGAGCAGGGCCGCGCACACGATGCTGAATTTGCCCTCGGGCTCGTGGATTTCAGCCCGCAAACCGAGGAGTTCCACAACGGCATATTGGTCTTGAGCGAGTCGGGCGGCGGCTGGTACTACAAAAGGCACTTGGTGCCGTTCGGAGAATACTTCCCGGTGCCCGCGGCCGTTCGTTCCTGGATGCGGCTGATGAGTTTGCCCAATGCGGACTTCACGCCCGGTGCGCCGCGCCAGCCGGTGCTGAGCGCCGCGGGACAGAAGCTCGGGCTCACCATATGCTTCGAGGACGCCTTCGGCAGCGAGCAGTTGCGTGTGCTGCGCGATGCGACCCTGCTCATCAACGTCACCAACAACGCCTGGTACGGCGATTCCACCGCGCCGCATCAGCATTTGCAGATCGCGCGGATGCGCGCGCTCGAAGCCGGGCGCTACCTGGTGCGCGCGGCGAACGACGGCATAACCGCGGCTATCGGTCCCAAGGGCGAGATCGTGGCGCGCCTGCCGCAATTCAAGGAGGCGGTACTGCGCGCCGATGTTCAGCCGATGACCGGTCTGACTCCGTATGCACTGCTCGGCAACTATCCGCTGATCATCGGCTTAGGCTTGCTGTTGGCCTTGGCGGTTTGGCGTCGCCGCCGCGGCCGGTAAGCGTGGGATCCTTCAAAGCATTTGACTCGGACGATGCAATCGCCGTCATCGGCAGCGGTCTCATCGATCTTACGTTGCCGAAGTCCGCATGGACACATGCGGCCCATTTTGCCGCCACCATTTGGTTGCTCTCCTGCCGAAAGGACCTGGATGCCGCGCGCGACATGCCGCAGCTCATTCGCCGCTACAACGAGGCTACCGGCACGGTGAATTCCGACACCGCGGGCTATCATGAAACCATCACACAGGCCTCAATTCGCGCGGCCCGGGATTTTCTCGGGCGCCATGCGGGTAATGGCCTGTTCCGCACCTGTAATGCACTGATGGCTTCCCCATTGGGCGATCCCGACTGGCTGCTGGCTTACTGGTCCCGGGCGCGGCTGTTCTCGGTCGCCGCCCGCAGGATTTGGGTCGATCCCGATATCCGGCCGTTGCCGTTTTAGGAGAGCTTGGCACAAAACCTGCTTACTACATCCGGTGGGCCGGATTTCGGCCGCACAGGCAAAGTCCAAGGGGTGGCGCGCGGCAACGCGCTGCCGCCGGTGACGGTAAGCGGCAAATTGTTGCCGCTCAAGCGTGATTCAACTCAGGAGCAAAACTTTCATGTCCCCGACCGCAATCGCATCCTCGGCAACAGCAGCCCTTCCCAGCATGAACATCCACCCGCATGGCCACGGCCACAAAAAGGGCATGGACTTGGATTCCACTTCCGATGCCAGCAACACCCCGGGCCAGCAGGCGAGCACGTCGAACCTGTTCAGCACACTTTTTGATTCGCTGGCGCAGGTGTTGGGCGCGCCGCCGGCGCAAGCCGCGCAGGCCGCTCGGGTCACTCAGCCGGCACAGCCGGTCCAATCGGCGCAGGCTGCGCAGCTAGCGATCGGCTCCAAGATCAACACGACGGCCTAGTCGCCGGCGTAGGTCCGGACCCAACGCAAAGCCAAGGGCGAGCAGCGTCGCGGCCAGGCAGAGATAGGCGAACAAATTTCCCACGGCCACGAATACGGTGTGGCCTCCCGACATGCCGGGCGCGCTGACCACCATGCCGTCCGCGGGTCGCGGCTGGCGGTAGGGATCGTCGGCATAGGTTTTTTTGAGAACCCGGCCGTTCGGATCGATGAGCGCGGACACGCCGGAATTCACCGCGCGCACCAGGCTGACGCGCAGCTCGACACTGGCGAACACCGACAGCGCCAGGTGTTCCCACGGCTCGGTGACGGCGCCAAACCATGAATCGATGGTCAGATTGACGAGCAGATCGGGATGCAGCTTTCCGACCTCGCGCAAAAATCCCTGCAGAATATCTTCGTAGCAAATCACCGGGCCCAAGCGCCAGATCCTGCCGCTCAGGTCCTGCAGCGAGAGCACGCCGGGGCCAACGCCCGCGGTAAATCGGCCGAGCGCCGGCCGGTATGAATTTGCGCAGCCAGGGAAAGGCATCGATGCCGGGGATGTATTCGCCGAAGGCCAGCAGCCGCACCTTGTCGTAGCGGCCCGCCACTCGTCCGTCGATCCCCGAGCAGGATGGCCGAGTTGAAGGCATCGTCGTGCGCCGCGTCGTACATATCGGCGCCGATGAGGGCGGGCGCGCTGAAGCCGCGGCGAATCATCGCCGCCGAATCGGTCGGGAAATCGGCGCTGAAATCGCGCGGCAGGGTCATGGGATAACTGCCCTCGCTCCACACCAGAAGCTCTGCGCCGGCCTGCTGCAGCCGCCGCGATTGCTCTTGCAGGGCAGTCAACTGGCGCAGCGCCTCGTCGCGCGAGAACTCGCCGTCGATGGTGTAGGCGAAGTTCGGCTGAACCAGCCCTACCTTTAAGCGCGGCGCGCGCGCCACGATGGCGTCGATTTGACGCATGCGCACGGCGCCGAAGATGAGCGCCGCGCCGAGCAGCAGCGCCGCCGCGACGGCGGGATAGCGTGCGGCGCGGGCGTCGACCAGCAAATCGTAAAGCGCGCCGTTGACCATCATCAGCAGGGCGGTGACGCCCAAGCGGGCCGGTCAGTTCGCTGATTTGGATGACCAGGGGATTCCACGCCTGGCTGATCCATTGGCCGCAGGGGAATAATTGCGGCACCAGCAGCTCGCAGCTCACCATGACCGATGGGTGCGAGCAGCGTCATGGGAACGCGGACGTCGCCTGCGAATGGCGCACACGCGCCGCGGTAAACAGCAAGAAAATGACGGCGCGGGTTGCGCAGAAAAGCAGAAACACCGCCGCTGCCCCGATCCACGGGAAATCGGCGAAGCGGCGCATGACGTCGATCAGCCAGTAAAATCCGCCCGCCGTTTCCACGAGTCCGGCCCACCAGCCGAGAAAAAGCGCGCGCCTGAAGCTTGCGCGTTCGATCCACGGCCATGAGCATGGGGACCGCGGCGATCCAGGCCAGCGCCGACAGATCAAATGGCGTCACGGCCAGGAACCACAGGCAGCCGCTCAAGGTGCACAAGGCCGAAAGCGCCGTAAAAATTGAGGTTTCGCATGCAATCCTTACGGTGAAAGGCAGTTCGCGGCCGTCCGGCATCTCGGGTATTCTGGGGCCCAATCATGCAAGAAAGATACGAACCCGCCGCCGTCGAAGCGGAGGCACAGCATTATTGGGACCAGCAGCACAGCTTCGAGGCCAAGGAAGACGACACCCGCGCAGAAGTATTATTGCTTGTGCATGTTTCCCTATCCAAGCGGCCGCTTGCATATGGGGCACGTGCGCAATTACACCATCGGCGACGTGCTGACGCGCTTCATGCGCATGAACGGGCGCAATGTGCTGCAGCCCATGGGCTGGGATGCCTTCGGCTTGCCGGCCGAAAACGCCGCCATCGCGAATGGCGTGCCGCCGGCGAAATGGACCTTCGACAACATCGCTCACATGAAGGCGCAGTTCAAATCCTTGGGGTATTGCCCTGGATTGGAGCCGCGAGCTCGACGACCTGCCGGCCGGAATACTACCGCTGGAATCAATGGCTGTTCCTGCGCATGCTGGAAAAGGGCATCGCGTACCAGAAAACCGGCGTCGTCAATTGGGATCCGGTCGATAAGACCGTGCTCGCGAACGAGCAGGTCATCGACGGCCGCGGCTGGCGCACCGGCGCGGTCGTCGAGAAGCGCGAAATTCCGATGTACTACCTGAAGATCACGGCCTACGCCGAGGATCTGCTCGACGCATTGAAGAGCATGCCGGGTTGGCCGGAGCGCGTGCGCGCCATGCAGGCCAACTGGATCGGCCGCAGCGAGGGCGTGCGGCTGGGATTTCCGCACGACATCGGCGAGCGCGGGCGTGCTGTACGCCTTCACCACGCGCGCCGATACCATCATGGGCGTGACATTTTGCGCGGTGGCCGCGGAGCATCCGCTCGCCGATCCATGCCGCGCAGCGACAATGCCAAACTGGCGGCGTTCATCGAGGAATGCAAGCGCGGCCCGGCGATCGAAGCGCGAACTTGCCACCCAGGAGAAGAAGGGCATGCCGACGGGACCTTGCGTGCGCCATCCCATCAGCGGCGAACCCGTGCCGCGTGTGGGTCGGCAACTACGTGCTGATGAGCTACGGCGACGGCGCGGTCATGGGCGTGCCGGCGCACGATGAGCGGGATTTCGAATTCGCCAAAAAATATCGAACTGCCGATCAAGCCGGTCATCGATGTGGCAGGGCCGCAAGTATTCCGTGACGGCGTGGCAGCCTTGGTATTCCGAGCATGGCCGCTGCGTGAATTCCGGGCCCGTACGACGGACTTGAAGTATCCAGGCCGCGGTCGATGCCGTCGCAGCGGACTTGAGATCGCCTTGGCCTGGGCGAGAAGCAAACGACCTGGCGCCTGCGCGACTGGGGGATTTCGCGGCAGCGATACTGGGGCTGCCCGATTCCGATCATTCATTGCAAGACCTGCGGCGCGGTGCCGGTGCCGGATGAGCAGTTGCCGGTGGTGCTGCCGGACGGACTTGGTGCCCGACGGCAGCGGCAATCCGCTGCTGAAGGACGAGCGCCTTCCTGCAGGTCAAGTGTCCGAAATGCGGCGGCGAAGGCGCGGCGCGAGACCGACACCATGGATACCTTCGTGGATTCGTCCTGGTATTTCCTGCGCTTCGCCTGCGCCGACAACGACCAGCGCCATGCTGGACTATCGGGTGCAGTACTGGCTGCCGGTCGATCAGTACATCGGCGGCATCGAACATGCGATCCTGCACCTGCTGTACTCGCGCTTCTGGACGCGCTTCATGAAGGAACTGGGCGCGGTGGCTTTCAAGGAGCCGTTCGCAAACCTGTTCACCCAGGGCATGGTGCTGAACGAAGTCTTCTTCCGCAAGCCCGACCGCCGGCCGCGTGGAGTATTTCAATCCGGCCGACGTGACCGTCAGCACCGAGCCGGGTACCGAGCGGCGCGTCGCGGTGCTGCGCGCCGACGGCAAGGAAGTCGAATCGGGCGGCGTCGTCACCATGTCCAAGTCGAAGAACAACGGCGTCGACCCGCAGGTGCTGGTGGAGGAATTCGGCGCGGACACCGCGCGGCTGTTCATGATGTTCGCCGCGCCGCCGGAGCAGACGCTGGAGTGGTCGGACGAGGGCGTGCAGGGCGCCTATCGCTTCATCAAGCGCTTGTGGAAGGCGGTGCATGACCATGTGTCGCAGGGTGCGCCGCCGCCGCTCGATAAATCCGCATTGACCGAGGCGCAGCGCGCGCTGCGGCGCCAGAGCGCATCAGACGCTGGCGAAAGTCACCGATGATATCGGCCGCCGCCGCACCTTCAACACGGCGATCGCCGCGGTCATGGAGCTCTTGAACGCAGTCGCGAAGTTTCGCGCAGCGCTCGGCGCAGGATCGCAGCGTCGTGCAAGAGGCCTCGAAATCGCGGTGCTGGCGTTTCGCCCATCATCCCGCATGTCACTCACGCGCTGTGGCGGGCCTTGGGCTACGCGCGCGCGCTGATCGACGAGCCGTGGATGGCGGTCGATGCCGAGGCATCTGCAATCGTCCACGGTGCAGATGGTCGTGCAGGTGAACGGCAAGTTGCGCGGGCGCATCTCGCTGTTGCCGCCGACGCCGACGAGGACGCGGTGCGCGCCGCGGCGCTGGCCGATCCCAACGTCAAGAAATTCATCGGCACGGCGGCGGTTCGCAAGGTGATCATCGTGCCGGGCAAGCTCGTCAACGTCGTGGTGTAATGCGACGTGGCCTACCTTGAGAGTTTTGCCCGCATTTGCCCTGCTGCTGGCGCTGTTGCGCCTGCGGCTTTCGTCTCGCGGGCAGCGACCCGCTGCCGGCGGTGATGGCGCGGCCATATCTCTCGCTGAAGGATCCCTACACGGATTTCTCGCAGCGAGTTCGAACATCAGCTCAAGAGTTCCGGGCGCCAGCGCTGCAGCCGGCGTCGCGAGGGCGCAACCGCGACCATTGAGGTCACCAAGGACTGTGGTCGAGCAGCGCACGCTGGCGGTATCGGCGACCAATATTCCGACCGAATATGAACTCACCTATACGGTGACATTCGCCGTGCAGGGTCGCCGACAAGCAGTTGCTGGCGCCGCAGACCATCAGCCTGTCGAAGGACTTCAGCTTCGATGTAGAACCTACAGCTGGCGAAGGAGCACGAAGCGGATATCCTGCGCCAGCAAATGGCGCGCGATCTGGTGTCCATCGCGATGCACCGGCTGACGAGTTTGAAGTAGCGTCCGGCGCCGCTTTCGCTGTGCTTCTGCTCAACGCCATTGATCGCCTGCCCCTGCAAGTGCTCCTGGATCGCTACGGTTTGGCGCTGCACCTGGTGGCGCCTGACGAAGTCATCCCCGGCTCATACTGGGGTGAGCGCGAGGCGGGCTTGATTGGTTCCGAGATTTTCGCCCGCCTCGATACGCCCGCTGCATTCCGTGCTGCACGAAAGCGCGCATTTCATCTGCATGACGCCCGAACGCCGCGCCGGATTGGATACCGACGCGGGCGGCGATGATGCGGAAGAAAGCGCCGTCTGCTATCTGCAGATCATATTGGCAGAGTCGCTGCCGAATGTCGGCTCGGCAGCGCATGTGCCGCGACATGGACGCAGTGGGGTTATACATTTCGCCTCGGCAGCGCCGCGCGCTGGTTCGATGAGGATGCCGAGGATGCGCGCGAATGGTTGATTCGCGCATGGCGTGCTCGATGCCGCGGCGCTGTCCCACCTATGCCTGCCGGTAGCGATGCTGCTCGTCGCACTGGCCGCGCGTTCCGAATCGCGCGCTTCTGATCGGCTGCGAGCGCTTCGGATTTCTGCGGCCAATGCGCCGGCCTGGTTTTCGGCGCGTATCAAGCGTCATGCGAATATTGCATACGGCGCCGATCCGCAGCAGCGATCTGGACGTGTACGTGCCACGAGGGAGCGCCGCGGCGCCGCTTCCGGTGGTCGTCTTTTGGCATGGCGGGCGCTGGAAATTCGGCGACAAGAGCGGACTACCGGTTTGTCGGCGCGGCTCTCGCGGGCTCGGGTTGCGTCGCGGTGGTGGCGAATTACCGGCACTATCCGCAGGTGAAAATGCCCGGGATTCATGGACGATGCCGCGCAGGCCGCGCTGTGGTCGGCGGCGCACGCGGCAGATTTCGGCGGCGATCCGCGGCGCGTCTTCCTGATGGGGCATTCCGCGGGCGCGCATATGGCCGCGCTGCTCACCCTCGACCCGCGCTATTTTGCCGCAGCGGGACGGACGCGCGCCGCACATTGCCGGCGTGATCGGCCTGTCGGGAGCCTACGATTTTCTGCCGTTGCTCGAGGCGGACGTGCAGGACATGTTCGGGCCGGCCGAGAACTATCCGCTATCGCAGCCCATCAATTTCGTGCGCGCCGGCGCGCCGCCCATGCTGTTGGTGCACGGCCTGGACGACGCGACGGTGCTTCCCAAGAACTCAAGCAATTTCGCGGCGGCCCTGAGCGCCTGCGGCGCCTCCGTGACCCTGAAGCTATACCCCAGGCGCGCGCATGCCGGCACCGTGGCAGCCCTTGCGAGACTGGCGCGCGGCTGGTCGCCGACGCTTGCCGACATCACGGCATTCGTCAGGAATTCGCCACTTTGAATTCCGGGGTCGCCGGCGTCGCCGTTGCGTAGCATTGGCCGAAGCGGTTGGCGAGGAAGGCCTTGAGGGCGATCTGCTCCTGGCGAATGAGACCGGACTGGGGCAGTTCGCCGGCCTTGAGCATGTCGAGCACGGCGCAAATTCCGCCGGCCGTCGTGATCTGAATGGCGCTGCGCACCCGGCCGCCCATCGGCGCCGCATAGATCTTGTTGGCGTAGGTCTCTTGCATCAGCTGACCTCCTGCATGCCGCTTACGGTGACGAATACGATCACGACATCCTGCAGGGTGATGGGAACGGCATTCTCGAGAATGTCCTTCAGCAGTTCGCGGCGGTCGCGCAAGCCGCAAATCATTCAACAGCGCCTTCATGATGGCTGCATGGCCCGGGTAGCGGATGGTGCGGTAGTTGAGATTGCGCACCTTGCCGGCCAGGGTTTCGCACAGCGTGCCAAGGCCGCCCGAGGTGTTGAACGCCTCGTACAAAATGCCATCGAGCGAGAATTCCTCCAGCTCCTCCAACGGTTGCGTTTCGCGCAGCTGGCCGTTGACGATGGCTTCGCACGGTTCGCAATACTCGTTGATGACGCCGTCGGTGCTCCAGGTCAAATTGTAGTTGAGTGCGTTGGAGGGAAACTTCGGCAATGCGCCGACCCGCATGCGCACATCGTTCAGCTCGTCGAAGTGGCTGCAGATGTCGCTGGCGACGATGGTGATGAACCCCGGCGCCAGCCCGCATTGCGGTATGAACGCGGTGCGGGCGCCGGCCGCAAGCTGTTTCACCGCGCGGGTGCTTGCCACATCCTCGGTGAGGTCGAGGTAGTGGGCGCCGGCGGCCTTGGCGGCCTCGGCGATCAGGCGGGTCGCGTGGTAAGGCGCCGCCGACAGTACGGCGAACTTGCCTGCCAGCAATTTGCGCAATGTGTCGCCCTGCGCGATGTCGGCGGCGACCTTGCGGACGGCCGCCGAGGTCTCCAGCCGGTCCAATTGCATTTGTGAACGATCGACCACGGTAACCGAGTAGTCGCCCGAACCCCCCAGCAGTTCCGCGATCATTGAGCCGATTTTGCCCGCGCCGACGAGAACGATGTCTTTCATACGCCTCCAAGGGACCCGCATTTTTGTCCGCCGGCACTGCAAAAGGTAGGGTCGATTCAGACGTTTTTAAGGTATATTTGCGTTATTTCGTAGGCTAGATACGGCGAATTGCCATGGATGCCATCGATGAGAAGTTACTGCTGGCGCTGCGCGAAAACGGCCGCGCCTCCACCGCGCAGCTCGCGAGACTGGTCGGCCGGTCGCGCACCAGCGTACAAAGCCGGATCGAAAGGCTGCAGCGCGAAGGGATCATCGTCGGATTCGGCGTGCGCTTGGGCCCGGAGCACGGCCTGGGCGCCGTGCGCGCGCACGTCATGATCAAGGTGGGCCCGAAAGAGGCGCGCGCGGTCAGCGCGGCGCTGCGCGCCATTGCGCAGGTACGGGTTCTGCATTCGGTGAGCGGCGATGTGGACTTGATCGCGGTGGCCGCGACCGCATCCGTTGCCGAGATGGACCAGGTGATCGATCGCATCGGCGCGCTCGATGGCGTGGAACGCACCACCTCATCGATCATTTTGTCCACGAAGTTCGAACGGTGAAGGTATTGCTGCCGACGCTGGGCAGCGCCGGCGACGTGCACCCCTTCATCGCGCTTGGCGCCGCGCTCGAGGCCCGCGGTCATCGGGCGACGATCATCACCACACCGCTTTTTCAGCCGCTGATCGAAGCGCAGGGCCTCCGATATCTTCCGGTCGGAACCCTGGAGCAGGTGCGCGCGGTGATCGCACATCCCGACCTCTGGCATCTACGCAAGGGCTTTGAAGTACTTGCGCAGGTGTTCATACCGGCCATCGAAGAGATTTACCGCTTGATCGAGAAGCACGCCGATGCGGATACCGTCGTGGCATTTTCCACCGGGGCGTTCGGTGCCCGCGTGGCGCAGGAGAAGCTCGGCATTCCGAGCGCCTCGATACATCTGCAGCCCACCGTCATCCGTTCCTTTGCCGACCAGGGCAAGTTTGGCCCCATCAGGCTTTCGGCATCGCACCCGCAGTGGTTCAAGCACGGGCTTTTTCGATTGGTTGATTGGCTGGTCATTGATCGCTTCATGAAGCGCCCGCTGAATGAATTCCGCGCGACCTTGGGTCTTCCGCCCGTGGAGCGGGTGATGCATCACTGGATGCATTCACCGCAGCTGGTCATCGCGTTTTTCCCGGAGTGGTTCGCGCCCGTTCAGCCCGATTGGCCGGCAAATACTCATGCGGTGGGATTTCCGCTTTGGGACTCGAGCGGCGAGGCGGCCGCGCTTCAGCAGGCGGAAGCGTTCTTGAACGCGGGTGCTGCGCCCGTGATCTTCACGCCCGGCTCGGCAGGATCGACGATGCATCGTTTCTTCCGTGAGTCGATCGATGCTGCGCGACGGCTTAAGCTGCGTGCCATGCTGGTGACCAATTATCCGGAGCAGATTCCGCCCAGGCTTCCGGAGGGTATGGAGGTATTCGGCTATCTGCCCTTCAGCCAGGTGCTGCCGCGTGCCGCGCTGCTGGTGTATCACGGCGGGGTTGGCACCTTGGCGCAGGGAATCAAGGCCGGAGTTCCGCATCTGGTGGTGCCCAACGGCTACGATCAGTTCGACAGCGCCTGGCGCATCGAGCAACTGGGATTGGGCAGGAGTATTCCCCAGACCCGCTATCGCGCGCGGCGAGTGGCCGCAGCGATTGGCGCCATCCTGGCGGATGACAAATCACTGGTGCGCCGCAAGGAATTCGCGTCGCGCATCGACGGCGACCTCGCCATTGCTCGCGCCTGCGATTTGATCGAAGGATTGGGCCTGGCGACGGGCCGCAAGACCCAATAAAAAACGGCGTGGACCGCTTTGAGGGCCCACGCCGCTGAGGATTCGCACCAGCGGGGGAGTTGGCTGGTTTGCCGGCGCGAGATTCTCCTAAACCTTCAATTCCATCCTGCCAAAATTACCCACGGTGAGAAACGTACACTTTATATCCAATAGTTAAATTTTTTTCGCTTGACAGGCGCGAAATGATCAAGCCGACCGACCGCTCGAGGGGACCCTTGGTGCGGGTCAGGCGACGCGCGCCGCCGCGGCCCGCGGCTGCCGCAGGCGCCGCACGATCAGATAAGCAATCACCGCCACCGCCAATGTGATGCAGCTGACTTGAAATCCCGCTGCTGCCCGGGTGTGAAAGCCATTGCGATCAACACGGCGGCCATGCCGGCAATTGCCGCGTAGCTCAGGTACGGGAACAGCCACATGCTGACGGCGGGTGCCGCTTCGCCGCTGCGTTCGCGGCGCCGGCGCAGCGCGATTTGCGCGAATGCAATGCTCATGTAGATGAACACGATGAGGGCGCCCGAGGAGCTCACCAGAAAATCGAAAACCGCCTGCGGTGCCTCGGTGGCGGCAATGATCCCCAAGAATCCCGCCACCGCGCCGATCAACACCGACGCCACCGGCACGCGCCGCGCATTCAATTTGACCAGAGACTGAGGTGCATCGCCGCGGGCCGCAAGAATGAACAGCACGCGGGAACTTACGTAGAACGCCGAATTCAAGCAGGACAGCACGGCGGTGAGAATGATCACGCTCATGATCGTATCCGCCCATGGCACATGCATGGTATTCAGGGCAAGCGTGAACGGCGACTCGCCGGAGCGCACCGTATTCCACGGAATCACCGAGACGATCAAAAAAATGGCGACCACGTAGAAAATCAAGATGCGCCAGATCACCGTGGTGGTCATCCTGGCGACCGCGCGGCCCGGCTGCGCCGACTCCGCCGCCGCAATCGTCGTGATCTCGGCGCCCGTCATGGCGAAAGAACACCGTCGGTACCGCCGCCAGCACCGCAATCCAGCCGCGCGGCGCAAAACCGCCGTAAGCGCTGAGATTGCCAAATGTCGCGCCGTGCGGCGCGCGTCCAGCCGAATGCATAGGAGGCGGCAATCACGACAAATACCAGGATGGCTGCGACCTTGATCGAGGCGAACCAGAATTCGAACTCGGCATAGGAGCGCGCCGACATGAGATTGACGGCAGTCATGATGGTCATCAGGCCGAGGCCGATCTGCAGCGGCGACAAAAATGGAATCCAGGTCTGAAGGATCTTGGCGCCGGCGATGGCTTCCACGGGCACGACCAGCACCCAGAAATACCAATACAGCCAGCCGACCACAAAGCCGGCGCCGTCGCCCAATCCGGCGCGCGCGAATTCCGTGAACGAGCGTACGTTGGGCAGCGCCGTCGCCATCTCGCCCAACATGCGCATCACCAGCAGAATCAACAGTCCGGTAATCGCATAGCTGATGAAAACCGCGGGTCCCGCGGCAATGATGGCGGTGCTGCTGCCGACGAACAGGCCGGCGCCGATGATGCCGCCGATGGAAATCATCGTCAAATGACGGCCCTTCAGCGAGCGGCTGAGCTGATGCGTAGGAGCGGACTGATCAGGAATGGTCGGCTGAGTCATTAAGCTGCCCCGGGGAAACCAGCCGTATATTACGCATCTGAGGCAGCCCTGCGCAAGCCGATGGCCTACAGGGCCCGCAGGAAATCGATCATCGCCTTGTTGACTTCGTTCGGCCGTTCTTGCTGCGTCCAATGGCCGCAGCCCGGCAGCATGATGGTGCCCTTGCAGCTGCGGAATGTAGCGCGCCAGGTCGGCGATGACCTCTTTCATTCGCGGGAAGGAAACGACCAGGTCCAGATCGCCCGCCATATACAGCGCCGGCACGGTCACCGCTGCGCCGCGTAGGCGCGAGCAATTCCCAATTGCGATCGATGTTGCGGTACCAATTCAGGCCGCCGCGAAATCCGGAGCGCTGAAATTGTTGTGCGTAGAAGTCGAGGTCCGTTTCGCTGAGCCACGCGGGCAGCGATTCCGGGTTCGGCATGCGGGTGAGAAATCCGCCGGCCCGCGGCACCATGCCGACGCCGGCGGCGGCAGCGCCAGGAGGGTTGCGTCGCGGCACATCGCCCGATCCGGAAAACAGAATCTTGCGCACGCGATGCGCGCACATCGGTCTCCAGTTCCGCTTCCGCCACGCCCGGCGCCTGAAAATACAGTTGATAGAAGCTCGCCTCGGCGTTTTGCGGCATGACCGTGGTCGGCGCGATGCTGCCGCGCGGTCGATAGGGAACGCTGAGTCCGACGACCGCGCGAAAACGATCAGGCCGCAGCAATGCGGCATGCCATGCGACGGGTGCGCCCCAGTCGTGGCCCGCAATCACAGCGGTCTTTTCGCCCAAGCGCATCGAGCACTCCGACCATGTCGCCCACGAGATGCAGCAGCGAATAGCGCTCGATCTCGGCGGGGCGATCCGCTCATCGCCATAGCCGCGCATGTCGGGCGCGACAGCGTGAAAACCGGCAAGCCGCCAGCGCCTGCAATTGATGACGCCACGAATACCAGGACTCCGGAAATCCGTGGCACATCAGCACCAACGGGCCGCTGCCTTGCTCCGCGATGTGCACACGTATGCCGTTGGCTTCGATGGTACGGTGAGTCAATTCGTTCATGATCGATAGAATATCAGGGCTCGGGCGTCTCATCGACGCTAGTTTTGCCTCCAATTGGGCGCCAAAGTACGCCTGGGGCAGCGACGCATCGACGTGTTCGCTGCGTTCACGCGCGGCAATGGCCGCCGTGGCCGTGTCGAACGCGGAGCGCAAACTGCGGCTGCCCGGAAGCGCGTCCCGATAGAATGCCTCGCCAAAGTAAGTCAAATCGCGATCGTTCGAGCAGCCAAACGAGGTGCGATCGGCCGCGGCCGCCGCGATCACAATGGTCTGTGGATTCTTCAGCGCAGCGATGAAGCCGCCGGCATAACAGGCCGAAATGATGATCACCCGCCACTTGATTCCCGAGTCGGCCAGAGCCTCGGCAAGGGCCTCGTCGGTCAAGTCATCGAGCGGCAGCTTAAGGTTGGACACGGCGATGGCCGGGTCCGGCGCACCATGCGATGAGAGCGACAAAAACAGCACGTCGCGGTCGGGATTCATGCGCGCGCCGAGACCGCGCAGCGCGTATCTCAATCCCGATACGCTGGCGAGCGGCGCGCCGTCCAGGTCGCGTTGATCGTTGACCAGCGACAGCGCGCGGCCTTCAATCCGGTAGCGCCGTGCGAGCACCCGCGACGCCAAAGCGATTTCCTGGGCGAACACGCTCTGCTCGCCGACGCCGGCAAACCCTAGAAAGAAGGCCCTGGGCGCGGCCGAGTCCTCGCGGCCGATGGCCTCCAGCGCCCGATCAATCCGGCCCGCTTGCTCGAACAGCAGGCTCTCTGCGTCGGGGATATCCTCATCCGTGGTGCTTGCCTGCGCTTCGCGGGGCGCCCATACATCGGGAATGACATCGAGCGCGTCGCTAAGCCAGAGGACACCTACGACGCAGACGACGCCGGCAACCGCCGCCATGCGCTGCGATTGGCCCGTGAAGGCTCGTAAGCCGCGCGCCAAATACAACAGCGAGTAGCCGGCGGCGATGCTGCTCAAGCCCGCGAGCCAGGTTGAATTCAAATGATCCGCGGCGACGGTTGCGAGCAGCAGCGGCACGGGTACCAAGCCTAAGACCAGTGCGAGCACCGCGCCGTAAGGCGGCGCCGGCTTCGATCGCCAACGCAACAATGCCGCCAATCCCAACACCGCCAGCACATACCAAGCGAGCAGCGGCGCGCCGTCGACCACGAACTGCGGCGCCGGTTGTGCATCCCACCAATCGATGGCCAGCCACAGGCAAAGCCATAGGGTGCCGAGGCAAACCACGATCGGGGTTGCCCGGCCGGAAGGCGGCGACGCTACCTTTCTCAAAGTCCACAGCCGCAGCAAGCTCGCAAGATATGACCGCGGCGCATCCGCCGGCACGTGCTCGTTCATAGATGAGCTCGATCATAACAGCCGCGCTGCAGGGTGTTGCATGCCACCTGGCGGAGGCAGGATGATAGCGCATGGCTGTCTACCGACTTGGGGAAGACTCGCCCACGGTGGCGGCGAGTTGCTACATCGCTGCGAATGCCGTGGTGCTCGGCAAAGTTATCCTGCTGGAGAACTCCAGTGTTTGGTTTGGCGCTACCTTGAGGGGCGACAACGAGACCATCAGCATCGGCGCCGGCAGCAACGTGCAGGACTGCGCGGTGTTGCACACCGATCCCGGATTTCCCCTCATCGGTCGGTGCCCAGGTGTCGATCGGGCATCAGGCCATGCTGCACGGTTGCACCGTCGGCGATGGCACGTTGATAGGCATACAGGCGGTGGTGCTCAACGGCGCCGTCATCGGCAAATGCTGTCTGGTCGGCGCCGGCGCCCTCATCACCGAGCGCAAGGTATTTGCCGACGGCAGCCTGATTCTCGGCGCGCCGGCGCAAGGTCGTGCGGGAACTCAAGCCGGAGGAGCGCGACAATCTCATCAAGGTCGCGGAAAATTATGCGTTACGCGGTGCGTACTACCGGACTCATCTGCAGGCGCTGGCCGCGAAGTAGTATTCTAGTTCTAGTCAAAATAACTCAAGATCAATTGAACGGAGAGGCGAATGGCGCAAGAAAAATATCCAGAGTTGAACCGGCGTAGTTTCGTGCAAGGCGCAGTTTCCGGCGTGGCGCTCGCGGCGGTTCCCGCCGCGGTGTTTGCCGCTGCCAAGGCCACGGATGCGGACAAAGCCGCGGTGCTGGCGCAAATTCCGCAGATGCATGCCGCGAATATCAAGCGCTTGCAGGATTGGATCGCGCTGCCCTCGATCGCCGCGGAAAATAGGAATTATCCCCCAAGGTCCCGAGTACATGGCAAAGCTCGCGCAGGATGCCGGATTTACCGGCGTGAAATTGATACCGACGTCGGGCAAATCCGGGGTATTCGGCAAGATCGATGCCGGCGCCCGCACGACCATGGCGCATGTACTTCATGTACGACGTGAAGCAATTCGTGCCGGAGGAGTGGAGTTCACCGCCGCTCGAGGCGCGGCTGGTGCAGAAGCAGGGATTGGGCACGGTTTGCATGGGACGCGGCGCGGTAAATCAAAAGGGTCCGGAGAATTCCTTGCTGAGCGCCTTGATGGCCTTCAAGGCGGCGGGGAAGAAGCTGCCGGTCAATTTGGTGCTGGTCTGCGAGGGCGAAGAAGAGATCGCCTCTCCGCATTTTCAGGAAGTCGATCAAGAATCCCGAGGTCATGGCGGAGCTGAAGAAGTGCGTCGGCGTATTCATGCCTGAAGCCGGTCAGGATCGCGATGGCGGGGTGCAAGTATCCCTCGGCGCGAAGGGCGTGGTGGAACTGGAGTTGATTTCGAGCGGCGAGAAGTGGGGTCGCGGGCCCGCGCAGGATGTGCATTCGAGCCTCGAGGCGCAGGTGGATTCTCCGACCTGGCATCTGGTGCAGGCGTTGAACACGCTGGTGGAAAAAGACGGCCACACGCCCGCGGTGGAAGGATTCTTCGAGAAGGCGAAACCCTTGAGCGACGGCGCAGGAGCAATGATCACGCGAACACGCGGCAAAAACCGCCGAAAGCACCGTGAAGCAAGCAACTCGGCGTGCAGCACTGGGTGCACGATAAGAACTGGGTGGATTCGCTGATGCTGCTGGAATCGCAGCCCGACCATCAACATCGAAGGGTCTGGTGGCCGGCTATACCGGCCCGGCGGCAAGACCGTGCTGCCGCACAAGGCGGTGGCGAAAATCGACATGCGCCTGGTGCCGGACATGACGGCCGCGGATACGCTCGCCAAGCTGAAGGCGCACCTGGCTAAAGCACGGATTCGCCGACATTGAAGTGAACATGAGCGGCGGCTACAACCCGAACGCAGACCGATCCCGACAGCAAACTGATTCAAGACTCAGCTCGCGACCTATCGCAAGCTCGGGCTCGATCCGCAGCTATGGCCGCGCTCCGCCGGATCATGGCCGGGCTATGTGTTCACCGATCCACCCTTGAGTTTGCCGGCGGGGCATTTTGGCCTGGGCCACGGCACCGGCGCGCATGCTCCCGATGAATACTATTTGATCGAGTCGACCAATCCGAAAATTCAGGGATTGGACGGGGCAGTCGCATCCTTCGTCGAATATCTGTACGCGATGGGCTGATCGGCTAATGCGAGGGTGATGCTGAGGCCGGCGCCGGGTCGGGTTTTGTCACGGCGGCTTTGGTTTTCTCGGCGCCTCGCTTGGCGGTTGCGGCTACCTCGTGCGCGCCTTGCTTGGCGGCAGCCGCCACTTGATGCGCCACCTGTTTGGCCGCCGCCGCGACATGTTGCGCACCGTCCTTGGTAGCGTCGGCAACGACCTTGGCATCATGCTTGACGGCCTCAGTCACGGTTTTGGCCGGCGGCTCATCCGCGGCGCGCACCTGCGTTGCGGGCAACAACAGCAAGCACAACACGACGCTGGCAAAATAATGGATTTTCATTATGAACCCGCTTGAGCTTAGTCGAAGATATTACCGTACTTCTCTCTCAGGGCCGCCTTCTGCACTTTACCGGTGCCGCCCAACGGCAGCGACTCCAGGAATATCACCTCCTCGGGCACCCACCAGCGCGCCAGGCGTGCGGCGAGAAATGCGAGGATTTCTCCGGCATCAAGATCATGACCCGGCCTGCGCACCACGAACAGCAGGGGCCGCTCCTGCCATTTCGGATGCTTCACGCCGATGACGGCCGCCGCCGCCACCGCCGGGTGCGCGATGGCGGTGTTTTCCAGGTCGATCGAACTGATCCATTCGCCGCCGGTCTTGATCAGATCCTTGACGCGGTCGCGAATCTGCATCAGGCCCTGCGAATCGATCGTTGCGATATCGCCGGTTGGAAACCATCCGTGCAGCAGCGGCGAGACGGCGCTTTTGTAATAGCCGCTGACGATCCACTGCCCGCGCACCATCAGTTCGCCCTGCGATTTCCCATCGCGCGGCAAAGTTTCGCCGTCTGCATTCACGACCTTGATTTCGATGCCGAACAGCGATTTGCCGCCATTGGCGACCGCCGCGTGCCGCTCTGCGGCTGGCCATTGCAGCTGTTCAGCGTTCAAGCAGCCCATGGTCGTTGCGGCGACCGTTTCGGTCATTCCCCAACCCTGCCTCAATTCAATGCCGAAGCGCTCGTCAAATTTCGCAATCAGCGTGCCCGGCACCGCCGAGCCGCCGGATATCACGCGTTTCAGGCTTGAAAAAAGCAGCTGGTGCTGCTCGGCGTATTGCAGCAGCTGCAGCCAAACCGTGGGCACGCCCGCGCTTACGGTTACCTGCTCGGACTCCATCAGCTCGTACAGGCCAGCGCCGTCCAAGCGCGGTCCGGGCAGCACCAGCTTGGCTCCGGCGAGCAAGCTGCCGTAGGGTATGCACCAGCCATTGATGTGGAACATGGGTACCACCGGCAGCACCGCGTCACGGGGAGAAAGGCCCAGTACCCCGGGCATGCAAATTGTCATGGAGTTCAGCACGATCGATCGATGCGAATACAGCGCGCCCTTGGGATTCCCGGTGGTGCCGGAGGTGTAGCAGAGGGCGGCGGCTGCGCGTTCATCGAACTGCGGCCATGTGTACTCCGAATTCTGAGACGCGATCAAGTCCTCGTAACAATAAACGTTGGTGATCCCTTCAAGGGCAGGCAGGTGTTGTTGCATCGCTCATGCAGATCCACGCGCCGATGTGCGGGCAGCGCTCGGCCAGACCGGCGACCAGCGCGGCAAACGTTGCATCGAAAAACAGCACGCGGTCTTCGGCGTGATTGACGATGTAGACCAGCTGATCCGGGTGCAGGCGCGGATTGCAGGTATGAATGATCATGCCGCTGCCCGACACGGCGTAGTAGATCTCGACGTGGCGATGATTGTTCCAAGCGAGGGTGCCCACTGCGCAACCTTCCGCCAATCCCAGGCCGGCGAGCGCGTTGGCGAGCCTCCGGGCCCGCACGGCGCATGCGGCAAAGCTATAGCGAAACACGCCACCGTGTGTGTCGCGCGATACGATCTCGGTCGCACCGTGCTGCGCTTCGGCATGCTCGATGATCGCGGAGATCAGCAATGGCCGATCCATCATCAGTCCAGGCTGAAGCATCATCAGGTCTCCCACATCGCGTGTTAATCAACCATCGGTATTCTACAAAGACTTATCGAGCAGTTCGTAGCCGGCGCGGGCCAGGAAGCCACGCTTGAAATAAAATGCGCGGCCGCGGTGGTTTTCGACTCCCAGCTGCAGCTGCAAGCGGCGCAATCCGCGCGCCCCCATATCACGCTCCGCGGCCGCCAGCAGCAGCGCGCCTATCCCCGACGACCGCATTTGCGGCAGCACGAATATCTCGTCGATCTCCGCCATCAGTCCACCGTGCTCCAGGCTGAACATGAAAACCGCCAGCAGATAGCCGCACGGCCCGGCGTCGCCATCCGCCACCCAGATCGCGCCGCGGTCGGGAGCCGACAGCAGCTGCTTAAGCAGCACTTCAATGCGCGGCCGCTGGTAGCCGGCGATGCGTTCGCATTCCCAATAGCGCTCAACCAGCGAGGCAATGCCGGTGACATCAGCGGGTGTCGCTGAGCGGATCACTTTATTTGGGCGCGGCCGCGCCCTGCTGCTCCTTGTATGCAATCCAACTCTGCTCGATCAGGTACGCATGGACGTCATCGGCTTCCTCATCGCTCAGCAAATCATTGAAGCGTTCCATGCCCGCCGGCGCCAGCAATCCCTTCATGACGATGTCCTTGAATGCGACATGCAGACCATCGTTGAGTCTGCGCAGGTCCGGGCGTGCTGCTCGGACCCAGCTGGTGACAGCGCATGCATTGCTCGATGAACTTGATTTCTCCGGCATCGATCTGTGCTTGCGTCGCGGTCTGCTTCGGGGGCGCGAGCAGCGGCGGTTCCTCGCGTCGCGGCGGCGTCGGCACCGCGCCGCCGCCCAATTTGAAGGCAATGATGCGGTTGGTATTCTGGTATTTGCGGGCGGCGCTGCTCGGTGGGATCGGTCCCACGGTGATCGCGGCTGCCGCCATAGCCCACCTGTACCGCGACATACTGCTCGCCGTTGATCGCGTATGTCATCGGCGCCGCCATGATGTGGCTGCCGGTCTTGATGACCTTCAGTACCTTGCCGGTATCGGCGGCATAAACCCACAATTCGCCGCTGCCGCGGCCTTGAAACACCAGGTTCCCGCCGGTCGACATCACGCCGCCGTCGTAGCCGCGAATTCCCGAAGAGGTTTCGTGCTCCCATACCGCTTTCCCGGCGACCGGATCCCAGGCGCGAATCAGTTCGCGCACCGGTTTGACATGACGCATGGCCTTGATTGCTGCTTCAGTCTGGCACCGGGCCGAACAGCCGCCGCGCATCGTTCGCATCATAGGTCTCGTCGGGAATGATGCCCTGGACCGTGAAGAAACCCTCGATGTATTTCACTTTGCTGCCGTTGTGCAGCAGGTCGACCCAGATGGTCGGCACATCGATGACCGGAATGTAGACCAGGTGGGTCTGCGCGCTGTAGGACATGGGGTTCCAGGTATGCGCGCCGAACCAGGAGGGATAAATAGTCTTCGCCGATGTCGTACCAATCGGCGGCGGGGGTGACCACCGGCCGGCCGGTCTTCATGTCGACATGGGTCGCCCAGTTAAGATAGGCAAAGTTCTTGCGCCGACAGCAGCTTTCCGGATCTTGCGGTCCAGCACGTAGAAGAAGGCGTTCTTCGACGCTTGCATGATGACCGGGCGCGGCGCGCCGTCGATCACGATGTCGGCCAGCATCAACTTCTGGACCGCGTCGTAGTCCCAGCTGTCGTGCGGCGTTTCTTGGTAGTACCAGGCCATGCGACCGCGTGGCGGCATCGAGCGCGATGATGCACGTGGCATACAGGCTGTCGAGTTTTTCGCCGGCCCAGCTGGCGAAGATCATAGGGAGCCGCATTGGCCGTGCCGAAGTACACCAGGTTCAACTTCGCATCGTAGGCGAAGCCATCCCATGCCGTCGCGCCGCCCTTGAACTCCGGTTTGCGGTGCGGATCCCAGGTCTTGTCGGCCGCGGCCAATTCCGGATTTTCATAGGGTTGCCCGACCGCGGGCGGAACGGTGAAGAAGCGCCATTTGAGCGCGCCGGTTTCCAAGTCGTAGGCCGACACGTAGCCGCGCACGGCGCCATGCCCCATGTCGGCGCCGCTGTTGCCGATGACCACGACGCTGCCCGCGATCTGCGGAGCGCCGGTGCTCGAATAGGGCAGCTTGCGATCGATGATGGTGTCGGCTTCCCAGAGCTTCCTGCCGGTCGCAGCATCCAGCGCATGCAGCCTGCCATCGACGGAGGCCACATAAACCCTGCCTTTCCAGACCGCAACGCCGCGGTTGACCAGGTCGCAACAGGGGTTTCTGCCCATGAAATAATCGGCCTTGGGGTCGTAGCGCCAGATCTCCTTGCCGCTTGCGGCATCGACCGCGTACACATAGCCCCAGGTCCCCGAGGTGTACATGACTCCGTCGATTACCATTGGCGTGGCTTCCTGGCCGCGCATCGGGTCGCCCAAATCGTAGCTCCAGGCGAAACCCAACTGGCCGACATTGTTGGCGTCGATCTTCGCCAACGGAGAATAGTAGCTGCCGTCCTTGTCGCGGCCGCCGGTAAACCAGTTCTGCGGCTCCGAGTCCGCGGCCGCAAGGCGAGCGGCATCGACGTTCCCCGCGCCATTGGGCGCGGCAGATGCCGGCGAACTCAAGGTAAGTGCCGCAGCGATCGCCAGCGCGAACGCAACCGCGCAAGGTAAGCCGCCGGCGCGCGGCAAATCAATGCTGTCGAATGCTTGAGTGGATGGCAATTTTAAGTCTCCAGAACGGAATCGAAAGCCTGGCGAACATTGAACCTTAGCGGATCCGGCATTTGGCTGCCGATATAGTATCGTGTGAGCTTCACAGGCCGCGGTTGGCATCCTCATGATCCTGAGCGTCGAAGATCTACGCGAGCTCGCGAAACGCCGCATTCCACGCGCCATATTCGATTATGCCGACGGCGGAGCCTATGAGGAACGGACCCTGCGCCGCAACAGCGCAGATCTCGATGCCTTGAGCTTTCGGCAGAGGGTCATGGTCGACGTGTCGAACATTTCTCTGGCCACGAGTTTTGTGGGTAGCGCGGCGTCCATGCCCCTAGGGATAGCGCCGACGGGACTTGCGGGCTTGTTCCACGCCGACGGAGAAATTCTCGGCGCGAGAGCCGCGGCCGCATGCGGTATTCCATTTTGTCTCAGCACTATGTCAATTTGCTCGATCGAGGACGTCAGAGCGGCGACCCAGCAGCCGTTCTGGTTCCAGCAGTACCTCATGAAGGACCGCGGCTTCAATCAGGAACTGATCGATCGGGCGGCCGCTGCGCAGTGTTCGGCGCTGATGCTGACGCTTGACCTGCAGGTGATCGGCGAGCGGCGCCGCGATCCGCGCAACGGACTTACCATACCGCCGCGGCTGACGCTGCGGAATGCCGTCGATGTGGCGTCGCGACCCGCCTGGGCCTGGCGGGTGCTGTTCGGCAAGCGGCGCACCTTCGGCAATCTGGTCGGGCGCATCGGCGGCAGCAGCGGCATACGCACGCTGGCCGAATGGACCAACACGCAGTTCGATGCATCGGCCAACTGGCGCGATGTCGAGTGGGTGCGCAGCCGCTGGCCGGGAAAACTGATCCTCAAAGGCGTGCTCGATGCCGAGGATGCCCGCTTGGGATTGGCGGCGGGCGCGGACGCAATTGTCGTTTCCAATCACGGCGGCCGCCAGTTGGACGGCGCGCCCTCGACAATCTCGGTCCTGCAGGAGATTGTCGATGCAGTCGGCGGCCGCTGCGAGGTGCTGTTCGACGGCGGCATCCGGTCAGGACAAGACATTGCCAAGGCGCTGGCGCTTGGCGCGCGCGGCGCGCTGATCGGCAAGTCGTTTCTGTTTGCGCTCGCGGCCGCGGGGGAGGCGGGCGTGCGCAAGGCGATCGAGATCATGCGCAATGAACTGCGCGTGACATTGGCGCTGACCGGAACAGCTAACGTCGGCGCGGTGGGTCCGCACATTTTACGCCGTCCATAGACCGCCTTAGGTAGCGTAGGCAACGGCGCGAAACAGGCGCACAATCATCCGCGAGCAGGGAGGTCTCACAGGCTATGACGGCGGCCGCACCCGATGATCAGCGCGGGCCCAATGTTCGACAGTACATAATGGGCCTGGGACTTGTGCAGCGGCTCGTGCTGTTCTTGGCATTTGCCTCGGTCTATCTGCTGGCGGTGCTGGCAGGCTTGAGCCTGCGCGAAAACACCGAGAATCTGACCATCATATGGCCCGCCGCGGGCCTGCTGTTCATGGCGCTGCTGATGACGCCGCACCGGTTCTGGATCTCGGTTGTGGCGGTGCAGGTGGCCGTGGAGCTCTTGGTCAGCGCGTTCCATTCCGATCATTTCACGATTCTCGAATACGCGCCGTATGCACTGGCCAACTCGCTCGACGGCATTGTTAGCGCGTCGATCGCGTCGCGAATCATGGTCGACCCGCAAATACCCGGGATCAAAAATGTGCTGCGCTTCATCGCCGCGGTGGCGATCGGCGCCGCGGCGAGCGCGGTCGTGGGCGCCTTTGCTGCGACCCACACGCTCGGCGGCGCCCACTATCTGCGTGAATGGCAGCTGTGGTGGGCGGGGAATTGGCTGGGGTCGCTGTGCATTGCGCCGGTTTTGATGGGCTGGATCATTCGGTTGCGTGCGCGCGAATTTTCGGCGCCGCCGGCGCCGGCGGTGGAGATCATGTTGATTGGCGGCGCATTGCTCGCCATGACGATCTGGGTGTTTTCAGCGCCGCCCAGCCGCATCACCTCGATCCTCGACATGCCTTTCTCGATACTGGCGCTGATCGTCGTTGCCGCGTTTCGGTTTCCGCCGCGTTGGTCGGCATTGCTCGCCGCCGCGGTGGCGTTATTGGCTTCCTACTATGCCAGCCGCAACCTCGGGCCCTTCGCCGGCGACCCGAGCGCGTTTGTGCGTGTCGGCGCGGCGCAGCTGAACATCTCGGCCATCGTCGTGATCAATTTCATGCTGACCGTCGTGCTGCTCGAGATGCGCAACGCGTTCTCGCAGCTGCGCACCAGTGAAGAGCGCTATCGCAGTTTCATCGAACAGAGTTCCGAGGCCGTGTGGCGCGTCGAACTGGACGTGCCGATGGATCCTGGCTTGGCCATAGCAGATCAAATTGCCTGGCTGCAAGCGCACGCGCACGTCGCGGAAAGCAACCTGAGCTATCTGCGGTTGAATCGACAGCTCGGCCTGCCCGAAGGAGATGCGCGCCTGTGGCGCGCCGACGTGCCGTGGTCGGCGCCTTTCATCGAACATCTGGAAGCTGCGTCGCGCCGCGGCTACTCGATGGACGGCCTGCAATTCAGCGTCTCCTCCGGTTCCCGTCAGATCACCTACATCACGGGATTCCGCGGCGTCATCGAGGCAGGCAAGCTGGTGCGTGTTTGGGGCGTGGCAAGAGACGTCACCGAACTCGTTGAACTCAGCGACCGTCTGCGCCAGCAGCAGGATCGATTGCGGCAATACGCGCGCGAGCTGGTCGGCGCGGAAGAGCGCGCGCGACGCGCGACGGCCGTCGACCTGCACGATGGCATTGGCCAGCAGTTGGTGGGACTGGCGATGACGCTCGATGCGGTGGCCGGGCGCGCGACGCCCGAGATGCGGCTGCTGCTGGGCGAGGCCACGCATACCGTGCGCGAGGTGCAGTCGATCGCGCAGCGGGTGATCGCCGACTTGAGTCCCCCCGGACTGTACGAACTTGGATTGGAGCCGGCACTCAAGTGGCTCATCGTCTACATGCGCAGCAAGGACAATTTTCAGGTCGAATTGTCCAACCCGGCGGATGATGCGGCGATCGATCTCGATCTTCGGGTTATGGTGTTCAAGGTCATCAGAGAACTGCTGCGTAATGTCGTGAAGCACTCCGGCGTGAAAGCGGCGAAGGTCACGGTGACGCACACACCCAAGGAATTGCGCGTGGTGGTGGAAGATCGGGGAGTCGGCTTCGAGTGGCAGCTCAGTCTTTTTGAACCGCGCGCGCACGGCTTTGGCCTGTGGAGCGTCGCAGATCGGGTGCGCGAAGCCGCCGGTGAGATGACCGTTGATACCGGCCCGGGCCGGGGCTGCCGTGTAACGGTGGTATTCCCCTTGGGCGAGGCCAAGGCTGCAACCCGGACAACGGACCCGCAACGCGTAGCCAGCGCCGCGGCACGCGGCCGGTTCGGGACGCTATAGCTTTGAGCTAAAGCTCAGTTCTTCGCCAGGCGCCGCGACATGCGCAGCGCCGCTTCGCGGCCCTGATAGTAGCCCTGAATGATTCCCAGCTGCGCGAAGCCCAATCTTTCGTAGAAAATTCGCGCCGCCTCATTGTGGGTGCGCAGTTCAAGATTGACGCGAAACACGCCGGCTTCGATGGCGGTCGTGGTCAGCCACTGCATCAGGCGCATCCCCAGCCCCTGGCGGCGGTGCTCCGGCGCCACGGCGAGCAGATTCAGGTGCGCCACATCGTCGCCGAAATGCATGATCGCAAACGCCGCAATACGCTGTTCGCGCCGCGCCACCACGACCGAGGATTCGGCTCCGGAAATGAAATGCTGCACCCGCGCCGGTGTCCACGACCAGGTCAGACCTTGTTCGATGAGATCCCGCGACATCTCGGCAATTTCGCGCGCGTCGGCGGCGCGCGCCAGTCCTATGTGGGCGAGTTCCGACACGCCTCAGGGTGCCTCGGATTTGACGGGCGCGGCCGGCCGCCGCGGCAGGCCGCCGGGCGTCGCCGACAGAAGTTTCATCAATTCCTGTACTCCGCGCTCCAGTTGAGGATCACTGCCTTGCAAAACCGCCAGCGGATTTTGTTCAACCACGATGTCGGGATCCACGCCGTGACCCTCGATGATCCAGTTGCCGTTTTCATCCGCCGTACCGAACTCTGGCACAAACACCTTGCCGCCGTCGAGCAGAGTGGCGAGCGGTAAAACCTGTATGCATGCCAGCAGCGCGGCCGCAACGGCAAATCGCGCCAGGATCTCGCGCAGCCTAACGGCTTCGGTACCGATCGGTCGCAAGCACGAGCTCGTGAGTATTGCCGGGCTCGAATGCCGAATGTCCGGCGTCGGCTACGATGCGCAGATCCGCTTCGGACCAGGCGCGGTGCAAATCCCAGGCGCTGGTTGCGGGGCACACGATATCGTAGCGGCCTTGCACGATGGTCGTTGGAATATGCCGAATGCGCGGCACATCGTCGATCAACTGGCTCTCGCTGCGCAAGAAGCCGCGATTCACGAAGTAATGGCATTCGATGCGCGCCACCGCCAACGCGAACTGATCTTCGCCCCATTTCCTGATGTTTTCGACATTGCTGAGCAAGAAACTGGTTGAGGCCTCCCACATCGACCATGCTCGCGCCGCTGCCAGCGCGGCGCGCTGATCCGAGCCGGTGAGGCGCTTGTAGTAAGCGCTCAAAAAGTCATCGCGCTCGTCGGGCGGAATTGCGTCGCGATAGGCTTCCCAGGAATCCGGAAATATTTCCGACGCGCCATGCTGATAAAACCAGCGTATTTCGGCGTAGCGCAGCAGGAATATCCCACGCAGCACAATTTCACTGACTCGATCGGGATTCGCCTCGGCATACGCCAAGGCCAGCGTGCTGCCCCACGATCCGCCGAATACCAGCCAGCGCTCGATGCCCAGGTGTTTGCGCAAGCGCTCGATGTCTGCGACCAGGTGCCAGGTCGTATTCTCCACCAGGCTTGCACTCGGCCGGCTGCGCCCGCAGCCGCGCTGATCGAACACCACGATGCGGTAATGCCGCGGATCAAAGAATTGCCGCGCGCGCTTGTCGGAACCGGCGCCCGGCCCGCCGTGCAGGAAAACCGCGGGTTTGCCGGCGGGGTTGCCGCTTTCCTCGTAATAAATTTCGTGGACATCGGAGACGCGCAGATGGCCGTGCCGGTAAGGCTCGATCGTGGGATACAGTTCACGGCGCGGCGCGCTGCGCGCCGCGGTGCGCACCATCTCGCGCGCCTTGACCGTGCGTGTGGCGGATTTTGCGGCGTAACCCACGGGTTTCGTGGGTCGGTGCCGCGGCGCGGTTCTTGATTTGACCTGCGCGGTCTTTTTCTTCTTCATTTATTGTCCCCTTTATCTCGCGTCAGACTCGCGCCACCATGGGCCCGAGGGGCCGCCCGCCAAGAAGATGCACGTGCAAGTGATACACCTCCTGGCCGCCATGCGCGTTGCAATTGATGATCAAGCGATAGCCGCTTTCGGCTATACCTTGCTGGCGCGCAAGATCGCGCGCGACGATGAACATGTGGCCAATCAGCGATTCGTCCTCGTCGGCAATATCATTCGCGGTTGGAATCGGCTTGTTCGGCACGATCAGTATATGCACCGGGGCAGCCGGGCGGATGTCCAAAAAGGCGATCACTCGCGGGTCGCGGTAGAGCACCGTCGCGGGCAGCTCGCCGGCGATTATTTTCTCAAAAAGCGTAGGCATTTCATACGCCTCCGGTTTTTCCCTGGGGTATCAAGATTATCAGGCCCTCGCCTTAGGATCCCTCTTTTGTGACCCGGTAATAGTAATGGGAACGATTCTCATGTAGAATCGCGTTCATGGTGAACCCAGCTTCCGATATCCCTCTTGCGGACCTTGCGCCCGGGGCCTCGGCGCGGGTCGTGTCCGTCTCGGCGGTTGATTCCCGGGCACCTGCCGAACTGGGGCGGCGCCTGGCGGAGCTGGGCTTTTTGCCCGGCGAGGCCGTGCGCATAGTCGCTCGGGGCCTGTTATCGCGTGCGCCGATCGCCGTGCGCGTCGGCACGGCCACCTTCGCGTTGCGCCTTTTTGAGGCTGCCTGTATCCGCGTTTGTCCGGAGCAGCCGCAGCTCCCATAACTTCCATGGATGCCGCGCCCAGCGCTCCGATTCCGCTGATTGCCTTGGTTGGAAATCCCAACTGCGGCAAAACAGCCCTTTTCAACATGCTCACCGGCAGCCGCCAGAAGGTTGCCAACTACGCCGGTGTGACCGTCGAACGCAAAGAGGGATCGCTCCTCACCCCTTCTGGGATGCGCATTCGCATTCTGGATCTACCCGGCGCGTACAGTCTCGACCCCCTGACTCCGGACGAGCAGGTCACCGCCGACGTGCTGTTGGGCAGGTGGGCGGGCGAGAGTCAACCGGATTTCGTCGTGTGCGTGACCGACGCGACCAATCTGCGCCAGAACCTACGATTGGTGTTGAGCCTGAAACGCTTGGGGTTGCCCATGGTGGTGGCGCTCAACATGAGCGACATCGCGCGCCGTAAGGGCATCTTGATCGATGCCAATCGCCTAGCCCAGGAATTGGGTGTGCCGGTGGTTGAAACCGTGGGCGTCAAGTCTAACGGCGTGCAATCGTTGCTCAAGATCCTGAACTCCACTGTCAGTCCGACGCGTGGAAAAAATGCCGCAGCCTGGCTGCCACTCCGCGCTTTGGATATCGAACATGATCAGGCGGAGGTGCGCAGGATTCTGGGGCTGGCGGGCGGAGATCGCCTCGAAGGCGTGACCTTGAGCGATCGGGTCGATGCCGTGGTGTTGCACCCGCTGCTGGGGCCGGTAATTCTTGCGGTGATTCTGTTCCTGGTGTTTCAAGCGGTGTTCGCCTGGGCACAGTTGCCGATGGACGCGATCAAAGCCGGCGTAGCCAACCTCGGCGCATGGCTGGGCGCGGCGCTGCCCGCAAGCCTGCTCAAGGATTTGTTGATCAACGGCATATTGGCCGGTGCGGGCAGCGTTCTGGTGTTTCTACCGCAAATCATCATTTTATTTTTCTTCATTTTGATTCTCGAGGACTCCGGATACCTGCCGCGCGCCGCATTTTTGCTCGACCGCGTGATGGGCAGTGTGGGTTTGTCGGGCCGCGCCTTCATTCCACTGCTGTCGAGCTTCGCCTGCGCCATTCCGGGGATCATGGCAACGCGCACCATTCAGAATCCGCGCGATCGATTGGCGACCATCATGATCGCGCCGTTGATGACCTGTTCGGCGCGACTGCCGGTGTATGCGTTGATCATCGGCGCCTTCATTCCGCAGCAACGGATTTGGGGCGGTCTGGAGTTGCAGGGCGTGGTGTTATTCGCGCTGTATGTGGCCGGCGTGGTCAGCGCCATGGCGGTGGCGTTCGTGCTGAAGCGCAGCGGCAGGAGCACGCATTTTCAGGCCCTGATGCTCGAGCTGCCGGCTTATCACTGGCCGAACCTGCGCAATTTAGCGATAGGCTTGTGGCAGCGCGTTGAAATATTCCTGACCCGCGTCGGCACGATCATTCTGTCGCTGATGGTTATTCTGTGGGCATTGAGTTCATTTCCCGCGCCCCCACCGGGCGCTACCGGACCGGCCATTCAGTACAGTATCGCCGGACACCTGGGCGCGTGGCTCGCCGTGCTGTTCAAGCCCATCGGATTCAATTGGCAAATATCCATCGCATTGGTGCCGGGACTTGCGGCGCGCGAAGTTGCCGTTGGCGCGTTGGGCACGGTTTACGCGCTGTCCGCGACCGCCGATAACATGAGCAGCGCACTCACGCCGCTGATCACGCAGTCCTGGAGTCTGCCGACCGCCCTGTCGCTGCTGGCGTGGTACGTATTCGCGCCGCAATGCCTGTCGACGCTGGCGACGGTCAAGCGCGAGACCAATTCCTGGCGCTACCCGATCATCATGGCAGCCTATTTATTTGCGATGGCCTACCTAGGGTCGTGGCTGACGTATCGCATCGCGATGGCGTTGACCAGCTGAGGGGATACATGAACACGCTTCTCGATGGTTCTCTGGTCGCTCTCGCGCTGCTGGCGAGTGTTGGCTACGCCGTCTCATCGCTGGGTCCTAGAACATTGCGGGTTCGGTTGCTGGCGGCTACGAGCCGCATAGCAGAGCGAGCGCCTGCATACTTCAGGCTCGGTCGAGTCGCGCGGCAGCTGGCGGCCGCAGCGATCGTAAAGCCGCAAGGCGCGTGCGGGGGCTGCGACAATTGCGGTACCGAGTCAGCTGCCGCGCCGCATTCCGCTGCCGCCGAAGTCAAGGTGCCGGTCGCGAATATTACGCGCCGCTGAACCTCGGCGCCCGCTTGTCGCGAAACGCCGTTACGCCTTCTGCAAAATCCTTGGTATCGCCGAGGGCAGCCTGGTGTTCTGCCTCGAGCGCCAACTGTTCCGCGAGCGTCGCAGGCGGCTGGATGTTGAATATGGTTTTGATGCGTTGATAGGCTTGCGTGGGGCCGGCCGCAAGGCGCTGCGCTATGGACTGCGCGCGTTCGAGGAGCACGGCGTCATCGACGCAGGCCCAGATGAGACCCCAGTCGGCGGCATCCGCCGCCGTCAATTTGTCGCCGAGCAGTGTCAGCCCCTTCGCGCGCGCCGTGCCGACCAATCGCGGCAGAAAGAAGGTGCTGCCGAGATCCGGGATGAGGCCGAGTTTTGGCGCGAACAGCTCGATGAATGTGGCGGACTTTGCCGCCAACACGATGTCGCCCTGGAGCGCGAGACTCACGCCGGCGCCCGCCGCGACGCCATTGACGGCGACCACCACCGGCACGCGCAATTGATACCAGGCGTTGACCATCGGATTGAAGTGCCTCTGCATGGAGGCGCGAATACGTTCACCGGTGCTGCCGGCGAAAGGCTGCGACGGACCGGCCGCTGTATTGTCGCCGGTGAGATCCGCGCCGGCGCAAAATGCGCGGCCGGCGCCGGTGAGCAATACCGCGCGGATATCCGCATTGGAATCGATGACGGCGGCGGCGCGGCGCAGATCCACTACCAGCGGATCGCTCAGCGCATTCAATCGGTCCGGCCGATTGAGCGTGACGTAGGCGATACCTTCACGAGTCTCGAATATGAGGGTGTCAAATTGCATTGCGACCGCCATAATGCCAGAGCTTTCCTTGAACCTTAAGCCACCGGGTCCTATTAGATGCCCATCCCTGAAATTTTGCGCGATCGCCTGCGATTACCCGTCATCGGCGCGCCGCAATTCATCGTGTCGACCCCGCGCCTGGTGCTGGCGCAATGCAAGGCAGGCATCGTCGGCGCGTTTCCAGCGCTGAATGCGCGGCCGGTCTCGCAGCTGAACGATTGGCTGGCCGAGATCAGCGAGGATCTTGCCGCATATCAGCGCGCGAATCCGCAGGTGAAGGTGGCGCCGTATGCGGTCAATCAAATCGTGCACAGCAGCAACAATCGTCTGGAGGAGGATGTCGCGCTGTGCGTCAAACACAAAGTCCCCATCATCATCACCAGTTTGCGGCCGCCGGCGGAAGTGGTTGCCGCCGTGCATGGCTACGGCGGCGTGGTGTTCCACGATGTCATCAATTTGCGCCATGCCGAGAAGGCGGCGGCGCAAGATGTCGACGGCATCATCGCGGTGTGCGCTGGCGCTGGCGGCCACGCCGGCTTGTTGAGTCCATTTGCCTTGGTGAAACAGATTCGCGAGGTATATGCCGGCACCATCATTCTGTCGGGCGCCATGAGCAGCGGCGCGGATGTGTTGGCCGCGCGCGCCCTGGGTGCGGATCTTGCCTACATGGGTACGCGCTTCATTGCCACGGAGGAGGGCAATGCTTCCGCCGAGTACAAGCAAATGCTGATCGACAGCGCCGCCGAGGACATCGTCTATACATCGTTGTTCAGCGGCGTCAACGGCAACTATCTACGCGGCAGCATTGCGCGCGCGGGCCTCGATCCCGACCAGCTTCCCGAAGCTGACAAAACCAAAATGAATTTCGGCACCGGCGGCAACACGGCGGCAAAAGCATGGCGCGACATCTGGAGCGCCGGCCAAAGCGTCAGCGGCATTCATGGGATCGAGACCGTGGAGGCGCTGGTTTCCCGCTTGCAGCGCGAGTACCTGGCCGCGCTCGCGGGTCTTTGATTGCGCCTGAGCGCCGAACAATTGCCGGCCGCGCTGGCGCGCGGCTTGGCGGCCAGCTACCTCGTGTCGGGTGACGAACCGTTGTTGGTCGGCGAAGCCGCGGATGCGATTCGCGCCGCGGCGCGCGCAGCTGGATACGCGGATCGGCGTGTGTTTTTCATCGACCGCAGTTTCAGTTGGGATGAGCTGCACCACACCAGCCGCTCGCTGTCGCTGTTCGCGGAGCGGCGTCTGTTTGAATTGCGCATGCCGAGCGGCAAACCCGACAAGGGCGCGGCGCAGTTGACCGAACTCCTATCCGACCCGCCGCCGGATGTGATCTGCCTGGTGGTCACCGGCAAGTTGGATAAGAAGGGCGCCGAGGCACCCTGGGTGCGCGCAGCCGAAAAACAGGGGGTGTGGGTGCCGATTTGGCCCGTGGCTACCGCGGCGCTGCCGGCATGGCTCGCCGCCCGGGCGAAAATCCTGCGCGTGGATTTGGACGCCGAGGCCGCGCAACTGATTGCCGATCGCGTCGAGGGGAATCTTCTGGCCGCCAAGCAGGAGCTGGAGAAACTGAGCCTGCTGGCCGATGGCGGGACGATCGGCGCCGATTTGGTACTGCGTTCGGTCGGCGATAGCGCGCGCTACGATGTGTTCCAGCTCGCGCAGGCCGCCGCCGCAGGCGATGCCGCGCGCGCCTTTCATGTGTTGCTCGGCCTCAAGAGCGAGGGCGTGGAACCCACACTGATACTGTGGGCGCTGCTGCGGGAAGTGCGCGGGCTGTGGCAGGCTTTCGAGCGCGGCCGGCTGCACTCCTCCAATCGGGGCAGCGGCTGGAATCTCGCGGCCACGCCGTCGCCGCGCGCGCTGTCGAGGCTGCAAAAGTTGCCGCTGTCGAACCTGCTGTTGCAAGCAGGTTTGGCGGACCGGGTCATCAAGGGAATAGCGCCGGGCGATGCGTGGGACGCCATCACCGGCTTAACCGGCGCGCTGGCAGGTGCTTTGCAAGCCACCTCGGATTCAGGCAGGGTACGCCGATGAACCCAATGGGCATTTTTGGCGGCACTTTCGATCCGATTCACTACGCGCACCTGCGCACCGCGTTCGAGTTGCAGCAGGCGCTGCGCCTGAAGGAGATCCGTTTTCTGCCCGCCGGCAATCCTCCGCATCGCGACCAGCCGTTCGCCGATGCGCAGCTGCGGCTGCAAATGGTGCAGCTGGCCTGCGCGGGGCAGCCGGGTTTCGTGGTCGACGATCGTGAGGTGCGCAAGGAAGGTCCCTCCTACTCGGTGGAAACGCTGGCGGAATTGCGCCACGAGTATCCCGATCGCAGCCTCTGCCTGATCGTCGGCATGGACGCGTTTTTAGGCCTGCCGAAGTGGCATCAATGGCAGGACCTGCTGCAGCTGGCGCATCTGGTGGTGGCGCATCGGCCGGGCTGGCGCGCGCCGGGCATGGGCCCGCTTGGCGAGCTTCTGGTGGATCGGGGCACGGGGCGCATCGGCGATCTGCATGAACAGCGCGCGGGCTGCATTTATATCCACGCCGTGACCCAACTGGAGATTTCTTCCACCGAAGTCAGGCAGTTGATCGGCATGGGTCGCGATCCGCGCTTCCTCATGCCGGATTCAGTGCGTAAACTGATCCTCGACACCCATTGTTATTCCAAACACCGGACCACTTAGTGCCAGTAATACGAAAGATCTCGAACCGCAAGACATCAGCCGCCAAAACGGCGGCGACACCCAAGGCCGCCCGCAAGCGCAAGTTGGCCCCATCCCTCAAGACCGTGATCACCGACGCCCTGGCCGACATGAAGGCGCTGCAAGTAAAACTTCTGGATGTCCGCGGCCTCACGGACATCGCGGATTTCATGGTTATCGCCAGCGGAACCTCCGATCGGCACGTACGCTCGGTTGCGCAGCGCGTGGTTGAAAAGGTCAAAGAGGCGGGATTTCGGCCGCTCGGCGTGGAGGGGCAGCAGGATGGCGATTGGGTACTCATCGATTTGAGCGAGGTGATCGTGCACGTCATGTTGCCGCGCGTCCGCGAGTTCTATGGGCTCGAGAAATTATGGGACACCGGCACACCTAGGCGCGCCGCCGCCGCGCGAGCGTAAGCGCCGCATGAAATGCCGGTTGATCGCCGCCGGTACCCGCCTGCCCGATTGGGTCAATAGTGGCTTCGAGGAATATCAGAGGCGCTTGCGCACACCTTTGGTATTGGAACTTCACGAGATTTCGGTGGCCACGCGCCGCGCCGGCGAGGGTCCGGAGCGGGCGGTGCAGCGCGAAGGGGCGAACATGCTCGCCGCCATCGGCGCGGGTGATTATGTCGTGGCGCTCGAGGTGGCGGGTAAATCGATGAGCACTGAGCAGCTGAGCGTCTGGCTTGCGGAGCGCTTGCGGGATGCGCGACCGCTCACGTTGCTGATCGGCGGCCCCGACGGATTGGCGGCGCCGTGCCTTGAGCGGGCCGATCAAAGCTGGTCGCTGTCGCCGTTGACGCTGCCGCATGCGCTGGCCAGGGTGGTGGTTGCGGAGCAGATTTACCGCGCCATGAGTCTGCTCGCCGGCCACCCCTATCACCGCGCTTGAGCCCTTCGGAATCCTGAAAATCATGTTTCCAGAGTTCGTCTACCTCGCCTCAGGATCGCCACGGCGGCGCGAATTGCTGCAGCAAATCGGCGTTGCATTCCGCGTCATCGACGCCGCCGTGGATGAGACGGTGCTCGAGCACGAGGCGCCTGCAGCCTACGTTTCCCGTGTCGCCGCGGCGAAGGCCAATGCGGGATGGCAATGCAGCCGCGACGCTGCCGACGCTCCCGTGCTGGCTGCGGATACCGCGGTGGTTCTCGGCGGCAGCATCCTGGGCAAGCCCAAGGACAGGGATGATGCGCTCTATATGCTGCAAAGGTTATCCGGCCGCAGCCATGAGGTGTTCACCGCGGTTGCGGTGCGCGTCGGCGCCTCCCTGAACGTCATGGTCAGTCGCAGCGTGGTCACTTTTCGGCCGATAGATGCCGCCGAGGCTGGCGCATACTGGGATACTGGGGAGCCGCGCGACAAAGCGGGTGGCTACGCGATTCAGGGCCGCGCAGCCATTTTCGTCAGCGACCTCTGCGGCAGCTACTCCGGAGTAATGGGATTGCCGTTGTTCGAAACCGCAGAATTGCTTCGCTCAGCCGCTGCCCGCGCGGACGCGCACCCAAGCCATGAGCACTGAAATAATGATCAATGCGAGCACTCACGAAGCGCGCGCAGCGGTCGTCGAAAACGGCGTGCTGCAGGAAGTGTTCCTGGAGCGCAGCAGCCGCCGCGGCTTGATCAGCAATATCTACAAAGGCCGCGTATCGCGGGTCCTGCCGGGCATGCAGGCGGCGTTCATCGATATCGGGATGGAGCGTACCGCGTTCCTGCACGCCTCGGACATATTCGATCCGCGCCACGCAGACACCGGTATCGAGCCGCCGCACACCGAGAACATTCGTTCATTGCTCGCCGAAGGCAATGAAATTCTGGTGCAGGTGGTCAAGGATCCATTGGGGACCAAGGGTGCCCGGCTCACCACTTACATCACCCTGCCTTCTCGATATCTCGTGTACATGCCCAAAGGCCACGGCGTCGGCGTTTCAGCGCGCATCGAGGAGGAGTCTGAGCGCGCGCGTCTTCGTGCCGCGGTGGAAGCCGGCGTCGATCCGGAGGAAAGCGCCGGATTCATCGTGCGCACCGCCGCGGAGGACTGCTCGCCGGAAGCTTTGCGTGCCGACATGCTGTACCTGCGCAAGTTATGGGAGTTTGTCCGCCAGAAAGGCTTGCGTACGCAACCAGGAAACCTGGTGCACGCCGATTTGCCGCTGCATTTGCGGGTGCTGCGCGATCTGCTGCGGCCGGATGTCGACACGGTGCTGATCGACCAGCCCAGCGCGCATCGCGAGATGCGGGAATTCGCCGCCGCGTTCATGCCCGATGCGCTGCCGCGCATCGATCTTTACGGCGAAGCCCGGCCGTTGTTCGAGTTGCACCACGTCGAGGAGGAAATTCAAAAAGCCCTGGACCGCAAAGTTCCATTGAAATCCGGTGGTCATTTGATGATCGATCAAACCGAGGCGATGACCACCATCGACGTCAACACCGGCGCCTTCGTCGGCCATCGCAACCTCGAGGAGACCATATTCCGCACCAATCTCGAGGCGGCGGTGACCATCGCGCGGCAACTGCGGCTGCGCAATCTGGGCGGTATCATCATCATTGATTTCATCGATATGGAGGAATCGGAGCATCGCCGCCAGGTCATCCAGGCCCTGGAAAGAGCCCTCAGCGACGACCACGTCAAGACCAGCATCTCGTCGGTGTCTCCCCTGGGGCTGGTCGAAATGACCCGTAAGAGGACGCGCGAAAGCCTGGAGCATCTCCTGTGCCAATCCTGTCCCACCTGCGAAGGGCGGGGATTTGTCAAAACGGCGGAAACGGTGTGCTACGAGATATTTCGTGAGATCGTTCGGCAAGCGCGCCAATTCGAGTGCCAGGAGTTGATGGTGTTGGCGCACCAGGATGTCATCGAGAGACTTCTCGACGAAGAATCTTCCGCATTGGGCGAGCTGGAATTGGTTACCGGCAAGCCGATACGCCTGCAAACAGAGACCTTGTACACCGTCGATCAATACGATGTCGTACTGATGTGATAAGCGCCGCGAAGATCGGAAGAATCCTGCTGTACTGTTTCGCAGGATTGGTGGTTCTGGTGCTGCTCGCCATGCTGGCGGTCAAGCTCGCGCTGGCGCGCGCGCCGCAGTACCAGGCCGAGATCAAGGAATGGGTGCATGCGCAAACCGGTTACCACATCGGCTTCGCGCACGTGTCGCCGGCGTTTCGCTGGTACGGACCGGAACTTTACTTCCAGCAGCCTGAACTGCGCTCCAAAGATGATCAGCGCGTGCTGGCACGGGCCGGAGGAGCGCGCATCGCCGCTGACGTCTGGCAGCTGATCCGCAGCGGCAAATTGCTGGCGGGACGAATCGAGGTTGACGCACCCAACATCGTCATCGAGCGCCTGGGTCCGTCTCGCTTTGCAGTGGCGGGAGAGATTGAATTGGGCGGCGACAACGCATCGCCCGAGGCGCTGCAGCTGAACGACCTGCCTGCCGGCAAGCTGGTGATCCGTCACGCGGTACTGACTCTGCAAAACTGGAACGCCGCACTACCGCAGCTGATTTTACCGGACGTGGACGTGAGCTTGGCGCGCGACATTCAGGACCTCGCGCTCAACGTCGACGCGCGCCTGCCGCCGATGCTCGGCGGAACGGCGAACTTCAGGGGCAGTGCGCACGGCCGCGGCGACTGGCAGACGCTTTCCTGGAACTCGCAGGCCAGCGCGCAGGATATCTCGTTCCCGGGGTGGCGCCGGCTGCTGCCCGAATACCTCGGCAACTTGGACGCGGGAGTGGGCGCTTTCATCGTCACCGCCAGCGGCGTGGGCAGGACGCTGGCGCGCGCGGACCTTGATTTCACGGCGACCGGCGTTGCCACGCAACTGCCCGATGGCCCGGTCGCGAAGTTCGATCAAATGAGCGCCGCATTGTCATTTGTGCACAGCGCCGATCGCTGGACCTTGAGCGGCAGGCATGTGCGCGTCGCTCGTGGCGATCCGGAATCCGCATTCGACGTCAGTTGGCGCGGCAGCGATTCCGGCTTGCTGGAGCTACGCGCGCAGGCCACCTATCTTCGCGTCGAAACATTGCTGCCGCTCACCGGGTTCCTGCCGCAAAAGGATGTTCGCAAGCGTCTGCATGAGCTTGCGTTGACTGGCGAGTGGACGGATACGCTGTTCGCATTGTCGCGCGCCACGCTCGCCGACCCTTGGCAGCTTCAAGTGCAGGCGAAATTTCAGCACGCCGGATTTGCGCCGGCGGAGGGCGCGCCGGGACTTCGCGGCCTTAGCGGTTCGGTTGCCGGCACCGAAAGTGGCGGCCACGTGTACATCGATACCAACACCGCGGTGTTCAATTGGCCAAATCAGTTTCCGCAGCCGGTGGCGCTGGAAGTATTCAAGACAAATCTTTATTGGAAGCGGACTGCCGAGGAATTGCTGGTCGCCACGCCGAGCTGGGAGGTGAAAACCCACGATGGCGACATTCACGGGCAGATGTCCTGGCAACAGCCCGGCGACGGTTCATCGCCGCTACTGACGCTGGTCGGCGGCATACAGAACGGCAATGTGGCCAGTGCGCACAATTATTTACCGCGTGGACTGATCGCGCCTTCGGCGCTCGCGTGGCTGAATCGCGCCCTGGTGGCCGGTCGAATGCCGCAGGCCAGCCTGCTGTTCAAGGGCCCGGTGCGCAATTTCCCGTTTCGCGACGGCAGCGGCTTATTCTTGGCGCGCTGCGCCATCGACGGCATGACGCTCGACTACGCGGAAGGCTGGCCGCCGGTGGAGAATCTCACGATCGCCGCCGAATTTCGCAATGCAGGGATGAGCGCGCGCATGTCGGGGGGCGCCCGCACCGGCGCCGTGGTCTTGGAATCAGGCGAAGCGCACTTTCCGGACTTCGACAACGGCGAATTGAAAATAAGCGCCGGCGCGCATGGCGACGCCGCGGCCGCCGTGGCATTCCTGCGGGCGACTCCGCTCGATGCGATCGCCGAGCACGCGTTCTCAGGCGTTGAGGCCACAGGCTCGATGCAGTCCAAGTTCGAGCTATTTTTGCCGTTCAAGGACTTCGAGCATCGGCAAGTGCTGGTGCATGGCCATCTGGACGGCGCGACGGTCAATCGGCCGGATTCAACGACCAAGGCCACCGATGTTACCGGCGATTTCGATATCGACGGCGGGCAGGTGGCCCACGCCGACGTACACGGTCAACTCCTGGGTGGTCCCTTTCAAATGCAGGCGCGATCAGCGCGCAATCGGCCGGTGACCCGCACGCAACTCGACTTCCGCGGCACAGCGACCGCGGATGCGGTGCGCACGGCTCTCTCGATTCCAAAGGGGGTGTCGATCAGCGGCCAAACGGACTGGCGCGCGGTGCTGAAAATAACACCCGAGCCGGCGCGAGAACGCAGCTTGCGCATCAGCAGCAATCTGGTGGGATTCGAGATGAAGCTGCCTGCCCCGTTGTACAAGGCGGCCGAAACTCCGTTGCCCTCCTGGTTCGAAATCCAGTGGCCTGCCGTCGGCGGCCCTCAAGGGAGTTTGGCGCTGGGAGCTCTGGTGAGCAGCTCCTATGCTCTCGAGTCGAATCCTGAAGGCATGCGGCTCGCGCATGCCTCGATGACTTTCGGCACCGGTGAATCTACCGCTGGCGATACGCAAATATTCAACGTCGGGGGATCTGTCGAGCGCTTGGATTTGGCCGGCTGGCTTAGCTTAAGCACGCCCGACAAGAATGCCAAACCGCTGTCTTATTACATGCGCACCGCCCGGCTCGATGTGGCGGAACTGGACTATCTCGGCCTGGCATTCCGCGAAGTTTCGTTGGATCTGGCCGTGGCCGAGGGCAGCTGGCGCATCAGCGTCGGCGGTCCCAATGTCATTGGCACCATTACCGCGCCAAGCGCGCCGGGATCAACCGACCCCTGGAATCTGCAGTTCGATCGTCTGCGGTTCGATGTGGAGGATACCCCGGCGGCGGACGCTGCAGGACCAGCGGCGAATGCGGCGGCGCCCGAGGCGAAGGGTTTTGCCGATCCGCGCAGCGTACCGGCGATCAAATTCCACGCCACCGAATTCATCTGGGGCGAACGCCGATTCGGCGATGTGACGGCGACACTGGCGAAATTGGACGACGGCATTGCGCTCAAACAGCTCAACGTGACCAGTCCCAACATGAATGTCAGCGCGCATGGCGAGTGGCGCGGCAAGGACGAGGGCACCAGCCGCATCCAGGGAACGCTTACCAGCACCGATGTGCAGAGCACCCTGAAGGATTTGGGCTATGCCGACGTCATACAGGCCAAGAGCGGAAAGGTCGATTTCGACCTCAATTGGGTCGGAGCCCCGACCGCCGAGTCGCTCGCCCAGGTGGCCGGCCACGTGCAGCTGTCGCTGGACAAGGGTCAAGTAACCGGGCTCAACCCCGGCGCCGGCCGGGTACTCGGCCTGGCCAGCATTGCCGCACTGCCGCGCCGGCTGGCGCTGGATTTTAGCGATGTTACCGACAAGGGCCTGGCCTTCGATACCGTTCGCGGCGACTTCGATTTGCGCGACGGCAATGCCTATACGGAAAATGTGCTGCTGAAAGGCCCGGCCGGGGAAATCGGCCTGATCGGGCGCGTGGGCTTGAAAAACAAGGATTACGACCAAACTGCGGTGGTAACCGGCAGCGTCGGAAACTCCCTGTCGATCCCTGTCGCCAGTGCCCTGGTGGGCGGCCCGGTGGTGGGGGCGGCTGTGCTGCTGTTCACGCAGGTGTTCAAACAGCCGCTGAAAGGTCTGGCGCGAGGGTATTATCGCATTACGGGCAGTTGGGATAATCCGACGGTCGAACGAATCAAGAGCGCAGACGCTGCCGCAGCGACTGCAGAGGCACCGAAATAATGGGCAAAGTAGCCGCTATTCAAATGACGTCGAGCCACTTCGTTGCGGAGAATCTGGCCGTGGCGGGCGAATACTTGCGCCAAGCCAAGGATCAAGGGGCCGAGATTGCCTGCCTGCCGGAGAATTTCTCGTTCCTGGGCCTGAAGGACGCGGACAAGCTGCAAGTGGCGGAGACCGATGGTGAGGGAGTCGTGCAGGCGTTCTTGAGCAACACGGCGCGAAACCTCAAGATGTGGATCCTGGGCGGCAGCATCAACATCAAAGGCGATGCGCCGAAACGCGTAGCGAATGCATCACTGCTGATCGATGCCGACGGCAAGCGGGTCGCGCGCTACGACAAAATGCACTTGTTCGACGTCACCATTCCCGGCCGCAACGAACAGTACCGGGAATCCAGCCACGTCGTTGCGGGACGCGAAGTGGTGGTTGCCGACACGCCGCTGGGGAGGCTCGGGCTCTCGGTCTGCTACGACATGCGATTCCCGGAACTGTACCGCGAAATGGTATCGCGCGGCGCCGAGTGGCTGGCAATGCCGGCCGCCTTCACCGTGCCGACCGGCCAGGCGCACTGGGAGACGCTGCTAAGAGCGCGCGCCATCGAAAATCTATGCTATGTGGTCGCGCCGGCGCAGATCGGCCTGCACAGCAACGGTCGCGAGACCTACGGCGATTCGCTGATCGTCGATTACTGGGGCCAGGTGTTGTGTCGCATGCCGCAAGGCACCGGAGTGATTTCAGCCGACATTGATCTTGCGGCTCAAGCGGAATCCCGCAGCCGCTTTCCGGCGCTCGATAACCGGCAGCTGGGCCTGTCCAAAGCGGCTACCGTGCGCGCGTCGAACGCCGCGACGGCTCTGGCATGAACGCGCGCAGCGCCGAATTGCTCCCGGCCACCTTCGCGGTGGCAGAGAAGATGATCCTGGCGCCCTCGGGCCTCGATGAGAGGCGCTTGAGCCAGGTCCTCGACACCATCATGAGCCGCGGCGTTGACTATGCCGATCTATATTTTCAGCTGTCGCGGGAGGAATCCTGGTCGCTGGAAGACGGCATCGTAAAGGATGGTTCGCACAGCATCGAACAAGGCGTCGGCGTGCGCGCCATCAGCGGCGAGAAAACCGGCTTTGCGTACACCGACGAGGTGCTGTTGCCGGCCCTCATCGAGGCTTCCGACGCGGCTCGGGCAATCGCCCGCAGCGGCGGAAGGAATGCGGTGAAAGCCTGGCATCGACCTGTCACCCATCGGCTGTATCTGCCGATCGATCCGCTCGATGCCATCAACGATGAGGACAAGGTGGCGTGGCTGATGCGCATCGATGCCGATACCCGCCGCATCGACCCGCGGGTCAAGCAAGTGATGGCTTCATTGGCGGCTGTGCACGAGATCGTGCTGATCGCGTCGAGCGACGGAACTATCGCCGCCGATGTACGCCCGTTGGTGCGTCTCAACGTCTCGGTGATCGTCGAGCAGAACGGCCGCCGCGAACAGGGCTACAGCGGCGGCGGCGGCCGTTTCGGCCTGGATGAGCTGTTGCATGGCGATGCGCCGTTCGCGCATGGTCGCGAGGCTGTGCGGCAGGCGCTGGTCAATCTGGAGGCGGTGGCGGCGCCGGCCGGTTCGATGACCGTGGTCTTGGGTCCGGGCTGGCCGGGCATCCTGCTGCACGAGGCCATAGGTCATGGCTTGGAGGGCGACTTCAACCGCAAGGGCACCTCCGCCTTCTCGAACCGCATCGGGCAGAAAGTAGGGACCGATGAGATCACGGTGGTGGATGACGGCACGTTGAATCGCCGGCGCGGATCATTGAACATCGATGATGAGGGCACGCCGACCCAGTGCACGACGCTGATCGAGAACGGTGTGCTGCGCGGCTACATCCAGGACAAAATGAACGCGAAACTCATGGGCATGCCGGCGACCGGGAACGGCCGGCGCGAATCCTTCGCGCACATGACGCTGCCGCGCATGACCAATACCTACATGCGCGCCGGTTCGCGCGCGCCGGAGGAAATCATCGCCTCCGTGGAAAAAGGCTTGTATGCCGTCAATTTTGGCGGCGGCCAGGTCGACATCACTTCCGGCAAATTCGTGTTTTCGGCGAGCGAGGCGTACTTGATCGCCAACGGCAAAATTGGCGCACCGGTGAAAGGCGCGACCCTGATCGGCAATGGTCCGGATGTGCTCACGCGGGTCAGCATGGTGGGCAATGATCTGAAGCTGGACAGCGGTGTAGGGACTTGCGGCAAGGAGGGCCAATCGGTCCCGGTCGGAGTCGGCCAACCCACTCTGCGCATCGATGCCTTGACCGTGGGCGGCACGGGCTAACGCCTTAAATTCTGTACGATCCCGCGTCAAATGCCGGTTCTGCGGCTGGTTCCTGCGTGGAACAATGGCCCCGCGGACTTCCAAGGAGGAAACCCCGCCAATTCAAAGGGGATCGCAGGACCAGAGCCGCGCGTGGACGGGACGATGGGCCGATCGTCTCGTCCGCGCTTCATCCTGGGGCAGGGGCGGGCCAGCCAACTGTTGTAATAAATACCCTGTCATAAGCGGGTTTACGGTGATTGCGTCACTTCCTGGCGACATGTGCAGCTGGGTAAATTCGGTGAGACGATCGTAGCGTGCTCCAAGTCGCATCCGCCCAGGCGAGGGACTGGGTACGCTGCTCACCACCACACCTCACGGAGTTCTCATGGCTGACAACACAATGACCGGCACGTTCCAGATCAACCTGCCAAAGGATCTCTTGTCCGAGGCAAAGCGTGCTGCCAAGCCGAAGAGCGATCAGCTGCACGTCGAGGGCTGGCGCAGTTCTTGGTTGTCGCGGCTCGCGGAGTTGTTGGTCGGCAAGGACTGATCGGGGCCGCAGCAGGCCTTTTGAATTTGGCATTTTAAGTTAAATTCATCGGATGCCACACGGCAACGGGATTAACATAGCGCTCGAAGGGGAAAACCCATGCGCTTGTCCCGACCGGTCTATGAAAGCCTGCCGCTGATTTATATGGTGATCGGCGGACTGGCGATATTTCTCTTCTACCTCAATCCACCGGGTTTTGCCGGCAAGGCCGCGTTCCTGATCGGCTGCATTTGCCTGACGGCCGGCGCGACGTTATTTTTGCGGCGCAAGGATTACCGCGCGTTGAGCCGTGAATACAACGGCGAAACGATCGACCTGCCCTCCGATCTCAACGGCTAAGCAGTCTTCGGACTTTCCGTCAGTTCGCTCTCCGAAGCTTCCAGCGAGTTGCGCACGCGCGGAGCGCGTTCATCGATATACATGATCTCGTGTTGTCCGATTTGCACGACGTCGCCATCATTCAAGTTATAGCGCCGCACGCGTTTGGACTGCACGTAGATGCCGTTGGTGCTGTTGAGATCTTCGATCAAGCAGGAGTCCGCCTGCGTGACGATTTGGCAGTGATGGCGGCTGATGAATTTGCTGTCGATCTGCAGGTCATTGTCGGAGGTGCGGCCGATCACGAGACGGCCGGGCTTCAATTCGCGTTCGCTCACGGTCTTGCCTTCGGTCGCGAGGAGAATTCGACCGACGGTTGCGCCGGATTCACCGCTGGGCAGAGAAATGTGCTCCAAGGTGGGAATGCGCATGCGGTTGGTGCCTGAGGAAAATTCCACCCACTGCAGTTCGCGGATCGCGGCGTCGAGCTCGGTTGCGGTTACCAGATCCTTGTCCTGGCCGTATGCCGCCATGAGCGAGGTATCGCACAGGGTGTTGATCAGGCGCGGTACGCCGCCGGTGTATTTGTAAATCGTGGCGTAGGTGTCTTCGGCAAATATTCGCCGCCCTTGTGATCCGGCCACCTCCAGGCGATGGTCGATGTACGCGTTGGTCTCAGCCTTGGTGAGCGCGGCGAGATGAAATCTCAGGCGCACCCGTTGCGTGAGCGACTGCAGCTCCGGCGAGTTGAGCTTGTCGTTCAGCTCGGGCTGTCCGGCAAGAATGATGCGCAACACCTTCTCCCTGGTGGTCTCCACCCCGGACAGCAAGCGCACTTCCTCGAGCACGCGGTTGCTCAAGTTTTGCGCTTCGTCGATTATCAGCAGCACCCTGCGGCCGTTGCTATGCTGCTCCACCAGGAATTGGTTGAGCGTCGACAGCACTTCCGGCTTCTTCATGTTGTAGGGCGAGAAACCGAATTGCACCAGTATGGTTTGCAGAAATGCCGTGGGCGACAGCTGGGTTTGATTGATTTGCGCGATGACCACATCGGATTGCAGTTCGCGAATGAAGGTTTCGATCAGGGTGGTCTTGCCGGCGCCGATTTCGCCGGTAATCACCACGAAACCGTCGGTAAACCAGATCGTCGATTCCATGTACGCCTTGGCGCGCGCATGCTGTTTGCTCAAATACAGGAACTGCGGATCCGGGCTCAAGCGGAACGGCAGATCGTGGAGTTTGAAGAGTTCTAGGTACATCGCGGCCAGTTTAAGGGATTGGTACCAAACCGCGAAATGACGCCCCTAGGCCCACTCGATCAGTTTTAGGGCACCCGCCAGGGCCATGTCGCGGTCCTTGGCGTGCTGCTTGAGGATGGTGCAGTGGCCCAACTTGCGTCCGGGGCGGGCTTGTTTGCCGTAATCATGAAATGCCAATCCGTCGATCGCGAGCAAGCGGTCCCGATCGGGCATTTTACCGAGAAAATTGATCATCGCCGTGTGGCCCAAGGCCCGGGTGCTGCCGAGCGGCAGGTCGCATATGGCGCGAAGATGGTTTTCGAACTGGCTGGTGACGCAGCCTTCGATGCTCCAATGTCCTGAGTTGTGGACTCGAGGCGCCATCTCATTGGCAATCAAGCGTCCTTTCACCACGAAAAACTCAACGGCAAGAATTCCGATGTAGCTGAGCGCATCCATGACCCGCTTCAGATACGTCCGCGCAGAACGCTCGAGATTTGCATTCGTCAGCGGCGCAATGCCATATCGCAAAATGCCGCCCGCGTGTGTATTGGCGGACAGCGGATAGAAAACCGTGCGTCCGGCTGCCGAGCGCGCGCCGATGATGGAAACCTCGCGCGAGAATGCCTGAAACGCCTCATAAACCAGGCCCGCTCCGCCAATCGCCGTCCATGCCGCATCGATGTGCGCCGCGCTGTGCAGGACGAATTGTCCCTTGCCGTCGTAGCCCAGGCGCCGCGTCTTCAGCACGCCGGGAAGCCCGATGTTTCGCGTTGCCCTTAGCAGCTGCTCCTTGCTGTCGATCGCGGCATGCGCCGCCACCGGAATTCTGAGCTTGGAAAACAGGGCTTTTTCGACCATCCGATCTTGCGACGCTTCGAGCGCCGCTCGCGGCGGCCGGATTCTGGTGGTTTTCTCCAGAGGCTCGAGTGCGCTGCCGGGAATATTCTCCCAGTCGAAGGTCACAATATCGCTGCGCGCCGCCAATTCTTCGAGCCGTTCAGGGTCCGTAAGATCGCCGACCAGGATGGGCGCAACTTGGGCGCCGGGCGCATCGGCGCTGCGATCGAGAAACAGGCACTGCACGCCCAAGGGGTACCCGGCAAGGGCGAGCATGCGCCCCAACTGCCCGGCACCCACGATGCCAACGCGCAATGACCTCAAGAGGCGCGAGGATCCGGCTTGGCGAGCACGGCCGCTGTTTGCGCCGCGCGAAACGCGTCCAAGGCCGCGTGAATGTCGGCGTGCTCATTGGCGAGAATCGAAGCGGCGAACAATGCCGCATTCTTCGCGCCGGCGCCGCCAATGGCGAAGGTGGCGACCGGCACGCCGCTGGGCATTTGCGCGATCGACAGCAATGAATCGATGCCGTTCAAAACCTCGGACTGGATGGGAACGCCGAGCACGGGAAGCGAAGTTTTCGCTGCCGTCATACCCGGCAAATGCGCGGCGCCACCCGCGCCCGCGATGATGACCTTGAGGCCGCGCGCGCGCGCTGCAGCCGCATATTCGAACAGCAGATCAGGTGTTCGATGCGCGGAGATCACGCGAACTTCATGCGCTATCCCTAAGGAGGTCAAGGTATCGGCTGCCGCCTGCATCGTTTTCCAGTCGGAAGACGACCCCATAATGACTCCGACCAAGGCTTTCATCGCGCCAAGTTTACCAATCTATCCGAGCAACTGGCGCAGAAACGCAAAAAGCTCGCGTGCTCCGACCGGCGAGCGCTGTTCCACACGCTCTTTCGCGGCTTTTTCCAGTAGTTTTGCCAGCACTTTGCGGTCGGCGTTCGGATACTCCTTGAGCAATTCGTCAGTGGCCGCCTCGGGCTCCGAAAACAGCCGGTCGCGCCAACGCTCAATCTGTTGAAACTGCCGGATTTCCACATCATGGCGCTGTTTGCGCTCGGCCAGCTTGGCGAGCACCGGCAAAGGATCGATGTCGCGCATCAACTTGCCGATATACTGCCGTTGCCGGATTTGCGCCCCATGGGAGGGCAGTCGACGCAGGTCGCGCAGCGCGACAAATAGATTATCGGGCAAGCCCAGCGCCTTGATCTCCTGATCCGGCAGGGCGGATAGTTTTACGCCCAATTCCTGCAGAGAAGCCGCCTCGCGCTTGCGGGCGCTTTTGCTCAAGCGCTGCTCCTCGGATTCACCGGCATCGCCGGTTTCGTTCTCGCTCGTCATATTCCCCATGCTATCACTCGGGCCGGTAGAATCACCCGTCGGATTCCTGCAAGCTGATCGTTGGAGATGTCTATGGCCCTGACCAATACCCCCGTGCGCCTTGCCCAGGCTGATCTTCAGTCCATCATCGAGCGAGCTCTGGATGAAGCCCGCGCCCGGGGAGCCTCGCAAGCTGAAGCCGCCGTCAGCCAGGATACGGGTCTTTCGGTCGGCGTGCGACTCGGCGAAGTGGAGACTCTGGAGCACCAGAGGGACCGCAGCATGGGAATCACCGTGTATTTCGGCCAACGCAAGGGTTCGGCCAGCACGGCGGATTTTTCGCCGGATGCGGTTAGCGCAACCGTTGCCAAGGCATGCAGCATCGCCCGATTCACGGCGGAAGACGCGAGCGCGGGGCTTGCCGATGCCGCCTTGATGGCGCGCGCGCCGCAGAGCCTGGATCTCTCCCATCCGTGGAACGTCACCGCGGACCGTGCCATAGAGATTGCCAAATCCTGCGAGGCTGCGGCGCTGGCATTCGACACGCGCATAAACAACTCCGAGGGCGCGTCGGTGGGCACTCATCAAGGGCTGCACGTGTATGGCAATACCCATGGCTTCATCGGCGGCTATCCGACCACCTCCCACACGGTCAGCTGCGTGGTCCTCGCCGGAACCGGCGAGGATATGCAGCGCGATTATTGGTACACCAGTTCACGCGATTGGCACGAGCTGCTGGATTCCGAGGCCGTTGGCCGCGAAAGCGCGCGCCGCACAATAGCGCGGCTTGGACCGCGCAAGATCAGCACGCGTCGCGCGCCGGTGCTGTTCGCGCCGGAACTGGCGCGCGGCCTCATCGGCCATTTTGTCGCGGCGATCCGCGGCAGCAGCCAATACCGCCAGGCTTCGTTCCTGCTCAATTCGGTGGGTCAGCAGGTGTTTCCGGCGGGATTCTGCATTTCCGAGCGGCCGCACATCCCCAAGGCCATGGGCAGCGCGCCGTTCGACGACGAAGGCGTTGCAACCCGTGATCGCGAGCTGGTGGCCGACGGCGTCCTCACCGGTTACATTCTCTCCAGCTACTCGGCGCGCAAACTTGGCTTGCAAAGCACCGGCAATGCCGGCGGCGCCCACAATCTCATTGTCGCGCCGACGCAGGTCGGGGGTCTTGAGGCGATGTTGCAACGCCTCGGCACCGGTCTGCTGCTGACCGAACTCATGGGCCAGGGGGTCAATACAGTGACCGGCGACTATTCGCGTGGCGCCGCCGGCTTCTGGGTCGAGGGCGGCGCCATTCAATTCCCGGTGGCCGAGATCACGATCGCCGGCAATCTGCGCGCGATGTTCGCCGGAGTGGCGGCCGTTGGCGATGACATCGATATTCGCGGCGGCACTCGGGTGGGGTCGATCCTGCTGCAGGAATTGACCATCGCGGGCGATTGACTTAAGTTTTAGTGCTCTCGCCCATAAGATCCTGAAGCGATCGATTTCCCAAGTGCTCGCGCATGGCGGACTCGATCCCGCTCAGCAACTCAGGCAGCGGCGCAATGTTGCGTGGCGCAATTGCCAATCGGCCGTGATGCAGCGCGCGAACGGCATCGAGAATCTCAACCAGCCGAATCTTGTCGGGGCCGCGGCCGGGAACGAATTGCTGTTGCACGGTCGTCACCAGCAGACCGGCTTGCTGCAGACATTGCAAAATGGGTTCGATAACCATGCTGGGGATGTCAAGCGCAGCGCCAAGGGCGCGTGCCGTGGGAGGGCGCTTGCCGGCTGCGTAATCGCAGCCAATGAGGTACATGACCGACAGCGCCGCGAGCTCGCGATCCCGGCCCGCCAATTCGATGGATTCCAGGCCGTGGCGCAGATACTGGGGAAATTGCAGATAAAACGCGAGCTGCGCGCCGATCAGCAGTATGAGCCAACTCAAGTAAACCCAAATGAGCGTCGTCAGCACGATGGCAAAACCCGTGTACACGGCCACCAGCGACGACGAAAAAACGATGAACGCCGTAAACGCCTTGCCGACGAGCGCCCAAATGATGCCGGAGACAATGCCGCCGATGAGCGCAGCGCGAAACTGCACCTTGGTGTTGGGGATGAATGTGTACATGATCGTGAATAGGGCGGTAACGATCAGGTACGGCAGGATCTGCCGCGCGGCCCGGAACGTCCATGCGAGCGGCGCAAACGCATCGAGCCACATTGCAAACGGGCTGTTCTGCGCGCTCGCCAATAATCCCAATGCAACGGCGAGCAGGATGGGACCGATGATCATCACGCCCAGATATTCGATGAAGCGGCGCGCGAAACCTCGCGGATGCTCGACACGCCACACGAAATTGAAACTCTGTTCGACCTTCAGAACGGTGGTGATCACGGTGTAGGTGAGAAATCCCAGTCCGATCGAGCCATAGAGAACGCCGCGCATGTTCGCGACGAATTGCATGACGCTTTCGGTCAATTCCGATGCCGCGCCGCCCAGAGGGCTGAAGAACTCATCCAGCAGGAATCGCAGATCTCCGTGCGCGCCCCAGCCTTTCAAAATCGAAAAACTGAAGACCATCAGCGGCACGATCGAAAGCAGCGTCGTGTAGGCCAGGCTCATTGCACGGACGCTGATTTCGCCGTTCAGCCAATCGCGGATCAGGGCCGCCGGATAGCGCGCCAGGCGCAACACCGCGCCCCAAGGCGGACCTAAGGTCCGCGAGCCGATAAACAACGCGTCTTCCAGGGATTCAACCCATTTGATCATGAAGGGCGCCTGCTCTCGCGCCTTAATCCGCCGTCAACAGCTTGAGCGCCTCGCGATAATTCTCGCTGGTGCGCGTGAGAATTTCCGGCGGCAGATGGGGTGCGGGCGGCTTTTTGTTCCAGTGCAGCGATTCCAAGTAGTCGCGCACGAATTGCTTGTCGAAACTCGGCGGACTGATGCCCGCTTTGTACGACGCCATCGGCCAGAATCGCGACGAATCCGGCGTCAACGCCTCGTCGATGAGATACAGGCGACCGGCCTTGTCGACGCCGAATTCGAACTTGGTGTCGGCAATGATGATGTTGCGCGCGCGGGCGTGATCGGACGCGAATCGATAGATGTCGAGCGCGATGCGCTGCATGCTGGTCGCGCATTCGAGTCCGACCAGTTTTACGACTGCATCGAAGTCGATGTTTTGATCGTGAGCGCCTGCCGGCGCTTTTGACGCCGGCGTGAATATGGGCTCCGGCAAGCGCTGCGCCATCTGCAGCCCGCGCGGTAGGTCAATGCCGCACACAGAACCGTGCTGTTGATAGTCCTTGTAGCCGGATCCGATCAGATAGCCGCGCACCACGGCCTCCACCGGCAAAGCGCTCAGCTTCTTCACGATCATGGCCCGCCCTGTGAGCTGCGCGCGTTCCTGCGGATCGGCGATGACGTCCTCGATGCGCAGGCTGGTGAGATGGTTCGGCGTCATATGGCTGGTTTTCGCAAACCAGAACAGCGAGATCTGCGTCAGCACCCGTCCTTTGAAGGGAATCGGGTCGGGCAAAACTACGTCGAACGCCGACAAGCGATCGGTGGCGACGATCAGCAGATGCTCGGCGTCAACATCGTAGATGTCACGCACCTTTCCCTGATGAATTTTTTTAAGGGAGCGGAGTTGCGATTCAAAAAGCGTTGCCGACTGCGAGAACTGTTCCATGTGTGTGCGGCCTGCGGACTGCTACCATTGAAGGTCGGCGATTGTGGCGGGACAGGACGGATAGGTCAACGCGAATGGCGTGGAAAGGCATTTTTTTTGGGGCTTTAATTGGCCTATTGATCACCAAGAGCGCCTGGGGAGCGGCGCTGGGCGCCATCATTGGGCACATGCTCGATCCAGGTGCAGGGATCCGGGTGGGCGGGGGTGGACCCACGTCGATTTCCGGAGAATTCTTTCGCACCACCTTCGAGATCATGGGCTATGTGGCCAAATCCGACGGTCGCGTATCGGAGGCTGAGATCGACGCCGCCCGCGGGCTCATGCAGGAACTGAACCTGGGCGCCGCGGACATCAGCGCGGCAATCGCGTGTTTCAGGACCGGAAAATCCGCAAATTATGATGCTGAACTTGGCATCGAACGGCTGCGCGAAGCCTGCGGACTGCGTTACGACCTATTGCGGGCATTTGTCGAGCTGCAATTGCGGGCGGCGCTCGCGGGCAACGGTATATCGCCGCCGGCTCGGGGCATCCTGACGCGGATTGCCGTTCGCTTGGGACTGTCCGGCATCGAATTTGCGCACCTGGAGGCATCGGTGCGCGCCAGGCAGGCGCGCGGCAAATCCGGGTCCCTGGCGGAGTGCTATGCGGAGCTCGAGGTGGAGGCTGGTATCAGCGATCAAGAGGTAACCAAGGCCTATCGGCGCCAAATGAGCCGGCACCATCCTGATAAACTCGTGGCCAACGGCCTGCCGGAGTCGATGGCACAAATGGCGAAAGAAAAAACTCAGCGCATCCAAGAAGCCTATGAAGGTATTCGTGCGGCGCGAGGAATGCGCTGATCCATGGACATCATAATTTCTCCTTCGATACTGTCGGCGGATTTCGCGCGTTTGGGCGAAGAAGTGAACGCGGTGCTCGCCGCCGGCGCCGACTGGATCCACTTCGACGTCATGGACAATCATTACGTCCCCAATCTCACTGTCGGCCCGTTGGTATGCGCGGCGCTGCGCAAGGCCGGCGTGACGGCGCCGATCGACGTGCATTTGATGGTGTCGCCGGTCGATTCCCTGGTGGCGGACTTTGCCAAGGCCGGTGCGAGCAACATCAGCTTTCATCCCGAGGCCACGCAGCACGTGGATCGCACCATTCAACTCATCCGTCAATCCGGCTGCAAACCAGGGTTGGTCTTCAACCCGGCGACCTCATTGAGCTGGCTGGATTATGTCATCGATAAAATCGATATCATTTTATTGATGTCGGTTAATCCGGGATTCGGCGGGCAGGAGTTCATTCCCGAGGTGCTGCCAAAACTCACCGAGGCGCGGGCGCGAATCAAGGCCGCCAGGCGCGACATACGGCTCGAGATCGATGGCGGCGTCAAGATCGAGAATGCCGCGAAAATCGCGCAGGCGGGCGCGGATACCTTTGTCGCCGGTTCGGCGATCTTTGGCAGCGCTGACTACGCGAGAACCATCAGGGCCATGCGCGCGCAAATACAGATAGGCGGGGGCGCATAGCCGCGGGCGCTGATGCCATCACCTGCCGTAGTCCAGCTCGTCGCCTATAACCCGCGGTGGCCGGAGCTTTTTGAGCGCGAGGCCAGCCGAATTCGCGCCGCGCTCGATACTCACGCGGTGACGATAGAGCATGTCGGCTCAACATCGGTGCCAGGCCTGGTGGCGAAGCCCGTGCTTGACATCCTGCTGGTCGTGGCTGACTCGGCGAATGAGGCACTGTACGCACCCGCTCTGCAAGGCGCCGGGTACCATCTACAGCTTCGGGAAGCTCAATGGAACGAGCATCGATTGTTCAGGGGACCGGACACTGAGATCAATCTCCACGTATTTTCCTGCGGTTGTTTGGAGATTGAACGGATGCTTCGATTTCGGAATTGGCTGCGGGGCAATGCCGCTGATCGCGAGTTATATTCGAGCACCAAATCAGCACTGGCTGCCACGGCGTGGTCCAGTGTCGATCATTACGCCGGCGCCAAAACCACTGTGGTTGAGACTATCCTTGCACGAGCCATGGCGGTCTCTTGAGCGGCCATCGCTCGGGATGGCTTCCCGCTCATTCCGTTCGCGTGATCGGCCCGCTTACCGCATGGGTTCTCTCATATATCATCACTGGGTAATCAAATTGAGTCCCCTTGCTCGTCCAATACCCATGCCGCCGCATCTCACTTTCGAACAATTGCAAAGTGGTGGGCTCCAACACCAGACGCATGTACGTAGTTGACGACAATTGCAGATCCACTTTTTCGCCCAGAGCAGTTTTTTGCGATAGCCTCATCATTTGCGATAGGTTCACCAACCGTATCCTGAGTTCTTCTGGATCGGGGGTTGCTCGAAGTACAATCTCTACACAAGCCTCGTCGGTGGAGCCCGCCATGCATGGCACTCGACGGGTGAACGCAAACTCGATTTGGTGCGTTACAAAGAGTCCGGGCGCGAGCGGCAGGGACAGCGGCACGCTCATTTCGTACCAAACTCCCTGCTCGAGCGATGCGCCAATCCAGGTGCCAGTCTCCATATTGTAAGTCTCCGCAACAAGCGCCTCGACGGAGTCTCCATAGTGGGAGTTGCCATATTGGCCGGACTCCTTGCGTATCTGCTGGGTAAGAGGAGAGGACGCATTATTTTGAGCGAGAAACTCCGTCACTGCTTTGACATCGGAGCGCATTGCAGACCCAAACTTGTCTGCGGCGGCTGATTGAGTGAAATCGCCTGTTCGCCCGACATTGAAGTCGTGAATCTGAAGCGCCAAGCGCGGCAGCGAACCGACAATGCCCTGCACCAGGGATTCATCGTTCGGCCAACTATTGATCTCGTAATGCGTCTCGCGGGGCTCGAAGGATACGGTCCAACCGTTGGAGCGCCGCCGCACTCGACGCTCGGCGGCCTTCGTACCGTTCATTTTCAACATCCCGCCTTCGGATAGCTGTTCGTACTCAAGCGTGAGTGTGAGGTCTGCCTTGCTTTCGAACCAACCGAATGAGAGGCTCGTCGAGCGCTGCGGGAAATCCTTCATCAGAGCTGCGACCTCGTCGGGCCCGGCGGGCTGACTATTCCATTGCAGAAGCGTCTGATAATTGTCTTTGGCGTCTTCGCCAAAACCGTATTCGCGGTCCATCTTTATCGCGGCCTTAAGCGCCGCTTCGGCCGCAGCGCCGTCTCCTAGGTCGTGATACGCCACGCCGACGTTGAATTGCATGGTCACCATGGAGACGGCGTCAAAGTCATTTCGATACAAATCGACGGCATGACGCGCTGATTCAAGCGCCGCCCGCAATTCCTGATCGCTCAAGACTGCGCTGCTGCCGCAGGTGGCGCGCCCGACGTGGATTTGGTAATCGAGGGCCGCTTCGCGCGCGAGGGCGAATTGTAGTGCAATGCCAGCCTGGCTCGCTCGCGCAATGGCGAGCTGATCTTGCGCATTCTCCAAGCGCATGTGGCAATCACCGCCCTCTGAGTTCGCGAGAAATTCCGCAAACCCCAAGCGGGTATTGAGAGTTTTCGGAGATTGCGGATCCTGCGCATTGCCGCTGTCAATCGCCTCAACAAACTGCTTGGCGATGTCTTCGTCCTTCGTCGAAACTCCGGTCGGGCTGGCCGCGAGCAGCGGCATACTCGCCGCCCAAAGCATTGCGGAAAGCGGGAGGCTCTGCGCTACAAGCTTCGCCGCGAGCCGCAATTTTAAGACCTCAAGCTATGTTTTTACGACTTATGCCCTGAGCGACTCTTGGTGATTCCACCGCAACCGGCCCACATTCCATAATCAATCTCATCGTGGCCAGGGAGACAACTGAGCCAATATTGATGATCGTACTTAGGCTCACGGCGATATGGGTGCTGGTGATGATCCAAGCCTGGTGATTTGGAAGCCGTGTGTTCGCCTGCAGAGAGATTGCCGCCCGCGAGATGAGTTGCGTGCATCGCGTCGGTGTGTGCAATGCCTGCGCGCGATGCCAGAGCGTGCCCATCGGCGCTGTGCGCGGCGGCGGCTGCGGCGCTCCCGCTCAATCCGCCGCCGTGTCCGACACCACCGTTAGCTCCGCCGTGTCCAGCACCACCGCCGCCGCCGCCGCTATGGCCGCCGGAACCTGCGCCTGCAGAGTTGCCGCCCGCGGAACTACCACCGCCGCTGACACTAGCCCCGGTGGAGCTTGCACTCCCGGAACTACTGCCGCCGGCTGCAGCGCAATTGGGTGCCGCCAAAATCACCGCCACCGCGAAAATCACAATTTTGCTGAGCATGACGCCCACTCGTGTGATACACCTGATTCCCTATTTACTCGCGCTAGCCGCGCACGTCAAACGGCCAATGGCGACGATCTGTCATCGCGCAAAATCGGGCAAAATTGGTGTTTCTTTTACAGATTTTTCCACATAGTTAACAAATCGCCCACGTGCAGTTAATGTTTCTTGGAGTCCGCAACGCGTTTCTCTGCTACGTACACGTTGGAGGCGAGGCGCTCCGATGCATCTGCTGGAGCGCCCAAATCAGGGGGCGTGGCCTCCACCCCATTTCGTATTGCCGCTTGAAGCATGTCAAGGTTTATGCCGGTTAGAGTTTTGAACCTGATGCAATACCCGCTCACGGTCGCCTTGCCTAGTTTTTTCCCATACGTATGGGCTAAGTATGTCTTGTCTTTGATACCAAGGATGTACACAGAGATTCCGGTTTTGTTTGCACTCATACCAATTTGATAAAACTCTCTGGTTTTTCCATCGGCATATTTCATAGTGTGAAATCCATATCCTATATTAGGATTGGAAACAGTTTTGTTTTCACTGTTCTTACCATCCAAGAACCACAATTTACATGCAGGTAAAATTTGAAGAATCAGCCGGTGCAACGCTTGCATATCACTACGTTTCGGTTCAGGTTGGCTGGCAATATATTTTTTGATTTGCTCTTGTATGCTCATATAAAAACTTAGACTACGGGTTGATTACTTTTATCAGCAACTGGCCGGGGTGACGAGAAGCTCGTCCAGTTGCTCGAACGTCTCTCCCATCGCATCGGCCGCCCCGCCGGCGGCGTCGAGAGCTTCCTTCGAGGGATAAAGCTCGTGCATGACCAGCAACGTCTTGCCGCCTTTTTCCGCGAAGGTCACCGTGGTGACCTGCCCCTCGTCACTTTCCTCATTGGTCCAGACGAGGCGCGAGTGCGGGGTTACTTCCTTGTACGTGCCGAAGAACGCCATCGGCGTTGGTGAGGCCTTGAACTCCAGACGGTACCCGCCCCCGACACGAACATCCATTTCGCAGGAAAGCAGGGACATTCCTACCGACTTCGGCACCCACCACTGCCTGAACAGCTCGGGCTTGGTCCACGCCTCGAACACGAGGCGTGCCGGGGCGTCGAAAGTTCGCGTAACGACCAGCTCTCGCTCGGACGTTCGCTCCACAGTCGTGCGCTTCTTCATCGGCGTGGGCTTACCATCTATTCTTGCGTCCATCTACCTACTCCTTGCGTCTCAGTTCCTCGACAACCTTGTCCAGCTCGTCGAAGCGTGCGTCCCACCGCTGGCGGTACTTCTCGATCCATGCCGACTCTTCCTCCAATCGACGCAGGCCGAGACTGCAGGTTCGCACGCGCCCGACCTTCTCCGTCGTGACGAGCCCTGCCTGCTCCAAGACGCCGATATGCTTCTTGATGCCCGTGAGGGTCATGTGGAACTTCTCGGCAAGGTCCGTGATTGAAGCGTCTGCACGCCCGAGTTGCTCCAGAACGCCGCGTCGGGTGGCGTCCGAGAGCGCGGCGAACGAGTCATTGAAGCGGGGCTGGGCATACTGAACCATATGGTTCAGTATGCAACACACGGATTAGCGATGCAAGGGGAGGCCGTGCACGCGCGGCGTTGCGGGCCGCCTTCACTCCCAAATCGACCGAACAAAACGACCTCGCCGTCATGTAAAGCGATAGAAAGAAGGCAATGAGACTTCCGCCGGGCCCCTGCAGGACCTCGGAATCGAAGTTCGCAGTCATCAACTGAATCCTGAGGAGGGGATCCAAGCCGCCCACGAATTGATTTGTTCTTTCATGATTGCGTCCCGGGGCGAGGCCTAAGCAAGCACTCGGGCTTCGGAGCTTGCGGGCGCGGTGAGGCAACCAAGCCCGACCAGGGTAGCCTCGAGCGCTGCATCCAACGGAGTGTGGGGCTCTCGTCCAAGAGCGGCTATCAACCGAGCGTTGTCCATTTGTACCGGTTCGCGCCACAGGTAGCGCATCTCGCGCATCTCGCGAAACGTGGCGACGAACGGCGAAGCCAGCGTAAGCAGCCACCATGGAAAAGCGATGATCCGAGGCTTCCGACCGGTTCGGCGCGCAACCACTCGCCGGATCGCCTCGGCCATTTGCGAGCCGTCCGCATCCCAGTGACCGGCCATGTGGAACGTGGCGAACGGTCCGAGCGAATCACGACGTGCGAGCAACTCGATCATCGTGCGCGCTACATCGGGAAGGTAGGACCACTGGTGCCCGACACTACGGCCGGGATTACTGACTGCCGTGACCGGCTTGCCCGGCTTCACCAACCCCTGTGAGAACCAGTTGTTGCCCGCCTTCGGTCCGAAAAAGTCGCCCGCCCGTACGATGAGGACCCGGGCGCCGTTCTTGCTGGCAGCCAGCAGTCGCCGCTCCATCTCAACCCGAATCGCCCCTTTGCGAGTGACGGGATGTTGGGCAGACTCCTCGGAAAGCATCGGAAAGGCGTCGGGGCCGAAGTTGTAGACCGTGCCGGGCAGTACGATGGTGGCGCCCATTGCGGATGCGGCAGCGATCGTATTGTCCAGCATCGGCAGCACGAGTTCCGACCACTGTCGATACCCTGGGGGATTGACCGCATGCACGATGACTGAGCAACCGTCGGCGGCCGCCAGCACCTCGTGAGCGTTTAGAGCGTCGCCCCGAATCCACGTTATCCCATCTCGTTGCTCGATGGACTGCGACCCACGCCGCTGTAACGCCCGCACATCCCATCCGGCGTCCCGCAGTTGCCGCGCCGCTTCGCCCCCTATCCCACCGGTGGCACCCAAAACGAGAACCGAGGTCTTGCTTGTCATGTCGCTCTCCAACTAGTTACCGATGGCGAAATCTTGGACTCTGCGTCGTACTAAAGGAATTGCCTAAAAGATACCTGCTGCTATACATTTATGTATGGCAAGAGATATCAGCTGGGAGCTGTACCGCTCGTTCCTCGGAGTCCTCACCGAAGGCTCGCTCTCCGGCGCGGCGCGCGCGCTCGATATCGCGCAGCCAACGGTGGGGCGCCATATTGCAGCACTGGAAAAGTCGTTGGGCCTAGCACTATTCACCCGCTCTCAAACGGGTCTGATGCCCACCGAAGCGGCGCAATCACTGCGCGGCTTTGCCGAATCGATGCAGAGCACCGCGGCCTCCCTTGAGCGCGCCGCGGCCAGCCAGGGTGCGGGAGTGCGGGGTACGGTTCGCGTGACCTGCAGCGATGTGATCGGCGTGGAAGTGCTACCGCCGATCGTCACTGCTCTTCGGGATCAGTACCCGGACTTGACAGTCGAACTGGTGCTGACGAATCGCGTACAGGATCTGCTACGTAGAGAGGCCGACATTGCAGTACGGATGGCGCCTCCCCGACAAGCATTGTTAGTCGCGAGGCGCATCGGCCAGATCAAGGTGGGGCTGCACGCGCATCAGCGGTATCTCGACCGACATGGCACGCCCAGCGGCATTGCCGATCTGGCCGCGCATTCGCTCATCGGTTTTGACGAAGCGACGGAGTTCATCCGTAACGCCAGCAAGGCATTGCCGGGTTGGCGCCGCGAGGCCTTCGCGTTACGCACCGACAGCGACTTGGCCCAGCTGGCGTTGATCCGCTCGGGTTCCGGAATTGGCATCTGCCAGGTGGCAATCGCCCGTCGCGACGATGCGATCGTGCGCATCCTCCCAAAACAGATCTCTCTGTCGCTGGAAACCTGGATCACCATGCACGAGGACCTGCGCAACAGTCCACGCTGCAAGGTCACGTTCGAGGCTCTGGTGAAAGGTCTGCAACACCATGTCGGCTAGTCGCAGCGACCGTCGGCTCATGGGCAGCGGGTATCATCATTTCATCGCGCGGTTGTGTACGGGGCCACATCGCTCGCCGCTGCCGCGATCGGCAAAGCATCTTACACTAGGTAGACTAGTCCTTTCCTATCGGTTTTCTGCCGTAGGACCCTTAACACTCGGCCTTCCAATCGCCGCTGGGGCGGCAAAAAGCGGACGATTGCACCAGTCCGTTGCTTGCGACCGGCTCCTAAGGGCATGCTCCCGTAACGCGCACAAGACTCAAGAGGCGCCGATGGGGGACGAGTTGCCTGAGACGGCCAGCACATCGATGGGAGCGGTGTTCCTGAGCTACGCCTCGCAGGACGCCGAGACTGCTCAACGGATTTGCGAGGCACTGCGCTCAGCGGGGGTCGAAGTATGGTTCGACCAGAGCGAGCTGCGCGGTGGAGACGCCTGGGACCAGTCGATACGCAAGCAGATCAAGACCTGCGCCCTATTTGTTCCTATTATCTCGCGCAATACGCACGCCCGCACGGAAGGATACTTCCGCCTGGAGTGGAAGCTCGCGGTCGATCGCTCGCACTTGATCATGGCCAACAAGGCCTTCCTGGTGCCGGTGGTGATCGACAGCACGGCCGATGACGATGAAAACGTGCCAGAAAAGTTCCGCGAGCTGCAATGGACGCGGTTGGAGGCGGGAAAGACGCCATCCGAGTTCGTCAAGCGCATCCTGCAGCTTCTTTCCGCGGACTTAGGTCACTCACCGACAATGACTCGTGGACCTGTGGCGGCGCGCCCGGGAAGATTCCCGAGCTTGGGTCTAGGCCTGGCGGTCGCCGCACTCGTCACGGCAATTGCCTACCTGCTCATCTACAAGCCCTGGATTCCGAAATCCAACCCAGCATCTCCGGCGGCGGTCGCCGCGACTCGGGAAACATCCTCCACGGCTCCATTCGCTCCCCCGCCTCACTCCATCGCGGTGCTGCCGTTCGTGAACATGAGCGGGGACGCGAGCCAGGAGTACTTTTCCGATGGCTTGACTGAGGAAGTGCTGGATTCCCTCTCGCACGTCAATGCGCTGCAGGTCGCCGCCCGCACCTCGGCCTTCTCGTTCAAAGGGAAAGACACCGATATTGGCGTCATCGCACGGAGGCTGAATGTTGCTGCCGTCCTCGAAGGAAGCGTGCGGCGCTCCTCGCACACCGTGCGCATCACCGCGCAGCTGATCAATGCCGTCACCGGGTTTCACATGTGGTCCCAGACCTATGACCGGGACCTGGGCGACGTCCTGAAGCTGCAGACAGAGATTGCGAGCGCGGTTGCAAACGCACTCAAAGTCTCGCTCCTTAAAGACGTGAGCGAAGATATCGAACTCGGTGCGACGCGCAATCCCGCCGCATTCGATGCGTATCTGCGCGGCAGAAAGATCGGGCGCACTGCGCTTACGCCTGCAGCGGCCCAAGATGCTATCTCCGCGTACACGGAAGCCATTCAACTCGACCCCAATTACGCGCTCGCGTTCGCAGAGCGATCGTTGGAACTAAGCAGCTATGCCACCTTCGACGCCAGGGGGCCTGCGGCGCACGGAGCATACGACCGGGCGCTAGCAGACGCACATGCGGCGCTCGCTTTGGCGCCTGCTCTCGCGGTCGGACATTACGCTTTGGGTGTGGTTCTCGCCAACTCGCTGAAGTTTGCGCCAGCGAACGAAGAATATCGGCGTGCAATGGAGCTTGCGCCCGGCAGTGCACGCATGTTGGTTGCGTATAGTCGCAACGCGGCATCGATGGGCCACGCGACTGAAGCCATAAGTTCCGGTCGCAGGGCCATAGCCCTGGACCCATTGAACTTCCACGTGTATCGAGGCGTTGGAATAGCACTCGGCGACGCGCGCCAATATCCGGAGGCCATCGCGGCCTTTAAGACCTCTATCTCACTCGAACCTGGCTATGTACGCAATCACGGACTTCTCGGGCAGGTGTACTACGCGATGGGAAACTTTGAAGCTTCGCGATCAGCATGCGAAATCGCATCCGCTGATATCGCAGGTCAATTCTGCCTCGCCATGACGTACCAGAGACTCGGGAGGCGTGGCGACGCGGAGGCCATGTTGCAGAGACTTGAATCATCTAATGGCGAGGAGAGCGCTTACGACTACGCGTGCATTTATGCGCAATGGGGCGACAAAGCCAACGCTCTCCAATGGCTCGAGAGGGCAGTGCGGCTGCGCGACTCGGGCCTTTTATACCTAAAAGTCGATTCGGACCTCGACCCACTGCGCGATGAGCCTCGCTTCCAGGCGATCGAGCGGGACTTGAGGTTTCCGGACTGAGTGGAGCCCAGCAGGGCCGGCGTAAAAATCGACGCAGAATCTCTCGGGCGAGCTGCTGTTCTACGTGAGCTCGGGCAATATTTGAGTGGAGCGGGCGATGGGAATCGAACCCAAACGGACGGCCCTTCAAAGCCTAGAAAACGCGGTAATTGGCGCATTACGGATCACTGCGCGCGATTGACGTGCGAATTTTCGCGTCATGAGGGGCCACGTAGGATAACGCGAGACAACTACTCTGTTTGCCTTCTGTTTTCCGCTGTCGGACCCAAGCAGCACTTGAGCATTTCCGTTAGCGGCCGGCGCGAGCAGAGCGCGCGGCGGTTCATGCAAGCTCGTAGGTTTAGTCCATTCATTCGCAGATGTGCGTGTCGAGCTGAGCCTATAGCGCAAGCACTAGTCTTATCCCCGCCTCCACATCGCGCTGTGATTCAGCAGGCAAACGGCCGACTTTCTCGGTCAGCCTCTGCTTATCCAGCGTAATCAGCTGTGACACGTTAATGACCGATTCCTGTGGCAGGCCGGTCGCACGGCGCGTCACACGAACGTTGCCGGGGGCATCAGCTAATCGCATGTTCGACGTCATCGCCGCGCAGATTGTTGTGCGGATTGCACTTTCGTTGAATTCATTCGACTGCACTATCAATACAGGTCTACGGTAACCCGGCCCAGAACCTTGAGGCTCGCCAAGTGACGCCCACCAGATCTCGCCCCGCCGCATTTACCACTTCTCTCTTGGCAGGGACCGAGCCTGTGCATCTGCGAGGAACGGATCGATCGCCGAGTCCTCCTCGTTGTTTCCATACACGGCGTCGAGTTTTTCACGAACACCGGAAAATCTCTCGCTGTTGACATATGCCGTCACGGCATTCGCATAAAGCTCGCTACGCGACCAGCCCCGCGATTTCGCGAGTCGATCAGCCTCTTCGAAGAGGGAATCCGGAATGGAAATCGCGGTTTTCATGAAGCGAGTATAACCGTGGTTATACCTGGCTTCAAGGCGTAATAAGCCAGCTCGTCGCAGAGCATTTTAAGGAGCTATTTTTGCCATGCGGATGCGGGAACTACTGGAATGGCGGAGTCTTCTCGGCGGTAGCCGCCGGCAATCAAGCCGCTCAATGACTCAGATCGACCCTCAGCAGGCATCCACAACTGACCGCTCCCGGGCAGGCCAGCGCAATCCTTCGGGCAAGTCAGACGGTCCAAAAACAAAATGAAGACAACCGCCTCTTTTCGGTTGGTGCATCGGAAGCAACGTAATCGGGAATATTTACCGTATGAGTTCGTCCTCCTAAGCGAACTGTGAGACGACGGTGATCACCATCGATTATGCTGAAACCGGAGGCCATTGGGACGTTGAAAAAATCCAGGTCGCTTAGCTTAATTCGGATCTTGATGCACATGCGAATGACTGGTTTCGGGGAGGCAAAGCTTCCTCGCAATGACGAACGTGGAACGCGTTAAATCCACGGTCCATTTTAACTATGACCACACAATGGGCATCTTTGGCATGCCCGCCAGCAGGGCTGCGACCTGAGCCTGGCGGTGCGTCCCGGTTTTGGCAAATATGGCCTTGGTTTGGCTGCGCACGGTTTCAAGTGTGACTGCGTACTGCAAGGCGATCTGCTCGAGCGTAAGGCCCCGCGCGAGCGCACCCGCGATGCGGGCTTCCGCAGGTGTTAGATCGAATAAGGCGTGGAGTATCAATGCTGTGGGCGCTGGCGACGGGGCCACGACCGTTATCACCACGATTGCAAAGGCACCCCCGAAAAAGTCGCGTGCGCGCCCGGTTGCCGGTATCACGTGAACCACCGCCGCATCGGTGCTCTCCGTAGCCTTGACCGGCACCGACCGAACCGCAGGGTCCGCGGGTTTGCCGAGACCAACGAGCGCGCCCCTGAGCAATTCGTTCGCGCCAGAATCGCAAAGTCCAATTCGATCTCCGGGAAGCCATGCAATCCAGGAGGACATTGCCTCGATCAGGGGATTCGCGGCCAATACGCGGCCGCGCAAATCGACTACCACCGCCGGTAATCCGACCAACGCAAGTGCTTCGGCGGCCGCCTTGAGCCGCTCCAGACGCCACCGCGCTGCGAGCAAACCCGCACGCGCCAGATGCGGCCGGAAACCGTCCAACACACCCAACGCAGCCGCATCCAGCTTTGGCAAGCCCAGTTTTCTTTGGACATGCACCACCACGGTGTCTCCTGTGGGAATGTGAATGGCAGTCGCTGCCGCGTGATGCAATCCAGTCAGCGCACCCAGTTCGGTCATCAACGGGTCTGCGAGGTATTCCTCATCCGTGAAGATTTCGTGTGTGCCCACGAACCCTGCGCGATTCATCTGGATCAGGCGCGCGGTGCTCTGGCTCTTGATGTACGTATCCGAGCGCAAGTAAGTCTCTGCCACAGCAGGTGTGTCCCCCGACAAACGCCAACCCACCCACTGATCGCTCCGGGCGACCAACAAGGCTCCCAGCGACGCGCCGACAGAATTGCTGATGTCCTGCAGGACCGATACCCATAAGTTCGGCGCCGCGGCCGCTTGATAGATGCGATCCACAATGTCCTCATAAGGCGTCAAGGCTCACCTCGATCATCTGCAGGGCTGCCAAAATTTTGGCATGTTTTAACCCAAATGGGTGATGTGCCGGTTCCTACACTTCACCAACATAGAGGGCGCAAATAAAAAGAGTAAACGTCGAATATGTTCAATCTGCTCGGACCCCAATCAATTTTTTTGGGCCGTACTGAAAATTTATTTCCCTGATTCTCAAACAAGGCGCTACATGAACGCGAAAGGCTTGACGGTGACATCTAAGGTGTGGTTTGTGGCAATCATCGCCACAACCTTAGCGGCTTGCGGTGGCGGCGGTTCGGGTGGGAACTCCGGCGGCGGCAACTCGATGGTCGCCGTTCCCAATGTAGTGGGCAATACCCAGGCAGCGGCGACGACAGCGATTACTGCAGCCGCGCTCACAGTCGGCACGGTGACGATGCAGTCGAGCAGCACCGTGACGTCCGGGAATGTCATCAGTGAGAGCCCTGCGGCCGCCGCAAGTGTGGCTAAGGGTTCCGCTGTAGCCCTGGTTGTTTCCTCCGGTCCCGCGATGGTTGTCGTACCCAACGTAGTCGGCAACTCTCAAGCGGCCGCTACGATAGCGATCACCGGAGCCGGCCTCACGCTCGGCACAGTGACCATGCAGTCTAGCGCCACGGTGGCCTCCGGTAACGTCATTAGCGAGAGTCCTGCGGCGGGTACCAGTGTGGCCAGCGCTTCGGGGGTAAACATCGTCGTTTCCACGGGCGCGGCAACAAGCTCTCCCTCGGTCGGCGGTGTAGTCATCGGCCTAACCGGCGGCGCGAGCGTGAATGTGGTCAACGGCGTGGACAATTTACCGCTCTCAGCAAACGGTCCCTTCACATTTCCGACGACCGTAGCCAGCGGTGCGCCCTACAGCGTCTCCGTCGCCGCGCCGCAGCCCACCGGCCAGACCTGCGCCGTACAGAACGCCGCGGGCACCGCGGGTTCCGCAAACATCACCAACGTTGTGGTGTATTGCACGTTCAACGTGACGGCGGCGACGCTCACGGGCACATATCAGATTTTCGGCTACAACATCAACAGCGTCAGTGACGCGCTGTTTAACGAGACTTTCGACGGAACGGGCAACCGCAGCGGCACGGGGAGCACCAATACCAACACGACCATAGCCACCGGCGTTGCGGACTCAGGCACCTATGTGGTGGCGCCGAACGCCGCGCAGATCCCCGTATTGACCGATAGCGGCAACAACATTGGCGGCATCCTCGGAGCTGACGGCGCTATCGCCATCACGCTGAACCAGATTGCCAATGGGATGCAACCGGCCATGGCTGTGGCCGTGAAGCCGCTTACCACTGCCACCATCGCATCGCTGACGGGCACTTACGTCGCTGCGTCATTGACTAGCGCATCGCCACTTTACGGGTCGCTCGGTACGACCACTGTAAATTCCGACGGCAGTGCTTCCCAGACCGGAACGAATCTTAGCGCGACCGGTGTGCCAAGCACCACTTCGAATTCGTACCCTGCCGGCACTTTCGTTGTCGGCGGGGGCGGTGCCATCAGCGTGGGCGGAAGCGGCGGAGCGAGCGGCTACCTGAGTGCTGACGGCGACCTTGTCGTATTAACCTATATCACCGGCACAAACAACTTTCCGGGGCTCAGCGTTGCTATCAAACAAAGCAGCGGACTGACCTTGGCGACGTTCAACGGGGTCTACGTCGGTGTCGCTCTCGGTGCCACTTCTCCGAGTACTTCGGCCGGATTCCTAGAGACCATTTATGCGCATGGCGATGGTACCTATACTGTCGATTACACGCAGAATGCTGCGGGAGCCGTTACCACCACCACCGGCGCCAGTGGCACCTATACACTAAGCACAACCGGAGCACTGACATTAACCGACAGCGGAGTTTCGTCCAGCGGTCAAATCAGTGCCGACGGCAATGCCATCGTCTTTGGCAATATCAGCAGTGGTGAGGTACCTGTCGTGGCTGTTGGTGTGCGCCAATAATCTATTGCAGGGGCGAAACAGAGATGGCTCGTTTAGATTCTCGACGGATACGATCCATGTCGGCGGGGCAAAAGCATCCTGGTCACCTATTAGGTAGACGACAGAACCGCCGTGATGAAATGCGAACATAACCCGTAGCTACCGCAGGCGAACAGGGACTTTGTCTAAGAGCGGCGGTATACGCCCAGCGCAAAAAGTGCGTTCCAGGTTGGCGCTGGTCACCCGAGCAGATCGCCGGCTGGCTCAAGTGCACGTATCCGGATGATGAGAACTACCAGGTGTCACACGAGACCATCTATCGCACCCTGTTTATCCAGACTCGCGGCGCCCTGAAGAAAGAGCTGTTGCAGCATCTACGGCGAAGCCGGGCCATGCGTCGCTCGCGCCATCACACGCTGAAGACAGATGATCACCACCGGATCAGAAATACGATCTCGATCAGCGAGCGCCCTCCATCGGTAGAGGATCGAGCTGTACCTGGGCATTGGGAAGGGGACCTGATCTTCGGTGCCAACAACAGCCAGATCGCAACTCTGGTAGAGCGCAAAACGCGTTACGTGATGATGGCCAAGGTCAAGAGCAAGGACACCGAGACCGTCATCAATGCCCTCGTTAAACATGCTCGGCAGCTGCCCAAGGAACTCTACGCATCACTGACTTGGGATCGAGGCACGGAAATGGCTGAACACCAACGCTTCACCTTAGCGACCGACATCAAGGTGTACTTCTGTGACCCGCACAACCCTTGGCAGCGTGGCTCGAATGAGAACACCAATGGCTTGCTCAGGCAGTACTTTCCCAAGAGAACTGACCTATCGGTGCACTCGCAAGCCAAACTAAATGCGGTGGCTCGACAGCTCAATGAAAGGCCACGAAAAACGCTAAACTTCGATACACCAGCACAACGATTTAGCCAATGTGTTGCGTTGACCGGTTGAAACCGCAGCCGGCTACTGCCCGACGCGAACACGACGGGCCACCCAGAGACTCGTCTCGACCCGAAGCCGCCCAACAGCCGCCGGGCGATCAGGCTGTGGCATTCTTGCGTCGATGTTTACATTTCGAACCCGCAGACGACGGTGGTGGCTCGTAGCGATCGCCACGGCGCTGGTAATAAGCGTGGCCGCGTTGTTGCTGCGATCCATGCTCGAGCACGGGGTGCGAGCGCGGATCGAGTCCGCGGCCGTGCGCCATGGCGCGGTTGCCCGAATCGGTGTGGTACACGTCGGCGTCTGGCCGTTGCTGCGATTGGAGGGATTCGATCTCGACCTTAGGTCTGGAGTGCGACTGCATGCCGACATGATCGCGGCCACGTGGCCCGGCCGCTTGCGACTCGCAGTTCGCGCCGCCACTCTCGCGGGGCCAGCAGGGGTGAGGGTCAGATCGGCGGCCACTGCCTGGGACATGGCGGGCATTTTCGGCGAGGACCTCCGGCTCACGCTGGTGGAGCCACAGGCAGCCCTGTCAATCCACAAGCTGGCGTATCCGGTGGGCAGCGCGTGGAACATCGAAGCACGTGGGCTCGACGTCGGCCGTCTGCTCGACGTGCGGCGCGACGTCCACCCGCTGCTCGATGGTGGTATCGCGGACGGCCGCGTGGACCTTCAGGCCAGCCCCGATGAGCTGCGTTTCCACGTGGGGATGGGCGCACACGGCGCGCGCTTGGGAGCGCTGGCAGATAACGCCGCCGATGAGCCACAGCTCGGCGATCCGACGGACGTGACCCTACAATTCGATGGCGCCTGGCGCCGGATCGTGGGAGCGATCGAGATCCCCGAGGTCCGCGCGACGCTGGCCGGTGCCGCCCTGTCGGGCTCGATGACACTGCGCGATCTCGACACCGATCCGGTTGTCGATCTCGCACTCGGCGTGCAACATCTGGACTTCGCGCAACTGCTGGGTGCATCCGGGCTCGCGGTGCCCGAAAGTTTGGGAATGGCGCCCGGCGCCGGCCGTGACCTTGGCTCGGCCACGATCGACGTGCGTGTACGCGGACGCCCGGCGGACCCTGCCTCGCTCTCGGTGAGCCAGAAGATCGACTTCAGGCCGCCACGTCAGATGCCGCCGGCAGTCGCGCGCCTGCGCGGCGATTTCATCTTCAGATCCGAAGACGGCCCTGGGCCGCGCCGCCTCATCGACGTCTCGCTCGCATCCCCCGACTTCATCGCCCTTCGTGACGTTCCGCCGCTGTTCGTGCGCACTCTGCTGCTTGCCGAAGACACAGGCTTTTACGGGCATCGCGGCATAGACCTGCGCGAACTACCCGCCGCGCTGCTCACCAACTGGTCGCGCGGCGGCGCCGCGCGCGGAGCGTCGACAATCACCCAGCAGCTGGCCAAGAACCTGTTCCTGTCGCGCGACAAGCAGCTCGGACGCAAGCTGGAGGAACTGGCGATCACGTTCCTGCTCGAGTCGGCGCTCGGCAAGGATCGTATTCTTGAGATCTACCTGAACATCATCGAATGGGGACCGGACCTGCATGGCCTGCGGCCCGCGGCCCGCCGCTATTTCGGTCGCGAACCCCGAGAGCTGACGCCGGCCGAGATGGCCTTCCTGGTCGCGATCATCCCCGGGCCGATCAAGTACCAGAGTTCATTCGCGCACGGCACGCCGGGGCCTGGGCTGCGTTCGCTGATCGACGAGCTGCTGGCGAAGCTGCGGTCGGCGGATGCGATCGGCGAGGAGGAATATCGGCGAGCACTCGGCGAACCCATCGTCGTTGCCGGCGGCAGGCCGCCCGGATGAGGCTGTATCGCACTCCCGTTGGCGTCATATCGGGACTTATATTGTTTCGTTTGGTAACGTTTTGGGGCCGGTCAGCGATGGGTTGGTCCGTCCCTTTTTCGTTGGGAGAGTTTCTAGTTGAAGGACCGCTTCTGGCCCGACGGTTGACGCTTGCGACTCAACCCCGGTATCGACCCCAAGCCGCCTATCGTCACCGTCGGCTTTGCGGCACGCCAAATCGCGATTCGCCGGAGCCGATAGTAATACTCGACAATCTACAGTTCTATAACTCGACCTTCCGGGACCTTCTGCTTCAGCAAATTGATCAGTTCCGGCAGCCCTTCGTAGCCGGACAAGTCGTCCTTCAGTCCGTTACTGTGCTGCATCTCAGCGCGCCGCGTAGTAGAGCCTGAGCGCTTCACTTTGAGGGGAGTGATCGACGAATATGGAACGCGAGTCTCTACAGCACCGTCACTAAATATAACGGCGTCAGGACCCACCGTGAGAGAATGCTTTTGCGCCCACTGAAGATATTTTCTCCGGTTCCACCATGGCAAGGCAGCGAGAATGGCCGCCAGCGCAATCAGCCCTGATACGTTGAATAAGGTGAACTTCTGCCCCTGCGTGTACGCGTACCCTGTGATGCCGCCGACCATGAGTATTGCAAAAATAGGATTTAAGCGCCCTTGGCGCAGGCTGCTGGGCGAAATGCGAAAGGCCCGATTCACCCGGTGATCGCTCGGAAGAATCTTTTGTTAGACACGGCGATCATGCTTATCAGAGTCGGCCTTTTCGGCATCCGTGCGCTAACGCTAGTTTCCAGATCGTACCCTAACGAAGTAGAAGATCACGATGACTCCTACGATGCCCGCATCAATGATTGCTCCAAAGATCATCCGTGGAATGTCGCGTGAGGGAGTGCCTGGATGATTAGCCCAATATCGTTGCACACGCGCTCGGTAGTTTGGTGATGCGACGTAGCGCATACCCTTAAAGCCATAAACTAAATAGGGCAATAAAGGGTCAGTTTTGCTGATACCAGGACGGCTTTCCATACTTACTCAGTCGATTGATGTCCAGTTAGCCCCATGCACCTAACGATTTGGCGACGGAGTTCCATCATTATCGGCACAAGCTTACCGCAGACCGCGAACGACCGCTGCGTGGCGGTGATTTCGTGAATGCGAGCGCCCGGATTTGGCCTCCCGCCTTGCTGCGCGACTGGGAATATTCAGAGGCCCGCACAAGTAATTTTTGGTATCTCAATTGTATCGACCAACATGTTCGGTCCTGCAAAACTTACGTTGACTCGCTCGATGCAACTGTATGGTTGCAAGCCTTGTCGTACACGAGAACAGCTGGCAGGGTGTTCCCCAGTGCAAGTCATGCCTTTAGTTCCAAGAATGGATATTGCCAATGAGAACGGCATGTCAATCCGAATCCAAGAGTGAACCAATTGCTCGAATTTCTCTTGGTGGACAAAATAACATGCGCTCAACAGCGCGGATGCGCAGATAAGAAGAAGTGTCCTTCGCATTGTTCCATCCTTGGGTCACTTGATCGTCACTTTCCCAATCACTCTATCTGTTCAGCGTTACATGAAAAAGGTTTTGTCGTTGATCCGACTCTCCGCCCACTGCGAGAGTCCGTTTTCAGGCAATCAGCTTAGCTCGCTCACCGACGGGTATTGGCCGAACTGCGACCGACGTCTATTCCACAGCATTTGATCTTGCGCGGGAGGTGGGTCTCAGAAGACCGACGACCAGCAATGACCACGCGATGATCAGTGCGAGTCCAGCCCCGATGTGCGTCGCTTGGACGACCAGTTCTTGCCATGATTCAGCGCCGGTGGCGCCTGCCTGGCTTGCGGCAATGGGTAACGTCTTCGTTGTTCCCCACCAAGAATTCGCTACCTCGGACAAAATCATGGCCCACGTCAACCAGGCCGCCATTACCATCACCCAGATGGACTTGAGCCCAACGCTGTGCGGGAGCGCCAGCAGCGCAGTCGCAAGGACGATGAACAGCATGCCGTTTGTTACGAACTGGACGTGAGCTCCAAGCGCCAGTCTCGGGTATGGCGTAGCAGGGACGACAAGGCCCCATACAACCCGACCAGCACGAAAACTGCGCCGTGAATCAGAATCTGCCGACTGCCGCCGTGAACGTTCATGTGTGGTGCCCTCTTGGTCCGGTGAAGTCTCAAGCTTGAGATAAATAGGAAACGGGATGCATCCTCCGAGGTAAGCCTTCGGCGACATTCAAATCATTCAACGAAAAGGCAGAAGCGAAGTTTACACGCGTCGCTATATTCGTCACGTCAATGGAATTTCGACCGGGAGTCGCCTCACGACCCGTTGCTGTCTGAGGCGACAGTCCGCTTCATGGGAGGTCAATTGAGCCTGCCTTGTCATCTGTTTGGCCGCCTCCTCAGCGAACCACTGCCGCAGCTACCACCCCTCGGCGTCAAGATGACCAAGGGCCAATAACGAGGGCCAAGAGCGAAACGCGAGTATGGCTGTTGCTTTACGTCGAGCCGGGCAAAGGGTTGAATCAACTGATGGGAGAATTCTGTGGCCAATCAATCCGATGAACTGTCGCGCACGATCCTGCCCATTCCCGATCATCAGCATGTGGGCTTGACGACTTACGACGCCAAGGACCCGGACACCAAGTTCCCGCCCATCGAGCCGCTGCGCCCGCCGAAGGGCGCACCCAACGTGCTGATCGTGCTCCTGGACGACGTGGGTTTTGCCGCTTCCAGCGCCTTCGGCGGGGTCATCAACACACCGACGGCCGAGCGGCTGGCGAAGCGGGTTGAAGTTCAACCGTTTCCATACGACGGCGCTGTGCTCGCCGACGCGCCAGGCGATGCTGACCGGGCGCAATCACCATTCGGTGAATATGGGCGGCATCTGCGAGATCGCCACCTCGGCCCCCGGCTACACCTCGGTCCTGCCGAAGGACAAGGCGCCGCTGGCGATGACGCTCAAGCTCAATGGCTACTCGACGGCGCAGTTCGGCAAGTGTCACGAGGTGCCGGTCTGGGAAACGAGCCCGATGGGACCCTTCGATCAATGGCCGACCGGCGGCGGCGGCTTTGAATATTTCTACGGATTCATCGGCGGAGAAACCAATCAGTATTATCCGGCGATCTATGAGGGCACGACACCCATCGAGCCCGCCAAGACGCCCGAGGAGGGCTATCACTTCACCGAGGACATGACCGACAAGGCGATCAAATGGGTGCGCCAGCAAAAGGCGCTGATGCCGGACAAGCCGTTCTTCATGTACTTTGCCCCGGGCGCGACCCACGCCCCGCACCACGTACCCAAGGAATGGATCGACAAGTACAAGGGCAAGTTCGATCAGGGCTGGGACAAGCTGCGTGAGGAGATCTTTGCCCGCCAGAAGGAGCTGGGCGTCATCCCGCGCGATGCCGAGCTCACCAACGGCCTGAGGAAATCCCCGCTTGGGACCAGATGCCGAAGGAGCTCAAGCCCATCCTCGCGCGCAAATGGAGATCTACGCCGGCTTTCTCGAACACACCGACCATCACGTCGGCCGGCTGGTCGATGCGCTCAAGGACTTGAAGGTCCTCGACGACACGCTGGTCATCTACATCATCGGCGACAACGGCGCCTCGGCCGAAGGCACGCTGAACGGCTGCTTCAACGAGATGGCGATGTGAACGGCCCGGCATCGAGACGGTCGAGTTCCTGAAGAGCAAGATCGACGAGTTCGGCGGACCGAAGGCCTACAACCACTATGCGGTCGGCTGGGCGCATGCGATGGATACGCCGTACCAGTGGACCAAGCAGGTCGCCTCGCACTGGGGCGGCACGCGCAACGGCACGATCGTGCACTGGCCGAACGGGATCAAGGCGAAGGGAGAGATCCGTTCGCAATTCCATCACGTCATCGACATCGCGCCGACGATCTTGGAAGCCGCGGGGCTACCCGCACCCACGATCGTCAACAGCGTGCAGCAAGCGCCGCTGGAGGGCTTGCAGCATGCTGTATGCCTTCGATGACGCCAAGGCCGCCGAGCGACATGAGACCCAGTATTTCGAGATGTTCTGCAACCGCGGCATCTACCACAAGGGATGGACGGCGGTGACCCGGCACAGCACGCCCTGGACGCCATGCGAAGCTGCCCGCCTTTGACGATGATGTCTGGGAACTGTACGACACCAACAAGGACTGGACGCAGGCGCAAAATATCGCCAAGGACCATCCGGAGAAGCTGCGCGAATTGCAGCGGCTCTTGCTGATCGAGGCGACCAAGTACAGCGTACTTCCGCTCGACGATCGAAGAGTCGAACGCTTCAACCCGGACCTCGCCGGGCGGCCTCAGCTCATCAAGGGCAAGACACAGATCTTGTTCGGTGGCATGGGCCGCCTGAGCGAAAACTCCGTCGTCAATATCAAGAACAAGTCCTACTCCATCACCGCTGAGATCGTCGTTCCGAAGTCCGGCGCTCAGGGCGTCATCATCGCGCAGGGCGGCCGCTTCAACGGCTGGAGCCTCTATGCCAAGGACGGCAAACTCAAATACTGCTATAACTTCCTCGGCATGAATCTGTTCTACGCGGAGTCAAACAAGCCGATTCCAGCGGGTCAGCACCAGGTTCGGATGGAGTTCAAATACGATGGCGGCGGTCTGGCCAAGGGCGGCAATGCGTTGCTCTACTTGGATGGCCAGAAGGTCGGTGAAGGCCGGGTGGAAGCAACGGTGCCGATGGTCTTCTCCGCAGACGAAACCTGCGATGTCGGCAAGGGAACTGGCTCGCCGGTCTCACCTGATTACGACGCGAGAGACAATGAGTTCAGCGGCGAGGTGAACTGGGTGCAGATCGATTTGGAGAAGGACAGTCACGATCATCTGATCTCCCCGGAAGAGCGTTTCAAGGTGGCGATGGCGCGCCAGTAGGGTTTGTGGGGCATCGCGTGTGCTAAATAAGCGGGACGAGCATCGTCCGCGAACGGCGGCTAAGTGGCAGCCAATCCAAGACTGTCAGTGACCGCTCGTGGCCGACAGTGAAATCGAACGACCGGTCTGGAGCTGACATAGCTGTCATTCAGTGGCGGACCACGTGAGTGAACCCGCAGGGGCATCTCAGACGCCCCGGTGATGCGGCCAGTCCCAGGGTGGTTTGCACAACGCGCCGCACGAGTGCAGCTGATGACCGGGAAGAGCCTGGCGTGCTGCTCGTAACCGGTCGTGCGGCATGTAGAGAATTGCACCCGACGCCGATGACACCGTTTTTCTGGGGGTCGTCCCTTTCTATCTTGATAGTTTTTATCGAGACTGCTCTCGCGTTAGAGCAACGGCGGTCGGAAGCGCACGCGGTCCACCTCGACGATCGCCAGCCGTCCAGAGAGGGGCTCGAGGAATCCGGGTTCTAACAGGAAGCGCTCCAGCACATGCACAATTTCGAGTGCAACCGCGGTATCCGGCAACCGCACAACCACAATGCCAAAGTACTGGTCCGGTGGATACCGCCGCACATCAGCGAAATCCATGTCCCGCGTGAGCAGCGCCGCACCACTCGCACGCGCACGTGCGGCGATTTGCTCGTCCGGCGCCGACCCCAACCCAACGTCTCGTGCAAACTCCACCTGATGCCCAGCTCTTTCCAGCGCCGCGATGACTGCGCGCGGTAGATTGGCGTCGATCAGAAAGCGCATGCCGAGCTAGGCAGCTGGCAGCGGGTGAAATGACTCCTGTTCAGCCAGCTCACCCACAAATCGGAGCGCGGCCCGGATGTCGTCGGCTGTGATGTCGTATTCGCGTTGGACGTCATCGAACGTCATGCCGCCAGCCAGGCTGCCCACAACTACCGTCACCGGCACGCGGGTACCCCGAATGATGGGCTTTCCGTGACAGACGGCAGGGTCAATGACAATACGGGTCGGAGCGGCCATGGTGATTCAGATGATAGTGAATTGGCTGGACTTGTCGAGTTAGTCTGGTCGCAACGTCAAATTCGCGTGCCCTCTGCCGTTCCATATCATTGAGCGGTTGCGTCCAATATTAGATGTGACTATTCAGACCAATCAAGCACTTAACGCGACGTATCCTGCAGAAATATTAGACGAACCACATCCTGAATTGTTAGACAAATCATCAACTTGCGATCGATCGAGTGACGGCCTTCGAACCAGGGGGCCGGCGGTTCGAATCCGTCCGGGCGCACCAATAAATCAAGGCCTTAACTGCGATCGAGCACCTGGCGTTGCCTAATATTCAACACTGCGGTTTTGCGCGCGGCGCCGCCGCTCAATCTCTCGGATCGCACACACTTGAGCCCAGAAGCCCAGCGGCGGAGGCACGGACCGAGGTCGTCGGCGCCTGCGCAGCTCGCGTTGAATATTTCCTCGTGCGGCGCATTGAGCAAACCGCCTTTGGGACGACTGAAATGCCCTCGGTTGTCACCGCCCGACCCGGCAGTAAATGACCGCTTACCTCGCTCGTCAGGAGTCATTCCGATTCGCTGCCGGCCAAAGGACTAAACCGCTCGCGCGGTAGGGGTGGCTTCGATTCGGGATTGTGTGGATGAGCTGATGTTCTGAGGCTCTGTTTCGTATGTTGCGAACCGAGGCAATCCGCCTCGTTTTGCAACCGGAGCTTCAGCCATGAACACCTCCACACCCAAGGTCTCACCGCTGCGTCAACGCATGATCGAGGACATGCGCATGCGCAAGCTCGCGCCCAAGACGCAGAGCGGCTACATCCGCGCCGTGCGCCACTTCACCGATATGGTTTGGCCGCTCGCCCGATCAGCGAACGCTGAGGACCTGCGCCGCTTTCAACTGCACTGCGTGGATCAGGGCGTCTCGCCGATCACGCATCAACGCGACGCATCACTGGATTGAGGTTTTTCTTCGATATCACGCTCGATCGTCCCGAGGTGATGGCCAAGATGCGCCCGGTGCGCGTCGCCGCACGCCTGCCGGTCAGTCTTGAGTCGCGAGGAAGCGACGCGCCTGATCGAGGCGGCCCGCAACCTCAAGCATCGCACCGCTCTGTCGGTGGCCTATGGCGCCGGCCTTCGCGTCAGCGAAGTGATTGGCCTTGAAGGTCGGTGACATGGACAGCAAGCGCATGTGCTGCGTGTCGAGCAGGGCAAGGGCCACAAGGATCGCTACGCACTGCTGCCGCCGATCCTGCTCGAGCGGCTGCGCGGTTGGTGGCGCCATGCCCGGGCCGAGGGCAAGATCCTGCCCGACGGCTGTCTCTTTCCGGGCCTGGATCCGATGGAACCCATGAGTACCCGGCAACTGAACCGCGCCGTGCACGAGGCCGCCGAGGCCGCGCACATCGACAAGCGCGTCTCCATGCACTCGCTGCGTCACTGCCTTTGCCACGCACCTGCTCGAGCAGAAGGAAGACATCCGCACCATCCAGGTGCTGCTCGGCCACAAGAAGCTTGGAGACCACCGCGCTCTATACCCACGTGGCCACCGCAGACGCTTGCGCCAGGTGATCAGTCCGCTGGAGCCGACTCGACCGACGTAGCACTGAGTCGTGTCACGCCTGGAGGTCGCGGATATCTTCCGCGCCCACGGGCCGACTTGGCGGCACCATGAGCGCGGCCACTTCAGCCTCGGCCAGCTGAAGGTCATGTCGGCCGTGGAGCACTGCCGCAGCGCTGCGCTGGGCGGCCATGCGCTGCGCTGCTCCGTCTGCGCGCAGCCGCAGATCGCCTACAACTCCTGCCGTAACCGGCACTGCCCCAAGTGCCAGGGCAGTGCCGCGCAGCGCTGGCTCGAAGCGCGCTCCGCCGATCTCCTGCCGGTCGAGTACTACCACGTGGTCTTCACCTTGCCGGCGCCCTTCAGTGCGCTGGCCTACACCAACAAGGAGCTGATGTATGGATTATTGTTTGATATCGCCGCCGAGACCCTGCGCACGATCGCCGCCGATCCGAAGCATTTGGGCGCCCGCATCGGCGCGACCCTGGTGCTGCACACCTGGGGCTCGGCCCTCACTCACCATCCGCATGTGCACGGCATCGTGCCCGGCGGCGGCCTCGCGCTCGATGCCGATCGCTGGGTGCCGTGCAAGCCGGGGTTCTTCCTCTCGGTGCGGGTGCTCTCGCGTCTGTTCCGCCGCCGCTTCCTCGAAGAGCTCGACCGCGGCCCATCGGCCGACGGTCAGCTGCAGTTCTTCGGCGAGCACGCTGCATCTCACCGATGCCGACGCCTTCGCTGATTGGCTCGCACCGCTGCGTCAGTGCGAGTGGGTCGTCTATGCCAAGCGCCCGTTCGCAGGACCTGAGGCAGTGCTGGCCTATCTGTCGCGCTACACCCACCGGGTCGCCATCTCCAACTCACGCCTCCTGGCCTGGATGATCGCGGCGTCACCTTCCGCTGGAAGGACTACCGCGCCCAGGGCCGCACGCGCTACAAGACCATGACCCTTCACCGCCAGGAGTTCATGCGCCGCTTCCTGCTGCATGTGCTGCCCGCGGCTTTCACCGCATCCGCCACTACGGGCTGCTCGCCAACCCAACCCGCAAGACCAACATCGCGACCGCTCGCGCGCTGCTGCATCAGCCGGCACCGCCACCTGCCGTCAGAGCCGGGCGTCGGCGGCGCCGATCATGCGTTCCCACAGGCCCACCTTCGTGTGCCGACACTGCGGCGCACCCGATGCTCATCATCGAGACCTTCGCTCGCGCTCAGCACATCCGTGGACCGCCGGTCACGCTCTCGCCATGACCAACAGCCCTTCAACCGACACTCCTTCGCCAGCGGCATTTTCTCAAATCATGCCGTTGCGTACGCCCGTGGCCGCGTTCTGCAAAACGCGCTGGCATCGCCACCAAAATCGCCTCCTCAACGCTCGATGCCGCTGCGCCCGTGGCACACCTCCGAGTCTCGGTGTTCACGCGACCGCAATAATTACAACCACATCCGCTACTGCCGACGTTCAAATCCCCATAGCCCCGCGCACCCGCTGACCCTCGCCGTATCCCTTCGCGGTTTCCTCCCTTGGGGATTGTCCAACGCCCACCCGTCCGACCCATCGGGTCCGGGTAGGCTTGCGCATTGGGGTGGGCATCGAACAATCCTTAACAACAGTTGCCGTTCGACCCCAAATAATTACGGCCACAAAGCCGACGTTTAAAGGTGTGTAGAAACCGGTTCGTTTTGGCTGTACTTTTAGTGCCATGAGTACCAATGTAAGTTCTTATAGGCTAGGCGCAAAGATTGTAATTGCCATGGTTGCGACCATTTTGATCGCGATTTGCGCTCGGCAAGCCCTAGGCCTTACGCAAAAGGAGACGGATTTTCCGCAAGGATATGACGCCGTGACGGCGGCCCCCGGCAGTCACCGAGTCATATTCGAGAATGCGCTCGTGCGCGTCTTAGAGGTCACCATGCCACCCTCCGGCAAAACAGAGCCCATGCACCATCATCATTGGCCTAGCTTCTTTCTGGACTGGGATACCGGTGGGAAGTCGCCCCATATTCGCTACCACCAACCGGGAGATATTGTCAGAGACGTCCAGAGTACGGACACGCCGGCTCACCCCGGTCACTGGTCGGTACATTGGATGAAGCCTGAACCAATGCATGCAATCGAGACGGTCGAAAATTACTACTCACCCAGTGATCCACCCTCGGTACGTGTAGAGATAAAAGTTCAACCATAAAAATCGAGAGATTGAGGATCTGGGGCATACCCGACACACGTGGATTATGGAACGAGCCTATCGTAATCTCGGTTACTTTCTACTCGCACTTCTGCCAATTTTTGTCGCAGGATTTTGGATTCCGTATCTTTCCGAGATTCCTGCATTTGACCCTTCCATTACGCCACCCGTGCACATCCATGCAGTGTTGCTGTTTGCTTGGATCGTGCTCTTGGTCTTTCAACCGCTCGCCATTCGATACCGAGCGTTTTCGGCACATCGATTTCTCGGGAGGGCATCCTATGTTGTGATGGCACTGATCGTGCCATTCACCTTGGCGATGATCTGGAAGGAGTATCACGAGAAGCTGTCAGACGGGAAATCTATTGCCTCTGCGCTACAAGCGGAATTCGTTTCGTCAGCCCAGCTAGTGGTAACTGTAGCGATGTATATTTTGGCCATCGTTCGCATTCAAAAGCGTGACGTACCAGCGCACATGCGCTACATGATCTGCATTGCTCTTTTTTTGTTGCCGGCTGGCTTGGCCAGAACCCTCGGATACTGGTTCAGCGTAAGACAGATGACCTCTCAGACGATTAGCCTTGCGGTTATTGAGACGTGCCTTACAGCGTTAATCGCGTTTGACATTCGCCGTCAACTCAATGCGCGGCCTTACATCGTAGCTTTTCTCTCTTACAACGCGACTGCCTTAGTCTGGATAGCCCTTGGGAGGCCGGTTTAAAGTAGCGCGGAATGCGTGGCGCGAGCCTTCGCGAACTAGACCTGTGAGGCCCCGAGTGGCTATCCCCGATAACGGTCAGTCGCCAACGTCGTCTGTGGGTCGGGCAGAAGGAAAACATCGCTCCTCTATTTTGGGCGGGCCCAGAGCCAATCAAGTCGCTATAACGAGGATGCGTCGCTACCGCGACACTCTGTCGGCACGTCTATCGACGACAATCTTTCCTCCCACTAGAGTGAGCACCGCTTGCGTTTTAGGCAATTCCTGAGGCGGCACGGTGAAAATGTCCTGGGATAACACGGCGAGGTCCGCAAGTTTCCCTACCGCGATGCTGCCTTTGTCCTTTTCCATGAACTCCGCGTAGGCAGAGGTCAGAGTATAGGCAATCACGGCCTGTTCCCGCGTGATGGCCTCGGATGGGTGATTTGCATGAATGGTGGCGAACAGGATATTCAAATAAGGGTTGGTCGGTCCGTCGGAGCCCAGAGCCACCGGAATGCCCGCTGAGAGCAGTGATTTCAACGGTTGGGATAGATCAAATGCCGAGCGATCGGGCAGGCCGAGTCCCATGAAGTGCGAGGGGTTCTGCACGACGACGATCCCGAAATCCTTCACGCGTTCATAGAGATCCGGGAAGATGCCGTCGCCATGCTCAAAGCGCACGCGCCGGGCGCGCCAGAACGACGGTCCACCCGACGCATCCATGGCGTCGAGCATGGCCTTGGCGGCAATGTAGCCCGATACATGCACGAGCAGCTGGTCGTTGTTCGCGACGGATTCCCGCAGCATCGCTGCAATTTCCGTTACAGGAAAGGTTAGCGGCAATTCCCGAAATATTTGGTCAAACGGCGGCGCCGGCGGCATGTGCACCGCGTCGCGGGGGGTGAACGTTCCCTCGATTGGCACACCGTCGATCATCCATTTGGTGCCGCTTACGGTGATGAGGGGACTCTGATGGCGGGGCACGCCCAGCCCTTCGTCGATGTTACGGGCCCCAACCGTGGTTCCGGGCATGCGCATCACGCGCAGCCGAATAGATGTCGGAACTTTTTCAAACAGCGCCACCGCTCGGGCCGGAGCCATGTCATTCGACATATCTTGGATCGACGTGATCCCATAGGCCTTCGCTTCGTCCAGCGTTTCGCGCAGTTGCCTAAGAGCCTCAGCTTCGGGAACGGAATCTGCAGCCATTCGCGACATATCGAGGCCGGCGTATTCACGCACGACGCCGGTCAGTCGGCCCGGGGCGTCACGCTCGAAGCGTCCACCGAGCGGATCCGGCTGGTTCTCGGCGACCCCGTAAGCACGCAGTCCCGCCGTATTGAGGATGAATCCATGGCCGGTGATGGTGACCAGCATGACCGGATTGTTCGGCAAAAGAGCATCGAGGAAATCGCGGTTTACTGTGGTGTCGTAAAAGATGGCCTGGCCGATCGAGGCCTCCAGCAGGGCGCCCTTGGGCGCTTTCGCCGCTGCTGCGGGAAGTTCTTTGCGCAGATCCGCCGTAGTTGGGTTCCGCGCTTGGAACTCCACCTCGATCAGATTCGCCGGATGGAGTTCGATGTGCTTATGTGCGTCATTGATACCGGGAATTACGGTTCGGCCGCCGAGATCGATCGAGCGCGTGCCCGCAGTACCCAATGCCTTGATCGTGTTCGAATCGCCAACGGCAATGATTCGATCGCCCCGGACCGCCAACGCCTGAACGTAGGGGTGATCCGCGTCACTCGTGAAAATCCTTCCGTTGAAAAGAACGAGATCGGGCGGCGTTGCCTTAGCCGTTACAACGGCGGTCCAGCCCAATGTGGTGACGAGAAGGGCCGCCACAGTCAAACCTATCCGTGGTTTCAATTCATACTCTCCCGAAGGTTACGATTTGGAATCTTGCCCGCCGGCCTCAAAAAAGACTCGTTGTCGCGAAGCTTCTGAAGCAAACCCCCTTGCGACGACAGCCGAAACAATACCATGCACGCCGCCCCGGGCGAATGTCCACTTCGGAGCGGCCAGTTCGGGATCGTCACCGGCTGGTCATGGCCGGCGGACTAAACCGCTCGCGCGGTAGGGAAGGCTTCGTTTCTGGGCCTCGAGGTAGCTGAGGTCTTTGGCTTCGTTTCGTATGTTGCACGGTGGGGCGATCCGCCTCGCTTTACGACAGGAAGCACAGCCATGAACGAGTCCAACCAAGGCACCTCCGTGCTGCGTCAACGCATGATCGAGGACATGCGGATGCGCAAGCTCTCACCGAAGACCCAAGCCACCTACATCCGTAGCGTGCGACGATTCGCCGCACACCTCGGCCGCTCGCCCGATACTGCCACGGTCGAGGAGTTGCGAGCCTACCAGTTGCATCTGGTCGATCAGGGCACTTCGCCGATCACGCTCAACGCCACCATCACGGGACTAAAGTTCTTCTTCGACGTGACGCTCGATCGGGGCGAGTTGATGGCGAAGATGAAGCCGGTGTTCGTGCCGCGCACGGTGCCCGTGGTCTTGAGCCGAGAGGAGGTCGTGCGCCTGATCAGCGCGTGTAGGAACCTGAAGCGCCAGACGGCGCTCTCGTCGAGACCTTCGCGCGCGCTCAGCACATCCGTGGCCCTCCGGGTTCATCGATCTCAACATGATCGACATCGCATCAATCAACAGAACTTCCCCGGCGGCATTTGCCTCAACAATACCGTCGCGAACTCCCATTGCCTTGTTCTGCAAGTCGCGCCGACAGCGCCACCACAATCGCCTCTTGAACGCCCGGTGCCGCTGCGTACTTGGCACGCCACCGACACACATCGATCACGCAACCCCGACTATCTTCGCCTCATTGGCGCCTGCCGACGTTCAAATCCCCATAGCTCCGCGGATTTGCTGATCGGCATCAGCACGTCCCCGCGGTTTCCTCCCTCGGCGCTTGCTCGACGCCTGCCCTCACACCTCAGCGCGCATGCCAGCACGCGCGTTCATGGGCAGACGACGAGCAACCCTTAACGGAATGCGACTCTCGATTTGGAAAATCGGGGCGAGCGCTGGCGCGAGAAGATGTTTGCTAACGAACGCGGGTACGCGTCACGCCGCGGCTGCCGGATCGGCCGATAGCTCCACCGGCTGCGAAGTCGCATCCAGGGTCTTGAGCAGCACCGGACGGCGCCACACGCTTTTCACGTACTGCAATACCTTGCCGGCGCGCTCCACATCGAGGCCGCGGCCGTCGAGTTTCGTATCGTGCTCGAGGATCAGCGTGCCGTCGCTGCGCATCTCGACGACCGACACGCGCGGCGCGCCGAAATTGTATTTGTCCGACAGCAGGCCTTCCCGAAGCGCCTCGATCTCGCCGCCGACGACCTTGACCTGGCCATTCTGCTGCCGCTGGTAGTTGAACAGGCCCATGTCCGTCGCAATTTCACGTGTCAGATTGTTGCGCAAGAAGCTGAAATCATCGTCTTCGCGCCTGATTCGCAGCGCCTCATCGATTCCCGAACGCTTGACGATTTCCTCCCAGAGCGTGAAGCCCAAGTGGTAGGGATTGACGGCAAGTGCACTTTTTTCGCCGGCGGCAATCGGCCGCACCACATCCGAGTGGCACTTGATGGCATCGACATACGCCTCCTGCGGAATGAAGTCCGACTCGCGCAGAAGGCGCGCATGCCAGTAAGAGGCCCAGCCCTCGTTCATGATCTGCGTGGCAAACACCGGGTAGAAATAGAATGACTCCTCGCGAACGGCGAGAAATATGTCGCGCTCCCAACTCTCCAATTCCGGCGCATAGGTTGCTATAAACCACAGCAGATCGCGCTCGGGATGCGCCGGTACCGGCGCGCGCTTCTTCTGCGATTGAGGTGCGGCACATATGCCCGCATCCAGCGCCTCGAAGCGGGAGCGGAACTGATCGTCCACCCGCAGTTTTGGGGCGGCAACGAATTCCGGATAGCGTTCACGGCGCAGCGGCTGGTCGAGGTCGATGTATTGTTCGAGAGACAACGCCGCGTCGAGCACCCGTTCCACCGCGGCCTGGCCGTAAGCTTCGATATGACGCTCGATTTGCCGCGCGTGGTTGGCGGCGTGTTCCACGATGTGATCGCTTATCTGCTCCTGGCAGCGGCGAAACAGCATATTGTTCTTGGAGAAATCGGCGTGACCCAATACATGGGCGGTCACCAATATGTTATCCGCCAGTCCATTGCTCGCGGCGAGATAGGCGTGACCGGGATTCCCCGGAAACACCACCTCGAAAAGCCGCGAGAACCCCATATGCCGCTGTACCAATTGATAGATGTAGCGTGCGCCAAACGACCAGTGCGGCATGCGCACCGGCAGGCCGTACACCGCAATCTCCGTCATGAAGCTGTCGGGCACCGCCTCGAAGATGACGGGCGACCAGTCGAGCCCAAGCGTACGCGCCAGATCCTCCAAGCGCGGTACGTGTCCACGCCAGTCCTGGCTCATGGTGCAGCCCCCTGTGCATCGACTTGCGCGGCCTGCGATTCGGCCGCAAAGAAGTGGCGCACGGCCGCCGCGATATCGTCGGGACCCGTGATGACGAATCGGCCGGTCGGCGCGCCGGTTGCAGCTATCTCATCGAACATTTGGAAAGTTTCAGTGGACGTGCTGCGCGCCGTGGCGGGCGATACCTCGGCGTAGCCGCTATAGCGCGTCAGCTTGGCGATGGCCTCGAGTTCGCCGCGGGCCTGCGCTCGATCATCGCTCGCATTGTCGCCATCGGAGGCGTAGAAAAGATAGACATTGCAGCTCGAGGGATTGAAGCGCGTCTCCATGATTTCGCGCACCTTGGCGAATCCCACCGAGGCCACGGTGCCGCCGCTGCCCGTGACCTTGAAAAAATCCGCTTCGCTGAACTCCCAGGCCTCGGTGGTATGGGCGACGAACACGATATCGAGAGCCTGATACTCACGCCGCAGGCCCGCGGCCGTCCAAAAGAAAAAGGTCTTGGCCAGCTGCCGATCCCGGTCGGTCATGCTCGCCGACACGTCGATCAGGAAGAACACCGCAGCGCGCACCGCAGGTTGCTGACGGCGCGTCAGTTGACGATAGCGCAAATCTTCATCGGTGAAGGTGGGCGATGTCGCATCGAGCGAGCGGCGTTTGATGGATTCCTTCATGCGACCGGCGCCGATCGAGTCGGGAGCGCGCGCCGCGCTTATCCAGGCCCTCGCGCTTCCATTCCAACTCCTCCGATTTGCCCACCCGCGGCTGCAGATTGGGAAGCTGGAGATCCTCCCACAGCCAATCGATGACCTCATCGACCTTGAATTCGAGCAGCAGCTCGGTGCCGCCGCTTTCGCGGCCGCCGCTGCCCTTTTGGCCGGGTCCGCCGTCCGAGTTGGCTTGTCCGAGCACATCGCCCGGCTTGGCCTTTCCCTGCCCGACGCCGGTCTGCCCGCCGTCGTCGCGCAGCTGGAATCGATAGTGCTCGAGCATGCGCACCGGCACGCGCACGGTGCGCGCGCCGCCTTTGATGATGTCCGACCCTGCGACGATTTGCGGCAGGTGTTCGCGTACCGCTGCCCGGATCTTCTCGCTGTGCCGTAGCCAGTCGCGGGCACCGCGCGAGAACAGCTTGTACCAGCCGTTGATGAGGCGGACGATCCGGCCCGTCAGTGTTCATGGTCGCACCTCAATTGGGTTGGCGCCATGGCCGCGGCCTACTCTTGCGACAACAGCGTGGTGACGTAACTCAGAGCCTCCTTGGCGCTGTGTTCGTCATAGCCATATTCCTTGACCAGCCGCTCCTGGACGACGGATATTTTTTGACGGGCTTCATCGTCGGGCCGGGAGGTGGAGGTCACCAACCGCAGCACGTCGCGCCGCTCCTCGAACAGATACTGCTCGATCGCCTCGCGAACGCGCGCGTGGCTGCCGAGGTGAAATTTCTCGCCGGCCTTGAAGGCCACCATGGCCTTGCGGATAACCTCCTGGCGGAACGATTGCTTGCCCGATTCGGAAATCTTTATCTTCTCTTCGACCGAGCGCAGGAAGCGTTCGTCCGGGGCGCGGTTCTCGCCGGTCATGGGATCGGTGACCTGTCGTTGATCGAGCGAGGCCTCGACCTCGTCCAGGTACTTCTCCAGGAGCTGCTGCGCCTCGTCTTGAAAGGATGCGAACAAGGCGCGATGCACGTCCTCCTTGACCCAGCGGTTATAGAACTCCTTGCGGGCAGTCACCAGGTGATCGAACCAGAGCTTCTTCTGCTTGGCGTCCATGCGCGCGTCGCTTTCGATCGCGTCCTTGAGCGCCAGCAGCAGCTCCATACTGGTGAGGCTGTGCGCATTGCCGCGGGTGATCGCATTTGACAAAGCATTGATCACAAACCGCGGACTGACCCCGGTGAGGCCCTCATCGGGCGACTCTGACTTGAGGCGCACCACCTCGGTCTCGGAGAATCCCTCGACCGCCTCGCCGGCGAACAGCCGCACTTTCTTCGGCAGATCCAGCCCTTCGCGCTCCGGCTTGCTGTGGCGCGTGAGAATTGCAAACACGGCCGCGAGATGCAGTACATGCGGATCGAGGTGCGTGTTGCGAAACGCCGGCGCGCCATAGATGAGCTTTTTATAGATGCGCGACTCGTCCCGATACGAAAGCGCGTAGGGGACCTTGATGATCACCATCCGGTCGAGCAGCGCCTCGTTTTCCTTCTCCTGCAGAAAGTTGTTGAATTCGGCGAGATTGGTGTGCGCAAGAATCGTCTCGTCGAGATGGATCAAGGGGAAGCGTGCGACCTTGACGTTCTTCTCCTGCGTCATCGTCAGCAGCAAGTACAGAAACTCGCGTTTGACCTTGAGAATTTCGATCATCTCGAGCATGCCGCGGCTCGCGGCGTAGACCGCCCCCGACCAGGACCAAGCGCGCGGGTCGCCCTCATCGCCAACCTGCGCGACCTTGGATAGATCCACGGATCCGACCAAATCGGCGATATCGGCCGTCGAGGGATCGTGCGGCGCGTACGTGCCGATGCCGCAGCGGGCCGCCTCGGACAGGAATATCCGTTCGACAGGCACGCTCAGGTAATCGCCTTCGGCTTTGCGATCCACATAGTCGCGTGCCCAGGGACTGAGCTCACCGTTGATTTCGACGCCGTAGGTTTCACGAAATCCGGCACGCAAGCTCACCGGGATGAGATTCAGCGGCGACTCGCGCAGCGGCGAGCCTTTGACCGCGTACAGCGCGCCTTCGTCCGTGCGGCTGTACTCCTCGAGCCCGCGCTTCAAGAGGATTGCCATCGTTGATTTTCCACCCGACGGCGGGCCGAGCAGCAACAGCAGGCGGCGTCCGACATCGGATCCGGCCGCGGCGGCTTTGAAATAGTCCACCACTCGTCCCAGGGGCTCATCGACGCCGAACAGTTCGCGTTTGAACAGTTCGCATGCCTTTTGAGTATCGGTGCCCTGTGATTCCCGACCATGCCAAAGGAGCATGTCCCATATGTATTCGTGACTGGAGCGCGCGAATGCTGCCGGGTTGGGCGGCAAGATCTGGGTCAGGAAGTCTCCGAAACTGCCTTCCCAACGCTGCGCGCGATGCTGCTTGCTATAGGCGCTCAGCGAATCGAGAAAATTATCGTGGTTGGAGTCTGCTCTAAGCGTCGATGCTCGCATGTCGATCCTCCGCTCGTAAGTTCACACCCGGCTCATTCCGTCAAATCGGCAACCCTCGCCTTAAGTTAAGAACAAGTTGCCTGAGCAAAGCGTGATCGTGTTCAAGACTTGACGCCGCTTCATGTTGAGATCGGTCACGGCTCCAGATTGTTCTTTCCAGTAGACGGCGGGAAAACCCTAGGGGCGTACCAGGAAGCATTGCAACGGTGACCCATCAAGGATTTTGCGGCGATGATCTCGTGCGTCGCAGCAACGCAACCTGCTGCTGGGCTGGTAGCAGCGAGACAGTTATTTCAAACGGGTATGGAGTTTGGCGCTAGATATCGCGCCGAAGGCGCAGGGGATTAACTGGGCGTCCCGGCTATTCGTCGTCCTCGTCATCCTCATCTTCATCGTCATTGTGTTCGGTCCGCGCGTTCTTGGCCGCTCCGGTGTTCGCGCCGGCCTTCACCGGCACGATCAGAGGGCGCGTCTTGACCTTGGGGCGCGCATTGAACACCACGATGGTCTTGCCGGTGGCGCGCAGCAGCCCTTGTTCTTCCAACACCTTGAGGACTCGTCCCGCCATCTCGCGCGAACAGCCGACCAACCGCGACAGTTCCTGCCGGCTTACCTTGATCTGCATGCCCTCAGGGTGCGTCATCGCATCCGGCTCACCGCACAAATCCATGATGGCATGTGCCACTCGGCCGGTGACGTCGACGAACGCCAGGTCGCCCAGCTTGCGGTTGGTGCGGTCGAGGCGGGTCGCCAACTGCGTTGCCAACTCGAAGATCAATCCGGGACTTTCGGCGGCTATCTGGCGAAACCGCGGATAAGTCATTTCGGCGAGTTCGGACTGCTGGCGGGTTCGCACCCAGGCGCTGCGCGTCGGCTGTTCGTAGAACAAGCCCATCTCGCCGAAAAACTGTCCCTTATTGAGGTATGCCAGCACCATTTCGTTGCCATCCTCGTCCTCGATCATGACTTCGACCGATCCGGAGATGATGTAGTACAAAATGTCCGGCAGATCGCCGGCGTGAATGATCACGGTTTTGGAAGGGACTGTCCGGATTCGGCAGTAGCTCAAGAAACGATTGATCGCTGGGATATCGCTTAAGGCTTTTGCCGCTTCTTCCATGTTCACTCCCGCTGGTTTCGTCGCTGTTAAACGACTGTGCTGGCGCACGTTTTATTACATAAGTCCCGGAATCGCAAGCACTAGGGGTCTTTAGTTAGATCCAATACGATCCGCGAGTCATCAGTCGGGACGTCGCGCGCATCGCCATTACCACCGGAAACGGCAACGGTTTACCGCCCAGCGAAGCCGCTTTGGCGCCGTGCCGCATCTCGTCCAGCGTCATCTGTTCGAGGATGGCGCGACTGCGCGAATCCTTGGGGCTGAGACGCTCCAGGTGATCGCGCAAATGCGATTCAACTTGTTTTTCGGTCTCGGCGATGAACCCGAGACTGTTGCGATCGCCCAGTGCGCCCGCAAAGGCGCCCAGGGCAAAGGAGCCCAGGTACCACAGCGGATTCAAGACGCTGGTGCGTCCCTGCAATTCCTTCAAGCGTTGCTCGCACCAAGCCAAATGATCGACTTCCTCGGCCGCGGCTTCGCGCATGGCTGCCCGCACACTCTCATCGCGTGCGGTGAGGCCTTGACCCTGGTACAAGGCTTGGGCGGCGACTTCTCCGGAATGGTTGACCCGCATCAAGCGCACCGAGGATTCGCGCTCGGCCGGCGCCAAGGTTGTCGCAGGGGCGGCTTCCGGAATATCGCGCCGCGGCCGTGCGGGTACAGTTAAGATCTTGATTATATTGTCTATTTCGCCAATAAGACGATCGGCTAGGTCGAATCTGCGGGTGGCCATCAACACATTATATTATAGGTGCTTAAGGCGAGGAGGCGGGACTGGCATCTGCACTCGCTGTTCTGTACACTTTCGCGCCTTTCGTCAAGACCTGAGCACTCCATGTATACCGTATTTTCAAAGCCCGAGGAAACGCGCGGCGACTGGTACCTAGTCGACGCGGCGGGCAAAACTCTGGGCCGTCTGGCATCGGAAATCGCGCATCGCTTGAAGGGCAAGCACAAGCCGAATTATGCCCCGCATCAGGACCTTGGCGATCACATTGTCGTCATCAATGCCGGCACTGTGCGCGTCACCGGTGCCAAGCTGACGGACAAGTTCTATCATCAGCACACAGGCTATGTCGGCAACTTGAAGAGCATCTCGCTTGGCAAGCTGCTGAATGAGCACCCGGAACGCGCGATTGAATTTGCCGTCAAGGGCATGTTGCCGAAGGGCCCGCTGGGCCGACGCATGTACAAGAAGCTGCATGTATTCGGCGGCAAGGACCATCCTCATCAAGCACAGCAGCCGAAAGCGCTGGAATTTTAAAGTTCTTTAGGACAATCAATGGCAAACACAGCCACCAATTCCTTTTATGGCACCGGCCGTCGCAAGACCTCGAGCGCCCGGGTTTATCTGCGCACCGGGACGGGCAAGGTATCGATCAACGGGCGCACCTTGGAAGAATTCTTTGGTCGGGAAACCGGCCGAATGATCGTTCAGCAGCCCTTCGGCGCCGTGGAATTGAACGGCAAATTCGATGTCGACGCGCATGTCGAGGGCGGCGGAATCACCGGTCAGGCCGGTGCGATTCGTCATGGAATTACTCGCGCATTGATGGCGTTCGACGAATCGCTGCGTGCGCCGCTGCGCAAGGCAGGTTTCGTGACGCGCGATGCGCGCGAAGTCGAACGCAAGAAGGTCGGTCGTCGCAAAGCTCGCCGCGGCACGCAGTTCTCCAAACGCTAGTACAAGAGAACGCCTTCCGCCTTCCGGTATACGATTCAGTCGGTTTTGGGGGATCGTCTAGCGGTAGGACAACGGTCTCTGACACCGTTTACCTAGGTTCGAATCCTAGTCCCCCAGCCAAACAGGGCTCACTTTTGTGGGCCCTTTTTTTCAGGGTGGCGGATGAAGATGTCGGCTGAACGCAATGCGAATGGACGGCTCGCGCCCCTGGCGCTTGGGGCCCTCGGTGTGGTGTTCGGCGACATCGGCACCAGCCCGCTTTACGCCGTGTCGGCCTGCTTCACCGGTCCGGGCATCGCCGTTACGCCCGAGCATGTTCTCGGCGTGCTGTCGCTGATTTTCTGGTCCTTGGTTCTCGTCATCCTTCTCAAGTACGTCACTGTCGTGCTCAACGCCGACAACAAGGGCGAGGGCGGTGTGCTGGCGTTGACCGCGCTGGTGATCAACACCGCGCGCGAGAGTCCACGACGAAAGCTTTACGGCACCCTGGGCATTCTCGGCGCCTCATTGTTCTTCGCGGATGGCGCCATCACGCCGGCCATATCGGTTTTGAGCGCCGTCGAAGGGCTGCATGTGGCGGCGCCCGATGCGCAGTTTCCGGTACTGCCGATCACACTGGTGGTCTTGATCGGTCTGTTCGTCATTCAACGCCACGGCACGGGTTCGGTCGGCAACGTGTTCGGCCCGGTGATGCTGGGCTGGTTCGCGGTATTGGCGGCGATGGGTTTGCGCTGGATCGTGCGCGAGCCCGGTGTGTTGTGGGCGCTCGATCCGACGCGCGCACTTGCCCTCCTGGGCCAACATCAGATCAGCTCGCTGGCGGTGCTCGCCGGCGTTTTCTTGTGCGTCACGGGCGGTGAGGCGCTGTATGCCGATATGGGTCATTTCGGCAAGGCGCCGATACGTCTGGGCTGGATATGCGTCGTCATGCCGGCGCTGGTCACCAATTATTTCGGCCAGGGGGCGATGTTGATCGAGAACCCAGCGGCGATCAGCAATCCCTTCTACCTGATGGCACCGGCATGGTCGTTATGGCCCTTGGTGCTGCTCGCCACCATGGCCACCGTCATTGCATCCCAGGCGGTCATATCCGGAGTCTTCTCTGTGACCACGCAAGCCGTGAGCTTGGGGCTGTTGCCGCGTCTGCGTGTCGAGCATTCTTCCGCGGAACACGCCGGACAAATTTATGTGCCCACCATGAATTGGATTCTCATGCTGGCGGCATTGGCATTGGTGGTCGGCTTCGGCAGCTCGGCGGCGCTGGGCGGAGCGTATGGACTGGCTGTCTCCGGCGCCATGACCATCGTGACGCCGCTAACCTTGAGTCTCATCAAATCGCGCACCGGCAGGGAGAGCCGCGGGTTGCGCGCCGGCTTGTCCTTGCTGTTCATTGTGGATATCGCCTTCCTGCTGGCGAACCTCACCAAGATCGAGGATGGCGGCTGGCTGCCGCTGGTGTCCGGCTTCATCATCTTCTGGCTGATGCAAACCTGGCAGCGCGGGCGCGCCTCGGTGATGGCGCGGCTGTTGCGCGAACAAAAAGCGGTCCGGGAGTTTCTCGACGACCTGAAACGCGACCCGCCGGTGCGCGTGGCGGGCACGGCGATTTTCTTGGACGCGAAGGCCACGGGCATTCCGCGCGCCCTGCTCAACAACATCAAATTCAACCGGGTCATTCACGAGCGGGTGGTGCTGTTGACGGTCGTGACCCGCGACGAACCCCGCATCGGCGCCTCCGCGCGACTGACGGTGACCCCGGTATGCGAAGGCATCGTCCGGCTCGTGGCCCAGGTCGGCTTCATGGAGAAGCCCGATATCACGGCGATCTTGAGGGAGGCTGAAAGTCACGGTGTGCCTTGCGAACCGGAGCGCACCACCTACTTCCTGAGTCGCGAAGAACTGCTGGCGGGCCGGCGCTCCGACCTGCCGCCGCTGCGGCGCACCGCATTCATGCAGATGGCGCGCAGCGCGCAGGTCATTGCCGACTACTACGGGCTGCCGCCGAATCGCGTGGTTGAAATCGGCACCCGACTGGAAATCTAGGACTCAAGCCGTGCAATCGTAGGTCTTCACGGCGCCGTTGCCTGCCACGATCAGCACGTCGGCGCGGCGCCACGCGAACAGGCCCACCGTGACGACGCCGGCGATTTGATTCACGGTTGCTTCGAAGGCCTTGGGCTCATCGAGCCGCAGATCATGGACATCCAATATCACATTGCCATTGTCAGTTGTGACGCCAGCGCGCCACACCGGCCGTCCGCCGAGCTTGACGAGCTGGCGCGCAACGTACGAGCGGGCCATCGGTATGACCTCGATGGGCAAAGGGAAGGCGCCCAGCACCCGGACCAGCTTGGAATCATCGATGATGCAGACGAACCGCGAGGCGGCGGCGGCGACCACCTTTTCCCGCGTGAGGGCAGCTCCGCCGCCCTTGATCAGGGTGCCGTCGGCGGTGGCCTCATCGGCGCCGTCGATGTACAGGGCAAGGTCGCCCGCGGTATTGAGATCGAGCTCTTCAATTCCAGCGGCGCGCAGCTTTACGGAGGTCTGGCGCGAGCTCGAGACCGCGCCGGAAAGCTGTATTTTACGGTCTTGCAGCGCTTCAATGAGCTGGTTCACCGTGGAGCCGGTGCCTATACCCAACACCATGCCGGCTTCGATGTATGGAAGCGCGGCTTCCGCGGCGAGGCGTTTTTTTTCCACTGACACTATTGCGAACCCCAGAAACAACTGTGCCCGCTTACGCGGGCACAGTTGATTACTTTCGAAGGCTTACTTTTTCTTAGCGGCCTTTTTCTTAGCTACCTTCTTCTTCGCCTTCTTTGCTTTCGCTGCCATGATAGAAACTCCGTTGTCGGGTTAGTCCGGGGACCGAGTATATACACGAATAATTAATTTACAAGCAATACGTCGCGCTTAGCGCTCGACTTGTGGTAGCGATGTGAGCCGCATCACTCGAGGCCGAGAACAAAATCCCAATCCTGCTTCGATACCGGCATGACCGAAAGACGATTCCCACGGCGCAGTAAAACGAAATCCTTGAGCTTGTTATCGGCGTACTTGCGCAACTCGTCGAGCGTGATTACGCGCTTGAGCTTGCGCTTGAGTTTCAGGTCCACGACGAACCAACGCGGCGCTTGCTTGTTCGAATCGGCATCGTAGTGATGATGCTTGGGATCGAAGGCGGTGACATCCGGATAACCCTCGCGGACCACGCTGACGATGCCCGCAATGCCGGGAACGTCGCAGCTGGAGTGATAGAAAAACGCCAAATCGCCCTTTTTCATGGCGTCGCGAAGCATGTTGCGCGCCTGAAAATTGCGCACTCCATCCCATGTGGTGGTTTGCTTCGGCGCCTTGCCGAGGGCATCGATGCTGAAGCTGTCCGGTTCCGATTTGAGCAGCCAGTAGTTCATGATGGTTGTTCCAAGAATTGTTGGAGTCCAGATTCAGTCGCCAAAGAACTCAATCGTACATCCCAGGGATCGGCAAACTCCAGGTCCGCCCGCTGGCAGTCAAAGGCAAGTCCGACCACATGAGGGCCCTTCCAATATCGCCGCCGCTGGCGAAACGCCAACGCGCGATCGTAATATCCACCTCCCATGCCCAATCGTCGGCCGCTGCGGTCGACTCCAACCAAGGGTGCGACGATGAGATTCAGCCATTGCGGCGCGATGGGGCGAGCCATGCGGCGCGGCACCGCGATTCCAAATACACCGGGGGCGGTTGCGCCCTTGAGAGGATAGAAGCGCAAGCGACCCTGGCGCTTATCGCTGATGACGGGCACGAACACGCACACGCCGCGCGCCCGGGCCGCCGCGATCAACTCGGCGGTATCGGTTTCACCATCGAAGGGTAAGTACAGCGCGACCCGTTTGCCGGCAGCGAACGTCGGCAGCCGCATGATCGCCTTGGCGGCCAGGCCCGATCGCGAACGGTGGTCGGCGGCGCTCAATGCGCGGCGCGCCGCGCGCAATCGTTTACGTAAAATTGCTTTCATCGGATGGAGATGGCGCTACCCGCACGTGCCGTTTTGGACCGTTGCTCCCGACCTGAGCAACAGGTGGGGCTAACTGCGGCACTTAAGGCTTTCCGCTCGAGGCGGACTTGCACAATGTTGCCAGCAAGCAATGGCCCCTGGGGTTTCAAACTTAGGGTCGAGAGGTAACCCGATCCGCGTCGAACACCGCAGGCAGCGCCAAATTTAATCTTCGAAGGGTCGCCCAATTCGGCTCGGACGGGCTGATCCCTTGGTCTCAAAGCTCGAGCTGTTGACCCTTCTCCAAGGCCGACTCTACGCGCTCGCGCAGGATACGCAAGCGTCCGCCGACATCAGAATCGAGATTGGTGTCACGGTTGCGGAATCGAATCAATTCGTTGGCCATATTGAGCGCAGCGATCACCGCGATACGATCCAATCCGACAACTTTGCCGCTGTCGCGGATCTCGCGCATTTTGAGGTTCAAGAATTCCGCGGAATCAAGCAAGTCGGAGCGCTCCTCGCTCGGACAGGTTATGTGATACTCCTTTTCGAGTATGCGCACGCTCACTCTCGCCTGATTGTCGTTCACACCTGCTCCATGGATTTCAACCGGCCGATCATTGCTTCGACCCGGGCGCGCACTTGTTCGTTCTTCTGCAGAAGAGTGGCGCGCTCGGAGGTCAAGGTGTCTTGACGCTGCCGCAGTGCGCGGTTTTCCTCTTTGATGTGGCTGACTGTCACGATCAGGTCTTCCAGACGCTTTTCCAAGCGCTTCAGCTCGAGTTCGACGGCTGATTTCGAGTTGGTTTCGGTCATAGGCTGCCAATATAGAGCGGCGATAAGCGCAATGCAAAGGGCGGTGTATGCCCCCACTGCGGTATTATTCCCTGAACCATGCTGTCCGATATTCGATTCAAGGACTTCGAGGATGTGCTGGCCGCCGCCGGCGGCCTCGCGGACGCCGCCGAGGCGCATGGTTCCTTGTGCGGCGCGCTGTGTTCGATATCGCCCTATAAGATGCAGGACTGGATCAACGAAATTCTGCCCGACGGCGCGGCCGTCGCTGCAGAGTCGGTGGCAATGATTGAAAAGGTCTTTACGGCGACCGCAACATCCTTTGGCGAGCAAGGCATGGAATTCGAGCCCCTGCTGCCCGATGACGAGCAGCCGCTGAACGGCCGCGCCAATGCACTTGCATTATGGTGCACGGGATTTCTCTATGGCTTGGGCACCGGCCATATCTCGGATCTGGAAGCCCTGGGCGGCGACGTCGGCGAAATCGTCCGCGATTTCACCGAGATTTCGCGGGCAACCGGCGATGACGCGGATTCGGACGAGTCCAACGAGCAGGCTTACGCGGAATTGGTCGAGTTCATAAGGGTCGCGGCCCAAGTCGTATTCGAAGAATTGCTACCGCTGCGCACGCAGGTCTATCCTGCGCAGCAGCGGCTGCATTGAGTTCAAGAGCAGGCTCCTTATATGGATCGCAAGGAGTTCGCGCGGCGACGGCGCCAATTCATGCGGATGATCGGCAAGGACGCAATCGCGATCCTGCCGGCCGCTCCCGTGCGCCATCGCAACGGCGATATCGAGTACGCCTACCGGCAGGACAGCCATTTCTACTATTTGAGCGGGTTTTCGGAACCGGACGCTGTCGCGGTGCTCGTTCCCGGCCGCCCGCAGGCGGAGTATCTCCTGTTCGTGCGCGAGCGCGACACCTTGCGCGAGTCGTGGGACGGGGCACGCGCCGGAACCGAGGGCGCGGTCGAGCGCTACGGAGCCGACGATGCCTTTCCCATCGAGGACATCGACGAAATCCTCCCGGGGTTGATGGAGCAGCGTTCGCAAATCTTCTACTCCATGGGCACTCACCCTGAATTCGATCCGCGGATTTTGGGCTGGGTGAACACGCTGCGGGCTCAAGCACGCCAGGGCGCCGTTCCGGAATTTGTCGCACTGACCCACGTGCTTGACGACATGCGTCTTTACAAGAGCCGCCCCGAGCAGGCCAGCCTGCGCCGCGCGGCGCAGATCGCCATGGGCGCGCATCGGCGGGCGATGCGCTTCGCGCGCCCCGGGCGCATGGAATACGAAGTCATGGCGGAATTGCTGCATGAATTTCGATCGCACAATGCGGATATTTCCTACCATCCCATCGTCGGCGGCGGCGCCAATGCCTGCGTCATGCACTATCGCGACAATGACCAGCCGTTGTGCGACGGCGACTTGCTGCTGCTCGACGCCGGCTGCGAACACGACTACTACGCCTCGGACATCACGCGTACGTTTCCGGTCGGCGGCCGCTTCAGCGCCGTGCAGCGCGCCGTCTATGAAGTGGTGTTGGAGGCTCAGTTGGCCGCCATCGACAAGGTGCGTCCCGGCAACCACTGGAATCAGCCGCATGAAGCGGCTGTGCGCACGGTGACCCAGGGACTGATCAAGCTGGGGTTGCTCAAAGGCCCGGTCCTCAAGTTGATCAAGGAACAGGCCTACCTGCCGTTTTTCAACCATCGCACCGGCCACTGGCTTGGGCTGGATGTGCACGACGTGGGCGATTACAAGGTCGGCGGTGAATGGCGGGTATTGGAGCCGGGCATGACGCTGACCGTGGAACCGGGTATCTACATTCGACCATCGCCGCGGATCGCGAAAGAATTCTGGAACATCGGTGTTCGCATCGAAGATGAAGTGCTGGTAACCGCGGGCGCTCCCGAGGTGCTGACCGGGGCGCTGGAGAAAACCCCGGAAGCCATTGAGTCGCTGCGATGAGCGAGGATAAAGCCGCGGCTGAATCCTTCGATGTTGTCATCGTCGGGGGTGGCATGGTGGGCGCCACCTTGAGCGTGGCATTGGCGCCGCTCAAGCTGCGCATCGCCCTGATCGAATCCATCCCGCAAACCTCAGCGGCGCAGCCCAGCTTCGATGAGCGCACCACGGCATTGTCGAACGGCAGCCGGCGGATCCTCGAGACCTTGGGCGTGTGGCAGGAGGTCAGCTCGGTTGCAACGCCTATCGCCAAGATTCACGTCTCGGATCAAGGGCATTTTGGGTTTGCGCGCATCGACGCGGCCGAGCAGGGGCTCGCGGCGATGGGATACGTGGTGCCCAATCGCGCACTGGGAAATGCCCTCTGGCCGCGCCTGCTGAGGAGCGCCGGCCTGCGGGTGTTTTGCCCGGCGCAGGTGGAAGAAATCAGCGCGGGGGAAGCCGCCGTCGCGCTCACCGTGGTTGCGGGCTCGGCCAAACACAGGATCGATGCCAAGCTCATCGTTGCAGCCGACGGCGTGCAATCGATGGTGCGCAACGCCTTCGGCGTCGAGGCGCAAACGCACGACTATGAGCAGACGGCCATCATCACGACGGTGTTGCCGCAGCGCTTCCATGACAATGTGGCCTACGAGCGCTTCACACCCGACGGGCCTCTGGCGCTGCTGCCGCTGGAGAATGGCCGCTGCGCCCTGGTCCTGACGCTGGCTCCCGCGATGGCGCAGGCGGCGATGGCCTGGTCGGATCAAGAATTCCTTGCGGAGGTGCAGCGCCGCTTCGGATTTCGCCTCGGGCGGTTTCTCAAAGTCGGGCGCCGCGTACCGTATCCGCTATCGATAAGCCGTGCGATGCGCACCAGTTCAGGGCGTTGCGTCATCATCGGCAATGCGGCGCAAGGCCTGCATCCGGTGGCCGGCATGGGATTCAATTTGGGTCTGCGCGATGTGGCGAGCCTCGCCGAGCTCATTGCGGAAGGTAGCGGGCAGGCGGACAGCGATCCCGGAAGCCCGCGGTTGCTCGCCGAGTACGATGCCTGGCGCGCGGCGGATCGAGGTGGCGTGATCGCTTTCACCGACGGGCTGGTCAGGCTATTTGCGAATCCGTTGCGGGGCGTACAGCGGCTGCGCAATTTGGGACTCCTCGCATTCGATTTGCTGCCGCCCGCGAAGGCGGCATTGTCACGCTTGAGCACCGGCGCGAACGGCCGTGTGCCGAAACTCGCGCGCGGCGTGCCGCTGCGATGAATAGCCCTGGATCCCGCGACTTTGACGTGATCATCGTCGGTGCCGGGGTCATCGGCGCGGCGATGGCGTGCCTGTTGCTGGCGCGCAAATTGAGTACGCCGGGCAGGGTCGCCATCGTAGCCGATCACTTTGCGGCGGAGCCTGTTGGCGACAGCGACTGGGACTTGCGGGTATTTGCGTTGAGCCGCGCCTCCGAGCGCCTGCTCAAAATCTGCGATGTGTGGCACGCGCTGCCGTCGGCCCGAGTGTTTGCCTACGAGCGCATGTGCGTTTGGGATGCCGGCGGTACCCCTCGCGGCGCGGGATCACTGATCTTCGATTGCGCGCAAATCGGCGAACCCAACTTAGGATATATCGTCGAGGGGCGCGCGCTGCAATCGCAGTGTCTTAAAGTCGCGAGGGCCGCAGGTGCGGTCCTCATCGAGGCTGGAGTCGGATCGACCTTGGTGGGCGATGCCGATATCTTGCTGCGTTTGAGTGACGGCCGCGAACTGCGCAGCAAACTGCTGATCGGCGCCGACGGGCCGGAATCCAAGACCCGGGAATTGCTCGGCATCGTTACCGCAGGTCATGTCTATCATCAGGATGCACTGGTGGCCCATGTGCAAACCACCAAGCCGCATGAGAACACGGCGTGGCAGCGCTTCCTCCCCACCGGTCCGCTCGCGTTCCTGCCGCTCAATGACGGCCGCTGCTCCATCGTGTGGAGCCTCGCGCGCCCTCAGGCGGACTCTGTAAGCGCCATGGACCCGGAACGCATAGCCTGCGCCCTGAACACAGCCAGCGGCGAGGCTCTTGGCGGCTGCACGCTCACCACCAAGCTGGCGCGCTTTCCCTTAAAGCTGCAGTACGCGTTGCAATACGCGAGTTCTCGCGCCGTCCTGCTCGGCGATGCGGCACACGTGGTGCACCCTCTCGCCGGGCAGGGCTTGAATCTGGGTTTGCTGGACTGTGCGGCGCTTGCGCAAGTACTCGGTAAAGCCGGGGGCGCCGGCAACTTCGGCGACTTGAGAGTACTGCGGGAATACGAGCGCTGGCGCCGCAGCGAGAATCTGCTCGCGGCTGCCGCGCTCGATGGAATGGAGCAGCTGTTTTCCCGCAGCGACGCGCTCAGCGCCGGACTGCGCGCCGCGTCCTTGAGCGCCGTCGGCAAGATGCCCTTCGTAAGACGCCGCTTTGCGCAGCGTGCGCTGGGATTGATCGGCGATGTGCCGGACTTTTTAAAGCCGATCTAGCTTGGCGGCGCAAATGAAATCATTGACCGATAGTCCACCGATCGAATGGGTCGTGAAGGTGACGTCGCAGTAGTTATAGCCAACCCGCAAGTCCGGATGATGGTCCTCGGTATTCGCCACATGCGCGAGCGCATTGGCGAAGCTCATCGTGCGATAGAAATCCTTGAATTTCAGGGATCGCTTCAGACTCTTGGAGTCCTTCGAGATCCGCCAATCCTTGTGCAATCGCTTTGCGAAGCGCTTCGCCTGAGTTGCAGTCAGGGGAGCGGCACCTCCCTCGCAGGGCACGCACTTCTTCTCGGACAGCGCCGTCAAGACGCGATCCTGGCGTAGGTGCGTTCGATGTAGCGCTCGACCAGATCCTGAAATTCCTCGGCGATACGATCGCCTTTGAGCGTCACCGTCTTCGCACCGTCCTCATACACCGGCGCGACCGGATGTTCACCGGTGCCCGGCAGGCTGATGCCGATGTTCGCGTGCTTGCTCTCGCCGGGACCGTTCACCACGCAGCCCATGACCGCAACCGTCATGTCCGCGACTCCCTCACGCTGTTTGCGCCATTCCGGCATGCGGTGACGAATGTGGCTTTGAATCTTCTGCGCCAGTTCTTGAAAGTAAGTGCTGGTGGTGCGGCCGCAGCCGGGGCAGGCGATCACCATCGGGGTGAAAGCGCGCAATCCCATGGTCTGCAGGATCTCCTGAGCCACGATCACTTCCTGGGTGCGATCGCCGTTGGGCTCGGGCGTCAACGAGACTCGAATGGTATCGCCGATGCCTTCCTGCAGCAGCACGCTCATGGCCGCCGTAGAGGCCACGATGCCCTTGCTGCCCATGCCGGCCTCGGTCAGCCCCAGGTGCAATGGGTAGGTGCAGCGGGCCGCCAGATTGCGATATACGGCGATCAGGTCCTGCACACCGCTGACTTTGGCGCTGATGATGATCATATTGGAGCCCAAGCCGAGCGCTTCGGCGCGCTTGGCGCTGTCCAATGCGGACACCACGATGGCCTCGCGCATGACGTCAATCGCCGCCAGGGGCTCCTTGAGTTTGGAGTTCTCATCCATCATGCGGGTCAAGAGGTCCTGATCCAGGCTGCCCCAGTTCACACCGATGCGCACCGGCTTGCGGAACTTGACCGCGGTTTCGATCATTTCGGCAAACTGCGGGTCGCGCTTGGAACCGCGGCCGACATTGCCCGGGTTGATGCGCAGTTTGCCAAGCGCTTCCGCGCAAGCGGGGTGAGCCTTGAGCAGCTTGTGGCCGTTGAAGTGAAAGTCGCCGACCAGGGGTGTGGTGATGCCGGCGCCATCGAGCCGCTCTCTGATATGAGGCACCGCAGCGGCGGATTCATCATTGTTGACCGTGACGCGCACCAATTCGGACCCGGCACGCGCCAATGCGCGCACCTGCGCCACCGTGGCTTCGATATCCGCGGTGTCGGTGTTGGTCATGGATTGCACGATGATGGGCGCTGCGCCGCCAATGGTGACTGAGCCGACTTTTACGGCAATGGAATTTCGACGAGATCTCATGCCGGCATTATACAAGGGCGGGCCGCCGCGGGGCAGGTGCGGCACGCCCAGGATTGCATACTGAGCATATCTAATATATACAGTCGCATGGCCGACACGCTGGCAAAAGTTCGTTTGGGACCGATCTCGCCGGCGGCCGCCGGGCCGCTTTATCAACAAATCGTGGATGGCATCAAGCGCGAGGTTCTCGCCAATCGGCTCACCGCCGGCAGCGCATTGCCCTCCTACCGCGTCCTGGCGGAACAGCTTCTCGTCAGCTTGATCACCGTGAAACGGGCCTACGAAGAGTTGGAGCGGGAGGGCATCACCTTTAGCCGGCAGGGTCTGGGAACCTTCGTGGCTGCGCGCGGTAACGATCGAACTCGCGCCGACCGCCGTGCGGTCGCACGCGATGCGTTGCGCTCCGCCATTCATGCTGGCCGGGAAGCCGGACTCGGCGACCGCGAACTAACGCAGATGCTGCGCGACGAGCTCAAGTCGCGCCTGAACGAATCCATTGAACAATCCGCTAAAGGCAACGCGCAATGAATGTATCCGCCATCGACATTCAAGACATTCAGAAGATCTTCGGGTTTTCCTTCACGCTCGGGCCATTGAGTCTGACGGTGCCGCGCGGCTCCATTTACGCTCTGATCGGGCCCAACGGGGCCGGAAAATCCACAACGCTGAATATGCTGATGGGAATGGGCCAGCCGGCGCTCGGTCGAATAACGGTGTTGGACCGCGATGTCGGCGTGGATGAAGTGGAGATCAAGCGCCGCACCGCATACGTCAGTCCCGACATGGACTATCGTGCATGGGGCACCGTTGGGCGCGCGATTGATTTTGTTCGAGGTTTCTACTCGGACTGGGATGCCGCCCGCTGCGAAGAATTGCAATTCAGATTTGGTTTGCATCGAACGACCCGAGTCGACGCGCTATCCTTCGGTGCGCGAATGAAGCTGGCACTGGTGCTGGCGCTATCGCGCGATGCCGAGCTTCTAGTATTGGACGAGCCCACCCTGGGATTGGATGCGATTGCCCGCCGCCAACTATTCGCCGAGCTGCTGAAATTCATGGAGCGCGAGGATCGCACCATCTTGATTTCTTCGCACCAGCTGGCGGATCTCGAGCGTTTCGCGGATCACGCGGCCATCTTAAATCAAGGTCGGCTGCTTGCTTGCGGTCGAATGGACGCGCTGGTAGAGCGCTATCGGCAGCTGGACGTGAGGATCGGGAGCGAAGCGGCGCTCGAATTACCGGGGATCCATGTTATCGAGCGGCAGGGCGACCGGGCGCGGCTGTTGATCGATCGAGAGTCGCTTCCGAGCAGCGGCTTCGACTCGTCCGACGTCGAGGTTCTCGCCGATGTGCCGTTGACACTGGAGGATTTGTTTCTTGCCCTCATCAAGAGCGCGAACAGCCGCAATGGCTGGTGGCCGCAGGTGAGCGCGGCGTGAACCTCATCGTCTTTCGGCTGCTCAAGGGCCACCTGGCGCGCAGCGTTTGGCTGTATGCATTTTTTGGAACAGCGCAATTCCTCATGAGCAGTGCCTTGTGGGCCTTTGGCTACGATCGAGTCGCGATTCCCGGCCTGTTTCTCGGCATGTGGGGTGCCGTTGCCGCAGTCAACACTTACAGCCTGGTGTGGCGCAGCTTGCCGCTGAGCACGCGGGACGCGGGTATTTTGCGCTGGTGGGCGAGCGCCGGAGCTCCGGGTGTGTTCATCACGGTGCTGATCTTGCTCGCTTGGCTGTCGCAGGGCTTGGATGGGTTACCCACGCCTCGGGCCGGCACCGTTTTCGCGAGCGTCTGCGTTACTTGGGCGGCGTTGGGTTTTTTAGCGGCGCTGCCCCAGGGAGCGGCATGGCGCCGGACCCGCAATCGAAAATTAAAGCTCGCCGTATTGCTGATTGCCGTGGGCGTATTGATGGGCTATGGCTTGCCCATCAAGCCCGCAGCTCTGCAGTATTGCGCCGTGTTCATCGTAGGCGGAATCGGTCTGCTGTTTCTTTCTGCGAGGGCGGCGCACCGCGCGCATTGGCAATGGCCGGATGTTGCGAACAAACAGCCGGCGCCCAGTCAAGAGGGCGCGCCACGACCAGCCGCATATCAATTCGGCGTCAACGCGATATTGATGCCGCTACTGCGGCGGACCGCAGCTCTCGCAGTCGCCGCGACGCTATGCATCGTTTTGTTGCACCAGGTATTCCCGCGAGCTGGTTGGGCACTCTTCGCGGTGTACCTTGTCGGCCTATCCGCGACGGGATTTGTGCTGACGTACCAATTGCGCTCATCGATCCCACCGCTGCGGTGTTTGCCGCTCAGCGCCAATCGCCTCGCCGGTCTGTTGCAGATTTTCGGAGCGTTGCCGGCGATTGCCACATTGGGATTGACGCTCATCGTCAATCGCGTGGTCTTGAATGTCGGCATTGGCATCAAGGAAGCCGCGATCATTGCGCTCATCGTCTGTTCCTATCAGGGCGTGCTCGAGTACGGGCAGTTCGTGCAACAGCGGAACGAAGCGCTTAGGGGTCCATTTCTCGCACTGTGCTTGCCGATCATTCAGCGCATTATCTGGCCGGCGTGGACGGGGGTAATGGCGGCGTCTTACTTCAGCGCCTACTTATCGAGGCCCTGGCTACAGTGGCTGCTGTTCGGGATTGGCGTGCTGCTGTGTATTGCCGGACATTTCGGTTTGGTGCGGGTGCTGCGCTCGGGGATACGTCCTTCGCGCAATCCAAATGCCTTCGCGGGGGTACCCTCGTGAACTCCAAAATCATCTACTCAACCGGCATCGGCAGTCTTTGCAGCAATTGCCGCCGCCCGGTACGCGAATGTGTGTGTCCCAAGGGCGCTCCAGGGAAGCCTACGCCCTCTTCAATCAGAGTGGGCCGCGAGACACAGGGTAGGGCAGGCAAGGGCGTGACGACGGTCACCGGCCTGCCATTGTCGGTCGCCGACATCGAGGCGCTGGCGACAAAGCTCAAGAAGCGCTGCGGATCCGGCGGCACCGTGCGCAACGGCATCATTGAAATTCAGGGCGATCATCGCGATGTGATCGTCGCAGAACTCATCAAAATGGGATGGCAGGCGAAACGATCCGGCGGTTAGCGCTTTGCGGCTGCATTCTGTATCATGCTTAACATCGCGATAAGAGCTGTCTGGAGAGAGTCCTTTCGTAGGACCGCCGAAGGCGCAACCGCCCGGAAACGCTCAGGCACATGAACGGCAGACTCTCGCGATCTCTGGAGAGCGATCGCAGCGGGCGATCCACCGAAGGGGAGCAGCGCACAAGCGCGCAATCTCTCAGGTCTTAAGGACAGAGGGGCGAAGCACGAGGGTGCTCGCGTCTCCGTATTCTTTCGCAGTGAGGTTGCGATGGGCCTTAAGACTCCGCTCTATGATGTGCATGTCCTGCAAGGCGCGAAGATCGTCGACTTCGGCGGCTGGGACATGCCGCTGCACTATGGTTCGCAGATCGAAGAGCATCACGCCGTGCGCCGCGACGCGGGCATGTTCGATGTGTCGCACATGGCCGTCGTCGATGTGCGCGGTGAGCGCGTCGGCGAATTCTTGAGATTTCTGCTCGCCAACGATGTCGCGCGCCTCAAATCTTTCGGCAAAGCGCTGTACTCCTGCATGCTGCTGCCCAACGGCGGCGTGATCGACGACTTGATCGTTTACTACCTGTCGGACAGCTGCTATCGCCTGGTCGTGAACGCCGGGACCCGCGACAAGGATCTGGCGTGGATTCGATCGCATGCCGCCGCATACGCGGTGGTGGTCGCCGAACGCCAAGATCTCGCGATGATCGCCGTGCAAGGCCCGAATGCGCGGCACAAGGCGGCGTCGCTGCTCTCGCCGCCGCAGCAATCCGCCGCGCTCGACCTGAAACCATTCTTCGGCGCCGAATTCGGCAACTGGTTCGTGGCGCGGACCGGATACACGGGCGAGGATGGCTTCGAGATCGTGATCCCGGCCGCGGATGCCGCCGCCGCGTGGAATCAGCTGCACGCGCAGGGCGTGAAACCCGCGGGCCTGGGCGCGAGGGACACCTTGCGTCTCGAAGCGGGCATGAACTTGTACGGCAATGACATGGACGAAAATCATCACCCCTTGGAATCCGGCCTGACCTGGACGGTGGCGTTTGAGCCGCTGGCGCGCGAATTCATCGGGCGCTCGGCGCTGGAGAGCGCGCGACGAAACGGCGGTCCCGAACTCGTCGGACTCATTCTCGAAGATCGCGGCGTGTTGCGCAGCCATCAGAAAGTGATGGCGGCGGGCTCGAGTGAGGCCGCGCCGGCGGGCGAAGTCACGAGCGGCACATTTTCTCCGACCCTGAATCGTTCCATTGCGCTCGCGCGTGTGCCGTTCCCCGCGAATGCCGCCGTGCAAGTTGATATTCGCGGCAAATTGCACGCGGCGCGCATCGTCAAACCGCCGTTTGTGCGTCATGGCAAGTCGTTGATCGAGATTTAATAGGGAGTTTTCAAAGATGAGCAACATACCGGCGGATTTGAAGTACACAAAGAGTCATGAATGGGTTCGCCAGGGGCAAAACGGCGCCGTTGAAATCGGCATCACCGACCACGCGCAGAGTGCGCTCGGGGATCTGGTGTTCGTCGAGGTGCCTGACGTCGGCCGCGCGCTGCGCGCCGGGGACGCCTGTGCCGTGGTCGAGTCGGTGAAGGCGGCATCCGACGTTTACAGTCCCGTGACCGGCAAGGTAACGGCCAGCAACGCATCGCTGGCAAGCCAACCCGAATTGCTCAATCAAGATCCCTACGGGGCCGGATGGCTGTTTCGTCTCGAGACCAGCGAATCCACCGCTGCGGCGGGGCTCATGAGCGCCGCCGCGTATGCGAGTTTCCTGGCCGACGAAGCCAAGTAAGGGACACACGATGGCATTCATTCCTCACACTCCCGACGACGTTGCCCGCATGCTGGAAGTGATCGGCGTGCCTTCGATCGAAGCGCTGTTTGACGAAATTCCCAAGGGCCTGCGCGCCGGCGTCCTGTCGCTGCCGCCGCCCGTATCGGAGATGGAGGTTGGGCGGCTGTTGACGGAGCGCGCCGCTCTCGACGGCCGGCCCCTGAATTTCATCGGCGCCGGCGCCTACGAACACCATATCCCGGCGCCGGTGTGGGCGATCACCACGCGCGGCGAGTTCTATTCGGCGTACACGCCGTACCAGGCGGAGGCAAGCCAGGGCACATTGCAATTGATCTATGAATACCAGTCGATGATGTGCGCTCTGACCGGCATGGAGGTGTCGAACGCATCGCTTTACGATGGCGCCTCCGCGCTCGCCGAAGCCTGCCTGATGGCGGTGCGCGCCAATCGCGGCTCGACTTCGCGGCGCATCCTGCTGCCGCGCGCCGTCAATCCCACCTACGCGAAGGTGGCGCGCGCCATTGCCGGCAATCAGGACATCAGCTTCGAGTCGGTGGACTTCGACCGCTCCGCCGGCCGCACGCTGCTGACCGCGCTGCAGCGCTACGGCGCACAGGATTTCACCGCGCTCGTCATTCAGCAGCCGAACTTTTTCGGCAGTTTCGAAGAAGTGGACGCGCTGACCGATTGGGCGCACGCAAACAAGCTGCTGGTGATCGCGGCCGTCAACCCGACCTCGCTGGCGCTTCTCAAGCCCCCGGGGCAGTGGGGTACATCGCTCGATCATCACGGTGCCGACATCGTCTGCGGCGAAGGGCAGCCGCTCGGCGTGCCGCTTGCCTCGGGCGGACCCTACTTCGGATTCATGGCGACCCGCATGCAGTATGTGCGGCAAATGCCGGGGCGCATCGTCGGGCGCACCGTCGACTCGGAAGGCCGGCCGGGCTTCAGTCTGACGCTGCAGGCGCGCGAGCAGCACATTCGGCGCAGCAAGGCGACCTCGAACATCTGCACCAACCAGGGACTGCTGGTGACCGCAGCGACCATCTACATGAGCCTTCTCGGCGCGCGCGGCCTGGAAGCGGTCGCACAGGCGTGCATGCAGCGCACCGCGGACCTGGTTGCCGCGTTGAGCCAGGTCGCCGGGGTGAAAAGGGCGTTCAGCGCCGCGCACTTTCACGAAGCCGTCCTGTTGCTGGATCGTCCGCCGGCACCGTTGCTCGCGGCGCTGGCGCGGCGGGGAATCCTCGGCGGCCTCGATCTTGGCGAGCTTTATCCGGAGTTGGGCCACGCGCTGCTGGTGTGTGCGACCGAAACCAAACTGGGAGTCGACATCGACTCCTATGCCGCCGCGCTGGCCGACGCGATGAACGCGTCGCGCGCCGCGGCCTAAGGAGGGGCACATGGCCGAATTGCAATTGCGGGAACCGCTGATATTCGAGTTGAGCAAGCCGGGCCGGCAGGCCGGAACGCAATTCCCGCCGCGGGTCGCGGGCAGCGCACAGGTGCCGCCGCAGCTGCGACGAGCCGCGCCAGCAGCCTTGCCCGAGGTGTCGGAATTGCAGGCGGTGCGCCACTACACGCGTCTGTCGCAAATGAATTTTTCGATCGACACGCATTTCTATCCTCTCGGCTCCTGCACCATGAAGTACAACCCGAAGGCGTGTAACAGCTACGCGATGCTGCCGGAATTCTTGAGCAGGCATCCGCTCGGGCCCGAACCGCAAGGCTTCATGGCCTGCATGTACGAGCTGCAAGAAATGCTGCAAGAGATCACGGGCATGCAAGCCGTCAGCCTCACGCCAATGGCGGGCGCGCAGGGCGAATTTGCGGGCGTGGCCATGATTCGCGCCTACCATCGTGCGCGCAATGATGCCGGCCGCACTGAGATCATCGTGCCGCAGGCCGCGCACGGCACCAATCCCGCCACTGCGACGATGTGCGGTTTCACCGTCAAGGAAATTCCCTGCGACGCGAACGGCGACGTCGATATCGAGGCGCTGAAGGCGGCGGTGAGCCCGGCGACCGCGGGCATCATGCTCACCAACCCATCCACGCTGGGCGTCTTCGAGCACAAAATCGTCGAGGTTGCGCAGATCGTTCACGCTGCCGGCGGCCTGCTGTACTACGACGGTGCAAACTTGAACGCCATTCTCGGCAAGGTGCGGCCCGGCGACATGGGCTTCGACGTCATTCACATGAATCTGCACAAGACTTTCTCCACGCCGCACGGCGGCGGCGGACCGGGTTCGGGCGCGGTGGGAGTGGCGGCGCGATTGCGGCCGTTTCTGCCGCTGCCGGTCGTCGGCAGGGATGGCGTGCGCTATCGCTGGATCACGGAACGCGATCTGCCGCAGTCGATCGGCCGGCTCTCCGGGTTCATGGGCAACGCCGGCGTGAATCTGCGCGCCTACATCTACATGCGGCTGCTCGGCCGCGAAGGGATGGTTCGGGTCGCGGAATTCGCCGCGCTCAATGCAAACTATCTGATGAAGCGGCTGCAGGCCCTGGGCTTTGAAGCGGCGTACCCTAAGCGCCGCGCCAGCCATGAATTCATCATCACGCTCAAGCAGGAAAACAAGGCCTATCATGTGACGGCAATGGATGTGGCCAAGCGTTTGCTCGATTACGGCTTTCATGCCCCGACCACTTACTTCCCATTGCTGGTGCCCGAATGCCTGCTGATCGAACCCACGGAAACCGAAGCCAAGGAAGACCTCGATCGCTTTTGTGACGCAATGGCGGCAATCCGCGAGGAAATGGCACATGATCCCGAGAAACTCGCCTCGGCCCCGCATACAATGCCGGTTCGGCGGTTGGACGATGTGCGTGCCGCAAAACAGCTCGATCTGGCTTGGAATCGCAGTTGAATGATGGATAGACGAAAACCGGCTGGAATTGCCTCTTGTTAGGAACCGTCCGGCTCCTGATCTTGTCCGACCTCGGGCACTAATCGAAATTTAACCCCTAGGATCGGCATGTCCCGTATCTCGATGCTTTTGTCAGTCTTGGCGCTGTCCCTTACGCAAGCCGTCGGCGCAGCGGCGGCCGACGCAGTGACGCCGTCCGATGCTTCGCCGCCCAAAGGCACCCGCCTGCCGGCACCCGTTCCGGCCCCGGGCATACCCAGCAGTCCTGCCAATTGGGCGCAAACCCTGGAGAGAATCGCCACCGGCGTGGTCACCATTCAGATCGACAGCACACGCGCCTTCGACACGGAATGGAATACCACGGCCCAAGCCACCGGCTTCGTCATCGATGCCAAGCGCGGATACATATTGACGAATCGGCACGTCGTCACCCCTGGGCCCGTGACCGCGCAGGCCATCTTCCTGAATCGCGAGGAAGTCCAGCTGTATCCGATCTATCGCGATCCGATCCACGACTTCGGCATCTATCATTACGATCCGGCGAAATTGCGATTCATTCAGCCGGCGGAGCTGCCGCTGTATCCCCAGGGCGCGCTCATCGGTCGCGAGATCCGCGTGGTCGGCAATGATGCCGGCGAACAATTGTCGATTCTGGCCGGCACTTTGGCGCGCTTGGATCGCGAGGCGCCGGAATACGGCTACGGAAAATACAACGACTTCAATACATTTTATTACCAGGCTGCCTCCAGCACTTCCGGCGGCTCGTCCGGTTCGCCGGTCATCGACATCGAGGGTCAGGTGGTGGCGCTCAACGCGGGCGGGGCCACCGGCGCCGCCTCGAGTTTCTATTTGCCGCTGCCGGCGGTGGTTCGGGCGCTGAAATACATCGAAGCGGGCAAACCGGTGCCGCGAGGCACACTGGAAACTGTTTTCAAGTACACGCCCTACGACGAACTCAAGCGGCTTGGACTCGATGCCGCGACCGAAGCCAGAATGCGCCGGGCGTATCCGAAGCTGACCGGCATGCTGGTGGTCGACGACGTACAGCCGGGATCGAGTGCCGACGGCATATTGTCGCCCGGCGATATTCTCGTCGGCATCGATGGCAAACCCATCCCGGAATTTTTCGCGCTCGAGGAGGTGCTGGATGGCCGCGTCGGCCAAAAAGTAAAGGTGGAGGTGCGGCGCGGCAAAGAAACGCTGCGACACGATCTCGATGTGCTGTCCTTGAGTGCCATCACTCCGGATGAGTACATTGAATTCGGCGAGGCCGTGGTCCACACCTTGTCATATCAGCAGGCGCGCCACTTCAACACTCCCATCAAAGGCGTATACGTCGCGAATCCGGGATATGTGTTTGCCAGCGCCGGCATCCCGCACGCCGCCTTGATCAGCTGGTTCAACGGCAAGAAAGTGGACAATCTGGCGGATTTTTCCGCAGCTCTCGCCGAGCTTGGCGATAGGGCCCGGGTGCCGGTTCGCTATGTCACGCTCGAGGATCCCCGCGCCCAACAGCTGAAGGTCATTCGCATGGATAGGCGCTGGTTTCCGGCGCGCGAATGCAAGCGCGACGACACCTTGGGGACGTGGCCGTGCATCAGCATCAGCCCAGGACCCGCCGCTACGCCCGTCAAGTCCGCCGCGACCCAATTCAGCAAAACCGGCGATGCGCGCATCGATCGATTGGCGCCGTCATTGGTGATGGTGAATTTCGACATGCCGTATTCGGTTTCCGGGGTCACCGAAAAAAATTACCACGGAACCGGCGTCATCGTGGATGCGCAGCGCGGTCTGGTGGCGCTGGATCGCAACACCGTACCGGTCGCGATGGGCGATGTGCGCATTACCTTCGCGGGCACGGTCGAGGTGCCTGGCAAGGTCGTCTTCATACATCCTCTGCACAATCTCGCGGTCGTGTCCTACGATCCGAAGTCCATCGGCGACACTCCGGTACGCGCCGCGACCTTGGTGAGCCGGCCGCTGAATCCAGGCGAGGACGTTTGGGTGGTGGGCCAACGCGGCGATTCGAAGATCCTTTCGCAGAAAACGCAAGTCTCGAGCGTGGATGTGGTGTCATTCCCGCTATCGCGCACCCTGCGCTTCCGCGACAGCAATCTGGAGGCGGTAACCCTGATCAACCCGCCGGGCGATTACGACGGCGTGCTCACCGATGAGAAGGGGGATGTGCTGGCGCTTTGGTCGAGCTTCGCATTCGAATCGCAACGCGAACTGGAACAGATCAATCGCGGCATCCCCGCCGACCTGGTCTCCGAAATGATCGGCGTGGTTGCCGATGGCCGGCCGCTCTATTCCTTCGAGGCTGAATTCAATGTGCAGTCGCTGGCCGCAGCGCGCGAACTGGGCCTGCCCGATGAATGGGTGCGGCGCCTGGAAGAACACAATCCGCAGCACCGGCAGGTGCTCGGCATCGATCGCCTGGTCGCCGGTTCGCCCGCCGCCGCACTGCTCGAGCCGGGCGACTTGCTGCTCGCCATCGACGGCAAAGTGGTGAATCGATTCCGCGAAGTTGAGCGCGCGGTGCAGAATCCCCGCGTCACGCTAACCGTGTGGCGCGATGGCGCCGAAAAAACTCTGCAGCTGCAGACGGTAGCGCTGAACGGGCGGGACATCGATCGAGTGCTCATCTGGGCGGGCGCGACTCTGCAGGCGCCGCACCGCGCGATGGCGGCGCAGCGCGGCATCGCTCCCTATGGGGTATTCGTGTCGTTTTTCTTTTACGGCTCGCCCGCGACGCATTACGGTCTCTATGCCGGCCGCCGCATCACGGAAGTGAATGGCCAGCCGACGCCCGATCTTGACGCCTTCATCCGGGCGGTGAGCGACAAGCCCGACCGCGCGTCGCTGCGGCTGAAAACCATCAGTTGGAACGGGCAAACCGACGTCATCACACTGAAGCTCGACAAGCACTACTGGCCGGCTTACGAACTCACTCGCCAGGAGGATGGCAGCTGGATACGCACGGCGCTGGATCCGCCCGAGGTCACGGCGGCCACGAGCAGCAACTCGAGACTGTCGAGCAGTTCGCGGTAGCGATCGCCTTAAGGGAGTTCGAGGTACGGTTCCCAGGCATCCACCGATACGGTGGATCGCTGCGCGGAAGTATCGCCCCACAATTCGCGCTCGTCGAACACGATCGTATACAGCCATTGCGGGCACTCGCCCTGGCCGCTGGCGCTGGTATCCGCGAACACATGTACCCCATGCACTCGCGTCACGGCGCCGATTTTGCCGCGTGCGTAGCCGGGCAGGCGGGTGTGATGCGCAGGTTGATCGGCGCGCATGCGCACCCTGTCGCCGAGCGCAAATCGAGCGGCACGCGCCGGCGCGCGTGCAAACGGGGTGCCGCGCGCCAGCGTCGCGGCAACCAGCTCGGCGCGCAGCACCCGCGGCGGCGGGGTTGCGGATTCCTGCAGCACGCCGCTGTCCGCCAGCAGCTTCTCCAGGGCCGCCAGCCATATCTCGTAGTAGCTGAGTTCGCGGTAATTGACCAGCGTTTCGCGTGCCGCGCGGTTCATGTCGAGGTTCCACAGACCCGTCGCGGTCATGGCCAACGTGAGCGCCAGCACCCGCGGCTCCCATGGCGCGTGAAACAACTCGCCTTCGGGCTCCTGGATGATGGCGCCGTGCTCGACGCTGCCGCCAAGATCTGCGTTCGAGCGATAACTCACATGGGCGTCCGCGGCAAGCCGGTTCCGATCATCGAGTCACGGGTCACCAGCGCCGCAAGATCGCTTTCGCTCAGATGTAAAGTTCCCGCAGGGCGCCGCGGCACCACCAGGTAGCGCACTTCGGCAGTCGAATCCCAAATCCGGATCCGCACCGATGCCGGCAATTCGACCCCGAATTCGCGCAGCACCCCGCGCGGATCCTTCACGGCGCGTGCGCGATACGGCGCGCTTTTGTACCAGGTCGGCGGCAGTCCGAGCACCGCCCAGGGATAGCAACTGCACAGCGTGCACACCACCAGGTTGTGCACATCCTCGGTGTTCTCGACGGCCACCATATGCTCACCCTGCCTTCCCGAGAAACCCAGTGAGGCGATCGCCGCGGTCGCATCCTCGAGCAGCCAGCGGCGAAACTCAAGGTCGCACCAGGATCGGGCCACAACCCGCGCGCCGTTGCGCGGACCGATCTTCCACTGATAGGTATCGATCAGCGCGTCCAGCGCCTTGGGATCCACATAACCCTTTTGGGTGAGCACGGTTTCCAGGGCGCGCACGCGCAGTTGCAGCGGACTCACCTCGCTTTCCTGGTGTTCTGCGTTGTGTTCATGATCGCCATCGCGCATTGGTCTAGTATATGAGATTAAGGAGGAATCCTCGTATGACCGACGCGAAATCGAGGCTGCGAATATCGGCGCCGATGGCGCTCCTGCTCATGAGCCTGTGGCTCATCGCCTCGCGCTGTGTGGCCGGCGCCAGCGAGCTCAAGCTGTATGTGCTCGATTGCGGACATGCAAGCTTCAAGGACATGGGCGGCTTCTCCGACACGGGTGAATATGCCGGCAAGCCGGGAGAGATCGCGTCGCCGTGCTTCCTGATCCGGCATCCGAAGGGCAACCTGTTGTGGGATGCCGGGCTCGGCGACCGATTCGCGGCCAGCAAGGACGGCAGCGACGTCGCGCCGGGCGTGCACGTGATCGTAGCCGTGACGCTGCTTGCGCAGCTGCAAGCGCTTGGTATGACGCCAAAGGATGTGACCTTCATTGCTTTCTCGCACCTGCATTGGGATCACACCGGCAACGCCAACGAGTTTTCCGACTCGGTTTGGATCATGAATGCGGCCGAACTCGCGGCGGCGCTTACCCTGCCGCCGCCCGGCGGGGTGCTGCCGGAGACCTGGAATGCCTACAAGAACGCGAAGAATGAGACCATCGACGGCGACTACGACGTGTTCGGCGATGGCACGGTGATGATTTTGCGGACGCCGGGACACACGCCCGGACATCAGGTGCTGAAACTGCAGCTGCAAAAGAGCGGCACCGTGATTCTTTCCGGCGACCTCTATCATTTACGCGCCAACCGGCAGTTCAAGCGCGTACCGGTCTACAACACGAATCGCGCCGACACCCTGGCCTCCATGAGCCGCATCGAAACGATCATCAGAAACACCGGCGGGCGGCTGATCGTGCAACACGATCCCAAGGATTTTGAAAAGCTGCCAAAACCTCCGGCGTTCCTCGATTGAGCGCCATGATCGACGATGCCGGTCGTGATGATCTTCCGGAAATTCTAGCGATATACAACGAGGTCATTCGCAACTCCACCGCCGTGTACACCGAGGTGGAGTTCACTCAAGAACGCGGCCAAACATGGCTCGACGCCAAGGCCCGGAGCGGCTTCCCGTTCATCGTCGCGCGCGATGCCTCGGGCGTCACCGGCTTCGGAACTTTCGGCGAATTTCGCGCGCCGCCGTGCTATCAGCACAGCGTTGAGCACAGCGTCCACGTAAGAGCGGATCGGCGCGGCCAGGGGATTGGCCGGGCGCTCATTGTCGAGCTCCTGGCGCGGGCGGCCGCCAGCTCCAAGCACGTCATGATCGCGGGGATCGACGCCGACAATGCGGTTTCAATCGCTTTGCACCTGAAGCTGGGATTCTGCAATGTAGGGCACTTTCATCAAGTGGGATTCAAATTCGGGCGCTGGCTCGATTTGGTGTTCCTGCAATGTAGCATTCCGGCGACAGCGGCCGCCGCGGCCGCACCGGTTGCGCCAAATGCAGCGCAAAGTGTGGTGCCTAAGCCTTAGTTTGCCCGAGAATAGGCGGACGACCTTTGCTGGTATCTCAGTCTTGATATCATGCGCCCGTGGTAAGAGCTACACAGACTGAAATCGAAGCGGCCGTGGAAGCGTTGCGCGCAGGCGACTTGGTGGTATTCCCCACCGAGACCGTCTATGGACTTGGAGCGAATGCATCCAATCCTGTTGCCGTGCGCAAGATTTTCGAAGTCAAGGGCCGCCCGCCTGATCACCCCGTCATCGTTCACCTGGACGATCCGCGATACCTGCATCGCTGGGTTTCCGCGGTACCGCCGGTCGCCGAGCAATTGGCCGACAAATTCTGGCCCGGACCCCTGACCTTGATTCTGCCCAAGGCCGACAACGTCAACGACATCGTCACCGGCGGCCAGGACAGCATCGGCATTCGCGTACCCTCGCACCCCATGGCGCAGCAGCTGCTGAACGCCTTCGGCGGCGGCATTGCGGCGCCGTCCGCCAATCGCTACGGGCGCTTGAGTCCGACCAAGCCGGAGCATGTGCGCGACGAACTCGGCGATGCGGTGCGCGTTATTCTCGACGGCGGCGATTCGCCGATTGGACTGGAATCGACCATCGTCTCCTGTCTCGACAATCAGGCGCGTCTGCTGCGTCCGGGTTCAATCACCCGCTCACAGCTCGAGCAGGTGGTCGGAGCGCTGGCGGTTGGCGGCATCGTTCCCCGGGCTCCGGGTGACCGTGCCCTGCATTATGCACCCTCGACTCCGCTCGAAATCGTCGCCTCCGACGACTTGGAGCTGCGGGCCGGCGAGTACGTGGCCCGCGATGAGAAGGTGGCGGTGCTGGCGATGCGGCCGCCGCTGCACACCCAGCGACACATGACCTGGATAAATGCGGGCAAGAAGCCCGACACTTATGCGCATAATTTGTACGCGCATTTACGCACACTCGATCGCATCGGCTGCGAGCGGATATTCGTCCAAAGCCTGCCCGACGATGAAAGATGGGCGGCCATTCTCGATCGCCTGCAGCGCGCCAGCGGCATGGGTACCGATTCCTTGGAGTTGAGCGTCAGCTAGCGCATGGAGCTCGAACCCTCGCAAGATCCCTTTTCACGGGAGGCTATCCGGCATTTGGTGGCGCGCTACGGCTCGCCGCTGTTCGTGATCGATGCCGAGCGCGTGCGGCGGCAATATCGGCGTCTGGCGGCGGCGCTGCGGGGCGTTGATCTTTATTACGCGTTGAAGCCGCTGCCGCACTCCTCGGTGATCACCACGCTGAATGCATTGAATGCGTTCTTCGACCTGGCGACCAACGGCGAGGTCGAACTGGTACGGCGCCTGGGGGTGGCGCCGGAGCGCTGCATTCATACCCACCCGATCAAGCGCGACAGCGATATTCGCACCGCGTTGGCCTACGGCGTGAATCGCTTCGTCATCGACAATCCCGATGAGTTGCGCAAATTCGTCAAATTTCGCACCCGCGCGTCGCTGCTGATCCGCATTTCGTTCCGCAGCCCCGGGGCGCAGTGCGATCTATCGCGCAAATTCGGCTGCGATCCCGAAGCGGTCGCGGAACTTCTGCAATTGGCCGCCGAATTGCGCATCAAAATCGACGGTTTGTCGTTTCATGTCGGATCGCAGGCGATCGACTCGGCGACGATCGTCAAAGCCATCGGGGTTTGTCGCGAGCTGCTGCAAGGCGCGGTGCGGGCCGGTTTTTCTCCGCACATCCTCGACATCGGCGGCGGCTATCCCGTGGACTATCTGCAGCAGAGCATACCCATCGAGGAATTTTGCGCGCCCATCGTCGAGGCACTCAAACAGCTGCCGCCCTCGGTGCGCGTGATTGCCGAACCGGGACGCTACATCGCCGCCCCCGCGGCGATCTGCGTGGCCTCCGTCATGGGTCGGGCGCTGCGCGACGGCCGCTGGTGGTACTACCTCGACGATGGACTGTACGGCAGCTACAGCGGCCAGGTGTACGACCACGCGCTGTATCCCGTGGAGGCGCTATTGCCCGGTGCCGCGACCTACCCATCGGTGCTTGCCGGTCCGACTTGCGATAGCATCGATGTCATCAGCGAAAAGCTCGAGTTGCCCAAACTCGACATCGGCGAATTGATCGTCGGCCGCATGATGGGCGCGTACACCTGGGCTTCGGCATCGGAATTCAATTTCTTCCCCCGTGCCACGGTGCTGGCGCTCGATCAGGGCCGGCTGTTGACCGACGGAGACCGCGCGTGAACGCAAGTAGGCGGCGAATCCTGCGCTTAGGCGGCATGCTCGCCGGCATCTCGGCCGGCGCACTCTGGCTGCGCACGTCCCAAGCGGCCAGCGACTCCGGGCCCAAACGCATTGCGCTGTTCAACCTGCATACCGATGAGCGCTTGGAAATCGAGTATTTTCGTGATGATACCTATGTGGCCGATGCGCTCGCGTCCATCGCTCACGTGTTGAGAGATTTTCGCACCGGCGAGCAGCATGCCATCGACCCGAAGCTGATGGATTACTTGGTGGATGTCGCCGGCCGCGTCGGGGTGCCGCCCGAGTTCAGCGTGATCTCAGGCTACCGCTCGCCCCAGACCAACGAGCGTTTGCACGAGCACAGCCAAGGCGTTGCAAAGAACAGTCTGCACATGGAAGGCCGTGCCATCGATGTGCGCCTGCCCAAGATCGATTGCGCGGCGCTGGCCGCATGTGCACAGGATTTGGCCAGGGGAGGCGTGGGCTACTACCGCACCTCGGACTTCGTGCATTTGGATACCGGCAGGTATCGGACCTGGCGCGGCTAAATGCAACCGCGGCGCCTGCTGTTGGGAATGTGTATGTGTGCAGCGGCCTGCTCTCAGCAGCCCAACGGCTCGAGCCGTGCCGGCGGCAATACGCAAGATCGCGGCGCACAAATTTACCTGCAGAACTGCGTTCCCTGCCACAGGGAGGACGGCAAGGGAGTGCGCAACGTTTATCCCAGTCTGGCCGGCTCGCCGGCCGTGCTCGGCGATTCCGGCGAGTTGGCGCGCTGGGTCTTGAGTCAAAAGCGGCCGGACTCGGTGCCGGCCGGTCGCTATCGGACGCAGATGCTGCCGTTCGGTTGGATGAAAGATGCGGATCTGGCAGCGCTGCTGACCTATATTCGCTCAAGCTTTGGCAACAGCGCGCCGCCGGTCGACGCCGCAATGGTCGCGCAGGCAAGGTAGGCCGATGCCCAACACCGCCATTCATGAACTGGTCGAGCGCTGCCGGGCGGGAGCATGCGACTCCGCTATTGGCAGGATGTCCTCGGGCTGGGCGATCCTTGGCGAGCGCCAGGTGCTCCCGGGATATTGTCTGTTGTTGCCGGATCCGGTCGTGCCGCATTTGAACGCGCTCGAGGCCGCGGCGCGCGAGCAGTTCATGTCCGACATGGCAGTGATTGGCGATGCCTTGCTGGCCGTGACCGGCGGCGTGCGCATCAACTACGCGATCTTCGGCAATTTAGAGCCGGCGCTGCACGCGCATATATTTCCGCGCGACAGCGCCGAGCCGGCCGAGATACGTACCTCGCAGCCGTGGGCTTTGGATTGGACAACCGCACCGACCTACTCTGAATCGCTGTTCGGCGATTTCAAGCGGCGCCTCACCTTGGAACTGCGGGTCAGGCACGCCCTGAAGTAGTTTGCGCCAACGCGCCGGCAATTTGCTTAACGTCCTGCATCGGCGCCGAGCAGGTCATGCCGGTGCAAAGATACGCGACCGTGCCGTCCAACGCCTCTTTTGCCGCAAGCGCGGGCGGCAGCCCTGCAGCGCCGCTGGGAATGGCGAAAATCATGCGGCTAGGCGCGTACTCAGCGCCGTACTCGCGTGCCCAGGAGCCTGCGCTGTCGGCATCGCCGCGTATCACCAAGATTTGCATCGGCGCCAGGAAATCCTGCAGCGCATTTATCAGGCTCATGTGCGCCTGGGGATAATCTCGAACGCCGTTCCACGCCGCCTTGAGCGCGCGTTCCGCGGCGTCCACGTAACGCAGTTCGCCGAGCATCAGTCCAAGCCGGCACAGCACCGAGACGGCCACGCCGTTGCCCGCCGGCACCGAGTCGTCGCTGAAGCTTTTGCTGCGATGTATCAGATGCTCGTGATCCACAGCCGTGAAAAAAAATCCGCCCGCTTGCGGATCCTCGAATTGCGCCAGCAGCACATCGGCCAGTTGCCGCGCGAACTGCAAATCGCTGCTGCGCCAGCGGGTTTGCAGCAACTCGAGCAGGGCATCGGCGAGAAACGCGTAGTCGTCGAGATAGGCAGGCAGATGCGCGCGCCCGTCCTTATAGGTCGCCAGCAGTCGGCCGTCGCGCCACAATCTGCGGTGCACGAAGTCAACGGCGGCGCCCGCCGCATCGGAGAGATCCGGCCGCTCAAGCACCCTCGCCGCGATTGCGAGCCCCTTGATCATGAGAGCATTCCAGGAGGTGAGAATCTTCTCGTCGCGCGCCGGCCACACGCGCAAGTTGCGCTGCTTCAGCAATTTGCGACGCGCGGAGTCAATCAGCGCACCGGCAATCTCATCCACCGCGGCCACGACGTGCAGATGCCACGCGCCTTCGAAATTCGCGGCGCGCTCCAATCCGAATCGGCGGGCGAACGCCGCGTATTCTTCCGCGCTCAGCAGCGTTTCGACCTCGGCCTTGTTCCAGACATAAAACCGACCCTCGTGACCCTCGGAATCCGCATCGAGGCTGGAGTAAAAGCCGCCTTCGGGCGAGCACATGTCGCGCAGCACCCAATCCGCCGTTTCAGCCGCAACTTGCGCAAACAGCGCCTCGCCGGTCGCGAGGCTGGCGCGCGAGTATTCGCAAAGCAGTTGCGCATTGTCATACAACATTTTTTCGAAGTGCGGAATGGTCCAGGATGCATCAACGGCATAGCGCGAGAAGCCGCCCCCGAGTTGATCGTAGAGACCGCCCTGCGCCATTCGCGTCAGCGTGAGCGCGGCCATGCTCAAGGCCTCAAGGTCGGGCTGCGCGCCGGCCGCGGTTGCGCGCCACTGACGCAGGCAGCGTTCGATGCTGCTGGGATGCGGAAATTTCGGAGCTTGGGTAAATCCGCCGAATACAGAATCATACGACACCCCAAGCGCCTCGCGAGCCGTCAGCAAGGGCGATGCATCGAGAATGGCGTCGGGCGAGGGCTGCGGCGAGAGCGCGGCGAATGCGGCCTTAAGATGCGTAGTCTGGGTCGCGATCTCGACGCCGTGGGCGCGGTAGTATTCGGCGACGCGCTTCAAGATCTCGCTGAATGCCGGCATGCCATGGCGGGGTTCCTTGGGAAAGTAGGTGCCGCCGAAGAAGGGTTGCTGATCCAAAGGATTCAGGAACATGGTCAGCGGCCAACCCCCTGACCCCTGGGTAATCATCTGTTGCGCGACTTGATAGATCTTGTCCAGGTCGGGCCGCTCCTCGCGGTCGACTTTGATGTTGACGAACAATTCGTTCATCAGCGCAGCCGTGCTCTTATCTTCGAACGATTCGTGCGCCATCACGTGGCACCAATGGCAGGCCGAATAGCCGATCGACAGGAGAATGGGTTTGTGTTCGCGCTTGGCGCGTGCCAGAGCCATCTCGCCCCACGGATACCAATCCACAGGATTGTCCGCGTGTTGCAGCAAGTACGGGCTGGTCTCTTCGGCGAGACGATTGCGCTGCATCGGCAAGTCCGCAGTCGGTTAGAATGCCGCCCACTATAACTTAAGTACTCGCAATGTCTGATTCCAATACTGCGGCGCACTTGCCCATCCTGCGCCTGAAGCGCAACGAAGATCGCCGACTGCACGCGGGACATCTATGGATTTTCAGCAACGAGGTCGATGTGCAGCAGTCGCCGCTGGTCAAGTTCAAAGCGGGTGAGCTGGTGCGGGTGATGGCGCACAATGACCGCGCGCTGGGATTGGCCTATGTCAATCCACGCTCGCTGATTGCTGCGCGGCTGCTGCAAACATGGAAAATCCCCGACGCAGGCTGGTTCGAGGAGCGCCTGCGCGCGGCGCTGCGCTTGCGCGACCGTCTGTACCCGGATCCCTACTATCGCTTGGCATACGGCGAGTCCGACGGTTTGCCGGGTTTGGTGGTTGATCGCTTTGGTACCGCGTGCGTCGTGCAGATCGGAACTGCCGGCATGGAACTGCTCAAACCTCAGATTCAGGAGGCGCTGCGGCGGGTTTTGCGATGTGAAGTGCTGTTCATCAAAAATGACAGCGCCGCCCGGGAGCTGGAGGGCCTGCCCAGTTACACGGAAGCTGCGATGGGTGCGATCGATGATCCCGCCACAGTGTTGGAGGACGGGCTTGAATTCCGGGCGCCGCTCAAGTCGGGCCAAAAGACCGGCTGGTTTTTCGATCAGGCCGAGAACCGGGCGGCGCTGCGCAAGTATGTGCGGAAGGGTGCGCGAGTATTGGATGTGTTCAGCTATGTGGGCGCCTGGGGCGTGCGCGCGGCGAGGAGCGGCGCGCGTGAAGTGCTGTGTGTCGACAGCTCCGCGGCGGCGCTGGAGCTGGCTGCGGCGAACGCCAAGCGCAACGGCGTCGAGATTGCCACTCGCCGGGGCGATGCGTTCGATGTGCTCGAGGCTCTGGCAAAGGAGGATGCCCGTTTCGATGTGGTCGTCATCGATCCGCCGGCGTTCGCCAAGCGCAAGAAAGATCTGCCCAAGGCGCTGGCCGCCTACAAACGCCTGAACCAGCTGGCCATTTCTGTCCTTGCGGACGACGGCATCCTGGTATCGTGCTCCTGCTCCTTTCACGTCAGCGCCGAGGATCTACGGGAGGCCATTGCCAAGGCGGCGCGCGGCGCGGACAAACAACTGCAAATCATCGAAATCGGCGGCCAGGCGCCGGATCACCCGGTGCATCCCGCGATTCCCGAAACGCAATATCTCAAGGCCTATTTCTGTCGGGTCGGCGACAGTTTAAAGTAGCGCGCATGCTGACCTATCCGCACATCAATCCCGTCGCCGTCTCCATCGGACCTGTGTTTGGCATTGGACCGCTGCGCGTGCATTGGTACGGGATCATGTACCTCATCGGCTTCATGGCGGCTTGGTGGCTGGCAAGATATCGCGCCCGGCGCGCAGGATCGACCTGGACCGCGCTCGACGTCGATGACCTCATTTTCTACTCCGCCATCGGCGTGATTGCGGGCGGCCGCATCGGCTGGTGCATTTTTTACGGGCATGACGTGATCGCCGAAAATTGGCTGAATGTCTTCCATATCTGGGATGGGGGCATGTCGTTCCACGGCGGCATGCTCGGCGTCCTGGCGGCCGCCATCGTGTTCGGCCGCGTGAAGCATAAGCGCATTGCGGATGTATTGGACTTCCTCGCGCCGCTGCCGGGGATCGGTCTGCTCGCAGGCCGGATCGGCAATTTCATCAATGGCGAACTGTGGGGCAGGCCGACCAGTTTGCCATGGGGATTTGGCGTGCCGGACGCCCAAGGCGTGTTGATTGCCCGGCATCCCTCGCAGCTCTATGAAGCGGGTCTCGAGGGACTGCTGCTCTCGGTGATTTTGATTTGGTTTACCAGCCGTCCGCGGCCGCGGCTGGCGCCCATCGGTTTGTTCTTGCTGGTCTACGGCTGCTGCCGGTTCTTGGTGGAATGGGTGCGCCTGCCGGATGCCAATATCGGCTATCTGGCGGGCGAGTGGCTGACCATGGGCATGCTCCTGACCACGCCCATGATCCTGGCGGGGGCCGTGCTATTGGTTTATGCCTACCGGCAGAGCATTCCGTCCGGCAACATCTCTGCGGCGAACGCATAACGTGCGGCAGTATCTGGATTTCCTGCGCCACATCCGCGAGCGCGGCCAGGCCAAGGCCGACCGCACCGGCACCGGCACCTTGAGCGTGTTCGGATACCAGATGCGCTTCGATCTGAATGACGGCTTCCCGCTCGTGACCACCAAAAAAATGCACCTGCGCTCCATCATCTACGAGCTTCTGTGGTTTCTCACCGGCGATACCAACATCAAGTATCTGCACGATCACGGCGTCAGCATTTGGGATGAGTGGGCGGACGAGAACGGCGAGCTCGGACCGGTCTACGGCAAGCAATGGCGCAGCTGGCCGACGGCGGACGGACGCCATATCGATCAGCTGGCGCAAGTGGTCGAAAAACTGCGCAGCAATCCCGACTCGCGCCGCATACTGGTCAGCGCTTGGAACGTGGGCGAATTGGAGCGCATGGCGCTGCTGCCGTGCCACGCGCTTTTCCAATTCTACGTGGCCGACGGCCGCTTATCCTGCCAGCTCTATCAGCGCAGTGCCGATGCGCTGCTCGGCGTTCCCTTCAACATCGCTTCCTACGCGCTGCTGACGCATATGCTCGCGCAGCAATGCAATCTCAAGGTCGGCGATTTCGTGTGGACAGGCGGCGATTGCCATTTGTACTTGAATCACCTGGCGCAGACCGATCTGCAGCTGTCGCGCGCACCCTTTCCCCTGCCGCGGCTCAAGATTCGACGTCAACCGGCGAGTCTGTTCGATTATGCGTTCGAGGATTTCGAAATTCTTGGCTATAGCTGCCACGATGCAATCAAGGCGCCGATTGCAGTATGAAGAATGCCGCGCGGCGCGCGCGCACTCCGCTGATTGAAGTGCGCTATTCACCCATTCACGGCTACGGCGTATTCGCGCGGCGGCGGATCCGCAAGGGCACCACCATCCTCGAATATCTTGGCGATCGCCTGAGCCACGGCCAAGCGGACGCCCGCTATGAGAAAAAGGATACCAGGGATAACCATACATTTTTATTCACCGTCGACGCGAACACGGTGATCGACGCAGGGGTCAATGGCAATGAAGCGCGCTATGTGAACCACGGCTGCGATCCCAATTGCGAAAGCGTCAATCGCGGCAAGAGGATTTTCATAGAAGCGCTACGCACGATACGGCCCGGCGAGGAGCTTGCCTATGACTATCAGATCCAGCGCGACGCCGACGACCCCGTCGATATCGATCAGATTTTCGCCTGCCGCTGCGGAGCGCTTGGGTGCCGCGGCAGCATGCTGGAAGAGCGCGCAGTGAAGCCGCGGCTAAAGTCATGAGCGCGAGTGCGGACTTGAGCGCGGCGGGGATCTTCATCCGGGATCAGTTCATCGCACCCGCGCAGGTCCGTTCGCTGGTTGATTGTGCGCAAGCTCGTCAGGCACAGGGCGAATTTGCCGCGGCCCGAATCGGCAACGACGCGAGCCGGCAGCGCCGCACGGAAATTCGCGGCGATTTCACTTGTTGGCTGCGCGAGCCGCTATACCCGGCGGAGCACCTGCTGCTCGAGGAACTGGAACAACTGCGCCAGGAATTGAACCGCGAGGCATACCTGGGGTTGTTCGAGCTGGAGCTGCACTATGCGTGGTATCCGCCCGGTTTGGGATATGCGCGCCATCTGGATCAACCGCGGGGCGCTACGCAGCGCAAGGTATCGCTGGCGCTGTACATAAACACCGGGTGGGAGCCGCTTGCCGGAGGGGCGCTGCGGATCTTCGAGGCGGACGATGAATTTCGCGATATCGAGCCGCTTGCCGGCAGGCTGGTGTGCTTTCTCACTGAGGGGCGCGAGCACGCGGTGCTGCCGGCGCGCCGCGATCGATGGAGCATCAGCGGCTGGTTCCGCGCGCGTGATTAGTCCGCCAACGCGCTAGTATCGTGCGGCCGATGCGCGTCCCGCCCGCGAACAAGGCATTCGCCGGCTTTTTTCTTTATCTAATGCTTGATATGCAAAGGGTTTGAGCGGCTGGCACGATTGTTGCTTCATGCTCATGATATAGTCGTAGGTTGTCGCCATGCGCTTGCCGTCACTCAAATTCTTGAAGACCTTTCAGGTCGCGGCCAGGCTGCAAAGCTTCAAGGCGGCGGCCGCGGAGCTCTGCGTCACCCCATCGGCCATCAGCCATCAAATCAAGGCGCTCGAGCAGCAGCTCGGGGTGAGCTTGTTCCAGCGCGGCGTGCGCACGCTGACGCTCACCGATGCCGGCGCGCACTATCTCGAACACATCGACGACATTTTCTCGAAGCTCGAATCGGTCACCGAACAGCTGCAGGTGCGCTACGGCCGCAGCATCATCCGCCTGAATGTGCCGCCGTTCTTCGCGAACGAAATGCTGTTGCCGCGGCTGGCATCGTTTTCTCAGGCCCGCGAAGAAACCGACATACGAATCGAAACCACATTTTCGGCGCCGAAGACGCACCCGCCGGACGCAGATCTCTCGATCGTCGTGGGCGCGGGTCCCTGGGAAGGGTTGACCGTGCACCAGCTGTTCGCGCAAAGCTTCATCGCAGCGTGTTCGCCGGCATTTCTGCTCGAGAATCCGATCGATTCCTATGGCGATCTGAACGGCAAGACCTTGCTGCTGCATGAAGAGCGCCGCGAGGCGTGGGAACGATGGGCGCTGGGATTGGGGATCGAGCCGATCAAGCCCAATCGGCTGGTGCGGCTGGACACCATGTCGGCGGTGGTGCGGGCCGCCGAGCAGGGCGTCGGCGTCGCGCTGGTTCCCGCGCGCCTGAGCGCCGATCGATTCAGCGGTGGCGGCCTGGTGAAACTGTTCGATGCGGAATTGACCACCAATGAAAGCTACGTTCTGCTGCATAGACCCGAAGATCGCGCGCGCGAGGATCTGCAGGAACTGACGCAGTGGATCCTCGCTGAGTGCCAGGTTGCCTGAGCCGCGCGCTGTCGCTGCCCGCGTACGCGTGAGCGAAATACACCTGGGGGGAGAGAATTTCTCATTTGTCGCCGGCTTGAGCTGAGCCTTAAAGTGTGGTCGGGGTGTTGGTATTTTCAGCATCAAGGAATACCACCATGCGCATTCGCAATCTAACTCTCGCGGCCGCAGCAGTCGCGGCAATCTCGCCTTCGATTTCCAATGCAAATCCGCAAAGCGTCGCGCTGAACGCCTGCGCGAGCGCATTCGCCTCGAGCCTCGCGGCGCCCGGGTCCGCTTCGCCGTCGTTCAAAGTAGACTATCGCGGCGGTGATTCCCAAAGTGCGTTGACGAGCTACTACGTGCGTGAATACACCTTCTACTTGCAAGCCCACAGCCCCAAGTCCGGCCGGACGATCGCGCGTGCGACCTGTTCCGCGAATATCAACGGTACGATCGTGGCGCTGGAAGCCGAGCCCGCGAACGTCTCACCGACGCTCGCCGCTCAATAGCAGGCTGGCGGTGCGCGGCCGGCAAGCGTATAAGTCCGTTTTCTTTTCGGGATTGAATGGATGAAGCACGCTGCAGTGGAGCTCATTGTCGCGGCGGCGGAAAATGACGTCATCGGCCGCGACCGCGGGCTGCCGTGGCATCTGCCGGCGGACTTGCGGCACTTCAGAGCGCTGACCTTACGCCGGCATGTGCTGATGGGCCGCAAAACCTATGAGTCGATCGGCAAGGCGTTGCCGGATCGAACCAATCTGGTCTTGAGCCGGCGCGAGCAATTTGCGCCGGCCGATTGCAAGGTCGTGGCCACACTCGACGCTGCGCGCACGATTGCGGGCGCCGATTCGCCGCTGATGGTGATCGGCGGCGCGGAAATCTACAGGATCTGTCTGCCGGTCGCGAGCCGCATCCATCTCACCCTGGTGCATGCGCGAATCGATGGCGGCGACACTTTTTTCCCGGAGTGGCGCGGTATCGAGTGGCGCGAATCCAGCCGCGAGCGCCACGAAGCGGACGCCAAGAACGCCTACGCTTACAGCTTCATCACGCTGGATCGCCGCTAGACCGGCGCAAGTCTGGCGCTGATCTCGGATTGCGCGCGCTCGAAATCGATCTCTGCCAGCACCGCGACGCTGCCGGCGGTCAATTCGGCCAGTATGGCCGCCTGCGTAGCGCCGCGCTGCTGCGCCGCGCGATACGGAATTTCATGGTGGAACATCACCATCGAGTAGCGCGGAATGAATTGTCGCGGGAAGCGCCGTTCAAGCTCCAGCGACAATGCCTGCTGCAGCTGGAATTTGGGATCCGCGACGCGCTCACGCATTTCCAAATAGTTTTCCAGGGCCATTGCCGCGATCGCATCGGTATTTGGCTTGCGGGCCGCGCCGAACTCCGCGAACGACGCTTGCCACGACGAATGCCGGGCAACGCAGGCATCGAATTCGATGCAGTCCTCGAAGCAGCAATTCATTCCTTGACCGTGAAAGGGCACCATGGCGTGCGCCGAATCGCCTATCAGCGCCGCCAAGCCGCGTGCGTGCCATGGGGTTGCGGATACTGTTCCCAGAAAGCCGACCGGGTGAGCCTTGAATTCCTCGATGCAGTCCGGCATCAGCGCGCGCACATCGGGAAACTCCCGGGAGATGAAGCGATCGATGGCCGCGGAATCGCGCAATGCTTCGAAGCTGATGGCGCCGCGCTTCGGCAGGAACAAGGTCGCCGTGAAGCTGCCGTCATCGTTTGGCAGTGCGATCAGCATGAAGTTGCCGCGCGGCCAGATGTGCAGCGCATCGCTGGCCATCGAAAAGCCGCGCGCGTCCACCGCGGGTATCGTCAATTCCTTGTAGCCGTGTTCAAGATCGGTCTCGCGCGCATCGATGAGACGCAGCGCGCTCATTTCGCGGCGCATTGCTGAACCGGCGCCGTCGGCCGCAAGCAGCGGCTGCATCGGCACGGTGAGCACCTGGTCGCGCTTCAGGTCGCGAATCCGCGCGGTGCCGGCGGCAAAATCGGCCGCCTCGAAGCGATGCTCGAAATGCACCTGGATGCCGGCTTGGCGCGCCGCGACTTCGAGCAGCACCTGGTTCAGCCGCTGACGCGAAACCGAAAAGATCACTTCATTGGGCCGCTGACCGTAGGGCTGAAACGAGGTTTCGCCATTGGTATGGTGAATCAGCCGGCCGCGCATCGGCAGCATTGCCGAGCCGAGAGCCTGCAATACGCCCGCGACTTCGAGGGCGTGAATTCCCCGATCGGCGAGCGCCAGATTGATGGAACGGCCGGATGCGGGCGTCGCGCTGCGCAAGTCGGGACGGCTTTCGTACAACTCCACCTGCGCGGCGCCGCGACGCGCGAGCAGTATGGCCAGCAGCGTGCCCGTTGGGCCGGCGCCAACGATGCGTATCTTTTGCATCACAGGTGCAGCGAGCGCGACAGCGCGGCGGCCGCGGCGAATACGTCGCCGAAAGAGTTGTACAGCGGCACCGGAGCGAGCCGCAAAATGTCCGGCTCCCGCCAATCGCCGATCACGCCGCCCTCGCGCTCGAGCCGCTCCTGACAGCGTTTTGCTTCGGCGGCACTGCGCGCCACGCGCAAGCTGAGTTGGCAGCCGCGCTGCTCGGCCGCGCCAGGGGTGATGATCTCGACCGAACCCGGCATCAGCTCGGTGATGAGCCGCTGCAAGAATCCTGTGAGTGCCAGGGATTTTTCCCGCAAGGCAGGCATGCCGGCGCGCTGAAAAATCTCCAGCGAGGCCAGCAGCGGCGCCGTGGACAGGATCGGAGGATTGCTGATTTGCCATCCCTGCGCGCCGCCACTCGGATCAAAGGTCTGCTCGAAAAGAAATCTCGAGTCGTGGTTGTGTCCCCACCAGCCGGCGAAGCGGGGCAGGTCAAAGCGGCGGCCATGCCGCTCGTGCACGAAGCAGCCACCGACGGCGCCGGGGCCGGCGTTAAGGTATTTGTAGCTGCACCACACGGCGAAGTCGGCATTCCAGTCGTGCAGTCGCATCGGCATATTGCCGATCGAGTGCGCAAGATCGATGCCGACTGCGGCGCCAACGCGGCGCGCCGCCGCGATCACGGGCGGAAGATCCAGCGCCTGGCCGGTGAGATATTGCACGCCCGGCAACAACACCAGCGCCAGGCGGGAACCCTCCTTGGCGATGCGATCGATCAAATCCTCGGTTCTCAAGGTTCGCTGTCCTGCGCGCGGTTCGACCTCGATCAAATTCCGGGCGGCATCAAGGCCGTGGAACTTGAGTTGCGAAACGACGGCGTAACGATCCGAGGGAAATGCCGAACTCTCGATCAGCACACAAGCGCGCTGCGCGTCCGGCCGGAAGAAACTCACCATCATCAGATGAAGATTTATCGTCAAGGAGTTCATGGCGACCACTTCGTTCTGATCGGCGCCCACCAGCTCGGCGAGCGCGGCCGCGGCACGTTCGTGATAGCCGATCCAGGGACGCTCGGCGGCCACGTGGCCGAGAACTCCCAAACGCCGCCAGTCTGCGAGCTCTTGTTCGACGTATGGCGCGACCGACTTCGGCTGCAGCCCGAGCGAGTGACCGCCGAGGTAGGTCAGCTTTCGCCCGTCGGCATCGTAGGGGTGGTGGAACTCTGCGGCAAAGCGCGCCAGCGGGTCGGCCGCGTCATGGGCCATCGCGAACGAAGCATGGCGCGCAGATTCGGTCAGGCAGGGACCTGCATGACCGTGCCGCAAACACTGCAGGTGCGATGCTGCAGGCTCGAAAAGAAGCGCGCGAAGATTTCCGGCAGCTGGCTCTCAATATTGCTTACCGCGACTCGCGTGAGATACAGGCGGTTGCCGCAGTTTTCACAGTACCAGGAGAACCCGTCCAGTTCCTGGGGAGAGCGTCGCCGTTCAACCACGATTCCCACGCTGCCAGCGGGTCGCTGCGGCGAATGCGGCACCTCCGCCGGCAGCAGATACACCTCGCCCTCGCGGATGGGCACGTCGGTCGGCCTGCCATCCTGCAGCGTTTTCAGCAACATGTTCCCCCGCACCTGGTAGAAGAATTCCTCGCTGGGGTCGTGATGAAAATCCTTGCGCGAATTGGGACCGCCGACGGCCATGATGATGAAGTTGCTGTCTTCGAACAGCAGCTTGTTGCCCACCGGCGGCTTGAGCAGATCGCGATTTTGATCGATCCATTGCTGCAGGTTGAAAGGCATGGTGGCTGGCATTCGATTATTATATAGACCCTAGCGGCAAGCCACCTGGATGGGATCGCCAGCCGCGACATCGAGGCGCAACGCGGTCAGGCGGTCGCCCCAGACGCAGCCGGTATCGATGCCGGTCACATCGGCGTTCTGAAAGAACCCCAGCGTCGACCAATGGCCGAAGACGATGCGCGACCCGCGCCAGCGGGCGCCCGGCGCTTCGAACCAGGGGATGAGCGACAGCGTCTGCGCTTTCTTCGGCGCTCCCTTGGCGCCCAGAGCCAGGCGGCCCTCCGCATCGAGGTAGCGCAGGCGTGTAAAGCAATTGACGATGAAGCGCAGGCGTTCTTCGCCCTCGAGGGCATCGTCCCAGCGATCCGGCTTATCGCCGTACATCCGGTAAAGCAATTTGTCTGGATCGCGCCGCAGGGATTTCTCGAATTCGCGCGCGCATTGGCGCGCCAGCTTCAAGTCCCATTGCGGCGCCAAGCCCGCATGCACCATGCAGACGTTCAACTTCAAGTCATCGTGCATGAGCGGTCGGTTTTGCAGCCACTCGATGAGCGACGCGCGGTCGGGAGCGGCCAGAACTTCCGCAATCGTATCGTCGCGGCGCGGCCGCGTGGCGCCGCAGGCCACGGCCAGCAGGTGCAGATCGTGATTGCCGAGAATCACCGTCGCGGCATCCCCCAGATCGCGAATTCTGCGCAGCACTTTGAGTGAATCGGGTCCGCGGTTGACCAGATCGCCGACGAACCACAAGGAATCGCGATTGGCGGAGAATTTCAATTTGCCGAGCAGCTCACCGAGCTCGGCGTCACAGCCTTGCACGTCGCCGATTGCATACAGCGCCATGCCTAAAGGCTCCTAGTGCAGTACCCCTGGCATCGCCAGCCTGAACGGCGCGATCGGCGCATCGAATTGCTGCCCATCATCGGCCACCATTTGATAACTGCCTTGCATGGTGCCGACCGGGGTTTCTATCACGGCGCCGGTGGAGTAGCGAAATCCCTGGCCCGGCTTCAGGTACGGCTGCTCGCCGACCACGCCATCGCCGCGGGTTTCCTTCACATTGCCGTTGGCATCGGTGATGATCCAGTGGCGGGTGAGCAGGCGCGCCGGCACTCGTCCTTCGTTGCGAATCGTGATGGTGCAGGAGAACACAAAGCGCTTGTCGCGGGGATCGGATTGTTCCTCGATATAGGAGGTTTCCACCTCAACCCGTATTCTGGGATTTGCCGGCTCGGGTGTGGTGCTCTGCATGGAATTACGTCAGGCGCACCGCGAGCACATCGCAATGCGCGGCATGCAGGACGGTATCCTCGGTAAAATTCACCAGAATGGCCAGGCCGTGGCGCTCGCGGCTGCCGAGCACGATCAAATCGGCGGATTCCTCTTCGGCGACGCGCAGAATTTCCGCCTTGGTGTTGCCGGCTTCGACCCTGATGCTGGCGTTCGACAGCCCGGTCCGCGCGATGAGGTCCTGCAATTTCAGACGCGCCCGGTCTATCAGGTCGGCCTCGATTTGTCCGGTCGGCATCAAGGACTCCCCCATGGGTTCGACCGGCACGAAATCAACGACGTGCAAGACCATCAACGCGGCATTGGAGCAGGCCGCCAAATTCCGTCCGGCGGCGGCGACCTGCGCGCTGGCGTCGGACAAATCCAGCAAAACCAATACTTTCTTATAGCCGGTCATTTGCGTTCGAGTATAACCGAGAGCGGTGCGCGGCGAGCAGGCCGAATTGCGCGGGTGCCAGCGCTTCCGGGCGCAGCTGCGGATCGATGCCGCAGGCCTCGATTTCCTGCGGCGTGAGCAGCCCCTTCAATCCATTGCGCAGGGTCTTGCGGCGATGGGAAAACGCCGCCGTCACCAGCGTGCGCAGCACGCCTTCATCGCCGACGTCGAAGCGCGATCCGATTGTGGGCTTGAGGCGCACGATTGCGGACCAGACCGCCGGCCGCGGTTGAAACGCGCCGGGACCCACATCGAACAGATGTTCGACCTCGGCGACCGCTGCAAGCATGACCGTCAGCCGGCCGTAGGTCTTGTTCGCAGGCTGGGCAGTCATGCGCTCCACCACTTCCTTCTGCAGCATGAAGTGCATGTCGTGGAGCGCCGCGCGCTGCGACAGCAGATGAAACAGCAACGGCGTCGAGATGTTGTAGGGCAGATTGCCGACGATACGCAGCGGTGCGCCCGCGGCGCGCAAACCCTCAAAGTCGGTCTCGAGCGCGTTTTCGACATGCACACGCAATCCGCCGGCGCCGCGCGCATCGAGCCTCAATGATTGCGCCAGGTCGCGATCGATTTCGATGACGTCCAAGCTGTGCGCACGGCGCAGCAGTTCCCAGGTCAACGCGCCGCGTCCGGGACCGATCTCCACGATGCGTTCGCCGGCCGCGGGCGCCACGGCGTCGATGATTCGCCGGATGACTCCGGGGTCATGCAAGAAGTGCTGACCAAAGCGCTTACGAACCTGCATTATCGATGCGCGTACTCGCCAAATCGATGGCAAGGGCGAGTGCGGCTCGCAGGCTGCCGGTGTCGGCTGTTCCGGTACGCGCCAGCTGCAAAGCGGTTCCATGATCGACGCTCAAGCGCAATATCGGCAGCCCCAAGGTCATGTTCACCGCGTTGCCGAAGCCGATGTGTTTGATCACCGGCAAGCCTTGGTCGTGGTACATGGCCACGATCACATCGGCGGTTTTGAGGAAGTTCGGTGTAAAGGCGGTATCGGCCGGCACGGGGCCTTGTATACGTAAGCCTTGATCCTTGAGTTCCCGGACCACCGGCTGGATTATGTCCAATTCTTCGCGCCCCAGATGTCCGGCTTCGCCGGCATGCGGGTTGAGCCCCAGCACTGCGATCCGCGGGGTCGTCAACGAAAAATATTTTTCCAAGTCCATGTTGACGATGCACAGGGTGGCGCGCAGCCGCTCCCGGGTGATGGCTCTTGGCACATCGGCAAGCGCCAGATGCGTGGTAACCAGCGCGACCTTGAGTTGATCGTTGAGCAGCAGCATCACCGGCAACGCGGCGCGAGTCCTGGCCGCGAGATATTCGGTGTGGCCGCTAAAGGCGTAGCCGGCTTCGATGAGCGTGCTCTTTTGCACGGGCGCGGTCACCATGGCGGCAAATTCGCCGTTCATACAGCCGTCGCAGGCGCGGTCGAGCATCTCGATCACGTAGGCGGCGTTGCGCGCGTCCGGCTGGCCGGCAATCACCTGCCGGCGCGTCGGAATATGCATGACCTTGAGGGTTCCGGCGCGATGCGATTTCGCGGGCTGCGAAGATTCGTAAGGCTCGAGGGCCAGTGCCAACTTAAGACTGGCCGCCGTTGCTGACAGCAAGTCGATGTCGGCTGCCACCACCAGGTCGGCGTCCCAGTTCGTTTGCGCCAAGCTCACGCAGGCATCCGGCCCGATACCGGCGGGCTCCCCCGACGTGACGACGATGCGCGGTATGTACACCGCTGTGCGCGCCTACATCTTGATTTCGACGAAGGCCTCGTCGCGTAACGCGCGCACCCACAACTCGGTTTCCTCATCCGCCTTGCTCTCGCGGATGGCGACAAACGCTTTCTGGCGCCGCACATCTTCGGTGCTGTCGTAAGTTCGAGTGCCCAACATCTGGACGATGTGCCAACCGTAGCGGGTCTTGAACGGCTCGCTGATCTCGTTGACTTTCAGGTCCGCGATAGCCTTGTCGAACTCAGGCACGAAAGTGCCGGGTCCGCTCCAGCCCAGGTCGCCGCCGTCCGGCGCAGAGCCGGGATCCTCGGACGAGGTGGAGGCGATGCCGGCGAAATCTTCGCCTTTCTCGATGCGATCGCGCAGCTTCGCAAGCTTTTGCCGTACGGTTTCGTCGTCATCCAGCTCGTTCGGTTTCATGAGGATGTGCCGGACGTGGATTTGATTGATGATGACGGCCACTTCACCGCTGCGCCGCTCGTTGAGTTTGACGATGTGGAAGCCGCTCGGTGTGCGCACCGGTTCGCTGACGTCGCCGGGCTTCATTTTGACGACCAGGTCCAATACGAATTGCGGCAGCTGCCCACCTTTGCGCCAGCCCAATTGGCCGCCGTCCAAAGCCGTTGAACTATTGGAATTCGCGATCGCCAGTTGGCCGAAATCCTCGCCCTTCGCCGCCCGCGCCGCCAGGTCCTGCGCCTTGTGCGAGATCTCTTCCAGCTGTTGCGGCGTGGCCGCAGCCGGCAGCGACAACAGGATGTGCGAGACGTTGAATTCGTCGTTGGCGGAGGCGCTTTGCTGGCGCGCGAGATACTGGTCGAGTTCACGCGGCGTGACGTTGATGTGCGATATCACATCGCGTTGCCGCAACGTGTTCAGGGTCAACTCCTTGCGCATGGATTCGCGATATTGCTTGTAGTCGATGCCCTGGGCCGCAAGTGCCGTCGGCAATTGGTCGAACGGAATCTTGTTGCGCGCCGCGATCTCCTGCAGTGCGCTGTTCAATTGCTCGTCCGAGATCGTCAGTCCGACGTGCTTCGCGCGCTGCATCTGAATTTCCTGCACGATCAAACGATCGAGCACCTGCTGCTTCAGCACGCTTTGCGAGGGCAGCTCGATTTTTTGATCCACCAGCCGTTTCATGACCGAGTCCATTTGCGAGTCCAGCTCGCTTTTCAGCACCAGGCCGTCGTTGACGATGGCCGCGATGCGGTCCAGCATCTCGCCGTGGACCCCGATATCCCGGGTCTGGGCGAAGGCAGCCGGCAGCAATAGTATCTGCGCGGCAAGGATGGCGCAGATTTGGCCAATTTTACGCATCAAAATCCTGTCTCCGAGTCGTTTACTGGATGTTCGGGTCGCGGGTCGAGTATCCCCGGATCGATCGTTCGAGGAAGGAATCCTCACGCTTTCCGACCGAACTTAAGCCCGTCAGTTCCAATTGTAATGCAAACGAGGTATCCAGTCCCCCGTTGTGGTTGCTGATATAGCGGCGCTGCACAAGTTCGATGCGATAGCAGCAGCTTTTGTATTCAAATCCAGCGACTTGCTCGATGGTCTGGTGGTCCTGCAGCGAGTACACCCAGCGGCCCACGGTATTCCAATGATCGGCGATCGGCCACGCGAATGACCCGTCATATTGCTTCAATATGCCCTGCTGAAAGCGATAGCCGATGTTCACCACCCGGTTAAAATCCGGGTGATATTGCACCGAAATCTCCGATTTCTCGGTCTGCGAGGTGTAGGGGTTCCACTGGTAGTCCAAATTGACGCTCATATGCTTGTATCCGGTCAGGGACACGTCGGCGATGATGTCCGAGGCGGGGTAGGTCGAGTTCGTTTGCCCCGGTTCCGAGGCGACAGGCTGGCGCGGAAAGCCGTACAGATATTGATCGGGCAGAAGATATTGTCCGGGATACGGCGTAAATGACTGTCCGCGCCACATGAGCGCACCGGGCACGGCCAGAGGATTCACCGTCGGCATGATTTGGAATGCCTGCGCGGCCGCGGGCGGGCCGATGTAGTCGGTGTCGGTCAGGCCCACTTGCGGGATGGTGAAGTAACGGATTTGTCCGATGGTCGCCGACAGGTACTGCGCGCCGGAGTTGTGGTCAAAGAGCCGGGTGGTCAGGGCCAACGCCAATTGATTCGCGTCGCCGATGCGATCCGACCCGACGTAGCGGTTGGTGCGAAACAACTCGGTGAGATTGAAGTCGGGCAATGCGCTGTCGAAGATCGGCAGATCATTCTGATTCCGGTACGGCACGTAGCTGTAAACGATGCGCGGCTCGAGAGTTTGCGTGCGCTGCCCCTGCGCGCCGGCATCGCGTTCGAACACCAGTCCCGTGTCCAAGCGCGCATACGGCAGCGCCCGCGTCGGCGTGCTCGGGGAACCGAACGCCACATCCTTCAAATCGTACTGCGTGAAGTCGTAGCCGACGGCGGGTTCGAAGAAGTAGCCCGGGCCGCGGTTCGACCAGCGTATTTCAGGCGACAGGTTCAAGCGCAGACCGGTTGGGCCGACCTCGCGCATGAAGTTGACGGCCTCGCTGTCGAACACGAATTCAAAATTACTTGCGGCAATGGGATACAGCGCGCTTGCTTGCACGCGCGGCACGCGCGAATACGGGCGATCGGCATCAGAAACCAGCGTGTCGATGGTTTGAAAGTTTTGCAGCTGCGCGCGGATGCGCCAGGCATCATCGTAATATAAGACATCGGCGCGGCGCTCCAGGTAGGTCACGCTGGTCTGATCGGTTCCCACCGCAAAATCCTGAAAGTAGTTGCTGTCGCTGACATTGGCGATGTCGGCGTCGACCCGGAGGCCTGGCATCAGGTCCGTGACGTCGGTGTAGCGCACGTAGCTACGGCTGTCATTGTTGTCTTTCTTGTCGTCGGGGAGGAATGTGGCGTCGATCTGCCCGTGGGAAGTCGCCGTCAGATAGCGGAAATCCTCGGTCAGTTGCACGCCGCGAGCGGTCAGTATCCCGGGCGTGAGCGTCAGGTCGTAGTTCGGCGCCAGATTGAAATAATAGGGCACCGCCAGCTCGAAGCCGTTGTTGCCGGAATGCCCCAGATTCGGAAACAAAACGCCGCTCTTGCGTTCGTCGCCCAGCGGAAACGAGATGTAGGGGGTGTAGAAAATCGGCACGTCCATGAAGCGCATGGTTACATGGTGCGCGACGCCCACCTGCAGCTTGGTGTCCAGATTGATGTCGGCCGCCTGCAGCATCCAATCGTCTTTTCCCACCGGGCAGCTGGTGTAGAGCACCTGATTGAGGGTCACCTTGCCGTCCGGACTGACCGCGAGTTCCTTGGCGACGCCGCGCCCATTGCGGTCAATGAGCTGGAAATTGGCCTGGCTGAAATCCACGCCGGCGGTGGGGTCGTAGCGGCCGGTCACGCTCTGCACCCGCAATCTCGGATCCATGAAATCCACCGACCCTTTGATGTTCAGCAGATCCTGATTGTAGTCGTAGGTGACCGAGTCCCCGGCGATGCTGCGTTCGTCCTGGCGGACCCTGACGCGGCCGTTGACGACCGCATTGCCGTCGGCGCCGAGCAGGGCATCGTCGCTGTCGATGTAAATCCGATGATCGTCAATGGCAATGTCGGCCGGACGGCTCGACGTATATTTCGGCGGGGCGGGGCATACGTCTCCGGCACGCACCGTGGCGGCCGCGAGGCAGGAGAAGATGAATGCGGCCCGAACCAGAGAAGCCATGGACAAAATGCATCGCCTTAGTCGGTATACTTAAAACGCCGCGTTTGCGGTGTGCGAATGGTCAAGCATGGGTGTATCGGATGCAAGCGATTCCCGTCTGGCGGCTTTGACGCAGTGGGTGGTCGATGACCTGGGATTCGCCGGCGGCGTGATTGCGCCTGCGTCGGTAGATGCGAGCTTTCGCCGCTATTTTCGCGTGACGCGCGATGCCGATACCTACATCGTGATGGATGCGCCGCCCGCCAAGGAAGACGTGGCGCCGTTCGTCAAAGTCGCGAAACTATTGGCCGGCATCGATGTCAATGTTCCGCTGATACTGGCGCGCGACCTTGAACGCGGCTTTTTGCTGTTGTCGGATCTGGGGTCGCGCCAGTATCTCGATGAGTTGGGCGCTTCGAACGCCGCCGACCGGCTGTACGCCGACGCGCTCGCGAGTCTGCAGAAGATGCAGACCGCCGATGCCGGACTGTCGCGCACTTTGCCCCGCTATGACCGTATCTTGCTCGTTAACGAGATGCAGCTGATGCCGGAGTGGTTCCTGCGCCGGCACCTGGGGGTGGACGTTGTGCCGCACGAGCGCGCCATGCTCGACCGGCTGTTCGAATCTCTGGTGCATTCGGCCGCGGCGCAGCCCGGCTGCTTCGTGCATCGGGACTATCACTCGCGCAATCTTCTGCTGTGCGCCGAAAACAATCCCGGCATTTTGGATTTTCAAGATGCCGTATGGGGACCCATCACCTACGATCTGGCTTCGCTGCTCAAGGACTGCTACATCGCGTGGCCGGCGCCAAGAGTGCGTGCATGGGCGTTGAATTATCGAGAGCAGCTGCTGGCGGCGGGAGTTTCGCTGCCGGGAAACGCCGCAGAGTTCATGCGCTGGTTCGATCTGATGGGTCTGCAGCGGCACATCAAGGTGCTGGGGATTTTTTCGCGCTTGTACTATCGCGACGGCAAGCCGCAGTACCTTCTGGATCTGCCGCGCGTGCTGCAATACGCGAAAGATGCGGCCGCCGCATACGAGGAAACCCAAGAATTCGCCGAATTCATCGCCGCACGCATCGAGCCGCAATTTCCGTTGGCACAGAAGCGCGCGCTTGCGTGAGCAGCGAATACACATGAGCCACGCAGCTGAACAGCCACGAGCGGCAATGATACTCGCCGCGGGCCGCGGCGAACGCATGCGGCCGCTGACCGACAGCACGCCGAAGCCGCTGCTCAGGGTACGCGGCGAAACCCTGATCGAACGCCACGTGATCGGCCTGGTGCGTGCCGGCATGCAGCGCATCGTCATCAATCTGGCCTGGCTGGGGCCGCGAATCCGTGAATACTTGGGCGACGGCGCGCGCTTCGGCGCCGCAATCAGCTACAGCGAGGAAACGCCGCACGCGCTGGAGACCGGCGGCGGCATCGTGCGCGCGCTGCCGCACCTGTCACCGGGACCCTTTGCGGTGGTCAACGGTGACATCTATACGGACTTCCCGTTCGCGACGTTGGCGCTGGCCGCCGATTGCGATGCCCATTTGGTGCTGGCGCCAAACCCCGCCCATCACAGCCAAGGCGATTTCGGGTTGGAGCGGGGTGCGGCGCTGCCGACGGCAGCCGTTCGCTACACCTTCACCGGCATCGCGGTGTATCGCGCGGCGTTTTTTGCAGGATGCGCCGACGGCGTGTTTCCCTTAAAGCCTTTGTTACTGCGTTCGATGGCGGCAAAGCGCTGTTCGGCGCAGCTATATACGGGTTTATGGGAGGACGTTGGCACGCCGCAGCGGCTGGAGGAGCTGAACCGCAAGCCCTAGGCCGCGGCACTGGACTTTGTGCCAATTGCCGCAGGCTGAATTGCGGTGCAAATCTGGCGCCTTGACTACTAACGTCGTTGGGAGCTGCCGATGAAAATGCTGGTACCTGTATTCCTGCTGGCGTTGGGTGCGGTGACGATTGCCGCGGCGGATGAGCCCGTCGGAGATTGGACGGGCGAAAGGCTCGCGGTCAAATACAATTGCCAGACATGTCATTCGCTGTACGACTCCTCCATGCAGGGCCCTACCTACCGCGCTATCGCCAAGAAGTACGCCAGCGACAACAACGCCCGGGATGAGTTGTCGGCCAGCATTCTGAACGGCAGCAGCGGCACATGGGGCTCGAATGTCATGCCGTCCAATGATGTTTCGGCGCGCGATCTCCGCAAGCTGGTGGAGTGGATTCTGGCGCAGTTCCCTTAAAGCTTCAGGGCCCTTCGGGCCCGCCCCGGGCACGCCGACGGCTTGCTTGACCCAATCGGGTACAATTGGCGGCATGTCCGAGTTCAAAGGCATCCCCATCGTGCCGCCGGCGGCGCCTGTGCGCAGCGGCGAGAAATATACGACCCCCCAGGGCTTTACCGCGATCAAGGACGGGGTGAAGCAGTCGCACGGCCGCAGCGCGACGCTGCGCAAGCCGCCGTGGCTACGGGTGCCGTTGGGCCTGGGAGCCAACTTCAGCGCCGTGAAGAATATTGTCCGCGAGCATCGATTGAGCACGGTATGCGAAGAGGCGAAGTGCCCGAACATCGGCGAATGCTGGAACGCGGGGACTGCCACCATCATGCTGATGGGCGCGGTGTGCACGCGCGCGTGCCGCTTTTGCGCCGTAGACACCGGCAACCCGCGCGGCTGGCTGGATGCGGAGGAACCTGAAAACGTCGCGCGATCAGTCGAGTTGATGGGCCTCAAATACGTGGTGCTCACTTCAGTGAATCGGGACGACTTGAGCGACGGCGGGGCTGCACACTACGCGGCGGCGGTTCGCGCGATCAAACGCCGCACGCCGGCGACCGCGGTGGAGGCACTGACGCCGGATTTCCAGGGCGTGATGCGCGATGTGCGCACGGTTCTCGATTCCGGATTGGACGTGTTTGCGCAGAATGTCGAAACCGTCGAGCGCCTGACTCACCCGGTACGGGACCCACGCGCTGGATACGCGCAGACCATCGAGGTTTTGCGGGCGGCGAAGGTTTATCGGCCTGCAATACTCACCAAGACCAGTTTGATGCTGGGCTTGGGAGAAAGCGACGCGGAAATTCGCCAAACCATGCTCGATCTGCGCGCGGCGCGGGTCGATATATTGACCCTGGGCCAATACCTGCGTCCCACGCCCAATCACTTGGATGTGGAAAGGTTCGTCGCCCCGCGGGAGTTCGATCAATATCGCGATTGGGCGCTTGAGATCGGATTTCTGGAATGTGTGTCCGGTCCCTTGGTGCGCTCGAGCTACCGCGCGGAACAGGCGCTGGCGCGCAACAACGCCGGTCTCGACAACGCCAAGCTCGCGGGCCGTGGTGGCTAGTCCGGCAATTCGCCATCTTGGGTTGGCGCCCTACGAGCCGACCTGGCGTGCCATGCAGCGGTTTACCGAGATCCGCGATCCCTCGACGCCCGATGAGATCTGGTTCGTCGAACATCCGCCGGTATTCACCTTGGGGTTGAACGCCAGCCGCGAGCACTTGCTTGCGCCTGCAGATATTCCGGTGGTGCAAATCGATCGCGGCGGTCAGGTGACTTATCATGGACCCGGGCAGCTGGTGATTTATCCGCTCATTGATTTGCAGCGTCTGCGCCTGGGGGTGCGCGCGTTGGTGATGGCGCTCGAGTCCGCGGTCATCGACTACGTGGCCGGCTTCGGAATCGTTGCCAGCGGCTCCCGTGAAGCGCCCGGTGTTTATGTCGCCGGGGCCAAGCTCGCCAGCATCGGCCTCAGAATCCGCCGCGGCTCGAGCTATCACGGCATGGCGCTCAACGTCTCACTGGACCCGGAGCCCTTCGGACGCATCAATGTGTGCGGGCACCGCGGACTTGCCGTCACCCGCCTCGGCGATTTAGGTGTAGGCGCCGATGTCAACACGGTGGCGCGGGATTTAACTCCACACTTATTGCAACATCTGGGGTTGGCGCGTGATTACAAGGTCATCAACACCGATTTGCAGGCCGTCAGCTCGCGATAGATTGCGTCGAGCTGTTCGCGGTTGCTGGCGAGCACCAGGTAAGTCAACGCCAGGAAGTTACCGTCCGCGCTGGTACGCGTGCGCACCTGGGAATCGGCGATTGGCCCGCTATGGCGCTCGATGATCGCCTGGGTCAGCGAGCGTAGTTCGCTGTCGTGCCGGCCCATGACCTTGATGGGAAACTCGCTGGGAAATTCCAGCGGGGTGGCACCGCCGCTCATAGCGCCGGGGTCCCGGCAAGCTCGCGAATGTAGTCGTTGAACGCGGCAAAAATCCGATTGAACAGCGGGCCGGGGCGACCGGTGCCGACGCGCGCGCCGTCGAGAGTGGTCACCGGCAGCAAGCCGCGCGTGGAGAACGCCAGCCATATCTCATCCGCATCGCGCAGCCGCGCCTCCGAGACGGTGCTGCTTGCGTGGCTTATCCCTAAGCGATCGGCGAGTTCGGTCACCACATCGCGCGTAGTGCCCGGAAGGATGTGATGCCCGTTCGGCGGCGTGGCGATGGCGCCGCCTCGCACCACGTGAACGGTGGTCGAGGAGCCCTCGGTCAGTTCGCCGTCTTCGAGCATGATGGTTTCGTATGCACCGGCATCGGCGCCGAGCTTCTTCAACAGGATGTTAGCCAACAAGGCCGTCGATTTGATGTCGCGCCGCGCCCAACGGGTATCCGCCGCGGTCACCGCCGCGACTCCTTGAGCGAGCAGCGATGGCGACAGCGGTGCAAGCTCGGTGCAGTACGCGAACACGGTCGGCTGCAGATCCTCGGGCCAGGCGTGATTGCGGCCGAATTCCGCGCCGCGAGTCACTTGGATATACAGGCTGGCTTCGCGCGCGCCGTTGCGGGAAATCAATTCCTGGCAGATCTCCCCCCAGCGCTCGCGCGGCAGCGGCGCCGGCATGCGGATTCCGCCGAGGCTGCGATCGAGCCTTTCCAGGTGCTGGCGCAGGCGAAAGGGGCGCGCTGCGTACACCGGCACCACTTCGTATACGGCATCGCCAAATAGAAAAGCGCGATCCAGAGGCGACACCCGGGCATCCGCGAGCGGCAGGTACGCGCCGTTCAAGTAACAGGTTGCCAGCGGGCCGCTCATACGAACCACAGGTGAATGGTGTCGATGAGGCGCCGCCACCAGCCGCCGGGGGCCACCGCCTTGAGAGGGTGCAACGGCAGCGTCGCCAGTGTTTGGCCGCCGGCCAACACCCGCAAAGTACCGACGCTCACATCCTTGAGCAGCGGCGCCACGAGCCGCGGCTGAACGTCCAGCGCAGTTTTGACGTCCGCTGCTCCTCGCGGCAGCGTCATGTACAGATCGTCCGTCAGCCCCAATTCGGCCGGGGAATGATCCGCCTTCCACACGCGCGCGCTGGCGAGCACCGTGCCCCCCTTCACCAGCAGCCGGGTGTCGTAAAACGTAAAGCCGTAATTCAACAGCGCGCCGCTGGCGTTTTCCCGCGCCTTCATGCTGGTCGATCCCAACACCACCGACACCAGCCGCATGCCGTCGCGCAGCGCGGAGGTCACCAGACAAAAGCCGGCTGAATCGGTATGGCCGGTTTTAAGACCATCCACAGTCGGATCCTTTTCCAGCAAGCCGTTGCGGTTTTGCTGTTTGATGCCGTTATGTTCGAACTCGCGAATCGAATAGTATTTGTAGTACTGCGGAAAATCGCGAATCATGGCGATTGCCAGCAACGACATGTCGCGCGCGGTGGTGTAGTGCTGGGGCGAGGGCAGTCCCGAGCTGTTCTCGAAATGCGTAGCCGTCATCCCCAAGCGACTGGCTTCCGCATTCATCAGCTGCGCGAAGGTTTCTTCGGTGCCGGCAACGCGCTCGGCCAACGCGATGGTGGCGTCATTGCCCGACTGCACGATCATGCCCAATATGAGATCTTGGACCGACACGGGTTTGCCCAATTCGATGAAAGTGCGCGACCCCTCGGAGCGCCATGCATGTTCGCTCACGGTCACCGGCTGATCCAACTTGAGTTTGCCGGCCGCCAATTCCTGGAAAACGATATATGCCGTCATCAGCTTCGTGAGGCTGGCCGGCTCCATGCGCGCTTCGGGATCCTTCCCAGCCAGGGTTTTGTCGGTGCGATAGTCGACCAGGATGTAGGAGCGCGCATCCACCTGGGGCGCGGTCGGTATATGCACCGTTGCGGCCGGTGCCGGTGCCGGGGCTGGGGTCGAGGCTGCGGGTGCGGGCGCTGCCGCTGAGATGAAGAGACACGCTAGAAGAGTACGAAACATAATTGTGGAATACCTGTAGAAAAGCGCTGTAGTGTACTTTGGATCGCCGCGAGGCAATAGCGGGCTCAATCCAGTGCAAGGTGCGCATCATTGATTCCGCCGCGCACCAGCGCGGCGACGATGCGGTCGAATTCCTCGACACTGGAAATCGGCCCGATGCGCACACGAAACATCCTGCGACCCGCAATTTCATTTTCGCGCACGAATACCGTGCCATAACCGCCGCCGCGCAACTTCTCCGCGAGCCGGTCCGCGTTCTTCGGATCGCTGAATGCGCCGGCTTGCACGAAAAACGCGCGCACTACAGCTACGCGCACGGGCGCCGCAGGCGGGACATCGGCGGCGGCCACGGGTGCAACTTCCGCCGGCGCGATCGCGGTTGCCGGGTCGATGCTGCGCACTTCGACGATCGCGGTGCCGTTGCGCAGCATATCGAGTTTGCCTGCCGCGGTGTATGAGAGGTCGATGATTCGATTGTCGACAAACGGCCCGCGATCATTGACGCGAACCACGACGCTGCGGCCATTCTGCAGATTGGTCACACGAACGTAGGTCGGCAACGGCAGCGTCGTATGCGCCGCGGTCATGGCGTACATATCGTAGGGTTCGCCAATGGAAGTGCGCACCTTGTGGAATCCCGGCCCGTACCACGAGGCGACGCCGCGGTCAACGTATCCCACACTCGATGACAGGACGTAGTAGCGTTTGCCGAGCACATCATAAAACGGCGGATTGCCATTGCGCGACCGCGGCTCAGGCTTCGGTTGGGCATCCGGCACGGCGTCGGGCGATGGCGGCTGCGCGACTTCAGGCGCGGGCGGCGCTGGAATCGCCGTCGCCGGGGTTGGCGGTGCGCGTTGCGGCCGCGTGCCGAAACACGCCGTGAGTCCGACAGCGGCAATCGCGCAGCATGCGGCAGCCGGCGAGTACCGCACTTTCACCGTGGATCTGTCGGCGGTTGCGCGCCGGGCGCGGGCGCTGTGGCCACCTTCGCGGCATCGCTGGCCGCCGCATCGTTCAACATGATTTGTTGCTTGATCGCGGCTGCGAGTTCGTACACCGCCATCGCGTACAGGGCGCTGTGGTTGTATCGGGTTATGACGAAGAAATTATTGTAGCCAACCCGCCAGTGCACGCCGTCCGTTTCGTCCGCAGCGATCAGCAGCGCCGGCGCGTCCGCGGGAAGCGGACTTTCAAAGCTGACTCCTTTTGCCGTGAGCGAGCCTACGGTCTCCGACAGGATGAGCTTGCGGCCATCCAAATCGCCGGCCTTGTCCTCAACCACGGTGGCCTCCCCGAGGACGGGTTCGCCGGCATTCCAACCGTGTTCCTTGAGATAGTTGCCGACACTCGCGCACACATCCGCCCAATTGCTCCATAAATCGATACGGCCATCCGCATCCGCGTCGACCGCATAGCGCCGGTAATTTGAAGGCATGAATTGCGGCGCGCCCATGGCGCCGGCATAAGATCCTTTGATTGCCAGCGGATCGAGATGCGCGTCGCGCGTCAACAACAGGTACTGCTCGAGTTCGTCGCGGAAAAATTTTGCCCGTGCCGGGTAATCAAACGACAGGGTGACCAAGGCGTCGAGCACGCGATAGGTCCCCGTCAGGCGGCCGTAGAAAGTTTCCACGCCGAGAATTGCCGCGAGGTACTCCGGTGCTACGCCGCTGCGCACGCTCGCTTGATCGAGCGCTTGACGATGAGCGATCCAGAACTCGGTACCCTCGTGGATGCGCCTTTCGGTGAGAAAAATCGAGCGATACTCGTACCAAAGCATGGCTTTCTCGGCGGGTTTGCTCATCGCATCGATAATGACCGGCTGGCTCTGCGCGGACTTCAGCAGCTTGCGCAACGGCCGCTTCTTGAAGCCATAGGTGTCCACCATGTGCGCGATGAAGTCCTTGACGTCGCTGCGGCTGGTGTCGATGGCGGTTGCGGGTTGGACGATTATAGTCAGCGCCGCAACGCACATGAGATGCCGAAGTGGGATCGGAGAACGCACGCTACGAACCGATCAACTTGCGATGCGAATGCAACGCCATCAGTATGCCGAAGCCGGCCAACAGGGTAACCATGGAGGTGCCGCCGTAGCTGATCAGGGGCAACGGCACGCCGACCACCGGCAGTATGCCGCTCACCATTCCCGAATTGACGAAAACGTAGACGAAGAAACTGAGCGCGATGGCGCCGCCTGTCAAGCGCGCAAAGGTACCTTGCGCCTGCATCGCCAGGTACAGCGCGCGGCCGATCAGCACGCCGTACAGCGACAGGATCAGCAGCTGGCCGAGCAAACCGAATTCCTCGCCGATGACCGCGAAAATGAAATCCGTGGATCGTTCCGGCAGAAATTCCAGTTGCGCCTGGCTGCCGTTCATATAGCCCTTGCCGAATACGCCGCCCGAGCCGATCGCGATCTGCGATTGGATGATGTGATAGCCGGCGCCGAGCCGGTCGTTTTCCGGATTCAAGAACATCAAAATGCGCTGTCGCTGATAGTCATGGATGAAATGCCAGGCGGCCCATGCCGCGCCCCCGAGCAGCGGAATCGAGATCAAGATCAGCTGAATCTGCAAACCGGCCAGCAGCATGACGATCAGGCCGGACGCGGCAATCAGCAACGCGGTGCCAAGATCAGGCTGCGTGACGATCATCGCGGTCGGAATGGCGATCAAGACTCCCATGACCAGCAAATCCCGGAAGGTGGGAGGCAGCGGACGCTCGTGCATGTACCAGGCGCACACCATCGGCACCGCGAGCTTCATGATCTCGGAAGGCTGGAAGCGCATGAACCCAATGTCGAGCCAGCGCTGCGCGCCCTTGCCGACATGACCGGTGACATCGACCACGATCAGGAGCAGCACACCGATGATGTAGGCGACCGGGGCGAACAAGCGCAGATACTGCGGAGTTGCGAACTTGGCAAGCGCCAACAGCGCCGCGACCGCGATGGCGATGTTCCCCAGATGATGCTCCACCATCTTCCAGTTTTGTCCGGACGCGCTGTACACCACCAAAATGCCGATGCAGACGATGACGGCCAATACGCCGGTCAGCGGACCGTCGAGGCCGAGCGCGCGCAAGGTTTTACCGCCCGCGGTCAGGGTGCGGCGGGTTCGGGACGGCGAAAATTCGTCGTATATCATGTCCGGCCTCGCATGCTCAAAGCATTGACCAGCGGCGGCCACAGCAGCGCGCCGATGAACGGTGCCAACCAGCGGCTAAATGTCGTCACCGGATTGCCGGTGGCACCGTCGACCCAGAACAGCACGAACTGATAGCCGGTCAGCAGCAGGAAAATGGTCAGGCACTGCGACAGAACCGAGTACACACGGATGCGCAGGCGCAGGTGCGTGGCCCAGGCGCCCATCAAGGTGAGCGCCAACGCGTGCTGCCCGAGCACAACGCCGTGGACCAGATCGAGGGCGAGACCGGACACGAAAGCGAGTCCCAGGCCGCCGGCGCGCGGCGACTCGATGCACCAATAAAACACCACGAGCACTAGAAAGTCCGGGCGCAGCGGTTCCAGCACCGAGGGTAGCGGTAAAACCGCCAGGGCCAGTGCGACCAGCGCCGACAGCAACATGGGAAATCGCCGGATTCGGTTGTCGTGCATCATGGCTTGGTTGCCGCCTGCTTGGGCGCGGGTGGTTTGGGCGCGGGTGGTTTGGGCGCGGACGGTTTAGGCGCGGCGGGTTGCGGCAGAACTTCGGCGGCCTGCGGCTTCAGCCAGACGAACATGAGTTCGCGCGAGCGGTCGAGGGCCGCAGCCGGTCTCACGTCGACGTCGGCCAGGGACTGCGACGGATCGCGCTTGACCTCCGCAATCGTGCCAACCGGATAGCCGGCCGGAAATCCGCCCCCGAGCCCGGAGGTCACCAATAAATCGCCGACAATGACGTCGGCACTCGTCGGAAGGTAGGGCAGTTTCAACCGGCTCAAATCGCCGGTGCCTACCGCAATTGTCCGCAAGCCCGTGCGGTTGATCTGAACGGGTATGGCATGCGCAGGGTCGCTGACAAGAATGACTTCGCTGGTAAGCTGCCCGACCCTGGCCACTTGACCAAAGACACCGCCCGAGTCCAAGACCGCCTGGCCCACATAGACGCCGTCGCCCGCACCCTTGTCGACCAGCACCCGCTCGCGGAACGCATCCAGATCCACATCCATGACATCGCCGATGACGAAGCGGTCCGTGACCCCCGCGGTACTATCGCGCAACGCGCGTAACCTCTGCGTCTCGGCCTCCAACGCCTCGTAGCGCTGCAATCGGAACTGTTCGACACGCAGCTCGGCTTCGAGCTTGGCCTTATCGGCGCGCAACGCGTCGCGGGTCGTCACGCTGTCCTTGAACCAGTTCCAGCCGTCGAACGGACTGGCTACGGCAACCTGCACGGGGTAGGCGACGACGGAGAGGACGCGGCGAATCCTGCCGAGGTGGTCGTAGCGTTTGTCGACGATGATCAACCCCAAGGCCAGCAGCGAGTACAGGACGCAGCGGAGCAGGAGTCCCGTCGTGCGTTGGGAGGTGTCGGTGTTGCGAAAGGCGACCATGGGCGGATGGATCCCTAGGGGGCTTGTCTCCGCGTCGCGCGCATTACTCCAGTCCGAAGATGCCCGGCCCGTGTTCCTCGGTGAGTTCGAGGATCCGGCCGCCGCCGCGCGCAACGCAGGTAAGCGGGTCGTCCGCAACCACCACGGGCAGGCCGGTTTCTTCCATGAGCAATTTATCGACGTCGCGCAGCAAGGCGCCGCCGCCGGTGAGTACGATGCCGCGCTCCGCCACGTCGGCGCCGAGTTCCGGCGGCGTTTGTTCCAGCGCCTGTTTGACGGCGCCGACTATGCCCTGCAAAGGCTCCTGCAGCGCCTCCAGTATTTCGTTGGAGTTGAGAGTGAAACTTCGCGGCACGCCTTCCGACAAATTGCGGCCCTTGACGGAAATCTCGCGCACCGTTTGGCCGGGATAGGCCGAACCGATCTCCAGCTTGATGCGCTCCGCCGTCGCCTCGCCGATCAAAATCCCGTAGTTGCGCCGTACGTAGTTGGTGATGGCCTCGTCGAACTTGTCGCCGCCGATACGCACGCTGGCCGCGTACACGATGCCGTTCAAGGAGATCACCGCCACTTCGGAGGTGCCGCCGCCGATATCCAGCACCATGGAACCGCGGGCTTCCTGAACCGGCAGGCCCGCGCCTACCGCCGCCGCCATCGGCTCCGGAACGATGTCCACGCTGCGCGCGCCCGCACCCTCCGCCGACTCCTTGATGGCGCGCCGCTCGACCTGCGTTGAACCGAAGGGAACGCAGACCAGCACGCGCGGACTCGGACTCAAGAAACGGTTGCCGTGGACCTTCTTGATGAAGTACTGCAGCATTTTTTCCGTATAGGTGAAATCCGCAATGACCCCATCCTTCATCGGCCGAACCGCGGTGATATGGCCCGGGGTGCGGCCCAACATGTTTTTGGCCTCCACGCCGACGGCGACGATGATTTTGCCGCCGCGCGTTGGCTCATCTTGCACTGCGACGACCGAGGGCTCGTTGAGAACGATGCCGCGCTCGCGCACGTAAATCAGGGTATTTGCGGTTCCAAGATCGATTGAAAGGTCATTTGAGAAATAACCTCTAAGGCGTTTGAACATGGGCTAATTTTCGCGACTAAATGGGGTTAAAAAAGATCGGCTAATGTAACAACCGACACGACATATCACAAGACAACGTGTATCATCGCTGGAGCTTATTTTGCGTGAGTTGCTGCGCATTTTGAGCAGCCACCTATGAGCCTAACGCGTCAAGACGTCGAAAAAATCGCGCACCTTGCGCGACTCTCCATCACAGAGCAAGAGATGCCGGTCTATGTGACCAGCTTGTCGAGCATCGTCAATTTCGTCGACGAGTTATCTCGGGCTGATGTCGGCACCGTTCTGCCCATGGCGCATCCGCTCGACGGCCAGCATCAGCGTCTGCGCGCCGATGAGGTCACGGAGAGGGACCATCACGAGAAATTCCAACTCAACGCACCGGCAGTGGCGGCGGGGCTGTACGTCGTGCCGCGAGTGATCGATTAGACGGGTGCTATTCTTGAGTGATGCTGCATAACCTAAATATCGGCGAACTCGCCGACCGCCTTGCCAAAAGACAGATTTCGAGCGTTGAGCTCACCCGCCACTTCCTCGGCCGGATCGAGCGGCTGAACCCTGCGCTCAACGCATTCATCACGCTGACTGGTGAGCGGGCGATGCAGGACGCGGAATCCGCCGATCGCCTGCTTGCGGGCGGCGAGCGCGGCCCTTTGCTCGGCATCCCCCTCATTCATAAAGACATTTTCTGCACCGATGGCGTACGCACGAGTTGCGGCTCGCGCATGCTCGACAACTTCGTGGCGCCCTACGATGCGACGGTGGTGGCGAGGCTCAAAGCCGCGGGCACGGTGATGCTGGGCAAGTCCAATATGGACGAGTTCGCCATGGGCTCGTCCAACGAAACCAGCTACTACGGGCCCGTCAGGAACCCCTGGAATACAGCCAAGGTACCCGGCGGATCGTCCGGGGGATCGGCGGCAGCAACCGCCGCGCGCCTGGCGCCGTTCGCAACCGGCACCGATACCGGCGGTTCAATTCGCCAGCCGGCGGCCCTGACGGGAGTGACCGGCCTCAAGCCGACCTATGGTCGCGTGTCGCGTTTCGGGCTGGTGGCCTTCGCCTCCAGCCTCGATCAGGCGGGGGTCTTCGCCCGCTCGGCGGCGGATGCGTCTGCGGTTTTGCAGGTGATGGCGGGATTCGATCCCAAGGATTCGACCAGCGTCGATGCGCCGGTTCCGGATTACTCAGCCGCCTTGGGCGCACCGCTCAAGGGACTGAAGATCGGCCTGCTTCGGGAATTCTTCGATGGGTTAGAGGCCCGTAACGCCGCGCTGATTCAGGACGCCCTGAAGATCTACCGAAGTCTGGGCGCGGAAACGCTCGAGGTCAGCCTGCCGCACCTGCCTCTGTCGGTGCCCACGTACTATGTGGTTGCGCCGGCCGAGTGTTCCTCGAATCTGTCCCGATTCGACGGTGTGCGCTTCGGCTACCGCTGCGATAAGCCTGCGGACCTCCTGGATCTTTACACGCGCTCGCGAGGCGAGGGCTTTGGCGCTGAAGTGAAACGCCGCATCATGACCGGCACGTATGTGCTGTCTGCGGGATATTTCGACGCCTACTATTTAAAGGCGCAAAAAGTGCGCCGCTTGATCACCGATGATTTTCGCGCGGCGTTCGAAAAGGTGGACCTGGTGATCAGCCCCACCACGCCGACGCCGGCTTTCGACATCGGCGCGAAGATGCATGACCCGGTCACCATGTATCTGAACGACATCTATACCATCGGCGCGAATCTCGCGGGACTTCCCGGCGTGTCATTGCCCTGTGGGTTCGTCGATGATCTGCCGATGGGTCTGCAGCTGGTGGGGCCGCATTTTTCCGAAGCAAAACTCTTGAACGCGGCACATCAATTCCAGCAGGCCACCGATTGGCACCGGCGCGCGCCGCGCGGGTACGAGTGATGAGCAGCTGGGAGACCGTCATCGGGCTGGAGATCCACGCCCAACTGGCGACCAGGTCGAAGATCTTCTCAGGGTCCGCGACGGCTTATGGTGCGCCGCCAAACACGCAAGCCGATCTGGTCGACCTGGCGTATCCCGGCGTATTGCCAGTGCTGAACGCCCAGGCCGTGCAGATGGCGGTCAAATTCGGATTGGCGATCGGCGCCACGGTTGCGCAGCGTTCCGTGTTTGCGCGCAAAAATTATTTCTACCCCGACTTGCCCAAGGGCTATCAGATCAGCCAGTACGAGCTGCCGGTGGTGGCGCGCGGCTCGCTGAGTGTGATGCTCGATGACGGTACCGTCAAAAACATCGGCATAACGCGCGCACATCTCGAGGAGGATGCCGGCAAATCGCTGCACGAAGGACTGGCCAATGCCACCGGCATCGACTTGAACCGGGCCGGTACGCCGCTGCTCGAAATCGTCTCCGAACCGGACATGCGTTCCGCCAAGGAAGCGGTCGCGTACATGAAGAAGATCCACACCTTGGTGCGCTATCTTGAGATCTGCGACGGCAACATGCAGGAAGGCTCGTTTCGCTGCGATGCCAATGTGTCGGTGCGCCCCAGGGGCCGCGAAAAATTCGGCACCCGCGCCGAAATCAAGAATCTGAATTCGTTTCGATTTGTCGAGAAGGCGATCCAATATGAAATCGCCCGCCAGATAGAGCTCCTCGAAAGCGGCGGCACGGTGGTCCAGGAGACCCGGCTGTACGATTCCGACAAGGATGAAACCCGGTCGATGCGCTCGAAGGAGGAAGCCAACGACTATCGGTATTTCCCGGATCCGGATCTCCTGCCGCTCGAGATCAATAGCGCATTCGTCGAGGACGTGCGTGCGACCTTGCCGGAGCTGCCTGACGAAAAGGCGGCCCGTTTTGCCAAAGTGTTTGCGCTGTCGGCATACGATGCCGGCGTGCTCTCCGCCAGCCGCGAACTTGGCGTGTATTTCGAAGCCGTGGTTGCCGGCTTAAGCCAAGTCGCGGGCGCAAATGCCGGCCACGCGAAGCTCGCTGCGAATTGGGTGATGGGCGAATTGTCGAGCGCGCTGAATCGCGACAATGTCGACATTAACGATAGCCGCGTATCAGCTGCGCAATTGACCGGCCTGCTGCTGCGCATCGTCGATGCAACGATCTCCGGCAAGATTGCCAAGGAGGTGTTCGAAGCGATGTGGTCCGAGGGCAAGCCGGCGGACGCCATCATCGAGGCGCAGGGACTGCGGCAGATCACCGACTCGGGAGCAATCGGGGCGGTGATCGATGCGGTCATCGCCGCGAATCCGAAGCAGCTGGCCGACTACCGGGCGGGGAAGGACAAGCTGTTCGGATTCTTCGTCGGCCAGGTGATGAAAGCGACTTCGGGCAAGGCGAATCCCGCGCAACTCAACGAGCTGCTGAAGACCAAGTTGGACGGCGCCAAACATGCATGACCGCGATAGTCTGCATCGCTTCTTGTTCGAGCAATTCCCCATTCGCGGACACTTGGTGCACCTGGATGCGGCGTGGCGCGCCTTGATCGAGCATCGCGAGTATCCGCACGCGATTCGCGACACGCTGGGCGAGGCGGTCGCTGCGTCATTGCTGCTGGCGGCCACCGTGAAATTCGACGGGGTCCTGTCGCTGCAGCTGCAGGGCGCCGGGCCGATGCATCTCATGCTCGTGCAATGCACGAGCGGCCTCGGAGTCCGGGGTCTTGCACGCTTTCGAGACGCGGATGCCGCCGGTTTGGCGGGAATCGGCGATTTGATCGGTGACGGCAATCTGACCGTGACGGTGGAGACCGACGCCGGGGCGCAGCGCTACCAAGGCATCGTGCCCATCGCGGGCACGCGCTTGGCCGAAGCATTGCAGAGCTACTTCGAAAATTCCGAACAATTGCCGACGCGGCTTTGGCTGCATGCGGACGCGCAAGGTGCATCGGGAATGCTGCTGCAGAAGCTTCCGGCCGCAAGTTCCGCCGCGCCCAAGGATGCGGTCCTGATCGAGGATGCCTGGCGGCGCGTGCAGCTGATCGCCGAAACGCTGACCGCCGAAGAGCTGCGCTCACTGGCCGATGCGGAGATTCTGCACCGGCTGTTCAACGAGGATGACGTGCGGCTGTTCGAACCGTCGCCGGTATATTTTCGCTGCCGCTGCTCGCGCGAGCGGGTCGCCGGCATGCTGCAGGGCCTGGGCGAGACAGAAACCCGCTCGGTGCTGGCCGAGCGCGGCGAAGTCGAGGTGCGCTGCGATTTCTGCAACCGCGCTTATGTGTTCGACGCAGTCGATGTCGCGCAGTTGTTCAAGGCCGCCGACTTCCGCGACAGCGGCAGCTCAGTCCACTGATCAGAAAGGCGACGCTCGCGTTTGCGTTGGCTCTTGCGCCGGCGTCGCCGAGCGGCGCCGACACCGCCCCATTCTACGCGAATTCGTTCGAGCGATTGCCCTCGCCCGCGGCACTGACGGCGATCGGCCGCGCATTGTTCTTCGATCCCGCCTTGTCGGCTTCCGGCAGGATGGCTTGCGTGACCTGTCACGCCCCAGGGCGCGCGTTCGGACCGCCGAATGATTTTCCGGTACAGCGCGGCGGCGCGGATGGGAGGCGCTCTGGCGTACGCGCGGTGCCTGCGCTCACCTATGGGCAGAATGTGCCGCCGTTTACCGAGCATTACTTCGACGATGAGGGGGATGACAGCATCGATCAGGGACCGGCCGGGGGACGCACCTGGGATGGACGCGCCCAATCCGTTCACGATCAGGCTCGCCTGCCCTTGTTCTCAACCTTCGAGATGGCCAATGCGGACGTGGGCGCCGTGATCGCCAAGGTAAGGCACGCCGCCTACGCCGCCAAGATGCGGGCGGCATTCGGCGAGAACATCTTTAGCGACGAGAATTTGGCGTTCAAGGGCGTGTCGATGGCGCTCGAGACCTACCAACAAAGCCCCGGCGAGTTCTATCCCTACAGCAGCAAGTACGATGCCTGGCTGCGCCATGAAGCCACTTTAAGCCGCGCCGAAATGCGCGGCTTGGCAGCGTTCAATGATCCCGCGAAGGGCAATTGCGCGCGCTGTCATCCGAGCGCCATGCGCAACGGCGCATTTCCCCAGTTCACGGACTTCGGCTATGCCGGAATCGGCGCGCCCCGCAACCTCAAGATTCCCGCCAACGCAGACCCCAAGTATTTCGATTTGGGGCTGTGCGGCCCACTGCGCACCGACTTGATGGACAAAATCGAGTATTGCGGCCTGTTCCGTACCCCGTCATTGCGCAATGTCGCGCGGCGGCGCGTGTTCTTTCACAACGGCGTGTTCCACGACCTCGAGGAGGTGCTGCGCTTCTACGCCGAACGCGATACCCAGCCGCAGAAATGGTACCCGCGCGGGCCGGCGGGCAGCACGTTGAAATTCGATGATCTGCCGGCGCAGTATCGATCCAACATGGACATGCAGGCGCCCTTCGGCGGGGATCCCGGCGGCGCGCCGGCGCTTAACGACAACGACATCAGGGACATCGTGGCGTTGCTGCGGACCTTGAGCGACGGCTACTCGCACTAGCGATTCGCGGCTTGTGGCATGATCCATTGCGTTATGAGGCTCAAAGGCAAGTGCGGCATCGTGGTGGGCGCCGGCCAGACGCCGGGCGACACCATCGGCAACGGGCGCGCGGCGGCCATGCTGTTTGCCCGCGAAGGCGCCAACGTGATGCTGGTGGATCGTGATCTTGAGCGCGCCGAGGAAACTGCCGCTTTGATCGCGGCTGCGGGGGGCGTCGCCCGGTGTATCGCGGGCGATTGGACGCGCGCAGCCGATTGCAGGGCCTACGTCGAGGCCTGCATCGCGGCCTGGGGCCGCGTCGATTTCCTGCACAACAATGTCGGCATCGGCGCAGGCGATGGACCGCCCGAGGCCATCACCGAGGATGCGTACGATCGGATCATGCAGGTCAACTTGCAGGGCTGCTTGCTGTCCTGCCAGGCGGTGCTGCCCGCCATGCGTACCAACGGTTCGGGCAGCATCGTCAATATCTCATCGATCGCCGCGGTGTCATTTGCACCCGGGCTGACCGCCTACAAATTATCGAAGATCGGCGTGAACATGCTGGGCACGCAGCTTGCACTGACGAATGCAAAATACGGAATTCGCGTGAATACCATCATGCCCGGCCTGATGGACACGCCCATGGCGATCGAGGGTCAAGCCAAGGCGCGAAATGTCTCCAAGGCGGAACTGCGCGCCGCACGCGACAAGCGGGTGCCGCTCGGAAAAATGGGAACCGCCTGGGACGTCGCGCACGCAGCGCTATTTCTGCATTCCGACGAAGCCGCTTTCATCACCGCGGTGGCGCTTGCCGTGGACGGCGGCCAGAGTGCCCGCATCGGCTGATCCTTGGGCTTACAGCGCGGAAACGCCCGCCAGCTCCGTCAGGCTTTGCGTGCGGGTCAACGCGATGAACTCTCTTATATACGCAGCTTCAGCGCCGGCGCGCGTGGTTGCGGCATACAGTTCGCAGCGCAGTCCCGAGGGTCCGATGGGGCGGGAGACCACGTAGCCGCGCTCGATGTAGTTGCCCACGGTCCAGGAGGGAAGGGCGGCGATACCGCGACCGCTCGCGACCAGTTGAAGAATGGCCACCGTCAGCTCGGCGGTACGCCTCTTGGGATTGACCTTCGACGGCGTCAGACAGTGCTTCATCACATCCAGCATCTCATCGGGCACGGGATAGGTGATCAGGGTTTCGGCTGCAAAATCTTCCGCTTCGAGCCAGGGCTTGGCGGCCAAACGATGCCGCGGGCTCATCAAGGCCACGCTCTCATAGCGAAACAGCGGGCTGAAAGCGATATTCGGGTGTGCTTCATGCCGATCGTGGATCACCGCAAGCTCGGCCTCGCCCTGCTCGAGCAAGGGCAGCGGGTCCACCACAAAGCCGGAGATGATGTCCAGTTCCACTTCCGGCCACAGCGTCCGGTAAGCGTCCATCGCCGGCATCAGCCAGTCGAAGCAGTTGTGGCATTGAACGGCCACCCGCAGCGGACCCGCATGGCCTTGGGCCAGGCGCGCAACATCCCGTCCGGCCTCGGCCATTTGCGGCAAAACCACGCGCGCCAGTGCCAGCAATCGGTTGCCGATCGCGGTGAACCGCAATGGCCTGACGTTCTTTTCAACCAGCGCCGCCCCATAGTGGCTTTCCAGGGCCTTCAACTGGTGCGACAGCGCAGATTGGGTCAGGAACAGGCGTGCTGCCGCTTTTGACAGGCTGCCGCATTCGGATAAGGCCAGTAGGGTCTCCAGATGCCGCACTTCCAGCGCAGTCGATGACATGAGCCTATTTCATTCCCGCTATTAAAATAATGAGATTGAATCAAATCCTAGGCCCAAGCATGCTACTTGTCGAGATAGTCCCCTTCGGGAGCTGGTATGGCCAATCCGGCGGTTTCTTTCGAGTTCTTTCCGCCCGGCGATGAGGCGATGGCGCAGCAGCTTTGGCAGGCCGTTTTGCGGCTTGCTCCTTTGCAACCGAATTTCGTCTCGATCACCTACGGCGCCGACGGTTCCACCCGCACGCGGACGCACGAATTCGTGCAAAGAGTGCTGCGCGAAACCGACCTGCGGGTGGCGCCGCATCTGACTTGCGTGGCGGCGTCACGGCAAGAGGTGCTGGATATTGCCGAAGGTTACTGGAACCAGGGAGTACGGCATCTGGTTGCGTTGCGCGGCGATGCGCCCGCCAACTCTGCCGCGAGCGCCTATCAGCCTCACCCACGGGGGTTTGGTTTCGCGTCCGACTTGGTTCGCGGCCTCAAGCAGGTCGCGAATTTTGAGGTTTCAGTAGCGGCATATCCTGAAGGTCATCCCGAATCTGCCGGCGTCGACGCGGATTTGGAGAATTTGCGGCGCAAGGTCGATGCCGGCGCCAATCGCGCCATCACGCAATTTTTCTTCGAAACCGACTTATACCTGCGTTATCGCGATCGCTGCGCAGGCTCCGGTTTGGCGATAGGCATCGTACCCGGGATTCTGCCGATCACCCGCTTCCCGCAAATGCTGCGCTTCGCGGCGCGCTGCGGCGCCACCGTGCCCGAGTGGTTGCGCCGCCGCTTCGACGGGCTGGACGATGATCCCGAGACGCGCCGCATGATCGCCGCGAACGTGGCCATCGAGCAGGTACAGCGCTTGCGCGAGCACGGCGTCGATGAATTTCACTTCTACACCTTGAACCGCGGCGAACTTAGCTATGCGATCTGCCACGCCCTGGGGCTGCGGCCGCAGGTCCGCGAAGCGCAGGTGGCTTAAGATGAGTGAGCCGCCGACGGATTTGCGGCGTGATGCCTTTACAACGCTGCTCAAGCAGCGTCTGGTGATATTCGACGGTGCCATGGGTACGATGATCCAGCGCCATCGCTTGAGCGAGCAGCAATTTCGCGGCGAGCGATTCGCCGACTGGCGCCACGACCTGCGCGGCAACAACGATCTGCTGGTGCTCACCCAGCCGCAAATCATTGCCGACATTCATCGCGACTACCTGGGCGCGGGCTCGGATGTCATTTCCACCAATACCTTCAATTCCACGGCGGTCTCGCAGGCGGATTACGGCATGCAGGCGCTGGTCGGCGAGTTGAACCTGGAAGCCGCGCGCCTCGCGCGCCGGGTTGCGGACGAGGTATCGGCGGAAACCGGCGTGCTGCGCTTCGTCGCCGGGGCGCTCGGCCCCACCAACCGCACGGCTTCATTGTCTCCCGACGTCAACGACCCCGGCTTTCGCAACATCAATTTCGATGAACTGGTGGCCGCGTACGGCGATGTTACCCGCGCGCTCATTGCGGGCGGCGTCGACATGATTCTGATCGAGACGGTGTTCGATACGCTGAACGCAAAGGCGGCGCTGTTTGCCGTGCGCGAGGTCTTCGACGAGGTGCGCCGCGAGCTGCCTCTGATCGTCTCGGGCACAATCACCGATGCCTCGGGACGCACACTGTCCGGACAGACCACCGAGGCGTTTTGGAATTCAATCCGCCACGCACAGCCTACGGTGGTCGGCCTCAATTGCGCCCTCGGCGGCAAGCAGCTCAGGCCGTACATCGAGGAGCTGTCACGCATCGCCGGCGCTTATGTATGCGCGTATCCGAATGCGGGTCTGCCAAATGCCTTCGGTGAATACGATGAGACGGCGGAAGAAACGGCGGAGACATTACGTGAATTTGCGACCAGCGGATTTCTCAATATGGTGGGGGGCTGCTGCGGCACTACGCCCGAGCACATCCGGAAAATAGTACGCGCCGTCGCGGGTGTGCCGCCGCGCATGCTGCCGGACATCCCCCGCGCCTGCCGCTTGAGCGGCCTTGAACCGCTTAGCATCGATGCCAGCAGCTTGTTCGTCAATGTCGGCGAACGCACCAATGTCACGGGGTCGGCCAAGTTCCGCCAACTCATCGAAGCGGGCGACTACAGCGCCGCGGTCGAACTGGCGCGGCAGCAGGTGGCGAACGGCGCGCAGATCATCGATGTGAACATGGATGAAGGCATGCTCGATTCGCAGGCGGCCATGGTGAAGTTCTTGAGCCTCATTGCCGGCGAACCGGACATCGCCCGCGTCCCGGTCATGATCGATTCATCGAAATGGTCGGTGATAGAAGCGGGCTTGAAGTGCGTGCAGGGCAAGGGGATCGTCAATTCCATCAGCCTCAAGGAAGGCGAAGAGAAATTTTTGACGCAGGCGCGCCTGTGCCGGCGCTACGGCGCCGCGGTGGTCGTCATGGCCTTCGACGAGCTCGGTCAGGCCGACAGCATCGAGCGCAAGGTGGGGATCTGCGAGCGCGCATATCGCATTCTGACGGAGCAAATCAGTTTCCCGCCCGAGGACATCATCTTCGACCCGAACATCTTCGCCGTGGCAACCGGCATCGAGGAGCACAACCGCTACAGCCTGGATTTCATCGAGGCGACCGCGGCGATCAAAAAGCGCATGCCGGCGGTGCATGTCAGCGGCGGCGTCAGCAATGTGTCTTTTTCGTTTCGCGGCAATCAGCCGGTCCGCGAAGCGATGCACTCGGTGTTTTTGTACCACGCGATTCGCGCAGGTCTAACCATGGGCATCGTCAATGCCGGCCAGCTGGCGATCTACGAGGATATCGGCGCAGATCTTCGCGAGCGCGTGGAAGATGTGATTTTGGCGCGGCGCACGGACGCCACCGAGCGGCTGCTGGAGATTGCCGAGCAGTTCAAAGGCGGCGGCTCGACCAAGCGCGGCGACGATCTCGAGTGGCGCAAGCTCGGCGTCGAACAGCGGCTGCAGCACGCGCTGATCAAGGGGCTGGATGAATTCGTTCTCGAGGATACCGAAGAAGCACGGCTCAAGGCGGTACGGCCCCTGGATGTGATCGAGGGACCCTTGATGGACGGCATGAATGTGGTGGGCGATCTGTTCGGCGCGGGCAAGATGTTTCTGCCGCAGGTGGTCAAGTCGGCGCGAGTCATGAAAAAGGCCGTGTCGGTATTGATTCCCTACATCGAACGGCAGAAAGACGGCGCCAGCCGCTCCAACGGCAAGGTTGTGATCGCCACCGTCAAAGGCGATGTGCACGACATCGGCAAGAACATCGTCAGCGTCGTCCTGCAATGCAATAATTTCGAAGTCGTGGATTTGGGTGTCATGGCGTCCTGCGAGAAAATTTTGGAAGCCGCCACCCGCGAGGGCGCCAACCTCATCGGCTTGTCGGGGCTGATCACGCCGTCGCTGGATGAAATGGTTCACGTCGCCAAGGAGATGCAGCGTCTCGGCTACAAGCAGCCGCTGCTGATCGGCGGTGCCACCACATCGCCGGCGCACACCGCGGTAAAGATCGATCCTCAGTACCAGGGCGCGGTGATTTACGTCAAGGACGCGTCGCGCTCCGTCGGGGTCTGCCAGCAGCTGGTGACCAAGGATACCTACGATGCCTACGTGTCGAACATCAAAGCGGAGCATGAGCGGCGGCGCGAGCAGCATCGCAACAAGAGCGCGAAGGCGCCGCAGTTGTCCCTGCCTCAGGCCCGGCACAAGAAATTCAAAATCGATTGGGCCGGCTATACACCGCCGATTCCAAGCTTCCTGGGGACGCGCGCCTTCGGTGATTACCCGCTGCAAGAATTGATTCCGTATATCGACTGGATGCCTTTTTTCAACGCATGGGAGTTCGCCGGCAAGTTTCCCGACATCCTGCAGGATAAAGTCGTGGGCGAGGCGGCCCGCGGCCTGTATGCGGATGCAACGATCATGTTGAAGAAACTGGTCGCGGAAAAATGGCTCAAGGCGCGCGCGGTGGTCGGATTCTTCCCGGCCAACAGCAACGGCGAGGATGACGTCCATGTGTTCGCCGACGAGACCCGTCAGAGCGTGCGGCTTCGCCTGCACCACCTGCGCCAGCAAAAGGCCAAGCCTGCGGATCAGGCGCAATTGTGTCTGGCGGATTTTGTGGCACCGCTCATCACCGGACGCGCCGATTACATCGGAGCCTTCGCCGTGAGCACAGGCTTCGGTATCGACGAACATGTGGCGCGATTCGAGGCTGCGCACGATGACTACAGCAGCATCATGCTCAAGGCGCTGGCGGATCGGCTGGCGGAGGCGCTGGCGGAACGCCTGCATGAACGCGTGCGCCGCGAACTCTGGGCCTATGCCCCGAATGAGAGTCTCGATGGCGCAGGATTGATTCGCGAGGAGTATCAGGGCATACGGCCCGCGCCGGGATACCCGGCCTGCCCCGATCATACCGAGAAGGCGACGCTGTGGCGTCTGCTGGATGCCGACCGGTCGGTGAAGATTCGTTTGACCGAATCGTATGCGATGTTTCCGACCGCTGCCGTCAGCGGATTTTATTTCTCGCACCCGAAGGCGCATTATTTCGGCGTCGGCAAGATCGACCGCGATCAGGCGGCGGACTATGCGCAACGCAAGGGGTTCACATTGAGCGAGGCGGAACGCTGGCTGGCGCCAATTTTAGGCTACGACCCTGCGCCTACGGACGCGGCTGATGCTGCCTAGCGCGCGGCGCGCGGCTTTCGTCACCGGGGGAACCGGATTTGTCGGCCTCAACCTGGTCAAGGAGTTGATGGACCGCGACTGGGATGTCACCGCGCTGCATCGTCCCAATTCGGACTTGACGTATCTCAATCGGTTTCGCCCGCGCCTCGTGGTCGGAACGATCACCGATACTGCGCTCGCGAGCGCCATCCCCGGCGGAACCGACACGCTTTTTCATGTCGCCGGCAATACCAGCATGTGGCGCAAGCGCGATGCTGAGCAGACGCGCGACAATGTCGATGGCACGCGCAATGTGGTCGAGGCGGCGCTCGCCCGCGGCGTGCGGCGCCTGGTGGTGACCTCCTCGATTTCCGCCTATGGCCCGGTATCCGGTGATGTCACCGAGGACACGCCAAGCCGCGCCGCGGATTCGCGCGTCAACTATCAGCGCAGCAAGTATCTGGCTCAGGAGATCGCCCTGGCCGCCGTGGCTCGCGGCCTCGAAGTGGTGGTGATGCAGCCGGGCGCCATCATGGGACCTTACGACGTCGGCACCTGGTCGCGGGTTTTCATCATGGTTCGCGACGGCAAACTGCCCGGAGTACCGCCCGCGGAACTGACCTTCACGCATGTGCGGGAATGCGTCGCCGCCCATATCGCAGCCGCCGACAAGGGCGCGAATGGCGGCAGGTACCTGCTCGGCGGCGAAAATAAAACCATGCTGGATCTGGTCCGCGAGGTCTCCGCGCAACTGAAGAAACCCGCGCCGGACAGGGAGATATCCGCGACGCTGCTGCGCCTCATTGCCATCGGCGGCGATTTCGTGAGCAATTTCACCGGCAAGCCGCCGCCCATCACCCGGGAAATGGCCGACTCCTTTGGCAGGAAGCTCAACGTCACTTCCGCCAAGGCGCAGCGCGAACTGGGTTATCGCGTCGTCGCCTTGAAGGACATGGTGAAGGACTGCTACGACTGGATGGCAGCGGAAAAGCGCATCTAGGGTTTTGCCGCCGCCATGATTTCGCGCGCGAGCCCGGCGTAATCGCCGTCGAAATGATGGCCGCCTTTGACCTTCACCACCTTGAAGCGGTGCGCGTCGAGTTTCGGACACAGTGAGTCCTTCTCGTCTTCTCCATAGATGCACAGCACCGGCACGCCGCTGATGCGATTGACCTCGGGCAGGGTCGGCGGTCCGGAATTGTCGTCCGAGATCCAGCTGCTGACGTGAAATTCGAATAGCGCGTGCTCGGACATCCCCAGGATCGCGGCCAAAGCCACGTGCGCGCGGGTTGCCGGCGGCAGGCGGTTTACCGCGAACGGCAGCACGTCGGCGCCCTGTGAATAGCCGATGAGCAGCACGTTTTTCTTGCCGAAGCGCGCCAGGTAGTAACGAATGATCCGGTCAGTATCGGCGGCCAGGCTGTCCGGGGTGCGGGGGGTCCAGTAGTAGCGCAAGGAATCCAATCCGACCACGGGAATGCCTTTCGCGCTTAAACTGGCTGCGATGTCCTGATCCAATCCCGCCCAGCCGCCATCGCCGGACATGAGGATGGCGAATGCATCGGAAGACTCACTGCCGGATTGTGCCGCGACTTCGATCACCGGCAGGCCGACCAACGGCGCGGGCGGCGGCGCAACTTGCAGGCTCGGGTTTGGCGTTGCGAGCTTGGCGAAGGCGGCGCTGAAAGCCGGCTCCCTTAAGTTTGGTGGAACCGCCGCGATGGCCGCACCCTGCACCTGGGCCACGAACTCGCGGACTTGGCGGAGCGGGCAGCGCGCATCCTGTGGACTTTCGATGCTGACCCAAGGATTGTTCAAATGCTTGATCGGCAGGAGATTCACGCCGAAGCTAAGCGGGCTGCGGACTGATTCGAGTCCCGAACCTTTGCAGAGCGGCTTGTCCCAATTGAGACTGGGACAAAAGCCCGAGGTCAGAGCTGCCGCGAAAGTATCCTTCGGCGCCTGCGCCAACGCCGCGTACGCCAGGGTTCCCCCGGATGAGATCCCCGCAAGCAGCGGCGCAAGGTAGCTGGGGTTGTGCAAGTAAGCCTGGATGTAGTGGCTCAAGTTTTCCAGATCGCCGTCCGGGGATACGCAGTCCGCGCCGTCTGCCGCCAGCATTGCTTTGAACTTCGGCAAATCGATGCCGGCAACCATGGCGCCCTGCTGCACCAGCGCGAGTGCCATGGCCTGCGCCGCGGCGTTCCAGCCTTCATCGGCGGATATGAACAGCACAAAGCTGGTTGCCGCGCCTTTGGGCGTGTAAACCACGACATCCTTGAACCGTCCGTGATTCAAGCGCGTGGCATTGGCGGGCAAAACGGCGGGCGCTTGCGCGAATGTGATGGCGTTCACGATGAGCGCCACCGCGCTCATCGCCAAGCGGAATTTCATAGGATGGTCATACTTCTCGCGCACTATGAGAGGGCCAGATGAAAACAATCGATCTCGTCTACATCAACGCGGGGGGAGGGCATCGTTCGGCCGCGACTGCCCTCGAAACGGCGATTCGCGATCAGGCTAGAGACTGGCAAGTCAGACTGGTCAATCTGTTCGAAGTCCTCGATCCGCAGGATATGTTTCGCAGAACCACCGGCGTTAAACCGGAGCACTATTATAACGTGCGCTTGGCGCGCGGCTGGACTTTAGGGCTGGCGCAGGAATTGCGCATCCTGCAGGCGCTGATCCGTTTGAGCCACAAATCGCTGATCAGTCAATTGCGCCGCCACTGGCAGCTGACACAGCCGGATCTGGTGGTCTCACTGGTGCCGAATTTCAACCGCGCGATGTATCAAGCCCTAGGGTTGGCCCGGCCGCACGCGCCATACGTGACCATTCTCACGGACTTCGCCGATTTCCCGCCGCATTTCTGGATAGAGCCCCATCAGGCGCAGCATCTGATCTGCGGTACGCCGCGTGCGGTACTGCAAGCGCGCGCTGCCGGCTACGACGATGCGCATGTTCATGAGACCTCAGGCATGATCATCAGCCCGGATTTCTATCGGGATCTGGCCGTGGATCGACGCGCCGAAATGCAGAAATTGCAGCTCGATCCGGATCGGCCGACCGGCATGGTGATGTTCGGCGGCCATGGTTCCCGGGTCATGCGCGGTATCGCCAAGCGCCTCGATGACACCCAGCTGATTCTGGCCTGCGGCCACAATGCGCTGCTCGCCGACAAGCTGCGCGCCATGAAATCGGCAGCGCCGCGCCTGGTGGTAGGGTTCACCTCGCAGATCCGCCGCTACATGCAGCTCAGCGACTTCTTCGTCGGCAAACCAGGTCCCGGCAGCATCAGCGAGGCGCTGCAACAGGGCCTGCCCGTCATCGTGACGCGCAATGCCTGGACCATGCCGCAGGAGCGCTACAACACCGAATGGGTCGAGGAGATCGGCGCCGGCGTGGTGCTGGATTCATTCAAGGCCATTCGCGGCGGCGTCGCGCAGGTGGCGAATGATATCGAGGCGTTGCGTGCGAACGTGCGGCGCATCCACAATCGCGCGGTCTTCGAGATTCCGGAAATCCTCGAGCGAATTCTAGCGGCGCCGGTTCGGGTAGGCGTCAATCTCGCCAAGCATTTCCGCGCCGCCGAGCGCCTGCATCTGCACTAGAATCTCGTCGCGCCGCCGCTGCACGTAAGCCGACGGCTGCGCCGCGGATAACAGCTTTGGATTCGGCAATACCGCCGCCAGTAACGCCGCATCGTTGCGCGTGAGCCGCGCTGCTGAAGTGTGGAAGAAGCGCTGCGCGGCGGCCTCGGCGCCGTAAGTGCCGTAACCGAATTCCGCCGCGTTCAGGTAAATCTCCAGAATCCGCCGCTTCGGCCAGCAAGCCTCGATCAACAAGGTGAAATATGCCTCCAGCCCCTTGCGCACATAGCTTCGGCCGGACCAGAGAAATAGATTTTTGGCAACCTGTTGACTGATGGTGCTGGCACCGTGCACGCGATGGCTGTGCTGATTCAGTTCGTAGGCCTTTTCGATGGCCTCGACATCGAAACCCCAGTGCTCGGGAAACTTCTGATCCTCCGAGGCAATGACCGCCAGCGGCAGGTTCGGCGAAATCCTGTCCAAATCCATCCAACGATGACGCACCACGTAGGTTCGGTCGCGCCTCGACCAGGCGTCGATCTGCGCCTCCGCCATGTACGCGGTGAATGGGGGATTGATCCAGCGCAGCACCAGGACGCAGAAAACACTCGCGGCCACCGAAGTCACGGCCAGCCACAGAATCCACCGGGCGAGTCGGCGGAATATTGAGCGCTTTTCGGCCACTCGCGTTAAGCAGGGACCTGCCGCACGCTCTTCATGATCACCGCTTCGACCGGGACATCGTCGAATCCGCGCTTGCGGCCGGTTTCCACCGCCGCGATCTTATCGATGACATCCATGCCTTGCGTCACGTGCGCAAATACCGCGTAGCCGAAATTGCCGCGCGAGTGGTCGAGGAAATCGTTGTCCTTCAAATTCACGAAGAATTGCGATGTGGCGCTGTTGATGTCATTGGTGCGCGCCATGGAGAGTGTGCCGCGCGAATTCTTCAAGCCGTTATCGGCCTCGTTCTTGACCGGCGGCTTGGTGCGCTTCTGGCTCATGTCTTCGGTGAAGCCGCCGCCCTGGATGACGAACCCGGGCACGATTCTGTGAAAAATCGTGCCGTCGAAGAAGCCATCGTCGATGTAGCGTTTGAAGTTGGCGACCGATTCGGGCGCCTCTTTCTCGTAGAACTCAATGGTGAAATCGCCGAGGGTGGTTTCAAAGCGGATCATTTTGTTTCCTAGTGTTGAGTTTGAATGATGGCCAGCGTAACGCGCGATTTGCCGAAAGCATCGAAGTAGGTGCAAGCCTGGGAAAAACCGCGCGTTTCCAGCAGGCGGGCAACATCAAGCGCCTGCGTCGCCCCATGTTCCAATGCCAGCCAGCCGCGCGAACGCAAATGCAGCGGCGCCGCCGCGATGATTACCGCCAGGGCTTCGAGTCCCGTGGGGCCCGCGTGCAGCGCGATGCGGGGCTCGGCGGCCAGGTTCGCGAGCGCCGGGTCTGCGGTGGCGATGTAGGGTGGGTTGGCGACGATCAGGTCGAAGCGCTCGGCCGGCACGGCGTCGAACCAGGAGCCTAAGCGCCATTCAATGCGGGCCAATTCGAGCTGCCGGGCATTTTGGGCCGCGACTTCAAGCGCTTGCGGCGAGATGTCCACGCCCGTGACCTGCCAGCTTGGGCGTTCCGCGGCGATGGCAAGCGCGATGGCGCCGCTGCCCGTGCCCAGATCCAGAACCGTGCATGCCTCATCGGCAGATTTGAGCTGCAACGCACGTTCGATCAGGGTTTCGGTTTCGGGCCGCGGCACGAGCACGGCGGGCGTCACATTGAGCGTCAAGGACCAGAACTCGCGGCTGCCCGTAAGATATGCGACCGGTGCTCCGTGCGCACGCTTCGCGATCATGCCTGCATAGGCGCGGCCACATTCCGCGGAAACTGCTTCAGCGTCGCGCGCGATCAGCGCTGCGCGCGACAGACCTAGAACCTTTCCCAGCAGCAATTCCGCGTCGAGGCGCGGCGAGTCGCTGTGCGCAGTCAGCGCGCGCGCGCCGGCTGCGACGGATTCGGCGATGGTGGTCACGTGATTCATTCCACCTGCTGCGCCAGCTCTTCCGCCTGGTGTTCCTGGTTGAGCGCGCGTATCAATTCGTCGAGATTGCCGTTCATGACATCGTCGAGCTTGTACAACGTGAGATTGATGCGGTGATCCGTGACGCGCCCTTGCGGAAAATTGTAGGTGCGTATGCGCTCCGAACGATCGCCGGAACCCACTTGCAGCTTGCGCGACTGCGCTTGCGCGCTCTGCTGCTTTTCGCGCTCGGCGGCCAACAACCTGGCCTTGAGCAGCGACAGGGCCCGCGAGCGATTCTTGTGCTGCGAACGCTCGTCCTGGCATTCCACCACGATGCCGGTCGGCAAATGCGTGATGCGGATGGCCGAGTCGGTCTTGTTGACATGCTGGCCGCCCGCTCCGGAGGAGCGGTAGGTGTCGATGCGCAAGTCCGCGGGATTCAGGTCGACCGCCTCCACTTCCTCCAGTTCGGGCAGGATTGCCACCGTGCAAGCGGAAGTATGAATTCTTCCCTGCGCTTCAGTCGCGGGCACGCGCTGCACGCGATGCGTGCCGGATTCGAATTTCAGCAGTGAAAACGCGCCGCGGCCAATGATGCGGCTGATGATTTCCTTGTAGCCACCATGCTCGCCGGGGCTTTCACTCAGGATTTCGACGGACCAACCCTTGGACTCGGCATAGCGGGCGTACATGCGGAACAAATCGCCGGCGAACAGTGCCGCCTCATCGCCGCCGGTTCCGGCGCGGACTTCCAAGAAGATATTGCTGTCGTCATGCGGATCCTTCGGAACCAGCAGGCGCTGCAACTCGAGCTCTTCGCCGAGGATGCGGGGATTCAGCTCCGCAAGTTCCTCCTCGCCCATATTCTTGGTGGCGGGATCGGCATCCTCGGCCAATTCATGCGCGATTGCCGCGTCGCCCTCGAGCGCGACGAAACGGCGATAGCGATCGACCAAGGGTCCCAAGCGCGCGTATTCCATCGACAGTTCGCGAAATTGGTTTTGACGCCCGATGACGCCGGCATCCGACAGCAGGCGGCTGATTTCCTCGAAACGCTCGTCAAGTTTTTCCAGCTTGCGCCGGATAGAATCTTTCATGGCCGCGAATTATAGCGGCCCTGGTCTCAATGCGAATCGCGTTCTGCTGTCAAAAGCCTGGTTACGGTCTCCGCCAATGCCAAATCGGCCAGCTCCGAGGCCTGGCGCAGGGCCTGCGTGGGGGCATGCAGCAGCCGGTTCGTCAGGGTGGTCGCCAGAAACTCGATGACCTCGTCGCTGGATTTGCCGGCAGCGAGCATGCGCCGCGCCTGTTCCACGCTCTGGCGGCGAATCCCGTCGGCCTGCTCGCGCAGCGCGCGGATGGCCGGAGCCGCGTCGTGCGCGCGCGCTTCCGCCAGAAATTTCGCCACCTCCTCGTTTATGACGAGGCGCGCCCCGCTCGCAGCCTGCTCGCGCTGCTGTCGATTCTCGTCCACCAGCTGCTGCAGGTCGTCGATGGAAAAGAGGTAGACATCTTCAAGATCTGCGACCGCAGGATCGATGTCGCGCGGCACCGCCATATCGACCATGAAGATCGGCCGGCGACGACGGGCCCGGATTGCCGCCTCCACCGCCGGTTTGCTGATGATGGGAACGGTGCTTGCGGTACAGCTGATGACAATATCCGCTTCGGTCAGTTCATGCCCCAGATCCGCGAGTCCTACGGCGTGGGCATTGAGCTGCGCTGCGAGGCTCTGCGCCCTGCCCAAGGTGCGGTTGGCGATAACCATGCGCTTGACGCCAGCGGTCGCGAAATGCCGCGCGATCAGCGCGTTCATGTCGCCGGCGCCGACCAGCAAGGCGTTATGGACGCTCAAATCCGAGTAGACGCGCCGCGCCAGACTGACCGTTGCGGAGGCCAGGGACACCGCATTGGCGCCGACCCGAGTCTCGGAGCGCACGCGTTTGGCGGCGGAAAATGCCGCCTGGAATAGCTTGTTGAGCGTCGGCCCGGTACTGCCGGCTTCCTGCGCCACCCGGTAGGCGTCTTTCAGTTGACCGAGGATCTGGGCCTCGCCGAGCACCATGGAATCGAGGCCCGAGGCGACGCTGAAGGCATGCTCGACCGCGCGTGATTCCTGATGCAGGTAGAGACTGGCGGCAAGGTCGAGATTGTTGCCGTGGTGGCGCTCCAGCCATGAAGATAGGTCCGCGCCGCTGGCGCTGCCGGCCCAGTACAGCTCGGTGCGGTTGCACGTCGACAGAATCACCGCCTCGGCGACGCCGCTTTCCTCGCGCAGAGTGCGCAAAGCCGCGACCAGCCGATCCTCGCTGAACGCGACCTTCTCGCGCAGCGCAACGGGCGCGGTTTTATGGTTGATACCGAGGATGTTGAATGCCATGGAAGCGCTTTGGCCCTAACTTTGAGGATTCTGGTGGATTACACGCCGCGAGATCAAGGATGAATCCGCGGCATCAGGGTATTCATTTCGCTATAGTGCGGCCGTGTTCTCGCTTTCAATCCTTACCAGAGCCTCAGTGGGGCTTGTCCTGCTCGCCTGCTGCGCCTGTGCAGGCGCAGGACTTAAGTCCGATGACAAGCCGCCGCAGGCATTTTATACCGTCACGGGCGAGATAGCCCTTGCGCGCGGCGAGCCGCGCGTCGCCGCGCTCCAATATGCGGCCGCTGCGGCAACCGAGACCGATCCAGCGCTATTCAAGCGCGCGGCCGAAGTCACCACCGAGACCCTGCAGCCCACGTTGACCGCCGCGGTCGCGGCGCGCTGGATCCACCTGGATCCGAAATCACTGGACGCGCAACGCGCCGCGGCCCGAGCCGCGCTGGCGCTTTACGATATCGACGAATCGGCCGCCCACTATCGCTTCATCCTGCTGAATTCCCCGGCCGGCGCGGATGCGGAATTCGCCGATCTGGAAGTCGATTTCAGCGCCGAAGAGAATGTATTCGGCGCGCGCCAGGTCGCGGACCAATTGGCGGCGTTTTTCCCCGCTTCGCCAGCCGCGCTGCGAATTCAAGGACTCACCGCGTTGCGCGCGGACGATCCTGCCGCGGCGGTGAAGAGCTTGCAGGGCGCAATGGCATTTGAAGCCGGCGCCGATGAGCCCGCGCGGCAGGCGCGCCGCGAATTGGCGCAATCCCTGGCGCGCGCGCGAATCATGGCAGGCGATGTGGATGAACCGCTTAAATCCGTCGAGTCGCAGCTCAAAGCCGATGCGACAACCGCCAATCGCTTTGACTATGCGGTGCTGCTGATGACGGCGCAGCACTATGGGGAGGCAACCGAACAACTGGAAATCCTGGCGCGTGATCCTGAATCCAAACCGATGGCGCTGCGACTGCTGGCGCTGCTCGAGTTTGAGCAGGGTCATCTCGACGCGGC
>CAWAVF010000010.1:0-92415 GCA_963785405.1 uncultured Gammaproteobacteria bacterium
TACACCAGCATATCCAGTCCTTGACGTTGAGCTCGCGAGCGGTTGTGGCCTCATCGCCATGAGGCTTTCCATGATCGATTGATGCTGATCCACACGTCGGCATTCGGCGATTGCTCAGCGTGCTCGGCCGTCTCCCATCCGGCGATGCGAAGGATTGGCATTGAGGGCTGCATCGCTTGTTGCGACGGACCGGCTCGCGGCTGACCGGCTAGGCGATTATCTACCGCCGCCAGCGAACTCCCTTTCGCGAACGCGGTCAGCGAGACGAGGCCGCAACCGCCGAGTAAAAATGATCTACGTGCGAGCATCTGTTTCTCCCGTTGCATCGGAGTGGATCATGAAGTTTCGGGCTCCATCGCTTTTCCTGGCGGCGTCCAATTTCGACGCGCATTCACCTATGAATGCGTACAGCTGCGCAGCGACGTCGAATTTGCCTGCCGCAAGCGCCGTCGCGTAAGCCTGTTCCGAGGCTTTGAGCGTGGGCCGATTGCCGAAGTTTAACTGCGCCAGCTCAAACGCTCTGACCGGATCATTGCCGCTGCCCGAGTAAAACTCAGCGCCATGATCGGCAAACGCCAGGGGATATCTAGCCAGTAGCGCCTCAAACCCGCAGTGCGCGGCCTGCAGTTGCGCTTCGGCTTCCTCAGTTTGCTGCAGAACACGCGACACTTCAGAGAGTCGCCAGTTCACTTCAGGATCCCCGCTCGAGGCAACGACAAGCAAAAGGGCGTGCGCGTCCTCATAACGGCCTTCGCTGCAATAGATCTCCGAGAGGTGCACACGCGCTTTGACATAGCACGGCACATAGTCGATCGCCTTGCGATACCACTGCGCTGCGCGACCTAGTTCGGGCTCGGGAATGAGTTCTCCCCACAGGGCGCCAAGCTGAAAGCAGACCCATGCGACAGCGAATGGGGACACATCCGGGTAGACCTGCAGCGCGCGCCGGTAAGTGCGATCGGCCGCGGCGAATTCGCGCAGATCGCCAAGCAGCGAACCGAGCGGCACCAAATCCTCCAGGCGCTCCGACTCGGCTGAGATCCGGCGTCGTTTCTCCAATACCGAGTCGAGGTGCGTTCCACATGCTTGATCGATGGAGAGCGACAGGCGGCTGATCGTTTCCGACGGCGCTCCGAGTGACTCGGCATTGGCAACCAGGTCTCGCGCTTCGGCGAAGCGATGGGTCATCGATGCAAATTGCGCCTGGACAAGTGCGACGCGAGACGATTCGGCATCGGCACGGCTGAATTGATTCACCAGAGTCTCGAGGCGGCCGAACGCATCCAGGTCACCCAGATACTGTGCCGCCTGCTTCTCTTGCTCGACGATGAGTTCGGCGACGCCGGCCCGTTGGGGATCGCGCAAGAAGCGGTTCCAAGATGCCTGCAGCGCGCTTTTCAGATTGATAACGGCGATCTCGCCGTTGGTAGCCGGCGCGAGCTCGATCATCATATCCGCGGCCACTGCCGGGTCCGCTATAAGCGCCATGCTGCACTACCTCTGGGGGTTGACGCGTCGCACACTTCGTTCAGCCGAAGCGCTTCTTGAGGCTTCCGAGACCCACTTTGAACAGCGTGGTGTCAATCAATTTGATGATGGTGTTAGGTTGGCCGTCCGGCAAATACACTGAGCTCCACTCGACCGTGCTGCCGGCGCCCTTGGGCGTCACGCTCAACTTTCCCGTGTAGTTGGAGACTGGAAGGCCGCTGACGCCTGCGTAGCTATACGACCTGGGGGACGAGTCCATCGCCGTGAGCCGTTCGATGATCTTCTTGCCGTCGATGGTCTCGGTCGTGCGCAATTGCCCGATGCCGGTTCCCGTCAGCGTGACCGAGGCGGCCAATGGATGCCATGAAAGATCGCCGAACGACCCGATGAGTGCCCAGACCTGCTCCGGCGCGGCCGCCAGGTCGACACTTTGCGTGACGTTCTGCAAGTCCGTGTTCGGGGATGCCAGATAAGGAAACTCCTTGGTCCCGGGCTTGGTGGCGCCCATTGCGCCACCCTGGAGGAATTCACCTTGGTCGTGGTTGACCATCCAGGTCACCAGAATGTCGATCACGTTTGCGTTGACGGTCCGGCCCCCTCCGGTCTGGTAGACGTGCCCGTTGAGGGTGCTCCTTTCGATTTCAAGATGGCTCAAATCCGTGATTGGCTTCGCCACGTCGAACAGCAGGAAATCATCGAGGAAGACATTGGCACTGGCGGCCAGCGCGTCCGGCGTCCATTGGGCCTTGCCGTCGCGCATGTCCCATTCGGCCAAGCTGTCGATCAGGCGCTTCCTGAAGAGCGGTTTGAGGCTTTCGGTAATCGCAAACGGCGTCTGCTGATTCCACAGGTCTCGCACGTCGTCTGCGCCCTTCAGAGCGCCATTGTTGAGGCGCATGTTGGTTTGTTCGGGGCGGCCGACCCAATCAAAGCGCGGCGGTGGCGATCCGATTTCACTCCTGTAGTCGGGCAGCGGAGTGGTTTCGGCAACGGCCCCAAAGAGCGAACCCTTGGCGGGGTCGAGCACGCGGCGCGTGTCGAAGTCGATGACGATGCATAGCACGTTGTCGTGCTGCAGCAGATTGGGAATAGGCTTTATCCCCGCTACGGCAAGAAAGAAGGGATCGGACCGAAGCCCTGCAAAGACACGGAATGCCCCGTCCGGAGTGGACGCCCCCCGTTCGTCGTTGACGACCAAGCTCAGCGTCTGGCCGCCCGGCAGTGTGCAGGTGCCACGCTGGGCGGCCCTCGCGCCGTCGCGCACCCGCTCGAGCGCGTCGAATCGACAGCTGAAGCGAATTTCCGGATCGTGCGTTTTGAACCGCGCCGCATTGGCAACGCCCGCCACAGTGGCCCGACGTACGACGAACGAGTGATTGACGGCATTGGAAAACATGGCGCTGGCGCCCGCCGAGGGAAACACGCACAGCGCGAGCACCGTGCGCTCCGCGTTGGCCGGGCTCGTGAAGGCAAACAGGTCGCTGAGATCACCAGCAGGGTCGCCGACCTGTCTGGGCCCATCAATATGGTCTGACATCTCTGATCCTTAACTGGATTTCAATCGTTGGCTGCGGCTAACCAATGGAGCTCGCGACCAATCCGGCGAGGCCGACAAGCGCGATGGCCAGGGCCATGCCGACCACCTGGAGAAGGCTGAACTCGCGCATTTTGTTTCCTCGCGGTTATTGATTGCCGGCGTTATCTCGCCGCAGATCGCTCACGGATCAGTAAAACGCACTCACTTGGGGTTCGCCCAAGGCTGGTTGCCGCTGCGCGCATTGGGCGGACCGCCAAACGGCGTAACCCGGCCACCCTCTTCGGGAATCGACTTCAAGTACTCGACCAGCGCCCAGCGCTGCTGATCGGTCAGCAGCGGGCCGACGATGCCGTTGCCGCGCGGGCCATTCTCGAACGAATGGCCCGCATTCGAATTGCCGACCAGCGAGGTATCCAGAAGGAAGGTCCCGGAGTTGCCGCTGGTGTCGACTCCCACCTTGACCGGATCGAAATCGTGCCCGACGTAGAACTTCTTGGTGCGTTGACTCGCCGGGATCAGCATCTCGTAGAGGTTGGGCACCGAGCCGTTGTGCAGGAAAGGCGGCGTGGCCCACACTCCGTCGCGCGGTGCTGCCTTCCACACGGTCTGTGATCCAGGCGGCAACGGAAGTTCCCGAAAGCCATTCAGATCTAGCATATCCCCGGCGCTCAGTTTGAGTTTTTCCACTGCCCTGCCGAGCAGTTGCCTGACGAGGGGTGGCTTTAAATCTGACGCCAAGACGACTGCTTTGCCCTTGTCGGGCGGCGGCAAATAGGGGCTCAACTGAGCGGTGTGCATGAACTTGTTCACGACGACGGTCTGCTGCATGTCGGTACCCATGTATGTCTTGGGCACGAGTCCAACTTCGAGGAAGCGCTTGCCGTACTTGTTGGGCGCCGTCCACGTATAGGGATAAGAGTTGTGGCAACTCGCACAGTGGGTCGCGAACAGTGCCTTACCCTCAGCGGCTTTCACGCGGTCGATCTTGCCGAATATCTCTTCCGGCCACTTTGGAGGCGCCAACCGCCACATCGTGTCCTCGATCTTCTGAAGATTGAGGATCGCAGCGGCCGAATCGAAGAGGCCCTCTTCCGGCGTCTTGGATTGCAGGTCCATCGGTAGGTACACACCCAAGGTTTCGCCATAGTTGCGAGCGAGCGGATCCTGTGCCCACCCACCCCATTGCGTCCAGGTTGCCTGCCCGGCATTCCAGACAAAGGGAATCTTGACCGGCGCTGCAGCCACTGACATGTTCTCGGGAATTTTCGGTTCAATCGACGCCAACCGATTGCTGATCAGCGTGAGGCAATCTGCGCGGCCAGGCCCCCAAGGGGATGGGCTGGCTGCGGCGACGCCGCTGTAGTAATGCGTCCGCGCGGCTTCGCGCCCAAGACGCGTGCGCAGTTCGCTCTTGGCGTCTGTGCTGGTCGCTCCAATGCGCGCAGCCATGCGATCGAACTTTGCCGTATCGGTCAATGTGGCCTGAAACGCCTGGTCAAGGGCTTGCATATACGCCTGGATGTCGAACAAATTGGTGTGACCGCCGTCGATGCGAATTCGCTTGCCTTTGTACATCAACTCCGCGGTGTGGCAGACCGAGCAGTTCGGGCCTACCGTCTCGCCCTTCCAGCGCCCTTCCGTCACCACATTCTTTGTGAGACCAACCGGAAAACCGTCAGGGTTGGTTCGCGGATTTGCAGCCTGAGGAATCAGGCCAAAGCGCGCGCTGTTCGCATCCGAGCGGAAGAGCTCCTGGCTTCCGGCAACCTCCAAATTCATGTAGATGTCGTACGAAGCAATGGATGAGCCTTGGGGGGTCTGATAGTAAAGTTCCCGGTCCGCCTGCGACCAGCCTTGATCCAGATAGATAACGGAGTCGCCAGGAGTCTGGGCTGATACGCGTTCGAGGGGTATGAGCCAAAGCGCGGTTGCACTAGAAAGCAAGCATGCGAGCGCAGCGGCGCTGCGAAAAATACGTTTACCTCGATTCATGAGAACCTCCGCGACAGCTGAACGAACAGTCCTGTCCATACGTTGTTGTTTTGACGCGCCCTACCATGATGAATCGGAAATAGGGGGCCATTGCTTTCCTGGCCGCCGGCAACTTCGAGATTGAGGAAGATGTCGTACGACATGACTCGCGATCCCTGCGCTATAGAAGCCCGCACAAGCAGAACTGAGCACCGACAACGCGAGTCGATTAAGCGTGATCCTACAAACCCTCAGCAATTGGACTTTAGGGAAACGCATCTCGGTTCCTCTAACTACTAATCCAAAGAAGAACCTACCATCGTTTGGCCTCGCATCAACGAACGTGAAAAAGTTTGCGACGATGAGAGCAATGGCAGTTACCCCAATGTCGTCAAATTCCCCGTGTCGAGCCCAACCGGGCGAAGACCAGTGACTGCTATCGGGTGCCAGCGTTGCCGCCCAGAATCCTCTCTACTTCGGAAACATAAACTGCAGCTGGGCACGGATCTGCCAGTTGTTGCAGACGCGATGATCACCTATGGACCTGTTGGGTATTTGTTGAGCCAAAGCTAGTCACCGACATGCTTTACAGGGCCCCGCATCGAGTAGATGAGAACTATTGACCTTTGGTCTAGTAGGAAAAGTTGTTTTCAATCTTTAGCTTACTGCGGCAAAAGGGATTTCCGACGGTAGTACGTTCTTCTCAAATTCGTTGTTGTTCGTAAATACAGGGAGCGAAACCAAGATGAATTGCAATTCCAAGTTTGCCAGTTCGGCCCTGATTGTCACAGCAATCTTCTTGGCAATGACAAGTCTGCCGGTGCTGGCCGCCGACAGACCCAACGTCGTAATGCTGATGACTGACGACACCGGCTGGAACGATTTCGGTGCCTACGGTGGGGGCGGGAACCTCGGCCATCCGACGCCGAAGATCGATCAGGTCGCCGCGGAAGGCGCCGTCTTCACCAGTTGGTATGGCCAGGCGAGTTGCACCGCGGGCCGGGCCTCGTTCATGACTGGACGCATCCCGATCCGCTCGGCTCTGTCGGTCGTGGTTGTGCCTGGCGACGAGAACGGCCTGACGAAGTCCACGCCGACGATCGCCGAGTTCTTTCAGAAAAACGGCTACTCGACCTACTTCTCGGGCAAGTGGCATCTGGGCGATCAACCCAAATTCTACCCGATCGAACATGGCTTCGACGAAATGAAAGAGTTCGCCGCCTACTATCCGGGCGTCTATACCTATGACGACACGGACAGCTTCGCGCATCCCTGGTTTCCGAAGTATAACCCTGCTTACTGGGCAGCATATCAAAAGATCGTCAACCTATACGAATGGGAAGGCACCGCCGGCAAACCCGCGACCAAGGTTGCGCGTATCGACTACGACTACCTGCATGAATTCGACGTGCGTCAGGCTGATTCAGCGGTCGAATACATTAAGGCGCACGCCAAAGGGGGCAAGCCATTCTTCATGGATGTAAATTTCATGAAGATGCACAACCCGAACATTCCCGCCAAGGCGTTCATTGGCAAATCGCATCTCGGCAATTATTCAGATGCCATGATGGAGCTCGACTCCAACATCGGTCGCATTGTGGACGCCATCCGGGCGGAGGCTCCCAACACCATCGTCATCATAACCGCCGACAATGGCGCGTGGCAGGATGCATGGCCGGATGCCGGAACCGTGCCGTTCCGCGGTGAGAAAGGCTCGCCGTTTGAGGGCGGTTTCCGTGTGCCCGGCATCATGTGGGCACCCGGCAAGATTCCGGCCGGCGCACGCTATGGCGAAATGATGTCGCACATTGATCTCTGGGCGACGCTGGCGACGATGGTCGGCCTCACCCCGCCGCCCCACGGTGCATGGAAGGACAACAACGGCAAGCCGATCTATTTCGACAGCATCGACAATAGCGCATACATTATGGGCAAAGCACGTCATTCCGCACGCGACGGATGGATCTATATTGATGGTGAGACTTTCGCCGGCGCTCGTGCTGACATCGGCGGTGATCCTACGAACCCCGATCTGAAGATCGCCTGGAAATACCTGTATACCTCCAAGGACACCTGGCTCGGTCCACAGCAGAATCTCGGTGCCATTGGCTCGGCCTACAACCTCACGATGGACCCGTTCGAGAAATACGACATGACGTTCAACGGTGCAGTGAGCACGCGCAACCCTACCACTTCCCCCGGACGTTATTCCGGATATGACAATGGTTGGGCTGTTTCGCTGATGGCGGTGCCGATCGGGGAGTTTGACAAATCCATCGTGGATTTTCCGAACATGAAGCGCTCTCCTGGCGGAGCATCGAATGATACGAGTCCGGATCTGCAGCATCCGGACAACCCCTTGCCTTTGATGGATATCAAGAAGCTTGTGAATGTCATAGGCTCAGCCGACTAGCTGTCAAGTCTGATCGTGAAAAACCGGGTCGACTCGTCAGAGCCGACCCGGGCATTCACCACGAGACATGCGACGCGCGCGCTGTGGTTGATCGAACACGCGAGTCTCCGGTGCGCTCGCGCTAGCTGCCTCATAGCCGACTGTTGTGGCAGGCAGGTTGGTGTCAAACTCAGCCGGTCAGTCGAGCGCGCGACCCGCTCTCCTCGTCGGTTAAGCTGTGAACCAGCGCACTACATGGACGCCGATCGGCGCTGCAAGTCGCTGTATTTAAAAGAGGCGAGTTACGAATTTCTGGTCATTATTGGACGCCACTTTAAAATATTAGACAGGCGCCAAGTGCTCGACCGCAGTTAAGGCCTTTGTGCTTTCGGGCACACGGTTGATTGAAAAGCGCGCCCGGACGGATTCGAACGGACGTGACCACAATCCGCTATAAGAGTCGGCGCATCGGCCTCGCACCAATCGCGATTCGCTTCCTTCACTTAGTTGCCGGTCGCGTCTGTCATCTTAGGATCGATATGGGCGGGAGAATCTCAACGGTCCGCAGCCAGCCTACCGGACTTTCGACGCCACCAATTTCGGTCCGAAAAGCTGACATTCATCCATCGCGATTGAGAGTTCAATCATTGGTTGCTCTTAGGTGATATCCATTGGCCCATAGGTACTCAGTCTAATGGTCTGGCAATGGAATTTTCGTTAGGGTCTCACTAACCCGTTAATCGGATAATCACCGCTCAATTTTTCTCTGTTTTCGAGTTTTCGATTGCCAGCCGCCATCGAGAACCGCTGGGTCGTGCCGCGTCACATGAGTTGGATCACCGCAATCTGGTCGGCAACGGTAGGGGCGAGCCTTGTCATGGGGCTCGTGTACTTTCTCGTCTGGAGCCAAAATCGGCGCTCGTGGGCGAACCTGTGCTTTTTTTTCACCGTAGTTGGGGTACTTGGGCTTGCGGCCGGCGAGATGGCCACGATGCACGCAGAGTCGCCGGAAGCATTCGGGCGTGCAATCCGGTGGACGCATTTAGTCTATGCGATTGGATTTGTGGGTTCATTGGGATTCATTCACTTCTACTTTGGCACCGGAAGGCGGTGGCTTCTGGCGCTGGCCATCGGCCTCCGGTTGCTGGTTGTGTTGGCGAACTTTACCACGGGAGTAAACGCACACTTCACCGTTATCCACAGCCTGCAAAAAATCGCCTTCCTCGGCGAGCAAGTATCCGTGCTCGGCGCAGGGGTGCCGAGTCCGTGGATGCAGGTTTCGCTGTTATCTTCCTTTGCGCAGTTGGTTTATGTGCTCGATGCCTCCATCCGGTTGTGGCGGCGGGGTTCGGCTGAATCCCGAAGTCGGGCAGTGGTTCTGGGTGGAACGGTTGCGATTTTTGTCGTCATCGTCGTAGGCCAGTCCGCGCTAGTGGCAACAGGCGTGCTGCGGATGCCCTTCATCTTGAGCGCTCCGTTCCTCGGTGTGGTCCTGGCGATGGGCTACGAGTTGAGCAAGGATTTGCTGCGTGCGGCGCAGGTAAGCCGTGATCTACGGGAGAGCGAACAGCGGATGGCTCTGGCCACCGAAGCTGCGAACTTGGGTATCTGGATCCGTGTCCTTCCGCAAAACGAAATCTGGGCGAGCGACAAATGGCGCGAGTTGTTTGGCTTCACGAGATCTGAACGATTAGACCTCGACCGCTTTATGCGGCGGGTGCATCCCGAAGACCGGAATAGAATTCTTGAGGCATTTGCGGCCGCTGAGGACACTGGCCACTACGAAGGTGAATACCGGGTCACCTTGCCAAATGGCCAGCTACGGTGGATCAGTTCGCGCGGGCGCGTCGAGTTCAGCCAGGGCAAGCCGGTTCTGATACGAGGTGCCTCACTCGATATCACGGCGCGAAGGCAAGCCGAAGAAGCCGCGAGAAGCTTAAGTGGACGGTTGATCCACGCGCAGGAAGCCGAAAGGAAACGCCTTGCGCGCGAGCTGCACGACGATGTGAACCAAAGCCTCGCGCTGTTGGCCGTCGAGTTGGACATGTCCGCCCAGAAACCGCCTGCCACCAGCAGCGCAGTCAGTGAACGCATGCGGGACTTATCCGACCAGGTCAAAAGCTTATCGTCCAGCGTGCATCGGCTTTCACATGAATTGCACCCCGCGAAGCTGGAGCAACTGGGTCTGGTACCAGCCGTGCGCGGCTTTTGCAGGGAACTGGGTGCGGCACACGGTATCACCATTGAATATGAGCCACATGCGGTTCCGCGCTTGGTGCCTGACGAGATCGCGCTGTGTCTCTACCGCATCGTACAAGAGGCGCTTCAAAACGTCATCAAGCACAGCGGTTCTGCAATCGCGAAAGTGCAATTGATGCCGAAGGAAAATGAGCTTTGTCTCATCGTTTCCGATCAGGGCTGCGGATTCGATCCAATGATCACGACGGACGATGGCTCGCTGGGACTCGTCAGCATGCGCGAGCGGGTGCGGCTGGTGGGAGGGCAAATTACAGTAGAGTCCCGCAAAGGTGAAGGGACACGGATCGCCGTACAGATCCCCTGGTCGGATGGGCAGGATGACCCGCTAGCACCATCGAGACAAGCCGACCTCGCTTTCGTAAGCCCGATTGCCGAAGCAGAACATCTAGCGCACACATGAATCATCGACCCCGCGTTATTTTGGCGGATGATCATACGATGCTGCTGGATGCCTTCCGGCGTTTGTTGGAGCCGCAGTGCGAGATCGTCGGCACGGCGTGCGATGGGCGCGCGCTGATTGAACTGGCATTGAAGACCAATCCGGAAATCATCGTTCTTGACATTTCCATGCCGCGATTGAACGGTATGGACGCCTGCGCACAACTGCGGCACCAACTGCCCGACGTCAAATTTGTATTCCTCACGGTTAACGAAGACGCGGATCTGGCCGCCGAAGCCATTGGATTGGGCGCCTCCGCGTATCTCCTAAAAAGCTCCGCGTCCGCCGAGCTGACTTTGGCCATCGAATGGGCGTTATCGGGCCGGACCTATATCACCCCTCTGATCACCAAAGGCACGCCGCTCGGCGTGTTTCTCGACGAAGCGGCAACGCCCGGCGCAGAAAAGCTAAGCCTCCGCCAACGCGAAGTCCTGCAGTTGCTCGCTGAGGGAAAGTTGATGAAGCAGGCGGCTGATATTTTGCATCTCACCCCGCGCACCATTGCCTTTCACAAATACGCCATCATGGAACAGCTCGGTATCAAGAGCAGCGCTGAACTCGTGCAATATGCCATTGAGCATCACCTGGTGACGCCGCGCGGATAGCCGCGCCGCTGCGGAAAATCAGCGCCACAACCTGTCAGTTCTGACAGTAGCCGCTATGTACTGTCGGGCCCACTATGCCTTCAGTATTTATGAACACTGAGGCTAAAGTCGCGCACGTGCTGCTGGCAGACGATCATTCTGAAATCTTGACACAGACCGACAACGTGCTGGCCGGCGAGTTCGAGATTGTTGGCGCGGTTGCCAACGGCGTAGAACTGATCAAGGCAGCAAATAAGTTAGACCCCGATGTGATAGTGCTCGACATCGCCATGCCGGGCTTGAATGGCATCGAAGCGGCCCGCCAGCTCAAGCATGACGGGTGCCGCGCAAAGCTGGTGTTCCTAACCGTGCATGAGGACCCGGACTACGTGCGCGCCGCACTACAGTCGGGCGGCGCAGCTTACGTCATCAAAGCGCGCCTGGCCTCCGATCTCATCATCGCCATACACGAAGCCCTCGCGGATCATCACTTCGTGTCGCCAACTATTGTGTGGAACCCAATGGATCAAGCAAACGACAGGAAGCAGTCATGAAACGATACATACGCCTACATAACGCAGCCCTCACAGCCCTGGTGGCCATCGGCCTTGCGCTTGTGTCCGGTGGCTTCAGTAACGTGGCTTTTGCACAGACGAGAAAACCCAACATCCTCGTCATCTGGGGCGATGACATCGGCATCTTTAACGTTAGCGCCTACAACATGGGCATGATGGGCTACAAAACGCCCAATATCGACCGCGTTGCCAAAGAAGGCGCAATCTTCACCGACTGGTATGGCCAACAAAGCTGTACCGCCGGCCGCGCGGCATTCATCACCGGGCAGTCGCCGATCCGCACGGGCCTCACCAAGGTCGGCCTGCCTGGCGCCAAGGAGGGCTTGACCAAAGCCGACCCGACACTCGCCGAGTTGCTGAAGCCGCTCGGTTACACAACCGGCCAATTTGGCAAGAACCACCTCGGCGATCGCAACGACATGCTGCCCACGGTCCACGGGTTCGATGAGTGGCTAGGCAACCTCTATCATTTGAACGCGGAAGAGGAACCGGAGAACGTGGACTACCCCAAAAATCCGGCCTTCAAGGCGCGGTTTGGCCCGCGCGGCGTCTTGCATTGCTTCGCATCGGCCAAAGACGATCCGACCGATGACCCGCGTTTCGGCAAGATGGGCAAACAGGTCTGTACCGACACCGGCGCGCTGACGCGCAAGCGCATGGAGACGATTGACGACGAAATCACCGCCGGGGCGATCACTTTCATGGACAAGGCGGCGAAGACCAAAAAGCCATTCTTCATCTGGTACAACACCTCCCGCATGCACACCTACACACACCTCAGCGCGAAGTGGGAAGGCAAGAGCGGTGGTCTCGGTGTTGAGGCGGATGGCATGCTCGAGCACGATAGCGATGTCGGTCAGTTGCTCGATGAATTGAAAAAGCTCGGCATTGATGACAACACCATCGTCATGTACTCCAGCGACAATGGTGCGGAATTTTTCCTGTGGCCCGATGGCGGCACGACGCCATTTCGCGGCGAGAAAAATACGCAATGGGAAGGCGGCTACCGGGTTCCGACGCTCATCCGCTGGCCCGGCGTCATCAAACCCGGCACGATCTTCAACGGCATTGGCGCCCACGAGGACATGATGCCGACCTTGCTCGCGGCCGCAGGCGACCCCACGGTCAAGGAAGACCTGCTGAAAGGCCGGACGATCGGCGATATGACCTACAAGGTCCATCTCGATGGCTACAACCTGATGCCTTACTTTAAAGGCGAAATGGCCGAATCACCGCGCCACGAGTTCATTTACTGGACCGACGGCGGCAGCGTCGCGGCACTGCGCTACAACCAGTGGAAGATGACTTTCCTGCGACAGAACTCCATAGGCTTTAAGGTCTGGGAGAGTCCGTTCGAGGAACTGCGCTGGCCGATGCTGACCAATTTGCTCATGGATCCTTTTGAGCGCGCCAATGACGAATCGACCTCCTTCATCGATTACGTCGGACCTCGCATGTTCATGCTGGCACCCGCAGCTGGATACGTTGCGCAGTGGCTGCAGAGCTTCCGCGAGTTCCCGCCGCGCATGAAGCCCGGCAGCTTCAGCCTCGACCGCGTGATGGAAGCGATGACTTCAGCGAAGGAACGGAGCAACTGACGGCTTATGAAAGCAACACTGGAGTCAAATGGATATCTCGTCCAGTGAGCAACTCGTCGAAGGACCAAGGAAGCACATCATTATGAAATCCACGAACAAGCTGCTGCACGTTGCTATCGCGTTCGCCGCGGCGTTGCTTGCCGCTACGCATGCTCGCGCAGAGCTGAGCCCGGAGGATTTGGCGAAGATTGCGCAAAATCCGGTGGGTAATCTCATCAGCGTGCCGTTTCAGGAGAACGCGTACTTCAATGTCGGACCCCTGAACGGCACGCAAAACGTGCTCAATATCCAGCCGGTAATCCCGATTTCGGTCAACGATGAATGGAACGTTATTACGCGCACCATTCTGCCCATTATCTCGCTGCCGGCATTTGCACCGGGACAAAGCAGTACGAACGGCATCGGAGATGCGCAAATATCGGCGTTTCTCTCGCCCGCGAAGCCCGGCGCGTGGATTTGGGGCGTTGGTCCTGTCTTTCAATTGCCCACGCACAGTAATGATTTGCTCGGCAACAACAATGCCGGATTGGGACCGACCTTCGTGGTCTTGCACATGGAGAAGGGCAGTCCGTGGGTGTACGGGGTGCTCGTCAATAATATCTGGTCGATCGGCAGCAGCGGCAACGCCTCCAGCAATTCACCGAAATACAACAACGGACTGATGCAGCCCTTCGTCAATTTCAATTTCGAGGGCGGTCTTTATCTCACCAGTGCGCCCGTCATGACCGTCAATTGGGAGGCTAGGGGTTCGCAGCAGTGGACCGTGCCGATGGGTGGCGGCGTCGGCAAGCTCTTCAAGATCGGCCGTCTGCCGGTGAATACGCAGTTTCAGGTGTTCTACAACGTGGTCAGGCCCGATTTTGCCAATAACTGGCAGCTCCGCGCCCAAGTGCAGTTTATGTTTCCAAAGTCATTCTGAAGCAAAGGAAAATTGCTGAAGTACCGGCGCCCAGATATGCAAGCACAAGTAAGGTCCAATAGCCGGTTTCGTGTTGCGTTGATCACGCTTAAGAGTTCGCGCAAGGGCGGTCCATTTGTGTCCAATCGTCTCAGGCTAAGACGAACAATGAACATGGCCACGCCCCAATCCTCGCCGCCGCATTCCACCGAAAGGAAACAACCATGAAACGAACTTCACTGCTGGATACCGCTACCCTCGCACTGCTCACGGCCATTGGCCTCGGCGTCGCGTTCGCTGCGGATCCGCCGCAGCAAGCGGCCAAGCCGGCACCGGCCGCAGTCGTCGGTGGCGGACAGTTTTCCCCCTACGCGGGCCAGACCATCCCCAACCGCGTCTACTGGGGAGTCGCCCACGTCCACACCACCTTCTCCTTCGACGCCGGATTGTTCGGGACGACGCTGACTCCCGATGACCTCTTCAAAGCAGCAACCGGCGGGGAAGTCGTCATGGACAATGGCGTGCGCTTCAAACAGGACCGACCGCTCGATTGGGTCTCCATCACCGACCATGCCGAGTACATGGGCATCTCCGATCAGATTCGCGATGCGGATCCTGCGCTGCTGGCCAACCCGCAGGGTAAGCGGTGGTACGAGATGTCCAAGGAGGGCGTTCAGGGGGGTGCCCGGGCCGGCATTGAAGCGGTCGTTTCCACGCAGAAAGGCAAGCCGGTCTTCGACACCAGCAAGCTCACACCCGCTGTCTGGGCGCGCGCTACTGCAGCGGCCGAGAAATGGAACCGGCCAGGAGTTTTCACGACGCTCAACGGCTTCGAGTGGACTTCCATGCCGGGCGGCGCCAATCTTCATCGCACCGTCATTTTTCGCGACGGCGCAGAGCGGGTGAACCAGGTCGTTCCGTTCTCGGCCTTCGACAGTCAGGATCCTGCGGACCTCTGGAAGTACATGGACGCGTACACCAAGAAGACCGGCGGCCAGGTGCTCGCCATCCCTCACAACGGCAATTTGAGCGGTGGTTTGATGTATACGGCGGAGACCTATGACGGAAAACCCATTGACCGAGCCTATGCCGAAATGCGCGCCAGCCATGAGCCTCTCCAGGAGGTGACGCAGATCAAGGGTGACAGCGAGACCCACCCCACTATTGCGCCGAACGATGAGTTCGCGAATTTTGAGCGCTGGGACATTAATTTCGGCAAATTGGAACCGCTGGACCTGAAGGATAAGAAGTTGCTTGAAGGGAGTTACGTTCGCTCGGCGCTTATGCTGGGGCTGGAGCTGGACGCCAAGTTCGGAGCGAACCCGTTCCAGTCCGGCCTGATCGGCGGTAACGACGCCCATATCGGCATAGTCACCGAGCGGGAAGATAATTTCTACGGTGAGCTTCCCAACGGTTTGCCCTCGCCGGATCGCTGGAAAGCCCCGCTCGGCTTCATCCACAATGATCCGAAACAAGGGGTATTGATTTCGGTCTGGGCTGAGCAAGCCGCAGGCCTAGGCGGCGTGTGGGCGCGCGAGAACACCCGCGAGGGGATTTGGGATGCGCTCAAGCGCAAGGAGGTCTACGCCACAACGGGAGATCGGCTCACGGTGCGTGTATTTGCGGGCTGGAACTTCCTGCCGGTGGATCTCGATCGCCCCGACTTTGCGCCGAACGGCTACGCGAGTGGCGTGCCGATGGGCGGCAATCTCACAAAGGCACCGGCCGGAAGGCCACCCGTTATCATGGTGCAGGCGTTGCGCGATCCGCTAGGCCCAAACCTCGACCGTATCCAGATCATCAAAGGTTGGCTCGGCAAGGACGGCAAGTCGCAGGAGCGCATCTTCGATGCGGCAGTTTCCGGCGGGCGCAAGATTGGCCCGGATGGCCGCTGCAAGACACCTGTCGGCAGCACCGTGGATGTGGCGAACGCGAGCTACACGAACACCATCGGTGCCCCTACGCTGTCGGCGTACTGGAAAGACCCCGCATTCGATGCTACGCAGCGCGCGTTCTACTACATACGCGTGATCCGATCCCATCGCCTCGCTGGACTGCTTACGATCAGAAGCGCTACGGCATCAAGATGGCTGAAAACGTGCCAATGACGGTCACCGACCGCGCCTATACCTCACCCATCTGGTATAAGCCTTAAGCATCGCAACCAGGGGAAACGCAGAGGGCAGTGAGTTCTGCGCTCCGTTTCCCCGCGTCTCTCCGATTCCATCATGAAGCGAATCCTTCGAGAACCGCTGCTGCATTTTCTCCTTCTGGGAGCCGGGCTTTTCATCGCATTCAGCCTGGTACCTAAATCCGGCGGGGGTGACGAGTTGCGCAAGATCGTGATCACACAAGGACAACTCGACTCCCTGGTCGAGGGCTTCGCCAGGACCCGTCAACGGCCGCCCACGCGCGAGGAGTGGGAGGGTTTGATCCGGGACAAGGTGCGCCAGGAAGTGTATTATCGCGAGGCACTGGCGCTGGGGCTCGACAAGGACGACACCATCGTCCGCCGCCGCATGGCGCAGAAGATGCAATTTCTCGCCGAGGAAGTGCCGTTCAGGCCCAGCCGACCGAGGAGAATTGAAGCGGGTATCCGCAGGCGCACCCCGACAACTTTCGCGTGGAGCCAGAGTCACGTTTCGTCAGGTGTATCTCAACCCGATAGCCGCGGCAGGAAGCGCAGGGGACGCGGCGCAGGGACATGCTCGCAAGCTGAACGCGTCGGCTGCGAAAGTTGCCGCGGCGATGGGCGACCGCTCATGTTCAGGATCATTACTGCGATGGCGGCCAGATGAGTCGCAAGGAATTCGGCGACGCGTTCGCGATGCAATTGAGGAGCTCAGACCCGGCCGATGGCAAGGGCCCCTCGAGTCCGGCTTCGGCGTGCACCTCGTCTACGTGAGGCGATCGCACGGGCCATCTCCCGCGCTCAACGAAGTCCGCGACGCCGTGACGCCGTGAATGGGAGGATGCGCAGCGGGAGCAAGCCAACGACAAGTTCTACCGCGACCTGCTCAAGCATTACACCGTGGCCGGCGATGAGGGAGCCAACGGCGATAGAGAAGAAAATAGCGGCGTCTTTCGCGAGAAGCCATATGAGACGTTTACGCTACGTTTCGCCTGGCTGCCTGCATAACATTTTCGTGCGGCGCGTTTGCCCACGAGGTTCGCCCCGCCTATCTTGAGATGCGCCAGAAACCGGACCGGAAATGTACGACATTCTTTGGAAGGTGCCCGGCCAAGGGGATTTGCGCCTCGGCATCTATGTGGGATTGCCCGCGGCTTGCACCAATATCACCGAGCCGCGCGGTTCGATGGTGAACAATGCCTTCAGTGGAGCGCTGGACGGTGAGTTGCTCAAGAGGACTCAACGGCAAGCACCATTCACATCGCGGGCTTGAGCATGACAATGACGGATGCCCTCGTGCGCGTTCAGCATCTCGATGGCCGCACGCAGGTGACGCGACTCACGCCGGCACGCTCCGTCATTCGTGGGTGGAAGCCTCGCCCAGCCGTTGGCGGAGGGTCGGCACTTACCTGCGCCTCGGCACGGATCACATTCTGACCGGGCATTGATCACCTCTTGTTCGTGCTGGGATTGATGTTGATCGTTCGCGACCGCTGGATGCTGCTAAAGACCATCACCGCTTTCACCGTCGCGCACAGCATCACGCTCGCCATCGCCACGCTCGGCTACGCCAGCGCGCCGTTGCCGCCGCTGAATGCGGCTATTGCACTGAGCATTTTGTTTCTCGGCCCCGAGATCGTGCGCGTCTGGCGCGGCGAAACGAGTCTTACCATTCGGTATCCCTGGGTAGTGGCGTTCGTGTTCGGTTTGCTGCACGGCTTTGGCTTTGCGAGCGGGCTGAAAGCGACCGGCCTGCCTCAGACCGACATCGCGCTCGCGCTCCTGTTCTTCAACGTCGGGGTCGAACTCGGGCAGTTGTTTTTCGTGTTCCTGATGCTCTCGATGGCGCGATCATTTCGAGCACTTGAAATCCGCTGGCCGAGCTGGGCGCTGTCACTGCCGGGCTACACGGTTGGAACGCTGGGCGCGTATTGGACCATTCAGAGAACCGCGATTCTCCTGGGATTGAGTATTTGAAGATGAAGGCAACCTCAGCACAATCTAAAATCTCGTTCGCGCTGCTGGCGGCGATCGCCATCCCGACCATGGCCCAGGCGCATATTCTTTCCGGGGAGGCTGGTGGTTTTTTCAGCGGCTTTCGTCATCCGATTTCAGGCTGGGACCATATTCTTTGCATGATCGCTGTTGGAATGTGGGGCGCGCAACTTGGGCCCCCAGCGATGTGGGTTTTGCCGATCACCTTCCCGTTGGTCATGGCTCTGGGTGGAATGATAGGCTTACTCGGCATTCCCTTGCCCGGCGATGAGATCGGCATCGCGTTGTCCGCACTGGTGCTCGGCGTGATGGTGCTCGCGGAGAAGCGCCCGACCTTGTGGGTCGCAGCGGCCATCATTGCCGTATTTGCCATCTTCCATGGATATGCACATGGCAGGGAGTTGCCTCCCGGCGAAAGTGGAATGCTCTACAGCGCGGGCTTCGTGGTGGCCACGGGTTGCCTGCACCTCGTCGGCATCAGCATCGGGTTGATCCATCGCTGGGCGTCGGGCCGCCTCGTCCTCCGTGCGGCCGGCGCAATCGTCGCGATGGGCGGGATCTATTTTCTCATTTCGGCACTCTCATGACGTGGACAAGCCCCCAGCCGACGCGCATCCGCGCAAGCAAAATTGCCGCCGTCATGCTGCTGTGTTGCGGCTGCCCGTGCGCCGAAGCGCATCTGGTGACAACGGGCTTAGGTCCTCTCTACGACGGCATCGCACATCTGGCGCTCTCGCCTGCCGACCTCGCGGTGGTGGTGGTACTCACGCTGCTCGCCGCGATGCGGGGAACACGCGAAGGCCGCTGGCTGCTCGCATTGCTGCCGGCGGCGTGGCTGGTAGGCGGCCTGACGGGACTGATGTTCCCGATCAACGCGAGCATGAGTTGGGCGACCGGCGCGTCGTTCCTACTCGCCGGCGCAATGGTGGCGGCTGACCGAAATCTGAATATGCCGGTAGTTGCGGCGCTGACGACGGTCATCGGCGCGTTCCACGGGTTCCTGACCGGGGCCGCGTTCGCCCGCGCGCCTTTCGCCGCGCTCGAACTGATGGGGACACTGCTGGCGGTGTTCGTCATTGTCACGCTGCTCGCAGGCCTCGTGGTGTCAATCAAAGCATTCTGGGCGCGGGTCGCGGTGCGGGTTTTGGGAAGCTGGATTGCGGCCACCGGCCTCCTGATGATCGGATGGAGCCTTCGCGCCTGATCTTGGACGAACTGAACACGACCAGTCACAGGCCCGTGTGCTCTGCAATTATTCGATTTCGCCGATCCATATTCGCGCGGGGTGGCTGCGCGTGACTGAATTTTTGCGGACGACAATTGAATATTAGACAACGCCAGGTACTCGATCGCAGTTAAGGCCTTGATTTATTGGCGCGCCCGGAGGGATTCGAACCCCCGGCCCCCTGGTTCGAAGCCAGGTGCTCTATCCAGCTGAGCTACGGGCGCCCGCGCGCAGTTTAGCGGTCGGGAGCCGATTCGGGAAATACTTGAAGATCCGCGAGCCGTGCCGCCAACAGGCGGCGCTCGGGCTCCAACGTGGCCATTTTCAGGGCAGTTCGATAGGCCTCGCGCGCTTCGTCAAAACGCCCGAGTTGCTGCAGAAAGCGGCCTCGCGCCGCGTGCAGCAGGTGATACTGCGTGACCTTTCCGCGCGCCGCCAGCGAGTCGACCAGATTCAGGGCGCGCGCAGCGCCATCGACCATCGAAACCGCCACTGCGTGATTCAATTCAATCACAGGAGTGGGTTGCAGCCTCAGAAGCACTTCATACAGCCCAACAATTTGCGGCCAGTCCTTGGGTTCGTTCTCTCCCCCCTTCACATGCAATGCGGCTATTGCGGCTTGCACCGTATAGGTGCTCACATATCCCGGAACCCGCAAAGCTTTTTCGACCAGTGCCAATCCTTCCGCGATTTCGGATTGATCCCAACGCGATCGATCTTGATCGTCGAGCAGCACCACATCGCCGGCATCGGACACTCGGGATCGACGACGCGCGTCATGCAACAGCATGAGCGCCAGCAAACCCATCACAGCTGCATGGTTCGGGAGCAATGCACCGATCAGCCGTCCTAAGCGGATGGCTTCGCCGCACAGTTCGACATCGATGAGTTCAGGCCCCGCAGTTGCGGCATAGCCCTCCGTGAACACCCCGTACACCACGGCCAGCACACCTTCGATTCGCTGGTCGAGTACCGACGCATCGGGTGTCTCGTATGGAATCGCGGCATCGCGAATCTTTTTCTTGGCGCGCACCAGGCGTTGCGCCATTGTTTCTTCGCTGACCATAAAAGCCCGCGCCACCGCTTGCGTGGACAGTCCGCACACTTCGCGCAAAGTCAGTGCAATCTGCGCTTCGGCGTTGAGCGCGGGATGGCAGCAGGTAAATATGAGACGCAGCCTATCGTCCCCGAATAGCGCTTCGTCCACATCGTCGAACACGATTTCGTCCGCGGCGGCACTGGCCAGCTCGCGATCGGCGATTTTTGTTCTGAACAAGATATCGCGGCGAATGCGGTCGATTGCCTTGTTGCGGCCGGTATTGATCAGCCAGGCACGCGCATTGTCCGGCATGCCGTGCTGCGGCCATTGTTCAAGGGCGGCGGCAAATGCCTCTTGCCGCGCTTCTTCCGCCAAATCGAAATCGCCGAGCAAGCGGATCAAGGTCGCGAGCACCCGACCCGCTTCCCGGCGAAAGATTTCTTCGATCATTGCCGGCGTTGATCGATTTCTTCAGGTCATCGGCGGCCACACCGGCCGCACCTCGATACTGCCGATTCTCGCGCCCGGGATGCGTGCTGCGATCGCAGTTGCCTCGTCGAGATTTTTTGCCTCGATCAGGTAGTAGCCCCCCAGCTGTTCGCGAGTCTCCGCAAAGGGTCCATCCGTGATCGCCGCTTTGCCGTTACGCACACGCACCGTCGAGGCGCTCGCTACCGGCTTCAGCCGGTCACCGGCCTTGAATTGGCCGGCCTGCACGATCGATTTTGTAAAGTCCATGTATTCATCAGTCATTTTCTTCAGTTCGGATTCGGGCAACGCCCCGAACTGTGCTTCGTTGCTGTAGATGAGCAATAAGTAGTTCATGTTCAATTCCTAAGGTTGTTGGCGCGATTCGCCATTGACCAGTCGAACCGAGCGCGATCATTTCGACATTTAAAGGCCGAGATATCCAACATTTGTTGCCGCCAACGGCATGGCTTACGCCCCTGGCATCAATAATGGGCTTGAAACAGCCGAGATAGGGAACTATATGGCCTCTTTGCAATCAAATAAAGCTGCTAAATCATGTGCTTACAGTTTGCCGTGGCTGTGCTGGCGGCCCTTCGCCCTTGGCCGTAAGATCATGCTGGGTCTGTTTCACTCATTAGCACCGATAACTAGAGGAATCCCGATGAAGGCTTGGATACCGCTTTCGCTTGTTTTTGCACTTAGCTTTGCTGCTCACGCTCGGGCAGATTGTTCTTATCCGAAATCCCCCGCTGCGCCCCCGGATGGCAGTACGGCCACCAAGGATCAAATGGTCGCCGCGGCGAAGGACTTCAAAACCTACAACAGCGACATGAACGCTTATCTTGACTGCCTGCAGCTGGAAATCGATGCAGCGGCGCCGAAAGATCCCTCGAAGCTGACGAAGGACGAACAGGCCAAGGTGAAGCAGCAGCAGGCCTTATTGACGCAAAAACACAACGCGGCGGTCGATGAACTGCAGGCGGTTGTCGGTCGCTTCAACGAACAGCTGAGGATTTACAAAGCGAAACAGACGCCATGACGTTCAGTGCGGCGGACCATTCCGCCGCCACTTTCAAACTATGCAGGCCGGTACGCTCATTACGCCGCGTCTGGCCGAAGAGGCCATCTACTCTCGGCTGACGTGTTTGCCCATCGAATCACTGCCGTTGACGCAGTGCGTCGGCGGAACACTGCGCGAGAATGTTTATGCGGAACGTGACCATCCGCCGTTCGACCGCGTCACCATGGACGGTATTGCGGTGGATAGCGAGGCGTTGCGTCAGGGCCAGCGGCGCTTTCGAATTCAGGGGATCCAGGCTGCCGGCGCGCCGCGTCTTAAGCTTCGGGCGAGCGAAGATGCAATCGAAGTGATGACGGGTGCAATTCTCCCGGTCGGCTGCGACAACGTGATTCCCGTCGAGCAACTCGATGTGGTCGACGGCATCGCATCGCTCAATTCAACGGTGGTAAGCGCCCCTTTCCACAACATTCATCGGCGCGGCAGCGACAGCCGCCAGGGCAGACTCTTGCTGGAAGCCGGTACTCTGCTGCGTGCGCCGGAAATCGCGGTTGCCGCCTCGGCCGGCATGGCGCGAGTGCGCGTCAGCAGTCAACCGGCGATCATGGTTGTCTCGACCGGGGATGAGTTGATTGAACCGGGGGACCCGATCGCGGATTTCCAGGTACGCCGATCCAACGCCTACGCGGTCGCGGCGACTTTGCGCAAGCGCGGCTTCGGTCGTGTCGGGGACGACCATGTACCCGACGATGAAAATATGCTGCGTGAGCGGCTCGCGCTGCATCTGACAACCCACGAAGTGGTGGTCTTGAGCGGCGGCGTATCGATGGGCAAGTTCGATCTGGTACCCAAAGTACTCATGCAGCTTGGTGTGCAAGAAGTATTTCATAACATTGCACAGCGGCCCGGCAGACCGATGTGGTTTGGCATCGGTCCACAGGGCCAGGCCGTATTTGGTTTGCCCGGCAATCCGGTCTCCACCCTGGTGTGCCTGATCCGCTATGTGATTCCGGCCATCGCCGAAGCGATGGGCACCAAGCGCGCGCCGCCCGAGCGGTTGGCGTTGGCGTCGCCGGTAACCTTCAAACCCGAGCTGACGTATTTCTTGCCCGTCATCATCGAGCACGACGATTGGGGCCGTCCCTGGGCAAATCCGCGGCCGCCGAATGGATCGGGAGACTTCTTGAGCCTGGCGGGCACTGATGGTTTTGTCGAACTGCCGCCGGGACCCAACACCTACCCGAAAGGGTTCGTCACTAGCGTTTACCGCTGGTAACCTGATTCGCATGACATCCATCGTTCACGACATTCGCGGCGCACGGAATCCGCTCGATCAGCTGGGCCGCCCGCTGCATGACCTGCGCATCTCGGTCATGGACCGCTGCAATTTTCGCTGCCCTTACTGCATGCCGAAGGAGCGGTTTCACGAGCACTACCAGTTCCTGAATTCTCACGAGCGCTTGTCCTTCGATGAAATCGTGCGTTTGTCGAAATTGTTCGCCGCCTTGGGCGTGCGCAAGCTGCGGCTCACCGGCGGAGAGCCTCTGCTGCGCACCAATCTGGCTGATTTGATCGGCGATTTGACCGGAATTCCCGGCATCGACGATATTGCGCTCACGACCAATGGCGTGCTGCTAGCGAAGCATGCCGTCGATCTTCGCGCCAACGGACTGAAGCGCATAACCGTCAGCTTGGATACCTTGGATAAGGATATTTTTGCCCGCTTGAGCGGCGGATTCGGCGCTTTAGCCCAAGTCTTGGAGGGCATCGACGCCGCCATCGCGGCCGGCTTGACGCCCCTCAAAATCAACTCAGTCATCGAGCGGGGCGTCAACGATCACACCGCGATCGAACTCGTCGAGCACTTTCGCGGCTCGCCGGTGATCGTACGCTTTATCGAATTCATGGATGTCGGCAATCGCAATCACTGGCGGCCCGAGATGGTCGTTCCCTCGCGCGAACTGGCGGCGCGCATCAGCGCACGCTGGCCGATGCACCCGGTTTCCGAGAACTACCATGGTGAAGTCGCGAAGCGCTGGCGCTTCGACGACGGCGGCGGGGAAGTCGGCTTTATTTCATCGGTGTCGCAGCCGTTTTGCGGCGCCTGCAGCCGCGCGCGCCTGTCTTCCGAAGGTAAATTCTACACTTGCCTGTTTGCGACCCAGGGAATCGATCTGCGCGCGCCGCTGCGCGACGGCGCGGATGATGGCGATCTGCTGCGGTTGATTCGCGGCGCTTGGGACAAGCGCACCGATCGCTACAGCGAGCTGCGCGAGGAGCTGCGCGGCAAAGACCTCGAGACGAAAAAGATCGAGATGTACTACATCGGCGGATGAGGCATGAACTTTACCCATTTGGATGCCGATCATCGTCCAACCATGGTCGATGTCAGCGATAAGACGGCGACGCATCGCACCGCGATCGCGGAGGCGAAAGTGCACTTCCCCCCGGGGGTAGCCGCCGCGCTGCGCGACAGCGGCCTGCGCTCGCCGAAGGGCCCGGTGTTCGATACTGCGATCGTCGCGGGCGTCATGGGCGCGAAGCGCACTCACGAACTCATTCCGTTTTGCCACCCGCTCGGACTTGAGAATTGCCACATCGCGATCGATCTGGTGGCCGATTCGGCAGTCATTCGCTGCACGGTGAGTGTGCATCATAAAACCGGTGTCGAGATGGAAGCGCTTACCGGCGCAAGCATCGCCGCGCTGACCATATACGATATGTGCAAGGCCTTTTCGCACGGCATCGTCATCGCCGATGTGCGCCTGCTGGCCAAAGACGGCGGTAAGCACGCGTACTCGATGCAGGGTACGCCGTGAGCTTAAGCGTCCCGCCGGTCTGCGGCCTGATCCTCGCGGGCGGCTCAAGTTCGCGCATGCATCGCGATAAAGCCGCGCTCAAGTACCGGGGCAGCTCACAGCTCGATCGCGCCTTCGAACTCGCGAGCCGGCATGTCCCTGAAGTTTTTGTATCGGTGCGCGCCAATCAAATACTTGATCCGGTGCGCTCGCATCGGCCCATGATCGTGGATAGCGTCACGGGCGAGGGACCGATTGTCGGTATTCGCTCGGCGCTTGCCGCCAATCCCAAGGTTGCCTGGCTGGTGCTCGCCTGTGATTTGCCGTTTCTCTCGGATGCAGCGCTCGAATTTTTGCTGCGCGCGCGCGATCCGGCCGGGTTTGCCACCGCCTATCGCAGCGCTCACGATGAGCTACCGGAGCCGCTGTGCGCCATCTGGGAACCCGCCGCCGGAGCGATGCTGGCCGAATATCAGGCCGGCGGCGGCCACTGTCCGCGAAAATTTCTCATGCGTTACAGCGCGCGCCTGCTTAAGCCGCAGGACAGTCGGGCGCTGGATAACGTCAATACTCCCGAAGAATATGCACAGGCCATCGTGTCACTGGAACCGGAAGCGCCCATGCAACTGCAAATACGCTACTACGCATTGATGCGCGAACAGGCCGGCCGCTCCGAAGAATCGATCGAGACTTCGGCGCCTACTCCGGCTGATTTGTACGCCGAACTCAAATCCCGCCATGCCTTCACGCTGCCGCGCGAACAGCTGAAAGTCGCGGTCAACACCGAGTTCAGCGATTGGTCGCGAAAGCTTAAAGCAGGCGACGCGGTGGTCTTCATTCCTCCGGTAGCGGGCGGCTGATGCGCTTTCGCTTTACCCAAGCAGCCATCGACACCCGATCTGCACGGCAGGAACTGCAGAACTTGGGCTCAGGCGGCTACGTCAGTTTCGAAGGTTGGGTGCGCGATCATAACGACGGCCAAGCGGTCACGCGCCTGGAATACGAAGCGTTTGAAGAGCTGGCCGTGAAGGAAGGCGAGCGCATCGTCGAGGAAGCGCTGCGGCGATTTCCGGTGGCGCAGGCCTTGTGCATTCATCGAGTAGGTGCGCTGACACTGGGCGAAATGGCCGTATGGGTGGGTGTGAGTTCCGAACATCGCGGCGAAGCCTTCGATGCCTGCCGTTTCATCATCGACGAAGTCAAACATCGCGTGCCCATTTGGAAAAAGGAGCACTACCGGAATGGCGACTCCGGCTGGGTGAACTGCGAGCGCTGCGCGGCGCCTGCAGAGCACTCGCACGCGGCGGAACATCACGAACACGCTGCCGCTACCCCCGAGTAGCGATGCAGCCCGATTATTCACGGCAGCTGTTGCTCAAGGAAATCGGTGCTGCGGGCCAGGCGGCGCTCGAGCGCGCCCGCGTGCTGATCGTAGGCTTGGGCGGCCTCGGCAGTCCGGTGCTTCAATACCTGGCCGGCGCCGGAGTCGGGATACTTAGGGTTGGTCGATGCCGACAACCTGGATCCCAGCAACCTGCACCGGCAGCCCATTTACGCGCTCGCCGATGCCGGCAAACCCAAAATCGATCTGGCGCGCGCGGCCATCAATAAGATCAATCCCAGCGTGCACGTCGAAACGCATGCGAGAACGTTCAATGCCGACAATGCACTGCAGTTGACCCGCAGCTACGACCTCATCATCGATTGCACGGATAATTTTCGCGCCAAGTACTTGATCAATGATGCCGCCGTGCTTGCGCAGCGGCCTGCGGTGTTCGCCAGCGTCTACCAGTACGAAGGACAGCTTCAGGTGTACAAGCCGCAGGCGGAGCACGCCTGTTTGCGATGCCTGTGGCCGGATGCCACTGCCGATGGCGTGGTGGGCAATTGTGCTGAAGCCGGAGTGCTGGGGCCGGTCCCGGGCACCTTTGGCGCGCTGCAAGCGCTGTTGGCGATTAAAATCCTGCTCGGAATTTCCGGCCAGCTGGACGGCGAATTACTGCTGCTGGATTTCATGAACTTCTCCAGCCTCAAGCTCAAGGCGCCGCGCCGCGCCGAGTGTCGCGCTCCCGGTTGCGCGCACATCCGCGGCTTAGCCCCAGAGGAGCGCGACCTCGAGATTGAGTTGCAATCACTCGCTGAGGCCGCGGCACGCGGGCTCGAAGTGATCGACATTCGTAGCGCGGAGGAATTCGCGGCACAGCCTTCCCTGGGTAAGCACATTCCCATGCCGAAGCTGCTGGCGGATCCCGGCGTGCTGAATTCCGGCCGGCCGGTGCTGTTGGTGTGCGCGTCCGGCAAGCGCAGCCTGGCGGCGGCGCGCGAACTGCGAAAACGCGGTGTTGCCGCAACTTCGCTGTCCGGTGGGCTGCACAAGCTGGAGGCTTGACGCTTGCGCTTCAGCAGCAAATTGCCCGAGGTTGGCACCACGATTTTCACCGTGATGTCGCGCCGCGCGCTCGAGGAGAACGCACTGAACATCGGTCAGGGTTTTCCGGATTATCCCATCGATCCGCGCTTGGCGAGCTCATTGTCCGAGGCCGTAACCGCGGGCCGCAATCAATATGCGCCGATGGAAGGCGCTATCGAACTGCGCGAACAAATCTCCGGCAAGCTCAGTGCCTGCTACCAGCAGCGGTTTGATCCAACCGATGAGATTACCGTCACCTGCGGCGCCACCGAAGCTCTGTACGACGCGATACAAGCCGTTGCGGGAGCCGGGGACGAGGTCATCATCTTCGACCCCGCCTACGATGCGTATGAGCCGGCGGTGCGACTGGCGGGCGCTCGCTGCGTGCGCATCCCCTTGGCGCCTCCGGCGTTTCGATTCGATTGGGACGAGGTGCGGCGCGCAGTGAACGCTCGTACGCGACTCATTATCATCAACAGTCCGCAGAATCCCTCCTGTACCGTGGCAACGAAAGACGACCTGGATGCCCTTGCCGCCTGCGTCCGGGATCGGCCCATTACCATCCTCGCCGATGAAGTGTATGAACACGTGCTGTTCGACGGCCGCCAGCATGCATCGGTGCTGGCGCATGCGGAATTGCGCGAGCGCAGCTATGCGGTGTTTTCTTTTGGCAAGACGCTGCATGCGACCGGCTGGCGCGTGGGCTACTGCGTCGCGCCCGCCAAAATGACGCTCGAACTTCGCAAGGTGCACCAGTTCAACACCTTCAGCATCGCCGCGCCGTTGCAGCACGCCATCGCCGGTTACCTTTCGGGTTATCCCGATGCATGGCATGGATTGTCAGGCTTCTTCGAAGCAAAGCGCGATTTACTCACCGGGCTTCTCAGGGGCTCGGGATTGGAACCGGTGCCGGCAGCCGGTACCTATTTCCAACTGATCGATTACGGCGCTTTCAGCAACGAGAGCGACATCGGTTTTGCCGACCGGTTGATTCGCGAGGCGAAAGTAGCCACGATTCCGCTGTCGCCGTTCTACGCGAATCCGCCGCCGCTGACGCTGCTGCGGCTGTGTATCGCCAAGCAGGATGCTACGCTGCGCGCGGCGGCTGAGCGCCTTTGTGCCTTCGCAAGTGCGGCGGCGCGACGCGTCGGCTAGGGGTCTTACGTCCAGCATCGCATGACACGATCACTGCCGCCGCCCTCGCTCGACTGGTGTTTGTTTCTGGACGTCGATGGAACGTTGCTCGAAGCGACCGACACTCCTTCGCACACGGTTTCAGATCCCGAGATCAAGGCGCTATTGCGCGACGTAAGCGAGCGTCTCGGCGGCGCGGTCGCGCTGATAAGCGGTCGGAGGATCGAGACTCTCGATGAGCTGTTTGCACCGCTGCGTCTGCCGGCGGCCGGTCTGCATGGAGTCGAAAGGCGCAAAGCCGGCGGCGACGTGCAGGGCGCCAGCTTTGTGGACTCGCAGCTCGATGGCGCGCGGGTTGCGATAAGATCCCTGGTTGCAGCGCATCCCGGAACATTTTTCGAGGACAAGGACCGGACTGTCGCCGTGCATTTTCGGATGGCGCCGCAATACGCAGAGCTGATTCGTCGTGCGGTTGTCGACATCGCCAAGCCGCTCGGCAGCAACTATCACATCCAAGGCGGAGATATGCTGTTTGAAATAAAACCGCGAGGCTTCACCAAGGCCACCGCCATCAAGGCGTTCATGAAGGAGCCGCCGTTCAGCGGCAGGCTGCCCGTGTTCCTCGGCGATGATATTACCGATCAGGATGGCTTTGCGATGGTCGAGGCGTACGGCGGCATCTCGATCGCCGTGGGTGATCGGGTGCGCGGTCAATTTCGCTTGAGTGATGTTGCGTCAGTCCGCAGCTGGCTGCGCAAAATTGCCGCTTTGCACGATGCGCATCGCGCATGAGCAGACTGATCCTGGTCCGTCATGGGGAAAGTTCCGGCAACCGGGAGCGCATTTTCGCAACTCAACCGCACGAGCTGCCGCTGACGGAAACAGGCTACCGCCAAGCGCAAGCCGCCGCCCAGCGAATTGCCGCGTTGTTTCGGCCCAAACTGGTGGTAACGAGTTCCTATGTGCGTGCCAGCGAGACCGCGCGCATCATTGCCGGCGCGCTGGGTGTGCCGCTCGAGATTGAACCGAATCTGCATGAGCGCGAAATCGGCGCGCATCGGGGTCTATCGTACGATTCACTGCTGGCGGCGCCGGATTACGATCCGAATCGACCGTGGGCGTGGAAACCGGAAGATGGCGAGAGCTATGAGGAGGTTCAGGCGCGCGTCGGCCCGATACTTGACCGCCTGGCCAAGGCTCACCCGGGGGATGATGTTGTCATCGTCAGCCACGGCGGCGTGATGATGACGCTCTGGGCCTATGTCACGGGCGAGTGGGACGGAGCGCATGCGCCGCCCAACTGCGGCATCGTTCTAGTTGAACATGGCCCGCTGGGTTATTCCCGCCCGCAGATCATCGGCGATGTAGGCAACGCATCCGACGCGGGGGGCTAGCGCGGAAGTTACTATCCGGCTTGATTGGCCTGCGCGGATGTTTCCTCGACGGCTTCGTCCAGCCATCTGCGCAGACACTGCTGCAGCTCGCCGCGATCGATGGGTTTCGACAAATAGTCATCCATCCCGGCCGCCCGGCACTCATTATCGGCGCCCTTCATGGCATGGGCGGTCAGAGCGATGATCGGGGTGCGCCGGCCCGCAGCCTGTTGCTGGCGGATTTTTCGCGTGGTCTCGTAGCCATCCATGAGGGGCATCTGGCAATCCATCAGGATCAAATCGTATCGGCCTGTCTCCCAGGCAGTAAATGCGGCCTGGCCATCGGCGGCGACATCGACCCGATAACCCAGCTTTTCGAGAATACGGCACGCGACCTTCTGATTCACGACGTTGTCCTCGGCGAGGAGGATGTGGTAGCTGTCGCGCGCGCGCTGCGAACGCAGCGCGTGTCTGGTCACTATCGGCTGCGTGGCCAGGCGCCATCCTTCCGCTTGCGTGCCGAGCACCATCAGCAGGCAATCCGTGAGATCGCGATGGGTCACCGGTTTCAAAAGATAGGCAGCGAAACCAAGCTCGGCGAACAGCTGCCCATCGCCGCGTTGCCCGGACGAGGTAAGCAGGATCAGGCGCGCTTGACGCAACTCCGGCTCGCTTAAGATGGTTTTACCCAAGGTCGCGCCGTCGCAACCCGGCATTTGATGATCCAGCAGCGCCACCTCGAAGGGCCGTCCCGCTGCGGCCGCATGCCGCATCAAGCTCAATGCTTCATCGGCGGAACTCGCGGATACCGCGTCCATTCCGGATAGCGACAGCTGCCCCATCAGAACCTTGCGATTGGTCATGTTGTCATCAACGATGATGATGCGCTGGCTGCGCAGCGACATGGGTGGTGCCGGGCGCGCCTTCGCCGCGTTCTGGGCGATGCCGAGGCGCGCGGTGAACCAGAAAGTGGATCCGGCGCCCTCCTCGCTCGACACACCGACTTCACCGCCCATCAGTTCAACCAGCCGCTTGACGATCGACAGCCCCAGGCCGGTGCCGCCGAACCGCCGCGTGGTCGACGAATCCACCTGCGTGAACGGTTTGAAGAGCGCATCCAGGCGGTGCGCGGGAATGCCCATGCCCGTATCGCGAACCTCGCAGCGTATGGTTACACCTTGCGCATCTTTCTCGGCGACTTTGCATTCGATGGCCACCTCACCCTGCTGCGTGAATTTGGCGGCGTTGCCTCCCAAGTTGAGCAGTACCTGGCGCAGGCGGCCGGCATCTCCGCGAACCAGATCCGGCAAACTGGGATCGAGCAGCGCGATGACCTCGAGCCCTTTCGGGTGCGCTTGAATCGCAAGCAGGCGGGCAACGTCTTCGATGGTGTCGCGCACGTCGATGTCGAGACATTCGAGTTCGAGTTTGCCGGCTTCGACCTTTGAAAAATCCAGAATGTCGTTGATCACCGTCAACAGCCCCGCAGCGCTGTCGCGCACCGTCTGCGCGTAGTCGAGCTGCATGGGGTTGAGCGGCGTCTCCAGCAACAACTCAATCATGCCGATGACGCCATTCATCGGGGTGCGAATCTCGTGACTCATGTTGGCGAGGAATTCGCTCTTGGCTTTATTCGCCGCTGCGGCGGTTTCCGTGGCCTCGATCAGCGCCAGTTGGTAGCGCTGCCGTTGGGTGATGTCGCGCTCCGATCCGGACACCGTCATGGGCTGCCCGGCGGCATTGCGTTCCAGGGCGGCGCGAATTCTATACCAGCGCCACTCGCCGGCATGCGTTTTGCCGCGTACCTCCACGTCCATGAGAATGTCTTCTCGAATACAACGCTCGATCGCATCGCGCAGCTTAGGCTGATCTTCGGCATGTATGACATCGAAGAACATCTGGCTGGCGCCGAGGAATTCGCCCTGCTCATAGCCGAACAGTTCAGCGAAGTGCGGCGACACCCACATTTCCCGCGTCGCCACATCAAGTTCCCAAAGTCCGTCATTGGCACCGCGAATGGCGCGTGTGAGGCGCGCCTGGGTGGTGCGCAGTTGCGCCTCCGCGGCCTCGCGCTCCGCCTCGCGTTTGAAATTGTCCAGGGCGAAGGCCACGTTGTGGCTGAGGTGCAGCAGCAGCTTGACGATCTCATCGTCAAAGGCGTTCTTTTCGGCCGAATACAGCAGCAGTACTCCCATGGTGCGGCCGCGCTGAATGAAGGGCAGCGCCGCTCCCGACGCTATACCGGCCGGCGCCGCACGCGAATGCCAATGGGAGGTGCGCTCGTCGTTCACGTAGTCATTGCTGATGCAGGGCTCTTGTGACCGGAATGCCGAACCCACCAGTCCGTGTCCATCCGGGGTCAAACTGTCGATCGGCACGCGCGCATCATGCGGCCTATCCATGATCACGCCTGCCGCGACGATGTGCGCGACCTTCAGCTGCTCGTCCGGCACGCAGACGCTGGCGCCCAGCAATTTGCCGTCCTGTACCGCGGCGTCGCACACGCGCTGATAAAGATCCTGCGGCGTCGCGGCGCGCATGATGGCCTCATTGACAACGCTCACGGCCGCAAACATGCGGGCAAAGCGCTGCGCTGCGAGTTCCGCCAGCTTTCTCTCGGTGATGTCGCGTGAAATCGACACGATGGTCCAGCGCTCATCGAGGCGCATGGCGTGGCGATGCAATTCAACGTAGCTTTGTCGGCCGTCGCGAAATCGGCCTTTGGACTCGGTGCGCATCACTTCCGGTGCCGAGGAAATCAATTCATCGTACTTGGCGATGAGGTTCTCGCGTTTCTCCCTGAGCAGATCCTGCGGCCCGAGTTTCAGAAGCTGGTCATAGCGAAGCCCGGTCTGGCGCAGCGCGCCGGCCGTGGCGTCTATGAATAGCAAGGTTTCGCGATCGACCATGTAGATCGGATCTTCGCAGGCGTCCATGACGGCGCGAAAACGCCGTAATTCGGCGAGACTTTGTATGGGCAGCGCGTGACCAGGAATCGGATTGCCGGGCCGAAGCTCACTATAGCCGCGCTGTGCAGCGCGCGCCCGCGCCCACACGGCGATCCCCATGATCGCAGCGCCGGCGGTGGCGGCCAGGAAATACGGCAACGCGAGGAGCATCGCTAAGTCCTCAATACGGTTAACCGCCTCGCAAATGGACGGTACTTTGAATCCATTCCAGCAGCCGGATCGAGGGAATTCTGTGCGGTGCCCGACAGTTTTACATAAAGAAGGGTCCCCTAATCGAGGCGCCGCGGGACTTTAAGGTCAGTCGCGGATCTGGCCCGCGCCGCGCACCACATACTTATAGCTGGTCAACTGCGCCACGCCCACCGGGCCGCGCGCATGAAACTTGTCGGTGCTGATGCCGATTTCAGCACCCATGCCGAATTCACCGCCGTCGGCAAACTGTGTCGACGCATTGTGCAGCACGATGGCGCTGTCGACGCGGGTTAGAAATCGCTCGGCGGCAGCCGCATCGTCGGTGACGATGCAGTCGGTATGTTGGGATCCATATTGCGCGATGTGCGCGATGGCCGAATCCACGTCATCCACCACGCGCACCGCGATGATGGCGTCGAGATACTCGGTATGCCAGTCTTGCTCGGTGGCCGGTTTCACGCGCGCATCAACGCGCAGCGTCGCGACATCGCCGCGCACCTCGCAGCCCGCATCGAGCAGAGATTTGACCAGTGGCGCAAGATGCGTCGGCGCGCATTCGCGATCGACCAGCAGCGTTTCCGCCGCACCGCACACGCCGGTGCGACGCATCTTTGCATTCATGGTGATGCGATTTGCCATCGCAAGATTGGCGCGCCGATCGACATACACGTGACAAACGCCTTCGAGGTGTCCGATCACCGGCACTCGCGCTTCCTTCTGCACGCGCGCGATCAATTTCTTTCCGCCGCGCGGCACGATGACATCGATGCTGTCGGCCATGTCCGCCAACATATGGCCGACAGCGGCGCGATCGCTGGTCGGCACCCATTGAACGGCCTCTGCAGGCAGTTCTGCCGCATGCAGTCCCTGCACCAGACAGGCGTGGATAGCGGCATTGGATCGCGTGCTTTCCGAACCGCCGCGCAGAATGACGGCGTTCGAGGATTTCAGACACAGGGCGCCGGCGTCGGCGGTGACATTGGGCCGGCTCTCGTAAATAATGCCGATGACACCCAGGGGCACGCAGACCCGCTGAATCCGCATTCCATTCGGCCGCGACCATTCCGCGAGGCGCGTGCCGATCGGATCGTCAAGCCGCGCGATATCCTCGAGCCCGCGAGCCATTGTCTCTACTCGTGCTTCATCGAGGCGCAGCCGATCGAGCAGCGCCGCCGGCAGTCCGCGCGCAGCAGCTTCGCGCATGTCGCCCTCATTGGCCTCCAGCAGCTTCGAGGCGCGAAGCGCGCAGCGCCGCCGCCGCCGCCACCAACGCGCGATTCTTTTGCGCGGTCGGGACAAACGCCAGAACCTCGGCAGCTGCGCGCGCGGCTCTGCCCATGGTGCGCATCAAATCCGCGACGCTGGCCTCATGATTCACAACAGCACCAGATCATCCCGGTGCACTATTTCGTCGCGGCCTCGAAAGCCCAGCAGCTGTTCGATCTCGGCGGACTTGCGGCCCATGATGCGTGCGGCATCCGCGTCGGAATAGGCACAGATGCCGCGCGCGACCTCGACGCCGCCGGGACCGATGATGCTTACCGTGTCGCCGCGATCGAAACGGCCTACCGCGCGAGTTACGCCCGCGGGCAACAAGCTCTTGCCGCTCAGCAACGCTCGAACGGCGCCCTCATCGATGGCAATCGCTCCCGCCGGCTTCAAGGTGCCGGCGATCCACTGCTTGCGCGTCGCCATCGGCGTCGAGGAAGGTACGAACCAGGTGCAGCGTGCGCCATCTTCGATTCGCTGCAACGGATGCTCGAGGGCGCCTTTGGAAATGCACAAATGACAGCCCGCCGCCACGGCGATTTTGGCAGCCGCGATCTTGGTCAGCATGCCGCCCGAGCCTAAGTCGCTGCCCGTGCCACCGGCCATCGCTTCGATGACCGGCGTAATCTCGAGTACGCGTGCGATGAACTGCGCGTCGGGATCATCCTTGGGATCCGCGGTATACAAGCCGTCGATATCCGACAGCAAGATCAGGCAATCCGCGCCGACCATTTGCGCCACGCGCGCGGCCAGACGGTCGTTATCGCCGTAGCGGATTTCCGCCGTCGCCACCGTATCGTTTTCATTGATGACCGGCACCGCTTTGAGCATCAACAGCGTGTTCAGGGTGCCGCGCGCATTCAAGTAGCGGCGACGCTGTTCGGTATCGCCCAAGGTCAAGAGGATTTGCGCCACGGTGATTTCATGCGCGTCCAACAGCTCTTTGTAGGCGTGCGCGAGGCGAATTTGTCCTACAGCCGCCGCCGCCTGGCTTTCCTCGAGCTTCAATTTTCCCGAGCCTAGTCTCAGCTGTCGTCTGCCCAGGGCAATGGCACCGGAGGACACCAAAATGACCTCTTGGCCGCGCTTGCGCAACGCCGCCACGTCCGCCGCCAGGCTCTCGAGCCAAGAGCGATTCAGGCGCCCCTTGTCGCCATCCACCAACAGGGTCGAGCCGACCTTGACGACGACGCGCTTGGCGTCGGTCAAACGGCGAGCGGCGGCTTTGCGGTCTGCAATGGTCATAAGAACTCAATATTGCCATTTACTTGAGCAAGCGGCCTCCCCTAATATCCCACTGCCGATTCCCGCGCGCCAGATACAAAGAAGGACGACCAGAAGTGGGCAGAGAGTACGAACCGACCGTCGGACAGTGGTACGAAGATCTGGAGAACGAAGAAACCTTCCAGGTGCTGAAACTTGATGAAGACAAGGAAACCGTTGAGATTCAACACCTGGACGGTGATGTCGAGGAGTTGGATGTCGACGAGTGGGCGGAGCTCGATCTGGAACTCACGGAAGAGCCTGAAGGCTGGTCAGGCTCCAAGGCCGAGAAGGATGCCGAAGACGATGAGGATGATGAGGATTGGGATGAAGACGAAGACGACGAGGACGACGACGATTTAGATGAGGAGGATGAGGAGGATCGCGAGGAGTACTAGACGCGTTCCAGCCAACCATGCCGGTCAGGCGCGTCGCCCTGCTGAACCGCGATCAATGCCGTGCGCAGTGCACGCGTAATCGGACCTACCTCGCCAGTGCCCACTCGATGCTCGGTGCCGGCATAGATCAGCGTGCCCACTCCCGCAAGCACCGCGGCAGTGCCGGACAACGCCGCCTCGCCCTTGTGCGCCCAGTCGAGCATCTCCAGAACGTCGAATTTTCGCTCCGTGACCTTGTAGCCTAAATCGCGCCCCAGGGTCAGCAGCGAGTCTCGCGTGACGCCGTGCAAGAAGGTCGAATCGAGACTGCGGGTCAGAAGCTCGCCTTCACGGATCAAGAAGAAATTCGCGGCTCCCGTTTCCTGCACCTGGCCATCGGGACAGAACAGCACTTGATCCGCATGATATTTCGCTCTTGCGTTCAACGTCGGCCCCATCGCCGCCGCGTAGTTGCCGCCGGTTTTCACCATACCCATGTGCTCCGCCGAGCGCGTATTCTGATCGTCGACGAGGATGCGCAGCGGCTTCATGCCGCCGGCAAAATAATCCCACACGGGACTTGCCAGCACGATCAACAAGGCTTCGCTGGTCGGCGTGGCGGCCGCGCCGATATTTGCCGTGGTGCCAAAAAGTATCGGGCGCAGGTACAGCGCACCCGGCGCCTCGGGCACGGCGTCGCGGCAGCGATTGATGACGGCGCGCACCATGTCGGCCACCTGGATCGGATCCGGTTCCGGAAGCACCAGCTGCCGAGCGCTTTGCTGGAAGCGTTGCAGGTGCCGATCCATGCGAAATACATGTACCGATCCATCGGCCCGGCGAAACGCCTTGAATCCTTCGAAACAGGTGCTGGCATAGTGCAGCACGTGAGCCGCGGGACTGATCTCGAGCGCTGCGACGGGTTTGATCTCGCTTTTGCCCCAATGACCCGCCTGGTAGGCGGCCACTGCCATATGGGAGGTGAGTAAAGTGCCAAACGCCGGTCGTTGAGGTTGGGATGTCATGGGGATTTCACCGTGGGAATAAAAATCGTCGCCGGATGCTCGAGAAACTCTTTCAAAGCCTGAATCATTGCCGCTGCATCATAACCGTCCACGAATCGATGATCGAATGAGGAAGACAAGTTCATGATTCGGCGCACCACGACCGCCCCTTGATGAACAACCGGCCGCTCGACGGCCTTGTTGAGCCCGATGATGGCGACTTCCGGCGCATTGATGATGGGCGTGGATGCGATGCCGCCGAGCTTGCCCAAACTGGTGACCGTGATGGTGGAACCAACGAGCTCCTCGCGGGTCGCTTTGTTGCTGCGTGCGCGCTCGGCAAGACGACGGATTTCGGCGGCGATTTCCCACAGTCCCAGCGACTGTGCGTTGCGCACGACGGGCACCTTGAGTCCATCGGGGGTCTGGGTGGCAATGCCGACGTGCACGGCGCGGTGCCGCACCAACACGCCGCGCGCAGCGTCGTAAAGGACATTGCACTGCGGAAAGGAGTCGAGGACCCGAATCAGCGCCATCACCACGAGGGGCAGATAACTCAATGAACCGGTACCCTTTGGCGCCGATAGGTTCAAGTGCTGACGCAACGATTCGAGTTCGGTCACGTCAACTTCTTCGACGTAGGCGAAATGCGGAATGTTGCGCTTGGCTTCGCTCATGCGTTCGGCAATCAGCCGTCGCAGGCCAATAACTTTGATTTCCGTTGTTTGCGGACCCGCCGTGGCGCCAGCCACACTCCTCGGGCTGGCGGACGGTGTAATCGCCGCTTCGAGATCACTGCGCACGATGCGTCCGCCGGGCCCCGAGCCCGCCACGGTTGAGAGATCGACACCGGCTTCGTGCGCGCGGCGCCGATTCGCCGGCGAGGTCATGACCCGGGCAGCACGAGTGCCAGGCGCTAGTGCTGCGGCAGGCGCGGGCGCGGCCGCCGCCGCCGCCGCCGCTGCAGGTGCCGCCGCCGCGGGCACGTGGGCGGCCGAGTCGTCGCTCAATTCGAACACGATGAGGGGCGAGCCAACGGCGACCTTCTCGCCCGGCGCGCCGGACACCGACAGCACCCTGCCGCTCACCGGTGCCGGCACTTCCACTGCCGCCTTGTCGGTCATCACTTCGACGATGAGCTGATCTTCCGTTACTTGATCACCCGGCTTCGCGTGCCAGGCAACGATTTCGGCATCCACGGTCCCTTCACCCAGATCGGGCATTTTGAAAATGTACTGGCTCATGCAGGCTCCAGCACGCTTTTCAGCGCCCGGGTGACTCGCGCCTGGCCGGGAAAATATTCCCACTCGAAGGCGTGCGGATATGGGGTGTCCCAGCCGGTGACGCGCTGTATCGGTGCTTCCAAATCCCAGAAGCACTCCTCTTGGATGATGGACAGGATTTCCGCACCGAATCCGGAGAAGCGCGTCGCCTCGTGCGCGATGACGCAGCGGCCGGTCTTCTTCACCGACGTCGCGATGGTATCGACATCCAGCGGCACCAGCGAACGAAGATCGATGATTTCCGCATCGATGTTCATCGCGGCCGCGGCCGCGGCCGCGACATACACCATGGTGCCATAGGTAATGATGGTCACCTGGCTGCCGGAACGCACGATTTCCGCCTTGCCCAGTGCAACCTTGTAGTAGCCCTCCTCGACCTGGCCCTTGGGATGCGTGCTCCACGGCACCGCCGGTTTGTTGGGGTTACCGTCGAAAGGTCCGTTGTACAGCCGCTTCGGTTCGAAAAATATCACCGGATCATCGTCCTCGATCGAGGTGATGAGCAGGCCCTTGGCATCGTATGGATTCGAGGGCATCACCACCTTGATGCCGCTGACATGGGTGAATATTCCCTCGGGACTCTGCGAGTGCGTCTGACCGCCGCGAATACCGCCTCCGCAGGGCGTTCGAATGGTCACCGGGGCAAAAAATTCGCCGGCACTGCGGTAACGGATGCGGGCCAATTCGCTGCAAATCTGATCGAATGCGGGATAAATGTAGTCCGCGAACTGAATTTCAGCCACCGGCCTTAAGCCGTTCACGCTCATGCCGATGGCGGTCGCCACGATGCCGCCTTCGGCAATCGGTGTGTCGAGCACGCGATGCTCGCCGTACTTTCGCTGCAGGCCCTCGGTGGCGCGGAACACGCCGCCGAAATAGCCGATGTCCTCGCCCATCAGCACCACCGCAGGATCCCTGCCCAGCATGATGTCCATGGCGGAGTTCAAGGCTTGGATCATGTTCATACTGGGCATGCGCCTTAACTCCGTTCCGCGCGCATCAACGCTTGCTGCCGCTTGAGATTCTGCGGCATCTCCTTGAAGACATCCTCGAACATCAGATCCGCATTGAGCCGCGGACCCTCGCTCAACGTGCCGAATGTGGTTGCTTCCTTCCAGCTCGATGCAACCAGCGCCTCGAGTTCCGCGCTCAGCGCTTGATGACGAGCTTCCGACCATTCGCCGATTTTCATCAAGTGCATTTTCAGGCGCAGGATGGGATCGCCCAGGGGCCAGTGTTCGGCATCGTCCTTGGCGCGGTAGCGTGCCGGATCATCGCTGGTGGAGTGCGCAGCCGCCCGATACGTCACCAATTCAATCAGCGTTGGGCCGGCGCCGGTGCGCGCCCGCTCCGCTGCCCACTGCGTCACCGCGTGTACCGCCAGGAAATCGTTGCCGTCGACTCGAATGCCGGCGATGCCGTATCCCGGGCCGCGGGCCGCGAATGAACGCTGTTCACCGCCGGCATAGCCCTGAAACGTCGAAATGGCCCACTGGTTGTTCACCACATTCAGAATTACCGGCGCTTGGTACACCGACGCAAACAGCAGGGCATGATGAAAATCCGCCTCGGCGCTGCTGCCCTCCCCGATCCAACTTGCGGCCAGATGATCTTCGCCCTTGATGGCCGCCGCCATGGCCCAACCCACCGCCTGCGGAAACTGCGTCGCCAGATTGCCGGATATGGAAAAAATGTTGCCGGGCTTGGAGTGATACATGACCGGCAGCTGACGTCCCTTGCACATGTCGCGGGTATTGGACAGGAGCTGGCACATGAGATCGAGCAGCGCAATGCCGCGCACGATCTGCACACCCTGATTGCGGTAGGAAGGAAATAACATGTCGCCCGGCCGTAGCGCCATGCACTGCGCCACCGACACTGCTTCCTCTCCCGAAGAGCGAATGTAAAAGGAGATCTTGCCGGCGCGCTGCATGCGCTGCATGCGCTCGTCGAAAGCGCGCGTCAGCATCATGTGCCGCAAACCCACCTGCAATTCATCCGGGTCGAGATGCGGATTCCACGGCCCGATTGCCTCGCCGGCATCGTCGAGCACGCGCACCAGATCGACCGACAGCGACAGCATGTCGCGCGCACGCGCATTGATTTCCGGCCGCGGCACGGCGCCCGCGGGCGAGAGCTGCACGTAACTGAAGTCCGGTGCCTCGCCTGGGCGGGCAGGAACGCGGGGCAGGTGCAGACGCGATTGTTTGCTCATCCGCATAATTTACGTCTCCCAGCCGGCCGGTGTGGTGATCATTAGGATGAGCCCTCAGTTATCGGTATAATCATTCCGAAAAGAGGTCAATCATGGAAAAAATACACCGTCCTGGTATCGATCATCTGGATCTACGTCTTCTCGACATCCTACAAAGGCAGGGTGCGCTCTCGGTGGCCGAGGTGGCATCGAAAACCAAGTTGTCGACCACCACCTGTTGGCGGCGCATCCAGCAGCTCGAACAGGACGGCGTCATCAAGGCCCGCGTCGCCCTGCTCGATCGAAATTCCCTCGGCCTGGATGTGACCATTTTTGCCCACGTCAAGCTAGCCAACACGGGACGCGATGCCATCGCCGAATTCGAGGCAGCGATACGCGACCGTGCCGAAGTGCTCGAATGCTACACGCTCACCGGCGAATGGGACTTCCTTTTGAAAATCGTCACCAAGAACATCAAGGCCTATGAGGCGTTTTATCTGGATTACCTGTCGCGCATCCCCTGCGTGCGCTCGGTCAACTCGTCGGTGGCGGTCACGGTGATCAAGGAATCGACGGCATTGCCGTTGGGGATCTGAAGGCGTCACACCAGCAGCACGGTCGATCCGATGGTCTTGCGGGCCTCCAAATCGCGATGCGCATTCGCGGCATCGCGCAGCGCCACGCGCTGGCCGATGTGAGCTGTCACTTCTCCTGAGGCGAGCTTGGCGAATAGATCGGCGGCGCGCGACCGCAGGTCTTCGCGGCTCTTGATGTAGTCGAACAACGTCGGCCGGGAGGCGTACAGCGATCCGCCGGCTGCAAGGTCGGACAACTTGAAGTCGGCGATCATTCCCGAGGACTGCCCGAAACACACGAACATGCCGCGCGGCTTCAAGCACTTGAGCGAACCCCGCCAGGTGTCGTTGCCCACCGAATCGTAAACCACATCGCAGCCCTTGCCGCCGGTGATTTCCTTGACCCGCGCCGCGAAATCCTCGGTCCGATAGTTGATCACGTGCGCATAGCCATTGGCCTTTGCCATGGCCAGTTTCTCGGCCGAGCCCGCCGTGCCGATGGCAGTCGCGCGCAGGGCTTTCAGCCATTGGCCCATCAACAGCCCCACTCCACCGGCGGCCGCATGCACCAGCACGACCTCGCCGGCTTTCACCGGGTAGCAGGAATTCAACAGAAACTGCGCGGTCAAACCCTTCAGCATGAGGGAGGCGGCCGCATCGAAGTCGATCCCATCCGGAATTTTCACCAGGCGATCGGCGGCAACGGCGCGGCGCGTGCGATAGGCGCCGGAAGGCAGCACGTAGGCCACGCGATCTCCAATCTTGAAGTCTGCGACGCCTTCGCCCAGCGCGTCGACGATTCCCGCCGCTTCGCCGCCAGGAATCAGCGGCGTCGTCGGCCAGGGATAAATGCCTTTGCGAAAGTACGTGTCGATGAAATTCACGCCGATCGCCTTTTGCAGGATGCGCACTTCTCCGGGGCCGGGTGCTGCCGTCGGCAGCACGGTCCACTCCAGGGTCTCGGGGCCACCCGCCGTTCGCACCACGATTCCGAAATCCGAGTCTTCTGCCGTCATAACTACCTCACCAATGTGCCGACAAAGCGGCGAATGCGCACCAGAGCCTCACTCAAGGTCGCCTCATCGGCGGCGAAACACAGCCGCACGAAACCGCGGGTTTCGGCGCCGAAGGCGCCGCCGTCAATCACCGAAAGCCGCTCGGAGTCGTAGAGCGCGCGCATGAAATCGTAGCCCGAAAGACCGGTGCCGCGCACGTCCATCAGCGTGAACATGCCGGCGTCCGGAACGCAGCAGCGTATGCCGCGCAAGTCCTCAAGCCCCCCGAGCAGCATATCGCGCCGGGCGCTGCACAAATCGCGAATTCTCGACTCCGCCTGATCCGCAACCTCAAGCGCGGTGATGGTGGCCTCCTGGATGAAGCCCGGCAGACCGAACAGCATGCACATCGCGAGAGATTCCGCGTGCTTGACCAGCATCTTTGGTCCCACCAGCCAGCCAGCCCGGAGGCCCGGCAGCGAATGCGACTTCGATATGCTGCTGACGGTGATCACCTGTTCGGGCAATCGGGCCGCAAGACCCGGCACACGCCCTCCCGGCGCCAGTCCCGCATACACCTCGTCCGCCACCAGCCACAGCGAATGCCGGCGTGCGAGTTCGCCGATCGCGGTCATTTCGTGCTCGCTCAAAATCACGCCGCTGGGATTATTCGGAGTGGCGAAAAACAGCGCACGCGTGCGCGGCGTAATCGCCGACTCGAGCAACTCAAGGTCGGGGCGAAATCCTCTCGACGCCGGCGCCGGGACCCGCACCAAGCGCGCGCCCGATGCCTGGATGGTCGCAGGATAACTCGGGTACAGGGGCTCCATCGCAAGCACCTCATCGCCGGGCCCTGCGATGCACATGGACGCGGCGAACAGTGCATTCTGCGTTCCCGAGAGAAAGATGACGTTGTCGGCGCTCACCGCATGCCCGGTACGCCGCGTATGCGCCGCTGCGATCGCCGCCCGCACCGCATGGCGCCCCGCCGCAGGGGTGTAGCGCAGATCGCCGGCGCGCAGGGCATCGATGGCGCGCTTAAGCACCGGCGCAGGCGCCGGAAGATCGGGATCGCCGATGGAGAGCACAATCACATCCTCGCCGCGCTCCTGCGCCTCGCGGGCCTTGTAATGAATGGTCCACGCTTCAGCGCCCTCGCCGGCGATTCGCTCCACCACGGATGAAAATTTCATGCCATTCCTTGATCTTCTTGCCTAGCCAGTCTCGCCCTTGCATACTTTACAATGGCATTCACACTCGAACACAGCTTGCGCTGTCGCAAAGATTTTCCCGCCCTCGCGCATCACGGCCAAAATCCTCCTCTCGCCTTTCTGGATGGTCCCGGCGGCAGTCAAGTCCCGCGCGTGGTCATCGAGGCGATCGCGGACTTCTATGAAACCTGCAACGTCAATACGCATGGCAGGTTTTTGCCTTCAGAAGAAGTCGATCGGCGCATGGCGGCGGCGCGCGCCATTCTCGCCGATTTCCTCGGCGCCGAGGATTCGAACTGCATCTCTTTCGGTCACAACATGACCACGTTGAATTATGCCCTGAGCGGCGCCATTGCCCGAACCTTGAAGAAGGGCGATGAAGTGCTCATCACCCAGCTCGATCATGAGGCCAATCGCGGACCCTGGCTGCGTCTTGCCGATCAGGGGGTGATCATCCAGGAGGTGCGCCTGCTGGAATCCGGACGGCTCGATGAGTCCGACATGGCTGCCAAGATCACGCCGCGCACCAAGGTGATGGCATTGGGTGCCTCGTCAAATGCGCTTGGCACCGTCAACGACATCGGCCTCGCACGCCGGCTGACGCGCGAAGTTGGCGCGCTACTGGTGATCGATGCGGTGCATTACGCGCCGCATTTCCCGCTTGACGTCAAAACGCTCGGCATGGATTTCCTGCTGTGTTCGGGCTACAAATTCTATGGCCCGCATGTCGGAGTGCTGTATTCGCGGCCCGGCGCCCTCGATCGGCTTCCCACGGACCGTTTGAACGTCCAGGATCCGGCGGCACCTTACCGCATCGAAACCGGCACTTTGAATCACGCGGCCATCCACGGCCTGCGCACCGCAGTCGAGTACCTCGCCAGCTGGGGCAGCGGTTCATCACTGCGAGAGCGCATCGTCGATGCCATGTCAGGCATTGCCGCTCACGAGCACGAACTGGCGAAGTTCTACCACGACGCCGTGCGCAGCATCCCCGGTGTGCACATCTGGGGACCGGATTTCAGCAGCCGCGCACGCGCCCCCACCGTATCGATCACGCTGGCAAAGGCCACCGCGGGTGAGGCAGCGGCGGCGCTCGGTAAACAAGGCATTTGCGTTTGGGATGGAAACTTCTACGCGGCGCGAGCGGTGCAGGTGCTCAAGCTCGAGGAGCGCGGTGGGCTGCTGCGCACCGGCATCTCGATGTACAGCACGCGCGATGACTTGCAGCGGCTGCTGGCGGGCATCGAGCAACTCACTCTAACTTCTTAGTTGCTCGAGTAGATGAGCCGCGAGATGCTCGGCGTGATCGCGAAGCTCGAGGGCGGCCGTTGCCTCCCAATGGTCGGCGCGCAGCATCGGTCCGAGATAAAACAGGTGACGGCTCGCAACGCCGTGCGCGTTCAGGCACGCGCCGTATCGCGCGGTGCGAATTCCAAGGCGTAGCGCATCGGCGGACACCAGGCCGGCGGTACGCAGCGAATTCACCAGCACATCGGCTGAATCGTTGATGCCGAAGTTGGGCCCGGTTGCGTTGACCACCAAATCCACCCAAAGCTGCTTAAGTTCGCCGCTGCCGCGTGGCCGCCACGACACCTGCAGGCGGCCATCCGCGGCAATCACGTTTTGGATGCGGCCCGCGTTGACCTGCAATCTGCCGCTGCGCCGCAATTGCTCGATGCGTTCGGCCAATTGCGGCGGCAGACGGTGCCGGTGTACGTCCCAGTGCGCCTGCAGGTGCCGCACGAAGCGGCGTTGCTCGGCGGCGGGCAGCTGCCGCCACAGACGGGGTGCGAATTTCCGTATCAAGGTGACAGCCTCGCGCCAATCGCCCCCGCGAGCTTCTACCTCGCGCGCCAGCGCACGGCCCGCTTTGAGCAGCTGCTTGAGCGAATGTGCGCTTGCCAGCAGCGATTCGCCGCCTGCCCTGCGTCGCGCCGGTCGGAAAGGCGGTCTGCGGCAGCGGCAGCAATCCGCGCCGGGAAATCGTGTGCAGCTTCGGTATACGTGCGGAGTCGCGGCTCAAAATCGACGCAGCGTCCACCATGGTCAAGCCGTTGCCGACGATGACCACCGAATGCTCGTTCGTCAGAGTGTTCGGCAAATCGCGCGGATCCTGCCGAAAGGCGCGGTGATGCAAAACACGTGCGGCCCACGCCGGCGGCGGCGACGGAGCGACGCCGAGCGCCAATACGACGAAATCCGCGGGTATAGGCTCGCGCTGCGTGAATTGCGCCGCCAGCGGCTTCGCGCCGTCGCGCAGCTCGATGCCCGTCACCTCGCCGAATAGCCGAACCAATCTGGTGTGCGGAGGCGCCGCGCGCTCCGCCTGCAGCAGAAGATCCTGCAAATAGTCGCCGTAAAGGGCGCGGGGCAGGAAATCCTCGCCATCCGCAGCCTTAAGCCGCCCACGCGCGAAGCGCAGAAATTGCAATGGATCGTCCGAGTCGGCCGACAGCCTGGCCGCGGGTACGTTCAGAAGATAGGGAAATTCATGGCTCGCGTACGCCACGCCGCGGCCTATTGCGCTGCCCCGCTCGGCCAGCACGATGTCGGTTGGGGTGGCGGGCGGCCGGCGCAATAGGTTCGCCGCCAGCACCGTGCCGGAGAATCCGGCCCCTACAATGACCAGGGTATTTCGCATGGCTGAAAAGTCTATCAAGCCGGCGGGATACGAAGGCTATGCGGAGAGACGATACTTCCGCTAACATTTGGCCCTGTGGTCGAATGGCCCACTCTTAAGAGCACGGGGCACCGATGGCATTCAGCACCAAATTCACCTATTACTCCGATTTCGTGGTGTACCCCATCGCGATAGTCGGATTGGTGGGCGCCAATTCACTCCACCTAACGCTGCGCAGTGGCGAGACCTGGCTCGGCGCCTGTCTGCTGGGCTTTGTGTTGTGGACGCTCCTGGAGTATGTCATTCATCGCATTGCCCTGCATCGCATGCCGATCTTTTCCCCCATGCACAGCCTGCACCACAATGCGCCGCTGGCGTACATCGCAACGCCGTCGTGGATCAGTGTCTCGGTATGGCTGGGCGTCGTCATGTTGCCGCTGTGGTGGTACGCCGGCTTCAACCTCGCGGATGGCATCACGGTCGGCCTGATGACCGGCTACTGGTGGTATGGCTATGTGCATCATGTGATTCATCATCACGCCCACAAGCGCTCGTCGGCCTATTTCAGCGAACTGCGCGCCTGGCACATGCGGCACCACCATTCCCCGAAGCGCGGCAACTTTGGCGTCACCACGCACCTCTGGGATCACGTATTCGGGACCGTCATATCCACGCAGGCCAAAGCAGTACTCTTGTCGTGAACGCGGAGCTCAGCATGGCAAATCCCATGCGCACCGACGGCTTCGAATTCGTTGAGTACGCGGCGCCGGATGCGGAGCTTCTGCGCAGGCTGTTCGAAAGCATGGGATTGCCCGCCGTAGCCCGCCATCGCTCCAAGAATGTGACCCTGCACAACCAGGGCGACATCAATTTCATCATCAACGCGGAACATGACAGTTTTGCGCAGAAGTTCGCGCGGGCACACGGACCCTGTGCCTGCGCCATGGCATTTCGCGTCGCCGATGCGCGCTTCGCGTATACGCGCGCCTTGCAACTGGGAGCGAAACCCGGTCCCGCCACCGCGGGACCGATGGAGCTGAACATCCCGTCGATCGAGGGAATCGGCGGCAGCCTGATCTATCTTGTCGACCGGTACGGCGATCGCACCATCTACGACGTCGACTTCACTCCGGTGGCACCGACAGCTGCGCCGCCGGCGGTGGGGCTGCTGCGCATCGATCATCTCACGCACAACGTGCGGCGCGGCAATATGAATCTGTGGGCCGGCTTCTACGAGAGGCTGTTCAATTTCAGGGAAATCCGCTACTTCAGCATCGAGGGAAAACAAACCGGGTTGTTTTCGCGCGCGCTCACCTCGCCATGCGGGAAAATCCGCATCCCAATCAACGAGAGCCAGGATGACAAGAGTCAGATCGAAGAGTACTTGCACGAGTACAAGGGCGAAGGCATCCAGCACATCGCGTTGGGGACCGACGATATCTACAAAACCGTCGATGCCCTGCGCAATCGCGGCGTGGAATTCCAGGATACCCCTGCCACTTATTACGAGGGAGTCGACGCGCGGGTCGCCGGCCATCGCGAATCCGTCGCTGAGCTAAAGCGGCGCGGAATTCTCATCGACGGCAGCCTCGACAGCGGCATCCTGCTGCAAATATTCACCAAGAACGCGATCGGTCCCATCTTCTTCGAAATCATTCAACGCAAGGGCAACGAGGGTTTCGGCGAAGGTAACTTTCAAGCGCTGTTTGAATCCATCGAACTGGATCAAAAGCGCCGCGGCGTCATCTAAGACGCAATTTGCTGTGCCTCGGGGCCGTTGAACTTCAGCCGACCGCCCATATCTAATCCTGCAGTGCTCAAATCGACTCACCGGGGGCCTGTTATGCGAAGATTCTTACTAGCCGCGACGCTTGGCATGGGCGCATTTTTCGTGTGCTTATCGCCGTCGTTCGCCGATCCGGCGCCTGGCGCGCCCGAACCGACGATGGGTCAGATTCATGATGCTGCTACCAGCGGGCATCTGGATCAGGCGCAGCAGATGATCACCCAGGTACTCGCCAATCATCCCAGCAGTGGCAAAGCCCACTACGTACAGGCTGAGATTTACGCGAAAGAGGGCAACATCCCCATGGCGCGCGCGGAACTCGGGATTGCGGAACGCCTGAATCCCGGCCTGACCGCCTTTGACGCACGCTCGGTTCAAGAGCTGAAATCGCAGCTCGGCTTAAGCACCACTGGCGCACGTAACCAGGGAGTCTTCATTCCCGCGCGCCCGGCGCCCCGATTTCCCTGGGGCACCGTGTTGATACTTGCGGTGGTGGTTGGGGTTCTGATGATGCTGTTCCGCAGGCGCACTCCCTACACCCAATACCCTGCAGCCGGTCCAGGCGTGGGCGGTGCGCCCGGCGGATACCCACCCGGCTACGGGCCTGCGCCCATGGGGGGCGGCTTGGGTTCAGGCATTGCAGGCGGCCTGGCGTCCGGTTTGGCAGTCGGTGCGGGAGTGGTTGCCGGCGAAGAATTGGCGCATCATTTCCTTGACGGCGGCCGCGGCACCGGTGGTGTGATACCGGCGGCGGATGCAGCGGAGCCTGGCTTTAGCAACAGCGATATGGGCGGCTCCGACTTCGGCGCAAACGATCCTGGCTCTTGGGATGACGGCGGCGGGGGCGGCGGCGGCAGCGACTGGAGCTAAGCTTCCCGTGAATTGAAGCGCTCCTTGTATTGATTTCCCCATTTGGGCGCACCTTGTGGGCGCCCTTTTTATTTTCTACGGCACCGCAAAGCGCTGCATTCAACGGCAGATCGAGAAAACGGCTGCCGTACCGCACCTTACCGCTTGCCGTCACCGCCCAAGTGCTCGCACCGTGCCCGCAGGTCATCACTGATTCTCCTGAGGAGCTCCCGTATGAAAAGAAAGACCCTGACTTTGGCGGTACGCCTGTCTTCACTGCTTTTGCTGGTTTCAGGCACGTGTGCTTTGGCCGATGAGCGCGGGCCCACGCACTTCAGCGGCGTGATCAACGACTACACGCTTTCGAATGTCGCCGGCGGGCCATACGAAATGCATGGTCAATGGTCAATGGATCTGCACCAGCAATGGGGCACCACCGACTTCACAGCGGACTTCTCGGCCGATATGACGATGGCCGCCATTACGACGGCCTTGGTGACGGTCGCGACCCCCCCAAACGCCACGGTCTCTGTGCACGCGCAGACAGGCGTGGGCCCTCACACTCACCATATCAGGTTGACCAATATCATGGTCACGCCGGGCATCGTCGGCTGCCCCAACTACAAGACCAACCCCAGCACAACGGGCTTTCAGGTGAATGGTACCGTCAGCCTGATGACCGGGAATGGCAGCAATGCCCCGTTCGAGACGACTCCGCCTTCCTCGACGCTGCAGGTGTGCATCACCGGTGGGACCGAAATTGGGTACTCGAACGTTACGCTGGTGTTCGGCGGGCCTCCGACCACTGCGGTTTCACATTTCGGGACCCAGGCCATCCATGGTGTCGTGCGCAGAGCGTCAGACGACCGGGATGGGAATCGATAAGTCCGTCGGTGCTTAAGGGGGTACGCTGCGCGCCACTGCGTCGTGCAGCGCCTTCATGCCGAAGGAGATGTCCTGCACCGCGCCGTTGATGAAGAAGGTGGGCGTCGCGCGAATGTGGCTGCGGCGGCCACCTTCGATATTTTCGCGAACCTTTTGCAGGTAGATGTGATCGTCCATCTCCGCGACATAGCGCGCCATGTCCAGTCCCAATTCGTTCGCATAGCGCTGCAAATCCGCCGCCTTGAGATGCGCTTGATTGTGGAACAATAGATCGTACATCTGCCAGAATTTTCCTTGAGCGCCGGCCGCTTCCGCCGTCTCCGCGGCCTGCAGCGCGTGCGGGTGGGCTTCCTCCAGCGGAAAATGCCGGAACACGAACCGCACCTTGTTGGGAAACCGTTCGAGAAGAAGCATCGGCGTGGTCGCAGCGACCTTGCAGCTCGGGCATTCGAAATCGCCGTACTCGACCACGGTCACCCGCGCATGCTCGGAGCCCAGATAATGATCGGTATGATCAGGCGAAACCGCCAAGCTGATCGGGTGCGGCGTTGGATTCATGGCGTACTCCTTGAAGCTAGGGCGACGGACGATGCGCCGGCATTTCCACCGGCGTGATCGTAACCCGGACCAAACTGGACCTGCGCAGCAGCCGCAACTCACATGCGCGGCCTATCAAGTTCGCATCGAGCAGGCGCTGCAAGCAGTCGATGCCGTCGATCGGCATGCCATCGAGTGCAATCATGCGGTCGCCGGGTTCGATCCCCGCGAGCGCCGCCGGACTGCCGGGCATTCGCTCCAAGACATGCACCGCTTTGTTGCTGGGCAGATCGAAGTGTCGGACAACGCGCGTCGCGATCGGCACGGTGGCGCCCGATACTCCGATGTAGGCACGACGCACCCTACCATGGGCGAACAACTGGCCGATCACCCATTTTGCCGTGTTGATTCCCGTGGCAAAACAAATCGCCTGCGCCTGCGGGATCATCGCGGTATTGACCCCGATCACTTGTCCCGCGGAGTCGACCAGCGGGCCGCCCGAATTGCCGGGATTGAGCGCAGCGTCGGTCTGAATGACATCATGCATCAACCTGCCCGACGTTGCCCGCAGCGTGCGCCCAAGCGCCGAGACCACGCCCGTGGTCACTGTCTTGGAATAGCCGAGCGGATTGCCGATGGCGATCGCCACCTGCCCCACCTTGAGACGCGACGAATCGCCGAATTCCGCATAGGTTAGCGCGCTGGGGTGGCCGATGCGCAGCACCGCCAAGTCCGAGTCCGGATCGTTTCCCACCAGGTCGGCATCGAAGCGCGTGTCATCGTTGAGCCGCACCGTGATTTCTTCCGAACCCTGAACGACATGACTGTTGGTCAAGAGGTAACCATCCGGGGTAAAGAGAAAGCCCGACCCGCTGCCGAGCACGCTACGGCGATTGCCCGCGCGCGAACCCGCCGGCGCGCCGCGCTTGACTTCGATGAAGGTTACCGCCGGCGCCACCCGCTCCAACGCGCCGATCACTGCGCCGGAGTAGGCATCGAGCAGCTGCTCATCGTGAGAACCACGGGCGGCGTCGGCGGCCCACTGCGGCGTCAGCATGTTCAGCTCAGGATGATTTTCGGCTGCGCGGAAAGTCCTTCCACGATGAGCCGGTTTACGCGCCGTACGAAAATCGCGGGATCATCCAGTTCGCCGCCCTCCGCCAGCATCGCCTGGTCGTACAGCACATGAGCGAGGTCCGCGAACGCGGCATCATCCGTCGTGTCATTGAGACGCAGCGCGAGCGGATGCTTGGGATTCAACTCGAGAATCGGCAGCGTTGCGAATGGATTGTTGTGGCCTGCCTGCTTGAGGATGCGCCCCATTCGCAGGCTCACGCCGAATTCTCCCGCGACCAGAACGGCGGGTGAATCGGTGAGACGAGCGGAGAGCTGCGCACTGGCGATCTTGCCGCTCAAGCTCTTGCCGAGCCGCTCCAGAGTATTCTTGAAGGCAGATTCGGCCGCCGCCTTCTCCGGAGTTTCGATGGCGGACGCCACATCGGCGGCCGCGCTCGCGGCATTGGCGAGCGTCTTGCCCTCGAACTCGTGCAAATGGCCGGCCACCCATTCGTCGATGCGATCGGTGAGCAGTAGAACTTCCAAGCCCTTGGCGCGAAAACCCTCGAGATGCGGACTGTTGCGCGCAGCGGCCAGGGTGTCGGCGGTCAGGTAGTAGATGGCCTTTTGATCCGGCTTCATCCGCGATATGTATGCCTCGAGAGTCACCTCGGGCGCGTTGCCGGCGCCCGCCGTGGAGTGAAAGCGCAGCAGCTTGGCGATGCGGGTCTTCTGGCCCGGATCCTCGATGATCCCTTCCTTCAGCACCGCACCGAAGGTCTGCCAAAACTCCGCATATTCCTGCGGTTTGTTCGCCGCCAATTCCTCGAGCAGATCCAATGAACGCTTGACCAGCGCGGCCTTGATCTTCTCCACGGTGCGATTGTTCTGCAGCAGCTCGCGCGACACATTCAGCGGCAAATCGGCCGAATCGACCAGCCCGCGCATGAACCGCAGATAGGGCGGCAGCAATTCCGCCGCCTTGTCCATGATGAACACGCGCTTTACGTACAACTGCACCCCGCCCTTCTGCTCGCGCTCGAACAGGTCGAATGGCGCGCGCTTCGGCAGGTACAGCAGCGAGGTGTATTCGATGTTGCCTTCGACCTTGTTGTGCGCCCAAACGCGCGCACCCTCGGAATCGTGCGTAATGTGCTGGTAGAAGGCCTGATAATCCTCGTCCTTCAAATCCGCTTTAGGACGCGTCCAAAACGCCTTTGCCTGATTCAGGGTCTCGTCCTTCTCGCCTCCCTGCAACACGATCGGAATGCTCAAATGATCCGAGTACTTGCGCACCAATTGGCGCAAGCGGCCTGCCTCGAGGAATTCCTTGTCCTCCTCGCGAAGGTGCAGAATGACTTCGGTGCCGCGGTCCGCCTTGTCGCTCGCTTGGATCTGGTACTGGCCCTCGCCGTCCGACTCCCAGCGCACCGCCGGCGCGTCGCCGCGCTTGCTGAGCACGGTTACCTTATCGGCGACGATGAAGGCCGAATAAAATCCGACCCCGAATTGGCCGATCAATTGCGCGTCCTTGGCGGCATCGCCGCTCAAGGTCTCGAGGAATTTCTTGGTGCCGGAGCGGGCAATGGTGCCGAGATTGTCGATCACCTCTTCCTCGCTCATGCCGATGCCGTTGTCCTTGATGCTCAAGGTGCGGGCGGCGCTGTCCGGCGTCAGCGCGATCGACAGCGCGTCGGTTCCCATTAGTTCGGGTTTGGCAAGCGCTTCAAAGCGCAGTTTCTCGCAGGCATCGGATGCGTTCGAAATCAGCTCGCGCAAGAAAATTTCCTTGTGCGAATACAGCGAATGGATCACCAATCGCAGCACTTGCTTGGTTTCGGCTTGGAATTCTTTGATCTTTGCTTCAGTTTCTAGCGTCATGGCCTTGCAATCTTGTGTTTAAGGACGGTTCGGAAAAAGCGCTCCCCGTAGGGAAGTGGGGCCGGGGGTCAATTCTTCAAGCCGGGCCGGCCTTGCGACGACCCGGCACGGCGCCAAAGACGGCCTTAAGCCAGCAATTTCGGATCGATGGGCAGGCTGCGAATCCTTACGCCGGTCGCTGCGAATATGGCGTTGCACAGCGCAGGTATCACCGGCGGCAAGGCCGGCTCCCCCAAGCCGGTGGGGGGATGGTCGGTCTTCAGAAAGTGTACTTCCACCGGCGGCGCCTGGTTCATGCGCAGCAGCGGGAAGTCGTCAAAGTTGCTTTGCACGACGCGGCCGTTATTGATCGTGATCGCCTGACCCAAGGCTTCCCCGATCCCATCGAGCGCCGCTCCCTGGACTTGATTCTCGGCGCTGGTCGGATTGATGATCTGGCTGCCGACATCGCCGACCACCCAGACCTTGTCGACGTTGACGCGGCCGCCCGCGCCCACCGTGGCGTGCACCACTTCCGCGAAGTAGCCAAGATGGCTGTAATAAAATGCCACGCCCATGCCGGATCCTTTGGGCGCCGCGCGCTTTCCCCAACCGGACTTCTCACCCGCCATGGCAAGTACGTCGATCATGCGGCCGCTATCAAAGGCGCCGACAACCCGGCGCTCGCCCAGCAACCCGATTCGATACTGCAAGGGATCAATGCCTGCCGCGTGTGCAATCTCATCGATGAACGACTGAAACACGAAGGCCAACCCATTGCTGCCGGGCGCACGCAACGGCCCGGTCGGGACACCAAACGGCATCAAGGACATGCCCAATTCCAGATTGGCCACAAATTTCGCGGGAAATTCGTTGGCGCCCATGTCCGCGCTGGAGGCGGCCTTGCCGCCTTCACCGAACGAGATGAAGTGATCCTTGAACGCCTGCAGTTTGCCCGCGCCATCAAGGCCCGCTTTGAAGAAATGAAAGCCCGCGGGTCGATAGAAATCGTGCTGAACATCATCCGGCCGATTCCACAGCAGCTTGACCGGCGCGCTCAGCTGCTTCGATATCCAGGCAGCCTCGACCATGTAGTCATTCATGAGGCGCCGGCCGAAGCCGCCGCCGCAGCGAATCATGTGGATGGTGATATCCGCGTCGGTTAGCCCAAGGGTTTTCGCGACGATTTTCCGGCCGGCGTCCGGATTCTGCGTCGGAGCCCAGATCTCGACCTTGCCGTCAGTGAAATGCGCGGTGCAATTCTGCGGCTCGAGGGTGGCATGCGAAAGGAATGGATAACTGTACGCTGCCTCCAGTTGCTTGGCCGATGCGGCCAACGCCTGGGTGATATCCCCCTCGCTCGCCACTTTCGTGGCCGGCGGCTGTGCGGAAAGCTCAAGCGCTTGTTTTGCAAATCCTTCGCTGCTTTGCGCAGCCGTTGCGCCCTCTTCCCACACCACTTCGAGTGAGTCGCGGGCTTTGTTCGCCAGCCACCAATTGCTCGCAACGATGGCCACGCCGCTGGCCAGTCCGTTGAAGGGGCCGCCGCCGCGCACGATGAAGGCGTCGCGTATGCCGGGCTGGGCCTTGATTGCATCGAGGTTCGCGCTGACTGCGCTGCCGCCGAATACCGGCGATTTCACGAACACCGCAAACAGCATGCCCGGTATCGTGACGTCGATGCCGAAAAGCGGCTTGCCGGTAACCACCAGCGGACTATCGACACCCGGCTGCGACTTGCCGATGATTCTAAAGTCCTTCGGATCCTTGAGCGGCAGCGATGCAAGGTCCGGAGGCGGGATTGAGGCAGCCTTCGGGGCCAAGTGCCCGTAGCTCAAGGATCGCTTGGTGCGCGGGTGGATGACTTTTCCGGATTGGGTTTCGCATTCCGCGGCGGGCACGGACCATGTTTGCGCCGCGGCGCTCACCAGCATCTGCCGCGCCGCCGCGCCCACACGCCGCAGTGGGTCCCAATTCAGGGGCGTCGCGCGGCTGCCGCCGGCGAACTGCAGACCGTAGCGCGCAGGATCACTCAAGGCCTGCTCGATGCGTACATTGCTCCAATCAACGTCGAGTTCCTCGGCAATCAGCATGGGAAGCATGGTCTTGATGCCCTGGCCGATTTCCGGGTTCTTGGAAACAATGGTAACGATGCCGGCGCTCGATATTTGGACGAAAGCATTGAGCGCGGCGGGGGCCGTTGAATCGCCGCCGGCGTTGGCGAGCGCTGCGGGGATCGAAATATCGAGCAGCAGGCCGCCCCCGACCGTCAAACTTGCGCGCAGAAACGCGCGTCGTGAGGAAACCAGAGAGGCTTGCGGCGGCGCGTAGCTGTCGGGGTTGCGCATCATAGGAATTTGTCCCGGGAATCGACCGTCGGTAAGCCGGCCGCTTGCTTGATGGCAGCACGAATGCGCGAATAGGTGGCGCAGCGGCAAATATTGCCGGACATGGCTTGATCGATGTCGCCATCCGTCGGCTTTGGATTCTTGGCGAGCAGCGCGCTCGCCGACATGATTTGACCCGCCTGGCAGTAACCACATTGGACCACATCGACCTTAAGCCACGCGTTTTGCACCGCGCGGCCCGTCGGCGTGGCCGCGATGGCCTCGATGGTGGTGACCGATGCTGAGCCCACCGCCGAAATCGGCGTAATGCAGGATCGGGTGGGGACGCCGTTCAAATGCACCGTGCAAGCGCCGCAGAAACTCTTGCCGCAGCCGAACTTCGTGCCCTTTAAATCAAGCACATCTCGCAGCACCCACAGCAACGGCATTTGCGGGTCAGCGTCCAGCCCATGTGCCTTGCCATTGACCTGGATCGTGTACTGCACATCTGCCTCCCAAAACGTTACGGCCAGTCGGCGCGCGGATCGAAAGCGAAATCGCGCTTCATCCTTTCGTAGGCTTCCTTCGCCGCCTTCGACTGCGCCGCCGGCGTGACCAATTTGATCGTGACCAGCTGATCGCCGCCGGGATTACCGGGCAGACCGCGCGACCGCAGTCTGAGCTTTTGTCCCGATTGTGCACCCGCAGGTACCGTCAATTCTACAGTTCCGCCCAATGTCGGAACGGCCACCTTCGCTCCCAGCGCAGCTTCCCACGGCGCCAAGGGCAATTCGATCTGCACGTCCTTGCCGACGACCTCATAAAGATGATGCGGGCGCAGCTTGATGCGAAAAATCAGCGATGTGCGGCCACCCGTCCCAGCGATGCGCAGCGACTGGCCTTCGCTGACCCCTGCGGGGATTTGCACGTCGACTTGGCGCTGACGCCCGTTCTCGTTGAGGGTGACGCGACGCTTGGTACCCGTGTAGGCCTCCTCCACCGTCACATCCAGATGGCCGGCATCCGCCTCGGATTGAGCGCCGCTGTAGCCTGGGCCGCCGCCCGACGCGGCGCCGCCGAACAAGCTGGCGAAGAAATCGCTGAAGCCATTCAGGTCGGAAAAGCGCTGGCCGCCCGAGGTTCCGAAACGCTGCGACCAATCGGGCGGCGGGCGAAACTGCTGGCCGTTGCGGAAATCACGGCCCAACTGATCGTACGCGGCGCGCTTATCAGGATCGCGCAGCACCTCGTAGGCTTCCTGGACCTCCTTGAACTTCTCTTCGGCGTTTTTTTCCTTGCTGACATCGGGATGGAATTTACGCGCCAGTTTGCGATAGGCGCGTTTCATCTCCTCGGCATCACTGCCGCGAGTCACGCCGAGAATTTCGTAGTAATCCTTGTACTGCATGCCTCTACTCTGAAAGATTAATTCTTTATTTTACAGACACTTAAAGTTTGCGCGAGCAACCGCAACGTCCCGACCATGGTATCGGCTAGCATATTGTGGTTATTTTGTTCAAAGAAAGGGCTTATGAAGCGCATTTTCCTCTTTATCGTCACAAACCTCGCCGTACTGGCCCTGCTTAGCCTGGTGCTGTTCATCATCGAAAATGTGTTCGGGGTGCAGCTGGCGCAGGGCGGAACCGGCGGTTTGCTGGTGTTTGCGGCTGTTTTCGGCTTCGGCGGCGCGTTGATTTCCTTAGGCCTGTCCAAATGGACCGCGAAGCGCATGATGGGGGTACGCGTGATCGTCACGCCGCAATCGGATTTGGAGAGGTGGCTGGTCGGCACCGTCAAACGGCTGGCTGACCAGGCCAACATCGGCATGCCCGAGGTGGGCATATTCGACGCCGAGGAGATGAACGCGTTTGCAACCGGTGCGCGCCGCAATGCCGCACTGGTGGCGGTCAGCAGCGGACTGCTGCGCAGCATGTCGCGCACTCAGGCCGAAGCGGTACTGGGCCACGAAATCACGCATGTGGCAAACGGCGATATGGTCACGCTGGCGCTGTTGCAAGGTGTGCTGAATACCTTCGTCATATTCTTGGCGCGAATCATTGGCGGCATCGTTGATCGAGCCATTCTCAGAAACGATCGACAAGGTTCAGGTATCGGGTTCTTTCTGACCACGATGGTGGCGCAGTTCGTGTTGGGAATTTTTGCCAGCATGATCGTCATGTGGTATTCGCGGCGACGCGAATTTGGCGCCGACCGCGGCGGGGCCAATCTTGCCGGTACCGCCAACATGATCGATGCACTACAGGTGTTGAAGCGCAGCCAAGGACTGCCCATGCCGCCGCAATTGCAGGCTTTCGGCATCAATACCGGAAAATCGGACGGAATCATGCGGCTGTTCATGAGCCACCCGCCGCTGGATGAGCGGATCGCGGCATTGCGCGGCTCCCATGCCTCGCCCCCCTAGTTCCGCAACCCTTGCGGAACTCAAGTCGGTGGTGGGCAGCGGCGCCTGGCTCGATTCGCCCGCGGATATTGCCCCTTATTTGAGCGATTTTCGCCGCTTGTATCACGGCGCCACCCCTTTGGTGTTGCAGCCGCGAAACGTCGACGAAGTTGCCAGGATCCTCGCAATCTGCAATCGCGAAGAAACCGCGCTGGTGCCCCACGCGGGCAATACCAGCTACTGCGGTGCTGCAACTCCGGACGAGAGCGGATCGCAAGTCGTGGTGTCGATGCGGCGTTTGAACCGTGTGCGGCAGCTCGACGCCGCCAACTATTCGATGATCGTTGAAGCAGGTTGTACGCTGGCCGGCGCGCAAAACGCAGCGCGCGACGTGAACCGCTTGTTTCCCTTGAGCTTGGGCTCGGAGGGCACGGCGCAGATCGGCGGCAATCTGTCGACCAATGCCGGCGGCACCGCGGTTCTGCGTTATGGAATGATGCGCGACCTGGTATTGGGATTGGAAGTGGTGCTCGCGGATGGGCGCGTACTCGCGGCACTTAAAAATCTGCGCAAGGACAATACCGGATACGACGTGAAATCGCTGTTCGTCGGCGCCGAGGGAACACTGGGCATCATCACGGCTGCTTCCTTGAAGCTCTTCCCACTTAGCGTAGACACCGCGACGGCGCTGGTCGGCATCGATAACCCAAGTCAGGCCTTGGAATTGCTGGGGCGGCTGCGAAGCGCCGCGGGTGATCAAGTGACTTCGTTTGAACTGATGCCGCGCATCGCCGTTGAAATGACCGTGACGCAGGTGCCGGGGGTCGCCAACCCGCTTGATTTCGGTTGCGCCTGGTATTTGTTGATCGAATTGGGTTCGCCGAATCCGCAGCAAAATCTCGGCAGCGTCCTGACCGCGGCACTCGAGGATGCCGCCGCGGCGGGGATCGTCAGGGACGCGATACTGGCAGCCTCGCTGGCGCAAGCCCAGGCCATGTGGAAATTGCGCGAATCGGTGCCGGAGGCGCAGCGCCGCCACGGCGCCAGCATCAAGCACGATGTCTCGGTGCCGGTGTCGGCAATCCCGACGCTCATCGAGAAGGGCACGGCCTTGGCGCAGGATCTTGCGCCCGAGGGGGACGTCGTTTCATACGGCCACGCCGGCGACGGCAACCTGCATTTCAACTTGAGCCAAAAACCGGGCGCCGATACCGAGAGCTTCTTGGCGAGGACCCACACCCTCGAGGTGGCGATGTTCGATCTGGTCGAGAGTCTCGGCGGCAGCATCAGCGCCGAACACGGCATCGGTCGCCTCAAGGCGGCGGAGTTTGCACGCCGCGCCGACGCGGTGGAGTTGAGCGTCATGCACGCGCTGAAGCGCGCGCTCGACCCGAAGGGCATTTTGAATCCGGGCAAGGTACTGTGCGCAGACTGACCGTGCCGGTTCGCACCGCACGATTGAATTTGCGCGAATTCGTAACGACGGACTTCGACGCCGTTCACGCCTATTCTTCTGATCCACGCGTTACCCGGTATCTTTTCTTCGGACCGCGCGACCAGGAAAGTACCGCCGAGTATCTCGAGGAATTGCTGGCCTCGCAGCAAGAACGGCCGCGCACGCGATTTGAACTCGCGGTGGAAGAAATCGCGACCGGGCGGCTGATCGGAGCGTGCGATTTGTCCCTGATCGAGAGCAATGCGGTGGATTTGGGTTACATGCTGGAAGCGGAGCAGTGGGGCAAGGGCTACGCCACGGAAATCGCGTCGGCCCTGATCGAGGGGGCATTTTGCGATTTACGCGCCGATCGGGTGATATCGACCGTCGACGTCAACAACAGTGCCTCGATCCGCGTGCTGGAAAAAATCGGCATGCGCTGGGAAGCCGTGTATCGCAAGCATCGGCGCGCCAAGAATCGCTGGTGGGATTGCCACTTGTTCGTATTGCCCCGCGAGGTGTGGGAAGCGTCGCGAGCGCCTTAGCGCTTATCTTCGTCCGGCCGCTCGCGCTCGCGTTTTGCAGCGCGTTTCAACACGTCGTCGCTGGGCATTCCGAGATTCCGGCTGCTGCGCAGCGCCAATAGACCGCCGGCTATCAGCACAATGACCAGCACCGCGATGAGTACGCCTTTCACTTAAGGATTCACCCGGATCAGCCCCTCTTGGCAGACGCTTGCGACCAGCCGGCCGTCGCGCGCAAACACGCTGCCGCGCGTGAAGCCGCGGGCTCCCGAGGCGCTCGGGCTGTCGATCGCATACAAAAGCCAGTCATCCACACGCACGCTGCGATGAAACCACATCGCATGATCGATGCTGGCGACCGTCAGTTTTCCCGACGCGAAGGTCACTGCGTGGGGCCTAAGCGCAGTATCGAGCAAATGGAAGTCGGAGACGTAGGCCAGCAAGCCGCGGTGCAGAGCCTCATCGTCGGGAAGTTTATCCACCGCCCGGAACCAGACGTACTTGAGAGGCGGGGATTTCTCGGGGCGATTGAATTCGGGGGGCCGCACCAGCCTGGATTCGAACGGCCGCTTCTGCTGCATGATCCTGCGCATGTTTTCCGGTGCCTTGGCGAGGGCTGCGCGGTACTGCGATTCCATGTCCGGGAGCGTTTCGGGCGCCGGCACGTCGGGCATGGCGATCTGATGGTCGAGTCCGTTTTCCGGCAGTTGAAAGGATGCCGATAAATTGAAAATCTGCTGGCCGTGCTGGATCGCAATCACGCGGCGCGTGGAAAAATGCTTGCCGTCCCAGGCACGATCGACTTCGTAAACGATCGGGGAATTGAAATCTCCGCGGCGCAGAAAGTAGGCGTGCAGCGAATGTACCTCGCGGCTTTCCACCGTCGCGGTCGCGGCCACCAGCGCCTGCCCCAGCACCTGGCCGCCGAACACCTGCGGACTGCCGATATCGCGGCTTTCGCCGCGGAACAGATTGATTTCGATGCGTTCGAGCGTCATCACCTTGATCAGGTCTTCGAGTAATTGATTCATCGATTTCTCAAGGAGAGTCCGCTTCGGCAGCGCCAACCCCCAGCCGTTTTTGCATGATCGGGCTGGTGGTTGTGTACTGCAGGAATTGGCGCTTTTCGGGAAACAAGTGATGTTGAATCGCAAACGCCGCCAGGGCGGCTTCATGAAAGCCGCTGAGGATGAGTTTCTTCTTGCCGGGATAGGTGTTGATGTCGCCGATGGCGAAGATCCCGGGCACGCTGGTCTGAAATCTTTCGGTGTCGACTTTCAACGCCTTTTTCTCCAGTTCCAGTCCCCATTCGGCAATCGGTCCGAGCTTCGGGTGCAGGCCAAAGAAAGCAAACACATGATCCACCGGAACCCGGGTCAATTGCCCATCCGCGCTTTGCACATCAAGCCCGGTCAATCGCTCATTGTCCTTGTGCAAGGCGACGGCGTTGCCGGTGAGCAATCGCATCTTGCCTGCGGCGACCAACTCGCGCATGCGTGCCACGGTGGCTGGAGCTGCGCGAAACTCCGCGCGACGGTGCACCAAGGTGAGCGAGCGCGCCTTGGCGCACAACGCCACCGTCCAATCCAACGCCGAATCTCCGCCGCCGCAAATCACCAAGTCCTGCTCGAAGAAATCGCCGGCTGATTTGACCCGGTAATGCACGCTCCGGCCCTCGAACTGCTCGACGCCCGGCACGCTCAAGCGCCGCGCTTGAAAGGAACCCACGCCGCCGGCAATCACCACGGCGCCGGCATGCAGCCGGGTGCCGGCGGAAGTCGCCACATGGAACTTGCCGCCTTCCAGCGCGCGCAGCTCGGTGACTTCCTGGCCCAAATGAAACGTGGCATGGAACGGCTTTGCCTGCTCCAGCAGTCGATCGATCAACTCCTGAGCCCCGCAAATGGGCAGCGCGGGAATATCGTAGATCGGCTTGTCGGGATAGAGCTCAGTGCACTGGCCCCCGGGCGCGCCCAGGGAATCGATGATGTGCGTGCTGATTCCCAGCAGCCCCAGTTCGAAGATCTGAAACAGTCCCACGGGTCCGGCGCCGATGATCACTGTTTCAACGTATTGTTCCGACATGTAAAACCTAAATCCTTGATTGCACGTAAATTGGTCGCGGATTGTAGCCGAATGCCGTTGCCGGCGAGCCCGGAATCTTTGCCCCTCACCCCAAGCAACCAGATTCGGTCGGGAAGGTACTTAATATTCGAGAGTGAGGCCCTCGATCTCGCCTCGGCGCCCGCCCTTAGGACGTAGGTACATGTTTGATAAGGCAAAAAATCATGCACGCAAAAGCTGCACCGCTGTCGAAGCCGATTTCGCAGGCTAATCCCAGCCTGGCGCGGGAATCGACGCGGCCGATACGCGCCTTGAACCGCGGACTCGACGTTCTGACGGAGCTGAATCGCGTAGAACGGGCAGCCATCAACACCATGGCCAGTGCGGTGGGCCTGCCGCGCACCACGACGTACCGCATTCTGGAAACCCTGCGTTTGGCGGGCTACGTGGAGCGCGACACGCACGATGATTGCTATCGACCCACCATCATGGTGCGTGCCCTGTCGGACGGATTCGATGACGAGGCGCTGATCGCGCATATCGCCAAGCCCTTGCTCGCCTCGCTCGGCGTGCAAATCGTTTGGCCCGTGGCCGTGGCCACGCCCCTGGGGTCGACCATGATGATTCGCGAAACCACCGATCGCGAGAGTCCTCTCGCTTTGGAACAGTACGGTGCCGGGGTTCGCGTGCCCATGCTGGCTTCCGCGGCCGGGCGCGCCTATCTGGCTTTTTGTCCGGCGCCGCAACGTGATGCGCTGCTCGAGCTATTGGCCCGCTCGCCGCTGCCGGAGGATCGCATGGCTCGCGATCGAAACGAAGTCGAGCGCCTGCTCAACGAAACCCGCAACCAAGGATTTGGCATGGCGCATCGGGCTCGGCGCGTCTCCGAGGAAACCAGCCTGGCAGTTCCGGTGGGAAGCAAGGATCGAATCCTGGCAGCCCTCACGGTTCGCTACGCGGCCACCGCGGTGCCGCTGCGAACCGCGGTCGAACAATTCCTGCCGAAGATGCGCGAGGTGGCGCAGAAAATCGAGGCGCAGTTCGCCGTGTGAAGCGAGCGCTCATCGATGCTGAGCGGCAGTCTCCGCGGCCGTGATTCGATCGAAGGCAGCTTCATACTCCGGCAGCCAATTTTTTTCCACGGAATAGCCATGTCCCACCTTCGGCAGCATGACGATCTCGCCGCCGGGAACCTTGGCAATGAAATCCTGCGTCGGCGCGGCCAGACACACCTGATCGAGCTGGCCCTGCAGCGCTATCCACTTGCCCTGGAGCATTTTCGCCGGCTTGAGATCGACGCCCTGCAGCACCCCCTGGGGCGTGCGGCGCGGCGTCGCTTCGATGCCGGATCCTAAGCACAACGGCTTCTTCAGATCGAGATCGGGACAAAAGCCGAGACTCAACGCTCCTTTGAACACGCCCTGCTTGGCTTCGACCAAGGCCGCATACACGAGCGTAGCCCCGGAGGAGTAGCCAACCAGCGTGGGCTGCAAATTGCGTTTGAGACTTAACTTCGATTGCAGCTCGCGGCTCAAATCTTCCAGATCATTTGCCGGGGCGACGCATTGTTCTTCGGATTTTTCCAATTCGCCGAGATAGTGGCGAATATCCAAGCCCGCCACGACCGCGCCTAGGGCGGCGAGGCGTTCCGCCATCGCAATCACGCCCAGGTTCCAACCGCCGTCGCCCGACACGAACAGCACGAGCTCGCGCGGCGCAAGGGAACTGCGATAAATGGTGACCTCGCCAAATCGGCCATAGTTAATGCTGTGCGGCTCGGCGGCGAAGGCGCTGGTTGCCAGCGCCAGGGACCACCACGGAAATCCGCGCAACCCGCGCACGCTATTTCCACAGGACATTGCGCACGCCGCCGGAAATGAGCGCCGTCACATCCAGCAGGGCGCCGGCCATGGCGAGACCGTCGGGCGCCGCTAGATAGCGAGGCCGCCACTCAGGGTCGAATTTCTCCTTGAATTTCCGCAGCCCCTCGAAGTTATAGAACGTCTCGCCATAGCGCTGCACCATGCGCCCAAGTTTGTGCCAGGCGGGCGCCAATGCGTGCTCCTCCAGACCCGACAACGGCGCCATCCCCAGGTTGAACCATTTGAACGCTTGCGCCCTGCCCCACAGCATGCATTCGATGAGCAGGAAATCCACCACGCCCTTCGGTGCCGCCTCGTTGTAGCGCATGAGATCCACCGATAATTCGCATTGTCCACCGCGCCAGATGTTGGCAAAAGCAACGATTGCGCCATCGCGGCGGACCACGCCAATGTCGAAGTGCGCGATATAATGCTCGTCGAAGAAGCCCAGGGAAAAGCGCTTCTCCGCCGTGTTTTTTTCTCTCAGCCACGCATCGGACACCGCGCGTAGTTGTGGCAGAATCTCACCCACGCTGTTGCGCGATACCAGCTCGAATGTCGCCCCCTCGCGCAGCGCGCGCCGGTGCGCATGGCGCAGCTCCGCCCGCGTGGCGCCGGATAACGTGAAGTCATCGAGCGGCACCCGCGCCTCTTCGCCGAGCTTGCTCAAATTCAAGCCGAGATCAATATACAAGGGCAGGCGCTGCGGCGTGACCTGATAGAACACGGGTGCGACCGCCATGCCGTCGCAATCTTCCAAGAACTCCCAGGCCAGGGATTCACCCAGCGCCGGCGGCCCAATCGGGTCCCCCATCGCCACCCAACTATTGCCGGAAGACTGGAACATAATGCATGCGGTGCGATCTTTGTTGAACAGCAGGTTCTTATCGCCGAGCAGCGCAAGATTGGCCGTGGTGTCCTCGCCATTCTCGATCAGAAGCGCAACGCGCTCCAGGTCCGCCGCCTGCGGCGGGGAAAACCGCGGCGGCGCCGGCCGCAGCACGCGCCATAAGCCGTAGGCTGCCGCGATCAACACCGCCAGCAGCGATGCGCGCAGACTGCGCGGCGCCGACGCTTGAAAGGCGAATTGCCACCACAACTCGTTGTCGTAAGGCAGATGTCGGTAGGCAAACAGCACCAGCCAGCCGGCGGTGCCAAGCACCACAAAAAAGGCCACTATCCACGCGGTGGAATATTGCTGGTCGATCAACGAGGCGCGCCGCCGAAAGCGCTCGCGCGCCGACGCCAGCATGACGACCACCACCGCCAATACCGAGGCCTCTTCATAATCGAAGCCCTTGAGCAAGGACAGCAGGATGCCGGCGCATAGCAGCCAAATCGTCAACCACCATGCGGTGTGCAAACGCCGATACAAGCCGTGGGCGATGACCAGCAATCCCACCCCGACAACGCTGCCGAGCAGATGCGACAACTCCAGCACGGACAGCGGTACGAAACCGTGCAGCAGCGCCAGGCGATTGCCAAGCCCCGGAGTTGCGCCGGAAAACAGCAGCACCGCGCCGGCGAAAAATACCGCAATGGCGATGGCCTGCGGGGTGACGGCGCTGAGAAAGGTCCGAAGCAGCCTGACCAGGCGCACTGCCGGCGCCCGGTGCACCCACAGCTCGTGCACCCCGAGCAGTACCAGCGCCACGGCGAACGGCGCAAAGTAGTAGATGGCTCGATACGCCACCAGCGCGCCCAGCAATCGATCCTGGGGAACCCCGGGCAACAGCAACAGCAACACGAATTCGAACACACCGATGCCCCCGGGGACATTGCTGGCGGCGCCGGCGGTCAGGGCGAGTAAATAAACGCCGGCAAACGCTGCGAATCCGATCGAGGCCTGCGCCGGCAATAGCACGTACAACACCGCCACGGCGCACAGCAAGTCGGCGCAGGCGACACCGAGTTGCGCGAATGCGATGCGCGGTCGCGGCACCGGAACTTCGAAACGCTTAAATCGCAACGGCGCGTGCCGCGTGCACACCAACCACAAGTACATCGCGACGGCGGCCAGTAGCAGGCCGCCGGCGACAAGTGCCAGCCATGCATGCACGTGCAGCACGGAGCCCGACATTCCGGCATTCGACAGCAGCGATAGTCCGAGCAGAAACCCCGCGCCCAAAAAAAACGTGAAGGTGCCGAAGGCGACAATTGTCGCGATCTGCTTCGCGCTGAGTCCCAGCGCCGAATAGGCGCGATAGCGCACGGCGCCGCCGCTGAAAGTGTTCAAGCCGACGTTATGGCCGATGGCGTAGCTCATGAAGGAGATGAGCGCCACCCGAGGATACGGCACCCGTGCGCCGGCAAAGCGCACCGCGAGGGCGTCATACAGCGTGAGCGAGCCGTACCCTGCGCAGGTAAAGATTGCCGCGCGTAGGACTTTGGTGTTCGAGATGGCGTGAACGTGCTTAAGGATGTCGCGCCAGTGGTATATACCGAGCAAGTGATGAGCCCAGAACACCACTGCCCCAAACAGGGCGATTCCCAAAAGGGCTGTCCAGGCTGGGACCTTGCGCGCTGAGGTGGTGTGTGCCAAGCGCCGTATCGTATCAGCCTCCATGACAAGCCTGAAAACTGCTAGGCTTTTGTTTCCAGATCGATCTTTAGAGGTGATTGACGCATGAGTTCCGCCAACGAAGGCCGCCAGGCGGCCATGGATTCCGCGCAGATATATCGCGAGGAAACGTTTACCGATCGCAAGGTAGGCACCATTCGCAGGCTGACGCCCGTCAGCGCAGCCGGTGCGGCGGATTCCACGCGGCCGGTGCTGTTCGTGGGCCAGGCACAAGTCATGACTCCGATGGGGGCCGTCCCGATCAGTTTCGAAATCGAAGCCTTATCGCTGGACGTGGCGATAGAAAAGTTCGGTGCGGCCGCGGAGCAAGCGGTCCAGCAAACCATGCAGGAGCTTCAAGAGCTGCGCCGCGAACAAGCGTCCTCGCTGGTCATCCCCGATGCAGGAGGTGCGCGGCTGCCGAACCCCAGCGACCTGCTAAGGGGAGGACGGCCGCGTCGCTAATAGTGCCTTAGCTTTCCAGCGCATCCCATCGCGCATATGCGGTCTCGAGTTCCGCGGCCAGCGCTTGCAAGCGCTGCAGCGAGGCGGCGCCTTGATCCTTGTCGCGGCGGAACAGTTCGGGATCGCTGACCGCCGTTTGCAGCGCCGACTGTTCGGCTTCGAGAAGCTGGATTTTCTCAGGCAGCAGCTTAAGTTCGCGTCGTTCGCCGTAGGACAGGCGCCGCGCCTTGATCGGCAAGGACGGCGCGCTTGTGACAGCAGCGGGCTTGGCGGCCGGTGCCACCGGCACGTTGCCGCTATCGGGCGAATCCCTGCGCTGACGCAGCCAGTCCGTATAGCCGCCGACATACTCATTCACCCGACCCGTGCCTTCGAATACCAGCGTGCTGGTGACGACACTATCCAGAAATGCCCGGTCGTGACTGACCAGCAGCAGAGTGCCGGCATAGTCCGCGACCATCTCTTCCAGGAGTTCCAGCGTTTCCGCGTCCAGATCATTGGTCGGCTCGTCCATGATCAGAAGATTGCTCGGGCGCGCGAACAGCCGCGCCAGCAATAGGCGATTGCGTTCGCCGCCCGACAGCATGCTCACGGGCGCGTTCAGCCGCTCTGGGAGAAATAAGAAATCGCGCAGGTATCCCGACGCGTGCCGCGCTTGACCGTCGATGATGACGCTGTCGCCGCTGCCGCCGGTCACGTTGTCGATGATGGATGCGGAGGTGTCGAGTTGCTCGCGTTGCTGGTCGAAGTAAGCCGGCAGCAGGTTCGTGCCGCGCTTGATGGTCCCCGATGAAGGTTCCAGTTCGCCTACCAGAAGCTTGATCAGGGTGGTTTTGCCGCAGCCGTTGGGTCCAATGATGCCGATGCGGTCTTGCCGCATGATTCTCACCGAGAAGTCAGTGATGATCGGCGCAGCGCCGAAACTATGATTGACGTGCTCTGCCTCGAACACCAATTTGCCGGACGGCGACGCATCCTGTGCGCGCAGCTCCACCATCCCCGGCCGCTCACGCCGTTCGCGGCGCTGTATTCTCAATTGCTCGAGAGCCCGAACCCTGCCTTCGTTGCGCGTGCGCCGCGCTTCCACGCCTTGGCGGATCCACGCCTCCTCCTGCACCAGCTTTTTGTCGAACAGGGCGGCGTGCTTGGCTTCGACCTCGAGCGCCGCTCGCTTCTGCACAACGTAGTCGTCGTAGCTGCCCGGCCAAACGCTTAAGCAACCGCGATCGAGTTCGACGATTTTAGTGGCCAAGCGGCGCACAAACGAGCGGTCGTGGCTCACAAAAAACAAAGCGCCCGCAAACTCCAGCATCATGTTCTCGAGCCAGGTGATGGCGTCGATATCCAGATGGTTCGTCGGCTCATCCAATAGCAGGACATCCGGCGCCGCCACCAACGCGCGTCCCAGCATCACACGTCGGCGCCAACCGCCGGATAGCCCGCTCATCAACGCGGCGCCGTCCAACCCCAAGCGTGCGACGACTTGATCGACCCGCAGCTGCGCTTGCCAATCCTCTTCGTGACTCGATTCGATGCCCCCTAAAACCACGTCGCGGACCAGCGCGTCGCTGCCGGGCGACACTTCCTGCGCCAAGCTCGCTATCCGCGCACCTGGACGGACCCAAACCTCCCCGCCATCGGGCTTAAGCTGGCGGGTGATGAGTTGCAACAGCGAGGATTTGCCTTCGCCATTGCGGCCCAGCAAACATACGCGCTCGCGCTTGCGCAGCTGCAGAGATACGTTGTCGAGCAGTGGTTTGAGTCCAAAGCTCAAGAAGACTTTATCGAGGCGAACGACGGGCATTGCGTTATAGTAGGCGATCTAGTGGCGCGATGACCGCCGGGCCGATAAGCGCCGGGCCACGTTGGTAAAATTTACCCGCGCCGCTGCCATGCCTTCTGCAACGCCCTCTGCACCGCGCAATTCCCTTTGATTGGCCGGGGCAGCGCCCACGCTGGACAGGGAATGGTTTTATTAACAGAATGAATCGTGTGAACGTCCTCAGTGAAGCGCTGGATGGCTTGGGCCGGTGGTATGTCGCAATACCACCATTTTTGATTGTGGGCTTCCTGATTGCGGTGCTGCTCGCGACCGGCGTGGGCCAGGCGCGACTGCAGGAAGCCAGCGAGCGTTTGCAAAATTCCGCGGCGCGCGAGCAGTCAATCGACGAGTTGTACACCTCGCTGGCGCGCTCCGTCGCGGCGCAGCGCGGCTTTTTGCTGACGGGTGATAAGAAGGATTTCGAGAGCTACGGCAGGGCGGTCGCCGAGGTCGAACCGCGGCTGGAAAAGTTGCGCGCGGCCTATGCGGCAGCCGACGCGAGCCCCGCCAACGTACGGGATTTGCAGGTTTTTGTCGGCAAGCGGCTGGCGGACCTTTCGATGATCCTCGCGATTCAGCAGAAGGAGGGAACCGCGGCTGCGATCGCTCTGATGAAAACCAGCGTGGGCCGGGATGCCGGCCAGGCCATCGGCGAGATTTTGAATCAGCTGCGGGACCGTGAAGCGGCCGAGCATGCCGCCGCTGCCGCGCATTGGTCCGCATCCTTGACCTTGAGCCGCTGGATTACACTTGCCGGCACCATTTTCTACACGCTGCTGGTGGGAGTCATTTCGCGGCTGGTGTATCTGGATATGCGCAAGCGCACGCTGCTCACCGCGGATCTGCGCGATCAAAAACTGCAGCTGGAGCATGAAGTCGAGCAGCGGACGCGCGAGCTGGTCGAGCTTTCGACCCATTTGCAAAACGTGGCGGAGCGCGAGAAGGCCAGCCTGGCGCGCGAATTGCACGACGAACTCGGCGGTTTGCTGGTCGGCGCGCGCATGGAAATATCCTGGGTCGAACAGCATTTCGACAACAACGATCCGGATCTGCGGAACCGGCTGGCCCGGGTGCAGAAAAACCTGGCGGCCGGCGTCGATTTGAAGCGCCGCATCATCGAGGAACTGCGCCCCACGCTGCTGGACAATGTCGGATTGTTCGCGGCGTTGCGCTGGCTATTGAAGGAGACCTGCACAAGCGCCGGCATGCCGTGCGTCGAGTCGTATCCCGACGAAGAACCGCGGTTCAAGTCCGAGGCATCGATCGCGCTATTTCGTATTGCGCAGGAGGCTTTTAGCAACATTCTGAAACATTCAAAGGCCAGGAGCGTGGATATCAGCCTGGACATGGACGATGAGACCCTGCTGATGCGCATCGCCGATGACGGGATCGGAATTCCGGCGGGTCGCCTCAATGCCATCGGCTCGCACGGCTTGGCTTCGATGCGGCATCGCGTCCGCGCCCTCGGCGGACGATTGGATGTGCGCGGACCGGCGTCGGGAGGCACCATGCTGGTCGTGCAAATACCCGTCGCGAACGCGGTCCTGCAGGTCAGCGAACCGGAAGCCACTTAAGAGATGGCCTCGTTGCCGCCGGCGGGGCATTAAATGCACGTCCCCAAGATCATGATCGCCGCGATTCTCGTCGCCGGCGTCTCGCTGAGCATCGCTGCCCTGTGTGCAAACCGCGATGCGCTACGCGAGATCGTACAGGACCAATGCCTAGTTCATTGGCAACAGCAGCACACTGCAGCGCCCTGCGAGCGCGTTGCCGAAAGCTACGCCGTGCTTGCCGACCGCAAAGGCGGCGCACACTTCCTGCTCATTCCAACCAGGACGCTGACAGGCATCGAAAGCCCCGAAGTGCTCGAGCCGGGCGCGCCGAATTATTTCGATGCTGCCTGGCGAGCGCGTGATCGCATAGCCGCCGTCCTCGGACACGATGTCCCCCGCAGCGCGGTCGGGCTGGCGCTCAATCCCAAGCATGCCCGCAGCCAGGATCAATTGCATATTCATATCGAGTGCCTGCGCGCCGATGTCGCCCGCTCATTACAGACGGCCTCGGCGGGAATCACCGCTGCGTGGTCCCCCATCGACGTGGCGGGCTGGCATTTCGATGCCTTGCGCATCATGGGTGAAGATTTGGGTACATCCAATCCATTTCGGCTGCTTGCGGATCGATCGCCGGCTGCAGCTTCGCGGCTGGAAGAATACAGCTTGGTCGTCGCCGGTATGCAGTTCAAGGAAGGACCGGGTTTCGTGGTGCTGACCGGCAGCGCGCTTCCCGGCGAATTGCTGTTGGATTCGAGTTGTGCCCTCGCGCGGTCCGCACAAATGGCAGCGCCGCGTGCTTTAGATACGTACCTTGCCCGCCGAGATCGCGGCGAACAGGGCGGCGTCGACGGGCACGTAGCGCTGCGATGAAGGATCATCGAAATACAGCGGTCCATCGGCGCGCTTGGGGTCAAATCCCGCTTGCAGCAACTCTTGCTTGCGCGGTTTGAACGTGCCGGTTGCTTCGAGCTTGGTCAAAATCCGCAAAAACACCGGCCTCGAGTAAGGCGGCAGGCGCTGCGCGACATCTTTTCGAAACGCCGCAAGATCAAAATCGGCATTCACCACCAGAGCGGCGGCACCCGCACGGCCATCGGCTCCGGGCACAATCACGCCGTATACAACCCCGTCGAGCACTCCGCGGCTCGCCGCGAGCGCACTTAAGACCTCGGCCGTCGAAACGTTTTCCCCTTTCCAGCGGTACGTCTCTCCGACGCGATCGACGAAATAGAAGAAACCGCGCTGATCGCGGCGCATCAGGTCGCCGGTGCGGTACCACAAATCGCCTTCCTTGAAGACATTGCGCAGTACCTTGCGCGCCGAGGCGTCCGCGTCCGCATAGCCTTCGAATCGGCCCGCGCGCGCGCCGCCCGCAGGAATGAGCCCGACGGCCTCGCCAATCTCATTGGCCGCGCACAATTCGCAGTACCCAGCTTGATTTCGCCGCGGCTCTCCCGTATCAACGTCGAATCGCAGCAGCGCCACCGGCAAGCGAGTTGAGAGAAATGGCGGAATGCGGCCGATGGCACCGGGCTGGCCCTCGCAGTTATACAGCGAAAAATTGCCTTCTGTGGACGCGTAGTACTCGAGTATTCGCGGAATCCTAAAGCGGTTCTTGAACGATTCCCAGACTTCCGGACGCAAGCCATTGCCGCACGCCAGCCGCAATGAATGTTCGGTTTCATGTGCCTGCGGCGGCGAGTTGACCAGGTAGCGGCATAGCTCGCCGATGTATTGAAACAAGGTGCAACGCTCGTCGCGCACATCGCGCCAGAAGTCCGACGCAGAAAACCGCGGTCGAATCACCACCGCGCCGCCGCTCACCAGCGGCGCAAAAATCGCGACCACGCCGCCCACGCTGTGGTACAGCGGCAGGCAATTGAACATGCGATCGGAGGCCTTGGTATCCATCATGCCGGCAAACCAATAGCTCCACTGCATGAGCCGGTAGTGGCTGACCTTGGCGGCCTTCGGCAGGCCTGTGGTACCCGATGTATAAATGTATAACGCGGTGGCGTCGATGGTCGCAGGCGCTCGCTCCGCGGCTGGCAGCGGCTCCCCCGACAATGCCGCGAGCTCGGGCTCGAGGGCCGGAAAATTCTGCGTGCTCGAACCGAGCACCCGGCAGGACAAATCCGCAGCCAGATTTTCGCGGATCGCGGCGACTCGCGGCGCGAGATCTGCGCCGACGATCAGCGCCTTGGGCCGTGCGATGTTGATCGAATGCGCCAGCACTTCGCCCACCAGCTGGGAATTGATGAGCGCCACCACGACGCCGAGTTGCGTCAGGCCCAGCCAGATGGCCGGGTACTCGGCGCAATTTCCCATCAGCAGCGATACGGCATCGCCGCTTGCAAGACCTTGCGCAATCCCCCAGCGGGTGTATTGATTGCAGCGAAATGCCAGTTGCAGGTACGTCATGGAGACATCGCTCGAGATCAGCGCAGGCGCGGCGCCGAATTCGCCGCCCAGCCGTTGCATCAATGCCGGCAGCGTAACTCCTTGATCGCCGATGTTTGCCGTCTTGCCGAGGGCCCGGAGCCAGGCATCGCGAGCGAATCTCGAATCACTCTCGAAGGACTCAGTCACGGAATTTTCATTTAACCTATGCCTGTGGGTTTGCGAACCATACCACGACTACCTGCATCGTTCGCGATACACTAGAAGCACCTTAAGCTTACGAAAAATTGACAGCATGAAGCGGGAAACGATCGCGATTCACGGTGGCTTCGACTCGGACCCGACGACCAAGGCGGTCGCAGTCCCGATCTATCAAACGGCCGCGTACTCCTTCGATAGCGCCGAGCACGGTGCGGCATTGTTCAACCTCGAAGTTCCAGGATACCGCTACACGCGGATCAGCAACCCGACCACCGATATTCTCGAACAACGGGTCACCGAACTCGAGGGGGGAGTCGGCGCGCTGAGCGTCAGTTCCGGACAGACGGCGCTGTATTACGCCGCGATGAATGCGCTGGAAATGGGCCGCAACATCGTATCCGTGCCGCAGCTGTACGGCACCACCTATACTTTGTTCGCGCATATTCTGCCGAAGATGGGCATTGGCGTGCGTTTCGCAAAATCCGACCGCGCTGCCGATCTCGAGGCGCTGATCGATGAGAATACTCGCGCGATATTTTGCGAAACCGTCGGCAATCCTGCCGGCAATGTATGCGACCTCGAGGCCCTGGCGCTTGTGGCGCATCGCCATCACATGCCGCTGATCGTCGACAATACGGTGGCGACGCCGATGCTGGTGCGGCCGGTCGAATACGGCGCGGACGTCGTCATCCACTCGTTGACGAAATTCATGGGCGGCCATGGCACGACGCTCGGCGGCATCATCGTCGATTGCGGCCGTTTTCCGTGGCAGCAGCAGGCGGCTCGCTACCCGATGTTCACGCAGCCGGACGAGTCGTATCACGGCCTGGTTTACACCGAGCACTTCGGCGCCAGCGCTTTCATCGGCCGCTGCCGCTGCGTATATCAGCGCACGATGGGGGCCGTGCTGTCTCCGTTGAGCGCGTTTCTGTTGCTGCAAGGCATCGAGACGGTGGCGCTGCGCATCGATCGCCACGTGGAAAACGCCCGTCAGGTTGCGGCGTTCCTGCGCGCCGACGCGCGCGTCGAGTCCGTGAATTTCGCCGGATTCACCGACAACCCCTACCATGCGTTGGTGCAGAAATATCTTGGCGGCAGAGCGTGTTCGCTCATGACTTTCGAGATTCGCGGCGGATTGCCGGCCGGCATACGCTTCTACAATGCGCTCAAACTGTTCAAACGATTGGTGAACCTGGGCGATGCGAAGTCGCTGGCGTGCCATCCGGCATCGACGACGCATCGGCAAATGACACCGCAGGAACAGCTCGCGGCGGGAGTGACGCCCGGCAGTATTCGCTTGAGCGTGGGCATTGAACACATCGATGACATTCTCGCCGATTTGGATCAGGCGCTCGGCGCAGCCGCTTGAATCAGAAGTCATTGCCGGATGCAGTTCCGGCGTTATTTCCGAATGCTTCGGACCGTGAGCGAATCGGCAGCTGGCTCAACCTCGAACTGGAGGCGGCGTTGCAGCGCATCCAAGCGGGCCCGGTCGCGCCGGCAGGCGATGTCCATAAATTCCGCATCGAGCTGGAACGCTTCGACTTCACTACGCCGCAACCGCTCGAAGATGCCCTGCGCTGGACCATCGATCGCATGCAGCATGGCATCGTGCAAATGTCGAATCCGCGATATTTCGGCCTGTTCAATCCCGGCGCAAATTTTCCCGCGCAATGCGCCGATCGAATCGCGGGATTGTTCAACCCGCAGCTCGCGAGTTCGGCTTCCTCACCCTTGCCTGTGGCTTTGGAAAGCCATGTGATTCGAGCGGTCGCGACACGCGCCGGGATGGGTGCGGAAGCCACCGGGCATTTCGCCACCGGCGGATCGGAGGCGAATTATACGGCGCTGCTGTGCGCGTTGACGGGCGCCCACCCGGCTTTCTCCACGGAGGGTGCGCGCGCCTTTGCCGGACCCGTCAAGTTCTATACGTCACGCGACTGTCACATTGCGTGGCTGAAGATCGCGCACCAGGCGGGCGTCGGCCGCGCCGCGCTGCATCTCGTCGATACCAACGGTCTGGGCCGGATGGATCCGCAGGCGCTGCTCCGCGCCATTGCCGAGGACCGCGCCGCCGGCGCCGTCCCCGTGATGATCGTCGCCACTGCGGGAACCACGGGTGGCGGCATGATCGACCCGTTGCACGCCTGCGCCGATATCGCGAGCCAGCAGGGTCTTTGGTACCACGTTGATGCAGCCTGGGGAGGCGCGGTGCTGGCGTCGAATCGCCTGCGGGGACTGCTTAACGGCATCGAACGCGCCGATTCGATCACCATCGATGCCCATAAATGGCTGGCGACGACCATGGGGTGCGCGATGTTCTTGACACGCCGCGGCCCGCTGCTGTCCGAAGCATTTCACGCCTCCACCAGCTTCATGCCGTCGAGCATCTCGGGGATCGATCCATACCTTAACAGCATGCAGTGGTCGCGGCGATTTCTGGGCTTGCGCCTGTTCCTGGCGCTGGCGGCGGCCGGGTGGGAGGGCCTCGGCGCACACGTGGAGCGCGGTGTGGAGATCATCGAGCACATCAAACAGAGGCTGCTCGCACTGGGATGGGGCATCGCCAATGACTCTGCGCTAGCGGTGCTGGCGGCGGTCCCGCCCGCTGAATTGGGCGATGTGCGAGCTCTGGTGCGGCGGGTGGTGGCCTCCGGGCGTGCCTGGGTGGCGCCGACCACATTTGAAGGCCGCGACGTGGTGCGTATATGCGCGACCAACGGAGAAACCCGCGCGGAAGACGCCAGTGCGCTGATCGCGGTGCTGAACGAGCGTCCCTGACGACCTTAAGCCCGCTTTCCTAAGGTGCGTGCCACCAAATCCCCTATTGAGGACAGCGAGTGGAAGTTCTCCGGCGTGATATCCGCCTGGGCAATCGCCAGGTCGAATTCCAATTCGACGGCCAGCATGAGATTCACCATTTTCAACGAGCTGATGCCAAGATCGCTGAGTTGAGCGTCCAGCGGAAAGGGCTCCGGTACCGGGCTGCCGGCCCCCAGAACCTGTTTGACCAGCCCGATCAGTCGCTCTATGACTCCCCCCTGCGTCTGCGGATCCACTCGATGCTTCTCCCGAAGAAAACAGGGCCGATCATAACTCGTAGCGGAGGATACGTAATACGCCTAAGATTTTACATACTTTCGACGAAACTGAGCCCAGCGTCACCAAGTGACAATATATCCGCAGCGGCGTTATTGTTCGTTCCGGGCAGTCCCAGCATAATCGCGGCCTGCAGAGCTTCAAGGATGGTCAGGAATGGCAACGGATACTCGTCGAGCTACCGGCACGGTAATAAATCTACGCCAAAGCGACCTGACGGCGCGGGCCCGTGCGGCCGCCGAAATCGCCAAGGTCAACGCGGCAGCGGTTGACACTGAGGCGCGCTTCCCCACCGAGGCGTTCGCCGAACTGCGCAAGCAGCGGCTGCTCGGCCTGCAAATTCCGCAAGCCTTGGGCGGTGAAAGCGCCACCATCGCGGAAATTGCCGACATCTGCTACATCCTCGGCCAAGCGTGTTCGTCGGCGGCGCTGATTTACGCCATGCACCAGATCAAGATCGCGTGCATCGTGCGCCACTACAAGAACACGACAGCTCTTGAGCGGGTGCTGCGTCGCATCGCCTCGGAGCAGTTGCTCATGGCATCCTCGACTACCGAGGGACAGGCTGGCGGCAATGTCCGATCCAGCGAGGCCCCCGTCGAGCACGACGGCGAACAGGTCACCCTCGAACGCAAGGCGACCGTGATTTCCTATGCCGTGGAAGCCGATGGAATCGTAACCACCGCGCGGCGTGCGGCCGATGCCGCGGGCAATGACCAGGTGTTGCTGGTTTTGTTGAAGGCCGACTATACGCTCGAGCGATTGCAGGTGTGGGATACCCTCGGTATGCGCGGCACGCACAGCGAGGGATTCACGCTGCGCGCGCGCGCCGCGGCCGGCCAGCTCATGCCGGAACCCTATGAAAGGATTCACGCGCAGACCATGGTGCCTTTCGCGCACTTGCTGTGGGGCTCGGTATGGGCGGGAATCGCGGCTGCCGCTGCGGGCAAGGCGCAGGGCTTCATCCGTCACGTGGTGAGGCAGTCGAACGGCCAAATGCCGCCCGGCGCTGCGCACTTCACGCAGGCGGTATCAACTCTGCGAAATCTTCGCGGGGTACTGGCGGCCAGCCTGCGCAGCTACGAGGCCGTGATGGCGGATGAAAAGGCCGTCTCGTCGATGGAGTTTCAGGCGACGATCACATTGACCAAGGTGCAGGTGTCGGAAATGGCGGTGACCACCGTGTTGAGTTCGCTGCGCGCTTGCGGCCTGTCGGGATACCGCAACGACACTGAATTCACCATCGGCCGGCTGCTGCGCGATGTGCTGTCCGCGCCGCTCATGATCAGCAACGATAGGATCCTGGCGAATCTCGCCGCGACCTCGCTGATGACACCCCTGCCAGTCTCGATCAGCGGTTGAGCCTAAGTGTCAGCCGACGGCGCCTCGCAGTACCCGCTTGCGCATCTGGCCGATGCGCTGTTTCGCCCCATGGGCGTCGATGGGGTATACGCGCGCACCGCGCTGTATGTGGACCTGGTCGAGCGCCTCGAACAATACATCACGCGGCAGCGCAGCCCTGAAGCTGAAATCATGCGCTTTCCGCCGGTGATGAGCCGCACGCAGCTGGAGAAATCCGGCTACCTCAAAAGTTTCCCGAATCTCTTGGGCTGCGTTTGCGCATTGCACGGCTCGGAGGCCTCGATCCGGTCGGCCGTCGAACGCTACGACAGCGGCGGCGATTGGACCACCTCGCTGACATCGTCGGATCTGGTGCTGTCTCCAGCTGCTTGCTATCCCGTGTATCCCATTGCGGCCGCGCGCGGCCAGCTGCCGCCCGGCGGATTGCAGTTCGATATCGAGGCAGACGTGTTCAGGCATGAGCCTTCCTTGAGCCTCGACCGGCTGCAGTCGTTTCGCATGCGGGAATTCGTGCGGATCGGCTCGCCGGACGAAATCGTGGATTTCCGCGAGAAGTGGATGGCCCGCGCTCCGCTGCTGGCCGCCGAGCTCGGCCTGCCCCATTCCATGGATGTCGCCAACGATCCTTTTTTTGGCAGGGTCGGCCAGGTCATGGCCGTGAGCCAGCGGCAGCAGGCGCTGAAATTCGAATTGTTGATCCCGTACTATCCAAGCGCATCGCCCACCGCCTGCATGAGCTTCAACTATCACCGCGAACATTTCGGCCAGGTTTGGGGGATCCGCGACAACCAGGGCGAATTGGCGCATACGAGTTGCGTCGCCTTCGGAATCGATCGGTTGGCGGTAGCCTTGTTCGCCAATCATGGGCTCGACCTTCGCAAATGGCCGGCAACGGCGCGGGCTGCTTTGGCACTTTGAAACTTGCCTGGGCGAAATGCCGCTCGAACCAAACGTCAAACGCTTCTTGGATCTGCTGGCGGCGGGCAACCCTCCCGACGCACGCAGCATCAGCGTCGAGGAACGGCGCAAGGGCCTCGCTGAGCTGATGAAATTGGCGGGGCCGCAGGTCGCCGTGGGCCGCGTCGAGGATCGAACGCTTCCCGGTCCCGGCGGTGCGTTGCCGGTGCGGATTTATTCTCCGCTCGGTGCCGCCGACATCGCGCCGGGCCTCCTATATTTTCATGGCGGCGGGCTGGTCGCCGGCAGCATCGCCACACATGACTCAATCGCGCGTGCTCTCACGAATTCCGGCGCCGTCCGCGTGGTATCGGTCGAATACCGGCTGGCCCCCGAACATCGCTTTCCCGCCGCGCTTAAGGACGCAATGGCCGCGATCCAATACGTCGGTGCGCGTGCGGCGGATTTCGGCATCGATGCCGCGCGCTTGGGGGTATGCGGGGATTCGGCCGGCGGCACGCTGGCGGCTGCGGCCTGCCAGGCGCAGGCGCGAACGGCGGGCCCACGGCTGGCGTTGCAGCTGCTGCTTTGCCCGATCCTCGATTACAGCCACGCGACGCCATCGAAGCTCGCCTTGGGCGTGGGCTACTTGATCGATCAGGCCACGCTCGATCACGACCTCATGTATTACCTGCCCGCAGGCACGGATCCCAGCGATCCCCTGGTTTCGCCGCTACTCGCCGATGAAGTGACCGGCTTGACTCGAACCATCATCCACACCGCCGAATTCGATCCGCTGCGCGATGAGGGGCAGCATTATTACGAGCGCCTGAAGCGCGCGAACATTGAAGTGTCCTACACTTGCCATCCGGGTATGATCCATCTTTTCTATGGTTTGGGAGCCGTGATTCCATATGCGCGCAAGGCATTCGAGCAGATCGGCGGTGAAATTCGCGCCGCGCTGGCCTGATCGCGGGAGAAACTGAAGTGGCGGAGCGCATCGTTGCCCAGAAGCTCATTGAACAACTGCACGCCGCGCGCGTGGGCGGCGATCTTGCGGGCATGTGCCGCGTCTTCGCCCCCAACGGAAAGTATGAAATCCTCGGGGCCAGCGCCGATAAATCGATTGCCATTAGGGGCAAGGATCTGGCCGAGTTTCGCCCGTGGCTCGCGATGATGGTCAAGGTTTTTCGGCTCAACAACTACCAGCTGTTGTCGCTGATCGTCGAATGGCCGAGGGCCACAGCGCACTGGCGGGCGGACATCTATTCCAAAGTCACCGGGGTCACGGTGCCGACGGAACTCGTCGATGTTGTTGAACTCAACAATGAGCACATCGTGACTTTCACCGAATTCTTTGCACCGCGCTGAACTTGGAACCGCGCCGGCTGCCCCGCTTGCCTCAAGCGTAGGTCGTCAGCGTCAAATCGGAATTCGTATCCAGGTGCGGCAGGCCGTTGAAGCTCACCAGGTGATGGCGCCGCGGCGTTGCGGCGAATTCGGTGAGAGAGCTGTTGCGAATACGCAGATTCAACTCCACGGCGGTCGCGGGTGGCGCCTGCATGGCGGCCGCGACCATGGCCGCGATGGGTCCGCCGGAACTGACCACGAGCACGTTGCCGTCCGGAAAGCGCTGGCGCGCTTCGATGAGCGCCGCCACGGCGCCCTCTTGGAATCCTTTGAAGTCCGCCATGCCTTCGGGCTGCGTGCGATCCTCGGCCCAGGCCAGCAGTGCCTCCCGGAGCAGCCGGAAATGATCGCGCACCACGACCGGATCGCGCCGCGCCGCAGCCGCTGCGGGGGCCGGGAATTCACCGGTGAACGCCATCATGATGGCCTCGGGCTTGTATTCGTCCAGGCCGGGAAACTGCTGCTGAAGGACGTCGCGCCCAAGGCCCGCATGGCCGTCGAAAATTCCCTGCGCGGTCTCGGTCTGACGCTGCAGGGTGCCGGTGAACACCGCGTCAAAGCGAATTTTGCGTAATGCGAAGTACGCCCCCAACAGGCGTGACTGTGCGAAGCCGGTCTCGGTCAGGCGATCATAGTGGTCGGTGCCGAAAGCCGCCTGACCGTGGCGCACGACATGGATCGTGCCCATGTCCCTAGGCTGTGGCTGCGAGCAGCGCTAAAATAATCATTCTGGCACTGTAGCATCCGCTGCATCGCTGCTCCACGGCAGGTCCATCGTGACGCACAGGCCCCCGCCTTCGCGATTTGCCAATTGAATCCGCCCGCCATGCGCTTCGGCGATTTCGCGCGCCAGCGCCAGACCCAATCCCGTTCCGCTGCGCTTGGTCGAATAGAAGGGCAACAATGCCTGCGCAAGAACCGTTTGACTCATCCCGGAGCCGCGATCGCGCACTTCGATTCGCTGGTCGCCGCCGCCGCAGATGATCGACAGCTCAACCCCATCCGCGGCGCCGCCGGCCTCGTGGGCGTTTTTCAGCAGGTTGATCAGCGCCTGTTCAACCTGCACGCGATCAAACCAGCCCGGCAGCAAGGGCAACGGCTGCGCCTGCGTAAACGGCTGTTGTCCCTTGAGATCGGCGACGAACTGCTGCCAGGGAACGCTTTCGGCCCGCGGCGCCGGCAGCTTGGCGAAGGTTGCGTAGCCGCTCACGAAGTGATGCAAGTGCTCGGCGCGCTCGGCGATTGCGGAAAACACCGTGGGCAACGCGGTGTAGTCCCCGCGTCGTGCGATTTCCGCACCGGAATGCGCGAGCGAGGACAAGGGACCTAAGGAGTTGTTGAGCTCGTGGCTCAAGACGCGGATCAGCTTTTTCCACGTCGATACTTCCTGCCGCGACAACTCGCGCGTCAGTCGTTTGAGCAGATACAGCCGGAATGCGCGGCCCTGCAAGATGAACGCGCGCTGCGATAAATGAAACGTCTCCTCGACCCCCTCGATCGCGGTGGAAAACAGCGAATCGCCTTGTTCAGCCGCCGCGCCCTGCAGTGCCGCCGGCGCGTCCCGCAGCGCGTCCGGAAATCTCACGCCCTGGAGACTTCGTCCCTCGCTCAACAGGTGCCGGGCGGCGATGTTGGCATAGGCGATGCGTTCTTGGGCATCGACCAGCACCAACGCCACCGGAGAATTCTGCATCACCGTGTCCAACAACAGCTCTCTTTGCACCAAGTGCGCGCGCTGCTGGCGCAGCGCCGCCGCAAGCTCGTTGTGCGCTGTCATCAGTTCGCCGAGTTCATCGTCGCGATCGGCGACCATCGACAAACTGAAGTCGCCTTCGCGGTAGCTGACAACTGTGCCCGACAGGGCGCGCAGCAGCTGCGCGATCGGCCGCATGACCCGCGATGCCAGCCACATCACGGGAAACAGCGCAGCCGCGATGATCAGCACTCCGCCCAGCAGCGCATTGCCGAGCGCGTGCGCAGCCCAGGCGCTTGCCGCAGCGACAACCGCGACGATCAAGAACAGCAATAGCGCCAGCTTGGATTTAAGGCTCACAGCCCGATCATGCGCCGCTGGAGGAGCGCAGGTTGAAACGTTCCAAGCGACGGTACAACGCCTGCCGCGACAACCCGAGACTCTGCGCTGCGCGGCTGATGTTGCCGCCCGCCTCGCGCAGGCTGGCCTCCAGCACCTCGCGGCTGAAGTGCTCCGCTTCGCGCGGCGCCGCTCGCTGCTGCACGGGCAGATTCAGATCGGCCGCGACCACCATACTGTCGCGGGCCAACAGCTTGGCGCGCTCGATTGAATTGCGCAGCTCGCGCACGTTGCCCGGCCAATCGTGCAATTGCAGGGCGCTCGCGGCGTCCTCGCTTAAGTGCAAGCCGGACCCTAGAAAATGGTGGGCCAACGGCAGAATATCCGCCGGCCGCTCCGAAAGCGCAGGCACCGCGATATCAATGACATTGAGCCGGTAATAGAGATCCTCGCGAAAACGGCCTTCGCGGATGAGCGCCGGCAGGTCGGCATTGGTGGCGCTCAAGATCCTCACATTGGCGCTGCGGGTCTTATTCGAGCCCAGCATTTCGAATTGGCCGGTTTCCAGCACCCGCAACAGCTTCACTTGTCCGGCAAGCGGCAGATCCCCGATTTCGTCCAGGAACAAAGTCCCGCCGTTCGCCGCCTCGAAGCGGCCGGTACGCGCCTTGTTGGCGCCGGTATAAGCGCCCGCCTCGACGCCGAACAATTCCGCTTCGATGAGTTCGGAGGGAATCGCGCCGCAGTTAACTGTAACGAAGGGACCGGTGCGTATCGCGGAATTCGCATGCACGATCTGCGCGATGCGCTCCTTGCCGGCGCCATTCGGCCCCGTGATCAGCACGCGCACGTCCGCGCGCGCCACGCGACAAGCAAGTTCAACGATCCGTTCCATGCCGTCGGATGCATAGACAATCCCGCAGAGATCATATTGCTCGGCCAAACGCTCGCGGCGGCGGCGCTGCTCATCCTGCAAGCGCTGACGCTCGCGAGTTGCCTCTGCCAGCTCCAAGAGGTTTTCCACGGTCGCCAGCAGTTTGTCATTGTCCCAGGGTTTGCCGATGTAATCCGCCGCGCCCGCCTTGACGAGTTGTACAGCCGATTCCAAGTGCGTCCAGGCGGTGAGCAGCACCACCGGCAAATCAGGCTGCTGAGCCCGCAGCGCGCGAAATAGGGCCGCGCCCTCCTCTCCGGAGGTGGTGTCGGCGCTGAAGTTCATGTCGGCTATGACAAGGTCAACGCGCTCGCGCCCGAGGGTTGCAAGACCTTTCTGCGGCGAAGCCGCAGTCAGCGTGCGAATCTCATGCAGACCAAACAGCAGCGCCAGGGCCTGCGCGACGGCGGGATTGTCATCGATGATCAGTACGGTGCGCATGTTCGGATGTTAACGAGCAGCGCTGAAGCATACCGCGCTTTTCGGTCTAAACTGCACGCGTCGCCATTGCCGGTGGAATGGATGCCGCCTTGAAGGCAGGCCAAAGCACCGCGGCTTGGCCGAGCAGCAGCACGACAGCGGCCCCCACCAATGCGTAGCCTGTGTTCAGGCGCTGCATCTCGAATGCGCTGACCATCCACAGATTCAGCGCCACCGCCAATGCGACGCCCATGGCGGCGCCGGCGCCCGCGATCAAAAGATTCTCGGTTTGGAAATAGCGCATGATGGCGTTACGCGTGGCCCCAAGTGCGCGCCGGATGCCGATCTGGCGCCGCCGTTGCGCGACCCAGTAGCTGGTGAGACCGACGATTCCGAATGCCGTGACCGCCAGCAAGGAGGCGCAGACGACGCTGAGGACGACCACCAAGCCGCGATCGTCTTGGTAAGCCGCGTCACGCGCAGCGGTCAGCGTCAGGGTCTTCTTGATGACGCGCGAGCGGCTGATCTCGAAGAGTTTGTTGGGCGCCGCCTGCAGCACCGCCGCCACCTGGCCAGGCTTGGCGCGCACGATGTAGTAGTAGCGCGGCACCACCAGGTGGAAGGGCTCCAGAATCGAGTTGTCGAAAAAACCTCCACCCCATCCGCCCGTTTGCACCCAGGGAACCTGCAGTTTGTCGATGATGCCGATGATGGGGGTCTTGGCATGGCGAGCTTCGTCGTAGATGGACTGCCCGACTGCATTGGCGTTCGGGAACAGCTTCTCGGCCAGCACCCGCGTGATGATGACCCCGCTCGGCTGCACCAAGTCGGTGTAGCCGGCCTTGTCGGCGACATCGGCGGACGTGAAGTTGCGTCCGGCAATCAATTTGAGGCCCAGCCCCTGCAGCGTATGTTCGTCAGCAAAGTACAAGGCGGCCAATGCCGTCGGAGTTTGTTGGTCGGGATTCAAACTGACGCCGGTGGTGGAACCGCCATCGCTCAAGGGATAGGAATTGCTCGCGTAAGCATCCTGGACGCCGGGCATCGATCGCAGCGCCGCCAGATCGCCCTGCAGCCGTGCCGAGATGTCGACCGGATTGCCCACCCATTGATTGCTGATGAGGACTACATTGGCCTCGTCCGCACCGCTGGGGCGCCTGCTCGAAGTCACCCGTTGCTCGATGATGAACAGCGCGTTGCAGAGAATGGCCAGCGTGATGGCCATTTGCACGGCGATCAGTATGGCGCCGACCTTGTTGCGGCGCATGGCCGAAAGAATGGGACGAATTTCCATAGAATGCGCTCCTACTGAGCTTTGAGTTGCCAAGCGGGTTGAACTTGAGCGGCGCGCCAGGTGGGGTAGAGCCCCGCAAGCGTGGTCGCTACCACCGCCAGGATCACGGCGATCGCAATGTCCGCGGGACTGAAATGCGTCAGGCGAGTCACCTGCTCCGAGAGCAGCGCACGCAGTCCCATAAGACCCAGGGCCGTGAGCGCCAGACCGAGCAATCCACCCGCCAAGCCGATCACGCCGGCCTCGATCAGGCATTGTGCGAAAATCGCGCGGCGACTGGCGCCGAGAGCGCGCCGCACCCCGATGTCGCCGGCCCGCCCCATGATCTTCGCCAACATCAAGCCCATGGCGTTGAGCAGGCAGACGAGTAGAAAGCTGAACGACACCAGCACCAGAATTCGCACTTCGTCGGAAACGGCGTGTTCGTGCACCAGCCACTCGCGCGCGTCGCGGATCCGCGTGTGCGGCGGCCAGCTAAAGCGGCCGCTGCGCTGCTGATCCGCGGCATAGTTGTTCACGAAGGCGCGGTAGTGCTCGACATCCGCCGCAGTGGGCAATTCCGCCCAATACTGTATCCAAATGCACTCGGAATGCAGGCGGCCTTCCCAACCGGGCGCCATGGTGTCGCCGCTGACAATTATTATTGCCCCAGGATTCCATCCGACCATCGATGGCGCGCGTAAAAGGCACGAAGAGATCTTCGCTCTTGCCGTAGGCGTCGTTATTCAGATCGTAGAACTTCGGTATCGGCTCCCAGCGATTCAGGACGCCGACCACCCGATATTCGTGATTGTCGAGATTAATGGTCTTGCCGATGGAATTGGCGCCGCCGAATATCTTGTCGTTGAGTTGCTGCGACAACACCGCGACATCGGCATGCGCCGCATCATCCGCCGCGCTCCAGGGACCGCCCATCTAGAAACGGCGTGTCGAACATCCTGAAGAAATCCGTGTAGGCCGCGCGAATTGCCACTTGAAACGGCCGCAGGTCGGGATTCGACGGGGTCAGCGCCGCACCCGTCACATACATCGCGGATTGCCGCTGCGCGGCGTGCGCGTTCATCAGGCCGATCGCGTCGATATAACTGATCTGCCCCTGCAGGTGCTCCTTGTCGCCAAAATCTATGCCTTTGGATTTGGGTCCCCAATTGTCAATCTGCACCGCGAACAGCTGGCGGGATTTCTGCGGGATGGGATCGCGGTCCATCGCACGAAACATTGTCAGCGTCGTCATGGACGCGCCGATGCCGACGCCGATGGCGGCAATCATCAGCACGGTGAGCACGATGTTGCGCTTGAGACTGCGCACCGCGAGGCCGAAGTAGTAGTAGAACATGGCGGCCTCCTTAAGGGTGAGCGTTCGCAGCGGCCACCAAGCGCGGCGGCGCCGCCAGGTCGACCACCTGGCCGTCGACGATATGCACCTCGCGCTGCGCGCGGACCGCAAGTTCAGGATCGTGCGTCACCATGACGATGGTCGCGCCGTCGCGATGCAGCTCTTCGAGCAGATCCAGCACGCCGCGCGCCATCTGCGTATCCAGATTGCCGGTCGGTTCATCCGCCAACAACAGTCGCGGCGACCCCGCGAGCGCGCGGGCAATTGCGACCCGCTGCTGCTGTCCGCCGGAGAGTTCCGCGGGGTAGTGGCGCGCGCGCGCGGACAGGCCCACGCGGCCCAGCGACTCCTGGATGCGTCGACGCCTTTCGGCGGCGTTGAATCCTCGGTAGCGCAGCGGCACATCGATGTTGTCCTGCACGTTGAGATCGGGGATTAAATTAAAGGCCTGAAAGATGAAGCCGATCTTTTCATTGCGCAGTCGCGAGCGCTGATTGTCGTTCAAGCCGCGAACATTGGCGCCATCCAGCTGGTACTCGCCGCCGCTGAATTCCTCGAGCAGCCCCGCGATCGACAGGAATGTGGTCTTGCCCGAGCCCGAGGGTCCGGTAACCGCGACGAACTCGCCCTCGCGCACATTTATCGAGAAATCACGCAGCGCAAAGGTTTCGACGACCTCGGTGCGATAGGCTTTGGAAAGGTGGGTCATTTTCAGCATGGTGTGGCCTCGCTGGGCTGGTGGATTAGATTTTCAGTGGCTCAAGATGATGCGCTGCGCGCTGTTGAATGCATCGGTACCGGAGATGACGATCTGATCGCCGACCGCCAAGCCATCGAGCACTTCGACCTTGGCGATGCTGGCGGCGCCGAGCTGCACCGGGCGGCGTTCGGCGATGTTGCCGTGGACCACATAGGCGAACCCTCCGCCTTCCTGGTCGACGAAGGAGCCGCGATCAACCATCAATACGTTGTCGCGCCGATCGATGAAAATGCGCACCGACAATCGCTGGCTCTGGCGCAGGCCCGCAGGCTTCTCGTCGCCGAAGCGCAGCCGCGCGGTGACTTGGCCTGCCACCACCTCGGGCGACACCCCGCTCACACTGCCCTGCCAATGGTGTCCGCCGCCGTCGAGATCTGCCGTCATGCCAGGCCGCAGATCGCGAGCCAGGCTTTCGGTTACCTTGATCTCCACTTCGAGCGCCGACAGATCGACGACGGTGAGCAATGGCGCATCTTTCGCGACGCTGGCGCGATCGGCCACCTGCACTTGCCCAACCTGTCCGTCCACCGGAGACTTTACGTTCAAGCCATCGACCTGGCGCTTCAGGTCCGTCACCAGGAATTGCTGCCGATCGAACAGCGACTTCTTGCTGTCGATATCAAAGTGATTCTGCTTCGGCTGCGACTCGTAGTTGCTCTTTGCTTGCCCGAAGGCGAACTGCGCTTTCTCCAGCGAGTCCTCCGCCTTGAGCGCCTGCAATTCCGAATAGGAGCCGAGTTCGTAGGCCTTGCGGCTGCGATCGCGCTCGCGCTGCGCGGTCTTCAGATCGACCTGCGCCTGGTCGTAGGCATCGCGCAGCTGCGCGAGCTTGTGATCGGCTTCGAGCGTCGCGCGCTGCCAGTCGAGCTTGAGGCCCTCCAATGTCGCATCTTCCTGCGACAATTTTGCCGTGAGGTCGGGACTGTCTACGACGGCCAGCACCTGACCCTTGACCACGCTATCGCCCGCATGCGCTTTGAGCGTGACGGTGCCCAGCGCATTGGCATACAGCGTGGGGCTGACCGCGGCCACGACCTGCCCGTCCGCGGCGATATCGCGCACGAAACTGCCGCGCTCCACGCTTGCAATGGCCACTCGGGCGCGGTCAATCGAAACTCCTGCGCCTGAGTATCGCATCAGGTATACGGCGAGGATGATGAGGGCCAGGGCTAGCGCCAGTACGGCGATGATGATCTTGCGGTGACGCTTAAAAGGGCTCTGCGGTTCGATCACGCGATCCTGGGCGGCTGTGTCGCGAAGCATGATGGGTTCCTTGGGTAGCAGGCGCATGCTCATTTAGCACTCTCGATGAGCAGATCGTCGATGGCGAGCAGATCCCGCTCGGTCAAGCGGCCGGCTTGCTGTTTGAGCGTCAGCACGTTGGTCAGATAGTCGTAGCGCGTCTGGCTGTAGGCGCGCCGCTCGGTGTAATAGTTGTTCTGCGCATCGAGCAGCTCGAACTCCGTTCCCGTTCCGAACTCGACGTTGCGCCGCATCGCCTCCACGGCGCGCGCCCCGGACTCCACGGCCCGGCGCGTCGCGGCGATGCGCTGAATGCCGCTGACGATGCCGCGAAACGCGGCCCGGGTGTTGCGCTCTGTGTCCCTTTGCGCGGCATCGAAGGCAACCTGCGCCTCGCGAAACAGCGCCCGCGATTGACGCACCGCCGATGCCACCGCCCCGCCCTGGAACAGCGGCCAGCTAAAGGACACGCCCACGGAGTCGAGGATCTGATTGCCGCCGAGCAGCTGGTTTTCCGTGATCTTCGAGCTGGAGCCGGTGAGGAAAATCGTGGGCAGGGCTTTGCCGCGCTGCACCGAGATGTCGCGAGATGCCGCTTCCATTTTCAGCTGGGCAGTGCGCACGTCGAAATTGTCCTGCCGCGCAGACACTACCCAGTCGTCGGCGGACGCAGGCTCGGGAGCCAGCAAGGGAATATCCTCGCGCAGCGGCGCCACCGTCGACACCGGCTGGCCGACAATCTCGCTCATGACGAGGTTTGCATCATCCAGCGCATTTTCCGCATCGATGACGCTTTGTTCCGTCGCATCGTAGAATGCCTGCGCTTGTTCCACGTCGCTGCGCGGCCCGACGCCCGTCTGCTCGCGGACCTTGGCCTGGTTCAACAGCCCGGCGAAGGCTTGGCGTTCGCTGCGATTGGTGGCGAGTTGATCAGCGGCCGACAGAATCCCGAAGTACGCCACCGCCACTCGCAGCACGAGACTTTCTTGCGCGCCCTGAAAACTGGCCTCGGCCGCCGCCACCTGGAAATTGGCTTCCTTCAATTGACTGAAGGCTTGGAAGCTCCACAGAGTCTGCGACATGTTGAGTCCGAGGGTGTGCGCCGTGCCGTAGCAATATTGCGTGCCGGCCGAGGAGCTGATGGCGCAGTCCGCGGCCTGGCTGCCCAGCGCCGGTCCGTTGTCATAGCCGGCGCGTATTCGCGCGGCTTGGGCATTGGCGGCAACCTGCGGCAGCCACTGTGCAATCGCCTGCGGCTTCGCTTCGATCAGTGCATCGCGCTGGAAATGGGCAGCCTCCAGCGTCGTGTCGCGAGTCAGTGCGAGTTCGTAGTACTGCCTCAAATCGTTGGCCGCCGCATACTGCGCCGCCAAAGCCAATGTGATCACCGCCCATGAAAAACGCCCCATGCGGAAGTGTGAGCAAGTGCCATGCCAGTCTCAGCGGCGAGGCAACTCATTGTTTTCACTTGTTTTATTTTTGCCCCGATGGCGAATTGTGTCCGCGGACAGTGTCCGCGGACTAAAGTGGACAGTGTCCGGATTCCTTAAGCGTTGGTATTCACGACCACGCGACCGCGAATCTGCCCTTGCAGCAACAAGGCGGCGCGCTCGGTGGCCTGCGAGAGTCCAGTCTCCTCGGTGAGAAGGTCCAGCTTTTTGATGTCCAGATCCTGAGTCAGCCGCCGCCAGGCTTCCAGCCGATCGTTACGCGGACGCATCACGCTGTCCACGCCCGAAAGCGTAATGCCACGCAAGATGAAGGGAGCTACCGTGGCGGGAAAGTCCATCCCGCCGGCGAGACCGCAGGCTGCGACAATGCCGCCATAGCGCAATGAGGCGCATATATTCGCCAGGGTATGGCTGCCGACCACATCGATTGCACCGGCCCAGCGTTCCTTGGCCAGCGGCTTGCCGGGAGCCGCGAATTGCGCGCGCTCCAGGATCTCGGCCGCGCCCAATTGCCGCAGATATTCCGCTTCGGCCGGCCGGCCGGTCACGGCGGCAACACGAAACCCTAGCTTCGAGAGTACCGCCACCGCAACGCTTCCCACTCCGCCGGCCGCGCCCGTCACCAGAATTTCCCCGCCGCCGGGGGTGATGCCATGCCGCTGCAGAGCCATCACGCACAGCATGGCCGTATAGCCGGCGGTGCCGATGGCCATCGCCTGGCGCGCGCTAAATGCGCTCGGCAGCGGAATCAGCCATTCGCCTTTGACGCGAGCCATCTGCGCGAGCCCGCCCCAATGGCTTTCACCTACTCCCCAGCCGTTCAAGAGAACCTTGTCGCCGCTCTTGAAGGACGAATTGCTGGAACTTTCGACGCTGCCGGCGAAGTCGATCCCAGGCACCATTGGAAACTGACGTACCACGGGCCCTTTGCCTGTGATCGCGAGCGCGTCTTTGTAGTTGAGCGTCGAATACTCGATGCGCACCGTGACATCGCCCGCCGGCAACTGCGCCTCATCGAGAGACTGGACGCCGGCGCGGTAGGATTGCGCATCTTTATCGACCAGAACTGCTTTGAACATGAATTTCCTCGCCGCCGCCGCGCCATGCTGGTGGTGTTGCCGTGAATGTCGCCCAAGTAAACAAAACCTAAAGGGTGGCGTCAATGAATACATCCAGGGCGCAAATCCTCGATTTTTGTTTTCTTGGCGAATTGCCGCAGAATGTCTTGGCTGGCGCCCATGCCATTCTTGAACGCGAGTAAATAATGAATCTTGCCCGTTTCCCGCGCATTCGCTTCGCCCATCTACCCACACCCCTCGAGCACATGCCCAACTTGAGCCGCTTGCTCGGTGGGCCGGAAATCTGGGTCAAGCGCGACGACTGCACCGGCATGTCGAGCGGCGGCAACAAGACTCGAAAACTCGAGTACTTGATGGCGGAGGCGCGAGATCAAGATGCCGACATCGTGTTGACACAGGGCGCGACCCAGTCAAATCACGCGCGCCAAACCGCCGCCTGTGCCGCGAAAATGCGCATCGATTGCCACATTCTTCTCGAGGATCGCACCGGTAAAACAGATCACGCTTACACGGCAAGCGGCAATGTGCTGCTGGATCATCTGCACGGCGCGAGCATCGAGCTTTGTGCGGCCAATCCGGATATGAATGCCGAACTTGCGCAAATAGCGGCCAGGCTGAAAAGCGAGGGCCGCAAACCCTATCTCATACCGGGAGGCGGATCGAATACGACCGGCGCTCTCGGCTACGTCAATGCCGCGATCGAACTCGTCGCGCAAGCCAATGATCTGGGGCTGCGCATTGATCATGTGGTGTGCGCGACTGGCAGCGCGGGGACGCAGGCAGGCTTGATCGCCGGTCTTGCCGGCATACGCTCCGGAGTACCGCTGCTCGGCATCAGCGTTCGCGCGCCCCGGGATCGGCAAGAAGAGAACGTCTTTAACCTCGCCTGCGCCACCGCGGATCGTTGCGGCGCACAGGGAGCGGTGCGGCGGGAGGATGTTATCGCCAACAGCGACTATGTCGGCAAGGGATATGGGTTCTCGACGCCTGGATCCCTCGATGCCATACAAACTCTCGCCCGCATGGAGGGAATCCTGCTCGATCCCGTGTATACGGGCAAAGGCATGGCGGGATTGATCGACTTGATCCGCAAGGGTTCGTTCAAGAAAGGACAGAACATCGTCTTCATCCACACCGGAGGGAGCGTCGGGTTATTTGGATATGTCGATGACTTTGGTTTCGCGCGATCCTAAGCATGTCCGCGCAGCCTGAATCCAGGTCGGCGCATCGCGTCGTCGGCATCATCGGCGGTATGGGGCCGGAGGCCACCGTGGATCTCATGCGGCGGGTTATCGCGAAAACGCCGGTGCGCGATGATCAGGATCACATCCACCTGATCGTGGAAAGCAATCCAAAAATCCCATCGCGCATCGCGCATCTCATCGAGGGCTCAGGTCCCGACCCCACGCCCGAACTGATGCGCATCGCCGCCAATCTTCAGCGAGCCGGTGCGCATGCATTGGCGATACCCTGCAATACGGCACATGCATATGCAGATGCCATTCGCCGCGCGGTCAGCATTCCGCTGCTCGATATGGTGAGCCTCACCGTCGAGAAGATTGCGGCGTCAGGCCGTACCCGCGTCGGGTTGCTCGCATCCACTGCGGTCCACAACACCGCTCTTTACGCGACGGCATTCTCGGCTCACGGAATCGCCACCTTGCTGCCGGCCCGACAAGATGAGGTCATGGCGCTGATCAAGGCCGTGAAACGCGGCGACACCGGAGCGCAAGCCCAGGCGGCGCTCGGCCGAGTCGCGCTTGAAATGGCCGATCAAGCCGATGTGCTGTTGATCGGCTGCAGCGAACTCTCGGTCATTGGGGCCGGCATTGCGGTGCCGTTTGTTGACTCGCTCGATGTTCTGGCGCAGGCCGTTGTGGGTTTTGCGAACAGGGACCACCATACAGTGTGACGGCGTTTGCAATTTTCTCTGCCGAGGATCTGGCAAACTAGCGCACCGTTTGCAAGATTTCGATATGAAGTTCCGACTAAAAGCATTTTCACTGCATTTGCTGGGCAGCGCGACTGTACTAACTCTCATACTCGGGACGCTTTACTTTGGATGGTATCGCTGGCCGGGTTGGCGCCTGGCCGATGCCGCCCAGGTGGTCGCGGTGTTGATCGGGGTTGACCTCGTCATCGGTCCCCTCATCACGTTCGTTATCGCCAGTAACAGTAAGGCGCCGCCACGTGCTGGCTCGCGACATCGGGATCATCGTTGCCGTGCAAGTTTGCGCGCTGATCTACGGCGCCACCTCACTCTGGAACGGGCGGCCGCTCTACTATGCTTTTTCCGTGAACGTTCTGCAGCAGGTGCAAGCCTACGATATCGATGCCGCACGAGGCCGAGCTCGGCCGCGAGAAGAATCCTGAATTGGCGCCGCATTGGTACAGCCCGCCGCGCTGGATTTGGGCGCCGCTGCCACCGAATCCGGAGGAGGCCAAAAGATCGTTACCGGGCACAATTACAGGCGGAGACGATGTGATCTCGATGCCGAGATTTTTCAAGCCCTGGGAACAGGGCCTGCCGTCGCTTCGAGGGCAACTCAAAAAAGTCGACGATGTGGCCTATTTCTCGCACGGCGAGAAAAAGCAGTTGAAAGAACACATGCAAGCCGCTGGAGTCAGCACGGATCAAATGAACACAATGCCTCTCACCGGTCGAGGAAAACCTCTGTTGGCCGTTTTCGACTTGGCAAATCTAAAAATTGTCGGGATTTTTAAGCCCAATTAGCTACAGGCCCGTTAGCGGAGCCGTTCACGCTCCCTCCCGCACCGCGCATTAACCTTTCGTAATTCTCGAAGCCGATTCGCGAATTGGGACGCGTTCTAGCCAAGACTAGCCGCTAAGGGTTCAGGGCATTGAACATCTTCAGCACTCGAATGGAGGATTTCTTATGTCAATTTCAATGAAAAGGTCTCTTGCTCTTGCGGCCACCATTGCTAGTGCTCACGGCGGTTGCCGGTACTGCTTCGGCTGAAACCACCTGGCAGAAAAATCACCCGCGGCGCACGCAGGTGAATCATCGACTCAACAATCAAGACAAGCGAATTCATAACGATGTCAAAAACGGCACGCTGACAAAGGGTCAGGCGGCGGCGCTGCACAAGGATGACCATCAAGTCCGGCAGGAAGAGCGAGACATGGCCAGCCAAAACGGCGGCCACATTACCAAATCTGAACAAAACGTTCTTAACCAGCAGGAAAACGGCATCAGCAAGCAG
>CAWAVF010000011.1:0-6418 GCA_963785405.1 uncultured Gammaproteobacteria bacterium
ACACGCAATCAATGTCCGCTGTTGGGAGTAAAGCGGACATCGCGCGCAGTTGCCGCCATGTGCGCTTATGACCCATAACGGTCATTTGGCCGACCGTTACTGGGTCACTGTGGCCTCACGAGTAACCCCGCGAACAAATGACGTCAGCCGCGCTTTGAACGCGAAGGCATTAGGCACCGGGAATGTGTCCTTCAGTTCCCCGGCATTTTGTCAATTCCTGAAGTCAGTTCTGCGACTTATCAAAATCTTCCCAAATGTGGCCATTGGGATACAACTCCTGGCAGCTTGGTGAGTTATAAATACACGCAATTTTCTTTGGAGGAGGGGCATCATGAAGAAGCTTCTGATTGCTGGCGTTACACTCACGGCGCTGATCGGGACACCGGCCCTCGCGGCCGACATGGCGGCGCCAGTCTACAAGGCTCCGCCGCCGCCGCCTGCGCCGGTCTACAGCTGGACGGGCTTCTACATCGGCCTGAACGCCGGTTACAGCTTCGATGGGAGCACTGGCGCTCATATCAGTGGCTTTACGGATCCGAGTGGTTTCGGTTTCGGGCCCCCAACCAATGCGATTGCAAATGGCGCCACGCCCATCACCTCCCTACCAGACTAAGGGTTTCTTGGGCGGCGGTCAGCTTGGATACAACTGGCAAGTCGCCCCGGCTTGGGTCGTGGGCTTAGAAACCGATTTTATGGGCGGCAGCGTGAAGGGATCGGAGACCGTTTCTGCTATGCCCCCTTGTTGCGTGCTGAACGTCACCTCAATCACGGAAAAACTTGATTGGTTGGGAACGACCCGCGCGAAGCTCGGATATGCGGCTGGCCCTGTGTTGTTCTATGGCACCGGCGGTGTGGCGTATGGCAAGGTCGAAAATTCTTTAGGTTTGACACTTCCAACCAACACCCCACCTAGCACGTTTTTCGGTGCCAACTCGTCCGTTCAGGGTGGCTGGGCGGCCGGTGGAGGTATCGAATATGGCTGGCAACACTGGCTGGCGAGAATCGAATACCTGCACTACGATCTCGGTTCTCACACTGTAACGGCGCCTGTAACCGGCGTGACAGCGATAACTTTCCCCGGAACTAGTCTTTCCGCATCGCAGAGGGCTACCGGTGATATCGTGCGCGGGGCAATCAGCTATCGTTTCTGAAGAGCTCAAGCATAAGAAATTCTGCGACAGAAGATGTAGCGCGATCCAGCCGCACCACGTCTTTCGTGAGTAGCTTAGCCGTGATCCGGCCCGGTTTATCCTCGAAATAGACACGGGCCGGCTTCGACCATAACATCCTTCACCACGAAGCATTCGTGACATTCCTCGACGGACCGGGCGGCAGAAAGCTTCGCACTTTGCTGTGCCGCGCTTTGTCGGTCCTGACACTTCGCGGCTCGTTCGTTATCGGAACCAAAGCCGACATCGAAAAATGTTTTAGGCGCGGGGCCGGCGCGAATGTCGCCCCCGGCCAAAAAGAAGCAGGCCCCGAATACGCACCGTGCCTTCTCCTCACGAACTCTATTTGTGCAATTGCGAATGTCCGTTGTTGGCCCTCAACTGCCGCGGCGGCGAACGAATGTCGCGGCAGCTTTTGGGGGTAAAGCAGCCACCTCGTGCTCTGGGTCGCGCGGCGGTTCATGACCCAGAACGTCACTTCGCCACCGTAAATTGCCGCACGGCGAAAGGATCGTTCGCCTTGCTGTTGGGCGCCCCTGGCCAGCTTCAATCGCTGGCGGGGCTGGACCACGATCGGACCATTCCATCAGCGGATGCGCTGTTTGATAGACCGGTTCGCCGGTAAAGCTTACATTCCACAGCCAGTCGGTTGGCAAGGCGGACCTCGTTGTAAGGCCCTATCGGTGCCCTGGAGTGGGACGACCTGATGGCTACCAAGCATGACGATTGCCGGGGGACGGAGAGCATGACCGTGAGTAATCTCGGACCCGTCTTCAATGACGCGCCTTTTCACGAGAGATTTGACACACTCCGCGCGAGTTATGCGAACCATGACAATCTGGTTCGGGAACTGGAGAGATTCGTGCGCACGGCGCCCGACGATCAGATCGTGCGCATCAATCCGATCCAATATGCAGCGGATCACGGCCGCGATGAGTTCGAAATCATTGATCTGTTCCTGCATGCGCGCAAGGCGGGTTTGCTTGGCATGGAGTGGCACTATGCGTGCCGCGGGTGCGGGCAAATCGTAGAAAGCCTTCAGACGCTGAATGCGGCGGGTGAGCACTATTTCTGCAACACCTGCCTGGTCAACCGCGATACGGATCTGAGCGATTTCGTCGAGATCGGATTTACCGTCTCGAAAGCCGTACGCACGTCGCGGTTCCATGATCCGGAGAACTTGAGCGCGAAGGAGCGTGTTATCGACTACAACACATCTGCAAACGCGATCTGGATGGATGGCACGAAAGCACGCGATTTTTTTCGGCGCCATCATGTGTTCTGCACCTATGTCGAACCGGGCGAAAACAGGACGTTCCAGGTCAACCTGGAGCCCGGATTTTTCGTTTTGCGATATGGCCCGGGGTTTATTGTAGATCCCTCGTCGGACAATCGCGTTGAGCGGATCGGTATCACGCATCGTGATGGCCGGCCGGCCGAGCCGACGCAGACGGTGGCGCCGGGATCGTTGACATACAATCTGACAAACGCCAGCCCGGCTCGCATCATTGCGTACGCGCTCAGCATCACAGCGGCCGAACGCAGGGCCTACAGTGGGACCCCACAAGGCTTCAGGCTGGGAGGCTTCCTGTCGGGTTCGCGCCTTTTGTCGACGCAGACATTCCTCGATCTCTTCCCGTCGGAAACGGTGATGAGCGCCGGTGGCTTGGCGGTCAAGCGCGTGGCGCTGCTGTTTACCGACATCAAGGGCTCGACCGCGCTCTATGACCGTATCGGGGACATGAAAGCGTTCAACCTGGTGCGCCAGCACTTTGGCGTGTTGCGCGATGTCATCGCAGCGAACCGTGGTGCGTTGGTCAAGACGATTGGCGATGCGGTCATGGCGAGCTTTCACGAACCGCTGAACGCCATTCGTGCTGCGCTGGACATGCTTGCGCAGATCAGGCGCTTCAACGATAGCGTGGGTGAGGAACTGATCACACTGAAAATTGGCGCGCATGTCGGGCACTGCCTAGCGGTGACGTTGAATGGACGGCTCGATTATTTCGGGCAGACAGTCAACCTGGCGGCCCGCGTGCAGGGGTTGGCCGCGGAGAACGACATTTATATGAGCGACGAAATATACCGCTTACCCGGCGCCGCGGACTTGTTGGCGGCAATGCAGTGTGAGGCGCAGACCGTCCACGTCAAAGGCATCGCGCGCGAGATCGGCGTTCACGCATTGCGCTCCCGCCATCAGGGGAGGCCGTGACAGTAGGGCTCTATTTGCTGCGGTGCATGAGTCGGCAAGTGGCCCACAGCGGACATTCGCCGCGACGCAATGAAAGCCCGCTTTCGGAGGTAAAGCGGACATCGATCCGACCGCCAGCCAACGTCGATTGATGAGCACGCGCCCCAATGCGGCGGGGCGCTATTTGGCAGCCGGCGCGGGCGCCGCTCCGGGAGCCGCAGCTTGCGGTTTGCGTGCCGGCGCTGGCTTGTTGCCGGGACTGGGCGCCGCGACCGCGGGATTCGGATTGACCGACGGATCGAGCATGCTCATGGCGGAATCCGGCAGGCGCGTCCAATATTGGTTCTTGCCCAACAGTGAAATGCCGATATAGCCGCGCACCACCAAGGTCTGGCCGTCGGGCGTCACCGTCATATTGGCCTTGTAGACCTTGCCGTCGCGCGGATCGAGGATGGTGCCGTCGACGTATTTTTCCGGCTTCTCGGGATCCTGCTTCATGCCGCGGATGATCTCGAGCCCGAGCCAAGGATGGTTCAGGCGGTCGTCCTTGCATTCGCTGCACACCGCATTGGGATCCTCGCCAGGCTTGAGAAACATCTTGGCGATGATGCCGGAATAGACGCCGTCGTGATTGGCGATCAAAAACCAGCCGGTCGGCTGCTTGGTGTCGTCATCGACCGCCTGCCATAGTCCCGCGGGCGTTTGCGGCGCGGCCGGCGCCGGGCTTTGCGCGAACACGGCAGCGGCGAGCGACAGCAGCGCGGTGGCGGCGGCGGCGGGGATCAGCAGTCTTGCTCGCATGATGGCTACTCCCGGAATTGAACCGATCGCGCCGCGCCAATCGCCGAACTCAAGTGAGCAGGCTCATCGCGGCGCGGCACACATAATCATTGCGTGCACCAATGCATAACAGGCCGATGGCATTCATTCCGACCGCAATACCACCGATGCCGCGGCGGGCGCCACGCCGGGAGCCGACTGTGCGGGTTGCGCCCGGCGAATGTCCGGGCGCGCCTTCACTATGCGGCCATATGACGCCTCGCTTTGCCTCGATCCCGATCTCACAAGCGCGCGTAAATTTGATATAAACATAAGCAATGGGCGCTGCGGCGGCAGGGGGCTGTTGTTGGGCGTAAAAGAACAATATTCCTTGGGGGCGGGGCGAAAGTCGTGACATATCAATGGGTGGATTGCGGCCGCGACGTCGTCAGCCGCCGCTATGACCGTATCGCGAAATTTATACCGTTTTTCGATTGGCTGTTCTTTGTGCCCTGGGATTTGCGCCGCAAGGCGGTCCGCACAATGGGGCTCAGCCGCGGCGACAGCGTGCTGGAAATCGGCTGCGGCACCGGCCGGAACTTCGCCTATCTGCGCGAAGCGGTCGGGCCCGAGGGCCGCATCTTCGGCGTCGACATTTCACCCGGCATGCTGCGCCAGGCGGAGCGGCTCCGCGAGGTCAATAACTGGCGCAATATCGCGCTTCGCGAATGCGATGCCGCCGATTATACAGCAACCTTGCCGCTCGACGCCATGCTGTTCAGCCTGTCCTACAATACCATGCCGCATCATCGCACCGTGCTGCGGCACGCCTGGCAGCAGCTTCGTCCGGGCGGCCGTCTCGTCATCATGGACGCCAAGGTGCCGCCGGGACTGGGCGGACGCCTGGTGCTGCCGTTTAGCCTCTGGCTGATGAAGCACACCATGCTCGGCAATCCGCTGATTCATCCGTGGCAAGAGCTCGGCGCCGTCGCCGCCGATGTCGACATGAGCGAGTGCATGTTCAGCTCGTATTACATTTGCTCCGCGACAAAACCGTTCGCCGGCGCCGCTACAAGCGATCGCGCAGCGAACGACAACGCGGGGCCGGATTCCGCCTACCGCATCGCCGCGGAGTGACGATCCGGCGCAGCGCCGCCGCTCGCCCAAAGCCCGACCGCCGCTTGTCGCCATGCGGCCCAGCCCGGTACACTTCGCCGGCCGGCGCTGCCGCGCGGCATTTGCTATTCGAGGAACAGCGTGCGGATCAAAACCATCGAGCCCATCGCGATCAGCCTGCCGATGAAAAAGCCGGTGAAGATGGCCGGCGAAACCGTCACCCGCGCCGACAATATTCTGCTGCGGATCGAAACCGACGATGGTGCCATCGGCTGGGGTGAAGCCGCCTCGGCGCCGACCATGACCGGCGAGACCGTCGCCAGCATGATGGCGGCGGTGACCAACATGGCGCCCGGCCTGCTCAAGCATCCGGCCGACGATTTCGCCGGCGCGGCGGCGGCGATGGACGCGCAGATGTACGGCAACAGCGGCGCCAAAGCGGCGATCGAGATCGCGCTGCACGATCTGGTCGGCCGCGCCAAGGGGCTGCCGCTGCACGCGCTCTTCGGCGGCAAGCGCCGCGAGCGGATTCCGTTGCTCGCGGTGATCGGCTCCGACGATGCCGCGGCCGATTTGCGCGAGGCGCAGGAGCGCCGCAACGCCGGCTATGTCATCTACAAGATCAAGGTCGGCGTCGACGCGCCGGAGGCCGACGCCGCGCGCACGCAAGACATTTGCCGCGTGCTCGGCAAGGACTGCCTGATTTCCGCCGACGCCAATCAAGGCTGGAGCGCGGAGGAGGGCGTCCGCTATGTGCGCGCGGTTGCCGATGCGGGCCTCGGCTTTTTCGAGCAGCCGGTCCATGCTCACGATCTTGCCGGCATGGCGAGAGTTGCCGCGGCGAGCCGCGTGCCGATCGGCGCCGACGAGGGCATTCATTCCAAGGACGATATCGAACGCCATCATGCCGCGAAGGCTGCGCAAGGCGTGAGTCTCAAGGCGATCAAGCTCGGCGGCGTGCGGCAGGTGCTGGACGCAAGCAAGCTGTGCGATCGGCTTGGCATGAATCTCAACATCTCGTGCAAGACCGGCGAGTCGAGCGTCGCATCGGCCGCGGCCTTGCATCTCGCCGCGGTCGTGCCGTCGCTGGCCTGGGGCCTGACCGTAACCAGCCCCGGCCTTGCCGAGGACGTGGTCACCGATCCGCTGCGCATCGACCACGGCCACATGATGGTGCTGGACC
>CAWAVF010000012.1:0-26013 GCA_963785405.1 uncultured Gammaproteobacteria bacterium
CTTTGAAGCGCAGTCCCTCCTTGCCGGTAATTTTTGCGACCGCGCCTTCCGGGGCAAGATTTCCATATAAGACCACCAAGTGGCTATCTTTCTTGATCGGGTCACCCAAGGGCCTGACGATCTGCTGGCTTTCGGGATAAGCGGCCACATTGCGCAGATTGTCCGCCAAGGTGGCTCCGGTCACAGTCAGGCACTCGCCGTGCAGCAGTCCTGCATCCAGCAGGGTTTTCATGAGCGGCTGGATTCCGCCGACAGCGACCAACTCGGACATCGAGTAACGGCCGCTCGGCCGCAAATCCGCGAGCACTGGAACGCGTTTGCCGATGCGCGTGAAATCGTCGAGTTTCAGCCGGACGTTGGCAGATGAGGCTATCGCCAGAAGGTGCAGCACAGCATTCGTCGAACCACCGAGCGCGATCACAACGGTAATCGCATTTTCCAGCGACTTGCGCGTGATAATGCGCCGCGGGGTTAGGCCCAACTTGATCAAGTTGACCACGGCGGCGCCTGCCCGCCCGCAATCATCCCGCTTCTGGGGGGATATCGCATCCTGCGCCGAGCTGTCCGGCAAACTCATTCCCATCGCTTCGATGGCCGACGCCATGGTATTGGCCGTATACATTCCGGAGCAGGATCCCGGCCCGGGGATCGCCGTGCGCTCCACGAACTTCAGCTGCTGTTCCGATACCGAACCCTGGGCATACCCGCCTACCGCCTCAAAAACCGAAACGATGTCGCGATGCTCGGCGCCCGGACGAATGGTCCCGCCATAGACGAAGACCGCCGGGCGATCGAGCCGAGCGATGGCCATCATGCATCCCGGCATGTTTTTGTCGCAGCCACCGATGGCGACGACGCCATCAAAGCCTTGGGCACCCGCCACCGTCTCGATGGAATCGGCGATTACTTCGCGGGATACCAACGAGTAGCGCATGCCCGGCGTGCCCATGGAAATCCCGTCAGACACGGTGATGGTATTGAAGGTGATCGCCTTGGCGCCGGCCCGCTCAACTCCCGCGGCGGCCAATCGCGCCAGTTCGTCAATGTGCATATTGCAGGGCGTCAGGTTGCTCCAAGTCGAGGCAACGCCGACCTGTGGCTTTTCGAAATCGGCATCGAGGAATCCAACGGCACGCAACATTGCGCGGCTGGGCGTTTGCGTCACCCCGTCCACCACAATGCGTGAATAGCGACGGATATCGGCAGCGGATTTTTTTTGCATGTGTTTAAGCTTACGCAATACCGTAGCGCTGAACCAAGTAGCGATACGTGCCGCGGATTGCCTGCGCCTCGGCGCCCACGCTGCGACCCGGCCGGTCCTTGGAGTTCCAAGCATACAAATCGATGTGCAGCCAGCGCGTCGATTCGGCCACGAAGCGCTTCAGGAACAAGGCGCCGAATATCGCGCCTGCCAGCGGCGAGGCCGCGACATTGTTCAAATCGGCGATTTTGCTGGCGAGTTCATCTTCATAGCCGGCCCACAGGGGCATGGGCCACAGCGGGTCGTGTTCGGCCGCGGCGACCCGCGCCAATTCCGACACGATGCGTTCATCGTTGCCGAACAGAGCCGGCAGCTCCGGACCCAGTGCAACTCGCGCCGCGCCGGTGAGCGTCGCAAAGTCGATGATCAAATCCGGATGCTCCGCATCGGCGAAGGCCAAGGCATCGCACAGCACCAGCCGCCCTTCCGCATCCGTGTTGCCGACCTCGACCGTCAATCCCTTGTGCGTGGCCAGCACATCGCCGGGGTGGTAGGCGTTGCCGCTCACGGCGTTCTCCACCGCCGGCACCAATACCCTCAAGCTGGCGCGAATCCCGGCGCTCATCAGCATATGCGCCAGCGACAATGCAACCGCCGCGCCGCCCATGTCCTTTTTCATGAGCGCCATGCCTGAGCTCGGCTTGATGTCCAAACCGCCGCTGTCGAAACACACTCCCTTGCCCACCAAAGTTAGACGCGGCAGGCCTTCCGCGTTCGAAGGCGCCCAGCGCAACTCGAGTAGTCTGGGGCTCGCATTGCTCGCGCGCCCCACGGCGTGAATCGCCGGAAAATTTGCCGCCAGCAGCTCATCGCCCACCCACTCTTTGAATTCTGCGCCGTGACTGAGGCCAAGCTGTCGCGCCGCAGCAGCCAGCTCCGCCGGGCCAAGATCGGAGGCCGGCGTATTGATCCAATCGCGGGCCATGCGCAGCGACTCGGTCGCGAGTCCGACATAATCCACTTCCGCATTCGGCGGCGCTGCCAGGGTTGCGGCGCCGATCTTGGCGCAACGATAGCGATCGAAGCGATATGCGGCGTAAGCGAATCCCAAACACAATTGCGTTGCTTCCGCCGCGGTGAATTCTTGTGCCAGACGAAAACTTCGCGCCGGCAATCGTTCGGCGAGTCCCGCCGCGTGCCACAGCGACAAATCTCCCTGGCGCTTGCCCAGGCCGCCGACCGCCGCGGATAAGCTGCCGGCAGGATCCGGCAGCAGCACGACGCGGTGTCTTTCAGCTTTGAAATTCTGTTCGCCCAGCCACTGGCGCACCAACGGCGTCTGCTTGGCGCGCCATGCTTCAATTTCATCTTCGTACCACAGCCACAACGGCACTGGAACACTGCTATCGGCCTGCATGAAACCTCAAGTCCTCGCGAGGATTTGGAGCCTGGAAAACCTTGCATCATAGGGGATTCTGTGGTGCAGTTAACAGAGCGCTTGAGCGCACTCCTCTTAAGACCCCGCTTAAGGCTGCTAGTCTTAACGCGGGGTCTCGCATTTTGCGAAGCTTAAAATTCGGGTCAAGGAGATTTGCATGCGATTGTATTCGCAAAAAGACGTCGACAAGAAAGCGCTGCGCGGAGCGCGCATCGCGGTACTTGGCTACGGCAGTCAGGGACGCGCACATGCGCTCAATCTGCGCGACAGCGGCTACGACGTCGTGGTCGGCGTGCGCAAGGGCGACAGCTGGACCAAGGCGAAAAAGGACGGGCTGCGCGTCATGCAACCCGCGGCCGCCGTCAAAGGCGCGCAGCTGGTGGCGATGTTGGTGCCGGATCTCACGCAAAAGCCGCTGTATGGTGAGCTGAAGACCCTGATTGAGAAAGGCGCCACCCTGCTGTTCGCCCACGGCTTCAATATTCACTTCAAGCAAATCAAACCGCGCAAGGATCTGGACGTGGTATTGATCGCCCCCAAGGGCCCGGGGGATTTGGTCAGGCGCCAGTACATGCAAGGCCGCGGCGTGCCCTGCCTGCTGGCAGTGGCCCAGAATCCATCCAAACATGCCAAGGCCAAAGCGCTGGCGTACGCGGATGGGATCGGCGGCACGCGCGGCGGCGTGCTCGAAACCAGCTTCGCCGAAGAAACCGAAACGGATTTGTTTGGCGAGCAGGCGGTGCTGTGCGGCGGCGCGACCGAGCTCGTGGTCAAGGGCTATGAAACGCTGGTGGAAGCCGGCTACCAGCCCGCGGTGGCGTATTACGAATGCCTGCATGAGCTCAAGCTGATCGTCGATTTGCTGCATGAGGGCGGCATTACCAAAATGCATCGCTTCATCAGCGAGACCGCCAAGTACGGCGATTTGACCCGCGGTCCGCGCATCGTGAACAAGGCAACGAAAAAAGAGATGCGCAAAATTCTCACCGAGATTCAGCAGGGAAAATTTGCCCGCCAATGGATCGCCGAGAACAGGGCCGGACGCCGCAAGTATTCGAAGCTCCTGAAGGCGGATTTGACGCACTCCATCGAAAAAGTCGGCGCGCAATTGCGCGCCCGCATGCCCTGGCTGGAAGGCGGCAAGGCTTGATCGCATGAGCGGGCGCACCCTGTTCGACAAGGTCTGGGCGGCGCATGAGGTCGTCGCCGAGACGTCGGACACGCCTGCCGTGTTGTACATCGATCTGCACCTGATTCACGAGGTTACCTCGCCGCAGGCATTCAGCATGCTGCAATCCTTGGGACTTCCGGTGCGCCGCCCCGAGCGCACGCTCGCAACCATGGACCATTCGACCCCGACCACTACCGAACAGGTATTCGGTAATGTGCCGATCAAGGTCGACGCCGCCGCCAAACAGGTGCGCCAGCTGGAGCGCAACGCCGCCGAATTCGGCATCGAGCTATTTGGAATGCGCGATGCACGTCGCGGCATCGTGCATGTCATCAGTCCGGAACTGGGCAGTACGCAGCCCGGCATGACCATCGTGTGCGGCGATAGCCACACGAGCACGCACGGCGCCTTCGGCGCCCTCGCCTTCGGCATCGGTACCACCGAGGTTGGTCATGTGTTGGCCACGCAATCGCTGCTGCAGCGCAAGCCAAAGAGCTTTGCGGTCAACGTCGACGGCAAGCTCCTCCCTGGAGTCACCGCAAAGGACCTGATTCTCAGCATCATCGGCAGGATCGGCGTCTCGGGAGGCACCGGCCATGTGTTCGAATACCGCGGATCGACGATTCGCGGCCTGTCCATGGATGAGCGCATGACGGTGTGCAACATGTCAATCGAAGCGGGTGCCCGCGCCGGTATGATCGCGCCCGACGACACTACTTTCGATTATTTAAGAGACACGCCGCGTGCGCCCAAGGGACGTGATTGGGACGCCGCGTTGGCGCGCTGGCGCAATCTCAACAGCGACCTGGACGCTAAATTCGATGCTTCCGTGGACATCGACGCCACCCAGATTGAACCCATGATCACCTACGGCACGAATCCCGGCATGGCGGTGCCGATTGGAGGCGCGATCCCCGACACCACCGGCGATGCGGGGTTCGACAAGGCGCTGCGCTACATGGGCTTTCACAACGGCGAAGGCATGTTGGGCAAGCCCGTGAACGTGGTGTTCATCGGCAGCTGCACCAACGGCCGGCTCGAGGACCTGCAGGCAGCAGCCCGGATTCTCAAAGGCCGCAAGGTGGCTCCGGGCGTGCATCTGCTCATTGTGCCGGGTTCGCAGCAGATCAAGCTGAAGGCCGAGGCGTCCGGCCTTGGGGAAATTTTCAGGGCCGCGGGCGCAGATTGGCGCGAATCGGGCTGCTCGATGTGCCTGGGGATGAACGGCGATACGGTCGGGGCCGGCCAGTATTCGATCAGCACCAGCAATCGCAATTTCGAAGGGCGCCAGGGCGTTGGTGCTCGCACGCTGCTGGTGAGTCCCTTGACCGCCGCCGCCAGCGCGGTGACAGGCAAGATCACTGATCCTCGGGAACTGATGTAGTGCAATCAGTAAAGCGGATTCGCTCCAAAACCGTGGTCATCGCCGCCAGCAATGTCGACACCGACCAGATCATTCCCGCGCGATTCCTCACCACGACCACCAAGGAAGGCTTAGGGCGGCAATTGTTTGCCGACTGGCGTTACCGAAGCGATGGCGTGCCGAATGCGGATTTCATCCTCAATCGGCCCGAAGCCCGCGGCGCGGAAATCTTGGTGGCCGGACGCAATTTTGGCTGCGGATCCTCGCGCGAGCATGCACCGTGGGCGCTCCTTGATTACGGCTTTCGCGCAGTCGTCAGCACCGAGATCGCCGATATTTTCCGCGGCAATTCCTTGAAGAACGGCTTGCTGCCCATTGTCGTGGACGAGCCGACCTCGCAATGGTTGCTTCAGCATCCGGGCGCCGAGGTCGATATCGACTTGCAGGCCATGTGCTTGACGCTGCCCACGGGCCGCGCGGTGTCATTTCCCATCGAGGCGTTCGCACGCCATTGTTTGTTGAATGGGGTCGATGAGCTTGGCTACCTGCGCAGCAAGCTGCCCTGCATCGAACGCCACGAGGCTGCGCTCTGCGGCGCTTCGGATAAGTGAGGGCGCTGATCGCAGTCTTTGCCGGCGATGGCATCGGCGCAGAGGTTATCGCTGAAGCCGTGCGCGCGCTGGCCGCGGTGGCAGCGCGTTTCCAGCACCACTTTGAATTCGAGTCGGCACTTTTGGGTGGGGCGGCAATCGACGCCACCGGCCTGCCGCTGCCGCCGGCAACTTTGGCCTTGGGCCAGCGGGCCGATGCGATACTGTTGGGCGCGGTCGGTGGTCCGAAATGGTCCGACCCGAACGCCAAAGTCCGGCCCGAACAAGGTCTACTGCAGCTGCGCAAGGCACTGGGGTTGTTTGCAAATCTGCGCCCCGTGGTGCCGCACCCCGCGGTGCTCCACGCCTCGCCGATCAAGGCCGAAATTCTGCGCGGCGTCGACATCATGGTGGTACGCGAACTCACCGGCGGCATCTATTTCGGTGAAAAGACCCGCACTGCCACCGAGGCGGTCGATGTTTGCCGCTATACACTGATGGAAATCGAACGTGTGGTGCGGCTCGCAGCCCAATTGGCACGCAGCCGTCGCGGCAAATTGACGTCGGTGGACAAGGCCAATGTGCTCGAGACCTCGCGCCTGTGGCGTTCGACCGTCAATCTGCTCATGCCGGCGGAATTTCCCGATGTCAGTGTCGAACACATGCTGGTGGATTCGGCGGCGATGCATCTCTTGCAGCGGCCGCGCGACTTCGACGTCATCGTGACGGAAAATATGTTCGGCGATATCCTCACGGACGAGGCCTCGATGCTCGCGGGCTCGCTGGGATTGTTGCCCTCGGCATCGCTCGGCGCTGACCAGCGCGGCGGACTTTTCGAACCCATCCATGGCTCCGCCCCCGACATCGCCGGCCGCGGCATCGCCAATCCTTACGCGGCAATCTTGAGCGCAGCGCTACTGCTGCGGCACGCGCTGCGTTTGGAGGCCGAGGCCAAGGCGCTGGAGAACGCGGTCGATCGCGCCGTCACCTCGGGCGCTCTGACCGCCGATCTCGCCGCGCCGGGGAAGGGGATTACGACACGTGCCGCCGCAGATGCGGTGTTGGCTGCACTTTAGCCGCGCGTTCAAGCCCGGCGGCTAGATCCTCAACCAGATCGGCGTGATCCTCGATGCCGACCGAGACCCGCAACAGATTGGCGCCGATGCCGGCGCGCAATCTTGCCGACTCCTCCATGCCGACGTGCGACATGGTCACCGGGTGCGCTATCAGACTCTCAACACCACCCAAGGATTCGGCCAGGGTGAAGCATTTGAGTCCTTCAAGAAATGCGCCGACCGCAGCCTCGCCGCCGGCAAGCTCGAAACTCAACATGGCGCCGAAGCAGCTCTGCTGGCGGCGCGCAATCTCGTGTCCGGGATTGCCGCTGAGTCCGGGATAGTAAACGCGCTGCACGGCTGGATGCCGCGTCAAGAAGTCCACGATTGCAGCGGTATTTTCAGCGTGCACGCGCATGCGCGCGTGCAAGGTGCGAACTCCGCGCAGCGTGAGAAAGCTGTCGAAGGGAGCCCCGGTCACGCCGAGGGCATTCGCCCACCACACCAGGCTTTGCAGCAGTTCAGCGGTGGCGGCGATCACCGCGCCTCCGACCACGTCGCTGTGACCATTCAAGTACTTGGTGGTGGAGTGCAGCGCCAAATCGGCGCCGAGACTCAAGGGTTGCTGCCAGACCGGCGATAGAAAGGTATTGTCCACCACCGCCAGGGCACCGACGGCGTGGGCGGCCTCACTGATGGCGCGAATATCGACGACGCGCAGCAACGGATTGCTCGGGGTCTCGATCCACACCAGCTTCGCCCCGGCCGCCAGCGAGCTCTGCAATTCACGCGGATTGCTTTGATCGATGAAATCGACCAGCAGAGTGCCCTTGGCATGCAGCGCGGCGAGCAACCGATAGGTACCGCCATAGCAATCATGCGGCGCGATGATGCGTGCCCCATTGGGCAGCGTCGCCAGAACCAATGTGATGGCCGCCATCCCCGTGCAAGTCACGACCGCACCGGCGCCGCCCTCCAGGTCCGCCAACGCGCCGGCCAGCTGGTCGCGCGTCGGATTGCCGGAACGGGTGTAGTCATACTGGCGGGGCCGGCCGTGGCTTTCGAATGCGAAGTTCGTCGACAAATAAATCGGCGGCACCACGGAACCATGCATGGCGTCCGACTCGAGTCCGGCGCGAACCGATCGAGTCGCGATGTTTTTGGGCGGTACTTTGCTGCTCATGTCTGCTGCTCCGCAAGGGCGTGCTTGATAATGGGTGTCAGGGCGGCGCCTTCTTTCAAGAAGGCGTCATGTCCGAAAATGGAATTGATCTCGATGAGTTGGCGCGGACCGTTCAAGCGGGCGGACAGCGCTTGCATGTCGCTGAACGGCACGAGTTGATCTTCGCGCACGGCGATCAGCGTTGCCGGCGTATGCACCTGCGTGGCATCCATCTGATGCAGATCGATCGACTCGCTCAACGCCAAAAACGATTCGGCGCGATATTTCTGCACGTAGTCATCGCCGCGCGCAAACAAGTAATCCTCGATCGGAAACCGAAAGCGATCCGCGGCTCGCGTCGGCGCCCCGCCGAATCTGATCGAGAACTCGACGTTGCTGCGATACGTGGCCATCGCCAGCGCCCGCGCCAATTTCAGACCCGCCGCGCCGTCGCCGCGCGCGATCGCCTCGCGCACGATCTGCCGCTGCACGCTGCGCCAGGCAGTGGACAGAACCTGCGCCTTGTCGGCGGCGCTCAAGACCACGATGTGCTGCACCTGATCGGGGTAACGCTCGGCGAAGCAGAGCGCCACCATCCCGCCATAGGAAGCGCCGACGATGGCATGCAAGGAACCCAAGCCAAGGTGCCGCACGATGAGGTTCAAAGCGCTGGCTTGATCGTACGAACTGATGGGTGGAAATCGGCCGCCGCTGGCCGGGGTCGAACTTTTTCCCCAGCCGCCGAGATAGTCGACACCCAAAACCCGATACTCACGGGTATCCACGCCGAGTCCCGGCCCCACCATCTCCGGCCACCAGCCCTCGCCTGGCGCACCGGTGACGATGCGATGCGCGGAAATGCCGCCGAGGACCGCAATGACAGGTCCTTGTGCATTTCCCATCAGACGGAATGCCATCTTTGCGTCCGGCAGTGTATCGGCGTAATGCAAGGCGAAGGGATTGAGACTTATTGTCTCGTCCACGGGATTCAAAGGATTTTCGGCCACAAACTGCAAGCTCCTTAAAGGTGACATAACCCCTGGAGCGCCGACATTGCCAGAATGAATTTGCGCGGGTGCGCGCAATCGGCCGCCTATCTACCGGATCCTCAAGTCTTTCGACCCAAAGGCGCCGCAGGAGTTGGCACCGTTCCGCAACTGTTCAAATGGAACAATCTGGGTGGTTGCCCCGGCTTCTAAGGGCCTTTCCCTCAGCCGGTCTAGATAAGCTATGCGAATTTTAGGCAGACGCCGTGCGTCGCGTCAAGGCAAGGTCGCCAAATTGCTTGCTCCAGCTCTTCCAATGTATTAATGTAACAGTGCGTTAATACGATAGCGGAAAAGCGATGCAGCGCATGCAGAGCTCGCCATGAAAACCAATCGACCGGTCACACCGCGACAGGAGCAGCAGCACGAACGCGCGCTATGCACCGCGATACTGGCGCTGCGCTCAGTCGATGAGTGCCGCAACTTTTTTCGCGATTTGTGCACGCCCGCGGAACTGCAGGCGATGGCGGACCGCTGGGCGGTGGTCGACCTCTTGGAGCGCGGCCTGCCGTACCGCGAGATCCATAGGCAGACCGGCGTCAGCGTGACCACCATCGGCCGCGTCGCGCGCTACCTCACGTCGGGAAACGGCGGCTACCGGGCGGTCACCGAACGGCTGAAACTCAATGCGTAACGCCGATGGTGCACCCCGGCGCAAAGCCATGCGGGTTGCCATGAGCGGTCGGCCCATCGTATTCCTGGATCGCGACGGCACCTTGAACGAGGAGACGGCGGACGAGCAAGTGGACAGCCTGGCCAAAGTTCGCCTCATGCCAGGCGTTGTACCGGCGCTGCTCGATTTGCAGCACGCCGGATTCAGCTTCGTCATAGTCAGCAATCAAGATGGACTGGGCACGCCCACGCTGCCGCGCGAGCCCTTCGAGCAGACGCATCGCTTCATCATGGCGCTATTCAAGTCGCAGGGTATCGAATTCGAGGAAGTTTTCTTCTGTCCGCACTTCAAGCGTGAAGGATGTAGCTGCCGCAAACCGCAGCTGGGGATGGTGCAAGATTTTCTGGCTGCCAACGAGATCGACAAGAAACGCAGCTTCATGGTGGGCGACCGGGATACGGACCTGGAATTCGCGGCGAATCTCAAGATTCAGGGTCTGCGCATCCGATTGAACGGCGACGCGCAAGAAACCTGGCCAAACATCGCCGCGCGCATCCTGGCCCAAGCGCGGCGCGCTGGCGGCCGTGGCGCAGTCCGATGAGGAACGCAACGCGAGCCGCGTTAAGGAGGAACCTCACCGGCCGACTTACGCGCCGCGCGGAAATTGCGCCGCAGCGCGTACAAACCAATGAGTATCCAAACCACGTTCAGCGCCACCGACGGCCAAGCGTTGTTCCAGGCGCAGTTGATGATGAATCCGGCGGCGCCAACAATGTTCATCGCCTGGTAAATGTGAGAACTTGCCCGGATCCTGCCGAACGACAACAAACCGTAAGCGCTCAAAATGAGCAGCGCGGCAGTCCACCCGGCTACGTCGATAAATGTCTTGAGTGTCATGATGTTTATGCAGTTGCTGCGGCCAGCGGCAATCGCCGTCTGAGTTCTCTGCGCACCAGCCAAAAACTGAAGATCGCCTGCAAGGTGACGCTGCCGATCGACACATACCACAGCTGCACCAGCTGCAAATGCGGCATTGATGCCAGCCACAGCGACGGCACGACGAAAGTGACCACGCGGCTTGCCGAACTCAACACCGCAGGAATGGTATTGCCGAGCCCTTGAAATACCGACGAGCAGGTGAACACGAAACCGGTTGCAACAAAATTCCACGAAATGACCCGCAGATACTCGGCGCCAACCGCCACCGCCCCTGCGTCCTTGGTGAACGCGCCGACCACCCATTCCGATCCCCACTGACAAAAAATGGTCAGGCACACCATGATGCAGCTGCCGATCAACACGCCGAGGCCAAAGGTTTCACGCACCCGCCGGTATTTGCCGGCCGCATAGTTCTGTCCCACTATGGGGGCCGTGGCAAAGGCCACCGCCATCGCGGGCAGGAACATGCTTTGCATCATGCGCGTGCCGATTCCAAATCCGGCCTGCGCATCCTCGCCGAAGGGCCGGATGATCCAGTAGATCACCGCCATGATGAGGAACATGAGTACAAACTCTCCGCCCGCCGGCAAGCCGATGCGCAGCAGCCTGCGCCATGTCGCAAACTGCGGGCGCCACAGCTTGGCATTGAAGCCAACGTACTTCTCCAGACGGTGAAAATACAGTCCGAGCATCACCGTGCCCACCGCCAGCGACAGCGAACTTGCAAGACCGGCGCCGGCGACACCCATCGGGTAGCCGGTGCCCCAGCCGGCAATCAATACCGGCGCCAACAGCGCATTTAAAATCACCGTCAGCACCTGCACCAGCATGGTCGGCTGGACGATACCGGTACCGCGCAATGCGGAACCCATCGCAACCACCGCGAACTGCAGTCCGAGAGCCGGCAGGTACCAGTGCAAGTAGCTGACTCCAGCTGCCACCGTGGCGCGATCGGATCCCAGGGCGCCCATGTAGTAAGGAGTCACCGTATAACCCAGCAGCAGCGCCAGCAATCCAAAGCTGGCCGACATCACCAAACTTTGATTGAACACCAAGGTGGCGTCGGTTTGATCCTTGCGGCCCGCCGCGTGCGAAATGAGCGTGACGGTGCCGACTCCCAGAACTTGGGTAACCGCCATTACGATCATCGTGACGTTGCCCGCCGCGCCGACGCCTGCGAGCGCGGCGGCTCCCAATCCGCCGACGAAGTACAAATCGATCAAAAAATACAAAGTCTGAAAGATCATGCCCGCGGCGATCGGCAACGCCATGTACAAAATGTTTTTGGCGATCGAACTATTAGTCAAATCCTTCACTGGATTCTTCCCCTGGATATCGGGCATCTATCAAGGATATTCACGGGCATGTCTCATTGTGCCATAGTGCAAGCGCGAGGCTGCGGCCACAAAACCAGTGAGGATTCCCGCGAGGTGACAATACTACCGAGTTTCGACATGCTGCTTTTCGGCGGAACCGGCGACCTGGTGACGCGCAAGCTGCTGCCGGCGCTGTACCGGCGCTTCGCGGCGGGCCAGGTATCCGCCGAGTCGCGCATCTTCGGGGTCGCCCGATCGGCATTGTCGCGCGAGGCATACACGGCACAGGCTGAAAAGGCATGCCGCGAGTTTCTCGACAAGGAATTTGACGCCAAGCACTGGCTGGATTTCAGCGCGCTGCTCAGCTACATCAAACTCGATGCGGGAGCGGAACAGGATTATGCCGCGCTGCCGGCAGTGTTTAAGAACCGCGATGCCATGGTTCGCGTATTCTTTTTTTCGACGGCATCAAATCTGTTCTCGGTGATCTGCCAAAATTTGGCGAAAGCCAAAGTCGTTACACCGCTGTCGCGCGTGGTGCTGGAAAAGCCCCTGGGTCATGACTCGGCATCGGCGGATCTGATCAACGTCCAGGTCGGCGCGGTGTTTGCAGAGAAACAGATCTACCGCATCGATCATTATCTCGGCAAGGAAACGGTGCAGAATCTCATGGCGCTGCGCTTCGGCAATGCGCTGTTCGAACCGCTGTGGCGCCGCGGCATGATCAAGCACGTGCAGATCACCGTCGCCGAGGAACTCGGGGTGGAGCGGCGCGGGAATTTCTACGACAAGACCGGCGCGCTGCGCGACATGGTGCAGAATCATCTGCTGCAGCTGCTGTGCATCATGGCCATGGAACCGCCGGCCAGCAGCGATCCCGATGCAGTGCGCGACGAGAAGCTGAAAGTGTTGCGGGCGCTGCGGCCGCTGCGCGACCGCGATGTGCTCGCCAAATCCGTGCGCGGCCAATACAAGGCCGGGGCGGTGCGCGGAGTTCCCGTGCCCGGGTATCGGGAGGAGGCCGACATTGCGTCCGACAGCAGCACCGAGACCTTCGTGGCGCTCAAAGTCGACATTGATACCTGGCGCTGGGCGGGTGTACCTTTTTATTTGCGCACCGGCAAGCGGCTGCAGGACCGGGTGACGGAACTGGTGGTGACCTTCGACGAGGTGCCGCTGCCGATCTTCGAGATGCCGAACACCACCCGCACGGCCAATGAACTGGTTATTCGACTGCAGCCGGACGAAAGCATCACGATGACCATTTTGGCGAAGAATCCGGGCGAAGGCATGCGTCTAAAGCCCGTCAGTCTTGCGCTCGACCTGGGCGAAACCTTCAAAACCCGCAGCCTCGACGCCTACGAGCGTTTGCTCATGGACACGGTGAAGGGGAATCTGACCTTATTCATGCGCCGCGACGAACTCGATGCCGCCTGGGCTTGGATAGATCCGATCCGCGCCGGCTGGGAACAATATGACGAGGGACCGAAAATCTACATGGCCGGCAGCTGGGGTCCCGCCGCCTCCAGCGCCATGATCGGTCGCGACGGATTTGCGTGGCACGATGAGCTCTGAACCCGCCGCGACGAAATTCGAAAGCAGCGACGCGCTGGCGCGCGCGCTTGCGGCGCAGATTGCCGCGAGCCTGGCGGCCGCTGTCGCCGCTCGCGGACTCGCCAGTCTGGTGGTGTCCGGCGGGAAATCGCCGCTCAGGCTGTTCGAGTTGCTGCGCGAGGAGCAGCTCGATTGGAGTTGCGTCTGCATCGCGCTTGCGGACGAACGCTGGGTGGATACCAACGACCCGGACAGCAACGAGAAGCTGGTTCGCGATCATCTGCTGCGCGGCCCGGCCGCAGCCGCAAGGTTTCACGGCCTGAAGAACGGCGCACCCACTCCCGACATGGGCGCCGTGTCGGCATGGGAGACATTTGCGCGGGTCCCAAGGCCCTTTGATGCGGTGGTACTCGGCATGGGCAACGATGGTCATACCGCGTCGTTGTTTCCCGGTTCGCCGAATCTGCCAGGAGCATTAAATCCGGCCGCCGTCGCCGGCTGCGTGGGAATGTGGGCGCCGGTGGCACCGCAGGCTCGTTTGAGCTTGAACTTGAGCGCACTCCTCGACTCGCGTCGCGTCGTGCTGCTCATCGGCGGAGCGGGGAAATGGCGCACCTTTCTCGCCGCCGGTGCGCCGGGCGCGGTCGAGGAAATGCCGGTGCGGGCGGTGCTGCGCCAGAGCCGCACGCCACTGCAGGTGATGTGGGCGCCGTGAAGCCCGACCTGCAACTAGATGACGATCGCACGGCATTGACCAAGGATGCTCTGAAAAGCGCCCTCCTCGATGATTTGTTCTACATGCAGGGAAAGTTTTCCGCGCTGGCAACGACCAACGATTACTACATGGCGCTGGCGTACGCGGTGCGCGACCGCATGCTGCAGCGCTGGATCAGCACCGCGGCCATTTACACCAACAATGCCTCGCGCACGGTGGCGTATCTATCGGCCGAGTTTTTGATGGGGCCGCACCTTGGCAACAATCTCGTCAATCTCGACATTCTGGAGCGGGTTCGGCAGTGCGTGGGCGAACTGGGCTTGAATTTCGATGAATTGCTGCAGCAGGAGAAAGAACCGGGCCTGGGCAACGGCGGACTCGGTCGACTGGCCGCCTGCTTCATCGATTCCCTGGCAACGCTGGAGGTGCCCTCCGTCGGCTACGGCATACGCTACGAATTCGGGATCTTCCATCAGGAGATCATCGACGGCTGGCAGGTTGAAAAGACCGACAAGTGGCTGAGCTTCGGCAATCCCTGGGAATTGCCGCGGCCGGAGTGGTCGGTCGAGGTGAAATTCGGCGGCAGTGCCGAATCCTACGTCGATGAGCAGAATCGCCTGAGGGTGCGCTGGGTGCCGCACAAAACCGTCATTGGCGTGCCTTACGACACGCCGATTCTCGGCTACAAGACCAACACCGCGAATACGCTGCGGCTATGGCGTTCGGAGGCGCCGGAGTCATTTGACTTCGCGATTTTCAATAGCGGCGATTACTACGGCGCGGTCAATCAGAAAGTCGAATCCGAGAATTTGAGCAAGGTGCTGTATCCCAATGATGAGCAGGCGCGCGGCAAGGAACTGCGCCTCGAGCAGCAATATTTCTTTGTCTCCTGCTCCTTGCAGGACATGATGCGAATCCTGCGCACGCAAAAGCTGACGGTGCAGCAGTTTCACCTTAAATTTGCGGTGCAGTTGAACGACACGCATCCGGCGGTCGCAATTGCCGAATTGATGCGCCTGCTCGTCGATGAGGCGCTGCTGTCCTGGGCCGAGGCCTGGAGCATTACGCGCCAGACCTTCGGTTATACCAATCACACGTTGCTGCCGGAGGCCTTGGAGCGCTGGCCGGTCGAAGTGTTCGGCCGCGTGCTGCCGCGGCTGCTGCAGATCATCTATGAGATCAACGCGCACTTCCTCGACGAGGTGCGGATTCGCTATTTCGGCGACGAGGCGCGTATCGCTCGCATGTCCATCATCGACGAAAGCGGCGAGCGCTACGTGCGCATGGCGCACCTCGCGTGTATCGGCAGCCATGCCATCAACGGGGTCGCCGCCCTGCACTCGCAGCTCCTCAAGAGCGACGTACTCAAGGACTTCTATGAAATGTGGCCGCAGAAGTTCAGCAACAAAACCAACGGCGTGACGCCGCGGCGCTGGATGGTGCTGTCCAACCCGGACCTGGCGGAGCTCATTTCGGAACACATCGGCAATGGCTGGGTCAAGGATCTTACGCAGTTGAAGGCGCTGGAGCCGCTGGCCGAGAACGCGGAGTTTCGCGCCCGCTGGCGGGCCATCAAGCTTTCCAACAAGCAAAAACTGGCGGCGCGCGCTTTGCTGCGCACCGGCATCGCGGTCGATCCGCAAGCGATCTTCGATGTTTTGGTGAAGCGCATTCACGAGTACAAGCGCCAACACTTGAAGGTGCTGCACATCGTGTCGCTGTATCACGCCATCAAGTCCAATCCGTCGCTCGAGATGCAACCGCGCGCCTTCATTTTCGGCGGCAAGGCGGCGCCCGGCTATCATCTGGCCAAGCTCATGATCAAATTGATCACGGCGGTCGGCGATGTGGTGAACCGCGATCCGGAGGTACGCGATCGCCTGAAGGTGGTGTTTCTGCCCAATTTCGGCGTGAAGAACGGCCAGCGCATCTACCCCGCGGCGGATTTGTCCGAACAGATATCGATGGCGGGCATGGAGGCATCAGGCACCGGCAACATGAAATTCTGCATGAACGGCGCCCTGACGATCGGCACTCTGGACGGCGCCAACATCGAGATTCGCGAGGAAGTGGGCGCCGAGAACTTCTTCCTGTTCGGACTGAGCACGCCGGAAGTCTATGCGCTGAAAGCCAAAGGCTATAGGCCGATGGACTACTATGAGGGCAATCAAGGACTGCGCGATGTCATCGACCTGATCCGCAGCGGTTTCTTCTCGCGCGGCGATCCCGAACTGTTTCGGCCGCTCATCGACGGTCTCCTCTACCACGACCCGTACCTGTTGCTGGCGGACTTTCAATCCTATATTGATTGCCAGACCAAGGTTGCCGAGGCCTACCGCGACAGCGAACGTTGGACGAAAATGTCGATCCTCAACACCGCGCGCAGCGGTAAATTTTCATCGGATCGCACCATTCGCGAATACTGCAAGGAGATTTGGCGCGTCAAATCCGTGCCGATTCATCTGCTCACACACGCGGAAGCAGGAAACGCATAGTGCGCCGCAGCGGTTCGGCCGCGCCCCACAGCAGCTGATCGCCGACGGTGAAGGCGGCCAGGTATTCCCCGCCCATGGAAAGCTTGCGCAGACGGCCGATGGGTACCGCAAGGCCGCCGCTGACCGCCGCGGGCGATAACGCGTGAATGCTGGCTTCTTTATTATTCGGGACGATGCGCACCCATGGGTTGCCGCCGGCAATCAGCGCTTCGATTTCGGGCAGCGGCAAATCCTTGATCAGCTTGATGGTGAGCGCCTGGGAATGGCAGCGCATGGCGCCCACGCGCACGCATATGCCTTCGATGGGAACCGGGTGGGCTTCCAGCCCCAGGATCTTGTTGGCTTCGGCGGCCGCCTTCCATTCCTCGCGGCTCTGACCGTTGCCCAAATCCTTGTCGATCCACGGAATCAGGCTGCCGGCGAGCGGCACCTCGAAGTTGCCGCGCGGAAACTCATCACTCGAAAAAGCCGCGCTTACCGCTCTATCTATGTCCAGGATGCCGGCAGCGGGATTCTCCAGCAGAGCCGACGCCGAGCCGTACACTGCGCCCATCTGCTGCAGCAGTTCGCGCATGTTTTGCGCGCCCGCCCCCGAGGCCGACTGGTAAGTCATCGCGGTGATCCATTCCACGACCCCCGCCCGCAGCAGTCCGCCGACCGCCATCAGCATCAGCGATACGGTGCAATTGCCGCCGATGAAATCCCTGACGCCGCGCGCGGCGGCGGCCTGCATCACGGGCAGGTTCACTGGATCGAGAACGATGACGGCATTCTTCTCCATGCGCAGGCTGGATGCCGCATCTATCCAGTACCCTTGCCAGCCGGCGGCACGCAGGCGCGGGTGAATCGACTGTGTGTAGTCGCCACCCTGCGTACTGATCAGCATCGGCAGCTTGGCGAGCGCGGCAATGTCATTGGCGTCCTGCACTGCGGGGGCCATGACGCCGATCTTGGGAGGCGCCGCGCCGGCCTGTGACGTGCTGAAGAAGGTCGGCGTGATGAGCTCGAAGTCCTTCTCGGCCCGCATCCTGTCGAGCAGGACCGAGCCCACCATGCCGCGCCAGCCGATGATGCCTACAGGTTTCATGTGGGAATAGTAAACTCGCGCGCCGGCAGGCGGCGGTTATATTTGGAAGACATGGAATAGCCATAAGCGCCGCAGGTGGCGATCAGCAGCACATCGCCCTCCGCGGTGTTCGGCAGCCAGCGGTCCGCGCCGAATAGATCGGCGCTTTCGCAGATCGGGCCGACCACGTTGACGCGATGACTCATCGGCTCAGCCAAGCGAGTGAGATTGCGGATATCGTGATGCGCTCCATACAGCGCCGGCCGGATCAACGAGTTCATGCCGGTCGCGATTCCCACATACTGCACATCGCCCTTGCCCTTCAATTGCGTCACGAGGGCCACCAGCACGCCTGCCTTGGCAACCAAAAATCGCCCCGGCTCCATCCAGAACTCGATGTGCGGCAGCTGCTCCGCCAGTGCCGCCACGCCACGCTCGAGATTGCCAAGATCGATTTCATTGTGGCCGATTTGTTCTGGAACGCCGATTCCGCCGCCGAGGTTGATCACTCTGACGTGCGGGAATCGCGTCGCAAGGCCGCCCAACAACTCGCCGGTCTCCGTCCAGTTCGCCACCTCGAAAATTCCGCTGCCGGTATGCGCATGCAGTCCCGTCACCCGCGCGCCGGCGCTAATTGTCAGCGCGATCAGCTCATCCACATCGCTCAAGGACACGCCGAACTTCGTATGCGCGCCAGCGGTACGCACATGGCTGTGGTGCCCACGGCCAAACCCGGGGTCGATGCGCACGAAAATGTCCTTGCCGCGGAATAGCTCCGGCCACATTTTCAATGGATGGAGATTGTCGAGGGTCACGCGCACGCCCGACCGCAAGCCAAATTCATACTCGCTGCGCGGCGCAAAATTGGGAGTGAACAGCACGCGCTCACGCTCGAGCCCCGGGACCGAGGCAAAAGCATGTTCGAGTTCGCCCTGCGAAACGCACTCCAGGCTTAAGCCAGCTGCGTACACCCTGCGCAAAATCTCTGCGTGCCAGTTCGCCTTCATGGCATACGCCCAGCGCTTGACCGATTTTACGCGCAGCACCGCGGCGACGGCCGCATCCAAGGTCGCCATATCGTAGACGAAGGCCGCCGACTCGCGCGCCGCGATTTCGAGCAGAGCGCGGCGCTTATGCGGCTCCTGCCACCAATTCAGCTTGAGGTTGGCGTCGTTGGTCTTCGCGGAGAACAACTGCGCCCAGGTGGGCCCGAGCACCGCATCCCTGCCAATGCTTTGAATGAGTCGTTCGTGCAGCTGCTGCACCAGGCGATCGCCCTGGGATTCGTCGATGACGAAAGTGAAATTCAAATCGTTGGCGGCCTGCGTCACCAGGTAGATCTTCTGGTCCTGGAACAACTCGAAGGCCGAGCCCAGTTCGTGCAGGATGCCGCGGATATTCTGACCGAGCAGGCTCAACGAAGCGCAAGGCCCCAGAATTTCGACCTTGCAAAGCTCGCTCAAGCTTGAGCTTAGCCGCTCGAGCGCCGCGCCATCCAGCGCATTGGCGCTCGGATCCAAAGACACCGTCACATTGGTTTCCGAGGTCGATACCAGGTCGACAGACAGGCCATGCTGCTTGAACACTTGGAAGGCGTCGGCGAGGAAGCCCACTTGATGCCACATGCCCGGGCTTTCCATCGACACCAGCGTGATGCCCTTTCTGATCGCAATCGCCTTGACCTGCGCGGCGCTGTCCGCCGCATTCGCGGATATCACGGTACCCTCGAGGCCCGGCGCCTGGGTTGCGTACACATGCAGCGGAATCCGGTACTGGCGCAGCGGCAGAATGCAGCGCGGGTGCAACACCTTGGCGCCATTGCTGGCAATTTCCTGAGCTTCGTCGTAGTGCAGCTGCCGCAGCAGCCGCGCCGTAGGCACGGCGCGCGGATTGGCGCTGAACAGACCGGGTACGTCGGTCCATATCTCGAGGCGTGCCGCGTTCAACTTGGCCGCGAAGTATGCCCCGGAAGTATCCGAGCCGCCGCGGCCCAGCAGCACGGTTTCGCCGGCGGCGTTGGAGGCAATGAATCCTTGGGTGATCACCACCTGATTGAGCGCCCGCCAATCGGCTTGCAGCTTAAGATCGGGGCTGAAATCGCAGGTTGCCGACAGCACGCTCGACTTGCGTGTCGAGCCATCGCGCTCCTCGGCGTGCAACACCTGACGCGCATCCACCCACACCGTACCGATTCCCTGGGCGTTCAGAAATTGCGCACCCAGGCTGGTCGCCAGCAGTTCGCCCATGGCCATCAGGCGCGCCCGAAATGCATCGTCGCTGCGCCGGCCGTGCGCCAACTCGCCCGCCATTTGCCGCAGCTCCTGCATGAAGCCGTCGAATCTCGAACCTGAGGCCACGTTCAATTGCTGTGCGAGATGCACATGCGCGGCTTCGATGCGATCCAGGAGTTCCAGCTGGCTGCGGTCTTTCGCCGCAAGCAGCGACTCGAGGCGATCGGTGATTCCCGAAAGTGCGGAGTGCACCATCACCGGGCGGAAGGATGCGGCGATGCGGCTGTTGAGTACCGAAGCAATGTTGCGCCAATTCTGGCGCGTGGACACGCTGGTGCCGCCGAACTTGAGCACCACCCAAGCTTGACTGCTGTCTGGCACGAGAGGAGAAGACATGGATTTATCCCGCGCCAAGCGCGTGGCGAGAAAAAGAACGAATCAATCGTCTTCGAATATTTCGCGCAGTTCCTTTTCCAATTGGCGTTCAGCGAGCACGTCTTCCACCCGGCTCCATGCCGCCTTGCCGCGTTTGGCGGCGGCCACGGCCTTGGGGCGCCGTTCCGTGCGCTCAATCAGGGGATCGAAGTCGTGCGCTTCTTCGGCTTCCCCGAGAAACTCATCGTCGATATCGAAATGTTCGTCTTCGCGTTCGCTCATTGTTCGAGAAAAGCCCTTGAAATCAATAGGATCGATCAGCTGGGAATCATGAAGTTGCGCACTATAGCCGATTCTGTCCGGCATTCAACTAGCGCGACAAACAATCCTTAAAGTTATGACCGGCGCGCGGCAACTTTGGTTGCAGCCGGTTCGCGGTGATTGGTATACCGTATTTTATCAATAGCTTAGCGAATATCCCGCATGTTTATTATCAACTGCAACACCTAGGTTCCGGTGCGCACCGATTCGACGCGCCCCGGCAAAGCGCCCTGTGCGACGGCTCGATTGACCGCAGAGACAATCGCCAGCAGCGATGCCGTAATGATATTGGGGTGCATGCCGACCCCGAACAGAGGTGCGCCGCGATCGGGTGGTGATCTCGATGTAGGAAACTGCCTTGGCCGCGCTGCCCTGTCCGCGCGAGTGTTCTTCGTAGGACAGCACATCGAAGGGCAGCGCGATGGCGTTGACCATGGCGTCGATGGGCCCGGACCCCTGGCCCAGCCAGGTCTCGAGCCGACCTGCGTTCTCGATCTGCAGCGTCATGCGCTCGCTGTCGGCGCCGTCCGTCGAGGCGGCCAGCTGGTGCGAGCGATACCCATAGGGCATACGCGGATTGAGATATTCGCGATTGAACAGATCCCATAACTCCTGCGAAGTCAGTTCCTTACCGGTGATATCGGCGGCAGCCTGCACGACCTGGCTGAACTCGATCTGCAGCCGTCGCGGCATGACCAGCTGGAAGTCTCGCTCCAATAAATAGGCCACGCCGCCCTTGCCGGACTGGCTATTGACTCGAATGATGGAATCATAGGAGCGGCCAAGATCCGAGGGATCGATGGGTAAGTAGGGCACGTCCCAAATATCCGCCTCGCTGCGCGCGCCAGGCCCTTCTTGATCGCGTCCTGGTGCGATCCGGAAAATGCCGTGAATACCAGGTCGCCAACATAGGGATGGCGAGGATGGATGGGCAGTTGATTGCAGGCTTCGGCGCAGCGCGCCGCCTCGTTGATATTTGAAAAATCCAATTTAGGATCAATGCCTTGCGAGTAAAGATTAAGAGCCAACGTCACGATGTCGACATTGCCGGTGCGCTCGCCATTACCGAACAAAGTGCCTTCGATGCGCTCGGCGCCCGCCATGACCGCCAATTCCGCGGCCGCCACCGCGGTGCCGCGGTCGTTGTGCGGATGCACGCTCAACGTGATGCAGTCGCGCCGATTGATGTGCCGCAAGAACCATTCGATTTGGTCGGCGTAGACATTCGGCGTGGCCATCTCCACCGTTGCGGGCAGATTCAGGATCGACTTTCGCGCCGGCGTCGGCTCCCAGACCGCATTCACCGCATCGCAAATCTCCACGGCAAAATCGAGTTCGGTGCCGGTGAAGCTCTCGGGGCTGTATTCGAACGTCCAGTCGGTATCCGGCTGGCGCAATGCGTGTTCGCGTACAACGCTGGCGCCGCGCACGGCAATGTCAACGATGCCGGCGCGGTCGGTACGAAACACCACGCGGCGTTGTGCCACCGAAGTGGAATTGTAGACATGCATGATGGCACGCCGCGCACCCTTCAAGGACTCATAGGTGCGCGCAATGAGTTCAGGGCGGGCCTGAGTCAGCACCTGAATGGTGACATCATCCGGAATCAATTCGCGCTCGATGATCTCGCGCACGAAATCGAAATCCGTTTGCGAAGCGGCGGGGAACCCGACCTCGATTTCCTTGAAGCCGATTTTTACCAGCATATCGAACATACGGCGCTTTCGAGCCGCGTCCATCGGTTCGATCAGCGCCTGGTTGCCGTCTCGCAGATCGACGCTGCACCACGCGGGGGCGCTGCAATGACGCGATTCGGCCAGGTACGATCGGCAATATCAATGGGGGTAAAGGCGCGGTACTTGGTCGACGGATTACGCAACATGGCTTTCACTCACTAGCTCGCAGGCATTTATCGCCGCTGGTCCGGCGCGGTCTTGAGAATTTTCCGGTCTTGTCAGCGCCGACCGATGGCGCGTAATGTTTGTGCGCCTAGCGGCGCAGCAGCAGCAGCGCAAGCGAGCCCGGGAGCCGTGAAAAGCCCGGGAAAGTGACCAATATGCTGCCGGAAGTACGCATTACGGTCGAATCTAGCACCGCTAAAGCCCCGCGCGCAAGATGGCTTGTAACGATATTCGCGAGCGCCCGGGCATGTGCGTCGTCATCGTTCAAGCATGGCACGAGCGTCAATTGCTCGCCGCCCCATTGCGTGAATTTATCGCGATATTCCAGCGCCACTTCTTCCAGCGTTTCCAAACAATCCACCGCAAAGGACGGCGACGCCACCGTAAGCTTGCGCACGCCGCGCTCCGCCAGTTGTTTGATGGCGTCAATGGTGTAGGGCGTAAGCCACGGCACCTTGCCGAAGCGGGACTGGTAGCAGGGACCATTGCTGTCGCCAACCTCAGGCGCTCACGACCTGTCGCGTGGTCGCCTCCGCTTGGCGCTGATAGGGGTCTCCCTTGGCAACATAGATGAGGTATTCCATGAACGAAAACAACAAATGCGAGCTTCACCGCTGGCGCCAGTGCTCGAACGATTGCGCCGAAAGCGTCGATATATCCCTCATCGAGATGATAATCGTTGAGCAAGCGGAATTCCGGTAACTAGCGCCAGCGTTGCAGCGCGCGTGGGTGGTCGAATACCGCGCCGGTGGTCGTGGAGCAATACTGCGGATACAACGGCAGCACGACGGTACGGAACGCCCTGCTCGGCAAGCGACTGGACTGCATCGCGACTCCGGGATTCCCGTAGCTCATGGCCAGCTCCACGCGCAGTCGATCCTGAAAGCGGGCGAGCAATGCGGTGATCTTCAGCTTAAGCGCTGGAAAAAACTGCCAGCGGCGATCCGCCGGCGTCCAGATTTTGCGGTAGTTTCGTGCCGTTCGAAACGAGCGCAACGAAAGAATGAAGCCGTACAGAAGCGGCCGCCATAGCAGCCGGGGGGTATCGATGACTCGTCGGTCGCTGAGGAATTCGCGCAGATAACGCTGCACGGCGAAATAGGAGGGCAATCCGGCGTTCCCAAGTTGACGATCAATACCCCGATACGATCGGGGCTTAAGTCGGCATTAGACGCTGCAGCGGACGCCGCGGCGTGAAAATAGGGCATTGATCGGATCCTCAAGATAAATCGTCGGCACAGTATACTGCCTCACCGATGATGCCTAAGCACAGGGCTGGTCAATGACGCTAGGCTTGAGCGCCGGCGAAAGCGAAGCGCTCTTTTTGAGCTTGAGCGTAGCCGCGCGCAGCGTATTGCTCAGTCTGCCGTTCGCGATCGTGTTGGCCTGGGTATTGACGCGACGCCAATTCCGCGCCGAACGGTTCTGGATGCGCTGGTGCATTTGCCGCTGGTGCTGCCGCCGGTCGTGGTCGGCTACGTGCTGTTGCTGCTGTTCGGCACACGCGGCCCCATCGGATCCTGGCTGCAGCGAGGATTCGGCGTCGAACTCATTTTTACACGCAACGGCGCCGCGCTGGCCACGGCGGTGATGTCCTTCCCGCTGATGGTGCGCGCGATGCGCATCTCGCTGGACAACGTCGACCGCGGACTCGAGGATGCCGCACGCACCCTGGGCGCCGTTGCATTCGACCGTTTCGCGACCATCACGTTGCCGCTGATGCTGCCGGGCGTGCTGGCGGGCGCGATCACCGCGTTCTCGGCGGCACTGGGAGAATTCGGCGCCGTGATTACCTTTGTGTCGAATATTCCCGGTGAGACGCGAACGTTGCCGCTCGCGCTGTACGCCGCCCTGCAAACACCGGGCGGCGATCATGCCGCGGCCCGCCTGGCTGTCATCTCGATCGCCTTGGGGTTCGCAGGCCTGTTGCTGTCCGAGTGGTTTGCGCGGCGCGTGCGCCGTTGGCTGGGGCGCTGATGCTTCACGTAGCCGCCAACAAGCGCCTAGGCGCATTCACACTGGATGCGCGTTTTGAACTGCCGACGCCGGGAGTAGTCGCGCTGTTTGGCCGCTCGGGATGCGGCAAAAGCACGCTCATCAATGTGATCGCCGGACTGCTCGACGCGGATTCCGGCAGGATTGCACTCGACGATGTCGTGCTGCTCGATACCGAACAGCGCGTCGACGTCCCGCCGCAACGCCGCCGCATCGGCTATGTATTTCAGGAATACCCGTCTGTTTCCGCTTTTTGACGTCGCTGGCAATCTACGCTACGCCGCCAGGCGCGCGGGATCGCCGAAATTCGTGGGCTTCGATCTGGTCGTCGACCTGCTCGACCTTAAGCTCTGATGAGCCGCCGCGTGCATCAATTGTCGGGCGGCGAGCGTCAGGGCGTGGCGATCGGTCGAGCGCTGTTGTCGCAGCCGCGATTGCTCCTGTTGGATGAACCGTTGGCATCGCTGGACGCCTCGCGGCGCGAAGAAGTGCTGCCTTACTTGGAGATTCTGCGCGATCAGTTGGCCATCCCCATGGTCTACGTCAGCCATAATTTCGACGAGGTTTTACGGCTGGCAACCCATCTCGTGCTCATGGAACGCGGCACCACAACTGCCCAGGGAGGCATCGGCGAGATGAGCCTGAACCCCGGCGTGCGCGCAATCATCGGCGCCGACGCGGTAGGCGCCATCGTTGAGGGCACGGTTTTAGGCACGGATCCCGCAACCGGCTTGACTCGCGTTGGCGTGGGAGGCGGCGAACTCAAAGTACTATCGGCGGCCGGCGCGGCCGGCGCGGCCGGCGCAAAGTTGCGCGTACAGTTGCTGGCGCGCGATCTCATCGTGGCGACTCGGGAACCCCAGCAGTTGAGCGTGCGCAACATCCTCACCGGGGTTGTTACGGCGGTGACCGGCGACGAAGGCGATGCGGATCTAGACGCCATCGACATTGGAGGCACCATCATCATGGCTCGAGTCACCCGCGCTGCCACGCGCGAGCTCAAGCTCACGGCCGGGCTACCCGTATGGGCGCTGGTTAAGGCCGTGTCGCTACGCAGTCATTTCACGCGCGTACCCAGATGAAGGATGGCCACGATGTGATCGTCCGCGGCCAGCCCCAATGCTGCCTTTACATGGCTGTCGTAGGCCGCGGCCCCGGTTTTCCACATCACCCCGTAGCCTAAGTCGTGCGCTGCCAAAAATAGATTCTGCGCCGCCGCCCCGGTGGCTATCACCTGCTCGATTTCAGGCACCTTGGCATTGTCCTTTGCCACTGCGCAAGCGACGACCACGATGCAGGGAGATTGCATGATTTTCTGGCGTTCCAGCTGCACCTGCTCGTCGGTCAGTGTCGGCACTCGCAGCCGTTTGGCGTTGGCAGCGGCGCTGGCGAAGGGTTCTCGGGCGGCGCCGTTGAGCGCGATGAACCGCCAGGGCTTCATGCGCCCGTGATCGGGCGCATGTCCG
>CAWAVF010000013.1:0-21223 GCA_963785405.1 uncultured Gammaproteobacteria bacterium
TTGCCGTAGGACAGCGAACTTCGCTCAACGAACTATTCGAGCATCTGCGGGTCATGCTCAGTCCGCGCTTCGCGCATCTGTCCGGATTTGCGCCGATCTACGGCGATTTCCGGCCCGGCGACGTACGCCATTCGCTCGCAGACATCAGCAAAGCCAATCGCCGGTTGGGATATGAGCCCACGCATGCCATCGGCGGCGGACTATCGGAAGCAATGGAATGGTATTTGGGTCATCTAGGCGGCGAGCCGCAAACGTAAGCACGCGGAACTTCGCGTGACGACCGGCAATGCCGACATCATCGCTAGAAACCGGCGGCGTCGACAAACTGCTGGAAAGCCCAGGGTAATCCCGGATTGCCTGCGCGCGCCGCGATTCTCGGTGGAGTTAGGCACGGCACGCAGACGCGCACCCACGTTCGCGCTCGCGGCGAAACTCCGGAGCGCAGCACGTCGGCCACGGCCGCGATGCTGTCCGCATCGATGGAGGGACGCGCGAAGGGAAGAAAGGGCTTCACACCGACAGGCTTCAAACTAAGCGGTTTCATACCGAATTCCTCGACACCAGGACCACGCCTGCGCAAATGAGTGCAATACCCAGCACCTTGGGCATCGACATGCTTTCCCCCAACCATAGCACCGATGCGAAGGCCACCACCACATAGCCCAAGGACAGCATGGGATAGGCCGTGCTCACCGGCGCCTTGGATAACGCACCCAGCCACACGCAGATGCTGGCGGCATAGCACAGCATGCCGGCCCAAAACGGAATGCTCTTGAACAGAATCAAAATGCTGCTGTTCAAGGTAGCAAAATTAAATACGGTGAAGTGACCCAGCGGCCGGGTGGCTACTTTCAGCAGCAGCTGCGCCGCGGCGTTCAAGCCGACCCCGGTCAGGATCAGGAGCCAAGTGATGAAGCTCATCGTCGTGCCACCAGCACACGTTGCACATTTTGACCAAGATTTCGCATAGGGACACCGCGTTCAACAAGGGTTTTGAAAGTGCCTAAATCCATCACAGCGAAGGCGGAAGACTGCGCCGTCCAAAGAGAAATAAATTCGTCCAGGTCCGCAATCTCCGCGTTCGGCGCGTGTGTTAATCCATAGTCCAGTTCACCCCGAAACTTAACCAGTGTGACGGTGCGCTGCAAATAAAAGGGCAGCGTTTGATCGTAGGTGCCCACACTGTACAGCGGCGCATCGCTCGCGGCAGCCGGGAACGCCGCCGCAAGGTCAATGCCTGAGTAGATCGGCGCCACCAAGGCCGCTGCGCGCACCACCAGCAGCCACGCCAGGCACCAGCCGGCGCCTAAGAATATGCCGGCGCGCGTTGCATCGCGCGCCGCATCGCGCGAGCGCTGCACCAGCACGAAGGCGCCGGTGACCATGAGCAACGCCGCGATTTGTCGCACCGGCTTTGCCAGCGGCAGGAAATAGGCGCTGCGGTCCGAAGAGGCGACCAAGGCGGGCCAATGAAAGCTGGCATAGAGCAGGGCTGCGCCGGCGATCGCGGTTACCGCCGCGGTATAGCGAAAATCCCGCTTGAGCGTGCCCGGCGGCAGCAACGCGATCAGAATCGCCAGCGGCGGCATGGCCGGCAGGATATAAGGCATGAGCTTCGAATCTGAGAGTGAGAAAAATACGCCGACAAACACCACCCAGATCCACAGAAAAAACGCCGCATTGAACTTGCCGGGGGTTGCACCGCGCTCCCGCCAGCCGCCGGCCACCACGCGAAGGGTAGGCAGCGTCCACGGCACGCTCCCCGCCAGGAACACGGCGCCGATGAACCACCAGGGTTCCTCGCGATCGGCACTGGGCGTCAAGTAGCGCGCCACATGCTCGTGCACGAAAAAAAACTGCAGAAAGTCAGGGAGCCTTGAAGTCGCGAGCCAGTGCCAGGGGACGGTCAACACCAGGAACAGCGGCAGGCCCCATTGCAAGCTAAGCCTTCGCCAGGGGGCGAAATCCCGGGTGAGAAGGCTGTACAGGATCAGCACGGCCGCCGGTATGGCCGCCGCAATCAGTCCCTTGGTGAGCACCCCGAGCGCGACGGCTGTCCACGCCAGCAGCATCCAGGCCCGTGAGCCACCCGCCGCGTGCTGCGCCAGCAGGAACCCCACCAAACTTAAGGTCATGTAAAAAGTCAGGCTCATATCCAGCGTCAGGAGTTGGCTCAAGGCCACAAATATGAGCATTCCGGACAGCACCGCCGCCGCGCGCCAGCCGCCCTCGGCGCCGCGGATGCGAGCGGCGAAAAACCACACGAGAGCGACTGTGCCGAATGCCGTGAGAGCGCCATAAAACCGAGCGGAGAACGCACTCTCGCCGAGCACCCGGAAGCTCAACGCCGTGGCCCAGTACTGCAGCGGCGGCTTCTCGATATAGGCCAAGCCGTTCAGGTGCGGGATCACCCAATCGCCGCTGTGAAGCATCTCGCGTGGTATCTCCGCGTAGCGTCCCTCGTCGGAGTTGAACAGCGGCCGCATCGCCAATGTCGATAGCGACGTGAGCACCAGCAGCGAGGCGAGTCCCGCGTATACCCAGCGCTCGCGGACGGACAGGCTCACGGCGGCTGCATCGCGAGCAGGCCGCTCCGCCCGGGAACTTCGCCCATCATCACCGCCTGATTGGGCACCGGACTTTGCAGCCCCAGTTCGTGAATGGCGGACATTCGAGAAATCTTGGCGCCGGCAGCCTGCCAACGCTTGAGCAGCGACTCGAAAGCAGGAAGCAAACGCATGCCTTCGAGTTCCGCGTGCAGCGTGAACACATGCAATGGGTTCGCGGGCGTTGCACCCATGCCCTGTTCGCAGATTCGAAACACCGCATCTGCGATACTCGATTCGTCAACGCCGTCCCGGCCTAGGAGTTCATCAAAGGTCGGCAGGGTGGTCGGCACTTGCGGGCAGGAGCTTGCGCCTTGCGGCAGCATCGGCCAGAACGGTGCGTACCCGCGGGTGTCGCTCGCGAAACTCAAACCGTATTCGCGTTCCAATTCCAGCGCATGCGCATTGATCTGCCAACCTGCCGCCGCGTGCGATTTAGGATAGTGGCCGAACACCCGCTCGAAGGCATTCATGCCGCGCTCAAACTCGATGCGTGTCCAGGCGGCGGAAGCATTGGCGACATGGTCTTGCCAGCGCACGTGATCATAAGTGTGCAGCCCCACTTCGAAGCCTTGATCGCGCACGCTGCGCATGATGGCGCCGGCGTTGCTTCCGATGTCGGGCCCCGGCAGCAATACCCCGTACATTAATGTCTTCACGCCGTAATGCTTGAGCACCGAAGTGCGGGCGACCTTCTTTGCAAAGCCTTTGCGAAACACGCGGCGCATGGCGCGTCCGGTGTTATCCGGCCCCACCGAGAAGTAAAAGGTGGCATCGATACCGAGCTTCTTGAACAGCGCCGCGAGCCGCGGCACGCCTTCGCGAGTACCCCGCAGGGTGTCCACATCGACCTTCAGGCCGATGTGCGTGCCATCAAGCATCGCGGGACAACAATGCCGATGCAGAGGGCAAGGCGTGAGCGTAGGAATCGAAGATCGCCTTCAATGCCGCGCGCATGTCGGTCTTCGGCGTCCAGTTGAGTTCCGCCGTGGTGTTCTTGATGGACGGTAAGCGCGCCGGGATGTCCGCATAGCCCTTGCCGTAGTAGTTGAGGGCGGAAATGTCCTGAAGCTTGGTATGACGGGCGGTGGGCGCATACTCGGGCCGGGATAAGGCAATCTCCAGCATCATCTCCGCCAGCTTGCGAATGGAATACAAATTATGCGGATTGCCGATGTTGTAGATCTTGCCATCCGCGATGCCGTTCGGGTTATCGATGATCGTGGTCAGGCATTCGACCGCGTCATCGATGTAGGTGAAGGCGCGGGTTTGATTGCCGCCATCGACCAGCTTGATCGGCTCGCCGCGCACGATATGGCCCAAAAATTGCGTGAGCACGCGCGAACTACCTTCCTTCGGATCGTCCATGCTGTCCAACCCTGAGCCAATCCAATTGAACGGCCGAAACAAGGTGAATTGCAGGCCTTGCTGCCCATAGGCCCAGATGATGCGATCCAAGAGTTGTTTCACGCAGGAGTAAATCCAGCGCTGCTTGTGAATGGGTCCTAGGACCAGCTCCGAGGTCTCCGGATCGAACTCCTTGTCGCGGCTCGCGCCGTACACTTCCGATGTTGATGGAAACACCACACGCTTCTTGTACTTCACGCAATGGCGAATGATGGGTAGGTTAGCCTCGAAGTCCAATTCAAACACCCGCAGCGGCTCGCGCACATAGGTCGCAGGCGTCGCGATGGCCACTAAGGGCAGGATCACATCGCATTTGCGCACGTGATATTCCACCCATTCCAGGTTGATGGTGATATCGCCTTCCACGAAATGAAACCGCGGGTTATTCAGCATGGTGCTGACGCGCTCGGACTGCAGGTCCATGCCGTAAATATGCCAATCGGTAGAGCCAAGAATGTACTTGCTCAGGTGATGCCCGATGAAACCATTGACCCCAAGAATGAGTACGTTTTTCAAAATAAACCCCTAGACGCCGTTCAGTTATCCACAGACGTTTCCGCGGAAACGCGATACCCGTCAGCTTAAACTCAGCGGCTGGCGCGCCAAAGCCGGCGGAACGGTATTGTGAGCCACGGGCGCGCCATTTACGGCCAATTGCAAAATCTTAAGGCGCTTACCGTCGATGCAGTCCGCATACCACTCGCCTTTTTCGGTGTACAGACAGGGCGCCTGGGCAGCGTACTTCAGCGGACCGTCGTCCAGGCGCGTCTCGAGGATTTCAAGCCTACACCCGTTTGCTTCGGTAAATGCGCCAGGGAAAGGCGGCGCCACCGCGCGCACCAGATCATGCACCTGCCGCGCGCCCTGCCCCCAATCGATGCGTCCGTCCTTTGGAGTGCGCCGGCCGAAATACGAGCCTTGGGCAAGATCCAGCGTTCGAGGCTTGGCGGTGCCGGCGACAAGCAACGGCAGGCTGCGCCGCAGCACCTCTTGGGCCGCGGCCGCAACTTTCAGCGACACATCGAGCGCGGTGTCGTTTTCCAAAATCGGCACCGATTGTTGATCCACCAGTGCGCCCGCATCGGGCTTCTCCACCATGTAGTGCAGGCTGGCGCCCGTGGCCGTCTCGCCGTGAATGATGGCCCAATGCACCGGGGCCCGGCCCCGGTATTTCGGTAACAATGAGCCATGCATGTTGAGCGCACCCAAACGCGGCAGGGTGAGCCAGGCTTTGTCCAGCATGTGGCGGTAGTAAAAGGAAAACACAAAGTCCGGTTGCGTGAGCCGCGCCTTCAGCGATCCATTCGGGGGTGTTGGGAGAGTCGGGCATGACGATGTTGATACCCTGGGCCTGCGCCAGCTCCATGCACGCTGCCGAACCATTGTTTTTCGTTGGGGTCGTCGGAGTGACTGAACAATCAGGGGGATTTCGATCCCCAGCGCCTTAAGCTCGCGCACACAGCGTACGCCCACCTCGCTGTATGCAAACACGATGGCCCTGATCACCTACTGCGGATCCGTAACCCGACGCGCCATGACCAATCCGGGCATTTCTCTGTTGGGCTCCGCGTCTTGCTCCAAAACCGCCTCCACCAGGTAACGCGGCCGCTCGCGCACCTGCGCATAGATGCGCCCGACATACTCACCCAGAAGGCCGATGCCGAACAGCGCCACACCGATCAGCAGAAATGCCAGGCTGAACAGCGTAAACAAGCCTTCCGCCTCGGAACCCACAAAAATACGCCGTACCAGCAGTACCACGAACAGTAATGCCGATAACAGCGACACCGCCATGCCCACCATGGAAAACAGCTGCAGCGGCACCACCGAAAAGCCGGTGATCAAATCGAAATTCAGGCGTATCAGGCTGTACATCGAATATTTCGAACGTCCGGCGAATCGTTCCTCGTGGGCGATGGGCACCTCGATCTGGTTCATGGCGTACAAGGACGCCAGTGCCGGAATGAAGGTGTTGACCTCGCGAGTTTGATTGAGCGCGCTGACCACGGAGCGCGCGTAGCCGCGCATCATGCAGCCCTGATCGGTGATGCGCACCGGCGTGATCCATTCGCGAATCTTGTTGATCGCTTTGGAGAAGCTGCGCCGCCACAGCGAATCCTGCCGCTGCTGCCTGATCGTACCCACGTAGTCGTAGCCCTGGTCGAGCATGTCGACCAATTTCCCGATCTCTTCCGGCGGATTCTGCAAATCCGCATCCAACGTGACCACATACTCGCCGCGCGCATACGCCAGACCCGCCATGATGGCCGAATGCTGGCCGAAATTGGCGTGAAACATCACCACCCGCGTCTCCTGCGGCCGCAGCGAAAATTGCTGCCGCAGAAGCGCAAGAGAACGATCCTTGCTGCCGTCGTTGACGAATACGATTTCGTAAGGAACTTTAAGCGCATCCAGCGCCGGATACAGCCGCGCGAACAGCGTCGGCAGCACGGCCTCTTCGTTGTAAACCGGAATCACGACGCTGAGCTTGGGATGGGAGAGCATGTCTGTCTTGCTTTGCCTTGGTCAATGGTCCGCGGCGATGGCGCCGTGCGATTTGAGCACAGTCCAGCATTCAGTAGTTTTCGCCTGCATGAGCTTAACCGATCCGCGCGCTTCGACGTTGAGGCGGATCAAGGGCTCGGTGTTCGAGGAGCGCAGATTGAAGCGCCAGTCCGGCAAACTCGAAGGAAACCCCGTCGGTGCGATCGACGTGACGGGCCTGCGGCGCGTAGCGCGCCTCGAAAGCGGCGATGGCTGCCTTGGCATCGGGAACCCGGTAGTTGAGCTCGCCGCTCACCGGGAACAGAGCGATGCGCTCGCCCACCAGATTCGGACAGCGGCGCACGGATTCGGACAGAGATCTGCGCAATGAGCAGCCATGGGATCATGCCGCTGTCGCAATAGGCGAAGCGCCTGAAATAGTGGTGCGCGCTCATCTCCCCGCCGTATACCCCGTCCACCTCGCGCATGCGCTGCTTGATGAAGGCATGGCCGGATTTCGACAGCACCGGCGCTGCCGCCGCTGGCCTTGACGATCTCGATGGTGTTCCAGGTGAGGCGCGGATCGTGCACCACCTTGCCGCCGGGCTCGCCGCGCAGCAGCACCGAGGCCAGCAGCCCCACGATGTAGTAGCCCTCGATGAAACACGCCATGCTCGTCGAAGAAGAAGCAGCGGTCGAAATCCCCGTCCCAGGCGATGCCCAAGTCCGCGCCATGGGCGCGGATCGCCGCGACCGTGGGCGCGCGATTCTCCTCAAGCATGGGATTCGGGATGCCGTTCGGGAAGTGGCCGTCCGGTTCATGGTGGATCTTGACGAAACTTGAACGGCAGGTGCGGCTCGAGCGCATCGATGATCAGGCCCGCGCCGCCATTGCCGGCATTCACCACGATGTTCAGCGGCTTCAATGCTTGGACGATTCACATAGGACAACAAGATGCGTCAACGTACGCCTGCATCGTGTCGATGCCGCCGGCGCACGCCTGCGAGTTTGGTCGCCGGGAATTCGCCGCGTTCCGCAAAGCCGCGAATCTCCTGCAGGCCATTATCGGCGCTGATGGGCTTGGATGCTCGCGCACGAATTTCATGCCGTTGTAGTCGGGCGGATTGTGGCTGGCGGTTATCATGATGCCGCCGTCGTAGCCGCCGTCGAAGGTCGCAAAATATACGCCCTCCGTGCCGCACACCCCGATGTCGTACACATCCACGCCGCTGTCGATTAAGCCGCGGCACACGGCATCGGTGAGCGCTGCGCTGCTCAAGCGAATGTCGCGGCCCACCACGACGCGCTTAGGCTCCAGGAATTGCGCATAGCCGCGGGCCACCCGGTAGGCCACATCGTCATTCAGTTCATCAGGGATCCGGCCGCGCAGGTCATAGGCCTTGAAACAGCTGATCGAGTTCAAGTGTTGGTGCCTTTGCGGCCGTAATTGTCCTCGAAGCGCACGATATCGTCTTCGCCGAGGTAGGACCCGGACTGCACTTCGATGATGTGCAGAGGCACCTTGCCGGGGTTCTCGATGCGATGCGTGGCGCCCACCGGAATGTAGGTCGATTCATTCTCGGACAGCAGGAAGACCTCGTCATTGCAGCGTGATGCGCGCCGTGCCCTCCACCACGATCCAGTGCTCGGCGCGATGATGATGCATCTGCAGCGACAGCACGCCGCCCGGCTTGACCGACAGGCGCTTCACCTGAAAGCGCTCGCCGTTGTCGATGCTGTCATAGCTGCCCCAGGGCCTGAAGACCTCGCGATGCAGGGAGGACTCGCTGCGGCCTGATTTCTTGAGCATGGCCACCAGCTCCTTGACGTCCTGGACGCGCTCCTTGGGCGCCACCAATACGGCATCCTTGGTCTCGACGATGATGTGATCGTCCATACCGACGGCTGCAACCAAGCGGCTGGTCGAGTGCACGTAGCAGTCGTGGGTGTCGTGCACCACGACGTCGCCCTGCAGCACATTGCCCTCATCATCGGCCGGCAGCGCATCGAACAGCGAGGACCAGGAGCCCACGTCGCTCCAGCCCGCATCCAGCGGCAGCACCAAGGCATCCGGGTCTTTTCCATGACCGCGTAATCGATGGACTCGCTGCGGCAGCGTTCGAATTCAGCCTTGTCGATGCGCACGAAATCCAGATCCGCCTTGGCCGCTTCGAAAGCGGCCGTGGCTGCCTCAGAATATCGGGCGCAAAGCGCCGCGAGCTCCGTCAAGATAGCGGCTCGCCTTGAACACGAACATGCCGCTGTTCCAGTAATAGTCGCCGGAAGCGACGAACTGCTGCGCCACATCGAGCGGCGGCTTTTCGATGAATTGAGCCACGCGGGTAGGCGGGCCCGCTGGCCTCGCCGCGGCGGATGTAGCCATAGCCGGTTTCGGGCGCGTGCGCGACGATGCCGAAGGTCACGAGCTTGCCGTCCTGCGCGAAGGCAGCCGCACGTTGCCGCTGCCTGTTGAAATTTGCGCACATCGCGAATCACATGATCCGCGGGAGCCACGATCAAGGTGGCCGCCGGATCGATCTCGATGCGCCTTGAGCGCCGCGAGCGCGACGGCGGGCGCGGTATTGCGGCCTACCGGCTCGAGCAAGATGGCGCCGACGGTTGGATTCCCAAGGTCGCGGATCTGCTCGGCCACCGTGAAGCGATGCGCCTCGTTGCACACCACGATGGGCGGCGTGCGCGCCGGCGATGCCCGCTAAGCCGCAGCGGCGGTGTCCTGCAGCATGGTGTGCATGCCGGTCAGCGCCAGCAACTGCTTGGGATACATCTCGCGCGACAGCGGCCAGAGCCGGGTGCCCGCGCCGCCGGAGAAGATGACGGGAATCAAGGATGTCATCGATGGGCTCACGGTGAAAGCTTGCCTCGGCCGATTGCATAATAGCTGAAGCCGACTCGCTCCATGTGCTCGGGATCGTAGAGGTTGCGCCCATCGAAGATGACCGGCGTGCGCAGCGCGCGCATTGATGGCGTCGAAGTCCGGACTGCGAAACTCCCGCCACTCGGTGACGATGGCCAGGGCATCGGCGCCCTCGAAGCGCTTCGGGACCGGTTTTGCACAGAATGAGATCAGGACGCTCGCCGTACATGCCGAAGGCACTCCGGCATCGCCACCGGATCGTAGGCACGCACCTTGGCGCCCGCCGTCCACAGCGATTCCATCAGCACGCGGCTGGCCGCCTCGCGCATATCGTCGGTGTTGGGTTTGAAGGCCAAGCCCCAGAGGGCGATGGTCTTGCCGCGCAACTGTCCGAAAGTGAGCCTTGATCTTGTTGAACAGGATCGTGCTTCTGGCGATTGTTGACGCTTTCCACCGCGGTCAGGATGCTGGCGTCGTACCCCACCTCGCCGGCCGAGTGCTGCAAGCGCCTTCACGTCCTTGGGAAAGCAGGATCCGCCGTACCCCACGCCGGGGTAGATGAAGGCATAGCCGATGCGCGGATCCGAGCCCAAGCCTAAGCGCACCGACTCGATGTCGGCGCCGAAGCGTTCCGCGAGATTGGCCAGTTCGTTCATGAAGCTGATCTTGGTCGCCAGCATGGCATTGGCCGCGTACTTGGTCAGCTCCGCCGAGCGCACATCCATCACGATCATGCGGTCGCGATTGCGCGTAAAGGGCTCGTACATGGACCGCATCAGCTCCGTCGCGCGGTGACTGTCGGTGCCGATCGACCACCCGATCCGGCTTCATGAAATCAGCGATGGCGGCGCCCTCCTTCAAGAATTCCGGATTCGACACCATGTCGAACTCGACGTCGGCGTGGCGCGCCTCGAGCGATTCGCGCACCGCGCTCTGCACCTTGTCCGCGGTGCCCACCGGAACGGTGGATTTGGTGACCACCACCTTGTATTCGCTCATGTGCTTGCCGATGGTGTGCGCCACGTCGATGACATGGCGCAAATCCGCCGAACCATCCTCATCCGGCGGCGTGCCTACCGCGATCAGCTGGAACAGGCCATGATCGACGCCCTCCTTGGCATCGGTCGTGAAGCTTAAGCGGCCGGCTTCGGCGTTGCGCCTGACGAGGGCGTCGAGCCCCGGCTCGTGGATCGGCACCTCGCCCTTCTCGAGCATGGCGATCTTGCGGTCGTCGATATCGACGCAGAGAACATGATTGCCCGCGTCCGCCAGGCATGCGCCCGACACCAGGCCCACGTAACCGGAGCCGAAAATCGTAATTCGCATGCGTAATATTCTGATTTAACTGGGAAAAATGACCCCAAAGCGTAGCGGTTTTGGGGAATCAAGTAAAGCTTGTGTCAGATCCAAGGATCCTTGAGCAGCTTCTGCTCCCAGGCCAAGGCGCTGGACACAATGGCCTTAAGGTCGTCATGGCGCGGCCGCCATCCCAACTCGGAGCGAATGCGCTCGGCACGCGCCACCAGGTACGCCGGATCGCCGGCGCGGCGCGCTTCCTCGCGAACAACTAAGGCTTTGCCGCCGACACTCTCGACCATCCTCAAGACTTCGCGCACCGAATATCCGTGTCCGTAGCCGACATTGAGCGTGGTTGATTTGCCGCCGCCGCGCAGGTACTGCAGGGCATTCAAGTGCGCGGCGGCCAGGTCCTCGATATGCAGATAATCGCGCACGCCGGTGCCATCCGGCGTCGGGTAGTCGCTGCCGAACACCGATACATGCGGGCGCTTGCCCACCATGGCCTCGCAGGCGACTTTGGTGAGCAAGGTAGCGCCGGGCGTGGCCTGGCCGATGCGTCCATGCGAGCCCGCGACGTTGAAATAGCGCAGCGCGACATAGCGCAGCGGATTGACCGCCGCAACATCCCGCAGCATCCACTCACTCATGAGCTTGGAGGTGCCGTAGGCGTTGATGGGAAGGGTCGGCGAATCTTCGCTGGCGTAGCCGTCCTTCGGCATGCCGTACACGGCGGCGGTTGAAGAAAATACAAAATTCTTGATCTGGTTTTCGATGCAGGCTTGCAGCAAGCTGCGGGTCGCGCAGGTATTGTTGCCGTAGTACTTGAGCGGCTGCGCCACGGACTCCGGCACCACCGTGTGGGCTGCGAAATGCATCACCGTATCGACCTGGTGCTCCGCCAGCAGCCGCGAAACTAACTCGAAGTCGCCAACGTCGCCGACGATGAGATCGCCGGCGGTGACAGCCTGGCGGAAGCCTTTGCTTAGGTTATCGATGACGACGACTTGTTCGCCGGCCTCGCCCAATTGGCGAACCACGTGGCTACCAATGTAGCCGGCGCCGCCGGTGACCAAAATCGCCCCGTTCGCCAAAGGCTCACCCCTCTCAATCCTTAAGACTTAATTCGGCCTTGCGGTATCCGAAGGCCCGGTCATTCTAACAACTCGTCGGGGTTTGAGGCTGGTCACTTTCCGGTCGTCGGTGATCATGGTGGTCTGGCGCGCCCACATCAGATCGTGCGGGTGGGGCGCAGGGGTGTATTCGGCCACCACATCGCTCAACAATTGGAGCGAACGCTGGCAGTCGTAACGGCTCATCGCTTCCAAGACCTCGTTCAACAGCTCCTGCACGCGGTCCCAGGGGAGTGAGTGCTCGATCGCACGAAGAATCATGGGATGCTGTGTCCCGGTAACGTTATTGCCGATGAGCAACTCCTCGTACAGCTTCTCCGCCGGACGTAATCCGGTATAGGAGATCTCGATGTCGCCTTCCGGGTGCTGGTCATCGCGCACGGTAAGTCCTGCCAAGTGAATCATGCGCCGCGCGAGATCGCCGATCCTCACCGGTTTGCCCATGTCGAGCACGAACACATCGCCGCCATCCGCCATGGAGCCGGCCTGAATCACGAGCTGCGCCGCTTCCGGGATGGTCATGAAGTAGCGGATCACTTCCGGATGCGTAACGGTAACCGGGCCACCCGCCTTGATCTGCTCATTGAACAGAGGCACAACGGAGCCGGAAGAGGCTAAAACATTGCCGAAACGCACCATGCAGAACAACGTCTTGCTGCCGCGCCGCTGCAGACCTTGAAGAACGATCTCGGCGAAGCGCTTCGTCGCGCCCATCACATTGGTGGGGTTGACCGCTTTGTCGGTCGACACCAGCACGAAGGTTTCGACCTCGGCCTCGTGCGCCGCTTCCGCCGCATACCAGGTCGAAATGACATTATTATTAATACCTTCGATGACGTTCTGTTCGACGATGGGTACATGTTTGTAGGCGGCGGCGTGATACACGGTCTGCACTCGGTAGGCATGCAGAATGTCGCGCAGACGATTCTTGCAATGGGCGTTGCCAATGAGTCCGATCAGCTCGACCGGCAGTGAATTCTTCTCGGCGAATGCCCGCAACTCGCGCTCGATGTTGTACAGCGCGAGTTCGGACATCTCGAACAAGAATCAAGCGCTTGGGGCCCAAGCCAATGATCTGCCGGCATAGCTCTGCGCCAATAGAGCCCCCCGCTCCCGTGACCAATACGACCCTGTCACGGATACAGGCATCAAACAGACCGGCTTTGGGAGGCACCGAGTCCCGTCCCAACAAGTCAGCAATATCGACCTCCCGGAGGTCGGCCAAATTTGCCTTGCCGGTCACGAGCTGCTCGATGTCAGGCACGGTCTGCACATGGACACCTAGTGTCTCAAGCTGAGTCAAGATCTCGTGTCTGCGGCGGCGAGTCAGCGATGGCACGGCGAGCAGTATCCGGTCGATGCCGTGAGATTTGATCAGCATCGGCAGGTGTTCCGGCGGGTGGACCTTTATTCCGTTTACCATGCGGCCGCGCAAGCTCTTGTTATCATCGACGAACAGCACCGGGTCAAACGAACGGGTGGTCAACAGCAGGTTGGAAAGATGGGCGCCGGCGTCGCCGGCGCCGTAGATCGCGACACGGGCAACAGTCGGTTGAATATAACGCCGTAGCAAGTAGTAGCGGACCACGAAACGGGATCCGGCAACGTACAGCAATGCGACGCATGAATAAATCGCCACGACGCTCCAGGCGAGCGATGCAACCTTAAACATTTCACCCGCTATCCCAAGGATAACGGCGCTTACCGCGACTGCCAAAGCAACCGCAAAAACAGCCTGGTGCCCCAAAAAGCGGATCACCGCACGATAAAGGCCCGCGCGGATGAATATAGGTAGGCTGACGACGATGACCGCGACAAAGGCGGGCCATTCCTTCCAATCAAATACGGGATAACCGGCTTTAAGACTGATGGCAGTCCACAGCGCGAGAGGAATCATGAGGCAGTCGGTGCAAATCGAGATCAGGCGTTTCAATGGTCGCGGCAACTCCACCGTCTTGCGCGCAAAATCTCCGCCAATCAGGACCAACTTGGGATCCAATCGAACCTCCTTGACCCAGCCCCCTTAGCCGTTTCGTCGTTGAAGCGCATCTTGCTTCTATTGCTTCTTACTTCAGCTTCTACGACGACAATCACTCCCTCAAGCGGAGTGTACCGAACTAATTAAGAATAAAACACTGTGATCGAGCGTTTCCCTATTTTTGATCGAACGCGCAATACGAACTCTGGTTGACAAAGCACGCGGCAAAATCGTCGCATCCAAAGCGTTCCCTCTGAACCACTCGCACATGGCTTCGATCGCCTTAAGGGAAACCCTTGGTTGCCAGCCCACACTATTCAGCCGCGTTACGTCGACCAGCTTGCGAGGCGCACCACGAAGCTTGGACGGACCAAACACCACTGCGCACCTGTAGCCAATCGCAGACATCACCGTCTCCGCAAACTCGCGAATCGTGAGTTCCCGAGCCCTCCCAACGTTGACAAGTTCATCAGCGCCGGAGTTCCTTGGCATGAAGATACGACATCAACCACATCGTCCGAATCATACAGATCGAAAATGCTCGACGATGAGTCCCGGCACCACAAGCCAACGGCCGCCTCGCCACGGACTTTAGGCCTGGTGAAAACGACGAATCAACGAGGGGAGCACGTGTGCATTCCGCGGATCAAAGTTGTCGCCGGGACCATACACATGGAGTCACGTCGCGATTATTGGTCGCGTTTTCCCGCACCTGCAAGAATTGCAATGAAACAGAGGGGCAACAACGCCCCGGCGACACAAATCCGAGCGTATTCCGGGAATCGGTTGGCCACATACGCCCACGGAAGAAGCCAGCTCAGGTTTATTGCAATGACAGTCACTGTCACTGGCCTATGGCTACGCAATCTATGAGCCAAGTGTTGGTAAGCATGCATTCGGTGAGCATCCAACCATCGATCGCCGCGCAGAAGCCGTCTAATCAAAGTAATCGTCGCGTCTACCAGAAATACCCCTCCCAGTATGGGCAAGACTTCAATCGGAATACTCCCGCGCTGGCTGGCGACTATGATCAGAGCGGTCGCCATGAACCCCAAAAATCCGCTGCCGACATCGCCGATAAAAATACGTGCCGGCGGCCAATTCCAGGCCAAACAGCCAAGGCTTGCGGCAGACAAAACTAACAGTACAGCAGTCATTCCAGGATCACTGCCGTCAAGCCAATTAAGCCATGCGCCGGCCGCCGTAATGAAGCTCGCTTCACTTCCAGCGATCCCGTCGATCCCGTCCATAAAGTTGAACAAATTGGTGCCCCACACTAAGACGAGCACGGTAAATGCCGAGCCAACCCAAAATTCGCTCAAGCCCCATCTTGCCAACTCTCTCTCTGGAAAGCCGCCGAGCAGAGCAACGACTATCACCGCCGCGATCAAATGCACAGCTAATCGCAATCTCGCGGTGAGTTGACGCCGATCGTCCAGATAGCCTATGCCAGCAATCGCGCAGCCCGCGACGCTTAATGTAAATGCGGTTCTCATATCAACCAAACGACAGAGAGAAAGCACGCATAACGCGGTCATAAACGAAACCACGATCGCGATACCTCCCGCGCGCGGGGTTGGTCTCGTGTGGGAGCTTCGCGTGTTCGGTAGATCGATGATATTTTTTTTCAGCACGTAACGACGTACGAACCCTACCAGTACGATCGAGAATACGAACGTTCCTACCAAAACGGCAAGAATCACCACACTCACCGATATCTACCGGCACGGAATGCGGCGACAGTTCTGGCCAATTCGCAGTCCAAGGAACTCGTCGGATGCCAACCTAGTTGCAAACGTGCTGGTGATGCATCTACCTGCAAAGAACTGCAGAGACGATCGAGTTCCGCGCGTACGTGCAAAGTCTCGGCAATACGACGGAGCCATATGGGCGAAAAGGGAAACAACCGCGCACGACGATTCAAATGCCGCGAAAGCCGATTCACCAACTCCGGAGTCGAAATACACTCATCATCCGCTATAAGCCAGACTCGTCCAGCCGCCCCCGGATGAGCCATGCAGGTTTCGATAAAGTGCACTAGATTGGTCAAGCCAACAAGGCTTCGTCGATTCTCTATCGATCCAAGGGGCAGCGGAATTCCTAGGTTCACTAAGTTGATGAGTTTGCGAAAATTCGCCTTTACCCCAGGTCCGTACACCAGGGGAGGTCGAATGACGACCCACTCCATTTGAGTGCGCGCGCAGACTTCACGGACAACTTGTTCCGCTGCTAATTTGGAGCGCCCATAAGGGTCGCGAGGATCAGGTGCATCAGTCGCTCGATACGGAAGTGCTCCGCCCTCCCCGTTGACTTTTATGCTGCTCAAGAAAACGAATCGGCGTACGCCTGCGTTCGCGGCCTGCTCGGCGACGAAACGCGATCCTTCGACGTTGATTTGATGGTAAGCAGCTTCCGCATCGTGGCCTGCACGCGTCTGATGCGCTCGCGCCGCAAGATGCACGACACAGCTCGTCGAACGTAGGGTTTCCTGCCATTTCGCTGGCTCTTCGAGCAATCTTAGCGGCTCTCTTTTTACGTCCCAGCCGCGTCCAGCCAATGAGGCACAGAGCTCCGTCCCGACAAAGCCTCCTCCGCCGGTTATCAAAACGATCCTACCCGAATTCACCACGTAAGTGGAATCGCCAACGAGTTGTCTGGTTGAAACATAGAGACTCCGGTGAACAAAGCATTCGACGATTTGCGATCGAAATCAATTCGATTGGAAGCACATGCGCGTCTGCGCAACCATAGTGACGCGAACCAACTACGCAAAATCGCCCACCTGGTTATTCAGATTTGGCGAGCGCAGCATGAACCGCAAGTACGGTCTGTACTCGCAGAGGCCTCGAGAAAATCCAACGCAAAATGCGCGCACGCTGCGAGATACCATACCACGGGATCTTAGATGCGCCTGGATCGTTCATCGCAAAACGCCGCAGCTCCGCTCGCGCGTCTCGGCTAGGCCATATTCTAGTCGCAATGAATCTGAGTGCTTCGCAGGGAGTCCTCGACCACTCGATTCCCGGAAAAGCATAGACTCTTATATTCGACCACGAGACATCAGCGAGGCGCTGCCGTCGCATCCTTCTGCGAAGGAACCACGGACATTCTACGTTCAGGCAATCTTTAACAAACTGCGGGATTGCGGCTGGATAGTAACGCGCCGTCATTATTAGCGGTGCAGCGGCCCACCACAGCGGTTGACCACCTGGACGGGCATGCAGCAATTCGTCCCAATCGCTACGCGCGAAGCGTTCGCCCAACCGGGCAATATCATGCAACTGAATGACCCTCAACGCGTGGGCGCGCATGTTCCCCGCCGCGTGCAGCAGAAGGTGCATCATCAAAGATGCAGTCGACCGATAGTCATTGAGACCAGGATGTGGCACCGCTGGGAAAAGGAAGTGGGTTATATCCGTCTCGCTGACTGGCAGCCGCTCTCGAACTCTCGTGTGCAATTCAATTTTGATTGGATTACTGATGTGCTCGCCGAAGTCGGCGACCGAGCCCTTCCCCAAGCGCTGTTCAAAGAGTTGATGCCGCCAGTTGCTGAAGGTCGCCTCGAAACCCAAATCCTCAAGAAGTTGAGTCGTTGCTTTCACGTCGTCACAGCGTACGAGCAGATCAACATCTGCCATCGGACGCTCGCCGGCCTTGTAGATGCCGATCGAATGTAGTGCTGCGCCTTTTAGTGGGAGTAACGCCACACCATGGCGATGGGCTGCCAAATCGATGCTATTTAGCAGCTGCACAATGCGCCGATGCCGACCAGCGACGTGATCCCGCTGTTCGTGTAGAAATTTGCACCAGCTCGAAGGCACTTTCCAACTCGAGGCGTTAAGCAACAGCTGGGCTTCCCCCTGCATGGTCACAACTGCTTTGGCAATTCTCCATTCGAAGTCATCCCAATCAGGCGGACGGTCTGTAGGGACGGTCAGTTCCAGCGCCAGGATCTCCGTAATATTGCGGAGAGCAGCGGCGACCTTATCGAGCTGGGGAATAGGCTGGAATCGGTGCATTCCATTCATAAACGGTGAGTACCGTTTTCGGTCCGTCAGGTTGCTGGGTTTGGATCTGTGGGCCCAGACACCAAATTTCTGTGAAATAGAACTAGACTTAGCCATCGTCTTCAGCACACTCGGGCTCATCCGGTTACTCGCTACGACAGGAGCGCTGCCGCTGATGGTATAGACTTCGCTAGATTTGGTCACATCGTCACTTAAGGTTTGGGAGTGTCCATGCGAGTTCTTCGCGATACAATAGGCATCAAAGGTATGGGATACATTGGTTTGCCGCTCAGCATGGAGTGCGTCAAGAAATATCGCACCGTGGCATTCGCTTTCAATGCAGCGTGGATCGATGAGCTGCGTCTTGGCCGAGACAGCACTCTCGAGGCAACTACCGAAGAGCTCAATTCCTCCAAAAAGCTCACATTCATAAAAACCATCAATGCGTTCGAGAAATGCAATATATTCTTTGTGATGGTGCCGACGCCAATCGCTAAACGAGAATTTTGTTGACCGGTGCCTCAAACACTACCACCAAGATGTTAAGTGTTGCGATAGCGCTCTTCTCGTGAAGATTCTTCACGTAATTATTGGATTGGATGCGGGCGGCGCCGAACACGTTCTACGCCGGCTGATAGAATCTCATCGCGGCAGCTTGGAGTTCCATCACAGCATTGTCTCACTGACCGATTCCGGGGAGCTCGGCGGTGCCTTAATTGCTGAAGGTATCGATGTAAAGGCCTTGGGTATGCGCAACATGTTTAGTGTGCCCTCGATTCTTCTCAAGCTGACGAAAATGATACGTCAGCGACAACCAGACCTCGTCCAAACCTGGATGTATCATGCCGATCTTATTGGTGGCGTGGCGGCGAGGGCCGCGGGAAATAGAAAAATAATTTGGGGAATACGCGGTACTGATATGATCAAAGGCACTGCGTATAGCACCTATGTTATTCGTCGAATTTGCGCGTTGCTCTCCCGCGTAGTTCCCGCGGTAATCATTTGTGCAGCGGAGGCGTCGCGTATCACTCACGCGGCGATCGGTTACGACCAGTCAAAAATGGTTGTAGTTCCGAACGGATTTGACCCGCCCAGTCATGACGCTCTACGGGAGCAGCGGCGCGCATTTCGTGCCGAGCATGGATGGTCCGATGACGAGTTTGTGGTGGGCTGTGTGGGAAGGTTTAATTACTACAAAGATCACGCCAATTTCGTCAAGGCCGCTGGCTTGCTTGCGAAGCAAAATCCGTCAGCACGCTTTCTAATGGTGGGAAAGGGACTTGATTTTCTCAATACTGAACTGCGCGATCTTATTGTCGATACAGGCTTCCCCGATAGGTTCAAATTACTCGGCTTCCGCGATGATGTTTTGATTTGCCTGAATGCGGTGGATGTGTTCTGCCTATCGTCGCGCTCAGAGGGATTTCCCAATGTCGTGGGGGAGGCGATGTCAATTGGAATTCCGTGCGTCGCAACGGACGTCGGCGATGTCCGCATGCTGTTGTCGCAGGCCGGAATAGTCGTGCCAAAAGAGAACCCGTCGGCTCTATGCGCGGGTCTTAGTCAGATTTTTGAATTACCTCGATCCGTGCGAGAAGCGATGGGTCAACGAGGAAGAAACCGGATCATAGCGGAGTTTTCCACAGCAAATGCCAGGGAACGTTTCGAGGCGATATACATGTCGCTGGTAGGGTGTCCGAGACCGACGCGCACATGACCAAGCGCGGCCGTGGCGATCAAGCAGGCGATTATCCGTTATGTGCGGAATAGCCGGCTTTTGGACAACTAACGCTCTGACGGAGGCGCCGGAACGAATGTTGCGGAACATGACCGCCGCAATTGCTTACCGCGGTCCTGACGGTGACGGTTTTTTTTGGGACGACTCTGCGGGAATTGCCCTGGGGCACCGAAGGCTCGCGGTAGTCGATCTTTCAGAGGACGGTCGCCAACCAATGATCTCTCGGAGCGGCCGTTTTGTATTGGTATTCAATGGCGAGATCTACAACTTTGAACGCCTGCGGACAATTCTATCGCCCCTGGGCCACAGCTTTCGAGGCCACAGTGATACGGAGGTCATGTTGGCCGCATTTGAACAATGGGGCGTCGTATCTGCTGTCGAGCAATTTGTGGGTATGTTTGCGTTCGCAGTGTGGGATCGGGCGGAACGCACTTTGATTTTTGCGCGAGACCGTTTCGGCAAAAAGCCGCTATATATCCACATTGGAAATCACTTAGTTGGTTTCGCTTCTGAACTGAAGGCACTTTATTGCTTACCCGGTTTCGAACCACGGATCGACCGGCAATCATTGACCCTCTATCTCCGACATAACTATGTTCCTTCACCGCGATCAATCTACGAAAACGTGGCAAAACTTCTGCCGGGAAGCTTGGCAAAGGTTAAATTCGAGATGGGAAAACCATCAATCGCATACAGCACGTACTGGGATGCCCGAGCGGTACGAAATAGTGCTCGGGCGGCGCCGTTTGCGGGTTCAGAAGTAGAGATTCTCGACCGCCTTGACGAGTTACTGCGAGACGCTGTCGCCATAAGGATGATCGCAGACGTTCCCCTCGGGGCATTTCTTTCCGGGGGAATTGACTCTTCCTTGGTAGTGGCGCTGATGCAATCACAATCGATGCGACCGGTCAAAACGTTCTGCGTGGGATTCGCCGAAGGTGAGTATAACGAGGCGGAGTTTGCGATGGCGGTCGCCCGGCATCTCGGGACTGATCACACCGAAACAATATTAACGCCGCACGATGCGTTGGAGCGTGTCCCGCGTCTTGCATCTGTATTTGACGAACCGTTCTCTGACTCATCGCAGCTGCCCACTTTGATGGTCAGCGAAGTGGCGCGCCGAGAGGTCACAGTCGCGTTGTCCGGGGACGGCGGCGACGAAATATTCTGCGGATATAATCGCTACTCTCTAGGCCGCGATATGTGGCGGCGCTTCCAGAGTTTGCCATTCCCAGTGCGCCGAAGTTTGGCTGCAGCAATCAAAAATGTGAGTCCGCGGGTGTGGGATGCTGTCTTTAAACCCATGCGGGGCATTTTGCCCCCCGCCCTACGAGTAAGCACCCCCGGCGATCGCATGCACAAGTTCGCCTCTGTGCTGGAAATCGAGTCGCCAGGCGCTTTTTATCAACGATTGGTTTCTCATTGGACCAATCCAGCCAATGTCGTTCGTGGCGGCTCAGAGCCCCTGCCGCGGGAATTTCCCTCTCATTTGGACTTGCGATCTTTTACCGAAGAAATGATGCTCGTCGATGTGCTCACCTATCTCCCGGACGATATCCTTACCAAAGTCGACAGAGCAAGCATGTCGGTGTCTCTCGAAACGCGAGCTCCCCTCCTCGATCACAGATTGTTCGAATTCGCTTCGCATCTGCCGATGCGGTACAAATTACGTGCCGGCACCACGAAGTGGGCGCTGCG
>CAWAVF010000014.1:0-7698 GCA_963785405.1 uncultured Gammaproteobacteria bacterium
CCCATCGAATGCTAGCGGACGGCGCGTGTCCGCCAAAAGCCCGGACGCCGCGAGCCGTGAGCGTATGCCAATACAAATAAAACATCGGCAAGAACCACATACACAATTGAATAGGGAACTTGTCGCCAACCGTGAATTTCCGCATGCGTCGACCATAGGGGCGACCAATTTGCGGTGTTTCGAGCAGTGCTTTCTGGCAGCGCTGAATCTCAGTAATAAAGCGCAAACCCAAGCCTGGCACTTGAGCGTCATAAAACGAAACCGCCTGAAGGAACTCTTCACGCGCCTCGGAATGAACCTCCAGGCGCATCACTTCAAAAGCGTTCGCGCTTCCTTCATCACATCGTCTGCAGGAAATGTCCGAGCGGTCCCGTTCTCGATTTCACCAAGGCGACGCTCAGATTCCTGGAGCCAAGCTGCATCTGAATTCGCGTCGCCAGGAGCATCCAGGTCATCAATGAGTTTCCGAAGCAGCGCAACGCGCTCCTTCTCGCTCAGCGCGAGGATGTCCCGCTCAATGTCCGCCAATGCACGCGCCATAGGTTATGCCCTCTGCATCGCCATTCACAATTCTACCGCGAGGGCTGCCTGTGCGCTAACCGGTTGATCGCAGTGGCAGTTAGTCTCAAAGGCGCCAGCGCTCAGCCGTAGAACTCGGCCACCTTCGCGACCACGTGCTGAAGCTGCGCCGGTTCTAGTTCCGGATATATCGGGAGTGCCAGGGTTTCGAGCGCCGCGCGCTCCGATTCCTGGAAATCTCCGGCGCGGTGCTGCAAATATTCGAAGCACTTCTGCATATGCATAGGAACCGGATAATAAATCTCGGTACCCACGCCGCGTTTCCCCAAAAAGTCCTTCAATGCGTCGCGCTTTTGAACGCGCACGATGTATTGATTGAAAATGTGCCTGCCGTCTTGCGGGACGCTCGGGGTCGCAAGCTTGTTGGCGAAATGCGCATCGGCAAAAGCCGCATTGTAGAAGGCGGCATTGCGCTGCCTGCCTTGGGTCCAGCGATCCAAGTATTTCAGTTTCACGCGCAGCACAGCGGCCTGCAGCTCATCGATGCGAAAGTTGCCGCCGATCACCGAATGAAAATACTTAGGCTTGCCGCCGTGCACCCGAAGCACCCGCATGCTTTCGGCAAGATCGGCATCGTTGGTGGTACAGAGGCCCGCATCGCCAAAGGCGCCGAGATTCTTGGTGGGAAAGAATGAAAAGCAGCCGATGTCGCCAATGGCGCCCACACGCACGCCGTTTTTATATTCCGTACCGATGGCCTGCGCGGCATCCTCGATGACCTTCAAGCGATATTGTTTGGCCAGGGCCATCAACGGATCCATGTCGGCCGACTGACCGTAGAGGTGCACGGGCATCAAGGCCTTGACCGCCCCGCCGGTGCTACGATTGATCAATTGGCCGGCCTTTACCACGCACTGCCGGTCGATGAAATCTTGAACGGCCGCTGGCGACAGATTGAACGTAACCGGGTCTATATCGCAAAACACCGGCCGCGCGCCCAAGCGGGCGATGGTGCCCGCGGTGGCGAAAAAGGTGTAGGGCGAGGTAATGACCTCATCGCCGGCCTTTATTTCAAGGGCCATTAGCGCTAGCAGCAGTGCGTCCGTGCCGGAGGAGACGCCAATGCCGGCCGCTGATGAGCAATAGCGTGCCACCTCGTCCTCGAGCCCCAGCACCTCGTCGCCGAGAATGAAGCGTTGGCTGGCACATACCCGTTCTATGACCGGCAGCACCTCAGCGCGAATCTGCGCGTACTGAGCCTTGAGATCCAGTAATGGAACGATAGTCATTCGCCTAGAATATCACTGCGCGAGAGGAAGCCTACTGAGCCGAAACCGTGGCGGCGGTCAACGCAATGCCGGCGGTCACGAACTGCTGGTGAAATAGGTAGCGGCCGTGCAGGGGCAAAGCGGCGTTGTCGGCCAAGGCAATGCGCTTGGTAGGCTGAATGGTGAAGATCCCGCCGGCAGCTCCCCAGGCTGGCGCATCAACCCGAGCATCGTGGAAGGTCAAGCGCTCACCGGTCAGCGGGTACTGGCACTTGTAGAACGCTTCTTTGGCCGAGAATATCAGTGTTGCAGCACCAACTCGCGACGCTTCCGGGAGCGAATTCAGCCACTGAATTTCCTCAGGGGTGCAGATGCTGGGCCAAAGTTCCGGCTTCACGCTTCCGGCGACCTCGCAATCCATGCCGATGGCGGTAAAGCGCGATTTCTCGGCGACCACCGCGGCGCAGAAGCCCGCAGTGTGCGTAATGCTGCCCACCAGTACATCGGGCCATACGGGCTGACGTGCCTCACCCACTTCGATGGCAAAATCGAGGATGCCGAATTCGGCCAGTAGCGCTCTTGCACACAATCTTCCCGCCGAGAACTCCTGCACGCGTTTGAGGACCGCCTTGCCTAGATATTGCGTCTCAGCGGGCAGCAGCAAGGATGGATCGCCGGGCTCGCGCAACTCCGCCGCGAAGGCGCCCGGCGGAAAAAGTTTGGCTAAAGTTGGCGATAACTTCGCGGGATTTGCGTCGATGATGGCGATGTAAGGACTCGGCAAACTAGGAAACAGGCCAATATAGGATACAGCCGCGAGTGCTAAGGTTGCGGCCCGCTTGCCGCTGCTTCGCTGCATAGGCGATAATGAAGCACGAGAACGACACCGCCGGTGCAAGAAGGATTCCTATCGATGACGGATGCCGCTCGACCTTCGCCGCGCGCCGCTGAGAGTTTGTGGGAATCCATTGCACGCCCCGGGGAGCCTATCGCCGGCATTTTTCACGGACGAGCTGCGTCCGTGGCGCTCAATGAACTCGCGACGGGGTCGATTCTCGACGGAAAATTAGAGCTGCTGCGCGGCCGATCCCTCGTGCTGGCGACGCGTGAGCAGCTAGCAACCGCCATTGCCTTGGTGGAACTTGACGGTGTCGCCCGGCGAGTGGTCCTGTGCACGCCTGACGTGGGGCCTGATCAAATCGGCGGCGTCTGCGCTTCGGCAGAAGCGGATGCCATCCTCGTCGACGATGCCGGGGCGCCGCAAATACCGCCATCCATTCTTATGTTCATGTTGGCGGCGCGGCCGCTGCGCGAGAATCCGCAACGGCGCCGTACAGAAACCACTGATTGGATTCTTTTGACCTCCGGCACGACGGGCATGCCAAAGCTGGTCGTCCACAGCTTCGAGAGTCTCGCAGGTGCACTGCCGCGCGCCAATTCGGCCAAACCCATGGTGTGGAGCACTTTCTATGACATTCGCCGCTATGGGGGACTGCAGATTTATCTGCGCGCCGTGATCTCCGGATCTCCGCTGGTTCTGTCGAGTGCCGGGGAGTCCACGCACGATTTTCTTACGCGCGCCGGGGCTGCCGGAGTGACTCATATCTCAGGCACCCCCTCGCACTGGCGCCGCGCGCTCATGAGCGGGGACACAGCACTCATTTCGCCCGAGTATGTGCGGCTGTCGGGTGAAGTTGCCGATCAGACGGTGCTGGATAACTTGCGTGCGGCTTACCCCAAGGCGCGAATTGCACACGCGTTTGCGTCCACCGAAGCGGGCGTGGCGTTCGATGTGAATGATGGGCTCGAAGGTTTTCCGGCGGACTTCGTCGACAACCCGCGGGGAGCCATCGAGATGAAAGTGCAGGATGGCACATTGTGGATTCGCTCGCGCCGCACGGCTGCGCGCTATCTCGGTGCCGCCGCGGCTGCACTCCCCGGCACTGAAGGGTTTGTCGACACAGGCGACATGGTGGAGCTCGCGCAGGGCCGCTATTATTTTCGCGGCCGCAAGGGCGGCATCATCAACGTTGGGGGCCTGAAGGTCTATCCAGAGGAAGTCGAGTCGGTGCTCAATGCCGACCCACGAGTGCGAATGTCGAGGGTATTGGCCCGCCGCAATCCCATCACCGGCGCCCTGGTTGTCGCCGAGGTGGTGTTATCGGACGCGCAGGACTCCGACGCAGGTGGCGAAGGCGTAAAGAACGACTTGTTGAATGCCTGCCGCCGCACGCTTGCCGCACACAAGGTACCCGCGCTGCTGCGCTTCGTCCCTTCGCTCGAGCTGACGGCAGCCGGCAAACTGGTGCGTCCTTAGTGCGCAATGTAATCGTCACGGGCGGCAGCCGCGGGCTGGGACTTACGATGACCTGCACGCTTAGCTTAGCGGGCTACCGCGTCATTGCAGTCGCGCGATCTTTAAGCGCCGAATTAACAGCGGCAAGCCAGGCTGCGGCGACAAGCGGCAACGGCGCGATTGAATTCCGTGCCTGCGACCTATCCGACTTGAATCAGATCGCCTCCTTGGTGCGCGCACTGCGCAGCGAGTTCGGCCCGATCTACGGTCTCATCAACAATGCGGGATTGGGCACCAGCGGCATCCTCGCCAACATGCGGGAAACAGAAATTCAGCGTCTGATCCAACTCAATACCGTGGCGCCCATTCTGCTGTCGAAGTACGTTCTCAAGTCGATGATGTCGCAGCGCGAGGGGCGGATCGTGAATATCGCTTCGATCGTGGCCTCCACCGGCTACAGCGGCCTATCGGTTTACAGCGCTACGAAGGCTTCTTTGATTGGGTTTACGCGCTCCCTGGCGCGCGAAGTGGGTCCGCTCGGGATCACGGTGAACGCCATTGCGCCTGGTTTCATCGCCACTGAGATGACGAATGAACTCAACGAATCGCAACGCGATGCGATAGCGCGACGCAGCGCCCTTAAGCGCATGGCCGAACCGATCGATGTGGCGCGCAGCGCCGAATTCTTGATGGGAGACGGAGGCCGCAACATCACCGGCACTGTGATCACGATTGACGCCGGCAACACAGCGTAACGGATGAGTCACGTCTTCGGCAGAGATGCACGATCGCAGATTCCGGTAGCAGTACGCGGCGCAGGAATTTGGATCTACGATTCCGCCGGCAAGCGTTACCTGGATGCCTCAGGAGGCGCAGCCGTTAGCTGCCTGGGTCACGACCATCCGGCCGTGCGCGAAGCCATCAAGCAGCAAATAGACCAACTCGGGTATGCGCACACGGGATTTTTCACGACCCCACCTCAGGAGCTTCTGGCGGACGAACTGATTGCTCACGCCCCCGACGGGTTGACCCGCGCCTGGTTCGTCACCGGCGGTTCAGAGGCAACCGAAGCCGCGCTGAAGCTTGCCCGCCAATACCATGTCGAATGCGGCCGGCCTGAGCGCCACCACTTCATTGCGCGCCGCTTCAGCTATCACGGCAATACCTTGGGAGCCCTGTCGGTGAGCGGACATGCGGCTCGGCGCGAGACCTATCTGCCATTGCTGCAACAGGCGACGCATATTTCGCCCTGCTTCGCGTACCGGGGCAAGCAACCCGGCGAGACGGACGGCGCCTACGGCGATCGCGTCGCGCAGGAACTTCAAGATACGATCCTGCGCGTCGGTGCAGAAAAAGTGGCCGCCTTCATCGCCGAGCCCGTCGTCGGGGCAACTCTCGGTGCCGTCGCCGCGGTGCCCGGCTATTTCAAGCGCATTCGAGAGATCTGCGATCGCTATGACATTCTGCTGATCCTCGATGAGGTGATGTGCGGCATGGGCCGCACGGGCACACTGCATGCGTGCCAGCAGGAAGACATTGCGCCGGACGTTCTGCTCCTTGCCAAAGGTCTCGGCGCCGGTTATCAACCGATTGGTGCGGTGCTGGTTGCCGAGAAGATCCACGCAGCCATTGCGACAGGCAGCGGCTCCTTCAATCACGGCCACACCTATATGGGGCATGCGGTGGGCTGCGCCGCCGCGCTGGCCGTACAGCACGTGATCAAGAGCGAGGACCTGCTAGCCAACGTGCGGCGCCAGGGAACCGCGCTGCACGAATTACTGCAAGTGCGGTTCGGTGCTCACCCGCACATCGGCGACATTCGAGGGCGTGGGCTACTGCGTGCAATCGAAGTGGTCGCGGACCGCGGGTCCAAGCAACCGTTTGCAGCGAGCCTTAAACTCCATGCGCGCATCAAGCAGCAGGCCATGCTTCAGGGGCTCATTTGCTATCCCAGTGGAGGCACCGCGGACGGCGACTCGGGTGATCATGTTCTCATCGCCCCGCCGTTCAACGTGACCGACTCGCAGCTCGGAGAGATCGTCGCAGCCTTAAGCTCGGCCGTCGATGCAGCGATTAAAACGTTGCCGCGTTGATGCCGGCGGCCGAGCGACTTCCCGGCACGGGTGAGGGAGCGCAACGGGCCCTGCGGGTCGCTGCCATCCTCTTTTTCCTGTCGCTCGTGGTCTTCGCAAAATTCCACGAGCCGACGCGCTTCGTACACACGCTGCAGAAGCTCGCGCATCCGGTCACCTTCGGGGCAGTTGCGCTTCTCTTCCTCACGCTCCTACGGCGCCAGGCGCCGCGACGCTTCGGCTCCTACGCCGTGGCGTTCCTCCTTACGGTACTCTGCGGTGCGGGCACTGAGGTTGCCCAGGCGTTCGTGCACCGCGATCCGTCGCTCCTCGACGTCCTACGCGATGCGCTCGGCGCGAGTACGGCACTCGCGGGGTTCGCAACCCTTGTCCCGGGCGCAGATGCCCGCGGGCGGGGCGAATGGCGGGTGCTGGGCGCGCTGCTCGCAATCGTGGGGTTCGCCATCATGGTGGCGCCGATCTCTATCTCCCTCGCGGCCTATGCGCGTCGGGACTTCAGTTTCCCCACGCTGCTCGAAACGTGCTCGCCGCTCGATCTATACTTCGTGAGTGGTGGGGGTGCCGATGTCAGCGTCGTGCCTTCGACGGGACCGACGACATCGCGTTGCGGCAGCGCGCTCCGCGTTACATTCGGTAGCGCACAGTATGCCGGGATAGACCTCGAGGAGCCCTATCCCGACTGGCGCAATGCGCGCACGCGCTGGTCCTCGACCTGCGCAATCCCGGCGACCTCGACCTGCCGCTCGCAGTGCGCGTGCATGACCGTGCGCACAATCACCAGTTCCGGGATCGCTTCAACCGCGAATTCAGCCTGCGCGCCCACGAGCGCCTCGAGATCGCCATTCCGATCGCCGAGATCGAGCACGCCCCGGCCGGCCGGCTGATGAATCTCTCGCAGATCGCCGGAGTCATTGTGTTCCGCGATCGCGGAACGATGGTGGGGAGTTTCGAAGTGGAACGCATTTTGCTGCGACGTTGAACCGCAGCGGCGACAGACTACTTCGCTCCTGTTACCGGTGCGTCAGCAATGGGAATGACCGCTGCAATATGATCGATCCTTCCGACCGCCCGCGTTTGATGTCCTTTGCCCGTGGTATCGTCCAGCAGCACCACGGACCCCGGACCAAAATGGCGCACTTGCCCGTCTGAAGTGGTGACTTCCGATGCGCCCTGCAACACGATCAAAAACCAGGCTTGCGGGGCATTGTGCCAATCCTCGAAGGCGCCGGCTTTGAGACGCAACAGTGTCGCCCCGCCCTTCGCCTCCAGTACATGAATGGAGCTCTCATTGTTGTGGCCTCGGGCGAAGTCGAAATGCTCTTCGCGAAAATGCGATGCACCCGCGGCGTCGGCATAAACATGCACGTAAGTCAGCGGCGGTATCGAGTCGGCCGTATCCGCAGGCAGCGCGCGTTGGCAGAAGATGCCGAGCAGCATCAAGAGGAAGATTTGGCGATGAGGTTTATGCATGGCGTATCCTCAGATTTACCTGTTATCGCAAACGAACTCGATGATCGTCGGC
>CAWAVF010000015.1:0-6139 GCA_963785405.1 uncultured Gammaproteobacteria bacterium
TCCCGCTGTTCGTCGAGGTGGATGAGATCTACAACTTGGCCTGTCCAGCCTCTCCCGTGCACTACCAAAACGACCCGGTTCAGACGACGAAGACGTCTGTACACGGGGCCATCAACATGCTCGGACTCTCCAAGAGGATTCGCGCAAAGATTCTGCAGGCATCGACCAGTGAGGTGTACGGTGATCCGACGCAGCATCCGCAGACTGAGGAGTACTGGGGCAACGTCAATCCGATCGGCCCCCGGGCGTGCTACGACGAAGGCAAGCGATGTGCCGAAACGCTATTCTTCGACTATCAGCGGCAGCATCGCCTGCAAATCAAGGTGGCGCGTATATTCAACACCTACGGTCCGTATATGCATCCCAACGATGGCCGCGTCGTTTCGAATTTCGTGATGCAAGCTCTGCGCAGCGAACCCATAACGATCTATGGCGACGGCTCGCAAACACGCTCATTTTGTTTTGTCTCCGATCTGGTTGATGGCCTGATCCGTTTGATGAACTCGGGAAAGGAAATTACCGGTCCTATCAATCTTGGAAATCCGAACGAGTTCACGATCCGTCAGCTCGCCGAATCAGTCGTGCGCCTGTGCGGATCGGCATCCAAGATCGTCTTCCACCCGCTGCCAGCCGATGATCCCAAGCAGCGCCAGCCGAACATCACGAAGGCCAAGGAGCTGCTCGGTTGGCAGCCTTCTATTCCTCTCGCGGATGGGCTGCCACCGACCATCGAGTATTTTCGACGATTTCTGCAGTGAGTGGGCTGGGCAGCCAGATCAGAAAGCCGCTGAAGCGCGCCATTCTGGGACTGCAAGCGCCTGTGCGCGACGCCGCCTGGAATGTCAGTGCGGAGGAGTTGCGCGGGGTGGCGGTGCGCTGGCCGGCGACACTCCAATGGACACCAGGGTGGGGCTGGGTGGAGCCGCTGTTCCATGGATTTCGGGCGCGAGTACCTGTGAAGGTCACCGAGATCCCACAATCCCTCAGCGGCACCGTCGTCATTGAGGTGCAGCGCGGGCATCGGACGTTTCGCGTTGCCTTAAATTGTTCCGACTATCCCGATCTCACACATATGGGCACGGACGCCGGTGAGAACGAAAAATTGGACCTCGAATTCAAAATGCAGTATCGGGTAGGCGGTTACGGAAGGGAGGCGATCGTGCCGGGTGGGTTCGTTTCGGATTCAATGCTGGTCGATTGGTACGCTCGCGTACCTCGCAGGCAACGGGAACGGCAACGTTTTTCCTGGGATGTGTACGGTCGCTTCGGACTTCAGTTCGCGACGGAAACTCGTACGGCGGCAATTTCTGCGTTACAGAACCAGGACCGCGTGAAGTTCTTCGGCGGCGGCAAAAAGGTGGATTACCCGGAATTTCTCATGGAGGTGGCGCGTTCCAAAGTCTGCCTCGACCTTCCGGGAAACGGCCCGTTTTGTTTTCGGCTGGTCAATTATTTCGCGGTTGGCGCCTGCGTTGTGAGTCCACCGCACGCTGCCATGATGCCGGTCCCGTTGCAGGACCGGAAACACATTGTTTTCACGCGCCCGGATATGTCGGATCTGGTGGATCTGTGCGAGCACTATTCGAACGACGCAGACGCGCGCGAGTCCATCATGCATGCGAGCCGGGAGTACTATCGCCGGCATCTATACTGGCGAAGCCTCTCGGATTATTACCTTCGCGTGATGCTGGATCGGCTGTCGGCATGAGCGACCCGGATTTATTCGGCCACGGGCGCAAAGGCTGGGGGGCGTAGCGTGGTGCGCACGTTGTTCGTCATTCGCGATCTTCCGCGGCAGAGCGTATCGGCCGCTGCAGTGATCCGCGGAGGGGAAGCGCTCTCCGGTACGCATACCTCTGGTCTCTTGGTCGCTGAGGGGCTTGCGCAACGCGGACACGAGATCGGCATTTGCATCGTCCACGGTCAGAGGGTTGTTGACTCGGCATGCCGGACCTTTGAATCGATACAAGGCGGTTGCGATTGGGCGCGGGAGGGCAGGACTATTTGGTTGACTTATGGGGATACTTCCGTCTTCGAACAGCTGAGTGCCCATGGCGTGCAGCCGCTCATTTGGACTCAACTTCCGGTTACACGTTTAGAGAGAAATTGGCTCGAGAGTGAGAAGATCAGTGGACTGGTGACGGTCTCCGATACCTGTCGGGTGCCACTGCTGCGCAGCCCGCGCCACGAGCGGGTAGGGCGAGTCTACAACCCACTGGCGCCACTGTTCGCCGAAGAGATTGCAGTTTCAACCGATCGATTTGCGCGGCGTGTCGTTGTATATGCCGGAGCCGCCGGGCCAACCAAGGGGCTGCATCGTCTCCTGCAAATGTGGAAGTACGTTCATCGCGCTGATTCCACGGCCAAGCTGGTGCTGGCGGGTACCGGCAGATTGTACGGAAGCGGCCGCGAACTCGGTCGCTTCGGCATCGCCGATCCGGATTTCGAGAGCAATTACGTCGAACCGCTCGCGGCAGAATTCGGGTCGCTCGAATCCGCCGGTGTCGAACTGGCCGGCCTTCTGAGTCCCGTCGAGCTGCGGGGTCTCTATAACGAGTGCAGTCTGGGGGTCGCGAATCCAAATTGGAGCGAGTACACCGAGACCTTTTGTTGTGCGGCAGTCGAGATGCTTGCGACGGGCTTACCGGTGTTCAGCGTGGCACGAGGTGCACTTCCAGAAACCACCGGACGCAGCGGGGGCGCTTGGCTGACCCAAACGGACTCAGTGGAACGGGCCGCCGGAGAACTGACCGCACTCCTTTCGGATTCGCATCGGTTAGCTCGACTTGGAATCGCCGGGCGACGATTTGTCGTCGCCGAATACGGCTGGAGTGCGATCGTTGATGCCTGGGAGACGCTGATTGCGCACGGTCCAGACATCGAATCGTTGAGTGAGGCGTGGCACGGCCCGAGGTCAGCGCACTACTATTTGGAACTACTCGCGGGTCGTGCTGGTGCGTCGTGGGCGCTCGACGGCGTTGCCCATATTTTGCGGATACTCAGGCGCGGCCGCCATTAACACATGAAGGTGGATTGGAATCTGGCGATTGCGCCGTGGGCTGCGTGGCACTTGCTTTTTCTGTATCTGCTTACTGGTTGCGCATACGCGTCCAACTCCGCCGGTCCAGTCGCGACGAATCCGTTACCTCAACCGGCATCCCCGCCGACAGCGACAAGTGGTTCGGCGTACACGGCCCTCACCGCGCCGACGCTCGCCGCGAAATATCCGGGTGATGTTGGCATCGGCGCAGACCCCTCTGTCGTCTGGCACGAGGACTTCGAGGAGGGAGGCGTAGCGGCGGTTGTCGCCCGTTACGACAGTTACAGTAATAGCGCAGGGATGATCCTGATCACCGATCGCCCCGCAAGCAGCTCGGGCGCCCATGCGCTGGAACTTACCGCAGGCGGCAGTAAGCCGGCGACCCGATTTTATAAGAGCTTTGGCGCAGGATACGACGAGCTGTTTTTCCGTTATTACGCAAAATACGTGGGCGCCGGACCGTGGCACCATACAGGATTGTGGATCGGCGGCTACAATCCGCCACTTCCTTATCCCTATCCGCGCGCGGGCCGGCGTCCTACGGGCAACGCGTACTTCCTGATTGGGCTTGAGCCAATTCCGTCGTTCGCGAACGTGCCGATTGACTTCTATGCTGACTGGATGGGTATGCAATCGTGGAGGTCTGCGCCCACCGGCGCTGTCGGCGATTATTACGGGAACACGCTCCTGCACAACGCCAACTTCCGAATGCAGAGCAATACGTGGGTCTGTTATGAGATCCATTTGAAGGTGAATCCCGATCCGAGCAGCGGCGCCGGAGCGGTGCTCGAAGTGTGGCAGAACGGATCCCTAATCCGTCGCTTCGACGACACTGGCCCGATGGGCTACTGGGTCAAGGACAAGTTCTGCCCGGTCGATGCGAATGGAACCGAGTGCACCGTCTATCGTCCGGCGAATCCAACTCTGATGTTGCTCAATCAGCAGTGGAGGAAGACCGGCGCATTGAAGATCAGCTACTTTTGGCCGCAGAACTACAATACGGAAAGCACCGAGTCTTCTCTGATTCTTGACGACATGGTGGTCGCGAGGCAACGCATCGGCTGCACGGTCCCGATTGGGCGGGCGGCGGGGGTCAGGCAATGATTTTGTGCCGACGGGCACGGAGGCGAACACGGCTCCCGGCGCGGCTTGAGTGCGGCGCTGAGTCCGAGTGTCGGCGGCTCGTAGTTGACGCTACACTGATCGATATCGCCGCCCGTAGCCTGGGCGGTCAAGCCAAAAGGGATTGATAAGCATGTGTGGAATCGTCGGAGCAATCGCTGAGCGCAATATCGTTCCCATCCTGATGGAGGGACTGCGGCGGCTGGAATATCGGGGCTACGACTCGGCGGGCATCGCCATCGTCGATGATTCCCATCACCTGGCTCGCCTGCGAGCGGTAGGCAAGGTTCAGGCGCTGCAGGATGCGCTCGACCGTCACGCCCTGCCACGGCATGCTCGGCATCGCGCACACTCGCTGGGCGACGCACGGCGTGCCGAGCGAGCGCAACGCACACCCGCACATCTCGGGAGACGGCCTCGCGATCGTGCACAACGGCATCATCGAGAATCACGAGCAGCTGCGCGCCGAGCTTGAGCGCGAGGGTTACAAGTTCAGCTCGGAGACCGACACGGAAGTCATCGCGCACCGCATTCACCATTACCTAAAGACCGTCGGCGATCTGTTCAAGGCCGTGCGCAGCACCGTCGCTGAGCTCCAGGGTGCCTACGCGCTCGCCGTGGTGAGTGAGCGCGATCCCGACCGCATGATTCTTGCGCGCGAGGGTTGTCCGGTGGTCATCGGGCTCGGCGTCGAGGAGAACTTCGTCGCCTCGGACGTTGCGGCGCTGCTGCCCGTGACGCGCCGGTTCGTCTTTCTCGAGGAAGGCGACGTCGCGGAGATCCGCCGTACCTCAGTGCGCATCGTCGACCGCGAAGGCAACAGCGTCGATCGCGTTGCGTGCGAAAGCGAGCTGTCCGCGGACGCCGCGGAGAAGGGCCAGTACCGCCACTTCATGCTGAAGGAAATCCACGAGCAGCCGCGCGCCGTCGCCAACACGCTCCAGGAGCGCGTCGCGAACGGACGCCTGCTCGAGGCCGCCTTCGGCCCCGCCGCGGCCGAGATCTTCCAGCGCACCGAGAACGTGCATATCGTCGCGTGCGGAACCAGCTATCACGCGGGCGCCGTCGCCCGCTACTTCATCGAGCAGATCTGCAGGCTGCCGTGCGCGGTGGAGATCGCGAGCGAGTACCGCTATCGCAATCCGCTCGTCCCGCGCAACTCTCTGTTCGTGACCATCTCGCAGTCCGGCGAGACCGCGGACACGCTCGCGGCGCTGCGGCTCGCCAAGCAGTCCGGTTATCTGTCGACGCTCGCGATCTGCAACGCTCCCGAAAGCTCGCTGGTGCGCGAGTCCGATCTCGTCATGCTCACCCGCGCGGGTCCCGAGATCGGCGTCGCCTCGACCAAGGCCTTCACCACGCAGCTCGCCGCGCTGGACATGCTCGTGATCGCGCTCGCGAAACATCACGGCGCGGATGCCGAGCGCGAGCGCGGCCTCGTCACGCGGCTGATCGAGCTGCCCGCGCTCCTCGAGCAGACCCTCGCGCTCGATCCCGTGGTCCACAAGCTCGCGGAGCGCTTCGCCGACAAGCACCATGCCCTGTTCCTCGGCCGCGGCGCTTTGCACCCGATCGCCATGGAAGGGGCGCTCAAGCTCAAGGAGATCTCCTACATCCACGCCGAGGCGTATCCCGCCGGCGAACTCAAGCACGGCCCGCTGGCGCTGGTCGACGCCGACATGCCGGTGATCACCGTGGCGCCCAACAACGATCTGCTCGACAAGCTCAAGTCGAATCTGATGGAAGTGCGTGCCCGCGGCGGCGAGCTGATCGTATTCGCGGACCCGGAGGCCGGGCTCAAAGGAAGACGATGGGGTGACCGTGATCACCATGCCGCGCCACGTCACGTACTTCCAGGCCCCCGCCGTCTACACCATTCCGCTGCAGCTGCTCGCCTACCACGTGGCGATCCTGAAGGGCACGGACGTGGATCAGCCGCGCAATCTCGCGAAGAGCGTCACGGTCGAGTAGGGGCGT